>NZ_JACBFQ010000010.1 GCF_021401125.1 Xanthobacter sp. NM-59
AAGCTCCGGAGTTCGTTAGACCGCCTAGTCTCTTAATAATCCCCGCCCCTCTCAGAGCAGAGATCCGCAAGGACTACGCCGTCCACGTTTCTCTTTCTTCATTCCAACTTGTCAAACAGCACGAGAGCCGGCAGCCCTCAACCTATTGCCCCCGACAGGGGCGACACTTCATCCTCCGGCTTTTTAGCCGGCGATTTCACGCCAGTCAAGTCGTGAGAAGCGTCGGAGACGCGCTTTCAACCGCCGGTTTGCGTCGGCGGCGTCAGCGCGTCATCGATGGGCGGTTTATAGGGGACACCCTGCCCGCTGTCAACACTGCCTAGCTCGCAAAAATGAAACGCCAATGACGGTGTGGACAAATTGCGGCTGCACAGCACCAAAAGTACGCACCTGCAACGAGTTTGCCGCTGTGGAAAAATTCTCAGCGGGTCAGCTTGCGCCACAGGCGGTCGCGCGAACTTTCGGAAATCGAGGTCAGGGTCGGCGGTTCACGCGCGCGCGCGTTCTCTATTTTCTGAGCACCTTCCGAAGGCCGAAGAGCGTTCACGAAAACGTGGAAGGCACGGAGACAGAGGGCATCGGCGGGCGTGCGAAGGGACGATGCGGCAACGCGTTACGAGGCCGCGCCATGCTTTCGCCGCGAGTCGAGGATCTCATCCGGCCTGCTTGACGATGCCGGGGTTGCGTTGACGAGGGCAGTGTCGAGAGGCATTGTCCGCGCACCTGCAAGAGATGCGTCGCGGGACGAAACGGTGCGCCGCAGCGACCTGAAGGGACGGAATGTATCAACGACGATCAGCAGCCGCTTGGCGCGATTCCGGAAGCGCGGCCGGTCTCGGTGAGGACCCGCCGCTTGGCGTCGATGGCGACGAGGAAGAGATCGATCGGCGCCGTGTTTCGGTGCGCTGGTTCGCTGCGACGCTGCTGACGGCACTGTGCGGTTCGTTCCTGATGGGAGGCGCGGTCTATGCCGCGCTCGATGGTGAACACCGCCTGGCGCTTATGCCGGAAAAGATTCGCACCACCCTGCGCAACGCGCTGGCTGTCGGTGAGCGGCCCACGAATGCTTCCCGGAAGGGCGATCGCATGTCGCTGCTGAGCGACAGCTCGAACGCGCGGCAGACGTTCCGGGTTTCCACGGCCACCAAGGTGGGCGACCGTGAGATCATCAAGGTGCGGCCCTTCACGCGCGTGGCCGCCAACTTAGCCATGTCGACCACGTCGGTGTCGGCCAATATTCCCCGTTTCAACCCCGCGCAGCTGGTGGCCGATTCCACGGCCAGGGAGGAAGCCGCCCCGCAGGCGGAGCCGACCGGCGAGGTGACGGTGGTGATGCGCGAGCTGACTTCGGTTCCGCCCCATACGAAGCTGGGCGCCACCGTCCCCATGGAGAGCGTGCTGGTTAAGGTCCGGGAGATCGCGGAGCTGGCGCGCAGCCAGCCGGGCGTGCTGCCGGAGGCGATCGTCGGTACCAGCGCGCATTTCTCACCCAATGCGCCCTATCTGTCCTACGCCAGCGTGGGGCAGGATCTTGGTGCCGCCGCAGCACCGGCCCCCCGCGACAATATCAGCTTCGTGCCCAAGACTTCGGCGGAGACGTCTGGCGGCAATGACTGGTCGGACACGACCGTGGTGGTGAAGAAGGGAGACACCATCGTCTCCATCCTCACCGATGCGGGCGTGTCAAAGGAGGATGCCCGCGCGCTGGCAGCCGCATTCAAGCGCGGCAAGGATGGCATTGTGAAAGACGGGCTGCGGCTGCGCATGCTGCTGCAGCAGGAGGGCAGCCGGATCCTGCCGCTGCGCGTCTCGCTTTTCAGCGATTCGGGTCACGAAGGCACCATTGCGCTGTCCGACCGCAACGAGTTCGTGAACGTGCCGGAGCCCGCCGAAACGGAGATGGCCGGCGTTTCCGAGGATGCGGACGACGACAGCGGGCCGGGCGTGCGCCTCTACGAGAGCATCTATGAAACGGCCCTGCGCAACGAGGTGCCCCGCTCGGTGATCGCGGATCTCATCCGGGTCTACTCGTTCGACGTTGATTTCCAGAAACGTGTGCGCTCGGGTGACAATTTCGAGGTGCTGTACTCGGACGACCCCTCGGGCAATAACGAGGTGCTGTTCGCGGCTCTTACCCTCGGCAATGACACCAAGCGCTACTACCGTTTCCAGACATCGGATGATGGCGTCATCGATTATTATGACGAGGACGGCAAGAGCGCGAAGAAGTTCCTGGTGAGAAAGCCGCTGAGCGGCGGCATCATGCGCTCTCCCTTCGGCTATCGCCGACATCCCATCCTGGGCTACTCCAAGCTCCACACGGGCGTTGACTGGGCGGACGCCATCGGCACCCCGATCTATGCCGCCGGCAATGGCACCATCATCTATGCCAACTGGAAATCCGGCTATGGCAAGCACACGGAGATCCAGCACGCCAACGGCTATGTCACCACCTATTCGCACCAATCGGGCTTTGCCCGTGGCATTCGCGAGGGGATGCAGGTCCGCCAGGGGCAGCTCATCGGCTATATCGGCTCCACCGGCCTGTCGACCGGCCCGCATCTGCACTACGAAGTGAAGATCAACGGCAATTTCGTGGATCCCATGCGCATCAAGCTGCCGCGCGGGCGCGCCCTTTCGGGCAAGTTCCTGGCGGAGTTCGGCAAGGAGCGCGAACGCATCGATGCCCTGATGAACCACGGGCCGGTGCCACCCAAGGTGGCTGGCGTTTCCGCCTCCGGCAAACCGGCGCGCGAAGCGAGCAACTGAGGCCCATTCGCGCGCGGCGGATCCCGCTTCGCAGGAGGCGGGGAAAGTGCACCGGGCGCGGCGCCACGCCGCCGCGTTTCGGGCCGTGTGGTGCAGGAAAGTCATTTCCTGTTCGCCTCCGGGAAGCGAGAATGGACGCCTTGCATCCTGACAAGAGCATCCCATGACCCGCCTCGCCCGCCGCACCCTTTGCGCCGCCCTGCTTGCCGCCGCCCTCCCCTTCGTGTGCCAGCCGCTCGCCGCAACGGCCGCCCCGGTGGATGATTATTTCGCGGTCCGCGACAAGGCCATCGCCACGGCCCTTGCCGCGGCGAATGCGGGCAAGAATGGCGATGACGATGTCATCAAGGCGGAAGAAGCCGCGCGCCAGGATCTGGCCAAGCGCATGTCAGCCTTGGTTGGGCCCCTTAAGCTGAAGGGCTTGGGCAACCCCACTTATACCCTCGACGTCTTCGTTTATGGCGACGACCTGGGCACCACCCAGCTCGACGGCATGGCGCTGACCGACAAGAACGAAACCACCCGCGTAGTGGTGACGCCGGAGCCGGTGCTGCAAGCCTGGCTCACCGCGCGCGCCAAGGACAAGGACGCTCCCGCCGCGGCGCGAGGAGGCCTCAAGGCGCTTCCCAATACCGCCTATCTGGTCAACAACAGCCTCGTTAATCCGGGCGGCGGCTTCATTCCCTATACCGCCCTTGCCGTGACCGCCGCGCCGGGGGAAACGGCCTATGCCAATCTCGGCCTCTACACCGATGAAGCCCCGGCCGACACCCCGCCCAATACCATCGTAGTGGTGCGGGTGGCCGATGGACGGGCCGTTCTGGGCATGATGCCGGTGACCCTGGACGCGAAGGTGCCGGCCGCCTGCACGCAGGTCTGGAAGCCCTACGATGTAAAAATTCAGGCGCTCCTGAAGGCGACTGAGACGGTAAGCGACCTGGAGGATCCCCGCTTCGCGGAGCTGTCGAAGCTGGAGGAGGAAGGCGCCGCCGCCTTCCAGGCCTGCTTTGCAAAGGCCCCGGAAAGCCAAGCCGCCCTCGCCGCGGCGACCAAGCGCGCCGAAGCCTTTCTCGACACCCTGCGCGGCCGGTGACAAAGCCGCTCCCCGCTGCGTCAATGGCGCGGCGGGGAGCTGGCGGAATATGGTCCCCTCAGCGCTTGGATTTCGCGCGGGTCGGGCCAGAATGCCGGAACGGCAAAGGCCGCGGCGCCGCGGCGATGATTCCCTTTTTCGAACTCTGCCCGCTTTTCTCGAACGCGCCAGGAGGCCGACATGAGCCGGATCGCACAGCATCGCCCCGCCCCCCAGCTCTGCCGGCGTGGCCTGGCCCGTCTGGCGGCGGCAACCCTGGTGGCGGGCCTTGCGCTCTTGCCAAGCATCGCGACGCCAGCGGGGGCAGCCACAGTCGAAGATTACATCGCGGCCCGCGACAAGCTCGCGGCTGAGATCGCCGGCGCGGTCCGGGCCGGTGAGAGCGAGGACGCGGTGGACAGGCGCAATGCCGCCGCCGTCAAGGATCTCCAGGCGCGCATGGAAGCCTTGCTGGGTCCGGTGTCGTTCCCGGGCACACAAAGCACGCCCATCTTCCTGCCCACCACGCTCATTCCCGAATTCCTGGAATCGCAGCAGCCGGACGGCCTGCTATTCTCCAGCGACGATTATCTGACCCGCGTTTTCATCTCGCCCGAGCCGGTGTTTCTCAACTGGCTCGGCAACCGCGGCAAGGCTCCGGACGCCCCCGCCGCCCTGCGCTCCGGCATGGGCGACGCCATGGGCTCCGGGCCGCTCTACAATGCGGTGATGGGTGCCGATGCGGCCTTCGTGAAATACATGGACCTGCCGGTGGCGACCGGGACGGGGGAGAGCGTCAATGCCGCCCTCGGCCTGTTCACCCAGACGGGCGCCCAGAACGATGCGCCCAACACTATCGTCTTCACCCGCGTGGCCGACGGGCGCGTGGTGGTGGGTGCCACCGAGGTGAAGGGGGATATTCCCCCCTTCCCGGCCTGCGACAAGATCTGGGATAGTTTTGAGGACAAGGCCAAGGCGCTGATCGTCGCCGCCGAAAAGTCGAAGAACGACCAGGATCCGCGCTGGCAGGAATCCACCAAGGTGGAGGAGGAAGGCGCGGCGGCCTATCGCGCCTGCTTCGTGAAGGAGGCGCCGTCCCAGCCCTTCTTCCAAGAGGCCACGAAACGGGCGCAGGAGTTGCTCGCGACGGCGCGCGGCAAATAACGCGACACCTGAGGATGTGGGCAGCATGCGATCCCGCTCGTGCCGCCCGGAAAGAGGCTGCGCCGGCCGGCACGTTCCTGAGGATGCGGTCCAACGCCGCTTCATCCATGTGGTCGCGCGGGGATGAAGGCTCATCGCGGATGCCCGAGGGCGGAGCGCGTTTGCGGGCAAGCGGTGCGCCGCGCCCCGGCGGAAATGGTCGCCCGGCTCGCAAAAGCGGCGGCGCGGCCCGTCCGGTCCCAGTCGCGAACGAGCGTCGCCCGTACGAGAGGCGATGGCAACGCAGGGGAAGCGGGTGGCGTCTTCCAGCGACCGGCGGAATGCCCGCAGCGCACTTTCCGCCATGGCGAATCTCGCTGCGAGTGGCGGAACCGGCGGGGCCCCGTCCATCGGCCAGAACGCGTGTCGTTCAAGACGCGTGTCGGGCAGGCCGCGCTCGAAAATCTCCGGCGCCGGCAGAAGCTCCATCGCGATGGGCATCGTCCGTGTCCGGCCAGACCATCTTCAACAGCCTGACTAAGCCGTTGTCTCCACGCCAAGCGCAATTCCCTGCGCTCGAGACGCCTTGGCCGTCGCGACACCGTGGCCATGGCGAAAAAAAGGCCCTCCGCAGGGGAGGGCCTCGTTATCTTCAGCCTTACAGCTCAGCCGCCGGGTCAGGCCGCCTCTTCCACACCGGTCGCCTCGCCCAGGAAGGTGAGGTGGCCGTCTTCCAGGCCGATATGAACCGTGGTGCCATCCAGGATGTCGCCGGCGAGGATCTTCTCGGCGAGCGGGTCCTGCACCAGTTTCTGGATGGTCCGCTTCAGCGGGCGCGCGCCATAGGCCGGGTCGTAGCCCTTGTCTCCCAGGAAGTGCCGCGCCTCGGGCGAGAGCTCCAGGGTGATCTTGCGATCCTCCAGCAGCTTCCTGAGGCGGCCCATCTGGATATCGACGATGGTGTCCATCTGGTCCCGCTTCAGGCGGTGGAACATGACGATCTCGTCGATGCGGTTGATGAATTCGGGGCGGAAGTGATGCCGCACCGCATTCATCACCAGATCATAGGCCTCCTCGTCGGACACCACCTCTTCCTTGCCGTCCACCTTGAAGCCCATGGGCTGGCGCGGATCGGCCAGGAACTCGGCCCCGAGGTTGGAGGTCATGACGATGAGCACGTTGCGGAAGTCCACCGTGCGCCCCTGCCCGTCCGTCAGGCGCCCGTCGTCGAGCACCTGCAGCAGGACGTTGAAGACGTCCGGATGGGCCTTCTCCACCTCGTCGAACAGCACCACCTGATAGGGCCGGCGCCGCACGGCTTCGGTGAGGGCGCCGCCCTCGTCATAGCCCACATAGCCGGGAGGGGCACCGATGAGCCGGCTCACGGAGTGCTTCTCCATGTATTCCGACATGTCGATGCGCACCATGGCGGTCTCGTCGTCGAACAGGAACTCCGCCAAAGCCTTGGTGAGCTCCGTCTTGCCGACGCCGGTGGGGCCGAGGAACAGGAACGAGCCGATGGGCCGGTTCGGGTCCTGGAGCCCGGCGCGAGCCCGGCGCACGGCGGTGGAGACGGCGGCAACCGCCTCCGACTGGCCAACCACGCGCTTGGCCAGCTCCAATTCCATGCGCAGCAGCTTCTCGCGCTCGCCTTCCAGCATCTTGTCCACGGGCACGCCGGTCCAGCGGGAGACGACGCCGGCAATGTGGTTGGGTGTCACCGCCTCTTCCACCATGCCGCCGGCCGCGCCCACCTTCTCCATCTCGGCCAGGCGCTTCTCCAGCTCCGGGATCACCGAATAGGTGAGCTCGCCGGCCTTCTGGTACTCGCCCTGCCGCTGCGCGGTCTGAAGATCGGCGCGGGCCTGGTCGAGCTTGGCCTTGACGGTGGTCGCCTCGCCCAGCTTCTCCTTGTCCGACTTCCACTTGGAGGTGAGGACGGCCGCCTTCTCCTCCAGCTCCGCCAGCTCCTTTTCAAGCTTGGCCAAGCGGTCCTTGGAAGCGGTGTCGGTCTCCTTCTTCAGGGCCTCCTGCTCGATGCGCAGGCGGACGATCTCACGGTCGAGATTGTCCAGCTCCTCGGGCTTGGAATCCACCTGCATGCGCAGGCGGGAGGCGGCCTCGTCCACAAGGTCGATGGCCTTGTCGGGCAGGAAGCGGTCGGTGATGTAGCGGTTCGAGAGCACCGCCGCCGAAACCAGCGCCGAGTCGGTGATCCGCACGCCGTGGTGCAGCTCATACTTCTCCTTCAGGCCGCGCAGGATGGAGACGGTATCCTCCACCGTGGGCTCGGAGACGAAGACGGGCTGGAAACGACGGGCCAGGGCCGCGTCCTTCTCCACATGCTTGCGATACTCGTCGAGGGTGGTCGCGCCGACGCAGTGCAGCTCGCCACGGGCCAATGCCGGCTTCAGGAGGTTGGACGCATCCATGGCGCCATCGGTCTTGCCGGCGCCCACCAGGGTGTGCATCTCGTCGATGAACAGGATGATGCCGCCTTCGGCCGACTGCACCTCATTGAGCACGCTCTTCAGGCGCTCCTCGAACTCGCCGCGATACTTCGCGCCAGCGATGAGGGAGCCCATGTCGAGGGCGAGCAGGCTCTTGCCCTTCAGGCTCTCCGGCACGTCGCCATCGACAATGCGGCGGGCGAGGCCCTCCACAATGGCGGTCTTGCCGACGCCGGGCTCGCCGATGAGCACGGGATTGTTCTTGGTGCGGCGCGCCAGGACCTGGATCGTGCGGCGGATCTCCTCGTCGCGGCCGATCACCGGGTCGAGCTTTCCGTCGCGCACGGCCTGGGTCAGGTCGCGGGCATACTTCTTCAGCGCGTCATAGGCGTTCTCTGCGGTGGCGGTGTCCGCGGTGCGGCCCTTGCGCAGGGCCTCGATGGCCGAATTCAGAGCCTGGGGAGTCAGGCCGGACTTGGCCAGGATCTTGCCGGCCTCGGTGTCCTTCTCGATGGCGAGGGCGAGCAGCATGCGCTCGACGGTGACATAGCCGTCACCCGCCTTCTTGGCCGCCTGCTCGGCGGTCTCGAAAACCTTCGCGATGGGCTGGGAAAGGTAGACCTGCCCCGAGCCGCCGGAAACTTTCGGCAGCTTGTTCAGCGCCGCTTCCACATCGGCGCGCACCAGCGTGGGATTGCCGCCCGCACGCTGAATGAGACCGGAGCACAGGCCCTCGGGATCATCCATCAGCACCTTGAGCAGATGCTCCGGCACGAACTGCTGATGGCCTTCCCGAACCGCCAGCGACTGGGCCGACTGGACGAAGCCACGCGCGCGCTCGGTGTAGATGTCGAAATTCATGTATCTCCTCCTTCTCGCGTCCCGTCACCTTCTGGCGAAGCATGCGGAACACGCTGGGGCGCGGCCCCGGTATCCCCGGCAACCGCCGCGCGAGGCCTCCCCGGTTTCCCGTGGCCTTCCTTGCGCCGAAGCTCATGTGGGTGTGACTTGGCGGCAACGGAAGAGGGGTCGGCGACGAAATCGAGAATAACAGCCCCGTCCCCGCTTGCCCCTGGATTTGCCCCAGAATCGCACCCGAGCCCCGCCCCTGATCCCCATGTTGCCGGAGAGGAAAACGGGTTGACGCGCGCGCCGCCGGATGGGAACCGCAGGCAGCTTTGCCCCGAGGCTCCGCCATGCCCATCGACGCCCCATCTCCCCTCGCCCCCACCGTGACGGACCTTGCGCCCGCCACCGTCGCCGCGCTCTACCGCCACCCGGTGAAGGGCCTTTCGCCCGAGCCGGTGGAGAGGGTGCGGCTCACGGCCGGCGCCTTCTTTCCGGTGGATCGGCTCTATGCCGTGGAGAACGGCCCCAGCGGCTTCGATGCCGCCGCCCCCTCCTACCGGCAGAAGACCGCCTTCCTCATGCTCATGCGCGACACCCGCCTCGCCGCGCTGGAGAGCCGCTATGACGAGGCGAGCTGCATGCTCAGCCTGTGGATGGAAGGCGTGGAGGCGGCCTGCGGCGACCTCTCCACGGAGGAAGGGCGCGCCCATATCGCCGCCTTCCTCACCTTCTATATGGGCGAGGAGGCCCGCGGCCCGCTGCGCGTGCTGACGGCGCCGGCGGGGTTCCGCTTCACCGATTCCCTGCGCTCGGGCTTTGTCTCGCTGCTCAATCTCGCCAGCGTGCGGGATCTTTCCGAGCGCATGGGGGCGGAGCTGAGCCCGCTGCGCTTCCGCATGAACATCCACCTCGAGGGCTGGCCTGCCAATGCCGAGCTGGAGCTGAAAGGCCGCGAGCTGGACATGGGCGGGGCGCGGCTGGCCATCCTGAAGCGCACGGAACGCTGCGCCGCCGTCAATGTGAACCCCGAGCGGGCCGCGCGCGACCTCAACGTGGTGAAGGCCCTGGTGCAGGCCTATGGCCACGCCGATTGCGGCACCTATGCGAAGGTCGTGCGCTCGGGCGAGGTCCGCATCGGCGACAGCGTCCGCATCGTGCGCCCCGAGGACCCGGATCGCGAATGACACAAATACGTTGAAGAGCAGCGCTATATGCTGCGAACAGGCGGCTTGCGCCGACCGCGGCGACGCGAATGGCCGCTTCAGAGCACGAACACCAGGGGGAAGCGATGTCGGACACGGCGGCCACGGGACACGTCTATAATGTGCTTTTCCTGTGCACCCGCAACGCTGCCCGCTCCATCATGGCCGAGGCGATCCTGAACAAGGACGGGCACGGGCGCTTCCGCGCCTTTTCCGCCGGCACCCATCCGGGCAATGGCGTGCACCCGCTGGCCATCCTCACCCTGCACCGCTTCGGCTATCCCACCCAGGGGGTGCGGCCCAAGAGCTGGAACGAGTTCGCCAAGCCCGATGCCCCGCAGATGGATTTCATCATCACCGTCTGCGACGACGCGGCCGGCGAGGAATGTCCCGACTGGCCCGGGCACCCCATCACCGCGCATTGGGGCATCGAGAACCCGGCGCTGGTGGAAGGCACGAGCGTCGAGAAGGAAGCCGCCTTCAACCGCGCCTTCCATTATCTGAAGACCCGCATCTCCGTGTTCGATGCCCTGCCGGTGGCGAGCCTCGACAAGATGGCTCTTCACACCCGGCTGCTCGCCATCGGCCAGCTGGAAGGCGCCAGCGCCGCCGTGCGCGCCTGATCGCATCGGCGCGTACCGGGGCAGGAGGCTTGACGTTCCGGCCCGCGCAGCGCACTAGAGGGCATGGAACCGGCAAGCCTCGCTTTTTTCGCGGCCGTGCTGGCACTGGGCGCCGCAAGCCCCGGTCCGGCAGTGGTAGCCGTGGTGACGCGCACGCTCGCCCGCGGCCGCAAGGGTGCGCTTGCCTTCATTCTGGGCTTGGCCTGCGGCGATGTGCTGTGGCTGGGCTGCGCGGCCCTGGGCCTTGCGGCCCTGGCGGCTTCGCTCGGCAACCTGTTCTTTGTGATCCGCCTCGCCGGCGCCGTTTATCTGCTCCATATGGCCTGGCGCCTCTGGACGGCTCCGGCTCCGGCCGCCGATGAGGCTCCGGCGCCCGCGCCGCAATCGGGGCTCGGCCTTTATGGCGCGGGCCTGGCCCTTTCCCTGGGCAATCCGAAGACCATGGCGTTCTATCTCGCCCTGCTGCCCACCCTGATGGATCTGACTTCCGTCTCGGCTCTGGGTTTCGGCGAAATGAGTGCCCTCGCACTGGTGATCGTGACCCTGGTCCTGGCCGCCTATGTGCATCTGGCGGACCGCGCGCGGCGCTTCATCGCCTCGCGCCGCGCCATGCGCGCCTTGAACCGCGTCTGCGGCGCCGCCCTGGCCGGGGCGGCGGTGAGCGTCGCCACCAAATAACCGCGTGTTTGCGCTAGATTCGCAACAAGCTGCTAACCGATTCGAGACCCGATATGGCCGAACCCGTGCCCGCACAGTCCCCCGACGATTACGGCGCCCAATCCATCCAGGTTCTCAAGGGCCTGGATGCGGTGCGCAAGCGTCCGGGCATGTATATCGGCGACACCGACGACGGCTCGGGCCTGCATCACATGGTCTACGAGGTGGTGGACAACGCCATCGACGAGGCCCTGGCCGGCTGGGCCCATGAGGTCACTGTCACCCTCAATGCCGACGGCTCGGTGACCGTGACCGATGACGGGCGCGGCATTCCCACCGACCTGCACCCGGAAGAGGGCGTCTCGGCGGCTGAGGTCATCATGACCCAGCTGCACGCGGGCGGTAAGTTCAACCAGAACTCCTACAAGGTTTCCGGCGGCCTGCACGGGGTGGGCGTTTCGGTGGTGAACGCCCTTTCCACCTGGCTTGACCTGACCATCTGGCGCGATGGCAAGGAACACTTCATGCGCTTCCGCCATGGCGATGCGGAAGCCCCCCTGAAGGTGGTGCGGGACGCGCCCGAGCACGCGCGCGGCACCAAGGTCACCTTCCTGCCGAGCCCCGAGACCTTCACCAAGATCGAGTTCGACTACGCCACCCTCGAGCACCGGTTGCGCGAGCTGGCCTTCCTGAATTCCGGCGTCCTCATCGTGCTGACCGACGCGCGCGGCCCCGAGCCGAAGCGCGAGGAGCTGCACTATGAAGGCGGCATCGAGGAGTTCGTGAAGTATCTCGACCGTTCCAAGACCGCCCTCATCCCCAAGCCCGTGGTGATCCGCGCCGAGCGTGACGGCATCACCGTGGAGGCGGCGCTTTCGTGGAACGATGGATACCACGAGAACGTACTGTGCTTCACCAACAACATTCCGCAGCGTGATCGCGGCACCCATTTCACCGGCTTCGCCGCGGCGCTGACCCGGCAGGTGATTGGCTATGCCACCGCCTCCGGCATCGCCAAGAAAGAGAAGGTGGACCCCACCGGCGAGGATTGCCGCGAAGGCCTCACCGCAGTGCTCTCGGTGAAAGTGCCGGATCCGAAATTCTCCTCCCAGACCAAGGACAAGCTGGTGTCCTCGGAAGTTCGCCCGGTGGTGGAAAGCCTGGTGGGCGACGCGCTGAGCACCTGGTTTGAGGAAAATCCCGGTGAGGCCAAATCGGTGATCGGCAAGGTGGTGGAAGCCGCCGCCGCCCGCGAGGCCGCCCGCCGGGCGCGTGACCTGACCCGCCGCAAGAGCCCGCTCGACATCGCCTCCCTGCCCGGCAAGCTCGCGGACTGCCAGGAGCGCGACCCGGCCAAGTCCGAACTGTTCCTGGTCGAGGGCGATTCCGCAGGAGGCTCCGCCAAGCAGGGCCGAGATCGCGCCTTCCAGGCGGTGTTGCCCCTGCGCGGCAAGATCCTGAACGTGGAGCGCGCCCGGTTCGACAAGATGCTGTCTTCCGAGCAGATCGGCACGCTCATCACCGCGCTCGGCACCGGTATCGGCCGCGACGACTTCGACCTTTCGAAGCTGCGCTACCACAAGATCATCATCATGACCGACGCGGACGTGGACGGCGCCCACATCCGCACCCTGCTGCTCACCTTCTTCTTCCGGCAGATGCCGCAGATCGTGGAAGCGGGAAACCTCTTCATCGCCCAGCCGCCCCTTTACAAGGTCACCCGCGGCAAGTCCGAGACCTACCTCAAGGACGAGAAGGCGCTTGAGGATTACCTGACCACCGCCGGCCTGGAGGAGGCCTCCCTGCGGGTGGCCAATGGCGAGGTGCGCATCGGCGCCGACCTGGCGCAGCTGCTGGAGGTGGCGCGCCACTTCCGCGGCACGCTGCACGCTCTGCACCCCCGCTACAACCGGGCGGTGGCCGAACAGGCCGCCCTGGCGGGCGCGCTCTCCACCGCCGTGGCCTCCGACATCGAGCATGCGGGCCGCGCCGCTGAACGCGTGGCCGAGCGCCTCAACACCCTGGCGGAAGAAACCGAGCGCAGCTGGACCGGTACCGCGGACGAGACCGGCTTCACCTTCTCCCGCATGGTGCGGGGCGTGCAGGAAGTGGCGCGGCTTGATGCCGCCTTCATCACCTCGCCGGAGGCGCGCCGGCTGGACACCCTCTCGCAGGAACTCGAAGGGGTGTTCACCGAAGCCGCCATCTTGAAGCGCAAGGGTGACGAGGCGCTCCTGCACGGCGCGGTAGACCTGTTCGACGCCGTCACCGACGCCGGCCGCAAGGGCCTCTCCCTGCAGCGCTATAAAGGCCTGGGCGAGATGAACCCGGAGCAGCTCTGGGAAACCACCCTGGACAGGAACGCCCGCACCCTGCTGCAGGTGAAGGTGAAGGAAGTGGACGCGGCCGACGACCTCTTCAACCGCCTGATGGGCGACGTGGTGGAACCGCGCCGCGAATTCATCCAGGAAAACGCCCTGCGCGCCAGCGTGGACGTGTAAGGCCCCCTGCGACCGCACGAAGCGACCGCCGTCAGGGGGCGGTCGGGGTTTCATCGGGAATCCATATGGCGGCGGTCTCATCGCCATATGGTCGGGCCCGCCCTTCCAGCGCCTCGATGCCCACCCACGCGCAAACGACGGCATCAAGCTGGTCCTCGTAGGCCTTCAAGGCGGCTCCGCGCGCACTCGCATCCGGCAACGGCAGCGCCGACAGAACGCTGGCAATGCGCTCCTCCAGCTTCCGCGTGATGACGCGCCATGTCTCCAGCAGGCGCACCCGGCGCTCCGCGATCGGCAGACCCGGCCAGTAGCTCCGTGTCCTGCCGGCCTTGTAGGGCAGCCGTTCGCGCGCTCCGGTCAGGCTGAGCAGCGCCGGATGGGGGTAGACCTCGATGAGGCAAGGCGGCGAAACACGGGTGGTGCACAGAGCGTAGCCGTCTTGCATCAGGCGCGCCTGAAGGTCGCGACCCACGGCGCCCGGCCGCGTCGCGCTCGGCGTGTGTGTCGCGCACTTCCGGGTGCCATAGGCGTGTGACACCGCGTCGTCCGCCGCCCGCCGGCCCGTGATAGGCGCACGCGACAGGGGCATGTCCACCGCGACCACGGCCGTCGGCGCCCCCGCCAGCCGGCCAGCCGCCGCCGTCAGCGAGGCGGATTCCCCGGTGGCTTCAAGAAAGGCACCGTAAGAGCCGGCGACCAGGTTCAGACGCCACTGACGGCCCTCCCGCGACACCACGGCAACGCCGCTCGGATTGGACGGGGTCCAGGCGGCATCGATGCCCAAAACCGCAAGATCCGTCATGGCCTCCCCTGGCGCGCGGCCAAAACGTGCAAGACTCGCCTCGCGATATTGCCGCGTTCTTTCGGCTTTGCCAGAAAGGGGCACCAGAGGGAACAGCATGACCACGTCCAGCCCGCAGACCTTCCGCTCCGTCGCCGCCGGGGAGCTCACCGCTGATCAGGCGGCCGTCGAGCACAAGGCTCTCGCCCTGGAAATCGCCAGCCACGACGCCGCCTATTACCGCGAAGACGCCCCCCTCATCTCGGACGCGGACTATGATGCCCTGCGCCGGCGCTATGAGGAGATTGAGCAGCGCTTCCCGGCCCTCGTGGGCGCCGACAGCCTGTCGAGGAAGGTCGGCGCCGCGCCGGTGGAGAAGTTCGGCAAGGTCACCCATCAGGTGCCCATGCTCTCGCTGGCGAATGCCTTTACCGATGAAGAGGTTGAGGAGTTCGTGGGCCGGGTGAAGCGCTTTTTGGGCCTCAGCGAGAGCGAGGAAGTCGCCTTCACGTCCGAGCCCAAGATTGACGGCCTCTCCTGCTCCCTGCGCTATGTGCAGGGTCGCCTCACCGTCGCCGCCACACGCGGAGATGGGTCCGAGGGCGAGGACGTGACCGCCAATGTGCGCACCATCACCGAGATCCCCCAGGAGATCACCGGCGCCGATGTGCCCGACATCATCGATGTGCGCGGCGAGGTCTATATGGCGGTGGCCGATTTCGAGGCGCTGAACGCCCGCCAGGAGGCCGCCGGGGAAAAGATGTTCGCCAATCCGCGCAATGCCGCCGCCGGATCCCTGCGCCAGCTCGACCCTTCCGTCACCGCCGCCCGGCCGCTGAAATTCTTCGCCTATGCCTGGGGCGAGGCCACCACTTTGCCCGCCGACACACAGATGGGCATGGTCGAGACCTTCGCGCGCTGGGGCTTTCCCACCAATCCGCTGACGGTGGTTGTGAAATCCGCCCGCGAGCTGGTCGCCCATTATCACGGCATCGAGGAGCGCCGCGCCACCCTCGGCTATGACATTGACGGCGTCGTCTACAAGGTGAACGCGCTGGAGCTGCAGCGCCGGCTCGGCTTCGTGTCGCGCTCGCCGCGCTGGGCCATCGCCCACAAATTCCCCGCGCAGCAGGCCGTGACGTTGCTGGAGGATATCGAGATCCAGGTGGGCCGCACCGGCGCGCTCACCCCCGTGGCGAAGCTCGCGCCCATCACGGTGGGCGGCGTCGTCGTCTCCTCCGCGACCCTGCACAATGAGGACGAGATCCAACGCAAGGACATCCGCATTGGCGACACGGTCGTGGTGCAGCGCGCCGGCGACGTGATCCCCCAGGTGGTGCGGGTGCTGGAGGATCGCCGGCCCGAAGGGGCCACATCCTATGTGTTCCCCACCCTCTGCCCCGTCTGCGGCTCCCATGCCGTGCGTGAGGTGGATACCAAGACCGGCAAGATGGACGCGGTGCGCCGCTGCACCGGCGGCCTCATCTGCCCGGCCCAGATGGTGGAGCGCCTGCGCCACTTCGTGTCCCGCAACGCCTTCGATATCGAAGGGCTGGGCGAGAAGCAGGTGCAGGCCCTCTATGAGTGGGAGCTCATCCGCTCCCCCGCCGACATCTTCACCCTGGAGGAGCGCAACACCGCCTCGCTCCAGCGGCTGGAGAACCGGGAGGGCTGGGGCAAGACCTCCGTTAAGAACCTGTTCGCGGCCATCCAGTCGCGGCGGCAGGTGGCGGTGGATCGGTTCGTGTTCGCCCTCGGCATCCGCCATGTGGGAGAGACCAACGCCAAGCGCCTCATGCGTCATTTCGGCACCGTGGAGGCACTGGAAGAGGTGGCGCTCGCCGCCGAAATGCCCGGCGAGGTCCATCCCAAGGGCAATGCCGCATGGCAGGAGCTGATCGCCATCGACGGCATCGGCGACGTGGTGGCGGAAGCGGTCATCGAGTTCTTCGGCGAGCCCAATAATCGCGAGGTGCTGAAGGCCCTTCTCGCTCATGTGACGCCGGAGCCCATGGAGGCGGTGGCGGCGGCAAGCCCCGTTTCCGGCCAGACCGTGGTGTTCACCGGCTCGCTGGAGCGCATGACCCGTGACGAGGCCAAGGCCATGGCTGAGCGGCTGGGGGCGAAGGTGGCGGGTTCCGTCTCCGCCAAGACCAATCTGGTGGTGGCCGGCCCCGGCGCCGGCTCCAAGCTGGAAAAGGCCCAGGCCCTGGGCGTGAAGGTCATCACCGAGGACGAATGGTTCGAGCTGGTGGGCTGACCCCCATGGTTTCCACCGCCGGCGGCGAGGTGGTATAGGATCGTTCCAATGTGAGCGGCAGCGCGCCGGCCAAAGGCGCGCTGGTGGCGCCCACGCGGGGGGGCTTGTTCCCCCAAAGGATCGCATCTTTGCGGACCGCGTCTTCGTGAACCGCCCACCGCCTCACTCGAAACGCCAGAGCGCCGAGCTGCCATGACCTCCTTCACCGGTCCCGCCTCTTCCGCACACGCCCGCCCGCCGCGCGTGGGGCTGTTCTGCACCTGCCTCGTGGACACGCTGCGCCCGTCGGTAGGGTTCGCGGCGGCCAAGCTGCTGGAGGAGGCCGGCTGCGAGGTGGACGTGCCGCGCCAGACCTGCTGCGGCCAGCCCGCCTTCAATTCCGGCGATCGCGCCACCGCCCGCGCTTTGGCGGAACAGACCATCGCCGCCTTCGAGAGCTTCGATTACGTGGTCGCTCCCTCCGGCTCCTGCGCGGGCATGATGAAGACCCATTATGCCGAGCTGTTCGCCGGCGAGCCGGATGGGATGATCCGCGCCGAGCATTTCTGCGCCAAGGTTTACGAGCTCGTCTCCTTCCTGGTGGACGTGATGGGGATGACCTCCGTCACCGCCCGCTATGAGGGCGTCGCCACCTATCACGACAGCTGCTCGGGCCTGCGCGAGCTCAAGGTGAAGGACCAGCCGCGCACGCTGCTCGCCTCGGTGGAGGGCCTCACCCTCAATGAGATGGCGGATGCGGACACCTGCTGCGGCTTCGGCGGCACCTTCTGCGTGAAATATCCCGACATCTCCAACGCCATCGTGGGCAAGAAGGCGGACAATGTCGTGGCCTCGGGAGCCGACACCCTGCTGGCGGGCGACCTCGGCTGCCTCATGAACATGGCCGGCAAGCTGCAGCGCGAGGGGCACCAGATCGCCGTGCGCCATGTGGCCGAAGTGCTCGCCGGCATGGGCGACGGACCCGCCATCGGCGTCGCGAAAAAGGATTGAGGAGAGAGGCCATGAGCATCGCCATCACCTCGCCCCAGCTGAAGGAAAACGCGGCAGAGGCGCTGAAGGACGCCCAGCTGCAGGAAGCCCTGGCCAAGGTGGGCCCCGGCTTCATCGGCAAGCGCGCGGCGGCCGCCGCCGCGATGCCGGAATTCGATGCCCTGCGCGACAGCGCACGGGACATCAAGAACCACACGCTGGCCCATCTCGACCTCTATCTGGAGCGCTTCGAGGAGAAGGTCCGCGAGGCCGGCGGCCACGTGCATTACGCAGTGGACGCGGCGGACGCGCGCGCCATCATCACCGACATCTGCAAGCGCCTCTCCGCGAAGACGGTGACCAAGGGCAAGAGCATGATCTCGGAAGAGATCGGCCTCAACGACCACCTGGAAGCCCAGGGCATCATTCCGGTCGAGACCGATCTCGGCGAATACCTCATCCAGATCCGGCATGAGACGCCGTCCCACATCATCGCCCCGGCCATCCACCTCAACAAACGGCAGGTGGAAGCGGACTTCCGCCGCGTCCATACCGACCTGCCGGCAGACCGCGACCTCACCGAGCCCACCTCCCTGCTGGCGGAGGCGCGCGGTGAGCTGCGCCAGAAGTTCCTGGTGGCCGATGTGGGCATCACCGGCGCCAATTTCCTCATCGCCGAAACGGGCACCTCCGTGCTCGTGACCAATGAGGGCAATGGCGACCTCACCCAGACCCTGCCCAAGGCGCACATCGTGCTCGCCTCGCTGGAAAAGCTGGTCCCCACGCTGGAGGACGCCACCCAGCTCCTGCGCGTGCTCGCCCGCTCGGCCACCGGGCAGGACATGAGCGTTTACACCACCTTTTCCACCGGCCCGCGCCGGCCGCAGGATGGCGACGGGCCGGGCGAATACCACGTGGTGCTGCTGGACAATGGCCGCTCCGCCATGCTGGAGGGCGAACTGCGCGAGATGCTGCGCTGCATCCGCTGCGGCGCCTGCATGAACCATTGCCCGGTCTATCACGCCATCGGCGGCCATGCTTATGGCTGGGTCTATCCCGGCCCCATGGGCTCGGTGCTCACCCCGTCCCTCATCGGTGTGGAGAAGGGCGCCAACCTGCCCAATGCCTCCACCTTCTGCGGCCGGTGCGAGGAAGTGTGCCCGGTGCGCATTCCCCTGCCCAAGCTCATGCGCCATTGGCGGGAGAAGGAGTTTGAGCGCCATCTCACCCCCGCGCCCCAGCGCTATGGCCTGAAGGTGTGGAGCTTCTTCGCCACCCGCGGCTGGCTCTACCGGCCAGCGACCCGCCTCGCCATGGCGGCGCTGTCGCTGCTGGGGCGGAGCAAGGGCCGCTTTTCCAGCCTGCCGCTGGCGGGCGGATGGACGAAATATCGCGATTTTCCCGCCCCCGAGGGCGACACCTTCCAGGCCCAGTGGCGCGCCCGCAAGGCCTCCAGCCGGAGCAACGCGGCATGAGCACGTCCCGCGATATCGTTCTTGCCTCCGTTCGCCGCTCCCTTGGCGTCACCTCCGGGGAGGCGCCCCGCCGCCAGGCGGTGGATGACCGGCTGAAGGGCCACCCGGCCGGCGTGGTGCCCGCGCGCGGCCAGCTTGCGCCAGCCGAGCGGCTCGCTTTGTTCAAGGACAAGGTGGTGGCCGCCGCGGCCACCCTTGACCACCTGCCCTCCACTGCGGAGGTGCCCGGCGCCATCGCCGCCTATCTGCGCGCGCGCAACCTGCCGGCCACCCTGCTGCGCGGCGCCGACCCGCGCCTGGCGGCCCTGCCGTGGCAGAACGAGCCCCAGCTCGATGTCTGGATCGGCCCGTCCGACGGGCGCCAGCTGGTGGGCCTGTCCCATGCCCTGGGCGGGGTGGCCGAATCAGGCACGCTGGTGCTGCTCTCGGGCCCGGACAACCCGACCACCCTCAATTTCCTGCCCGACCATCACCTTGTGGTGGTGGATGCCCGCGACGTGGCTGGCGATTACGAGACCCTGTGGACCCGCATCCGCGCGCTGTTCCCCGAAGGGCCGCTCCCGCGCGAGGTGAACTGGATCACCGGCCCGTCCCGCTCGGCGGACATTGAGCAAACCCTGCTGCTGGGCGCCCACGGGCCGCGCAGCCTGCATGTTCTGCTGGTGGGGGAAGCCGGCTAAGCGGCCTTCACCCTTCGGAACATGATGCCTTCGCGCAACGGGTGGCTGGCAAAATGCCGCGACCGTCCAACTGTTGCCAGCGTTAACCAAACTTGGGTTGCCGCCCGGCCAAATTGGCGGCAGAACTCGATCAACACGATCCAGGGTGCCCAAATGCCATTGAGCTTGCGCTTCGCCGTGGCGCTGTTCGCAGCGCTGTTCCTCACCGTCACCGGACGACCCGCTGCCGCTCAAGGCACCCCGCACGTCTACCTCATGCGCGGCCTCGCCAACGTCTTCTCCTATGGCATGGATGATCTCGCGGCCAAGCTCAATGCCCGCGGCATTCCCGCCACCGTCTATGAATATGGCCAGTGGGAGCAGGTCGCGGCCCAGGCCTCGGCCGTGAGCAAGGCCGATCGCGGCTCGCCCATCATCATCATCGGTCATTCCCTCGGCGCCGATGCCGCGATTGAGGCCGGTGAGCGGCTGACCGCCCTCGGCACGCCGGCCAAGCTGGTGGTCACCTTCGATCCGGTCGGGGTCACCAGCGTGGGCGCCGCCTCCGGCAAGTTCGTGAACTACTACCAGTCGAACAACGGCTACGGGAAGCGCCTCACCGCCGGGCCCGGCTTCCGTGGCCGGCTCGTCAATCGCAATCTCGACAGCGTCGCCGCGCTCGATCATTTCAATATCGAGAAGTCGCCGGCCCTCCATTCGGAGGTCATCGCCTCGGTCCAGTCCTTGAAGGCGCGGCCGAAGCCGAAGCCGGCCCCTGCCGCCCCTGCGGTCGCGCCCTCCTCCCAGGCCGCGGCTTCCCCGGCGACGCCTGCTTCCGCCACCACCTCCGGCGAGCGCGCAGCGGCGGCCTCCAGCCAAAAGGCCATGTGAGTTCGAAGGGGCGGACGGCATTCCCTTTGGGAATGGACAGGACTTCCGCCCCCGCCATCCAGATAAAGGGCCGCGCCTCCCGGTGGAGGTTGCGGCCCTTGGCTTTTCCGGCATGCCCATCCACGCCCCGGCCGTTTAGAGCGAGTTGGAAGCGGGTGCCCGCCCAAGATGCGCCGCCTTCAATGACCTGGAGCGCTTTCTTATTCCGTAAGGGCGCGGCGATGCGCCCGGCATCCGCCGGCGCGCTTGGCAGATGCCGGGGAGATTCGACCGGGGCGCGCCCCCTGGGCGCATGCCTTAGGGTCCCCGCCCACCATGCTTACCAGACAAACGCGCGTGCCCCTTGAGATCGCTTGCCCTTGAGATCGCGTGCTCCTGAGCCAGGTGCATCTTGGGATCCGGCAGCTCAAGGATCGGGTGACCCGGGCTCCTAGGGCTTGGCCTCAGAAGACTTGGTCCCAGGTAGCTAGGCCCAGGTCGCTGGGCTCAGGTGGCTTGGGACAGAAGGCTGGGCTCAGGGCAGGAAGGCGCGGGTGGCGGCGGCCACGGCCATGGCGGCGGCTACGGGGATGATGTCGTTGCGCACCAGCTTCGCGGTGATCACGGCGGCGGCAAGGCCGGCAATCATGCCCTTGTCACCATGCACCGCGCCCGGCGCCAGCAGCGCCACCAGCACCGATCCGGGCAGGCAATCCAGCACCTTGCGCACCCGCGGCGTGACCGGGATGAGGCGCATGAGGAAGAAACCCGCCGTGCGGTTGAACACGGTGGCGAGGGCCATCACCAGGATGGCGAGCAGCGTGCCCCCATCAACGCTCATCGGTGAAGCCTCCGGCCAGGGCACCGGCCAGCGCGCCGATGACGATGAACCACCAGCCCGGCAGCAGGAAGGACACGACGATGGCGACCGCCGCCGCCACGCCCCAGCCCACCGCCTCGCGCCGGCCGCGCCAGTTGGGCAGCAGCATGGCGATGAAGAAAGCGGGCACCACCAGATCCACCCCCACGGCCTTCGGATCGGGAATGCCGCCGCCCACCACATGGCCGGCGAGGGTGCCGAGCACCCAGATGACCCAGGTGACGAACCCCGCGCCGATGAAATAGCCCACATCCCAGCCGCCCTGGGCGTGGTAGCGCATGGCGAGCGCCCAGTTGTTGTCGGCCAGCAGCACCAGCGAGGAATAGGACTGCCACGCCGGCAGCGGCGCGAACCAGGGCCGAAGCGAGGCCGCCATCAGCACGTGGCGCATGTTCACCGTCATGGTGAGGAAGCCGAGCGCCAGCAGCGAAGCGGCCGTCCAATGGGTGGACCAGCCCTCCAACGCCACCATCTGGGCCAGGCCCGCGAACACGAGGCCGCTGAACAGGCCGGCCTCGGCCAGGCTCAGCCCCTTCTGGGCGGCGGCGGCACCGAAGGCCATGGCGAACACCACCAGCCCCGGCATGAGCGGAAAGATGGTGCGCGCGCCATCAAGGCAGCCCGCGAGCGTGAGCGTGGTTTGGGTGTGGGCAGAGCGGGGCATGGGGACACGATGAAGCGGAGGGACAACCTTTATGGCCTGTCACGGCGCGCCGGCCAACCCGCTTTCACCCCTCGCCAGCCCCTGAAGCCTTCGCCATGCCGCCAAGCAGGGCGTCCAGCCCCTCGTCCCAGCTTGGCACCGGGCCGTATTGCGCCGCGAGATGATCGATGAACAGGCGCACCTTGCGCGGCAGGAACCGGCGCGAGGGATAAACGGCGAACACCCCGACCCGGTGGGACGCCCGCCACTGCGGCAGCACCACCTTGAGCGCCCCGGACCGCAATTGCGGCCCCACGTCCCAGGTGGAGCGCAGGGCGATGCCCACCGAGGCCAGGACGGCGGCGCGGACCACCTCGTTGGAATTGGTGCGCAGGGGTGCGCCGATGCGCAGCGTCACCGGCCCGTCCGGGCCTTCCAGCCGCCAGGGGTCCTGGCTGTGGGTGGCCAGCAGCACATGGCGCGAGAGATCGGCGATGGTGGCCGGCTCGCCCGCGCGGGCGAGATAATCCGGAGTGGCGCACAGCACCCGGTGCACGGGCGCTAGGCGCCGCGCCACCAGGCTCGAATCATCCAGGTCCGCGATGCGGATGGCGAGGTCGAACCCCTCGCCCACAATGTCCACGAACGCGTCGGTCAGCTCCAGGTCGATGGTGAGGCCGGGATTGGCCTCCAGCAGCGGGCCGATATGGGGGGCGATATGCATGCGCCCGAACGAGGTGGGCGCGGACACGCGCAGCAGGCCCCTCGCCTCCGCCGACCCATGGGTGAGCTGGTTCTCCGCCTCCTCCACCGCGGCGAGGATGGCCACCACGCGCTCGTAGAAGCCCTCCCCCGCCTCGGTCAGGGTCACCTTGCGGGTGGTGCGCTGAAACAGGCGGGTGCCGAGGCGCTCCTCCAGCCGCTGCACCCGCTTCGACACCACCGGCGGGGACAGCCCCAGCTCCCGCCCCGCTGCGGAAAGGCTGCCGGCGGTGACGATGCGGGCGAAAATCTCAAGGTCGGCCAGATTGTCGATCATGGGCGGCAGGGGCGCGATTTTTCCAGTTCTCCAACTCACTTTAGCCGCCGCGGCAACAATCGGCGACGGATTTTCGCGCGGCAGGGATTATACTTGCTCCAAACACATCGGAACGGGAAACGCCGTAATGGGAGCGACGATCGAGGCCGCAGGGGCGCCGCGCCTCGCCATGCCGGAGCCGGACGCCGGCGTCATGGGCCGCCGCGCGGCCATCGTCGCGGACCTGCGGGCCATTGTGGGCGCGGGCGCGGTGATCGACCACGAGCGGGCCATGCGGCCGTATGAGTCAGACGCTCTCACCGCCCACCGTCAGCTTCCGCTCGCCGTGGTGCTGCCTTCGACCACCCAGGAGGTGGCGGCGGTGCTGAAATATTGCCACGACAACCGCATCCGCGTGGTGCCGCGCGGCGCCGGCACCTCCCTTTCCGGCGGCGCGCTGCCGCTGGCGGATGCGGTGCTGCTGGGCCTGGCGAAGTTCACCCGCGTACGCGAGATCGACATTGCCAATCGCTGCGCGGTGGTGGAGCCGGGGGTCACCAATCTCGGCATCACCAAGGCGGTCGAGCATCTGGGCTTCTATTACGCGCCCGACCCCTCCTCGCAGATCGCCTGCACCATCGGCGGCAATGTGGCGGAGAATTCCGGCGGCGTGCACTGTCTGAAATACGGCCTCACCACCCACAATGTGCTGGGCGCCGAGCTGGTGCTGATCTCCGGCGAGATCGTGCGGCTCGGCGGCAAGCATCTCGACGCTGGCGGGCTCGACCTGCTCTCCGTCGTCATCGGCTCGGAAGGCCTGCTGGGGGTGGTGACGGAAGTCACCGTGCGCCTTCTGAAGAAGCCGGACACCGCGCGCGCCGTGCTGGTGGGCTTCCCCTCCTCCGAGCAGGCGGGGGATTGCGTGGCTAAGATCATCGCTTCGGGCATCATTCCCGCCGGCATCGAAATGATGGACAAGGATGCCATCGCCGCCGCCGAAGCCTTCGTGAAGGTGGGCTATCCGCTGGATGTGGAAGCCCTGCTCATCGTCGAGCTGGATGGGCCGGAGGCCGAATGCGCCCACCTGCTGGGGGCTGTGGAGGCCCTCGCCCGCGATTGCGGCGCCACCACGCTGCGCGTCTCCCAAAGCGAGGAGGAGCGGCTGGGCTTCTGGGCCGGGCGCAAGGCGGCCTTTCCGGCGGTGGGGCGCATCTCCCCCGACTATCTCTGCATGGACGGCACCATTCCCCGCCGCCAGCTGCCCTTCGTTCTGGCGCGCATGCGGGAGCTGTCCGGGAAACACGGCCTGCGCGTGGCCAATGTGTTCCACGCCGGTGATGGCAACCTGCACCCCCTCATCCTTTATGACGCCAATGCCCCGGGAGAGCTGGAGGCAGCCGAGGCGTTCGGCGCCGACATTTTGCGCCTGTGCGTGGAGGTGGGCGGCGTGCTCACCGGCGAGCATGGAGTGGGCATCGAAAAGCGCGACCTGATGCCGGAAATGTTCAACGAGACGGACCTGCTCCAACAGCAGCGCCTGAAATGCGCCTTCGATGCCGAGGGCCTGCTGAACCCCGGCAAGGTGTTCCCCACCCTGCACCGCTGCGCTGAGATGGGGCGGCTGCATGTGAGCGGCGGCGCCCTGCCCTTCCCTGATCTGCCGCGCTTTTGAGGCCGCACGCGACCATGACCGAGCCCCTTTTCGCCCGCGACGAGCAGGATGTGGTGGAGGCGGTGGCCGCCGCCTGCGCGAGCGCCAGCCCCCTTGAGATCACCGGCACCTCGTCCCTGCGCGCCCTGGGCCGCCCCTGCGCTGGCCGCGTGCTGGATG
Source organism: Xanthobacter sp. NM-59 (assembly GCF_021401125.1). Lineage (GTDB taxonomy): Bacteria > Pseudomonadota > Alphaproteobacteria > Rhizobiales > Xanthobacteraceae > Xanthobacter. The sequence continues at coordinate 24,653 of NZ_JACBFQ010000010.1, forward strand.
TTTCCGCCCTCTGCGGCGTCACGCTCTATGAGCCGGAAGAGCTGGTGCTCTCGGCCCGGTGCGGCACGCCGCGGCGGGATATTGACGACATGCTGGCAGAGAGTGGCCAGATGCTGGCCTTCGAGCCCCTGGATCTCGGCCCCGTTCTGGGCACTGCGCCGCGCGCCGGCACGGTGGGCGGGCTGTTCGCGGTGAACCTGTCCGGCCCCCGGCGCCTCAGCGCGGGCTCGGCGCGCGACCACGCTTTGGGCCTGCGCGCGGTGTCGGGGCGAGGCGAGTTGTTCAAGGCCGGCGGGCGGGTGGTGAAGAACGTCACCGGCTATGACCTGCCGCGCCTGTTCGCGGGCGCGTTCGGCACCCTGGGCGTCGCCACCGAGATCACCTTCAAGGTGCTGCCCCGGCCGGAAACGGAACAGACCCTGCTGCTCCACGCCCTTGCGCCCGCCCGCGCCGCCGAGGCGCTGAGCGCGGCCATGGGCTCTTCCTGCGAGGTCTCCGGCGCCGCTTTGATGCCGGCGGCGGTGGCGGCCCGGCTGCCCGGTCTTTCCGCCCGCGAGACGGTGGCCCTGCGGTTGGAAGGCGTCGCCCCCTCCGTGGCGGCGCGCCGCGAGATGCTGCGGCAGGCGCTCTCCCCCTTCGGCCCCACGGACGTGCTGGAGGCCGACGTCTCCGCCCCCCTGTGGCGCGCGCTGCGCGATGTCGAGCCCTTCGCCGGACCAAGCGCGTGCGCCCTGTGGCGCATCTCCACCGCCCCCATGGCGGGGCCCATTCTCGCCGCGCGGCTGTGCGCGGAGCTGGACGGGGAGGCGTTCTGCGACTGGGCCGGCGGGCTCATCTGGCTTTCCCTGCCGAGCGAGGCCGCGTGGGCGGAGCGCGTGCGCGCCGTGCTGGCGCCTGAGGGCGGGCACGCGACGCTGATCCGCGCCACCGCCGCCGAACGGTCAAAAACCGCGGTATTCCAACCCCTCGACGGCGCCCTCGCCGCGCTAACCCACCGGGTGAAGGACAGCTTCGACCCCGCCGGCGTGCTCAATCGCGGCCGCATGCATGAGGGATGGTGACATGAACCTTCAGCCCACCATCCCCCGCGCGGCCCTTTCCGCCCAATGGCCCCGTGCCCCATACGGCCATGGCGCCTCCGCCGCGCGGTCAGTCCGCCGCTCTATCCCCGGTCGCGGGCTCCGCCGCCCCTCCACCGCTCTCCTTTGCCCCGTCGCGCCAGGACGCCGCTGATGCAGACCCATTTTTCCCTGGCGCAGCTCGCAGATCCGGCCATTGCGGAGGCAGATTCCATTTTGCGGGCATGCGTGCATTGCGGCTTCTGCACCGCCACCTGCCCCACTTATGTGCTGCTGGGCGACGAGCGCGACAGCCCGCGCGGGCGCATCTATCTCATCAAGGACATGCTGGAGGCGGGGCGGCCGGCCACCGAGGACGAGGTGGGGCCCATCGACCGTTGCCTGTCATGCCTGTCATGCACAAGCACCTGCCCCTCGGGCGTCGATTACATGCACCTCGTGGATCAGGCCCGGAGCTATATCGCAGCCACCTATGAGCGCCCGGCGGCAGATCGGCTCATTCGCGCGCTCATCGCCCGCATCCTTCCCTATCCCCAGCGCTTCCGCCTGGCGCTGAAGGCGGCGGCCCTGGGCCGGCCCTTCGCCGGGCTGCTGGATCGCGGCGCCCTCAAGCCGCTGGCGGCCATGCTGCGCCTCGCCCCGCGCTCCACCGCGCGGACGGCGGTGAAGGATGGCATCCATCCCGCGCAGGGGCCGCGGCGGGCGCGGGTGGCGCTGCTGAAGGGCTGCGCCCAGGACGTGCTTCAGCCCTCCATCGACGCGGCCGCCATCCGCCTGCTGAACCGGCTGGGGGTGGAGGTGGTGCGCCTGGCCGACCAGGGCTGCTGCGGCGCGCTGGTGCATCACATGGGCCGCACCGATGAGGCCCACGGCTTCGCCCGGGCCAATGTGGAAGCCTTCAGCCAAGAAATGGAGCAAGGCGGGCTCGACGCCATTCTGGTCACCGCCTCCGGCTGCGGCACCACGTTGAAGGATTACGGCCACATGCTGCACCGGGACCCCGCCCATGCGGAGCAGGCGGAGCGCGTCGCCGCCAAGGTGCGCGATATCAGCGAGTTTCTCGCCACCCTCGAACTGCCGCCGCAGCCGCCGCGGGGCCTGAAGGTCGCCTACCATTCCGCCTGCTCGCTCCAGCACGGGCAGAAGGTGAAGGCGCCGCCCGTGGAGCTGCTGCGCCGGGCGGGCTTCGAGGTGGTGGAGCCCATCGACCCCCATCTGTGCTGCGGCTCCGCCGGCACCTACAACATGCTGCAGAGCGACTTGGCCGAGGCCCTCAAGGCCCGCAAAGTGGCAACCCTGGAAGCCCGCGCGCCGGACCTGATCGCCGCCGGGAACATCGGCTGCCTCACCCAGATCGCCAGCGGCACCGAGCTGCCCGTGGTGCACACGGTGGAGCTGGTGGACTGGGCCCTGGGCGGCCCGCGCCCCGTCGCTCTCGGCCCGGGCTGAAAGCCGGCAGGCAACAGTTCGGCATCAATTCCCCGCAATTGTTGCCATTACAGCGAAAGTGCATTTCCACCCCCGGGGTTGGACAGGGCCGCCAGGGGGCGTTACCACAAAAGGAACGCGGGCGGTTTCCGTCCCCAGCAACCGGGCTCATCGTGATGGCCAGCGCCTTCGATCTTTCGCTCTATCTCGTCACCGACCCGCGCCTCACCGCGGCGCGCGGGCTTGAGGCGACGGTGGCGGCGGCGGTGAAAGGCGGCGTCACCCTGGTGCAGCTGCGCGATCCCGACGCCCATGGCCGGGCCCTGGTGGAACAGGCGCGCGCCCTGAAGGCGCTACTCGCGCCTTTGGGTCTGCCGCTCATCATCAATGACCGGGTGGACGTGGCTGTGGCGGCGGACGCGGACGGCGTGCATCTGGGCCAGGACGACATGTCTCCCGCCGATGCGCGCGGCCTTCTGGGGCCGGACCGCATTCTCGGCCTCTCCGTGGGCAATCCGGCGGAATATGCCGGTTCCGACCTTTCAGGCGTGGACTATCTCGGCGTCGGCCCGGTGAAGGCCACCGGCACCAAGGCGGATGCGGGCGCGGCCATCGGCCCGGCGGGCATCGCCGCCATACGGGCGCTGACGGGCCTGCCTCTGGTGGGCATTGGCGGCGTCGACGCCGCCATCGCGCCGGAGGTGATCCGCGCCGGGGCCGACGGGATCGCGGTGGTGTCCGCCATCTGCGCGGCCGCCGACCCCGAGGCCGCCGCCAAAGCCTTGCGCGCCGCCGTATCGGCCGCGCGCTGACCCTCACGCGGCGTCGCCGCGAACCGACACTTTCCACCGAACTTCAAGTGGCTGAAGGAGGCCGCACGCCATGACTCTGTCCGCCGCCAAGGCATCCCTTCCCCTCACCGACGGCATCACCGTGACCGGCGCGCTGGCGCCCCGCTTCGAGGAGATCCTCACCCCCGAGGCGCTCGCATTCCTGGCGGGCCTTCAGCGCAAGTTCAACGCCACCCGCACCGCTTTGCTCGCCCGCCGGGTCGAGCGCCAGACCCATTTCGACAAGGGCGAACTGCCGGACTTCCTGCCCGAGACGGCGAACATCCGCGCCGATGACTGGACCATCGCCGACCTGCCAGCCGACCTTCTCGACCGCCGCGTGGAGATCACCGGCCCGGTGGACCGCAAGATGATCATCAACGCGCTGAACTCCGGCGCCAAGGTGTTCATGGCAGACTTCGAGGACGCCTCCGCCCCCACCTGGGCGAACATGATCGAGGGCCAGCTCAACCTGAAGGACCGCTGGGCCGGCGCCATCGATTTCACCGACGCCACCACCGGCAAGGCCTACAGGCTCGGCCCCAAGCCCGCCGTGCTCATCATCCGCCCGCGCGGCTGGCACCTGCCGGAAGCCCATGTGCTGGTGGACGGGGAGGAGATGTCCGGCGCGCTGTTCGATTTCGGCCTCTACGTCTTCCACAATGCCAAGGCGGCCCTGGCCCAGGGCTCCGGCCCCTATTTCTATCTGCCCAAGACCGAGAGCCACCTGGAAGCCCGGCTGTGGAACGAGGTCTTCACCTTCGCCGAGCAGGAGCTGGGCCTTGCGCACGGCACCATCAAGGCCACCGTGCTCATCGAGACCCTGCCGGCCGTGTTCGAAATGGACGAGATCCTGTTCGAGCTGAAGGACCACATGGCCGGGCTCAATATGGGCCGCTGGGACTACATCTTCTCCTTCATCAAGCGGCTGGGGAAGAATGAGCGCTTCCTCACCCCCGATCGCGGCCGCATGGTCATGAGCGAGGCGTTCCTGAAGGCCTATTGCCTGCTGCTGGTGGAAACCTGCCACCGCCGCAATGCCTTCGCCATGGGCGGCATGGCGGCCCAGATCCCGGTGAAGGGCGACGCCGAGGCCAATGCCGCCGCCTTCGCCAAGGTGAAGGCCGATAAGGAGCGCGAGGCGGGCCTGGGCTGCGACGGCACCTGGGTCGCCCATCCCGACCTCGTGCCGGTGGCGCTGGAGGTGTTCGACCGCCTGATGCCCAAGGCCAACCAGCGCGACGCCTCGCGCCCTGCCTGCAATGTCACCCGCGACGACCTGCTGGAGATGCACAAGGGCGCCCGCACCGAGGCCGGCCTGCGCGAGAACATCCGGGTGGGCGTGCAATATATCGAGGCGTGGCTGCGCGGGCGCGGCGCGGTGCCGCTCTACAACCTCATGGAGGATGCGGCCACCGCCGAGATCAGCCGCGCCCAGGTGTGGCAATGGATCCACCTCGCCGCCAGGCTGGAGGACGGCCGCACGGTGACCGGCGAGCTGTTCGGCGCCCTCATGACCGACGAGATGGCCAAGCTGCGCGGGGTGCTGGGCGCCGCCACCTATGACGCCGGCCGCTTCCCGGAGGCCATCAAGCTGTTTTCGGACATGTCCCTGGCCGACAGCTTCGAGGAATTCCTCACCCTGCCGGCCTACCGCCTGATCGCCTGACCACCCTGGCGCCCCTCCTTCCGGGCGGGGCGCCAGCGGAAGGCCGGTGATGTTTTAAACATCACTAATTGGTGTTGAAATCTGAGTTCGCGAGGCGTAGCGTTGAATATAGATAGATTCAACAACACTCGCCTCGGCCCTCCGTGATCACTGCCGCACAGCTCCGTGCCGCCCGCGCTCTGCTTGGCCTCGACCAGAAGGGGCTGGCCGCCCTGTCCACCCTCTCGGTGCCCACCATCCAGCGGATGGAGGCCAGCGAGGGGGTCATTCGCGGCAATGTGGACTCGCTCATGAAGCTGGTGGCGGCCCTGGATAGCGCCGGCATCGAGCTCATCGGAGACAATATGGCGAGCGAAGCGGGCGGGCGCGGCGTGCGGCTGAAGGAGCCCACCCCGCGCACACCCCTGGCAGGGACGGAGGGCTGAGACGTGGCCGACGGCGCAACTGCCGCCGCGGCGGCGCTGGGCTCCACGCCCACCGGGCCCCTGAGCGGCCTTCTCTTCCTGATTGTCGCCTTCGCGGCGATCGCGCTGGCGGCCCCGCGCCTCGCCCGGCGGCCCGGCGGCAGCGCTCTCGTCTATGGCGCAAGCTTCATCGCCGCGACGCTGGGCCTGCTGAGCGCCCTCGCCGGCCTTGTCTGTGCACCCGAAACGCTGGTGCTGCCCTTGGGGCTGCCCTGGATCGGCGCCCATTTCCGGCTCGATGCGCTCTCCGCCTTATTCGCCCTGGTGGTGAATCTCGGCGGCGCAGCGGCGAGCCTCTATGCCATCGGCTATGGCCGGCACGAGCATGCGCCGGAACGGGTGCTGCCCTTCTTCCCCGCCTTTCTCGGCGCCATGAACCTGGTGCTGGTCGCGGCTGATGCCTACAGCTTCCTGTTCGGCTGGGAGCTGATGTCGCTGGCCTCCTGGGCGCTGGTGATCGCCCATGACAAGTCCGCGGAAAACCTCAAGGCCGGCTTCGTCTATATCGTCATGGCCACCTTCGGCACGCTGATGCTGATGCTGGCCTTCGCTCTGCTCGCGGGCCCCTCCGGCGCCTATGCCTTCGCGGACATGGAGCGCGCGCCCCATGGCGCCCTGGTGACCGCCTTGGTGCTGGGGCTGGCGCTGGTGGGCGCGGGCTCCAAGGCGGGCCTGGTGCCGCTGCATGTGTGGCTGCCGCTGGCCCATCCGGCGGCGCCCAGCCACGTGTCCGCCCTCATGAGCGGGGTGATGACGAAGGTGGCCATTTACGGCTTCATCCGCATCGTGTTCGAGCTAGCTGGTCCGCCCGATTGGTGGTGGGGCATTCCGGTGCTGGCGGCGGGCGGCATCACCGCCACCCTGGGCGTGCTCCAGGCCATGCTGCAGGCGGACATGAAGCGCGTGCTGGCCTTCTCCACCATCGAGAATATCGGCATCATCTTCGTCGGGCTGGGGCTCGCCCTGGCCTTCAAGGGCAATGGGCTGGAGGCGGCCGGCGCGCTCGCGCTCACCGCCGGCCTGTTCCACGTGCTCAACCACGCGCTGTTCAAGAACCTCCTGTTCTTCGGCGCCGGCGCGGTGCTGAACGCCACCGGCGAGCGAAGCCTCGAACAGCTCGGCGGGCTCATCCATCGCATGCCCACCACGGCGGCGGTGATGCTGGTGGGCGCCGCCGCCATCTCGGCCCTGCCGCCGCTCAATGGCTTCGCCTCCGAATGGCTCACCTTCCAGGCCATCCTTCTGAGCCCGGAGCTGGCGCCCTGGGGCCTCAAGCTGCTGGTGCCGGCGGTGGGCGCGCTGCTGGCCCTCGCCGCGGCATTGGCGGCGGCCTGCTTCGTCCGGCTCTACGGCATCGCTTTCCTGGGCCGCCCGCGCACCGGGGCCGCCGCCGAGGCGCGGGAGGTGGACCGCTGGTCGCGCGGGACCATGATCGGCCTCGCCACGCTCTGCGTGCTGGCAGGCATCCTGCCCGGGCCGGTGATCGACGCGCTGCAGCAGGTGGTGTCACCGCTGATGGGCGCGCGCATGCCGGTGCAGGGCGACGTGGCGTGGCTCTCCATCATCCCGGTGGGCGAGAGCCGCTCCAGCTATAACGGCCTCCTGGTGTTCGTCTTCATCCTCATCTCGGCGGGGCTGGCGGCGGTCCTGATCCACCGCTTCGCTTCCCGCGCCCTGCGGCGGGCGCCGGCCTGGGATTGCGGCTTCCCGCTCAACGATCCCCGCACCCAATACTCGGCCTCGAGCTTCGCCCAGCCCATCCGGAGGGTGTTTGCCAGCGGCCTGTTCCGCGCCCGCGAGGACGTGACCATGCCGCCGCCGGGCGACCTTTCCCCCGCCCGCATCCGCCTGAGTGGGGACGACCCGGCCTGGCGGCTCATCTACGCGCCGCTCACGACGATGGTGGACGCGCTGTCCGCGCGCGCCAATGTGCTGCCGCACCTCACCATCCGCCAATATCTGGGCATCGTCTTCTCGGCGCTCATCCTCCTGCTGCTGGTGCTGGCGATATGGCCCTGATTGGCGATCTCCTCATTCAGGGCACGCAGATGACGGTGGTGCTCGCCGTGGCTCCGCTGGTGACGGGCGTGGTGCGCAAGCTGAAGGCGCGGCTCTACCGCAAACGCGGCGCGAGCGTGCTCCAGCCCTATCGCGATCTCGCCCGCCTGTTCCGCAAGGAAGCGGTGGTGGCGGAAGGCGCCTCCTGGCTGTTCCGCGCCGCGCCCTACCTCATCTTCGCGGCCACCTGGGTGGCGGCGGCGCTGGTGCCCACCTTCGCCACCGGGCTGCTGTTCTCCTGGTCGGCGGACCTCATCGCCATCACCGCCCTTCTGGGCAGCGCCCGCTTCTTCCTGGCGCTGGCGGGCATGGATGTGGGCACGCCCTTCGGCGGCCTCGGCTCCAGCCGCGAGATGATGATCTCATCCCTCGCCGAGCCGGCCATGATCATGCTGGTTTTCTCCCTGGCCCTGGTGGCGGGCTCCACCCAGCTGTCCACGGTGGCGGGGGTGATGCTGCAGGGCGTCGGCCTGCGCGTGTCGCTGGCCCTGGCGCTGATCGGCCTCATGATCGTGGCGGTGGCGGAGAATGCCCGCATCCCGGTGGACAATCCCTCCACCCACCTTGAGCTCACCATGGTGCACGAGGCCATGGTGCTGGAATATTCCGGTCGCCACCTCGCCCTCATCGAGCTGTCGGCGCAGCTGAAGCTTACGCTCTACATCTCGCTCATCGCCTGTGTGTTCGTGCCCTGGGGGCTGGCGCCCGCGGGGGCGGGGCTGACCCATATGCCGCTCGGCCTGCTCGCATATTTCGGCAAGCTGGCGGTGGGGGCCACGCTGCTCGCGCTGTTCGAGGTGTCGCTGGCGAAGATGCGGGTGTTCCGGGTGCCGGACTTCCTCGGCGCGGCGCTCATGCTGGGGCTGCTCGGCACCCTGCTCTTGTTTGTGTCTCGGGGGCTCTGATCCATGCCGCAGCCCATGTCCCCCCATTTCGTGTTCGACATCGCCCACCTCCTGGCGGGCGCCATGGTGCTCATAAGCCTGATGATGCTGTACCAGGACCGCCTGCCTGCGCTCATCAAGGTGTTCGCGCTGCAGGCGGTGGCGCTGGCGGCCTCGGTGGCGTGGCAGGCTTATGCCCATGATGCGCCACACCTTTACGTCACCGCCGGCATCGCCATCCTGTTCAAAGGGCTGGTCATTCCGGTGGCCCTGCACCGCATGGTCGCGCGGCTCGGCATTCACCGGCAGGTGGAAACGGCGCTTGCCACCGGACCCACCATGCTGGCCGGCATCGGCCTCGTCGGCCTCTCTCTGGTGGTGATGCTGCCGGTGACAGCCACCTCCGATCCGCTGGCGCGGGAGGACCTCGCCTTCGCCCTTTCGGTGGTGCTGCTGGGCTTCCTGATGATGGTGACGCGGCGCAATGCGGTGAGCCAGATCATCGGCTTCATGTCCATGGAAAACGGCCTCATCCTCGCCGCCGCGGGCGCCAAGGGCATGCCGCTGGTGGTGGAAATCTCGGTGGCGTTCTCGGTGCTCATCGCCTTCATCATCCTCGGCGTGTTCCTGTTCCGCATCCGTGAGCGGTTCGACACGGTGGACGTGGACGCCCTCGACCGGTTCCGGGGAGGGCGGGCATGAGCCTTCCCAGCATCCTTCTGCTGCTCGCCACCCCGGCGCTCGCCGCCGCGCTGCTGGCGCTGTGGCCGTCCTGGCGCTCGGGGGCGTGGGTCAACGTCCTCGCCTGCACCCTCGCCTTCGCCGGGGCGCTGGGGCTGGTGGTGCACCGGCCGGACAGCGGGCCCTATATCCTGGTGGACGACCTCAACATCGTGTTCATCGTCCTGAACACGTTCGTGGCCCTCACAACCGCCGTGTTCAGCGCCACCTACATCGCCCACGAGGTGGAGACCGGGCGCATGACGCCCGCCAACCTGCGCGTCTACCACGCCATGTACCAGGTGCTGCTGTTCGGCATGAACATGGCGCTGGTGTCCAACAATCTCGGCGTCATGTGGGTGTCCATCGAGGGCGCGACCCTCTCCACCGTGCTCATGGTGGGGCTCTATCGCACGCCGGAAGCCATTGAGGCGGCGTGGAAATACTTCATGCTCGGCTCGGTGGGCATCGCCATGGCGCTGTTTGGCACCATCCTCGTCTACATGGCCGCCCAGCCGGTGGTGGGCGAGGGCCAGGACGGCATGGTGTGGAGCGTATTGGTCACCCGCGTTCAGGCCTTCGATCCGGCCTTGCTCAACCTCGCCTTCGTGTTCCTGCTGCTCGGCTACGGCACCAAGGTGGGCCTGTTTCCCCTCAATGCCTGGCTGCCGGACGCCCATGCGGAAGGGCCAACCCCCATTTCCGCCGTGCTGTCCGGCCTGCTGCTGAACGTGGCGCTGTATGCGGTGCTGCGCTTCAAGCTGCTGCTGGCGCTCAATCCCGGCGCGCTGGCGCCGGGGCCCCTGTTGATGGGCATGGGGCTCGCCTCGCTGCTGCTGGCGGGCGTGATGCTCTACCGGCGGCGGGACATCAAGCGCCTGTTCGCCTACTCCTCCATCGAGCATATGGGGCTCATCGCCTTCGCCTTTGGCATTGGCGGGCCGCTGGCCAATTTCGCCGGGCTGCTGCACATGGTGATGCATTCGCTCACCAAATCCGCCATCTTCTTCGCAGTGGGCCATGTGGCCCAGGTGAAGGGCACGCAGAAATTGTCGGAGATCCGTGGCCTCACCACCTCCCATCCCGCGCTCGGCTGGGCCCTGGTCATCGGCGTCCTCGCCATTGCGGGGCTGCCGCCGGGCGGGGTGTTCATGAGCGAGTTCCTGCTGGTCACCTCCACCTTCGCCAAGCCGTTCCCGCTGATGCTGCTGGCCTTGCCGCTGGTGGCCGGCCTCCTCATCGCCTTCGGGGCCCTGGTGCTGAAGCTCAGCGGCATCGCATTCGGCGAACCGACTCCCGGAACCGCCCCGGTGAAGGCCTCCTACGGGCCTCTGGTGGTCCACCTTGCCCTGGTGCTGGCCGCCGGCCTCTATCTGCCGGCGCCGCTGGTGGCCTGGTTCCAGCACGTGGCGAAGCTTCTGGGGTAGCGCACGGCATGCAGTCTCTCACCTCCCTCCTCGCCGCCGGAACGCGCAGCTTCACCTGCCGGCCGTGGCCACGCGCGGTCCTCGACCCCGGCGCGTGGTCGGCGCTCGCGGCGCATCTGGCCCAGGGGCGCTTCACCCTGGTGTCTCTCTGGGGCGACGTGGATGCGGTGCACATGGCGCTGCTGGACGAGGCCTCGGTCGAGGCCGGCATCGCCACCTGCCTGTGCCCCGAGGGGCGCTTTCCCTCCGTCGGGCAGGTGCACCCGCCGGCGCAGCGGCTGGAACGCGCGGTCCGCGACCTCTACGGCCATGTGCCCGAGGCGGCTCCCGACACCCGGCCCTGGCTGGACCACGGCCGCTGGGGCATCGACGCGCCGTTGGGCGCGGCCCAGGCCGCGGGCGAGGGTGAGCCCTATGCCTTCCTGGCCGCCGAGGGCGCCGCCCTGCACCAGATTCCGGTGGGGCCGGTGCATGCCGGCATCATCGAGCCCGGCCACTTCCGCTTCACCTGCCATGGCGAGACAGTGGTGCGCCTGGAAGCGCGGCTCGGCTATGTGCACAAGGGCATTGAAGGGCTGATGGTGGGCGCTTCAGTGGAGGAGGCGGCGCGCCTTGCCGGCCGCAGCTCCGGCGACAGCACCGTGGCGTTCGCGCTCGCCTTTGCCCGCGCGGTGGAAGCCGCGCGCGGCATCGGCGTGCCGCCGCGCGCCATCTGGCTGCGCGCCCTGGCGGCGGAGCTGGAGCGGCTGGCCAACCATTTCGGCGACGTCGGCGCCATCTGCAACGACGCCGCTTTTGCCCTCATGCTGGCCCATTGCGGCGTGCTGCGGGAACGGACCCTGCGCGCGGCGCAGACCGCCTTCGGCAACCGGCTGATGATGGATGTGGTGATCCCCGGTGGACTGTCGAACGACATGACGCCCGACGGCATCGCCGCCGTGCGCGCGCTGGTGAAGACCGCCCGCGCCACCTTCCCCGAGCTGATCCGCCTTTATGACGACACCACCTCCATCCAGGACCGCACCGTCGGCACCGGCATCGTGCGGGAGGCATTGGCGCGCCGGTTCGGCGCCGGCGGCTTCGTCGGGCGCGCCAGCGGGCGGAGCTTCGATGCCCGCCGCTTCCTGCCCTATCCGCCCTACAACCAGATGCCCTTCACCATTCCCAGCCGCCAGGACGGGGACGTGAACGCGCGCATCTGGATCCGCATTCAGGAGATCGAGGAGAGCCTCTCCCTCGTCACCCGGCTGCTGGACACCCTGCCCGCCGGCCCCACGCAGACTTCCGTGGAGCCCGGCCCCGGCGAGGGCGTGGCCATGGTGGAGGGGTTCCGGGGCGATATCTTCGCCTATGTGCGGCTCGACCGCGAGGGGCGGATGGCGCGCGCCCACCTGCGGGACCCCTCATGGTTCCAGTGGCCACTGCTCGAGGCCGCCATCGAGGGCAACATCGTCGCCGACTTCCCCTTGTGCAACAAATCGTTCAACTGTTCCTATGCGGGCCATGACCTCTAGCGCCGGAGCGGAAGAGCCAACCGGCCGGCGGGCCGCCCCTGATGTCGCATCGTCGGTTCCGCCTATGAAATGCCATGCGCCTGTTTGGAACGGCTTCAAACTACGGGGTGAAGCGGGCAATTTTGGGTATACGGGCTGAACATGTGCAATTGTATATGTGTAGGGCGACCGGCGCGAACCTGAGGTGATCGCCGGGCGCTCAAGGGAATGAGTGATGCGCCAAATCCTGCTGAAGAGCCTGTTGACAGGCCCCCTCACTGAAGATGTGCCCGACGCCACCGAAGTGGCGGCGCTCGGCTCAGCCGTGGGGGCGGCGGCGCAGGCCCGGCTTGGCCGCAGCCTCGCCATCCGGGAGGTGGATGCCGGCTCCTGCAATGCCTGCGAGCTGGAGATCCATGCGCTGTCCAACGCCTTCTATGACCTGGAGCGGTTTGGCCTGAAGTTCGTCGCCTCCCCCCGCCATGCCGACGTTCTGCTCGTCACCGGCCCGGTGAGCCGCAACATGGCCGAGGCGCTCCAGCGCACCCATGAGGCCACGCCGGCGCCCAAATGGGTGGTGGCGGCGGGCGATTGCGCCATCAATGGCGGCGTCTTCGCGGGAAGCTACGCGGTGATGGGGGGTGTCGAGGCGGTCCTGCCGGTGGATCTGCGCATTCCCGGCTGCCCGCCCACGCCCACCGCGCTGCTCCAAGGCCTGCTTGCCCTGCTGAATGCCAATGAGGGGCGCGCCGCGCGCTGAGCACATCGGGCCCCGTCCGCACCCACGCGCGCTCTACTGCCGTCCGGCGCTGTCGCGGGTGAGCTCATCCACGCGCTGCATGATGATGAGCCAGGTCTGCTGCTCCTCGCTCTTGCCGCCGATTTCGAAGCTCTGCGCCATGGTCGCGGCAAAGCCCACGCCTTCGGCGCCATATTGATCCGCGATGATCCAGGCGGTCTGCCACAGGTCCTCGTCGCTCGCCATAGCCGCCTCCTCGCTCACCGGGTCGTCGAGAGGGAGGGGCAGCGGCCGCCCCGGCGGGAGAGCCGCTGCCCAAAATTTCCCCGGCCCCCGCGCGCATTTTCACCACGGGCAGCCAGCTTCGGACGGTCGCGAAATACCGATGCGGGCCGGCCGCCGCGAGGTGCGCACGGCCGGCGAAACCGCGTCTCCTCAAACTGTCACAAGTCCAACACCAGCAGGTCGCCTTTGCCACGCGACACGCAGGCCAGCATCCAGCCTTCGTCGCGCTCGGCGGCGGAGAGGCGCTTGTCGCGGTGGTCCACCTCGCCTTCCAGCACCTTCACCTTGCAGGTGCCGCAGGCACCCTGCTCGCAGGAGGTCCGGATCTTCACCCCCCTTTCCTCGAGCGCGCCGGAGACGGACTTGTCGCCGGGGATCTCATAGGTCTTGCCGGTGGACGCGATCTTCACCGAGAAGACCTTGTCCAGCAGCGGCGCGGGCGCCTTGCCGCCGAACCGCTCCATGTGGATGCGATTGACGCCGAAGCCCTTCTGCTGCGCGGTCTTGGCGATGGGGTCCATCCACCAGTCCACGCCGCACAGGAACAGCTCGGTGTCATCGGGTCGATCGGCGAGGATGTTGGCCGGATTGAAGGGCGGCTGCGCGCCTTCCAGATAGAAGGTGGTGTTCTCCGCGAAGGCGGACGCCTCGATGGTGCCCTGGAACGAGCCCGGAGAACCGCCGGCAAACACATAGTGCAGCTCGAAGGGAACCTCTTTCTTCTTCAGGTGATCGGCGATGCTGAGAATGGGCGTGATGCCGATGCCGCGCGCCATCAGCACGGCGCGGGCCGTGCCCTTGGGCACCGCGAAGCGGTTACGCGGTGCGCTCACCTGCAGGGTGTCGCCCACATTCACGTTCTCATACATGGCCAGCGAGCCGCCACGGCTGTTGGCATCCTTCCACACGCCGATGAGATAGTGGTTGCGCTCGTCGGCGCTGTTGAACAGCGAATACTGGCGCACCAACCCGCCGGGGATCGTCACATCAATGTGCGAGCCGGGCGTGAAGCCGGGCAGCTCCGCGCCTGCGGGATCCACCAGCTCCAGCGAGACCATATTGTTAGCCTCGACCGTCTTCTTCGCTACGACGACCGGGTGCAGGGCATCGTCTGACATTCGAAACTCTCCATGGACCTTAAGCCGATGGGGAGGGAGCAAGGACAAGGCCAGTTTTCAGGCGAAAACCCGCCATTGCGCACCGGAGGTCAAAAAATAGGCAAGTGCCCGGCAGCCGGCATGCACAGCACGGCCCCGCGACGGAGAGCCGCCCCGGCCTGAACGCAGGCCGGGGCGCGCCCGCTGTCAGCCCTCGAAGTCGAGCACGATGCGGCCCTGGATGTCGCCCTTATGCATGCGATCGAAGATGGTGTTGATGTTGTCCAGCCTGTCGGTGTGGATAGTGGCCTTCACCTTGCCCTCGCCCGCGAAGTTGAGCGCCTCCTGCAGGTCGAGCCGGGTGCCGACGATGGAGCCGCGCACGGTGATGCCGTTCAGCACTGTATCGAAGATGGAAAGCGGGAAGTCGCCCGGCGGCAGGCCGTTGAGGGAGACGGTGCCGCCGCGCCCCACCATGCCCAGCGCCTGCTCGAACGCCTTGGGCGAGACGGCGGTGACCAGCACGCCCTGGGCCCCGCCCACCTCCTTCTTCACGAAGGCCACCGGATCGGTGGTGCGGGCGTTGACCGTCAGCGCGGCCCCCAGCGAGCGGGCAAGGTCGAGCTTGGTGTCGTCGATGTCCACGGCGATTACGTTGAGGCCCATGGCCTTGGCATATTGCACGGCGAGGTGCCCGAGGCCGCCGATGCCGGAAATCACCACCCAATCATCGGGCTTGGTGTCCGTCACCTTCAGGCCCTTATAGACGGTGACGCCCGCGCACAGGATGGGGGCGATCTCCGTGAAGGAAATGTTGGCCGGCAGGTGGCCCACGAAGTTCGGGTCCGCCACTACATATTCGGCGAAGCCGCCATTCACGGAATAGCCGGTGTTCTGCTGGTCCTCGCACAGGGTTTCCCAGCCACCCAGGCAATGCTTGCAATGGCCGCAGGCGGTGTAGAGCCACGGCACGCCCACCCGGTCGCCTTCCTTCACATGCTTCACACCCGCGCCGACGGCGGCCACATAGCCCACGCCCTCGTGGCCGGGAATGAAAGGCGGCTTCGGCTTCACCGGCCAGTCGCCCTCGGCGGCGTGAAGATCAGTATGGCACACGCCGCTGGCCGCGATCTTCACCAGGATCTGCCCCGCGCCCGGCGTCGGCACCGGCACCTCCTCAATGGACAGGGGCTTTCCGAACGCGTGAACGACAGCGGCCTTCATGGTCTTCGTCATGCTCTTCCCTTTCGTTCCCATCCGACGGGCCCGAAGGCCAGGCCCCCGGCACCCCCGGCTTTGACAGGGAACGCGCGCGACGATGCACGGCCGGCCCCGCCGCTCGCGCCCCAGGCCCCCGCAGCAGCGGCCCGGACATGAACCGGCGCCCTGGCGCGGGAAACACGGCAATTGGTCATTCCGCTGGCAGCGCCCGGTGCTCAAGCGTTTCGGGCGCGGGCTGGCATGTGGGGGATGGCTGGCGCGCAGCCGAGTGAGGGGGAGACCGAACCGCACCACTCACGGCAAGGAGCGCCACGGCTGCGAGATCGCTGTCGATGTCCGGATCAACGACAGGCACGAATCGACGGCCGCCGGAAGCCAGGGGGAAACTGGCCTCCGGCCTCGATCATGGCCGTTCGTTCCTCCTTGAGCGGTTGTCCGCGGCCGGTCCGCGGGTCGTTTCAGACGCCGCCTTGGGACAGGATGGAGTCCACTGCCCCAAGAACGGCGCCGGTGATCCTTTGTTCCCGGCGGCGGGACGGATGAAAGTGAGGATGCCGGGCATCCCCGCCCCGCCGCCGGCCACGTCTGGCGCCGCGCCTTCACCAGAAGGCGCGGATCCGCTCAGAAGAAGCCGAGCTTCTTCGGGCTGTAGCTCACCAGCAGGTTCTTGGTCTGCTGGTAATGGTCCAGCATCATCTTGTGGGTCTCGCGCCCGATGCCCGACTGCTTGTATCCGCCGAACGCCGCATGGGCGGGATAAGCGTGGTAGCAGTTGGTCCACACGCGGCCCGCCTCGATGGCGCGGCCGAAGCGATAGGCACGAGAGCCATCGCGCGTCCACACGCCGGCGCCCAGGCCGAACAGAGTGTCATTGGCGATGGAGAGCGCCTCCGCCTCATCCTTGAAGGTGGTCACCGACACCACGGGGCCGAAGATCTCTTCCTGGAAGATGCGCATGGAATTGTTGCCCAGGAACACGGTGGGCTTCACATAGAAGCCTTCCGAAAGGTCCCCTTCCAGGGCGTTGCGCTCACCGCCGATCAGCACCTTGGCGCCTTCCGCCTTGCCGATCTCGATATAGCTCAGGATCTTGTGCATCTGCTCGCTGGAGGCCTGGGCGCCGATCATGGTGGAGGGATCGAGCGGCGAGCCCTGCTTGATGTCGGCGACACGCTTCAGCGCCTTTTCCATGAAGCGGTCATAGACGCTTTCCTGGATCAGAGCGCGGCTGGGGCAGGTGCACACTTCGCCCTGGTTGAGGGCGAACATCACGAAGCCTTCGATCGCCTTGTCGAAGAAGTCGTCGTCTTCCGCCGCCACATCCGAGAAGAAGATGTTCGGCGACTTGCCGCCCAGCTCCAGGGTGACCGGGATGAGATTCTGGCTGGCATAGCCCATGATGAGGCGGCCGGTGCCCGTCTCACCCGTGAAGGCGATCTTGGCGATGCGCTTGGAGGAGGCGAGCGGCTTGCCGGCCTCCAGGCCGAAGCCGTTCACGACGTTGAGAACGCCGGCGGGCAGGATGTCGGCGATCAGCTCGGCCAGCACCAGCATGGAGGCCGGGGTCTGCTCGGCCGGCTTCAGCACCACGCAATTGCCGGCGGCGATGGCGGGGGCCAGCTTCCACGCGCCCATCAGGATCGGGAAGTTCCAGGGAATGATCTGGCCCACCACGCCGAGCGGCTCGTGGAAGTGATAGGCGATGGTGTCGTGGTCGATCTCGGAGAGCGCGCCTTCCTGGGAGCGCACGCAGGCCGCGAAATAGCGGAAGTGGTCGATGGCCAGCGGAATGTCCGCCGCCGTGGTCTCACGGATGGGCTTGCCGTTGTCCCAGGTCTCGGCCAGCGCGAGCAGGTCGAGATTCGCCTCCATCCGGTCGGCGATGCGGTTCAGGATCAGCGCGCGCTCGGCGGCCGGGGTGCGGCCCCAGGCGTCCTTGGCGGCGTGGGCGGCGTCGAGAGCCTTCTCAATGTCGTGCTCATCGGAGCGCGCCACTTCGCAGATCACTTTACCGTTGATGGGCGAGATGTTCTCGAAATAGCGCCCGTTCACCGGCTCCACGAAGGTGCCGCCGATGAAGTTCCCATACCGGGCCTTGAAGGGCGAGGCCTTGTCCTGATTGAGGAATTCTGGCTTGTTCATGGTTTCCTCCCACTGTGGGTCGCGCATCCTATCGCAGCCCTCGTGCCAATTGCCGGCCGGATGCGGAACTTTTATTCTTGCAGTGCGGTAAGTTGTTGTGCGGCTGCACTTCAGGTCAAGGCTGGATCCACTCCACTTTGGCCGGAGCTGGACGCGGCATGAACAGTCGTGCGAGACTGTCGCCCATAAGAACAACACGGAACGACAGGTGTCGCATTTTGCAACACCCGTCATTTGGGAGCGAAAACGTCCCGAGGTGCCGATGCTGCAGACCATCCCGTCCCGCGACGCCCACCTGTTCTCGCACGAGGCGCTGGTTGCCGCGCGCCAGCGCTTCTTCTCCGGGGAAGCGATCTGCACTGGCGTGGCTGAGCCGATCCTGCGCTCCTGGACGCGCTGCGCCGCGCGCGGCCTGCCGCCGGGCGGACGCGTCGCCCCCGAGCCCGTCACCGCGGGCGAGCTGCGCCAGCACCGTGACCGGGCGGAAACCCTGCGCCGGCGCTGCCGGCCGGAGCTGGAGGCGCTCCACGCGGATGCCGCCGTCACCGGCAGCATCGTTATCCTCACCGATCCCTCAGGCTTGGTGCTGGACACCATCGGCTCGGCGGAATTCGCCGATCGCGCAGCCCAGGTCTCCCTGCTGCCGGGCGTGAACTGGAGCGAAACCGCCATCGGCACCAACGCCATCGGCACCGCTTTGGTGGAGCGCCGGCCACTGGAGGTGCGCGGCGCCGAGCATTATGCGGAGGCCCACGGCATCCTGAGCTGCGCGGCGGCACCCATTCTCGATCCCTTCGGCGAGGTGGTGGGCCTGCTGGACCTGTCCGGCCCCTCGGCGGTGGCGCAGATGCACGCTCTGGGGCTGGTGCAGCTGGCCGTGAACCAGGTGGAGCACCGCCTGTTCGAGGGCGCCTTCCCCGGGCATACCGTGGTGCGCTTCCACACCGATGCCAGCTTCCTGGGCACCAGCCGCGAAGGCATCCTGGTGTTCGAGAACTATCGCCTGGTGGCCGCCAACCGCTGGGGCCTCGCCCAGCTCAGCCTCGGCTGGGATGCCCTGGGAACCTGCCGTTACAGCGAGCTGTTCGAGGGCAGCCTGGGCCGGAGCGCGGAGGTACGGCGCGTGCGCAGCACCCGCGGCGACACCCTGCATGCCCGCGTGGAGCAGCAGCCGTCCCGCCAGGCCTCATCCCGGACCTCCGCCGCGCAGCCGGACGGCAGCCGCGCGGTCAGCGCCCCGGCTCCGACAGCGACGCCGGCGGAACCGCTGCCCGCGGCCCTGTCACGCCAGTCGCCCGAGCCTTGCTTCGATGCCGCCACCGCCGAGGCCCTGCGCCGCGCCGTGCGCCTGCTTGATGCTGGCGTGCCGGTGCTGATCCAGGGCGAAACCGGTTCAGGCAAGGAGGTCTTCAGCCGCCAGATCCACGCCCGCTCGCAGCGCGCGCAGCGGCCGTTCGCGGCGGTGAACTGCGCCGCCTTGCCGGAGGGGCTCATCGAGTCCGAGCTGTTTGGCTATGAGGACGGCGCCTTCACCGGCGCCCGCCGGGCCGGCTTCAAGGGCCTGCTGCGCGAGGCCGATGGCGGCGTTCTCTTCCTGGATGAGATCGGCGACATGCCGCTGGCGCTCCAGACCCGCCTGTTGCGGGTGCTGCAAGAGCGGGAAGTCACGCCACTGGGGGGCGGCAAGCCCGTGCCCGTCGATTTCCACCTGGTCTGCGCCACCCACCGCGACCTGAAGCAGCTGGTGGATGCCGGCACCTTCCGCGCCGACCTCTATTTCCGCATCGCCCAGTACACGGTGGCGCTGCCGGCGCTGCGACACCTGCCCGAGCGCGAGGCCCTGGTGCGGCACTTCTGGCGGGAGCTGGCGGGTGAGGGCGATGCGCCCGCCCTTTCGCCCGAATGCGTCGCGACCCTGGCGCGCTATTCCTGGCCTGGCAACTTCCGGCAGTTCGTGGGCACGCTCAAGGTGCTGCATGCTTTGGCCGAACCCGGCGGCATTCTGGGCCCTGAAGCCCTGCCCGCGGACCTGCGCGCTGATCTGCGCGACGGCCCGCGCGATGCCCCTGCGGACGTAGCGGACACCCTCCGCGAGGATGACCTTCAGACGGTGACGCGCGCCACCATCCAGGCCGCCCTTGCCGCTTGCAACGGCAACATTTCCATGGCGGCGCGGCGGCTCGGCATCCACCGCTCGACCCTGCACCGCCACCTGGCGGCCGAGCGGCACCCCGGCAAGCCCACCTGACGCATTCCCCTGCAAAAGGGTTGGAGCGGGCGGCAAAATGCGTTTTCCTCCCGGTACCAGCCTGCTCCGGTCCGCACCGAAGCCCAGGCGCAAGGTGGAGGATGACGATGACGCCCCCAGCGGCAGACGAGTCCATTGGCCATGAGAGCCTGGGTTATGAGAGCCTGGGTTATGAGAGCCTGGGTCATGTGACCCTCGGAGACGGATGCCGCCTCGCCTACCGTTTTGACGGGCCGGCGGACGCGCCGGTTCTGCTGCTGTCCCACGCCCTCGGCACGCGGCTGGAGATGTGGGACCCGCAGATACCCGCACTCGCCGAGACCTTCCGGGTGCTGCGCTACGACTGCCGGGGCCACGGCCGCTCGGACGTGCCGGTGGGCGCCTATGGCATGGACCGGCTGGGGCGCGACGTGGTCGAGCTCATGGACACGCTGAGCGTCGAGCATGTGCATTTCTGCGGCCTGTCCCTGGGCGGCATGGTGGGGCAGTGGCTGGCCGCCCGGGTGCCGGAGCGCGTAACGGGGCTGGTGCTCGCCAACACCACCGCCCACATGGGGCTCGCCTCGGTATGGGACGAGCGGATCAACGCCGTACTGGACGGCGGCGTGGCCGCCCTGACAGAAAGCGTGCTGATGCGGTGGTTCACCCCCGCTTTCCTCGCCGCCCATCCCGAGCGCGTGGCGCCGGTGCGCGCCATGCTCAACGCCACCGCGGCCGAGGGTTATGCCGGCTGCTGCGCCGCCATCCGCGACATGGACCTTCGCCTCACCGCCCCGCTGATCCGCGCGCCAACCCTGGTGATCGTCGGCACCCAGGACCCCTCCACGCCGCCCGAGGAAGGGCTGCGTCTGGCCCAGTCCATCGCCAGCGCCCATGTGGCCAAGCTCGATTGCGCCCACCTCTCCAATGTGGAGCAGGCGGACGCCTTCACCGAGCTGCTGCTGGCCCATTGCGGCGCCGGAGCCTGATACGCGGGCCCGATCCTGAACCGGGACCAAGACGCCAGCCGCTTGCCCCCGGTGTGGGATGGGCGCCGCGGCGCCCCGTCAGCTCAGGCCTTGACGCGCTTCAGGAAGCCGTCGGGCGCAACGGTGATCTGGAGCTTGTTCTGGATCGCCACGTCGATCTCGAACTCCGGATGCCCCTTCAGATAGGCATGGACGGCGGTCTTGGGATTGTTGCCCACGTCCCAGGGGCGATCGTGGAACAGGCCCTTCGGCAGGTCCTCGACGATGGTGTCGAACACCACGCAATAGCTGTCGGCGCTCACCAACGGGGCATAGGCCTCCAGCTCCGCCAGCGCATGGTCGTGGGAATGGTTGCTGTCGAGGCAGACGAGAATGCGCGCGTGGCCTTCCGCCCGGCGCTTGACCTCGGCCACGATCTCAGGGGCGATGCTGGAGCCCTGGATCATCTCGATGCGCGAGGCCATGGGATGGGCCTCGATGGCCGCGCGGTTATGGGCCCGGATGTCGATGTCGACGCCGATCACCTTGCGCCGGCTCGCGCGCGGGTCCATCGGCGTGCCCGCCTCGATGGCATCGGTCAGGTCGAGCAGGGCCAGCATGGAGGCGCTGAAGATCAGCGAGCCGCCATGGGCGATGCCGGTCTCGATGATGAGGTCGGGCCGTACCGACCAGATCAGCTCCTGCATCGCGCAGATATCCTGCGGATACTGGATGATCGGCCGGCCCATCCAGGAGAAATTGTAGGAATATTTGGCGTTGATGGAGCTGAGCATGAAGCGCCCGGTGTCCTGACGCAGCTGGGCGTCCGTGCCGAGGGCCGCGATGCGGGCTTCTCTTTCCTGTTCGAACTCAGTCATTTCCGACCTCGACATAGCGGTAGGCATGGTGCGACATGGCGCGGATCTCGTCCGCGTAGTTCGGATTCATGATGTAGATGGTGGATCCCGGTGCCAGCAGGGCCAGTCCCTCATCCGGCGCATGAACGCGCAGGCCGGTGACGGGCATGTGCCGGCCCTGTTTCGCCGGATTGATGTCGATGGCGAGATCGACCGGATGTCCGGCGCGCGCGCGCAGCAGGGCATAGATCACCCCCTTCGAGGCGCATCCCCAGATCGCCCCGCCCGCGCCGTCCATGGTCGCCAGGGAGGCGGCGAAGTTCTCGGGGACGGTGACGGCGTCACCGGGCACGAAGGCGGGCGCCTGAACGGTGGCGAGATCGGCCACCACATAGAGATATTGCCCGCCGAACAGCCGCCCGCTCTCCACCACGGTGCCGAACATCTTGTTCAGGTCGGCCAGGCGGAAATAGTTCACATGCTCATAGAAGATGTCGAACCAGGCGCGATTCTCCAGAATCCAGTCGAGGCAGGGCACCTCGATATAGATGAGCCCCTGCCCACCGTTCGCGACCTTCAGATTCTGCAGGAAAGCGACCGGGTCGGCGATATGCTCCAGCACATGGCGCAGGATGAGCCCGTCGCCGGACATGCCCATTCCCGGCTCGAAGAAGCGCCGCTGGATCCGGGGATTGTCGCCCTCATAGGCGGCATCGAAGCCGACGATGTCGAACCCGGCCGCCAGCAGCATCTCCAGGAAGAAGCCCTTGCCGCAGCCCACCTCGACCAGCCGCTCCCGGCCGAGCCGGCGGGCAATGATCTCGCGCACCTCCTCCAGATGCCGCACGAAGGCGGAGCTGAGGGACTGCTCGTTGTGGTAATTGCTGTCGTAGATGACGAGCTCGGGCCGAAAGGCCGCGTTGAACACGAGGCCGGTGGCCGGATCCTGCACCAGCCGCACGTCACCCAGCTGGCACGCCTGCGCCTCCCGCACGGTGGCATAGACACGGTTCTGCAGCACGGGCAACCCGGTTTGCTCGTATAGCGCCTTCATCACCCCGCCCTTCCCCGGGTGCGCCCCGCACCCGCAACGGCCGCGCCCGCGCGCGGAGATCGAGGATTACGGGACGAACCTTGCGCGGGTCCGGCGTCCGCGGCGCTCATGAAATCTGCAGCCGGGGCACCGCCGTGACGAAGCGGGTGCCGCGCGCAGCGAGCTCCGCATTCTGCCGGCGCACCTCATCCGCGATGTTCCACGGCAGGATGAGCACGTCATCGACGGGCTGCTCCAGCAGCGCGGAAGGCGGCAGGATCGGAATATGGCTGCCGGGCATGAAATGCCCCTGCTTGGAGGGGGCTGCATCGCACACGAAGGGCAGAAGGTCCGGCTTCACGCCGGCATAGTTCAGCAGGGTGTTGCCCTTGGCCGCGGCGCCATAGGCGGCGACCCGCCGGCCTTCCCGCTTCCGCGCGATGAGGAAGGACAGAAGGTCGTCCTTGATCCGGTCCGCCCGCGCCTGGAACGCGCTGTAGGTGGCGAGATCCTCCAGGCCGCGCTCCCGCTCCAGGGCCAAGAGGTCATGCACCGCCGCGCTGGTGGGCCGGGCATCCTCGTGATGGCAGCCGAAAATCCGCAGGCTTCCGCCATGGGTCGGCAGCTCCTCCACGTCGAACACCCTTAGCCCGGCGCTGGCGAACAGCCGGCCGACGGTGCGCAGCGACAGGTAGGAGAAGTGCTCGTGGTAGACGGTGTCGAACTGCGCCTCATCGATCAGCCGCATGAGGTGCGGAAACTCCAGCGTGATGGTGCCCGTGGGCTTCAGCACGGCGGCAAGGCCGGCGGTGAAGTCATTGATGTCGGGAACATGGGCATAGACATTATTGCCGATGACGAGATCCGCCTGCTGCCCCTCTGCGGCCAGCCGGCGCCCCACCGCCGCCCCGAAGAACTTGCGCAGCACCGGAATGCCCAGCTTCTCGGCCGCGTCGGCGGTGCTCGCCGTGGGCTCGATGCCCAGGCACGGAATGCCGGCGGCGACGAAGTTCTTCAGGAGATAGCCGTCGTTGGAGGCGACCTCGATGACGAAGCTGCCGGCATCGAGCTCAAGCTTGCCGATCATCTTCTCCACATAGCGGGCCGCATGGGCGAGCCAGCTGGAAGAGGTGCTGGAGAAATAGGCATAGCCCGGGGTGAAGAGCGCGTCGGCGGCGGCATAATCCTCGGTCTGGACCAGCCAGCAGCGGTCGCACACCTTCACCTTCAGCGGGAAATAGACCTCCGGCCGGTGCAGGTCCGCCGCGCAGAGATAGGCGTTGGACGGCGGCGCGAAGCCCAGATCGAGAAAGGTGTGCGCCAGGGGAGCGGAGCAGTGGCGGCACTTCATCGGCGAGCCCTGTGATCGGGGAGAGTGAAGAACAATCCGGCCCGGCGCTTTCGCGCCCGTGGTGCCCTGGTGCAGCCCCGCTCTGCGCCATGGCACGGCCGGCATCACCGGTCAGGCCTGCCCGGCCACCCAACGCAGATCGGCGCCGAGCCGGCCGGCGGCCATGTGCCGGCGCAGCATGTTGAGCCGCATATAAGGCGACTCGCGGAAATTCGCGTCCCTGAAATCCATGCGCCGGAACCCGTCCACCAGCCGCTCGATGGAGCGGTCGAGGGACACCTGCGGGATGTTGTCCGGCGCCAATGCGCGGAACAGGGCGAAATCCACCCGGTAAGAACGGTTGTCCGGCGGGGCGTCGGTATTGATGCTCACCTTCACCCCGGGAACATGACGCGCCACCGCCTCGGCCAGGTCGCGCACCTGGTAGTTATTCTCGTCGCGGCCCGCATTCACGGCCAGCCAGGGCCCGCCATTCTCCCGCGTGCGGCCGATGGCCCAGGCGATGGCGCGGGCCATGTCCTCCACATCGATCAGCGGCCGCCAGGGCGTGCCGTCGCTGAGCACGGAGATTTCGCCGCGGGTGAGGGCGCAGGCCACGAAATCGTTCAGCACCAGGTCGAGCCGCAGCCGGTCGGACATGCCGCAGGCGGTGGCGAAGCGCAGGGAGGTGAACACCATGTCGCCGAGCGGCCCATCACGCAGGTCGCTTTCCGTGCCGATCTTGGAGCGGGCATAGGCGGTCAACGGGTTGGTCGGGTCGCCCTCCTTGCGCGGGCTGCCCTCGGTGGCGCCGTACATGGAGCAGGAGGAGGCGAAGACGAAATTCCGCACGCCGCTCTGCGCCGCCAGGCGGGCGATGCGCACGCTGGCGTCGCGGTTCACTGCGCCGGTGACCTCCTCGAACTCCTTGCCCATGGGATCGTTGGAGATGGCGGCCAGATGCACCACCGCGTCCACGCCCTCCAGCAGCTCCGCGGGAAACGCGCGCACATCGCCGAAATGCTGGCGCGCGAGCACGGATTCGGGCAGCCGCTCCGCCCCCGTCAACGCATGGCCGAAGAAGCCCGCATCATAGCCGATCAGCTCGATGTCCGGGTTCGCTCCCTTGAGGTAGCGCGTGAGCACAGAGCCGACATAGCCCATGTTTCCGGTAATGAGGACCCGCATCCGCCCGCTCCCTGCGCCTCGCCGCCATCCAAGGCGCCCTATGGGGTTAGCATAATCAGGCGACAGAAGGGGGACGACCTTAGGCTGAGCGCTTTCCCCCCATTTCTCACGCGAGGGCAATGGGGCAGAGCCTCCCCCGAGCGCATTGCGTTTACCCGAACCGGCGCCCCTCCACTCGAAGCGCCCTAGAGCTCCAGGGATGAGAGGACGCCGCCGCGCATCAGCGCGCCGTCGCGGCCCGGCGGCTCGCCGAACAGCCGGCGATAGTCGCGGCTGAATTGGGAGGGGCTCTCATAGCCGATGGAGAACCCCACATTGGCCACCTCCACCCCGTCGGAGAGCAGCATGCGCCGGGCGGTCTGCAGGCGGATCTGCTTTTGGAACTGGATGGGCGACATGGCGGTGGCGGCGCGAAAATGGCGGTGGAAGCTGGCGAGGCTCATCCCCACCAGGGCGGCCAGATCGCTCACACGCAGCGTTTCCGCGAAATGATCGCGGATCCAGGCTACCGCGCGGGCGATGCGCGCCAGCCGGCTGTCGGCAAGCCCCACCTGGCGCAGCATCGCGCCATGGGGGCCGTTGAGCAGCCGCCACACCATCTCACGCCGGATCAGGGGCGAGAGCACCGCGAGGTCGCGCGGGGAATCCAGCATCGCCAGCAGCCGGCCCAGAGGGTCGAGCAGGTCGGCTTCCATCCGGCACACCGCGATGGAGGCGAAGCTTCCGGCCGCCGGCTCCTCCACGGCATCCAGCAGCAGGTCGGCGATCATGGCCGGGTCCACGGCAAGGCTGAACGCCATGTAGGGCCGCTCCGCGCTCGCCTCGACGATCTGGGCGGTAATGGGCAGGTCCATTGAGGCGATCAGGCACTTGCCGGTGTCGTAGCGAAAGGCGCGCTCGCCCAGAAGGCTCATCTTCGCGCCCTGCAGCACGCCGCAGAAGGACGCCTGATACACCGAGTGCAACAGGCCGGACGGCTCCTGCGCCACCATCAGGCGCAGCCCTTCCAGCGGCGTCTCGCGGCCAAAGCGCTGCCATTGCCGCCAGAGCAGCTCGCGGGGCCGGTCGAGGAGATCATCACTCATGGCCCTAAAGTAGGCCACCGCGCGGGCGGGAAAAGCCCCGCCCGGCGTTTTGAGAGAATCGGGCAAGAGAGCGCGAGGATCCGCGTCGCGCCGGGGCGGCCGGCGGGCCTATGTCATCGGCACGGGTTGTCCCGCCATAAGGAGCATGACCATGCGTTATCGTCAGCTCGGCCCCAGCGGCCTTTTCGTTTCCGAGATCTGCCTCGGCACCATGACGTTCGGCGGCAATGAGGGCATGTGGGCCCAGATCGGCCAGCTCCACCAGGAAGAAGCCGACGCGCTGGTGAAGGCCGCCGTGGAGGCCGGCGTCAACTTCATCGACACCGCCAATGTCTATGCGGGCGGGGAGAGCGAGCGCATCCTCGGCCGCGCCATCCGCAATCTGGGGCTCTCGCGCGATGATCTCGTCATCGCCACCAAGGTGCTGGGCCCCATGGGCGAAGGCCCGAACGCCCGCGGCGCCTCGCGCAAGCACATCCTCGACCAGTGCAAGGCGAGCCTTCAGCGGCTCCAGCTCGACCATATCGACCTCTACCAGATCCATGGCTTCGACGCCGCCACGCCCATCGTGGAAACGCTGGAGGCGCTCGACACCCTCGTGCGCCAGGGCCATGTCCGCTACATTGGCCTGTCGAACTGGGCGGCCTGGCAGATCGTCAAGGCCATCGGCATCGCCGCCGCCCGCCAGCTGGCGCCCATCCTGTCGCTGCAGGCCTATTACACCCTGGCGGGCCGCGACCTCGAGCGCGAGATCGTGCCCATGCTGAAGTCCGAGGGGCTGGGGCTGATGGTGTGGAGCCCGCTCGCCGGCGGTCTGCTCTCCGGCAAGTACAGCCGCTCGGACGAAGCCTCCGGCAGCGGCCGCCGTGCCGCCTTCGACTTCCCGCCCGTGAACCGCGACCGGGGCTATGGGGTGATCGACGCCATGCGGCCCATCGCCGAGGCCCATGGGGTGAGCGTGGCGCAGATCGCCCTGGCCTGGCTGCTGCACCAGAGCGTGGTGACCAGCGTCATCGTCGGGGCGAAGCGGCCAGACCAGCTGGCCGACAATCTCGCCTCCACCCGCGTGCGCCTGTCCACCGAGGAGCTCGCGGCGCTGGATGCGGCGAGCGCCCTGCCGCCGGAATATCCCGGCTGGATGCTGGAGCGCCAGGGCGGCTACCGCGCCCACATGGCCGAAAGCCAGCGCTGACGCACTCCCGCAAACCCGCCCCGGCCGACCTCAGTCGTCGTCCGGGGCGTCATCCGCGCGGGCCACGGGCTCCAGGCTGGCGGGGTCGTATTTGGCCTTGAGCCGCCGGCCCTGGGCATTGGTAGCCCGCACCTTGTAGCAGCCGTCGTCGGAACGGATGGACAGCACGGTCCAACCCTCCGCCTCCAGCTTCTTCTGAAGGGCGGCGCGCGGCTGCCATTGAGCAAGGGGCACATCGCAATGGGGTCCGGCCATCGCCGGGCCCGCGCCGAGACCCACGGCGCCCAGGCTCACCGTGGCGAGGCAGACCATGGCGAGACCGCCCGCGAACGCTGCGCTTTTCACCTTCACTCTCCTTCGCACGCCCCGCGTCCAGCAGAAGCACGCGGAGCTGACGGCCACCTGAACGACGCGGCGCATTCGCGCGCCCCATGGCCGGCCCGCCGGGCTACACTATATGCCATGGCGGCCATTCACCGGACATCCTCCAGCCTTTTCACGCCCTCGCGGTTCCGCCGAGAGCCCGCTGCACGGCATGGCGAAGGGCGCTCCGGGTTGGCCTGTTCCGCGCCGAGGTGAGAGATGCGCATTCTGCTGGTGGAAGACGACCCGATTCTCGGCACGGCCGTGCGTGACCAGCTCGTGGCCGATGGACACGGCGCCGATTGGGTGACCCGCCTCGGCGAGGCCGATGCCGCCCTCCATGCCGCCGTGTTCGAGCTCGTGCTCCTGGATCTCATGCTGCCGGACGGGCGCGGGTCCGATTTCCTGAAGCGCATTCGCGCCGCCGGCGATGTGACCCCGGTGATCGTCCTCACCGCCCGCGACCAGATCTCCGACCGCATCGCCGCCCTCGACGCGGGCGCCGACGATTATCTGGTGAAACCGTTCGACCTCTACGAGCTCTCCGCCCGCATCCGCGCGGTGGGGCGGCGCTATGCGGGCAATCCCAACCCGCTCGTCACCGTCGGCGATCTCGAAATCGACCTTGCCGCCCGCTCGGTCCGCCGCGGCGGGCGCGCCATCTCGCTCACCGCGCGCGAATGGTCGCTGTTCGAGGCGCTGGTGCAGCGGCCCAACCAGCTCATGTCCAAGCCCCAGCTGGAAGAGCGGCTTTATTCGTTCGACGCGGAAGTGGAGAGCAACACCATCGAAGTCTACATCGCCCGCCTGCGTAAGAAACTGGGCGCGGACGCCATCGAGACCGTGCGCGGCATGGGCTATCGCCTGGGCACGCCGGGAGCGGGCGCGTGAACGCAGCCCGCCCCGCCCGCCGCTGGAGCCTGGGCCGGCGCCTGGGGCTCTGGCTCGCTGTTTCGGTCACCGCGCTCTGGCTCGCGGCGGCGACGGTGGCCGGCCTGGTGCTGCGCCGCGAGATCGACGACGTGTTCGACAGCGCCCTCGAAGAGGTGGCCCAGCGGGTGCTGCCCCTCGCCTATTCCGAACTCCTCTCCCGCGAGGACGGCGACGCCCCCCAGCGCATGGCGCCCATCGGCACCCACCGCGAATACATCTCCTACGTGGTGCGCGACGCGGCCGGGCGCGAGCTGCTGCAATCCAGCGACGCCGACCTGATGGACATTCCGCGTGCGCTTGCCCCCGGCTTCCACACCACCCACCATTTGCGCACCTTCACCATCTCCGCCGTGCAGGGCACCATCTCGGTCACCACGGCCGAGCATCTCGGCCACCGCAAGAACGCGGTGCGCAGCGCGGTAATGGCGCTCATCTGGCCGCTGGTGGCGTTGGTGCCCATCGCGCTGGTCGCCGTCTGGCTCGCCATCCGCCTGTCCCTGAGGCCGGTGGTGGCCTTCCGCACCGCCATCGAGGCCCGGGGCCGGGGGAACCTGTCCGCCGTGGCGGCGTCCGGGCTGCCGGAGGAGATCGCGCCGGTCGCCTCTTCGGTGAACGCCTTGCTGGAGCGCCTGCGCGGCGCGCTGGAGGCGGAGCGCGGCTTCACCGCCAACAGCGCCCATGAGCTGCGCACTCCCATCGCCGCCGCTCTGGCGCAGACCCAGCGCCTGATGGCGGAGCTGCACGAAGGGCCGGAACGCGAGCGCGCACGGGCCATCGCCACGGCGCTGAAACGCCTCTCGCGCCTGTCGGAAAAGCTGCTCCAGCTCGCCAAGGCCGAAGGCGGCGGCCTTTTGGCCGAGGCCCCCGCCCCCCTCGCCCCGGTGCTGCGCCACGTGATCGAGGAGATCTCGCGCCAGAGCGAGCAGGCCGACGACCTTGACGTGCTCATCCCAACCGAGGGGGGCCCGGTCTCCGACATCGATCCCGACGCCTTCGCCATCCTGGCCCGCAACCTGATCGAGAACGCCCTCAAGCATCGCGCCCCCGACACGCCGGTGACGGTGCGGCTGGCCGAGGACGTGCTGGACGTCTCCAATGCCGGCGCCGTGGTGCCGGCCAGCGAACTCGAGCGTCTGACCCGGCCTTTCGAGCGTGGCCCCACCCAGGCCGACGGCTCGGGCCTGGGCCTCGCCATCGGCGCCGCCGTGTGCCGCGGGGCGGGGCTGAGCCTGGAGCTGGCCTCGCCCGTTCCCGGCCGCTCCGATGGCTTCCGGGCCACCGTGCGCTTTCCCACCGCCAAGCTGACGGGAAGCTGAACGGTCCTCGGCACCGGGTTCAGGTCGCTGTCAGGTGCGGGCGCAAGGATGCCGCCGAACACCGCCAACCGGGAGGCTTTCCATGAAGACCCGCGTGAAGACCTACGTGAAAACCCGCACGCTGATCGGCGCGAGTGTTCTTCTCCTCGCTTCGGGCAGCGGCATCGCCCTCGCCGGATCGGACATCACCGCCCCGGCGCCCGCCAGCCAGGAGCGGCAGCAGCGGCATGAGCGGAGCGGGCAGCACGGACAGCGGGGGGCCTCCACGCGCGCCGACGCAAGCCGCCACGCCGACGCGCGCTCCATGCGTGAGCGCGGCCACGCCCCGCGTCACCACGATCACGTCCGCGCGGATGACGACGGTCACCATCACCGCATGCGGATGGCGCAGGCTGCGGCGGAACCGATGGCCGGTACGCCATGGCCCGACGGCGGCCGCGGCGATGCGGGGCCGAGGGGCCCCGCGCGGTAACCCCGCTCCGCCAAGGGCGTTCCCAGCCCCTCGGCCGGTGGCGCGGGCCATGCGAGGCCCCGCGCCCGGACCTCGGCTTGAATGCCCGCGCGACACCGTTACGCGCGGCGCCAGCTGGCACGAGGAGGCGGGCCCCGACAGCGCAAACCGAGGCACAGGACCCGGCATCGGTACCGGACTTGAGCGCCCTCAATGCAACATCAGGTGCTTTCAGGTGTCGTGGCTTGAGGTTATGCCTGACCCACGGTCAAAGGCGACTCGCGCGCCCACGGAGATTGAGACACGCAGACATGCGACACATCAAGCTGGCCCTTTTCGGCATCCTCGTCCTCATGTCGGTGCTCTGGATCGCCGCCGAGCCGGGAGCGTTCCAGCTCCGGGGCCTTTTTCCGGTGCGCACCGTG
Organism: Xanthobacter sp. NM-59; assembly: GCF_021401125.1. GTDB lineage: Bacteria > Pseudomonadota > Alphaproteobacteria > Rhizobiales > Xanthobacteraceae > Xanthobacter. Next base: position 55,557 of record NZ_JACBFQ010000010.1, read on the forward strand.
GCCGTCCAATATACCGGCGTGCTCGCCATGGCCGTCATGAGCGTGGCCATGATGCTCGCCCTGCGCCCGCGCTGGCCCGAGCGCTGGCTGGGCGGCCTCGACAAGATGTACCGGCTGCACAAATGGCTGGGCATCACCGCCCTCGTCGTCTCGGTCGTCCACTGGCTCTGGACCCAGGGCCCGAAATGGGCGGTGGGCTGGGGCCTGCTGGAGCGCCCGCCGCGCGGCCCGCGCCCGCCCATTGAGAACCCCGTGGAAGCCTTCTTCTCAACCCTGCGCGGCACGGCCGAGAGCGTGGGCGAGTGGGCCTTCTACGCCGCCGTGGCGCTGATCGTCCTGGCGCTGATCCGCGCCTTTCCCTACCGCTGGTTCTACAAGATCCACCGGCTGCTCGCCGTGGCCTATCTGGTGCTGGCGTTCCATGCCGTGGTGCTGCTGACGTTCGCCGACTGGATGACGCCGCTGGGCGTGGTGATGGCCCTGCTGCTCGCCGGCGGCACCTATGCGGCGGTCGTGGTGCTGCTGCGCCGTGTGGGCGCCGCGCGGCAGGTGAAGGGGCGCATCGCGCAGCTCACCTATTTTCCCGGCGTGAAGGCGCTCGAGACCATCATCGACGTGCCCAACGGCTGGCCGGGCCACCGCCCGGGACAGTTCGCCTTCGCCATGTCCGATGCCTCGGAGGGTGCCCACCCCTACACCATCGCTTCCGGCTGGCACCCCGACCAGCCACGCATCACCTTCGTGACCAAGGCCCTGGGCGACCATACCGGCCGCCTCAAGGACAAGCTGCGCGTGGGCCAGGAAGTTCGCATCGAAGGCCCCTATGGCTGCTTCACCTTCGACGACGACTGCCGCACCCAGATCTGGATCGGCGGCGGCATTGGCATCACGCCATTCCTCGCCCGCATGAAGCACATGGCCATGCACACCGATGCCCCCGACTGGCCGCAGGGGCAGGTGGCGCACCTCTTCCACACCACCAGCGACGTGGACGAAGATGCGCTCGCCCGGCTGGCGGGGGATGCCGAGGCCGCCAATGTGCGCCTGCACTTGCTCATTAGCGGGCGCGACGGCCGCCTGACCGGCGCGCGCATCCGCGAGGTGGTGCCCGATTGGCGTGAGGCCAGCATCTGGTTCTGCGGCCCCGCCGGCTTCGGCTCCGCCCTGCGCGCCGATTTCGCCGCCCAGGGCATTCCGGTGGAAAAAAGGTTCCACCAGGAGCTGTTCGATATGCGCTGACGCGTCGGCGCGCCTGGAAAGCTCGCGCGCTCTAAGAGCTGACGCCGAGGACCGCGGAGCTTGGCTCACGGCCCTTGGCCACGCGCCTGGGTGGTCGCCGTCCACATCGGGCCGTCAGGTCACGACAAGAACAAGCGTCCACCCGATAGGAAAACGCGGAAAACGAACTAGAAGTCCTTCTCGATGATGGAGCGCTTGCTGCCCAGGCCGGTGAGGGAAAGCTGAAGCTGCGCCAGGACCGAGCGCACGAAGGTGCCCGTCTGCCGGCATTTTTTCAGATTCTCCGGCGTATCCTTCTTCAGCGCCTCGCCGGTTGCCTGGCCGATGGGGGACGCCACGATCCAGGCGCGGTCGACATCCACGCCCACCTCGCGCGCGGCGGCATCGGCGGTGGCGGTCAGGCGCCGGACCTCGTCCAGGCTCACCGGGGGCAAAAAATCGGGCTTCGAGAATTCGCGGGCCGCCTCGGTGCAGCCCTTCACCGCGAAATACATGGCATAGAGGAACTTCAGGTGCCCTTCGGCCACCATGCGCCGCCTGGCCAGGTCCGCACCCGGCTCTTCAGCCCGGCCCTCGGGCGCGGAGGAGGAGGAGGCGGCGGAGGAGGCGGAGGAGGCGGCAAGGGCCATGCGGCCCGGTCCCATCCCCACCGCCACGACCACCAGCATCAATGGCACCACGCGCTTCATCTTGTCGGTCCAGGCCATCGCGTCGTTGAAACTCCGGCTCAGGTTCGCGCCGGGCGGCAGGCCAGGAGGCCGTCGCCGGTCCCAATGCGCCTGGCTCCGCGGCCGCGTCCCCCATCACGGTCGGCGTCGGGCGAGCGGGGGCAGACCAGCTCGAACCGGCAGCCGCCGCCGGGCGCTTCCACCACCCGAACAGTGAAGTCATGGAGTGCGGCAATGGCCGCGACGATGCTGAGGCCCAGCCCGTTGCCATCAATGTGCCGTTCCGGGGCCGAGCGGTAGAAGCGCTTGAACACCTGGTCCCGCTCCTGCACCGGAATGCCGGGCCCGGTATCCTCCACGCTGATCACCGGTGCGCCCTCCACCTCCTGAAGCCCCAGCCGCACGGCGCCACCCTCGGGCGTGAACTTCACGGCATTGTCCACGAGGTTGGCCACGGCTTCGAAGATCAGGTCGCAATCGCCGGTCACCACCGCATCCCGCGCCGAGATGTCGACGGTCATGCGGATCGCCTTTTCCTCCGCCGTCGGCTCATAGAGCTCAGCCACCTCGCGCAGCATCGGGGCGAGGTCGAAGGGCTGGAAAGCAGCCCGGCGGCGCTCGTGCTCGATCTCGCCGATGCGCAGCACGGCGGTGATGAGGGCCAGGGTCTGGTCGAGCCAGACCAGCGCCTGGTCGATGGTCTGCTGGAACTCCTCGATGCTCCGCGCCCCGTCGCGGCTGCGCTCCAGCCGCGCGCGCAGGCGGGTGAGCGGCGTGCGCAGGTCATGGGCAATGCTGTCGCCCACCCCGCGCACCTCGTCCATGAGCCGCTCGATCTCCGCCAGCAGCACATTCACGCCGGCGGACAGCCGGTCGAATTCATCGCCCGTCCCGTTCACCGGCAGGCGATGCTGCAGATCCCCGCGCATCAGCTTGGCAAGCACCGCTTCGACCGAGGACACGCGCCGGCGGGCCTGCGCGGCCAGCACCACGCCGCCGAGAATGGAGAGCAGCAGCGTCGGCGCCGCCGCCAGCGCCAGGGCCCGCATCATCACGCTGCGGCCACGCTGCACCTCGTCCAAATCGTGGGCGACCACCAGTCGCTGCCCGTCGTCGAGCCGCACGGCCACCGCCCGAAGCTCCTCGGAAACGCTCTGCCCGGCAAGCTGCACCGTCATCTGGATGCGCCGGGCGACGCCGTCGGTGGGCAGCCCCGCCGGGAAGTATCCCAGATTGCCGGCGACCGGCCGCCCATCGGGCGCGAACAAGGCGGCGAAGCGCACGCTGTGCAGGTCTTCCATCAGCCACATCTGCAGCCGGTGCGCGCTTTCCGCGGGGGCCGCGGCGGCGAACTGCGCCTCGTGCAGCACCATATGGTCGAGCTGCTCGCGCGCGAACGTCACCGTGCGCCAATACACGAAGGCGAACAGAGCGAGCGAAAGCAGCGCCGACCAGAGCGCGATGGCGAATGCCCAGCGAAAAGCGGTGGTCTTGAAGAGACTATGCATCGGGGCTGAAGACGAAGCCGACACCGCGAACGTTCTGGATCAGGCTCGGCTCACCCGGTCCATCGAGCTTGTGCCGCAGACGCCCGATATGGACATCCACGAGATTGGATTTCGGCACGAAATTATAGTTCCACACATCCTGGAACAGCATGGCGCGCGTGATGGTCTGGCCCGGGCGCCGCATCATGTATTCCAAAAGTCTGTATTCGCGCGGCAAAAGCTCGATCTCGCGCCCGCCGCGCTTGGCGGTGGAGGAGATGAGGTCCAGCTCCAGCGAGCCCACACGCAGCAGGGTTTCCTTCGGCTCCGCCGGCCGCCGCAGCAGCGCCTCGATGCGCGCCGCCAGCTCGGCGAAGGCGAACGGCTTGACGAGGTAGTCATCCCCGCCCGCGCGGAGACCGCGAATGCGCTCGTCCACGCTGCTGAGCGCGCTCAGCACCAAAGCCGGCGTGCGCACCCCCTCGCTCCGCAAATCCTGAAGCACGCTCAACCCGTCCCGCCCCGGCAACAGCCGGTCGGTGACGAGAATGTCCCAGCTCCGGTCCCGGGCGAGGTCGAGGCCGGTGGGGCCGGTGTCAGCCCACTGCACCTCGTGCCCGCGCCCGCGCAGGTCCGCAACCACCTCCTCGGCGGTTTCCCGGTCATCCTCGATCAATAATACCTTGGCCATCCCACGTCCTTCGCCGGTTTTTCCTCGCATGGCCGGCTGATGCCTAAAGTCATAGCGCATTCCCGGGCGAGATAACTCTAAACTCGAATTTAATGGCTCCGATCGGCGCCATGACGTTTAAAGACATCGCTGCGATCCGCTGCCGGGCCTGTGTGGCCGGTGAACGGAAGAGGTGCGCCTGTCGAATGACGCCACCCTCGTGCAGACGAAGCAAATCGGCGATCCGCATCACATGACGACAACTGTCTGCGTGGACTGAAGACGCATGAATACAATTCAAAAAGGCATTATCGTCAGTGCTGCACTCGCCGCGCTGGGCGCAACCGCCTCCCATTACATACCGCCCGCCGCCACCGCGGCGCCGCCGGCGAATGCCGCGCAGGCCGCGCCCCCGCAGGTCGACGGCAATGTGGTGAGCCTGGCCCCCCAGCTGCGTGAGGAGCTCGGCATCACCACCGCCAAGGCGCAAGAGCGCGAGATCCGGAAGGTCATCCGCACCCCCGGCATGGTCGCCTTCGACGAGCGGCGCGTGGCCCGTGTGAAGCCGCGCACCCAGGGGCGCGTGCTGTCCCTCGCCGTGCGTCCCGGCGACCAGGTGAAGGCTGGCGCGGTCCTTGCCACCCTCGACGCCAGCGGCGTGCTCGACGCGCGCAATGGCCTCGCCGCCGCCAAGGCGGCCCTGGCGGAGGCGCAGGTTGCCGCCAAGATCGCCGAGACCGCGCTCGACCGTGGCAATGTCCTCATCCAGAACGGGCGCGTGGCGCAGATCGACCTGGAGCGGCGGCAGGTGGATGCCGCCAAGGCCCGCGCCGCCGTCCAATCCGCCCAGGCCCAGGTGGACCTTTACGCCGCCCAGTATGAGCGCCTGGCTCCCCCACCGGGGGAAGATCCCGGCACCAGCGCCATCATCTCCCCCATTTCCGGCGTGGTGGTGGACCTGGCCGTGACCCTCGGCGACGTGGTGGACACGGGCCGCGACGCCCTCACCATCGCCGACCCCTCGCAGGTGCTGGTGAAGGCCAACCTGTTCGGCGACGACATCGCGGTCGTGAAGGCCGGCGACCCGGCCGTGGTGACGGCGCCCGGCGTGGTGGAGCGGCAATATGAAGGCCGCGTCGCCTCGGTGAACCCGGCGCTCGACCCCACCACCAACACCGCCCCCGCGCGCATCGAGATCGCCAATCCCGGCGGGGCGCTGAAGGCCAACATGTATGTCACCGCCGAGATCACCGCCGATCTCGGCCGGCGCGGCGTCACCGTGCCCGCGGGCGCCGTCCAGCAGACCGAGGACGGCCCCGTGGTGTTCGTGGAGCGCCCCGACGGCACGTTTGAGCGCCGCCCGGTGAAGCTCGGCCTGCAGCGCACCGACTGGGTGGAGCTGCGCGAGGGTGTCGCCGCCGGCGAGACCGTGGCCGGCACCGGCAGCTTCGCCTTGAAGGCGGTGCTGCTGCGCGCCCTGCTCGGCTCCGAGGAGTGAGGACACATCCATGAAAGCCTGGTTCTCCCTCCTCATCGCCCGCCGCCGGCTCATCCTGGTGCTGGTGCTGGCCGGTGCCATTGCCGGCCTCATCAGCGTCAAATCCCTTTCGGTGGACGCGGTTCCCGACATTTCGCCCAAGCAGGTGATGATCCTCACCCAGTCGCCCGGCCTCGGCCCGCTGGAGGTGGAACGCCTCGTGACCTTCCCGGTGGAGAACGCCCTGGCCGGCGCGCAGGGACTGGAGAGCGTGCGCTCGGTGTCCCGGTTCGGCGTCTCGGCGGTCTACGCCACGTTCGAGGAAGGGATGCCGCTCGCCCAGGCGCGCGACGACGTGTTCCAGCGCCTCACCCAGGCCAAGGCCATGATGCCGCCCGGCGTGGGCGATCCGCAGATGGGCCCCATGGCCACCGGCCTCGGCGAGGTCTATCAGTTCGAGGTGCGCGGGCCCGGCTATTCGCCCATGGCCCTGCGGCGCCTGCTGCAATGGACCATCGCGCCCCGCCTGCGCCTCACCCCCGGCGTCGCCGACGTGAACATCTATGGCGGCGAGATGCCCACCTATGAGGTGCGCGTCTCGTCCGACGCCCTGCGCCGCTACGGCGTCACCATGGCCCAGCTCTTCGCCGCGCTGGAGCAGAACAATTCCGCGCGCGGCGGCGCCTATCTCAGCCACAACGACCAGCAGGAGGTCATTCGCGGGCTTGGCCTGGTGAAGACCATGGACGATATCGCCGAAATCGTGGTGGCCACCGGCGAAGGCGGCGTGCCCATCACCGTGCGCACCCTGGGCGAGGTGGTGGAGGCCCCCAAGGTGCGCCTGGGCGCGGTGACCCACGATGCCGCCGGCGAGACCGTGGTGGGCGTGGTGATGATGCAGTACGGCGCCAATGCCAGCGCCGTGGTCAACGCCATCAAGGAAACGGTGGCCGACCTCGACGCCCAGTTGCCGCCGGGGGTGGAGATCCGCCCCTTCTACGACCGGTCCACCCTCGTGGAGCGCACCATCACCACGGTGACGCACAATCTGGTGGAAGGCGCGGTGCTGGTCATCGTGGTGCTGCTGCTGATCCTCGGCAATCTGCGCGCGGGCCTCATCGTGGCGGCCGCCATCCCGCTGTCCATGCTCATCGCCTTCGCCGGCATGCGGGCGCTGGGCCTTTCCGGCAACCTCATGAGCCTGGGCGCCATCGACTTCGGCCTGATCGTCGACGGCGCGGTGGTGATGATCGAGAACGTGATGCGCCGCCGGGCCGAGGAGCCGGGCCGCAATGCCTATGAGGTGATCCGCGATGCCACCACGGAGGTGGCCAAGCCCATCGCCTTCGCGGTGGCCATCATCATCGTGGTCTATGTGCCGATCCTGTCGCTGGACGGGGTGGCGGGCAAGATGTTCCGCCCCATGGCCATCACCGTGATCCTGGCGCTCGCCGGATCGCTGGTGCTGACCATGACGGTGGTCCCCGCCCTGGCCGCCCTGTTCCTGGCGCGCGGGCGCATCAATGAGCATGAGACGCGGCTCGTGCGCGGCGCCCGCTGGCTCTACACGCCCACGCTCCAGCGCGCGACCCGCCATCCGGCGATGACGGTGGCGCTGACGCTCGCGGTGTTCGGCGTCAGCGTGTTCCTGGCGAGCCGGCTGGGCGGCGAGTTCCTGCCCAAGCTGTCGGAGGGCTCCATCGTCATCACCTCGGAGAAGCTGCCGGGCATCAACCTCGAAGCGTCGATCCGCACGGTGACGCGCATGGAGCAGGTGTTGAAGGAGTTTCCCGAGGTCAAGCGCGTGGTGTCCCTCACCGGCAGCGCCGAGATCCCCACCGACCCCATGGGGGTCGAGGCCACCGACACCTTCATCACCCTCAACGACCCCTCCACCTGGACCACCGCCCACACCCAGAACGAGCTGGTGGCCGCCATGGACGAGCGCTTGCGGGCCAAGGTGCCCGGCGTCTCCTTCAGCTTCTCCCAGCCGATCCAGATGCGCATGGACGACCTGTTGGAAGGCATTCGCGGCGACGTGGCCATCAGCCTCTATGGCGATGACCTGAAGGTGCTGCGCGAGAAGGCAGACGAGATCGTGCGGGTGGTCTCCGGCATCGAGGGCGCCGCCGACGTGAAGGCGGAATCCCAGGCGGGCCAATCCTCCTTCTCCATCACCATCGATCGCGCCATGGCCGCGCGCTACGGCATCAACGTGTCCGAGATCCTCGACGTGGTCGAGAGCATCGGTGGGCGCACCGCCGGCATGGTCTATGGCGACGACAATTCCATCACCGACATCGTGGTGCGGGTGCCGCCCGAGGACCGGGGCGATGCCGAGCGGCTGCGCAACCTGCCGGTGGGCCGCTCCGGGCGCGCCATGGTGCCGCTGTCCCGCGTCGCCTCGGTGGAAGTGGCCTCAGGCCCGGCCCAGATAAGCCGCGACCGCCTGCAGCGCCGCATCTCGGTGCAGGCCAATGTGCGCGGCCGCGACGTGCAGAGCTTCGTGGCCGAGGCGGAAGCCGCCGTCGCCGCGAAGGTAAAGCTGCCGCCGCGCTATTCCATGGTCTGGAGCGGCCAGTTCCAGAACATGCAGGCGGCAACCGCGCGGCTCGCCATCGTGGTGCCGGCAGCCATGGCGGCCATCGCCGTGGCGCTGGTGGTGATGTTCGGTGACGCGCGGGTCGCGGCGCTCATCTTCCTCAACGTGCCGGTGGCGGCCACGGGTGGCATCATCGCGCTCTATCTGCGGGACATGCCGTTCTCCATCTCCGCCGCCATCGGCTTCATCGCCACCTTCGGCATCGCCATCCTGAACGGCGTGGTGCTGATGAGCTATGTGCGCGACGAGGAGGCGCACGGCCTCTCGCCCCGCGCCGCCGCCCAGAAGGCCGCCGCCATGCGCCTGCGGCCGGTGATGATGACGGCCCTGGTGGCCAGCCTCGGCTTCCTGCCCATGGCGGTGTCCACCAGCGCCGGCGCCGAGGTGCAGCGCCCGCTCGCCACCGTGGTCATCGGCGGGCTGGTCTCGGCCACCCTGCTCACCCTGGTGGTGCTGCCGGTCATCTACCCTTACGTCGCCACCTTCGACTTCCGCCGCCCCTGGGCGCGCCAGGCCCGCCGCCGGCATTGGCCGGGGCAGCCGGCAGCCCCGGCGAGCGCCCCGGCCCGGATCGAGGAGCACGCCGCATGAACGCGTCCGCGCTCCGCGCCAGAACCGCGAAAGCAAGGCCCGCGTCGCCTGCGGCCGGCCCCTTCCCCTTCATTCCAAAAGGAAAAATAAAATGAAGAACTCCATCCGCATGCGGCCGACCATGTCGGCGGGAGCAGCCCTCGCGTCGGTGATGCTGCTGTCCGTGCCCCTGGCCGACACCGCCAACGCCCTTGATCCTCGCCCGCAGACCTACCGCGCGCGGGCCAAGCACGACTTCCGCGATGTCCAGCTGGGGCTCTGCCATCCGGCGAACGGCAGCGGCAACGCGAAGTCCACCAAATGCAGCGAGGCCCGCCGGCAGCTCGAAGTGAAACAGGACGGCAACGCCAAATAAACAAACCGTCCTGCCCACCCCAGGGCCGCAGGCCGAGCGCCACAGGCGACCCGCCTCGCGTCGGCGGCCTTGGGGAAGGGGGCTGAGAGCGTTTTCGCGCGAGGTGGAGACCCGTCAAGAAAGCTTAGGAAGTGGCTTGTCGTGCGGAATGCAAAACAAAGCCCCCACGAGATCTCCCTGTCATCCACGACCAAGCGTTTATTTGGACCGGCACGCGCGAGCGGATCGAATATTGGCGCCCCGCCGCATCGCAATGAACTCGCTGAGACCGTCTCACGACGCTCCCTCCAGAGACATCATATGCCTTCGCCAAGATTGACGAAGTCGTTGAGAAGCTGCGCCTCGTTCCGGCGCAACGGCCCCGACGTCCGGCAGAGAGCTTCCACCAGCCGCTGAACCTGCACGGCAATTTCCGGCACGGCGGTGACCTCCCAGTAGGATGGGCGCGTGAGGGGCCCCACCGCGAACAGCCAGTCCGAGGGGTGGCCGTAGCGATCCAGAACCGCCGAGGCCCGGGTTGAGATGCCAAGCCCCAAGGGATCGGGGACAATGTGTCCCGCCTCACGCAGTCCGTCGAAGGGCGGCACGGCGAGCCCGGCGAAATCGGACCGCGGACCGGTGCAGTTGATGACCCGCAGCACCTCCAAGGTCAGCGTTCGGCCGGTGCGCTGCAGCTTCAAGGTTGCCGCGATGCCCCCCGGCACCGGCTCCAGGGCGGACAGGCGCCCCGCCATGACCCGGAGCTGACCGGCCTCGACAAGGCCGCGCAGACGCCGCGCGATGCGCGGGGCCATGCGGTGGCGGTGGATGTCCCAATAGGTGCGGGCATGCCGCAGAAAGCGGGCCTGCGCCACCCGCGTCCAGTTGCTCCAGACAGCCGCCGCCGAAGGGCGCACCGCGTCCATCACCTTCTGCCAGGGCACGCCCTTTTCAGCCGCCTGCGCCACCATGGCCCGCACCAGGCGCAGCGCTCGCGCCGGATCGCCGGCCTCGGCCGGGTCGAGAAAGGGCTCGACACCGGGATTGCCGGCCGCCACATGGCTGTGTGGCAGGAGGCCATGGCGCGACACGCTCCAGAGCGGCCCACGGTGCCCGCGCGCCGCAAGCCTCAGGGCCACATCCACCATGGTCAGCCCGGAACCGATCAGCAGCACCGGCGCATCGGACGGCACGGTGTTCAGATCCGCCCGGCACCACGGGTCCGGCACGAATAGCGGACTGTCATACACCCCATGGTCGCGCGATCGCGGCGGTTTTGGCGGAAGGTTTCCGGTCGCAAGAACCACATGGTCGCCCTCGATGCGCCGACCGTCGGCAAGCTGGACGAAGGGCATGGGGCGGTCACCGACACGCACGACCTGCCCGCGCACACGCCGAAGCCGTCCATCATGGGCCGCGATGGCCTCTTCGAGCCGCTCGGCGAGATAGGCGCCGAACAGGGCGCGCGGCACGTAGGCGGAGGCGAGATCCCCGCCGGCTTCCTCCAGCGCCTCCGCAAGGTCGGCGCCCGACGCCGCCAACCACTGCGCGAAGCCGGGCTTCAGCCCCAGTTCCATGCGCGCCACGGGCACATTGAGCAGGTGGATGGGGTCGCAGGCCCCATAGGCCAGCCCCCGCCCGGCCTCCCGGGTACGCTCCACCAGCACCACGTCGAGGCCGCGCGAGGCGACCGCCAGGAGTGCGAACAGAGTTCCGCTGAAGCCACCGCCGACGATAATCGCGGATCGCCGCGACCTGACCCGATTCAACATGCCTCGTCCGCTCCCCTCGGGCCAGGCTCAGGACGCCGACGCGCGGCGTTCCACCGGGACGATGGCATTGCCGATGATCTCGCCGAACGGCCCGCGATGGTTGGTCACCGCCCCCGGGGCCCCGGTTTCGGCGGCGCGCGGCAGCAGCGGCAGGACGCTCTCGCCGAACCGGTAGGCCTCCTCCAGATGCGGATAGCCGGAGAGCACGAAGGTATCGATGCCGATGGCCATGTATTCCTTCATGCGCTGCGCCACCGTCTCAGGGTCGCCCACCAGGGCCGTGCCCGCGCCACCGCGCACGAGGCCGACGCCGGCCCACAGGTTGGGGACAACCTCCAGCCGGTCACGACGCCCGCCGTGCAGCGCGCTCATCCGCCGCTGCCCTTCCGAATCCATGCGCGAGAACACCTGCTGCGCATCGGCGATGGTCTTATCGTCCACGTAGCGGATGAGTTCGTCGGCCGCCGCCCAGGCCTCGGCCTGCGTATCACGGACGATCACATGCAGGCGGATGCCGAACGTCACCTCCCGGCCCAGGGCGGCGGCGCGGGCGCGGATATCGCGGATCTTGGCGGCCACCTGCGCCGGCGGCTCGCCCCAGCTGAGATACTTCTGCACCTGCCGTGCCGCCACATCATGGGCGGGCGCGGAGGAGCCGCCGAAATACAGCGGCGGATGGGGCTGCTGCACCGGCGGATAGAGCAGCTTGCCGCCCTCCACCTTCAGGTGCTTGCCCTCGAAGGTGACCTCATCGCCCTTCAGCAGGCGGGTGTAGACGTCGATGAATTCGGCTGTGATTTCATAACGTTCCGCATGGTCGGAGAAGAAGCCGTCGCCGCGATTCTCCACCGGATCGCCGCCGGTGACCACATTGATCAGCGCCCGCCCGCCAGAGATGCGGTCCAGCGTTGCCGTCATGCGCGCGGCCACCGCCGGCGAGAGCAGGCCCGGCCGGACCGCCACCAGGAAACGCAGCCGCTCCGTGAAGCCCGCCAGCGCCGAGGCGACGATCCAGGAATCCTCGCACGAGCGCCCGGTGGGGATCAGCACGCCGTAATAGCCGAGCTGGTCCGCCGCCTGCGCGATCTGCCTCAGATAAGCAAGGTTCACCTCACGCGCCTTGTGCGAGGTACCAAGATAGTGGCCGTCGCCGTGGGTGGGTAGGAACCACAGGACATTGGCCTGCTCGGCAGCGGGCAGGGACGGCTCGACGGCGTTCACGGACATGGGCGTGCTCCAGGCGGATCGGCAACGGGAACCGCGCGCGATCTATAATTTATAAAATCCGTAGAAATTATTGACTACATGAAGGCAGCCTGTCTATCCTTTTTTCCGATCCGCCGCTTTCGGCCCGTTCCGAAGGCGGTTCAGACCACCCGAGGGGCCGGCATCGCCGATGCAGGTCCGGTGCCCGCATGCCTACCGAGAGCTTAAAGATGAACGCTCACTCCACTGCGGATGCTGCCGCCGCCACCACGACCGCCGTGCTGCCGCCGGCTTCGCTCGCCTTCCGCGCCGCCATGCGCAAGCTCGCCGGGGCGGTGAGCGTCCTCACCGTCGGCGCGGGCGAAGAGCGCACGGGGCTCACCGCGACCTCGGTGAGCTCGGTGTCGGTGGAACCGCCGACCCTGCTCATCTGCGTGAACCGCACCGCCTCCTCTTTGGCGGCGCTGCTGAAGCACCGGACCTTCGCCATCAATGTGCTGCGCCCGCAGCACGAGGAGGTGGCCGGCCGCTTCGCCGGCCAGGACGGACTGAAGGGCCCCGCGCGCTATGAAGGCGCCGACTGGACCCGCCTTTCCACCGGCGCCCCGGTGCTAGCCGACGCCCTCGCCGCCTTCGACTGCGAGCTGGAAGACGCCATCGAGCGGCACTCCCACGTCATCGTCATCGGCCGGGTGGTGGCCTCGCGCGTCACCGAAAATGCCGAGCCGCTCCTCTACTGGGCCGGCGGCTATCGCAGCCTCGCCCTCTGATCCAGTCTTGAAGCAAGGGGTTTCGCCCATGACATCCGGCATCACCCGCCGCCGCTTTGCCCTCGCCGCCGCAGCCCTGGCCGGCAGCCTTGCCCTCCCCTCCGCGCCCGCATTGGCGCAGGAAAAGGTGGTGCGCATCGGCTACCAGAAGTACGGCACCCTCATCCTGCTCAAGAACAAGGGCCTGCTGGAAGAGCGGCTGAAGCCCTTGGGCTACACCGTGAAGTGGGCCGAGTTCCCGGCCGGTCCGCAGCTGCTGGAGGCGCTCAATGCCGGGGCCGTGGACTTCGGCAATACCGGCGAGGCACCGCCCATCTTCGCCCAGGCGGCCGGCGCGCCTTTGGTCTATGTGGGCTACGAGCCCGCCGCGCCCACCGGCGAGGCCATCCTGGTGCCCAAGGACAGCCCGCTGAAGAGCGTGGCCGATCTCAAGGGCAAGACGGTGGCCCTCAACAAGGGCTCCAACGTGCACTACCTGCTGGTGAAGGCGCTGGAGAAGGCGGGCGTGCCCTATGCCGACATCAAGACCGCCTTCCTGACCCCGGCCGATGGCCGCGCCGCCTTCGAGCGCGGTTCGGTGGACGCCTGGGCCATCTGGGACCCGTTCCAGGCGGCCGCTGAAAAGACCATTGAGGCCCGCACCCTGGCCGACGGCACCGGCATCGTTTCCAACTACCAGTTCTATTTCACCACCAAGGCGTTCGCCGAGCGCGCGCCGCAGGTGGTGGACGCGATCCTCGACGGCGTCGCCGAGATCGGGGCCTGGGTGACGGCCAATCCGAAGGCGGCGGCCGCGCAGTTCTCGCCCCTCATCGGGATTCCCGCGCCGGTCCTGGAAGTGACCCTGGCCCGCCAGCAATATGATGTGAAGCCGGTGACGCCCGAGGTGGCGGCGGCGCAGCAGAAGGTGGCGGACGCCTTCTTCACCCTGGGCCTCATTCCCAAGCCCATCCGCATTTCCGACGCGCTCCGGCCGCCGAAGTCCTGAAGGCACCGGCCATGAGCTCCACCCTGACTTCGGCGGCGGCATCTCCCTCCGCCGCCGAAAGCCACCCCCAGGCCAGGGAGCCCAGCGTGCCCCGGATAACGGCTTACGTCCGGTCCGTCAGCCGCGCGTTGCTGCCCTGGGCCCTGCCGCTCGGTGCGCTGATCGCCTGGCAGGCGGCGGCGAGCCTTGGCCTCCTGTCCACGCGGGTGCTGCCGGCCCCCAGCGATGTCGCGCTGGCCTTCTGGCGGACGCTGAAGGACGGATCACTGCTCGCCAATATCTCCGTCTCCACCGGGCGGGCTCTGGTCGGGCTCGCCATCGGCGGCGCCGTCGGCCTCGCCCTCGGGGTGCTCAACGGGGTGTGGCGGCCCGCGGAGACCATTTTCGATTCCACCCTGCAGATGCTGCGCAATGTGCCGCACCTCGCCATCATCCCGCTGGTGATCCTGTGGTTCGGCATCGATGAGGAAGCCAAGATCTTCCTTGTCGCCATCGGCGTCGCCTTCCCCATCTATCTCAACACCTTCCACGGCATCCGCACGGTCGACCGGGGGCTGGTGGAGATGGCGCGGGTCTACGGGCTCCCGCCCGGCGCCCTGTTCCTGCGCATCGTGCTGCCTGGGGCGCTGCCCTCCATCCTGGTGGGGCTGCGCTATGCGCTGGGCATCATGTGGCTGACGCTGATCGTGGCGGAAACCATCTCCTCCACCTCCGGCATCGGCTACATGACCATGAACGCCCGCGAATTCCTGCAGACCGACGTGGTGGTGCTGGGGGTGGTCGCCTACGCCCTGCTCGGCAAGCTGGCCGACAGCCTCACCCGTGCCATCGAGCGCCGGGCGCTGGCCTGGCACCCCGCCTATCAAGGCGAGGCGGGAGGCATCGCATGAGCGAGGCCTTCGCTCCACGGCCCGGCTCCGCCACGGCACCCGCCCAATCGGCGGACATCCGCGGCACCTTCCGCCCCGCCGCGCCGCCGCCCGAGCCCTCCCTCCGCTGGGCGGGCTCACCCGTTCGGCTGGACGGCGTCACCAAGAGCTTCGGCGACCGGCCGGTGCTGCGCCGGCTCAATCTGGACATCCCCGCCGGCCAGTTCGTCGCCGTGGTCGGGCGCTCCGGCGGTGGCAAGACCACGCTCATGCGCCTCGTCTGCGGTCTTGACCTCGCGACCTCCGGCGAGGTTTTCGTGGGCGACACGAAGGTGAACGGCCTGATGCCCCAGGTGCGGCTGCTGTTCCAGGATCCGCGGCTGGCCCCCTGGCAGCGTGTGCTTGCCAATGTGGGCATCGCCCGTGGTCCCGGCTGGCGCGAGGCGGCCGATGCCGCGCTGCGCGATGTGGGCCTTGCCGACCGCGGGCGCGACTGGCCCAGCGTGCTCTCGGGCGGGCAGAAGCAGCGCGTGGCCTTGGCGCGGGCGCTCGTGTCCCGCCCCGGCGTGCTGCTGCTGGACGAGCCCTTCGGCGCCCTCGACGCCTTGACCCGGAGCGAGATGCACCGCCTCATCGAGCGGATCTGGACCGAGCACGGCTTCACCGCGGTGCTCATCACCCATGACGTAGCCGAAGCGGTGGCCCTGGCCGACCGGGTGGTGGTGCTCCGCCAGGGCGAGGTCGCCCTCGACGTGAGCGTGGACCTGCCCCGCCCGCGCGCGTCCGCCACCACCGAAGCTCTGGAGCTGCAACGCCGCATCCTCGCCGCCGTGTGACACCCGGGCGAGCACGAGAGCAGCGTGCGGAGGCGCAGGTTCTGCGGAGAAGGGGGAGCATCTCCCCCTTTTTGCGGGGTGGATGACATGCCCTCGCGTGTTGAGTTGGCGCGTCTGTCTTATGCGAGCCGACGCGCGCGTGGTGTGAGGAAGTTCTATCCCCCTTGGGGTCGGCCGGCGGCGATCAGGGCCTTGCGCAGCCTCTCATGGGGCTCGCACCCGTCGGGGAAGCACAGCAGCCGCAGCAGCTCCAGATTCTTCTCCGCCCGGTCGAAATCCCCGACCGCGATGAACAGCTCGCCCTGATATTCCAGCGCCGGGCGATGGCCGGGATCATAGAACAGCGCTTCCTTGTACCAGCGTGCGGCTTCGTCATTTCGCTTGAGGCTGCGGTTGGCGAAGCCCAGCAGATTATAGAGGTCGGCGTGCCGCACGGTGGCGGTGAGCGGCATCAGCAGCGCCAGCGCGCGCTCATAATCGCCGGCATAGACCGCCGCGCGGCTCTCCGACAGATCCGGCAGGTCGGTGGAGGGCGCCGTGTCCATGGCGGCGGCTTCAACCGCCAGCGCAAGGGGGAGAAGGGCTGCGAGAAGGGCGGCGCAAAGGCCGCCCGTCCGGCGTGCCGCGCGCCGCCTCACGCGGCGTGCACGGATCGCCCGTCCTCTCCCATGGCGGTGAGGATGCGGCGCTTCACGGCCGCGAAGTCGCCGGCCGCCCGGTCGCCGGGGAAGGGCAGATCCACGGCAACCTCTTCGACAATGCGGCCCGGCCCGGCGGCCATCACCACCACCCTGTCGCTGAGAAAAATGGCCTCGTCCACGTCGTGGGTGACGAGGATCATGGTGGTGCCCTCCGCCTGCCAGATGCGCTGCAGCTCGCCTTGAAGGTGCACCCGCGTGAGCGCATCGAGGGCGCCCAGCGGCTCGTCGAGCAGCAGGATCTCCGGCCGGTTGACGAGCCCGCGTGCGATGGCGGCGCGCTGCGCCATGCCGCCGGACAGCTCGTGGGGATAGGCCTTCTCGAAGCCCGAAAGCCCCACCAGGGCAATATGCTCGGCCACGGTGGCGGCCTTCTCCTTCGCGCTCAGGCGCGCATTTTCCAAACTCAGCGCGATGTTCTGCTCCAATGTGAGCCAGGGCAGCAGGCGGTGGTCCTGGAACACGATGCCGCGCGAGAGCGCGGTGCCGGCGATGCGCGTATCGTTCAGCAGAATGTCGCCGCGATAGGTGTCGTCGAGGCCGATGATGAGCCGCAGCAGCGTGGACTTGCCGCAGCCCGAGGGGCCGACGATGGACACGAACGCGCCCGGCGCCACGTCGAAGCTGACGCCGGAGAGCACGTGGACGAGGGGGCGACCGGGCACCGCATAGGTCTTCGACACATTGCGGATTTCAAGATGCGCTGGGGAGGCCATGGGTGGTCCTTTCTCGCTCCGGGGGTCAGCCGTCATAGCCCTGTTTCCATTTCAGGACCCGTTTCTGGGCCAGGAACATGGAGCGGTCGATGGCAAAGCCCACGAGGCCGATGATGATCATGCACACGAGCAGCTGATCGGTGAGCAGCAGGCCTTGGGCGCGGAAGATGAGGAAGCCGAGCCCCTCGAGGCCCGACAGGCCCTCCGCCACCACCACCAACGCCCAGGCGAGGCCCGCCGCATAGCGCAGCGAGACCATGATGGAAGGCATGGCGGCGGGCAGGATCACGCGGCGCACCAGCTGCCAGCGCGTGAGCGTCAGCACCTGCGCCAGCTCGATATAGTTCTTCTCCACATTGCGGATGCCCTGCAAAGTATTGAGGAACACCGGGAAGAACACCGACTTGGCGATGACCAGGATCTTGGCCGGCGCGCCGATGCCGAGCCACAGCACGATCAGCGGCAGCCAGGCGATGCCGGGAATATGGCGGATGGTGTCGAAGGTAGGCCCGAAGAATTCCTCAACGCGCCGCGACAGGCCCGCCGCGATGCCCAGCGCCACCGCCGCCAGGGAGCCATAAAGGAAAGCCTGGCCCACGATCCGGATGGAGGCCAGGAAATCGAAGGCCAGGTGCTGTTTGGTCACCATGGTCCAGAAGGCGGTGACCACTGTGAGCGGAGCAGGCAGGAACACCGGATCGATCCAGCGGTTGGCCGCCGCGATCTGCCACAAGGCGAGGATGAGGAAGGGCAGGATGAAGCCGGTGAGGTTGGGCAGCCTCAAGCCGGCCCAGGCCGGAGCGGCGGGCGCCGGCAGGTCCACCGTGCCGGCTTCGACCGCCGCGGCCTCGATGGTGTCGGAAGTGTGGGCCATATCTGTCTCGTCGTGCTGTGTCGCGACCAGGCGATGAGGACAAGCAGGCGGGAGCCGGGCTCCCGCCGGCCGCTCAGTTGTAAATGGAATACGGGCCGCCGACGAAGAAGCGGCCGTCCACGAAGGCATTCACCTGCTCATCGGACAGCTGCCGCTCGGCGAGGATGTCGTCGCCATTGGCCACGTACCAGGCCTGGAAGGCCTTGATGGCGGAACGCGCGCGGTCGGCATTGGGCTCGCCGGCCATGAACTCCCACTCGCCCGCATGGGTGATCTGGAACTTGGCCACCTCCAGCGGCACGCGGGTCTTGTCGGAGATGATCTGGGCGGCCTCGTCCACATGGTCGAGGGTCCAGGCGCGGGTCTTCTCGCGGGCCGCGAGGAAGGCCTTCACCACCTCGGGATACTTGTTCACGAAGTCCCTGCGGGCGAAGTAGGTCACCCGCCCGGCATTGTTCACGTACACGCCATCGTCGGGCGAATGGCCCACCACCTTCAGCCGGCCGGAAAGCCACGCCCCGGTGAAGGCGCCGGCGGCGAGATGCGCGGTGGTCGCGTCGGTCGCGCCCGAGAGCACGGAGGAGATGGCCACCGCCGAATTGTCGATGGAGGTGTAGCGGATGCGCCCCTTCTTCTCCCGGGAGTCGAAGGGCAGGCCGGCCTTGGTGGTGATCTCGAACGGCGACGACCAGTAGCAGGAGATGCGGGACGAGCCGAACGACTTGCCGTCGAGGTCGGCCACTGAATTGATCTTGTCGTTGTCGGCGCGGGCCAGGATGGGCGCGCGGTAGCGGTTGGAGGGCTCCGAGGCCCAGATCACCACGCCGTCGAGCCCGTTGGCCCGGTGCACGGTCGCCGGATAAATCATGCGCTGGGCGATGGCGATGGCGCCGCCATTCACCGCCGCCGATTCCGCGCCGAGCAGATCCGCCGCGCCCGACGCGATGAGATTGACCTTCGTGGTGCCGATGGGCGCGAACTCTTCTTTGAAAAAGCCCTTCTCCTGCGCAACCACGGTCCAGGGCGTCAGCTGAAGATTGATGGCGGGCAGCGCTTCTGCGGCGCCAGCGGGACCGGCGGCAACGGTGAGCCCAAGGCCGAACAGAACACTCTTGAACGGGCCGGCAGGCGGGGTGCGGAAGGAGGGCATCGCGGGTTCTCTTGGCAGGAAAATCGGGGGCTCCGGCATGAGCCGGCTTGCTATTTATATATATTCGATCATTTTTATGTACAAAAGCAAGCGGTCTTTCGTCCCTTTCCCCCTGACGGGTCCGGCACCGGTGCCTTCTCTGCCCCGAAAGCCAGCCCCCGCCCTGTGTTCGCCGGTGGTCCGAGAATGATCTTCCTTTCCCGTCATCCCATTGTTCTTGCGTTGGTTCTCCTGCTTTCCGGGGCCGCGATCACAGTCGCCCTCGCTTTGCGGCCACTCCAAGCCCATGTTGTCGACGCCCCGCCGGAGCGGATTGATGGAGCCCTCCTGGCGCGCGCTTTGGGCGAGCGTCCGCTGCGGATCGGCGTCCCCTGGCTGCCGCCGCCGGATACGCCCGACATGCGGCTCTATGTGGAGGAGGGGTTCGAGCTTGACCTGGCCGCCGAGATCGCGGGGCGCTTCGGGGTGGAGCACCGGCTTGTCCGCATCGCGCCCGGCGACGCCGCTCGGGCGCTCGCCTCCACCGAGGTGGACCTTGTGCTGGCCCGCATCGCGGAGGATGACCCGCTGCGCCAGGCCGCCCTCATCGTCGAGACCGGCTACCAGTCCGGCCAGAGCCTCGCCACCCGTTCGGATCGGCCGCTGACATCCTGGGGCGCGTTGAAGGGGCAGACGGTCTGCGTCTCGCAGGCCAATGGCCAGGGCCGCGAACTCGCCGAGCGCCTGGGGGCGAGGGTGACCAGCGTGCGCGCGCCGGCCCCAGCGCTCATGCAGATGCGCACCGGCGACTGCGTGGCGGCGCTCCACGACCGCGCGCTGCTCGAACCACTGCTCGCCAAGGCCTCGTGGCAGAAATTCTCAGCCACCCTGCCGCCGGTGGAGTCCACCGCGCTGGTGGTGGCGGTGGCGCCGGCGCACGCCCGGCTCGCGGAGGCCATGGGACGCATCCTCGCCACCGCAGCCGCGCCCCCGCGCTGGCGCCAGCGGGTTGAAAAGTGGGCCTCGACGGTCTCGTTCGAGGTCTATCGCGATCAGGTGGCTGCCGATTGCCATTGAACCATCATGCCTCGCGCGGGTCTGGCCCCGCGGCCGCGCTGATGCTGCTCACCCTGCTTGGAGCGGATGCCGGGGCGGAGCGGCCAGGGTTGCGCGCCATGCCGGCCAATGCCGCGAGCGCCCCCCGGCCACGGACGGACGGCGCCCCACCCGCCTTTCTCGCCGACTTGCGCCAGGCCTATTCCGGGCCGCCGGAAACCTGGCCGGCGGCCGCCATCGATCCGGGTCGCACCATCCGCGAACTCGCGGCACCGCCTGCGCCACCGGCACCCGGCCCAGAGGCCGCTCTGGGCGCGCGGCTGTTCTCGGATCCCGGCCTGTCTGTCGACGGGCGCGTGGCCTGCGCCGATTGCCATGATCCGGCGCAGGGCTTCACGGTCGGGCGGAAGGTGGGCCTTGGCGTCGGTGGCCAGCCGGGCCGGCGCAACCCGCCCGCGCTCTTTTCGGTAGCACGACGGACCCATCTCGACTGGGACGGCCGCGGCACCGCGCTGGAACGTGACATCAACGCGCTTTCTTCACGCGAACCGGTATCCACTTCGTTCGAACACGCTCTGGCCGCGCGGGTCCTGGTCCCTCTCGCCGACGCCCGGGAGATGGGGCCGGCGGATATGCGCGCGCTGTGCGGCAAGCTCGCGCGCGGCACCTACGGCGCCGCCTTTGCCGCGCTCTACGGCGCTGAAGGCGCCTCGCCGCGCACCCTGGCGGCGGCGCTTGTGGCGTATCTCGAAACCCTCGACACACAGAGCCGCTTTGACAGCTTCCTGCGCGGCGATCGCTCAGCGCTCACCGGCACCGAGCTGCACGGCCTTCACCTCTTCCGCACCAAGGCGCGCTGCATGAATTGCCACTTCGGGCCGCTGCTGACCGACGAGGGCTTCCACAATCTCGGCCTCTCCTTCTTCGGCGAGCCGGCGCAGGATCTGGGGCGCCACGACGTCACCGGACGGGCGGAGGATGCGGGCCGGTTCCGCACGCCCAGCCTGAGGCATGTGGCGGCCACCGCGCCCTATATGCACAACGGCCTGTTTCCGACCCTCGAAGGCGTGGTCAACCTCTATGACCGGGGCGGCGGCGAGGTGTGGGCGCGCGATGCCGCCGAGGCCGCCCGGCGGCTCCATCAGGACGCGGCCCGGCGCTCCCCGCACATCCGCCCGCTCGGCCTCTCGCCCGAGGAGAAAGCCGCGCTGGTGGCCTTCCTCCGGACATTATGAGGGGCCCAGCGCAACGGGGCTCTATTCCGCCGCCACGGCCGGGGCGCTCGCCCGGTGGGCCGGGTGGACGGGAAAGGGCAAGCCGAGATTCTCGCGTAGCGTGGTGCCCTCATATTCCTTTCGGAACAGGCCCCGGCGACGCAGGATGGGCAGCACCTGCTCGATGAAGTCCTCGAGCCCGCCCGGCAGGTGCGGCGCCATGATGTTGAAGCCGTCGGCGCCCTCCTTCGCGAAGCGCTCTTCCAGCTGGTCGGCGATCTGCTCCGGCGTGCCCACCACCTGCCAATGGCCGCGCGCCCCGGCAATGGACAGATAGAGCTGGCGGATGGTGAGATTGTCGCGCCGCGCGGCGTCGATCACCAATTGCTGGCGGCTCTTCGGCCCGTTGGTTTCGGGCAGATCGGGCAGCGGGCCGTCCACGTCATAGCCGGACAGGTCGGGCACGCCCATGATGGTGGACAGGAGCTGGAGCCCCACCTGCGGCTCGATGAGCCCTTGCAGTTCCTCGAACTTCTCCCGCGCCTCCGCCTCCGTCCGGCCGATGACGGGGAAGACGCCGGGCATGATCTTCACATGGTCCGGGTCGCGCCCGGCCTTGGCGGCGCGGGCCTTGATGTCGGCATAGAAAGCCCGGGCCTCGGCCAGGGTGCGATGGGCGGCGAACACCACTTCGGCGCTGGCGCCGGCCAGATCGCGCCCATCCTCGGACGCGCCGGCCTGCACGATCACGGGATGGCCCTGCTGCGAGCGGGCGACATTGAGCGGCCCGCGCACCGAGAAATGACGGCCATGGTGGTTCAGCGGGTGGAGCTTCTCCGGATCGAAGAAGGCGCCCGAGACCTTGTCGCGGATGAAGGCGTCGTCCTCCCAGCTGTTCCACAGCCCCTTCACCACCTCCACGAACTCGCGGGCGCGGTCATAGCGCGCGGCATGGGGCGGGTGGCCATCACCGCGGAAGTTCGCCGCCTCCTCGTCTCCGGCGGAGGTGACGAGGTTCCACCCGGCGCGCCCGCCGCTCATGAGGTCGAGGGACGCGAACTGGCGGGCCAGGTTGAACGGCTCGTTGAAGGAGGTGGAGGCGGTGCCGATGAGGCCAATATTGTGGGTCACCACCGAGAGGGCCGACAGCAGGGTCAGCGGCTCGAAGCCCACATTGCGGGACGTCCGGCTCACCGAGCGGATATTGGTGTCGCGGATGCCCAGCGCATCGGACAGGAACAGCGCGTCGAGCTTCGCCGCCTCGGCCAGGCGCGCAAGGCGCAGATAATGGTCAACCCGCACATGGGCATTGGCGGGCGAACGGGGATGGCGCCACGCTGCGATATGGTGGCCGTCCGTCATCAGGAACGCGCCGAGCTTGATCTGCCGGGTCTTGGCCATAACGTCCTCGAATTGCCGTTCGGGAGGGCCGAGGGCATCTAGCCCCTCGCCCCTCCACCGTTCGTGAAGCGGTCAGCTTCCGCGGCGGCTTTCGAGCGCGGCCACCAGCGGGAGAGCAGCCACCCTGATCTCTATATTTGATAAAATCAATAAAATTTATTGTATTTAGAACAAGGCCCGCCTCCCCCCATCCGCCGGCGCGCTCCGCCGTCCCCGTCGACGGTGAGCTGAAGGGCCGTGGGGGCAGGGCGCCGATCCGCGTTGCGGCCCCCGGCAGGCGCCCGCCCCACCCCCGCACGCCTCAACCCCCCGGTTCATGCCGCCGCGCCCATCATTGGCCGCTCAGGCGGCGGAGCCGGGGGCCGGGGCCCGCATGCGCTCGGACCGCCGGGCGCAGCGCGCGGGCGGCCCCGCGCTCCGGCGCGGACGGGGCCGATGCCTTGCCAGCGGAGGGGCCGACCCGGATCGGTTCAGCGCAGGCCGAATCCCAGCGTCTCCAGCGCCTCGCGCATGCGGTCGCGCCCGCTCAAGGCTCCCGGACCACGCACGCGATGGAGGGCGGTCCGGGCCCAGCCCACCTGCGGCAGGCCCTGCCCCTGCTGGAATGCGGCCAGGGCTTCCTCGTAACGCTCCAGCGGTGCGGCGGGCAGGCTGGCGTCATAGCGCTCGCGATGCAGCACCAGCTTCTGCGAGAGGCGCGGCTTCACCTCCGCCGGGCGGGCGGGATCAGAATAGCCGACGCACAGGCCGAACACGCCGAGCACATTGGGCGGCAGGCCCAGCAACTCCGCCACCTCCTGGGGCCGGTTGCGCAGGGCGCCGATATAGACCCCGCCGAGCCCCAGGGATTCGAGCGCGACCAAAGCATTCTGCGCCGCCAATGCGGCATCGATGATGCCGACGAACAGGGTCTCGAGATAATCCAGCCCTTCGGTGGGGGCATCGGCGCGACGGCCGATCTCCTCCAGCCGCGCCAAATCGGCCAGCCAGACCAGCACAAGCGGCGCCTCGATCACATGCTTCTGGCCACCGGCCACCTCGGCCAGGCGGGCCTTGGTGGCCGGATCCTCCACCGCGACCACGCTGAAGGTCTGCAGGTTCGAGGAGGACGGCGCCGATTGCGCCGCCGCCACCAGGGTTTCCACCAGTCCCTCCGGCAGCGGCCGGTCCAGGAAGGCGCGCACCGAGCGGTGGGCGATGAGGCCGGCAATGGTGGGATTGATCAGGATGCCCTGGGGCGTCTCGGCCGCGCCGTAGCGGGCGTCGAGCAGGGATCTGGCGTTCGACATGGCAACCTCCACGGGGGATCAGGCGGAAACGGCGTTCGGGACCGGCGCGGCGGCATCCGTTGCGCCCGCCGCCCCCGCGCGGCGGAAGGCCGCCGCCGGATGGGTGACCGGCAGGCGCGCGCCGCGGCCGGGGAACAGCTTCTGCCGCAATGTCCCCTCGCCATAGGCGGTAGGATAAACGCCGCGCGCCTGGAGCTCGGGCACCACCAGATCCACGAACGCTTCAAGCGTTTCCGGCGAGACCAGCCGGTTGAGGTTGAAGCCGTCCACGTCGGTGTCCTCCACCCAGGAGATCAGCTCATCGGCCACGTCCCGCGGCGAGCCGACGATGAACGGCGCCCGCGCCCCGGTGGCGGACAGGGTGGCCAGATCCTTCACCTTCAGCGGCACCGTGCTGCGCAGGGTCAGGTTTTCCAGGGTGGACTGGATGGCATTGCTCTGCACATAGGCGATGGGCTCATCGGGATCGGCCTTCGACAGGTCGACCCCGGTCCAGCCGGACAGCAGAGCGAGCTGCCCGGCCGTATCCACATGGCGCGCATAATCCGCCAGCAGGTCCTCGGCCTCGGCCCGGGTCGGCGCCACGATGACGGTGGCGCCCGCATACAGGCGGATGTCGTAAGGATCGCGGCCGGCGGCGGCGGCCTCCTGGCGGATGGACTTCACCGCATCTGCGAGGATGGGCCGGGTCTGGCCATTGAGAAAGATGCCCTCGGCATGGCGCGCTGCGAAGACGCGCCCGCGCCCGGAAGTGCCGGCCTGGAACAGCACCGGCGTGCGCTGGGGCGAGGGCTCGGTGAGCTGGATGCCGTCCACCTGGTAATAGGGCCCGTCATGGACGATGCGATGCACCCGCGCGGGATCGGTGAAGACGCCCCGCGCCCGGTCGCGCCGCACGGCGCCATCCTCCCAGCTCGCTTCCCACAGCTGGTAGACGGCGGCGAGGAAATCCTCGGCCGCCTCATAGCGGGCATCGTGGGCACGGTTGGCCGCCTGGCCCATGCCCTTGGCGCCGCTGTCGAGATAGCCCGTCACCACGTTCCAGCCCACCCGGCCGCCGGTCAGGTGGTCCAGGGTGGCGAAGCGGCGGGCGAACGCATAGGGGTGCTCGTAGGTGAGATTGGCGGTCACCCCGAAGCCGATATGCCGCGTGGCATGGGCCATGGTCGGCACCACCAGTGTCGGGTCGATCTGCGGGGTCTGCGCGGCGGTGCGCAGCGCGGTGTCGGGGCTTCCACCATAGACGTCATAGATGCCGAACACGTCGGCGATGAAGACGCCGTCGAACAGGCCGCGCTCGGCGGTCCGGGCCAGCTTCACCCAATAATCGAGGGTGTTGTAGTCCGCCGCCGTGTCGCGCGGATGGGTCCACAGGCCGGCCCAGGTGTGGCTCGGGGCCGCCATGTTGAAGGCGTTGAAGCGCAAGGGCCGCGATCGGCTCATGACAGGTCCTCCTGACGCGTCGCGAGGCGCGCTCTCAGCTGTAGAGGGGCGTGGGGGTGATGCGGCCGTTGAGGGCGTAATTGCCCACCTCGCGGGCCTTGTAGACCACCGGGTCATGCAGGGTGTGGGTGCGGATGTTGCGCCAGAAGCGGTCATAGCCGTAATGGCTGGCGGTGGCCCGCGCGCCCATCAGCTCGAAGATCTTCGAGGTGATCTCCAGGGCGGTGCGGCTGGCCTGGACCTTGGCGGCATAGATGGCGGCGGCGGCCACGTTGCGCTCGTCGGGCGAGAGGGCATTGCCCCGCGCCACCGCCGTCTCGAACGCGCCCGCGGCCACGTCCGCCAGCGCCAGCGAGGCGCGCAGCGCCACGTCGAGATTGCCGTAATGCTCGAGGATATAGGGATCCTCGCTTGCCCGCTCCACGCCGGAGGCCTGCCAGGGGCGGGAGATCGTGCGCAC
This sequence comes from Xanthobacter sp. NM-59, assembly GCF_021401125.1. Lineage (GTDB taxonomy): Bacteria > Pseudomonadota > Alphaproteobacteria > Rhizobiales > Xanthobacteraceae > Xanthobacter. The sequence continues at coordinate 81,346 of NZ_JACBFQ010000010.1, forward strand.
ATAGCGGTTGGCCTCCGCCAGCGCCCCCTCCGCCGTGCCGAGATAGAAATTGACGATGAGGAGCTGGTGGAACGGCACGACCAGACTGGTGCGCGCCGGTGGCGGGGCGGAGAGATCGCCCAGCACCTCGTCGCGCTCCACCTTCACATGGTCGAAGGTGATGGTGCCGCTTTCCGACAGGCGCTGGCCGAAGGCGTCCCAGTCGTGGCCATGGCTCACGCCCGCCCGGTCGCCTGGAACCACCAGCACCGCGAAGCCATCGCCCAGCGCCGCGCGCAGGGTGATGCGGTCGGCCAGGGCGGCGTTGGAGGCGAAGGTCTTGCGCCCCTCAAGGCGGAAACCCTCGCCATCGGGCGTGAGCTGCGATTCCGGATCGCGCGGGTTGGAGGCCCCGCCCCAGAACCATTGCCCCGCCACCGAGGCCCGGGACAGGCGCTCCGCCTGGGCCGCGTCCGCGCGCCACAGGGCATTGGTGAGGTGCAGGTAATGATAGGACAAAAGCTGGGCAATGGAGGCATCGGCGCGCGCCACCACGCGGGTCGCCAGCAGGGCATCGGTAAAGCGGCCGCCGCCCCCGCCATGCTCCACGGGATTGAGCAGGCTGAGCAGGCCAGCCTCGCGCAGCAGCGCCACCTCGGCCACCGGCGAGGCGCCGGCATGGTCGCGCGCGGCGGCGTCGGGAGCCAGCGCGTCGGCCACCGTGCGGGCGATGTCTACCCAGTCGGTGCCGGGGCTTCGCGCGGGCACGAGGGATGAGCGAGGAAGGGGTTGGTTCATCAGAAAGGCTCCTGTCACGGAAATCGGGGATGGATGCGCTCACCAGGCGGGCAGGATCGTTCCCTTGAACTTGGCGAGGATGAATTCCTTCACCGGCTCCGAGCGGTAGATTTCAATGAACTTGGCGATGCGCGGATCATCCTTGCGATCCGCGCGGGCGGCGAAGATCAGGGTGAAATAGGGCTTGGCCTCCGCGTCCGTGGTCTCCGCCACCAGCGCCGTGTTGAGGTCGAGGCCGGCCAGATAGGCGTAGTTGGAGGACACGAAGGCGGCAGCCACGTCATCGAGCGAGCGCGGGAGCTGGGCGGCGTCGAGCTCGACGATCTGAAGCTTCTTCGGGTTCTCCACCACGTCGAGGATGCTGGCATTGAGGCCGGCGCCGGGCTTCAGCTTGATGAGGCCCGCCTTCTCGAACAGCAGCAGCGCGCGCGCCGCATTGGTGGGATCATTGGGAATGGCGATCTTCGCGCCGGCCGGGATATCCCCGGCCTTCTTGAAGGTCTTTGAATAGATGCCGGCCGGCACCAGCAGGGATTCCTCAAGACCCACCAAGTGATAGCCGCGCGCCTTGACCTGGTTGGCGAGGTAGAACCTGTGCTGGAAATTGTTGAGGTCGAGGTCGCCGGCCTCCAGCGCCGCATTGGGCTGGTTCCAGTCGCTGAACTCGATGATCTCGGCCGGAAGACCCTGCTGGGCCGAAAGCCGCGCCGCTTCGCGCAGTACGTCCCCATAGGGCCCGGCCGAAACGCCGACCTTCAGCGGCTTGTCGGTGCCCGGCGGCTGCGCTCCCGGCTGGGCAGCCGCCGGGCTGGCGAGCGCGGCCAGGGACAGGGCGACCAAAGCGGGGGCGAGAAAACGGAACAGGCGGGGAGGAAGGATGTTGATCATGGGATCCGTTGGGTTGGGGCCGGGCGGCGCGGCCGGAAATATCGGGCGGCGACGATGGCAGCACGTCTATATTTAATTAATTTAATCGATTTAGTAAATTAAAATCAACGACGACCCGATGCCCCTGCCGTCATTAGGGCCCTGCCGCGACTAGGCATCGGGGGCCCTTCTCACGCCTTCGGAAAGGCGCCCTCGAAGGCGGTTTCTGTGATGGGGCGGCGGCCATTGGGGCTCTCGCCCTTGTGGAAGCTCTCCGGCAGGATGGATTTGTCTCCATGCCGGCCGATGGCGATGGCCGCCTCGATCTCGTAATCGTCCGGCACCTTGAGTTCCCTGCGGGTCCTTTCCACGTCGAAGCCGCCGATGCCGTGGGCGTGCCAGCCGAGCTTGGTCGCCTGCAGGGCGAGGCTCGCCCAGGCTGCGCCCGTATCGAAGGAATGGTTGCGCGCCGGCTGCGCCTCGGTGGTGCCGGGCCGCACGAAGGTCCTGGCGGAAAGGGCGATGATGAGCACCGCCGCATTCTTCGCCCATTGCTGGTTGTAGGGGATGAGCAGGCCGAGAAAGGTCTCGAACTCGGGCGTGCCGCGCCGGGCGTAAAGGCAGCGCCAGGGCTGCGAATTGAAGCTCGATGGCGCCCAGCGCGCCGCCTCGAACACGGCGTTGAGCTCGCCCTGCGGGATCTCCTCCCCGGTGAAGGCCCGCGGCGACCAGCGGTCGAGGAACAGGGGATCGATGGGGTGTTCCGCCTGGCGCGGCGTGACGGCAATGGCCATGGCTTCAGGAACCTTGTGGGAGGTTGAAAGGAGGCGCGCGGAGGCTCACAGCCGGAGCCCGGCCTGCTTCAGCAGCGGCAAGGTGGATTGCGCGAAGTAATCGAGATCGGGCGCGAAGTCGTGGAAGTTGAACTGCACGCCATCGATGCCCGCCTGCTTGAGGGCGGCGAGCTGCTCCACCACCTGCTCGGGCGTGCCGATGATCTCGATATTGCCGCCGAGGTTGAGGCCCTGCTTGTGGCGGGCATCGCTGCGGCCCTTCCAGGCCACGGCATCGCTCTCATAGCCGCGATGGCCGAACGAGGTGTGGGTCGGCTTGGGCACCCCCGCGGCGATGGCGCGCGCATAGGCATGGGCCTCGGCCTCCGTGTCGCCGCTCACCACGATGGGGTTGATGATGGTCTTCACCTCCCGGCCCCTGGCCCGCGCCCGCGCCTTGATGGCGGCGATATGGGCCGGCAGCGTCTCGAGGGCGCTGTCGATATGGGCCCCGCCCGGCGAGGTGATGAAGACGAGGTCCGAATGCTCGGCGGCGAAATCCATGCCCGCCTCCGAGCCGGTGGCGGTGACCAGGATGGGCCGCCCGTAGCTGGGCTTCGGCGTGATGTAGCCGTTGACGATCTTCCACGGATTGAGCCGGCCCTCGTGGGAGTAATTCTCGGTGTCGCGCCACAGGCGGCCGAGCACCTCGAACAGCTCCCCCGCCATCTCATAGCGCTGGTCGTGCTCGATGCGGTTCCAGCCGAACATCTCGTGCTCGATGGCGCGATGGCCGGTGACGATGTTGATGCCCCATCGCCCCTTGGAGATGTGGTCGAAGGTGGCGCCGATCTTGGCGATGTGCAGGGGGTGCCACGGCCCGTAGAGCACGTGGAGGGTGGAGATCAGCAAGATGTTCCGGGTGGTGGCCGCCATGGCGCCAAGCGCCACGAAGCTGTCGAGGGAGGCTTCCCCGTCATAGCCGCCCTTGGGCAGCCACTGGGTGCGCGAGAAGGCGATGTCGAAGCCCAGCGCGTCGGCCTTCTGCACCAGGGCCGCGTTGTAGTCGTAGGTCCAGCTGTTGCTGGTGGGGTGATCCGAGAAATGGATGTCCTGCAGGTCCAGGAACAGGCCCAGCATGAGCGGCTGGCGCGCCGCCCGCGACAGCGGGCTGTCGGGCAGATCGAGCGGCCCGGGCGCGCGGGGCGCCCCTGACCCGACAGCGGCGGGCTCCAAAGCGGGAGACGGGACAGGGGAGACGGCGAGGGACATGGCAGACCTCCGGCAAGACGGACATGGGCGCGGGCCTTCCCCGGATGGACGAGGAAGAGCCCTGATCGCGGCCGCGCCGCTTCCGGCGGAAGCGGTGCGGAACAGGGGGATCACGCGGTGGCGCGGGCCTCGGCGGCGTAGAGGCTGGGCGGCCGGGGCAGGCCGTAATGCTCGCGCAGGGTGCGGCCAGTATATTCGGTGCGGAACAGCCCCCGCCGCCGCAGGATCGGCACCACTTCCGACGCAAACAGGTCGAAGCCGGCCGGATACCAGGGCGGCATCACGTTGAAGCCGTCGGCGGCCCGGCTCTCGAACCAGAGCTGGATCTCGTCGGCGATCTTCTCCGGCGTGCCCACCGCCACATAATGGCCGCGCGCCCCGGCGAGACGGTCGATGAGCTGGCGCAGGGTGGGCTTTTCCCGCCTCACGATGTCCACCACCAGCTGGAAGCGGCTCGCCACCTTCCTGGTCTCGGCCGCGTCGGAGAAGGCGTCGAGCGGCACCGTCCCGTCCAGCGGAGCGCCGGAGAAATCGACGCCGGTGATCTGCTTCAGCTGGGTCAGCGAATATTCGGGCTGGATCAGCTCGTTGAAGGCGTCATGAAGCTGGCGCGCCTCGAACTCGCTCGATCCGATATAGGGGCTGATCCCGGGCAGGATCTTCACATGGTCCCGATTGCGGCCCAGCCCCTCCGCCTGCGTCTTGATGTCCGCATAGAAGGCGCGGGCGCTCTCCACCGTCTGGTGGGCGGTGAAGATGGCCTCGGCATAGCGCGCGGCGAACGAACGCCCGTCGTCGGAGGAGCCCGCCTGCACATAGACCGGGCGGCCCTGCGGGCTGCGCGGAATGTTGAGGGCGCCCTTCACCCGGAAGTGCCGGCCCACATGGTCGATGGGATGGATCTTGCGATCGTCCGCGAACAGGCCGGATCGGGGATCGGCGACGAGGGCATCGTCCTCCCAGCTGTCCCAGAGCTTGGTCACCACATCGACGAACTCGGCCGCGCGGGCATAGCGCTCGGCATGGCTCGGGGTCTCCGCGAGGCTGAAATTGCCCGACGCCTGCGGCACGGCGGTGGTGACGATGTTCCAGCCCGCGCGCCCGCCGGAAAGATGATCCAGCGAGGCATAGAGACGGGCGAGGTTATAAGGCTCGTAATAGGTGGTGGAGGCGGTGCCGATGAGGCCGATATGGCTTGTGGCCGCCGCGATGGCCGAAAGCCAGGTCAGCGGTTCCAGGCGGAAGCGCGAGGCGTAGCGGATATTGTCCACCTGCGCCGGGCCATCGGCGAAAAACACCGCATCGAGCTTCGCCGCCTCCGCCGAGCGAGCGAGGTCCTGGTAGAAGCCGATGTCCAGGAGCCGCTCCGGCCGCGCGCCGGGATAGCGCCAGCCGGCCTCGTGGTGGCCGCCCGGATAGATGAACAGATTGAGGACGAGCTGGCGGCCGGCGGCCGTACGGTTCAGGGTGGGTGCCATGGGATCTCTCCTTTGATCGCTCAAGGCGTGACGGGGCAGAACAGGGGGCCGGCTCAGCCGGCGCGGGCGATGGCGGGGGCGGCATGCTCGACGGCGCGCGCCCGCGCCCGCTCGGCCACGCGCGCGGCGGCACCGCCTCCCCCGGTCAAGGGCGCGCGGCCCTCCACCGGGTGGCTGGGATCGGTGTAGAACTGGGTCGAGACGTGCCCCTCTGGCACAAGGGACGCCACCAGCGCCTCGTCTTCGGCGGTGAAGTCGTAATCGAGGGCCGCCACATAGGCCTGCCACTGCTCCGGAGTGCGCGGGCCGGCGATGGCGGAAGTGACCAGCCGGTTGTTCAGCACCCAGGAGAGGGCGAAGGTGGCGGCCGAGATGCCGCGCTCCGCCGCGTGGCGGGCGATGGCCTGGGCGATGGCGACGGATTCCGGCCGCCATTCCGTTTCCAGGATGCGCCGGTCGCCGCGCCCGGCGCGGCTGTCGGCGGCGGGCGCGGCGCCGGGAAGGTATTTCCCGGTCAGCACGCCGCGCGCCAGCGGCGAATAGGACACCACGCCGAGGCCGTGATGATGGGCGGCGGGAAGCTGCTCCACCTCGGCGGTGCGATCCACGATGTTGTAGAGCGGCTGGCTGGCGATGGGCCGGTCGATGCCGAGCTGATCGGCCAGGTGCGCCACCTCGCCGATGCGCCAGCCGCGGAAGTTGGACACCGCGAAATAGCGCACCTTGCCGGCGCGGATGAGGTCCGCCACCGCCCGCACCGCCTCGCTCAGGGGCTGGTCGAAGATGGCGCGGTGGAAATAGAGGATGTCGATATAATCGGTGCCGAGCCGCCTGAGGCTGGCCTCGGCCGCCTCGATCACCCATTTGCGCGACAGGCCCTGCCGGTTCGGCCCCTCCCCGCCGGGATTGGCGAGCTTGGTGGCGAGCACATAGGCATCGCGATCCGCCTTGATGGCGCGGCCCACCACCTCCTCGGTCGCACCCTTCTGGTAGGCGTCGGCGGTGTCGATGAAGAAGAAGCCGGCTGCCTTGGCTTGGTGGATGATGCGGTGGGAGGTGGCCTCGTCGGTGGGGCCGCCGAACATCATGGTGCCTAGCGCCAGCTTCGGCACCTTGAGCCCGCTTCGGCCGAGATAGCGATAATCGGGGGAACTCAGCGAGGAGGTCATGGGAGCATCCTTCAATGGGGGGCGCCCGTGGGCGCGTGATGGCAGGCCACCTGCTGGCCGTCCCCGGCCGGGCGCAGCACCGGATCGGCCTCGGTGCACAAAGGCGTCGCGAGGGGGCAGCGGGGATGAAAGCGGCATCCGGCGGGAACGTTGCGCGCGCTCGGCAGGTCCCCGGAAAGGGGCGCGGCATGGCGCCGGCGCCCGGGTGTGGGCACCGCCTCCATCAGGGCGCGGGTATAGGGATGGAGCGGGCGGCTGAAGATCTCCTGCCAGCTCCCGGTCTCGACGATGCGGCCGAGATACATGACCAGCACCCGGTCGGCGAAATAACGCACCACCGACAGGTCATGGGAGATGAAGAGATAGGAGAGGCCAAGCTCGGCCTTCATCTTCGACAAAAGGTTCAGGATCTGCGCCTGGATGGACAGATCGAGCGCGGAGACCGGCTCGTCGCAGATGACGAGGCGGGGCGACAGGATCAGCGCGCGGGCAATGCCGAGCCGCTGGCGCTGGCCGCCCGAGAATTCGTGCGGATAGCGCGACAGTGCCGCGCGCGGCAGGCCCACCCGTTCGAGCGCCGCGCCCGCCGCCTGCGCCCGCTCGGCGCGGCTGCCGAGGCCGTGCACCTCCAGCGGCCCCTTGAGGATCTCGGCCACGGTGTGGCGCGGGTTCAGGGAGGCGAAGGGGTCCTGGAACACCATCTGCGCCTGCCGGCGATAGCTCTTGAGCGGGCCGCCCTTCAACGGCGCCACATCCGTCCCGTCGAACAGGACGCGCCCCGCCGAGGGGGCCACGAGGCGCATCAGCACCTTGGCGAGACTGGACTTGCCGCATCCGGATTCACCCACAAGGCCCACCGTCTCCCCGGTGTTGACCGTGAACGAGACGCCATCCACCGCGCGCAGCATTTGGCCACCCACGGCATAGCCGGCATGAAGGTCCTCAACCGACAGGAGCGGCATGGCACGCCTCCGAGACAGGTGCTGCTGTGGTGACAGGGCAGGCCGACAGGCGGCCGGGCGCGATGCTCACGAGGTCCGGCACGGCGATGCGGCACGCGGCACGCGCCAGCGGGCAGCGCGGGGCAAAGGCGCAGCCTTTCTCTCCGGCCGCCGAGGCGATGGATCCACGGATCTCGTTCAGCGGGCCCACCGAACAATGCTGCCCCGCCTCAAGCCGGGGCGAGGCGGCGAGCAAGCCGCGCGTATAGGGGTGCAGGGGAGTAGCAAACAGCACCTCGAACGGCGCTTCCTCCACCTTGCGGCCCGCATACATCACCGCCACCCGGTCCGCCCATTCGGCCACCACGCCCAGATCGTGGGTGATGAGAAGCAGGCCCATGGAAAGGTCCCGCCGCAGCGCGTCCAGAAGGTCCAGCACCTGCGCCTGGATGGTCACGTCCAGCGCCGTGGTGGGCTCGTCGGCGATGAGCAGGCGCGGCGAGCAGGCCACCGCGATGGCGATCATCACCCGCTGGCGCATGCCGCCCGACAATTCGTGGGGATATTCCGCCACCCGCCGCTGCGGCTCCGGGATGCGCACGAGGTCGAGGAGCTCCACCGCCCGCGCCCGCGCCGCCCCGCGCGACAGGCCCTGGTGGAGGCGCACCACCTCGGCGATCTGGTCGCCCACGCTGAGCACCGGGTTGAGGGCGGTCATGGGCTCCTGGAACACCATGGCGATGTCGCGCCCGCGCACGTCGCGCAGCTCCCGGTCGCCCAGACGGGCAAGGTCGCGCCCGCCGAACAGCACCTCGCCGGAGGCGATGCGCGCCCGCTCGGGCAACAGCCGCAGCAGCGCCAAAGCGGTGAGCGACTTGCCTGAGCCGCTCTCGCCCACCAGTGCCACCGTCTCGCCGGCCTCCACCGTGAGCGAGACATCGCGCACCGGCGTCGCCTTCGGGAAGGCGATGGAAAGGCCCCGCACGTCGAGAAGGGCGCTCATTGCTGGCCCTCCCCCGACAGGCGCGGATTGAGCGCGTCGTTGAGGCCGTCGCCGATGAGGTTGAGGGCGAGCACGGTCGCGACGATGGCAAGCCCCGGCACGGCGGCGAGGTACCAGGCCGTGCGCAGCAGCTCCCGCCCGGCGCCGATCATGGACCCCCAGCTCACCACATTGGGGTCGCCCAGCCCCATGAAGGAGAGCGCGCTTTCCATAAGAATGGCGGTGGCCACCGTCACCGAGATGAGCACGATCACCGGCGGCAGCGCATTGGGCAGAATCTCGCGGAAGATGATACGGGCATGCCCGTAGCCCAGCGCGTGGGCGGCGGCCACGAGCTCCTTCTCCTTCAGTGCCCGGAACTGGGCCCGCACCAGCCGCGCCACCTGCGGCCACGACACCGCGCCGATGGCCAGGGCGATGGCCGGAATGGACGGCTCGGCGATGGCCACCAGGACGATCAACAGGATGAAACTGGGAATGGTCTGGAAGATCTCCACCAGCTTGACCAGCCCGTCATCCACCGCCCCGCCGAAATAGCCGGCGGTGGCGCCGATGAGAATGCCGGCGAGGAGCCCCACAATGGCGGCGGACGCGCCGATGAGGAGGCTCACCCGCGCCCCGTGGACCAGCCCCGCCAGCACGTTGCGCCCCAGGGCATCGGTGCCGAGGGGAAAGCGCGGATCCTGCCCCGGCCACAGCAGCGGGCGGCCCGCCAGCTCCAGCGGATCGTCCGGGAAGAGCAGCGGCGCCAGCAGTGCCGCGGCCGTCACGAAAACAAGGATGAGGCAACCGGCCACCGCGGTCGGATTGGCGAGGAAGGCCCGGAGCGCCCGGCGGCCATGGGCCGGTGTGAGGCGCTGCACCTCCTGCGTCGCCGCGCGGGCTGCGTCGGGGGCATGGACATTGGGCCACGCCTCGGCCCCGGGGGAAGGCGGCAGGTTCTGCTCGCGGCTGGCCGCGATGCGGGCGCCGGCGGTTGGATTGAAGGTGTCCGTGCCGTGCATCAGCGCACCTCGATCCGCGGGTCGAGCGCGGCCTGCAGGATGTCAATGGCCGCATTGATGGCCACCACCAGCAAAGAGGAGAGCAGGAGGATGCCCAGCAGCACGTGGAAATCGCGCCCCAGCACCGCCTCATAGGCGAGCCGCCCCAGCCCCGGCCAGCTATAGACCGTCTCCACCACCACCGCTCCGCCGAGCAATCCCGCAAGATGGATGCCGGCCATGGTGGTGACGGGGATGAGCGCGTTGCGCAGCACATGGCGGGTGGCGACAGCGAACGGCGAGAGCCCCTTGGCCCGTGCGGTTCGCACATGGTCCTGGGCCTTCACCTCCAGCATCTCGCCGCGGGTGAGGCGGGCATAGATAGCCACATAGAACAGCGCCAGGGAGAAGGCCGGCAACACCAGATAACGCGCCCGATCCAGAAGCATTTCGCCACCGGAGAACCCGGCGCCGATGGTCTCGGCGCCGCCGCTGGGCAGCCAGCCCAGCTTCACCGCGAACAGCACGATCAGCATCAGCCCGATCCAGAAGCTGGGAATGGAATAGAACAGCAGCGAGAGCACGCTCAGCACCTTGTCCGGCACGCGCCCGGCAAAGCTCGCCATCACGGCGCCGAGGGCGATGCCCGTCAGCAGCGCGAAGCCGAGCGCGGCGCCCATGAGGCTCAAGGTGTTGGGCAGGCGCTCCGCGATGAGCTCAGCCACCGGCTGGTTGTAGCGGGGCGAGATGCCGAGGCTGAAATGAGCGAGGTTCCACAGATAGGTGCCGAGCTGCTGCAGCACCGGCAGGTCGAAACCGAACTTCGCCTTCAGCGCCGCCAGGGTTTCCTCCGTCGCCGCGCCCGCTTCACCCGCCAGCACGTCGGCGGCATCGCCGGGCGCAAGGCGGAGCAGGAAGAAGTTGAGGATGACGATGCCGACGATGGTCGGCACCGATTGCAAGGCCGTGCGGCGCACCGCCGTGAGGATGCGGGGAAGCTGCCTCATGGCCGGCCCCGCCAGATGCTGTCGCGGCCCATGGCTCAGGCCTCGATATAGACGTCGGCGAAGGACGCATCGACGCCGGTCACGCCGATGGTGTGGTTCTTCACCTTCCGATTGAAGATCGTCACGCCGTCGGGGGCGAGGAGGCCGACGGCGGCGACATCATCGTGCACCAGCTTCTGGAAATCGAACCAGAGCTGGCGGCGCGCCTGCGGATCCCTCTCGATCGCCGCCGCCTCCAGGAGACGATCGACCTCCGGATTGCTGTAGTGCGAGGCATTGGAGAAGGGCAGCCCGATGCGGAAGTTCCTGGACCACAGTGTGCGTTGCACGCCGAGGGTGGGATCAAAAAGGTTCTGCAGGGATTCCAGAGTAATGTCGAAGTCGCGGCTGGTATATGTCTTCTGGATATAGGTCGCGAAATCGAAGAATTGGAAATCCACCGGAATGCCCACTTTGGCCAGGGACTGTTTCACGAAGTCACCGGCGGCCTGGGTGTTGAACGGATTGGCATAAAGGCGCAGCGCAAAGCGCGTGCCGTCGGCCTTGCGCGGGTAGCCGGCCTCGTCCAGCAGAGCGTTGGCGGCCTTCAGGTCGTAGCCGTAGGGCTCGAGGGAAGGATCGACGAAAGCCTTCAGATTGGGGCTGATGACCGAGGCCGCGACCTTGCCATAGCCGAAATAGACCACGTCCAGCAGCTTCTGCAGATCGATGGCCTGGGCGATCGCCAGCCGCACGCGCCGGTCCTGGAGCTGCGGCCGCTCGAAGTTGAAATAGAGCTGGGTCATGCGCCCGGCATAGTCATAGCCCCTCGTTTCCGCCCCGAGGCCAGGCAGCGCCGAGACCCGCGCCAGGTCCGCATAGGGCACCGGCGGGCCACCGGCGAGATCGAGCTCGCCGGCCTCGAATGCAGCGGAACGGGCGCTCTGGTCGGCGATGAAGCGCACCACCACGCGGTCGAGATAGGGCTTGCCCGCATCCCAGTAATCGGGGTTCCGCTCAAGGATGATGTGACTGCCCCGCACCCACTCCCTGAAGAGGAAAGGGCCGGTTCCGATGGGCGCGGAACCGTTCTTGTTGGTGAGAGGGTCGGTGCCCTCATAGATATGCTTGGCAACGATCGGTGATTCGTTGGCGTCGAGCGCGGTGAGAAGATAAGTCGCCGGCTTCGACAGGCGGATGATCACCGTATGGTCATCCGGCGTCTCCACTGCTGTGACCGAGGCGAAGGTGCCGCGTCCGCGCGGGTGAATCTTCTTCAGGAGATCGAGGGAATAGGCCACGTCCGCCGCCGTGAAGGGCTGGCCGTCGTGCCACTTCACCCCCTCGCGCAGCTTGAAGGTGTAGGTGAGCCCGTCGGCGCTGACGTCCCACCGGGTGGCAAGGGCGGGCTGGGGATTGAAGTTGAGGTCATAGGTGAGGAGCCCCTCCGTCACCTTGGGCGAGATGCGCTGAGTCGGCCCTGCCGTGTGGGCGATGGTCACCAGGGTCGACGGCTCATGCTCGACCAGGAAGCGCAGCACGCCGCCCTTGACGGGCGCTGATCCCGCCCCCTCCGCCTCATCCTTGGCCCAGGCCGGCGCGAAGGCGCCACCGCCGCCGAGAAACAGCGCGGCAGCCCCGGCCAGAACCGTGCGCCGGTGGATTTCCCCACGGAAAGTCAAAGACTTCGCGGACGAGGCGGGGGCGGGAGGCAAGGGCATCTGCCATCTCCTTCGAGGCTGATCGGGAAGCCAACGATAGGGGCACGGCACATTTCGTCAATTGATTTTATATAAAATCGATGCATTAACTGAACTAAAGCGCGATCACGGTGCCGTCGCCCGGCGACGTGCTTGCCCGCGGACCCGTACCCGGGGCTGCCCGCCATACCCCGAAGCCCGCGAAAGGAAGGCCCATGAGCAGTGCCACGCCCGCCCTCGCCCACTCCGCGGAGGCACCCGCCTTCGTGCCCCGTCACATCGCCGTGCATCCGCTCACCGGCCATATCGGTGCCGAAATCGAGGGGCCGGACCTGACCCAACCGCTGGCGCAGGACGTGGTGGACGAGATCCGCGCCGCGCTCCTGAAGTGGAAGGTGGTCTTCTTCCGCGACCAGCCGCTCACCCACGCGCAGCATGTCCAGCTGGCGCGCGCCTTTGGCGCCCCCACCATTGGTCACCCCGTGTTCGGCTTCGTGGAGGGTCATCCGGAGGTCTATTCCATCGGCCGAGATCGCTTCGCCACCCGCCATACGGGCGAGCCGCTGATCCGCCCCTGGACCGGCTGGCACACGGATGTCACCGCCGCGGTGAACCCACCTGCCGCCTCCATCCTGCGCGGCGTGGTGATCCCGCCTTATGGCGGCGACACCTTCTGGACCAATCTCGCGGTGGCCTATGAGGCGCTCTCTCCCACCCTGCGGGGCTTCATCGACACGCTGCGCGGCGTCCACGCGTTCTCCCCGCCTGAAGGCCAGAGCGCGACCGCGGACTTCAACGACCGGAACCGGCGCCGCCCGCTGGAGAGCGAGCACCCGCTGGTGCGGGTGATTCCGGAGACCGGCGAGCGGGTGCTGTTCGTCAGCCCTTCCTTCCTGAAGCGCGTCACCGGCCTGTCGCCGCGCGAGAGCCAGCAGATCCTGGAGCTGCTGTTCGAGCACATCACCCGGCCGGAATTCACCGTGCGCTTCCGCTGGCGGGAAGGCTCCATCGCCTTCTGGGACAACCGGACCACCGCCCATCTCGCCCCACGCGACATCTACAGCCTCGATTTCGACCGCCAGCTCTATCGCATCACCCTCAAGGGCGAGGTGCCGCTGGGCGTGGACGGGCACCCCTCCACCGCCATCGAGGGCGATCCCCTCGATGCGTTTTCCGCCGGCCACTCCTGAGAGCGATCCCTCCCGGCGAACCTCGCCGGGCCTGCCTGAACCGCAGGCCCGGCCTTTTTTTTCCTTCACCGGCGGACCGACCCGTCCGACCGACACAGACAGAAGCGCTTGCCCCCATGAGCCGTGACCGCCTGTTCCTGATTTCCCCGGGCTTCGAGGACCCCGCCGTCCCCGGACGCACTTTCTTCTGCCCTGACTGCAACCAGGTGGAAGGCTTGCTCGCCGCCAACCCCAGGCTCACCGAGGCGATCGACGTGGTGCGGGTGCCGTTCGCAAGACCCCGCGCGCCCGTCGTCGCCCTGCTTGGCGAGGAGAATCAGAGCCTGCCGGTGCTGATTTTCGGCGATACGGCCCCCGCGCCCGCCGATGCCCTCAGCCACCAGGACCTGCGCTTCGTCACCGACACCCGCCGCATCCTGGAGCTGATCGCCGAACGCCACGGCGTGCCCCTCCCCCATTGAGCGACGCCGTCGCCCACCCACAAGGACCTGTCACATGAGCCAGATCGACGACGCCTGGGGCGCCGGCCCCTCCGAACGCTATGAAACGCTCGCGAGCCGGTTCCGCTCCATCTTCCGCACCATCCGCGAGAGCGCGGTGGACCGCGAGCAGACCCATCGCCTGCCGCGCGAGGAAATCGCCGCCCTCAAGGCGTCCGGCTTCACCACGCTGCGGCTGCCGCAGGACGAAGGCGGCTTCGGCGCCACCTTGCCCGAGCTGTTCAACCTCTTGATCGAGCTGGCGGAAGCCGATCCGAACGTCACCAATGCCCTGCGCGCCCATTTTGGCTTCACCGAGGAGGTGCTGAACTCCCCCTTCAAGGATTATCGCGACCGCTGGGTGAAGCGCATCGCCGCGAAGGAAACCACCGGCAGCGGCTTCTCCGAGGCGGAAAACACGGTGGGGCACTTCTCCACCCGCCTCGTGCGCGACGGCGACAACTGGCGCCTCGACGGCGAGAAATACTACACCACCGGCTCGCTCTTCGCCGACTGGATCAATCTCGGCGCCGATGACGAGAATGGCGAGCTCATCCTGGCCCAAGTGCCCACCAGCGCCCCCGGCGTGACCATTCTCGATGACTGGGACGGCTTCGGCCAACAGCTCACCGCCTCGGGCACGGCGCGGTTCAAGGACGTCACCCTGAGCGACGACCTCATCAATCCGCAGCGCAAGCGCTTCCGCTATTCGGTGGCTTTCTACCAGCTGGTCCACCTCGCCACCCTGGCCGGCATCGGGCGGGCGGCGGCGGGCGATGTGGCGCGGCTGGTGGGCGCCCGCAAGCGCGTGTTCAGCCACGGCAATGCGGATCGCGCCGGCGCGGATCCACAGATTCTCCAGATGGTCGGCAAGGTGCGGGCCAGCGCCTATGGCGCCGGCGCCACCGTGCTGAAGGCCGCCGAGGCGCTGCAGCGCGCCTTTGAGGCACGGGAGCGGGAAGGCTCCGAGGGACAGGACCTCACCGCCGCGGTCGCGGACCTGGAAGTGAACCAGGCGGTCACGGTGGTGACCTCTCTCATCCTCGACGCCACCACCCTTCTGTTCGACGCCCTCGGCGCCTCGTCGGCCAAACGCGGCGTGGGGCTCGATCGCCACTGGCGCAATGCCCGCACCCTCTCCTCGCACAATCCGCGCATCTATCGCGAGCGGATCGTCGGCGATTTTGCGGTCAACGGCACCTGGCCGCCCGGCGCCTACCGTGTGGGCATCGCCGCTGGCCATGCGCGCTGACACACACACCCGCGCATCCGGATCCGCCCCGGGCGCGCGGGTGTGCCCGAGAGGGGCAGTTCTGCCGCCCGCCACGATTTTAAATTAAATCAATTGACATTATATATTATAAACAACCATCATCTGAAAAGGCTGCAGCCCCCGTCGGCGCTCCCTCCTCGCCACGGCGCCCCCAACCAGTCGAAGCGCCCGCCACGCGCCCCGGCGACGCCGCACCAGGCATTCCCTGACCAGCCCTCCCCGACCGGGCGCTGCCGACCCCACATGAACACAGGCGAAAGGAAAAGACAGATGCCGACCCGCCGGATCCTCGGACGCCTTCTCGCGCTCGGTCTTGCCGTTGGCGGCGCGCTATGCGCCGTGCCCGCCTTCGCCGAAGGCGTGTTGCGCATCTCGCAGCAGTTCGGCACCCTCTACACGCCCTTTCATGTCATGAAAGAGAAGAAGCTTATCGAGAAGCATGGCAAAGCTTTGGGCGTCGACATCACGGTGGACTGGACGCGCCTGTCCGGCGGCGCCGCGGTCAATGATGCCCTGCTCGCCGGCAACATCGACATCGCATCCGCCGGCATCGGGCCGTTTCTCATCTTGTGGGACAAGACACGGGGCACGCCGAACGAAGTGAAGATCGTCGGCGCGTTCGGCGCACAACCGAATTATCTGCTCACCAACAATCCCAACGTAAAGACCATCAAGGACTTCACCGAGAAGGACAAGATCGCCATGCCGGTGGCTGGCGTCTCGGTTCAGGCGCGGATTCTCCAGTTGGCCAGCGAGCAGACATTCGGGCCCGGCAAGGCCAAGACGCTCGACCCCTTGATGGTGACGCTGCCGCATCCCGACGCCACCGCCGCGCTGATCTCCGGCAGCACGGAGATCACGGCTCATCTTTCCAATCCGCCATTCCAGAACCAGGCGTTGAAAAGTCCCAACATTCACAAGGTGTTTTCGTCCTACGACATCTTTGGTGGCCCGATCACGCCCACCGTGGCCTATGCCACGGAGAAGTTCCGGAAGGAAAATCCCAAGACCTACCAAGCCTTCTTCGACGCCTTTGCCGAGGCAACCGAATGGGTGAAGGCGCACAAGACGGAAGCGGCCGCGATCTATGTGCAGGTCGAGCAGTCGAAGCTCGATTCGGCCTTCATCGAAGAAGTGCTCTCCAGTCCGGACACGCAATACACCCTCGTTCCGAGTGGTACGCTCAAGTTTGCCGATTTCATGAACCGTATCGGCGCCATCAAGTCCAAGCCCGCAAGCTTCAAGGACTATACTTTCGAGGACCTGCACGCCGGCTCCGGATCGTGAGCCGTTGCGGATGAGCCCCCTTCCATCCACGCTGCCGCGTCCGCAGCCGCCAGTATTGGAGGCGCGCGGCCTCACCCTGGATTACCCGAGCCCCCAGGGCCCGGCGCGCGCGGTGACGGATGTCAGCTTCCGCGTCGCGGCCGGCGAGCGGCTGGTGCTGCTGGGTCCGTCAGGATGCGGAAAATCCTCCATCCTCAAGGCGCTTGCGGGTTTCCTGAAGCCGGCGGCCGGCGCCGTGGAAATCCGCGGCAAGACCATCGCCGGCCCGGGGCCGGACCGCCTCGTGGTGTTCCAGGAGTTTGACCAGCTCCTGCCCTGGAAGAGCGTGCGCGACAATGTGGCCTTCCCTCTGCGGGCCGCGCGCCGGCTCGGCTTGAGGGAGGCGCGCGCCCGTGCCGCCGTGGCGCTGACAAAAGTAGGCCTGGGCCGCGCCCTCGACGCCTATCCCCACACCCTGTCGGGCGGCATGAAGCAGCGCGCCGCGATTGCCAGGGCGCTGGCGGCCGAGCCCGACGTGCTGCTGATGGACGAGCCCTTTGCCGCCCTTGATGCCCTGACCCGCCGCACGCTGCAGGAGGACCTGCTGGCGCTCGCGCAGGAGCAGGGTTTCACCCTCGTGTTCGTCACCCATGCCATCGACGAGGCCGTGCTGCTGGGCACCCGACTGCACCTGCTGGCGGCTCATCCCGGCCGCACCATCGCCACGTTCGACACCTCGGGCCTCGGTCTTGCGGAGCGCGGCACCGCGCCGTTCGAGGATGTCGTTCGTCAAGTCCATGACCTGCTGTTCACCGGCGGAGCTCTCCATGTCTGACCAAGCCGCTCCTGATGACGCGCTCGGGCGAGCCGACAGCGTCATCACGTTCGAAGCCCGCGACAGCAAGGGGTCCGTCCAACCGTGGGCATCCACGCTCAGCGATGGCCTGCGCCGGCTCTGGAAAGCCACGCTCGTGCGCCGGCTGGTGATCCTCGCGGCGCTGGCCGCGCTCTGGCAGGCGGCCGCGCTGTGGCAGAATAACCCGCTGCTGTTTCCCACCTTCACCAACATGGCGCAGGCGCTCGTCACCGGCCTCAGGGACGAAGACCTGTTTCCCTCCGCAGTGGCGTCGCTCTGCGTTCTGGTGAAGGGCTATGCCATTGCGATCCTACTGGCGCTCGCGCTGGTCTCGACCGCCATAGCCCTGCCCTTCGTCAGGGAAGTGCTGCTGACGCTGACGGCCATGTTCAATCCGCTGCCAGCCATCGCGCTGCTGCCCCTGGCCATGCTCTGGTTCGGTCTCGGTGAGGCCAGCCTGCTGCTGGTGATGGTGCACGCCGTGCTGTGGCCATTCGCGCTCGCGGCCCTGACCGGCTTTGAGCTGGTGCCCGAGACACAGCGCCTGGTGGGACGCAATTACGGCCTTCGGGGCCCCTCCTATGTGGTGCTCATCCTGATCCCGGCGGCGCTGCCCTCGCTGCTGTCGGGGCTGAAGATCGCCTGGGCGTTCGCCTGGCGCACGCTGATCGCGGCGGAGCTGGTGTTCGGCGTCTCCTCGCGCTCGGGCGGGCTCGGCTGGTACATCTACCGTAACCGCAACGAATTGCTCACCGACAAGGTGTTCGCCGGCCTCGTCTCGGTGATTCTCATCGGGCTTGCGGTAGAAGTGATTTTCCGCGCCATCGAGCAGGGCACGGTGCACCGCTGGGGCCTCCAGCGCTGAACGGAGGGGGCAAGAACCTCACCCCACACCGCCAACACCATGCCGAGGCCCATGGACAGGCGATCGGAGAGCGGCACCCGAGAGGGGCTTGAACGGCACCCGTCACCGCTGGGAGGCGCGCGGATGCCCCCCGGGGGCCTTGAAGCTCGGCCCCCGGGGAGCCGGCCAGCTGGGGGGCTGGCTTTGGTCGCCCCCGGGGGAACACGGCGCGCCGGAAGCCGAAAGGGATTTCAGAAGAAGCCCTTGGCGGGAAGCGGCGTGCCCTTCAGCAGCAGGGCGCCGATGGCCTGTGCCTTGTAGCTCGAGGGATTGTGGGACGCGATGGTGCGCGCATTGCGCCAGTGCCGGTCCAGATTGGCGCTGCGCTCCGTGGCGGAGGCGCCACCCGCATCGAACAGCAGCGAGCCAGAACGCAAAGCCAGATCGTCGATCACCAGCTTCGCCTGGGCTGCCGTCCGCGCGGCCTGCGCCCCCAATTCCGCGGCCGCCTCGCCGCGGTCGCGGGCATCGCTCGCCCGGTCGAGGGCCTCGGCGGCGGTGAGGATGAGGGATCGCGCCGCGAGGGCGCTGGCCGAAAGCTGGCCCACCACCTGCTGCAGGAAGGGGTCATCCGCCGGCGTCGGCGTCGGCGCATAGTAGAAGCTGCGCTTGCGCCGCTTCACCAAGGCTATGGCATCGTTGAGGATGGCCTGCACGATGCCCGCCACCACAGTGGTGAGGAAGAGCTGGGCCTGGGTGTTGGAATAGGCAAGGCCATAGCCGCGCTCCGGCGTGTCGAAGACCGCCTCGTCCGCCTCCACCCGCACATTGTGGAAGCGGGTGGTGCCGGAAGCGGTGAGGCGCTGGCCCGCCCCGTCCCAGTCGTCGAGGATCTCGATGCCCTCGCGCCGGGTGGGGATGATGACGGCCGCCACCCGCCCCTTGTCGTCGGCCGCGCGCACCAGCATGGAATCCGCGAACAGCGTGCCGGTGGAATAGTATTTCACCCCCTCCAGGCGGAAGCCCTCCCCTTCGGGGATGAGGCGGGTGTCCGGTGCGAAGCCGCCGGCGGGCAGGGAGCCGGCCTCGGTGGAGGCAAGGCCGAAGATGCCGCCTTCGCGCACCAAAGCCTGCCACGCCCGGCTGCGGGCATCAAAGGGCTGGCGGGCATATTGCTCGGCCACCGTGAAATGGTTGCGGAAGATGTGGGCGACATTGGCATCGGCCGCCGCCAGTTCCAGGGTGAGCCCATAGACCTGCCGGAAAGTGGCGCCGGCGCCGCCATCCACCTTGGCGAGCCGCAGTGCGCCGAAGCCGGCCCGCTTCAGGAGTTCAATGGCCTCGAACGGCAGGACGCGGTCGCGCTCGCGCTCGGACGCGCCCGCGCCGATCTGGTCGAACAGGCTCCTCCACTGCGCCGGGTCGGCGCCAAGGGGGTGCGTGGGCTGGACGGAAGCGGGAATGACGGGCTTGTTCATGACAGTTCCTGGGATGAGGGGCAGAGCGCAGACCGGTCAGAGCTGGGCGAGATGGTCGGAAACGGTGATGGGCTCTGGGAGGATCTTCCGCGCCACCAGCCAGTCCGCCGCCTGCTGCAGGTCGGCGACGAATTTCTTGTCGGAGACCGGGATCAGCGTGTAGTGCCGCTGACGCGCGATGAACTGGTCGCGGATGATGTCGCTGTAGCCGGCGCGCTTCTGCACGATGGTCTCGGCCTCGACCACATTGGCGTTGGTCCAGCGGGCCTCGGCCTCATAGGCCGCCACCACCGCCTTGACGATCTGCGAATTCTGCTCGGCGAAGGCGCGGCTGGTGAGATACGAGCTGTAATCGATGAAGAAATCGAGGTCGCGGCCTTCGACGAAGACATCGTGCGCCTTGTAATCCAGCCGCGCGATGTCGACTCCCGGGCTCCACATGGACCAGGCATCCACCTTGCCGGACGCCAGCGCGGGAGCCGCATCGGGCGGATTGAGATAGACGAACTTCACCTTGGAACGGTCGATGCCGTGCTTTTCCAGGGCGGCCACGAGCAGGAACTCGCCCAGGCCCGAGCGGTTGACCGCCACCGAGCGGCCGACCAGATCCTCCACCTTGTCGATGCCCGAGCCGTCCTTGGCGATGATGGCGGTGGTACGCGGCTCGTAGAGCACGAACTGGGTGAACACCAGCGGCGAGCCGGCGATGATGGCGGCCAAGGCCGGCGTGGTGGAACCGCCGAAGCCGAAATCAGCGCTGCCGCCGGTGACCGCCTGCAGCGTCGGCGCATGGTTGGGGAAGGGCCCGAGCCATTCCACCTTGATGCCCTGGTCGGCCAGCGTCTTCTCGAACACACCCCGCTCCTTGGCGATCAGGGTGAGGCCATGGAAGCCCCAGGTGAGACGCACCGTGTCCGTATTGCGCGTATCCGCGGCCGCCCGCGCGAGGGTGGGCGCGAGGACGGCGGCGCCGAGGCCCGCCGCCACGGAAGAGAGGAAGGCGCGGCGGGAAGGGATGAGGAAGCTCGACATGGGGTTCTCTTGGCTCATTCTTCAAGATCTGGGGGTTGAGACTCAGGCCGCAGCCGGGTCGTGCGCGACACCGAGCTCCGCCAGCAGCTGCGCGCGGCTGGCGGCGGGCGCGCCGGGTTCCGGCGAGCAATGCTCCGCCGCGATGGCGCCGCCACGCATCACCAGGATGCGGTCGGCGAGCGCGATGGCCTCATCCACGTCGTGGGTGACGAGCATCACGCCGGGCCGGTGGCGCGCCACCAGCGCCTTCACCAGCCCGTGCATGTGGATGCGGGTGAGCGCGTCGAGGGCGGCGAAGGGTTCGTCGAGCAGCAGCAGCTCCGGCTCCTGCACCAGCGCGCGGGCCAGGGCCACGCGCTGCGCCTGCCCGCCGGACAGGTTGCGCGGCCAGTCGTCCAGCCGCCCGCTCAGGCCCACTTCCGCCAGCGCCGCCCCGGCCTTTTGCCGTGCCCCGGCCGCGTTCAGGCCCAGGGCCACGTTGCGCCACAGGCTGTCCCACGGCAGAAGGCGATGTTCCTGAAACACCACCGCCGGCCGCCCGGGTGCCTCGATGCTCCCGCCGTCGATGGGATCGAGCCCAGCCAGGGCCCGCAGAAGGGTGGTCTTGCCGCAGCCGCTCTCACCCAGGAGCGCCACGAACTCGCCGCGGCCAATGACGAGGTCCAGCCGGTCGATGATGACGCGCGGCCCATAGGCGCGCCGCAGCCCCGTGACGCGGACCGCAGGGCGGCGGGAAAGGAGCGCGCCGCTCATCGTCCCGTCCCGCCGAAATTGGGATGCCAGGCCAGAAGCCGCCGTTCCAGGAGGCGCGCGGCGGAATCCGCCGCCACCCCGATGAGGGCGTAGATGACGATGGTCAGCACCACCACGTCGGTGCGCAGGAACTCCCGCGCATCCATGGCCAGAAAGCCGATGCCCGCCTCCGCCCCGAGGGTCTCGGCCACCACCAGCGCCAGCCACGCCGTCGCCAGCGAATAGCGCACGCCGGTGAGGATAGACGGCAAGGCGCCCGGCAGCACGATGCGGCGGATGAGCGTGAAGGTGGAAAGCCCCTGCACCCGGCCGAGCTCCAGCAGCTTCGGATCCACCTGCCGGATCCCCAGGGTGGTGTTGATGTAGATGGGGAAGGCGACACCCAGCGCCACGAGGAAGATCTTCTGCCCTTCCCCAACGCCGAACCAGACGATCACCAGCGGCAGCAGCGCGAGGAAGGGGATGGCGCGCACCATCTGCACGCTGCGGTCCAGCAGGGCCTCGGCGATCCGGGAAAAGCCCACCAGCACGCCCAGCGCGAACGCGATCGAGCCGCCGATGACAAAGCCGATGGCCGCCCGCAGCAGGCTGGTGCCAAGATCGGACAAGAGGCTGCCGGAAATGGTGAGCTTCACGGCGGTGGCGAGCACCTTGCTCGGCGCTGGCAGCACCTGGGGCGTCACATAGCCTTGCCGGGCCAGGAATTCCCAGACCGCGAGCAGCGCCACAGGCACCGCCCAGGACAGCAGGAACAGCCCCCGCCCGCCCAGCCGCGCCGCGCGCCTGCGCGGCCGCGCCAGCGTGCCCGGGGCCGGGTCGGAACGGGATAAGACAAAGGGGGTGACGGTTTCGACCTGGCTCACGGGGACCTCGGTTCAGCAGGGATGGGGGCGTCAGACCGCTTGCGCGGGGGCGGCGGTCACCGGCCCGCCCGTTGCCGGGCGCCGGCCCAGGCGGGGGAAGACCTCCGCGGCGAACCGCGCCAACTCCGCGCGCAGGGGCTGGAACTGGAGCATGAACAGCTCGACGCCGGCGGCGTGGAAGGCGGCGATGCGCTCGGCCACCTGGTCATAGCTGCCCACCAGCCCGGCCGCGGTGCCGCCATTGGTGCCGACGCCCTGCGCCTTGGCGAAGGTCTGGATCATCACCACATTGGGGTCGGTGCGCGCGGTCATTGCGGCCTTGGCGGCCGCATCCTTCGTGGCCAGGGCGAGCAGCCGCTGATACTCCTGCTCCGCCTCGCGCTCGGTCTCCCGGGCAATGACGAAGGCGGCGAGACCGAAGCCCAGGGGCGCACCGCGACGCGGCCTGCGGGCCACATCGGCGATGATCGCCTTCACGTCCGCGATGGGCTGGCCATTGATGAAGAAGACATCGGCATGATCGGCCGCGAGCGCCCGCGCCGCCTCCGACTCTCCGCCGAGATAAATGCGCGGGCGCGCGCGGGTGGGGCTGGTGGGCGCCAGACGATAGTCGGTGATATGGAAATGCTCGCCTTGGTGCGTCACGCTCTCGCCGCGCAGGAGCTTCTCCACCACGAAGATCCATTCGCGCCCATAGGCATAGCGCGCATCATGCTCGCCGAAGGGGATGCCGGCCTTCTCGAATTCAGCCCGGTTCCAGGCATTCACCAGATTGAAGCCGAACCGGCCGCCGGAGATGTTCTCGATCTGCAGCGCCATCTTCGCCAGCACCACCGGGTGGTAGAGATAGGGCTTGATGGCAGCCAGGATCTCGATGCGGCTGGTGAGGGCGGCGAGGGCCGCGCAACCCGTCCACGCTTCCAGCTGGTCCTTCTCGGGCAGATGCGGATTGACGGTGTGCTGCGCCACCAGGGTGGCGTCATAGCCCAGCGCCTCGGCCTGAAGCACGGTGTCGCGATTGTGGGCCCACGAGGCATCAAAAGGCTCGGCGGTGTCCTGCCAGGCCGCGCGCGGCCCATGCACAGGCGCCCAGACACCAAGCCGCAACGGGGAAGAGGTCATCTCGTCACCATAATTTATAATATCGATAGAAAAGATATATTATTGGCCAATGTCAACCCCGCGCTTGCGTCGATGGCAACTGGCAGACCGCTCCCGGCCCTGCAGAGCGGCGAGAGCAACGGCATCGCTCCGGTCCGATGCTGCGCGACGTCGGACACAACCGGCGTCCATCCGGAGCTAAGCCGGCGACGATGCAGCACGAGACACCGCAGCGCTCCGGCCAAGGGTTCGATCGCGGCGAAGGGCCTGAGGCACAGCACACGTGATGGCCCACGGGCGGCGCGGGCGGTCCCGGATTGGGATAGCGGGGAGAGAGGGGGCAGGGCTGCGATCCCGGCACCGATACGGCGCGCGTCGGCCGGCGCGCGGGCGTCTCGATCCCTTATCAAGGGCGCCCTTCCCGAAGGCGGAATGCACATGGCCCTGCACCACGGCGACGGATTACCGGGCGGCGGCGTGGCATCCTCTCGTCAGTACCGAGCTTGGTCTTCGAGCCCAGGGATACCGGCTCTCAGGAAGCTGCGGCGTTAATTCAAAGCCTAGGCGAATGGAGGCAGCCTCCGAGGCGAGGCGGGCGCCGGCCTACCAAGACCGCAATCGTGCGCCGTCCCCTCCGCCGCTTTCTCAGGGGGCAACCAAAAGATCGGGAATGCCGGCCCGGCCGCGAGGCGAAGGGCAACGCCTCCCGGGACCTTGAATGCCCATTCTCCGCCCAGGGGCGGTCATGGCGCGGAAGCTTAGGTGGCGCGGAAGGTCAGGTGGCGCGGGCCGACGCCAGCTAAGCGAAGACAAAGCCGCATGGCTCGGCCCAGCCAACATTCGGTTCAGGGGCAAAGCCGGTCACGGGCGAGGTCAGTCGGGGGCGAGGCCAGTCGGGGGCGAGGCCAGTCGGGGGCGAGGCCATGCCCGGCACATGGCCGACCACATGCCTGATCTCTTGGCTGATCTCTTGGCTTGTGGACCCAGACGCTCCTCGCGCCGCGCCGGCCTCTCCCGCGTGCGGGGGGGGAGCGGAGCCCTGCCCCTCCATGCGCCCTGGCTGTCGATCCGCGCAAGCTCCGGTGGAGCGCGCCGCGCCGAAGTGGCCGGGACAGGCGCCGGCTCCGGCAACAGCCTTCCGCCGTCGCAGCAAACGGCGTGAGTCGGTTCAAGCGTGATTTCGCGGCGGCCCGCGCCAGACCGCGCGATGACCGACGCAGCATGGCCGAGCTTCACCGCCCGCGCGCTCGATGAGGATGCAGCAGCACCGATCGGAGCGCGGGAAAAGCCAGCCTCATTATCGCGCGGCGCGGGCGTTCCCCCGCCGCGTCGCGTTCAGCCCAGCAGGTCCTTGAGCGTGAGGGCGATGACTTGCGTGGCCTTATCGAGGTCGGAAAGGCGCAGATTCTCATCCGCCCGGTGGCCGTTGGCCTCCTCGATGGTGTGCGGCCCGGCGCCGTAGAGCACCACGGGCACGCCCGCTTCCGCGTAAAGCCGCGCGTCGGTGTAGAGCGGCACGCCGGTGGCGCGCACCTCCTCGCCCGTCACCGCCGAAGCGTTGCGGCAGATGATGTCGGCGAGGCGCTTCGCCCCCTCCCCCGGCACCAAAGGCCGCGCCAGCAGAATGCGCCGCACCTCCACCCGCGCCTTCGGCGAAGCCGCCGCCGCGCGGGCGATCACGCCACGCACCTCCTCTTCCACCTGCTCCGGCGTCTCGTCCGGAATGATGCGCCGGTCGAGGCGGAAGGTGACGCGGTCGGGCACCACATTGGTGTTGATGCCCCCCGAGATGAGCCCCACATTGAGCTGCGGCGCGCCAATGCCCCCCACCTCCGACACCTTGTCCTTCAACGTGTCGCGATAGGCATAGAGGGCGGAAAGGATGCCGGTGGCCGCCTCGAGGGCGTCGATGCCGGTCGCGGGAATGGCGGCGTGGGCGGACTTGCCCGTCACCTCCACCTCGAGGTGCAGGCAGCCATTGTGGGCCCACACGACGGAATAGGCGAAGCCGGCGGAAACGGCATAGTCGGGCTTGGTGAGCCCCTGGGCCAGGATCCAGCCCGGCCCCACCTCGCCGCCAATCTCCTCGTCATAGGTGAAATGCAGCTCCACCGTGCCCTTCAGCGGCAGGCCCGAGCGTTTCAGGGCGTCGAGGGCAAAGGCATAGGTGGCGAAATCCGACTTGGAGACCGCGACGCCCCGGCCATACATCACCCCGTCCACCACCTCGGCGCCATAGGGATCGTGGGTCCATCCCTCGCCCGGGGGCACCACGTCACCATGGGCATTGAGGGCGATGGTGGGCCCCTCCCCGAAGCGGTGGCGGACGATGAGGTTGGTCACCGAGATCATGCCCGCCGCCTTCACCACCGCGTCCGGCACCTGGTGGCGCTCCACGGTGAAGTCCAGCGCCTCCAACAGCTCGGCCGCGCGGGCGGCATGGGGGGCGCAGTCGCCGGACGGGTTGTCGGAAGGCACCTTCACCAGCTCGGCCAGGAAGCGGCGCTGGTCATCGGCGCGCTCCGCGATGAGGCGCCGCAGCAGATCGGCGTCGGTGATGGTCATGGATCGATCCTCGAATGGCAGATGCCGCCGGTCATCCCGCAGCCAAGGCGCTTTTGGGGACGGCAGCGCAGGTGCGGCGGCATGGCACGCGCCGCTCCCCGGTGCAACGGCGCCCGGTGGCAACGCAAGTGCTCGCCGCTTCTCCCCGCGCACGGTGAGCGGGAAGCACAATGACACGCGGAGCGTCTCCGGTCCGCCCCGCCCGCAGTGGAAAATACTGGACTTTCCGCACTCTGCGCCCCATTCGGCCGTGCCCTGTCCGGCCTCGCACAGGGCGGAAACGGCATAGACGGGACCGATCACGGAGGGCATTGCAGCGCACACTGGCAAAGGTGTTTTTCCCGCCACGGCAGCTCGCAGACGAGGGGCACGAGCCTCTCCGGTCGCTTGACGTTCAAGCAACCCCGCCGAGCCGGAAACCGCGTTGAGGCGCGCGCTCATCCCACCAACGTCCGGCACGGAAGGCGACCGGCCGATCCACGGCCGCCCCCCCCCCCCGCGCGCTCGCCTTCAGAAGCCGCCGGACCTCTGACCGCCACGCCGGGCGCTCCCCCCGATCGGCGCTTCTCGCCCACCACCGCTGTGCCCCCAAAATCTCCCACACAAGCGGGAGGGGGAGCGGCCCACGGCCGTGCGGGTCCGGCCCGCATTGAAGAGCCAGCCGACCGTGGCAGCGGGATCGCCAGCCGCACGCGGGGCGATCCGTGATCAGGCGCCGCTCTCCCCGCCGCAGCCCGCTCCCTTCCCCGCATGCGGGGAAGGCGCGACCGGGCGGCCAACCACCGCATTGCTCTGGCCCGCCATGAAGAGCCACCTGACAACTACGGCCGAACCTCCAGCCGCACGCGGAGGACCCGTGATCCGCGCTGGCTCTCCGCCACTGCGGCCGGTTCTCCACCCCTCTCCCGCAGGCGGAGAGAGCGACCGGGCGGTCGTCCGCTGCATTGCCTGGCCCGTCGCATTGAAGAGCCGCTCGACCGTGGCGGCCGGATCGTCAGCCGTACGCGGGGCGATCCGTGATCCGCGCGGGCTCTCCGCCACCACAGCCCGCTCCCCCCGCAAGCGGGAGGGAGGGAGGGGTTTGAACCAGGATGCCCGGGTGGAGGGGCGGCGTGCCATTGCCCTGGCAACCGCCGGATGGCGATCAGCGCGCACGTGCCATGGGGGGTCCGCGCGCGGCGGCCCACTTGCCGGCGCGGCTATTCCGCCGCCTGCGCGCGGATGGGCGCCGGGGCACGGAAGCGCATGAGCAGTTCCGCCTCCTCTGCCTTGGCCGCCTGGAGCTGCCGTACCTTCACCGGACCATAACCCCGGATCTTCTCCGGGATCGAGGCCAGCGCCACGGCCAGGGCGTGATTGCCGCCGTCGAGATCGGCGAGCACTTCTCCCATCAGCCGTTCGTAATCGGTGATCAGCGCCCGTTCGGTCCGCCGCTCTGCACTGCGTCCGAAGGGATCCAGCGCCGTGCCGCGCAGCCCCTTCAGCTTCGCCAGCAGCCCCAGGGCCCGCAGCATCCACGGCCCGAAGCGCATCTTGCGCGGCTCGCCGGTTGCCGGATCGGGGCGGGCGAACACCGGCGGGGCGAGATGGAACTCGAACTTCAGATCGCCCTCGAAGGCCGAGGCCACCTGCTTGAGGAAAGCGCCGTCCGCATAGAGCCGCGCCACTTCGTATTCGTCCTTGTAGGCCATGAGCTTGAAGAGGTTGCGCGCCACCGCCTCGGTCAGGTCGGTGCGGCCGGGGGCGGCCTCCGCCTCGCGCCGGCGCACCTTGGTCACCAGCGCCTGATAGCGCGCGGCATAGGCGGCATCCTGATAGCGCGTGAGCTCCTCCACCCGCCGAGCGATGACCTCGTCGAGGTTTTGGGACAGGCGGCGGGCATCGCTCTGCGCCCCCGCCCCGCTCTGGGGCGCCACCAGGGCCTCGACGGCGGCGGGATCGTGGGCGGCGCGACGGCCCCACAGGAAGGCCGCCTGGTTCATGGCCACCGCCTCGCCATTGAGCGCGATGGCCTGGTTCAGCGCCTCGGCGGAGACCGGCAGGGCGCCGAACTGGTAGGCATAGCCCAGCATGAAAATGTTCTGCGCCAAAGACGAGCCGAACAAGGCGGTCGCCAGCCGGCTCGCCTCCACGAAATGGGTGTTACCCTCCCCCGCGGCCGCGCTGATGGTGCTCCGGATGCGCGCGGTGGGCAGGGAATAGTCGGCGTTGCGGGTGAAATCGCCGGGCATCACCTCGTGGGTATTCACCACCACCAGGGTTTCGCCCGGCTTCACCGCCGCCAGCACCTTGCGGGTGCCCGCCACCACGATGTCGCCGCCCAGCACCACATCGGCGCCGCGCGCCGGAACGCGGATGGCGGTGATGTCCGCCGGATCGTTGGCAAGGCGGATGTGGCTGTAGACAGCCCCGCCCTTTTGGGCGAGGCCGGCCATGTCGATCATGCCGCAGGCTTTGCCCTCCAGATGCGCCGCCATGCCCAGCAGCGCGCCGATGGTGACGACGCCGGTGCCGCCGACGCCGGTGGCGATGATGGAATAGGTGCCGTGGATCTGCGGCAGCGCCGGCTCGGGCAGCTCAGGCCACGCCCCAGCCCGACCCGCAATGGCTTCCGCCTTCTTCGGCTTCGCCCCGTGCACGGTGACGAAGGAGGGGCAGAAGCCATTCACGCACGAAAAGTCCTTGTTGCAGGAGGATTGGTCAATCTCCCGCTTGCGGCCCCATTCGGTTTCCAGCGGCTGCACCGAGACGCAGTTGGACTTCACGCCGCAATCGCCGCAGCCCTCGCACACCCGCTCATTGATAATGACGCGCATGTCGGGGTCGGCGAACGCGCCGCGCTTGCGGCGGCGGCGCTTTTCCGCCGCGCAGGTCTGGTCGTAAATGAGCACGGTAACGCCGGGAATGGCCGCCAGTTCGCGCTGCACCGCGTCCAGCTCGTCCCGGTGATGGATGGTGAGGCCCGCCGGCCAGAGGGTGCCGGCCGGGTATTTTTCCGGCTCGTCGGTCACCACCACCACGCGCTCGGCGCCCTCCGCCGCCACCTGGCGGGCGATGACGGGCACGGTGAGGTCCCCGTCGTGGCGCTGGCCGCCGGTCATGGCCACCGCGTCGTTGAACAGGATCTTGTAGGTCACGTTCACCCTGGCGGCGATGGCGGCGCGCAAGGCGAGATAACCCGAGTGATTGTAGGTGCCGTCGCCCAGATTCTGGAACACGTGGCCGCGCTTGGAGAAGGGCGCCTCGCCCACCCAATTGGCGCCCTCGCCGCCCATCTGGGTGAAGCCGGTGGTCTCCCGGTCCATCCACTGCACCATGTAATGGCAGCCGATGCCCGCATAAGCGCGCATGCCCTCCGGCACCTTGGTGGAGGAATTGTGCGGGCAGCCGGAGCAGAAATAGGGAATGCGGGTGGCCACGTCCTGGGTTGCCGCAAGCGCCTTCTGCGCCTCCTCCAGCCGCGCCACGCGGGCCGCGATATCCGCGATGGGCCCATAGGCCAGAAGCCGCCTGCCGAGCGCGATGGCGATGTCGTTGGGGTCGAGCGCGCCCTTCACGGGGAAGAGCCAGTTGCCGCTTTCGTCCT
Organism: Xanthobacter sp. NM-59; assembly: GCF_021401125.1. Classification (GTDB taxonomy): domain Bacteria; phylum Pseudomonadota; class Alphaproteobacteria; order Rhizobiales; family Xanthobacteraceae; genus Xanthobacter. Next base: position 110,581 of record NZ_JACBFQ010000010.1, read on the forward strand.
TCTTGCCGATGCAGACCGGCTGGTTGGCGGTGCCGTAGAGCTCCTCGCGCACCTGCACCTCGATGAGGGAGCGCTTTTCCTCCACCACCATGATGAGGTCGAGCCCGCGGGCGAAGTCCCTCAGCCCCTCGGTCTCCAGCGGCCAGGGGCAGCCCACCTTCCAGATGCGGATGCCCAGGTCGTTGGCGCGCACCTCGTCGATGCCCAATTCGTCCAGCGCCAGGCGCACGTCGAGATAGCTCTTGCCCACCGTGGCGATGCCGATGCGCGCGCGCGGCCCGCCCGAGGTGACAAGGCGGTTGAGCCGGTTGGCCCGCAGGAAGTGCAGCACGGCATCACGCTTGTGCTCCTGCAGCCGCTCTTCCTGGGCGATGGCGGTGTCGCCCAGGCGAATATTGAGCCCGCCCGGCGGCATGATGAAATCGGCGGGATGGATGATCTCCACCCGGTCCAGCCGGCCGTCCACGATGGCGGTGGACTCGATGGTGTCCTTCACCGCCTTCAGCCCCACCCAGGCGCCGGAGAAGCGCGAGAGGGCCCAGCCATAAAGGCCGTAATCGATGATCTCCTGAACGCCGGCCGGGTTCAGCACGGGGATCATCACGTCGACGAAATGGAACTCGCTCTGGTGGGCGGTGGTGGAGCTCTCGCAGGTGTGGTCATCGCCCATCAAAGCCAGCACGCCGCCATGCTTCGAGGTGCCCGCATTGTTGGCGTGGCGGAACACGTCGCCGGAACGGTCCACCCCCGGCCCCTTGCCGTACCAAAGGCCGAACACGCCGTCGAACCGCCCCTCGCCCCGCAGTTCCGCCTGCTGGGAGCCCCACAAAGCGGTGGCGGCGAGATCCTCGTTAAGGCCCGACTGGAACTTGATGTCATTGGCCTTGAGGATCTTCTCGGCGCGCGTGAACTGCTGGTCGAGCCCGCCCAATGGCGAGCCGCGATAGCCGGTCACATAGCCCGCCGTATTGAGGCCCGCCTGCCGGTCGCGCGCCTTCTGCATCAGGGCCAGGCGCACCAGCGCCTGGGTGCCAGAGACGAACAGCCGTTCCTGTGAAAGGTCGTATTTGTCGTCCAGCGAGACCGACTTCAATGCCATGGGGCGCCTCCGTGCCGGCTCGTCTTTCGGCCGCCCCCGCCCCCGCCCGGATCGCTCCGGACTGCGGCCAGATGGGCGGCCCTCAGCCGTTCAACTTTAGGCTGACACGGAGTGTCGCACCCGGCAATTTCGTTGTTTCCGCTCCCGGCGCAACGAAATTGCTCCAAAAACGGGCATGACGAATTTTAGTGCAATGCAAGATGGAAAGGACGGCGGCGCAGCACGCGCAAGGCCCCGCCGCCCCCGCAGCGCAGCGAGAATCGCCCCTCGCCCGCATGGTCGCCCGGCATTGCCGCAGGATATGGCCGCGTGGCGAGCGTCAGCCCGGCAGCAGCCGCTCGCTTTCCAGGTAGCCCGTCAGCAGGGCAAGGCCGAACAGCATGACCAGCACGGCGGCGCTCAGTTCCACCCCACCGCGCAGGATGCTGCCCCAGCGCCCGTCTCCGCCCGCCAGCCAGACCGCGAAGCGCTTGCCGTACACGGCCAGGGCGGCGATGCCGGTGACAGTGAGGGCCGTGCCCAGCCCCATGGCGAAGGCGGACATCACCCCGCTCATGAACACCCCCTGCGAGAGGGCGAAGGTGAGCACCAGGATCGCGCCGGAGCAGGGCCGCGCGCCGGCCGAGACCACCGCCACCAGGGCCCGCCGCCAGCCGCCGCTGGCGACCAGCACCGGGTCGGGCGCATGGACATCGCCACAGCCGCAATCGGCGCCATGCGGCTCATCACCCCGCAGGGCGCGCAGCAGGCTTCGCCCCTTGGTGAAGGTGAGATAGAGCCCGAACAGGGCGATGCCGCCATAGGCCGCGATTTCCACCACGTTCATGGCCCGCGCCATGGACACCGCGGTGGCTCCGAGCAGCACCGCCAAGATGCCGACGAAAGCGATGGCCGCCACCGCCTGCACCATGCCCGCCGCCAGCGACAAGAGCGCGCCGCGGCGCAGGGTGCCGCCATCGGCCAGCAGGTAGGAGGAGATCACCGCCTTGCCGTGGCCGGGACCGGCCGCGTGGAACACGCCATAGGCGAATGAGAGGCCCACCAGGAAGAACGCTCCGTGGCCATCGGTCTTGGCGGCCCGCACGGCCTGCACCAGGGCGCGATAGAATTCCGCCTGTCGGGCGATGATGTAGCCGCCGATGCCGGACGGATGCACCCCACCCCCAAGCCCGAACGGCGTGGCCCGGGCGCCGCCGGGCGCCGCCCCCTGGCTCACCGCCTGTCCCAGGGACTGGGCGAAAGCGAAATCGGGGAAGAACAGAAGCGCCACCAGCAGGGCGAACGCCGCAAGGCTCACCGCCACCAGCACGGCGCCGGCGAGCCACTTGGCCGAAGCAGAGGCCGGAGCCATCCAGGTGCTTGGCGTCACGGGCACTTCACCGTGATCTTGTCGGCATATTGGGCGCCGTAATTGCTGGAGGCCGACAGCTTCGCGAAGAAGGATTCGTCGAGCGGCGAATTCTGCTGTTCAGGCGAATCCACCTTCATGCTGCAGCTCGCGGGGGCGTCCACCATCTTGGCCGGATCCTTCTCGGCGAAGGTGAAGGAGATGAAGTAGGTGGGGTCGTAGATATCCACCGTCAGCGTTCCCTTGGCGGGGAAGGGTTTCTTCAAAGGCAGCGTGAAGTGGAGGGTCAGCGCGTCGTCGGTATAGGTCAGGTAGTAGTCGACGGGATCATCGAAGGCGAGCTTCGCGGTGGCCGACTTGGCCGTGACGAAATAGTCATACTCCTTCAGCGAATCCACGTTCACCTGTGCGAGCGGCTTCAGCACATCGTCGCCATAGGTGCCGTCCTTCTGCTTCTCGAGCCCCTGGAGCGCGAAGGCCGTGAAGGCTTCGTCGAAGGTCCAGGCCTGGCGCAGCCCGGTCAGGTCGCCGTCCGGCCCGTAGACGAGCTCGGTGCGCATGGTGACCCACACGTGCGGGTGGGCGGATGCCGGGCGCGGCATCGCGGCGGCGATCGTCAGCACAAGGGCCAACAGCGCGAAACGCACCATCATGTTCGCTCCATCCTCACCCCTGCCTCACCCTTGCTGATTCTCCGCCCGGCACCGGCTCGCTTTGCTGCTCTCGCCTGGAAACGTGCCGGAATGGTGGCGGCGCAGGCCGCCCCACGCCAGCCGGCCACCCGGGCGCGCCCCGTCAGTTGCTCTCCAGCATCTGCTTCAGGGCAACACGGAAGTCGCTTTCGATGTCGGGCCGCGAGAGGGCATAGGCCACATTGGCCATGAGGAAGCCGATCTTGGAGCCGCAGTCATAGATGGCGCCGTCGAAGGTGACGGCGTAGAAATTCTCCTGCTCCTTCAGCTTCAGCATGGAGTCGGTGAGCTGGATTTCACCGCCCGCGCCGCGCTCCTGCTTGGCGAGCAGGTCGAAGATGGTGGGCTGGAGGATGTAGCGGCCGGAAATGGCAAGGTTGCTCGGCGCGGTGCCGGGCTTGGGCTTTTCCACCATCTGCGTGATGGCCTGGGCCTTGCCGTGAGAGGCGCCGGTGCCAACGATGCCATATTGGTGGGTCTGGTCGTCGGGCACTTCGTACACCGAGAGCATGTTGCCGCCGGTCTCGTTATAGGCCTCCACCATGGTGGCGAGGCAGCCCTTGCCGTTCTTGGCCATGTGCAGCATGTCCGGCAGCAGCAGCGCGAACGGCTCGTCGCCGATGAGGTCGCGCGCGCACCATACCGCATGGCCCAGGCCGAGAGGCAGCTGCTGGCGGGTGAAGGAGGTGGTTCCGGCCTTCGGGGTATCGCGGTCGAGCTGCTCCAGCTCCTTGGTCTTGCCGCGCTCCTGCAGGGTGCGCTCCAGCTCGAACTGGCGGTCGAAATGGTCCTCGATCACGGCCTTGTTGCGCCCGGTCACGAACACGATGTGCTCGATGCCCGCCGCCCGGGCCTCGTCCACCACATGCTGGACCACGGGGCGGTCCACCACGGTCAGCATTTCCTTCGGCACCGCCTTGGTGGCCGGAAGGAAACGGGTGCCGAGGCCCGCCACGGGCAGAATGGCCTTGCGAATGGGCTTACGCATATCGTGAAGTCCGCCTTGACTTTTTGGAGGCTCCGCAGCCCCTGGGGCACATGAATGCCGCGCAGCTATCAATCAGAATGCAGGCCGAAATCTGGCAGTTCATGGTTGATGTTTCCCTAACCGCAGCCAAACCCCATGACGCTGCGGAAGACATCTGGCGCCGATCCCACGACCACCACCGCTCCGACCGGTCCGCGCCCTCTAAAAGGCGCAAATTCCGGGCCCATGTTAACCTTGGCGCAACCAGGTTGGACGCCCAGTAGGGACGAAACGGCAAAAGCCGCGAATGGCCGCCAATGGCGGCGCGAGATGCGACGAGGGTTCACCATATGGCTTCCACGACCACTGAGGGCGCCGCGGTCAAGGGCCTGCTTGGCGCCGCCCTGGCCCTGGCGGCGGCTTGTCTGATTACGCCTGCGAGCGCCCAGGCGCAGACCACCGGCTCCATCTTCGGCGGCTTCAACGGCTTTGCCGCACCCCAGCAGCAGAGCGGCGGCGGCCATCCGGAAATGACGCCCCAGGCCATTGCCGCGGCCCAGGCGAACTTCCCCAACTGCATCGCCTCCATGTGGCCGCTCGCCCAGTCCAAGGGCGTGTCGCGTCGGACCTTCGAGCGTTACACCAGCTCGCTCCAGCCCGACATGAAGATCATGGACTTCCTGGACAGCCAGCCGGAATTCTCCAAGCCCACCGGCGCCTATGTCACCATGCTGGTGAGCGACTGGCGGGTGAAGAAGGGCAAGGAGATCCTGGCCCGCTACAAGCCCATCTTCGACCAGGTGGAGCGCGCCTATGGCGTGGACCGCTACGCGGTGGCCGCCATCTGGGGCATCGAATCCACCTATGGCGACCCCAAGGGCATCGGCAGCCGCAACGTGCTGGTTTCCACCGCCACCCTCTCCTGCATCGGCCGGCGGCAGGACTATTTCCGCGACGAGTTCATCGCCACCCTGCAGATCCTGGACAAGGACGACGTGCCCTATGACCACCTGAAAGGGTCGTGGGCGGGCGCGTTCGGCCCCACCCAGTTCATGCCCACCTCGTTCCAGCGCTTCGCCGTGGACTTCGACCGCGACGGCAGGCGCAACGTGGTGGATTCCATCCCCGACATCATCGCCTCCACCGCCAACAACCTGAAGCTGGACGGTTGGGAGTTCGGCAAGGCCTGGGGCTACGAGGTGGTGCTGCCCAAGGGCTTCGACTATCGCTACGTCAATCGCACCTTCAAACAGTCGCTGGGCCAGTGGTCGAGCCTCGGCGTGACGCGGCCGGGCGGCAAAGGCTTTCCGCGCGCCTCGGACCAGGCCTATCTGCTGCTGCCGGCGGGCGCCAACGGCCCCGCTTTCCTGATGCTCGGCAATTTCAACGCGATCCTGAAGTACAATCCGGCCGATGCCTATGCCCTCGCCATCGGCCACCTGGCGGACCGGCTGCGCGGCGGCGGCGAGTTCGCCCAGGCCTGGCCAAAGGAAGAGCGCGGCCTCTCCAAGGCGGAGCGGCTGGAAATTCAGGGCCGCCTCTCCCAGATGGGCTACGACATCGGCAACGTGGACGGCATTCTGGGCCAGAAGACCAAGAGCGCCATCCAGGATTATCAGGTGCGCCGCGGCCTCCTGCCCGATGGCTATCCGGACGTCGCCCTCCTGGAGCAGATGCGCCGCTGACCCCTGCGGCACGGAGGGGGACGCGCCGCGCCCCTCTCCCGCCGCGCGCCCCAGCTCCGCCGAGGACGGGCCGTTGCATGACGGGCGCGCGCAGGTCCCTTTCGCCGGATGCCCCTTCGCGGCCGAAGCGGTCGCCGGGGGGCTTGAACGAAGCGCGTCGAAACAAAGGGATAGCGGGCCTCAGCGGATCCATGAAAAGCTGATGCGGCCGTAGCTGCGGGCAGCCACTGCGCGCGCATTCCCTGAGGGGGCCGCTTGGCCCAAGCGCGCCTGACCACCAGCCCCCGGCGCCACAGCCCCACCCTCGCGCCAGCCACCAGGACGAAGCGCCCTTCCAAAAGGGGCCGTCCGGGCCCAGGGGCGCCGAACCACGTTGCGGGCAGCCACTGCGCGCGCATTCTCTGCGGGGGCCGCTTGGCCCAAGCGCGCCTGACCGCCAGTCCCCTGCGCCACAGCCCCACCCTTGCGCCAGCCACCAGGACGAAGCGCCCTTCCAAAAGGGGCCATCCGGGCCCACGGTCACCGAACCACGCGGCGACGGGGAAACATCCGGCGCGGACTGACAGGGACAAAGGCCGCGTCCGCCGCCGAGCAGCCATCTTAGAGACGCCCGCCCCTCGGCTGCGCCACGGGCTTCCCGCTTCAACCACGCGAGGCCGCGCAGCGACGCAGGCCACGTCCACAGCCGAACGCCCATCCTGCCGGCGCCCGCTCATCCGGCACCGCTATGCGCCGCCTGCTTCAGCCGTGCCCGGCAAGGTCCCCGCCGGGCACGCCGCCCGCCGGCCCGCTGTCGAGGCGGGGCAGTGCCACGATCACCCGCGCGCCGCCGCCGGCGCGATCCGCGATCTCGATGCGTCCGCCGTGGGCCTCCACGATCTGGCGCACGATGGTGAGGCCGAGGCCTGCGCCGCCGCGCTCCCTGTTGCGGGAGGGCTCCAGACGGAAGAAGGGCTCGAACACCGCCTCGCGCGCCGCCTGCGGAATGCCGGGTCCGCGGTCCTCGACGATGAGCTCCACACTGTCGCCGCGCGGCGCCAGACTCACATCGGCGCGGCCGCCATAGGCCAGGGCATTGCCCACCAGGTTCGCCAGCACCCGCGCCAGCGCGCCCGGCGTGCCCAGCACCAGATGGGGCCCGCCGGCCCCCGCGAGCGTCATGGCCGCGCCCTGGGCAAGGCGCGCGTCCAGCTCGGCCCGTGCCAGGGGCGAGAGGTCCACCGGCTCGGCGCCCGCCCCGGCGAAGGCGGCCCGCGCATAGGATAGCGCGTCATTCACCAGCGCCTGCATGTCTTCCACGTCGGTCTTGGCCTTAGCCACCAGCGCGTCCGGCTCCATCAGCTCCAGCCGCAGCCGCAGCCGGGTGATGTAGGTCTTCAGGTCGTGGCTGATGGCGCCGAGCACGAGGGTGCGGTTGCGCACCAGCTCGGAAATGCGCGCCTGCATGGCGTTCACCGCCCGCGTCACGGCGCGCACCTCCGGTGCGCCACGCTCGACGACCTCCTTGGGCTCCAGGTCGGCGCCGAACCGTTCCACCGCCGCCGCGAGATCGGTGAGGGGGCGCACCTCCCGCCGCACCGCCAGCAGGGCCACGAACGCCACCAGGAAACCGAGCACCCCGGCCAGCATGCCCACCGGCAGGCCAAGCAGGCGCACCACCAGGTCCCCACCCGCCGTCACCTCCAGAAAGCCGCCTTGGCGCAGCGCCACCACCACACGCAGCCGCGCGCCCGAAAGATCACTCAGCCGCTCCACCGGCTGCTCGCCCAGGCGGGGGGAGGTGAGCAGGCTGATCATGACCTGCCGTTGCGGATCGCCGCCCAGAAGGTTTCGCAGCCGCTGGGCCAGGGGCGCCAGCACCGCCGTGGTGCGCATGTGTGGCACCTCGGCCAGGTAGCGTGGCGAAAAGCCGGTGCTGGTGGCGGCCTCCAGGGCCAGTTCCCGCTGAGCAGGCGCGATCTCCTCCGCCGCCCGCGCCACGGCGGCGATCTGCCCCATGAGCGGGACGATGGTGACCTGGCCATTCATGGCGCGGCTGCGCTCCACCATGTAGGCCGCCACCATCAGCAGCTGCACCAGCGCCAGCGCGCCCACCACGATCAGCGCCAGCCGCGCGGCGATGCCAAAACGATGCGGCCCCATCACAGCACGCGCACGTCCAGGGCGAACAGATAGCCGCCATTGCGCACGGTCTTGATGAAGCCGCCCGCCTCCCCATCCACCGTCGAGAGCTTGCGCCGCAGGCGGCTCACGGAGACGTCGATGGTGCGGTCGAACGGGTCGGCGGTGCGCCCGCGCGTCCAATCCAGAAGCTGGTCGCGGGACAACACCCGCTTGGGCCGTTCCAGGAAGCAGGCGAGCAGCTCGAACTCGGCCGAGGTCAGCTCCACCACGCCATCGGCGTGGGTGAGGCCGCGGGCATCCAGGTCCGCCACAAAGCCGGCGAAGGCGAGACGGCGGGTGGGCTCCGGGGCGCCCTGTGTTTCTGTCCGCCGCAGGACGGCGCGGATGCGGGCCAGCAGCTCGCGTGGATTGAACGGCTTCGGCAGATAGTCGTCCGCGCCCATCTCCAGGCCCACGATGCGGTCCACGTCGTCGCCCTTGGCGGTGAGCATGAGGATGGGCAGGCTGCTCCGCGCCCGCAGGCGCCGGCAGATGGACAGGCCATCCTCCCCCGGCAGCATCAGATCCAGCACCACCAGGTCCGGCCGGGCCGAATGAAGCAGGCGGTCCATGGTGACGCCGTCCTCGGCGGCGAGCACGCCGAAGCCCTCGCGTCCGAGGAAATCGGCCAGAAGCGAGCGAATCTCGCGGTCGTCCTCCACCAGGAGGATGGTGCGTTGCAGCGGCATGGCCCCACTTTCGCGGTGATCCGGCCCGGCATCAATGCACAGCGACGCGCCCGTTACAAAACGTTACGCCAGCGGGCCGCCGTGCAATTCGCGGGCAAAGGCCACCGCCCACTCTGCCGCCATCGCGACCGGCCCGGCCTGGGAAGCCCCCCTCGGCGCACTGCGAAGGAGATTTTCACATGAAGCCCATCATGCTGTCCGCATTCATCGCCGCTACCGTGAGCCTCGGGGCCATCGCGCCGGCCGGGGCCTGGGAGCGCTCCGGCTCCGTCACCACCGCGCGGGGCACGACCACCGCCAGCGCCTCGGGGGGCTGCGCCGGCGGCACCTGCTCGCGCAGCGCCAGTGTCACCGGGCCCCAGGGCTATCGCGCGTCCCGCTCCGGCTCCGTGTCCGCCAGCGGCAATTCCTCCCTCAGCTATGGGCGCACCACCACCGGCCCCGCCGGCGGCAGCGTCACCCGCTCCGGCTCGGTGAGCGTCAGCCGCTAGGGTCGATCGACACCGGAGCAACAAGGACGTCTAGAGGCCGTTCCCGCGTGCGGGCGAGACCCGCGCACCGTTGGCCCTGACGGCGGAGCGGCTTTGGCTCTGTCGCCGGCATTGCCGCTCGCCACGCTTGTGGGCCTGCGCTCCAAACGCTTCGCCCTCCCCACCAGGGGGCAATCGCGGGCACCTTGGCGGGAGAGCACCGGCCTCAAGCGGTGCCCTGACATTCAGTTCGCCCCGGAGCGCCTTCGCGCGACGCGGGTTCAAGGCCCCTGCGTGAAATACACGTGAAATCAAACTTCTAGAGCACTCCCGCTTCCGCAGAACGCGGGAGTGCCCGCAGGTACCGCCGCATCCGGGCCGCGGCCACCCAAGGGGGCCATGGTCCCCGCATCCGCCATTGTCATCATAGGAGACTAGCCATGTCCGCCTTCACCCGTACCCCCGTCCGCGCGCTGGCCGCGCTTCTCACCGGCTCCGCCCTTCTCATGTCCGCTCCCGCCTTCGCGCAGTCGCTGGCCGACCTGCAGAAGGCCTGCGGGGCCGATGTGAAGACCCTGTGCGGTGGCATCCAGCCCGGCGGCGGCCGCATCAAGGCCTGCCTGATGGAAAAGTCGGACCAGGTCTCAGCGGCCTGTAAGGCCGCCATCGCCGCCGCCGCGCAGGCCAAGCAATAAGGTCGACCGGCCCCGGCCCGGCTTCTCGCCCGCGAGGGGCCGGGGGGGAACCCCCGCGCCCCTTCTCGACGCCCGATCGCCGCGAAAGCGGCTGCTTGTGGCGCGGCGGGGCCAGGAGCGGTGGGGCCAGGAGCGGTGGGGCCAGGCGCGGTGGGGCCAGGCGCGGTGGGGCCAGGCGCGGCAGGTGCCAGGAAAGGATGACATGATGGGCCTCTTCACCACGCTTCAGGGCGCGACGCCGGGCGCCGGGCTCACCTTCGCCGCTCTCGCGCTGCTGCTCATGGGCGGCGAGTTCGCCTGGCTCCGCCTTCAGGGCGCGCACGCGCACGATGGGTCGGAATCCGCCGCCTCCCTGGTGGTGGCGGCGGGCAATAAGGTCATCGGCGTGCTCACGGCCGGACTGGTGGCGGGGCCGGTGATGCTGGTCGCGGAATACCGGCTGTTCGACCTGTCCATCAACGGGCCGCTGATGGCCGCGCTGCTGTTCGTGGCAGTTGACTTCACCTATTACGTCCACCACCGCGCCATGCACCGGGTGCGCTGGCTGTGGGCGAGCCATGCGGTGCACCACTCCTCCAGCCGCATCAATCTCACGGCGGCGGTGCGCCTGGCCTGGGGCGGGCCGCTCACCGGGGGCCTCCTGTTCTACCTGCCCCTGGTGCTGCTGGGGTTTCCGCCACTGGCGGTGTTCGGCATGCTGGGGCTGAACCTCACCTACCAATTCTTCCTGCACCTCGCCCACCCGCCGCATCTGGGGCCGCTGGAGTGGGTGTTGAACACGCCCCGCCACCATTTGGTGCACCACGCGGCCAACCCCTCCTGCCTCGATCGCAATTTTGGCGGGGTGCTGATTGTGTTCGACCGCCTGCTGGGCACGTTCGCGCCCACACCCGCGGGGGAATCGCTGGTGTTCGGCCTCGCCGGCGGTGCGCGCGCCACTCATCCGCTGGCCATCGTGGTGGTGGGCTGGGCGCCGATGCTGAAGGATGCCTGGGTCGCACGGGGCATCCGGGCACGGCTTTCGGTGCTGTTCGGCCCTCCATCCTGAGATACATCCTCAGGTTGGACATCTCACCCCCTCGCGGCGCAGGCTTGTCCCCTGCTAGCATCGGGCAAGCTGCGTTAGGAGTGGGTCATGTGGTTCGACGACCATCGTCCTCTCACGCCCGGCGCGCCGGATCTCCGCCGGCGCCTCGATGAGGACGCGTTCCGTCCGCTCGGTATCAGCCATGTCTGTCTGACCGAAGCGGACTTCGGCATTGAGGAGAGCATTCGCGGCCACCTGCCCTATGGCCTGCTGCGCAGCTTCAGGCGCGCGGGACCGGGGGCACCGCCCGCGACCGGCCGGCGCGTGCTGGTGGTGGCGCCCATGGCGGGGGGCTTTCCCTTCCTCATGCGCGATCTGGTGGTGTCGCTGCTGGCGGTGGCCGACGAGGTCGCCATCACCGATTGGCCCGATGCGCGCTACGTGCCGGTTTCCGCCGGCCCCTTCGGCTTCGCCGACAATTGCATCGAGACCGCCCAGATGGTGCGGGCGCTGATGGAAGACGGCACCACCACCCATGTGGTGGGCGTGTGCCAGGGCACGGTGCCGGCGCTGGTGAGTTCCCTGCTGCTGGCCGATGAAGGGCTCGCGCCAGCCAGCCTCACCCTCATGGGCGGGCCCATCGACCCCTCGCGCAACCCGACCCGGCTGTGGCGGATGCTTCAGGACCGCTCCCTGGACGCACTGGAAAAACAGATCATCGAGACCGTGCCCGAGCGCTTTCCCGGCTGGGGACGGCGGGTCTTTCCCGCATGGCGGCAAACAGATACCTTCGCCCTTTATCTCTGGCGCCAGAGCATCACCGGTGGGCGGCTGCCCTTCCAGCTCGCCTTCGACGAGGGCGAGGACCCCATCCGCTACCCCCTGGCACGGCTGTGCTGGACGCTGATGGACGTGCCCGGCGAATTCTTCATGGAGAATGTGGCCACCATCTTCCGGGCCAATGCCCTGGCCCATGGCAGCCTCGCGGTCGCCGGCCACAGGGTGGACCCGGCGGCCCTGCGCGACACCGCGCTCCTCACCATCGAGGGCGAGGAGGACGACATTTCCGCCCCCAGCCAGACCGCGGCGGCTCACGAGCTGTGCGTGAACGTGCCGGACAGCCGCCGCGCCCGCCTGATAGTGCCCCAGGCGGGGCACTTCGCCCTGTTCTACGGGCGGCTGATGCGCACCCAGGTCATTCCGGCCATCACCGGCATCATGGCCACCGCAGAAGCGGGCTGACCGGCCCCGGCCAGCCGGGGGAAACACCCCCGGCTCCAGACATACTCAGAGGATGAAGCGGCTGAGATCGGCGTTCTTGGCGAGGTCCGCCACGCGCGAGCGCACATAGTCCGCATCGATCAGCACCGTCTCGCCGGAGCGGTCGGGGGCGGTGAAGGAGAGATCGTCCAGCACCCGTTCCACCACCGTCTGCAGCCGGCGGGCGCCGATATTCTCCACGCTGGCATTCACCTCCACCGCCACGTCGGCGATGGCCTCCACCGCGTCGGCGGTGATGGTGAGGCTGACGCCCTCGGTCTCCATCAAGGCCACCGACTGCTTGACGAGGCTCGCCTCGGTCTCGGTGAGGATGCGCACGAAATCGGCCCGGGTCAGCGCCTCCAGCTCCACCCGGATGGGCAGGCGGCCCTGCAGCTCCGGCAGAAGATCCGAAGGCTTGGAGACGTGGAAGGCGCCGGAGGCGATGAACAGGATGTGGTCCGTCTTCACCGGCCCATGCTTGGTGGACACGGTGGTACCCTCGATCAGCGGCAGCAGGTCGCGCTGCACGCCCTCGCGGGAGACGTCGGCGCCCGAGCGACCCTCCCGGCCGGCGATCTTGTCGATCTCGTCCAGGAACACGATGCCGTTATTTTCCACCGCATGGATGGCGTCCTGCACGGTGGCATCCTGGTCGATGAGCTTGTCGGCCTCCTCCGTGAGAAGAAGGGGGTGGGCCTCCTTCACCGTCACGCGGCGGGGCTTGGCGCGACCGCCAAAGGCCTTGCCCAGCATGTCGCCCAGAGAGATGGCGCCCATCTGCGCGCCCGGCATTCCGGGAATCTCGAACAAGGGCATGCCACCGCCGCCCGCCTGCAGCTCGATCTCCACTTCCTTGTCGTCCAGCTCGCCGGCGCGCAGGCGCTTCCTGAAGGCGTCACGGGTGGCGGGGGAAGCGTTGGCACCCACCAAGGCGTCGAGCACGCGGCCCTCGGCGGCGAGATGGGCCTTGGCCTGCACGTCCTTGCGCTTGGCCTCGCGCACCAAAGCGATGCCGACCTCCAGGAGGTCGCGCACGATCTGCTCCACGTCGCGGCCCACATAGCCCACTTCCGTGAACTTGGTGGCCTCCACCTTGAGGAAGGGCGCGCCCGCGAGCTTGGCCAGGCGGCGGGAAATCTCGGTCTTGCCGACGCCGGTGGGGCCGATCATGAGGATGTTCTTGGGCAGCACCTCCTCGCGCAGCTTGTCGTCCAGCTTCAGCCGGCGCCAGCGGTTGCGCAGGGCGATAGCCACCGCGCGCTTGGCGTTCGCCTGGCCGACGATGTGGCGGTCGAGCTCGGAGACGATCTCGCGGGGGGAAAAGTCGCTGCTCATGCGGGTCTGGTATCCTGGCGGTGTTGCATCCGTGCGCGGGGCTGAGCGCGCGCGAAACCCGGCGGCCCTCAGGCGCCGATGGTCTCCACGGTGACGTTGCGGTTGGTGTAGATGCAGATGTCGGCGGCGATCTCCAGCGCGCGGCGGGCGATGGCTTCCGGATCGTCCTGGTGGTCCACCAAAGCGCGGGCGGCGGCCAGCGCATAGGACCCGCCCGAGCCGATGGCGGCGATGCCCGCCTCCGGTTCCAGCACGTCGCCGGTGCCGGTGAGCACCAGCGTCACGGTGGCGTCGGCCACGATCATCATGGCTTCCAGCCGGCGCAGATAGCGATCGGTGCGCCAGTCCTTGGCCAGTTCCACGGCGGCGCGCTGGAGCTGGCCGGGATACTGCTCCAGCTTGCCTTCCAGGCGCTCGAACAGGGTGAAGGCGTCGGCGGTGGCTCCGGCGAAACCGCCGATCACATCCCCCCGCCCCAGGCGCCGCACCTTGCGCGCATTGGCCTTCAGCACCGTATTGCCCAGCGTCACCTGCCCGTCACCGGCGATGGCGACCCGACTGCCCTTGCGGATGGAAACAATGGTGGTGCCGTAAATGGTATCCGGGGACGAATGCATCAAGCGCTCCGCTCGGGCCGCGCCTGCCCCCGGCGGGGCGTTGGGCGCGGCGCATGACTTCCTGGCGTGGAGCGCCACCGGGTGGGCTCCGCCTGGGGCTTACTTATGCCGTTCCGCGCCGTGCGCAATGCGTGAGCGCAAAGGGGGCAGGAAAAGGCGCGCCCCTCAATCCGCGGCGAGGAAGCGCCGCACCACGTCGGCAAAGGCTTCCGGCTGCTCCACCATGGGACAATGGCCGCTGTCCGCGAGCTCGTCGAGGTCCGCCACCCCCGGCAGCCCGAGCACCAGCTCCCGCGCCATGGCGGGGGAGAACAGGCGGTCACCGTCGGCATAAAGCACCAGGGTGGGCACCCGGATGGCATGGAGCCGATCCAGCGTATCGGCCGCGAGGCAGGCCTCGAGCTGGCGCAGGAAGGCGGCCTTGGGCTGGGTGAGGCCCGCGTCGAGCGCAGCCTGGACGAAATCGTAAAGGGCATTGCGCCTCAGCATGTGCTCGCCGATGACAAAGCTGGTGAGGGCGGCGCCGAACACCAATTCATCGTCGAGCTGTCGCCGAAGGTCGCCCAAAAGCTGCATGATCTGCCGGCTATAGAGATCATGCCGCGCGAAGCTGTTGGCCAGCACCATGCGCCCCACCCGCTGCGGCGCCATGATGGCGAGCTCCTGGGCGATGGCGCCGCCCATGGAATGGCCGATCACATGGGCGCTGCCGATGCCCGCCGCATCCAGCACAGCCAGCGCGTCGCGCGCCATGTCGGCGACCGTGTAGGGCCCCTGGGCAAGGCTGCTCTTGCCGATGTCGCGAGGGTCGAATTCGATGAGCGTGAAGCCCGCGAGCCGCGGCCGGACCAGGCCCCAGAAGGCTCGCTGGGCCGAGAGGCCGGAGAGGAGAAGGAGAGCCGGCCCCTCGCCGGTCACCTGATAATCCAGCACAATTCCGTCATTGGATGCGGTCGGCATTGCGTTTCCCGTTGGCTACAATCCAATCTTCGGCGGCGAACCGGTGCAATCGGCCCCAACTCGCGACGGTGTCATCGCATCGCCATATGGCGTTGCAGCAGGGATGCTGCTAGAACCCGCTGCCTTGGAGGGGTCCCAACGGCCTCCTGAAGGTGGTCCAGAGGCGATCATGCGCAAGGCAGACATCGTTCGTGAGACGAAGGAGACGAAAATCTCTGTTTCCGTCGATCTCGACGGAACGGGGAAATCCGACATCTCCACCGGCATCGGGTTCCTGGACCATATGCTGGATGCCATCGCCCGTCATGCCCGCTTCGATCTCACCATCAAGGCGGTCGGTGATCTCCACATCGATTTCCACCACACCACGGAAGACGTGGGCATCGTGCTCGGCCAGGCGGTGAAGCGGGCGCTGGGCGACCTGCGCGGCATCACCCGCTATGCGGACTGCCTTCTGCCCATGGACGAGACGCTGACCCGGGTCGCCATCGACATTTCCGGCCGGCCGTTCCTGGTGTTCCGCACCGAATTCCCGGTCGCCAAGATCGGTGAATTCGACACGGAGCTGGTGCGCGAGTTCTTCCAGGCCTTCACCATGAATGCCGGGGTGACGCTGCACGTGGAGACGCTCTATGGTCTCAACGCGCACCATATCTCGGAGAGCTGCTTCAAGGGGCTCGCCCGGGTGCTGCGCGCGGCAGTGGCCATCGATCCGGCCTCGGCGGGGGAAATCCCCTCCACCAAGGGCGCGCTCGGAAGCTGAAGGAACGGACGGGAGCACCCCATGGCGACCTTCTCGGTCTTCTCCCGCACCCGCCCCGCAGACACGGCGGCGGCGCCGGAAGGGCGCGTGGTGTTCGTGCGCGAGGCCTTTTCCTGGCTCGCCTTTTTGTTTGCCCCTCTGGTCCTGATCTATAACCGGCTGTGGCTGGTGCTGGCGGCCTATGTGGCGGTGTCGGTGCTGGTGGGCCTCGCCCTTCAGGCCTCCGGCGTGCCAAACGCGAGCGTGGAAGTGGTGATGATCGGCTTCAACCTGCTCGTGGCCCTGGAGCTGCCCGCGCTGCGGGCGCGCAAGCTCGTCCGCCAGGGCTATGTGGAGGAAGGGGCGGTGATCGCGCCCAATCGCGATATCGCCGAACAGCGCTTCTTCTCCGCCTGGGCGCCGCGTCGCCCGGCCGCGCCGGAAGCGCTCGCCCCGCGCCGGGAGCGCGCGCCCATGGCGCCCGCCGGGGTTCACGGCCCGTCCGTCATCGGCGCCTTTCCGGGGAATTGAGGTTCCATGACCGTCGCCATCATCGATTACAATTCCGGCAACCTGCACTCGGCCGCCAAGGCCATGGAGCGCGCCGCCCAGAGCGTGGGCCATGAGACCGTCGTCGTCACCAGCGACCCGGACGTGGTGCGCGGCGCCGACCGCGTGGTGCTGCCCGGCGTCGGCGCCTTCGCCGATTGCCGCGCGGGGCTCGACGCCGTGCCCGGCATGGTGGAAGCCATGACCGAGGCGGTGCAGCAGAAGGGCCGGCCCTTCCTCGGCATCTGCGTCGGCGCCCAGCTGCTGGCGGAGCGGGGCCTTGAGCACAAGGTCACCGAGGGGCTGGGCTGGATCAAGGGCGAGGTGATCCGCATCGCGCCGTCGGATCCGCACCTGAAGATCCCGCACATGGGCTGGAACACGCTGAACCCGGCGCGCGAGCACCCGCTGCTCGCCGGCATCCGCACCGGGGAAAGCGGGCTCAACGCCTATTTCGTGCATTCCTATCACATGAAGCCGGCCGAGGGGCTCGACCTTGTGGCCACCACCGATTATGGCGGCACCATCACCGCCATGGTCGCACGCGACAACGTGGCCGGCACCCAGTTCCACCCCGAGAAGAGCCAGACCCTGGGCCTGGCGCTGCTCGCGAACTTCCTGAAGTGGCATCCGTGATCCTTTTTCCGGCCATTGATCTGAAGGACGGCCTCGCCGTTCGCCTCGAACAGGGCGACATGGCGCGCGCCACCGTGTTCAACCACGACCCCGCCTCCCAGGCGGCGGAGTTCGAAACCCTCGGCTTCCGCTATCTCCATCTGGTGGACCTCAACGGCGCCTTCGCCGGCAAGCCGGTGAACGCCGCCGCGGTGGAGCGCATCCTGGAGACCGTCTCCATCCCGGTGCAGCTCGGTGGCGGCATCCGCGACATGGCGACCGTGGAAACCTGGCTGGAAAAGGGCATCAACCGCGTCATCCTGGGCACTGCCGCCGTGCGTGACCCGGACTTCGTGAAGGCCGCCGCCAAGGCCCATCCCGGCCGCGTGGCCGTGGGGCTCGACGCGCGCGACGGGCGCGTGGCGGTGCAGGGCTGGGCCGAGACCTCGGACCTGCCCGCCGTGGACATCGCCAGGCGGTTCGAGGATGCGGGCGTTTCCGCCATCATCTACACGGACATCGCCCGCGATGGCCTGCTGAAGGGCCTCAATCTCGATGCCACCATCGCCCTCGCGGACGCGGTGTCCATCCCCGTCATCGCCTCCGGCGGGCTGGCCTCGCTGAAGGATATCGAGGACCTGCTGGCGCCGCGCGCCGCCAAGCTTGAGGGCGCCATTACCGGCCGCGCCCTCTATGATGGCCGGCTCGACCCGCGCGAGGCGCTGGCCCTGGTGGCCGGACGATAGGTGTGCCATGCTGAAAGTCCGCGTCATTCCCTGCCTCGACGTGAAGGACGGCCGCGTGGTGAAGGGTGTCCAGTTCGTGGACCTGCGCGACGCCGGGGACCCGGTGGAGGCGGCCCGCGCCTATGACGCCGCCGGCGCCGACGAGCTGACCTTCCTCGACATCACCGCCAGCCATGAGAACCGGGGCACCATTCTCGACGTAGTGCGCCGCACCGCCGAGCAATGCTTCATGCCCCTCACCGTGGGCGGCGGCGTGCGCACGGTGGAAGACGTGCGCACCCTGCTCCACGCGGGCGCGGACAAGGTTTCCATCAACACCGCCGCCGTGAACCGCCGCGCCTTCGTGGGTGAGGCGGCCGAAAAGTTCGGCGAGCAGTGCATCGTGGTGGCCATCGACGCCAAGAAGGTGAGCGCCCCCGGCGAGGACAACCGCTGGGAGATCTTCACCCATGGCGGGCGCAAGCCCACCGGCATCGATGCCATCCAATATGCCCGCGAAGTGGTGGACCTGGGGGCTGGCGAGATCCTGCTGACCTCCATGGACCGCGACGGCACCGGCCAGGGTTTCGACTGCGCGCTGACCCGCGCGGTGTCGGACGCGGTGCATGTGCCGGTGATCGCCTCCGGCGGCGTGGGCACCCTCGACCATCTGGTGGACGGCATCCGCGAAGGCGGAGCCTCGGCGGTGCTGGCTGCCTCCATCTTCCATTTCGGCACCTTCACCATCCGCCAGGCCAAGGAACGGCTGGCGGATGCCGGCCTGCCGGTGCGCCTGGATGTGTGAGCGCCGTCGCGCCCGCACGAATCACGCCTCCTTCCACCCGTCCGCGCGCGGCGCGGCGAACAATCGGGTGCCCCATGAGCGAAACCGCCACCAGTGACACCACCGCCGGCGAGACCTTCACCCTCGCGGATCTCGAGAGCACCATCGCCGCCCGCGCCGAGGCGGATGCGAGCGCGTCCTACACCCGCTCCCTGCTCGACAAGGGCATTGCCAAGTGCGCCCAGAAGCTGGGCGAGGAGGCGGTGGAAACGGTGATCGCCGCCGTGTCCGGCCCGCGCGAGGAGGTCGTTTCCGAGACATCGGATCTCCTCTACCATCTCATGGTGGTGCTGAAGGCGCGCGGCATCGCGCTCAGCGAGATCCATGCCGAGCTTGGCCGGCGCACGGGCCAGTCCGGCCTTGCCGAAAAAGCCAGCCGGGCGAAGAGCTAGGACCGAAGCGGGGGCACCAGGATGGACCGCCGGATCGACTCCAGCCTCTCTCCCTATCGCACCTTCTCGCGTGACGAATGGGCGTCACTGCGGCGCGATACGCCCATGACGCTGCGCCCCGACGAGATCGCGCGGCTGGAAGGCCTCAACGCCCACCTCTCCATCGCCGAGGTGGCGGAAATCTATCTGCCTCTGTCGCGCCTGCTCTCGCTCTATGTGGCCGCGACGCAGAAGCTCTTCCGCGCCATGAGCTACTTCCTCGACCAGAAGGACGGGGAGCGCGAGGGCGAGGGCAAGATGCCCTACATCATCGGCATCGCAGGCTCCGTGGCCGTGGGCAAGTCCACCACCGCCCGCGTGCTGCAGGCCCTGCTGGCCCGCTGGCCCAACACCCCCAAGGTGGATCTGGTGACCACCGACGGCTTCCTCTACCCCAATGCGGTGCTGAAGCGCGAAGGGCTGATGGAGAAGAAGGGCTTTCCGGAAAGCTACGACCTGCCGGCGCTGCTGCGCTTCCTCACCGACATCAAGGCCGGCCGCCGCCGCGTGCGCGCGCCGCTCTATTCCCACTTCTTCTATGACGTGATGCCGGACCAAATGGTGGAAGTGGACCGCCCCGACATCCTCATCGTCGAGGGGCTGAACGTGCTGCAGACCACCCGTCCACCCAAGGACGGCAAAGCCATCCCCTTCGTCTCCGACTTCTTCGATTTCTCCCTCTATATCGATGCCGAGGAAGACGTTCTGGAGGACTGGTACGTGGACCGCTTCATGCGGCTGCGCTCCACCGCCTTCCTCGACCCCCTCTCCTACTTCCACCGCTATTCGAAGCTGACGGAAGAGGGCGCGCGGGAGCGGGCGCTGTCCATTTGGCGCACCATCAACATGCCCAACCTCAAGGACAATATCCTGCCCACCCGCCAGCGCGCGGACCTCATCTTGCGCAAGGCCGGCGACCACGAGGTGGCTGAGGTGAGCCTGCGCCGGCTCTGAGCCGCGACGCGGCTCCGGCGTGTCCCTGAGGAGCGCCGGGCAACAGCCGGGCAACGGCCCCCGACCGGCCACCCCCCCGCCGGAAGCCGGGGCCGATCGACCGCGAGGTCCCCGGCCCGCGCGCCGCAGGCCTGAAACGCCACTCTCTCACGCGGCACCGGCCAGACCGCGCATCGGGCGCGCCTGCGGCGCGAGCGCTCCGCCGCGCGCCGGCTTGTTCAATTTCACCTTCGCAAAAGGCCCGCAGGGGTGCCTGCTCCGCGCCGATACCGCCCGCGATCGACGCCAACGCCGGGCCCTCGCCTCCCTTCGACGGCAAAGGCCCGAGCGCCCCGGGTTGGCTCCACCGACCGGCTCCGCGCGTGGCCAGTTTCGTCAAACCGCGGGGTTTCTCCTCCCACTGCGGCTTCATCCTCCGCCCCTGGGGACGGCGCGCGAGATGTCGGACAGGTCGACCCGGCAGCGAGCCGGCAGGCTGGGCTCCGGAAAGCCCGCAAGCCGAAACGCCTCGACCACCTCAGCGCCCGCCCCGCGCTGCGCGGGCTGTCTCCGAGGTCCGGAAAGGGAACCCGCCCTGGCTCACCTCTTTGCCAGGAGTGCACCGATCTTGGCTTTTCAGAACCTCGGCCGTTCGCTCCGATGCGACGGGCGACCCGGTGTCCTGGCGCCCTTTCACTCAAGGTGGAGACCTGTTCGCGTGCAGAACGCGCCTCAATTGAAGCTCGGTCCCCGCCCTCTCCTCCCCCTCGCGCCCCGCCCCGGCGGGCGCCTCCGGCCGAGCCCCACGCGCGCGAGCGCGCGACGGGGGCGACCCCCGCCGATGACCTTGCACACCCGCGGTAACGCGCGCAGGCCGTCCGCCGGGCATGAGCTGCGGGCACTCAAATAAAAATGCCCGGGGCGAAACCCCGGGCATGAAACGTTGCGTTTCGGTGGCGCTGCGCCGTTTCGGCGGGCTCCCTTGTCACTCCCCGAAAAGGGCCTGCTGCTCGGGCGCGGGCGTCTCGCCCCCCCCCGCCTCAGCGTCCTCCGCGCGCTCCGCGCGGGTGCGGAAGCGGCGGCGGCGGCGGGTCACACGGCCCTCGGCGCCCTCGCCGGCATCATCGGCGGCGGCCGGTGCCTCGGCCTCAGCCTTGGGCTCAGCACGCTCCTTGGTGATGGCCGGCGTGCCGGTGATGAAAGCGGGCAGGCCGATATCCTGCTCATCGTCCACACGCTCAGCCCGGGGCGCGCGCGGCGCCTCGGCGGCCTCGGACGAACGCGCCGAGCGGGAGCTGCGCGGAGCGGGCGCGTAGGCCGCGGCCTCGCCGCTATCCTCGCGGGGGGCGCGGCTCGCCCCCTCCTCGTCCCGGTTGCGCCGGTAATTGCTGGAGCGTCCCTCGCGGCTGCTCCGTCCCTCACCACGCGGCTCGCGGGGTTCGCGGGGTTCGCGCGGCTCACGACCCTCGCGGGGCTCACGACCCTCGCGCGCCTCTCGCGGCTCACGACCCTCACGCGGCTCGCGGGCCTCACGCCCTTCACGCGCCTCGCGCGGATAGGGCTGCTGCTCCTGGCGGGCATAGGGCTGGGGCGCGTCCAGCGCACCCACGTCGTCCATCTCCTCGTCGTCCATCCCGTCGTCGCGATCGAAGCCGAGTTGGGGTGTGAACTGGCCCTGCAGAGAGGCGATCAGGCGCAGATAATGTTCCGCATGCTGCAGATAGTTTTCCGCCGCCACCGGGTCACCGGAAGACTGTGCGTCGCGCGCAAGCTGCTGATACTTTTCGGCGATGTGGTGGGCGGTGCCGCGCACCTTCACGTCGGGGCCGTTGGACTCGTAGACCCGCGTCAGGGGATTAGAGCTGCGGCGGTTGTTGCGGCCGCGCATGCGCTTCTGCTGACCATTTCTCATCTGGATCGTTCTCTACTCGCGCGGCGTGAAAACCGCCGTTGTAATCGGCGCGCGTCACCGTGGATGCTTTGATCCAGGTGTGTCCGACAATCGTGGAGTTCGAAAATCGGCGGCAGCGTCCGCATCTTTCACTGCAGGTGATGAACGTCTTCTTCATCGAGCCCCGCCTGCGCCGGGTGCCCGCACTCAATCACGAGTTTAAGGTTTCGGCTTCCGTCCGCTCAACGAGCCCCATTCCGCATGGATCCCACGCAGACGCCCAAACCGACTCCGCCCGGCCACCAAACCAAGACGGCGACTTCATGAAACAATCTTCCGCCAGAAGCCTGCCGGAGCGCTGCACGTCTGCGCGCCACCCTACAGAGCCACCCCAAGCGCCCGAAACTGCTTTTGAGTGTTCGGAAGCCAGCACCCGCCATCCGGGTGCCGCGGTTCGATTCCTGGATTCGACACTAACCAGTTCCGGCCCTTGTTCCAAGTGAATTTTTTCGTCCCTATTCCTGCGCCCTTGGTCGCAGCAGGCGCTTAGGACCGGCGCAGAGTGAGGGCCCGCGGGATGCCGGCGAGATCGCGCCGCGCCGGTTTGGGCACCAGCAATCCGTGCGCGCGGGCGATGGCCGCGACATCGGCCTCCTGACCCGCGCCGAGCTCGAACACGGCCGCGCCGCCGGGCGCCAGCAGGCGCGGAAGATCGGATGCGATGGCCCGGTAGGCGCCGAGACCGTCCTCGCCCCCATCCAGCGCCAGCACCGGGTCATGCAGGCGCACCTCCCGCGGCAACCCGGACATGGCCTGATGAATGATGTAGGGCGGATTGGAGACCACGAGATCGAAGCCGCCGGCGAGGCTCGCGCCCCAGTCCCCCACGAGCACCACGCCGCGATCGGCAACCTGCGCGCGCGCCAGATTGTCGCGCGCGGTGCGCGCGGCGCCCTCGGCCCGGTCCACCCCCACCCCAAAGGCCGCCGGCCGCTCCCGCAGCAAGGCGGCGAGAATGGCGCCCGAGCCGGTGCCCAGATCGAGAATGCGCAAGGGCGCGCGTGGATCCGGAAACAGGCCGAGCGCCTCCTCCACCACGGTTTCGGTGTCGGGCCGGGGAACGAGCGTGTCCGGAGACAGCAGGAAATCGAGGCTCCAGAACTCACGATGGCCGAGAATCCGCGCCACCGGCTCTCCGGAAATGCGCCGCAGCAGCAGGCCGGTCGCCGCCCGCGCCGCGGTCGGGGTCACCAGATCATTGCCCTGGGCCAGAAGCGCGGCACGGTCGCATTGCAGGGCATGGGCGAGCAGAATCCGCGCCTCCAGCTCCGGCGTCTCGACGCCGGAAACCGTCAGCTCAGCCGCCATCTGCCGGCAGAAGGCGGTGACCGTGAAGGGCGGATCAGCAATCATGGTGCGCGAACTCGGAACGGGAGGCCCCACCCATGGCGCCTCATGGCGAAGGCTGCAGTGGTACTTTAGAACTATTTCACGCTTCGTCGGCCGCCGCCAGCAGCGCGGCGTGGTGCTCTGTCAACAAGGCGTTGATAATTTCGTCAAGGGCGGTTCCCGCCATCACCTCTTCCAGCTTGTAGAGGGTGAGGTTGATGCGGTGGTCGGTGACGCGGCCCTGCGGAAAATTATAGGTGCGGATGCGCTCCGACCGGTCGCCGGAGCCCACCTGCCCCTTGCGCTCGGCGGCGCGGCCGGCGGCGGCGCGGGTGCGCTCCTCGTCCAGCAGGCGCGAGCGCAGCAGGGCCATGGCGCGCGCCTTGTTGCGGTGCTGGGAACGCTCGTCCTGAACCATCACCACGGTGTTCGTCGGCAGATGGGTGATGCGCACCGCGCTCTCGGTCTTGTTCACATGCTGGCCGCCGGCGCCCTGGGCGCGGAACACGTCGATGCGCAGATCCGCCTCGTTGATGTCCACGTCCACGTCCTCGGCCTCGGGCAGCACGGCGACGGTGGCCGCCGAGGTGTGGATGCGCCCGCCGCTCTCCGTTTCCGGCACGCGCTGCACCCGGTGCACGCCGCTCTCGAACTTCAGCCGCGCATAGGCGCCGCGGCCGTGCAAGGCGGCGACGATTTCCTTGTAGCCGCCCATGGTGCCCTCACTCTCGGAGAGCACCTCCACGCTCCAGCCGTGCTCGGCGGCATAGCGGGAGTACATGCGGTAGAGGTCGCCCGCGAACAGCGCCGCCTCGTCGCCACCCGTGCCGGCGCGGACTTCAAGGATAACACCGCGCTCATCCATGGCGTCCTTGGGCAGCAGGGCCAGGCGCACCTCGTGGGTGAGCTCCTCGATCCGCGCTTCCAGCCGTTCCACCTCGCTTTCGGCCAGCGCCTTCATCTCCGGATCGGAGGCGGCATCGGCCAGCAGCTCGCGGGCGCCCTCAAGGTCGCGCTCCGCGCCTTTCAGCGCCTGGACCTGCTCCACCACCGGGGAAAGGTCCGCGAACTCCCGGCCGAGCCGCACATATTCATCCCCCTCCGCCCCATGGGCGAGGGCGGCTTCGATTTCGGCATGGCGCGCGACCAGTTGGTCGAGCTTGGCGAGGGGCAGGGCGGAGGACATGGCGGGCGCGGGCAATTCCTGCGGAAAGAGAAATCGGTTTTGCGGGCGGAACTGAGAAAAATCAAACCGAGGACAGGTCCGCCGAGCACACGATGGCCGGAAAGCGGGCTAGCGGCTGGTACCCGCCGCGCAACCTTTGCGTCGGCGAGGGCGCCGGAGCCAACCCGGCCCCGAAAAGCGGCGCCCCTTCAGTTGAGCGCTAAAGAGGCACGCCCGTGGTCTCGGCGAAGGTGCGCAGCGCATCGCGGATATGGGCGATGCCGGTGCGATCCTCCAGAAGCGGCAGCAGCACCTTGCGTGCGGCACCGACATCCAGCTCCAGCAGCGCCGCTTTCACGGGCCCCACCGCAGCCGGCGATAGGGACAAAGAGCGGTATCCCAGCGCCGCGAGGGCGATGGCTTCCAGCGGCCGCGAGGCCAGTTCGCCACACAGGGTGATGGGCTTGCCGGCGCGGGCGCCCGCCTCCGCTACCATGCGGAAGGCGCGCAACGCGGGCGGCGACAGCGGGTCGAAGCGATCCGCCACCCGCACATTGGAGCGATCCGCGGCGAACAGGAACTGCACCAGATCGTTGGACCCCACGGAAAGGAAGTCCGCGCGCGTCAGGATCTCGTCGAGCTGGAACAGGAGCGAGGGCACCTCCACCATGGCGCCCACGAACACCCGCTCCGGCAGGCCATGGCCGTGCTTGCGCAGGTGGGTCAATTCGCGCTCCACGATGGCGCGGGCGGAATCGAATTCCTCCACCGCCGCCACCATGGGGAACATCAGGCGCAGGTCCCGCCCGGCGCCGGCGCGCAGCAGCGCGCGCACCTGGCTGCGCAGCAGGCCCGGCCGGTCGAGGCCCAGGCGGATGGCGCGCCAACCAAGGGCCGGGTTCTCCTCCTCCACCGTGCGCATATAGGGCAGCACCTTGTCGCCGCCGATATCGAGGGTGCGGAAGGTGACGGGCCGCTCGCCGGCGGCATCCAGCACCGCGCGATAGAGCTTCAGCTGCTCGGAAATGCGCGGGAAGGCCGAGGCGATCATGAACTGAAGCTCGGTGCGGAACAGGCCGATGCCCGCCGCCCCGGTTTCGGCGATGTGGGGCAGGTCCACCACCAGGCCGGCATTCAGGTGAAGGGCGATGTGCACCCCGTCCTTGGTGACCGAGGGGCGGGTGCGCAGGGCCGCATACTGGGCCTGCCGGCGGGCGCGGAAGCGCACCTTCTCGGCATAGGCCTCCTCCACGTCGCCGGGCGGGCGCAGATGCACTTCGCCCGCCTGCCCATCCACGATCATCGGATCGCCGGAATCGGCAAGGCCGGTGATGTTGTCCACCTGCCCCACGGCGGCGATGCCGAGCGCGCGGGCCACGATGGTGACATGGCTGGTGGTGCCGCCCTCTTCGAGAACGAGGCCGCGGATGCGGGTGCGGTCGTAATCGAGCAGCGCCGCCGGGCTCATGTTGCGGGCGACGAGAATGGCGTTTTCCGGCAGGGAATCCCGATCCGGCCCCGGCGCATGCCCGAGTAGCTCGCGCAGCAGCCGGTTGGCGAGATCGTCCAAATCGTGCAGGCGCTCGCGCAGATAGGGGTCGGAGGCGCGCATCATGCGGGCGCGGGTGTCCGACTGCACGCGCTCCACGGCGCCCTCGGCGGTGAGGCCCGACAGCACCGCCTCGCGCATCTTGTGCATCCAACCCCGGTCATGGGCGAACATGCGATAGGCTTCGAGAATGTCGCGGTGCTCGCCCGATTTGGCGAGGCCGTCATCCTCCAGCATCTTGTCGATGGCGTGCCTGAGCTTGCCGATGGCCGCGTCAAGCCGGTGGGTCTCGCGCTGGACGTCATCGGCGATGACGTTGGTCACCTTCACCCGAGGCTCATGCAGCACCGCGTGGCCGAGGCCCAGGGCATCGGCGAGGCCCACGCCCTTCAAATGCAGCGGCCGGCGCACCGCCGGCTCGGCGCCGGGACGGGCAAGGGCGGTGAGCTCGCCAGAGGCGATCATCTCCGCCAGCACCATGGCCGTGGTCTGGAGCGCCTCGATCTCTTCTTCGGTATAGGTGCGCCGGGCCCGGTTCTGCACCACCAGCACGCCAAGCGTGTTGCCCGCGCGCAGGATCGGCACGCCGAGGAAGGAGTTGTAGATCTCCTCCCCCGTTTCCGGCCGATACGAGAATTCGGGATGGGCCTGGGCGTCGGACAAGGCCAGGGATTCGGCCTCCCGCGCCACATGGCCGACGAGGCCCTCATCCACGCTCAGCACGGTCTGGTGAACGGCGTCGCGGTTCAGACCCTCGGTCGCGTACAGCTCCAGGGTCTGATCGACGCGCAGCACGTAGACCGAGCAGACCTCCGCGACCATGTTGGCGGCGATCAGCACCACGATCTTGTCGAGACGATCCTGCGCGCTGATCTGCTCCGCCATCACCTCTCGGAGGCGGCGAAGCAGCACACGGGGACCGCCGAGCGCGCCACGCATCGGCCGCATCCTTAAATTGCAGCGGGTTTCACACCCGCAAAGCCCTCAGTGAAGAACGGTATCCGGATCAGATCCAGGCACACGCGCCGTCAGCTGTCGAGCCCGTATAGCGAATGCAGAGTCCGAACCGCAAGTTCGGTATAGGCCGCATCGATGAGGAAGGAGATCTTGATCTCCGAGGTGGTGATGGCCCGGATGTTGATGCCCTTGGCGGCCAGCGCCTCGAACGCCTTGGAGGCAACCCCCGCGTGCGAGCGCATGCCGATGCCGATGACCGACACCTTGGTGACGTCGGTGGCGCCTTCCACGATCTGGTGGCCGATGGCTTCCTTGGCCCCGTCGATCACCGCCTTGGCCCGCTCATAATCGGCATTGGGCACGGTGAAGGTGATGTCGGTGAAGCCGTCGGCGGACACGTTCTGCACGATCATGTCCACATTGATGTGGGCGTCCGCCAGCGGGCCGAACACGCTCGCCGCGATGCCGGGCTTGTCCGCCACCCGGCGGATGGAGACCTGGGCCTCGTCCTTGGAGAAGGCGATGCCGGTGACAACCTGGGATTCCATCTGGTTTGCCACGATTTCCTCCTCGTCGCAGATGAGCGTGCCGGCCTTTTCCACATGCGCCATCTCCGGCGCGTCGGGATCGACCAGGCTGGAGCGCACGAAGGTGCGCACCTGATGCACCATGGCGAGCTCCACCGAGCGCACCTGCAGCACCTTGGCGCCCAGCGACGCCATTTCCAGCATTTCCTCGAAGGCGATGCGGTCCAGCCGCCGCGCCTTGGAAACCACGCGCGGATCGGTGGTGTAGACTCCGTCCACGTCCGTATAGATATCGCAGCGCTCCGCCTTCAGGCCGGCGGCCACCGCCACCGCGCTGGTGTCCGACCCACCGCGGCCGAGGGTGGTGATGCGACCGGTCTCGGCGTGGATGCCCTGGAAGCCGGCGATCACCGCCACCTCCCCCCCATCGATGGCACCGCCGAGGCGCGCCGCGTCGATGTCCATGATGCGGGCAGAGCCGTGGGCGTCGTCCGTATAAAGCGGGATCTGCCAGCCCTGCCAGGAGCGGGCGGGAATGCCGAGCTGCTGCAGGGCGATGGCCAGGAGGCCCGAGGTCACCTGCTCACCGGAGGCCACAACCGCGTCGTATTCGCGCGGGTCATAGAGCGGGGCGGCCTCCCTGCACCAGGCCACCAGCTCATTGGTCTTGCCGGACATGGCGGAGACCACGACGGCCACCTGGTAGCCGGCCTCCACCTCGCGCTTCACATGGCGCGCCACATTGCGGATGCGATCGATATTGGCGACCGAGGTGCCGCCGAACTTCATCACCAGCCGAGCCATCGCTCGTGCCTTTCTTCAAAAAAGATGCGGGGGAAGTCGTCTCAGGGCGCGCGGCGAAATGGGCTCTGCCGGCACCGGCCTCAGCGGAGCGTCATTTTCGCGGACGCGGCGTCCCCCGGCGCGAAAGAGCGCACCAAGCCGACGACGAAAGCGTGAGGTTCGGAAACATCCCCAAAAACCTTGCCCAAAACCTTGTCCGCGCCGGTTCGAGCGGGCGCGGTTCGTTGCCGGCCTCCATAGCGGCACTTGCGCCTTTGGGCAACCTTCGGGCTCGTCCGGAGGTCCACCACGGAGGTCACGCGCCCCACACCGCCGCAGGGAAACACCGCGCGCGGCCCTTGACGCTGCGCCCTCAAACGCCCATTCCTCACCCACCAGCCGGCCGGGCGGCCGCGGCATTTCGGTGTCGAGGAAAGTCCGGGCTCCACGGAGACACGGTGCCGGATAACGTCCGGCGGGGGCGACCCCAGGGAAAGTGCCACAGAAATCAGACCACTCGTGCATGCACGAGCCAGGGTGAAACGGTGGGGTAAGAGCCCACCGCGCGACCGGCAACGGGAGCGGCACGGCAAACCCCACCGGGAGCAAAGTCGAATAGGGACGACGCGGGAAACCACCCCTGTCCTCGGGGGGTCGTCCGGGTTGACTGCCAGAGGCGCCGGGCAACCGGCGTCCCAGATGAATGGCCGCCACGCGGGCCGAGATGCCTCGGTGTCCCTGCCCGCCATACAGAACCCGGCTTACAGGCCGGCTGGTGCTTCGGCGCGAAACCCGCGCCCAGACTGTTTCAGCCATTTCATGGCCGCACCGAAACCGTCTAGAGCTTTGTTTTTACACGAGTCCTTCACGCGGGTCCGGCCCGCGTCATGACCGGCCGCGCGGAGCGCCCTCGCCCATGACATCGGTAATGTCGAACCAGAACGTGCGCTCGTAGCGCACCTGGGCGGCCTCTCGTTTTGATTCGTGGGCGGAGATGTTGAAGCCGGGCCGCCGCCCGAATCCGTTGCTCTCCCACTCGGTGCGCAGATGGTCCCAGTGCCGGTCGGCCCAGCAGGACACGGCGAATTCCAGCGCGTCGTAGTGCCGCCCGCCGCTCTCCACCTGCATCTGGCGGCCGAGGGTGAGGCGGATGCCGGAAAAGCGCTCGGCGCTGGCGCGGAACACGATCAGCTCCTCATGGACGATCTTTTCCGCAAGAAAATATTCCAGGGAGACGAAATCCCCCCGCGGCCCGCGCGCCCCGCCCCCCGCATTCAGCAGGATGATGGCATCCTCGCGCGCATAGCCCCAGCCGCCGGCAATGGGCAGGTCCGCGCACTCCCGCGGGAAATCCTCCGCCAGCACCTGGCGCAGCGGCACCTCACAATGCACGGGCGCGATGGACGAGCGCAGCTGCGCCATCCGCTCCGGGCTTACGTCCCATTCCATCGGCTCGTTCCTCGACATGACGCCTCTCGATACGGCGCCCCTCACCCTGGCCGCGTTATTGGGGCGACGCGACTTGCCCGATGAGTTCCTCGGTCTTGGGCAGGATGCCTGAAACCATCACCGCCACACCCTTGGGATTGGGATGCAGGCCGTCTTTCTGGTTCAGCGTCGGCTGTCCGGCCACCCCGTCGAGGAAGAAGGGATAGAGCAGCACGCCCTCGTGGTCGGCCACCTGGGGGAAGATGGCATCGAACTCGCCCGCATAGCCGGCGCCGAGATTGGGTGCGGCGCGCATGCCCGCCAGCAGCACCTTCACCCCACGCCCCTTGAGCCGCTCGACGATCTCGCTGATGGCGGCCCGCGTCACCTGGGGCGGCAGGCCTCGCAGCATGTCGTTTGCGCCCAGCGCCACGATCACCGCATCCGTCCCCTCGGGCACCGACCAGTCCAGCCGGGCCAGGCCCTGGCTGGCGGTTTCGCCCGAAACGCCGGCATTCTCGATCACCACGTCATGGCCACGCGCCTTCAGCGCGGCTTCGAGCTGGACCGGAAAGGCATCCTTCGGCGCCACGCCATAGCCGGCGGTGAGGCTGTCGCCCAGCGCCACCACCCGCACCGTGCGCGCCAAGGCCGGTGACGCGATCGTGATGAGCGCGGCCAGCACCAGACATCCCCGAGCCGCCTTGAGGGCCCATTGCCGGAAAGAATGTCGCGGCAAAGGAGATTGCCTCCGCGTCCGTTGCGCCGCAGCCTGCGCGCCTCCGCGCGTCGCGGCCATTCCGTTCGGTTCGAGGGTCCTGTCAGGCATGAACGATGTTTCCTTGTCCCCGCGCGCCATCGATCTGAAGGACGTGGACCTGTCCCTTGGCACCGGCGCGGCCCGTGTGCATGTGCTGAAAGACATCTGCGTTCATATCACGGCCGGCGAGACGGTCGGGCTGGTGGGGCCGTCGGGCTCCGGAAAATCCACATTGCTGATGGTGATGGCGGGGCTGGAGCGGCCCGATCGCGGCATGGTGAAGGTGGCGGGCGAGGACATCACCCGCCTGTCCGAAGATGCCCTCGCCCGCTTTCGCGGCCGGCATATCGGCATCGTGTTCCAATCCTTCCACCTCATCCCCACCATGACCGCCCTTGAGAACGTGGCCGTGCCGCTGGAGCTGGCCGGCCGCCGCGATGCCTTCGCCCGCGCGGCGCGGGAGCTGGAGGCGGTGGGCCTGGCCCATCGCGCCGCCCATTATCCCGCCCAGCTTTCCGGCGGCGAGCAGCAGCGCGTGGCGGTAGCCCGCGCCCTCGCGCCCGAGCCGCCCATCCTGGTGGCCGACGAGCCCACCGGCAATCTGGACGAGGCCACCGGCCAGCAGATCATGGACCTGCTGTTCGCCGCCCACCGCGCGCGCGGCACCACCCTGGTTCTGGTCACCCACGATGCGTCGCTGGCCGACCGCTGCGGCCGGGTGCTGAAGGTGCGCTCCGGCGTCATCGCCGAGGACAGCGCCCGCCTGGAGGTGACGGCGTGAGCCGGCAGCCCCTCGCTTTCACGCTCGCCCTGCGCGAGCTGCGCGGCGCCCGGCGCGGCTTCGGCATTTTCCTGGCCTGCCTGGCGGTGGGGGTGATGGCCATTGCCGGCATCGGCTCCTTCGCCCGTGCCCTCACCGAGGGGCTGGAGCGGGAAGGCCGCGCCATTCTCGGCGGCGACGTGGCCTATAACCTCGTTCAGCGCGAAGCCACGCCGGAGGAGCTGGCGACCATCGGCGCCGACGGCACGGTGTCGCGGGTGGCGCTGCTGCGGGCCATGGCCCGCTCCCAGTCGGGCGAAGCCATGCTGGTGGAGCTGAAGGCGGTGGACGGCGCCTATCCCATGGTGGGCCGGCTCGACATTTCCCCCGCCCAATCCACCGAGGCTCTCCTGCGCCCCTCCGATGGCGCCTTCGGCGCGGCGGCGGACGAGGTGATGATGACCCGGCTGGGGCTGGGCATCGGCAGCCGGATCCAGGTGGGCGAGGCCACGTTCGAGATCCGCGCCCGCATCCTCACCGAGCCCGACAAGCTCTCCAGCGGCGTCGGCTTCGGCGCCCGCCTGCTGGTTTCCGATGCCGGCCTGAAGGCGGCCGGCCTGGTCCAGCCCGGCAGCCTGGTGCGCTGGAGCTACCGGGTGGCGCTGCGCCAGCCGGAAAGCCTGCCGCAGGTGATGGAGCGGGTGAAAGCCCCCCTCGCCGCCGCCGGCTTCGAGGTACGCACCCGCGATGCCGCCACCCCGCAGCTGGAGCGCAATGTGCGGCGCATCAGCCAGTTCCTCACTCTGGTGGCGCTCACGGCGCTGCTCGTGGGGGGCGTGGGCGTCGCCAATGCGGTGTCGAGCCACCTCGCCGCCAAGCGCGAGACCATCGCCACCTTCAAGGCCCTGGGGGCCACCCGCGCCACCATCTTCGCCACCTATGGGGCCGAGATCCTGCTGATCGCCGGCGCGGGCGTGACCCTCGGCCTAGTGCTGGGGGCGGCGCTGCCGTTCGCGGCCGCGGCGGCCATCGCCGCCCTGGTGCCGTTTCCCCTGGCGCCACGGCTCGATCCGGGGGCGCTGGCGCTTGCCGCTTTCTATGGGCTGACGGTGTCGGCGCTGTTCGCCGTCTGGCCCCTGGCCCGTGCCCAGGAGGCGCCCGTCTCCACCCTGTTCCGCGATGGCATCGGCGCGCGCCTGCCACGGCCCGGTCTGGGTCACATGGTGCTCATGGCCGTGCTGGCGGCGATGCTGGTGGCGGTGGCGCTCGCCACCTCCGACGACATCCGCACCGCCGCCATCTTCCTGGCGGCCTCGGCCACGGTGTTCGTGCTGCTGCGCATGGTGGCGCTCGCCATCATGGCGGTGGCACGGCGCCTGCCGCGGCCGCGCTCGACGGTGGCGCGCCTCGCTTTGGGCAATATCCACCGCCCCGGCGCGCTCACCCCCACGGTAGTGCTCTCGCTCGGGCTCGGCCTGTCGCTGATGGTGGCGCTGGCGCTGGTGGACCGCAGCCTCACCATGGAATTGTCCGGCCCCATGCGGGAGAGCGCGCCGAGCTTCTTCTTCGTCGACGTGCCCTCCTCCCAGCAGGAGGCGTTTTCGGCCTTCATCAAGGCCAAGGCACCCGATGGCGTGCTGAAATCCGTGCCCATGCTGCGCGGGCGCATCACCGCGCTCAACGGCGTACCGGCCGACCAGGTGAAGAGCACGCCCGACGCCGCCTGGGTGCTGCAGAGCGACCGGGGCATCTCCATGGCCGCCGAGGTACCGGAGGGCTCGCAGGTGGTGGAGGGCCAATGGTGGGGCCCAGACACGACCGAGCCCCAGCTCTCATTCGAGGACAAGCTGGCCGCCGGCCTCGGCCTGAAGCTGGGCGACCGCGTCAGCGTCAACGTGCTCGGCCGCACGGTAACGGCCCGCATCAGCAATCTCCGGCGGGTGAACTGGGAGCGGCTCGGCATCAATTTCGTGATGGTATTCTCGCCCAACACTTTCGGCGGCGCGCCCTATACGGTGCTCTCCACCCTCTCCTTCCCCGATGGCGGCGACACCGCGCGCGAGGTGGAGCTGATGAAAGCGGTGGCCGCTGCCTATCCGGCCGTCACCACCGTGCGGGTCAAGGAGACGCTGGAGGAGGCCCGGCGGATGCTGGAAAACCTCTCGCTCGGCATCCGCGCCGCCAGCCTCGTCACCCTCATCACCTCGGTGCTGGTGCTGGCGGGCGCGCTGGCGGCGGGGCACCAGCACCGCGTCTATGACGCGGTCATCCTGAAGACCCTGGGCGCCACCCGGCCCCGGCTCATCGCCGCCTATGGGCTGGAATATGCCGGTCTCGGCCTGGTGACCGCCCTGTTCGCGGTGGCCGCCGGCGGCCTCGCCGCCTATGCGGTGGTGACGCAGGTGATGGAGATCGCCTTCACCTTCTCCCTGCCGGCGGCGGCGGGCGCGGTGGCGGGGGCGCTGGCGCTCACCGTGGGCTTCGGCCTCATCGGCACCTTCCGCGCCCTCAGCGTTCCGCCGGTGCGGGTGCTGCGGCACCTGTGACCCGCAAGAACATTTCCGAGTGATATGGATCCGGATTCGCGCAAAGGAAACACGTAAAAACAAATAGATAGAAAGATCCAATGCGTCCACGACAAACGGAAACGGCCGATGGACGGGCGGGCGCGCAAATCGCCCCTTCCGGCCAGCGCCAGGGCTGATACCCTGTGCCCGCCCGCCGGCCCTCCGGCCGGGAACGGGTGCCCTTGCGTGAGGCCGAGGCCTCGCGCAGTCAGACATGGAGCTTGTCCTCCCATGCGCCTCCTATCCACACTCACGCTCGCCGCCGCACTCGGCGCCGCCATCGCCACTCCTGCCGCCGCCCAGCCGGCGGGCCCCCAGGGCATGCCTCAGGGCATGGGCCCGGGAATGATGGGGCAAGGCGGGCCTCAGGGAATGCCCCAGGGCATGGGCCCGGGAATGATGGGGCAGGGCGGGCCCCAAGGAATGCCCCAGGGCATGGGCCCGGGAATGATGGGGCAGGGCCAAGGCATGATGGGGCAGGGCATGCCCTACGGCAGGGGCCCCGGTGGGGCAATGATGTCCCAGGACGCTGTCGGCATGCCCTACACGCCCGAGGACGCCGCGGCGATCCTTGATGCGCGCCTTGCCGCCCTCAAGACCGTGCTGAAGCTGACGCCCGAGCAGGAAAAGCTCTGGCCGCCGGTGGAAGCCGCCATCCGCGACGCCGCGAAGGGCGCCATGGCCCGCCGCGAGGCCCGCATGGCCGCGCCGCCGCCCACCTCCGCCCTCGACGTGCTGTCCATGATCGCCGACGCGGAAGAAGCCCGCGCCAAGGCGCTCAAGACCTTCGTGGGGGCTGCCAAGCCCTTCGTGGCGACCCTGACGCCGGCGCAGCTCAACCGCATCCCCGCCTTCCTGGGCCTCCACGACACCGGCGCCATGCCCGAATCCAGCCAGCTCTGGATCTTCGAGGAAGAGGAATGAGCGCCCGCAGCCCACACCGGAAGGATTCTGCGCCATGAAGCCGCTGCTTCTGCCCGCTCTCGTCGCGGGTGCCCTCCTCGCCGGCGTCGCCGGGGCCCAGGCCCTGCCCGCCCTCGCCTCGCCACCGCCCGTCGTGGCGGAGCAGGCCCTCGCGCCCGAAGCACCCGTGGTGCCGGTGGCCCAGGGCTGCGGCTGGGGCTGGCATCGCGGCCCCTGGGGCGGATGCCGCCCCAATGGAAGCTATTATCGGTGGTACGGCCCCTGGCGGCCCCATTGCTGGTGGCGCCAAGGGCCGTTCGGCCCGGTCCGCGTCTGCAATTGACGCCACCGGCGCCGACCCGCGACCGGCGCCGGACAGATTTGCTCCAGCACCGCGCGGGATGGGCCCGACCAAGGCCCGCCCCGCGCCAACGCCGAAGGCAGGCCTCAGGGGCTGCCTTCGGCGTTTGGCTCAGCCCCGCCTACCCTGGCCCCGCCTACCCTGGCCCCGCCTACCCTGGCCCCGCCTACCCTGGCCCCGCCTACCCTTGACCCCGCCTACCCTTGACCCCGCCTACCCTTGACCCCGCCTACCCTTGACCCCGCCTACCCTTGACCCCGCCTGCCCTTGACCCCGCCTGCCCTTGACCCCGCCTACCCTTGACCCCGCCTGCCCTTGACCCCGCCTGCCCTTGACCCCGCCTGCCCCCTGCGCGGCCTGCCCTTGACCCCGCCTGCCCTTGACCCCGCCTGCCCCCTGCGCGGCCTGCGTCACTGAGCCAGCCCATTCCCCCATGCGACGGAATGCGGCTTCGCCTCCGCTTGATCCCGCCGCGCGCCCATGCCAGCACCATACGAAAGACGTAAGGGAGGGGTGTCGGATGCGGACGATGGGACATGACCATGGGTGAGGCGGATCTCCTCATCGGCGAAGGCCGCGCCCTTGCGGCCCATCCGCTGCGAGCCGCCGTACTGCGCGAGCTTCACGCCCGCCCGTTCGTGCCGGTGGAAACGCCCCGGCGCATTCTGCACGCCGCCTTCGTGCTCGGCGCCGGCGGCTCCGGCAAGGACCGGGAGGCGCTGGCGGCCCTGTGCACCTCGCGCGGGCTGCCGGCTCCGGCGGCGGGGGCCAAGCACCACCACGTGTCGTTCGGCGGCGCCGACCTGCGGTGGGAGAGCCACGCCGAGTTCTGCACCTATACCTGGGACCTGCCCTCCCCCGGCGTGCTGCCGGGCATGCTGCCCTTCCAGCCGCCGGCCGCGACCCTCGCAACGCCATTCGGCGAGATGCCCCAGCCAGGCCCGCTGCTGGTGGCGGTGGACCTGCACCTCATCCCCGACACGGCGGAAGACCTGTTCCTCGACAAGGTGTTCGATCGCGCCAGCCTGGCCCGCGCCGACGTCAATGACGGCATGGCCGAGATCGCCAGCGACTTCCTGGCCGACCCCTCCGGCTTCGTGCGCATTCTGGTGCGCAATCGCGGGCTGGGCGCGGAGGCCGCCGGGGCGCTGGTCCAGCGCCTTCTGGAGATCGAGACCTATCGCACGCTGGCCCTTCTGGGCCTGCCGGAAGCCCAGCGCCTGGCGCCCGCCATCTCGAAGATCGAGGGGCGCCTGGCCGAGGCGGCCAATGCCATGACCCATTCGGTGGGCCTTTCCGCCAACCACAAGTTGCTCGACGAGCTGGTGGCGCTGGCCGCGGAGCTGGAAGCGGCCAGCACCGGCTCCCTGTTCCGCTTTGGTGCCAGCCGCGCCTACATGGAAATCGTGAAGCTCCGCCTCGCCACCATCCGCGAGGTGCCGGTGCCCGGCTTTCCCTCCTGGCAGCAGTTCCTCAACCGCCGCATGGCCCCCGCCATGCGCACCTGCCTCTCGGTGGAGGAGCGACAGGAGAAGATCGGCCGCAAGCTCTCCAGCGCCGCCGACCTGCTGCGCACGCGGGTGGATGTGGAGCTGGAGCAGCAGAATCGCGACCTGCTGGCCTCCATGAATGCCCGCACCCGGCTCCAGCTGCGACTGCAGCGGACCGTGGAAGGGCTTTCGGTGGCCGCCATTTCCTACTATGTGGTGAGCCTGATCCACCACCTTGCCGATGGGCTGCATGAAAGCGGTGTCGCCGAGAAGCTCGGCCTGCACCTGGACGTGGGGCTGGTGACCGCCATTTCGGTGCCGCTGACCGTGCTCGCGGTGTGGGGCGTGGTGCGCCGCATCCGTCGCGCCCACGGCGACCACGATTGACGGCCAGGCGGGGCGCCAGCGCCCCGTCACGCCCGATATGGACGCGCTTTTGAGCAGGGAATCGACGCCTTATTCTCTGCGCGGGCCGGCCCGCGCGGATCAGAAGCAGGAACCATATGCAGCCCGTTCAGATCGCCGTTGTGCCCGTCACGCCCTTCGCGCAGAACTGCTCCATCGTCTGGTGCACCCGGACCATGAAGGGGGCGGTGATCGACCCCGGCGGCGATCTCGACCGGATCCAGGCGGCCATTGCCGAGACCGGCGCCACCATTGAGAAAATCCTGCTCACCCACGGCCATGTGGACCACGCCGCCGGCGCCGCCGAGCTCGCCGAGATCCTGAAGGTTCCGGTGGAAGGCCCCCACGCCGCCGACCAGTTCCTGCTGGACGGCATCCCCGCAATGGCCACGAAATACGGCTTCGAGGGCGGCCGCGCGGTGACGCCCGACCGCTATCTGAGCGAGGGCGACCCGCTCGCCATCGGTGAGCTGAAGCTCGATATCCTGCATGTGCCCGGCCACACGCCTGGCCATCTCGTCTATGTGCTGAAAGACGAGAACATCGCCATTGTGGGCGACACCCTGTTCCGCGGCTCGGTGGGCCGCACCGATTTCCCCTACGGCGACCATGCCCAGCTCATTTCGGCCATCGTCGAAAAGCTTCTGCCACTCGGCAATGCGGTGGTCTGCCTGCCAGGGCACGGGGCGCTGACCAGCATCGGCGACGAGCGTGCCCACAACCCCTTTCTCCAGGGCTGACCTCCCATGGCCCATCGCTACGCCATCTACCTCGCCCCGGCGGCGCAGAGCCCGCTATGGCGGTTCGGCTCCGCCGTGGTTGGATATGACGCGGAAAGCGGCGCCGACCTCGACGCCCCGGACATGGCCGGCTTCGATCCGCCGCGCTGGCGCGAGCTGACCGAGGAACCCCGCCGCTATGGCTTCCACGGCACGCTGAAGGCCCCCTTCCGGCTGGCTGACGGCTGCACCGAAGCCGATCTCGACGCGCTGATCGCGGCCTTCGCCGCCGAGCACCACCCGTTCGAGCTGCCGCCGCTGGCGGTGCGGGCCATCGGCCCCTTCGTGGCGCTGGTGCCGCCCGTGCCGGTGCCCATGCTGGAGGATATCGCCCGCTGCGCCGTCATGGAGCTGGAACCGGCCCGCGCCCCCCTCTCCGCCGAGGAGGTGGCCCGCCGCCGGCCAGACCGCCTCTCCGCGCGCCAGCGGGGGCATCTGGAGCGCTACGGCTACCCTTATGTCCATGAGGACTTCCGCTTCCACATGACCCTTACCGGGCCGCTGGGGGAGAACGAGCTGGCCCACGCCCTCAACGCCCTGACCGACGCCTATGGGGCGACCGGGGCCGATGCGCCGCTCGCGGTCACCGATGTGGGGCTTTATGTTCAGCCGGAGCCGGGCGCGCGCTTCCGCCTCGCGCGGCGTGTTCCCCTGGGCGCGGGAGTGCGCGCATGAAACAGCTCGGGCCGGAGCCGCTCATCGACCCCACCGCCGAGGTGCGGGATTCCCGCCTCGGCCGCTACACGGAGGTGGGCGCGCGCACCAAGCTCAATGACGTGGAGATGGGCGACTATTCCTACGTTGTGAACGATGCGGACATTGCCTCCGCCCGCATCGGCAAGTTCTGCTCCATCGCCGCCATGACGCGGCTCAATCCCGGCAACCATCCCACCTGGCGGGCCACCCAGGCCCACTTCACCTATCGCGCCTCCGCCTATTTTCCCGGCGAGGAAGACGAGCAGGAATTCTTTGCCTGGCGCCGCGCGCAGCAGCTCACCCTCGGGCATGACGTATGGATCGGCCATGGGGCGATCGTGCTCGCCGGGCGCTCGGTCGGCACCGGCGCGGTGGTGGCGGCCGGCGCCGTCGTCACCAAGGATGTTCCGGCCTACGCCATCGTCGCCGGGGTGCCGGCGCGGATCGTGAAATGGCGGTTCGAGGACGGCATTGCCGCGCGCCTCCAGACCCTCGCCTGGTGGGACTGGAGCCACGAGGCGCTGCACGCCGCTTTGGGCGACTTCCGCGGCCTGGCGGTGGAAGCGTTCCTGGAGAAGTATGGCGCCTAGGTGCCATTGGCGGCCGCCAACCTCCTATCAAGTTTTGACGCGCTTGATGGGACGGGCGGCCCCAAATCGAACCGAAGTCGCTCCGCCCGTTCGCCGTTGCGCGGCAGGGTTGAGAAGTGACATTCCATCGGTGCCGCCATCGGTGCTATGAAATGAGCATGACAGTTTCGCAGAAGACACCCGCGCGCGATGAGCGCGCCGTGCTGCCGCAGCACGCTTCCGTCAGTTCGGCCGTGGCCACGGTGGAAGCCGAGCGCGATGGGCTCAAGGCCCTGATCGAGGCCCTTGAGGGGCCGCTCGGCTCGTCCTTCGAGCAGGCGGTGGAAACCATTCGCGGGGCGCGCGGGCGCGTGGTCGTGACGGGCATGGGCAAAAGCGGCCACGTGGCCCGCAAGATCGCCGCCACCCTCGCGTCCACCGGCACCCCGGCTTACTATGTCCATCCGGCTGAGGCGAGCCATGGCGACCTCGGCATGATCACCGCCGACGACGTCATCATCGCCCTGTCCTGGTCGGGCGAGACCGCCGAGCTGCGGGACCTGGTTAACTATTCGCGGCGGTTCGACGCGCCGCTGATCGCCTTCACCGCCCATGGCGAAAGCACGCTCGGCCGCATGGCTTCGGTGCTGCTGCAGCTGCCCATGGCCTCCGAGGCGTGCCCGCTGGGCCTTGCGCCCACCACCTCCACGGTGATGCAGCTCGCCCTGGGCGACGCCATCGCGGTGGCGCTGCTGGAGGCGCGCGGCTTCACGGCGCTGCAGTTCCGGCAGTTCCATCCCGGCGGCAAGCTGGGCGCGAGCCTCTCCTTCGTGCGCGACGTGATGCGCGGCCGGGATGCCCTGCCGCTGGTGAAGGCCGGCACCCTCATGGGGGCCGCCCTGGTGGAGATGAGCGGCAAGGGCCTCGGCTGCGTGGGCGTGCTCGACACCGACGGCCGCTTGGTGGGCATCGTCACCGATGGCGACTTGCGCCGCCACATGGCCAACGATCTCGTGAGCCAGCCGGTCGAGATGGTGATGACCTCCACTCCCAAGACGGTGCGTCCGGACCAGCTCGCCTCCGAGGCGCTGAAGATCATGAACGCGCTGAAGATCACCTCGCTGCTGGTGGCCGAGGATGGCCGGCCGGTGGGTGCCCTCCACGTCCACGACCTGCTGCGGATCGGCGTCGCCTGACGTCGCCGCTCACGCCATAGCGGGGCGCGCGGCGGCAGGGCGCGAAGACACCAGCCGATGCAGGGTCATGATGGTGGAGGCATCGGCCACCCCATCCACCCGCGAGCGGCGGAAGTGCCGCTGGAACGCGGTCACCACCTGGCTGGTGGCCGCGTCATAGAGCCCGCTCACTGCGATGCCATAGCCATAAAGGGCGAGCATGGCCTGGAACGCCTCCACCGGCGGCCCGCTGTCGCCGGGCATCAGGAACCGGCCACCGGTCGCCGGCGCCTCGGGCACCAGATGGCCGATGCCGGCGGCGTGCAGCACCTCCCACGGGAAATGCTCGCCGGGATCCTCCTTGCGGGCCGGCGCCACGTCCGAATGCCCCAGCACCCGGTCGGCCCGGATGGCATGGCGCGCGACGATGTCCGCGCTCAGGCGCGTGACCGCCGCAATCTGCGCCGGGGGATAGGCCGGCAGCCCATATTCATGGCCGCCATTGACGATCTCGACGCCGATGGAATGCGAATTGGTGTCGCTGACGCCCTCCCACTCGGACAGGCCCGCATGCCAGGCGCGCGCGCCCTCCGGCACCAGCTGGAGGATGCCCCCATCCTCCAGCACCACATAATGGGACGAGACTTCCGCCGCCGGGTTGCGCAGGGCGGCGATGGCGGCTTCCGCCGTCTCCATGCCCGTATAGTGCAGCAACAGCATGTCGATGGCGGCGCGGCGCGGGCCGAAATTGGGCGAGGGCACCACCGCGGACACCAGCGGGCAGTCGGGGGCGAACGAAACGGCGTCGGTCACTTGATATCCCTGAGTTCGGCGATCCGGCCATAGGCGGCGTTCAGCGCCGCCACCCGGTCATTGGCGAGCTTCACCGCCGCCGGTGGCAGGCCACGCCCGGCGATGCGGTCGGGATGATGGGCGGCGACCAGCGCCCGCCAGCGCTGCTTCACCTCCACATCGGAAGCCTCGGCCGACAGGTCGAGCACCGCATAGGGATCATCCGCCCGGCGCACATGGCGCGCCTCGATGCGGGCATAGGCGGCGCCGGTAAAGCCCAGGATGCGGCCCACCTCCTCCAGGAAGGCAAGCTCGCGCGGATGCAGGGCGTGATCGGCCTTGGCCACGTGGAACAGCGCGTCCATCAGGTCTTCGCGGGTCTCGGGATCGTCGGCGAACATTTCGGCCACCTGGCGGGCATAGGCATCGAAACCGGCCACATCGGCCTTGGCGAGATTGTAGAGCCGCGAGACGGCGTCGAAATCCTCCGGCGGAATGTCGAACACCTGCCGGAACGCCTCGACCTCCGCCGGCACCACCACGCCATCGGCCTTGGCCATCTTGGCGGAAAGAGCGATGAGCGCCACCGAAAAGGCAGCGGGCCGGGGCGCGGGCGCCAACAGCAGCCGGTCCAGCACGTGTCCCGCCAGGGCGCCCAGAAGCGCCCCCAGCGGCCCGCCCAGAACAAGGCCGAGGCCGGTGCCGCCGATCAATCCGTAGGTCAAGAGCATCTCCCTCGTGGATCACGGGGAGCTAGGGCAGCACTTTGGCGTTCTCAAGATGCCCCCGCATCGCCGAGACGAATGCCCACATTCCGGCGCCGGGTGTGGACAGCCGGCACTGCTCAGCCGAGCTCGAAGCTGGTGATGCCGAAGATGCGCGCCAAGGGCAGGTGGGGCGCGCGGCCGCGATACATGCGCGCTGTCTCGAACATCGGGGCAAGGCCGGCCTCCTGCGCCAAGGCGCGCGCCGGCCCATTGGGCTCGGGCACATCGAGATAGACGGGCGCGCCAGGCGCGACGCCCTGCGCCTGCCCCGCAAGCGCCGCGAACAGCGCGCCCGCGCCGGCGGCGGTCTCCGCGAACAGGGGGCCGATCTTGAAGCCCTCGCGACAGCGACGGATCACGCCATAGCCCGTCACCCGGCCATTCTCGACGCGCACCCGCGCGGCGCCCAGCGGGGGCTGCAGCCAATGGGCCAGAAAGGCTGGCCGGGCAAAGCCGAAATGCAGCGCATCAAAGGCCTCGACCTCCGCCCGCAGTTCCGGCGTCAGGGTCACAGCGCCCGCGCCCGCAGCCGCGAGCTCGCGCGGAACACCGCCATAGCGGATGTTGCGATGGGCGAGCTCAAAGCCGCATTTGGCATAATTGGCCTGCTGGGCCAGCACCCCGTCGAGGCCGATCGTACCGCCCTCCAGCCGCGCCATGCCAGCCTGCCACAGGCGCCAGCCCAGGCCGCGCCCGCGCAGCTGCGGCCGGCAGATATAGAAGCCCAGGAAGGCAAAGCCGCCCGCATAGCGCACCGCGGAGAGGGTCGCCGCGAGCTCATCGCCCGTGAACAGGCCGAGGAAGCCCGCCTCATCCTGCGCGCGAAAGGCGGCGGCATCGGCGAGGCCCGGGTTCCAGCCCTCCCGGGCGGCCCACTCCACAGCCGTGTTGACCTCGGCGTCGGTCAGGGCGCGGATGAGCGGGGCATCATTCATAAAGCATCGCCCCATCGCCGTCGGCCGCCGAAGCGGAGGGCGGGAACACCACCACCTGGTTCCGCCCACCGTCCTTGGCGGCATAAAGAGCGCGATCCGCCCGCTCAATCACGGCCTCAATGCTGCGATCACCCGGCAGCAGGACTGCGACCCCGATGCTGGCCCGCACGTCCAACGCGCCGGTCTCGATCTCTACCGGCTGTCCAGACAGGCAGGCAACGAGGTTCTGGGCCACATGGCGGGCACCCGCCATGTCGGTGGTGGGCAGCAGCACGGCGAATTCCTCCCCTCCCACCCGCGCCACCAGGTCGCGCGCCCGCAGCGTGCCGCGGCAACGGCGCGCGACCTCCCGCAACACCGCGTCGCCGGCGCCGTGGCCGTGCCCGTCATTGATGGACTTAAAGTGGTCGAGGTCGATCATCAGCACCGCGAGCTCACTACATGTGGCCACCGCCAGGCGGAAGGCGCGGTCGCCTTCGTCGAAGAAGTGGCGGCGGTTGCACAGGCCCGTCAGCTCATCGGTCACGGCAAGGTGGCGCAGCTCATGCTCCAGCCGGCGCTGCTCGGAAACGTCCCAGAACACCACGATGTAGG
Organism: Xanthobacter sp. NM-59; assembly: GCF_021401125.1. Lineage (GTDB taxonomy): Bacteria > Pseudomonadota > Alphaproteobacteria > Rhizobiales > Xanthobacteraceae > Xanthobacter. The sequence goes on from NZ_JACBFQ010000010.1 coordinate 153,672, forward strand.
TGTCGCCCACGAAGCGGAAGCGGAACTGCACGGTGCGGGTCTGCCCGTCCCGGCAAAGCACTTCCCACTCGGCCTCCTTGACCGTCGAGGGATCGGCGCGCGCGCCGTCCAGACATTCCCGCCAGCCCTGAATCGCCCGCGCGCGGGCCGCATCATCGGGAAAGGCGCGCTCCCACCAGCCGTCGAGATCGCCCTGCACCGGCCCGTGGGCCGTGGCCCCGACGCCGAACATCTGGTCGGAAAGGTTGTTGAAGAACAGCTCGCGCAGGTTGCCGTCATAAATCTCGACGCCAACGGGAAGCGAGCGGACGATCTCTTCCAGCATGGGTCCGAAATCGGCAGCCGGCGGGGCCGCGCTGCCGCGCCCGACGGCCGACGGCCCGCGGGGATCACGCAGCGTGACCACCGCGCCAGCGTCACCCGGCAGCCAGGAGGGCTTGAAGCCTATGGTGGCAAGGCCGAATGGGGTGCGGCAGTAAAGCACCACCTCCTCGGGATCATGGCTGCCGCCGCCCAATACCGCTTGCAGCCGGCCGGCGGCATAAGCTCCGAAAAGATCGACGAGATCGCGCCCATCGAGACTGTCGCCGACAAGCCCCACCGCCTGCGCATTGGCCCTGACGACCCGCGCCCCCTCCCGATCCACCACCATCACGGGGGCGTGGACGAGATCAACCCAGGCATGCTGCTCTGCATTCGTCACTGCGGAGGCCTCGCGGGTACCGTCGGCTGAGCCGCTCACAGCACTATATGTGGCGTTGACGTAAAAGGTATAGGCAATATTGCACGCAGTGGTTGAAATCGCGATGACAGGCAAGGTTTCATCCCGCCGCCACCGCGAAGCACCATTATGATACCCCTATCAGGACACGGCGCCACCTGCATTATGGGCCGCAAGCCGGCTATTCACTCCTTCCGCGGAGCGAGGCGGGGCCCGCCGCGGCGCCCGCCCCGACGCCCTTTCAGGCCAGCCTTTCGAGAAAGGCGGGCAGGTCGTCAGTGACCTGGTCCACATGGGCCGCATCGCGCCCCTCCAGCTCCCAGGCCTCACGCGTGCCGGGGCGGTGGGATGGGGCGACCACCAGCACCGTCGCCATGCCGAGCTGGTGGGGAACCTCCAGGTTCCGCGCCAGATCCTCGAACATGGCGGCGCGCCGCGGATCCACGTCATGGGCGTGGAGGAAGCCGCGATACGCAGCTTCCGTGGGCTTGGGCTGGAACCCGGCGGCGACGATGTCGTGAACCGCCGAGAACCGATCATCTATGCCAAGCCTGGACAGCACGTTATGGGCGTGGCCCACTGATCCGTTGGTATAAACGATCTTGCGTCCCGGCAGCGCATCGATGGCCTCGCCCAGGCGCGGCGTGGGCACAAGTCCCGACAGGTCGATATCGTGCACATGGTCCAGGAACGCGCCGGGATCCATCTTGTGCTCGATCATCAGCCCGCGCAGCGAGGTGCCGTAGCGGCGATAATAATCCTTCTGGAGCCTGAAAGCGTCATCGGGCGCGATGCCCAGGAAATCCGAGATGTAGGACTTCATGCGCGCGTCGATCTGTGGCCACAGATCGTGGTCGGCGCTGTAGAGGGTGTTGTCGAGGTCGAACACCCAGGTGTCGACGTTCTGGAAGCGGGATGGCGGAACCGGAAAGGTCATCGAAAGCTCGCAGGCGCACGCAACGGGTGCGCCGGATCGGGAGGAAAGCAGGCCGGATCAGAACGGCCCGCGCGAATAGATGGCGGCAAGGCCCGCCTCCAGCTCCTGGATACGGCCCTGATAGGCCTGTCGCAGGCAGGTGACCTCGCCCCCGCACAGGGCTCGGCGCGAGAGCCAGGCGCGCTGCGCATCCTGGATGTCGCCGCGCTGCCCCATGGCCACCAGGCGCGTGATGACGCCGTAAAGCGTGCTCATCTTCACATCGAGCTGCTGCAGCTCGCAGTTTCCGCACACGCCCTTTTCGTCGGCGGTCCGGGCGGTGGCGCAATCGAAGCTGGCCGCGCGCGCCGGCCCTGTTCCGAGCCCGCCCGCGGCGAGCCTGCGGCCCCCCAACAAACCGGCCCTTGCGCGCATGAAGCCCTCCTCATCCCCCGGCCGTGGCCGGCCCCCGGATGCCCGCACGGTAGCGCGCATATCCGTCGGCGCGAAGACGGCAGGCGGGGCAGGCACCGCAGCCATAGCCCCAGTCGTGCCGCTCTCCGCGCTCGCCGAGATAGCAGGTGTGGGTCTCCTCCTGGATCAGCGCCACCAGCGACGCCCCGCCCAGGCTTTCCGCCAGGCGCCAGGTCTCGGCCTTGTCGATCCACATGAGCGGGGTGTGCAGCACGAACCGGCTTTCCATGCCGAGGTTGAGCGCCACCTGCATGGCCTTCACCGTGTCGTCGCGGCAATCGGGATAGCCGGAAAAATCGGTCTCGCACATGCCGCCGACGATGTGCCTCAGCCCGCGCCGATAGGCGAGCGCGGCCGCGAACGTCAGGAAGATGAGGTTGCGCCCCGGCACGAAGGTGTTGGGCAGCCCCCCCTCCTCCATCTCGATGGCGACCGAGCGGGTCAGCGCCGTGTCGGAGATCTGGCCCAGGGCATCGAGGCTCACCATGTGGTCCTCGCCCAGCCGGCCGCGCCAGCTGGGGTTGAGGCGCGCCAGCGCTTCCCGCACCCGCGGGCGGCAGTCCAGCTCCACCGCGTGGCGCTGGCCATAGGCGAAGCCCACCGTCTCCACCCGCTCGAAGCGATCGAGCGCATAGGCCAGGCAGGTGGTGGAATCCTGCCCGCCGGAAAACAGCACCAGCGCCCCTTCCGGGGCGCCATCCAAATCACGCACGCTGGCGGTGTTCATTTCGCCTGAGGTCTCGTCTTCCGGGCCCGCGACGGCGCGAGCCCATTTCGTCATTGAAGCCGCACCGGCCGTCCGCCCCCGCCCGGTCCGCTCTCATTTACGCCGGAGGCACGCGCCCCCACGCGGATCTCACTCGCCGGGGGCCTTCGCATCGATGGTGATGGCGTGCAGGCCCTTGTCGATCTCACCTTGGAGCAGGGTATTCACGATGCGATGACGCTCCACCCGGCTCTTGCCCACGAAGTCCGGCGACACCACGCGCACCTTCACATGGGTCACGCCGCCATCCTCGCGGTGGGCGCCCTTGTGGTCGTGGCTCACGCCCATGTGGCCGGCATGCTTGTGGCTTTCGTCGATGAGGTCGAGCGTCACCGGATTGAGGCCGCTCTGCAGGGTCTCCCGAATGGAGGCCAGGGAGGTCTGGGAAAGGGAGGGCTGGGGCATGATGAAACCGATGTCTGAAATGAAAGGGGGCCGTAACCGCGCCGCGATGGCGCACCGGCCACGGGACATTATATAAGCGTTATCGTGGCCCGCCTATCCTTTGCCGGGCATGGCCGCCGAGCCCCTCCACGGGGCGCGCAGACCCAGCTCATTCCTTGCCGCGCCGCGGCGCGACGCTCATAATCGCCCGATCATGAAGCTTAACTCCCCGCTCTTCGACCGCATTCGCGTGAAACCCGGCGACGACCGCTCGCAGGCTCCGCGGCAGGCGTGCTGCCAGTGGCCCGGCTGCGACGCGCCCGCGACTCACCGCGCGCCGAAGGGACGGAGCATGGAAGGCCAGTATTGGCACTACTGCCTCGACCATGTGAAGGAATACAACCAGTCCTACAACTACTTCGCGGGCATGCCCGACGACGCCGTCTCGGCCTATCAGAAGGACGCGCTCACCGGCCACCGGCCCACCTGGCGCATGGGCGCGCGCGGGCAGGCGGCCAACGAGGCCACGCGTGACGGTTTCACAAAGGATGCCAAGGACCCGTTCGGCTTTGCCTCCGAAATGGGCCGCACCTTCCGCGCCGACCGGGAGGAGCCGGACGGCCGCGTGATCCGCACCACCGAGCGGCGGGCGTTGGAAGTCATGGGCCTCGAAATGTCCGCCGGGGCGGACGAGATCAAGGCCCGCTACAAGGAACTGGTGAAAAAGCACCACCCCGACGCCAATGGCGGCGACCGGTCCTCCGAGGACCGGCTGCGCTCCGTCATCCAGGCCTACACCAACCTCAAGCAGGCTGGCTTTTGCTGACCCCGGCAATCGCCGGGCGTGACATTTTTCATGTTGCCCGAGAGCCGGCTTCGGTCGAGCCTGCCGGGCGGAGATTCAGACGCGAAGGGCGCACAGCATTCGCCCACGGAGGACTTATGAGCGGCACCGAAACCCTTGCCCCGACCCCGGACATGAAAGTGTCGGTGCGCCAGACCTTCGGCATCGATATCGACATGGAAGTGCCGGCCTATTCCGAGCCCGACGAGCACGTTCCCGATCTCGACCCCGATTATCTGTTCGACCGCCCGACCACCCTCGCCATCCTCGCCGGCTTTGCCCACAATCGCCGCGTGATGGTCACGGGATACCACGGAACCGGCAAGTCCACCCATATCGAGCAGGTGGCGGCGCGGCTGAACTGGCCGTGCGTGCGCATCAATCTCGACAGCCACATCTCGCGCATCGACCTCATCGGCAAGGACGCCATCGTGGTGAAGGACGGGCTCCAGGTGACGGAGTTCCGCGACGGCATCCTGCCCTGGGCCTACCAGAACAACATCGCCTTGGTGTTCGACGAATATGACGCCGGCCGGCCGGACGTGATGTTCGTCATCCAGCGGGTGCTGGAATCCTCCGGCCGCCTGACCCTGCTCGACCAGAGCCGGGTGATCCGCCCTCACCCCGCCTTCCGCCTGTTCGCCACCGCCAACACCATCGGCCTCGGCGACACCACCGGCCTTTATCACGGCACCCAGCAGATCAATCAGGCGCAGATGGACCGCTGGTCCATCGTCACCACCCTGAACTATCTGGCCCATGACAAGGAAGTGGACATCGTTCTGGCCAAGGCCAAGCACTTCCAGAACCAGGAAGGGCGCGACACGGTCAACCGCATGGTGCGGCTCGCCGACCTCACCCGCCAAGCCTTCATCAATGGCGACCTGTCCACCGTGATGAGCCCGCGCACGGTCATCACCTGGGCCGAGAATGCGGACATCTTCAAGGATATCGCCTTCGCGCTCCGGGTCACCTTCCTCAACAAGTGCGACGAGCTGGAACGGCCGCTGGTGGCGGAATTCTTCCAGCGCTGCTTCGGCCAGGAGCTGACCGAGAGCACGGTGAACGTCGCCCTTTCCTGAGGCGGCCTCCCCGTCCGGGTGCCGGTCCACGGACCGGCACCGCCTGCCCCGCGTGACGAGTCGAGAAAGAGCCGGACCATGGCGCCCACCAACCGCACCCCTGGAAAGCCCTCCGCCGAGGCTTCCACCGAGCCCTTCAAGCGGGCTGTCACCGGCTGCTTCAAGGCCATTGCCGGGGTGGGCGAGTTCGAGGTCTCCTTCTCATCGGAGCGGCCGGGCCTGGCCCCCGGCCGTGTGCGCCTCAGCGAACCGCCGCGCCGTTTCACCGCCCATGACGCCGCCATCGTGCGCGGACAGGCGGACGCCTTCGCCCTGAAGCTCGCCTGTCATGACCCCTCCGTTCATCGCAAGATGCTGCCAGTGGGCGACACCGCACGCGCCGTATTCGAGGCGGTGGAGCAAGCCCGGGTGGAGGCCATCGGCTCCAACCGGATGCCCGGCACCAGGGGCAACATCGCGGCCATGCTCCAGGACCGCTACCACCGCGCCAACCTCGCCGACGTCACCGAGCGCTCGGAAGCCCCCATCGAGGATGCCATCGCCCTCCTGGTGCGCGAGCGCCTGACCGGCGAGGCACCACCGCACGATGCCAAGGCGCTGGTGGACCTGTGGCGGCCCCTCATCGAGGACAAGGCCGGCAAGGATCTCGGCCGGCTGCTCGATTCCATCAACAACCAGAAGCACTTCGGCGAGATCGCCCGCCACATGCTCTCCTCCCTCGACATGGGCGAGGATTCCAGCCTCGATTCCGAGAGCGACGAGGAAGACGAGGACCAGCAGGGCGGCTCGGAGGAAGAGGGCGCCGAGCAGGGCCAGTCCAAGCAGGATGAGAGCCAGCAGGGCGCGTCCGAGGCCGATGCCCAGCTCTCCGAGGAAGAGCTGCCCCTGGGCGAGATCGACGCCGAGTCCGCCCCGCCCGAGGAAATGCCCGACGGCGCCGAGCCCGGCGACAGCGACGAGGAGGCCGAGCCCTGGCAGCCCCGCCCGCCGGTGACCCACGACAATCGCGGACCTGAATACCACGCATTCACCACCAAGTTCGACGAGGAAGTGCACGCCGAGGACCTCTGCGACCCGGAGGAGCTCACCCGCCTGCGCGCCTATCTGGACAAGCAGCTGTCCCATCTCCAGGGGGTCGTGGCGCGGCTCGCCAACCGGCTGCAGCGGCGCCTTCTGGCGCAGCAGAACCGGGCCTGGGAATTCGACCTGGAAGAGGGCGTGCTTGATCCGGCCCGCCTCTCCCGCGTGGTCACCGATCCCACCGCCGCTTTGTCCTTCAAGCGAGAGCGGGACACCGACTTCCGCGACACGGTGGTGACGCTGCTCATCGACAATTCCGGCTCCATGCGCGGGCGTCCCATCACGGTGGCCGCCACCTGCGCCGATATCCTGGCCCGCACCCTGGAACGCTGCGGCGTGAAGGTGGAGGTGCTGGGCTTCACCACCCGCGCCTGGAAGGGCGGCCAATCCCGCGAGGCGTGGCTCGCCGCCGGCAAGCCGGCTCATCCCGGCCGCCTCAATGATCTCCGGCACATCGTCTACAAGTCCGCCGACGCGCCCTGGCGCCGCTCCCGCCGCAATCTCGGGCTCATGATGCGCGAGGGGCTGCTGAAGGAGAATATCGACGGCGAGGCCCTCGACTGGGCCCACCAGCGCCTGCTGGTCCGCCCCGAGGCGCGGCGCATCCTGATGATGATCTCCGATGGCGCGCCGGTGGACGATTCCACCCTCTCGGTGAATGCCGGCAATTATCTGGAACGGCACCTGCGCCACATCATCTCCGAGATCGAGACCCGCTCGCCGGTGGAGCTGATCGCCATCGGCATCGGCCATGACGTGACGCGCTATTACAAGCGCGCCGTGACCATCGTCGACGCCGAGGAGCTGGGCGGCGTGATGACCGAAAAGCTGGCCGAGCTGTTCGCGGAAAGCGCGGCCCCCTCCACCCGCCGCCGGGTGCATTGATGGCGGCTCCAACGGGCCGCAGGTACAAGGGGCGGATCATCGGCGCGGCGGCAGGCGCCCTGTTGGCGCTCGCGGCAGGCGCGGCGGTTCTGGTGGGCTCGGCCTCCTCCAAGCCCACCGCCCTGCCGGAGCAGCCCGAGGCACTGATCGTCACGGCCACCCCCATCACCCGCTTCAAGATCGCCGAGGACGGCACCCGCTTCGGCGCGCTGAGCTTCCGCGGCGGGCTTGTGTTGAAATCCACCTATCCCGCGTTCGGCGGCATTTCGGGCTTCAGCCTGGGGAACGACAACCGCTTCGTCGCGGTCACCGATGCCGGCGTTTTCCTCTCCGGCCGGCTCGACCTGGAGGGCGGCAAGCCCACCGGCCTGTCCGATGTGATGGCCGCGGCGCTGAAGGATGATGAAGGCCGCCTCCAGGCACAGCGCGGGCGCGGCGACAGCGAATCCCTCACCCTGACCCCCCAGGCCGCCTATGTGGGGCTGGAGAGCGTGAACGAGATCTGGCGCTATCCGCTCGATCCCAAGACCGGCACGCCGCTGGGGCAGGATGGCACCCGCGTGCCCGCCCCCATGGTGCGCGACCTGCGCTGGAATCTCGGGCTGGAGAGCCTGGCCTATGTCCGCTCCGGCCCGCTGAAGGGCGCGCTCATCGGCATCGGCGAGGATGGAATTCAGAAGGGCGAGGATCTGCCGGGCTACATCATCGGCGGGCCGCATCCCGGCCGTTTCACCATCACCAAGAGCGGCCCCTTCAACGCCACCGACCTCGCGCTCGCGCCCAATGGCGACATGTACTTGCTGGAACGCCATTTTTCACTGGCCACCGGCGTGCTGATGCAGCTGCGCCGCTTCGCCCTGGCAGAGGTGAAGCCGGGGGCGGTGCTGAGCGGCACCATTCTCGGCACCTTCGACAGCGGCTACGAGATCGACAATATGGAAGGGCTCGCGGTGACCACCAACGCCGCCGGCGAAACCCTGCTCACCATGATTTCCGACGATAATTTCAGCCCCCTCCAGCGCACCATCCTGCTGCGTTTCGCGGTGATTGCGGACTGAAACACGCCCAACGCGCCCCGCAACGGCCCCTGCAGCGGCAAAATCCCATTCTGGGACACCGGGCGCGCCCACGCGGACCAAAGGCGAACAAAAGGCGCGCGAATCGCTTCCCAACGCCGGATCGCGCTTCGTTCCCGGCGCACGCGGACGTCCCGGCTGGCGGCACCACCCTAAAGCCCTGCTTGCGAGCGCGCCGGCCCCATGCTCGACTGCGCCGCCTGCCCGAGCTCACGCATCGGCAGGCCAGTTCCCCCGCGCCCCTGCCGGGACACCACCGGCGGAGTGCGGGCAGCCCGTCTCAAGGCGCGGCCCATGGGCCGCTTCGGCTTTTCATGGAAGCGCAGAAGCAGTCTATCCTTTTGTTTTTACGCGTTTCCTTCACGCGAACCGGTTCCCTCTTTGCGGGGAAGCGCTCTAGGAGATGACATGATCGAGATCGGCCCGAACCTGTTCGTGATCGTGCTCTTGGTGCTCGCCATCGCCATCGTCTTCGCCGGGGTGAAGACCGTGCCGCAGGGCTACGAATATACCGTCGAGCGCTTCCGCCGCTACACCAAGACCCTCAATCCCGGGCTCAACCTCATCGTTCCGTTCATCGACCGCATCGGCAACAAGGTGAACGTGATGGAGCAGGTGCTGGACGTGCCGACCCAGGAGGTCATCACCAAGGACAATGCCACCGTCTCCGTGGATGGCGTCGCCTTCTTCCAGGTGTTCGACGCGGCGCGCGCCTCCTATGAGGTGGCCCGGCTCGACACCGCCATCCTGGCCCTGACCATGACCAATATCCGCACCGTCATGGGCTCCATGGACCTCGACCAGCTGCTGTCCCACCGCGACGAGATCAATGTGCGCCTGCTGGCCGTGGTGGACGCGGCGGCCTCTCCCTGGGGGGTGAAGATCAACCGCATCGAGATCAAGGACATCGTGCCGCCGGCGGACCTGGTGAATGCCATGGCCCGCCAGATGAAGGCCGAGCGCGAGAAGCGCGCTTCCATCCTGGAGGCCGAGGGCATGCGCCAGTCGGAGATCCTGAAGGCGGAAGGTCAGAAGCAGAGCCAGATCCTGGAGGCCGAGGGCCGGCGCGAGGCCGCCTTCCGCGACGCGGAGGCCCGCGAGCGCCTGGCGGAGGCCGATGCCCGCGCCACCCAGATGCTGTCCGCCGCCATAGAGAGCGGCGATCCGGCGGCGCTCAACTACTACATCGCCGAGAAATACGTGAAGGCGTTCGAGACCCTGGGCGCTTCCCCCAACCAGAAGGTGGTGCTGGTGCCTTATGAGGGCACGGCCCTGCTCTCCTCCCTCACTGGCATCGGCGAGATCGCCCGCGCCGCCTTCGGTTCGGAAACCACGCCGCCGCCCCGCCGCGGCCGCGCCACCGGCCCCACCGTTCCGCCCGGCGCGTGAGGATCCCATGCCACTTCTGACCGATCTCGGGCCCTGGGCCTGGTTCATCCTCGGCGGGGTGCTGCTGGTGGCCGAGATCGCGGTGCCCGGCGCCTTCCTCCTGTGGCTGGGGCTGGCCGCCCTCGTCACCGGCGCTTTGTCCTATGCCGTGGACCTGTCCTGGCAGACCGAGGTGCTCGCTTTCGCCGCCTTGGCGGTGGTGGCGGTGCTGGTGGGGCGCAAGGTGTCCCCCGGTCCCGGCCACGCCTCCGACCGGCCGTTCCTGAACCGGCGGGCACAGGGCTTCGTGGGCCGGGTGTTCACCCTGGACGAGCCCATTGCGGGCGGCGTGGGACGGGTGCGCATCGACGATACGGTCTGGCGCATCACCGGCCCCGACCTTTCCGCCGGCACGGACGTGAAGGTGGTGGCGGTGGACGGCACCCTTCTGAAAGTGGAGGCGGCCTGACCGTCTCCGGCAAAGAAAAACCCGCCGGAAGAGGCATCCGGCGGGTTGAAACACGAGGGGCCGGGCGCTCAACCCACCCAAGCGAGCCCGATCAGCCCGGCGATGCCCACCGCGATGCGCCACCAGCCGAACGGCTTGTAGCCGTGGCGGGACACGAAATCGAGCAGCGAGCGCACCACCATCACCGCCGCGCAGAAGGCCGCCACGAAGCCGATGGCGATCAGGATGCCGTCGTCGAAGGAGAGCGCGTTGCGGTTCTTGTAGAGGTCATAGGTGAAGGCGCCCAGCATGGTGGGCAGGGCCAGGAAGAAGGAGAATTCGGCCGCCGCCCGCTTGTCCACACCCATCAGCATGGCGCCGACGATGGTGGAGCCCGAGCGCGACATGCCGGGGATCATGGCCAGGCACTGCCAGAAGCCGATCTTCAGCGCCACCTGCCATGGCAGGCCCATAGCGTTGTTGTAGCGCGGCTCCGGCACCACCTTGTCGATGAACAGCAGCACGATGCCGCCGAAGATCAGCGTGCAGCAGATAAGCACCGGCGTCTCGAACAGCACGCTCTTGATGAAGCCGTGCGCCATCGCCCCGATCACCGCCGCCGGCAGGAAGGCCACCACCACGCCGATGACGAACCGCCGCGCCCCCGGGCTGGTGGGCAGCATCTTCGCCACCCGCACAAAGCGCTCGAAATAGACGGTGAGGATCGCCAGCACCGCGCCCAGCTGGATCAGCACCTCGAAGGTGCGCCCGGTGCTCTCGAAGCCCAGGAAATGGCCCAGCAGCAGCAGATGGGCGGTGGACGAGACGGGAATGAACTCGGTCAGGCCCTCCACGAGGCCGAGCACGAGCGCTTCAAACATGTCGCCGAGGGTCATGGGCTGAGAAGATCCGAAGGGAGAGGAAGCGGAATGGCGCACCCGGGCCGCCGGGCGCGCCATCCTGCGCGAAGAGCCATTAAGCCGCTCTTACGCCGCGCGCCAGCCATTCCGCAGAGGCACCCGGCTGCCGATTGAGGCCATGGCGGCATTTTGTGCGTTGCAAACGGTATGTTCGGACCACCCATGCCCATCTTCCGCGTCCCGCCCCCTTGCGAGGGCGCGGGCGGGGGTTCTACATGCGGCAAAAGACGCATTGGTTGGCGGCCGGGCTTGCGTTTCGCTCGCGGCGGCAAGGCGCGGCCTTCCCTTTCGGCACCGCGGCGCGGCATGCGCGAAATGGAACCAATCGGAAAGAATCCGTCACTAAACATGACCGGGCCGGGTGAGCGCGTGGCGCTCGAACGCCCCGGCGAAAGTGCCCCATGTATCTGCACCATCATCCCTTCTGCCCCCATTCCCGCTTCGTTCGCCTGCTGCTCGCCGAGTACGGGCTGGAACCGGAGCTTGTGGAAGAACGGGTGTGGGAGCGCCGGCCCGAATTCCTGGCCCTCAATCCCGCCGGTGAAACCCCGGTGATCGTGGAGGAGCAGTGCGCCTCCGTGCCCGGGGCCGGCATCATCGCCGAATATCTCGATGAAACCCGCGGCCTTGCCCTGGGCGACCACCGCCTGCTGCCCGATGCGCCCGCCGAGCGGGTGGAGGTGCGCCGGCTGACCTCGTGGTTCAACGAGAAGATGTACGTGGAATCCACCGAGCCGCTGGTGCGCGAGCGCATTCACAAGCGCTATATGAACCGCCAGCAGGGCGGCGGCCCGCCGGATGCCACCGCGCTGCGCATGGCCCGCACCAATCTGCGCTATCATCTCAAATATATCGGCTGGCTCGCCAAGGCCCGCAAATGGCTCGCCGGCGGGCGGCTGAGCCAGGCGGACCTGGCGGCGGCCGCGCATCTGTCCGTCGCGGACTATCTGGGCGATGTCCCATGGGACGAGGACGAGCACGCACGGGACTGGTATGCGCGCATCAAGTCGCGCCCGACCTTCCGCGCGCTGCTGAGCGAGAGCATTCCCGGAATGCCCCCCTCCAAGACCTATGCGGATCTCGATTTCTGAAAACCCCGCCGACACCCGCCGCGCTGCGCGCCCGGCTTGAGGAGCTGGCCCGCGCCGAGGGCTTCGACGCCATCGGCATCGCCGACCCGCGCGCCATCGCTCCGGCCGGCGCCCGCCTCGCCCAATGGGTGGCGAGCGGCGCCCATGGCGACATGGGCTGGATGGCCGAGACCCTAGAGCGCCGCGCCGATCCCCTCGCTTTGTGGCCAGACATGCGGGCCGTGATCATGCTCGGCCTCAATTACGGACCCGAGCAGGACCCCCGTGCCGCGCAGGCGGACGCCATGACGGGCGCCCTCTCCGTCTATGCGCGGGGGGAGGATTATCACGAGATCATCAAGCCCAAGCTGAAGCGCATCGCCCGCGCCCTCCTCGCGGCGGCGGGCGAAGGGGACGTGAAGGTGTTCGTGGACACCGCCCCGCTCATGGAAAAGCCGCTGGCGGCAGCGGCCGGCCTCGGCTGGCAGGGCAAGCACACCAATATGGTGTCGCGGGCGTTCGGCTCCTGGCTGTTCCTGGGCGCCATCGCCACCACCCTGGAGCTGCCCTTCGACACCGCGGAACGCGACCATTGCGGCTCCTGTCGCGCCTGTCTCGAGGCCTGCCCCACCGCCGCCTTTCCCGCGCCCTACCAGATCGACGCGCGGCGCTGCGTGTCCTACCTCACCATCGAGCTGAAGGGGCCCATCCCGCGCGATCTGCGCCCCCTCATCGGCAACCGCATCTATGGCTGCGACGATTGCCTTGCCGCCTGCCCCTGGAACAAGTTCGCGGTGGCCGGGCGCGAGGTGAAACTCGCGGCGCGGGCGGAGAACGAGGCGCCGCGCCTGCTGGACCTCGTGAGCCTGGACGATGCGGCCTTCCGCGCCCGCTTTCCCAAGAGCCCCATCAAGCGGGTGGGGCGCGATCGCTTCATCCGCAACGTGCTGATCGCCATGGGCAATTCCGGAGACGCGGGATTTGCGGAGGCCGCCGGCGCCCGGCTGGCCGACCCCTCGCCCCTGGTGCGGAGCGCGGCGGTGTGGGCGCTCGCGCGGCTGCTGCCCGTGGCGGATTTCCAGACCCTCGCCAGCCGCCACGCGCCATTGGAGGAAGACGCCGAGGTGAGGGGGGAATGGGACGCGGAAGGCGGCGCCTGACCCCCCATTTCCGCGCAGCAGCGCAGGGAAGACGCCGCCCGCTCGCCATCTGCGGGCGGGGCCACGAAGGCTCGACGACGCACCAAGGCCAATGCCAATGCCCCCGGCGCTGGACGCCTTCCGCCTTTCATCGAAACGATGAAACAGCCCATCCTTGTGTTTTCCGGCGTTTCTTTCCCGCGCCGGTTGCCGGTTCGGCTCGAAACCGCGCGCGAGCGTTTCCCTGGCCGAGTGAATCGGGGCGGGTGCGGTTGGAGGCGGGATCCTGATTCAGAATAGCTGAGGGGCGAAGGCCCGTATCGAAGCCCCCTCTCCAATGATCCGCGCGAACGGATCATTGCCGCCGCGCACGCCGGCGACACGAATCGGGATCTAACCGCCCGGTTCGGGGTTTCGATCTCGTCCGTGGTGAAGTGGCCGCAGCGCGCCCTCATCATCAGGTGCCTCGCCGAAAACCCGCGCCTGACGCGGCACGGCATGAAGGCGGAGACGGGATCACCATGTCCCAGATGCCGTCTGGCGCTTCCTGCGCCGCCCGGCACCGCGCTCCCCGAGAAACGATGCCCGCCCCGTGGACAGGCCGGGCCGATATCGCTCGTCGCCACCTCAACGCCCGCGCGCCAGAAGCCGCACGATCCGCAGCAGCCCGGCTTCATCGGCGAGAAGCGGATCACGACCAACATGGCCCGCCCAGAGCATTTCCGAGGGACGCGCGAACCGGTGCGCCGGAGTGAAACGTGCGAAATAACAGGCCAAACAACAGGCCAAGAGACTTCAGCGGCCCCCATGAAAGGCTGAATTGGCCTGTGGCTGGCGCACAGAAGGCGTGGACCTGAAAAACTTCGGCGGCACCGCCATCGCCCCCCGCCCGGCGCGCTCATGCGCGCACCGCGCCCGGCATCCCGAGTGGCACCATCGACGCGAACGGCTCACGCCCGGCCGATGCCGCTCACACCTTCTCGGTGGCCTCCAACGGCGCGTCCAAGGCGCGGCTTTTGGGGAAGACGACGCGCGCGCGGGTGCCGCCGGCGGCCCGGCGCGTCAGGCTCAGCTCACCGCCATGCAGGGTCGCCAGCGCCCGCACGATGGCAAGGCCCAGCCCGGCGCCACGGCCGCTCTTCACGTCCAGCCGGCTTTCGCGGTGGCGCGCGTCCTCCAGCGGCAGCTCGCGCTCGCTCACCCCGGCTCCGGTGTCCTCCACCGCCAGGAAGGGGGCGCCGCTGGCGTCGATACCAGTCACCAGCCGCACCTCGCCGTCCTGCGGCGTGAATTTCACCGCATTGGCCAACAGGTTGAGGATGATCTGGCGCACCGCCCGCTCATCGCCCCACAGCCGCGCGGGCGCGCCCTCGGCAGGCTCCACACGCAGGGTCAGGCGGCGGCTGGCGGCATCCGGCCGCAGCATGGCGAGGCACTCCTGCCCCAGCCGGCCCAGATGTACCGGTGTTTCCAACAGAACCCGGTGCCCGCTCTCGATGCGCGCCAGATCCAGCAGATCGTCCGCCAGCGCCAGGAGATGCCGGCCGGAAGCGAGAATGTCGCGGGCATAACCGCCATAAGCGGGCACGCGATGGGGGCCCAGCACCTCGTCCGCCATCATCTCGGAAAAACCCATCACCGTATTGAGCGGCGTGCGCAGCTCATGGCTCATCTCGGCCAGAAAGCGCGACTTGGCGAGATTGTCCGCCTCCGCTCGCGCGCGCGCGGCCTCCACGGCGGCGAGCCGGGCCTCAAGGCGGGCCCGCTCCTGGTCGAGACCGCGCGCCCAGGCGAGCGCGAACGCGCCCGCCGCCACCCCGGCGGCGCCAACCACGACCAGCGCCGCCACGCCGCCCCAGGCCAGCGCGGCGGCCCCCGCCCCGAGGGTGCCCACGGCAGCCGACAGCAAAGCGACCGGCACGGCGGAGCGCGCCGCGCCGTCCTGGCGGGCGGGAGCGGGCGACGGGGTCACCCGGGGCCGAACGGAGCCGTGCATGCGAAACCGTGGCGCTCCTGGGCGCCCCCCTGGCACGGGCGGCGCCGGAACCAACCGGCTGCCGCAGTGAATGAACCCATCAACGGGACCGTTCGACTCCTCGCCGAAAGGCGGTTAACGAAGCCTTAACGCTCCCCCGTCCAGGCTCGCCCGTCAACCGCCGCGATCTGGCCGGACCGGCGCCGGACGGCATTCCTGATACCGGCCTCCGGAGCGTTGGCCCGAGAGACCTGTCGAGAGACCTGTCGAGAGACCTGTTCCAGAGACCTGTCCCATGCGCATCATCGATGTGGTCGTCGCTCTCGCTTTGGTTCTGGCGGTTGGCTTCGTGGCCGAATGGCTGCAGCGCAAGGACGTATTCGCCGGTCCGGCACGGGTGGTGGATGGCGACACCCTGAAGCTCGACGGCCAGCGCATCCGCCTCCAGGGCATGGACGCGCCCGAGCTGGGCCAAAGCTGCCAGAGGGACGGGAAAGCCTGGCCGTGCGGCACCACGGCGCGCTTCGCTCTGGCGGAAATGGTGCAGCGGGGCGAGGTGTTCTGCACCGCATCGGGCCAGGATGCCTACGGCCGGGCCCTGGCGCGCTGCACCGTGGACGGGGTGGACATCGCCGAGGAGCTGGTCCGCCAGGGCCTCGCCGTCGCCTATGGCCGCCATGGCTATGAGGCGGCCGAAGCCCAGGCGCGCGCCGCCCGGCGCGGCATGTGGGCCGGCACCTTCGAGAAGCCGCAGGACTATCGCGCCGCCCATCCCCGCACGGAGTAAAGGCCCCGCCGCCCGTCGCGCGCCCGGGCCACCACGATGGCTTGCGCCCGGCGCCCGCTCATGATCTGTGCTCCCCCCAGGGATGGAGAAACCGGATTATGAAGCTCTACGATTCAAGCCGTGCGCCCAATCCGCGCCGGGTGCGCATCTTCCTGGCTGAAAAGGGCATCGCGGTGCCGCTGGCGCCAGTCGACCTGATGAAGCTCGAGCACAAGTCCGAGGCCTTCACCCGCCTCAATCCGCGCCAGCTGGTTCCCGCCCTGGAGCTGGACGACGGCACGGTGATCAGCGAAACCATCGCCATCTGTCGCTATTTCGAGGCGCTGCAGCCGGAGCCCAACCTGTTCGGGCGTACGCCCCTGGAACAGGCCATGGTGGAGATGTGGCAGCGCCGCGTGGAGCTGGAGCTGCTGCTGCCGGTGATGAGCGTGCTGCGCCACCTGAACCCGGCCATGGCCGCCCTGGAGGTGCCCCAGGTGCCGGCGTGGGGCGAGGCCAACAAGCCGCGGATCTCCGCTTTCCTCGAATTCCTGAACACCGAGCTGGCCGAGCGCGCCTTCGTGGCCGGCGCGCATTTCACGGTGGCCGACATCACCGCCATCGTCACCATCGATTTCATGCGCGCCATCCGCGCCGAGGTGCCCGAACACCTCACCCACATCCTGCGCTGGCGCAACGTGGTGTCCCAGCGCCCCAGCATGAAGGCCTGAGACCATGCGGCTGACGGTGGCCGGCTGCGGGGATGCCTTCGGCTCCGGCGGGCGGAGCAATTCCTGCTACCTGGTGGAAGCGGCCGGCATGCTGGTGGCGCTCGATTTCGGTGCCAGCGCCCCGGTCGCCCTCAAGCGCATGAAGGTCGACACCGCGCGCATCGACATGGTGGTGCTGAGCCATCTGCATGGCGACCATTTCGGCGGCCTGCCCACACTGCTGCTCGACGGCGCCCTGGCCCAGCGGCGCAGCCGCCCGCTGGCCATCATCGGCCCGCCCGGCACGCGGGCGCGGCTCGATGCGCTGATGGAGGTGCTCTATCCCGGCATGGGCGCCACCCCCTGGCCATTCGACTGGCAGGTGCGGGAGGTGGAGCCGGGCTCCACCTCCTCCCTCGGGCCGCTCAGCCTCACCACGGCGGAGGTGCGCCACCGCGCCGGCGCGCCCGCCACCGCCCTGCGCCTCACCGACGGCGCGCGGACCCTCGCCTTCTCCGGCGATACAGAGTGGACCCAGGCCCTCATCCCCATCGCCCGTGAAGCCGACCTGTTCATCTGCGAATGCTCGCTGTTCGAGACGGCGCCGGCCGGCCACATGGCCTATCGCGTGCTCGCCGGGCACCGGGGACAGCTGGCCGCCGGCCGCGTGCTGCTCACCCACATGGGCGACGACGTGCTGGCCCGCCGCGATGAGGTGGACCGCGCCCTGTTCATGCTCGCCGAGGACGGCCTCGTGCTCGATGTCTGAGAGCGCGCTCGACACCCTGCTTGCTCGCATCCGGGCCTGCCGGGTGTGCGTGGAAACGCCGCGCGGCGCGCCTCTACCCCATGCGCCGCGCCCGGTGCTGCGGGTGTCCGCCACCGCCCGCATCCTGGTGGCGAGCCAGGCACCGGGCACCAAGGTTCACGCCAGCGGCCGGCCCTTCACCGACGCGTCCGGCGACCGGCTGCGCGCCTGGATGGGGGTGAGCGCCGACGAATTCTATGATGTGGCGCGCATCGCCATTGCCCCCATGGGCTTCTGTTTTCCCGGCCAGGACGCCAAGGGCGCCGACCTGCCGCCCCGCCGGGAATGCGCAGCCACCTGGCACGACCAGCTGTTCGCCGCGCTGCCCGCATTCCGGCTGGTGCTGGCGGTGGGCCGGCCCGCCCAGGCCTATCACCTGAAACGCCTCGGTCTCGGCCACCTCACCGGCAGCAGCCTCACCGAGACGGTGGCGCGCTGGCGCACCGTGCGGGCGGAAGGCGGGCGGCTGCCGCGGCCGGTGATCCTTTATCCGCTGCCCCACCCCTCCTGGCGCAATACCGGCTGGCTGAAGCGCAACCCCTTCTTCGAAGCCGAGCTGCTTCCGGAGCTGAAAGCCGACATCGCCCGCCTGCTGCGACTCGGCGGCACACCCCTCCAGGGCGCTTCCGATCCAAGTGGGACCGGCTCGCGTGAAGGACACCCGTAAAAACAATAGCCCGGAGCAGGCCTTGCCGCATTGCAGCGGGAAGATGCCCCAGCGGCGACTTCGCCCGCTGTGCTCCGGCGCGCCTGTACCAGCCACGCTCGGACGCGCGCAAAGTCCTTGCTTTCCCCCGTTCGCCACTCAGGTATGCAATGCGTCACCAGTGAACGAAGCTTAGGCGTGGAAATTGCCTTCTGCTTAAGCAGCGCTCATTAGTGAGGCTTTGCAGAAGGGCGACATCGTGCGAAGCAAGAGTACATTCAATTGGTTCCAGAGTGCCGCTCACGCGCTCCGCGCCCTGTTGCCGGGCGCCGCCGCAGGCCGGCGGCGCGGGAGAGACGTGATGGCCGACAGCACACTGGCCGGCAACGGCGCCAGCGAAACCGCCACCGAGAGCGCCGTGCGCGCCGCCCTCAAGCAGGTGAAGACCCCGGAGGGCGTGACCCTTGCGGATTCGTCCGCCCTGTCGGGCGTGGTGATCACCTCCGGCAAGGTCTACCTGTCCATCAATGTGGATCCGGCCCAGGTGCGGGCCTGGGAAGATGTGCGGATCGCCGCGGAAAAGGCGGCCGCCTCCGTGCCCGGCGTCGCCTCGGCCCTGGTCGCGCTCACCGCCGAGCGCGCGGCCGCCCCGGCCGCCAAGCCCGCGCCCACCGCCAAGCCCGCCCCGGCTGCGGCCCACGGGCACGCGCCCGCCAAGGGCACCGCGGTGCCGGGCGTGAAATCCATCATCGCCGTGGCCTCGGGCAAGGGCGGGGTGGGCAAGTCCACCACCTCCATCAATCTGGCCCTGGCCCTGCGTGATCTCGGCCTGAAGGTGGGCCTGCTCGACGCCGACATTTACGGCCCCTCTTTGCCCCGCCTCACCGGACTGTCCCAGAAACCGGAGATGGAGGACGGCAAGACCCTCATTCCACTGGAGAATTTTGGCCTGCAGCTGATGTCGATCGGGTTTCTCGTGGAAGAGGAAACGCCGATGATCTGGCGCGGCCCCATGGTGATGAGCGCCATCACCCAGATGCTGCGCGACGTGAAATGGGGCCCGCTCGACGTGCTGGTGGTGGACATGCCCCCCGGCACCGGCGACGCCCAGCTGACCATGGCGCAGAACGTGAACCTGGCCGGCGCCGTCATCGTCTCCACCCCCCAGGACCTCGCCCTCATCGACGCGCGGCGCGGCGTGGCCATGTTCGAGAAGGTGAACGTGCCTATTCTCGGCGTGGTGGAAAACATGGCCTATTTCGTGTGCCCCCACTGCGGCGGGCGCTCGGACATCTTCGGCCATGGGGGCGCCCATGCGGAGGCCGACAAGCTCGGCGTTCCCTTCCTGGGTGAAATCCCACTCAGCATGCGCATCCGCGAGATGTCGGACGCAGGCCTGCCGGTGATGGTTTCCGATCCGCAAAGCGAGCAGGCGGACGCCTACCGCCACGTTGCGGCGGGCGTGAAGGCCTCCCTCGACCGGCTGGAGACGGGCGGCAAGGCGGCCCCGCGCATCGTTATCGAGTAGTTGCGCAATTTTATGTCCAAATAGATGGCATTGGCGCAGTTTTAAGTACGCCAATGCCATTTTTGCGGTGCAAACATACTTTCCCTCTGCAGACTGCCGCTCTAGATAGGTCTTCGACGCCGCTTCGCCCGAAGCGATCAGGCGCGCGTCGTGCAAGACGTCCTAGGGAGCTGCCCGCATGAAACGCCGTGATTTCCTGACCGCCGCCGGTGCCGGTGTCGCCGCCACCACCGCCGTGGCCATGCCGGCCATTGCCCAGTCCGCGCCGGAAGTGAAGTGGCGCTGCACCTCGTCCTTCCCCAAGTCGCTCGACACCATCTATGGCGCCGGCGAGCTGATGGCCAAGACGGTCGCCGAGGTGACGGACGGCAAGTTCCAGATCCAGGTGTTCGCGGCGGGCGAGATCGTCCCCGGCCTGCAGGCCCTCGACGCCACCCAGAACAAGACCGTCGAGATGTGCCACTCGGCCTCCTATTATTATGTGGGCAAGGACCCGACCTTCGGCCTTGGCACCGCCATTCCGTTCTCGCTCAATACCCGGCAGATGAATTCCTGGTTCCTCTTCGGCAACGGGCTCAACCTGCTGAACGACTTCTACAAGAAGTATGGCGTCTCCATGCTGCCCGGCGGCAATACGGGCGGGCAGATGGGCGGCTGGTTCCGCAAGGAGATCAAGTCCACCGCCGATCTCCAGGGCCTCAAGATGCGCATCGCCGGCATGGGCGGGCAGGTGATGGCCAAGCTTGGCGTGGTGCCGCAGCAGCTCGCCGGCGGCGACATCTACCCGGCGCTGGAGAAGGGCACCATCGACGCCGCCGAGTGGGTCGGCCCCTATGACGACGAGAAGCTGGGCCTCTACAAGGTGGCGCCCTATTACTACTATCCCGGCTGGTGGGAAGGCTGCGCGGCCCTGAACTTCTTCTTCAACCTTGAAGAGCTGGAGAAGCTGCCGAAGACCTATCGCGCGGCCCTGACCACCGCCTGCGCCCGCGCCAACGAGAGCATGCTGGCCAGCTACGACGCCAAGAACCCCATCGCCATCCAGAGCCTCGTGAAGGCCGGCACCAAGCTGCGCCGCTACCCCAACGACGTGCTGGACGCGGCCTACAAGGCGGCCAACGGCCTCTATGACGAGGTTTCCGCCGTCAATCCCGAGTTCAAGAAGATCTGGGAAGACGTGAAGGCGTTCCGCAACAACGGCTATCTGTGGTGGCAGATCGCCGAGTTCAACTATGACGACTTCATGATCCGCGCGCGCTCGCGCGGCTGATCCCGACCGCGATCCTCCGCCATGGGAGCCCCGGCCGGCGCACCGGCCGGGGCTCCTCGCTCGCACGGCTCTCGCCCTGCGCGACTGTTGCCGTACCCGCGCCGTGCGCGACTCTTGCCTTATCCGCACTCTGCGCGACTCCTGCCTTGCCCGCGCCGTTTGCAGCTCTTGCCCAACCCGGCTCCTGCCGTGCGCAGCTTTTGCCTCGCGCCAACGAGTTGGGGCCCGCCGGGCCGCCTTCCCTTGATCTCGCCGGGCCGAAAAACTAGTGTCCGCCCGCGCGGCGGCGCGTCCGGTTCTTCGGCTTCGCGTCCGCTCGCCCGTTTTCTCGCGAGCCCCTCATGATCGATCCCGCCCTTCCGCCCCACATGCGGCCCGACCGCTCCTTCCAGGCCCTGCTGCTGACCCTTCAGCGCTTTTGGGCGGACCAGGGTTGCGTGATCCTCCAGCCCTACGACATGGAAGTGGGCGCCGGCACCTTCCACCCCGCCACCACCCTGCGCGCGCTGGGGCCGAAGCATTGGAAGGCCGCCTATGTGCAGCCCTCGCGCCGGCCGAAGGACGGGCGCTATGGCGAGAATCCCAACCGGCTCCAGCATTATTACCAGTTCCAGGTGATCCTGAAGCCCTCGCCGGACAACCTCCAGGAGCTCTATCTCAAGTCCCTGGAAGCCATCGGCGTGGACCTCAAGGTGCACGACGTGCGCTTCGTGGAGGACGACTGGGAGAGCCCGACGCTGGGCGCCTGGGGCCTGGGCTGGGAGTGCTGGTGCGACGGCATGGAAGTCTCGCAATTCACCTATTTCCAGCAGGTGGCGGGCTTTGAGTGCTCGCCCGTCGCCGGCGAGCTCACCTATGGCCTGGAGCGCCTCGCCATGTATGTGCAGGGGGTCGAGAACGTCTACGACCTCAACTTCAACGGCCGCGAGGGCGCCGAGAAGACCACCTATGGCGACGTGTTCCTGCAGGCCGAGCAGGAATATTCGCGGCATAATTTCGAATATGCCGACACCGACATGCTGCTGGAGCAGTTCCGCATGGCGGAAGGCGCCTGCCACAAATATCTGGCGGCGGGCGATGCCGGCGAGAAGCACCTGATGGTGCTGCCAGCCTATGACCAGTGCATCAAGGCCTCCCACGTCTTCAACCTGCTCGATGCGCGCGGAGTCATCTCGGTGACCGAGCGCCAGAGCTACATTCTGCGTGTGCGCGAGCTGGCCAAGGCCTGCGGCGCGGCGTGGCTGAAGACCGCCGCCGGCGGCGCCGATGTGCGGGAGGATGCAGCATGAGCGGCGCCAAAACGACCAGCAGCGCGAAAACCCTGTTCCAGCTCGCGGGCGTGCCACAGCGCAAGCCGGCTCTTTCCGAATGCGCCGTGGTCGTCATCGACGCCCAGCGCGAATATGTGGACGGGCTCGTCCCGCTCGTGGGGGTTGAAGCCGCCCTCGCCGCCATCGGCCGGCTGCTTCAGGCCGCCCGCGCGGCCGGCGCACCGGTGATCCATGTGGCCCACAAGGGCGCCGAGGGTTCGGGCGGTCCGTTTGATCCCAAGGGACCGGGCTTCGCCTTCGCCGCGCCCGCCATTCCCGGGCCGGGGGAAGGGGTGGTTGAAAAGCTGCTGCCCAATTCCTTCGCCGGCACCGACCTCAAGGCCCAGCTCGACGCCACCGGGCGCAAGGCCGTGATCTTCGTGGGCTTCATGACCCATATGTGCGTGAGCACCACGGCGCGGGCCGCGCTGGAGCTGGGCTACACCTCCTTCGTGGCGGCCGACGCCGTCGCCACCCGCGCGCTGCCGGACCCGCTGGGCGGACCCGACCTTGCCGCGCACGACATCCATCGCACCGCTCTCGCGGAGCTTGCCGACCGCTTCGCCACCGTCGTCACGACGGCCGAGATTGCTTGAAAAGCAGCCATGCCCGATCTTCTGCTAGAACTCTTCTCCGAAGAAATCCCCGCCCGCATGCAGGCCAACGCGGCCGATACCCTGCGCAAGCTCGTCACCGACGCGCTGGTGAACCGGGGCCTGCTCTATGAGGGCGCCAAGGCCTTCGTCACCCCGCGCCGGCTGGCGCTGGCGGTGCATGGCCTGCCCGGCAAGCAGGCGGACCAGAAGGAGGAGAAGAAGGGCCCGCGCGTGGGCGCGCCCGAGGCGGCGCTCGCCGGCTTCCTGAAGAGCGCGGGGCTTTCCTCCATCGATCAGGCCAAGGTGCAGACCGACCCCAAGAAGGGCGATTTCTACGTGGCCGTGGTGGAGAAGAAGGGCCGCCCCACGCCGGAGGTGATCGCCGAGATCGTTCCGGAGATCATCCGTTCCTTCCCCTGGCCGAAATCCATGCGCTGGGGCACCGGCACCCTGCGCTGGGTGCGCCCGCTGCACTCCATCGTCTGCACCTTTGGCGCGGAAGGGGACGAGCCGGAAGTCGTGAGCTTCGAGGTGGAGGGCATCACCTCCTCCAACGTCACCTACGGCCACCGCTTCATGGCGCCGGAGCCCTTCACCGTGAAGCGGCTGGACGACTGGATGGCGAAGCTGGAGGCCGCCAAGGTGGTGGCCGACCGCGACCGCCGCAAGGACATCATCCTCAACGACGCCAAGGATCTGGCGCTCGCCGCCGGCCTGGAGCTGGTGGAGGATGAGGGCCTGCTGGAAGAGGTCTGCGGGCTGGTGGAATGGCCGGTGGTGCTCATGGGGTCGTTCGAGGAACGCTTCCTCGACATCCCGGATGAAGTCATCCGCGCCACCATCCGCGCCAACCAGAAGTGCTTCGTGCTCAAGGACGCCAAGACCGGGCGCCTGACCAACCGCTTCGTCCTGATCTCGAACCTGGTCGCAACCGACGGCGGCGAGGCCATCGTGGCCGGTAATGGCCGGGTCATCCGTGCCCGGCTGTCGGATGCCAAGTTCTTCTGGGACACGGACTTGGCCAATGGCCTCGAAAGCCGCATGGGCAAGTTCGAGCACATCACCTTCCACGAGAAGCTCGGCTCGCAGAAGGCGCGCATCGATCGCATCGCCCGCCTCGCCAAGGAGATCGCGCCTCAGGTGGGCGCCGATCCGGCTCTGGCGGAGGAAGCGGCGCTAATCGCCAAGGCGGACCTGCTGACCGAGGTTGTGGGCGAGTTCCCCGAGCTGCAGGGCCTGATGGGCCGCTATTACGCGCAGGCTGAGCACATGGCGCCGGAAGTGGCCGCCGCCTGCGAGGAGCATTACAAGCCGCAGGGGCCCGGCGACCGCGTGCCCACCGCCCCGGTCTCCATCGCCGTGGCGCTGGCGGACAAGATCGACACCCTGGTGGGCTTCTGGGCCATCGACGAAAAGCCCACGGGCTCGAAAGACCCCTATGCCCTGCGCCGGGCGGCGCTCGGCGTGATCCGGATCATTCTGGAGAACGGGCTGCGGCTGAAGCTGCTCGATCTATTCGACTCTGCATACTGGGCTTCAATCGAACAGGATCTCGAAAACGATCGAGCGCGGTTGGTGAATGACCTGATCGAAGAGATCGCCTCGGCGCGGACGATAAATTTTGAAATTGATAGCATTAAGGGAAATGAAGCCAGATTTCATTCACTTAGCGCGCTATATGAATCAAATTCTTCCTTCCAGCCGGACACTACCAAAGACGATGAAAGCATCGCAAACGAAATAGCTTCACTTATACTTAATGAGCGCGGACGGTTTGCGTCAAAAAGCATTAAGCCAACCTCCCGAGACCTCCTCTCCTTCTTCGCCGATCGCCTGAAGGTGTATCTGCGGGAGAATGGGGCGCGGTTCGACTTGGTGGATGCGGTGTTTGCCCTGCCCGGCCAGGACGATCTGTTCGAGCTGGTGCTGCGCATGACCTCCCTCGCCCGCTTCCTGGAGAGCGAGGACGGCAAGACCCTGCTCGCCGGCTATCGCCGCGCGGTGAACATCCTGCGCATCGAGGAGAAGAAGGACGGCAAGAGCTACAAGGGCCCGACCGAAGCCGCCCTGCTGAAGGAAGAGGCCGAGGAAAAGCTCGCCGCCGCCATGGACGACGTGAAGGAACGCATGGCCACCGCCCTTGCCGGCGAGGATTTCGAGGCCGCCATGACCGCGCTCGCGGACCTGCGCGCCCCGGTGGATGCCTTCTTCGAGGCTGTCACCGTGAATGCCGAGGACCCGGCCCTGCGCGAGAACCGGCTGAAGCTGCTGGACGAGATCCGCACCGCCACCCGCGCCATCGCCGACTTCGACCGCATCGAAGGCTGACGGCGGCGGCGAAAGCCGCGGAAGAGTGAAGCAAGGCGCCCGGCTGGCAACGGCCGGGCGTTTTCGTTTTCCACCCACCCACACCGCACGCCCCCGGACAGCGGACGGGAAGACGCACCGCTCCGGGCTGTCATTCCAAATGTAAGAACCTGTCATTCTCGCCCGTTATTCCAGATATTAACTCATAATCAACGCATTAGACGCTCGCCAAAGGACCGATCCGAAAGCGGATACTGAAAAATCTTCATATTCTGCCATTTCGTCTTGCCCATCACCGATGCGCGATGGTACGCAAGTGCGATACTCAGGGGGCAGGCCATGATGCAGCAGGTGGGGACGCGCGTCCGCTCGGACCTTCGGCAAGCGGTGTTCGGGACGAATGGGGGCACGGGCGCGCACGCCATATGCCGCCCCATATGGCACCGCCCGCAGCGCAGCTTTCGCCAGTGGACGCGGGCGCTGCTGGCCGGGGTGGCGCTCTGCCTTTCCGCGGTGCCAGCCTTGGCCCAGGCCAGCTTCTGCCATACCCAGAGCTGCGCCGAGCACCAGACCGCGGACCACATCCGCGCCCTCTCGACATTCAGCACCCTGATGGACAGCGCGGCCGGCCAGGCGCTGCTGCAGGCCAATGCCCAGGCCACCATTGATGTCTACCAGGGCGCGAGCGAGGCGCTGAAGAACCTCGCCGTCAAGAATGCGCAGACCCCCTTCGACCCCTATGTTTCGACGACCAACATCTTCGGCATGGTCTCCTCGCCCATCAGCGCGACCATCGTCGACTGGGCCTCGAACAACAGGCTGCCCGGCAATATCGCCTACGATCTCTACTATTCGTACGAGACCGAGCAGGTGAGCATTGTGAAAGACTATTTTGGCGAAAAGAACATCTATGGCCGCGCCTATAACCTGCCCGATCCACCAGTGGGCGATCCGCGTCCGTTCCTAACCCTACCCGAAATCCGCGACCACCCTTGGACCACGCCCCCGACCGATCCCGACTCGGTGACCAGCCAGGTAGACCAGTGGGAGGGAAATAAGACGGTGGCGTCATTCCCGAGCGGCCACACCACCTACGGCTACACCTCCGCCATCTATTACGCCATCTTGCTGCCCACCTATTATCAGGAGCTTTTCGCGGCCGGCGAGCAATATGCCCTGAGCCGCAACGTCCTCGGCGTGCACTATGCGCTGGACGTAATCGGCGGCCGCATCGTGGCCATGCAGGCCCTGGCCAAGCTGATGGCGAACGATCCCAACTATTCGTCCAACTTCCAGGAATCCACCGAGAAGAACAAGCGGGACCTGGCCGAGGCCCTGGCCAGCGAGGGGCTCAGCGCCGTCTCGCCCCTTCATGCCGCCTGCGGCGCGGACGTGAAAGGCTGCATCGCCAGCGGCGCCGTCCCCACCGCTGCTGCCTATCGCCAGGCGCGCGAGGAGGCCACCTGGTTCCTCACCTACGGCCTGCCTTCGGTGGGCGCGACGAACCTCGCACCGGTCGTGCCCGAAGAGGCCAAAGAGCTCATCCGCAACCGCTTCCCCTACATGACCGCCGACCAGCTCGACGCCGTGCTGGCCAGCACCGAGCTGCCCTCCGGCGTCCCCCTGGACGACGGCACGGGCTGGGCCCGGCTCAACCTCTATGCGGCAGCCGGGGGCTATGGCACCTTCGACGACACCGTGACCGTCACCATGAACGCGGCCGAGGGCGGCCTGCACGCCTTCGACATCTGGAGCAACGATATTTCCGGTGCCGGCGGCCTCGTGAAGATGGGCACGGGCACCCTGCTGCTGGCCGGGGACAACACCTATACCGGCGGCACCAGCGTCGGCGAAGGCACGCTCGCCTTGACCGGGACCCTGGTGGGCGACCTCGACATCAGCGCCGGTGCCAGCTTCATCAGCGCTGGCGGCTATGCCGTCGCCCCCGATGCCACCTTGAACAATGCGGGCACCTTCACCTCGGTGAATGCCGCGCTGTGGAACTTCGGCGCCCTGGTGAACAACGGCACCGTGGAGAGCACGGTGCAGAACTACGGCACCCTCTCCGGCAACGGCCTGATCGTGGGTGGCCTCGTCAATGCCGGGGTGGTGGCGCCGGGCAATTCCATCGGCACCATCACCGTCAGCGGGCCGGTCACCTTCACCTCGTCCTCGCTCTATGTGGCCGAAACCAATGCGGCGGGGGCCAGCGACCTCATCGCCGCCAGCGGCCTCGTCACCCTTGGCGGGCGCCTGGTGCTGGTGTCGGAGGATGGCGCCCTCCCCAAGCTGGGGTCCTACACCGTCCTGTCCTCGGCCACCGGCATCACCGGCAGCTTCGAGCAGGTGACGACGGCCGGCGCCTTCCTGAAGGCGGATGCGGTGGTGAGGGGCGACAGCCTGAGCGTTTCCGTGGCACCCGACCGGGCAGCCTTCGCCACCGCCGGCGGCACCCGTAATGCCGCGGCCGCGGGCCTCGCCGTGGCGAGCCTGCCCTATTCGAGCCCGATCCTGGAATCCGCCGTCACCCTCGATCGCGCCAGCGCGTTCGGTGCCCTCAACAGCCTCACCGGCGAGGTGCACGCCTCCACCGCCTCGGTTCTGCAGAACCAGTCCATCTATCTGCGGCAGGCGGTGAATGGCCGCCTGCAGCAGGCGGCGGAGGAGACCGCGCCGCAGGCACAGCCCCTCGGCTACGCCCAGGCGCCCATCGCCACCGCGCAACTCGCCCCCACCCTCACCCCCACGGTCTGGGCCCAGGGCTTCGGCAGCTGGGGCAATGCCAGCGGAAACGGCGCCTTCGATGTCTCCAGCAATATCGGCGGCGTGTTCGGCGGCATCGACACGCGCCTGACGGCGGACTGGCGCCTGGGCATCGCCGGCGGCATCAGCCAGTCTTCCTTCGACACCGACGGCGTGAGCGGCTCCGGCACCAGCAACAATTACGATCTGGCGCTTTACGCGGCCACCCGCTTCGCCGGCTTCGATCTGAAGCTTGCGGGCAGCTATACGTGGCACGACATTTCCACCAGCCGTACCACGGCGCTGCCGGGCCTTCTGGCGCAAAGCCTCTCCGCCGACCAGAACGGCACCACCGGCCAGCTCTTCGGAGAGGCCGCCTACGACATGAACCTGTCGGGCGTGAGCCTCGCGCCCTATGCGGGCCTTGCCTATGTGCGGCTGAAGCTCGACGGCTTCACCGAGACCGGAGGCGTGACCGCCCTGACCTCCAGCGGCCTGACCCAGGACAACGTCCTCACCGCCCTGGGCCTACGCACTGCCAAGACCTTCGCCCTGGGCCAGGCCAGCCTCACCGCGCGGGCGGCCCTCGCCTGGCAGCATGCCTTCGGGGATGTCGAGCCCACTCTCACCCAGAGCTTCGCCCTGGGCAGCGCGCCCTTCACCATCTATGGCGTGCCCATCGCTCGGGATGCCGCCCTGGTGGAGGCGGGAATCGACTGGAACCTGACGGCGAATGCCGTGCTCGCGGTGGCCTATTCCGGCCAGCTCGCCAGCGACTCGCAGGACAATGCCGTTCAGGGGCGCCTCAGCGTGTCCTTCTGAACGGCGCCAGCCTTTCAGAAGCAATTTTCTTCGGCGGTGGACCTCGATCGCGCCACCCGTTCCGTAAGCTCAGCAATGCCCGGCCTCGCGCCGGGCATTGACGTTTTGCGCCCCTCGCACATCCGCGCACTCTTCGGCCAAAGGCGGCGAAGAGCCGGAAAACGCAAGACCCGGCGCGGGTAACAGGAGGCGCCGCGCCCTTTCCCCCAGATGGGCCGCGCTTAACACTCTGCCGCGCGAAGTTTACACTTCTCCAACCATCTGTTCATGCCATGTTAAGATGAGTAAATGGCATCTTCATCAAGGCCTTAGGGAAATTTTCATCGCCACCTGCCAGTGTCTTCCCGGGTTGAGTAGAGTAAAAGGTGGCGTAAAGATGACCGATGCCTATCGGCCAAAAGCAAAATATGTGATCGGGCCGGATGGCAGTCCACTGACCATCGCCGATCTGCCGCCTCCGGACACACGGCGCTGGGTCATCCGGCGCAAGGCGGAGGTGGTGGCTGCGGTGCGCGGCGGGTTGATCTCCCTGGAGGAAGCCTGCAAGCGCTATACTTTGACGATGGACGAATTCCTCTCCTGGCAAGCCTCCATCGACCGACACGGCCTGCCGGGCCTGCGCACCACGCGCATCCAGCACTACCGGCAGTAAGCCGCCAATCGGGGCTCGCCCCCAAGGAAAAGCCAGCTTGCGCGAAAGCGGAAGCAACGGCGGAAGCACTTGCCCCAAGGCGGCGCGCGCAAAGGGACCTCCAGGGCACATGCGGTGAATGGAAATTCACCGCATGTGCCCTGTCTCCATTTGGCCCGCCTTTGCAGGAGCCCTGTTCCCGTTTTTGAGTGACGCAGGCGTCACGCGCCGGCCCCATCGGGACTTACATCGTGGCAGATCACGCGATGCGGGCGGCGATGAAATCCGAAAGGCGCGCTCCGCCGTCATCCGGCGTCCCCACATTGTCGATCACCAGATCCGGCGCGATCGCCAGATCCGGCTGGCGCAGCAGGCGCTCGCGGATGTCGGCCGCGTCCTCCCGCCCGCGCGCGGCAAGCCGCTCGGCGCGTACCTCCGCTGGCGCCGTCACCAGCACCACCGCGAGATGCGCAAAGCGGCGCCGCGCTTCCACCAGGGTCGCGCGCGAGCCGTTGGCCACCACCACGCCACCGGCGCGGATCTGCAGCGCCACCTCGGGCCCCAGGGCGTAGGCCAGGCCATGGGCGCGCCACCACAGCGCGAACCGGCCCTCGGCAAGGGCATCCGCGAACTCCGACTCGCTCAAGGTGCCGTGGGCTTCGCCGGCACCGGCCGCTCGGGTGACGAGCCGCCGCGCAAACATCACGCGGCCATCCCCTGCAAACCGCGCGCGGGCGATGTCCAGCAGCGTGTCCTTGCCGGCACCAGAGGGGCCGACCACCAGAATCAGCGCGCCCGGGCCCAAGGTCTCGATGGCAGGAGACGCCTCCGCAGGTGCCCCCTCTGCAGGTGAGCCGGCCACAGGAGGCCCGGCCGCAAGGCCGTTTCGATCACCCGTCATGCCACGCGCCGCCCCTCACGATAGACGCTCCTTACGGCTGGAATCCCGCCCAGCGGCGACACCCGCACCAGATCGGCGCGACGGCCCACGGCAATCTCGCCGCGATCCGCCAGCCCCACCGCCTCGGCCGGGATCTTGGTGACGCGCTGCACCGCTGCCGGCAGGGAAATGGAGGGCACGCGCCGCGCCAGGTCGAAGGCCGACCACAGCAGGCTTCCCGGCACGTAATCGGAAGACAGGATGTCGAGCAAGCCTGCCCGCGCAAGGTCCTCTGCGGAGGCGTTGCCGGTATGGGAGCCACCGCGCACCAGGTTCGGCGCCCCCATCAGCACGCGGATGCCCGCATCGCGCGAGAGGCGCGCCGCTTCCTCGGAGGTGGGAAATTCGGCGATGGCCACCCCATCGCCGATGGCCTCGGCCACGTGCTCCGCCGTGGTGTCGTCATGGCTCGCCAGAACACAGCCATGGGCATGGGCGAGGGCAACGAGGCCGGCGCGGTTGTTGCGGGCATAACGCTCGTGGAAATCGAGGCGCGTGGAGACGATCACGTCCATTTCCTCGGCGCTGACGCCGCTTTTCTTCATGTAATAGCTGCGGAACTGCTCGATGGTGGCGAACTGGCGCTGGCCCGGCGTGTGGTCCATCAGCGAGATAAGATGGACCGGAGTAGCGGCCATGATGGCCGCGGCATCCTCCACTACCGTGTCGGTGGCGACCTCGCAGCGCAGATGGATGCGATGATCGGCGCGCAGGGCGTCGGCCTTCCGCGCGATCTCGAAGGCCGTGATGAGGGAGGGCGCGTCCCCATCCATGCCCACCGCGCGCTTGTCCGGCCACACCCGGAGCGAATCGAAGACGGTGGTGATGCCCGATGCGGCGATCTGCGCATCATGGGCGAGCACGGCGGAAAGCGGGTTCCACTTCACCTTGGGCCGCGGCGCCAGGTGGCCTTCCACATGGTCCGTGTGCAGCTCCACGAGGCCCGGCAAGAGATAGTCGCCGCCGAGATCCTCCGCGCCGGCGGGCACCGCACCGGTTCCGATCTCGACGATAAGGCCGTCAGCGACGCGCAGATGGCCTTCCAGAACCTCCCCGGCGAGCACCAGGCGGGCGTTGGCGAGCACCAATTCGTTCATGTCCTGTCCCTTTGCCTTCGGCGCCGGTCCTGGCCGGGGCCCCTCGGGCGGCGGGGGTGCGCCGCCCGGCTTCGTTCGTCAGGCGGAAAAACGCGTCACGTCCACCACCCGGTCGGCCACCGCCTCACGGGTGTCGGCATCGTGGAAGATGCCGAGGAGGGCGCAGCCGGCGGCCTTCTTCTCAGCGATGAGATCCACCACCACCGCGCGGTTGGCGGCATCCAGGGAGGCGGTGGGCTCGTCCAGCAGCAAGAGCGGCTGGGAGCCGATGAAGCCGCGCGCCACGTTCACCCGCTGCTGCTCGCCGCCGGAGAAGGTGGCTGGCGGCAGGCGCCACAGCCGCTCGGGCAGATTGAGGCGGGCGAGCAGCGCGCCGGCCCGCGCCAACGCCTCCTCCCGCGCAACGCCTTCCATCAGCAGCGGCTCAGCCACCACGTCGAGGGCGGACACGCGGGGAATGACCCTCAGGAACTGGCTGACATAGCCGATGCGCTCACGCCTCAGGCGGATAAGGCGGCGCGGATCGGCCCGCGCCACATCCACCAGTCCCTCAGCATCGGCCACCCGGATGGCGCCGGAATCGGTGCGGTAATTGCCATAGACCATCTTCAGGATGGAGCTCTTGCCCGCCCCCGAAGGCCCGCCCAAAGCGACGCATTCGCCGGGAAACACCTCGAACGAGACGCCTGCCACCACCGGCAGCTCCACCCCGCCCTGGAGGTGAAGGGTGAAATGCTTGGCGATGGCCTCCACCGCCAGCAGGGGATAAGCCGCGCCAGTGGCCGGCGTGGAAAGCTGCGTTAGGGTCATGGCGTGAGCACCGAGGAGACGAGGAGCTGGGTGTAGGGCTCGCGCGGATCGTCCAGCACCTGGTCGGTGAGCCCTTCCTCGATCACGTGGCCGGACTTCATCACCATGATGCGATGGGACAGAAGCCGCGCCACCGCGAGGTCGTGGGTGACGATCACCACCGCGAGGCCGAACTCGGCCACCAGCTGGCGGATGAGATCGAGCAAACGCGCCTGCACCGACACATCGAGCCCGCCCGTGGGCTCGTCCATGAAGACGAGGCGCGGGCGCGTCACGAGATTGCGGGCGATCTGCAGGCGCTGGCGCATGCCGCCGGAGAAGGTGCGCGGATCGTCGTCGACGCGCTCCGCCGCGATCTCCACCCGGCCCAGCCAGTCGATGGCCTCGGCGCGGATCCGGCCGTAATGGCGCTCGCCCACGGCCATCAGGCGCTCGCCCACATTGCCGCCGGCCGAAACCGCCATGCGCAGCCCCTGCTCGGCATGCTGGCGCACGAAGCCCCAGTCCGTGCGCAGCAGCAGGCGCCGCTCGCTTTCGCTCAAGGCGGCAAGGTCGCGCATCTCCCCATCCCGCATGCGGTAGAGGACGCGGCCGGCGCTGGGGCCAAGCTCGGTGGAGAGGAGGCCGAGCAAGGTGGACTTGCCGGAGCCGGATTCGCCCACAATGGCCAGCACCTCGCCCGGATAAAGGGTGAGGCTCACATCCGCGCAGCCGAGCCGCGCGCCGTAATAACGGGTGAGGCCTTCGGCGATCAGCAAAGGCGCGTCGGCATCCCGGCCCTCAGCATCGCGGCTCATGGCATCCCCGCTCATAGCATCCCCGCTCATGGCTGGCCTCCCTCGCTCGGGGCGGCCTTGGGCGCATAGGGCGCGCTCATGCGGCCGGTGTGGCCCTCGCTCTGGCGGGTGGCGCAATGGTCCGTGTCCGAGCACACGAACATGCGCCCGCCCTGGTCATCCAGGATCACCTCGTCGAGATAGACCCCCTCGGCTCCGCACAGGGCGCAGGGCTCCGAAAAGGTCTGCACCTTGAAGGGGTGGTCCTCGAAATCCAGCGGCACCACCGGGGTATAAGGCGGCACCGCATAGATGCGCTTCTCGCGCCCCGCACCAAACAACTGCAGCGCCGGGCTCATGTGCATCTTCGGATTGTCGAACTTCGGGATGGGCGAGGGGTCCATCACGTAGCGCCCGTTCACCCGCACCGGATAGGCATAGGTGGTGGCGATGTGGCCGTGATGGGCGATGTCCTCGTAGAGTTTCACGTGAATCAATCCGTAGTCCGCCAGGCCGTGCAGGCGGCGCGTCTCGGTCTCGCGCGGCTCCAGGAAGCGCAGGGGCTCGGGGATGGGCACCTGATAGACCAGCACCTGGCCCGCCTTCAGCGGCGTCTCAGGAATGCGGTGGCGGGTCTGGATGACGCTGGCTTCCTCGGTGCGGGTGGTGGTTGCCACCCCCGCCGTGGTCTCGAAGAAGGTGCGGATGGCCACCGCATTGGTAGTGTCGTCCGAGCCCTGGTCGATGACTTTCAGCACATCGTCGGCACCAAGGATGGCGGCGGTCACCTGCACGCCACCCGTGCCCCAGCCATAGGGCATGGGCATTTCGCGGCCGGCGAAGGGCACCTGATAGCCGGGAATGGCAATGGCCTTCAGGATGGCGCGGCGGATCATCCGCTTCGTCTGCTCGTCCAGATAGGCGAAGTTGTAGGTGATGGCCGGCATGCCCGCGCGGCGTTCTGCGGTGGGGTTCATTCGGCGGCCTCCTGTTGGGACGGCTCGGATACGGGCTCGGCGGCCTGCTCCTGCTCGGCGCGCATGCGGCGCACCAGCTCCAGCTCGGCCTGGAAATCCACGTAATGGGGCAGCTTCAGGTGCTCCACGAAGCCGGTGGCCTGCACATTGTCGCAATGGGAGAGGACGAATTCCTCGTCCTGAGCCGGGGCGCTCTTTTCCTCGCCCAGCTCGGCGAAACGCAAAGTGCGGTCCACCAGCGCCATGGACATGGCCTTGCGCTCCGACTGGCCGAACACGAGGCCATAGCCGCGGGTGAATTGTGGCGGCTGGGTCGCCGAGCCCTTGAACTGGTTCACGCTCTGGCATTCGGTGAGCGCGATGTCACCCAGCGGCACGGCAAAGCCCAGTTCCTCCGCGAACAGGCTCACCTCCACGGTGCCGAAGCGGATCTCGCCCACGAAGGGATGGGTGCGCGCATAGCCGCGCTGGCTGGAATAGCCGAGCGCCAGCAGGAAGCCCTCATCGCCCCGCGCCAGTGCCTGCAGCCGCAGCGGCCGCTCGGCCGGGAACGACAGCGGCGTGCGGGTCAGGTCCGGCGGCGTGCTGCCGTCATCCACTGGGGATGCCTCCACCAGGCCTTCGTCGCCGAGGAGGTCGGTGACGCGGGGCATGGGGGCGGCAACCGGCATCTCATCCGCCCCCCTGTCGGCGCCGTTCTCGGGCAATGCCGCATGGTTCTCCTGGGCAGCCAACGGAGGGACAGGGGCCGCCTGCGTGCTTTCCCCGCTGGCCGCGACGAGGGCGGAAGCCCCCTCCTCCCCCCGCGCCCAGGTGGCCAAGGTCTCGTCGAGCAGGCGGTGGGTGTAATCGAAGGTGGGGCCCAGCACCTGCCCGCCGGGCAGGTCCTTGAAGGTGGCGGAGATGCGCCGATGGATGCGCATGGCGCCTGTATCCACCGGGTCGCTCGAACCGAAGCGCGGCAAGGTGGTGCGGAAGGCCCGCGCCAGGAAGATGGCCTCGATCAGATCGCCCCGCGCCTGCTTGATGGCGAGGGCGGCCAGCTCCCGGTCATAGAGCGAGCCCTCGGCCATCACCCGGTCCACGGCCAGCGCCAATTGCTCGGCGATCTGGTCGAGCCCGATCTCCGGCACCTCGGGATCGCCCCGCCGGCGCCGCGCCAGCAGGTCATGGGCGTTGCGGATGGCGTCCTCTCCGCCTTTGACAGCCACATACATGGCTCACACTCCGCTGTTCGGGCGCGAACGAACGGTGCGCGGCAGGCCTGCCACCGCGCCCGGCGCGCACAAGATGAGATCGATGCCGAGGGGAAAGCCCGCTGCATTGGCCTCGAGCCGCGCCGCGAAATCCGCCGGCAGCGGCTCGGCACCGAAGCCGCGATGACCCTCGATGCCCGGCCCGAAGAGGCTGAGCGGCCCCTCGGCAAAGCGCGCCACGTTCACCACCAGGGTGGCGGAACGGTCCGGATTGTCGGGCTCGCCCTGGGCGAAAGCGGTGAAGGAAGGCAGCTCCTCGCCCGCGCAGAAGAAAGCGAAGCGCGCTTCGGCCGCGTCCAGCACCCGCGGCGCGCCGGTGTGGAAGCGCAGGAAGTCCGTGACCTCCGGTTGCGCACCGAGGCGGCCGCCGAGGAAAACCGGGGTCTCATAATCAAGCAGAGCCAGGGCCACCGCGCCCAGTTCCGGCGTCAGCGGCGCGGGCGGGGTCAGGTCGGCCGCGAGCGGCACCACCCGGCCCGGCTCGGCCATCGCCCACATGAGGGCGGAAAAAGTGCGCTGGGCAGCGTGCACCGGATCGCCAAAGCCCGGCGCCAGGGCGGATGAGAGCTGTGCCATCAGTCTTCTCCCCGGGTCATGGTGAAGAAATTGACCTTGGTGGCCTCCGTTTCCGCTGCCTGGGCCGCGGCCTCCGCCGCTAGGCGCCGCCGCAGCGGGCGCAGAGCGTCGTCCACCGCAAGGCGCAAGGCCGGGTCCTGCCACAGGGCATCGAGCACCGCAGCCGCCCGCGCCCGCGCCGGAGCGCGACCCAGGAGATAGGACATGCCGGTGGCGCCGCCTTCCAGCTGCACGGCGGCGCGCGTCACCGTCGCCTCACCCAGATTGAAGGGGCCGCCATCACCGCCGGCGCGGCCCTGAACCATGACCAGCCCCACCTCGGCCGGACGCAGGTCCTTGAGCTTGGGCAGGGGCTGGAAACGCTCGATGGCCGCCTCCAGCTCCTTCAGCGTGGCGCGGGCCAGCAGCCCCATGAGCGCCTGCCGGGCGGCAACCTCTGCGGACGCGGGCGGGGAAACGGCGGGCCCGGCCGCTGCCGATGCCTCGGTGCTGGTGTCGGGAATCATGGCGCTCTCGATGGCTTGATCGTTCGCCCGCGGTCACATCCGCACCGCGGCGTCGCGGACGCTTCACTAGACTCAATTTGTCTATTCGTCTATACAAATATGCAAGACGCGAGAACAAGAGGGAGCAGCGCGTGTCGGGAGCAGCGCAGAATGTGCCCGCCGAGGGTCACAACGAGATGACGGAAGAAGCCGCCCCGGTGCCGCGCGGCACTGGCGTCACGCTCTGGCGCCAGATCGCCGAGCGCCTGGAGGCGGACATCGCCGCCGGCCGCTGGCAACCGGGCGAGCGCCTGCCGGTGGAGGCGGAGCTGGCGAGCGCGTTCGGCGTGAACCGGCACACCCTGCGCCGGGCGCTGGCGTCCCTTGCCGAATCCGGGCTCATCGAAGCCACCGCCGGGCGCGGCACCTTCGTGAAGGCCTTGCCGTTGCGCTATCCCATCGGCCCGCGCACGCGCTTTTCGGAAATCGTTTCCGCCGGCGGGCGCTGGCCCTTCGGCCGCTTCCTGGGTGGACGGGTGGAGAATGCCGACGCCGAGGTAGCCCGGGAGCTGGAGATTGCGGAGGGCACGCCGGTGCTGCGCATCGAAAGCATCCACGAGGCGGACGGGGTGCCCATTTCCTATGGCACGGCCTGGTTCGTCGCCTCGCGCTGCCCGGACCTCGACCTCGTCTATGCGGCCACCGGCTCGCTGACGCGGGCCCTGTCCACGCTAGGCATCGAGGACTTCCGCCGCCGCGAGACCCGCATCACCGCCCGCCCCGCCAATGGACGGGAGATGGAACAGCTCTCCATTGCCCCAGGCCGGTCGGTGCTGGTGCTGGAGCGGGTGGACGTTGAGCCCAACGGACGCCCCCTGCAATGGGGCCGCTCCTCCTTCGCCGCCGACCGGGTCCAGCTCGTCTTCAAGCCCTGATACCGAGAGGCCCCCATGGCCCGCATCGACACCCTCGACGCCCTGCGCGCGCTCTACGGCTCCCCCTCCGGCCGCGCCCGCGACAAGGTTCTCGCGCGGCTTGACGCTCACTGCCGCCACTTCATTGCCCTGAGCCCGTTCGTGCTCATCGCGACCAGCGACGCGCACGGCGCCGCCGATGTTTCTCCGCGCGGCGACATGCCCGGTTTCGTAGTGACGGAGGAGACACGCCTGCTCATTCCCGACCGCCCCGGCAACAACCGCATCGACAGCCTTAGCAATATCATCGCCAATGCCCACGCCGGTCTCTTATTCCTGATCCCCGGCGTCAACGAGACCCTGCGCGTAAACGGCCGCGCCGCCATTCATGACGACGAGGCGTTGCTGGCCCGGTTCGCGGTGGCGGGGCGCCCGCCGCGCACGGTCATCACGGTGGAGGTGGAGCAAGCCTTCCTCCACTGCGCCAAGGCGTTCATGCGCTCCGACCTGTGGAGCCCGCTGGCACAGCTTCCCCGCACCGCCTTGCCCACCATGGGGGAAATGCTCGCCGATCAGGTCGGTCATTGCGACCCGGTGGAGACCCAGGACCAGATGGAGCAGCGCTACCGCGCGACGCTCTATTGAAACCCCACGTCAGGTGGTGATGCGGGCCTTGCCGATGATGGCGAAGCGCAGGCGTGAGGAAATGAAGTCGATCACGCCCACCATCACCAGCATCATGAGGATGAGGAACGACACCTTCTGCCATTCCAGCACGCGGATCTGCTCGGCCAGATGCAGACCGAGGCCGCCGGCGCCGACAATGCCGACGATGGTGGACTGGCGGGAATTGGACTCGAAATAATAGAGCAGCTGGCTCGCCAGCACCGGCAGCACCTGGGGCAGCATGCCGAAGCGGACCCCTTCGAGGCCCGAGCCGCCGGTGGACACCACGCCTTCCACGGGCTTGCGGTCCAGCGCCTCCACCGCCTCGGAAAACAGCTTGCCGAGCTCGCCGAAGCTGGCGGTGGCGATGGCCAGGATGCCCGCGAACGGGCCGAGGCCCACCACCGTCACATAGATCAGGGCCCAGATCAGGCGATCCACGCCGCGCACGGCGTCGAGGAACCGGCGCACGCCGAAATGGGCGAAGATGTTGGGAATGACGTTCTTTGCCGCCAGGAAGCCGAACGGCAGCGCCAACAGCGCCCCGCCCAGGGTGCCGAGGAAGGCGATGGCCAGCGTCTCTCCCAGCGCATGCATGTAGAGCGGAAGCTGGGTGCCGGGATCCGGCGGGAACATCAGAGTCACGAAATGGGCGAGCTGCGCCACGCCCGAGCCCAGCCGGTCCAGGCTGAAGCCCAGGCGCCAGAAGGCGTAGACCGCCAGCGCCGCGGCCGCCACCAACGCCGCCACGGCGCGCACCCGCCCGGCGGACGAAGGCTGCATGGCCTGCGGGAAGGCGGCGGCAAGGCGGGCCCGGTCGGCGTCGCCGAGGTCGAAGCGGGCGCGGCTCATCGGCTCCCCTCCAAGCCCAGCAGGCGGTGACGCACCTGCTCGGTCAAAAGATCAATAATCATCACCGTGCCGATGATGAGCAGCAGGATGGCCGAAACATCGGAATAATAGAATTTGCGGATGGCCTCGATGAGATCCTGGCCGATGCCGCCCGCCCCCACGAAGCCCATGATGGAAGCTTCGCGCACATTGATCTCGAACCGCAGCAGCCCGTAGGAGGCGAAGTTGGACGACACCTGCGGCACCACCGCGAAGCGCACCGCCTCGCTCCAGGACGCGCCGGACGAGGTGGCGCCCTCGACCGGCTTCATGTCGATATTCTCGACCACCTCCGCGAACAGCTTGCCGAGCGCGCCCATGGTGTGAATGGCCAGCGCCAGCACGCCCGGCAGCGGACCGAGGCCGAACGCCACCACGAACAGGAGCGCGAACACCAGCTCCGGCACCGTGCGGCAGAACTCCAGGAAGCGCCGCGCCGTGACCCGGATGAACGGGTTCGCCACCAGATTGGCGCTGGCGAGGAAGCTGAGGAAAAAGGCGCCGATGCCGCCCAGCAGCGTGCCCAAGTAGGCGATGAGGATGGTATCCACCAGCAGTTTCAGCCAATGGTCGAGATTCCAATACCATTCGGACAGATCGGACCAGAGCGTGGCCCAGTGGAGGGTCGGCAGGATGGTCCAGAAATAGTTCGGCAGGCGGTCCATATGTTCAAGGAACACCAGGGGCCGCACCTCGCCCATCCATCCGGACAGGAAGATGCACGCCACCACCACCGCGACACCGATGAGCGTATGCCGCTGCCGCTCGCGCACCGCGGCGTCATAGCGGGTGAGCAGCGGGGCCAGCTGATCGTCGGGCAGGATGGGAACGGCGTGGGGCAAGGGCGCCTCTCTTGAACCGGCCGGGAAATGGGGGAATGTGGCCAATGGCGAAGCGGCAGCCCCGGGCATCCGCGCCCGAAGCCGCCGCCAGTCTCGACGCCCCCGAGGGGCGCGGGGATCAGTTCTTCTGCTTGCGCAGGTTGTCGACGAAGGTGATCAGCTCCACCACCGGGGTGTAGGCTTCGTTGTCGACCGGCTGCCACATCTGCGACTTGCCTTCATAGATCTTGTCGAAGGCCGTCTTGTCGTTCTTGTCGATGGAGAAGAAGGCGTCGCGAATCTTCGCCTTCAGCTCCGGCGGCAGGGTGGAGAGATAGGCATAAGGCGAGTTCACGATCAGGTCGGACTTGTAGATGATCCGATAGTCGTCATACTTCGCCATGCCCTTGCGCTCCATGCGGCGCAGAGCGGATTCCTGGTCGTCGTTCCACCAGTTGAAGGCGGCGTCGCAGGTGCCCTGCTGCACGCCCAGCACCGCATTCTCATGCGAGCCGGCATAGACCACCTTACCGAAATATTCGTCCGGCTTGATGCCCATCTTGCTCATGGCGAAACGCGGCACATTGTTGCCCGAGGTGGAATTGGGGTCCACCAGGCAGATGTTCTTGCCCTTGAGATCCTCGATGGTCTTGTAGGGGCTGTCCTTCTTCACATAGAGCACCGAGTGGTAGCCCTTGGTGCCGTCGGCATTCACCTCGATGGCGAAGGCTTCCACCGGCACGCCGGTCTTCAGCGCGCGGGCGAAGGAGGCCGGGCCATAGGAGGCGATCTGGATGTTCCCGGCGCGCTGGCCCTCGATCACCGCCGCATAGTCGTTGGCGATGCGCAGCTTCACCGGAACGCCCAGCTCCTTGGTGAGGTAGTCCATCAGCGGCGCATAGCGCTCGGTGACGCCGGTGGCGTTCTCCGCCGGGATGATGGCGAAGGTGAGCTCCGGATACTTGGCCTTGTAGTCCTGCGCGGCGGCGGCGCCGGCCGAGAAGGTCAACGCGGCGGCGGCCGCGATCAGGGTACGACGGTTCAGCATGGTTCGGCTCCAGTCGAACGAAGAACAGGATGCGTGGGCGTGGTGCTTCACAGTGCGCGTGGGAAACGCATGATCCGCCACGCTCGCCCGGGCCTGCGGCCCCGGCGGAGTGCGGATCTCCGGCCGTGCTGGAAAACGGGTGTCGCGGCCGGTCGAGACCCGTCATCGGGCGCGGCGCCGTGAGGCCCGCGCGAAATTTCAAAGGGCGGCGATCAGGCCAGCGCGGTATCCGGAAGGGGCACGGGCGCCACCTTCGGGGCAGCGACAGGCGCGGCCTCCATCACCTCGCCGGCCTCCAGCCCGTACAGGTCGCGCGCCACCTCGTCGGTGAGTGCTTCGGGCGCGCCGTCGAACACCACACGGCCCTGGGCCATGCCCACCAGGCGATCGCAATAGGTGCGCGCGAGATCGAGGGAATGCAGGTTGCACAGCACCGTGATGCCGAAGTGCTTGTTGATGCGCAAAAGCGCATCCATCACGATCTTGGTGTTGCGCGGGTCGAGCGAGGCAATGGGCTCGTCGGCCAGGATGAGGCCCGGCTCCTGGGCCAGGGCGCGGGCGATGGCCACACGCTGCTGCTGGCCGCCGGAAAGGCTGTCGGCGCGCTGGGCCGCCAGCGCGGCGATATCGAACTGTTCGAGGGCCGAAAGGGCCACCGCCCGGTCCTCCCGGCTCCACATCTTGGTGAGCGCCCGCCAGGTGGGCACGGTGGCGAGCCGGCCCATCAGCACGTTGGTGAGCACGTCGAGACGGCCCACCAGGTTGAACTGCTGGAAGATCATGGCGGCCTGGGCGCGCCACTGGCGCAGCGCCGGTCCCTTGAGCGACGTCACGTCCTGCCCGTCGAACAGGATGCGGCCGCTGGAGGGATCCTGAAGGCGGTTGATCATGCGCAGGAGCGTGGACTTGCCCGCCCCGGAACGGCCGATGACCCCGACGAACGCCCCATGGGCGATCTGGAGATTCACATCGGACACCGCAGCCTTGTCGCCAAACCGGCGGCCGAGGCCCTCGATCACAAGCATCGGGTCACTCCATGCGTTTCGGAGGCCCTAATTCACCTGCGCAACACTCTTGTGACGGCTCAAAAGAATACTAACGCATACAGAAAAATCCCATTGTGCGGCGCACAGCGAATACAACTAAATGAGAAGGATTCCGGTAGTCTGACCGGTCTTCGCGCTGCAAAATGAAGCATTCGCGCCGCAGCATCGAATCCGCTTCTAATAGTTTCAGTTTTTGGTAACGTTAATCGGCACATCGATCCAGTGGGAGATGCCGATGATGTCGGACGTGCTCACCGTGTTTGAGACTTGCGCGGCCTTTGCCTTCATTGGCGCGGTCATCCTGGGCATGGTGTGAGGCCCGCCTCACGGCCTTCCGCGGACCCCCAAGACAAACAAGCCGGTCGGATCGATGATCGCGGCGCCGGGGAGGCCTCCTCCCCGGCGCTCGCGTGTGAGGCGCCGTTCAGCGCACCGGCAGGATGCGCTTGCCGCTGCGGGCGGCCTCGTCATAGACGCGGGTGTCGCCGGGCTTCAGGGAATAGCACGTATCGGCGATCACCGGCCGCCCCGCCGCCAGCAGATCGGACACCGTGACGAAGCGGTAGCCCTTGGCGCGCAAGGCCGGGATGAGGCGCTGCAGCGCCTCCGCCGTGTGCTTTCCACGGCCATTGGCGTGCATGAGAACGATGGAACCGGGCCGGATCTGCCGCAACATAGTGTCGGCCATCACCTTCGCGCCCAGCAAGGCGGGGTCGCCGGAATCCACGTCCCACTGGATGGCGAGGTGCCCGGTATCATTCACATAAGCGAGGGACTCGGCGCTGCACGAGCCATAA
Source organism: Xanthobacter sp. NM-59 (assembly GCF_021401125.1). Taxonomy (GTDB): domain Bacteria; phylum Pseudomonadota; class Alphaproteobacteria; order Rhizobiales; family Xanthobacteraceae; genus Xanthobacter. The sequence goes on from NZ_JACBFQ010000010.1 coordinate 196,056, forward strand.
GGGAAGCGGAACAAAGTGGGCCGCGCCGGCACGGATGCGAGGCCGCAGCCCTGCGCCTGAGCGTCGGAGCGGCGCAGGGCATAGGCGATGTCCGCGTCATCCACCTGGCGCTGCATGGCCTCGCCGCTGCGCACCGTGAGATTGGCGTGGGACCAGGTGTGATTGCCCATCTCGAAGCCGGGGTCGGCAATGAGCTGCGCGCCGCGCTCGGGATGGCTCATCAGCCATTTGCCGCCCCCAAAAAAGGTCGCCGGAACGTCTTCGGTCCGCAGGTAATCGACGATGGCGCCATCATAGCCCGACCGCTCCGCCGAGGCCTCGCACAGATCGAACGTCAACGCCACCAGCTTCTGCCCCTGGGGCAGGTCCACCCGGCGAATGGAGCCGCGCAGCCCCGCCGGTACCGCGCTCGCCGGGGCCAGCGCCATCGAAGGCAGCGTGACCGGCTCGCCGCGCGGATGGGGCTCCACATTCTGTTCCCCCGGCCGGGCGGTGAGGGCGGATGGGGGATAGCAGGCCGGGCCGGCCGCCCAAGCGCCCCCTCCTCCCGCGACGAGGGCTGCGGACAGTGCGGCACAGGCGGCCAGGCGGCGGACGACGGAATGAGACACGGGCGAAACTCGTCGCAGGAGGAAAACAGGTCGTGGAACTTTGCGTGGAGCCGGCACGGCCGGCGCCGGGGCCCCTGAAAGCAAACGCCCGGCGCATGGCGAAAAGACGCCCATGAAACGGCTCCGATCAGAAGGCGCCCATCACCCGCGGCGGATGCCCCGCGCTGGGACGATGGAAAAGGCCGCCGGCTAAATTTCGGCCGACCTCGCGCTTTCTCCTAGATCCGCCCTCCCCTGCGCCGCAAGGATGGCGTCCGCATTTTCCGCGCGCTGTTGCATGTGCACAACCCATGCGCTTCATGCACCTTTGGTCGCATGGAACGGCGCTGCGGGGCGGCTGCGCCCTCGGCTAGACTGGCGCACCGGCGGGTGCCCGCCGCCTCAGCGTATGGAGGATGCCGCGTTGCCGAAGGAGACCCCCGCCCCGCCCGCAGAGCGCTTCGCCGTGGTCACCGGCGCATCGAGCGGCATCGGCCTCGCCCTCGCCAAGCGCCTGGCGCAACGCGGCTATGACCTGGTGCTGGTGGGTCGCGACATGGACCGCCTCCATGGTGCGGCGGGGGAGATCGCCGCCCTCGACCGGCGGGTCGCCATCCGGCAGGTGGACCTTTCAGACCCCTATGCGCTCGAGGAATTCGCTGCCGACCTCATCACCCAGGTGCCGGACGTGCTGGTGAACAATGCGGGCTTCGGCGCCTATGGCCACTTCGCCGACATCGATCCCGGCCTCTCGCTCAACATGATCGACACCAACGTCGTCGCCCTGACGCGGCTCACCGCCGCCGTGCTGCCCGGCATGCGTGCCCGTGGCTCCGGCCACATTCTCAACGTGGCCTCCACCGGCGCCTTCGCGCCGCTGCCGTTTTCCGCGGTCTATGGCGCCACCAAGGCCTATGTGCTGAGCTTTTCCGAGGCGGTGGCGGAGGAGCTGAAGGGCAGCCCCGTCACCATCACCGCCCTGTGCCCGGGGCCCACCGAAACCCGCTTCTTCGATCGCGCCGGGTGGGATGGCACCCGCCTGTTCAAGGGCCCCATGACCAGCGTGGAGGAGGTGGCGGAGCGTGGCATCAAGGCCATGGAGGCCGGCCGGCGCGTGACCGTGGTGGGTCTCCTCAACAAGCTGATGATCTTCGCCATCCGCCTAGCCCCGCGCCGGCTGGTGAGCGAGGCCACACGCTTCATGCTGGCCTCGCGCCGGCGCTGACAGCACGCGGGACGGCCCGCGAATTCATTTGTCCCGCGCCGCCGGCGGGAGTAACGGCGGGCGGAGCTTTCTCCTGCGCCGGCCGAGGTCATGAATCTCCTGTCCATCCAGTCCCATGTCGCCTACGGGCATGTGGGCAACGCTTCCGCCGTCTTCCCGCTCCAGCGCCTGGGTGTGGAGGTGTGGCCCATCCACACCGTCCAGTTCTCCAACCACACCGGCTATGGCGCCTGGCGCGGCCAGGTGTTCGAGGCGGCGGCCATCTCCGATCTGGTGGAAGGCATCGCCGAGCGCGGGGCCCTGCCCCGCTGCGACGGCGTGCTGTCCGGCTACATGGGATCGGCGGATATCGGCGCCGCCATTCTCGACGCGGTGGAGCGGGTGCGCGCGGCCAATCCCCAGGCCAATTACTGCTGCGACCCGGTCATTGGCGACGTGGGCCGGGGCATCTTCGTGCGGCCCGGCATTCCGGAATTCATGCGCGAACGGGCCGTTCCCGCCGCCGACGTCATCACGCCGAACCAGTTTGAGCTGGAGCTGCTGTCCGGGCACGCGGTGGCGGACCTGGCAGACGCCCGCGCCGCCTGCGACCTTCTCCACCGGGCCGGGCCGAAGGTGATCCTGGTGACCAGCCTGCACACGCGGGAGACGCCCAAGGACGCCATCGACCTGCTCGCCTCCGGTCCCGACGGCCGCTTCCTGGTGCGCACCCCGCGCCTCGACGTGTCGCTGAACGGGGCGGGTGACGCCATCGCGGCCCTGTTCTTCTTCCACGTGAAGCGCACCGGCAGCGCCGCCCAGGCGCTGGGCGCCGCCGCATCCTCCATTTTCGGCCTGCTGGAGCGGACCGAAAAAGCACACTCCCGGGAATTGCTGCTGGTCGAGGCCCAGGACGAGTTCGTGAAGCCCTCCAAGGTCTTCACGCCCATGACGGTCTGAGGCAAAGTCGGGGCGCCGGACACGGGAGGGGCGCCCCGGGGCCACGGCCACGCGCTCCCCATCACGTCGGCGGACCCTGAACCGGACCCCGTGGCCGTCCCTGGATGCCCGTGGACCCCTGTTGGCTCTCTTGGACCCTTGGACCCTGCCATGCCGCGCCGCTACGTGACGCTGGACGTCTTCACCACCCGCCCCTTCGGCGGCAATCCCCTCGCCGTGGTGCTGGACGCCTCTGGCCTCGACGACGCGGCCATGCAGCAGATCGCCCGCGAGTTCAACCTGTCCGAAACGGTGTTCGTGCTGCCCCCGCGCGACAAGTCCCACCGCGCGCGCATCCGCATCTTCACCGTAGCCCATGAAATGCCCTTCGCCGGCCACCCCACCGTGGGTGTCGCCGTGCTGCTCGGCCTCGAGGACAAAATCGAGAAGGGCACCATGCAGATCGAGCAGCCCATCGGCACCGTCACCTGCTCGGTGACCACCGAGGGCGCCGGCTCCCGCAAGGGCACCGCGGTGTTCACCGTGCCGCGCCGGGCCGGACTCGAAACCGCCGACATTTCCCGCGAGGCCTGCGCGGAAGCGCTCAATCTCGACCCGTCCGACATCGGCTTCGACGCCCACCGGCCGGTGGTGGCCTCCGCCGGCGTGCCGTTCCTGTTCATCCCCCTGGCGAACCTCACCGCCTTGGCGCGCGCCAGGCCGGACGAAGGGGCCTCCATCGCCGGCATCGGCGCGTTCGGGGATGCGGTATTTCTCTACACCGTGGACGAGGAGGGCGACGCCGATTACCGCGCCCGCATGTTCTCCCCCGGCCTGGGCACCGTGGAGGACCCGGCCACGGGCGCCGCGGCCGCCGCCTTCCCCACCGTGCTCATGGACGCGGAAACCCGTGTCGACGGCCACCACAAGGTGCGCATCGACCAGGGCTTCGAGATGGGCCGCCCCAGCCGCATCGACCTCGGCTTCACGGTGAAGGGTGGCGCCCTGGTGGACGGCACCACGACCATCGGCGGCGGCGCCGTGCTGGTGGCCGAAGGCGTGCTGCACATCTGACGCGCCTTCGCGCCAGCGTTGCGAAGCTGCGCGGCGGTGCCCCAGCACCCACATTCGCGCCTGCCCGCTCTATCCGCCCCGGCTCCGGCCGCAGGACAGGCCTGCCCTCGCGCGGCCTGTCTGTCGCCGCCATGCCGCGCAGCAGGACAAGCGCCGCAGGACGGGTCAACGCCTTCAAATCACATACTCATGAGCAAACCTCATGAGTTCCATTTGAAATAAAGCGGAGCCGAAATGACTGAATCGGCGACCGACGGGGCCGTGGCCCCCTTGGCGTGGGCGCGGGGGTGCCTATGTTCGCCGCATCGCATCATCCCGCCCGCCATTCGCGGGCCTTTCCGAAGGGGATCTTCATGACTGCGAGCACCCCGTCCCTGTTCGACACGTATCGCCTGGGCGACATCACCCTGTCCAATCGCGTCGTCATGGCGCCGCTCACCCGCAATCGCGCTTTGCCGGGCTTCGTGCCCAGCGAGCTGGCCATTGAATATTATGCCCAGCGGGCGAGCGCCGGCCTCATCGTCTCCGAGGCGTCGCAGATCAGCCAGCAGGGCCAGGGCTATCAGGACACCCCCGGCATCTATACCGACGAGCAGGTGGCCGCCTGGCGCAAGATCACCGATGCCGTGCACGCCAAGGGCGGGCACATGGTGATCCAGCTCTGGCATGTGGGGCGGGTTTCCCACACCTCACTGCAGCCCGGCGGCGCAGCGCCGGTGGCGCCCTCGGCCATTTCCTCGGGCGGCAAGACCTTCGTCAACAACACCTTCACCGACACCTCGACGCCCCGCGCGCTCGACGTCTCCGAGATCCCCGGCATCCTGGCCGACTATCGCCGCGCGGCGGCCAACGCCATCAAGGCCGGCTTTGACGGGGTCGAGATCCACGCCGCCAACGGCTATCTCATCGACCAGTTCCTGAAGGACGGCGCCAACCACCGCACCGACGCTTATGGCGGCTCCATCGAGAACCGCTCGCGCTTCCTGCTGGAGGTGACGGACACCATCGTCAGCGAGATCGGCGCCAAGCGCACCGGCATCCGCCTGTCCCCCGTCTCGCCCGCCAACGGCATTTCCGACAGCGCGCCCCAGCCGCTCTTCAACCATGTGGTGGAAGAGCTGGAAAAGCGGCACCCGGTCTATATCCACGTGGTGGAGGGCGCCACCGGCGGCCCGCGTGACGTGGCGCCAGACTTCTCCTTCGAGGAGCTGCGCAAGCGCTATAGCGGCACCTGGATGGTGAATAACGGCTACGACCTGAACCTCGCCACCAAGGTGGTGGCCGAGCGCAAGGCGGATCTGGTGGCCTTCGGCCGCCCCTTCATCGCCAATCCGGACCTGGTGGAGCGCCTGCGCCGCGACGCCCCCTGGAACGAGCTCGACCGCGACACCCTCTATGGCGGCGGCGCCAAGGGCTACCTGGACTACCCGACCCTGGACAGCGCGGCGTGAGCGCCGACGCCGTCTGGGGAACCATCACGCACGAGGATCGGCGCATCGCGCCGGTCCTTTCCCTCTCGCTCACCCTGGAAGCCGGCGGCTGGCCCGAGGCCGATGCCCGGCGGGATGAGATCGCGGCGCATTTCGCCGCCCGGCAGGCCGCCAACCCGCATCTGTGGAATGGCGACATCCTTCTGCTGCGCTCCCATCGCTTCGGGCAGGGCCATCTGGAAGGCCGCGTGCGGCAGACGGATTTCGCCTCCTTCCTGTGGTGGCGCGACCAGGGCTGGCCCGATCTCGGCATGGTCAACATCTTCGCCCTGGCCGCCCTCGAAGGCGCGGACGGCGGCTTTCTGATGGGGGTGATGGGCGCCCAGACCTCGTCCGCCGGGCGCATCTATTTTCCCGGCGGCACGCCCGACCTCTCCGACCTGACGGCGGACGGGCACTTGGACCTCGAAGCCTCCCTGTGGCGCGAGCTTCAGGAGGAAACGGGGCTGTGCCGCGCCGATATGGGCCATGACGGCGGCTTCATCGCCGTGTTCGACGGGCCACGCCTGGCGCTGCTGCGCCGGCTGGTTCTGCCCCAGGGCGCGCAGGATGCGGCCGGGCGCATCCGCGCTTTCCTTGCCGATGACCCCATGCCCGAGCTGAGCGACATGGCCATCGTCCGCAACGTCAAGGACATCTCGCCGCAGATGGCGCCGTTCGCGGTGGCGTATATGCGCCATCGGTGGGACATCGCGTCGCCGGCATCGTGACCGGTGGCGGGGTCCCGCGCGCGGAAACCCGCGTGCGAACGAGAGAGGCGAGACTCGCACATGATGGACACGGACGCGCGGCCGGCGCAGAGGCAGCGACTTCAAGGGCTGCGGGTTGGGCGACAGGCCCGGCCGACGATCTTCGGCAAAGGCGCGCGGGCGCTGATGAGCCGCGTCTGCGGCCTGGGCGCGCTGGTGGCCGCCGCGACCCTGCTGGCCAGCCCCTCCCACGCCGAGCCCGCATGGAGCGAGCTCCAGGGCCGCGTGCAGGGCACCTCCTATGGCGAGGCCGGCGGCATCGCGGTGTTCGTGCTCGGCTGCGGCCAGGGCACCGACCCGTTCGTGCAGGCGCCCCTGCCCGCCGGCGTGCGCCCGCGCGCCGGCCGCAGCACCACCTTCTACCTCGCGGTCGATGGCAAGCGCTTCGCCGTGCGCGGCCGCATCGTGGTCGACGACAAGGCAGAAGGCGGGCCGCGCGGCGCCGTGGTGGCGCCCGTGCATCTGGACGACGCGCTCGTGAAGGCCCTCACCACCGGCAAGCGCCTCACCCTCGGCAAGGGCGAAGCCAAGGAGGGCGAGCTTTCCATTCCGCTGGAGGGGGGCACGGCCCTGCTCGCCAAGGCGGTGACCACTTGCGGTGGCCCGGCGCCCGCTAAGCCCGACTCCAGCGCCAAACCTGAGGCAGGCGCCAAGCCTGATTCCAGCGCCAAGCCCGAAGCGGCCGCGCCCGCTCCGCAGGCTGCGGAAGCCCGGCCCGCACCGGCACAGGCGCCCGCCGAGGCGGCCAAGCCGGGGCGCGCCGGGGTGCCGGCGGCCCGCGACATCGCGGCCGCGATCTTCGTCGATCCGGCGGAAGGCCAGCGGGTGGCGGACAAGCTGAAGATTACGCCGGTGGACCTCAACGGCGACGGCGCGCCGGAGGCCATCATCACCCTCAACGATCCCACCTGGTGCGGCGACACCGGCTGCACCTGGTTCGTGGTGGACCTTTCCGGCAAGCCGCGGGTGATGGGCCAGTTCATCGGCCTCGGCCTTGCCCCCGGCAAGGACAGCAATGACGGCTGGCGGGACCTGTCGCTGAAGACCCCCGGCGGCGGCTCCGAGCGCATGTACTACAAGGACGGCACCTACCATTGAGGGACGCGGGCGAGGCCCTGCCGGCCTCGCCGCCCGAAGGCGCGGCCTTCAGTTGTTGTTGAGCTCGGCCTCTTCGAGGGGCCGGGCATCGTCGGCGAGCATGATCGGGATGCCGTCGCGGATGGGATAGGCCAGCCGCGCCGCCCGCGAGATCAGCTCCTGGCGCTCGCGATCATATTCAAGCGGCCCCTTGGTGAGAGGGCACACGAGGATTTCGAGGAGCTTGGGGTCCACTTCCTGGCCGGAACGCTGGGACTGGGGCATGGCTTTCACCTTGAAGGACTCCCGCCGCGAACGCCGCGCGGCGTCGCAGGAGTGGCAAAGGCTTGAACAGGCGGCCGGCCGAAGCCGGGCCAAACGAAAACGGCCCTCCGGGGAGGGCCGTTCCGGTTGAGGTCACGCAGCCTGGCGGCGGGGCGTGATGAGCTTGCGGTTCACCAGAACCTCGGCGATCTGCACCGCGTTCAGGGCCGCGCCCTTGCGCAGATTGTCGGAGACGCACCAGAAATTGATGCCGTTCTCCACCGTCGGGTCGTCGCGCAGACGCGAGATGTAGGTGGCATCCTCGCCGGCCGCCTCGTGCGGGGTGGCATAGCCACCGGGCTCGCGGGTATCGACCACCAGGATGCCCGGAGCCTCGCGCAGGATCTTGCGCGCGTCCTCCGCGGACAGTTCCTTCTCGAACTCCACGTTCACCGCCTCGGAATGGGAGATGAAGACCGGCACACGCACGCAGGTGGCGGTGAGCTTGATCTTGGGGTCGAGAATCTTCTTGGTCTCGGCCACCATCTTCCACTCTTCCTTGGTCGAGCCGTCATCGAGGAAGACGTCGATCTGGGGAATGAGGTTGAAGGCGATGCGCTTGGGGAACTTCTTCGCTTCCACGGGATCGGAAACGAAGATGGCCCGGGTCTGCGTGAACAGCTCGTCCATGGCGTCCTTGCCGGCGCCGGAGACGGACTGGTAGGTGGAGACCACCACGCGCTTAATGGTGGCGGCGTCGTGCAGGGGCTTCAGCGCCACCACGAGCTGCGCCGTGGAGCAGTTCGGGTTGGCGATGATGTTCTTCGCCTTGAAGCCGGTGATGGCGTCGGCATTCACTTCCGGAACGATCAGCGGCACGTCCGGATCGGTGCGCCACTGGGAGGAATTGTCGATGACCACGCAGCCCTGCGCGCCGATCTTCGGCGCCCATTCCTTCGACACCGAGCCGCCGGCCGACATCAGGCAGATGTCGGTGTCGGAGAAGTCGTAAGTGTCGAGCGCCTTCACCTTCAGGGTTTTGTCGCCAAACGAGACCTCGGTGCCCTGCGAGCGGCGCGATGCGAGTGCAACCACCTCGTCCGCGGGGAAGCCCCGCTCGGCGAGGATCGAGAGAATCTCCCGGCCCACGTTGCCCGTGGCGCCGACGACGGCGACCTTGTAACCCATAAATCATCCTCGGGATTGCCGGCCGAGGGCCATGAACGACCCCGCCGGTGAACGCGCCTTTTATGACGAACGCGCGCGCGATTCAATTACACCGAATCAAATAGGCAGCCGAACGTTTTTCACAAGGACGGCCCGGCACGCGGCTTCGGCGCGCCGCCCAAAGAGCGGCGAAAACGCTCGGGAAGGTGGCGGCAATGTGTTGCCACCTCGCCACGGGGGAAGATTCTCCCGTCGGAACACACCCCGCGCCGCTGACGTTTCCTTGCGCAAGGCAGCCAAGTGCCCTAATCGAAGCTAGACGGCAGATGTTTTCGGAAAGTGCCGTTTCCAGGAGGGTCCCATGCGTTTCGCGCCGCTTCACACCCTTGCCACCGCGTTGGCCGTTGCGCTCGCGGGCACGGTGGCGGTTGCCGGCTCTGCCGATGCGCAGACCACCAAGAAGCGCACCAAGGTTACCATCGAGCAGCGCTCGTACCTCAATCCGGGCAATGTGGTGAAGCCGGGCTCGAAGTCGTATCTCGATTACGCTTTGCCCATGAACTACAATTTCCCGAATTATCAGGGCTCCGGCGTTGGCCCCGGCCCCATCACCGGCATCCGCTGGCCGCTGCCCGGCCCGTTCGACCTGCCGGGCTACTGAGCGCCCGAGTCTGGCCGCAGCCGCTCGGCAGCTCCGCCCGCGGCAAATCGGGGGCGAGCACTGCGAGACAGGACGGCGAGGGGGAAGGGCCGGCCCTTAGGCGCGGCCCTTTTTCGGGCTCAAATTACACATAATTATAGTGTTTTATTATAACTTTACAGAAGTTGGATGACATTTACGGAAAATCACGGTATAAAATGTCATCCACGGTGGTGAGGATGGGCGACCCGTTGAAGGGCCGCGCCGCAGGCCGCCCGCCCGGCCCCAACCATCCAGTTTCCGGCTTCCCATGCGATTGTCCCTTGGCCTTTCCCGTCCCACCGTCATTCCTGGCTTTCGCCTGTCTCTGGGCCTGACGCTGGCCTATCTCGGGCTTATCGTTCTTCTGCCCATCGCCGCCCTCCTGTTGAAATCGGCCGATGTCGGGCTGGCCCGCTACATTGCCATCATCACCTCGCCGCGCACGCTGGCCTCGTTCCAGGTCACCTTCACCACCGCGGCGGCCGCCACCCTTTTCAATGCGGTCTATGGCCTGGCCCTGGCCTGGGTGCTGGTGCGCTACGAGTTTCCGGGAAAGCGGCTGCTGGACGCCCTGGTGGACGTGCCCTTCGCCCTGCCCACGGCGGTGGCCGGCCTGGCGCTGACCACGCTGTTCGCGAAAAACGGCTGGTTCGGCGCGCCGCTGGCGGAGCTGGGCATCCAGGTGGCGTATGCACCCGCGGGCATTGCCTGCGCCATGGCGTTCACCTCCATCCCGTTCGTGGTGCGCACCGTTCAGCCGGTGCTGGAGGATCTGGAACCTGAGCTGGAGGAGGCCGCCGCCACCCTCGGCGCCACTGACGGGTACATCTTCAGATCGGTGATCTTCCCAGCGCTGTTCCCCGCCTTCCTGGCAGGCGCGTCCCTGGCCTTTGCCCGCTCCCTGGGCGAGTTCGGGGCCGTGGTGTTCATCGCCGGCAACCAGCCCTTCCGGACCGAGATCGTGGCGCTGCTCACCTATATCCGGCTTGAGGAATATGACTATTCCGCCGCCGCCGCCATCGCGGTGACGCTGCTGGCTGTCGCCTTTGTGATGCTGCTGGTGGTCAACCTCATCCAGGCCTGGCATCAGCGCCACACGGTGGGGGAGGAGTGAGCATGGCCCGGCCGACCAACCGCTATCGGGTGCGGGTGGGCGACGCGCCCGCCTTCCGCCGCACCATTACGGCCCTGGTTCTGGCGACGACGGCGCTGGTGCTGCTGGCGCCCCTGTCAATCATCTTCGCGGAGGCGTTCCGCAGGGGCCTTGGCCCCTATCTGGAAGCCCTGGCCCGGCCGGATACGCTGCACGCCATGGGACTCACCGTGTTCGCCGCCCTGGTGTGCGTGCCAGTGAACGTGGCGTTCGGCATCGCCGCCGCCTGGACCGTCACCAAGTTCACCTTTCCCGGCCGCAGCCTGCTGCTGGCCCTGGTGGAGCTGCCTTTCTCCATCTCGCCCATCATCGCTGGCGTCGCCTATCTGTTCGTCTATGGCGCGCAGGGGCTGCTGGGGCCGTTCCTGGCGGAACACGATATCAAGATCATGTTCGCGGTGCCGGCCATCATCCTCGCCAGCCTGTTCGTCACGGCCCCATTCGTGGTGCGCGAGCTGGTGCCGCTGATGATGGCCCAGGGCCGCGACCAGGAGGAAGCCGCCGTGAGCCTGGGCGCTTCCGGCTTCCAGACGCTGCGGCTGGTGACCTTGCCCAATGTGAAGCTGGCGCTGCTCTATGGCGCGGCCTTGTGCAATGCGCGGGTGATGGGCGAGTTCGGCGCCGTTTCCGTGGTGTCCGGCAACATCCGCGGCCAGACCTCCACCCTGCCCCTGCAGATTGAGCTGCTCTACCAGGACAGCCAGGTGCTGGCCGCCTTCGCGGCGGCAACCGTGCTGGCAGGTGTCGCCCTGTTCACGCTGGTGGCCAAGTTCCTGATCGAGCGCGCGCAGGCCGCCCGCGCGGCCGCGAGCCTGGAAGACGCATAGGGCGCATCAGCGCTCGAGGAACGCGCCAGCTCCGACCACCAGCGCGGGCACCTGAGCCGCGTCGGCGCCTCCGGACGTGGTCACCGGCTGGGGATGCCCGAAGCCCCAGGCGCAGGCAATTCGGTGCCGCGATCGGTCTCCAGCGGATTGCGCGTGGAGCCGCCAGGGCGCGTTCGAGCGAGCGGGGACGCCGGTTGGCCCCGGAAGGCGGTCAGGTCGACAGCGAGAACGTCGCCCCGAATCGCGCGAAACACGGACATGCTCACGGCCCCAGGGCTCCGCCAGCCGCCGGAAACTCCGCACTGCGTCTTAGCCGCGCGGCGCCGGCAGGCTCAGGCCATCAGCGCGGGGAGCGGCGGCCTTCTGCTCGCGGCGGGCCATGCGGGCCTCGCGGCGGAAGCGGCCCTGGCGCACCCAGGTGACGGCCCCCCCGAGGATCACGCCCACCAGCAGCGAGGCGAAGATGACCGCGTAGAGCGGCACCGTCGCAGCCAGCACCGGAGAGTTGGGTGAGAACGGGTCGAGGGAGACCAGGACTTCTCGCCGGTTGGCCACCGCGAGCGCGATGATCAGGACCGAGAAGGGCAGGCCGATGAGAATGGACAGGACTCGCGTCACGAAAACTACTTTCCGTCGTTGAGACGCTCGCGCATCTCCTTGCCCGTCTTGAAATAGGGCACGGTCTTTTCGCTCACGTCCACCTGTTTGCCGGTGCGCGGGTTGCGCCCCACGCGGGCCTCGCGCTTCTTCACGGAAAAGGCGCCGAAGCCGCGCAGCTCCACCCGGTCGCCCCGCTCCAGAGCGGAGACGATCTGTTCCAGGATGGCGTTGACGATGTTTTCCACATCCCGCTGGTACAGGTGCGGATTGGTTTCGGCGATTTTTTGAACGAGTTCGGACTTGATCATGATGGCTTCACTTCCCCTCACGACCGATCCGCAAGGAGCGGTGCAGACGTTTTGATTTGAAGGAAAATCGCGACCGAAATTTAAAGGTCTGCACCCCGATCATCTCTCGGCCGGAGGTTGCCAGACGGCCAACAGGCCGTCAAGCTGGACGCGATCGAGGGCTTGGCGAGTGGCGGCGGAGAAAATCGCAGCAAGCTGGGGCAGGCCGACCGCGTCAAGGGCGGCGCGGCCCATGCCGAGCAGCCAGCCGAACTCGCTGCCCACCTGGCCGGTGCTCCAGGTCCGCACCTTCAGCTTTTCGGAAACCCCCTTCTCCCGGGCGAGCCAGGCGCGCGCGGTGCGCTCGTCGCCGATCTCGTCCACGAGCTGGAGCTCAAGCCCCTGGTGCCCGGTGAAGACCCGCCCGTCGGCGACGGTCGCCAGGCGGTTGTCGGACAGCTTGCGGCGCTCGCCCACCAGCCCCTTGAACCAGGCGAAGCTGTCAGCCACCAGCGATTCCACTGCCGCGCGGGCTTCCGGCGTCACCGGCGTATAGGGATTGGGAGAGGCCTTGAGGGGGGAGGACTTGATGTCCTCCATGGTCACGCCCACCGTCTTCAAAAGCTCGGTGACGTTGGGAAACTGGTAGATGACACCCACCGACCCCACCAGCGCGTTGCGCTGGGCGATGATGTGATCCGCCCCAAGTGCGGCGATATAGGCGCCCGAAGCGCCCACGCCTTCCACCACCGCCACCACCGGCTTTTTCGCGGCCAGCCGGCGTAGGGCGTCATAGAGCTGCTCGGAGCCGGTGACCGTTCCGCCGGGGCTATCGATGGCGAGAATGACCGCCTGCGCCTGCGAGCGCGCAATCTCGTCCAGCATCTCCACCCGCGGCCGGTCATTGCGGATGATTCCGCCGATGACCACGCGCGCCACATGGGGGCTGCCCGTGGACAGCCCGCGGCCGGCGACCATGCCGATGCCCACCGCCAGCAGCGCCACCACCGCGAGCACGCCCACCACGCGCCAGAAGGTGACCTTCCGGCGCAGCCTGCGGCGATCCACGATCTGGTCGGCGTCGAGGGACATCGGGGCCTCCTGCCTTCACCCTGCGGAACCGCGCCCTTCGGTCCGGCGCCAGGACGGAAGACCAAGCAGCGGCGGGGACATGCAAACGCATCCGGGAGTTTGACGCGCTCCGATTGGACTTAAGGGGGTGCGCCCGCCTTGGCAAGCGGCGCGGCCCCGGCACCGGGAGGGCGCGGCGTCCACCAGAGCACCCTCGAATGCGGAAAACGCCTGCGCTGAACGGCCGGACGCCTTTCTACCACTCCTCCGCCAGCGGCATTCCAGCGCGCCATTCGGCGATGCGCCGCAGAGTGGCCGGCGTCACTTCCCGTGGCAGGTCATCGAGCGGGAAGAAGGAGGCAGCTACGATTTCGGCGTTGGGCCTGAAGGGAGCCCCTGCGCGCACCCGCCCGCGAAAGCAGGCCACATGGTCGCGCCCACCATAGGCCGGGTGGAAAAAGAGGCCGTGCAGCTCCAGCGCCCCCTCCACCTCGGCCCGGGTTTCCTCCCGCAGCTCCCGATGGGCGGCCGCCAGGGCGCTCTCGCCCACATCCACGCCGCCCCCGGGCAGGTGCCAGCCGGGGGTGTAGCTGTGCTTCACCAGCAGCAGCCGGTCATCGCCATCCATGCCGAGCACCCGCACCCCGAGGGTGAGGCCATGGCGCATGCGGCGCACGAGGGGGAGAAACGGAACCATGACCGACTATAGCGCATCCACCTCCGCCGCGGCATGGCCCCTGGAGGCGAGCACCACCCGGTTGCGGCCGCCCCGCTTGGCCGCGTAAAGAGCCTCGTCGCAACAGCGGATCGTGTGGTCGATGTTCGCGGGCTCGCCCGGCACGATGAGCGCACAGCCGATGCTGACCGAGCAGGCGAGCTCCGGCGCCGACGGCACGGCGAGCGCCTGGACCGCGGCCCGGATCCGCTCCGCCGCCGCGACCACGCCATCGCCGTCGCCCGCATCACGCAGCAGCAAGGCGAATTCCTCGCCACCCAGGCGGCCGAAAATGTCGGCCGAGCGGGCACAGCGGGCAATGCTGGCCGCGAGCTGCCGCAGCACGAGGTCACCCACCGGGTGGCCATAGGTGTCGTTGATGCGCTTGAAATGGTCCACGTCCAGCAGCAGCAGCGCCAGCGGCCGGCCGCTGGCCGTGGCCTCGGTGATGGCCGCGCCCGCCGCGTCGAAGAAGGACCGGCGGTTGAGGATGCCGGTCAGCGCGTCGGTGGTGGCCGCGATGCGCAATTGCTGCTCGTCCTGCTCCTTCATCAGCAGCAGAAAGCCGACGCCACCCGCCACCGCATAGGCATACATGACGATGAGGCCCTGCATCTGGAGCATATTGTTGTCCAGCACCGAGCTCTGCTGCAGGAAGCCCGCATAGGCCCGCAGCAGGAACGTCACCGCCAGGGCCAGGAAGAAGACGGCCATGGTCCATTGCAGGCGCGAGGCGCCGCGCGCCAGCACCACAGCGGCCGGCGCGAACAGGGCCGCCACCGTCAGCCCCGCCACACCCACCAGCTGGCCCGGTGTCGCCGCCACGAAAGTGATGGCAAGGCTGCCCACCGTCGCCACCGCCAGCGTCACGGGCGCCAAGCCGACGCCGCGGGTGCGCAGCGCGACGATGGTCAGGATCTCCAGGGCAAAGCCGAAATACATCAGCGAATTGGCGAGATTGATGGACAGCCAGGGCGAAAGCTCGCCGCGAAAGCCGATCAGCAGGCAGCCCAGCGCCTGAAGCATGCGCGCGGCGATGAAGCGGTGCACCAGGGCGCGCTCCGCCCCATGCTGGCGATAGACCAGCAGCATCACGCAGGCCACCACATGGGTGATGAACAGGAGCCGAAAGAGGGTCCGCAGCTCAAAGGGCCCGAAGAAGTCGAACGCCACGGCCGTCACCACACCTGTTTACCAGGCGACCCCGACACGACAACGGCTCCGGCTTGCGCACCCATCGGACCAAGCGGGGCCACGATGGAGCTGACACCTGCCGACCTGCGCCGAGCCCCCCTCGATCAATCTGCCATCCACCGGCGGCATGTTAGAAGGGCATACACCAAATGGTAGATCCGTCGTAGGAGAAAACCGCGCGTCAGGGCCGCGCTGGCCGCACGGCGCCCGTGCCGAGCATGCGCGGCGGCCTCTCGCTTATTGCGCTGCCGCGCTGTCTTCACGCAAACGGGCGCACACGTCGCCCGAGAACACTCCGGATTATCGCCGGAGCGCTCTCTTCCCGTGCACGGCGACGAGCCCCACGCGAGCCCGTGTCGCGTCAGGCCGCCGGCTTCAACGCCTGCAGCTCGCCGGGCAACGCATAGGCCCAGCCGCTGATGGAGCCGGCGCCCAGGCACACCACATAATCGCCCGGCCTTGCGATGCCGGCCACGATGTCCGCCAGCGCCTCCGGTCCCGACAGGGCGGTGACGCTGCGGTGGCCGTGGGCGATGAGCCCTTCCACCAGACGGTCGCGGTCCACCCCGGGAATGGGCGCCTCGCCGGCCGCATAGACGGGGGCCACGATCACGTGGTCCGCATCGTTGAAGCAGGTGCAGAATTCGTCGAACAAAGATTGCAGGCGGCTGTAACGGTGCGGCTGCACCACCGCGATCACCTGCCCCTCGCTGGCGCCGCGGGCGGCGCGCAGCACGGCGGCGATCTCCACCGGGTGGTGGCCGTAATCGTCAAAGATGGTCACGCCGTGCCATTCGCCGGTGCGGGTGAAGCGACGCTTCACGCCGCCGAACCCGGCAATGGCCTCGACGATCTTTTCGTCGCTCACGCCCAGGTCATGGGCCACGGCGATGGCAGCGGTGGCGTTGAGGGCATTGTGCTTGCCCGGCATGGGCAGCTTGAGGCCCGAGATCCTGCGGCTCTCACCCCCGGCGCGATCGCGGAAGACCACGCCGAACTTGGTCACCCCGCCTTTCAGGTCCACATCCACCAAACGCACGTCGGCCTGGGGATTCTCGCCATAGGTGATCACGCGCCGGTCCTCAATGCGGCCCACCAGGGCCTGCACCACCGGATGGTCGATGCACATCACCGCGAAACCGTAGAAGGGCAGGTTTTCCACGAAGGTCTCGAACGCTTCCTGCACCTTCTCGAAGGTCTCGAAGTGGTCGAGATGCTCAGGGTCCACATTGGTGACGATGGCCACTTCCGTGGGCAGCTTCAGGAAGGTGCCGTCGCTCTCGTCGGCCTCCACCACCATCCACTCGCCGCTGCCCCAACGGGCGTTGGTGCCATAAGCGTTGATGATGCCGCCATTGATGACGGTGGGATCGAAGCCGCCGGCGTCCAAAAGGGTGGCCACCAGGGACGTGGTGGTGGTCTTGCCGTGGGTGCCGGCAACGGCGACGCAGCTCTTCAGGCGCATCAGCTCGGCCAGCATCTCGGCGCGGCGCACCACCGGCAGGCGCTTGGCGCGGGCGGCGGCGAGCTCAGGATTCTCGCGCTTGATGGCGGAGGAGACCACCACCACGGCGGCGTCCTCCACATTGGCGGCGTCATGGCCCACGGTGACCTTGATGCCGAGATCGCGCAGGCGCTTCACATTGGCGTTTTCCGCCGCGTCCGAGCCCTGCACGGTGTAGCCGAGATTGCTCAGGACCTCGGCGATGCCGCTCATGCCGATGCCGCCGATGCCGACGAAATGGATGGGGCCGAGCCGCTCCGGCAGCTTCATGACGAATGTCCTTGGAAAGTTGCGGCCGCGCCCCCGCGGGCCAGATGTTGCACCAGATCGCCCAGGCGTTCCGCAGCGTCGAGCACGCCCGCGCTTCTCGCGCGATCCGCCATCTGCGTCAACGCTTCCGGTTCGCCGGCAAAGCGGGTCAGCTCTGCGGCGAGGCGCTGGGCATCGAATTCCACCTGCCGCAAGGTGAGAGCGCCGCCAATCTCGCTGAGGGTGCGGGCATTGGCGGCCTGGTCCTGGTCCAGCGCGTGGGGCAGCGGCACCAGGATGGAGGGCCGGCCGATGGCCGCCAGCTCCGCCACCGTGCCGGCGCCCGAGCGGGAGATGACGAGATGGGCCTGCGCCATGCGCTGGGGCAGGTCGTCGAAGAAGGGGGCGAGCTCCGATTTCAGCCCGAGCACGTCATAGGTGGTGCGCACGCGCGGCAGGTCCTCCTCGCGCGCCTGCTGGGTCACGACGAGGCGGGCGCGGATTTCGGGGGAGAGGGTATTGATGGCCTCGGGCACCACGTCCGACATCACCCGCGCGCCCTGGCTGCCGCCGAACACCAACACGCGCAGCGGGCCGCCCGCCACCGGCGGGTCATAGGGCACCCGCGCGGCCGCGAGCGCGGCGGGGCGCAGGGGGTTGCCGGTCCAGAAGGTCTTTTTGGCCAGGGCCGGATTAGTCTTCGTCAGATCGGGAAAACCGGTGGCGATGGCGCTCACCCGGCCCGCCAGAAGGCGATTGGCGCGGCCCATCACGCCATTGGCCTCATGGATGACGGTCGGCACCTTCATCAGCGAGGCCGCCAGCAGCGGCGGCAGGGTGGGATAGCCGCCGAAGCCCACCACCACCGCCGGCTTCAGCTCGCGCATCAGAGCGAGCCCACGCACCAGCCCGGAGGCCAGGGCGAAGCCCGTACGCGCAAGCGCGATGGGGGAGCGGCCGCGCATCGTGTCCGCCGGCAGCACATGCAGCTCGCGGGCGGGGAAATGCTCGGCATAGCGCGCGGCGCGCTCGTCAGTGGCAAGGTCCACCATCAGGCCGCGCGCATCCAGCACGGCGGCCAGCGCCTCGGCCGGGAAGAGATGACCGCCGGTGCCACCGGCGGCGAGAAGAACGAGCGGTGTCACGGACCCCTCATATTGCATGTCGTGGAACGCGCGCTCGTGGAACGGCAATCCGTGGAACCCGTCTCGGACGCTTCCTTTTGGACGCCAATATGGCGGCGCCCCGTCTTACCTCACGCTGGGTGGGCAAGGCCCTCGGGCGCGGCCTGATCGGCGGCATAGGACTTCGGCATGGCCATTTGCGGCCCGCTCACGGTCTTCGGCTCGGAAAGGGCGGCCAGCGCCGCCGCCCCCGGCCGCTTGCGCGACAATGCGATGAGCATGCCCATGCCGAACGCCAGCGAGATGAGCGAGGAGCCGCCATAGGAGATGAAGGGCAGCGTCATGCCCTTGGCGGGCGCGATGTGCACGTTCACCGCCATGTTGATGGCCGCCTGAAGCCCGAACAGCAGCGCCAGGCCCGTAATGGCGAAGCGCGCGAAGGGGTCGGTCTCGTTCATGGCGCGGGTGAGCGCGCGCAGGATGATGAAGGCGAACAAGGCCAGGATGATGAGGCACAGAATGATGCCGAACTCCTCCGCCGCCACCGCGAACACGAAGTCGGTGTGCCCGTCCGGCAGAAGGCGCTTCATGGTGCCCTCGCCCGGGCCCTGGCCGAACCAGCCGCCATTGCGGAAGGAGTTGAGCGCCGCGTCGATCTGGTAAGTGTCGCCCGATTCCGGGTTGAGGAAGCGGCTGATGCGCTTATTCACGTGCGAAACCGTGAAATAAGCGATGGTGCCGGCCCCCGCACCCACACCCACGAGGCCGATCATCCAGATCCAGCGCAGGCCGGCGAGGAAGAACAGGGACGCCCAGACCAGACAGATGAGGAGGCTCTGGCCGAAGTCCGGCTGCTTCACCAGCGGCCCGAGCACGCTGGCGAGCAGGCCGATGGCGAGGAGCTGAGCCGGCATTTCCGGCCGCTTGGAACTCTCGGAGAACAGCCACGCGGCGATGATGACGAAGGCCGGCTTGATGAATTCGGACGGCTGGACAGTGATGCCCGCGATGGTGAGCCAGCGCCGCGCGCCCTTCACCTCTGGCCCCACCACCAGGGTGGCGAGCAACAGAACGAAGAAGATGGCGAACACCACCATGCACACCCGCCGGATGGAGCGCGGCGAGAGGAAGGAGGTGGCGATCATCACCACCGCCGCCGGAATGAGGAAGGCCACCTGCCGGTTCACGAAGTGGAACGGATCGGAAATGTTGAGGCGCGCCGCCACCGCCGGGCTCGCGGCCAGGCACAGGACGATGCCCACCACCATGAGGGCGAACAGGCCGGCCAACAGCCCGCGGTCCACCGTCCACCACCACTCGCTCAAAGGGGTGCGATCGGCACGCGACATCATGGGGTGGCTACTCCTCGACGGATCCGGACGGAACTGACCCCCACCATGCGTCCACGAGGGTTGACGGGGCTTTAATGACGCACAGACAGCACGCCTTCCCCAAGCCCCAAACCCCAAGCCCCAAGCCCCAAGCCCGAGGACCGGCGGAGCGGGCCGCCGCGACGGGCGTGCGCCGTACCTTCCGGGCCCGCATCGCCGCGCGGCATGACGGAGGGGCTCTAGCTTATTGAATTGGCGCGTTTTCCTCGCGCGAACCGGTATCCCCTTCACGCGAAAACGCTCTATGGTGGGGCGTGGCCCGGATGACCCGAAGCACCAAGGCGAAGCGCGCGGGCGCGATCGCCCTTCCCGAACCCTTCCGCCGCTGGTTCGAGGCGCGCGGATGGGCGCCGCGCGTGCACCAGCTCGACCTGCTGGCGGCGGCGCGAGCGGGGCGCTCGGTGCTGCTGATCGCCCCCACCGGCGCCGGCAAGACCCTGGCCGGCTTCCTGCCGACCCTGGTGGAGCTGGCCGACGACCGCGCCACCCGCAAAGCCGCAGCCCCCTCGTCACCAGCCCGCCCGGATGATGACAAACAATCCTCCCCGAGCAGCGCCCCCCTGACCGCCGAGACCGACACGGACGGGGGGAAAAAGACGCGGGCCAAAGCCGCGAAGGCCAAGCGCACAGCAGCCACCAGCACGGCAACCGAGGCCCCGGAGGCACCGACGGCGGAACCGGAGGGCGCCGGTGGCAATGCCCCCAGCGCCGCCCGCCCGGAATGCGCCCCGCCGGACCATGAAGCGGCAGCGCCTCGCTCCACGTCCGCGGGAGCCGCAGACAGCGCGAGGGGACAGGAAGCCGCGCTGGCGCAGACGGCGGCCGCGCCCGAAGCCAGTCCCCCGCCCTTCGCGCGCTGGGTGGCGCAGGAGCGCGTGTCGCCGCTTCACACGCTCTATATCTCCCCACTGAAGGCCCTGGCGGTGGATATCGCGCGCAATCTGGAAACGCCCATCGCTGAGATGGGCCTGCCCATCCGCGTGGAAACCCGCACCGGTGACACACCCTCGTCCCGTCGCCAGCGCCAGCGGCATGATCCGCCGGACGTTCTGCTCACCACCCCCGAGCAGATCTCGCTCCTGCTCGCCTCCAAGGACGCAGAGACTCTGTTTTCCGGCCTGAAGCGTGTGGTGCTGGACGAATTGCACGCCCTCGTCACCTCCAAGCGCGGCGACCTCCTGGCCCTGGCGCTGGCACGCCTGAGAAGCATCGCCCCCGGCCTGCAATGCGTCGGCCTCTCCGCCACCGTGGCCGAGCCCGACGATCTGCGCCGCTATCTGGTGCCCCAATCGGGCGCGGGCGAGCTGGCCGAGCTGGTGGTGGCGCAAGGCGGCGCCGCGCCCGACATCGCCATGCTGGACACGGCCGTCCCCATGCCTTGGGCGAGCCACATGGCGCTTCACGCGGTGCCGGACATCTATGCGGCCATCCGCGCCAGCGGGCTCAGCCTCGTCTTCGTGAACACGCGGCGGCAGGCGGAATTCCTGTTTCAGGAGCTCTGGCGCATCAATGACGACAATTTGCCCATCGCCCTCCACCACGGCTCGCTGGCGGTGGACCAGCGCCGCAAGGTGGAAGCGGCCATGGCGGCGGGGCGGCTGAAGGCGGTGGTGGCCACCTCCTCCCTCGATCTCGGCATCGACTGGGGCAATGTGGATCTCGTCATCAATGTGGGCGCGCCGAAAGGCTCCTCCCGCCTCATGCAGCGCATCGGCCGCGCCAACCACCGCCTCGACGAGCCCTCCCGGGCGGTGCTGGTGCCGGCCAACCAGTTCGAGGTATTGGAATGCCGAGCGGCCCTGGAGGCCGTGCAGGCCGGCGCCCAGGACACCCCGCCCGAACGCACCGGCGCCCTCGACGTTTTGGCCCAGCACCTGCTCGGCATGGCCTGCGCCGCCCCCTTCGACGCCGATGCCCTCTATGGAGAAGTCACCACCGCCGCCCCCTATCGCGCGCTGGCGCGGGCGGATTTCGACGCGGCGCTCGATTTCGTCGCCACCGGCGGCTACGCCCTGAAGGCCTATGAGCGCTTCGCCAAGATCCGTCGCACCAAGGACGGCCTGTGGCGGGTGGCCAACCCCATGGTGGCGCAGGCCTATCGGCTGAACATCGGCACCATCGTGGAAAGCCCCATGATCAAGGTGCGCCTCGTCTCCGCGCGCGGGGCGGCCAAGAGCGGGGTGGCCGGGCGGGTGCGCTGGGGCGGGCGCGTGCTGGGGGAGGTGGAGGAAGGTTTCGTCGAGAGCCTGGTGGCCGGCGACACCTTCGTGTTCGCGGGCGAGATCCTGCGGTTCGAGACCATGGTGGAGGACGAGATCTATGTCTCGCGCACCACCGCCACAGAGCCCAAGGTGCCAGCCTATGCGGGCGGCAAATTCCCGCTCTCCACCTTCCTCGCCGCCGGGGTGCGCGCGCTGCTCGCCGCGCCGGAGCGCTGGGCGAGCCTGCCGCCCCAGGTGGCCGAATGGCTGGAGCTGCAGCGCGCCCGCTCCCGCCTGCCCGGCCGCGACGACCTTCTTGTGGAGACCTTCGAGCGGGCCTCGCGGCACTATCTCGTCACCTATCCGTTCGAGGGGCGCCTTGCCCACCAGACCTTGGGGATGCTGCTCACCCGCCGGCTGGAGCGCCTGGGCCTGAAGCCTTTGGGCTTCACCGCCAATGACTATGCCCTGGGCATCTATGGGGTGGGGGATCTCAGCCTCGCCATCCGCCAGGGCCGGCTTTCGCTGGCGGAGCTGTTCGACGAGGACATGCTGGGCGACGACCTGGAAGCCTGGCTGGACGAGAGCAGCCTGATGAAGCGCACCTTCCGCTATTGCGCGGTGATCGCCGGCCTCATCGAGCGCCGCTTTCCGGGCAAGGAGAAGAGCGCGCGGCAGGTCACCATGTCCACGGACCTCGTCTATGACGTGCTGCGTCGCCACCAACCCGACCACCTGCTGCTGCGCGCCGCGCGGGCGGACGCCGCCACCGGCCTCCTGGACGTGAAGCGGCTTTCGGAAATGCTCGCGCGCATCAAGGGCCACATCGTGCACGAGCCTTTGGCCCGGGTGTCGCCCCTCTCGGTGCCGGTGCTGCTGGAGATCGGCCGCGAGGGCGTCGGCGGGGATGCGGAAGAGGCGCTGCTCGCCGAGGCCGAAGATGAGCTGGTGCGCGCCGCAATGGAGTAAGGCCCATCGCCCTGCCGCGCGATGCGCATTCGTCTCTTGCCGCCTGAGGCGATCCCCATGCTCCCGCACCCGCGTGAGGGGGCGGGGTAAGGCGTTGGGCTTTTTGGGGTCCGGCAGCGGGGCGAAGGGCGCCGCCTCCGGCAGCCAGCACGCTTTGGATTCCAATCCTCTATCCCCTCCGAGACGGTCCCCGCGCCGCCTTGTCCCTTTCCCGCTTGCCAGGAGGAAGGGAGGGCGCTCCGCGATGACGCAGCCGATGCTTCAGAGGGGCGACCTTGACCGCGCAATGGCCATTTGAACCGGTGGCCTGGCGGCCATCGCCCCGTCCGATCCAGCGGCTCTCGCCTCGCCGCCCCACCGCGCGTGGGGCAAGCGGGCCGGCGGGCGAAGTGTCGGGGTCGCATGCTTCCGAAGGAGATGGGAACCGCCGCGCATGACGGGCCGGCGGAAACACAAAAGGCGAGATGGCGATTTCGCGGAATCGCGATGGGATTGAGAGCGCAAGACGCCTCTACCGCGCGGCCGCCAACGGGGCTGGCCCCCTGTCGCGCCCACAAACAAAAGGGGCGCCGCAATGGGCGCCCCTTGAAATCGTCTGGCACAGAGCCCCACTGCCCCCTGAGGAGCAAGCGGGCCTGCGGATGCGCCGCGTCAGCTCCAGTCGCTGTCGTCTCCGCCGCCGCCGGCGTCCCAGCCGCCATCGTCATTGCTGGCGAACTGCTGGTCACCGCTCCAGATGTCCTGAGGCGACTGGCCGCCGAGAGCCTGCTGGGCCGCATTGCCCAGATCGCCGAAGCTGTTGGCGGCGTCGCCCACAGGCTTGATGGCCTCGGCCGCCGACTGCGCGATGGCGCCTTCGCCGCCAGACATCATGCCCTTGATGCCGTCGAACAGCAGGGCACCGCCCGCCACGCCGGCCGCCGTCGCCAGGGCGCTCTGCAGGAAGCCGCCACCGCCGAAGCCGCCGCGCTGCTGCATGGGCGCCATGGGGGCCGCCTGCTGGCCCCAAGGACCGCCCGGCTGACCGCCCGGCTGGCCGCCGGGATAGCCGGGCTGCTGCCCATAGCCGGGCTGGGCGTAACCCTGCTGGCCGTAACCGGGCTGGGCATAGCTCTGTTGCGGCGCGTAGCCTTGCTGGGGGTAGCCGGAGGGGGTGGCCGCCGCGTCAGCGGGCAGGCGCGAGCCCGCCGCGGGCACGGACGAGCGGCCGCCGCCAAAGAGTCCGCCCAGAAACCCGCCGGACGACGGCTGCGCCGCCTGCTGGCTCGCCGCCTGGGCACGAGCCTCGGCGTCCTGAAGCTGGGCTTCCAGCTCCTGCACGCGGGCATAGGCCTGCTGCAAGGCATGCTCCTGCACCAGCACGCTCTGGGCGAGGGCGTAGGGCGCATGGGGTGCCTGGGCCACGCGGCGCGCAATGAGCGCATCCGCCTCGGCGTCTCGCGGCGCGTTCTCGAATTCCCGCATGCGGTCGAAAAGGCCGTCGATCAGGGCACGTTCCTCGGGGGTCATCTCCGCCTCCGGTGGTTGGACCGGGTCGGATATGAGCAGCCGAGCGCGGCACCGATAGGGCGCCGCTGCATGAAATTTTCGTAACCTAACGTAAGGAGAGGGCGGGCGCGCCTTATTCAGCCGCGTCAGCGGGGTTTTTCGCGGTTCCCAGGCCGAAGCGCTGCTCCACATAAGCCTCCACCATCTGGCGGAACTCGGCCTGGATGTTGGCGCCGCGCAGGGTGGCCACCTTCTTGCCGTCGATGAAGACGGGAGCGGAGGGCGTCTCGCCGGTGCCGGGCAGGGAAATGCCGATGTCGGCGTGCTTGGATTCGCCCGGGCCGTTCACGATGCAGCCCATCACCGCCACATTGAGGCTCTCGACCCCCGGATAGCGCGCCTTCCACGCGGGCATGGCCTCGCGGATCATCTCCTGCACGCTCTGCGCCAGCTCCTGGAACACGGTGGAGGTGGTGCGCCCGCAGCCGGGGCACGCCGCCACCAGGGGCACGAAGGTGCGCAGGCCCATGGTCTGGAGGATTTCCTGCGCCACCTGCACCTCGCGGGTGCGGTCACCGCCCGGCTCGGGGGTGAGGGACACGCGGATGGTGTCGCCGATGCCCTGCTGGAGCACCACGCCCATGGCCGCCGTGGAGGCCACGATGCCCTTGGAGCCCATGCCCGCCTCGGTGAGGCCGAGATGCAGGGCATAGTCCGAGCGGCGCGACAGCTCGCAATAGACCGCGATCAAATCCTGAACGGCCGAGACCTTGGCCGAGAGAATGATGCGATTGCGCTTGAGGCCGATCTCCTCCGCCAGCGCCGCCGAAAGCAGGGCCGAGCGCACCAGCGCCTCACGCGTCACCGCGCGCGCCTCCGCCGGGCGGGGCAGGCGGGAATTCTCGTCCATCAGGCTGGTCAGCAGTTCCTGGTCGAGGGAACCCCAATTGGCGCCGATGCGCACCGGCTTGTCGTGGCGGATGGCGGTTTCCACGATGGCTGCGAACTGCCGGTCCTTCTTGTCGCCGAAGCCCACATTGCCGGGATTGATGCGGTATTTGTCGAGGGCCTCGGCGCACGCCGGGTGATCGGCCAGAAGCTTGTGGCCGATATAATGGAAGTCGCCCACCAGCGGCACCTCGATGCCGCGCGCCGCGAGCTTCTCCTTGATGTGGGGAATGGCGGCGGCCGCCTCGTCGCGGTCCACCGTCAGGCGCACCAGCTCCGAGCCGGCGCGCGCCAGGGCCGCCACCTGGGCCACGCTCGCCTCGATGTCGGCGGTGTCGGTGTTGGTCATGGACTGCACCACCACCGGCGCGCCGCCGCCCACCATCACCTTGCCGACACTGACGCCCACCGTGGGGCGACGGGCGGCGGGGCCGGCCTCCGAAAGCTCGGCGGGCACCACGGGCGTCGCTTCAATGGCGTTCTGGGAGGAGGAAGAGGGCATGGGGCAGGATCCTCGATCGGCGCTCGGGCCATCGGCTGTAATCGAGGTAGGCCCACCGCCGCCCAGCGTCAACCGGCGGCGGCGGGAGCCGCGACGCTGTCGCCGCCCGGCTCGCTTTCGCGGCAGCGGGCACACAGGCCGGCCACCTCCAGCACTCGCTGGCGTGGCGTGAAGCCGGCGGCGCGGGCCGCCCAGGCGAGGTCCCGCCCCACCGCGTGGGAGCCAACCTCCCGCGTCAGCCCGCAGCGCTCGCAGATGAGGAACACCACCACCTCTTCCGCCTCATGGGGATGGGCGCAGGCGAGGAAGGCGTTGCGGCTCTCGATGCGGTGGGCCAGCCCTTCCGCCACCAGGAAATCGAGTGCGCGATAGACCGACATGGGCGGCGCGCCCTCGCCGGACGCGGCCAGCCGCTCCACGATGTCATAGGCACCGAGCGGTGTGTGGCTGGCGGCGAGCGCCCGCATCACATTGCGGCGCAGGGCCGTGAGCCGCAGCCCCTTGCCGGCGCAGCACGCCTCCATGCGCGCCACCGCACCGGCGACGCATTGCGCGTGATCGTGATCGTCCGCCGGGTCCTGCGGCGGCATATGGCTGTGTTCGTGGCTCACGACCGCAAATCTAGTGCATCAGGTGCCGTTTCGCCATCGCCCGGCTTTAACCATGGGACACGGCGCCCCTACTCGGATAGCCTGCGGGCGGATTGCGCCGCCGCGGCGGGCGGGGCAATCTGCGCGCGCGGCGGCCTCCGGGAAGTCGCCGTGTCGTGACAGCATCGTCACACCCGCCCGCTAGAGGGAGATGGGCGCTCGCGCCGCATCACCCGCGCCTCATTGGGGAAAAGCCATGATCAAAGGGAAGGTCGCCGTCGTTACCGGTTCCACCAGCGGCATCGGGCTCGCTTATGCGCGCGCCTTCGCCAAGGAAGGCGCCAACATCGTGATCAACGGCCTGGGTGACGCCGCCGCCATCGAGACCGAGCGCTCCAAGATCGAGACCGAATTCGGCGTGAAGTGCCTGTATTCCCCGGCCAACATGCTGAAGCCTGAAGAGATCGAGGGCATGATCAAGCTGGCCGAGACCGAGCTCGGCTCCTGCGACATCCTCGTGAACAATGCTGGCATCCAGCATGTGGCGCCGATCGAGGAGTTCCCCATCGACAAGTGGAACATGATCATCGCCATCAACCTGTCGGCGGCCTTCTTCGCCATGCGCGCGGCCATTCCCGGCATGAAGGCGCGCAAGTGGGGCCGCATCATCAACACCGCCTCCGCCCACGCGCTGGTGGCCTCGCCCTTCAAGTCCGCTTACGTTTCGGCCAAGCACGGCATTGCCGGCCTGACCAAGACCGCTGCCCTGGAAACGGCGCAGTTCGGCATCACCGTGAACGCCATCTGCCCCGGCTACGTCTGGACCCCCCTGGTCGAGAAGCAGATTCCCGATACCGCCAAGGCCCGCGGCATGACCGAAGAGCAGGTGAAGAAGGAAGTGCTCCTGGCCGCCCAGCCCACGAAGGAATTCGTGACGGTCGAGGAAGTGGCCGCTTTGGCGGTGTTCCTGGCGTCCGACAACGCCCGCTCCATCACCGGCTCCATGCAGCAGATCGACGGCGGCTGGGTCGCGGAGTGATCCGGCCGCGACGGGTTGGGGTGCGGTCTTTGGCCGGGTCTGAGACGACCTCATGCTGAGGAGGCGGTCACGAATGGCCCGTCGCGACGGCGAAAAGAAGATTCTTTCGCTCGCGCTCCAGGGGGGAGGCGCCCACGGCGCCTTCACCTGGGGCGTGCTCGACCGGATCTTGCAGGACGAGCGCATCACCATCGCCGGCATTTCCGGGACCTCGGCCGGCGCCATGAATGCGGTGGTGCTCGCCAACGGCCTCGCCAAGAATGATCCGGAGGAGGCCCGCCACGGGCTCACCCAATTCTGGCGCGATGTCTCGCGCGATGGGCGCATGTCGCCGCTCCAGCGCACCGCCTTCGACCGGCTCATGGGCAACTGGTCGCTGGCCAACAACCCCACCTATCTGGCGCTGGAAGTGGCCTCGCGCTTCTTCTCGCCCTATGACTTCAATCCGCTGAACATCAATCCCCTGCGCGAGATCATCGAGGCGCATGTGGACTTCGAGGCGCTGCGGCGCTCGCAGGTGAAGGTGTTCATCTCCGCCACCAATGTGCACACCGGCCGCGCCCGCATCTTCGGCCATGACGAGATGACCGCCGACGCGGTGATGGCCTCCGCCTGCCTGCCCTTCATGTTCCAGGCGGTGGAGATCGAGGGCGTGCCCTATTGGGACGGCGGCTACATGGGTAATCCGCCGCTCTTCCCCCTCTATGAGAAGGCCGACGCGGACGACATCCTGCTGGTGCAGATCAATCCGGTCGCGCGCAAGACCACGCCCCGCACGGCCTCGGAAATTCACAACCGCATCAACGAGATCACCTTCAACGCCTCGCTCCTGGCCCAGCTGCGCGCCATCGACCACGCCAGCAAGCTGATCGACCAGGGGCTCATCAGCCGCTGGACTCTGGGCGGCTCCAGCTTCCGCCGGGTGCGGCTGCACCGCATCGGCGGGGAAGACCAGCTCGCGACCCTCGACGCCACGTCCAAGCTCAATGCGGAATGGCACTTCCTGCAGCATCTGCGCGATCTGGGCCGTGCCTCCGCTGAAATCTTCCTCGACACCCATTTCGACGATCTCGGCCGCCGTTCCACCCTGGATCTCAAACTGGAACTCGCGGACGACTGAGCGCCAGGGCCATAAGACGCCGCCATGACGTGCCACCATGGAGCACAGCCACGGGGCGGCTCCCGCTCCCGCTTGCGGCGGGGCCAGACGGCGTGGTGAGCACGGCACCAGGAAGGTGAACGCAGGCCGGCGGAAGAGAGGGCCCCGAAGAACCACCGCGCGTTCAAGGCGGAGACGTCCGGGTTATCGGAAGCTCCCTCCCCCGCGCGCGGGAGAGGGATGCCGCCTCAGCGGACCGATGCTCTCAAATGCCGATCAATCCTCAGACGCAAAATCCCGCGCGTTCGCCGGGATCCGCCGCCGTTGGCCGCTCAGGCGCCGCGCGAATCCTTCTTCGCCTGCGCCGTGGCCACGAACTTGGTCACCCGCCCGGCCTCGCCCGCCGGGGAGCCGATGCGGTCGAGGCGCTGCTTGGCCTTGCTAGTCATGCCGGAATTGCCGCGCGGCAGGGTGGCGGGGCGGGTGGCGCGCTTGGCATCCCGCTTCAACTCCAAGGCTCGGTGGGCATTGACCATCAGCTCCGCGCGCGCGGCCTCGGCCTGGCGGCGGGTCACCTCGCGGCGGGCGCGGGTTAGCGCGTCGGTGAGCACGGACGCCTTCTGGCGATTGCCCGAATCGGCCTTCTCGAAGGTCACCTCGCCGCGACCGCCTTTGCCGCGCAGGGCCCGGCGCTGGTTGTTGGCAATGGTCAGCGCCCGCTCGCGGTGGCTCCGCAGATGACCGACAAGGGCGTGAAGATCCGCGTCGGCCAGCTCCGACAGGACGGGGTGGCGGGCCTTGGCCACGAACTCCATCTCCGCATCGGTGAGGAGCTGCCGTTCCATTTTCCGCGTATGCGCCATGATAAAGTGCCTTGAAGTCTGCAAAAAGGGCCTGAATGGCTATGCCACGGAGTGTGAAACGCGTAAGACACTCCGCCCCTTGGGAGCCTGACCCGATGTTTCCTGCGGCCTCATCCGCTTCCTCCGCATTCGGCTGGCGCGGCGCGCGCATCGAGGTGGAGGTGGGCGACATCACCCGCCTTGACCTCGACGCCATCGTGAATGCCGCCAACTCCTCCCTGCTGGGCGGCGGCGGCGTGGATGGCGCCATCCATCGGGCGGCAGGCCCGCAGCTTCTGGCCTATTGCCGCACCCTGGGCGGCTGCCCCACGGGCGAGGCGCGCATCAGCCCCGGCTTCGCCTTGCCGGCACGGCGCGTCATCCACACCGTGGGGCCCGTCTGGCACGGCGGCGGCGCGGGAGAGGATGCGCTCCTGGCCTCCTGCTATCGCGAAAGCCTCGCTTTGGCCGCCGGCGAGGGACTGGAATCCGTTGCGTTTCCAGCGATTTCCACCGGGGTTTACGGCTTCCCGCCGGAACGGGCGGCGCCGCTGGCGGTGGCAGCCGTTCTGGACCATCTGGAAAGCGCCACCTCCGTCGCCCGTATCGTGTTCTGCTGCTTCTCACCTTCCGCCGCCGAGCTGCACAATGACGCCCTCGCCCGAAGCCGCGCCGCACGCCTCTGAGCCGCCGGCCCTGCCCGTCCTCCACCGGGACGGCATGATGCTCATCATCGACAAGCCGTTCGGCCTGCCGGTGCATGCGGGGCCCAAGGGCGGAGAAACTCTGTCCGATCACCTGGACGCGCTGCGCTTCGGCCTGCCCAAGCGGCCCGAGCTCGCGCACCGGCTGGACAAGGACACCTCCGGCTGCCTGGTGCTGGGCCGCCACGCCAAGGCGCTGGCCCTGCTGGGCAAATTGTTCGCCCAGGGGCAGGTGGACAAGACCTATGTGGCCGTCACGCGCGGCGGTCCGGCCAATGATACCGGCCGCATCGACCAGCCGCTTGCCAAGCGCTCGCCCCATCGCGGATGGTGGATGCAGGCGGTGCCCAAGGGCGCGCCGGGGGCGCAGGAGGCGATCACCGATTATCGCGTGCTCCATCGCGGCGAGGGGCTCTGCGTGCTCGCCCTGTCGCCGGTGACGGGGCGCACCCACCAGCTGCGTGCCCACCTCTCCCACCTGGGCGCGCCCATCCTGGGCGATGCCATCTATGGCGGTGCCTCGCGCCTTCCGGGCGGGCCGAAACTGCATCTGCACTCGCGCCGCATCGTGGTGCCGCTCGCCAAGAAGGGGCCGCCCGTGGCGGTCAGCGCCCCGTTGCCGCCGCATATGTGCGAGACGCTGCTGGCGCTCGGGCTCTCGCCGGACGAGATCGGACGGGCGGCCGACGCTGCGTTCCCATCACAGTCGGCGGCCGCCCCAACCTCTACCGAGTGACGCGCCAATTCAGAACCCCGCCCGTGACGCCGTCGGCGCGGTCCGCGTCGAGACAGCACGATGTCCCAGCGCTGGGGAGAGCCTCCGGGCAGGTTTCAGCCGCCCCCTGGCGCCGCCGACGGATCGGGGCGGGAACGCCGGGGGATGTGAAGACGGCGGGCGCTGGTGCACGCGGTGCGGCGTGATAAGCTCCATGGGTTTTATGACGGGCCCCGGCCCTGGATGAGGAGTTGGCGTGAGCCCGGCAAAGCGGTCCCAGGACGGCGCTGAAGAAGACCAGAAGCTTGCGCCCGGCGCGGCGAAGGCGGAAGCCGCCCGCCTGCTGCTGGCGCGCGCCCTGCGGCGTGCGCGCCTCACCCTGCTGTGGGAGCGCGTATGGCCCGGTCTCGCCGCCATGCTGGCGGTGGGCGCCCTGTTTCTCGCCCTCTCCTTCGCCGGCCTGTGGCAAGAGCTGCCGGCGCTCGGGCGCATGGTCGGCCTCGGCGTGTTCGTGGTGCTGTTCGCCGCCGCCGCGCTGCCCCTGGCGCGCCTGAAGCGCCCCGATGACGGGGAGGCGTTGGCACGCCTCGACACCCACAGCGCCCTGGCCCACCGGCCCGCCACCGCCCTTTCCGACAGCCTCGCCACCCGGCCGGACGATCCGGTGGGCGCGGTGCTGTGGCGCGCCCACCTCGCCCGCGCCATGGCGGCGGCAGAGCGGCTGCGCGCCGGCCTGCCG
The DNA here is from genome assembly GCF_021401125.1 of Xanthobacter sp. NM-59. Lineage (GTDB taxonomy): Bacteria > Pseudomonadota > Alphaproteobacteria > Rhizobiales > Xanthobacteraceae > Xanthobacter. Next base: position 227,243 of record NZ_JACBFQ010000010.1, read on the forward strand.
GCCCCCGGCCTGGCCCGGCGCGACCCTTATGCGCTGCGTGCCCTGGCGCTGCTGGCGCTGTTCGCCACCGTATTCATGGCGCCGGGGGAGCACCTCTCCCGCATCCGTGCCGCCTTCGACTGGCATGCTTTGACCCCGCCGACGCCGTTCCGGCTCGACGCCTGGGTGGATCCGCCCACGTATACGGGCCGCCCGCCCGTGGTGCTGCCCGGCCTGCGCTGGGACGACCCCACCACCCTGAACGCCGCCGCCCTCCAGGTGCCGGCGGGCAGCGTGCTGGTGGTGCGCGGGGCCGGCGTGGACGTCTCCGCCCTGAAGCTGGACGACGGCATCACGCCCGAGGAGGTTGCGCCCGGCGGCGCCAAGGCCGGCGCCACCGCGGCCGACCAGGGGCAGGCCGCCGAGCGGCGCTTCGTCATCCGCGATACGGGCGACGCCAGCTTCACCGGGCCGGACCAGCGGCGGGTGATGTGGCACTTCAAGGTGGTGCCCGACACCACCCCCAGCATCGCCTTCGCCAAGCCGCCGCAGCCCGGCGCGCGCAACACCCTGCAGCTCACCTATCGCGTCGAGGACGATTACGGCGTGAAGGAGGCCGAGGCCCTGCTCTCGCCCTTGCCGCCCGAGCCGCCTTTGTTCCCGCGCCCCGGCGCGCCGGCGCCGCGCGTTCCCGACAAGCCGCTGGTGCCGCAGCCGGAGGTCAAGCTTTCGCTGCCGCCCGGCGGGCGCTCCGGCACGGCCCAGACCAGCAAGGACCTGCTCGCCCACCCCTGGGCCGGTGCCACGGTGAAGCTTATGCTCCGCGCCCGCGACGAGGCCGGCAATGAGGGCTTCAGCGAGACCCGCACGGTGCGCCTGCCCTCCCGCGCCTTCACCAAGCCGCTGGCCCGCGCGCTGATCGACGAGCGCCGCCTCCTGGCCTTCGACGCGCGCAACCGCAGGCGGCTGGTGGCGGTGCTCACCGCGCTCACGGATTTTCCCGAGCAGTTCGCTCCGCCGGCAAGCGAGTATCTGGGCCTGCGCGCCGCCCTCGCAAAGGCCAAGTACGCCCGCAATGACGATGATCTGCGGGCCCTTGTGGACTATCTCTGGGAGATGGCGGTCGCCATCGAGGACGGAACCCTTACCGAGGCGGAACGCGCCCTGAAGGCGGCCCAGGAGGCCCTGCGCGAAGCACTGGAGCGCGGCGCCAGCGACGAGGAGATCGCCCGCCTCACCCAGGACCTGCGGGCGGCCATGGACAAGATGATGCAGCAGCTCGCCGCCCAGGCGCGTCGCGACGGCGGCACCGATTCGCGGCCGCTGGATCCCAACACCCGCATCGTGCGCCCCCAGGACATCCAGCGCATGCTGGACCAGATCGAGAACCTCGCCCGCTCCGGCAATCGCGAGGCCGCCCAGCAGCTTCTCGACCAGCTCCAGGCCATGATGGAAAACATGCGCCCCGGCAACCGCCAGGCCGGCCGCCAGGATGGCCAGCAGCAGAACGAGCTCGGCGGCATGATCCGCGAGCAGCAGCGCCTGCGCGACCGCACCTTCCGCCAGGGTCGCGAGCAGGGCCAGCAGCAGGAGCGCGGCCAGCAGCGGCAGGGTCAGCAAGGGCAAGGCCAGCAGGAGCAGCAGAACAACTTCGACGAGCTGAAGCAGGGCCAGCAGGAGCTGCGCCAGCGCTTGGGCAAGATGCTCGACGCGCTGCGCCAATACCAGCAGGGCCGGCAGGGCCAGTCCGAGCAGCAGGGCCGCGGCAACGAGGGCGCTCAGGAAGGCGACGACGGCGAGAAGGCCCAGGCCGAGGCCCTCGACCGGGCGGGCGAGGCCCTGGGCCGGGCCGAGCAGGCCATGCGGGAGGCTGAAGAGGCCCTCGGTCGCGGGGACGGCCAGCCTGCGCTCGATGCGGAGGGCCGCGCCCTTCAATCCCTGCGCCAGGGCGCCCAGGCGCTCGCGGAGGGCCAGCGGGGCAATCAGGGCCAGCCCGGCCCCGGCGGTCCCGGCGAGGAGAGCGCCCAGCGCACAGACCCCCTCGGCCGCCCCCTGCGCAGCCAGGACTATGGCGACGATTTCACCGTGAAGGTGCCCGACGAGGTGGACGCCCAACGCGCCCGCCGGGTTCTCGAGGAATTGCGCCGCCGGCTGGAGCAGCCCGAGCGCCCGCAGATCGAGCTCGACTATCTGGAGCGCCTCCTCAACGGCCTGTGACGCTTAGCGGCGCGCGGCTTTGAAAGCTGCGCGCCCTGGGATCGATAATTGCTGAAGAAGCAAGCGGTGGTGGGGAACACACGGCCTGCCCCGCTTGCGAACGAGGGTGCCAACCGCGACCCGCCTCGGTGGCAAGGAAGCTTCGCGTCCAAGGCTCACGACCTTCCGGAATATCGCCATTCACCACCGCGAGGGTCGCATCGCCCGCGTCCCTCTCCCCCGCAAACGGGCGCGGGAGTGGCAATCTGAGGCGCATCCTTGGCGGTTGGGCATAAAGCGGGCCGCCGGCGCTGAACGTCGCTTGGGGCGCGCTTGCCTTCACCCGCCTGCTGCACGGGAACCCGTGCCCACCGCACTTGGAAGCGCGCCCCATCCCGACCTTCGAGAGCCCGGGATGCGGAAGGCGGCCTTCTGTCAGCCCGGGCCCGCGCTTGCGGAAAAGAGAGGCCCGAGGCGCGCGAGGGCCCGACACAGCCCAATGCCAATCGTGCGGAGCGCCAGCTCAAGCCCCGTTGGGATACGCCTTTTCGGGTCACCGCATGTAAACGCAGCGCCGCCCTCGCCAGTCCCGCAAGCGCGAGGGCGACAGCAGGACTATCCAGATGACTTGGCAGCGGCCGCCCCGCGGATTGAGTGGCGATCGGAAAGCGCGCGGCAGCCGGGCGGAGGGGGCCACGGAAGCCACACGCCCTTCGGCCTCGCATCCCTGGCCGGAGCGGGCCTGCAATGCGCCCCGTGCGGCCCCCGTAAGGCGCCGCCGCGCGGAAGCCGGTGCGGATCACCTCCCTGGCCGCCACCGGCACGCGGTCGCGCCGGGTCGGCCTACGGAGGCCGCCGCGCAACAGGCCAATCTCATCACCTGGAGCAGCTCCTCTTTTCATGGTAACGGGGAAATGCTCTAGAGTGTTGAATTGACGCGTGTTCCCGGCGCCCCGCGAGGTGAGCTTCGCGCGAAGGCACGCGAGCGGGGCGATAGGCATTGAGAATGAACAGCGACTGGCCGCCCGCGCCCGAAGCCGCCACGCCCAGCCGCAGGGACCTGGCATGGGCGCGACAGCGCGGCGGATGCCCCCTTCACCCCCTCTCCCAGTGGGAAAGGGCGCGCCCATGACACCGTTCGGCCGGCGGGTGCGCGATCTGAGGGCGGCGCGGGGTGTCACGCTCAGCGAGATGGCCCATGCCCTCGGCGTCACCCCCACCTATCTCTCGGCCCTGGAGAACGGCAAGCGCGGCCGGCCCACCTGGAGCATGGTTCAGCGCATCATCGCCTATTTCAACGTGATCTGGGATGAAGCTGAAGACCTGCAGCGGCTGGCGGAGCTGTCACAGCCGAAGGTGACCGTGGACACGGCCGGCCTGAGCCCGGAGGCCACCGAATTCGCCAATCTGCTGGCCCAGGAAATCCGCCACCTGCCGCCGGAAGCGGTCGCCGAGCTGCTGGGACGCCTGAAAATCCTGCGCAAGCGGGCCTAGACGACTTCCGTTTTTCACGCGCGCACTGAGGCCATCGATCCTTTTTGGCGCGTTACCTTCGCGCACGCCGTTTCCCACTCCGCTCGGACGCGCTCCGGGACCGCTCAACGTTCGCGAGACAGGGCGCAAAGCGCCGCGCCCTTTCCCGCCTGAGAGGCAGGGGCCAGCGCCGATCCTGCGCATGGAGGAATGGACTTCGAAGCAGAGCGGCTTCCCAGGCGATGCCGTTGGCCTCCGTGCCTGACCCCACTCCCAGCGGTTCGCCCCTCCCCCGAAAGCGGAGGGCAGGAGCGTGAGGAACAGGTTGGTGGGGGCGCAGGCCGCGCCGGGCGCGCAGGGTGTCAACCGGCCTTGGGGTGTGTTCCGGCAAAGGGGCGGGGTCGTTCGGAGAGATAGACAATCTCACTGAGTGACACGGCGCATTTCCCCATTTCACGGAATTGGGGGTGTTCCCGCTGGCCAAGTCCATGTGCCTCCGCACGCGACTGACCCGCCCCATCGCCCCAGGACGCTCCATGCCGGGTTCTGAAGGCATTGCACGCGGGCACGCCGCGACTTCAGTCGGGGTGTCGGCCGCGTTCGTCCCACTGGTGGCCGAGGATCGCTCGGGTTCAGGCCTCGGCGGGCCGGGCCAGGGCGCAATCGGGGCCGGAGGTCCGTCGGCTGGCCTTGGGCCGCGCGGCTCCCTGCTCCCAGGACTGCTTTTTCCGGTAGAGCGTTGAGGGGCTGAGATCCAGCGCCGCCGCCGCCAGGGCGATATTGCCCTGGAACGCGGCGATGGCATGCTCGATGGCCCGCCGCTCGGTCACGGCGAGAGGCTCCACCGCGTGCGGCTCCGGGGGCGCAGCGGTGTCCAACACTTCCGCCGGAGGCGGCTCGGGGATCGCGGCCATGCGGTCGTCCACGAAAAGGGTGGCCGGCAGCGCCACGCCCTCGCTCAGCACCACCGCGCGCCGCATCAGGTTCTGCAACTCGCGGACATTGCCCCGCCACCGGCGCCGGCGCAGCACATCGGCGGCCTCCGGGGTGAGGCGCGGCAGGGGACGACCCTCCTCACCGGCAAAGCGGGCCAGGAATGCCTCGGCGAGGCGGATCACATCATCCCCCCGCTCGCAGAGCGGCGGCAAATGCAGGTTCAGCACGTGCAGGCGGTAAAAGAGGTCCTCGCGCAGGCGGCCGGCCTTCACCTCCGCCACCGGGTCGCGATTGGTGGCGCAGACGATGCGCACATCCACCTGCCGCTCATGCCCCTCGCCGATGCGCCGCACCTTCCCATCCTGCAGGAAGCGCAGCAGCTTGGCCTGCAGGGCGAGGTCCATTTCGCCGATCTCGTCGAGGAACAGGGTGCCACCGTCCGCCAGCTCGGCGGCGCCGGTCCGGTCCGCATGGGCACCGGTAAAGGCGCCGCGCGCATGGCCGAAAATCTCGCTCTCCATGAGCTCGCGCGGAATGGCGCCGCAATTGAGGGCATGGAACGGCGCCATATGCCGCGGCGAACGCAGGTGAACGGCATTCGCCGCCAGCTCCTTGCCCGTGCCGCTCTCGCCGGTGACGAACACGGGCGCGCGGGAGGGGGCGACCCGGTTGATCTGCTCATAGAGCTGCACCATGGGCGCGGAACGGCCGAGAAAGCCGCAGAAATCGCCATTCTGGGCCACCAGGGGACGCCGATCCTCGCGCAGCGCGCGGCGGCGCTCGGGCCGGCCGCTGGGCGCGGCCAGAAGGCGCTCCGCCACGTCCTCCACCTTGATGGGCTTCAACACCACGTCGTCGGCGCCCGCCCGCATCGCCGCCACGGCGCCGGACACGGAACCCTGCGCCAGCGCCACCACCAGCGTTCCGGAGAGGCCCGCGGCGCGCAGCCGGGTGACCACCCCCTCTTCGCCCGGCACCAGGCAGATGAGCGCGGCGTCACAATTTGCGAGGGATGAGAAAGCAGCATCGAGGCTTTCCGCCTCGATCATATTGAGCACATCGCGACGCGCCAGCGCCGCCCGCACCGTGCGCCGGGTGGCGGGATCAGGGTCGCAGACGAGAATGCGAACGCTCTGGATGGGTCGGGCAGCGGTCATCTGGGCTCGATTGGAGCAGGGCCGATCACGGCCACAGTGGCGTGTGATCCGTAAACAAATCTTTGCCCGCACGCCCCCTATTTAGGCGTGCCTTCAGCATCTCTCAACCGTGCGGGCGCTTGCCGGTGGCGGCTTCCTGGGAAAGGCCCGCGCTTTCAAGCGCGTTCAGGGCCCGTTCCGAAACCACGGGAGCCGGCAGCAGATGGCGCACCAGCCGCCGCACCGCCTCGGGCCCACCTCCCTCCAGATGGGCAAGGCTGCGCACCGCCTCCCGCTCGTCGCTGTCGCGGTCGAGGGCGTGAAGGGCGAGCGCCAGGGCCAGCCGGTTGCCGGGATTGGGATGCAGCCGCAGCTGCGGCACCAGCGCCTGGGCGGCGAACGGATCGTCCCGCAGGAAGGCGGCGATGGCGAGGTAGGTTTCCTGAAGGGGCGAGCGCGCCGCCCCCTGGGTGCGGGCCGAAACCAGCAGTGCCTCGCCCTCCTCCACGCGCCCGGCACCGATCAGGACCGTGCCCACCGTGGCGGCAATATCGTGATCCAGCGGATTAAGCCGCAGCGCCTCTTGGCCGGACGCCACTGCGGCTTCGGTCTCCCCGAGGAACAGCTGCACCAGCGCCAGGGTGCGCTCGGCATAGGCGCTGCCGGGGGCCAGATCCACCGCCAGCTCGGCCTCATGCAGCATCTGCGCGGCCCGCTCGGGGGCCAGCTGGGCCGTATCGCGCATGGCGTCGTCCAGCATGGCGGCGGCGCGCACCGCGTGGCCCAACGCGAATTCGCCGTCTCGCTCCACCAGCTGGCTGAGGCAGGCGCGCGGCACGGCCGGGGGCGCGGTGCCATCATTGCGCAGCACCGCGAACGCCTCGGCGATGCAGCCGAAGCCGGAGGACGGCGCATGGGCCCGCACCTGCGAGCGCGCCCGCACCGACACCACCCCGTAATTCTCGAGCAGCGTGGCCGCGATCTCCCGCACCACCCTCTGCTCGGCATCGGCGGCATCGGCGCTCTTCAGCCCCTCGATGGCATGGGACCAGACGATGATGCCTTCGCACCGGTCGGTGAGGTGGAGCATCAGGGCATAGGTGCCGTCCGCGCGCGCCTCCGCGAGGCCCCCTAGCGAGAAGACGGAACGCGGCAGCCCGCCGCCGCACTCCCGCGCGGAGACATCGCCGCGCGAGCTGCCCGCGCGCACTTCCACGAAATCGAACTGGGCAAAGCTGTCGCGCAGCCGCTCCTCCATGCTGCGCAGATCGCCGCCGGAGGGACCATGCGCGTCCGCGGCATCCAGCGTCCCCACCTCGATGATGGGCAGCCGCACCCGATCGGCCATGGACGGCGGCTCACCGAACCAAGCCTGCACCGGCCAGTCGAAACTCCCTCCAAACCGCACCATGGCACCGGTAGCCAGCAGCACAATCGCCGCCACGGCCCAGCCCGCGAACCGCCATGCCCGCCGGCTGGATGGCGCGGGCGGCACAGCCACCGCCGCCGGAGCCGCAACCGGAACCGGGGAGGCCGCCGGCAGTGGCGCATCCTCCACCTCGTCCGCCACCGGCGGCGCGCTGGCCACCCGCCGGTCCTCGAACTGCGGCACGTAACCGCCCTTGGGGATGTGGATCAGGACCGGATCAGCGAGACCGACTGTATTGTAATAGTTCTGCAAGGCGCGCCGCAGGCGGGTGGCCTCGACCCGCACAATGGGATCGGACTGGGGATCGAACGAGGGCGCGCGCCCCAGCGCCTCAACCGCGATGGTGTAGCCCTTGATCTGGTCCGCCCGCCCGGCCAGCTTGGATTCCACCACATAACGCAGGAATGCGCCCAGGCGCGGCGAAGTGCACAAATCGGGCGAAGCCAGCACCCGCTCCAGCCCGGCGCGCACCAGCGCGTCCCAGGCCTCCGGGCCATCGGTCTCGGTTTCGGCGGGCGCGGCGTCACCGTCCGGCGGCAGGGCGGGATCCTCGCCCTCAGGGCGCAAGGGCTCCTCCGCCGTCGACGGATCGCTGAGCGCTTTGTTGGTGCCGGCATTCCCCTCGGTCATGTGCCCTTTGTCCGTCAGAAGCCGAGCACGTGCAAGGGGCAGGTTTCGGGCCGGCTCCGGGGAAGCTTCCGAAGTTGAACGATCCCTGTTTCGCACGCGGCGAGACTGCTAGCTTGCCGACAGCAGCGGCCGAAACATGGCAATGCTGCTGCGCCCCGTATGCGCGAGGAGAAAATCATGGCTTTGGACGACATGGCTGCGGAGACCGTGACGGCGCATGTGACCGAAGTACCGCCGAACGACCTCGAAGCATTCTGGATGCCCTTCACCGCCAACCGCGCCTTCAAGAAGCGGCCGCGGCTGGTGGCCCGCGCGAAGGACATGCATTATTTCACCCCCGAGGGCCACGCGGTGCTGGATGGCTGCTCGGGCCTGTGGTGCACCAATCCCGGGCACAATCGCGAGCCCATCGTCGCCGCCATCCGCGCGGCGGCGGCCGAGCTCGATTTCGGCCCCACCTTCCAGTTCGGCCATCCGGCCGCCTTCACCTTGGCCAACCGCATCGCCGCTTTGGCACCCGGCGACCTCGACCACGTCTTCTTCTGCAATTCCGGATCGGAGGCGGTGGACACGGCGCTGAAGATCGCGCTCGCCTATCACAATGTCACCGGCAACGCCTCGCGCACCCGCCTCATCGGCCGCGAGCGGGCCTATCACGGGGTGGGCTTCGGCGGCATTTCGGTGGGCGGCATCGTCACCAACCGGCGCAATTTCGGCACCATGCTCACCGGTGTCGACCATCTGCGCACCACCTATGACCGCGAGCACCAAGCCTTCACCAAGGGCGAGCCCGGCTACGGCGCCCATTTCGCCGACGAGCTGGAACGCCTCGTGGGCCTGCACGACGCCTCCACCATCGCCGCGGTGATTGTCGAGCCCATGGCCGGGTCCACCGGCGTCATCCCCGCGCCAAAAGGCTATCTCCAGCGCCTGCGCGAGATCTGCGACAAATACGGCATCCTGCTGATCTTCGACGAGGTCATCACCGGCTATGGCCGCCTGGGCCATGCCTTCGCCGCGGAGCGCTACGGCGTGGTGCCGGACCTCATCACCTTCGCCAAGGGCGTCACCGCCGGCGCGGTGCCCATGGGCGGCGTGCTGGCGCGCAAGGGCATCTACGAAGCCTTCATGAAGGGGCCGGAACACGCCATCGAGCTGTTCCACGGCTACACCTATTCCGCCCATCCGCTGGCCTGCGCCGCCGCGCTCGCCACCCTCGACCTTTATGCGCAGGAGGACCTGTTCGCCCGTGCCCGCAAGATCGAGCCCCTGTGGGCCGACGCCATCATGAGTCTCCGGGACCGCCCCGGCGTGCTCGACATCCGCACCGTCGGGCTGACCGGCGCCGTGGATCTCGCCCCCCGCGACGGGGCCCCGGGCGCGCGCGGATACGAGGGGCTGGAACGGGCCTTCCACGAGGAACGCCTCATGATCCGCACCTCCGGCGACACGCTGGTGGTCACGCCGCCCCTCATCATCTCCGAGGCTCAGGTGGGCGAGCTGGTGGAGAAGCTGGGACGGGTGATCGAAAAAACGGCCTGATCCAGACCGGCGCCCGGCCCCGGCACACCATGGAGATAAGCACTTGGAGCCGGCCTGAAGGGTCGGCTCCGGGCTTTGTTCAGAGGTAGCCGGCAAATGTCAGCGCCGCGACCACGATGAGCAGGAGGCCGGCGACGGCACCGGGGATATAGCCCCAATGCTCGCTGTACTCCCAGGTGGGCAGGGCCACCACCGTGAGCACCACCAGCAGAATGATCAGGACCGCCGCCATCGGTGCTCCCCCCGTTCGCTGGCCTGCGCCGCCTTCGAAATGGTCCCCACGGCATCCCGTCACCAAGAAGCAAAAACGGGCGGCGGAGGCCAGCAGCCAGCGATTGCCCTGCGCCGAAAGTGGAATTTTGCCCGCAGCGTCAGCGTCCTATGAGCGCTTTTTAGCAAAATGCCGATCGGCTCGCGTGCAGAAAATGCCTGCGGCCAGTCGTTTAGAGGATTTCGGATGCAGGAGCCCGCAGGCTTCGGGAGCGACAGCCCTCGCGCATCCCGCGATGCGTGGCAGGAAGGGGGACGATGACGCCATGGGAAAGCCCCACATCAATGCCGAGGAAGCCCTGGTGCCCCTGCTGTCCGTTATCGCCAGCACGGCGCTGGCGCTGATCGTGCTCCTCAGCCCGGCCTGACGGCGCGGCCGCGCACAAAAAAGCCCGGCGCGAGGCCGGGCTTCAGATTTGGAGCCGTGAGGCGAAGTCGCTCAGGCCTGGAAGGGATGCTTGACTGCGTCGCGCTTTTCGGTGGCTTCCTTTGCGGAGGGCTCACCCTTGACGGCGCGGGCGATGGCGAGCTTGGTGGCCTCGTAGTTGTAGGACTGGATCTT
>NZ_JACBFQ010000011.1 GCF_021401125.1 Xanthobacter sp. NM-59
CTCGAAACAACGAACACCCGGCAGGGGACGACCGCTTCCGGAAATTCTCGGATAGCGGTCGGCTGCCGCTTACCCTTGTTTCAGCGCCCGGCACCCCGCCGAGCCGGTTCACCGGATAGCGTCGCGGAGCCTACTCGACCCGCATGAAGCCAGCAAGACGCCGCGATGGGGGTGGGCGAGCTCTTTTTGTTCGCCTGCCGGATCAAAAATCACTGGCGATACCGCCCACTTCCCAGTCACCGTAGCGCACGGGCTCTGGCCCCTTGCGCCCGTTGATCTCCTTCGGCAGCTCCCTGCGTTCGGCGTCGGTGGCGGCGCGGCGGGTCTCGGCTTCCGCAAGGGCGCGCTTGGCCGCGTCGCTCAGGGGCTTGCGGGGCGCTTCAGGGGTCTCGTCGGCCATCGGTCTTCTCCTTGATCGGCGCTGCGCGCGGGTGCGGCGCCCTCAGCCTTGCACGGCGGCTGTAAAGCGTGGTAGCGGACCGCGCGCCTTCGGGCTCACTCTATCAAAGCCTTCAACATATGGAGATGCGCATGGCGACGCAGAATGGCGGCCCCACCCAGAACCCGGCGCCGTCGCTGAACGTGCTCGCGCAGTACACCAAGGATTTCTCGTTCGAGAATCCCAATGCGCCGCGCTCCCTCGCCGCTCCTCCGGCCCAGCCCGATGTGAACATCCAGATCCAGGTCAATGCCAAGCCCGGTGGCAATGGCGACTTCGAGGTGGAGCTCAAGATTGAGGGCGGTGCCAAGGTCGGTGCCGACACGCTGTTCGCGTTCGAGCTGAACTATGCCGGCGTGTTCCGTGTGCAGGGCATTCCCGAGCAGAGCCTGCAGCCGGTGGTGCTCATCGAGTGCCCGCGCATCCTCTTCCCGTTCGCCCGGCAGATCATCGCCGACGCGGTGCGCAATGGCGGCTTCCCGCCCCTGATGATCGACCCGGTGGACTTCGCCGCCCTCTATCAGCAGCGCATGCAGGCCGAGGCGCAGAAGCTCTCGACCTCCGGTCAGGCCTGAGTCCAAGCCTGAGCCTTGCCACGCGCTGTGCCCGGGCGGCTTGACGTCGGCGGGCACTGCTTCCACGCTGTCGTTCTGGGCCGGCGCCCGGAACGGCGCGTGACGCCGTTTCAAAGGCGCGGCCGTCGTGGAGCCGCGCCTTCGTTTCATGCCGCGCCGACGTTTCATGGGGTCCATCCGCTTCAAGCTCGGAGCGCTCATCGCCGCCGTCGCGACCTTCGCGGTTCTGGCGGCGGCCGGCGTCGTGCTGGCCGTGGGCGCCACCGACCAGGCGCTTGAAGCCGCCATCGCCGCCCAGAGGCGGCTCGATCTGCTCACCGAGGCATCCGCCCGCCTGTCCGAGTTCGGCATCACCGCCGTGGCCGATGCCAGCCACCCCACGGCCGACCGCGACCGCGTGTCGAGTGCCCGTGACCGGGTGGTCTCGGTGTTGGATACCGTGGCCTCCGAATCGCCCGAGGACCTGTCCGCGGCAGAGGTGACGACCCAGGGGCGGGCCCGGCTCATGGCCCATCTGAAGGCGGATTTCGCGGTGCTCGACCGGCAGATCGGCCTCGCCCTCTCCCATCGTGATCCGGTGCGGCGTTCCGATGCCGTGCGCGGTGCCCTCAACGCCTTCGCCGCCTCCGCCGGCCCTCTGCTCTCGGTGCTGGTGGAAAGCGAGCGCCGGGGGGTGGTGAATGCCCGCGAGGAGGCGCGCGCTCTGTCCACGCGCCTGCGCCTAGGCGCCATCGGCCTCTCGGTGCTGGTGCTGGCGGCGGCATTGATGCTGCATCGCACCCTGGCCCGCCCCCTGCTCGACCGGCTGCGGCAGATCGACAAGGCGGCGGGCGCGATCGGCTCCGGCGTGCTGGACACGCGCCTCGCCATCGGCTCGCGGGACGAGCTGGGCCTGCTGATGGCGAAGTTCAACCGCATGGCCGAGCGGCTGGCGCGCCGCGCCCGCAAGGTGGCGGACGACCGGGCGGTGCTGGAGCGCACCATTGCGGAGCGCACCGCCGACCTCACCGCCGCCAATGCTCGCCTTGCCGCCATCGATGCCTCGCGGCGGCGTTTCTTCACCGATGTGAGCCATGAGCTGCGCACGCCGCTGACGGTCATCATCGGGGAATGCGACGTAACCCAGCGAGCGGCCTCGATTCCCGAGGATCTCACCCGCAGCGTGCTGGCCACCATCCGCAAGCGCGCGGCGCGGCTGCACCGGCGGGTGGAGGACCTGCTGCGGGTGGCGCGCTCCGAAAGCGGCGAGATCGAGCTGGTGTTCCAGGATGTGCCGCTGCGCCCGCTGCTGGAAGAGGCCGCCCTCAGCTTCGAGGTGCCGGCCCGCCGCCAGCGGGTGCAGCTGGCCCTGGAGGCGGAGGAGCCGGGTCCCCTGGTGCATGCGGATCGCGAATGGCTGCGCCAGGTGGTGGAAGGGCTCATGGACAATGCGCTCCGCCACGGCGCGCCCCTGACCCGCATCACCGTGCGCCAGAGCCGTGAGGCGGACGGCGTGCGCATCGTGGTGGAGGATGATGGGCGCGGCGTCGCCCCGGAGCAGCGGGCCGGGCTGTTCGAGCGGTTCGCGCGCGGATCCAGTGAGCATTCCGGCTTCGGCATCGGCCTTGCTCTTGCGGAATGGGTGGTGAGGCAGCACGGTGGGCGCATCACTTTGGAAGACAATATCGGCGGGGGCGGTTCGCGCGCGGGTCTGCGCGCCGTGATCATGCTGCCGCTGCCCGACGCGGAACGCCGCGCGGGCGAAGAGGAGACGCCATGAACATCCTGGTGGTGGAGGACGACAGCGATATCGGTGCCATGCTGAGCCGAGGGCTCAACGCCGAGGGCTTCGACGTGGAGGTGGCCACCAGCGCCGAGGCCGCGCTGGGAGCCGCCCGAGCCTGCAATCCCTGCGCGGTGGTGCTGGATATCATGCTGCCGGATGGCTCGGGCATTGATGTGTGCCGGGCCCTGCGTCAGGCCGGGCATTCAGGCCCCATCCTGTTCCTGAGCGCCAAGGACGAGGTGGCCGACCGGGCCGAGGGCCTGGGCGCGGGCGCGGACGACTACATCGTGAAGCCGTTCGAGTTTGACGAGCTGGTGGCGCGGCTGCGCGCCCACCTCATGCACCGTCTCGGCGGCGCGCAGGACAAGCGCCTCAATGCCGGCCGCCTGGTGCTGGACCTGTCCACCCGCCAGGTTCTGTTCGGCGAGATCCATGTGCGTCTCACCGAGCGGGAGGCCGACCTTCTGGGATTGCTGATGGCGACCCCGAACCGGCCGGTGGCGCGCGGCGACATCTTCGATCGCCTGTGGGCGAGCCAAGGCGGCGCTTCCCTCAATGTGGTGGACGTCTATGTGGGCTATCTGCGGAACAAGCTGGCGCCGGTGAGCCGGGCCGGCGGGCCCCAGGTGGCCACCGTGCGCGGCCGCGGCTTCATGCTGGATCTCGCCGGAACGGGCACCGGCCCGCATTGATCCCCCGGTGCGTCTGCTGCGGCCTTGTTGCCCGAATGGTGCGGTTTCGGCTGAATTGTGCAGTGCCGCAAAAGCTGTTTCACGGCTGTGGTGCGCTTTTTTCCCGAACGTCAGGCGAAAAATCCACTTGCGTGGCGGACGAGGCGTGCCAATATTTGGTCTGACTGTAGTGTATCTGCATTACAGTTTGGTTCTTATGATTTTCTTATGAAAATCTGGAACTCAATACGAACTCAGCATGAGGAGGAATTGAGATGCGTTGGCAGAAGCCTCAGGTGTGCGAAGTCTGCGTTGGCATGGAAGTCACTGCCTATCTGCCGGCCGACTTCTGAAGCCGGGTGCCGGCTCCATGTGAGAGCCGGGCTCGGGAGGTCCGCGCGGCGTCGGGGCGTGTCGTTCCCGGCGCTGATCGAAGATCTCGATCTGGTCTGATCCCCGCGCGGGCTTGCATCCGGGAACGGGCGGGCAGCGCAGCAAGGGCGACACCCTTCATCATGCAAGCCATCGTTCTCGGCTCTGCGGCCGGCGGCGGTGTTCCCCAGTGGAACTGCCGCTGCCCCGTCTGCAGCCTTGCCTGGGCGGGTGATCCGAGGGTCGCTCCTCGCACCCAATCGTCATTGGCCGTGTCCGGAGACGGCGTCCATTGGCTGTTGCTGAACGCATCCCCGGACCTGAGGGCGCAGATCGCGGCCACCCGGGCGCTGCATCCGCGGCTGGGCGAGCGGCATTCGCCCATTTCCGCCGTGGTGGTCACCAATGGCGATGTGGATCACATCGCCGGCCTGCTCACTTTACGTGAATCGCAGCCCTTCACCCTGTTCGGCACGGTGGAAACGCTCGCCATGGTGAGCGGCAACCCGGTGTTCTCGGTGGTCAACGAGGCGTTCGTGCCCCGCAATACTGTGGTGCTGGGCGAGCCGTTCTCGCCTTTGCCCGAGTTGACGCTGGAACTGTTTGCGGTGCCTGGCAAGGTGCCCCTGTGGCAGGAGGATGAGCGGCTCGTCATCGGCGCCGAAACCGGCGGCACGGTGGGGGTCACCATTACATCCGGCGACAAGCGGCTGGTCTATATTCCGGGCTGTGCCGCCATCACCGACACGGTGCGCGAGCGCATCGCTGGAGCAGACCTCGTCCTGTTCGACGGCACGCTTTACCGCGACGACGAAATGATTTCCGCCGGTACCGGCGTCAAGACGGGTGCGCGCATGGGCCACCTCTCCATGTCCGGCGCTGACGGCACCATTGCCCTGCTGGCGGACGTCCCCGCCGCGCGGCGGGTGTTCATCCACATCAACAACACCAATCCGGCGCTGATCGAGGATTCTCCCGAGCGCCAGGCGGTGGAGGCGGCGGGCTGGCTCGTCGCCCGCGATGGAATGGAGTTCGCGCTGTGACCGTGCATCTCGACATCAATCGCGAGCCGCTGCCCGCACCCAGTGATGCCCCCTATACGCCCGAGGGGCTGGAAGCGGCCCTGCGCGCGGTGGGCGCGCGGCGCTATCACAATCTGCACCCCTTCCATAAGCTCCTGCATTCCGGCCAGCTCAATCAGGATCAGGTGCGGGCCTGGGCGCTGAACCGCTATTGCTACCAGTCCGCCATTCCGCGCAAGGATGCGGCCCTGATGAGCCGCTGCGAGGATCGCGAGCTGCGCCGCGAATGGCTGCACCGCATCACCGACCATGACGGCTATGGCGAGGATCTGGGCGGCATCGAGCGCTGGCTGGTGCTGACCGATGGGCTCGGTCTCGACCGTGATTATGTGATCTCCAAGGACGGCGCGCTGCCGGCAACCAAGTTCGCGGTGGAAGCCTACGTGCGCTTCGTGGCCGACCACGGGTTGCTGGAGGCGGTCGCCTCCTCGCTCACCGAGCTGTTCGCGCCGGGCATCCATGCCGAGCGTATTTCGGGCATGCTGGAGCATTACGACTTCATCAACGAGAAGGTTGTCGCCTATTTCCGCCGCCGGCTGGACCAGGCGCCCAAGGATGCGGACTTCGCCCTGGAATATGTGAAGGCCAATGCCCGCACGGTGGAGCAGCAGAAGGCCGTCATCCGCGCCTTGACCTTCAAGACTGAAGTCTTGTGGTCTCAGCTCGATGCCCTTTACTTCGCTTACGTGGAGCCGGGCTGGCCGGCGCCGGGCGCGTGGGTTCCCGGCGTGGGGCTCGCCGGCGCATGATCGCCGCCGAGACCGATGTGCCCCGCCTGCCGCGCGGGGTGAAGCTGAAATATGACGCGGTGCGCGAGCGCCATGTGCTGCTCGCCCCCGAACGGGCCTTCGACATTGATGCCATCGCGGCCGCCGTCCTGGCGCTGGTGGATGGCCAGCGCACCTGCGCCGAGATCGTGGATGCGCTCGCCCTGCAATATGACGAAAAGCGGGAGGTGATCGCCGGCGACGTGCTCGCCATGATCGGCGATCTCATCACCCGCCGGGTGATCGAGCGATGACCGACAGCAGCCAGAACGCGTCCGTGGACGTGGTCGAGCCACAGGGCAAGCCGCGAGAGAAGCCCGCCGTGGGCCATCCCATCGGCCTTTTGGCGGAATTGACCCATCGCTGCCCGCTGCGCTGCCCCTATTGCTCCAACCCCCTGGAGCTGGAGCGCCGCGACGCGGAGCTGGACACCGCCACCTGGAAACGGGTGCTGAGCGAGGCGGCTGCCCTGGGCGTGCTGCACATCCACCTGTCCGGCGGCGAGCCCACGGCCCGCCCCGACCTCGTGGAACTCACCCGCCATTGCGCGGAAGAGGGGCTCTACACCAATCTCATCACCTCTGGCATCGGCCGCGCGCCGGGCATGATCGATGCGCTGTTCGATGCCGGCCTCGACCATGTGCAGCTCTCCGTGCAGGGCGCGACCGCCGAGACCGGCGACCGCATCGGCGGCTATAAGGGCGGCCATGAAGCCAAGCTCGCCTTCGCCCACAAGGTGGTGGAGCTGGGCCTGCCGCTGACGCTCAATGCAGTGATCCATCGCGGCAACATCCACGAGGTGGAAGCCATCATCGCGCTGGCCGTGGAGCTGAAGGCGAAGCGGCTGGAGGTGGCGCACACTCAATATTACGGCTGGGCCTATGCCAACCGGGCGGCGTTGATGCCGGCCCGGCCCGATGTGGATCGCTCCATCGCTCTGGTGGAAGAGGCGCGCCGGCGGCTGGAAGGCGTGCTCGTCATCGACATGGTGATCCCCGATTACTATGCGCGCTATCCCAAGCCCTGCACCGGCGGCTGGGGCCGCAAGACGCTGAACGTGACGCCCACCGGCAAGGTGCTGCCCTGCCACGCGGCAGAGAGCATTCCGGGGCTGGAATTCTGGAATGTGCGCGAGCACGCTCTGGGCGACATCTGGCGCTCCAATCCCGCCTTCAACGCCTATCGCGGCACCGACTGGATGCCCGAGCCCTGCCGCAGCTGCGAGCGGCGGGAGATGGATTTCGGCGGCTGCCGCTGCCAGGCCATGGCGCTCCTGGGGGATGCTTCCGCAACCGACCCGGCCTGTTCCAAGTCGCCTTTCCACGCGCGCATGGAGGCCCTCGCCACGGCGGAGGCCGGCGGGGCGGCGCCCGATTACATCTATCGCACCATCGGCGGCGCGCCTGAGCCGCGCGAGGCGGAGACCCATCTGTGATGACCCCATCCTTCCGGCCGCTTGCCCTTGCGGCCCTACTTGCCTGTGCGCTGACACTGCCCGCCCGGGCGCAAGAGGCCGCCGCCACGCCGGCCGCCGCCACGCTGCTGTTCGATACGCCGCAGCTGGAGGCGGCCCAGCCCGGGAGTACCCTGGTCTATCGCTACAGCCGCAAGGTCGCCGATCCGGAGCTGGGGCCGTCTTATGACGACACTATCAAGATCAAGGTGGAGGCGGCGGGCGCGAGCGCGCCCAAGGACGCCCGCTCGCTGACGGTGGATCTCTTCGGCCCGGAGAGGCACCGCGCGGCCGGGCCGTTCGAGGATGTGACCGGCAACCCGGTGATGATTCTCTTCCTTGAAAATCATCTGGCCGATCTGTCGGCGAAGCTCCTGGGCAATCCGCGCTACTTCAAGAACGGCATTCGCGCGGCCCTGCGCGACAAGGCGGAGGTGACGCCGGCCGACTTCACGGTGGGCGGGCGCGCCTATAAGGGCTGGCGGGTGAAGGTGGCCCCCTTCGTCGCCGACCCCAATGCCAAGAAAATGCGCGGTCTCGAAACGCTCAGCTACGAATTCGACGTGGCCCCCGATCTGCCGGGTGAGATCGTGCGCATCGCGATCACCGCCGATGCCAAAGGCGGCGGCCGCTTGTGGGAGGAGGCTCTGACCTATGATCCGCAAGGTTCTTGAGGGTGCGGTGCTGGCGCTGGCCCTGGCCGGCCCGGCCCACGCCGCGGAGGTGAACGACTATCCCACCGATGCGCGCGTCGATTATGTGATCGGCTGCATGGGCGCCAATGGCGAGACGCGGGAGGCGATGACGCGGTGCTCCTGCTCCGTAGATACCCTGGCGTCCATCCTGCCCTATGACCGCTATGTGGAAGCGGAAACCATCCTTTCCATGCGCCAGGGCGTGGGGCGGGCGGCCACCGTGTTCCGGAATGTGAAAATGTACGATGACATTGTCGCCGACCTGCGCCGCGCCCAGGCGGAAGCCGAGGTGCGGTGCTTCAAGTGATGGCGGGCCTCGCGAGCCTCACTCGCGGGCCTTGCCGCTTCTGCGGCGCACAACAAGTGCTCGCGGGTGCGGCATAGGTGATGGGTTTTCAAGCCGCGATCGCCTGTGTTAGCTTCCGCTCCCAAGAACAGACGCATGGCGCACGGGGCCATTCCTTTAAAGGAACAGAACCTCGAAGCGCACTGCAACGACAAGCGGGCAACCGCCGCGGCGTCTTGATCGGGTCCTCTTCTCCCATCCAAGGCAGTGCCATGGCCGATGATTGCCCCGCTGTTTTCACAGCACCCCTTCGCCAAGAGCCTCCGCATGGAGCCAGTGCCGCCGCGTGCTGCCCGGCCTCCCTCGCGCTGTTCGCACGGTGACATCATGACAAGTGACGACGTGACCCGCGACGGCGCGGAGCGCATCGTGACGGACGTGGTCTGCGCATTCTGCGGGCTCGGCTGTGACGATCTGGAAGTGGCTGTCCGCGGGCGATCCATTCGCCCCGTGAAAGCCTGTGCCGAGGCCGGCCGCCTCCTGGCCCGTACCGATGCCGCGCCGCCTGCGCCCCGCATCCAGGGGCGCGAGGCGAGCCTTGCCGAAGCGGCGGAGGCTGCCGCGCAGCTGCTCAAGGCGAGCCAGGCGACCGCCATCACCGGCCTTGGTACCGATCTGGACGGCCTGCGCGGCCTGTTCGATCTCGCCGTGACCGCCGGTGCCAGCTTCGACCATGCCGCGTCCGAGGGGCTGTTCGCCAATCTGGAGCGCCTGTCGCGCCGCGGCTGGATCAGCTCGACCCTCGCCGAGGTGCGCAACCACTGCGACCTGATGGTGGTGTTCGGCGCCGATCCCGATCTCAGCTATCACCGCTTCTTCGACCGCGCCGCTCCGGCCGGCGGCGAGGCCGGGGCCGCGCCGCTGTTCGTGGAGGGCGCGCGCCGGGTGGCCATCGTCGGCGACATTCTGTCGGATGCCACCCGCCGGACCCTGGCGCGGCATGAGGTCACGGAAGTCGTGGTGCCCCCGGCCGAGGTGGCGCTGGCCGCCCGCGGGCTGGCGGCCCTCGTCGCCGGCCGGGATGTCGCCGGCATTCCCGCCCTTGAAGGGGCGGTGGGGGAGGGGCTGAAGGCCCTGGCCGAGGCGCTGAAGGCTGCCCGCTATTCGGTTTTCGTGTGGAACGCGGCAACGCTGAGCCCGCGCGACACCGCCAGTGTGGCGGAATCCGCCGCCGCCATGGTGGATGCGCTGAGCGTGACCACCCGTTCCGTGGTGTTTCCCCTGGGCGGACGCGACAACATCACCGGCGCCCATCAGATGGCGCTGTGGCGCTTCGGCTATCCGCTTCGCACCGTCGTGGGGGGCGGGGTTTCGCGCCATGTGCCGGAGCTTTATTCCACCGCCGCGGCGCTTGAGGATGCGGATCTGGTGCTGCACGCCTCGAGCTTCCGGCCCGATGCGCCGCCGGAGTTCGGGCGCGGTCCGGTGATCGCCCTCGCCCATCCCGACACGGTGTTCGCCCGCGAGCCCGATGTGTTCATCCCGGTTGGCACGCCCGGCGTGGACCATGGCGGCCAGGTGTTCCGCATGGATTCCGTGGTGTGCCTGCCGCTGGAGGCGCTGCGCGCGGCGGAGCTGCCGAGCCTTGCTGACGCGGCCTCGGCCATTCTCGAAAGCCTCAGGAGGGCGGCATGACCACGCGCATTACCGGCGGGCGGGTGTTCGACCCCGCCAACGGCGTCGTGGACGTCATCCGCGACATCGTCATCGAGGACGGCCGCATCGTGGCCGCGGAAGGCCCGACCAAGTCCAGCGACGACGTCATCAATGCGTCCGGCTGCGTGGTGCTGGCGGGCGGCATCGATCTCCACTCCCACATTGCCGGCGGCAAGGTGAATCTCGGCCGCCTGCTGATGAACGAGGACCGGGCGAAGTTTCCCGAGCCGTTCGGTGGCGTCATGTGCGGCTGTGGCGGCGGCCGGGTGGCACCCACCACCCATGCCACTGGCTGCCGCTATTCGGAAATGGGCTACACCGCCGCGTTTGAGCCGGCGATGGTGGGGGCCAATGCCCGCCACGCCCATCTGGAGATGGCGGACATTCCCAACCTCGACACCGGCGGCTTCCTGGTGCTGGGCAATGACGACTTCCTGCTCCGCATGATCGCGCAGGGCGAAGGCCAGCAGGCGGTGAACGATTATGTGGCCTGGATGCTCAAGGCCACTCAGTGCTGCGCTATCAAGATCGTCAATCCGGGCGGCATCAACGCCTTCAAGTTCAACGGCCGGATGCTCGATTTCGACGAGGAGGGGCCCCATTACGGCCTCACCCCGCGCCGCATCCTCAACACCCTGCAGCGGGCGGTGACGGAACTGGGCGTGCCCCATCCCATCCATCTGCACGGCTGTAATCTGGGTGTGCCGGGCAATGTGAAGACCACGCTCGCCACCATCGGCGCCACCGAGGGCTGGCCGCTCCACCTCACCCACATCCAGTTCCATTCATATGGCACGGAGGGCGACCGCAAATTCTCCTCCGGCGCGGTGGAGATCGCGGAGGCGGTGAACGCCAACCCGCACATCTCCATCGATGTGGGCCAGATCATGTTCGGCCAGACGGTGACCGTCTCGGGCGATCTGATGTCCCAGTACCGCAACCACGGCATCGCCGATCCCAAGAAGTGGATCGGCATGGATATCGAGATGGATGCCGGCTGCGGCGTGGTGCCGTTCGCCTATCGCGACACCTCGTTCGTGAACGCGCTGCAATGGGCCATCGGGTTGGAGCTGTTCCTGCTGGTGGAGGACCCCTGGCGGGTCTACCTCACCACCGACCATCCCAATGGTGGGCCGTTCACCTCCTATCCCCACCTGATCCGGCTCCTGATGGACAAGCCGTTCCGTGATGCGCAGCTGGAGCGCATCCACAAGGCGGCCCGCTCCCACACGCGCCTGGCCGAAATTTCCCGCGAATACACGCTGGAAGAGATCGCCATCATGACCCGCGCGGCTCCCGCCCGCACCCTGGGCCTGAAGGATCGCGGCCATCTCGGCGCCGGCGCCCGCGCCGACGTGGTGCTCTACCGGGAGGACAACGACCGCGAGGCGATGTTCGCCACCCCGCGCCTGGTGCTGAAGGATGGCGACATCGTGGTCCGCGACGGTGCCGTTGTGGCGCTCAAGAAGGGTCGCACCTTCGCCGTTCATCCCCCGTCCGATCCGCTGATGGACAAGCGCCTGGAGCGCTGGTTCGACGAGGCGGTGGGCATGAAGTCCAAGCACTACCAGATCGCCGACCACGAGATTCGCGGCGGCGAGGGCCCCGAGGTGGTGGAAAGCACGCCGGAGACCTCACGATGATCCTCAACGGCGTCGAAATCCGCGAAAGCTTCGCGGAAGCCTTCCCCATGGCGGGCACCCGCCTCATCATCACCGCCGACACGCCGCGTTGGGCGCGCACGGCCGCTGCCAGCATGACCGGGTTCGCCACTTCGGTCATCGGCTGCGGCTGCGAGGCCGCCATCGAGCGCGAGCTGGCCCCTAGCGAGACCCCTGACGGGC
The DNA here is from genome assembly GCF_021401125.1 of Xanthobacter sp. NM-59. Taxonomy (GTDB): domain Bacteria; phylum Pseudomonadota; class Alphaproteobacteria; order Rhizobiales; family Xanthobacteraceae; genus Xanthobacter. The sequence continues at coordinate 11,666 of NZ_JACBFQ010000011.1, forward strand.
GGCCGGGCGTGAGCGTTCTCATCTTCGCCATGTCCTTGAAGGACCTGAAGAAGGTGGTGCCGCTCCGGGTCGGCCAATGCGTGCTCACCTCGCCCACCTCCGCCTGCTATGCGGGGCTGGAGGGCGGGCCGGCCATCCCGCTCGGCCGCGCCCTGCGCTATTTTGCGGACGGGCACCAGATGGCCAAGAAGATCGGCGACCAGCGCATCTGGCGCGTGCCGGTGATGGAGGGCGAGTTCGTCTGCGACGAAATCTCCGGCTCCGTCACCTCCGCGGTGGGCGGCGGCAATTTCCTGATCCTGGCCCGCAGCCGTGCAGCGGCGCTGGCCGCGGCCGAGGCGGCGGTGGACGCCATGGGGCAGGTGGAAGGCGCGGTGATGCCCTTCCCCGGCGGCGTGGTGCGCTCGGGCTCGAAGGTGGGCTCCAAATATGCGGGCCTCATTGCCTCCACCAACGATGCCTATTGCCCGACCCTGCGCGGGGTGGTGCCCTCCGCCCTGCCGCCGGAGGTCGGGAGCGTCATGGAGATCGTCATTGACGGCCTCGGCGAGAAGGAAGTGGCCGACAGCATGCGTGCCGGCATCGCCGCCGTGTGCGAGCTGGGCGCCGATGCGGGGGTGGTGGCCATTGATGCCGGCAATTACGGCGGCAATCTTGGGCCTTTCCATTTCAAGCTCCGCGAGCTGATGACGAGCGCGGGCGGCACGGCCAGCTCGGGGGATTTGGCATGACCGGCTATCGTCTGAAGCTTACGGCCCCCTTGGAGGCGCGGCTTGATTTCTCGGGCGTCACGCCGGCGGCGCTGGCGGGTCTCGGCCTGGATGGCGTGGCGCGCAAGGAGGTGCTGCTCGGCACCCGGCGGGTGTTGCTCGGCGACCTGTTCGAGGTGAGCGAAGCCGCCTCGGAAGCCCTGGTGGTCAGCGGCGATCCGCGTCTCGACTTCGTGGCGGCGGACCTTGCTGATGGCGAGATCCTCGTTGAAGGCCCGGTGGGCGTGCTCGCTGGCGCGCGCATGTCCGGTGGCCGGCTGGTGGTGCGGGGCGATGCGGGCGAGAGCCTGGCCGCCGGCCTCACGGGCGGGCGAATCGAGGTTTCGGGCGCGGCCGGCGCGCGGCTGGGCTGTGCCTTGCCGGGCGAGCGGCTCGGCATGCGCGGGGGCATGGTTTCGGTGGCCGGTGATGTCGGGGCGGGCCTCGGCGAACGGCTGCGCGGTGGGCTCGTGCTTGTGGGTGGAAATGCCGGAGCGGGCGCCGCCAACGACCTCATCGCGGGCACCATCGCTGTGGCCGGCCGGCTGGGGCCGGACGCCGGGCGTGGCATGCGCCGCGGCACGCTGATTTTGGCCCAGACGCCGGAGCCGCCGGCTCCGGGATTCGTGGATACCGGAAGCCACGATCTGGTGGCGCTGCTGCTTCTGGCGCGGCGCGTGCCGGCCCTGGCGGACCTGTTCGGCGGCGGCCTTTCCGGCCGCGCGCAACGGCTCGCGGGCAATCGCCTGGTGGGCGGTGAGGGGGAAATCCTGCTGCTGCAGTGAGCGGCGGCGCACACACAATACGAGCCGGCGGAAAAGCCGGCCCAAAGGAGGAAGCCTGATGAGAGTTCTGGTTGCGAGTACCCTGGCCCTGCTCGCCCTCACCGGTGCGGCCGCGGCCGAAGAGGCGCCGGCCGCCGCGGCCAAGACCGAGGTGGCGTCCGCCGCTCCGGTCGCGGTGGCGGGTGACCCGGAGAAGGGTGCGGTCGTTTTCAAGAAGTGCATGGCCTGCCACGCCATCGGCCCGGGCGCCAAGACCAAGGTCGGCCCGCCGCTGAACGGCATCGTGGGTGCCCACTGGGCCCATTTCGCCGGCTATCCCTATTCGGAAGAGATCAAGGAAGGCGCCACCGCTGGCAAGGTGTGGGAACCCGCCCTGCTCGAGGAATGGGTGACCAACCCGAAGACCCTCGCGCCGAAGACCAAGATGGCCTTCGCCGGTGTCAAGAGCGCCGAAGAGCGCGCGAACCTGATCGCCTTCCTCGCCCAATACAATGCGGAAGGCGAGAAGAAGTAGGGTCTGACGCTCCCGCGCGCGCATGGATTCTGCCTGGAGCGGGGTTTCCGGGTGGAGCGATATGGGCGGGCGCCGTCTGCTTCGCGATGAGAAGCGGCGGCGTCGCGGCCGAAGGGAGCCTGCCTGCCGGCGCGCTCCTGCTGCTGCCGGCGGCCTTTGCCGGGCGTTGGGGCGCTCGCCTTTGTCATGAAAACAGGCAGATGCCCTGGATCATCGAAGCTCTGCGTGTTCTTCACGCAAACCGGTGTCCGCCTTGCCTGAAACCGCTCCGGCCGCGCGCGGCTGCCGGGCGGCGTGCTGAAAGCGCGGATCCCTGCGCTGCGGCCTTATGGCTCAAAGATGCGCACCGGGTGAAATGCCCACGCGGCACGGGGGTGTCGCGTGAAAAACTCAGGCGGCGAAATCTTCATTTCGCCGCCCTTTCTTTGTCTCCGTGCGGCTCGGCCGAGGCGGCATGTGTTTCATGTGAAACACATTCTTAACCACGCCTCTTCACCGGGCGATGCCGCCACCGGCGCGGCTCATTCCCCGTTGAGCAGCTTCAGCCAGCGCTCAGCCTGGGTGCGCACCTGGCTGGGAGCCGTGCCGCCGTAGCTGACGCGGCTGTTCACCGAGCATTCAACCGACAGCACCGAATAGACGTCGTCATTGATGCGCGCGTCGACCGCCTTCATGTCGGCCAGCGGCACGTCTTCGAGGGCCAGCCCCTTCTCGGCGGCGATGCCGACGATGCGCCCGGTGATGTGGTGCGCCTCGCGGAAAGGGATATTGAGGGCGCGCACCAGCCAGTCGGCAAGATCCGTGGCGGTGGAATAACCCTGGCCGGCGGCCGCCTTCATGCGCTCGGCATCGGGCGTGAGGTCACGCACCATGCCGGCGCTGGCGGCGACGACGAGGGAGAGGGCGGAGAGGGCGTCGAAGGCGCCTTCCTTGTCTTCCTGCATGTCCTTGGCATAGGCCAAAGGCAGGCCCTTCATGACCACCAGGATGCCGGTGAGCGCGCCGATGATGCGCCCCGCCTTGGCGCGCACCAGCTCGGCGGCGTCGGGATTGCGCTTCTGCGGCATGATGGACGAGCCGGTGGTGAACGCGTCGGAGAGCTTCACCAGGCCGAAGGACGGCGACGTCCAGATCACCACCTCTTCCGCAAAGCGCGAGAGGTGCACGGCGCAGATGGAGGCGGCCGAAAGGGTCTCCATCACGAAGTCGCGGTCGGAGACGGCGTCCAGCGAGTTGGCGGTCGGCCGGGCGAAGCCGAGGGCGGAGGCGGTGGCCTCCCGGTCGATGGGGAAGGAGGTGCCGGCCAGCGCCGCCGAGCCCAGCGGGCACTCGTTGAGGCGGGCGCGGGCATCCTTCAGGCGCGAGCGATCGCGCGCCGTCATCTCCACATAGGCCATGAGATGGTGGCCGAAGGTGACGGGCTGGGCGGTCTGCAGATGGGTGAAGCCGGGCATCACCGTCGCCGCATTGGCGAGCGCCTTTTCGGCCAGCGCCTTCTGCAAATCGGCGAGCTGGGCGTCGAGGGCGTCGACGGTGTCGCGCACATAGAGGCGGAAGTCGGTGGCCACCTGATCATTGCGCGAGCGGGCGGTGTGGAGCCGCCCGGCGGAAGCGCCGATCAGCTCGGCGAGGCGAGATTCCACATTCATGTGGATGTCCTCGAGCTCGCGGCGGAAGGTGAAGGAGCCCGCTTCGATCTCTGACAGGATCGTGTCTAGACCGTCCTGGATCTTCTGCGCATCTTCGGCCGCGATGATGCCCTGGGCGGCCAGCATGGCCGCATGGGCCTTGGAGCCGGCGATGTCCTGCGCGTAAAGACGTTGATCGAAGCCGATGGAGGCGTTGATCTCCTCCATGATGGCGTCGGGAGCGGAGGTGAACCGCCCGCCCCACATCTTGTTGCTCATGACGGACCTCCGGTGATGACCAATTCCGAACAGCCGCGCCCGCAGACCGATCCCAAGCACCGGGCCGGGGCATGGGACGATTTGGAAGGCGGCGAACGCCGCGGCAAGCGGCACGTGTCTTTGAACCCCACCATTGCCCAGGTGGCCCTGGGCGTGGTGATCGGCGCCACCATCGGCGCGCTCGCCGTATACGGGATGAACCGCCTTTCCGGCAATGTTTCGCAGCACGAAACGACAACGGCATCTTCCGCCCCTGGGGTTGCCCCGGTGGCCTCAGGCGGTGACGGCGCGTGCGCGGCCTCCGTGGCCAGGGCGAAGGCTCTGGAGCCGTTCGCCAAGGGGGACATTGCCGCGCTCAAGCTCGCCACGGCACCCAAGGCCTTGCCCAACCTATCGTTTCAGGATGCCGCCGGAAAGCCGGTGACGCTCGCCGATTTCAAGGGGCGTGTGCTGCTGGTCAATCTGTGGGCCACCTGGTGCGTGCCCTGCCGCAAGGAAATGCCGGAGCTGGATCACCTGGAAGGCGCCCTTGGCGGGCCAGACTTCCAGGTGGTGGCCATCAATCTCGATACGCGCGACCCCGATAAGCCGGCCGCCTTTCTGAAAGAGATCGGGGTTTCGCACCTGACCAATTTCGCCGATCCCAAGGGGCAGAGCTTCCAGGCGCTGCGCGCGGTGGGCCGTGGCTTCGGCCTGCCCACCACCTTGCTGGTGGACCGGGAGGGCTGCGAGCTGGGCTTTCTGGCGGGGCCCGCGGCCTGGGGCGGCGCGGATGCTCAGGCCCTTGTGAAGGCCGCCATCGGCGCCGGAGCGGCACCCCACGGCTAAGCTGCCTTCTTGTTTTCGAAGTTGTGAAGGTGTGCGCCACCTCCCGCGGGAATGGCGGCGCGGCCGCGCGCCGTAAACCTTTGATAAGCCTTAATTTGCCGTTAGGGAAATACCTACGCTCGCTTTAAGGCTTCGGCAGAACCGCTCGTGTCAAGGTGAGAGACCGGCCGCCATAATGGTAATCCGGTATAGTGCGATATTAGCCATAGATTCAGGCTTTGCTTGCGTCACGGGGCTTTTAGCGACACACAAGAAGGTGGGTATCTAGGTCTTGACATCCCGGTGTCTGGTTCCTGGCCCCCTCGAATCAGCGGTGCGGTCCTTTGAAGATTCTGTCCATTTTCGGCACGCGGCCCGAAGCGATCAAGATGGCCCCGCTGGTGCAGGCGCTGGCGTGCGAAGCGGGCCTGACCTCGCTTGTCTGCGTGACCGGCCAGCATCGGGAGATGCTGGACCAGGTGCTGCGCCTGTTCGACATCCGTCCCGATTTCGATCTGAAGCTGATGGCGCAGAATCAGGGGCTGAACGCTCTGGCCTCGGCCGCGCTGGCCGCCCTCGATCCCGTCCTTGATGAGGTGAAGCCCGATCGCGTGCTGGTGCACGGCGACACCACCACCGCCATGGCCGCCAGTCTCGCCGCCTTCCACCGCCGCATTCCGGTGGGCCATGTGGAAGCGGGCCTGCGCACCTATCACCTCGACCAGCCCTTTCCCGAGGAGATGAACCGCCGCGTGGTGGATGTGGTGAGCGACCTTCTGTTCGCGCCCACCGGCCGTTCGCGCGCCAATCTGGAGAATGAGCGGCTGGAGGGCGAGATTCTCGTCACCGGTAACACTGTCATCGACGCGCTCCAGGCGACCCAGGCGCGCATTGCGGCGGATCCCGCCCTCGCGGCCGAGCTCGACGCGCCGCTCGCCATGCTCGACCCCGGCAAGCGCATCATCCTCGTCACCGGCCATCGCCGGGAGAATTTCGGCGACGGTTTCCAGAATATCTGCCGGGCGCTGGCGGACCTTTCCACCCGATCCGACGTGGAGATCGTCTATCCCGTCCACCTCAATCCCAATGTGCGCGGCCCGGTGCACGAGTCCCTCGCGGGCCGGCCCAACGTGCACCTGGTGGCCCCCCTCGACTATCTGCCGTTCCAGCGCCTGATGCAGCGCGCCCACCTGGTGCTGACCGATTCCGGCGGTGTGCAGGAGGAGGCGCCGGCGCTCGGCAAGCCGGTGCTGGTCATGCGCGACGTCACCGAGCGTCCGGAGGCCGTGGAGGCCGGCACGGTGCAGCTCGTGGGCACGCGCCGGAACGCCATCGTGGATGCGGTGGCCGCCCTGCTCGACGACGCTGGCGCCTATGCGCGCTTCGCCAACCGCATCAACCCCTACGGCGACGGCAAGGCCTGTCGCCGCATCGCGGACCGCATCTGCGGGCGATCCGTCACGGAGTTTTCGCCCGAGATTTCGTCGCTGTCGCAAAGCCCCCGGGCCGAGCGTCCGCATTCAACCGCCATCGTGAGAGATTGACATGACACCTCATCCCGCACGTCGCGCGGCTTGCGCAATTCCGGCCGGCTTGGTCGCCCTGACCTTGCTCACGACATCGGCCTTTGCACAATCCGCAGATCCCTTAGCCTCTGCCCTTCAGGAGCGCATCCAGGACCGTCTCATCACCCGCGAGGTGACGCTGACGGAGCTGGGCGTGGATGCTCCCGTCGTGTTCCAGGGGATGGATGCGCGGCGCGATCTCTACATCCCGGTGCCGGCGGGCGTTCCGCTCAGCAATCCCCATTTCATGGTGAATGCCGACTATCTGCGTGGCGACGGGGGTCGTACCACGATGGTGGTGTCGGTGGACGGCAATCCGTTGTTCTCCCGCCAGCTGGAAGGTGAGAACGGCAGCGTCAACACCACCATCGACGTGCCCGGGACGCCGCGTCCCACCGGCTTCATGCGCTTCGGCGTCGCCTGGTCGTCGGTGGTCAGCCAGGATTTGTGCGCGGACGAGCGGGCTATCGGCAACGTGCTGAAGCTGATGCCCACCAGCCGCTTCATCTATTCCTATGACGCGAGCCACGTGCGCGACCTGTCCACGGCCTGGAGCGCCATGCCCGGCACCGGATCGGTGCTGGTGGCGGGTGGCACCCTGGCCAAGGAGAGCTTCGATACAGCCTGGCGGCTCGGCCTCGCGGTGGAGACCGCCGGCAAGCGCATCAAGGTGAAGACCCTGCCCAATCTGGGCGACGAGGTGGACGTGTCCGGCCTCGACGTGCCGGATTCCCTGCGGGTGGTGGCTCCGTTCTCCAATTTCGTGGGTGCCAACACCTATCGCATCCGCGACCTTGCGGAAGTGGGCGCGCTGCTGCTGCTGCCGTCCTCGCCCCTCGGCGCGGACATCGTGGTGGCCGATCCCACTTTGCTCAGCCAGGTGCGCAGCGCCCTCGAGGCCCTCGCGGCCCGGCTGGGTGGCCCCAACATGGCGCTGTTCAACGAATGGCGCAGCAAGGCGGCGAGCCTCGGCGGCGCGGTGGTGGCCAATGACGAGCTGAGCCTGCAGACCCTCGCCGGCCGTCCGGTGATCGCGGTCGGCCCCAGCGCCGGCCCCAAGGCGGCGCAGCTGTTCGACAGCTTCTGGCGCGGCTCCATCTCCGCCGGCACCGTCACCGTGCGCTCGGTGGACGCCCAGCCGACCCCGCGCGATTCCATTCCGCTCTCGACCTTCGGCAATGCCGCCGGCAATCTCGACGTGCTGGCCCGTGGCGACTGGACGGTGAATTTCGACCTTGCCTCGGCCACCGCAGGCGCCTCGCTGCCGAGCCGCCTGAACCTGGACGTGGCGGCCGCGCCCGGCGCTTCCACCACCGATCCGGTGGTGGCCGTGTTCCTCAACGACGTCCTGCTCGCGGCCAAGCGCCTCGACGCCAACGGCCGTCCCGAGCACCTCTCGGCGGCGATTCCGACCTATGCGCTCGGGGCCACCAACGCCCTGCGCGTGACCTTCCAGCGCCAGCCGGTTTCCGACCGTTGCCGCGAGACGCCCCAGGCGTTCCCGGTGCAGGTGCTGCCCTCGTCCAATCTCGAGCTCGGCGGTTCCGTCTCCGGCGCCGACTTCCTGGGCGTGATCTCGGCCATGTCCGGCGGCGGCCGCGTGGTGGTGCCGGATAATTATCTGTCTACCGCCAGCTCCAGCGTGGTGCGCGTGGTGCGCGCCGCGGCGGCGGCGGGCGTGCCGGCCGGCACCTCCAGCACCCTGGAAGTCAGCCCCACCGGCGTGCCGTTCCGCGTCACCGGCTCCTTCCTCGCCCTCGACGTGCCCGCCCAGGGCGCCGACCTGAAGGCGAAGGTGGAAGGCGACCGCGTGATCGTCGGCAGCAATGAGAGCGCCCGCATCCTTGACATCACCGGCCTCAAGAACGTGGCCCTGGTGCAGGCCGTGCGCGCCGAAGGCAGCCGTGGCATCCTGTGGCAGTCCATCGGCCCGACGCCCATGACGCCCCGCAAGGCGGTGCGCCTGTCGCGCGGCGACGTGGCCATCGTGGGCGTGGACGGCACCCTCATCGAGCTGTCCGCTTCGGGCGCCGAGGCCGGCACCGTGCGCGTCACCGAGACCGAGGGCGCCGTGGCCACCCTGCAGCGCCTGTGGCAGAATTCCGCACAATGGGGTCTGCCCCTTGGCGTGGGCGCTGCCGCGCTGTTCTTCCTGCTGCTGATGCGCGCGTCCTACGTGCGTCGCCGGGGCAACTGAGCATCGGGGGATTGCCGCGATGTCTCTCTACTGGCCCTACCTGCTCGCCGACTTCATCCTCCTCGTGGAGTATGCGTCGGCGGTGGTGGCGGTCCTGATCCTGCTCTCCTCCATCGACGACCTGTTCGTCGATGCGTGGTACTGGACGCGGCGGGTGTACCGGCGGTTCGCCATCGAGCCGTTCATTCGCCCGCTGTCGGCCCAGGCTCTGTATCAGAAGGACGAGCAGCCGCTCGCCATCATGATCCCGGCCTGGCAGGAATCGGACGTGATCGCCGCCATGATCGAGAATCTGGTGAGCACTCTCGATTACCGGCGCTACATGATCTTCGTTGGGACCTATCCCAACGATCCCGCCACCATCTCGGAAGTGGAGCGCATGCGCCGGCGCTACAAGCAGCTGGTGCGGGTGGAGCTGCGCAATGCCGGCCCCACCAACAAGGCGGACTGCCTGAACACGGTGGTGCGCGCCATCTTCCAGCACGAGCAGATGAGCGGCACCGAGTTCGCCGGCTTCATCCTGCATGACAGCGAGGACGTGCTGCATCCCCTGGAGCTGCGCTTCTTCAACTATCTCCTGCCGCGCAAGGACCTGATCCAGGTGCCGGTGGTGTCGCTGGAACGCCACTGGTCGGAAATGGTGGCCGGCATCTACATGGACGAGTTCGCCGAATGGCACGCCAAGGACCTCGTGGTCCGCGAGAGCGTGGCGGGCGAAGTGCCGTCGGCGGGCGTGGGCACCTGCTTTTCCCGCCGGGCGGTGCTGCATCTGCGGTCCCACGACGAGGGCGAGGTGTTCAACACCGCGAGCCTCACCGAGGACTATGACATCAGCGCGCGCCTGAAAGAGGCGCACATGCAGGCCATCATCGCCCGGTTCCCTGTGGAATACCGGGTGAGGCGCGAGACCTTCTTCGGCTTCGGCCACGATAAGGAGATCCGCCTCTCGATGCCCCTGTGCGTACGCGAGTTCTTTCCGGACACCTTCCGCACTTCCTACCGGCAGAAGGCCCGATGGGCGCTGGGCATCGCGTTTCAGGGCTGGCAGCACCGCGGCTGGCAGGGCTCCCTTGCGTCCAAATACTTCCTGATGCGCGATCGCAAGGGCATCATCACGTCCATCGTGACGGTGATCGCCTATGTTCTGGCGGTGATGTTCCTGCTGATCTATTTCGGCGGCGAACTCGGCATCATCCCGGAACGCTATCCCTCCATCTTCGCGACCGAAGGCTGGCTGCTGATGGTGCTGGCGGCCAATGCGGTGGCGTTCGCATTGCGCCTGATCCAGCGCTTCCACTTCGTCTCGGCCATTTACGGCTGGGAGCAGGGGCTGATGTCCATCCCCCGCGTGGTGATGGGCAATTTCGTGAACTTCGCGGCCACCTTGAGGGCCTGGAAGCTGTTCCTGGGGCACATCTTCCTCGGTCGGCGCATCGTCTGGGACAAGACCATGCACGACTTCCCGGAGAACGATGCCTTCGCCCACCGCCGCCAGCGGCTGGGCGAGCTGCTGATGGTGTGGCAGGCGGTGCTCCCCGAGCACCTGGAAGAGGCGCTGGCGCTGCAGAAGGGCCAACAGCAGCCCCTCGGCCGCATCCTGGTCTCCAAGGGCTGGCTGGACGACGAGACGCTGGCGGAAGCCATCGCCTACCAGTCCAACATGCCGCGGACCCATGTCACCGAAGACATGGTCCGGGAGTTCCACGATCTGCTGCCGGTGGACCTGATGGTGCGCTACCGGGTGATCCCGGTGGGGCGGGACGAGGCCGGCCGCCTGGTGGTGGCGGTGTCCTCGCCCCTTACCGACAAGGCCCTGGAGGACGTGCGCGTCGCCATCGGCGACCTGCCGGTGCAGCGTGTCGCCCGCGAGAGCGAGATCAATGACGGCCTGCGCCTCGTGCGTGGCACCGGCCGGGGCTTCGAGGGGGCACAGTCGCCGCCTCTGCTCGGCGATCTCCTGCTCGAGAAGGGGCTCATGCAGCGCGAAGCGTTCGAGGCGGCCATGGAGCACTATCGCCCCGACGTGGACGGCCGCATCGGCGAGTACCTCGTGCGTTGCGGAATCGTGACGCCCGAGGCGCTGGCGGAGACCATGAAGGAGCAGCAGCGCCGCCTGATGCTGGTTCCGGCCTGACATCGCGGCCCCGGGCGGGCCGTTACGAGAGCAAACAGCGGCGGCCGGCCTCCGGTCGCCGCTTTCGTGTGAACGGGCGGCCGGCTCTGGTGAGGGGGTGCCCGCGCGCCGGACCCGGCGACCGCGAGCGGGGAGGGAGAGGGGGGCGATGATCAATCGACGTACCGCATTGATCGTGGGGGCGGGCGCCGTCGGTGCGCTCGGCCTGCTGGGCATCGATCGCGTGCTGCGAGAGCGGGAAGCGGCCCCGGAAGCGCTCATCGACGGCATCGTCTGGCAGCTCCATGCCGGCTCCCTCGATCCCTATGGGGAGTGGGAACGGCTGGGCGCGCGCTCCCTGCTGCTGCAATGGATCGTGTTGAACGGCGTCGCCTTCGTTCCCGGCCTCGGCATCGAGACCATCGCCGATCCGCCCAACTGGACGCGCATTTCCCGGGAGCCCTGGGCGCGCTCCATCATCGTCGGGCTGGCGAGCCTCGCCAATGAGCCGGAGGCGCGGCGCAACGTGGCCGCGCTGGTGGACCTGTCCGCCCGGGTGGCGGAAAAGCCGCTGCCGTTCCGCGCGTCCGGCTACTATTTCCCGGTGGAGGCGGACCCCACCTGGGCCGATGCACCCAAGATGGGGGCGCTGCTCTCCGCCTTGCCGCGTCCGCTGTGGGTAAGCGCCTACGACAACAGCAATATCGGCGCGGCGCCGTTCGCGGACTGGATCGACAGCTGGCTGCCCAAGGATGTGGGCCTGTTCTTCCAGGACGGGGTGGGGCTCTACATGCGCACGCCCCAATCCGCCCGCCAATATGGGGAAGCGCTCATCGCCAAGCTCGGTGTGGAGCGCTTCCGCATGATCCTGGAGGCCTTCCGCCCCGCCGGCGGCGACAAGATGCGCCCCGCCACGCTGGAAGAGATCCGCCCGCAGATCGAGGCCTATCGCGGGCTCGACACTTTCGTGTTCGAGGCGCCGACCTATCTCGACCGCAAGCTCGTCAACGCGCTGACGCGACGCTGAGCCCCCTCGGCCCGCCGTCAGCTTCCGGCGGCGGGCAGCTTGGCGGCCAGGGCCTGGGCCACGCGGGAGGTGGGGGCCCGCCCCAGCGCGGCGGTGATGGCCCGCCCGGCGGCGGCGAGGCGGTCGAGATCCACCCCGGTCTCCACGCCCAGGCCATCCAGCATGTAGACCAGATCCTCGGTGGCGAGGTTGCCGGACGCACCCTTGGCATAGGGGCAGCCGCCGAGGCCTGCGACCGAGGCATCCACCGTCGCGATGCCGAGATCGAGGCAGGCGAGCACATTGGCCAGCGCCTGCCCATAGGTGTCGTGAAAATGCAGTGCCGTGCGGGTGACGCCGATATGGTCCGCCACCGCCTTGGCCATGGCCTTGGCCCGGTCTGGGGTGCCCACGCCGATGGTGTCGCCGAGGGAGACCTCGTAGCAGCCCATGGCCATGAGGGCTTCCGCCACCTCCACCACCTTGGCCACCGGCACCTCGCCCTGATAGGGGCAGCCGAGCACGCAGCTGACATAGCCCCGCACCGCGACGCCGCGCGCCCGCGCCAGGTCCAGCACCGGGGCGAAGCGGGCCAGGCTCTCGGCGATGGAGCAATTGATGTTCTTTTGGCTGAACGCCTCTGAGGCGGCGGCGAACACCGCCACCTCGTCCACGCCCGCCGCGAGCGCCAGCTCCAGCCCCTTCAGATTGGGCGTGAGCACCGGATAGCGCAGGCCCTCGCGCCGTGTGATGCGGGCGAGCACATCGGCCGTGTCGGCCATTTGCGGCACCCATTTGGGCGAGACGAACGAGCCGACCTCAATGGCCTTGAGCCCCGCATCGGCCAAGGCGTCGATGAGCGCCACCTTGGCCTCGAGGGGCACCACTCCGGGTTCGTTCTGGAGCCCGTCGCGCGGGCCCATCTCGACGATGCGGACGGATGAGGAGCGGGCCATCATGCGTCCTCCAGCACGAGCAGCTCGGCGCCCTCATCCACCAGGTCGCCCACGGCGAAGTTGAGGGCCTTGATGCGCCCGTCGCGCGGGGCGGCGACGGTGTGCTCCATCTTCATGGCCTCGACCACCACCAGCGGCGCGCCCTTGGCCACCTCCTGGCCGGCTTCCACCGCGATGCGGATGATGGTGCCTGGCATGGGCGCCACCAGCCGGCCGGCAGTGCCGGTGGCGGCGAGGGAGGCAAGGCGCGGATCGATGAATTCCACCTGGAATTCCCCGCCGCGTGCGAACACGGTGAGCAGGTTGCCGGTGCGGATTACCCGGGCGGAAAGCTTCACCCCGTCGAGCCGCGCCTCGAGGCGCCCATCGGCGTCGGCATCGCCCTCGACCATCATGTGGCCGCCGGGCAGGTCCAGGGCGAAGCCATGGGCCTTGAAGTGGGCGCGCACCACCGTGCGGCCCTCCAGATGCGGGTCCTGGAAGGTGAGGTCCACATGGGCGTCGCGATTGAGTCGCCAGCCCGGCGCGCGGCCCCACGGCGACCAGGGATCGGCCGCGTCCACTGCCTCCGCCGACTGGCGCGCCTCCTCCTTCAGGATGGCGAGGGTGGCCAGGGCCAGCACCGCGTCGCTCGCGGGCTGGGGGGCGGGGAGAAGGTCGCCCTGATGGCGGGCGATGAAGTTGGTGTCCAGCTCCGCGGCCGCGAAGGCGGGATGGGCGGCGATGGCCTTCAGGAACACCCGGTTGGTGGCCAGGCCCACCACCTCGGTCGCCGCCAGCGCCGCCTGGAGCCGGCCCACCGCCTCGGAGCGATCCGCACCGGCCACGATGATTTTCGCGATCATGGGATCGTAATGGATGGATACGGTGTCGCCCGCCCGCACCCCGGTATCGACCCGTGTGCCCGGCACATGGGCCGGCAGCACCAGATGGTCGAGGGTGCCGACCTGGGGCAGGAAATCCCGCGCCGGATCCTCCGCATAAAGGCGCACCTCGATGGCGTGGCCCTTCAGCGGGATCTCATTCTGAGAGAGGGGGAGGGGCGCGCCCTCGGCCACCCGCAGCTGCCACTCCACCAGATCCTGGCCGGTGATGGCCTCGGTGACCGGATGCTCCACCTGCAGGCGGGTATTCATCTCCATGAAATAAAAGGCGTCGCCCTCGGCGATGAATTCCACCGTGCCGGCGCCCACATAGCCTACCGCCTTGGCCGCATCCACCGCCGCAAGGCCCATGGCCAAGCGGCGCTCGGGCGTCATGCCGGGGGCGGGGGCTTCCTCCACCACCTTCTGGTGGCGGCGCTGGATGGAGCAGTCGCGCTCATGCAGGTAAACGGCATTGCCATGGGTGTCAGCGAACACCTGCACCTCGATGTGGCGCGGAGTGGTGAGGTATTTTTCCACCAGAACCCGGTCATCACCGAAGGCGCTCTTGGCCTCGCGCTTTGCCGAGGCGAGGGCTTCGGGGAACTCGTCCGCCGCGCGCACCACCTTCATGCCCTTGCCGCCGCCGCCGGCGGACGCCTTGATGAGCACGGGAAAGCCGATGCGATCCGCTTCGCGGGCGAGCAAAGCGGGGTCCTGGTCCTCGCCATGATAGCCGGGCACTAGCGGCACGCCGGCTTTTTCCATGAGCGCCTTGGCCGCGCTCTTGGAGCCCATGGCGCGAATGGCGGAGGCTGGCGGCCCCACGAACACGATGCCGGCTTTCTCGCAGGCGTCCGCGAATTCCGCATTCTCGGACAAAAAGCCATAGCCGGGATGGATGGCATCGGCGCCGCTCTTGCGGGCCGCATCCAGAATGGCCTCGATGCGCAGATAGCTTTCCCGCGCCGGGGCGGGGCCGATGGGATAGGCCTCGTCCGCCACCGCCACATGGAGGGCGTCGGCATCGGCCTGGGAATAGACGGCCACGGTGTTCAGCCCCAAGGCCTTGGCGGTGCGCATGACGCGGACCGCGATCTCGCCCCGGTTGGCGACGAGCAGGGTGCGGATCGGCCGGCTCATGAGGTTTCCCCGTTCCTGTTATGGGTCTGATCCCACAGTGCTTTTCTCTTTTCAAGGAAGGCCGAGACGCCTTCCTTGCCGTCGGCGCTGGCGCGGATGTCGGCGATGCGGCGGGCGGTGTCGGCCACCACTTCGTCGTCCACGGGGCGGTCCACGGCGCGGATCAGGTCCTTGGTGGCGCCGAGCGCGGCGGGGCTTGCGGCCTTCAGCGCCGAAAGGTGGCGGGCGATGGCGGCATCGAGATCTTCGGCCGGCACCACTTCGTGCACCAGCCCCAAGGCTAGTGCGGTGGTGGCGGAGAAGCGCTCGGCCGTGAGGAAATAGCGCCGCGCCTGCCGCGCGCCCATGGCCCGAACCAGATAAGGGCTGATGACCGCCGGGATGAGGCCAATGCGCACTTCCGTGACCGCGAATTCCGCCTCCGGCACCGCCACCACGATGTCGCTCGCCGCGATGAGGCCGGTGGCTCCGGCGAAGGCGGAAGCGTGCACCCGCGCCAAAGTGGGCTTGGGGCAGAGGTCGATGGTGCGCATGAGCGCGGCGAGCTTCTTCGCATCCTCCAGATTCTCCCCGTGGGAGTAGGAGGCCATGCGGCGCATCCAGTTGAGGTCGCCGCCGGCGCAGAAGCTCTTGCCTTCCGCCTTCAGCAGAATGGCCCACACGGCCGGATCGGCGATGGCCTCCTCATAGGCGCCCGTGAGGGCGGCGATGAGGGCATCGTCGAAGGCATTGCGCACCTCCGGCCGGTTGAGGGTGAGGACGCGCACGCCGTCCTGCGTGGTGGTGAGGAGACTCATGGGATCCTCATGGAAATGGAGCACGGTCCGCGGGTCCAAAGCGCCATCACATGCGGAACACGCCGAAGCGCGTCTCCTGCTCGGGGGCGTTGAGGGCCGCGGACAAGGCCAGCGCCAGCACCATGCGGGTGTCGGCGGGGTCGATCACACCGTCGTCCCACAGGCGGGCGGAGGAGTAATAGGGATGCCCCTGGCGCTCATATTGGGCGCGGATGGGGGCCTTGAACGCCTCTTCCTCCTCGCCCGACCAGGCGCCGCCGCGCGCCTCGATGCCGTCGCGCTTCACCTGGGCCAGCACGTTGGCCGCCTGCTCGCCGCCCATCACCGAGATGCGGGCATTGGGCCACATCCACAGAAAGCGCGGGTCGAAGGCGCGCCCGCACATGCCGTAATTGCCGGCGCCGAAGGAATTGCCGATGACCACCGTGAATTTCGGCACATTGGCGCAGGACACGGCGGTGACGAACTTGGCACCATCCTTGGCGATGCCGCCGCTCTCATATTTCCGGCCCACCATGAAGCCGGTGATGTTCTGCAGGAATACCAGGGGAATATTGCGCTGCGCGCACAATTCCACGAAATGCGCGCCCTTCAGTGCGCTTTCCGAGAAGAGAATTCCGTTATTGGCGATGATGCCCACCGGATAGCCGAAGACGTGGGCAAAGCCGGTGACCAGCGTCTGCCCGTAAAGCGGCTTGAACTCGTCGAACTCGGACCCGTCCACGATGCGGGCAATGATCTGGCGCACATCGAACGGCTGCTTGGGGTCGGCCGAAACGATGCCGTAGATCTCCTTGGGATCGTAAAGGGGCGCGCGCGGCTCGCGAATGTCGAGGCTGTGGGCCTTGGTGCGGTTGAGGTCCGCCACGATGGAGCGGGCGATGCCGAGAGCGTGGGCGTCATTCTCCGCCATGTGGTCGGCCACGCCCGAGGTGCGGGTGTGCACGTCCGCGCCGCCCAGTTCCTCGGCGGTGACCACCTCCCCGGTGGCGGCCTTCACCAGAGGCGGGCCGCCCAGGAAGATGGTGGCCTGGTTCTTCACCATGATGGACTGGTCGGCCATGGCCGGCACATAGGCGCCGCCCGCGGTGCAGGAGCCCATCACCACCGCGATCTGGGCGATGCCCTCCGCTGACATGTTGGCCTGATTGAAGAAGATACGGCCGAAATGTTCGCGATCGGGAAAGACATCGTCCTGGTTCGGCAGGTTGGCGCCGCCGGAATCCACCAGATAGATGCAGGGCAGGTGGTTTTCCCGGGCGATGGTCTGGGCGCGCAGGTGCTTCTTGACCGTTATGGGGTAATAGGTGCCGCCTTTCACCGTGGCATCATTGGCCACGATGACGCATTCGCGCCCCGAGACGCGACCGATGCCGGTGATGATGCCGGCCGCCGGCACCTCGTCCTCATACATGCCGAAGGCCGCGAGCTGGGAAAGCTCCAGGAACGGCGAGCCGGTGTCGAGCAGGGTGCGGATGCGGTCGCGCGGGAGCAGCTTGCCGCGCTTCAGATGCCGTTCGCGGGCAATCTCGCCCCCGCCTTCGGACACGTGCTCGACCTTCGCGCGCAAGTCGGCGACGGATTGCTCCAGCGTCTGCCTGTTGCGTCGGAATGCGTCGGAGCGGCGGTCGACCGCATCCTCGATGATCGCCATGGGCGGCCTCGTCTTCAGGGCGCATCTGCGCTGCCGGGTTGAGGGACGGACGGCGCGCGACGGCACCCTTCCGGCGCGGCTGAGAGCCGGCCTTCGAGCGGCGCAGATGGCGTGTCCTCCCTGCCGATCACTGTCGGCTTGGAAACGATCGTACGTTTTTTTCCGAGGGGTGCAAGAGGTTTTGGCGGGCCTCATGCAGGAACCCGTCAATGCGCCTGGTAAAACCCCGTGACCTCAAGCCAGGACGTGCGTTTCCCGGGCTCCGCGTCTGCTGGCCGAGGCACGCCCCGCCATCAGATGCGGCGGGCGGGCGTCACTGGCTGGGCGCGGGCTCGCCGATGGGCTTGGCGGCGGCTTTGGCGGAAGGCTTGGCCTTGCCACGCGGCTTGCGCATGGGCGAATCACCGGCCTCCACGGGCGCGGCCGCCAGAGCTTGCGGCGCCGCCGACAAGGTCCCTTCGGCCCCACTCACGCCGCCGACGACCAGACCCGTATAGATGTCGACCAGATCATCTTGCGACAGGCGGCCGCCGGGGCGGTACCACATGCAGATGCCGGTGAGCATGGAGATGATGGCGTAGGTGGCCACCTTCGGCTCGCTCACCTGGAATACGCCGGCCTCGGCGCCCTGGCGGAGGATTTCCTCCAGCAGCCCTTCATAGCGGTGGCGCTGGGCGATGATGACGGCGCGGTGCTCCTCCTCGAGGGAGCGAATTTCCATGTTGGCGATGAAGACGTGAGCCATGCGCGTCATGTGGTAGCGCAGGTGGAAGGCGGCGAAAGTTTTCAGCCGGGCCATGGGATCGGTGAGGCCGGCAAGGTCCGCCTCCGCCTTCGAAAGCAGATCCTCCATGTGCTCGCGGACGATGTCGAACAGGAGATTCTGCTTGTTTTCGAAATATTTATAGAGCGAGCCGGACTGCAGGCCCACCTCGGCGGCAAGCTGGCGCAGGCTCATGGCCTCGTAGCCGTGCTTGTAGATGAGCTTCACGCCCGCCTGGCGGATCGCCTCGGCGGTGCGGGTGCCGTTGGAACCGATGGTGCGCGCCATGGCCTTCAAACATTGTGCGGCCGGGCGCCCCGGCCGGGGGAATGACAGATCACGCAGATGCGCGAGCCCGCCTCGATCATGCCTGATAGACTGGGCGGAGCTTCGAAGCGATGCAAGTTCATCCTGCGACATGAAATGCCGCTTGACCAGAATAAAAAAGAACGCTTGATTGTTTCTCACCAAGCCTGACGTAACGATCGGGCACCTGCGCCGAGCCAGCCGCCGAGCAAAAATGCGAAGCGGGGGCGCAAGATAACGGGGGAAAGGGCGCAAAGACCCGATTCTCCCGGCACATAGGGAGGATCGAGCTTGAGCACCACATCGGTGGTTCCGCAAGCTGTTGCGGACGTGCGCGCGCTTCTGAGCGTCGAAAACATCTCCTTGCGCTTCGGCGGCCTCAAGGCCCTGACCGATGTGAGCTTCCATGTGAAGCCGGGGGAATTGTTCTCCATCATCGGCCCCAACGGCGCCGGCAAGACGTCCATGCTGAACTGCATCTCGGGCCGCTATACCCCAAGCGACGGCCGCGTGGTGTTCGATGGCAAGGACGTGACCCGGCTGAAGCCGAACCGGCGCGCGACCATCGGCATCGGCCGCACCTTCCAGAATCTGGCGTTGTTCAGCCACATGAGCGTGCTGGACAACATCATGGTGGGGCGCCACCATCTTCTGAAGAACAACCTGTTCTCCGGCGCGCTCTACTGGTTCGGCGGCGCGCAGAAGGAAGAGCTGGAGCATCGCCACAAGGTGGAGGAAGTGATTGACTTCCTCGACATCCAGCATGTGCGCAAGGCCACCGCCGGCACCCTTTCTTATGGCCTGCGCAAGCGGGTGGAGCTGGCGCGCGCCGTGGCGCTGGAGCCCAAGCTCATTCTTCTTGATGAGCCCATGGCCGGCATGAACCTGGAAGAGAAGGAGGACATGGCCCGCTACATCGTTGATCTCAACGAGGAATGGGGCATGACCATCATCATGATCGAGCACGACATGGGGGTGGTGATGGACATCTCGCACCGCGTGATGGTGCTGGATTTCGGCAAGAAGCTGGTGGAGGGCGAGCCTGCGGACGTGCTGGCTGATCCCCATGTGCGCAAGGCCTATCTCGGCGAGGAAGATCCTCTGCTGGAAGACGAGTCCATTCCCACCGCTCTGTCCGCGTGAGAGACGCCATGACCACCGCCGTGAACAGCCCTGCCCAAGGCCGCGCCTACGATTGGCCCGACGTGACGCAGCACGACACCTTTCCAAAGCTCCTCGCCCGCAACGCCGCCAAGCATCCCGACGACATCTGGCTCCGGGAGAAAGATCTCGGCATCTGGATTTCCTACACCTGGAAAGAGGTGGCCGACCGGGTGGAGGCCATCACTCTCGGCCTTGAGAACCTGGGCGTGCGCCGCGGCGACGTGGTGGCCCTGCTGGGCGACAACCGTCCCGAATGGCTGATGGGCGAGATCGCCAGCCATGCGCTAGGCGGCATGAGCCTCGGCATTTATCGCGACGCGCTGGCGGACGAGGTGGCCTATCTCGTCACCTATGCGGACGTCGCCGTGGTGTTCGCCGAGGATGAAGAGCAGGTGGACAAGCTTTTGTCTCTCGAAGACAACATTCCCACCGTGCGCCATATCGTCTATTCCGATCCGCGCGGCATCCGCAAATATGATGACCCCCGCCTGATCTCGCTGAAAGCTCTGGAAGAGCGCGGGCGGGCGGTGGCGGCCAAGGATCCCAACCGCTACGCGCGGTTCGTCTCGGTGGGGCAGGGGTCGGACGTGTCCATTTTGTGCACCACGTCCGGCACCACGTCCCATCCCAAGCTCGCGATGCTCTCCGCCGGCAGGCTCCTGAAGCATTGTCGCGCATATTTGGACATGGATCCACGCGGGCCGAAGGACGAATACGTCAGTGTTCTTCAGATGCCATGGATCATGGAGCAGATCTACGCTTTCGGCCAGGCGCTCATCTCCCGCATGAAGGTGAACTTCGTGGAGGAGCCGGAGACGCTGATGGCGGACATGCGCGAGATCGGGCCCTCCTTCGTGCTGTTCGCTCCGCGTGTGTGGGAACAGATCGCGGCCGATGTGCGCTCGCGCATGATGGATTCCTCGCGCTTCAAGCGCGCCATGTTCGATTTCGGCATGAAGCTTGGCCTCAAGGCGCTGGACGAGGGCAAGCGCTCGCCGCTGGCCGACTTCCTCCTGTTTCGCGCGCTGCGCGATCGCCTGGGCTTCACGCATCTGAAGTCGGCCGCCACCGGGGGAGCGGCGCTGGGGCCGGATACTTTCCGCTTCTTCCTGGCGCTGGGCGTGCCGATGCGCCAGCTCTATGGACAGACTGAGACCCTGGGCGCCTATACCTTGCATCATGCGGACGATGTGGACTTCGACACGGTCGGTGTGCCGTTCGAGGGCGTGGAGATCCGTATCGACGACCCCGATCCCAATGGGCTTGGCGAAGTGGTGACCCGTCACGAAAACATGTTCACCGGCTATTTCCGCAACGAGGCGGAAACCGCAAAATCTTTCGCGGAACAAGGCTGGATGCGCACCGGCGACGCTGGTTACTTCAACAACAAGGGCCATCTCGTGGTCATCGACCGCGTGCGCGACATGGCAAAGACCTCCCATGGAGATCGCTTCTCTCCGCAGTATATTGAGAACAAGCTGAAGTTCTCGCCTTACGTGGCCGAGGCCGTGGTGCTGGGTGACGGGCGCGACAGTCTGGCGGCGCTGGTCTGCATCCGTTTCTCGATCGTCTCGAAATGGGCCGAGAAGAACCGCATCGCCTTCACGACTTATACCGATCTGTCCTCGAAGCCGGAAGTCATTGCGCTGCTGCGGAAGGAAGTGGAGCAGGTGAACGCGACACTGGCGGAGAAGCAGCGCATCGGCCGCTTCCTCCTGCTCTACAAGGAGCTGGATGCGGATGATGGCGAGCTCACCCGCACCCGCAAGGTGCGCCGCGGCGTCATCAATGAGCGCTATGGCACGATCATCGACGCCATGTATGCGGGCGACCGCGTGATCGACGTGGACACAACCATCACCTTCCAGGACGGCACCAAGCAGCGGGTGAAGACCAAGCTCGACGTGATCGACCTCGGTGCGGCGGGAGCCGGCGCGCGGAGGGCCGCGTGATGGCCGCGTCTGAACGCGCTCGCGCCCCCCGTCGCAGAGTTCCCGCAACCGACGCATCGCCGCGCCGGCCCAGCCCCCTCCCAACCCTCCCCCGCAGGCGGGAGAGGGCTCTTGCGGAGTTCAACTGATGCAATCCCAGCTTCTTCTTCAGCTCATTATCAATGGCCTCATCATCGGTACGCTTTATGGCGTGGTGGGCATGTGCTTCGTGCTCATCTACAAGGCCTCGCAGGTGGTGAACTTCGCCCAGGGCGAGTTTCTGCTGATCGGCGCCTGGACCTGCTGGTGGCTGCTCACCGCCTGGAACATCCCCTTCTTCTGGGGTTTCCTCATCGCGGTCGTCTTCATGATGGCCTTCGGCATGGCGGTGCAAATGGTTATTCTGCGCCCGCTCATCGGCGAGCCCATCATCTCGGTGATCATGGTCACTATCGGCATGTCCATCTTCTTCCAGGCGCTGATGAAGTGGATGTTCGGCACCTTCGCCCAGCCGTTCCCGCCCATCTTCCCGGTGGAGAAGGTGGATGTGCTCGGCCTGCAGGTGCAGACGGCCTATCTTATGTCCACGGGCGTGAGCCTCGCGATCATGGCCGGCTTTGCCTGGTTCTTTAAGTATTCGAAGATGGGGCTTGCCATGCGGGCCACCGCCTTCTCGCAGCAGGTGGCGCAGTCCCTGGGCATCTCGGTGCGACAGGTGTTCGCGCTCTCCTGGGGCATCTCGGCTTCGGTCTCGGCCATTGCCGGCGTCGTGGTGGGCATCGTGAATGGCGTGTCCTCGGCCTTGTCCTACTTCGGCATCAAGGTGTTCCCGGCAGTCATCCTGGGCGGCCTCGACAGCATCTTTGGTGCGGTGGTGGGCGGTCTCATCGTGGGCCTTTTGGAAAACCTCGGCCAATACGTGGACAGCCAGTTCCTCAAATGGGGAAATCTCTACGAGATCATTCCCTTCTATGCCCTCATCATCATTCTCATGATCAAGCCTTACGGCCTGTTCGGCACCCGCGACATCGAGAGGGTTTGATCCCATGGCCATCGACACCATGCGTCCGTGCGGCGACTACCGCACCAGCTACAAGGCCGACCAGACCATCTTCCAGACGCGCCTCACCATGCTCATCTGCGTGGCGGCCGTCGTGGCCCTGTGCTTCGCGCCTTTCTTCTTCTCCCGCTACGTTCTGAGCCTGTTCATCCAGATCGGCTATCTGGGCATCGCGGCCCTGGGGCTCAACATTCTGGTGGGCTTTTCTGGCCAGATCTCCATCGGCCACGCCGTGTTCTTCGGCTTCGGCGGCTTTGCCTCCGCCTATCTGGCGGACAAGGGCGTGCCGGTGCCGCTCGCCATCGTGCTGGCGGGCATGTGGACCACGGTCGTGGGGCTCATCTTCGGCCTGCCGGCGGCCCGGGTGAAGGGGCTCTACCTCGCCATCGCGACGCTCGCCGCGCAATTCATTCTGCAGGACTTCTTCGTCCGCGCGGAATGGTTCACCGGCGGCACCCACGGTGCCATGGCCGCGCCGTTCACCCTGTTCGGGTACGATCTGTCGAGTGATGACAAATACTTCTACGTGGTGCTGTTCTTCGTGGTCATCATGTATCTTGGTGCCACCAATCTTATGCGCTCGCGGGATGGGCGGGCGCTGATCGCGGTGCGCGACCATTATCTGTCCGCCGAAATGATGGGCGTGAACCTCGCCAAGTATCGCACCATGGCGTTCGGCATCTCCTCCTTCTATGCCGGTATCGGTGGCGCGCTCTATGCCCACTATGTGGGGTTCATGTCGGTGGAAGGGCTGGATATTCTCTTCTCCATCCAGTTCCTGGGCATGATCATTATCGGCGGGCTGGGCTCCATCATGGGCTCGCTCATGGGTACCATCTTCATGGTGCTGCTGCCGGAAGCCACGGGTTGGCTCGCCTCCGCGCTCTCCGGCAGCGCCATCGACCAGATGCTGCACTTGAAGGACGGCATCACCTATCTGCGTGAGATGCTGATCGGCGCCGCCATCATTCTGTTCCTGATCTTCGAACCCGATGGGCTGGCCCATCGCTGGCGCCAGATCAAGGCGTATTGGAAGCTTTATCCGTTCTCGTTCTGACGGGACAAATATAAAGACGGCGAAAATTGCCGCTTCATGGGAAACGCCAAGGAGACCACAATGAAGAAGACGAAAGTTGCCGCCCTCTCGCTCGTCTCGACACTGGCGCTCGGCTGTGCCGCGCCGGCCATGGCCCAGAGCATCAATATCGGCCATCTCGCCGACTATTCCGGCGGCACTTCCGACGTGGGCCAGCCCTATGGCCAGGGCATCCAGGACACCATCGCCTGGATCGACGCCAATGGCGGGGTGAACGGCAAGAAGATCAATTCGGACTTCAACGAATACGGCTACCAGGTGCCGCGCGCGCTCGCCGCCTTCAAGAAGTGGGTGGGCTCGGACAAGGTGGTGGCCATCCAGGGCTGGGGCACCGCCGACACCGAGGCTCTGGTGGCCATGGTGACCAAGGAGCAGATCCCCTATTATTCCGGCTCCTATTCTGCCTCCCTCACCGATCCCACCGGCAAGGCCAACGAGCACTCGACCCGCTCGGCGCCGTTCAACTTCTTCTACGGCCCGTCTTATTCCGACGCCGCGCGCGCCATGGTGAAGTGGGCTGCCGATGACTGGAAGGCGAAGGGCAAGCCCGGCAAGCCCAAGTGGGTGCACATGGGTGCCAACCACCCCTATCCCAATTCGCCCAAGGCGGCGGCCGAGGCCTATGCCAAGGAGCTGGGCTTCGAGGTGCTGGACCCCATCACCTTTGCCCTCACGCCCGGTGACTACACGCCCCAGTGCCTGACGCTGAAGCAGTCCGGCGCCAATTACGCCTATCTCGGCAACACCGCCGGCTCGAACATCTCGGTGCTGAAGGCCTGCAAGACGGCGGGCGTGGACGTGCAGTTCCTCGGCAATGTGTGGGGCATGGACGAGAACGCCATGAAGGCGGCGGGCGAAGCCGCCAATGGCGTGGTGTTCCCGGTGCGCACCGCCACCACCTGGGCGGGCGATGCGCCCGGCCTCGCCACGGTGAAGGAGATTTCCAAGATCTCCGATCCGTCGGGCAACACCTATCGCCCCGTGCACTACCTCACCGCCGTGTGCACGGCCCTCTACATGAAGGAAGCCATGGATTGGGCGGACAAGAATGGCGGCGTGACCGGCGTGAAGATCCGCGACGGCATGTACCAGAAGAAGGATTGGGTGCCGAAGGGCATGGAAGGCGTGTGCGTGCCGTCCACCTGGTCGGCCACTGATCACCGTCCCACCACCACCGTGGAGCTGTACCGCGCCGTGGTGAAAGGCCCGACCGATGCCTCGGTGACGGACCTCATCAAGAGCGGCACCATCAAGCTGGAAAAGGTCGCCACCGTCGACCTGCCGCGCAAGGCCGAACTGCAGGGCTGGTGAGCCGGCGGGCGCCGCCTGCGGGCGGCGCCCCTCCCTTCTCATCGACAGATTCCGGAGACCGTCATGGCCGAGGCCGCATTGAAGCTTGAACCGGTGGCCGATATCGGCGCCGCGCCCCTTTTGTCCGTCGACAATATCGAGGTGGTCTATAACGACGTCATCCTCGTGCTGCGTGGCCTTTCGCTGAAGGTCCCGCAGGGCCAGATCGTGGCGCTTCTGGGCTCCAACGGCGCCGGCAAGTCCACTACGCTGAAGGCTATTTCCGGCCTGCTCAAGACCGAGGATGGGGAGATCACCCGTGGCGAGGTGAACTTCCTGGGCGAGAAGATCAACGGCATCGAGCCGGACAAGATCGTGCGGCGCGGCATCTTCCAGGTCATGGAAGGGCGCCGGATCATCGCCGACATGACGGTGCTCGAAAATCTGCGCCTCGGCGCCTTCACCCGGCACGACAATGAGGTGAAGAGCGACATCGAGCGCGTCTATGAATATTTCCCGCGCCTCAGGGAACGCACGGGCCTTGCCGGGTATCTCTCCGGTGGCGAGCAGCAGATGCTGGCCATCGGCCGCGCCATGATGGCCCGCCCCAAGCTCATCCTGATGGACGAGCCCTCCATGGGCCTTTCGCCGCTGATGGTGAAGGAGGTGTTCGCCATCATCAAACGGCTCAATGCGGAATGGGGCGTCACCATCTTGCTGGTGGAGCAGAACGCCCGCGTGGCGCTCTCCATCGCGGACTACGGCTACATCATGGAGCAGGGCAAGATCGTGCTCGACGGGTCGGCGGAGATGCTGCAGACCAATGAGGACGTGAAGGAATTCTACCTGGGCCAGGGTGGCGGCGAGGAGCGCAAGAGCTTCAAGAACCTGAAAAGCTTCAAGCGCCGCAAACGCTGGCTGTGAGGTAAGGGCAGCCGCCGCAGCGTCCGTTTCCAACCGTTTCAACAGGCCGAGCGATGACCGATCCGAACCGCTATTACGACGCCAGCGAAACCCGCGCTCCCGAGGCGCGCGAGCAGGCGCTGATGGCCGCGCTGGCGGCCCAGGTGGCCCATGCCAAGGGCAAGTCGGCCTATTTCGCGGAGCTGTTCAAGGCGGTGGAACCGGGCGCGGTGACCAGCCGGCGGGCGCTCGCCCAATTGCCCGTCACCCGCAAGTCGGACCTGCTGGAAATCCAGCCGAAGAGCCTGCCTTTCGGCGGGCTCAATGCGGTGGCGCCGGGCAAGCTGGCGCGCATCTTCATGTCGCCGGGGCCCATCTATGATCCGGAAGGGCACGGCCCGGATTTCTGGCGCTTCGCCCGCGCGCTCCACGCGGCGGGCTTCCGCGCCGGGGAGATCGTGCACAATTCCTTTTCCTACCACCTCACCCCGGCCGGCTCTATGATCGAGGGCGGCGCCCATGCGCTCGGCTGCGCCGTGGTGCCGGCCGGCGTGGGGCAGACGGACCTGCAATTGCGCGCCATCGCCGACCTCCGTCCGGACGGGTATGGCGGCACGCCCTCCTTCCTGAAAATCCTCCTGGAGAAGGCGCAGGAGACCGGCACCGACATCTCCTCCATCAAGAAGGCGCTGGTGACGGGCGAGGCCTTCCTGCCGCCGCACCGGGCGGAGCTAAGGGCGGCCGGCATCGTCGCCCGCCAATGCTACGGCACCGCCGATCTCGGCCTTGTCGCCTATGAGAGCGAGGCCGAGGAGGGGATGATCGTCGACGAGGGGTGCCTGGTGGAGATCCTGCGCCCGGGTACGGGCGATCCGGTGGAGGCCGAGGGTGAAGTGGGCGAGGTGGTGGTCACCCTGTTCGATGCCGATTATCCCCTGGTGCGCTTCGCCACCGGTGATCTTTCGGCTGTGCTGCCGGGCATCAGTCCCTGCGGGCGCACCAATGTGCGGCTGAAGGGGTGGATGGGCCGGGCTGACCAAGTGACGAAGATTCGCGGCATGTTCGTGCACCCCGTGCAGGTGAGCGCGGCGGTGAAGAAGCACCCGGCGGTCGCCAAGGCGCGCCTGGTGGTGGACCGCATCGGCGATGCCGACGACATGCTGTTGGAAGTCGAGGTTGCGGACGCAAGCGCGCTCTCCCAGGACATGCTGTTGGACGACCTGCGCGCCACTACCAAGCTGCGTGGCCGGCTCGCCCTTGTTCCGCCCGGAACCCTGCCGGCGGATGCCAAGACCATCGAGGACCGCCGCCCCGTGTGAGGGCGGCGCGGGCGGCGGCCGGCTTCAGGCCTGGACCCAGCCGCCGAGCTCGCGCATCGCCACCCGTTGCAGCACCCGCATGCCGGCGGGGCTGTCATTGAGGCAGGGGATGGCGGCGAATTGCTCGCCCCCATGGCTGAGGAAGATGTGGCGATTCTCCACGCCGATTTCCTCGAGCGTCTCCAGGCAGTCCGCCACGAAGCCCGGATTGAACACGGCGATCCGCTTCACGCCGCTCTCGGCGAGGGCTTTCACGGTCGCGTCCGTATAGGGCTGAAGCCATTCTTCCCGCCCGAATCGCGACTGGAAGGTGAGCCGCAGCCGCTCTTCCCCCATGCCGAGCCGGGCGCGCAGCAGCCGCGCCGTCTTGGCGCACTGGCAGGAATAGGGGTCGCCCTTCAGGTGGTAGGATTTGGGGATGCCGTGGAAGGAGGCGAGAATCACCTGCGGCTCGAAATCGAGCGCCGCCAGGTGGCGCTCCAGATCCTCGGCCAGGGCGTCGATATAGACCGGATCGTCGTGCCAAGGCGGGGCGATGCGCACCGCCGGCTGCCAGCGCATGGCCTTGAGCGCGTCGAACGCCTTGTCGGCCACGGTGGCGGTGGTGGCGGCGGCGTATTGGGGATAGAGCGGCACAATCAGGATGCGCTCGCACCCCGCCTGCTGCAGGGCGCCGAGCCGCGCGGCGATGGCCGGTTCGCCATAGCGCATGGCGAAATCCACCATGATGCGCGAATCACCTTCGGCGAGCATGGCGCCAAGCTTTTCGGCCTGGGCGCGGGTGATGGTGAGCAGCGGCCCCTCGTCGCGCTCGGCGTTCCAGATCTTGGCATAGTCGCGCCCCTTCGCCTTGGGCCGCGTGGTGAGGATGATGGCATTGAGCACGAAGGCCCAGACCAACGGGTTCACCTCGATCACCCGCCGATCCGAGAGGAATTCCTTCAGATAGCGGCGCATGGACCAATAATCGGTGCCCGAGGGCGTGCCGAGATTGACGATAAGCACGCCGATGCGGCCGAACGCGATTTCGGGATGATCAGAAGGAAGGGCGGACGGGGCTTGAGACGGGCTCGTCATCGGGTCACCTCCAGCGCATCGGCGGCGGAGCGCGGCCAAGCCGTCCGGAAACCAACCGTCCGAACAACAATTTGCCCGGACAAGACGTCCAAAGTGGGGGAACCATCCGGGAAGGAATGGTGGGCGCGACAGGGATCGAACCTGTGACCCCTACGATGTCAACGTAGTGCTCTCCCGCTGAGCTACGCGCCCCACCGACAGGAAGCGCCTCTATATCGGCTCATGGAGCCGGAGGCAAGGCGCTGTTTTCGGTTTTTGAGCGAAGCGTGTGCAGGTCCGCTCAAAATCGTCCTATGGCCTGACATCCTTGAGCATTTTCGCGCGGTTCGCGCGGAAAGGCTCAAGGGTGAGGTCAGGCGGCCGCCAGCATCTTACCCACTTCGCTGACGAGATCCCGCAGATGGAAGGGCTTGGAGAGCACCTTGGCCTCTGCGGGGGTGTCGCCGTCGGCATTGAGCGCCACGGCGGCGAAGCCGGTGATGAACATCACCTTCAGGTCGGGATCGAGCTCGGTGGCGCGGCGCGCCAGCTCGATACCGTCCATCTCCGGCATCACGATGTCGGTGAGGAGGAGCTCGAACGGCTCCTCGCGCATCCGCTCATAGGCGGATTTGCCGTTGTCGTAGGAAGCCACCGAATAGCCGGCATTCTGCAGGGCCTTCACCAGAAAGCGCCGCATGTCATTGTCGTCTTCGGCGAGCAGGATCTTGGACACGCCGTTTCCCCTGATCAATCGTAAGCCGAAAGTCCCGCCGTCATGGCTGGAACCCCATGAGAGTGTCTGGCCCAAACGGGTAAATTCGGAGTGAAAGTGCCGCGCCCCCTTCACAAGACCCCCTCGCGGCGGGCATCATGAAGGCGGAACAAGCATTTAGAAACCTTCCGGAGTCCTGCGGCGCACGATGACTGCCTGCCTCGCCGAAACCATAGATCCCGCATTTGAGATCCTGGGGCTCGAGGCCGCCGCCGGGCCGTTTGTCTTCAACTCCCCCCATTCGGGCCGCATCTACCCCACGAGCTTCGTGGCGCAGACACGGCTGGACTTTGCCACACTGCGCCGTTCCGAGGACAGCTTCGTGGACGAATTATTCGAGGACGTGGTGAACGCGGGTGCGCCGCTGATGCGGGCGCTGTTTCCGCGCTCCTTCCTCGATCTCAATCGCGAGCCCTATGAGCTCGACCCGCGCATGTTCGAGGGCCGGCTGCCGCCTTATGCCAACACGCGCTCGGTGCGGGTGGCCGGCGGGCTCGGCACCATCGCCCGCGTGGTGGGCGACGCGCAGGAAATCTATCCGGCCCGGCTTACCGTGGCCGAGGGGCTGGAGCGGATCGAGGCCTTCTACAAGCCCTATCACCAGACCCTGCGGCGCCTCATCATGGAGACGCAGCGGCGGTTCGGGCTGGCGGTGCTGGTGGACTGCCATTCCATGCCCTCCACCTCCATCCGCGACGAGAGCCTGAGGGCGGACTTCGTGCTCGGCGACCGCTACGGCACCAGCTGCGGCTGCGTCGTCACCCAGGCGCTGGAGCATGAGCTGTCGCGGGCCGGCTACCGGGTGCTGCGCAACAAGCCCTATGCGGGCGGCTACATCACCGAGCATTATGGCAACCCCTCCGCCGGCCTGCACGCGGTGCAGATCGAGGTTAATCGCGCCCTCTACATGGATGAGGCGCGTTACGAGCGCGGGGCGAGCTTCGACCGCGTCCGGACGGACATTCGCGTTGCAATGGACCGCATCTTCACCCAGGTGCTCACCGCACTGGATGTGCCCCGCGCCGCTGCCGAGTAGGTCCGGGGCCCGCTTGGCCCTTGAAACCGTTGACTTCACGACGCGCGCGTGACGAGGCTCTGCAAATTTGCAAATGGTGCCTTGCGTTTTCTGAATGGCAGATATACGAATTTGACCCGGTTGGTTGACCGGACCGGGTGGCCGGGGCGACTTTCGTCGCACCTTTGGTGTACCGAAGAATTCCGGCGGCCACGCGAATCGGGCTGAAATGGCCGGATTGCCGCATTTGAGCGCGCTCGCATTCCCCTTAGGGGCGAACGGCCGGAATGTGGGATGTTTTGGAAAGACCGCCGGTCGGCGGAAAATCCCCGGATCGCAGAAGCGAGGGGAAGGCCAGCCGCAAAGGCGGGCCCAAAAAAGAAAGGGGCCGTCCGCATTGGCGAACGGCCCAAGTCTAGGGAGGAAACGCCCAAGGAGGGCAGCGACAGAGCGACGCCAATCGCCATGTCGCAATGCACAAATAGCCGAGTGCAGTGCCAAAAATCAAGTGCCCGTTTGTCGCATCTGCGTAATTTTCCATATGTAACTGATTTTGTTGGAGTTTTTTATATCATCCGCGACCCGCGGGTGAGCAGCCGGCCGTGCCGGAAAACGTCATCACAGCTGAAGCGTGGTCGAATCGCAGGGACGTGGCCTGCCTGTCGGCGGGCGCATGCGTTTGCGGTGAAAATGGCGGCGCGGGAGCGGGGGCGTTTCCGGGAATGGCTCACAGAGCCCAAAAAGAAAGGGGCCGCTGACCCGTGGGGAGCGGCCCAAGTCTAGGGAGGAAACGCCCAAGGAGGGCAGCGGCATCGCAATCGGCAATGCCGCGCTGCACCAATATGTGAGTCTTCCCGGTCCGCATCAAGATTGTCGGTCGCGGATAGTTTAGGCAGCTACGGGCCTCTCAAAGCCTTGCTGGCATACGCTTCTCACGGTCCTGCCCATTCCTTGATCCAAAACGCCCGCAAGCTGTGCATGCAAACACGCCATTTTGCCTTTCCTGGTGACTGTCCGCCTGGACGCAAACGCGGCAATTGAGGGTGGTGGGGCGCGGGCGGGCTTGATCCGGCTGCTCTTCCGCTGCATCTCCATGGACATTGCGGGCGCGCCGCCGGCGCGCCGTCCTTTGCCTGCGCGAGGTCATCTTGCTGGGCGTGTTCCTGTTCGGAGTGTGGAAGCCATGACCGCCGTCGCCATCGACGATTTCGTCCATAAGCTCGCGACGGTGTCGGGGGAGGCGATCCTGCCCTTTTTCCGCACCTCTCTCGGGGTGGAGGACAAGAGCCGGGGCAAGGCGTTCGACCCCGTCACGGAGGCGGACCGCGCGGCCGAGCAGGTGATGCGCCGGCTGATTCGCGAGACCTTTCCGAGCCACGGCATCATCGGCGAGGAGTTCGACAACCTGGCGACCGACGCGCCCTATGTCTGGGCGCTCGACCCCATTGACGGCACCAAGTCCTTCATCGCCGGCCTGCCCGCCTGGGGCACGCTGATCGGCCTGCTGAAGGAGGGTGATCCGGTCTATGGCATGATGCACCAGCCCTTCATTAAGGAGCGCTTCTTCGGGGATGGCGCGGTGGCGCGCTATAGCGGGCCGGCGGGTGAGCGGGTGCTGGCGGTGCGCGATTGCCAGCGTATCGAGGACGCCATGCTGTTCACCACCAGCCCACGCCTGATGAATGAGGCCGACCGCGGCGCCTTCGGCAAGGTCGAGGAGCGGGTGCGCCTCTCGCGCTATGGCGGCGACTGCTATGTCTATTGCATGCTGGCGGCGGGCCTGGTGGATCTGGTCATCGAGACCGAGCTCAAGGATCACGACATCGTGGCCCTCATCCCCATCATCGAGGGCGCCGGCGGCATCGTCACCAGCTGGGAAGGCGGCTCGCCGGCCAAGGGGGGGCGTGTGGTGGCGGCGGGCAGCCGCGCCGTCCACGAGCAGGCTCTGGCCATTCTGACCGCCTGAGCGGACGGGGAATCAGAGCGCTGGCGTGCCGGGAATGAAGGCGTCGAAGGCCGCCCAGAACTGGGCGCGGAAGAAATCGCGCTCCATCATGATCTCGTGCTTCGCCGCCGGCACCACCACCTGGGCGCCGGCGATGAGGCGGGTGGCCAGATGCTCGATGGCCGGGTTGGACACCAGCCGTTCCCCGCCGGCGGCCACCATCAGCAGCGGCTGGCGGATCTGTGGGACGAGTTCGGGATCGGCAAGCTGGTCCATGGCGCGAAAGGCGGCGTAAAGCCAACCATTGGTGGGCGCTCCGATGCCGAGTTGCGGCGCCGCGCGCACGATCTCCGCGGTCCTTGCATAGCGCTCGGGATCGGAATTCACCGGATTGCGCTCGAACGGCACCTCGGTGATGGGCCGGGCGCGGCCGCCGGGCACGAAGGCCCGCGCGAAGCCGGCATAGGCCAGAACCGTCACCAGCGTCCGCACCAGCCGCGGGGCGGGGATCACGTCGATCTTGAGCATGGGCGCGACCAGCACCATGCGGTCGAACCAGCGCCGGCCCGCGAGGGTGGACTGGAGCAGGATGGTGCCGCCCATGGAATGGGCGAGGGCGAAATGGGGCGCCGGACAATCCGGCAGCAGCACCTCGCGCGCGAAGGCCTCAAGGTCGAGCTGGTAGTCCGCGAAGCGCCGCACATGGCCCTTGCGCGGGTTGCGCACCAGCCGCTGGGAACCGCCTTGGCCGCGCCAATCCAGGATGGCGACGGCGAAGCCCCGGGCCCGGAGCTCCCGCACCACCTCGAAGTATTTCTCGATGAACTCGCCCCGGCCGGTGAAAAGGGCCACGGTGCCCCTGAGTCCGCTGTCCGGCATCCAGCGCGCATAGCGCAGGCGCACCCCATCGGCGGCGGTGATCTCGCCGGTAACAGCCCCTTCGGGGGTCGGATTGCTCGGAATCGAGAACAGGTCCATCGGGCCTCTGATCAGGCTGCGGCGGGCACGCCGGTTCCGCGAGGGTTATACCGAAGGCCCGATTATACCAAGGCCGCGATGATACCCCGAGATCGTGACTTTGCCTCTGCTTTCCAGGCGCGGAACGATCCGGTCCGGAGCCGTCAGGGGCCGGGCATCACGTCGTCGGGGGCCTGGGCGAGCACCGCAAAGCCTGTAATCTCCCCGGTGGCGGTGTCCACCACCAGCCGCAGGCGTTCGCGCCGGGGGCTGGTGGCCTCGCACAGCAGGCTGCGCCCGCGCCAGCGCAGCGGCTGGACCTGAGAGAAGCCGCGCGCCTCCATCGCCGCCATTACGGTCGCCACGTCGAGCCCATGCTGGCCCATCGGAAGAGGCGCCTCGAGATGGGAATAGACATGGCGTTGCGGCAGCGGAGGCTGGGCTACGGCGAGGGGCAGCAAAATGGGGTCCAGCTGCGCCGCCATGGGCGGGTGGAGCTGGAGCAGCGCCGGCCCCGCCGCCATGGTGATCAGCATCAGCACCGGCAGCCGCCTGAGGATGCACCACATTTCCGGCCCGTCCCTCTCCGCGGTGGCACCAAGGGTTACGCCTTTCGAGGTAGCCAATATAAATCACGCTCTTGAACATGAGGCGGCAGCCTCATTCATCTGGCGTTCATGGGCGTGCCCGTGGGCCGGGGCCTTGACGGCCTGAAAGTGCATTCCCACATCAGCGAAGGTGCCGGTCATGATGACGGCACCACAACCGGGCCCGGCTTCGGCGGGCCCTGCATGTCGCTTCGAAGGAGGATATGCCATGCGTACGTTTGATCTTTCCCCGCTGTATCGCAATACTGTCGGCTTCGACCGTCTGTTCTCGCTGCTGGACTCGGTCGGTGGCGTGGATACGGCCCAATCCTATCCGCCCTACAATATTGAGCGCACCGGTGAGAACGCCTATCGCATCACCGTCGCCGTCGCGGGCTTTACTGAGCCCGAGCTCAGCATCGAGGTGAAGGAAAACACCCTGACGCTGAAGGGCGAGAAGAAATCCGGCGAGCAGGAGGAAAACGCCCAGGTGCTCTATCGCGGCATCGCCGCGCGCGCCTTCGAGCGGCGTTTCCAGCTTGCGGACCATGTGGAGGTGAAGGGCGCCGTGCTTGAGAATGGGCTGCTGCACGTGGATCTCGTGCGCAACATTCCCGAAGCCAAGAAGCCCCGGCTCATCCCCATCAACACCCAGGCCGCTGTCCCCCGGTCCCTTGAGGGCGTGGTGGAGGCCCCCAAGGCGGCGTGAGGCCGCCTATGGCCTGAGGCGGCCCGCTTCGGGTGATTGACGACATTGCGGCGGCGCATCCAGCGCCGCCGTTTTTATTTGCCCGCTCTTGATCGGCGCCGCGGAACGGTCGAGGAAGGTGCGTCAGCCGCCCTGAAGGAACATCCCATCGTGGCCTCTCCGCGCAAGGTTCTCGTCACCACCCGCCTGTTCGATGACACCGCCGCCCATTATCTCGCCGAGCGAGGGCTTGAGGTGGTGCGTTCGGGCCTCGCCCCCGATGCTCTCGACACCGACATTGCCGATGCGGAGCTGGATCGCCTGCTGGATGGCGCCGGCGGCTGGATCGTCGGCATGCGGGCGGTGACGCGCGAGGTGCTCGCCCGCCATCCGCAGCTCAAGGTCATTGCCCGGCGGGGCGTCGGCTATGAGCGGGTGGATGCGGCGGCGGCCGAGGAGCTGGGCCGGGTGGTGACCATTGCCGCCGGGGCCAATGACGCCGCGGTGGCGGACCATACGATGGCGCTGATGCTCGCGGTGCTGCGCCGCCTGCGCGAGAGCCAGGAGCGCCTTTCCGCCGGCGACTGGCGGGTGGTGAGCGGCGCCGATCTCTATGGCAAGACGGTCGGGCTGGTGGGCTTCGGCCGGATCGCCCGGCAGGTCGCCCGCCGGCTGCATGGCTTCGACGTGCGGGTGCTGGTGGAAACGCCGCGGCCGGATTTTTCCGTGACATCCGTCACCTACGCGACCCTGCCGGAATTGCTCGCGGCCAGTGACGTGGTGAGCCTGCATGCCCCCCTCACCGCGGCGACGCGCCACCTGCTCAATGGTGACACCTTTGCCCTCATGAAGCCCGGCGCGGTGGTGGTGAACACCTCCCGCGGCGGGCTGGTGGATGATGCCGCGCTGCTGGAGGCACTGCGGGCGGGCCGGCTGGGCGGCGCCGGCCTCGACGTGTTCGAGGCGGAGGGGGATCCGGCGCTGCGGCCGGTGGCCGACGCGCTCATTGCCCGGCCGGACGTGGTGGCGAGCGCCCATGCGGCGGGCTCCAGCCGCGAGGCGCTGGCGCGGGGCAATCTCATCTCCGCCCATTGCGTGGCTTCGGTGCTGGCCGGGGAGGATATGCCCGCCGGCTGCGTGGTCGCGGACGGGCGCTGAACGGGGCGCGGGCGCCGTCCCGCGTGTCACGGCGCTGTCATCGCTTGCCGGTACCCCCTGGCCGATCATGGAAGTGGCGCCTTCCGCCACGGCCGGCCGGGGGGCAGGATCATGGAAGCGCAAAGCGCGGGGGTGCAGGGGGCGGCGCCGGCGGGTGGGCCCGGGTCGGGCGGAACGCCCATCGTGCGCGTCGAGGATGTGCGGAAGTCCTACGGTCCCGTGGACATCCTCAAGGGCGTGAGCTTCCAGATCGAGGAGGGGGACCTTGTCTCCATCATCGGGCCCTCGGGCTGCGGGAAGTCGACCCTGCTGCGCTGCCTGAATGGCCTGGAAAGCCTGGATACAGGGGTGATCGACATCTGCGGCGTGGCGCTGAAGCGCGCGCCCGGCGGGAAGGCGGGAGCGAAACCCGGCGCCAATGCCGAGGCTGAATTCGCCCACGCGGCCCATCTGCTGCGCAAGAATGTCGGCATGGTGTTCCAGAGCTTCAACCTGTTTCCGCACAAGACGCTGCTGGAAAACGTGATGCTCGCCCCCATAGTGGTGAAGGGCACGGCCAAGGCGGAGGCGGAGGCCAATGCCGAGCGCCTGCTGCAGAAGGTGGGTCTGGGCGAGCGGCTGGACCACTATCCCATCGACCTTTCCGGCGGCCAGCAGCAGCGCGGCGCCATCGCCCGCGCGCTCGCCATGGCGCCCAAGGTGATGCTGTATGACGAACCCACATCCGCCCTTGATCCCGGCCTCGTGGACGAGGTTCTGGACGTGATGAAGGAGCTGGACCGCGAGGGCATGACCCAGATCGTGGTGACCCACGAAATGCGCTTCGCCCGCGATGCCTCCGACTACATCATCTACATGGAGAAGGGGGAGATCGTCGAAATCTCGGACGAGGACGAGATGTTCACGAACCCCAAGGACCCGCGCACGCGCCAGTTTCTGCGCCGGTTCCTGTGATGCGCCTCGCCTTCGCTCTTCGCACCCGCCTGGGGTCCGCCATGCCATCCGCCGCGCCGCATTGCCGTTCCTCGCGTCTCGCCGGCCTTTGGGCCGCGCTGCTTCTCAGCTTCTGGGCCCTTGCCTTCGGCGCCGCCGCGCGGGCCGAAACGCCGGCGGCAGCGTCGGCGGCGAGCGCCTCCAAGCCCTCCGGCCCGCCGCTGCGCTATGGCGGCGACGGCACCTCGGGCGCGCCATACATCTTCAAGGATCCGGCCGATCCCAGCCGCACCGTCGGCTTCGAGGTCGACATCATGGATGAGATCGGCCGCCATCTCGGCCGGCCCGTGGTGTTCGTCCAGAACGACTGGAGCAACCTGATCCCCGGTCTCGATGCCGGCCTCTACGATGTCGCCCTGAGCGGGCTTGAGATCACGGCCGCGCACCAGGCCGCGGCGGACTTCTCCATTCCCTACTATACAACCTTCGGTCAGATCGTGATCCGAAGGGGCGAGATGCCGGTGGACGGGCTCGCGGACCTCAAGGGCAAGAGCGTCGGCACCCTCAAGTCCAGCCAGATGGAATATGTGCTCAAACAGGCTGGCGGCATCGACGTGCGCTCCTATGATGAGGAGATCGACGCCTATTCGGACCTGAAGCTAAAGCGCATCGATGCGACCGTGATGGATTTCCCCATCGCCGTCTATTACGCCCAGCCGGACCGGGAGCTGCAATTCACCGGCCCGCCCATCGGCCGTATCGCCTACGGCATCGCGCTGAGGAAGGGGGCTCATCCCGAGCTTCTGGCGCAGATCAACACCGCGCTGTCGCAGATGTCGGTGGATGGCAGCCTGCACGCCATACTGGATTCCTGGGCGCTGTGGTCGCCGGTGATGGCGCAGGTGACGGGCGACGCCAAGCCCATGATCGCCCAGCCCGTGAACTACGAGCACTTCGTGGAGGCGACCCAGCCTTCAGGCTGGCGCGCGCAGCTCGATCGCTATGCCCGCTTCCTGCCGCAGCTCGGCTGGGCGGCGCTGATGACGATGGAGATCTCCATTCTTTCCATGGTCCTGGCGGTGGGCCTGGGCGCGGCGCTGGCGCTGGCGCGGGTCTATGGCGGCACCGTGCTCGACCGCCTGGCCCAGATCTATATCGAGGTGGTGCGCGGCACGCCGCTGCTGATCCAGGTGCTGTTCATCTATTACGGCCTTCCGAAGATCGGTCTGCAGCTCGACCCGTTCGTGGCCGGTGTGCTGGCGCTGGGGCTGAACTACGCGGCCTATGAGGCGGAAAACTACCGCGCCGGCCTGCTGGCCGTGCCGCGCCACCAGATGGAAGCGGCGGTAGCGCTGAACATGACCGAACGCCAGGCGTTGAGGAATGTCATCATTCCCCAGGCCGCGCGCATGGTGCTTCCACCCACCACCAACGACTTCATCTCCCTCATCAAGGATTCGTCCCTGGTGTCGGTGATCTCCCTGGTGGAGCTGACCAAGACCTACGAGCAGATCTCCACCACCTATTACGATTATTTCGGCACCGGTATTCTGGTGGCGGCCATCTACCTGCTGCTCGGCCTGCCCTTCGTGCGGCTCGCCCACTGGGCCGAGAAGCATGTGAGCCGAGGCATGACGCGCTCCAGCCATTGAGGCCTGACCCGGCGGGGCCGGCGACCATGCGAGCTTGCGATCTGACGACTGATGATTTATGAAAATCGTCAGCTCTTCGGAGGCGCAGTTGAACGTCAAGGCCAGGGAAACGGCTGAGGAAACCCGCGAGCGCATCACGCGCGTGGCGGAGGATCTGTTTCGCCGCATGGGTTTCGCCAAGACGGCGGTGGCTGACATCGCCGCCGAGCTTGGCATGTCGCCGGCCAATGTCTACCGCTTCTTTCCCTCGAAGACCGCCATTGTCGCCACCATCTGCCAGCGCTGCCTCAGCGAGATCGATCGCGAGATCGCGGCCATCGCAGCCGGGCCGGGCACGCCGCAGGCGCGCATTGCCGGCATCTATCTGGCCATCCTGCACTATCACAAGGCGAATTTCCTGGCCGAGCGGCGCGTCCATGACATGGTGCTGGTGGCCATCGAGAACAATTGGGAGAACATCGAGGCCCACAAGGAGCGGATCCGCGCCGGCGTCGCCCAGGTGCTGGAGGACGGCATCCGCGCCGGGGTCTTCGAGCCGCACGACCCGCAGGTGGTCAGCGGGCTGATCCTGGGCGCAATGGTGCGATATTGCCATCCCGTGCTGGTGGCCCAGAATATCGACGAGGATCTCGAGGCGAGCGTCAATGCGACCGTGGCCTTTCTGCTACGGAGCATCGAGCTGAAGCGCTCGCCGATGGGGCCGAGCGTTTCGGACTAAGCGGGGACCGCGTCGCACGAAGACGACGCGGCGCCCCAGATGCCGGGAGCCTCGTCCGTGAGCCGCGGCGAACGGAAGAGGGGCTCCGGTGGTGCGTGAGGGAGGGGGCGGCTTTTCTCGCGCATTTTGTGACGATTATTGAAAGTCATCAGCGTTGAACCTTAAACCTTCACTCATCAGGGCCGGTGTCATGGAACACTTTTTCCGCCGTCCGTCGTCGCCGACGCCGCTGCCCGCGGGCGGCGCCGCAGGCCATCCGGCCTTCGTTTCTGTCCTTGCCCGGCGCGCTGTTCCGCTTGCTGCCGCGCTGACGCTCTGTGCGGTGCTTGCCGGCTGCGGTGAGCCTGCGCCCGCGCAAACCGAGGCTGCCCCGGCCCGCCCGGTCCAGGTCACCTCGGTGCAGTTGCGCCCGCGGGAGGCGGAGAAGACCTTCGTGGGCGTGGTCCGCGCCCGGCGCGAGATCGACCTCGCCTTCCGGGTGGGCGGCAAGGTGGTTCAGCGCAAGGTGGAGGTGGGCGACCGGGTGGTGCCGGGCGACCTCATTGCCCGCATCGACCGCGAGGACCTGAAGCTGGAGCTGGAAAGCGCCCGCGCCGAGCTCGCCGCCGCCACCGCCAACCTTGCGCAGACCTCCGCCGAGGATGGGCGCTATCGGTCCCTGACCGCCAAGGGCGTCGCCTCCAATGCCGAGCTGGACCGCAAGGCCCTGGCCAAGGAAGAGGCCGTCGGTCGCCTGGAGCGCGCCAAGCGCGCGCTGGAGCTGGCGGAGAACCGCCTATCCTATGCCGATCTGTTGTCGGATACGGCTGGCGTGGTGGTGTCCACATCGGCCGAGCCGGGGCAGGTGGTGTCCTCCGGACAGACCATCGTGCGGGTGGCGCGGCTGGATGAGAAGGAAGCACTGGTGGCCCTGCCGGAAACGGCCCTTGCCGCCGCCCGCACCGCGGGTGCCAGCGTGACGCTCTGGGCCGATCCCGACCGCCGCATCACGGCCCACCTGCGCGAGCTTTCGCCCCAGGCCGACCCCGTCTCGCGCACCTATGCCGCCCGCTTCACCCTGGACGGCGCCGACGAGACGGTGGCCCTGGGCATGACCGCCACCGTGACGCTGGCTCCGAAGGACGGGGTGATGGTGGCGCGCCTGCCCCTGTCCTCGGTCTTCGACAAGGGCCACGGCACTCATGTGTTCGTGGTGGACGAGGCGACCCACACGCTGGTGGCGCGGCCGGTCGAGGTGGTCGGCTACACCGAGGATTCCGCGTTGATCTCCAAGGGGGTGAACCAGAACGACAAGGTCGTGACCCTGGGCGTTCAGACCCTGGAGCCGGGCCAGAGCGTGCGCACCGTGCCCGTCAAGGGCGAGGCTACCGGCTCCATCCGCGCGGAGGCGAAGCCGTGAGCGCGAACCTCGAAACCTCGCCCGTGGAAACCCCGCCCGTGGAAACCCCGCCCGTGGAAACCCCGCCCGTTCATGGCCCCACGCCCGAGGAGCAGAAGGCGCTGGACAGCCCCTTCAACCTCTCGCGCTTCGCCATCACCCACCGGGCGCTGACCCTGTTCGCCATCCTCCTCCTGGGGGCGGCGGGCTTCTATTCCTATCTCAATCTTGGCCGCGCGGAGGATCCCTCCTTCACCATCAAGGTGATGGTCATCTCAGCCGCTTGGCCGGGCGCCACGGCGTCCGAGATGCAGTCCCAGGTGGCCGACCCCATTGAGAAGAAGCTGCAGACCCTGCCGCACCTCGACCGGGTGGAGAGCTATTCGCGCCCCGGCGTCAGCTTCGTCCAGGTCTATCTGGCCGACACCACGCCGCCCTCGGCGGTGAAGGACCTGTGGTACCAGGTGCGCAAGAAGGTGGGTGACATCCGGGGCGACCTGCCCCAGGGCGTGGTGGGCCCCAGCTTCAACGACGAATATGGCGACGTCTATTCCGCCCTCTACATGCTGAGCGGCGATGGCGTGCCCCCCGCGGAGCTGAAGCGGCAGGCGGAGCTGATCCGCCAGCGCCTGCTGCGCGTGCCGGACGTGGAGAAGGTGGACCTCATCGGCGAGCGGCCCGAGCGCATCTATATCGAGTTCTCCCACGCGCGCCTGGCCACTTTGGGTATCACCCCCACCCAGATCTTCGACAGCGTGGCACGGCAGAATGCGGTGGTGGCCGGCGGCGCCGTGGACACCAAGGCCGATCGCATCAATCTGCGCCTCACCGGTGCCTTCACCGGAGCCGAGGCTATCGCGGAAGTGCCCATCAATGCGGGCGGCGCTTTGGTGCGGCTGGGCGACATCGCCACAGTGCGGCGGGGCTATGAGGACCCGCCCTCCTACCTCATCCGCCAGCATGGGCGCCCGGCACTGGGCATCGGCGTCTCCATGGCCCAGGGCGCCAACATCCTCACCTTGGGCGAGGAGCTGAAGGGCGCCATGGCGGAGGCCATGACCGAGCTGCCGGTGGGCATCGACGTGGTTCAGGTGGCGGACCAGCCCCACATTGTGGGCGAGTCCGTGGGCGAGTTCCTGAAGACCTTCGCGGAAGCGCTCGTCATCGTGCTGGTGGTGAGCTTCCTGTCCCTGGGCTTCCGGTCCGGTATCGTGGTGGCGCTGTCGGTGCCGCTGGTGCTCGCCATCGTGTTCCTGGTGATGTTCGCCTCCGGCATGGACCTTCACCGCATCACCCTCGGCGCGCTCATCATCGCCCTGGGCTTGCTGGTGGATGACGCCATCATCGCCATCGAGATGATGGTGGTGAAGATGGAGGAGGGCTGGGACCGCCTCTCCGCCGCCAGCTTCGCCTGGACCTCCACCGCCTTTCCCATGCTCACCGGCACGCTGGTGACGGCGGCGGGCTTCCTGCCCGTGGGCTTCGCGCGGTCCTCCTCCGGTGAATATGCCGGCGGCATCTTCTGGGTGGTGGGCATCGCGCTGGTGGCGTCGTGGTTCGTCGCGGTGCTGTTCACGCCCTATCTCGGCACGGTGATCCTGCCCGACATGCGGGGCAAGCACGCGGCCCATGAGCTGCGGGATGGCCGGCTCTACCGCATGCTGCGCGCCATGCTCGAGACGTGCCTGAGGCACCGTTTCATGGTCATCGGCACCACGGTGGGGCTGTTCGTGCTGGCAGTGGTGGGGTTCGGCTTCGTGCAGCAGCAGTTCTTCCCCACCTCCACACGCACCGAGCTGTTTCTGGAAATGCGGCTGCCGGAGGGGTCCTCCATCGAGGCTACCCAGACCACGGCCAAGAAGGCGGAAGCGCTGGTGGGGGAGGATGAG
The DNA here is from genome assembly GCF_021401125.1 of Xanthobacter sp. NM-59. GTDB lineage: Bacteria > Pseudomonadota > Alphaproteobacteria > Rhizobiales > Xanthobacteraceae > Xanthobacter. Next base: position 53,305 of record NZ_JACBFQ010000011.1, read on the forward strand.
GGCATCCTTTCTTCCACCACCTATATCGGCCAGGGGGCGCCGCGCTTCTGGCTCGGCCTCAATCCGGTGCTGCCCAATCCCAATTTCGCGCAAATCGTCATCGTGACGAAGGACCTGGAGGCGCGCGAGCGCATCAAGGCGCGGCTCGACAAGGCGGTGGCCGAGGGCGCCCTCTCCGAGGCGCGGGTGCGGGTGGACCGCTTCGTATTCGGCCCGCCGGTGGGCTTCCCGGTGCAGTTCCGCGTGGTGGGGCCGGACCCGCTGATGGTGCGCGACATCGCTGACAAGGTGCGCCTTATCATGGCGTCGGATCCCGCCATTATCGAGCCGCATCTCAATTGGGGCGAGCAGGTGAAGTCCATCACCCTGTCCGTGGACCAGGACCGGGCGCGGGCGCTGGGCACCACCCCGCGCGACCTTGCGGAGACGCTCCAGACCCTGCTTTCCGGCTATACGGTCACGCAGTATCGCGAGGGCAATCTGCTCATCGGCGTGGTGGCGCGCGCGGTGCCGGAAGAGCGGGTGGATCTGGAGCGGCTCGGCGCCCTCACGGTGACCAATCGCAACGGGGTGGCAGTGCCCCTCGGACAGGTGGCGCGCATTGCCTATGCCAGCGAGGAGCCCATCCTGTGGCGCCGCGACCGCGACCTAGTGCTGACCGTGCGCGGCGATGTGAAGGACGGCGTGCAGCCGCCCGACGTCACCCTGCGCCTGCTGCCCAAGCTGAAGGCGCTGAAGGCCTCCCTGCCGGCCGGCTACCGCATCGAGACCGGTGGTTCCATCGAGGAGAGCGCCAAGGCCAATAAGTCGCTGGCGGCGGTGTTTCCCATCATGATCATCGTGATGCTCACCATCCTGATGATCCAGCTGCAGAGCTTCTCTCGCCTGGCGCTGGTGATCGCCACCGCGCCGCTGGGGCTGATCGGTGCCTCCACCGCGCTGCTGGTGACGCACCAGCCGTTCGGCTTCGTGGCACTGCTGGGGCTTATCGCGCTGGCGGGCATGATCATGCGCAACACGGTGATCCTGGTGGACCAGATCGACCACGATATCGCCGCCGGGGCGACACCCCATCGCGCCATTGTCGAGGCCACCCTGCGCCGCGCGCGGCCAGTGGTGCTCACGGCCATGGCGGCGGTGCTGGGCATGATTCCGCTGGCGGAGAGCGTGTTCTGGGGGCCGATGGCCATCACCATCATGGGCGGCCTGCTGGTGGCCACCGCGCTCACGCTGCTGGTGGTGCCGGCCCTCTACGCCACCTGGTTCCGGGTGAAGGTGACGGACGATCTTCCTTCCGCCGGGTTGCCTCATCCGGCGGAATGAGGAACCGGCGCCGCGGCCGCTACCGCCGGCGCCGGTTTCCTTCATGGGCACGGCCCCCGGTTCCGGGAACCGGGGGCCGTGCCGCGTTCAGGTCGTGTGCGTTCAGGCGCGCTTCTCGCGCAGGGCCAGGCCGAAGAAGACGGTGCCGACGCCGTTGACGATGAGGTCGATGCCCAGGAACAGGCCGAGGATGTAAAGCGAGTTCACCGGCCACTGGGCGATGATGATGGCGCCCAGCAGCAACGTGATGAAGCCGGAGAAGACAATCCAGCCCCAGCCGCCGCCCGCGCGCGAGCCGAAGCCGGCGGCGATGCGGAAGATGCCTTCCACCGCCAGCGCCACGCCGATGAGCAGGGTGAAGATGCCCGCGCCCAGGGCCGGGTTGTACATGATGAGGCCGCCGGCCACGACATAGAGCAGGCCGGCCAGCAGCCAGTAGAAGAACTGGCCCCAGCCCTGCACCCGGAAGGCGTGGATGACCTGGATGACGCCACCCACCAGGATGAGCGCGCCCACATAGATGGTGACGCCGAGGGTGAACAGCAGCACGTGGCCGAGCGCGATGAGACCCAGCACCACGAAGGCGATGCCGAGGGCAACGAACCAGCCCCAATTGGCCCGGATGGCGTGCAGGCGGTCGGCGACCGCGGACGCCGGAGTGGATGCAGGCATTGTCATGTTACCGTCTCCAGATGGGAGCTTGTGAGCATCGCGCAGGTGAGCTCCTGTCGTCCCCACGATCATACAGGAGGAAAGCGCGCCACAGAATGTGGCTAAAGTGTGCGAGCTATACCATGACGTGCGCGATCCGCGAGGGAAAGAACGCGGAGCATCGCGGCGCGGGCCACGGCCTGGTTGCGTATACGGTTGGAGATGTCGCCGGCGCCTGTCCTTGCGCGCCCTCCCGACGCAAGAGCCAATCAATCTCTATCGCGGCGCTCTCGCTTGCCGCCAGGAGGGGCGGGCCAGCTGCTTCGGTTCCGCCCATGGGTGGCGCCGCTGTGTTTTCAAGGCCATGTGCCTGCGCCGTTTCCTTCGCGGGAAAGGTTGCCCGCTTCACTTGAGGAGCCGTCGGGGGCGGCCTTTGCCCACGGCCCGGAGGGGTGGGCGGATCATGACGCATCGGGCGTGAAAAAGAGCCGCGCGCAAAAGCAAAAGGCGCGCCGGTGAGGGCGCGCCTTTTGCTTTTCGGGGCAGATGAGCGGGTCAGTGACCGGCGCTGGCGGAAGGTGTGCCGGCTGCGTTCGCCTGAACCGTGGGAGAGGACGGCTTGGGCAGGATCACCACCTTGGTGCCCACATTCGCGCGGTCGAACAGGTCTTCCACATCGTTGTTGAGCATGCGGATGCAGCCGGACGACACGAACTTGCCGATGGTCTGGGGCTCGTTGGTGCCGTGGATGCGGTAGATGGTGCCGCCCAGATAGAGCGCGCGAGCGCCCATCGGGTTACCGGGTCCGCCGGCCATGAAGCGCGGCAGATAGGGCTGGCGCTGGATCATCTCCGTCGGCGGGCGCCAATCGGGCCATTCCGCCTTGCGGGAGATGCGCTCGGTACCGGACCAGGTGAAGCCTTCGCGGCCCACGCCGATGCCATAGCGCACGGCCTTGCCGCCGCCGAGGACATAGTAAAGGTAGGTGTTCGGCGTATCGATGATGATGGTGCCGGCCGGCTGGGTGGTCACATAATCCACCGTCTGGCGGCGGAAGCGATCCGGAACCGGTTCGGCGGGATCCACGTCCTCGATACGGGGGCCGGAGGGGGCCTCCTGGGTGCCGGGCACCACGGCGGCGTTGGGGCTATACACCCCCGCCGGCGGCGTGACCGCGGCGGAAGCCTGATTGCCATAGCCATAACGGGGCGACTGCTGTCCGGCGCCGCTGCGATAGGCGGGCTGACCATAAGGCGGCTGGGGATAGGACACAGAGGCCTGCTCGGACGTCGCCGCCGAGGGCGCCTGTCCATAGCCGGACTGAGTCGCCCCGGACTGCTGGTAGGGCGACTGCTGGTAGCTCGCCTGCGGATAAGCGGGCTGCTGATAGGTCGTGGCGTTCGCCTGGCCGCCATAGGACGGCGCCTGCTGATACCCGCTGGGCGGGGCGACCTCGGAGCGCTCGACTTCGCCGCCAGCCGCGGAGGGCGTGCGGGCGTAAGGATCGCTGTATCCGGGAGGGGCTGCATTATAGCTGCCGCTGACCGAGCCGGGAGGAACGGTGCCGGTCTCGTCCCCCGCTCCGTACTGGCTGGTGCCGTAACCGGAATTGTACGCGCCCTGCGCAAAGGCCGGCACGGTGAAAAGCGACGCCCCGAAGGTGGCGAGGAGGAGTTTCTGGCGCAACGTCATGAGATTGGAGTTAACCCTGAAACGTGACGAAATTGGAAACGGGCGAGAATAATTTTTCGACACGTTGAGGCTGAGGTTGTACGCCCGGCATTGCCCCGCGCGACGTCAGGCACGACCCTCGAAGTCCGCATGTACCCCGCCTCCGTCCCCGGAGCAACGCGCGCAGCTGCAACGCCGCATATCGTGATCGGTATGGCTTGCGCGGGCCTCTCGCTCTTGAAATGGCGACGGAAGAGATATAAAGATATCTTTATGTCTCTTCCTGAGAGCGCCGCGCGCCTGTCCTTTCCCGCCCTGCTGGAAGCCTTGAAGGCCGGCGGGGAGGATACGCGTCTGCGCCTTCTTTCGGTGCTGGGAGAGGCGGAGCTGACGGTGTCGGACCTGACGGAGATCATGGGCCAGTCGCAGCCGCGCATCTCCCGCCATCTGAAGCTGCTGGCGGAGGCGGGGCTGCTGGAGCGGCATCGCGAGGCGAGCTGGATCTTCTATCGCCGCACCAATGAGGGTCCCCTGGGCCGGGTTGCCACGCGCCTGCTCGATCTGCTTGATCCGGACGACCCCGTGCTCGCGCGTGACCGCGAGCGGCTGGAGGCGGTACGGGCGGCTCGCGCCGCCGCGGCCCAGGGCTATTTCGCCAGCCATGCCCGCGAATGGGATGAGATCCGCAAGCTGCATGTGCCCGAGGCGGCGGTGGAAGCGGCGGTGCGGAACGTTCTGGCGGATGCACCGGTCCGCTCGCTGCTGGACCTGGGTACCGGCACCGGGCGCATGCTTGAATTGTTCGCGGGCGACATCGAGCGGGGCCTCGGCCTTGATCTGTCGCCGGAAATGCTGGCGGTGGCGCGCACCAATCTGGAGCGCGCCGGCATCCGCCATTGCCTGCTGCGGCAGGGCGATGCGTATGCGGTGCCGGCGCCGCGTGATTCGTTCGACGCTGTCATCGTGCATCAGGTGCTGCACTATCTGGACGACGCGGGCCGCGCGCTCATGGAGGCGGCGCGGGTGCTGAAGCCGGGCGGGCGGCTGCTGGTGGTGGATTTCGCGCCCCATGATCTTGAGTTTCTGCGAGAGGCCCACGCCCACCGGCGTCTCGGCTTCGCGCGCGAGACGGTGGAAGGCTGGCTGACCCAGGCGGGCCTGCAGCCGGAGCGCTTCGAAATGCTGGCGCCCGAGCATGGGCGTGAGGAAGGGCTGACGGTCTCCCTGTGGCTGGCGCGCGATCCGCGCGTGGCGGCGGGGAGCACCGAGGCTGAGCAGGCTGCATCGCCCGAAGCGGGCGCGGCCGACAGGGAGGTGGCGTGATGAGCGGGCAGCCGGGGATCCTCGCAGGGGCCGAACATGTGCGGGCGAGCCGTGAGATGGGCCGCGCGCCCGTTTCCGTCTCCTTCGAGTTCTTTCCGCCCAAGACCGAGGAGATGGAGAAGACCCTGTGGGCCTCCATCGGCCGGCTGGCGCCGCTCCATCCGGAATTCGTCTCAGTGACCTATGGCGCCGGCGGCTCCACGCGCGAGCGCACCCACGCCACCGTGGCGCGCATCGTGAAGGAGACGGACCTTGCCCCCGCGGCCCACCTCACCTGCGTCAACGCCACCCGCGAGGAAGTGGATGCGGTGATCCGCTCCTATGGCGAAGCGGGCGTGAAGCACATCGTCGCCCTGCGCGGCGACCCGCCCGCGGGCGTCGGCACCCACTATGAGCCCACGCCGGGCGGCTATGCCTATGCGGCGGACCTCGTCGCCGGGATCAAGCGCATCGGCGATTTCGAGGTGTCGGTTTCCGCCTATCCGGAGAAGCATCCGGAAAGCCCGTCCATCGAGGCGGATATCGACGTGCTGAAGGCCAAGGTGGATGCGGGCGCCACCCGCGCCATCACCCAGTTCTTCTTCGAGAACGACGTTTACTTCCGTTATCTGGACAGGGTGCGGGCGCGCGGCATCGACATTCCCATCGTGCCAGGCCTGTTGCCGGTGACCAATTTCAAGCAGGCCTCGAACTTCGCCACCCGCACGGGGGCGAGCGTGCCGGCCTGGCTGCTCAAGCGGTTCGAGGGGCTGGATGACGATCCCGAGACCCGCAAGCTCATCGCCGCCGCGGTGGCGGCCGAGCAGGTGACCGACCTCGTTGATCGGGGTGTCACGGACATCCACTTCTATACGCTGAACCGCGCCGACCTTGTTTATGCCATCTGCCACCTGCTGGGTCTGCGCCCCCAGGCGGCGCAGGGCGCGGCACAGGGGGCGGCGGCCGGAGCGCAAGCGCTCGCTGTCTGAGATTTCCGGACCGGCGTCGGGCCTGACGGCTCCGGCGCCCGGTCCCCCGCACATTTCCCTTTTTCCGAACGAGGCGGCCTTCGGGCCATGCCCCGAGCCTCAAAGAGCCCCAATCATGTCCGCCACCGCTGCCAATGATGTCTTCGCCGCTTTGACCGCCGCCGCGCGGGAACGCATCCTGGTGCTGGACGGCGCCATGGGCACCATGATTCAGGCCCTGAAGCTGGACGAGGCGGGCTATCGCGGCGCGCGCTTCAAGGACTGGCCGCGCGACGTGCGCGGCAACAACGACCTGTTGAGCCTCACCCAGCCCGACGCGGTGCGGGAGATCCACCTCAAATATTTCCGCGCCGGCGCCGATATCGTCGAGACCAACACCTTTTCTGGCACCTCCATCGCCCAGGCCGATTATGGCATGGAGGCCATCGTCTACGAGCTGAACTTCGAGAGCGCCCGCCTCGCCAAGGAGGCGGCGGTGCTGGCGGAAAAGGAAGACGGTCGCCGCCGCTTCGTGGCCGGCGCCTTCGGCCCCACCAACCGCACCGCCTCCATCTCGCCGGACGTGAACGATCCCGGCTTCCGGGCCGTGACCTTCGATGATCTCGCCAAAGCCTATGGCGAGCAGGCGCGCGGCCTCATCGCTGGCGGGGCGGACATCCTGCTGGTGGAGACCATTTTCGACACCCTGAACGCCAAGGCGGCTTTGTTCGCCATTGAGGGGCTGTTCGACGAGCTTGGCATCCGCCTGCCGGTGATGATCTCTGGCACCATCACCGACCTGTCGGGCCGCACCCTTTCGGGCCAGACGCCTTCGGCCTTCTGGTATTCCCTGCGCCACGCGCAGCCTTTCTCCATCGGCCTCAATTGCGCGCTGGGCGCCAGGGAGATGCGGGCCCACATCGCCGAGATCGGCCGGGTGGCCGACACCTTCGTGTGCGCCTATCCCAATGCCGGCCTGCCCAACGAGTTCGGCCTCTATGACGAGAGCCCCGAGGCCATGGCGGCCCTGGTGGGCGAGTTCGCCACCTCCGGTCTCGTGAACGTGGTGGGCGGCTGCTGCGGCACCACGCCGGACCACATCCGGGCCATTGCCGGCGCGGTGAAGGGCATCAAGCCCCGCGTGGTGCCGGAGCTGGAGCCGCGGCTGCGCCTGTCGGGCCTAGAGCCGTTCGAGCTGACGCGTGAGATCCCGTTCGTGAATGTGGGCGAGCGCACCAACGTCACCGGCTCGGCGCGTTTCCGCAAGCTCATCACCAATGGCGACTTCCCTGCGGCGCTCGCGGTGGCGCGCGACCAGGTGGAAAGCGGCGCCCAGGTGATCGACATCAACATGGACGAGGGCCTGCTCGACAGCGAGGCCGCCATGGTCACCTTCCTCAACCTCGTGGCCTCGGAACCCGACATCGCCCGCGTGCCGGTGATGGTGGACAGTTCCAAGTGGGACATCATCGAGGCGGGGCTGAAGCGCCTGCAGGGCAAGGGCATCGTCAATTCCATCTCCCTCAAGGAGGGGGAGGAGGCGTTCCGCGAAAAGGCGCGGCTGGTGCGCCGCTATGGCGCCGCCGTGGTGGTGATGGCCTTCGACGAGGAGGGCCAAGCCGACACCTATGAGCGCAAGACCACCATCTGCAAGCGCGCCTACGGCATCCTGACCGGCATGGGCTTCCCTCCCGAGGACATCATCTTCGATCCCAACATCTTCGCGGTGGCCACCGGCATCGAGGAGCATTCGGGCTATGGCGTCGCCTTCATCGAGGCGACCCGCTGGATCCGGCAGGGCCTGCCTTACGCCCATGTGTCGGGCGGCGTCTCGAACCTGTCCTTCTCGTTCCGCGGCAACGAGCCGGTGCGCGAGGCCATGCACGCGGTGTTCCTCTATCATGCCATCCAGGCGGGCATGGATATGGGCATCGTCAATGCCGGCCAGCTCGCCGTTTATGACGAGATCGAGCCGGCCTTGCGGGAGGCCTGCGAGGACGTGGTGCTGAACCGCCGCGCCGACGCCACCGAGCGGTTGCTCGCCATGGCCGAGGGCTTCAAGGGCCAGGGCAAGGAGAAGAAGGAAGCCGACCTCACCTGGCGCACCTGGCCGGTGGAGAAGCGGCTGGAGCACGCGCTGGTCAACGGCATCACCGATTATGTGGAGGCCGACACCGAGGAGGCCCGCGCCAAGGCCGAGCGGCCTCTGCACGTGATCGAGGGCCCGCTGATGGCGGGCATGAACGTGGTGGGCGACCTGTTCGGCGCCGGCAAGATGTTCCTGCCCCAGGTGGTGAAGTCGGCCCGCGTGATGAAGCAGGCGGTGGCCTATCTTATGCCCTTCATGGAGAAGGAAAAGGCGGAGATGGGCCTTTCCGCCTCCTCCGCCGCCGGCAAGATCCTGATGGCGACCGTAAAGGGCGATGTCCACGACATCGGCAAGAACATCGTGGGCGTGGTGCTCCAGTGCAATAATTACGAGGTCATCGACCTCGGCGTGATGGTGCCCACGGCCAAGATCCTGGAAACCGCGAAGGCGGAGAAGGTGGACGTGATCGGCCTTTCCGGCCTCATCACCCCGTCCCTGGACGAGATGGTGAACGTGGCTTCTGAGATGGAGCGCGAGGGCTTTTCCGTGCCCCTGCTCATCGGCGGCGCCACCACCTCGCGGGTCCACACCGCGGTGAAGATCTCGCCCCAATATGAGCGCGGGCAGGCGGTCTACGTCACCGATGCGAGCCGCGCGGTGGGCGTTGTCTCCAACCTGCTCAATGCCGAGACGCGCGGATCCTACGTCGCCGACATTCGCGCCGAATACCAGAAGCTGGCCGATGCCCATGCCCGCGCCGATGCCGCCAAGCAGCGCGTGCCTTTGGCCAAGGCGCGCGAGAACGGCCTGAAGCTGGACTTCTCCAATTATGTGCCGCCCAAGCCGAAGATCGTCGGCGCCGAGGTGTTCGAGGATTACGATCTGGCCGACCTCGTGCCCTATATCGACTGGACGCCCTTCTTCCAGTCCTGGGAGCTGACGGGGCGCTATCCGGCCATCCTTCAGGACCCGGTGGTGGGCGAGCCGGCCCGGGCGCTGTTCAACGATGCCCAGGTGATGCTGAAGAAGATGGTGGAGGAAAAGTGGGTGACCGCCCGCGCCGTCATCGGCTTCTGGCCGGCGAATTCGGTGGGCGACGATATCGTGCTGTTCCGCGACGACAGCCGCGCCAATCCGCTCACCACCCTGCACACCCTGCGCCAGCAGCTGGCGAAACGTGAGGGGCGGTTCAACCTCGCCCTCGCCGACTTCGTGGCGCCCATGGAAAGCGGCGTGGCTGATTATGTGGGCGGCTTCGCGGTGACCGCCGGCATCGGCGAGGACGAGCGGGTGGAGGCCTTCAAGGCGGCCCATGATGACTATTCCGCCATCATGCTGAAGGCGTTGTGCGACCGCCTCGCGGAGGCTTTCGCCGAGCGCATGCACCAGCTCGTACGCACCAAATATTGGGGCTATGCGCCGGATGAGGCGCTCTCCAACGACGAACTGATTGCCGAGACCTATCGCGGCATCCGCCCGGCGCCGGGCTATCCGGCCCAGCCCGATCACACCGAGAAGGGCACACTGTTCTCGCTGCTGCACGCCACCGACGCGGTGGGCATCCGCCTGACGGAGAGCTTCGCCATGTGGCCGGGGGCGGCGGTGTCGGGGCTTTATTTCGCCCATCCGGAGGCCGCCTATTTCGGCGTCGGCCGCATCGAGCGCGATCAGGTGGAGGATTACGCCGCCCGCAAAGAATGGACGGTGGCGGAAGCCGAGAAGTGGCTCGCCCCCATCCTCAATTACGACCCCGCCCGCCAGGCGGCGGCGGAGTGATGGGGCCCACGCCACTCTGCTTTAGCTACAGAGTGGCGTGGGCCCGCGCGTTCATGATTAGAAATGTAGGGCCTGATCCGCTCCCACTGCGATGCAGGGATCCAAGTATCTCCGCATCGTTAAGTGCCTCATCAGCGTGCGCACTCACCTCTTGGCGAGTTCTGTGATCAGATTGAGAGCGGATCCTATCTCTGGCCTAGCGGCTGGTACCGTTGGTCACTTCCCCCGTCTCTGCTGGTTTGGCGTTGTTACCAGCGGGTGCGGGGCCGTGCTGAAGCAGGCGCTTGAGGCGGTTGACGTGGCGAGCGGCGGCTTCCCCGTCCTTCACCCGCACATTATCAAAGACACGATCGCTAATGTAGCAATCTACATCCTTGAATTTGAGGGCGAGAACCATGACGACAACTCCCAGTGGAGTTTGAAATTAGCCGGCCCTTACGGCCGATGTCAAATCAAGGCCATGACCCAGAAGGTGCGGCCAATGGGGTCCGAACCTGTCTCAAAGATGGAATATCCCAATTCTCTCAGATGCACGCTCAACAATTCGTGTTTCACCATGGCCTTAGGAGGGCATAGGCGTGTTTTCGTGACACGGTAGAGCACTCTGGGGCGGACCTTTCGGATCAAGGTTGAGCAGCTCTCCAACACGACGGGCATCACTAGGCCGCGGATTTGTGACGGAATGTAATTGCGGGCGATATTCCGGTCCTGCGTTGAAAATGGCGGACTGGGTTCATCCAAAGAGGCGCAGGTCACCGAGAATGAAAATTCATGGAACCATGAGCTGAGTGGGCGAACATGCTGGTTGGTGGTATAATTCAACTCACAGTCTATGGACACGATCCGACCCGAGCTTCGGCACAGCGCGATGGGCACAACCGTCGAATAGTCGCGACCATCACCTTCCATGTCTATTTCGGATGGCACGTGATCAATGAGAGGCTCGAACATCAGAATTAAAGCAAGGGATTATACGCTTTTTGCGTGTACCATCTCAACCAACGATTCGCTACGGGCGGAATGTCAGCGTCGTGCCTGCGTGCGTTGACTTTATTCATGGCGGCGGCGGAGTGAGGGGGCCGATCCAGCGCGGCACCCGCGCCGCATAGGCGGCAAAGGCCGGGCCGAACTTCGCCGCGAGGTGCCTTTCCTCGCGGCGGGCGGCCAGATGATCGGTGGCGAGGGCGGCAAGGAGCGCCGCCCCTATCAGCCATCCATTGAAAAAGGCGAGCCCCAGCCCCGCCACCAGCAGCGTGTTGCCCAGATAGATGGGGTTGCGCGAGAGCGCGAACGGGCCGTTCGTGACCAGATGGTCGGCGCCTCGGTTCGGCAGGACATTGGTGTGGGCGCGATAGAGGGTGAAGATCGCCGACAGGTCGAGCCCCAGCCCGAGGGCCGCCACCAGCGCCCCCGCAATGCGCACCGGCAACCCCGCCAGCGCCGAGGGCCAACCCAGCGGCGCCAGCCAGCCGAGGCCCAGGCCGGCCACCAGGGCGGCGCCGTAGATCAGCGGCGGCCACGGCACCCGGTTCGGGCGCAGCGCGGTTTCATCAGGCTTCAGTTTCTCAGCCATGCCGTTGCCTCCTGCTTTGCCCCCTGGCGGGCGGCGGTCGCGCGGACCCATGACGATGTCCCCCATTTGCGGCGGGCCGTCATGGGGGGCATCGCCATTCTGCCCTTGCGAAAACATTCAAAACATATAATTTCATATGATTGAATGTATATCGTCGGGACCGTGGCCGGCCGCAACCCCGGCATCGTCCGTGTCCCGCAGGGAGAAACCCCATGCGTGCCTGTTCCCTCAAGCAGAAGGCGTGGTCGCCATATCTGGCCGGCATCATCATCGGCCTGCTGCAGGTTCCCGCCTTCCTCCTCATCTCCACGGCCCTCGGGGCCTCGTCATCCTATGTGACGGTGGGGGGCTACATCGCTTCCCTGTTCGATCCTTCCATTGTTGAGATCGATTATGTGGCCAAGCACGTGGCGGCCACGGGCAAGAACTGGTGGCAGGTGGCCCTGGTGGCCGGCGTCGCCATCGGCGCCTTCATCTCCATGAAGCTTTCGGGCGCCAAGCGGAAGGCCGTCTCCCCCATCTGGAGCCGGGCGCTCGGCACTTCCAGCCGGCCGGTGCGCTATGCGGTGGCCTTCGGCGCCGGCTTCCTGATGCTGTTCGGTGCCCGCGTGGCCGATGGCTGCACCTCCGGCCACGGTTTGTCCGGCATGGCGCAGATGGCGGTGTCGTCCACCATCGCCGTGGCCTTCATGTTCGTGGGTGGCATCGCCACCGCCTTCCTCGTCCTGCGCCGCATCTGAACGCGCCCGCCAAGGAGAACTCACATGTCTGTTTTTCCGGCCGTTCTCATCGGTCTTGCCATGGGCATCGTGTTCGGCTTCGCCTTCGAGAAGGCGCGGGTGTTCGAGCCCGGCATGATCGTGGGGCAGATGCAGTTCCGCAACTTCACCATGCTCAAGGTGTTCCTCACGGCGGTCGCCACCGGCGCGGTGGTGCTGGCCGTGCTGCACGGCTTCGGCCTCATCAAGCTGTCGCCCAAGCCCACTTTTTATGCGGCTGACGTGCTCGGCGGGCTGGCGCTGGGCGCGGGCATCACTTTGGCGGGGGCCTGCCCCGGCACCATCCTGGCGCAGATCGGCGCCGGCTATCGCGATGCGCTCTTCACCCTGCTGGGCGGTCTCGCCGGCGCGGTGGCCTTCAGCTATGCCGACCCGATGCTGACGCCTCTCCTGTTCACCGGCGGGCCGGGCAAGATCACCTTCATGGACCTCACCGGCGTATCGTACACGGTGCTCGCCATCGGCCTTGCGGTGGTGCTGGCGGTGGTTCTGGTGCTCCTGGAGCGCTGGCGTCCCTGGCGCGCCGATCTGGGCGCCGACGTGGATGGTGATTTCGGCGCGGCCGATACGACGACGGCCGCCAATGTGACGCGTCTCAAGGCGGCGGAGTGATGGCCATGAATGCCAATGCTCCGAACGCCGGCCCGGAGGGCGACCGCCACATCGTCATCCTGGGGGCGGGGTTTGCCGCCCTCACCGCCGTGCGTGAGCTGCGGCGGCAGAACGTGACCGCGCGCATCACCGTGGTTTCGCCCTCCGACGAGCTGATCTACGCGCCGAGCCTCATCTGGATCCCCGCGGGCCTGCGCAAGGGGGACGACCTGAGGGTGCCGCTGGCCGGCTTCTTCGCGCGCCACAAGGTCGAGCATGTCAAGGCGCGGGTGGAAGGCGTCACCCATGGCGGGCGCATCGTGGAGACCTCCCAGGGGCCGGTCGCCAACGATCTGCTGCTCATCGCCACCGGCGGGCGCTATATCCGCAAGCTGCCGGGCATCGAGAACGCCATCATTCCCTGTGAGGGCATCGCAGCTGCGGAGGCGGCCCGCGATCGCGTCGCGGCCCTAGAGCAGGGCACGGTGGCCATCGGCTTCGGCGGCAATCCCAACGAGCCGGCGGCGGTGCGCGGCGGGCCCATGTTCGAGTTCCTGTTCGGTCTTGACACGCTGCTGCGCCGCCAGGGCCGGCGGGACAAGATCGAGCTGGTCTTTTTCAACCCGTCAAAGGAGCCGGGGCAGCGCCTCGGCCCCAAGGCGGTGGGGGCGCTGCTGAAGCAGATGGAGCAGCGCGGCATCAAGACCCATCTTGGGCACAAAATGGCGCGCTTCGATCCCGACCGGGTGGTGACCGAAGGCGGCGAGTTCCCCGCCGATGTCATCCTCTTCATGCCCGGCCTGACGGGCCCCGCCTGGCTCGACAAGACCGACCTGCCCAAATCGCCCGGCGGCTTCGTCCAGGCGAGCGAGACCTGCGCCGTGCCGGGTCTCCAGCGGGTTTATGTGGCGGGCGATTCAGGCTCCTTCCCGGGGCCGGACTGGATGCCCAAGCAGGCCCATCAGGCGGATCTCCAGGCGGTGGCGGCGGCCCGCAACATGGCGGCTGAGCTGAAGGGGCTGGCGCCCACGGCGGTGTTCAAGCCGGAGCTGGTGTGCATCGTCGACACCCTCGACGCCGGCATGCTGGTGTTCCGAGACATGAAGCGCAACCTTGCCCTGCCGCGCTTCGCCGGCTTCCACCTGCTGAAGAAGATGTTCGAGGCCCACTACCTCAAGGCGTATCGAGCTGCGTGAGCGGCCCCCAGGGCACGTTGCCCCGGCCCTGCGCATAGGCATTGGCCAAGGCAACGAAGCCTTGAACATCGATCTCCTCCGCCCGCGCGGTCTCGGCCACGCCGGCGGCGGCAAGCAGGGGGAAGGGGTCCACCCCCAGCGACTTCAGGCTCTGCCGCAGCATCTTGCGGCGCTGGCCGAAAGCGGCTTCCGTCACCCGTTCCAGGGACGAGAGGGCGCAGGGCAGAGGCTCGGCCCGGGGCACCAGATGCACCACCGAGGAGGTGACCTTGGGCGGTGGCACGAAGGCGGAAGGCGCCACATCGAAGGCAATGCGCGCGGTGGTGCGCCAGCCGGCCAGCACCGCCAGCCGCCCATAGACCTTCGAGCCCGGCGCCGCCACGATGCGCTCGGCCACCTCCTTCTGGAACATCAGCGTCAGCGAGCCGAACCAGGGCGGCCAGGGGTCCGTGGAGAGCCAGCCCACCAGCAGCAGGGTGGCGACATTATAGGGCAGGTTCGCCACCACCCGCGCAGGCCCCTCGCCGATGAGGGGGCGCACATCCACCTTCAGGGCATCGCCCTGGATGACCTCCAGGCGGCCCGGATAATGCTCCGAAATCTCCGCCAGGGCGCCGAGGCAGCGCGGGTCGCGCTCGATGGCGATCACCTTCTTCGCCCCGAGCGCCAGCAGCGCCCGGGTGAGGCCGCCGGGGCCGGGGCCCACTTCCACCACCGTTACGTCCTCCAGCGGCCCGGAGGCGCGGGCGATGCGGCCGGTGAGGTTGAGGTCCAGCAGGAAGTTCTGGCCCAGGGACTTCTGGGCGGACAGGCCATGGCGGCGGATGACATCGCGCAGCGGCGGCAGGTCGTCGAGGGCACTCACGCGGAATGGGCTTTCTGGAAAAGGGCTTCGTTCTCGGCAAGGCGGCGGGCAAGCCGCAGCGCCGCCATCAGGCTGGCCGGATTGGCGCGGCCGGTGCCGGCAATGTCGAACGCCGTGCCGTGGTCGGGTGAGGTGCGGATGAAGGGCAGGCCCAGCGTCACGTTCACCCCGTCATGGAACGCCAGGGTCTTGGCCGGAATGAGCACCTGATCGTGATACATGCCCACCACGACGTCATAGCTGGCGCGGGCCTCGGGATGGAACAGGGTGTCGGCCGGCAGCGGGCCGCGTGCGTCGATGCCCTCGGCCTTGAGCTGGGCGACCGCCGGGCGCACCACCTCCTCGTCCTCGCGGCCGAGGGTGCCGCTTTCCCCCGCATGGGGGTTGAGACCGGCGAAGGCGATGCGCGGCGCCGACAGGCCGAACCGCCGGCGCAGATCGGCGGCGAGGATGTGCCCGGTGTCGAGCAGCAGATCGATGGTGACGAGCTCCGGCACCTGCTTCAGGGGCACATGGATGGTGGCCGGCACCACCGCCAGCAACGGCGACCAGATCATCATCACGGCGCGGGGCGGCTCACCGGCCGCTCCTTCCCCTGCGCGGGCGGCGAGATATTCGGTGTGGCCGGGGAAGGGAAAGCCGGCGGCGTACATCACCGATTTCGCGAGGGGACACGTGACCATGGCTGCGGCGGAACCGGCGCGCACCAGATCGACAGCCGCGTCGAGGCTTGCCTGAACGGCGGCGGCGCTCGTGGCGTCGGGAACACCGGGAGCAGCGGTCGCCCGTGGGCCGGTGGGCACGACGGGCAGCGCGTCAGGAAACGCCTCCGCCGCCTGGGCGGGCGCGCAGGCGGCGATGGGCACGTTCAGCCCCAGCAGGCGTGCGCGGGCGGCGAGGAGCTCGGGATCGCCGGCCACGAAGAAGGTGGGCAACTGGTCCCGGGCGCACCACGCCTTCAGGGCCAACTCGGGGCCGACGCCGGCCGGCTCTCCGGCGGTCAGTACCAGAGGGGGCAAGGCCGGGCTGCTCATCAGCGGCGATATTGGATGAGGGCGCTCTTGCGCAGCTCGTCCAGCAGCTTCTTGGAGGCGGAGTTGAATTGCTTGTTGGACAGCTCGTCCTTGATCTCGCGCTTCTGCGAGCTCTCGCCGCGCACCTGCCGCTTGTCGCACACCGCGAAGGTTTCCACGCCGGACTGGCTGACTTCCGGTGGGGTCAGTTTCCCCACGGCGGTCTGGTCGAGAATCTTCTGCAGGTTCGGCGGCATGTCGGACGACAGGCGCAGCACCTGCGGGCGCACCACCACCTCCCGGAGTGACTTGGCGGCGGCAAGGCCGCTTTCGCAACCGTTGAAGCGGGAGCGGAAGGCGTTCGCCTCCTGCAGGCGGGCGCCATAATTGTTGGAGTTACGGGGCACCACAAAGATGATCGGATACAGCACGTACTCGGTGGAGACGAGGCTGGTCTCGCCCCGGCGCTGAAGGGCGGCCGCGATGTCGGCATCGCGAATCATCACGTTGCCGGAGCGGCTGCGCACATACTGGCTCCAGATGTAATCGGCGGCGAGCTTGGTCTTGAACGCCTGCGCGTCAAGGCCCGCCTGGGCCAGGCCCTGGGTGAGCTGTTCCGGCGTGCGGCCGGAGCGCTCGGCCACCGACGCATACATGCGGTCGATGTCCTTTTGCTCAATATCCGATTGCAGCTTGCGCGCCTGCTGGATCTTCAGCCGGTCGTCGATGACCTCCTGCAGGGCCTCCTTGGCGGAGATGCTCTTCTTGTCGAGAAGAGAATGCAGGCGCTGGCGCTGGGTGACGTCATAGGAGGTGATCGGCTCGCCGTTCACCATCACCACGATCTGCTGGGCGCGCGCGGAAAGGCCGGAGCCCAGGACGGCAGCCAGCAGGCTGAATGCGAAGACGATCGCAGAGGCGAGGCGGGGAGGAATGCGCATGGTCCTTTCCGAAGCACGGCGTGCGATGACGACGGGCCGAAACGCAGAAAATGAGCCAGTGGCACCCTTCCGGCGTTTTGCCGTTGTCTCCAGGTCGTGTGGCGGCAATGGGGCCGGGCGCAGGCCCTGGAGGCCGGGTGCGCCACCATCCGCTGCCACCGGCGAAGGCCCGCCTCTCGCCGGGCCATGCCGGGCGGCCGGTCACACCGGACACCCGCGCGGATACGAAAGTCGCATCCACGCGACAAATCTAGCCGTAAGCCGCGGCCCGCTCAAGGCGCAGACTACTGCTGAACACCCGCGTCGGACGAGGAAGACGACCCAAAGGATGTCGAGAACCCACCCTCGCCCAGCGTGCGCAGGCCAATGCGGAACATCACCTTGTTCACGGGATCGCCGCCGGGGCCATTGATGGTGTAGTCGGTGATGTAGTTGAGCGCGAGGCTGAAGCAGTCGTCGATATAGCTGAGGCCGACCAGCGTGTAGTCGAAGTCAGACTGCGCGACATTGTAGCGCACGCCACCGGACACGGTCCAATTGTCCGTCAACTTGTACGCGGCGGTTGTGTAGACGCCCTCGCGCATGTCGTAGTAACCGAGCAGCGGCTGCGGCTCGTAGCGACCATAGGTGACCGACACGCCGAGCCGGTCGACAGAGGCGCGGCCCTGAAGCTCGAACCGCTGCAGCGACATGTTGTCGTTGTCAAAGCGGAAGCGAGAGATGAATTCCAGATTCTTGGTGGGCGAGTAGCCCACCCGCGCGATGTAGTCCGACGCGTTGGTCTCAAGGCCGGACTCAAGGCCCGTATTCGCCATGTCGCCATAGGCGAAGGAGTTCTTGCCGAACAGGTTGTAGGACTGCCCCACCAAGGCACTCAGGGTGCCGAAGCCGCGGATATTGGCCGCATAGCTCACGCCCACATTCGCGCGGCTGCCGCCCTCGACCCGGTCATAGCCCGAGTACTTGTTGATCTCGAACAGGTTCGTGTCGTCGAACACGAGGCTCTGCGCGTCCTCATTGGGGAAGGCGCCGATATTCGTTTCGTTCGGGCGGATGATGATCTGAGCCCGCGGCTCAATGGTCTGCGTACCCCAGCTTTCCACGGAGATGAAGGGATAGCGGTAGTCGAGGCCGATCGCCGGCATGGCGCGGATGAGGTCCTCGCTTCCCGACTGCAGCGGGTTCTGGCCGGGATAGGTCGGGCCGTACATGTAGCTGTAGGGCAGGGGATCGATGTTCACCGAAGCCACGTCCACCCGAGCGGTCACGAACGGCGTCCACATCTGGCCCCAGGAGTCCGTGACGGTGCGCTTCCAATAGAGCTCGGCGGACAGGCGCGTATAGTCGCCCGGCGCGCCGCGCAGCAGGCACTGCTCCGGATTAGGATTGGCCAGGGTGCACGAGCCTGTCGGTATGCCGGTGGCGCCGGGGCTGGACCACAAGTCGGACATGCCGATGAAGTCGGCCTGGTCGCGCGTCAGGCTGGTGAGGTTCACCTTGACGCCCGACTCTCCGCCCCAGAGCGGCTTATCGAACACCTTGGAATAGTTCAGCGTTCCGACGATCGGGATACGGTTCTGGTCGTCGGTGACCGACATGCCCAGGAAGTACAGGCCGCGCACGTCGAAATAGGAGCGGTCTCCCTGGCCGGTGAGGTACACGGTCGAGGTCTTCGTCGTGGTGGCGTCACCGATCAGATTGTAGTCGCGCAGGAAGGTGCGGTCCGACGCCAGCGTGCCATCCCAGCCGAAGGTCCAGAACTGGTTGATGGCGAAATTACCGGTGGTCTCGATGGCCCCGCGGTTGTCGCGATAACCCGGCAGATAGTCCGGAAGGCCGGTCGTGACATTGGTGGTGACGAACGCTTCCTTGTCCTGCTGCATGATGCCGGCGGCGCGGATCGTGTAGCTGCCATTGATCAGGCGCTGGCGCCACTCGCCCTGCATCAGCACACCCTGCTTGGTGGTGATGGTGGGCGTCAGCGTCAGGTCGCGATCGGGCGCGATGTTCCAGAAGAACGGCGTGCCCACCGCGTAGCCAATCTGGCTCGAGGAGAAGAACTCCGGCATCAGGAAGCCGGTCTTGCGCTTCACCGTCGGGTCCGGCGACGACAGATACGGGAAATAGGCCACCGGCATCCCGAAGAATTCAACCGTGGCGTTCTCGTAATAGATCATCCGCTCGTCTTGGTTGTGGATGATCCGCTTGGCCTTGATCTGCCACAGGGGCGGCCGGGTGGGGTCGTCGCGGCAGGGTTCGCAGGCGGTGTAGACGCCATTCTGGAAGACAGTGACGTTGCCTTCCGTCCGGTCCGCGCGGGCGGCGGCGAAATGGGTCTGGTCCGGTGTGTCCAGCCGGAGCGAGTCGATGAAGCCCTGCTTGAAATCCTGGGTCAGCTCCAGGTTTTCGGCGGTGACAACCTTGCCGTCCTTGTCCTTCAGACGGACGTTGCCGATGGCGCGTACCTGATTGGCCTTGCGGTCCAGCACCACGCGGTTCGCCTCGAGGGTGGCGCCGTCATAGTAGATCTGGACGTTGCCGACCGCGGCCACCGTCTCCTTCTGGAAGTCGTATTCCATCTGGTCGGCCGTCACCAGCATCTTCTGGTTCGGGTCGAGCTTATGGTTCGGCAGCACGTTGCTGCCGAAGGCGGCGGGGGTCGTGCCGCCGGTGCCGGTGGAAGCCGGCTGCGCGCCCGCCTGCTGCGCTGCGGCAATGCCGGCGGCGGAGGGCAGGGCGAGAAGGAGGAAGCCCAGGAGCATGGACGCGCCGACCCGGCGCCCGCGAGCCCATAGGCCGCGGGGGGTGCTTGTGCGTGCTGCGATGGGGTGCGAGGCGACCCTCATCCGTCCTCCCGATGCAACAGAATAAGAGCCCCCATAACGATTCCCGCCACTGCTGGAAACCATGCTGCAGCAACAGGATGAACGATTCCTGCCTCACCGAGATCTTCGGCGAGCTTGGTCCCCACATAAAGCAGAAACCCCGCGGCCACGCCACCGAGAATCGTCTGTCCCACACCGCCGAAGCGGAACACGCGCAGGCCCACCACTGCGGCGATCAGCACCATTGCGACCAGCAGAAGTGGCCGTGCCAAAAGGCTTTGGAACTGAAGCCGATACCGCGCCGCGCCAAAGCCCGCATGTTCCGCACTGCGAATAGCAGCGGGCAGTTGCCAAAAAGGCACGGTCTCGGGAGCGATCAGGCTTTCCAGCACCTGGCCGGGGTCGAGGTGGGTCGCGATCAGGTAGGTGTCGAACTGCTGAAGGTCTTGGCCCGGCACGAGAACCCGGGCATTGCGCAGCACCCAGGCGCCGTCGCCGAGGGTGGCGGTGGGGGCCTCCACCCGCTCGATCAGCTTGCCGTCGTTTCCGAATTCGTAAACCACGACGGAAGAAAGAACGCGCCCGCCCTGGGATGAGGCCGCCGCCTGGATGATCGCCTGGCCATCGACACTCTGCTGGCGCACCCAGAAATCCTGCTTGCCGCCGGCGGCAAGCGCCGCCGATGAGCCGAACATGCGGCTTTCCATCTCATTGGCGCGTTCCTTGAACTCGGCCGAGATGGGGTTGAACACGCACGTGGCGAACACGCCGATGAGGAAGGCGATGATGACCGCCGGGGCAATGAACTGCCAGGCCGAAAGGCCCACCGCGCGCGCCACCACCAGCTCAAGGCTCCGCGACAGCAGGACGAAGGTGGCGATGGCACCGAACAGCACCGCGAACGGCAGCAACTGCTCGGTAAAGGCGGGGGCGCGGTAGAGGGTGACGAGGGCCACCATGGTGGTGGTCACGTCGTCATGGTCGGCGGTGCGGCGCGCCATCTCCAGGAAGTCGACCAGCATGATGAGGCCGACGCAGCCGAAGAAGATAAGCGCCACCGCCGAGGCGAAGCGCCGCCCGAAATAGAGGCCGAGGGTGGGGCCGATCATGGTGTCACACTCATTGGCGTCACGCCGCCTTGCCGCGGGCCAGCCGCTGCCTCAACCCTTCCGCGAAGGCGGAAAGGGCGCGCGGCGGCGACAGCTGGACGCGATCGCTCAGCAAGAGCGCGCACAGGGCAACCACCACGATCGGAAAGATGTAGATGAGCACCACCGCCGCCTGCTGGGTGCGCAGCTGGCCGGCAATGGCGAAATTGCCGATCTGCACCATCGCCATGGCCGGGATGATGGCCATCAGCGCCGCGCCGCGACTCTGCCGCGTGGTGCGCGGGCGCGCCAGGGCGGCGGCGGCAATGGCGAAATAGGCGAGCGGATAGAGCCCCGCCGACAGGCGCTTGTGCAGCTCCTCCCGGAAACGGCCGGGCTGGGTAAATTGGTAGAGATCGTTGGCCGGCGGATTGAGCACATAAGCCAGCGGCCGCTCGGCCGGCCGGATGGCCTGGCCCTGCGTGTTCGGCGCCAGCGACGACAGGTCGAAGGCGTAGCGCTGGAACTCCACCACCGAGGTGCTGTTGCTCTTCTCCCCGCCGCGGCGGTGGATGGAGCCGTTTTCAAGGACCAGGAAGGTACCGGCGTCGCTGTCCACGATCTGGCCGCGGTCGGCGAGATAGGTGGTGATGTCCTTGTCGCGGCCGTCATGAATGAAGATGCCGCTCATCACGCCATTGGCGGCGCGCTCGCGCACATGGAAGACGAGGCCTGGCGTCAGGGTGATGAAGCGCCCCGGCTGGGCCACGAACGAGACCACGTCCGCGCGCACCTTCGTCACCTGGTCGCGGAAAATCCTGAGGCTGGACGGCACGACGAACAGCGCCAGCAGCGAGCAGAAGGCCGAGACCAGCAAAGCGAGGATGACGAGCGCCCGCAGCACCCGCCACGGGCTCATGCCGGAGGCGGCCATCACCACGATCTCGCTGTCACCGTTGAGCTTCAGCAAGGTGTAGGCGGTGGCGATGAACAGGGCGGCCGGGGCGATCACCAGCACCAGGGTGGGCATGGTCAGGCTGGTGATGGCGACGAAGGCGAGAATCGTCTGGCCCTGGCTGGTCACAAGGTCCAGCTGCCGCAGGGCCTGGGTCGACCAGATCATGCCGGCGAGCACCACCACCACCCCCAGGAAGGCGATGGCAGCCGTTGAGAAGATGTAGCGGTCGATACGGCCCATCAATCATCGATCCACTGCGCGGAGCCGCTCGTCGCTGGCCGGAGGCTGTTCGGGCGCACTGGATATCCGCAAGCGGCGGAACGTGCAATTCGTGCCGCATGGGAAAGGCCGGCAGCCTCGGCCGGCATGGGGTGACAGCCGGCTGTCACAGGCTTTTTCCGTCGAAGGCGGCGGCATAGGCCTCGGGCTTGAAGCCGACCAGGAGCGTTTCGCCCATCTCCAGGACGGGGCGCTTGATCATGGAGGGTTGGGCCAGCATCAGGGCAATGGCCTTTTCGGCGTCGAGGTCGGCGCGCTCGGCCTCCGGCAGCTTGCGGAAAGTGGTGCCGGAGCGGTTGAGCAAGGTGGTCCAGCCGGCCTTCTCCACCCAGCCGGAGAGCCGGGCGCGGCCGATGCCCTGGGTCTTGTAATCATGAAAGGCATAGGCGACGCCGTGGCCGTCGAGCCAAATGCGGGCCTTCTTCATCGTGTCGCAGGCCTTGATGCCGTAGAGCGTCACTGCGTCGGACATGGATCGCATCCCGTTGGCTGGTGGCGGGGGGGCAGATGCTCAGCGCTTGGCGCCGTAAGCGCACATGAACACGTGGACAGCCCCCTTCACGACCTTTTCGGTGTGCGCGGGGTCGGGTGATTCGGCGTTGCCCATGAGGATGGGCACGGTGATGCCGTCCTTGCATAAGGAGAGGAACTGGCTGGCGGCCTGCTCCACATCGTCGATCTCAAGCGCCCCCTGCTCCACCTTGGCGGCCAGAAAGACGCCAAGTCGGCGGATGCCCTGGCAGGGGCCGGCCTCGAAGAAGCGGTAGCTGATTTCCGGGAACTTGCTGCCGATGGCGATCACGGTGCGCAGGGTGGCCATGTGCTCCGGCCGGATCAGCGCCGCGATGAAGGAATAGCCTACGGTGGTGAGCACCTTCTCCACGTCCGGCTCGTTGCTGTCGAGCACGAACATGCGCTCCGCGGTCTCGTTGCATTCGCTGGAGACGAGAGCCGCGAACAGGTCCTCCTTGTTCTGGAAGTAGACGTAAAGCGTGCCCTTGGACACGCCGGCCGCCCGCGCGATGTCGCCCATGCTGGCGGCGTCGAAGCCGCGTTCCAGGAACACTTCCCGCGCGCCGGACAGAATCTGCTGGCGCTTCTCGGGGTCCTGGCCGGCCGCGGGCGCCCCCTCGCGATGATCGCAGACGGGAACTGCCGCCGGGTCTAGGGGCATGGGGTCAAACGTCGTCACCTGGGCATCCTCTCCTCTCGCCTTCGTTTTGTGCCATCCGGTGCGGTGCGCGCAAGCCGGCCGTCCGGCCTAGGGGCCGGGGAATAGGGCGGCGCGCGGCGCGGCACGGGACATCGGGACGAGACGAGGGCCTCGGCGAGCCGGACAGGGGCGGAAAAACTTCTGGGGAAGATGCCCGACCGAACCGTTCGGTTCCCTCTTGCCATACCCAAGGGGGTGGGCTATGTCAAAGGTGTTCGACCGAACCGTTCGGTCAGCCCGCTGGCTCCGCAACCCATCGGCTGATCGGGCTGAGGGAGGAGAGCATCGCCCCCGCTCTCCTCCCTCCCTTCACTTCCGGTCTTTCCCCCATTCCCGACTTCCCCGCCTGGTCGCGTGCCGGCCTTGGACCGGCGTGCGCCGCAGCGTTGCCGGCGGCGTCGATTCGCGATGGTGCGACATTCTGCCACGCTGGTGCGGACTTGGTGCGGTGCGCGGCGGCCTTACCTTAGGCGCACCGATCCGGGCCCCTCTGGCGCGGCCCTTGGGCCGCGTGATGTCGGATCATCGTGTGTTGTGGGGAAGCCGCTGGTCCTGTCGTCAGGCCGCCGCGCGCCCATGGCACGCAGCGCCGATGAACGCGACCAGGATCGAGGCCCCCTTCGCTCATGCCACCCTTTTCCCTTTTCTTGCGCCTGTCCGCTCCCACGACGGTGCGGCGATGACCGCGCCACATCCGGCGACGGCCCCCCGCCGCGCGCTCCTGCTCATCAATCCCGGCGCCCGCCGTGGCGGGATGGCGCTCGACGATGCGCGCGCCGTTCTCCAGGCCGGCGACATCCTCGTGAGCGAGCATCGATGGCCGGCGCACGCTGCCGCCCGCGAGCTCAGCGCCATCATCCGGCACCAGGCTGAAACGGTTGATCTGGTGATCGTGGGTGGCGGGGATGGCACCTTGAACGCGGCGGCGCGGGGCCTGTTCGACACCCAGCTTCCGCTGGGCGTGCTGCCTTTGGGCACGGCCAACGATTTCGCCCGCACGCTCTCCATTCCCACCGATCCGGTGGCGGCGGCGCGCCTCATCGTTTCCGGCGCGCCGCGCGCGGTGGATCTGGGGGAGGTCAATGGCCATCCCTTCCTGAATGTGTCCAGCATCGGCTTCAGCGCCGATCTCGCCCGCGCCTTGACGGCCGACGCCAAGAAGCGCTTCGGCGTGCTGGGCTATGGCGTCGTGGCGGCCCGCCTGCTGTGGCAGTCGCGCCTCTTCACCGCCTTCATCGAGCATGATGGCGCGGTGGAGACGGTGCGCACGCTCCAGGTTTCGGTGGGCAATGGCCGCTATTACGGCGGTGGCATGGCGGTGGAGGCCTCCGCCAGCGCCGACGACGGGCGGCTCGATTTCTACAGCCTGGAAGTGGACCACTGGTGGCGCCTGCTGGCGCTGCTGCCGAGCCTGCGCCGCGGCACCCAGGGCCAGTGGAACGATGTGCGCGCGTTCCGCACCACCGAGGTGGTGGTGCGCACCAGCCGCCCGCGGCCGGTCAACACCGATGGCGAGCTGGTCACCTTCACGCCCGCCGCGTTCCGGGTGTGGCCGGGCGCCATCCGCGTCTATGCACCCCCGCCCGAGGCGGGCGCGCCGCGCCCCGATTCCGATTATTCCGCCGCCTCTTCTTCGCCCCAAGGTGTTTCGTAATGGACTATCTGTTGCAGCTTGCCGCCGATCCCGCAGCCTGGGTGGCGCTCGTCACGCTGATCGCCATGGAGGTGGTGCTCGGCGTCGACAATCTCATCTTCATCTCGATCCTCACCAACAAGCTGCCGGCCGAATACCGGGCCAAGGCGCGGCGAATCGGCATCGGGCTCGCGCTCATCCTGCGGCTGGGGCTGCTGGGCACGGTGGCCATCATCGTCACCCTCACGGCCCCGGTCTTCACCGTGTTCGGTCACGGCTTCTCCTGGCGGGACATGATCCTGGTGGCCGGCGGCCTGTTCCTGGTGTGGAAGGCCACCAAGGAAATCCACCACAACGTCGATCCGCACCCCAATGACGATGTGTTCGAGGCCAAGGTCACGGTGGGCTTTGTTTCCGCCATCGTGCAGATCCTGATGCTCGACCTGGTCTTTTCCATCGACAGCATCATCACCGCGGTGGGCATGACCGAGCACATCCCGATCATGATCATTGCCGTCATCGTGGCCGTCACCTGCATGCTGCTCGCCGCCGATCCGCTGGCGAAGTTCATCGAGGCTAACCCCACGGTGGTGATGCTGGCGCTCGGCTTCCTCATCATGATCGGCATGACGCTGATCGCGGACGGCTTCGGCGCCCACGTGCCCAAGGGCTACGTCTACGCCGCCATGGGCTTCTCGGCGGCCATCGAGGGCCTGAACATGCTGGCGCGGCGGCGGCGCGAAAAGGCCGGCCACGGCTGACGCGGCACGCGCGGCTTCCCTTTCGTTCGCCCCCTTGCGGGGCGGGCGGGGGTGGGCTCTAACAGGGTAGTGCCCGTCGCGGTTCACGCGCCGGCGCCCGGTTGCGGGACAGCGCTTCAGATTCGAGGATCGGCCATGGGACCCTTCATCGTGCGTTTGCTCACCTTCGTCGGCTTGCCGCTCAAGGCGGCGGCGCTGAAGGCGCTGCTGTTCGCTAGCCTCGCGGTGGGGCTCGTGGCCGGTGGCCTGCCGGCCCATGCGCAGGCCTGCCTGGAGCAGATCGTCACCGTGCAGCAGCAGCTCAAGGCCAAGTTCCCGCCGCCCACGCAGCCGCCGGCCCAGGCGCAGAGCATCGGCGCCCAGGACGCCCAGCAGCCGACGCCGGGCTCGCTGGCGGCAGCTGGCCTCACCGGTCCCGACACGGGTGCCTATGGCGCGCTGAACCAGGCCATGAACCTTCAGGCCGCCGGCGATGAGGCCGGGTGCCTGAAGGCCCTGCAGGAAGCCCGCAAGCTCGGCGGCCTGAACTGAGAATGGCGCGACCGCACCGGCGCGAACCCTTTCGGGTTCCGCCGTCGGCCGGCGGTCTCAAAGCTTGTCGCGCAGGGCGTAATAGCTGAGGCCAGCCACCAGCAGCGGATAGCGCAGCAACGTACCGCCCGGAAAGCCTGGAACCGGCAGCCGGCCCAAGAGGTCGAAGCGTTCCAGCTGGCCCTGCACCGCCTCCGCCAGGATCTTTCCGAACAGCGGCGCGAGCGCCACCCCGTGGCCGGAATAGGCGGCCGACACCAGCACATGGTCCGACAGGCGCCGCACGAAAGGCAGGCGCGTCAGCGTGATGCCGAGCACGCCACCCCAGCCGTAATCAATGCGCACATCGGCGAGCTGGGGGAAGATGCGGAGCATGAAGGGCCGCACGAAATCAGGGATATTGTCGCGCAGGTTCCGCCGATAGCTCTCACCGCCGCCGAACAGCAGCCGGCCATCCGGAGAAAGGCGGAAATAGTTCACCACGAACTTGCTGTCTGCCACCGCCGCATCATTGGCGATGATGCTGCGCGCCCGCTCGCCCAGGGGCTCGGTCGCGGCAATGTAGTTGCAGATGGACATCACATGGGTGTCGACCTGCCGGTTGAGCCCGTCCATGAGCCCGTTGCCGCATTCGAGCAGGAAACGGGCCTTTACCGTCGCGCCGCCTTCGGTGCTGAC
The DNA here is from genome assembly GCF_021401125.1 of Xanthobacter sp. NM-59. Lineage (GTDB taxonomy): Bacteria > Pseudomonadota > Alphaproteobacteria > Rhizobiales > Xanthobacteraceae > Xanthobacter. Next base: position 80,009 of record NZ_JACBFQ010000011.1, read on the forward strand.
GGTGACGCCGCCGCCCGAATCCACGGCGCCCGTCACGCGGGTCAGCTCGTGAAGGCGCACCCCGGCCCGCTGCGCTGCGCCCGCCAGGCCCAGGGCGAAATTGAGGGGGTGCAGGTGGCCGCCACCATGGTCGAACACGCCGCCATAATAGGCCGGCGAGCCCACCAGGGCGCGCATCTGCTCCCGGTCCAGGGGCTCGATGGCCTCGTAGCCGTAGGTGTCGCGCAGATGGGCGGCGTAAGCGTGGCTCTCGGCCACGTAATGGGGCTTGTGATCGGCCAGGATGAGGCCGTCCTTCAGGTCGCAATCAATGCCGTGGCGGGTGACCAGGTCGCGCACCAGCGCCTTCGATTCCTCGGCCAGCGCCCACAACTTGCGCGCATCGTCGAGCCCGACGGACGCCTCCAGGAAATCCTGGTGGCGGCGCTGGCCGGAGTGGATCTGCCCGCCATTGCGCCCCGATGCGCCGGAGCCCACCCGCGAGGCTTCCAGCAGCACTACCTTGAAGCCGGCTTCCGCCAGATGCAGCGCCGCTGAAAGGCCGGTATAGCCGCCCCCCAGCACGCACACGTCCGCTTCCGCCTCCCCGGTCAGGGAGGGGAAGTCGGGCATGGGGTTTGCGGTTGCCACATACCATGAGGCGGGATGCGCCATGGGCCGGGGAGATGCCATGTCCTGCTCCGTTTGGGGTGTGTGGGGCCTTGGGGGCCTCACACGTTCAGCAGCAGGTATTCGCGCTCCCACGGCGAGATTACGCGCATGAAGGTCTCGAACTCGGCCTGCTTCACCGCCGCATAGGTGGTGGCGAAGCGCCGGCCGAGCACCTCGGCGATGGGCTCGCAATCCTCGAACGCGGCCACCGCTTCCAGAAGCCCGCGGGGCAGCTCGAAGTCGAGATTCTTGGCGTCGCTCTCGATGGGATCGGTGGCGCGCAGCCCTTCCATGATGCCGAGATAGCCGCAGGCCAGCGAGGCGGCGATGACGAGATAGGGGTTGGCGTCGGACGACGGCACCCGGTTCTCCAACCGCCGCGCCTCGGGCGAGGAGGGGGGCACGCGCAGGCCGGCGGTGCGGTTGTCATAGCCCCATTGCAGGTTGATGGGGGCCATGGAATCGCGGGTGAGCCGGCGATACGAGTTCACGTAAGGCGCCAGGATGCTCATCACCGCCGGCAGGTATTTCTGGTGGCCGGCGATGAAGGAGAAGAATTCCGGCGTCGGGTCGCCCTTCTCGTCGGAGAAGATGTTGCGGCCGGTATTGATGTCCACCACCGACTGGTGGATGTGCATGGCGCTGCCCGGCTCGTTGGCGATGGGCTTGGCCATGAAGGTGGCGTAGATCTTGTGGGCGAGCGCCGCCTCGCGGATGGTGCGCTTGAACAGGAACACCTGGTCCGCCAGCGCCAGCGGGTCGCCGTGGCGCAGGTTGATTTCCATCTGGGCGGCGCCGTCCTCGTGGATCAGCGTATCGATTTCCAGGCCCTGGGCCTCGGAATAATCGTAGATGTCCTCGAACAGGGCGTCGAACTCGTTCACCGCCTGGATGGAATAGGACTGGCGGCCGATCTCGGGCCGTCCGGAGCGGCCCACCGGCGGCTTCAGCGGATAGTCGGGATCGGTGTTGGGCTCCACCAGATAGAACTCGATCTCCGGCGCCACGACAGGCTTCCAGCCCTTGGCGGCATAGAGATTGACGATGTGGCGCAGCACATGGCGCGGGGCGATCTCAACCGGCCGCCCGTCGCGATGGAAGGCGTCGTGGATCATCTGCGCGGTGGGGTCCTGCGCCCACGGCACCGAGCACAACGTGGTCAGATCGGGCTGAAGCACGAGATCGCTGTCCGCGACCACGGAATCGACCAGCCCCTCATAGGCGGGATATTCGCCGGAAATGGTCTGAAGGAAGACGGAGAGCGGCAGGTTCATCACCGGAGAGGTGAGGAACTTGGACACCGGCATGATCTTGCCGCGGGCGACGCCGGCCAGATCGGGCACGGTGCATTCGATTTCGGTGATCTCCCGCGCCGCCATCCAGGCCTTGGCTTCGGGAAGGGAATTGACGCCGCGCGGCGCATCCGCCGCATGTTTCTCCGCAACCTTGGTGCGTTTCGACATGATGTCCTCTTGCGTGACACGCTCACGCACCCTCAGGGAACACCGGCGGCACGGGGAGTGTCAACGCGGGACCGGCCGGAAAAGCGCATGCACGTTGCGTCGCGGCACGGCCCTGCCACGTGCGGCACCAGATTTCACAATGCCGGGATGTCATTGCGTGGGGGATGAGACGGCGGGTGTACCGTTTCGGTCCGCCACCGGAACAGGGGCCGAACGAATCGCGACCGAATCGCGCGAGGGGTTCGGTTCGCCTTTCGCCCCCTACTATGGCTAGTGGTCGGCCACCTCGGCTAACCGATTCGCGAACCAGCGGTTTTCGTCGGCGCCCCTCAGGGCTTGGCGGCGCTCACGGGCACGGCGCCGTCATTGGCCTTGGCCTGGAAGCTGGTGGCCTGGAACACCGCGGTACCGATCATGGTGGCCACGGAGACCTTGAACGGTGCCATGAGGCGGGTGCCCTCGATGGGCACCAGCCACACGAACATGTCCTTGTTGTCCTGCATGTATTGGACGGTGTAGCGGCTTGGTCGATGGCCCGCGACCGGCTTGTAGCGCACCCCGCAGACCACGGCCGGGCCCTTGTAGCCGCTGACCTTCACCTGCTCCGTGCGCAGGTAGTTGAGCACGATGTCGTAGCGCTGGCGGCCATCGAACACCGGAACCGCACGCGCACAGGCGGCTTCCGAAAGAAGGTTGGTCGGCTCCGGCACATAGACGAAGGCGCCGCTCATGGGATCGATGATGTTCTGGAGCGTGGCGTTGGTCACCGGCACCCGGTCGGGCATGGGCTTGAGCGGCGGCTCCACCTCCATCTCGGCCACGGCCCCGCCGGCCATGGCGAGGCGGGCGCCTTCCTTCTTGCCATCGGCCTCGGCATTGAGGGCATAGACGCGCGGCACCATCCTGGCCTGGGTGAGCATGCCGCGCGCGGCCGCCACCCCCTTGCCCGAGGACACCGCCCGCAGCACGCCGGTGATCTTGCCGGAGCCGGAGATTTCATAGGAATCGTTGCCGGCCTGCACCACAACCGAGGCGCGGCCCAGCTCGACGCCGCCCACGCTCAGCACATATTTGGCGTCGAGCCGGCCGTCGGCGAAGGCGGGCGGGGCGACGACGAGCAGCGCCGCGGCGATCAGGCCGCGAGAGAGATGGGGTGAGAGAACGGCGTCGATCATGGTTTTCACCCTGGCTCCGGCGGCGCCGGGAAGAAGGCAGCCCGGTTCGCGACACGCCCGGGGCACCTGTGTGCAGATGCGGGCCGAACGCGGCTGAACTGTGGCTGGGGGGACTATGCCGTGCGTCGCCGGGAGGCGTCCAGCGGGCCGATGATCGGGGCGGTTGCGGCGGCACCTGCCATCGGGTGCGCGCTAGCGCCGCGAAATCCAGCAAGGTCATTGACTTTCCGCCCGTTTGTCACGATCTTTGGCACCACCCCCGAGCTTTGGGTCACGACGACGGCGGCAGCAAACGAGGCCGCGTCACAGTCGATGACGCCCGCAAGGCTCGCGGAACAGGTTCCATTGCTGAGGAGATCGCAGCCATTCGCCGCCCCATGAGACCCGTCGCGCCGGAGAAGGATGGTCCGCGCGTCAATGAGGAAATCCGCATCCGCGAGGTCCAGCTGATCGATCAGGAGGGCCAGAACCGCGGCGTGGTGGCCATCCGCGATGCGCTGACCCTCGCGCAGGAAGCTGGCCTCGACCTCGTGGAGATCGCGCCCAATTCCGCGCCCCCGGTCTGCAAGATTCTGGATTATGGTCGCTTCAAGTACCAGAACCAGAAGAAGGCCTCCGAGGCCCGCAAGAAGCAGAAGGTGGTCGAGGTCAAGGAGATCAAGCTGCGTCCGGGCATCGACGACCACGATTACGACGTGAAGATGCGCGCCATGCTGCGCTTCTTCGAGGAAGGCGACAAGGTGAAGGTCACCCTGCGCTTCCGCGGTCGTGAGATGGCGCACCAGGACATCGGCTACAAGCTCCTTCAGAAGCTGAAGGAGGAGGTCGGCTCCATCGCCAAGGTGGAGGCCGAGCCCATGCTGGAAGGCCGGCAGATGATCATGATCCTCGCGCCGCGCTGAGGCGGACGGATCATCACAAGTCCCGTTCATCGCCGGTCAAGGGCCGGCATGGACGGCAAGGCAAAAGGCCCGGAGCGGTTCGCCGCGCCGGGCCTTTTGCGTTTCAGCTGCCGGGCGAAGGCCGCCCCCGTCGCCAGCCGTTTGGCCCCCGCGCACCGGCGCGACCGAAGGCGGATGAGCGTTCACGCCGGGAAAAGGGGCAAGCCCGCGCGGCGCCTAAGCGAGGGGGATTCGCATGCCCCCGCGCGGCGTTTTTGAGCGAAGGCGTTCTAGGAGCCCGCGTGGCGCTTGAGCGAAGCGATTGAACAACGCGGCGCAGAATCGGCAAAGGGGTTGGCTCAGCTGGCGGCGCCTGAGCGAAGGGATTGCGTAAGCCGGCGTGGCGACCGGGCGCGGGATTGATCAGCCCGCGCGGCGCATCAGCTCAGGAGTTCAGAAACTGGCGCGGGGGAGGGGGCGGGCAGGAGAGAGAAAACGTCCGCCGGGTTTTGGCGCGGATCCCCATCATCTCGCACGCGCTATCCGGACGGCTGCGCTTTGGAGACGCCGGCCCGGCATTGGCCGCGGTTCATGTGGGAAACGGCTCGCGCGCGGGTCGAGGCCGGCCGCGAGCCGTGGGGGAGGGGCGGGGAGCCCCTCCGGGTCACGGGCAGGGGTGCTGCAAGCCGTCGTAGCCGGTGAAGGTGCCGGTGCGCGGATTGTAGGAGCGGTAGCGCTGCATGCAGTAGGCCACCGCATCGCCGGCCGGATAGACGGGCTCAGCCGTCGCAGCCGCGGCAGCGCCGAGGGCAAGGCCGCTCATCATGCCGAGGGCGATCCAGGCACCCGAATTGTCATAATAGCCCCAGCCCCAGCCGGGACGCCACCAGCCCCAGCCCGGATACCACCGGCCGGGACCCCACGCGCCGGGAGGCGGACCCCAACCGGGCCGCGGCGGCGGACCCGGCGGGCGCCAGCCCGGACCCGGCCGCCAGCCCGGACGGCCGTAGGCGTAACGGGGCCCGGCGTAACGGGGCCCGGCGTAACGGGGGCCGGCATAGCGCGGCGCCGCGTAACGGGGGCCCACATAACGGCCCGGATACCGCCTCGGAGCCATCGCCGGGCCCCGCACGGGACCCCGGTAGCCGCGGGCGTAGCCGGGGCGCGGACCCGGTCGCGGGCCTCCGCGCCATTCGACCTGTTCGACCGCCGCCCCGTGAATGCGCTGGTCCGCGAGGCCGAGGCGCATGGCCTGGGCTCCGGCGGGCACCGGGGAAAACGAGAGGATGCCGCTTGCCAGCATTGCCGCGGCCAGGGCCACCTTCTTCATCCCGAACATGATATGCACTCCAATCGAGCCCGATCACATTGCCGTTCCATTGTGTCGATTCTTGAACGAAGCGTGAGCGTCGCTGCGTCGACACCAGGGCAAATGCGGCGTGCTGCCCTAATGTTTTTACGCTGATTCACATGGAGGCCTTCAAGCGGCCGTCACCATGGGGCAAAACGGTCGCCGTGTCGCGTTACCTCGACGCGAAGGAGACCATCATGCAGATGCGAGAGCATACGGTCGTTGCCTCCTCCATCGCCCGCAAGGCGATGTCGTGGGTGCTTGCGGCCAGCATCGGCGCCGGCGGCCTTGTCGCTGCCGTGGCCCCGGTGCACGCGCAGGGCCTTGCCGGTGGACTGGCGCCTTTGGGCGATCACGCTGTTGGACCGACCAAGGTGCAGGCGCCCCCGCCTCCCGGCTGGCGTCGCCCGCCGCCGCGGCCGGGCTGGGGCCGCCCGCCGCCCCCGCCGCGCCATGTGCGCTGGGGAAATCCCTATTGGCACAATGGCGGATGGTATTACCGCGATAATACGGGCGCCTGGATCGCGGCCGGCATTGTCGGCGCGGCCATCGGCGCGGCGGCGGTTTCCGCCGCGCAGCAGCAGCGCGCGCAGCAGGATGCCATTGCCTACTGCATGCAGCGCTACCGCTCCTACAATCCGCGCACCGGCACCTTCACCGGCTACGACGGCTTGCAGCATCCCTGCCCCTGAGGGTGGGGGAGAGGGTGGCGGGCATGGCCCCGCCGCCCGTTCGGCCGCTCACTCGGCGGCGATGCGAACCTGAGGCTGGGCGTCGCGCACGGCGGCGTCCACATGGCTCTCGAACTTCGCGAAATTCTCCTGGAACATGGCCACCAGCCGGCGCGCGGTGGCGTCGAACTCGGCCTTGTCCGCCCAGGTCTTGGCCGGATAGAGCACGTGCGGCTCGATGCCCGGCACGCTGGTGGGCACCTTGAAGCCGAAATAGGGATCGGTGCGGAAGTCCGCATCCTTCAGCGATCCGTCGAGCACGCCGGCGAGCAAGGTGCGCGTGACCTTGATGGGCATGCGACGGCCGACGCCGTATTTGCCCCCGGTCCAGCCCGTATTCACCAGCCAGCAGTCCACCCCATGGCTGGCGATGAGGTCGCGCAGCAGATTGCCGTAGACCGAGGGGTGGCGCGGCATGAACGGCGCGCCGAAGCAGGTGGAGAAGGTGGCCTCCGGGTCCTTCACCCCCTTTTCCGTGCCGGCCACCTTGGCGGTGTAGCCCGACAGGAAGTGATACATGGCCTCCGCCGGCGTCAGCCGCGCGATGGGCGGCAGCACGCCGAACGCATCGCAGGTGAGCATGATGATGTTCTTCGGGATGCCCGCCTGGCCGGTGGCACTGGCATTGGGGATGAAGGCCAGCGGATAGGCGGCGCGGGTGTTCTCGGTGCGGCTGGCGTCGTCGAAGTCGGGAATGCGGGTGATGGGGTCGAGCCCCACATTCTCCAGCACCGTGCCGAAGCGGTTGGCGGCGGAGAAGATTTCCGGCTCCGCCTCCGCCGAGAGGCGAATGGTCTTGGCGTAGCAGCCGCCCTCGAAATTGAACACGCCCTGCGGGCTCCAGCCGTGCTCGTCATCCCCCACCAGGGTGCGGCGCGCATCCGCCGAAAGGGTGGTCTTGCCGGTGCCGGAGAGGCCGAAGAACAGGCAGACGTCCCCCTCCGCGCCCACATTGGCCGAGCAATGCATGGGCATGACGCCCTTTTCGGGCAGCAGGTAATTGAGGACGGTGAATACCGACTTCTTCATCTCGCCCGCATAGGACGAATTGCCGATGAGCACGATGCCACGGCTCAGATTCACCGCGATCACCGTTTCCGAGCGCACGCCATGGCGGGCCGGATCGGCCTTGAAGGAGGGCAGGTCGATGACGGTGAGCTCAGGCACGAAGCCGTCCAGCTCCTCCCGCTCGGGCCGGCGCAGCAGCGTGCGGATGAAGAGCGAGTGCCAGGCGAGCTCGGTATAGACCCGTACTTTGATACGGCAGGCCGGGTCGGCGCCGCCGTAAAGGTCCTGGGCATACAGCTCCTTGCCCTCGGCCGCGCCCAGGAAGTCCTGGTAGAGCGTCTCGAACTGGTCGGGGGAGAGGGCGCCGTTATTGTCCCACCAGACCGCATCCTCGGTGGTGGCGTCGCGCACCACGAACTTGTCCTTGGGGCTGCGGCCGGTATGGGCCCCGGTCTCGGCCACCAGGGCGCCGCCGGAGGAAAGCCGCGCCTCCATGCGCTCCAGGGCATGCTCGTAAAGCTGCGGCTCGAGAAGGTTCCAGTGAACGCCCGTCAGGTGCCTCAAGCCGAAGCTGTCCGCGCCGCAAGCCTTGTTGCGATGACCGGTCTCAAGCACGGCGTCTCCTCCATCCATTGTCTTCGCCGGCTTGGGCGCCGGCCTTGGGCGCGGGGGGCTGGTCCACGCGCCACAAGGCTAGAAGAAGACTTTGGTGAAGAAAAGACAATAAACGCGGCGCACTGTTCAGGCTGCGCTTGCTTTCCGGGCCTGTTCCACCAGGGAGACAAGATTTTTCCTGATCTCGCCGACGGTGTTGTTGCGCTGCGGGAAGATGAGGTGCCGCACCTGCTCACTGGATGCGATCTCGAAGCCTTCGGGGTCGATGCCCACCATGCGCCATGCCGCCTCGGGCGCCTTGGCCAGCACGGTGGCGTAGAGGGCCACGGCGTCCGCATGGTCCGCATTCATGTGGGAGATGATCCCGTCATGGGCGGCGCGGATGTCGTCGGCGCCGGACCAGTCGGTGATCAGCTGCTCACCGGGCACGTCCACGATGCGGCCGAAGCCCTCGACCAGATGGGCATGGTCCAGGTCCACGCGGTAGAAGCCGAAATCGGCGAAGTCGGCATAGCCGGTGGCGGCTTCGTGGCGGGCGAGGTAGCGGGCGCGCACCAGCGGGTCACCCGCCTCCACGATGCGGCCGATGAGGCTGGCCCGCGCCGCATTGAGCGGGTCGGCGGCGCCGGCGTCCGAAATCATCAGCGACACGCGGGTGTCGCGGGCGATGTTCTTGGTGTGCCGGGCAAGCTTGGAGATGAGCAGGGTCGGCCGGCCTTCCGGATCGGTCGCCACCGCCACCAGGGAGGCATAGGGGCCGCCGTCCTCGTCCAGGGTGGCGAGCGTGCCGAAGCGCGCCTCGCGGATGAGGCGGCGGACGGTGGCGGCGGCGGTCACCGCCACGGGCGGGGCTTCGGATGCGGGTTCGGTCACGGTCGCGTCTCCCTCTTGTCGGCGGCGGAGGATGGCGAGGGGCCGGACGCTCCGCAAGGCCCGCGCGCGGCGCCGGGGCCACATTGGAGCCGTTCCGAGCAGGCCGGAACCCGCGCCCGGGAGGGGGGCGTCGTCCCCGCCATCCACCGGCTTCGCGCGCAGAAGGTCGCGGAAGGTTTTGCGTCTGGCGAGAATCTCGCTATTTTGCGGCGATTGGTGCTTGAGTGTCACATTTTGGCCACGCGCAACGGGTTCACAGGCGCGTTACGGCCGCAGGAACGCCGGCTTGCCCAACGGCTGAAAGAGGTGTCATGCCCACCATCGCCCTGGTTGACGACGATCGCAACATCCTCACCTCGGTGTCCATCGCCCTGGAGGCGGAAGGCTATCGTATCGACACCTACACCGATGGCGCCTCCGCGCTCGACGGCTTCAAGACCAATCCGCCGGATCTCGCCATCCTGGACATCAAGATGCCCCGCATGGACGGCATGGAGCTGCTGCGCCGCCTGCGCCAGAAGACCGACATGCCGGTGATCTTCCTCACCTCCAAGGATGAGGAGATCGACGAATTGTTCGGCCTCAAGATGGGCGCCGACGATTTCATCAAGAAGCCCTTTTCCCAGCGCCTGCTGGTGGAGCGGGTGAAGGCGGTGCTGCGCCGCTCCGGCGCCAAGGACGGCACCGCCCCGCGCGAGGTGGACAGCGCCAAGGTGCTGGAGCGCGGCAACCTGCGCATGGACCCCGAGCGCCACACCTGCACCTGGAAGGGCGAGCCGGTGACGCTGACCGTCACCGAGTTCCTCATCCTCCAGGCCCTGGCCCAGCGCCCCGGCGTGGTGAAGAGCCGCAACGCCCTCATGGACGCGGCCTATGATGACCAGGTCTATGTGGACGACCGCACCATCGACAGCCACATCAAGCGCCTGCGCAAGAAGTTCAAGTCCGTCGACGAGAGCTTCGAGATGATCGAGACCCTCTACGGCGTCGGCTACCGCTTCAAGGAATGAGCGGGTTCGCGGCCTGACGGCGCGCGGCGGCCCGCCCGGAGCCTTCGCTGCGGGGCCGGGGGGCGGCGCGCGCCGAAGCCGTGGCAATCGGGATCAGCACATGACCATGGAAGCCGACCATCGCGAGGGCGCGGGCGAACCGCCGGCGCGCGGGCAGGGGAACGAGCGTGAAACGGGGCTGCTGGGGGCGCTGAAGCGGCTGCGCCGCTTCGTGGCGGTCAAGAGCTTCTCCTCCCTCACCCAGCGCATCGTGCTCCTGAACCTTGCCGGCCTGTGCGCGCTGGTTTCCGGCATCCTCTATCTGTCCGAATTCCGCTCGGGCCTCATCGACGCGCGCATCCAGAGCCTTCTGGTGCAGGGCGAGATCATCGCCGCCGCCATCGCCTCCTCGGCCCAGGTGGAGACCAATTCCATCACCGTGGACCCGGAACGGCTCCTGGAGCTGCAGGCGGGCGAAAGCTACGGCCCCGGCGAGGAAGGCTTCGCGCCGCTCGAATTCCCCATCAATCCGGAGCGGGTGGCGCCGGTGCTGCGGCGCCTGGTGGGCCCCACCCGCACCCGCGCCCGCATCTATGACCGCGACGGGCAGCTGCTGCTCGATTCCCGCTCGCTCTATTCGCGCGGTGAGATCCTGCGCTTCGACCTGCCGTCCCCCACCGAGCCGCGGCCGGGGCCGATGGAGCGCCTGTGGCGGGCCATCCAGCTCTGGTTCGGCCGGGGTGACCTGCCGCTCTACAAGGAATATGGCCCCCAGGCCGGCAAGAACTATCCGGAGGTCGCGACTGCCGCTTTGGGCGGCAAGGCAAGCGAGGTGCGGGTGGACGAGCGCGGCCGGGTGGTGGTTTCGGTGGCGGTGCCCATCCAGCGCTTCCGCGCCATCCTCGGCGTGCTGCTGCTCTCCACCCAGGGCGGCGAGATCGACGAGGCGGTGCGCGCCGAGCGGTTCGTGATCGTGCGCGTGTTCCTGGTGGCGGCGGGGGTGATGGTGCTGCTCTCGGTGCTGCTGGCCGGCACCATCGCCGGCCCGGTGCGCAAGCTGGCGGCGGCGGCCGAGCGGGTGCGCCGGCGCATCAAGACACGGGTGGAAATCCCCGATTTCACCTCCCGTTCCGACGAGATCGGCCATCTGTCCGGCGCGCTGCGGGACATGACGCGCGCGCTCTACAATCGCATCGAGGCCATCGAAAGCTTCGCGGCCGACGTAGCGCACGAGCTGAAGAACCCGCTCACCTCCCTGCGCAGCGCGGTGGAAACCCTGCCGCTGGCCAAGACCGACAATTCCCGCACCCGCCTGCTGGAGGTGATCCAGCACGACGTAAAGCGGCTCGACCGCCTGATCTCCGACATTTCCGACGCCAGCCGCCTCGATGCCGAGCTCCAGCGCCAGGAAGCGGTGGCGGTGGACCTGAAGCAGCTCATGGAAATGGTGGTGGGCATGGCCCAGGACGTGCGCAAGGACGATGGCGTGCGCGTCTCCCTGGCCTTCGAGCGGGCGTCCGGCGCGTCTGCCTCGTTCGTGGTGCCGGGGCATGCCTCGCGGCTGGGGCAGGTGGTGGACAATCTGGTGTCCAATGCCCGCTCCTTCTCGCCCAAGGGCGGGGAAGTGCGCGTCACCTGCCGCCACCTGAAGGATGCGATTGAGATCATCGTCGACGATGACGGCCCCGGCATCCAGCCCGACGCCCTCTCGCGCATCTTCGAGCGCTTCTACACCGACCGGCCCCACCAGGGCTTCGGCCAGAATTCCGGTCTGGGCCTCTCCATCTCCAAGCAGATCATTGAGGCCCATGGCGGGCAAATCTGGGCGGAAAACCGCATGACGAAGGGGGCGGACGGTGAGGAGAGGGTGGCCGGCGCGCGCTTCCTCGTACGCCTGCCGGCGGGCTGAGGCGCCATGGCCGAGCCTCCCTCGATCCATGCGAGCTGCGTCGCCATCGGCGGGCGGGGGGTACTGATCCGGGGCGCCTCGGGGGCTGGAAAGTCAACGCTGGCGCTCTCCCTCATCCTCGACGCGCCGCGGGTGCTGGAGCCGGCGGAACTGGTGGCGGATGACCGGGTGCTCCTGGCGGTGGAGGCGGGCGCGCTGGTGGCGCGGCCGGTCCCGGTCCTCGCCGGGCTGATCGAGGTGCGCGGGCTGGGGTTGCGCCGGCTGCCCCATCGCGACAGGGTGTCGCTGTCCCTGGTGGTGGATCTTCAGGCTGCCGATGCGGCACGCCTGCCGCCGGAAGAGGCGCAAACCGTTCTCATCTCTGGCTGCGCGCTCCCGCGCATCGCCCCCGAGCGCATTGAAACCGCAGCATTGTTGGTGGCCGCGGCGCTCTCTTGTGAACCTTACGAAAACTAAATCTGCTTTTGTGCGTTGCACCCCTTGCGTAATTTTTGAGCCGCTCTGAATATGGTGTTCCCCGCGATGCGGGAGGCCTTCATCGGGGGATGAGGGCGGAGGAAGCATGATCGGTCTTGTCCTCGTCACCCATGGTCGCCTCGCCGATGAGTTCTGCTCAGCGCTAGAGCACGTCATGGGGCCTCAAAACCAGATCGCCACCGTGACCATCGGGCCGGAGGACGACATGGAGCGTCGCCGACGCGACATCATCGACGCCGTGGAGCGTGTCCGCTCCGGCGACGGTGTGGTCATCCTCACCGACATGTTCGGTGGCACACCTTCCAACCTCGCCATCTCGGTCATGAACACGCCGGACGTGGAAGTGGTGGCGGGCATCAACCTGCCCATGCTGGTGAAGCTCGCCAAGGTGCGGGGCGAGCTGCCGCTGGCGGAGGCCGTGGACGTGGCCCAGGAAGCAGGCAGGAAATACATCAATGTCGCAAGCCGCGTCCTCGCCGGCAAATAGCGCCTTCGATCCCGCCCTCATGGAAGAGGCGGGGCTGGCCTGTGGCCATCCCATCGCCGCCGATGCGCTGGTGCGGGTGCTGCCCATCATCAATAAGCGCGGCTTGCACGCCCGCGCCTCCGCCAAATTCGTTCAGACCGTCGAGCAGTATGATGCCAAGGTCAGCGTATGCCGTGGCGGCGAGGAGGTCTGTGGCAATTCCATCATGGGGCTGATGATGCTGGCGGCCTCGCCGGGCACGTCGGTTACCGTCACCGCCCAGGGGGCGGCCGCCGAGGCGGTGCTCGACGCGCTGACGACCCTGGTGGCCGAGCGCTTCGGCGAAGAGGAATGACGCTCAAGGGCCACGGCCTGGAGACATCCCGCGTTTTCGTTCCATTCTGGTAGAGAAGCGCAAGTTACCGCCGCTACCCCAAAAGGACCCGCGCGGCCGCGTGCGCCGCTTTGAGCGCGTTGTGATCTTGCTGCACAACCTCTTCTCTTTCATCGACTTTGGACCACGCTGCCGGGCGCCGATCGTTTCAATCTGCGCGGATTGTGGTCTAGCGCCTGGGCGCCACTCCGCTTATCTCTAGCGTTCACATTTCCGCGCGCGGTGCGCGGAAGCCGGGGACGGGCGTCTTGCCCAAGGTGCCATGTTCGCTTCGAGAGCCGACCAGCCCGCGACGAATCCGCAGCCTGCCCGTCGGCGCCGTTTCAGCCTGTCGGCCAAGCTGCTGGCGCTGACGGTGATCGTGGTCGCTGCGGTGGAAGCGGCTGTGCTCGTGCCCACCATCGCCAACTTCCGCATTGCCTGGCTTTCGGATCGCCTCGCCGCCGCTCGCACCGCGGCCCTGGTGCTGGACGCCGCCCCGCAGGACAGCATTCCCATGGATCTCACCCGCCAGCTCCTGGGCAGCGTGGGCGCCAAGGTGATCGTGGTGAAGCGGGAGGACACGCGCCGCCTGCTGGCCGTCTCCGACATGCCGCCGCAGGTGGACGAGCACCTGGACATGCGCGACGTGACCCTGCTGGGGGCGGTCTACGGGGCGCTGGACACGCTGACGGCGCCCAAGGGCCGCATGCTGCGGGTGGTGGGTGATCCGCCCTCGGGGGCCGATTTCATCGAGATTGTGCTCTCCGAGACGCCGCTGAAGCGGGCGTTGCTGCGCTTCACCATCACCACGCTGCTGGTTTCGCTGCTGGTGGCGGGGGCGGCCGGCGCGCTCGTCTATTTCAGCCTCAATGCGCTGTTCGTGCGCCCCATGCGGCGCCTGACGGAGCGCATGTCGGCCTTCCGCGAGAATCCGGAGGATGCCTCCCGCATCATCGTGCCGAGCGGCCGGCGCGACGAGATCGGCACCGCCGAGGAGACGCTGGAGGAATTGCAGCGGGCGCTGGTGCAGACCTTGAGCCAGAAAAGCCACTTGGCGGCGCTGGGCCTCGCGGTTTCCAAGATCAATCATGATTTGCGCAATCTTCTGGCCTCCGCGCAGCTGCTCTCCGACCGTCTGGCGGGGCTGCCGGACCCGACGGTGCAGCGCTTCGCCCCCAAGCTGCTGGCGGCGCTGGATCGCGCGATCACCTATTGCGAGCAGACCCTGTCCTATGGCCGCGCCATGGAGCCGCTGCCGGACCGGCGCGACGTGGACCTTGCCCATCTCCTCGACGAGGTGCGCGAGACCCTGGGACTGGGCGGCGGGGCGGGAATCGGCTGGGTGGTGTCCCTTGAGCCGGGCCTGAGGGTGGATGCCGATCCGGACCAGTTGTTCCGGGTCATCCTCAATCTCGGCCGCAATGCCATGCAGGCGCTTGAGGCGCGTGCGCCACTCGATCCCGAACGCGACCAGATCCGCATCAAGGGCAAGCGCCTCGGCACCACGGTGCAGATCGAGTTGGCGGATACCGGGCCGGGCATTCCGCCCGAGCGGCGGGGGCACCTGTTCGAGGCGTTCGTGTCCTCAGCGCGGCGCGGCGGCACGGGGCTGGGGCTGCCCATCGCCGCAGAGCTGGTGCGCGCCCATGGCGGCGAGATCCAGCTCATCGACTCCGCGGTGGGCACCGCCTTCCGCATCACCCTTCCTGATCTTGCGGAAGAGGGCCGCCAGCGTCGCGAGCGGCTGCGGGCCTGAGCGGGGCTGTTATCCACAGCTTGGCGGCATTTGAGCGGGGAAATTTCGTTTGGCGCTTGCGCACCGGAGCGAATGGGCGTAGCAGACGGACCTCGCCGGCGGAGAGATCCGCTGGGGGTCCCCAGGAGGCTCCAACCTCCAGTTCGCGCCGTTCGAGCCGAACCTGAACGGGGATGATGCGCCGGTAGCTCAGCTGGATAGAGCACCAGACTACGAATCTGGGGGTCGGGAGTTCGAATCTTCCCCGGCGCGCCATCTAAATCAAGCACTTAGAAATTTTCCGCAGACTAGAAAAACAAATTAGTCTGCGGTTTAGTCTGCGGAAATCCGGCCCGATGGTGGGGTCGACGCGCCGCGACATTTTGACTCCCCCTTTACGCTGTCACCGCTTCGACAGGAATTCGTTGGTCGAGTGCCATGGGGGAGAGTGGATGACCGTCCCGAACCAGCTCACGGCGCGCCTCGCTGCGCCCGTCCTTCCCTATCTTCATGTCTCGCGCCTGCCGGCGATCCGCCGGCGACTTCGAGCGCGCCCCAGCCGGCAACAGCGCCCAGGGCGTCGGTGAAGATCCCTCACACGATTCAGATGCACGAACGGCGGCGCTATCAGGCCACCCTGCCGGTAGCGTCTTCGTTGTGACGGAGCTTGCCGGTTCTCGCAGGCCCTACAACCCGCAGGGCCTGCTCCGATCCGCCCAAGTGACGTCGCAATCTTCGAGGCCGAGCTCACCATCACCACGGAATGGGGAAAGGACCGGCGCCAATAGGCGCCCTTCTCGGCCGCCGGCCGCAGCCGGGTTGCGGATCGACCGCAACCCGGACCGCCGCGAAAGGGCGCGCTGCGCTACCCTCTCGCCTCTCCTCCGCAAGATCCAGGATGCCGGCGCGCTCGCGCGCCCCTGTCCTCGCATTCGCGGGGAATGGGGGCGCTGCCCCCTATCCCCAGCAAGGGGGATGACGCCACCCCCCAGCATTCGGCCCTGCGGGCCTGCCATGCCAGCGCCAAGGCGCCGCCCACAGGGTGGGTGGTCCCCCCCGTCATCATCCCCCTTGCCCCCAAGCCCCCGCTGCTCCGCGCGAACTCGGGAAGCAGGACGCAGCCTGCTTCGCGGCTCGAGGAAAAAAGGGGAACCACCATGGCAAAGCTCACCAAAGCACAGCGCAAGGCCCACGCCGAGGCCGAGGCGATCTTGACAAAGGACCGGCTGAACGAGGACGAGCGGCTTTTCGTGCTTGAGAACTGGCACGAGGGCGCCAACCACATCAACGGCGCGGCCGGCGCCTTCTTCACCCCGTGGGGCCTCGCGCGCGACTTCGCCCTTGAGATCGGTTCCGGCCGGATCATCGACCTTTGCGCCGGCATCGGCGCCTTGAGCTTCTTCGCGCAGCACCAGGCCGCCGAAATCGTGTGCGTCGAGATCAACCCCCGATATGCCGAGGTTGGGCGCAAGGTGGTGCCCGAGGCGCGATGGATCAACGCCGACGTGTTCGACTGGCGCAGCCTCGACCTCGGTCGCTTCAACTATGCGATGGCAAATCCCCCGTTCGGCCGCGTGAAGCGCTCCGGCAACGCCCCGCGATACAAGGGCGCTGACTTCGAGTTCCATGTGATCGACATCGCCGCCGAGCTTGCCGATTGCGGCGCCTTCATCGTGCCGCAGCAGTCGGCTTCTTTCCGCTACTCCGGCGCCCCCTATTTCGACCGTGTCAAGCACGGCAAGGGCGTGGACTTCGAGGCCGCGACCGGCTTTTGCATGGATGCGGGCGTGGGTGTGGACACGACATTTTATCAAGACGAGTGGAAGGACGGCGCGCCGCGTTGCGAGATCGTGACGTTCGATTTTGCCGAGGCCCGCGCTCAGATGCAGGCCGAGCGTGAACGCCGCGCCGCCCTGCCGGTGCCCAGCCTCGCCCCGAGCCGGCCCGCCGAGCAACTGGCGTTGCTGTGAGAGAGGGCGCCGGCCTTGGTGCTTCCTTTACCGGCGCCGTGATCCATAGAGATGTGAGATTTGAGGGCGGAAGCAGCCGGCGCCGAGCCAGCGGCGCCATTAGGGAGGATAGACCACCCCGACCGAGGCGACGGCCTCGCCCTCAAAGCGGAGGTGATGGCATGTGGTTTCTGCCACTTAGCATCACCCTAGACGTGAAAAAGACCCGGACGCTCTGGCGAGTGACGATCCGGGTCCAATTCATCATCTAGGCCCAGGGCCGGCGGGGAAACCCGCCGGCCCACTCCGATAATATAAGCCACCGTGCCCCCGTTTCCAAGATGGCGCCCAGGCCAGAGGCTCCGGTCGCGGCGGCGCCGGATCGACCCGCGCCGCCGCGTCGGGAGGGGAGACCCCTCCCGACCTCCCCCGCTTCGGCCGGCTTACCAGCCGATATCCGTGTGGGAGAAGTCATTGCCCTTATAGGCCAACGCCACCCGGTAACCCCGCGCGCACGCATAGGCGAAGCAGTCGCCCATGTTGAGCTGCGCCGGATGCCCCACGATCTTCCCGTAGACCTGCGCCGCATCGAGCGCCTTCACCCCAATGTCGCCGCTGATCGATACTTCGCGCGCTTCCACGTCGTTGATGAACTGATCGACCAGGGCGCGCGCCTGACGCACCAGGTCCGCCGTCGCCGGGCCTTCACGCCGGCGGGCCTCCGCAAGGCGCCGTGCCAGCGACAGCGAGGCCTCCATGCGTACCACGGCCGAGACGTAATACGGGCCGCCGGCGGCATCGAGACGCTCCATCAGCTCCTCCGCATCATCCTCGCCCTGGACGATCGCCACGATCACCGACGCATCGACAAACAGCATCAGTCTTCCCCCCAAAGCTCATCCGTGTCCCGCTTGTGATCGCCCGGCGCGAAAGGTCCCGCCTCTCGTGCCATCGCCAGCGTCTTGGCAAGTCGCTCGCGTATAGGTAGCATGTCCTTGGTCCGCGCAATCGCGCTCTTTAAGGCGGCCTTCACCGCCGCAGCCTTCGTCGGAGCGCCCGCCAGACGTTGCAGTTCGTTCGCGAGCGCATCGACCTCAGGATCTTTGATGTACAGCGCCATGGGATATCCTTTCACGGATATTATAATATCTCTTTTTGGATATCCCGCCAAGATTCCCGAGGTTGGATCACGCCCGCCCAGGCTCTCTTTCCGGCGCACGACCGAGGGTGCCAACAGTTCGCTCTGCCCACGCCAAAACGCAGCCTCGAACGATGGTGGGGCCTTGGGCAAGGCCGGACCTGATGTCGCCGGCGGGATGAAAGTCCGGGCCAGTCGGCGTGTGTTGGTCCATGTGTTGTCGATCAGCCGATAATTGGAAGCTAAGAGCGGCGTCAGCCGCCTCAACCTCGCTCAGAACGATACTTCCCCGCGCCTAGGGCGCTCCTCGCGGAGCAAAATCGTCCCGGGCTTCGGTCCTTCGCTGCGCTACGGCCGTTCCGGTGAGGCGTCCGCCTTACCCGCTCTTTGATCGCTCCCATCGGCAAGACCGAACACATGGAGCACGACGATGACCGAGACCCTCACGAACTTCATCAAAATCGACGGTGACAAGCTCACCGGCAACATCGCCACCCTCTCCTTCGACATCGACATCACCGGCGTCGCCATGCACAGCGAAAATGAGAAGGCCCCGGTCTTCCGGCTCTACGCCAAGAGCCCGCGCGGGCGCCAGATCGAAGTCGGAGGCATCTGGCAGCGGACCAATGCCAAGGGCGAGCCCTACTACGCCATCACGCTCGCCTCCGGTCACGGCCGATGGTTCGCCAACATGGGCCGCTACCCGGGCCAGGATGACGACAGCCTCTACGCGGTGATCGGCAACCACTTCCTCAACAGGGAGCGCCGGTCCTAACGGACCGGTACCCTCTTTCCTCACACGAATGGGAGCAGTGGGCCGACCGGGTGCTGAACATCGCCCACTGCTCCCGGAACTGGACCAGCGACGAGCTCGACGAGGCCCGGCGTGAAGCAAACGCCTACAGCGGCAACCCGATCGAGCCCTACCGGCCGACGCTTCTCGAGCTGCGCATACTTCTCGAGGAGCGCAAGAAGGGTGGGGCGGCCTGACGGCCACATCTCATTGACGCCTTGATTGTCCCAGTCGCCGGAACAAGGGGGAATATAATGTCTGTGGCCTCTGTTTCAGAGAACGTTTACAGACATCAGAAGCCTACATTGTTACCATCCGTTGGATTTAGTCGATATATGTCGCCTAAGCCTGGCAGTTGAAGCGTCATTTTTGGCTTGACTCTACATGCGCTGAATAACACCGTTATATAGCCCAATCACGGGTAGTGGGAGATTATCGATATGGCGCTTGCATCAGTTGCTCCCGAAATCGAATACACCGTGGTCGTCGCCGAAGACGCTCAGCAGCAGTTGCTCTGTATCTCCAAGGGGTTCGAGTATATCCCCGAGACCATGAAGCATGTCTACGGCCAGAGCACCCGGCCCCCGCTTGAGGACTTGTTCCTGACGGAGCTGGATTTCTTTCGCGGGAAGTATCCCGCGTATGACATTTTCACGCTCGGGTCGAGCTGCGTGTTCGGCGAAAGGTTCGTCAATTACCTGACCATCTGCGAGTTCACCCTCGCCGATGAAGCCGCGTTCGAACGCCTGAAGCATGCGCTTTGGGAGTCGGACCAGGCGATCCGAAAGAAGTTTCATGCGATGTGGAAATGGGATATCGGGGCCGCGGAAGGCCTCAATATCGCGTTCATGGTCGGCTTCCTGGATCTCGCCTATTTCATGCAGCATCGGACCGCGTTCCGCGGGGCGGCGCACAAGAATTATATGGGGAGCTTCACCACCCCGGACACGATTATCTCGTCCAGCGATTACAAGGTGCTGCACAGCGGGGAGATCGTTCCCTTCGACATTCAGAAGCTCGACGACGCCGATCGGAACGTCGCCATGAACTACGAGAACATTCGTTTCGAGACCCGCCCCAAGGCCGGCTGACACATACGTGACCGGATGCCGCGATCAGCGTAATATTTGGGTCGCGGTGTCCGCTTAATTGTCTGTCATAGACCGAGCCTTTCTGACAATATCTGATACGAAAGTTGATTTTTGGCTCGTGTAATCGGTCCATGTTGGCTTGCCTGCTGCAAGGGCTGTTTTTAGCGCCTCGTACTCCATAGCAACATTACGATGTGTTGAAAGATAGTCGCGGAATAGTATTCTATCGAACCATTGTTTTCCTTGATATTCAAGGATGTGCACAACCACTTTTCGGCAAATGTTGTCGGGCCAGCAAAGCCATGCGTGCTTGGGTGTGTCACCTTCCGAGATGTACTCATTTCGGACAAGCAGGCAGCTCGATTCCGTTATTGCAATTGGTGCTACTCCAACCATTATGTCGACCACATCCTTGGCGTATATAAAGCCAAGAGACGTGCTTCCGATGTGCTCTATTTTTGCATCAGGAAGTATCGTCATAAGACGTGTTGCATGATGTGCAAATCGTTGTCGCCATTCGTGGTGTGTTGGCGCTATGAGCGTGACGCTATCCATGGAGAGCCGCCTCATTGGGGAGTTGATTGTGCCGGCGCCCGTGCCGCCGGCACATGCCGGTAAAGGGTCGAGACCGAGACCCCGAGGCGGGCCGCAATATCGGCAACCGTGATCTCCGGGTCGGCGAGCATCGCCTGCGCCGCCTTCACGTCGGCGGCGCTGAGTTTCCGCGGCCGGCCGCCAAACCGGCCGCGCGCCTTCGCCGCGTCGAGTCCAGCTCGCGTGCGCTCTCGGATGCCCCCCCGCTCGAGCTCAGCCAAAGCCCCGAAGATCTGAAATACCTGCCGGCCGCCGGCCGTGGTGGTGTCTATCGCCTCGGTCAAGGACCTAAATCCGATGCCCAGGGCCTCCAAATCCTCCACAGTTTCGAGAAGCTGCTTCAGCGAGCGGGCGAGCCGATCCAGCCGCCACACCACCAGCGTGTCGCCTGGTCGCAGATAGTCGAGAGCCGCCGCGAGCTTGGGCCGGTCCCGCGCCGCTCCCGACGCGCTTTCCTCAAAGATCCGGTCACACCCGCACCGACGCAGCGCGTCGAGTTGCGAGGCGACCGTCTGGTCGCGCGTCGAAACGCGCGCATAGCCGACCAAGCTCATCACAGCTTCCCAAAACTCGTCACAGGATAGGCAGTTTTGAGAGACAGGACCCGCCAGCGCGCCGTGGCCGCGCGGGGTCAGTCAGATGTATCGCAAAAACGTTCATTTATAATATACTACAGGCCGTGGTGAACAACACAAGGCAAAGGCAGGTGGTCATATCCGTGAAACGCAAATTGAAAGATGCAATAGCCGCGACCGATCTGGTGCAGGACATGGTCGGGAAGGCCCTTGACCTCTTGCAGCCGGGCTTCAGTGGACGGATTGTCAAAGGCTACGGCGTCTATGATGCCCCTGCTGCGCAGCGCGCCGCGCTGCGTGAGGCGCTGAAGCACCTCAACGAGGCCATCCAGCGGCTCGACGTCACCTCCTGGCCGACCAATGTGGACTATGACCGATTGGAGAGACGATGTCCGAGCGGCTCATGCATGTGGTGTCCACGATCGCAATCGGCATCGCCATCGTCGCAGCAATTTGGATCACCCTTCGATTTGCCGATGGCTGGCTTGCCCGTCGCACTGGCGGCGGGCGTCTATGTGGAACGCTCGCAGTTCGATGACCACTGAGGGACACCCGCCGCTTGTTCGACGCACCGCAGGCCGGAGAACATGACGAGCGGAGCGAGGGACGACGGCCCTCGTCCCGACAGCTTTCAGCCGGCCATGGTGCTCGGGGGGCGGATAGGGGCGGCCGTAGGCCGGGACTGGAGCCACGCGTAGCGGCGAGCCGCGAGCATGGCGAGGACCCACGCCTTCCGCTCCCCGAGCACCATGGCATTTCTCGCCGCCGAAGGCGGCCTCGCAATGACTCCCGTGCCGTCCCCGTTTACCATCCCGCCGTAGGTGGGGCGAAGTAGGCGAAGGCCGGACCGCGCCTTCCACCTGGCGCCGTAGGTACGGCCGCAGCCTGTGGTAACCGGGGGCGGGGCGGCTACCGTAATGGGCCCAGCAGCTCGGCACCCAAGTGCGCAAGGGGGAGAAATCCGCCCTTGTCGTCTATGCGAATGCCATTGAACGCACCGTCGAGACCGAGGCGGGCGAGGAGATCGAGCAGCGGATTCCCTTCATGAAGAGCTATTCCGTGTTTTGCGCCGACCAGATCGACGGGTTGCCCGATCACTTTTATGGGCAGGCGCAGCCGGCCGAACCGAAGGCGCCGCTTGAGCGGCTGGCCGAGGTTGATGCGTTCTTCGCGAACCTCGGGGCCGATATTCGAGAGGGCGACAACCGCGCATTCTACCGGCTCGACGAAGACATGATCCGGATGCTGCCGTTTGCCGCGTTCGTGTCGGCCGAAGCCCATGCCACGACGTTCGCCCATGAATGCGTCCACTGGACCCGCCAGCTGAGCTGACTGAAGCGTGACCTTGGTCGCAAGACCCATGGTGACGCGGGCTATGCGCGCGAGGAGCTTGGCAGTGCTTTTCTCGCGGCGGACCTCGGCCTTGCGATCGATCCCCGTGACGACGCCGCCGCAGATATCGACGATTGGCTGAAGGTGCTCAAAGGCGACAAGCGGGCGGTCTTCCAGGCGGCAAGCCATGCGGAGCAGGCCGTTGCCTTCCTGCACGGGCTTCAGCCGGGCGGTCAGGCGACCGAGGATGACACCGAGGAGCCGGAGGAGCAGCGCGCCGCCTCCTGGCGCCGCCCGATCCTACTCCTTCCGATCCGCCAGCGGATCGCGCCGGCGCCTGGAAACGCCGGCGCCAAACCTCCTTGCGGTTTGGCCGAAGCAAGATCGATTCATCTGTGTGCGAAGTATTGTTTGATTGCGCGATGCGCGCGATAGTTAATGTGCCTGCCCTCTATTGAGGGTCTCAAGGCCGAGCCGCCTTCTCATGCCCTGACCAGGGGGTCGGTGAGCCCCGTGGTGGCTTTCTCTAGTCCTTCAGCCACCACGGGGAGGTTCGGCATATTGTCGGGACCAACTCAGAACCCGGTTCCTGCGAATCTGGGGGTCTGGAGTTCGAGCCTCCACAGTATGCCTTTAAATCAATCACTTAGAGATTTAGCGCAGACTAGAAAAACAAATTAGTCTGCGGTTTAGTCTGCGGAAATCCGGCCCGATGGTGGGGTCGACGCGCCGCGACATTTTGACTCCCCGTTTACGCTGTCGCCGCTTCGACAGGAATTCGTTGGTCGAGTGCCATGGGGAGAGTGGATGACCGTCCGGCAGCTCATCGCCATCGCCCCACCCGGGGACAGATGATCTTGGCCCCCTCTCCCCCGCGACCGCCGCCTGCTCATGGCTGGGCCGCACGCTCTCAGGGCGGGATATAGCCGCCACAGCCCCAATCCGTCCGATCCGCCCCGTTCGCCGCGCAGCCCAGGCCATGCTCGCGCGCGGCCGCCACCTCTCCGTCGCGCGCTCACGCGTCTCGGGGAGCCATGTCTGGGGACATGCCTCTGGCATCGACGAAGAAGGGATCGGAACTATGGCTAGGGCCGTGAGGAAGGCGAAGACCGACGCGATGACGGCGGAAGTGGCTGCGGATGCGGACATCCGCAGCATTGTGGACGGAGGCGGTGCAACGGTTGAACCGGCAGCCGGTGCGGCGGCTGAGAAGTAGGCGATGGCGGAAGACACCGAGCAGCTTCTCGCCGGCACCGGATGGCTCCCCACCGTCCTGCGGACGGAACGGCCCCAATGGCTGGACACGCCGCAGGACGAGGCCTGCGCCGACGCTGCCGAATAGCCGCGACGGCCTGGGCTGCAGCGGTGACCCCGGCCAATCGCCCTCGGAAGCCGTCGATGTTCCGGCCGTTCGCACGGCACGGCCGGAGACCTCGAGCGCCCGATAGCCGGAACGATGGTCACGAGATCGTCGCCCGAAGCCGCGCTCCGACGCCTCGGCTACTGTGGTGCCGGAGCGTCCCCATCGGAAGGAGGCCGACGCCATGATCGCCGTCATTGCCCTGCCCGTGGCTCTGATTGCTGCATTGTGCATCCTCACCTATCGGCTCGCGACCTTCGCGCTTGCCCGTCATGCTGGCCTTGCCGCTGCCCGTTTCGCCCACGGCACCGGGACTGGATCCGTCGGTGCAGGCATCGACGGAGTCATCTCAGGCGGAGCCTCCTTCGGCATCCTGACATTCCTGTTCGCGAACGTGCGCGCTCCATTCGTGCGCCTCGCCGTCGCTGTGATTTTCGCCGCGCCGGCCACCGTCACGGGCTATGCCGTCGTCCACGCGTGACCGGCGCATGTCGTCTCCTCTCTGGTGGATGGTCTTCTGCCGCGCCGGCGGCGCATGCACCGCCCTTGCGCGGCGGCGCGGCTGACCGATCCGCTATGATCCGCCGCGCCGATGACTGCACAGGACGGAGGCCACACGCAGCCAAAGGTTTTTGGGGCGTCGCCCGGCGGGCCGGGCTCTACGCGCCGCAAAGGGCAGCTTCCGGAGCCCCTGCGGGTCTCCGCCTTCGGTTGCGATCCCGGACGCCAAGGGCGGTGGCGGACATCTCCCCCGGATGAAGCCCCGCCTGCAGCGCGACTCCTCGTGGCGCCGGGCTCAGACGATGGCGGGGAAGGGGCACAGGAATCCGCCCTCTGTCTCCCGCAGGCCCGCTCCCGAGCGAACGGCGCGAAGAAGCCCGGTTCGCGATGCGACTTGAACAGGCGATGCAGCTTCGACCCACGCGGCAACGCTGTTATTCCTCCGAATGCCACCTTGAACCCGGTAGCGCCGGCCATCGACGACATTCCGGTCGCAAACCCCTTGTCCTGGTTGTCCCCTGCGGGAGAACTGCGAACGGTTCACCTCGCTGCCGCGGCCGAGGGCTTTGCCCGACCCTTTTGACGAAGCCCCCTCATGGTCACGACGTGAGCGTGCAGCACCGACGATCGCCATCGCGCGCTTCCTTCCCTATGCCAGTTTCACGCCGCGTCCATCACGACCTCGATTGGTCTGGGTCTGACCGAAGACCAGCGCCGCTGAAGCATCGCCTCGATCTTGAACCCGCAACGTCCGCCTGCGGCTTTCTTCCGCCGCCGGCCAGGGCCGGCTTTGCAGCGCGAGGCAAGAAAGTCCTCGCCGGCCATTGCGGGCCGATCGTCCCCGGTCGGGCGCCCCTCATCGAGGCCGCGATCGGCACGGCCCGACCAGCAAGGGAACCACCACAATGGCCACCATCGGCACGTTCACCGCCACCCCCAAGGGCTTCAAGGGCACGGTCAACACCCTGAGCCTCAACGTCAAGGCGGTGGAGTTCCTTCCCGCCGAGGGCGACAACAACAAGGGGCCGGACTTCCGCATCTTCGCCGGCGACACCATCGAATTCGGGGCGGCGTGGAAGAATCGCTCCCGCGAGGGCCGCGACTACCTCTCCGTCAAACTCGACGACCCGAGCTTCCCGGCTCCGATCTATGCGAGTCTGGTGGAGACCGAGACCCAGGGCGAGTTCGCCCTCATCTGGTCCCGCCGCGCGGCCGACTGATCCCGGCCCGACCGAGGAGCCCCGCCTCCGGTGGGCGGGGTTTCGCCATGGTCATGTCCGCGCGATGTGGCACTCGGACGACATACGACCGACCGTGACCGGCTACCACGGCAGGAGTTGACCCAAGGTGGCCCTCCGGGCACGGCATCGCGAATGGCCGCTTCGCGCCCCCATGTCGGGCGCTAACACTGCGTTCGCCGATCTCCAAAAGCGGACACTGGCCATACTGCTTGCGAATGTCTGCTGATTATTTAGGCGCAGGCATTGGTGTTGTGGTCCGCGAAGGGGGAGTAGGAGTTCGATACGGAACGCGACAGCACGAATCTTACCGCCGAGCCGGGGCAACCCAATGGTGCGGGAGCGACGGCGGGCGGCATGGAGACCATACATATAGCATCGTCGCCCGCCATCGCGCGGCGATGCTGCGGTTGCCAGCGCCTTGGCTATTGGTCGATCGAACCACTTTTCCCTTGCCTCACAAGGCGACATTAAGCATTCATTAACCGAAAAAGTCCGATCAACGGGGAATCCAGGATCGGGGGAGTGCGTCGTGCCACGAGGGAGAAAACCGGGGAGCAAGAATAGTGCAACAAAGGCCGTAAAGCCCGGCCCTTCGATAGCTGCAACGCTGTTCGCGGCGGCCGACAAGCTGCGCGGCAACATGGATGCCGCCGAATATAAGCACGTCGCACTGGGCCTGATCTTCCTAAAGTATATTTCCGACCGTTTCGATGCCCGCATGGCTGAGGTCAAGGCGAATCCGGAAGAGGCGTCCCTGCTCGACGATCCCGACGCCGCCCGCGACCTCATCATCAGTGAAGGGATCTTCTTCGTGCCGGGACGGGCGCGCTGGACCTTCCTCAAGGAGAACGCCACCAGCACCAAGCCGACCATCGGTGAATTGGTCGATCAGGCCATGATCGCCATCGAGGCGGAAAACCCCACGCTCAAGGGCGTTCTTACCAAGAACTACGCTCGGCAGGAGCTGGATCAGACCAAGCTGGGCGAAGTGCTGAAACTGATCTCGGACATCAAGTTCGAGGGTGCGCATCACGGGCAGGACGTGCTGGGTCGCGTTTATGAATACTTCCTCGGCGAGTTCGCCAAGTTGGAGGGCAAGCGCGGGGGGCAGTATTACACGGCGGGCTGCGTGGTGAAGCTGCTGGTCGCCATGCTAGAGCCGTTCAAGGGCCGCGTTTACGATCCCTGCTGCGGGTCGGGCGGAATGTTCGTGCAGTCGGAGCGCTTCGTGGAGGAGCACGCCGGAAAGCACGTTGACCCAAAAAAGGCGCGCGACCAGATCGCCGTCTATGGCCAGGAGAGCAACGCCACCACGTGGCGGCTCGCCAAGATGAACCTCGCCATCCGAGGCATCGAGGCGAACCTTGGCTCCAAGTGGGCCGACACCTTCCACGAGGACCTGCACAAGGGCCTGATGGCGAAGTATGTCCTTGCCAATCCGCCCTTCAACGACAGCGACTGGGGGCGGCGACAAGCTGAAGGGTGACGCCCGCTGGCGCTATGGCGTGCCGCCGGCGGGCAACGCCAACTTCGCTTGGCTCCAGCATATCATCTACCACCTCGCGCCGGATGGCTATGCAGGCGTGGTGCTGGCCAACGGCTCGCTCTCCAGCCAGCAGTCCGGCGAGGGTGAGATACGCCGCGCGCTGATCGAGGGCATCACGCTTGGCGAGGGCGGGCGGCAAATCCATTACCCCGGCCTGGTCGATTGCATCGTGGCGCTGCCGGGCCAGCTCTTCTCCACAACGCAGATACCTGTCTGCCTGTGGTTCCTCACCCGCGACAAGTCGAACGGCCTCTCGCGCGACAAGAAGCTGCGCGATCGGACGAACGACATCCTGTTTATCGATGCGCGGGGCCTCGGCACCATGGTCTCGCGCACCCTGAAGGAGCTGACCAGCGAGGGCGAAGCCAACGACATCCACAAGATCGCCGACACCTATCATGCGTGGCGAGAGGTCGGCGGGCACTATCAGGACGTGCCCGGCTTCGCCAAGTCCGCCACGCTCCAGGAGGTGGCGGCGCAGAGCTACGTGCTCACGCCGGGGCGTTATGTCGGCACCGAAGCAACGGAGGAGGACGAGGAGGGCTTCGACGCCAAGATGACGCGGCTCACCAACGCCCTGCGGGAGCAGATGGCCGAGGGTGCGAAGCTGGACGAGAGCATTCGCAAGGCACTGGCAGGGGTCGGCCATGGCTGGTGAGTGGAGAGCTACGACGCTTGGCGACTGCGTCCGTTTCGTGTCTGGGGGTACCCCGTCGAAGAGCAATGACGAGTTCTGGGGAGGTAACATCCCTTGGGTCTCGGCAAAGGACATGAAGACGTTCTGGGTCGACGAGACCGAGGATTTGTTGACGGCTCAGGGAGCGGCAGCTTCGACGTTTCTTGCCCCTGAGGGGAGTACGCTTCTGCTTGTTCGGGGCATGACGCTGCACAATGACATCCCTATTGTCCGTGTGCGACAGGCGTCGACCTACAACCAAGATGTGAAAGCCGTCCTGCCCAAGCCTGACGTGCTTCCTGACTACGTGCCGTACCTCTTGCTCGGCCATAAGGCCACTCTGAGTGAAAAGGTCGACGCCGCTGGGCATGGCACGGGGCGTCTGGCTCTCGATGCGTTGTTGTCCATACCGGTGCTGTTGCCACGCCGGGCGGAGCAAACCGATATCGCTAACCTACTCGGCTCCCTCGACAACAAGATCGAGCTAAACCGGCGCATGGCGGCGACGCTGGAGGAGATGGCGCGGGCGCTGTTCAAGAGCTGGTTCGTGGATTTCGACCCCATCCGCGCCAAGGCCGAGGGCCGCGACCCCGGCCTCCCCGCCGCCACCGCCGCCCTGTTTCCGGATAGATTCGGCGAGGACGGCCTGCCGATGGGGTGGCAAGAGAGGCCATTCGGCGATGTCTTCGAGATCAGGGGCGGCAACACGCCGAGCACCGACGAGGCGCGATACTGGGGTGGGGATCATTGCTGGGCGACACCCAAGGACCTCTCGCCGCTCAAGTCGCCTGTGCTGCTGGGAACCGACAGGACGCTAACGGATGACGGCGTAGCGGTGGTCAACTCTGGTCTGCTGCCTGCTGGTTCGGTCCTCATCTCGACCCGTGCTCCTATCGGCTATCTTGCCTTTGCCACATGTTCCGTCGCGATCAATCAAGGCATGGCAGGAATTGTCGGCAAGGAGCTGTCTACGGCGTTTGCGTGGCTCTGGTGCACCGCCAACATCGACACTTTCCTTGCCGTCGCAGGCGGTTCGACTTTCTCCGAGATCAGCAAGGGCACGCTTCGCAAGTTGCCAATGGTTGTGCCGACTGCTGACGTTTCAGAGGCCTTCGCCGCATGTGTCGATCCCATGGTGACGCGTCTGGTCGAACTTGCGCGCGAGAGTGACCGCCTCGCGATGTTGCGCGACGCCCTTCTCCCCCGGCTGATCTCGGGCGAGCTGCGGATAAAGGACGGTGCTGCCAAAGGGGAGGCAGCGTGACCTATCGCCTCCAATTACTGCATGCGCTGATCGAGGCCCACCCTGACAGGGCCGGACGATTGAAGGTGCACGTCGAGGCGTTGGAGACAACAATCTCGGGTGAACCCGAGCGGTGCCTGGAGCGGGTGCGCGCACTTTTCGAGGCCACGTATCATACCATTGCTCCAAAGCTGGGGTTGGGCTCTGTGGCCGGAGAAGACTTCCCCGCCCAGAACAGTAGGGTCATCAATGCCCTCGACTTCACCTTGGACGGGCACCCTGACGCCGACAAAATCGGCAAGGCCATCCGCAAACTCGTCGGCAGCATGAATGGGACTGTCGGAGCACTGGCCGAGCTGAGCAACATTAGCGGCATGCGTCATGGCGGCTCCTTCGACTGGAGGACGTTGCAGCGCCAGCACGCAGTCATGCTGGGCGGCCTTTGTGATACCCTTGTCAGCTTCCTTTTCGATGCAGCATGGAGCCGGGAGGCCGCCACTGAAGCGAACACGCCGAAGTATGGCGACTACGCCGAGTTCGACGGCTATCTCGACGCTGAGCACGATTTGGTTGAGGTCGCAGGAGCGTCTTTTGAACCCAGCCGGGTGCTTTTTCTGCTAGATCGTACCATCTATGATGCTGTTCGTGTGGAGTGGGAAGTTGCCCAGACTGCTGAGCAGGAAGCGGATGAGGGGGCCGCCGCATGACGCGCGCCGCCGTCAGACCCGAGATGTTGCGCTGGGCGCGTGAGCGCGCAGGTGTGATGACGGCTGAAGAGTTGACGGGGCGCTTCCCGAAGCTCCCGGAGTGGGAAGCGGGTGACACAAGGCCAACGCTGAAACAGCTGGAGGACTTCGCCCGCGCCGTGCATGTGCCGGTGGGCTACCTGTTTCTCCCCACCCCGCCGGACGAGCCGCTGCCGATCCCGGACTTCCGCACCCATGACGGGCGAGGCGTGCGCCGCGCCAGCCCGAACCTGCTCGACATGCTCTACGCCTGTCAGGAGCGGCAGGGATGGTATCGCGAGTTCTCACTTGCCAGCCGTATGCCCGACGCCGACTTCGTGGCGAGCGCCACGCTTGACCAGCGCCCCGAGGAGGTTGCGGCGGTGATGGCGCAACGTCTCGGCTTCGATCTTGCTGCCCGCGCCGCCTGCCGGACCTGGGAGGAGGCATTGCGCCTCTTTATCGGACAGGCCGAGAAGCTCGGCGTGCTTGTGATGATCAGTGGCATCGTGCTGTCCAACACCCACCGCGCCCTCGACCCGCAGGAGTTCCGAGGCTTCGCGTTGGTCGATCGCCGTGCGCCGCTCATCTTCATCAACGGGGCCGATAGCAAGTCCGGCCAGATGTTCACTCTCGCCCATGAGCTGGCGCATCTGTGGCTGGGGGCTTCCGCCCTTTCCGATGTCACGCCCGCGAGCCTGAACGGGCATCGCCGGGAAGAGGTGTGGTGCAACGCTGTCGCAGCGGAGCTGCTGGTGCCGCTAGCGGCTTTCCGCTTGGCCGTGCAGCCCGGTGAAGCCACTCACGTGGCAATGCAGCGTCTCGCGCGGCAGTTCAAGGTCAGCACGCTGGTGATTTTGCGGCGGCTTCTTGATGCAGGTGTCATCACGCGTGATGCATTCGGGCAGGCATGGGCCATGGAGCGTGAACGTCTCCGCGCATTGGCCGAAGCCGCGGGGTCCGGTGGCGGCGACTTCTACCGAACAACCCTGTCCCGCGTCGGCAGACGCTTCGCTCGTGCGCTGGTCGAGAGCACGCTGGAGGGCCAGACCCTCTATCGTGACGCCTTCCGCATGTTGGGAGTCGCTAAAACCGAGACCTTCAACACGATCGGTCGTGAGGTGGGGGCGATGCTTTGATGCGCTACCTGCTGGACACCAACATTTTCATCCAAGCACGCAACCTGCACTATGGCTTCGACTTCTGCCCGGCCTTCTGGGAATGGCTCGTTGCCCAGAACGCGGCGGGCTTGGTCGGCAGTATCGACAAGGTCTCCGACGAATTGGTTGCAGGTAGCGACGACCTTGCCGAATGGGCGAGGGCGCGGGGCGACGCCTTCTTCGTGCCACCTGATGATTCGGTTGTTCCTGCGCTGGGGCGCGTGAGTGCTTGGGCAACAGCGCAGGCCTACGAGCGCGCAGCCATCGCAACGTTCCTACAGGTTGCTGATTACTGGCTCGTCTCCCATGCTCTTGCGCACCGTTGCACTGTAGTTACTCATGAGGTGCCAGCGGACACGGTTCGCAAGATCAAGATACCCAACGCCTGCATTGGGCTGACTGTATCCTGCATCAGTCCCTACGAGATGCTCCGGCGCGAGCGCGCCCGCTTCGTGCTCGGTCGACCGGAGGGCACATGAGCGACACTTACCCTACGCCTCCCGACCGCCACCGCATGGAATTGGCCGAGGAAGCCGTCGAGT
This sequence comes from Xanthobacter sp. NM-59, assembly GCF_021401125.1. Lineage (GTDB taxonomy): Bacteria > Pseudomonadota > Alphaproteobacteria > Rhizobiales > Xanthobacteraceae > Xanthobacter. The sequence continues at coordinate 111,175 of NZ_JACBFQ010000011.1, forward strand.
TGGCGGCGCTCTCGTGGTTCGAGTTGCTTGGCTGGCGGAGCGTGCCGGGTGACTATCTCGCACCGGATGGGTCTATGGGTGCGCGGGCAGACTACCGCGAAGCGATCCTAGAACCTGAACTGCGCAGCGCCATTGCCTCGCTGAACCCCGAGGCAACCGCCGACATGGTCAATTCGGCAGTGCTCAAGATCAAGGCGTCGCAGAGCCAGGACCTTATCGAGAACAACCGCCTGTTCCACCCGTTCCTCGTCAGCGGCGTGCCGGTCGAGGTGAACGAGAAGGGGATCACGCGCACCATTGGTATCAAGATCATCGATCAGGAGAGCCCAGGGGCCAACCGGCTGCTGGTTGCCAACCAGTTCATCGTGAAGGGTGAGAAGGGCATGGTGCGCGCGGACGTCACTGTGTTCATCAACGGCCTGCCGGTAGCGGTTCTCGAGTTGAAGAGCCCATCGGACGCCTCCGCGACACTGGAGAAGGCTCACAGCCAGTTGACGACCTACAAGACGAGGGCGCCGGAGCTGATGCGCACCAACCAGGTGCTTGTGATCAGCGACGGCAGCAACGCACGCATCGGGTCACTAACAGCTCAACTGGACCGCTTCGCCCCATGGAGGACGATTGACGGTGTGGGCATTGATGACGCTGGGCGCTCTGAACTTGAAGTTCTGATCCGTGGCGTGTTCGCGCCCGAGCGCTTTATCGAGCTGATTTGCGACTTCATCGCTTTCGAGATCAAGGACGGCACGGTCAAGTCCAAGAAGCTCGCCGCCTATCACCAATTCCATGCCGTGCGGAAGGCTCTCGCTTCGACCCTAGCCGCGTCCCAGTCCGGCAGCCGTAAGGGCGGCGTCGTCTGGCATACGCAGGGTTCGGGGAAGTCGTTGACCATGCTGTTCTTCGTGAGGCAGCTCCAGCTTGCTAAGGCGCTGAGGAACCCCACCATCGTGCTCGTGACAGACCGCAACGACCTCGACGACCAGCTCTTCGGCACGTTCGCAGATCATAGCGCAGCCCTTCGCATGACGCCCTTGCAGGCAGAGACGTCGGAAGAGATGCGCCGCTTGCTTGCAGTCGATATCGGTGGTCTGGTCTTCACGACCATCCAGCGCTTCAGGGGCGAGGACGGCTCGCACCCCCTCCTCACCGACCGCAGCAATGTAATCGTCATCGCCGACGAGGCGCACCGCACACAATACGGCTTCAAGAAGCGCTACGTGGAGCGCGACGGCGGCGTGCGGGAGGCTGTGGGATTTGCTGACTACCTCAGGCAAGCACTCCCTCAAGCCACAGTCGTGGGCTTCACAGGTACGCCAATCGAAGAACGGGACCGAGATACCTACGGCACGTTCGGGGATGTCATCGATACTTACGACATGACCCGTGCCGTGCAGGACAACGCAACGGTCCCGATCTATTACACCGCTCGACTTGCCCGTCTGCACCTAGCCCTAGATGACGGCGAACGAGCGCAGCTTGATGCGCTGGCTGAAGAACTGGCCGAAGGGGATGATGCTGCCGTGGAGCGCATCAAGGGCAAGCTCGCACGGTTCGAGGAGGTCGTGGGCGCACCTGAGCGCGTCGCCCAGATCGCAGCTGACGTGGTAGAACACTTCGATACGCGGCGCGATGCCATGGCAGGTGGCAAGGGAATGATAGTGGCGGTGAGCCGCCGTGTTGCTGTGATGCTCTATGACGAGATCGCCAAGCTCCGACCCAATTGGGTTTCAGCCGATACCAGCGACGACAAGTCGGGCCTCATGAAGGTGGTGATTACAGGCAACCGTGCGGACGATCCCCAACCGCTGCAACCCCACTTGCGAACCAAAGCCCGGCTGGAAGCACTGGCGACTCGGTTTAAGGACCCCTCGTCCGGATTCGATCTCGTGATCGTTCGTGACATGTGGTTAACCGGGTTCGACGCGCCATCCCTGCACACACTGTATATCGACAAGCCGATGCGTGGTCATGGCCTGATGCAGGCGATTGCGCGGGTCAACAGGGTCTGGGGCGACAAGCCCGGCGGGTTAGTGGTCGATTATCTGGGGATCGGTGCAGAGTTGAAAGCGGCCTTGGATAAATATACCCAAGGCGACCGCGACCAAGTGCGCATGGACCCTAATGAAGCCGCGCGTCAAGCACTCACTCTGCTTGAAGGTGCATTGGCGCTGCTGGATGGCGTTGACTGGAAGAATTTTTTCTCTACACCACCAACCACACGCCTGACGATCCTCAAGCAATGCCTCGAACACTTGCTGGCGACAGGCAGACGTGATGTCTTTATCGAGACGGGGTTCAAGCTGGAAGTGGCCTATGCGATCAGCGCGGGCGACGACCGGGTCATGGAGCGCGCGCACGAGATTGCAATGGTCGTGGCGCTGCGGGCAAACTTGGCGAAGTACACAATGGGCGCGGGACGGAGCCGCGCTACGGTGGAGCGCGACATCCGACAGCTGCTGTCGAAGGCGGTAATGGCGGACGGTATCCTTGACGTGTTCAAATCCGCAGGGCTGGAGCAACCGGACCTCTCCATCTTCTCAGACGAGTTTCTTGCCGAGGTACGCGGCACCAAGCAGAAGAACCTCGCTGTCGAGACGTTGCGGCGCCTGCTCGCCGATGAGATCAAGGCCAACGCCCGGACCAACATCGTCCAGTCTCAGAAGTTGAGCGAGCGCTTGGATGAGGCACTCCGCAAGTACCACAACCGTGCCGTCGACAGTGTGCAGGTCATTGAGGAGTTGATCGCGCTCGCAAATGACATCAGAGCCCATGTAGTGCGGGCGGCTGAATTAGGGTTGTCTCAGGAAGAAGTAGCCTTCTATGAGGCGCTGGCCGAAAATGGATCGGCGCGAGAATTGATGGCCCATGATACGTTGCGCACGCTGGCAAAGCTCTTGGTGGAGACTATCCGTGCATCGGCGACCATAGACTGGATCCGCAAAGAAGGTGTTCGCGCCAAGATGCGTATTGAGGTGCGGAAGCTGCTCGCTCGCTATGGCTATCCACCAGACCTCCAAAAGACTGCGGTCGACTTGGTTGTTCGCCAAGCCGAGGCTATCGCTGTCGACTGGGGTTAAAGCTGTGCATCGCTGTATAACCTAACTTCGCCCCAAAAAAACTCTGTTGTGAGCATTGCTTCAAGTCCAGCTTGTTCATCCGAGCGCCACAGCGAAAACATAGTGATCATCGCTATCCGTCGTGGCCCGCTGGAGGAGATTCGAACTGCACCTGCGTGGCTCGAACGCACCGCGCAAGTCTGCTTTCTCAGCCCTGCTATCCAAAACCGGCCAGTCCGCTCCCGGCCCCAAACCGGTCATTCGTAATAGCCGCTGCGAACGTCTCCTCCTGGCGCACCCAGCCCGTTAAGCGGGGGCAGATCTGGAACCCAAGAGGGCGCTCGGATTATTCCGATCGCCTGAAGACGCTGCGGCGAGCTGCGCTCCGGTTGCTCTGATCGGCTGCGGACGCAGCCTTGCCGATCGCGAGGGGAAGCCAAGGGGCCTTGCCCCTTTCTCCCCTCAAGCGCCGCCTGCGCATGGCAGGGCCGCCGGCGCGCAGGACGGTCCGTGACCATCATGCTTCCGACCACCGTCGTGCCGTCCCGCTCGCCGTGGCAGCCCGGCCGTGCTCGCCGGCACTTGTCCCCTCCCATTCCTGCGCGCTCACGCGCCCCCGGAAGACATGTCGGGGGACATGCCTTCGGCAGTGAGGGGAAAGGAGCAGGACAATGAACATCATCAGCACCGGCGCCAACCATGGGCAGGCGGTTTCTGAGGGTTTCCGTGTGGACGTCTCGCGCGGCGAGCGGATCGGCCGGGTGTCGTCGGAATGGTTCTCACGCCCCGACGACGAGCGCTTTCTGTCCCTCACGGAGCTTTACGATGCGGTGAAGGCCCGGGCGGATCGCGCCACGGCTCGAACCGTGGAAAGCCGGGCCGTACGCGTGGAGGCGAGCCGGGAGGATGCCGAGCGGCTGTTCCTCATCTTTCCGGGACAAGAGGCGCCTGTTGCCCCGACCCATTGGAGCTTCGGCCAGTTGTGCAGCCTTGTTGGCGTCCCCGCCGCCTACATGCGGCAGCTTCCCGCCCCGCTCGCCGGCATCAATCTGCAGCATGGCTTGCTGTCGCACCGAACCGAGCTTGTGAAGACGCTGGAGGCGGACGACGGCCGCGTCGAGCTTCGCGCCGTGACCGGGCCGGACTATGGTCGAATCTGGGACCATGAGCTTGTCGGCGCCGTCATGAAGATCGCCGGCAACGGCACGGGCGACACCCTGTGGAAGGTCCCGGGGGTGCTGGATTGGGCCACCATGACGCACAACCCCCTCGTGGACATCACCAAGGACACGACCACCCTTTATGCCAGCGACCGCGACGTGTTCCTGTTCCTCGTGGACGATACTCACCCCATCGAGGCCGGGCGCCTGCCGAACGGGGAGCCGGATTTGTACTTCCGGGGCTTCTATTGTTGGAACTCGGAAGTCGGCAGCAAGACGCTGGGCATCGCGTCTTTCTATCTCCGGGCGGTTTGCATGAACCGCAACCTGTGGGGCGTGGAGGGCTTCGAGGAAATCACCATCCGGCACAGCAAGTTTGCCGCACAGCGTTTCGCCCATGAGGCGGCACCCGCCCTTACGCGTTTCGCCCAGTCCTCCCCGGCGCCATTCGTGGCCGGCATCAAGGCGGCCCGCGAGCGCATCGTCGCCCGCACCGACGAGGACCGGGAAACCTTCCTGCGCCGGCGCGGCTTCTCCAAGACCGAAACCGGAAAGATCATCGAGACCGTGTTGCGGGAGGAGGGCCGCCCGCCGGAAAGCCTGTTCGACTTCGTGCAGGGCTTGACGGCCCATGCCCGCACCAAGCCCCATCAGGATGGCCGGCTTGAACTGGAGGCGAAGGCGAAGAATTTGCTTGAGCGGGCAGCATAGACACCAAAGTCGCGTGGCCGATCATCGGCTGCGCGACTTTCCGCATCCGGGAGTTTCCGCCGATCCGTCAATTCGGATCGGCCGCGTGCGGAGGAGACGGTCCGCGGCTCGCCGGGCTATGCCCGGCTCGCAAAACCCACGCACTGTTGTCCCAACAGGCATGGCGCCGATCCGAATCCCTAGTATATTGGGTGGAAAGGATGCGAGGCGGCCGGCGACTTCTCCCGCATGGAACTGCGGGAGCGAGTGGCGAGAAACCTGCGCCGCCTTGGCCTGCCCCGATTGAGTGGTCCAGTTTAATCCTAATGCATTGTCGGCCTTAGTGCGGGGTTTGATGTTGCCGGTGGCGGCACGATGACGGCCGGCGCCGGCGGTTTGTAGCCGAGCGAGGAATGAGGCCGCTCAGTGTTGTAATGCTGCCGCCAACTCTCGATGACGATCCTGGCCTCGGCAAGGCTGTAGAAGATCTCGCCATCGAGGAGTTCGTCGCGGAGCTTGGAATTGAAGCTCTCGCAATAGCCATTCTCCCACGGCGAGCCCGGCTCGATGAAGGCCGTCCTGGCCCCGACTGCGGCAATCCAGTCCCGGACGGCGGTGGCGATGAACTCCGGGCCGTTGTCTGAACGAACATGCCCCGGCACGCCCCGCAGCACGAATAGGTCCGTCAGAACGTCGATGACGGCGGTCGAGTTGAGCCTCCGGTCGATGCGGATGGCCAAGCATTCCCGGGTATATTCGTCGATAACGTTCAACATGCGGAACTTTCGGCCATTGTGAGTGCGATCCTCGACGAAGTCGTAGGACCAGACGTGGTTGGGATATTCCGGCCGCAGCCGCACGCAGGACCCGTCATTGAGCCAGAGCCGGCCTTTCTTCGGTTGCTTGTGCGGCACCTTGAGCCCCTCCCGCCGCCAGATCCGCTCCACCCGCTTGACGTTCACCGCCCACCCGGCGGCGTGCAGCAAGGCCGTGATCCGGCGATAGCCATAGCGTCCGTACCGGGTGGCGAGTTCGACGATGTCCGCGGTCAGGGCCGCCTCGTCGGCACGACCCACCGGCACCTTGCGTTGGGTCGATCGATGTTGCCCCAAAACCCGGCAGGCCAGCCGTTCCGACACGCCGAGCTTGCTCACGACGTGTGCGACGCAGCGACGGCGCCGGGCGGGGCTCAGAAGTTTCCCGCCGCAGCTTCCTTCAGTATCAGCTTCTCGAGCGTCAGATCCGAGACCGCCTTGCGCAGCCGCTCGTTCTCCTTCTCGAGTTCCTTCAGCCTCTTGACCTGGTCGCTCTTCAGCCCGCCAAACTCCTTGCGCCAGCGGTAATACGTGAACGCCGTCACCCCGATCGCCCTGATCGCTTCGGCAACGGGGCGCCCCTGCGACACCAGAACGTCGACCTGCCGAAGCTTCGCGACGATCTCTTCCGGTTTGTGCTTCTTCTGCGCCATTGCGCCATCCTCCAAAGGCCCGAAAGCCTACTTCACGGAGGACCACTTTTCAGGGGGCAGGCCAGCCTGAGACAGGAAAAATCCATCTCTCAGGAGGAGCTGGCCCATCGTGCCCAGATCAATCGCAACTATGTGGGCATGCTGGAGCGGGAGGAATATGCCGCCACCGTGGACATGCTGGAAAAGCTCGCAACAGCTCTCGACGTGGACCCGATCGAGTTCATGCGCTCCGACAAGTGATGGGTTTGTAGCATCTGCCGGATTCGACTCCAGGATTTCGGTGGCTGCGCTGGTTGCGCCTTTTGTCAGAACCGGAGGGGAACGCTGGGCCTTGCCCCGCTGGAGGCATGGCGTCATTCCAAATTCGAGGTATCCCGTCCGTTGCCAGACGGTTGCGCGCTGGTCCGGCTCCGCTAGGGTTTGAGAGCGGCGGGTGAAGCACGGGGAACAGCCGCGATGAGCAAGCCGACCTTCCAGGAGAGCCCGCCTCTCACCGCGCGGGTGAACGCCTATGACGAGGCGCATCTCGCCACCTATCTCCGCCTTCTCGACGCCGCCGAGGAAGGCGTCGACTGGCGTGAGGTGGCCCGCATCGTGTTCGGCCTCGATGTCGAGGCCGACCCCGCCCGCGCGAAGCGTATCCACGACAGCCATCTCGCCCGCGCCCGCTGGATGACGGAGCACGGCTATCCGCACCTGCGCGAACCACGGATGCAGTAAGGGGGCGTCCGATTCCTGCTGGGGGCGTTAAGCCAGGTGTTACCTGGCAACCATAGATTGTTCAGCCGGCCAAGCATTACCCATTCCAATTTTCCGTCTTCCTGCACTCGTGCTCGCCTCGATACTCGAATCAGGCCGAAGGCACGAACGAAGCAGGAGGCAACGGCATGACGTCGCTGCAGGACTGGCGCTCGCCGCAATTCGAGGAGGAGTTGCGCTGTCTCGATCGCGGCGGCATCAGCTTCGAGTTTCTCCGCCGCAACCCGCAGTACCGACGGGACTATGCCCATACGCTGGCGGCCATCGAAAGCGGGAGCACAACATCGGCCGAAGCCATGAAACGCTTCTCCCGCCGCTGGGGGCTCGCGTTTCCCGGCCGACCCCGCTGCATCGGCCCTGACTGCCCGTCCCGTCTGGAGCGCGAGCCGCTACCCTGCCGTGGTCATTGTCACGGCGCCGCCGGAGAGCCTTGCGCCTTCTTTGCGTCCTGATCGACAGACCCTCTCGTTCCTCGGCCCGTCGGCGGGCGATGGCCTCTATGCCGTCGTGGAGGACGACGAAGGTGCTCACCAGGTCTGGCTGCCCGATGGCGATGCACCCACCACGATGGCTGCCCTCATTCCCTTTGATGCCCATTTCCTGTGGCGCGTGCGCAGCGCCACACGCTTCAAGCGGCGGATGGACGGCAAGCTTGCCGGCCCATGGCCACGCGAGCAGCGCCTGTCTCCCCTCCAGCTCCGCCAGGCTGCCCTCATGCTGCGGGCGTGGGACGGGACAGCATCCGGAGCCTCGCGGCGCGAGGTCGCCAGCCTTCTCCTTAACCGCGATGTCGAAAGCTTACGCGCCCTCGACTGGAAGAACGCGCCGGAGCGCCGTCGTCTCGCCCGTCTCCTGAAGGTTGCCCGCGAGACGATCGACGGCGGTTATCTGGGCTGGCTCACCCCTCGCAGTCGCCGCCGCTGAGGCCATCCGGTCCACCGCCGTCATCGTGCGCTACGAGCCTCCATTCCCCGTGCCGGCAGGGGGACATTTCTGCCTGCCTCCACCTTTGTCACTCCCCCGGATCGCCGCGCCTTCGCCATCGTCGCTTTCGATCCGCCGTTGTGGCGGCGACCGCGATGGAGGCGCGCGATGCAGGACAAGACCGACAGCAACTGGCCGCGCTTCGTGCGCACGCCGGAGGCCGCCCGCCTCCTCGACCTGTCGCCCCGCACCCTGGAGAAGCACCGCTGCGACGGCACCGGGCCGGTCTATCACAAGCTCGGTGGCCGGGTGGTCTATGCGGTCGCTGACCTCCAGGCCTGGATCGAGGCCAGCGCACGGCAGTCCACCTCGCAAGCCGCCGCCGGCCATTCGGCCGCGGCGGCGCGCTGATCCGGGGTCGCGTCCCATGTCCATGCGCCGCACCATCGACGGCCGGCAGCTGGAACTGTTCCGGGCGCGCTCCGGCGACATCGCCGCCCGCGACGCGCAGGACCTGATGAGCTGGCCCTTCTTCTCCCTCGCCAAATCCCGCCGGGTGACGCCCATCGACTTCCGCATGGGCGAGGTGTCGATCCGTGTTGAGGCCACTGCCGAGCACGGCATGGCCACTATCTGGGATGCTGACGTCCTGATCTGGGCGGCCTCGCAGATCGTCGATGCCCGCGACCGGGGCCTCGCCACCTCGCGGCTGATGGCGGCCACACCCTATGAGATCCTGGCGTTCATCGGCCGGACCGATTCCGGCCTGAACTACGATCGGCTGAAGGCGGCGCTGGATCGGCTGCAATCCACCACTGTCGCCACCTCGATCCGCCAGCCCGTCGAACGGCGGCGCCATCGCTTCTCATGGATCAACGAGTGGAAGGAGCGCCTGGACGAGACGGGTCGTCCCCGCGGCATCGAGCTGATCCTGCCCGACTGGTTCTATGCGGGCGTCCTCCATGACGACCTGATCCTGACCATCGACCGGGACTATTTCCGTCTGACAGGTGGCCTGGAGCGCTGGCTGTACCGGCTCGTGCGCAAGCATGGCGGCCGCCAAAGCGGAGGCTGGAGCTTCGAGGTCGCGCACCTTCACCTGAAGTCCGGCAGCCTCGCCCCCCTGCGGCGCTTCCGCTTCGAGCTTCGCGCCATCGTCCGTCGCCAGTCGCTGCCCGGCTATCACCTGGCGCTCGTTGCCGATCCCGACGGACGGGAGCGGCTGACCTTCCGGCCCACGCGCGCCGCCTGGATCGGAACAACGCGGAAACTCGAGCAGGGCACGCGATGAAGGAGCCTCGCCCGACAGCCTGGGCCCGCCGCTGTGGATGGGCTGTGGATGCGCCCGTTCCATCGGGAACGCCAATTCCCGACCTTCCGGGAACGCGATCCCCGATCTATCGGGAACGCTCGCCCTCTCCAAATCTTTGGCACAACAGGTGGAATCCTGCCCCCTCTAACAGTGCTAACAAGGAATCCTTCGGATTCCTGCTAACGCGGCCACACGATTTCGCACATCGGGGACAACCGGACACCGGACGCGCCGGTTCGGCGACGGGCTCGGGTCACCCCTGGAGGATCGCCCCCATGACGATCCTCAGCGGCAACTGCCGCATCCTTGGACCCGATTCCACTCCCTTCGACCTGGCCCTCACCCAAGCTTGCCAGCTCTCGTGCCGCCGCTCTCTCGGCTGCCAGATCAACCTCGGCATGGCGGCATGGACGCGGGCGCGCCTCACGGCTGGGCGGCCCTTTGCCAAAGGAGTGCAGCGATGACGATACCCCTCACATCCGATGACGGATCGAACAGCCATACGTTCGTTCACCTGACCTGGCACGAGAAGCATATCGAGCATTGGATCCGCTTTGGCCGGATCGCCGGAGAGCAGCATCTCGATCGGCACCGGCGGATCGTCTCGTTCGCGCCAAGCAGCATCTTCGCCTGCGTGCGCTGGGCCGGCAACGCGCACGGCACGATCACATCGCGCATCGACATCGTGCGCGCGTCGGTGCCGGGAGAGCCCTGCCAGACGCTGCCGTTCGTGCGTCCCGGCGGCGACATCCTTCTACGCATAGCGGGCTGGCCGAAGGTCGAGTTGGTGCTGGGAGCGATCGACAGCATCGAGGCCATGGGGATTGAGCCGGCCGACGTCGCCCCCGACCACTGGCGGCACATCCACACCCGCATCGTTGTCAACGAGCCGTTCCGCACCTACACGCGCGAGCAGCACCGCGCCTGGCTGCGCCGCCGCGGGCTGCTGTCGTGACCCGCCGTGCTCTGACGCTCGCCGCCATGCTCGCCGGCGTGACCCTCGTCGTCGCCCCGGCATGGAGCCGACCCGACATCCGCTTCGTGTGGAATGCCTCGGCCAGCGTGCCGGTTGGGCTCTACCGGATCGTGCCCGGCGCCACCGTCGACGTCACCGACCTTGCCGTGGTGATGCCGCCCGCGGAACTGGCCGGCTTCCTCGACGCGCGCGGTTACCTGCCGCGCGGCCTGCCCCTCGTCAAGCGGGTGCTGGCGCTGAGCGGAACCGAAGTCTGCCGCACCGGCGCAGACATCATTGCCTACGGCATGGCTTACGGGCGGGCGTGGGAGCGCGACAGGCGGAGCCGCCCGCTGCCCGTCTGGCAGGGCTGCCGGACGCTGCGCAAGGACGAAGCCTTCTTCATGAACTGGGACAGCCCGGACAGCTTCGACAGCCGGTACTTCGGGCCGCTGCCCCTTTCCACCGTGGTGGGCCGGGCGATCCCGCTCTGGACCACCCACGACCCCGATCCGGCCACGGAGGCTTTCCGCGTGCCGGTCCCCGACGCGCCGTGACGGCGCGTTCCTCCCACCTGAGAAAGGCTCCCCCCAATGCCCCAGATCGGCACCTTCACCCGCAACTCGGATGGCTTCTTCGACCGCGTCCGCACGCTGACCCTTGACGTCGAGGTGGCCATCTTGCCCGCTGACGGATCGAATGCAGAGAATACGCCTGACCACCGCGTCTTCTTCGACGGGCTGGAGGTGGGTGCCGCCTGGGATCGCACCGGCGAGAAGGCCGGAACCTATCTCTCGCTGTCCATCGACGACCCGTCCTTCGCCGAGCCGCTACGCGCCCAGTTGTTCGAGTCCGACACCAGGAAGGATACCTGGACCCTACACTGGTCGCGCCGGGCAAAGCGCGATGGCGAGGGGTGACAGGCATGCGCCGCCGCCACTCCCGTGATCCGTCAGGTTCAATCCCCTTGATCGGTCGAACGACGATCAATCCCCTCGACCCGATCGCCCATAGGGCGGCCGTCGCGCGCAGCGGAGGTCAAGGGCGGCGGCGTGTTTTCTGGAAGGCGGACCCATCGTCCGATGCGGCCCGTCTGGAAAACGTCGGCCACCGGCGCAGCCTTGCCCTGGACCGGAGCGAGCACGATGGCAGGCTGATGGCGCATCGGGACGGCGGGACCTGCGCTGCCAGCCTGACGCTCATGACGCTGTTCGTGGCCTGCGTCCTGATCGCAGGCCTGCCGTCGGAGGCAACGGCTGAGCCACCTGCGGCTCGCCCATCGGCTGCCACGGTATTGTCCGATCCCTGGGCCGCTCCCATCGCCGAGGCGGCCGAGCGCTTCGCCATCCCCGAGCGCTGGATTCGCGCTGTGATGATGGAGAACGGCGGCGATCCGGCCAGGCTCTCGCCCCGTGGAGCCATCGGCCTGATGCAGATCATGCCCGACACCTGGGCGGCGCTGCGCGAGAAATACGACCTCGGCGACGACCCATGGGAGCCGCGCGCCAACATCTTCGCCGGCACCGCGTTGTTGCGGCAGATGCACGATCGCTACGGCACCGTCGACGCGATGCTCGCCGCCTACCATGCCGGGACCGTGCGCTACGACGAACACCGCAAGAGCGGCCGCGCGCTGCCCGCGGAGGCCGTCGCATACTTCGCGAAGATCGCGCCGATGATCGGCGACGTGACGGCGGAACGACCCGCTCCTGTCCATGACGAGGAGCCGTCATGGCAAGGCGCGGCGCTGTTCGTCACGCGCCCCGCCGTCACCGGCAACGACCCTTCTGCGGCGGTCTATCCGCCCTCCGCTCGACCTCCGAACAACCCCGTAGTCGTCGATCTGTCTGCGTTCGTGCCGCGGTCCGATGACCTATTCGTGCGCGCACCGGCATCGGAAGGGAAACGGCGATGAACTGCGTGTTTTTTCGTACTGTGGAGCAGGCAATCGCAAGCATTGTGGAACACTGCGGGGCAGCAGAAGAAGCGACCGACGGATGGCAGGATAGAAGGTCGCACATCGCGGCTCGGTCGGTTTGGGGTCGTTCCTGGATTTGCAGGGATTTTCCGCACATCGCGGCGCAGAACTGCGATGTGGTCCCCTTGAAAATATCGAACAAGTTCAAAGAAATCTGCACATCTTACAGGGGCCGGCATGACCCGTGACGACAATTTCCGCGTCCGGCCCGGCCGCATCCGCTCATCACGCGCCCAGCGGGCAAAGCCTTTTGTCGCCCAGGCCCTCGCCGCCGCTCAGAAGGCCGGCGGGCGCATCTCCCGCGCCGGCAAGATCACCTCCGGTTCAGGCTCCCGCTTCGGGCGCGGCCGCACCGCCAGCGTGCGCGCCAACCGCCTCATCACCAGCCGTTCGCGCGGCGCCGTCGTCAAGGCCCGCGTGGTCTGGCACACCGCCCGGTCCACGCCGCTCGCCGCCCATCTTGTCTATCTGCGCCGCGAGGGTGTCACGCGCGACGGTGAGAAGGCGCGCATGTTCGGTCCCGACACCGACGAGGCCGACGTCAAGGACTTCGGGGAAAGCTGCCAGGACGACCGCCACCATTTCCGCTTCATCGTCTCCCCCGACGACGCCGTGGAGATGTCGGATCTCAGGAGCTTCACCCGGGATCTCATGGCGCAGGTGGAGGAGGATCTCGGTACGAAGCTCGACTGGGTGGCGGTCGACCACTGGAACACGGAGCATCCCCACGTCCACGTGATCCTGCGCGGCCGCGCCGACGACGGCCGGGATCTTGTCATCGCCCGTGACTACATCAAGGAGGGGATGCGCAGCCGCGCGCAGGATCTCGTCACCCAGGACCTCGGCCCGCGGACCGACCACGATATCCGCCATGCCCTCGAACGCCAGATCGAGGCCGAGCGCTGGACCCAGGTTGACCGCCAGCTCAAGCATGATGCAGACCGCAGCGGCCTTGTCGACCTTGCGCCGGCACCCGACCGGAAGCCGGACGCGTACCTCGCCTTGAAGGTGGGCCGGCTGCGCAAGCTCGAAAGCTTTGGCCTTGCCGAGGCCGTCTCCCCCGGCCGCTGGATCATCGTCGAGGAGGCCGAAGCCACCTTGCGCGAGCTGGGCGAGCGCGGCGACATCATCAAGCGGATGCACCACGCGCTCACCGAGCGGGGAATCGAACGGGGACTGACGGACTACGTCCTGTCCGGGGAGATCCACCGGGAGCCGATCATCGGCCGCCTCGTCGATCGCGGTCTTGACGACGAGCTCCGCGGCACCGCTTTTGCCGTGGTGGACGGCATCGACGGCCGTACCCATCACATCCGCTTCTCCGACCTCGATGCTGCCGGCGACAGCGCCCCCGGCTCCGTCGTCGAGCTGCGCCGCTACGAGGACACCGAGGGCCGCACCCGCACCGCGCTCGCTGTCCGCTCGGACCTCTCCATCGAGGCGCAGGTGACGGCGACCGGTGCCACCTGGCTCGACCGCCGGCTCGTCACCCGAGATCCGGCGCACCTCGGTGGTGGCTTCGGCCTGGAGGTGCAGCAGGCCATGGCGGCCCGCACCGATCACCTTGTCTCCGAGGGCTTCGCCCGGCGCGAGGGCCAGCGCATCGTCTTCGCCCGCAACCTCCTCACGACGCTGCGCGAGCGCGAACTGAATGCCCTCGGCCAGAGGCTCGCCGGCGAGATGGGGGCGCCCTTCCAGAAGGTAGCTGCCGACGAGTATGTCGCCGGCACCTACCGGCAGCGCTTCGCCCTCGCCTCCGGCCGCTTCGCGCTAATCGGCGGCGGGCTGGGCTTCCAGCTCGTACCCTGGACGCCGTCCATCGAGAAATATATCGGTCAGGAAATCTCCGGCGTCGCCCGCGCCGATGGCGGCATCGACTGGTCGTTCGGGCGCAAGCGCGGGCTGGGGTTGTGAATGGCCGCAGCAGGCTTGCGCTCCAGATGCGTTCTCCCTATGTAGGTAACTACCTACATGGAGGTGCGCCATGACCCTCACAACCCTGTCCAGCCGCGAGCTGAACCACGACGTCAGCAGCGCCAAGAAGGCGGCGCAGAAGGGCCCGGTCATCATCACCGACCGCGGCAAGCCTTCCCATGTGCTGATGACCTGGGACGAGTTCCGACGGCTGACCGGCCGGCGTCGCAGCCTCGCCGAGGCGCTTTCCATGCCCGGCCTGTCGGACATCGACTTCGAGCCCGCCCGCGTCCAGATTGCCCCGCGAAGCGTCGACCTGTCGTGAGCTGGCTGCTGGACACCAACGTCGTCTCTGAGTTGCGCAAGCTCGGGGACGGCAAGGCGGACGCCAACGTCGTGGCGTGGATCGAGGCGGAGGACGTGGAGAGCTTCTTCATCTCGGCCATCACGATCCTCGAGCTGGAACGCGGGGTGCTCGGCATCCAGCGCCGCGACGGCGCGCAAGGCGCCCGTCTGAGGGCCTGGCTCGACACCCACGTCCGGCCCGGCTTCGCCGGCCGGATCCTGCCGGTGGACGATGCCGTCGCGACCCGCTGCGCGCATCTGCATGTTCCCGACCGGCGCAACGAAGCCGATGCCCTGATCGCCGCCACGGCCCTCGTCCACGGCATGGCCGTCGCCACGCGCAACGTCCGGGACTTCGAGGGCACAGGCGTCGTCGTGGTCAATCCCTGGCGGGGGTAAGCTTCCGATCAGATGCGATGATCCGGCCATCGCCGCCGCCCGGCACATCAGCTACCAGACTTCAAGGGATTCGACTCACCGCATTGCACAAGTTCTTTCCGCAACCATTTCGCCCCGCTGCGATCCGCCGCCGCCCCACCATTGCAAGCTGCCCGTCATCTGTCGTTCCTCGCTCTGTCGAGCGCAAGGGAGCCCCGCCGCCGTGTCCGCCAGCCGTGTCCTGTGGGGCCAGATCGCCGTCGTGTGCTCCATCGTGGTTGCCGCCGTCTGGGGCGCGACGCAGTGGACCGCGTGGCGGCTCGGCTTCCAGATGCAGCTCGGCGCGCCCTGGTTCGAGCTGGCTGGCCTGCCCCTCTACCCGCCGCCTGCAATCTTCTGGTGGTGGTATCTCTACGACGCCTATGCGCCCGGCATCTTCCTGGAAGGCGCCGCCATCGCCGCCTCCGGCGGCCTTCTCGGCGCCGCCGTGGCCATCCTCATGTCCATCATGCGGGCGCGGGTGGCGCCGGATGCGCGCACCTTCGGCTCCGCCCGCTGGGCCGAACGGGAGGAGATCGAAGCCGCCGGCCTCCTTGGTGCCGACGGCGTGGTGCTCGGCCGCCATGAGCGCGACTACCTCCGCCACGACGGCGCCGAGCATGTCCTGTGCTTCGCGCCCACCAGATCAGGCAAGGGCGTCGGCCTCGTCGTGCCCACGCTCCTCACCTGGCCGGGAAGCGCGATCGTCCACGACATCAAGGGCGAAAACTGGGAGCTGACCGCCGGCCTGCGCTCTCGCATCGGCTGCGTGCTCCGGTTCGATCCCACCAACCCGGCCTCCGATGCCTACAACCCGCTGCTGGAGGTGCGCAAAGGAGAGAGCGAGGTGCGGGACGTCCAGAACATCGCCGACGTGCTGGTCGATCCGGAGGGCTCGCTCGAAAAGCGGAACCACTGGGAGAAGACCTCCCATGCTTTGCTTGTCGGCGCCATCCTGCACGTGCTCCATGCCGAGCCCGACAAGACCCTGGGCGGCGTCGCCGCCTTCCTCTCCGATCCGCGCCGCTCCATCGAGGCGACGCTCAACGCCATGATGGCGACGCCCCATCTCGGCGAGAACGGGCCGCACCCGGTGGTGGCCAGCAGCGCCCGCGAGCTGCTCAACAAGTCCGACAACGAACGGTCCGGCGTCCTGAGCACGGCTATGTCCTTCCTGGGGCTGTACCGCGACCCGGTGGTCGCCGCCGTCACCGGCCGCTGCGACTGGCGCATCGCCGACATCATGTCGGGGGAGACACCGGCGACGCTCTACCTGGTCGTCCCGCCCTCCGACATCTCTCGCACTCGGCCGCTGGTGCGCCTCCTTCTCAATCAGATCGGCCGCCGCCTCACCGAGGACCTGCACGCCAACGACAAGGCCCATCGCCTGCTGCTGATGCTCGACGAGTTTCCGAGCCTCGGCCGGCTGGACTTCTTCGAGTCGGCGCTCGCCTTCCTCGCCGGCTACCGGATCAAGGCGTTCCTCATCTCCCAGTCTTTGAACCAGATCGAGCGTTCATACGGCGCCAACAACGCCATCCTAGACAATTGCCACGTCAGGGTGTGCTTCTCCACGAACGATGAGCGCACGGCCAAAAGGGTGAGCGATGCGCTGGGCACCGCCACCGAGACACGGACCATGCAGAACTATGCCGGCCACCGCCTCGCCCCCTGGCTCGGCCACCTCATGATCTCGCGCTCGGAAACCGCTCGTCCCCTGCTGACCCCCGGCGAGATCATGCAGCTCCCGCCCGACGAGGAGATCGTGATGGTGGCCGGCAGCCCGCCGATCCGGGCAAGGAAGGCACGCTACTATGAGGATGTGCGCTTTCGGGAGCGCCTGCTCCCCGTGCCTGCGGCCCGCAATGCCGCCGAGCCCACGAGGCCTGACGACTGGTCGGCATTGCCTCCGATCGTCCCGTCGGCGCGCGCTGCCATCGCCACAGAGCCCCTCGATTCCGCCGCCTCTGGAGCATCGAAGCCCGACGACGAGCCGGCCAGTTCCGGCCTGCGCCGCGAACCCGGCCTTGAGCCACACAAGGACATCGCGCCGGAGCCGCCACGGTCCACTATCAATGAATTCGATCCCGATGCCGATGCATCCGAACACGATGCCGTCGCCGGCCGCGCCGTCATCCGCACCATGCGGCTCATGGCGCGGCAGGCCGCTTTGGACCCCGGCGACGGCATGGAGCTGTGAGCCATGAGCGAACGCCACGACAAAAAGGCCCGGCTGTCCGTCTATCTCGATCCGGACCTCATGCGCCTTCTGGCGGATTTCGCCGACCGGCGTGGGCAGTCCCGCTCCCTCATCGCCGAGGCGGCCATTGCCTCCTTCCTCTCGCCTGATGCCGACGAGCGGCAGGAGGCCGCGCTCGCCAAGCGACTCGACCGGATCGACCGCAACCTCCAGCGTCTGGAGCGCGACATAGGCATCTCCAACGAGGCCTTCGCCGTGTTCATCCGCGCTTGGCTGACCTCCACCGCGCAGCTCCCCGAGACTACCCAGGCTGCCGCCCGCGCCAAGGGTGGGGAACGCTACGACAAATTCATGGAAGCGCTCGGCCGCCGCCTTGCCAAGGGGCCACGGCTCCGCCAGGAGGTGCTTGAAGACATGACCTGAGTGGCTACACAGTGGGGCCTCAGGAATGCTGCTACCTTCTCACCCGTCTTGCTCTCCTTGGGCCCCCATCGTCACAGCCTATCTGAATCCGCCGAGAATGCCTCGACATTGCGTGGCTCCTCAAGGCCCGTCAACACCGCGGAAATGCTCGGAAAGCGGGCCCATGGCAAGCGAAGGCAGAAAGCCAAGGGCCACCAGAACGATGATCGTCGAAAGCAGCAGCAGGGCGAACGTTGGCGTATCTGTGGGGAGCGAACCGGCTGACGTCTGCTTTCGGTTCTGTTCCACGAGATGACCCGCTAAAGCCAATGCAAGCGCAGCAGGACCGAGGCGTCCGACGAGCATCGCAAGCCCCGTCGTCATATTGTAGAAGATGCTATTCGCGCTCAACCCGGCAAAGTTCTGCCCGTTGTTCGCGAATGAGCTTGCGTACGCGAACAGGATTCCCGTGAAGCCGTGCGCCCCGTCGTTGGTCGTAAGTCCGGTGCGACCCCAATCTGTCGCAACCGCGATGGCGGTCAGGCTCAGGACGCAGGCACTGCCGATGATCATGTATAGAGCCGCCAGCTTCATCTCGGGGGCGCCGATCTGCTTGCCAAGATAGGTGGGCGTGCGCCCGATCATCAGGCCTCCGATAAAGGCGCAGAGGAGCACCATCATCACCATGCCGCAGAGGCCCGTACCCAGCCCTCCGAAGACGATCTCCCCCAGAAGCATGTTGACCAGCGGGACCATGCCGCCGATGGCGCTGTAGCTGTCGTGCATGGAATTGTAGGAGCCGGTGGCGCCATTGGACGTGGTGACGGCCGCGAGCACGGAACCATGGATGCCGAACCGGACTTCCTTGCCCTCCATGTTGCCGCCCGCCAATCCACCACCCGCCTGCTCTGCCCATCCACAGGCGATGAGCCCGCCGATGAACAGAAGCACCATCACGCCATAGAGCATCCATCCCTGCCGCGGTTGGCCTGTCATCCGGCCAAAGGTGTAGGTGAGAGCCGCGGGCACGATGGCGATCATCCACATTTCCAGGAGATTGGTTAGCGCGGTCGGGTTTTCATAGGGGTGAGCCCCGTTGGTGTTGAAGAATCCACCACCGTTCGTTCCGAGGTTCTTGATCGCCTCAAACGCCGCGACGGGCCCGTGCGCGATGATCTGAGCCCCGCCTTCGAGAGTCGCGGCATGCACATAGGGGGCGAAATTCATCGGTACGCCCTGCCAGACCAAGATCAGGCCGCCGATGATCGACGACGGCAGGAGGATCCACAGCACGGCGCGCGTCACGTCCACCCAGAAATTGCCGAGCGCGTTGGTATTCTGGCGGGCGAAGCCGCGGATGAAAGCGATCCCAACGGCAAGGCCCGCGGCGGCTCCGAGAAAGTTCTGCGCAGCAAGGCCAGCCATTTGCGAGAGGTAGCTCATGGTCGTCTCGCCGCCATAAGCCTGCCACGTGGTGGTCGTGGCGAAGCTGATGGCGGTGTTCGCTGCCAAGTCGGCGGTCATCGGAGTGGTCAGATGGTCGGAATCGTACCATGGCAGTTGCTGCTGCATCAGAAGAATGGCCGCGAGCAGCACGGCACCGACGCCCGTAAAAATCACAAAGGCGGCGAGATACTGCTTCCAATCCATTTCTGCAGGGCGATCAACGCCACAGAGGCGATAGAGCAGGCTCTCGACGGGGCGAAGGGCGAAATAGAGTCAGGTCTTCTGATGGTCGAACACGCGGAATACATAAAGCCCGACCGGTTTGACGCAGAGGCTCACGACCACCAGAAACAACGCATATTGAAGAAGGTGCGAGAGATGCACGATCTCAGCTCCATGTTTCAGCCCAACCGTTCATCGGAAGCCGCGGGCCGGGCTCTTGACGCGCTTTCCCAGATCCGGCGCGCTCATGTCTTCGCCGGCCTGACAACCCCCGCGCTCGACCGTGTTTCGTTGCGCCGACGCCACCAGTCGCCGAGGAAAAGCAGGATGGGTGCGGCGATGAAGATGGACGAGCTGGTAGCGACGACAATGCCGAATACCAGCGGGACGGCGAAGTTGGCGACCGCGCTGCCACCCCACACCGCCATGGGCAGCATGCAAAGGAAGCTCGCGAACGAGGTGTAGATGCACCGGGTGAGCACCTGATTGATGCTGAGATCGATCAGTTCACGAAGCGGCATGCGTTTGTAAAGCCGCAGATTTTCCCGCATGCGGTCATAAACGACTACCTTGTCGTTGACCGAGTAGCCGATGATCGTCAGCAGCGCGGCGATGGCGGTGAGATTGAAGTCGATGCCCAACAGCGCGAAGAACCCGATGGTCTTCGTTACGTCGAGGGCCAGGGTCACGATAGCGCCCACAGCGAAGTTCCACTCGAAGCGCCACCATATGTACGCCACCATGGCGAGGCATGCGAACAGAACCGCGAGAACACCCGATTGCGCGAGTTCCCCGCTGACCTTCGGTCCGACGATGTCGGTGCGCTCGAAGTGGGCATCCGGAGCGATCTGGAAGATCTCGCTCTTGACCTTATCCACTGCTGCGAGCTGCGCGGCCTCGCCGCCCTCTTGGCGCTGAAGGCGAACAAGAATGTTGCGGTCGCCACCGACGTTCTGAAGCGTCACCTCGCCGAGGTCCAGCGCGCCCAGCCGCGCCCGCAGCGCACTCAGGTCCGCGGGCTGCGGCGTGACCATCTCCATCTGGATCCCGCCCTTGAAGTCGATGCCGTAGTTGAGCCCGGGGATCACGAACAGGACCAGGGATGCCACCGATAGAAATGCCGACACCGCAATGCCGAGGAAGCGCGCTTTCATGAAGGAGACATGGGTGCCCTCCGGCACCAGGCGGAAGAGCGGCTCCATGTGGATGGTCTTCATCCGGCGACGGCGCACGACTTCCTGCATCAGCACACGGACGACCGTGACGGCGGTGAACATGGAGATGCAGACTCCCAGACCCATGGTGACGGCAAAGCCACGCACCGGCCCAGACCCGAAGGCGAACAAGAGAGTGGTGACGATAAGAGCCGTGACATTGGCATCGACGATGGTCGAGTAAGCGTGGCGAAAGCCATGGTCGAGCGCGGCGAAGGCGCTCGCGCCCTTGCGGCTCTCCTCCCGGATCCGTTCGTTGATGAGGATGTTGGCATCCACGGCGAGGCCGATCCCGAGAATGATGCCGGCGATCCCCGGCAGCGTGAGAGTGGCGCCGAGCAAGCTCAGGGCTCCGATTGTCAGGATCACATTGAGGCCCAGCGCCACGTTCACGATGAGGCCCCAGCCGCGATAAAGAACGAACATGAGCGCGGCAACCAACGCAAAGCCCGCGATGCCGGTGACGAGCCCCATCCGGATGACATCGCCGCCGAGGTCGGGACCCACCGTGCGCTCCTCGATCACGGTAAGCGGAGCTGGCAGCGCGCCAGCCCGCAAGAGGGCGGAAAGAACCACCGTGTCCTCGACGGTGAAATGACCGCTGATCTGGCCCGAGCCGCCGGTGATAGGCTCGCGGATGACGGGCGCCGCAAGCACCTTGCCGTCGAGCACGATGGCAAAGGGACGGCCGACCTCGGCCGTGGTGATTTCGGAGAACTGCCGGGCGCCAACGCTATCAAAGCGGAAGGAGACAATGGGCTCCCCTGTGTGCGCGTCAAAGCCGGCCCGAGCATCCGCGAGGCGCTCGCCGCTTAACGCCACACGGTCCTCCACCGGATACTGCGCCGCGCCTTTGGAATCCGGCAGCAGTGACACGCCGCGCGGCAGAGCGTCCGTCGAACCCGCGTTGGCAACCATCTGGAACGTCAGCCGAGCGGTGCTGCCCAGCAGCGCCCGCAGCCGCGAGGGATCCTGAAGGCCGGGGAGTTGAACGAGCAGCCGATCCGGCCCGACACGTTGGATCGTCGGCTCGCTGACGCCGACCTGATCCACGCGCTGGCGCACGATCTCCATGCTCTGCTGCAGCGCCGCGGAGAGCCGGTCCCTTAGCCCCGCCTCCGTGAGCGCGATCTGAATCTGCCGACCGGTACTCGATATCTCGAGGTCCCGTTCTGAGGCGGCCGGACCGCTGGCGGGCGAGGTCAAGCTGCGCAACGCGGCGGTGGCGCGCTCCCGGCTTGCGTCGTCCTGCAGGGCGATGACAACCGCCTCCGGTGCGGTCCGCACTGACTGGAAGGGGATTTTTTCCGAACGGAGGAGACCACGCACGTCATCCTGCAGCGCCCGGAGACGATCCCGTTTCAGGGCCGCCCCATCGACCTCCAACACGAGGTGCGCCCCGCCACGCAGATCGAGGCCGAGCGCGATCTGCCGGCCCGGCAGCCAGCTCGGCCACGCCTCAAGTTGCCGGGATGAAAGAATGTTGGGTAGTGCTGCGAACAAACCGAACACGATAATGGCAAGATAGGCCACCAGAACCCAGCGTGATGTTCGCATAGTTTGTCTCGCAACAGCCATTTTTTAGCCAGCAAAGACGACCTATGCCGCGATGCGTGGCCCGTTTGAAGAACTTGTCTTGCTTTCTCGAAGGCGGCCATTCCCGAGTGACGCATCATTGATCGATGTCATCCGGGCCCGTATCAATCGGATACGATGGATATACGCTTCATGTGGAAGGCATCTTGTGCAGCGATCTTCAGGCAATCCCGCGTTGCCAAGATGCTCTTCGTTCCTTTTTGTTCGCTTCTCGCTCGCGGACTCGCGGATCATTTCGACTCTGGGCCGACTCGGTCGTCGTTCCCGCTTCCTGGTTTCGTCCGGGAGGCCTTTCGTTCGGATCGTGAACCCATCGCTCGCCCCGACTGGCGATGTTGTCGGTTATCCGCTTATCCAAGTCTTGCAGAAAACTTCGAAGTGCATTCCAGATCATGGCCGCCTCCATGGCGGTGGTTGAACACCTGCAAGGCATCAAACCGAGTTCGACACACAGGTGTCGTCGGGAGACAAATGCCGTGCGCTGAGATTCATCAGTTCCATCGTGATTCTGCCGTCCGGCAGGTGGATGTAGAAGCGATAAGAGCCACACCGCTCGCCTTTGAGCCGCGCCGCTTTCATCGCGTCCTCACGCGACGCATAGGCCGTGTCGTGCCACTCACCTTCCCGGCGGACGCACCAAGTCCCGTCAAGCTTTTGAAAGGCCCAAAGAACCACAGGCCGACGAGGATTGCTATTCTGTGGCTGCCCTTCAACGCGCACCGCATGTTCCATTTGCGCACCTTCTTTCTGTCTCAACTATATGTCGATGCCGTGTAGGAATTCCAGATTTGATGGCCGGACGATAAATAAATAAAACATAAAAATCCTTGCCTCGATCATCGCGCGTGGGAAACTCAAGTGTGGTGCTTGAATGCTTCCGCACAATTCTCGATGTTGGTGTACTCTTTTTATGCGCTTAATCGACGCCTGTTGGCGATGGGTGGACAATATAAATTTAGATCTCTAAGAGGTTTTTCCTCCACTCAGATGTCATGAAGGCAAAATTGCAGCGGAAAAAGTCGATACCGCGTGTAGCACTCCCGCCAACGACCCGAGCCAAAATGCTTCGTCCCAAAAATTTAACGCATAACTTCTGACACGCTCTCTCCGAAAGAAGGCAAAACACATCGAAATAAACGCGTATGCAGAGACCCACCAAGCCAGTGAATGAATCACATTTCGAGAATTTGTTGCTAAGATGATAATGATGGCGACAAGCAGCTTGAAGCCGATACGCCAAAGTATTTCACAGAGGGTATTGCGCTCGCGCTGGGGAGACATGGCTATTCCTAGGCTTTCCCCTGTCCGCTACGATCTCGGGCCAGGATCATGCGGACAAAAGTGCCGGTCCATTTCGATTGCCCGTAGCACGGCATGCCGCGGTAATTGAGTAATGTTGCGATCTCGGTAGGATCTGCCGTTCGCGTGCTAGCGTATTCCCGCAGCAGTGGCAGGATGTCTGTAATGAAGCCGTTGAGTTGGCGGATGTGAGCATCGCTGGCACTGTTGAGACTGGCGCCGTGGTCTTCGATCGAACCGAAGCAGGGGTGACGCTCGCCGATCATGAATTGTGAATGGGGATACATCGTTTCATCCCGGCTACGGTTGCCAGATGAGGCTCGTGAGCACGTAAAATCCAATCAAGTTTTATTTATCAGTTATATATCGAATTCAATTCTCTAAAATTAATAATATATATTGCTTTAGAAATGATTATGGAAGAAGCATACGATGCGCTATCTTCAGAGCCTGGGAGATGGCGACTAGCCAAAGGACTTCGTCCCAATGCGTGAGTGAGGTCATCTGGAAGCGTATACCGCCAAGCAATGCGAGAATTGCCGTGATCCCGGCGTAGAGTGACAGCCAAGCGGACGTCACTAACATATAGCTGGATTGTCCGAGCAGAGAAATGGCCATAGCAAGGCACAGCTTGAAGCTAAATCTTGCGATCGTTTGGCGCGAGATGCTGTCGAGGCACGCTGTCATGTTGGCCGTTTAGAGATCAAAGAGATTAGTAAAGTGTTATCTTCGCGAGAAATTTCCGCATCGGTTAAGCATGTGGTGATGTTCTGCAGCGCTGAGGTTAGTCAGACCAAATGAAGCGACCATCGCGGAGTTGAATGTAGATTCGAAAATATCCAAGCGCGTCCCCCTTTTTGCGTGCGGATTCAACGGCTTCTTGACGCGAAGATTGCGGGGTTTCTCCCATCACATCGCCTTCGGTGCGCACATACCAGCGAGAATCATAGCCGCGAAAAACCCAAAGTACGGCGGCTCCATCGGCGAGCGGCCGCGGGAGGTTCCCGCGTATGAGATTGGCATTGGACATATCGATAACCTCCGTGTGAAGGTAGAATACGCCAATAAAAATAAAAAAACAATATTTAGAAATCAACAGAAAAATAAATAGTTATAAAAGTGCGATCGAATAAAAATATCTATACGTAGTTATGATCGATTAGTCGCAAACGCCTGTATCACAGTTTGCGTTCTAATTGCCTGAGTATGCCTATATCACTTATGTGATCCGCAAAAATAGATAATAAATTGGAGAGGCAAAAACCAACATATATGGAGTGATGTTTGGATGGGTGCGCCGACGTCAAGCGATTGCAATTCAAGTGGAGCCATCGCAATTCAGAGAAGCCTTTGACGATAAGACGCCTGTGATCGACCTCGGTCCCCTCGCGGTTTTCGGCGTACCCATCGCCCGTTCCTTGCCGCATGGCAACGGCTAGGCGAAAGGTCAAAGCTTTACACGGCTATAAGCATAATTATATCATAAACATTATTAGGCTATTTGGTTTATGAATTGCAACATGAGAGCCGTCGCACCCAGCCAGATTGCCTCATCCCAATAGCTTAAGTGGTCTCGCGAAAGCCGTTGTCGCTCCAGCACGGCGTAGATCGCAGCAAATACGGCATATAGAAAGACCCAGAGCGAGAAGGAAAGCAAGTAATTATCATGTTTTATGATGCGGGCAATCAAGGCGGAAATGATCACCTTCGTAAGATACCGTCCGAGGTGCTCCTTTGTTTCTTCGTGCATGCGTGCACCAAATGCGTTTCATGCGCAGAATAAAAATGTGAAATTATCCTTCTCAACCTCCTGCTACCAGAGGGCCAAGACTAGCTTGTATCCTATCGCTGTGAGTCCCATCAGCATCATGACGCCTATAAGAACCATCTCCATCCGAATAGCTCTCCTTCGCGCGACAGACGCCAGCCTTGGCGTCGACAGTTTGGCATCTGCCCTGGTCTTGTCCACCATCTTTCTTTCTCCCCGCCGCGAATTCGCCACCGGTCACGCTTTTGATTGCGCGAACGTCAGGTCGATCTGCACCCAAGCTGACACTGAACCACTGGGAGCCAGATATTGGGTGGCTACAGCAGACCCGTGTAGGAATTCGAGATCAATTCGGCTTGAAGTTTATAGGCTTGTTTTTATGTTCCGGTTTCGCCGAGTTTCGCATTTCCCGGCATCATGACCATCATGGTTTAGCCGTTGCGTTCATTCTTTGTCGTAGGCAAAGCCCAAAGCGTAACGGCGACCAAAAAAATACGGGATTCATATTTTTTTGCCGCGCCTTCCGCATGGAATTCCAATGCGAGTGCGATTTATGTTTGTTGTCTGGCTCCGCATCGGTAGCTAGATGCGATTAATGGCGTCGTACGACATGTTGAGATCGCCGAATAACGGTGGGCTTAAAGCGACGAATCACCACCCAAATCCGGGACGAATGCCACACGCTCGGTTGGCATTCGAAGTCGTGATGGGCGTTAGCTTTCGTCGGCTTTCGCATTCAGCCTCCAGATCATCTCCGATTTGTTCGAATAGGCCAGATGTCTGCCAAAGCGAGGTGCATTTCTCTGCCATCTCCCGGTCGTTCGCGGGAGAATGGGCATGACCACCCGTGCGAGTGGGCTCCGCCACTGCGCTAGGCGAATACGCCTAATTCTTATGGTCGACGTCGGGCTCCGCTCCAGGGGTAGGCGCGAAGAGCGCGCGAAGGCGGTGGGCATCCGGTGGCATTTCTCCAATGGCTGCAGCTTGGCGCGTGCAAGCCTTTGGAAAGGTGGCCATATATGCGGACGGGGGCTGGCCATTACAACCTCGAAGCATGTCGCGCCTTGGAAAGGTATATAGCCATGTTGGCCGCTTCGATTCAGACGTTTCGCGGTTCGATCCCGGCGCTGATCACACCATTTCTGCCGGGCAATGCCGCGGTCGTCGATCGCCAGGCGCTCGGACGCCTCGCAATTCGCGTCGCGGAGAGAGGCTCTTGCGCGGTCGTGGTTTGCGGGAGTACGGGCGAAGGATTCGCTCTCGATGCGAAGGAGCATGCCGAAGCGGTGGAAACCGTCGTGCAAGCTCTGCATGGACGCATACCCGTGATCGCAGGCATCTGTGCGCCCTCGACCGAGGGCGCCGTCTGTTTGGCCACCGCTGCGGAACGGCGTGGTGCCGATGCGCTGCTCGTGTCGGCGCCGCCCTACGTGCGGCCGACCCAGGAGGGGCTGGGCCTCCATGTTCGCGCCGTCGCTGGCGCTTCCAGGCTGCCGGTTGTGCTCTACGATGTGCCATCCCGCGTTGGTGTCGCCTTTTCCGATGAGACGATAGCGCGTCTGCGGAGCGACGGCAGCATTCAGGGACTCAAGGATGCAACTGCTGATTTAGCGCGAACGACCCGGCTCCGCCGCCTGTGCGGTGAGGACTTTCTGCAGTTTTCGGGCGACGACGCAACCGCTCTAGCATATCGTGCCGCTGGCGGCGTGGGCTGCATTTCCGTGACGGCCAACATTGTGCCTGCGCTCTGCGCGAAGCTGCACGCTGCGTGGGATGCGCGCGACGTCGCCAAGGCGATCAACATGGGCGAACGACTCGCGCCGCTGCACGCCATGCTGTTCCTCGAGACCAATCCGATACCGGTCAAGGCGGTTCTCGGCCTGCTTGGTCTTTGCGATCCGACACCGCGTCTGCCTCTGACGCGAGCGGCAAGGGAAACCATGCGTCAGCTTACGGACATCGTTCCACAGCTCATCGCCGAGGACGACATCTGCACAGCTGAGCGCTATCGAGCCGCCTAAGCTGCGGGAGGGCCGGCAATGATGGCGCAACATCTCAACCGGGTTTCCCGCGCGACGATTGTACGTTTCACGGTAAAAATTTGCGTGTCGATGCTTCTCGCGGCGCTGAGCAAGGGCGGATTCTTCCTCGCGGCTTCGGCGTGGCTGATTCTCTATGCCGCCTTCACAGGTATTCTGGCAGTGCTACTCAAAGAGAGGATCGAGAAAGAATCGTTCAATCATCTGGACGAGATGTTGTGGCTCGCCGCCACCTCTCAGGCTTTCGAAATGGCTTATAGGGTGACGTCGTGATGAGCATCGCGTCGCTATGGTGCCGCGGTAGGGAACTTGCCGCCAGCTCTGACATGGGTGGCAGCTCGATCCGAGGTTTTCATGGTGATCAGGACGATGGACAGATTGGCCTGTCAATTCTCGGCAAGGCGGAATAGGCAATGAATTCTAATATCAGTCCATCAGCATGGGAAACTATCGGCCGCTTCCTCTTCAAGGTTGGCCTATCTGTATTCTTTGCATCCTTTGGCAGTGGCTCCTTTGTGTTGGGCCTCTATGGGTGGCTGGCCGTGTTTGGAACCGCGACTGCGGGCGTTGCATTTTTTCGGCGCCAACGCTTTCAGTTTGGTTCCTTCACCCAGTGGGACGAGGTGCTGTGGCTGACGGCAGGGTCGGCAGGCTTACTTCTAGCTCACGAGGCAGTTATATGATAAATATGGCGTAAACGGATGTATTGTCAATGCAATATCAGCCGAAAAAGGCAGAATCAGCGGATAATATCCGAAATTCGTTCATTTGACGCCACATGCATCGAAGTAATGGTGGGTCATATGAAAGGCGCGAAATCAAGGTGTCATTTTGGCGAATGACCATAATATTAATTTCTCTCTTATTTCTTTTGGTTAAAAGCACAATCGAATTCATATGACAGATCCGTTATCCTCGCCACTGCTGGATGATTGATCATAGCGGAACTCCAAGGAGGCTGCGATGGCCTCAAACAATCCGGTGACCATCAGGAGTAATGACGATGTTCGGTCGTTTGGCCCTGTATTGCCACCTGCTGCAAGCGAGCAAGGCCGAAAATGCCATGTCGAGAACGGGCAGGAAACGCCGATCGACAGCACAGACCCGATCTTCGCCAGAAGTGGGAATGCTTCTCCGCCTCGCCTGCGTCATCACGCCAGTCTTGGCCGCGGTGGCGATCGTGCAATGGGTGGCACATTGACGGCACATTTCGAGCAATGGCGCCTGCTAAGAAGGGATGAATTTTATGAACAAAGTGGTGCAGGAATCCGAGCCTCCCTCGTGTCACTATGCGTTTATCGTCGGGCGCGACACAAGGGGGCGATGGGTCGTTCGTGATCGAAGTGGCTCCACAGGTGGCATCTTTGTGGATCGTGCGTCAGCGCTTAACTTTGCCAGACGGGAAAGCCACTATATCTCGGGTGCCGTATCTTGCGCGGTGGACCCCCCAGAACTTGATTTTTTTGCCATGCTCGGACCAGAGCCTCTGCCGGATCTGCCGGATCTGCCGGTTCAGCCGATGACGATACGGCGCGCTGCGTAGGAGCGCGCTGAGATGCGCAGCGCCGAACCTCTCGTGGCCTGATGCCGTTGATCCCCGAGGCGGAAAATGCCGCTCAAGCTAGGAAACGATGGGAAAGGCCTCCACCCCATCGCCAGGAACCGCCGTGTGGCACGAGGCTCGTGAGAAGCGGACGTGCAGCCCCCCCCCCCCGATGATGGGGCTGGAGAGGCGGCATAAACGGCGCCTTTGGCTGCGCGTCCGTTTACTCTCGCAACTACGGCCGCGCAGAGCGGACCTTCCATGGATATGAAACGGCCCTCATGGCGAAAAAGACAGAATGTAGATGTTCCGGCATCAGCAAGAGACGAGTCTCGCTACAGTAAGGCACCTTGGCCTCTCGAGGGGTTCAGTTTCATGGGCGATAAAATAGTCGCGGACTCAACCGAGTTTTCGCAGATGCAGCTTGTAATCGGACGAAACAGGCTCGGCCAATGGATTGTAGCCGATTTCAGGCGCGGCGAGGGGTGGATTTTCAACAACAGACAGGACGCACTAAACTTTGCGATGTTCCCGCGCGGCGCTCAGCCGCGTGCTGTCCTGTTCATCCCGGACGTCTTGGAGGTGCGTTGAACGATGGACGATATACAAATTAATGCCATCGCCGTGTATAATTATATAATGATATGGTTAAACGATGGCTATATATGGCATATGATCCCTGTCGGACGGACGAGGTGTTTTGACGTATCTGTCGAATTATCGATGTCGCCGGAATGGAATGGCGTTTAAGACGATAGACGTGCACCAGTCCATGTGTGTATGCCGATCGCCGGGGAAATTCACTGGATGAAAGCCAAATGCACAGAGCTCGTCGCATCAAACTGCGATGGCCGCCCTTCTAGCTGGTTTGACCCCGACCGGCCGTGGCATGCCGAGCATCATGATACGGTGTGCTGGGCGCTTGGGTCAGGTGGCGCCGGCCTCAGCGCCGTGGAGGCATCCCGGCGCTTGGTCGAGTTCGGCGCGAACGCGCTGCCCCGACCATCTCCACCGCATCCGCTCTTCCGTTTCCTTGCGCAGTTCAACAGTGCCCTGATCTTCTTCCTGCTCGCCTCGGCGATCGCCGCCTTGGTTATTGGTCATCCGATCGATGCGGCCGTCATCCTGGCCGTCGTCATCGTCAATGCGGTTGTCGGCTTCGTGCAGGAGGGGCGGGCTGAACAAGCGCTCGACGCGATTCGCAACCTCATCGCACCGACTGCGGTCATCATTCGTGACGGGGCCAGGCAGACCAGCCCGGCGGACGAACTGGTTCCGGGCGACATCGTAGTCCTGGAGGGCGGGGACCGGGTGCCAGCCGACCTGCGGCTCCTCAGCGTGCGCGGTATGACGATTAACGAGGCCCTCTTGACCGGAGAGTCCGGTGCGGCGGTGAAGCAGGAAGGTAGGCTCCTCCAGGAGGCCGCGTTGGGAGACCGCAGCAACATGGCGTTCTGCGGAGCGCTGGTGTCATCTGGGCACGCCATAGGCGTTGCTGTGGCCACCGGAGCGCACACCCAGATCGGGCGTATCAGCACGATGCTGAAGGACGTCGAGGGGGTGACGACGCCGTTGCTGCGTCAGATGGCCAGCTTCAGCCGCCGCGTCGCGCTGTTCATCGGGATGGGGGCCGCGGCGCTCTTCGCTTTTGCGGTCCTTGTCCAGGGTTTCGAATGGACAGATGCTCTGATCGCGGCCGTCGCGCTCGCCGTCGCGCTCATCCCTGAAGGTCTGCCGGCGGTCATCTCCATCACCCTGGCGGTTGGGGTCCGTCGGATGGCCGCGCGCAACGCGGTGATCCGCAAGCTTCCGGCCGTCGAGACCCTCGGAGC
The DNA here is from genome assembly GCF_021401125.1 of Xanthobacter sp. NM-59. Taxonomy (GTDB): domain Bacteria; phylum Pseudomonadota; class Alphaproteobacteria; order Rhizobiales; family Xanthobacteraceae; genus Xanthobacter. Next base: position 141,714 of record NZ_JACBFQ010000011.1, read on the forward strand.
GATCTCTGTGATCTGCACCGACAAGACGGGAACCCTGACCCGGAATGAGATGACCGTCCGCCACCTCATGGTCGAGGGCCATGACTTTCAGGCCGGCGGGGGCGGCTATGGACCCGCAGGCGAACTCCCGACCAACGGCGAAGAGGATGGCGCGGCCCGCGCCGCCGCGGCGCCTCTCATACGCTGTGCCGTGCTGTGCAACGACGCCTCCCTTCACGAGGACGGCCTGGGATGGCATGTCCAGGGCGATCCGATGGAGGGCGCGCTCCTTTCGTTCGCCATGAAGGCCGGTGTCAGTCCCGCGCATGAACGCGGCGAATGGCCACGGATCAATCTCATTCCCTTCGACGCCAGCCATCGCTTCATGGCCACGCTCCACAAGGGGCTGGGCGGCGAGCATCTCATCTTCGTGAAAGGCGCGCCGGAAGTCGTGCTCGACATGGCGAAAATGAGCTCTCCCGTCTGGATGGAGCGCATGGCGGCATCCGCGGCGAGAGGCGAGCGGGTCCTCGGCTTCGCTGTCCGGCGGCTGCCGCAGGCCCAACAGTCCCTCACCGTCGATGACCTCACTCAAGACGTGCAATTTATCGGGTTGATGAGCTTCATCGATCCGCCGCGGCCGGAGGCTGCAGCCGCCGTTGCTCAGTGCCGTGCGGCCGGAATTGCCGTCAAGATGATCACTGGCGACCATGTCGAGACGGCGTTGGCGATCGGGCGGCAGTTGCACCTCGACGATGATCCACGGGCCATAACAGGTGCGGAGCTCGATCGGCTCACCGATGGCGAGTTGGTCAATGCCGTCGCCCATATCTGCGTCTTCGCGCGCACCAGCCCCGAGCACAAATTGCGCATTGTCCGTGCATTGCAGAAGGAGGGCGCAATCGTCGCGATGACCGGCGACGGCGTGAACGATGCCCCTTCGCTCAAGCAGGCGGATGTTGGCATCGCCATGGGCGGGAAAGGCACGGAGGCTGCCAAGGAAGCCTCCCAAATGGTTCTCCTCGATGACAATTTCGCCTCGATCGTCGCCGCCGTCCATGAAGGGCGGACCGTGTACGACAACATCCGCAAAGTGATCGCCTGGACCTTGCCAACCAATGGAGGCGAGGCACTCGCCGTCGTGCTGGCCATGCTGTTCAACTTCACCCTGCCCATGACGGCAGGGCAGATTCTTTGGGTCAATCTCATCCTCGCCGTTACCCATGGACTCGCGCTCGCCTTCGAACCGCCGGAGCCCCGGAGCATGACGCGGCCGCCGCGCCCCGCCTCGGCGTCGCTCCTTTCGCCATTCCTTCTGTGGAGGGTTTTCCTGGTGTCGGCGCTGATGGCTGTGGCGGAGCTGGCCATGTTCTTCCATGCACTCGATGCGGGGCGCGACATCGAGACCGCGCGGACCCTTGTCGTCAACGCCGTGATGGTCATGGCGACATTTTACCTGTTCAACGTCAGGTTTCTGCATATGCGCTCGCTGACCTGGCAGGGTGCGCTTGGGACCCCATCGGTACTTGTTTCAATCGCCGTCGTTGTGGCTGCGCAGCTCGTCTTTACCTTTTCGCCGATCATGAACCAACTCTTTGATACCCGTCCTCTGACGCTTGCCGATGGCGTATGGCTTATCGCCATCGGATTACTCCTGATGTTGCTGCTTGAGGGTGAAAAGCTGGCTGTTCGAAGCTTGTCTGGAAGAGCGAGTATGGCGCGCGCTGACCGGAAATGACGAGCACGGTCGTGCCGTGCTCCACGCGCCGATCGTTATTCCCAGGCCGGCAAACGCAAATGGTGTCCGGCAAGAACGACTACCGCCCGAGAGGCCTGCTTGGTGTGGCTTTTGTCGATGCAACACCATGGGCGCTGATTTCCGCATCGAACACCGGTCAGACCCTCTGTCCCCGGTCGGCGGGCTATTTCTGGCGGTCGGACTGCGAATCTCCGGGGAGCGGAGGCGGCCAAACCATCGCTCGCGTTTCCTCCAGATCCGTGAGCTGTTGCTGCCTGCTAAGAGACTGTTTGAAAAGTCGGACGGGCAGCGGTGGTTCTATCGCCACCGGGTCTTTTCGGCGCCCGGTTCGTCGAAAATTTGGCCCGATGCGCGGCATCGCGCCTGCATTTTCTCCTGCCGGAGCACCAAAAATCCCTCGGCGGCCCTCAACCGCCGACTTTCCAAACAGTCTCTAAGGCATATGTCCGATCAAACGCTCCAGATCGCGGCAACTGATCGCGCCCGACAAATGCCAGGCGGCACTCCGTGAATGGACGAGTGGTGCTGCGTGGCCTGAAAATTTTATGGAATTTTAATTCCTTTGGCATCCCAGCCATCTCGAACCTTTATGCGGTTTCGATCCATATTCCCGCCAAAATTCGGCAAGGCACGGGATCGGTGCAGACCCCGAATATCAATTTTTGCGCGTTTATTTCATCGCTGAACCAAGCATGGCTCAGAATGAAGTGTATCAGCATATGCAACGCATGGAGTGATGCGGATGGATGTCATCATGATCGCGATAGGGGTTACCTTCTTTGCTGCATCGCTCGCCTACGTGGCGGTATGTGACATTCTATAGGGATAGGACGGATCAATGATTGTCGAATACCTTCTCGGTGGAGCGGTGACGGCGTTCCTACTCTTTTATCTCACCTATGCCCTCATTCGCCCGGAGCGGTTCTGACCGCTCGCGCTCGTTCGGAAAGCAATCTCCATGACGCTGAATGGATGGATTCAGATCCTCGTTTTCTGCGGGATCATCATCGCGCTCGCGCGGCCGCTGGGCGGCTACATGACGCGCGTCTTCAACGGCGAGCGCACGCTCTTCGCACCCGTGCTCGGCCCGGCCGAGCGGGGACTCTACCGCCTGGCCGGCACCGGCCCGAACGAGGAGCAGCACTGGACGACCTATGCGGTCGCGCTGCTGCTGTTCAACCTCGCCGGCTTCGCGCTGCTCTACCTGCTGCAGCGGGTGCAGGGGGCGCTGCCCTTCAACCCCGCCGACATGGGCGCCGTGCCGCCCGAGCTCGCCTTCAACACCGCCGCCAGCTTCATGACCAACACCAACTGGCAGAACTACGGCGGCGAGAGCACCATGTCGTACCTGACCCAAATGGCGGGCCTGGCGGTGCAGAACTTCCTCTCCGCCGCCACCGGCATCGCCATCGCCTTGGCGGTGATCCGCGCCTTCTCGCGCAAGTCGACGAAGACGCTGGGCAGCTTCTGGGTCGATCTCACGCGTGCCACCATCTACGTGCTGCTGCCCCTGTGCATCGTGCTGACGCTCGCCTATGTGGCGCTCGGCGTGCCACAGACCCTCGGGTCCTATGTGGAAGCTGACACCCTGGAGGGGGCGAAGCAGACCATCGCGGTCGGCCCCGTGGCCTCCCAGCTCGCCATCAAGATGCTCGGCACGAACGGGGGCGGATTCTTCAACGCCAATTCGTCCCACCCGTTCGAGAATCCGGGCGCGATCTCCAACCTCATCCAGATGGTGTCCATCTTCGCCATCGGCGCGGCGCTCACCAACGTCTTCGGTCGCATGGTGGGCGACGAGCGCCAGGGCTGGGCCATCTTCTCCGCCATGGGCCTGCTGTTCCTCGCCGGCGTCGCCGTCTGCTACTGGGCGGAAGCGGCGGGCAACCCGCTGGTGCACGCCCTCGGCATCGACGGCGGCAATATGGAAGGCAAGGAGACCCGCTTCGGCATCGCCTTGTCCGCCCTGTTCGCGGTGGTGACCACCGCCGCCTCATGCGGCGCCGTGAACGCCATGCACGACAGCTTCATGGCGCTCGGCGGCATGATCCCCCTCATCAACATGATGCTGGGCGAGATCATCATCGGCGGCGTGGGCGCGGGCTTCTACGGCATCATCCTGTTCGTGGTGGTGGCGGTGTTCGTGGCCGGCCTCATGGTGGGCCGCACGCCGGAATATCTCGGCAAGAAGATCGAGGCTAAAGAAGTCAAGATGGCCATGCTGGCCATTCTGTGCCTGCCGCTCTCGATGCTCGGCTTCACGGCGGCAGCGAGCGTGCTGCCGGGGGCGGTGGCCTCCATCGCCAATCCCGGCCCGCACGGTTTCTCCGAGATCCTCTACGCCTACACCTCGGGCACGGCCAACAACGGCTCGGCCTTCGGCGGCCTCACCGGCAACACGCCTTGGTATAACGTGACCATCGGCCTTGCCATGCTGATGGGCCGCTTCCTGGTTATCATTCCCGCCCTGGCGCTCGCCGGGTCGCTGGTGGCGAAGAAGGCGGTTCCGGAATCGGCCGGCACCTTCCCCACCCATGGAGGCCTGTTCGTGGGCTTGCTGGTGGGCGTCATCATCATTGTCGGTGGTCTGACCTTCTTCCCCGCCATCGCGCTCGGTCCCATCGTGGAGCATCTGGCGATGCTCCAGGGCACGAGCTTCTGAGCATGGCCATGGCAAGCCAGCCCCGTTTTCCCCGCCGGCCTCCAAGGCCCGGCGGGGGGCGCCGAGAGGCAGACGAGCCTGGCGAGCCGCGAGCGTCGAGCATCCTTCTCGGCATGCTGGCGATCGTCATCATCGGCCTCGCCTTCGCTACCGCACTCGCCCTGGTATCGCCCACGGACTGAAGGCCCGCGGCCTGATCCAGGATCCTTTCGCTGGAGTCTTTCATGAGCCATCCCAAAACCGCGAGCATCCTCGATGCCCGCATTCTCGGTCCCGCGGTGGGCGATGCCTTTCGCAAGCTGGACCCGCGCAAGCTTGCCAAGAACCCGGTCATGTTCGTGGTGGCGGTGGTGTCCGCCCTCACCACCGTCCTGCTGGTGAAAGACGCGCTGACCGGCGGCGCCAATCTCGGCTTTTCGTTCCAAATCGTACTGTGGCTATGGTTCACGGTGCTGTTCGCCAATTTCGCCGAGGCGGTGGCGGAAGGCCGCGGCAAGGCCCAGGCCGACGCCCTGCGCCGCACCCGCACGGAGACGCAGGCCAAGCTGCTGGCGAACCCTGCCGGAAGCGGCTTCCGCACCGTGCCCGGCACCTCGCTCAAGGTGGGCGACGTCGTGCTGGTGGAAGCCGGCGACATCATCCCCTCCGATGGCGAGGTGATCGAGGGCGTGGCCTCGGTGAACGAGGCGGCCATCACCGGCGAGAGCGCGCCGGTGATCCGCGAGAGCGGCGGCGACCGCTCAGCGGTGACCGGCGGCACCACGGTGATCTCCGACTCGATCAAGGTGCGCATCACGGCAGCCGCGGGCTCTACCTTCATCGACCGCATGATCGCTTTGGTAGAGGGCGCCGAGCGGCAGAAGACCCCCAACGAGATCGCCCTCAACATCCTGCTCGCGGGCATGACGCTGATCTTCGTCCTCGCCACCGCCACCATCCCGAGCTTCGCGTCCTATGCCGGCGGCTACATTCCGGTGATCGTGCTGGTGGCGCTGTTCGTCACCCTCATCCCCACCACCATCGGCGCGCTGCTCTCCGCCATCGGCATCGCCGGCATGGACCGGCTGGTGCGCTTCAACGTGCTCGCCATGTCCGGCCGGGCGGTGGAGGCGGCGGGCGACGTGGACACGCTGCTGCTCGACAAGACCGGGACCATCACGCTGGGCAACCGTCAGGCGGCTGAGTTCCTGCCGGTGCACGGGGTCAGCGATCGCGAGCTGGCGGACGCCGCCCAGCTCGCCTCGCTCGCCGACGAGACCCCGGAAGGCCGCTCCATCGTGGTGCTGGCGAAGGAGAAATACGCCATCCGCGCCCGCGACATGGCCACCCTGCATGCCGCTTTCGTGCCGTTCACCGCCCAGACCCGCATGAGCGGGGTGGACATGGATGGCATCTCCATCCGCAAGGGCGCTGTAGACGCCGTGCTGAAGCATGTGGAGCTGGCCTACGCTGCTACCGGCGCCGGCCGCAACGGCGCGGAGACGATCCGCGAGTTGCAGGCCATCGCCGACGAGGTGGCGAAGGCGGGTGGCACGCCGCTGGCCGTGGTGCGCGACAACCGCCTGCTGGGCGTTGTGCACCTGAAGGACATCGTGAAAGGTGGCATCAAGGAGCGCTTCAGCGAGCTGCGGCGCATGGGCATCCGCACCGTGATGATCACCGGCGACAACCCCATGACCGCCGCCGCCATCGCCGCCGAGGCCGGCGTGGACGATTTCCTCGCCCAGGCGACGCCGGAGAACAAGCTTACCCTCATCCGCGAGGAACAGGCCAAGGGCAAGCTCGTCGCCATGTGCGGCGACGGCACCAATGACGCGCCCGCCCTGGCCCAGGCGGATGTGGGCGTCGCCATGAACACCGGCACGGTGGCCGCCCGCGAGGCCGGCAACATGGTGGATCTGGACAGCGACCCGACCAAGCTCATCGAGATCGTCGAGATCGGCAAGCAATTGCTGATGACCCGCGGCGCGCTCACCACCTTCTCCATCGCCAACGACGTGGCGAAGTATTTCGCCATCATCCCGGCCCTGTTCGTGGCCTTCTACCCGCAGCTGGGGGCGCTCAACATCATGGGGCTGGCAACGCCGCAGAGCGCCATCCTCTCCGCCATCATCTTCAACGCCCTCATCATCGTGGCGCTGATCCCGCTGGCGCTGAAGGGCGTGAGGTACCGCGCCGTCGGCGCCGGCGCCCTGCTGACGCGCAATCTCGTCATCTACGGCCTCGGCGGCATCATCGTGCCGTTCGTGGGCATCAAGGCCATCGACATGGCCATCACCGCCCTCGGTCTCGCCTGAAGCCCGAGGGAGAAACACAGGACGTCCCTTTCCAGCGGGGAGAGAAAGGGACGCAGCACCCGTTCCCGGTGCCGCGCGTGCCAGGAACGGGTCTCTGCCCTCCCCGGGCCAACGCGAATGTCGTGCGCGCGCCGTCTCCGAATTAAAGGATAAACCATGCTGAAGCAGCTTCGTCCCGCCCTGGTGATGATCGTGGCGCTCACGGTGATCACCGGCCTCGCCTATCCGCTGGCGATGACCGGCATCGCCCAGGCGGTGTTCCCACGCCAAGCCAACGGCAGCCTCATCGAGAAGGACGGCAAGGTGGTCGGCTCTGCCCTCATCGGCCAGAGCTTCACCAGCGAGCGCTATTTCCACGGACGTCCGTCCGCCACCACCGGCGCCGATCCGAATGATCCCACGAAGAGCGTGGCGCAGCCCTACAACGCCGCGAACTCCATGGGATCAAACCTCGGCCCCACCAATGCAGCCCTGATCGAGCGCATCAAGACTGACGCGGCGGCGCTGAAGGCCGAGAACCCCACCACACCGGTACCCATGGACCTCGTCACGACGTCGGGCAGCGGCCTCGATCCCGATATCTCGCCCGAAGCGGCCTATTTCCAGGTGCAGCGAGTGGCAAAAGCCCGCGGCATGACCGAGCAGGCGGTACGAGCGCTGGTGGATGCCCATACCGAAGCCCGTGAGCTGGGCTTCATGGGAGAGCCGACGGTGAACGTCCTCGCGCTCAACCTTGCATTGGACGGCTCCGGCCGGCGCTGACATGCCAGGCCCGCGACGCCCGCCGAAACGGGATGAGCGGGCGAGCGGAGTGACGATATGGCTGACGAGAAGCGTGACACCGGCGCCCGCCCGTCCCCTGAGGCGCTCCTGGAAAGCGCAGAGCGCGAGACCAGGGGACGCCTGAAGATCTTCCTCGGCGCCGCGCCCGGCGTCGGCAAGACCTACGAGATGCTCATGTCCGGCCGCGCCCGCCTCAGTGAGGGGGTGGACGTGGTGATCGGCGTGGTGGAGACCCATGGCCGCAAGGAAACCGAGGCCCTGGTGGACGGCTTCGAGGTCATCCCGCGCCGGATGGTGGAGTATAAGGGCCGTGTGCTCGACGAAATGGACCTCGACGGGATCCTCGCGCGGCAGCCGGCCCTGGTGCTGGTGGACGAGCTCGCGCACACCAATGCCGAGGGCAGCCGCCACCCCAAGCGCTATCTCGACGTGGAGGAACTGCTGGCACGGGGCATCGACGTCTACACCACGCTGAACATCCAGCATGTGGAGAGCCTCAACGACGTGGTGGCGCAGATCACCCGCATCCGGGTGCGGGAGACGGTGCCGGATTCCATCATCGACCGGGCCGACGACATCGAGATCATCGACCTCACCCCCGACGACCTCATCAAACGGCTGAACGAAGGCAAGGTCTACCTGCCGAAGACGGCACGGCGGGCGATCGAGAACTACTTCTCGCCCGGAAATCTTACGGCTCTCCGTGAGCTGGCCCTGCGGCGCACTGCTCAGCGGGTGGACGAGCAACTTGTCAGCCACATGCAGGCGCACGCCATCCCCGGTCCCTGGGCGGCGGGCGAACGGGTGCTGGTGTGCGTGAACGAGAAAGCGCGCGGCCGTGCCTTGGTGCGCTATGCCCGCCGCCTGGCAGACCGCCTGCGCGCGCCCTGGGCCGCGCTGCACGTGGAGACCTCCCGTGACGCCGCGCTTTCCGAGGAGGACAAGGACCGTATCGCGGCTCATCTGCGCCTTGCCGAGCAACTCGGTGCCGAGGCGGTCACCGTTCCCGGCCAGGAGGTGGCGAAGGACATCCTGCGCTACGCCACGGCCAACAACTTCACCCACGTCGTCGTAGGGAGCCCCGGCCAGCCGCGCTGGCGGGAACTGCTGACCGGTTCGGTGTCTCACGAGCTCATCCGCCGCGCCGGCGATATCAGCGTGCATGTGATCTCCGGGGCGGAGCGCGAGAATGGCGCGACGGCGCGCAGCGTGAAGGCGGCGGCTGTGCGTCCGCCGATCCGGATCTGGCCTTATGTGATCAGCACCCTCTATGTGGGGGGTGCGCTTGCAGCGAGTATAGTGCTCGATCGGATGCTCGACGTGCGCAATCTCGCGCTCGTTTTCCTCATGGGCGTGCTCGGTTCGGCCGTGACGGCGGGGCTTTGGCCGGCGCTCTATGCCTGCCTCGTGAGCGCGCTCGCCTTCAACTACTTCTTCCTGGAGCCGCGCTACACCCTCACCGTCCAGGACCCCGAGAGCGTCCTCGCCCTCGTGTTCTTTCTCGTCGTTGCGGTGACGGCCAGCAACCTCATGGGGCGGGTACAGCGGCAGGCAGAAACCGCCCGCCAACGCGCACGGGCCACCGAGGATCTCTATCTCTTCTCCAAGAAACTCGCCGGCGCCGGGACCCTCGACGACGTGCTGTGGGCCACCGCCCACCAGATCGCGCTGATGCTGAAGGTGCGGGTGGTGATCCTGCTGCCGGAGGAAAGCGGCGTCGCGGTGAGAGCCGGCTATCCGCCCGACGACACGCTGGTGGAGGCCGACCTCGCTGCGGCCCGCTGGGCCTTCGAGCACGACCGACCCGCCGGACGGGGTGCTGACACGCTGCCGGGAGCGAAGCGCCTCTACATGCCGCTGAAGTCGAGCCGCACCATCCTCGGCGTCATCGGCCTCGACAATGACCGGCAAGGCCCTTTGCTGACGCCCGAGCAGCAACGCCTGTTCGACGCGCTGGCCGACCAGGCTGCCCTCGCCATCGAGCGCATCCAGCTCGTCGCCGACATCGACCACGCCAAGCGCGTGGCGGAGACCGACCGCCTGCGTTCCGCCCTGCTGACCTCCATCTCCCACGACCTGAAGACGCCGCTCTCCGCCATCCTCGGGGCCGCCGGCGCTTTGCGGGACTATTCCGGATCCATGTCCGAGCCGGACCGCTCCGACCTGCTCGCCACCGTGATCGACGAGGCGGAACGGCTCAACCGCTTCATCGCCAACCTGCTCGACATGACGCGGCTGGAAACCGGGGCAATGCAGCCGAATGCATCTTTCTATTTCGCAGGGGATATCGTCGGCGCAGCACTGCGGCGAGCATCCAAAATCCTCGCCCGGCATCGTGTCGAAGTCGACATCTCCTCCGACCTTCCGATGCTGAAGACCGACGCGGTGTTGTTCGAGCAGGTGCTGTTCAACCTGCTGGACAATGCGGCCAAATACGCACCGGCCGGCTCCCTGGTGCTCATAGGTGGGCGCCAGGAAGGGCGGGATCTCGTCTTTCGTGTGATGGACGAAGGTCCCGGCATCCCCGCGGAGGATCTCGAGCGGGTGTTCGATTCCTTCTACAGGGTGCGCAAAACCGACCACGTCCGTGCGGGTACGGGCCTTGGGCTTTCCATCTGCCGCGGCTTCATCGAGGCCATGGGGGGAACAATCTCGGTGACGAACAGGATGGATCGCAGTGGCGCGATCTTCACCATCCGCATGCCGGTTTCGGCGGACACGCCAAATCTGGACAACCAACTATGACTGTTTCGACGGTAAAAATTCTGGTCGTTGACGACGAGCCTCCCATTCGCAAGCTGCTCCGCGTCGGGCTCGTCGCCGAAGGCTTCACGATTGCTGAAGCGACCAACGCCCGGGAAGCCATGGAATCCGCCAAAGCGGAGCGCCCGGATCTCGTCCTGCTCGACCTCGGGCTGCCCGACCTCCCGGGTCATGACCTTCTCGGGAAGTGGCGCGGAGAGCTGCTGGAAGTTCCTATCATCATCCTGTCGAGCCGCACTGACGAGACCGGGATCGTGAAGGCGCTTGAACTGGGCGCGGACGACTACGTGACCAAGCCGTTCGGCATGAAGGAGCTGGTGGCACGGATCCGTGTCGCCCTGCGCCACAAGTTCCAGCAGCAGGGCGAGAAGCCGGTGTTCCAGACCGGAGGTCTGAGCGTGGACCTCGTGAAGCGGATCGTGAAGGTCGATGGCCAGGAGGTGAAGCTCTCTCCGAAGGAATACGATATCCTGCGTGTCCTCGTGCAGCACGCCGGCAAGGTCATCACGCATCAGCACCTGCTCAACCAAGTCTGGGGCGAAGCCACTGATGTGCAATATCTGCGCGTCTATGTGCGGCAACTGCGGCAGAAAATCGAGAGATCGCCCGACCAGCCTCAGTACATCATGACCGAAACCGGTGTTGGCTATCGCCTGCGTGAGGCTGACGGCTGAAGGGGGCGCCCTCATGCTGCGCCTCATCTGACCCGCGCGAATGAAGTGAACAAAATCATGAAGATTTCCGACTTTCTCCAGCCGGAGAACGTTTTCATCGACCTGCCTTCGACATCCAAGGCAGACGTCTTGAAGCGGCTGTCCGATGCCGCGAGCCGGCAGCTTGGCATCGATGGAAGCGTCATCTTCGACACGCTCCACTCACGTGAGCGGCTCGGTTCAACGGGAGTGGGCGGAGGAATCGCTATTCCTCACGCCCGAGTTCCGAACCTGAAACGACCCTTCGGAATGCTGGCGAGACTTGCCAGTGATGTCGCATTTGAAGCCATCGATGACATTCCGGTGGATATCGTCTTTGTCCTTCTCATGCCAGACGATAGCACCAAGGCCCATCTTAACATGCTCGCATGCATCGCTCGGCGCCTGCGGACAGCCGAAGTCCTAAAGGAAGTGCGCGCCGCGAGGGATTCGGATCAACTATATGCTGCTGTGGTAGACAGGCCGGAGACGAAGTTACCGATAGAATGAAATTGTCTTGAGTGATTATGTTGTTATTTTCCTGTCGGATGGATGTCGCAGTTTTTTTAATATAGAATAATTTACTTCTTAAGTTTAGTGGAAAATTACACGCTCTGTGCGGTCGTGTTGATTTCCATGATTGAAGAGGGATCTGGGTGGACCTGCGCCATCTTCGCTACGTCGTCGCCAGTGCCCGCAACGGCAGCTTCAGCGCCGCCGCGCAGGAGCTGAACGTCCGCCAGCCCATCGTGAGCCGGCGCATCAAGGAGGTCGAGGACGAACTAGGGGTCTCCCTGTTCGACCGCTCCAAGGCCGGCGCGCGCCTGACCCCGACCGGCGAGGCCTTCCTCGTTGCCGCCCGCCGCATCCTCTGCGACGTGGAGCGGCTGTCGGAGCAGACCAAGGCGAACGCGGCGGGCATTCTCGGCCGTGTCGTCGTCGGCTTCTACAAGTCGCTTTCCTCGGGCGCATTCCGGGCCGCCTTGCGCGACTTCCGCTGCCAATATCCCGGCATCGAGGTGGAGCTGATCGAATCCCCCTTCGCCGAGCTGAAGGCCGGCGTCCTCGCCGGCACCATCGACACCGCCATCGTTCTGGGCGATGCCGGATCCAGCGACGCTCTGTCCGCGCTGGAGCTCTGGTCCGAGCACCTCGTCGTTGCCCTGCCGCAGCACCATCCCCTCGCAGGCAAGCCGGTCATCTACTGGCCGGAGCTGAAGGGCGAGCGCTTCCTCCTGAGCCATCACGACCCCGGCCCCGACATGCGCAACATCCTGCTGCGCCATCTCGCCGCCCCGTCGGATCATCCGCTCGTCGCGACGCGGCATCTGAGCCGGGAGAGCATCCTCGGCGAAGTGGCTGAGGGCCAGGGCATCACCCTCCAGTGCGAATCCGCCGAAGGTCTCGCGGGCCTCGGCGTGGTCTTCCGGCCGATCCACGACGGCAGCGGCGCGACCCGTCTCGGCTATGTGGCCTGCTGGCGGCCCGACACCATCAATCCCGCGCTGACGAGCTTCCTGGACGTCCTGAAGCCCCGCCGCTGATTTCCACAGAAGATCTCGGCTGCGGCGGTGGCGCCCACCCGTTCAGGACCGGGGCCGACCGAGCGGGCGTCTCATGGCGCGCGCGGCAAAGCCCGCCGCCTTGATCATGAGGCATGCGAAGCCCCAGATGCCGGCCAGCATTGGAATGGCGAGCCAATCCAATTCGTTGAGGATGATCGCCCTGACGATGGCGAAGGTGAGCACGAGGGCCTGGAAGGCGAAGACGATCTTCTTGCCGCGTTCCAGAAACGTAACGAACATCCCGCGTCCCTCGGCGACACTCACGGAACATATCACGCGATCGCCCGCGTACTGACAGCCGCAATCCGACTGTTCACCCACATCGGCGCGCCGCGAGTCCCATGTATTTTTTCGCTCTCCTACGCCCGGCTGCGACATCAGCAACAATGATGTTGCCCGCCTGCAATTTGTGCCTTTCTTGATTGTCCCCGTCGCCATCCCGCTTCCCGCGGATGGCCGCAGACGGGGGCGCAATGTCGGTACATCACAATGGCGGCGAAGGTCTTTCGCGCGGCGCGCGCATGCTGCGCACCGCGCTCGGCCCGGCCATCGCCGCATGGCTCGAAGATCCTGACATTGTCGAGGTGATGCTCAACCCCGATGGCCGACTTTGGGTCGACCGGCTACGCGAGGGCCTCCTCGACACGGGCGAATGGCTCCTGCCGGCCGACGGCGAGCGCATCGTCCGCCTCGTCGCCCATCACGTCGGCGCCGAGGTCCACGCCGGCGCCCCACGCGTCTCCGCAGAACTGCCTGGGACCGGCGATCGCTTTGAGGGCTTGCTGCCGCCGATCGTGACCGCGCCGGCCTTCGCCATCCGCAAGCCGGCGGTGGCCGTCTTCACCCTCACCGACTATGTCGTTGCCGGCATCATGACAGAGAGCCAAGCCGAGGTGCTGCGGCTCGCTGTCGGGGGGCGCCGGAACATCCTGGTCGCCGGCGGCACCTCCACCGGTAAGACCACGCTTGCCAATGCCCTCCTCGCTGAGGTCGCCGGGACTTCGGATCGGGTGGTACTGATCGAGGATACCCGCGAACTGCAATGCGCCGCGCCGAACCTCGTGGCGCTGCGGACGAAGGACGGCGTCGCCTCGCTTTCCGACCTCGTGAAGTCGTCGTTGCGCCTGCGCCCCGACCGCATCCCGGTGGGCGAAGTCCGCGGCGCCGAGGCGCTGGACCTGCTCAAGGCCTGGTCCACCGGCCACCCCGGCGGCATCGGCACCATCCATGCCAGCTCCGCGCTCGGCGCGCTGCGGCGCCTGGAGCAACTCGTGCAGGAGGCCGTGGTCACGGTGCCGCGCGCGCTGATCGCCGAAACCATCGGCATCATCGCCGTGCTCGCCGGCCGCGGGACCGCCCGCCGCCTCGCCGAGATCGCCCTGGTGGACGGACTCGATCCCGCCACCGGGGACTACCGGACCATCCGCGCCCAGCTCGATCCCGATCCGGACCTCGATCCCGACCTTTATCCCTTGCCCGCACCCAAAGGAGAAGACCTGTGACCCTGCCTGCCTTCCAACGCCTTCGCCATGGCCTCGCTTATGTGACCGCCCTGGCCGCCGTCTCCGCCCTCATGGTCGCCCCGGCCCACGCTTCCGGCTCGTCCATGCCCTGGGAGGAGCCGCTTCAGAAGATCCTCGAATCCGTCGAGGGGCCGGTGGCCAAGATTGTCGCCGTCATCATCATTATCACCACCGGCCTGACGCTGGCCTTCGGCGACACTTCGGGCGGCTTCCGCCGGCTCGTGCAGATCGTGTTCGGCCTGTCCATCGCCTTCGCCGCGTCGAGCTTCTTCCTCTCCTTCTTCTCCTTCGGCGGCGGGGCGCTGGTGTGATGGAGGAGGAGGTCCGCGGCTTCTTCGCTCCGGTGCGCCGCTCGCTCACCCAGCCGATCCTGCTCGGCGGTGCCCCGCGCGCCGTCGCCATCGCCAACGGCACGCTCGCCGGCGCAATCGGCCTCGGTCTGCGCCTGTGGATCGCCGGCCTCGTCCTTTGGGCCATCGGGCACTTCGCCGCCGTGTGGGCGGCGCGGCGCGACGCCCAGTTCGTCGATGTGGTGCGCAGGCACCTGCGCTATCCCGCGCATATGGGCGTGTGAGGTCCGCCATGCTGAACCTCACCGAATACCGCAAGAGAAGCGCGCGCCTCGCCGACTTCCTGCCCTGGGCCGCCTTGGTGGCGCCGGGTATCGTGCTCAACAAGGATGGATCGTTCCAACGCTCCGCCGCCTTCCGCGGTCCCGACCTTGACAGCGCCACTTCGGCCGAGCTGGTCGGTGCAGCGGGGCGCCTCAACAACGCCCTGCGCCGCCTCGGCACCGGCTGGGCGATCTTCGTCGAGGCCCAGCGCAACCCCGCCGCCTTCTATCCCGACAGCCTGTTCCCCGACCCCGCCTCGGCTCTGGTCGATGCGGAGCGGCGCGCGCAGTTCGAGGACAGCGGCGTGCTGTTCGAGTCGCGCTACTTCCTCACTTTCGTCTGGTTGCCGCCGGCCGAGGACGCCTCTCGCCTGGAGAGCTGGCTCTATGAGGGCCGCGAACGGAGCGGCGTCGATCCCCAAGAGCTGTTGATGGGCTTCGTCGACCGCACCGACCGGGTGCTCAACCTCATCGCGGGGCTTGTGCCCGAGGCCGCCTGGCTGGATGACGCCGAAACGCTCACCTATCTGCACTCGACCGTCTCGACCCGGCGCCAGCGCGTGCGCGTCCCGGACGTCCCCGTCTATCTCGACGCGCTGCTGGCCGACCAGCCGCTCGCCGGTGGGTTGGAGCCCCGCCTCGGCGACGTCCACCTGCGCACCCTCACCATCATCGGGTTTCCTGGGGCAACCTTCCCCGGCATCCTCGACGACCTCAACCGGCTCGCCTTCCTCTATCGCTGGTCGACCCGCGTGGTCCTGCTCGACAAGCTGGAGGCGACGCGCCTCGTGACGAAGATCCGGCGGCAGTGGTTCGCCAAACGGAAAAGCGTCGGCGCCATTCTGAAGGAGGTGATGACCAACGAGCAGTCGGTGCTGCTCGACAGCGATGCCGCCAACCAGGCGGCGGACGCCGATGCGGCCCTGCAGGAGTTGGGCTCCGATGAGGTGGGCACGGCCTACGTCACCGCCACGGTGACGGTCTGGGATGCCGATCGCGCCATCGCCGACGAAAAGCTGCGCCTCGTGGAGAAGGTGATCCAGTCCCGCGACTTCACCTCTATCGTCGAGGGCGTCAACGCCGTCGAGGCGTGGCTCGGCAGCCTTCCCGGCCACGTCTACGCCAATGTCCGGCAGCCGCCGCTCTCCACCTTGAACATCGCCCACATGATCCCGCTCTCGGCCATCTGGGCCGGGCCGGAGACGGACGCGCACCTCGATGCGCCGCCGCTGTTCTACGCCCGGACGGAAGGATCGACCCCGTTCCGCTTCGGCCTGTACATCGGCGATGTGGGACACGTCATGGTCGTGGGACCGACCGGCGCCGGCAAGTCCGTGCTGCTGGCGCTCATGGCGCTCCAGTTCCGCCGCTATCGAGGTTCCCAAGTCTTCGTCTTCGACTTCGGAGGATCGATCCGTGCCGCCACGCTCGCCATGGGCGGCGACTGGCAGGACCTTGGTGGCTCCTTCTCCGACGACGAGGTCTTGTCTTCCGTCTCGCTCCAGCCGCTTGCCGGCATCCATCACACGCCGGAGCGGGCCTGGGCTGCTGACTGGCTCGTCGACATCCTCGCCCGCGAGGGCGTGACCGTCACTCCGGACGTGAAGGAACACCTCTGGGCCGCGCTCACCTCGCTCACCTCCGCGCCGGTGGAGGAGCGCACCCTCACCGGCCTCGCCGTCCTGCTGCAGTCCGCGGCGCTGAAGCAGGCCCTCGGCCCCTATTGCATCGGCGGCGCCCATGGCCGGCTGCTCGATGCCGAGCACGAGCATCTGGGCACCGCCTCCGTGCAGGCCTTCGAGACTGAGGGGCTGGTCGGCACCGCCGCCGCGCCCGCCGTGCTCGCCTATCTGTTCCATCGCATCGAGGCGCGCTTCGACGGAAGTCCGACCCTGCTCGTCATCGACGAGGGCTGGCGCGCCCTCGTCGACGGCGGCTTTGCGTCGAAGATCAAGGAGTGGCTGAAGACGCTGCGGAAGAAGAACGTCAGCGTTGTCTTCTCCTCCCAGTCCCTCGCCGACATCGAAGCCTCGCCTATCGCCCCGGTGCTGGTGGAGAGTTGCCCGACCCGCATCTTCCTTGCCAACGAGCGCGCCATCGAGCCGCAGATCGCCGCCATCTACCGCAAGTTCGGCCTGAACGGCCGGCAGATCGAGATCATCGCGCGGGCAACCCCCAAGCGCGACTATTACTGCCAGTCGAGGGGCGGCAACCGCTTGTTCGAGCTGGGGCTCGGCCCGGTCGCGCTGGCCCTGTGCGCCGCCTCCGACAAGGCCGCCCACGCCCGCATGGACGAGTTGCCGCGCGCGGGAGTGGGGGAACATTTCCTCGATGCCTGGCTGCGCGTCGGCGGTCTCGACTGGGCCGCCGACCTCATCCCTGAGCTCGACAACGTGATCGATCCGTTCGACGCGGAGGTGTCCCCATGAAGTTCCGTCATGCTGGCCTGTGCCGGGGGCTTGCCGCCGGCGCGCTCGTCGCCCTGCTGTCGTCCGCCCCGGCGGCGGCGCAGATCGTGTTCGATCCGAACAACTATGCGCAGAACGTCCTCACCGCAGCCCGCGCCCTCCAGCAGATCAACAACCAGATCACGTCGCTTGCCAACGAGGCGCAGATGCTGCTCAACCAGGCGAGGCACCTCGCCAATCTTCCCACCTCGGTACTCTCCCGGATCGAGGATAATTTCGCCGAGATGCAGCGCCTGACAAGCGAGGCCGGCCGGCTCGCCTACAGCGTCGAGGACATCGACCGCAGATTTTCGTCCTCCTATCGGGACTTCGCCTCCGACAAGACCGGCGCCCAGCTTGCCGCTTCCGCGCGCGAGCGCTGGCAGCAGTCGCTCTCCGCCTACGAGCACACGCTGAAGGTTGGCGCGGTCGCCGTCAGCAACATCGACGGCACGCGGACCCAAACCACCACGCTGGTGGAGGCGAGCCAGTCGGCGGTGGGTGCGCTTCAGGCCGCACAGGCCGGCAACCAACTCCTCGCCGTGCAGGCCCGGCAGATGGCCGACCTCACGGCCATGCTCGCGGCACAGGGGCGGGCCGAGGCGCTGGAGACCTCCCGCAAGGCCGCGGCACAGGAGCAGGCCCGCGAACAGCTCGGCCGCTTCCTCGCCGGCACCGGCTACAGCGCGTCCACCGTCCGCATGTTCCATGACTGAGACGCCAGCCATGGACATCAGGATCGTCACCCGGATGCTGGCCGTCCTCGCCCTCGTCGCCGCCGTGGCCTTTGCTGCCACGTCGCTCCGCGAGAACGGCGCGGAGGAGGACGCCCCCAGCCCGATCCTCCGCCATCCGGGCGGCGAGCCGGCGGCGAGCGAGCTGGCCCGCTGCCGGGGCCTCGGCGAAGCAGCGACCGAGGATGATGCCTGCCGCAAGGCGTGGGACGAGAACCGCCGCCGCTTCCTGGGCACGGACCGGGAGCGGCCCCGCCCGTGAAAGTAGAGATGAAGCGCTCCATCCCCTCTCGGAGACGAGTTTCTCCATCCCTCTTCCCGAACCGGACGTGCGGGTTTCCTCGCATCCGGCTCTCCATGCACGGGCGCTTCCACGCCC
>NZ_JACBFQ010000012.1 GCF_021401125.1 Xanthobacter sp. NM-59
GCCACTCCGGCGGCGCCCGCAGCTCCGGCTCGCCCGGCGGCCCCCGCCGCGCCGCGTGCCGGCGCCAGCCATCAGGGCGCCGGCCATTCCGGCCCCCGTCCGACCGGGAACGCGCCGCAGCGTTCCGGCGGCCCCCAGCGCTCCGGCGCGCCGCAGTCGAACCGCCAGGGTCAGGGCCACGGACAGGGCTCCGGCCAGTCCCAGCGCTCGGGCGGCGGCGCCGATCGCCGTTCCGGCGGCCCGCAGGGTCGTCCCGGCGCCCAGCGCCAGGGCGGTTCCGGCGTGGTGCTGCGCACCCTGACCGAGGAGGAGCGCAACGCTCGCGCCACCGCCCTTGCCGATGCGCGCGCCCGCGCCGTCGAGGAAGCGCGGATGGCGGAGGAGCGCCGCATCGCGGAGGAGGAAGCCCGCCGCCGCGCCGAGCGCGAGCGCGCCGAACGCGCCGAGCGTGAGGCCGCCGAGGCGCGCAAGCGCGAGGAAGACGCCCGCCGCGCCCAGGAAGAGGAAAAGAAGCGCAAGGCCGAGCAGGAAGCGCGCAAGCGTTTCGGCGAGGAGCAGGGCTCCGGCACCGCCGCCGCCCGGCCCGCCGGCACCACCACCGCGCGCCCGCTGACGCCCCGCGCGCCCGGCGAGGGCGAGGAAGAGGAGCGCCGCGCCGGTGGTCCCCTGCGCCGCAGCCCCGGCGCGCGCGTCGTCACGCCGCCCAAGCCCACCCGCACCCCGGGTGCGGCTGAGAAGCAGCGCGGCCGCCTCACCGTGGTCACCGCCTTGTCGGACAGCGACGAGCGCCAGCGTTCGGTGGCCTCGTTCCGCCGCCGCACCCAGCGCATGACCGGCAATCGCGTGCAGGAGAGCAAGGAGAAGATCTCCCGCGAGGTGATCCTGCCCGAGACCATCACCATCCAGGAACTCGCCAACCGCATGTCGGAGCGGGGCGTGGATGTGATCCGCCTGCTGATGAAGCAGGGCCAGATGATGAAGATCACCGACGTGATCGACGCCGATACCGCCGAGCTGATCGCCGAGGAGATGGGGCACACGGTGCGCCGCGTCTCGGAATCCGACGTGGAAGAGGGCCTGTTCGACACGCCCGACGCCGCCGAGGACCTGGTGGCGCGCCCGCCGGTGGTCACCATCATGGGCCATGTCGACCACGGCAAGACCTCGCTGCTCGACGCCATCCGCAAGGCGAACGTGGTGTCGGGTGAGGCCGGTGGCATCACCCAGCACATCGGCGCCTACCAGGTGACCGCGCCGTCCGGCGGCAAGATCACCTTCATCGACACCCCCGGCCACGCCGCCTTCACCGCCATGCGCGCCCGCGGCGCCAAGGTGACGGACATCGTGGTGCTGGTGGTGGCGGCCGATGATGGCGTGATGCCGCAGACCATCGAGGCCATCAATCACGCCCGCGCCGCTGGCGTGCCGATCATCGTGGCCATCAATAAGATCGACAAGCCCGGCGCCAAGCCCGAGCGTGTCCGCACCGAGCTGCTCCAGCACGAGGTGCAGGTGGAAAGCATGGGCGGCGAGACGCTCGAGGTGGAGGTCTCCGCCAAGGAGCAGATCAACCTCGACAAGCTGCTCGACGCCATCTCGCTGCAGTCGGAAATCCTTGATCTCAAGGCCAACCCCGACCGCGCCGCCGAAGGCACCGTGGTGGAAGCCAAGCTGGATCGCGGCCGTGGCCCGGTGGCCACCGTGCTGGTGCAGCGCGGCACCATGCGCGTGGGCGACATCGTGGTGGCCGGCGCCGAATGGGGCCGCGTGCGCGCCCTCATCTCGGACCTTGGCACCAATGTGACCGAGGCCGGCCCCTCCATGCCGGTCGAGGTGCTCGGCTTCAACGGCACCCCGGAGGCGGGCGACCGCCTGGCCGTGGTGGAGAACGAAGCCCGCGCCCGCGAAATCACCGATTATCGTCAGCGCCAGAAGCGCGAGAAGGCGGCGGCTCGCTCCACCGCCATCCGCGGCTCGCTGGAACAGATGATGAGCCAGGTGAAGTCGGCTGGCCGCAAGGAGTTCCCGCTCATCGTCAAGGGCGACGTGCAGGGCTCGGTGGAAGCGATCATCGGCGCGCTGGAGAAGGTGGGCAATGACGAGGTGCAGGCCCGCATCATCCACTCCGGCGCCGGCGGCATCAATGAGAGCGACGTGACCCTGGCGGAGACTTCCGGTGCGGCCATCATCGCCTTCAACGTGCGCGCCAACAAGGAAGCGCGCGACGCGGCCGAGCGGGCCGGTGTCGAGATCCGCTACTACAACATCATCTACGACCTCGTGGATGACGTGAAGCACGCGATGAGCGGCCTTCTGGCCCCCATCACCCGCGAGACCATGCTGGGCAACGCGGAGATCCGTCAGATCTTCGCCGTGTCCAAGGTCGGCAAGGTGGCGGGCTGCCTGGTCACCGACGGTGTGGTGGAACGCGGCCAGCATGTCCGCCTCATCCGCGACAACGTGGTGATCCACGAGGGCAAGCTCTCGACCCTCAACCGCTTCAAGGATGCGGTGAACACCGTGCACGCCGGCCAGGAATGCGGCATGTCCTTCGAGAACTACCAGGACATGCGCGAGGGCGACGTCATCGAGTGCTATCGCGTGGAGACGGTGCAGCGCTCGCTGTGAGCCACCGCGCCTCCGCGTAACGCCGCACGCCCTCCCGCCAAAGGGAGGGGCAGGGGAACGCAAAGCGGGCGTCGGCAACGGCGCGCGCTTGCTTTTCCCGTGGCGGTTATGGGCACTGCCCTGCCCTCCCCGGTCCCTGCGGCCGGGGCACGGCGTGAGTCCTCCGCAGCGACGTGGACATCACGCAAAGACATCACCGGAGCGGCACGGTCCAAGCCCGTCCGCTCCCCCTGAAGGAACAGGCGCCCGGCTCCGCCACGGCGCCGCTGAGGCTTTATCGACCCATGAGACCTGAACCCCGCACGGGAGGCGGCCCCTCCCAGCGCATGCTGCGCGTCGGCGAGCTCGTGCGCCACGCCCTCGCCGATGTGCTCTCGCGCGGCGACCACATCGACCCCGTCCTCTCCGGCCACATCATCACGGTGCCGGAAGTGCGCATGTCCCCCGACCTGAAGGTGGCCACCTGCTTCGTGATGCCCCTGGGCGGCAAGGACCTCGCCCCGGTGCTGAAGGCGCTGGAAGCCAATCGCCGCCACCTGCGCAGCGAGGTCGCGCGCCGGGTGGAGCTGAAATCCGTGCCGGAGCTGCGCTTCCGCGAGGACACCTCGTTCGACGAGGGCGCCCGCATGGATGCGCTCCTGCGCTCTCCCCAGGTGGCGCGCGACGTCGTGCCCGACCTGGATTCCGATAGCGACGACGAAGAGACCAACCGCGAATGACTTCCGCATCTGCCGCCGCCTCCGCCCCCGAAGCAGCGCCCCAGCCGGAGCAGACCGGCGACCACGCCAACGCCCCCCGCGGCCGCGGCCCCCGCGCCCCGCGCGAGCAGGACAACCGCCCCCGCGTGCCCAAGCGCGACCTTGACGGCTGGGTCCTGCTGGACAAGCCCGTGGGCCTCACCTCCACCCAGGCGGTGACCGTGGTGAAGCGCCTGTTCGGCGCCAAGAAGGCCGGCCACGCCGGCACCCTCGACCCGCTGGCGTCGGGCTGCCTGCCCATCGCCTTCGGCGAGGCCACCAAGACCGTCCCCTATGTGATGGACGGCCGCAAAACCTATCGCTTCACCGTGCGCTTCGGCATCGAGACCGACACGGACGATGCCGAGGGCAAGGAGGTCGCCAGCTCCGACGTCCGCCCCGCCGATGACGAGATCGTCGCTGCCCTCGCCCAATTCCACGGCGAGATCATGCAGGTCCCGCCCGCTTACTCGGCCCTGAAGATCGGCGGCGAGCGCGCCTACGACCTCGCCCGCGAAGGCGAGGAAGTGAAGCTGGAGGCCCGCCCCGTCAGCATCTTCAGCCTGGTGATGGTGGAGCGCCCCGACATCGACCACGCGGTTCTGGAAGCGCAGTGCGGCAAGGGCACCTATGTGCGCGCCATCGCCCGCGACCTCGGCCGCCTGCTGGGCACGCGCGGGCACGTTTCCGCCTTGCGCCGCACCTCCGTCGGCCCCTTCCTGGAAGAGGACCTCGTGCCCCTGGACGAGCTGCGCGAGCGGGCCGACGTGGGCGACGAGGCGCTGATGGAAGCGCTCGACCCGGTGGAATTCGCGCTCGAGGAAGTGCCGCAGATCTCGGTGACCCCGCCGGACGCCCACCGCCTGCGCTGCGGGCAGAGCGTGATCCTGCGCGGGCGCGATGCCCCCATCGTCGAGGGCCATGCGGCCATCTTCTGCCAGAACGCGCTGATCGCCATCGGTGACGTTGAGGGGGGTGAAATCTACCCTCATCGCGTGTTTAACTGGGCCCGTCGGGCGGCCAAGCCGGCCAACCGGTAGGAGCGGACCGCCGGCCTCGGCCTCTCCTCAGCCATCGAACCCGGCCCACCGGGTTCGAGTGCCGGCAGATGAGAGGGAGGGGCCCATGTCGCGGCACGTCTTCGCATTCACGCTGCTGGCGGCGAGTCTGCTCGCCGCCGCTTCGCCGGCCTCGGCTCAGAGCCGGTGCAGGGTCACCGACCCCACGGGAACGCCACTGAATGTGCGCACCGCGCCCCAAGGGCAAGTGGTCGGCACCATCCCCAACGGAACACTGGTGACCATTCTGGACCACGCCAGCGATTCCCGCGGGCGCCCCTGGGTCTATGTCGCGGTACACAAATCCGGCCGCCCGCTCGGCTGGGTCTATCGCGAGTTCGTCTCCTGCTTCTGAAAGGCTCGCGGGCGATATTCCGCTAGCCCTCAAGGAGAAATCCGCTATAGTCGCGCCGCGCGGACGGTGCCCTCGGGTGCCGCTTTTCGCGTTGCTGTTTCGACCGTGCTGGACGACATCCCGGCCCGGCCGACCCGCGCCCCTTCGCCACCTTCGGCCGCCATCCGGCGACACCGAGGGAAAGAGGCGGGTGGCGCGTTTTTTCCATCTCGTTTGAAAGGACTGACTGATGTCGATCACGGCAGAGCGCAAGCAGGCGCTTATCAAGGATTACGGGGCCAAGGACGGCGACACCGGTTCGCCCGAGGTGCAGGTTGCGATCCTCACCGAGCGCATCGTGAACCTCACCGAGCACTTCAAGTCCCACCACAAGGACAACCACTCGCGTCGCGGGCTGCTCAAGCTCGTCTCGCAGCGCCGCAGCCTTCTCGACTATTTGAAGAAGAAGGACGAGGGGCGCTACAAGTCCCTCATCGGCCGTCTCGGCCTCCGCCGCTGATGCGTCGACCGGATCTGGGCCCGCCCGGATCCGGCAGCGCCCGCAAGGGCGCGGGATCAATCGGAACCCCGGCACCAAGGTCGCCGGGGCGCCGCAAGCATAAGGGCCCGGCACCCAGCCGAGGCCGCGCGCCATGAAAGCGCGCCGTCGCCGCAGGCATGGGGCCTGCCGCGCAGTCTGAACGCAAGGGACGAGTCATGGCAGGATCGCCGGACGCCACCGTCGGGGCCCCTTCTTGAAAAGGGTGGCTTCGCGCGGCGCGTCCGGCCGTCTTGCTCATGGCTCTCCCCGTTTGCCATGAGAGAAAGACAAGACCACATGTTCGACATTCACAGCGAAACGCTGGATTGGGGTGGCACCACCCTCACCCTGGAAACCGGCAAGATGGCCCGCCAGGCCGACGGTTCCGTGCTCGCCACCTATGGCGACACCAAGGTGCTCGCCACCGTGGTTTCCGCCAAGGAGCCGAAGCCCGGCCAGGACTTCTTCCCCCTGACCGTGAACTATCAGGAAAAGTCCTACGCCGCCGGCCGCATTCCCGGCGGCTACTTCAAGCGCGAGGGCCGTCCCTCCGAGAAGGAGACCCTGGTCTCCCGCCTCATCGACCGGCCGATCCGCCCCCTCTTCCCCGATGGCTACAAGTGCGACACCCAGGTGATCATCACCGTGCTCGCCCATGACCTGGAGAACGATCCCGACGTCGTCTCCATGGTGGCCGCCTCCGCCGCCCTCACCTTGTCCGGCATTCCCTTCATGGGCCCGGTGGGCGCCGCCCGCGTCGGCTTCATCGACGGCGAATACGTGCTCAACCCCACCGTCGACGAAGTGAAGGAAAGCGACCTGGAACTCGTCGTTGCCGGCACCTCCGACGCCGTGCTCATGGTCGAGTCCGAAGCCAAGGAGCTGCCCGAGGAGATCATGCTCGGCGCGGTGATGTTCGGCCACCGCCACTTCCAGCCGGTGATCGAGGCCATCATCAAGCTGGCCGAGAAGGCCGCCAAGGAGCCCCGCGCCTTCCAGCCCGCCGACGTCTCCGCCATCGAGGCCAAGGTGAAGGAGATCGCCGAGGCCGACCTGCGCGCCGCCTACAAGATCAAGCAGAAGCAGGCCCGCTACGAGGCCGTTGGCGCCGCCAAGTCCAAGGTGAAGAAGTATTACGAGGAGCTGGCGCTCGGCGGCACCGCGGTGCCTAACCCGCAGGTGGTGGCCGAGGTCATCAAGCACCTCGAAGCCCAGATCGTCCGCTGGAACATCCTCGACGACGGCATCCGCATCGACGGCCGCGACGTGCGCACCGTGCGCCCGATCGTGTCCGAGGTCGGCGTGCTGCCGCGCGCCCACGGCTCGGCCCTGTTCACCCGCGGCGAGACGCAGGCCCTGGTGGTCGCGACCCTCGGCACCGGCGAGGACGAGCAGTTCATCGACAGCCTGGAGGGCACCTACAAGGAGCACTTCCTGCTGCACTACAACTTCCCGCCCTTCTCCGTGGGCGAGACCGGCCGCATGGGTTCGCCCGGCCGCCGCGAGATCGGCCATGGCAAGCTGGCCTGGCGCGCCATCCACCCGATGCTGCCGGCCAAGCACGAGTTCCCCTACACCCTGCGCGTGGTCTCCGAGATCCTGGAGTCCAACGGCTCCTCGTCCATGGCCACCGTCTGCGGCTCCTCGCTGGCGCTGATGGATGCGGGCGTGCCGCTGCGGCGCCCGGTGGCGGGCATCGCCATGGGCCTCATCCTCGAGGGTGAGAAGTTCGCCGTGCTCTCCGACATCCTGGGCGATGAGGATCACCTCGGCGACATGGACTTCAAGGTGGCCGGCACCGAGCAGGGCGTGACCTCGCTCCAGATGGACATCAAGATCGCCGGCATCACCGAGGAGATCATGAAGGTCGCCCTGGCCCAGGCCAAGGACGGGCGCACCCACATTCTCGGCGAGATGGCCAAGGCCCTCACCAGCGCCCGCGCGGAACTCGGCGAGCATGCCCCGCGCATCGAGGTGATGAAGATCCCCGTGGACAAGATCCGCGAAGTGATCGGCTCCGGCGGCAAGGTGATCCGCGAGATCGTCGAGAAGACCGGCGCCAAGATCAACATCGAGGACGACGGCACCATCAAGATCGCGTCCGCCTCCGGCGACAGCATCAAGGCCGCCATCAACTGGATCAAGTCCATCGCCTCCGAGCCGGAAGTGGGCCAGATCTATGAAGGCACCGTGGTGAAGGTGGTGGACTTCGGCGCCTTCGTGAACTTCTTCGGGTCCAAGGACGGCCTGGTGCACGTCTCCCAGATGGCCAAGGAGCGGGTGAACAAGCCCTCCGACGTGGTCAAGGAAGGCGACAAGGTCAAGGTCAAGCTCATGGGCTTCGACGAGCGCGGCAAGACCCGCCTGTCCATGAAGGTGGTCGACCAGACCACCGGCGAGGACCTGGAAGCCAAGGAGAAGGCCGAGAAGGAGGCCGCCAAGGCCGCCGACGGCGAGAACAAGGGCGAGGCCGGCGCGGCGGAGTGATCCGCACGCCATTCCTGTCTCGATTTAACGCAGGGGCGGCCGCAAGGCCGCCCCTTTCGTTTGCGCGCGCTCCTCCGGAATTCGCAACTCTATGACTTATGTCAATCAAGGCGCAGCCTATCCGCTGTAATGAGGGAAAGTTGTCTTTCCCGATGTTCGGATGAACCCATCCGGCGCTGTTTAATTTTTGTGCATCTTCTTTTTCACTCGCGTCACACAGTGTCCTTCCGCCGTGAAGACAGGGTTCCCTGAGCGCGAGCATCCATCCGCAGCGGCCGGCGGCACCCGTGACATCGGCACGCCTTTGCCTTGGAGGACCCCATCTTGAAGACTGTCGAGGAATTTCTGGCTTACGCGGCCAAGCTCGAGGAAGAAGCCGCCCTGCGTTTCGGCGAGCTGGCCGATGCGATGCAGAGCTGTGGCAATGCCGAGGTTGGCCAGCTGTTCCGCCGCCTGTCCGACTATTCCCGCATGCATCTCTCGGACGCGCGGGCGCGCGCCATGTATCGCGACATTCCCGAGATGAAGCCGAACGAATACCAGTGGCCCGACCTTGAAAGCCCGGAAACCGCGCGCATCTGGGCTGCGGATCCCTTCCTCGGCCATGGCGAGGCCCTGGAGATCGCGCGTGAGGCCGAGGAGGCCAGCCGCGACTATTACAAGTCCATCCTCGACACCACCGAGGATCCTGAAATCAAGGCACTCGCACAGGAATTCTTCGAGGAAGAGTCCGAGCATGTGCGCGAGATCCTCAAATGGATCGCCGCCTATCAGGACCGCCGCCCCGTCGCCGCGAGCTGAGGGCCGCCCGCATTATGATCCGGGGGCGGCCGGAGGGTGTCCGCTTCGGATCGAGGTCGCGCTGGCGCCTCCCGGCAGCCGGCGCGACCTGCGCTCCTTTTGTGTTCCGGGCTATTCCCGCACGCATCGTCCCGGCGCCGCAGCGGCCTGTGGTGACGGCCCAGGGGCCGGTGAGGCGACGCCGGCAGACATGTGGGAAATGCGGAACCTGCGCAGACAATCCGCCCGTCGCGCACGCAAGCAGCACCGGCAACCGGAAGGGTCCCGGCCCGATCGGCGGGGAAACCCAACCATAGCCGCCATCGTCGATGGCCAATCGACAGCCGGCACACGGCAGGTCTTGCCAACCACCAAAGCGCTTGTCAGGCACCTGCGCCGCTCACCCCCTCAAGGGAAAGCGCTGGGCAAGGAGCAGAGCGGGGGCATGTAAACCGAGCAGCGAGGCGAAGCCCCCCCCTTTTGCCTCCGGCGAGCCGGCCGCTCCCTGGCCTTCGGCCGCAAGCGGGGGAGGAAACGAGCCCCACCCGTCTATGCGTCTTGACGGCCCAGGGGCCCCGAACCGCAGACGCAGACCCGGCCTGACCGTTATGAGGACGGCGACGCCTAAGCGATGGGGCACACCGCGCTGGCGTCACTAGCATCGCCAAAGGCCCGGGGCGCCCCCGGCGGCGATCAGAACAGCTTCATGCCGGGCGGCAAGGAGAGGCCGCCGGTGAGGCCCTGCATCTTTTCCTGCATCACCCGCTCGGCCTTGCCGCGCGCGTCGGCCAGGGCGGCGACGATGAGATCCTCCAGGATCTCCACTTCGTCCGGCTTCACCAGAGACGGGTCGATGCGCACCGCCTTGCACTCACCCTTGGCGGTGACGCGGGCGGTGACGAGGCCGCCGCCGGAGGCGCCCTCCACCTCGATGGTGTCGAGCTCGGCCTGCATCTGCTGCATGCGCTCCTGCAGCTCCTTGGCCTGCTTCATCATGCCGAACAGGTCACGCATGGCCTCATTTCTCCTTGGTCAATATTCAATCTCGTCATCGGGCCCGGGACCCGCATAGGCGTCTTCTTCCGCTGGGGGAAGAGCCTCATCCACCTCGTCCTCGCGGGTGCGCACATCCACCACTTCGGCGCGGGGAAAGCGCGCCAGCACGGCGGCCACCAGGGGATGGGCCTTGATGCCCTCCTCCCGCTCCGCCTGGCGCGCGTCGCGCTCCTCGGAAAGCGTGGGCCCGCCCTGCTCCTGGGAGAGGGAGACCAGCCAGCGCCGGCCGGTCCATTCCGTGAGCTTCTTGGCAATGTCGCCCACCACAACAGGACTGGCGCCGGGGGTCAGGGCGATTTCAATGTGCCCGTCCTCGAACTTCACCGGGCGAACCTGGGTTTCCACCGCCAGCTTCAGCAGCAGGTCGCGCTTGTCGCTGGCCAGCGCCGCCACATCCGCAAGGCTCGCCAGCCTTGGCCCGGCCTGCGCGGGCGCGACGGCGACCGGCGCGCGCTGGGGCTGCGCCGTGGCCGCCGCTAGGGCGAGGCGCGCGCCCCCTCCCCCACCGCCCGAGGGCATGGGCGCCGGCGGTGCGGACGAAGGCGAGGGCTGGTCCTTCAGGCGGCGAAGGGCCTCATCGGGGGTGGGCAGATCGGCGGCGTAAGCCAGGCGCACCAGCACCATTTCGGCGGCCTGCACGGGCTTGGGAGCCTGCTGCACCTCGCCGATGCCCTTCTGGAGCATCTGCCAGGCCCGCGCCAGCACGCGCATGGACAAGGCTTGCGCCATCTCGCCGCCGCGCACCCGCTCCGCCTCCACCAAGGCGGCGTCATTGGCCGCATCGGGCACGATCTTCAGGCGGGTGACGAGATGGGTGAATTCGGCCAGATCGGTGAGGATCACCGCGGGGTCGGCGCCGGCATCATACTGGTCGCGGAACTCGGCCAGGGCCTTGGGCATGGCGCCGCGCATCAGCGCCTCGAACAGGTCGATCACGCGCCCCTTGTCGGCAAGGCCCAACAGGCGCCGCACCTCTTCCGCCGAGACGTTGCCGCCGCCATGGGCGATGGCCTGGTCCAGCAGCGAGAGGCTGTCGCGCACCGAGCCTTCCGCCGCCCGCGCCACGATGGACAGGGCCTCCGCCTCGATGGACACGCCTTCCTTGGCGCAGATGCCCTTCAGGTGATCGGCCAAGACGCCCGCATCCACCCGCCTCAGGTCGAAGCGCTGGCAGCGGGAGAGCACGGTGACCGGCACCTTGCGGATTTCGGTGGTGGCGAAGATGAACTTCACATGCTCCGGCGGCTCCTCCAGCGTCTTCAACAGGCCGTTGAAGGCAGCGGTGGAGAGCATGTGCACTTCGTCGATGATGTAGACCTTGTAGCGCGCCATCACCGGGCGATACCGCGCGCTTTCGATGATCTCGCGGATGTCGTTGATGGAGGTGTTGGACGCGGCGTCCATCTCCATCACGTCCACATGGCGCGATTCGATGATGTCGCGGCAGTGCTTACCCGGCACCGACAAATCGAGGCTCGGCCCGCCGGGCGAACCATCCATCGGCTCGTAATTGAGGGCGCGGGCGAGGATGCGGGCGGTGGTGGTCTTGCCCACG
The DNA here is from genome assembly GCF_021401125.1 of Xanthobacter sp. NM-59. Classification (GTDB taxonomy): domain Bacteria; phylum Pseudomonadota; class Alphaproteobacteria; order Rhizobiales; family Xanthobacteraceae; genus Xanthobacter. Next base: position 11,177 of record NZ_JACBFQ010000012.1, read on the forward strand.
CCGCGCACGCCGGTAAGGATATAGGCCTGGGCGATGCGGCCGGAGGCGAAGGCGTTCTTCAGGGTGCGGACCATGGCCTCCTGGCCGATGAGGTCCGCGAAATTCTGCGGGCGATACTTGCGCGCCAGCACCCGATAGGCGCCCGGCGTGGCCGGGACCGGCACCGCAGCCTCGGGCTGCGCGGGCGCACCGAAATCGAGGCCGGGGCCGTCATGCTCCGGCGGCTCGCTGGCGGGGGCGTTCAGGTCGTCGCGGGTGTTCTCGCTCATGGGTCTTACATAGTGCATCCGCGCCACGGCCGCCACGCGATGGTGCGTGGCGCGCCCAAGATCGGCAGATGCTCCACTGCTTCGAGCCCGCGCCGCGGCGGCCTACTTCGCCTTGGTGAGCACGTCGAGGTCACCCACGCGCACGCACACATAGCGGCGATAGCCCTGCTCAAACTCCGCCTTGGCCTTGGCGTCCAGCTTGGCGGGCACGTTGCGGGTGATGGAGGCCTTGCAGGCGTCCTCGGTGGAGTAAGCGGCCTCCTTCACGACCCGGACATCCGGACCGGACAAGGCATTGACGACGAGAAAGACAACGACCCACATGCGCTGATCTCCTTGGCAAGCCGGGCTCCGGCACGGATTTGCCCCTGTGACGCAAAGCTTCAGCCGTCGGGGCGCGCCCCGTCTATCCGCCGATCCAAGCAGGATTGCGACAATGCGGACAGCCTGGTGGGGAGAACGCACCCGCCCCGACGCCGCGCTGAGGGCGCGGCGCTTCGGATGCGGTGATGCGAGTGGGGTGGGAGGCTGGACGAAGACCCGAGACCGGGCTCGTTGGGGCTGCTTCCTTCCGGACCTGACCCGGTTGGCGAGTGGCTCGTCCACCGCCAACCTCCCACGCGCTATATGGCAGGGGTGCGACCGCGATGCAAGGGGCAGGCGGGCAAAGCAAGCCCTCCATCCCACGCCACCGCACAGGCCACGGCCTCGCGGTTGGCCGCCCCGTTTTCAGTCCCCACCCGCACGCGCGGGGGAACCGAAGGCGCGCTTTCGTCTTGAAACTGCGTCACCGCGCGGTCCCAGCGCGGTTGGCGAACGGGAGTGGCTCGGACCCCTGGGGTGCGATAGACATCGCCTGTTCGTGCAGACGCGGGGCCCTGCAAAGGCCGGTTGCACGCGGTGGCGTTTCTTTGGGGGATGGGGACCATGGCGCAGCGCGGTCAGGACAAGCCGAGGTCGTTCCTGGTGCTGATGGGGCGGCGGCTCGTGCTGGGCATGGTGTTTCTGCTGCCCATGGTGCTGGTGCTCATCGTGCTCGGCCACGCCATCAAGCTGGTGGGGGCGCTGGCCAAGCCCGTGTCCCATCTGGTGCCGGTGGAAGATTATGTGGGGGTGAGCGGGGAAAGCCTCATCGGCCTCGTGCTCATTTTGCTCCTGGCCTTCGGCGCCGGCTTTGCCGCCAGCACGCGCCACGGCAGGCGGGTGACGCGCTTCTGGGAGAATTCCCTGCTGGGCGGCGTGCCGCAATACCAGCTCGTGAAAAGCATGGCCGATGGCCTGACCCAGGTGGAAAGCATGGCCGGCGTCACCCCGGCTTTGATCAGCCGCGACGGCGCCTGGCAGCTCGGCTACCAGCTGGAAGACATTCCCGACGGCTGGGCCGCCGTCTTCATCCCCCGCGCCCCAACCCCCATGTCCGGCGACCTCTTCTATGTCCCGAAAGACCGCATCGTCCCCCTGAACATCCCCATGGCCCAGGCCATGATGGTGGTGAAGCGCATGGGATTGGGGTCGGGGGATGCGCTGCGGAAGGCGGGGCTGGTGTTTCCGGAGGGGTGAGGGCATAGCCCAACGGGAGCACCAAACGATGACTCAAGGCCCCCAGCGCTTGGCGTCACGACCTTTCCAGACCAACCGCCCCGACCAACGCTAGGAAACAAAGGCACAGTTAGTTTACACCAAACGCAGAAATTGCAATTATCAAGAATCACCCCGGATAAGAACCATGCCGGCGGTAGCGCAATGCGAAAGCTCGGCAGATAAGAGGCGAACCGTGAAGCTAGCATCGTTCTCGGTCGAAAACTATCGCAGCATAACTCAGGCGCGCCAAATCCCACTCTCAGACAGCACTGTGCTTATTGGCCCAAACAACGAGGGGAAATCAAATATACTCCGTGCGCTCAATGTTGCGATGGTCACGCTAACTGCACACGCGAAGGGGCGCCAGGCATTTCCGGGGGCACGGCTCCGCCGCCGAAGCAGACTACACTACAATGAATACTACGATCCAGCAATTGATGCGCCAATAACAGATAACAAAAAGAAGATGGAGACCCGAATCACACTTGAATTCGAGCTGACAAGTGATGAGATAGAGGATTTCAAGTCGGAATTAAAGAGCGCAATTAACGGAATTTTGATAATAAAAATTACATTCAAATCCGAAACGACAGATATAAAGGTTGTAAAAAACGGACGAGGAAGTCTTTCGTTAAATGCTAAAATTCAACGTATTCTAAAATTTATTTTGAATCGCATACAGTTTCAATACATACCGTCAATTAGAACTGCGGAACATTCAACAAATATCGTGCGCGATATTGTCTCTACAGCACTCGTGGCTCTCGAAAGAGATGAGGCTTACAAGAATGCGCTGGAGGAGATAAAACGCCTTCAGAAGCCAATTCTGGATTCTTTATCTAAAAAAACGACAGATACTCTGCGTCAGTTCCTTCCTGATGTAAAAAAGGTAAAGTTTTCCATCAGCGATGAGCGCAGATATACTACGCTTAGTCAAACAATTGATATCGATGTGGATGACGGAATCATTACTAACCTTGAAGCAAAGGGCGACGGCGTACAGAGTCTGATAGCCCTTGGATTGAGGCGACACGTTCTTGAGGAGGAGCGTGATCGCAAAACCTACATATTTGCTATCGAAGAGCCCGAGGCACACCTCCACTCTGAAGCGATATACGGCCTCCGAAATGTAATAAATAACATGTCGAACCTGGATCAAGTTATCATAACAACGCACAGCGGAATACTAGCAAATCGCGACTCAATTGGAAGCAATATAATTGTAAACAAAACTAAAGCTTCTCCGGCAAATAAATTATCGGACATAAGAAGCGCGCTTGGAATTCGATCATATGATAATTTACTAAACGCAGATGTTATACTTTTAGTCGAAGGCGAAAACGACAAAACGGCGCTAACTTCAATTTTAAAATGGCACTCAGATCCAATACGAAATGCCATGGACTCCGGCCGCATGATCATTGACTCCATAGATGGAGCAGGCGGACTCTGTAGTAAAATATCTCTATACCGTTCAATTCTTTGTCAAATACATTGTTTTTTGGACTACGACCTTTCAGGTCGGCAATCAATTGAAAAAGCAAAGACCTATAACCTGATATCTGACAATGACTATAATCTCACACTGCTCTCTGCTCGAAATGAAAGTGAGTTCGAGGACTTTATAAATCCCGGTATTTACTATAATATATTTATGGATAATTACAGTATTGACTTAAAAACTATAAAGCCTCGCACGAAAGGAAAGTGGTCCGTGCGAATGGCTGACATATTCACTCAATGTGGAAAACCATTCGACAACGCTACCAAGCAGCAGGCGAAATACAGCATCTCAGAGGCTTGCGCCGCGAATCCCGGAGAAGCGATCGCAACTCATGCACAATCCGTTATTGATGCACTCATCGGCACGCTCACCCAAAAGCTGCGTGTTACCTGATCGTAGAAGCCAAGCCCACCCGATAACCCCCTTTCCACCTCCCCTGGAAAGCGCCTTCCCCCCATCCACCACGCCTCCCCCTATCACCCCCTAACCCCCTGAAATCCCTTCCCTCCCGCCCCTGGCACAGCCCTTGCTGTAATCCTTTCAAGTTCCGCCGTCTCACCCCCGGCGGGCCTTGGGTGATGCCAGGGGCCGGGTTGCCGGTGTGGGTGGGGGTCGGTCCGGTAAAGGGCCGGCGGCGAATGGGAAACATGTAAGGGGGAACGCCTGATGGCCCTCGAGACGTTTTATGAAGTGATGCGGCGGCAGGGGATTACCCGCCGGTCGTTCCTGAAATATTGCTCGCTCACGGCGGCGGCGCTCGGCCTCGGGCCGGAATTCGCGCCCAAGATCGCCCACGCCATGGAAACCAAGCCGCGCACCCCCGTGCTGTGGCTCCATGGCCTGGAATGCACCTGCTGTTCGGAGAGCTTCATCCGCTCCGCCCATCCTCTGGTGAAGGATGTGGTGCTCTCCATGATCTCCCTCGATTATGACGACACCCTCATGGCCTCCGCCGGATACCAGGCGGAAGCCATCCTCGAAGAGGTGATGACCAAGTATAAGGGCAATTACATCCTGGCCGTGGAGGGCAACCCGCCCCTCAACGAGGATGGCATGTATTGCATCATCGGCGGCAAGCCGTTCGTGGACCAGCTCAAGAAGGTCGCGACCGACGCCAAGGCCATCATCTCCTGGGGCTCCTGCGCTTCCTATGGCTGCGTGCAGGCAGCCCGGCCCAATCCCACCCGCGCCACGCCCGTGCATGAGGTGATCTTCGACAAGCCCATCATCAAGGTGCCCGGCTGCCCGCCCATCGCCGAGGTGATGACCGGCGTCATCACTTACATGCTCACCTTCGACCAGCTCCCCGCGCTCGACCGCCAGGGCCGGCCGCTGATGTTCTATTCCCAGCGCATCCACGACAAATGCTATCGCCGGCCGCATTTCGACGCCGGCCAGTATGTGGAGAGCTTCGACGACGAGGGCGCGCGCAAGGGCTATTGCCTCTACAAGGTGGGCTGCAAGGGCCCGACCACCTACAATGCCTGCTCCACCGTGCGCTGGAACGACGGCGTGTCCTTCCCCATCCAGTCCGGCCACGGCTGCATCGGCTGCTCGGAAGACGGCTTCTGGGACAAGGGTTCCTGGTATGCCCGCCTGGCGGACCTGAAGAATTCCGGCTTCGGCATCGAGAGCAATGCGGACAAGGTGGGCCTTGCGGCCGCCGCCGTGGTGGGCGGGGGCGTGGCGGTGCATGCCGCCGTCAGCGCCCTGAAGCGCGCCCAGACAAAACACGACAGCAGCAACGGCGCCGATAAGGGAGGCGAGAAGTGACCATCCAGACGCCGAACGGCTTTTCCCTCGACACCTCAGGCAAGCGCATCGTCGTCGATCCGGTTACCCGCATCGAAGGCCATATGCGCTGCGAGGTGAATGTGGATGCTGAGAACGTCATCCGCAACGCGGTCTCCACCGGCACCATGTGGCGCGGGCTGGAAGTGATCCTCAAGGGTCGCGACCCGCGCGACGCCTGGGCCTTCGTGGAGCGCATCTGCGGCGTGTGCACGGGCTGCCACGCGCTGACCTCCGTGCGGGCGGTGGAAGATGCGCTCAACATCACCATCCCCAACAACGCCTATCTCATCCGCGAGATCATGGCGAAGGTGCTCCAGTGGCACGACCACGTGGTGCATTTCTATCACCTCCACGCCCTCGACTGGGTGAACCCGGTGAACGCGCTGAAGGCCGACCCCAAGGCCACCAGCGTGCTGCAGCAGTCCATCTCCGCCCATTCCAAGTCCTCGCCGGGCTATTTCCGCGATGTGCAGAACCGGCTGAAGAAGTTCGTGGAATCGGGGCAGCTCGGCATCTTCAAGAACGGATACTGGGACAATCCGGCCTACCTGCTGCCGCCCGAGGCGGATCTGCTGGCCGTGACCCATTATCTCGAAGCGCTGGATTTCCAGCGCGAGATCGTGAAGGTGCACACCATCTTCGGCGGCAAGAACCCCCATCCGAACTATCTGGTGGGCGGCGTGCCCTGCGCCATCAACATGAATGGCGACATGGCCGCCGGCGCCCCCCTCAACATGGAGCGGCTGAACTTCGTGCAGCTCAAGCTCCAGGAGGCGTTCGAGTTTTCCCAGAACGTGCTGGTGCCGGACGTCATCGCCATTGCGAGCTTCTACAAGGGCTGGCTCTATGGCGGCGGCCTCTCGGGCCAGAATGTGATGGATTATGGCGACTATGCCGCCATCCAGGGCCAGAAGAAGACTGATCGCCTGCCCGGCGGCGTCATCCTCAACGGCAATTGGGAAGAGATCCATCCCATCGACCCGCGCGATCCCGATCAGGTGCAGGAGTTCGTCGCGCACTCTTGGTACACCTATGGCGAGGCGGACAAGGACAAGGGCCTGCACCCCTGGGACGGCATCACCGATCCCAAGTTCGACCTCGGCCCCAACTTCAAGGGCACCCGCACCGACATCAAACAGGTGGACGAGAACGCGAAATATTCGTGGATCAAGGCTCCGCGCTGGCGCGGCAATGCGGTGGAGGTGGGCCCGCTCGCCCGCTACATCCTCGCTTATGCCCATGGCGTGCCGTTCGTGAAGGGGCAGGTGGACGAGGCGCTGGGCCGCTTCAACAGCCTCGCCGGCACCAACCTCACCCCCAAGCAGGCGCTGCCCTCCACCATCGGCCGCACGCTGGCCCGCGCGCTGGAAGCGCATTATTGCGCCGCCATGATGCTGGACGATTTTTCCGCCCTCATCGCCAATATCAAGGCCGGCGACACCTCCACCGCCAACATGGAGAAGTGGGACCCCTCCACCTGGCCCAAGGAGGCCAAGGGGGTGGGCACGGTGGCGGCCCCGCGCGGCGGCCTCGGCCACTGGATCAAGATCAAGGACGGGCGGATCGAGAACTATCAGTGCGTGGTGCCCACCACCTGGAACGGCGGGCCGCGTGATCCCAAGGGCAATATCGGCGCGTTCGAGGCCTCGCTCCTCAACACGCCCATGGCCCGTCCCGAGGAGCCGGTGGAGATTTTGCGCACCCTCCACTCGTTCGACCCGTGCCTGGCCTGCTCCACCCACGTCATGTCCGACGATGGCGAGGAGCTGGCCCGCGTCTCCGTGCGCTAGGGAGGTGAGCCATGACCGACGCGTCGCTCTCCGGCACCACCCCGCCACCTGCGGCCCCGGCGGAAACCGCCCCGGCCAATGGGGCGGTGAAGGGTGGAAAGCACCTGACCACTGTCTATGTCTATGAGGCGCCGGTGCGCCTGTGGCACTGGGTGAATGCCCTGTGCATCGTGGTGCTGTGCATCACCGGCTACTTCATCGGCTCGCCCTTCCCCACTTTGTCGGGCGAGCCGAGTTCCCATTATCTCATGGGCACCATCCGCTTCGTCCACTTCTCGGCGGGCTACGTGCTGGCGGTGGCCTTCATCGGCCGCATCCTGTGGGCGTTCGCGGGCAACAAGTATTCGCGTGAGCTGTTCACCTTCCCCATCTGGAAGAAGAGCTTCTGGCGTGGCTTCTTCACCGAGATCCAGTGGTATGCCTTCCTGAAGCCGCGGCCCCTGAAGTTCGTGGGCCACAATCCCCTGGCGCAGATGTTCCTGTTCCTGGTGATGGTGCTCGGCACGATCTTCATGATCGTCACCGGCTTCGCCCTTTATTCGGAGGGCACGGGGCTCGGGAGCTGGCAGAACAATATGTTCGGCTGGGTCATCCCGCTGCTCGGCGGCTCCATGCAGGTGCACACGCTGCATCACATCGGCATGTGGGTGATCATCCTGTTCGTGATCATCCACGTCTATTTGGTGATCCGCGAGGACATCATGAGCCGCCAGACCATGGTTTCCGCCATCACCAACGGCTACCGCACCTTCCGCGACGACGATCCGGTGTGACGGCAGGCGCAGTCTTAAGACAAGGGCGTGGCGCAAGCCGCGCCCTTTTTCTTTGCGCGCAGAGCCTGTTAGCCCCGGCGGGTGGCCGAGCGCACACCATGGCCCCGGAAATGACCGCTGATGCGGCCAAAATTGAACATATCGCTTTCACTTCAACCGGCGTTCGATCACACTATTTCCAGCTGTCACGCGGCCGCCATGCTGGCGGCATGCAATGGCCACTTGGGCGATCAACACGTTATCACCTGCCCGGTCCGCTGGCACAGTCCTTGAATTGATCTAGTTCAATTCAGGCGGCGCCAGACTGCCGTGGGAGGATGGGCCGAAGGAGAGACGTCGCATGACCGACGAGGGTATACACGCGCGCATTCTGGTGCTCGGTATTGGAAACATCCTGTGGGCGGACGAAGGTTTCGGCGTCCGTGTCCTGGAAGCGCTCGACCGCGACTATGTCTTTCCTGAAAATGTAACCCTGCTCGACGGTGGCACCCAGGGCCTTTACTTGCTGCCCTACCTGGAAGAAACCGATGGTCTGGTGATCGTCGATGCGGTGGATTACGGCCTGCCCCCCGGCACGCTCCATGTCCTGGTGGATCAGGAGGTGCCCAAGGTGCTCGCCGCCCGCAAGGTGAGCCTGCACCAGACCGGCTTCCAGGAAATCCTCGGCCTTCTCGCTCTGCGGGAGCGCGTGCCCAGCCGCATCGTCCTCGTGGGCGTGCAGCCCGAGGTGCTCGACGATTATGGCGGCGGCCTCACCGAGACGGTGGCCGCCCAGGTGGACACCGCGGCCGCCCGCGTCGTGAAGGTGCTGACCGCCGATTTCAACACCTGGATCACCCGGCGCGAGACTTCGGACGACACGCTGGTGACCGCCGCCGTCTCCCGCGATTCCTACGAATCCGGCCGCCCCAGCGCCGAGGATGCCTGCCGCATCGGCGACCCGCGCATCCTCAACCGCTCCTGAAGCCCTCGGAAGGACAGAAGATCATGTGCCTCGGCCTCCCCATGCGCATCGATGCCACAGACGGCGCGTTCGCCCTGTGCTCGGCCGAGGGGCGCACGGAGCGGGTGGACCTCATCCTGGTGCCTGAGGCCGGGGTGGGAGACCACGTGCTGGTGTTCCAGGGCACCGCGCGCCGCCGGCTGGATGCCGAGGAAGCCCGCCTGATCACCGAGGCGCTGGAAGGGGTCGCCGCCATCATGGCGGGCGCGGCCGACAGCAGTCTCGTCGACCGCGCCTTCGCCGATCTCGCCCATCGCGAGCCGGAGCTGCCGCCCCATCTCGCCGCCGCTTATGCCGCCGGCCGAAAGGAAGCCTGATGTCGCAGGATGCGCTCCACCCCCTCGTGCGCCGCCTCATCACCGAGCGCGCCTATCCCTATCTCGACAATGCCGAGGACGCCGCCGGCCTCGATGGGCGCGACCTGTTCGTGCTGCTTCCGGCCCATGGCAAGGCCCATCTGGAGAGCCCGGACATCGCCGTGGTGCTGCCCGAGCTGGTGCAGGCCCTGGGGGGTGAGGAACGCATCGGCGGCGCCGTTGCGGGCCCGGGCGCTGAAGCCAGCTTCCGCGAGGCACTGAACCTGGCCTTGCCGGCCATCGTGGTGCTGCGCGGTGGCGTGCCCCTGGGTGCGATCTCCCGCATGCGGGATTGGGATGAATATCTCGACCGGCTCGGCGCCCTCATCGACGCCCCCTCCACCGCCACGCACTGATCCGCCCCGAAAGGTCGCCGCCATGTCCTCCAGCCCCTTCGCCGTCCAGGCGCCCATCGGCTTCGGCCCCGGCAGCCAGCCCACCGCCGAGGAGGAGGGCCTGGCCTACATGCCCATGCCGTCGGGCATGCGCACCTTCGAGGCCCATCTGCCCGAGGTGGAGGACAAGACCCGCTTCGCCCCCGCTCTGGCGGTGATGAAGGACATCATCGCCGCCCTCCAGGGCTGGACGCCGGGGGCGAGCCTCACCGTGCCGCTCGCCCATCTGGACCGGGACAACCTCGCTCTGGTGGACGAGACCCTGGGCGAGGGCGAGGTGGCGGTGAAGGTGTCGGCGCCGGGCCGGGCCATGGACATCCAGGAGGCGACCTTCGCCGGGGTGTGGCGCCTGTCGGGCAGCGAGGGCGCGGACCGGGTGGAGGTTTCCGCCTTCCCGCGCGGCGCCATCCTGCGCGCCCATGACGAGACCTGGGCCATCGACACCGCCCGCCTCGCGGACGCGACCGGCCCCGGCATCTTCAACGCCCCCACCTTGCTGGTGGAGATCGACCACCGCGCCCGCAGCCGCTCCGCCGGCGACCCGCCCCACGTCATCAACCTGTCCCTGTTGCCCCACACGCCGGAGGACCTGGCCATGCTCGACGAGAGACTGGGCCAAGGAGCGACGGTGGTGCTCTCGCGCGGCTATGGCAATTGCCGCATCGACTCCACCGCGCTGAAGGGCGTGTGGCGGGTGCGCTTCTACAATTCCACCGACGTGCTCATCCTCGACACCATCGAGATCTGCGAGGTGCCGGAAGTGGCGTGCGCGGCGCCGGAGGACATTTCCGATTCCGCCGAGCGCCTCATCGAAGTGTTGGACGCGGTGGCGTGAGGGCATCATGAGCGCCGCTTTCTCCTCCCCCGCGCTGCTGCGCACCTTCGAGGGCTCCTATCTTGGAGACCGCGCCCGGCTCGCGCCCACCGCGCGCCTGGAATGCAAGGTGTGCTGGCACGTCTATGATCCGGCCGAGGGCTGCGAAGCCTGGCAGATCCCGGCCGGCACCGCCTTCAACGATCTGCCCGAGCACTGGCGCTGCCCGGTGTGCGACGGCGCCCGCGACCAGTTCATGGTGCTGGACGGCGGTGCCGCCGGCCTCTCCGCCGTGGTGAGCGAGCCGACGCCGGAAGAGGCGGCGCTCGCCCGCACCCTGGCCACCGCGCCCGGCCGGTTCGAGGCGGTGTTCCAGGAAATCCACGCCTCGCGCATGAAGGGCGTGCCGTTCGTGAACGGCTCCCTGTCGGTGAAGGCGGTGGGCTTCCGTATTCATGAGGGGCGCGTCATGGGCGTGCTGGTGACGCCCTGGTTCATGAACATCATCCTGCTGCCGGGAGCGAATGAGGACTGGTCCGGCCTGCCCACCGGCACCCGCGAGCTCCTGGAATTTCCCTCGGGACTCTATGAATTCCTCTCCGCCGAACGGCCGGAAACGGGGCCCTACAAGGCGTGCTCCCTGTTCTCCCCCATGTTTGACTTTTCCTCCATGCTGCAGGCGGTGGAGACGGCGGAAGCGGTGATCCCCGCACTGCTCGACCCCGCCAATCGCGAGGAAGGCAGCCGCTCCGGCGAGATCCGCCGCCGAGCGGAGGAGGATGCCGCGCGCCGCGAGGAGCAGGAGCGCGCCAGGTCGGATCGTGCCAGGTCGGATCGTGCCATCTCGGATCCCGCCATCTCGGACCGCGCTTCGCCCGAGCCCGCCTCTGGCGAAGCCGCCGGGGCGCCCACGGCCCTGTCGCGCCGGGCCATGATTTTCGGCCCCGGCCTCGCCGCGAAGGAAGAGCCGGCGCCAGCCGTGGCCACCGCGCACCCGCAGGCGCAAGAACCATGAGCCGCGCCGCCCTCCGCCACATCGCCATCAGCCGCGATCCCGCTCCGGGCTCGCGGGGGTGGCGCGTCGTGCGCGCGGAGGGCGCGGACCCGGCCCAGTCGCTGGAAGGACGCCCGGTGGAGGAGGCCGCCAGCCTCGCGCCCCGCATCTTCAATCTGTGCGGCGCCGCCCATGGCCTCGCGGCCGCCCGCGCCCTCGGCCTGCCCGTGGCGGCGAACGACAGGGCCATGGCGCGGGAAAGCGTGCGCGATCATGCCCTTGCCATTCTCCATGGCTGGCCGACCCTGTTCGATGGCGCACCCGACCGCACCGCCCTGCGCGCCTTGGCGCAGGACAGCACCGAGGCCGATGCCGCCTTGCGCGCCGCTTTGGTGGGCGAGCGCCTGGCGCACCGCGATTTCGGCGCCCTCTCCCGCTCGGAGCTGGGCGGCTGGCTGTGCGCGGGGGAAACGGCCACGGCGCGCATTCTCTCGCGCCTCTCCCGCGAGCTGGACCCGGCCGAGGGGCGCGTGGGATTGCCCGAGCTCACGGCCGTCGACCTTTCCCGCGCCCTTGCGGCCGGGCTGGAGCATGACGGCTCGGCCCGCCCCCTGCCCTTCCGCGAGACCGGCGCGCTCGGCCGGGTGGCGGGAAGCGCGCTGTTCACGGCCCTGCTGCCTGCCGAGGGACCGAGCCTCTTCGTGCGCCTGCTGGCGCGCCTGACGGATCTGTTGGCGCTGCTGGCCGCACCCGCCGCCCCGCCCGCTCCCTCCGGCGCGCCGGGCACCGGCCTTGCCGATGCGGCGCGCGGCCTGCTCGGCCATGGGGCGCGCGTGGAAGGCGGGCGCGTGGCGCGCTATCGCATCCTTTCGCCCAGCGCCTGGAACCTTGCCCCCGGCGGCCTGCTGGAGCAGGCCTTCGCGACGCTCGATCCCTCGGCCCCGCACGCCCCGCTGGCGGCGCGCTTCCTGCTCTCGGCCATCAATCCATGCGTCCCGGTCACCCTCGATCTCGAAGGAGCGCTCGACCATGCATGAGATGGCCCTGTGCGAAAGCCTGCGCAGCGCGATGGAAGACGCCGCGCAGCGACAGAACTTCTCGAAGGTCACGCGGGTGCGCCTCGCCGTCGGCCGCTTCGCCGGGGTGGAGGTGGAAGCGCTGCGCTTCGGCTTCGACGTGGTGATGCAGGGCTCGCTCGCCGAGGGCGCCGAGCTGGTGGTGCTGGACGAGCCCGGCACCGCCTGGTGCTTCGACTGCAACGACACCGTGCCGCTCGCCAACCGGCTCGACCCCTGCCCGCGATGCGGCGGCGAGCGGCTTCTGCCCAATGGCGGCACCGAAATGACCATCAAGGACCTGGAGGTGATGTGATGTGCACGGTTTGCGGCTGCGGCGGCGACGGCGCCACCATTTCCGAAGCCCACGGCCACGCGCACGGCGCGCACACGCATACCCATGCGGACGGCACCACGCACAGCCACCCGTGCGAGCATCACGGCGCGCATGGGCACGCCCATGAACACCAAGATGAACACCCCCACGAGCACCAACATGAGCACGCCCACGCGCACCATGCTCATGAGGCAGTGACCAAGTCCGGCGCGGTCGCGTATAGTCACGTCCAAGAACCTTCGATCGAACATTCGCCAGACCTGACGCAGGACCATGCATCTCGCCCTGACGCTCATCACAGCGTGCCTCACCACGGTGGTGATCATCATCATCATGGTGGCGCTCACGCGCCGCAGGAGACCCTCGACTTCGGACGAGGGCCCGCGCGCGCCCATGCACCTGGTCTCTCCCAAGCACGCATGGTCGAAATCGAAACCGGAATCCTCGCCAAAAACGACGCCTACGCATCAGATAACCGGGCCCGGCTGGAAGCGGCCGGCGTCCTCGCGCTCAATCTCCTCTCCGGGCCGGGGGCGGGCAAGACCACCCTCCTCGTCGAGACGCTGAAGGCGCTGGCGGGGCGCATTCCCGCCGCCGTCATCGAGGGCGACCAGCAGACCGACAACGACGCCGAGCGCATCCGCGCCGTGGGCGTGCCGGCGGTGCAGATCAACACCGGCAAGGGCTGCCACCTGGACGCCCACATGGTGGGCCACGCCCTCGAAAAGCTGCCGCTGCCCCAGGGCGGCGTCCTCTTCATCGAGAATGTGGGCAACCTCGTCTGCCCCGCCGCCTTCGATCTTGGGGAAACGCGGCGCGTCACCCTCATCTCGGTGGCGGAGGGTGACGACAAGCCCCTGAAATATCCAGATATCTTCCAGGGCGCCGACCTCGTCCTCATCACCAAGGCCGACCTTGCGCCCTATGTGGACGCGGACCTTGCGGCGCTGGAACGCAACATCGCGCGGGTGAACCCCAAGGCGGAGGTCCTGCGCGTGTCCTCCCGGGGCGATGTGGGCCTGGCCCGCTGGACAGCCTGGCTGGACGGCGCCCGCGCCGCCCGCCTCGATGCCCTCGCCAGCGCCGCCGAGGCCCGCGCCCGCGCCTTGCGCGCCGCCGCCGCCCCCGCGGCGAAGGGGGCTTGAGATGACCCGCCGCCCCGCCATCCTGGTGGTGGACGACGAGCCGCGCTCGGTGGAAGTCATCGCGCGGGTGCTCGACGAGGATTTCGACGTCTTCACCGCCCTCGACGCGGACGAGGCCCGCCGCATCCTCGAAAACGAGTGGATCCAGGTGATCTTCTGCGACCAGCGCATGCCCGGCACCTCCGGCGTCGCCCTCCTCACCGAGGTGCGCGAGCGCTGGCCGGACATCCTGCGCATCATCGTCACCGGCTATAGCGAGCCGGAGGACATGATCGGCGCCATCAATGCGGCGGGCATCTACCAGTTCATCCCCAAGCCCTGGCATCCGGACCAGCTGCTGCTGGCGGCGCGCAACGCCGCCCATCTGTTCGAGCTGCAGCGCGAGCATGAGCGCCTGAGCCTGGAAATGAAGCTCACCGCCACCACCGCCGAGGCGCGGCTCGCCGCCCAGCGCGAGCGGGTGGCGCAGATCTTCCATTTCGACACGCTCATCCGCGCCCCCGGCAGCCCCCTGTCACAGACCTGCACCCGCGCCGCCCAGGTGGCCACCTTCGACGTGCCGGTGCTGATCCATGGCGAAACCGGCACCGGCAAGGAATTGCTGGCCCGCGCCATTCATTATTCCAGCCTGCGCTCGGACCGGCCCTTTTTCGCCGTGAATTGCGGGGCGATCCCGGACGACCTGCTGGAATCCGAGCTGTTCGGCCACAAGAAGGGCTCCTTCACCGGCGCCCATGTCACGCGCGTCGGCCTGCTCGACCAAGCGGATGGCGGCACCATTCTGCTGGACGAGATCGGCGACATCTCCCCCGCCTTCCAGGTGAAGCTGCTGCGCTTCCTGCAGGAAGGCGAGATCCGCCCGGTGGGCTCCAACGAATCCAAGCGGGTGAATGTGCGCGTGCTCGCCGCCACCCATCGCGACCTTTATGGCGAAGTGGGACAGGGGCGCTTTCGAGAGGACCTCTATTACCGCCTCTGCGCCATGGTGCTGACGCTGCCGGCTTTGCGGGAGCGGCGCGGCGACATTCCGGTGCTGGCGCAGAGCATCCTCGACGCGCTCTCCGCCCAACACGGCAAGCGTGCCAAGGGCTTCAGCGAGGAAGCGCTCGGCTGCATGAAGGCCTATGACTGGCCCGGCAATGTGCGCGAATTGCAGAACGAGATCACCCGCATGCTGGTGCTGGCCGAGCGCGACATGCTGGGCGCCGATTTGCTTTCTCCCCACGTTCTGCGCGCCGCCGCCGTCACCACCGCGCGGGCGGAACCGGAAAGCATCGCGTTGCCCGAGAGCGGCCCGCTGAAGGACCGCATCGAGCGGATGGAAGCCTCCATCCTCACCGAGACCCTGGTGCGCTGCCGCTGGAACAAGAGCCGCGCGGCCGAGGAACTGGGCCTCTCGCGGGTGGGTCTGCGCGCCAAGCTCGACCGCTACGGCATCGCCCGCGGCGCCACCTTCGCCAGCTCGCACTGAAGAAGAACGGAGAACCGCCATGTGCCTCGGCATTCCAGGACGCATCGTCGCCGTCGCCGACGCGGACGCCATGCTGTGCGTGGTGGACGTCTCCGGCGTGCGCCGCACCGTGGACGTGGTGTGCGTGGCCCCGCCCGGCGAACCCCTCGAAGCCCTGGTGGGCGCCTGGGTGCTGGTGCATGTGGGCTTCGCCATGAGCATCATCGACGAGGAGGAGGCCGCCGCCACCCTCAAGGTGCTCACCGAGATCGGCGAGGCGGAAGCGGAGATGGAGGCCCTGCGAACGGGCAGCATCGAGCCCGTCCCCGCACCGGCCCGCTGAGGAGGAACGCCATGCGCTTCGTCGATGAATTCCGCGACCCCGCCCTCGCCAAGACCCTGGTGAAGGAGATCGAGGCCATCTCCGCCCGCCTGGAGCGCGGGCGCGACAAGCCGTTCGCCATCATGGAAGTGTGCGGCGGGCACACCCACGCCATCTTCCGCTACGGGCTGGAAGGCCTGTTGCCGGATCTCGTGGAGTTCGTGCACGGCCCCGGCTGCCCGGTCTGCGTGCTGCCCATGGGGCGGGTGGACGATTGCGTGGCCATCGCCGAACGGGAAGAGGTGATCTTCGCCACCTTCGGCGATGCCATGCGGGTGCCCGGTTCCAAGAAGAGCCTGCTCCAGGCCAAGGCGGAGGGCGCCGATGTGCGCATGGTCTATTCGCCCCTGGACGCGCTCACTCTGGCCAAGCGCAATCCCGACCGGCAGGTGGTGTTCTTCGGCCTGGGGTTCGAAACCACCATGCCGTCCACCGCCCTCACAGTGCTGCGGGCGGCGCGGGAGAAGGTCGAGAACTTCTCCTTGTTCTGCAACCACATCACCATCATCCCGACACTGCGGGCGCTGCTCTCCCAGGAGGATTTCGGCATTGATGGCTTCATCGGGCCGGGCCACGTCTCCATGGTGATCGGCACCACGCCCTACCGCTTCATCGCCGAGGAATTCAAAAAGCCCCTGGTGGTGGCCGGGTTCGAGCCCATTGACCTGTTGCAATCCCTGCTCATGGTGCTGCGGCAGATCGAGGCCGGGCAAGCGCGCATAGAGAACCAATATGCTCGCGTGGTGCCCGTGGAGGGCAATCCCGCGGCGCTGAAGGCGGTGAACGAGGTCTATGAGCCGCGCGCCACTTTCGAGTGGCGGGGCCTGGGCTCCATCGCCGGGTCCGGCGTGCGGCTGCGTGAGGCCTATGGGGCGTTCGACGCGGAACGGCGCTTCGCGGTGCCCGACATGAAGGTGGCCGACCCCGCCCAATGCCGCTGTGGCGAGGTGCTCACCGGCGCCGCCAAGCCCTGGGCCTGCCCCGAATTCGGCAAGGGCTGCAATCCGGAAACCCCGCTCGGCGCGCTCATGGTCTCGTCCGAGGGCGCCTGCGCGGCCTATTACCAATATGGCGGGCTGAGGGGAGAAGCCGCATGAGCGCCCATCCCTCGCCCAAGCGCCGCGCTTTCGGGGCCAAGACCATCACGCTGGCCCATGGCGGCGGCGGCAGCGCCATGCGCGACCTCATCGACGACGTGTTCCTTGCCCCCTTCTCCGGCGAAAGGCGTGATGCGCCCGAGGATCAGGCCCGCTTCGACCTAGCAGCCCTCAGCGCGAAGGGCGACCGGCTGGCCTTCACCACCGACAGCTTTGTGGTGGACCCGCTGTTCTTCCCCGGCGGCGACATCGGCAAGCTCGCCATCTGCGGCACGGTGAACGACCTTGCGGTGGGCGGGGCGGTGCCGGTGGCGCTTTCCTGCGCCGTCATCATCGAGGAGGGGCTCGACGTGGAGGTGCTGCGCCG
Organism: Xanthobacter sp. NM-59; assembly: GCF_021401125.1. Taxonomy (GTDB): domain Bacteria; phylum Pseudomonadota; class Alphaproteobacteria; order Rhizobiales; family Xanthobacteraceae; genus Xanthobacter. Next base: position 28,283 of record NZ_JACBFQ010000012.1, read on the forward strand.
GGTGGTGGGCTCCATGGCCGAAACCGCCCGGGCGGCGGGGGTGTCCATCTCCACCGGTGACACCAAGGTGGTGGCGCGCGGCGCCTGCGACAAACTCTTCATCACCACCACCGGCATCGGCGTGGTGCGCTCGGGCCTCGACGTGGGCATCACCAGGGCCCGGCCCGGCGACGTGGTGCTGGTGAACGGCCTTCTGGGCGACCATGGCGCCGCCATCCTCAATGCCCGCGGCGACCTCGCCCTCGACACCGAGATCGAGAGCGACTGCGCCCCGCTCAACGGGCTGATCGAGACCCTCATCGCCGCCGCTCCCGGCATCCGCATGATGCGCGATGCCACCCGCGGTGGCATCGCGGCCGTGGTGAACGAGCTGGCGGAGGCGAGCGCGGTGGGCGTGCGGCTGTCCGAGCTCTCTCTGCCCATGCGGCCGGAGGTGCAAGGCTTCTGCGAGATCCTCGGGCTGGACCCGCTCTATCTCGCCAATGAGGGCAAGATCCTCGCGGTGGTGCCGCCGGAAGAGGCGCAGGCCGCGCTCGCCGCGCTGCGCGCCCATCCCCTGGGGCGCGAGGCCGCCATCATCGGCACGGTGAGCGACGGTCGGCCCGGCCGCGTCACCATGGAAACCCGTTTCGGGGGCGAGCGCATCGTCGACATGCTGGTCGGCGATCAGCTCCCCCGCATCTGTTGAACCCGAATTGAGAACCCCAAGACCCTAAGGAGCCCCCTTGATGCGTCACTTCTCCCGCACGGCCCTTCTGGCCGCCATTGCAACCACCCTGCCCACCCTCGCCTTCGCCCATACCGGGGTCGGCGCCACCCACGGCTTCGTGCACGGCTTCGGCCATCCGCTGGGCGGGCTGGACCACATGCTGGCCATGGTCACCGTGGGCATCTTCGCCTGGCAGCTGGGCGGGCGCGCCATCTGGGCGGTGCCGGCCACCTTCGTGGCGCTGATGGCGGTGGGTGGCGCGCTCGGCGTCTCGGGTGTGAACGTGCCGTTCGTGGAACTGGGCATCGGCCTGTCGGTGGTGGTGCTGGGCGCCGTGGTGGCGTTCGGGCTCAAGGCGCCGCTGGCGGTGGCCATGGCGCTCGCCGGCTTCTTCGCCATCTTCCACGGCCACGCCCACGGCACGGAAATGCCGCTGGATGCCTCCGGCCTCAGCTATGGCCTGGGCTTCATGCTGGCCACCGGCCTGCTGCATGTGGCGGGCATTGGCCTGGGCATGGCCATCGGCCGCTTCGGCGAGACCCATGGCGAGAGGTTCGTGCGCGGCGCCGGCGCGGCGGTGGCGGTGGCGGGCCTCGCCCTCATCGGCGGCGTGCTCTGAGGCGCTGACGCCTACGACAAAAAACGGCCCTCTCCCCGTGGGAGAGGGCCGTTTTCATTTTCTGGCAGGGGCTCAGACCACCGCCATTTCCTCCAGCGCCATGAGCGATTCGGGCAGCACCTGCCCGCCATCGATCACCAGCGTCTGGCCGGTGATGAACGCGGCTTCCTCGGAGGCGAAGAACAGGGCCGCATTGGCGATGTCATCCACACTGCCCAGCCGCTTCAGGGGAATGGAGCCCTCCATCTTGGCGAGATAATCGGCGCCCAGGCCATCCAGCCCCTCGGTCTTGATGTTGCCCGGCATCACCGCGTTCACCGTGATGCCCCAGGGCGCCAGCTCGATGCAGGCGGTGCGCACGAAGCCGAGCTGGCCGGCCTTGGAGGCGCCATAGTGCGCCCAGCCGGGATAGCCGGTGATGGGGCCGGTGATGGAGCTCGTCACCACGATCCGCCCCCACTTGGCAGCCTTCATCGCCGGCATCACCGCCGCCACCGAGAGGAAGGTGCCCTTCAGGTTCACATTCATCACGTGGTCGAAATCGGCCGCCGTCATCACGTCCAGCTTGGCCGCGGGGAAGATGCCCGCATTGGCGCACAGCACGTCAATGCGCCCATAACGCTCCAAGGCCGCCTGCGCGAACGCCTTGCACTCTTCTGGATCGGACACGTCGGCCGCGAAGCCCGAGGCATTGGGACCGATCTCGGCGGCGGTGGCCTCTGCCTCCTTCAGCGAGCGGGACACCACCAGCACATTGAGATCCGCCGCGCCGAAGCGCTTCGCGATGCCCTTGCCGATCCCCTTGCTGCCGCCGGTGACGATGACCGTGCGTCCCGCGAGCGCCTTCAACATGCTGACTTCCCCTTAGGTGAGCTTTTTGGACGAGTTTTGAGCAGATGCGCCCTCTGGCGCGAAAGTTGGCAAAAACCAGCTTGCCCGGCTAAAAAGGTGTTGTAAAGCCCAACAGTCGGCGTTTAACATCCAACATAGTTCAACAAGAGTCCCACATTTGAGCAGCCCTTTCGCCCGCCCGGACCAGCCGGCGCGGCCACGGGGGAGGCATGCCCCGGGGACCCCTTCCAGATGCGTGAGCAGCCAGAGGCGAACTCCATGACGATGAATCGGCGGTCAGTTCTCAAGGGCATGGCGGCGGGCGGTCTCGCCCTCGCGGCCTCTCCTTTCGCGGGCGCCCGCAGCGCCTTCGCGGCCCGGGAAAAGGATCTGAACATCCTGTGCTGGGAGGGCTACAACTCGGCTCAGGTGCTGGACCCGTTCCGCAAGGCCCACGGCGCCACCGTGAAGGCCGAAAGCCTCACCAACGACCCCACCATGATCAACCGCCTGCGCGCCGGCGAGACCAATGTGTGGGACCTCATCAACGTCAACAATCCCTGGGCCCGCAAGGTCATGTACCCGGAGAAGCTGATCAGGCCGCTCCCGCGCGAGACCTTCGAGCCCTATTTCGACAAGATGCTCCCCCAGTTCAAGCCGCCTTATAAGTGGGCCATGGACGATTCCGGCACCGAATTGCTGGGCATGTGTCAGCGGTTCGGACCCTATTCCTTCGTGGTGAACACCAAGAAGATCGACCGCAAGACCGCCGAAGACGTGGGCTGGGACCTGTTCAACGACCCCAAGCTCGCCGGCAGATACGGCATCCTGGAATCCGATGACTGGAACGTCTTCGGCCTGTTCGTGGTGGCGGGCATCGACCCGTTCAAGAAGCACACCCCGGACGAGATGGCGAAGTTCGAGGAGACGGCCAAGCGGGTGTTCAAGGGCGCCAAGCTCATCGGCGACATCGCGGCCATGAACCAGGCGCTCATTTCCGGCGAGATCGACCTGCACCTCACCGGCGGCACCTATTCAGTCTCCCCCGCCCGCGCCGACGGCTATCCGGAAATGCGCGGCATCACGCCTTTGCGTGGCCCCATGGCCGGCGGCAAGGGCGGCATCGCCTGGATCGAGGTGACCTCCCTCGTCAACAATCCCCAGCTCTCGCCCTTGGCCGAGACCTTCCTGAAATATGTGCAGCAGCCCGAGGTGGCGCACACGGTGGCGTTTGCCGAGGGCACCTACAATCCGGTGACCCAGATGGGCAATCCGGACTGCTTCAAGCTGTTCACCAAGACCGAGCTGGAAGCCATCCAGTGGGACAGCCTGGAAGAGGACATGGCCCGCTGCGTCGAATACGACATCGTGCCCGATTACGATCAGGCCCTCGACATCATGACCGCCGCCAAGCGCGTGCGCGGCTGAGGCTGCCCCCGGGGCGCGCCTGACCGGCGCCTTGGGCCCCTCCCCACCGATCCGGGGAGGGGCCACACCCCACCGCCGCCAGAACGACACACATGAGCGAGAGTTAAGGTGACCGACATCAAAGACAAAAAGCCCATTCTCCAGCTCGTGGGCGTGCGCAAGACCTTCAACGACTTCGCGGCCGTGGAGAAGATCGACCTCGACATTTTCGAGGGCGAGTTCTTCACCATCGTCGGCCCCTCGGGCTCCGGCAAGACCACCATGCTGCGCATGCTGGCCGGCATGGAGGCGCCCAGCGAGGGCAACATCACGCTGCATGGCGAGCGCATCAATGACGTGCCCGCCAACAAGCGCCCCACCTGCCTCGTGTTCCAGTCGCTCGCACTGTTCCCCCATATGAGCGTCGGGCAGAACATCGAGTTCCCCTTGAAGATCAAGGGCGTGGACGCCGCCACCCGCAAGGCCCGCGCGCTGGAGCTGATGGCCATCGTGCGCCTGCCGGCGAGCTATTATGGCAAGAACGTCATGAAGTGCTCGGGCGGCGAACGCCAGCGCGTGGCGCTCGCCCGGGCGCTGGCCTATGACCCCGAAGTGCTGTTCTTCGACGAGCCGCTCTCGGCCATCGACTACAAGCTGAAGAAGATCCTCGAAAAGGAACTGAAGGACCTGCACCGGGAGACCGGCAAGACCTTCATCTACATTACCCACTCGCTGGAAGAGGCCATGGTGATGTCGGACCGCATCGGCGTGATGCGCGCGGGCCGGCTGATCCAGGTGGGCACGCCGGAAGAGATCTATGCCGCCCCCGTGGACCGCTTCGTGTCCGAGTTCGTGGGCGAGGTGAACGTCATCGAGCTGAAGCGCGAGGGAGAGGGCTGGCGCGGCGTCAACCTGCCCGGCGCCTTCCGCGCGGCGCCGCCCAAGGACGCCCCCCAGGCGGACAGCACCTTCGTGGTGGTGCGGCCTGAATTCATGCGTTTCCTCAATGATGGCGAGGAGGCGGACAATACTCTTGAAGGTGTCGTCTATAATGAATACTCGCTCGGCTCGCGCATCCAGTATCAGGTGCGGGTGGGCGACAAGGTGATGCTGGTGGAGCTCTCCCGCTCCAATGCCCTGCCCGCGGCCGCCAATCGCAATGTACGCCTGGGTTGGGACGTGCGCGACGCCATCTCGGTGAAGGCGTGACGCCATGAGCAACGCCATGACCGAAACAACCCTGGCCGGCGCGCCGGAGGCCGCTCGCGCGCCGCTCTCCGCCCGCTTCGCCGCCCTTTGGGCCGCCGCCGGCGTGCGCTGCGCGGTGCCCGTGGTGGTGCTGCTGGCGGCGGGCTTCCTCGCCCCGCTCATCGCCATCTTCGCCTATTCGTTCGCGCCGCCCCGCTCGTTTGACGTGTTCCGGGCCTTCAGCCTCGCGAACTATGCGGAACTGTTCTCGCCGGACAACACGGTGTGGCTGTCCTTCGCCTGGTCCATCGGCTTCGCGCTGGTGACCTGCGCGCTGCTGGCGGTGATCTCCTATCCCATCGCCTATGGCATGGTGTTCCTGTTCGGGCGCTGGTCGTCGCTGGTGTCGGTGCTGTTCGTGTTTCCGCTGTTCGTGTCGGAGAATGTGCGGCTCTATGGCTGGGTGCTGTTCTTCATCAAGAATGGTGTGCTCGACGGCAGCTTGAAGTGGCTCGGCCTCGGTGGCGCGCCGGAGGTGCTCTACACGCCGGGGGCGATCCTGGCCGGCATGGTCTACACCTACCTGCCCTTCATGCTGTTTCCGCTCACTTTGGGCCTGTCCATGGTGCCGCGCGACCTCATCGACGCGGCCCGTGACCTGGGCGCCAACCGCTTCCAGATCTGGCGCGAGGTGGAAGTGCCCCTGGCCATGCCGGGCATTCTCATCGGCATGCTGCTCACCTTCGTCTTGGCCATCGGCGCGGTGTCGGAAGCCAAGATTTTGGGCGGGCAATCGGTGATCGTCATCTCCCACGATATCGAGATCGCCTTCACCTATGCCCAGAACTGGCCGCTGGGCTCCGCCCTGGCGGTGCTGGTGACGGCCTTCATCGGCGCTCTCACCCTGGCCGTCTTCGCGCGGCTGGATCTCGACCGGCTGCTGGGGAGGCGTTGATGGAACAGGACAAGCTGCGCACCCGGGTGTTCATCGCCCTGTGGTCCGCCTTCGTGGTGCTGCTCGTCTATTTGCCCCTCGCCTGCGTGGCGCTGGCGAGCGTCTCGAAGGGCCGCTACTTCGCCTTCCCCATCCGCGCCTTTTCCTGGGAATGGTGGGAGAAGACGACGGATTCCATCGAGATTTCCATGATCGTGGAAAATTCGCTGCTGGTGGCGGCGGTGGTGACGGTGTTTTCCGTGGTCATCGCCTTCTTCGGCGCCCTCGCCTTCGCCCGCTATGACTGGAAGGGCCGCAAGCTTTACCAGAAGCTCATTCTGCTCCCGGTCTTCTTTCCCCAGCCGGTGCTCGGGCTTGCCTTGCTGCTGGCCTATTCGGCGCTGGGCATCACCACGTCGTGGATGACCGCCGTGTTCGCCCACATGGTGTGGATCGTGCCGGTGGTCACGCTGGTCATCGCCATCAAGGTCTACGGCTTCGACCCCTCTTTGGAGGAAGCCGCCTTCGACCTCGGCGCCTCGCGCGTTGAGGTGATGACGAACGTGACGCTGCCGCTGCTGTGGCCCGGCATCTGGTCCGGCGCCCTGTTCGCCTTCCTGCTCTCCTGGGGCAATTTCCCGCTCTCGCTCTACACGGCCGGCGCGGATTCCACGGTGCCCAAGTGGCTCTATGCCAAGATGGTGGCGGGCTATTCGCCCATGGTTCCGGCGCTCGGCACCATGGCGACCCTGGCGGCGGCGGCCGTGCTGCTGGGCGGCGCGCTCCTCGGCGCCATCGTGAAGAAGGCGCGGGCGGCATGAGCGCGAACGACCCCACCGAGCTGCCCGAGGCCCCGGAGGTGGACCGCGCGCGCCTCTCCAAGAAGGCCCGGCACGAGCGCATCGTGCGCGAGCTGATGGCCTCCTCCACCCTGCGCGTGTCGGAGCTGGCGGCCGAGCTCGGCGTTTCCACGGAAACCATCCGTCGCGACCTGCTGGAACTCGACGAGAAGGGCCTCATCAACCGCACCTATGGCGGCGCCGTGCGCCCCCTGGGCACCGAGCCCGCGGTGAGCGAGCGCCACCTGCTGATGGTGGCGGAGCGCGAGGCGCTGGCCGCCGCCACGGTGAGGTTCCTCAAGCCCAATGAGGTGGTGGCCATCGGCGCCGGCGCCACCACCACCCATGTGGCGCGCCGCATGGCGGCGGAGTGCCGGGACATCACCGTCATCACCCATTCCTTCTCGGTGGCGACCGTGCTGGCGGCCAATCCCACCATCACCGTTCTCATGTGCCCGGGCCGCTATAATGGGCGGGAAGGCATGATGACCGGCGCGGAAACCATCGATTTCCTGCAGTCCTACAATGCCAACTGGGCCATTCTCGGCGCCAGCGGCATCACCGCCGAAGGCATGAGCGAGGCCGAGGCGGGCGCCGCCTCCGTCTACAAGGCCATGATGCAGCGGGCGGTGGAAACGCTGGTGGTGGCGGACCACACCAAGTTTTCCCAGCAGGCGCTGGCCATCTGGGGCCGCTGGCACGACATCAACCGCCTCGTCACCGACGAGCCGCCGCCCGCCCCCATCGCCCGCGCCATGGAGCGCGCCCGCACCGAGCTGGTGATTGCCAGGAAAAGGGGGGAGCCATGAGCGTGAACTGGAAGACCCGCCACCGCTCCCTCTATTATGCCACCGCGCCCGAGCCGGAAGATCCTGAGATCGTGCCGGAGGCCACGGCCCTGCTCGTCATCGACGTGCAGAACACCTATCTGGAGCGCCCGGCGCGCGAGAGCCTCTCGGGCGCCGAGCAGGCCCATTACGATGCCTGGACGCCCTTCCACGCCCGCATGGCGGATGTGGTGATCCCCAACATCGCCCAGGCCCTCGCCACTTTCCGCGGCCGGCGGATGGAGGTGCTGCACGCCCGCATCGCCTGCCAAACGCTCGACGGGCGCGACCGCTCTTTGAGCCAGAAGAAGCCCGGCTTCAACAATCTGCTGCTGCCGAAGGACGAGGCCGCCAGCCAGATCGTGGACGCCGTGGCGCCCGTGGGTGACGAGATCGTGGTGACCAAGACCACGGATTCCGCCCTCACCGGCACCAATCTGCGCTTGATGCTGCACAATCTGGGCATCCGCACCGTGGTCTGCGCCGGCATCTTCACCGACCAATGCATCGCGTCCACCGTGCGCAGCCTCGCGGACGAGAGCTTCGACGTGATCGTGCTGGAGGACTGCTGCGCGGCCGCCTCCATGGCCCTGCACGACGCCGAGCTCGCAATCATCAACATGATCTATTGCAACGTAATGGAGCTGAACGAGTTCAAGGCGTTGCTGGACAATCGGCCTTGAGGGAGAACCTGCGTGCTCTATGACGATGAATTCCTGAAGCGGCTCGAGGACGGCGTGCGCGGCGCCCTGCCCCGCTGGGGCCTTGGCACCGATGCCGAGGTGAAGCTGCTCACCATTTCCGAGAACGCCACCTTCCGCGTCACCGACAAGGAGGCCGGCCCCCTCGTCTTCCGCGTCCACCGGCCGGGCTATCACAGCCGCGCGGAGATCACCTCCGAACTCGCCTGGATCGAGGCGCTGCGCGCGGATGAGGTCATCACCACCCCGCGCCCCATTCCGCTGATCAATGGCGGCCTCATCGCCGATATCGAGGATGAGGGCACGACCCGCCATGTGGTGGCGTTCGAGTTCCTCAATGGCAGCGAGCCGGCGGAGGGCGAGGACCTCGTGGGCTGGTTCCGCCAGCTCGGCGCCATCCACGCCAAGCTTCACGCCCATGCCCGCGCCTGGAGCAAGCCGGAGGGCTTCACCCGCAAGGTGTGGAACTTCGAGACAACCCTGGGCGACACCCCCCATTGGGGCGATTTCCGCGCCAGCCTGGGCCTCGACGCCAAGGGCCAGGCGCTGCTGGAGCGCACCGCGGCCCTGCTCAAGGAAAAGCTGCTGCCGCTCTCGCAGCCGGACAGCTTCGGCCTCGTCCATGCGGACCTGCGCCTCGCCAACCTGCTGGTGAACGGGGACGAGCTGGCGCTCATCGATTTCGATGATTGCGGCCTGTCCTGGTTCCTGTTCGATTTCGCCGCCGCCATCTCCTTCCTGGAGCATGAGCCCTATGTGCCGGCCCTCAAGGCCGCATGGATGGAGGGCTATCGCACGGTTGCTCCGCTTCCGGCCGAGGCCTCCGACCAGCTCGATTTGTTCGTGATGCTCCGGCGCATCCAGCTCACGGCCTGGGTCGCCTCCCACGCGGAAACGCCCACCGGCCAGGCCATGGGCATCCCCTACACCGAAGGCACGCTCGCTCTCGCCGAAGCCTTCCTCGCCCGCCACGGCTGACCGCCACCGGGCCAAAGACGAACGAAAGAATAGGTGCACCCATGGGCCAGACGGCTCGCGCGAAAAAGCAGATCCTCGCCCTCAACGCCTTCGCGGCGGACAACACCAGCGCCCTCAGCGAAGACGTGGCGCAGCTCGTGGCCCGGCGGCGCCGCAGCTTCGGCGCCACATCGGTGCTGTTCTACGAGCAGCCCCTGCACATCGTCGCCGCCAAGGGTGCGGAAATCTTCACCGCCGACGGGCGCACCTATCTCGACCTCTATAACAATGTGCCCTCGGTGGGCCATTGCCACCCCAAGGTGGTGGAAGCCGTCTCCCGCCAGATGGGGCGCTACAACACCCATACCCGCTACCTCTTCGATGAGGTGCATGATTATGCCGAGCGGCTGCTGGCCCATTTTCCGGCGCCCCTCACCAATGTGGCCTTCACCTGCACCGGCTCGGAGAGCAACGATCTCGCGCTCCGCCTCATCCGGGGCTGGACCGGCGGCATGGGCGTGATCGTCACCGAGACCGCCTATCACGGCAACACCAGCGCGGTGACGGAGGTTTCCCCCTCCTCCTACAAAACCGGTGCGCCGCCCGCGCACGTGCGCACCGTGCCCCCGCCCCATCCGCGCCATTACGGGGCGGATGTGGGCGCGGGCTTCGCCGCCGCCATCACCGCCGCCGCCAAGTCCATGGCGGACGAGGGCATTGCCTTCGCCGGCCTGCTGGTGGACAGCATCTTTTCCTCCGACGGAGTCTATGCGGACCCGGTGGGCTTCCTCGCCCCCGCCTTCGAGGCGACGCGGGCTTTGGGCGGGCTCGTGATCGCGGACGAGGTGCAGCCGGGCTTCGCTCGCACCGGCAGCCATATGTGGGGCTTTGCCCGCCACGGCGTGGTGCCGGACGCGGTCACCATGGGCAAGCCCATGGGCAACGGCTTTCCCATGGGCGGCGTGGTCACGCGGCCCGAGCTGCTCGCGCGCTTTGCGGACGAATTCGGCTATTTCAACACCTTCGGCGGCAATCCGGTGGCCAGCGCCGCCGGGCTCGCCGTGCTCGACGCCATCGCCGAGGACGGGCTGATGGAGAATGCCCGCCGGGTGGGCGCCTTTATCGTGGCGCGGCTGGAAGGCGCACGCGCCGGCTGCCCCGCCATTGGCGAGGTGCGCGGGGCGGGCCTTTATCTGGGCGTCGAGATCGTCTCGCGGGAGGATGGCGCGCCCGATCCGGCGGGAGCTTCCGCCCTCATCAACCGGCTGCGTGACAAGGGCATTCTCATCGGCGCCGCCGGACCCCTCGGCCATGTGCTGAAGGTGCGCCCGCCTCTGTGCCTCAGCATAGAGCAGGCCGAGCGCTTCGCCGATGCCATGGAGCAGATCCTCGGGGCATGAGCCCATCCTCCCGGCCGACCAGTTCCAAGCCCCCGGTGTCCGAAACGATGCCGGGGGCTTTTCTGTGGGTTTTTCATCACCGCCGTGACAGCGCCTCAACCCTGGGCTAAGGCCGGGACCCCTGGAATCAAGCCGGGAGCCTTTCCCTGTTTTACGGAATCTGGGAAAAGGCTCTAGATTATTGAATTAACGCGCTTTCTTCACGCGAACCGGTCCCCGCTTCGCTCGAAAGCGCTGCAGAGGAGTTCCCATGGCCGCCCAGCCCCACGGTGATACCGAAGCCATCGCCCGCATCATTGCCGGCGAGATCAGCGCCCGGCCGGCGCAGGTGAGCGCGGCGGTGGGGCTCCTGGACGAGGGCGCGACCGTGCCCTTCATCGCGCGCTACCGCAAGGAGGTCACCGGCGGCCTCGACGACACCCAATTGCGCACCCTGGAAGAGCGCCTGTCCTATCTGCGCGAGCTGGAGGCGCGGCGCGCCACCGTGCTCTCTTCCATCGAGGGGCAAGGCAAGCTCACCGACGATCTGCGCGCCAGGATCCTCGCCGTGCCCACCAAGGCCGAGCTGGAGGATCTCTACCTTCCCTACAAGCCCAAGCGCCGCACCAAGGCTGAGATCGCCCGCGAAAAGGGCCTTGCCCCCCTCGCCGAAGCCATCCTGTCCGATCGCACGACGGTGCCGGCTGAGCTCGCCACGCGCTTCCTCAACGATCAGGTGGCGGACGTGAAGGCCGCGCTCGACGGCGCCCGCGACATCCTGGTCGAGACCTTCGCGGAGAATGCCGATCTGGTGGGCCGCCTGCGCACCTATATGAAGGGCAATGCCATGCTCAAGGCCAAGATGGCCGAGGGCAAGGAGGAGGCGGGCGCCAAGTTCCGCGACTATTTCGACCACACGGAGAAATGGGCCACGGCCCCGAGCCACCGCGTGCTCGCCATGCTGCGCGGCCGCAATGAGGAGATGCTCACCCTCGACCTGGTGGTGGACGAGGATGCCACCGCCCCCATCAAGCCGGTGGAAAGGTTGGTGGCCGAGGCCTACGAGATCCCGCTGGCGAACGGCCGACCGGCCGACGCCTTCCTCCTGGATGTGGCGCGCTGGGCGTGGCGGGTGAAGCTCTCGCTGCACCTCACCATCGACCTCATGGGCGAGCTGCGCGAGCGGGCGGAAGAGGAAGCCATCCACGTCTTCGCCCGCAATCTCAAGGACCTGCTGTTGGCGGCCCCGGCCGGCTCGCGCGCCACCATGGGGCTCGACCCCGGCATCCGCACCGGCGTGAAGGTGGCGGTAGTGGACGGCACCGGCAAATTGCTGGCCACCTCCACTGTCTACCCCTTCCAGCCCCGCAACGACGTGCAGGGCGCCATGGCGGAGCTCGCACACCTCATCCGCCGCCATCACGTGGAGCTGATCGCCATCGGCAACGGCACCGCCAGCCGCGAGACCGACAAGCTGGCCTCCGACGTCATCGCCGCGCTGCCGCCGGACGCCGAGGGCAAGAAGCCCATCAAGGTGGTAGTGAGCGAGGCCGGCGCCTCGGTCTATTCCGCCTCCGCCGTGGCGGCCGCCGAAATGCCGGACATTGACGTGTCGCTGCGCGGCGCCGTCTCCATTGCCCGCCGGCTCCAGGACCCGCTGGCGGAACTGGTGAAGATTGAGCCCAAGTCCATCGGCGTCGGCCAGTATCAACATGACGTGGATCAGGCCCGCCTCGCCAAGGCCCTCGACGCGGTGGTGGAAGATGCGGTGAACGCGGTGGGCGTGGACCTCAACACCGCCTCCGCATCGCTGCTCGCCCGCGTGTCGGGGCTGGGGGCGTCCCTGGCGGAAGCCATTGTCGCCCATCGCAACACGGTGGGGCCGTTCAAGACCCGCAAGGAGCTACTCAAGGTTTCCCGCCTCGGCCCGCGCACGTTCGAATTGTCCGCCGGCTTCCTGCGCATTCCCGATGGGGCCGAGCCGCTCGACGCCTCCGCCGTGCATCCGGAGGCCTATGAGGTCGCCAAAAAGATCGTGGCTGCCTGCGGACGCGACGTGCGCGCGCTGATGGGCGACACTGCGGCCCTGAAGGCGCTCGATCCGCGCGTGTTCGCGGACGAGCGCTTCGGCCTGCCCACGGTGCGCGACATCCTCTCCGAACTGGAGAAGCCCGGCCGCGATCCGCGCCCCGCCTTCAAGACCGCCACCTTCGCCGAGGGCGTTCACGAGATGAGCGACCTGAAGCCGGGCATGATCTTGGAAGGCACCGTGACCAATGTGGCCGCCTTCGGCGCGTTCGTGGATATCGGCGTGCACCAGGACGGGCTGGTCCATGTCTCGGCCCTGGCTGACCGGTTCGTGAAGGACCCCCATGAGGTGGTCAAGGCCGGCGACGTGGTGAAGGTGCGCGTGGTGGACGTGGACGTGAAGCGCAAGCGCATCGCCTTGTCCATGCGCAAGGACGATGCCGGCGCCCGCCCCGCCGGCGGCAAGGGCCAGGACGCCCCCACCCGGAACGCGGGCGGCCCCTCCCCCCAGGGGCGCGATCAACGCCGCGCGCCAAGCGGCCGCGATCAAGGCGCGAACCAGGGCGCCTTCGGCGCTGCTTTGGCCGAGGCCATGCGGCGCAAGGGCAAATAACGCGCTCCACGCCATCTCCATCTGCGGGACGGGCGCCGCCCACCGGCGCCTTCCAGCCCCCTTCCCGTGTGCGGAGGCGGATTGCCGCGGGCCGGCCTCCCGCGAAGCAATGCGCGCACACGACGCGGCTCGGCGCCGTCGCGCCTCTGTGGCGCATGGTCTGAAAAATCGGGGCCGTGCGAGGTACCTGCCGGCCTCATGGGGCAGCCACGACGCCACTCCAAAGCCCGCCCGCACCGACACGGCTTCCGCTAGCGGGCAGAGGGAGCGGGAAAGGCCGCGCACCGCCCGCGAAGAGCGCATCACCAGAACAAACCCGGCGCCGCGCAGAGCCATCGCAGCTCTGCGGTGCGTCATCTGAGGGATCGGGCGGCCCGAGCAGCTTCGCCCCCCCCATCGGGGCGGCCACGACGCCCCTCCGAAGCCCCTGCTCAGCGACACGTCTTCCGCCTGCGGGCAGAGGGGGCGGGAAAGGCAGCGCGCTGCCCGCGAAAACGCATCGGCAAGACAAAACTGACACCGCGCGGGCTATCGCGGCTGAGGTGCGTCGTCTGAAAGATTAGGACCGCGCGAGCAGCGTCGCCGCCCCATCGGGGCGACCACGACGCCACTCCGGAGCTCGCGCTCAACGACACGGCTTCCGCCAGCCGAAGAGGGAGCCGGAGGAGCGGCGCGCCGCGAAACGCTTCGCCGACGCAAATCCGGTTCGGCGTCATCGCGGCCTCCGCGATGCCACTTTAGAGCCCCGCGTTCAAACGGTTTCCGCCTGCGGGCGGAGGGGGCGGGAAAGGCAGCGCGACGCCCGCGAAAACGCATCGGCAGAGGCGGCACGCCGCGCGGGGACCATCGCGGCTTTGTGGGGCTTGGTCTGAAGGATTGAGGCCGCGCGCATTCCTTCACGGCCCTATCTGGGCGGCCACGACTGCACTCCGGAGCCCCCGCACAACGACATAGCCTCCGCCAGCGGGCGGAGGGGCGGGAAAGGCGGCGCGCCACCCGCGAAAGCGCATCTGCAGGGCAAATCCGGCGCCGGGCGGGGCGGCGCGACTCTGCTGTGCGTTACCTGAGACACGACAACCGCGCGGGCTACGTTCTGCCCCACCAGAGCGCCACCGGGAGCGCGGATAACGCCGACCTGGAGCACCCCACCCCACGTCCAGCATTTGCAGCGGAGGGATCGGAAAGAAAGGCAGAAGGGGCGCAAAAGCGCGGCACGGCAACCAAGGCCGCGCGACGCGGGCCCACTGCGCCTCGCGCCTCTTCTGAAAGAGTGGAGACGCGCCGGCTGCGCCGTCCCCCATCAGGCGGCCATAAGAGCGTTCCAGCGCACACGCGTCACGGCGGATCTTCGGCCTGCGGCACGGCATCGGGGCGGCGCGGGGCGAGGCAAGAGATGCGGCGACAAGGGACAGGACCGCACTGCGCAGGCCACGCCGCCTCAAGCCGTCATTCTGCAGCGATTGAAACGGCGCTGGCCCCTGCCATGCCCATCAGGAGGGCCAGAGGCAGCGACAATGCCAATAGGCCGGCCGCGCGCCCGCTGCGAAGGGGGGCGCGTGCGGATGCTCACGGTAAACGCCACAATGAATGGCGCGAGGACGGAACCTCACGGCGCCGCTATGCCCCCAAGGGCCGCTATGCCCCCAAGGGATGAGGCGCTCTCGCCAGCGACCCATTCACGCGCGTGAGCCCTCACTCTCCCTTCAAGCGAAGGAGGGCACGCCGCACTCGGCGTCATCCTGTGACGGTCGATCCGGCGTTGGCGGATCAGCCACCCGCCGTCAGCGGTGCGCGGTCACCTTCACGGTGCGCGGAACGAGGCGCGAGAGCACGCGGCGGCCACGGGGCGGCTCCTTGCCGTCGCTCATGAGCATAACGGCGAAGCCCATCTGCACGCTGCCGAAGGTCACGCCCAGACCGAAGGTGAGCAGCACCAGACCCAGCATGCCGTCCTCGGTGCTGGCCAGCTTGCCGAGGCCCGCCACGTTGAACGCCACCATGGCCCCCACCAGCGCCACCGCCAGCGAGATGCCAACCACCGCGTGGGTCACAAGAAACCTGACGAGAAAAGGCATCGTCCCTTCCCCTTTTCCGCGCTCCTGCACGGCCCCGCGGGTCGTTTCGTCTTCGCCGAGCGCCACATGAAGCATTATGATCTCACGCGTGCGACACACTGTGCAAGGGCGCCGTGCCGCCAAGGAGTCGCAGACACGGCGGACCGCGTGCAAGAAGTGATCGCGGCGGAAGGGCAGCTTGATCCCGCGCAAGGCACGGCCGGCCGCCGGCGCCGATGCTGGGGGCGAAATCAAGGGCCGGAACGCACGGCAGAACGAGGAGAAACGTCGATGGGTACGCTCCCCAAATGCAATCGTCTGGTGGTGGTGGCCGATGGCGCGAAGGCGCTGCTGCTGGCTGATTCGGGCATCCCGCCCGAACCCAAGCTCGCGGTGGTCGACACGGTGAGCGAGCCGCACGAGAGCACCACCGCGCTCGGCACCGAGCGTCCCGGGCGGGTGCACGAATCGGCGGGCGTATCGCGCAGCGCCGTCGAGGAGGCCGATCTCCATACAGAGGCCGAGATCGCCTTCCTCAAGCGCGTGGCGGAGCGCCTTGACGCGCTGGCGAGCGCTGGCGAGCTGCGCCGGCTGTTGCTGGTCGCCCCGCCCAAGGCCCTCGGCACCCTGCGCGACGCCCTCGGCCCGCAGGCGCGGGGACTGGTGGACGGCGAGGTGGCCAAGGACCTCGTGAAACTGCCCGTGGACGAGATCGCCCGCCGCATCGCCACCTGAGGCAATGCTTTCACTGATGAGCGCCCCCCCCCGGAGGGCGGGCGCTCATCCGCATCGCGAGGGGGCGTGCCCCGCGACGCCAAGGTACGACAGGGGGAATAACGGCATCGTTCGCCTTCCACTTTTAAAGGAGAGCGCCGGCATGCCCAAGCTGACGCGGAAGCGGCGCGTCCAAGGCCGCATGGCCATTTCAGGTTTTCGAAGCCCCGTCCTCCGTCGCTCGGCCACGCCCACATTTCCGGTGCGTCTCCTTATCCCTGCCACGAAGGCAAGGCGGAACCGCTGAAGGCGAGCTTTCCGCGTGGCCACGCACCTCTCGCCACGTGCGCTTAAGCTTGACCAGCCCTCGGCGCGGCTCCGCCGGCCTTGCGGCTTGCGCCCTGCGGACGAGGTGATGAGCGCGGAAGCAGGGTTGCTGCGCCGGGGTGCTCGCGCGCATCGAAGCCCCATGCCTCCTGCTGTTCCGGGACCGGCGCCACAGACCGCGCGAGCCGCAGCGGTGGCGGAGCCCCCCCAATGGCCAAGGCAACCGGTGCCACAGCCGGGCAAACGGACGTCCGCCGGACATCGAGGTGCTCCGCCAAGGGAGCGGGCTGCCGTGTGCCGGGCGATGAGCCAGCTCCAGGGCCCGCGGCATCGATGGCCGTTTGCCCGCTCCCGCAGCAGCAAAGGGGCGCGCCACCGGCTTCACCCACCACGGCGAAGGTGCCCGGGGCCAGCCGCAGACCTCCCCACACCCGCCGCGCCCTCCCTCGCGTTCCCCACAGGCGTTTCGGCGCGCCGCGGCGGGCTCGCCGGAACGCCCGCACTGCCCTATCCTGGCGGCAACTCCGCCCCCAAACCGTGCGGCCTCTCTCCGCGAGAGCGCGGCCATCCGCTTTCGGCAAAAGGGCGACAAGGACGGAACGGGGAGGACGGCCGCCATGCTGCAATGGTCCATCTATGTCTTCATTCCGCTGGCGCTGGCGGTGGTGGCCGGCGTGCTGTTCCTGGGCCTTTACAATCTCGCCTCGGGCGGCTCCCCGCGCCGCTCGCAGAAGCTCATGCGGCTGCGGGTGCTGGCCCAGCTCATCGCGGTCGCCCTGGTGGCGGCCACGGTGTTCGCCATGCACCACTGACCGCCCCCTTCCCCAGTTCTCGACCAGAAGGCACCTCCACCCATGGTGAAGCTCAACAAGATCTACACGCGCACCGGCGACGACGGCACCACCGGCCTCGGCACCGGCGCGCGGGTACTGAAGTACGACCTCCGGGTGATGGCCTACGGCTCCGTGGACGAAGCTAATGCGGCCGTCGGCCTCGCCCGGCTGCATCTGGCCGATGCGCCGGCCCTCGATGCCATCCTGAACCGGGTTCAAAATGACCTGTTCGATCTCGGCGCCGACCTGTGCACGCCCGCGGCGGCGAACGAGGCGCCCGGCGATGCCCTGCGCATCGTGCCGGCCCAGGTGGAGCGCCTGGAAAAGGATATCGACACCCTCAATGCGGAGCTGGCGCCGCTCACCTCATTCGTGCTGCCCGGCGGCACCCCGGCGGCCGCCCATCTCCACCTCGCCCGCACCATCTGCCGGCGCGCCGAACGCGAGATGGTGGAGCTGTCCCACAGCGCCGAGGACGCGGTGGGCAAGCCGGCCATCCAGTACATGAACCGCCTGTCCGATTTCCTGTTCGTGGCGAGCCGCTACACCAATGCCCGCGGCGCCCGCGACGTGCTGTGGGTGCCCGGCGGCGGCCGCTGAGCGCGGCCGACCGGAGCTGGCGTGAGGAAGACACGCCAGCTCAATGAATGAGGACCCTTCCCCGTTTCCGCGGAACGGGGAAATGCTCTAGCATGCGGGCCTCGCGCCACCGGCCATGACCGCCCCGAGGCCCTCATGTTCGTGCCCATCGCCGACATCAACCCCCTGGAACATGTGCGCCGGCCTTACGTCACCTATGCCCTCATCGCGGTGAACGTGCTGGTCTACACGCTGCTGCAGGGGGGCATTTCGGGCCACCCGGAGGAAGCCGGCATGGTCTCCTTCGGCGCCATCCCGGCGGTGGTGTCGGGGTTGGCGGTGCTGCCGGAGGGCTTTCTGGCGCCACC
This sequence comes from Xanthobacter sp. NM-59, assembly GCF_021401125.1. Taxonomy (GTDB): domain Bacteria; phylum Pseudomonadota; class Alphaproteobacteria; order Rhizobiales; family Xanthobacteraceae; genus Xanthobacter. The sequence goes on from NZ_JACBFQ010000012.1 coordinate 46,190, forward strand.
GGCCGACCTGACCCTCGTGACCTACATGTTCCTGCACGGCAGCTGGCTGCACCTCATCGGCAACATGGCCTTCCTGTGGGTGTTCGCCGACAATGTGGAGGACGCCCTGGGCCACCTGCGCTTCCTCCTCTTCTACCTGCTGTGCGGGGTGGCGGCGGCCATCGCCCATGTGGTCGTCCAGCCGGAGGCGGAAGGGCCGCTGGTGGGCGCCTCGGGCGCGGTGGCCGGGGTCATCGCCGCCTATCTGGTGCTGCACCCCAACGTCCGGCTGTGGGCGCTCGTCTTCATGAAGGTGCCGTTGAAGGTGCCGGCCTATCTCATCATCGGGGTCTGGCTGGCGGTGCAGATCTGGCAGGTTGTCATGGCCCGCGAGGGGGAAACCGCATGGGTCGCGCACCTCGGCGGCTTCCTGGCGGGCGGGGTGCTGGTGCTGGTGATGCGCCGGCCCGGCGTCGCGCTGCTTGATCCCGATCCATCCGGCGCGCCCTCGGTGCGCGGAGAGGACAAGGCCCGGGGCGATTTTCGCCAGCGTTGACACGGTTTCGGGCCCCTCCTACGTTGCCCGCCCCAAGGTTTGCTGCAATGCAGGGAACCCGAAGGAAGGAGGAGCCTCCGGCGCGGCTCGCGCGCGCTCGGGACCTCCATGGTGTTAGACGGGGAGCACGCCTTTATGAAGATCTTGGTGCCCGTGAAGCGGGTGGTGGACTACAACGTCAAGGTGCGGGTGAAATCGGACGGCTCGGGCGTCGAGCTGGCCAATATCAAGATGTCGATGAACCCGTTCGACGAAATCGCCGTGGAAGAAGCCCTGCGGCTGAAGGAAGCCGGCAAGGCGACCGAGGTGGTGGCCGTTTCCATCGGCCCGGCCCAGGCCTCCGAAACCCTGCGGACAGCTCTCGCCATGGGCGCCGACCGCGGCATCCTGGTGAAGACCGATTCCGCGGTGGAACCCCTCGCCGTCGCCAAGATCCTGAAGGGCGTGGTGGGCGAAGAGGCCCCCGGCCTCGTGATTCTCGGCAAGCAGGCCATCGACGACGACTGCAACCAGACCGGCCAGATGCTCGCGGCCCTGCTCGGCTGGCCGCAGGGGACCTTCGCCTCGAAGGTGGTCGTGGAAGACGGCGGCTTCGCCATCACCCGTGAGATCGACGGCGGCCTCCAGACCATCAAGCTGAAGGGCCCGGCCATCGTCACCACCGACCTGCGCCTCAATGAGCCGCGCTATGCGTCGCTGCCCAACATCATGAAGGCCAAGAAGAAGCCCATCGCCGACAAGACCCCGGCGGACTACGGCGTCGACGTGGCGCCGCGCCTCCAGGTGCTGAAGACCGCCGAGCCGGCCGGCCGCAAGGCAGGCGTGAAGGTGGCCTCGGTGGCCGAACTGGTGGCGAAGCTCAAGGACGAGGCGGGGGTGATCTGATGGCGACTTTGCTTCTGGCGGAACACGACAATACCGCTCTCAACGGCGTCACCGCCAAGGCCCTGACCGCGGCCCTGGCCCTGGGCGCGCCGGTGGACGTGCTGGTGGCCGGCAAGGATGCCAAGGCCGCTGCCGAGGCCGCCGCCAAGCTCACCGGCGTCAACAAGGTGCTGCTGGCCGACGACGCGCTCTATGCGCACCGCCTGGCCGAGCCGCTGGCCGCGCTCATCGTGGCGCTCGCCCCCGGCTATGACGCCATCGTCGGCCCCTCCACCGCCATGGTGAAGAATGTGCTGCCCCGCGTCGCGGCCCTGCTCGACGTGATGCAGATCTCGGACATCATCAAGGTGGACGGCGCCGACACGTTCGAGCGTCCCATCTATGCGGGCAACGCCATCCAGACCGTGAAGTCGACCGACGCCAAGAAGGTCATCACGGTGCGCACCGCCTCCTTCGCCGCCACCGCCGAAGGCGGCTCGGCGCCGATCGAGGCCGCTGCCGTGGCCGCGGATCCCGCGCTCTCCACCTTCGTGGAAGAGGCCATCGCCGCTTCCGACCGCCCCGAGCTGACCGCCGCGAAGATCATCGTGTCGGGCGGCCGCGCGGTGGGTTCGCGCGAGAAGTTCGCCGAGCTGATCGAGCCGCTGGCGGACGAGCTGGGCGCGGCTGTCGGCGCTTCGCGCGCCGCGGTGGACGCGGGCTACGCCCCCAACGACTGGCAGGTGGGCCAGACCGGCAAGGTCGTCGCCCCCGAGCTCTATGTGGCGCTCGGCATTTCCGGCGCCATCCAGCACCTGGCCGGCATGAAGGACTCCAAGGTCATCGTTGCCGTCAACAAGGATGAGGAAGCCCCCATCTTCCAGGTGGCCGACTATGGTCTCGTGGGTGACATCTTCACCGTGGTACCAGAGCTGAAGGCCGAGATCGCCAAGGTGAAGGGCTGATCGCCCAAGGTCCCGACCTGGTTCCGCCGCCCGCCGGCGGGACCTTAGGCCGCCGGGCTCGCAAGGGTTCCGCCGGGACATGACGACAAGGAGCACGAGGGCGCCGGAGCCCCTCGTGCTCGGAAGGAACATCACGGCCGCAGCGGTGCCCCCCGCGCTGCCATCCTCATCCGGGTGCCGTCCCGCCGGCCCCTCATGCGAAATGAGAGAATCATGCCGATCGAGATCAAGAAGGTCGGGGTTATCGGCGCCGGCCAGATGGGCAACGGCATCGCTCACGTGTGCGCCCTCGCCGGCTACGACGTGTTCCTCAGCGACGCCGATCCCGAACGCTGCCGCGCCGGCATCGCCACTATCAACGGCAACATGGCCCGTCAGGTGTCCAAGGGCACCATCACCGAGGACGCCCGCCAGGCCGCGCTCGCGCGCATCTCCGTCGCCCCCGCGACCGAGGACCTCTCTCCCTGCGACATGGTGATCGAATCGGCCACCGAGCGCGAGGAGGTGAAGCGCAAGATCTTCACCGGCCTGTGCGCCGTGCTGCGCCCCGAGGCGCTGCTGGCCTCCAACACCTCATCCATCTCCATCACGCGCCTCGCCGCCGCCACCGACCGGCCGGAGCGCTTCATCGGCATTCACTTCATGAATCCGGTGCCGCTGATGGAGCTGGTGGAACTGGTGCGCGGCATCGCCACCGACGACGAGACCTTCGACGTGGCGAAGGGGTTCGTCTCCAGCCTCCACAAGACCTATGCGGTGGCGGAAGACTTCCCGGCCTTCATCGTCAACCGCATCCTGCTGCCCATGATCAACGAGGCCATCTATACCCTCTATGAGGGCGTGGGCTCGGTGGACGCCATCGACAAGGCCATGCGGCTCGGCGCCAACCATCCCATGGGCCCGCTGCAGCTGGCGGACTTCATCGGCCTCGACACCTGCCTTGCCATCATGCAGGTGCTGCACGAAGGCTTGGCCGATTCCAAGTACCGCCCCTGCCCGCTGCTGGTGAAGTATGTCGAGGCCGGCTGGCTCGGCCGCAAGACCAAGCGCGGCTTCTACGACTATCGCGGCGAAAAGCCCGTCCCCACCCGCTGAGCCGTCACCGCTCCAAGGCTCCAAAGGCCCGGCCCCGCGCCGGGCCTTTTTCGTTCTGAGGCTCCGTCCCGGCGGGTGCCGCCTGTGCTCCTGAGCACCCTTGCTCCCAAGCACCCGCTCCCAAGCACCCGCTCCCAAGCACCCTTGCCTCGCGGCGCCGCTCGTCCCCGGCAGGCGCCCCTGCCACAGGCAGGAAGCCGCGAGGGCCCTGGCCCCGCGCCGGGAAAGGCCAGCAGCCTGGGCGGCGACGGCAATCTGCCAGCCTGCGGCTGGATCGGCTGTACCCGGAGGAGCGAAGCTGCAACCTCATACGGGCAGACTTGTGGATGTTCCTCCGGGGCGCCCCGGCCAGGGCCGTGCGGCTTCACGGCCACAGCGGCACATCCCGGCCCTGCGGCCTCCTCGCAGCTTCGACGTCCGGGGCGCTTCCGCGCGAGGCGGGAATCCGTTCGCTCGGAAGCGCGGGAAAGCAACGGCTAGGCCGGGCCGTGATTCCCCGTCTCCGGTGCCACTGCCGGCAGCTCCGCCCGCTGGAGAAGGCCGCCGCCGGGGCGGTTGACCAGGGTGAGCTTTCCGCCGTGACGACCCAAAATCTCGTTGGCGATGGCAAGGCCCAGCCCCGCCCCCGGAATCTTGGTCTGGCGGGCGGGATCCACCCGAAAGAAGGGCTCGAACACCTGCCCCATGAGCGCCTCGGGAATGCCCGGGCCGTCATCCTCGATGGTGAGCACGGCCCGCATGGCGCCACCGGTGGGCGCGCCATCGCAGCGCACCGCCACCCGCGCGCCGCCGCCATGGGTGGCGGCATTGACGACCAGGTTGCGCACCGCGCGCTTCAGCGAGAGCGGACGCCCCGGCACCAGCACGGGCTCTACCCCCAGGAGCGCCACGGTGCCGCCCGTCTCCGCCACTTCCCTCACCACCTCCTGCACCATCAGGTCGAGGCGCACGGGCTCGCCCGGCCCGGCCTCCACCTCCTCCCGCACGAGGCGGATGGCGCTGTCGGCGATGCGATCCAGCTCGGCGAGGTCGGAAAGCCATTGGGCCCGCTCCTCGTCATCGGGGATGAACTCGGCACGCAGCCGCATGCGGGTGAGCGGCGTGCGCAGATCGTGGGCGGCGCCGGCGACGATGCGCATGCGACTGTCCATGGCCGCCTTGAGGCGCGCGGAGAGGCGGTTGATGGCGGCGGCCGCCGCCCTCACCTCCTCCGGCCCCTCCTCGGGCAGCACCGGCGGCTCGCCATTGGGGCCGATCTGGGCCGCCGCCTCCTCGATGAGGGACAACGGCTTCATGAGCCGGCGCATGACAAACAGCACCACCAGGGTGATGCCGGCCACCATCAGCACGAACCAGGTGGCAAGGTTGAGCGTCCAGCCGGCGCGCCCGGGCGCGCCCGGAGGCGGCGGCGGCAGGGGGCCATAGAGATTGGCCCGCGTCACCAGCCAGCGGCCGTCGGGCAGGTGCAGGGCCGCCATCGGCGCCATTTCCCCGGGCACGTTCAGCACCTCGACGGGATAGAAGATGCCGAGCCGTGCCAGGGCTTCCCGAAGCTGATTGGTGGCAAACGGGTTGAGGTCCCCGGCCGGCGGGCTGCCGCGAAAGCCCATTCCGCTCGTTCCGGCCGTCTCCCCGGCATGGGGTGCCTTGGTGGCCAGCGCCACCACGAAGGCAATGTGCTCCGCCGCGTCGTCGGCCACATGGGGCGGCGGGCCGCCCGGAGCCGTGAGGAAGAAGGAGGCGACGTTGGCGAACGCCACCACCAGCACCATGGCCACCACAAGAAGCGCCGTGACCTGCGCGCGCAGGCTCTTCATGACGCTTCCTCGGTCTCCACCCGCACCGCCAGCTGGTAGCCGCCATTCCGCAGGGTCTTGAGGATCTGGTAATTGCCCTGGTCACCCAGCTTGCGGCGCAGCCGGCTCACCAGCACATCCACCGAACGGTCGAAGGGCCCGGCCTCCCGCCCCTTGGTGATGTCCAGCAGCTGGTCACGCGAGAGGATGCGGCCCGGGCGCTCCAGGAACGCCATCAGGAGGTCGAACTCGGCCCCGGTCAGGGTCACCTCGCTGCCATCCTCGGCGGTGACGCGGCGCAGATCCGGCTCGGCGCGAAAGCCGGCGAATCGGAAACTGGCAGGCATTGACTGCTGCTCCCCCCCGCTCGGCGCCACGCGCCGCAGCACGGCTCGGATGCGCGCCACCAGCTCGCGCGGGTTGAACGGCTTGCCGAGATAGTCGTCGGCGCCGATCTCAAGGCCGATGATGCGGTCCACATCCTCCTTCAGGGCGGTCAGCAGAATCACCGGCACGTTGGAGGTGGCGCGCAGCTCTCGGCACAGATCCAGGCCGGAGGCATCCGGCAGCATCAGATCCAGCACCACAAGATCGATTCGCTGGGTGGCAAGCTTCTCGCCCATCTCCCGGCCGTCTCCCGCCGTCGTCACGCGAAAGCCCTGCCCCACCAGATAACGGCCGAGCAGCTTCCGGATCTCCAGGTCGTCGTCGACGACGAGAACATGCGCACCAATGTCCACGGGCCTCATTCTCCTGTCTCCCCGGACCTTAACCGCCCTCGACCGTTTCCCGGCATCACCGGGTGCAACGCTTCTTTGCCACGAGGCCGCCGGCAACGTTCGCTTACAAATCGGCGCGCGGCGGACAAATTGGGATACCAGCAGACCTTCGGCAGCAACAGGAGCGGCCCAAGGTGCCTCCATCGCAATCGTCGCAAGGGCGATGGACATGACACCTCGAACCGTTCGGCTGGCTTTGTTGTCCGGAGTCGCCGTCTGCCTGGCGGGGGCCGCCCTCGCCCAGGGCAGCCCGGCGAAGATCCAGGACCGCCTGCCGATGGAGCAATCGGCCAAGTCTGACCGCGCGGTACAGATGGCCGCGCTGGAGGTGCCCTTCGGTGCTCCCCCGCCTGCGGCGCCGGAAGGCCCCCGCTTCGCGGCCGGCGAGCCGAGATCGCAGGGCCCCGACGCCCGCCGCATGGGTCCTCCGCCCGGGGCCGAGCGCCCGATGGGCCATCCGGGCCGCCGGCCGATGGGGCCGCCGCCCGGTCCGCGCCCCGACCCGCTCGCCTATGCGCGGGCCCTGGCCGGAGCTGAGGCTGCCATCGGCATCCGCGCCGACCAGCTCGATGCCTGGCGCGACCTGACCGACGCGCTCCAGGCGAGCGCGCCGCCGCCCGCCCCGTGCCGGCCCCGCCGCCCGGCGCCGGCCTGCCCGCAAGGCACGACGGCCGAAGGCGGAAATGCCGCCGTGCCGGCTCCCTTCGGCGCCCTGGAGGCGCTTGCCGGGGGGCTGCAGGAACAGGGGCGTGTGGGCGAGCGCATCACGCGGGCCATCAGCACCCTGAAGACCAAGCTGACGCCGGAACAGATGGAGCGCCTGGCGCGCATCGAGCCGGCCCTGCTGCCGCCTCCGCCCGGCGGCTTCCCCCCGCCTCCACCGCCCCCCGGCGGCCCGGGGCCAAGCGAAGAGGATTGAAGATCGCCCCCAGGCAGGGGGCTTCGGAAAGGAAGGGATTCTCGCCGCCCTGATCGTCCCTTCCTGATGGCGAGCGTGCTTCGGCGCGCTCGCCATCCATCCCAGGCGCGACAACCATGCGCGCCTGAAACCGCCCCCCGCCCCGGGGGCATGTGTGGCCAGCGCAGCCAGCCCGCGTCGACGTTTCGGCCCCACCGCCCCCCGGTGGACCGGAACACGACACGCAGGATTGAAATCGCCCCCACGGTGGGGGCCTTGGGAAGGAAGGGACTCTCGCCGCCCTGAGATCATCCCTTCCCGACGGCGAGCGCGTTCCGGCGCGCTCGCCGCTCCCCCCAGAGCCAAGGCGTTCCGCGTTAGGATCCGCCTCCGACCCAGAGGCATCCACGGCCAGCGCTGCCGCCCTCTCGCCGCCGACTCGGCCCCACCGCCCCCCGGTGGACCGCAGCGCACGGCGCAGGGGATTGAAATCGCCCCCACGGTCGGGGGCATCGGAACAGGAAGGGATTCTCGCCGCCCTGATCGTCCCTTCCTAGCAGCGGGTGCGCCTCGGCGCGCCCGCTGCGCCGTTTTGCGCCGGGCCGGCGTCAAGCCGCACCCGCACGGGCACCGATGTCTCTCAGCGCGACATCCGCGGCAGGAAGCTGCCGCCTTCTTCCGCAAGGAATTCGTTCAAGGCCTGCCCCGCCGGCAGCAGGCGCTTCTCCCGCGCGCGCACCACCAGCCATTGGCGCATCACCGGCAGCCCCGCCACATCCAGAACCGCCAGCCGCCCGTCCGCCACCTCCGCGGCCACCGTGTGGGCGGAAATGAAGCTGAGGCCCAGCCCCGCCATCACCGCCTGCTTGATGGTCTCGTTGGAGCCGATCTCCATGGCGATGGCAGGCGCCTGGGCGCCCGCCTCCTCGAACACCCGCTCCATCAGGATGCGCGTGCCCGAGCCCGGCTCGCGCACCAGGAACGCCTCCTTGGCCAGCTCATGCGGCGACAGGCGCTTTCGCCGCGCCAGCCGGTGCTCGGTCGGAGCGATGATCACATGGGGATGGTCGCCGATGACCAGCGTTTCCGCGTCCAGCTCCGCCGGCGGGCGGCCCATCACCGCGAGGTCGAAATCAAGGGTCTTCAGGCCGGAGATGATTTCGGCGCGGTTGCCGATCACCAGCTTCAGCTCAATGCTCGGAAAGCGCTTGCGGAAGGCGGCCAGGGCCATGGGCGCGAAATATTTCGCGGTGGAGACCACGCCCACCACCACCGAGCCCTGCTCCGGGCTGCGCAGGGCGACGATGGCGCGCTCAGCGTCCGCCACCGCCAGGGCGACGCGCTGCGACGCAGCAATCAGCTCCCGTCCCGCGGCGGTCGGTCGCATCTTTCCACCGATGCGCTCGAACACCGGCATCTGAAGCTCGTCTTCCAACGCCTTCATCTGAGCGGTCACCGCCGGTGGGCTCAAACCCAGTTCCTGTCCCGCTTTTGCGTAGGACCCCATGGCGTCCGCCAGGGCAACGAGGCGGAGCTGCTTCAATGTCAGGTGCAGCGCCATATTCCATTTTCCGGAATGTTGTGTTCAGTTCATTCAAATTTACATAAATCGCGGCCGGATGCAACTTTGGTCCAACAAAACAGGAGGGCCGCCAACATGGGTGCCGACGCCGCCATCGGGCAGATCAAGGATGCGAAGAAGAGGTACGCCGCGGGCGTGCTGAAATATGCCCAGATGGGCTATTGGGACGGCGACTACCAGCCGAAGGACACCGATGTCCTGGCGCTGTTCCGCATCACCCCCCAGGAGGGCGTGGATCCCGTCGAGGCCGCAGCCGCAGTCGCCGGTGAAAGCTCCACCGCCACCTGGACCGTGGTGTGGACCGACCGCCTCACCGCCGCCGACGTCTACCGGGCGAAGGCCTACAAGGTGGAGCCGGTGCCGGGCCAGCCGGGCCAATACTTCTGCTATGTGGCCTATGACCTCGACCTGTTCGAGGAAGGCTCCATCGCCAACCTCACCGCCTCCATCATCGGCAACGTGTTCTCGTTCAAGCCGCTGAAGGCCGCGCGCCTGGAGGACATGCGTCTTCCGGTGGCCTATGTGAAGACCTTCCGCGGCCCGCCGACGGGCATCGTGGTGGAGCGCGAGCGCCTCGACAAGTTCGGCCGCCCGCTTCTGGGCGCCACCACCAAGCCGAAGCTGGGTCTTTCCGGCAAGAACTATGGCCGCGTCGTGTATGAGGCCCTCAAGGGCGGCCTTGATTTCGTGAAGGATGACGAGAACATCAACTCGCAGCCCTTCATGCACTGGCGCGACCGCTTCCTCTACTGCATGGAAGCCGTCAACAAGGCCCAGGCCGAGACCGGCGAGGTGAAGGGGCACTACCTCAACATCACCGCCGGCACCATGGAGGAGATGTACCGCCGCGCGGACTTCGCCAAGGAGCTCGGCTCCGCCATCGTGATGGTGGACCTGATCGTGGGTTGGACGGCCATCCAGTCCATCTCCAACTGGTGCCGCGAGAACGACATGATCCTCCACATGCACCGCGCGGGGCATGGCACCTACACGCGGCAGAAGAGCCATGGCGTCTCCTTCCGCGTCATCGCCAAATGGCTGCGCCTGGCCGGTGTCGACCACCTGCATGCGGGCACCGCCGTGGGCAAGCTGGAAGGCGACCCCATGACCGTGCAGGGCTACTACAATGTCTGCCGCGAGATGACGACGAAGACCGACCTGCAGCGCGGCATCTTCTTCGACCAGGATTGGGGCGGCCTGCGCAAGGTGATGCCGGTGGCCTCCGGCGGCATCCACGCCGGCCAGATGCACCAGCTCATCGACCTGTTCGGCGAGGATGTGGTGCTTCAGTTCGGCGGCGGCACCATCGGCCATCCCGATGGCATCCAGGCCGGCGCGACCGCCAACCGCGTGGCGCTCGAAGCCATGATCCTCGCCCGCAACGAGGGCCGGGACATCCGCAATGAGGGCCCCGAAATCCTCATCAACGCCGCCAAGACCTGCGCCCCGCTCAAGGCCGCGCTCGATACCTGGGGCGAGGTGACCTTCAACTACGCCTCCACCGACACGTCCGACTACGTGCCCACCGCGTCCGTGGCCTGAGGAGAGAAGACATGCGCATTACCCAAGGAGCCTTCTCCTTCCTGCCCGACCTCACCGACGCGCAGATCAAGGCCCAGGTGCAGTATTGCCTGGAGCAGGGTTGGGCGGTTTCGGTGGAATACACGGACGATCCCCATCCCCGGAACAATTACTGGGAGATGTGGGGCCCGCCCATGTTCGACCTGAAGGACGCGGCCGGCGTGTTCAGCGAGATCGCCGCCTGCCGCAACACCTTCCCCAACCACTATGTGCGGGTGAATGCCTTCGACTCCAGCCGCGGCTGGGAGACGGTGCGCCTCTCCTTCATCGTCCAGCGGCCGGCCAAGGAAGATGGCTTCCGCCTCGACCGCACCGAGTGGGAAGGCCGCACCCAGCGCTATGCCCTGCGCCATCGCGCCCAGTTCGAGGCGCGCTGACCTCGAATGACGGCGCCGGCCGCCCGCGTTTGTCTGCCTTCGCGGGCGGCCCCTGATCCCCTTTCACCGCTTCACCAGCGCGGCTGTTCCCACCGCGCAACTTAGCCGAGGATCGAGTGATGCTGGACGCAACCCTCTCCGCTCCGCCCGCCGCGTTGCCGGCGCGGGACGCCGACGGCAAGCTCGACCTCGGTGCTCTCTTCACCGAAAGCGAGGTGCCGGAATTCCTGGCCGACCTCGAAGCCGACCTCATCGGCCTGAAGCCGGTGAAGCGCCGCATCCGCGAGATCGCGGCCCACCTCGTCATCGGCCGCGCGCGGGAGCAACTGGGCCTCACCGCCGGCGCGCCGACCCTGCACATGACGTTCACGGGCAATCCCGGCACCGGCAAGACCACCGTCGCCCTCAAGATGGCCCAAATCCTCCACCGGCTGGGCTATGTGCGGCGCGGACACCTGGTCTCCGTGACGCGTGACGACCTGGTGGGCCAATATATCGGCCACACCGCGCCGAAGACCAAAGAGATCCTGAAGAAGGCCATGGGCGGCGTGCTGTTCATCGACGAGGCCTATTATCTCTACCGGCCCGAGAATGAGCGCGATTACGGCCAGGAGGCCATCGAGATCCTGCTGCAGGTGATGGAGAACCAGCGCGACGATCTGGTGGTGATCCTTGCCGGCTACAAGGACCGCATGGACCGCTTCTTTGAAAGCAATCCCGGCTTCCGCTCCCGCATCGCCCACCACATCGACTTCCCCGATTATGAGGATGAAGAGCTGGTGGCCATCGCCCGGTCCATGGCGGACGCCGCCGACTATCGCTTCAGCCCCGAAGCCGAGCGGGCGCTCGTGGAATATGTGACGGCGCGGCGCGGCCAGCCGAATTTCGCCAACGCCCGTTCCATCCGCAACGCCTTCGATCGCATGCGCCTGCGCCAGTCGCTGCGCCTGTTCGACACCGCCGGCCTCATCGATCGCGAGGCGCTGGAGACCATCACCGAAGGGGATGTGCGCGCAAGTCGCGTCTTCTCCGGCGGCATCGACGCCCCGCGCAGCGCGGCGAGCGTGTAAGACTAAAGTCCGATCTGGATCAAATCAGACGACGGCCCGCCGAACGGGCCGCAAGGGCAAAGCCCTCAGGGAGACGAACGTCATGTTGGAGCCTCAGGCGGCGCCGGCCGCCGCGCCTTGCGCCACATCCGGCATCAGCCTTTCCGCCGCGCTCGACGAGTGGGCGGGCGAGGACAGCGCGCGCCGGCAGGTGGCCCTCACCCTCAACGCCCTGGCCAAGGGGGCTGTGGCGCTCGCCGCCAGGATCGCCGAAGGCCCGCTCAGCGGCGATCTCGGCGCCACCCTTTCTTCCGGCGAGGCCGGCGAGGGACAGAAGGCGCTGGACGTGATCGCCAATGATCTCGTCATCGGCGCCCTGGCCGAAGCCCCGGTGGCCGCGGTCGCATCCGAGGAGAACGAGGCCCCCGTGCTGCTGGCGGCGGACGCCCCGCTGCTGGTGGCCATCGACCCGCTCGACGGCTCGTCCAATATCGACACCGACATTTCGGTGGGCACCATCTTCGCGGTGTTCCGCCGGCCGGAGGGGGCGAACGCCGCCGATCCCGCCGCCTTCTTCCAGAACGGTCGCGACCAGCTCGCCGCCGGCTATGTGGTCTACGGACCCCATGTGGCGCTGATGCTCACGGTCGGCGCCGGCACCTGGCACTTCGCCCTGGACCGCGAGGGCACGTTCCGCCTGGTGAATGCGGCGGTGAGCGTGAAGGAGGGCCTGGCGGAGTTCGCCATCAACATGTCGAACTACCACCACTGGGACGAGCCCGTGCGCGCCTATGTGGACGATTGCCTGGCCGGCAAGAATGGCCCGCGTGAGCGCGAGTTCAACATGCGCTGGGTGGCCTCCATGGTGGCCGATGCCCACCGCATCTTCCGCCGGGGCGGCATCTATCTCTATCCGGGCGACAGCCGGAAGGGCTACGCCCACGGCCGCCTGCGCCTGCTGTACGAGGCCTTCCCAGTCGCATTCCTGATGGAGCAGGCGGGGGGCGCCGCCTGCGACGGGCGCGCCGACATCCTGGACCGCACCGCCGAGGCGCTGCACCAGCGGGTGCCGTTCGTGTTCGGCGCCAAGGACGAGGTGACGCGCGTGGCGCGCTACCACCTTTCGCCCGCGGGCCATGGCGAGCGCTCGCCCTTGTTCACGCGGCGCGGCCTGTTCATCTGATTTCCGGCGGGGCTCAAGAATGTCGGTCAAGCATCCCATCATCGTCGTCACCGGCTCTTCGGGCGCGGGAACGACCTCGGTCAAGCGCACTTTCGAGCAGATCTTCCGCCGCGAGGGCGTGAAGGCGGCCTATGTGGAGGGCGACGCCTTCCACCGCTACGACCGCCTTGAAATGCGCGAGCTGATGGCCGCCGAGGCGGCCAAGGGCAACAAGCACTTCAGCCACTTTTCCCCCGACACCAACCTGCTCGGGGAGCTGGAAACCCTGTTCCGGGACTATGGCGCCACCGGCTCCGGCCGCTTCCGCCACTATGTGCACGATGCGGGCGAAGCCAAGCTCTATGGCGCCGAGCCCGGCCGCTTCACCCAGTGGGAGGATGTGGAGGCGGACACCGACGTGCTCTTCTATGAGGGCCTGCACGGCGCTGTCGTCACCGACGACATCAACATCGCCCAGCATGCGGACCTGAAAATCGGCGTGGTTCCGGTGATCAACCTCGAATGGATCCAGAAGATCCATCGCGACAAGGCCACCCGCGGCTATTCCACGGAAGATGTCACTGACACCATCCTGCGCCGCATGCCCGATTACGTGCACTATATCTGCCCGCAATTCACGGAGACGGACATCAACTTCCAGCGCGTGCCGACGGTGGACACGTCCAACCCGTTCGTCGCCCGCTGGATCCCGACGCCGGACGAATCCATGGTGGTGATCCGCTTCCGCGACCCCCACGGCATCGATTTTCCGTACCTGCTCTCCATGATCCACAACAGCTTCATGTCGCGGGCGAATTCCATCGTCATTCCGGGCAACAAGCAGGATCTCGCCATGCAGCTCCTGCTGACGCCCCTCATCATGAAGCTGATGGACCGGAAGCGCCGGGCCGGCTGAGGCCCGCCTTCCCGAAACGACATCGCGGACCTGCTCCCGGCGCCGGCCCAGCTGGCGCCGAACGGAAACGGCTGGCCCGCGTGCTCCGCTCCCGCGCGTGGGGGAGACAGGGGGAGGGTGGCACGTTCTATGAGCCCTAGGACGCGTGGCAGCCACCCTCCCCCAGCTCTCGCGCCGCGCCGGACCCGGGCCATGCCGGGGACACCCCGGTCATCGCCCTCCCCTCGCGGGGCGGGCTGCGGCAGCGGCGCGATGCCGCCCGTTGCCGGGCTTATGCCGCCGACGCCGGTCTCCGCCCGGTGCCGGGTGGGTCCGCTCAAACATCATGCTGGCTTGCATCACGCGGGCTTGCACCACGTGGGCTTGGCCGACAGCCCGGGAGCCCTGCCCGCGGGCCGTCGAAATTCAAACCAAGCCTGCGGCCCCCCACGCCCAAGCGCGCAAACCTTCAGAGCGAAGGGAAACAAGCCGCAAGGGGACCCAAGGTTGCGAAGGGAGAGAACATCATGACCGCGCACGCCGTGCTGACAGAACCGGCCCTCGACCGTTCCCCGGGCGCCTTGGCCTGGCCCGTCACCGCCGCCGTGCGCGCACTCGCCATGGATGCGGTGGAGCAGGCGAAATCGGGCCATCCCGGCGCCCCCCTGGGCATGGCGGAAATCGCCGCCGTGCTGTGGCGCGAGCATCTGCGGCACAATCCCGCCGATCCCTCCTGGCCCGACCGCGACCGCTTCGTGCTCTCCAACGGGCATGGCTCCATGCTCATCTATGCGCTGCTGCACCTGACGGGCTATGACCTGCCCATCGCCGAGCTGAAGCGCTTTCGCCAGCTCCACGCCCGCACGCCCGGCCATCCGGAAGTGGGCATGACGCCGGGTGTGGAGACCACCACCGGCCCGCTGGGCCAGGGCCTCGCCAATGCGGTGGGCATGGCGCTGGCGGAAAAGACCCTGGCCGCCCAGTTCAACCGGCCCGGCCTCGCCATCGTCGACCATCGCACCTTCGTGTTCCTGGGCGACGGCTGCCTGATGGAAGGCGTCAGCCACGAGGCCTGCTCCCTGGCGGGGCGGCTCGGCCTCGGCAAGCTCGTCGCCTTCTATGACGACAACGGCATCTCCATCGACGGCAAGGTGGAGGAGTGGTTCCCCGACGATACCCCGGCTCGCTTCGAGGCCTATGGCTGGCACGTGGTGCGCGATGTGGACGGCCACGACCCCGCCGCCCTCGCCAAGGCCATGGATGCCGCCTTGGCGGAAACCGGCAAGCCCTCCCTCATCTGCTGCAAGACCGTCATCGGCCGGGGCGCGCCCACCAAGCAGGGCCACCAGGACACCCACGGCGCGCCCTTGGGCGCGGACGAGATCGCGCGCACCCGGGCCGCCATGGGCTGGACCCACGCGCCGTTCGAGATTCCCGACGAGGTCTATGCCGCGTGGGACGCCCGCAAGACCGGCGCCGCCCGCCAGCAGGCCTGGGAAGCCCGCATGGCCGCCTATGAGCGCGCCTATCCCAACGAGGCCGCCGAATTCCGCCGCCGCCTGGCCGGCGACCTTTCCGCGGCCTTCGCCTCCACCTTCGATGCGGCGCTCGAAGCCGCCATGGCGAAGAAGGAGAACATCGCCACCCGCAAGGCCAGCCAGCAGGCGCTGGCGGCGCTGGCCCCGGCGGTGCCCGAATTCCTGGGCGGCTCGGCGGACCTCGCCCATTCCAACCTCACCACCTTCCCCGGCTCCACCCCGGTGACGCGGGACCCGGCGGGCAACCAGGTGCTCTACGGGGTGCGCGAGTTCGGCATGTCGGCCATCGCCAACGGCATCGCCCTGCACGGCGGCTTCATCCCGTTCGTGGCCACGTTCCTGGTGTTCTCGGACTATGCCCGCAACGCCATGCGCATGAGCGCGCTGATGGGGCAAAGGGTCATCTACATCCTCACCCACGATTCCATCGGCCTGGGAGAGGACGGGCCCACCCACCAGCCGGTGGAGCATGTGGAGAGCCTGCGCCTCATCCCCAACCTGGACGTCTGGCGCCCCGCCGACACGGTGGAAACACTGGTGGCCTGGCGCTCCGCCCTCGCGCGCAAGGACGGCCCGTCCGCCCTCATCCTCTCGCGCCAGAACCTGCCGTGCTGGGAGCACTCGGCCACACAGGCGGAAGCCATGGCCGACGGCGCCTATGTGGTGCGCGAGAGCGCCGCGCCGCCCAAGGCGGTGCTGGTGGCCACCGGCTCCGAGGTGAAGCTGGCTCATGCCGCCGCCGAGCTTCTGGAGGCCGAGGGCGTGCCCACCCGCCTCGTCTCCATGCCCTGCCGCGACCGGTTCGAGGCGCTGTCCGAGGAAGCGCGCGCGGCGCTGGTTCCCGCCATCATCCCCATCGTGACGGTGGAAGCGGGGGTGACGCGCGGCTGGCGGGGGCTCGGCTGCTCCGGCGTCACCGCCATCGGCATCGACCGGTTCGGCGAATCCGCCCCTGAAAAGGACCTCTGGCCCCTGTTCGGCTTCACCGCCGAGAAGGTGGCCGAAGCCGTGCGCCGCGCGGCCGAGTGAGCCACATGCCCTCTCCCGCCAGCGGGGGAGGGATCGGAAGGGAGCCGCCGCCACCTTCCATCAACGGAGCCCGGGAGCGCGCCGCCCGTGCGGCGGCGGAAGCGACCCGCACAAACGACAGACGAACCAAGGGAGAGGACAATGGCCCTCGTGTCCATGCGCCAGCTGCTTGACCATGCGGCGGAGCATTCCTACGGCCTTCCGGCCTTCAACGTGAACAACATGGAGCAGGTGAAGGCCATCATGGAGGCGGCCCGCGCCACCTCATCGCCGGTCATCCTCCAGGGCTCGGCGGGCGCGCGCAAATATGCGGGCGAGCCGTTTTTGCGCCACCTCATCGCCGCCGCGGTGGAAGCCTATCCGGAAATCCCGGTGGTGATGCACCAGGACCACGGCGCCTCCCCCGCCGTGTGCCTCGCAGCCATCAAGTCCGGCTTCTCCTCGGTGATGATGGACGGCTCCCTGAAGGAAGACGGCAAGACCCCCGCCGATACCGAGTACAACACCGCCGTCACCGCCAAGGTGGTGGAATTCGCCCATGCGGTGGGCGTCTCGGTGGAAGGCGAGCTGGGCTGCCTCGGCTCCCTGGAGACCGGCAAGGGCGAGGCGGAGGACGGCCACGGGGCCGAGGGCACCCTCGACCATTCCAAGCTGCTCACCGATCCGGACGAGGCCGCCCAGTTCGTGAAGGCCACCCAGTGCGACGCGCTCGCCATCGCCATCGGTACCTCCCACGGCGCCTACAAGTTCACCCGCAAGCCCACCGGCGACATTCTCGCCATCGAGCGGGTGAAGGCCATCCACCAGCGCATTCCCACCACCCACCTGGTGATGCACGGCTCGTCCTCGGTGCCCCAGGAGCTGCTGGAAGAGATCCGCACCTATGGCGGCGACATCAAGGAAACCTATGGCGTGCCGGTGGAGGAGATCCAGGAGGGCATCCGCTACGGCGTGCGCAAGGTGAACATCGACACCGACATCCGCCTCGCCATGACCGCCGCCATGCGCCGGGTGGCGGCCAAGAACCCTTCCGAGTTCGATCCGCGCAAGCTGCTCACCGCCGCCATGGACGAGGCCAAGAAGGTGTGCATCTCCCGCTTCGAGGCGTTCGGCTCCGCCGGCCAGGCCGAGAAGATCCGCCCCATCGACCTGGATGACATGGCCCGGCGCTACGCCGCCGGCAGCCTCAGCCAGACGGTGCATTGATGCCAAAGGCCCCTGGGCCTGCCCCATGGGTATGCTTCATGGGCCTGCGTCTTCGGCCTTTGAGGCCCCTCGCGCGGCGCTTGAGCAAGCGCGCTGGCTCCGGTCGAAGACCGGCGTCGAGGGGCTGATGCCTCCCCCCCCCCACGCGGACGCCGACCGCGTGGGGCCGACAGGTGACCTGCCGTCCCCGGGCAGGACGCGGAGCCGCCGGCGCGCAGCCGCCGCGGCGAAGGGCCGGGGTGCCGGGAGCGACCTCACCCGGCGCCCCGGCCCCGGCGGGCCACGCACCTGTCATCACCATGACGTGGAGAACCGGCCCAAGGCCGGGTATGAAGAGCATCGATCGAAGACCCCTCAAGGAGGCTCCCATGGCCCGCGCGCACCCCATCATCGCCCCGTCCATCCTCTCGGCGGACTTCGCCCGCCTCGGCGCCGAGGTGCAGGCGGTGCTCGACGGTGGGGCCGAGTGGATCCATTTCGACGTGATGGACAATCACTACGTGCCGAACCTCACCATCGGCCCGCTCGTGCTCCAGTCCCTGCGCAAGACCACCGACGCCTTCGTCGACGTGCACCTGATGGTGAAGCCGGTGGATGGCATGATCGAGGCCTTCGCAGCCGCCGGCGCCAGCCTCATTTCCTTCCATCCGGAAGCCAGCGAGCATGTGGACCGCTCGCTCCAGCTCATCCGCTCCAAGGGCGTGAAGGCGGGCCTGGTGCTGAACCCGGCCACCCCCCTCTCGGTGCTCGACTACACGCTGGACGCGCTCGACCTGGTGCTGGTGATGTCGGTGAACCCCGGCTTCGGCGGGCAGGCCTTCATTCCGAGCGCGCTCGACAAGCTGAAGGCGATCCGCGAGCGCATCGACGCCTCGGGCCGCGACATCCGCCTGGAGATCGACGGCGGGGTGAAGGTGGACAATATCGGCGCCATCGCGGCGGCCGGCGCCGACACGTTCGTGGCTGGCAGCGCCATTTTCGGCGCCAAGGACTACGCCGCCACCATCGCCGCCATGAAGGGCGAGATCGCGGCCGCCACCGGCCCCGCCGCGGCCGCCTGAGCCGGCCGGCCGCCCCCTGAGAATGAAGGCCCGTGAGCCTGGCTCGCGGGCCTTTTCCATCCGTGGGTTGCGGCGGCGCCGGCGGGACGCCCGCTCGCGGGAAAGAACATCGAGACCGGACATCTCAAATCGCCCGCGCCATCAGCCGTGACGCCTGCTCAAGGCCGACGCGACCGGGAGCCCGACAGGTCCATTCCACGCCTCCGGGGCGCCGACCGGTTCGGCCCCGGGGCCCTCAGATCATGCCGTCACAGCGCCGGTTCGAACGCCACCGCGCGGCCGAAGAAGCGGGAGGCGATCCGCGACGCGAGGTCCGGTGCGCCGGTGGTGAGGAAGCGGCGGACGCCGGCACCGCGCGTGTCAAGATCCGGGTGCCGGTCAAGATAGGCGCGCAGGCTCATGGCCGTCACCTGGGGCTGGGAGAGGATCTGCGTCGTCGCCGGAAGCGCGCGGCGGAACAGGGGCTCCACCAGCGGATAATGGGTGCAGCCGAGGATGCAGACATCGGGCTCGCGGCCGCCCATGCCCGCGCGCAGGTCGGCCACATAGCCCTCGACCGCGCGGGCCAGCTCCGCCTCGCCGGCATCATCCTCGATCAGGCGCACCAGGCTCGGGCAGGCCTGCTGCCACACCGCCACATGGGGTGCGCGCTTGTGGATCTCCCCCGCGAACGCTCCGCTGTCCACCGTATGGCGCGTGGCGAACACGGCCACCGCCACCTTGGCGGCGCCATCCACGCGGGGAAGGGGCGGCTGGTCCGCGATCCAGGGCACTCCGGTCACCTCTTCCACCACCGGCACGATGACACCGAGCACCCGCCGCTCGGGATAAAGGCGGGGCAGCCATTCGTGCTGCAAGCGCCGCAGCCCGCGCGCCGCGGCCGTGTTGCAGGCTAGGATGACCAGCCCGCAATCCTCGCGGAACAGGCGCTCCACCGCGCGCACGGTGAGGGCGTAGATCTCCTCGGGCGACTTGTCGCCATAGGGCGCGTGGGCGTGGTCGCCGAGATAGATGAGGTTCCGGTCCGGCAGGGCCGCGTCGAGGGCACGCATGACCGTAAGGCCGCCGCTCCCCGAATCGAAGACACCGATATTCATGGTGAACTTCATGCCGCGAAAGATGCGCCGGGGCCAGAGGTTGAAACCATGCCGCGACCAGCTGCTGCGCCGGGGAGATGGACCATGCGGAAGCGACAAGATCCGGCGGTCGATGGCGGGAGAGCATGGCACGCCCGCAGCCGGGTGGGCCGTGTGAACCCGACCCGGCGGAACTGCGAGGCCCGCGAGCGATACTCGCGGGCCTGCCGGGCATCAGGCGATCTTGCGTTCCGCCTTGGCGTGCATGGAACCGGTCTCGCGGGCCCGCACATGCCAGGACAGGGCTTCCTCGATGACGTGCGGCGTGTGGCCGCCGCGCGCGGTGGCGCGGGCGAAATAGTCTTCCATCTCGTCGCGGAAGGAGGGGTGCACGCAATTGTCGATGATGACGCGCGCCCGTTCGCGCGGCGCCAGCTCGCGCAGATCCGCGAGGCCCACCTCGGTGACAAGGATGTCCACATCGTGCTCGGTGTGGTCCACATGGCTCACCATGGGCACCACCGAGGAGATCGCGCCGCCCTTGGCGATGGACTTGGTGACGAACACCGACAGATAGGCATTGCGCGCGAAGTCGCCCGAGCCGCCAATGCCGTTCATCATATGGGTGCCGCCCACATGGGTGGAGTTCACATTGCCATAGATGTCGAACTCGAGCGCCGTGTTGATGCCGATGATGCCGAGGCGGCGGATAATCTCCGGATGGTTGGAGATTTCCTGCGGCCGCAGGATGAGGCGCGACTTATAGTCGGTGATGTGCGGCATCACCTGGTCGTGCTTGGCTTTCGACAGGGTGATGGACGAGCCCGAGGCGAAATTCAGCTTGCCGGCGTCGAACAGGTCGAAGGTCGAATCCTGCAGCACCTCGGAATACATGGTGAGGTCATGGAACGGGCTCTCGATGAAGCCGTGCATGACCGCGTTGGCGATGGTGCCGATGCCGGCCTGGAGCGGCTGCAGGCGCTCGGTGAGCCGGCCCACCTTCACCTCATGGCCCAGGAACTCCATGAGGTTGGAGGCGATGGCCGCCGTCTCATGGTCGGGCGGCAGCACGTTGGAGGCCGAATCCAGCTTCTCGGTGATGACGATGGCGGCGATCTTCTCCGGCGGCACCGGAATGAAGGGCAGGCCCACCCGGCTCTCGGGGGTCACCACCGGGATCGGCTCGCGGAACGGGCGGCGGGTGGGAATGTAGATGTCGTGCAGGCCTTCCAGCTCGGCCGGCTGGGTCAGGTTGATCTCGACGATCACCTTCTCCGCCAGGATGGCGAAGGTGGCCGAATTGCCGACGGACGTGGTGGGCACGATGCCACCGGACGCGGTGATGCCCACCGCCTCGATGATCGCGACGTCGATGGGGCCCAGCTGGCGGGTGCGCAGGTGCTCCACCGTCTCCGACAGATGCTGGTCGACGAACATCACCTCGCCGGCATTGATGGCCTTGCGCAGAGCCGGGTCGGACTGGAACGGGATGCGGCGCGAGAGCAGGTGCGCCTCGGCCATCTGCTTGTCGAGGTCGTTGCCCAGCGAGGCGCCGGTGATGAGCGTGACCTTGAGGGGCTCGCCCTTGGCGTGCGCCTCCTTCGCCCGGGCGGCGAGCGCCATGGGCACCGCCTTGGCCTCACCCGCGCGGGTGAACCCGCTCATGCCCAGGATCATCCCATCCTTGATATGGCTGGCAGCCTCGTCCGCGGACACGATCTTGTCACGCAGGGAGGCGAGGCGAATGCGGTCTTGAGGCATGGTGGCGTTTCCCCCGAGGGTTTCCTCGAACAGTGTTCCCAAAACAGTGTTCCCACCGCGCATAGCCAGCGCAATGGCTTCCTCGGAATTCGACTATAGACAATAAGCGCCTCATGCGCAGATGCAGATGGGCAGGCCCAAAGTGTCGCGCCCGGGCGGATCGGGAAAGCGCAAAGCCTTGCCATATGCGACTCTTTTGGCGCTCCAGGCACACGCACACGCATCAATCAGGTCATCGAGCCCCGCTCTCAGTGCAAGGGCGGTTTGCGCTGAAAGCGCATCCACCGGTATCCCACGGGACGCGAGTAGAGACCGCCGCAGCTCCAGCCCGGGGAGATGGGGCCGATTCTTCACCTTCTTCGGCAACGGCAGAGGCTGGCCGTCATTCATGGCCCAGAAGGCCACCTCGGGGTGGCACTCGTGCACCTGCTCCACCAGCTCGGAGCGCCCGCGCAGCAGCGCATCCACCTCGCCCATCTTCGGGAACAGGTGGAAACATTGCTTCGCCACCGCCCGTGGCGGATCGGATGATGCCAGGGCCGCGGCGCAGGCGGCGCGATAGCGCGTGCCCTCGTCCTCTCCCGGCTGCAGCCCGGCCATCACGGCGGCGCGCGACGGCACAGAGAAGACCGAGGATTGGCGGCCGCCCAGCAGCGGCCGCACCAGGCGCTCGGCCTCCCGCCCGCCGGGCCCCGCCCGCTCCGGAAGGCCAATCGGCATGTCGATGGCGACCACGGGAAAGGGTGGCGACGGGAACAGCTCCGCGAGGCGCTCCACGCGGCTGATGTGCAAGAGGTCAGCGCCGTTCCAGCGCGCGCAGATCCATCCACCCCGGCAACCATCGATGCCCAGGAACAGCGGCTCCACCGGCAGCGGGCTCGCGGGCGGTTCGCTCTCGGGCAGTTGGCTGGCGCGCACTTGGCTGGCGCGCACTTGGCTCCCAGGCGCTTGGCTCGTAGCGGCCTTACCAACGTCGGCCTGGTCGACCACAGCTTGGACCGCCGACGCTCGAACCGCCGCGACTTGGTCTGCCGCAGCTGGGCCCGCAACGCCTTGCCTGCTCATGGCGTCGCCGGGCTCCGGTTCAGTCCTCGCCGGCCCGGGCCTGCGGAAGGGGGATAGTCGAGGGCTGGGGCATGGGCGCGGAGTAGTATTGGCGCTTCGGCAGTGATCCGGTCATGTCACCATTGCCGGAGGGCGCATAGGACATGGGCCCGGGCGGGCGCATGCCTTCCGGCCCCACCTGCCAGCCCGGAGGCAGCTGGTTGCCATTGGGGCGGGGCGCCGGCTGCTGGCGGTGCTGCGCCGGCACGGGGGCGGGCGGCGCCAGTGGCGCGGCGGCGGGCTCCGGCGGCAGCGGCTGCGGACGTTCGGGAATGGGTTCCGGCGCAGCCAGGGGCGCCGGCTGCTGCATCTCCGGCTGGGGCTGCGGCGGCATGGCGACGGGCATGGGCCGGCCCGCGGCGGCCATGGCGCCGGCCGGCAGCGGCATGGGCTTGGGCGCGGGCTTGCAGATCATGCGGCCCTTGGCATGGCGCATCAGATCCACATGGATATGGTCGTAGTGGAAGATGTTGGAGCCGGGCGCGAGTACGGTCGTGAAGCGCTCGCAGGCGCCAGCCTGCACCTGCAGCAGGAAACCGCGCTCCTCGGGCGTGCCCTTCCAGCCGTTCTTGACGGTGATCCACTGGCCGTCGGCGGTGCGGAAGGCGCCGATATCCAGCGCATTGCCGAAGGCATGCTCAGAAATCTTGCTGTTCGCCTGCCCGTTCATGTTGCGGCAGGAATAGGAGGACATCTGGCGGATGGCCACCACCGGCTGGCCCAGCCATGCCTCTGCGGCCGGCTCCACCACCGTCTGCACCCAGGCATCGAGCTCGCGGATGACCGGGCAGGCGAGCCGGGCGGACGGCTCCACCACCACATTGCCCTCGGCGAAGGCATGGACACGGAAGGGATATTCCATGCCGCACGCACCATCGCCGTTGATGGCCGACAACGGCTCCATGAAGGCGGAAGGCACTACGCCCTTCTCCGCCAGGCACTGCTCTTCAGCCTCGGTGCGCCAGGAATCCCGCCCATCATCGCCGAAACGGCAACCGGAGAGCAGAACCGCGCAAACGAGCGGAGCAACGAGATACCAAGGTCCGCCGCGCATCATGGGCGGAACACTGGCGGATGTGGCGTTGCGGAGAAGTTAAAGCGGCAGAGATTTTCACCCTTTCCGAGACCCCCTCCAGGGTCCATCGGCGAAGGTGGGGCACAGGCCCGCACCCATCACGCCGCCTGTCCGGAACGGTGGCGGGGAGGCACCCGCGAAGGATGCAGCAGGCCGCCAGGGGGCACCCATTCGGCCCCAGTCGCGGCGCCTCAGCCTTGGACCGACGGCTTGCCGGCGGCAACGGCTGGGATGGCCGGGGCGTCGGTAGTAGCGGAGGGCTGCTCGCCCCCACCCCGCTCGTCATCCGCGGGAGTAGCGACGCGGGCGTGCTGCGTGGCGCCAGTGGGCGGAAGTTCTTCCATGGCCGATTGCAACTGAAGCGCAAGCTTCTGCAACTCTTCCGGCATATCTTCCTGGACATAATCGTCGAACAGCTGGCGCAGCTCGCGACCCAGGAGATCCTGTCGCGCGGAGATATCGCGTCGATGAGGAGTGCGCATGCCGCGGGTCTCTTTCTGGTCCTGCAAGGTCATTGGGGAGGAAGCATGGGGGTGGGACCTGCCGACACCACAGGCACGCGCCGCGCCGCGCATCGCAAGCACGTCGCCCGGCTGGCCAGCCCTGGTGCCGCTGGCTCCGCCGGCAAACGCGCAACACCCGCGCCGACGGAAGCCCCCGTGTGACACCCTCCCCACCCCGATTCAATATGGGAGAACACCGTACCACTCCCCCGCCCGGAGGACTGGCTGGCGGGGTCAATCCCGATAGAGCCGGCTGGAGCCATCGCCCACCGCCTGGTCATCCTCCATATCCTCGACCGCCACCTCGTGGACCGAGTTGTTGGCCGAGAATTCTGCGGCGACACGCCGCAGCAGGGCCTGCTCCTCATCCCGCACCCGAATACGGCGCCGACGCATCACGGCCTGGGGAAAATCGCGTCCGCAATCCTGCGGCGCGAACTCCATCGTGTCGTAGCCGCGATGAACCTCACTCGCCGGCCATGCGGCAGGGGGCCTCCCGGCCGCGGATTGCATTGCTTTCATGGCATCCTCCATGCGCGAGCATGTCTGCGTCCGCATGAGCGCGAGCGCATCGCCTTCCACGGCCGGACCACCCCGCCTTTCGCGAGATCAATCCCGCCTTCCGCGTGAACGGCATCCCCCGCGCGCTCAAGCAACCTTGGTAAGCGGGGATATAACGCGCGATGCCGGGCCCGGTTCCCCGCGCCGCGGGAGGCGAGGACGGTCCCAAATGAAAAGGGCGCTCAATGAGCGCCCTTCATTACTCCACTGGCCTTGATGCCGGCGTCAGCGGCACTGCACCCGGTAACGGTTGCCGTAGGCGTCACGCGCCCAGCAAGCCTTCGGGGTGGTTTCCGCGCCGATGATGGCACCGGTGCCGGCACCGATCAGGCCGCCCACGAGGGCGCCAGTGCCAGTGCCCGTGGCCGCAGCGCCAATGGCCGCGCCAGCGCCACCGCCCAGCAGGGCGCCGCCCACGGCGCGATCCTGACGGGAATATTCGCTGCATCCCGCGAGAGCGAGCGCCAGGCTACCCACAATGAGAGCCGCTTTCATTGTCATCTCCCTTGCCCATGATCTCGCCCAAGCGGGCCGAGATATCCAGCCGAACCCAAGACATGCTCCGGGGCAGGCTCCGCAGTGCCTGTGGGCGAGGTTGAGCGCCCAGTCAAGAACACGGTCCGACGCTGCGGCATATAACACAGGACGAACCGATGCGGCCAATATCTGTCAGCCGCCAGCCAACGGACGAGCCGACGAGAAACACCCGTTTTGCGAGCACTCCCAACGCGTCGGGCCACGGCCCCATCGCGGGGTCAGCTGCGTTGGGGCTGCCGCCAGCCCCAACGCCCTGCCGTGAGCCCGAGTGCCTCAATCCTTGGGATTGAGGGCCGCATCCGTGGCGGCGCCCAGACCGTTGAAGGAGATCGGCACGGCGATGCGCTTGCGCGCAGCGTCCACGAATTCCAGCCGACCCGGCCCCTTCGCGGCCTTCAGGGCGGCCAGTTGGTCGGCCTTCAGCTCCACATCGGCAAAGCAGCCGCGCGGGCACGAGGAAAAGACCGTGTCGATGCCGCTCTTCGCCTTGTCGTCGAGATAGAGCGTGGCGCCCGGCGGCAGGAAAACGCCGGCGGGGAGCTGCACGATGAGGTGCACCGGCTGGTCCTTCGCGGCGCGGCCCACCACGATCTGCGTGAGCAGGCCCTGCTGTCCCTGGGCCTGGACGCCGGTCACCGCCTCGCACACCTTCGCCGCCTGGGGCTGGGGCACCACGCAGCGCACGACCCAATCGCCATAGGTGGCGGTGGTGGCCTGCGGGCCCGCGGGCTCGGCGGCGGCAGCCGGCTTCTTCGCCTGATTGCCCGAAGCAGCGGCGTTCTGGGCCTGTGCCGCGCCAGCGCCACCCAGCACGAGGCCGACCGCCAGAGCGAGCACCGCGCCGCCGGCGGACGTGAAGAGACGAGCAGAAAGCGCCATCGAACGAAACCTCATGCAAGCGACAGGTGAAGCGATGCCAGCCTTCCAATGGGCAGGCGCCGATGAAGACAGGTCCGCTGACGGCCCCAGAGCCCCAGACACCCGAACCTGTACGCGCGAGGGATCAGGCGCGCCAGCCACGGCCTCCGGCGGCCCCGTCGAATCCGACCCAGCTACCAGGAACAGGGGTATCTCCCCAATCCGCCCAGCGCCTCCAGCACGCAGGGGTTGCATTTCGGCTGTAGAGGAGAATCCATCGTTCGGTGTGGGCTATTCCCCACAGCCCGGCTCTGCCGGAGCACGCGGGCCAGGGAAAAGTGGCCGCACGCCCCCTCGCCCGCCGCAGACCTGAAGGCAGCCACCATCTCGCGACGGATCACCGCGCGCGGATACTGCCGCCGCAATCAAGCCGCGCCTTGCAGCACTGGCCATAGCCGGTGAACCGGAGGGGATGCCTCCAGTCGCCGGTCAGCCGCGCTGGGGTTCAAAACTCCACGTCGAGCTCTTCCAGCTCATCCGGCTCGGCAAGGGCGCCCTCAATCCACTCCTGCATCACGGGCAGCGCCATGATCCGGTCGCGATAGGCCGTGGTTTCCGCGTCGGCGGTGACGTCATAGGTGGTGAAGCGCGAGCACACCGGCGCGTACATGGCATCGGCGAGCGTAGGAGTGGCCCCCATCAGGAACGGCCCGCCATGGGCGGTGAGGCAGCCGCGCCAGATGGCCAGGATGCGATCGATATCCGCCTGGGCGCCGGCCCACACCTTGAAGCCGGGATAACGGGCCTTGATGTTCATGGGCAGCGCCGAGCGCAGATTTGCGAAGCCCGAATGCATCTCGCCCGAGATGGACAGGCAGTGGGCCCGCACCGCGCGGTCCGCCGGCAGCAGCCCCGCCTGAGGGAAAATTTCGGCCAGGATGGCGCCGATGGCCAGGGTGTCCCACACTGTGATGTCGTCCAGCACCAGGCGCGGCACCAGGAAGGAGGGGGACAGCAGCAGCAGCTCCGCCTTCGCGTCCGGATCATCGACCGGCACCCGCTCTTCCTCGAAGGCGAGGCCCGCCATCTTGCACAAGAGCCAGCCGCGCAACGACCAGGAGGAGTAATTCTTGCTGGAGATGGTGAGAGTTGCCATGTTTGCCATACGCCTCGGCTGTTCCACGGGCTTCGGGACGACACGGTGGCACCTCCGGCGCGCTCCGCCCCCGCCAGGTGCTGGCGAGGGGGGTGGGAGCGACAAACCTTCGGCCCCGGTGACGAAGCATGTTGCAATGCACCACGCCGCGCTTCAATATCTCTCTAACAGGTACAACTGAACTCGCGACCAGGAAAGAGCAAAAACGTCCCTGCGACAATAACTTAAGGTTTCGCTTTCGGCGCGATGTCGCTTAAGCTCGAAGGCGGAGCGGAAGGACGGTTCAGCCACATGATCGGGTGCCTTCTTCGTTTGGTGCTGCCGACCTCCGCCGGAGCCCGGTGGTGTAGGGAGCCATGATGTATTTGGCCTATCAGACCCAAGCCGACCTCATGCAGCCGCTGCGCTTTGCGGCGGGGCTCACGCGGCAGACCCTCAACGGTCCTCTCATCAATGGCTTCGCCCATGCCGGGCTGCGCCACATCTCCGCCGCCTGTGAGCTGGTGGAGCGCGCCGGCCTCAGTCACGGGCGCCCCGATTTCGGCATCCGTACCGTGGAGGTGGGCAACCAGGAAGTGCCGGTGACGGAGGAGAACACCGCCGTTCTGCCCTTCGGCACCCTCCTGCACTTCAAGAAGCAAACGGACGTGGCCCAGCCCCGTGTGCTGGTGGTGGCGCCCCTCTCCGGTCACTTCGCGACGCTCCTGGTCAACACGGTCAAGACCCTGCTGCCGGACCATGACGTTTATATTACCGACTGGCATAATGCGCGGGACGTGCCCCTGTCCGAAGGCCCCTTCGCCTTCGACGATTATGTGGAGCATGTGATCCGTTTCCTGGAGGTGCTGGGGCCAGGGGCCCACCTTCTGGCGGTGTGCCAGCCCTGCGTGCAGGCCCTGGTGGCCACCGCCGTCATGTCCCAGGACAACAATCCGGCAACGCCGCGCTCCATGACCCTCATGGCCGGGCCCATCGACTGCCGCATCAATCCCACGGCGGTGAACAAGCTCGCCACCACCAAGCCCATCAGCTGGTTCGAGCGCAATCTCATCTCACGAGTGCCGCGCGGGTTCGCCGGGTCGGGCCGGCGGGTGTATCCGGGCTTCCTCCAGCTCACCGCCTTCGTGAACATGAATTTCGGCCGCCACATGAAGGCGCACTTCGACCTCTACAACAGCCTGGCAGAGGGCGACGACGAAAAGGCCGAGTCCACCAAGAACTTCTATGACGAGTATTTCGCGGTGCTCGATCTGGATGCGGATTTCTACCTCCAGACCGTGCGCTACGTGTTCCAGGAATACCGCCTGCCAAAAGGTGAATTGACCTATCGCGGGCGTCCTCTGGACTTCGGCGCCATCCGGCGCACCGCATTGCTCACCGTGGAAGGCGAGCGCGACGACATCTGCTCCCTCGGCCAGACCGTGGCCGCCCAGGAGCTGTGCCGGAACCTTCGCCCCCACAAGAAGCGCCACCATATGCAGGCCGGCGTGGGTCATTACGGCGTCTTCTCTGGCCGCAAATGGGCGGGGCAGGTCTATCCCATCGTCCGCAACCACATCCTGGCCAGCGACTGAGCTTGATTTCCACCGCGGCCTGACACGCATTCCCAGCGAAGCGGGCCGCGGGCAGGAGATGCGCCGACCAACCTGGGTGGCATGTCCCCGCTCCATGAAACGGGACATGCCTTCGGCGGAACGCGGATACCGTCAGTAATCCCGCGGCCTCACGGATGCCGGGCCGCATTGTCCGGGTCCGCGCTCGCGCGGTCATCGGCGCTTCTGGCGCGCGCCGACTTCCCCCCCTGCATGCGTGCCGCCCCTGCCGAGCAGTGGAGCCGATGGCGCGCCGGGCACGGCGCGAGCGTGGAGAGGAATACCCCTGACCTCTTTGCGTCCGGCCATCAGCCGTGCCGGCACATTGCCATGCGGGTTCGTCCGCAGGCCGCGCGCGCCACAAGGGGCACAACTCCGACAGCCCCCTTCACTACCACGGGACGGAAGCACCGCGCCGCGCCGGGCGTAGACCGCCGAGCGGGACCGGCACGCGCGCCCAAACTCAGTCCGGCGCCTGTCGCAACGGCAGCAAAAGCAAGAAAACCTCAGAAAGAGGCGCGACAACGAATGAAGATATTATGACAACCCCGCATTGGTCGTGGCATTTTTCCGCTGCGCGGCCGCTGATATTGGAAATCCCAAAGCCGGCGGCAGTCATCACAACCGGAAACACGCAGCAGAGTTGTGACATCTGAAGGATTCAACAAGTCGATCAGGATCATTCGCACGCCGGCAGCGACCGAAATTTCATACCGCGCCTTCGAGGGCGCGGCTGAATGCCTGTTGACGGCACCGGTTTTCATCCTCCATGGTGCTCGTGTCCGGATAACGGGCATATTTCAGGAGGAGTGTTCCCTATTATGAGCGACTGGCCGGTACACGCGACGATCGACGGCCCCATCGTGATGATCGGTTTCGGATCCATCGGTCGCGGCACGCTGCCGCTGATCGAGCGTCATTTCGACTTCGACCGAGACCGCATGGTGGTGATCGACCCGGTGGCGGAGCACCGCACCTTGCTCGATGCCCGCGGCATCCGCTACATCCAGTCCGAGGTGACGCCGGAGAATTACCGCGAGCTGCTCACTCCCCTGCTCACCAATGGCGGCGGCCAGGGCTTCTGCGTGAACCTTTCCGTGGACGTGTCCTCAATCGCCATCATGGAGCTCACCCGCGAGCTCGGCGCGCTCTATGTCGACACGGTCATTGAGCCGTGGAAGGGCTTCTACTTCGATGAGAGCATGGACAATGCCGCGCGCACCAATTACGCGCTGCGCGAAAGCCTGCTCGACGCCCGCCGCCGCAATCCTGGCGGCACCACGGCGGTGTCCACCTGCGGCGCCAATCCGGGCATGGTGTCCTGGTTCGTGAAGCAGGCGCTGCTCAACATCGCCGCCGACACCGGCCTCGACCGGCCCGAGCCTCAGAACCGTGCGGAATGGGCCCAGTTCGCCCGCGCTTTGGGCGTGAAGGGCATCCACATCGCCGAGCGCGACACCCAGCGCTCTCGCAACCCCAAGGTGATGGGCGAGTTCTGGAACACCTGGTCCGTGGAGGGCTTCGTGTCGGAAGGGTTGCAGCCGGCCGAGCTGGGCTGGGGCACCCATGAGAAGGAGCTGCCCCCGGAGGCGCGCACCCATAACGAGGGCTGCGGCGCGGCCATCTATCTGCTCTCGCCGGGCGCCCAAACCCGCGTCCGCTCCTGGACACCGACGCCAGGGCCCCAATTCGGCTTCCTCGTCACCCACAACGAGGCCATCTCCATCGCCGACTATCTGACGGTGCGGGACGGCGAAAAGGTGGTCTACCGGCCGACCTGCCACTATGCCTACCACCCCTGCAACGACGCCGTGCTGTCGCTGCACGAGATGTTCGGCAATGGCGGCCACTTCCAGGGCAAGTGGAAGATCCTGGACGAGCATGAGATCGTCGACGGCATCGATGAGCTGGGTGTGCTCATCTACGGCCACGCCAAGAACGCCTATTGGTTCGGCTCCCAGCTCTCCATCGAGCAGACCCGCGAGCTGGCGCCCTACCAGAACGCCACCGGCCTGCAGGTGTCCTCCGCCGTGCTCGCGGGCATGGTGTGGGCGCTGGAGAACCCCAATGCGGGCATCGTCGAGGCGGATGAGCTGGACTTCCATCGCTGCCTCAAAGTGCAGATGCCCTATCTCGGCCCCGTCATCGGCACCTATACCGACTGGACGCCCATGACCGGCCGCCAGAAGCTGTTCCCCGAGGACATCGACCTCGAAGATCCCTGGCAGTTCAAAAACATCATCGTGCGCTGACCGCGGCGTCACCCATCACGGCCCCTCTCCACGCGGAGAGGGGCTTTTTTATTGGGCGCGCACAGAAGGCAGAGCGGAGCGAGGCGCCGGCGTAGGCGCCCCGCGATCTCGCGTTTCCTCGACTGCCGGCAAACAAAAGTCCCCCCTCCGCGCGGAGAGGGGACTCTTTTGGTCGCGCGCCGACGGCAAAGCAAAGCCAGACATGGACGGCGCCGCCCGTCAATCTCGCGTTTCTTGGGTCGTAAGCAAACGAAAGCCCCCGCTCCCGCACCAGAACCCGGAGCAAGGAGCCTCGGGGCACGGGTGACGGGGCAAGGGAGAGGGGCTGGCGCGGCATCGGCCAAGGCTGCGCGTCGGCGCCGGACAGCGGGCGAAGCGGAGGACCGCCTCGACGCCGCGGCGGCGGCCGACGCAAACCACCGGCCCGCGCGCAATCGCGCGAACGGGCGGCGGTGCGCGCGCCTCAGGCCGAGCGGCGCAGCTCGCCGGCGATGAGCTCGTCGAGGGAGGGGCGGGCGATCTCCACGCCAGTGGGGCTGATGAGGCCGCGGGCGCCATCGAGGGCGCCCGCCGTCAGCTCCAGGCCGAGCAGACGGTTGCGGTCGAACGGCCCCGGCATCCACAATTCGCCGGTCTTCTGCGCCGAAAAGCCGAAGCGCGCGTAATAGGGCGCATCGCCCACCAGAACCACGGCGCCATGGCCGCGCGCGCGCGCCGCATCCAGCGCCGTGCGCATCAGGGCGCCGCCCAGGCCGTCCTTGCGGAACCAGGGGTGCACGGCGAGCGGCCCCAGCAGCAGCGCCGCCTTGCCCGGGCCGGCGCAGACGTTCCACAGGCGAACGGTGCCCGCCAGACGCCCGTCCGGTCCATGGGCGGAAAAGGCGAGCCCTTCGGCCGGCAGCCGGCCTTCGCGCAGGCGCTCGGAGGACTTGGCGCGCCGATCCTCGCCCAGGCACAGGTCCAGCAGGACCTCGCGCGCGGCCACATCTTCCACGGATTCCAGCACAATGTCAGTCACCGGCACCTCCTGTGCCATAACCGAGACGTGAAGAATGCCGTCCCCGGCCGCGTCTGCGACCAGGCCGAAAACCCGGCTATGGGGACGGTGCGGAAGACGAGGGGAAAGCCCCCTCCTCATCGCCTCCGGACGGCGGATGCCGGTGCCGGAGGAGCCCGGACGCCAACGCGGCGCCGGACAACGGGCCAGCCTGCTAAAGGCGCGAAGCCGCCCACCCCACGCCACGCGCCGGGGAAGGTCGGAACTCACGCCGCGCGGGAAGCGCCCGAAACGGTCAGATCACGTAGGACTTCAGCGGCGGGAAGCCATTGAACGCCACCGCCGAATAGGTGGTGGTGTAGGCGCCGCAAGCCTCGATGATGACCTTGTCGCCGATGGCCAGCGACAAAGGCAGGTGCACCGGCGTCTTCTCATAAAGCACGTCGGCCGAATCGCAGGTGGGGCCGGCGAGGACGCAGGGCGCCGTGTCATCGCCATCGCGCGGGGTGCGCAGCGGATAGCGGATGGCCTCGTCCATGGTCTCGGCCAGGCCGCCGAACTTGCCGATGTCCAGATAGACCCAGCGCATGGCGTCGGTATCGGACTTCTTGGAGATCAGCACCACTTCCGCCTCGATGAGGCCGGCATTGCCCACCATGCCGCGGCCCGGCTCCATGATGGTTTCCGGAATGCGGTTGCCGAAGTGCTTGCGCAGCGACGAGAAAATGGCCTCGCCATAGGAGCGGGCGGCCGGCACGTCCTGCAGATAGCGGGTGGGGAAACCGCCGCCCAGATTGACCATGGAGAGGGAAATGCCCCGCTCCCCGCATTCGCGGAAGATGCGGCCGGCGGAGGCCAGCGCGCTGTCCCAGGCGTTCACGTTCTTCTGCTGGGAACCCACATGGAAGGACACGCCATAGGCCACGAGGCCCAGGCGGTGGGCATGCTCCAGCACCTCAACCGCCAGCTCCGGCTCGCAGCCGAACTTGCGGGAGAGTGGCCATTCGGCGCCCGCGCCATCGCACAGGATGCGGCAGAACACCTTGGAGCGCGGAGCAACGCGCGCGATCTTCTCGACTTCCTCGTAGGAATCGACCGCGAACAGGCGCACGCCGGCCTTGAAGGCGCGCTCGATGTCGCGCTCTTTCTTGATGGTGTTGCCGAAGGAGATGCGCTCCGGGCCGGCACCGGTGGCCAGCACCATGTCGATCTCGCCGGTGGAGGCGCAATCGAAGCAGGATCCCAGCTCTTCCAGGGCCTGGAGAATGGCGGCATCCGGGTTCGCCTTCACCGCGTAGAACACGCGGGTGTCGGGCAAAGCGCGGGCGAACGCCTGGTAATTGGAGCGGACCACATCGAGGTCCACCACCACGCAGGGGCCATCCTCTCGTCGGGTACGCAGGAATTCGCGGATGCGATCGGTCATGGTGTCCTCCCCGTGACCTGAAGCCAAGTGAAACGCGGAGAAGCCGCGCGCCGACAGGACGAACGGGACCGTTCCCGCCTTCAGCACGAAGGTGGGTTTTCTGGCCCATCCGGGGCATGCGCATGCGGCGAGGCGGCGATGTGGACACGCCGTCACGGCCGCGGGCCATACCCGCTTCGCCGGTCTCTCAACCGGCCGCATCATGGGACCGAACGGCAGCCGAACAGCTCGCAGGGGCGAAAGCCTCGCGAACTTGAGACGACTGCGCACGCTTGGAGAGGGAAATCCCGCTCCGCACGGCCGGCAAGATGTAGCGCCTCTTCAGTGTCGCCGACCTTTGGAGGGGCGGCTGAGACCAAAAAAGCCCTTACGTCGTTGCTTCAAGTCACGTCCCCCGCATTGAGGAGCGGGGTGGGCCGGTTCCCTCCGGCTATCGGTCGCCTGGCAGCTTTCCGGCCTCTTGTCCGGAGATCCTACCGACCGACACGCGACCACAGGCACGTGCGAATTTGGGCGAGGCGGGGTTTAGTGGATTCGGCCTGCCGGCGCAAGTGGCAATTTGATGAAAATCAAGGCGACGGCGGAACGGGAATGGCCCTACAATTTTGCGGTGCCCGCCCGCTGCCCTCACCCTCACCCACAGGCCCGCTGATGCCTCGGCAACATGCCCGACCGATCCTGCTCCCCGCGCTGATTTCGGCGGCGCTGCTGAGTGCGGCTTTCGCGCCGCAGGCGGCCGCCGTGGAGCCGGGCCGCCCGCCGGCGGTGGAGGGCTGGCTCCAGTTGCCACCCCGGAACGGGATGATGACCTTCCGTTGCCAGTCGGCGGCCTGCGGGGGATCGGGCGCCGTGCTGACGATCTTCCGCCATCATGAGGTACTGGCGAATATGACCGCGGAGATGTTCATGCGTCTCCAGGAAGAGAATAATGTCAGCGACAACGCCGCCAATCCCGGCGCCAAGTCGGTGGTGAGCCTGCGCTCGGTCACCAGTCTGGACGGAATCAACGTCTTCAGTGCCTGGCAGGAGCGGACCCAGCCCAATGGCGACAAGCTGTTCGTCGTCACCAGCCTCATCCCCGGCCCGGCAGCGACGGTGACGGTGGTGGCCATGGCCCGAACCCGGGAGCAGGTCAGCGCCAATTTTGATGCCTTCCTGCCTCAGCTCCCCGCGCTCACCCATTGAGTCGGCAGCCCTCGAAGGCCCCCTGCCCCACCGGACCCGCGCTCGATCGCCGCGCACCCCTCGCGCACCCTTGATTGGCATCAATACAAGGAGCAAGGTGGAATCATAATATGAAAAGAACGCAGGGTCGTTTTGCCGGCGATCCGCGCGCCGTCTGCAGGGTCCGGAATGAATTACGATCATTTCTTCGCTGACGCCATCGACGCTCTGCGCAAGGAGCGCCGCTATCGTACCTTCGCCGAGATCGAGCGCGACGCGCGCCATTTTCCGCGTGCGGTCTGGCATTCGCCGGGTGGCCCCCGCGACATCGTCGTGTGGTGCTCTAACGATTATCTCGGCATGGGCAGCCATCCCAAGGTGATCGAGGCCATGTGCGCCGCCGCCCAGGAGCGCGGCGCCGGCGCGGGCGGCACCCGCAACATCTCCGGCAACAGCCATGAGATCGTGATGCTCGAGCGCGAGCTCGCCGATCTGCATGGCAAGGAGCAGGGCCTGGTTTTCACCTCGGGCTACATCTCCAACGACACCGGCATTTCCACCATCGTGAAGCTCATTCCCGACTGCGTGGTGCTGTCCGACGAGCTCAACCACAATTCCATGATCGAGGGCGTGCGCCACGGCGGCCGGCAGAAGGCCATCTTCCGCCACAACGACCTTGAGCACCTGGAAGAACTGCTGAAGGCGGCGGGCGACCGGCCCAAGCTCATTGCCTTCGAGAGTGTCTACTCCATGGACGGGGACATTTCCCCCATGGCTGGCATCTGCGACCTCGCCGAAAAATACGGCGCCATGACCTATCTCGATGAGGTCCATGCCGTCGGCATGTATGGCGAGCGCGGCGGCGGCGTGGCCGAGCAGGAAGGCGTGATGCACCGCATCGACGTCATCGAAGGCACGCTCGGCAAGGCGTTCGGCGTGGTTGGCGGCTACATCACCGGCAAGCGCGTACTCATCGATGCGGTGCGCTCCTACGCGCCCGGCTTCATTTTCACCACGGCTCTGCCGCCGGCCATCGCCGCTGCGGCAGCCGCCTCCGTCCGCCACCTCAAGGACTCGCAGGCGGAGCGCGCGGGGCAGCGGGCGCAGGTAGCCAAGGTGAAAGCGGCGCTGGCCGCCGCCGGCCTGCCGCAAATGGAAACGCCCACCCACATCGTTCCGGTGATGGTTGGCGACGCCAAGGCCTGCAAGATGGCCAGCGATCTGCTGCTGGCCGAATACGGCATCTACATCCAGCCTATCAACTACCCCACGGTGCCGCGCGGCACCGAGCGCCTGCGCATCACCCCCACCCCGTTCCACGACGACGCCCTCATCGCCCATCTGGCGAAGGCGCTTTCGGATGTGTGGGAGCGGCTTGAGCTGCCCTATGCGGACCGCGTGGTGGAGCGCCCCGATTCGCGGCGCGTGGCCCTGGGCCCGGCGCCCATTCCGCTGCCGGTTGCCGGCGGCTGAAGGTTTCTTCTCCGAATGCAAAATGCCCCGGCTCGCCGGGGCATTTTCTTTTGGAGCCGCAGCCCTTAGGCCGCGGGCGCATCGACCACGAAGGCAGTGCCGGTTTCCACCAGCGTCTTGAGGCGCGAAAGCCCCTCCGGCCAGCCATGGACGACCGCCTTGGCGGTCGCGGTCTCGCCCGCGAACCCATCATGGGTCAAGGTGAGCTTGCAGGCGTCCTCGCCCACGGGCGTGATCTCCCAGGTCACGCGGGACGGCAGATCCGCCGCAACATCCGGCGCCCACTGAGCGGAAAACGTCATCACCAGACGGCGCGGCGGGTCGATCTCAACCAGCTTGCCCTCAATCACCCGGCGCTCACCCATGAAGTAGTCCCGCGCGCCACCGACACGCCAGTCAGTGCGGCTGGTCATGTTGAAGTGCTCATAGAGCGGCGTCTTGCTGTCGTCGGTCAGCACCGCCCAGAGGGCCTCCGGCGTGGCGCGGATGAAGAGCTCATAGACGTGGGTCGGCGCGGTGGACATGGGAATGCTTCCTTCTAGAAGAGCCTTCAAGTTCGCCATGCCCGCCACGTGGGGAGCGGCATAGCGCGAGATCCAGCGGTCACTCACAAGCTGGATGGGCGCCGGGTTGAGATAATGATGCTTCTCCCGGCCCACCTTGCGCGTCAGCACCAGATGCGCGTCCTCCAGCACCTTGAGATGCTTCATCACGCCGAAGCGGGTGAGCTGCGTTTGGCGCTCAAGCTCCCCCAGGGTCTGCCCGTCCTTCGCCATGAGAAGGTCGAGCAGTGCGCGGCGAACCGGGCTGGCAAGCGCAGCGAAGACGTCATCCATGCCGCTAATATGTGCCATCTTACTCACGTGTCAATATGGTCACCTATTGCACTAAGACCACAGCGCGCAGGGCGCGACGCGCGTAACCGCCAGCCCCGAACGCAAAGCGCCGCCGGATCTTTCGACCGGCGGCGCTTACGGCAACGGAAAAGGCGGAGCCTCACCCCTTGGCGGGCTGCTTCTTTTTGAAGGCGCCCTTGATGTTGTCCCAGAGTTCGATCTTCACGCCATTGCGCTTCATGATCAGCGCCTGCTGGGCCACCGACAGGGTGTTATTCCAGGCCCAGTAGATCACCAGACCAGCCGCGAAATGGGCCAGCATGAAGGTGAAGATGATGGGCATCCAGTTGAAGATGGCCTGCTGGGTCGGGTCCGGCGGGGCCGGATTCAGCTTCATCTGCACCCACATGGTGATGCCCATGATGATCGGCCACGCGCCCAGCATCAGATAGACGCCAACCACCGGAACCGATGCCGGATCCCACGGAATGAGGCCGAACAGGTTGAAGACAGTGGTCGGGTCCGGCGCCGAGAGGTCGCGGATCCAGCCAAAGAAGGGCGCATGCCGCATCTCGATGGTGACGAACAGCACCTTGTAGAGCGCGAAGAACACCGGGATCTGGATCAGGATGGGAAGGCAGCCTGCGACCGGATTGATCTTCTCCTTCTTGTACAGCTCCATCATCGCCTGCTGCTGCTTCGCCTTGTCGTCGGCGTAGCGCTCGCGGATGGCGGTGAGCTCGGGCTGCACGGCCTTCATCTTCGCCATGGAGGCGTAGGACTTGTTGGCCAGCGGGAAGAAGATGCCCTTCAGGATCACCGTCACGATGAGGATGGCGACACCGAAATTGCCGACCAGCTTGTAGATCCAGTCCAGCACCAGGAACAGCGGCTTGGTGATGAAGTAGAACCAGCCCCAGTCGATCAGCAGGTCGAAGCGATCGATATTGTAGCTGTGCTGGTAGCCATCGACCACCTGCACCACCTTGGCGCCCGCAAACAGCTGCGATTTCGTAGACACCGTGGCGCCCGGCTCCACCGTCTTCGGAGCCGCGAGGAAGTCGGCCTGGAAGGTCTGGGTGTTGCCCACCATGGCGCTGGAGAACTTCGCGTCATACTTCACGCTCTGGTCGGGAATGACCGTCGCGGCCCAGTACTTGTCGGTAATGCCCATCCAGCCGCCGGTGGCTCCGGAAAAGGCCTGCGGCTTCTCCTTGTCCATCTTGGCGTAGGTCACTTCCTGCAGGCCATTATCGCCCAGAACGCCGATGAGGCCCTCATGCAGAATGTAGAAGCCGGAGGTGTGCGGCATGCCGTGGCGCGAGACCAGAGCATAAGGATAGAGGGTGACGGCGGTGCCCGCCTTGTTCTCCACCTCGTCCTTCACGGCAAACATGTAATGGTCGTCGACGGTGAAGGTGCGGCGGAACGTGAGGCCCGCGCCATTATCCCAGGTCAGCACCAGGGGCGCCTCGGGCGTCAGCTTGCCGCCATTGGAGGTCCACAGCGTCTCGGGCCCGGGCACCTTGGCGCCGGCGCCGGCCGCAGCGGCCCAGCCGAACTCGGCATAAAAGGGGTTCGGCGCGCCCGAGGGAGAGAGCAGAACGATGTTCGGGCTCTTGGGGTCCACCGTCTCGTGATATTCGGTCAGCAGCAGGTCGTCGACCCGCGCGCCCTTGAGGGAGATAGAGCCCTTCAGGCGCGGCGTCTCGATGAGCGCACGCGGCGTGGCGTCGATGGCCTGCTCGCGCGTCAGGGCCTTGGTCGGGGTGGTGGAGCCCCCCGCCTGCGGCACGGAGCCGGGCGCCGGGGCGGCGCTGCCGGGCGCGGGCGTCGAGCTCTCGGCCTTCTGGGCCTCCTGCAACGCGGTGATGCGCTGCTGCTCCGCCGCCTGGCGCTGCCGCTCCGCCTGCGGCATGCCGTAGAAAAACTGCCAGCCGATGAGAATCACCACCGACAAAGCGATGGCGATGATCATATTGCGGTTGTCACTCATGCCGAATGGCCTCCGTCGGCGGATGGCGCCTGGGGGTCGGAACTGATTTTCGAATCGGAATGTGGGGCGTCGCCCAGGGCTGGCGCAACGCCCTGCGGCGATGCGCCTTTGGCGCCACCCTCGCGCATCTGGCGCTCGACGGGGCTGCGGGGTGTGCGCCTGGAGCCCCCGGATCGCGCAACGCGCGCGGGATCGTGGAGTTTGCGCAAAGCCTTGCCGAGATCACTCAAAAGAGCGCCGAATGGCGCAGCAAGCGCCTGCTCGCGCGCCACCAGCACATAATCATATCCGGGGCGCCCGGCATCGGGCACCACCTGTCGGGCCACCTCGCGCAAACGGCGGCGGATGCGATTGCGCACCACCGCGTTGCCGGTCTTCTTGGTGACCGTAAAACCGATGCGAACGTCACCGCCGTCGCCGCGATCGCGCCCCTGCAGAAGGAAGGCGGAGACGCCTGCGCGCTCCGCCTTGGCTGCCGCAAGGAAATCACGGCGTTTGCGGAGCTGATCCACGATCGGCACGGCTCCGCCCGGCCCGCCGTCAGGCGGACAGACGCTTGCGACCGTGGGCGCGGCGGGCGGCGATGACCTTGCGGCCGTTGCGGGTCGCCATGCGCGCACGGAAGCCGTGGCGACGCTTGCGCACGAGCTTGCTGGGTTGATAGGTGCGCTTCACGGGTCTCTTCTCCGAATTCTAAAGGTGATTTAAGCGCAAGGGACGGCACCCAGAGTGGCAACGGCTTGCGCCGCCATGCCGCCCCGTAAGATGAGCCGGCACGCAAATACCCACTGAGCTCCGGCCGCCAGAGCCGCCTGAGTTGGCGAGGCTTATAGGTGGGCCGGGCCCATCCGTCAATCACCGCATCGCCCCCACAAGCGTGAACGCGCGCGGCGACCCAGCGTCAGCCGGCCCTGCACATGGCCGGAGAAGCCCTTGCACCGCGTGGGGTTGCGGGCGCATCTTCCGCCACCCTTACGGGGCATCTTTCCAGGAAGCCGGCGTCCCATGAACTTGATCCGCGTCTATCTGCGCACCCTCGCTCTGCTCGGTCCGCAGGCGCGGATGGGGGCCCTGCTGGCCCTCGCCAATCTGGTGCTGGCCATTGCCCAGTTCGCCGAGCCGATCCTGTTCGGCCGCATCATCGATGCGCTGGCCGCCGCCCAGGCCGCGACCCGCCTGCCCACCTTCCAGGAGCTGACCCCACTGCTGGCGGCGTGGGTCGCCTTCGGGCTGTTCAACATCGGCGCCGGCGTCCTCATCTCTCTCCATGCGGACCGGCTCTCCCACCGGCGGCGACTCAGCGTGCTCACCCAGTATTTCGAGCACGTGCTGCAACTGCCCCTGAGCTTCCACGGCGAAACCCATTCCGGGCGCCTGCTGAAGGTGATGCTGGAGGGTGTGGATGCCCTGTGGGGCCTCTGGCTCTCCTTCTTCCGCGACGATTGCGCGGCTATCCTCTCGCTGGTGGTGCTGGTGCCAGTGGGCATCTGGATCAACTGGCGGCTTGGGCTGGTGCTGATCGTGCTGATGGCGGTGTTCGGCGTCATCACGGCCTATGTCATCCGCCGCACCGAGACCATGCAGCGGCAGGTGGAGGAATATAATTCCGATCTCGCGGAGCAGACTTCGGACGCGCTCGGCAACGTTGCCGTGATCCAGAGCTACACCCGCGTCGAGGCGGAGGTGGGCGGCCTGAAGGACACGGTGAACCGGGTGCTTCGGGTGCAGATCCCGGTGCTGTCCTGGTGGGCGGTCGTGTCCATGGCCACCAAGGCGGCGACCACGCTCACCATCCTCGCCATCCTGCTCATCGGCACGTGGCTCTATCTGCACGGCCTTGCCGGCATCGGCGAGATCGTCACCTATGTGGCCTTCGCCAACATGCTGATCGGCCGGCTCGATCACACGGTGAGCTTCTTCAACCGGCTGATGATGTCCGCGCCCCAGCTCGCCCAGTTCTTCGAGGTGCTGGACACGGTCGGCGCGGTGCGCGACCGGCCCCATGCCCGCCCGCTGGTGGCGGTGAAGGGCGATGTGGTGTTCGACGACGTGTCCTTCTCCTATGACGGCAAGCGGCCGGCGGTGGAGGATGTCTCGCTCCATGCCGAGCCGGGGCAGACCTTCGCCTTCGTGGGCACCACGGGTGCGGGTAAGTCCACCGCCCTGGCTTTGCTTCACCGGGTGTTCGATCCGCAGTCCGGCGCCATCCGCATTGATGGCATGGATATTCGTGACGCCACCCTCTCCTCGCTGCGCAAGAGCATCGGCGTGGTGTTCCAGGAGCCGCTGCTGTTCAACCGCTCCATCGAGGACAATCTGCGCGTGGGCAAGCCCGACGCCACCGAGGCCGAGCTGCGCGC
The DNA here is from genome assembly GCF_021401125.1 of Xanthobacter sp. NM-59. GTDB lineage: Bacteria > Pseudomonadota > Alphaproteobacteria > Rhizobiales > Xanthobacteraceae > Xanthobacter. The sequence goes on from NZ_JACBFQ010000012.1 coordinate 87,329, forward strand.
GGCGCTCGCCCGCGCCCAGGCGCTGGAGCTGGTGGAGCGCAACCCCCTCGGCCTTCAGGCAGTGGTGGGTGAGCGCGGGCGCGCACTCTCCGGCGGCGAGCGCCAGCGCCTCTCCATTGCCCGGGCGCTGCTGAAGAATCCGCCGGTCCTGATCCTGGACGAAGCGACCTCCGCCCTTGACGCGGCCACCGAGGCAAAAGTGCAGGCCGCCCTCGACGAGGTGATGAAAGGCCGCACCACCTTCGTCATCGCCCACCGCCTCGCGACCGTGCGAAACGCGGACCGGATCCTGGTGTTCGAGCACGGCCGCGTCATTGAGGCCGGCACCTTCGACGAGCTGGTGGCCCTCGGCGGGCGATTCGCCGCGCTGGCGCAGGCCCAGTTCATGGTGGAGACCCCCGCGCGGGAGAAGCCCCTGGCGGAAACCTGAACCACCGGCGCCAGGAAGCATTTTCATGCGCGCCGCCAGAATTCGGCAAGAATGTGGCAGCAAATGTGGCAAGCTTGGGCGTTCGCTCCCGGCGTTTTCAACGCGTCGCGCGGGGGTGCGGAATGGTTTCGACTTTCCCGCGACTGCGAAACCGGCTAGGAAAGGGACATTCAGGCGGGGGCCTCCTTCCAACAAAGGGAGCGGAACAGGTTGGCGCGCTCGAAATCCCATCTTGCCGCATGGACCGCGCGTGTGAACGCCGCTGCGTTGAGGCTCGTGGCCGGCGCCGTCCTGGTGACCGGCCTCTGCGCCGGCCCGGCCCGCGCCAATCCGGTTCTCCTGGTTGAGGCCGACACCGGCCGGGTGCTGGAGCAGCAGGACGCCGGCAAGCCCTGGTACCAGGCCTCCGTCACCAAGCTGATGACGGTCTATGTGGCGCTGAACGCGGTCAAGAATGGCCGCCTCACCATGGACAGCCCGCTCACCGTCTCCGCCCTCGCGGCCTCGCAGTCACCCTCGAAGATGGGCTTCAAGCCCGGCACGGTGGTGACCCTCGACAACGCGCTCAAGATGGTGCTGGTGAAGTCGGCCAACGACATGGCCATGGTGGTGGCCGAAGGCGTGGGCGGCTCCATGCCCGCCTTCGTGGACGAGATGAACGCCACCGCCGCCCATCTCGGCATGACCGGCACTCATTACGAGAACCCCAACGGCCTGCCGAACCCGGGCCAGGTTTCCACCGCCCGTGACCTCGCCATTCTGGCCCGGGCGCTGATCTATCATTTCCCCGAGCACGAGATGCTGTTCCGCATCCCGGCCATCAAGCTCGGCAAGAGCGTGCTGCGCAATTACAACAAGCTGATCGACCGCTATCCCGGCGCCGACGGCATGAAGACTGGCTTCGTCTGCGGCTCGGGCTACAATCTGGTGGCCACCGCCACCCGCGGCGGCAAGCGGCTCATCGCCGTGGTGCTCGGCGCCCGCTCCGGCACCGCCCGCGCGGAAGAGGCCGCCATGCTGTTCGAGAAGGGCTTCCAGTCCTCCTGGAACATTTTCGGCTCAGCCGCCCCCACCCTCTCCGCCATTCAGAATGTGGGCGGCGACCCGTTCAACATGACGCCCTATGTCTGCGGCGGGAAGCGCGCGGTGGCCGCCTCGGAGGCCGACGACGACAGCCCGGGCATCAACAGCCAGGCCATCTCCTTCGCCCTGGCCGCCGGTGGCCCCACCCAGCCGCGCTCGGGCGCCGACCTGCTGCAGCCGCTGCCGCCCTCCATGCCGCCCATTCCGGTTTTCGTGGGCACGCGGTCCGCGCCGCAGGATCTCGCTTCCGCCTATGCGCCGGACGAGAACGATAAGCCGAAGAAGAAGCCGGCGGCCGCCAGCAACACCAAGAAGCCGGCAAACAGCGACGCCGCGGGCAAGCCCGCCTCCAAGCCGAGCACCAAGAAGCCCGCCAAGGAGGCCAAGGCGACCTCCGCCGAGCAGAAGCCGGCGCCGAAGCCGGCGGCAAAGCCCAAGCTTTCCCCCAAGCCCCTTTCCATGCCGCGGCCCGACCTCGCCGCCAGCACCGGATCAGCCAAATCGGGCGAGTAAGCCGGGCGGGTTCCGCCGCCATGGCGCACCGCGCCTGATCGAAGCGCCCCTTGCCTCCGCCGGCATGCACGAGCCAGCATTGCGCGTGCGCCCCCCTTCTCCCGACCGCCGCGCGGCAGAAGGTCCGTGCCGGAGCACAGGAATCCGCGCCCTTGCGCGGTTAGGGCCCGAAAGGGCCGACGCACGCCCTCCCGGCGCGCCCGCTCGACGTCCCCTTCCGATCTGCCCTTCTGGCGATCGGTAGCGCCCGCCCCTGGCCCCGATCACGGATTGAGCCTCCTGCTTGATCCCCCTGCGTCGCGTCGGTGGGAATGGTGGCGGGGAACCGTCGGTGCCGCGCGCCACGCTGAGGCTCGAGGCCCCGCTTTCGCGCCAGCCGGTGTCTGCTGTTTCATGGAAACACTGAGACCGCTGATCCTTTTGTTTTGACGCACGTCCCTCGCGCGAACCGGCTCCCGCCTCATGCGGGAATGCCGTAGCCGCCGAATCCGCTGCCACCATGTTCCGAGACGGGCGCGACACGGCTGCAGAGCCGGCGCATCCGCCACCGGCCTGCAGGCAGCCCACGCTCCGCTCGCCCGCCCCCGGGGCGGCGTCCGGCGACACCACGGGCTTCTCCCTGCGGGAAGCACGCCCCGTTCCCGGCGCAGCAGTCCGCGTCCAGCAGCCAGAGCCCTGCGTCGCTGCCGCGAGACGGGCATGAAGGCGGATGCGCGGGCGGGCCCGATGGGGTAGCTTGCGGCCATGCCTCAGCCTGCTTCCGAAGACGCGCCCGCCCGTCGCGGCCCGCCCGCCCCCATTCCCGTCACCGTGCTCACCGGCTTCCTGGGCGCGGGCAAGACCACGCTGCTCAACCGGCTGCTGGCCGATCCGGCGCTGGCCGACACTGCGGTGCTCATCAACGAATTCGGCGAGATCGGCCTCGACCACCTGTTCGTGCGGCCGGTCGAGGAGGGCATCGTCATGCTCTCTTCCGGCTGCCTGTGCTGCACCGTGCGGGGCGATCTGGTGGCGGCGCTGGAGGACCTGCTGCGCGGGCGCGACAATGACCGCCTGCCGCCCTTCAGCCGCGTCATCATCGAGACCACGGGCCTCGCCGATCCCGCGCCCGTGCTGCACACGCTGATGACGCACCCCTACCTCGCCATGCGCTACCGCCTGGACGGGCTCGTGTGCGTGATCGACGCGGTGAATGGCGAAGCGACCCTCGACAGCTATGAGGAAGCGGTGAAGCAGGCGGCCATGGCCGACCGCCTGGTGCTCACCAAGACAGACCTCATGACCACCGATGAGGCGCGCCGCGCACTTGATGCCCTGCGGGCGCGGCTGCGGCGCCTCGCCCCCGCCGCCCGGCTGCTGGAGAGCACCGAGGCGTCCGCCGCCACGCTGCTCGATACCGGCCTTTATGATCCCACCGCCAAGGGACCCGACGTGGCCCGCTGGCTCTCGGACGAGGCGGTGGCCACCGCCGAGGCCACCGCGGGCACCCCCGACCCGAACCGTCACGACGGGCGCATCCGCGCCTTCACCATCGCCACCGACGCCGCCATTCCGGCCTCGACCCTCGACCTGTTCCTGGAGCTGCTGCGCGCCACCCATGGCGCCAACCTGCTGCGGCTCAAGGGCATCGTGAAGGTGAAGGAGGATCCGCAGGCGCCCATCGTGCTGCACGGCGTGCAGCATGTGCTGCATCCGCCCGCACGACTGCCCGCCTGGCCCGACGACGACCACCGCACGCGGCTGGTGATGATCGTGCGCGATCTCGACCCCAAGGTGATCGAGCGCCTGTTCAACGCCTTCCTCGGCGTGCCCGAAGTCGATTCGCCCGATCGCGCCGCCCTCACGGACAATCCCCTCGCCCCGCCCGGCCTGCCGCGATGAGCGAGGGCCTCCGCGATAACCCCGCCGATATCCTCGCCTGGTGGCGCGCGGCCGGGCGCGAGCGCTGGTTCGGCGGCGGCGCCAGCTTCGACCATGAAGTGCGCGCCCGACTGCTGCCGGCCCATGAGGAAGCCGCCGCCGGCCGCCTCGACCTTTGGGAGGACACCCCGGAAGGCGCGGCGGCACTGCTCATTCTGCTCGATCAGGTCCCGCGCAACGTGTTCCGCGCCACACCCCGCGCCTTCACCACCGATGAGCGGGCCCGCGCGGTGGCGGGACGAGCCATCGCACGCGGCTTCGACGAAGCCCCGCTGGTGAACGCCGCGCCGAGCCTGCGCGGCTTCTTCTACCTGCCCTACATGCACGCGGAGGACGACGCCAGCCAGCAGCGCTGCGTGGACCTCTACCGCCAGGCCGGGGACGAGGACGGGCTCGCTTATGCCCTGCTCCACCAGGAGGCCATCGCGCGCTTCGGCCGCTTCCCCCACCGCAACCCGATCCTCGGGCGCGCCATGACACCGGCCGAGCAGGCCTATCTCGACGCTGGCGGCTTCCAGGGCTGATCGAGCCCGCCGGGTGCCAGGCGGCATTCAGCGCAGGGCCATGGCTGCCATCCGGTCGGTCCGCACGTCACAGCTCTCCGACCGGTGCGAGGGGCGGAAACCGAGGGGCTTGGACGCAACGGCGCGGCGAAGAGGCTCCGCCGTGGGAAGACTTGCGGGTTAGAGGACTTCAGCGCGTTACGGGAAGTGCCCCGTCCCGCCCCTGCAAGCCAAAAGGGGAGGCACGCTTGCCAAACCCTATTGCTCGAATCTCGATCCAACCTAAGGGCTGAAGGGCGTTCATCGCACGTGGCGCGGCTTCTGGCCCACGACCGCGTTCCCCGTGATGCTTTCCCGTGGCGCGTTCCTCGTCGTGCTTGCCTCGTGGCGCGGCTCCCTCTCCCGCCTGCGGGAGCGGGTTGGGGGCGAAACGGGGGAACGTGGCTCCGGCAGCGAGATCTTGGGCAACCCCTCGAAAATGTCGAAAGCCTTGAATCGGGGGCCTGTGCGCCACTGAGGCGGCCCGCGCCCCCCTCGCCCGCGAACGGGAAGGGGGAGCGAGCCCCCTGGCAACCCGTGCCTCTTGAATGTCGGTCGGGCCTCGCCCCCGCCCAAGACCAGGGCGACCTGAAGCCGGGCGACATCAGCTGAGGCGCGCAAGAATGCCTTCGGCGGCGGCGCGCCCGGTGGCGAAGCAGGCTTGCAGCAGGTAGCCGCCGGTGGGCGCTTCCCAATCCAGCATTTCCCCCGCCACGAAAACGCCGGGCCGGCGGCGAAGTTGAAAGTCCGCGCCGACCTCGTCCCAGGCCAGGCCCCCGGCGCTGGAAATGGCCCGGCTGAGATCGCCCACGCCGGTCACGGTCAGCGGCACGGCCTTGATGGCTTCTGCGAGAGCACCCGCATCCGCCGGACGGGCGGGGCCGATCGCCTCGCGCAGCAGACCCGCCGCCACCGGGGAAAGGCCGGCGGCCTTGCGCAGCAGGTTGGCGAAGGAGAGCCGGGACGGCGCCGCCGACAGGCGCCCGGCAAGGCGCGCGACATCGAGATCAGGCCGGAGGTCCACATGCAGCGTGGCACCGTCCGCCGCCAGCGCCTCGCGCACCGCCCGCGACACCGCATAGATGGCACCGCCCTCCAGCCCCGCCTCGGTGACCACCGCCTCACCGGCCGCGCGCGCCTCGCCGCAGCGCACGACGATGCGCTTCAGCGGGGTGCCGGCGAAGCGGGAACGGAACAGATCGGACCACGCGCAGCACACGCCCATGTTGGCGGGCACGAAATCTCGCACCTCCACCCCCTGCGCGCGCAGCAGCCCCACCCAGCCGCCATCGGCGCCGAGTCGCGGCCAGGACGCCCCGCCGAGGGCGAGCAGGGTCGCCGCCGGCTGCTCCAGCAGCTCGCCCTCAGGGGTGGCGAAGCGCAGGCGGCCGGCGCCATCCCAGCCCAGCCACTGGTGGCGCGTGTTGAGGTTCACCCCCTGCCCCGCCAGGCGCCGCAGCCACGCCCGCAGCAAGGGGCTGGCCTTGAAGCTCTCGGGAAAGACACGGCCGCTGCTGCCCACGAAGGTGGGCTCGCCCAGCGCCTCGGCCCAGGCCCTGAGATCATCCGGGGTGAAAGCGGAAAGGGCGGGCGCGAGCCGGCCGGCCTGCGGCCCATAGCGGGTGAGGAATCGCTCGAACGGCTCGGAATGGGTGAGATTGAGCCCGCCGCGCCCGGCCATCAGGAACTTGCGCGCAGGCGAGGGCATCCGCTCATGCACATGAACGCCGAGACCGGCGGCCGACAGGCGCTCGGCGGCCATGAGCCCCGCCGGGCCGGCGCCGATGATGGAAACGAATGTGGAAGCCATTGCGGGCGGAAACTCTCGAAATGCGCTGCCACGCGTTGTTTCGCCCAAGCGCGCCCGCGTCAATCGTCACCCGGGCCCGCCCGCGGATTTCCGCGCCCCGCGGCCTCCGGCACGCGCCATCACCAGCGTCATGCACAGGCCCCGGGCCGTGAAGGCGGGGGAAGCCGGCGCACGAAACCTCCTTTTAAGGTCACGCGCCTATGCCTTGATGTGTACCGAGTAGCCCTGGATTTGCTCCGATGTCCTCTTCGAACCAGCCTCCGAGAATGGTGAACTTCCCCTCGCTCCTGGTTTCGGAGGAAGACGAGGACATGCTCCCGGCGAATCCGGACGGCTCCACGGTCCATAGCTGGATCAACGCCGACTTCGTGCCGAGCTGGCTGCGGCCCTTCACCCTGGACCAGAATACCCGCTTCACCCGCACGCCGGACCACCTGCTGCGCCCGCCCGAGGAGACGCAGCCCGAGCCGCTGCCCAGCTACGGCACGGCCGGCGCCTCCTGGCACTTCCTGGAAATGCCCCTCGACATTCAGGACGACGCCGCCCCGATTCCCAGCGTGAAGGCCGATATCGCCGCCCTTGAGCAGGCCTTCGCCGACCTGCCGGCGCTGCGCGCCGCCCGCGAGAGCACCCAAGGTGAGGAAGCCGAGCACGCCCACGCCTTCGGCCATCACGCTGAAGGCTGGAGCGTGGACGAGCAGGGCCGCGAGACCGTCCTCTCCTGGCAGGACCTGACCCCGGCGCCGGACCTCGACACCACCGCCGAGAGCGATGCCGGGCAGCCGCAGGCTCCTACCGCCGGCCCCCCGGCGCCGGAGGCGTTTGCCCAGGAGGCGTTCGCCCAGGAGGCGTTCGCCCAGGAACCGTTTGCTCAAGAGCCCTTTGCCCCGGAGCAGCACGCACTCGGCGCCGATGAATTCGCCGGTGCGCCCGATGCCGCGTCCGGCGGCTGGAACCCGGAGCCGGTCTGGCAGCCGACCTCCCTGCCCCAGCAGGCCGCGATGGAGAACGCCCCGGCTTTCCCCACTGCGGATTCGACCACGTTCGCCGCTCCGCCGGCCATGGCTTGGTCGGACGATGGCGCGGCGCCGCCCGCCTTCAGCACCGACGGCTCAGGCGTTAGCGCCAGCGCCGCTCCCCTCGGCGCGGCGGGACCGGAAACCCCGGCCCCTGCGGACATGGGCTGGACCCCGCCCCTCGGCGAGGCCAACGCCACCAGCGAGGCCCCCTTCGCGCCCCAAGACGCGAATGCACAGCCCGACGCGAGCGGACAGCCCGCCATGATGGACAACTCGGCCCAGGGCTTCAGCGAAACGCCGGAATTCGCCCCGGCGCCGTGCGACAGCGTTCCCGCGCAGGCGCCGGACTTCGGCACCGCACCCGTCGAATTCGCGTCATGCGATGGCCCGGCGCCAGCCTTCATCGGCAACGCGGAATTTGTGGAATCCTCCGCCCCAGACCTGCCCGTCATGGAGCCCGAGATGTCTGAGGCTGCGATGGCGCAGCCCTTCCCCGCTCCGGAATTCAGTGCTCCGGTCGATGCGGCCGCAGCCGGCACCGACGCTGCGGGACAGGCCGAAGCCGTGCCTCCCCAGGCCATCATGGACGGGGCGGCGGCCTTCGCTGAGGATCCCGCGCTCGCCGGCACCGGCGATGTGGCGGACGCGCCCGCCCCCCAATTCCCCGAGGAGACCCCGGCCGAAATGGTCATGGACGGAATGGACACCGCAGCCCAGCCATTCACCGGCAACACCGCCTTCGAGGCCGACTTCATCCCCGCCGCAACCCACGACCCGCAGCCGGTGATGGACGCCGCGACCACGCCCGCCCTCAGCGAAGGTGTTTCTGAACCGACCATGGCCGCGTTTGATCCCGCCACCTCGTCGTTCGGCCCCTCCCCGGACGTGGCCGAAGCCGCGCCGCAGGACGCCGGCATGGCGGCGGTACCGGTGATGGAAGACACCTCCGCGCCGGGCGCCACCATGGTCGACACAGCCGCCTCCGACACAGCCTTGGCGATGTCCGACACGGACGTGTCGGTGCAGGAGCCCGCGGCCGAAGCGGGCTCGTCGATCGCCGCCATGGCCGAGCTCCCCGCATCTGAGGCAGCGGCCCCCTCCGAAATGCTGGCCTCCGATGAAGCGGACCAGATGAGCGAAGCGGTGGACGGCGTGCCCCTGGACGGGACCCTGGCCCAGCTCGCCGCCGCCGCCCTTGAGGGCGCCACCGCCTTCCTCGACGAAACACCCGATCAGACAGCCGCCGCCGATCCGCTCATGGAAGACCTTGCCCCGGCCCACCTGCGCCCGCTCACGCGGATGATCGTGGTTGGCCGCCTTGCCCTGCCCGAGATCCTTGAGCAGGACCTTGCCCCCATCGTGCCCGAACCGCTCGCGCCGGAAGCCGACGCGGCGGCGCGTGCCGCGGACCTGATCCACGCCCATTTCGCCTGGCAGCCCTACCATCTGAGCATCAATGGCAGCCTCGACGCCCCGGCGGAGAAGGGTACCGACGCCACGGCCGAGCCGTCCGCGGCCAGCGCCCCGGAAGCCACCGCCCCCGCGATCGACGTGCCCGCCGAGGCGGCGCTGCCGGCCCTCGCCACGCCCGCCGGCCTGCCGGCGGTGGTGGACCCGGCGCATGACCCCTTCGCCTACCACCTGCCGCCCATCGACCTTCTGGGCGAGCCGCCCCAGCTGGAGCCGGACTACGAGCTCTCCGAGGAATTCCTCGACCAGAGCTCGGCCATGCTGCAGCAGATTTTGCGCGACTTCGGCATTCGCGGCGAGGTGATCGACGCCAATCCCGGCCCGGTGGTGACGCTCTATGAGTTCGAGCCGGCGCCGGGCGTGAAGTCTTCCCGCGTCATCGCGCTCGCCGCCGACATCGCCCGCTCCATGAGCGCGGTGTCCGCCCGCGTGGCGGTGGTGGAAGGGCGCAACGTCATCGGCATCGAGCTGCCGAACCGTCGGCGCGACACGGTGTGGCTGCGCGAGCTGCTCGCCTCCCACGAGTTCGAGGAGGCGCGCACCAAGCTCGGCATCTGCCTGGGCAAGACCATTGGCGGCGTGCCGGTCATCACGGACCTTGCCCGCATGCCCCATCTTCTGGTGGCGGGCACCACCGGCTCGGGCAAGTCGGTGGCCATCAACACCATGATCCTGAGCCTGCTCTACCGGCATACGCCGGAAGCCTGCCGGCTCATCATGATCGACCCCAAGATGCTGGAGCTGTCGGTCTATGAGGGCATCCCGCATCTGCTGACCCCCGTGGTGACGGACCCCAAGAAGGCCATCATTGCCCTCAAGTGGGCGGTGAAGGAGATGGAGGACCGCTATCGCAAGATGGCGCGCCTCGCCGTGCGCAACATCGACGGCTACAATGCCCGCATGGCGGAGGCCCGCGAGAAGGGCGAGGTGCTCACCCGCCAGGTGCAGGTGGGCTTCGACAAGGAAAGCGGCGAGGCGCTCTATGAAGAGCAGCAGATGGACCTCTCCGCCCTGCCCTACATCGTCATCATCGTCGACGAGATGGCCGACCTCATGATGGTGGCCGGCAAGGAGATCGAGGGCGCCATCCAGCGCCTGGCACAGATGGCGCGCGCCGCCGGCATCCACCTCGTCATGGCCACCCAGCGCCCCTCGGTGGATGTGATCACCGGCACCATCAAGGCGAACTTCCCCACCCGCATCTCGTTCCAGGTGACCAGCAAGATCGACAGCCGGACCATTCTCGGCGAGATGGGCGCGGAAACCCTGCTGGGCCAGGGCGACATGCTCTTCATGGCCGGCGGCGGGCGCATCACCCGCGTCCACGGCCCCTTCGTCTCCGACCAGGAGGTGGAGCACGTGGTCGCCTTCCTGAAGGCCCAGGGCGGGCCGGAATATCTGGAAGACGTGGTGCAGGACGAGGAGGCGGAAGGCGCCTCCGGCTCCGACGACGCCGTGTTCGACAAGAGCGAGATGGGAGACGGCGGCGGCGATCTCTACGAGCAGGCGGTGGCCATCGTGCTGCGCGATCGCAAGGCCTCCACCTCCTATATCCAGCGCCGGCTGCAGGTGGGGTACAACAAGGCCGCCAGCCTCATGGAGCGCATGGAGGCGGAACAGATCGTGGGCCCGGCCAACCATGCCGGCAAACGTGAGATCCTCTCCTTCGGCCGCGACCGCGACGACGACCACTGATCGGGGCGGGGCGCCAGGCAGGCGCCCCTCTCAAGCTGCCGTCGGGGGCGGGCTGAGGACCTGCTCGCGCCGCAACAGATCCTCCAGCCAGGCCACGAACACCTGAAGCCGGCGCGAGAGCTGCCGGCGGTGGGGATAAAGCAACGTCGCCGGCATGGGGGCCGCCCGGTAAAGGGGCATCACCTCCACCAGCGCACCCGCCTCGATGTCCCGCCGCACGTCATAAGCGGGGATCTGGAGCAGCCCCAGCCCCGCGCGGCAGCAGGCAATGGCCGCCTCCGCGCTGTTGACGCTGACCCGCCCGCGCACGACGCGGGAGTGCATCGCCCCCTCTTCCATCCACTCCCAAGGCGCCACCCGGCCGGTGGAGGGCGAGGCATAATTGACCGCCAGATGGCCGTCGAGATCGTCCGGAGCGAGCGGCGCGCCATGGCGGGCGAGATAGGCCGGGCTCGCCACATTGATGAGATCGAGCCGGCCCAGCGGCCGCGCGATCAGGCCGCTGTCGCTCAATTCCCCGATCCGCAGCACGCAATCAACCGCATCCTCCACCAGGTCCACCGCACGGTCGGTGACGCCGAGCTCGATGTCGATGCCCCGGTACCGCTCGAGGAAATCCGGCAGAGCGGGGGCCACGATCAGCCGGCCGATGCGGCCGGGAACATCCACCCGCAGCGTGCCGGCGGGCATGGAGGCGCCGTGGCGGAACAGGCTCTCGGCCTCCTCCACGTCCGCCACCAGGCGCAGGCAGCGCTCATAGAAAGCGGCGCCGTCCTGGGTGGGGGCCACCTTGCGGGTGGTGCGGTGGAGCAGGCGCGTGCCCAGGCGCGCCTCCAGTTCCTGCACCGCAGCCGAGACCGAGGAGCGCGGCAGGCCCAGCGTGTCCGCCGCCCGGGTGAAGCTCGCGCACTCCACCACTCGGGCGAAGATGCGGAAGAGATCGATGCGGTCCACCGCGCGCCCCCGATTGTTCGGAAAATCCGACAAGTGATGTCATCAGGAACGGATTTATCCGCCATGTCCAGACGATAACCTTGCACCCGGCGGCGGTGAGGGGGCAGCCGGCGGACGCGCGCGGCAGGGCGCCAGCGGAAGCCGGACGCCCCCCGCCGCCGCTGCCCATGAATGCGTCGGAACAGGAATTCTCGTCATGACCGATCACGCAATCCGCGGAAAGACGGCGCTCATCACCGGCGGCGGGAAGAATCTCGGCGCCTTGATCGCCCGCGATCTCGCCGCGCATGGCGCCCGCGCCATCGCCATCCACTACAACAGCACCGGCGCGAAAGCGGAGGCGGAGGCAACCGTGGCCGCCCTGAAGGCGGCGGGGGCCGAGGCCATCGCCCTTCAGGGGGACCTCACCACCGCCGATGCCATGGAGCGCCTGTTTGCGGACGCCGCGGCCGCCGTCGGCAGGCTGGATATCGCCATCAACACCGTCGGCAAGGTGCTGAAGAAGCCCATTCTGGAGATTTCCGAGGCCGAATACGACGAGATGAGCGCGGTGAACGCCAAGGCCGCGTTCTTCTTCCTGAAGGAGGCGGGGCGCCATCTCAACGACAATGGCAAGGTGGTCACCTTGGTCACCTCGCTGCTGGGCGCCTTCACGCCCTTTTACGCGTCCTATGCGGGCACCAAGGCGGCGGTGGAGCACTTCACCCGCGCGGCGGCCAAGGAGTTCGGGCCACGGGGTATTTCGGTGAGCGCCATCGGCCCCGGCCCCATGGACACCCCCTTCTTCTACCCCGCCGAGGGTGAGGACGCGGTGGCCTATCACAAGACCGCCGCGGCGCTCTCGGCCTTCTCGAAGACCGGACTCACCGACATCGCCGACATCGTGCCCTGGGTGCGCATGCTGGTCTCGGAGGGCTGGTGGATGACCGGCCAGACCATCCTGGTCAATGGCGGCTACACCACCAAGTAAGACGCCCCCAATAAGATGCTCCAGCGCGTTGGGTTGACGCGTTCTGGGGGCGATCCGGCATTCGCGCCGCGCAAAGCCCCCTAACGGGAGATGGCCGAGGCCAGCCGGCTCAGGAGGCCCACCAGCTCCGTCTGGCGGCCGATGCCGAGCTTGGCGAACACCGCGCGCAGGTGGCTGCGCGCGGTTTCATAGGAAATACCCTGATTGTCCGCGATGTCGCGCAGGCGCTCGCCATGGCCGATGGCCTCGGCGACGCGCGCTTCCGCCGGCGTCAGCCCCAGGTCACGCAGATGCTGCGACAGGCGCGGCACCTGCGCGCCCAGGTCCCGTACCAGCACCATGGCGCCACCCGCACCAAAGGTGATGAATTCCAGCCCCTCGAACTGCCGGTAGACGGGGACCGCCTGCGCATACAAAGCGGGCCGGCCGCTGGGACGGCGGATCAGCACGCCGCGAGCGGGGGCGGCCGCCGCGCCCGGCAGGGCGGTGCCGATGGCGCGCTGAAGCCGCTCGTCATCCTGCCGCTGGGCGGCCCGCAACCGGCGGGCGACGACGCTCAGCCCGTCCCCCAGCAGGCGCTCGCCCATCACGTTCACATGCCGCACTGCGCCGTCGCGATCCAGCAGGAACGCGCCCCACGCCAGGCGGTCCACCGCGTCCGCGAAATCGCTCGCCACCACGCGCGCCTCCAGCAGCGCCGTGCTGATGGAAAGGGCCCGCCCGATATGGCCCGCAAGGCCGGCCATGCGCGCGATGTCGTCCGGCGGGTAGCGGTCTCGCTTGATGGGATTGTGAACGGCCACCGAGACGAGCTGCCCATCCCGGCTGCCGGTGATGGCCGCCAGCAGCTCGCCCACGCCGTAGCCGTGCAGGAATTCCTGGTAGAACGGATCCTGGCGGATTTCCTCCTCGGTCATCACCAGCCGATCGGTGCTCGCCGTCCCCGGCAGGACCCCGCGCGCCACCACCCGCTGGGCCGGCGTGTCGTGCCGCCACCACAGCGCGTCATAGGCAGCCTTGAGATCGCCGAGCTCGGATGAAACCATGGCCCGCATCATATGCTCGGCCCCGAGCGGCACCATGGATGCCCCCACCGCTCCAAAGGCGTGGGCGATCCGGTCGAGCACCTGCGGCCATTGATCGGGCTGGAGCGCGGCCCCGTAGAGCGCCTCGATCACCTCCAGAATGTCGGTATCCGCCATCCGCGCCCCCTCACGGTGAGCATAAGGCAGACTTATCACAACCCCAAACTCAGGATCTGCACATTTTCTCGCGAACCGAGCACTGGCGTTGCGGCCCAGCTTCCGGCAAGCTCCATATGGTCCATGGAGACTGGTAAAGTTTCCGAAACACGTCCACGCTACACTACAAATATACCATCATTCTATGTAGATTTGCATCGAGGCGAGGAAACGCCAGCGTGCTCAATTACATCCTAACCCTCCTTGGCATTTTTACGAAGGGTCTGGGCCTGCGGATCGTCCTGTGCTTTCTGCCCCCCATCGTGGCAGCCTGGACTTTCTTCATCCTGCACCTGGTCAATCTTTACGAGTTCCATCCGGACTCATTCACGCCAACGCTGGTGTTCGGCCTGCTCGGCATTGCCGTCGGCAGCGTGATCGTCTGCATCCTGATCCTGACCATCGTTCCGCCCCTGCGGCGGATTGTCGACGTCACGGCGGTGCTCCAGCACGGCAAGACCGATTTCTCCATTCCCTATCTGGCCCGCAAGGACGAGATCGGCGATCTGGCCCGCTCGTTCGAGGTGCTGCGCGAAGGCCTCATCCGCGCCGCCGAGCTGGAGGCGGCCAACCGGGCCGAGGCGGAAGCCAAGATTGCCCACGGCAACCGCATCTCCACCCTCGCGCGGAACTTCGAGGCCGTCATCAAGACCGTGGTGGGCGCCCTCACCGCGGCGGCGAGCGAGCTGCAGAGCAGTGCCGCCCGCATGCTGGAGATCTCGCAGCAGACCCAGCAGCAGAGCAATGTGGTGGCCTCCGCCTCCCTCGACGCCTCCTCGAACGTGCAGGCCGTGGCCGGCGCCACTGAGCAGATGACCGCCTCCAGCCGCGAGATCGGGCGGCAGGTGTCCAAGGCCTCCGACATGGCCGCCACCGCCGTGGAGCAGGCCAACCGCACCGGGGACGTGGTGGATCGCCTCGCCAAGGACGCGGACAAGATCGGCTCGGTGGTGCAGCTGATCCAGGAAATCACCGCCCAGACCAACCTGCTCGCCCTCAACGCCACCATCGAGGCGGCCCGCGCGGGTGAGGCCGGCAAGGGCTTCGCCGTGGTGGCGAGCGAAGTGAAGACCCTGGCCGAGCAAACCGCCAAGGCCACCGAGGAAATCTCCTCACAGATCGCCGACATCCAGGGTGCCACCACCTCCACGGTGGGCGCCATCCGCGAGATCAGCCATTCCATCGCCGACATCAATGACGTCGCCTCCGCCGTGGCCATGGCCGCGCAGCAGCAGGTGACGGCGACCGTCGAAATCTCCGACAACGTGCAGCAGGCGGCGCTGGGCACCGGCGAGATTTCCCGGAACATTTCCGGCGTCGCGGAGGCGGTGGACATGACGAGCACGGTGGCCGGAACCGTGCTCTCCGCCGCCACCCGCCTCACCGGGCAGGCCGACGAGCTGCGCAAGGAAGTCGATCAGTTCCTGACCGCCCTCAACCAGGCCTAGACGGGGTGGGATTTCGGGGATCACGGACCCGCGAGGGCCTGCTCCGGCTTTGCGGAGCACAGTGAGGCTCGGGGCCATGACCGCTCGGGGGCAATGACCGCCTCGGGGCCATGACCGCCTCGGTGGCGTGGACGGGCCTTGAGGCCGTCGCGATGGGCCAGGACCCTGCCCTTCGCCGCGCCGGCGTGGCCTCGTCGTCGACGCGACGCCCCGGTCTCACGGGCGGGCGTGGCGCCGGACGAGCGCCTCGGTGGCTGCGCGGAAACCTGCCTCGTACGCCTAAGGCGGACCGGCCCTGGGGTCGATCACATTCCAGCCCCCACGAATGCTGCCGGAAGGATGCGCCTTTCCACGCCCGAGGCGAGGCCGGTCGCGGAACCGTGGCTCCGGCGCGCGAGCGGCTGTGAAGGCGCGAGACATTGAACCCGGACGCATCGAGGCCAGCCCCGGCGGGAGCATGCGCGAGCCGGCGCCCGATGTTTCCGCGCACAAGCATACCGCGCCTGCCCCGCCTCACCCTCCCCCGCGAAGCTCAACACAGTCCGTTAAGAGCAACGCCCGCCCTGCCCCGTTGCGCAGGAGACAGCCGGCCGCTTCCTCCCCCTCAGGGGTGCTCGCCGCCGTCATCGGCCGCCACGCTCATCGCGCCTTTGGGGAAACACACCCCCCGCCTGCGGAAGGCAAGGGGTGCCTGGCGCGCGCGCCGGAGGCCAAGCCGTCCCTCCGCCCTCAGGCGCTGAGCTCACGCAAGGCCGCCGCATGCAGAGCGGGCGAGGCCGCCGCCACCACCTTGCCGTCGGAGCCGAGGCCGAGGGGCCGGCCCTGCCAGTCGGTCATGATGCCGCCCGCGCCTTCCACCACCGGCACCAGGGCCATGTAATCGTAGGGCTGGAGCGAGGTTTCCACCACCAGGTCACAATGGCCCGAGGCCAGAAGGCCATATTGGTAGCAATCGCCACCGAAACGGCGGATGGCGCCCTTGCGGCTCAGCGCGTCATAGCGCGCCCAATCGGACGGCGCGAAGAAATCCGGGGAGGTGGTGTAGACCCGCGCATCCTCCAGCGCCGCGCAGCCGCTCACATGCGCGGGCGCGCCATTGAAGGTGGTGGCGCCGGGCAGGCCCACCCAGCGCTCGCCCAAGGGCGGCACCTCGATCACCCCCAGCTTCGGCACACCGCGTTCGGCATAGGCGATGAGCGCGCCGAACAGGGGCATGCCGGTGATGAAGCTCTTGGTGCCGTCGATGGGATCGATCACCCACAGATGGTCGTCTCCGCCGCTCATGCCCGCTTCCTCGCCGAGGATGGCATGACCGGGAAAGCGCGCTGCGATGGCCTCGCGCAGGGCGGCCTCAATGGCCTTGTCGGCGATGGTCACCGGGCTTTCGTCCGCCTTGCGCTCGAACGCCGTGGTCTTGCGGAAATGGGCCCGGGCCAGCCCGCGCGCCAGGTCCGCCAGCTCACCGGCGAAGGCCGCCAGAACACCCGCATCGAGATCCAGATCGAAACCGCTCATTGAACTCCATCTCCCCACGGATCGCGCGACGGCGCAGCAGCCGGAACCGGCCAAAGCCACAAAAACCTCTATTTGCCACACAAATCAATATCGATTTGTGGATTTGTGTTGACTTCGCCGCAGCGCAGCAGGAATCATGAGGCTGTTCGCGGGCCAATCCGGCGCCACTGCATGCTTCGCGCGCCGCCCGCCACAGGACCACTCAGGGGATCTTCATGGCTGAGTTTCCGACCCAGGCCCAGGTCGTCATCGTCGGCGGCGGCATCATCGGCACGTCCACCGCCTATCACCTCGCCAAGCTGGGCTATAAGGACACGGTGCTCATCGAGCGCCACAAGCTCACCTCCGGCTCGACCTTCCACGCGGCGGGCCTGGTGGGTCAGCTGCGCTCCAACGCCAACATCACCCAGCTCCTGGGTGAATCGGTGAAGATCTACCAGACGCTGGAACAGGAAACCGGCCTCGCCACCGGCTGGAAGATGAATGGCGGCCTGCGCCTCGCCTGCACGCAGGAGCGCTGGACCGAGGTGAAGCGCCAGGCCACCACCGCCCGCTCCTTCGGCCTGGAAATGCACCTGCTGACGCCGAAGGAGGCGCAGGAGCTGTGGCCGCTCATGGACATTTCGGACGTGGTGGGCGCTGCCTTCCTGCCCACGGACGGCCAGGCCAACCCCTCCGACATCACCGGCTCCCTCGCCAAGGGCGCGCGCATGAACGGCGCCCGCATCTTCGAGGACACGGAAGTCACCGGCTTCAAGGTGGAGAACGGCCGCGTCACCGTGGTGGAGACCAGCCGCGGGCCGATCCGCTGCGAAATCGTGGTGAACTGCGCCGGCCAGTGGGCCCGCGAGGTGGGCGCCATGGTGGGGGTCAATGTGCCCCTGGTCTCGGTTGAGCACCAATATATGGTGACCGAGCGCATCCCCGGCGTCACCTCCGCTTTGCCCACGCTGCGCGATCCCGATCGCCTCACCTATTACAAGGAAGAGGTGGGCGGCCTCGTGATGGGCGGCTACGAGCCGAACCCCATTCCCTGGGCCATCAACGGCTTCCCGGAGAAGTTCAACTTCCAGCTTCTCCAGTCGAACTTCGACCATTTCGAGCAGCTCATGGAGCTGGCGCTGGGCCGCGTGCCGGCGCTTCAGACTGCCGGCATCAAGCAGCTCATCAACGGACCGGAAAGCTTCACGCCCGACGGCAACTTCATCCTTGGGCAGGCGCCGGAGCTCACGGGCTTCTATGTGGGCGCGGGCTTCAACGCCTTCGGCATCGCCTCCGGCGGCGGGGCGGGCAAGGTGCTGGCGGAATGGATCGTCGGCGGCGAGCCGCCTTACGACCTCTCTCCCGTGGACATTCTGCGCTTCGGCCGCAACCACCAGGATGTGAACTGGGTGCGCCAGCGCACGCTGGAAGCCTATGCCAAGCACTACACCATCGCCTGGCCGAGCGAGGAGCACAAAAGCGGCCGCCCGCTGCGGCGCTCGCCCCTCTATGACCGGCTGAAGGCGCAGGGCGCCGTGTTCGGCGAAAAGCTGGGCTGGGAGCGGCCCAACTGGTTCGCCGCCCCCGGCGAGGAGGCACAGGACCACTACACATTCGGCCGCCCCAACTGGACCGACGCCGTCGCCCGCGAGCACAAGGCGACCCGCGAGAGCGTGACGGTGTTCGACCAGACCTCGTTCGCCAAGTTCATGCTCATCGGCAAGGATGCCGAGCAGGCACTGTCTGCTGTCAGCGCCGGCGACATGACGCGCCCGGTGGGCTCGCTCACCTATGCGCCCATGCTGAATGCCCGGGGCGGCATAGAGTGCGACCTGACGGTGGGCCGGCTGGCGGCGGACAGCTATTACATCGTCGCCGGAACGGGTGCGGCCACCAAGGATTTCGACTGGCTGAAGCGGCATCTGCCCCAGGGCCTCGACGCCCATCTCATGGACGTGTCCTCCATGTATGCGGTGCTCGCCCTCATGGGGCCGAACGCCCGCAAGGTGCTGGAGAAGCTCACCCGCGACGACGTTTCCGACGCCGCCTTCCCGTTCGCCACGGTGCGCACGCTCAATGTGGCCGGCGCGCCGGTGATGGCGCTGCGCCTCACCTTCGTGGGTGAACTGGGCTGGGAATTGCACATTCCCGTGGAGTTCGCCGCCACGGTCTATGACGCGCTCATGGAAGCAGGTTCCGAATTCGGCATCCGAAATGCGGGCTACCGGGCCATCGAAACCCTGCGCCTGGAGAAGGGCTATTGGGCCTCGGGCTCCGATATCGGGCCCGACCACACCCCGTTTGAAAGCGGCCTCGGCTGGGCCATCAAGCCGGAAGGGGCCGGGGCCTTCATCGGCCGCGAGGCGCTGGAAAAGAAGAAGGCGGAACCGCTCAAGAAGCGCCTCGCCGGCTTCACCGTGGATGATCCCAACGTGGTGCTGCTGGGCCGCGAAACCATCTATCGCAACGGCGAGCGGGTGGGCTGGCTGTCGTCCGGCGGCTTCGGCCACACCCTGGGCAAGCCCATCGGCTACGGCTATGTGCGCCAGCCCGAGGCAGGACTGGACGAAGCCTACGTACTCTCCGGCACCTATGAGCTGGATGTGGCCACCGTGCGGGTTCCGGCCAAGGTGCACCTGGCCCCGCTCTACGATCCCGAAATGAAGAAGATCCTCGCTTGACCGGCGAGTGATGCCGCGGAAGCCGCCGCCAACCCCTCAGGCGGCGGCTTCCACCCTCCCCTTGAGCCCCCCTTCACCCGGACGAAAGGAGACCCCGCTTCGTGCCAACGAAATAGTCACACGAAGCCGCAAATTCGCGCAGGCAGGTTGGAAAAAAACAAAATATGCTCCGCTTCATTCCTGGGACGAATTGAAATTTCCGTTGAGTGAACGGCTTCGAAGTAAGCCGCCGAAAAACTTCCAAAGGGGTTTCGCATGCTTCGCACTCTGTCTCGCATCGCCCTTGCGGGCGTGGTCTCCATGGCGGTCGGCACGGCTTCGGCCGCGCCCGAATCCAAGGATCCCATCAAGATTACCCTCAACGACTGGACCGGACAGCTTCTCACCGCCCACATCATGGGTGAGATCCTGAAGAAGGAAGGCTACAACGTCGAATATGTCCCGGCCGATTACTTGGCCCAGTTCTCGGGCATGGGCACCGGTGATCTGACCGTTGCGCCCGAAGTGTGGGCCACCACGGCCCAGGAAGCGCTCGACGCGGCGGTGAAGACTGGCGGCGTGGAGAATATGGGTTCCTCCGGCATGGAAGCGCGCGAGGATTGGTGGTTTCCCGAATACATGAAGGAAAAGTGCCCCGGTTTGCCCGACTGGAAGGCCCTGAAGAAGTGCGGCGCCGCCTTCGCCACCCCGGACACCGCCCCCAAGGGGCGCTATCTCGGCGGCCCCTCCACCTGGGGCGGCTATGACGAGGAGCGCGTGGAAGCCCTCGGCCTGCCGTTCGAGGTGATCCATGCCGGCACCGACGCCGCCATGTTCGCCGAGCTGAAGAGCGCCTATGAGCGCAAGGCCCCGATCATCCTGTGGATCTACACGCCCCACTGGGCGCCCATCAAGTATAAGGGCGAGTTCGTGGAGTTTCCGCCTTATGAGGCCGCCTGCTACGAAGATCCGGCCTGGGGCGTGAACAAGGAAATGAAGTATGATTGCGCCAAGCCGCGTGGCCCCATCTGGAAGGCGGCCTGGTCCGGCATGAGCAAGAAGTGGCCGGGCGCTTACGAAATCATCAAGGAATACAAGTTCGACAACCAGACCATGGGCGAGCTTGCCGCCCGCGTGGATATCGACGGCCAAAAGGTGGAAGACGTGGCCGCCGACTGGGTCGCCAAGAACGAGCCCACCTGGAAGGCCTGGGTGAAGAAGCAGTGATGCCGGGGGCCCGTGGGCGTGCCCCACGGGCCCTTGCTCCAGCCTGCCCGGCAACCGGTCGCCGACCGGCGCCGGGAGGTCAGCGCCGCCCGCGCCCCTGCCAGAAGACCCGCACCCGATGGGCCGCCTCAGCCTTCGGATGCGCGGCGGTTCCTTCGTTTCCAGGCCATCCAGCCAAGGCCACGCAGCCAAGGTCCACCACCATGAGCCATCCCGTTCTCGCCTGTCGCAACGTCGCCAAGCTGTATGGGGCGAAAGCCCTGAAGTTTGTCGCCGACGGACGCCTTTCCGCCGATGGCGCGACCCTGGCCGAAGCCGGCGTCACCGCCGCCGTGCGCAACGTCAATCTTGAGATCCAGCGCGGGCAGACCTTTGTCATCATGGGCCTGTCGGGCTCGGGCAAGTCGACCCTGGTGCGCTGCCTGTCCGGCCTCACGCCGCCCACCGCCGGCGAGGTGCTGTTTGAAGGGCGCGACCTGTTCAAATATTCCGAGAGCGAGCTGATCCAGATCCGCCGCCACCAGATGGGCATGGTGTTTCAGCATTTCGCTCTGCTGCCCCATCTCAACATCCTGCAGAATGTGGCTTTCCCCCTGGAGATCCAGGGCCGCACCAAGGCCGAGCGGCTGGAGAAGGCTCACAAGATGATCGAGCTCGTGGGCCTCAAGGGCCGCGAGCACCGTTTCCCCAGCGAGCTTTCCGGCGGCCAGCAGCAGCGCGTGGGCATCGCCCGTTCGCTCGCCGCCGACCCAGACCTGTGGTTTCTGGACGAACCCTTCTCCGCCCTCGACCCTCTCATCCGCCGCGAGATGCAGGATGAGGTGCTGCGCCTGCAGGGCATGCTCAAGAAGACCATCGTCTTCATCACCCACGATTTCGATGAAGCCGTGCGCATCGCCGACCGCATCGCCATCATGAAGGACGGCAAGGTGGAGCAGATTGGCACCGCCGAGGAACTGGTGCTGACCCCCGCCACCGATTATGTGCGCGCCTTCACCCGCGAGGCGCCGCGCGCCAAGATCCTCACCGCCCGCGCCATCATGACGCCCGCCCCGGCCGACGCGAAATTCGCCGGGCTCATCGAGGCCAAGGCCCGCATCGCCACCTTCGCCCATCAGGTGGGCTCCGCCGATGGCGTCTACGGCGTGGTGGACAATGGCCGCATCCTCGGCGCCATCGACCGGCTGGCCATGATCGACGTGCTGGTGGGCCGCGAGCCGCGGGGCCTGGCGGCATGAGCACTGATGGCATGACCATGGCGCCCACACAGGACACCACCCGCGATCCCACCGAGGAACCGGCCACCGCGGCCCCCTTCCCCTGGCGCCGCCTGGTGTGGCCCGTGGTGGCTCTGCTCACCGTCGTCGCGGTGATGTTGCCCCACGAAGACCTTCCGGCCTGGGTCTGGAAATATCCCCATGCCTGGCAGGTGCCGCTGGCCTCCTGGATCTCGGACTTCATGAAGTGGCTGATGAACAGCGCCAGCTTTGGCCTGTTCACGGTGCGCGACATCACCCGCGCCATCTCGGGCCTGCTCGACATTCCGCTCTCGGTGGCCAAGGCCATCTTCGCCACCGGCATCATGCAGGGCGAAGGCTCCATGGCGGTGCAGCTGTTCCCGCCCATCCCCTGGTATTCCCTGGTGATCGCGGCCACCGCCGTGTCCTACACCATCGGGGGGCTGCGGCTCGCCCTCGGCATGGCGCTGGGTCTGCTCTATCTCGCGGTGTTCGGCCAGTGGACGAGCGCCATGGTCACCTTCGCCTCGGTGCTGGTGTCGTCCATCATCGGTTCGTTCGGCGGCCTGCTGCTGGGCCTGGCCTGCGTGCGCTCGAAGACGGTGGAGCGGCTGATCTCGCCGCTGCTCGACGTGGCGCAGACCATGCCGGTATTCGCCTATCTGCTGCCCATGCTGATCCTGTTCGGCTTCGGGCCGGTGTCGGCAATGATCGCCACCATCATCTATGCGGTGCCGCCCATGGTGCGCATCACCATCGTGGCCATCCGCGCGGTGCCGGAGGAGATCGACGCGCTCGGCCGCATGACCGGCTGCACCCGGCGCCAGATCACCTGGAAGATGCTGGTGCCCTCCGCCATGCCCGCGCTCATGGTGGGCGTGAACCAGGTCATCATGCTCTCGCTCAACGTGGTCATCATCGCCTCCATGATCGGCGCCGGAGGCCTGGGCTGGGACGTGCTGGCGGCCCTGCGGCGGCTCGACATCGGCGGCGGCCTGGAAGCGGGCCTCGCCATCACCGTGCTCGCCATCCTGCTCGATCGCTTCGCACAGGCGCTGGCCTTCCGCGCCAAGCGCAACCGGCGGCGGCAGGACAGCCAGAAGCTGGTCACCTACGCGGTCTATGCCGCGCTCGCCGTGGCGGCGGCGGGCTGGCTCGCGGCCGACCAGTGGCGCGCCATCGCCCAGTATCCGCAGGGCTGGCAGCTCTCCACGGGGCCGTTCTGGGGTGACCTCGTCTCCTGGATCAACATCAACTTCTACGGGCCGCTGGACGCGGTGAAGACCTTCATCCTGCTCAACGTCCTCTCGCCGGTGAAGCAGTTCATGCTCGCCTTGCCCTGGCCGTGGGTGGTGGCGGTGACGGCGCTCGCCGGCTATTGGCTCGGCGGCGCGCGGCTGGCGCTCACGGTGGGCCTCATGTGCGCCTTCATGGCGGTGGTGGGGCTGTGGCCGGCCACCATGATCACGGTCTATCTGTGCGGCGTGGCGGTGGTGATCTCGGTGCTCATCGGCGTGCCCGTGGGCATTGCCTGCGCCCAGCGGCCGATGCTGCGCACGGCGGTGGAGTGGATCATCGACACGCTCCAGACCCTGCCGGCCTTCGTCTACCTCATTCCCATCGTGATGCTGTTCCGGGTGGGCGACTTCACGGCCCTCATCGCCATCGTGCTCTATGCCATCGCCCCGGCCATCCGCTACACGGCCCACGGCGTGGCGCAGGTTTCGCCCCACCTCATCGAGGCGGGGGTGATGAGCGGCTGCACCCGGCGGCAGATCCTCACCCGCATCCGCCTGCCGCTGGCGGTACCGGACATGCTGCTGGGCCTCAACCAGACCATCCTGCTGGCCCTGTCCATGCTGGTCATCACCGCTTTGGTGGGCACCCGCGACCTCGGCCAGGTCACCTATGCCGCCCTCGCCAAGGCGGATGTGGGGCTTGGCCTGGTGGCGGGCCTCAGCGTGGCCTTCATCGGCATGATCGCCGACCGGCTCATCACCGCCGGCAGCGCCCGCCTGAAGACCCACAAGGGACACTGAGAGCCATGAACGCGAAAGCCGTGGACCGCGTGCGGGCCCTGTCCTTCTGGGGCGGGCCCGTGGATCCCCTGCCGCTGGGCGGGGGCATCACCAATTCCAACTTCCTGGTGGAGGACGGGCCGCGCAAATATGTGGTCCGCCTCGGCGCCGACATTCCGCTTCACAATGTGATGCGCTTCAACGAGCGCGCCGCGGCGCTGGCGGCGGAGGCGGCGGGCGTGTCCCCGCCCCTGCGCTATTTCGAGCCCGGCCTCATCGTCATCGACTTCATCGAGGGCCACACCTTCACCGAGGCCGATGTGCGCGCCCACCTGCCACGCGTGGTGGAGCTGGTGAAGCGGACCCATCGCGAAGTGACCCGCCACATCCGGGGGCCGGCGCTCAGCTTCTGGACCTTCCATGTGCTGCGCAACTATCTGGCCGCCCTCGCCGAACGGCGCCACCGCCTCGCCGGGGAACTGAGCCGCCTGGCGGGTATCGCCGAGCGCCTGGAGGCCGCCCTTGGCCCGGCTGAGATGGTGTATGGCCACAACGACCTGCTGCCCGGCAATTTCATCGACGACGGCAAGAAACTGTGGCTGATCGACTGGGACTATGGCGGCTTCAACACCCCCCTGTTCGACCTCGGCAACCTCGCGTCCAACAACGAATTGGACCTCGCCCAGCGCCGGGAGCTGCTCCAGCTCTATTATGGGCGCGAGCCGGACGACGCCCTGCGCCTGAAATTCCAGGCCATGTTCGTCGCCTCGCTGTTGCGCGAAAGCCTGTGGAGCATGATTTCGGAGCTCGAATCCACGATCGACTTCGACTACCGCGCCTACACGGCCAAGAACCTCACCCGCTTCGAGCGTGCCCTCGCCGATTTTGAAGCCCTGCGCTGAGCAAGGGCCGGCGGCGCGCCCGTCTCGTCTCCACGCGCCGGCCCATCGCCATAACGTCATGGGAACGCCGTAAAAGATCGGCCTTCGCGACAGCTCTCGGAAGGTGCCCCAGCGCCTTGGGAGCAGCCGCAAGGTCACGCGCGACCTGGCGGCGCGGGTGGACGGGGTGGAGGAGATCCGGGCGCAAACCGCGTGACACTTTTGCCGGATTTGCTCTAGAGCGTTCTCGCGCGAGGCCGCCCTCGGCCCGGAACGGATGCACCCATGGCTGCTGCGTCCACCGGACCCGACCGCCAATGACCGCGCGCGGCGAACCGATGGGACACGAGTAACATGCGCATAGCGATCGCCGGCCTGGGATATGTGGGCCTTTCCAACGCGGTGCTGCTGGCCCAGAGGCACAGCGTGATGGCCCTGGATGTGGACGCGGCGCGGGTCGCAAGCATCAATGCCCGCCGCTCCCCCATCGTCGATCCCGACATCGAGCGCTATCTGGCGGAAAAGGAGCTCGACCTCACCGCCACACTGAGCCCCGCCGAGGCCTTTGCCGGGGCTCAGTTCGTCATTGTCTCCACGCCCACCAATTACGACGTGGAGACCAGCCATTTCGACACCCACTCCGTTGAGGCGGTGATCGGGGAGGCGCTGGAGATCAATCCGGACGCCACCATCATCATCAAGTCCACCATTCCCGTGGGATTCGTGCAGCACCTGCGCACGCGGCTGGGGCGGGAGAACATTATCTTCTCCCCGGAATTCCTGCGCGAGGGCAAGGCGCTCCACGACAATCTCTATCCCTCCCGCATCATCGTCGGCGACCATTGCGAGGCAGCCCACACCTTTGCCGGACTGCTGAAGGAGTGCGCCTTGAGGGAGGACGTGCCCGTGCTCTTCACCGGGCCGGGCGAGGCGGAGGCCATCAAGCTGTTCGCCAATACCTACCTTGCCATGCGCGTGGCCTTCTTCAACGAGCTCGACAGCTACGCCCTCGCCTTCGGCCTCGACAGCCGGGAGATCATCGGCGGCGTCAGCCTCGATCCGCGCATTGGCGGGCACTACAATAATCCCTCCTTCGGCTATGGCGGCTACTGCCTGCCGAAGGATACCAAGCAGCTGCTCGCCAATTATTCGAGCGTTCCGCAGAACCTCATCCGCGCCATCGTCGACGCCAACGCCACCCGCAAGGACTTCATCGCCGAGCGCATCCTGGCCCGCGCCCCGCGCCATGTGGGCATCTACCGCCTCACCATGAAGGCCGGCTCGGACAATTTCCGCGACAGCTCCATCCAGGGCATCATGAAGCGGATCAAGGCCAAGGGCATCCCCGTCACGGTCTACGAGCCGCAGTTCAAGGATGACCATTTCTTCAATTCGCCGGTGGAACGGGACCTCGCCGCCTTCAAGGCCAACTCGGACATCATCGTTGCCAACCGCTGCACCGACGAACTGGCCGATGTCGCCCACAAGGTCTTCACCCGCGACCTGTTCGGCTCGGACTGAACCCCGCCCCGCAGGCTCCCCATCCCTCCGCCGGCTGCCTTCTTCAGGGCACATTGCAAGGCGAAACGACGCGGCGGCTTGGCGCCGCGCGCGCCGGCGCTTGTTCCGCACGCGGTTTCAGCGCACACGGGCATGGAGAAACGGCGGTGACGCCGCGGGACGCACAGCAAAACAGAGGGAACGCATGAAGGGTATCATTCTCGCCGGCGGCAGCGGCACGCGCCTGCATCCCCTGACCCTGGTCACCTCCAAGCAGCTGATGCCGGTCTATGACAAGCCGATGATCTATTACCCGCTGTGCGTTCTCATGCGCGCGGGCATCACCGACATCCTCATCATCTCCACCCCGCAGGACATGCCCCAGTTCCAGCGCCTGCTGGGCGACGGCAGCCAATGGGGCCTCTCCTTCTCCTACGCCGTGCAGCCCTCGCCCGACGGGCTCGCCCAGGCCTACATCATCGGCGCCGACTTCGTGGCGGGGGAATGCTCCGCGCTCATCCTCGGCGACAACATCTTCTACGGCCACGGCCTGCCGGAGCTGCTGCAGCCCGCCGCCCACCGCACCGAGGGCGCAACCGTCTTCGCCTATTACGTCAATGACCCCGAGCGCTACGGCATCGTGGAATTCGACGCGCAGGGCCACGCCCTCACCATCGAGGAAAAGCCCAAGCAGCCACGCTCCAACTGGGCGGTGACCGGGCTTTATTTCTACGATCCGAGCGTGGTGGACATCGCCGCCAACCTGAAGCCCTCCGCCCGCGGCGAGCTGGAGATCACCGACGTCAACCGCGCCTATCTCGAGCGCGGCCAGCTGCAGGTGGAGAAGATGGGCCGCGGCTATGCCTGGCTCGACACCGGCACCCATGACAGCCTGGTGGACGCCGCCACCTTCGTGCGCACCCTGGAGCGCCGCCAGGGCCTTCGCATCGCCTGCCCCGAGGAGATCGCCTTCGTCACGGGCCTCATCGATCGCGACCAGCTCCACAAGCTGGGCGAGAAGCTCGGCAAGAGCGATTACGGCCGCTATCTGATGCGAATCGCCGAAGAGACCGCCTGATTCCCCAGCGGCTCGCCGCGCCGGCCCAGGGGGGGCAGGCCGGGGCGGGCCGCAATCATCGCCCGTGCACAAGCAAAAGGGGCATCCGCGCGAGACCGCGCGGATGCCCCTTTTCGTTTCAACGCACCTGGATCCGGGATTTGGCGCCCCGCTCGGGGCCCGCCATCTCCCCCGCTGGCCTCAGACCGCGGTGTTGATCCACTGCACCAGCTTGGCCTTGGGGGCGGCGCCCACCTGGCGGGAGGCGATCTTGCCATCCTTGAACATGAGCAGGGTGGGGATCGACATGATGCCGTACTTGGAAGCCGTCTGCGGATTCTCGTCCACGTTCAGCTTCACGATGCGCACCTTGCCGGCCAGCTCGCCGGACACTTCATCGAGGATCGGCGCCACCATGCGGCAGGGACCGCACCACTCGGCCCAGAAATCGACGATCACCGGCGCGCTGGAATTGAGCACGTCGGTTTCGAAGTTCTGATCGGTCACCTTTTCGACGGCCATGACATACCTCGTAGGGGCAGAATGAAAGAACCACTGAATGTTGCCTGGGAACGTAGGGATGCCCTCCCCGTCCCGTCAAGCGGCGTCACGCCGAGGTGAGCGCCGAAAGCGCGGACAGGGCCCCCGCCAGCGCCGCCCCATCCAGAACGAACACGCGCGGCTCGGCGGTATAAACCAGCCGCGCTTCCACCGCCCGCCCGCCGAACACCCGCGACAGCACGGCGCCATACAAAGCCAGCTGCGCCACATGGCTGCGGGGCACGCCCGCAAGGTTTTGCGGGGGCGTGCGGTCGGTCTTGAAATCGGCCACGAGGATGCGGTCCGACAGAATCGCCAGGCGGTCGATGCGGCCGTTCACCTCCACCCGGCCGGCACCGGGAAGGTCCAGATGGCCCGCCACCGGCAGCTCGGGCCGGCTCTGCGGGCCGAACAGATCCGCGAGGGGCGCATGGCCCAAAACCGCCATCGCCTCGGCCAGGATCTCCCCATGGCTCTCCGCATCGAGCCCCTGGCCGGCGTGGCGCAGCAGGCGCAGCCCCGCCTCCTCCCGCCGCTCCAGCGCGATGTCGGCGAGGCCGGCGAGCAGGCGGTGTACCAGGTCGCCGCGCACCAGGGGTGGCACGCCGGCCGCCTCGGCCTTGGCGTGGGGCTGCGCCGGTGCCGCGCGCGAGGGCCGCAGCACCCGGGGCGGGGCCTCGTGGGGCGGCGGCGCGGTGAAGGTCAGCGGCGCTGGCGCGGCAGGGGATTCGGCCGGGGTGGAGGCGCGGGCGGCCGCGGCGAAGGCTTCCGCCAGCGGCGCCTTGCCCCACCGCAGCACCGTGCCCTCGAAGCCCAGGGCCGGCACCTGTGCCGCATCGGGCGCGAGCGCGGTGCGCACCAGCTCATACCAGCAGCCGTCCGGGCGGGCATGGTCCTTGTCCTTCGCCGGCAGCGCGGTTTCCGCGCCGCAGACGATGAGGGCATCCTCGGCGCGGGTCAGGGCCACGTAGAGCAGGCGGCGATATTCATCGAGATCGCGCGCGGCGGCGGCGGCGCGGGCCGCGCCGAGGGCGGGCGAATCCTCCGCCTTGCGCGGCGCCAGCACCGGCACTTCCCGGCCCCCTTCAGCGGTCAGGCGCAGAAAGCCGCCGGAGGTGCGCGGGCGCGGCAGGTCCACGGTGTCGGCCAGAATCACCAGGGGCGCCTCCAGGCCCTTGGCGCCATGCACGGTCATCACCCGCACCTCGTTGCGGCCGCTCTCCATGTCGCGCTTCGTCTCAGCCCCACCGCGGCGCAGAAAGGCCAGGAAGCCGGCGAGGCTGGCGGGCTCCGCCCCCTCATAGGTGCGCGCCAGGGCCAGGAACTCGTCGAGCACGTCCGCCGCCTCGGGGCCGAGCCGCGCCAGCACCGCCCGCCGGCCGCCATCGCGCCCCAGCACGCGGGCGTAGAAATCGAACGGCCGCAGCCCCAGGGCCTCGTCCCGCCAGCCCGAGAGGCGGCGGGTAGCGGCCTGGGCGCGGGGCTCCGCGGAAGCCGCGAGCGCATCCACCAGCCGGCCCGGACGGCCCGGGCACAGGGTCATCAGGTCATCGTCAGTGAGGCCGAACAGCGGGCTTTTCAGGACGCTCGCCAGAGCGAGGTCGTCATCGGGGGACAGAAGGGCATCGCCCAGTGCCATCAGGTCGAGGGCGGCAATGTGCTGCGCCACCACCAGCCGGTCGGCGCCCGCCACCGCCACGTCCGGGTCGTTCAGCTCCTTGAGGGCGCGGATGACGGCTTCGAACACCCGCCCACGCCGGCGCACCAGCACCAGCACGTCGCCCGCCCGCATGGCCCGCCCCGACCGCGAGGGCATGGCAAGGCCGGAGCGCACGCCAGCCTGCACGAACCGCGCGATCCGCTGGGCCAGGAGGCTCACCGGGTCGTCGCTCGGCGCGGCATCGAGGGGGCGGCGCCAGTCGTCCACCTCCGGCACCGGGCTCGGCACCGTGGTGGGCCACAGCTCCACCAAAGCCGGCGCATCGGCGCGGATGGCGGCGTGCACCGGGGCGGAGGAATCCAGCGTCAGCCCGGCGCGGGCATCCTCGCCGGCGAAGATGCGGTCCACCGCTTCCAGCACACCGGGAGCGGAGCGGAACGAATGGGGCAGCCGCACTTCCTGGAACGCGGCGGCGCCCGCCTTCTGCGCGAACTCCGACCGCATGGAGCCGAACGCGCGGGGGTCCGCCCCCTGGAAGGAAAAGATGGACTGCTTCTCGTCGCCCACCACGAAAATGGTGCGCTTCACCCCCGGCCGGGCGCCCTCGCCGGAGAAGAAATCGGAGGTGAGGCCGTGCACCACCCGCCATTGGGCCGGGCTCGTGTCCTGCGCCTCGTCCACCAGCACATGGTCGATGCCCTGGTCGAGCTTGTAGTGCACGAAGGAAGCGGGCACCTGATTGAGCAGGCCGGAGGCGCGGGCCACCAGATCGTCGAAATCGAGCAGGCCGCGCTGGGCCTTCTCCGCCTCGTAGCGCCGGCAGGCCTCCGCGCCCAGCACCAGAGCCGCCTCGGTGCGCTCCAGCACCCGCGCGCTGCGCAGGGCGCCTTCCAGCGCCGCGAGGCGCTCGCGCTCCGCCTTCATGCGGGCGAGCAGGTCCGGATAATTGTCGGCCACGAACTTGGTGGCCAGCGAGCGGTCGGCGCGCGGCTCGCGCTTGTCGGTAAGGAAGACGCTGAGATATTCCGCCCGCGCCTCCTCCGGATTCCCGGATTCGTAGGCGGCGAGCAGGGCGGCCGCCCGCTCCTGGTCGGTCTTCTTGTCGGAGGTGGCGAGGGCCTTGCCGGCCGCCTCCCATTCGCTCCAGGGCAGATGGGGGCTCTCCAGCATCTGCGCTTCCAGCTCCGCCACCCCGGCCCCGGCAGGCACGCCCAGGACGCGCGCCAGGGTGGAGCGGCGCTCCACCGCGCCCGTCCCCAATCCGGCGATATGCTCGCGCTGGCCGATGGCCGCATCCAGCATGGCGGTGATGGAGCTGTCGGCGAGATCTGCCATCAGCTGCGCCAGGGCCCGGCCCAGCTCGCTGTCCGGCCGGGAAGTGGCCTCGATGATGAGATCCTGGCGGATGCGGGCCATCAGCTCGGCGCGGGCCACATCGTCCAGCTCACGGAAGCCCGCCGCCACCCCCGCCTCGAACGGGAAACGGTGCAGCAGGCCGCCGCAGAAGGCGTGGATGGTCTGGATCTTCAGTCCGCCCGGCGTTTCCAGGGCCAGCGCGAACAGCCGCCGCGCGCGGGCGCGCAAAGCCGGCGTCACCCGCTCGCCGGTGGCGCTGATGAGCTCGGCGTCGAGCCCGGCATCGTCCAGCCCCACCCATCGGCCCAATATGCCCAGCACCCGGTTCGACATATTGGCCGCCGCAGCCTTGGTGTAGGTCAGGCAGAGGATGCGGGCCGGCTTCACCCCCGACAGCAGCAGGCGGATGACCCGCCGCGCCAGCACATGGGTCTTGCCCGAGCCCGCATTGGCCGACACCCAGGCCGAATGGGCGGGATCGGAAGCCAGGGACTGGCGCCGGGTGGCCTCGGCCTTGGGGCCCGTCGGCTCCTTCTGGCTTGGCGGCTCCTTGGAGCGGGAGGTTTCCTCGGGCCCGGCGGCAGCGTTCGCGCTCATTGCTCTTCCTCCCCGCCCAGCGCCCATTCGCGCACCCGCGCCAGATGGTCATAATCCCCATAGCCGCCCTGCCATTGAGGCGCGGCCAGGGAGCGGTAGCCCTGGGCCTCGTCCTCGAACGCCGCCAAGAGGGAGATGAGCCCGGAAAGCGCCGTCTCGGCCACGTCGGTGGGGCTGCGGTCCTTGTAGCGGATGGGCTTTTCCTCGCCCCCCGCCGCGCCGCCCTTCAGCTCCACATAGGTGATCTCGGACACCGGCAGCGGCGGCACGTCACGGAAGGCGCCGCGCGCCGCCATGGCCGCTTCAAGCGCGAGCTGGGGCGAGAGGGAGGCCACCTGCTTGGCAGTGGGCGCGCTGCCGGTCTTGTAGTCCAGAATGGCCAGCGTTCCGTCGCGCTTCACCTCGATGCGGTCGGCCCGGCCGGCGAGGCGGAAGCTGTTCTCGCCCAGGGGCAGATCGAGCTGGCCCGGCGTCTCGGGCACGATCACGTCGCAGCCGGCGCGGCGGCGGCGCTCGAACTCCACCACGAAGGCCGCCACCCGCTCGAACCGCGCCCACCACACCGCATGCTCGGCCGGAAAGGCGGCCAGCGGCGCGAACGCGGCCCGGCCATGGGCCAAAAGCTGGTCCAGCGCATCGCGGGGCAGATCGCGCGGGAAGGCGCCGGTGAAGGTACCCAGCGCCGCGTGCAGCGCCGTGCCGCGCTCGGCCGCGCCGGGGGCCGCGTCCAGCGGGTCCAGGGGCTGGAGGCCGAGCACGTGGCGGGCGAAGATGGAATAGGGATCGCGCAGGAAGGTCTCGATCTCCGTCACTGTCAGCCGGCGCGGGCGCAGGGCCAAAGGCGGGGCCGGCGCAGGGCGGGTGGCTCGGGGTACGCTTTGCGCCACATCGAGGGCCGCCGCGGCCGCCGTCCAGCGGCGCCCGCGCGCCCGTACCTCGCTGGTAAGATCCCGCCCCAGCACGGTTTCCAGCCGCTTCAGGAAGCGCGAGGGCACGCTCTGGGTGCCCCCCACCTTGCCGGCATAAGTGAGCACCACCTCGTTCGCGCCGAACGCCTGCACGAAGTCATGGGCCGACAGGCCAATGCGCCGTTCCGGCAAATCGAGGCCGAGATCGAGCCTCATGGGCCGGCTGAGCCAGGGGTCCGTCTCCCCCTGCTGCGGCCACATGCCCTCCACGAGGCCCCCCAGCACCACCCGGTCCACCCGCACCAGCCGCGCTTCCAGCGGCCCCAGGATGCGCAGGCGGGCATGGCGTTCGCCAACGGGCCGCACCATGGCATCGCCGATGAGAGAGGAGACGGCGTCGGCATAATCGAAAAGGGCGAGCTCAGGTCCGTCCGCCGCCGCATCCCCCACCGCCCGGAACGCGCGCGCGAGGGCGGCGCGGGCGGGGTCCTCGTCCATCTCGTCCAGAGGTCCGGCAATGGCCTCGAAGGCGGCGCGATGGGCCTCCACCAGCTCCGGCAGCGGCAGGGCGCCACGGCGCTCCGCCAAGGCAGACAAGGGGGCCATCGCCGCCTCAAGCTGGTCCACCAGCAGGCCGGCGCGGTGCAAGGCGGCATCGGTGAGGCGGCGGCGCGGGTCGGCGCCCCGGAAGCCATCGGGATCACAGCTTTCCAGCGCCGCCCGCAACCCTGAGACACCGGCCCGGGGCCGCGGCCCGCGCAGGGCGGCCAGCTCCAGGGCCGCCAGGGCCTCGCCTTTCAGCTCGGGATCGAGGCCAAAGCCCGCCAGCGGGTGGCTGAGCAGGGCGAACAGCGGCACCGGCGCCCACCCCTCCGCCGCCACCTGGGCGATAAGGCGGGCGAGGCGGCCCACCGGCGCTTCGGCCAAGGGCGTGCCGGCGGAATCGTCCACCGCCACCCCGAAGCGCGCCATTTCCGAAACCACCCGGCGGGCAAGATCGCGATCGGGCGTGACCAGGGCCGCCATCTCGCCGGGACGCTCCAGGCTCTCGCGCAGCAGCAGCGCCACCGCCAGCGCCTCCTGGCGGGGATCGTCCGCCTCCACCACGGTAAGGCGGTCCACCGCCAGCGCGCGCTCGGCCTGCGGCAGGCGCTGCGGCAGCTGGGCCCACAGGTCGGACGTCTCGGCCTGCCGCATGGCCTCGCTCAACAGTCGCTCGCGGCTGCCGCCGATGGCAAGCGGCTCCACGTCCGCCCGCTTCAGGTCCAGGGTCTTGAGCAGCTTGGCAAGGCCGTATTGGGGGTGGTCCGGCGCGCCCTGGATGGGGTCGATGAGCAGGGAAAAGGCCTCGTCCTCCATGTGAAGGTCGAGCCCGGGCAGCACCACCGCGCCTTGCGGCAGGCGGGAAATGGCCTTTAGCAGGCGCGCGGTCGCCGGCATGGAACCGGTGGAACCGGCGGCGATCACGGGGCCGGCCTCCAGCCCCAGTACCGTGAGGCGGCGCGCCTCCGCATCCACCAGCGCGTCGCGGCGCACCGCGGGCTCGACGAGGCCGGCGGCGGCCAGATAGGCGTCGAAGCCCATGCGGGCGATGCGCACGAATTCGAGGCTGATCTCGAAATAGGGATCAAGCTCGCGCGGGGTCAGGCCATCCAGGCGTGAAATCGGCACCCCGGCGGTGGACAGATCGTCGAACAGCCGCGCCAGCTCATCGGCCAGCGCCAGGGTCGCGGCGGGGCCGGCGGCCACCGCCGCCCGCCCCTCACCCGCTTTCAGCGCCGCGCGCCAGCGGGCCACGAGGCTCGCCAGCACCAGCCGGCGATGCACTGGCGCGGTGGCGTGGGGCGCGGCCAGGACCGGCGCATCCTCCGAAAAGGCCAGCGCATCTTCGTCCACATCCCCCAGCGGCACGATGCTGGGCAGAAGCAGCGCATCGGTGCCGGCCTGCTGCAGCAGCGCCTCAGCGAACAGGCGGCAGGCGCGGCGGGTGGGCAGGAACACGGTGGCGGCGGCAAGGCCCAACGGGCCGGAGGCGCCGGGCGCGAAGCCCGCGATCAGCCGCCCGTCCAGCAGAGCCCGCGCCAGGGTGGAAAGGAAGGGCGCGGTGGGCGGAATGGTGAGCACGCGCGGCAAGGGCACTCTCCGGGAGAGAATCGGCGAATGCGCGATCCTACTCGCTGGAAAGCTGGATCGCCTCCTCCGCCAGGGCGATGGCCTCAGGCGTGCCCACATGCATCCACACCCCGTCCAGCCGCAGGCCGAACAAGCGCTCGCGCTCGGCGGCGCGATCGAACACCAGATTGAGCGAGAAAGGCCCGTCGGGCGTCGCCTCGAACAGGTCCGGCGCGAGGATCGCGGCGCCCGCGAAGACGAAGGGCGCCACCAGGCGCTCGGACCGGCGCGCCAGGCGGCCGTTGGCGTCCATCACGAAATCGCCCACCCCCTCATAGCCGATGGAAGTGGCGCTGGGGGCCAGCAGCAGCAGCGCATCCATGCGCTCGGCATCGAAACCTTCCATCAGCCGCACGAGATTGGGGCGCGTGCCCTCGATCCAGATGGTGTCGGAATTGATGGAGAGGAACGGCCCCGGCGCCAGCAACGGCAACGCCTTGCGCACACCGCCGCCGGTCTCGAGCAACACCCCGCGCTCGTCCGAGATGGTGATGGCGGGCGGCCCCTTGCGGGCAGCCAGATGCTCCTCGATCAGGTCGGCAAGGTAATGGACATTGACCACTGCCTCCGCGATGCCCGCCGCGGCGAGGGCGTCGAGCACATGGTCGAGCAGCGGGCGGCCATAGACGGGAACCAGGGGCTTGGGGATGCGGTCGGTGAGCGGGCGCATGCGCGTGCCGAGGCCCGCCGCCAGCACCATCGCCTTCGAGATGGGCGTCACGAGTTCAAATCCTTCGCAGGCAGCACCGCCTCATACCAATTCCTGAGGGAGCCCAGCTCCTGATGGCCGAGGCAGCGCGCCAGATAGCGCCGTACGCGCGGGATATGACGCAGATATTGCGGTTTGCCGTCCCGCCGATCCAGGCGTGTGAAAATGCCGAGAATCTTGGTGGCCCGCTGGGCGCCGAGCGCGGCATAGGAGCGGGCGAAGCCGCGCACGTCGAAGGTGGGGTCCGCCTCCCGCCGGGCCTTCACATATTGGCCCACCAGCTGCAGTTCCATGGCCTCCGGCACATCCACCCGCGCGTCCTGGGTCAGGGAGACCACGTCATAGGCGGCCGGGCCCATCACCGCGTCCTGGAAGTCGATCAGCCCCACCCGGCGCAGCCCGTCGCGGCCGGGCAGCCAGATGAGGTTGGGGGAATGATAGTCGCGCAGCACCCAGGTAGGCGGCTCCGCCAGCACCAGGTTCAGCGCGCCGCGCCAGAACAGGTGGAACTCCTCCCGCATCACCCCATCCACCTGCACGCCGCGCGACGGAAGGTACCAGTCCAGCATCAGGTCCAGCTCGGTGAGGAAGGCGGCGACATCGTAGAGCGGCAGCGGCCGTTCCACGCGGGGGGCCACGTGAAGGGTCTGCGGCAGCGGCCGGCTGTGCAGGGTGGCCAGCACGCCGATGGCGGCCTCGTAACGCTCGCGGATGGGCGCGGGCGGGTCACCCGCCACCACCCCTTCGCGGCCCAGATCCTCGAGCACCAGCAGGCCGGCATCGATATCCGCCGCATAGATCTGCGGCGCCGACAAGCCCTGCGCCAGCAGCGCGCGATCCATGGCCACGAACGGCTTCACGTCCTCCGCCAGATGCACGAGGCGGCTGTAGGACTTGCCCTCGCGAATGGGTGGGCCATCCGGCTTGGGCGGCGCGTTCATGAGGATGGCGCTGCGCTCCGCCCCCAGCAAGCGGGTGTAGGAGCGGCTGGAGGCGTCGCCCTGGACGAACTCCCGCTCCGCTCCGCCGAAGCCGGCGGAATCCACCAGGCTTTCCGCCACATGCAGGCGGTTCAGCCGCTGGGCCAGCGCACCGTGGCCCGTCAGCTCGCACACGCGGGCATTGGGCCCGATCTCCGGGGCGAGGGCCAGCAGCACGTCCACCCGGTTCTCGGAAAGGCGCTCACCGGCACGGTCGGCCCACTCCACCAGCAACAGTGCGTCATCGCCGATCTCGTCCCAGCCGATCTCGTCCAGCTCCTCGTCCTCGACGATGCGGTAGAGGTCGGCGTGCACCACCCGGCCACGGGTGAATTCATAGGTGATGATGATGGGGAAGGTGGGGCTCGGCACCTCGATGTCGTCGCTGCCGGCGACGGCGCGGATGATGCTGCGGGCGAGCTCCGTCTTGCCCGCGCCGAGGTCGCCGCTCAGGGTGATGACGTCGTTGGCGCCAAACCAGGAGGCCAGGATCACCCCCAGCTGCTCGGTGGCGGCGAGGTCCGGCAACACCACCTGATAGGCGTTGTCCTCATCGGACATGCGCTGGATGAAGGCACTCATCAGGCCGCCTCTTGGTGCGAGTTTCCGGAAAGGGGGAAGACGCAGGTGGCAAGGGTGCCGCGGGCACCGGGGGCCGCCGGCCCCACGCTCACCGATCCGCCATGCAGGGTCATGAAGGAGCGCACGATGGCCAGCCCCAGCCCGACGCCGCGATGGCGCGGATTGGCGTTGCGGCTCTCGAACCGCTCAAACAGCGTGTCGGCCAGCTCCGGAGGCACGCCCGGCCCCTCGTCGCGCACGGTGAGCGCCAGCGCATCGGGCCGCCGCTCGGCCCCAAGCGTCACCGTGCCGCCCTCGGGCGAGGCGGCGATGGCATTGGCCAGGAGATTGAACAGGATCTGCCGCACCCGCTTGGGATCGGCCGTGAAGCGGCCGGCATCGGCCGGCACCGCCATGGCCAGCTTCACGCCCGCCGCCTCCACCTGATCGTGCACCGCCTCGGCGACGCTCTCCAGCATCTCCCGCACATCGACGTCGGCCAGATCCAACTCCATGGCGCCGGCGTCGATGCTGGCGAGGTCCAGAATGTCGTCAATGAGCGCGCGCAGCTGGTCGGAGGACTGGCGCATATGGTCGAGATAGTCGCGCTGGCGCTCGTTCAGCGGGCCGGCGAGCCCCTCGCGCAGCATGTCCGCATAGCCCATCAGCGTGTTGAGCGGCGTGCGCAGGTGGTAGGACACATGGGAGACGAAGGCGTTCTTCAGCTTGTCCGCCGCCTCCAGCGCCTCGGCGCGCTCGATCAAGGCGCGCTCCACCTTCACGCTGTCGGTGACATCACGGAAGGTCACCAGCGTGCCGCCATCGGGCAAGGGCTGGGCGGTGCCGTCCAGCACCCGGCCGTCGGCCCGTTCCAGGCGCAGGGTCTCGCTCTCGCGATGCTCCATGGCGGTCACCACCGAGCGGATGCGCGAGAAGGCCGCGCTCTCCCCATGGCGCGAGCGGCACAGGGCCGCCACCGCGTCGATGTGCGGCTTGTCGCCCAGGGCCTGGGCATCCAGCTCCCAAAGAGAGAGGAAGGCCTCGTTGTAAAGGTGCAGCCGCCCCTCGCTGCCGAACACCGCCACCGCTTCCGCCAGCGCGTCGAGGGTCTCGCCCTGGATGCGGATCAAGGTGTTGTAGCGGCTCTCCAGGGCCACATGTTCCGACAGGTCGTCGAACAAATAGGTGACGCCGCCTTCCGCGTTGGGGGTGATGACCACCCGCAGCATCTCGCCGCCGGGCAGGTGCCACCAGTCGTTCACCGGCTCCAGGGCGCGATAGGCCTCGCGCAATTGGGCACGCCAGGCGGGGAAGTCGGCCTGCTCCGGCACCTTGCGGCGGGTGCGCAGATTGTCGAGGATCTGCCCGTCCGAGGGGCGCTGATCCAGGAAAGCGGGCGAGAAATCGAACAATCGCTCATAGGCGGCATTGTGGAACACCAGCCGCTCGTCGGCGCCGAAAATGGCGACGGCGGTCGTGAGCTGATCCAGCGTGCGGCGATGGGCGGCAACCGTGCGCGCCGTCTCCGCCCGGGCGGTGTCGAGGTCGGTCACGTCCACGGCCAGCCCAGCGATACCGAATGGCCCGGCCACCTCCACCACGTCCAGCTGGCGGCGCTGGCCGCGCGTGACCGCGCGCACCCGGCCCTGGAAGGCGCCGGAGCCCTCTTCGGCGCTGGCGGCGGCGGTGCGCGCCTTGCTGTCGAGCAGGTCAAGCCCCTGCGCCCTCGCCTCATCGGCCGAGGCCGCCCCAACCGCAGCGACGAAGGCCGCGTTCACATAAACCAGCGTGCCATCGGGCGCGCGTAGCCAAGCGGGCGCGGGCGCGGCATCCAGGACGGCGATGAGGCCCGCCCGCAGATCCTCATCCGCCGGCCCGGCACCCGCGGGCAGCGGATGCACCACCAGGACGCCGGCCCCGTTGAGGGCCCGGCCCGAAATGCGCAGGGTCCGGCCGTCTGCCGCTGTGATATCGCGTTCGAAGCGGTCCTGCCCACCACGCAAGGCGGCCACACCTGCTTCCAGCTCGCGCACGCCGGTGGAGCCGAGCCAGCGCCCGCGCGCCTCATCTGGCACGCCGAAACCTTCCACCGCCCCGCCCGGACGCAGCCACAGCAGGGTACAATCAGCGCCGCCCCCCAGCAGGGAGCGCAGGCTGTGGGCTTCCGCCCGCGCCCGCGCCGCGCTGGCCGCGGCGTCCTCCGCCTCGGCACGGGCCTGCCGGGCCTCGGCCTGCACCCTCTTCACCCGCTGGTTTCCCACCACCCAGGCCGCGACCGCCGCCGCGCCCAGGACGAGGGACAGATAGAGGGGAGCACTCGCCGCAGGCCCGTTGCCGCCCGCCGCCAAAGCCGGAACGCTGAAGGTGCAAAGTGCGGTCGAGCCCAGCAGGCCCGGCAGAAACCTGGAAAAAAGGGAGCCGGCCCGGAGCGCTCGCGACCGCCGCTGCCCACCGCGGAAAGGCATTCGGGCCACGAGCTGTGCCGCCTCTCGCTTCGCGCCGTGCTCCGCCATTCGCCCCTGCCCTCTCGCTGAAGCCGCCGTCCCGGCCGGACCAGGCAGCCATGACCATCGGGGCGCCCCAGCACGAAGCCCCTGCTCCGCCACCAAATACCGCCCGCGCACTCCAAGTGGAGCGCCCCCTCGAACCCTTAACGCGCCATTCGCGGCCCCGGGACGGAGCCCCGGCAGCCATGCTCAAGCGGCGCGGGCCGGGATGAAGGCTCATCCGCAATCCCCGCGTGCCCGAATCAAGCACGGCTTCGTCAATCAGACCTTACCGGAGCGCTCGAAGGCGTTGAAGGGGCGGGAGGGTGGGCCCATGCGCGCGCGGCGGGGCCCCGGCCATGGGCGTCCCCGCCATCCACAGGGCCCGTGACCCGGCCGCGGAGGTCAGACGACCGGGGTTCCGTTGGCGTCCAGCACCGCGCCAGCGAGATAGAGGGAGCCACAGATCAGCACCCGCGCCGGCGGCACCATGGGCGTGGTGCCCAGGCTGTCGAGGGCACTCGCCACGTCCGGCGCCACCCGCGCATTGATGCCCAGGCTCTGGGCGGCGGCCGCCACCTCCTCGGGCTTCAGACCCGCCGCGTTGTCCGGTACCGGCACGGCGATGGCCTCCCGCACCAGCCCGGCGAACGGCGCCAGGAAGCCCGTCACGTCCTTGGTGCCGAGCATGCCGATGATCATCACCAGCGGCCGCGAATAGCGCTCCTCGAGCCCGCACAGAGCATGCGCCAGAACGGCACCGCCGGCGGCATTATGGCCACCGTCGAGCCACACTTCCGAGCCATTGGGCGCGCGTGCCACCAGGGCGCCGGAAGCCAGACGCTGCAGCCGCGCCGGCCATTCGGCGGCCAGGATGCCGGCTTCCTGCGCGGCGCCGGACAGGCGCAGGCTGCGCAGGGCCGCCACAGCAAGCCCCGCATTGTCGATCTGGTGCGGCCCCACGAGGCGCGGGCGCGGCAGATCCACCAGCCCGTCCTCATCGGAATAGACGAGGCGCCCCGCCTCTTCATGAACATGCCAGTGCTCGCCGCGCACGAACAGCGGCGCGTGCAGGCGCTGGGCCCGCCGCTCGATCACGCCGAGGGCCTCGCGCTGCTGCTCGCCCACCACCACCGGCACGCGCGGCTTGATGATGCCCGCCTTCTCGGCGGCGATGGCGTCCACCGTGGCGCCCAGGAAATCCACATGGTCGATGGACACGGGCGTGATGACGCTGGTGCGCGGCGAGGGCAGCACATTGGTGGCGTCCAGCCGCCCGCCCAGGCCCACTTCCAGCAGCAGCACATCCGCCGGATGCTCGGAGAACAGCACGAAGGCCGCCGCCGTGGTGATCTCGAAGAAGGTGATGGGCGCCCCGTCATTGGCCGCCTCCACCCGGTCGAGGGCAGCGGCCAAAAGGGTGTCGCTCACCAATTCCCCGCGCCCGGGCGCGCCCAGGCGGATGCGCTCGTTGAAGCGCACCAGGTGGGGCGAGGTGTAAACGTGGACCAGCCGCCCCGACGCCTCCAGCATGGCGCGCATGAAGGCGATGGTGGAGCCCTTCCCATTGGTGCCCGCCACGTGGATCACGGGCGGCAACCGTCGCTCCGGATGGCCCAGCGCCTCCATCAGGCGCTCCATGCGGGACAGCGACAGGTCGATCTTCTTGGGATGCAGCGCCGAGAGGCGCGCGAGGATCTCCACGGGTTCGGTCTTGAGCTGCGGCAGGGCCATGGTCGTCGAATGCCTTCGGATGCCTCAGGCCGCTTCCGGGCCGGTCAACCGGCCCTGGGGCGGCAGAGCGGGCGCCTTCATCAGCAGGCGGCACAGCCGGCCAAGGGTTTCACGCATCTGGTGGCGGTGCACCACCATGTCGAGCATGCCATGGGCATAGAGATATTCGGCGCGCTGGAACCCGTCGGGCAGCTTCTCGCGGATGGTCTGCTCGATCACCCGCGGACCGGCGAAGCCGATGAGGGCCCCGGGCTCGGAGATCTGCACGTCACCCAGCATGGCGTAGGAGGCGGTCACACCGCCCGTGGTGGGATTGGTGAGCACCACGATGTAGGGCTTCTTCGCTTCCCGCAGCTCCTGGATGGCGGCGGTGGTGCGCGGCATCTGCATGAGCGACAAGATGCCCTCCTGCATGCGCGCCCCGCCGGAGGCCGCGAACATGATGAACGGCGTGCCCTTGTCCGCCGCGGTTTCCAGCCCCTTCACCACCGCCTCACCGGCGGCCATGCCGAGCGAGCCGCCCATGAAGCCGAAATCCTGCACGGCGATGGTCACCGGCAGCTCTTCCAGAAGGCCGGTGGCGACCTTCACCGCGTCCTGGTAGCCGGTCTTGGTGCGGGCGTCCTTCAGGCGGTCGATATAGCGGCGCTCATCACGGAACTTCAGCGGGTCGATGGCGACCTCCGGCAGCGGCACCTCTTCATAGACGCCGTTGTCGAAGGTGGCCTTCAGGCGCTTCACCGCGTCCATGCGCATGTGATACCCGGAGCCCGGGATCACATAGAGGTTCGCCTCGAGGTCCTTGTGGAACACCATCTGCCCGGTTTCGGGGCATTTCACCCACAGATTCTCCGGCACCTCCCGGCGCGCCAGGAAGTCGCGGATCTTCGGGCGGACGACGTTGGAAATCCAGTTCACAGGACAGTTCTCCGGAGACGAGCGGGCACGGCCGCGCGTCGCAGTGCAGCATTATCCCATCTAATGGCGAGCCCGTCGCGGCGAAAGTGCGGCAGACCCCTGACCCATGGGCACGGTGCGGCGATCAGCGGCGGACGCTGCGCACCGCCTCCGCCAATCCGCCCACCAGCGCTTCCACGGCCGGCACGGTATTGGCGGTGGCCCGGCCTTCGGCATCCAGCGTGTGCCGCACGGCCTCCACCAGAGCCGAGCCCACCACCACCCCGTCCGCACCAGCGGCGATGGAGCGGGCCTGCTCGGGCGTCCTCACGCCGAAGCCGACCGCCACCGGCAGGTCGGTGTGCGACTTGATGCGCGCCACCGCGCGCCCCACCACGTCCGCGTCCGGCGTGGCCGAGCCGGTGATGCCGGTGATGGACACGTAATAGACGAAGCCCGCCGTGTGCTTCAGCACCGTGGGCAGGCGCTTGTCATCGGTGGTGGGGGTGGCGAGGCGGATGAAGTCGATCCCCGCCTGCAGCGCCGGCAGGCAGAGCTCGTCATCCTCCTCCGGCGGCAGGTCCACGACGATGAGACCATCCACGCCCGCGTCCAGCGCATCCTTCAGGAAGCGGTCCACGCCATAGACGTAGATGGGGTTGAAATAGCCCATCAGCACGATGGGGGTCGCGTCGTCCTCGGTGCGGAACATCTTCACCATGGCGAGGGTCTTCGCCAGGGTCTGCCCGCCTTTCAGGGCGCGCAGGCCGGCGGCCTGGATGGCCGGGCCATCGGCCATGGGATCGGTGAAGGGAATGCCCAGCTCGATGATGTCCGCGCCGGCGCCCGGCAGCGTCCTCAGAAGGCCGAGGGAGGTCTCGGCGTCGGGGTCGCCGGCGGTGATGAAGGTCACGAGCGCCGGGCGGCCCTCTTCCTTGAGCGCGGCGAAACGGGCGGCGATGCGGGTGGTCATCGGATGGGACTTGCCATGGGTTGCCTCCCCCCGAAAGGAGAGGGCGCGCTCACTGGGC
This sequence comes from Xanthobacter sp. NM-59, assembly GCF_021401125.1. Taxonomy (GTDB): domain Bacteria; phylum Pseudomonadota; class Alphaproteobacteria; order Rhizobiales; family Xanthobacteraceae; genus Xanthobacter. The sequence goes on from NZ_JACBFQ010000012.1 coordinate 130,133, forward strand.
GCTGGTGATCTCGCAATTGGCGGCCTTGGCCGAGGTGGCGCCGAACAGGCGCACCTGATCGGCGCCGGTGGCGCCGCCCACGGTGGAAAACAGGGTGGTGGAAGAGGTGCCCAGCGTCTGCCCGCCACCGGTGAAGGTGCAGGTGACCACGATCTGGCCGAACACCTTCTGCGTGGCGTTGGCCACCTCCACCGAGATGAAGGCCCCCGCGGCGTCGGTGCGCAGCGGGCCGGTGGTGAGCTTCAGCCCCTCGGGAGCCGCCGCCAGGGCGCTCCCGATGCCGAGCAGCGAGAGAGCGGCGGCGCAGGCGACCTTCAATCCGTTCGACATCATAGGCTCGTCCCCAGAATCTCGGCCACCTGCGGCACGTCCTTGTCACCGCGGCCCGAGAGATTGACCACCATCAGATGATCCTTAGGCCGCTGCGGCGCGAGCTCCAGCACCTTGGCCACCGCATGGGCGCTTTCCAGCGCCGGGATGATGCCTTCGAGCTTGGTGAGGATCTGGAACGCCTCAAGCGCTTCCATGTCCGTGCAGGGAATGTACTTCACCCGGCCGACGTCGTTGAGCCAGGAATGCTCCGGCCCGATGCCCGGATAATCAAGGCCCGCCGAAATGGAATGGGCTTCCTTGATCTGGCCGTCGCCGTCCATGAGCAGATAGGTGCGGTTGCCGTGCAGCACGCCCGGCCGCCCACCGATGATGGCGGCCGCGTGCTCCCCGGTCTCGACGCCGCGCCCGGCCGCCTCGACGCCGAAAATCTCCACGCTCGGGTCGTCCAGGAATTCGTGGAACAGGCCCATGGCGTTGGAGCCGCCGCCCACGGCCGCCACCAGGCTGTCCGGCAGGCGCCCTTCCATCTCCATCATCTGGGCGCGGGTCTCGCGGCCGATGATGGACTGGAAGTCGCGCACCATGCCCGGATAGGGGTGCGGGCCCGCCACCGTGCCGATGCAGTAGAAGGTGTCGGTGACGTTGGTGACCCAGTCGCGCAGGGCCTCGTTCATGGCGTCCTTGAGGGTGCGCGAGCCGGACTGCACCGGCACCACCTCGGCCCCCAGGAGCTTCATGCGGAACACGTTGGGCGCCTGCCGCTCCACGTCCACCGCGCCCATATAGACCACGCATTGCAGGCCGAAGCGGGCGCACAGGGTGGCGGTGGCGACGCCATGCTGGCCGGCGCCGGTCTCGGCGATGATCCGCTTCTTGCCCATGCGGCGGGCGAGCAGGATCTGGCCGAGAACATTATTCACCTTGTGGGAGCCGGTATGGTTCAGCTCCTCGCGCTTCAGGAACACCTTGGCGCCACCCAGATGCTCGGTGAGGCGCTCGGCGAAATAGAGCGGCGAGGGGCGGCCCACATAATGGGACAGATAGCCGTCCATCTCGGCCTGGAAGGCGGGATCGGCCCGGGCCGCCTTGTAGGCCGCCTCCAATTCCAGGATGAGCGGCATCAGGGTTTCGGCGACGAAGCGGCCGCCATGGATGCCGAAATGGCCGCGATCGTCGGGGCCGGTGCGATAGGAATTGGGCGCGTTCACGAAGCCTGGGCTTTCGATGGGAGGTTCGAACAAAGGGCGGCGGCACTCGCGCGGCGCGCGGCGGCGACGAAGGCATGGATCTTCTCGGGCGACTTCACCCCGGGTGCCGTTTCGACCCCCGAGGAGACATCCACCCCGCCCACCCTGGTTGCCCCGATGGCCTCGGCGACGTTGCCGGCGTCAAGACCTCCGGAAAGCATGACGGGGCGACCGGCGTCAAGGCCGCGGATCAGCTCCCAGTCGAACACCCGCCCGTTGCCGCCGGGCAGAAGGGCGCCGGGCGCGGGCTTGGCATCGAACAGGAGCCGGTCGGCCACCGCCGCATAGGCGCGCACGGGGGCAAGATCCTCGCGCACAGCCACCGGCAGCGCCTTCATCACCGGGCGGCCGAAGCGGGCGCGAATCTCGCCCACCCGTTCCGGTGTCTCGGCGCCATGGAGCTGCAGAATGTCCGGATCGAGCGCGGCGACCACGTCGGCCAGAAGGGCATCGTCAGCATTCACCACCAGCGCCACCTTCAGCGCCCGGCCGCGCACATGGGCGACGAGCCCCGGCGCATCGGCCAGCGAAACATGGCGCGGGCTCTTGGGAAAATGCACGAAGCCCACGAGATCGGCGCCCGCCGAGAGCGCCGCATCGAGGGCCTCATGGGTCTTGAGGCCGCAGATCTTGATTTCAAATCCCATGGATCAGATCCCCGGATGAAATCCGCCCGCCCCGAAAACCAGGGCCGAAGCTTCGGCCCCTGGCCTGTCGCTCGCCCGCCGCGGAGCCGGCGGGCACCGCTTCATCAGAATTCCAGTTGCGTGAACTGGCCTGCCTTGCGGAATCGCCAAAGATAGGTGGGCAGCTCCACCCGCAGAGCGGTGGCCATGACGCCCAGCCCCTCGAGGGTGCGCCCCTCGGTCTTGGCGCCTTCCGACACCACATTATCGGCCTTCAGCATCGCCACCTGATCGGTGGTGAGCGGCGCGCCGGGAATCCACTGGGTGAGCGCGGCCATCAGGCTCGCCAGGCCGAACGGCACGGAGAGCAGCGTCTTCTTGGCGCCGATCTCACGCAGCATCAGCTGCATCAGCTCCTTGAAGGTGCGCACCTCGGGGCCGCCCAGCTCATAGGTGGCGCCCGCCTTGGCCTTGCCGTCCACCGCGCGCGCGACCGCCATGGCCACGTCGCCCACGAACACCGGCTGGAACCGGGTCACGCCGCCGCCGATCAGCGGCAGCACCGGCGAGAGCTGGGCCATGGAGGCGAAACGATTGAAAAAGGTGTCCTCCGGCCCGAACACCACGGACGGGCGCATGATGACGGCCTCGCCATGGGCGGCCTTCACCGCTTCCTCGCCATCGGCCTTGCTGCGGCCATAGCCCGAGGGAGAGGACTTGTCCGCACCGATGGCGGAAATGTGCACCAGCGGCACGCCCGCCTTGGCGGCGGCGCTGGCCACCGCGCGCGCGCCGGCCACATGCACCGCGTCGTAGCGCTGCTTGCCGGTTTCGGCCAGCACGCCCACCAGGTTCACCACCGCGGAAGCCCCGGCCACCGCGCGGTCCACCGACTCGGGGAAGCGCACGTTGGCCTGCACCACCTGGATCTGCCCCACATAGCCCAGCGGCTGGAGGAAGCCCGCAAGCTCCGGCCGCCGCACGGCAACCCGCAGGCGATAGCCCCTCAGCGCCAGCGCCCGCACCACGTGGCGGCCCAGGAAGCCGGAGCCCCCGAACACCGTCACGAGGCTGTCGCTCACCGGACGATCGGTCACCGCCAAATCGCTCACGACCGCGTCGCTCATGCCTGACCCCCGCTCCTCAATCTGTCCGCCGGCCCGAAGACCATCGACCCGGCCCTCACGTCCGGCGGCGGCGAGCACACCGCTCCCTCCGCCGCCGGACACACTCTATATAGAACGTTGCCACGACATACGCGATGGAGGCGGTTTTCGTCCAGCGGCCAAAGCGTCCTTGCGACGAGAGCCGCATTCGACGGCAGCGGCGCGAGGGGGCGGCGGCCACGCGCGTGGATGGCCAAATCGCGCCGCCGTCTTGACGGGCGGGCCGGTGCCCACTATAAGCCCCGCACTCCGCAGGCAGCGTGAGCCGCCCGCGTTTTCAGCCATTCCAACGCAGGACGGGTTGGCCGCAAGGCTTCGATCCGCATTGCGCAAACCAGCAAGGACGGCCGATGGCCAATACGCCTTCCGCCAAGAAAGCGGCGCGCAAGATCGAGCGCCGGACCGAAGTGAACCGTTCGCGTCGTTCGCGCGTGCGCACCTATCTGCGCAAGCTCGAGGACGCCCTCAGCACGGGTGACGCCGCCGCCGCCACCGCTGCCTTCAAGGCGGCCGAGCCGGAGATCATGCGGGCCGTCACCAAGGGCGTGCTGCACAAGAACACCGCGTCCCGCAAGGTGTCCCGCCTCGCGGCCCGGGTGCGCAAGATCAGCGCCTGATTTCAAGCGCCCCGCGCGCTGACATCCGCTTCCCCTGAGAAGATTCCCGAAGGCCCGGCTGAGCCGGGCCTTTTTCGTGCCTGCATTCCGTCAGGCCCGGGAGAGAATCGGGGGCTGGCGCAATTGGCCCCTCCCGTCAAGTTACCCTACAGCCGGAGGCTGCATATCCTTTTTTGCACTCGCGCCTCCATCGCGCAGAAAATCGATATGCGGCTTAGCGACTTACAGGGCAAAGGCGGAAGCCCCTCCCCCACCGCGCTCGCGACAGGTACGAAAACACCCAGATGCACGTGCTCCGCGAAACTGGCAGGATTGTACGGAGCACTGGGATTCTCGTTGCTTCGCCAGAGGTTTGCCGGCTGATCCGGACACCTGTGGACGGCGTGAGAAGCGACCTTTTTACCCGCTATCCCACAGGGGCAGGGAAAGGCGTTGCACCCCCCGGAGGGGCTGTGTATGGTCAAATTCACCTCGGGGGCGATACCGAGTTTCACCTACAGATTGAAGGTTTCAGGGCTCTTCGTGGATGAGGAGGGGAGTGTCGTGACTTTAAGTATACATGACACTTCCTGTGTCTACCTCACGTTCCATAAAGGTAGCCTTCAGGCTGTAGCTGCCATTCTGAGAACGGACATCAATTCCACTCTCGGATGATTTAAAAGCAGCAGGAATTCTGGTTCATTCAAGCGACGGCCGCGGCGCCTATGCCGGCGGCGGATGGGGCAGCTATGACTTCACGCACGGATCGCGCATCGCATGCGGCAGCGCTTGCTTCTTCCTCGGTTCTGCCGTGCACCGTGTGGCTCGTTCCTCCGCAGCCGCCCAGCCGCGAAGCCCTGGCTGCCTGGTCGCTTCCGATCCGTGCCTGTCGGCACGCGTGCAAGATCGGGATGAGCGCATGATGCCGCGGTAGCGCGACATCGAACGGGGACCGGCCCGCATCATTTGATCCAAGACTGCGCATGAGCACCCGCCGCCCACTTCCGGGCGCGGAGAATGTCTGCGCTAAAATCGGGGCCGCGCTCGGGGCGCGGATGGCCTTTTATGCTCAAACCGCATTCCACCGATGACTCACAATCCGGCAGACCCGCCTTTCCGGCCGGCCTTGCCGCCACAGTTGGGACCGATGCCGAAATGACCCCTTGGGAGCGTGTGCGCCAGCGCCTGCATGACGAGATCGGAGAAGAGAAGTTCTCCAGCTGGTTCGCGCGCATGGAGCTGGACGGGCTCACCAGCGAGGCCGTGCATCTTTCGGTGCCCACGCGGTTCCTGAAGTCCTGGATCCAGGAGAATTACCTGCCGCGCATCCGCGAGCTGTTCGCGGAGGAGAGCGGAAGCAGCCGCCGTGTGGACGTGGCCGTGCGCAGCGCCGTGGCACGCCCCGTGCCGCTGAAGGCCACCGGCCGCCGCGAAGTGGTGAGCGAGCGCAGCCCCGAGGCGCGCCCCACCGCCCCCGCAGCCCCGCTTGCGACCCCCGCGGCATCGGCGTCGGCCCCCGCCACCGTCAACGCCATCGCCTCGGACATGTCCTCCGGCTCGCCGCTGGACCCGCGGCTGACCTTCGACACCTTCATGGTGGGCAAGTCCAATTCGCTGGCCCATGCGGCCGCGCGGCAGGTGGCCGAAGCCGCCAGCGGCGCCAACCCGGTGTTCAACCCGCTCTACCTTCACGCCTCCGTGGGCCTCGGCAAGACCCACCTGCTGCAGGCGGTGGTGTGGGCGGCAGGCCAGAAGGGCCGACGCGCCATCTATCTCACCGCCGAGCGCTTCATGTACGGCTTCGTGGCGGCGCTGAAGACCCATTCCGCCATCGCCTTCAAGGATGCCCTGCGCACCATCGACACCCTGGTGATCGATGACCTCCAGTTCCTGAAGGGCAACAATCTCCAGCAGGAATTCTGCCACACGCTCAATGCCCTGCTCGATAGCGGCCGGCAGGTGGTGGTGGCCGCCGATTGCGTGCCTGCGGAGCTGGAGCATCTCGACGAGCGGGTGCGCTCGCGACTCGCGGGCGGGCTGGTGGTGGAGCTCGCCACCCTTGAGGAAGACCTGCGACTGGAGATCCTGAGGGCGCGCTACCAGACCCTGGCGGAGCAGCACAAGGGCTTCACGGTTCCCGCTCCGGTACTGGAATTCCTGGCGCGCTCGGTGGGCCAGAGCGGCCGCGACCTCGACGGCGCGCTCAACAAGCTGCTCGCCTTCAACCAGCTCACCGGCGAGCCGGTGACCCTGGAGATGGCCGAGAACGCCATCAAGGACATCATCCGTCCCTGCGACCCCAAGCGGGTGCGGGTGGACGACATCCTGCGCATCGTCGCCAAGCACTATAATGTGTCGCGCGCCGACCTCCTCTCCCAGCGCCGCACCGCCAATGTGGTGAAGCCGCGCCAGGTGGCCATGTATCTGGCCAAGACGCTCACCCTGCGCTCGCTGCCGGAGATCGGCCGTCGCTTCGGTGGCCGCGACCACACCACGGTGCTCCACGCCGTGCGCAAGATCGACCGGCTGATCGCCACCGATCGCGCCCTCGCCGACGAGGTCGAGGTGCTGAAGCGCGCCGTCCAGGAAGCGTGACCGGCGGGCGGGCGCGGCATTCTCCGCATCCGCCGACGGCAATATTCCCCTCCCGAAGGCCGGCGCCGCACCCTGGCGCCGGCCTTCGTTCGTGATGGCCCCCTGTGGATTGGCCGGACAAGCGCCGCCGGGGCGGGAAAATCGTCCGGCGCCCTTGCTTTGCGCGGGCGTGGGCGGCAATGTCGGCAGCCCGGCGCTCGCATCCGCGAACGCCGCCACCCTGGAGCAGGTTACGGTCCCCCCGAAGGGGAAGGGCCGGGCCGAAGCTCCTATCCTCGAATTTGGAGGCGTCCCCGCCACCCGGATCGACAGCATCCGGCGGGAACCGGCTCCGGAGCGGTTTCAAGCGCGAGTTCGGGTTTGCGCGAAGGAATCGTGTCGATCAATGGCCTAGGTGTTCGGCGCGCGCCTTGGGGCGAACGCGGGACGCGCTAGCGCACAGAGCAAACGGGCAGGGCCATGAAGGTCACCGTCGAGCGCACCGAGCTTCTCAAGTCGCTCAGCCATGTGCATCGCGTCGTCGAGCGGCGCAACACCATTCCGATCCTCGCCAACGTGCTGATGCGCGCTGGCAAATCGGGGCTGGAGCTGAAGGCCACCGACCTCGACCTGGAGGTGGTGGAGACGGTGCCGGCCGAGGTGGGCCAGGAAGGCGCCACCACGGTGCCGGCCCATGTGCTCTACGACATCGTGCGCAAATTGCCCGAGGGCGCCCAGGTGCAGCTGGAAGCCGGCGGCGAGCGCGGCAACCTCACGGTGCGCGCCGGCCGCGCCCGCTTCCAGCTCCAGACCCTGCCCGAAACTGACTTCCCCGACCTCGCGGCCGGCGACTTCCCCCACACCTTCAAGGTGAAGGGCGTGGAATTCCGCCGCCTGGTGGACAAGACCCAATTCGCCATCTCCACCGAGGAGACGCGCTATTATCTCAACGGCATCTATTTGCATGTGACCGATCCCGCCCAGACCGGAAAACCCATGCTGCGCGCCGTCGCCACCGACGGCCACCGCCTGGCCCAGGCCGAGCTGGAGGCGCCGGAGGGCGCTGCGGGCCTGCCCGGCGTGATCGTGCCGCGCAAGACCGTGGCGGAAATCCAGAAGCTGCTGGAGGACAAGGAGGCGGAGGCCACCGTGTCCGTCTCCGCCACCAAGATCCGCGTGCAGGTGGGGGCCATTACCCTCACTTCCAAGCTCATCGACGGCACCTTCCCGGATTACGGGCGTGTCATTCCCCAGGGCAATGACAAGATCCTGAACGTGGACAAGGACGAGTTCGCGGCCGCCGTGGACCGCGTCTCCACCGTGTCCAGCGAGCGCGGGCGGGCGGTGAAGCTGGCCATCACCGAGGGCAAGCTCACCCTTTCGGTGACCAACCCCGATTCGGGCAGCGCCACCGAGGAACTGGAGGTGGACTATGCCTCCGAGCCCTTGGAGATCGGCTTCAATTCCCGCTATCTGCTGGACATCACCTCCCAGCTCGAGGGCGACACCGCTGAGCTGAAGCTGGCCGATCCCGGCTCGCCGACCCTGGTGCGCGATTCCACCAAGACCGATTCCCTCTATGTGCTGATGCCCATGCGGGTGTGAGGGCGCGGGTATAAAGACGACGGGTGGGACGGCGACAGGCGCCGTTTCCACGCGGGCCGTCCGGCGCCGCCCGCAGCTCGGCGGCGGAAGCCACGGACTTCCGGCCCTCGAGGCTGACACACACTGAGTTCCGAGCATCCGGCGGATTTTTGCCGGCCTGCTTCCTTTTCGTCGCAATTCCGGACGCACGACCGCGACACATCCCTGCTGGAATTGCTCCCGGCCATGCTTCACGCCCGCATCCGCAAGCTCGCCCTCACGCGCTTCCGCTCCTATGTGAGCGCGCATCTGGTGCTGGATGATGGGCCCGTGGTGCTCACCGGCCCCAATGGCGCCGGCAAGACCAATGTGCTTGAAGCCGTCTCCTTTCTTTCCCCCGGCCGCGGCCTGCGGCGCGCCCAGCTGGCGGATGTAGGCTACCAGGCGCCCGGCGATGACGCGGCGGGAGCCATCTGGGCGGTCTCCGCGCTGGTGGAAGGCGCGCTGGGCGAAGTCCGGCTCGGGACCGGACTGGAGGAGGCCGGCGCCGCCCAGCGCCGATGCCGCATCGACGGCGAGCCGGCATCCTCCGCCACCGCCTTTCTCGACCACCTGAAGGTGATCTGGCTGACCCCGGAAATGGATGGCCTGTTCACCGGCCCGCCCTCCGACCGCCGGCGCTATCTCGACCGTCTGGTGCTGGCGGTGGACGGCACCCATGGCAGCCGCGTCAATGCGCTGGAGCGGGCGCTGCGCTCGCGCAACCGCCTGCTGGAAGACAACGGCGCCCCGCGCTTCCTCGATGCGGTGGAACGCGAGCTGGCCGAGCTGGCGGTGGCCGTCTCGGCCGCGCGCCTGGAAACGGTGGCGCGCCTTGCGGGGGAGATCGCCGCCCATCGCGACGAGGCCTCCCCCTTCCCGTTCGCCGAGATCGCCCTGGAGGGGGCCGTAGAACGGCTGGTGGCGGAGATGCCGGCGATCGAGGCGGAGGACCGCTACCGGGCCCTGCTGCGCGACAACCGAAGCCGCGACCGCGCCGCCGGCCGCACCCTGGAAGGCCCGCATCTGTGCGATCTGCAGGTGAGCCATGGCCTGAAGCGCCTGCCGGCCGCCCGCTGCTCCACCGGCGAGCAGAAATCCCTGCTCATCGGGCTCACCTTGTCCCATGCCCGGCTGGTGGGGGCCATGCAGGGCCTCTCGCCGGTACTGCTGCTGGACGACGTGGTGGCCTACCTCGATTCGCAGCGGCGGACCGGCCTGTTCGAGGCCCTGGAGCGTCTCGGTGCCCAGGTCTGGATGACGGGGGCCGATCCGGACGCCTTTTGCGCCCTGCGCGGGGCCCAGCGTTTCACGGTCTCGCCCGGAAGCCTGATGCGCGAGGCGTGAGCGCGCGGCGGACACGCAAAAAATCCAGTCATAACGCCATTCGCCCAGGGGGTGTTGCATGCACGCCACCCGAAGCACGGCACCCCGTGCTAGACATTTTCTCGCGCTTGCGAGAGGCCGCTTTCGGTTTTTCGCCCGGCGTTAACCTTAACGCCACCTCACCGCGATTAGATGCGCAGAATGCAGGCGGGCCTCCCGCCGCGCGCCGTGCGTGGACGCGCGATGGCAACTCGTTTCGTTTCGTGTTGGGCAGACCATGGCCATTGATCCCATAAAGCCTGAATCTCTGATGCGCCGCCTTGTCATTCTCGCGGCTCCCCTCATGCTGGCGGCATGCGTCACCAATCCGCCGCCGCGGGTGAGCCCCATGGTGAGCATGTACGGCCCCGTGAATGGGGAGGCCCATCCGGTTGAGGCGACCGACATCAGCGAGGTGGACCCCCAGTATCTGCGCCAGGAAGTGGACTATCCCCGCAGCCTGCCGCAGGTGGCGCCGGGCACCATCGTCGTCGATATCAACGACAAGTACCTCTATCTGGTCCAGAAGAACGGCAAGGCCATGCGCTACGGCGTGGGCGTGGGCAAGCAGGGCTATTCCTTCAAGGGCTGGGCCACCATCAAGCGCAAGGAAGAGTGGCCACACTGGACCCCCACGGCCAACATGATCAAGCTGCAGCCCCAGCGCTATGGACCCTATGCCGCCGGCCTGCCGGGCGGCGAGGACAATCCGCTGGGCCCGCGTGCGCTCTATCTCTATGACGGCGACCGCGACACCATGTTCCGCATCCACGGCACCATTGAGCCCTGGAGCATCGGCCAGCAGGTGTCCTCCGGCTGCATCCGCCTGCTGAACCAGGACATCATCGACCTTTATGGCCGCGTGCCCTCCGGCACCCGTGTGCTCGTGGTCGGCTGACGCACGCGCCACCGGACTGGTGAAAGCCACCAGAACACCCCGTCGCGGGCGCCGCGGCGGGGTGTTCCCATTTGGGGGGCTGGCGGATGACGCGCATTTCAGGGACCTTACCGGCCGCGTTCCGTGCCGTCGCGTCGCGCCGCGGCAGAGGGAGCGCGCGGAGGGATGCCCCATGGCGACATCAACCGTACGCACCGTTACCCACGATCTCCTGCGCAAGCTCGGCCTCACCACCTTCTTCGGCAATCCGGGCTCCACGGAAGAGACCTTCCTGAAGGACTTTCCGGCCGACTTCACCTATCACCTCGCGCTGCAGGAAGCCTCCGCCATCGCCATCGCGGACGGCTATGCCCAGGCCACCGGCAAGCCGGCGCTGGTGAACGTGCACACGGCCGCCGGCCTCGGCAACGCCATGGGCAACCTCATCACGGCGAGCCTCAACAAGACGCCCCTCATCATCACCGCCGGCCAGCAGACCCGCGAGATGCTGCTGATGGAACCATGGCTCACCAATGTGGATTCCACCCAGCTCCCCCGCCCCTGGGTGAAATGGGCCTATGAGCCGACGCGGCCGGAGGATGTGCCCGCCGCCTTCATGCGCGCCTACGCCACCGCCGTGCAGGCGCCCGCCGGGCCGGTCTTCCTCTCTCTGCCGCTCGACGATTGGGATAAGCCGCTCGCGGGCCCCGCCGTGCTGCGCAGCGTCAGCCGCCGCATCGCCCCGGACATGGACCGGCTGCGCGCCTTCGCGGACCTTCTGTCGAAGGCCAAGTCCCCAGCCCTCATTTTCGGCGCCGCCATCGATCGCGGCCAGGGCTGGCCGGCCGCGGCGGCGCTCGCGGAAAAGCTGGGCGCCACCGTGTTCGCCGCCCCGGCATCCGAGCGCTGCCCCTTCCCCGAGACGCACCCGCTCTATGCCGGCGGCCTGCCCTTCGCCATCGGCCCTCTGTGCGAGCGGCTGAAGGGGCATGACCTGGCGATCGTCATCGGTGCGCCGGTATTCCGCTATTATCCTTATGTGGCAGGTGATTACCTGCCACAGGGCACGCGGCTGCTGCACATTTCCGACGACCCGGCCGAGACCGCCCGCGCACCTGTGGGCGACAGCCTGGTGGCCGATGCGGTGCTCGCCACCCATGCCCTCATCGATCTGGTGAAGGCGCCGGAAAGCCCGGCCACGGCGAGCCGTGTCGCGCCCGCCCCCCATCGCATGGCGCCCCATCCCGTGCGCCACCCGGACCAGCCCCCGGGCGGGGTGAACGGCGTGCCCACGGCCGCCGACGTGTTCGCCGCCTTGGCCCAGGTGCGGCCGGACCACTGCGTGCTGGTGGAGGAATCGCCCTCCAACCTCGCCGATCTGCACCGCCATTGGCCCATCACCGAGCCGGAGACCTTCTTCACCTTCGCTTCGGGTGGGCTGGGCTGGAACCTGCCGGCCTCCGTGGGGATCGCTTTGGGCGAGCGGTCCACCGGGCGGCGGCGGCCGGTGATGGTGGTCATCGGTGACGGGTCTTTTCAGTATTCAGTACAGTCCTTGTGGACCGCCGCGCAGCATAAGCTACCCATCGTCTTCATCGTGCTGCGCAATGGCGAATATGGAATCCTGAAATCCTTCGCCGTTCTGGAGGAAACACCCGGCGTGCCGGGGCTCGACATTCCCGGCATCGACATTGTCAGCCTCGCCAAGGGCTATGGCTGCGCGGCCGAGCGCATCGCCGACCTCGACACCCTCAAGGCCAGGGTGAAGGAGGGCTTTGCCGGCCCCGGCCCGCTGGTGATCGAGGTGCCCATCAATCCGGACATTCCGCCGCTGATCTGAGCAGGTGGAGGCGTGAGGAGCGCCGCGCCCATTGCGGGCGCGGCCCATTTTCGAGGGGTTCCCCTGAACGAAAATGGGTATAAGACGCCCTCACGATTCCCAATCCAATTGAGCGTTGAAGAGTGCCATGGCGAAAGATCTGAAGCCGAAGGCCCGCCTGCCGCGCGGCCTTGCCGACCGCACCGGCGCGGAGCTTGCCGCCACCCATTCCATGCTGGCCAAAATCCGCGCCGTCTATGCCCTCTACGGCTTCGAGGCGCTGGAGACGCCGGCCTTCGAATATACGGACGCTCTGGGCAAGTTCCTGCCCGACCAGGACCGGCCCAACGAGGGCGTCTTCTCCTTCCAGGACGATGACGAGCAGTGGCTGTCTTTGCGCTACGACCTCACGGCGCCGCTGGCGCGCTATGTGGCCGAGCATTTCGACGCGCTGCCCAAGCCCTATCGCTCCCACCGCGCCGGCTATGTGTTCCGCAATGAGAAGCCCGGCCCCGGCCGCTTCCGCCAGTTCATGCAGTGCGACGCCGATACGGTGGGCGCGCCCTCGGTCTCGGCCGATGCCGAGATCTGCATGATGGCCGCCGACACGCTGGAAGCAGTGGGCGTGCCGCGCGGGGATTATGTGATCCGCGTCAACAACCGCAAGGTGCTCGACGGCGTGCTGGAGGCCATCGGCCTCGCCGGCGAGGAGAATGCCGGGCGCCGGCTCACGGTGCTGCGCGCCATCGATAAATACGACAAGTTCGGCGTGGAAGGCGTGCGCCTGCTGCTGGGCGCCGGCCGCAAGGACGAGAGCGGCGACTTCACCAAGGGCGCCGGCCTGAACGAGCGCCAGAGCGCCGTGGTGCTCGCCATGCTCACCGGCGATGGCGTCACCGCCGACGCGGATGGCGTGAAGGTGGAGATCCCCGGCGACGTTGAGCTGGCCGCCGCCCTTGCGACCAATGCCGCCTTCCTGGAAGGCATGGACGAGCTCAACACCATCCGCATGCTGGTGGCCGCCGCCGGCTATGAGGACCGGGTGAAGATCGACCCCTCCGTGGTGCGCGGGCTCGAATATTATACCGGCCCGGTCTACGAGGCCGAATTGACCTTCGAAATCAAGGACGAGGATGGTCGCCCGGTGCGCTTCGGCTCGGTGGCGGGCGGCGGGCGCTATGACGGCCTGGTGGCCCGCTTCAAGGGCGAGAAGGTGCCGGCCACCGGCTTTTCCATCGGCGTGTCGCGCCTGCTTTCGGCCCTCGCCTTCCTCGGCAAGATGGACGACGAGGCGGAGGTGGGCCCGGTGGTGATCCTGGTCATGGACAAGGAGCCCGCGCGCCTCGCCGATTATATGAAGATGGTGTCGGAGCTGCGCGCCAATGGCATCCGCGCCGAGATGTACCAGGGCGGCGGCGGCATGAAGGCGCAGATGAAATATGCCGACAAGCGCGGCGCGCCGGCCGTGGTGATCCAGGGCTCCAACGAGAAGGCCGCCGGCGAGCTCCAGATCAAGGATCTGGTGGAGGGCGCCAAGATCGCCGCCTCCATCGCCGACAATGCGGAATATCGCGCCGCCCGCCCCGCCCAGTTCGCGGTGAAGGAAAACGAGCTGGTGGCCGCCATTCGTGACGTACTGGAACGCCGCGCCGCCCCGACGCTGGGCCTCGACGACTGACATCCCGCCCGGACGGGTGTTTTCGCGCCAACGGCCGCTTCCCGCGCAAGGCGGGGGATCATTGCAGGACGCAGGAGCGCTTCCCCAAGCCGTGAAGACGGGGAAGCGCCCTCTCAACTCCCGGCAACCTCCGCGCTGGGGGCGGTGCTAGGCTCTGCCCATCCGGGCTGTCAGACCACTCGCCATGGAGCGGAATGCGCTGCCGGAGGCCAGGGGCAGGCGTCTACCGGCTCGCGGGCCGCGCGCAGCCGAGCCGGTCCCGCAGGGCTGGAGCGATCTGTCGGCCGAGCCGCACTCGAAACCATGCCCCTTGAGCACACAGGCGCGCCCATCGGCGCCCGCACCGAAATCGAGGAAGATGAGCCGAGCTTGAAGGCTAACTGCGAGACCGCCCTTTCCAACCCCTCTGCCCCGGGCACGTACAAGCTGATGGGCCGCGATGCCGTGGAGGCCCCCGCCAGGGGCCCCTCGCCGTGAAGTCTAAGCGCTCCGCGAACGGCATCCGGCCCCTTCAGCACATCGATTGACCTGAGATCAGCCTCGCCCGGCGCCAGGATCGAGCAGGATGCGCGTGCTCAGCGTGAACTCGGCCGCAGGTGCGGCGCGCAACGGAAAGCCCCGGGTTGAAATGCCCTCAACACCACCGAAGCCTCCCGCGACGGACACCCGTGTGGCGGTCCTGGAAAGAGCCTCGCCGGCCCCCACCCACGCCCGAAGGCCGCGGCAGACAAGGTGGGCGGCGTGAAGGGCGTGGCCACCGGCATCGAGGCCAGCTGAACCGGCCGGGCATTGCCACCAAGAGCAAGGAATGGGCGCTGCGGACAAAGGCGCTCACCTTTGAGTCCGCCCGATGTGCGCCGGAGCGACGAGGCCACCCGCCAGGAGATGAAGCCCTTCGCCAAGCCACCAATGGCGGGGCCAATTTCGCGCCCACAGCGTTCATCGGGGAGAGCATGAAGGAACTTGTTCGGAGATGGCTCTCACCCCTTCCTATGCCCGCATTCTCTCCATCTCGGCAGCGGACGCCAGGATGCCCGAGCGCACCAGCACCATGAGCGCCGCGTGGATGTTCAAGACCGCCGCTTCCCCTCAACCGCGCCGGCCTGTGTCGCGGAGAGGTCCCCCGCACGATGCCGCGCGCTATTGGAGCGAGCAGCGCCCTGTTGGAAGACAACGCCTACCAGCCCATCGGGAAGGCTATCTGCGGACATCGTCCAGCAGCAGGCTTAGCGGCCTCCCGGAACGACACATCGGCGATTTCGGATTTTGCGGCGACTTGACCTTAGGCTCTAAGTCTTTGATTTAGATGGCGCGCCGGGGAAGATTCGAACTCCCGACCCCCAGATTCGTAGTATGATTTTAGCCCTTTTGGCGCCTTCGACGGATTGCGTCAAGGCACGATTGCCACTTTCATAATATATTGATATTATTCAATTAAACCGTATTCCATCGTACTCCTTCGTGGAATGACCCCCGGAAACTTTCGCGATGGAGTTCCGCAGACTAATCGCAGACTAAAAATCGGGGGATGCCCCATGGCCGATCAAACCCTCCTCATCGCGGACAAGGTGCTGGCCCGGCTGCCACATGCGGAAGCGGGCCAATACAAGGTCTATGACAGCGAACTGAGCGGCTTCCTGGTGGTGGTCGGGAAGCGCACCAAGACGTTCGCGGCGCAGGGCGCATTCTGGCGCGACGGCGTGCGTGAATTTACCGCCCGGAAGAAGATCGGCGAAGTCGGCGAGATGACGTCTCGCGAGGCCAGGAGCAAGGCAAAGGAGATCCTCGCGGCGATCGCACGGGGCGAGCGGCCGGGTGAGGAGCAGAAAATCAAGCCGGGCGCCATCACGCTTCGCAAGGCATGGGAGCGATACCGAGACGGGCATATGATCCGCAAGGGCCGCAGCGCCGGGACGATCGAGAATTATCGCGATCATATGGAGAGGCTGTTTGCCGACTGGCTGGACAAGCCGCTCGCACGCCTCGGGCGGCAGCCGAAACTGGTTGCCGACCGGCACGACAAGATCAGCGAGGAGAATGGTCCCTATATCGCCAACGGCGCGATGCGTAGCCTGCGCGCCGTCTACAATCACGCGCGCAAGACCAATGCCGACCTTCCCCCGATCAACCCGGTGACGGCGATCGACTGGAACCCGGAGGAGCGACGGAACACCGGCATGGGCACCGGCAGCATGGCGCCCTGGTTTGCCGAGCTGACCGCACTCACGAATCCCATCCGCCGCGAGTTTCATCTGATGACGCTGCTGAGCGGCTCCCGCCCGACCGCGTTGAAGAATGTCCGGATCGAGCACATCGACCTCCACAGCCGGCTCCTGCATATCCGCAAGCCCAAGGGCGGCGCGAAGAAGGCGTTCGCCATCCCTTTGTCGCGGCCGATGATCCGCTGCATCCTGCGGACGATGCGGGCCGCGCGCATCCTCTATCCGGACCAGGCCGAGTTCTGGCTGTTTCCCGCCGACAGCGACAGCGGGCATTTGGTCGAGCACAAGGAAGATCGGGACATGCTGTCGAAATGGGGCAACGATCTGCGCCAGAGCTACCGGACGCTTGCGCAGGCGGCCGGCGTATCGGAACTCGACGTCCACCTGCTGATGAACCATTCCCTGCCCGGCGTGAACGCCGGCTACATCACGCGGGACAGCCTGCTGCGGGACCATCTGCGCAAGCAGCAGGAGCGCATCTCCAAGGTCATCATCGAGAGCGCCAGGGGCAAGGCGGAAGGCGTGAATCTGGCTTGGCTGTATCACGCGAAGGTGGACATTCTGCCGGTGCTGCCCGAGGAGGGTTTGCACGCAGCGGCCTGACCGACCATTGGCTGCCCTAGCCCTCGCTATGGGTCTTGTTCCATCGGAACACCCCTTCGCCATCACACTGAACATGTGTCATTCTAGCACCAAATGGTGCTAAGTTTGGTGCTAAGCGATGGAGACAAGGCGATGCGATCGACGATCAACATAGATGACGCCCTCATCGACAAGGCCCGGTCCTTGACGGGAACGAAAGAAACGGCCGCTCTTGTCCGTCAGGCTTTGGAAACCTTGGTGCGTGTCGAGGCCGGCAAGCGGCTCATCGCGCTCGGCGGGACGATGCCGGATGCCGAGGCTGCGCCTCGTCGTAGGAGCACGCCGGGCAAATGATCCTGACCGATACCTCGGTCTGGATCGACCATTTCAGGCATTCCAGCGCTGCGCTGCGCGCGGTTATCGAGAACGACGCCTTGCTTTGCCATCCGGCGATCATCGGCGAACTTGCGCTCGGCAGCCTTCGCGACCGGCGCACCGTCCTCTCCTTCCTGAACGCCCAGCGTGAAGTGGCCGTGGCCACCCACGACGAAGTCATGGGCATGATCGACCACCATGGGCTTTTCAGCATGGGGATCGGATACACCGATGCGCACCTCCTGGCCTCCACGCTGATCGACAGCCGTGCGGAACTCTGGACGAATGACAGGCGGCTGCAAGCCGCAGCCCAAAAGGCCGATGCCCGAGTCTATCGCCCAACGACACAGCCGAGCTAACGATCTAAAACACTGGAGCATCGCCGCGACCAGATGGCCCGGTTCGGGCGGTGTCGCCTCTCCATTGCGCTTGATGTGCTCATAAGTGTGCATATATTGTGCTCTGATTGGTACGAGGTAGGTGCGATGGCTCACGTTGACAAAGCAGAAGCGGCAATCGTGTCGGGCTTCGTGCAGAGCCTGCAGGAGCCCAGGACGCCCTACATTTCCCCGAAGCGGCTCTCGAAGGTGCTCGGGGTCCAGGTCGCGAATCTGGCCCAGTTGACGGGTGTGCATCGCAATACCCTGCGCAACCCTTCATCTGAGCGCCTTCAGAGCCGGCTGCGCGAAATGGTCAAGGTCATCACGGCCGCCGCCACGATCACCGGAGACATCGACAAGGCGATCTATTGGTTCCGGAATGAGCCGATTGTTGACTATGATCACAAGACGGCTGCTGAACTCGTCGCGGAGGGCCACAGCGAGGCGGTTTTGAGCTATCTCCGCGATCTGGAGAACGGGGCGCGGGGATGAAGATCATCCGGGTCGGACCGGATGAGGTCTTTCACCGCTACCTGACTCCCAAATGGGCGTTCGCACCCGCCAGCGGCGCAGGTGCAGCCGGCGATGGTGGCCGTTTCAACCGGCCCGGCGTCGAGGCATTGTATCTCTCGCGGGCGCCGCAGACCGCCCTGGAAGAATACCAGCAGGGCGCGTCGATTGTCCCGCCTGGCACGCTGGCGGCCTATATCGTCACGCTCGATCAGGTCGCCGACCTCTCGGCAGGCTTCGATCCTGCGACATGGTCGAAGGAATGGGCCGCATGCGACTGCCCGTGGCGGAAAATCGCTCGGATTGCCCGGAAGATCCCGCCTTCATGGCACCTGTCGGATTCTCTGATTGAGGCGGGATGCCGCGGCCTGCTGTTCCCGTCGCTGCGCCATGCCGGTGGCACCAACCTGGTGGTCTTCAACGCGAATCTGACGCCGGAGGACTCGGTCGTTGTTCATGACCCTGAAGGCCGATTGCCGAAGGACCAATCATCATGGCCGGTCTCATAGCGCTCCAGAGTGCGGTCAAAGCTGAGGCTTCTGGTTCCTCATCTTCTTGAATCCCTTGTCCGCCGCCATGAACCGCTGGAGCATGGGCGCGACCAGCTTGCCGGGATCGAGCGGCGTCGCCTCTCCTGAGGCCTGAGCGAGGATCTCGGCATAGGCGACGAGGTCGCGGTGGACGGCGGCGGGCACTTCGACGGTGATCTTCACCGGCTTGTCGTCGGGGATGGCGGAGAGCCTCAGCTTCGTCATGAACGTTCCTTTGCGGCGCCGTAGGGCTTCATCACCAAATCGCGGTTGACGAGGACCCGCACGGGGAAGCCGGGCCGGATAGTGAGGGTCGGCTGGATGTTGAGCTGGCGGCGGACGAGCTGCTGGCCGACGTCGGAGGCGGTGTCCTGGCTGCTCTCGCGGATCGCCTTGGCGATCTCGTTCTCGTCGTCGCCGGCGCCGATCTCGGTGCCGATGCCGAGCAGGGTCGAAAGTAAGGCGGCGCGGACAAGCTGGCCCCAATGGTAGTCCACCTCGTCCTCGAGGCCGGAGAAGCCCTGCGTATCGGAGCCCTGCAGGCGCTCCAGCACGATGGAGGTGCCGTCGGGCATGACGAGGCGGGTCCAGACCAGAAGCACGCGCGACTGGCCGACAGCGACCTGGCTGTCGTAGCGGCCGATCAGCCGGGCACCCTGCGGGATCAGGAGATGGGCGCCAGTCGGGCTGTCATGGACAGGGCTTGTCACCTGGGCCGTGACCTGCCCCGGCAGATCGGAGCGGATGCCGGTGATGAGCGCGGCCGGGATGACGGTGCCAGCCTGCACCACATGGGGCGACGCCCTTTCCTGCACCCGGTCGGGGCTGACGGTGCGGCGGTCGGTTGCGGCGTTGACGAAGGCGAGCTTGCGATCTTGCATGTTCTGGGCAGCGCCGGGATCGAGCGGCGGGACCTCCGGGGACATTGTCAGACCGGTCGCCGGATCGGTGCCGGCGGCCTGTGCTCCGGACGCCGCGCGTTCCGTCGTCTGCGCGCCGCGGCTCTCGGTGAACACCTTGGCGACGCGGGCGGCCTCGATCTCGGCGAGGCGACGCTGTTCCTCTGGGTCCGCCCGCGGGGCCTGGACATTGGGCGGGACCACGGGGCGGCCTTCCTCCTGGGCGCGGAGGATGGGGCGGCCGAGGTCGCCGGGCAGCGCCGGGCCGAGCTTCGGAACATCTGTATAGTCCTTGGGTAGGCCGGCGAGCCCGTCGGCGGTGGCCCGGTTGTCGGTGCTGTACAGCTCCGTCGCCGGCTGGTTGGTGCGGCGGCTCGCATCGAGCGCCCAGACGAGGGCGCCGAGAATGGCGACGGCGGAGACGCCGCCGAGGCCGATGAGCACCTTGCGGGAGAGGCGGGTGACGCGCGGCCGCTCCGGCCGCAAGCGCAGCTCGGCGCGGATGTCGCCAGACGGCGGATGGAGTGCGTCGCTCATCGGAACAGCCCCGCGCTGCGTGCCGGCCGGCCGTCGGTGCGGGTGATGCGCACGCGCTTCTCGCTGTCCTTGTCGCCGAGGCGCAGCTCGGCGGCGGCGAACAGCCGGTCGACCACATAATAGTTCTGGCGGGCGCGGTAGTTGACCAGCTCGGAGCCGCCGGCCGGGCCGATGACGAACAGCGGCGGCATCTCGCCCTGGGCAATGCCCGACGGAAACTCGATATAGACCTTGGCGCCGTCGTCGAAGGCGCGCAGCGGCCGCCACGGCGCATCGTCGCCCTCAATGGCGTAGCGGAAGTTGAGCTTCGAGATGTCGACGCCGGCGGCCACCGGCTGCACCTCGGCGGCCCGCGCGTTCTGGCGGCGCAGGGCGATCAGCTCGTCCTGGGGATATTGCCACGACACCGAGGCCATATAGGTCTTCTCGGTGGAGCGCAGCTCCATGTGGTAGGTGCGCAGGTTCGTGTTGATCACTAGGTTGGTCTCGAGGTCCGGCCGGGTTGGCTTCACCAGGATGTGGACCTGCTTGCGGTCTCCTGCCCCGCTCTCTGTGTCGCCAACGATCCAGCGCACCGTGTCGCCGGCGGCGACCGGCCCCGTACCCACCAGTTGCTCGCCGGGCTGGAGGGCAATGTCGGTGACCTGCCCCGGCGCGGCATAGACCTGATAGAGCGCGCCGGCGGAGAAGGGATAGACCTGCACCGCATTGATGAAGCCGTTGCGCACCGGCTGGATGCGGGCGGCGGCATTGGCCTGGCCGACGCGCTCCTTCGGGTCGGCCAGCTCAGGCTTCGCCTTCCCGCCATCCACCGGCTTCAACTGGCCGGGCAGCGGCAGCGGTTTCGGCAGCTCCACCACCTTCACCGGGCCGGCGGGATCGGGCGCCAGCACCGCGGGCGCGGCATCGTCATAGTCGATCTCCGGCGGGATGTATTTCTGCGCGCAGCCGGCGAGCGCACTCGCAGACAGAATTACGGCGGCGAGCACCGGTACGGCTTTCTTCCCTGCCCCCTTCATGAGCCCAGCTCCTTCGACCAGTTGACGGCATCCACGAACACCCCCAGCGGATTTGCGCGCAGCTTCTCGGCGGTGCGCTGGGGCTGGAGCACGATGGTGAGGATGGCGGTCCAGCGCTCGGTGGCGGCGAGGCTGGCGTTCTCGTAGCGGCGCTCGGTCCAGGCGATGCGGAACGAGTCCGGCGAGGCGCGGATGACGGAAGAGATGTCCACGGCCACCTGCTGGCGGCCGACCTTGGCGAAGGGGTCGTTCGATCGCGCGAAGTCATTGAGCGCCCGGGCGCCGCGATCGGTGGCATAGTCGTAAGCCCTGAGCCAGTTCTGGCGGACGATGACCGGGTCGGCGGGGATGGCGCGGACCTGCTCGATGAAGCGGGCGAGGTGCCAGGCGATCTGCGGATCGGTGGGGCGATAGTCGGCGACGGCGGAGGCGACCGCCTGCGCCTCGCCGAAGCGGTCCACCTGCACCACCCACGGCACCACGGTGCCGTGGGTCGACTGCCAGACGAGGGCGATCGCGAAGCCGCTGGCAAGTGCGAGGGAGCCGAAGGCCATGAGCCGCCAGTTCCTGGCCTGCACACGGGCCGAGCCGATGCGTTCGTCCCAGACCTGCGCGGCCTTCTGGTAGGGGGTCTCGGGCTCGGGGGCGCGTCCGTAGTGGACGGACGGTCGCTTGAAGAGGCTCATCGGCGGTCATCCTGATCGAGGGACACGGATAGGGAGCCGCCGCCGTGGTCGCCGGAGCGCACCGCATGGGCGGCGGCGCTGGCGCCATGGCTCATGGCCTGGCTGCGTTTCATGCGCTCGGCCCAAGCGGGGGGTGCCGAAGATGCGATGGCGGCCTCGGAAGCAGCGCCGGCCGCAGGGCCCATGCCGGCGACACCTGACTGGCCTCCGGTGGCGGCCCAGGCCCCGGCCTGCCCGGCGCCATAAGAGGTGCGCAGGGCGTCGGCGGCGCCAGACGCCGCACGCTTGACCGGTGCGACGGCCGCAGCCGCGCCGGCCCTGCCGACGCCACCGAGTCCCGCGGCCATGGCACCCACGCCGCTCTGGCCAGACGTCGAGGCGGCAAGGCCATAGGCCGCGGAAGTGGCCCCGGCGAGCTGGGCACCGCCGCGTGCGGCCGCAGCTGTCACGTGGCCGGCCGCTCCGACCGCGCCTGCTGTACCACCGAGGGCGGCCCTCGCTCCCACGGCGCCGGCGGCGCCAAGGCCCGCGACGGCAAAGCCGGTGCCCACCACCGCCCCCGCGCCAAGCTGCGGCGCGCCGGAGACGAGGCCGGTGGCGATGCCGGGGCCGAAGATGGAGAGCCCCATGAGCGACAAAGCGCCGAGCACGAGGGAAAGCGCCTCGGTGATGGTGGGCTGGTCGGAGAAGCCCGCCGTGAACTCGCCGAACAGCCCAGAGCCGATGCCGACGATGACGGCGAGCACGAGGATCTTGACGCCGGAGGCAACCACGTTGCCGAGCACCTTCTCCGCGAGGAAGGCGGTCTTGTTGAACAAGGCGAACGGCAGGAGGACGAAGCCGGCGAGCACCGTCAGCTTGAACTCGATCAGGGTGACGAAGATCTGGACCGCCAAAAAGAAGAAGGCGATGAGCACGATCGCCCAGGCGATCATGAGCACGGCGATCTGCACGAAGTTCTCGAAGAAGGAGATGTAGCCCATCAGCTCGCCGGCGGCGTTCAGGATCGGCGTGCCGGCGTCGATACCGACCTGCGCCACCCGGCCGGGCTGGAGCAGCTCGGAAGCCGAGAGCGACCCGCCGCCCGCCTTCAGGCCGAGCCCGCTGAAGGACTGGAAGACGATGTTCGCGAGGGAATTGAAGTTGCCGATGACGAAGGCGAAGAAGCCGACATAGAGGGTCTTCTTGAGGAGGCGCTGGAGCACGTCCTCGTCCGCGCCCCACGCCCAGAACAGGCCCGCGAGCGCGATGTCGAGGGCGATCAAAGTGGAGGTAAGGAAGGCGATCTCCCCGCCGAGCAGGCCGAAGCCGGAGTCGATGTAGGAGGTGAACGTCTCCAGGAAGCGGTCGATGACGCCGGTATTGTTCATGTGCGCTGGGCCCCTATCAAAGAAAGGAGTGCTTTGATTTTCATGCCGTTTCTGATCTCGCGGGGTGAGAGACCCTGCACACCGTGTGACGCAACATGCGGTGATAAGCAGACGGG
>NZ_JACBFQ010000013.1 GCF_021401125.1 Xanthobacter sp. NM-59
CGCCACCTTCGTCCTCTGCGACGAAAACGGCGCCATCCTCCTGCGCACCCTCGGCAACACCCCTGAGGACAAGGCCCACGCCGTCTGCGCAGCAAATGCCATCAACACCAGGGCGCCTCTCCTCGAGGCCCTGCGCGCCATCCTCACGGGCTCCGAGGCCTCCGGCCGCTGGCTCGATCCCGCCGGCGCCGAGTGCGACCAGGCCGACCCCGGAGCCAAATGGACCCCCTACACCGGCGAAGAGCAGGACATCTGGATCAGCTCCGTCGCCGACATCGCCCGCGAGGCCATCCAAAACGCCGGCGAGACATCTGCCCCCTGAAGCTCCATCACCGCTCCGGAGACACCCTCATGCTCACCATCCTCGCACCCTTCGTCCGCGCCATCTGGAACCGACTCCGAGCCTTCTTCCGCTCTCCCCTCTGGGACTGGATCGACGCTTTCTGACAAAACCAAGCCAAGGCCTTCGCGGAAAACCTCACACAGGCCGCCGGCTCCACGATCGGCGCGCCATCAACCCCATCATTGCGCCACCACCATGGCCGCAGGCGACCGCCCACGGGCCCGCCAGGGAGGCTCCCATGTCCGAAATCACATACCTCACCCGGAAAGGCGAATGCCCGCCCACAGCCGTCCGCTTCGACGACAAGGGCAAGCCATATTGCGCCATCGACCTCGCATGCCCGCTCTGCGGTGGCTCAGGGCGCACCTCATGGACCCCCGATCCCGTCTGCATCGCATGCGACGGCGAGGGCATCTCAGGACGCGCCGAAAAGGTCGCCCTCTACACACCCGACGAGATCACACGCCTCAATGCCGCTCTCGCCGAAAAGCGCGCCCGCCAGGACGCCGAGCGCGCCCGAAGCCTCCAAGCCCTCGAGGACACACACGGCCCCATCCTGGAGGCCGCCAGGGCCATCCGCACCGCCAGCCCCTATGCCGACCGCATCCTCAACACCATCGAGCGCACCGCTTCCCTCTCACCCGCCCAGGCCGCCAGCCTCGAGCGCGCCGTCGCCGAACACCAAGACGCCGGCCCCTCCCAACACCTCGGCGCCGTCGGCGACCGCATCGCCACAACCGCAACCGTCGCCAGCATCACGCCCCTCAAGCCACGCTTCCGCAGCAAGGGCCGCACCACCGCATGTGCCGTCACCCTCGCAACCGACGACGGACACCAACTCGTCGCCTTCACCGCCACACCCTGCAGCCCCGGGGACCGATTCACAATCTCCGGAACCGTCAAACAGCACAAAACATGGAAAGGAAAAAAACAAACAATCATCAAAAATACAAAAATCGCAGCCGTAAAATGAGAACTTCTAGACATGAATTGAATATAATTCAAAATTAACACTTGACACGAAGAGAGTAATATATCTAATGTGAAGATGCCGGGGGCAGGATGTCCTGCCCCGCCAACGGAACAGGAACTCCTGACCATGGCCTCCAACGTCACCACCCTCAAAGTCCGCGCCCGCAACACCGCCAAGACGACCGCCGCCCCCACGCGCTCCACAGCCGCCCGCCTCAAGCGCCAGCACGGCGCGGCCGCCGCAACCGGCGCCGTCACCATGATCCTCGTCGCCCTCTCCCTCTCCCACCTGGCCCACGGTATCGGACTCGTCACCGGCGCCGGCTCCTGGGAACGCTGGGCCATGGCCGCCGGCATCGACCTCGGCTTCGTCGCCCTCGAAATGAGCCAGCTCTGCGCCGCAACCGAGGCCGTCCGCCGATCCGTCGCCCGCTACGCCGCGCCCGCAATCGTCGGAACCCTCGCCATCAGCGCCGCCCTCAACGCCCTCGCCTTCGCCGCTGCCGCGATCCCCGGCAGCCCCGCAATGTACGCCGCCGCCGGTCTCGGCATCGTCGTCCCCGCACTCATCTACGCCCTCTCCCGCATCACCTTCGCTCTCGCCACCGGTGGTGCGCCCCGAGCCGCTTGACCATAAAAAAGGGGCGCCCACCCGGGCGCCCCTGCCAATTCGAAAGCAACCACATGTCCGACGATCCGGCCCCGCGCCTCATCTCCCGCATCGGCCGCGCCATCTATGGCGAAACATGGATGGGCCCACTCAGCCGCGACACCGGTATCCGAAAATCAACCATCGACGACTGGGACAAGGGACGATGCGACCCCCCCGCAGGCGTATACAACCGCATCATCCCCATCGCCCAAGCCCAGCTCACACAAGCCCAAAACCGCGCAGCCGACATCCAAAGCCTCATCCGCGAAATCAAAAACATCACAAGCAAATAGGTGTCACCACCCCCCGAAACAGGGGTGGGCCCTCCCAGCCTCGCCACGGCCTCCTGCGGTGAGACGTCGGCCGCCGGCCCTGCCGGGCGACCGCCGCCGGAAGCCTCGGAGGATGCGACCGCCGCCGCGTGCATGCGGCCCGCCGGCGTCACGTTCCTGCTCCGGCGTGTCCAAGCAGCCGGCGGACCTCGGCCTCGACCTTCCGCAGCAGGGTCGGCCGCACTGCACCCAGCACCTCGGCGTGGCGGGCCTCGATGGTGGCGATCTTGCACGGACGGATCACGGACGGCGCCGGCAGGCCGGCCCCCCGGTATGCCTCCCCAAACGGCACATCTCCCGGCCATGGCCGGTTCTCAGCGCTGGTGATCATCACCACCCAGAGCAGCGCCCCGTCCTCGCCCACGGCGCCATCGGAGACGACGAGAGCCGGCCGGTGCTGCCGGGTGTGCCTGTCCGTATACGGGAAAGGAACGCGGACCACCGCGCCCCTCTCAAAGCTGGGCATAGGCCTTGCGATCCGCTTCGCTGTCCCACTCGCCGAACGTGGCGAATGGATCGTCCGCCGGCACCGGCTCGGCCTTGGTGAGGACCACGCGCCCCTCCTCGATGCGGTAGGCGATCGCGTCGCCCTCGCGCAGATGAAGAGCCGCCCGCACAGCCTGAGGGATAGTCGTTTGGGCCTTGGATGTGATCTTGCTCGTGATCATGCTCAGTCCGCTTGAAAGGATACTCCTTACTGTAAGGATCATCCTTTCAAACGTCAACCGCCGCCTGGCCCTCGCTTGGGCTGCCCAATCCGCCGGAGATAGGCGGGCGGCAGGCTCGACCAGTCGAACTGGTCCCGAAACTCGCCGCAAACATGATCACGCTGGGTCAGCACATGCCCCGCCCCCAGATCGAGGCTGCACGCCGCGATGCCCAGCACGGCGGTCCGCTCCTGCTCGGAGACCGGCGCACTCCGCGTGCATTCGCCTGCATGGCTGCCTGAGGCTGCGCCACCAGTCACAGCCCGCGCAGCATAGCCCCAGATCCATGTAAAAGGCATCCAGAAGTGCTTGGCGCTCACGCATCGCGCGCGCGCTCGCCACATGTCGGTCACGCCCCATGGCCGGCCCCAACCCTCAGCCGGAACGTCCGCACGATGCGCGGCCGGCCGCTCCTGTCGTGGCCGCGCAGTCGGCCCGGCTCGAACAGGTCCGGCGCCCGGCCGAGAGCCGCCAGGACCTTCTCCATGGCCTTGAGCGGATGGCCCGACGCCATGCCCGCCCGCGTTGCGATGGCGCCGAGGATCCCGTCGCCCCAGGAGACCGCGCAAAGCCCCTCTTCCGCGAGGACCTCCCGCGCTGTTTCGGCGATCGTCTTCCGCGCCATCCGTCCCGCTCCTCAGTTGGAATCCGCCTCGACACCCTTTCGGTCTCTCCGGTCCTGCCCATGGGCGCGATCACAGGCGCCCCAAGCGTAGAGAGCGCCCATGGGCAGCAGGACCAGGGCCGCGCCCGCCAGCGCCCCCTCCCAGCCGCCCCGCGCGCCGGCCAGGGCGCCGGCGCCGGTGAGGGCGACCAGCAGGCCCGTGCCGGGGTGACGCCCATAGTCGGGCAGCCAGCCCATCCCCCGGTTCACCTGGCGCAGGATGCGCAGGGCGCCACCGGCGCCGGCGGGCGAAAGCAAGAGGACAACCGCGCCCATCAGGCCGAAGACCGGAAGCGCCCCGCCCAAGAGCCCCGTCAGGTGCGCGACCCACCCCGGCGCTGGGGCCCGCTCGGCTGCCAGCGCGCACAGCGAGAGCACGCCGATCAGCGCCGCATATCCCATGGCGGCCCGACGCCACGCCGCCAGATCCCCGATCATCGCGCGCTCCTCAGTTGGGAACCGTCGTCCACACGATCAAAACAAGAGCTGCTGCCTCACGGCGTTCCGCGACACGCCGTGGTTTTGGACATAGACCTCGGCACGCGTGCCCCTGGTCACATTGACGTAGATTTCCGCCCCCAGGCCGTAGCCGTTCTGCCAGGTCAGAACGTCCCCCACCTCCAGATTCCAATCCGTGAGCAGCTCGATGATGGTATAGCCATCATCCGGCGTATCCAGGGCCACCATTCCACGTTGCGGATTCTTCGCCACCACCGTGCCCTTGCGCTCGCCACCAGACCTCATGTCTAGCTCCTTACATGGACGACCCGGGCCCGGTCGAACCCGGGCCCGATGGGGGCGAAAATTCCCCGTCGTCGTCCGGCTCGTCGTAGGGGCGTAGCCTGGTCTCCTGGGCCTCGGCCAGGGTGAAGGGAACCTCGCGGATCGCCCTGACGGCCGCCTCCACGTCCACGTTCATGCCCTGCCGGGCCAGCTCCTGAAGGAACAGCTTGGTGGTGACCAGCTGCAGCGGCACCTTGGAGGCCTGCAGGAGCCGCGGCACCTGCAGGTCCTCGTGCAGCACCAGCACCGAGCGCACATCGGTCGGCGCCAGCTCCTCGACGAAGTCGCGGACCGCGCGCTCGCCGCCGTCGCGCTGGAGCCGCTTGAGCTTCACCATGGTCTCCGGCGTCCGCTCGCGGCCGAGCAGCGCGCTGTAGGCGATGCCCTCCACCGTCTCGACCCGCCGCACCGCCTCACCGGAGCGCTCGATCCAGTCCAGGATCTCCCGCGCATAGGGCTTGTCCGGATGACGGTGGCACGCTTCCATCTCGACCATGTCGACGATGACGATCTGCCGGTTGGTCAGCCGCACCGCGTCCAGAAGATGGGCCGCGGCCAGCCTCAGGAGAGGACCGGTATCCGCCACCACCACCGGGTCTCGTTGGTCAAGCATCAGCGTCGGCCCCTTCGCCACCTTCGGCAACCTGATCATGCCCCGCTCCTTAAGTGGAGAGGCGCGGGCGGCTTTGCCGCGAGGCGCCATTCGTTCATGCGCACGGCTCCGTTGAGGCTCTCGCGGTCCTTCGCGGGAGCGGACACCAGATCGCCCGACCGGCGAAGAGCCGCAAGCTCGTGCGCGGCCCGGACCATGCCGAGCGCGAACCGGTAGGCGACCTCGCGGGTGGTGGCCACCTCCTTCCGCCGGACGAACTCCAGGATCGTCTCCGACGTCTGGCCGGGACGCATCTCCACTATCTCGCCCACATCTCGCTCCTTACTTAGAAGGATCGTCGTTGCTAAAGCTCGACCGCAGGCGGGCGGGCTTGGGATAGGACCTCGCGAGAATCTGCCCCGCATACTCCTCGAGAGATGCGCCCGAGCCGATGGCTCTCCTCTCATCGCCCGCGGTCCACCAGAGCATCTCACGGCACGGCTTCAAGTGTGCTCCGTCGCCAGCGCCGCGCCCGTCTCCAACGTAGTCCTCGGGCACGATCACAAAGCGAATGTCCACGACATCGACCCCACGAGAAATAAGCTCAAGTGTGCGACGGCGCCCAGCAGGCCATCCACACGGAGCAATCAAGGTGACCTGCCTTTCGTCATGACCAGGCTCCCGCCCGTGCTGAATGAGAACAAGCGCAACACGATCTTTAGTGCGGGATGAGAACGGCCCGACATCGATGTCGCCGATCTGCTCTGCAGAATAGCCCATTGGAACCTCCTTCAGAAGGGAGACGGCCCGCAGATGTAGCCTGAAGACCGGTCATTGCCGCCCAGTTCGTCGCCAGGGCCTGCCAAGGTAATTGCGCCCGCATCGACTTTGCGGAATACGCAGCCCGCATAGGTGCCATTCGGCGCGGCGATACGATCCCTGATCTCGATGGCGCGCGCCGGCTCGCCACCGAACCAGCCGCAGTCGTCGTAGCCGAGTTCCTGGCACGAAAGCTGGTCCTCCTCATCGACAAGCTGCATGGTGGGCACAAGCCCGAGATCCAGGGCAGCCGCGATCCGATGCGAACCTTCAAGCGCTACGATCACGCCCTGCGTCTCATCGAGGATTGCCCGGAGAAGCGGAGCGCCGCGCGTCTTCATCTCCGCCTTGACCTCTTCGAGGTAGGCCGGGTCTACATCGTTGATCGTTACGATGTACTCTATCGTGGGCTGGTGCCGCGATGTGTCGCCGGCGGTGACGCGCTCGATCTCCGGTCGTTGAGGGGCGGGAGCACCTTCCTCCTCCTTCGGCTTCGGCAACCTGATCATCCTCTCCCTCCTCAAATGGACGTTTTCCCGCTCAACTTGGACTCGGCCCGCCCCACGGACGTGGCGGCGGTGCATCCTCGACCGTCTCTCCAACGTCGCGCTCCATTTCGGTGGTTAGAACGCGTTCCTGGCTCGGGTGGCACGAGACGAGGAACGTCATCATCTCGTCGGCATTTCTTCCGACATAGAAACGCACCATCTTTTCATTGAACTCCTGAGCGCGCGCCGCCGGTATACTCAGCGCATCCATGCCTGCGGTCATCAGAACACCGTTCATCATGAGCCGGGATGTTCTCTTATTGCCGTCGAAGAAAAACTGCTCGCGTGCTCCGAACAACGAAAAGGCAAGTCCTCGCTCAAACGGGTTCGCCACCTCCGCCTGAAGGGCCTCCACCCCCGAGGCGAATGCAGCATTCAACTCCGGCGCCCCAGGCACTGTGGGACGAGGAAGGAACCTGCCGGCTTCCCCTAGAGCCACTGCGGGCGTGAAGTGATGCTCCTGGCCCTCGCCACGAAAATGGCCCCACTCCAGAGCTTCGTCCCGGGCAACGAGAGCGTGAAGCTCCACAAACGTCGCCTTGTTCAAACGAAATGCGCCGGTGCGCACCATATCCACCAGCCGTTTGGCGCTCTCTGCCAAATTGACGATCTGGTCCTGGTCCGACAGCTTCCGGCCGCCAACTGTAATCCCGTCGAGCACCGTCTTCACTTCCGGGAATGTGAAGGGGTTGCCCTCAAGCACAGCCGCATCCCAGACAAACTCGGGCAGCATCCGCCGAAAGCGGAAAAGCACACGATCCGTCGAGAACGTCGGAATGTTGGGAATTGCTTCCCTGTCCCAACTGAAGCCGAGAGCTTCGAAGAGATCAGCGGACTTCTGGCGCGACATCTTGATCACCATCTTTGACCTACTTCTCGTCTTCATCGACAAGCTACATGGTGGGCACAAGCCCGAGATCCAGGGCAGCCGCGATCCGATGCGAACCTTCAAGCGCTACGATCACACCCTGCGTCTCGTCGAGTATGGCGCGGAGGCGCGGAGCACCGCGCTTCGTCATCTCCGCCTTAACCTCTTCGAGCGAAGTGCGATCGCCATCTTTGCACTCCTCAGTTGGAACCGCTTGCCGCGACGGCGGGGATCTCGGCGCTGGCGGCAGCCAGGAGATCCGTCAGCGCGTCCACCTTGCCCGCCTCATCCTCCAGCCAATCCCGCCGCCCCGCCTCATAGCGGCACAGCGTCTCCAGCCGCTCCCAGCGGCGGCGGAGACAGTTCCGGATCCTTGGCGCCGGCCAGTCCCGAGCTTCCGCCCTGGCCGTCGCATATCCCAGCTCGTAGCTCACGATCCGCTCCTCACATGGAAGGCCCGAACGACGACGGGGGAGCGAAACCGCCGCCGTCGTTCTCCGGCTCGTCATCTTCGCACGCGCGGGCCGGAAGAGCCGGCGTTGCCCCGGCTTCCCGCGCCGCCGTGATGTAGCGTTCCAGCGTCTCCTCGAGACGCTGGAACATCAGCCCGTCGAAGTCGGCAAATCCCCGGCCCGCTTGCCCGGCTTCCAGGGCACCGATATAGGCCGGCCGGTCCTCGGGCCGCACCGCGATAGGCGGATAGCCTCCCCGGACCAGCACCAGGTTCATCAGCAGCCGGGCCGTGCGGCCATTCCCGTCATTGAACGGATGGATGCCGACCAGCCGCCGATGCGCCTCGAAGGCCGCCGGCGGCGTGTTCCCGGCGTGCTGGAGCCAAGTTGCGAATGCGTGCATCAGGGCGGGTACCTCCATCGGAGACGGAAAGTGGTACACACCAGCGTCCGTGTTCACATAGCGCGCGGCATCGGCGTAGCGGCCCGCGATCTCGGGCTTCGACTGGGCGACCACCAGTTGATGAAGGTTCCGGATATCGGCCTCACGGAGCGGCTCCGCACGCTGAGAGCCAATCTCAACCACCCATTCCAAGGCGCGGGCGTGATCCACGGCCTCGAGATGATCCTTCAGCGGCTTCCCGCTGACGGTGATGCCCTTCTCGATCACCAGCGCGGTTTCACCGGCGGTAAGCGTGTTCCCCTCCAGGGCGTTCGAAGTGTAGGTGATGTCGATGCGCTGGGCGTGATCGAGATTGTCCAAGCCGCCGTGGCGCAGAGCGCCCTTCAAGGCGTCCAGCACGCGCTTCTTTTCCTCGAGCGCGTCAGCCCGTCGTGCCACCTCCGCTTCGGTCCCGCTCCTCGGCGGTAGCCTGATCATCGTCCTCGCTCCTTAGTTGGAGCCGTCGTTGGGGACGCGCTTGCCAGTGACCACATCCACGACCCAAGCCGCGCGTCCGCCGGACTGCCAATCGGACAATGCGGCGCGAGCAGCGACAAGATCCCCGAAACTCTCCCGGAAACGCGGTTCGCCGCAGTCCCAATCCGATCGCGTGTTATCGAGACCCCAGATTTCAAACTGCAACATCTCTCGCTCCTCAGTTGGAACGGATGGAGGACTGGATCTTTTGCTGATCCTAGTGCTCCTCCCACCACGCCCTGCATTCCGCACGGTGCCAACGGCGCCGGGAACCGGCCTTAAACAGCAGAGGTCAGAATGACGGCGAGGGCGACCATCGCACCTCAACCTCCTCATCGGGGCCGTCCATCTCTGGCGGATCTGCGGAGATGAAACCGGTCACCACTTCTATCCCCACATCTTTGAGAGCCAGAAGGTGTTCTTCAAGATTTCCAATCATGTTTTTATATGACATCTCCGCCCGCTCAAATTCCGATACATATCCGCACGTTGGATACCAATTTTCGTCTTCTTCTGGAGAATAGTAAACCTCGTCAATGCCCATTGTAATATCAAGAGTGTTGCCACCCCTCAAATTCTCCAGCTCCGTCATTACCCTGCATGTAAATCTGAAATTATCCATTACAGAACTTGGAGTTTTTATACTGAAGACAGGGGTGTAAGATGCCTCTATCGACTCTATCTGAGCGCGCAAGTTGTTCAAGATCGCGGTTATGACATCGCCGCGAATGCGAGCAGCAGCCGGCGCATTCGAGGTCGCCCTGGCGTCGATCTGCTGAGCTGGTGATGAGCCAGCGACAATCGGAAGCTCATCACGCTGGTCGCCGGCGCCGCAGGCTTCCCGCACGTCGTCCTTATTCTTCGGCATCCTGACCACCATCATCGTTCTCCCGGCTCTTCCGCGCACCTTTCGCGGCCGCCTTATCGTGGATCGCGGGTTCGGGATTGTCCATGGAACGACCGGATCGAGGATACGTTCTGATCCGCTCCTCAGTTGGAAAGCCCCTACAACTTCTCCGCCGCCTCGACGGTCAGGCCGGGTAGGGTTCCCACGCCATGCCTCAAGATTTCGATGCGCTCGATCGTATCCCAATGGGGGCCGGCCTCGACCCGGTCATGGATGTCGCCCAGCTCCTCCAGGAAGTGTTCCACATCCAGCACTCCCGCGTCCGTGCGATAATGCACCACCGCGCGCCACCGGATTTGTCCCATTTTCATCGTCAATTTTCACGCTCCTCAGCTGGAACCCGCATCACCGGCGACGGCCGCGCGATCTGCGCCGGACGCCAGGGCATGCAGGACGGACGACTGGTCCGCCGGCGCGACGCCGCTCGCCGCCAGCACCGCCCGCAGCCGGGCCTCCAGCCCGTCCATGCCGGGATCGCCCCAGGAAGCCGGCCCGCCACCTTCGGGCGCGGCGGCCTCGAGCCGCCGGATGTTCATCACGAACTGCTCGTCGCCCCCGCCGAAGGACACTTCCGCCGCGGCGCCGGGCGCCGGCTCGTTAAGGCCGCCGAGAAATGTGTCATGATAGTTCTCCGGCCCGGCGAAGCCGATGAGATGTTGGCCCGCGGAGCGAACTTGATCAGCGAACCTGTCGATATCCGGGATGCCGGCAAGCATCCCGGGCTCATTCGATTTCATCCTATTGCTCCCGTTCCCCTCGCGGCGACCATGACCTCATCCGACCCTCGCCAGGGTCTCGACCTGAGCCTTGGCCGCCCACCAGAGCTTGTCGAGGTTATTGAACCATGCCTGCTGCGCGCGACCGTGAACCCGGTTGCCGAGTTCCCGGCGCATCGCATCGCTCGCCTTGGCGCATTCGCGGGCCACGGCGGCCCATGCCTGCACCGGCCGCTCATTGCTCCGACCGGCAACGATCCGGCCACGAAGGGCAATCGCGTTTTTGTAGAATTCGTCGGCGGCCGTCATCGTCATCCTGCCCCTGAAACGTATCGCCAATGACGATACAGCACAAGCCAGTCACGTCAAGCCACCGGCGTTACATTATCGAACCAGAGCTGGCATCCGCCCCGAGGCGCGCCACATCCACCCGACATCCTCATCCGCCCCGCTCCAGGCTTCAGGGCACGCCCGGAAGCCCATGCGCTCATAGAGGCGCATCAACGCCGAGCGTCGACGCTCGAAGCGCGCCGCCTCGGCTTTGATGCGGTTCGCATCGCCCTCATACTCAAGGGGGAATGCCTTCAGGATCTGCATGGAGGTGGCGTCGCCCGCGAGCTTCCGGACGAAGTCATCCAGGAGCCCCTTCCATGCAATGGGGCGCGCGCCTGGAGCACGGACGATGGAATGGAGATGAACCACGGAACCATAATCCCAAGGTGGGGACATCCATTTCAGCTCACCCGCGCGGAGACCCGCGCAGAGAACATTTGCCATGCGACTTTCGAGAGATGACCAGCCGTCGCAATATTCGACAAACGCGTCCGCGTCGGGTAGCGCCTCCGGGGCCCTCTGTAGCGCTTCGGCATCACACCGCAGGACGGACATGCCGTCCCTCAG
Organism: Xanthobacter sp. NM-59; assembly: GCF_021401125.1. GTDB lineage: Bacteria > Pseudomonadota > Alphaproteobacteria > Rhizobiales > Xanthobacteraceae > Xanthobacter. The sequence goes on from NZ_JACBFQ010000013.1 coordinate 11,175, forward strand.
CACGTGCAGATACCCGGTCCGCTGCCGGAACGGATCATCGACATCAAGACGCCACCAGCGCGGGACATAGATGAGGGCCTCAAGATCGTTCTGCCGCAGGATGCAGCTCGGCTTGCGCCGGCCGCATTCATTGACCTGCCCCTCTTCCAACCGGGAATAGCCCTCGACGAGCGCGGCATGCTCCTTCTCGCTCGGCCTTGTCCATGATCGCGACATCGTCCACTCCATAACAGGGCCGTCATTCGTCTCTTTCGGACTGGCCGCCCTTATCGCCGCCTTCAACGAGGGCTTCCGCCCCGGCTCGCATCAGCGAGACCAGGTTGAACTTCACGATGCGTCGCTCAGGTGAACGGCACGGCGGGCTGCGACTTCCAGCCGGTCCCAATGGTCGGTGCCGACAGCGACCCTCTCCGCCTCCGGCGCGCTTTTCACCCAATCGACGAAGGCCACCGCGTCGCGCAGTTCGTCCCCGCGCCGCGCGCGGCCTTCGAGGGCATTGCCGAGGGAGACCATACGCGTATCGCTTTCGGCGGACGCCGCCCTTGCCAAGGCCGCCAGGATCACATCGAATTCGTCATTGGTCATCGGGACCAGGATCATTCTCTTCCCCTCTCGGTTTCGGCAGCCGGCGCTATTCCGAACGCCCGACGCCCCATTGCATCGTATCGCCGCCGACGATACGATGCGGGGCATTGTTGTCAAGCCGGTGGCGTTACATTATGACCGAGAAGGCGAGCGGGAAGAGCGACAAGCGGCGGAAGACCGCCACCTTGAACCTGCGCATCGACCCGGACCTGAAGGCGCGGGCGGAGGCCGTGGCGGCCGCCGAGCGCCGCACCGTCACCAACCTCATCGAGACCCTGCTCGACGACTACATGCGCAGACGGGCCCGAACCGCGAAATAGCCACGCGACAAGCGTGATCAGGAGCGCCTATCGCCGGGCCCGGCCGCCCAGTGCGCTCGCGGAGGCCACGGTCACACCTGCCACGGCCGTTGCGAGGGCGACGAGGCGCAGCCAGGTCAAGTCCGGCCCGAATTGGAAACCTCAGACGGCGGCGTGTCGAGCATGACGCGCATCCGCTCCATCGCGCCGCCGGGCTGCCCCTCGAAGCGCCGCCGCATGTAGCCCTCGAGCAGCAGGGCGCGGGCCGGCGCGTAGCGCTCCGCCACCCGTCGCGCGCCGTCCGGAAGGCGCGCGACACGGGCTGGATCGGAATTGTCCGCATTGTCCGCCAGCTTGACCCGCAGCGCCCCCAGCGGTGCCGTGCGCGCCAGGTCGCCGATCCAGGCCAGGTAGGCCGTGCCCGCCGGCCGCGTCACGGCGCAGACCATCTCCACCGCCGCCGGCGACACCCCGGCCGCCAGCAGGCTCTCCGCCGTGGCGCCGGTGTCCTCCAGGGCGTCGTGCAGCCAGGCCGCCTCGAGCTCGGCCTCGGCCGGCTCCGGCCACCAGGCCGCGAGGAGACCTGCCACGCGCTCCAGGTGGCCCACATAGGGGGCGCCCGCCTTGTCCACCTGCCCGGCATGCAGCTGCTCCGCCAGGGAACGCGCACGCGTCACCGCACCAGCACCTGCAACGCTCATGTCCCGCTCCTCGTCGGTCGCATCGCGCGGAAGGCGCGCATGCACGGCGTCAATCACCTCCCACGCCCGGTCAGGCAGGGTGTCCACTCCCTTGCCCCCTCCATTTCCTCCCGCGTCAACCCATATTCCCCTGCCTGGTTTCCGGTTGCTTTGAAGAAGAACACCGGCGGCGCGTCATCAATCACGTTCATCTGCTCTTGGCCGACATAAGCGCCGCACTCGTCCCAGTACATGATGCACGAGAGCAGGGATCCGTCGTCGCGGAAAGCTCCGTCAGGCAAACGATAGATGGTCCGTTCGATCGATGCTTCCGCATCCAGCGAATGCAGGATGGACGACTGGTCGGCGGGCTCTACGCCGCTGGCGTCCAGTGCCTCGCGCAGCCGGGCGTCAAGCTGGTCCATTGTGGGTTCTCCCCAGCTCGCCGACGGCGGCTCCTCGAACATCATGTCGATCATGCGCTCGTCATCTTCTGAGAGATGCCGGCCCTGATCTCCGTTCTTCTCCATCGTCTCCCTCCTCAGGTGGAATGATCTGTCGCGGCCGCGGCCCCCATCGTCCTCAGCCGGAACGTTCGCACGGTGCGCAGCCGCCCGCTTCTGTCGTGCCCCTGTAGCCGTCCCGGTTCGAAGAGATCCGGCGCGCGGCCGAGCGCTGCCAGGACTCTTTCCATGACCGCGAGCGGATGGCCCGACGCCATGCCCGCCCGCGTTGCGATGGCGCCGAGGATCCCGTCGCCCCAGGAGACCGCGCAAAGCCCCTCTTCCGCGAGGACCTCCCGCGCTGTTTCGGCGATCGTCTTCCGCGCCATCCGTCCCGCTCCTCAGTTGGAATCCGCCTCGACACCCTTTCGGTCTCTCCGGTCCTGCCCATGGGCGCGATCACAGGCGCCCCAAGCGTAGAGAGCGCCCATGGGCAGCAGGACCAGGGCCGCGCCCGCCAGCGCCCCCTCCCAGCCGCCCCGCGCGCCGGCCAGGGCGCCGGCGCCGGTGAGGGCGACCAGCAGGCCCGTGCCGGGGTGACGCCCATAATCGGGCAGCCAGCCCATCCCCCGGCGCATCTGGCGCAGGACACGCAGGGGGCCGCTGGCCGCCCGGCGCCACGCCGCCCGATCCCCGCCCCCGTGCATCGTCCCCTCCTTAAATGGACGGCCCGAACGATGACGGAGGCGCAAAGCCGCCGCCATCGTCCTCCGGCTCGTCCTCTTCGCACGCGCGCGCCGGAAGGGTGGGCGTTGCCCCGGCTTCCCTCGCCGCGGTGATGTAGCGGTCCAGAGTCTCGTCGAGACGCTGGAACATCAGCCCGTCGAAGCCGGCAAACCCCTGGCCTGCTTGCCCGGCTTCAAGCGCACCGATATAGGCCGGCCGGTCCTCAGGCCGCACCGCGATCGGCGCATAGCCTCCCCGGACCAGCACCAGGTTCATCAGCAGCCGGGCGGTGCGGCCATTCCCGTCATTGAACGGGTGGATGCCGACCAGCCGCCGGTGCGCCTCGAAGGCGACGGACGGCGTGTTCCCGGCGTGCTGGAGCCATGTCGCGAATGCGTGCATCAGCGCGGGCACCTCCATCGGAGACGGAAAGTGGTGCACACCGGCGTCCGTGTTCACATACCGCGCCACGTCAGCATAGCGGCCCGCAATGTCAGGCTTGGACTGGGCAACCACCAACTGATGAAGGTTCCGGATATCTGCCTCCCGGAGAGGCTCAGCACGCTGAGAGCCGATCTCGACGACCCATTCCAGCGCGCGGGCGTGATCCACGGCCTCGAGATGATCCTTCAGCGGCTTCCCGCTGACGGTGATACCCTTCTCAATCACCAGCGCGGTTTCACCGGCGGTGAGCGTGTTCCCCTCCAGGGCGTTCGACGTGTAGGTGATGTCGATGCGCTGGGCCTGATCGAGATTGTCCAAGCCGCCGTGGCGCAGATTGCCCTTCAAGGCGTCCAACACACGCTTCTTGTCCTCGACCGCGCCAGCTAGTCGCGCCACGCCTTGCTCCGCTTCGGTCCCGCTCCTCAGCGGCAGCCTGATCATCGTCCTTGCTCCTCAGTTGGAAACCGCGAGCGCGGCCTCGCATTCCGTGGCGCAGGCCTCCGCGAGCTCGGTCGAGGCGTTGCCATATTGGTAGCTGCGCAGCGCATGACCGGCCCCGCGCGTCGCCTTCTCCAACTGCTCCAGCTTGGCCGCCAGCGCCGACATGAAGGCCGAATATTCCGGATCCAGGTTGTCGCGGGCCTGCATCCTGCACTGCCCGACGAAATCGGCGACAGAATAGGCCTTGAACCGCTCACCCGTTAGATCGCGCTCCTCCGTCACCATGATCTGCTCCTCAGTTGGAGGCCGAGGCTTCGCTTTCTGCCTGCCGCGCCTCCCAAGTTGCCACTAAAAAGGTCGCCATGGCACCGGCGAGATTGACCGCCAGCTCTGCGTGACGAGGCTGGGGACGAGCCCGCTTAGGTCCCGGGCTGTGAGCATCACTCAGCTTGTTGCGCAGAGCGCCTAGCGACTCCACGACAGATTGGCAGCTCCCGAGGATCTGCTTGAAAATCTGCTCTGTATGATCGTCGGGGGCTAGTTTGAGCACCTTCGACAATTTGCGATAGAGCACGGGAAGGTCATCGGTCTCTTGCCATGTGCTACCGGCTTGGTCGAGAATCCATTTGCACACGTCCTCAAGAAGCGTTCGCGCGAGAGTGATGGCGCCGGCCGGTTCAGTGCCTCGCCTTGCCATTGCGGCCGTCCATCGCGCATGGACTTGGGTTGGATCGAATGCGGCTAGCGCGGCTGATATGCTCTCATCGGCCGGAGTGCCTACAGGAAGCGGAAGAACCCGGTAAATGGGGCATCCAGAGATCCGCCCAGCCTGAAGAAGGGTAAAGCCATCATGTCGTAGAAGCTCATCGATCCTGCCTGCGGTCTCGGCTTGAGGAGATCCTGTCCGCGCCTCAGGAGACGTGACAGCTTCGAGAAACCTGCAAAAAAGAGCACGGGAACACTTTAACAGACCAATTGCTTCGAGATGCGCCGGTTCAATCCGGTCACACTGGAACGCTTGGCGCGTGAGGTACTCCTCCATCGTTCGATCTTCTCGCGAGGATGGCGCTGGCATGGAGTTGATGGGCCAGAGTCTTCGAAGCAATTCAATTTCATCAATATCTAATGCCACCGGCACATCCTGAAAGATGGCTAAAATCCGCCTTCTCGTGAGGGACGTGATTTCTGGTCCACTTACTTCATCAAGCTTTGCCAGCTGCTCAGAAACAAAAAAGTGCTCGTGCTCATCGGCGTATAGACGCGCTGCCGCCGCGAGTTCCCCTGGAGAAAGCGCCATAAGGCGCTTGTGCGCATATTTGTACTTGCTGCCGAAAGCCTCGTCTTCACCTCCGTCAGCAAGACGAAGGCGGACGCATAAAGCGGGCACATCATATGCCTTCGCTTCAGCGATCGCACTGGCGAGGGCCTCGCGAAGTTCCTTCACCATCGCAGCGATCGTCGACATCAAGCCTCACAGGTTTTGGCGGGCGGCGCGCTCACCACCACTCCTCAGTTGGACCGCGCATGCGCCCTGTAGAGCGCCGCGGCGAATGCCCTCTCCCGGTATAGGCTGCGCAGGAACGCGCCCTCGGGGCTCGACCAGAGCAGCAGCGCCCCGCGACCGCCCAGGGCGACCAGCGCCGCCGCCAGCATCGGCATGACCCAGCTCATGTTCCCCATGATCTCCTCCTCAGTTGGAAATTAAACGTAGCCGGCGCGACATCGCCTAGCACTCGTCCAATGAGCCAGCGACTTTACCGAAGCTGACCTGGTAGCTGGTGGTGACGCCGCCGACGGTTTCCTTAATGGTCGCGGTGCGTCCCTTCGCATAATGATGGACCTCGCAGGGGACGTTCACCGCCTCCAGGCCCACCGGCCCCGCCCAGTCGCTACCGACCAGGAAGAGCGTGGGGCCTATCGGGTCCAGGATCAGGCGCTCAATGCGAAACGCCGGCTTGGCACCCTCCCACCCAACCGACAGCGTCAAGTGCCCGTCCCTGGCAAGATGAAATCCGCCCTTGGAGAAACCGCCGGCCCGGCCATGCAGATGCTCGTATGGAACCTCTGCCTCATCCATCTCGCTCATGACCACTCCTCAGTTGGAAGCCGACGTTCACACGATCAGAACAAGAGCTGCTGCCTCACGGCCTCCCGCGACACGCCGTGATTTTGGACGTAGACCTGGGCGCGCGTCCCCTTGGTCACATTGACATAGGTTTCCAATCCGAGGCCGTAACCGTTCTGCCAGGTCAGAACGTCCCCCATCTCCAGATCCCAATCCACGAGCAGCTCGATGATGGTATAGCCATCATCTTCGGTATCCAGGGCCACCATTCCACGCTGCGGATTCTTCGCCACCACCGTGCCCTTGCGATCACCGCCCTGCCTCATGTCTCGCTCCTCAGTTGGAATGATCTGTCGCGGCCGCGGCCCCCATCGTCCTCAGCCGGAACGTTCGCACGGGTCGAAGATCCGCGCCACCCGCAGGGCCGCGGCGACGATCTCCGGGGTGTAAGCCAACTCCATGTCGTCGCTCCTCAGTTGGACGGCCCTTCCAGCCCATTGGACGGACCGGCCCCATCGAGGGTGGCGGCCCCCTTCATCTCCAGGTTAAGCCGCGGGATGGTCGCCCCTTGCGCTCATCGGCTAGATCTCCCGCACACGATCGGCAGCGAGCGCCTCTTGTTCCGCGTTCCGCCGCCAGGATCACATTCCAGGCCGATCTACGCCGAAAACCTCCTCCTCATCGTCCCCCACGTCTCCGTTAAACTCGACGCGGGGCCCGTCCAAGCCACCTCCGACGCCCAACCCCTGCATCTCGATAGCAGGGGCGTAGAGACTGATCAGCGCAGCTGCCGCTTCGTCTTCGGCCTCCCAAGCGCGCTCCGAATTCCCTCCCCATCGGGTATAGGCTTCCACGGCCGCCGCCGGCACTTCGATCTCTCGGAGCGACTTGACCTCCCCGAGTTCTTTCTCACGGCTGGCCTCCGCCCTATCCTTCGTCTCTTTGAGCAACAGGTCCCAATCACCATCTGAAATGTTATAGATGATATTGTTGTGGCCCGGAAATGAGCCGTCAGTCCGCCCGCCGCGCGACTGCACCGTCTCGAGCGACGGGCACCAGGGGTCAATCTTTATATGGACACCACCGGGCATTCCCAGAGGCCCACTCGGCGTCATTGCCGCCTCTGTCAAATGAAATTCGGCATACGCTGTCGACCAGCAGAGAACTCGGCGTACTTCGCATTTCGAACGAAGATATTCGCGGCGAGCCGCCTCGTGCTCCTCCCGTATTTCCTTGGCCTTCTGGTTGGCTTCCATTCGCGCCGCCGCGAGCGCTTCCACAGCGTCGACACGAAATGCGAGCCGGACCGCTCCTAAGGCACCAAAGTGCGTCGCGCCGGCATTCACGGCAGCGTCCACTACGGCTGAACGGTTCTGCGGCTCCGGGTCACGGACAATGGGAAGGACTGGATCGAGAATTCCACGATGCAAGACACCAGCTGCGTTCGTGACGGATGCTTTCACGACCACCCGCCCATCGCCGGGTGTTCCAATCTCAACATCGACTGTCGCACCCATTGCGGTGGTTAGGGTCAAAGAACGCAAATGCCGCCAAGGCGGCTCCTTCCATCGTTCAACTGAGTTCGATAGGTTAATAGCCATATTTCCTCCCTAGTTGGACGCTGCAGCGTCCAACATCTTCCGAAGGCGGGCAGCGCCGTCGCGATAGGCGCCTTCTCGCTCGCGATGCACCTGGATGTCCGCATCGGGACAGGAGCACGCCCGCGCGTCCTCCTCATCCGCCCAATGGTCCAGCACATCGCGCATCCAGCGCGCGTGCTCGATCTCGTCGGGGCACAGAACCTTCGTCGTCATCTCTCGCTCCTCAGTTGGAGTGCTCTTGGCCCGCTTGGCGGCGCCGATCCTGGCCCTCCGCACGGTCATAGGCGCCCCAGGCGTAGATCGCCCCCAGGAGCACCAGCATCGCGCCCGCGCCGGCGATCGCCCCCTCCCAGCCACCGCCGCGCGCTCCAGCCACAGCGCCAGCGCCGATGAGGGCGATGAGCAGGCCCGTGCCGGGATGATGCCCATAGTCGGGCAGCCAGCCCATCCCCCGGCGCACCTGGCGAAGAACACGCAGCGGGCCGGCAGCGGCCACCCGCGAGAGCAACAGCGCGAGCGCGCCCAGAAGCCCGAAGACCGGCAGCGCCTCGCCGGCCAGGCGGGCCACGGGCCCGCCCCATGCCGGCGAAAGGACGCGCTCCGCCGTCAACTCGCACAGCGCCAGAATGCCGACCAGGGCCGCATAGCCCGTGGCCGTGCGACGCCGCGCGAGCGGATCTCTGATTCCGTTCATGCCCGCCCTTTCATCTGGGCGGGCTTCCCCCGCCGCCGGCGGGCGGGCACGGCTACGGCCGCCCGGAGCTTCCCGGCGGCGACGTGGAGGGCGGCGTCCTCCACCTCTTGCCCAAAGTGGGTCCTCAGGACCCCACGGATAAACTGCTCGGCCTCGTCCATCGTCGCGCTCCCTATTTGGAAACCGCGAGCACGATTTCGCATTCATTGGCGACCGCCTCCGCGAGTTCGGTCGAGGCGTTGCCATGCTGGTAGCTGCGCAGCGCATGGCCCGCGCCGCGCGTCGCCTTCTCCAACTGCTCCATCTTCGACGCCAGCGCCGACATGAAGGCCGAATATTCCGGGTCGAGATTGTCGCGGGCCTGCATCCTGCACTGCCCGACGAAATCGGCGACGGAATACGTCTTGAACCGCTCTCCCATCAGATCGCGCCCTTCCGTCATCGCCCTCGCTCCTCAGTTGGAAACTGGTTGAACCGGCTCAGCAGCCGGCTGCGTGTCGTCGCCCAGAGCCGGCCCGTACCGGACGGACATGACCTGCTCGCACCAGGTGGTATGCCCGGTGCTGTCGTGATGACGCGCCGCCAGCGCCAGGGCGTTCTTGCCGTGCCAGCGCGCGTCCGCGCCGCCGCAGTGGTAGCAGCCGGACATCGCGCTGGTGATCCCCGCTCGCCTCTCCCGCATCGCCCCTCGCGCTCCTCATCAGCTCAGCCATTGCCCTCTCCTTCTCCGCCCTGCAGGTCCTCGGCCTCCAGGGCGGCCAGCTCAGCCCTGAGATCATCGCCGAAATTGTAGAGCGTCGATTTGCTCACCCCGACCAGCGGCGCGATCTGCGCGAAGGACAGCCCATTCCGCATATGCTCCACCACCGCCGCGCGCACCTCAGCCGTCATCGGCGAGCGCCGACCCGGCAACTTCCCGCGCTCGCGGGCCGCCGCGAGCCCAGCTTTGGTCCGCTCGACGATCATGTCTCTCTCAAGCTGAGCAAACACACCGATCATGTGGTACATCGCCTTTCCGAAGGCATTGGATGTATCGATGCTTTCCGTGAGCGACACTAATTCTGCGCCCTTCTGGCGCACCAAATCCGCAGTCTGGATCAATTCAGATAGATTGCGGCCAAGCCTATCAATTTTCCACACGACCAGCTTGGCCCCAGGCCGGAGCGCTTTGAAGGCCGCCTTGAGGCCGGGCCTTCCAGCCACGCTCGCACCACTCGCCGCCTCATCGGCAAATATGCGATCGCGCTCGACGCCATAACGCGTCAGCGCGTCTAGCTGTAAATCCAAGCGCTGATCGTCCGTTGAAACCCGGGCGTAGCCATACATGGCCGACGGCTTCTTTCTCATAACCTTTCATAGCACGAGAACAGCCACGCTCAAAAATATTTTTGGAATAATTTTTTGGAACACCCATTGACCGCCAATATTTGTTGGAATAGGTTTCTGGAACTCTAAGGCAGGCCGGAACATGAAAATGCCAAACAGCCAAATCCGACAGTTTCTTGATCTCTCGATTGCGCATCTGAGCCATGAAACTCGCGATCGCCTCGATCTTGCGGCGATCGGTGAATGGCCTGTCGCAGGCGGCCGGATGCCCTATGGCTTTTTCATCTATGCCCACGAGGAGCCGGATGACGAAATTCCGAACGATGTCTGGGCATGCTGCGTGAAGGCACGCGAACTTGGCTGCGAATACATCCTGTTCGACTGCGACGCCGCGATCCTCGCGGACCTGCCCACCTATGACGATTGAGGAGCTCACAATGTCCTCCAAGACGCCAACTGGCTTCGACGAAGCCATCGCTAACGCCAAGAATCCTGACCATCGGAACTACAGCCCCGCTGTCGCCCGTCGCATCATGGCCGAGCGCCGCATGTGCACCGCTCTTGTCACCGCAGCGCTCCAGCGCGGGTATGCAGTGTCCGTCAACGATGGAGAAGATTGGGTGGTGAAGCGGTCGAAGGATAGATCTGCAATTCTGGCCGCGCTGTTCACGACCGACGAAGACACGATCATGCTCCGCAGCGACGATGGCCGCAAAGTCGGCTGGTTCAGACTGATCTATGGGAACGACGGCTACGACGTGGTGTCCGACTACAGCGACAATAGCCTTTGCGAGGCGATTTGGACCGAAGTCCTCGGCCCCCTGTCCGACAAGCTGGAGCGGGCCGCCTGAGCGGCCCAACCCAACACCGCAGTCACTTTCAACTACCGCAAGGAGCACGCGATGACCGATCCTCGCGACCCACACGCCGACGCGGCGCTCGCCGGCCTCGACGAAACCGCCAATCCCTACGACCTCAACGAGGATGAAACCTCGTTCTGGGCCTGGCAGGACGGTTGGAACAGCATCATGGAGAGCGACGATGAGCACTGAAGCCGACGTGGTCGCCCTCGTCGCCATCCTGCGCAAACACATCCGCGTCGACGCCAGCGGTCTTGCTCCTGCGGTGGTGGCGCACTTCATCACGGGCTTCGAGTAAGCCGCCGAGGCGATCCTCGCGACTCAGACCGCAGCCACGCGTCAGGACGCCTTCGTCCAGCGTGTTGCTGGCACTCCCAAGGATGGAGAGCCCTGCTCGGAGGCTCCCCAGCACCTGCAAAGCTGGACCGATGAAGGCGGGCGCTACGCCGTCGAAGTCCTGCACGACCTGATCGACAGTGCCCGCGCTCTGTCGCCGCCGGATTCCAATTGAAGGAGTGACAGCGGCCATGAACCACGATCAGCGCATCGAAATGCAATTCGAAGCCCGTGATCTACGGCGCCTGAAGGCCGAAGATCGTTACCTCTCACGCCTCGAAATGCGAGAGGCGGCGGCCGAACCCCTGGTGGGCGAGCTTTGCCGGGATGGCCTGATCATCCCCTACATCAACGTCAGGAACGCCAAGGGCGTGCCAACCGGCAAGACGCGGGAATTTCCCGGCCCCACTGGCTTCGGGCAGGCCATCAGCTTCCTGATCCGCAACAACTACGTCTGAAGCACTCGGCGGCATGGGCGCCGACTTGGAGCGACACGATGAGCAGTTCACACGGCTGGAGCGGAGTGCAGGCCCGGCACCGGGATGGGCGCGCGGGCGTCATCCGGGAGCGAGCCGGCTGGTGCTGGATCGACCTGCTCATTGAGCGGGAGGGCCACGAAATCGGCTTGGTCCAGCTCGCTTGCGATGGACCCGACCGGGGCGAAGAGGGATGGGCGTGGCTTTGGGACAAGGGGACCAGCGAAGCCATCTGGCTCCCGCTCGGCGAGTTTGCCCGAGCCCCCGAACCTGTCAGCCAGCACATCCGGGACCGGCACGCAGAACTCTTTGGCCCCGCGCCGCGGCTACGCCCTGTCGGCCTCACGACCAGCGCTTCAACTGATGGATGAGACCATGCCCGACACTGATTTCACGCCCGATGACCTCGGCACGGACGACGCCATGACCATCGGGATCAAAGTGGTGGAGATGGCGAATCGCGTGAAGGCCATGCACACCATGCTTCCCGGTGCCCAGGCGTCCTGGGCCTTCGAGATGGACGGCACCCGGTTTGGCGTCGTCGTGACCGTCGTCAGCGACGATCCAAACGAGGGAGCAAGATCATGCAGTCGGCTTTGAGCCAACGACCCGCCGCCTATAGCCAGCTCGCCGCCGCGCTTCGTGCGTTCGCCGACGAGCACGGCCTGCCCAACGCGGTCAGTCCATCCGAACTGGCGCGCCTCACATGCGTAGGCGGACGCGATCTGACCGGCAGCCGCCTTCTGATCGGTCGGATTCTAACCAGCGAGCGCATCGCTTTGAACCGCGAACTGGCGAGGGTCGGGATTTCGGTGACGGCCTACGCTGATGGTCCGGAAGGCACGGGGAAACTCGCTCACATCGACGCCGTGCCCGGCGCCAGCCCCTACAATTCCATTTGAGGGATGATCGCATTTCCGGTGGTGCGCCGCAGGCCCGCCAAAGCCGTAGAGCGTGGCATTCCGCTATCCGCCGGCTTCGCCCTCGGACTTCTCCCTGGCGCCCCTGGCCCGGACGCGTGCACGGATCTCCCGCTCCACTGCGGCCCGCAGGAAGTCCGCGCGGGACTCGCCCTCGCCCAGCAGCGCGTCCACGCGCTCCAGCGTGCCTTCGGCCAGGCGCGCCGGCGTCTGCTCATAATTGGTTCTGCGTCGCCCCATGCCGATTGCCTTATATGATATCAAATAAGGCGTCAATGATGGCATTTTTCTGATATCATGTATTGACGACATAAATGATATCATCTATTTATCACTCAAGGCGGCGGGACACCGCTCCACTCTTGAGGAAACCGAGATGTTTGTGGTCGTCAGATCCTATGGTCGATACGGGCGCGATTTCCTGCACGCATGGGACGATCGCTGGGGCACAACTTGCATTGGCGCCGAGAAGCTCTCGATGCGTTTCGGCACGCTGGAGGCGGCAAACGTCGCAAAATCCCGAGCGGCATGTCTTCTCATGTCTGGCGCGTGTGGCACCCTCTTCACTTGGTCGGTTGCCCCCGCCTCCGGCTCCAATTCCAACTGAGGGACAAGACAGATGACGCCCACCACCATCATCATCCGCAACGAGCACGGCGCCGAAACTGCCCGCTGGCATGTCGATCACGACCAGCAGGAGCATCGGCAGTTCATGGGCAAGACGTCCTTTTGGGCGCTCCGCCATTCGCACAGCATGGAGAGCTTGCCCGGCTGGGTCGGCGCCGGCCGGCGCCGGGATGTGGGGGGTGCTCCCGCCTCCGAGCCCGCTTCCAACTGAGGGACGAGACCATGCAGATCTCCCACTTCACCGATGAACGCATCGCCGAGATCACCGGCCAGCAGTCCCCGATGACCGCGGAGGAGCGCTCGTTCCTTATCGCGAACACGCCCACGTTCGAGGAGTGCGCAGAGACCGCCGACGAGCTGTCCGCCATGGGCGACGTCGAGCTGATGCGCACCGCCTACAGTGTGTGGGCCGATTACGCCTCGTGCCTGTGAATTCCAACTGAGGGACCGACCATGAAGATGCCTGCGCCCTACTGGACCATGACCTACTCGGCCTCCCGGCGGGCGCATCATCACCGCTGCCGCGGCTGCAACCGCATCATACAGGATGGCGAGCCCGTCCTCATGGCCCAGGTCGTCGCACGGGGCAGGAGCGGCAGCAAGACAGCCTCCATCCACGCGACGTGTGCGGATCGTCCGAGCTTCGGCGGCTATACGGAGCGCGAGTACCTCGAGGCGCACGGAATGGCCTATCTCGCCGCCTGCGGCTGGAGGGAGGCGGAGCGCTTCATGAGCACCGCTCCCATCAACAAGCCCGGCGAGAAAGTCGCCCATTCCAACTGAGGGAAGAAGAATGACCGAAGACCGTGCGTTTGAAATCGTGGCCGCCATCAATTCACGGGCCATTTCCAACTGAGGGACAAACACATGACCGAACAGACCTCCGCCGTGGAGCTGATGTACTGGATCGAAACGCGCCGCTGGGAGCGGGAGATCGGCGCCCCTCTCGGACTGTTCAGCGGCCCCCACCCGGCGCGCCGGCCAAATCCGATGCGCCAGCGCGCGTGCCGGGCCTGCGGCTGCACGGACGACGACTGCTCGGGCTGCATCGGGAGGACGGGATTCGCCTGCCATTGGATCGAGCCCGACCTCTGCAGCGCATGTTCCAATTGAGGGACGCCGATGGTTGCCTATGGCTTCAAGCCAACCTTCGTGGTCGACATCCAGGAGCGCATCAAGCGCCAGACCATACGCCTTCCGCGCCGCCGACATGCTCGCCCGGAAGAAAGAGTGCAGCTCTTTCAGGGCATGCGGACCAAGGCGTGTCGAAAGATCATTCCCGATCCCGTCTGCATCGGCGTAGACCGGCTTATTATCGACACTAGGTCAGGCAAGCTGGACCATGTGGAAGTGAATGGCATCGTGCTGCCGCTCGGAAGCGACGAACTGGCGGCCTTCGCCCGCGCTGATGGTTTCGGCCGCTCCGATCTCCCTCCGGTGGAGGTCTTTGGCCGCTGGTGGGCGATGGTGCACGGCCGGGTGCTGCATGAGGACCTGGTGCTGATCCGGTGGGAGGACCGGCCTTAGTCCATCGAATGCACGAGGGTCACGCAGAGCGCGGCGGCATCGTCCTCTGAAGACGATAGGCGCTCAGCCTCCGCTTCGACCTGACTCGCCTCTCAGCCCCTTGTCGAACAACTGGCGGATCGCCTCCGGACGCGTCGGGATGGGTCGCTGGGCGGCCCGCCATTCGTCAAGGCGCAGCAGCGCGTCCCGCGTCACCCGGTTTGGCACTGAGGGCCGAGAGCCATGCCCCTGAGGGAGGGATGACCGGCCAGGGCGAGGGCGTCTGAAGGCGCTTCAGATGAAACCTGGATAATCTGGATAGTGGGCCACGCGGCAAGCGCGTTCAGCCTCCGCCCGGCTCCCCATCCGGGTCCGACGCCCTGGCATCCCGCACCCGGGCGCGGGAGCGCACGCGGATCTCGCGCTCCACTGCGGCCCGCAGGAAGTCCGCGCGGGACTCGCCCTCGCCCAGCAGCGCGTCCACGCGCTCCAGCGTGCCTTCGGCCAGGCGCGCCGGCGTCTGCTCATAATTGGTTCTGCGTCGCCCCATGCCGATTGCCTTATATGATATCAAATAAGGCGTCAATGATGGCATTTTTCTGATATCATGTATTGACGACATAAATGATATCATCTATTTATCACTCAAGGCGGCGGGACACCGCTCCACTCTTGAGGACACCGAGATGTTTGTGGTCGTCAGATCCTATGGTCGATACGGGCACGATTTCCTGCACGCATGGGATGATCGCTGGGGCACAACCTGCATTGGCGCCGAGAAGCTCGCGATGCGTTTGCCCCCGCCTCCGACTCCAATTCCAACTGAGGGACGAGAACAATGACCGCCTATCGCATCCGTGTATCGCAGGACTTCACCGCTGTTCGGTCGATCGTCATCACCGTGGACGCCGACAGCCTGCACGAGGCCATCGAGCAGGTGGAGTCGGGCGCCATCGACACCCCGGACTTCGAGGATGATGGCTGGCAGACGGCGTGGACGCTCCGCAGCGAAAGCTGCGATCACGTCGGCGCCTGCGTCGAGACGCTGGACGAGGCAAAGTCCCTTTTCGCCGACGCGCCGAGCGCGGAGACAGCCACCATCTACGTTGAGATGGCCCGCGTCTATGCCGACGACGAGATGATCGAGGAGGGCACATACGCGGCCGTCTTGGAGGAGGTCTCGCCGTTCCTGACCGCCGCCCGCGACGGCGCCCCGGCCACCAGTCCCCAACCTTCCAATTGAGGGACGAAGCCGTGTTCACGCTCATGAAATCGCAGGTCGCGGCCATCCGCAAGATGATCAGCTCGGGCACCGGCGACGCGGAGATCGCCGCCTATATGTCGGCTTGCCTGCGGGAGGCCGAAGTCGAGGCTCAAGTGGCCCTGTACGAAGATGAGATGCGCTATGGGCCGGACGACGAGCACGACGGGATGACCGGCGCCCAGCGCGAATTCAACGATCGGCTGAGCCTCGGCCGCAACGATGCCGGGGAGTGGCTCGGCTTCATGTGAAGCCGGCCACCCTTCCAACTGAGGGATGAACGATGAATACTTTCGCCGAAAAATACACCATGCGCAGCCGCTTCTTCCAGCTGCTCGGTGAGGCCGGACAGATCCTGGCCGATGCCTATTGCGAAGCCGATGCCGAGAACCAGGCCGCGATCAAGGAAATGGCCTTCGAGGCGATGGCTGACTCCCTGATCGAGCATCACGGCTATCAGCGCGACGAAATCGCAGCGCCCATCGCGCCCTGACCTGACTTCCAACAGAGGGACAAGACCATGACATTCACGCATGAAGAGGTCGAGCGCTGCAAAGCCGCGATGTCGAAGAAAGGGCCGCTGGAGGCCCTTCGCCTCATCGCCTCGGGTCGGGTGATTGTGGAGCTTACTTATGATCGGCGTGACCTTTACGTCGATAGCCTCGACGGCCGGCCCGTCCGCGATCCCGATCAACCCGACCGGAAGATGTTGCTGAGCGGCGCATGGCCGCTTTATCGCGCAGGCATGATCGACGAGTTCGGCTTGGTCACCGCCGCTGGGCACCAGACGCTCGCCACGTCCAATTGAGGGACACACATGACCGTCAAGCTCGCCCGGCCGGATCTTCCGGCCCACCATCCTCAGAACGTTCCGCTCACGGAGTGGACGGACGGCTGGCTGAAGATGAGCGTCTGCGAATACACGGACGCGCTCTATCTCGTGGCCCACGATGAGGAAAAGCGCGCCAGGGGCTGGCCCGTGACGCGCGAGGAGATGATCGCGCTCCTGGTCGCCAACGGCAACATCCCCGCCGCCGGCACCGACTCTAATTTTAACTGAGGGACGAGACCATGCCCAATACCAGTGCAGACCATATGATCGAGCAAGTCGCGAAGGCGATGAGGGCGAAACGTCGGGAACTCATCGCACGGCCGATTGCTGATATTTGGTCGGAATTGGCCACGACTGCTATTGAGGCCCTGCGGGATTCCCCATCCGTCGATCAGATGCGGGAAGATCGCGCGCACGAAATCGTGGCCGCGATCAATTCTTGGGCCGCCGTCACCTTGGGCCTCGACGTGTCCATGGGCGGCCTGGAGGGCGTCAGCCTCGCCGAGATGCTGGAAGCCAAGGAGATCGTGGAAACGAGGAATAGACGCGCCGCGGACGCCGCCGAGGCCAGCGGCGGCAGCTACAGCATCTCCGTGGTGCCGGATGATCGCCTGGTCGCCGCAGCCTATTGCCTCGATCACTACCCGACAGGCAACGAGGCCATCCTCTGCGTCCCACGCCCCAGCTTCAACGGCACACATGCCGCCCTCGGCCTCGTGGCAATCACCCCCGACGATGAGAACGACGACGAAGCGTGAGGGGCGAGACCATGACCGACAATTATATTGCGCAACTTCTGCCTCTTGCGCGGAGCCGCGCCGAGGACCTGGAGCAGATCGCCATCGATGCGGACAGCGACGAGAATTTAGATGCCGCCTCCCGCCAGTCAGCCCGCACGGATGCGGATGCCGCCTGGGCCGTAGTCGAAGCGGCCGAGCGCAACGATGACTGGCGGCCGATAGCGACTGCGCCGAAGGATGGGACATTCATGCTCGTGTGGAACGGCAGGCGGCTGCATGTTGCTGCTTTCGATCCCGTCGAGAATGGATGGATCTCGTCCTTCAAGACCGTGACGAAGCGACTGATGGTTGAGCCCAACCCCACCCACTGGACCCCGGCCCCTACTCCGCCGAGCCACACCCCGGCTTATTCCAATTGAGGGACGAAGCATGACCGAGCAGTGACGACAAACGCTGCGATCAAGCCGCAACGACGAGGACATGACCGAACAGACCCCCGTCGTAGAGCGACACCGAAGAGGAGCGTGAAGATGCCAGTTCCGGACACCACCCGCCAATGGTGCACATACCTCATCGAGTGCGGCGACGGCTCCATCTACTGCGGCGTCTCCAACGACGTGGAGCGGCGCATGCACGATCATGGCACGGCTCGCGGCGCCCGGTATGTGCGCAGTCACGGCGGGGTGCGCCGGCTCCTGAGGGCGATCGGCATGTCCAGCAAAGAGGAAGCGATGCGCGTCGAGTATCGGCTCAAGCGCGCCAGCAGGCGCGTGAAAGAAGCTATAGCCACCACTGGCCATGTTCCAGTGAACTGGCTGCGCACCTCCTCCAATTAGAAGCCCAGCACCGCGCCAGGGCAGCCGGCGGCTACGCCGGGTGCGTATATTTTATTCGAATAACTTTGACGCACGACCGCCTTTTTCGTATATTTTATGAGCTCTGCATGACGGGAGGCGCGAATGGGTCGGCGACCCACGATAACCGAAGACATTAATGATTTTCGTTCGCGTCTGGCCGAGGCACATGCCGACCAGAAAGCGGCCGAGGTTCAGGTGGTGGCGAACGCGCTTGCGGCTACGTTCGAGGGGGCAACCCTAAAGCAATATGCCTACCGCTATCGTGTAGCTGCGCGCGAGATCCTCGGCGATGACCATCCCGCCCTCGCTGCCTTGGACACCAAGCAGCTCAGGAAGAAAGGCGACGAGGTCGAAGTCCCCGCCCGCGGAGCAAATGCCGCGCCCTCGCCGCCCGCAGCCGACCATGAGAAGCTTGCGGGCCGCGCCCTGGAAGGGGCGCCAGGTCCGGCCAAAGACTCTACGCCAGCTGCGGCCAAGGTGTCCCGAGCCGAGCTAAATGCGGCCGGTCGCAGGCCGAAGCTGCAGAACGCAATCGCAACATTCACGGCCAAGGTGTCCGCGGCCGAGAGCGAGGAGCAAGTCGTCGATCTGTGGGCTCGGGAATTGAACAAATACTCCCACCTTACGGACACCACGCGCCTGACATACGTCACCAAATATCGCGACGACATCCGCAAGACTCATGGCGATGACTGCGACCTGCTGCGCCTCGTCGTCGCCCCGACGGACCTGACGAATTCTGTGACCTCAGCGAGAAATGCGGCGATCCTCTCCGAGCATAGGGCCTTGATCGGGATCCGCCACTGGCGAAAAATCATCCAACGCGCCACCACACTACTTGCCTCAAATGATCCCCTGGACATCGGCATTGGCCTCGTGGTTCTGACCGGACGTCGACCCGTGGAAATCTTTGTCTCGGGTGTATTCGAGCGACATCCACTTCCTGGCGGGCAGCTGGGCGCATACGAAAAGTGGCAGGTATTGTTTGCAGGACAGGCCAAGACGCGAGGGAAAGAAGGGACACGTTTCGGCGAGGCCTATCCGATCCCAGTCCTGGCACCTGCTAGACAGATTATCGAGGCATGGGAACGCCTGCGCGTCCACCCCAATGCCGAGTCCCGACTGTCCGTAGCCACGACGGACGGCAACGTCAACTACGAGACGATTCGGTGGAGTGAGATGACCGCTGAGGAGTTCAGCCGCGCCCTGCGAATTTCACTCCGCGACAGGGTCACGTTGCTGTACGCAGACCTCTGGCCGCCGGAAGAGCCCGTAGCTCCGTATCGTTTCCGCTCCCTCTATGTCCAGGTCGCCTATCGAGTCTTCTGCTCCCAGAGCGTGTCGCTACCTAGCTACATCTGCAAGATCCTCGGCCACGCCAACGAGGGCGGTAAGGGGCTTGAGACCGCTCACGCGTACATGGACTATTATCTGATCGATGGGGAGGACGACGTGCTTCCGCCGCCGTCTGTCCGGCTACGTCGCACCAAGAATCGTGAGCGGATTGCCGCGCGCCTCACTGAAATCGGCAAGCTACCGCAGATCTCGGATGCCCAAGACGCCTTCGAGGCAGACGAGGTGGAGTCGGTCGAAGGCGTAGCGCTCCGTAAGCGCGCCGACACCAGCGAACTACCTCGTCCCGGGCCAGACGATCTCACGCGCACCGCGCTCGCTCGCACCTTGGGGATTCGCGGGCATCACCCAGCCATCACGGCCATTTGGGCTACCATTGAGGCGCAGAAGAAACTCGGCGTCAAACAGGCCAGCGTCGACGTCGGCGGCCGGCCCGTGAGCTGGTTCCTGATGCGGACGGCAAATGGTCAGACGGTGCCGCACATTCACGCATCCTCGCTGCCGGCCTTCCGGGCCTTGCTGGAGAGTCAGCCGCGACAGTAACCACCCCGCCAGGACCGAGCGGAGCACTCAGTTGAGTGGCGATCTTTCTCGCGGCGGGCCTCGCCACTGGCAGCCTCTTGATCGCCCGGTTTATGGCCTCCCGGCCAATCCGGTTGCGCCGGTTGCGTCAGCTGGCGGTTGGCGGCCCCGACAGGCCATTGCCAATGCCGGGGTCGCCCCCCAATGGTTCTGTGGCGAGGCCCGTCCCCACGCTCACGCTGGAGCCGGACATCATAAACATCACTTGATCGCGGCGACCTTGGTCGTCAGCGTGCTGAAGATGCTGGTGATTTGCGTCTTCATGCCGGTGTTGATCGCCACCGTTGCGATGATGCCGGCAACGAGCAGTCCGCCATACTCCACGGCCCCCGCTCCGCCCTGGTCCGCGAAGACCGTCTTCATGTGTCCCACCGCGCGCACGATCTTGCGCATCACCGGTTCAGTGATCGCCCCCTGTTGCGCTACCATCAGCATCATGTGCTCCTCCATGGCCGACATTGGCCGCAGAACACTACCCCCCGCGATAACCCAGCGTCAAACGCAATGCCTTTATTGTTCATTTAGTGGCGATTCGCTTGCCATGATCGGCTCAAAATGTATTTTATCGTAGCTCTGAGCCAATTGTTGGAACAGAAGCGTCTGGTCAAGAAGCGAGGAGCAGCCGAGATGGTGCAGGTGTCGCAACCGCAGCAGATTAAGGTCAATTTCGTCCAGTTCGAAGACGATAGTCGGGACCTCGCCGTGGGAAATGTCTCGACGTCCTTCATCAGCATCGACTTCACCGCTCGGCGCAACGCCCGCGCCGCCGCGCCCGAGGCGCCGGCGTACGAGCGTTTCCCGGAGTCGGACTTTCCGCAGGACTATGCCAGCACCGGCCGCAGCGATACCGGGCGGCGCAATGGCAATTCCCTGCCCACCTATGTCGTGTTCGGCAAGTCGCCGCGAGGGGACGAGATCGAGATCGGCGGGATCTGGGAGCGTACGAACCAGCACGGAGACACCTCGCGCTTCATCCGCATCACGGATACCGGCCTGGTCTTCTCCCAATCCGGGCAGCCCGTCCCCGCCCCCGAGTATCGCGGTAACGTCACTCGCTTCTCCGGTGCCGGAACGTCATCTGACGACTTGATCCTGACGATCCGTCCGCAGACCGAGCGCAACCGGTAACTGTTAGGTTAAACAGGAGGGTTCCCATGTTGGCCGGGAAACACGGTTCCTTCACGATCGAGCCTGTCGTGATCGCTGGCGCGGCTGCCTACTACATGGTGGTCGACGCCAAAGGCTGTCCCGTCGCCCAGGGTTCGCTGTCACTGTGCATGGGCGTGCTGGACACGCCCTCGAGCGACGCCGTGCCGGCAGCCACCGTGAAGCCAATCCTGGCAGTTCCACCCGCTTCGGCGCAGCTGACGCTTTTCTGAGGTCAGCGCACCGGTCTTACAAAAAGGGCCGCCGGAGCCATCCAGCGGCCCTTTTTTGCCAGCACGAGCAGCTCGACCTTACAGCGCCAGTGCGACCGCCGAAGGCACCGGAACCGGAACCGTGCCGGTGATGTCCTGGACTTCGTCCACGAGCCGCTCCACCCGCTCCTTCTGCACCTCTCCAGCCGGAATGAAGGCGCGCAGCGCGGTGCGCGACTCGTGCTCCACATGCGATCCTGCGGTCAACCACACGTCGGCTTCGGGGTACCTGGCCGCGATTTCACGGACGGCCGCCGCCAAATCACCAGGCAGATCCTGGGCCACAAACCCCTCCTCCACGAGCAGTCCTGTCGTGTCCTCCCGGGTCGCCACGAAGCAGGAGTCGCCGGCGAAGGCCTCCACCAGCCTATACACATCCGCAGGCAGCGGACCGGCGGCTGTGAGCGCGTCGCCATGGCAGGTCGTGATGAAAACGCAGTCCTCGGAATTGCGCGCGAGGGGCGCCAGATGGAGATCCAAGCCCTCGCCGGCGCAAACCTCCTCCGGCGAGCGATGAACCTCTTCCGAACGGACAGCAGACTCCGGGCTTGCGGAGATTTTCCGGTTCCACCAGACACGGACGCCGTCCACCGTTGCCGGCGTCCATCCCGCGAGGCGCGCGACCGTTTCCGCCGCGGTGCCTGCTGAAGGACGAGACTCCACCCGATCCGCGCTGGACGCAGGCACCTCGACGTCCAGCGCGGCGAGGACCGGGGCCTCCGCCCAAAGCTCCTCGCCGTTGTCTGGCCTGTCGGAAGTCCAACGGCTATCGGCATTGTCGACGGCGATGCCCCCATCGTACTCCTCGCGGATCTCCTCCGCATCACCACCGCCGGCCGCCACCCCTCCCTGCTGCGGCTCTCGAACCTGACTTGCCAGGTCCATTTCTGGCAGTTCGCTGCACTCTTCCGCGCACACGGGTCCAGCACCCGGATGCGCGGATGCGCGGACGCCTTCGGGCGCCGGCGGCGCCGGATCACGCGCGAGCTCATCGCGAATGGCGGTCACAATCCTTACCAGCAGCTCAAGAAGGGCCTCCAGTGCCCTGCCCTGCGTCCGCGCAGCTGCGATGAAAGCGTCCGTGCTCAGATCACCGGATGCAGGGACCTCGGACTCCGGCACTAGGCCAGCATCGGAGAAGTTGCCCGCCGCTCCCGGCACTCCGATTACAGCGAGGAGCCGACGGATATCCGCCGGCGACGGCCGGCCGCGGCCGAGCCTGCTCTGAAAGTCGACGACAGCCTGGCGAATGGTGATCAGCTCGGCCTCAGGATCGAAGATCGACAGAGCGGGCAGAGGCTCATTGGCCCGTTGCAGACGCATGAGAAGGTGCTGCACACCATCCGACCCGTGCCGGGCAGCTTCGTCCAGATCGGCGGCGAGCGCGGTGGCGACACCGGACGCCGCGGCGAAAACGTCCGGCCCCATCATGCCGGGGCGCCAGCTCTCGAGGCAGCTGTCCGCGCCGCTGAGCTTGTAGGCCAGCGCATGCCGGCGGCAGAACTCCACGATACGCTCCGCGCCTCCCGCGGGCGTCACGGTGAGGTCCCCCCCTGCAGTGACCGCCTCGTCCAACGCCGCCCCCACGTCCTCGCAGCCCCCTTCGAGGACAGCCCTGAACTCCTCCATCGTGCGCGGGGACATCGCCCCACCGATGCGCAGTCGGCTCGTGCTGAAATCCGCCATTTTATGCCTCGATTGTCGTCGACGGGCATGATTCTTAGCACATCCTGGCGGATTGTCGGCGATCGAGTAGAATGCCTTGCTACCCATGTTGCTTCGCGGTGCGAAGGAGGAACTAATGAACGCGGATTTCGAGGCAGGAGCAGAACAGCTCAAGCAGGATGTGGCGGCGATCCTATCGAACCCTCACCTGCAGGCGCTTCGGGTGGACGCTCGTATTCGCAGGGTGCTGGAGCTCTATCGTACACACGATGGCTCCACCGTCATCCAAGGGCACGAGTACAGCGTGGACAATGATGGGTTCGATGTCTCGGTGTCGTGGGGCGACAATCCGGTGCGCCCCGACCACTTTCTGTACCTGATGAACGACTACCTGCTCTTCGTGGTGAAGAGTGCTGATGAGCTGGCCGAGACGCGCGTGACTATCGCAGAGGCGCTGCGTGATCCCGCCGTTCTGGAGGAGCTCACCGAGGTGCTCAGCGCCTAATCCGTATTGCCGCGCGCAATCACACGCACGTCGTGGTCAGCCGATCACCCTGCACACGTTCTCGAGGCCGATTTCCATGCCCAGGGTGTTCGACAAGATCTGCGCAACGTCCGTGATAAAGAAGGTCATGGTGCCGCCGGCGAAGTACATCCATGGCGAGCCGTGGTGCTGCATCATGCCTCCGCCCGATGCGGCCTCATGGATGATCAGACCGCCGCGGAACCAAGCGATCACCCCTATCAGGGCGAAGAGGTAGGTCACGGCCATGCGAACCTTATCGCAATAGGCGTCGTCGGCCGCCATCGAGTAGCTGAAGAGATCCGCTGTTCCGCCCCCACCATCCACGAACGTGTTCGCGGCCACCCACAACAAGCCGGGGAAGACGATCATGCCCCCCCCCAGCACCAGTCGGATGGCGCCGGAACCGAATGTCGGCGGCCGATTGCTCCAACGATTGTCTCCGGCTGCCAGAACATAGAAGTCGGCCAGGCCGCGGCCGACGATGTAGATTCCCCACAGGCCGGCGAGAATCAGGACCACCTTCACGCCCATGGTGAAGGACGTGGACGCGTTGATGAGCAGGGTGCCCAGTTCCATGCCCACTTCCCCTACATCTCTCGTGCCCGCCGCGCGGCGCCCTCGCGCGCGAGGCGGGCACGAGCCTGCGAGTAGTTCCGGCAGGTCATAGGATAGTCGGCGGGAAGATCCCACTTGCGCCGATAAGCATCCGGTGTCAGCCCAAGGCGGCGCAAGTGCTTGGTCAGAGCCTTGTACTTGCCTCCCGTTTCCAGGCAGACGATGTAGTCATCGGCGATTGATTTCTCGATCGGCACTGCGGGAGCAAGGGGGGCACCCATCCGCAGATCGCTCAACGCGTTGTGCACGGTCCGGAGCATGTCCGGCAGGTCCTCTCTCTGCACGCAATTGCGACCCACATACGCACTTACGACCTTTGCTGCGAGCTCGACCAACTGATCAGACACCAGCCCGTCCCCCTTACCGCCCATTTGCACGGAGTTTGTCCTGCTTCCCGCCGACGATCCTTTGGAGGATCTCCATCTGCTCCTCGAGATCGAGCACGCGCCGGCTGAGCTGCTCGATGCGCACGTCGCGCGGGTCGCTTTCGACAGCCGGCATCACATAGCCGATGGCCGGCGGCAGCTCTCGCCACGAAAAACCCGGTTGCCCGGGCCTCGCTCCAGGTTCCGAGACCGGCGGCTGCGCCGCCTCTTCGGCCAGACTAACCTGCGCCGGCGCGGTTCCCAGCGCCGCGCTCAGCAGAAACGCCCTGCATACACCCGAGATCCGCATTACTCGCGCTCCAATTCCTTCAGCAGCAGGTGGGCCAGGGCGACGTCGGCGTAGGCTTGGTCACGCAGCGCTGCGATGGAAGTGCCCTGATGCAGTTCCGCTGCCTCCAGCTTCGCGAGATCCACCAACACGCCACGGCCATCCTGGCCGGCGATTGCCGCTGCGGCGCCCTCATTGCCTCCGCGGTCCGCGGCGACGCCGGCGATCGCATTCGCTGCGGCCCCGGTGCCCGTAGTCGAGGCCACACGCGGGTTTTCGAAGGAGGTCTGGTCTGGCGAACACGTGCGCGGCAGGCTCACCGAGCGCCATCCCCCCATTTGCGGTCCGTAAGCGGCTTTCGCGCCGCCGGAGCCATCCAGCGGGATCTGGTGCGAAAGAAAGGGCTCCGGATTGACGTAGTACCAGGCGGTCGGCAGCGCTGCTTTGATCTGGTCAGCGCTCAGCGGCGAGGCGCTCTTACCGGACCCCACACGCCAGACTCGTCCCGCCGCGCCGCTGGCCTGGAGCGCGTCGCCGCGCATCATAGCACCGAGATGCAGATGAACCGGGCAGCCGGGGGCCAGACCAGAGCAGCCCATGGTGCCGATCTGATCGCCGGCGTTGACGGTTTTGCCCGCTAGGCGATCCATGATCGTTTCCATGTGCATGTAGATGAAGCGCATATCGCCAGCGTCGACGGTGGCATAATTGCCGGCAGCATCTCCGTGTGACCGGCGAAAGTTCACAGCGCCAGCCGATCCCGAGAGGATCGGATCGCCCTTGCCGACCGAATTCACGATGTCGATACCCTGGTGCCACCCTTTCGATGCGCGCCCGGTGCGGTCGACGCCATAGGGGCTGACGATCTTCTCGCCGGCGAGCGCGTTCGTGCGATGCGTCAGACATGTGGCCGCGAGGGCCGGGCTTACACCGCCCAGCACCACGGCGATGAGCGCGGCACTGGCCGAATGCCGGTGGAGGAGCGTGATCATCATGAGGAGCGAATTTACCCAACTGAAAGGCGGGTTCAAAGGGGGATTTTTCACTTCTTGTCGATAATTTGCCGATAATCTGGCGTCACACTCGCACATTTAGACATTTTCGGATTTTGCGGCAATCTTCTCAAACACGCTGCCTCGCGAGTTTAGGCAAGGGCTCATTGTGAGCCCTACGCCTTTCACCCGTATTCACTACCTCTCAGTCAAGAAGGTGTGCTCAAAGTCGGCGTTCAGGATCGCGAACGCAGCCTGCATTGAAGAGCTTATCCGCCATGGTGCCGGTCTCTTCGTGCTTGGAGCATCCCAACTAGATCCGCATCTCGACCTGAAATGCCGGCGAGCCAGACCAGGTCAGCCGGAGCATGGCACCCTGGACGACGGATTGGACGACGTTTGGCCAGAGCGCGACGACGCAGGTTCCGCCGGCATGGCGCACAGACGGATAGATGATCCCGTTGTGACCAGCGGCCCGCGCCATTTCAGCGACGAGGTTACCGGCGGGATAGCCGATGCCTGGATCCGGGCTCAGGCATGGATGCAGCGGCTCCTGACGCAGGTCGACGAACGTGCCTGACATACTGGCAATCATCTCGCCGTATTCTACAACGGCATGGAAGTCGCCGGCATCCGCCAGAGCCTTGGTCAGGTGGTGCCCGACCTCAGCGATGCACGTCTCCACCACCAACGCAGCGTACCAGGCGCCCCGATCCGCCGGATTGAAGCGCATCGGCTCGCGAGGCTTGGCATAGGCAAAGCTCGCATTGATGAAGTGCGCATGAGGGACGCCATGAACCAGCTCATCCGACGGCAGCCGGTCGCGGCCCCGCGCCTGCGCGACGAGGCGCCCGCTGGTCGCACCCTCGATCTCGGCTAACTGGGCCAGTTCGTCCTGGTCATCGACAAGCGGCAGCATGACCGCTTCACGGAGCCTGGCGCTCGCGACTAGCCGAATGGTTTTAGGGAAGGCTTCCCGCACCAGATACAAAGCCGTCATCAGCCTCAGAGCCCGCCGCGCAGTGCATCGATATACTGCCGAACCTCCAGCATGCGGGGAATTCCGCCATCGATCATCGCCCCCACAGGAGTGAGATGGTCGAAGATCGGCCCGCGGTTTGCAAGCCGCGGCCAGCGATCCGCCATGTCGTCGGCGAACAGCAAATGCAGGCCCTTGAAGACCCCGATCAAGGCGGACGCCCGGGTCAGCTGGTCCTGGCTGAGCACGCCCTCCCACTTGCCGGCCTTCATGCGGTCCCAGGTACTCTCGGACACACCGAGCAGGGCCGCCCCCTCCGCGTTGCTGGCTTCCCAGGACGCCACCAAGCGCAGCACCGCCTTGACAGCGGCGCCCGTCAGGCGACGACGATCGTCCTCATTGGCGAAGGTCTGAAGATGGCCGGAAGCGGCCGGCTGACGCTGCAATGACATCACGCTGCTCATGATCGCACCCCGTGATGCGATCATGAGCGTCTCAAGGTGCCGCGTCAACAATGTTCCCTTCCGGGCTCCGGCCGGCCCCATGGGGCCGGAAGGCTCGCTCAGAACCCCCCGAACTTCCCATTGGGCCCCGGCACCACCATCGGCGCCGGCTGGTAGACGGTGTTGGTGTGGTGGATGTGCTTCTCCACCATTTTCACCTTCGGCTGCGGGTGAGCCTCATCCCACAGCGCCTGCAGCTTCTCGCGCGAGAAGTCGTACATCCGCTTGGCATGGCGCCACTCCGGATGCAGCCCCGGCAGCATCCACCCCATCTCGATCCGCAGACGCGCCATCTCAAAGCGGGCGGCAGCCTGGAGATCCCCCAGATAGCCGCGGGTCCGCTCTTCGCGGCTGTACAGCCGCTCCATATCCTTCGCGAACTGAGCCGCCACCAGGGGGTAGCAAGGCAGTTCTGCCTTCATCGCCACGACCATGGCATGAGCCGCAGCATCCCGCTGATCCCAGAGCAGATTGCCGTCAACGCGGCTCAGGGCGTCGAGCCACAGGCCGGCGAAGCTCGTGGTGAAAGCCTCGCCACCCCGCAGCTGGTCATAGAGGGCAAGGAACCCGGCGGCCCGACGGCGATAGCAGGCCGGATCACCATGACGGGCCAGTTCCTTCGTGTCGAACCGCTCCAGAACTTTCTGCATCTTGCTCATGACACGCCCCCTCGATTGACTCAAGAATGCCATGCAGCTAACGCATTGTCAATACATGATTTTTTCATTTTTGCACATGATCTTGGGTTCATGTGGAGGCCTACCCGCCCGGATTGCCCCCTCCCGAACCGCCTCCACCCTTCCGGTTGAATTTCGGCATCCGCAAATTGCCCGTGACCTTCCCGAGTCCACCGGCCACACCCTTGCCGAGGTTCTGCATGCCGCTGCCGAGGCCGCCGCCGACGCCAGCCTGAGCGGACACTTGCTGGCCGAACTGCGAGCCCCAGATGGAGTGCACACCCACCTCGATCCAACGCAGCGCGGCGTCGCCCAGCTCGGTCATGAGCGCGCAGGAGTTGGTCACCACCATGGTGGCCGCCATCACGTACAGGAAGACCGCTCCCGCCGTGACCACGGCCGATGTCACCGCGCCGCCGTCCAGCGGAATCATCAGGGCGAAAACCGAGGAGAACAGGGCGTTCAGGATCGCGAACGCCGCGTACATGGCAAGTAGAGACACCACCAGGCCCATGATGATGAGCATGGGCCGTACAAGCAGGCCGAACAGCAGCAGCCACCCCTGCCGGCTTGCGCCGACCAAGGAGGGTTCCTTCGCAGGATAGAAAAAGCTCAGCAGCCATAGCGGCACAGCGATGAGCGCCTCGAGGCCATTGATGATCCAGCTCAGCACCGCCCCGAAGAAGTAGAGGATGGGCAAAAGCGGCAACACGCCACCCAGCCAGAAGCCTAGGCCGGCGAAGATCATGCCGAGCGAGCTCGCGCCCGCCGAGGTCATCTGCGCGATCCCGCCGATGAACGGAATGTTCCCCAGGACGGAATTGCCGACGAGAGATGCCCCTGCCGCCACCCCCATCGCCGCGAGGCCCATATCGGCCACGCCAACGCCGATTTGGGTCATGTTCAGCAGGGGATCGCTCCATTGCGTCGTACCCTCGGTGCCAGTCACCTTCAGTTTATCGTAGACCCAGCGCATGGTCGACGAGACGCCCAAATTCGTGGGCGGCGTCCCGACCTGTTCGGCCGCCAGGGTTGGCGACGGCGAGGCCATATCCGTGAAGACCGCGTCGAAACTATTCAAACGACCCATGTCGTGCTGATAGAGCGCGTAGATCTGCCCGGTGCTGGCGTCGGCGATCCGCGGCGTCGAGAGCAGGCTTGCGATGGACGCTGGATCGATGACCGCGGCAAGATTGTCGGGCGCCTTCGGCGTAAACGTCACGCTGTTCACGAGGCTCTGGAAGCGCTGCGCCATGGCAACGTTCGCGCGCTGCCACGAGATTGCGAACACCCAGCCCGCATTCGTAGTGTCCTCAAGGTACTTATCGGCCGCCGTCTTGATGTCACCGGAGCGGCTCGTGAGCGCGCCATTCAACGCGTTCCGCAGCGCCGCCTGCGCCGCCCAGGTTGCGGTGGCGATATAATCCTTGATCTGTTCGTCCGTGTATCCTGGGTTTTTGACCATGTCTGCAAGGTTCTTCGCGTAGGCGTCGATGATGCTCCAGGCTGCGGTGTAGCCACTTGTGACCGCGCTGGTGGCAATGGCGTCCATCAACGTCATTGTCGGAACATCGGCGGTCTTGGTGGGCGTGTCCTTTTCAGGCAGGGTCACCGCCTGCGGCGCCAGGTAACGGACATTGCCGCATAGGCTAGTCGAGCCATTGAAGAAGCCCGAATTGTCCACGAAGGTCTGCTGTGTCGGCGACTGGATGTCGCCGCCGGCGGAGGGCATGCTTTTCCCGCCAAGGGTCTTACTGACGATGGCGGGGGCCATTTCGACCCTGTAGGCGACGGCGACTTCGTTCAGCCGGTCAGCGCAAACATAGCCCTGGGTCCGCGCGCGGATCGCGCCAGCGATCGCGGCGCGGATCTTGTAGTCATCCTCGGGCAGGGTTGCGATGTCGGCGTAGCCGTTGCCCGCCATCTTCGGCGCAACCTTGGCCCACAGATAATCGGCCCCACCCGAGCCCCAGACCAGGATATAGAGGACGATGATCTGGGCGAAGCTAAACCCGCTTTTGATCGGCAGGAGCATCCCCGCACCAATGCCGATACGCACGAATGTGAACTTCTTCGCCCGATCGTATTCGGCGTCCGCCATCTCCCAAATCGTCACATAGAGCGTGTAGGTCAGGGCGAGCGCCGCCACGATGCTAGTGGCGACGTTGAAGACGCCGGCAGCTGTGGCGACCATACCAGCGTCGGCGCAGGTCGTGCCCTTCCACACAGCGTCCACAGTGCAGCCGATGACCCGGCGCAGCGAGATCAAGCCGTAGTCACTGTCGACCGGCTTAAAGATTTCCGAGAATGTCGCAGACACGAGCGCCTCATCGAGCGATTATCGAGCGTGCAGCGATCATATGGAGTGATGCGATATTTTGTCGAGCAACTCGACGGAGAATCGAGCGGTTATGGCCGGATTATTGCTATTTTATCCAGGAACTGGATTGAATGCGCACATCGTGCCCATGCTGCACTCACCGCCTTCAGGCCGGTTCCGCCTCTAAACAATACTACGGCAATGCCGCACATTCGTGTGGTGGACACGCCACAGGAATTCAAGTGGGACGATGAGCTCGGTTGACGGCTGTCAACCGAGCTCATCGTCCGGACCAAAAATACGGACGGCCATGCCTAGCTCTGACATGGCACACCCGAAACAAGCGCATCAGCAGTAATATCTCGCTGACCGTGCGATAGAGTTTGGCCTAGTCGGACGTCAAATTGCGTCCGGGGTGCGCTCATTTACGGGGCACCGCAGCCGCACCCCCGGCCCCTTCTCGTCCTGCGGTATGAACTCCACGCCGGCCTCTTCAAGGACACGGCGGATCGCATCAAGGTTTGCTGGGTTCGGGATCCGTCGCCCCTTCTCAAAATGCAGAATGGTGTTCCGCGACAGCTTCGCGCGCTCCATCAGGTCTTCCTGGGCCATTTCGACGAGGGCTCTCGCAGCCCGGCACTGGTCGCCGGTTATCGGCATTGACATAAAACTCCCACATTGCAGGTTTGCTTCAAGATAGCGCCAATACGCTCCCCGGGCAACGTTGGCGCAAGCGCTTTCCAGCCCCCCCTGGCCACCCTGATTGTGTGCACTAACACGCGAACTCGGCCGCGTCGCGGAAATGTGCCGAATTGACGTTTTATATCATAGTTGCACTTTTTGTTGACACGCCTGCCCGCTGGGAGTAAATGTGCAACATCGCACTTTTGGATCACACGAGTGAGCTCCCATGACCACCATCCATCTCCTGACCACCGCCCTGGGGACCGTCGCGCTGAGTATCGCGCTGGCGGCCCTGTCCACGCTGGCCGCCCAGGCCCAGCAGAAGGTGAAGCAGCGTAAGCTGCTACGTGCGCTGCACACCCGGGCGTGACGGGCCATGCCGGTGCGCCCTTCCCGCCGCTGGGTCGTGATCCGGGGTCGGAAGACCTCGGTTTCCCTCGAAGACGCGTTCTGGAACGCGCTGACCGAAATCGCAGGAGCACGGGGCATCAGCATCAGCGCCCTCGTGGCGGACATCGACGATATGCGGCCGGATCTCCACCAGAACCTGTCGTCTTACCTGCGGGTCAACATCCTCAAGCACTATCAGCGACTTGCGGCGCAAGCCGAGCAAGCCGCGCGGAGCGAAAAATGAGCAAAACCGACTGGGAATACACCCCCGGTTCCGACAACTGGATCTTCCGCCCGGTCAGCTCTCGGGCCCGCCAGTGGGCTGTGGACCTGGACGTGGGCGCTCCGGTGGGCGACGGCACCTATGCAATCGCGCCGGCGGCGGCCGGCGAGATCCTCACCACGCTCCTCGACGAGTCCTTCACGCTTGACCTGGATACCCGCCCGGCGGGCGCAGCGATCGGTGCCCGCCTCCGAGCGGAGCGGACCCGCGCCGGCATCTCCCAGCAGAGGCTGGGCGCCCGGCTCGGCGTTACCTTTCAGCAGATCCAAAAATACGAGTCCGGTGCGAACCGCATCTCGCTCGTCACCGCCGACGTCCTGGCGACGATCTTCGCTGTTCCCGTCGCTACGTTTCTCGCCCTCCAGCAGCCCCGCGGCCACAGCAGCGAGACGTCCACGCAGGTTGAACCCGGAAAGGAAGCGGCCAATGCGCACTGACATGTCTTCCGGTGGCACCTCGGCTGGCTCAGGGCTCATGATGCTCATCATCCTGTTCATCATCAGCGTGCTGGTGAGTCTTCTCCTGACACACGGGACCGGGCTCGCCGTTGCGGCGGTCCTGGCGGCCGGCGGCGGCGATATCCTCACCTCCCCCACCCTATCGTGGGCTGGCCTTCTATCCTGTGCGTTGGCTGGCTTTGCAGTGATCGCCTCCTGCGGTCTTGTCGCGGTGCTCTGGCTGCAGCCGCCCGCCGAGCACTAAGTGGTGTCACCATGGACAACATCCTGGTCCTGCCCCTCCGCAGCGCGTCGAAAGCGCTGCTGACGGCTCTGCTGCTGACGGGCTATGCCGCTTTCGTCACGTTGGCCGGCGTAGCGGGAGCCGCCCTCG
Source organism: Xanthobacter sp. NM-59 (assembly GCF_021401125.1). Classification (GTDB taxonomy): domain Bacteria; phylum Pseudomonadota; class Alphaproteobacteria; order Rhizobiales; family Xanthobacteraceae; genus Xanthobacter. The sequence continues at coordinate 43,366 of NZ_JACBFQ010000013.1, forward strand.
GCGGGTTTTTTGCCCCCGCCTGGGCTGGGGAGATCGCCGTCCTGTCGGCTCTCGCGCTTCCTGCACTGGGCGCAACGCGCGCATTATTCACCTGAAGGCCACTTGGAGAAGATGCAGATGACCGACAGCATAGAGAGCAGCCGCATCGTGCGGATGCGGCTAGCCTGCGGACCGGACGCCGGTCCGCTCAAGGGCTTCGTGGCCCGGGTATCGCTTCCGCTCCTTGAAGGCTTCCTGGCCGTTCTGGGCGAGCGCAGTCGGTTCGCGGGCGACACCGCAGTCCGGCGCCGGTGCGACGCCATGGCCGCGCTCCGGCGGTTGTGCCTGGTCGAGACGGCGGCCGGCGCCATCGAGGTGTCGGTGCAACGCACCAACCCCCGCCTGCCCCCTGACCCTCTGGGCTTCCTGGACACATATGATCCGGATCGCGTGGAGATCGATGGTGAGCACCTGGCACGGCTCCGCCTCGCCCTCTCGCTGTTCCGCACACCGGCGGGCAGCGTGATGGCGATCGTGTGACGGCGGGACCCGAGCAAATGGATGTGGCGGCCGATCTCGAGGCCATGGCCGCGACGCTGGAGTCCTCCGGCGACTATCGCGTGCTGCGCCGCCTTCGCCCCCGGGCCGGGTTTGCGCCGATCCCGGCCGGCACGAAGACGTGGCGGGGCTTGATGCTAGACACGGAGACAACAGGCCTTGCCGTCGAGGACGAGATCATCGAGCTGGCGATGATCTCCTTCAGCTACAGCCGGGACGGGACGATCCATGCGATCCAGGACGGCTTCGAGCGGCTGCGGGAACCCTCCCGGCCGATTCCGCCCGAGGTGACTGAGCTCACCGGGATCGATGCGGCGACAGTCGCCGGCCAGGCGATCGATCCAGAGGAAGTCGCCGCCTTCGTGGCGGGAGCGGATCTGATCGTCGCGCACAACGCCGACTTCGACCGCAAGGTGGTGGAGCGGGCCTACCCCGTGTTCAAGGAGAAGCCCTGGGCATGCTCCCTCACGCAGGTTCCATGGAAGGCGGAGGGGTTCGGCAGCGCAAAGCTGGGCCAGCTGCTGGCCGCCTACGGCTTCTTCCACGATGCGCACCGCGCCGGCGACGACTGCCGGGCGACGATCGAGCTGCTGGCGCGGCCTCTGCCGAAGTCCGGCACCACGGCCATGTCGAACCTGCTGGCGGCCGCGCGCGCGCCAGGCGCCAGGATCTGGGCCACCAACTCGCCGTATGAGCTGAAGGACACGTTGAAAGCCCGCGGATACCGCTGGGCGGACGGCGCCAACGGCGGCCGCCGGGCGTGGGTCATTGATGTGGCAGAAGATACGTTCGAGGCTGAGATGAGCTTCCTCCGGTCGGAGATCTACCGGCGCGAAGACCTTGCCCTGCCTGTTGCCAGGCTAACGGCCTACAACCGGTTTTCGGACCGGATCGAGGCCGAATCCCAATTCTGGCCACCGTTGGAAAGAATGGGCGCCGGCGGTGCTTATAGAGAGGAGTGAAGAAAAATCGCATTCGGAGATCTGCGCGGGATCTCCCCGAATAGCCACTCACAAGAGATCGTATTTCAACGCCCCGCCCGCAGCCTCCGCCAAACCCATGGCGCCTGAAAATCCGTCGCCCACACACCGACGCCGGCGGCGCGGGCCTCCTCCTCTTGCGTCACATATTCCTGACTGAACTGCACATAGGCCCGCGCCCATCCAGCGCGGACAAGCGCTTTGCCAATGTCCTCGCCGCGCACGCGGCAGTGAGCGAGCATGCGCCCGTAGCGGTCCCGGTTGGTGCCCTCACAGGTCACCGTGGCGGATCCGATGAGGTCCGCCAGGTAGAAGGCCGCCGCACCGCCGCAGCGGACTTGGCTGCCAGTCGCCCGGTTCCTGCAGAGCTGCTGGCTTTCAGGCGCATCGATCCCCAGAAGGCGGACACGCTGCCCGTGAATGTCGAGCGTGTCCGCGTCAATCACGGAGGCCCGCCCGGCGATCTCCTGCGCCAGCGATGCGGGCACCAGGCCCAGAAGTGCGAGCGCGACCCAGCCGGCGCACAGAAATGTCCGCTTCAAAGCGCGCTTCCGCCCGCGGCCGTGCCGGCTGCGCACAGGAGCGCGTTCTCCTCCATGTCGCCCAGCATGTCGCCAAGGCCCGCGGCGCGCAGCTCGGCGGCTGAGGCCCATTGCCCTGCCGCCTCCACTGCGTGGAGAGTGTAGTCGGCCGGATCGTTGTTCTGGTCCCACGAGCGGATGTGGGCCTCCGCCTGAGCCTCGCTCCCGAACAGCACGGCCGCCGGCTGGCCGGCGGAGTCGACTAGCGTCCAGAAGCCCAGCCCGAGGCAATTACCCAGGTAAACGCCCCACTCCGGGTGCGTGATCACGAACTGGCGCGCCATGCGCAGGATCTCCTCAGGTTCTGATGTTGGCGGTGACCGCGTCGCGGATGTCGGAGGGCACGTTGAAGAAGCCCAGCTGATCGAAATTGGCCGCCAGGCCCCGCCCAAAAGCGCTGCAACCGCCGTTGGCGGGATGCCGCACGCCGGCCGCCTCAATCCCGAGACGAGCCAGGTTGCGTTTCGCCGTCTCGCCGACGGCAACCACGGGTCGGCCGGGGAACAGGTCCAGGAGCGCCTCCAGCAGATCCAGGTGGGCGGACACCTCACCCCACACCATCGTCGCCGTGGGCTCCCCGAACCCGGACAAACGCTCCGGATCGTTCCTGGCGGCCGCCGGATCGCTGGTGCGGACGGCGCGCATCTGCATGACCGCACTTGCCGGCACCTGCGGCTTGTGGCCAAGCAGGGTCCGCTCGCACGTCATCGCAATGCCGGAGAACCTGGCGCCCTGGTAGCCTGGGGCTTCTGCCACGAGGATCAGGGCAGCATCGGACAAGCGCTCACCGAGATAGGCCTGGAGGTGGCGGGCCCGCGCAGCCGGTGCTTCGGGATCCGCATCGATGCCTTTCACCCAGCCGCGATAGGGATTCACGAGCGGTCCGGCCGGCTCTGCGGCCTTCAGCGCCTCCAGGAAGGTGTTCAGCCGGATGCTGCCCATTATCAGCAGCCCTCCGCGGAGCGCCGCGCCGCCCGCCGGGCTGCTTCCGGCGTGGGAAAACCGCCCACGGTCGTGCCGTCGGCGCCAATCGACCGATAGGTCCACCAGCCCGGCCGATCGGGGTCCTCCAGGATGTCGCCGACCACTCTGATCGCCTGCACCTTGCGCTGATGTATGTCACGGCCGGCCGGCGTGATCTGCCAGGCCTTATAGGTCGCATAGTGGGTCGGGGCCTCCTCCACATGCCCCCGCGCCTCGAGGCGCCGGCAGGCGGCGAGGACCTGGTGCGTCTCCAGATGCTGAATCCAGCCGTAGCCATAACAGGGCATGACGAGGGTGTTGCGCAGCACGTAGGTCACCAGGACGCTGTTCTTCGTGAGGGCGTCCAGCACGTCCCGCTCCAGCCGTCGGCCGTCGATCGCCATGGCAAAGCTCCCCTGGCCTGCTCTCACCACCGCGGAGCGTCGTAGAGCGTGTTTGCCTCCACACCGGCCACCTCCACCGTCGGCCGCCCTTCCGCCCACTGGCGGTAGCCGTGGCGTAGCAGGTTGGCGCCGATCGACGGGTTCGCCTGCCAGCTCGCGTCGTACCAGTCCGCAATGTGCGCGCACGGAACGGTCCTGGAGGTGTCCAGCCCGGGAATGCGCAAGGAGGTGACACCCGTCACCGGCCGCGCTCCCGGCGCCGAGGCGCCGCAGAGCCACAGCGTTTCGGGGTCCTCGGTCGCCTCTCCCTCCGGCGGCACTTCAGTCACGTGGAAGTGCCGGACGCGCAGGGTGGAGAATTCCAGCTGCTCGTCCTCATCCTCATGCCAGGGGCACTCGCGCCTGATCGCATCCAGGATGTCTTCTTCCGCGATCTCCTGGCAGTCGATGTGGCCTTCGGCGAAAGCGAGCACGAGCTCGCCATCCTGGGAATTAAGCACCTTCAGGTTCAGCTCACCGCTCATCATGGCCACCCTTAGTTTCGCGTTCAGTTGAGTTCCCGCTCGGACAGAGTCGGCCAAGTCACCTTCCTTAGCAGCGCGGCGAGCTGTTCCATGTCGGCCACAGGGTGTTCATCGCGGCCATCAAGTAGCGCGCCACCCCGTAGTTGCAGCATCCCTGGAAAGGCGGAGCCAAGATCGCTGTCGGAATATCCGTCGCTCGTATGAGCCGGCACCGCTTGCACAATGGCGACGATTGGGTTGCAGGGGACCGCCTTGCCCACTTGCAGCGGAATGTGCTCGCGATCGAAGATCGCATCCTGCCTTCGCACCGCCTCGGCGAATTCCGCAGTGGTGACCTCCACCCCGCCCACCGTCGAGACCTCGGCAATACGGTCACCGCGATCCCACACCTGGAAACGCCCCTCGCAAATCAGAATTTCATCGTCGCTCATTGCGTCCTCCTGCGTTTGGTTCGCGAGGGTGGCGGATCTGCTCCGCCGCCCTCTTGCTTCAGGCTGCCGTTTTGTCGGCCGCCGCGGCGAACGCCGCCAGGATGGTCAGGACCGAGGCCATCATCCCCACCGCGACCGCCGCTTCGACGCTGCCCTGCAACAAGCCATAGAGGGCCACGCCCCAAGCCCCGGCGGCACCACCACCCAGTCCGATCTTCAACGCTCTCATCACCATTCTCCGGCGCATCATGCGCCGGAGAATGGTCAGGTGGCAGCTTGCAAGGGACAAATCCGGCCGGGGCCGGAGCCATTCATGGACCGCTCTCCAACCACCTACCTCGCGGCCTGGGCGGCGATCGCCGCCCAGGCGCCCTTGACCACGCCGTGACCGGCGCTCACCCCTAGCGCCCGGGCCAGGGCCTCGCGGCTGACTCCACCGCCGCCGGCGACACCCCGGACGCCAGCAGGATCTCCGCCGTGGCTCTGGTGTCCTCGCACATGCCCCGGATCGCGGCGGCGACGGCGGCGCGGATGTCGGGGGGCACGTTGAAGAAGCCCTGGGCCCCGTTGCAGGGGAGCAGTGGCAGCGGAAAGGCATCGCGCAGCACGAAACCGTGGCGCCCGAAGAACCAGTCGCTGTCCATCTGCGTCACGCAATCGATGATGCGGGCCATGCCCACGATGCCGCCGCGCGGAAGCGCCCTCTCTCTCTCATCCTCGAGGTCGATCTCCGCGGTCGAGACGCCGGCATGGACCATGAACCAGCCCCGCCGCTTCGTCGCCCAGTCGCGGTTTTCCACGTCCTTCCCGTCGTGGAAGATGTGATGGGGATAGGGCTGCCGGATGCTCAGAGCAGGCACCTGGCCGCTGGCGACCTCTTCGGCAAGAACATGAAGATCCACCACTGGCCGCTCCTCATTTAGACGTGGTCGGCTTGCACAGCCACTTGAACTTATAAACGCTGCGCACCACCGTCTCCTGCGTCAGGACCTCCATGGCGCGACCGGCCTCCATGCACGCCGCTTCGTCCCGGAACGTCGTCGACGAGTATTCCACGTCATTGCCGTATGTAATCATGATGAACATCAGAACCCAATTCATCTTCGTTTTTCCAAATGTTTCGTTATCCGACAGTCTCGTCACCAGGCTGTCATTCCGCTGCTTCCGGGGTGACAGCCTGCTCGATCGCCTCGACGGCACGAAGAGCACCAATTTTTAGGGGAGCAGGAAGGCGCGTGAATATTTCTGCAGCGCGAAGAGCGTGTTTATCTGTAATCATTTCAGTCACTCCGGATTCGACTTCCGTATCCGTGGGCAACAGACTCGAGATAGAGACGCCAAGGGCTTTCGCAGCGCGAATTGCGCTGCTGAGTGACAGCCGGTTAGATCCTTTCTCGTACTTTTGAATTTGCTGAAAAGTGATCCCAAGGCTCTCCGCGAGCTTTTCTTGACTGCAGCCACTCGCTTGCCGCACGCTGCGCAGGCGAGCACCGATTACCGTATCGAGTTCCGAAGCCATCAGATGTCCTTTCGTTTGTTCATCAGAGATCGGGTCGTGCTCTTTCATTCTCTCCGGCTCGGCCCTCACCCCACTGGTTTGCAGCCATCTGCTCGAGACGACGTTGCAGCGCCGCCTCAGCGGCCTTGAGCCTCTCGATCTCCTTGGCAAAGCCCTGGCCTTCGGCCTGCTTCATCGCATCCCGGATGTTCGCGAGGTCTTCGACGATCCGGGCCCGCCCGGCCGCATGCAGGGTATTCATGTCGATGTCGGCCATGCTGTAGTCCCTCCCCTACCGTTGCGCCCAATACCAGGCGATCACCGTCGCGCCCGCCGGGATTTCTTTCGGTTCGAGCCGCCGGCATCTCAGGCGGCCCACTATCTTGGAACCGGCGCGTGCCGACCAAAACGCGAGCACCTCGTAAGCCGTGCGCCCCTTCGGAGCCTTCAGGTAGATGCCAGGCATCGGCGGAGGTCCGTCCCAGCCGTTGACAGTCAGCGTGACGTCCACAGCCATCCGCTACATCCCGGTGCGGGCGCCCGCCGGGCGCGCGACTTGAGGGACCGCGAAGGCAGCTTCCTGCTTCGGTGCCCTGTTGGGGATGTGCATGCCCGCGTGCTGCAGGATGCGCTCGCGTTCCAGCGTGGGCATGGGAAATGTGTGAGCGGTCTTCGCTTCGATGCTCTTGCTGCCGTCAAGCACCAGGGTGGGCGTGATGCGGACAGGGGCCTCATACGGAATGCAGTCCGGCCAGCGCTTGGGCCAGCCGGTGAAGCTGTACCAGAGGCATGGGTCCGCGCTCGCCGCGTCGTGGGTCTCGTCGAGAATGCGGTAGGCAATTTCCTGGGTGACCACCATTTCCGCCGCGACCGCCCAGCGCGTGACCATGGTGAACTGAGACACCCGCTCCTGCGTTTCGAGAAGAATCCCGTCCTTGGCGGCACGCTCCCGGGCTGAGCTCGCGACCAGCCAGGTCTTGTTAGGATAGGGGCGTCTCGCCTTGAGATCCGTGCCTTCGCGCAACACAAGGTCGAATTCGGGAAAGCTGACGTCGATCAGTTGAACCTCCTGGGCCGCCACGGCCTTCGGCGTGAGATGAAGCAGCATGATGAGGAGCTCCTGGGCCTAGTGCTGAGTCGGATCGCTGTCGGCAACTTGGTTGACCGCAGTAAGATCACTTCATGAAGTTGTAGAGGGTGGAATTCAGGAAGAGGCGCCTGCGCGCTCGGGTCGCGGATACGTAAAGCAGGTTGAGGTCTTCCCGATATTTGGTGATCCTGGCTTCGGGCCGCTCTTCGAGATAATCCGCATAGGAGAACGTCTCGCCCAGCACCACAACGTCCCACTCCAGGCCCTTTGCGCGGTGCATGGTGGTGAGGGTTACCTCTGCCCGCTGCGCTTCGACGGACCGCCGGCGAAGCTCGTTGAGCCGATCTGCGGTGGTCGCGCCATATCCGGCCACCAGGTTCACGATGGCCTTGATCTCTGTGTCGTCGATCTCCTGCGCGTAGTCGGCGAGGGAACCGAAGCTCTGGAAGGCCTTGAACTCGCGATCCTCGACCAGATGAAACTGACGCATGAAGAGGTAGAAGGCGTCCAGGATCCGCTCGAGGCGGTAGCTTTCGAGACCGCCGACGAAATGCAGCGGCGCTCCGGCCCGCTCGATCGCGTGCTCGATGACGCCCGCGTTGGTTCGGGAGAGAAAGGTGTAGGGCCCCTCGGGGGTTCCCTCGGCATGAACCTCTGAGGGACCGCCGCGGCCGGTGACGCACCTTTGCTCGCCGAACTCGGCGAGGACGGCGTTGGCAGCCGCGGCGATCTCCGGCCCGAAGCGCCAGCTCTGTGTCAGGGCAAGATCGGCGCCTGTGAACATATCGAGGGCATTCGCCGCGCCGCGGAAGCCGTAGATGGACTGGTACTCGTCGCCGACGAGTACCAGGGGCAGCTCCTGACGTTGCAGAATGGAAATCGTGATGGGGTTGGCGTCCTGGGCCTCGTCGAAGAGGATGTGCTCGTAGCGGCCAACGGAATGCCGCTCCATGTCGAACAGCTTCAGGTAGCCGTCGTGAGGCATCGGCACGTCGCGGTTCTCTGGGTCCAGCATCAGCTCCCAGAGGCGCTCCGCGTAGACAGCGGCGTCCATCTGCTTGCGGCCACGGGCGCAACTGGCCACCGATTGCCCCGGCCAACACAGAAACCGGGTGAGCACTTGGATCGCCTGAGCCGCGGTGTCGTTTCGGATGTTGAACATGCGGGCAACGTGCACCGCCCGCGGATCGCCAAGCTTGTGCCGATAACGGTCGCCGGTGACACGAAAGGCCAGTGCGTGGCTGGTGACCGGGCGGACCCAGGGCGGGAAGGTGGCCGAGGCCGCCTTCTGGTTGGCCTTGTTGAAGACGATATAGAGGATCGGCACTTGCCGCCGCGCGGCCGAATAGCCGCGCAGCACCGTCGTCTTGCCTGTGCCGGCCCGGGCGCGCACCCGTGTCACCGGGGCCGTGGTCTCGATGACGGCGCGCTGCTCGCCGGTCCACTCTTTGTTCCGCGGTGCGGCGGTTTCGCCATCCTTGAGCGGCATGATTTGTCTCCGAGGATGTTGCAGTTCCATCGTCGTGGCCGGGCCGGCTATCCCTATTGAGGGTGCCGGCTATCCGGCGCGGACAGCAGTTCCGCGCGCAGCGCAGCCAGTTCCTCCTTCTTGGCCACATATGTGCTGATCAACATCAGCGCCCAGCTCAGCACCCAGAGGACATTGGCAGCCGCGAGCCATAGGCTGAGGCCGAGGGTGGTGCCGGTGCAGGTCTCTGCGCCCCAATGGGCACAGCCGTTGAGCGCCAGCCAGAGGCTCACAGTCAGCCCGTTCACGATGAGACCGGCGAGAATCCCTGATAGCGGCTCCCATGCGAGCGCCCACGCGGCCGCCGAGAGCACTTTCGGAACGACCTCTTCGGGTGTTTGGGCGAGAAGAGCTGGATCCTGCGCAACCGCCCGCCACGCCGGCGGATTATTCTGGAGGGCCGCGGCGTCATCGGCGCGGACGAGCTGGCGGCCCCGCCACCGATAGGTAAGGATGAAGCGGAGGAGCGCGATGGTGATGCCGGCGAGCCCGATGACGATGGTGATGCCGTCGGGAGGCTGCATATCCGGCTCGGTGAGCAGCTGCGCCATTGGCTGGCCGGACGACAGTGCCCAGTACAGGACGGCACCAAGGAATGCGCCGATGGAAAGGACCCAGAACCCGACATCGAACGTCGCCCGGAATGCGTTCTCCCGGGCGACGGCCGCCCGCACCTGTCCCAGCAGATCCGTGGGCACGTGCTCCAGCGCACCCTGCCCGCCCTCCTCGACAGCGAGGCGGCACAGCTCCGGAGTGCGGTCAATCACGGGGATCGCGCCCAGCGCTCCGCCCCCCGACACCCGCATCGCGGTGGGCAGGAGCTCGGCCCGGAAGGCTTCGGGGACATAAGGTATGGCGAGGCCGTTCTGCTTGACCGCCTCCTCGCAGACGAGAGGGGTACGAAGGCCGATAGGGAAGAGCGCAAGATCCAGCCCGTTCCGCCGGACGGCGAGCAAGGCCTCCAGGACGGGCGGCCGGGCGTCCGCGGGCTGGGAACTGATTATGTTCATGCCGGATCTCCGGTCCGTGGCAGTGATTGGAGTGGAGCGGAGATGGCGTTCAGGATCTCGCCACGCACCGCTTCGAGGTTTGCTGGGAGGTCGCGAAAAGTCATTCGTGCGCTCCCTTTCTGTAGCCCGAGCCGGCGGGATTACTTCGGGTCCGGCGGATCGAGGGAGACTTGGCGGTATTCAGCGCCATGAGTGCGCGACGCGCGATCCATCGCACCGCCCGTACAAGCGCGAGGAGAACGAGGAGCCCTGCGACTAGCATAGAGGCGACGGCCAGCAGGCCGATGATGTCCTCGTTGACGGGCAGCGCGGGAACAACCGCTTCGAGTGGTTCGCCGAACGGTGGCATGTTTTCCAGGATATCTTGCAAATTAAAGGTCTTGGTCTCGTCCAGAACAAGGTGAAGCATCGCGACCTCGTCGGGCGTCAGGGAAGAAGCAGGAGGAGCGTGGCGCCAACGATGACAAATGGTTGGAGCAGCGCGGCCGGACCGAGGAACAGCCCGCAGGCGCTCAGGGCGAAGGTCGGAGCTGCGATGCTGAGGGCAAAGAACAGCCGTCCGGCATCAGGGGGCGGAAAGGCGGCGGCAGGGATTTCAGGGTGCCACGTTCCGGGTCCGCGCGGCGTAACGCTGTTACGCCGCGCCCGGAGAACCTCTCCGGTCAACACGACACCTCCGCTCAGGGCGAACGCAGCCGCGAACATGGGCAGGATGGGCATTCCCACGATTTGCCACAGGCAGATCAGGACGAGCCACGCGACGCCCGCGCCCACGATGCTGCGCACCAACGGCCAGCCGAGCCGCGTTAGAGCGATGAGAAGGGGCGCGGAAGCTATGAGGAAGGTGGGCAGGGAGTACAATGGAGGCTCCCTAGTCGGCAGCCGCAGGGGTCGCGCCTGTGCCGGCCAGAGGAAGCCGCACGCTATTTTCCGGAATCCAGCGACCGTCGACCTGAACCCTGCAGGAACCGGCGTGCCAGTCGACGGTGAAACCCGATCCATCCCAGCGCTGGGCACAGAGATCTGCCTGCGTGGGTGCTGTCAGAGTCGTGTAAAGCACAGCAATAGACACCGCACAGAATAGTATCGTCATATAATACATCATGCGCATCTTGAGTTGCTCCTATTTGCGGGCCGCGGGTCGTTCGCCCGCGTCATGGACCATGATGTTGAGCGCCATCACGACGCCGCCGGTGACGACGCCGAGGGGCACGAGGAGATAGAGCGGCAGCATCCGCGAGATGCTGAGCCCGATGGGAAGCGCTGCAAGGAGGGTGGCCGCTGCAAGGGCAGAGGAGCCGCTGAAGGGCCCGCCGGGGCGCTTGCTCCGCCCTGCCCGAAGGGGATCGCTCATGGCGGGCCCACGATCGAACAGGCATGCGGTACGCCGGACGACGGTTATGAGCGTCGTGGTGACGAGTATTGAGAGGCCCAACATGGCATCGGAGCTGGGCGCCATTCCTAGGTGGATCGCGGTCAGCAGAGCCCAAGCCGCGCCGGCGGCCGCGCCGGCGACGAGCGGCGGCCAGAACTGAGCGACGAGGCTGGTGAGCCCCACCAGCGCGCTTGTGATATCCAGAAAGGCCCAGATGGTCGGGAGTGACTTGACCATGTGGCTCAGCCCTCAAATCCACGCAGCGCGGCGAGCAGGCCCACTTCGGCGACGGCCGGAGCGGATGATGCGGCGGGCGCCGGTGCCTCCTCTCGCACCGGGGAGCCGGCCGGCGGCGCGCGCAGCTCTCCACCGGACGCCCCGCGGGTAAGGGCCTCAGGCTCGGGCGATGCGGCTCGGGTGACAGGGATCCGCTTGGATGGAGACGCAGGGGCAAGGGGCGGAGGGATGAAAGGCGGTGGCGCCGCGGCCGCTCGCGCCTGAGCCGCGTCGTCTTCGGAAAGTTCCGCAAGCAAGGTGCTCGGCATGGTGAGCGGTACCCGCCCGCCATGCTGCCCCCTCACCACGTGGAAGCCGATCAGCATGAGGTCCATCATGTAATGGCGCCTCCGGCTGCCGCTGATGCGGGTGGTCAGGAAGCCGTGCAGCTGCCTGTGCTCCGGGATGTTCGTATCGAACGAGAATCCGTAGATCCGCTCTGCGTCACTGCTGTCGGCGCCACCACGTGCCGCAACCCCTTTGGTCTTTCGGGCCATCGCCTCGCCGTCCCCGCGCTGTCGTTTCATTCTGAACGGCGGGTCGCCGTTCAGCTTTCAGTCGCCGCCCCTGCGGTCAGCCGCTGGTGGCTTTCATGACCTTGAGGATGCCGCGCGCGTTGGCGAACCGCGGCTGGTCCGGGAAGACCATAAGGTCGGGGTGGAACAGCCCCTCGAGGTGGGACTGCAGGAGAAGCGAGCCTCCGCCGACGTAGATGACGCAGGACAGTGCGCTGCCGTCCTCCGCGTGCCGGTACACTGCCTCCTGCACCTTGTCAGCGAGCGGCTTCATGGCGCGCTCCACCAGGTCGGAGATGTCCCGCGTTTTGCCGTAGAGCGGCACGATGCGCTCCACCAGGCATCGCTCGGGATCCACCACGTTGCGAATAGAGAACTTCGACTTGATGAAACTCTCGAGATCATCACAGGCGTCGAGGCACCCGGCTTTGATGCTCTCCGACTTCGCCACTGTCAGCGTCGGCGCTTCGCTTAATCGACCGCTCCAGTTGCCGTAAACGATGTCCGTGGTCTTGCCGCCGACATCCACCACCACGAACGCCGGCCCATAGGCGAACCGCTGCGCAAAGTCCTCATTGACGGTGATCGTGCCATCGGCGCGGCAGAGCAGCATTGCGTCGAAAAATGCGGCAACCCCTTCCGAATACACCCGGTGTTGAGCCACCCGATACGGTGAAGGCTGAGAGCTGAGATCCTCCCGATCCACCAGATGTACGCCCCGCGCAATGTTCGTCTTCTTCGCCTCGATGAGTGCCGCGTTTTGGGCTCCGTTCACCGGCAGGTAGAAGTCCGAGTAGGGCAAGGTCGTGCCGATGCTGAGCACGTCGCCACGCGCGCCGAGAAGGGGCAGGACCTCGTGCAGGGCGTGATGCACCACCACGCGATTGCGCACGCTGGTGGGATAGTCCTGCGTGCGGTTGTCACCGGCATCCTCCGTGTTCTTTCCACGCGGCAGGATCGTCACGACCTCCTCAGCTCCATCGGACACGCGATAGGCGTTGGGCGCCTGGGCGCCCGAGCTCTCGACCTCCACCAGGTCGCGCGCGGTGCGGCTGGGGAAGGAAAATGTGCGGATTTCGCCGCGATCCACGCCGGAGAAGAATGCCACCTTGGTTTCAGAATGACCGTCATCGACGGCCACGAGTGCCGGGGGATGCAGCCCTGCAACCTCTGCGGCCGTATCGACCACCTCCATGTCAGCGGGCGTGAGGTCAGCATTGTCAATGTTTGCGGTGCTCAACTTCGCCTTCATCGCGATCTCCGGTCCGGTTCACCGAGGATCGGTGAACGGGGCTGCGTCCCAAACATCCAGCGCTTTGCATGGTGCCCCAAGACCTTGAACAGCAAGGTACCGACACATGGACAAAGCGCACTCAGGTGCACGCAGATACTGAAACTGCGAGCACCACCGATGAAACAGGCACATAATGGCACAATAAAGGACTGATGTGAACGATAATGTGCAAACATGCGCAGAATTGACAAATCCCGCATAAAGACGAACGATTTTTGAACTATCATCTTGTAAAAAAACGATAATCTGAACAGCCGATGGTGCGCATTTGGGACGGATTTCGATTATTCGGAGGGTAATGCCCCCCGATTTCGCTCGGGTGCTTGCCGGAGCGAGTGCTCTGGCACCTTTTCTCCCCGCCGTTGCATGATCTTGTTCAGCCGATCGATTGTCTTGGCCTTCACGGCAGCAACGGAATCGGCACTCGGCTGAACGGCTGATGGCCTCTCGGCTCGTCGCCGCCGACCGTAGTGGTGGACAGCCGTCAGCGCACTCGAATGTCCCATGACCGCCGCTACCTCGCCCTTACCGGCCTCTAGGGTGGCCTTGGCCTCTGCCGAGAACTGGTGTCGACCGTCATAAAACCGCAGATGCCGCCACTTGCGTTCGATAAGGCCCTGGTCGATCAGCGATTTAAGAGCCGCTTTCAGCCTAGGTTGGAGTTTGGTTCGCGCAGCATCCCAGGTCCGCCCCTGCATCCAGAGGATCAGCCTTTGCGCTGCCTCCATCTCGTCGGCGGCGACCTGCTCGCGGTCGATCGTCAGGGTGCGCACTTCGCCATTAGCTCGTAAATCCTTGATATATTTTGAATTTTGCACTCTGAGCACGTCACCCTCGATAGAGCAGCAGCCCCATTCCTTCGGGCGAAGACCGAGGACCGGCGTGGCAAGAAGAAGATCCCCTGCCATCAGCGCGTATACGGTCCCCACTCCGTAGAGGTGATAGGCAATCCGGCGCCGCACTGCCTCTGGCATCTGACGCAGTAACGTATTGTTCCGCCGCGCACTCCCCTCCCCCGATCCTGTCCGCTGCCGCGATCGCCATGCCCGGTCGATATCCGCCGCGGCTTCCGTGAAAAGCAGTGCGTCCTGCATCGCGCGGAACCGCTCGATCCAGAACTTCAGCGCTGCGCGGTATTGCCGCCTGCTCGATGGCCTGAGGCCCTCCGTGAGTGCCTCGTAGGCGGCCACCAGTGCCCTCCAGTCGAGGTTCATTCCGCGCGTCTTTACCCACTCCACGAACCGCCTCGCCCGCTGCTCGTAGCGCCGTTCCGTGTCCTCGCTCCGCCCGCCTGCGGCGGCACCGCTAAGCGGTGGCGTCGCGTTGCTCCGGCTATTCGATTTCATCTCATAACCTACGTTACCGTCCCCTGCAGGATGTAACACGGGTTTCCGCGCATAAAAAGACGCATAAATGACCAATTATGGTGACGATGCGCATTGCTGAGCCGCATTTGATGTCGCATCATGCGGGCATTGCGAATTTGAGTGGTCGGATGGATGGAGATTGTGATGGGGATGCTCGTGAGGGGCGCCGCGGTGGCGCTGGCACTCATGGTCGCCGGATGCGCTTCGATGAATGCGGTTCAGCGGCAGGTCTCGACGGACGAATTTGTGCGGCAGAAGGTTGAGGCAGCCGTTCAGCGGAACGGAGGGTGAAATGGCGCGCAAAGCGATGCGGATGCGAGTGGCATGGACGCCCCGGGAGGATGAGATCCTCTCCGAGCTTGCGGCCAAGGGAGTCACTGCCCTCGATATTGCGTCCGCGCTTCGACGGCAGTCGATTCCGCGGACGCCGGACTCGGTGTCCAGGCGAGCGGCCGCCCGCGGAATCGACCTGCGTCCGCGTCTGCGGACATGGTCGGAGGCCCAAACCTCTGCTCTCATCAGGATGTACGGTGAAGGCCTCCCGTTGGCGCAGATCGCGGCCGCGGTGTCCTTACCGGATCAGGCGATCTCAAAGAGCGGCGTCGCCGGAAAGCTGGATCGGCTTATCACCGAGGGGCGGCTGCAGCGTCGGAGCGAGGCAGTTCCAGCGGCACGACCGGCTCCCAGGAGCGCGGATAAGGCCCTGGAGCCGACCGACGAGCGGGCCCAGCTAACTCCAGGGCCGGCGGCGGTTGCTCCTACTGCGGTGCAGCGTGTTCAAGCGGAGCCGCGGTTCCCGACGTCCGGGGTTTTGTTCAAATTCAGTGGCGAGCGTCAGTGCCGCTGGCCACTGAATGCTCCGAGCGCGGACATGATGGTGTGCGGTGAACAGACGGTGCCGGGAGAGTCCTGGTGCGCTGTTCATCGGGCCCGGGCCTACGTGCCGGTGGCAGCCCGGGGCGTGGCGCGCACCGCGGAGCAGAGGTGATGGGCGCGGACATGGGGAGCAGCAGCGGGCTTCCTCGCGGGGCTCGCTTCTCTGAGGCGATCGAAGAAGCCCGCCGTATCGCCCATGCACCGGAGCGGCCGGTCATGTTGGGGCCGGAGGATCTGCCGGATGGCATTGCCCCGAGCCGGCCGAGGATGGTGGGCAGCGCCGGTCGGCGCGCAACGAGCTTGGCGGTCAACCAGATCATCGTCATGGCGCAGGCGGTCACGAGCTACGTGAAGGTGGTGGAGCTGGCCGCAGATTATGTTGCGGCCCTGGAGGTTTGTCTCGGGTTCAGCAATGTCCCCCTGACCACGGAGACGGCGGCGCGAAGCCTGGCCGCCGACAATGAGGCCGCTGCAGCCCTTGGCCGATTGGTCGCGGGGCTGGCGGAGTTGGGCGTCATCACCCTGAAGACCTGAAGGAGCAGCAGCAAGTGGATCAGGAACTGCAGTTGGTATTGCTGGTGGAAGGAGGAAAAGGCAGATGAGCGTTCCCGCTGAATCCGCCGGCCGCGCCGCGCCATCGCCGCGCACGCCCGGCGATGGCGAAGTCGCCCCCCGTGCCCGCCTTTGGCGGATGGTGAATACCTGTAAGACGGCCCCCGGACGAGACGCGCCGGAGGATCTGTCGATCGAGGAGGCGGCGGGCGACCGGTTTCTCGCGGCACTCCGGCCGGCGCCGGGCCTGCGCGACGTGGCGCTGCTGGCCTATCAGGCCTCCGATATCCGCGTCTTGTTCGAGACGCTCGAATGCGAACGGGCGACCATCGATGCGTTGCTGCGCGAGAATGCATTACTGCGCGCGTCCGTTTGCCCGGAAAACAGCCCGCGGCCGGAGCACGCGTCGATGGAGATCGCTCGAGCGATTTCCATCATCCGGGCGATCATGGGGCGGGTGATGCAGCCGGCGGTGGCCCCGAAGTGCCCGGAATTGCAGGGTATCACTCTTGAGGAAATGATCGCGGCGCGCACCGTGGTGGCGGCGGCCTGGTCGAAGCGTCTCTCCCAGCTCGGCTTGACCAAGGAAAGCGCCAGAGAACTTCGGTTGCCTACAGACCGCGATCTAGCGGCCTCCTTCTACCTGGAGAACCGCCCGGCCCCGACAAGCAAGGGAGCTAGATGATGTCAGAGGACGAGGTGTCGGTTGCCCCCGCGGGCTTCGCCAAGGAACAGCTCAAGTCCTTCATCGAGCGCATTGAGCGCCTCGAGGAGGAGAAGAAGGCCATTTCCGACGACATTAAGAATGTGTTCGCCGAAGCCAATGAGAACGATTGAGCTGGGCTCAAGAGACGAATGGCTCAAGGACAGGTGAGTGTATGCTGCCCCTCTTCGTGGAGATCGGACCTCGGTGGGTCGCCGCCGGGGTGCTTGCGCCTGACGCGGATCAGGCGCCGCGAACCATAACGTTCCCCGCCCGTCTCGTCGCCGGCGCCGCCACGGCGTGGGAAGAGGCTTCGATCGCCGCAGGCCAGGGCGCACCCAGCCTCTATCGCGTTCTGGGAGGTCTCGTGCGCGTCGGCGGTCCGGCCGTGGCGCCCGGGCGGTTTATCCAACGCACCGGCTCCACCTTGCCCGTTACACGCGCTACTGCGATGGCGTCGGAAGACGCTCTCCTGGTGTTGACGGCCATGGCGCGGCTTGATGCGGGGTTTCGCACCCATGATCTCGTTTTGCTGACCACGGATGCGGACCGGGCCTGCAGGATAGCCAGCGCCATCGGGCGTGTAGCCGAGATAGCCGCTCCGGTGCCCGGCACCCGTGAGCACCCGCGACCGAACAGCATCCATCACCTGAATGAGCAAAGCCTGGCGGCGATGGTCGAGACCATCAACCAGAAAGCGACACGGCCCGAAAATAGCCGCCTACGCCGCCCAGCACAGGCCCTGCTCCATTGCGATGGCGGCACACTTTCAACGTTACCTCTATGTCAAGGTGCACAACCGATCCATGTTCCTTCACTTTACGACGATTTTGAGACAGCATTTACCGCTCGGATTAAGTCCCGCGGCGCCATAGCGGGTGGCGCATCGGAGGCCCTCGCGTCTCGAGCTCATGCAATCTGCGGCACGCCTGATAGCATTGCAACAAAGCTAATTGACGCGAATGATGTTGTGCTGGCGATTCAAGACGCGGTGTCCGGCGTTTCGCGCGAAGTATCGGATATGTTTACCCTCCTGCGGAGCTCTTATGACTCGATCCTCGTGACCGGTGCGGACGCGGACATCTACGAGGCGGCCCTCGCGGGGGCGAGGACGTTGCAAGTTGCACACACCAAAACTCCCCTGATTGCGTTCTTGGTATATGCGTTACGGACATATGCTAATCACACATCCATGCCATTAGCGCATATCTCGCAGGCTTCCGAGGTTAAGAACACTGGGGAGCCTGACTCACAGTCACCCCGCCGAAGGCGCAAAAGGATACCGCCCGTTAAGTTCCGGAAGGACACCGGGGAAGTAATCCTTACCCTCCCTCAGGGCTTTCTGGGGGAGGAAACCGTGTCCGTGTTAAAGGACTTTGCGCGTGGAACGGGGAATTCTCAGGATTCCCTTCCGTTATTACAGCGGCTCATTCACATCGTGCCGGCTTCATCGCCTATGCGTGCGCCGAACGTCGCACCGGATGATCGGCTCCCATCCTCCGGTGGAGGCCTTTCCGAGCCCCCTCCAGACCATTAGGGATGAAACGTCACGGATTCACCCGTATTGACACCACAAATGTACAGGTTGTTTATTTTTCATCGCGGGTTCTCGGATTTTGTCATTTCGGGAGTGTCCGCATTTCTACCAAAAGCGAGGCGGCGTGTTATGAGGGGGCTCGACGAGGCTGTTTTCGCGGACACAACAGAGGGCAGGATGGATAGTATCGGGAAACATGAATCATCCTCGTCTCGCAACGACTGGGCCTGGGGTGCCGCCATGCAATTCGGCGGATGGTCGTACAGTTCCGCGGACTTCGAAATCGACGAGCGTGTGTTCCATGCTTCGATTTTCGACACCGGCGAGAACTTCATCTACGATATTGCCGAGCTCCGCATGGGCCGGTATAACGTGTTAAATCAGGGGGTTGCGTACTCCCTCGATGAGGCACAGAGCTTCGTGGCCATGGCGGCCTTGGTCGCCACGTCCTCGGTCACGGTTCCTGCGGTTGCGCCATGCCGCGAGGCTGAGTTCCGGCGTCAGGTGTGATCCGGTCAACGCGCTGCATGAGCGTTGAGTAGAAAGTAAGAACCGTGCTCTGATGGCTCCAGTCCTTTTGCCCCGCTTCGGCGGGGCATTTTTCTTTCCCCCTTAAGCATCGACGCCTGATTTGAAGTGAGCTGCGCAGCGGGTGCCTTCACAGAAAGGCACGGAATTTATGCGAATTTTTCGGCATAAAACGTCATTATATGGCACGATTGTCGTTTCTGGTTGACAATCTTGGCACTTATGGCCCTTTCTAAGGGGACTTTCGCGCGATCGAAGGGGAAGGCGATCGATGATCCGAACCACCGTGTCCAGCCGCGTGCGACGGCTTCTGGCCGCGCGGAGCGTGCCTGGGCGCTCCATGTTGCTGTTCGGTGCCACGGCCCTTATGTCGGTCTGGCCCGGTGCCCTGCCGGCATCGGGCCAGATGATGATGTATCCCTATCCGCAGGCGGCCGTGTACGGATATCCGCAAGCGGGGGCGGGATATCCGCAAGTAGGGGCGGTGAATCCGATACTGGCGCAGCAGCAGATGCTCCAGCAGCAGCAAGCGCTACGCCAGTACGGGATGGGGCAGCAGAGTCCCGGCCAGTCGCAGGCGGAGTTCGTATCAGGTACCGCGGCGAACGCTGGTACAGGCACAACACCCGCGTTCGTGGACCCTCCGGGCGGTGTCACGGGCTACAATGCCCCGGGTGGAGCGCCGAGCGGCATCCGGGCGGATCTACTGAGCCGCAGCGCGCGCAAGACTGGACTCCGGACTGGCTTCGCTGAGGAGGCCGGACGCATCAATCTGGCGCTTGAGCGCACGGCGGCTGCATTCTATGGCCGCTTCGATTTTCGCCGTTTGCTGGTGGATGGTATTGTCATTCCACCCGTGATTACCGAAGTCCGCCAGGTCGGCCAGCAGCAGAGCGACCGACTGGTACATCTGGCTCAGGGGACGTTTCGCATCGCCGTGCCTGCGCGCATCTCGCTGACGGCTCCGACATGGCGCGACTATCTCGATGTGCAGCCTCGATCGGTCGCCTCCCGAGGACCGGATCTCCTGCCGCAGAATGAGGCCGAGCGGCGGACCTACGAAGAGGTCGCCGAGGCCGCACGGGCCGACGGGATCGAGGAGGCTCGCGCTCTGTTCGAGGTGAACCTGGCGCGCCTGGAGCGTGATTTCGCCGGAATGAAGCTTTACCACGACTTGGCACGTCGCGGGGCAGTCTCGCTGCCGAAGGTAACCCAGCAGCAACGCGCATTGGCCCTTTCCGATGGCGGCGCGCGCGCTGTGGTGGGCGCCACCACCGTTGAGCTTGTGGTGACGCCCACCTTTCGTCAGGCAGCGCCCGCTGCCTATCTTGGGCAGCGATCCGTTCCGGCGCGGAGCACGGCTGCGCCGGCGACGACGAAGGCCGTTCCGGCGCCGATCGCAGCTGCAGTACCGGCGCGGCCGACGGTGAAGCCTGCAGATAGTGTCGCGGCGCCGGATGTCATCCTCGCGCTCACTCCGGGGGACCAGCAGAGCAAGAAGCTTGCAGAGCTGGCCGCCCGGGTCGCGGCGCAATAGAGCCCCCTCCGTTGAGGACCTGAGCATGTCGAAATGGACTGGCGTGCATGTGGAGCAGCCCGACATGCCTTATGACGTAGGCTCCAAGGAGGAGATCCGGCGGCTCCTAATTGGCTGTGCCAAGCGCGGGGCGAGCGATATCTACATTGAGCCCGGCCAACCGGTGCTCGTGAAGATCGATGGCGTGCCGGCCGCTATCACGCTGCGCAGGCTGCAGCTCGAGGAAGTGCGACGCGTCGTGGTGGCGCTGACGGGAAGCGATAGTGTCGAGGCGCGTCTGGCCTCGGCCGCCTCGCAAGACTGCTCGGTGCAATATGACGATCCCCTCGAGGTGGACGACGCCGGCGACCCGATGCGCTATCGCTTTCGGGTCAACGCGACGCCCGCGTTTTTCGAGGGCGGCGAGGCGGGCCTGCAGATCGTTCTTCGGTACGTGCGGGACCAACCCCCCACCCCGGAAGAAGTGGAGCTGGAGCCGGAAATCGTCGCGGAATCCGCTCCGCACCAGGGGGCGGTCTTCTTGGCCGGCGAGACGGGTTCGGGCAAAACCAGCACCACCGCAGCCCTAAAACGCAACATTCTGGCCGGAAATACCCATCTGCGCGGCAACCTGATTTGCTTTGAGGCACCGATCGAGTTTCTCTTTTCGAGCGTCCCATCCGCATGCTGCACGCTGGTCCAGCACGAGGTGCCTCGTCATGTGAAGTCGTTCGCGGAGGCGGTCCGCAACGCCATGCGGCGGGACCCCGCCCTGATCGAGATCCAGGAGCTGCGCGACGCCGAGACGATTTCCGCGGCGACAGAAGCCGCCAGCACAGGGCATCCCGTCTACGCGACGGTGCATGCGCAGAGCGTCGCCCATGTGTTTCGGCGCCTGACCCAGCGCTTCCCCAGCGACATGCAGGACCAGGGTTTTTTTGACATCGTGTCGAACACGCACTTGCTTGTGTCGCAGGTGCTGGTCCCGCGCATGGGCGGCGGCCGCGTCTGCCTGCGCGAGTGGCAGGTCATGGATGAGGGCGTGCGGGCGGAGGTGGAGAGCTCCGGGCCGCGGCACTCATATGCGACCATGTTGAAGATCATCCGCCGCGGCGAAGGCGGCCGGCCGATGTGCGATACGGTCGCACGCAAGCTGGAGGAGGGGGCAATCACGGTCGAAACAGCGATCATGGCCCTCAATCGATATGGATATCGAGCGGAAGCCGGGCGCCTGGCGGCGCCGCCCGCGTCGATGATAGTGCCGGCAGGGAGGCCTGGTCATGGCGAGCTCCCGACGTAGTCTAATCGGGGCCGTTGTGACGAGCCCCCTACTGGCCTTCCTGCCGGCACCCCCTGCCCTCGCCGATTCTATTGCGGGAGAAATGCGGCGCGCCCTCGAGGCGCGCGGCGGTTGGCCGACCGCCATCTGGCTTCGGCGTCAGTCGGGCGAAGAGGTGTTCGCGGACTTTCGCCGCCCAGATGGCGCTTGGCTCACTGCCGGCCTTTCGGCGTTGTCATGGGCCATGCGCGATTATCGCAGCAACGCGGCCGTCGCCATGAACACCGCGCTGATCGAGGTTTTGGCCCGGGTACAGACCGGGCTATCGCAGGTCCATGGTTCGGCCGTCCCAATCATATTGCAGAGCGGGTATCGGACGCCGGAGAGCAATGCGGCCATCGAGGGGGCCGCGCGCAACTCGCGCCATATGATGGCTCAGGCGGCCGACGTGCGGATCCCGCCGTTCACGCCGCAGCAGGTGGCCGCCGCCGGGGCGGTGGCTGGTGCCGGGGGAATCGGGCTCTACGCGACCTTCGTACATCTGGATGTGGCGCGGGAGAGGTTCTGGCGCGGCGCGGCGGCCGGGGGCTGACATGGGTCTGTCAGAGGACATTCTTGCGCCGCTGCGCGACGCCGTCACCGATGGCCGGCTCCTGGTGCTGCCGGCGTTCCGCGACATCCAGCTCTACCAACAGGTGACCAGGGTACTAAGGGACGCTGGTGGCCGCTGGGACAGCGAGGCGCGCGGCCATCGGTTCGATTGCAATGCGGAGGACGTTCTGGAGCAAATCCTGGCGTCCGGTGAGGTCGCCGCCAGGCGAAACATGAGGGACCAGTCATGAGCGGACATGGGAACATTGACTGGGACAACTGGACCGGCTGGCGGTGGACAGCCCTTTCGATCAATACTGTGGGAGATCTGCATGGATCTCTGTTGCCCGTGGCTTTGGTCGGCGGACTCGTATTCGCAACCCTTGGCATCTTCTGGAAGTTCGGGCTCCCCCTGATTCTGGTCTATACAGGCTATCTGCTCTATTGCCGGCGCCAGCGACGCGGCCCTTATGAGCAGCTCCAGGCACTCTATGTGCGTCACGTCGCGGGATGCCAGTGGAGAACGCGGTGATGGCGATCGATGCGCTGCGCATCCATGAGCTCGCCATAGAGGCGGCCGCCACGCGACATTTCGCGGCCGATGCGGCGGCCTTCATCGACCATCAGCGCGCGGCCCTTCTCGAGCTGGTCCGGGGGTCGGACAGCGCCCCCTCCCGCAGCCCCGCGCTGCGGGAGGCGCTGATGGGGAAAATGGAGGAGCACCGCCCGGGGCTGACCGCTCTCTGGGTCGATGCACGTTTCGTGTCACCTCTGATCGCCGCCGCCGCCGCCGGGATCATGGAGCGGGTGCTCTCGCCAAGCCCCTTCAAAGTCGACATTGCGGTCGATGACGATGGTGTATTCGGCCTCAGACTCGTGGGCTTTACCCAGAGCCGCCGTCTGGCGGCGGACCGGCGCGCACAGAGCGAATTCATCATGGCGACCGCCCTCGCGACCTATCGAGCACTATCGCAAGGCCACGCCTTCGTGCTCGACGCCGTCGGCGAACTGGACCGGGTCGTGGACCGCGAGATGCTCGAGCGGGGATTGCGCTGATGCGGCGAGAATCGCCATGACCGCCATCGCGTCAGCGCGGGAATCCGAGAGAGATATGGCATCATTATGTGGATTATCCGCATCATTGTGGCCGTTTATTCGATTTTCATCGGTTGACAACCGTGATCTGCGAGATCCAGATTGTCTGGCAGCCGTATGGATTATCCCCTTCCTTGCCGGCCTAATCAGTTGGCGGCCGAGCTCACACACCAGCACCGCTTCAGGCGCTAATTCGGGATTATCGTCGGCAACGCCGAGGCCTTTTTGTTGCGTGAGGAAATCATGGCTTCCGTGCTCCTGCCCAATCTGAAATCGCATGGCGTCGCGGCAACGTTCCTGACCAGCGAGGGCAAAGACCTGCCCGCGCCCGCGCTGGCCACCTTCATCTCGGAAAATGCCCCGTTCAGCGTGGATACGTTCGCCGAGGTTGTCGGCAAACTGGACATGCCGGTGCTTCGCGCCCTTCAGGTGGAAAGCCGGAAGGCGAAAGGCATGCTGCTGTTGTGCAGCCCGAAGGAAAAGTTGGACACTCGCGCTCTGTGGACCGCCCTGGGGCTGGCGCCCCGGGGCCTGAGCCGCGTGACCGTGTCTCAGCAGGACCTCGTGAATCACCGTTTGACGTTCACGCGTCAGCTGGGCGTCCGCAAAACGGTGTTCGATCCGATCGAGATCGGGCGTACCAGGTACGGGTGTTTGGTACGGGAAACGCCGCTCGGCCGGATCGCCGAGCACAGCGACGGGCGTGTCTTCCGGGACTGGGAACGAGGCCCGGACGGGAAGCCGCGGGGCCACGTACGCGACTTCTTCTTGCGCGCTACGACATCAGACGAGCTCGCCGGCTGCGCACGCGGCGCCGTGCACTGGATGTCTCTCGACCGGTGGCGTTTCAATTCGTCGAGCTTCGAAAAACTCTACAATCACATCGTTGCGGCTGACCTGCGCACGGCGGCGGGCATGACCTTCGCCGATTGGCACGAGCACGTGGAAGCGGAGTGTGCGCGGGCGGTGAGCAGGTCGCTGTCCATCGGCGCGAACCCGCGGATTGTGGCCGAGGGCCTGAACGCCCGCCTTCCGGATCGGAAGGCGCGAAGCCTGGAAAACGCGCGCTTTGACCAATTTTCGACGCCGCTGACGGTTTCGGGGGCGGCGGCGTTGGTGCTCCACCCCTCGACTGGCGAGACGGTGCTGGAGCCGATGGTCGGAAACGGGGTGTTCGTAAGCGTGCTGGCAGCGCAGGGCGCGCAGATCACGGGTGTGGAGATCGACCCCGCCCGCGCGCGACGAGCGACAGCTGCACTGGGCGAGGCCGCCGAGATCTTCACAGGGTCATTCGAGGCCTTTGCGGCGGGCCCCGGCAAGGGTCGGGAGTTCGACATGCTGGTGATGAACCCGCCCTTCTCGACACAGGTCGATGCGCCGAGCGTTGCGGTGGATGCCTTCGGCCGCGAGCTGAGGATCGCCCGCCCGGATCATTACTACATTTTCGAGGCGCTTAAGCAGCTGAGGGCCGACGGCCGGGCGTTCGTGGTGATGGCCGGCGACAACGTCGCCGAAGGGCGCCTGGAAGGGGCACGAAAAACGTTCGATGCCTGGATGCGCTCGATGTACGACATTGCCGGCGCCGCCGTGCTCGACGGCGCCATGTATCGAAAGATGGGGACGCAGTTCAACGTTCAGCTGTACGCCATCGGGCCGCGGCGCACGGAGCCGCTGTCGGTGGACGAGGCGGTGGAACTGGCGCCGCGGGAAATCCCCGTCCTGCGGAATCTGGACGAGCTGAATGCGTGGTCGGCGCAAGCTGCGGCCAACATGCGCGCGCTGCTGGTGGCACGCAATCCGTCCATCGGTGCAGCAGCTGATGCGGCCGTTGTGGACGGCCGATCCGCCCTCGGTACCGATGGTGCGTCGGTCGGCCCGAACTGGTCGGACGCCGCTAAGGCGGCGAACCCCGCCGAAGCCTTTGGCGCCCTTGTGGCAAGTCGGCCGTTGCTGCTCGCCGATGCGTCGATGATCCGCATTGAGGATACCCGTCGCGGCTGGACGGTCGTTCGTCGCGACCCCGGCGGGGTCGCGACACGCCACTCCAACCCGTCTCCGTCCGGCGCGGAGTGGACCCGGGACCAGGCCATCCAGGCCGGGCTGCAGATGTGGGGAAAGGAGGAGCAAGCCGCGGCACTGGCGGCGGTGTCCGGCCGAGCGCGGGATGCTTCAGCGGTGGCTCAGGCTGGGAAGCCGGTCCTCGCCGCCCCGACCGGGTCGCAGCCGGGCGGCGATGCGCCGGCTGCGCGTGGTCGGCGGCCCCGGCCCGCCGCCGCGGGGGACACGCGAGGCGGTGTGGCTCGTCCCGTCAGTCCCTCCGCTGGCGCGGTTCCTGTTGTCGAAACGGATGCGCCCACACCGGCGCCGACTGAAGCCGCAGAAGCCGCAGTGGTGGGCGCGATGCCGGAGCCTGTTCCCGTGGAGACTTTCAGGGAGGACGACGACCCCTTCCTTTTGATCTACGAACCGCTGTCCAAGGTCGGGGAATCGTCAACCCGCATCCAACGCTCGCTGGCGGGGCCAACCATGGCCGCGCTCTCCGCAGTTGCGCGTCGGTACGGCGACATCGACGAGATGGTGGCCGCGCGTCTCGGGCTCTTGCGCGACACACCGGAAGAAACGGTCGCCGCGCTCGGCGAGCGATTCAGCCCGGAGCAGACGGATGCGCTTGCGCTGAGCTTCGCGGCTATCGAGCGCGGCCAGGGCTTCCTGAATTCCGACTCCATGGGTGTGGGCAAGGGGCGCTTCCTGGCGGCGCACATCAGCAAGGCCCTGCTCGAAGATCGACCCATCATCTTCTTCAGCGAACGGCCAGACCTGTTCCAGGACCTCGTCGCGCGCGATCTGTGTGACGTGACGGGCCTGGGGCTGCGCGATCTGCCAAAGCATATCCGGCCCTTCATCTTCAACAATGCGAAAGAAGCGCGGATCATCGACTATTCTTCGGTGGACGAGAACGGACAGCCCAAGCTCCTGTTCGGCCACGACGCTGCGGCGGCCAAGCTTGCGCGCGAGAAGGGCATTCCCACGTCGGGGGCCGGACGGGTCAACTTAGTGCTGTGCACCTACAGCCAGCTCGGAGCCCAGGGCGGCGACTGGAAAGCTGCGGCCATCGCGAACTGGATGACCAGATTCGAGAAGGCGCCTGCCCTACTGATCGACGAAAGCCACCGCGCCGCCGGCGATACCTCTCGCTGCGGCGAACTCACCCAGAAGCTTGTGGCGGCCGCCACCAGCCATCCTGCGGTTAGCAAAGGCGACCGCGCAACGGTGATATATTCGTCGGCGACACCCTTGAAGTCGCTCAATAACATCAGGGTTTACGCGCCGATCCTGCCGGAACTCGGCATGGGCAGCGAAAAACTCCTGGATCTGGTGGCACTGTCTCCGCTCGCGATGCAGGAGGCCATCTCCTATGAAATGGCGCGGGCGGGCACCACCATTTCGCGCGAGATGGACCAGAGCGGCGTGGTGCGGGAGTTCATCAACTTGGTGGATCTCAACCCCGAGAAATACGAGCACCTGCGGCAAAAGATGGACGCAGTCTCGGAGTTCCTGGCGGAAATGCTCGAGAAGAGCGGGGAGGTCAAGACCAAGGCCGAAGTGATCAATAAGGCCGTCAAGGCGCAGGCCCAGGAAGCGGAAGCGAGGGGACAAAAGGTCGGCCGCGCCGAGTGCAGCTCCGTATCGCCGGCGACACGCTTCCATACCATTGCTCAATACATGTTGAGTGCGTTCTCGTGCCAGTTCGCGAGCGAGCTTGCGCTGCGCGCGGTAGCGGACGGGCGCAAGCCGGTGCTGGTTGTGGATAACGTGGGCGACGCCATGGTGCAGTACATGCTTGGCGACGGGAGCGGCAATCTGGAAGTGGACGATGATGCCGCCGAGGATACGCCTGTCGAGGGTAAGGGTCTCGATCGTTTGCCGAATGTCGGCGACATGCTGATCCGCAATGCGGAAGCCATGCTCGACATCACCATCCGCAACGGTTTCGGAGTGGTCGAGAAGCGGCATCTGCATGAACATGACGGATGGCTGGAAGATTTCAAGGCGCGGGTGCGCACCGCTGACTTCAGCGACCTTACGACCAGCGGCTTGGACCTGATCCGCCAGCAGCTCCACGGCTACGGGCTGTCCATGGCGGAGCTCACCCGGCGCAAGTTCTGCATGGTGCCAACCGACGAAGGCGCCTACGAGGTGCAGGCTCGCGACAAGCCCCGGGTGCAGGACATCACCCGCGACTTCAACGCCGGCGCGATCGACGTCCTGGCAATGAACCGATCGGCGTCCTCGGGCATCTCGCTCCAGGCCTCCCCAAAGAATGGTGGGGACCTGCGGCCGCGGAAGATGATCAAGCTGCAGCTGCAGGCGGACATCACCCACGAGCGACAGCTCGACGGGCGCATTCATCGTACTGGGCAGATCGTGGCCGGCGAATATTGTCTGCCGATGACCGGGTTCGTCGCGCAGGACAGGTTGTGCGCGATGTACAATCGCAAGAACCGGTCACTCAGCTCCGCGAGCCGCGCGACGCGCGACAGCTCGACGGATCTCTCCAACGCGCCGGACATCCTGAACCCGATCGGTGATCGGGTGGTCTTCAATTTCCTGACCGCGAACCCAGTGCTTGCCGAACGCTTCGACATCGACGTCGGCGGCGATGGCAGTAGCGGCAGCGCAAGGGGCTGGGAGGGCATGGCCCGCAAGTTTATGGGGCGGCTGCTCATCTTGCCGTCGCAGGCGCAGATCCAGATCATGGCGGAAATCGAGAGTTCCTTTCGCCTGATGGTCGCGGAGCTCGAGGCGAAGGGCGAGAATCCCCTCAAGCTGTCCCGCTACGAGTGGGGTGCGGAAGTTCGCGAGCTGCGCCAGCTCATCGCAGGCGATCGCAGGTCGGACTCGCTCGCCGAAAAGCCCCTGGTGCTGAACCAGATCACCTATCGGGAGACAGTGCGCGCGGCCTCATTCCAGCAGGTCATGGAGCGCGTCGAACGGACCCGTGAGCGCTGGTCGCAGGAGAGCGGACGCTACGTGGGGCTGGATGAGCAGTTCCCCGAGCTGGAAGCTATCCGCAACGGCGATATCGACTTCCAGGCCAGCCTCTTCGACCGCGTGCTGAACCGCGACGAAGGGCTCGGCTCGCTCGGGCTTGAGGCGGTTTCCAGCAAGGTCGCACAGGAGATATGGAACCGGCGCGGCAGCCTGGACAAACCCTCATCGCTTGAAAGAAACATCGTCGAGGCGGCCCACAAGGCCCGTTACCTAGCGAATATAGTGCAGGACATCGAGCCAGGGCGGTTCGTTGGCGTGCAGCCGGACTTGGTCCAGCAGGTGCGGGAGGTCGGCATTTTCGGCGCCTGGGCCGATATGCACATGTCGGACCTGACGCTGGTTCCTGCTGTGGTGCAGACGGTTCGTTTTCCCACTGACCGGCCACTCAACCTCGGCGAATGGGAGATCGATTTCGCCGTCCCCGGCGAAGAACATGCGCTTACCATCTCGCTCGCGAGCATTTATGCGGCTAGCCGGGCGCAGGAAGAGGAGCAAGAGAAAGCGCGCAAGACGGGGGCAATGCCCCCTACCCCGCCCGTCTGGGGACCGCGCCCGCTGCTGCCGGCCGGCGTGCTCCTGGTGGCCATGGCAGAGGGGTTAAGCCACGAGCACGCTGCCCTCCTGAAGTCCTTGAAGGAGGGGTCGGCAGACGTCGAAGCAGGGACCTTCAATCCTGACGTCCAGCGCCAATTAATGGAGGGCTGTTTCAGGCACGCTCCGCAGGGCGAGCGGACGCGCACCCGCTTCTCGCTTGAGGGTAACATCTTCGAGGCGGTGGCGGTGGCGGTGCAGCAGAAATTGGGCGAAAAGGTTCTTTATACAACGGATGATGGTGAGATCCGTCATGCGGTGCTGCTGAAAAACTCCAAGCTCGATAAGCTCAATGCGTCCCTAGAGCAGAGCCTTGCAGCCCGCACGGCGCCCGCGCCAGACAATCCCGCCCTCCTCCTCTATGTCTGTTCCGTGCTCCGGTCTATGGAGGAGATCTCGCAGACGATGCGTTCGCGGGCACAAAGCACCCGGGGCATGGCGGACCTCACGCGCCGCTACGGCGAACAATCGTCGTTCGTGCAGCGGGAGAAGGAGCGGCTGCAGACCATCGAGGCTAAGCTCTCCGTACAGCACGCCGCGTTGGTGGGTGCGGTCTCCCAGGTCAGCCTGGCTCTGGTCGATCCCCTGCACGCCGACGAGCTCCGCGACCTGCTCCTGAATGTCGACGACAGGACCCCCGGGTGGATCGAGCGCCTGCGGCTCGCGATCGTGGAAGCGGGCAAGGCGCCGGCCGCAGTGAGCGTCGGCAGCGACCCGTTCCAGGCTGCCCCCGATGCTCCTGTGGAATATCGCAAGGCGAGTGACTCATCCCTTGACGTCGGCGTCTTCTCCTCGCGCCTGCAGACGCTCACGAAGCAAATGGCGGGGGACCGCGAGGGCGCCGTGGTCGTCCCCTTCAACGGCCTCATCTGCGTTCTGACGCATGCCAAGGGCGGGCTTCCAGAGGCCGCCGACGCCATCAATTGGCGCAGCTCGATTGCCGGTGTGAAACCACGGGCAGGCTGTGTCATCGGCCAAATCGCGGATCAGAAAGGTATGGAGGAGCTCGTTGAGCATGCCCGCGCTCACCAGCGCAGCCTCTCCTTCCACGGGCCCCTGCGGGCCATTTTCGAGGAGGTTCGCACCATTACCCGCGAGATGGAGCGGGAGCTCGTGGAACACACCACCCTGAAGATGGAGGACGAA
Organism: Xanthobacter sp. NM-59; assembly: GCF_021401125.1. Classification (GTDB taxonomy): domain Bacteria; phylum Pseudomonadota; class Alphaproteobacteria; order Rhizobiales; family Xanthobacteraceae; genus Xanthobacter. The sequence goes on from NZ_JACBFQ010000013.1 coordinate 73,205, forward strand.
AAGGACATGGCACCGGCTCCGGTGCAGGGCACTTACGCCGCCCCCTGAGTCGGCAACAATTTGAGGAACCTGGCGATGATCTCGCGGTCGGCAACTGCAAAAGACACAATGATTTCAGTGTGTCAGCCATCGTCGTTTACGGCGGGCCGCGAATCTGAGCTTCTTAACCATTGGCCTGCGTGCGGACGCCTAAGACGGCACCGTGAGCGTGCAGGCAACGTCATCTGACCAAAGGAGATGTGATGACCGGGTGACCTAGAAACGAGGAAGGGCCCGAAGGATTGCAGCCTTCGAGCCCCTCAATTCAGACAGACACCAACCACAGTGCTTCTGAGAACGTCGCTCTCAGATAATACTCGAACTTTGCCTGCGCGCAAGTGGGTATTAGTGGCTGGTGTCTGCACTCGTGGACACCTCAGGCTCGCCACTCTCCTCCCCACGGAGGAGCTTATGAACGCACGACTTTTGACGCTTTCGGAACGCGGGGACCTGTTCTCGCGAATGGCGATCTGGACCGGCCCCACCGGGCTGGACCGGCTCACGCTGTTCCAGATCGCCGGCGCGGCGAAGCTGGAGATTATCGGCTGTCACCTGCTGGCGGAGATCACCGTCGATGAGTTGGGACGACTGCTCGGCCGCAGTCTCTCGACCGTGCGCGCCTCTCTCGGCGCACTCAGGGACATGGGGCTGGCAGTCCGCGCAGCGGGTCGGCGCGCGGCAATCGATCTGACCGCGACAGCAAGGATGGTGGGGTTCGACATTCAGGCTGACACTCCGACGTTCGTCGGAGACGCGCCCGCCGCCCCGCGGCGCAATTCGTTCCTCGGGACGGATGATGTGTCCCGCGAATCGGCGTGTATGAGGCTGGGAAACGTTGCCGGAAAATCGGAGTCAAGCCTCCAGGATTTCGGCGGTTCGCCCCTCTATGACTCTAAGGACTCTAGTTTAGAAATAGATAGAGATATAGAATCTATTTCTATTGATTCTACTGACCAGGATTCTGCTGGAGATTTTTTGGATTTCCCGCAAAGCGAGGTTGCGTCCCTAATCGAAACGCTGCGCAGTAGCGACCTCCAAAAGCATCTCGAACACGGGCAGGATATCGCAGCTCTCCTTGCCGCCTTGCCAGAGAACTGGAGCTCGAATGACCTTGAGGTGGTTCTGCCAGACCTGTTCGGCCCGAGTGCTACTGGCCCAGGTGTTTCCCCCTCTCTGATTGCCTCCGGTGCACAACGCTATGGTCGCGGGTTGCTGCTGCATGCCATAGCCGCATTCCTGCTCGGCCAGAAGCCAAAAGGGCTTCTCATCCACCTGCTGCGGACCTCACGGCGAGAGGCGAGCTTTTCGCTCGCAAGCCTGCGTCGGGCCATAAGCGAAGCCGAGCGTCGCATGGGCGCGGAGCAGGCCCGGCACCAGCTGGAAGCGGACGAGGAAGCCCGGGTGAAGGCTCAGGACGCAGTCCGTCAGTTTCTCGCCCTGGCGGATGCTGCACCCCAGCTGGACCCGGATTGCCGCAGAGCCGTTAGCGCCGGAGGAGCTGGCGGATATGCACGGCTTGACCGCATCGGCGAGCAGGACCGACTGACCCTCGCATTTCCGCGCGCCAACGATGTTGCGATTTGGAAATCGATCGCTGATCGCGTCGCAAATCCGGCGGATGTGCATGGCTTCATGCCCCATGTCGTTGTAATCTCCGGTGCATTGGCCGGGTCGCGGCGTGTCCGTATCGGAGAGTGGCAATAATGGCAGAATTTCATGCCGATGATGGCACAATGCCGGGGAGCGTCGTTCTCGACCACGTGGTCGAGCCGATCCGACGCATGATTCGCATTTCAGCCGAGAGCGAGGAGGCTGCAACGCGGCGAAGCCTGGACGTCGTCGGGCTATTCGATGCCCGGGTGGTCCAAGTGGTGGAGGATGTGCGCGGAGCGCTCGAGCGAGAGAAGGAGGCACTGTGATGAAGCGGTCGATTGCGGTGGCCCTGCTGCTCGCGGGGCTGGTAGCGGCGCCCGCGGGCGCCGAGGAAGCCGAGGATTGCCTCGTGACACAGGCCGCGGACGCTGCGGTGCAGCGACAGATCCACATGATCGATGCGGCGAAGGTCAATCCGGCGCAGTTTTTCTCCGGCTCTGGCAGCTGCATTTCGGCGGCGTTGATGGGGTCGTTCGACCTGTCGAACTTGATCCCGGACTTAGCTGGTCTGGTCTATAGCGGAGTGACGTCGGCGATTACGTCGGCGATCGCTTCGGCACAGCAGCAGGTCTGCTCGGCGCTCAACAGCCAAATGTCGGAGCTGATCTCCAACATTAACAGCACGAATACCTGTTTCACGAGCGGGCTGTCGGCGAAACTGGCGGCCATTCTGGGCACGAGTTCATCCATCAAGACAAGCTCCTCCTGTGGCAGTTTTGGCACTTATTCTCTGACCGGCTCGTCTCGCTCCTACTCCAATGTGCTCGGGCTGAGCGCAGCGCCAGCTTCGGGCAGTACGGCGGCGACCGTGGCAACCGGCTCTTCGTCGAGCTCTGCAGCGACGTCAACCACGGCGAGCACGACCGGAAGCTCGACAAGCTTCGGATCGATTCTGTTCGGCAACTAACGGAGCTGGGCATGGGGGAGTGTGAATTCGACTGGCGGCGGGCCCGGGCCGAGGGGTGGGGCATCTTCGAGCGGCCGGGATCGGCTGACGGACATTGGCAGATGGGCCGGCTTTTGGGAGCCTCGCGGTTCGGTACGGACGGTGAGGCTTGGCTGTTCGTATGGCAGCGCGCGGCCATGGGCAGCGCATATCACCAGGCAGCGCTGGGCTTCGTCGAGGCCCAAAATCCGGTGGAATATGTGGCGATCTGCCGGTTCGTAGCCGCTGTTGACGCTTCCACGGTGGGCTGTGTCGAGGGGGGGAACATGGGTGGCATGACGCGGAATCTCGCTGCCGGGCAGGCGCTTTTGGCGGGCTGGCCCGGGGGGATGGCTGATGGCGTGGCCTAGCCCCTGTGTCAGGGCCATAACGATCGCACTCACACTGTCCTGGATGCAGTGTGTGAGTGCCTCAGCTGCTCTCGCTCAGGCGGATCTCGCCGCCGCGCAGGCGGCGTTCGGCAACTTGGTCTCGGCGATTAAGGTCGCAACCAGCCAATTGGATGTATCCCGGACGGTGCGGAACTCGGCCGAAGGCCAAGCCCGCACGGGTCTAGCGGCGGCGGTGGGCCAGCACGAGGTCAATATGCGCGCTGTGCGTGCTCAAGCCAGTCATGGCGCGGAGCAGGGGCAGGGCTATGGCGTGTGCAGCTCGAAGGACCGCATGTTCGGCATGGCCATTGCGGAAAAGTCGTCGGTGAAGGTGCAAGCGGCAGCCGCCGCCGCCGATGCGGCTTGGCTGACCGGCGGCGGCGACGCCACCGCGCGCAGTGTGGCGCTGCAGGCTGCGCGGGCCGGGTTTTATTGCTCAGCCCAGGAGCGTGCTCGCTACAGCTGGTGCACAGCTGCCACCGCGAGCGGTGGGACGCCGGCGGGTGACACCGATGCCTCGATATTTATGGGGCGGGAAGATGTCGGCCCGGAAGAATTCATGGTTGCCGGAGACTATCTGGATACTCTTGCTCCGCTGCCCACCGTCAGCATGGCGGACAGCGGTTGGGGAGCGAACAGCGCGCGGGCTGCTGCGCGCCGGACTGGCGCTTTCGCGACGGCTGTCCGCGGCACGGTATGGTCGGTCGTCTCAGGCAAGATGGGGGGCGACGATGAGTAGGGAACGAGTGCGCTTGCCGGAGAGGTGGAGCGGGCGTTGGGCCCGCGTCTACGGTCTGGCCCTTGCATTGTTCGGGTCCATGACGCCAGCGGGGGCCCAGACCTGCGCCGGCGTGGAGGTGCGCGTGAATGTTCAGACAGCGGTGCTCGGCACGGCTGTCGCCACCCAAATCGCGACGTCGCAGGCCGGACTCCTCGCCTTGGATGAGGTCAATCGAGCCAATATTCTGTCGGCACTTAAGGTCATGACGATGCAGCAGTCCGTGTCCGGCGATGCCGCCCTTACCACGGAGAAGCAAGCTGGCGAGGCGGCCGCCGCCGCCATCGTAAGCGCGCGCCAGGCTCAGGAGGTGGTGGACGCGAAAACGCGCTACGAGGCGACGGGCTATAGGGCCTGCGGCAACGTGAGTAAGGCCGCCGGGTTCTTCGGCGCGGTGGAGAACAAGGCGGATACTCGTAGAACGATCCTGGGGGACGCGGTTTGGAAACCCGGCGGCTACGGTGATCCTGCGGACTGGATTAGCCTGTCCCAGAGCGGTCCCTTCGATGCCAGCACGCTGTTTGGCGGTGATGCCGCGAAGGCGGCGAAGTACATCTCGTTCGTGATGGGGCCGCCGGACCCTGCCGCGATGACGGCGGGCAATGGAATTGCCGCGCAGCACGCCAAGCTGCGCAAGGCCCAGATGGACTCGACGAAGTCGATGTCGGCCTTTGTGATGGCGGATGTCGCAAGTGACTTTAGGACCGGCGGCGTGGTGGAGAAGATGCGGGCGCTGGACGCGCACTGGGTCGGGGAGGACGGAGGGGAGACCTGGGCAGCCAGCATCGCGGGGCAGTCTGAGCGCGGGGTGCTTCAGGACGCGGTGCGGATGGAAGCCGCGAACATAGCGACCCTCGCCCTTCAGATTAAGACCTCCACACGGGAGGAGGCGGTGACGGCGGCGCTACTGCTGGCGCGCGTCAACAGGGCCCTTGAGCGGGAGGGCCAAGCATCCGAACCACCGGCGGTGGGGAGGGGCCGGTGATGCCGCGATCGGGGCTTATGCGGCCATTCGGGAAAATGCTGCTGGCGGCCGGGATGGGTGCGGGCCTGGTGGTCTGGGCGGGACAGGCGTCGGCAGCGACGTGCTTCGTGCTCGATCCCATATGGAAGGCGCAGCACAATAGTGTGCAGGCGAGTCTCAACAGTCAGGTTTTGGCCATGCAGAGCGCCCTGGCCGCCTCCATGACCACCACCGCCCAGTTGCTCACGTCTGCGATGAAGGTGCAGACCAAGCAGGTGGATCTTGAGGCATCGCGCGCCAATACGGCGAAGGCACAGATCAACCAGGCCCTGGCCTCGACGATTAACCAGCAGGACATCAACCAGCGCATCGTCAAGGCACAGCAGGATTATGGGATCGACACGGGACAGGGCGTGAAAGTTTGCAAGACGATCGCCCTGATGCATGGGGTCAATTCGGCGCTGGCCGCGCGCCGGGAGATCGGTCTTGGCGCGATCGCTGCACTGGATGTGGCTCCCGGCGCAGTAGCGACGGCACAGGAGGCCGTGGCGACGCGCCTGGAGAGCTTGGATAAGGTGGATGCGTCGCTGCTTTTCGATATCACCGCCAGTGCAGCGGACAAGGCCGCCGTGGTCGCCCACATGGCGGGTCTACCTGTAGACAAGCCGGCAACGCTCACCACGGTCGGGCAGGTGACGCAGCTGCAGCGCGCCCGGCGCGTGGAGGCGTTGCGAAGCCCGGCGCTGGCGTCCCTGTCAGCGGTGGCTGCTGTCCACACCAGGGGTGCCACCGGTTCTATGGCGCTGACTTCTTCGAGCGACACCAGTCTGTCGGAGAGCCTCGACGAGCTGCTGAAGCGCTACGGCGGTGGAGCGGATTATGAGGCATGGAGCGCCGGGCTCACGGGGCAGTCCGAGCGCGGGCTGCTGGTGGAGCTAAGCCGGCTGCGCGCTCTGGCGCTGTCGTTGCGCCAGTCCGACACGGAGCAGCGCGCACGCCTTTCGGTCCTGAAGGCGGCACTGCTTGCCGTTGAGACGGGAGGGGAGTGACGTGGCGCGGTCGTTCGACGACGAAGGACAGTTGATGCGGCGCTGGCAGGGCTCGGTCCCGTCCGCCGACGGCCCGCTGGAGCCGGTTTCCGAGGCCGTAGGCTTCGGCGAACCGGTGGGCGTGCGCTTCGAGGACGCCTTTCAGGATGCAGGCGATGATCCGGTGGATGGGTTCGGCGACTTCGCGGAGGCACCTGGCACGGTGCGCGAGGTGGTTGATCTCGGGGTGGCGGCGCGGGCTGGCGACAGGGAGCGCAGAGCGCGGCAGGAGCGAGGGGCGGAACTGCTTCGACGCCTGAGCCCGCCGGGTGGCGCGGACCGGCGTTTTCGCAAGCTGGTGGACGAGGTCGGGGCGCGGCTCCTGACGACCTTCGTGCAGATGCTCGCGAATCGAGTGCGCATGGCTCGGCAGGGCATGCGAGTGGATCAGGCATAAGGAGGAACCCATGGCCGTATTGCCTCTGTCGGTGGAGAATAAGGATCTCTCTCGGCAACTTGAGGTGGCGCGTCCGCGCGCCCTCCGGGGGCTTGACCTGATCCGAGGTCGCAGCCTCGACGGGCGGGGCTACCGGGCGGTGAGTGCGGCGTCTTTCCTGGGCGAGCTGTTCGCACTCGCTCCATGCCCGCCCGTTGGCGAGACCTCGTTCTGGACTGTGCCCGATGGCAGCATCTGGATGCTCGTTGAGCGGGAGCGCTCGGACGTCGAGGATGCCTTCGTGGTTTCTTTCGGGAGCATGGCGGACGGAGCGGCGGTGCTTGAGGCGGTGGGGGTTGTGGTCGAGGGCGAACAGGAGGGTGTGCTCGTCCGAGCCTATTCCGAAGGGGCCTTCTTCGACGATCAGATCCGGCAGGATGTATCGGCGATCACGCTGCAGAAGCGCGTGGAGGAGGCCATGTTCATGTCGCGGCTAGGACCGGGTCGGTGGCGGACGTCCTGGCGCTTCGACACGCATGCTGCTCCCGCCCATCGGTTCGACGAGATCGAGGTCGCGCCGATCGAGGAGGGCGAGGACGGCACCTATGAGGCCGGCGGCGATGACGATGGCGGGAGTTCGACCTATTTGGTCGATTGCTGAGGACGGAGGATCAGATGCAGCAGTGGTTCGACCTGGCACCGGACGCACGGATCGATCTCGTCCAGAGCAGGAGCGGCGTAGAGTTGACACGGCTGCGGCTGAGAGAGCCGGCGGGAGAGGATGTTCAGCTGAAGGCCCTCATGCATGGATGGGTGGTCTACGACAACGGCTGCGATTTCGACCATTTCGGCGCAATCGGGGCAACCGATTATGATGTGATCCTGGCGCCTTTTTTCGGTCGGGAGCGATTAGCCGCGGCGCGCGAGCGGCCCCACCGCAATCCGTCGATCCCGCTGCATGACGCGGACCTGGTCGGCTTCGAGCCGGAGTCCGCTGTGCCAGGGCTTGTCATTTCGCCGGAGGCGGCGTTCAGGCAGGCTCTGCGAGATGCCCAGGGCGTGGCTCCCGATCCCTACGGCATTTGGTCGACGCGCGAGATCCTGGCGTCGGCCGACCGCGGGTTTGAAGCCGGCGGTATTTTCGCAGAGCTGGCATTGGATCTTTTGCCGTGGACGGGCAGTGTGCTGGATAGCTTCGGTACCGGGGAGGAGAAGGATAGGTTTCGCGCCGCGCAGGAAGCTTGGACTGCGGCGGGCTTGGCGTATCGCACGGCAGTGACTGCCGCCACCGGTGAGAACGGCATGGCCACAGGACGCCAGCGTCTCCTGCTGGCGCGCGCACTCGACCAGGCGGCGCACGAGCTGGCCGCAGCTGGGCAGGCGGTATTGCGAGATGTCGGGGGCATCGCCCGGAGGGCCTGCGAATGGCTGCCGCGCACCCAGTTGCCTGGACGAGTGCGGATCGCCGACCGGCTTGCCCCATGTGAGGACAAGATGAGGGAGCGTCTTGTCGGGCGCGGTGAGCCTCGGGTCAGTGAGGCTGTCGGATTCGGTCAGGGGGGCACTTTGATGGTGGCGCTCCTGGCCGTTCAGATTGAGCGGTGCCTCGATCAAGGCGGCGAGACCGGTCCCGGAGAGCGAGACCGGCAGCAGGCGAGGCGGTTCGCCGAGACCGCGCTCGCAGAATTGCAAAACGTCCGGCACGTGTGCGAGGGCAGGGATATCAAGGCCGCACACCTCGGACTTCTGAACGCGACTCCGCCTTCGTTCGGGATGGTGGATCGCCTGGAAGACGTGATGGAAGCCTTGGAGCGCACGCTGGTCAGCAAGGCGCCGTTTGACCGCCAATCCGGGGGCTCGGCGGTGGACTTGCTGCGCGGGATTGTGAGCGCGCTGGATGGCGAGGGGCGTTTGGGCGATGGCCTGAAGGCGCTGCGCGGTGAGTTAGGGAGGGTGGCCGACAGCCTGCGCACGGCGGCAAACCGGCTGTGCAAGGAGGCTGCGGACAAAAACACGCCAGACAGGGGCGCGTTCCGGGACCAGTTCCCAGATGTCTGGGGGGCGCTCGTCGAGGGGTGGGAGATTCTGAAAGTGCTCGACATGGACCGCAAGCCGGAGGGCTGGGACGCGGGCTTGCATGCGGGCGACCTGCTCGGCCTTGCGGCCCTTGCGCGGCAGGGTGCGGAACTGATCAAGAGTTTCGCTGACGAGTTGGAGATCAGGGCGAGACAGTTGGAGAGCAAGCTTGCCGTGAGCGCCGCCGCAGGCGAGCGGTCGCGGCGGGAAGAGCGACTGCAGGACGACTCCGTGCCCGAACCGGAAGGGGGTCGCGCCCCTGCCCAGAGGGGTGCGAAGGCGCAGATCCCGGTAGAGAGGTTCGTGGCGGGCATGACCGAGGACCGCCGGGCAGAGATCCTGCAAAAGGTGGATATGGCGCGGCGCGCCGTCGGCATGATATCTGGCGGCAAGGGTCAGCAGCACGTCCCGTTTGCCGGCGGCGTCCTGGGACTTTGGGATCGTATCGGCACAGCGCATGGCTATGTCGACGCGACCCTTGCCGTTAGCCATGCGCTGTGTCTCTTGCGCGGCCTCCGTCCGGAGCTGGGAGACTGCGAGAAGGCGCTCAACCTTGCGGCCGCGGGTGATGCGGATGCGCTCTCCGCGGTCGTGCGCGCAGCGCGGCGCCGGCCGGAGCTCGTGGCCCAGGTTGAGAGCAGCGCTGAGGTGGCGCAGGTGATGCAGCGCCATGAGGTGGCCAGCGAGCGCGCAATGATGGCCTCCGTCCTGGAAAAGGCGGCCAATCGATTGCCCTTCACGGTATTGGATGGCGAGCGGCCGGAGCCGAAGGATCTCACCGAGGAGGTCTACCGGTTCGTGGGTCTCGACACGAGCCGGGCGGGGCAGGCAGCGGCGTGTGTCCGAGTGCTGGATGTCACGATACCGCAAGGTCTGATCATCCAGACTCGGTATCGGCTCGCGGAAAGCCTGATGAGCATGCAGCGGATCTTGGGCTTCGAGGGCGAGGGAGGCCTCAGCGAGATGTTGGCCGGCCGGCCGGTCCAGGTCGCCGTGTCGAAGGAGCCGTCCCTGGACGGTGCGGCGGAAGGCATGGCGATGATTGCGAAATTTACCGGCATGGTACGCCTTTCGCCTTTCGCCAGTGGCGCGGCTATGCACGAGTTCACGCACCTGGTCGATTATGGGCGGGCTCCCGAGCGGCGAAAGGCCATCCTAGATCTCATGGAGGACAGCGGCCTCATCGCGTCGACACGACGGGTCATGAAGATCTGGGAGGAGGCGGCTGGACCGGCGAATGCGGGCTGGAAGGCATATGCCCTCCAGCCCGCTGAAATCCTCGCGCGCACGGTTCCCGCTGCAATTGCCGCGTCGCCTCATGCAGCGACCGCTGGTGGTGCTTTCGGTTTCAGCCAGGCTTTCGACCACACGGCGAGCCTAAGCGTGATCGAGGTGTTCATGCGGGATTTGCGAGAAGTGCTGGGTGCTGATGCGCCGGCGCCACCCTTTCGCGGCCACCTTGTGAGCCCCGCGATGTGAGTTCTGCAGCCATCGGCTGGCCCGCGGCCACCGTGATGGTGGTCGCGCAGGATGTGGTAGCGGTCCTTTGTTTCGCGCAATGGGGCGAGGAAAAAGCAGAAACTGGCGGAACATAGTGAATATGGCGATGATGCGCATGAATTGACGATGATATGTGGCGTAATGGCAACTTGATGCGGTTAATTCACACAAAATGACGTTTGAGGCTTGAAGCCGTTCGATTGTGGGGACAGATTGACGATTATCGTCCGGGTGACGGATCGATCTGGCTGCGTCAATACAAGGAATCGTCATCTCATGAAGCTCGTCATCGCCGCCTCTACCGCGCTCGTGCTGGCCACGGGTGCCTCCGCGGGGAGTGCTATCGCCGCCGACTTCTCGTATCCGATCAAGGGGACGCTGGCGCCTGCGCCGCTCGCCGGCGCCGCTGGCTGGACCGGCTTCTATCTCGGCGGCGCGCTTGGCGCGACCTTCGCCAACACCAATGCCGACAGCGACGTGTTCAATTTCTCCACCGGGAACGTGATCAGCTACGACAACGGTGCCTTCGGTTCCTCGAGCTTCTCGACCGGCGTCTACGCTGGCTACAATTTCCAGCTCGATACGTTCGTGCTCGGCGTCGAGGGCGAGGCCACCTGGCTCAATGCGGCGTTCGACAACGGCAACGACTTCGGCGCCTTCGCGGACAGCGACTGGCAGTTCGCCATCAGCGGCCGCATCGGCTATCTCGTGACCCCCACCGCGCTGGTGTTCACCAAGGTGGGCTGGGCCTTCACCAACGTGTCGGTGAACTCGAGTGTCGATGGCATTGTCGGCTGGCCGGCGACGGGCGCCGTCTACAACGACGGTTACCGCAACGGGCTTCTGCTCGGCGCCGGTATTGAGGCGCTCGTCGGCGGCAACTGGCTGCTCCGTGTCGAGGGCGAGTACACGCTCTCGGCTGAAAGCGCCTCGATGTCCTACCCGGCCTGGGGTGTCAGCTACAACGTCAAGCCGGACTTCCTGACGGCGCGCCTCGGCCTCGCCTACAAGTTCTGACGCTTCCTCCCCGCAGTGCGAAGCACCTGGGCGCCCTCTGGGGCGCCCTTAGGTGCGAAGATCCAGGAGGCTGAGATGCTGAAGATCGGTATCACAAACGGCAGTGGTGCGGGGCGGGATGCATCGAGCAGCGCTGTTGATGTTGGTAAGCCCGAAGGCGAAGATCCCTGGGCGCAGACCCGCGACGCAAGGTATCACCTGCCGGTGTTCGGCGACCGGCCGTCATTGCAGGGGGCCCTTGACGAGCTGAGGGGAAACCTTGCCGGGATCGAGGCCGTGACATTCAGCGATTGGGTAGAGGATCTTGGCGCGGATATCGATGATGTCCGGGAGCTGATGGGGCGGGTGGACAGCGCCTACCGGACCTTCCAGACCGCGGCAGCCGGCGTCATGAATACGCATCTGAAGCGCTGCAGCGCATGGGCGGAGCGCGATTCGCAGGAGTACACGGACAGCACATTTCAATTGGAGCTGCCGTGCGAATTCGATGCAGACCTCAGCGACGGGCGGTACGAGCTGAGGTTCGTGAAGCATATCGGTGGGTATCTGGAGGAAGCCGAAAGCTACAGGGCGTGTCTCGATGACTACATCATCGATGAAGACGCGGAGGATGTGCCGGAGGCCGCCTATGGCGGGCCCGGAGTGACGCCCTAGATGTCTGTACGGCCGATGCGTTGTTGTGGTTCCGTGGGCAGGTGTCAGGGGAACACTTTCATGGATATGGCCGTAGCCGCGCGGCGCGCGGCGGAAGGCACTGCCGGCGAGGCGACGCGATGAAACTCGTGGTGGAGGGCGATCGCCTGGCCCGTGTTCTGGCGGGCATGAAGGACATTGCCGTGGGGAAGGTCGTGCCGAGCCTGAGCCATGTGCTCCTGCAGGCGCAGGACAACGTGCTCACGGTTACCGCCACGGATCTGTCGATGACATTGACGGAGATCGTCCCGGCCGAGATTGCCGAGTGTGGGCAGATAGCGGTGCCGGCGGCGACGCTCGGGAGCTTTCTGAAGAAGCTGCCGAGCGGCGCGCAGGTGACGCTGGAGGACAAGGCGACGATCAGCGGGAGCGACTTGTCCGTGCGAACCGGCCGCAGCCGCGTCAACTTGCACACCCTGCCGGCCCATGAGTTTCCTGCGACCAAAGAGGACGCCTTTCCCACGCGGCTCGACATGAAGATTGCCGATCTCGAGAAGGTGCTGGACCGGGTTGTGTTTGCCACCAGTACGGAGGAGACTCGCTACTACCTGACGGGCGTCTACCTCCACCAGGTGGCAGAAGGGACGCTCGGCGAGGGCCTCTGCGCGGCGGCGACGGATGGGCATCGGCTGGCGCTGCTCCGGCTCCTGACTCCCGCCGGCACGGGGACGGCCGCAGGCGCCATCGTGCCGCGGAGGGCAATGGAAGAGATCGCGCGCCTCGTGAAAGCTCAGGATCCGGAGAGCTTGGCGGAGGTTTCCTTGAGCGCCACCCTGGTGCGGGTGCGTCTCGGCGCCAAGTCGTTCACCTCGAAGCTCATCGACGGCAAATTTCCAGACTATGAGCGGGCGCTGCCCAGGAACAACGACAAGTTCGCCGTGGTGGACCGCCGGGCGCTCGCGGCCGCCGTTGATCGCGTGAGCACGGTCTCCGGCGATCGGGACCGCAGCGTGAAGTTCACGTTCGAGCGCGGCGAACTGACTCTGACGGCCGGTAAGTCGGATCACACCGCGACCGATGCGCTGGAGGCGGACTATGACGCTGAGCCCGTCGCGATCGGCTTTAACGGCAACTACGTGCAGGACATCCTGCGGGCCGTGCCCGGGGACCGGGTTCGTTTCGAGCTCGCGGATCCCGGTTCGCCGGCCATGCTGGCGGCCGTTGGGAACGACGACTGCCGGTTCGTACTTATGCCCATGCGTGTCTAGGGTCTGGCGGTCGCATGCTCCTGCCCCTTCTGTCCTGTCCACACCTGGCGATGAGCAGAGCATGAGCGTCTATGTTGACGATATGTACCTTCGGCCGATGGGCCGGTACGGGCGCATGCGAATGAGCCACATGATCGCCGACACCGACAGCGAGCTTCACACCATGGCCGCGCGCATCGGGCTCGCTCGGCGGTGGTTCCAGGGCGATCACTACGACGTCTGCATGGCTCTTCGAGAGCGGGCTATCGCCGCCGGCGCTCTTCCGATCACGATGAGGCAGCTTGCGGCAATGGCCGGCAACAGGCGGGCTGGACTGCCCCTCGGCGATCCGGGCACGGCCCTCGCGGCTGCCGAGCAGCGTTGGCGGCTGGCGGCCGCGAGGGAGACGTTTTCATGACTACCGTCTTCAATTCGGAAAAAGGTAATGCATCATGAGCTATGAAGAACCGGGCCTGCGGCATGACATCTGGGTGGAACGCGCACTCCTGCTGAGCGGAGCGCTTGCGCCCGTGGTCGGAGCCCTCGAGCGCGCGGGCATTGTGGGCTCCGGCGGGATGTCCCAAGAAGCGCTGTTCCATCCGGATCGCTTGGACAACCTGGTGCGGTTTTTCTGCATCGACAGGGACGGAGAGTTTATCGATCTGCTGGGCTCAGGGGCGCCGCAGGTCATCCGAGAGCTTCAGTTGCCGGTTATTTTCGGTGGCCTGACGCAGTTCATGAGCAACCTGCCCGGCCACCTGCTGGCGGCGCCGGCGAAGCCCGTGCCTGTCGATCCGGCGAGCGAGGGCGCCTTCGTGGCCGCCGCGCGGTGGGCGCATCGCGATGAGAATGACGTGCGGAGCTGGGCGTCAGGCCGGGCGGCTGAGGTCGCGGGGCTGCCCGGTATCGCCACGGGCGACGTGGCGTGCTTCAGGAGCGCTCGCGCCGCAATGTATGAGCAGTATGGCTACGCCGTCGGCCATGCCCTGCGGTGGGGCGCGCCGCTTGTGCTGTTCCCCGATAAGCAGGGCGAGACCACAGGTCGCGAGCGGCTGGCCGCGGCCCTCGGCGTGTTCGGAAGCCTCGGCGCGATCACCGACGCCTGGAGCAAGATCGAGGTCCAGATGGCGGCCGGCGCGCGGGAAGGCACTGCGATGGTCGGTGGGACGGCCTTGGCCTGGCGGCAATCGGAACCGGCCGAGGTCATCTGACACAGGCTGCTCCAAAGGAAAGGCCCCGGCTGGTCGCAGCCGGGGCCTTTCTTGTTTTGGGGCATCCTGACGACGGCGTCCGGCCGCCGGCTTAGTCGCAGCGGATGTAGTGCCAGCCGTTGAGGGTGACCGTACGCGGATCCAGCGCAACGATGGTGAGGCTGACATAGTCCTCGTCGCCGTCGCCCTCGACGGGCGGCGCCTGCTCCAAGGCCTCGGCTTGAGAGGCCTCGCACTTGGGGCGATCGCCGGTGAAGGTCGGCTGGTTCTTCACCTTCTTGATGGTCCACTTGGGGATCGTGCACTTCTGCACGAAATGTCCGTCGGACTCGTATTCGGACCAGGTGGTGTCGCCCACCACCATGTGGAAATTGGGCTTGGCACAGATCTGCGCGCGCTTGGCAGCCGAAACCGGTTTGTCCGTGTCGGCCGAAACCCACTTGCCGGCAGCCATCGGCTGCTGCGTGGCTGGCGGCTCGGCCGAAGCGGGGAGCGCGAGGGTGCAGAGCATCAGCGCAGCGGCGCCGGCGAGGGTTCTGGCGATTGTCGATATCATGGAGGCTCCCTGAAGCCGTTCACGAAGAGATGGGCAGCGAGTTGAACTTTGTCACCTCATTGCCCCACACGTCATACCCTGGCACGGTCTCTCGCGCGAAGAGCTCGGCCCCAGGGACATCAGGACGCATCCGGGTCAGCATCTCGATCATGTCGGGCGGCTTGCGGCTGTGCTCGCGCCGGAGCGCTTCCATATGATCGGGGATCAGGCTGAGATCGTCGGTCTCGATCCTCTCCTCGGTTTCCAGCACATTGCGCTGGTCTTTCACATGGACCTTGGGATTTCCGCGGGTTCCGATCAGGTAGGGCTCACACGAGGAGCGCACGATGTAGCCTCCGCCGAAGGCGAGCTTGCCGTACTTGGTGCGCTTGATCCAGCTTCCGCCGGTTTTGTAGTCGAACCCCCAGGACGCCAGCACCTCCATTGCCTGCTTGAGGTGTGGCCATGTGCTCCAGAGAATCAACAGGCAGTCGGGCGCGGCGATGTCGGCCACAGGAAGCGCCTTGATGTCCTTGAGCTGCATCGTCGGGTAGTGCTGCTCCGGTGACTTGCTGAGCCCTTCGGGCGACCAAGTGCTGAACTTCCAGGCCGGGTCGGCCAGAATGCGGCCATAGGCTCGCGGCCGGAGCGGGGCGAGCGGCCAGTTTGGCGGTGAGGGGAGCGGCGGCGCGGTGCCAGAGCCGCCAGGCAGGGCGAGTGCGAGCTGGGTCATCGTAGCGCCTCCACCGCCAGTCGATGGAGCGGGACACGGAACTGGGCGCAGAAGGCGTCGTCCAGGAGGGCGTCGTCGTCCGGCGGCGCGTTGGCGCCGACCGCGAGACGTCTATCGAGATGGCGCTCACGCGCCTCGAGGGCGCTGGCGTAGATGGCATCGGAGACCGGAAGCGTCTTTACGCCGGCGAGGGCGATGAAGCCCTCCACCGCATGGTGCGCCATGCGGGCGGGCAGGTGGTTGCGGTCCATCAGGAGCCTCTCGGCGCGCCGCGCCGCCACCTGGCTGGTGAAGGCCCGTTCTGCCCCCTCCACCGCTGTTGTAAGGCCCGAGGCGCCGCCGTCGGGATCCTCTAGGATGGCCGTGATGGCCGTGTCCGCGAGGAAGATCTTCGCGCCTTCGCCTGGAATGGCGCAGTCGTGCCGGATGATCCGGGCCATGGAAGCGCGGAGCAGACCGACCTCTTCGCGCAGAGGACGCAGGCGCATCGCAAGGGGGAGTTTCGAGGCGCGCCGCTGGAGCGCCTCGCGGGCCGCGATCCCCACCGCCTCCGTTACACCCACGCCCAGCGCTTTGGCGAGGGCGCGCACGGCGCGCTCGGTTTCCTCGTTTCTCACGTGGAACGGCATCAGGACCTCCTCTTGCGCGAAGACGCGTGGCGGGTGAGCAGGTCGGTCTGCCCACCTGTGGGGATGCCGAACTTCTGCATGCCTTCCCGCAGGCAGTCGGCGGTCATCTCGATGTAGGAGAGAAGTTGAGGAAGCGTGCTGCCCTCAACTTCAGCGTGGAGCATGGCCTTGACGGCGCGCCCTAGCTTGCGGACGTGCTCGTGGCCCTTGCCACTGCGGAGATCCAGTCCGGAGGCTTGCTCGAAGGCGCTTACGCGCTCTTCGAGGGCGGTTCGCTCGCCGAGGCGCCGGTGCACCTCAGCTTCCACCCTCTGCTCCATGTTGTGCTGGTTGGTGAGCCGCTTTTCCATCTCCTCGATGGCGTCGGCGAGGCGGTCCTCGGACACCTGGCCGGCGCGGCGCATGAGGGCCGCCAGGAACTGGCGGTCCACGGGCTGTGCCGGATTGTCGTCGTGGCGCTCGGGGGCTTTGCGGTGGGTGGTTAGGATGGTGTTGCCGATGTCCTGGAGTTCCATCCAGCCCCAGGTTGGGGGTAGTTCGTCCATGTTTCGCACCACGCCGGGCGTCGATACCAGGACCCATGCGTCGCAATAGCGGGCGATGATGTCCGCCTTCTCGGGCTTCTTCATCTCGCGCATGAAGTCGGAACGGGCGACTTTGACCTCGAAGCCGGTGATGTTCAGTCCGCGCGAGGGCCACAGGGACATGGCGATCGCGTCGGCGCGCCGACACGCCGCGGCGCCGGTGCTGTCCGCCACCTCGAAGAGAATGGCGTGCGCGGGGCCGCGGTAGTTGTAAGCGAGCGCGTTCTTGACGGCCGCCGTCAGGAGGCGGGCACTGGGAGGTTCGGAGTTGACGGCTGTCAACTCGATCTCCTGTTCTGTCAACCCGGACGGCTGTGTGGGAGCCGTTCCTTGAGCGTCCGTCAACCGGGGCGGGGTGGGCTTGCCGATAGGCTTGTCTTGTCCCATCACGCCGTCCTTGCGGGCGCGAGTGGCTCACAGGTCAGCCCGTTCGCCACCCGCCCGAGTACGTCCGCATGGCAGGGCTGGCACGCGGCGCAGGCCTCGCCAAATGGTCGACCGGCGTGGTGCCGCTCGCAGAGCCGGCACCAGCAGGCGAGGTTTTTGCTGCGCAACTCGTCTTTGGCGCGCCGACGCGTGTGGATGCCCCATTCACTATTGAGCCAGGCGCCGTAGAGCCCCACCGCGGCCCCGAGGGCCGCGGCCAGGGTGCCTGCAGCGGCTTTGGGCGCGCTGTCGCTGTCGGGGAGCCGGCACCGCACCTCGAAGGCCCCGTCCTCGCAGGCGATGACGTGGAAGTGGTTGCCCCACCGCGTTGAGCGGTCGATCTTCAGGGTGTTCTCCGGCATCCGCCAGCCCCTGGTGCGAGAGAGCTGGATGCGGATAGGCTGCTCAGGCATTGGCGGCTCTCCGACCTGCATATGGATCTTCATGAGGCGCTCCTCCCCTCCCCTCCCCTCCCCTCCCCGCCCGGTCGCGTGCGTCGCCTTCAGGCGACCGGGCTTCTTCACGGAAGTCTGCAAACCGGCACCGGCTGCAGGGGCGCAGTTCACCTGACGCGGAGGTGACTTCGCCGCTGCCGTCGCAGCAGACGCAGCGGGTCCGCGGCTGGAGCCTCGGGATGCTGCTCATGCGATGGTCTCCGGCGTGTCGACCGACAGGGCCACCGTCAGCGGTTGGACCCAGATGGGGAGGCCGCCGAGCTCGCCGCAGTCGTGCGTGGTCTCGGCAAACGCATACCCATAGGCGGCAAGGAGCGCCTGGATCTGGTCGAGGAGCCAGCGACCGCGCGTCGCGATGCGGGGCACGTTCTCGAAGAGGAAGAACTCGACGGGGTCATCCTTGAAGGCCTCGAGCGCCAGCCACACCGCGCGCAGCGTGAGTCCGTTGAGCGCCTGGTACTTCGGGGAGAGTGAGATCCGCTCGGACAGCAGTCCCGAAAATCCCTTACATGGCGCGGACACGAACCAGATGTGCGGGCGCTCGTAGTGCATAGCGCGCTGCACGTCGGCCGTTGTCGCTTCCCGCCAGCCGGCCGGCGGCATTCTCTCGTGGAAAGCGAGGTATTGCTCCCGCGTCATGAGATCGAGAACAGTGCCCTTGACGCCGGCGAAGCGCTCGAAGTCTCTGATGCCGGCCGGATCGACATCGATACCGCCAATGTTCCGGAACCGAGCGACCATGTTGCCCACTCGGGCATTGCCTTTCCGGAAACCTTTGGCGCCGAACCCACTGCCACAGCAGAGGTGGCCGACACGGATTTCCTTCACGATTTCCATGTTGCTCATTCGCTGCTCCAGGTTTTTGCCCTGTCGTGAGGGTGTATGGTTGCTACGGCTCGTGTAGCCGTCTGCTTTCAGCGGCTATCCTTGAAGGCCTGCAGAAAGCTGCATGCGGCCGGGGCGAGGCGCTCCAGGAGGCAGGAGGCGCCTGCGGACGTTCCTCGGCGTGAAAGCGGCCCAAACAGGTGCTCGTCGATCACGAAGGGGCCATGTGGGAGGAATGGGTCCTCGCCATGGGGCATCCGTCCCGTCCGGTAGTGCCGGCGCGTGATGCCCCACTCTTCTCCACTGGTGGCCCTGGCGTGGAACGTCTGGAGCTCATCGGGAATCTGGACGAGGAGATGAGGATTGCAATGCCCTATCCCGCACGGGTCGACGATGCTAGCTACGTACAGGGCGATGCCGTGGGAGGTTGCGCCGCAGCCGCACCGATACTCAATTGTCGTCCCCTCCATGAGGGGAGATGGCTCGTTGCTCGCCAGGAAGGCCAGTGGGGTGAAGGCGACGCGCTCCGGCTCGTCGGCGCACGCTGGGCAGCGGGGTCTGACCGCGCTCATAACCGGGCGGGTGGCCATGAGGATGCGATGGGGGCGAAAGAGGACCCTGCCCTCTTCCCGCGCTGACGGGCGCACGGCCGGGCGCGTCAGGGTCATTTCGATGCCCTCTTTCCGAAAGCCTTGTCCAGGGCGGAACTGGCGTCGACCATCAGCACCTTGTCGGGCCATCCGGCTGGCGGACGGATCTTCTTGTCGCCCACCAGGCGGCGCAGCAGGTCCATTTGCTTGTCGCTGGCGTAGCGGGGGGCGCCGTCCGAGGCGGAGGTGCCCTCCCCCCGCCTGCTGCTGCGTCGGCCGCCGGTTGTGCTCTTGCGTGTGTCCGACGCCTTGCGATCGGAAGATCCGCCCATGATCTGGTCGAGAAGCTTCGAGGCTGAGAGCTTCGAGATGGCGGGCCAGCCCTCAGGTGCTGGCACCTTGCCTTCGTCAATTGCCCTCTGGATCACGCTGATCTGCTTCTCGGAAGCCGGTTCGCCGGCCATGCGCGCCGCAAATGCTGCCTCGTGCGCAGCGTCGTAGGCTTTCTTGTTGGCGTCGATCCAGGTGCGCAACGCTGCCGTGCTGCGGGCGGTGTCGTCAGGAAGATCGATGCCGAGCGCCTGCGCGATCGAGCGGGCGTAGGTGACGGCCTTATCGGACGGAGGCAGGGGGCCGTTCGGATCGAAGCCCATGTCCTTCATCTGCACGCCGATCTCGGCGCGCAGCTTCTGGTGCATGCCCGAGATGACCTCCCGGTACTGCGCTTTGCCGGAGGCGATGTCGTCGAGTTCGTCCTCGGCGCGGCGGGTAAAGTCGAGGTCTACGAAGCTGTACTTGCCGCGCAGCGCCTGGACGACGGCGCGCCCGATGGCTGTGGGGAAGAGGTGCTTGGCTTTGCCCTTTTCCTCGACGAAGTTCCGATCCTTCATGATGGTGCGCATGATGGAGGCATATGTGGCCGGCCGGCCGACGCCGGCGGCTTCGAGGGCCTTGATCAGCGTAGCCTGTGTGTACCGGGTCGGCGGGGTGGTCGCCTTGGCGAGCACTTCGCCACTGTCGGCGCGCTTCGAGGACCCCTTCGGGAGCGCGGGCACAGCGCCGTTGCTGTCAGGCTTCACCTCGTCGTCGTTCTCGCCCTCCTTCGCCTGAAGGACGAGCCAGCCAGGCTTTTGCAGGACGCGGCCGGTCGCCCCGAAGCGATAGCGGTCCTCTCCCTGTTGGCATTCCAGCTCGACGTTTGTCGCAAAATACTCCGCCGCCGCGAGCTGGCTGGCGACGGCCTGTTGCCAGATGAGCTGGTAGAGCTTCTGCTGCTTGTCGTCATCCCCGACGACAGCCCGCTCGAGGTGGGTTGGATGGATGGCGGGATGCGCCTCCTGGGCACTCTCCTTGGAGGCCCACTTCCGCGGTGAGGCGGGAACCGGCCAGCCGCGTTCTCCTGCCAGCTCGCGGATAGCAGCGATGGCCTCCGGATCGAGATTGGGGTTGTCAGTGCGGTGATAGGAGATGTGCCCCGCTTCGTAGAGCTTCTGCGCCAGCTGCATGGTGACATCGACGTCGAACCGGAAGCGCCTGAATGCGGCCTGCTGGAGCTCGGAGGTCGTGAACGCGGCCGGCGGCTGACGCGGGACTATTTTCGTCTCGCTGGTGATCACCTTGAAGTCGCGACAGCCGGCCGCCTTTTCCGCGCGGCCGACATCGAGCAGGTATTGCTCGTCGTTGCCGAGCCAGGGTTTGGTATCCCATTCGGCGGTCCACTTGCCGCCGTCGAACACGACGCGTGCGCCGAAGTGCTTCGTCTGCGTGAAACGTTCGATGGCCTCTTCGCGCTCCACCACCAGGCGAACCGCCGGCGATTGCACCCGGCCGGCGCTCGCCTTGGTGGCGAGGAGCCGCGACAGAAGGGGGGAGACCTCGAAACCCACGAGGCGATCCAGGGCGCGCCGAGCCTCCTGCGCACTCACAAGCGCCTCGTCGATAGTGCGGGGGGCCGAGACGGCCGCCTTTACGGTCTGCTCGGTGATGGCGTTGAAAGTAACGCGCTTAGGCGAGCGAAGCCTCAGCACCTCCATTAGATGCCAGGAGATCGCCTCCCCCTCCCGGTCCGGGTCCGTGGCGAGGAACACCTCGTCGGCATGTCTCGCCAAGCTCACCAGCTTTGCAACTTGGTCTGGCTTTGTCACGACATATTCGAGGCGGTAGTCCGGAGACGACACGCCAATGCGACCCGAGGGGAGATCGCGGATATGCCCCATCGACGCGGCGACCTGCCAGTCAGAGCCGAGATAGGTTTGAATGGTCTTTGCCTTTGCAGGGCTCTCAACGATCAGCAAGCGCATGTAAGCACCTCGGACGGGCCGTGGCATGAAATGCCAATAAATGGCATATGATGCGCGATAACCGGCGATAAAATGACAGATAGAACGCAAAATGCGTGTATGACAAGGCGTATCATCGGATGAATTATCGGTCGCTGCCTCTGAGGCTAGGCGACTCTGCGCGGGACGAGCGGGGGCCCAACGGCTTAACGCTTGAGCTGCTGAATTTGGACCTACCGTTCCTTCGCTAGTCGTGCCGCGCACCGCGGATGCAGGCTGGGCGCACGCGTCGCGGAGGCTTGCCAGATGAACTCGCATAACCGCGTCCTCTAGAGCCGGTGACGGCTGTCAACAATCGCCGGGTATAGGCTCGACGGCGTGTGTGAGGTCGTAGGGAAATGCTCTATGCAGGCGTAGAAAGCCAATAAAATCAATACGATAAGTCGCATCGTGTGCGGCAGGCGTGCAAAATATAAAGAAATTGCTCAGAAAATCACGTAAACGATTGAAATATAATGCGAAAAAACCCGCGGATCAGATCCGATCTTCGTGCATGGGCCTGCATAGAAGCTTCATTCGGCTGGCTATCAACCGGCAGGAGGCGACTCGACGGACCGATCCCGCTCCGCTGGCAACGCCGAAACAAGTCGGCAAGGTGTTGCCCCTATTTTCTTGCGCGCCGGCATCGTTGACAGCTGTCAACTTCCAATTTCACTCTTGCGCCTTGGGTCGTTTATGTGCCTACTAGGCGCGCAAAATGTGGTCATACGCGAAAAAAGCCGCGCCGACGGTCATTCTGCGCGTATGTAGCGCCTGGCCTACCCGGGCAGGCAATGCGTAGCTGTCGCTAACAGGAGGCATTAATGACAACGGCCGCAGTTCCGGAGACCACGTCGGATCTCCCTATGTACGAAGTGTTCGGAGCCGACGGACGCATCTTGTCGGAGAAGCTCAACGAGCACAGGCTGAAGATGTTTCCCCCGCTCGCGCTGAAGCAGATGCGAGGATTCTCCACGGCGGAAGCTGCGCGTCTGATCGGGGTGCACGATGGATACCTTCGTAAGCTCATGGGGCAGGAGGGGGCGCCCCAGCCCGAGACGCTGCCCGGCGGGCGCAAGCTATATTCTCTGCAAGTGATTCAGGGGATCCGGGAATATCTGTCTCTGGGCGGGAATAGACAGTATGTGCGTCACCGCGCCGGGCCAGAGCATCTGCAGGTGTTGGCGGTTGTCAACTTTAAGGGTGGTAGCGGGAAAACCACAACGAGTGCCCACCTTGCTCAGTATCTCGCGATGCAGGGATACCGGGTGCTTGGGGTGGACCTCGATCCCCAGGCATCCTTTTCGGCGATGTTGGGCTACCAGCCCGAGTATGACGTGCAAGCAGGTGACTCGCTTTATGGTGCGGTCCAGTACGTCGATGAGCAGCGGGCGATGTCGGAGGTCATCCGACGAACCTATTTCCCTGGTCTGGACATGGTCCCGGGCTCGCAGGAGCTTATGGAATTTGAGCACGAAACGCCGAAGGTCCTTGCGAGCGGCCCGGCGTTTGGTGACTACTTCTTCGTGCGAGTGGCAAACGCACTGTCAAGCGTGGCCGATGACTACGACGTAGTGGTCATGGATTGCCCGCCATCGCTGGGATACCTGACGTTGTCGGCGCTCTGTGCCGCCACCGGCATCATTGTGCCAGTGCACCCGCAGATGCTGGACGTTCTGAGTATGAGCCAGTTTCTCCAGACGGTGTCGGCACTGATGTCGGTGGTCGGCGCGGGCGGTGCCAAAGTGCAATATGATTTCATGCGGTATCTCATCACGCGCCTAGAGCCCCAGGATGGCCCGCAGCTTCAGATGATGGGATTCATGCGTGGCTTGCCAGACCTAGCCGATCGTGTGCTCAAGAATCCCGTGCTGAAGAGCACGGCGATCGCAGATGCGCAGTTGACGAACCAGACGCTGTATGAAGTGGAGCGGAGCCAGTTCAACAAGGCGACATATGACCGTGCCCTCAACTCGCTCAACGATGCGAACGGTGAGATCGAGGAATTGATCCGCAAGGCCTGGGGGAGGGTGTGATGGGGCGGAAAAACGTATTCGCAAACGTGATGCCTGCTGGCGACACGCCGGGTGCGGCCTCGGAGTTGACTGCTGTCAACGAACCGAACGGAGCGGTCGCGTTAAGGCTCGGCGTAGAGCTCGCAGGGGAAGCTGCGCGGCCGCGGGTGGGAGAAGGGCGCGCTCCCGCCAAGCCTGCGATCCCCCTCGGCGCAGTCGGCGCAGTCGCGCAAGCGCTGCAGGCGGCCAGGGAGAAGGAGGAGCTCCAGTTGCAGTCGCGACTTGCGACTGGAGAGCACGTGGTCGAAGTGGAGACGAGCCGCATTGTTCGGTCATTCGTGCGGGATCGCATGGATGAAAGCGAGCAGAGCTTTGCCGAGTTCCGGGAAGGTATCCGGGCCAACGGGCAACAAACTCCGATTCTTTTGCGGCCACATCCTGATAGGCCGGGTCACTATCAAATCGCCTATGGGCATCGGCGTGAGCGCGCGTGCCGAGAGCTTGGGAGGCCGGTAAAGGCGGTCATCCAAGATATGTCGGACGCCCAGCTTGTTATTGCGCAGGGGCAAGAGAACAGTGCGCGCAAAGACACGACCTTTATCGAGCGCGCAATGTATGCAGCGCAGCTTGAGGATTTCGGCTTCGACCGAAAGATCATCGGGGCGGCGCTTGGTGTGGACAAGACGGAGCTGTCGCGTCTGTTGAGCGTGTATCGGGCAATCGTGCCGAGCATCCTGGTCGCGATAGGCTCAGCACCGAAGATTGGTCGAGATCGTTGGACAGAACTCGGCGCGCGGTTGGGCGAGGCCGGGGAGCGGGAGTTGACGGCTGTCAATCGGATGTTGGCAGAGGAGGCATTTGTCCGACTGTCCTCCGACGAGCGGTTTGCGCGGGTGCTATCCGCCTTGACGTCGACGTCGAAGCCCTCTGTGCCGCTGGTAACGGTGGCGAAGGGGAGTGATGGTGTGCATCTGGCGGAGGTCCGGCGCAGCAAGTCCGGTGGGATGACACTCAAGCTCGATGGGAGGGAGCTCCCGGACTTCGGCGACTTCCTCCTTTCTCGACTGCCGGACCTGTATGAGGCATTCAGAGAGAAGATGGCCGGTGCCGGGGAAAGGGAAGAGGAGGACATTTGATTGTGCTCCTCGCGGTGTGGCCCGCCCCCTTCGCCTCGGGCGGGCCCATTCGTCTGAAGGGCGATTGATTGCTGCAAATTGTGGCAGACGGCTAGCCGCTAAAATGGGTTGGCGGCTCCTCGGCTTCGGGAGGGCTCGGGTCATTCTCAGTATCATTGCCTGCTACGTTGGGTATGATGGGCGTGTTTATCCAGGGATTAGGTGCCGGATTGTGCAATAATCGCCATTTATGCGAATATCTCTGCTGAGCACTTTCGTTGGTCCATGAGGAGGCACGGGTGGTCCAGGTTCGGTATCAGGGCGTCGAGCGGCACGAGGAAATGGATATCGTCGCCCGTCGCGACGATGCGCGATCGACCAAGCGGAAGTTCCTGGATGCGCTCCGCACACCGGAGGGCACAAGGAAGGTGTTCGCGACCATGGCGATCCTGTGTCTGGTGCTGTCGCCGGTGCCATTTTTTCCCGAAGTCATTGGGCTTTTTGCGTTCCTTACACTAGCGTTTGGATACCGGTACAAGGGCCGAACGTGGGATCTGCCCTTCCGAGTGCCGCGCTATTTGGCGGATCGAGGCTACAAAGATCGGTCAACTGGGAATCTTGGCGAGGGCCTGGTTTATCTGGGCGCGGCGCGTTCGTCCCGGAACGACAAGATGGAGGAGGTGTGGGCGACCCCTTCCGATCTACGTACCCATCGGTTCTTGGTCGGTACCACGGGGTCGGGCAAGACTGAGGAGATCCTGGGCGGCATCTTCAATGCGCTCATGCTTAATTCAGGCGCGTTGCTGGTCGACGCGAAAGCGTCGCAGCAAACCTTCGATTCGCTCTACCGGATCTGCCGATTGTTCGGCCGCGAGGAAGAGCTGTTTTTGATGAACTACATTATGGGAGGCCGCGATCAGTTCGGCGCGTCCGCAACCAAGATGTCGAACACCTACAACCCGTTCTCGCTGGGCTCGTCGGCGATGAAGGCGGAGTTGATGAACGGGTTGATGCCGGATGGAAAGCAGGACGTGTGGAGCGAGCGCGCTGTGAGCTTTAACGCCGCAGTGATGCCGCTCCTGTCTTTCCTCGCCGATCGGGGCTACGTGTTGTTCAATCCGCGGCTGCTGGCGGATTTCTACAATCTGGACCGGATTGAGAACCTGATCTGGTTCGGCATTATCGAGCGTTACGACGGCGTCGTGGTCGACATGCGGGCTGACGCCCCCATGGACTTCGCGCAATTGCAAACGGACCAAGTGTCGGGGCCGATCAAGCTTTATGTGGAGCAACTACCGGGTTATTCCATGGGCCGGCCGAAGAAGCCGCACAAGATAGCGCCGACGGCGCAGGACGAAATTCTTCGTGCCATTGCGGAAGGGGAGGAGGGGGTCAGGGCTTGGGCCCTTCGCCACGCCGCCCGGCAGAATGAGGTGGAACCGGATCTGGCTCCCGGACTGCCCGGCGCCGGCGGCAGGGGGCCGAAGCCCAAGACCCCGCAGCCGGATCAAGCCGCGGAGGCGGCGCGCGGGAAGGTCTACGAGCAGCATGGCTACATCACCATGCAGTTGGTGCGCTCGACGGCGCTCCTAACCTTTGAGTATGGCCACGTGTTCAATGTGCTTGAAGGTGAAATCGATTACCGGGACCTAATGCTCAACCGCCGCATTATGTATACGGCGCTTCCGTCTCTCGAACGCTCGCCGACCAGCCTGTCGGCGCTGGGCAAGTTGACGCTCGGTAGCGTCAAGGGCGTGCTCGCGAGCCTGCTCGATACACCGTTCGAGGGGTTCCGGCGCGAGATCATCGAAGGTCGGCCGTCGAACTCGGAAGTGCCGTTCGATATCAACCTCGACGAATACGGCTACATGGTTCAGTCCGGTTTCGCCGTAACGCCGGCCCAGGGACGCTCCTTCGGCACGTCGCTGAAGTTCGCGATGCAGGCCTATGAGGATATGAAAAAGGGTGATCCAAACGAAGCAGAGGCGACTTGGTCTAACACAAACCTGCGCATGGTCGGGCGTATGACCGCCGGCGAGGATAGCGACACTTTTAAGAAGTTCTCCGGTGCCGCGGGGCAAGCTTATGTATCCGTGGCGGGTGAGATGACATATCGGTCAGGAAACGTCGGCTCAAATTTCGAGGTGGCGAAGAGCTCACGAGCCGAAAAAATCGATCGGCTCAGCGCCGTCGACCTCATTTCGCAGCAGGACGGCCAGTTCACCCTCATCGTCGGGGCTAAGAGTGACGCCCGGCGCGGCACTGTCCTCGCCAAGGAGGGCGGCGTGCGGGTGGTGCGGTATCTTGCCTTCTACACCGGCGACGTGCCGAAGGTGCCATATTACAGACTTAACCATTTCTGCGCCGTAAAGCCGCCCTCCGCGGCTCGTCTGCGGGAGCTGTCTGACACGCTTGCGCTGAGGCGGAAGCTCGCCCGGGTGTCGGAGCAGGACGTGCTGGATTTTCTAGACGAGGCCGCGCAGCGGCAGATGCGACTCGATCTCGACGAGTCGGTGTTGTCGGTGCTGGTGCGGGAGATCTCGGCTATGCCGGCGACGATGCCGGATGATGAGGTGGTCGAGGCGGGCGTGCAAATAGTTACCGACTTCGTCGTGCAGAGAATGTCGAATCTCATCGTTCAGGGTGTGGCGGAGGAGGCGGCGCCTATCCTCGAGGCGCTGGAGGAAAGCGTCGACGCGGCAGGCGTCGAGGGCGAGGACCGCGACGCCGTGCTCGAAGTGCTCTACGGTGTAATGGATCGCATGAGGAATACCCGGGTTGCGGAGTTGACGGTGCTTCGCGGTGCAGCCGCGCGCGCGGCGCAGGGAAGGTTGCTCCTCGCGCGGGGACCGCGCGTTGGCGAGGCTGCATAAGATCAGGAGGACAGCATGCTGAGGATTCCCAGGCGGGCGGGCCCGTCCACGCCGGCGATGTCGCCGGACGCGGGCATCGTCAAGGCGGTCGCCCTGAAGATGGCGCAGGAGAGGGCGATGCAGGTCTGGCGTGGCCACATGCGCGCGATCGAGGCGACGGCGCAGCGTGCGCTGGCGGCGCTTGCGGTGGCGGCCGACCCTCGGGCGACTCCCGCCCAGCGCCGGGAAGCCCTCGGCCGGGCGAGCGGTTATCGCCAGGCCCTGACGACGCAATGGGAGGGCACAGAGCGTAAGGCCAAGAGCGAGGTGCGGCAGGTCTTCAAGGACCTCGCTCTTGGCGTGGGAGGGGGCGAGCTGGCGAGTGCACTTGGCCGGATCGAGGAGTCCCTGCGGGTGCCGGAGGCGGTAGCGGGCCTAGACGAGTATTTTGAGGACGTCGTGGAGCTGCAGGAGAAGCTGGCCAATCGCCGTGGCCAGGAACAGTCCAGATCGGAAGCACCAGACCGATTTCCTGCTACGTGGCAGGCCCCTACGCCCTTCGCGTCGTGAAACAAAGGTCTTGGAACAAAGACGGGGCGCCCACGGCGCCCCGTTTTTGTTCCGGTGGTGGCCTCAGCGCTGGGTCCAGGCGCGGCTCCAGATCGCTACCGGCAGTGCATAGGAGGTGTCTGACATGGTCTTGGTGGTGGTCGCCATGGTCTTGCCCATGACGCTGTTGAGCGCCGCTCCGAGGCTGTCGGGATACTTCACCTGTGTCGTTGCGACGATGATCGGCTTATTGGTGACGCGGCCGAACGATTGCGCCGCCACGCTGTCGGGGAAGGTGAAGGATGAACCCGTCATTAGCGCGCTCAGGCCACCAGCATTTCCGAGTATGTCGCTATACTGAACACTGTATGTGTTTTTGGCTGCCTCGGGCTTGATGATCGAAACGCGCATCGACGTGTAGTTGTCGTAGGGCTGCATCATGGCGCGGCCGGCAATCAGGATCGCCTTCATTTCTGCGTTGCTGACGTCGGTATCAAACGACACGGCTTGGGCAACGGCCCACGCCGCCTGTGAAACCCGGTTGCGGATGAGCATCGTGTCGGCGAAGTAGGTGGTCAACACGATAAGGCCCAGCATGATCGGCAGTGTCAGCGCTGCTTCCAGGGCGGCGCCGCCGCGGGTATCGCGCCAGGTTGCGCGCGCGCAGCGCGCGCGCCTCATGATGAGGCTGCTAGAACGACAGGACTGATCCGTCGCCGGAATTATAATGTTGTGCATAGGGGTTCACCCTGCTGATGCCGCCTGACACGAGGAAGAGACGGCCGTTGGTCAATTTCGGGAAGCTGGACAAGCCGGCGATCGTGAGATCCGGCATTTGCAGGCCGGTGCGGAGCAGGAGGACCGAGGCTACGTCCGTGGAGGTGACGGTAAAGGCGGCGCTGTTGACGGCGCCGCCCGCGATGGGGGCGGGGATCGTGGTCGACGAGGTGACTGCCATCAGGCCAACGCGCAGCGACGACTTACAGGTGGCTGCGCTGAAATAGGTCAAGGCGCCGCTGTCGCAGATGTAGTCCCGTATGATCGTAGTTGCGGCGCTATTTGACTTGCCGATGATGCCGCCGTCGGAGATCATCCGCGCAGCGTTTTGGGTCACATTGTGCAGGGTGCCCTGAGTGAGCAGCACGGTCGACAATTCCAGAGTCGCCACCAGGAACAGAACCACCGGATAGAGCACGGCGGCATACTCGACAGCCATGGCGCCGCTGTTGTTGTGGAGCGCGGCCCGGCTGTTGAACAGCAGGTCCCGGCCGCGATCCAGTCCGGGACGGCGAGGGGCGATCATTGCGGCGCTCCCGTGAGCTGCTGGCCGCGCTGCTGGAGCTGGGAGGCGAGGGCACCGAAGGACTCCCCGCTGTCGCCGACGGCGGCGGTCGGTGAGCAGGTCGGCCCGCAGGCGTAAGTGGTGCGCTGCGCAGGCCCGTGCTGCACCGTCACGAGGCCGCGGGGGCGGCCCACGGTGATGGTGACCCGGGCGAGCTGGTTTCCGATCCCGTCCAGCACGAGCACGCTCGTGGAGCCGAAAGACCGTCCGGTCAGCATGTAGACAGTCGGGGCGTCGGTCTTCGCGACGTCCGCGACGGCGGGATTGGCCACCGAGACGACCTTCGTGTCCGCCGGCACGGAGAAGGGCACGGAATCGTCCAGTAGAACGGACGTCTGCGCGCTTAACGGCGGCGGCGGCTCGGCAGTGCATTCTGCGGCACCGAAAATAAGCAATCCTGTGGCAAAAACACCGCTCATAATGCGGCGGAGATGCGGTTGGCGGAGCATATCATTTCCCTCATTGTGGGGCGATCTTAAGCGGATCTGAGCATAATGCGTGTCGCGGGCCATTGCCATCGCGGCGGTTGATGGAAAATCGCCAGATGTTGCCCGTGTTCTGATAATCAAGTTATTATCTCACGAGTTGACGCTCTCATGTGGCGGGATTATGCGTTTTTATCGGCGACCGATCATCGATTGCCGAAATCAGGGAGCTGATTATGTTGAGTGCCATCTGCGCGCTCGGCGACGGTTGCCGTTCCGTCTGGAGCGACAACCGGGGCGCTGGAGCCATGGAGTACGGGGGGTTGTTGGTGGTGGGCATCGTCGCTGCGACGCTGATCTCCACCAACATGGGGACGCAGATCAGTACGATTTTCTCGACGTTGACCACGAAGGTGGCTGCGATCAAGTGACGGCCTGACACACGGCGGCAGGAGGGACAGGTCGCCTTGCCCCTCCTGCACACAGGGCAATCCAGAGCGGGAAACCGTGACAAGGGGGCAACGTGGTCGTCGATCTTGGGCTGAGGCTCGCCTTTACGTTTCTGATGGCGTCGATCTGCATTGAGGATCTGCGCCAGATGATCATCAGGGACCGGTCGGTCCTGTGGGTCATTGCTCTGTTCGTGCCATTCGCGGCCCTGCATGGCTATCCGTTCGAGCGGATCGTTTATCATCTGGTCACGGGCCTGGTGTTCTTTGCGGTGCTCTTTATCGCCGCGGTTTGGGCGCCGCTGGGACCGCTCGGTGGGGGGGACGCCAAGATTATGGGCGCGTTGGGGATCTGGTTCGGCGTCGGCTCGTCGGCGTCAATCGATTTCCTGGTCCTGGCCTGCCTGATTGGCGGTGCGTTCACGTTGGCGGCCTACGCCTTCCGGTTTTTCGCGGGAGTCCTGCCGGTCCAAACCCGCGTGCCGCTTCCCTGGTTGGAAAATCTACTGTTCGGCCCCACGCCGGTCATGAGGGTGTCAGTGCCGTTCGGCGTGCCGCTTGCGATCGCGGGTGGTGTGACGGTCTGGAGCCTGTAGGAGGCGCGAGGCGATGCAAGCAAAAAGACTGATGTTGTTCGGCGTCGCCGTTGTGTGTGGCGCTGCGGCGTTTCTCCTGGTGGCGGCGAAGCCCGAGGCGGTCCCGGTGGGTGGGGAGGGCGAAGAAATCCACGCCTCGGGCGGGCTGCTCGGCGGGGGAGGGGAGAGCCGTGACGGTGAGGAGGTTTTGGTTACGACGCGGGCGCTGATGGTGGGCGACAGGCTGTCCAGGGGGGACGTCACATGGCTGCGCTGGCCATCGTCGCTCATCCCGTCGACGGCTATTCGCCGGGAGTCAGAGCCGGATGCTGCGGAGAAGATGGCCGGTGCTGCCGTGAGGGTTGACGTTGGCAAGGGCGAGCCGGTTTCCGCGATGCGGGTCGTCCCGCCGGGCGACGCCGGATTCCTCGCGGCGGTGCTGCCTGACGGCATGAGGGCGATGGCGGTTCCATTGGAGCGCTCCGGCGGGCAGTCCGCGGGTGGCTTCATCGTACCGCAGGACCGTGTGGATGTCCTCCTCACGAGGACAGAGCAGTCGGGGGGGCGCGGAGGGCCGGCAACGGCAACGACGCGGGTGCTGCTGCAGGACCTCCGCGTGTTGGCGATAGGCCAGACTATGTCCGACGTGTCCGACCGGGGCCAGAAGGGCCTGACGGGGGAGACGGCCACGCTGGAGGTCACGCCGGAGCAGGCCGAGGAGCTCGCGTCGGCCATCAAGATCGCGAGCATGGCATCTGGTGCGGCGGGCAACGGGATCACGTTGGCGCTGCGGGCGCTGGGTGATCGCCGCAAGCTGGCGGGGCCGGCGCATGCGCCGGGATCGGTCACGATCATGCGTGGTGGCGTGGTCCGATGA
The DNA here is from genome assembly GCF_021401125.1 of Xanthobacter sp. NM-59. Taxonomy (GTDB): domain Bacteria; phylum Pseudomonadota; class Alphaproteobacteria; order Rhizobiales; family Xanthobacteraceae; genus Xanthobacter. The sequence continues at coordinate 104,398 of NZ_JACBFQ010000013.1, forward strand.
AAGTAGCAAGGCAAGATGGGGGAGCCGTGATGCGAGCTGGAAGACTGTCCGCGGCGGCGATTGCCCTCGCGCTGATCGCGATGAGCGGCCCGGTGGTCGCAGCCGGGGACGGCTCGCCGGTCTACGCCTCCTTCGCTGAGGACGAGAGGTTCGCGGCTCCGCCGGACCGATCATCCAGCGGCGTGGAGAGGCGCGTGGTGGAGATCGGCGCGGGCCGGTCAGTGCCCGTGGACCTCTCGGAGGCGGCCGCCGACATCTATGTCGCGGAGCCGAAGGTGGCGGTGGCCGTTATTCGCACCGCCCGACGCGTGGTGGTGACCGGAGTTGGCGATGGAAGCACTACGGTGCTGGTGAGTGCCGCTGACGGCCGTCCGATCGCCACCATTGAGGTGCGGGTCGTGCGGGACAGCGGCACCGCCGCTTCGGCCCTCCGGTCGGCTCTGCCGCACGCGCGGATCACCGTGCGCTACGCAGGAGACAGCCTGGTGTTGTCGGGCACGGTGAATTCCGCTGCGGATGCCACGCAGGCGGTGGACATTGCCCGCGGCTTTGTCGCCGCCCCTGACAAGGTCGTCAATGCGTTGACGATCCGTCAGCGGGACCAAGTGATGTTGCGGGTGACCGTGGCGGAGGTTCAGCGCAACGTGCTCAAGCAATTGGGCGTCAATGGCCTCGGCCAATGGCAGCTCGGTCCCGTGACCCTGGCGGGTGTGATGGACAATCCGTTCGCCGTGGCTGGGCAGGCCCTATCGGGCACCAATGCCTCGGTCACCGGCAGCAATGGCAGCACGTTGTCGATTTCGGCCATGGAGCAGGTGGGCGTCGCCAGGTCGCTCGCAGAGCCGGTGCTCACCGCGGCCAGCGGCGAGACGGCGAACTTCGTGGTGGGCGGCGAGGTGCCGGTACCCACCGGCATTACCTGCTCGTCCACCAACAACTGCCAGCCGTCCATCGAGTTCAAGAAGTTCGGTGTGAGTCTTTCGTTCACGCCCGTCGTTCTCTCGGAGGGCCGGATCAGCTTGCGGGTATCGACCGAGGTGAGCGAGCCCGACAACCAGAACCAGCTCAGTTATCAGGTGAGCGGCGGAAGCACCCTGACGATCCCGGGCTTTAAAGTCCGAAAGCAGGATACGACCGTCGAGTTGCCGTCGGGCGGCACGCTCGTGACCGCGGGCCTGATCCAGGAAGGCGGCAAGCAGGCGCTGACGGGCGTCCCCGGGTTCATGAGCATCCCAATCCTGGGAGCACTCGCCCGCAGCCGGGACTACCAGCGCCAGGAGACCGAACTCGTGATCATCGTCCAACCGGTCCTCGCGCGGCCGATGGAGGCGCGCCAAGCGACGCGTCCGGACCAGGGCTTTGCGGATGCTCCTGATCCACGTGCGCTCTTCCTCGGACAGGTGAACCGGGTTCGCGGCGGCCAGCAGCCGCCGTTGCCGGCCGACCTCAACGCCTTTTCCGGCCACCTCGGCTTCATCCTGGACCTGGACTGAAATGACGACTCAAACGCAGACAATCTCGGCTTCGTGCCGCTGGCTGTTGCTTGCCGCGCTGGGCCTTATGGCGGCGGGATGCACCACTGATGGATGGTGGACCGAGCCCACTTATCCGCTGGACTATCGGCAGCGTCATCCAATCGAGCTCGTCGACAGCGAGCAGGTGCTCGAGGTGTTCCCTCGCACCGGCCACGGCATCGATCCGCGCCAAGCGGCCGACATCCGGGCCTTCGGGCAGTCCTACCTGCGCTCGGGCAAGTCGCCGTTGGTGATCGTGGCACCGACCGAGCTCTTACCCGGGCAGAAGCGGGAGCTGGTGAATCCGTTCGTGCGTCGCACGCTGGAGGAGGTGCGATCAGCGCTTGGCGCTGCCGGCGTGAGGCGGGTGGCGATTGAGGTTCGCTATGCGCGCGGCAATGGCGGCGAGACACCGCTGCGCCTCTCCTACTCCTCGATGGCGGCGCGAGTCGCGCACGAGTGCGGCAAGTGGCCGTTCGACCTCGCCGCGGGTGCGGGTCTGGAGGGCGCGCAGAACGAGCCCTACTGGAACCTGGGGTGCGCTTACCAGGCCAATCTGGCGACACAGGTCGCCGATCCCCTGGATCTCGTGCGTCCGCGGCAGGAGACCCCCGGGGATGCGGCCCGCCGCGTCGGGGACATCCAGGCGATCCGCGAGGGCAAGGATCCCTCGACGTCCTATGCCAAGGCCAGCTCCTACTCGTCGTCCGTCGTTTCGGGGAATGCAAACTGATGTCCGAACGTCCTGTGGCCGATCTGCCGGCATTTCCACGCATGTCCATTATTGCGCTGTGTGCAACGCCCGAAGTGCACAGCGTGGTCGAGACCGCATGTGGCCTCGACGCGATGTCCCGGGTTCGCCCGGTGATCGTATATGGCGCCGGTGGGTCGGTGGAGGCGGCAGCACAGACGGCAGAGGCCGCCGGCCGGCTGCGGGCTGTGATCTACGAGATGTCGGAAGGCCTTTCGCGCCGGGACCTCATGGGCGATCTCGAACGTGTGATCGAGGTCTGTGGCCAGGACATTCACCTGTTCGTCGTCGGCCACGTCAATGACGTGGACCTCTGTAAGTACCTGCTCGCGGAGGGCGTCGAAGACTATCTGGTGGCGCCAGTCTCGCCCATCGATCTGGTGCGCTCCCTGGCCGCTAGGCTAGCCAGAAGTGGGGGCGATAAGAAGTGCCCCCTGATCGCGGTGATCGGTTCGCGCGGGGGGGCTGGAGCTACCAGTGTCGCCTGCAATCTGGGCTGGATGTTGGCGCGCGAGAAGCGTCTCGAGACCTGTATCGTGGACTTGGATGTGCCGTTCGGTGGCGTGGCTCATGCGTTTGACGTGACCCCCGATGGCGAGGCCTCGGCCCTGCTCTACATGCCGGAACGCATTGTGGATGCGGAGATGCTGGACCAACTCGTGAGCAAGCCGCCGAAGGCGGACCGCCTCTCGCTGGTGTGCGCCGTTCCGGATCTGGAGCGGGCTGCCCGCCGGGACTTGGGATACGGGCACGCCCAGCTCATTTCGTTGCTGCGCGCGGAGTTCGAGATGGTTGTGGTGGACCTCCCGCTCCACTGGACCAGCGCGACGGAGGAGTTGCTGCTCCGTGCGAGCACGGTGGTGGTGGTGGCCACGCCGGATTTCGCGGGCGTTCCGCCAGCGCAGCTGCTGGTGCGGCACATGGCCGACCTCCGCACAGACACGCCGGTGGTCATCGTGAACCAGGTTGGTCTGCATCAGCGTGAGGAGTGGGCCATGGCCGATGTCCGAAAAGCGCTTGGTGTGCCGAACTTGATCGAGGTGCGGGCGGACACGCGGACGTTCTCAAGCGCGAGCAACCGGGGCCAGCCGGTCGGCGCCCTTGCGAGCGGGCATCCGCTTATGAAGGCGCTGCGCAAGGTCTTCGCCGAGAGGCTCCAGCCGCTTCTGGCGGCGGAGGCGGCATCACCGGTCCGCCTGGTTGCGCAGGAGAAGAGCGGTCGAGGCATGTTCGCGAGGGCGCTGACTACGGTCATCGGCGGACTGCTTAAAAAGAGGGTGGCGTGACATGGCACTGTTTCCCAATCGCAGGCCCGAAGTGTCCACCACCCTTCCGACGTCGGCGGCTTCTGTGCCGACGCCCAGGCCGGCGCCAGAGGAAGAGGTGCGGGTCCGGGGGGTCGTTCGCGACGCGGCTGTCATTGAGCCGATGCGCCAGCGCTGGGCGGAGCGGCTGCAGCAAAATGGGGACCTGGTGCTGATGCAGAGCCAGACGGGCTCCTCTGCTGACCGGGAACGGAACAAGGAGAGCGTGCGCGGTGCGCTCGTGGAGATATCGAAAAGCGATGCCGGCGGGCTGTCGAAGGGAGAGCGTGAGGGGCTCGTGGAGGAGCTGGTCGCCGAGCTCGTCGGCTATGGTCCGATTGAAGGACTGCTCGCGCGGGACGACATCAGCGAAATCATGGTCAATGGCGCCGGGATGATCTTTATCGAGCGCAAGGGCATGATGGAGCACGTCCCAGGCCTGATCTTCCGGAGTGAGGAACTTCTGCTCCGAATTTGTCAGCGGATGGTTGGGGCGGTGAACCGCCGCGTGGATGCGCAGACGCCCTTGTGCGACGCTCGCTTGCCGGACGGCAGCCGCATCAACGTCGTTATCCCCCCCATAGCGGTGGACGGCACGCATCTGACGGTCCGTAAATTCAGAAAGGACAAGCTGACGCTGAAGGACCTCGTCGCGTTCAAGTCGTTGACGCCGGAGGCCGCAGAGGTCCTGCGCATTATCGGCCGCGTGCGGATCAACACGATCATCAGCGGGGGGACGGGGTCGGGGAAAACGACACTCCTCAACTGCTTGACGGGGGCGATCGACGAGACAGAGCGGGTAATTACATGCGAAGACACGGCGGAGTTGCAGCTGCAGCAGCCGCACGTGGTGCGGATGGAGACCAGGGTGGCGGGCACCGAGGGCACCGGTGAAATCCGCATGCAGGAATTAGTCAAGAATGCCCTCAGGATGAAGCCTCACCGGATCATCGTGGGCGAAGTGCGCGACGCGGCTGCAGTTGATCTCATCCAAGCGATGAACACTGGACACAATGGCTCGATGGGCACTGTGCACGCCAATGATCCCGCCCGCTGCCTCTCGCGCCTCGAGGCGCTGATGCGCACGTCGGCCGGCTCCAACAACATGCCGAGCCACCTAATCCGTCAGGACCTCTCAGAATCGGTGGAGGTCATCATCCAGACCCGCCAGTTCTCCACCGACGGCCGCCGCGTCATTACCCACATCACTGAGATTACCGGCATTGAGGGGGATGCGATCACGAAGCAGGACGTTTTCAAATGGGATGCACGGGCGGGCGTCCTTCGGGGCACCGGGGTGAACAAGCCCCGCTTCTGGGAACGGGCGGTCGAATACGGCGAAGGCGAGGCGCTCCTCGAAGCGCTCGCCAATGCCAACAGTAAGCTGGATCCGACTTTCCGGAAGGCGACGCACCCATGAGCACACTCGCGGGCATTCTGGCGGCGATCGCGGCCATGAGCGCTGTGGCAGCGCTGTTCTACGCCGATATGCTCGCGGGTGCGGATGTGGACCGCCGTCGGCGCGCCATCATCGCCCAGGCGCCCATTTCGGGCGAGGAGCAGCGCCGCATCTGGCTCGAGCAAATGGAAGAGCGCATTGCGGAGATGCGCAAGCGCGAGCAGGACCGCAACCGGCGGCGGCCATTGAAGGAAGTGCTTGAACAGGCCGGCCTGAAGTGGTCGGAGCGCAGGTTCATCTACACCTCTATTGGCTGCGGAGTGGCGGTGTTCGCGGGCCTGGTGGTGATGTCGATAAACGTAGCGGCCGCGGTCCTCGTGGGCGCCGTGGCGGGCTATCTGGTGCCGCAGAAAGCACTGGACACCCTGCGGGCGCGGCGCGTCCGTGAATTTGTCGCGGATCTGCCCGAGGCCCTCAACCTCATGGTCCGCGGCGTGCGTGCCGGTCTGTATATCAACGATTGTGTCCGGCTGATCGTGACCGAAATGCGGGGCCCGATCCGCGATGAGTTCCAGCGTGTTGCTGATGCGCAGCAGCTCGGCGCTACATTGGCTGAAGCAATTGAGCAGATGAGCGAACGCGTGCAGTCGGATGAGACGCGCTTCCTGTCTCTGGCAATTTCCATTCAGGCCGTCGAGGGGGGAGGCATTGCCGAGCCCCTCGAGAACCTCGCGAACACTATGCGGGAGCGCGTCAAGCTGCGGGACAAGATTGCCGCCATGACGCAGGAGGCGAAGTTTTCCGTGCGGATCCTGGCGCTGATGCCATTGGGCGCGCTGGCCCTTAATTACGCCATGACACCTGACCGCACGGCGCTGTTGTGGACCACGACGTTGGGCCAGGTGTCGATGGCCGCGGGCGCCCTCTGGATGGGCCTTGGCATTCTCATCATGAACCGGATGCAGAAGATATAGGTGACCAGATGGTGAACCTCGCACAGGCCACGATTGCCGCAATCTGTGCTGCAACGGCGGTGATTGCCGCGGGAATTGCGCTGACGCCCGACGCCAAGGAGCGCCGCATTACCGACGTGCTGAACGGAATCACCGGAGGCGGCTTGGTGACGCCGCGCGCGGTCAGGTTGCAGGAGCGAGCCTCTGAAGCCTTGACGCGGATCCTGAATCTGCGGGGGCTTTTGACCAAGAGCATCCGGGACAAGCTCCAGGCCGCCGGACTGCGCCGCACGCGCGACGAAACGCTGTTTCTTGCCGCGCGTCTATTGGTCTCCTTCGCGGCCGTCCTTGGCGGCTTCGCCTGCGCGGCTGTGATTGAACCCGAAGCCATGTCGACCCCGGTCCGCGCGCTGATGGTAGGGGGCATCGGCTACATGGGTTGGTGGCTGCCGGAGCGCTGGCTCGAGGACAACGCCAAGAAGCGATCGGAATCTATCCGGGAGTCCTGGCCGGACGCTCTGGATCTCATGCTGATCCTGGTCATCTCAGGCAAGAGCGTCGAGGACGCGATGCGGCGCATGGCGGCAGACATCGGTGCGCGATCGCCGTTCCTCGCAGAAGAGGTGACGGTTCTCCTGTCGGAGCTGTCGATTCTCGATGACAGACGGGATGCCTATGCCAATTTCGGCAGGAGATGTGGGGTGTCTGATGTGCGCAGCGCCTGCGTCGCTATCGTGCAGGCGGAAGAGCAGGGCACGCCCCTAGCGGACACTTTCCGCAACCTAGCCTCGTCCGGACGCGCGGAGCGGATCTCCAACGCGGAAAAAAAGGCGGCGAGTCGGGCCGCGATGCTGCCCGTGCCAACCATCGTGTTCTTTATTCCACCGTTGCTTATCGTCGGCGCGGTGCCGATGGTGATCGAAATCATGGCATCGGGTGGCATCTTCTGATGCGAGAAGAGTGTGATAGGGGCTGTTGCATGAACATCAAAGCTCTAATGCTACGTATTCTGCAGGTGTACCAGAGCGAGCGTGGCGCAGTTCATGTCTTCGTACTGATGCTCATCATTCCACTCATCGGCATGGGTGGGCTCGCTATCGACTGGGCTCGCCTGTCGGGCCTTTACCAGAAGGCTCAACAGGCGGCGGAGGTGGCGGCCAGCGAAGCGGCGCGAGGAGCGACCAATGCCGAAATCGAACGATACGCGCTTGGCCAGTTGGACGCTTACGTCAAGTCTGCAGGCTTCAGCTCCGCAAGCGATGTGGTCAAGGTAAATACGACACGATCAGGGAAAGTAACAAGAGTCTCTGTAGACGTTACCTATACACCGTGGTTCGCAGCATTTTATGGCTCGCCCAGCGCCAAGACTGTGACGGCGGCCGTTGCAACCCGGAACTCCATACCGGATCCGAATGAGAAAATCTTCGATACACCGGGCACTTACAAATGGGTGGTGCCTGGGCTAGTCACAGAGATTTCGATCGTGGCAGTTGGTGGGGGGGCTTCGGCGCCGATCAAGAAACTATCAGCCCCTCTTTATGATGGATATCCGGGGGGGCAAAGCGCAGTCAAGAATAGCAGCGGTCAAACGCTGGTGTCTGCCAATGGCGGCGGATCATCTGGGAGTATTTGGATCGGTGGGTGCGGAGGTAAAAAAGATGGCGGGGGCTGTGGCGGCGACTCAGGGATAGGGTTTCTTGCGAGCTACGCCGGGGGGAATCTGAACATTTTTGATGCGGCTGGCGGCGGTGGGGCGGGGGGCTGGGATGGCAATGGAGGCAGCTGGTCGCGGACAACGCACGGCACCAATGGCAGCGGCGGCGGCGGCGGGGCAGGAACAGAGGGTGTCATGCCATTTGTAGCGTCCGCCTGGGGCTCCGCAGGTGGTGGTGGCGGCGGCGGCGGCGTTGGCCTGTACGGCCAAGGAGCGGATGGCGCCAAGGGAGGGATCGGGCTTGTCAGTGGCAGCTTTGTGGCCGCGGGCGGGCAGGGCGGCTCGGGCGGAGAAAGTGGCGGATATGGGGGCGGGACGTATGGTGCGGATTGCGGCTGCTACGACACGATCGAACTCAGTGGGGCGGGAGGGTGGCCAGGTGGGGGGGGAGGAGGCCTGACGTCCTATAATAATACGGCTCTTTACTACGCAGGAAAGGCCGGGGGGGGGGGAGAATTAAGCTATGTAAATAAGGTGTTGGTCACGCCCGGAGATGAACTCACGGTTACGGTTGGGGCGGGCGGGAAAAGCATGCGTACCACAATCACCTCATTCGGTGGTTACTCGGCGACGGTAACAACGGGAGCGGGTGGAGGTGGAGCAGTGCGTATCATTTGGGGCGAGGGCCGGCAGTTTCCGGCAACGAAGGTGAGTTCGGCCGTGAATTAGGAGGATGCCTGTGAAGCTCGCGGTGAAAGGGGTCTTGGCGGTATCATTGGCGGTATCAATGGCCTGCCTTGGGGGCTGCGCGTCGGTGCCGACTGCGATGTCGCCGGAGGCGGGGGTGATAGCCCAAGCCAAAGGGCTCGCAGCGCGCGGGCAACGAGAGCAGTCTGCTGCAATGCTGCGGATTGCGGCGATGTCCAATCCGGACAGCCGTGTGTTGAGAGCGGCGTATGGTAAGAGCCTCATTGGTGTCGGCGACTTGGCGGAGGCCGAGTCTGTGTTGGCCAAAGCGCATACCCCGGATAATCCAGATCCAAGTGTGCTGGCCGCTCAGGGCGTGGTCGCCGCGCAAAAGGGGGATCAGCGGATGGCGCAGGAGTATTTTCGTCGTGCGCTCAATCTGCGTCCTGGCGACGCGAAAGTGCAGGCAAACTTGGCGCTGAGCCTGGCAATGGAGGGTAAGCCGGGAGAAGCCGAACAGGTTGCGCGCGCCGCGGCCGGTAGTCCGGCGGCGGACGCGCGGGTGCGTCAGACGCTGGCGTTGGTTCTAGTCCTCGAGGGCAAGGACCGCGAGGCCGCGGAAGTCTTCCAGAAGGATCTTCCGCCGGACAGGGCGAGCGCAAATGTGAAGATGCTGCAACAGATGCGCGCTGGCGGGGCTAAGAAACGTTCGGCCTAAAACCGTTGACTAAAGAAATCCCCGGTCCAGAGGCCGGGGGTATTCGAGCCGATTGCGGCTATCAGAAGGGCAATCAGTCGGAAGACGAATCCGAATCATTCTTCGTATTTTTCATTGTCCTCGGTAGGGATTCTTTGGCGTGCGCTTGACGCTCCCTGTGAAAATCGGAGCAGATAAGCGGGTATCCAGAAGGCAGACGCCATTTGCGGAGGTAAGCTTCAGGTTCGATTTCGTGCGTTGCGCGCAGATGTTTTGTAAGCGATGTGAAAGATTGGCCGCATTCCAGGCAGACCAGATGGTCGGGAAACACGGACAATCTGGACAACCGCTCCGGGGCCGTCTTCGCGCTCCATTCGAGCCCGAAGACGGCCGGACCGGACCCCGGGGTGGGGTTCGCTGGCAGTCGGCCGCGGTGCCGCTTGCGCTTTCCAGAGGGGATTCCAGAGGGGAGATAGGCCACATTGTCAGGAAGCTCCGTGAACTCCGCTGCTGCCTCTTCTTCTTCAGCGCTGGGGGAGAACGGGAGTTCGGTTTTTTGTGCCGCGGAGGCCCCATCAAGCTTGGCCACTTCGTAGCGGATAAGGTTGATAAAGCCGTCAAATCCCCCTTCGAACGGTACGGACGCGTGGTACCGTGCATAGACTTCCTGAGCCAGCCGCACGATCTCCATCACGCCGGCCGCGAGGCCCATTGATGACGGCTTCCCGGGTCGCTTATCGGTCATGTGTGCGGTCCTTTGATTCTCGGTCTCAAGTTTGCTCATCCGCCGCCCGTTGCAGGTGATTTGCCCTTATCCAATGTGCCAATGATAAGGGCAACATGGAAAACGGCAAGAAGAGGACGACAATCATAGTCCAGGCGGAATCGAAGGCGCAGGCAAGTGCCGTTCCGATGATCATTAGCCAGGACATGAGTACCACAATGTCGCGGGCGATGTAACGGTGTTTACGCGCAGCGGCCTGCGGCGATGAGGGGCTTGCGTCGGCGGTTTGATGCCCAGAACCGGTACTCGAAACTTCGCTGGTTTCTGTGCGCAGATCCACAGGATCGCAGGCGTCATGGTCGCGGTGGGTCTGTGCGGCAGGGTGTCCCTCAACACTTGGATCCTCGGTGCCACTCCAGAGCACGATTGCGTTGACGATGGATCCACGCCCCCCGTCGACATGGGGCCGCGCACGGGCTGCGGTATTTCGGCATGCATCGCGCAGGGTGCGTGCAGTGTGGAGAAATGGCAGGGGGAATAGGCGAGAGAATGCGAATCTGACCGACATGCGCTTTTAATCCGGGTAAATGGCGCATAGATGGCGCTCATATGGAGGAAGCTCGGATAAAATAGCGATTAAATGCCATGATGTGTTGGACTTGTGGTGAGGATCGGCTAAAAACTGGTTGAAGGTGACGCAAACCCACGGTCAGATGAATGTCGCATCAGGATATGGACGGGTCGGAGCGCAGGCTCTCAAGAGGGCAGCGGCGTAGCGGCTACATTCCTCATTTGATTTGGGCCGGCGCACTGGTGGCGGTGGCCGGCATCGCGGGCTACGCGATCATCCGCCTCGATGAGGCCGAAAGTCGCCGGGTGATGTGGAGTTCGTCGTGGTCTCACAAGAATCCGACGCGGCAGCCTGTGGAACTCCCGCAGCCCGAGGAAGGCCCTGCGCGGCCGTATGGAGAGCCGGCGCGAGCCGATCCGCAGTACGCGCAGCGGCCGAGCAATAGGCGGCAACAGGGTCTCGATGTGGGGCAGCAGCCGGCGCCTGCTCCGGGGGGAGCAGCTCCGCGCGTTGCGCCTCAGCCGTCTTCTGTGCCTCAGCCGGCTGGTTCGGCGATCGTGACCGCGGGAGATCCTGCGGTGCGGTTGGTTCGAACTGCGGATTCCGTGGCGTTCACGCTGCCGGATGCCGCTCTCGCGGGGCAGATGTTCCAGTTGCTGTCGCAGCTCCAGTCGGTGCCGGCCTACGGCAGCACGTCACCGGAGAGGGCGATCCAGGTTTTTTTTGATCCCCGGTGTCCATACTGTCACAAGGCGTTTGAGGTGCTCAACGACAAGCTCCCGCTCAACTGGGTCCCGGTGCTGGCGCTGGGAGATGATGAAGGCGGGCGTGGGCTCGCGCGGGGGATCCTGGCGGCCTCCGACCGACGTGCGGCGCTGTCGCAGGTGTTCGGGGGGGCGAAGCTCTCGGCGCCGCCGACGGAGGGCGCTGATCGCGCGCTTGACGTGGCTGGTGAGATTTTCGGGCTGACCATGGCCGCGCTGAAGAGCGCGGGTGCCACGACCTTGGGGGTCCCGACGTTCGTGGTGCCGCGGCCCGACGGGCAGGCAACCATCTACGTCGGCTATGATCCGGACGTGCTGATGAAGCTCTCGCAGATCTATCGCGGCGGCTGACATGGCTCGAAAAGCGTTTCCGGCATTTGGGTTCCCGCCGGCGGCTCGGCCGCCGGTCCCCTCTCGCGCCGTGCGTGGGGTGGTGGCTCTCGCAACCCTTGTGGCGGTCATGCTCGGCGTGCTTGTCGGCTCCATGGGCGTCAACGTCGTCGTGGGTGCCCGGCTGGTGGCGACAGCGGATGTCATCGCCTTCGTCGCGGACGGCGGTGTAGCTGGCTGCGCCGGCACTCTGGTGCAGAGCGGTGTCGTAACGTCGTCGGGGGGCGAACCGTGACGGTCATTGAGGGCAACAAGACCAAAGAACAGATTCAAGAAGAGCACCAACTGCGAGAGCGGCTCAAGAAATACCTTTGGTCGGTCATTTCCATTATGGGGATGGTACTTACCGCGTCGGTGGTCCTGAATCTGATACTGGCTTATGGGCTGATTTGGCGCTTCCCGGTGAAGCAATTTCTTTGGACAAGCGATGCTAAGGCGGTATGTGAGGCCATTCCTCTCGACGAGCCAAATATCAGTGCCGCCCGTTTGAAGGACCTCGCTGCCACGGCAGCGGTTGATGTCTACAATTTTGATTATGCAAACTGGCGGCCATATCTAAACAGTGCGTTAGATAAGTATTTTACCCCACACGGGCGCGACGAGTATAGGGCGGATCTGCAAAAGTCTGGGCTGATCAAGGTGGTCGTGGACAACTATTTGATAGTATCCGCGGTCACTATGGCTCCCCCGAACGTGACCCGCAGCGGCAAGCAGCTGGGCCGGTATTGGTGGGAAGTCGAGGTGCCGCTGACTATATACTACCAGACCAGTAGTAGTTCGCGACGCGAAAATCGCTTGGTGGTGTTCACCATTGTCCGGGTTGAGCCGTCCCCGCTCAACCCGAACGGTGTCGCGATTGATGGCGCGATCAGTAAGCAGCTGACGTCTGACCAGCTCAATAGGATCAACTCGGAAGGGGGGCTCTGAGATGGGCGTTCCATTCGTCATCGTGGTGCTGACCTCGGTGGCAGCATATTTGGGCGCAGCGGTGGCAGCCCGGGCGCAGGGCGGGCCCATGACGCCGCAACCGGGGTTCCCCTCACAGGGCCAGCCGGTGCAAGGCCAGGTGATTTACAGCTGCCCGCAGGGCTATGTGTGCACGCCAAATCCGCAGCCCGGCAACATGCCGCCGCGACCGATGACGCAGGCGGAGCTGGATGCGGTCAGGGCTGGCATCGTGCGGGAGTCGCAGGGCGCTGTGCTCACTCCGGCGGAGATCGGTCAGCTGCGCGACAGTGGGCTGCTTGCACAATCGGCCGCCAACTGGCCGGGCCTCTCGAAGGACAGCCTGCCGGAGCCGGCGCCACGGATCATCCAGATCTCGGATGCGTCCCAGCGCGTGCCGGACAAGGTGACGCTGGCGATGAACGTCGTCACGCCTGTCACGTTTCTGGATAAGGCTGGCAAGCCGTGGCCGATCGCGGCGGTGGCCTATGATCCCAGGACGTTCGCGCTCGACGGGCAGGGCTGCGGAAACCAGGCTGCGCAGCAGCAGGGCGGGGCCACGGACGCCCGGCCGACGACGATCAACCTGATGCCCTGCAGATATCAGACCTTTGGCAATGTCGCTGTGACCCTTGAGGGTCTTGCGACCCCCATCGTCCTGATCGCCCAGAGCGGCTTCGGCGCTGGCAAGCTGGACCTGCCGGTGACTGTGCGTCTGACGGGGGCATCGCCGGCTTCTGCCGCGCAGGCGCGGCAGGAGGAGGCGGTGCGGCAGAAGCGGGCGCTGATGCGGGCGTACAGCAGCGCGCCGGCGGTCCCGCGTGGGGTGGACCCGGAGCTGGATGCGTTCGTCGCGGGTGTGCCGCCGAAGGGTGCCGATCGAATCGATGCCGACATGAGTGGACTCTCGGCGTGGATGTACGGAGGGCGGCTCTACCTACGCGGTCCTGTCCAAGTGATCCACCCTGAGTTTGACGCCATGGGCGCCGGCGCCGACGGCGTGTTCGTGTGGCGGTTCTCACAGCCCATCGCTCGCATTCGCGTCGTTCTCGATGGCGGCGTGGAGCGCACAGTGACGCTCGGGCTCTAGGAGGATGGCATGAAGCTGGGGAAGGGGCCCCTGGTTCTGGGGGCGGTGGGTGTCGTGGTGGCATTCGGTGTCGTCATGGTTTTGGTCGACAAGAGGAGTGAGGATCAAGGAGGCGTCGCGACAACCTCCCTGGAGCGGGCGCCGACGACGCGCAACAACCCGCTGACGCCGGTTGGTCCGTCCGAGGCGAGCAAGAGGGCCGTCGTCAACGCGGAACAGGCTGCAGCAGCGCAGGCGAAGTCAGGCACATATCAGGCGCCGCCGGTGATCGTGGCCACGGAGCCGCCGCGCAAGACGGAGGTTCCGCCAGAGTTCACGCCGCAACTCGGGCGGGAGCAAGTACCTCTTCCACGCCCGCTCGGGCAGCCGACCGTGGCGCCCCCTGCCACGTTCGGCACTCCGACGATCATCTATGCCTACCCGCAGCCGCTCGCGGACCAGGATATCCGCAAGCAGGTGGAGTCGCAGATCCTGGCGATCATGAAGCCGCCAGAGGGGGGATTCGTGAGTCGGCCGTTCGCGAAGCCGCAGGTCCAGGCCGCAGCCGCGGGTGGGGTGGGGGCGGGCGGCGCGGGGATGTCGGGGGGCAGCAGCAGCGAGACGATCCTGGCGGCGCGCAGCGGCGACGTCGCCTGGGCGACACTCGACCGAGGCTTCAATTCGACGGATCCGCAGGCGCCCATCTTCGCAACGATCTTCGATTATCGCGACGGCCAGGCGACCGGGCCGCTGCACGGCGCCCGCGTGCTCGGACAGATCACCTACAACAAGGACCAGGCAGCGGTCACATTCAACTCGTTGATCCTACCATCCGGCTACCAGATCCCGATCCGCGGGCTCGGGATCACCGACGCGGATGGGCGGACGGGCATAGCCGCGCAAGTGGATTACCACACCCTGGAACGTTACTCGGGCCTGCTGGTGGCGGGTTTAATACAGGGCGCGGGGCAGGTGGGACAGGAGATGGTGTCCAACAACTCATCCTACTACGTGACATCCTCCGGTGCCTATATGCAGGTCCCGAGCACGCCGACACTATTGGAGGCGGGCATGGCGGCACTGCAGCCGGTGGGACAGGCGCTCTCTTCCGCGGCGTCGCAGGTGTTCAGCAAGCCGGCGACTATCAGCTCTCCGCGAGGAATGGGGCTCGGAATCGTCTTCATCCAGCCCGTGACTGTCCCCATCGAGCAGGTGATCCGTTCGGCGGCGCTGACACGCGCCGCCGAGGGTGAGCGGAAGTAGGGGGGCGGACATGGTTGCCACCTCCAAAACAATTCCAGACCTGCTGGGGAGCCTTGTCGATAGCGCGGATGGGGTCGCGGTTTCCCTCGCGGCGATGATGGGTGCTGTGGGCCTCGCCATGGCGGGCTTCGCGCTCTTGAAAATCTATCATTCTGTTCAGAACGACGAGGACAAACCGCTCGGTTGGATTGTGGCGCTGGTGTGCGGATCCCTCTTGTCAGTTTCGGGCGTCATCGCCGCCCGATCCAGCATGCTGTTCTTTGGGTGAACACGATGCCCGAAACTGACAACACGCCTTGCAGGGCAATCTATCTGGGCGGCCTTGGTGATCCCAGAACGCGCCGGCTGGTGGAGCGGGTCGTCGGAGTGATCGCGGCGGCGCCGGCCGAGGGCAAAGAGAAGGCTCTGGGTACAGCGGATACCGTGCAGATCTACGTCGAAAAGGACGTGGAGCTGCGGGGCCGAATTCTCTCGAGGTTTCTTCAGGCAAACGGCATCAACGACGCTCGGTTCGCCCCGCAGGACGATGGAAACTGGCCTTTCATCGTGTTTATTGAGGAAGCTGAATAATGTGGCCGTTGGGCGGGAAAAAGAACAGCCGCAGCAGCGGCTCGCCTTTCGGGGCGGTTGATCGTTATTGCGACGTGGCGGGCTTCGCGGCGGCGGATTCGATCTTCTACGGCTATGACGGATCCGACTGCACGCTCATCGCAATCGAAGGAGTGCGTTCGATCCTGTCGCCGGACGAGTTCGAGGAATCGGTCCAGCGTCAACTGGTGGTGGGATCCCTGGCGCAGCTGCTACGGACGAGCGGGCATACAGTTTCCGTATCGTTCGAGAGCAGCAGCAACATCGGCGATGATCTTGGCCGCTTGGTGGTCGAGCAGCGCATCAATGCCCGGCGCAAGGCCCTCGGCCTTGAGGCGGTGATTGATGAGGGCGAGGAGGTGGTGCGCCGCGTGGCGCGGCGCGAGCGCATCCTGATGGCATTATGGAGCT
Source organism: Xanthobacter sp. NM-59 (assembly GCF_021401125.1). Classification (GTDB taxonomy): domain Bacteria; phylum Pseudomonadota; class Alphaproteobacteria; order Rhizobiales; family Xanthobacteraceae; genus Xanthobacter. The sequence goes on from NZ_JACBFQ010000013.1 coordinate 120,082, forward strand.
CACCTTCGGTGGCGCTGAAGGCCGACGTGGATGCAGAGCGCGCTCAAAATCGCGCTGCGAGCATGGACTTGCCGCCGGCGCGCAATGCCCAGCCGCAACACATCGCCATGTCGTGTGTGGAGGGGCCTCACAAGGCCGCAGTTCAGCGGCTCGTTGTCGCAATGGAGGCGGCGGGGCTCAAGGTGCGCGTCCTTGGTCCGGACGATGACAACCCGCACCGGCGCACAGATCTCGCGGAGATCCGCAAGGGGGTCCTGTTTCACGAGACCCCCGATACCTGGTCGCCGTTCGGGGCAACGGATCGGGTTTATCCCGGTGCCAAGGAAACGGTAGACCCTGATATTTCGGAAATGTTCGCGCCGCCTGTGGCGCAGCAGATCCTCTCGAGCGCCGCTCTGGCAAGCGCCAACCTCAGATCCATCGATATGGGGGGCCGGAGCTACGCTATCGTCTCCATGGCGGTGTTCCCAAAGACCTTGCAGCACTTCAACGCGTTGCTTTCCGGCATTAACAGTCAGCGTGTCGGGGCAATGCCGTTCCGGGTCTGTTTCCATTTCGAGGAGCTAGGCAGCGGCCTGGGACTTCGCAAGGTGCTTGCAGGCCTGGCGTCTTGGACGAATCCTCACACCGATAATCTGTTCAAGGCGCTTCAACTTCTTGAGCAGGTGCACAACAAGGACGCGGACACTGTCTGCAAGCTGCGCCTGATTGCGACGACCTGGATCGAACCGGGGGAGCCTAAAGAGGTCCTCGAGCGCCGCCGCAGCTTCCTGATGCGGGCCCTGATGGGTTGGGGCGACGCCATGGTACAAGAAGCGCCTCATCACCCGATGAGGGCGCTGGCCGAGACGGTGCCCGGAATGACGGCGCGTTCCGTCGTATCGCGACCTGCGCTGGCGCCTGTTTCACATGCGGCGGTTATGCTTCCTTTCCACCGCACGGCGCCGGTATTCACACGTGGGGAAAGCGTCTTCCTCAGTCTCGATGGGCGTCTAATGCCACACGAGGCGTTCTCGCCCCTACAAAACTACTGGCTAACATTGCTCTATGCGACGTCAGGCTCTGGGAAGTCGGTGCTCCTCAATCGTCTGAACGTTGAATTCTGCGCATACAATCGAGGCATGCGCCTGCCATTTGTGGCCGTGATCGATGTTGGTGTGTCCTCATCTGGCTTCATCGATTTGCTTCGCAATTCGCTGCCCGAGGACCAACAGCACGAGGCGATCTATGTGCGGCTCCAGAACATCCCGGAGCACGGAATCAACCCGTTGGGGCTCGGCCTCGGGCGGCGCTCCCCGCTCGCGCGCGAGGCCGTTTATATCGAGAACTTTCTGTCGGTCATCCTCAATTTGCAACAGGAGCAGTTAGCAAAGGCCGTCATCACGAAGCTGGTGCGCCGGCTCTATTTGCTCAAGTCTGACCTCGAGCTGTCGAGCACCAGCAGCGCAAATCTCTGGCAACCTGGCATGGACCCAGAGCTCGACAGGGAAGCGGCGGCCCTTGGAGTTCGGCTCAGGGAGCGCACCAAATGGTGGTCAATCGTCGATGCGTTCATGCAGGCTGGCAAGCCGTTGCTGGCGGCCCGTGCGCAACGCTATGCGATGCCTCGCCTGCAGGATCTGGCCACCGTCCTGAACGATCAGGAGATGCGGGATGATTTTCCCGAAGAACTGCTTCGGATCGCGCAGCGGAATCTCGAGACGGCCATCGAGAAATATAAGATTTTCGCCGGTTCTACACGCCTCGATATCGGAGAGGCGCGTATCATGTCCATTGACCTTCAGGATGTGATCGACCGGTTCAAAACTGTCGAGGCGGAGCGCAACAATACCCTGTTCTTCATGGCGGCACGTCAGGTGTTCGTTGAGAAGATCGCCGGCAATGCCGACGAAATCCGCGCCATGCAGTTCCCCTCCGGTCCGGTTCGCGAAGTTTACGAGAAATACTGGCTTTCACGATATGCGGATATTGCGGCGGCAGAGAAGCGCCTCGCTATGGACGAGTTCCATGTCACCGGGGGCACGCCGGAGATCCTGGCGCTGGTGAAGTCCGACGCCCGAGAGGGGCGGAAATGGGGGCTCGAGATCATCCTAGCCTCGCAGCTTCTCGCCGATTTCTCGGAGCTGAAGGACATGGCTTCCACGGTCATGATCCTGAATGCGGACAGCGCCGAGATCCGCTCGAAGGCGCAGGAGGTCTTCGATTTCTCCGATGCCGTGCGCCATCAGCTAGAGCAGCATGTGCATGGTCCGCGGGCAGGCGAAGGCGCGAACTTTCTCGTACGCTACAAAATGCAGGACGAGGAACGCTGGACCACGCTCAAGAACCTCATGGGGCCACGCCTACTGTGGGCGCTGACCACCCGGGCGCGGGACCGTTTGGTCCGGGATGAGCTTTACCGTCGTGTGCCGGTCAGCGAGGCCCTTCGGATCCTCGCCCTGCGCTATCCGGAGGCGACAGCCAAGGAGCACTGGCTCCGTGTCGAGTCCTCCGTGCGTGATCAGGACGCCCAGATCCCGAAGCTGATCGTGGATCAGCTGATGGGAGAACTGCTCGCCGATGCCGGCGGGCGCACATCCAGCATCGCAGCTGAATAGGAGAAGGTCATATGCTGCAGAACGACAAGCTGAAGGCCGCCGGCATCGTGGCCGGGGCGGCCCGTGCCGGGGTGCGCCGGGCGTCGCACGCCTACTACGCAGGTCTCGCCGGCGGAACGCTGCTGCTGCTGAACGCGATGCCGGTGGCGGCCTACGACGGTTCGCCCTCGGCACCGATCGAGTTCCTGAGCAAGGCGCGCACGACGGCGGCCTCGTCCAACCTCACGACGACCGGCGTTTCCACGCTCGGCAGCAATTTTGCCACGATCGTGTCGATCGCCGCTGCCGTCGTCGGCCTGGCGCTCGCCGGGGTGTCTGGCAAGAAGCTGTACGACGCGGTCCAGAATGAGAATTCGCGCGAGAATGTCGGGGGCAGCGCGATCGCTCTCGTCATCGGCTCGATTCTCACGATCATCGGCGTCGTCGTGGGTGGCGTGACCTACTGGGCCACGTCCAACTGAGTGGAAGGCGACACTGGCGCAGGCGGCAGAGCTCCGCCTGCCGTTCATCGGGATTTCGTCCGCGGGATGTGAAGGATAAGGCGATGGAATACGATTGGGATCAGGTCGGGCCGATGGCCACGGAATGTGGCCTCAAGCAGTTTGCGACCGGAGTGCGCATCAGCAGCCTGCCCAGCAGTCATGTGGAGGAGATGCGTGGGGCCTGGGCGGCTCGCGTCAGGGAGATCTACAACAGCCCTGCCATCTGGTCCGATCGCGAGACGTTCGAGGAGGCATCGCGGGACGCCGACGCCTATGCCGGCTTTCCGAGGGCGGCTTCACTGTCCCGGCGCATGGATGACTACTGGCCCTTCCTCGCCGCGTTCGAGCGGTTCGAGCAGGGTAACCGCCTGCAGTTGCAACGGTTCGATGTTATTCCCTTCGAGCCGACCCAGGTCCGCCCTGCTGGTCATCGCGATCTTCCGCTGTTGGTGATCGTGCGTCCGGGCGATATTTATGCGGACTTGGACGCCAAGGACGGCGACGCTGAATTCACAGCACGGATCCTCGCAGGCCAGGCCGCGGATATTCGCAGCATGCTCGACGAGCAAGAGGTGGATGTCGTCGTGCTCCATCACCGATCCGACGTGCAGCTCCGGCAGCAGGTCCCCGCCGGCGATCCCCACATCGTGGAACGAGCAGAGTATGTGCAGTCCGTGGCCGCTGCCATGAAACGTGGCGCCCTTGTCTGGGCGCGGGAAATGACCGCGGTGGCGGCCTGGCTGGTCGCGGAGCAGTCTGCTGCGGAGCGGCCCGCAGTTGTCCTCATCGGTGCCCATGCAGCGGCGGACTGCGGGCCGACTGCCATTCTCGGCGCGGCCCTGGAAGAGGCAGGGGTTCAGGTCGAACTGAACGAGTTCGTTCCGGCGACAAGCACGTCCTATGACGGGCGGTGGGAGCCGGAGGAACTGCAGGCATCGCACGTCTCGTCGCTGTCCTTCGCTCCCGGGATGTGAGGGGGCAGATGGCTGAGCGTCCCGAATACGGCGACTGGTGGCTTTTCGTTCTCTCGGTCGGACTGCTGACCCTTGTTGGCGGCGTGCTATGGCTCGTCGTCAACCCGGTGTTGGGGCCGGTGTACCGGGTGGTGCGGCTGGTCGAGACGGGCGGGCTTTGGCTGCTGACGGGATGGGGTAAGTATTTCTTTAGCGTGCCGTGGGGGGGGGGGTATGAGTTCGCCGCACTTTTCCGTTCAAGCATCCCCTTCGGCATGTTGCTCTCGGTCCTGGTCGGCCTGATGGGCTACTCGGCCTATAAGAAGGTGATCGCCAACCACATCGACTCCTTCACTGCGCACGAGCAGCCTCCCGGCTACCGGGACATTATGCGCAAGGTGTCGGCCCTCTATCCGCACAATGACTTCTTCTTGCGCTTCGATATGAGCGCCTACCCGCAGGACCGTGGCGCGGCAGGAATGCCGATGACAGCTCAAGAGTTCCTCCGCTCTGTGGGGGCCACGTCCTTTCGATCCGACGGGACACCGGTTTTCGACCAGGAGCGAATCCGCGATGGCCTAAAGGCCCGTTTCGGTGACCCGAATCCCTTCCTTAGGTGCTTCGACTCCTCCGAGCGGCGGTCTAAGCGGATCGCGTCTCCGGCGGAGATCCGCGAGAGGGTGGCGGCGCTGCCGTGGCATCAGGCGGTGCTGCTGTTCGCAGCACTGACCCGCATCAATGCGATGGCCGGCAAGGACGAGAAGCTGTTCTTGAAGAATATTCGGGACGTGGACGATTACATGCGCGACATTTGGCGCGCCATCAACGAGGCTGTGCGGTCGGAAGACGCGGAAGGAATGCGGGAAGTGGTGCTTGACATCACGCCCGACAATTTCGGCGAGAAGCCGAAGGTGAGCCTCGCGGCCTTCCTCAACGAGCCTGTAGGGCCTGCGGCCCGTCCTCGCGCTGAAGCCTTCAGCGAGGTCAAGGGTGCCCGCGAGGCCCTCGTCTATCTGATCACGGGCGAAGGCGCACCTGGGGAGGTGGAGAAGCTGGCCAACGCAAAGATTCCTATCGTGATGGTGGCCGAGGATCGTCCGCAGACTGTGATTGATCCGATCCTAGCGGGCCACGGCTTCATCGCCGGCGTGCTGGCGCACTCCCTCGTGGAAACCCGGAAATCCGGAATTTTTCCACCCAACGGCTTCCTGTGGATGCGTTTCGTCGACCAGAATCTTTGGCGCTTCCTCGTGTACGTCGGCCTTGCGACGCCTTGCGCGGAGGCGGCGGGCCTCTACGAGCATTGGCGCGCGGAAATGCGCATGGGAGAGGCCATCCTCGAGCCCTTCATCGAAGAGGCGCCGAATGCAGTCCTGGCCGAGGCGCGTAAGTATGTGTTTGATCCCGAGAAGGTCGGCGCGCAATTCGATGCGTCCATTCCCGACAGCCTGATGACCGCGAAAGATGGTGTTGGTTCCTGAGGGAGATTGATCCATGGAAGCCTTGACTCCTATGGTGCACCCGTTGCCGCCGGGCTCGCGTCTGTTGCTGCATGTGCCAGTCTTTGATGTCGGCGATTTCAACGAGCGGGAAGCCCCTGCGGGGCAGATCGCCATCGTCGGCCTCAAGAGAGGACCGGATTTCCAGTACGAACTCTTGATTTGGCCGGCGAGCATGAGCGGCTACTGGACGGAACAGGAGGCGGAGCGCGACGCGGAGGTATTGTCTCCGGGCGATCCTCGCCTGCCGACGCAGTCGCTGTGGGATGCGGTGTTCGAGCTCGGCAAGCTCTACACGAGTGAGAATGTGGACGATGTTGATGAGGTGTTTCGGGTGCCTGCGGACAACAGGTCCCATGTCGCCACGCTTCTGAGAGCGGCTGTGGCGGAGGGGCGCTTCTGCGACCTTGTGGACTCGGACGGGCTGAAGATGGCGGCCAAAATCTTCTCGGCGGCTGGCGGAGAGCTCAAGTTGTCCTACGAGGACGCAAATGAGATCGCTGCCGCTGCGGGAATTGCAGCCCGGCTTGGCGAGGGCGGCTGTGCACCTGCGTATGAATATACGCCTTCGTGGGGTGCCTCCGACTGATGAGGACGGCCGCGATGCGGAAATCGCGCGCCAGTTCCAATAAATGCTCCATCATGTCAGAATGTGGCTGTTTAAGGCTATAATGCGCAACAATATGAGACATTATCGTTGACATTCTGAATTTTATGGTAGACTCGCGCCGTTCATAGAACAGCAGCCGTGAGGATAGATATGAACGACCGCACGCGTCCCACTCTCCGGAACCCGCGACCTCCGCAGACCTCGGGTGGGGGCAGTGCTGCGGCCAATGGCTCCGGGGGCATCCGCGACCAGCATGGCGAGCGGATTCCCGCTGCGCGCTCCGCCCCGCCGCCGGCGGAAGAATGGCCGAAGGGGCATCCGTACCAGCTGAGGCCGGAGAGTCGGTCGGAACGGTCGCCCCGTCCGCCCCAGAACGCGGAGGCAGGCACGCCACCCGCACCAGCCGCTGCGCGTACGCCTCCGCGTTCTGGGGCGGCGGCGCGTCCGCAACAGGCCCGCGGGGAGAGCCGCGCGGCCGCTGTGCCGGTCCATACGCAGAGTAAGGCTGTCGAGGCTCATGCGAACGTGGTGCTTCAGATCGAGAACAAGGTCGAACGTGCCGGCGGGATCGTGCTCGACGGCACGAATGTATTGAGCGGTGAATCGGTGCGGATCGCGCTGATGAGCGCGGAGCAGGCGGCGGAGCTTATGGCTCCCCACAAGGGCGAAACGTACGAGCAGCGTCTGGGGCGAGCTCATGCCTCATTTGCCCAGCGCTCCGATCTGGAGAATTACCAGGTGGGAGCGGTGGCTGGGTTCGACGGCGTCTATCGCATCGGCGGTTCGATGACGCTGGAGGCGAGGTGGGCCCGTAAAATGGGTGAGCCCAATGCGCCGTATCAGGCCATCGAGAAGGGGGTGCTGCAGGCGTTTGCTCTTAGTCCGGGGTTCGTGCGCGTCGCGGTGGTCAAGCCTGGCGAAGCGGTTCCTCTGTCGCCCGACCACGTGGGCGAGGTGGCGCGGACGTTTGACCCGCTGGCGTTAGACGGTGTCGTGCAGGAGCGCAAGATCGGAGTGGCCGTCCAGGACCGCCAAGGAAGGGTCTCTTGCCATTGGATGATCGGCAATCTGGCGCGCGGGGACGACGGGAGACTGTTCAATCCTGTGACTGCCGAATTGCGTCAGATGGTCGGGCTCAGCAGGTATGAGGATCGTGTGGACCTCCCGCGCATCGGAAGCGATGTGCGGGAGGATCTTGGCTTTAGTGCGATGCGGCTCTTCGTCTACGAACAAACGCACAAGGTCGGGTCGGCGTACGCCGCCGGGGCCATCATTGGGGCCATGTCGGAGAAGCCGGTCGAAGAGCAACTGGAGAGGCTTCGCTTCGACCGGGATCTCCTCGCGGAGGACAAGGTCAGGATCCTCGATATGGCGCGAGGGCTTCGTAGCGGCGATCTGCGCGCGGTGGTCGTGCCTGGCTCCATCTATGGCGTCTATCGTTCCGTGGCGGAGGGGATGGAGCTCAAACAACGCGGGTTGCTCACCGCCGGCGGTGGATGGTTCCCTGGGGCAGTCGGGGTTTCCTCAGCCTATATGAGCGGCTCTGATCTCAAGAAGCGCTCCGATGCGAGCGTGCATGCTCTTCTGCCGGAGGATCCCAGGCTCGTGAGGATGTTGCCCGGGAAAGATGACGCGGAGATCGCGGCTGTAGACACTTCCCTTGGGGTGAGGGCGGAGCAGATAGGTCTGGAGGCCATGGCGCATGTCTTCGGAGACCGGCCCGTCCGGTCCATGCCGTCCGTGCAAGCCTCGTCTGGGATGGACCGCTGAACCGAAGAGCGCTCCCGGCACTTGGCCGGGAGCTGATCCATTGCACTTACCGCAGGGGTTCGGCCATGTCGCAGGAGCAGTCGAAGAAGTCGTGGACACAAGAGCAGGGCGCCATCATTTCGTCCAAGGAAGAGCGGGTTGTGGTGAACGCGTTTGCTGGATCTGGAAAAACAACGACACTTGTAGGATATACGAAGAAAAGGCCGGAAACGAAGTTCGGATATCTGTGCTTCAATGCGGAGAACGCCAAGGAGGCTCGCGGACGGTTCCCGGAGAATGTCACAGCCTTCACCGGTCACGGTCTGGCGATGAAATACGTGGGCTGGCGGTATCGTCACAAGCTGGCGAGGTCGGAGCTGAAGCCGATTGGCATCGCGCAGGCGTACGGGGTGGACAACAAGCTGGCGCATTCCGCACTCAGGGGGCTCAGAGCGTGGTTTTCGTCGGACCGTGAGCGCATCACGGACGTCATGTCGTCGGGGACGGAACGGGATTTGGCTCTCCAGATCTGGAAGGATGCGTGCGATAGCCGGAATGAGGTGATCCCGATGCCTCATGATGGTTACCTCAAGTTGTTTTCGCAGCGGAACCAAGAGCTGCCGTTCGACCATCTGCTGTTCGATGAGGCACAGGACGCCAACCCCATCATGCTGGGTATCCTGCGCCGGCAGCAGATGCCGCTTGCGGTCGTGGGTGATCGGTATCAGTCCATCTATGGCTTCCGAGGCGCGGTCAATGCCATGGAAGCGTTCGAGGGCGCGCAATTCCAGCTCACACAGAGCTGGCGGTTCGGGCCAGAGGTCGCGCGGGTGGCTAATCTTCTCCTTCGCCAGCTCGGAGAGGAGCGGGAGCTGAAGGGGTGTGGCGCGGCCACGCAGATCCATAACGAGCAGCCGGAGGGCATCGGCACCTACACCTTTCTGGGTCGCACCAACGCTTCTGTGATTGAGCACGCGATGGCGGCCACAGGCAAGGCGCTTTCCTTCGCTGGCGGCATCAAGGAGTATCGCGTCGATCGCATCCTCGACGCCTATCGCCTCTATGCGCATGAGCCTTCGGCGATCAAGGACGCCGATATCCGGAAGTTCAAGAGCTGGGACGAGCTGCAAAAATACATGGAGGATGTGGACGACAAGGAGCTCAAGTCCATCAGTCATCTCGTCGAGAACTATAAGGACACGATCCCTGAGCGGATCGCGGATCTGAAGCAGCGCGCGTCGGGTCCCGCCGACGTGGCGGACCTGGAGCTGGCGACTGCGCATCGCAGCAAGGGCCTCGAGCGGCGCCACGTCGTGTTGGGCGAGTTCTTCGACTGGGACAAGTTCCAACAGGCGAAAGCCAAGGGCGACATCGACGCGTTCCAGGAGGAGATGCACCTGCTCTACGTGGCCCTGACGCGGGCGCAGGAGACGTTGACGCTCAACTCGACGCTGAAATCGGCCATCCTGGAGGCCAAGGCGGCGCATTCCCTGGTTTCGGATCGTGACAACGGTCGGGCCAGGGCCTTGAGTGATGCTGGGCCGATCGAGGTGAGAAAGTGGGGGGCCACCACGCCGGCGGCCCTGGCTGTCGTGCGTGAGGAAGACTGCACGTTCCTGACCGACTGGGGAGGAGTGTTCATCCCCGACAACATCGCAGGCTCGGGCCTGCGCGGTTCGGATGTTCAGCAAATGATCAAGGCCTTCAACGGCGATGCCTGCTTCGTGGTGCTGCGCGGCGGGGATGCGGGCATTCTGGTGGAGGAGACCTTCAACGCCAGCGCGGAACATTTGTCCGATGGCGAGCGGCAGGCGTTGTTGGCGGCGATGGGCAGGTCGGTCTCGCCGGGTGCGAACTACTGGGCCTTTCAGGGGCCTGGCGACGGGGACACTCTCACGCTTCGCGCGTTTCTTGCTGCGGATGCGGTCAGCAGTCAGCGCGTTGCTGCGATTGTTGAGGTGCTGTCGCAGCTTCGCGAGCAGCATGAGCCGGTGCGGTCGGCGGCGCCGGCGATGTCGGCTGTCCCGGCGCTGTGAAGTGCATCGGGTCGTTTAGACTGGGACTGAGACGCGGCCCTCCTTAAGGAAGGCCACTCGGATCTTCGGCCCGGCGGAGGTGAGCAAGATGTCGGAAAATGCCAGGACACGGATGCATATCGGCGGAATTGTGCCTCCGCAGGTGCTCGACAAGCTTAAGAGTCTCCTTGATGGCGCGTTCGGTACGCCTGCGGAGGTGGCTGCAGCAGTGCAGGGCGGGCGCCCGATCCTGCTGGAAGGTCTGCGCGGTTTCGGGGACGTATCCGCGATTGAAGGGTTCTGTCGGGAGCATGAGCTCGCCTATGTGCTCCAGGCCGACGCCCTGCCGGGGCAATTTGGAGCGGTGGTGCGCGGCTGGCGGCCGGGCGTAGCGGGCGTGGCGGAATTCCCGGCGACGGATGGCGGAGTGGCGACCTTGTCGCCGGTGGAGCTCGAAAGCGCGATCGCCGAAGGGCCTGAAGGCGTGCCGCGCCTGCTGGAGCGCTTGAATCTGGCCGATCCTGCCCGGTTGCCGCCGCTGCAGTCGTCCGCACCATGGGCGGAGTTGGAAGCACAGCGGAGATATTTGGTTCGTTTCTGCGCTGTTATTGATCGGGTGACGAGCGTGCAAGTCGTGGCGGCGACGCCCGAAGCCGCGGCGCAGAAGGCACAGAACTGGGTCAGTGGACCAGACTTCGACATAGGACAAGTTGATTTCGATCAACTGCCTGACGCTCGTGGGACGCTGGGCCAGTTGCTCTCCATTGAGGAGGAAAATGGCGAACAGGTTCGGACGTTTTCGGTGATGCATGCCGACGAAGCGCTAAGCCGAGCGCAAGATCTGGGCGTCTTGCGTCAGGCTGCTCGGGCCTATGCCGACGCATTGGATTCTGAGGATCAGGAGGGAGGTCCCCGTTCGCCCGATGGCGACGACTATAATCGTCTGATGTCTCTGGTCGGGAGGGACACGGCGTCGGCGGTGCCGTTTGTAGGAGCTGAGCCGGCGGTTTTCGGCGCGCTGAGAGCGCTGCAGACGTTCGTGAGTGCGTGCGGCGGCGATCCCCCCGAATTCCTCCGGGAAGCCTTCGGAATGGCCGAGGACGTGCTTTTCGTGGCGCGATCAGCCCCGCTGGCACCGGGCGCCAAGGTTCCCGACGTTGTTGCTTTGGTGCGCGCGGGCGATTTGCATTTGGCGGATCTGCCGGATGTTCTGCGGACGGAGGCGGTGTGCGTCGCCGCAGTTGAGCGAGACCCCGCCACGTTCACATCCGTCCCCGGTGCCCTCCAGCCAAAAGTGGCGATGGGGGTCGATGTTCTTGGATTGGTGCGAGCCGGCCGCTTGCATTTGGCGGATCTGCCGGATGTCCTGCGGACGGAAGTGGTGTGCGTCGCTGCAGTTGAGCGTAGCTACCTGGCCTTTGAGGATGTGCCTAGGGGCCTCGAGGAGCAGGTATTTCAGGCCCTTTCGGATGGGCGCCGCCGGGAGATTAATGTGGCTGAAGAGGTCGCCGCCCGTGTGGGCGGCTGGCATCTGGCCAAGGTCGACGGGCACGAGAGGTGGTGGAACCGTCGGGGGAACCCAGGTGGCTGGATGCTCGGCCACGGGGTTTCATATGAGACGCCGCGCGACGTCCGACTGGGTGAGCGGCTGAGCCTTTCTGCTGTCGCCGGCATGGTGCTGAACGAGGACTGCACGTTTATCACGGACTGCGATGGCTCCATCCAAACGGAGGGCGTGCTTTCGAATGACGTGGTCGCGGACTTGGTCGATGCCTTCGCCGGTGATGACTGCTATGTGGTTCAGCGCGGTGGCGTACCCGGTGTGCTGGTCGAGATCGGGTTGCAACGGCTGCTGCCCACGGAGCTGGTCGATAAGGTGCGCCGCATCGGTGCCGAATTTCCCGATGCGGCGGTTTGGGTGACCGCAGGTAGTCATGTGGCGTTTGGAAGTGGTGACCGTGGTGCGGTCGCAGTCAGGGCGTTTGTTCCTGAGGCCAAGGTTGACTCAGACCGTCTGGCGGAGTTGGCTGCTCATTTGAGGGAGGTCGCTGGTTCTGCTCCTCCGCCGGCCGCCATCCGGATACATTCTCTGTCCCCGTCCCCATAGCCGACCCGCACAGCACCTAAAGGTCTGCGTCAGGCGGCAGCCTCGCCCGTGTCGTCGTCCGAGGGCCGGTCCTATCCGTGCCCGGCCCGGCCCGCGCCATCAAGGCGACGGGCTGGGCGACGGCAGTGTGCTTATGGCCCCAGAGTGCGCTAGGGCCGCGAAGGCTGGATCCCGGGACGCCGCTCGTCGAAGGACGCAGGGAGCAAGTCGATGAAGCGTCAACTTCTGCGGACTGGGGGCCTCTGGCACTGCCGCGTGCACAATGGGCTGGCTGAACCTTTCGACCCGTCCGCTCTCGTCCACATAGCCGGTGCGCAATCCCACCACGCCAGACCAGGCCTCGTCTCCCGTAAGACCTTTGCCCGCGGCCGACAGATATGACGACAAGGTCTTTGTGAAGGCGTTGTAGCTCCAGCCGGGTGCCACGGCCGCGCGGCCGTGCCCGGACCGCAACGCGCCGATCAGCTCCCGGACGACGCTGCGGTCGGCTGCGCTGACACTGCCCTTGATTTTCAGGCTGCGGAACAGTTCCTCGTCATCTTGGTCCGACAGCACGCTGGCGATGGCGGCCGCGGCGAGCGCTCCGCTTTTGCTGTGCTCCTGCTGGTAGAGAATGGCGTTCATGACCGCGTCCGAGGCGTCGCGGATGTCGTTCTCCGCAAGCTCTCCCGCGGCCACTTGAGTGCCGGGGGCAATGCCCAGAGCAGCCCGCGCGGCCGCGCCGAGAGCCGGGCCAACTTGGTGGAGAACGAAGCTGCGGGTTTCCCCGTCGGCATTCTCCATGGCGACGATTAGCCGGAGCTGGGACAGTGTGCGGCCCTCCAGGGGGCAGAAGAGCTGCCGGATCGTCGCGGCGTTCTCCGGCAGTAAGCCAACCGAGCGCGCGATGTCGGTCACATGAACCCTGCTAACGCGCTCCTCGGATTTGCGGAGCTGGATCTCGATCAGCCCGGCATGGATCAATTCCACGTCGTGCGAGCCGCTTTGCATGATCTGGGGCCAGCGTGCCAGCAGGCTGCGATCAGGGCCGACCTCATAGACCCCTGTGATCGCGACGGTGATGCCCGGCCGCAGGAGGTTCGCGCCCGGTCGGGCAGCGAAGCGCTGGGCATATTGGGACTGGAGATCCTCGAACCGTTCCGGCCCGCGGCGCGGCAAGAGCTGCGCCGCTTCCCCGGGCGTCATCAGGGAGACGTGGACATGATCTCCGCTTAACCGATCATGACCCGCGATCAGAGGGGCCCCGTTGGGCCCGGTGGTGACCTGCTGCACGGTCATGACGATATTGTTGACGCAACGGGTGCGCACGCTTGCGGCTCTCGGCTCCGCGGCCGATACGGCGGGGCGTGCCCGGGCCTTGGGGGATATTGCACCGCTCCCTTCGCCAGGTGCGCTGGCCGCGACGTGAGCGCGGTCCGGCAGGGGCTGAGGGCCGGGGTCGTTTTCCGTCACGGACAGGAGCTCGGCCGCCCACCTGTCGTGGATGCCGGGATCCGCGGCGCCATGTACGTCGGGGAGATCCAGGAGGTCCACCTCAGAGAGGCGCTGGAAGATGCGCCTCTGAAGGATTTCGCGCTTGGCTTGCCCATCGGCCAGAGCGCATTCCGCGTCCCCATCATCCGGGGTCACGAACTTCATATGCGCGAAAGAGGTCTCGAGATCCTTGGCCGTGTGGCCTAGTATTGCGGAAAAGAAGCTGTTCTTGGTGAAACGCCCTTCGGCGAAGTTCTTGTACGCTACCTCGGCGTACAAGGAGCGGAAATTATGGGCAGTCAACCCTGTGGTGCCGGGCCATAGATCCGCGAACAGTTCTGGGATCCGTTGCCGAAGCAGGCCGCGCTCGATGATGGCCCTGCGGAAGTCCTCGCTTGTCATGTCGGCCCATTTGAGCCGCTGCGTTTCTCCTGCCTTCACAACCAGATCGCTGGCCGCAGCGTCGGATGAGCGAAGGCGCGCGAGGGCTGTAATTATCTCCTTCGCGGGGGCCAGCGTCGGGATCATGTACGCCTGCCCGGCGCGGGTCCCTTCCTGGCCCCTGGTCATGGCCTGCCCTCGAAACAGGACGGCCCAGCGGGCGAAGGCGGGGCCAGAACTCTGCGTCAGCGGCACGCGCTCGAAGGAGCCTTGAGAAAAGGCCTCCAGTGGCCTGCGGCCTGTCACTGTCAGCAAACCTATCCCCACATCGAGCGGGTCGGTTGAGTGCAGCAGCTCGCGAGCCCGCTGGATGATCTCGCGCCAAAGAGGAATGGTCATCAGCGCTGCTGGCGCGGCAACGCGTGCGACTTGGTTCGCCTGCATCTGCCGGACCCAGTCGACCGGCGCAACCACGATGTTCAGGAACGGGCTGTCCTCTCCGAGCGCGACCTTGATCTCGGTCCGGTACTTCGACACGTAGCTTATCCGTGTGGAAAGTGCCTTCTCCGCATGCGCAGCCAGCTCGACCTCCCAGAGCCGCCGAGCCGCCTCTGGGTTAGGGCCGCGGCGAAGCTGCTCAATGAAGGCCGCCATCTGAGCCTGAAATCGAGGTGGCCTTCCAACCTGGTTCAGGGAGGCCCTGTCAACGCGGTCAGCCGCGGTGACTGGAGGTTGGGGCGCACTGGCGTTGCCGGATTGCCAGGCATTGGAGCCGTCCCGAGGGTTTCCTGCTGGTGCCAACTGCAGCATCCTCCTGCGCAAAACGGCTGGTTCTCGAAAGAATAGGCCAAAATTGCCCATTCATCCACAATCTCGGCCATAAAAGGCCGCTTTCGCCGGTGCGGATGGCCGCGGGCGGGCATTCGCCTTTTGGGTGCGGGTGAAAAGGCGGTTTCCAGCTCGGGCCGGCATTCGTATGGCTGCGGTTGGTCGCCCTGGCGGGGGCCGTCGCCGGGGCGATCTATGCTTTCTCGGCGCTGCGAAGGCCGGGCTCGAGCCGGAGGAGCTGATGACGAGGTCAACGGCTTGGTGGGCCGTGCTGGCGAGCGCCGCGGAGGCGAAGCGGAAGCTCGGGCCTGGGTCGGCGCCGAGGATCGCGAGCTGCCTCCGCCGCCGCCAGGAGCGGCTGGAGACCCTCCGCCGCTAGGAGATAAAGTCTGCCGTCCAGGTGAGTACCGCAGGATGATAGGCTTCCAGCTTTCGAGCTACCGGAACGAGCGGTTCACCTTCGATCTTGTGCGACATCAAGATGAAATCGCAACAAAGCTCAGGGCTATACATGCCGGCCCAATTTGGACGCAGCCAATCAAATTGGTTCTCCTGGCACCAGAGCTGACCACTATCGTTGAACGGGCCGAGCAGAGTTCCCCTCATATCCGCATATGGCTCGTCTACATGGAGTGGCCGGCCGGTTTCGGGGTTCATCCAGGTCGACGGATGGTCCAACCCCCGGTAGCGAGGATATGGTGCACGCCGCCAGCTTCGGGCATTAGCGAGTACCAGTCCCGTCGCATCCACAAACTGAATTGTTCTCGCGACACGCACCAAATCCTCGCGGGCGAATTCTTCGTTGCTAGAATTAGAGGCGTCAATCAGGAAACGATTGCCCTTCCTGTGCCGGATCCTGACTCGCGGCAAACGACCGATCCCGCGGCAAGGAAGATCATCCACGGCTCGTGACAGTGGCAGTCGAAGTGCCACTCTTCGGGGTTGCCCGGATTGCGCTTCCTCCCACTCCTGCTCAAGAATAATCTCGTGGCGGAAGGGAAGGATAGATTGCGTCCCTCCATACAAGCGGCGAAAGTGTTGATAGTCGTGTGCGCCGCTCTCTCGCGCCGCCCGATCAAGAGCTGCGCAATGCGGAAGAGAGTCGCGCCGAGCGATTTTCTTTGCCTTGCTTTTCAGGCCGGAAATAGTTCTCGGGAACTGACGCTCAATAGAATAGCCCATCGTCTCGAATCCATCACCTTGTGCAAGTCACCCGCCAGACGAGCAAGGTCCAATCGAGAGGACAGAGCTGACTTTCAACACTCCATTGCCAGAATATGGCTTCGCTCAGGCGGGTGTGCAGGCCTATGGACGGCGCGCCAGAACGATAGCGCCCCGGGCCGACTGCTACAAGCCAATTTTGATCGCAGGGCACCTGTCCTGCGTTGAGGAAGGGCCGGTCCTGTGGGCGGCCCTTTTTGTTTGTTGCTGGTTCATACTTCGGGGGTGAGCTTTGCCCTGGTGACGATGGTCTGGCGTTTACCTTTCCATGTTTTGTGGGTTTTGACGGTTCCGGAGATTGTGAATCGGTCCCGGGGGCTGCAGGGCGTTGCGGTGAAGGCGACGAGCTGGTGTCCGTCGTCGGTTGTGAGGGTGACGGCGCATGCGGGGGCGGTGGGGCGGCCCTTGCTGCGGAAGCGGGGCTTGAGGGGCGCAACCTTGGTGACGACTGCGGTGATTGCGATGCGTTCGCCGATGGCGCCGAGGTGTTGGGAGGGGCCGGGGTCGCGGTGTTCGGCGACGGCGCGCTCGAGGCTCGCGGCCTGGGCTGGGGAGAGGGCGGCGGTGCGCTCGATGGTGTCGAGGATGCGGTCGGCATAGGGGCTGGCGTTGCGGATGGCCCTGGCGGCCTCCAGGATGGCGCCGTGGTTTTCCTCGAGGGTCTGGAGGCTTCGGGCTCGGGCGGCCTCTTGGCGGGCTCGCTTTTTGGCGAGGGCGGCCTCGAGGCGCTGGATTTCGTCTGGGGTGTAGAGCGGGATCCTCTCGGCGCGTCCGGAGCCGCCCTCGCCGTCGCAGGCGATGCAGATGGGGTCTGGAGTCCAAGAGGTGCGCCCGGTGCCGCCGCAGAGTGGGCATGCGATGTCGATGGCGCAGTATGGCTTGCCGTTGTCGTCGAAGTGGACGGCTGTGGGCGGGCATTCGCCTTTCCGGGTGAGGTAGGTGATTTCGGACATGGGAGCCTCCCTGGCGGGCCCGTGGGCGGGCGCCTGCGGCCACGGTGGTGGCGCAATGATGGGGTTGATGGCGCGCCGACGCGGAGCCGGCGGCCGGTGTGTCAGTCTCGTCGGGGCGGTGATGGAGCTTCAGGGGGCAGGTGTCTCGCCGGCGCTTCGGATGGCCTCGCGGGCGATGTCGGCGACGGAGCTGATCCAGATGTCCTGCTCTTCGCCGGTGTAGGGGGCCCATTCGGCTCCGGGGGCGGCCTGGTCGCACTCGGCGCCGGCGGGATCGAGCCAGCGGCCGGAGGCCTCGGAGCCCGTGAGGATGGCGCGCAGGGCCTCGATGAGAGGCGCCCTGGTGTTGATGGCATTTGCTGCGCAGACGGCGTGGGCCTTGTCCTCAGGGGTGTTGCCGAGGGTGCGCAGGAGGATGGCGCCGTTTTCGTCGCAGAGGACGAAGGTGGCG
>NZ_JACBFQ010000014.1 GCF_021401125.1 Xanthobacter sp. NM-59
TGCTCATGGAGCACGGCATCATGAAGGCCGTCGACGAGAGCCAGGTCGGCAAGACCGCCGCCGAGCTCACCGCCTGAGTGTGATGACGCCGGCCGGGACGCTCCGCGACCCGGCCGGGACGCTTATTTCAACCGGCCCCTGATATTCTTTTCCCCGTTACTCGGCTGGCCGGACTGTTCCAAAATTCTTCAAGACTTATTTCGCCTTTTCATCCGACCCCAGATTGATCCCTGGTCCCCCGCCGCGAGGCGGGGGACGTTTTTTGATCAGGGCGTTTCGGGTCACCCCCTCTGCGGCGATACCCGCAGCTGCGACGATGGGCTTTTTCCCGCCCTGCGTCGTCTCCACGACATCGCCCCTACCCCGCCATTGCACGGTGCGGTCCCGGTCCCCCTCGACAGGCCCGCTGCATCGAAATGTCAGTGCCCGCCGCGACACGACAAAGCATTGGACGCGCCCGAGCGTGTCGACCTCATTCCACGTGAAGACTTCGCGACACGGATCCTTCCGCCGGCGCACATCCACGGCCATGGTGGCGCCCCTGCCCCCCATCTTCTGTGCCGGGCCGCCAACCACGACTTGCCGCGCTCTTCCGCGGCCATGCGACAGGGCTTCTGCGAATCTGTCGCGTTCCCGACATGCCCTGTGCGCGCCCGTGGCCCTGGGGAATGGAAGATCCTTCAAAGCGCCTATCAGTTCATTGTTTTATTTCCAGAATCCGACGCGACACCACATTGGCACGGTGCTTGCTGATTGCTGTGCGGAGCCAAGGGAAGGGCTCGGAGCAATCTCATGCACATCGTCGTCTGCATCAAACAAGTCCCGGATTCGGCGCAGATCCGCGTCCATCCCGTCACCAACACGATCATGCGGCAAGGCGTGCCGACGATCATCAATCCGTACGATCTCTTCGCCCTCGAAGAAGCCATGCGCCTGCGCGACAAGTTCGGCGGCGAAGTGACCGTGCTGACCATGGGCCCGCCCTCCGCGGAAGACTCGCTGCGCAAGGCGCTCACCTTCGGCGCCGATCGCGCGGTGCTGCTCACGGACCGCTTCTTCGCCGGCTCCGACACGCTGGCGACCTCGTTCGCTCTCGCCACCGCCATCAAGAAGATCGGCGAGACGTGGGGCAAGCCCGAACTGGTCTTCACCGGCAAGCAGACCATCGACGGCGACACCGCCCAGGTCGGCCCCGGCATCGCCAAGCGGCTCGGCCTGATGCAGGTCACCTACGTCGCCAAGGTCGCCGAGTATGACGGCGCCGAAGGCACGGTGACCCTGGAGCGGCGCGCCGAGGGCGGCACGCAGGTGCTGAAGAGCAAGCTGCCGTGCCTCGTCGCCATGCTGGAAGGCACCAACGAGATCCGTCGCGGCACCATGGCTGACGCCCTGCGCGGCGCCCGCGCCGAGATCATCAAGTGGAGCGCCAAGGACGCTGGCGTCGAGGACCTCACCAAGTGCGGCCTCAAGGGCTCCCCCACCATCGTGAAGCGCGTGTTCGCGCCGAGCCCGCGCGCCGAGAAAGCCAAGTTCATCGAGGTCGCCGAGGGCGCTTCGCTGCCCGACGCGTTGATCGAAGAGATCTTCACCCGTCAGCCCGCTCTCGAGGCCGACCTGACAGAGCTCGCACGCGGGTTCTGAGGTTCCGGGACACCACGAGGCATCAAAAAGAAAGAAGCACCCATGAGTGAGCCGAAAAAAACCCCCGCCCCCGCCGCTGGCGGACGCGCAGCCACCAAGAAGGAGCTGCCGGAACACTTCAAGGCGTATAAGCACGTCTGGGTGTTCGTGGAGCAGGAACGTGGCCAGGTCCATCCCGTGTCCTGGGAGCTGATGGGCGCCGGCCGCCGGCTCGCCGACAAGCTCGGCGTCGAGCTCGCCGCCGTCGTGGTGGGTGCTGAAGGCGAGACCATCCGCAATGCGGTGGCCGAATCCTTCTGCTACGGCGCCGACCTCGCTTATGTGTGCGCCGACCCGGCTCTCACGGACTATCGCAACGAGGCCTATACGGCCGCGATGACGAACCTCGTCAACACCTACAAGCCGGAAATCCTGCTGCTGGGCGCCACCACCCTCGGCCGCGACCTCGCGGGTGCCGTCGCCACCACGCTGCTCACCGGCCTGACCGCGGACTCCACCGAGCTCGACGTGGACACCGACGGCTCACTGGCGGCGACCCGCCCGACCTTCGGCGGCTCCCTGCTCTGCACCATCTACACCCTGAACTATCGCCCGCAGATGGCCACCGTGCGCCCGCGCGTGATGCCCATGCCCGATCGCGTCGAGAAGCCGATGGGCAAGGTGATCGAGCTGCCGCTCGGCATCACCGAGGCCGACATCGTCACCAAGGTGCTGAACTTCATCCCCGATCGCGAGTCGTCCAAGTCCAACCTCGCTTATGCGGACGTGGTGGTGGCCGGCGGCATGGGCCTCGGCTCGCCCGAGAACTTCCAGCTGGTGCGCCAGCTGGCGCAGGCCATGGGCGCCGAATATGGCTGCTCCCGCCCGCTGGTGCAGAAGGGCTGGGTGACCTCCGACCGCCAGATCGGCCAGACCGGCAAGACCATTCGCCCGCGGCTCTACATCGCCGCCGGCATTTCGGGCGCCATCCAGCATCGCGTGGGCGTGGAGGGCGCGGACCTGATCGTCGCCATCAACACCGATAAGAACGCTCCGATTTTCGACTTCGCCCATGTGGGCATCGTGACCGACGCCATCCGCTTCCTGCCGGCGTTGACCGAAGCCTTCCGCAAGCGCCTTTCGGCGCACTCCCGTGACAAGCTGGCCAGCTGAGGATACTCCAATGATCGACGAAAAATTCGACGCGATCGTGGTTGGCGCCGGCATGGCCGGCAACGCCGCCGCGTACACCTTGGCCAAGCGCGGCCTCAAGGTGCTTCAACTGGAGCGCGGGGAGTATTCCGGCTCCAAGAACGTGCAGGGCGCCATTCTCTACGCCGACATGCTCGAGAAGATCGTGCCGGACTTCCGCGAGGACGCGCCCCTGGAGCGCCACCTCATCGAGCAGCGCTTCTGGATGATGGGCGACACCTCCCATGTGGGGCTGCACTATCGTTCCGATGAGTTCAACGAAGAAAAGCCGAACCGCTACACCATCATCCGCGCCCAGTTCGACAAGTGGTTCTCCTCCAAGGTCCGCGAAGCCGGCGCCCTGGTGGTGTGCGAAACCACCGTCACCGAGCTGGTGCAGGACGCCTATGGCAAGGTGATCGGCGTCAAGACCGATCGCGGCGGCGGCCAGATCCATGCCGATGTGGTGGTGCTGGCCGAAGGCGTGAGCGGCCTGCTCGGCACCCGCGCCGGCCTGCGCAAGATCCCCAAGCCCACCGATGTGGCGCTCGCGGTGAAGGAGATGCACTTCCTGCCGCAGGAAGTCATCGAGGAGCGCTTCAACATCAAGGGCAATGAAGGCGCGGTCATCGAGGCCGCCGGCACCATCTCCAAGGGGATGACCGGCATGGGCTTCATCTACACCAACCGGGAGTGCATCTCGCTCGGCATCGGCTGCCTGGTGTCGGACTTCCAGAAGGGCGGCGAAAGCCCCTATACCCTGCTGGAGAAGTTCAAGAAGCACCCGTCGGTGGCGCCCCTCATCGAAGGCTCCGAGGTGAAGGAATATGCCGCCCACCTCATTCCCGAGGGCGGCTACAAGGCGATCCCGCAGCTGTTCGGCGACGGCTGGGTGGTGGTGGGCGACGCGGCCCAGCTCAACAACGCGATCCACCGCGAGGGCTCGAACCTCGCCATGACCTCCGGCCGCATCGCCGCCGAGGCCATCTTCCAGGTCAAGTCCCGCAAGGACCCGATGACCGCAGCGAACCTCTCGCTGTACAAGAAGATGCTGGAAGAGTCCTTTGTCATGAAGGACCTCAAGAAGTACAAGGACATGCCGCAGCTTCTGCATGTCCAGTCGCAGAACTTCTTCCTCACCTATCCGCAGCTCGTCAACAAGGCGATGCAGAACTTCGTGCGCGTCGACGGCACGCCGAAGAAGGAGAAGGAGAAGCTGACGATGAAGTCGTTCACCTCCGCGCGGTCTTGGGCGGGCCTGTTTGGCGATGCCTTCAAGCTCGCCCGGGCGTGGCGCTGAGGCGGGGCTGATCGGTAAACCTGTCCGCGTCGGGCGAAACCCCCCGGCGCGGACGAGCTGGAACAGCCGGCGCTCAAACCGGTTCACGCCGGCGGCTCCAGCAGTTGTGACGACGCGTTTTCTTCTCGCGAACCGGTATCCACTTCGCTTGAAAACGCTTTAGGGGAGATGGACATGGCAAGCACGGAACCCGCGGTCCGCGTCGAGGACAAACTCTTCCAGAACCGCTATCTGGTGGACGCCGGACGCGCCCACATCAAGGTTCGGTCCCACACCGAGCCGACCCCGGCCCTGAAGGCGCTTCTGACCGCCTGCCCGGCCCGCTGCTACGAGCTGAACGACAAGGGGCAGGTGGAGATCACCGCCGACGGCTGCGTGGAATGCGGCACCTGCCGCATCATCGGCGAGCCCTCGGGCGACATCGAGTGGAACTATCCGCGCGGTGGCTACGGCGTTCTGTTCAAGTTTGGCTGACCCCGACACGGCCAGCCCCCCACAATTGCCAGACCACGCCGCGCGCCATTGAAACGTGCGGCGTGGCGTCGAGTTGCCCGATCCGCTCCTCACGGTGAGACGCCGTTATTTCAGTCTCAAACCGCAGCGGATCATATGAATTGCAATGAAACGTTCATGCATTGTTTCAGCCGCACCGGGCACCTCGCCGGGTGCGGCTGATTTTTTGCCCCCCAGGCGACGCCGAATGCGACGCCGAATGCGACGCCCAAGGCGAGACCAAAGACCACGCGGAAGACCTGGCCAAGGTGATGTTCCGCGCTCGACCATCGACGCCTTCCGCCCGCCGACACCGCGACAAACGAGACACGAAAATGCAAAGAGCTGCGACGACAAAGTCATCGCAGCTCTTTGCTGATGCAATCCCGGCCTGAAGGCCCCATGCCCGTGCGCGTCAGCGACGGCGGCCCGGCTCAGCGCACTCCGCCGCCAGCTGGCCTCACTCGATGCCTTCGGAGCGGGCGCGCCACATCATGGCGATGCGGAAGCGTTCATTGATGGCGGCGGGGCTCGCCAGAATCTCGGCTTCCGCCAGATCGAAAGCCGCCTTCACCTTGTCCGCCTCTTCCTGGGTCAGCGTCACCCGGCCGGCCATGTGGGTGGCGTCCGGCGAGACGTCCCAGATCTTGCGGCGATTGGGATGCAGCTTCACCTCCATGAGGTCGAAGGCTTCCAGGGTTCCATCCAGCATGATGGCGAGGCCGACGACCTCGAGCTTGCGTCCATCCGCAGTGGTCTTGATCAATGTAGTCGCCATGGTGATCACCCGTCTTGAATGGCCAGCCAGCTATAGCCCCCCTGGTCCCAGAGCTGAGCCAGCATCTGGTCACAGGTCCAATCTGGATATTGCGCCTTCACGGCATCAAAATCCGAACGAAAACGTTCCGCGTCCTCGCCCTCGATGGCCGCAGTCATCTGCTCCGCCTTAAAGCGAAGCACATAATGTGCCCCGTCGGCGCTGGCCTGAAGGGAATACTCCTCCCCTTCGCAAACCAGCTCCAAAGCATCACCTTGCTCGCCACTCATCTCAGCGCTCCCGGCTTGCCCATCGCTGGCTTGGATCGCGTCTTCCGTTGCCGGCGCCGTCAGGCGGCCGCCGGCGTGTCCTCGGCCAGGCCCCATTCGGCCCAGGAGCCGTCATAGACCGCTGCCGCCTTGCACCCGATCACGTACAGAGCGAGCGCCAGCACGCACGACACGGTCGCCGAGGCGCAGGTGACGACGATAGGCTTTGCCACATCGAGGCCCGCCGCCGCGAACCGCGCCGCAATGGCCTGCGGCGACACCAGCTCCCCGGTCTCGGGTACGATGAGGTCGCCCCATGGCAGATTCACGGCATTGGGAATGTGGCCGTGCTTCTTGGCCGGGAATAGATCTTCCTGGCTGCCGTCGAACTTGGCCGGGCCGCGCGCGTCCACCACCTGCTCGGTAACGGAGGCAAGGTTCGCGCGCATCTGCGCGATGGTGCGCACCAGCTCCGGCGAGAAGGTGGAGCTGAAGCTCTTGGGCTCCGGCCGCACCGGCGACATTTCGGTGGCCCGCTTCTCGGCGGTCCACTTGCCATAGCCGCCATCGAGCACGACGACCTTGTCGTAGCCGAACACGCGGAACATCCACCACACGCGCGCCGCGGCGGAACCGCCGCAATTGCGGTCATAGACCACCACGGTGTCTCCGTCGCCGATGCCCAGCAGCCCCACCTTCTTGGCGAAGTCGGCAGCCGAGGGCAGCATATGCGGCAGGCCCGTGGACTTGTCGGCCACATGGTCGATGTCGAAATGAACGGCGCCCGGCAGGTGGCGACCGCGATATTGGGTGCGGCCGTCGAGATTGGTACTCTCGTGGTGCCAGGTACAGTCGAGAATCTTGAGATCCGGGTCCGAAAGATGCTCGGTCAGCCATTCGGTGCTGACCAGGGCCCCGGGAAGTGTGGTGGTCATGAGATCACGGGCTCCTTCTCGGCGGGCCGGCACCGCGCCCTTCGCGCGCGCCGGAGATCACGACTGCAGCCGCGCCGGCCCCGAAGGGCGCGGCGCGGGACCTTGACCTCAGCGAACCTTCGGCATCTCGAAGCCGGGACGCGGATGGCTGTCATAGTAATCCGCGCGCTCCGGCCAGCCGCCTTCGGGGTTGAACTTGAAGCTCACCACCTTCACCGGCGCATTGGTGGAGACGGACACTTCGGTGAACTTGATCTCGCGCGGGCCCGGACCGCAGGAGAAATCGGCCACCACGGTGCCGTCGGCGGTGGTGGCGCGGGCGAAGCCGGGGGTGCCCACGTCATGGCCCGGAACCGGGTTGGCGACGAAGCTGGGAACCTCGGAGCCGTCCTCGGACGGGGTGTTGAAGGCCGGAGTGGCAAAGGTGAAGGTGGCGAGCTTGCCGCTGCGGTCCACCGCCATGTCGGCGGAAACGGGGCGGGCCACGGAATAGACCGTCAGGGTGCCGCCAGCCAGCAGCTCCTTGATCTCGTCCAGCGACTTCTGGGCGAATTGGGACGCGACGTTCATCTTGCTCTCCAAAGGCAAAAGGTTCGCCTTCAGATGATCAAATTCCATGCCAATTCGCCGTCGCCCCTCATGCCCACCGAGGCCGAACCAGCGCGAGCCCTTGCGCCGACAGGAGCGGACGAGGCGCGACCCGGGGCCATCGCCCGGCAGCCCCATGGCGCGGGCGCCGCGCCGGGCGCCGGAGCCATGTCGGGAAGCTGCCGCAATCCGTAAGAATACGACGTTGTCCGTGTCCGCTTGTCGCCCCTCGGCGCCCACATTGTCAGGAGCGCTCACCGGAGGCGACCTGTTTCCCTTTCGGGCGAAGGCTTTGCGCCGATTGTCCGGCCGCCGGCGCGGGTGAGCGCGAATCTTGCAAGGCTTCCAAGGACGCAATGCGAAGGACAGTCCATGCTCGACACAGCGATCATCGGCGGCGGACTTTGCGGCCTGGCCCTGGCCCGGCACCTGAAGCGGCAGAACCGCGATTTCGCCATCTACGAGGCGCGCCCCCGCCTTGGCGGTCGCATCCTCACCGTGGTTTCCGCCACCACGGGCGAGGCGCTCGATCTCGGCCCCACCTGGTTCTGGCCGGACACCCAGCCCCTTATCACCGCCTTCCTCTCGGACCTGGGCCTGCCCACCTTCGCCCAGCATGACGAGGGCGCGGTGCTGCACCTGGCCGAGGCCGACAAGGCCGCCCAGGCGCTCGCCACGCCGAACGTCCATGGCGGCGCCCGCCGCGTTGAGGGCGGCGTGAGCCGGCTCATTGCCACCCTGGCGGAGGACCTGCCCGAAGAGGCCATCCACCTTTCGCATGTGCTGGTGGCGGTGGCCGATGCCGGCGACCATGTGAAGCTCACCTTCCGCGCCAACGACGTGCTGATGGTGGTGGAGGCGCGCCATGTGGTGATCGCCCTGCCGCCGCGGCTGGTGGCGGAAACCGTGCGCTTCGAGCCCGAGCTCGATGCCGCCACCCGCGACGCCATGGGCGCCGCCCCCACCTGGATGGCCGCCCAGGCCAAGGTGGCCATCGCCTATAACAAGCCCCATTGGCGCGAGGCGGGCCAATCGGGCAACGCCTTCGTCACCCATGACCAGGCCGTGGTGGGCGAGATCTTCGACGCCTGCGATGCCAGCGGCACCAAGGCCGCCCTCGGCGGCTTCCTCTCCTTCCCCCCGGAGCTGCGCGAGACCTTCGCCGTGGGCCTGCCCATGCTCATGAAGAGCCAGATGGTGCAGGTGTTCGGCAGCACCCTCGACGGCGACGGCGAGCTGCACTTCCAGGACTGGGCGCGCGAGCCCTTCACCTGCAGTGCCCGCGACCGGGCCGAGCCGGCGGGCGAGCACGTGGCTTTCTCCAATCCCCTGCTGCGGCGCCCCCTGTGGGACGGCCGGCTGCTGCTCGGCGGATCGGAAACGGCGACCCAGGGCGCCGGCTATCTGGAAGGGGCAATCGAGGCCGCCCGGCGGATCGAGCGCTCATTGTCGCGCCTGCGCGCCGCGGAAGCGGAGGATGACGGATTGCCGACCGTCGGCGGCTCCGTCAATGCGGTCAGCCTCGCCCGGTTCGCCGCCTGGGTGGCGGGCCAGAACGATGCCGCCTTCGACGCTTATCGCGTCCGCCTCAACCGGGCGCTGGCGGCGCAGGAGCGCGACCAGCTGGCCCAGCGCGCCATCCTCGGCGCGGTCGAGGACATTTACGACCGCGCCCTCGACATGCTGGACACCCTGCCCCTCGACATGCGCGAGGTGAGCGTGGACAAGGGCCGCTCGGCGCTGATGCCGGACGTGCAGCAGCCGTTCCGCGATTTCATCCAGACCCTCATCGACGATGTGGTGGCGTTCAACCGCACCTCCTGCGCCCTGTCCAATTTCCCGGACGAGCACCACTTGTCGAAGGAGTACATGCAGACAATCTTGAGGGATATCGCCGCCGCATGGCGGGATTTCTCCCTCGCCGCCAATCGCCGCCTGCTGGCCAAGGCCGAAATGGGACGGACGGAACAGGCGGCGCGGCCGGAGCTGGCATCGTGACCCCCACGCGCCAGCACAGCCGCAAAGGATCGGAGCCGTGAACGAGGACGCAATGGAAACCGAAGTCGCACAGAACGAAGCCACAGGCGAAGTCGTCGCCTACGCCATCTGCAGCATGAGCGACATCCCGAGCCAGAGGGCGCGGGGGTTTCAACTGGTGCGCCTCGACGAGAACGGCCAGGAGCAGCCGTTCAACATCGTCGTGGTGCGCTGGGGCAAGCAGGTGTTCGGCTATGAGAACATCTGCCCCCACCAGCAGGTGAACCTGGACTGGGAGCGAAACCAGTTCATGGATCCGAACGGCATCCGCCTCATGTGCGGCAAGCACGGCGCCCTGTTCGAGATCGGCACCGGCACCTGCCTCGACGGCCCCTGCAAGGGCGAGGGCCTCACCCCCGTGCCCCTGGCGGTGCTCGACAACGACATCTGCGTGGTCGGCATCCCCCTCGCGGAGGACGTGGATGACGACGACGAGGAGGAAATCACCTCCTGCTCGGACGAGGGCGGCGGCGTCTGAGCGCCCGCGCGAACCGGATCCGGATGGGCCGCGCTCGTCCGGATCGAAGGCCTCGGCGAGGCCGTCCAGGCTGTTTCAGCGTTTCTATGAATACTGAAACCGTCGACTTTTTACCGCACTTCATTCCCGGCGCACCGGTTCCCACCTCGCTCGGAAGCATCCGCGGTCAATGTGATATCCGGCGCGAATGGCCTAAGGCCGGCCGGCATGACGGCGGCAGTGGCAGCGTCACTTCCGGTGCGGCCGCGGCCGACAGCACGCCCCTCTTTCCCAACCCCTTCGCGACACGCCGCCCAAAACGAAACGGGGGTGCCAGGCACCCCCGTCGTCCGCGTCGGAGACCGCTTTCGGCGTGGTTCAGACCGGCCGGTTCTCGTTGCGGTTCTTCACCGGCTCCATGACCGAGAGGCCCTGCTCATAGGTGATGGGCTCGAAATTGTCGCTCCAGGCCTGCGCGGCGGCCAGCACCACCTCGGTCTTGCCGGCGGTGTCGAGCTTCTTGGTGTCGTTCTTGTCGATGCTGAGGAGATCGGTCATCTCCTTCCACACGGTGGATTCATCGCACGGCAGCACATAAAACTTCTTATCGCCGACGGAAACGAGATACTTCTTCAGAAGGTCGATGTTGTTGGCGAAGATGAAGTACTTGCCGTCGGGGCCGAGCGCGTCGCCGAGCACATCGGCCACGTCCTTCAGGAAGGCGAAGTTCTGCAGGTAGCCGGCAAGCACCGGAATGGTGTCCTTGCCTTCCTCGCCCACGGTGATCACCTGCTCCATGACGGTTTCCGGCGGGCGCTTCTCATCGGCGAGCTGGGCCTGGAACTTCAGGGCGATGTCCCCACGGAAGCCGAAACGGCCCGGCTTCGTCTGCTGCTTCAGCACGGCGTTGAGCAGGCGGCCTTCCTTTTCCAGCCGGCCGAGGGGGGTTTCGTCGATCGCGGTCATGTCTGGTCTCCGAGTTGTCACGCACGACGCTTCTTGGCACAGGTGGCGCGGCGCACGGCCTGCGCGGACGCAAGCGCGATCCTCATGCAAGTGCTTTGCCGAAGCCGAATGTCGCAAAGACGAAAACGTCGCCCGCTCGCACCGGGCACCCCCTCAATCCCGCCGACGACACGGCACCACGCGGCCAACCCCTTGCCGGCTCGCGGTTTCGGGCCCGCCGCCGTCCGCGCACGGGCTGCGACATCGCGCCTCGCACGGACGCCGCGCCGCATCATCCCGGAGCTGTCCGAAACCCAACACGCGTCGGAAACGCAACAGCTGCGTTCCAAAAAATTGATATAAATCAGTTCATTGGCGAATGGCACGCGGTTTGCTTGACCTCAACCCAAAGCGTACCAAGCACCGAAGGTCGAGCCGATGATCAATTTGACCGACAGCGCACTGCATGCCGTCCGCGAGGCCATCAGCAGCGCCCCAGAACCCATGGGTGGTCTGCGCATCATGGTCGAGGCGGGCGGATGTGCCGGATACAAGTACATGATGGGCCTCGTCAATGACGGAGAGCCCGACGACACCGTGATCGAGCGCGAAGGCGTGAAGGTGTTCGTGGACATGAACAGTCACGACCTCCTGGCCGGCACCACCATCGACTTCGTGGTGGCCCTGGAAGGCTCGGGCTTCACCTTCGAAAACCCGAACGCCACCTCCAGCTGCTCCTGCGGCAAGTCTTTCGGCTGAGCCCGAACCGGCCGCCCGGCCCCGCCGGGCGCGTCCACCAGAGCCTGAACGAAACGAACCCCTTACGAAGAGGACAGTGCGATGTTGGCCGAGACCGAGGCGCTCAAGACCGAAGAGCACAAGACCAAGTCCGACCGTCAGGCCGAGCGCGAGGCGATCATCCGCGCCGTCATCGACGAGGTTCGCCCGAACTTGAAGCGCGATGGCGGCGACTGCGAGCTGGTCGAGATCGACGGCAACAAGGTCATGGTCAAGATGACCGGCGCCTGTGTCTTCTGCAAGCTGGCCAGTGAGACCATCGAGGGCATCCAGTCGAAGATCGTGGAGCGCCTGGGTGAGTTGGTGCGCCTTATCCCGGTGGCTGGCAGCCTGAACAAGCCGCTGGTGAACCTGAAGGCCCCCACCCCGGCCCCGACCCCGGCGCAGTGAGCTCCGGGCCGTCCACCGCAGGATCATGAGGGGAGTTGCCGTGTCGCCCGTCTATCTCGACAACAATGCGACGACCCGGACCGATCCGGCGGTGGTTCAGGCCATGCTGCCGTTCTTTTCGGAGCATTTCGGCAACGCCTCCTCCACCCACGTCTTCGGCGAGAAGGTGGGCGAGGCGCTGCGGGCCGCGCGCAAGCAGCTGCAGGCCCTGCTCGGCGCCGCCTATGATCACGAGATCATCTTCACCTCGGGCGGCACGGAATCCGACAATGCCGCCCTCCTCTCCGCCCTTGAGGGTCAGGAGGGGCGCGACGAGATCGTGACCACCAAGGTGGAGCACCAGGCCATCCTCGCCGTGGTGGCGCACCTGGAAAAGACGCGCGGCATCAAGGTCCACCAGATCGGCGTGGACCGCCAGGGCCGGCTGGACATGGACGCCTATGCGGCCGCCCTCGGCCCGCGCACAGCCCTTGCCTCGGTGATGTGGGCGAACAACGAGACCGGCACCCTCTTCCCCGTGAACGAGCTGGCCCAGATGGCCCATGCGGCTGGGGCACTGTTCCACAGCGACGCCGTGCAGGCCGTGGGCAAGGTGCCCATGGACCTCAAGTCCATGGAGATCGACATGCTGTCGCTCTCCGGACACAAGCTGCATGGTCCCAAGGGCATCGGCGCGCTCTATGTGAAGAAGGGCGTGAAGTTCAAGCCGCTCATCCGCGGCGGACATCAGGAACGCGGCCGGCGCGGCGGCACGGAGAATGTGCCGGGCATCATCGGCCTCGGCGCCGCGGCGGAACTGGCGCTGGCGCACTTGGAGGAAGAATCCACCCGGGTGAAGGCCCTGCGCGACCGGCTGGAACAGGGCGTGCTGCAGCAGATTCCGCACACTTTGCTCAATGGCGAACCCGGCAACCGCCTGCCCAACACCGCCAATATCGCCTTTGAATATCTGGATGGCGAAGCGGTCCTCACCCATCTCAACCGGGCCGGCATCGCCACCTCCACCGGCTCCGCCTGCACCTCCGGCTCGACCGAGCCTTCCCATGTGCTGCGGGCCATGGATCTGCCCGCCACCGCGCTCCACGGCGCCATCCGCTTCTCGCTGTCGCGCGAGAATTCGGGGGAGGATGTGGACCGCGTGCTGGAGGTGCTGCCGGACATCATCACCAAGCTTCGGGACATGTCCCCGGCATGGAAGAACCGGCAGGGCGAGCCTGCCTCCTCCCATGCCTGATCCCCTTTTCCCCTTCGCGCGCGGCCGTGCCTCCACGGGCACCGCGCGCTTCCGGAATGACCGCCAGGGGCGCGCCGCGCGCTCCGGCCATGGTCGCAGCGGCGAGTTGAACTCGATCCAGGAGCCCAACGTATGAAAATCATGATTCGCCGTTCCCCGGAGATGGGTCTGTCGATCTATGTCCCGAAGAAGGACCTCGAGGAGCCGATCGTGGAGAGCGAGCACGAAACCCTGTGGGGCGGCTGGATCAAGATCGCCAACGGCTGGGTGCTGGAGCTGCCCGAGATGGCGGCTGACACCTCCCTGCCGATCACCGTGAACGCCCGCAAACGCGGCGAAGACGAGTAAGCACCATGAACCTGCCCCTCCCCCCCGGGGACATCCTCAAGCTCGCCGATGCGGAAGCGGTTCTCGCGGACGTGGCGCGCGAGCTGCCTTCGGGCAACATCGTCCCCTATCTCGGCCCCGCCATCAGCGAGGGAGTCAATCCGGCCGTCCCCATGACTCCGGACGCCCTCGCGGCCTTCTTCGCCACCAAGGTGGCTCTGCCGAAGCGCGCCAAGGGCAACCCCTGGGCCTCGGCGCAGCACATCGAGGGCACGAAGCTCCGGGCCACCGTGGTCGCCTTGATGACGGAAGCCTTCACGCCGAAGGTGGAGCCCACCGCGCTCCATCGCCTTCTCGCGTCGCTGCCGCTGCCGGTCATCGTGGACACCTGGTATGACGGGACCATGCGCACGGCGCTCGCCGGGCGCTCGGACTGGGGTGAGGTGCAGGGCATCAGCCGCGCCGGCATCGGCGAGGACCGCTGGTATCGCTTCTACGATGCCGCCGGCGCCGAATCCAACCGCGATGCCGCCGAGAGCTGGAGCACCATTCTCTACACGCCCCACGGCAGCGTCGCGCCCGCCAAGAACTACCTCATCTCCGACGCGGACTATGTGGAAGTTCTGACCGAGATCGACATCCAGACGCCGATCCCCGACATCATCAAGCACCGCCGCACGGAACGGACCTTCCTGTTCCTCGGCTGTCGCTTCCACGACCAGATGCTGCGCAACTATGCGCGGCAGATTTCCAAGCGCTCGCGCACACCTCACTTCGCGCTGGTGAACCCGGACGAGCTCACCAAGAACGAATTGAAGTTCCTGCTGGAGTACGCCATTACGCCCATCGCCGTTCCCACGCCCCGCGCCATCGAGATCATCATCGAAAACGCCAAGGCCTGAACGCGAAGCTTCCATCGCGGGGCCCGTCTGCGCAGACGGGCCCCGCTTTCTTTTGGCGCCTGCCCTTCGGGCCCCGCCGGCCGCCTCCGTATTTTCCCGGAATGGCGGCGGGCCTTGCGATGAAGTAGAGGGTGCAGTGTCGTGCGCTCCGTTCACTTCCGACGCACGTGTAACTTTTCCAACATGTCATGACCGCCCTGCCCCGCTGTTTGGAACGCGACAGAGCCGCATTGACATAACCCACTGACAATTTAGACGAATTCTCCGCCGCCCAAGCTGGCACGCGAGTTGCTCCACAAGGCCCAGGATAAGTTTTTGGGATCCTGCTGAGAGCAAGGAGCAGAACCATGGACGCGACGACACAGCACGAGGGCGATGCCATTGGCATGTCCGACAAGCTCGCGGAGATCATGCAGTCGAAGGCCGAGCACCAGGGTTGCGGCACCTCCGGTGGTTCGGGCAAGGCCAGCTGCGGCTCGTCCGCCGGCCAGGGCGACCTGCCCACCGAGATCTGGGAGAAGGTGAAGAACCATCCCTGCTACTCGGAAGAGGCGCACCATCACTACGCCCGCATGCACGTTGCCGTGGCCCCCGCCTGCAACATCCAGTGCAACTACTGCAATCGCAAGTATGACTGCGCCAATGAGAGCCGCCCCGGCGTCGTCTCCGAGAAGCTGACCCCTGAGCAGGCCGCCAAGAAGGTGCTGGCCGTGGCCTCCACCATTCCGCAGATGACCGTGCTCGGCATCGCCGGCCCGGGCGACCCGCTCGCCAACCCGGAAAAGACCTTCAAGACCTTCGAGCTGATCAACAAGACCGCTCCGGACATCAAGCTCTGCCTCTCCACCAACGGTCTGGCCCTGCCTGACCATGTGGAGACCATCGCCGGCTTCAACGTCGACCATGTAACCATCACCATCAACATGGTGGACCCGGAAGTCGGCGCGAAGATCTATCCGTGGGTGTTCTGGAAGCACAAGCGCTATACCGGCTACGAGGCGGCCAAGATCCTCACCGATCGCCAGCTTCAGGGCCTGGAAATGCTCACCGAGCGTGGCATCCTGTGCAAGATCAACTCGGTCATGATCCCCGGCATCAACGACAACCACCTGGTTGAGGTGAACCGGGCCGTGAAGTCGCGCGGCGCCTTCCTGCACAACATCATGCCCCTCATCTCCTCGCCCGAGCACGGCACCGTGTTCGGCCTCAACGGCCAGCGCGGCCCGACCGCCCAGGAGCTCAAGGCGCTCCAGGACCGGTGCGAAGGCGAGATGAACATGATGCGTCACTGCCGCCAGTGCCGCGCCGACGCCGTGGGCCTCCTGGGCGAGGACCGCTCGGCCGAGTTCACCACCGACAAGATCATGGCCATGGAGGTCAATTACGACCTTGAGAGCCGCCAGGCCTACCAGGCCCTGGTGGAGGAAGAGCGCGTCGCCAAGGTGGCCGCCAAGCAGCAGGAGCTTGAGAGCCTCGCCGGCGAGCAGAGCGACATCAAGCTCCTGGTCGCGGTCGCCACCAAGGGCTCGGGACTGGTGAACGAGCACTTCGGCCACGCCAAGGAGTTCCAGGTGTGGGAGCTCTCCACCGCCGGTGCCAAGTTCGTCGGCCACCGCCGCGTGGACCTCTACTGCCAGGGCGGCTACGGCGAGGAAGACTCGCTGGAGACCATCATCCGCGCCATCAACGACTGCCACGCGGTGTTCGTGGCGAAGATCGGCGGATGCCCGAAGGCGGACCTCATCAAGGCCGGCATCGAGCCCGTGGACCAGTTCGCCCACGAATTCATCGAGAAGTCGGCCATCACCTGGTTCAAGGACTACCTGGCCAAGGTGAAGAGCGGCGAGATCGAGCACACCGTGCGCGGTGACGCCGAGATCCGCCAGGGCGCCCTCATCAGCGCCGCCTGAAGCTTCCCATCGGATCGGACCGGGGCATTCCGCGCGAATGCCCCGGCTCCAGCGCAAAGCCAACAGAGGACCAAGCCATGGCGCTGAAGATCGTCGCCTCGCAATGCACCAGCTGCTCGGCCTGCGAGCCGGAATGCCCCAACGTGGCCATCTTCGAGAAGAACGGCACGTTCGTGATCGATCCCGCGAAGTGCACCGAGTGCATCGGCCACTATGACGCGCCCCAGTGCGCCGCGGTGTGCCCCGTGGACGACACCTGCATCATCGACAATTCCTACCCCCGCTATCAGCCGCCCGCATAGGATCCGCGCCGATGAACTTCTCTCTCACGCCCGCCGCCAAGCGCTTCATCCGCCTCATGATCATGAGCGACGGCGGCCCCGGCGCCGGGTTCCGCATGGCGGTGTCGCCGGGCGGATGCTCGGGCCTCAATGCCGAGATCGCGGTGCTGCCGGAACCCACCCCGGGCGACGCCGTGGTGGAGCGCGAAGGCCTCAAATTCTTCCTGCCGGCCGAAAGCCGGCTGCTGCTGGACGGCGTGACGGTGGACTTCACCGACACCCCCGCCAAGACCGGCCTCGTGTTCCACGACCCGAAGGCCACCGGCACCTGCTCCTCGCACGCGCACTGAGCGCGGCGGGATCAGCGGATCGACGAGGATGGGGATGAAGGCGGCCGAGTTGGACGACGATCCGGACGCCCTCACCCCCGAGGCGCTGCTGGCCAGCGCCGTGATGGGTGGGGGTCTGCCCGCCGCGGCGCAGGAGCACCTGGAACAGGCCGGGCTCTCCTACCAGCACTCCGAGGTGGCGCTGCGCCATCTGATGGCGGCGCAGGACATCGCCCCGGATCATGCGGCGGTGCTCATCGGGCTCTACCGCTTCTATTTCTACAAGGGCCGGCTGCAGGAGTGCCTTGGCGTCGCCCGCCAATGCCTCGCCAAGGCTCAGCGCGAAACCAACCTGCCGGCCGACTGGCGCGACATTCGGCCGACGGACGCGGAGTTCAACCGGTATGACCGGCTGATGCCGCGCTTCTTCATGTTCACGTTGAAGGGCTACGCCTACCTCAACATGCGCCTGGGTGAGCTGGAGGAAGGTCGCGCGGCGGCCGAGAAGCTCCTGGAACTCGACCCTTCCGACAAGATCGGGGCCCGCCTGTTGATCGACGTGCTGAACCGGGCCGAAGCCGCCCGAGCGGAGCAGGACGATGACTGACGACATCGACGAGGCCAAGAACTGGCTCGGTGACGACATCGACTGCGCGCGCTGCGCCCATGTGGACATGGTGGCCACGGGCAAGTGCCGCCTGAAGCACGCCTGCGTCAATGACCGCTACGCCCGGCGCATCGACCGCTTCTTCAACTGGAACCCCGAGCTCGCCAACGGCTATGTCCGGCATGAGCATTTCGAGGTGCGCGCCATTTCCGCCAAGCATGCGGACGTGTTCGTGCTGCCGCCCTTGCTGGACGACCCCGAGGAGACGGTGCGCTGGAACGCCGCGCGACGTCTGCCCAAGCGCCTGATCCTACGCCTGCGCAACGATCCGCACCGCGAGGTGCGCATTCGCCTGGTGTCCCTGCTGGAAGATTCCGAGCTGATCCCCATGCTGGCGGATCCGGATTACTATGTGCGCCTGGTCGTGGCCCGCCGCGTCGCCCCGCCTCTGCTCTCGCGCCTCATCAATGACGAGGAGGAGCAGGTACGCAAGGTGGTCGCCCAGCGCCTGCCAGCCGAGTGGCTGCCGAACATGATGACGGACCCCAATCCCATGGTCCGTCTGGAAGTGGCCCAGCGCCTGCCGGCGGACCTTCTCTCCGGGCTGATCCGCGACCCCGATTGGCGGGTGCGCCATGAGGTGGCCAACCGCATCGGCCTCGACCACATCGAGCCGCTCCTGGAAGACCCCGACGATTTCGTTCGTGAAGTGGCCCGCACGCGCCAGGCCGGCGGGCAGCCACTGATGAAGGAGATGCCACGATGAGCAATATTGTTCGCGACAGCGACGTTGTGGAGATTTCCGAGCCGCCTTACTTCTCCTTCGGAGAGAAGGTCAAAGCCAAGCGGGTCATCCGCAACGACGGCACCTATGCCGGAAAGGAGATTGGCGAGATCCTCGCGCGGAAAGGCGAGATCGGCTACGTCGTCTCCATCGGCACATTTCTCCAGCAATTCTACATTTATGGCGTTGAATTCACCGAGAGCGGCAACCGCGTCGGCATGAAGCGCAAAGAGCTTGAGCCCACCACCCCGCGGGATGAAGAAGACATTCCCCTGCCCGGAGTACCCAGCGCATGATGTTCGACACCCGCCTTCCCAAGTATGACTGGGGCATGAAGGTCAAAACCCTCATCGAGCTGCGCAATGACGGTTCCTTCCCGGACGCCCCGGCGGATGCGCTGCTGGTGGGCCTTGGCTCCGTGGGCGAGATCGTCCAGGTGGGCAACCATACGGAAACCAACACGCCCATCTACCTGGTGGAGTTCAACGAGCACATGGTGATCGGCTGCCTTGAGGAAGAGATCGAGCCGGCGTGAGCGGCCGATCCCCTTAAGCGCACCGCGAGAGAGGCGCGAGAGTGCGGCCATGACGCAGTCCCCTCATCCCAACGATTTCGATCGCCGGAGGATCGAGCGGACGATCCAGGGCCGCAAGCGCTACCGCTATGTGGAACCGCGCGTGCTCGCCGTGGCCGAGGGCTACCGCATCGAGAGCGCCTGCTGCTCGCGCAACGTGGACCCGGAGGGCGGTGTCGTGGACATCGCCCTGCTCCGCTTCGATGCCGACAACGGCACTTGGCATCTTTTTCGCAAGAACCACCAAAGCAAGAGTTGGGAACTCGACAGCACCCATGCGCGGCTCATCGAGCTGCTCCAGCTCCTGAACGAAGATCGTGAGCGCAAGTTCTGGCAATAGGCGCGCCGCCTGTTGCCATCCGGCGGCTTTCCCCGCCACAGCGGAGTGTTGGGACATGGCAGTGAGCGACACCGATTTGTCGGAAATCGAAAAGGTGCTGACGGCGGAGGAGCTCACCGCGTCCGCCTTCTCCGAGCTGCGCCAGCGCCTGCCCAAGCTCTCCTGGACCCGCTGCGACGCCACCGACGTGACCGAGGAGCCGTTCCGCAGCTTCCCGGTCTACGACATCCACCTCATCGACACCGCCGACCATTGCGTGGTGCTCACCACCGATCCCAGCCGCGCCACCGGCGTCATCCTGGCCAAGAAGAACTGACAATAAAAACGGACAAAGGAGACCGGTGCGATGATGGACATGGACGACGATCTTGTCGCAGACCTGACGGACGACACCGAGGAGAGTGGCGCGGAAGCCGCCGCCATTCCGCTGTCGGACCCCGACATCACCGTTAGCGAGCTGGAGGCGGTCAATCTCGCGCTGCAGGCGCCGCGCCTGTCGTCCGGCCCCACGGTCGAGGCGTTCGAGCACGCCTTTTCCTCCTATCTCGGCCGCAAATATGCGGTGGCCGTGCCCAGCGGCACCATGGGCCTGCTGCTGACCCTGCACGCCTATGGGATCGGGCCCGGCGACGAGGTGATCGCCTCGCCCTATTCCTTCCGCGAGACCACCCACGCCATCAGCCTCGCCGGCGCGCGGCCCGTGTTCGCCGACATCGACTACTGGGCCGGCACCCTGGTTCCTGAAAAGGCCGCGGCGCGGATCACCGAGAAGACCAAGGCCATCGTCGCCTCCAACAATAACGGTCATCCTGCCGCGTGGGACGGGCTGAAGGAGCTCGCCAAGGCCAACCATCTCATCCTGATCGAGGATTCCACGGAGGCCATCGGCTCGCGCTACAAGGACGCGCTGGTGGGTACGTTCGGCGACACGTCGGTGTTCGATTTCTCCCAGCCCTCGCCCCTCATCTGCGGCGAAGGCGGAATGGTGGTGACCGACGACATCGACGTGGCGGTGGCCCTGCGGCGCTATCGCTCGCACCGCCTCGACGAGCGCTCCTCGGTGGTGGTGAGCATGACGGCGCCATACCAGGCGCCCATGAGCAACATCACCGCCGCCCTCGGCCTGGCCCAGCTCGAGCGCCTGGAAGAAATTCTGGAGCGGCGGCGCTATGTGGAGCACCTCTACTACAAGTATGTGCAGTCTTTCGAGGGCATCAAGCCGCCCTTTACCGCCCCCGAGGTGACCGAGGTGCATTGGTTCCTGTTCCTGGTGCACCTGGGAACGCGCTTTTCCAAGTCCAGCCGCGACGCCATCGTCGACGACCTGAAGGTCGAGAAGGTGGAATCCGCGGCTTATTCCAACCCGCTGCACCTCCAGCGCCACTATTTCGATCTCGGCTATCGCCGGGGTGACTTTCTCGTCACGGAAAAGGTCGCGGACCGCGCCATCGCGCTGCCGTTCCACACCCACCTCACCGAGGACGAAATCGAGTTCATCGTCGCAACGATGAAGGATGCCTCAATCAACGTAGGGGCGGGATCCGCCATCTACTAGGCACCAACAACACGCACCCAATAATATTTGGAAATGACAGGAGTCGTTGATGTCCAGCGTGAGCATTAAGGTTATGCCCCTCGGAAAGACGGTCGAAGCCACCGAAGGCGCGAACCTGTTCGAGATCCTCGCCACGGTCGAGCCGCGCCTGCTCGACCGCCAGAAGGATGACAAGGACGGCAGCTATTCTCACGTCTTCGTTCAGGAGGGCCGCAAGGGCCTCTCGAAGACCAGCCGCGAAGAAAATGAGAAGCTGGACACCATCGTTGGCGTCGGCTCCAAGTCTCGCCTCGCCTCGATGATCACCGTGCTCGGCACCGAGAATGTCACGGTGGAGCTGCTCGGCTTCGACTACGCCGGCCTTTGAGTCCGGCTCTCCGACAGGCCAGCCGGCGGACGCCGAAAGCGCCCCCGGCTGAGCCGGATGGCTCCCGATCGGGGCCGCACGCTACTTGACATGACCGCCTCGCGCCGCAGGCGCCCGGTATCCAGGAGCGGGACTCCTATGGGGCCCCAAGCTCCTGGCGCCGGACCACATCCGGAGTCGAGCCCCCCGGACAAACGTCGGCGCGCATTCAGCTTCGCCGCCATCGCCCTGGTCTAGATTTTGCTTGGAATTCTTCTGCGGGACCGACCGCTGCCCGTCCCTACGGGCCGTCGCATTGCTGCTTCACGAGTGAAACGAAGGTCGAGAGCGTTTTGCTTCAGCGCCCTTCGCGTCAGGAGCTTTGTTCGCGTCAGGAACTTGCTTCGCGTCAAGAACCTGAGACGTTCAGGAGGCGCAAACCCCGCGGCCGCGCCACGCATATTTTAAGACCGCGGACCGTCACCGGGATGCTTGCACCCGCCGGCCCATCTGAACCCCGGAGGCTTCCGAGCGGGCGTTTTTTGGAAAGCGCCGAAACCTGACAAGGCCTTGGCCGCATCGAGACAAACCACACCTCCGTACCGGAGGCATGTACCAAAGTCTACACCCGTCGAACCACCACCACGGAGACGACACATGGACAATCAGAAGGTCATCATCCACGCCCGCTTCAACCCGAGCGGCGTCGTCATCGAGATCAGCGAGCGCCCCGAGGCTCTCTCGCCGCAGGATTGGTTCAACTACCTCTCCGAGCACGCTGCCCTGAGCTATCAGGCCCTGGCCGGTGGCCGTGGCGTGTTCCGCCTGGATCCGGCGCAGCTTGCGGAATTCAAGTCCCCCTTCGACTCAAAGGCCGCGTGAGCGTACGCTCCGTTGTTACGGCACCCCCTTAGCCGAAACAATCCGGACAACTACGTAGGCTTCGCCCCGCCCCCAGGCGTGGGGCGAAGCCCACCATCACCGCCCCCGTCACGCTTTCGCGATCACATGCTGAGCCGGCAACCCTGGCGCTTTGACGAAACCGTGACTAGCTTTGCTGTGAGGAGGCCCGGATGCGGTCGCTCGCAGAAGGCGGCCCTCCGGAGTGACGGAGGAGGTTCCGGCGATGGTGGCCAGCAGCGAAATGCAGGTCGAGGCCCTGGATTGGCAAGGGCGGCCCTTGCGGTGCCAGGATTGCCCCCATGAGGATATTCGCGCCGAGGGACGATGCGACCTGGGCGTGGTGTGCGTGGCGGATCGACGCCACAAGCGCATCGACAATTTCTTCCGCCGCAACAACGAATTAGCCGCCCGCTATCTGACCCACCCCTATTTCGAGGTGCGGGTGCTGGCGGCCAAGCATGCCAGTGTCTTTGCCCTGCCCGCGCTTCTCGGCGACACCGAGCCTGATGTGCGCGCCATGGCAGCAAGCCGCCTGCCGGTGGCCCGCATCGCGCCCCTGAAGGCCGACCCCGACCCCGCCGTGCGCATCGCTGTGGCCCACCGGCTGGAAGGCGCGGCCCTGGTTCCATTTCTCTCTGATGAGGACTACCGGGTCCGCATGGCCGCCGCTCAGCGCGCGCCGCTGGACGCGTTGACCTTCTCGCTGCGCGATCCGGAAACGGAGGTGCGCCGCGAGATCGCCCGCCGCGTGGAAGAGCCCTCGCTTTCCCGCATGGCTGCGGACGAGGACCCCATGGTGCGCGTGATCGTGGCCGAGCGGCTGGCGCCCGCTCGCCTGCATCTGCTGCGTGATGATCCCGACATGCGCGTGCGCTTCGCCGTCGCGGAGCGTGCCGGCAACGCGGATCTCGAACACCTCAGCAAGGATCCCGTCCCCGAGATCGCGGAGCTGGCCCGCCTGCGGCTGGATGCACCGCAGGCTGAAGCGTAGCCATTCCAGACGTTTCATGCAGAAAAAGAAGATATTTTCCGTCTGACATATCTGAATACGTAACCACATCTTCACGGGAGCGCCCTGTCGGCGCTCCCGTCTTGCTTTGGCATCGTCTCTGCATCGGCACATCAGTGCTGAATGGCAGACCGAGCGGACCTGCCCCTTTCCCGATTCCGCTCGAGAAACGAGGATGCCATGATCCAACTCTCCGCCGGAGATGAGAGCTTCTCCGCCTATCGCGCCGACCCAGCCGGGCCGCCCAAGGGTGCCGTCATTGTTCTTCATGACGTGTTCGGCGTGGACGACCACATCCGCAAGATTGCCGATGACCTCGCGGCCGCCGGCTATGTGGCGATCGCCCCCGCTTTGTTCGACAAGGTGAAGGCCGACACCACCCTTTCCCCCGCGCAAGAAAACGATGGCCGCGCCCTCGCCGCGCAGGTGGGCACCGACTGGTCGCTGAGCGCCATCCAGGCCGCCGTCGATGCGGCGAAGGCCGCCGGCAAGGTGGCTGTGG
The DNA here is from genome assembly GCF_021401125.1 of Xanthobacter sp. NM-59. Lineage (GTDB taxonomy): Bacteria > Pseudomonadota > Alphaproteobacteria > Rhizobiales > Xanthobacteraceae > Xanthobacter. The sequence goes on from NZ_JACBFQ010000014.1 coordinate 23,383, forward strand.
TGGGCTATTCCTGGGGCGGCTATCTCGCCTATCACTGCGCGAACCGGGTGAAGGGCGTGGCCTGCGCCATCGGCTATTATGCGGACGGCGTGCTGGATGGCTCCCGCGAGAAGCGGCGGGTGCCGACGCTGCTGCACTTCGCGGAAGAGGACGCACTGCTTCCGGAAGGCGACATCGACCAGTTCCGCGCGGCGCGGCCGGATGTCTCCACCTATCTTTATCCCGGCACCACCCACGGCTTCTTCTTCGGCCCAGCTTATGATGCCGATGCCGCCCAGCTCGCCCAGGAGCGCACTCTGTTCTGGATTTCCCAGCACGTGGTGGGCCAGCCGCCGGTGCAGCTGAAGAATGCCGGGGCCTATGCCCAGTCGAAAACAGAACGCAAGGCCAAGAAAAGCGCAGGGGAGGATGTCGGCCCACCGGAATCCTGACGGCGAGCCCAGGACCACCCGCCCCTCTCCGCCCCCTCGGGGAGGGGCTTTCGGATGCACGAAGCCCGCGCGGGCCCTTTTGGCCACGCGGTCGCACCAATCATTGGCCGGCTTGATTTCGGCGGAACGCGATTTTACCGTGTCGGGCGTGCAACGCACAAGAACTGGCGCCCGCGTTCCCGGCGGCGGACAGTTGTCGCGTTCTGCTTTTCATTGGATGCGCTTCAGCGAGGCCTGACATGAGTGTGATCACGCATGACTTCGGCGCCGACAAGCGCCGCACCACGCGGCGGTTCCGCCAGCTTCTGAGCCTGGATGCCCTGCACGAGGCCAATGTGCAGGCCAATCCGCTACCTTATCTCGAGCGGGCGAGCGAGCGCATCTTCCAGCTGGAAAAGGCCCTCTTTGAAGCTGTCTTGGCAGGCCGCTCCGCCCCGGGTGAGACCCCGAGCGGCAAAACCATCACCGTCGATGCGGATGAATACCGGCGCCTGAAGGCCGCCATGGCGCTCGTCGAGGAGGCGCACGACCAGTTTTCCGGGACGGATGAGGAGAACGTCTGAGACCCCTTCGCAGGATGCGGCGATCTTTCGCGAAACCCGCGCGGCGCTCGAGCGCCGCCGTGGAACCGGTCGAGGAGCAAGGCCCATGGTCCGAATAAAAAGGCGGCGCGGAGCGCGATCGAGAGCTCCGCGCCGCGAGGTGCGCGCCACCTGGACGGCACCCCCGCCCAGGCATTGGATGAACAGAACTCCGGCGAACCGGAGCCGCGCGACATCCGGCTACGCCACAAACACATCCCGTCGTCCGCCGGCGAGGCGGAGCCGGCCGGCCACCGCCCGAACCCGGCGCGCGGTCATCGCCACAGCGCTCATTGCGCGGTGTCCTTCGCGGCGGACGGCGTCCATTGATAAAGGTCGCCCCAGCCGCTCAAGGCTGTGATTTCGTGGGTGAAGCCCTGCTCGCCCAGCGCCGCGGCAAAGCCCTGCTGCTCCCCCGCCTTCACGCTGGCGAAGACCGGCACCCGCCGCCCCTTCACCTCGCCAAGCAGGCGGGCGAAAAGGTCTGTTTGCCGGAAGCTCGGCGCCATGGCGGCATAGGCCACGTGGATCGCGGGGCTGTTGCGCAGCCCCCATTCCAGGTCGTCCCGCCGCGCCAGCAGCGCGCCGACGATCCCCCGCTCATTGTCGATGGCGATGGGCGAAAGCCCCGACGTGCAACACGCCATCAGCTCCGACAGGATGCTCTCCTGCTCGCCCTCATTGTCGGCGGCGAAGGGAACGTCCTGGCAGACCTGGCGCAGCAGGCCCCAAATGCCATTCACATCGGCGAGGCATGCCATGCGCTGAGTCAATTCAGCCATCACGCGCTCCCAACAATTCCAAAAAATAATGCACGCAAGCTAAGCCGCAGGCCACGCTCTTTCAAGATCAAAAATTTGATTTGTCGCAAATCAAAAGGTTTGATGTAGACTTTCCACCTGTGACGAAATGAACCGCGGCTCACCCTCTCCGTGCCCGCATATGGCAAGAACCTTGCTCCGCTCCGCAGATCCGGCCCGCGGGTGCGGGCATTTTTCTGGAGAAGGTGCATGTCGAACCCGGAAGGCTTCTTTGTGGATTGGGACGGCAATGTCCGCAGCACCGTGGACCCGGGCGGCGGCTATCTGTGCGAAACAGACACCGTGGCCCGCTATGTGGCCATCACCACCAAGACCGGCACGCTGGTGCACGAAGCCACCTTCTACAAGAGCCTGGGCGATGTGGAGAAGGCCGGCATCCGCGCCACTCTGGTGCCCGGCTCGCACCCCTGGGGCAAGCGCGAGGATGGATTCTAGCCCCCTGCGGGCAAAACGGAATTCCGATTCCCGAAGCCCGCGCGCCTGAAAGCGGCGCGTGACATTATCCGCCTCCCGGTCGGCGCCAGCGAAAGCTTCGCACCGGGAGGCACGGCACAATGGAGGAGATGCGGCGGATCAGCCCCGCTTGCGCCCTTCACGCGGCGAAAGCCGCCCAGCACAGAGGTGATCGATGCTCCCGACGACCATTCTCATCGACGAAGCGCCCCGGTGCGTCGTGCGCCCCAACGACATGAAGGCCCTCAACCGCTTCATCAAAAACGGCCGAACCTTCCTGCTCGCGGAGAAGCCCGACGGCAAGATCACCCACCGCAGCGCCTCCGAGCCGGAAATGGCCAAGTGGCAGGAGGCATTCGCACTGCATAAGGCCTGGGGCGGCGAGGATGAGGACTTCTTCGGCGTGCCCCTGTAGCGCACGCCCCAGCCGCCGGCCCGCCCCATCCCGGCGCGGCGTCAGGGATGCGCGGCGTGGCCCACGGTGTCGTGCGGATTGCCTTCCTGGTTCCGCATCCAGTCGGCCAGTTTGGCAATGGCGCCATACAGTTCGTCACGCGCGCGCGTGTCGGCCACGGTCTCGTCCAGTGCGCCGCGCATGCACAGCAGCCAGGCATCACGCTCGGCATTGCCGATGGGAATGTGCATGTGGCGCTGGCGCATGCGGGGGTGGCCCTTGTGGGGCGAATACAGCTTGGGGCCGCCGGTCCATTCGGTGAGATACTGCTTCAGGTCCACCTTCAGCGGACCCAGGTCCGGAGCGTGCAGCCGGCGGATGTCGCGGGCCTCGGGCAGCCGGTCCATGCGTGCGTAGAATTCCTCCACCAGGCGGTCGATGGCGACCGCGCCGCCGATGCGCTCGAACATGGTGGGGGTCGCGACAGCTTCGGACATCTTGCTCCTCGACCTTTGGGCGGGGACCAGCCCCGGTTGGCATGACGAAACCAGCTCCCGCGCCAAGGCGCAACTCCGGCGCAACTCCGGCGCCAGCGGCCCGGCGACGCAGCGGCGCGCGGCCGCGTCTCGACCGTTTCAGCTTTTCGCGGGCACGCCGAAACAATCTATCACTTTGCTTTTGCGACATCTTTCACGCGCAAGCGCTCTATTCTTCCATATTGGGCAGCAGGATCACTTCCGCCGGCGCGCCCGGCCCCTGCCCGTCCACGAAATCCAGGGCGCTAACGAGGGAGAGGCCCCCATCCGCCTCCATGAGCACCACCGCCTCGGCCGGCATCCTGGCCAGGGCCTCGATGAGCTGCGCAACCGTCATGGCCAACTCCCTGGCTTGTCCCGCTGCCCCTCCCTCTCAGGCGGAGAGGGGCGCGCCCGCTTCGTCGAAAGCGAGGATCACCGTCTCCTCGTCCATGGTCACCTCGGCGCGGCGCAGGACCCCATTGGGGTGGTAGTCATAGCGGTGCGCCAGCTCCACCTCGCCATACACCATCTTGTCGAAGCCGCTCAGCTGGCCCGCCGCATCAAAATAGGCGCGGATGAAAGTGTTGCGATGGGTGAGATGCTCCTCGGCTATGGGTTCCACCAGCTTGAAGGGCAACTTCACGCCAGTATAGGTGATGAAATAGCGGCAGGTGGGCTCGCCGCCCGCCGTCTCCTCCGGCGCATCGGGCGCCGTCGCGTCGCGTGAAGTCATGAATACCTGCATCGCCAGTTGAAGTTCCAAAACGCGCGCGTCGCGCGCCGCGGCAGCGCCTTCAATCGGGCGAGATCATGATCTCCATGGTGTCGTCCAGCTCGTCATAGGGGAAGGGACGGTTCTCTTCCTCCACCAGCGCCACGCCGCACAGGCAGACATCGTCGCCCACCACCACCAGCGCGATCGGCTCCAGAGCCTGGTCCTTGCACGGCCCCTCGGTGCAGGCGCCGCTTTCGATGTCGAACAGGGCGCCGTGCCGGCCGCAGCGCAGCATCGTGCCATCCTTGTTGAAGAACTCGCCGCTGCCGACATTGAGCCAGGTGCCCTGGTGGGGGCATGCGTTCACATAGCCCACCACCTCCTTGGCGCCGGTGCGCACCACCACGATGCGGAAGGGCCGCGCCTCCCCATCCTCGCCCACGCGGGACAGGTTGAAGGCTTTCGCCTCGCCCGGGTCGATATCCTCGACCTCGCAGATGGCATAGACCTCGATTTCATCAGCCGACATGGTGCCCGTCCTGCTGTTCTTCTTGTCCGCGAGACAGAACTTCCGCACCCGATCCCGTGGCGATGGCTGCGGCAATCTTGTCGTGAATGGAACAGCGATGTCGGGTTGTGATCCCGACAAGCTGCGGAAACTCCGAATTGCCCCGATATTTGCATGAACCATGCCGCCGGACAGGAGCGGCGGCCGCGGCCGCCTTCGCCCCCGGATGAAAGCAGGACAGGCCCCATGGCGAATATGAAGTTCTACATGACCCCCGGATCATGCTCGACGGCGATCCACATCATCCTCGAGGAGCTGGAGGAGGTGTTCGAGGCCCATATCGTCAACCTGCCGGCGGGGGACCATTTCAAGCCGGACTATGTCGCCATCAACCCCAAGTCGACCATTCCCACTTTGGTGCGGCGCGACGGCAGCGTGCTCACGGAGATGGTGGCCATCGGCTTCTGGCTGGGCAAGAGCCAGCCGCGCGCCGCCCTTTGGCCGGCCGACCTGGAGGCCGAAACACGCGCCCTCGAAACCATGGCCTATGTGGTGAATACCGTGCACGGCCAGGGCTTTGCCCGCATCTTCGCAACCCCCAGTTTCGCTGGCACCACCACCGACCAGGACCGCATGAAGGCGCTCGGGCGCGACATCGTCACCCAGGGCTTCGGCATTCTCGACAAGGTGCTGGAGGGCCGGGACTATGTGGCCGACACCTTCTCGGTGGCGGACCCGTTTTTGTTCTATGTGGAGTTCTGGGCCGACAAGACCCAGATCCCCCTGCCCCCCAACGTCGCCGCCCATTATCGCCGGCTGCTGGAGCGGCGTGCCGTGCAGCAGGTGCTGCGCGAGGAAGGCTACAACACCGCCAATTTGGGCGCCGCCGCCCGCGTGCTCAACTGAGCCCGGCGAAGCCCATTCACCGCAGCAAGGATAGCCCACCATGCCACAAGCCGAACTTCTGGTGGTCGACGACGCCAACCGGGACGACCTCTCCCGCAAGGCCGGGATCTTCCTCTACATCGACACCCAGCTGTGGCTGGAGGACGGGGTGGTGCATCGCGCCGATGGCCGCGCCCTCCTCTCACCCGACGGGGTCGAGCGCTGGTACCTGCACGGCAGGGAGCTGACGCGCGCGGTGAAGACGCTGTTCAGCCAGCAGGGCTGGCCGCTCGCCTGCGGGCTCGACACGGCGGCAAAGCAGAGCGCCTTCAACGCCCATTTCGCCCTGTGACGCCAAAGGCCTGTGACGTGAGCTCGTGAGTCTTTCGCCCCCCTGCGCGGGGTTCGAGCCCGCCCATTGACAGCCGGCCGAAGACCGAGAGTGATGGCCCGACCCGAATGAGGCCCTGATGTATGTGAAGCTGTGTGATCTGGCGGACCTGGAAGAGGGGGCCATGCTGCCGGTGGGCATCGGCTACACGCTGGTGCTGGCGGTGTGGCCCCTGGGCGGAGAACCCCGCGCGCTGCAGGGCATCTGCCCCCATGCCGGCCATCTGCTGATGGACGCGCGCTTCGACGGCCGTCACCTCACCTGCCGCGCCCATGACTGGGTGTTCGATTCCACCAACGGCCTGTGTACCGTGGGCGGGCTGTGTACGCTGGTGGAGTATCCCTCGCAGGTCCGCAACGGCGAGCTGCACGCGGACCTCGATGTCCACCCCAACCGCCTCTATCGCTGAGGTTCGCGCGCCCGGCGCAAGGCCGAGCAAGCGGCCGCCGCCCCTGCGGCGGGGCACACCTAAGGGGGAGACTGCCCCGAGCGTCATCCGGCACAGTGGCGCCGTATCGCGCGAAGGCATGCGGTCAACGTGGTGAGCCAAAGCATTTCCCCATTGGCGTGCAACGGGGCGATGCTCCCCCTGTCAGAGCAGGCCGAGTTCCAGCTGCACTTCCTCGGACATGCGCGACTTGTCCCATGGCGGATCGAACACCAGGTTCATCGTCACGCCGCTCACACCCTCGACCTTGCTCACAGCGTCCTGCACCCAGCCCGTGAGCGTGCCGGCCACCGGGCAGCCGGGGGCGGTCAGCGTCATGTCGATTTCCACCATGCCGTCCGCCTTCAGGTTGATGCGGTAGACGAGGCCGAGATCGTAGATATTCACCGGGATTTCCGGATCGTTGACCGTGCGCAGCGCGCTGACGATGCCCTCCAGGCGTGTCGCGTCCGTCGGCGCGAAATCAACATAGGCTTTCGCCTCTCCCTCCGCATACAGCGCCGGAGCGGAAGGGGCCTCGAAGCCGTAATCAATGTTCTCCGTCATCTGACAGTCGCCTCCAGCAACCAATCCAGTCACGGGCCTGCATCATCCCTGCTGATGTAGGCTTTCACGCATAGCTGCGACAGAGGCCCGCCCCGCCACATCGCGCATTTGCATTCCCAATGCCGCGAGGGTGCGCCCACCCACGGCCAAGCCGGTCATTGCGGACGCACGCGCCCTTGCCGCCTCAAGGTCCACGACCTGAGGCCGCCCGCCGCATCGCCCGCTCGTGAAGCCGCCCCCGGGCCGGCAGCGCGCCTGCCGAAGGCAAATGGAATCCTCTTATCTCTGCGCCGCTTCGCTAATGCGACGCAATCGTCATACGACTTTGCGCACAATTTGCGACCCTCGGGCCATGGGAGAGCCTTACGGCGGCCCTCCCCTTCAGCCGTGCAAGCGCGGTGCCAATGGCGGATATCAGGCAAGGCCCTCGGCCAGGGCCGCCACCACCGGCCAGCCCACGGCACCGCTCGGGTCCAGAACCTTCAGGGCCTCGAGCTTCTCGGCGGCGGCCGACGGCAGGTTCTGCCGCAAGTGGATGAAGGCGAGCGCTTTCAAAGTATAGAGCGCGAAGCGGCCGGCCCCGTCCGGAAACGGATCTTCCGGAACCCAATTGTGCCAGTCCGTATCCCAGCCGGCCTGGATGGCGGCTTCCTTCAGCCCGCCTTCGGCGGCGCGCTGGGCCTCATCCAGATTCCCCTGGTAGGTGTGGATCTTGTAGAGGCAGAAATAGGTGGGCAGCTCGTGCGGCGCCGCCGCCAGGGCCTGGCGAAACAGCTGGTCCGCCCGCTCCCGATCCCGCCGATAGGCAATCACGCCTTGCTGAAGCAGGGCATTGATGCCGGGGGGAAGGTCACCAAAATTGATGACGTCGGTGTTGGGAAACAATTCGATCATGAACGACGGCCTCTGTGGCGACCGACGGACACAGAGACGAAGGCCCCTCACTTCACGGGAAGCGAAGCCCCCCTCTCCGCCGGCTTGACTTTACGGAAGGACAAGGCCCGCGTGACCGCCTTCGCGATGATGAGCGCGCGGGCATCGAGACCCGTCCAATTGGCGTTGCGGCCGCGCGGATCCAGCTCCAGCAGCTTCACCCCCGCGGGCACCTCGGTTCCGTCGCGCACCACGCCGCGCACCACGCCGTCGAACGGCGCGCGCACCGTCTCTCCGCCGAGCTGCCCGACGAGGAAATCCTTATAGACACGGGTGCCGATCTCGATGGCCGTGTGCCAGCGGCCCGGCACTTCCGCATGCACGAAGCGCTCGGAGCGGCTGTTGCCGAGGGGGCGCGCCACGCCGTCCGGCGCGTCGGTCGGGCCATGCTGGATGATCCGCCCCTCCTTGCCCGGCCGCGTCTCGATGGCAAGGTCGCAATTGGCGCCGCCGCTGAAGCCCGGACCAAGGCCGATGGTGACACCGGCGAGACGGCGCAGATCGGGCGTGACTTGATACTTGTTCATCCGCGCATCCACCAGCAGGTCGATGCTACCGATAACGATGAGATCCAGCAGGCCGAGATTGGTGACCATCACGCCGTCGCGGCGCGCAAGGCCGCTGCGGATGGACATGGAGCTATCCGCCAGCGTCGCAAAGACGCCATCCACCTCCACCAGATCGTCGAAGAGGGCATCGTGAAAGGCCATCTTGCGGCGAATGACGGGCGGGACGGGATCGTGAGACAAAACAACGCCGTAGCCGGAGCGATGCAGATGCACCGCCACCGCCGAGGCAATCTCATTGGTCCCGAGGATGACCGCGAAATGCGGTGTCCGGCGAGGGCCCTCGTGTCGTGTTTCGCTCATGATCCGTCTCTCATCACGGAAGCTGAGACTGGTAAGCAAGAGCTGGGCCGATTTCAACGAACCGCCACATTTTCCCCACCACATCCGCAACGGGCACCATGAGCACCTGGGAACACCCGCGCACCGGCGCGAGCGGCTTCGTCCGTTGAAATCCCGGCCCGGCGACCCAGCGACGCGGCCTGTCGCAAAGGTGACAGGATGGTTGGCGCGAACGCGCCGGTTCACCCCCCTTCACTCCGTCCATCTCCCGCAGCCGCGCGGACGAAACTCCTGTGAACACGAGCCGACGCCACTTGGTGCCGACCTTGCATGAGGGCCTGCGAAAGAGGAGCACAGACCATGGCCATGGACGGAGCCGAAATCGAACGGCTGGTGAAAGTCGCCCTTCCGGACGCCCACGTTGTGATCGTGGACCTTGCCGGAGACGGCGACCATTACGCCGCCCGCGTCACGTCCGAAGCATTCAAGGGCAAGAGCCGCGTGCAGCAGCACCAGATGGTTTACGCCGCCCTTCAGGGACAGATGGGCGGGGTGCTCCACGCTCTCGCGCTCGAGACCATCGTTCCGAAATAAGCCGTTCCCCGCGCCCACCGCCGCCCCTTCCCCGGCCCGGCGCAGCCCCAAAGGCGGGACCGCCCGCCCTCTCCCCTGTCAACGCCTGATCACCGCAAGGATCGCCCCGATGGCCAACACCGCCGAACGCATCAAGGATCTCATCGAGAATAACGACGTCGTGCTCTTCATGAAGGGCGTGCCGCAGGCGCCGCAGTGCGGCTTTTCCTCTGCCGTGGTGCAGGTGCTGGCCCAGGTCGGCGTGCCCTACGCCGCCGTGAACGTGCTGGAGGATCCCTTCATCCGCGAGGGCATCAAGGCCTATTCCAACTGGCCGACCATTCCCCAGCTCTACGTCAAGGGCGAATTCGTCGGTGGCTGTGACATCGTGCGCGAGATGTTCCAGGCGGGCGAGCTGGCCACGCTGCTCAGCGAAAAGGGCATCCTCGCCCCGGCCTCCTGAGCCCCCTCGCGCCCGGCACCCGGCGCGCACAGGCCAACCAAACCCGCGCGCCCAGCACGCGGGCCGCAGGGCTAGACCGCTTCAACTCCGTGTAGAAACACGGAAGCGGTCTAGCCTTTTGTTTTTACACATTTCCTTCACCCGCATGGCCCCCGCTCCGCCGGGAAACGCTCCAGCCGTGTGCCCGCCTAGTGACGCGCGTCGAGGGGAATGCAGCGCACCGAAAGCGGTCGCCGCTCCAGGGAAGCGAACAGCCCCGTAGAAACAGCATTCATTCAATGATTTAAGCAGTTGCCAGGTTCTACGGAACAGGCGCAGGCGCCCTTGGCCCGCAGCCACCGCCGTCTCTGCACCGAAAGCGCGCGCCCGCGCGTGCCCGGGCCCATACGCCCTTGCGGCATGCCGAAGTCGGAAGAAGCTCAGGCGGTCCGCGCCTGCGATCCGCCACGCTTTCGCACAAGGGCCTGCCCCACGGCGGACGCCTTGATCCCTGCGAAAAGGTGGGGCCACGCGCCGAGCCTCACCCGGTGAAATTGCTTCACCGGGCGCCCGACAATCGCCCGCTTTCACATCGCCAGCCCGCCAAGGGGTTGGCGATGTCTCTGCGACGCACGATCTCAGTTCGCGCGAAAGCTCACTTCGCCTGGGCGGCGGTGGTGACCACGCCGGCCAGCCATTCCTGCTGGCTCACGCCACCGGCGCGGGCCTTGGCATTCACCGCGTCCACGACCGACGGCGGCAGCGTCACGTCGAGAATGATCTTGTCGGCGGATTCCAGCGCATAGACCAGACGCACGGTGCGGGCGGCGAAGGCCTGCATGCGGGCGGTCTTCTGCTCGTCCGTATAGGAGGCGCTGGCCGCCACGGTGGGGCAGTAGGCGCTCATGAGCCCATCGATGATGAGGGCCGGACGCAGGCCGCTGGCCTTGAGCTTGTCCACCGCGGCGTTGAGCACCGGCGGGTTATCGAGGGGATCGCCCGCCGCGAGAAGGGCGGCCACCTCGGCAGACGGCTTCTGCCCGGCCGGCAGCCAGGCGCATTCGAATTTTCCGGTCTGCGCCAGACCCATGCGGGGCATCGCACAGAGCGCGAGCGCGGCGACGGCAGCGAACAAAGACGCTTTCTTCATGACGAATCCTGCCCATGGAAGCCAATCGGCCAAATCGGGCAAAGCTCTGGCACGCCGCACTCACGAATGCAACGCGGCGGATGCGCTCGCCACCGCGCGGAACGCCGACGAACCGCGTGCAACACCGCCCGAAGCGGGCTGCGGCCCGGTCCGGTTTGTGACAATGTGGCCGGCCTCGCGGCGGCTCAGACGGCCCCGCCTTCATTTTCGGGATTCCCTATGGCCCCTTCGTCCGCCACCCCCGTCATGCTCTGGGCCTGCACCGACATTGACCCTGCACCGTGGCTCGCGGTTTTCGCTCAGGAGATGCCTGAGCTGGACATCCGCCAATGGCCGGACATGGGGCGGGTGGAGGACATCACCTATGCCTTCGTATGGAAGGTTGCGCCGGGCGTGCTCGCGGGCCTGCCGAATCTCAAGGCGGTGTTCTCACTCGGCGCCGGAGTGGATCGGCTGGTCGCGCCCCAAGTGGTGCCGCCCCACCTGCCACTGGTGCGCATGGCCGATCCGGGTCTGAAGGCGGGCATGAGTGAATTCGTGCTCATGCAGGCGCTTCACTATCATCGTGCCATGCCGAGCTTCGCCGCGCAGCAGGCCCGGCGCGAATGGCGCGAGCTGGCGGTGCCCCTGGCGCGCCATCGGGTGGTGGGCCTGATGGGCCTGGGCGAGCTGGGGCGGGCCTGCGCGGAGCATCTGCTGCGCCTCGGCTTTTCGGTGCGCGGCTGGTCCCGCTCCGCCCGCGCGCTGCCGGGCGTCACCGGCTTCCACGGCAGCGAGGGCTTCGGCCCCTTCCTTTCGCAAACCGAGATCCTGGTCTGCCTGCTGCCGCTGACCCCGGATACGCGCGGCATCCTGAACGCCCACACCTTCGCGCAAATGCCGAAGGGCGCTCACATCATCAATGTGGCGCGCGGCGGCCATCTGGTTGACGAGGATCTGCTGGCGGCCCTGGCGAGCGGCCAGATCGCAGGCGCCAGCCTCGACGTCTTTCATGAAGAGCCGCTGCCGCCGGAGCACCCGTTCTGGGCCCATCCGCGCATCATCGTCACCCCCCACGTCGCGGCGCCCACATACCCGGAAACGGCGGCGCCCATGGTGATCGAGGGCATCCGCCGCCACCGCGCCGGCCTGCCGCTGTTGAACGTGGTGGATCGCGCCACCGGCTATTGACGATCCGCCGGGCGCCGTTGCCCTGGCTTCGGCCCCGCGGGGCACAAGGCGACGCAAGCCAGGCTCCGACGCAGCCTCGCCAAGCATCCGGTGGAACCCGGCCCTCAGCCGCCGCCGCCCGCACATCGGAAAGCCGAGCCGGGAATCGGCGGCAGGTGCACCGATGCATTCAGGCGACGACGACAGCCGCAGATCCTTTGCGAGAGAGCAACTGATCCCACGCCTCGCTCGCCGTGGGATCAATAGACATTCGAGAGACACGGGTGCCCCGCTGGGCTCGTTCCCTCGCCCGCGAGCGGGAGGGCGGAGGAGCCGTTCGTGCCTCTCAGATGCAGGATCTCGCCTCGTTCCCTCGCCCGCGAGCGGGAGGGCGGAGGCGTGGCGAGAACCGCCCTTGTGTGCGGAAAGCGGCTTCAAGGCGCCGGCCTTCCCGCGGAGGACCCTTCAGCGCCGCTGCAGAATCCCCAGGCTCAATATTCGTCCTCCCCCGCAAGTGGGAACGGGGCGGCACCAGCACCCCGGTGGCGGAACATGGGCCGCGCTCCATGCGCTGAATGGCGATGAACCTTGGAGCGTTTTCGAACGAGCCGGAGACCGGCAGGCGAACAAAAAGCGACTCAGCTCCGGGGACTAGGAGCTACCGACATCCAGCGCACGGGGCGCGGATATACCCCACCACCGTGGTCCTCATGGCGCGGCCCCATCTCCCGCTTGGGGGGGATGGCTGGGGTGGGGGCAAAATGTCGGGTAGGTGGCCCCGGCAGCGCAGCGAAGGGCAACGCCTCGAAAGGCTCAAAAGCCTTGCATCCCCTGGCTCTGCACCACTGGGCGGTGCTGGCCCAGCTGCGGTCCCGGCCCAGCTGCGGTCCGGGCCAAGGTTCGGTCCGGGCCAAGGCGGCCCTGCCTGCCCCCTCACCCTCCCCCGCAGGCCGGAGAAGGACCGAGTCGCCGGCAAACCGTGCCTCTTAAATGTCGATCGGGCGTCGAGCGTGTTCCTGCTCCCAGGCGGGAGGAGTCGTCTCAAAACAGAAGTACCGACGGCCCGGACAGGGCACGCAGTTGCGTTGCCCTGTTGATTGGCATTCCGCGGGGCGCGCTCACGCGCCGCCGTGCGCCGTGGTGCGAGGTGGCCGGTGTCGTGAATAAAGGAAACACGCCCGAATGGGCTCGGGCCTTTGCCGCCCTATTGCGCGGGGCATTCCGGCCCCTCGCGGCAAGTCCTTTGGCACACGCCACGGTGTCCGATGCCGCAGCCAGCCGTGGACGACCACGTGCCACAGACCGACAGCACACCGCGCAAAACACAAAGCCCGGCAAAGCGCTTGCGCCAGCCGGGCCATGGCAAAATCTCGATTTCAGCTCGGCCCGAAACAAGCGCTCCGGGTCGCGAAAGCCTCACAGATCGGGAGCGAACACCGGCACCGGGGTGGCACCGGCGATTTCGGCGCCCACGGTCTCGCGCACCGGGCGGGCCTCGTCCACCACCGCATAGGCGGAGCGGTCGGCCAGCAAAGCGTTGACCATCTGGAAATTCAGCTTGTGGCCGCCGCGGAAGGAGCGATAGCGGGCCAGCAGCGGCAGGCCGGCGAGGGCGAGATCACCCACCGCGTCGAGGGCCTTATGGCGCACGAACTCGTCGGAGAAGCGCAGGCCGTCCGGATTGATGACGCCACCCTCATCCAGGCACACGGTGTTTTCCAGCGCGGCGCCACGGGCATAGCCGGCGGCGCGCAGGCGCTCCACATCCTTCAGGAAGCCGAAGGTGCGGGCCTTGGCCAGCTCGCGGCGGAACACCGAGGGGGACATGGTGGCGGCGAAGCGCTGGCGGCCGATGGCCTCGTGGGTGAAGTCGATTTCCACTTCCAGGCGGAAGCCGGCGTCATAGGGCAGCAGCTCGCCGAAGGCAGCGCCATTTTCCACCCGCACGGGCTTCAGAATCTTGAGATACTTGCGACGGCCATTGAGGGTGGAGATGCCGGCGGCGTCGATGGCCGCGACGAATTCCACCGCGCTGCCGTCAAGGATCGGCACTTCCGGCCCGTCAATCTCCACCACAGCGTTGTCGACACCGAGGCCGTTGAAGGTGGCCAGCAGGTGTTCCACCGTCGAGACCAGCGCGCCGGAGCGGTCGCCGAGCACGGTGGCGAGGTCGGTAGCCTGCACGGACTTATGGGAAACGGTGGCCTTGCGAGGGGCGCTGTCGGCGAAGGAACGAACGAAGACGATTCCAGTGTTCGCGGCTGCCGGCTTCAGAGTGAGGGTCGCCTCGACCCCGGCGTGAACGCCGGCCCCCTTCAGGGCAATCTCGCGAGCCAGAGTGGTCTGCATAATCGGTGTCGTCCCATGCGCGGGGGCGCGGACCACGAAACGGTCCCCAACCTTCCCCCAAAGCTCCACCTTGCCTTCCCACTTTCGCCGCGGTTGTCCAAAGAAACTGTCAACGCGCAGCGTGTGGGTCGATCAGGATTGGGGGCACCCTAGTCCCCGCGCGTGGCTGCGCCAAATCACGCTTGCTTACCGCCTGTTACTGTCCTGAAATAGGTTATTTTCCTTATTTAACAAAAGCTTAAGGCCGGCCATGACGGCCGGCCTTAAGGCTCTTGTTACAGGGTCGGAGCGCGTTCCGGCGCGACTCAGTTGGCCTGGCGGCGCAGGAAGGCGGGGATTTCGAGGTGATCGTCCTCATCCCCACGCTGCGGCGCGGGACGGGTGGGCACCTCCATCACGGGCCGGCTCTGCGGGCGCTTGGCGAACTCGGAAACCGCCTCGCCGGGATGACCGCCGACCACGGGGCGCTGGTCCTGGTAGCCGCGCGGCTGATCCTGGTAGCGGGGCTCCGCGGGGCGACGCTCGGGAGCGCGCATGCTGGGCTGGTCACGACGCACCGGCTCGGGTTCCGGCTCCTCGCGGCGGCCCACATGGGCGAGACGCTGAAGCAGGGTCATGCGCTTCTTGTCGGGCTGGGCCTGCTCCACCGGCGGCTCGCCGCGCTGGGCGCGGATCTGGTTCTGGGCGGGCAGCGGCAGCTCGTCCACGCGCGGCATGCGGGTGGTGCGCACGCGCTGGCTCGGCGGCGGGATATAGGGGGCGAAGTCGTCCTCTTCCTGCACCTGGGCGGGCGCGGGAGCCGGCTCCGGCTCGGCCAGATAGGACTGGCGCGGCGCGGCGGCGCGAATGGTCACCTCGTCGATGGCCACGGGCTCTTCCGGCATCGGCGCGGGCGCCGGCTGCTGGGAAACGGGGGCGAAATCCTCGAGGCCGATGAGGTCCTCGGCGGAGATGGAGGCCACCGCCGAATGGATCTGCGCCTCACGGGCGGCTTCCACGGCCACGCGGCCGGCATTGGACATCTTGCGCCCGCCGAGATCGGCCGGCGGCTGGATCTGGTCCGGGATGGAGAGCGGATCGATGCCGGTGGCCACCACGGACACGCGGATGATGCCGTCCAGCATCTCGTCGAAGGTGGCGCCGAGGATGATGTTGGCGTCGGGGTCCACTTCCTCGCGGATGCGGGTCGCCGCTTCGTCCACCTCGAACAAGGTCATGTCCTTGCCGCCGGTGATGGAGATGAGGAGGCCGCGGGCCCCCTGCATGGAGGTTTCGTCCAGCAGCGGGTTGGCGATGGCGGCCTCGGCGGCCTGCAGCGCGCGCTTCTCGCCCGATGCCTCGCCGGTGCCCATCATCGCCTTGCCCATGTCGCGCATCACGGCGCGCACGTCGGCGAAGTCGAGATTGATGAGGCCTTCCTTCACCATCAAATCGGTGATGCAGGCCACGCCCGAATAGAGCACCTGGTCGGCCATCGCGAACGCGTCGGCGAAGGTGGTCTTCTCATTGGCCACCCGGAACAGGTTCTGGTTCGGGATGACGATGAGGGTGTCGACGCTCTTCTGGAGCTCGGTGATGCCGTGCTCGGCCACGCGCATGCGGCGCAGGCCCTCGAAGTGGAAGGGCTTGGTCACCACGCCCACGGTGAGGATGCCGAGCTCGCGGGCGGCGCGGGCCACCACGGCGGCAGCGCCGGTGCCGGTACCGCCGCCCATGCCGGCGGTGATGAACACCATGTGCGAGCCGGACAGGTGGTCACGGATCTCGTCGATGACCTCTTCCGCGGCGGCGCGGCCGACTTCCGGCTGGGAGCCGGCGCCGAGGCCTTCCGTCACCGCCACACCCATCTGCACCACGCGCTCGGCCTTGGTGAGGGTGAGGGCCTGGGCGTCGGTGTTCGCAACCACGAACTCCACGCCGCTCAGCCCCGAGGCGATCATGTTGTTGACAGCGTTGCCACCGGCACCGCCCACACCGAACACCGTGATCCGCGGACGGAGCTCACGAATGTCGGGCATCTGAAGGTTGATCGTCATGTTTTAGCTCCGTCGAACCCGCTCGGCTCAGACCGCCTGTCGATGAATCCCGTTGACCACTTTGTTACTGCTGATTTGGTTAACCATGTCTAAAAGCTGTCCTTCAGCCAGCGCCCAACGCGGCCGAAATAACCCTGGGGCTCGGCGCCCACGGCCTGCCGCCGGCGCGGCTCGAAGTGTTCAAGGCCAGCGGCTTGCGGGTAGACGAGCAGGCCCGCCGTGACCGCAAACGCCGCCCCGCGCGCCGCTTCCGGCAGGCGCGAAACTCCTAACGGACGGCCGATGCGCACCTGCGGCCCGATCACCCGCGCCACCAGGTCCGCGAGCCCCTGCAGCTGCGCCGCGCCGCCGGTGAGGACGATGCGCCGGCCGGCATCCCCGGCATGACCGGAAGACTTCAGTCGCTCGCGAATCAATTCCACGATTTCTTCCGCGCGCGGACGCACGATGGTGACGAGGCGCGATTTGGGCACCATCTGCGCCTGGTCGCGGGAATCTCCCGAGAGCGGCGGCACGGTGAGCATGTCGTGCTCGTCGGAGGAGACGGCCACCACCGCCCCGTGCAGGGCCTTCAGGCGCTCCGCGTCGGCCAGGCGCGCCGGCAGGCCGCGCGCGACATCGTTGGTGATGTGGTGGCCGCCGAGGGCGACCCCGTCCACATAGACGCAGTGCCCGCCATCCACGATGGCGAAGGTGGTGGTGCCGGCCCCCATGTCGATGAGGGTGACGCCCAGCTCCATCTCATCATCGGTGAGGGAGGAGAGCGCGGCCGCGTAGGGCGCGGCCACCATGGCCTCGATGGAGAGGTGGCAGCGCTCCACGCACAGCACCAGATTCTTCAGCGCCGTGAGGTCGGCGGTGATGACGTGCATGTCGGCGCCAAGCTCGCGGCCCAGCATGCCGCACGGCTCGCCGATGCCCGAGCGCCCGTCCAGGGAATAGCCCACCGGCAGCGCGTGCATCACGGCCCGCCCGTCGCCCACCGCATAGGTGGACGCGGCCTCCAGCACGCGGCGGATGTCGAATTCCTCCACCGCCGGCGCGGTCAGGCGCACCGCCGCTTCATAATGTTGCGAGGCGAGCCGGCCGCCGGAAACGCCCACCACCACCGAGGCGATCTGCACGCCGGAGGCGCGCTCCGCCATGTCCACGGCTTGGCGGATGGCGAGCTCGGCCTTGGCCATGTCCACCACCGCGCCGCCCTTGATGCCATAGGCGCGGGTGTGGCCGATGCCGAGAACGTCGATGGAATGGGTGCGCCGGCTCAGCACGTCCGACGCGCCACGGGGCTTCAGCTTGGCGATGGCGCACACCACCTTGCTGGTGCCGATGTCGAGCACGCCGACAATGCCACCCTTGCGCGGCGGCAACGGACGCATCTTCGGCGCGAACCCCTGGGCGAGCCGGGACCTCATGCGGGGCCTCCTTTTTTGGCCTTGGCCTTCGCCTTCAGCATTTCATCGCGGGCGGCGGCGGCGGCGTCCGACAGGCGCACCGCCACCCGATCGGGCAGGCGCATGTCGATGATGGTGATGTCTCGGGTGAGCAGCTTCTTGTCCCGATCAAGGGCGACCAGCTGCGTCAGCGCGCCTTCCATGCCCTTTTCGGGCAGGCGCACGTCGATGCCGTTGTGCATCTTCAGGGTCCAGCGGCGCTCGGCCACCAGGATGGCGGCGCGCACCTGGGCCTTCAGGTCCGGCAGGCGGGCCAAGGCGTCGACGATCTCGCCCACATGCTTCTGCGCGCCCTCGCCCACCACGATGGGCAGCTCCACATAGCGCGGATCGTCCGAATAGGGGGCGATGGGCGTGCCGTCACGGGAGATCACCTTGATCTCGCCATTCACCTGCCAGAGGGCGAAAGCCTGGCGCTCGACGACGGCGATGTCGATGCGGTCGGGAAACTGCTTGCGCACGCTCGCCGACTGAATCCAGGGCAGCTCCTCCAGCTTCACGCGCATCTCGTCCGCGTTCACGAACAGGATGGAGGTGGAGCCCTTGATGCCCGCCGCATCTAGGATCTGCTGCGGCGTGACGTGATTATGACCCGAGAGATTGACCTCGCGGATCTTGAAGCCGGCCACGTTGGCGGCGGCGTCGGCGAGGTCCATGCCCACGCCTTTCGCCTCTTCCATGTGGCCGCCGAGGGCGATGCCGTAGGCGGAGAAGCCGCCGATGACCACCGCCGTCAGCACCCCCGCGCCATGCCGGCCCAGCCGCGAGGCGCCGAGGCGCACCGTGAGCCGCCGCAGCAGGATGGCGGTGCGGCTCGCCGGGCGCGGCTCGACGGGCAGGCGCTTGTGCCGGCCGGGCGGCGGCGCGACCTTGGGCGTCGCACCATGCGGCGCCGTCCCCTTGCGGGGCCCTACCGATCCAGCGACGCGTCCTCCACCATCCATGTCACAAGCTCGCCGAATGAAATGCCCGCGTGGGCCGCCATGTCGGGCACCAGGGACGTCTCGGTCATGCCAGGCTGGGTGTTCACTTCCAGGCAGACGAGCCCGGAGGCATCGCCCTTGGAAACATCGAAGCGGAAATCCGCGCGAGACACCCCCCGGCAGCCGAGAGCTCGGTGCGCCGTTAGGCTTAACATCTGCACCTGCTCGTAAATTTCAGGTAAAATCCGGGCCGGAAGAATGTGACGGGAGCCGCCGGGCGCATACTTGCTTTCGTAGTCGTAAAACGGCTGCACCGCCTCGACCTCAATGACTCCCAAGGCTTTGTCGCCCATCACGCCGCATGTCAGTTCCATGCCGGGGATGAATTCTTCCGCCAAAAGGGTCTCGCCGAAGGCCCAATCTTCCCTGTGGAGTTCCTGGGGTGGATGGGCCTGCCCCTCGCGCACGATGAACACGCCGATGCTGGACCCGCCGACCACGTGCTTCAAAACATAAGGCGGCTCCATCACATGGGCCTTGGCCGCCTCCGCGCGGCTCACGCTGCGCCCCTTCGCCACCGGCACGCCGGCCGCCGCCAGCATCACCCGCGCCTGGGCCTTGTCCATGGCCAGTGCGGAGGAGAGCACGCCCGAATGGCTGTAGGGAATGCGCAGGATCTCCAGCACGCCCTGAATGGTGCCGTCCTCGCCGGGATGGCCATGGAGCACGTTGAGCGCCGCATCCGGCTGCAGCCGCGCCAGCACCTCGGCCACGTCCCGCTGCACATCAACCCGGGTGACGCGATAGCCCGCGCCCTCCAGCGCCGCCGCGCAGGCAGCGCCCGAACGCAGCGAAACCTCCCGCTCGGACGACCAGCCGCCCATCAGCACCGCCACATGTTTCGCCATGATCGCTCACTGCTCCTGAAACCCCGCCCGGAGCGGCGGGGTGTAGCAAAAATCCGGTCGCCGGCGCCAGGGTTCGCGCCTGCCGCACAGCGCGGCCAGTGAAGACCGGCTTCGGTGTGCAATTCCCTAAAGCCATGCCCATTCTTTCAGCACCTGCCGCAGGATTGTCCTGCAAAGACGCCGCCCCGCCGCCGCCCGCGCGCCTGCCACCCGCCTAAGGCGACCCCCGCAGACTGCCTCCTCCATGGGTTGCCGCGACTTCGGCCGGCCCGCCGCAATGCGAAAGAGTCCTGTGGTGGTAAGGACATAAGCTTAAGCCTCACCGTCTCAAAACCGTAGCGGTATGGGGTTAACTCCGTGCCCCCAGGGGTCCGCCTGCCCCCTCGCCGAGATCTGGCCCGGCTCTTGCTGGCGATCAATTCGTCAGCCTCCCTTACTGAGGTGGTCAAATGAGCGCAGAACCGGAACGGGTGGTGATGCTCTCCGAGCACATCGGCACCATTGCTCACGAGAAGATCGCTCTTATCAACGGCGTCACGCGGGAAACGCGAACCCTGGCTCTCAACGCGCTGATCGAGGCGGCGCGGGCGGGGGATGCGGGGCGCGGCTTCTCGGTGGTCGCCAACGAGGTAAAAGCGGTTTCGCAGCGGATCCAGGACATTTCCAGCGCCTTGTCCAGCGACCTTTCCCAGTCCATCGTCGAACTCACCGAGATCGGCCGCCGCATGGCCGAGCAGGTGCGCGGCCAGCGGCTGGCGGACCAGGCGCTGAACATGATCGAGATCATCGATCGCAACCTCTATGAACGCTCCTGCGACGTGCGCTGGTGGGCCACCGACAAAGCCGTGGTGGACTGCCTGGAAGCACCAAGCCCCGAGAACAGCCGCCACGCGGCCGAACGGCTCGGCGTGATCCTGCAGAGCTACACCGTCTATCTTGACCTCTGGATCGTCGACGCCGAAGGCCGGGTGGTGGCCAATGGGCGGCCAAAGCACTATCCCGGCGTGGTCGGCACCGACGTATCGCGGACCGAATGGTTCCGCGCCGCCATGGCCACCCGCTCCGGCGAGGACTTCTCGGTGGCGGACGTGGACACGGCGGGCCCGCTCGATCGTGCCCAGGCCGCGGTCTACAGCGCGGCGGTGCGCGCCGGCGGCGCGGTGAACGGCCGCCCGCTGGGCGCGCTCGGCATCTTCTTCGATTGGCGCCCCCAGGCCGCGGCCGTGGTGGGCGGGGGGCGGCGCAGCGACGATGAGCGCTCGCGCACCCGCTGCCTGCTGCTCGATTCCCATTACCGGGTGATCGCCGCCTCGGACAATGTGGGCATTCTCTCGGAAACCTTTCCCTTGCGGGCATCCGGCGAGAGTGGCCATTACACCGACGAAAACGGCGCCATGGTGGGCTTCGCCCTGACGCCGGGATACGAGACCTATCGCGGCCTCGGCTGGTACGGCGTCATCGTCCAGAACCGTGCCGGCCCGCGCAAGGACGCTGCCAGTCACTGAGGACCCCGCCAGTCACTAAGGGCCTCGCCCGGCTTCTCCGGCCGGGCGACGTCAGCGGGCGGGCAGGCCGATGCGCTTGATCTCCCACTGGAGCTCGATGCCGCTATGGGCCAGCACCCGGCGGCGCACCTCCTCGCCCAGCCCCTCGATCTCGGCCGCGGTCGCGCCGCCGAGATTGACCAGGAAATTGGTGTGCAGCTCCGACACCTGCGCCCGGCCCAGGGTGAAGCCCCTCAGCCCGGCCGCATCCACCAGCTTCCATGCGCTGGTGCCGGGGGGATTCTTGAAGGTGGAACCGCCAGTCCGGCTCTTGATGGGCTGCGTGGCCTCGCGGCTCTGGGTGATCTTGGCCATCTGCGCGGCGATCTCTTCCCGGTCTCCGGGCCGCCCCTCGAACACCGCGCGGGTGAAGATCAGGTCCGCCGGGGCATCGCAGTGGCGATAGCTGAAGCCCATGTCGGCGGCCTCGAGCACGACCTGCCGCCCGCCGCGCGTGACCGCCTCGGCGCGCACCAGCACGTCCTTAACCTCGCCGCCATAGGCGCCGGCATTCATGCGCAGCGCCCCGCCGATGGCCCCGGGAATGCCGCGCAGGAAAGCGAACCCGTCAAGCCCCGCATCCGCCGCCGCGCGGGCCACCTTCACGTCCGGCGCGCCGGCCCCGGCCGTGATGCGATGGCCCTCGACCTCGATCTGGGTGAACCCCTTGCCGAGCCGGATCACCACCCCGGGCACGCCGCCGTCGCGCACGATAAGGTTGGAGCCCAGGCCGACGACCATCACCGGCAGCTCGGCCGGCAGCGCCGCCAGCAGGGCCGCGAGATCCTCCGCGTCCGCTGGCTGGAACAGCACCTGGGCGGGGCCGCCAACGCGAAACCATGTCAACTCCGCCAGCGGCGCATTGGCCTCCAGCCGGCCGCGCAGGCCGGGAATGCGGGCCTTGAGCTCGGGAACAAGATCCGCGAAGGGGGCCACGGAGACCTGCTCCGTTGCCTTCGGCCCTGAGGCCGGCTGCTGTTCCGCTAAGCTCATCCGCATCATCCGGGTCGCAAAATCTCCGGCCCGCCGCCGGCCGGGCCGCTGCCTGTCCCACACGAACGCCGCCAGGGCAAGGCCGCGCAACAACGCTGACCTATCGGAAGACTCGCTCCCATGGAAGCAAGCTGTTAGGAGTCTCCTGACATGCTGCCGTTGCGTCCGCCGGCATTTCCGTCGGCTTCGCCGCGATATTGCCCCATGTGTGCGCTCTGTATATCTAGAGCCCGTCAGGGGCGGACAAGAAGAGGGCTGTGTTCGATGCAGAAGACGACGCTCAAGATCGCGATGGTCGCCGTCGTGAGCGCCCTGTCCATCGCCACCGCGTGGGCGGATTGCCAGAGCGACGTCACCGCCGCGCGCGCCGAGCTGGAGGAAAAGGGCAAGGCTTTGAACGAGGCCGGCAAGAAGAAGGCCGACCCGCAGACCCTGTGCCCCCTGTTCCGCGCCTTCTCCACCGCCGAAGCCAAGTGGGTGAAGTTCCTCACCGAGAACAAGGACTGGTGCCAGATTCCCGAGCAGGCCATCAAGCAGGCCGCCGCCAGCCATAAGAAGACCAACGAGGTTCGCGACAAGGTGTGCCAGGTGGCCGCCAATGGCGGCGCCGGCCCCAGCGGCCCGGCCAAGCCCCCGGCCCAGGGCTCCCTGTCCAGTGCGCTCGGCATCACTACCGGCTATTCCGCCACCAAGGCCTCGGACGGCAAGAGCGGCGTGTTTGACACCCTGAGCGGCAACGTTCTGCAGAAATAGGCCTCGCCTTGAGCACACAGCAGGGGGCCGTGGGTCCCACGGTCGCCGATGCGCCGCCGGACAATTGGGTCGATCGCCACGCGCCGGCCCCGGTGCGTCCCTATCTGCATCTGGCGCGGCTTGACCGCCCCATCGGCTCCTGGCTGCTGCTTCTGCCCTGCTGGTGGTCCACCGCGCTCGCCGGCATCGCCGCCGGCTCTCCCTATCCGGACCCCACGCTGCTCATCCTGTTCGCCATCGGCTCGGTGGCCATGCGCGGGGCGGGCTGCACCTGGAACGATATTCTCGATCGCAAGATCGACCGCGCGGTGGCCCGCACCCGCTCGCGCCCGCTCGCCTCCGGTGCCGTGAGCCTGCCCGGCGCCTTCGCCTTCCTTGCGCTCCAATGCCTCATCGGGCTCGCCGTGCTGCTGAGCCTGCCGCGCTTCGCCGTGGTCACCGGCATCGCCTCCCTGGGCGTGGTGGCGGTGTATCCGCTCATGAAGCGCATCACGTCGGTGCCGCAGCTCACCTTGGGCATCGCCTTTTCCTGGGGCGCGCTGATGGGCTGGGCGAGCGTGTTCCGCACCATCTCCGACCCCGCCTTGCTGCTGTTCGCCGGCTCGGTGCTGTGGGTGTTCGCCTACGACACCATCTATGCTCACCAGGACAAGGAAGATGACGCCATCGTCGGCGTGCACTCCACCGCGCTCCTGTTCGGGCGCAGCACCCGCCTTGCGGTGGCGGTGTGCTACACGCTGGTGGTGGCACTGTTCGCGGGCGCCTTGATGCTGGTGCCGGCGGGCCTGTTCTCCGTGCTCGGCCTGATCGGCTTCGGCCTGCATCTGCGCTGGCAGGTGGTGAATCTGGACATCGACGATTCCGCCCGCTGCCTGGCTTTGTTCCGCTCCAATCGCGATGCCGGCCTCATCCTGTTCGCCGGCCTGAGCCTCGACATGGTGGTGCCCGCTTTGCTGCAGGTGCTGCTGCCTTAAGCAGCGCCCAATGAAGATGCAGATTGAGGCAGGGTGCGGCGTAAATTCTTTCTTCGTTGTATACCAATGAATTGCACTGTGTTTCATCGACTGGAGCGCCCTCTCCCCCTTCATTTGCGGCACCGGGCAGACGGAAGGCCCATTGCCATCGTGTCCCGGGGCTCCTATGTGGCGGGGCCATGAGCGTCGAGCCAGTCAGCGCCGCCGCCGGCGGGGCCAGCGCCCCTCACCCGGACGACGAAACCCTGGCCCGCCACCTCACCGATGTGGTGGCGGGTGCGGGCGAGCTTGCGCGCACCATGGCAGCCGCCGGCGTGAAGGCCTGGACCAAGGGCAACAATTCCCCGGTGACCGAAGCCGACCTCGCGGTTGATCGCTTCCTGCACCAGCATCTCACGGCCCTCGCCCCCGATTATGGCTGGCTGTCCGAGGAGACCGCCGACGATCCTGCCCGCCTCGCGGCCCGCCGGCTGTGGATCGTGGACCCCATCGACGGCACCCGCGGCTACATGAACGGCGCGCCCGACTGGGCGGTGTCGGTCGCCCTGGTGGAGAATGGCCGGCCCGTGCTGGCCGCCCTGTTCGCCCCCATGCTCGACGAGATGTTCCTGGCCGCGCGCGCCGCCGGCGCGACCCGCAATGGCGCCGCCCTGGCCGCCAGCTCCCGCACCGCGCTCGAAGGCGCGCTGAGCGCCGGTCCGGCCGACGCCCTCGACACCCTGGCCCGCGCCGCCGCCATCACCCGCATGCCGCGCGGCCACTCGCTGGCGCTGCGGCTGGCGCGCGTCGCCACCGGCGAAGTGGACATCGCCCTTTCCCGCGCCGACAGCCACGATTGGGATCTGGCGGCGGCGGACCTGCTGGTGGAAGAAGCCGGCGGCCGCCTGACCACGCTGGACGCCGCCCCCTTGCTCTACAATCGCGCCGTGCCGCGCCACCCCGCGCTGCTGTGCGCCGGCGGCGCGCTGCACCAGGTGGCGCTCGACGCCGCGAACGACCCATCCGCTTTTTCTGCCCAGTCCCGGGCGGCCCAACCCCGACCGTGACCATCCATCCGGACACGCCATGACCAGCTCTTCCAAACAATTGCCCCACCTCGTCTTCGGCGGCGAGCTCACCGCCCTCGACGGGTCCGAGTTCAAGGACCTGTCCAAGCTCGACATCGTCGGCATCTTTCCCGACTATGCCAGCGCCGCGGCCGCCTGGAAGGCGAAGTCCCAGCAGAATGTGGACAATGCCATGATGCGTTATTTCGTGGTGCACCTGCACCGCCTGCTGGACCCGGAAACCGGCACCACCCACGAGGTGTGACCCATCGGGACACCGCGGAAAGCCAGCCAAAACGCCCGCTGACCGAGGCATAT
Organism: Xanthobacter sp. NM-59; assembly: GCF_021401125.1. Classification (GTDB taxonomy): domain Bacteria; phylum Pseudomonadota; class Alphaproteobacteria; order Rhizobiales; family Xanthobacteraceae; genus Xanthobacter. The sequence goes on from NZ_JACBFQ010000014.1 coordinate 48,467, forward strand.
CCGCTCCCGCCCTTTGACTGGAGCCCGAGAGCGGCTATGGATGGCGCCGTGCGCGGCCGTCCATGGCCGCGTGCCTCTCACCACAGCGAGCAAAAAAAACAATGTGGCGGCGACTGAGGACCAACCGCGCGTTCCAACTCGCGGCGGGAACGACCTTTGCTTCTTATTTCAAGCTCGTGGCCCACACCACGAGGTTCGTGATCGAACCCCCCGACGTTTTCGACAAGATCGATCCCCTGCTGCCGGCCATCCTGACCTTCTGGCACGGCCAGCACTTCCTCACGCCGTTCGCCAAAAAGCCCCACCACCGGGCCAAGGTGCTGATTTCCCGTCATGCCGATGCGGAAATCAACGCCATCGCGGCCGAAAAACTGGGTGTCGGCACGATCCGCGGCTCCGGCGCCACCTCGCGCCGGGACTTCCACCGCAAGGGCGCCGTTTCCGCCACCTATGAGATGCTGGCCACCCTGGAGGCCGGAATCAACGTCGCCATGACCGCCGACGTGCCCAAGATCTCGCGCAAGGTCGGCCTCGGCGTCGTTACTATTGCACGGTACTCGGGACGGCCTATCATCCCGGTCGCAATGGCGACCCGACATCGCATCACCCTGAAAAGCTGGGATCGCGCCAGCCTTAACCTGCCGTTCGGGCAAGGCGCGGCTGTGGTCGGAGAACCGCTCTACGTGCCGCGCGACGCGGACGAAGCCGCCCTGGCCGCCGCCCGCGACGAATTGCAGACGCGGCTCGAAGCCGTCACCAAGCGGGCGGAGGCCCTGGCCCGCGGCCGCGCCAGCTCCACCCCATCGAGGCTCGCATGAAGAAATCGCGCGCGCTGCCGATGGCCCTGCGGCTGTATCGCGGCGCCAGCTCCGCAGCCGCCCTGCTCACGCCCGCATGGCTCGGCTATCGCGTCCGCAAGGGCAAGGAAGATCCCGAGCGCCTGTCCGAGCGCCGCGGCTATGCCAGCGCGGAACGCCCCGAAGGCCCCCTCATCTGGGTACATGGTGCCAGCGTCGGCGAGGTGAGCTGCGTTCTGCCGCTGATCGAGCACCTGCGCGCCCATAATTATGAGGTGTTGCTGACCTCTGGCACCCTCACCTCCAGCAAGGTGGCGGCCCACCGCGCGCCGGAGGGCGTCATCCACCAGTTCTGCCCGCTGGATGCGGCCGCCTTCGTGCGGCGCTTTCTCGATCACTGGCAGCCTGACCTGGTGCTGCTGGCAGAATCTGAGCTGTGGCCGAACCTCCTGTCGGAGCTGAGCCGGCGGGACACGCCGGTGGTGCTGGTGAACGGGCGCCTGTCCAACCGTTCGGCGGAGCGCTGGGCCAAGCTGCCCGGCAGCGCCCGCGCTTTGCTCTCGCGGGTGGACCTTTGCCTGGCCCAGACCGAGGAGGATGCCCAGCGTTTCCGCGCCCTCGGCTCCGAGCGGGTGGAAGTGTGCGGCAACCTGAAGTTCGATGTGCCGCCCCCGGCCGCCGACCCCGCGGATTTCAGCGAGTTCAGCGAAACCATCGGCAACCGGCCGCTGCTGCTCGCCGCCTCCACCCATCCAGGCGAGGATCAAGTGGTGATGGCGGCCCATGCGCTGCTGTGCGAGCAGATCCCCGATCTGCTCACCGTCATCGTGCCGCGCCATCCCGAACGCGGCCGCGCCATCGTCGCCCTGGCCGAGGCGGGGGGCTGGGCGGCGGCCCAGCGCAGCCACGACGAACTGCCGGCACCCGATGCCGACTTCTATGTGGCGGACACAGTGGGCGAGCTCGGCCTGTTCTATCGCCTGGCGCCCGTCTCCTTCGTGGGCGGCTCCCTGGTGCCCCATGGCGGCCAGAATCCCATCGAGGCCGTGAAGCTGGGCAGCGTGGTCCTGCACGGCCCCCATGTGGAAAACTTCGCCGAGATCTACAGCCATCTCGACACCCATTACGGTGCCCTGCCGGTGAAGGACGCGGAGACGCTCGCGCGCACCACCTTCGCCCTCATGCGCGATCCCGACCTGAGGGCGCAGGCGGTGAGCCAGGGGCTGAAGACCATGGAAGCCCTCGGCGGCGCGCTGGAGCATACGCTGCGCGCCATCGAGCCCTATCTCATCCACATCCGCCTGCAGCATCGATGAGCGCCCGCGCGCCCGGCTTCTGGTGGCGTCCGCCGGGGCTCATGGCCGCGCTGCTGGCCCCCATCGGCGCCCTGGTGGGGGCGATCACGCTCCGCCGCATGGCGCGGCCCGGCGAGAGCGTACCGATTCCGGTGCTCTGCATCGGCAATCCCACGGTGGGCGGCGCCGGCAAGACGCCGACCGCATTGTGGTGCCTCGACCGGCTGACGCAGGGCGGCCACCGCCCGTTCGCTCTGCTGCGCGGCCATGGCGGCTCCGTCTCCGCCCCGGTCCGGGTCGAGCCCGATCTTCACGATGCACAGGCGGTGGGTGATGAGGCACTGCTGCTGGCGGTGGCAGCCCCCACCATCGTGGCCGGCGGAGACCGGGCCGGCGGCGCGCGGCTTGCCGCCTCCCTGGGCGCCAGCCACATCGTGATGGATGACGGCTTCCAGAATGCCAGCCTCGCCAAGGATGCAAGCCTGCTGGTGGTGGACGCGGCCGTGGGCGTGGGCAATGGCGCGGTGCTGCCCGCCGGCCCCCTGCGCGCGCCGCTCGCCCCGCAGATCGCCCGCGCCGATGCGGTTCTTCTGGTGGGCGAGGGCACTGCCGGCGACGCCGTCGCGCGGATCGCCGAGCGGCTCCGGCGACCGGTCCTGCGCGCCCGCCTCGCGCCCGCGCCGCAGGCGGTGGCCGCGCTCCGGGGCCGGCCGCTCCACGCCTTCGCCGGCATCGGACGGCCGGAGAAATTCTTCGAAACACTCACGGCTCAAGGGCTCGACCTGCGCCGCCGCACGGCATTCGCAGATCACCACCCCTATGACCGCCGGGAAATCGAGATGCTGCTGGGCGAGGCGCGGGCGGCAAACGCCACCCTGGTGACCACCGCCAAGGACATGGCGCGTCTCGGCACCGCGCCATTGAAGGACCTCGCGGCGCACATCGCGGTCCTGCCCGTCACGCTGGTACCGGAAGCCCCCTCCACCCTCGACGCCCTGTTGCGATTGGCCGAGGAGCGCGCCCGCACACGCCTTGGCGCGGCGCGGGCATAGGCGGGCGGCAGCGATCCGCCAGCAGGCGCCCACCTCCCTGCTTGCGCCTGGAGGGGCAAAGCAGCGCGAACGCGGAGCCCGCGGCGCGGACCACCTGCCCCGAAAAGCCGCAGAACCGTTACGCATGGAACGCCGATCTTCACCACCAACCGCAGCGACCGCCCCTCTAAGCGGAAAAGTGAACGCGCGCCTAGCCGCCCCTGGCGTATAGATGTCGATCCCTCTTCAGAGGCGGGCCTGGAGGGGAAAGCGTCCGGGCAGAGGCATGCGGGGCCTGCCACGCTCCTCACCCAGGCAGGCGCAAGTCCGCGCGCACGGGGCTCACCTGTCCATCGTGCGCCCACAGCCGGGAGAGCACTGGTGAGCAAGGCGGCGCAGACCGCTTCCCTGGATGGCGATCACTCACAGGGGTGGCGCCCGGAGGCGGGAAGCTCCCGTGCAAAAGACCCGGCCTGCCCTGCTGCTCACGAAGACAGGCGCAAGTCCGTGCGAATGGGGCTCGCCTAGCCATCGGTGACCACAGCCGGAAGAGCATGGTGAACGTGGGCTGCTCGGCTCGCTGACGGCCTCCCTGGATGGCGATCGCTCACAGGGACAGCGCTCGGAGGCGGAGGCCTCCGGCAAAAGGCACGCGGCCCGCCGCGCTCACCACGAAAACCGGCGCAAGTCCGCACCCATGCGGCCTGCCCTCCGGCTCACCACCGCCAGAAGAGCACTGCTGAGCGGCGCGGTTCCACGGCGTGGTCATTTCAGTCGCGGATGGCACGCCGGAGTCCGTGGCGAGAGGGCACAGTGCGCCGCGCCTTTTGACTGAGGCGCAGGGCCCCCTGCCCTTGCGGAGACCCGAGCAGCCGGCTCAGGGGCGATCCCGGACGATCAGGCACGTGAAGGGGCTGAAGGGACGCAGGACGCGCTTACGCTCAGCGCCCACGCTCGATGCCAACGGTGTGGACCCGATGCCCGCTCGCTCCCCCCCCACGCGGAACGGCCGCGCTCAGGGAACGGGGCGTCCGCGCTCCTGCATGCGCGTCTGCACGGCCTCGGGGCTGGCATAGGCCTCCTGCAGGTCCACGCTCCAATAGCGCAGGTCGTCGAGGGGGATGGACTGACCGGTCACCGCGCAGCGCACGAAACTGCCGGGACGGACAATGCGGAATTCCCCGTCGAGATAGCGCAGCTCCGCCTCGCCGTGGGGCTCGGGGAAGCGTTCAAATCGGTTCATCACTTTACGAAACGTCCTCAAGAGAGGCCTTAAGCATAATGCCTCCGTGAGGCGCGCGAAAGAGGCGCGGCCCGTTCCCGTTGAACGCGTGTCCGTCATCGGGTCCTCAATCGAACAGGGTTGGCCCCGGATCCGGCTTCTTGCGGCGGACGGGCGCACGGCGCGGCGACGGTACGGGATCAGCCGCCCCCACATCGGCGACGGGCGACACGCCAGCATGCGCGGACGCGCCTGATGTTTGCGCCCCCACCCGGCCGTCAGCGAACTCGATCTCAATGACAGCGCCGGGCCCGAGGCCGCCGGCACGGCGCACGGCGCGGCCCTCCGCATCACGCACCAGGGCGAAGCCGCGCTCCAGGACACCGTGGTAGGACAAAGCGGAGAGAAGCTGCGCCAGGCCATCCAGTCGGCGGCGATCATCCCGCAGCCGGCCCGCCATGGCACGGCTGGCGCGCAGGCCGAAGGCGGCCACCCATTCCGCGCGGCGGGCGTTCAGCTCCCTTTGGGCGCGCAAATGGGCGCCGCGCGCCAGGGCGAAGCTCTGGCCGCTGCTCCGCAGCCGCTCCTGCGCCTGCCGCAGCGTCATTCCCGCCGCCCGCGACAGGCGGCCGGAGAGCCCATCCACCCGCTCGCCCACCCGCTCGAAGCGCGCGCGCAGGGTGAGGGGCGACAGCCGCGCGCCGGCCTGGAGCAGGCGCAGGCGATGGGCCGCCGCATTGGCCTTCAGCGCCAGCGGCAGCCGGTCCCCCACCGCATCGAGCCGCTGGCGGGGAATGGCGAACAGGTCCTCCGCGGTCGGCAAGAGCCGCGTGAGGCCGCGCAGGTCGGCCCGGCGGCGCTCCAGCATGCGCAACGGCGCGCTCGCGAGCCGGGCGCCAAGCCCCTCCACCGCCGCCACGAGGTCGGACCGCACGGGCACCACCATTTCGGCGGCGGCCGTGGGGGTGGGCGCACGCACGTCGGAGGCGAAATCGATCAGGGTCACGTCAGTCTCGTGGCCCACGGCGGAAACAAGGGGAATGAAACTGTCCGCCGCGGCCCGCACCACCGCCTCCTCGGAAAAGCCCAGCAGGTCTTCCAGCGAGCCGCCGCCGCGCGCCACCACGATCACGTCGGGGCGTGGGATGGGCCCGCCTTCGGGCAGCGCATTGAAGCCGCGAATCGCGGCCGCCACCTCCGCCCCGCAGGTTTCGCCCTGCACCCGCACCGGCCACACCACCACCCGGCGGGGAAAGCGATCCGCCAACCGGTGCAGAATGTCGCGGATGACGGCGCCGGTGGGAGAGGTCACGACGCCGATGACCTGCGGCAGGTAGGGCAGCTCCTGCTTGCGGGCGGGATCAAACAGGCCTTCGGTGGCCAGCCGGCGCTTGCGCTCCTCCAGCATGGCCATGATGGCACCGGCGCCGGCGAACTCGAGCGACTCGATGATGATCTGGTAGCCGGACTTGCCGGGATAGGTGGTGAGACGGCCGATGGCCACCACCTCCAGCCCCTCTTCCGGCCGCAGCTTGAGGCGCTGGAAGGTGCCCTTCCAGATCACCGCATCAAGGCGGGCGCCCGCATCCTTGAGGCTGAAATAAGCGTGGCCCGAGGAATGGGGGCCGCGATAGCCGGAAATTTCGCCGCGCACGCGCACATGCCCGTAGGCATCCTCCACCGTGCGCCGGAGCGCGGCGGAGAGCTCGGACACGCTCCATTCAGGCGCATTGCCGCGCGATTCGGGAAGATCGGCCATCGAATCAATCCAACCGGAAATGGGTGCGGAGCATAGCCCGCGGCACCCCTATGCGGCGAGCGCAGAGCGAAGGGTCTTGTATGCGCGCGTCCGAGCCGATAGCCAATGACCCCTGCCAAGGAAGAATCCCAAGGACGATCACAGGCGCGGGGGTGGAGAGCCGATGAACATTCTGCTGCTCGGTTCGGGAGGCCGCGAGCATGCGCTCGCTTGGAAGCTGGCGCAGAGCCGCGACATCGGCCAGTTCTATGCCATGCCCGGCAATCCCGGCATCGCCGAACATGCCGAGCTGATCGAGGGCATTCCCCTTTCCGCCCACGACACGCTGGTGAACTGGTGCAAGGACCACGGCATCGAGTTCGTGGTGGTGGGCCCCGAGGCGCCGCTGGTGGCGGGTCTGGTGGACCGGCTGCAGGCGGCCGGCATTCCCGCCTTCGGCCCCACCGCCGCGGCCGCGCGGCTTGAAGGCTCCAAGCTGTTCACCAAGGAATTGTGCAAGGCCAATTCCATTCCCACCGCCGCCTTCGCCCGCTTCGACAATGCCGCCGCGGCGGCGGCCTATGTGAAGGCCCAGGGCGCGCCCATCGTCGTCAAGGCCGACGGGCTGATGGCCGGCAAGGGCGTGGTGGTGGCCCTCACCGTGGATGACGCGGTGGACGCGGTGGAGCAGGTGTTCGCCAGCGGCGGCACCGAGGTGCTCATCGAGGAATTCATGGAGGGCGAGGAGGCCAGCCTGTTCGCTCTGGTGGACGGCGAGACCGTTGTGCCCTTCGGCAGCGCCCAGGACCACAAGCGCGCCTTCGACGGCGACCTTGGCCCCAATACCGGCGGCATGGGCGCCTATTCGCCGGCTCCGGTGCTGACGCCCGAGCTGGAGCGCCGCGCTATGGAAGAGATCATCCGCCCCACGGCCCGCGCCATGGTGGCGGCCGGCACGCCCTATCGCGGCGTGCTCTATGCCGGCCTCATGCTGACCAAGGACGGCCCGAAGCTGGTGGAATACAATTGCCGCTTCGGTGATCCCGAATGCCAGGTGCTGATGCCGCGCCTGGCCAGCGACCTCCTGGAGCTGCTCTACGCCACCGCCACCGGCAGCCTCGCCGGCGTGACCCCCCAATGGCACGACGCGAGCGCCATGACCGTGGTCTATGCGAGCCGGGGCTATCCGGGGCCGCACCAGACCGGCAGCATCATTTCCGGCCTCGACAAAGCGGGCACTGACGACGTCCTGGTGTTCCAGGCCGGCACCCGGCGCAAGGGCGCCGATCTCGTCTCCAATGGCGGGCGGGTTCTGAACGTCACCGCCACCGGCCCCACCTTGGCGGAGGCACGCGAGCGGGCCTATGCCGCCATCGCCCGCATCGACTGGCCGGACGGCTTCTACCGTTCCGACATCGGCTGGCGCGCGCTGCGCCCGGTGCCGTAAGGTGTCGCGATGACCGCACCCTCGAGCCCGCCTGAAAAGGCCCCGCTGCCCACGCTGGACGACTTCCCCCTGAAGTCGTTCGACACCATCCGCTTCGGCGACACGGACAAGCAGGGCCATGTGAACAACGCCGTGTTCTCCAGCTATCTGGAGAGCGGGCGCTCGCAGATGCTGCTCGGCCCCGGCCACAGCGCGGCGCCGGAAGGCTTCGCCTTCGTTATCGTGCGCCTGGTGCTGGACTATCGCGCCGAGATCATCTGGCCGGGCACGGTGGATATCGGCACCCGTGTGTCCAATCTCGGCCGTAGCTCGGTGGGCATCGTCCAGGGGCTGTTCCAGGACGGCAAGTGCGTGGCCACCGCCGACACGGTGCTGGTGCTGTTCGACCCGCAGACCCGCCGCGCCGCCGAGCTGCCGCCGGAAAGCCGCGCGTTCCTGTCGCAATATATGTGAAGGGCATAGCGGGGCGCAGGTCTCTTTGCCCCGCCACGATTGTGCTCTACTGATGCGCGTCGCTCCCTCGCGGGGGAAAATAGCCGGAACGGTGCCGTGCGCCTCTTGCCTCTCGCCTTTACCCTTCTCGTCGCCATCGCGCTCGGGCTGGGGGTGACCTTGTTCATGGTCACCCATTCGCGCGGGCTCGACGTGGTGCAGGCGGGGCCCTGGCAGGGCTGGCCTCGCTCGGGCACGGTGAAGGCCGATCCGTATTCGCGCGCCGCCGTCGCCCGTTCTGGCGAGCTGCCGCTGGAGCTGGCGGACGGGCTGCTGTTCCTCGCCACCACCGACGACAAGGGCCGGCCCATCGACGGGCGATGCGAAACGCGCATCACCGGCACCCTACCCCAGGCCCGGCTGTGGACGCTGGCGGTGATGGACGAGGAAGGCCGTTTCATTCCCAACGACGCCGAGCGCTACGGCCTCACCAGCTCCGAGGCGCTCTATCGGGCCGACGGCGCCCTGGATATCCGCCTTTCGCCGCGCGCCCGGCCCGGCAACTGGCTGCCCACCGGCGCGCGCGGGCGGCTGCAGGTGGCGCTTCGCCTTTATGACGCGCCTTTCTCTTTCGCCTCGGGCGCGGGAGATGCCACCACGGTGCTGCCCCATATCGTGCAGGAGGCCTGCCCGTGAGCCTGTTCGATACCTTCACCGTGCGGGTGCCCCGGCCGGGCAAGGACGGCAAGGGGAGCGATGGGCGCGGCTGGTTCCGCCGCCAGCTGGCGCGGGTGAACTGGCTGTGGCCCGCCGGCCTGCTGCTGCCGGCGGCGGTGGCGCTGGTGCTGGCCGGCATCGCCCATATCGTGTCCATCCTCGCCATGCCGGCGCTGGCGGAGCACAACGCCTTCGCGCGCCTCGCCGCGCTCACCGACAGCAATGAGATGAAGCTGTTGCCGGACCCCACCCCCTTGTCGGCGGTGCTGCCCATGCAGGACCCGGCCTTCATTTCGGCCGTGTGCCTTTATGATCTCAATGACAAGCCGCTGAAGGTGAGGGTGCCGGCCACGGCCGACTACACGTCCGTTTCGTTTTACACGGACCAGGCTCTGCCCTTCTACGCCCTCTCGGACCAGGCCGCCGGCAAGGTGATCGAGCTCGATCTCATGAATGCCGACCAGAAGGCCGCGCTGCCGGAAGACGAGGAAATCACCGCCGCCGACCGGCTGGTGATCGAATCCCCCTCGGAAGAAGGCATCGTACTGGTGCGCGCCCATGTGCGTGATCGCAGCATGCGCGAGCTGGTGCGTCGCCAGCTGGAAGCGGCCACCTGCACGCCGGCCAACTGACGCGGCGCCCCGCAGCTTGCCCGGCCGTTCAACCTGCCTCGGCTCAACCGCCCCGGGACTCGCTCAAGTGTCCAAGGGCTCTCTCGACGACCCAGGGGCTCAGTGCCGCCGCCCGGCCGGCTCCACGCCCCGCGGGGCACGGCCCGCATCCCTGCGCACCGACGCGCCAGGCCCCGCTTCCACATGCACGGGGTCAGCGGCCACCGGATCCGCGTGACGCTCGATTCGCACCACCGGAAGAATGACGATTTTCGGTCCCGGCAGCTCCGCCCGCCGGTCTATGGGCGCTGACCGCGCCCGCGCTTCCCGCCTCGAGGGAAACGCAATGACAGTGCTCATGCCCTGGTCCTCCAGTGCGACAGCCATGACCACAACGTCGATCGCGCTCTTATGGTTTCACGAAGCTTAACGCCCCGTTAATACTCTCCTTGGGTGAACAGGCGGCGCACTGGATCATTCGCCGAAAGGCGTAAAGGCAAACCTTCGGGGCAAGCGCGCGGAGGCGACGCTGCGTCAAGGCTCCACGACGTTAAGGAAATGCCGCCCCTGCCGGTCCTCGATCTCCACCAGATAGAGATCGGGGTCGAAGCGGATCTCCTTGGCCATGCGCGCATCGGCCTCCGCCTCCGGGCGGCCGGGGGGCACCAGCAGGCAGAACTTGCGGTCGCCGTCATCATCCTCGCCGAACGCGCTCTGCGGCGCCGGCCCATAGAGGGCGGCGGTGCCGTCCAGCGGCGTCACCTTGACGAAGACGGCGCCCGCCTCCTCCGAGCCGCGCCGGGCAACGACACCGAAGGCGCCTTCCACCTGGGCAAGGCGCAGCAGGGCCGAGACGAAAATTCCACTCTTGAGGCGCATGGCTGAATCGTTCGCCGCTCAGTTGATCGCGATGCCGGAAATGAGGCTCAGCTCGCGCACCAGCGCGTCGGTGGGCTCGCCATCCACCGGCATGCGGCGATCCCGCTCAAAGCGGCGGATGGTCTCGCGCGTTTCCACGTTCAGGACGCCTGTCGCCTTGAGCGGGCCATAGCCCAGCTTGTCGAGCGCCCGCTGCACCGAGGCCACGCGCGGCGAGGCGGGCACGTTCGCCGGCGGGCGAATGGGTGCGCCCGCGCCCGAGGCACCGGCCCCGCTTGAGGATGTCGACACAGTCATGGGCCCGGTGGCGGAGAGCGGCCCCACCTTCAGCGGCGGCCGCAGGCTGGACACCGGCCGGGGCGCGGCGATGGCGCCAGCGGCCGCCTCCTCCGCGCTCACCGGCTTGAGCTGCGTGGTCATGCCGGTGACCGAGGTCTTGGACGCCAGATAGCCCAGCGTGCCATTGGTCTCCCCGCCGCCGGCGGTGGAACCGTGGCCATTGGGATTCACCGGCGGCAGGGGAATGGAGACCGGGCCGGAAGTGCCACGCGGCGCCTTGCCCTTCTCGCTCCCGGCCAGGGCCGCCGGGGCCCCCGGCATGGCCGCCAGGACGTGGGGCGGCGGCACCTGCATCAACAGCGCATTCGCCGCGACGGCACCGCCCGCTGCCACCACCACGGCGGCCACGAGGACGTCCAGCACCTTCAGCCGGCGCCCCCCGCGGGGCGGCGGCGGCGCGAACGGATCTCCGGGCCCGCCGATGGAGGGTGCCGCGGAAAGCGCGGCGGCGGTGTCGAGCGTCATGCCATTCTCCTCACCCGGGGTTCGGCGCCGCGACGGGCCGGAAAGGCGGCCACCACGTCACCCTCGCGGGCTGAATTCCGAACCGTCGCCTCATCCGACGCGGCGCGCGCGGGCGCCAGCGGCAGGGTCACGGTCACAGTCGTTCCACGCCCGGGCACACTGTCCACGCGGAAGGTGCCGTCATGCAGCTTCACCAGCCCCTTCACCACGGCGAGGCCAAGGCCGCTGCCACGGGCGCGCTGGGCCACCTCCCCGGTCTGGAAGAAGGGCTCGCCCAGGCGCGCCACGTCCTCCGGCCGGATGCCAGGACCGGTGTCGCGCACGCGAAGGGCCAGCCGGTCGCCCCGACGGCGCGCGGTCAATTGCACGCGGCCGCCCTCGGGCGTGAACTTGACCGCATTGGACAGAAGATTGAGCACGATCTGGCGCAGGGCCCGCCGGTCGGCGCAGACCGGCGGCAGCGCGCTGGTCACCAGCGTGCGCACACGCACGCTCTTGCGCGTGGCCTCCAGCCCCACCATCTCGCCGCAGCCGGCCACCAGCTCGGCCATGTCGATGGTCTCCGGCTCCAGCGCGTAGGCCCCGGCCTCGACGCGGGAGAGGTCGAGAATGTCGTTGACGAGCCCCAGCAGGTGCTGGCCGCTCTCATGAATGATACGGGCGTATTCCGCCTTGCGCGCATCGTCCATCGGCGCGCCCGTGTCGGTCGCCAGCAGCTCGGAAAAGCCCAGTATGGCGTTGAGCGGCGTGCGCAGCTCATGGCTCATGGCGGCCAGGAAACGGCTCTTGGCGGCATTGGCCTGCTCCGCGTCGGCGCGGGCGCGGGCCTCCTCGTCCACCTCCTGGCGCGACACGCGGGCCTCACGCCAAACCAGGCGAGCCCGGCCCTCCGGCGCCGGCAGGCAGCGGATCTCCAGCGGCAGGAACGATGTGCCATCGGCCTCGGAGGCACAGCTCAGGCGGACGTCACACGCCACGGGCCTGCGCCCCTCGGCCGCCTCGCGCACCGCGGACATGAAAGCGGGGCGATCCGCCACCAGGACACGGCCGAACAGGCCCGGCCCCTGGAGCCCCTCGCGTGGGGCGCGGGCCAGCGCGCCATCCTGCAGTTCCACGCGGACCACATCGCCCTGGGCATCGTGAATGGTCACCAGCACGGCGCCGGAGCGCAGCTCCGCATCTGAAACACCGGTCGCGGCGCGGGCGACCCCGGCCGACATGGCCGCCAGCGTGCCGCACAACAAGCCGGCCGCCAGCAGCGACAGCGCATCGGCGGGCTCTCCGGCGAACAGGCCGACGGCCTGGGCCACGAGCACCACACCGGCGCTCACCAGCGCCAGCACCCCGAGCACGCCCAGCACCATGGCCATCACACGGCCGAGCACCGCCAGGCGCGGCAGGCCTTCAGCCTCGGCCTGCGACGTCGCGCGGGCCTGATCGCCGAGCCTGTCCAAACCGCGTGGCCGCACCATCTTCCTCTCAACCGCCGACATCTCAACCGCCGACATGGGAATGACCGACATGTGGACCCACAGGGGGATGAATCGGTCCCCGTTGTGATCCGGAATGGGAGCACTCTGCCACGCCAGCCTTTAAGCGAACGCTAAGCCGGGACCGACACCAGCATTAACGATGTCTTGAAAAGACCCTGTGCGCGCATGCCGCCAGCGCTCACGGGGCGGCCCGGCGATGGTATGTTCGCGAGGCGTGCGGCGTCAGGCCTGGAAAGGGAGCATGAGGATCTCATCCGCCCCGCGGCACGCCGGCAAGACCTTTGCCGTCCCGGCCCGCGGTGCCCTCACAAGGGGCGCGGGCGACGGCTCGATCTGACGAGGGCGCCATGTTCTTCCTGCTGCGTATGGCCTTCTGGATCGCCCTGGTGCTCCTGCTGCTGCCGCTCGGCCTCAAGGGAACCACCGGGCAGGATGTGAGCGTGTTCGACGCCTTCGGCGCGGTGCAGGCCGTGGTGGCGGACGCACGCGGCTTCTGCGAACGCCAGCCCGAGGCCTGCGCCGTGGGCGGGCAGATGGCGAGCCACCTGGTGGAGAAGGCCCAGGCCGGCGCGCAGTGGCTGTCGGAAACCCTCGGCTCCCATGATCCCCACGCGCCCGGCACGCCCCCGGCGGCAACGCCCGCCACCGGTGCCGCCGATGGCCAGGGGCTGACCCCGCAGGACCTCGCCCCCGCCTGGGGCAACGGAGACAAGGTGCAGCCCGCCAGTGCTCCCCAGGGTGCTCCCGCCCCCGCCAAGCGGCCGAGCTGAGCACGACCGGCGGGGTGGGTTTCCCCGTCGCACGCCCTCAGGGACACGCGCGCCTCTCGCGCTCGCGCGCGTTTTTAACGCGAACCGGTCTCCCCCACGCCGGAACACGCACCAGGGTGCGCCGAGGTTCCTTTTGCCCCGCCGCGGGTCTCGCGATATGCTGGATGATGCATTGCACGCACGCCGCCTCAGCGGCGCCCATTGCTAGACCATCCATAGGCCCGGCGCATTGGACGAAGGGACCGGTTTCATGACCACCAAGGACGACCTGATCTCCGATTTCGAATTCCTGGACAATTGGGAAGACCGCTACCGCCACGTCATCGAGCTCGGCAAGGCCCTGCCGCCCTTCCCGGAATCGGAGCGCAACGAAGCCAACAAGGTGCAGGGCTGCGCCAGCCAGGTGTGGCTCATCAGCGAGCTGAAGACGACACCCAAGGGCACCGTTCTGGAGTTCCAGGGCGATTCCGACGCGCATATCGTGAAGGGGCTGGTGGCGGTTCTGCTCACCCTCGTTTCCGGCCATAGCCCCCAGGAGATCCTGGAAACGGACGTTCTCGCCATTTTCCGGCAGATCGGGCTCGAGGGGCATCTCACGCCCCAGCGCTCCAACGGCCTGCGCTCCATGGTGGAACGCATCCGCAACCACGCCCGCGCCGCTCTCGCCACGGCGTGACGCCAAGCGCTCGCCGGCCTCGCGAGAGGCGGGCCGGCCCTTCGTGGGCGCGCATGGGCACGGGCGGTCAAGGCCGCCCGTGTGTTCGCCTTCGGTCCTGCACACGACCCGTCCGACGGTTTTCGCGCACGGCCGCGCGGAGAGAATGCGCGAACTCAAGATGCCCGGGCATGTCCCGAATTGCTGAGACGGGAGTTGCCCAAAAGCCCCTGCGAGCGCCGGGTACGCAAGTTCGCTTCAGGACGGCGCCTTAACGCAATGATCCAGAGTCCTCCCTCAATCGCACGAGGGGGAGACGCTCGAGAGCGTCTTCGAGCGAAGGGGGAACCGGTTCGCGTGAAGGGCACGGGTCGAAACAAGAGCCCGGGCCGTTCGGCGTTTCCTTAGAAACTGAGATCGCGCAACCATACGCCCACCGTCGTTCACGCCCCCGTTCCACCGGCAGCAATGACCGGCGGCGCATCACGGTCGTGGAAGTCGGCCCCGCCCAGCCCTAGGGGCTGCGGGCTCCTCATCGGTTCCGCCCGGCCCGCTCGCGCAGCGCCCCTCAATGATGCTATCCAGGGCCACCGAAGCGCCCGGCGGGCGCCGGACGACCGCGACCGGCCACCCATTGGCCGTCGCCTTCGACGCATCATTCGAGAGGATGGCCCGTGCCCAGCCCCTTCGCCAAGCTGCTGCGCGCCAAAGGCATCCGCTCCGAAAACGGTCGTGCCAGCGCCGAAGCCAGCGCCCGCATGTCGCCTTCGCGGCCCGAGGCACGCGACCTGAAGCCCACCCCGGTGAAGCGACTGCGGACGCACGCGCCGAAGGCGTTTCATGGCAATGCGCCAGAGCATCGGGGGGACACCTTGAAACAGGGGGGCCCCTTCAGCTCCCACCCCGGCCATTCACCCAGGCGAGGCGCCCCCTGCGGCGCGCCTTCCGGTGCCCGCCCCATCGGCCCGATGGCAATGACGGCCGCAGCGCGCCCGCTTTCCGATGCCATCGGGGGTGGGGCCATGCGTGGGCCGGGCGCGCCATGACGCCGGGAACCGGAGAGGCGCGCGGGAAGGTGAGGCAGCAGTGGGCCATGGGGCTGGCCGCGCTGATTCTCGCCGTGAGCCCCGTGGCCGTGCTGGCGTTGCGCCCGCCGGGGCACAGCCCCGAGCCGGCCCTTGCTCCGGGAATCATCGCGGGAAATGTGCGAGCGAAGGATTCCTCGCCCCTTGAAGCGCCCGCCGAAGCCCCCCCCGCCCCGTCTGACACGACGCTTTCGGCGGAGGCGCAGCCTCTCGCGGAGGCCGGCGGGAGCGGTCCCTGCGCCCTGGACGCGGTGCCCGCCGTCGAGCGCAACCGCTGCCTCTACGATACCATCCGCACCAGCGAGCTGGCCCTGGAAGCCGAGTTGGCCAATGCGCTGCGGGTGATCGACGCGCGCAGTGATCTGGCCCCGGTGCAGCGCAACCGCTGGAAAAGCCTGCTGGACGAGGCCCAGTCGCGGTTCCTGCTCTATCGCAACTTCGACTGCCAGAGCGTCGCCCCCTTCGAGGGCAAAAGGGGCATCGGCAATTTCGAGGAGCGCGCCTTGTGCCTCATCACCGCCAATACGCGGCGCGCCGAGGCCCTGGCCGCCCGCTACGTGCTGCCGCCCGCTGAGGTGGAACGAGCCGTGCCCGACGGGCCCGCTCCGCAAGCGGGCACGTGGACCCACGCGACGCCGCAGGTCCTCGATTGAAACAGCGCCCCGGAGCGCCATCGCGGGCACTCCGGGCCCCAATGTCGCTCAGGCCGCCAAGTCCTGCTTTTCCGCCACGGTGGAATCGGCGTTCAGGCGGTAGATGATGGGGGAGCCGGTGGCGAGCTCGCGCTTCAGGATGCTTTCCGGCGTGTGCTTCTCCAGCACCATGATGAGCGCGCGAAGGGAATTGCCGTGGGCGGTCACCAGCGTGCGGTTGCCGCGCAGCACGCTCGGCAGGATCTCCTGCACGTAATAGGGCAGCACGCGGGCCACCGTGTCGCGCAGGCTCTCACCGCCGGGCGGGGGAACATCATAGGAGCGGCGCCAGGCATGCACCTGCTCCTCGCCCCACTTCTCGCGGGCGTCGTCCTTGTTGAGGCCCGAGAGGTCTCCATAGTCCCGCTCGTTCAGGGCCAGGTTCTTCACCGGCTCCAGGGCGCCCTGGCCCATCTCGTTCAAGATGAGCGAGCAGGTGGTCTGGGCGCGGCTGAGGGCGGAGGTGAAGGCGGCGTCGAACACCAGGCCCTGCGCCTTGAGGCTGGCGCCGGCGCGCTTGGCTTCCATCACGCCCTGCTCGGTCAGCGCCGGATCGCGCCAGCCGGTGAACAGGTTCTTGAGGTTCCACTCGCTCTGTCCGTGGCGGACGAGCACGAGGATACGGTCGGACATCAACAGCTCCGAAAACGCGGGTTCAGAAATCGGACAGGCCGAGCACATCGGCCATGGAATAGAGCGCCGGCGCGCGCCCCTTCACCCAGCGTGCCGCCACCAGCGCGCCATGGGCGAAAATCATGCGGTCCTCGGCCTTGTGCACCAGCTCGATGCGCTCGGCCGGGCCGGCGAAGATGACGGCATGCTCGCCCACCACGGAGCCGCCGCGCAGGCTGGCAAAGCCGATGGTACCCGGCTTGCGCGCGCCGGTCTGGCCGTCACGCCCGCGCTCGGACCATTCATCCAGGTCGCGCCCGCGCCCCTCGGCCGCCGCCTCGCCCAGCAGCAGAGCGGTGCCGGAAGGCGCATCAACCTTCTTGTTGTGGTGCATTTCCAGGATTTCGATATCGAACGTCTCATCCAGCGTGGCCGCCACGCGCCGGGTCAGCGCGGCCAGCAGGTTGACGCCGAGGCTCATATTGCCGGACTTCACCACTGCCGTGGCCTTCGCCGCCGCGGTGAGCGCCACCGTGTCCTGAGCGGAAAAGCCGGTGGTGCCGATCACCATCGCCACCCCGCGTTCCGCCGCCACGCCCGCGAGGCGCACCGAGCCAGCGGGCGAGGAGAAATCGATCACCACATCCGCGCCATCGAGCACCTGCGGGAGGTCCGTCTCATCGCTGCGAACGGGAATGCCATTGGCTGGCAGCCCCGCCACCACGCCGGAATCGGCGCCGAGATAGGCGCTGCCGGCGTGCTCCAGCGCACCGGCCAACACCAAACCCTTCTGCTCGGAAATGGCCTTGACGAGGGTGCGGCCCATGCGGCCGCCGGCTCCGGCGATGACGATGCGCAGGTCGGACACGCGCGTGCTCCTCAAGAGAATGGGGGGACGGGCTCAGGCAGCAGGCTGCCGGCCCGCATAGCCGGAAATGATGATGAGGTCGCCTTCCGCCGCGCGCTTGCGGCGGGAGAAGGCCTGCTGGTAGGCGAAGGAGTGGTAGCAGGCCTTCGCGCTGGCGAGATCGGGAAAGGCGATCACGATGTACTGCGAGCGGCCCTTGCCCTCCACCACCACGCTGCGCCCGCTGCGCACCAGGAACCAGCCGCCGAACTCCGCCAACGCCTTCACATTGGCCGCGCGATACTGGTCATAGGCCGCCGGATCGGTGACATCCATGCGCACCATCCAATAGCCGCGGGGAAACTCGCGCGTGCTTTCGGCCGGGGCCTGGGCGCTCGGCTGCTCGCCATCATAGCCTTCCACCACGGCGAGGTCGGTGATGGCGCAGTCGCCCCGCAGCGCCGCCACCTTCCGGTATTCGGGCGAGCTGCAGGCCGCCACGGCCTCGTCATAGGAGGGCCACTCCACCAGCACGTTGCGGTGGCGCTTGATGCCCTCCATGTGCTCGAAATCGCCGCCGGCGATCAGGAACTTGGCCTTGCGCTCGGCCAGGAAGGCCACGTTGGCGTTGGCATAGGTGATGAAATCGACGGGATCGACCACGTCGACATTGATGAACCAATATCCCTTGGCCATGCTTACCCCCTCTCCCACATCAGTCGCCGGCGAGCTCGGACAGGATCTGCCGCGCGGCCTCGCGCGGGTCCGGCGCGGCGATCACGGGACGCCCCACCACGATCATGTTGGCTCCGGCGGCCACGGCTTCGGCCGGGCTCGCAATTCGCTTCTGGTCTCCCACGGCGGCGCCGCGTGGGCGCACGCCAGGCGTGACCACCAGCCCGTCCGGCCCAAGCACGGTGCGCACCATGGCCGCATCCGTGGGGGCGCAGATGACGCCGGCGACACCGGCGGCGCGCGCATCCCCGGCGCGGCGGCGCACGGTTTCGGTGACGCCCGCGGCATAGCCGGCGGCGGCAAGGTCCGCATCGTCATAGGAGGTGAGGACGGTGACGCCCAGCACCTTCAGCGGCGAGCCGGCGGCGCCGCGCGCGGCGGCGGCGAGGGTCTGGGGATAGGCATGGACGGTGAGCAGGCTCACGCCCCGGGCGGCGGCGGCGGCCGTGGCGCGCTCCACCGTATTGCCGATGTCGTGCAGCTTCAGGTCCAGGAACACCCGCTTGCCGGAGCCGATGAGGTCGGCGGCGAGGTCCAGCCCGCCGGCAATGGTGAGCTCCAGCCCGATCTTGTAGAAGGAGACGTCGTCGCCGAGCTGCCACACGAGCGCTTCAGCCGCGCTCACACTGGGGAAGTCCAGGGCGACGATGAGACGTTCGCGCGCCGCGTCGATGCGCTGCTGGTGGTCTCCGCCCGAAAGCGCTGCGCTCATGGCCCCTCCTCAATGGCTCCGGCGGGGCTGCGCGAGTGGACGGCTCCACCCGATCTCACCGCCGGATCGAGGAGGCGTAGCCGCCGCGACGATGGGTGGCAAGGTGCGCCGCCGGAATTCTCGACAGCAAGCGGCTCAGGGCCCCGAGGGGCTCAGGGCCGGTGATAGACCCACACGCGGGCCGGCGGGATGTTCATCCACACCCGCGGCGACACCTTGCCCTCGATCTTGCCAGGCAGGAGCGGCACCGGGGACACGACCGCATAGGTGAACTGCACGAACGGCGCGCCGGGCACGGTGAGGTCGAACGCCTCATTCACCATCCGGTGGCGCTCGGCCTGGGGCATGGTGAACAGCGGCAGCGACGAAATGGTGCCCACGGCCTTGCCCGGCAGCGCATTGCCCAGGGTCTTGCGCATGGCATAGGCATCGCCGTGAATGACGGTGACACCCGGATAGCGGCGGCGCAGCAGGGCGCAGAATTCCGGATTGTACTCGATGAGGAACAGCCGCTCGGGCGCGAAGCCCCGCGCCAGCAGCGCCTTCGTGACCGGGCCGGTGCCCGGGCCAAGCTCGATGACCGGGCCGTCTTTGCTCGGATCGAGATAGCTCGCCATCATCTTGGCGAGGCCGGGGCTGGAGGGGGAGACCGCACCGGTTTTCAGCGGGTTCCGGAACCACGACTGCAGGAAGCGCACCTCGTCGTTGAGGCCCCCCTTCGGGGAAGAATTGCGCGGCTCTCGGGAATGAAACATCAGCGGCACCTCTGGCGCCCAATCAAGGAGTGTCAGGCGATTAGACGGGATCGGGGCGATGGTCAAGATTCAGGGGCCGCCCGCAGCACCCCATGCAACAGGTTGTCGAGCATTCCCGCCAGCAGTTCCTCCTCCGGCGCGGAGAGGAACGCGGAGCAGGTGATCTTGAGGCTGGCAAGGCCATGGAGCAGCACCCACAGGCCGGTCGCCAGGCTCTCCGGCTGCGCCCCGGCGCGCAGGCGTCGGGCGGCGGCGAGCTCCGCAAATACGCCCGCCAGCAGGGCAAAGGCGGCCGCCCCCGTCTCGTCCTTGCCACCGAGGGCGCTGGCGGCAAAGCCCGGCTCCATGAAGATCAGGCGATAGGTTTCCGGCTCCTCTCGGGCGAACTGCACATAGGCCCGGCTCAGCGCGCGAAGGCGGGCCAGCGGGTCTGCTTCACACCCCGCCTCGGACAGGCGGGCATGAAGGGAGCGCATACCTGCCTCGCCCAGTTCGCGGGCAATGGCCTCCCGGCATTCGAAGTGCAGGTACAGGGCCGCCGGTGAATAACCCGCCTGCTGGGCGATCCGCCGCATGGTGAGCGCCGCGAATCCCTCATCGAGAACGATGCGCCGGGCCGCCTGCAGGATGCGCTCGCGGGCATCCTCCTTCCGGCGGGCACGGGGGCTGGGGTTTTGATTTTCGTCCATGGGCGCAGCAAGCCTGTTGACGTGAACGGCGTTTAGTTTATGAACATCGTTCAGTGAACAGTGGTCAGGAGCGGTTCTATGACCGACGCGTCCTCCATGCAAGCACACGCGCCTGCCCGCATCGGCCTCGTCGGCGGCACCGGCCCCATTGGCGCCAGCATCGGCGCGGCGTTTACAGCCACCGGCACGCCCTTCGCCGTGATCGGCCGCAGCCTCCCCTCCATCACCGACCATTTCCGTGGCGTGCCGGGGGTGGAAGCGCGGCAGTGGGACCCCGACGACCCGGCGCGCATCCGCGCTGCCGTGCGCGGACTCGAAACGCTGGTCTATATGGTGGGTGTTCCCTATGACGCGTTCCGCCTGCATCCAGACCTGATGCGCCGCACCCTGGAGGCCGCCGAGGCGGAAGGCGTGCGCCGGCTGCTTCTCATCGGCACCGCCTACCCCTTCGGGCGGCCGCGCGCAGCGCGGGTGGACGAGGGCCATCCTCGCGAGCCGCACACCTTCAAGGGGCGCATGCGCAAGGAACAGGAAGACCTGGTGCTGGAGGCCGGCGCGCAAGGCCGCATCGCCACCGCCATCCTCCGCCTGCCCGACTTCTACGGGCCGCAGGTGGAGCGCAGCTATCTGGCCGACATCTTCGCCGCGGCGGCCGCCGGGCGCCGGGCCAAGGTCATCGGCCCCATCGACACGCCCCATGAATTCGTCTTCGTGCCCGATGTGGGGGAGGTGGTGCGCCGGCTGCTGATGCGCGAGGACGCCTTCGGCCGCGCCTTCAATCTGGGCGGCGCCGGCACCATCACCGTGCGGCAGGTGGCGGAACAGGCCTTCATGCTGGTGCGCAGCAATCCCAGGCTGTTCGTCGCCAACAGGCTCATGCTGCGCCTGGCGGGCCTGTTCGACCCGCTGATGCGCGAGCTGGTGGAGATGCATTATCTGATGACCGACCCGGTCATCTTCGACGATACCGCCCTCACCCAGCTCCTCGGGCCGCTGACGAAGACCTCCTATGCGGAGGGCATCGCCCGCTCCATGGATGCCGCCCGGCGGGCCCTGCGCCCGGCCTGAGCGGCGCCGTCAGGCGCCGTCGCTGGGTGCGCCGCTGGCGCCCTGGCCGGTGGCGCCCTGGAAGAACTCCTTCACCTTGGAGAAGAAGCCCGTGGACTCGGGATGGGTCTCGCCGGAGCATTCCTTGTCGAACTCGGTGAGCAGCTCCCGCTGGCGCTTGGTGAGCTTCTGCGGGGTTTCCACCACCACCTGCACATACATGTCGCCGAAATTGCGGGTGCGCAGGACCGGCATGCCCTCGCCCGTCAGGCGGAAGCGCTTCTGCGACTGGGTGCCCTCGGGAATCTTCACCTTGGTCTTCTCACCGCCAATGGTGGGCACCTCCACCTGCCCGCCGAGGGCGGCGGTGACCATGGAGATGGGCACGCGGCAATACAGATCCGCCCCCTCGCGCTGGAAGAAGGGATGGGGCTCCAGCGACAGGAAGATATAGAGGTCGCCCGCCGGCCCGCCGCGCACGCCGGCCTCGCCCTCGCCGCCCAGGCGGATGCGGGTGCCGTCTTCCACGCCCGCGGGAATCTGCACCGAAAGGGTGCGTTCGCGCGTCACCCGGCCGGCGCCGCCGCAGGAGCCGCACGGATCCTCGATGATGGAGCCGCGGCCCTGGCAGCTCGGGCAGGTGCGCTCCAGGGTGAAGAAGCCCTGGGCATGGCGGATCTTGCCCGCGCCACCGCAGGTGCGGCAGGTCTTCGGGCTGGTGCCAGCCTTGGCGCCGCTGCCGTTGCAGGCCTCGCAGGTGACGGAGGTGGGAATCTTGATCTGCGCGGTCTTGCCGGAGAACGCCTCTTCAAGCGTGATCTCCATATTGTAGCGCAGGTCGGCGCCGCGCCCGCGCGACTGGCCACCACGGCTGCCGCCACCGCCGCCGCGCCCCATGGCGCCGCCGAACAGGTCGTCGAAGATATCCGCAAAGGACGAGGCGAAATCGGAGCCGAAGCCGGGGCCCCCGCCGCCGCCATTCTCGAACGCGGCATGGCCGAAGCGGTCGTAGGCGGCGCGCTTCTGCGGATCCTTCAGGATCTCGTAGGCTTCGTTGACTTCCTTGAAGCGGATTTCCGCGTCCGCGTCATTCTGGTTGCGGTCCGGGTGCCACTTCATGGCCAGCTTGCGGTAGGAGGCCTTCAGCACCGTCTCGTCGGCGCCGCGGTCGCAGCCGAGGATCTCGTAAAAGTCGCGCTTGGCCATGCTCACTCTTCACCCGCCGCAACCGGCCCTGGTCCGTTTTCACCCCGCTCCGCCGGCGCCGAAGCGACCGGGAGAGGAACCTTGGGCGAAGCCTCCGGCTGAATGCGCCGGATGTGCGGGGCGCTCGCAGCCGGGCGCCGGGAACAGGCGGTCACGCTATCTGTCGCCGCATCCCGGCATCCCCTGGGGGCCGGTTCCATGCAGCGGTTGAAACAACACGCTCCGCCACGGTGGGCGGAAGGAAGAAGCGGGGGGGGGGGGCCCGCCGCTTCATGATCAGGCCGACTTCTTCTTGTCGTCGTCCACTTCGGTGAACTCGGCGTCCACCACGTCGTCCTTCGGCTTGGCGGCCGCGCCATCCTCGCCGCCGCCCTGCTGGGCCGCGTACATGGCCTCGCCGAGCTTGAGGGAGACCTGGGCCAGGGCCTGGGTCTTGGCCTCGATGGCCTCCACATCCTCACCCGAGAGCACGCCCTTCAGGTCGGAGATGGCGGTCTCGATGGCGCTCTTGTCGCCCTCGCCGATCTTGGTACCGTGCTCGGACAGCGCCTTCTCGGTGGAGTGCACCAGCGCCTCGCCATGGTTCTTGGCTTCCGCCAGAGCCTTGCGCTTCTTGTCGTCGGCCGCGTGGGCCTCGGCGTCCTTGACCATCTTTTCGATGTCGGCCTCGTTGAGACCGCCGGAAGCCTGGATGCGGATCTGCTGCTCCTTGCCGGTGCCCTTGTCCTTGGCGGAAACCTGCACGATGCCGTTGGCGTCGATGTCGAAGGTCACCTCCACCTGCGGCACGCCGCGGGGCGCCGGCGGGATGCCGACGAGGTCGAACTGGCCGAGCATCTTGTTGTCGGCCGCCATCTCGCGCTCACCCTGGAACACGCGGATGGTCACCGCAGTCTGTCCGTCCTCGGCCGTGGAGAACACCTGGCTCTTCTTGGTCGGGATGGTGGTGTTGCGGTCGATGAGGCGGGTGAACACGCCGCCCAGGGTCTCGATGCCCAGCGACAGCGGGGTCACGTCGAGCAGCAGCACGTCCTTCACGTCGCCCTGGAGCACGCCGGCCTGGATGGCGGCGCCGATGGCGACCACTTCATCCGGGTTGACGCCCTTGTGGGGCTCCTTGCCGAAGAACTGCTTCACCACTTCCTGGACCTTGGGCATGCGGGTCATGCCGCCCACCAGCACCACTTCGTCGATCTGGCCGGCGGAGAGGCCGGCATCCTGCAGCGCCTTCTTGCAGGGCTCGATGGTGCGCTGGATGAGATCTTCCACCAGCGCCTCGAACTTGGCGCGGGTGAGCTTCATGGTGAGATGCTTCGGCCCCGAGGCGTCGGCGGTGATGAAGGGCAGGTTGATCTCGGTCTGCGCGGCGGACGAGAGCTCGATCTTGGCCTTCTCGGCGGCTTCCTTCAGCCGCTGGAGGGCGAGCTTGTCGTTGCGCAGGTCGATGCCCTGCTCCTTCTTGAACTCGTCGGCCAGGTAGTTCACCAGCCGCATGTCGAAGTCTTCACCGCCCAGGAACGTGTCGCCGTTGGTGGACTTCACCTCGAACACGCCGTCGCCGATCTCCAGCACCGACACGTCGAAGGTGCCGCCGCCGAGGTCATAGACCGCGATGGTGCCGGCCGACTTCTTGTCGAGGCCATAAGCGAGCGCGGCTGCGGTCGGCTCGTTGATGATGCGCAGCACCTCGAGACCGGCGATCTTGCCGGCGTCCTTGGTGGCCTGGCGCTGGGCGTCGTTGAAGTAAGCGGGAACGGTGATGACGGCCTTCTCGACCTTCTCGCCGAGGAACGACTCGGCGGTCTCCTTCATCTTCTGCAGGACGAAGGCAGAGATCTGGGAAGGCGAATACTTCTTGCCGTCGGCCTCCACCCAGGCGTCGCCATTGTCGGCGCGCACGATGTGGTAGGGCACCAGGTTCTTGTCCTTGGTGACGGTGGGATCATCGAAGCGGCGGCCGATGAGGCGCTTCACCGCAAAGAAGGTGCGCTCCGGATTGGTCACGCCCTGCCGCTTGGCAGGCTGACCCACCAGACGCTCGCCATCCTCCGTGAAAGCGACGATGGACGGCGTGGTGCGCGCGCCCTCGGCGTTCTCGATGACTTTCGGGGTGGTTCCCTCCATCACCGCAACGCACGAATTGGTGGTGCCGAGGTCGATACCGATGATCTTGGCCATATAGTTTCTCCTTGCC
This sequence comes from Xanthobacter sp. NM-59, assembly GCF_021401125.1. Classification (GTDB taxonomy): domain Bacteria; phylum Pseudomonadota; class Alphaproteobacteria; order Rhizobiales; family Xanthobacteraceae; genus Xanthobacter. The sequence goes on from NZ_JACBFQ010000014.1 coordinate 72,932, forward strand.
GGCAGACCGGCCGGGCCCTTTCGGCACCCGCCTGGGATAGGTCGCGGGCCCCTGCCGCAACCGATCCGCCGGCCCCCTTCACTTGAAATTGGGGTTCGTCGCGAAAACGACGATCGAGGCGGATATAGGGGGGGGTGTTTGGCGCCGCAAGGCGTGGTAGCAGGCGGATGCGCCCTTTTTCACTCGCTCGCGAGGATGCCGACCATGCCCCTCTCCCGCCCCGTCGGAACCTCGGGCCGGAGCGCCGATGCGCGCTCCGTCCTGGTTGTGGTGGACCTGCAGGTGGACTTCCTGCCCGGCGGCGCCCTCGCCGTGCCCGGCGGCCACGAGGTCGTGCCCCTGGCCAACCTTGCGGCGGGCTCCTTCCGCAATGTCGTCCTGACCCAGGACTGGCACCCCGCGGACCATGTCTCCTTCGCCTCCAACCACCCGGGCAAGGCGCCCTACGACACCATCGCCCTGCCCTATGGCGAGCAGGTGTTGTGGCCGGACCATTGCATTGAGGACAGCATCGGCGCGCGCTTCGCGACCCGGCTGGAGATTCCCCACGCCCAGCTCATCATCCGCAAGGGCCACCATCGCACCATCGACAGCTATTCCACCTTCTACGAAGCCGACCGCACCACCCCCACAGGCCTTACCGGCTACCTCAAGGAGAGGGGGATCGACACGGTCTATCTGATGGGCCTAGCCACCGACTTCTGCGTGGCGTGGTCGGCGGTGGACGCGACCCGCCACGGCTTCACCACCTATGTGGTGGAGGACGCCTGCCGCGCCATCGACGTCAACGGCTCCCTGGCGCGGGCCCTTGACCAGATGGATGCCGCCGGGGTTCGGCGGCTGCGGCTCGACGATATCGTGGCGTGAGCCCTCGCGGGCTCACATCTCCGCCGTCATCCAGCCCATGGCCGCGCCGGTGGCGTCGGTGACGATGGCGATGCGGCCCACCCCGGGCACCTCGAACGGGGGACGGATCACCTGCCCGCCATTCTCCTCTAGGAGCTTGAGGCGCGCCTCGAGATTGTCCACGTTGATGTAGGGGAACCAGTGGGGCGGCACCTCCGGCGGCAGGATCTCAGTCTTGTCCATCAGGCCCGCCACGGGCTCCTCGCCGAGATGGGCGACGTAATAGGGGTGAGCCCCATCGGTGGGCATTTCCGCGAACGACCAGCCAAGAGTGGCGCCGTAAAAGGCCTTGGCCTTTTCCACGTCGTCCGTCATCAGCTCGTTCCAGTAGAATTTTCCATGCTGGGCCATGGGCGCCTCCTCCTGTTGGGCGCTCCTGTGTACACGATGACCCAGGCCCGCGCTCGCGCCCATTTCGCCGATCCGGCGGGATCCGGTGGACAGCGGGCCCGAGGCCAGCGCACGGCGCGCCCGGGGAGCTGGGCAATGGTATGATGCGCGCGTCCGCGGACCGGAGGCCACCATGACCCACGTCCTTGAGCTCGCCCCCGGCGCCCTGTGGTATCCGGAAGCCATTGGCGCGCAGGAGCAGGTGGCCCTGCTGGCCGATATCCGCGCGGTGCTCGCGCAGGCACCCCTGTTCACGCCCACCATGCCGCGCACCGGCAAGAGCCTCTCCGTGCGCATGAGCAATTGCGGGCCGCTGGGCTGGGTCTCCGATGCCGGCGGCTATCGCTACCAGGCCTTCCACCCCGACACCCGCGCCCCCTGGCCCCCCATGCCGGAGCGCCTGCAGGACGCCTATGCCCGCTTCGGCACACCCATGGCCCCCGCGGAGGCCTGCCTCATCAATTATTACGCCCCCGACGCGCGCATGAGCCTGCACCAGGACCGCGACGAGGCGGACCTGACTGCCCCGGTGGTTTCCATCTCCCTGGGCGACACGGCCCTGTTCCGGCTGGGCGGCGCCGAGCGGTCGGGGTCGACGCGCTCCATCCGCCTGGCCTCCGGCGACGTGTTCGTGCTCTCGGGGGCGAGCCGCCTGGCCTTTCACGGGGTGGACCGGATCATGGGCGGGTCGTCGCGGCTGCTGGCGGAAGGCGGGCGCTTCAATCTCACCCTGCGGCGCGTCACCTGCGCCGGGTGATGGGGGGCGGGTGACTGGGACCGCGCATTCGTGCGAACCTGACGCGGATTTGCCGGGCCGATTCGCCTTCCGCGTGCGCCCGGCCGCCTCGATGGAGCCCCTCCCGATGCTTCATGGCTTGCTGCGCCGTGGAATGAACGGGCTTGCCGCCCTTGGCCTTTCGGTCGCGACCCTGGCGCTGATGGCCGCCGCCGCCCTCGCGGGCGAAGTGGTGTTTCCGCGCGGCTCGGTCATGGGGCTGGAGCCCCCGCCCGGAATGGTGGAAAGCACCACCTTCGCCGGCTTCGAGGACGGGGCGCACAACGCCTCCATCCTGATGGTGGACATGCCGCCCCAGGCCTATGCGCAGATCGAGGATGGCTTTTCCGATGCCGCGCTGGCCAGCAAGGGCATCACCGTGGAATCCCGCGGGCCCTTCACCATTCCCGGCGCGAAGGGCTATCTGGTCACCGGCACGCAGACCGCCGGCCCCTTCCGCGTGCGCAAGTGGATCCTCCTCGCCGGCACCGACCTCGTGACCGCTCTCGTCACCGTGCAGGTGGCGGAGACCGATGCGGCGGCCCTGCCCGACGCGGAGGTGCGCAAGGCCCTCGCCACCCTCGCCTTCCGCTCGCCGCAGGACCAGGTGGCGGCGTTGCCCTTCACCGTGACGGACCTGGCCGGGTTCCGCGTGGTGCGCACATTCGGCGGCTCCACCGTGATGCTCACCGATGGGCCGAAGAACACCATCGAGGGCGCGGAGCAGCCCTATTTCGTCGTGTCGGTCGCATCCGGCGCGCCGCGCGAGGATGAGCGCCGCCAGTTCGCGCTGCGGGCCCTCTCCACCCTCTCGGGCCTCAAGGACATGCGGCTGGAGCGCGCCGAGCCCCTGCGCATCGCCCAGCTGCCCGGCTATGAGGTGATGGCCCAGGCGGTGGACGCCAAGACCGGCGAGGCAGTGAAGATCGTGCAATGGCTGCGCTTCGGCCAGACCGGCCACATTCGCATGGTCGGCATTTCCAAGCTCGACGCCTTCCCCGAGCTCTACCCCCGCTTCCGCGCCATCCGCGACGGCATCGACGCACGCTAGGGGCTCCCCCAGGTCATGGACGGCGGCAGCGCGGGAGCCGGCTACATTCCCCAACGCAATACGCGACGCGCACCAACGCGGCCGCAGCTCTGCTCCAGCCTCCACGCTGGCGGCGCGGTGACGGTGCGAAACGCGCCCGCCGGATGACCTGAAGGACAGCGCGGACGCCGATGGGTGCCATGCCCCCGGCACGACGACGCCGGCGGGATAGCGCGATGGCTGCCGCTGGGCGCAATCAAGAACCAGCCTTCCGCCGGACGCACCGTCCTCGGCGCGTCCGGTCAAACGCCAGTCGTCAGGCCACCTTGATGTCGCTCAGGAAGCGCCGCACCTCCTGGTTCAGGGTATCGAGCTGCCGCGTGAGATCGGAGGCCGCGGAGAACACGCGCGTGGCCGCCGAGTTGGACTCGGTCATGGCCTCGGTCACCCGGCCGATGCTGGAGGTCACCTCAATGGTGCCCTGGGAGGCATCGTGGATGTTGCGGGCGATCTCCTGGGTGGCGCTCTCCTGCTGGCGCACCGCATCCGAGATGGATTCGGCCACCGAATTGATGGTGCCGATGGTTCCCGAAATGCCCTCGATGGTGACCAGGGTGGCTTCCGTGTCCGCCTGGATGGTCTCGATCTGCGAGCGGATTTCGGAGGTGGCCTTGCTGGTCTGCTCGGCCAGCTGCTTCACCTCGTCGGCCACCACCGCGAAGCCGCGCCCGGCCGCGCCCGCATGGGCGGCCTCGATGGTGGCGTTCAGGGCCAGCAGATTGGTGCGGCCGGCAATCTCGCTGATGAGGCCGATGATGCTGCCGATGTGATCGGTGGCGTCCGCCAGGGTCTTCACCTTGCTGCTCGCCTGTCCCACATCGGCCACCGCGCGGGTCGTCACCTCCGCGGACTGGGCCACCTGCCGGCTGATCTCGCGCACCGACGCGGAGAGCTGCTCGGTCGCGGCGGCCACCGTCGCCACATTGTCCGAGGCATGCTCCGATGCCGCGGCCACCGCCTGGGACTGGGCCGAGGTCTGTTCCACGAACGCCGTCATGCCCTGGGCCGTGGTGTGCAGGTCCGCCACCGAGGACGACACCACCGACACCACCGAGCCCACCGTCTCCTCGAACGAATGGGCAAGGCGGCTGAGCGTCGCCGTGCGGTCGCGCTGGCCAGCCTGAAGATAAACCTGGATGGCGAGATCCATGTCGAGGATGGCGACGCGGATGACCGCCGTCTGCAGCTTCATCGCGTGCTCGGCCTTGCGGCGTGCGAACAGGGCGCCACTCATGTGCTCGTGGCCGAGGGACGCCACCAGATGGCTGATGAGGAAGCTGTAGCCGCCGATATACCAGTGCGGATCCAGGCCCAGCTTGTTGTGCATCTCGCCGATGCGGGTGACGGACGCCTCGTATTCCTCATCGAAGCGCGCATCCAGGATGACGGACCAGTGGTTGAGCTGCATGCGCTTGGCGCGCTGCATCTGTTCCGGGCTGCCGAAGAAGCGGCGCGTTTCCGGCTCGGAGCCGACATGCTCATAAAATCTATCAAGCACATCGGAAAGAAGATGAAGAATATCTGCCTTTGACGATTTCAGAAGCGCCGCGGTCTCATTGTCGATGAGATTAAATTTCAGCCGGTCACGCATATTCAGATCGGACGACATATTGCCTCTCGCCCTGCCCCGCCATCCGACAGGAAATAACCCTCAAAAAATAAAAACGTGATTGCTCACCGAAAAAAGGCGGCTCTCGGATCAGAACAACACGTTCCAATGCCAACGCAATAACAAGATAGGCATTTTTACTTAGAATAACACAGGATCGTATCGTTTCAATACGACCAAAACCCGAACAGAACCCGACCACACCTCGTTCACATCACAAATCGGAGACCTGAACCAGCGCCGAGAACCTGAAACGCCACGAGCAGCACGAAAAACGAGATGACTGCCGCGGATGGCCTCGCACCGGCCTTTCCCCTCCCCAGAGCTCTCACATTCGCGCGCATCCCGCGGTGTGAAAGAAGGACCCGATCTCTCAATACGGCCCGACCACCGCCCCCTCACAACAACCATGCGGATGCCTGAAAGCAGCGTTATTCCCGCCAATAACTATCAGACATTCTCTTGCGGCCCCGGCATTGCGGTTGGACCATGCCGCCTAATACCGTTAGTCACCTTCCGGGTGCGTCGCAACATTTATCCAAAGGGGCGCGAGGAGCCGCATCTGCGGTCTTTTGCCTCCGGAGCGGTGCCGGGCGTTCATTTCCGTCATTCACGCGCGAGCTGCCGGGCCGCAGCCACCGCAGCCTGGCCCAGCGCGAGGCCGCCATCATTGGCCGGCACTGCCGCCGGCAGAAGAACCCGCAAGCCGTGATCGGCCAGGCGTCGCGTCACGATCTCCACCAGCAGCGCGTTCTGGAACACCCCGCCGGAAAGGGCGACGGCCCGCACGCCCTTCTCCTCCGCGCGCAGCGCGGCCGCATCGGCGAAGGCGGTGCCAAGGCCAAGATGAAAGGCGCCGGCCATGGCGCCCGTGTCGCGCCCCGCGGCCCGGTCCGCCACCAGGGCACGCCACAGGGGAGAAGGATCGAGCTCCTGGACACCGCCCGCGCCATTCTCCTGCGTTACAGCGAATGGATAGCGCTCCCCCTCCAGCCGCGCGCACGCTTCCAGGGCCATGGCGGCCTCGCCTTCATGGGTAAGGCGGGTGGGCGCCAGACCCAGCAGCGCCGCCACCGCATCGAACAGCCGACCGGCGGAGCTGGCGGGCGGCGCGTTCAGCCCCTTGTCCGCCATGGCCCGCAGCGTCGCCACCGGACGGTGCGAGAACAGCGCGCGCAGGCTCGCATCCGCGTCCACAGCCGCGCGCCCCAGGGCCCGGTCGAGATGGGCGAGCAGAACGCGCCATGGCTCGCGGTTCGCGGCATCCCCGCCCATCAGGGGAATGGGGGAGAGGTGGGCCACCCGTTCGGCCGCGACATAGTCTCCGCACAGGATCTCCGCGCCCCAGATGGTGCCATCGGCCCCGAGCCCCAGCCCGTCGAGCACAATGCCGACAACCGGACCATCACCGCGCCGCCAGCCATTTTCGGCCATGGCGGCGGCCATGTGGGCGTGGTGGTGCTGCACGATCTCCAGCGGCAGACCATCCGCCTGCGCCCGCGCGGTGCCGAAGCGGGTGGCGTGGTAGCCGGGATGGGCATCCACCGCGACCACCTGGGGCGCATGGGCGAACAGGGCGCCGTAATCCGCGATGGCCGCGTCGAACGCATCGGCCGTGCCCGGCTCGTCCAGGTCCCCCAGATGATGGGAGAGGAGCGCCTTTGCCCCATGGGTGAGGCAGATGGCGCTCTTCAGCTCGGCCCCCAGCGCCAGGATGGGCGGCGCTGGCGCGAAGTCCTCGGGCAAAGCCAGGGGCATGGGCGCAAGGCCCCGCCCCCGTCGCAGCACCCGCGCCTGCCCCGCGGCAAGGCGCATCACACTGTCATCGAGCCGCCGCGCGATGGGCCGGTCGTGCATCAGGAAGGCATCGACGATGCCGGCGAGCGCCGCGCGCGCCTCCCCGTTCCCGATCACCTGCGGCGCGCCCGAACTGTTGCCCGAGGTCATCACCAGCGGGCGGCCGACCGCCTCCAGCAGCAGGTGATGAAGGGGCGTGTAGGGCAGCATCACCCCCACATGCCGCTGTCCGGGCGCGATGCCCGCGGCAAGGCCGGCCCCCTCCCGCAGCGGCAGGAGCACGATGGGCGCACCGGGCGCGGCCAGCGCGGCGGCCTCTTCGGCGCCGATAATGCAGAGCCGCGCCGCCATGGCGCCATCGGCCATGATGGCGAGGGGCTTGGCGGGGCGCCGCTTGCGCCGGCGCAGCTCCTCCACCGCGGCGGCATTGGTGGCGTCGCAGGCAATGTGAAAGCCGCCAATGCCCTTCACCGCGACGATTCCGCCGTCACACAGGAGCGCGGCCGCCTGGGCGAGCGGATCGACCTCGGCGGAAGCCGGCCCTTTGCGCAGCACTTCCTCCCCCGCGCCGGACGGAAGACCCGTGCCGGCCCCGACCGACGCCGGGGTTGAACTTGAGTCAAAGCCTGCGGCCGGCCCGGACCGCACCGGATCAGCGGTCCTTGCCAGCCCCCCATCCAAAGCCCGAAGTGGGGGGCGGAGGGGGCCATCAGCCGCTCGCTCTTCTTCCGCAGCGCGTCCGGCCGCAAACGCCGCGATGCTGGAGCCGGCCTCTTCCATGTGCCCCGCTCCGCCCAGGACGACCCGTGCCGCCCCCGAGGCCGAATCAGGCGCGACCACCTCGGCCCCGCCGGGTGCGGAAGGCGATCCCGGCCCCTCCCCCCTCTCCAGCCACACGCGCGGCCCGCAGGCGGGGCAGGCGATGGGCTGGGCGTGGAAGCGGCGATCGGCGGGATCGGCATATTCCGCTGCGCAGTCCGGGCACATGATGAAGCCGGCCATGGTGGTGGCCGGGCGGTCATAGGGCAGGCCGGTGACGATGGAAAAGCGCGGCCCGCAATCGGTGCAATTGGTGAAGGCGTAGCGAAAGCGCCGGGCCTTGGGGTCCGCCAACTCGGCCCGGCAGGCCGGGCAGGTGGCCACATCCGGCACCACCCCCACCGAAACCGTGCCGGGCCCGCTGGCGATGATGCGGAAATCCATTTCGTCCGGCCGGGGCGCGGGCGCGCGGGAGACATGATCGATCCGCGCCAGAGGCGGTGCTTCGGCCAGGAGCGCGGCGGCGAAGGCGTCGAGAACGGCAGGCGCCCCCGCGACCCGGATGACGACCCGGTCACCCAGGTTGCACACATGGCCGCAAAGCCCCATCCGCCGCGCCAGCCGATAGACGAACGGGCGGAAGCCCACCCCCTGCACGATGCCGCCAAGGGTGATCTCGATGGCGCTCTCCGGCTCGCCTGCCATGGTCAGTGCACCGTGCACACCATGCAGGGGTCGAAGGAGCGCACGATATGCTGCACGCTCACCGGCGTTGTTTCCCCCGGGCGCACGGGCGCGCCCACCAGCGCCGCTTCCAGCGGGCCCGGCACGCCGGCGGCATCGCGGGGCGAGAAATTCCAGGTGGTGGGGGCGATGATCTGGTAGCGGGCAATGCGCCCCTTCTCCACCACCACCCAATGCCCCAAAGCCCCGCGCGCCGCCTCCGTCAGGCCAAAGGCGCGGCCACTCACGGGCAGATCGCCCTGGGCGCACCAGGGGGCGGAAGGCTCCAGCGCGCGCACCCAGTTCGTCATGGCGAGCAGCGTGCGCGCGGTCTCCAGCAGCCGACCCACCACCCGCGCCCGCACGCTCGCCCCTTCCCGTGCGGCAAGGTCCCGCGCCAAGGGGTGGGCATCCACCACCTGGCGCGCCAGGGCTCCGGTCTCGAACGGCTGGCCGGCGAGGCGCGGCGCCTTGCACCAGGTGTAGCCGGCCTCGTCGGCGGCATCGGGGAAGGTCGAGCCCTCGAAAGGCGGGTGTGGGCGCTCGCGCCCCTCCATGCGGGCGAAGCTGTGGTCCTCGGTGATGGCCTCCACGTCGAGCGCGCCCGGCCGGCCCCGCGCGAAGGTGCCGGCGGCATAGAGCCGGCGCTCATCCGCCTGCGGATAGGCGCCATAGGACAGGAAGCGGTCATAGGCCCGGCCCATGAGGTTCAGCCCCAGGTCATCGGCGATGGCGAGGAACAAGGAGAGGTCCCCGCCCCGCCCGTCCGCCCACGCCTCCAGCTCGGCGATGCTCGCCAGCGCGGCCACCTCCTCCAGCGGCCCGGCGAACAAATGCTCCTCCAGCGCCGCGCGCACGGCGGACAGGGTGGCGAGCAATCTCATCTGGTCGCGCGCATCGGCGCTGCGGCTCACCCCGCCGGGCTGAAGGGCCAAAGTGTGCGGCCAGCGGCCGGCGAGGAGGCCCATCACATGCAACAGCGTCGCCCGGGTGGCCAAAGCGCGGGCCACGCTCGCCCCCCGCGCCGCCTTGAACCGCCGCTCCACCTCCGCGAACCACGGCCGGCCCTCATAAAGGGCGCGGGCGAAATCGGGCATGAAGAAGACGTGGAAATGGGTGAGATGGTCCGCCACATTCTCGGTGGCCACCATGAGATTGGTGGCCATGCGCCCGTTGGGCGTGGGCGCGATCCCCTGCAGCCCCGCCAGCGCCAGCGCCGCCGCATGGGACTGGGACACCGAGCAGATGCCGCAGATGCGCGGGGCGATCACCAGCGCATCGCGCGGGTCGCGCCCCTCCAGGATGCGCTCGAAACCCCGGAACAGCGGCGAGGAGACATAAGCCGCGCGCACCGCGCCATCGGCCACGTCCAGGCGCACTTCCAGGTCGCCCTCCACGCGATTGAAGGGGCCGACGATGAGGCGGGTCGGATTTTCGGTCATCTCTTCTTGATGTCCCGCACCTTTGGCGGCGTCAGCACGTGGTCGGCGGTGGCATTGCGGCGCAGGCGCTCGGGCGTCGCGGCCTTGGCGAGGGACGACAAGGCGATGAACCACGCCTTGGGCATGTCCGTGGGCAGGCCGACGGGAATGCCGCCGATCTTCGGCGTTTCCAGGAAAGCGTGGCCCGGCTCCTCGAATTCCGGCGCGGTGCAGTTGATGCAGGCATAGCCGCCGCGCGTGCAGGAGCCCTCGCCGTTCCACAAGCGGGTGTTGCAATCCGCGTGAGCCTGGGTGCCCAGGCACCCCAGATGCTCCATCATGCAGCCGAGATCGCTCATCTTCTCGGCGCTGGCCTTGTATTCGTAATATTCGTTGCGCGGGCAGCCGTGGTGCACGAGGTAATCGGCATAGAAGCGCGGCCGGCCATAGACGTCGAGATCATCCCCCTTGATGAGGCCGGCGGAGAGCAGCATCAGGGTTTCGGTGACCCAGTTGGGATGGGTCGGGCAGCCCGCCACGTTGATCACCGGCAGCCCGCCGCGCGCGGAAAAATCCGCGCCCAGCGCCCCGCCTTTCTGCCGCCCGTCATATTGCAGGCCGCAGGCATCGGTGGGATTGACCCCGGCGGCGGTGACGCCCCCATAGGCCGCGCAGGTGCCCACCGCCACCACATGGCGCGCCACCGCGGCCAGCTCGCGCACCCAGTCCAGCATGGGGCGGCCGGTGCCGGCGAGGATGTGGAAGCGCCCCGTTCCATTGGGCCCGCGCAGCAGCGCCCCTTCCACGCACAAAGCGTCGAGCACGATCTCGCCGGCCAGGATGCGCTCCAACAGCTCCACCGCCTCCGCCCCCGTCTCCTCCGACAAGGTCGGGTGCCAGAGCATGCGGATATTGGCGCTGGCGAGGGTCGCGAACAGGTCCGGCGCCTCGGCGCACAGCAGCGACATGGTGCAGCCGCCGCAGCCGCCCGATTGCAGCCAGAGCATGTTGAAGGGGGCCGCGCTCATCGCAGACGGGCTCCGGAGGGCGCCGGCAAAGTGAGGGTCGCGACCGCCCCGCCGCCGGGCGCGTTCTCCACCGTGAGGCGGCCTTCATGCTCCTCCACGATGCGATAGCAGATGGCGAAGCCCAGGCCCGTGCCCTTGCCCACCGGCTTGGTGGTGAAAAAGGGGTCGAACGCATGCCCCACCGCCTCCGGCGACAGGCCCGGCCCGCTGTCCCGCACCTCCAGCACCAGCGCGTCGGCGGTGCGGCTGCCATGGATGTCCAGGCGGGGGGCGGGACGGCCCTCTGAAGACCCCTCCATGGCATCAATCGCGTTCTGCACGAGGTTCATCACCACCTGATGGATGTGGCCGGGATGGCCGATGGTCTCGAAATCCGCCGGCAGGTCCACGTGGGTTTCCAGGTCCGGCATCTGGGATTTCGCCACCCAGTCCACCGCCGAGCGCACCACCGAGCCGAGATCGAACAGCTCGCGCGCGCCGCGCTGGTCGGACGAGAAGCGGCGCAGGTCCGCCACGATGTCGCGCACCCGCTCCGCCCCCTCCAGCATGCCGGCGAAGGCGGACGGAATATCGGCCAGGGCCCGGTCCACCCGAAGCTCGGCGCGCGCAGTCACGGCGGCCGCGGCATCGCCCGCATGGACGGCGTCGAGATAGGCCATCAGCCGGTCCACATAGCGCTTCAGGGCGTGGGCATTGCCATAGACGAAGGAGATGGGATTGTTGAGCTCGTGCGCCACGCCGGCCACGAGTCGGCCCAGGGACGCCATCTTCTCCGCATGCACCAGCTGCTGCTGGGTGCGTTTCAAATGCTCATGAGCGCTGGCGAGGTCCGAATAGGCCTGCTTCAATTCGCCGATGGGCCGGCCCACCAGCACGATGCCCACCGCCCGCCCGCGCGGATCGAACCTCAGCGCCCCATTCACCGCCACCGGCTGCGGCCCCTCGGGGGTGGCGAGGAAGAATTCGCGATCCACGATGCGGTCCCGGCTCGCCATGGTGGCGAGCACGTCGGCGGCGCTGGTGGGCGAGGTGGCATCGATGAGCGCGGCCAAAGGCCGGCCCAGCAGCGCGTCCGCATGCTGTCCGAAGGCACGCTCGGCGGCGCGGTTCACCTGCTCCACCCGGCCCGAAAGATCGCAGGCCACCAGCACGTCCGTCATGGCGCCGAGCAGGCCGGCGATGAAGCCCTGGGCCTCCTCCAGGGCGACATTCTTGTCCTCGAGCTCCACCTGCTGGCTCACCAGCTCGGCATAGGCCTCGTCCATTTTCTGGATGACGGAGATCCAGGCCTGGTCGGCCTCGGCCGCGCCGATGTCGCCCTCCCGGCCGAACGGCGGGAGTGGGGGCGCAAGCGGCAGATCCTCCCCCGCGGGCATGGCTTCATCCTCGATCATCATCCGGGCGAGGCCGGAGGGGCGGCCATGCTAATCCCGGGAAACATGCCGGCGCAACGCCGCCAGGAAGGGCGCTCCCCTTCCGCGCCGTCCGGCGCTATGTTCGCCCCCATGAGCACGCATTCCGGCACGCATCCGAGCCCCCTTCCCGCGCACGGCCGCCCCGCCACGGCGGGGGAGCACCCGCACACCTTCATCCTGGCCGGCACCACGGTCACGGCACCGAAGCTAGCGGGTGGGCTGCACGTGGTGGCGACCCCCATCGGCAATCTGGGCGACATCACCATCCGCGCGCTGGAAACCCTGGCGGGGGCGGATGTCATTGCCTGCGAGGATACCCGCGTGTCGCGCCGGCTGCTCGACCGCTACGGCATCCACACGCCGCTGGTGCCCTATCACGACCATAACGGCGCCAGCGCCCGGCCCAAGCTGCTGGCGCGGCTCGCGGCCGGCGACAAGGTGGCGCTGATCTCCGATGCCGGCACGCCGCTGGTGTCCGATCCCGGCTTCAAGCTGGTGGTGGAGGCGGCGGCCGAAGGCCACACGGTGCATCCTTTGCCCGGGGCCTCGGCTTTGCTGGCGGCGCTGGTGGCGGCGGGCCTGCCCACCGACTGCTTCCTGTTCGACGGCTTCCTGCCGCCCAAGGCCGGGCAACGCAAGAACCGCGTCACGGCGCTGGCCCAGGTGCCCGCCACCCTGGTCTTTTATGAGAGCGGCCCGCGCCTGGCCGAGAGCCTCGCCGACCTCGGCGCCGTGCTGGGCCCGCGCCGCGCGGCCGTGTGCCGGGAGCTGACCAAAGCGTTTGAGGAGGTGCGGCGCGACACCCTGCCGATGCTCGCCGCCCATTATGCGAGCGCTGATGCGCCCAAGGGCGAGATCGTGCTGGTGGTGGGCCCGCCTCTGGAGGAAGCCGCCGGGGACGATGCGGTGGATTCCGCCCTGGCCCGCGCCCTGGACGAAGCCTCGTTGAAGGACGCGGTGGCCGCCGTCGCCTCCATGACCGGGCGCCCGAAGCGCGAGGTTTATGCCCGCGCCCTGGCCCTGGTGGAGGCCCGCCACGCCGGCGACCGCGACGACCCTGCCGATGACGAATGAGCGCGCCGCGCCGGCCCGCACCCCCGCCCAGCGCGCCGCTTATGCGCGCGGCGTGGCGGCGGAAGGGCGCGCGGCGCGGCTCATGGAAGCCCACGGCTTCGCCATCCTGGACCGGCGCGCCCGCACCAAGGCCGGGGAAATCGACCTGATCGCCCGCCGCGACGACCTGCTCGTCTTCTGCGAGGTGAAGCAGCGCGCCAGCCTGGAGGCTGCGGCCGAATCCCTGCTCGCCCGCCAGCAGCGGCGCATTGCCGCCGCCGCCGAGGCGTGGCTCGCCGGCCATCCGGAGCTCTCCGGCCTGAACATGCGCTTCGACGCCATTCTCATCGCCGGCACCGCCGTGGAGCATCTGCCCGGCGCTTTCGAGGCGGAGCTCGGTTGACGTGCGTGAACTGGCGGCCGGCCCACGCGCGCTATAGATAAGCTCCAGAGCCCCCGCATGGCGCAGGCCGCCGGGCGGGTTCACGGCGCGGAGATTTTCATGACCCTTCAGGTCGCGGTCCAGATGGACCATATCGCCAGCATCAATGTGGCCGGCGACTCCACCTTCGCCCTGCTGCTGGAAGCCCAGCGGCGCGGCCATTCCCTGGTCCACTACACGCCCGACCGGCTCGCCATGCGCGACGGCACGGTGTTCGCCACCGTCGAGCCCCTGAAGGTGAAGGACGAGGTGGGCGCCCATTTCGAGCTGGGCGAGAAGCGCCGGGTGGTCCTTTCCGACTATGACGTGGTGCTGCTGCGGCAGGACCCGCCCTTCGACATGGCGTATATCTCCACCACCCACCTCCTGGAGCGCATCCATCCCAAGACGCTGGTGGTGAACGACCCGGCCCATGTGCGCAACGCGCCGGAGAAGATCTTCGTCACCCATTTCCCGGAGCTGATGCCGCCCACGCTCATCACCCACGATCTGGAAGAGATCAAGGCCTTCCGCGCCGAGCATGGCGACGTGGTGATGAAGCCGCTGTACGGCCATGGCGGCGGCGCCGTGTTCCGGCTCACGGCGGACGATCTCAACTTCGGCTCGCTGTACGATTTCTTCGCCGTCACCTTCCGCGAGCCCTGGGTCATCCAGCGCTTCTTGCCGGCGGTGAAGCACGGCGACAAGCGCATCATCCTGGTGGATGGCGAGGCCGCCGGCGCCGTGAACCGGGTGCCGAGCGAGGGCGATCTCAGGTCCAACATGGTGCGCGGCGGCGCCGCCAAGCCCACGGACCTCACCGACCGCGAGCTGGAAATCTGCGCCCGCATCGGGCCCTCGCTGAAGGCCATGGGGCTCCTCTTCGTGGGCATTGACGTGATCGACGGCAACCTGACGGAGATCAACGTCACCTCCCCCACGGGCCTCAGGGCGGTGAAGCGTCTGGGCGGCCCGGACATCGCCGCCCAGATCTGGGACCGGATCGAGGACAAGCGCCGCGCCTGAGCGCGCGGCGTCCCGCTCCACCACCGCGGAGGAAGCCGATGATGCGTCTCACCCTGCCCGCCATGGCCCTGCTCGGCCTGCTCGCCACCCCCGCCTGGGCGCAGCCGCCGGCCGGCCAATGGCAATCCGTCGCCGACATCGCCACCCACCTCGCGGAAAACGGCTTTCGCGTACAGAAGATGGAGCGGGAGCCGGACGGCTTCGAGGCCGACCTCATCGACCGGCAGGGCAACCGGGTGGAAGCCCGCGTCAACCCTGTCACGGCCGAGCTGGTGACCACGAAATATGAGGGCCGCGCCGGCCCGGTGCACGAGCAATGGCTGACCCTGGCCCAGGTGGCCCGCCACCTGGAGGGCCAGGGCTTCACCCTGCGCAAGATCGACACCGAGGACGACCACTACGAGGTGGAGCTCACCGACCGCGCCGGCGCGCGCACCGAGGCGAAGGTGGATCCGCTCACCGGCAAGATCCTCTCCTCCAAGCCCGATTGAGGCTCACGCCGCGCGGGCCACCAGGGTCAGCGTGTCGAGGGTGAAGGTGCCGTCGGGCTCGATCTCGAAATGCTTCGCCACATCCCCGCTGGCGCCCCGCTGGAGGCTGCGGATGGCGTCCACATGGGCCTGCGGCGTGCGGATGCGCGCCACCCAGGAGGAGAATTCCAGCCGCAGCCGGTGTTCCTTCACCTCCTCCACCGCAAAGCCCGCGGCGGCCAGATGTGCCTCCCATTCGATGCGGGAGAAGTCCCGCCCGTGGGACGGATCGCGCAGCAGCTCCAGGGCCTGGAGGAAGGTGTCGGCCACCGGCCATTCGGGCGCCACCACATCCATGAACAGCGCCCGACCGCGCGGCTTCAACACGCGTCGCGCCTCGCCCAGCGCGGTCTGCAGGCTGCGCCAATGGTGGGCGCTGTAGCGCGAGGCCACCGCATCGAACGAGGCATCGGGAAAAGGCAGGGCCTCCGCCGCGCCCTGGGCGGTGACGATGTTGCCGATGTTGCGCCGCTTTGCCTCGGCAGCGACCGCCGCCAGCATGTCATCGGACAAGTCATAGGCCACCACCTCGCCCACGAAGGGCGCGGCGGTGAAGCTCACATGGCCGCCACCGCAGCCCAGATCGAGCAGACGGCCCGGCCGCTCCCGCTTCAGCACCGCCGCCAGGGCTTCCAGGTCCGGCCCCTGCGCGTGCACCGCGCTTTCCACATAGGCGCCGGCCTGCGGCCCGAACTGCCGCGTCACCAGCCCTTCGATATTGGTGGCGCGCGAAGTCTCCTCGCCCATCGTATCCTCCTGATCTTATTGCTTCACGGCTGCTGAGGGTGGGCGCAAGCGCGTCGCGCCGCAAGCGCCTTCGCACGTCTCCGCCCGGCGCGCCCTTCAAGCCGCTGCACGATCCCGATCGGGGTGGTGGAAAGCCACCACCAGCAGCACCGAGGACAGGGCCAGCCCCGCCATCAGCAGGAACCCATCCGCGAACGAGCCGCGCAGGTGCAGCACCCAGCCGGTGAGCGCGGGCGCGAGGAATCCGGCCAAGGCGAACACGAAATCCATGATGCCAATAGCGGTCGCGGCCCGGTGCGGCACGATATCCACATTCACCGCGAAATAGGCCGCGTTGGCGCCCATGGAGGCGGCCACCGCCACGGTGATGCAGGCCACCGCCACCGGCAGGCTGGGATCAAACGCCACCGGAATGACGGCCAGCGCGGCCACCAGCTGCGTGCCGGCGATAAGATAGGAGCGCGCCACCCGCAGCCGGCCGGTCACCTTCAGCAGGTGGTCCGACCAATGCCCCATGGCCCACAGCACGACTGCCGCCGCGAGCCACGGCAGCACCGTGAAGGCACCCACCGTGGTGAGGTCGAGAGCGTAGACCTGGTGCAGGTAGCTCGGCAGCCAGGTCATGAAGAAGAAGAGAAAGTAACCGAAGACGAAGAACGCCCAATAGTTCACGACCAGAGTCGGGTTCGTGAGCAGCACCCGCGCCACGCCGCCCGCCCCCACCGCGCCCTCGGCGCGCACGCCGGGCGCCTCAGGACGGCCGGAGCGGATGCGCGCAAGCTCCGCCGCGTTCACATGGCGCGACTGCTCGGGCGCATTGCGAAACAGAAGAAGCCACAGCGGCACCCAGGCGATGGAGACCAGGAACAGCACACCAAACGTCCAGCGCCAATCCAGATGCGCCAGAAGCTGGGTGACCACGGGCCCGCCCACGGCCAGCGCGACCGGCACCGCCACCAGGGCATAGCCGAGGGCGCTCGCCTGCTCGTGCGGCGGCAGCCAGCGCCCCACCGCTCCGGTCATCGCGGGAAAATTCGGCCCCTCGGCCACCCCCAGCATGACCCGTGCCGCGTAGAGCGCGAAGAAACCGGTGGCGATACCCGTCAGGCCGATGGAGACGCTCCACACCAGGGCCGCCACCGCCAGCACGCCCCGCGCGCCCCATCGATCCACCGCGATGCCGCCGATCAGCGTGGTCACCGCATAGCCGAGGCCGAACGCGCCGAGGATCGTACCGGCATCCAGCTTCGATAGCCCCAGCGACTGCTCCATGAGCGGAATGGCATAGGAAATGGCGGCGCGATCGATGTAGTTCACCACCGTGATGGCGAACAGCAGGAACACCACCACGAACCGGAAACGCGTCGCCGCCATCAGCCTGTCTCCGCCTCTGCCCCATGCCCGGCCCGCACCAAAGCCGGCCTGCCATGAGCCCATGTGAATACCACATCGTGAATACCACATCGGCCAGCCCGCGGGCACTCATCGCGCCGGCCCCCTCGGCACGCGACCACCGATGTTGCGCCCCTCAGCGCCTCCGCCCCACAACTACGTTCCCATTTCGTTCTTGCCGCAAGCTGTACCTTTGGGTAGGATTTTGCAATCCAGGGCTGAGTGGGGGATGAGCGGTGATCCAGCGGGTGGCGACGGTCGCATTCGAGGGCGTGGAGGCACGCCCGGTGGACGTGCAGGTGCACGTGGCCCCGGGGCTGCCCGCCTTCAGCATCGTCGGCCTGCCCGACAAGGCGGTGACCGAGGCCAAGGAGCGCGTGCGCGCGGCGCTGATCGCGTCCGGTCTCGCATTGCCCGCCCGCCGCATCACCATCAATCTCGCCCCCGCCGACCTGCCGAAGGAAGGCTCCCATTACGATCTGCCCATTGCCCTGGGCCTGATGGCCGCCATCGGCGCCATCCCAGGGGAAGCACTGGCGGGCTTCACCGTGGTGGGCGAGCTGGCGCTGGACGGCACTCTGGCTGCGGTGGCCGGCGTTCTTCCCGCCGCCATCGGTGCCAATGCGCGCGGGCACGGGCTCATCTGCCCGCAGCCGTGCGGGGCTGAGGCCGCGTGGGCGAGCCCCGAAATGGAGATCCTGGCTCCCGCCACGCTCATCGAGCTCACCAATCACATGACAGGGCGCCAGGCCATGTCGCGTCCCGAGCCGCGCATGAAGGCCGCCGGGACGACCGGCCTCGACCTCAGGGACGTGAAGGGGCAGGAAACCGCAAAGCGCGCCTTGGAGGTGGCCGCGGCGGGCGGCCACAATCTTCTGTTCATCGGCCCGCCGGGCGCTGGCAAATCCATGCTGGCCCAGCGCCTGCCCTCCATCCTCCCTCCGCTCGCGCCGGCGGAGATGCTGTCCGTTTCCATGATCGCCTCGGTGGCGGGTGCCATCGAAGACGGAGCGCTAGTCAGCCGCCGCCCGTTCCGCGCGCCGCACCATTCCGCCAGCATGGCCGCCATGGTGGGGGGCGGCGCCAAGGCCCGGCCAGGCGAAGCCTCCCTTGCCCATAATGGCGTCTTGTTCCTCGACGAGCTCCCGGAGTTCTCCCCCCAGGTGCTGGATTCGCTGCGCCAGCCGCTGGAAACCGGTGAAGTGCTGATCGCGCGCGCCAATCACCGCGTCACCTATCCCGCGCGCTTCCAGCTCATCGCGGCCATGAACCCCTGCCGGTGCGGACGCGCGGGAGAGCCAGGCTACACCTGCAAGCGTGGGGCGCGCTGCGCCGACGAGTACCAGGCCCGCCTATCCGGCCCCTTCCTCGACCGCATCGACATCCATCTGGAAGTCCCTGCGGTGAGCGCGTCGGATCTGGTTCTGCCGGCGCCCACCGAGGGCTCGCTCGAGGTGGCGGCTCGCGTCGCCATGGCGCGCCAGATGCAGGCGGAGCGCTATCGCGCCCTCGGCCGCCCAGAAGTGGGCACCAATGCCGAGGCATCCGGCCCCCTGCTCGAAACGGTGGCACGTCCGGATTCCGGCGGCGCCAAGCTCCTGCGCGATGCCGCCGACGCCATGCGCCTGACTGCCCGCGGCTACCACCGCGTACTGAAAGTGGCCCGGACGCTGGCCGATCTCGACGGCGCGGACTCGGTCGGTCGCCGACACCTTGCGGAAGCCTTGGCCTATCGCGCCGCCGCCGACCGCACACGCTCCGCCGCCTGAGGAAGCGCTAAGCGAAAATCAGCGGCGAGGGACTGGCGAATGGGCTCGGGGCACCTTCCGAATCGCGGCGGCGCGCGCCGGACCACGATCCGACGCAGGCAAAACCGTGCGACTGAAGCTGCGATGAAAAGCGCGGCGCTCGTGAGCTCATAGACACCGCGCCGCCCATCTCAATGCCATTGTATAGAGATGGTTACACGCCAGTCGATTACTGGCACTGACGCGCGGTAGCTTGCCCTTTTTCACGCCGTCAACAGAAGAGTCTGGAGGCGCTGATGTTTGAGAAAGGCAGCCAGCTCATAAGAGCAAATGGTGCCCAGGAGAGGACTCGAACCTCCACGGCCTTCACCACTGGTACCTGAAACCAGCGCGTCTACCAATTCCGCCACCTGGGCCCCTTTGGCCGTGAGGCCGTCGGGAGGCTTCTGATACGGGGCTGCCCCTCCCCTGTCAACACACCCCGATCTCATTCGGCAAAGATCTTGAGATATCCACAGGACGCATCCGAAACCGGTTTAACGGGGCGGGCCATGCGCGGCCCGCCCGCCGGCATCAGCGCTTAAAGTTCGGAGGACGCTTTTCCATGAAGGCCCGCATGCCTTCCTTCTGGTGCTCCAGCGCGAACATGGCCTGGAACACCCGACGCTCGAAGCGGATGCCCTCCGCAAGCGTGGTCTCGTAGGAGCGATTTACGCTCTCCTTCGCCTGCATGGCGACGGTCGGAGACATATCGGCAATGGTTTTCGCCACCGCCAGCGCCTCGCTCACCAGCTCCGCGGCAGGGATCACGCGGGACACCAGACCGGCCCGCTCCGCTTCGGCAGCGCCCATCAGTCTGCCCGTCAGCACCAGCTCCATGGCCTTCGACTTGCCCACGAAGCGCGTGAGCCTCTGCGTTCCGCCGGCACCCGGCATCACGCCCAGCTTGATCTCGGGCTGGCCGAACTTGGCCGTGTCGGCCGCCAGGATGAAGTCACACATCATCGCCAGCTCGCAGCCGCCACCCAGCGCGAACCCCGCCACAGCGGCAATCACCGGCTTACGCACCCGCGACAGACGCTCCCACGACGTGATGAAATCATCGTCATAGCTCTCGGGATAGGTGAGAGCGTGCATCTCCTTGATGTCCGCCCCGGCCGCGAACGCCTTTTCCGAGCCGGTGATGACGATGCAGCCGATGTCCGCATCCGCCTCAAACGCGTCGAGCACCACGTTGAGCTCGCCGATGAGGTCGGAGTTCAGCGCGTTCAGCACTTGCGGCCGGTTGAGCCGGATGAGGCCCACGCGCTCGTGCCGCTCCACCAAGATCGTCTCGAATGCCATCCCAATGTCTCCCCATTGCCGCCCGGCCAGCGGACCTTTGCGTCCCCTCTCAAGGCTGCCTAGTGCTCTAGCCCGAGTTCAACGTTTGGGGAATGGGGGCGGACAAAATAGCAGCGCATTGCCACATCTCGCAGGCGCGCGGCCCGATAAAATCTGCGCCTAGCGCTGGCATACTGGGCAATAGAAGGTGGATCGCCCGCCCTGGACGATCCTCCGAATGGTGCCCTTGCAGTGCAGCGTCGGACACGGCTCCCCCTCCCGGTCATAGACCCGGAAGGCGTGCTGGAAATAGCCCAGCTGCCCGTCCACCTGCCGATGGTCCCGCAGGGAGGAGCCGCCCGCCTGGATGGCTTCGCGCAACACGTCGCGAATTGCAGTCACCAGCCGCTCGGCCCGCCGCGTCGGCGCGCCCTCGCGCGTCGCCAGCGTATGCGCGCCGCGGCGCGGTGACAGGCCGGCGCGATGCAGCGCCTCGCACACATAGATGTTGCCGAGCCCCGCCACCATCTTCTGATCCAGCAGCGCGGATTTCAGGCATGTGTGGCGCCGCACGCATGCCTGCGCCAGATATTGCGCATTGAACTCGTTGCCGAGCGGTTCGGGCCCCAGGCCCTGCAGCAGGGGATGGCTCTCCAGACGATCATAGGGAACGATCAGGATGGCGCCAAAGCGGCGGGGATCATTGAAGGTCACCGTTGCGCCGCTGGCCAGGTGCAGCACCACGTGATCGTGCGGCCCGCCCTCCCCACGCGGATGATGGAAAATGCCGGGTGCCCCCTTCATCTTCGCACCATCGATGCGGATGGAGCCGGACATGCCGAGGTGCATGATCATCACCTCTCCGCCGGAGAGATCCGCCAGGAGATACTTCGCGCGCCGACCGAGAGCCACTACGCGGCGGCCCGCAAGGCGTTGAGCGAAGTTTTCGGGCAGCGGCCAGCGCAGATCGGGCCGGCGCGCCTCCGCGCTTTCGATCACGGCGCCCTGAAGGACGGGAATGAGGCCGCGGCGGACGGTTTCCACCTCGGGCAGTTCAGGCATCTCGTTTCAGCTCGCCAGCATCAGGCCAAGGCCGGGATTCGGTCAGCAACGATGTAGAATCAGGCAGTCGGACGATTTGCGCAAGATGTAATCATGCATCGGCCCCACCCTCCGGCTGGAGCGGCGTGGTGAACTCCAATTGTTCCAGGCGCATGCCCCGTTTGGCGATTTTGTCGGCGGAGACGAGCACCCGGGCGACATCATCGCCCACCTGACCGAAATGGCGGGAGAGCTCCCCTACCCGCTCGCGCAGACGGCCCACATCCGCCACCAGCGCGCCGACCTCGGCGCGAATGCGGTCCGCCTCGGCGCGCATACGCGCATCCTTGGCAATCGCCTGCACCAATTGCACGGCGAGCATGAGCAGCGAAGGGGAAACGAGCACGATGCGCGCCCGGTAGGCCGCCTGCACCACCCCGTCAAAATGCTCCTGGATCTCCCCATAGACCGATTCCGAGGGCACGAAGATGAGGGCCGTGTCCTGCGTTTCCCCCGGCAGAAGATAGCGTTCCGCCACATCGGTCACGTGCTTCATGAGATCCGCCTTGAGCCGGGCAGCCGCAGCCTTTCGCGCCTCCGCCGAGGGCGCCTCCCGGAAGGCAGTCACCGATT
Organism: Xanthobacter sp. NM-59; assembly: GCF_021401125.1. GTDB lineage: Bacteria > Pseudomonadota > Alphaproteobacteria > Rhizobiales > Xanthobacteraceae > Xanthobacter. The sequence goes on from NZ_JACBFQ010000014.1 coordinate 94,759, forward strand.
CAAGGGGAAACTTGGCATCGATGACGAGGGGCCGCGCGTCGCCCGGAAGGAAGATGACACAATCGGGCCGCCGGCCATTCGAGAGCGTATATTGGAAGGCGAACGTGTCCTTCGGCAGCCCATCACGGATGAGCGCTTCCATCCGCGCCTGCCCAAAGGCGCCGCGCGCCTGCTTGTTGGCCAGCGTGTCCCGCAGCGAGACCACCTGCGCGGAGAGGTCGGAAAGGCTGCGCTCCGCCTTTTCCACCATCACCAGCCGCTCGGCGATGCGGGTCAGCGTCTCGTGGGTCGCGCGCGCGGACGCGGTCATGCTCTCGCCCAGCCGGTACGAGGTCGCGTCCAGCCGTTCCGAAACCGCCCGCGCCAACTCGCTCTGGCGCTGGGAGAGCACCTCCGCCAGGCTCTGCACCCGCCCCGCCGTCTCGTGCTGGATGCGCGCGAGGTCGCGCATGCGGCGGTCGAACTCCTGCCCCCGCAGGGCCTCCTCGGCCGCGAGTGCGGCGCGCGCCGCCCCCGAGCGCCACAGCCCCACCACCACCGCCGCCAGCAGCGCCAGCCCCACCGCCAGCGCGGCAGCCAGGGCCTCTCCCATCAGGACCGGATGGCCGGCAAGGGTGAACAGCACGTCGGACATGCGCCTGCATAGCCCGATTCGCGCGCGGAACAAAGACGGAACATCTTGACCGCGGGCGCGGCTTCGCTTATTTCCCTTCCAATGACCACGCGACCGATCCTCATCATTCCCGACCACAAGCTGCGGACCACCTCGGAGGCCGTCGGCAAGATCGATTCCGAGATCAGGAAGCTGGTCGAGGATATGTTCGAGACCATGTATGACGCGCCGGGCATTGGCCTGGCGGCCATTCAGGTTGGCGTGCAGAAGCGGGTCATCACCATCGACGTCGCGCGCGAGGGCGAGGACAAGAAGCCCGTGGCGCTCATCAATCCTGAGATCATCGCGGAATCGGAGGAAACCTCCGTCTACAGCGAAGGCTGCCTCTCCATCCCGGATTATTACGAGGAGGTGGAGCGGCCGGCGCGGGTGGCGGTGCGGTTCCAGGACATTGACGGCGCGGTGCGGGAGGTGGAGGCGGACGGCCTGTTCGCCACCTGTGTCCAGCACGAGATCGACCACCTCAACGGCGTGCTCTTCATCGACCACATCTCGAAGCTGAAGCGGGACCGAGTGATGAAGAAGTTCACGAAAGCCTCGCGGCGCGTTGCCGTAAGCTGACGCATCGACCTCTCTCGGACCGTTTTCATGCGCATCGTCTTCATGGGCACGCCGGATTTTGCAGTGCCCACTCTCACCGAGATCGTCGGTCGCGGCCACGAGGTGGTGGCCGTCTATACGCGCGCGCCCGCTCCGGCCGGCCGCCGGGGCCTCGACCTGACCCCGTCTCCGGTGCACCGGGTGGCCGACCAGTTTGGCCTCCCCGTGCTCACCCCCAAATCGCTGCGCTCGGACGAAGCGGCAGAGACCTTCCGCAGCCATCAGGCGGACGTGGCGGTGGTGGTGGCCTATGGCATGATCCTGCCGCCCGCAATCCTTGAGGCGCCGCGTCTTGGCTGCCTCAATCTTCACGGCTCGCTGCTGCCACGCTGGCGGGGCGCCGCGCCCATCCAGCGCGCCATTATGTCCGGCGACAAGGAAACCGGCGTCGCCGTGATGCAGATGGAAGCGGGGCTGGATACCGGCCCCGTTGGCCTGGTCGAGCGTCTGCCCATCGGCCCGGACACCACCGCCGGCGAGCTGCACGACCGCATGATGCTGGTCGGCGCCGACCTCATGGCGCGCGCACTGTCGGCATTGGAACGGGGCGGACTTGCCTTCACGCCCCAGCCCGAAGCCGGCGTGACCTATGCGTCCAAAATCGAGAAGGGCGAGACGCGAATCGACTGGTCCCGCCCGGCCCAGGAGGTGCACGACCACATTCGCGGCCTGTCGCCCTTCCCCGGTGCGTGGTTTCCGCTCGGCACGCCCGAGACGCGGGTGAAGGTGCTGCGGTCCACCTTGGCGGAAGGCAACGGCCTGCCCGGCGAGGCCCTCGACGATCGGCTCGCCATCGCCTGCGGCAGCGGCGCGGTGCGGCTGCAGGAGCTGCAAAAGGCCGGCAAGCAGCCCATGGCCGCCGACACTTTTCTACGCGGGAACGCCCTGCCGCCGGGGAGCCGGCTCAACTAGAAATTAAATTCCGCTTTGAGGATCTGGAATAGCTCGGCTGCACTCGTTTTGTTGAGCTGAATCGACTGACTGATTTCCCCGGGTTTTCTCGGGTTCCGCGGCCGCAAGTGTCGATCTGAAGGATTGGGCCATCCGGAGACTGAAAGCTAATAACCTGGGCATCCACTTCGTCGTGCACGCTGCACCGGCTTCTGTCATGCCTGACAAAATTAGCGATGAGAGCCATGTTTGCGAGTCTTCCTAACAACGTGGTGGGACGTGCCGCGCTATAAGCTGACCATCGAATATGACGGCACGCAGTTCGCCGGCTGGCAGGTGCAGTCCGCGCTCCCTACCGTGCAGGGCGTTCTGATGGAAGCCTTCCATCGGTTCTGTGGGCAGGAGGTGCAGGTTTCCGGCGCCGGCCGCACGGATGCGGGCGTGCACGCCACCGGCCAGGTCGCCCATGTGGATCTCGCCCGCGAGTGGCGCACCGACACGGTGCGTGACGCCATGACCGCGCAGCTCCGGCCTCATCCCGTAGCGGTGCTCCATGCGGAGCGGGTGCCTGAGACGTTCGACGCGCGGTTTTCGGCCACTCGGCGGCACTACCTTTATCGCATCGTCAACCGGCGCCCGGATCTCGCGCTCGATCGAGACCGAGCCTGGCGCATTCCGCAAAAGCTGGACGCCAGGGCCATGCACGAAGCGGCGCAGCGCCTGTTGGGCAAGCACGATTTCACCACGTTCCGTGCCGCCGAGTGTCAGGCAGCCTCCCCAGTGAAGACGCTCGACCAGCTGGATGTCAGCCGTTCCGGGGACGAGATTCGGGTCGTCACCTCCGCGCGCTCCTTCCTTCACCATCAGGTGCGCTCAATGGTGGGCTCGCTGATGCGAGTCGGCGAAGGCCGCTGGAGCGCTGACGATCTTGAATCAGCTCTACACGCCGCCGACCGCACCCGCTGCGGCCCCATGGCCCCCGCCTGCGGGCTCTATCTCGCGGCGGTGAGCTATTGAGCTGTGTCGTGGCAAGCCCGCCACAGATCGAGAGCATGATGGCGCCCGTAGCCACCTTCGCCACATTGCCGACCGAAAGGCCCGATACCGCAAATGTGAACGTCGTCCGGCATAAACCGGTCACGACGGTTTCAGGGGCGCGCGGGGGCGACGCGCGCATGAGCGAAGCCTCGGCCGGCCGGCGCGGCAGCTCCGCCCCACCTGGCAGCGATGGGAGCGGGGAAGGACGGGGATGGCCACAGGCCTTCACTTTCCCCCCGCCGCGATCCTGCTAAAAGGGGGCTCTTCGGGCGAGGTGGGGACCCGTTCGCGGGAAGAATACGCGTCAATGCAATGGTCTGAAGCATTTTGGCGGTTCATCGGGCCGCTGGAATGGTCTAGAAGAGCGGCGCCATCCGGCGCGGGACGGAACCTGAACGTGATGACTTTCCTCCACGAAGCGCGGCGCTTGCGCGCGATCGTCAAGGGCAAGGGCCGGGCTCTCAGCCTTGCCGTGCTGCTGGTGGGCGGCTCCCTGCTCTCCGCTTGCGCCAGCGACAAGGACGATGTGATCCCCCCCGACGAGCCGGCCGAGAAGATCTACAATGAAGGCCTGACGCTCCTGCGCAAACAGGAGCCGGAGAAGGCCGCCAAGCGCTTCGAGGACGTGGACCGCACCCACCCCTATTCGGAGTGGGCGCGCAAGTCGCTCATCATGAGCACCTATGCCTATTTCGAGGCAGGCAAGTACGACGAGGCGATCGCCTCCGGAAAGCGCTACGTGTCGCTTTATCCGGGCTCGCAGGACGCGGCGTACGCCCAGTACCTGGTGGCCTCGTCGCTCTACGAGAACATCCCCGACATCACCCGCGATCAGCGCAAGACCCGCCAGGCCCTCGACGCGCTGGAGGAGGTGGTTCGGAAGTACCCGAACACCGAGTACGCGGCCACGGCGAAGAAGAAGATCGAGGTCGCCCGCGACCAGCTGGCCGGCAAGGAGATGCTGATCGGCCGCTACTACCTGGAGCAGCGCAACTATACGGGCGCCATCAACCGCTTCAAGGTTGTGGTTACGCAATACCAGCGGACGCGACAGGTGGAAGAGGCTCTGTTCCGCCTCACCGAGGCCTATATGGCGCTCGGCGTGGTGAACGAGGCGCAGACCGCCGCCGCCGTTCTGGGCTATAATTTTCCTGACAGCCAGTGGTATAAGGACGCCTACAAGCTCGTGAAATCCAGCGGCGTCGAGCCGCAGGAGAACAAGGCGTCCTGGATCAGCCAGGCGTTCAAGAAGATGGGACTCGGCTGATCACCCATGCTGGCATCGCTCTCGATCCGGGACATCGTCCTCATCGAGAAACTCGATCTCACCCTGTCGGAGGGCCTCACCGTCCTCACCGGTGAGACGGGAGCGGGTAAATCCATTCTTCTTGATTCGGTCTCCCTCGCCCTCGGCGGGCGGGGAGACGGAACGCTGGTGCGCCACGGCCAGCCCAACGGCCAGGTGACGCTGGCTTTCGACCTCACGCCCGACCATCCCGCCCACGCGATTCTCACGGCAGCCGACCTGCCGGACGAGGACCAGCTCATCATCCGCCGCACCCAGATGGCGGACGGGCGCACCCGCGCCGCCGTGAATGACGCACCGGTGAGCGTGCAGACCCTGCGCCAAATCGGCGCGAGCCTGGTGGAACTGCACGGCCAGCACGCGGACCGCGCCCTGGTGGATCCCGCCACACACCGCGCGCTGCTTGACGCATATGGCGGCCTTTCGACCGAGGCCGCCGCTCTCAGCGGGCTGTGGCGGGCCTGGCGTGAGGCGCGCGAGGCCGCGCGGGAAGAGCGCGCGCGCCTGGAAGCGGCGGAAAAGGAAGCGGATTATATTCGCCACGCCGTCGAGGAGCTCACGGAGCTGGGCGCCGAAGCCGGCGAGGAAACCGCGCTGTCCGAGCGGCGCAGCAACATGATGCGCTCCGAAAAAATCGCCGCCGACCTCTCCGAGGCGCTGGACGCGGTGGCGGGCGGCTCCTCCCCCATCCCCTCTTTGTCGGCCGCGGTACGGCGGCTGGAGCGCCGCGCGGGTGAATCGCAGGATGTCATTCGCCCCGCCGTCGAGGCCATCGACCAGGCCCTGGACGCACTGGAGCAGGCGCGCGGGCATCTTGAAACCGCCCTTGCCGATGCGGACTTCGAGCCGCGCGAGCTGGAGCGCATCGAGGAACGCTTGTTCGCCCTGCGCGCTGCCGCCCGCAAATTCGCGGTCACGCCCGATGCCCTCCCCGAGGTGACGCGCCGCTTTTCGACCCAGCTTGAGGACCTCGACCAGTCGGAGGCCCGCCTTGCGCGGCTCGATGCCGCCGCCATCGAGGCTGAACGAAGCTATCGCAGCGGGGCGGAGCACCTGTCGCAGGCGCGGGCCGCGGCAGCGCGGGCGCTGGATGAAGCGGTGGGCGCCGAACTTCCGCCGCTCAAGCTGGAGCGGGCGGAGTTCCTCACCAAGGTGACCAGCGACCCCGGCAATGCGGGACCGGAAGGCCAGGATGCGGTGGAATTCTGGGTGCGCACCAATCCGGGTAGCCGGCCGGGCCCCATGATGAAGGTGGCGTCCGGCGGTGAGCTCGCCCGCTTCCTGCTGGCGCTGAAAGTGGTGCTGGCCGATCGCGGATCGGCGCCGACGCTCATTTTCGATGAGATCGACACCGGGGTTGGCGGGGCCGTTGCCGATGCCATCGGCCAGCGGCTGGCGCGGCTGTCCCAAAAGGTTCAGGTGCTGTGCGTCACGCACGCACCCCAGGTGGCCGCCCGCGCGCACAATCACCTCCTCATCGCCAAGGATGCGGTCCCGGCGGAGCCAGATGCCCCCGTCGCGCCGGGAGAGGCGCCGGTCACCACCCGCGTCGCGGCCCTCACACCGAAACTGCGGCGCGAGGAGATCGCCCGCATGCTCGCCGGCGCCACCGTCACCAACGAAGCCCGCGCCGCCGCCGACCGGCTTCTGAAGGCCGCGCGCTGAACCTTCCAGGCCCGCCGAAGATCGACAGGGCATTCGTTTCCGCGGAAGGGGCTTGGCTGCTCGAGGAACCCCCTTCTCAAGCACGCGCGTTCCGGCGAGCGATCCCGGATGCCGCCGGCCGCCCCCGAGAGGCAGCCACAGCGTTTTCGAGTGGCGTGGGAACCAGTAAGCGCGAATCCAGCTGGTCACACACAAAAGCTGACCGTTTCAGGCTTTCCCGAACACCCAGACGGGTCGCAACGACAGCCGTGGTCACGCGGCTCCGGCACCCGCTGAGGCGACCCCTGGGGCCTGTGAGCCAACGCCCGCTGGCTCCAAAGCGGCACCGGAGGGGGCTTAGGCGGGCGTGACGCGCTCGAGCTGTTCCGGCGTGTTGGCAGCCCATCCGGTGCTCAAGCGAGATGGTTGGGGGAGACGACCGGCTGCGGGCCTTCAGGGACTGGCCGGCATCAAGACCGGCAGGGGGCCCAGGGGACAGGCGCCGGCCGCCGCCCGTGGAAGGGCGTCTCCGGGCCCGACGGCCTCCGCCCCGCGATTCGGAGCCCCGGCCTGGATACGACAGCGCCTGGGCATCCCCTGCGAGCGGCCGCGCCGCGCGGGGGGATGCCCCAGCCCTCGGCTCGACAGAAGGCAGCGATTGCGGCCGCGAGGCCTGCGTCAGGCCGAGACTGGTCAGCGCCGGTCGCCGGGACCGGCAAGGCGCCTTCAGGCGAGAGCCACAGGTTCCCGCCCGCATCCCGTGGCCCGCCGTTGCCGAGAGCGGTCGAGCGCAAGGCCATCATAACCAGCGTCGGCAATGAACGCCGGAGCGCCAGGACCCGCATCTGGAAGCCCACCCAGCCGGGGGCAGACACCTGCCCGTTGCCATGGCCGGCTCAGTCCAGATGCGGCTTGCTCTGGCGCAGGCTCTTGATGTTACCGCGGCGCTCCTTGGCGGCCAGACGCCGTTCCTTGGAGCCAAGGGTCGGCCGGGTTGGGCGGCGCGGGGGCGCGACGACCGTGGCCGAGCGGATCAGCTCCACCAGTCGCTCGATGGCATCTTCCCGATTGCGCTCCTGCGTGCGGAAGCGCTGGGCCTGGATGACGATGACCCCATCCTGCGTCAGCCGCCGGCCGGCGAGACGCGCCAGCCGTTCCTTCACGCCGTGGGGAAGATCTGGCGAGCGCGCCATATGGAAGCGCAGCTGCACCGCGCTCGACACCTTGTTCACATTCTGCCCGCCGGGCCCGGAGGCCCTGATGTAGGCGAACTCGATGTCGTCCTCGGAGATGGCGAGGCGCTGGGTAATCTCGATCATGGCGGGTCCGCAGGGTGACCGCCCCCTATAGCGCCGATGCCGCGCAAGAGCCACGCCCCGGCGCCGCGCGAGGGCGCGGGACCCAGGCCCCGGCTCGCGCGCCAGCGGCGGTCAGATGGCGTGGCGGTTCGCCGTGGGGCCGAAATGTTCCACATAGCGCGGGCTGAGCACCGACACCGGCAGGATGATCAGCACGTCGGTGGTTCCAAACTGCTGGTCCACCACCGCCCCATCGCCCACGAAGCCACCCAGGCGCAGATAACCCTTCACCAGGGGCGGCAGGCTCTGCAGCGCCGCCTTGGGAGAGATGTCCGCCTTGGCCATGCGGTTCATCTCCACCCGGCGACCGGGCAGCGCGCGGGCGCGCCATTCCTCCGGCGCCAGTGCGTTGTGGTGCAGGAAGGAGAGCGGCAGGGCCATGGCGTCCGGGTCAGTGCCCTCAAGGCTGGCACAGCCGAACATCACGTCAATCTTGTTGCGCAGAATGTAGGTCCACACCCCGTGCCACAGCAGCTCCACCGTGCGCTTGTTGCGGTAGGGCTTCAGCACGCAGGAGCGGCCGAGCTCCAGGAAGCGCAGATTCGGGTGCGCGGCGATGATGGGCGCCACGTCGAACTCGCCCTGGGTGTAAAAGCCGCCGTGACGCACCGCGACGTCCTGCTTCAGCACCCGGTACGTGCCCACCACTTTCGGCTTGCGTCGGCCCAGCACCATCTTACCGGCGTCATAATCCAACACCAGCAGGTGGTCGCAGATGGCGTCAAAGCTGTCCATGTCGCGGCGGGCAAGGCGCGTGGCGGCATCCGGCAGCGCGGACATTTCCTCGTAGAACACCTTGTAGCGCAGGCGCTGGGCGCGGCGCACGTCGCGCGCCGTGCGCGCCAGGCGCACCTCAAGGGAGCCGAGCCGGCCGAGAACCAGCGTTTCGTCCCCGGGCACAGCCTCGCGGTGGCGGATTCCCGAATAGGCCCGCAAGTCGGCCACAAGCTTCTGCGGCGCGGGCATGGGGGGCCGCCCGGCGGGCGCCGCCTTGGCCTTGTCGAAGAAGAACGCGAAGGGCGCATCGCCGCCCGGCAGCGTCGTCCGCTTGCCCGCAGTGTCGGTGGCCTTGAAGCCCGGCCAGCGCGCAAATCCCTCTCGCGCCACCTCCTTGGCAGCGTCGAGGCCTCGCCCCACCATGGCCGGCAGATTGAAGCCGGCTTGCGTCTCACCGATGCGCTTCATGCGCCGACCCTCCCCGAGCCGCCGCAGGCGACGAAACCGTCATCTCGCGGGCCGCCCACCCTTTTATGACGCCACCGCGCGGCGCTCCGGGCAGGCCGGACGACCGAAGCGATGTTCGGAGCATGTCGCAACACGCATCCGAACGTGACTGTCACATTCACCATAGATTTCGGACGCGCGTGTGACAATGGTTTGCCCGTATTGACACGGCCTTAAGGCTGCCACGCGATTGTGGGCACGCCCCCGTTGTGACGACGGTGCGGTATCTGGCTTTATCTCGCCGCGGCGCGCAGACCGGAAAGGCCGGTGGCACCGCGCATTGGGGGATCATCATGAAGTCTCGTCTCGTGGCGGCAGCCCTGTCCGCTCTCGTGGTGCTGGGGGCGGGCAGCGCCGCCCTGGCCCAGCCGCAGCCCACCTCCAGCGAAATGGTGACCATTGCGGGGGTCGGCACGGTGCCCGTGCTCGTGTTCCAGGCGCGCTTCGTCTCCGCTGATCCGGCCACCCGCCGCATGGTGCTGGAGCTGCCCACGGGCAAGCGCTGGGCCGTCACCGCCCCCCTGATCCTCGGCGATCTCGAAGCCTACCGGAACAGCGAGCGCCTGCTCATCCGCGTGGTTCCCGGCGTCGTCACCGCCCTCGGAAAGGCGCGCCAGGGCACGCCCGGCGAAGTTCTCAGCGATGTGGCCATCAATGACGGCCTGCCCGGCTGGCCCGAGGGCTTCGGCATCCGCGCCGTCACGCTCACCACCATCTTCGTGGATGTGAACAAGCAGGCCGGCACCGTCACCTTCGAGGGCCCGGACGGCGGCGTGCGTACCCTGCGCGCCGTGGATCCCAAGGTGCTGGCGGACCTGCAGCAGGTGCAGCCCGGCGACCTGGCCCAGATCAGCTATCTGGAAGGCATCAGCATCAACGCCGGCCAGTGATCCGCCCCCTCTCGCGAGGGCACGAACACCGGAACCCGGAGGGACGGCCCGCGCGCGCCCTCCGGGGTCTGCGGGCGGCGGAGAGCCCGGCGCGCACGCGATGGATGGCGACGCCTTCAAACGAAGCGGATACCCGTCGCACGAATGAAGCATTTGATATCAAGGCCTGAAGCATCCAGCGGCTCGGTGAAACCAAAGATGCTCCGGAGAAATCCGGCGGCGGCAGACGCCCGGCGCTTCAGCCTGCGCGCGTCTCCGCCCTGGGCGCCGCCACCGGCACGGACGGGGTGACGATGCGCACGCCCGAGGCCCGGCAGCGGGCGGCGAATTCGGGTGGCGGCGGGCCATCGGACACGATGGCATCAACGGCGGCGAGCTGGCACACGGTGACCGGCGCCTCGCGGCCAAACTTGGTGCGATCAGCGATCACCCAGGCTTCCTGGGCCTGCTGCATGGCCGCGCGGGCAAACTCCGCCTCGAACAGGTGGAAGTCGCCAAGCTCGCCGGCGAGGGTGATGCCGCCCACGGAAATGAAGGCGTAGCGCACCTGGAACTGGCGGATGAACTCGATGGTGGACGGCCCCATGGCCGAGCCATCCTCTCCCCCCAGCTCCCCGCCCGACATGAACACCCGGTTGCCGTTCTTGGAGGCGAGCCGGTGGGCGATCTGCACCGAATGGGTGACCACCGTGAGCCGCGAATGGGCCGAAAGCGCATCCGCCACGTAAGCGGAGGTGGTGCCATTGTCGAGGATGAGGCTGTCGCCGTCCTGCACCTGGTCGCGCACGATGGCGGCAACCGCCCACTTGGCCTCGTTGTTCACATGCATGCGGCGCTGGAAGGGCGGCTCCTCGGCCACCTCCGGAATCATGATGCCGCCGTGAAAGCGCAGCAGCGTGCCATCCTCGATCAGGGGCTGGATGTTGCGACGGATGGTTTCCGTGGAAACCGAAAGCCGCGAGGCGAGCTCGGTGATGGAATAGCTGCCCTTGGACCGCACCACCTGGAGAATTTCGTTCTGACGCTTGAGAGACATGGGTCAACCACAGTTTCCGGTGCCGCAGCGGAAGACACGCGGCCGGATATGGAGATGAATGCCACAAAACATCGCCGTTGTCAGGAGATCGGGCAGGATGTGCGTGCCCTTGCCGGCAGATGGCCCCGCCCTCCCCCGCCGCATACGGTGCCCAAACACCGTGGCGTACCGGCCTCGTCCCTTCTGCGCGCCCTTCGCCTTCCGGACGCAGGCGCATAAAGCCACGCAAACGCACGAATTGCCAAATTCAATGTGTACTTTACCGCTGGTTATTTGCATTCGCCACCGGGCTGTGCTTGCCTCGAGCAGCCCTCGCGCCCCATTTGCGGGATCCGGCGGCCGGCCGCGGGAGAGCGGGGAGCACGGGACGGAAAGATGGCACCGATCAAGCTGGCGCGCGCGCCGCTCACGGGCGAAGGGGCTCCCAAGGTCCGCTGGTTCACGCCGCCGCCAACGGAGGGATGGACCGAGCCCGTCATCATGGAATGGGAACTTCGCGGCGAGGCCTGGAGCGACGCCCATGTGCATGATGAATACGCCTATGTGCTGGAAGGCCTGCTTTTTGTGACCTGCGACGGAGAGACCGTGGAGGCCACCGCCGGCGACATGGTGAAGGTGCCGGCCGGCTCCATCGGCCGCTATTGCGCCCCCGATTACGCCCGGCTTCTGGGCATCTACGCACCCAACCCCACCGGCGCGCCGACCACCCACATGGCCTATGAGCGGCTCGACGGCTGAGCACCGGGACGCTTCAGCATCGGGCGGACGCGGGGGCTAATCAGCGCGATGAGCTCCGGCTCACAGGCGGCGACGCGGCACCGCCCGTGAGCCGGTTCATCACGGCACCTCAGTGGCCGGAATGCTCTTGACCTGAATGGCCCTGGCTGGCGGGGGCATGGCCCGCGGCGCCGGCGCCCAGGCTCTCCACCTTGAACTGAACCGGCACGGTCCCCGCCTTCTCAAAGGTCAGCGTGCCGTCCACGGTCTCGCCCTCCTTCAGGGGCTGCTTCAGCTGCATGAACATGATGTGGTAGGAGCCCGGCTTCAGGGTCACGGTGCCGCCAGCGGGAATGGCGAGGCCATCGGGCAGCGGGCGCATGGTCATCACGCCATTGGTCACCGCCATTTCGTGGATCTCCACCTTGCCCGCGAAGGGCGCCGTGGCGGACACCAGCCGATCCTCCGTCGCTCCGGTGTTCTTCAGCACCAGATAGCCGCCGCCCACAGTGGCGCCGCCGGGCGTCGCGCGCGCCCACGGATGCTCGATCTCGATCGCGCCCACCTTATAGTCGTGGGCCAGCGACGGCGCGACGGTGGCAGCCAGCGAGGCGGTGAGAACACCGAGCGAGAGCGCGGCGGCGGAGAAGGCGGACTTCAGGGAAAGATTCGACATGACGATCTCCTTGGCCCCCTGCCGTGAAGGGGGCGTGGGAAAGAACCGGCGGGCGGGCCACGGCGAGAGCCGCGCGGCCACTGACGGCGCCGGTCGGATCAATGGAAAAGGCGTGGGTCCGGGATCAGGCGGCCGGCGGCGGCGGCGCCCGCGCCAGATGGGCGCTCCGGCGCCCCTGGGGTGGGGAAAGCTGCAGCTCAGTCCCAAGGCGCGCAAGGCGCACGAACGCGAGAAGAGGCGCCGCAAGGCCGCCGCCCGGCGGCGTCGGCGCCAGGGTGTTGAGAAAACCGCAGCCGAGCTGGCAGCACACCGGCAGGTGGCTGCCACCGGGCGCATGCTCGGGCGCAGCGCCCCCGCTCGGGGTGCACAGCACGGTGCGGAAGCTGCCCGCGCGCTCCGGACCGACCGCCAGCGCGAGCACCGCCGAGGCCAGCACCAGCTGACCCACCAGCCCATAGGCGACGGCCAGGGCGATCACGCCCCGCCATGCGGCCCATCCGGCTGCCGGCCCCCTGCTGCCCACGGCGTCTCCCTTTCAACCCATGCTCCGGTCGTCCCGCGGCGAGGCGAAACGGCCAGATGAAGTTCTTGCGCGTGAGCACAGCCAAACGCGCCGCTTCCGTCAAGCGCCCGATCACGCCTCCGACGCAACGCCGCACCCCGGAACGGGATCGTTGGCCTTTCCTTTTCGTCAGCCGCCGTGTTAGCCAGCAAAGCGGGGATGGGAGAATGATCGGGCGGCGCAAGGGATTCAGCACGATGGGACTGGTGGTGGCCTGGACGGCCGCCTATGCCCTCGTGTTCCAGATCATGCTGATGAGCGCCCTGGGCGCCAGCCTGGTGGGCGGCACCGCGCTCGCCACGCCCTTGTGCGTCGGCAGCCAGGCCACCGCTGGCGACACCGGCGGCGAACCGCAGAAAGCTGCGACCCATTGCCCGCTCTGCCTGTCGCGGGTGGACGCAGCGGTGCTGCCGCCCCCCGTGCCGACGCCGGAAATCGACCGCGTCGCCATCGAGGTGCATTATCGGGTCATCGTGCGCGACGGGCTGCGCACGGCGCAGCAGCGCCAGCCCCACCAACCCCGCGCGCCACCAGCTTTCGCCTGATCTCGCGCCCGCCGCAGCGGGCTCCTTCGTCTCATCATTCAAGACCTGACGTGCGCGCCCCTGGGTCGCCGCGCGGACTGGCGTGTCGTTCGAGCAGACCCGGTCGCGCTCGAATGCGCCGGTGCGCGCGCCCCGTGGCTGACGCCACGCGAAAGCTTTCGTGGAAACACCCATGCAACACGCAACCCCGCGCCTCCGGCGCGCCCTGCGCCTGTCGAGCGCCCTGCTCTGCCCGGCCCTTGCCGTCTTCGGCCCCACCATCCTGCCCGCCTCGGCCCAGGACAGTGGCGTTTCCCAGCTGCCCACCGTGGTGGTGCGCCCGCCCGCCGAGACGGCGAGCGGTGGCGAAAGCGCGCCGCTGCCCGGAGACGGCGCCACCATCAGCGGCGCGGAAGCGGCCGCCGCCACCCTCTTCACCAGTGATTCGGGATCGCTGATCGACGCCATCCCCGGCGGCGCCTCATGGGGCGCGGGCGGCGTCTCCAGCCTGCCGGCGGTGAACGGCATGGGCGCGGACCGGGTGCAGGTGGCCATCAACGGCATGATCTTCAGCCCGGCCTGCCCGAACGAGATGAACCCGCCCATGTCGTTCGTGAATCCGGCCATGGTGTCGACCGCCAAGGTCTATTACGGCACCGCGCCGGTGAGCGTGGGCGGCGACTTCACCGGCGCCAAGGTGGATGTCAGCGTTGCCCCGGCCCGCTTCACACCGGGCGATCAGCTGCAGGTGTCAGGCTCGGTCTCCGGCTTCTACCGTTCCAACGGCAATTCCTATGGGGTGGACGCCAACGCCACCGTGTCCAACGCCGACACCAGCGTGACCTATACGGGCGGTTGGGCGCGCGCCAGCGACTACACGTCCGGCAACGGCACCACCATCAAGTCCACCATGTACGAGACGCAGAACCACGCGCTCTCCATCTCGAAGAAGCTGCAGGACAACATCTTCACCCTCCAGGTGGGCGGCCAGTTCATCCCCACCGAAGGCTTCGTGAACCAGTATATGGACCTGGTGGAGAACAAGAGCATCTTCGTGAACGGGCGCTATGAGGGCCTGTTCGACTGGGGCAAGCTGGAAGCCACCACCTTCTTCAACCGCATTCGCCACACCATGGGCTTCATCGAGCCGGACAAGGACGGCGACATGCCCATGGACACCCGCTCCACGGACATCGGCTATACGGTGAAGGCGACGATGGGCCTTTCCCCGGACACGCTCATGCGCATCGGCAACGAGGTCTTCTACAACAACCTGGACGACTGGTGGCCGCCGGTGGCGGGCTCCATGATGATGAGCCCGGACACCTTCTGGAACATCAATAACGGCCAGCGCCTGCGGGTCGGCACCTATGCCGAGTGGGAGAAGGAGCTGGCGGAGAAGTGGACCGCCAGCTTCGGCCTGCGCAATGACATCGTCTGGATGAATACCGGCGACGTGCAGGGCTACAATACGATGATGTACGGCGCCCAGGCCGACGCCTTCAACGCCGAGAGCCACGCCCGCACCGACATCAATTTCGACGCCACCGCGCTCCTGCGCTACGAGCCAAACTCCACCGGCCTCTATGAGCTGGGCCTGGCGCGCAAGACCCGCTCGCCCAATCTCTACGAGCGCTATGCGTGGTCCTCCAACGCCATGGCCATGAAGATGATCGGCTGGTATGGCGACGGCAACGGCTATGTGGGCAATCTGGATCTGGAGCCCGAAGCCGCCCACACCGTGAGCTTCACTGCCAATTGGCACGACGGGGCGCAGAAGGTGTGGCAGCTGCGCGTGTCGCCCTATTACAGCTATGTGGTGGATTATATCGACGCCGACCGCTGCTCGCTCGCGGGCTGCCTGAAGAGCCTGCCGAGCAATCTCTATGCGACCGACAAGTTCGTCTTCCTGCAATTCGCCAACCACGATGCGTGGCTCTATGGCGTCAATATCGACGGCAAGCTGGCGCTGTGGGATAGCGACACGTTCGGCCAGGCGGCGTTCCGCGGCAACCTGAACTTCGTGCAGGGCCAGCGCACCGACGGCGTGAACCTCTACCACATGATGCCGCTCAACGGCACGGTGGCGCTGGACAATACGCTGGGCGCCTGGACCACCAGCCTGGAACTGCAGATGGTGTCCGCCAAGGTGCTGGTGAGCCAGGTGCGCAACGAGCTGGAAACCAGCGCCTATGCACTCCTCAACTTCCGCACATCCTATGAATGGCAGATGGTGCGCGTCGATTTCGGCGTCGAGAACATCCTCGATACGGAATATGACCTGCCGCTCGGCGGCGCCAACCTGGTGAACTACCGGGTGCCGTCCATGATGGGCACCTCCCCCGCCTGGGGCTACGCGGTGGCCGGCCCCGGCCGTTCCATCAACACCCGGCTCACCGTGAAGTTCTGAGCCACACCCGGCCGAGGCCATCGGCCTCCAGCTCAACGAAAACGGGCGGCCCCTGGGCCGCCCGTTCCCCGTCATGATCCTGGAAGGCGCCCCTCAGGCGTGGATATCCATATCCCGCGTCTCCTTGCCGAGCAGCAAGGCGATGAGGGTGAGCACCGCCATGGCGGTGAGGTAGACGCCCACCCAAAACGGGCTGCCCGCCCCATAGGCCCACAGCGCCACCGCGATGAACGGCGCCACCGCCGCGCCCAGGATGGAGGAGACATTGTAGGCGATGCCCGAGCCCGTGTAGCGCACATTGGCCGGGAACAACTCCGGCAGCAGCGCGCCCATGGGGCCGAAGGTGAGGCCCATGAGCGAGAAGCCGATGATGAGCCACGCCATCACCCCCGCGAAGCCACCCGCCAGCATGGGCACCCAGGTGAGGCCGAACACGGCGATGGCGAGCGTGATCCCGATCAGCGTGCGCCGGCGGCCCCAGCGGTCGGCCCAGGGGCCGGACACCAGGGTGAACAGGCCGAAGAACACGACGCCCACGATCATCATCAGCACGAAGGTGCGGTAGTCATAGCCCAGGCCCGGCAGCGCGGCGGAGGTGGCGGCGCGGCCATAGCTCAGTGAGAAGGTGGTCATCAGATAGAAGAGCACATAGGTGGCGAGCATGTAGAAGGTGCCCAGGATCAGCTCGCGCCAATAGGTCTTCACCGCCGCCACCAGCGGCACATCATGCACGCGCCCTTCCTTTACCGTGTTGGAAAAGGCCCGGCTTTCCACCAGATTGAGGCGCACCCACAGCCCCACCGCCACCATGACGACGGAGAACAGGAACGGGATGCGCCAGCCCCAGTCGAGGAACTCCGCCGACGGGCGCGAGGGGTCGGAGGACGGCATCACCGCGGCAATGATGAGGAAGAGGCCATTGGCGATGATGAAGCCGATGGGCGCGCCGAGCTGCGGGAAGGTGCCGTAAAGGGCGCGCTTGCCCTCCGGCGCGTTCTCGGTGGCCACCAGGGCCGCCCCGCTCCACTCGCCGCCAAGCGCGAAGCCCTGGGCAAGACGCAGGATCACCAGCAGCGCCGGCGCCAACCACCCCACCATGGGAAAAGTGGGCAGGAAGCCGATGAGAAACGTGGCGATGCCCATGGTGAGCAGCGCCCCCACCAGGGTAATCTTGCGCCCGCGCTTGTCGCCCAGATGACCGAAGAACACCGCGCCCAACGGCCGCGCCACCATGGCCGCGCCGAACACCGCGAACGAGGCCAGCAGCGCCACCGTGTCATTACCCAGCGGGAAGAACAGGTGGGGAAACACCAGCACCGCCGCGGTGGCATAGACGTAGAAATCGTAGAATTCGATGGTGGTCCCCACCAGGCTCGCCAGAATGACCCGGTGGCGGGGATTGACGAGGGCCGGGGCGCCCTCGTCCGGAAGGGGGGCTGCTGATGCTGTGGATGACATGTCTTTGTGTTCCAAAACGTCTTCTGCCGCGTCCAGAGGGCGCAGGCCCCGCCGGGCGTCGACCGTGGCAGAAGCTTCGGTAATTTTCGATCGCGCGGAGGGTGCCTTTGGCGCGCTCGCGCGTTAGGTAACCGGTGCGGCCTGATAGATTATTGCGCGACATTTGGCCAGCCGTCGCAACGCCCTGCACGGCCGCCCTGCATCCACCGCATGGCCGGCGGCACGATCCATGATACTGCCGCCCGCCCAGCGCGGCATTCCCCTGCGCCAGCGGCTGCCCGTGGGCACGGAAATGCTCTAGGGTCTGCGCCAACCCACCATCCAGCCCCGATCCTCGCCCCGCGGAGCCCCCATGATCGCGTATCGTCCCCTTGGAGACAGCGGCCTCGCCGTATCGTCCATCTGCCTTGGAACCATGACTTTCGGCCAGCAGAACACGGAGGCCGAGGGGCACGCCCAGCTCGATCTCGCGCTCGATGCCGGCATCAACTTCATCGATACGGCGGAGATGTATTCCATTCCGCCCCGGGCGGAGACGCAGGGGTCCACCGAGCGCATCATCGGCACCTGGCTGAAGGCGCGCGGCAATCGGGACAAGGTGATCCTCGCCACCAAGGTGGCCGGGCGCTCCACCCAGACCTGGCTGCGGGCCGACGGCTCCAATCCGCGCCTCGACGCGCGCAACATCAACGAGGCCATCGACGCGTCGCTGCGCCGGCTGCAGACCGATTATGTGGACCTCTACCAGCTCCACTGGCCGGACCGCGCGGTGCCCCTGTTCGGCAGCCCCACCGCCACGCGCTCGGAGAACGACGCGCCGGAAGTCCCCATCGAGGAAACGCTGGCGGCGCTGGCCGATCTGGTGAAGGCCGGCAAGGTGCGCCACATCGGCCTGTCGAACGAAACCGCCTGGGGCCTCCACCGCTTCCTGATGGCGGCGCAAAAGGGCATCGGCCCGCGGGTGGTGTCGGTGCAGAACGCTTACAACCTCCTCAACCGCACCTATGAGGAGGGGCTGGCCGAATTCGCCACGCGCGAACAGGTGGGCCTGCTGGCTTATTCGCCGCTGGCGCAGGGCTATCTCACCGGCAAATATCTCAATGGCGCCCGCCCCGCCGGCGCCCGGACCACCCTGTTCAATCGCGGCCAGCGCTATGAGAAGCCGGGCACGGAAGAGGCCATCAAGGCCTATCTCGCCCTGGCGGCGGAGCTGGGCCTGTCGCCCGTTCAGCTGGCCCAGGCCTGGGTGACCAGCCGGCCGTTCGTGACCTCCAACATCATCGGTGCCACCTCTGTCGCCCAGCTTCAGGAGACGCTGGCCACGGCGACGCTCGCCATCACGCCGGAGATCGAGGCGAAGGTGAACGCCGTGTTCCAGCTCCACGGCAACCCGGCCCCCTGAGGCCGGGATGGGCTCCGCGCAGGCGGGCCGGGATGGTGGCAAGGGCGTGGGGCGCAGCTCACGCCCCGGTCCCCGGCCGACTGCTCACGGGGCCGGGGGGGAGCCATGAAATCGCACTGAACGCTTCGACGGTCCGGCCAGTGACGGTCATCGACCGGCAGGCGCGCCTTGAGGCTGCTCGGGCTAAGCCAGGTCCATGCCTCGGGCTCCCCCGCCCTTTCGCACGCTCCTGAGACGCTCCCTGGGACACCCCCTTGGCGCGCGTCTTCCTTGGCACGCGTCTTCGGCCCGATACGCGCGGGCGTCCGCATCAGGCGGTCGCGGAAAAAACCCGGTAGCGGTGGGGCAGCAGGCCCACCTGGGCGCCGACGGCAATCTCCCGATCGGTGGGCACCGCGGCTTCCACCACCGTGGTGCCGGCATCGGAAGCGATCTCCACATCCACACGCCGGTTTGGGCCGAAGCTGCGCAGGGCCAGGACCCGGCCGGCGAACGGCGCGCCCTCGGGCGGCGCCAGCTCCACCTCGTGGGGGCGCGCCAGGATCTGCGCCGGGCCATCGCCCACCCCCTGGGCATCGAGCCCCAGCCGCTGCCCCTTGAGATAGAGCGCCCCGCCGCGGACTTCCCCCGGCAGGCGCACGGTTTCGCCGATGAAATCGTGCACGAAGGCGGTCGCCGGATTGCGATAGACATCCTCCGGGGCGCCCACCTGCTCGATATGACCCCGGCCCATCACCACAATGCGGTCGGAGACCTCCAGCGCCTCCTCCTGGTCGTGGGTGACGAGCACGGAGGTGACGGGCATTTCCTCATGCAGATGCCGCAGCCAGCGCCGCAGCTCCTTGCGCACCTTCGCATCGAGCGCGCCGAAGGGCTCGTCCAGCAGCAGCACGCGCGGCGAGATGGCGAGCGCCCGCGCCAGCGCCACGCGCTGCCGCTGGCCGCCCGAGAGCTGGGCCGGATAGCGATCCGCCAGCCAATCGATCTGCACCAGGGACAAAAGCTCGTTCACCCGCTCGCGGATGGCTGCCTCGGGCAGCTTGGCCGGGCCGCGCCGGACACGCAGGCCGAACGCGACATTCTCGAACACCGAGAGATGGCGGAACAGGGCGTAATGCTGGAACACGAAGCCCACATTGCGCTCGCGCACCGAGCGGGAGAGCGCGTCCTCCCCATCGAAATGCACCTCGCCGGAATCCGGCCAGTCAAGGCCCGCAATGATGCGCAGCAGGGTGGTCTTGCCCGAGCCCGAGGGGCCCAGCAGCGCCACCAGCTCGCCGCTATTGATGTGCAGCGACACATTGTCGAGGGCGGTGAAGGACTTGAAGCGCTTGGTGACGCCGACGATGTCGATGCTCATGGGCGGGTTCCTGAAAAGCGGGCTTTGCGGCGGCGCGACAGCGCGCGGAAGAACGAGAAAGGCGGGCTCATGATGCCCTCCCGCGCCGCTCGCTCCAGCGCTGCAGGCCATTGATGGCGGCCAGCAGCACGAACGAGGCCAGGAGCATCACCACCGCGATGGCGGTCGCGTCCGCATAGCGGAACTCCTCCAGCCGGATCACGATGAGCAGCGGAGCAATCTCCGACACGCCCGGCAGATTGCCGGCAATGAAAATGACGGAGCCATATTCCCCCACCCCGCGCGCAAAGGCCAGGGCGAAGCCGGTGACCAGCGAGGGCCCGATGGCCGGCAGCACCACGCGGCGAATGGTCTGCCAGCGCGACGCGCCGAGGCTGGCGGAGGCCTCCTCCAGCTCCTGGTCGAGATCGGTGAGCACGGGCTGTACCGTGCGCACCACGAACGGCAGGCCGATGAACACCAGCGCCACCAGAATGCCGAGCGGGGTGAACGCCACCTGGATGCCGAGCGGCGCCAGCAGCGAACCCACCCAGCCATTCTCCGCATAGATGGCTGTCAGCGCGATGCCCGCCACGGCCGTGGGCAGGGCGAAGGGGATATCCACCAGCGCATCCACCACCCGGCGGAAAGGAAAATCATAGCGCACCAGCACCCACACCACCACGAGCCCGAGCACCGCATTCACCACCGCCGCCGCCAGAGAGAGGCCGAACGACACCTGAAGCGCATGCACCGTGCGCTCGGCGGTGACGATGGACAGGAAGCGCGAGAAGGTGAGCTCCGACGTCTTGATGAACAGCCCCGCCATGGGCAGGAGCACGATCAGGCTCAACCACGTCAAAGTCAGCCCGAGCGTGAGCCCGAAGCCGGGTATGACGCTCCGGGGCCGACGGCGTGCGAAAGGAAACGCAAGGTTCGACATGACGGACAGTTCACCGCTCTCCGGCGCTGACGGGGGAAACGAGGGCGCCGCAGGGCATTCCTAACACCCCGCGGCCCCGGTCCGCACCCTGTCGCGTGGTCGCTGATGACGGGAAGATGCCCAATGCTACCGTCCGGTGATCTGATCGAACACGCCGCCATCGGAGAAGTGCGTCTTCTGGGCTTTCTGCCAGCCGCCGAACACCTCATCCACGGTGAACAGCTCCACCGGCGCGAACTTGTCCTTGTACTTGGCGGCGACCTCGGCATTGCGCGGGCGATAATAATGGCGCGCGGCCAGCTCCTGCCCCTCGGGGGTGTAGAGGAACTTCAGATAGTCCTCGGCCACGGTGCGCGTGCCCTTCTTGTCGACCACCTTGTCGACCACCGCCACCGGCGGTTCCGCCAGGATGGACACGGAGGGGGTGACGATATCGAACTTGTCGGGGCCGAGCTCGTTCACCGAGAGATAGGCCTCGTTTTCCCACGCGATCAGCACGTCGCCGATGCCCCGCTCCACGAAGGTGACGGTGGCGCCGCGCGCGCCGGTGTCCAGCACCGGGGCATTCTTGTAGAGCGCCTGAACGAAGGCCTTCGCCTTCTCCTCATCCCCGCCGAACTTCTTGAGCGCATAGCCCCAGGCGGCCAGATAGTTCCAGCGCGCGCCGCCCGACGTGCGCGGATTGGGCGTCACCACCTTGATGCCGGGCTTGGTGATGTCGTCCCAATCCTTGATGCCTTTGGGATTGCCCTTGCGCACCAGGAACACGATGGTCGACGTGTAGGGAGAGGAATTGTCGGGCAGGCGCTTCTGCCAATCCTTGTCCAGCAGCCCGCGCGCCGCGATGGCGTCGATGTCATAGGCGAGCGCCAGCGTCACCACATCCGCTTCCAGCCCGTCAATGACAGAGCGGGCCTGCTTGCCGGAACCGCCATGGGACTGGCGAAGGGTCAGCCGCTCCCCGGGGTGCGCCTTCTCCCACTGGGCGCCGAACGCCTTGTTCACGTCCGCATAAAGCTCACGCGTGGGGTCGTACGACACGTTCAGAAGGGTGGTTTCCGCCGCGATCGCCCCCTTGCAGCCAACACCGCCCGCCGCCACAGCCAGGACAAGAGCCGCCATCCAGGCGCGGATGGACGAGGGACGTGCGCTCATGGGACCTCCAGAGGAAACAGGCGAATGCGCCGAACGCTTTATGAGAGCGACGATCGCACCCTCTGGCGGCACCGTCAACATAAATCAATAAATATGATGGTATTAATGGATTTTGTGGGCGGCGCGCCGATATTCCCGTGCCCGCACGGGTTTTCACCGAGATGCGCCCATCCTTGCCGATCTTGGATCCATCAGCAGCTGCAGGCCCGCCACCGCCCTCAGCGGAGAGCTGCCGGCACGCGGCTGAGGGCTCCCACATGCGCCGGGGTCAATGCTGACGGGACGGCGGCCGCTGCGGCGGGGACGGAGCAATTTGCCCCATGGGAGAGCCCGAGCGCACCGACGCCGGACGCGTCCGCCAGCCCGGGGGACAAGCCGCAGGTTACCGCGTTGCAGAGCCTCGGGAGGCGGCGCGACCGCGGACGACTGGGCGTGACAAGGGGTCAGGCATGGCACGCCTTCGGTCGGCGCGCCCCTCACCGCCTGCGCTCCAAGACTGGAGACGCAGGACCGCGCCCGCGCGGACACTGGCGGCTTTTTCGGCTTGCAGAATAAGTGTTCAGCTTGCGCCAGGCGCGCCGACGCGGTGAGAGGCGCCGCGAACGCTAATCGCTCGCGGCGCTTATTCCGCCGCCGCGGGGAATTCCGTCACCGGGGGCTCGGAGGATGGCCTGCCGTTTCGCGCCCACGCCAGGCGGGACTCACCATCTTCCGCCCCAAAACACACGTGAAAGTCATCGCACTCCGCGCACACCGGCGCCGTGCACAAGGTGAAGCCTTCCGAACCGCAGACCATGCGATAGAGAAACTTCTTCCACTTCATGTCGTTGCGGTTCTTTTGCGCCAGCGGAGCGAAGTGGCGCTTCATCAGCTCGGAGAGCTCGCCGCGATTGCGCAGCCCCAGATCCTGCCACAAATGGTGGGGCGACTTGCAGCGCCGGGCAATCATTGCCCCCAGCAGCTGCTCAAGAGCATCGCCACTCGTGCAATACATGCCCAGAATATCGCGGATGGACTGCTCTTCCTTGTCCACGTCGGGAGCGGATGCCGCGCACCACTTTTCAGCCTCCGCCCCCAGGTGCGGAAAGGCAAGGCCGAGCAGCCGGCGCAGCGCGCCCCCTGAGAGCCCGACGCCCTGCAGCGGGCCCTGTCCGGATGCGCCCCCCTCCACCACGGCAAGGGAGAGGATCGCGGCGACGACATGCCGGTCGAAAGCGTCGCAATCGACGGGACCGGGCGTTGCGAGGAGCTGGTCGTAGACCTCTTCTGCTGTCATCGCCGCTGCTCCTTGATCAGGCCGCCTTGTCCATCCCGTGGATCTGGCAGTTGGCGGGACACACTCGGGCGCAGGCACCGCAGCCGATGCAGGCCCCCGAATCGTTCATCACCATCACCTTCTTCTCGACGTCATCATCCTCGTCATCATCGAGGCTGACCACTTCGCCGTCCTCGTTGATACCTTTGAGTGTCATCACATCCCGGCCGCAGACCTTGTAGCAGCGCCCGCAGCCGATGCACTTCCCGGCATCGATGTCGAGCAGGTAGTCTGGCTGCCAAGCTCGACCATCTCGGGTTTCGTTAGACATGGGAAAGACCTTCCAGGTTCGGGCGGCCCGCCCCGGGCCGCCAGGATCAACCGGCGCGCGTCACGCCGCTTCGAGGGCCTTGAGCTCCGCCCGCTTCTTTTCCAGGTCGGCAAAGGCATCATGGGCCTTCTTCGCCACTACGGGGATCTGCTCCCAGTTCACCGGCAGTTCCTCGGAGAGGTCATGAAGGTCCATCTTGGCCTGGGTGGCCTTGGCCGACAGCTTCTTGAGTTCCGCCTTCAGGGCATCTATATCGCTCATGGTCGCCTCAGTAGTTGGCCACTTCCGGGAACTTCTTGATCATCTCGACGCCGGAGGTGACATACTTCATGCCCTCTTCCCCGAGCTTGCCGAGATTGTCGAAGCCGAAACGGTGTATGTCGCGCAGCTGCTTGTTCACCACGATCAGCCGGCCGCCGATAAGCACCATGCGGCCGAAGCCTTCGTGGCTCATCTTCAGCATGGGGCTGATCATCACGCGGGTCTCGCGCTCGATGAGCAGGCACACGGCGTTGAAGAACAGCTCCAGCCGCCAGATGGTCTCCGGATCGGGATCTCCGATGATCGGCAGCGCGCGGCGCGCTTCCTTGTCGATGATGTAGGGCTCGATTAGGTCGAGATCCTTCTTGCCTTCCCAGGCGCCGTGGGTGTCCTGGGCGCGCCAGACCTTGATGAGCTCCTTGACGAAGGGCGACTCTTCCGCGGGAACCGTTGCGACGGCGGCTTCAGCTGCTTCGGCCATGGGGGCGTCCTCTCGAGCATTTTCGGGCGGCCGCAATTGCGCCGCGTGAAGGAAAAGCATCAAGCCGCGATGCCGCGGGCTTGACGCGAACGACCGGGGGCGAAAGACGCCTCAATCCTCGAAATCGAAGCTGCGTTCCTTGCCCTTGTTCAGGGCCTTGCGCAGCCACGGCGGGGGAGCGCCCTTCAGAACTTCCGAAAGCTTGTCGATCAGATCGGAGATCTCTTCCGGCTGGTTCACCTTCATGGGGTGGATATTGTTCGCCACCACACGCGCCGCGCCCGAGCCGCCGATGGCGGCCACGTAGAGAATCGCACAATCCTTGATGGCCTCGATCTTCGGGGCCAGCTTGTCCTCGTTGCCGTCTTCCTTCAGGTCGCCGTCGAACTCGACGGATTCGATGAAGTGGTGCTCTTCCGGGTTCACCTCATAGATGGCGATGTGCTTCGCCCAACCGAAATGAGCATCGACGCGCTTCATGTCCTGCGTAGCAAATGCGACTTTCATGGTGCTTTCGCCTCGACATTCTTCTTAGTGATGGGTCGCTGCAGAAGTCGTGCCAGTTTCGTGGCCATGGCCGTCCGCATTCCACGGGTCGCGCCAGGTTTCCGGGGTCGGCTCGTGGTTCTCCTCGTGATCCTTGATGACGAGGTTCGCGAGATTGAAGATGAGGTCCCGCGTGCCGCGATAGCCCACCGAGAGCTGGTGGCCCGCGCCAAGCCGGTCGAACATGGGCATGCCGATGCGGTGGAACGGAATCTTCAGCCGTTCCGCGCCCTGGCGGCCATGGGAATGGGTCATCAGCAGGTCGCAGCCCCGCTCCTTGGCCAGGGTCTCCAGATCTTCCAGATCGCCAATCAGCACTTCCTCGGTGGGCAGCTTTTCGAACACCGGGGACTGCGTCGTCGTCACGGCCGCGACAATGTGGGTGCCCATCTCGTGCAGCATGGAGCCGATGTCGAACAAAAGGTCCGGCTCGGCACCGATGGCGAGCTTGCGCCCGCCGAGGTGGAAGTGGGCATCCAGCATCGCGTCCACGAGCTGGCCCCGCTGCCGGCGATACTTGCGCGGCACCGGCTTTCCCGACACCTCGCTGAGGAACATGATGAATTGGTCATTGGGCGCAAGCCCGCACAGGCGCTCGAAGACCCGCCCCCTGGAGCCGGTCTTCTTCTCCATGGCATCCACCGCCCGGCGCATCTGCGCGCCGATGCCGATGGTCCAGGCCGCCTCACCCATGGTCGCGATTTCCTCAACGCCGATGCCGCCGATGGTGGTCGGCGTGAAATCGTCGGGAATGTGACCATCCAGAGAGCCCGCCAGATCCGGCAGGAAGGACGGGGCCAGCCCGAAATCCTCAATGATGGTGCGCAGCTCGTCCAGGTCGCCCGGCGTCATGTGGCAGCCGGGCAGCACATTGATGCGCTTCGTGTCCTTGGCGGCCCCGGGCTCCGGCGTCTTCACCAGGGACTCGACCATCTTGGCGACGGTCTTCTCCCAGCCGTCCTGGAACGCATCCTTAAAGTCGGGCGTCGAGACATAGACGAGCGGGAAGTCCGCGAGCTGCGGATACTTGGCGCGGATGAGCTTGATATAGCCATCCACGTCGTCGCCCTTGGTCTCCGTGACACCGGTGGAGCAGATTCCGATGATCTCGGGATTGGTGCGATTGTAGATGTTGAGAATCGCCTGCTCGACATTCTCAAGGCCGCCCAGCACCGTGGCCACCTCGCTCATGGCGGTGGTCTGCAGCGGAATGGCTTCCTTGAAGTGGCGCACGAACAGCACCAGGCCGAACGAGGTGCACCCCTGGGAGCCGTGCAGCAACGGCATGCAGCCGCGCAGCCCCATGAACGCCAAGGCGCCGCCGATGGGCTGGCTCATCTTGAGCGGATTGACCGTGCAGGCCTTCTTGGAGGGAACGAGCTTCGCCATCTTGCCGCCCTCACTCCGCCGCCACCAGCGCGTCGGGCGCCGAGCCGCCGTTCACGCTGGACAGGATATCGCCCACCCGCTCCGCGCAGCTGCCGCAGCCACCGGAAGCCTTGGTCTGCGTCTTCACCTGCTCGACCGTCGTCAGGCCCTGCGCGCGAATGACATCCTCAATGGTGCCCACATCCACGCTCATGCAGTTGCAGACCTTCTTCGCCCGGCGCGCGGCCTCGGCGGCCACCGGATCAATGATCACCTCCGCCGCGGCCGCCGCGGCCACGCCCATGTTCTCGAAGATCTCTTCGATGCGGACCGAGCAGGCCCCGCAGCCCCCCGAGGCATTGGTGTGCTGACGCACGCCCTCCACTGACGTGAGACTGTGCGCCGTGATGGCATCCTCGATGGTGCCCAGATCCACACTCTTGCAATTGCAGATCTTCTTGGCGCGCCGCGCCGCTTCGGCGGCCACGGGATCAGCAGCGAGGGCGGCGGCTTCCGCCTCCATCTGCGCGATGGCCTTGGCCTGCCAGGAATCCTCGGGATTATCCCACGGGGCGGGCTTACGCACCTGCTCCCAGATGGGATTGTAGAGCGCCTTGTCGATCTCCTCGACCAGCTTCACCATGCCCACATAGCCCATATAGGCGTGGTGGCGCTCCTGGTTGATGTCGAGCCAGGGCATGTTGGCCTTGAGCGCGATGAACTGCGAGCGGCCGCCCGAGAGCATGATGTCCGCTTTCGCGTCCTTCAGCATCTTGTACATTTCGCGGGGCTTCATGTCGTCGATCATGTGGGCGTCCTGCCCCATGAGCTCCTTGATGCGCTCCTTGTCTTCCTTGGTGGACTTCTTCACGGAAGTACCGACCAGTTCAAGGCCCGCCTCCTGGAGAGCCGCGACGACCGACCAGGACTTCACACCGCCGGTAATCAGCAGCACCTTCTTGCCCTTGAAGCGAGGCTTATACTTGGCGATGGCTTCCCAGGCCTTCTTCTCCTCGCGAGCGATGAGCGCCTCGGTGCGGTCCATCAGCTCCGGATCGGCGCCCTTCTCGATCAGCATCCGCGCGATTTCGCGCAGGGAGTCCGAGGAATCCTCGATGCCGTAGAAAGAGCCCTCGAAGAAGGGAATGTCGTAGCGCTCCTCCATCTTGCGGGCCACGTTGATCATGGCCTTGGAGCACACCATCATCGCCGCCTTGGCGCGATGCGAGGAGGCAACGTCCTTATACTTCGCGTCACCTGAGATGCAGGCCAGGACGCGGATGCCGAGTTCGTCCAGCAGCGGCTTCACCTGCCACAGCTCACCCGACAGATTGTATTCGCCGATGATGTTGATGTCGTACGGCGTGGTGTATTCCGGCTCTTCGGTACCGATGACATGGTCGAGGATGGCTTCGCCGGCAAGCTTGTTGCCGAGATTCTTCGGGCCCACGAAGCCGGGCGAGTTCACCGGGATCACGGGCTTGCCGAACTTCTCCTTCGCCGCCTTGCAGACCGCGTCAATGTCGTCGCCGATCATGGCGGGCACGCATGTCTGGTAGACGAAGATCGCCGGCGGATCGTACTTCTCAATGATTTCCTTGATGGACTTGAACAGGCGCTTCTCGCCGCCGAACACCACGTCGGTTTCGTTGATGTCGGTGGTGAAGCCCGTGCGCCAGATGTTCGAGCCCGAGGACTTCGCGCCGCGATTGTCCCAGGAATTACCCTCGCAGGCGATGGGGCCGTGCACGAGGTGAGCGACGTCCGTGAAGGGCTGGAGCGCAATCTTTGCGCCGTCGAAGGCGCATCCGCCGGCGGCACCGCCGGGTTGCAGCTGCTTGGTGCAGCCCTTTTTCTTTTCGGCTTCAGACTTGTTCTGGTTCTTCGCGCATCCCGGTTCGTTGAAGACGGCCTGAATCGTGTTCGACAGCGAGCTCATGGATCTCTCCTTCAACGTCGGGGCTGTGTCAGATCGCGGAAAATTTCGGATGGTCTCCCTGTCGGGTCGGCCCGGGTGGGGCTCCCGGATCGGCTCGCGGTCACGCAACGAAGCCCGGGCGGGAAAGTCCCGCCCGGGTCGAAGACATCAACGAATGATGTCGAAGGAGTAGTCGGTCTTGGCCGGAACGATGGTGTTCTGGTCGATGGTGTCGAAGATCTTGTCCAGGATGGTGATGAGCACGTTCATGCCACCCTGATAACCCCACACCGGACGGCGGTGATGGTGGTGACGGTCGAAGATCGGGAAGCCGATGCGGATCAGCGGGGTGCCCGTGTCGCGCTCCAGATACTTGCCGTAGGTGTTGCCGATCAGGAAGTCCACCGGCTCCGTGAAGAGCAGGGACCGCATGTGCCACAGGTCCTTGTTGGGATAGGCCTTGCAGTTGCCGCCGAAGGGCGAGCTGTCGAACAGCTCCTGCATCTTGGCCGCCCACTTCGGGCCACCGTTGGTGGACAGCACGGTGGTGGGCTCGGCGCCGAGCTCCAGCAGGAAGGCGGCCAGGCCGTAGCACAGGTCGGGATCGCCGTAGATGGCGAACTTCTTGCCGTGGATGTGGGCGGACGAGTCGGCGATGGCGTCAACCAGGCGGCCGCGCTCGCGGGCGAGTTCCTCAGGGATCTCCTTGCCGGTGATGCGGGAGACTTCCATCAGGAACTTGTCGGTGCCAGCGACGCCGACCGGGTGGTTGAACGCAACCACTTCGTGACCATGACCCTTGATGAAGGGCAGGGTCTTCTCGGTGCAGTATTCCTGCATGGAGATGGTGGCCTTCGCGTGGATGGCGTTGGCCGCCTCTTCCAGCGTGGTGCCGCCGTCATACATGCGGAACTCGCCGTCGGTGGGGGTGTCCCACACGTCGGAATTGTCACCGAGAATGGTGTACTCGACGCCCATCAGGTTGAAGATGCGCTTGATCTCGCGGATGTTGCCGACGGTGTAGCCGTCGAAGCCGCCGAGGAAGTTGATCTTCTCGTTGGGCTCGCGCACCAGCTTGTCAGTGGTGCCGGCCTTGCCGTCCCAGAAGTGCTCGAGCACGCCCTTCATGGCATTGTCGTAGCCGGTGATGTGGCTGCCGACGAAGGCCGGGGTGTGGGCGAAGGGAACGTCATACTCGGCCGGAACCGAGCCTTTTTCCTTCGCGGTCTTGATGAACGCGTTCAGGTCGTCGCCGATGACTTCCGCCATGCAGGTGGTGGAGACGGCGATCATCTTCGGCTTGTACATGTTGTAGGTGTTGGCGAGGCCGTCAATCATGTTGTTGAGGCCGCCGAACACCGCCGCGTCTTCCGTCATGGACGAGGACACGCAGGAGGTGGGCTCCTTGAAGTGGCGCGAGAAGTGCGAGCGATAGTACGCCACGCAGCCCTGCGAGCCGTGCACGAACGGGATCGTGCTCTCAAAGCCGACCGCGACGAACACCGCGCCGAGCGGCTGGCAGGCCTTGGCCGGGTTCACGGTCAGGGCTTCGCGGGCAAAGTTCTTTTCCTGATACTCAGGGGTCTTGGCCCACTCGCGGATCCGCTCCACTTCCGCGGGATCGCGGGGGTTCTCGAACATCCGCTTCTTGTTGGCCAGCATCTGCTGGTACTCGGGACCACGGAAAAGCTCGAAGTGATCGAGCACGTTATCTGCATTTTGTGGCATAGCGAACCCCTTATGGTGGGTCTTGAACTCGACGTGCCTCTCCCGTTGCCCCTCCCGCGTGCGGGAGGGGCTGGGACAAGCTGGCGCTAGCTGGTGCTAACCGCGCTCGATCACTCGGCGGCGAGCATGGTCGGCTTGGACGGAGACTTCTTCCACGGGGTGTTGGTCATCTTCCACACCGGAGAGTTGATCGCCATGTCCATGTCGCGGGCGAAGATGGCGAAGCCGTCATAGCCGTGGTACGGGCCCGAATAGTCCCAGGAGTGCATCTGGCGGAAGGGCACGCCCATCTTCTGGAAGACGTACTTTTCCTTGATGCCGGAACCGACCAGATCGGGCTGGATCTTCTCGACGAACTTCTCGAACTCGTAGCCGGTCACGTCGTCATAGATGATCGTGCCATCCTTGACGTAGTGCTGGGCGGTGCGCTGATAGTCGTCGTTGTGGGCGAATTCGTAGCCGGTGCCGACCACTTCCATGCCCAGGTCCTCATAGGCGCCGATGACGTGACGGGGACGCAGGCCGCCCACGTACAGCATCACGGTCTTGCCTTCGAGGCGCGGACGATACTTCGCGATGACCGCGTCCATCAGCGGCTGGTACTTGGCGATGACGCGCTCAGCACCTTCCTTGATCTTGTCGTCGAAGTAGCTGGCGATCTTGCGCAGCGACTCGGCGATCTTGGACGGGCCGAAGAAGTTGTACTCGCACCACGGAATACCGAACTTCTCTTCCATGTGCCGCGAGATGTAGTTCATCGAGCGGTAGCAGTGGAGAACGTTCAGCTTCGCCTTGGGGGTGTTCTCCAGCTCGGCGAGCGAGCCGTCACCCGACCACTGGGCGATCACGCGCAGGCCCATCTCCTCGAGGAGGATACGGGAAGACCAAGCGTCACCACCGATGTTGTAGTCGCCGATGATGGCGACGTCATAGGGGGTGGACTCGAAGGGGGCGACCCGATTCGGATCCTGCTTGTCGAAGATCCAGTCACGGATGGCGTCGTTGGCGATGTGGTGACCCAGGGACTGGGACACGCCACGGAAGCCTTCGCAACGCACCGGGACGATGGTCTTGCCGTCGTATTCCTTGGACTTCACCTTCGACACGGCTTCGATGTCGTCGCCAATGAGGCCGATCGGGCACTCGGACTGGACGGTGATGCCGTTATTGAGGGGGAAGAGCTCCTGGATTTCGTCCATGATCTTCGCGAGCTTCTTGTCGCCGCCGAAGACGATGTCCTTTTCCTGGAAGTCGGAGGTGAACTGCATCGTCACGAAGGTGTCGATGCCGGTCGTGCCGATATAGTAGTTACGGCGCGCCGCCCAGGAATACTGGCCGCAGCCAACCGGGCCGTGGGAGATGTGGATCATGTCCTTGATGGGACCCCACACCACACCCTTGGAACCGGCATACGCGCAGCCACGGATGGTCATCACGCCCGGAATGGACTTGATGTTGGACTTCACGCCGCAGTCGGACTTACCGGCTTCGTGCACGTTCAGGTGCTTCGCGCGACGCTTCGCGGTCTTCTCGGGATAAACCTTGAGAACTTCCGCGATGAGTTCTTTGTTGCGCGCCTTGATTTCAGCAACGCTCTGCTTTTCGGCCAAGCTCATCTTGAAATCTCGCTCTCGTTGGGGTTGCCGTCGTCCCGGCCGGGTCGCGGAGCGTCCCGGCCGGCGTCATCACACTCAGGCGGTGAGCTCGGCGGCGGTCTTGCCGACCTGGCTCTCGTCGACGGCCTTCATGATGCCGTGCTCCATGAGCA
>NZ_JACBFQ010000015.1 GCF_021401125.1 Xanthobacter sp. NM-59
CTGCGCGGCGCGGGCGGGCGGTGGTGCTGCCGGACGCGGAGGCGGAGCGGGGCGGGCCGCCGCCGGTGGAGGCGGCGCATCGGTGGGAACGTCACCTTGCACGCGCATGCCGCCCCAAGGATCGGCAGATTGCGCATGGGCCAGGGTGGCGGCCAGCAAACCCGCGGAAAATACCGTCCAGCTCGCGAAACGAGAGCGCCCTCGCCTCATGGTGTGGGCGTCCGCAGCAGGATTTCGATGCGCCGGTTCTGCGGTGCATTCGGATCGTCGGCGTTCTTCAGGTCGCGGTCCGCGACGCCTTCGATCTTCACGACCCGCTTCTCGTCCAGCCCGCCGCGCACCAGCATGTAGAGCGCCATGTGCGCGCGCGCCGAGGAAAGGCGCCAATTGTCATACGTCTCGGAGCGGAACGGACGGCCGTCGGTGTGGCCACGAAGACTGACGGCACCGGGCCGCTTTTGGAGTGCGCGCGCGATCTGCTCCATGGCCCGCACCAGCCGGCCGTCGGGAATGGCGGAGCCCACCGGGAACATGGTGTAGTCGATGTCGTCGGTGAGGTCGATGACCAGCCCCTCGGGCGTGGCCTTCACGCTGAGATTGGGGGCATGGGGGCCGTTGACAGCACCGGCGAGAACGCTCTTGAGCTCGCCCTCGAGCGCGTTGGCGGCATTGTCCTGGGCGGCCGCCTGCTGAGCGGCCTTGTCGCCGCCACGCGCCACGCCTTCGCCCTTCGCCTTGGAGCCGGTGCCGTCACGGCCGGCAGCTCCGGACGCGTCGCGCGCGGCCCGCTCCTGGGCAGCCTTCTGCTGTGCGTCACGCGCCTGCTGGGCTGCGGTAGCTTTCCAATAGGTGGGGTCGAACGGATCGCGCGTCACGTCACCGGCGCCGGTGCCCGGCGAGCCTTCACTGCCGGACGAGGGCGGGGGCTGGCCGCCGGGGCTGGGGTCGGAATCGTGGGCGAGCTGCTTGAGCACCGCATAGGGATCCTGGAACGCGGCGCGCTCCTTGTCGCCCTGCTGCCGGTCGTCGCCGGCCCCGGTGCCGTGACCGACACTGTTCTTCAGCGCGGACTGCTCTTTCCCGTCGGCGGATGTTCCCTTGTCGGAGTCATCCTTGGGGTCGTGAAGACCCTTCACGTCGCTGACATTCTCGGCAAGGTCGACGGGATTGAAGTAATTGGCGATGGCCTTGCGGGTTTCGCTGTCGGTGACGTTGATGAGCCACATGATCAGGAAGAAGGCCATCATCGCCGTCATGAAATCGGCGTGCGCAACCTTCCAGGCGCTCGAATGATGCTCGGATTCTTCCTCTTCATACCGCTTGATGATGATGAGGTCGCCGTGGTCCTTCTTGTCAGCCATGGGCGGCTCCTTCATCCACGGCCGTGTCGGGCTCTGCTGTCAGCAGGCGGGCCCAGGCACCCAGGCGCGTCTCGATCAGGGTATCGCCGCAGGTCGCCTCGATCTCCACCCCGGCGCCGGGGTGGAACGCGATTCCCTCGGGCGCGCCAAGGCGCTCCTTCAGCTCCGCGAGCAGATCTTCCGGGCCGCGCACGGTGATAACCGGCTGGTTCGCTTCAGGCGGCAACGGCCGGTTCAGCAGACCGCCAATGGCTTGCCGCGCCTCCTCGAGAGCACGGTTGCGCATGGCCTCGCCCACGAAGGGCAGCAGGATGCGCCCGAGCACGTCGCTGACCCGCTTTTCCAGGGCGCCGAAAGCATCGGTCATGGTCGCTGCGAGGCGGTCGGCTTCGGCCGCCGTCCATTCGGCGCGGGCGGTCGCCATGTGCTCGCTCATGGTGATCTCGAAGCGCTCGCCGTCTTCCCGCCGCGCGGCCTCGCTCGCGGCGAGCTCGGCCTTCAACTTCGCGGTTGCATCGCGCACCGCCTGCGACACGGCAAGGCTCACCTCCTCCTGGCTGAAGGTCGGGGCTGCCGGCTTGGGCTGTACGGCGGAAAGGGACGGTGCCTCGCCCCCGGGCCGCTGCCGCGGGGCGCCGCCCTGTCCATCAAGGAGTGCTGGCCCGGTGGTGCCGTCAACGCTGAAATGCGGGAGGTAGCGCGACAAGGTCGGCATGGTCAGGACCGGGCCTCTTGATGAAGCCACTGCCGCAGGATCGCAACAGCCTGTTCCTCGTCATATTCGACGATCTGCTCAAGCCGCTTCTGGGGCGAGCGATTCTTGCGGTTCGTCAGGTCGCCGATGAGGTTGACGGCCTCTTCGTCGCCGGGGGCCTCCAGAGCCGGCGCCGTGGGCGGCGCAGCAATGGCGGGTGCGCCTGCGGGACCGCCGAGCTCGGCCATCGGCTCTGCCGTCAGCATCGCGGTCTCAATGTCCGCAACCGCCTGCTCCACCTCGTCGTGCGGACGAGACAGGATCGCGCGTACCGCAGGGCGCAGGCCGAACCAGATGAGAAGGGCCGCCACCGCAAGGATCGTCAGAGCGTTGATCATGGTTCCGGCCTGACGCAGCAAGAGTTCCGTCCAAGGCAGCGGCGGCACGGGCTCCAGCGCGTGGCCGCCATCGGCGAAGGCGACGGCCGCTACTTTGAGCTTGTCTCCGCGATCCTTGTCATAACCGGCGGCCGAGGCCACAAGCTGCTCAACCTCATAAATCTGCTGTTCCACCGGGATCGCATCCGCACCGGGGGTCCCGGTCGTGGCGGGGGCGGTCAGCCGGTCCCGGTTCACCAGCACAGCGATGGACAGCCCTTTCACCACATAGGCGTCGCGCACCGTCTGCACCGTGCGGCTCGACACCTCGAAGTTGGTCAGCTCCTCGCGGCGGGAGGTGCTCTCATTGGCGTCGGTTGTGGGCTGGCTGGTGGTCTGATTGTTGGGAACGTTCTGCTGGACCGTCGTGGTCGGCTGCTTGGTGCGATTCTGGCTCTCGCCGAGCTCCTTCACCACACGCAACGAACGCTCGACCCGGGACTGGGGATCGTAGGTGGTTTCCTGGGTCGTGACCCGATCCGTATCGAGCCGCGAGGACACGCTGACCTCGAAATTGCCAAGGCCGAGATAGGGGGTCAGGGTGCGGCGGATCTTTTCCTCGACCTCACGGTTCACCTGCTGCTGCAGAGCAACTTTCCGGCCGGTCGAAGCATTGGCGCCATCATCGGAAGAGGAGAGCACCGCGCCCTCGGTGTTGAGCACCGTGACATCGTCGAGCTTCAGGCCCGGCACGGCGGACGCCACGAGGCGGCGAATGGCCTGGGCGGTGGAGGCATCCTCCGCATTCTCGGTCCGGATGACTACGGATGCGGAAGCCTGCTGCTGGTCACGGCGGAAGGCGGCGCGATCGGGCAGCACGATATGCACGCGGGCGGCCTTGACGCCCTTCATGGTCTGAATGGTGCGGGCGAGTTCTCCCTCTAGCGCACGCACGCGGGTCACCTCCTGCATGAAGGAGGTGAGGCCGAACGAACGCACGTCGTTGAAAAGCTCGTAGCCGGTATTGCCAGCCTGCGGCAGCCCCTTCACGGCGAGCAGCATGCGCGCCTTCGCCGTGTCTGAATGGGCGACCATCACCGTGGTGCCGTCTGTATTCACGTCGAACGGAATGCCCGCATCCTTGAGAGCGCCGCCAATGCGGTTCACGTCTTCGCGGGTGAGATTTGCGTAGAGCGGTTCCCGCTCCGGCTGGCCGAGATAATAGACCCCCACGCCGATGGTGCCGACGACGGTCAGGCCGATCAGGCCCAGAGCGACCAGCCGGCGCACACCCAGGTCGCGCAGATTTTGCCACAGGAGTTCGAGCTGCTTCTGGCCGATCATCCGCTGATCTCGTCCACTCCCGCTCCCGCCATGCGCGACGCGCGGCGGTTGCGATGTCCAGGTTCCGGTTGCCGGGGCGGAGTGACTCCAACCCTGGCCTAGCCTCAATGTCGGAGGTCAAACTTGCCTGGGCGTTGCAGAAGCGGAAAACGAAAAAGGCCGCGCTCCAAAGGAGGCGCGGCCGAAATTTCCATTCTGGGGAAGAATGTAAGTATCCGGATTGCCTGAAAGGGCTCCGGTGTTTGTGTAGCCGCCGCACCCAGGAGGGTTGGGCGCGGCGGCCGTTCGATCACTGGAAGAGACGCAGCACGTTGGAAGACGAGCTGTTGGCGATCGACAGCGACTGGATGGCCAGAGACTGCTGGGTCTGCAGGGCCTTCAGGCGGGTGGATTCTTCTTCCATGTCCGCGTCCACCAGGGTGCCGATCGAAGACTTGTTGAGGTCGATCAGGCTGGTGGCGAAGGTCTGCTGGGACTCCAGACGGTCAGCCGTGGCGCCGAGCGTGGCGCCGCCAGAGGTCAGCGACGTGATGGTCTTGTCGACCAGCTTCATGTACGCGGAGATCAGGTTGGTCTGATCGTCCGTGAGGCTCGACACGTCGATGGTCTGCAGGGAGATCGTCGCGGTCTGGGCAGTGCTGCTCGCGTCGACATAGTCGAGCGAGTAGGTGGTGTCCATGAAGCCCTTGACGGTCTCGCCAGAGGTGATGCTGACCGTGAAGGCGTTGCCAAGATCATCGGTGAACGACGAGTCGGTCGCGATGTCGGTGACAGTGTCGTACACGGTGCCGCTGGTGGTCGCAGAGCCGCTCTTGTCATACAGGCGGAACTCGCCGGTATCGAGAGAGGTCGTGGTCACGTTCACGGTAGAGCCGGTGCGCGAGAACGAAGCCAGCAGGCTCTTGCTCTCGGTGAACTCGGAGTCGTTCTGGGAGTCAACCGACAGCCAGTTGTCGCCGGCGCTGCCGGAGATGGAGCTGGTCGCAGCGGTCTTGATGTTCTCGATGGCGGCAGTGATGTTCTTCTGCGCGGCACCGCGGTCGGCGTTCGACGAGATCGAGGCAGCGAGCGCGTCCTTGATGGTCTTCAGGTCTTCGATGACCTGAGTCACACCCTTGGAAGCGGTGGTCACGGCGTTGCTGTCGAGAGCCATGGCGTCCGTCACAGAGCTCAGGGCGCTGTTGTCAGACGTCAGGGTCGTCGCGATCGTCCAGTAGCTGGCGCTGTCAGACGCGTCGTTGATCTTCTTACCGGTCGAGACGCGATTGTTCGTCATCTCGAGGTCGTTGTTGATCGAACGCAGGGTCTGGAGGGCGACCGTGGCGGAGTTGTTGGTGATAATGCTGGTCATGACAAGATGTCCCTCTTCAAAGGTACAACTGAAGATTTTCAGGGGGACATGCCGGATTTGCACCGGAATGGCAGGGCGGCATCATGCCTTTGAAGTTGGATCCGTAGGATCAGCGGCCCACCAGGGTGAACCAATCAACCTGCCATGAATAAAGAATTAGCATGCGAAGCTTGCGCGAAGCAAGCTTCCTAAAAGGCGCGGGCGAAAAAAAGCCGCGCTCCGGAGGGCGCGGCGTGGGGTGTGGGCGGTGACCGCAAGGCATTAGAAGAAGGAGCGCACAAGGCCGCTCACCAGCAGATTCCAGCCGTCGATCAGAATGAAGAAGAGAATCTTGAAGGGCAGGGAGATCACGGAGGGCGGCATCATCATCATGCCCATGGACATGACGAGTGTGGCCACGATCAGGTCGATCACCAGGAACGGAAGGACGATGAGAAAGCCGATTTCGAAGCCGCGCCGCAGCTCGGAAATCATGAAGGCCGGAATCAGCACGCGCATGGAAACCTTCTGCGGCTCCGCCCCGACACCCGGCGCGGGCGCGCCGTTCGCCGGCGGCGCGGCTGGCGTGAGGATGTTCTGGCGCACGGCGATGTCGGTGAACAATTGCAGGTCCTTGCCGCGAACGTGGTCCAGCATGAAATCGCGGAACGGATCCGAGATTCTCTCCAGGGCTTCCTGCTCGGTGATGCGGTTTTCCGTGAGCGGCACCACGCCGTCCTGCCAGGCGCGGTCGAACGTCGGCGCCATGACATAAAATGTCATGAACAGCGACAGTGAGATCAGGACCAGATTTGCCGGCGTGGAGGGAAGGCTCAGGCCGGAGCGCAGGAAAGAAAAGGCGATGATGAAACGCGTGAAGCTGGTTAGCATGATCAGCAGGCCCGGTGCGACGGAAAGCACCGTGAGCACGGCCATCATCTGAATAATGCGCGCGGCAGTGCCGCCCGAGAATTCGGGCAGTACTTGATCAAGGCTGGGAAGTGTCGCCGCCGAGTTCTGCGCGAGCACGGGGGAACTTAGCAGGGCGAGAAGCAGCGCAGATGCGGGAGCCAGCCATGCCGAAGCACGCAGCGTGTGCTGCACGACATTGCGCACCGTCCGCCACTCGTTCACTGCACCACCAGCGTTTCGAGAACGAGCTCGGTGATCTTGCCTTCCGTGCGCGTGCTGGCGCGATCATTCAGGTCTTCGCGCAGCTGCTGCAGGGCGCTCGGGCCCTCAAGCTGGCTGAGCGATAAGGAGCGCATATAGGCCATGATGTCCTCACGCACCTCTGCGGCCGTCACGTCCGGATTGGCGAGGGCGCCATTCTTGAAAACCAGCGCCGCCTCAACGCGGACGAAGGTGGAGGAGGGCGCGGCCAGATTCACCACCAGGGGCTTGAGCTCCTTGATGGTGAGGTCGCCGGAATAGCGCAGCGGCGGGCCTTCCTTATCACTCGTGGAGGACGCGATGCGCGCGCTGACGGAGGCCTCCACCGTGTTACCGAGGAGATAGCCGATGCCCGCACCGGTGATCGCCGCGATGAGGGTCAGCACGGCCAGCGCGATCAGGAGACCGCGACGGCCGCCACCGGTATTGCCCTCTTTATTCTCGTCGGCCATGGCGAATCTTCCTTACCAGGGCGCGGCGACGTCGTAGATGCGCTGGCCCCAGGCCGGCTGCTGCATGTCCATCTGCCGGCCACGTCCGCCATAGGAGATGCGTGCCTCGGCAATCTTGTCATAGGGGATGACGTTGCCAGAGGAGATGTCGAGCGGATTGACGATGCCCGCGATATTCAGCACGCGAACCTCGTAATTCACCTTGATTTCCTGAGATCCGCTGATGATCAGGTTGCCGTCCGGCAGCACTTCCGTGACCACGGCGGCGATGCTCAGGCGCAGCTTTTCAGAGCGGTCGATCGTGCCCTTGCCGTTGGTCTCGGTATCCGAGTTCACGGTGAAGTTGCCCGACGCCGCGCCCGCATTGGCGCCGCGGCCGAAGCCGGACAGGTTGAGCCCGGTGTCGAAGTCGAGGTCGCTCTTCGACTTGCGCGAGCGGTCCGTCGCATTGTCGAACTGCGCCTTGTCGTCGAGGGCGATGGACACGCGGATGACGTCACCCACCTTGGAGGCGCGCAGGTCGCGATAGAGGCTGCCCGAGCGGTTCTGGTCCCAGGTGGAGCGGAAGCTGCGCACCGGCTGCTGCTGGAAGGTCACCGGAACCGGCTCACGATTGGTCTCGAGGCCCGAGCCGAGAGGGCTCAGGGTCGGGCCGGTGAGAAGGTTGTCATGGTCGGTTTGGCAGCCGGCCAAGAGCAGTGCGGCACCGAAGGTCAAGGCAACGCGTATCATCCAGGCCGCCCTTCCTGAGCGCGGCGCGAAAGGCCGACCAGGGTGGAGGTGAGGCGCGCAGCGCGCGCGGGCTCGAACTCATTCAAGATGGCGCTCGCAACCCGGGGGTTCAGCTTGGACAGCAGCGCGGCGGCCATATCTTCGTTCATCGCCGCCATCTGGGCGGCGGCAGCGTCGGGGCGCATCTGGGAGATGACGGCGACCAGAGCTTCATCGGCCTTCTTGAGGAAAGCCTCACGGCGTTGCAGCCAGTCCTGATATTCGGCGCGCTTGGCTTCGAGCTGCGCAATGCGCGCTTCGATTTCCTTTTCCATCGCCGCCAGCGCTTCCTTCTGGCGCGCGAAGCGGGCATCGGCTGCGGCGTCGGCGATGCCACGGCAATACTGGGCCGCCTCGGCATCTCGCGCACCGGATTGCGCGGCCGGGGGCTGGGCGGGCTGGGCCGCCGCAGACCCCTGTGCCGGGGCGCTCTGGGCGTATGCGCGGTCAGCCCCGATGGCGCCGAAGAGGACGGCCAGGGCGAGCAGCGGCGCGCCCCGTTTGGCGACCCGCGCCGCGCGCCGGTCCACGGCGTCGCCGGTGCGGCGAGGCATCACGCCCGTGAACAGGGTGGGCAGCGTGAGGTTCATCATGCACTCCCTCCGTGCTGAGAGCGCCGCTTCTTCCGCAAAGGGTGAGCGACGGATGACTCGTTTTAGGAAGACTGTCTTGCGTGACGCTGACCTTTGGGCGCGTCGCCCCGCTGCAAGGCAGATAAGATGACGTGACCGCGCGCAGCGCCCGGCACGTCATCCTTATCTATTGGAACACAAGCTCCGCCTGCAGCGCGCCGGACGTCTTCACGGCCTGCAGAATCGAGATGATGTCCGTGGGCTTGAGCCCGAACCGATTCAACCCGTTGACCAGGGACTGGAGCGAGGTGCCGCGCACGATGCCGATGGGCCCGCCGCTCTCCTCCGCCGCGATGTCTGTCCGCGGCACCACCACCGTCTCGCCGAAGCTGTACGGCATGGGCTGTGACACCTCGGGCGTTTCCGTCACCTGCACGGTGAGATTGCCCTGGGTGACAGCGAAGGTGGAAATCTGCACATTGCGCCCGATCACCACCGTGCCGGTGCGCTGGTCCACCACCACGCGCGCCGGCGTGTCCGGCTCCACCTGCAGATCGCCGATCTCGGCCAGGAAGCGCGCCGGATTGACCTTGGAGGGGCGGTCCACCACCACGGTGCGCAGGTCCACCTCGCGGGCGAGGCGCTTGCCGTAGCGGGCCTGGGTATAGGCATTGATCACGTCGGCGATGGCGGTCGCGGTGCGGAAGTCGGGATTGGTGAGGTCGAGATAGAATTCCGGCAGCTCGCTGAGGCGCCCGGGCACCTGCTTTTCCACCAGCGCGCCGTTGGCGATGCGACCCGCGGTGGGCACGCCCTGGCTCAGCGTTTCGGCCTGCCCGGTGATCTGGATGCCGGACACCAGCTGGCCCTGTGCCACCGCATAGACGATACCGTCGGCGCCGTTCAGCGGGGTCACCAGCAGCGTGCCGCCGCGCAGGGAGGTGGCATCGCCGAGGGACGCGATCGTGACGTCGATGCGGGTGCCGATGGCGGCGAAAGCCGGCAGATTCGCGGTGACGGCAACCGCCGCCACATTCTTGGCGCGCAGCGCGATGCCCTGCACATTGATGCCCATGCGGTCGAGCATGGATTGCATGGCCTGCTCGGTGAAGGGCGAATTGCGCAGCGTGTCGCCGGTGCCCTGCAGGCCGATCACGAGGCCGTAGCCAACCAGCAGGTTGTCGCGCACGCCCTGGACCGAGGAAATGTCCTTGATGCGCGTCATCGCCGAGGCGGGCAGGCTGCCGAGCCCGCACAGGCCGGCGAGGATGAGAAACGCGAGGCGGAAAAGTCCGGTCATCTCATCTTGATCCTGACGGAACCGTCGGCCTGAACTTCGCCCACGATGATCTGGCCGCTATCCAAATTCTTGAGACGGACGATCGATCCGGCGGAGCCGGATTCGAGCGGGACGGCGTAGCCCGAGATCTGCAGCCCACCTTCCCTCAGCACCACGCGGGCGGTCACCCCCTTGGTGACCATGATCGCGTCGGTGACGGCGCTCATGGGGATCGGCACGCCAGCCGGCAGCACGCGGCGCGCCACCTTGCCGGCCAGGGCCTCGGCGCGTGGAGCGTACATGCCGCTCTCGATCACGTTGCGCGGGGCGGCGCGGTCCGTCAGCACCGCGGAGGTGAGGGCGTCGCCGGGATAAAGGGTGACGTTGGGAACCGGGAGCTTGAGATCCAGGGGCGCAGCTGCGCCGCCATTGCCATTGGGGGGGGCGGCAGGTGCCGCCGCCGGCGCAGCTTCCTTGCTTGCGCGCTCCGCTTCGGCCTGCGCGGCGAGCGCGGAGATGCTCTGCGCCCGGACGGCCGCGCCGCCCAGGACGAGCACCAGTGCGAGCCCGAGACAGGCCGGGAGAAGAGCGCGCGTCTGCATCAGCGGATGCCCTTGGAGACGACACCGGACATGTCGTCGGCGGCCTGGATCACCTTGGAGTTCATCTCATAGGCGCGCTGGGCCTGGATGAGGTTGGTGATCTCCTTCACCGGATCCACGTTCGAGCTTTCCAGGTAGCCCTGGATGACGGCGCCAAAGCCGACATCGCCAGCCACGCCTTCCACCGGCTGGCCGGAGGCGGGCGTCTCGCGATAGAGGTTGTCGCCCAGCGGCTCGAGGCCGGAATCATTGGCGAAGGTGGCGAGCTGGAGCTGGCCGAGCAGCTGCGGCGCGGTCTGGTTCGAGAGCTGGGCATAGACCTGGCCCGACTCGTTGATGACGATGGCGCTTGCATCGGTGGGCAGCGTGATGGCCGGGTTGACGGTGTAGCCGTCTGCCGTCACGAGCTGGCCCGTGGAACTGCGGTTGAAGCTGCCGGCGCGGGTGTAGAGCGTGTCGCCATTGGGGCTCGTGACCTCGAACCAGCCGTGGCCATTGATGGCGACGTCCAGCGGATTGGAGGTCTGGCTCAGCTCACCCTGCATGTGCAGGTTGCGGATACCGATGGTGCGGACGCCGAGGCCGATCAGCGCGCCTTCCGGCACCGGTTCGGCACCGTCCTGGTTCGGCACGCCACGGGCACGTTCGGCCTGGTAGAGCAGGTCGGTGAATTCGGCGCGAGCCCGCTTGAAGCCGGTGGTGCTGATATTCGCGATGTTGTTCGCGATCACCTCGACGTTCGTCTGCTGGGCCGACATGCCGGTAGCGGCGATTGCAAGCGCTCTCATGATGGCTCCCTCGAGACGTCAGATGGTCATCCGGCTGATTTCTTGGTACGCGGCGACAACCTTGTCGCGCACCGAAATGGCGGTTTGCAGCGTCTGCTCCGCATTCATCACGGCTTCCACGACCTGCTGCACGGAGGCGCGGCCGTTGATGCCGGAGATGGAGGCGGACTCGGCCGTCTTCAGCGTGTCAACCGCGTCGGACGACATGCGCGCCAGCATGCTCGAGAAGTCGGTGGAATCGACGCTCTGCGCGCCCTGGGTGGGGGTGGTCGACGAGGTCTCGGTCCGCGTGCTGCGGGTGAGCGAGAGGCCGGACGCCGAAGTGCTCGATGAGGTGAGGCCGATGGAATTGATCATGACGACGTCCTCAGCAGGTCGATGGTCATGGCGACCATGGACCGCGCTTGCTTGATCATCTGCAGATTGGCTTCATAGCTGCGGCTGGCCTCGCGCATGTCGGCCATTTCCACCAGCGGATTGACGTTCGGCACCAGCACCCGGCCCTTGTCGTCCGCGGCCGGATTGCCGGGGTCGTATTCGGTGCGGTAGGGCGCATCATCGATGCCGATATTCTTGACCTTCACCTGCGAGATGCCCATCGCCCGGTCGAGCTCCGAGGAGAACTGGACCGTTTTGCGCGCATAGGGCTCAGCCCCCGGTGTCGACCCGGTGGAGTTCGCGTTGGCGAGGTTTTCCGCAACGATCCGCATGCGGGTCGACTGGGCTTCGAGCCCGGTGCTGGCGATGCGGATCGCGGCCTTGAGGGGATCGATCGGGTTCATTTCAGGCCCGCCAGAATCATGCGGTTGAAGGAACGGACGATGGTGGTGTCGAGGGTGAAGGAGGTGTTGACCTCGTTCGCCTTCAGCATTTCCTGCTCAATGCTCACGCTGTTGCCGGAATTGTTGATGCCCCAGGCGTCCTTGGCGTCACGGGTGCGCGTCTGCGCTTCCGCGGCCGGGGTGCTGATGTGCGTTTCTGAGGTGCGGGCCATCGTCAGCTGTGTCTGGCCGAGCACAGCTTCGAAGGACGCCGTGTCCACGGCCTTGTAGCCGGGGGTGTTGGCATTGGCGATGTTGCCGGTGATGGCGGCTTGGCGCACGGTCGCCCATTGCGAATGGCGGGATGCAAGGCCGAACAAATACAGTGGCTGCATGGCGATCTCCGCGGAACGACTCCCGGTCCGATCTACGTTGATAAGCTCCGCGAACCTTTTGTCTTTCAGACAGGGGCCGCGAGTTCATCTTGATCTTCTACCGGTCGAGGCTTGCCCGAGGCTGATGGCCGAAGCCACCTATGCGGGCATGCGGGAGTCCGCAAGCGCAGCGCGCAGCAACCCGATACCCTCGTCGTGACCGCTGCAGGGCACACGAAAATCAATGCTGTCGATGGCCACGCCTACGGACGTCGCGTCGAACACCAGCTTGAAATAGATCGCGAGACTGTGATGGTGAAACTCAAGGTCCATGCTCACCGTGGGCGGCTGGCCCCAGTCCGAATGGGTCATGGCGTGGCGGCCATAGCGCAGCGAGCCCGGCTTCAGGGAGCGCTCCGCCGACGAGGCGACGATGTCCTCGATGTTGTTGGCCTGGCCAGCATTGATATAGCCGATCAGTAGCCCCGCATCGGTGAAAAAAAGCTCAGCCACGAACTCACGAAGAGCCATGGCCAGCATGGTTTCGAACGCCTGCGTCTCCAGCTGAGATCGCGTTTTCATGGCGAGAAGTTGTTGCCAGCTATTTGGAACCATGGGAGCGCTTCGAATAAATGAAGTGAAGAACCTGAGCTACCGGTCGGTAGAACTCACGTGGAATCCATTGATCGACTTCAACGACGTCGTACAAGGCGCGGGCCAGTGCCCGGTCTTCCACGACGGGAATGGCGTTCTGCTCGGCGATCTCGCGAATCTTGAGAGCCACGAGATCAAGCCCCTTCGCCACCACCAGGGGCGCGCCCCCCAGGTCGCGGTCGTATTTCAAGGCAATGGCGTAATGGGTGGGATTGGCGATGACGACGGTGGCCTTGGGCACGGCATTCATCATGCGCTGCCGGGCGCGCTGCCGGGCCAGTGACCGCATGCGCGCCTTGACGAAGGGGTCGCCTTCGGCCTGCTTGAACTCGTCCTTCACCTCCTGGCGCGTCATCCGCAGCTCGGTCTTCCAGTGCAGGCGCGACCACACGAGGTCCGCCCCCACCAGGACGATGGTCGCCACGCACACCGCCGACACCAGGCGCATCGCGAGCTCCAGCACCGCCGCGGGCAGCAGCAGCGGGTCGGTGAGCATGGCGTCGACCACCTTGTGCTCTTCCCAATAGAGCACCAGCCCCGCCACCAGCCCCACCGCGAACAGCTTGAACAACGACTTGCCGAATTCGATCTGCCCCTGAACGCCCATGAGGCGCTTGAAGCCGGAGCTCGGCGAGACGCGCTCCCA
The DNA here is from genome assembly GCF_021401125.1 of Xanthobacter sp. NM-59. Classification (GTDB taxonomy): domain Bacteria; phylum Pseudomonadota; class Alphaproteobacteria; order Rhizobiales; family Xanthobacteraceae; genus Xanthobacter. The sequence goes on from NZ_JACBFQ010000015.1 coordinate 13,179, forward strand.
TTTCGGCGTGATCCGTTCGAGCACCAGCGAGGGCACGTTCTGGAACACCGAGGCGACGATGCCCGCGATGGCCAGGATGATGATCATCGGCGTCAGGAAACGCCCGGCCACCAGCATGGTGCTCCACAGCAGCTCGATGGCGTCGCTGCCGCGCTCGAGGCTGAAGCCGGACGGATCGTCGATCAGCCGCGCCAGATCATCGGTGAGCAAGCGCGCGGGGGCGGCCACAAAAAAAGCGAGGCAGGCGAGAATCCCGAGGAGCGAGGCGAACAGCGTCGCCTCCCGCGAGAACGGCACATTGCCCTTCTCGAGGGCGTCGGAGATCTTCTTCTCCGATGCCTCCTCGGTTTTACTCTCTTTGTCCTGATCCTCAGCCATGACCCCCCAACCCCGTCAGCGCGTCGTCGCGTCTCGTCTCCCCAAGCCCGTCGGGCGATGCCCCGTGCGGATACGCGCGGAGCGGCGGTGGTCCATGCCAGCCCGTTCGGGATAACTCCGCGGCGCGCGGGAGGATCCTTTAGCGGCTCATGATGCCGAACCATTTTTCCAGCGGTCGAATACGCCCACCGCCCGAACACGTTTGAAAGCAGTTGGCGCAGCTCCCGGGGGTACGCGCCAGCGGCTGAATGGTCGCAGATCGCGCGGTCTAGATGCGCGATGGGGCGGCCTGCCGCCCCCCAGGTGCCCTAGCGCACATAGGAATCCTCATCACTGTCGCTGTTGAGCTCGATCTCACCGCGTCCGGCCATGTCGAGGGCAAGATCGGTGATCGAGCGCCGGGCCTCGGCGACCTCGCGGGCGGGCACCGGCTCGCCGGTGGCCATTTCCTGCTCCACCATGCGGCGGATACGGGCGCCGAGGGATTGCAGGATCATCTCGCGGAAGTCGTGGTCGGTGCCCTTCAGGGCCAGCACCAGCTTGTCGGTCGGCACCTGGTCGAACAGCGAGGTGCGGGCGCGGGGCGTGAGCTTCACGATGTCGTCGAAGGTGAAGAGCAGGCCACGCAGGATTTCGGCGGACTTCGGCCGCGTGGAGGCCAGGCTGGAGAGCACCGTCTCCATGTCGTCGCGGTCCATCTTGTTGATGATGTCGGCCATGCGGGCATGGGGATCGGCGCCGGCATTCCGCGAGAAATTCATCATGAAGTCCTCGTAGACCGTCTTTTCGATCACCTGCATGGTGGCATCGACGATGGGCTTGAACGTGAGCATCCGCCGCAGGATGCCGTTGCGGCGCTCCTCCGGAATGAAGCTCATCACCTTGGCGGCGCAGGCCGGGCGCACCTTCGAGAGCATCAGCGCCGCGGTCTGCGGGTGCTCCTTGGCGATGTAGGAGGCGAGCACGCTTTCCGACACCGTGGAGATGCGCTCCCAGATGGAGTGGTTCGCCGTGCCGAGCAGCTCGGCCATGATGTCGGCGATCTGCTCCGGCGGCAGCACGCCGGTGAGCAGCCGCTCCACGTCCGATGCGGTGCCCATGAGGCTGGCGCCGGACGCGAACTGACTGGCGAAGTCCTCGACGATGGATTCGATCTGCGTCGGGGTGATGGACTTCAGCTGGGACATCGACCGCGTGATGAGCTTGATCTCATCCGGATCGAAATGCTTCAGCAGACGGTTCGCCGTGGGCGGGCCCATGGTCATGAGCACCGCCGCAACCTTGTCGGTTCCGTGCAGGGGACGGGACTTGCCCTGGGTCGGCGTCGCCATCGGCTAATCTCCGTCAGGCTTCGTCGTTGCCGCCCGGGCCGACGATCTCCGTCAGCGACACGCCAAAGCGCGAGCTGTCGTCCTCGACCACCATCACCTCGCCGCGCGCGATGACGCGCCCGTTCACGACCACGTCCACCGGCTCGCCCACCCGGTGGTCGAGCGGCACAACGGCGCCGCGGCCGAGCTTCAGCAGGCTCGAAACCGGCATGGTGGCGGAACCCAGAACCACCTGGAGCTGCACGGGAATGCGCTTGACCGCGTCAAGGCCGGGCCCGTTGCCCAGGGTTTCTTCCGGTTCGGCGCTCTTGCTGCCGGAGAGCAGAGCTTCGTCGAGGGCGGTGCTGTCGTCGTCGGTGTCGGCCATGACATCCTCTGGAGCAGAAGAAGGAAAGATATCAGTGCTGCTTCATCTTGGAACTGGGCGTTCCGGTGCGCGCGTCGAGCTCGGCGATCACGCCGTGGGCATCGTCGATGCGGCTCGAGAGCTGGGTGAGCACCTCGCGCCCGTCGGCGCTGAAGGTCTGCAGAGAATCGCGCGCCGCCGTCAGGGCCTTCGCGGCATCCTCCAACGCCCGGCCATAGTCCGCGTTCAGCCGGTCGAGGCGGGCCAGGCGCCGGTAGAGCACCACCACGCTGACGGTGGTGGCCAGCAGGGCGACGAGCAGGAGAATATCAACGGGGGAGGATATCATCGATGAAGTCCTGGTTCTGGCTGATCTGTTCCTCGACGCGCACGACATAGGCGCCGTCCGATTGGCCGAGGCGGCACCAGAAGAGGGGTTGCGCGGCGCTTTCGAGCTTGACCCGGCTCGTCGGCGTCGCATTCAGCTTGATGACCTGTCCCACCTTGAATTCGGAAACCTCCCCAAGGGTGACCTCGCGCTCTTCCAGGATAGCGCGCAGCTTGACCTCGGTGCGGTTGATCTCCTGACGGATCTTCTGCGCCCATTGGGGGTCGCGGTTGTTGGTTTCGGTGATGGTGGTGTGGGCGAGGGCGCGCCGCAGGGGGGTGAGCGCCGTCTGCGGGATGAGCACGAACATCTCGCCGCCGCGGTTGAGGGCCTGGAGCAGGAACTTGGCCACAACGGCCATGTTGTTGCGTCGGCCAATCACCGCGAAGTCCATGCGCGTTTCCTGGCGCTCGAACTGGAAGGTGGTGTCGCTCACCAGGGCGAACGAGGCGCGAAGGGCCTTCGCCATCTGCTCGAACAGAAGCTGGGCGACCCGGCCCTCGATGTTGGTGAAGCTGCGCTCGTCTTCCACCGGCGGCTCGGAACCGTCGGAGCCGAACAGCACCTCGATCATGGTGAAGATGAAGTCGCGGTCGAAGCCGACGATGAGCTGGCTGTCCCAGGAGGGGGCGCGGAAGATGCCGGCGATGGCCATGCCTTCATAGGCTTCCAGCACCTCGCCGATGCGCCCGTTCTCGATGCTCAGGAACGAGTAATAGGCCTGGGAGGCCGCGAACTGGCGCAGCCCGTCGGCGCAGGCGGTGGCCATGCGGTCGAACATCACGTGCAGCATGGGCAGGCGGTCGAGCGAGAGCCCGGCCGCATCCAGAAGCATGTCGCGGATGTCGTGGTGCTTATGGGAGGACATGGATCAGGCCGCCTGCTGCGCGGGCGCGCCATTGGCCACGGGCGCGCTGTTGATGGCCTCGCTCTCCACCTCGTCGATGGTGGGGCGCTCGGCGGCGGAAATGGTCTTGCGGCCGTGTTCCAGCGCGATGGGCGGAAGCGCGCCGTTCATGAAGGCGATCAGCGTCTGCTTGACGATGATGAAGGGCTGGCACTGTTTCTCGCGGGTGATTTTAATCTTGTGGGCCAGCGGCGAGATGATCGCGTAGGAAGAATAGATGCCGAGGAAGGTGCCGATGAGGGCGGAGCCGATATAGTGGCCCAGCACCTCGGGCGACTGGTCAATGGCGCCCATCGCCTTCACGATGCCGAGCACCGCCGCGCAGATGCCGAGCGCCGGCAGCGCCTCGGCCACCGTGCTCATGGCGCTGGCTGGCTTGGTCTTGTGCTTGCGGATGGTGGAGATCTCCTGCTCCATCAAGCCTTCGATCTCGTGAGACTTGGCGTTGCCGATGAGGATGAGGCGCGCATAGTCGCAGATATACTGGGTCAGTTCCTTGTCCTTGAGGATGGTGGGGAACTGGCCGAACAGCGGCGAATTCTGCGGATCGTCTATATGGACCTCGACCTCGTTGCGCGGCTTCTGCCGCATGTCGCGCATCAACGCGTAGAGCAGGCTCAGGAGGGCGATGAAGTCCTTGCGCTTGGGGGCCATTCCCGTGGCGGCCTGAATGATCGCCGTGCCCGTGTCCTTGATGACCGGAACGGGGTTGGCGATGATGAAGGTGGAAAAGGCAATGCCGCCGATGATGACGTATTCAAACGGCTGCCACACCACGCTCAGGTGCCCGCCCATGGCGACAAAGCCGCCGAACGTGGCGCCAAGGCCGAGAATGATTCCAATAATAACCGCCAAGGCGCCTTCCTCCCGGGTAGAGGTGTCCCCAACCCTCAATTAGGTGAGCAGGATTGCGCGAGGCTGATCTCGCAGCCGGCTCGCCAGGCCGGCCTCACCGGTCCGTGAGCGGGCAGGGGCACCGGCGGCAGGCTCGCGCAAGCCACGATCCGGCATAGTGGCACCACGAACGGCCTTGCCCGTCATCTTGCCCGTCTCCACGTCCGGAACAGCTCGGGAGCAGACGTGTCTTCGAATCTCTACGTGGCCTTGTCGGCTCAAATGGCAACGGACAAGCGGCTCGCGACCGTCGCCAACAACGTCGCCAACATGAACACGCCGGGGTACCGGGCGGAGCAGGTACGTTTTTCCGAGCTGCTGTCGGACACGATCGGGGACAAGACGTCCTATGTGTCCGAAGGCGAAACCTTCACGTCGCTGCGCCCCGGCGCCATCACCCAGACCAGCAATCCCCTGGATCTGGCCATTGAGGGCGATGGCTGGTTCGCGGTGCGCACCGACCAGGGCGTGGGCTACACGCGGGACGGGCGTCTGCGGATGACTTCCGAGGGGGCGTTGCAGACCATGAACGGCGCTCCGATGCTGGATGCCGGCGGCGCACCGCTGATGGTGGATCCTAATGGTGGCGCGGTGCGCGTGGGTGTCGACGGCTCCGTCTATCAGCGCGGGCAGACCGTTGGCCGGGTCGGCATCTATGTGATGGCCGACGGCACGCAGATGACGCGCCAGAGCGGTGCGGTGATGACGCCGGACCGGGCCCCGGCCCTGATCCAGACCTTCAACCGCAACAAGGTGCTCCAGGGATATGTGGAGGGGTCCAACGTGGATCCGGTGATGGAGATGACGCGTCTCATCACCCTCCAGAGGGCTTTTGAGCAGGCGGCCAACGCCGTCTCGCAGAATGAGGATCTGACGACCAGCGCCATCAAGCAGCTGGGGCCGTCGAGCTGAATCGAAGGCGCCCGGGCGTAGGGCGGTACGCCGGGGTGCGTGAGAGACCGCGGAGTTGAGGGATGAACGGTCTTGAGCGCCTGGCTGCCGCCGTGGAGGCGGGGCTGGAGGAGAGTCCGCCACTGCGAGTGGGCGGCGTGGTGCGCGAGGTGGCGCCGACGCATTTCGATGTGTCCGGCCTGTCCCATGTGCTGCGTCTGGGTGAGCGCGTCGGCGTCGAGGGCGATGCTGGCGTGCGTCTCGGCGAGGTGGTGCGCATCGATGGCGCCTGCGCCGTGGTGAAGCCTTACGACAGTCAGATGCAGGTGGGGCTTGGCGAGAGGGCGTTTCGTGTCGGGCCGCTCGTCCTTCATCCGAGCGAGCAGTGGAAGGGGCGTGTCGTCAACGCCTTGGGCCAGCCGCTGGACGGGGAGGGGCCGCTGGCGCGGGGCCTGAAGGCCATGCCGCTCGACCGCGACCCGCCCGCCGCCATGGCCCGCGCGCGGGTGGAAAAGCCGCTGCGCACGGGCGTGCGCGCCGTGGATATCTTCACTCCCCTGTGCCAGGGGCAGCGCATGGGCATCTTCGCGGGCTCCGGCGTGGGCAAGTCCACGCTGCTGTCCATGCTGGCCGGGTGCACGGGCTTCGATACCGTGGTCGTGGCCCTGGTGGGCGAGCGCGGGCGCGAGGTTCGCGAGTTCCTGGAAGGGCCCCTTGCGCCCAACCGCGCACGCGCGGTCGTCGTGGTCTCGACCTCCGACGAGAGCCCCATGATGCGCCGCATGGCGCCGCAGGCCGCTCTCGCGGTGGCGGAGCATTTTCGCGATGCGGGCGAGAGCGTGTTGCTGATCGTCGATTCGGTCACGCGCTATGCCCATGCCGCGCGCGACGTGGCGCTGGCCGCCGGCGAGCCCGCCGTCGCCCGAGGCTACGCGCCGAGCGTGTTCTCCACCTTGCCGAAGTTGCTGGAGCGGGCCGGCCCAGGCGAGGAGGGCAAGGGATCCATCACCGGCATCTTCTCGGTGCTGGTGGACGGCGACGACCATAACGACCCGGTGGCGGACGCCATCCGCGGCACACTGGATGGGCACATCGTGCTCGATCGCGCCATCGCCGACCAGGGCCGGTTTCCAGCCATCAACGTGCTGCGCTCGGTGTCGCGACTGTCGGGCCTGGTGTGGAACGAGGGCGAGCGCGAGCTGGTGCGGCGCTTGAAGGCCATGATCGCGCGGTTCGAGGACACGCGGGACCTGCGCCTCATGGGCGGCTACCAGGCCGGGAGCGATCTCGATCTGGATCAGGCCATCGCCGCGGTGCCGCGCATCTATGACGCGCTGAGACAGAATCCGGGGTCGCCGCCGAGCCGCGATCCCTTCGCTGACCTTGCGGCGGCGCTGCGGGCTTGATGGCCGGCAGCTTCGCACAAGCCTTTTAGGTTCAATTGATCAACCACGGGCCGTATGGAGCGGCCATTGCCCTCGGGAGCCAAGCCAGATGAGCCTTTACGGAATGATGCGCACGAGCGTGTCGGGCATGAACGCGCAGGCGAACCTCCTCAGCACGGTGGGCGACAACATCGCCAATTCCGGCACCATCGGCTACAAGGCGGCCAGCGCCGACTTCTCCTCGGTGATGCTGCAGTCTGAAACCGGGAGCGGCGGCGACTATCAGTCGGGCTCGGTGAAGACCACCATCAGCTATGACATCTCGGCCCGTGGCGAGCTCGACTATACCGGCAAGGGCACGACCGATCTGGCGATTCAGGGCAACGGCTTCTTCCTGGTGACGGACACCTCCGGCCAGACTGTTCTGACCCGCGCCGGCAATTTCACGCAGGATGCCTCCACCAACAATCTGGTGAATGGCGCCGGCTACACGCTCATGGGTTACGCCGTGGCCGCAGACGGCACGGTCGACTCGACCCAGCTCGTGCCCGTGAATATCGACAAGGCGACGGTGACCGCTGCGGCCTCGACGGATGCCACCTTCGCGGCGAACCTGCCGACCAGCGCGGCCATCGGCGACACGATGACCACCTCGCTCACCGCCTATGACGCCCTTGGCTCTCAGCGCAATGTCAGCCTGACCATGGAGAAGACCGCGGTGGACGCCACCACCGGCGCTGTGACCTGGACGGTGACCGCGAGCGGGGACGTGGACCCGGCGACCTACACGCTCACCTTCGATAGCTCGGGTGTTCTGACCACCAGTCCGGCCACCTTCTCCCTGGCGGTTCAGAATTCGCTGAACGCGACCACCACCACGCCGGTCACCCTCGACCTGTCTGGCATGGTGCAGAAGGACATGGACTACACCCCGCTGACCACCGACATCAACGGCAGCTCGGCCTCGGTCCTGTCGGATATTTCCATTGATGGCGACGGCACTGTCTATGCGGTGAACGGCGATGGTGACCAGTTCGCCATCTTCAAGATCCCGCTCGGCTACGTCACCAGCCCGGACAACCTGACCCCCCTGTCGGGCAATGCCTACCAGATCAACAACTCCTCCGGTCCGCTGCAGATCGGCTACGCGGAATCGGCCGGCCTCGGCACCATGGTGTCCGGCGCGACCGAGGGTTCCACCGTCGACACGGCGAGCGAGCTGACCACCATGATCGTGGCGCAGCGTGACTACACCGCGAACTCGAAGGTCTTCCAGACCGGCACCGAGCTTCTCGACGTGCTGATGAACCTCAAGCGTTGAGCGGCGGAGCTGCTGGGGGATCGCTATGAGCTTGACCGCTGCCTTCAACACTGCCCGCTCGTCGTTGCAGGCCACGTCCACGCGGCTGTCGGTGTCGGCAAGCAACGTGGGCTCGGCCGACAGCGCTTCGGCTTCCAGAAAGATCGCCGTGGTCACCACGTCGGCCGATGGTGGCGCCAAGGTCGTCACCATCACGCGGGCGTCGGATTCTGCGCTGTTCGACAAGATGCTGTCGTCCACCTCGTCGAGCGCGCAGCTGAAGGCATTGGATGACGGGCTGACCGTCCTCCAGAAGACCGTTGGCGACACGGAGAGCGAAACCTCTCCGGCCGCGCTGCTGGGCACCTTCTCGAATGCTCTCACGGCTGCCGCCAATGCGCCCGATGACACAGCGCTCGCGGCGGCGGCGGTGTCGGCTGCGCAGGATCTGGCTGTGTCGCTCAATGATGCCTGCGACGCGGTTCAGCAGGTGCGCACCGATGCCGACTCGGCCATCGCAGCCTCGGTCGGCAATGTGAATGACTTGCTGTCGCAGTTCCAGGATGCGAACGACGCCGTGGTGCGCGGCACCGCGCTCGGGACCGATGTGACGAACGCCCTGGACCAGCGGGACAGTATCCTCGCGCAGCTGGCGGAGGAGATGGGGATCTCCACTCTCACGCGCGACAACAATGACATCGCCATCTATACGGACAGCGGTGTTACCCTGTTCGACAAGACCGCCCGCTCCGTTACTTTTGCGGAATCGGGCATGCTCGACGCTTCCAGCTCGGGCAATGCCGTCTATGTGGACGGTGTGGCTGTCGCGGGGCCCGGCGCCAGCACCTCGATGGCTCTGAAATCGGGCACGATCGTGGGTCTCACGACGTTGCGGGACGATGTCGCCGTCACATACCAGGCGCAGCTCGACGAGGTTGCCCGCGGTCTCATCGACACCTTTGCCGAGACCGATCAGAGCGGCCTTGGCGGGCCGACGATGGCGGGCCTGTTCACCGCCAGCGCCGGCGACACCTCTGTGCCGGGTTCCATGGTGGCCGGTCTCGCTGGGTCGATCACCGTGAACGCGGCCGTCGATACGGAGCAGGGGGGCACGCCCTTCGCGCTGCGCGACGGTGGCATGAACGGCGCCTCCCATCTCTACAACACCGGGGCCGAGGCGAGCTACGGCACGCGCCTGACCAGCCTGGTGGACACCTTGGCCCAGTCGCGGACCTATGACGCAACGGCCCAGCTGCACGACGGCACCAACCTGATGGGGTTTGCGACCAGCTCCGTGAGCTGGCTGGAGGGCCAGCGCTCAACGGTGTCCTCGCAGTTGGACACCCAGGCCGCGGTCCTGTCGCAGGCCTCCACCGCCCTGTCCTCGGCGACGGGCGTCAATCTCGATGAGGAATATGCCCTTCAGCTTGAGCTGGAGCGCAGCTACCAGGCGTCCTCCAAGCTGATCGGGGTGGTGAGCAACCTCTACGACCAGCTGTTCAGCGTGATCGGGTGACGGCAATGAAGAGCTCCTTTGTTTCCACCTTGACCTGGACCAGCAGCGCGCTGAAGTCCGTTGCCCGCCTGCAGAATGAGATGGCGAAGGCCACCACGGAGATTGCCACCGGGCGCTATGCGGATGTGGGGCTCAGCCTTGGACTCCGCACCGGGCAGAGCGTTTCGCTCTACTCGACCAAGGCGGCCATTTCCTCGCAGACGCTCAGCAATAATTTCGCCTCGAACATCGTCGGCACCTCGCAGACGGTCATGGCGAAGCTGATTGCCGACGGCGATGAGTTTCTTCAGGATCTCATCACGGCTCAATCTTCCAGTGCCGACCCGAAGACGTTGGTGACGCAGGCGGAAACGGCATTGGCGACGCTGACGGACAACCTAAATACCTCGGATGGCCAGCGTTACCTCTTCGCGGGCACGAACAGCTCCGTGCAGCCGATGGCCGCCTATGAGGACGGGCCCGAGGCGGCGGTCACAGCGGCTTTCACTGCGGCTTTTGGCGTCAGCCCCACCGATCCGGCGGTGAGCAATATCTCGGCGAGCGACATGGAAACGTTCCTGAACGGAACATTCGCGGACCTGTTTGCTGACCCCTCATGGGGCAATACCTGGTCGAGCGCTTCCGATCAGCCGCTCACCAGCCAGATCAGCAGCAACGCACGCGCGAACATCACCACCACGGCGAATATCGACGGGGTGCGCAATCTGACCATGGCCTTGACGATGGTGGCGAAGCTCGGGACCGCCAATCTCTCGGCTGAGACCAGGGCGGTGCTGGTGGACAAGGCGACCACCGTGGCGGGCGCCGCCATCTCGCAGATTACGACCGTCAGCGCGAGCCTTGGTGTCACGCAGAGCCGGATCAATAAGGCCAATGATGTCTTGAGTAGTGCCAGCACACTGGTTGAGACGCAGATTTCGAACCTTGAAGGGGTTGATACTGCCGAAGCCAAGACACGCCTGGATAATATGACGACACAGCTTGAGATGTCCTACTCGACGACGGCGACGTTGATGCAGTTGTCGCTTCTCAACTACGCTTGATCCCACGTAAGAGGGGTGCCATGTACAAATTCGCATATGCGGAAATTCTCGACGAGGCTGGGACCTCCGGGCGCGAGCGCGAACGCCAGGCGTTCGACATGGCCATGGATCTTCTGGTTCAGGCACAGGCAGCGGGCCCCGGAAGCCCGGAAATGCGCACGGCGCTGCTGACGGTGCAGAAGATGTGGCGGTTCTTCATCGCCGACATCGCGGACGCGCAGAACGAGCTGCCGGAAACCCTGCGCGTGAACCTGGCGTCGCTCGGCCTTTGGATCATCCAGGAAGCGGATCGCATCCTGAGTGATCCGACCCGGGATGTGGCGCTGCTGATCGATGTGAACCGCACTATTCGGGACGGCCTGAAATGACGAAGGCGATGCGTATCTCGCTGAAGGCCGGAGAGAAGATCTATCTCAACGGCGCGGTGTTCTGCGCCGACCGCAAGGTGACGCTCGAGCTGCTGAATGATGCTGTCTTTCTGCTCGAGGGTCACGTGATGCAGGTGGAGAACACCACCACGCCTTTGCGTCAGCTCTACTTCATCGTGCAGTCGGTGCTCATGTATCCGAGCAGTGCCGATGAGGCCCGGCGCCTGGCGTCGGGGCACCTGACCGCGGTGATGCGTGCCTACTCCAACCAGGAGATGCTGGTGCAGCTGGAGCAGGTGAAGTCGGCTCTCGCCGAGGATCGGTGCTTTGATGCGCTGCGGCAGCTGCGGCAGCTCTTCCCCCTCGAAGATTCGATCATCGAGGGCAACGCCCTGCAGCAGTGCGAAGTGGCCTGAGGGCGGCCTCGCGCAATCCTGATATGGCACGGTCCACGGTGGGAAGGATGCCGCAATGACTTCTGTTTCAAGCACCACGAGCGCCGCCGCTGCGACCAGCACGAAGAGCACGAGTTCGTCGGCCGCGTCGGCGACGTCCATCGACTATGACACCTTTCTGCAGCTCCTAGTGGCGCAGCTTCAGAACCAGGACCCGACGAATCCGATGGATTCCACGGCCTATCTGTCGCAGCTCGCGTCCTTTTCCCAGGTCGAACAGCAGATCACCACGAACAGCAAGCTCGATGCCATGCTGACGTCGTCCGCGCTGCAGTCGGCGGAGTCGGCCATCGGCAAGACGCTGACTTCGGCGGATGGCTCGGTTTCCGGAACGGTGGCGTCGGTTCAGATCACCAGCGACGGTGTCGTCGCGACGCTGACCAGTGGCAAGACCGTCGCCATCGAGGATGGCGTGACCCTGAGCGGCTCGTGAACGAGGCGGACGCGCTCGATCTGGTCAACTCCGCCATTTGGACGGTGTTGGTCGCGGCCGGGCCGGCCGTTGCGGCGGCCATGATTGTGGGCATTCTCGTGGCCCTCTTTCAGGCGCTGACCCAGATCCAGGAAATGACGCTGACCTTCATTCCCAAGATCCTTGCGGTCTTGGCGGTTGCGGCGTTGACGGCCTCCTTCATGGGTTCGCACATCATGGCGTTCACGGAAGAGGTCTATGGTCGGATTTCGAGCGGCTATTAGCGTGCGGCGGGCTTGGCCTCAGGCGGGGCGAGCAGGGCGGGGGCCTTCCGGTCATCTTGTCCGGGCAGAGTGGGGGAGGGGCTGAGGCACGGCCCCGGGATGTTAAACGGTAGACCCGCGTTTTGGCGGCTCTGGGAATGGTGATTGAGGATGTGGCGAGGGGCCTTGGTGTTGGGCGGAGCTTGAGAGCATGGCCGACATCCCAGCTACTGACAGCGTAGCGGCGCGCTCGCGTCGTGACATCGGGTTCGCCATGGGTATCGTGGCGATCCTTGGCGTCATGTTCCTGCCCATCCCGCCGATGTTCATCGACATGGGGCTGGCGCTGTCCATCGCGTTGTCCGTTCTCATCCTGATGGTGTCGCTGTGGATCAATAAGCCACTTGAATTTTCCTCCTTCCCGACGGTGTTGCTGATCGCGACCCTGCTGCGGCTGGGCCTCGGCATCGCCACCACGCGCCTCATCCTCTCGCACGGCAGCGACGGCGTGCACGCGGCGGGCTACATCATCGCCGGCTTCTCGCAGCTGGTGATGAGTGGTGACTTCGTTATCGGTATCGTCGTGTTCGTCATTCTGGTGACGGTGAACTTCCTCGTCATCACCAAGGGCGCGACGCGTATCGCCGAGGTGGGCGCCCGCTTTACCCTCGATGCCATCCCCGGCAAGCAGATGGCCATCGACGCCGACCTCAATGCCGGCCTCATCGATGACCGCGAGGCGCAGCGGCGCCGCTCGGAGCTTGAGGAAGAAAGCTCCTTCTTCGGCTCCATGGACGGTGCTTCCAAGTTCGTGCGCGGCGAGGCGGTCGCGAGCCTCATCATCATCGCGGTGAATATCTTCGGCGGCATCATCATCGGCGTGACGCGTCACGGCATGCCGATCGGGGATGCGGCCAACGTCTTCACGCGCCTGTCAGTGGGCGACGGGCTGGTGGCGCAGATCCCGGCGCTCATCGTATCACTGGCCGCCGGCCTGCTGGTGTCGAAGGGTGGCACCAAGGGCCGGGCGGAAATGGCGGTGCTGGGGCAGCTCGGCGCCTATCCGCGGGCTCTGTTCGTCGCCTCGGGTCTCATGTTCGCCATGGCCGTGGTGCCGGGCCTTCCGCTGCTGCCGTTCGCGATTCTCGGCGGCGTGCTGGCGTTCGTCGGCTATTCGATTCCCAAGCAGCTTGCCAAGAAGCAGGCGCTGGAGGCCGAGAAGGCCGAGGCGGAACGCCAGAAGAAGGAGCGGGAGCAGCGTGAATCGGTGAAGGAAAGCCTGCGTACGCCGGAAATCGAGGTGTGTGTGGGTAAGCAGCTGGCGGGCCAGGTGCTGCGCACGCCCACCGAGCTGACCAACCGTATCGGCAAGATGAGGCGCAAGTTCGCGGTCCGCTACGGGTTCGTGGTGCCCGAGATCCGCATGAGCGAAAGCCTCTCGGTTCCCAACAAGAGCTATCAGATCAAGATCCATGGCACGGTGGTCGCCACCCAGGAGATGCGCATCGGCGAGTTCCTGGTGGTGGTGGGCGACGGGCCGAAGCCGGATGTGCCCGGCGAAGAAGTGCGTGAGCCGGCCTTCGGCATGAAGGCGGTGTGGGTCGCGGAGGCCTATGGCAGCGAGGTAAAGCGCGAGGGCTACGCGCCGGTCGACAACCTCACGGTCATCCTCACCCATCTCAGCGAGGTCATCGCCAACAACCTGCCGCAGCTCCTGTCCTACAAGGACATGCGGGGTCTGCTGGATCGGCTTGATCCGGAGTATAAGAAGCTCATCGACGATATCTGCCCCTCGCAGATTTCGTCCTCGGGCCTGCAGGCGGTGCTGAAGCTGCTGCTGTCGGAGCGCGTCTCCATCCGCAATCTCAACCTGATCCTGGAGGCGATCGCCGAGATCGTGCCCCACGCGCGGCGCTCCGAGCAGGTGGCCGAGCATGTGCGCATGCGCATGGCGCAGCAGATCTGCGGCGACCTTTCCGACGGGGGCGTGCTGAACGTGCTGCGCCTCGGCAGCAAGTGGGATCTCGCCTTCCACCAGAGCCTGAAGCGCGATGCCAAGGGCGAGGTGGTGGAGTTCGATATTGACCCGCGGCTGGTGGAGCAGTTCGGGGCCGAGGCGGGGGCGGCGATCCGCGACCGCATGAAGAATGGAGCGAGCTTCGTTCTGGTGACCGCGCCGGACGCGCGGCCCTATGTGCGAATGATCGTGGAGCGCATGTTCCCCTCCCTGCCGGTGCTGTCCCATGTGGAGATCGCACGTGGCGTCGAGATCAAGTCGCTCGGAACCATCTCGTGAATGAGGCGGCCAGCCTCGCGGTCATCGTGGCCATGCTGGTCTTCTGCCGCATCGGCTCGTGCCTGATGCTGCTGCCAGGGGTGGGCGGGCGAAACATTCCCACCCAGGTGCGCCTGTTCCTCGCGCTCGCGCTCAGCTTCGCATTCGTGCCGGTGGTCTATGGGGTGGTGGCGCCGCGGGTGGAGCATGCGTCGGTGAGCCTGCTGGTGTCCGCCATCGTCGCCGAGATGCTGACGGGGGCGCTGCTGGGCTTTCTGGTGCGCATCTACATTGCCGCCCTTGAAACCATGATGAACTTCGCCTCCCAGGCGGTGGGCCTTGCCGGCATCGCGGGAATGTCGCTGGAAGACAACGTTTCGCTGCCGACGCTCGCCAGCCTTTTCACCATCACCGTCGTGGCGCTCATCTTCATGAGTGACCTGCACCTGGAACTGGTGCGCGGCATTTTGGAGAGCTATCGCCGGATGCCGCCCGGCGAGCTGATCAATTTCGGCGCGGCGCTGGCCAATGTGGTGGACCAGTTCTCCGAGACCTTCGTGATCTCCCTGCGCATCGCCAGCCCATTCGTGCTCTATTCCATCGGCGTGAATCTGGCCCTGGGCCTTGTGAACAAATTCACTCCGCAAATCGCCGTTTATTTCATTGCGGGACCATTCATCACTGCGGGGGGGCTGTTTTTGCTCTATATGAGTATCTCTCAGCTTCTGTCGCTGTTCATGCTCGCCCTGAGCGGGTGGGTGCGAACGCATTGAGGGCGCGATGAAGGAACGTCTCAAGAAAGCCGAGCGGATCCGAGCGGTGCGCGAGCAATTGCAGCGGGCCGCGGAGTGGCGCCTCGTGGCGATCGCACGCGAGAAGGAGGCGATCGAGGAGCAGCGTCGCGCGCTGTTGGAGACGCTGGCGGATGACCTGTTCGGGCCGCTGCTGCTCGAGCACGCGGGCCGCCGTCTGGGGCGCCTGGCCGTTGAGGCGGAACAGGCCAATGCCCGGCAGCAGGCGCAGGAGCAGCGCGTAAAGGAAGAGGCATTGGCGGTGAAGCGGGCCGAGCACATGGAAGAAGACGCCCGCCGCGACGCTCATGCGGCCGAGGAGCGGGCCCTGGTGGGCGAAATCGCGGAGGCGAGCGCGCTGCGTCCGCCACGGGATGCAAGCTTCACATAAGCATAGCGCTTCAGCATTATCCGGTAGTTGAGCATAGGGGGCGGCTGTCATGGGCATCAGCCCGATTTCCGATTTCGTCGTGGATGTGATGCAGAATGCCGAGACCTCGCGGGTGCGCCAGGTCGTGGGCAAGCTGAAGGCCCTGTCGACCGGCGGCGGCGCGGATTTCAGCGCGACGATGACGAAGACCGGCGCCTCGGACAGCGCCAAGGGCGCGGACACCGCCAAGGGTGCCGCGGGGCTCGACGAAGATGCCCAGGCCAAGTCGCTGGCGATGATTCCCGCCGGGGTCGCCTTTTCCGGCACCAGCCTGACCACGCTGCGCAACGCCCATGCGCTCAGCGGCCGGTCGGTGGACCAGTTCGCGGCGCGCCCGTCGCCACCGCCGGCAGCGCTGAAGAAGTTTGAAGGCATGGTGCTCGCCAACTTCCTCGACACCATGATGCCGCAGACGGACAGCGTGTTCGGAAGCGGCACCGCCGGCTCGGCCTGGAAGACCATGCTGACGGAGAAGATCGGTGATGCCATCGCCAATGCTGGCGGCATCGGTATCGCTCAGAGCATCGCGCGGGCCGCTGGCAGCCGTTATGCCGACGGCAAGACGGGAGAGAGCTCGTGAGTGCGGAAATTCGGTCAGCCGTGAATCCGTCCGTCGCCACCTTGCTGAGCGCCATCGATCACCTCGAGGAGGCGCTCGACGCGGAAACGACCGCGTTCGAAACCCGCACGCCGCTCGATATCGTGGAAAGCAACCGCCGGAAGAGCCGGTGCCTGCTGGAATTGAGCCGGGCCGCGCGGGCTCTGCCGCCGGTTGCCGATCCTGAGCTGCTGGCCCGGGTTGCCGGCCTTAAGAAAAAACTGGAGCGCAACAGCTACGTGCTTTCGGTTCAGCTCGCCGCCGCCCAGGAAGTGGCCTCCATCCTCGACCGCGCGATGCGCGATGCGGAATCGGACGGCACCTATTCGGCAACGATTGGACACGGTGAGCGTCGGAGATGATTCGCTTCATCATCATCGGCGTGTGGGTGTGTGTGGTGGCGCTGGCTTCGACCTACGCCGCCGCCTATTGGGTCGCCGGAACGGACCACGGTAAGTCCGAAGAGCCCTACATTTCGGGGCTCGAGTATCGCCGCCTGCCGGTCATCACCGTGCCTATGATCATCGACGGTTCGGTGAAGGGCTATGTGCTTGTGAAGCTGGTGTTCACGGCCGACGCCGCGCAGCTGCGCAAGATGTCCATCGACCCGGGCATCTTTGCGGTGAACGCCGCTTTTCAGGAAATTTACGTTAACGGCCGCGTCGAGAGCGGCAAGATGTCGAAATACAATCTTCCGGAAATGCTCGAACGCGTGCGCCAGACCACCAACGCGCAACTGAATGGGGATGTTGTGCGTGAGGTTCTGGTGGATTCCCTGAATTATGTCGATAAGACGGATCTGCGCAGTGGGCCGCCGCCTGGGGTGGGGGGCGGAGGCAAGTGAGTGGTTGCGTAAGCAATAATAGGGGCGGGGGCAGATGAAGATCGCGGGGAAAATCTATTCCATCGTCGCCGTGCTGGGGGTGGCCGCGCTGGCCATCTGCGTGGTGGCGGTGCTGGGCGTGCTGGCGGTGTCCGACGCCGCGGAGCGGCTCGACAATGTCTGGCAGCGCGCCTTTCTTACTGAGCGCGTGAACAAGGACGTGGCGATGGTCACCGTGTACACGCGTGGTGTCTACGTCTCCAAGACCGACACCGAGGTCCGGGTCGCCGCGAACGATACCGAGCGCTGGCTCGTCAACCTCAACAACGATCTCAACACCCTGAAGGGGTTGGCGCCCGCAGACGCCGCGGCCGACACGCAGCGTCTGAGCGACGATGTGCAGGCCTTCGCCGAGCTGGTCCGGGCCATCCTCAAGGCTTCGCTGGCGGAAGGGCCGCAGGCGGCGCTCACCGCGGGTGGTGGTCTGGCCGCCAACGTGGCCATTCGCACCGCTTTGCAGAAAAGCCTGGACCGCGCCACGTCGGAGATCCGCACCAAGCTCGATCCGCTGCGTGACGAGCAGGCGTCCACGCGTCAGCGGACCCTTTGGATGCTGATCGTCTTCACGGCGGTGGGCCTGGTGGCTGGCGTGGGCATCGCGCTCTATATCGGCACGCGCAAGCTGAGTCGTCCGCTGCAGCAGGTGTCCTCGTCGATCCAGAAGCTGGCGGACGGCGATCTCGACGTCGCCTTGGCCACCCAGCGCCCGAAGGACGAAATCGGCGACCTGTGGAACTCCACCGAGCGTCTGCGTGACGAACTGCGCGCCGCCGACGATATGCGGCGCGAGCAGCAGGTGGCCGCGACCCGCGCGAGCGAGGAAAAGCGCGTCAGCATGCACCGCCTCGCGGAGGAGTTCGATCGCGCGGTCGCTGGTGTCGTTCAGACGGTGTCCGATGCCGTGGGCGTGCTGGAGCGCAATGCCGGCTCCATGCGGTCTTCGGCGGAGGAAACCTCCCGTCAGTCCACGGTTGTGGCGGCGGCGGCCGAGCAGGCCACCAGCAACGTGCAGACCGCGGCTTCCGCGGCTGAGGAGCTGGCTGCGTCGGTGCGCGAGATTTCCAGTCAGGTGACGGTTTCGGCCAAGGTGGCCCGGGAGGCGACGACCCAGGCGAACGGCACGGCCGAAGTGGTGCGCGGCCTCGCCGTCAGCGCCGGGCGGATCGGCCAGGTGGTGAACCTCATCACCGACATCGCCTCGCAGACCAATCTGCTTGCGCTCAATGCGACCATCGAGGCGGCGCGCGCGGGCGATGCAGGCCGCGGTTTCGCCGTGGTGGCGCAGGAGGTGAAGAGCCTCGCGGAGCAGACTTCGAAGGCCACGGAGGAGATCTCCGGCCAGATCAGCGAAGTCCAGCGCGCGACCGACGAGGTGGTGCACGCCATTGAGGCCATCGGCGGAACCATCCGTCGGATCGACGAGATCTCGAGCGCGATCGCCGCGGCGATTGAGGAGCAGGGCACAGCCACGGGCGAGATTGCCCAGAATGTGCATCAGGCCGCGCAGGGGACGCAGGAGGTTTCGTCCTCCATCTCCAGCGTGAGCACCGCGGCTGCGGATACGGGGCGCGCCTCTGGCGATATCGTCAGCGCGGCCAGTGATCTGTCGTCCCAGGCAACTCACTTGCGCAGCCAGGTGACGGCTTTCATCGAGCGCGTCCGCGCCGCCTGATGGCGCGACGTCGGCGGAAACGGCCCGCGCCGAAACGGCGGCGCGGGACATTCGGCGAAGCTCAGACGGGCCAAGCCCGTCCTCCCGGAGTTGAGACCATGGACGACCTGTTGCAGGAGTTCCTGACGGAGACTAACGAAAGTCTCGACGTCGCCGACGTGGAACTGGTTAAGTTCGAGCAGGACCCGAACAACGCGGAAATCCTGAACAACATTTTCCGTCTGGTGCACACCATCAAGGGCACTTGCGGCTTTATCGGCCTGTCGCGCCTCGCAGCGGTCGCGCATGCTGCTGAAACTTTGATGGGCAAGTTCCGGGACGGCCGGCCGGTGACCGCCGACGCGGTGACGCTGGTGTTGAGCACCATCGACCGCATCAAGTGGATGCTCTCCGCCATCGAGGAGAACAACGGGCAGGAACCGGAAGGCAACGACCAGGATCTCATCAGCCTCCTGGAGGAAATGGCGGCCACCGAGTTGCCGCCGCCCGAGCCCGAGCCGGTTCCGGAGCCCCCGAAGGTTGAGGCTGCCCCGCAGACCCTCGAGCGGGACCTGCTTCCGGGTGAAATTCCCCTCGACGAGCTGGAGCGGCTGTTCCGGGAGACCGAGGTCGAGCTGCCGGCACGAGGCAAGGATAAAGCGAAGGAAGCTGCTCCGGCAGCCTCGGCCGCGGCGTCTTCCGAGACGACAGCGTCGGCGTCCTCCTCCAAGGGTGATTCTGCCAAGGGCGATTCCTCTAAGAGCGACGCTCCGAAGGCCGAGCCCCCCGCGGAGCCCAAGGCTGCCACGGCCTCCGTTCCCGCTCCAGTCACCACCTCCGGCGCGATCGCGAAGGCCGACGGGCGCACGCCGGCGACCCAGGGGGGGGCGCAGCGTCCCAGCGGCACGCCCTCTGGCGTGCCCGCCAATGCGGAGGAGGGGACGCACGCTTCCGCCCTTTCCGCGCAGACGATCCGCGTCAGCGTTGGCGTGCTCGAGCAGCTCATGACCATGGTTTCGGAGCTGGTCCTCACGCGTAATCAGCTGATGGAGATTGCACGTCGGCAGGGTGACTCTGAGTACAAGGTCTCCCTGCAGCGCCTGTCCAACGTCACCGGCGAGCTGCAGGATGCGGTCATGCGTGCGCGCATGCAGCCCATCGGCAATGCCTGGCAGAAGCTTCCGCGCATTGTGCGCGACCTGGGCCAGGAGCTGGGCAAGCAGATCGAGCTCGAGCAGATCGGCGCCGACACCGAGCTGGATCGGCAGGTGCTGGACCAGATCAAGGACCCGCTCACCCACATGGTGCGCAACTCCGCCGACCACGGGCTGGAGACGCCCGAGGAGCGGCGCGCGGCTGGCAAGCCCGAGCGCGGCACCATCCGCCTGTCCGCCTACCACGAGGGCGGCCATGTGATCGTCGAGATCGCGGACGATGGTCGCGGTCTCAACGTGGGGCGGATCAAGCAGAAGATCGTCGAACGCGGCCTCGCCACCGAGGCGGAAGTCTCGAAGATGCCGGACGTTCAGGCGTTCCGCTACATCTTCCAGGCAGGCTTCTCCACTGCGGAGAAGGTCACCAGCGTGTCCGGCCGTGGCGTCGGCATGGACGTGGTGCGCACGAACATCGAAGCCATTGGCGGCACCATCGAGGTTCACTCGAAGCTTGGCCAGGGCTCGGCGTTCGTCATCAAGATCCCGCTGACGCTGGCGATCGTGCCGGCGCTGATCGTGCGGGCGGCGGACGAGCGGTTCGCGCTGCCGCAGAGCGCGGTGGTCGAGCTGGTGCGGGTGCAGCCGGGCACGGACCATGCGGTGAACTGGTTCAACAACGTGCCGGTCCTGTGCCTGCGGGACAAGTTGTTGCCAATCGTCGCGCTTGGTACCCTGCTGGGCCTTGCGCCCGAGCAGGATGCCCACCAGGCGGACCAGTGGACGGATGCGCTGATCGTGGTGTTGCGCGTGGGCGCGGAAACCTTCGGCGTCGTGGTGGATGCGGTTTCCCACACTGAAGAGATCGTGGTGAAGCCCATGTCGTCCACCCTGCGGCAGGTGCCCATGGTGTCCGGCTGCACCATCCTCGGCGATGGCCGGGTGATCATGATCGTGGACCCGGCCGGTCTGGCCCAGGGGGCTGCCGCGCGCGGCGCGGAGGCGGCCGAGATGGATCTCAATACGGCGGAGGCAACCCATCGGGCTGCGGCGGCGGAAGAGCGCACGTCGCTGCTGCTGTTCCGCGCCGGCTCGCGGGAGCCGAAGGCGGTGCCGCTGGGCCTCGTTACCCGGATCGAGGAGCTGGAGGTTTCCAGCATCGAGCGGGTCAAGGGCTATCCAGTCATCCAGTATCGTGGCGCCCTCATTCCGGTGCTTTACGCCAACGAGGAGGTGGGGCGCGCGAAGAGCGGCACCCAGCCCATGCTGGTGTTCTCCGCCGAAGGTCGCGTCATGGGCCTGCTGGTCGACGAGATCGTGGATATCGTGGAAACCCCGCTCGACATGCAGCTGTCGCCTTCGGGTATGCCGGAAGTACTCGGCGCGGCCGTTATCTCCGGCCAGGCGACCGAGATCCTCGATGTGGGCTTCTACATCAACGTCGCGTTCGGCGAGCGCTTCGAGCAGCTGACGCGCGTGAGCACGCGCCCCAAGCTGCTGCTGGTGGATGACAGCGCGTTCCATCGTGACCTGCTGGCGCCGGTGCTGAAGGGCAACGGCTATGACGTCACCACATGCTCCTCGGCCCAGGAGGCGCTGGAGCGTCTGGGCGATGACGAGGAGTTTGACGCCATCATCAGCGATCTGGAGCTGCCGGACATGGACGGCTTCGCCCTGGCGGCAGCGGTGCGCGACGACCCGCGCAATCGTGACCTGCCCATCATCGCGGTCAGCGCATCGCGGGATCGGGATACCATCGAGCGCGGGCGCGCGGCGGGGTTCACCGACTATGTCGCGCGCTATGATCGCGCGGGCCTCATCGAGGCGTTGAAGGAATTTGCCGGACGACAGGGAGCAGCGGCATGAGCGAGCATGTTCCAGCTCTGACGGGGGCCCCGGTCGGCACCTATCAGCAATATGTCACGGTGCGCATCGCATCCCAGCTGTTCGGGCTTCCGATCCAGATGGTGCATGAGGTGTTCGCCCCCGATGCCATCACCCGCGTTCCGCTTGCGCCGCCGGCCATCGCCGGCGTGCTCAACTTGCGCGGCCGGATCGTCACCATGCTCAACATGCGCTGCCTGCTGGGCCTTCCGGCAGCCGAAGGCAAGGGCATGGCGGTCGGCATCGAGCATGATGGTGAGGCGTTCGGCCTCATGATCGACGACGTGGGTGAGGTGCTGGGCCTGGACACCGCGAAGCGGGAGGCCAATCCCGCCAATCTCGATGCCCGCTGGTCCGCAGTCGCCGCCGGTGTTCACCGCTTGTCCGGTGAGCTGATGCTCATCTTGAACGTCGAGCTGGTTCTGCGCGGCGCGGGCACCGTCAAGGCCATCACCGCATCGAGCTATTGAGCGCCGGCGCCGGTGGCGGCGGGGCGCGGAGCCCTGCGCGCCTCCGGCGGCGACTGCCCGATGTGCACATCTTAATCAGTCTTCGGTTTCAGCGGCGAGCGCGATCCATGTTTCAAATCCTGGTGGATCCGTTGGCGAGCCGGTGCCAATTTCAATCGAAGACACTCGAGGAGCTTCACGCATGAAGACCTGTCTCGTGGTGGATGATTCAGGCCTCGTGCGAAAGATCGCGCGACGTATCCTGGAGCGTCTCGGCTTCCTGGTCGAAGAGGCTGCCGATGGGCAGATTGCCCTCGACTGCTGCGCGAAGGCGATGCCGGATGTCATCCTGCTTGACTGGGAAATGCCGAACGTCAGCGGCATTGAGTGCCTGCGTCGTCTGCGCGCCACTGAGGCGGGCAAGGCGCCAAAGGTGATCTTCTGCACCAGCCTGAACGACATGGAACACATCGCCGCTGCCCTGGAGGCGGGGGCGGACGAATACATCATGAAGCCGTTCGACGACGACATCCTGCATGAGAAGCTGGAGGCGGTGGGTCTGGCGGAAAAGGATCTTCTGTGAGCCCAACGTCTGTTAATCCCGACTCCTCGACCCCAGGCCACACCATCCGCGTCATGGTGGTGGACGATTCGGTTTTCGTGCGCGGGATCGTGTCGCGATGGTTGGGCGAGGATCGCGCGCTCGAGGTGGTCGCCACCCATGCGAACGGGCGGCGCGCGGTCGATGACCTCGATCGCTCGCAGCCTGACGTCATCATCCTTGACCTCGAAATGCCGGAGATGGATGGGCTGACCGCATTGCCCCTCATCTTGAAGCAGCGTCCTGGGACGATGGTGGTGGTGGCTTCGACGCTGACGCGACGCGGCGCCGAAGTCAGCCTGAAGGCGCTGACCCTTGGCGCCGCCGATTATCTGCCCAAGCCCGAAGCCGGCCCCGGCATGTTCAATGCGGATGAGTTCAAGCGCGAGCTGCTTGCCAAGGTGCGCAGTCTTGGCGCCAAGGCGCAGCGGCGCAGGGCTGTGGCAGAGGCGGCGCGGTCCGGTACGGTGGCACCGCGCGCACCTGCAACGCCTGCACCTGCGGCGCGCCCGGTAGCCGGGCATCCGCCAGCGACGGCTCCCGCCGGTGCGTCATCCGCCGCATCGGCTGCGGCTCGCATGCGGCCTTATTCGATGGCGCCGGTGTCCATTCTTGCGGTTGGCAGCTCCACCGGAGGGCCGCAGGCGCTCACGCGCCTGTTCACCGAGATTGGACCGCATTTGAAGAACATCCCGGTCTTGATCACTCAACATATGCCGCCCACTTTCACCGCCATTCTGGCTGAGCATGTGGGCCGTGCCTCTGGCCTGCCAGCGGCCGAGGGCACAGATGGCGCTCCAGTGTTGCCGGGGCACATCTATGTGGCTCCGGGTGGCTTGCACATGCTGCTGGAAAAGTCTGGCGGAAATGTCGTGATCCGGCTTTCGGATGCGCCGCCAGTGAATTTCTGTAAGCCGGCGGTGGACCCCATGTTCGCGGCCATTTCCGCTGTGTACCGCCAGGGCATGCTCGCTGTGGTACTCACCGGGATGGGGAGTGATGGGGCCAAGGGCGCGGGGGTTGTGACCGACGCCGGCGGCAGCGTGATCGTTCAAGATGAAGAAACCAGTGTGGTGTGGGGCATGCCCGGCGCCACCGCCGCAGCCGGAAACGCCTGCGAAATCTTGCCCTTGGATGGCATCGGCCGCAAAGTGATCCGGTTGGTCGAGGGGGGACGGCGGTGATCAGTGCTTCGGATTATGAGTTTTTCTCCCGTTTCCTGAAACAGAGATCGGGCCTGCTGCTCACCGACGACAAGCATTATTTGCTCGAAAGTCGCTTGATGCCGCTGCTGCGGAAGTTCGACCTGGCGGACTTCTCGAAACTTGCGGCCGTTCTGAAGGATGGCTCATCAGCCATCATCTCCAGCGCCGTCGTGGAAGCGATGACGACGAATGAGACTCTGTTCTTTCGGGACAAGGCCCCATTCGAGGACTTCACCCGCACCATGCTGCCGACCTTGCATGCCGCACGGCCGGCGGGTCAGAAGCTGCGCATCTGGTGCGCAGCTGCGTCGAGCGGTCAGGAGCCGTACTCGCTCGCCATTCTGCTGCTGGAAAATCCCGGTCTCATTGGACGTCGTGACGTCGAGATCATCGGCACCGACCTCTCGAACGAGGTGCTGGAACGGGCGCGGGCTGGACGCTACAACCAGTTCGAGGTTCAGCGCGGCATGGGCGTGCAGATGCTGATGAAGTACTTCACCAAGGTCGGTGACCTCTGGGAGGTGAAGGAACCCGTCCGCAAGATGGTGCAATACCGCAAATTCAATCTGCTCGAGTCCTTCGCCAGCCTCGGTACCTTCGACATCGTCTTTTGCCGGAATGTGCTCATCTATTTCGATGCGCCGACGAAGGCGGACATCCTGGCGCGTATCGCGCGGGCGCTTACGCCCGATGGATTCCTCGTCCTCGGCGCGGCCGAAACGGTGATTGGCGTTGGCGATGCCTTCAAGCCGTTGCCGCAGCATCGCTGCACATATGTGCCCAACGTCACGCCCGCCGTACGGCCGGCGCCTGTTGGTATGAAGATCTGAGGCGGCCCGGCAGGGCTTGGGTGGCGGCGTCAGGAGGGAGCATCCTGATGCCGCGGATGGCGCTCTTTGAGCTTCTTTCCCTCTCGCGAAGTCCGGAGAGCGCGCGAGGCTATTGCTGCCGTGTGAATTGTTCGGCTGAACCGGTCAGCATCACTTCCGGCGGGATCGGGTCTGCTGAGGCCGCGAAGCTCTCGTAGGCACGGTCGAGGGCGCATGCCGCTCGCTTCGTCGCGAAAATTCACCGAGCCAAGTGAGGCCGAGCCGTCAAAATCAACGAAGGCCTCACAGGGTGCGTCGCAAGGAGTGACGCACCCTGGGCCAGTCGGTTGCTCAGCGGAAAAGGCTGTCGATGTCGTCCTGGGAGACGACGTTCTGATCGTGCGACAGCGCCGGGCCATTCAGCAGCGCAGTATCACCCTCGCGCTGCTTTTCCATCTCCTTGGCGCGTTCCACGAGTTCGCTGCCGCCCCAAATCTCGGTCATGCGGCTCACGCGCTCTTCAATGAAGACGAGCAGCTTCACCACTTTGCGGATGCGCTGGCCCGTAATGTCCTGGAAATTGCAGGCCTCAAACAGCTTCACCACTTCGTTCTGAATGGCGTGCGCCAGTTCCAGGTCGCCGTCCGAAAGGCGGCTGACCAGCTTCTGACTCAAGTTGTCGATGGCTTCAGCTGAGGACAGGATGGTCTCGGTGGCGCCTTCGGTGTCGCTGACGACCGCTTCGAGCTCGCTAGTGGCCGTGTGCAGGCGCTCGCCCCGCGAGCCCTCCGTGTGAATGGTCGCAATCTCGTGACGTGTATTGCGGATGGCATCCTGGATGGTCTCGATGCCGGACCAAAGAACGCTGCGATCACGCTCACGCGCGAGGGTCGGATCGCGCTCTTGGAACTTGCGGATTTCTTCGCGGACTTCAGCAAGCTGTCCGAGAATGCTGTTGATCTGGCTATCGAACGATGTCAGGGCTGTCATCCCCTCGGCGTCGCTCACTGCATTGCCCATGGCCGTCTCGATGCGGAACGGACGACGACGCGCACCCGACATGCAACTCTCCTGGAACGCTCGGAAATCACCGTTCCACCTCTATACGGCGGAAAAACGTCCCCCGAAAGCCCCTGGCTGTCGCGTCCGCAAGCTTCATGCAAGCTCCTGATTGCACAAGGGCTTGTGGTTTGGTGGCATGGTTGCCGCTGGAGAAGACTTGTTCGCCTGTTTGCGGAGTGTGAGATGGCGATTGATCTTTCGATGCCGGTCCTCGTGGTGGACGACTACAAGACGATGGTCCGCATCATCCGCAATCTCCTGAAGCAGATCGGCTTCGATGACGTGGATGAGGCTGCTGATGGAACTGAGGCCCTCGCGAAGTTGAAAGAGCGCAAGTACGGTCTCGTGATCTCCGATTGGAATATGGAGCCGATGACTGGCTATGAGCTGCTGAAGCAGGTTCGCGGCGATGACGCTCTGAGCGACATTCCCTTCATCATGATTACTGCTGAGGCGAAGTCGGAAAACGTCATCGCTGCGAAGAAAGCAGGCGTGAACAACTATATCGTCAAGCCGTTCAATGCGCAGACCCTTAAGGGTAAGATCGACGCTGTTTTCGAGAGCTGATCCGCCTGGCGCGGGGAGGCGGGCGCGCAAGATTCGGTGCGTGGTTCATGTCGCGTCGATGGTGTCCCTCACCGTCGCTCAGGCTGCGTTTTCTTCGCGGCCGAGCGTCCCGCTCATCGGCGGGTTCTCCGAACGACATCCGGGCGCTGAAGGTGTGATGTAACCTTTCGGCGTGTTGTCCCTTGCGCGACTGAGGTGGGTACCCGGATGCTGGTCAGTGTCGCGGGTGGGGCGGTCCGGTGGCGTCGGCAACTGCTCCGAATCGGAGCCTTCGACGCGGTGCCGAAATCGCTATTCTGGATTTAGATGGCGCCTCATCCCTTTGATTTTGATCAAAAATGATTCGTTTGAAGAGGTGAGTTCGGTCCATTTTCGCGGGCGTTTTGTGCAATGCACTCCAGTGTGGAATTATTAATATTGAGTTAACGTATTTGCGCGGATTGCCGCTTGGGGAATCGCGAATATGCTACCTTCCTATGGTTGGTGCCTCTGGGGGAACCGGCTCCGGCATTTTTACCGGGTCGGGCAGGGCGCACCCACCTTGAGTATGGAGGGTGGGATGTATGTGGTCGTGGACGAGCGGACGTCCGTTATCGAAAGCTATGTTGGGGCTTTTTCCCGCGAAGGGGTCGCTTCGCAGGGATTTACGCATAGTGAGTTCCGCGATTGGATTCTGACGACGTGCGAAGAGGATCTTGGTGCGGTCGAGAGTTTCCTGGTGGGGGACGTGGACGGGCGCACCGGATATCCAGACCTCATTCGAGGCTATTCGAGCGCTCCGATTATTGCGCTTGAAGATGTTAAATCCTTAACGCACACGCTTGAGTTGTTCACTGCGGGAATCGACGATGTCGTTCGTAAGCCCGTCCATGTGAAGGAGATCATGGCGCGCGCGGATGCTGTGTGGCGTCGTGTTCGCGCGACTGAGCCTCAGGTTCTAGAGTGTGAGCGCCTGAAGGTGTTCTTCGATGGTCGCGATCCCGAGATTGACGGGCAGGCGTTGGCTTTGCCGCGACGGGAGCGCCACATCCTTGAGTACCTGGTGAAGAACAGCAAGCGTCGCGTTACCAAGACGCAGATCTTCAATACGATCTACGGTATCTTCAACGACGATGTCGATGAGAGCGTGATTGAAGGCCACATGAGCAAGCTGCGCAAGAAGCTCCGCTTGAAGCTTGGTTACGACGTCATCGACGCTAAGCGTTATCTCGGCTATCAGTTCGTCGGCTGAACTGGGTGTGTCGAGGGTCTGTACAGCCGAGAGAGATTCCTCGGCTGTACAGGCGGCGCGATGACGTGTGGCTTGAGGCGCGTTATCTGTGCTGCTCGTGCATTAAAGCATGGTGTCCTGCGAAAAGGGGCATGAGCCGCTCGCGGTAGGCATTGAACGGGCGCGGTTAGCCGGGGCTCGCTGGCGACTGTTAAGCCATGGCCGATTTGTTCGCTCCCATTAGGTGTGGCGGTAGCACCCTTGACGCGCGTGTTGTGGGCGGCTGAGGCAAGTTCTCCCATTTTCTCCTGAACAGCGTCTGCAGGCTAGCGCAGTGGGCCGAGAAGGATCCGGCGCCAGTGGGCTCATGCGTGTTGCGGTGTAACGTGTCAAAATCGGCGCTGCGTGCCGTTTGCTGCCTCACTGCGGCGGTGGGCATTCTGAGTGCCTGTCGCGTCAAGGTGTTTCCGTTGGTCATCCGTGGTGTGGAGGGCAGTGCGGATTGCCGGCTTTCGGCGTACTCGCGCCGCGTGCGGCTCTTGCCGGCCGGCGGCGCTTTCTCGCTACATTTTTGCCGCATTTGTCAAGATTGGGTGACACCGGAGGGCCAAGGCGGTTGCGAAGTGCGGCAGTAACATGGCAGACCTAGACATTGAACGGGCGCGCGATGTCGATCTCCACCAAGGGCCTTCCCTCGCATTCGGCTGGGCTGCAGCAGCAGTCCCGTGCTGAAGGAATGAGCGTCTGCGATCCCGTGTCCGGTGCTCAGAGCCGCGGGGGCAAGGGAATGGGCAGTCAGGTACAGGGGGTCCCTCGTGTTTTGCTGGTGGACGATGATGCCCACCTCCTGGCCGAGCTCCATGAAGGTTTGCAGGCCCTTGATATCCCTACCTTAACGGCGCGATCGGCGATCGAGGCATTAGATCAGGTGAGGCGGAACGAGGGCTTGCAGGTCCTTGTCACGGATCTGCAGTTGCCGCGTATCGATGGAGCCGAGCTGCTGCAGAAATTGGCGCTGCGCCGTCGGCGGCGCCCGCTCGCGGCAATCGTCATGACCGAACACGCCTCGCTGGACCGCGCGGTCCGTGCGCTCCGCCTCCATGCGGTGGATTTTCTCCAGAAGCCGGTGACGGTGGAAGAGGTCGCGAATGCGATTACCCGCGCATTCTCGCTAGTGCGGGAGGCTGAGCCCGTCGCGGTGGAGGGGCCGGGGACCATCGGGCGATCGGAGTATCTGCGAGCGCTGGTGGCCGCGCGGGCGGATCGCGCGGCAATTTTCGACGCGAATCTTTTTTCGGATCCCGCCTGGGAGATGATGCTGGACCTGGCGGTTGCGGAAGCGTGCGATCGGCCCATCTCGGTGACAAGTCTGTGCATCGCATCCGGCGCGCCCACCACGACCGCCTTGCGGAGGATTGATGAGCTTCGGCAAGCCGGGCTGCTCGACAAGATGCCGGATGCCCGGGACAAGCGCCGCATTGTGGTACGGCTCACGCCCCTGGGGCGCGAGCGCATGGAGGCCTTCGTGGAGCGGCAGGCCGAGCGCATCGGTCTCAAGCTGGACTGAACGGCAGGGGCACCCCGTGCGGTGTGCGGTATTGGCGGAAGGTTGGCCTTGAAGCAGTGCTGCGACTGGCCTATTGTAGCGCATTGGATTCAGCGTGGCGAATGTCAGGCGTTTGATATTTCGGGCGCGAGAGGATCGCAGTCAGACCTAAGCGGTGCGGGGCGATGAGCATCTATCTCGGAACGACATACGCGACTTACAACTACTACGCGAAAAACAGCGACAAGATGCTGGAGCAGCAGGCTGCTGATCCGATCACCAAGAACGCCACCGCCTATTACGAAGAGAATATCGGCAAGGTGACGTCGGTTGACGATTTCGTCAGCAATTATCGGCTGTTCAACTATGCCATGACGGCCTATGGCCTCAGCGACATGGTGTATGCGAAAGCGTACATGGCCAAGGTGCTCGAAAGCGACCTGTCCGATAAGAACAGCTTCGCCAACAAGCTGACCGACACCCGGTTCGTGAATTTCGCGAAGGCGTTTGCGTCCCTCAATCCGGATGCGACCGACACATCGACGACAGCTTCCACTGAGAGCGTGGTGAACGCCTATATGGAGCAGTCGCTCGAAGACGATGTCGGGCAGACGGACGCCGGTGTTCAGCTGGCACTCTATTTCAAGCGTACGGCTTCCACTGTTTCCACGGCTTTTGGCCTGCTTGCGGACAGCGCCATGTGGAAGGTGGTTTCCACGGCTTATGGGTTGCCCGAGAGCCTGGGCAGCATGGATCTGGATACGCAGAAGACCGTGGTCGAATCGAAGCTTGACCTCACAGACCTGCAGGATCCGGAGAAGGTGGACAAGCTGCTGGCCCGCTTCGCCGCTCTCTGGGACATCACCGAGAATGCGAGTAGTGCTCCCATCCTCGCGCTGTTCGGAATGGATACGTCGAGCAGCTCATCCAGCGAGACGCTTGCATTGTTCTAGCTGGCGGGGCCGTGTTGGCGGCCGCGCGAAGCAGAAACGCTTCCAGACGCCTCGCAATCGCGGGGCGTTTTGCTTTTTTGCGGCTTCGCTCTCGCTCATCCATCGGGCGTTGGGCGGTCGATGGTCATGGCACAAGAGATCCACCGGCGTCTAAGGAATGGCAGATGTGCGCTCCGTTGGCTGCGTGGCGGAGGGGCGGGATTGTCGAGCCAGCCGCAGCTGCGGAGAAACCTTGGCTTGGCTTTGTCGGCCACAAAGTGCAGCAGTCCGTAGTGGTGCGTTCCAATCGTCGGCGCCGGTAAGGCGAGACGTCGCGTTGAAGGGGCGGGCTCGACTCTCCGCTTTCGCTCACTGATCGCGCAGCTCGCGCAATTTATGGTGTGCTTGTACCGGGAATGCAACGGCGCGTGCGCCGGTCGCATTTTTGTTGTTCAATGAGGCCGTCGAGCCCATTGGCGCGATCAAACGGGCGCCCCCTTGGAACGAGGAGGTAGAAGATGCTCCGCCTTGCAGCCCTGGTCGTGACGCTGGTGAGTCTGTGTCCCGCGCTGCCGGTGGTGGCTCAGTCGGTCATCGGCACTCCCGGTGCGCCAGACTCCACCACTGTCATTGACGGGCTGCAGCTGCCGCCGCCTCCGCAGCCGTTTCGCGGCGTCATCAAGGATCTGTCACAGGATTCGAGGCCCTATTGGCCGGCCCGCATTGTTCCGCCGTCGGGGGCGCCCAATGTCCTGCTGATCATGACTGATGATGTGGGCTTTGGCGCGCCCTCCACCTTTGGTGGGGTGATCCCGACGCCGACGCTCGATCGGATCGCCAATGATGGCCTGCGGTACACCAATTTCCACTCGACTTCCCTGTGCTCGCCAACCCGTGCCGCGCTTCTGACGGGGAGAAACCACCATGTGGCCGGCTATGGTGTCATTGCAGAAATGGCCACGGGCTATCCGGGGTATGATAGTGTCATCACCAAGGATAAGGCCACCATTGGGCAGATCCTGCTCGGCAATGGCTACCGCACGTCTTGGTTCGGCAAGAACCACAACACGCCAGCCTTCCAGGCGATTTCCACCGGGCCCTTCGACCAATGGCCGACAGGCATGGGCTTCGAGTATTTCTATGGTTTCATGGGTGGGGATACCAGCCAATGGCAGCCGGATAACCTGGCCCGCAACACCACCTATATCTATCCATTTGAAGGTCATCCCGATTTCAACCTGACCACAGCCATGGCGGATGAGGCGATTGCCTATATTAATAAGGTGAATACCCTTACGCCTGATCAGCCCTTCTTCATCTATTACGCGCCCGGCGGCACCCACGCGCCCCACCACCCGACACCCGAATGGATCGAGAAGGCGACACGCCTGCACCTGTTCGACAAGGGCTGGAATGTGCTGCGAGAGCAGATCTTTGAGAACCAGAAAAGGCTGGGCGTCATTCCGGCGCATGCGCGGCTCACGCCTTGGCCAGATGATCTCTTGAAGCGTTGGGATCAGCTTTCTGACGACGACAAGAAGATGTTCAAGCGGCAGGTGGATGTTTACGCGGCCTATCTCATGTACACGGACCATGAGATCGGGCGTGTTGTCGACGCGGTGGAGGCCGCCGGCAAGCTCGACAATACATTGATCATCTATATCAGCGGCGACAACGGCTCCAGCGCGGAAGGCACATTGGTCGGCACGCCGAATGAGGTTGCCATGTTCAATGGTGTCGATGTGCCGGTGGAGGACCAGCTCAAGTATTTCTATGATGTGTGGGGGTCGGACAAGACGTACAACCATATGGCAGTCGGCTGGACTTGGGCATTCGACACGCCGTTTTCGTGGACGAAGCAGGTGGCTTCGCATTTCGGCGGCACGCGTCAGGGTATGGCCATTTCCTGGCCGAAGGTCATCACGGACAAGGGCGGGGTCCGCAATCAGTTCCACCATGTGGTGGACATTCTGCCCACAGTGCTCGAGGCCACGGGCATCAAGGCGCCGGAGGAGGTGAACGGCATCCGCCAGGCGCCCATTGAAGGGGTGAGCATGGCCTACACCTTTGCCAAGGGCAATGCGAATGCGCCCTCGCGCCATGTCACCCAGTATTTCGAAATGATGGGCGACCACGCCATCTATCACGACGGCTGGATTCTCTCCAGCAAGGTCATGCGCCCGCCATGGGTTACGGTGAGCAATCCGGACCTCGATCCCGTCCATTATCCCTGGGAGCTCTATAATCTGGCTGACGACTGGACGCAGTATCAGGATGTCGCCGCCGAGAACCCGGAAAAGGTGCAGGAGCTGTCGGCTCTGTTCTGGGCAGAGGCGAAAAAGCACCAGGTGCTGCCGCTTGATGCAACGCTGACCACGCGCCTCATCACGCCACGTCCGAGCATCACGGCGGGGCGCAATGTGTTCACCTGGCGCTCGCCGCTCATCGGCACACCGAACGGGGACGCGCCCTCGGTACTGAACACCTCCTACACCTTCACCGCCGAGGTGGACGTGCCCGCGGGGGGCGGGGATGGCATGCTCATCACCCAGGGCGGGCGTTTTGCAGGCTATGGCTTCTACCTGTTGAAGGGCAGGCCGACCTTCACCTGGAACCTGGTCGGTTTGAAGCGCATCAAGTGGCAGGGGCAGGCGCCACTCAGCCCCGGCAAGCACACCTTGGTGTTTGATTTCAAATATGACGGCCTCGGTGCGGGCACGCTGGCGTTCGGCTCCACCAGCGGCATCGGCCGCGGCGGGACCGGTACGTTGAGGGTGGACGGCAATGTGGTCGCCACCGGCCGGATGGAGCATACCATCCCCTTCATCCTCGCCTGGGACGAAAACCTGGATGTGGGGGCCGACACCGGCACGCCGGTGGACGATGCGGACTATCAGGTGCCCTTTTCGTTCAACGGCACCATCGGCGAGATCACCCTCGCCATCGATGCGCCGCAGCTCTCTCCGGAGGATGTGGCGCGGCTGAAGGCGGCGCGCGCCAAGGCGGCGGACGGGCCCGTGGCCGGCGAGGCGGAGGCGGTGAATGCGCTGGGCGGGGTGAGCCCCGTCACCGCGCGGCTCGACCGGTTCAAAGCCTGCCGGGACGAGGCGCTGGCGAAAAATCTGGATCTGTTCGATCGCATCAAGTTCGTGCAGGAGTGCATGCACTGATAGGAGGGGAAATACCTCTTTTGGCTGTGGCCGAAGGGCCTCACCGCCGGCGCTGCGATGGCACCATGGGGAAGTTCCTCTGGCGTGGGGAGCCGTCACCGGGCAAGATCAGGCGAGAAAAATGAGCCGGGGCAACCTGAAGGGGCGGCCGGCGCCGGCAGAGGGAGCGAGGCTCAGGTGGGCGATCACGATCGGAGAAGGCGCACTCGCGTTGCCGCCAGCCATGGGGGGCAGAAGAAGCGCGCGCGCGCGGAGCTGGCCGCGGCCATCTGCGCGATGAGCATGTGCGTCGGCGTGCCAGCTCGTGCGGCTGATCTTGCGCCGGCGGCGCCGCTTGGTGGCCCTGGGACCGTCGGCGCGCCGGTGGAATCACGCTGGGAGTTCGAGTTCGCGCTCTATGGGTGGGCGACGGGCATTGATGGCAATGTGGGCGTGCGCCGCCTGCCGACGTTCCCGGTGGATGCCTCGTTCTCCGATGTGGTGTCGCACCTGGATGGCGCCTTCATGGGCACGTTTCTGGCCAAGAAGGATGGCTGGACGCTTTTCGCGGACATTGTCTGGTCGAAGCTGTCCGCCGACAAAAGCCTGGATTGGACGGGGCTGCCCCAGCTTTCCGCCACCCAAAAGCTGTTCATCGCCAGCGGCATCGCGGGCTATCGCCTGCCGGTGGGCGGGCCCGGCTTCGATCTCAGCGCCACTGCGGGCTTTCGCTACCAGCGCCTGACCTTCGACACGACCATCAGCTCCGGCCTGCTGCCGATTTCTTTTTCCCAGAGCGATGTCAAAGAATGGCTGGACCCGGTGTTCGGTCTGCTGCTGCAATACCGCATCAACGACAAGTGGTTCGTGAATGCGCTGGCGGATATCGGCGGCTTCGGCGTGGGCTCCAAGCTGACTTCGCAGGGGTTCGTGTCGCTGGGGTATAATTGGACCGAAGCATGGTCCACCGCCATTGGCTATCGGGCGCTTTATACGGATTATCAGTCAGTTACGAGTCCATCGGCGGATTTCCGCTACACCACCACCATTCACGGGCCCTTCCTCAGCGTCGCCTATCATTTCTGAGGACGGAGCAGCGGTCATCCCAGCATGCGCAAGCGTTTCATTCCGACCCTCCTCGCCATGACCGCGGGGCTCGCGGCCGCATGCGTGATCGCGTTGGGCACGCGGATGCCCGAGGGCCGCGCCCAGGCACAAACCGCCGTCATGGAGCTGGCACCGGGGGGCGTCGGCGGCTTGGACGCGGATGCCGCCCATGCCGGCGATGGCCATGGTAATGCCATGGGCCATGTGGGCTCGGCGGCTTGCGCCTCCTGCCATGCCGATGAGACGCGCGCCTGGCTGTCCTCCCACCACGCCGCGGCCATGGCCCTGGCCACGCCTGAGACGGTGAGGGGCGACTTCGATGATGTCCGCGTGTCGGTGAAGGGAGCAAGCGCCCGTTTCTTCCGCGATGGCCCCCGCTACATGGTGGAAACCGACGGGCCGGACGGGCGCACCGAGACGTTCGAGATCAGCCATGTGTTCGGCGTCACGCCGCTGCAGCAATACCTGGTGACGTTTCCCGATGGCCGGCTCCAGGCGCTGCCCTTCGCCTTCGACACGCGGCCGAAGGCGGACGGTGGGCAACGCTGGTTCCATCTCTACCCGGATGTGCCACCGGTGGCGTCCGACCCCATGCACTGGACCAAGCTGTACCAGAACTGGAACTTCATGTGCGCGGAGTGCCATTCGACAGCCGTGGCCAGGAATTACGACCCCGCCGCCGACACCTTCCACACCACCTTTTCGGAGGTGAGCGTTGGTTGCGAGAGCTGCCATGGGCCGGGCGCCGCCCATGTGGCCTGGGCCAAGGGTGGGGCGGATCCCAGCACTCCGCACAAGGGGTTCCCCACCGTGGCCGCTGCCCGGGCGGAGGCGGATTTCACGCCTGATCCGCACACCGGCAGTCCCGCCAAGGGCGCCTCCCGCGCCATTGGCGACGAGGTGGAGGGCTGTGCCCGCTGTCATGCCCGGCGCGGCATTTTCTCCGAGCACTGGCGGCCCGGCCTGTCCCTCACCGATACCCATTTGCCGACCCTGCTTTCCACCGGCCTGTTCGAGGATGACGGGCAGATGCGGGACGAGGTCTTCAACGACCACAGCTTCAAGCAGAGCCTGATGTATTCCAAGGGCGTGGTCTGCTCTGATTGTCACGATCCCCATTCCGGTCGGCTGAAGGCAGAGGGCGCGCAGGTGTGTTCGCAATGCCACCTGCCCGAGAAGTTCGAGACCACCGCACATACCGGCCACGCCCCGGGGCCCAAGGCGCCGGATTGCATTTCCTGCCATATGCCGGTGCGCACCTATATGGGCGTGGATCGCCGCCACGATCATTCCTTCCGCATTCCCCGGCCCGATCGCACCGTGTCGATCGGCACGCCCAACACCTGCAACGACTGCCACGCCGACAAATCCGCCGCCTGGGCGGCAGAGGCCGTGGCGCGCTGGCATGGCCCCGATCGTAAAGGCTTCCAGACCTGGGCCGAGCCCTTCCACGCGGCGCGGGCAGGGGACCCTGCGGCGCGCTCCGCCCTGCTGCGGCTGGCGCAGGATGCGGCGGTGCCGGGCCTGGTGCGCGCCACGGCGCTGGCGGAGGTCCAGCGTTTCCCCTCCGCCGCCACGGCGGCCGTGAACGGGCCGGCCTTGTCGGATCCCGATCCCATGGTGCGGGTGGTGGCACTGCGTTCGCTGGCGGGATTGCCGCCGCAGGCGCGCTGGCAGCGGGGCTCCACCTTGCTGGATGATCCAAGCCCCGTGGTGCGGCTGGAGGTCGCCTCGCTGCTGGCGGATGTCGCCCCCAATGCGGTGCCCGAGGCCGATCGTGACCGCCTGATCCGCGTTTTTGGGGAATATGAGGCGGCGCAGAAGGTCAATGCGGATCGACCGGAAGGGCGCGGCAACCTTGCCACCTTCCTGGCGCGTCAGGGGGATATCGCCGGGGCGGAACGGGAGCTCAAGGCCGGCTTGAAGCTGGACCCTTCCGCTGCGTCTCTGGCGGTGAACCTGGCGGACCTGTACCGCACGCAGGGGCGCGAGCAGGAGGCGGAGGCCGTGCTGCGCGACGCCATTGCCCACGCGCCCACATCCGGCGAGGCGCAGCATGCGCTCGGCCTGTCGCTGGTGCGCCAGAAGCGGCTGGTGGCGGCTCTGGATGCACTAGGCCGCGCCGTCGCCCTGGCGCCGGACACGCCGCGTTATGCCTATGTCTATGCGGTGGCGCTGCAAACGGTGGGGCGTGGAGACGATGCGCGGCGGGTGGCGCGCGAGGCGCTGGAGCGCACGCCCTTTGACGCTGATCTGCTCGCCTTGGCCCTCCAGGATGCGCTGCGCGCGCGGGATGTGGCGCGGGCGGCGCCCCTGGCCGAACGCCTGTCGCAGATGCGGCCGGACGATATGGAGCTGGCTCGCATGGTGCAGCGGCTCGGGGCTACCCCCGGGCCACGCTGAGCGGGCGCTTCAGACGCCGCGGAAGACCGGCTTGCGCTTTTCCAGGAAGGCGGTGATGCCTTCCTCGTAATCCGCGCTTTCGAACACCTGCCGGCGCATGTCCTGGATGCGCTCGAACACCTGTGCCGGGACCGGCTGGTCATCGGTCAGCACGCGCAGCTGCTCCTTCACCACCGCGATGGCGAGCGGCGCCTTCGAGGCCATCAGGGACGCGAAGGCTAGGGTGTGGGACTCGATCTCCTCCGCCGGCACCAGCCGGTTGATGATGCCCCACCGCTCCGCGGCGTCGGCGGCCAGGGGCTGGGCCGAGAAAAACATTTCCTTCACCAGGTTCACCGGCAGCCGGTGCAGGAAGTGCAGCAGGCCGGTGGTATTGTACGGCAGGCTGAGATTGGCGGGCGTGATGGCGAAGGTTGATGTCTCGTCGGCGATGATCATGTCGCAGGAGAGCACAAGATCGAACGCGCCACCCCAAACGGCGCCCTGCACCATGGCGATGACCGCGCCGGGATAGGTGCGGATGGCGCGCAGCACGCACTCCAGCGGATCGCGATAGGAGAGGGGGTCCTCATGTCCGCGCGGCAGCTCGTGGATGTCGTGGCCTGCGGACCAGACCTGCATGCCGGGGGCGGCCCGGATCACCACCACCCGCACCGATTGGGCTCGGCAGGTGTCGAGCGCCAGGAGCACGCCAGTCATCAGCTCCCGGCTCAAGGCATTGCGCTTGGATGGATTGTCGAGCGTGATGACGCCGACATGCTCCAGGATTTCGTATCTCACGAGGGCCGGGGCCGTGATCTGCTGGGAAACGGTCATGTCGCTGCTCCTGGCGCACCCGGCGCGTGATGCTTCCGCCTCGCCCTACCATTTCTGCGTTGCGTTCGGGAGACGCTTTGCTGCGGTGCATTCACTGGCGCGCCCGGGCCGTTGCCGCGGGAAACCATGCCGGGCCGGCTTTTGCGCGTTTCCTTCGCCCGGAAACGTTCTAGGTGGCGCTATGGGTGAAAGCCGAGAGCTTGGCGACGAGTTCGGCCTGGCGGCTGATGTTCAGCTTCTGGAACACGCGCTTCAGCACCACGCGGGCGGTGCCCTCAGTAATGTGCAGCTCGTGGGCGGCGTCCTTCAGGGTGGAACCGGCGCCCAGCAGGGCCGCGAGGCGCGCCTCGCCCAGGGTGAGTTCGAAAGCGTTGCGCAGCACGCTGGGGTCGATGACCCGATCCTGCTCCAGTGGCTGGGCAAGCACCAGAACATGCCCCCGGTGCTCGCCGTCGCTGAGATGGTGCGCCGACGCGCCGACCATGGGCAGGGTCCACACCACCAGGGGGGAGGCGCCTTCTGGGCCGGAAACGGTGGTGGGCTGGGGGGCGCCGCCCTGTTCCGCGAAGCCCTCGCGGGCCCGCTGCAGGGCGGTGGCGAAGGCCTCGTGCTCGTTCCGCTGCGCCGGCGTCACGCGCCCTTCAGCATGGTTGAAGTAGCTGCCGATGAGCTTGCGCGCGGTCTGGTTCATGAGCAGGGGCCGCTGTTGCTCATCAAGCACGAAGGCGGCGCGGTCCATGCTGTCGAAGGCGGCGGTGGCGGAATGGCCGGCCGTGCGCTGGGCCGCAAAGCGCGAGGAAATGCGCAGCGACTGCTCCAGGTGCCGCGAGACCAGGCGCAGGGTCTCCATTTCCTCGGCGGCGTAGGGCCCCTTGGTCTTCGCCCGCTGCACCACGAGGCCGGTGGGGGCGCCGAGATCGGCATGGATCACCGCCGCCATCTGCCAGCCCAGCCCCACCCGCGGCAGGAACTGCGCATAAAAGGGCTGCTCCTCGATCCGCGCCTCTCCGAGAATATCCTTGTCGCAATAGACGTCGCCGGCCTGGAAGGCGATCTCGATGGACTGGTCGAGCCAGGGATTGTGCTGCCACCACCCCTCGTCCGTGTAGATGCGCACGGCATCCGACAGTCCCGGCGAGAAGGTCGCGATGTCCCAGGAGCCGGAAGGCTTGCGCGCATAGACCAGCGCGCCGGTGGAGCCGGAAAGGGCGGCGATGGCGTCCATGGCGCCGTCCCAACGCTCCGGGCTGAGGGTCGCCTCGTAGATGCGGTAGAGCACGTCACTGAACGTCAGCAAGATCCACGCTCGCGCCTGATGAGGGAGGGAAGCGCCAGGCCGGAAGCCGGCGGGCAGGGTCGAAGGTATAGCGGGACGCATTCTGAATGTTCAAGGGTCTAGATGATGTCCGCTCGCTCCGGAATATCCCGTCTGGGAGATGACGGGCCGGCAGCTTTTATGCGAGCTCATGACCGCCCGAGGCGCGTGCATCGACCCGGTTGTGGCAGTCGTTTGACTGTCATTGCGGGGCGCAGCTGAGATGGAGATGTCATGGGACACGCGCTAAGATTTCCAGCCGGGGCCGGGCACCTTCAGGGAAGGCACTGTCCGCGCGGGTACAATCTCTACGGTCCTGCCTCACTTCTATCCTCTGCTGGCGAGGAAGGGGCCCGCGTCTGTCGTCGGTAGGCGGGGGCGGCTGACGGTGCGTCGGCTGGCGTCTCAGCGAGGCGAGCCGCTGAAGCCTTCTCCAAAACCCAGAAAATGGCCACGTCGAGCGGACGCATGTGGCTTGATCGTGAAGCGCGTAGATTTACGGGCTTGACGAGCAAGAGTTGCGGTTTCTAGCTGTGTCCCGTTCGAGAGTGCAGTGCATCACAGGTGCCGGCAGTCTGGATTGCGCGCTTGTGAGCATCGATTGGGCCGAGCTGAGCGAGGTATCGATGAGCAGCGAATCCACCCCCTCAACGCCTACTCCGATCCTTGATCCGCGCGCTTGGAGCGCTGCGGTTCTGCCTTGGGCGAAATCCTTTGGCGCTGGCGCGACGCCGTCGGCTTCGCCAGCCGCCTGGGCCGGCGCCTGGCCCGCAGCGGGCGCCACGGGCGGGCCCCTGGGCGAATATCTGCTCGATTCCTGGCAGCGCTCCGTGCTGTTCCTGGATCTGCTGCGCCAGCGCGGCAACGAGCAGGAGGCGATCACCTCGCGCCCGCAGGCGACGGTGCTCACCTTCGACCATGAAGTGCTGATGAGCGGCCGTGCTCTGCCACGCCCCATCAACTATTCCCTGTCCCGCATCGTGCCGCCGGCCGGCATGGAGGTGGACCCGCGCAAGCGCCCGGTGGTGGTGGTGGACCCGCGCGCGGGCCAGGGGCCGGGCATTGGCGGCTTCAAGACCGAGAGCGAGATCGGCGAGGCGCTGCGGAACGGCCATCCGGTCTATTTCATCGGTTTCGCGGCCATGCCGGAGCCGGAACAGACCTTCCTGGACGTGGTGGAAGGGCAGGTGGCCTTCTTCGAGCGCATCGTGGAGATGCACCCGGACGCGCCGCGCCCGTTCGCCATCGGCAACTGCCAGGCCGGGTACCAGACGCTGATGGTGGCGATGCTGCGCCCGGACCTGTTCGGCCCCTGTATGGTCGCCGGCTCGCCCATCTCCTACTGGCAGGGCGTGCACGGCAAGAACCCCATGCGCTATTCCGGCGGCCTGCTCGGTGGGTCCTGGCTGACGGCGCTGGTGAGCGATCTTGGCCGCGGCAAGTTCGACGGCACCTGGCTGATCCTGAACTTCGACAATCTGAACCCCGCCAACTGGCTGTGGGGCAAGCAATATGACGTCTATTCGGCGGTCGACACCCAGGGCCAGCGCTATCTCGAATTCGAGAAGTGGTGGGGTGATTTCATCACGCTGAACGGCACTGAGATTCAGTTCCTCGTGGACGAATTCTTCGTCGGCGACAAGCTGACCCGCAACGAGGTGCGCTCCACCGACGGCAAGGTGTTCGACCTGCGCAACATTTCCTCGCCGGTGATCGTCTTCACCTCCGAGGGCGACAACATTTCGCCGCCGCCCCAGACGCTGGGCTGGATCCTCGACCTTTACAAGGACGTGGACGACATCCGCGCCGAAGGGCGCACCATCGTCTATTGCATGAACCAGAAGGTGGGCCACCTTGCCATTTTCGTGTCCTCCAAGGTGGGCGCGAAGGAAGACGAGGAAATGGTCCGCCTGATGGACCTCATCGACTGCCTGCCGCCGGGCCTCTACGAGCTGGTGATCGAGCCGGCGACGCAAGCCGAAGCGAGCGCGGCGGGTGCGGGCAAGGCCCCGTGGCACAGCCGCTTCGAGGCGCGCTCGCTGGACGATATCCGTGCCTATGGGCGCAATACGGTGGAGGATGATCGGGCCTTCGCGGCGGTGCGCCGGCTGTCCGAGATCAACCATTCCCTCTACCGCACCTTCCTGCAGCCGACGGTGCGGGCTATGGCGACGCCGCAATTCGCGGACCTGCTCTTCAAGGCCAATCCGCTGCGGGCGAGCTACACCGCCTTCGCAGACTCCAACCCCTTCATGAAGGGCGTGGCCAAGCTGGCCGGCGAGATTAACAAGGCCCGCAAGCCCGCCGCCGCGGACAACCCCTTCCTGGTGGCGGAAAAGGCGCTGTCCGACCAGATCAACACCAGCCTCGACACCTTCCGCGATGCGCGCGACCAGTGGGTGGAGAAGGCCTTCTTCGCCATTTACGGCTCGCCGGTGGTGCAGGGCATGCTGGGCCTGAACCTGGACGAGAAGGTGCGCCAGCTTCCGGCCAACAGCCCGCAGAAGGAGGCCTTCCGCGCGCACAAGATGGAGGAGTTCCGCTCTCGCCTGAAGCAGGGCGGGTTCAACGAGGCGCTGGTGCGCGCCGCGCTCTTCGTCATCTCGGCGGAACGCACCATGGACGAATGCGTGGCCAAGTCGCTCAACGATGCGCGCGGCCGGCTGACGCAGCTCTCTCTCGACGAGTTCAAGGCGCTGGTGCGCGAGCAGTTTTACATCCTGCTTTTGGAGCGGGACGCGGCGGTGGAGGCTATTGCCGATCTCGTGAGCGAGCCGGCCAAGCGCCAGGAACTGGCCGCCACCGTGGCGTCCATTGCGGCGGCGGACGGCACATACACCCTGGCCGAGCAGCAGCGGGTGGAGCGGCTGGCGGCCATCCTCTCCACCGCCGTGCCCAAGGATCCCGCTTTGGCTCTCGCGGCGGACAATGTCCGCCAGATCGCGGCGAAATCCTCCAACTGAGGTGATGCGGACGGTGTCGCCGTCCGCCCATCCTCCTGCGGCCTTGGTGTCCGCGACCATGCCGTGCGCGGTCCCAGGTCCGCGCCGGCAAGGTGCCGCCGCGCGCCTGGGGGCCGCTCAGGTGTCGGGCGGGGCCCTGAAGTCGCCCCTGGAAGCATCCGGTGGGTATCCGCCGCCGGGGTGAGGTCGGGAATTTGCGCCTGCGCTTTGCGGTGAGCCACCTGCCGGCTCCCGGAAGACGCCCCAATTTGGAGGCTGAGGACGATGCCAACGGTTGCGAACCGTCTTTTCGAGGAGATCAAGCCGGGCGACAGTGCCGCGACCGGGCGCACCGTGCGCGGCTCGGACCTGAGGGCCTGGGCCAGCGCCTTCGGCGATGCGGGCGTCGTTGCCGGCATCGGCGAGGGGCAGGCGGTGGCAGGGATTTCGGCGTCGCTGTTCGCGGCGCTGGTGGGCTCGGCTTTGCCGGGGCCGGGCGGTGTCATCCGCAACAGCGCCGTGACGGTGTGCGGGGCCCTGCCGGTGGATGCTCCCCTGACCGTGAGCCTCGAGGTGAAGGAGACCCACGCAGCCGACAAGACGCTCCTGCTCGAAGGCCGCCTCGCCGGGCCGCATGGCGGACTGATCGCCACAGCGACCATCACGGTCGCCGCACCCACCCACGCGGTGAAGGTGGAGGTGCCGGAACATCGGCTGGAAGGGTTGCTGGAACGCTGCCGGGGCCTGAATCCCATGCCGACGGGCGTGGTTCATCCCTTGAGCCTGGATGCCATCGCCGGGGCGCTGGACGCGGCGGCGGCGGGCCTCATCCTGCCCGTTCTGTTTGGGCCGGAAGCGGATATCCGCCGCATCGCACAGGCGGGCAAGCTCGACCTTTCGGGCGCCCGTATCGTCTCGACCTCGGGAGAGGAAGAGTCGGCGGCCAAGGCGGCCGCCGCGGCCGGGGCCGGGGAGGTGGCGGCGCTGATGAAGGGCAGCCTCCACACGGATGTTCTGCTCCACGCGGTGGTGCAGAAGGAGGCGGGCCTGCGCACCGGGCGCCTGCTGAGCCATTGCGCCCTCATGGCCGTGCCCACCTATGCGCGGCGCGTGGTGGTGACAGACGTCGCCCTCAATATCGCGCCCAACACCGACCAGAAGCGGGACATCTGCCAGAACGCCATAGGTTTCGCCCGTGCGCTCGGGGTGGAGAAGCCGAAGGTTGCCGTGCTGGCGGCGGTGGAAATGGTGCGCACGCGCATGGCCGCCACCCTGGACGGCGCCATCCTGGCGAAGATGGCGGATCGCGGCCAGATCGTCGGCGGCATCGTCGACGGGCCGCTCGATCTCGACGCGGCGGTGGATCCGGAGGCGGCGCGGGTGAAGCACATCGTTTCGCCGGTGGCGGGTGCCGCGGACGTGCTGCTGGTGCCGAACATCGAGGCCGGCAACATGGTCTACAAGAATCTCGCCTTCATGTCCGATGCGCAGACCGCCGGTCTGGTGGTGGGCGCGCGGGTGCCGGTGATGCTGACCAGCCGCGCCGACAGCGCTGCCGCCCGTCGCTTCTCCGCCGCCGCCGCCGTGCTCTACGCGGATGCGCTGAGGCGCGAGCCGGAAGCCATCTTGCCCGTGACCGCCGACTGACGCCCCACGGGCCGGACGAGGTTCTGGCCTTCCCCCTGTCTTTCCGTCCCCTGTCTTGTCGTCCCCAGTCTATTCGTCCGCCGCGTCAGCGAGGCGCCCCGTCGACCGTCTCTTCCGGGAGCCAAGGAGCAAAGACCCATGACCGATGCCGTTCTGGTGGTGAACTCCGGATCCACGAGCCTCAAATTCGCTGCCTATACGACGGACAAGGACGCGCGGCTGCTGTGCCGGGGCGTGGTGGACAGCATGTCCACCGACCCCCATTTCATCGCCAAGGAGCCCGGCGGCAAGCCCATCGATGCCCATGAATGGGGCGAGGGGCAGGTGCTGCACCACAAGGCGGCGCTCAATTTCATCATCAGCTGGCTGGAGAAGCACGAGGCCAACATCAAGGTGACCTGCGCCGGCCACCGGGTGGTGCTGGGCGGCACGCGCTTTGACGGCCCGGCCCGCATCACGCCCGACGTGCTGGACTATCTCGACAGTCTCGCGGTGATGGAGCCTTCGCATCAGGCCTTCAACGTGCGCGGCGCGCGGGCCATCGCGGAGGATTTTCCCGGCCTGCCGCAGGTGGCGGTGTTCGACACCTCCTTCCACCGGACCATGCCCGAGGTGGCGCAGATCTATCCGCTGTCGAAGGCCCTGCGCGACACCGGCGTGCGCCACTGGGGCTATCACGGCATTTCCTACGATTATATCAGCCGCCAGGTGCCGAAGGTCGCGCCCGGGGCGCGGCGGGTGGTGGTGGCGCATCTGGGGGGCGGCGCCTCGGTGTGCGCCATGCTCGACGGCAAGAGCATCGAGACGTCCATGGCCTTCGCCGGCCTCACCGGCCTGCCCATGGCCACCCGCTCCGGCGACGTGCCGGCGGACGTGATCTTCTATCTGCTGCGGACCAAGGCCGGAACCGATGCCAGCCTTGAAAAGGAACTCTACGGCGATTCCGGCCTGCTTGGCCTTTCTGGCATCAGCAGCGACATGCGGGTGCTTCAGGAAAGCACGGAGCCGCAGGCGCAGCTCAGCGTGGATTACTTCGTCTACAGCCTCGTCAAGTTCATCGGCTCCTACACCGCGCTTCTGGGCGGGCTCGATGCCCTGGTGTTCACCGCGGGCATTGGCGAGAACTCCGCCCCCGTGCGCGCCAAGACCCTGGAGCGGCTGGAATGGCTGGGCCTGAAGCTGGACCCCGCCGCCAATGCCGGCAACGGGCCGCGCATCACCACCGCCGACAGCAAGGTGGCGGCCTTCGTCATCCCCACCAATGAGGAACTGATGATCGCCCGGCACACGCTGGATCTGGTGGCCGGCGCCTGAACACGGCCGGCGTCGCTTGCATCGAAACACATTGCCTGGGCGCCCACTACACGCTTACCTTGCGTGATGTGACGTCCCCTC
The DNA here is from genome assembly GCF_021401125.1 of Xanthobacter sp. NM-59. GTDB lineage: Bacteria > Pseudomonadota > Alphaproteobacteria > Rhizobiales > Xanthobacteraceae > Xanthobacter. The sequence continues at coordinate 57,874 of NZ_JACBFQ010000015.1, forward strand.
GCTCTGACCCGCTGGCTTTATGCCGCGCTCGTCTTGCTGAAAGGAGTAGTCCGCCGTGTCCTCCAGTCCTTCCCCGAAGCAACAGGATGCGTCCGCGGCGCCGGCCGGCGCCGATCTCGAAAAGATGCCGCTGGACCAGGTGTTCCGCGCGCTGGGCGTGAAGACGGACCAGGGCCTTTCCACCGCGGAGGCGCAGAAGCGCCTCGAAACCTACGGCCCCAACGCCATCATCGCCAAGGAACGCAGCCTGCTGTCCCGGCTGCTGGGCTATTTCGCCGGCCCCATCGCCTACATGATCGAGGCGGCGGCGGTGGTCTCCGCCATTCTGGGCCACTGGCAGGACTTCACGGTCATTGCCGCCTTGCTGGTCTTCAACGCGGCGCTCGATTTCTGGCAGGACAGCAAGGCGTCCAACGCCTTGGCGGCCCTGAAGAAGGGTCTCGCGCCCGAGGCCACCGCGCTGCGCGACGGCCAATGGGCGAGCGTGGATGCCGCCAAGCTGGTGCCGGGCGACGTGGTGAAGGTGCGCCTTGGCGCGGTGGTGCCGGCGGACCTGCGCCTGTTCGGCCCGGGCTATGCGGCCATCGACCAGTCGGCGCTCACGGGCGAATCCCTGCCGGCGGCCAAGAAAGAGGGGGACGAGGCCTATTCGGGCAGCGTGGTGAAGCAGGGCGAGATGGCTGGCGTGGTCATCGGCACCGGCGGCAACACCTTCTTCGGACGCACCGCCAAGCTGGTGGCCGGGGCGGGCTCCGTCAGCCATGCTCAGAAGGCCATGTTCGACATCGGCAACTTCCTCATCGCGGTGGCGGTGGTGCTGGCCCTGGTGCTGGTCGCGGCCGAGGTGTGGCAGCGGGCCGTGGTGGCGCAGGACTGGAAGTGGGATGACGCCCTGGGCATCCTCCAGTTCGTGCTCATCCTGCTGGTGGCCTCCATTCCGGTGGCCATGCCGGCCGTGTTCTCCGTCACCATGGCCTTGGGCGCGCTGGCGCTCTCCAAGCAAAAGGCCATCGTCTCCCGCCTCGAATCCATCGAGGAGATGGCGGGTGTGGACGTGCTCTGCTCGGACAAGACCGGCACGCTGACCAAGAACCAGCTCAAGCTGGGCGAGCCCATCCTCATCGCCGCCACCGATGGCCAGGACGTGATCCTGGCCGGCGCCCTGGCCTCGCGGGAGGAAGATCACGACGCCATCGACACCGCCGTCATCGAGGGCCTGAAAGACCCGGCGGTGGTCAAGACCTATACCCAGACCGCCTTCGTGCCCTTCGACCCGGTCACCAAGCGCACCCAGGCGACCGTGAAGGACGCCAAGGGCACGCTCATCAGCGTCGCCAAGGGCGCGCCCCAGGCTATTGTCGAGCTGGCGAAGCCGGCGGCGGACATCGCCACCAAGGTCAACGACACGGTGGCGGCGCTGGCGGCCAAGGGCAATCGCGCTTTGGCGGTGGCGCGTTCGGAGGACGACGGCAAGACCTGGACGCTGCTCGGCATCCTGCCCATGTTCGACCCGCCGCGCGACGACAGCCGCGCCACGCTGGACGCCGTGGGCGAGAAGGGCGTGCGGGTGAAGATGATCACCGGCGACGACACCGCCATCGCCATCGAGACCGCCCGCCAGCTCGGCATGGGCACCAACATCCTCACCGCCTCGGACGTGTTCCCCAAGGACATGGACCCGGACCATGTGCCGGCCAACATCTCCGATGCCATCGAGCGGGCGGACGGCTTCGCCCGCGTGTTCCCCGAGCACAAATATGCCATCGTGAAGGCCCTTCAGGCGCGCGGCCACATCGTCGCCATGACCGGCGACGGAGTGAACGACGCCCCCGCCCTGAAGCAGGCGGACTGCGGCACCGCGGTCTCGGGCGCCACGGACGCGGCGCGCGGGGCGGCGGCCCTCATCCTCACGGCGCCGGGCCTTTCGGTCATCAACAGCGCCATCGACGAGGCGCGGCGCATTTTCGGCCGCATCACCACCTACACCATCTATCGCGTGGCGCTGACCATGGACATCATGTTCCTGGTGGTGCTCTCGACCATCCTGCTGGGCTTCCAGCCGCTCACCGCCATCATGATTGTCATCATCTCGCTGCTGGATGACATCCCGATCATGACCATCGCCTACGACAACACGCCGGTGAGCCAGCAACCCATACGCTGGAAGATGCCGCGCATCCTCAGCGTGTCGGCGGCGCTGGGCTTCTTCTCGGTGGTGCAGTCGTTCGGGCTGCTGCTGGCGGGCATGTGGGCCATCAACTCCGTCGCCGGCCATGTCTATGGCCAGATGCTGGGGCTTGCCGACACCACCCACCTGCAGACGGTGATGTTCCTTCAGCTCGTCACCGGCGGCCACCTGCTGCTGTTCGTCACGCGCTCGGAGAAGTGGTTCTTCCTGCCGCCGTTCCCGGCCTTGCCGCTGGTCTCGGCGCTGCTCTCCACCCAGGTGCTGGCGATGCTGATGTGCGCCTATGGCTGGTTCGTGCCCGCCATTTCCTGGGAGGCCATCGGCGTCGTGATCGCTTACTGCTTCGTGTGGACCTTCCTCCTCAGCGCCCTGCGCATCGTGGTGGAGCGGCTGGTCAGCCACCGCACGTCCTCGCGCCTGCGGGCCATCCACATGTTCACGCAGCGCCTGCGGGCCTGACGCCCCCGCGGCCCCGGCGAAGATCCGCCGGGGCCGCAATGCGTCTCATCTGGAAGCAATGCTGACCTGAATAGTTGGGGGAAGCCGTATTCCCGTGTGTTGGAGCGGCGCCCTAAAGTGCTTTTGGCCGGCTCGACCTTGTCCGATATGAGGGCCAGGGTGGAAGGCGGCGGTTTCACCGAGAAGGAGAGCAGGATGGGCCTGCGCAAGAAGCTCATCGTCGAGCCCGGCACCCGGGTGCGGCTGAAGGATGTGGATGCCGCCTTCCATGGCGATTACGCATCCGCCGAGCACGCCAAGGAGGACCTGGCGAAGAATGTCGCGCGTCTCGCCGAGCTGCAGCAGAAGCTCTATGGCGAGAAGAAGCACGCCCTTCTCGTCGTGCTCCAGGGCATCGATGCCGCCGGCAAGGACGGCACCTGCTGGCATGTGATGGCCGCCATGAACCCGCAGGGCACCTATGTGACCGGCTTCAAGCAGCCCACCGAGGAAGAGCGCCTGCACGACTTCCTGTGGCGGGTGCATCCCCATGCGCCGGGCCTCGGCCAGGTGGCGGTGTTCAATCGCTCCCATTACGAGGACGTGCTGGTGGTGCGCGTGCACGATCTGGTGCCCAAGGAGGTCTGGTCGAAGCGCTACGACCTGATCAACGATTTCGAGGCGATGCTCACCCAGTCCGGTGTCACCATCCTCAAGTTCTTCCTTTACATCACCCCCGAGGAGCAGCTGGCCCGCTTTGCCCAGCGTCTCGATGATCCGGCCCGCCAATGGAAGATCTCAGAGGCGGACTATAAGGAACGGGCGTTCTGGGACCAGTATATTGCCGCCTATGAGGACATGCTGGCGAAGTGCTCCACCGAGCACGCCCCGTGGTATGTCATCCCCTCCAACCACAAGTGGTTCCGCAATCTCGCCGTCTCCAAGATCATCGAGGAGACACTGGACGAGATGAACCTGAAGCTGCCGGCGCCCACCGTGGACCTGGAGCAGATCCGCCGCGACTACCATCACGCGGTGAAGGCAGAGAAATCGGGCAAGAGCGCCTGACGGTGGCTTGGGCCCGGGCCGGCGCACCTGTGCCGGCGCCGGGCCGGGCATTTCCGCGCGGGGGCGAATCGTGAAAAGCTCCCCGCCCGTCCATGCCCGAGGGCGCGGACACGACACACGGCGGAACCCATGGGTCTGACCTACCTGATTTTTCTGCTGGTCTATGTCGCCATGGGCTTCGGCAAGCTGCCGGGCTTCAAGGTGGACCGCACCGGCGCGGCCATTGTCGGCGCGCTGGCCATGATGGTGGCCGGCAGCATCAGCCCGAAGGCGGCCTGGGATTCGATCGACTACAGCTCGGTCGGCATGCTGTTCGGGCTCATGGTGGTTTCGGCCGCGTTCGTGGTGTCGGGCTTTTATGGCTGGACCGCCAACAAGGTGGCGATGCTGCCCGTCAGCGCGCCGGTTCTGCTGGCCGTGCTCATCGCCGTCGGCGGGCTGCTCTCGGCCGTGCTCACCAATGACGTGGTGGTGGTGGCGATGACCCCGCTTCTGGTCTCGGTGACGCTGGCGCGCGGGCTCAATCCCGTGCCGTTCCTGCTGGCCTTCTGCTTCGCGGCGAACACGGGCTCGGCGGGTACCCTCATCGGCAGCCCGCAGAACATGATCGCGGCCCAGCAGCTCGGCCTCTCCTTCAACGGCTTCCTGGCGGTGGCCGCGGTGCCGGCCCTTCTGTCCCTGCCTCTGGTGTGGCTCATCGTGGTGTGGCTCTATCGCGGCCGCTGGACCCTGGCGCAGCCGGAGAGCGAGCACCCGACCGTCGCGACCGTGGCGGTGCCGACACTGGACATGGCGGAAACGCTGAAGGCCGGCGCCATGACCTTCCTGGTGGTGCTGGCCTTCGTGGTCAGCGACTGGCCGCGGGATCTCATCGCGCTGGGGGCGGCCGGCGTGCTGCTCATCAATCGCAAGATCGCCTCCAGCGACATGCTCAAGCATGTGGATGGCAATCTTCTGCTGCTCATCATGGGCCTGTTCGTGGTCAATGCGGCCATGGCTGCCACAGGGCTGCCGCAGAACCTGCTCAACGACATCCGCGGCGCCGGCCTCAACCTGAACGAGCCGCTGTCGCTGTTCCTGGTGAGCGGCGTGCTCAGCAATGTGGTGGGCAACAATCCGGCGGTGATGCTGCTGGTGCCGTTCCTGGATCCCGGCCAGTCCAAGTCGCTGGCGGACGCGCTCGGCGCGGCGCTGGCGCTGGGCACCGGCTTTTCCAGCAACCTCATCGTGTTCGGCAGTCTGGCAGGTATCATCGTGGTGGAGCAGGCGGCGGCCTGCGGCATCAAGATCTCCTTTGGAGAGTTCGCCCGCGCCGGCGTGCCGGTGGCGCTGGCCTGCATGCTGCTCGCGGTGGGGTGGATCGTGCTCATCTCCCACTGACGCGGGTTTGCCGCCGGCCCGTGCGGCCGCGCCTGTGGCCTACGGGCCACAATCCCTGTTTGCGGTGACGATACGGTGCACGATTTTCTTTCATTGCTCCTGCGCCTTTGCTGAAAGTCAAATAAACCATCACGAGGTGGCTCCATCATCCGGCGCAGGCTTCGCCGGAAGGCGGGCAAAATCGGGGGTGGGATATGTCACAGACGGAAGTGGTGACAGCGGGCGCGGCTGGGGCGGCGCCGCCACAGGCGCAGAAGAAGGCGTCATCCTCGGCCGGCGCCGGGGCGCGGCTTGATGCGGCGGGCATCGCGGCTCAGTTCAGCGCGCTGGGCAGCTCGCCCCAGGGGCTGGCGGCAGCCGAGGTCAAGGCCCGGCAGGAGAAATACGGCCCCAACGCCATTGCCGCCCACGAAGAGAGCCGCTGGCAGAAGCTGCTGGGCTACTTCTGGGGTCCCATTCCCTGGATGATCGAGGCGGCGGCGCTGCTCTCCCTGCTGCGGTTCGACTGGCCCGATTTCTCGGTGGTGATGGGCCTGCTCATCTACAACGCGATTGTGGGGTTCTGGCAGGACAGCAAGGCCGCCAGCGCCCTGGCGGCGCTCAAAAAAGGCCTAGCCCTGAAGGCGCGCGTGCTGCGCGACGGGCAGTGGGCGACGGTGGATACCGCCGAGCTGGTGCCCGGCGACGTGGTGAGCGTGGCCGGCGGCGACACCCTGCCGGCCGACCTCATCCTGACGGACGGCAAGTATCTCTCGGTGGACCAGGCGGCGCTGACCGGCGAATCCCTGCCGGTGTCCAAGAATGTGGGCGACAGCGGCTATTCGGGGTCCATCGTCCGCCAGGGCTCCATGACGGGCCTCGTCACGGCCACGGGAAACAACACCTTCTTCGGCCGCACCGCCAAGCTCGTCGCCTCGGCGGGCTCGAAGTCGCACGCCGAAAAGGCCGTGCTGCAGATGGGCGACTTCCTCATCATCCTGTCGGCGGCGCTGGCCATGGTGCTGGTGTTCGCACAGGTGCACCGCGACATCGTTCACGATGGCCATTGGGAATGGCAGCATGCGGGCAATATCGTCCAACTCGTGCTGGTGCTGCTGGTGGCCTCCGTGCCGGTGGCGACGCCGGCGGTGATGTCGGTTACCATGGCTCTCGGCGCCCTGGCCTTGTCCAAGCGGCAAGCCATCGTCTCGCGCCTGTCGGCCATTGAGGAGCTGGCGGGCGTGGATGTGCTGTGCTCGGACAAGACGGGCACCCTCACCCTGAACCAGCTGACCCTGCAGGCCCCCATCCCCTGGGCCGGGGCCAAGCCGGAGGAGCTGATCCTCGGCGCGGCCCTCGCCTCGCAGAAGCAGAGCGATGATGCCATCGACAAGGCGGTGCTGGCGGCGGTGAAGGATCCGCAGGTGCTGGCCCAATACAAGCCGGTGGATTTCACGCCCTTCGATCCGGTGAACAAGAAGACCGCGGCCACGGTCACCGGGCCAGATGGCAAGACCGTGCATTATGCCAAGGGGGCGCCGCAGGTGATGGCGGCCCTCTGCGGCCTCTCGGCGGAGAGCGCCAAGGACTATTTCGCGGATGTGGACCGTCTGGCCCGCAGCGGCACCCGCGCCCTGGGCGTGGCCCGCTCCCAGGACGGGCAGAGCTGGACCCTGCTGGGCCTGCTGCCCATGCTCGACCCGCCCCGCCCCGATGCCGCCGAAACCATCGCCCGCGCCAAGGAACTGGGCGTGACGGTGAAGATGGTGACCGGCGACGACGTGGCCATTGGCAGCGAGATCTCCCGCCAGCTCGGCCTGGGCGATCACCTTCTGGTGGCGAGCGAGGTGTTTGGGGAGGATTCCAATCCCGATCACATCGCCATCGATGCCGCCCGCGCGGTGGAGGTGGCGGACGGCTTCGGCCGCGTGTTCCCGGAGCACAAGTTCCAGATCGTGAAAGCGCTGCAGGAGCGCGGCCACATCGTCGCCATGACCGGCGACGGCGTGAACGACGCGCCGGCGCTGAAGCAGGCGGACTGCGGCGTGGCCGTCTCCGGCGCCACCGATGCGGCCCGCAGCGCGGCGGCGCTGATCCTCACCGCGCCGGGCCTTTCGACCATCATCCACGCCATCATGGAGGCGCGGGCGATCTTCGAGCGGATCACGAGCTATATTTATTACCGCATCGCGATGACGCTCAACATCATGTTGGTCGTGGTGCTGACTTATCTCGTCTACAACTTCATGCCGCTGACCGCGATCATGATCGTGTTCCAGGCTCTTCTGGACGACATCCCGATCATGACCATCGCCTATGACAATGTGAAGGTGCAGGACAAGCCGGTGCGGTGGAACATGCACCGCATCATCTCCTTCTCCACCATCATGGGCATCATGGCGCTGGTGCAGAGCTTCGGCATCGTGGTGATCGGCATGTTCTGGATGAAGAGCCCGGAGCTCACCGCCATCCTGCACATGGACTATCCCCATGTTCAGACCATGTTGTTCCTGCAGCTGGCGGCGGGCGGGCACCTCCTGTTCTTCGTCTCGCGCGTGCAGGGCACCTTGTTCCTGCCGCCCTATCCCAGCTGGCAGGTGCTCACCGCGGTGATGGGCACCCAGGTCTTCGCCATCTTCATGTGCGCCTTCGGCTGGTTCATGCCGGCTTTGCCGTGGCTGCTGATTGGCGTGGTGTGGGGCTACTGCCTGGTGTGGATGGTCATCATGGACGTGGTGAAGCTGTTCTACTTCCGCATCGTGAATGCGCGCGACCGCAAGAGCAGCATCATCGATGCCTCGATCGGGCCGGTGATGCCGGGCTGAGACGCCGGCACCCCGTGAAAGGCAGAAGGCCGGCGGGAGGCTCCCGCCGGCCTTTTTCCTGGGCTGCGTTCCGGTACCCTTCGCGCTCACTCCGGCCGGAAGGCCAGCAGGCGCAGGGCGTTCATGGTCACCAGCACGGTGGCGCCGGTGTCGGCGAGGATGGCGGGCCACAGGCCGGTGATGCCCGCCACCGTCGTCACCAGGAACACCGCCTTCAGGCCCAAGGCGATGGCGATGTTCTGGTGAATGTTCCCCATGGTGCGCCGCGACAGGGCGATCATGGCGGGAATGTCCCGCACCCGTCCGTGGAGCACGGCGGCGTCGGCGGTCTCGAGCGCGACATCGCTGCCGCCGCCCATGGCGATGCCGATGTCGGCGGTGGCGAGCGCGGGGGCATCATTGATGCCGTCGCCCACCTTGGCCACCACGGCGCCCTTCGCCTTCAGCTCGTTCACGATGCGCTGCTTGTCGGCGGGCAGCAGCTCGGCTTCCACCGCGATGCCGAGGCGCGCGCCGATGGCCTCGGCGGTGCGGCGGTTGTCGCCGGTCAGCATCAGCGTTCGGATGCGGGCACCGGCCAGGGTGCCGAGGGCGCTCGCCGCATCCGGGCGGGGCTCGTCGCGCAAGGCGAGGGCGCCGGCCAGCACGCCATCCACCACCAGCACCGACACGGTCTTGCCTTCCTTGTTGAGCGCGGCGATGCAGGCGGCCTCGACCTCGCCCATCCGCGTGCACTCCCCGGCGGCGGCAGGGGAGCCCAGGAAGAGCGCGCGGCCCTCCACCTGCGCCGTGATGCCCTTGCCGGGCAGCGCCTTGGCCTCCTGCGCCGTGGGCACGGCGATGGCGTCGGCCGCCGCGCGCTCCAGGATGGCGCGGGCGAGGGGGTGGGACGATCCCGTTTCCAGGCTCGCGGACAGGCGCAAAACCTCCTCCGCCGGCAGGGCGAATGGCAGGATGTCCGTCACCTCCGGCCGTCCGGCGGTGAGGGTGCCGGTCTTGTCGAAGCAGACGGTGTCGACCTTGCGGAAGGTCTCCAGCACCGCGCCGCCCTTCATGAGCATGCCGCGCCGCGCGCCCGCCGAAAGCCCGGCGGCGATGGCGGCGGGTGTGGAGATGACGAGGGCGCAGGGGCAGCCGATGAGCAGCAGGGCGAGGCCCTTATAGATCCACTCATCCCAGGATGCGCCGAAGGCCAGCGGTGGAACCACCGCCACCAGCACGCCCACGCCCAGCACGGCGGGCGTGTAATAGCGCGCGAAGCGGTCGATGAAGCGCTCTGTGGGGGCCTTCTTCTCCTGCGCCTCCTCCACCAGCCGCACCACGCGGGCGATGGTGTTGTCCTCCGCCGTGGCGGTGACCTTCACGCGCAAGGCCGCATCGCCGTTGACGGTGCCGGCGAAGACGGCATCCTCGGGGCCCTTGCGCACGGGTGTGCTCTCGCCGGTAACGGAGGCTTCGTCGATGTCGCTTTCACCGGCGATGATGATGCCATCGGCCGGCATGCGGTCGCCGGGGCGCACGAGGATGGTTTCGCCCAGCGCGAGGCTCTCCGCGCTCACCTCGCGCACGCCGCCATCGCGCTCCACCCGGGCGGTCTTCGGCACCAGGGCGGCGAGGGAGGAGATGGAGGCGCGCGCCCGCCCCGCCGCGACCCCCTCCAGCAGCTCGCCGACCAGGAACAGGAACACGACCGCGGCCGCTTCCTCCGCCGCGCCCAGGGCCACCGCGCCCAGGGCGGCGATGGTCATGAGCATCTCGATGGTGAAGGGCATGCCGTCGGCCGCGGCGGCAATGGCGCGCCGGGCAATGGGCACCAGCCCCACCAGCATGGCAAGGATGAAGAGCGGCGTGTCGAACTGCGGCACCACGAGGCCCGCCACGAATGCGAGCGCCAAAGCGATGCCGCTGGCGAGGGTCAGGCGCGCCTTGGCGGAACGCCACCAGGGGCCGTCGGTCGCTTCGGCTCCGTGAGCATGGGCGGAGGCGGGGCGTGCCTCCGCGGCGGTGGGCCCGCAGCCGGAGCAGCAGCCGTGCTCGTGCTCACCATGCTGGTGCTCACCATGGGCGTGGCGGTCATGGTCATGCTCAGCATGGGCATGGTCGTGATCGTCCTTTCCATGGGCGTGCGCGTGGGGCGCCCGGGCGCCTTCCGCCGGCGCGGAGGGGGAGGCGGGCAGGGGCGCGAGGGTGTAGCCCAGGGCGCCGAGCCGCTGCTTCAGCCGCTCCAGGTCCGCCTGTGGTCCATGGCGGAGTGTCAATGTGCCCGCAGCCACCGAGACGGACACCTCCTCGATGCCGTCGACACGCCGCGCGGCGCCTTCAATCTTGGCCGCGCACGACGCGCAATCCATGCCGGTGACGCGAAACCGGGTCTGCGCAATGGGAGCGTTCACGATGACCCCTTTCCCTGAACTCCCGGGCACCCTACATCCTCTAGCGACTAGAGGAGCAAGGGGCGGAGGCGGGAAAAATGAGCGAGGGCGTATCCATCGGGGCGGCGGCGAAGGCGAGCGGGGTGAAGGTGCCCACCATCCGCTTCTATGAGCAGATCGGGCTGCTTCCCCCCATGCTGCGCACCGAGGGCAACCGGCGGCTCTACGGGCCGGCGGACCTGAAGCGCCTGGCCTTCATTCGCCACGCGCGCGAGTTGGGCTTCGAGATCGAGGCGATCCGCGAGCTGCTGGCCTTGCAGGACCACCCCGAGCAGTCCTGCGCGAGCGCCGACGAGATTGCCCGCGGGCGGCTCGATGAGGTGCGCCAGCGCATCGCCAGCCTGAAGGTCCTTGAGGTGGAGCTGGAACGCATGGTGGCGGAATGCAGCCATGGCCGGGTGGCGGAATGCCGCGTCATCGAAGTGCTGGCCGATCATTGCGAATGCCGCTTTCACGGACATGGCGAGGACACCAGCGCCACCGCTTGAAGCTCTCCCGGGGGAGGACTGCGGGCCACCGCCGCGTTGACGCTTGGCGCCGTCCGCCATAACGGTGGCGACAGTCGATGCCGGAGTGCCCGTCCGCGCACGTGAGAGGGCTCGCTTCCGGTTTCGCTTCCCGCCAGCACGGTTGCCCCAGCCAAGGTTGCGCCCGCCATGAACAGCGACCCCGATGCCGCCGGCGCTTCGCCGCGCCACTCCCCCACGGGCACGCCGGGTGAGGTGTTCCGTGCCTTTCTGAAGCTGGGCTTCACCTCCTTTGGAGGCCCCATCGCCCATATCGGCTATTTTCGCGACGAGCTGGTGCTCAGGCGCCGCTGGCTGGACGAGGCCCATTTCGGTGATTTGGTGGCCCTGTGCCAGTTCCTGCCCGGGCCGGCCTCCAGCCAGCTCGGTTTCGTCCTCGGCATTCTGCGGAGCGGCAGCCTTTGGGGCGGGCTCGCCGCGTGGCTCGCCTTCACGGTGCCATCGGCGGCGGTGCTGGTGGCGGTCGCGCTCACGGCGGCGGCGTGGGAAGGGGCCTGGGCGGCGGGCGTGCTGCACGGGCTGAAGCTGGTGGCGGTCGCGGTGGTGGCCCAGGCGGTGTGGGGCATGGCGCGGAACCTGGCGCCCGACCAGCCGCGAGCCGCCATCGCCCTTTGCAGCGTGCTCCTGGTGGTTTTTGTCGGCGGTGCGGTGGGGCAGGTTGGTGCCATCGCTCTGGGCGCGCTCGCCGGCCTGTGGTTCTGCCGCGGCGGGGCTGCCGCCATCGGCCGGCCGATGGCGGTTCCCGTGTCGCGCCGCCTGGGTGTGGCCCTGCTGGCGCTGTTCGCGCTGCTGCTGTTGGTGCCGCCGCTTCTGGTGGGGCAGGGGCAGGCGGTGGCGCTGTTCGAGGCCTTCTATCGCTCGGGGGCTCTGGTGTTTGGCGGCGGCCATGTGGTGCTGCCATTGCTGCAGGCGGCCGTGGTGACGCCGGGCTGGGTGAGCGCCACCGACTTCCTGGCCGGCTATGGTCTCGCCCAGGCGGTGCCCGGGCCGCTCTTCACCTTTGCCGCCTATCTCGGCGCCATCATGGAGCCGCCGCCGCATGGCATCGGGGGTGCCATCCTGGCGCTCGTTGCCGTGTTCCTACCCGGGCTGCTGCTGGTCACGGGCATGCTGCCCTTCTGGAACGCCCTTCGGGAGCGGCCCCGTGCCCAGGCCGCCATGCGCGGCGCCAATGCCGCGGTGGTGGGCATCCTGGGCGCTGCGCTCTACGATCCCGTGTGGACGAGTGCCGTCTTTGCGCCGGCGGATTTTGCCTTGGCCCTTTCGGGCTTCCTGCTTCTCACCCGCTGGCAGGCCCCGCCCATCCTGGTGGTGGCACTGCTCGCCGGCATCGGCCTGCTGCGGGCCATCGCCTAGCACTACTTTGGCAGATTAACGGATTGATAACGTTGAGGTGTTGAGGTTTGCGCCCGGATGGGAGCGCAGGCCATGGCGAACTGGGATGAGGCGCTGGGGGAGTTCCTGAAGCCGT
>NZ_JACBFQ010000016.1 GCF_021401125.1 Xanthobacter sp. NM-59
CTCTAAGTTAAGGATGCGATTTTCGCTGTCGTCTCGAGGCTTTAAGCCCTGTTTCGGTTCCCGATAGCACGAGGGGTGGGTTCCTGATGGCACGTGCCCCGGAGTTCCCGATAGCACGAGCCGATTCACAGCTCGTCCACAGGCGGGCTCGAAGGCAAGCAGCGAGTGGGCGCGCTCGTCGAGCTCCAGGAACAGGGTGTAGCCGGGCAGCGGCTGGCGGCGGATGATGTCCCTGAGCTCGAAGGCAAAGCGCTTGAAGGGCGAGAGGCTGCCGGATTTGAGATGGAGGTGGCGGAAGTCGAAGCGCCAGCCATCCGGTTGGCGGCCGCCATGCTTGCGCACCAGCCGGTAGAGCCAACGGTCGAGCCCACCCATCAGCTCGAAATACGCCCGGTCGATGGTGAGGACGAGCGCGTCCTCCACGATGGCGCAATAGAACCAGTCCGGGACGATGAGCTCGATGCCGGCGGGCTTCCCGTCCCGGTCCGTGCGCTCCTTCCATTCGTTGATCCAGGAGAAACGGTGACGCCGACCCTCCACCCGCTGGCGGATGGAGGTGGACACGGTGGTGGATTGAAGGCGGTCGAGGGCGGCCTTCAGGCGCTGATAGTCCCGCAGGGACGTGCCCCGGCCCACGAACCGGAGGATCTCATAGGGCGTCGCCGACATGAAGCGCGAGGTGCGAAGCCCGGCATCTCGGGCCTCCACGATCTGACTGGCCGCCCAGATCAGGATGTCGGCGTCCCAGATGGTGGCCATGCCGTGGTCGGGCACGGCCTCGACCCGGATGGCGATGTCACCCGCCGCGAAATCGATGGGGGCGATCCGGTGGGTCTTGGCGAGGGAGAAGAAGGGATAGGCCATGAGATCCTGCGCATCGCGGGGCGCGAAGGCGCCCGGGAGAGCGCGGAACAGCTCGAGCTGTCCGCCAGGCTCTGGGGAGCGGTGTCGTTCCGCCATGACGACGCGGCCGCTCAGCGCGCGAGGCTGCCTGGCAGGGCACCAGGCATGGAATGACGCTTGGCTGGCAGGATGGAGCCGCGCGGATCGGAGGTGGAGGTGACGGCGCCGCGGGCCACCCAGGCCTGAAGATCCTCGACGGAATAGACGACGCGCCCGCCGAGCTTGCGATAGGCGGGGCCGGTCCCGTAGGTGCGGTGCTTCTCGAGGGTCCGGGGGGAGAGGCTGAGGAAGACGGCGGCTTCCTTGGTGCGCAGATAGCGCGGCGGCAGCGGGGCAGCGTCGGGGCGCATGGATCGAACCTCCGTGAGCGATCTCGGGCCGCTGGTCATCAGCGGCGGATGGCGCTCACGGTGGCGAAGGGCGGCCGTCGTGGGGGATGGGGAAGTTGAGGAGCCGAAAATCCCCACCTCTGCTGCCGTGGCGGTGCGGCTATGGTCGTCTGCGATGACGCAGAAGCTTGAGATACCCACCGCCAATCAGCGCGAGCCCGCCCTTGACGAGGCCGATGACCCGATCGCGCAGCGACGAGGTCTTCCAGGGCTCGGACATGACGCGCCTCTCGCCATAGAGGGCCATGGCGATGTCGCGATAGCTGGCGTCGTTGGTCCGGCCATCGGCCGCCAGCATCATGGCGCGCAGGCGGAGCCTTTGCTGCGCGGTGATCCGGGTGTCGGGGGGCATGGGGCGCCCTTCGCAGCTGCGCCAAAAGCGGGCCAAGGCTTCCACGCGGCCAGTCGTGTCCGCATCAAGCGGAATCACTGCTGCCAATGGTGCACCAGCATGGGTACCTGGCAAGAACAGCAGTTGGCTGGCGTGATCGCCGGGGTGAAGGATCGCGTGTCGCCCTTCAGCGCTGGCGCGCAACGCCATAGGACCGTCGAGGGATTGAGAGGACATACCGGAAAGGAATTCCGGCCGTTGAGTGAAAAGCAGGACAGCCGGGTCGACGACCGGCGACCACAGGACGTCCTGCTCCAGGGCGGACAGCGCGGGCCGGGCGGCGAAATCGCAGCCCCACGCGCTGCTCCACCTCCCGGGGGAGCGGTTCGGCATCGGTGCCGGCCTTCACGAGGGCGTGGTAGTGCTCCTGGTAGGACGTGTCCCGGCGCAGGCATTCCCAGGCGAGCCCCTCAACGGACAGCTCGTCGAAATACGCGTAGCTGGCGGGCTCTCGCCAGCGCGATGTATCGGGCCTCATCGCTCATCTCCGAATCAGAGAGTGTGCGTCTCAGACCGGGACAATCAGGGATTGAAGGCAGTTCGGGAAGTCGGCTAAGGGGCATCACGTGATGCGCTGGCGGCATCACCTCGAGCGAGCCGAAGCGTCAGATTGGGCGCTCCAGAAGATCCTTGTAGCCGCTGGAAGCGACCCACCGCGCCCGGTCCAGATGGCTGTCATGGACATGACGGGCCCGTTCGGGCTCCCGGGCAGGATCAATGCCGAACAGCACCGAGACGGCCTCCTGCCAGTCGGCTCCCTCGGCCGAAGCATCGAGGAGGCGCGCATAGAGCTTGATGTGCGCCCGATCATAGTCCGTCAGCGCGGGACCGGTCGGTGCGGTGTCCTCGAAAGCCTCGGTCACCATGTTCGTCCGCGATCCTTTCCTACATCAGGTTTTCGCCTGAATCCTACACGCCTTTGGACGCGCCGGCTGCCGCCTCGAATGTAGAGAATACTCCGTGGTGAAATACTCAACAAGGCGGTGGTCTCTCGATCATGGAGATCCGAGAGGTGTTCGCCCGGAATTTGAAGGCTGCGAGGCTCGCCAAAGGCTTGTCGCAGGAAGAGCTCGCCCATAGAGCCGGGATCGACCGCACCTACATCAGTTCATTGGAGCGATGCGTCTATAACGCCAGTATCGACGTCGTGGATCGATTGGCGTCCGCCCTTGAGCTTGATGCCGCCGTATTGCTGAAGCGGCCCGCCGCGGATGTTCCAATCGAGCCGGGAACTACGATCAATTGAAACGTTTGGGCAGCTTTCATTCTGCTCGATCGATGTGAAAGCCCCGGCCGTTGGGCCGGGGCCTTGGGCGAGGCTTACTCGCCGCGGCGCCCGCTGGGGCGGGACCAGATGAGCGAGAAGGTGTCGCCGTCCTCGTCGTCGAACAGGTTGGCGTAGATCGGGGCGGTGAAGCTCGGATCGTCGAGCTTGAGACCCAGATAGTCGCGGCCCTCGTTGGAGCGCTTGGACCAGGCGGCGCCGATCTCGGCACGGCCCACCAGGACCCGGTGGCTGGGAGCGTTCTCGCCGGTTGCGCGCTGGTCGGGGACGATGCGCACGCCCTTGGCCTGGACACTGAGGGTGACGATTTCGCCGGTGAACTCGTTCGTGCCGATCTTCTTGAAGGTGCCGATGGTCGCCATGTGAAGTCTCCTGGATTTCTGTCCCGAGCCCGCACCATTGCGGCCTCGATGGGGATCAAGAGGCCACAGGCGATCGACGCCGCACCCCGCCGAGGCCCCAACGGGGGCGCAGGGGCCGAAGCGCAGCGGAGGATGGCAGACAGGCGACTTTCTTGGCGCGCGAGGAATGGGTGATCCGGGGCCCCTTGGGGTGGTCGCCCAGGGGAAGAAAGTCGATCGGTGCCATTGCGGCAGAGGCGATCGAGGCGCAGCCGTCCTGCGGCCAGATCCGCCCATCGAAGAGGCCGCTTCGGTGTGCTCGGACCGACAGGGATCGACGGAGGAGACGATGGCGAGGCTCGTGCTCTGTCCCAAGACCGGAGCGTGTTCGCGGGATCGGCGATTCCCAAGGGTCAGGGCGGAATTCGGATTGTCCATTCCTGCCCACGGAGAGGTCACCCCCTTGCCTATGGCCCTGGATGAGCGAACGAAGCTGGTTTCATGGGTATGCATCGACGGGCCGGTCGCCAGGCCGAGAGGGTCGATCCGAGATCAACATCCCGGTGTTGCTGGGGCACCAAGACCACGACGGCCGAGCCCAACATCACCCAGCGTCCTCCGTCGAGCCCGGCCAGGGAT
Organism: Xanthobacter sp. NM-59; assembly: GCF_021401125.1. Taxonomy (GTDB): domain Bacteria; phylum Pseudomonadota; class Alphaproteobacteria; order Rhizobiales; family Xanthobacteraceae; genus Xanthobacter. The sequence continues at coordinate 3,949 of NZ_JACBFQ010000016.1, forward strand.
CAGAGCCCCATGGTTCCCCGCCCGGATGGGTGGAGCGGAGTCGTGAGCCGCGCGAACGCCACCAAGCCGATCGCGATCGCACCGACACCCGAGAAGATGAGCTGCCAAGTCTGCGAGGGCAGGACGTGCTTCACGATGCCATAGGTCGCGGCATAGCCGGCCACGACCGCCGGGATGACGAAGGCGAACGCGACGAGGAGCTTCAGCCAGAGCGGTTGCGGGACGACGAGCACGAACTGGCCGATGGCGCATATCGCACCGGCGGCGAGAAGGCCGACGACGATGGCGCCGATCCAGCCTGCACCGGTGCCATGGGCCCAACTGGCGGCAGTCAGTCCGAAGAGCAGCGGCAAGGCGAACACGGCGAGCGTAACCAGCAACCAGCAGAAGATGCCGATGACGGCGAGACACCCGAAGATGGAAAGGACGATCATGGTGGTGGTCTCCGCGAAAAGAAGCTAACGGGCGCGCCTCCACCACCACCGCGGCGCGACCGGAATCATAGCCGAGCTGCACCACTCCGGAAGCGGAAATCATCGCGATCTCCGCTCACCGAAGCCAGCGCCGGTCAGGCAGCAAAGGATCGATCTCGCACAGGATCGAGGCGGCATCGCCGTCGAACTCATGGGCGGGCGTGACCGAGAGGCTGCCATCGCCCGCTTGGAAGATGACGATGGCGACCATCAAGGTGGTGGCGAGGCTGAAGGCGAAGGCGTGAGCGTCGTTGAGGGACATGGGTCCAGCTCCTGTTCGAAGCGGAAGGCCATCCCCCGCTGACAGGCGCCCGACGGGTCGGACTGAGAGCCGCAATCACCGCGACGGCCTCGGCAGGAGCGGCGGCACGCGACGCGTCGCCGACCCTTCATGGGTTGATGGCCAGGCGATCGGGCGGACCAAGGATCAGCGCACGAAAAGCGGGGGATGGCCCTGCGGGCACAGGAAGACGCATCCGGACGACGCTCTTGCCGGCCTGGGCTATGCTCGCTGTACGTTCGATGACCGATGCCAGGCAGAGCAACGCGAGACGCAGGGCAACCACGCGCATGACCTATGAGGAGTTCAACGCCTTCTGCGCATCGCTGCCGGCTGTGACCTACGTGATGCAATGGGGCGGGTCGCACGTCTGGAAAGTCGGTGGCAAGGTGTTTGCGATCGGCGGCTGGCAGGAGGATGTCGAGGCCCGCTTCACGTTCAAGGTCAGCGACCTGTCCTATGAGGTGCTGCAAGAGCAGCCGGGCCTGCGCCCGGCCCCCTATCTTGCCTCGCGGGGTCTGAAATGGATCCAGCACTACGGGGAACCAGGCCTGTCGGACGCGGAGCTGCGCGACTATATCCGGCAGTCCCATCGGATCGTCTCCCAAGGTCTGTCGAAGAAGATGCGCGCCGCTCTGGGGCTTCCCATGGCGTGATAGCGATCGAGCACGGATGACCAAGCAGCACACGCGCGCTGTCGAATTGTCGAAGACCGGTGGCGCTCACGCGCCACCGAACCTCGAGACCGGAATGCCGAGCTTCTTCGCCTTGTCGGCGAGGTTCTGCTGGATGCCGGTGCCGGGGAAGACCATGACGCCGATGGGCAGCACCTCCAGCATCTGGTCGTTGCGCTTGAAGGGGGCGGCGCGGCCGTGCCGTGTCCAGTCGGGAGCAAAGCCGATCTGCGGCACCTTGCGATGATCCGCCCAGCGCGATGCGATCTTCTCAGCTCCCTTGGGTGACTTGCCGTGCATCAGCACCATGTCTGGGTGCCTGGCGTGCACCTTGTCCGGGGCATCCCAGATGAGCCGGTGGTCGTTGAAATCGAGCCCGCCGGTGAAGGCCACCTTCGGCCCGGGCGGCAGGTGCACCTCCCGCTCGGCACGCTTCTTCGCCATCAGGAAATCGCGGCTGTCGATCACCGCCGCGGTCATGGTCTTGTGGTTGACCATGGAGCCTGCGCGTGGACGCCAGGGTGCTCCCGTGTGCCGCTCGTAGTGCTCTGCCGCTTCGTCACGCATGAGCTCAAGGGCGTCGCGGCGTTCTATAAGGGTCTGGCCCTTGGCGATGAGGCGCTCCAGTTCGACGGACTTCACCTCGCTGCCATCCTGTTCCTGCTGGGACCGGCGCTGCGCCTGCTCGTTGTCGTCGAGGTGGCGCTCGATCCGGCTGGTGGCGCGGTGGAAGAGATGCACGGTCGACCAGAGCAGATCGCCGAGGTCGGGCTCGAGGCCGGTATCGCCGAGGGTGGCGATGAGAGCGTCGAAGATATCGACGACGGCGCCGGCGAGATGGTGGCCTTCGGGCAGCGGCCGGGGATCGGGCTCGTCCTGACTGAGCGAGTAGCCATGGAGCTGAAGTTCTCTCAGGACATGATCGGTCGGGGAAGAGGCGTGGTGGGGTTCGTCGTCATTCTGGCGCATGGGATGCTTCCTCGCTTGGACCGCGACCGTCGCGGCCTTCATGGCGGCGGAAGCCCATGAGCGGGACGGACCCGCACCCGAGGCGCAGCCGAGGGCCGAAGCGTCAGCGCAGGATGGCGAAGGCCGGCGATTTTGCTTCGCGATGGAACGCGCCGCCCAGCGCGCTCGCGCGAAGGGAGGCGCGTCGGAAAATCGTCGGCTGTGCCATTGCCGGACCGGCCCGCTTGTGGGCCTGATCGCCCTCTCGAAGGCCGCGGCGCGGTCCTTTGTGGCGGAACGCATCCGAGCGACACGACGCGATCTGCTCCGTCTCGGCTATGCCGCCAATGCCAGAAAGCGACCCACGTCCTGTGGCGCGAGCTGAATTCTCACCTGTGCGCGAAGCGCATCGATGCCGAACGCGCGGAGATCCTCATTGAAGTCACCGAGCCGGGGTGACAGCACGATTGCCTCGAGGCCCAACCCATTGGCCCGATCGATCAGGCTGTCCCGCGCGGTGTCTCCGGCCCGATCGTTGTCGCGTGCGATGTAGAGGCGCCGGAGCGTGTCTGGGAAAAGGAGTGCGGCGAGGTGTGCCGCTGAAAGCGCGGCTACCATCGGCATCCCAGGGAGGACACATCGAAGCGAAAGGACGGTCTCGATGCCTTCGCCGGCCGCCATGACGTCGCCCGGAACGCCTAAGCGAACCGCGTTGCCGAGGAGATCGCCCATGGCCCGCCGGGGTGTGTCGACCGGCGCCTTGCCGAGTCGCATGGGGTGGAAACCTTGCGGGTCAAGCCAGGTGCGGTGGGCTCCAGTGATCTTCCCGCCAAGGTCGGTGACGACCGCGACCATGGCGGGCCATGCTTCGGTGGGTGCACCGGCGTCGGGCCGATAGAAACAGCGCGGATGAAAGCGCAGGCTCCCGGTTTCGTGCAAAGCCGTAATGCCGCGGTTCCGCAGATACGTTTCTGCGAGCGTGCCCGAAATCGGCTGCGCCATGGCGATAAGCCGCCGTGCCGCTTCCGCCGTGCCAGTGGGGGAAGAAGGGGCGGTTCGGCCGGATGGCTCAGGTTCGGATGGAGGGAGGGCGAGGAAAGCCCGCGCCTCACCTGCGACGTCGGCGAAGTCGACGAGGCCCAGCGCTTCGCGGATCACATCGAGCAGATCGCCGTGCTCGCCCGTGGCAGCGTCCGTCCATTTTCCAGCCGGCCCCTTGGCGGAGCCTCCGAGCCGGACGAACATGGAGCGCCCGGGCGAATTGCGAACATCGCCGACCTGCCAATAGTGGCCCTGCCGGCGCCCGTTCGAAAGATATTGGCGGCAGACCGCTTCGGCGCGCTCGGCAAGGCGCCGTGCCAGATCATGCGGGCGGTCCGCCATCATGACCTCCTTCAAAGGAAAAGGCCCGCCGTCGCCGGCGGGCCTGTCGTGCAGAGGGAGACGGGTCGTTATTCGGCCGCGATCGCGGGGGAAGCGTCGCCAGCCCCTTTATTCTGTGGGAAAAGCGCCTCATCGGCCATGGCCGTTTCGCCGCCGTCTGCTGTCGTTTCATCGCCGGCCGTGGTGCTCTCAGACACGCGCCCCGGCGTCCGCAACGGTTCGGGCAGCCAGCCGGTGTCCGCGAGCAGGGTCTCGGCCTCCTTCGCCATATCGCCCTTCTTAAGATGGGCGATCCGCTCGGCGGCGCGCGCACCCTTCGCTTCCGTGACCGCCTGCAGGATGCGGGCCTTGGTCACGCGGCCGAGGAAGGCGTCGACGGTCGGCCGCCACCCCGCAGCCGCCATGTCGAGGCCGACCGCCTCGGCGAGCCGGTCCGCATGGGCGAGCGTCCTCGGCTTGCGGTTCCAGGCTTCGTGGACCGCATTGACCGAGAGGCTGACCACATGGGCGAACAGGGACGCCTGACGGTGCCCGTCCCAATTCTGGAGCGCGGCCCAGAGATCGGCAGACTCCTTGGGCAATGCCTTGGCCCAGGCGTCGTGGCGGGTCCGGATCGCCTCGGCGGCCGCACTGTCGTTCAACCCCGGCGCCTGCGCGCCGAAGCCGACGCTCTTGAGCTCCAGCTCCAGGCAGCTGTCCGTGCCATAGTGATAGAAGGCTTTGAGGGTGAGGGCATGGAGCGCCGCGAAGAAGGCGACGTCCGGCTGCTCGCCGAGCGCCTGGCGTAGGCCGAGGGTTCGGTGGGCCGTCAGTTCCGTCATCAACCGGTCGGAGATGGGCGACAGGCCCTCATCCTCCTCGGCTTCCGGCGCTTCGGCATCGGCGCATGCGGGCGGGTCACCGTCATTGACCGGTGCACCGGCCTCGCAGGTCCCCCCATTCTCGACTGCGGCTTCGACCGGCGCCTCGTCCTCGGGACGGACGTAGCCGCGCTCGACCCGCAGGCGGTCGTCATGGGCGATGCTGACGAATGCGCCGGCACGCGCGACATCGGCAGGCTCGAACGCGAACGGCCGGTCATCCAGGCCTTCCATGGCTGACTCCAGCGCGCCCAGGCGCTCGTCCACCTCGTCCGGCAGCTCATCGGCGTCCCGGTGTTCCTCGGAGAGGCGGTCATATTCCGCCTGCAAGGTGTCGCGCTCCCCCTGCTCCTCGGCCGTCAACGGAACCGCCTCGCCGCGCAACTGGCGCAGGCCGAAGGTGTGGCCATAGGCGAAGTCCGGCGCCACCTCGACCCACTTCCAGCCTTCCGCCGCGATGGTGTCGGATTCGGCCTTGAGCTTCTCGGTCACCATCCGGTTGACAAGGGCCGCGTCCTGCAACCAGCCGCCATCGTCGCCCTGGAACAGGTCGCGCAGGATCGTGCCACCGGCCTCCACATAAGCGTCAAGGCCGATGAACCGGGCCCGCTTGTCGGCGGCACGAACCGTGCTGTCCGTCAGCATGCGCCGGATGACATGGGGCTGCTTGTCGTAAGACTGCTGCAGGCGCTCGAACACCTGCTCCTGGCGCTCATGGTCGCCCGACACGGTGAAGGCCATGAGCTGGTCCAGCGTCATGCCGTCTTCGGCATAGATGTCGAGGAGCCTGGGCGAGACCGAGGCGAGCTTCAGCCGCTGCCTGACCACATGGACGGAGACGAAGAAGGCCGCGGCGATCTCCTCCTCGGACTGCCCCTTCTCGCGCAGCGCTAGGAAGGCGCGGAATTGATCGAGCGGGTGCAGCGGCGCGCGCTGGACGTTCTCGGCAAGGGAGTCCTCCTCGGCGAGGCCACCCTCGCGCACGACGCAAGGCACCAGCGTGGTCCTTGCAAGGCGCTTGCGCTTCACCAGCAGCTCCAGCGCCCGGTAACGCCGCCCGCCGGCAGGGATCTCGTACATGCCGGTCTCGACGCCGTCCGCGTCGAGGACGGGCCGGACGCTGAGGCCCTGCAGGAGGCCGCGCCGTGCGATGTCCTCGGCGAGCTCCTCGATGGAGACGCCGGCCTTCACGCGCCGGACGTTGGCCTGGCTCAACAGGAGCTTGTTGAAGGGAATGTCGCGCGAGGGCGACAGGGTGATCTTCTTCGCGACAGCCATGGGATAGATCTCCGCGACGGGCAGCCGGAACTCTCTTTCCGCCTCCAAACCCGTCACGCAGCGAAGCGCCGCCCTCTTCCTCTGAGGGCGGCGCCACAAAGCCGACGATCCGGAAAGCCTGGAGAGCGGGACAGCGCAAAGCCGGAGACACGGAACTGCGTATCTCCGGCTTTGCGGAGATCAGGCGGCCCGGTCCAGGAGCTTCTTGGCCCGTGCCTCCAGATCGAGGCGCGCGTCCTGGTGGGGCTTGTCCCGCGCGACGGCGGTGATGCCCTGGACGAAATCGAACACGTTCTCGGGCGGTCGGCCCTCCTCGGCGAGCACGGTCTCGATGATCTTCGTCGTCTCCGCTTTGGAGAAGCCGCGCTTGCGCAGGAAGTCGCTGCGGTCCTCGTCCGAGCGCGCCACGATTTTCTCCCGCGCCGCCTTGATGCCGTTCACGAAGGGAAGAGCGGAGGAATTAGCGAAGCGCTCAAGGGCCGGCGCTGCCTCATGGGCGAAGCGGGAAGCGGCGTACTTGGAGTGGCGGATGGTGATCTCCTCGAAGTCCTCCACACCCCACAGATTGCGGTTCTGGCACACGGCCCGCAGATAGAAGCTGGCGATGCCGAGCGTCTTCGCGCCCACCTCGGAGTTCCAGCAGTAAAAGCCCCGAAAGAAGAGGTCGGGCGAGCCGTCCGGCAGGCGGCCCGCTTCGATGGGGTTAAGGTCGTCCACCAGGAAGAGGAAGACGTCCCGGTCCGAAGCGTAGAGGGTCGTCGTGTCCCTGGTGATGTCGACCCTCGGATTGTAGATCCCGGTGGACCAGTCGAGCACGCCGGGCACCTTCCAGCGAGTGTCGCCGGTGCCATTGCCGGCAATGCGTTGCACGGCGGTGACCAGCTCATGGTCGTAGATCCGGCCGTATTCCGGGCCGGTGACGGCACGCAACTCGACCCGGCCGTCCTCGATCTCGAACGTCTTGACCTGCTCGGCACGATGGGAGGTGAGGCCATATTGTAGGTTGATGCCGGCCAGCGGCGCGGGGAGTTGGCGCAGATAGGCAGCCGGAGCGCCGACGAGGCTCGCGAGCTGTCCGAAGCTCCAATGAGTGGGCGCGATAGGCATGTCCGATCCCGGCAGCATGAGCGCCAGGCGCTCGGCATCGTCACGGCTCGCCTCCACCCGGATCGCCGCGCTCTCCACCGTCCGGGTCCGGCTGCGCTCGGCGCGGCCGCGCACCGCCAGATGGAGGTCCGACAGGGACAGGTACCGCTCGTCATCCGGCCGGGAGAACCACTCCGACGACACGCGGCCGATCCGGTCACCGCGGCTCACATCCACCTTGTAGGGACCAGCGACAGCGGGCACCGCATCCAGAGCCACCACCTGGGTCATGGGAACCAACCTCCATGACGGGCGCCGGAAGGCTCTCCTCCGGCTCTCGACCCGTCACGGAAACCCGATCCGAACTCTCACTCTTGGAAGCGGGCGCCCCGCTGCCGTCAGACGTAGGGCACTGGTCGAGGCCGGCGTCCGCGTTCGGCGAACACCACCTCGACCGCGGTGCGCCAACAGCGGACGTTCCGGCCAACACCAACAGCGGAAACTGACTACTCGCCCAAGGGTCGACCATCGCTATGGACGCTTCGAATGCGGCCATTGTTGACGCCGGCGCCGATGGCCTCCGGCGCGAGATGCTCGCGGTGGCGGAGCGCCATCGTCCGAAAGAGTCCTTCCAGGCTGGCCGCATAATTCGCCACATCGAACAGCGGCATCTTCAGCCGGTTGATGGCAAGGCGCGCAGCGACGCCGGCATAGCGGGTCTTATCCGTGGCCAGCTCATGAGCAAGTTCGAAATAGGCCGTGTGACTGTCAGTCACGAGATCGGAAAGCCCGATGGCATGCAGGATCGAGCCGGCGACGCGGGAGGGGAAGGTCTGGCCGGCATAGGTCACCACCGGCACGCCGGCCCATAAGGCATCGCTTGCCGTCGTGTGGGCGTTGAATGGCGACGTGTCCAGCACCAGGTCGGCGAGTTGCAGCCGCGCGAGGTGCTCCGCCTGAGGCAGGTTCCCACCGAAGATGAGGCGCCGGGCATCGACGCCCCGCCGGATCGCCTCGCCGCGCAGGTTTCCGGCGGCATCGGGATGGTCCAACAGCCACAAGACGCTGTCCGGCACCATGGCCAGAAGGCGGCACCAGATGTCGAAGACGTTCGGCGAGATCTTGTAGGGCTGGTTGAAGCAGCAGAAGACGAAGCCCTCCTCGGGCAGCCCGGCCTCGCGCCGGTTCGGTCGTTTCCCCACCGGCGTGGTGCGACCATGGGGATGATAGGAGTGAGGCATGTAGGCGAAGGCCTCGGTGTAGTCCTCCGCTGTGTCGGCCGGGGTCAGAAACGGATCGGTGATCAGATAGTCGCAGACCCCGGCCCCCATGGTTCCAGGATAGCCGAGATAGTTCACGATGATCGGCGCCGGCCGCAGCAGCACGATGCCGGTCCGCGCCCGGGCGGTGAACCCCTTCAGATCTATGAGGATGTCCACGCCGTCCGCATGGATGCGCCGGGCAGCCGCGGCGTCGTCAAGGTCGCAGATGTCCACGAAATGGTCACAGGCCGCCGCCAGCCGGCGGCGCATGGGCAGGCCGTCATCGGCGCCGAAGGAATAGGCGAAGACCTCGAATTCGTCCCGGCTGTGTGCCTCCAGCACCTCGATGAGCAGGTGCGCGGTGGCGTGCTCGTGGAAGTCGTTGGAGAGATAGCCGAGCCGAATGGGCCGCGATCCGGGATCGGGAAAGGTGAAGCCCAGGGCCGCACGGTCTGCCACGGCTTCCGAGCGCCGATCGCGGGTCCAGAGCTCCGAGCACGCGCGCTGCTGCGCGGCGCTCATGCCGGGGACCGACAGGAGGTGGAAGGGGGGGAGACGGTGGCCGTCACCTCTCGCCAGGACGGCCTCCAGTCCGGCATCGTCACGCGCCAGCTCATCCCACTCGCACATCTGGCGCTTGCGCCCGAACCTGTCCATGGGACCACCACATCTCGCCGTTCACCCTCGCCGTCTGGCCGGGGCATCTGTCGGCCGAGGTGGCGGAGATCGAACAAACCGCGGTCTCGAAGTTCAGATCCCTGAACTGAAGCAAGAAATGCGCCGCATGGCTCGCCCACCAATCCCAAGACGGCCGGAGCGTCAGGGGCCGGGAGCGTCCGCCCTTTGCTCTTCAGCACATGCGGCGAGGGCGTGCGGCAACGCCGTGGCCATGCGCTCGGCCCATTCCAACTGCCCTTGCGGCTGGGCGATGAGGTCCTGGCGGATCTCGATGCCCACATGGAGGATGTCGCGTCGCTCTCCGTGGTGGGGAATGGTCCAGTCGGTCGCGTCGCTGACGGCGTAGGGCTCATTGTCTCCGACCACGAGGCCCGGATCTTGCCGAAGCCTTGCGAGCAGGGCCCGGGCGAAGCGGGCGTCGCGGTGATAGAGCATGCCCACATGCCATGGCCGCTCGACCCCGCGGAAAACCGGTGTGAAGCTGTGCATGGCAATGAGCACGGTGGGCCGGGATGCCGCCTGCCGCCGGTCCAGCTCGGTGGCGATGCACGCATGGTAGGGATCGAAGATCGCGGCCTTGCGCGCTGCGCGCTCCGCTGGGCTGAGGCCAGCGTTGCCGGGCACGGACGTTCCGTCGCTCGCCGGAGGGATGGAATCCGGCGCGCCTTGCGGGCGATTGCAGTCGATAACGAGGCGGGAATAGTTCTGTCGAATGAACGTGGCATGGAGTAGATCTGCCAGCGTGCGGCAGACGCCTCCTATGCCGATATCCCACGCGATGTGACGCTCCTGATCCGGCGCATCGATTCCGAGCTTTCCGAGCGCGCGCGGAAAGGCGTTGCCCGCGTGGTCCGCAACAATGAGGAACGCGGAGTTCCCGTCGGCATTGAACACGGACACCGGCGGCACGTCATCCGCGACCAGCAGGGAAGAAATCAAGGTCACGTCTGAGGGCCCTCCGGCACCGACCGCGCCCATGGCGCGTCCATTCGAGTTTCAAGGACCATAGCCAACACGGCCGATAGCGCGGGCTCGCCCCGCGCCCACCAGAGGTTCCCCATGCAGATTCACGCGGGCTACGAAATTTCCTACACTTGCCCCAAGCCAACGCCCATGATCCTCACCTTGAGCGTGCATCCTTCGCGGATCAACGATCTGGTGAACCCCGACCGCGTGCTGTTCGACCCACCGATCGCGGCGAACACCTATCACGACAGCTTCGGCAATTTCTGCCACGTCATCGAGGCGCCGTCCGGCCGCCTCACCATGCACACCGATTTCATGATCCGCGACAGCGGCCTGCCCGACGAGATGGCGCCGGGAGCCGTCCAGCATGCGCTCGGCGACCTGCCCGTCGAGGTGCTGATCTTTCTTCTGGGCAGCCGCTATTGCGAGACCGACCGCCTCAGCAATGTCGCCTGGTCTCTGTTCGGCCATACGCCTAAGGGCTGGCCCTTGGTGCATGCCATCTGCAACTTCGTCCACCATCACATCGCCTTCGACTATGCCCATGCGAGCCCGCTCAAGACCGCCTTCGACGCCTACACCCAAAGGCAGGGCGTGTGCCGGGATTTCGCTCATCTCGCCATCACGCTCTGCCGCTGCATGAACATCCCGGCGCGCTATTGCACCGGCTATCTCGGCGACATCGGGGTGCCGCTCGATCCGGCGCCCATGGATTTCAGCGCCTGGTTCGAGGTCTATCTGGGTGGGCGCTGGTACACGTTCGACGCTCGTCACAACACGCCGCGCATCGGCCGCATCCTCATGGCGCGCGGACGCGATGCGACCGACGTGGCCATGGTGACCACCTTCGGGCCATCAACCCTCGACGCTTTCAAGGTCGTGACAGTGGAGGTGCCGGAGGGGCTCGGGCCATCGCATTCGCAGGTCCGATCCCCTATATGATGAAGCGTGGCGCTCAGCCAGCCCATCCGAGCGAGCGGTCACCCGGTGGCCAGGGTTTCGCGACAACTCTCAGATTGGAGAGGTTTTGCAGGTCTTCGTACGAGACAACAATGTCGATCAGGCCCTGAAAGTCCTCAAGAAGCGGATGCAGCGGGAAGGCATCTTCCGCGAGATGAAGCAGCACCGGGCCTATGAGAAGCCCTCCGAGCGGCGCAACCGCGAGCACGCCGAGGCCATCCGCAGGGCCCGCAAGCTGGCGCGCAAGAAGGCCCAGCGCGAAGGCCTGATCGCCGCGCCGAAACGGGCCGTGAAAAAGCCGACAGGGTCACCCGCGCGCTGACGGCTCATGCAGAACCGGAGTTGGCAGGGGCAACTCCGGTTCTGGCCTTGCTTCAGTGGAATGGACGGCTCAGCTGGGCCGAGGCGAGAAGCTTTCCGTCGGCGCCCAATGCATTGACCGTCCACGTGTACATTCCGCCGACGCAGGGCGACGCATAGCCGATCGCACCCTTGGGAATATTGCCTTTCGGAGGTAGCGCGACATCGGCTCGGCCAAGCTCCCTCCCGTCCGGGCTGGTGAGCACGAACTGAAGCTGGTGTGTGCCGTCTGGGGCATTCTCCACCTGGAATTTGGGGCTGCGCGGCAAGGGCGTGCACAGATCTGTGCCGATCCAGGTAAAATCCAATGTCATATCCGGCGAGGCCGCCAACGCGGCGGTGACGCTGCCGCAAAGAACGCAGAGCACGAGGCTCAGTTTTTTCATCAAAGGCCCTCCGGCTTCGATGCCGAAGCCGACATCACGCTAGCACAGTTGGGCGGCCTCATTCGTGACGAGCGCGAAATTGTGGAAATATATCTAGAAATATTTTTGCACTCGACCGCCAGTGGCGGTGTTGTGTGGTAAAAAAGCAGATGAACGCTAGATTTAACGTGAATGGCTGGGTCGAATTCGTCGTCGGCTTCCGCGCGCCGCCGGGCCGGTTCCGCATCATGCGTGTTCTGCCGCCGGACAAAGGCGAACCGAGCTATCGGCTCAAGGGCGAGCATGAGGCGTTTGAACGTGTGGCCCGCGATTCAGAGCTGCGCCACTGGAAAGCTCAATAAAATGATTTTCGGCCTTGCCATAAACACAATCGATCCATATCTTTCAGTTGTCTGATTTTGGACGGCTGATTTTCTGCGACACGCACGGCGCGTCCGACGATCTCTCCCTTCAATATCTAACTATTGTTTCGCCTGATCTGTCGGGCGGGATCCCCTCTGCACGATTGAAAGGAAATCGTCATGAATATCGGCACCGTGAAGTGGTTCAATGCCACCAAGGGTTTTGGCTTCATTCAGCCCGAGAGCGGCGGCGCGGATGTGTTCGTGCACATCACGGCCGTGGAGCGGGCGGGCATGCAGTCCCTCGCTGAAGGGCAGCAGCTCCAGTTCGAGATCGTCCGGGACAACCGGACCGGCAAGAGCTCGGCGGGCAATCTTCAGGCCGCGTGACGCTTTCGCGCCGTTGACCACGGATGTACTGGCAACGGCTGAAGCGCGCTTGAAGAGAGCAGCGGAAGGCTCCGTCTCATCGAGGCGGGGCTTTTTGTTGTTGAGCGGATGTCTCGGCGCAAGCTCTCAGTATTTGACGGTGTCTCGCGCCGATTTTTATCCCATTATATTTGCTTCGCGGCGCATTTCAGGCACCAGTTCCAATAAGCATCAATGCCCTGTTGGATGGTGTGCTGAATTGGGCGGCCGGAAATATCGATGAGTTGCGCGTCGAGCTGCGCGGCGACGATTTGCCAGAAGCGGTCGACAAAAGGCTGAATGTCGGCTTCGAGGGTCATCCCCTGCGCGCGTAAGCCCCGTTCGCAGACGGAGCGGGCGATCGCCTCATTGGTGAGGGTGGGCACGTCATGCCCCTCGTGTCAGCTTCACGTTCCCAGAGCGCTGCATGGCATCGGCGAACGTGGCGACGGCAAGCCAGGCCCGGTCCGTCAGGAGGGGATTGGACGCTCCCGCGATCTGGTCCAGCAGGGAGCCGGCATGCTCACCCATGGGATGGCACCGAACGAAGATGGCGGCCTCGTCAAGGGAGCGTATCTCCTGGATCTCTCCGCCGACGGAAAGTCGAAGTTCATGGATCATGGGCTGGGGCATTGAAGGCTCCAAATTTGGGGTGCTGCGGACACGCAAGCCACCTGCCATTTCGGCGAGCCTCACGATGAGAGCATCGTCGGTGAGGAATGCGGTTTTCGGATGTCCGTGGAATCGAGAAGGCATGCTCGCCAAACTCATTCGCCGACCACGGAGGGGCTCAGCTCAGTGCGGCAGAGCCCTTTGAGGCTAAGGGTATCCAGCTCCATTGTCAGAGCTTCACAGCGGAACTTGGTTCACTCGGTCACAAATGGTGAGGGATGCACGCTCAAGGTGAAGGTCAAAGGTGTGGGCTGGGGCGCTCACAGGTAAGCTCATGGCCGGTGTGGACAAGTATCTGAACCTCGCTTTCGGGTAAAGCTGGCGATATCCAGGACCGAAGAGCGAGGCGTGACTGGCGGCGTCACCAATGGTGCAGGGCTTTTTGAAAGCGATCATCAAAGGGCCCGCGTCCGGGAGGCGCAGATCTGTGCCTTTGCACGATCCTGTAATATTTACGAAAACACCGTACACGACAGCCTATGTGTGATATTGTAATTCATGACACCAATTACAACACATCAAAATCACATCTCCACTGCAGACAGCCGTCGCCAGCTGGAGGAATCCATAGGGCGTGCCATGGAGCGCTATAGAAGCGACTTCGAGGCTGTCCGCGAGAAGAGCGCTCGGCTGCGTGCCGAGCGGGAAGCCCTTGAGGCGGAGAACGCCTCGACGCGTGCGGCAGGCAAAAGACTGAACCGCCCCCCGGCAAGCCGATGCAGAACGGCTTCGTCGAGAGCTTCAACGGCCCGCTGCGGGGCGAGTGCGTGAATGAGCCCCTGTTCTCAAACCTAGCGCACGCTCGCGCCATCATCATTTCATGACGTGAGGTGGACATCCACAATCATGTCCCGGAAGGCGTTGCTGCCGATGAAGCTCCCTTGCACCGGAACGGCCTGGCGGATGTCACGCACCACCGCCACCGGAATGAGATTGAAGCCGCCCATGCTGCGGTTGGTGGGGTCGAAGGGGATCCAGCCGGCGCCTGGAACGAACACCTCCGCCCAGGCATGAGTCGACCCCGTGCCTTGAGAGCCCACGAAAGCCCCGGCCGGGTTGTAGAGATAGCCCGACACGATCCGTGCACCGAAGCCCAAGCTGCGGACGGTTTCCACGAAGAGAACGGCAAAATCCCGGCACGAGCCCCAGCCGCGATCGAGGGTTTCGACCGGCGACTGCGTCCCCTCCGCATCCCGGCTCTGATAGGAGATCTGTTGGGATACGCCGGCGCTCAAATCCTTGAGCAAGGAGAGGGTGTCGGTGGAGTTCCCCCGGACAAAGCCCAGCGCCCAGCTCCGCAGCCGCCCAGAGGCGTCGGGAAACTGAGGGATGCCCAACGCGCCGAGATCGGTCCATTCGTCGTCGGAATAGCGAAACGGGAAGGACACAGCGGAGCCCGCGATGGCGAACAACGGCCATGGTACGGCATCGAGCTGCAATTGGGTCGTGCTGTCGATCACCAGATGGTCGCTGGTGGTGAAGAATGTCGCCGTGGCGACCGCGTTGCCGAAGACATCCTGGGCCCAGTTCATCGTCGCCGCCGGTGTCAGCGTCACCTCGTTCGACGTCACCCGCAGGTCGCGGCTCTCGCGCGGGCGGAGCATCAGCCGGTGCGGCCCGAATGATACCGGCCGATGGAAGCGATAGGTGGTGGTGTGGCGGATCTGGAGAGGGATCAAAGGCGCTCCATCGGGCTTGGTCACGGCTGAGGTCTTGACGGGGATGCGAACGCAACCGCGTCACTGTGGCCTGAGCCCGGCCGGTTGAAAGGCCCCGAGCTCCATCCCCCGTTCGCGCCGGGAGACGCGCCACAGAGCAGGGGGTAAAAGGGACCCTCATTTATTTAGCATAGAATGGGCCACAAACAGCGATCGGCGATTAACATTCATAAAATATTGTTGCCATTCCCGGAATTGTGGAGCATATTCATTTCGTCGATAGACAGCCAGATCACTTGGCTTCGCGCAGAATTCGCTTTTGCGCTCAACCAAAACTTCTCGCCAGAAAATGCGATTTCGACGACCAGCCGCCGGCTGGTGAGCTAAACATTACATTGAAAGGGTTTCCCATGACTGAGGGAACCGTGAAGTGGTTCAACGCCCAGAAGGGCTTTGGATTCATCGCCCCCAATGCGGGCGGCAGCGATGCCTTCGTCCATATCAGCGCCGTGGAGCGCTCGGGCCTTGGCCAGCTGCGCGAAGGTCAGAAGGTGGGCTTCGAGCTCGTCGCTGACCGCAAGAGCGGCAAGATGGCCGCTGACATGCTCAAGGACCTGAGCTGACCTCAGCGGCCGGCATCCCGAGTCTTTCGGGACGCTGGCCCTGCGCATCGCCTCCAAAATGGCTGACCGCGGATGTACCGGCAGTCCCGGCAGCGATGCGCCATTCCCTGGCCCTGCAGGGCGATCGGCGCCTTGTGGCCTTTGAGGTCGCAGGGCGTTTTTCGTCTCACCCGCAGAATCAATCGACGCGCCCTATAGGAGACGATCATGGCCAAAGGACAGATGCGCGGCAATCGCGAAGCGAAGAAGCCGAAGAAAATCAAGGTGCCGGAGGCGTCACCTTCCTTCGTGAAGGGGACGCCCGTGTCCGTAGGGCCTCCCAAGAAGAAGAGCTGAGGTGCTGTCATGAATGTCCGAACCCGCGAGGCCGTGATCACGTTCGATCATCCTTTTCACCTCAGCGAAGCTGAGGGCGTCCTGCCGGCAGGAACCTATCGTATCGCCATCGACGAGGAGCAGCTTCTCGGCCTTTCCTTCGTCGCTTATCGGCGCGTGGCGACGATGCTGCACACGCCGGCCCTCGCGGCGCCACAGGGCAGGAGCGCGATCCTGTCGGTGGATGCAGCCGAACTCGATGCCGCCCTGCTGAACGACCAGCGGCAGTCCGCCAAGGACCGTGACGCTCGTTCTTCTGCTGCCGCCACCTAAAGGGGGTGCCTCTAACAGGAAATCTCGATGCCACTCCAGTTTCCCAACGCCAGCCGCATCTACGACCCGGTCCGGCGCTGCGTGACCTTCTGGGGGCACGATTCTGCCTTCGAGGTCGCGTTCCACCTCGATGCTGATGTCCTGCAGCGATTCAGCCCCCAGGCTGGGCAGGACGAAGCCGCATCGCTGCGGGCCTTTGACATGAACCGGGTCCGGATCGAGCGTGTCGCAAGCGGCGTCTATGCGCGTCGGCGGCAAAGCTTCCACCGCCTCTCCGCGTCCGACTTTTAGGACCAGCGCACTTTCGACCAACGTCCCGGCACCGTCGCAAGACAGCGCGCGCCATACACCACGGAAGAAAGGCGGGCATGTCGCCATGAACAAAGGCCTTCACATCATTTTCCAGTCGCTCGACGCCGAGCATGTCCTCGCCCGGGTGGTCTGGCGCGAGCAAGACAGCGGTGGCGGAACCGTTACGCTCGAGATTCCCGTCCGCAACAGCGCCGCCGCGCCAAAGAGCAACGTGCAGCTTCAGGCGGACGCACGGGCCCTGGCCATCCGGTTCGCCCGAGCCTTCGCCGACACGATCCAGGATTAGCCCGTCGCACCCCCGGTCATAGACCGCGCGCGGCGCTGCCCTCCGGCGCCACTCTCCGCATTGCAGATCGTGGTCCGCACCGCGCGTTAGAAAGGTCCATTTGCTCACGCTTCTTCTCCGCGCCATCGGGCGCGCGCCCGCCTCATCCCCTTGGAATGACCAACCCGTCCGTGAGGAGCTGTTCGGTGTGGAGCGGCTCGAAGAGCACGCCCGCAGCCTGGCGGCAGCCCAGACGGTGGAGCCTCGGCTCGCCAAGGGGCATGCGCTCTCGGTTCGCCTCGCCGACAATGGCGCCGTCCTGCTGGCGGCCTATCGCGCCATCGCTGCGGCCGTCGCCGAAGGCGGTGCCATCACCCCTTCTGCGGAATGGTTGATCGACAATTATCATCTGGTGGAAAGGCAGATTCGGGAGATCCGCTCCGATCTGCCGCCGGGCTTCTATCGCCAGCTGCCCAAGCTCGCCGGCGGGCCGTTCGTTGGATATCCGCGCGTGTTCGGGGTGGCATGGGCGTTCGTGGCCCATACCGACAGCCGCTTCGATCCCGGGATGCTGTCGCGCTACCTTGAGGCCTACCAGGAGATCCAGCCGCTGACCATCGGCGAGCTTTGGGCAGTCTCCATCACCTTGCGGATCGTTCTCATCGAGAATCTCCGGCGACTGGCCCAGGCGATTGTCGACGACCGTATCGCCCGGCGCGAGGCAGATGCCGTGGCCGATCGGCTGCTGGGTGCCGGCGGGACGCCCGGCGGACCCGTCGCAACCGTGCTCGCCAATTACGAGCAAGGACGGCTGGCGGACGCCTTCGCCGTCCAATTGGTCCACCGGCTGCGCGACCAGGACCCAGGGATCACGCCGGCCCTTGTCTGGCTCGATCAGCGCCTGACAGCGCAGCATACGACTGCCGATACGGTGGTACGCGAGGTGCACCGCGGCCAGGGCGCGGCGAACGTGACCATCCGCAACATCATCACCAGCCTGCGGCTGATCTCCGACCTGGACTGGCAGGACATGTTCGAGCGCACCAGCCTCGTGCACGCCATGCTGGCCGGCGGAAGCGCCTTTGAGGAGATGGATTTTCCAACCCGCAATCTCTACCGCGACGCCATCGAGCAGTTGGCGCGCGGATCAGGCCGCACCGAGCTTGAGATCGCCCGCGAGGCCATTGCCGCAACCGAGCGGGCTTGCGGCGTGCTCTGCGACCAGGAGGGGCTCCGGCGCGACAGCGAGCCCGGCTACCACCTGATCGGAGGCGGTCGTCGCGCATTCGAACGTCAGGTCGGATTTCGCCTGCCCATGGGCAACATTTCCACCCGACTGAACCGGGCCTTCGGCGTCGGCGGCTATGTGGGCGCCATCGCCATCGCGGCAGCGGCGCTCCTGGCCCTGCCACTGCTGGCGCTCGCAGCCGCCGGCCTCGGCGCGGCGCAGCTCGTTCTGCTTGGCCTGCTCGGGGCCGTTCCGGCAATCGACGCCGCGGTTGCGCTGGTCAATCGCGCCATGAGCTTCGGTTTCGGGGCGACGGCCCTGCCGGCTCTGGAGCTGCGCGATGGCGTTCCCTCGCATCTGCGCACTCTGGTGGCAGTGCCCACGCTGCTGACGAACCCCGCATCCATCGAAGAAAATATTGAGCGGCTGGAGATCCATCACCTCGCCAGCCCCGAAGGCGACCTTCATTTCGCGCTCCTGTCCGACTGGACCGATACCCAGACCGAGCATGCGGACGGCGACGACGCTCTGGTCGCCCTGGCCGCGGCAGGGATCGCTCGCCTCAACGCGCGTTATGGGCCCGCGCCGGGCGGCGCCCGGTTCGCCCTGCTGCACCGTCGGCGGGTGTGGAATGCAGGCGAGGCGCGCTGGATCGGCTGGGAGCGCAAGCGCGGCAAGCTGCATGAGCTGAACCGCCTCCTGCGCGGTGCCTCCGACACCACCTTCATGAACATCGCCGGATGCCCGCCGAAGCTGCCGGAAGACGTGCGCTATGTGGTGACGCTGGACGCGGATACCCGGCTGCCGCGCGACACGGTCCGCCGGCTCATCGGCAAGATGGCGCACCCGCTCAACCGGCCCAGCTTCGATGCGGCGTCAGGCCGGGTGGTGGAGGGCTATGGCGTGCTCCAGCCGCGCGTGACGCCATCGCTGCCCATGGGCGCGGAAGGCTCGCTGTTCCAGCGCACCTTCTCCTCCATGAGCGGCATCGACCCGTACGGCTCGGCCGTGTCCGACGTCTATCAGGACCTGTCCGGCGAAGGCTCCTACGCCGGCAAGGGCATCTATGACGTGGACGCGTTCGAGGCCTCCCTGGACGGGCGCGTGCCGGATTCGGCCCTGCTCAGCCATGACCTCTTCGAGGGGGTGTTCGCCCGCGCTGGCCTCGCCTCCGATGTGGAGGTGGTGGAGGAGTTTCCCGCCCGCTACGACGTCAGCGCCCTGAGGCGCCATCGCTGGGCCCGCGGCGACTGGCAGCTTCTGCCCTGGATTTTCGGGCGAGGTCCCCAGCGCCCCGACGCCACCCATGGCTTCGGCGCCATCCCCGTCATGGGGCGCTGGAAGATGCTCGACAATCTGCGCCGATCTTTGTCCGCGCCTCTGGCCGTCGCCGCCCTCGCTGCCGGCTGGACGCTACCCTTTGCCGCCGCGCTGTTTTGGACCGTCGTCGTGCTGTTCACCCTTACCCTGCCCAATCTCATTCCGGTCCTCGCCGCCATCGTGCCCCGGCAGCGCGGCATCGCCGTGGCAAGCCATCTGCGGGCGCTCCTGGGGGATCTGCGCCTGGCGGCGCTGCAATCCGCGCTCACGGTGGTGTTCCTCGCCCATGAAGCATGGCTGATGGGCGATGCCATCGCTCGCACGCTCTGGCGGCTGATGGTCACCCGTAAGCACCTCTTGGAATGGGTGCCCGCCGCGCAGGCGAGCCTTGCCCGACGCCCCGACCTTGCCGGTTCCTATCGCCGGATGGCCGGCGCTCTGGTCATCGCCGTGACGGCGATGATCGTCGCGATCCTCGCCGGACGGGGCGCGTGGCCGCTGGCGGCCCTGTTCGCCGCGGCGTGGGCCGCATCTCCCGCCGTGGCGCGCTTCGTCAGCCGCTCGCCCCATCCGGCGGGCCGCCTGCAGATGTCTGAGATGGAGGCCCGCACCCTGCGCCTGACCGCGCGGCGCACCTGGAGCTTCTTCGAGACTTTCGTGACGGCGTCAGACCATCACCTGCCGCCGGACAACTTCCAGGAAGACCCAGCGCCGGTGCTGGCGCACCGGACATCGCCCACCAACATGGGCCTCTATCTTCTCTCGGTTGCCAGCGCCCGCGATTTCGGATGGCTGGGCACGGGCGCGGCCGTGGACCGGCTGGCGGCGACCTTTGCCACCATGGCCGGCCTCGCCCGCTTTCGTGGCCATTTCTACAATTGGTACGACACCAGCGACCTGCGCGCCCTCGACCCGAAATACGTCTCCACCGTCGACAGCGGAAACCTCGCCGGGCACCTCATCGCCATCGCCAACGCGCTGCGCGGCTGGACGGCGTCCGCGCTGCCGATCCCCCAACGCCTCGCCGGCATCGCCGACGCGCTGGACCTGGCCCGTGAGGAGGCCGGCCTTCTTGCCGACGGCCGTCGCACCCAGACCGTGACCCTTCCCCAGTTGGGGGAAGCCCTCGCCGCCCTCGCCGACGCCGCGCGCCGGGTCTTTCTGCCGGGCGAGGACCTGTCCCGCCGGCTCTCCGATCTCGCCGCCGACGCGGACACCATGATGGATATCGCCCGTGCCCTGGCCACCGAACGCGGGGACGCGGCGGGCTCGGATATGCTGTTCTGGGCGCAGGCGAGCCTGGATGCAATCGCCAGCCACCGCCGCGATCTGGCGGATGGAGCGGAGGTCAGCCCGCAGCTGGCCGCCCGCCTCGCCGCGCTCGAAGACATCGCCCGATCTATGGCGCTTGAGATGGAATTCGGCTTCCTGCTGGACCGCGACCGCACTCTCCTGTCCATCGGCTATCTGGTGGCGGAGGGCACGCTCGATCCCAGCTGCTACGATCTTCTCGCCTCGGAGGCCCGGCTCGCCAGCTTCTTCGCCATCGCCAAGGGCGATGTCCCGGCCCGGCACTGGTTCCGCCTGGGACGCTCGGTGACGCCCATCGCCCACGGCGCCGCGCTAATCTCCTGGTCGGGCTCCATGTTCGAGTACCTGATGCCGTCGCTGATCATGCGCGCGCCGGCCGGCAGCCTGCTCGACCAGACCAACCGGCTCGTGGTGCGCCGGCAGATCGACTACGCGGCCGGCATGCGGGTGCCGTGGGGGATCTCCGAATCCGCCTACAACGCCCGCAACCTGGAGCTGACCTACCAATATTCCAATTTCGGCGTCCCCGGCCTCGGGCTGAAGCGCGGGCTCGGCGACAACCTAGTGGTCGCGCCCTACGCGACCGCGCTCGCCGCCATGGCCGACCCGGTGGCCGCCTGCGCCAATCTCGCCCGGCTCCGCGAGGCCGGCGCCCGTGGCCGCTACGGCTTCTACGAGGCCCTTGACTACACCGCGAGCCACATCCCGGCGGACGAGAGCCATGCCGTGGTGAAGGCCTTCATGGCGCATCACCAGGGCATGACCATCGTCGCCGTCGCCGACACGCTGATGGGCGGCGCCATGCGCGCGCGCTTCCATGCCGAGCCCATGATCCAGGCGACAGAACTGCTGCTGCAGGAGCGCACGCCCCGCGACGTGGCGGTGGTGCGCCCCTGGTCGGCGGAAGGGCGATCGGCCGCCCGCGCCCGCGACCTGGAGCCGCCCGCCGCGCGCGCCTTCACCTCGGCCCGGCAGGCGACCCCCGCCACGCACTTGCTCTCCAACGGGCGCTACGCCACCATGCTCACCGCCGCCGGCTCCGGCTACAGCCGCTGGGGCGAGTTCGCCGTCACCCGCTGGCGCGAGGACACGACCTGCGACGATTTCGGCTCCTACATCTTCGTGCGCGACGTGCGCAGCGGGGAGGTATGGTCTTGCGGCTTCCAACCTAGCGGCGTCGAGCCCGCCGCCTACCAGGTAACCTTTCACGAGGACCGTGCGGAGTTCATCCGCCGCGACGGCACGCTGGAGACCACGCTGGATGTGCTGGTCTCCGCCGAGGACGACGCGGAGGTGCGTCGCGTCACCTTCTCCAACACGGGCAACCGCGCGCGGGAGCTGGAGATCACCTCCTACGCCGAGCTGGTGCTGGCGCCCCAGGCCTCCGACATCGCCCATGCCGCCTTCTCCAAACTGTTCGTCGAGACGGAGTACCGCGCCGACACCGGCGCGATCCTCGCCACGCGCCGGCGGCGCGCGCCGAGCGAGCCGGAAATCTGGGCCGCCCATTTCAGCGTGCTGGAAGGCGAAGCCGTGGGCGCGTCGGAGATCGAGACCGACCGGGCCCGTTTCCTGGGGCGGGGCCATGGTGTGCGCACCCCCATCGCGATAATCGACGGGCGCCCGCTCTCGAACACGACGGGCACGGTGCTGGACCCCATCTTCGCGCTGCGCCGGCGCGTCCGGATCGAGCCAGGCGGCATGGCGCGGATCGCGTTCTGGACCGTGGCCACGTCCACCCGTGACGCGCTGCTGGACGGCATCGACAAGCATCGCGACACGGCCGCCTATGGCCGCGCGGCAACCCTCGCCTGGACTCAACGCAGGTCGAGCTCTACCATCTGGGCATCACGGCGAGCGATGCGGCCACATATCAGCGGCTCGCCGGCTACGCGCTCTACGCGGCGCCGACGCTGCGCCCCGCATCGGACACGATCCTGCGCGGCGGCGGTCCGCAATCGAGCCTCTGGGCCCAGAGCATTTCCGGCGATCTGCCCATCGTTCTGCTGCGCATTTCCGACCTCGACAATGTGGATGTCGCCCATGAGCTGCTGAAGGCGCACGAATATTGGCGCATGAAGCAGCTGGCGGTGGACCTGGTGATCCTGAACGAGCGCCAATCGTCCTATGTGCAGGATCTTCAGATCGCGCTCGAAACCCTCGTCCGCACCAGCGGGTCGCAGCCGCACGTCGGGCGGAACGGGCCTGTCGGGCAGGTGTTCGTGCTGCGGGCCGATCTGATCCCGTCGGAAACGGGATCGCTTCTCTCCTCCATCGCCCGCATCGTGCTGGTCGCCCAGCGCGGCAGCCTCGCGGAGCAGTTGGATCGGATCAGCGACACGGAGGCCACCGCCAACACGTTTCCCAAGCCCCCCGCCGCCGCGCCGGAGCCGCCGCCGCCTGCGCCAGAGCTAGAATTCTTCAACGGGCTCGGCGGCTTCGCCGACGACGGGCGGGACTATGTGACGGTGTTGGGCCCGGGCCGGTCCACGCCGGCGCCGTGGATCAACGTCGTAGCCAATCCCGCATTCGGCTTTCAGGCGGCAACCGAAGGCAGCGGCTTCACCTGGTCCCAGAACAGCCGTGAAAACCTCATCACGCCCTGGTCGAACGATCCCGTCACCGACCGCACCGGCGAAGCGTTCTACCTGCGCGACGACGAGACCGGCGCCGTCTGGACGCCCACCGCCGCGCCCATGCGCGACGAGGCGGCCACCTATGTGGCCCGCCACGGCCGGGGCTACAGCGCTTTCTCCCATGCGGCCCACGGCATCGCGAGCGAGCTCGTCCAGTATGTGCCGGCCGAGGGGGCCATCAAGATCTCCCGCCTCACGCTACGCAATCAGACCAACCGGCCGCGACGGCTCTCGCTTACCGCCTATGTGGAATGGGTGCTCGGCCCCTCGCGCTCCGCCACGGCCCCCTTTGTAGCGACGGCCATCGACAGCGAGACCGGCGCGTTGTTCGCCCGCAATTCCTGGAACGGTGATTTCGGAGCGCGCGTCGCCTTCCTCGACATGGGCGGACGCCAGACCGATTGGACGGGCGACCGCCGCGAATTCATCGGGCGAAACGGCATCCTCGCGGACCCGGCCGCGCTCAGGCGGGCGGCCCCGCTCTCCGGGCTGGTGGGCGCCGGCCTCGATCCCTGCGGAGCCATCCGCACCACGCTGGAGCTGCGCCCGAACGCCAGCGCGGAGATCGTCGTCTTCCTCGGAGAAGGAGCCGATGCGCCGGAGGCCCGCGCGCTGATCGCCCGGTTCCGGGCCGCCGACCTCGACGCGGTCCTCGCGGAAGTGACCGCGGGTTGGGACGATCTCCTCGGCGCCGTCGAGGTGCGCACGCCCGACCGCGCCATGGACATCA
This sequence comes from Xanthobacter sp. NM-59, assembly GCF_021401125.1. Lineage (GTDB taxonomy): Bacteria > Pseudomonadota > Alphaproteobacteria > Rhizobiales > Xanthobacteraceae > Xanthobacter. The sequence goes on from NZ_JACBFQ010000016.1 coordinate 27,695, forward strand.
TGCTGAACGGCTGGCTGCTCTATCAGTCGCTGGCTTGCCGGGTCTGGGCGCGCTCCGCCTTCTATCAGGCGAGCGGCGCCTACGGCTTCCGCGACCAGCTCCAGGACGGCATGGCGCTGGCCGCGCTGCGCCCCGACATGACGCGCGCCCACCTTCTGCGGGCGGCCGCGCGGCAGTTCGTGGAAGGCGACGTGCAGCATTGGTGGCTGCCCCATTCCGGCCGGGGCGTGCGCACCCGCATTTCCGACGATCGCGCCTGGCTCGCCTATGCCACCGCCCACTATGTGAAGGTGAGCGGCGACGCGGGGGTGCTGGACGAAAGGGTGCCGTTCCTGGAAGGCCAGAGGCTCGCTGCTGGCGAGCACGAAGCCTTCTTCCCGCCCACCGTCTCCGATGAGTCCGGATCCCTGTTCGAGCACTGCGCCCGCGCGCTGGACCAGAGCCTCGCGCTGGGCGGCCACGGCCTGCCGCTCATGGGTACAGGCGACTGGAACGACGGCATGAACCGGGTGGGCGAGGACGGCGCGGGCGAGAGCGTATGGCTCGCCTGGTTCCTGCACGCGGCCCTCACGGCGTTCGCCCCATTGGCCGAGGCAAGAGGAGACGATCTGCGAGCGGGCCGGTGGCGGACCCATGCGGAGGGGCTTGGCGCCGCGCTCGACGGCACGGCGTGGGACGGCGACTGGTATCGCCGCGCCTTCTTCGACGATGGCACACCGCTCGGCTCGGCCATAAGCGAGGAATGCCGCATCGACTCCATCGCGCAGTCCTGGGCGGTGCTGTCGGGCGCGTGTGATCCCGCGCGGGCGGTCCGCGCTATGGCGGCGGTGGAGCGGGAGTTGATCCGGCCGGAGGAAGAGCTGGCGCTGCTGTTCACGCCTCCGTTCGACAGGACGGCGCTCGATCCCGGTTACATCAAAGGCTATCCGCCGGGCATCCGCGAGAATGGTGGCCAGTACACCCATGCAGCCCTGTGGTCCGTAATGGCGTTCGCGGCACTTGGCGAAGGCAACAAAGCGGGGACCCTGTTCTCCATGCTCAATCCCATCAATCACGCGCGAACGCGCTCTGACGTCGTGCGCTACAAAGTGGAGCCCTATGTGCTCGCCGCCGACATCTATGCTGAGCCGCCCCACACCGGCCGCGGCGGTTGGACCTGGTACACAGGCTCGGCCGGCTGGATGCAGCGGGCGGGGATCGAGAGCATCCTCGGGCTGCGCAAGGAGGCGGGCATGCTCCGTCTTGATCCCTGCATTCCGCGAGACTGGCCGGGCTTCGAGCTGACGATCCGCCACGGCACCGCGCGATATCGCATCACCGTAGAAAATCCGCAGGGGGTGAGCCGGGGTGTTGTGTCCGCCACTCTGGACGGGGGCGCGCTGCCGGTGATGCCGCTGCTCTTCGCTCTTGAGGACGGGCCTGCGGATCACCCCATCCGCGTTACGCTTGGACGAGACGGGCCGACCGACGTCACATCCAACATCCATGCAGCGGTGGGTCCGTCCTGAGGGGGAGCCTTGCGTAGGTTAGTGCCGAAGACCAGACGTTCCGAGTATCGGCTTTGGGTCATCTTTGCCCCTGCAAACCGAGTTGCTCCCTTCGGCCCAATCGTTGGGCTCGACAAATCCTGAAGCACAGTCCCGTTGGAAGCGGAGACACGGCGCCTGCTGCGGTTGCTGCGCCCATGGTTCAGAACGGCGGGATAGCGCCCCCCTTGCACGACGCATCCGTCGCAGGGCGTGTTCGGATCGATCGCCAACAAGCGGGAAGTGAAGGCGACGGCTAGGCGGCGGGATGAAAGACGGACGCTGTCCCAGTATCTGTAAAGGGAGACCCTGATCGCCGCGGCGAGGCATAGGGAGTCTACCGATCTCGTGGCACGCAAGAGACCGTGGGAGTCAGCGTCGCCAAGCCGCGCGTCTCATATGCTGTCGAATTTCGAAGAAGGCGGGATCCGCATGCAGATAGGAGCCGCTTTACGACCCTGCCAAGGCGGCCAATCAGCTTTCAGCACGAGGACAAAAACGTGCGCCCGCCACTCAAACGCCGATACAATCTTTAGTTGAAATGGCGCACCCGACACGATTCGAACGTGTGGCCTCCGCCTTCGGAGCAATTTAGCCTGCCTATCCGATATGCACGATAGGGCACGCTACAATGCGATATATAACTGAAGTCGCTAGACAATTCGGATTTCCGCGCCGAACTGTCTATCCAGAATTTCGCTCCAATATCCATCCGGTTGCTTCCGTGGTGCTTCCGCGGAAGCAGCCCCTCACTAGCGAGGGGAACGCCTCATGGCAAAGCTGACCAAGCGGATCGTGGACGCTGCCGATGTCCGCGAGAAAGACTATTTCATCTGGGACGACGAACTGCCCGGCTTTGGCCTCCGCGTGTTCGCCTCCGGCAAGCGCAGCTACCTCATTCAATATCGCTCTGCCGGACGCACGCGACGCTACACCATCGGCCTACATGGCGTGTGGACGCCAGAGACCGCCCGGCAAGAAGCGAAGGTCCAACTGGGGCGCGTCGCGCGCGGCGACAACCCTTCCGAGGAACGTCAGCTCGATCACAAGGCCATCACGGTCAAGGAGCTTTGCGCCCTCTATACCGCTGATCTGAACGCAGGCCTCATCCTGGGTAAGGGCGGGCGACCGAAGAAGCCGACCACGATCATCACCGACACTGGCCGTATTGAGCGGCACATCATCCCGCTGGTCGGCGCTCGCCGGGTCAAGGATCTCACCAAGGCCGACATCAACAAAGTCTTGAAGGACATCATGGCTGGCAAGACGCGCGTTGCCGTCAAGACGAAGAAGCTGCGTGGAAAGGCCATCGTTCGTGGCGGTGCCGGCACCGCCACGCGCACCGTCGGGCTATTGGGCGGCATCCTCACCTACGCCGTCGATGCTGGGATCATCGAGACCAATCCCGCGCACGGTATCAAGAAGCCCAAGGACAATGTTCGGAATCGTCGCCTCACAGAGGCGGAGTACCGCACTCTCGGGCAAATGCTTCGCGAGGCCGCAGCGAACGAAAAATACGCCATGACCGTGGACATCATCCGCCAGATCGCGCTCACCGGCTGCCGCCGCTCAGAAATGATCTCGCTAATGTGGATCGAGGCGGACATCGACGCGAGCTGCATGCGACTAGTAGACAGCAAGGAAGGCGAGTCCATTCGTCCTATCGGGCTGCCCGTCGTCGAGTATCTGGAGGAGCGGCGCAAGACCGCTGCGGGCACTTATGTCTTCCCCGGTCAGGGCGAGGACAATGCGTTCGGCAGCTTCCCGAACCATTGGGAGCAGATTTTCAAAGACAGCCCGCTCGCCGGCGTCACCCCACACGTCCTGCGTCACAGCTTTGCCAGCATCGCCAACGATCTCGGCTTCACCGAGGTGACGATCGCCGCGCTGGTCGGCCACTCCAAGGGCTCGGTGACGAGCAAATATATTCACACGCTCGACACGGCGCTCATCATGGCCGCCGACACGATATCCGGTTACATCCAAGGGCTACTCGAGGGGATCGAATTCAAACAGACCGCCTACGCATTGGATCGTGATTCCCGTCGAGCTGCGCTTGACCTCTTCCTGACCAAAGCGGTGGGAGAGCCGGGGAACGAAGCCGAGGACGGGGAGCGTCGCTTGGCAGCTTGAGGCTTGCGATCAGCCACTGGTCGGCGAGCAATTCATTGCCGCACACGATGCAGTCGAAAAAGCTTTTTGAAGAAATCGATGATCTTCGGTTCGGCGCCACCGGCGACCAGGTCATTTGCTCCGACCCGGCAGACCATCCTGACACTCCTGCACACCGAGCGCGGCCGTAGCGGCGCGTTGTCTCGTTCGACCGCTTGATCGCGCGCTGCCGCATTGGCTCCGCCAGCATTGGAGACCTTATGAGGCAGGAACGTCTCGCAGAGGGGGGCATCTGACGCAATCGCCTCATGCCCCCGTTGCGCGCAATTTAGGGCACATATGCTTCAAGGATCGGGGCGGAAGGCGCTACCGCTTCGGCCCGACGCTTGGCAACGCGCTTCGCCGCATCGCGGACAAGTGCAAGCTTGCGCCTGTCCTTGTCCACGCATGCCAGAATTTGGTCATCAGTTGCGGCGTCGATCTGTTCGGGCTCACAGAGCTGTGCGGCGGCCAAGCGGCAATAGTCGCCCCGCAGCAAATCGGCTCCAGCGAATTGGGCAAGGTCGACGGCGGCGCTGGGCACGCCATACGTCAACCGGATCGCCAGACGTCTCACACGGTCACCAAGATCGAGCGTGGGGTGCAGGATCTCGGCGACGCGAGCCGCGACCGGCATCAGATCGCAAGTCCGCGCTGCGACCGCGCGTATCGGGCCGGCGGCGCCGCCAAACGCACCGCCGAACTGCGTCAGTACGCGCTCGATCTCGCTCATGGCGCGACCGGACACGAACAAAAGACAAGCGACCGCCTTCTTCGCACGCAGGGTCGCCTGATGATCTTCTGTTGTCCCGCGCTGAAGCGCGTTCAGGACGCGCCACGGCACATTCTGCCTCTGCAGCTCGTTGGGCCATAGCTGAGGCTCTTTCTGCGTGCTTTTTCGGTTGATCGGAAAATGGAGTTGATCGACCTCGACCGTCGTTTGAGCTGCGGCAATCAGGACGGGATCGCTGATTTCTTGGGGCTGAAGCGAGCCGAGGCAATCTACGAGCGCGACGATGGACCCGACCTCTGCCGCGCTTTCTCCAGCGAGACGGCCCAGCTTGGTCAATTCATACGCGCCTGTAGCGTTCTTCTGCACCAGGCCGTGGCGTTCCAAATCCGCTAGGGCCGAAAGCAGATCCGGCCGGCTCCACTGCCACGCGCTATGGGCGCGCCGGGCCTGGAACGCGCCGAAGCTCGATTCCAGAAATTCGACAATCTCCTCGCTCGGCACGCCTTCGCCGGCCGCTCGTTGTGCCGCGACTAGGACGCGGATAATCAGGGAGCGTGGGTTGGTTGTACCGTCGAGGAAGCGGGACACCAAGTCTTCCGGCTCCGCGGTCACGTATCGAGACCACAGATCATGCTCGGCGCGCGGATCGAGCGCCAGCAGATACGAAGCTCCCTTCTCGGCGAAGCCAAGCCTTCCCGCGCGACCGACTAGGTTTTTGTATTCGGCTACCGAATAGGGCTCGTCGCCGGGATGATTCAAGCCGGCGATGATGACTGATGACGCGGGCGTGTTCACGCCCATCGCCAGCGTCGTCGTGGCTGCGATGACGCGCAGGCCCGAGCCGCTACGGCGAAATTCTTCCTCGATGACGCGCCGCTCTTCGCGGTCGAGATCCGAGTTGTGGAAAGCGACGCCGCGCCCCAGCGCGCTCCGCAAGTCGGCGCTGGCCTGCGAGGGATCGCCGCCGGGCATCTGCGTCAGCGCCTCGGCAGCCGGAGGCAATCCGAGCGACTCTGCGAGATAGTTGGCGCAGCCGCGGGCTTCGCCCTTGGTTTCGCGAAACACGATCACCTGCTGGCCTTCGGCGACAAGCTTGCGCACCAGCGGGATGATCCAATCCTGGCTGGATCCTTTGCCGCCGACAAGACGCCGAACGAGCGGCCCCTCAACCTGCTCATTGCCATTCTCCGGGTCAAGAAAGCGGAAATGCCCGGTGCCGAGCAACAAGCCCTCCTCAAGCGGAACGGGCCGCTCCGTGCGCCGCAAGAGCCGCGCGCCGAGCCATTGCTCAAGGCCGTTCGTGTCCCCGATCACAGCCGAAAGCGCGATCAGTTGGGGCTCGATCCCCTCACGCCGGCGCATCCGGATGAGCGTCAAAATGAACTCCAGATTCGCGCCGCGGCCACGGTCGGCGATCATCTGCGCTTCGTCGATCACGATCGCGCCGACCTGCGCCAGCACATGAGGGAATGTCAGCGCGATCGCGGCGAACTTCTCATAGGTCAGGAGACCGACATCGTATTGGCCCCGCAGCAGAGGCGCGATGTCGTCCGTCTCGCCCGTCGCTTCCACCGTGCGGACCCCGAAACCGCCATAGACGCTCTCGAAGTGCCGCCGCTTGTCTGCCACAAGGGCCTTAAGCGGCAGCAGAAACAAAGCCCGTTTGCGATCCAGCACGTTCCGGAGCGCCGCGAGCTCGCCCACCATCGTCTTGCCCGAGGATGTCGGGGCCGACACCACCAGGTTCTCGCCGTCCAGCACGCCGAAGTCGGTGATGGCGGAGATCTGAAGCGCATTCAAGGACGGGATCGCTCCAGCCCAGGCGGTGACAAGCGCGTCGGGGAAACCGGCCGACGAGAGGCTGGCAAGATCGGACGTCACCTTGGCAGGCAGACGCGCCGGGAAGGCCGCCCGATACTTAGCGCCCGGCACGAACACGGGCCACGCGACATCGCCGTCGATGCTCCCGCGCATGGTCGGGTTCTGCTCTTTGCCGCCCTGCAGCGCGGCCGCCCGGACGCGGCTCGTGACATGCTCGAGGAGGCGGTAGAGCGAGAGCTTGCCGCCGCTCACGACTTCCTCGGCGCCACATAGGGCCTCAAGCAGAAAGTGGGTCAGAAAGCCGTGCCCGAACCGGCGGTGCTCATAGGCGGGCTCGGTCGCTGCGGAGGCGGTGAAGATGATCCGACCAGCGCCGCCAAGCTGAGCCAGGCGCGCTTCGGCGGACAAAAGGCTGCGCGGCTTCGCATCGACGTGCAGAACCTTCGCCCCAATGCCGCCGGAAAAACAACAGTCGAGGAACAGGATCAGGCGCTTTGCCGGTATCCGCGAGAACCATTCCTGCAACAGCTCGAGCGGGATCGCGGAGCCAGCGAGATCATCTGGATTCGCGTCGTGGGTGACGAGCTCATGTGTCTCCGACCCATGGCCGGAGAACGCGATCACCACCGTATCCTCGGGGCCGCAGCCGGCCAGGTCGGCAAATGCGTCCTCAATCCGCTGCCGCGTGGCCTCCGCATCTGCCAGCAAGACTGTGCTGCCGCCCAGCGTGTCGAAGAACAGTGCCTCCAGCGCCGTCGCGTCGCGACGCGCGCAGGTCAGCTCATCAATGCCGGTCGAGCTATAACGGTCGATGCCGATGAACAGGCCGCGAAACGGCATGAGGCACCACGCTACGCCCGAACGACGCCGACGGAGAACGCGGCTCGTGGCTTCTCAGCTTTCTCCAGCACGACCGGCGCGAACGTGTCTTTCCGCGCGACTTGCTTGTTGCCCACCTTCTCGAACCAGACACACCAGACGGCATCCTCCTCCAGCATGGCCGTCTTCCCGACCTGCTCGACCGTCATGATCGGCCCGCCTGACTTCACCCGCACAAGATCGCCGGGCTTGAATTCGGTAGCATCCATTCTCCACGCTCCTTCTCGATGCCTATCTGTCCTCGCCAGGCACCGGAGGAGGTCGCAAGAAGCTCGCCCACGTCCCCACCACCATGAGTGGAGACGCGCACGTGCTAGGAGATCGCCCCATGCCTAACATCAATATATGGTGTGTCGGTCATTCCTTGCACAAGGATTTCAGCGAAGACCGTGTAAGCTCCTGATATATGTTCTTGATTTGTTTCTTAGGGCTGCGCTGCGTTCCGAAGCTGGATAGCCCGACGGCAACCTGCCGTCGGGCCTATCGTCACGATCTGCCAGATAGCCAACGCCAGGCGCGGCGCCAGAAGCCGGGAGCCGCCTTGACGGGAGCGGGCTGAACGGCAAGTTCGATCGCTGGCGTCTGCCCGTAGAAGCGCGCTTTGGCAGCGCGATCACGACGACGCTCGGCTTCGACCTGCTCGTCACTCCAGGGGCCGGCCTCGATCACCTTGCCGCGGTCGATCACATAGTGTGACCGGCATTTCAGCGTCCAATTGCCGATCGACGGCCGAAGGGAGACGGTCTCGCCATCGAACGTCATCTTCCAGTCCGTCGGCGTGAAGGGGGCGACGACCTCCTCGCCGCAACCGCAGCAGCAGCTGTGGGCTGATGTGGCATATTCCATCGAAACATAGAGAATGCCTGCCTCAAGGCGCTCAGGGATGTGTTCGACGAAACGATGTTCGAGTCGCTTGTGCCGTATCACGCGAGATCCCCGTTGATCAGCATGTTGCCGTCGGTGGTGTAGGTGCAGTGATGCTCGCGCTCGAGGTCGCGGTAGAAGCCGCGAATCTTCTTCCACTTGACGACCGCGAGGACAGCATTCAGGGCGTTGAGATCCGCGACCTGGATGTTGGAGGCGTAGATGTCCTTGGCGCCGCCGCCGACGAAGGAAATGCGCTGCCGCGCGTGATCGCGCTTCTCCGGCGTACTGGCGGTGACGCGCAGGATGCCGCCCAGCGACCCCTCGTCGAGCTCGAGCCCCATGCCAACATCGACGAACGCGGCGCCGATCGCCTCGAGCTTCTCTACGATCAGCCGCTTAGCGTCACCCGCATCGAGGGACAGGAACGCGAAGGTGACGCCGTCGAGAAGGTGAATGTTGTCGACGCCGAGCGCGACATCGTGCGCCACGATGTTCCGGTGCATCCGGCTGTAGATGCGCTTCAGGTATTCGACCTTCTTGGGCGCTTCCCGCAATTCCTCCAGGCTCGGAGCGCCCGGCGCGCGAAACGCGTTATGGGTCAGGAACTCGTCGCTGTCGAACAGCCGGATTTCCCGGACAGGCGTCTTGGCGACGAAATCCAGGATGTAGCCGCCGGTCCCCCCGACGCCGATGATGGCGACCCGCTCGTTGACGAGTCGCTCGGTCAGGACGCCGATCCCGACACGGTCGGAGGCGGTCTCGACATAGTTGAAGACGCTGTCCTCCTCCTCTTCCGGTTCGCGGAAGGTGCGAGGCGTCGCGCCGGACTTCAGCACTGCGGCCGGGCCCGCGAGGATATTCGCGTAGCTCGTCATCTTGTGGTGGTAGTCCGAGTAGCCGCCGTCTGGCTTGCTGGAGAAGCTGTGCGTCGCCTTCAGGCCGTGGCCGAGATCGAAGGCGCCGGCCGCATGCGAGATGCCCTGGATGGGCCTGCCGTCGGCGTGGCACGGGAAATCGCCGTCCCAGTGGATGACATGGGTGTCGGGCGGGCGCGTCTGATCTCCGGCCAGCGTGAGGCTGGAGATGAGGGTGCCGATGCGCACCTCCCGGCGCGCATCGACATACGGCACCTCGCGCATAACGAGATACCCGCCCTGCTGCTGGACGAAGTAGCCTTCGTCCCGCAGCCGCTTGAGGTCCGGATTACGACTGAACAGTGCGCGTGACATTGAACACCGTGCCCTTCTTCTTGACGTCGACGGAGCCGCCAACCCCGAGCTCACCGGCGGGCGGCGTCGACGCCGCGTGCCGATAGGTCATCGAGAAGACGACGTTGGGTTCGTGCTGGCCCGGGAAGGCGAGCTGGACGATCTGTTCGAACGTCACCGTGCGGGCGTTCACCGTGCGCGGCCGCGAATTGACGATGATCTCGAACGTCAGCCGCGCGGTGATGAACCGCTCGATGCCGGGCTGGACCAGATCGATCAGCTCGCCATGCTCGATCAGGCGATCTTCACCGCCGGGAACCTCGAGGAAGACGGCCTCCCCCTCGCCGGGCTTGGCGAGGCCGTAGAGCACCGTGCCGCTGATGACCGGCTTGCCCCAGAGCAGCTCGTGGTCGTTGAGGGTCAGCTTGAAGTCGCGGTCGGTCTGGAAGGCGATGAACCGCTCGGCGCCGCGCTCACGCAGGTCGAACGGCTCGTTGAGCCTCACATCCTCGAAATCGCCCGAGGGCAGGATCGCGATGAGGCTGTAACCGTCCCGCGGGTCGAGTGCCGCGGCTTCCAGCAACTGGCGGCCGAGCGGCACGGGATCGCTCACCACACGGGACTGGAAGTTGAGATCGCCCTGCGCGAGGAGAAAGCGATACCCCCGCGCCGGACGCAACGCCCGGCCTTCGCGCAGGGCGTTGCCGAGATCGTCGTAATCAAGAAGTTCTTCGGTGTTCATAAGATTGGGTCCTTAGGTTCGGCCGAGGCAGCGCCGCGGCTCTAAGGGTCCAATCGGAGCGAGGGAGGCCGACCGGTAAGGTCAGACGAACTTTTTTTGCAAGGGGCCGTCGGGGGTCTGCCCGCAGATGAAGAAGGCCGGGCAGTTCGGGCAGGTGCGCGACGAAACCTCGGCCGGAAACCGTCCGGCGCGGATGTCGCCGAGTAACTTTGCGAGCTTGTCCTTGCGCCCCTTCAGCTCCCGATCGGACAAGGCAAGCGCATGTGCCTCGCCGTCGGAAAGATGGACGAGCTCTGCGACCGCGCCGGGAAAGGACTGCCTGACCGCCAGCATCAGCGCCGCCGCGCCGACATCCTTGCCCTCGGCCGACCGCATGTGACCCGTGCGAATGCGGCGCACGGCGCGGATGCCGTCCGGCCGCACCAGCACCTCGTCCGGCCGAACGATGATCTCCTCGCCGCCGAAACTGAGGCTGAGCGCGACCGGCGCTTCGGGGACTGCTTCGGCGCGGTTCGCCAGGAAGAAGCGCAGCATTGCCAGCGCCAGATCGCGGAATTCCGCGCGATAGCCGTGCTCGCCGAGCCCCTCGCCGGCGAGCGCCGCATCGATGCGATCTTGCAGCGCCTGCTCGGACACGGGTCCATCCGACGCGATCACCGCCTCGACCACCACGCGAACCGCCTCATGCAGATGCATGAAGGCGGTCGCGGTTCGCCGGCCGCCGACCTGCAGGACATGCGTGTAGAAGAAGCGACGCGGGCAGGATTCATAAAGAGCGATCTGCGGGGCGCCTAACCGCAGCCGTCCGTCGACCACCAAATCGATATCCCGAGCTTCCGCGGCCACGGGAAGCGGCCGTGCCGGCACGAGCGAACGGCGTGTTAAGGTCGCCCCGAGACGGTCGAGGAATGGCGAAAGCGGTCGGTTGTGGCCGTTACTCTTCTCGGTCGGCGCATAAAGGATCAGGCGATCGCGGGCGCGCGACTGCGCCACGTAAAATAGGCACTCCTGCTCCTCGGCCTGACCTGCGCGGAACGCCTCCAGCGCACTGCCCTCCGCCCCCGCGATCATCCCGTCGGGCGCCGGACAGGGCGGCGCCGGCGGCGTGCGTGGGATCGTGTCGCTGTTAAGCCCAGGAATATGGACGCCACCGAACTCTAGGCCCTTGGCGCCATGGATGGTCATCAGCCGCACGGCGTCGAGATGCTGGGCGGCCGCCGGCAATTGGCGCAGGTCGCGGTCGTCGCCGAGCCGCACGAGCCTGCGCACACGATCGAGCAGGCGCGTGATGGGCAGCCCGCGTCCGGCCGGTTGTACCCGCACAAAGTTGAGGAATTGCCAGATCGCGATGCCCCGTGTGCGGTCGGCGAGATCCTCCGACGCGCCCAGGCGCGCGGCGATGCGTGTGCGATCGAGCAACAGCGTCGCGAGCACGGTCCAGGGCGAGGCCGTCTGATCGAAACCATCGAGCGCAGTCGCGAGCTTGGCAACGGTCTGCCGCCCCCTGTCGCTCAAACCGGGGATCGCCTCGCCATGCCGCAGCCAGCCCGCCGGCGCGTGCTCGGCCGCCCGCAGATGGTCGAAGACCGCGACCACATCGGCAAAGGAGGTGGCGAAGTCTGGCCAGCAGGCAATGCGCACCAGGCCCATGGCGCGCCGATCGACCAGGATCGAGAGGAGAGCCAGGAGATCCTTGACCTCACCCCGCTCGAACAGACTTCCCAGGAAGAGGACCGGCACGCCGAGCCGTTCCAGGTCCTGCCCGATTGTCGACAGCTTTTCGTTGCCGGTGCACAGGACCGCCTGGTCACGATAGGCGTAGCCGTCACGCCGCAGCTCCTCGATAGCGTCGGCCAGGGCGACCTGCTGCTGCTCGGCGCGCTGGACCGTGCGCAACTCGGGCCTATGTCCATTGGCGTCGCGGTCCGCGTCGAGGCCACTATCCGCATCGCCGGCGCGCATCGTGATCGCGAAACTGGAAAAGCTGGCGACAATCTCCGGCACCGAACGATAATTACGCTTCAATCGACCGCGATTGCCACCGGCGAAGTCCTCCTTGCCGAACCGGGTTATGTTGAAGGATGAGGCACCGCGAAACCGGTAGATCGACTGCTTGGCGTCGCCGACCATCCAGAGATTGCGGCCGTCGGGCCGCAGCGCGCTCAGCAGCCGCACGCTGCTGCGGTTCACGTCCTGATACTCATCCACCAGGACATGATCATATTGCGCCTGCAGCGCCGCGCAGATGGCCGCGTCCTTTTCGAGCAGTTGCACCGGCAAGGCGACAAGGTCGCCGAAGTCGATGCAATGCGCGTTGCGCTTGAGCTGTTCGTAGGCCGCGTAGACGCGGGCAACCTCGCCGGCGCGTTCCGCCGCCTCGCGCGCATCCGAGTCCTGGGCTTTCGCCAGCATGGCGTCGGCGAGCGCGGCGTAGGTTTCGGCGTCGACCACCTCATCCTTCGCCCGCGATACGGCGGCCAACATGTCGGCAATGATCTGGGTCGGATCGTAAAGATTGCGGTAGTACGCGAGCCTAAGCCGCGGGAACTCCCCCTCAAGGAGTTCGACCGCTTCGGTCCGGTCCATCATCCGCGGGTCCTTCGGCAGGCCGAGCTCCGCATGGAAACGACGGATGATATCGAGGCCGAAGGCATGGAACGTGCCGATCCACATCGCGGCCGCAGCCTCGGGCCGCTTGCGCGCGATCCGCTCGGCCATCTCGCCCGCTGCCTTGTTCGAAAAGGTCAACAGCAGTATGCGCCGTGGATCGACCCCCTCGCCTAGAAGGCCCTCGACGCGCGCGATCAGCGTCTGCGTCTTGCCGGTGCCAGGCCCAGCCTCAAGCAGATAGGCTTCGCCGCGATGCGCCGCAGCGGCCGCTTGCAGCGGATTGAGCGGCCGTTCGACATGCGCCGCAGTCGCGGCGGGAGGCACGGGCGGCAGCAGCAAAGCATCGAACAACTGCTGCGCGACGACCTCGAACGGCGCGCCGAGCTTCGCGGCGATGGCGGACGCGGCGAGCCCTTGGTCGACATGGAGCGCCCGCGCGACGGTGCGCGGAAGCAGCAGTTCGCGCGCGAACAGGTCCATCTGGACTTCGCGGCGTTGCCGGCGTCCATAATCGACAACCCGATCCATTCCGACTGGTGAGGGCTCGGCCGGGCGTGCCGGATCAATCATCGGCGCCGCTTCGCCACCAGGATCGTCGCCCAGCTCGACATGGCCGATCTCATGCGCCACGAGGAAAGCTTGCTCGAACGGAGAGCCCATATTCTCGTGAAGAATCAGATCGTCGGCGGCGACGAAAGTCGCGCGGCCGCCATTGAGGACGGCTGCGCCGGCGGCAGTCCGTTCGACATCAATCCCCCGCCGCTTGGCCTCGGCGACAGCAAAGTCATAGGGCGACCAGGGATCGGCGCCGGATGCAACGAGGCGAGCGTGAAGCTCGGCGGCGACTTGCCTGGCGAGCTCCACACTGTCCATGTCAGTCCGCCTCCGCCAACAGCCGGGCGCGCTTCTCGGCCGGGACGCCGGCATCGATCAGCACTTGCTCGAAGGTGACCTGCTCGCCGGCCACCGGTTTGCTGTCGGCCTTATAGCTGCGCGCGACAATCAGGTGCGCTGGCCCCCAGGACGACTCCAACTGTGCGACAGAGCTGCGCATCGCATCCGCCAATATCGCCAGGAAGCGTCGCGGGATACTGACGAGAGAGACCCGCCGTTCGCGCAGTGCGGTCACGACCTGCCGGGGCACGTCCAGACGCTGCGCGACGGCGCGCCAGTCATCGACCGTCAGCGCCGCGAAAGGGTCGGCTGCTGCCGCCGGCATAGCCTTCGCGTGTTGCGACCAGGCAGCGTCGATCAGCGCCCGATCGGCAGCAGAGAGGGGTGCGGCATCTTCATAAGCCTCGCGGCTGAGTTCGCGCGAGAGGTCGATGAGCTCCCCGGCATATTCCGGATATAGCCGCAGATAGCGTTCCAAGGTCGACCGGCCAGGCTCGCTTTCGACCGCGAACGCGTCGAGCACGGCCTCGCGGGATGGACGTCCGCCGCCGGGGCTCACCGCTCGTCTCCGTCGGCCATGGCAGCTCGCAGGGCGGCGAAGGCCTTGTCGCGGTAGGTTCGGACGGTCTTTTCGGAGCGGCACAAAGCCTTGGCGATGGTCATGACGTCCGGCTCCTTGGAGTCGATGGGGAAGCCCTGTCTCAACATGTGAATGATCCTGCTTAGTTCTGTCGGTAGAGCTTCAATCGCTGCATCCAGGCGCGACCGGTAAGACGGGTCGTCGAAATCCGACACGGCGAAGGGATCGTGGGTCCCTGCGGCCGCCTCGACCTCCGGTGACAGCTCTCCGCTCTCCTCGTCATATTCGAGGGGCTGGGAACGGTTTTCGTCGCGCCAGGCCTTTTCCTGCGCATCGCGCCGCAGGCTCGCTAGCGCGCCATCGAAGCGCACCTCGTAGTAGTCGACCTTTTCGTCGTAGGCGGCGCGGTCCGCCGAAAGGAGCTCGACGAACCGGCCGAACACCTTGTCGCGCACGACCTCGCGCGTCAGCGATTCCGTCTTTCCATCGGAGCTTTCCGCCCTGGGCAAACTGCGCAGCACCCGTTCGGTCAAGATCCGATAGAGGCGCTCGAACCACACCTCGTTGTTGTCGCGACGGCTCGCGCGAATGAAGTAAACGAGACATTCGCTCGGGACGTAGCCCGGGTCCGAGCGCTTGGTGATTTCCGCCCTGGCGATCAAGCCATCACGCGGCAGGACTGCCAATTCGGCGATGAGGGCTTCTATCTTCGGGTCGCGCTCGTAGAGTTCGCCGCTGAGGCGGCGTTTGCGCAGCGGGGTTACGATCGCTTCGCCCGCGCCACGCGCGTCTGCCTTTTGCCCGGTGTCGAAAGCTCCCTCCAACTGGTTCATCGCGCGGCCCCGCCTCCCGTATCGCCCTTCTTGTTGAGACGCGTCTCGAGCGAGCCGATGCTGTCGAGCACCGCCTCGAAATCCGGTGGATCGCCAAAGATCATGCCCTGCATGGCCCTGTAGTCGACGCGCAGTTGCTCGATCATCGCGTCATGCGGGGCGAGTGCAAACGAGCCAGGCGCAGCGCTCGCGAGATCGAAGTCCGGTCGATTGAAGAACATCCGGGCGTGCGCGACGCAATCCGCACCGAGCGCCGGATCAGCGATGGCGGCGGCGCCGACGCGGGCCGCGGCGAGCTGGTGCAGGTCATAATAGTGACGGGAAACGCGTTGGCCGCCCCCGCGCAGCTCGCCGCGCTTGTCGAACCAGCGCCGCAGCCCATGGAGGATGACAACCTTGTCCCAGAAGGTACGTTCCGGATCGACCGTGCGGACGGCCGGCACGGTCAGGTCGAGCGCCGGCAGATCATCATCGACATAGGGTTTGATCGGCACTTCGCTGTTCGGATCGAGCGCGGATTTCGCGCCCGACTCGATCTTGATCGCTGCCCGCACATAATCCGATCGCGGCGTCGCCGCGGGATACCAGATCAGAAGCGTCTGCCCGTCGGGATCAGCGTCATCGGCTTCCACTCGGGCCGCGCCGGCATCGAGGCCGGCAGCCTGAAGCCGGTCCTGCAGGATCTGCGTCAACTCAGCCCGCAGCGGGCCGTTGATGTAGGCTTGGCAGGCGTCCTTGATCGCATCGAGGCGCGCCCGGCGCTTTTTGCTACTCAGCGCTTCGAGCTCCTCGATGGTCGCCGGCTCGCCGATGTCGTCCCGAAACACCGTGACATCAATGTCTTCGGAGAAGCGATTGATCAAACCAAACCCTTTGGACAGGGAGGTTCCACCTTTGAAGAGGAGGCGGGGTCCGCCCTCTTTCAAGCCATTGAACAAGGCATCCAGCGTCCAGCAGACCCAGAAGTCCTTCTCGATATTCTGAGACGCCGTGCCGAGGCGTAGCGCCGTCGTATCGAAGGCGCTCAACATCGCGTCCGACCCGGCCGCGAGAACCTCGTCGAAAGCCGGATTCATGTCTTCACCGCCCGGGCTGCACCGCGCTTGGCAGTTTGTGCCTTCTGCGGGGAGAGCGGCTTTCGCTTGGGCCGGGCGACGGCAGCATGACGCTGATCATCGGCATCGTCCGCCGTTCTTTGTTGATGACGATCATGATCAGCATCATCACGATCATCATCGACGTGCCGACGACGAACGCCGGCGTCGCTTTCAACGAGCGGCTTGAGAAACACCCACATCCATGTCGGAAGAGCTGTCATACCGGCAGTGAGATCCGCTTTGAGGGGCGGTCCCACCGTGGGATCTTCGAAAAGATTGGCGAGCTTGCGCCTAACCTGATCACTTTCTCCTTCACGAACCAGGAGATCGCGCAGCCAGTGAAGCGCTTGGACGACGCGCATCGCTGGTCGTCCGGCCCAGAATAGCTTGCTGGCCGCGGTTGGACGGAAGGTGATCGTTACGTTGCCGAGCTTGATCGCGCGGCGCCGAGCGTCGGTGTGCACCACGATTTTGGCGGGGACGGCGTCAGTTAGGCCCAGATCGTTCGCCGCGGTCATGCCGTCGACAAGCATCCGGGTTTGGTCACGTCGCCCGACGGCGTCGATGACTGAGCGCGGATCAGGCGGATTGGGTTTCTGGGTGAGTTTGTTGAAGCCAGGCTGATCGTAGAGCCCACGATCAATCCGCCTAAGGATTTCGACCTTCGTCAGCCGCTGCAACGCCTTATCGACCGCGTCCCGCGAGGCGAGATCGACGAAGTCACTGGGCGTCCAGACCTTGCGTGGCGCATCCGCACGGATGCGCTCGAGCATGGCTTTCTTCAGATCGGGCGAGTCGGTGTTCATGTCCGAAAATTGTAGTCCTTTTTCGGACGCGAACCAAGTGGATTGTCCGAAATAAATATACAAATTTCGGACAATCTAAATAGGTAGGCCGCCCACCTGAGAATGGCTCCTTCGGCCGTATGCAACTTTGCCGACCGTCCTGGCGAGCCAGCTCGGTAGCTGGGGCGCGACCGCGACGAGTTCGCCGAACGTGGAAGACGGCAACTTGCGCTTCAACGTCATCAAGGCGGCTTCTGCCTTTTCCGGCCCCAGCCAGGCGAGCGCTCGCACCGCCTGTCCGGCGGGCCGATCGGCCAGCGCCAACTGCCAGCGCGGCGCATGCCGCAGCTCGACGACCTGCTGGCCCAGATTCATCGTCCGGCTACGGCCCGATGTCAGATAGACCGACCGGACCGGCACCTGTGTCGTGAGGCCGAGCGCGTTAGCGGCCGCGGCACCGTTCGACACGATGGTTTCGCCGCGCTGGAGCGCGAGGGCTTCGACGGCCTTCTCGACGGAGGGCGCGCGGACGCCGAACCGACTCGAAACCGGGCGCAGATAGACGCCGCGCCCGGCACGCATCAGCCGGCCACGTTCAGCCAGTCGCGACAAGGCTTGATCCACCGCGGCGCGATTGCCGAGATGGAGCAGGCTCTTCGCCGCGATCGGAGCGCCCTCGGGCAAGCCCTCGGTGTGCGCCAGAATCTGTTCGGTCAGTCGTTGCACGGCACTTCTCCTGTCAGAAATATATGCGGTTTTCTGACAGTTTTCAATCTCCCCCAAACCGACTGGAAGGGCCAGCGATTGAGAGGGGGCCTGGAGGGGAAAGCCTTCCCCTGCGGCCGAGCCCAGGGTCTCGGCCGACCCCTTCTGCGGGGAGACCCCGCAACGCCCTCATTAGAGTGAGAGTGTGGACCGGATTTCCGTGACGGGTTGAGGGTCGGGAGAGAGTCTTCCGGCGCCCGTCATGGAGTTTGATCCCATGAACATGCAGGTTCTCGATGCCCGGCGCGACGTGAGTGGCGGCTGGAAGGTGGACATCAACCGCGGCGAGCGCATCGGTCGGGTTTCCTCGGAGTGGTTCTCGCGACCCGACGACGAGCGCTATCTCTCGCTCGCCGAACTCGGCCGGACCGTCCGCGAGCGCACCGAGCGCAGCCGAACGCGCGTTGTCGAATCCGCGCTTATCCATGTCGAAGCCAGCCGCACCGATCCCGAACGGCTTGCCCTGATCCTACCAGGCGCCGACAAGCCCATCGCTCCGACGCACTGGAGTTTCGGTCAGCTCGCGAGCCAGGTCGGCGCGCCGGCCGCCTATCTGCGGCAGCTCCCCGCCGCGCTCGCCGGCATCAACCTGCAATATGGGCTGACCGCCCACCGCGCCGAGCAGATCAAGACCCTCGAGACCGACGACGGCCGCGTCGAGCTGCGCGCCGTGACCGGCCCTGATTACGGCCGGATCTACGACCACGAGCTGGTTGAAGCCGTGCAGCGCATCGCCGGCAACGGCACCGGCGACACCCGATGGAAAGTGCCCGGTGTCCTCGACTGGTCGACCGGCGTCTATAATCCGCGCGTCGACATCACCAAGGACACCACGACGCTCTACGCTTCCGATCGCGACGTCTTCCTTTTCCTCGTCGACGATCTGAATCCGATCGAAGCCGGCAAGCTCGCGGATGGATCGCCCGATCTCTATTTCAGGGGCTTCTATGCCTGGAACAGCGAAGTGGGCGCCAAGACCCTTGGTATCGCGTCCTTCTATCTCAGGGCCGTGTGCCAGAATCGCAATTTGTGGGGCGTCGAAGATTTCGAGGAGATCTCCATCCGCCATTCCAAATACGCCGCTTCGCGCTTCGCCCATGAGGCGGCGCCGGCCTTGCTCAGCTTCGCGGACTCCTCACCGCAGCCGTTCATCACCGGCATCAAGGCGGCGCGCGAACGCATCGTCGCGCACAAGGACGAAGAGCGCACCGAATTCCTGCGCCGCCGCGGCTTCTCGAAAGCCGAGACGGGCAAAATCATCGACGCGGTGCTGGCCGAGGAAGGCCGCCCGCCGGAAAGCATCTTCGATTTCGTCCAGGGCATCACCGCCGTCGCGCGCGACAAGCCCCACCAGGACGCGCGGCTCGAGCTCGAAGGCAAGGCCAAGAAGCTGCTCGATCGCGCCGCCTGATCCCCGCAATGCCGGAGATGCGGTTGTCCGTGTCTCCGGCTTTGCGTCCCCTAGCCATACTGTTTCCGGGCTGTCTTGTGGCCCAGATCCAGGTCACCTATTCAGTGGTGCGGCATGGAGCACAATCGCCAAACGAGCGACTGGATACAGAATGCTAGAGCAGGCGCCTGCGGAATATTACATCGATGAAAGCGGCAATACCGGCGACCTGAGCACGGTCAAAATCGACTCCTACTTCGTCGAACAGCGCATGTTCGCCTTGGCTGCATTCGGCTGCACGCTCGACCAGGACTTCACCGATAAATTGGGCGCACTAAAAAAGGCGCACCGCATCCAGTCGTCGGAGCTCAAATCAAAACAGGCTTATGACAAGCCGCGCTTCATCTTTGATCTTCTGGACCTCCTTGAGACGCGCCGCGCCCCAATCTTTATCGAGCTTGTCGACAAGCACTTCTTCGTTGTCGTGAACATCATCGAGCGAATGGTGGTGCCCTATGTGGGGGAATGCGACACTCAACCTGGCGCCCTTTGGATGAAGGGCGTTATGGCGAACTACATGGCGCTATATGCACCTCCCGAGCTGGCTCACGCCTTTGCCGCATGTTGCCAAAGCAGAGACCACGCGGAAATACGCGAACTTTACAAGCAAATAATTCGGTGGGCGCAGGGAAGCGGAGTTCCGCCTACTGACGTGGCGGCGGGGATCATCCGTTTTGCGCGCGACAGCTTGAAGGACTTCCGCAAGCTGCCGAAAGCCAAGGCCGTCGAGCGGGCATTACCGATTCCCGACAAGAATCCCGCCGGGAAGCTGCTCTGGGTTCTGCCGAACCTGACATCGTTCACCAACATCTACGCCCGGATCAATCGCTTCGCGCGAAAGCAGGTTTCCGGCGTGACGCTGTTCCACGACGAGCAATTGCAGTTCGGAG
This sequence comes from Xanthobacter sp. NM-59, assembly GCF_021401125.1. Classification (GTDB taxonomy): domain Bacteria; phylum Pseudomonadota; class Alphaproteobacteria; order Rhizobiales; family Xanthobacteraceae; genus Xanthobacter. The sequence continues at coordinate 47,526 of NZ_JACBFQ010000016.1, forward strand.
ACATTCTTCTGCACAACAAGAAGCTCGCAGAGGACCTGGCGCAGCTTGGCGTGAAATTGCCCCTGCAGACGGCCGACTTCGAATTCTCGCAGGCGGCCGACCTGCAATTCCAGCGATCGCACGATTCTATCGGCATTCAGGTCGCCGACGTCCTCGCCGGTTTCATCGCGCGATATGTACAGGACGCTGTGTGGGGCGGCGCCCCCATGCATCCTGACAAGGTAGCGATTTTCCGCCGCCTCGTCGCAACAGGCGACCGCAGCTTGGGTTCGGGTGTCAACTTCGTCGCGCCCGACAACATGATCCGCTTCCTCGGCATCGAACCGCGCTCGAATTTCTAGGGCGGCATCAAGCCGTCATGGGCGAATACGAAGGACTGGCGCGGGATCATCGCCGGTTCTGGCAGTGACCTTACCGATGGCGTTTGATGGTGTCGCTGCCCTCCTAGAGTGAGAGGGCGGTGCTTCGCTTCGTGACGGGTTTAGGGTCGAGAGAGAGGCTTTCGGCGCCCGTCGCGGAGTAAGTCTCATGGCAACTGCCATTCAGAAGATCACCCTGTCGTCGGCGCAGGACATCCCCTTCAACAAGCTGGTGCTGAGCCAGTCGAACGTCCGCCGCGTCAAGGCTGGCGTCTCGATCGACGAGCTGGCCGAGTCGATCACCCGGCGCGGTCTCATCCAGTCCCTCCACGTCCGGCCGGTGCTCGATGCCGACGGCCAGGAAACCGGCATGTACGAAGTGCCGGCGGGCGGGCGTCGCTTCCGCGCGCTGCAGCTCCTCGTCAAGCAGAAGCGCCTCACCAAGACCTCCAAGGTGCCGTGCGTGGTGTCGGACGCCAATGCCGACATCCTCGTCGACGAGGTGTCGCTGGCCGAGAATATCGAACGCGCCCCGCTGCATCCTCTCGACCAGTTCCGCGCGTTCCAGGCGATGCGCGAGAAGGGCATGACCGAGGAGGCGATTGCGGCTGCATTCTTCGCGTCCGTCCAGGTCGTGAAGCAGCGGCTTCGCCTCGCGGCCGTCTCGCCGTCATTGCTCGATATCTATGCCGAGGACGGCATCACGCTCGAACAGCTCATGGCCTTCACCGTCACCAACGATCATGCGCGTCAGGAGCAGGTCTGGGAGTCGGTTCGCAATAGCTGGCAGAGGGAACCCTACCAGATCCGGCGCATGCTGACCGAGACCGCCGTCCGCGCATCCGACAAGCGGGCCGTATTCGTCGGCATCGATGCCTATGAAACCAACGGCGGCTGCGTGCTGCGCGATCTCTTCCAGGATGACGACGGCGGCTGGCTGCAGGATCCTGCGCTGCTCGATCGCCTGGTCGCCGACAAGCTGAAAGCCTCCGCCGAAGCGATCGCCGGCGAAGGCTGGAAATGGATCGAGGTGGCGATGAGCTTCCCCTATGGCGCCACCCACGGCCTGCGCGAGATCGTGGGCACGCCGCTCGACCTGACGGCTGACGAACAGGCGACCATCGAGGCGCTCAACGCCGAGTGCGCCAAGCTGGAGGCCGAATATGAGAACGCCGACGAGTTGCCGGACGAGATCGATCAGCGCCTTGGCGAAATCGAAACCGCGCTCGCCAGCTTCGACGAGCGGCCGGTCCACTACGAACCCGCCGACATCGCGATCGCCGGGGTCTTCGTCAGCCTGGACGCCGACGGCACGCTGTCGATCGACCGCGGCTATGTCCGACCCGAGGACGAGATCGCCAACCAGGCGGGCGATGGCGAGGGTGAAGAGCAGGATGGCGGCGACGATGACGCTGACTATCCGGCGTCGCCTTCGGTCCAGCGCGCGGTCATCACCATCTGCGGCAAACCTGCCGAGCCCGAGGAGGAGGACGAGGACGACACGATCAAGCCGCTCCCCGATCGACTGATCACGGAGCTGACCGCCGATCGCACCCTCGCGCTCCGCGACAAGCTCGCCACCGATCCCTCGGTCGCCTTCGTCGCCGTCCTGCACAAGTTCTGCCAGGACGTGTTCTACGGCGGCAGCCAGTACGGCTTCGCGATGGAGGTCAGCGTGCGGGGCACGACCTTCCATTCGCAGCCCGAAGGGCTTCGTGACAGCGTCTATGCCAAGGCGATCGAGGCCCGGCACGATAGCTGGCGCAAACGGCTCCCGGCCAAAGTCGCTGATCTCTGGGATGGGCTGGCCGCACTGACTGGCCCCGAACAGGCCGAACTCTTCGCCCATTGCGCTTCGTTCGGCGTCAATGCGCTTTATGAGCGGGCCGATCGCTACGGTGGCCGTGTCTCGGCGCATAGTGTCGAACAGCGCATCGCCGAAGCCGATCGCCTGTCGCTGGCGGTCGGGCTCGACATGGCCGAAGCCGGGTGGCGGCCGACCGTCGCCAACTATCTCGGCCGCGTCACCAAGCCCCGCATCCTCGAAGCGGTGCGTGAAGGCGCCGGCGAGCGCGCCGCCCAACTCATCGCACATCTGAAGAAGGGCGACATGGCGACCGAAGCCGAACGTCTCCTCGCCGAGACGGGCTGGCTGCCCGAACCGCTGCGCAATTCCGGCGCCGATGCCGAAAGCACCGAGGCGGACTCTGGCGAGGGCGACGAGGCGTTGCCGGACTTCCTCGACGGCGATGACGAGGAGACCAACACCGATGATGAGGAGGAACGGCACCTCGCCGCCGCGGAGTGACGGCGGTCCTCATCTGACTTGACGAGCCCGGCGTCCCTTCGGGGGCGTCGGGCTTTTTTCATGCGCGCCGATCGAGAGGGAGAGTTTGGCCCGGACGTGGCGAGCCGGACATGGAGGAGAGAGCGCCTGCCGGCTCTCCCGTTCCCTGCTCTCCGGGAGTGGCCTCATGGCCGACTATTTCACCCATTTCTCATGCCTGCTCGATGTCGGCACGCCCGAGACCGCAGCCCGCGCGCTCGATCTCTACAACCAACTGTCCGAGGACGGAGCATCCGAGGAACCGCCGTCCGATGGCTTCCTCCTGTCCATCCAGCCCGAGCATGGCGGCTCCAAACTCTGGATGCGCGACGATGTCACCGGCGATCCCGAACGGCTGATCCAGTTCGTCATACGCTGCGCCGCCGAATTCCACCTCACCGGCCGATGGGGCTTTCAGTACGCCAACACCTGCTCCCGGCCGCGTCTCGATGGCTTCGGTGGCGGCGCGCATGTCCTCGATCTCGCGACCGGCGAAACTGTGGCGTGGATCTATACCAACGGTTGGCTCGCCGAGGTGATCGATGGCGGCGATGGTGCCTGACATCATCGAGACCATTGTCTGTCGCTTGATGGCGCGGCCGGGCCGCGCCCCTTGAGAGCGAGAGGAAGGCCGGGACGGGTTTGAGCCCGTCCGGTCCGAGAGAGAGCGCCGGCGGGCTTTCCCGCTCCGCTCTCCCGAGGACGTCTCCCATGAATGCTCACACCCTTGCGGCGGCGCTGCCGACCGCCGCCGATCAGCCGACCGACGCTGCCGCCATCCATGCCGCGGCACTTCTCCTCCTTCCTCACATCGAGCGCGGCGAGCGCATCGACGCCGCGGTCTTGCGCACCGCCATGGAGACCGCCTTCGGCGCGTCCGATACTGCCGGCGCCTGGGACTGGAAGGACGCCTATGACGCCTGCGAAGCCGCAACCGTCCTCATGCTCCGCAAATACGGAAAGGCGCTTTTGCGCAAAGCCGGGTCTCCGGCTGCGGCGGTTCCTCTGTTCGGCAAGATCGCGGGACTTCTGCCCACCCACACGCGCCGCTCCGAGGAGGCGCAGGCCTTCCAGCAATTCTCGACGCCGATCCCGCTCGGCCTGGCCGCGATCACTGCGGCCGCCATCACACCCGCCGATCGCGTGCTCGAACCATCGGCCGGCACCGGCCTGCTCGCCATCCTCGCCGAGATCGCCGGCGGCACGCTTGTCCTCAACGAACTCGCCGAAACCCGGGCCGCACTCATCTCCTCCCTCTTTCCGGCCATTCCCGTGACCCGCTTCGACGCGGCCCAGATCGACGATCATCTCGATCCGGCGATCGTCCCGACCGTGGTGATGATGAACCCGCCATTCTCGGTACTCGCCAATGTCGAGGGGCGTGTTGCCGACGCAGCCTATCGCCATCTCGCATCCGCGCTCGCGCGGCTCGCCGATGGCGGACGCCTGGTCGCGATCACCGGCGTGAATTTCGGCCCCGACATGCCGGCCTGGCGCGACGCCTTCGTCCGCCTGCAGGAGCGGGGCCGCGTCGTCTTCACCGCCGCCGTCCATGGCTCGATCTATGCGAAGCACGGCACGACCGTCGAAACCCGGCTGACCGTGATCGACAAAATCCCAGCCGACGACCCATCCGCATTTCCGGCATCACCCGGCACCGCTCCCGACATCGCCACGCTGATGACATGGCTCGTCGAGCATGTGCCGCCGCGCTCGCCCCTCGCGCCCGCTGTGCAGGTCATGCCGATCAGTGCCGCACCGCGCACAGTTCGCGGTTATCTCGCGCGCACCGCGGCGACATCGGCGACCCGCGTGGGCCTCGCCGATCCCGAGGGCGTGCCGCTCGCCTATGAGACCGTCGACTGGACCCCGGCCGAGGGCGCCCGCCTCAGCGACGCGATCTACGAGCAATACGGATTGCAGACGATCCGTATTCCCGGCTCTCAGGCCCATCCCACCAAGCTCGTGCAATCCGCCGCCATGGCCTCGGTCGCCCCGCCCAAGCCGAGCTATCGGCCGACGCTGCCGGCGACCATCATGGCCTCGCTCTCAGACGCCCAGCTCGAAACCCTGATCTTCGCGGGCGAAGCCCATTCCGATTTTCTCGCAGGTTCCTGGACCATCGACGACACTTTCGATGTCGTGGCGGCCGCCGCCGATGATGCAAACGGCGTCGTCCGCTTCCGCCGCGGCTTCTTCATCGGCGACGGCACCGGCGTCGGAAAGGGGCGCGAGTCGGCCAGCATCGTGCTCGACAACTGGATGCAGGGCCGGCGCAAGGCGGTCTGGATCTCCAAATCCGACAAGCTGATTGAGGACGCGCAGCGCGACTGGTCCGCACTCGGCATGGAGCGCCTGCTGGTCACGCCGCTCTCGCGCTTCCCGCAGGGCAAGCCGATCACGCTGCCGGAAGGCATCCTATTTACAACCTATGCCACGCTGCGCTCCGACGATCGCGGCGAGAAGGTTTCGCGGGTCAAGCAGATCGTCGAATGGTTGGGCTCCGATTTCGACGGGGTGATCATTTTCGACGAGGCGCACGCGATGCAGAACGCTGGCGGCGGCAAGGGAGAACGCGGCGATGTCACGCCTTCGCAGCAAGGGCGCGCAGGACTTCGCCTGCAGCACGCCATGCCCAATGCCCGTGTCGTCTATGTCTCCGCCACCGGCGCCACCACGGTCCAGAACCTTGCCTACGCGCAGCGCCTCGGCCTGTGGGGTGGCGACGATTTTCCCTTCTCGACCCGCGCCGAGTTCGTCGAGGCGATCGAGGCCGGCGGCGTCGCGGCAATGGAGGTGCTTGCCCGCGACCTTCGCGCGCTCGGCCTCTACACCGCCCGATCACTGTCGTTCGACGGGGTGGAATATGAGCTGGTCGAGCACGAGCTGACCGCCGAGCAGCGGCGCATCTACGATGCTTATGCCGGCGCCTTCGCCATCATCCACAACCATCTCGATGCGGCGATGCAGGCGACCAACATTACCGGCTCGACCGGGACGTTGAATCGCCAGGCCAAATCCGCTGCCCGCTCCGCCTTCGAAAGCGCCAAGCAGCGCTTCTTCGGTCATCTGCTGACCTCGATGAAGACGCCGACGTTGATCCGCTCGATCGCGGTGGACCTGGAGGCCGGGCATTCTGCGGTCATCCAGATCGTCTCGACCGGCGAGGCGCTGATGGAACGGCGCTTGGCCGACGTCCCGACCGAAGAATGGAATGACATTCGCGTCGACATCACGCCCCGCGAATATGTCTTGGACTATCTCGCCCATTCCTTCCCGGTGCAGCTCTACGAGCCCTTCACCGACGGCGAGGGCAATATGTCCTCGCGTCCGGTCTTTCGCGACGGCCAGCCGGTCGAGAGCCGCGAGGCGGTCGCTCGCCGCACCGAACTGATCGAGAAGCTCGCGAGCCTTCCGCCGGTGCCGGGCGCGCTCGACCAGCTCGTCCAGCATTTCGGCGCGGATATGGTGGCCGAGGTCACCGGCCGCTCGCGGCGCATCGTGCGCAAGGGACAGCGCCTTGTGGTCGAGACCCGCGCCGCGTCGGCCAATCTCGCCGAGACCCAGGCCTTCATGGACGACTTGAAGCGCGTGCTGATCTTCTCCGACGCCGGCGGCACGGGACGCAGCTACCATGCGGAGCTGTCGGCGCGGAACACGCGGCTGCGCGTCCACTATCTGCTCGAACCGGGCTGGAAAGCCGACGCCGCGATCCAGGGCCTCGGCCGCACCCACCGTACCAACCAGGCGCAGCCGCCGCTCTTCCGTCCGATCGCGACCAATGTGAAGGCGGAGAAGCGCTTCCTCTCGACTATCGCGCGCCGGCTCGACACGCTGGGCGCGATCACGCGCGGCCAGCGGCAGACCGGTGGCCAGGGCCTGTTCCGACCCGAGGACAATCTGGAGAGCCACTATGCGCGCGATGCGCTTCGCCAGCTCTACATCCTGATCGTCCGCGGCAAGGTCGAAGGGTGCTCGCTCCAGCGGTTCGAGGACACGACCGGCCTGAAGCTGATGGACGACAACGGCATCAAGGACGAGCTCCCGCCGATCACAACCTTTCTCAACCGCCTGCTCGCGCTCACCATCGACCTGCAGGACGTCCTGTTCGCCGCCTTCGAGCAGCTTCTGACCGCCAAGGTCGAGGGCGCGATCGCCGCCGGCATCTACGACATCGGACTGGAGACGCTGCGCGCGGAGAGCTTCGTCGTCACCGATCGCCAGACCATCTACACCCATGCCGGCACCGGCGCGGAAACCAGCCTGCTCACCATCCAACAGCGCGAGCGCAACCGGCCAATGACCGCCGAGGAGGCGATGGCTTGGCTCGACGATCCGGCCGCCAAGTTGCTGGTCAACGAACGCTCGCACCGCGCCGCCGTTCAGCTTCCCGCACCCTCACTCATGCTCGACGATGGCGAGATCGAACGCCGCGTGCGGCTGATCCGACCGATGGAGCAGCATCACGCCTCCATCCGCATGATGGACGAAAGCCACTGGATCGCCACCAGTCGCGCCGAGTTCACCGCCGCCTGGAACGCCGAGGTCGCGGAGGTGCCAGCCTATTCCGATTCCACCATCCACATCGTCGCTGGCCTGCTGCTACCGATCTGGAAGCGGCTGCCCAACGAGTCGAGCCGCGTCTATCGGCTCCAGACCGATGACGGGGAACGGATCATCGGCCGCCGCGTGTCGCCTGCATGGGTCGCCAATGCCACGGCGGTGGGGACGACGAACCTGTCTGCCGACCATGCCTATGCCGCGCTCATAGAGGGCAAGACGATCCTCGACCTCGCCGAAGGCCTCCAACTCCGTCGCGTGCGCGTCATGGGCGCCGACCGCATCGAATTGTCGGGCTTCACCGACGCGATGCGCGAGCGCCTCCGCGCCTATGGTCTCTTCAGCGAGATCATCTCGTGGAAGCTCCGCTTCTTCGTGCCCGTCGGTGCGGGCGGCGGGGCCATCATCGGCAAGCTGATCGGCACCTACCCGATCCAGCGCGTCGGCGAGCGGGAGGCAGCGTGATGGCCCGTCTCGACGCATCCGATCTTGCGCAACGTCTCGGCCGACAGGCCGAGGCGGTGTGCCGCCATTATCTCAGCAATGGCCACCGTCAGGGCAACTACTGGCAGGTGGGCGACGCCCGTAACACCAAGGGCCGCTCGATGTACGTCCGGCTGAAGGACTCGCCGAAGGGGCCAGCCGGGAAATGGACTGACGCCGCCACCGGCGAGCATGGAGACCTCCTCGACGTGATCCGGGAGAGCTGCGGCCTCATCGACTTCAAGGGCGTCGCCGACGAGGCCCGGCTCTTCCTGAGCATGCCACCGCCTGCGCCGGAACCGTCGGCCTTCCAGCCCCTGGCGCCTGCACCGCATGGATCGCCCGAAGCCGCACGACGTCTTGTCCGCATGTCGCAGCCGATTCCCGGCACAATCGTCGCGGCGTATCTGCGGCAACGCGGCATTACGGACCTCCGTGGAACCGGAAATCTGTATTTCCACCCGCGCTGCTATTATCGCCCAGACGAGTATGCGCCGACCGAGACATGGCCGGCCATGATCGCGGCCGTCACCGATCTCGATGGCAGGATCACGGGGGCGCATCGCACCTGGCTCGATCCGCAACGCCGGGACAAGGCGCCGCTCGACACCCCGCGCCGGGCGATGGGCGATCTCGTCGGCAACGCGGTCCGCTTTGGCGTCGGTGGCGAAGTGATGGCAGCCGGCGAAGGCATCGAGACGGTCCTTTCGGTCCGACAGGTCGTGCCCGACATGCCGATGCTTGCGGCGCTCTCCGCAGCACATCTCGCCGCCATCCTGTTCCCGGACACGCTGCGCCGGCTCTACATCCTGCGCGATGACGATCCGGCGGGCGACGGTGCGCGTGACAGCCTGATCGAACGGGCGAACACGGCCGGGATCGAGGCGATCGTGATCTCGCCACAGCTCGGGGACTTCAACGAGGATCTCCGCACCCTCGGCCTCGCGACGCTGCGGAGCCAGACACGGGTGCAGCTCGGGCCGCAGGACGTCGGTCGCTTCATGGCGCTGGCGGCATAGCCGGAAAGGAAGGGGCAGCGGCCCCGCCGCCGTCCTCGCTCGGATGCCGGGGATCGGAGAGGACCGCGCCTCGGCCTTCTAGAGGGCGATCGGCCCACAGGCGGGCCGGCCCGGCAATGGCTGCGGCCGACTATTTTCCGGCGCGGCCCCAAGGGGCCGCTTTCCATCGCGAACCAAAATAGCCGGCCTTCGCCATCCTCCGCTGGCGCTCCGGCCCTCCGCTTGCGCTCCGGGTGCAGCGCCGTCCCGCCGGTGGGCTTCGTCGCCATGAAGGCCGCGACGGTCGCGGTCCATCCGACGGAGCACCCGATGCGCGATCTCGACGACTACGAACCGCACCACGAATCCTCACCGACCGACCACGTCCTCAACGAATTGCAGCTCCACGGCTACCGGCCTTTCGCCGAGGAACCCGATCAGCGGCTTCTGCCGGACGGCAACGAGGTCGCGGGCGCGATCGCCGACATCTTCGACGCCCTGATCGTGACCCTGGAGGACACGCGCCTCGAACCCGACCTCGACGATCTCCTCTGGTCGACCGTGAACGTCTTTCATCGCGCCGCCGAACGGATCAACCGCGAGCTCGACGATAACGAGCAGGCCCAGAAGCGCTCCCAGCGCGAACAGGATGGCAGCGAGGTGAAGTCAGTCGACCTCGAGCGCCTGATCGCCGAGGGCAAGACACTGGTCGAACGCCAGACCGCCTTCGAACTGATGCGCGACCAGGCTTCCGAGCACTACGAACGCCAGGTCGGCAAAGCATGGCTCCCGCGGTCGGGATCGAAGGTCAATCATCGCAACCTCACCTCGGCGATGATCGATAGCCGCGACTTCATCATGGCAAAGAAGCGTGCCGAGCAGGAGGTGCTCCTGCCGCCTGGTCCCAAGATCGCCGTCACCGGCGGGCTCGATTTCGACAACCATCGCCTGATCTGGGCCAAGCTCGACCAGGTCCACGAAAAGCACCCCGACATGGTGCTGATCCACGGCAAGTCGCCGAAGGGCGCCGAGAAGATCGCTTCCCTCTGGGCCAGGAATCGCAATGTCCCGCAAATCGGCTTCGCACCCGACTGGACGAAGCATGGCCGGGCCGCACCCTTCAAGCGCAACGATGAGATGTTGCAGATCGTACCGAAGGGCGTGCTGCATTTCCCGGGCACCGGCATCAACGACAACCTCGCCGACAAGGCCAAGAAGCTCGGCATCCCGGTCTGGAAGTTCGGCGGCGCGTAAGCGCCGTCGTAAATCCCTGTTTCCTTATGAAAGCTGCGCAAACATGGCATCTTCGGATCCATGCCGTCGCTCGTACCTTTCCCCAAAAGCTTCATTGCCGACATCGCGCTTGCCGACACCTTTGCACGGAATGCCACCAATCACCTTGATGGCGCTGACCAGGCTGCGGATCGGTCTATGGACAATATCGTCCTTCACGCCGTAGCGATCGCTATTGAATTGCTTCTGAAATCCTACCTTCTGAGAGTCGCGACCGAGGATGGTTGGAATCGCCAGCATATTGGTCACGATCTCGATAAGGCGGCTCGATACGCAGAGATCGCGGGGTTGGCTTTGCCTCCGCAATTGCAAAGCGTGATAGCCCAACTTCATCCTCATTTTCAGCATGGCGGTTTCGCGCGAAACACGTCGCGGGAATGGCCGCCCGGCTTCTCCCTCCGCGCCCGTGACGTCGCACGCCACCTCGCCCAGGAGATCCGCGAGCAAGAGCGTAGTGGACAGCCACAGCTCCTGACCTGAGGACCATCCCCGCTTCCGTGCGCTGATCCTTGGTCCAGCCGATGGCCTGACGCCATCAACCCGCAAGGGGTCGGACTACGCAGAGCGTGCCGCCGCGCTGGCTTCGCCCACGCGGTGATTGCGGCCATCGGCCGAACACATCGGGCGCCTGTCAGCGGGGGATGGTCCTCCGCTCGAAACAGGAGCCGGATCGATGTCTCTCAACGACGCCCACGCCTTCGCCTTCAGCCTCGCCACCAGCCTGATGGCCGTCATCGTCATCTTCCGCGCCGGCGACGGCACCCTGTCAGTCTCGCCAGCCAGCGAATACGACGGCGACGTCTCGGAAATCGTCCACGAGGTCGATCCCTTCGCGCCATGACGGCGCGCCACCCTTCCAGGCGACGTGGAAACCCCTGCGGTTTCCGCTCCCGCCTGAGCACAGCTTTTGCTATGCTCCCGGATGCGCCGTGGTGGTGGTGGAAGGCGCGACCGTCAGATTTTGCTCTTTCGGAGACACCACCATGATTATCCTCGGCATCGTCCTATCCTTCGCAGCCATCGGCATCTTGTGCTGGTTGCTGTTCACTCTCGCAGTCTTTGCGCTGCCATTCTTCGCGGGCGTGACCGCCGGCACCTGGGCCTATGACACTGGCGCGGGCTGGCTCGGCGCCATCCTCATCGGCATGATCGGCGCCGGCCTGACGTTGGGTGTGGGGCAGCTCTTGCTCGGAATTGTCCGCCCGCTCTGGGCACGCCTGCTGATCGCGCTGGCATTTGTCGCACCTGCGGCGATCGCCGGCTTCCACGCCACGCATGGCATCGTGAAACACACCATGCCGTCGGAGACTTGGCAGCTCGTGTTCTCCGTCATCGGTGCGGTCGCGGTCGGCGTCACCGCGTTCGCGCGCGTTGCTGGGATGGCAGGCACCGGCCCGTCCAGCCAGGGCATTGCACCAGCCTGACATCACCACGGAACCGTCGCCAGGACGACCAGATCGGGGGTTTCAGCCCTCCGCGTTGTGCAGTTGGAGAGGGAGCCGCATCACCGGAATCTGACTGAAGCCCATCGCGCGGCCGGCCCCTTTAAGAGCGCTCGGATTTCTGCTCGACGCCTCTGCGCGGGAACAGTGTAACACGAAGTCGAGGGCGTCATCTCCACTGGTCGACTTCGAAACGAAAGTTCGACCCTCGCCTGTACGAGGGGATGACGGGTTGCGGATGATCGTCAACTTGCGCCGTTTGCTGGTTGCGACCGGGTCGCCATGATCTTCCGTTCCTGATCGTCTCCAGACCGCCCCAAGCGGCCTCTCCAATGGCCTGATCTGACCGAAGGACGGCTGCGCCTCGACCGCCTATGCCGCAACGGCGCGTCCCGACTTTCTTCCCCTGCCGGCCAAGGCCGTCATTCCTCGCGAAACAACAAAGTCGTTCCTGCGCCATCCTCCGCGTTGCTCCGGTCGCAAGCGATGCGGCGTCGGTCGCCTCCGGCCTGTCGATCGCCATCGAGGCCGCAATGGAGCGGTCCCGAAAACGAAACGGAGACTTACAATGGCGACCATCGGTACCTTCAAGAAGACCGGCTCGAACGAGTTCACCGGCGAAATCGTCACCCTCAGCGTCCAGGCCAAGGGCGTACGCATCGTCCCCGACCAGCGCGCCAGCGGCGAAAACGCCCCCAGCCACCGGGTTCTGGTCGGTCGCGCGGAGATCGGCGCCGCCTGGTCCAAGCGCTCCAACGAGGGCCGCGACTATCTGGGCCTGAAGCTCGACGATCCGAGCTTCAACGCCCCCATCTACGCCAACCTCTTCGACGACGAGGACGGTGACACCCACTCGCTGATCTGGTCCCGCCCGACCCGCCGCGGCGACTGAGCCTGAGCAAGGCCCCGGCCGAACAGGCCGGGGCCTCTCCCTCTGTTTCAGGCGCGAATCACCAGCAATGGCCGGTGAAGGGCTGGGCAGACCCTTCAAAGTCGAATTTCCTCGCAGCGGGCGCCAAGAGCGACTATTATAGTCGTAGTTCTGGCAAGCGTGCGGCCGTCGGTGGGAGGTGATCATGCATGATCACCGCCCGACAATCGCGGGCCGCACGCGCGTTGCTGGGGTGGACACAGGAGACGCTCGCTGACAAGGCCCGGACATCGCTAACCGCGCTCAAGCGCCTTGAGTCCGAAAGTGGATTAGAGGTGTATGAGTCGACGCGCGATCAGGTCCGAAGGGCGCTTGAAACAGCCGGTATCGTCCTGCTTTCCACCGACAAGGGCGAAGGAGTGCTGCTGCTCCATGAGCGGGACGACCGGCCGACGAGGCGTTAGCAGCGCCGTGATCGCGTGGCGCACACCATCCATCGCACGTTGTCAAAGTAATGCCGGGCACGAGTGTTAACGAATGCTTTCCGCGCGAATATAGTCGCCTGATGGAATCCGCGATGCCGCCGTTTCTCGACGCGCCCCCGATCAGCCAGACCCTCACGGCCTATGACCGCGAGCATATGGTTCTTTATCTGCGCCTGCTCGATTCCTCGCGCGACGGAGCTGATTGGCGCGAAGCTGTCCAGATCCTCTTTGGCCTCGATCCGGCACGTGAACCGCACCGGTGCCGCCAGATCCATGACACGCATCTCGCCCGCGCGCAGTGGATGACCGAGCACGGCTATCGAGACCTCGTCCGCTCGGCACAGTGATCGCCGCGATGCCTTTTCGGCACCACCCTTTGCCGGTCCTCTGACTTCCACTGAACAACCCAGCCGGGAATCCTGACTCTCCCACAAGTTCAACGACTAGGGAGGATCGTGATGACACCAGATGCTTCCGGCTGGCGCTCCTCGGAACGCTATGCCCATGTCGCCGAAATGACCGCGTCCGACGTCGCGTGGGAATGGCTGCGTCGCAATGAATCCTACGACAGGGATTTTCGAGCGCTCGGCGGCAGTGAAAGCGATCTGCGCGCGCTGACTGATAGGATCGGGCAGCGGTGGGGGTTGCGATTTCCCGGTAGACCCGATGCAGGCACCACCCGAAGCGCGGGTGATCTGGCTTCCCCAGGAAGACACAAGCGCCATCGTTCTTGGCGCACCTCCCGATATTCCATCCGCAAGCGCTGACCCCCAACCGACGATCGACGCCGCCATCGGCATCGACGCCGGCAACGAGACCCATCTGGTTCTCGATCTCGGAAACGGCCAGCGCGTCGCGCTTGTTCATCCCTCCGCGACACGACCCGCGAAACCCCTCGGCGCCTTCATCCCGCTCGGGCAGGAAGGCTTCGACCGGCTCGAATCGGTCGCCCGCTTGCTCGCCGCCCTCCATGGTCGCGCCATACCGCCCGACACCCGACTGACGCGGCAGCAACGCGCGCGGCTGTGCCGGATGCTGCAAGCCTTCGACGGTCATCGCGCGGGCGCGACCCAGCAAGAAATTGCGCAGGTCATATTTCGGATCGGCGCTCTCGGTCGCGATGAGTGGCAGGCATCCTCCGCCCGTCACGCCGTCAAATCCCTAATTCGAGATGCCCGTGCCATGATCGTGGGCGGCTATCGCACGCTGCTTCGTCATCGCCGGCAATCCTAGCTGGCCGTCATTCGGCTCTTGGTGGGCGAATTTAGGCCCCCCTGAATTCGCCCTGCATCTCGCCGGTCCTGCTTCGCCAACGTGGCCTTCGTTACCCGCCGCTCCCCGGCGGTCCCAACGAACCCACGGAGGCCCTCTCATGCGACCTGATCTCGCCGTTCTCCCGCCGCGCTTCCTGCGCACCAAGGAAGCCGCCGAATTTCTCAGCCTGTCGGCCCGCACCCTCGAGAAGCACCGGACCTACGGCACCGGCCCGGCCTATCGCAAGCTCGGCGGCCGCGTCGTCTACGCCGTCGACGATCTCGAGGCCTGGGCCGAGCGCGGGGCCGTCACCTCCACCTCCGATCCGCGCGGCAGCGTGCTTCCGGCCAAGCGCCACACGCCCACGCCGCCGGCACATGCCGGACGATACGCACGCTGACCGCCCCCGGATTCCCGAATGGCGGCGCGACACCAGTCCCTCTCGGAGCGCGGGCAGCTCGATCTGTTCCGTGCGCTCCCCGGCGAGTTCGCAGCCCGAGACGCGCAGGATCTCATGGCCTATCCGTTCTTCTCCCTCTCCAAATCGCACCGCGTCGCTCCGATCGACTTCGCCGCCGGCGACGTGTCGATCCGGGTGGAAGCTGTGCCCGATCACGGCATGGCGACCATCTGGGACGCCGACATCCTGATCTGGGCAGCGAGCCAGATCGTCGAGGCGCGCGACGCCGGCTTGCGGACGTCACGCCTGATGGTCGCCACCCCCTACGAAATCCTCAAATTCATCGGACGCGGCACGTCCTTGCGCGACTATCAGCGGCTGAAGGCGGCGCTCGACCGCCTCCAATCCACGACGGTCTGCACCTCGATCCGCCAGCCCGCCGAGGGCCGGCGTCATCGCTTCTCGTGGATCAACGAGTGGAAGGAGCGCACCAACCGCAACGGGAAGCCGGACGGGATCGAGATGATCGTGCCCGACTGGTTCTATCAGGCCGTTCTCGACGATGCGCTCGTGCTGACGATCGACCGGGCCTATTTCGATCTCACGGGCGGACTCGAACGCTGGCTCTACCGCCTAGTGCGCAAGCACGGCGGGCGCCAGCGTAATGGCTGGCGGTTCGACTTCCGCCACCTCCACCAGAAATCCGGTGCGCTCTCGCCGTTCAAACGGTTCGCCTTCGAGCTGCGCGACATCATCCGCCGCCAGCCGCTGCCGGGCTATACGCTGTTCCTGGAGATCGAGGCCGGCGGCCGGACGTTGCTCGCTTTCGAGCGGACGCCGCCCTGTGGAAAAGCTGTGAAGGGCTTCGTGCCATCGGGAACCCGAAAGCGCGTGCCATCAGGAACCGGTCCCTCGTGCCAACGGGAACCGAAACAGGGCTTAACCCACGACAGCAGAACAGAAAATCGCGACCCTAACTTAGAA
>NZ_JACBFQ010000017.1 GCF_021401125.1 Xanthobacter sp. NM-59
AGGTGATCACGCCGCGGCCGGCGCAGCCCACGCCCGGCTCCGGACCACCGGACTCCACGCAGCGGATGTCCTGGTAGCCGACCTTCATCACGTCCTCGAGCTCGAGGTCTTCCACCGAGCCGGCGTTCGCCGCCAGCGACAGGATGGTGTCCTGGGCCTTGGCGTGCAGGATCAGGCGGGTGGAGTCGGCCTTCGGGTCGCAGCCCACGATGAGGATCTTGTGGCCCATCTCCGCCAGAGCGGCCAGGGTGTTCTGGGAGGTGGTCGACTTGCCGATACCACCCTTGCCGTAAAACGCGATCTGTCGCAGCGACATCTTGCTCTCCTTCGAACCTATTTGCAGAAGACCAGCGCGCGCGTGGCGCGAGGCCGTTTCTCACGTCATCAGAAATTTCGTCGGAAACGCCCCGCGGGTTACGGGAAGGAGCGCATCGCTGGTCCTGGGTCCATCGCTGGTCCTGACCTAGGCGTGCACTCAGCCCTCACTCGCCGTTGCGGGATGGAGTGGAGCAACCAGCGTGCCAAGTGCGCTCGGGCCGCGAAAAGTCGCTGCGAAGGCCTGAAAAGTCTTGATGTACATCAAATCGTGTCGGCCGCCGGAGGGATGTCGGGGCTGTGTCGAACCCGACAGCGACATGAGACTCTGTCGCAATCAAAACAACGTCGGCGCCGTTGGCATGCGTACTTCACGCGGGCTTCATGCGTCTTGCGCGGCGCGCGGCGAGGCTTCGTGGGCGGAATGAATATTGCTTGACGGGAAGGGCAGCTCTGCCCGCGCGCGGACGGGCGAACCTGCGGCTTTGAGGATCCTGCGGCTTTGAGGATGGAGCGAGGAGCGACATGCAGATCGGCGTTGAAACTTCCAAGGCTGTCGACCAGCGGCGCGTCTTCGTCGTGGACGAGGATGAGATCACCCGGGCGGCGCTGCAGTTCATGCTGCACGACGAGATCGAGACCCACGAGCTCGCCACCCCGGAAGAGGCCTATGAGAAGGGCACCGGCTGGCTGCAGCCTCACGTGGTCTTGCTGGGTGTCGGCTACATCAAGAGCCGGGGCAACGACATCATCACCGAGATGAAGGAGAAGTTCCCCAACGTGCGCATCCTCATCGTCTGTGACAAGGCGGACGAGGCGGTGGCCGTGGGCGCCCTGAAGGCGGGCGCGGCGGGTGCCGTGGTGAAGCCGCTCACCCTCGAAGGCGTGCGCAAGAAGGTGGATACGGTGCTCGGCCGTGGCGGCGCGGTGCCGCTGGTTCAGCTCTCCATCATGAAATAGGGGCGGGGTGTGGCGAGCGTCGTCTTCTACGAAAAGCCCGGCTGCGGCACCAATGCACGGCAGAAGCTGATGCTGGCCAATGCCGGGCACACGCTGGAGGTCAAAAGCCTCCTCACCGAGCCCTGGACCCGCGAGCGGCTGAAATCCTTCTTCGGTGAGACGCCGGTGGCGAGCTGGTTCAATCCGGCCGCCCCCGCGGTGAAGTCGGGTGCCGTCGACCCTTCCGCCATGGAGGGGGAGGCGGCGCTGGCGCTGATGGTGGAGCAGCCCATTCTCATTCGTCGTCCGCTGGTGGAGGTGGACGGGCAGCGCTGCGCCGGCTTCGATCGCGAGCCCGTGTTGTCGCTGCTGGGTGAGGGCGTGACGCCGGTGGAAGGCTGTTCGCGTCCGGCCGACGGGCCCTCCTGTCCCGACCCGACGGCGGCGCGCGCCCCGTCCGTTCAGCCATGAACGTCGCGGCGGCCCCGGCCGCGACCCCGACGGAACTGGCCATCGCCTATCACGAGCGCACAAAGCACAGCCTGAAGCGCTACGCGGCCGGCCCCGAGACCCTGGATTGGGACGGTCAGCCCAATCCCTTCCGCACCTTCGAGGGCGCCGATGCCACGGCGCTGCCGCTGCTGGCGGACCAGCTCGAAACGCCGTTCGCGGACCTGTTCACGCCCAACCGCGTGGCGCCGGCGCCGCTGACCCTCGGCTCGGTTGCGACGCTGCTGGAACTGGCCATGGGCCTCACCGCCTGGAAGGAGCTCGGTCCGGACCGCTGGGCGGTGCGCGCCAATCCCTCCAGCGGCAATCTTCATCCCACCGAAGCCTATGTCATCGCCCAGAACGTGCCGGCGCTGGAAAGCGGCCTGCACCATTATGTGAGCCGCGACCATCTCCTGGAGCTGCGCTGCGCCAGCGCCGAGAAGGAGACCGCGACCGTGGGGCGGCTGTGGATCGGCCTCAGCTCCATCGCGTGGCGCGAGGCGTGGAAATATGGCGAGCGGGCCTTCCGCTATTGCCAGCTCGATACGGGCCATGCCCTGGGGGCCTTTCGCTATGCGGCGGCGTCCCTGGGCTGGCGGGTGCGCTGGGTGCCCGCCCTCGACAGCGCGGCGCTGGCCGCGCTCATGGGGCTCGACCGCGAGGCGGATTTCGCCGGGGCCGAGCGGGAGGAGCCGGAGCTTCTCCTGGCCATCGACATCGAGCCGGACCTGGAACTCGACGCCGGGGCACTGCCGGCGCTCGATCCCGCGCGATGGGCGGGCAAGGCGAACGTGCTCGATCGCCATCCCATGTATCGCTGGCCGGTGATCGGCGAGGTGGAGCGCGCCACCCGCATCATCGGCGCGCCCACGCTTGAGCCGGCACCGGCACCGGACCTGCCGCCGCGCGTCTCCAGCGTCACGCGCCGGGCGGCGGACATCATCCTCAACCGGCGCAGCGCGCAGCGGTTCGAGGCCAGGTTCCACATGCCGCGCGAGACCTTCTGGTCGATGCTGGATGCGCTGCTGCCGCGCCGGACGACACCGTTCGACGTGTGGGACATCGCGCCCGCGCTCCATCCCATCGTGTTCGTGCACAAGGTGGAGGGGCTCGACAGCGGCGTTTACGCCCTGCCGCGCCTGCCGGAGGTGGGCGAGAGGCTGCGCGCCGCCGTGCGCGACGATTTCGAATGGACCCGGCCGGAGGGCTGCCCGGACCATCTGCCTTTCTACCGCCTCGCCCGCACCGATGCGCGGGGCATCATCCGCACCCTGAGCTGTCATCAGGCCATCGCCGGCGACAGCTGCTTCTCCCTTGGCATGCTGGCGACCTTCGACGCGGCGCTGGGGCAGGGGGCGTGGCGCTATCGCCAATTGTTCTGGGAGGCGGGCCTGCTCGGCCAGGCGCTCTACCTGGAGGCGGAAGCGGCGGGCCTGCGCGGCACCGGCATCGGCTGCTACTTCGATGACGACTTGCACCAGCTGCTCGGCCTCGACGGGCGGCAGTTCCAGTCCATGTACCACTTCACGGTGGGGCGGCCCATGAGCGACGCCCGCATCGTCTCGTCCCCGGCCTATCCGGGCAGAAAGGCTTGAGGAGATTGAGATGGCCGAACGCGTTCCATTCCGCTGCATCGGCGTCAGGGAAGCCGATGCCCTGCTGAGGGACCCCCGCACCGTGACCCTCGATGTGCGCGACGCCGGCGCCTATGGCGCGGCCCATGTGGAGGGTGCGCGCAACATCACCTTTTCGGGCCTGTCCGAGCTCATCATGGGCACGCCCAAGGCGGTGCCGGTGCTGATCTATTGCTATCATGGCCATGCCAGCCGGGAATTCGCGCAGACCCTGTCGGATTTCGGCTTCAAGGACGTCTACAGCCTGGATGGCGGCTATGAGGCCTGGCAGAGCTGGGAGCACGCCAATGCCCCCACCGGCACGCCGGACGCGACACTGTCCGGCTGGCTCACCGGGCTCGGCTTTCCGGCGGATGGCGTCAACGCCACCGTTGAGAATGGCATGACGCCGCTGATGAAGGCGGCGCGCGAGGGGCTGGGCGACATTGTCGGGCAGCTCATCGCCCTCGGCGCGGTGCTGGACGCGCGCAATGCCGACGGCAACACCGCGCTGTGGCTCGCCTGCGTGGGCAACCATCTCGACATCATCACCGCGCTGGTGAAGGCGGGTATCGATATCGACAACCGCAACGACAATGGCGCCACGTCGCTGATGTACGCGGCCTCCGGCGGCAAGGCGGATGTGGTGGAACGCCTGCTGGAACTGGGCGCCGACCCGTTGCCGGAGACCCTCGATGGCTTCTCGGCCCTCGATCTCGCCTCTACAGAGGCCTGCCTGTGGCCGCTGCGCAAGGCCACCAAGGCGGCGAAGGCGGCGCTTGCTCCCGCCTGAGCATGGCGCCTTCCGGCCGTGCCCCCGCAGCCGCCCGGGCGGCCACGAAGCGCGGGGGCCGGAAGCGCAAGCCGGCAGGGCGTGGCCCCGCGGCGCGCGCCCCTTTG
Source organism: Xanthobacter sp. NM-59 (assembly GCF_021401125.1). Taxonomy (GTDB): domain Bacteria; phylum Pseudomonadota; class Alphaproteobacteria; order Rhizobiales; family Xanthobacteraceae; genus Xanthobacter. The sequence goes on from NZ_JACBFQ010000017.1 coordinate 4,260, forward strand.
TCCCGTCGACGCCTGGGGGCGAAGCTCCCATAGTCCGGCTGCTATATTCACCGGCATAGAGCGTCTCGTGGTCGCCATCCGTTTGGCGGTCGCGGGACGCAGGCCGTTTTGCGGGAGCGCGGGATGATGAAGTGGTGGACCGAGGCCATGCTCGATGAGCTCCTGGGCGAGGACGCGCCCCATGGCGATCTCACCACGGAGGCCATCGGCATCGCCGGAAAACGGGCGCGGCTTTTGATGTTCATGCGCGCGGAAGCCACCGTGTGCGGCATCGAGGTGGCCGAGGCGCTGTTTCGCAAGGTGGGGGTGGAGGTGGTGCGGCTCGTCTCCTCTGGCGCGCGGGTCGAGGCGGGCGCCGCCATCCTCTCCGCGGAAGGGGAGGCGGGGGGCGTGTTCGCCGCCTGGAAGGTGTCGCAGACGTTGGTGGAATATCTCTCCGGCATCGCCACCCTGACGGCGGACCTCATCGCTGCAGCGCGTGCGGTGGCGCCCGACGTGGCGGTGGTGACCACTCGCAAGACCCTGCCGGGCGCCAAGTCCCAGATGATCGCGGCGATCCGCGCGGGCGGCGCCTTCCCCCACCGGCTCGGCCTGTCGGAAACCCTCCTGGTGTTTCCCGAACATCGGGTGTTCCTGGATGATCCGGTGGCGCGCATCGCGGACCTGCGGCGCGCGATGCCGGAAAAGAAGGTGGTGGTGGAGGTGAAGACGCTGGAGGAGGTTGCCGCCATCCTGCCCGCTGGGCCGGACGTGCTCCAGTGCGAGAAGATGGCGCCCGAGGGTATCCGCGCGGTGGCGGATTTCGTTCAGGCCCAGGCCTCCGCCGCCATCGTGGCCGCGGCGGGCGGGGTGAACCTGCAGAATGCGGCGGCCTACGCAGCCGCCGGTGCGCGCATCCTCGTGACGTCGGCGCCCTATTGGGCGAAGCCGGCCGACGTGAAAGTGGTCATCGATCCCGCCTAGCTCTTGCGCGCCAGCGCGGGGCTGCTTGGGACCGGCGGGGTTGCCGCCGGTCCCTTATGTCGGCTGCGTGCCGCGCTTACTTGCCCACCAGGATGCTGGACGACTTGATGAGCGCGGTGACCTCGTCGCCCACCTTCAGGCCCATTTCCTTCACCGACTGCTCGGTGATGTGGGCGAACAGGATGTTGCCGCCGCCAATGTCGATGCTCACGGTGCCGGAGATCGGCCCCTCATGCACCTCGACGATTTTCCCCTTCAGTTGATTGCGCGCGCTGATCTGCATGGATCTTTCTCCCCTGGACCGGCGGAGCTGCCGGGCGGGAAATATTATATCCTCACGGATACAGCATAGAACCTCCGTCGACGGCCTGCGGCTTCCGGAAAGATCCGGAGACCGGACAGAACCACTGTCGTGAACCCGCCGAAGCCCGTCCGCCGAAACTGCGCTGTCATCTTTGCGACAGGTGCGCGGCGTATTTTTCTGTTTAATATCAAATGTCTAATAAATTGGTCCGCTGATTGCATAGGTGACTGCGAGGGGCCATTCGCCGGTTCGGTGGCTGGCTTCCAAGGCGCCATTTTGGGCGCTCAGGCAGGTGGATCGCGGCATGATCTCTCTTTCGACCAGCGCGGTTGAGGCGGTGAAGGTGGCCCTGTCGCTGGCCGCTCGCTCTGCCGAGGGCCTGCGCCTGGTGGCCGGTGAGGGGGCGCCGCACACTTTGCAGCTCATGATGCACCTGGACGTGGCGCGGAAAAACGACGTGGTGATCGAGCAAGGCGGCGTGAAGCTCTTTCTCGATGACCGCTCACGCGCCTTCGCCGATGGCCTGCATATCGATTTCGTCACCGCCCGCGGGGTGGATGGCGGCGGATTCGTGGTGGAGCCGCACGCGGCCCGCCACGGTCGGCTCGGATGAGGCGCGCCATGCCGTCTCTCTCCTCACTCTTCATGGCTCCGGCGCGGCGCGGCATCACCGCTCGCGCGGGCGGCCTGTTGTTCCGTCTGACGCTGTCCGTACCGACGCATCGTCGCCGGTGCTTTTCAACGCCACTCGCTTGGTAGATTGGAAGGGACCCATGCTCGCGAAGTCACCATCGGCCGCCTCGGGTCGCTCGGGTCGTACAGCTCCGGAAGGGTTGGGGGGCGCCTCGCGTGGGAAGCCGGCGCGCACCGTGTTCCTGAACGACACCACCCTGCGTGATGGCGAGCAGGCCCCGGGCGTCGCCTTCACCCGCCGCGAGAAAATCGAGATCGCCGAGGCCCTGGCCGCTGCCGGCGTGCCCGAGATAGAGGCCGGCACCCCCGCCATGGGGGATGAGGAAATCGAGACCCTGCGCTCCATCGCCTCCCTCAAGCTGCCCATGCGGGTGGTGGCTTGGTGCCGGATGAGCGAGCAGGACCTGTTCGCGGCGGTGGCGGCGGGCGTGACCGCGGTGAATCTGTCCATCCCGACGTCCGATCGCCAGCTGCAGGGCAAGCTGGGGCGTGACCGGGCCTGGGCGCTGGACGCGCTGCGCCATGTGGTGGGCCTCGCCCGCAAGATCGGCTTCACGGTGGCCGTGGGCTGCGAGGATGCCTCGCGGGCGGATCCTGACTTCCTGTGCCAGGTGGCGGAGGCGGCGCGCGATGTGGGCGCCTTCCGCCTCAGGTTGGCGGACACGCTGGGCGTGCTCGACCCGTTTTCGGCTTATGCCCTGGTGCGGCGGGTGGCCAATGCCACCGATCTCGAGATCGAGTTTCATGCCCATGACGACCTGGGCCTGGCCACCGCCAATTCTCTCGCGGCGGTGACGGGCGGTGCGCGCCACCTGTCGGTCACGGTGACCGGGCTCGGCGAGCGGGCCGGCAATGCGCCGCTGGAGGAAGTGGCCATCGCGCTGCGGCAGACGGCGCGGGAAGAGACGGGCATCGACCCCCGCGCCCTGCGCCCCCTGGCGCAACGGGTGATGGAGGCCGCCGGCCGTCCCATGCCGCGCACCAAGGCCATCGTCGGCGAGGATGTCTTCACCCACGAATCCGGCATTCACGTCTCCGGCCTGCTGAAGGACCGCGCCACCTATGAGGCGCTCAATCCCGATCTGCTCGGCCGCAAGCACACCTTGGTGCTGGGCAAGCATTCCGGTCTTTCCGCCATCTCCCATGCTCTGTCCGAGCAGGGCCTCTCCGTGGACGAGGCGCGGGGCCGCTCCATTCTGGAGCGTGTGCGCGAATACGCGACCCGCACCAAGGAGAACGTCTCCCCCGAAGTGCTGCGGCGCTTCTACGAGGAGAGCTACACCGAAGAGGCGCTGCGCCGCCGCCACCTGGCCGTGATGGGAGCCTGACCATGATCATGGGACGCTTGAAGGAACCCGCCACGCCCACGCATGCTACCGGTGCGGAAGCGGCCGCCGCGCCGCCGGAATCGCTGTGGGCGCTCATTCGCGAGGATATCGACTGCGTGAAGTCGCGCGATCCGGCTGCGCGCAACACGCTGGAGATCGTGCTGACCTATCCCGGCATCCACGCCATCATTTGGTACCGCCTGGCCAACCGGCTCTGGCTGCGGGGCGTGAAGTTCCCGGCCCGGTTTCTGTCGTGGCTCGGCCGCTTCCTCACCAATGTGGACATCCATCCCGGCGCCACCATCGGCCATCGCTTCTTTATTGATCATGGCGCGGGCGTGGTGGTCGGCGAGACGGCGGAGGTGGGCAACGACGTGACCCTCTATCACGGCGTGACCCTGGGCGGCACCTCCTGGACCGCCGGCAAGCGCCATCCCACCTTGCGGGACGGGGTGCTGGTGGGGGCGGGCGCGAAGATCCTGGGGCCCATCACCGTGGGCGCGGGCTGCCGCGTGGGCGCCAATTCGGTGGTCATCGACGATGTGGCGGCGGGCATGACCGTGGTCGGCATTCCCGGCCGCGTGGTGAAGGCCACCGCCGATCGTCGCAAGCTGGGCGATGGCCGCATCGACCTGGAGCATCATTTGATGCCCGACCCGGTGGGCGAGGCCATCGTCTCCCTGCTGGATCGCATCGAGTTCCTGGAAGCGCGGGTCTCCCACCTTCAGTACGAGCTGCAGCGCAGCCGGACCGCCGCCGATGAGGCGGCCTGAGACGAAGACGATTTTCCCGCTCCGGAGCCGGAGCGGCTGGGGTGCGCCGAAGGGGTCCCACACGGGCCCGCTTCCCCGCGAGGGGCAACAGAAGAATGGAGCTTGGAATGTCGGTTCTCGATACGCTGAAGTCGCTGTCCAGCGCCGAAGAGTTCTTCACCACCCTCAAGGTGGATTATCAGCCTGAGGTGCTGCAGGTGCTGCGGCTGCACATCCTGCGCCGCATGGGCCAATATCTCGTCTCGGCTGATTTTGAAGGCAAGAACGACGAGGAGATCTTCGCGGCCGCGCAGACCATGCTCGCCCAGGCCTATGAGGACTTCATCAAGTCGAACCCCATGGCGGAGCGCGTGTTCAAGGTGCTCAAGGAGCACGACCCGAACCGCGCCGTCGAGCCTGGTCCCAAACCCGCGTTCGTGCCCCTGACTTCGCTGACCACCGGCAGCTGAGCGAGGGCCGACGCCACTGCCGCGCCTTTGGCGCGGCTGGTCACCCTCCCTCCGCATGCGTGGTGTTTGAACAGGCATTGCGAAGTACCCCTTGTTTTTGATCGCGCGGATTGGTCGGCGCAGGCGGGGGGAGGGTGACAACTTCCATCACGGCTAACAGCCGCGGCGTTCCGGAAGGAGCGGCCGCGGCTTTGCCGTTTCTGCGCCCCGAGGGGTTCGGCAGGGAATGGGCGATCCCGTTGCGAAACCCTCTTGATCCTGGCCCGGGGTGGCGCTCACATCCGCCCGCGACGCGGCAGCCGCCGCCGCTCGGACGGATTCAGGAGCTGGGCATGGGCCACCGATCGGAGAATTCGCGGAACCACGGTAGCCACCGGCTGCTGGAAGCCGGCGCCAGCGGCGGCCACCAGCCCGAGGCCAAGGTGACCTGCGATGTGTGCGCCCGCAGTTTCCGGCGGCAGGACGTGGTGCCGGTGCAGGAGCTGCGCCCGGCCTTGGCCGCCTTCGCGCAGGAGAGCCATCCGGAGCTGAGCGAGGACGGTCATATCTGCAAGCAGGATCTGGCGCGGCTGCGCGCATCCTTCGTCGCCCGCCTGCTGGAGCGCGAACGCGGCGAGCTGGGCCAGCTCGAGATGGAGGTGGTGGAAAGCCTCGCCGCCAACGAGACCCTGGCGGAGGACGTGGAAAAGAGCTTCGAGCGGGAGCGTACGTTCGGCGATCGCATGGCCGACGCGCTGGCCACATTTGGCGGCAGCTGGGGCTTCATTGGATTCTTTGCCGGCTTTCTCGGCGCCTGGATCGTCTTCAACCTGGTCGTCATCGGGCGCGCGCAGTTCGATCCGTACCCCTTCATCCTGCTCAACTTGGTGCTGTCGTGCCTGGCCGCCATCCAGGCGCCGGTCATCATGATGAGCCAGAAGCGGGTGGAGGTGCGCGACCGGATGCGGGCGGAGAACGACTTCAAGGTTAATCTGAAGGCGGAGCTGGAGATTCGCCACCTGCATGAAAAGCTCGACCACCTGCTGGGTCAGCAGTGGGACCGCCTGGCGCAGATTCAGGAAATTCAGCTGGATTTGCTGGAGGCCATGAGCGAGCGTCGCAAATAGGGAGCGAGCGTCGCAAATAGGCTGCTCGGCCTGCGGTTGCACCGCGTGGGGGAGCGCGATTTTGCTGCCTGTGTTACCGCCGGCGGCCATTGGGGTGTGTTGCGGCGCACAAGAAGCGGTCAATGGCGGCCATCTCCCACTATTTGTGCAAGCCCGCCGGCTTGAACGCCTTGCAAGATGGGAGTAGTCAAGCGCCGCTCGGCTCCTGCTCGATAGGCAGGCTCATTTCCGGGGAACAGGCATGGCCCGCAACAAGATCGCCCTCATCGGGGCCGGCCAGATCGGCGGAACGCTCGCCCTTCTGGCTGGGCTGAAGGATTTGGGTGACGTCGTCCTGTTCGACGTGGTCGAAGGGGTGCCCCAGGGCAAGGCCCTTGATCTGGCGCAGCTCGCGCCGGTTGCAGGCTTCGATTCCGTTTTCGCCGGCACCAATACCTATGACGCCATCGCTGGCGCCGACGTGGTGATCGTCACCGCCGGCGTGCCCCGCAAGCCGGGCATGAGCCGCGATGACCTGCTGTCTATCAACCTCAAGGTGATGGAGCAGGTGGGCGCGGGTATACGTAAGTACGCGCCGGAAGCCTTTGTTATTTGCATCACCAATCCGCTGGACGCGATGGTGTGGGCCTTGCAGCGCACGAGCGGCCTGCCTGCGACGAAAGTCGTCGGCATGGCGGGGGTGCTGGATTCCGCCCGCTTCAGATACTTCCTGGCCGATGAATTTGGTGTGTCGGTGGAGGATGTCACCGCCTTCGTGCTGGGCGGCCACGGCGACACCATGGTGCCGCTGGTGCGCTATTCCACGGTGGGCGGCATTCCGGTGCCGGACCTTATCCGCATGGGCTGGACCAGCGAGGCGCGCATCGCCGCCATCGTGGAGCGCACCCGCAATGGCGGGGCGGAAATCGTCAACTTGCTGAAGACCGGCTCGGCCTTCTATGCGCCCGCGGCGTCCGCCATCGCCATGGCCGAGAGCTATCTGAAGGACAAGAAGCGCCTTCTGCCGGCGGCCGTGCGCCTCGATGGCGCCTATGGCCTGAAGGATATCTATGTGGGCGTGCCGGTGGTCATCGGCGCGCGGGGCGTGGAGCGTATCGTGGAGGTCGAGCTCGACCACCAGGAGCGCGCCATGTTCGAAAAATCGGTCGCATCGGTCGAGGGACTGATGGAGGCCTGTCTGAAGGTCGCACCCGATCTTGGGAAGTGATCTCGGTCAAAGGCGGCTCTCCCACGGGAGCGCCGTCATCGTGCCGGCCTCAAGCCGGTGAGGTGAAGGAGACGAATGTTCCCCTCCTCGGGGCGCGGTTTTCCATCCGGGTCGTGTGACGCGGGCGGAAGTCGGGTCCCAGCACTGCACCAGCACTGCAATGGAGGCGGCTTTCGTCCGTTCGTGCCGAGGGCTCGGTGGGAGCGGTCGGGGCCGGTTCAGGGGGGAAGGGGCACTTCGCAACCCTTTAGGGGACGAAGAGATGAATATTCACGAGTACCAAGCCAAGGCGCTGCTGAAGACGTTCGGCGCGCCCGTGTCGCGCGGTGTGCCCGTGCTCAAGGTGGAAGACGCCGAGGCTGCAGCCAAGGAACTCGGCGGCCCGCTGTGGGTCGTGAAGTCCCAGATCCACGCCGGTGGCCGTGGCAAGGGCAAGTTCAAGGAAGCCGCTGCCGGCGAAAAGGGCGGCGTGCGCCTTGCGAAGTCGATCGAGGAAGTGAAGCAGTTTGCCGGCGAAATGCTGGGCAACACGCTCGTCACCGTGCAGACCGGCCCGGCCGGCAAGCAGGTGAACCGCCTCTATATCGAGGACGGCTCCGACATCGAGAAGGAATTCTACCTGTCGCTCCTGGTGGACCGCGCGACCTCCCGCGTCGCCTTTGTGGTTTCCACCGAAGGCGGCATGGACATCGAGGACGTGGCCCACAACTCACCTGAGAAGATCGTGACCTTCTCGGTGGACCCGGCCACAGGCGTGCAGGCCTTCCATGGCCGCAAGGTGGCCGAGGCCCTGGGCCTTTCCGGCGACCTTTCCAAGCAGGCCGGCAAGCTGGTGAACGCGCTCTACACCGCGTTCGTCGAGAGCGACATGGCCATGCTCGAGATCAACCCGCTGATCGTCACCAAGGACGGCCAGCTGCGCGTGCTCGACGCCAAGGTGTCGTTCGATTCCAACGCCCTGTTCCGTCATCCCGAGCTCGCCGAGCTGCGCGACCTGACGGAAGAGGACGAGAAGGAAATCGAGGCGTCCAAGTACGACCTCGCGTACATCGCCCTCGACGGCACCATCGGCTGCATGGTGAATGGCGCGGGTCTGGCCATGGCCACCCTCGACATCATCCAGCTCTATGGCGAGAGCCCGGCCAACTTCCTCGACGTGGGCGGCGGCGCCAACGAGGAGAAGGTGACGGCGGCCTTCAAGATCATCACCGCGGATCCCAACGTGAAGGGCATCCTGGTGAACATCTTCGGCGGCATCATGAAGTGCGACGTCATCGCCAACGGCGTGCTGGCGGCGGTGAAGGCGGTGGGCCTCAAGGTGCCGCTGGTGGTGCGCCTCGAAGGCACCAACGTGGAAGAGGGCAAGAAGATCATCCGCGAGAGCGGCCTCAATGTGATCCCTGCCGACGACCTGGATGACGCCGCGCAGAAGATCGTGGCCGCTGTGAAGAAGGATGCCGCGTGATGTCCGTGCTGATCGACGCCAACACCAAGGTCATCACCCAGGGCTTCACCGGCAAGAACGGCACGTTCCACGCTGAGCAGGCCATCATGTACGGGACCAAGATGGTCGGCGGCACCAGCCCCGGCAAGGGCGGTTCCACCCATCTCGGCCTGCCTGTGTTCGACACCGTGATCGAGGCCAAGGAGAAGACCGGCGCCGACGCCTCGGTCATCTACGTGCCGCCGCCCGGCGCCGCTGACGCGATCCTGGAGGCCATCGACGCCGAGATCCCCCTCATCGTCTGCATCACCGAGGGTATCCCGGTGCTGGACATGGTGAAGGTGAAGCGCGCCCTTTCGGGTTCCAAGAGCCGCCTCATCGGCCCCAATTGCCCGGGCATCGTCACCGCCGGCCAGTCGAAGATCGGCATCATGCCGGCCAACATCTTCAAGCCCGGCTCGGTGGGCGTGGTCTCGCGCTCCGGCACGCTGACCTATGAAGCCGTGTTCCAGACCACCCAGGAAGGCCTCGGCCAGACCTCGGCGGTGGGCATCGGCGGCGACCCGGTGAAGGGCACCGAGTTCATCGACGTGCTGGAGATGTTCCTGGCGGATCCCAAGACCACGTCGATCATCATGATCGGCGAGATCGGCGGTTCGGCCGAGGAAGAGGCCGCCCAGTTCATCGCCGACGAGGCGAAGAAGGGCCGCAAGAAGCCGATGGTGGGCTTCATCGCCGGCCGCACGGCGCCTCCCGGCCGTCGCATGGGCCATGCCGGCGCCATCATCTCCGGTGGCAAGGGCGGCGCCGAGGACAAGATCGCAGCCATGGAAGCGGCGGGCATCAAGGTGTCCCCCTCTCCGGCCCGCCTCGGCAAGACCCTGGTGGACGTGCTGAAGGGCTGATGCCCGCTGGCCCCTCGGGGCTCCGATTGTCCCGGCGGCGGTTCATCCGCCTCCGGGGAACCCGGACGGCATGGCCGTCGGGGCGCCCAGGTTCGCGGGAGGTCAACGCCAGGGGGCGGCCGCGAGCAGGGTGCGATGAAGAAGAAGGGGAAGGGGGAAGCGCCGGCTCTGAATTTCGCCGTGTTTTCCGGCGAGGGGCGGAGCGGCTATGCGGCTGACGCGCGTCAGGCCGGCTTTTGCCGTGGGCCTGACGGGACTATGTAGGGCTGAAGAGCACCCCCATTCGTGGCTGCCACGAGCCGGGCGGGGGTGGAAAAGGCGGTCCGGTTTCGGCCGGAGCGTCATGTTTGTGGCAGATTTTTCGGTTTCGGGCTTGGTTTTCCGTGCGAAACGCGCACAAGGAGGACCGGCCCGAGGCCATCCGGGAAGACACCCATGTCGCGCGCGGAACAGAACGATATTTTCCTCAACACCTCCTTCCTCGACGGTGCCAATGCCGCCTGGATCGAGGATCTCTACGCCCGCTACGAGCAGAACCCCAATTCGGTCGACGCCGAGTGGCAGAACTTCTTCGCCGGCCTGAAGGACGATCCCGCCCAGGTGCTGGCGAACGCCCGCGGCGCCTCCTGGAAGCGCGCCAACTGGCCGGTGCACGCCAATGGCGAGCTGGTTTCCGCCATGGACGGCCAGTGGGTCGAGGTGGAGAAGAAGGCCGCCGACAAGGTGAAGGCCAAGGCCCAGGCGGCCGGCGTCGAACTGTCCGCCCAGGACGTGCAGCAGGCCACCCGCGACGCGGTGAAGGCCCTCATGATGATCCGCGCCTATCGCATGCGCGGCCACCTGCACGCCAATCTCGATCCGCTGGGCCTGACCCCGCCCAAGGATGCGCCGGAGCTCGATCCGGTCTCCTACGGCTTCTATGAGGCCGACCTCGACCGCAAGATCTTCATCGACCACGTGCTGGGCCTTGAGTTCGCGACCGTGCGCGAGATGCTGGCCATCCTGCGCCGTACCTATTGCGCGGACGTCGGCGTGGAGTTCATGCACATCTCCTCCCCCGAGGAGAAGGCCTGGATCCAGGAGCGCATCGAGGGGCCCGACAAGGAGGTCACCTTCACCCGCGAGGGCAAGCGCGCCATCCTCAACAAGCTGGTGGAGGCCGAGGGCTTCGAGAAGTTCCTCGACGTGAAGTACACCGGCACCAAGCGCTTCGGCCTGGACGGCGGCGAGAGCCTGATCCCCGCCCTTGAGCAGATCATCAAGCGCGGCGGCAATCTGGGCCTCAAGGAGATCGTGTTCGGCATGGCCCATCGCGGCCGCCTGAACACCCTGACCCAGGTGATGGGCAAGCCCCACCGCGCGCTGTTCCACGAGTTCAAGGGCGGCTCCTGGGCCCCCGACGACGTGGAAGGCTCGGGCGACGTGAAGTACCACCTGGGTGCCTCTTCGGACCGCGAGTTCGACGGCAACAAGGTGCATCTGTCGCTGACCGCCAATCCCTCGCATCTGGAGATCGTCGATCCCGTGGTGCTCGGCAAGGCGCGCGCCAAGCAGGACCAGTTCGGCGACAGCGAGCGCACCATGGTGCTGCCGCTGCTGATCCACGGCGACGCGGCCTTCGCCGGCCAGGGCGTGGTGGCCGAGTGCCTGGGCCTGTCGGGCCTGAAGGGTCACCGCACCGGCGGCTCGCTGCACTTCATCATCAACAACCAGATCGGCTTCACCACCAATCCGCGCTACTCGCGCTCCTCGCCCTATCCGTCGGATGTGGCGAAGATGATCGAGGCGCCGATCCTGCACTGCAACGGCGACGATCCCGAGTCGGTGGTGTTCTGCGCCAAGGTGGCCATCGAGTTCCGCCAGCGCTTCCACAAGCCGGTGGTCATCGACATGTTCTGCTACCGCCGGTTTGGCCACAACGAGGGCGACGAGCCTGCGTTCACCCAGCCGAAGATGTACAAGGTCATCCGTCAGCACCCCACCGTGCTCGAGATCTACACCAAGAAGCTCGAGGCCGAGGGCGTGGTCACCGCCGGCGAGGTGGACACCATGCGCGCGGCGTGGCGCGAGCGCCTCGAAGCCGAATATGAGGCCGGCCAGGCCTACAAGCCCAACAAGGCGGACTGGCTGGACGGCCGCTGGGCCGGCCTGAAGGCGGCCCAGGACAATGACGATCCGCGCCGCGGCGTCACCGGCGTGGCCGCGGACGAGCTCAAGCGGATCGGCGCGAAGATCACCGAGGTGCCCGAAGGCTTCAAGGTTCACCGCACCATCCAGCGCTTCCTCGACAATCGCCGCAAGGCGATCGAGGGCGGCGAGGGGATCGACTGGGCGACCGGCGAGGCGTTGGCCTTCTGCACCCTGCTGGAGGAAGGCCACCCGGTGCGCCTGTCCGGCCAGGACGTGGAGCGCGGCACCTTCTCCCAGCGCCATTCGGTGCTGCTCGACCAGGAGACCGAGGCCCGCTACAAGCCCTACAACCACCTGACCGACACCCAGTCCAAGTACGAGGTCATCAACTCGATGCTCTCGGAAGAGGCGGTGCTGGGCTTCGAGTATGGCTACTCGCTCTCCGAGCCCAATGCGCTGGTGCTGTGGGAGGCCCAGTTCGGCGACTTCGCCAACGGCGCCCAGGTCGTGTTCGACCAGTTCATCTCGGCGGGCGAGCGCAAGTGGCTGCGCATGAGCGGCCTCGTGTGCCTGCTGCCGCACGGCTATGAGGGCCAGGGGCCGGAGCACTCCTCCGCCCGCCTGGAGCGCTACCTCCAGCTGTGCGCCGAGGACAACATGCAGGTGGCGAACTGCACCACCCCGGCCAACTACTTCCACATCCTGCGCCGGCAGCTGAACCGCGAGTTCCGCAAGCCGCTCATCCTGATGACGCCCAAGTCCTTGCTGCGTCATAAGAAGGCGGTGTCTCGCCTGGAGGATCTGGCCGCCGGCAGCACCTTCCACCGGGTGCTGTGGGACGACGCCCAGTCGCATCCCGACGTGGCCGGCGTGACGCTGGTTCCGGACGAGAAGATCCGGCGCGTCGTGCTCTCCGCGGGCAAGGTCTATTACGACCTGTTGGAGGAGCGCGAGAAGCGGGGCGTCAATGACGTGTACCTGCTGCGCGTGGAGCAGCTCTATCCGTTCCCGCTGAAGACGCTGGTTCAGGAACTGTCCCGCTTCAAGAACGCCGAAGTGGTGTGGTGCCAGGAAGAGCCGAAGAACCAGGGCTCCTGGTTCTTCGTCCAGCCCTATCTGGAATGGGTGCTGGAGCAGGTGGGCGGCGTGTCCAAGCGGCCGCGTTATGCGGGGCGCGCGGCGTCGGCGGCCACCGCCACCGGCCTCATGTCCAAGCACATGGCCCAGCTCAAGGCCTTCCTCGAAGAAGCCCTGGGCTGAGGCGGACCCGTGCGGCAGACCCAGCTCCACCTTCCTCAACCGCGCACGTCGCTTCCTGGCGCCGCGCGCGGGGCTGAACCCGAGGTCGCCATTCGGTATGGCGGCCTGCGGGGCGGCGTGGGGCGGAGCCGGGGGAGGGCCGTGATGGCGGCTCTCGGCTTCCATCGCCGGCGGATGCTCCTTTCGCTCAAGAGTTCCCGCCATGCCCCAAGCATGGCCGCGTTTTCACACGTCCCCTGCCGGGCCCTGGGCCCGGCATAAGTTTCACACATGACGTGCCGGGGTTCGCCCGGCACATGCCGACATTTGAGGGAGGCCCCCAGAAGGGGGCGAACACCATGGCGACCGAGATCCGCGTACCCACCCTGGGCGAATCCGTGACGGAAGCGACCATCGGCAAGTGGTTCAAGAAGCCCGGCGAGGCCGTGAAGGCCGATGAGCCCATCGTGGAGCTGGAGACGGACAAGGTGACCGTCGAGGTGCCCGCTCCGGCCGCCGGCGTGCTGGCCGAGATCATCGCCAAGGACGGTGACACCGTGGGCGTGGGCGCGCTGCTCGGCTCCATCACCGAGGGCGCCGGCGCTGCTGCTGCCGCGCCTGCCGCCGCAGCCCCGGCCCCGGCTCCCGCTCCGGCCGCTGCTCCGGCTCCGGCCGTCGCCGCCGCTCCGGTGGCTGCCGGTTCCAACGGCCCGGCCGTGGCCCGCATCGCCGCCGAGACCGGCGTCAACCCGGCCGCCGTCGCCGGCACGGGCAAGGATGGCCGCGTGACCAAGGGCGACATTCTCGCCGCCGTTGCCTCTGGCGTGTCCGCGGCCCCGGTCGCTGCCCCGCGCGTCGCTTCCGCCCCGGTGGATGCCGCCCGCGAGGAGCGGGTGAAGATGACCAAGCTGCGGCAGACCATCGCCCGCCGCCTGAAGGACGCCCAGAACACCGCCGCCATGCTCACCACGTTCAACGACGTGGACATGTCCGGGGTGATGGCCCTGCGCGCCCAGTACAAGGACGCCTTCGAGAAGAAGCACGGCACCAAGCTCGGCTTCATGGGCTTCTTCACCAAGGCCGTGATCGCGGCCCTGAAGGACCTGCCGGCGGTCAATGCCGAGATCGATGGCACCGACCTCGTCTACAAGAACTACTACAATATCGGCATCGCGGTGGGCACCGAGAAGGGCCTCGTGGTTCCGGTGGTGCGCGACGCGGACCTGATGTCGATCTCCGACATCGAGAAGCAGATCGCCAATTTCGGCAAGCGTGCCCGTGACGGCAAGCTCGGCATCGACGAGATGCAGGGCGGCACCTTCACCATCACCAATGGCGGCATCTACGGCTCGCTGATGTCGACCCCCATCCTGAACGCGCCGCAGTCGGGCATTCTCGGCATGCACCGCATCGAGGAGCGTCCGGTGGTGGTGAAGGGGCAGATCGTCATCAAGCCGATGATGTACCTGGCCCTGTCCTACGATCACCGCATCGTCGACGGCCGCGAGGCCGTGACCTTCCTGGTGCGTGTGAAGGAGACCCTGGAGGATCCCGCGCGTCTCGTGCTGGACCTGTGATGTAGCAAGGCTTGGAGTGCCCGGGGCATCGGCTGCGATGCGCCGGGCCCCTGGGCCGGTGGGGGAAGCGCCTTCATGGTGGGTCACCTTTCCGAATATCTGACCCTGATGGCGGTGTTCGCGGTCGCGGCCGTCGCGCCGGGCCCGGATTTCGCGATGGTGGTGCGCCAGAGCGTGGTGCACGGCCGCCGTGCGGGGCTTTTCGCCAGCTTCGGCATCGGCACGGCTCTTCTGCTTCATGCCAGCTATACGCTGGCGGGGCTCGGCCTGCTGGTCTCCCACTCGTTGCTCGCCTTCAGTGTGCTCAAATGGGTGGGCGCGGCCTATCTGGTCTATGTCGGCTTCAAAACCTGGAGCGCGGCGGCCGGTGGGTCGCCCGAGGTGGCGGCGGCTTCGGCTCCCGGTTTATCGCCGGGGCGCAGCTTTGCCCTCGGCTTCCTCACCAATGCGTTGAATCCCAAGGCAGTGCTGTTCTTCCTGTCGCTGTTCGGCACCGTGGTGAGCGCTGAGACGCCGCTCGTCATCCAGGCGGGCTATGCGCTTTCCATGGCCGGGCTGCTGATCGGCTGGTACACGCTCGTCACCTTCTTCTTCACCGGGCGCGCCGTGCGTGACGGCCTTGCCCGCTTTGGCCGCTGGTTCAACCGGATCACCGGCGCGCTCCTGATCGGTCTTGGCATCCGGCTCGCTCTGCAAAGGGTCACGGCGGTGCCCTGAGGCGGGCGCGGCGGCCTCTCACTTCGAGGAAATCTCATGTCCTACGATCTCATCATCATCGGCACCGGCCCCGGCGGCTATGTGGCGGCCATCCGCGCGGCCCAGCTCGGCCTGAAGGTGGCTGTGTGCGAGAAGCGCGGCACCCATGGCGGCACCTGCCTCAATGTGGGCTGCATCCCGTCCAAGGCGCTGCTCTATGCTTCCGAATTCTTCGAGGAAGCCGGCCACAAGTTCGGCGAGATGGGCATCGGCGTGTCCGCGCCCAAGCTCGACCTGAAGGCCATGCTCGCGTTCAAGGACAAGGGCGTGGACGGCAATGTGAAGGGCGTCGAGTTCCTGCTCAAGAAGAACAAGGTCGATGTCTATATGGGCGTGGCCAAGATCCTGGCCCCCGGCAAGGTTGAGGTGAAGCTCAACGCGGACGGCAAGGTCGAGACCCTCGAGACCAAGAACATCCTGATCGCCACCGGCTCGGACGTGGCGCCGCTGCCGGGCGTGACCATCGACGAGAAGCGCATCGTCTCCTCCACCGGCGCGCTGTCGCTGGACAAGGTGCCGGGCAAGCTCGTGGTGGTGGGTGCCGGCGTCATCGGCCTGGAGCTCGGCTCTGTGTGGCGGCGCCTGGGTGCTCAGGTCACCGTGGTGGAGTTCCTCGACCGCATCCTGCCCGGCATGGATGGCGAGGTGGCCCGCAACTTCCAGCGTCTGCTGGAGAAGCAGGGCTTTACCTTCAAGCTCGGCACCAAGGTGATGGGCGTCGACAGCTCGGGCAAGACCCTGAAGGTTTCGGTGGAGCCCGCCGCCGGTGGCGCCGCCGAGGTGCTGGAAGCGGATGTGGTGCTGGTGGCCATCGGCCGCATTCCCTACACCGCGGGCCTCGGCCTGGAAGAGGTGGGCGTGGCCAAGGATCCGAAGGGCCGCATCGTCACTGATGCGCACTATGCCTCCTCGGTCCCCGGCATCTATGCCATCGGCGACGTCATTGCCGGCCCCATGCTGGCCCACAAGGCCGAGGACGAGGGCGTGGCCTGCGCCGAACTGCTGGCGGGCAAGGCCGGCCACGTGAACTATGACGTCATCCCCGGCGTCGTCTACACGTTCCCGGAGGTCGCTTCCGTCGGCAAGACCGAGGAAGAGCTGAAGGCGGCCGGCATCGCCTACAAGGTGGGCAAGTTCCCCTTCACCGCCAACGGCCGCACCAAGGTGAACAACACCACCGACGGCTTCGTGAAGATCCTGGCCGACGCCGCCACCGACCGCGTGCTGGGTGCCCACATCATCGGCCCTGAGGCGGGCGAGATGATCCACGAATGTGCGGTGCTGATGGAGTTCGCCGGCTCGTCCGAGGATCTCGCGCGCACCTGCCACGCCCACCCCACCCGCTCGGAAGCGGTGAAGGAGGCGGCGATGGCCGTGGAGAAGCGCGCCATCCACATGTGATCGCGGCCCTGTCGCAGGCGCGTGGGGTTTCCCCGCGCGGCCTGCCTCCGGGCTCGCCTGTCCCCCGGTCCGCGACCGGGGCGCAGCACAAGAACCACGGGCCGGCCGAGGGAAGCTCGGGCCGGCCCGTTGTTTTTTGCGCGCAAAAAAAGACCCCTCGGGACGGGTGTCCGGAGGGGTTGGAAGGAGGTCACTTGGTCTTTCGGCAACGCCGATCGATAGGGTGAAGATGGAGTGGTTTGGCTAATAAAGGGTTTCTGCCAAACCTTATGTCCCCAGAGCCGCGGCGGCTTTCGGCTTCCTACTGGGCGGAGTAGGTGACCGCCTCGATGCGCCAGCCGTCCGGATCTTTGATGAAGGCGGCATAATAGGTTTCGCCATATTGCGGGCGCGGGCCCGGGCCGCCATTGTCGGTGCCGCCATTGGCGAGGCCGGCGGCGTGGAAGGCGTGGACGGCCGCGCGGTCAGGCGCGCAGAAGCACAGGTGGAAGCCGGGCGGACACTGGATGGGGTCCGGGCGCAGTTCCACCCAGAAGGGCGCGGAACCCGGGGGGCTGTCGGGCGCGGGCAGGGCGCCGGCGGGGCCCCAGCAGGCGGAGGTGCCCCCATCATCGGAATAATCCGCCACCTTCACCAGTCCGAGCGGCGCCAGCACCGCATCATAGAAGGCGATGGCTCTTTTCAGGTCGGTGGTGCCCAGGGACATGTGCTCGATGACGGGACGCACGGGCGTCATGGAAGGCCTCGTTGTGTTGGGCGGCGACGCATGCCGCGGCGCAATTACAGCACTTTCCTCACAATATTCCATACTTCCTGTGAGGAAAATTTCGCCTTCACTGCCCATCCCGCGGGCAGCGCCACAAAATGCCTCGCGCCCGCTCACGCCCGCGGGTGGGCCGCGCGATAGGCGGCCATGAGTGAGGCGGCGTCCACGTCGGTGTAGATCTGAGTGGTGGCGAGGGAGGCGTGTCCCAGCAGTTCCTGGATGGCGCGCAGATCCCCGCCGCGCGACAGCAGGTGCGTGGCGAACGAGTGGCGCAGGGCGTGGGGCGTGGCGCTCTCCGGCAGGGCCAGGGCGCCGCGCATGCTCTCAATGGCGAGCTGCACGATGCGCGGGGAGAGCGGCCCGCCTTTGACGCCGCGGAAAAGGGGGCGGTCCGGCGCCAGCACATGGGGGCATAGCGCCTTGTATTCCGCGATGGCCTGCGCGACAGGAGCGATGATTGGCACCATTCGCGTCTTGTTGCCCTTGCCAGTCACCGTGATCTGGTCGGTTCCCGCCGTCACCATTCCCGCCGAAAGGCCCAGCGCCTCGGAAATGCGGAGCCCTGCGCCGTAGAGCAGCGCGATCACGGCGGCATCGCGCGCCAGCACCCAAGGCTCGCGCGCCTCGCCGGCCCGCGTCGCCGGGTCCGCAAGGGCCCGCGCGGCGGCGATGGAAACGGGCTTGGGCAGGCTTTTGGGCACCTTGGGCGCGCGCACCGCGGCCAGCGCCCCCACCTTGCCCTGTCCCTCCCGCTCCAGATGGCGGGCGAAGGAGCGGGCGGCGGCGAGCAGGCGCACCAGGGTTCGCGGCGCCACCCCCTCCGCCCGCCGCGCGGCCAGAACCGTGCGCACATCCGCCGGCCGCAGGGCCGCGAGAGCCGGAAGGTCCGGTCGCTCACCCAGGTGGACGGTGAGGTGGTGCAGCACGGTGGCGAGGTCGCGCGCATAGGCCTCCAGCGTTTTTTGCGAAAGGCGGCGCTCGTGGGCCAGGCGTGCCAGCCAGGCCTCGGCGGCCCGCCCCACATCGGGCGTGGCGGCGGACATGAGGCCGTGGGCGGCGCGCGCGGCGCGGTCCCGATCGGTCATGGCCATGGCGAGATCTCCTGCATGTGGTCGGGCTGGACGTAAGCCCGCGCGTGCGACACTGCCCCGCCGACCATTGCCATTTTGCTGACGCGGATCCGGCGCGACCGCACCGGGGCGCGGCGCGCGGCCCTGAACTTGCTTGCTCAGGGTATCGCATGCGGGGGATCATTGTCTCCGTGGCGGCTCGCAGCATCACCCGGCCGCTGAGGCGCCTTTGGCACAAGCCTTGTAACTCTTTGTTTTAAGCCAGTGTTCGTCGCGTGCCGGGGCCATTTCCACAGCGCCCCGCGCGGTGCGGATCGCGACAGGAGCGCGGGGTGTCGGGTTGCCCCCACTTGCGCCGGGATGCACCACCATCGTGAGACAGGAGCCCATGCCCGTCGATTTCAGCCACCCGCTGCGCCAGTGGTTGCCGACCGTCACCTACGAGGCCTTTCATCCGGCTTTGCCCCAGATGGTGCTGGGGCGACTGCCCGAGCCGGTCTCCATCGCGGTGGGGCGCGCCTACAAGGGGTGGATCGTGGAGACGCCGCAGGAACGCGACGTCCTCGAGGCCGCGTTCGAGCGCCCCATTCCCCAGCCCGAGCCGGGGCGGCTGAACTTCAAGTCCGGGCCCGACGCGGCCTGTTCGTCGCCGTCCCACGGTGCGCCCTTCGTCGCCCTTTATGAGCCGCCGTCCGCCGGCTGGCCGTTCCTGGTGCTTTCCGCCTGGCCCGAGGATCGCGAGCGGCGCACGCGCATCCAGCGCGACCGATACATCTGGGAGACGTTTCCCACCGCCGACGCCGCGCAGGCGGAGCTGGACCGCCTGTCCGCGCTTCTGCCCGGCGCGCCGGTGCTTGTGGCGCGGGGATAGGCGCAATGCTTCCCGCAAGCCGCCGCGACAGGGAGCAGGGGCGCGCGGTTCGCCGCGAGGGGCGGCCACGCAGGGGCACCAGCCCAAGCGTGTCGGCCAAGGTACGGTGGCGCGCAGCTTCAGTAGGCGGTGGGGGGGAGCGCAGGTCGCCCCGGGCGGCGGATGAATGGTGTTCGCGAGGCGCGGGTTGGGGGAGCGCGCACCCCCTCCGGGCTTGGCTGGTGAGCGAAGGGCCCGAGCCGCGACGGCCAAAGGGAAGGCGCCCGCAATTGTATCTGCCCGGCGCGCTGGTTCTTGCCGCGTGAGGATAGGGCGATCGCCTCCCGCAAGCCGCGGGGACAGGACGCAGGGGCGCAGTTCGCAGCGAGGGGCGGGCCATGCTGGGGGCACCAGCGAGAGCGTGTTGGCCAAGGTGCGGTGGTGCGCTGCTTTAGCAGGGGGCGGGCGTGGAGCGCAGGTCGTCCCGGAGCAGCGGACGAATGGTGTTCGCGAGGCGCGGGTTGGGGACCGCGCGTGCCGATGGCCGCGGCTGGTGAGCGAAGGGCCCGCGCCGTAACAGCCAAACGGAACGGGCCCTCAATCGCAATGCTGCTGGCAGGTGCCCCCACTTCGCGGTGCTGCTGCGTTGGTTTCCCCTTTTCCTTCCGCCAGTGCCCTCGCGGAGGTGGCCGAGGACCGGCGGACATTTGGCGCCCGAGGCGTGGCTTATGGCCGACCGTCGGGGGCGCCTCATGCCGCGGCTCCCCTGTCCACTGCGGCAGGGCGAGGCGTGGGACGCTAAGTGCGGCGCCGCAGCGAAAGGCAGCGCCGGGGAGAGCCACAAGGTCACGACACGTTCCGCGCTGAGCTTCGGCGGGACCGGTGCGGTGCTGGCGCCCTCCCTCATCCTCCCCGGATGGGGCGGGCGAATGAGGCGCCTGCCAGCCCCAGTTTCATGAATGCCGATCCGTCCTTGCGGAAAGGGGCAGGCCGAGTGGGCCGGACGAGCGCCGTCACCACAGGTCAAACGACTGAAGGAAGGCACCGGCAGCCGCCCAATGCCAATGAGGCAGCGTAGCCGGGTGGCGGCATCGTGGCCCCGTCATCGCTCCGCACGCCTCAGCCGGCCCCGAGGCCGCGTGTCCCAAGGCTGCATGTCCCTCAGGCGTGCGTCACTTGGAGGGAGCGCCTCTGATGTCGAGGGGCGAGATGCTCCCCTTTCATGCCAGGGACCGCCGGGAGCCGTGTGTCCAAGCTGTCCTCTGGCAATACGCTGAGGCCGGGGCTGCGCCTCGGGCGGCCTGTGTCTTCCGCCTCTGGCATGCATCTCCATGCCGAATCTCGGGCGATGCAGCCCCGCAGGTGGCAAGTGCCTAGAAAGGGAAGAAGAACTTCCGATTCCAAGGGTCGAGTTGATCTCTCAATCGCACCACGGGGCGGCAGTGCCTGCCGTCCATGCCGTCCCCTGGTGATGTCGATGATGCGGGTGAGCGGGCTGGACCTGCTGGGGCACCGCCGTTGTACGCCTCTGCCGCCGGCTCCGGGGCGAGGTCGCGCCCGGCAGCCGGTGCGCAGAGAAGAGCCGGAGCGGCGCTCCTGGTTCCCTGGGGGGGCGGTCCAAGAGCCCCGCCAGCGGTTGGCGCCGCCGTGTGTTCACGCCAGCCTCTGGCAACGCCGCATTTTGGCAGCAGCGGGCGGCAAGAAAACCCCTTGCTCCGCAGCACAGGCATTGTCCGCACGGCGCGCGTGGGAGCCACATGCAATTCCTCGCCGCTGCCCGCCGCACGCGATCCCACCGGAACAGCCACCCGTTCCGGGCCTGCGATCAAGCGGGAGCGATCCCTCGACATCGGGCGAGGGTGGGGGCATAGGCGTGCCATGTCGTCTCCCGCGCAAGCCGGCTCCGAGGGGCCCGGCGCCACCACCCCCATTGCCGCCCGCACGTCCATGGTCGCGGCGGCGACGCTGGCGTCGCGGGTGCTCGGCTTCGTGCGCGATGCCGCCACGGCCGCTATTCTCGGCGTCGGCCCGGTGGCGGATGCGCTCACCGCCGCCCTCTCTTTGCCCCTGCTGGCGCGGCGATTGTTGGCGGAAGGGGCGTTCAACCTCGCCTTCATTCCCGCGTTGGTGCGGGCGGAGCGCGGCGGCGGACCGGCTGCCCGGCGGCTGGCGGGGGCGACGCTGGTGCTGCTGGCAGGCGTGCTGCTCGCCCTCGCCTTGCTGGCGGTGGCGTTCATGCCGCAGCTGATCCGCCTCCTGGCGCCGGGTTTCCAGCCGGATGGAGATCGCGCCGACGTTGCCATCCTGTGCGGGCGGGTGGCCGTGCTCTACCTGCCGCTGGCGGGGCTCGCCGCCATCTACGGGGGCATCGCGAACAATGCCCAGCGCGTGCTGCTGGCCGCCCTGGCACCGCTGGCGGCCAACCTGACCGTGCTGGCCGCCATTTTCGTGCTGCTGCTGCGAGGGCTGGTGGCCAGTGATGTGGCTGCCTTCGCCATTGCCGGCGCCACGGTGGCCGCGGGCGTGAGTCAATGGGCGTTGATGATGGCGGCGGCGCGCGGATGCCCCGCCGCCCCCGCCCTTGGAAGGCGGGCCTTCGGGACCCACGCCGCCGACGCGGCGCCGCGCCGGCCATTCCATCCGGCGGCGCATGGAATGCCGGCCTTGCGGGCAGGGCTGGCCGCACTGCCCTGGCGGGCGGCCTGGGCTGTGCTGCGGGCGGCGTCTCCTGCTTTGCTGTTCGCGGGGCTCAGCCAGTTCCGAATCATCATCGCCGCGGCCTTCGCCTCGGGCACCGAGGGGGCGGTGGCGGCACTCAATTACGCTCAGCGGCTGATGGACCTGCCCCTGGGGCTGGTGGGGGCCAGCGCCGGGGCAGTGCTGGTGCCTCTGCTGGCCCGCCACGCGGCGGAGAAGAGCAGGGCCGGCGCCGAGGCCGCCAGCAATGCCATGCTCACCGCCCTGGCCTTCGCTCTGCCGGCCGCCATCGGCCTGGCCGTCCTGGCCCATCCCATCGTGGTGGTGCTGTTTCAGCGCGGCGCCTTCGATGCGGAGGATTCCCGCCTCACCGCGACCCTGCTGGCGGTGCTGGCCATTGCCCTGCCGGCGCAGGGGCTGGAGCGTATACTGTCCGCCACGGCGGCGGCAGCTGGCCTCGTGCGCGGCGCTGAGCGCATCGCGCTGGCCTCGCTGGCGCTGTGTCTGGCCGCCGCGGCGCTGGCGACGCCGCTTGCCGGTCCGGTCGGGGCCGCCGCGAGCGTGGGGCTCTCCGCCTTCGCCTCGCTTGTCGTGTTCACGGCGCTGCTGGCGTGGCGCGGGGCCCTGAGCCTCGACCGGCGGGTGGTCGCCACCGCGGCGGGCCTCCTGGGCGCGGCTCTGCTCATGGGCGCGGCGGTGGGGACGAGCGCCGCGTGCTGGGCCGCACCGGCCAGCGAACTCGCACGCGCGGGCCGCCTCGCGGTCCTCGTGGGGCTCGGCGTGGTGGTCTATGGCGCGTGCGGGCTGCTGCTGAAGCGCCTGATCCGCCGCCTGGCGGCATGACGAAGCCTCTCGCGGCTTGAGCGGCGGGCGACTCCCTTCAAGCGGCCGGGGCAAAAGATCCGGTCGGGTCGCGCGCCCGGCGATGGGCCCACGCGGCGGCTGCCGGCCACACCAACAGATGTTTTGCCGCGCCTGGGTGCACATCCATGGGCCTGCGTCCCTTGCATCGGCGCGAGAGGGGTGGCATGACGCGCCGGTTCCGTATGGGGCTGCGGCGCGGTGTCTCTGCCGCGCTTGGTTCCGTGTCCCGGCCGGCTTGGTCCGGCGGCGGTCTTCCGCCTTGGTGTTCGTCTGGCGCTGGTGCGGGGATTCCCGGCCGGCATGGCGGGTGCGGCGGGGGCTCATGCGGGAACGGGGCGGTTTCTCCGCCCCTTGATCCAGGAATAGCGGGGCGCGCGGCGCCCTTCAGGAGGTCGCCATGGCGGCGGTCGCAGAACGTGTCTTTTCCGGCGTGCAGCCCACGGGCAACCTGCACCTCGGCAACTATCTCGGCGCCATCAAGCGCTTCGTGGAGCTGCAGAACAGCCACGAGTGCATTTATTGCGTGGTGGACCTCCACGCCATCACCGTCTGGCAGGACCCCGAGGAGCTGAAGCGCCACACCCGCGAGGTGACGGCCGCCTTCATCGCCTGCGGCATCGACCCCAAGGCGCACATCGTGTTCAACCAGAGCCAGGTGTCCGGCCATGCCGAGCTCGCCTGGATCTTCAATTGCGTGGCCCGCATGGGCTGGTTGAACCGCATGACGCAGTTCAAGGAAAAGGCCGGCAAGGACCGCGAGAACGTCTCCGTGGGCCTGTTTGCCTATCCCACCCTGATGGCCGCCGACATCCTGCTCTACCGCGCCACCCACGTGCCGGTGGGCGAGGACCAGAAGCAGCATCTTGAGCTGACGCGCGACATCGCGCAGAAATTCAACACCGATTTCGCCCCCACCATCGCCGCCTATGGCCATGGCGAGGGCTATTTCCCGCTCACGGAGCCGCTCATCGCCGGCCCCGCCACGCGCGTGATGAGCCTGCGCGACGGCGCCAAGAAGATGTCGAAGTCGGATGCCTCCGACTTCTCCCGCATCAACCTGACCGACGATGCCGACGCCATCGCCGGCAAGGTGCGCAAGGCCAAGACCGACCCCGAGCCTCTCCCCTCCGAGGAAGAGGGCCTGAAGGGGCGGCCCGAGGCGGAAAATCTGGTGGGCATCTATGCCGCCCTCTCGGATGGCAATAAGGCGCAGGTGCTGAAGGATTTCGGCGGCGCCCAGTTCTCCGCCTTCAAGGCGGCGCTGGTGGACCTGGCGGTGACCAAGCTTGGCCCCATTGGCGCGGAAATGCAGCGCCTGATGGGCGATGTGAGCGCCATCGACGCCATTCTCGCCGACGGCGCCGAGCGCGCGCGGGTGATCGCCGACCAGACCATTCGCGATGTCAAGGACATCGTTGGCATGGTTCGTGCGTAGCGGCGCGCGCGAAGGTCGAATGGCCTCTTTGCGTCGGATATGAGACGCGGAGGGGTCCATTCCATGATAAATGGAGAACGCGCCCGCGGCCTGCCGCGTGCCGGAGCGGCGCCTGCAATGGTGCCGCCAAGACGACGAAGAACACTCTCGCGCTCCGGCGCGAGGTGGTCCGGCGCCAGGGGTACCCGGCGCGCCGGGCATGGCATGCCAAGGTAACCGGTGCTGGGGGCGGCCCGCATTCTTGCGGCGAACGTAAGGTCATGACTGCCGAAAATGGTGGAAAAACGCCACCGTGGCGCGACGCGCCGCCGCAGTGCTCATGACCCCCGGGACATCACGTACCTTTGACATGTATCAAGGAGAAAATGGGCCTCGTGCGCATGGTGCGCTGGAGGCCGTGCGAGTGCAGTGTCACGCCTCGGCGCAAGGGGTTCTGCAATGTCGACAATTCAAGATCCAATCCCAGCCCCGGCGAAGTCCATGCGGTTTGGGGAGGCCGCGCTGCTCGTGGTCTTCGCTGCGTTGGCCTTCCTTTCGATCATCGTGGCGGCGAAGGCCTATTCGTCGGCCTACGCATTTCATGCCTATCTTTTTGCCGCGGGTTCGATTGCCGCTGTCTTCGCCATCGGCAACCGTTACATGGACCGTCCGGCCGGCGCGACGCCGCAGCTGATCGACGGCAAGCCCAACTACAATTTCGATGTGGTGCGATTCGGCGTGATCGCCGCCGTGGTCTGGGGTGTGGCCGGCTTCCTCGCCGGTGACCTGGCGGCCTGGCAGCTCGCCTTCCCCGCCTTCAACTTCGAAACCTCCTGGCTGTCGTTCGGCCGCCTGCGCCCGCTGCACACCTCCGCGGTGATCTTCGCATTCGGCGGCAACGTGCTGATCGCCACCTCCTTCTATGTGGTGCAGCGGACCTCGCACGCCCGCCTCGCCGGTGATCTGGCGCCGTGGTTCGTGGTGCTGGGCTACAACTTCTTCATCGTCATCGCCGGTACGGGCTACCTGCTGGGCATCACCCAGTCCAAGGAATATGCCGAGCCGGAATGGTATGCCGACCTGTGGCTGACGGTGGTGTGGGTCACCTATCTGCTGGTGTTCGTGGCCACCATCTGGAAGCGCCGTGAGCCCCATATCTATGTGGCGAACTGGTTCTACCTGGCGTTCATCATCACCATTGCGATGCTGCACCTGGGCAACAACGTCACCATTCCAGTGTCGCTGTTCTCGGACAAGTCCTACATCTACTGGTCGGGCGTGCAGGACGCCATGTTCCAGTGGTGGTATGGCCATAACGCGGTGGGCTTCTTCCTGACCGCCGGCTTCCTGGCCATCATGTACTACTTCATCCCGAAGCGCGCCGAGCGGCCGGTCTATTCCTACCGTCTGTCCATCGTGCACTTCTGGGCCCTGATCTTCATCTACATCTGGGCCGGTCCCCACCACCTGCACTACACCGCGCTTCCCGATTGGGCGCAGACCCTGGGCATGACCTTCTCGGTCATCCTCTGGATGCCGTCCTGGGGTGGCATGATCAACGGCCTCATGACCCTGTCGGGCGCGTGGGACAAGCTGCGTACCGACCCGGTCATCCGCATGATGGTGGTCTCCGTGGCCTTCTACGGAATGTCCACCTTCGAGGGGCCGATGATGGCCGTGAAGGCGGTGAACTCGCTCAGCCACTACACTGAGTGGACCGTCGGTCACGTGCATTCCGGTGCGCTGGGCTGGGTCGCCTACATCTCCTTCGGCGCCATCTACTGCCTGGTTCCCTGGCTGTGGAACAAGCCTCAGATGTATTCCGTGAAGGCCATCGCCTGGCACTTCTGGATCTCGACCCTCGGCATCGTGCTCTACATCTCGTCCATGTGGGTTGCGGGTATCATGCAGGGCCTGATGTGGCGCGCTTACACCAGCCTCGGCTTCCTCGAATACTCGTTCATCGAGACGGTTGAGGCCGTGCACCCGCTCTACGTGATCCGCGCCACCGGCGGCCTGCTGTTCGTCACCGGCGGACTGATCATGGCCTGGAACGTGTGGAAGACCATCACCATGCCGCAGGCGGTGGCCGAGCAGAAGCTCGCCCTCGCCCCCGCGGAATGAGGGAGAAACGACCCATGGCGTCGCAAGGCACGTCCATCTGGGCCAAGCACCAGATCTTCGAAAAGCACACCTACTGGCTGATGCTGGGGATCCTCATCGTGATCTCCATCGGTGGTCTGGTGGAAATCGCTCCGCTCTTCTACCTGAAGGGCACGGTTGAGACGGTGCAGGGCATGCGGCCCTACACCCCTCTCGAGCTGATGGGGCGCAACATCTACATCCGCGAGGGCTGCTACAACTGCCACTCGCAGATGATCCGCCCCCTGCGTGACGAGGTGGAGCGCTACGGCCACTATTCCCTGGCGGCCGAGAGCATGTACGACCACCCCTTCCAATGGGGTTCCAAGCGCACCGGTCCCGATCTGGCGCGCGTGGGCGGCAAGTATTCCGACGTGTGGCACCAGGAGCACCTGCACAATCCGCGCTCGGTGGTTCCCGCTTCCATCATGCCGGCCTATCCCTGGCTGTCGCAGACCAAGCTCAACGCCAAGCATATCCAGCAGGATATGAAGGTGCTGCGTCTGGAAGGCGTGCCCTATACGGATGAGGACATCGCCAACGCGCAGGCGGACATCCTCACCCAGTCCACCACCGATGCCGACGCGGAGGCGCTGCAGAAGCGCTATCCCAAGGCTCAGGTGCGTGATTTCGACGGGAACCCCGCCGAGCTGACCGAAGCCGACGCGCTCATCGCCTATCTGCAGATGCTGGGCACGCTGGTGGACTTCAAGCTCTACGACAACAAGGCGAACGTGAGGTGAGCCATGTCAGCGAGCTACGAATCCGTGGCGAGTTTTGCGCAGACGTGGGGCTTGGTGCTGTTTGTCATCGCCTTCGCGCTCGTGGTGGCCTACGCCTTCTGGCCCGGCAAGAAACGGAAGAAGGAAATCGAGGACGCCGCCAATATTCCGCTCAAAGAGGATTGATCCCGTGAGCACGACCGAAAACTCTCATCAAGGCCGGCTCGACACGGTCACCGGCGTCCGCACCACGGGCCATGAGTGGGACGGCATCGAGGAGCTGAACAATCCTCTGCCGCGTTGGTGGCTGTGGGTCTGGTATGCCTGCATTGTGTGGTCCATCGCCTATTGGATCATGTACCCCGCGTGGCCGCTGATCTCGACGGCCACGCCGGGCCTCCTGGGCTGGAACTCGCGCTCCGCGGTGTCGCAGCAGATCGATGACCTGCGGGCCCTGCGCGCGGAAAGCACCGCGAAGCTGGCCGACGCCTCGCTTCAGCAGATCGAGGATACCCCCGCTCTGCTGACGCTGGCGCGGGCCCAGGGTCGCGTGGCCTTCGCCGACAATTGTGCGCCCTGCCATGGCCAGGGCGGCGGCGGCGCCGTGGGCTTCCCGAACCTGAACGACGACGATTGGCTGTGGGGTGGTAGCCTCGACCAGATCTACCAGACCATCAGCTACGGCATCCGGTCCGGTGACGATCAGGCCCATGTGGGCAACATGCCGGCCTTCGGTCGCGACGGCATCCTCACCCGGCCGGAGATCTCCGCGGTTGCGGGCTATGTGCGCACGCTTTCCGGTCTGGATAAGCCCGGTGCGGACTATGCGAAGGGCAAGGAAGTGTTCCTCGCCAATTGCGCCGCGTGCCATGGTCCCGAGGGCAAGGGCAATCAGGAAGTCGGCGCGCCCAACCTGACGGACAACATCTGGCTCTATGGTCCCGACAAGGCGACCATCGAGTATGCGGTGACCAATGGTCGTGGCAACGTGATGCCGGCTTGGCATGGCCGCCTCGACCCCACCACCGTCAAGGTGCTGACCGTTTACGTCCACTCGCTGGGCGGCGGCCGCTGAGGTCTGGCCGATCGGAATGGGCTCCTCGGACGCGCGACGTCCGGGGAGCCTTTTTGCGTTCCAACGTGCGGCTTTTGTCGATGCAGCTTCGCTTTCGGGAGCGAAGTCGCGCCACCGCCAGGGACCGTACTCAGGTCTGGTGTTGGCACCCGCGGCTGATGCGATGGGCGAGACATTACGGCGGAACGCCGGCTGCCGCCGCGACGAAATGTCGGTGTGGCTTTTAGACCAACTGACATTGTTCTATATTCTAGAGCATGAATGTTTGAACGCTCCCAAAGGCGTGGCCGCCGTGGGGGCCGCGTCCTTCCCCGATCTGCAGACCGCCAGTGGCGGGCCCCGGGGGAGATGATCGGCGGGGGCATCCTCCGCGTCGCCCCGTGGTCTTGGACCTCATGGTCTTGGTCTTGGGGTCAAACTTCGGCGATCGAATAAATGACTGCCCTGACGAAGCCAGAAGCCAACTCGCAGGCGTCCAATCCCGGCCCCAATGTGGTCGGGCCGGATGACGATATCCCGCTGTACGAGAGTCGGAAGAAGATCTTTCCGCAGGCCGTGCACGGGCGCTACCGCACCATCAAGTGGGCGGTGCTGATTGTCTCGCTGGCCATCTATTATTTCCTGCCCTTCGTGCGGTGGGATCGCGGCGCCGATGCGCCCAACCAGGCAGTGCTGCTGGATCTGCCAGCGCGGCGCTTCTATTTCTTCTTTCTGGAGATCTGGCCGCAGGAATTCTACTACGTCGCTGGCCTCCTGATTCTCGCGGCGCTCGTGCTGTTCCTCATGAACGCACTCGCTGGCCGCGTGTGGTGTGGCTATATGTGCCCGCAGACCGTGTGGACCGACCTTTTCATGGCGGTCGAGCGCTTGGTGGAAGGCGATCGCCGGGAGCGGATCCGTCTCGATGCCGCCCCCTGGAACCTGGAAAAGATCGTCCGCCGCACGCTGACGCACTCCATCTGGCTTCTGATCGCCTGGTGGACCGGCGGCGCCTGGGTTCTCTACTTCGCCGATGCCCCCACCCTGGTGAAGGAGCTGGTGACCTTCCAGGCGCCCATGGTGGCCTATATCTCCATCGGCATCCTGACCTTCACCACCTATGCGCTTGCGGGCCACATGCGGGAGCAGGTGTGCACCTACATGTGTCCCTGGCCCCGCATCCAGGCGGCGCTGACGGACGAATACGCCCTTAACGTCACCTATTGCTTCGACCGCGGCGAGCCGCGTGCTTCCGTTAAGAAGGCTGCGGCCGCGCGCGCGGCGGGCCAGCCGGCGGGTGACTGCATCGATTGCGGCCAGTGCGTCAATGTCTGCCCGACGGGCGTGGACATTCGTCAGGGCTCGCAGCTGGCCTGCATTCAGTGCGGCCTCTGCATCGACGCCTGCAACACGGTCATGAAGAAGATCGACCGGCCCGGCGAGCTCATCACCTATGAGAGCGAGGCGAACATGGAGGCGCGGCTTGCGGGCAAGCCGTTCGTTCAGCGCCTCATCCGCCCGCGGACACTGCTTTATGTGGCGCTGATCGGTGCGGTGTGCGCGCTCATGCTCACCACGCTGGTCAACCGGGCCACCGAGGGTGTGTCCGCCCTGCATGACCGCAATCCGCTGTTCGTGCGGCTCTCCGATGGTTCGGTGCGCAACGCTTACACGCTGCGGCTGACCAACAAGCAGCTCCAGGACCGCACCTTCGCGCTGTCCATCTCCGGCGTGCCCGGTGGACGCCTCGATGTGGTGGGCGATCAGGCTGGCGCCCTGACCATCGGCCCCGACCAGACCCGCGAGTTGCGCGTGCTGGTGACGACCCAGGACAAGCTGCCGGCCGCTGCCTCACTTCCGCTCACTTTCCAGATACGGGATGTGGCGACGGGGCGTGAGGCGTCGGTCACCGACCACTTCATCGGCCCCTAGGGAAGCGCGAGACAGCTGGCAGCCAGGCGGGAGCAAGAGCATCCGCCCGGTCTCCGGCGCATCAATTGGAGCAGGCTTGCCTGCGCCATCGAAGCTCGCGACTTGATGCCTTCCAGCCCCGGCGCTCCCCTCGGAGCATCGGGGTTCGGGATCAGAGCAAGTGGCCGCATCGCGGCCGGGAGCGGGTGAGGAGCGATCGATGGTGGCAGCGGAACGTGGGCAGAGGCCCCCGCGGCGAATCACCGGCACCATGGTGCTGCTGGGGCTTTTGGCCTTTTTCGCTGTCGTCATGACCGTCAACGTCATTATGGCGCGTTACGCCGTCAGCACCTTTGCCGGGCTTGAAACCGAGAGCTCATACAAAGCGGGCCTCACCTTCAGCAAGGAATCGAGCGCCGCGGATGCGCAGGAAGCCCGCCACTGGTCAGTGGACGTGGATCTGGAAACGCCCGCAGGCACGGCCAGGACCGTCGACCTCAAGGTGATGGACGCCAGCGGCACGCCGCTGACCAATCTCGTCGCGGATGGCCGTTTCGCACACCCCACCGACGCCCGGCGGGACGTGGTGCTCGATCTGGTCCCCCTCGGCGGCGGGCGCTACGAGGCCAAAACCGACGCCGGGCCGGGCCAATGGGACCTGGTGATTGATTTCTCGCAAGGCGGGGAGCGGCTGTTCCGGTCCAAGAATCGGGTGCAGCTTCCGTAAGCGGCATCGTTGCGCGCGAACCTGCCTTATGCGGGGAAACGGGTGCGGCGCCGAGGCTGCGGGATGGTCGCTTCCGGTGGAGGGCCATCTCTGCCTGGAGTACGATGGCGCTGCCGGTTCGTTGCGCCGGATGGGCCGTCGTACTCACTTCTATTTGAGGCCTGGGCGGATTCTCGCGCCGCGGCTTGCGGTGCGGCGGCCAAGCTGCGATGCAGAGGCGGCCGGCGAGGGGGCAAAACGTGTCGCAACCCTGCGCGCGGCCTGCCGCCACATTGTCCCGCAGGGCGTTTAGCTGGAAGGCAGGGCTCGGCCGCAGCGGTCGGCTGGCGAAGTTTTGGCCGTTCAGGCAACGCGCAGCGCGAAGGCCCCGAGGGGTGCCACAAGGTGCGCGAGAACGCAGGCAGGTGCCGGGTGGGTCATGGCTGAGGCTGTTGATTATTCCATCTTCGTGGCGAAGGGCGATGACGGTCTCTCGCAGATGAGCCTCGCCATCGACGGTATCGACTGCGCGGCCTGCATCTCCGACATTGAAAATGGCGTGCAGTCGCTTCCCGGCGTGGTGCGCGCGCGGCTCAATTATTCCACCCACCGTCTTTCCGTGGCCTGGGGCGCGCAGGCGAGCGCGTCCGATGTGGTGGCCAAGCTGGAGCAACTGGGCTACCGCGCCCACCCCTTCGCCGGCCGGGTGGAGGAGGAGGAGGCGCGCCGCGCCCAATGGCTGCTGCGCTGCCTGGGTGTGGCCGGCTTCGCCATGATGAACATCATGCTGCTGTCCATCTCCGTATGGTCCGGCAACGTCACGGATATCACGCCCGAGACGCGCGACTTTTTCCACTGGCTCTCGGCGCTCATTGCCCTTCCTGCAGCGGCCTATGCGGGCCAGCCCTTCTTCCAGAGCGCGCTGCGCGCCATCCGGTCCGGCAAGCTCAACATGGACGTGCCCATCACCATCGGCGTCACGCTGGCGCTGGGCATGAGCGTGTTTGAAACCGCCATGAGCCGGCCCGATGCCTATTTCGACAGCGCCATCATGCTGCTGTTCTTCCTGCTGGCCGGCCGTTACCTGGACCACGAGGCGCGCCGGCGCACCCGCGCCGTGGCGGGCAATGTGGCGGCGCTGCGGGGCGAAATGGCACACCGGCTCGATGCGGAGGGCAATCCCGTGCTGGTGCCGGTGCAGGCCCTTCAGCCGGGGGATATGTTGCTGGTGGCGCCCGGTGAGCGCGTGGGCGCTGACGGGGTGGTCGCTTCCGGCCGCTCCAGTGTCGATGAAAGCCTGGTGACGGGCGAAACCCTGCCGCGCGAGCTCGCGGCCGGTGCCGTTGTCTATGCCGGCAGCCTCAATGGCGATGGCGCCTTGCATGTGCGCGTGACCGCGGGTGGCCAGAACACCCTGGTGGACGATGTGCAGCGGCTGCTTGACGGCGCCCTGGCGGCACGCGGCGCCTATGTGCGGCTGGCCGATCGCGTGGCGCGGCTCTATGCGCCGGTCGTGCATCTCACGGCGCTGGTCTCGATGGTGGGCTGGCTGATCGCCGGTGCGGATCTGCATTTCGCGGTGATGATCGCGGTGGCGGTGCTCATCATCACCTGCCCCTGCGCGCTGGCGCTCGCGGTTCCGGCGGTACAGGTGACGGCCACCGGGCGCCTGTTCCGCGCCGGCCTCCTCATCAATGCGGGCGACCTTCTGGAGCGCCTCGCGTCAGTCGACACCGTCGTGTTCGACAAGACGGGCACCCTCACGCTGCCCGAGCCGGCCTTGCGTTTACCCAAGGGGGCGGAACCGGTCCTGGTGGGGCTCGCGGGGCGGCTTGCCTTGTCCAGCCGCCATCCCCTTTCCCATGCCGTGGCGGCCCACGCGAATGGCGGTGCGCTCGCCGATGTGGTCGAGGTGCCCGGCCAGGGCGTGCGCGCCATGGTGGACGGTGTCGAGCTGCGCCTCGGCAGCCTCGTTTTCTGTCGCGCCGAGGCCCCCCACGATCTCGAACCGGATGTGTCCCTCATCGCCTTCAGGGCGGGGGAGAAGGTGCTCGTGATCGGCGTGCAGCAGGCACTGCGGCCCGATGCCGCGGAGGTGGTGGCCGCGCTCCGGGCGCGAAAACTCGACATCCGCATTCTTTCCGGCGATCGGGCTGAAGCCGTGGCGCCGGTGGCTGCGGCCCTGGGCATCACCGAGGTCGGCGCCGGCCTGAAGCCTGCCGACAAGATTGCGGCCCTGGACGCCCTGAAGGCGCAGGGCCACCGGGTTTTGATGGTGGGCGACGGGCTCAATGATGCGCCGGCCCTGGCGGCCGCTACGGTTTCCCTTTCGCCAGCCACCGGCGCGGCGGTGACGCAGGCCCACGCCGATGCGGTCTTCCTGGGGCGGCGTCTGGCCCCGGTGCGGGCGGTTGTGGATGGGGCGCGTATCGCCTCTCGGCTGATGCGGCAGAATCTCGGCATTGCCGTCATCTACAACCTCGTTGCCGTGCCGCTCGCCATTTGCGGAGTGGTTACGCCGCTGGTGGCGGCGCTGGCCATGTCCGGCTCGTCCATTCTCGTCACCGTCAATGCCTTGCGCGCGGCGCGGCCCGGGCGCAAGGATGAGGCCCTCGACGCGACCCAGCTCAAGGAGGCCGTCGCATGAACGTCCTCATCTATCTCATCCCGATCGCTCTGTTCCTGGGCCTTCTGGGGCTCGCCGGCTTTTTGTGGAGCCTCAAGAGCGGCCAGTTCGAGGATCTCGACGGCGCCGCCGTACGCATCCTCAATGACGATGATCTGAAGACATGAGGCCCCAGGCACAGGCTTCTGAGCCCCGGGCGGGCATGCTGGTCTGCGTGTGCGATCCGCAGTTCGATCCGCCGGCCAACGATAATGGCCCGAAGGCCATTCCCACCCTTGGGCTGGCGCTGGGCTTCGCCTTCGCCGTGCTGGCGCAGACCGTGGCCTCCGCCGCGCTGCCGCTGGCGGGGGCGATGCTGGCGCCGCCCATGGCCTCGCCGATTCCCTGGCTCACCACCTC
This sequence comes from Xanthobacter sp. NM-59, assembly GCF_021401125.1. Classification (GTDB taxonomy): domain Bacteria; phylum Pseudomonadota; class Alphaproteobacteria; order Rhizobiales; family Xanthobacteraceae; genus Xanthobacter. The sequence continues at coordinate 37,756 of NZ_JACBFQ010000017.1, forward strand.
TCCGCTTGCCACCTGGCCGTTTGCCGCCATGCTGCTCGGGGCCGCGCTCGCGTCGTTCCCGGCCTCGTTCCTGCGGGATGCGTTCGGGCGGCGTACGGGCTTTGCCCTCGGCGCTTCGCTGGGGCTGGCGGGTGGCGCGCTGCTCGTGGCGGCACTGTTGCAGCGTCAGTTCGCCTGGGCCTGCCTGGGGGCCCTTTGGCTCGGCATGGCGCAGGGCTTTTCCTTCTTTTATCGGCATGAGGCTGCCGCCGCGAGCGGTCGGCCGGCGGCAGCGACGGCGGGCGTGCTCGCGGGCGGCGTGCTGGCGGCCCTGGCGGGACCGACGCTGGCCGGCTTCGCGGAGAGCCTGGCCGCCCCCTATTTCCTCGTGGGTGCGGCGGGGCTTGCCGCTCTGGCCCATGCGTTGTCCCTGGGCGTCGCGGTGACTCTTGCGCCCGATCCACCGCCGGTGTTCCGGCCGAAATCGGTCGCGCCGCTGGCGGCCGTTGTGGGGCCGACCCTGCTCGGTGCGCTCGCCTGGTTCGGCATGAGCGCCGTGATGTCGGGGGCGCCTCTGGCCCTGATGGGTTGCGGCATCGGCGAGGCGGCGGTGTTCGGCTTCATCGCTCTGCACGTGGCCGCCATGTATGCCCCGGCGGTGCCGCTGGCGTTGGTGGGTGACCGCGTGTCTCCGGTGTTGCTGGCGATGGCCGGCCTTGCGCTGGTGGCGGTTGCGGTGCCGCTTCAGTTGTCCGGCTCGGCGGAAGGAATCACTGCGGCCCTGCTGGCCGTGGGCGCGGGCTGGTCTGTGGCCACGGTGGGCTGCACGGCATGGCTCTATCGGGCGGGGCGACCCGGGCGGCTTGCGCTAGCAGTGCACGATGGATCCCTGTTCTCCTGCGCCATTCTGGGCGCTTTGGCGGGCGGCTTCTTGTTCTAAGTGAAGCCCTCGCCCCTGCGCCCCTTGCCGCATTCGCTCCCGACCTGTCGGCCGGAGGATGGCGGCGCACGGGCGCGGCGTGTGGGCGGCTCGATCGGGGGGGGGACGACCGGGGCGGCTTGCGCTGCCCGTGCACGATGTGACGCTGTTTTCCTGTGCAGTTCGGAGGGTGGCCGGCGGCTTCCTGTTCCAAGAGAAGCTTTCGCGTTTCCGATCCTTGCCGCGTTCGTTGCCGACCGGTCGGCCGGTTGGTGGCGGCGCGCGGCACAGAGCGCCGCTGGCTCAATCGGGCGGGACGACCGGTGCGGCTTGCGCTGCCCGTGCACGATGTGACGCTGTTTTCCTGTGCAGTTCGGAGGGTGGCCGGCGGCTTCCTGTTCTGTGCGATCTTCGCGGCTGCACTCCTTGCCGCGGTTGCTCGCGCAAATCCGGCGGGAGGATGACGGGGCGGTCGGCGGCGTGTAGGAGCGGACAGAGGCCTGCGCCGGCGGGCTGCACTGCGCGGAGGTGCCCATGTCCCATCCCTCCTTTTCCCTCAGCGGCTCCACCGCGCTCGTGACCGGGTCGGTCGCGGGGCTCGGCTTCGAGATCGCGGCCGCGCTGGCGCGGGCAGGGGCCCATGTGCTGGTGAATGGGCGTGATCGCGACCGGCTCGCGGTCGCCGTCACCGCGATCATTCGCCAGGGCGGGCACGCCGAGCCGCTGGTGCTCGACGTGTTCGACGAGGCGGCGGTGAGCGCGGCCATCGCTGGGCTGGGGCCCGTCCATATCCTGGTGAACAACGCCGGCGCGCGGGACCGGCGCGGCTTTCTCGACATGGAACAGTCGGACTTTCGCCGGCTGGTGGAACTGGACCTGATGGCGCCGGCCCACATCACGCGCGAGGTCGCGAAGGGCATGGTCGCGCGCGGCGCGGGCGGACGCATCATCAACATCACGTCCATCGCCGGACCGCTGTCACGGGCGGGGGATGCGGCCTATACGGCGGCCAAGGGGGGGCTTGAGGCCCTCACGCGCGCATTGGCGGCGGATCTGGGGCCCCATGGCATCACGGTGAACGCCATCGCCCCAGGCTATTTCCTCACCGAGCCCAATGCCGAGCTGGGCCGCGACCGGGCGGTGTGCGAATGGCTTTCGCGCCGCACCGCCCTTGGGCGCTGGGGGAAGCCGGAGGAGGTGGCGGGCGCAGCGGTGTTCCTGGCCTCGCCGGCGGCGTCCTACGTGACGGGCCACGTGCTGGCGGTGGATGGGGGCTATCTCGCCCATTTCTGAAGGGCAGTTCGCCGGGGCGCGTTGGCGCGCGTCCCCGCATGTGAGCCGGGATCGACTGCGTGCTAGCGCACCCAGAAGCGCGGCAGCAGCAGCACCAGGGCGGTGATGATCTCCAGGCGCCCCAGCATCATGGTGAGGGTGAGCAGCCAGATGGCGCCGTCGGGCAGGCTGGCGAAGTTGCTGGATGGCCCGACCACCGGACCGAGGCCGGGGCCCACATTGGCGAGGCACGCGATCGCCGCCGAGAAGGCGGTGGTGAGGTCGAGCCCCATGAGATTGAGCGCCACGCCCACCAGCAGGAAGGTGAAGAAGTAGAGAAAGACGAAGCCGAGCACCGAGGCCACCACATCGTCCGCGACCGGGGCGCCGCCATAGCGCAGGGGAAAGACGCCATGGCGGAAGGCGATGCGCTTGAAGTGCTGGCGGATGGCCTTGCCGGTGATGGCCACGCGCATGGCCTTGAGCCCGCCGGACGTGGAACCGGTGCAGCCCCCGAGGAACATGAGCACGAAGAAGATCGTGTTCGAGAGCGCGCCCCAGTTGGAATAATCCACCGTCATGAAGCCGGTGGTGGAGATGATGGACGCGACGGTGAACAGGGCGCCGCGAAAGGCGGTTTCACCAGTGGCGATGCCCTGGAGGGTCTGCTGCAGGAAGGACGCGGCCGTGAACAGCGCCACGATGGTGAAGAACACCCGCACTTCGGAATTGGTGAACAGCCGCCGGACATCGCCGCTCAGCGCGCGCACGTAGAGGGGGAAGGGCAGGGCGGCGGCCAGCATGAACACAATGGCCACATAGTCGACCACCGGGTTCTTGAATACCATCATCGAATAGTCGGAATTGGCGAAGCCGCCGCTCGACAGGGTGGACATGGCAAGGGTGACGGAATCGAACAGATTCAGCCCCGCTGCCCGGTAGCAGATGGCGCACACGGCGGTGAGCAGCACGTAGGCGACGATGAGGCCCTTGGCGATGGCCTCCGCGCGCGGCAGGAATTTCTCCGATTTGTCGGAGGATTCCGTGCGGAAGAGCTGCATGCCGCCGATGGAGAGCACCGGCAGCACGGCGATGGCGATGCCGATGATGCCGATGCCGCCGAACCAGTGCAGCAGCGCCCGCCACAGCAGGATGCCGCGGGGCTGCGCATCGAGCCCGGACATCACGCTGGCCCCGGTGGTGGTGAGGCCACTCATGGCCTCGAACACCGCCTTGGTGAAGGTGAGCTGGGAGGCGCCCCACATCAGCGGCAGGGCGGCGAAGATGGTGAGGACGACCCACACGCTGGTGGTGAGCAGGAAGGCCTGGCGAAGATCCAGCTTCTGCGTGCCGGTGGTGCGGCCCGAGGTCCACAGCAGCACGCCCACGAAGATGGTGATGGCGGCGGAGCCGACGAAGGCGCCCCGGCTGGTGGTGCCGGAGGCGAAATCGACCGCGGCCGGCAGCAGCATGCTGGCGCCGAGAATGGCCAGCAGGATGCCGAGGGTCGCCGCCACCGGGCGCAGATTGAGAACGGAGAGGGCCTGGGCCTCCACCGTCGGAATACGCGCCGCGTGCATGTGGCCCCCGCCTAGAGCGTCTTCGCGCGAAGAAGGCGCATCAACTCAATAAACTAGTGCATTTCCCCAGTTTTGCGAAACAGGGAAATGCTTCAGCTGCGCGCCGGGTCGGGCCCGCCGGTCTTCAGTTCAGAACGCGCCGGGCGTCGGGCACGTCCAGGGAGAAGGCCGGAACCTCGATGGAGAAGGTCTCGCCGCTCTCGGTCTGCATGTCATAGCTGCCGCGCATGATGCCGGTGGCGGTGTTGAGCGGCACGCCGCTCGTATATTCGAACCGGCCGCCGGGCGGAAGCAGGGGCTCCTCGCCCACCACGCCGGCACCGTGCACTTCCTCCACCTGCCCGTGGGCGTCGGTGATGACCCAGTGGCGCGCCTTCAGCTGCACGGTCTCGGAACCGAGATTGGCGACTTCAATCGTGTAGGCCCAAAAATAGCGGCTGTGTTCGGGCTCGGACCGTTCGGCCACGTAGCGCGGTGTCGCGGTGACCTGGATCTGCCGTGTAATGGCGCGGTACATTCCCGCTTCGCTCCCCTCAAGGCGGGGGTGGCCCCCCGCAGCCAAAAATGAATTCGCGATCTGCCTCGCGGACATAAGAACGCGCGCAGCATATCGCGCGCCGCCGCCATGTGCACGCCTCTCGTGAGTGGCAGCCGGATGCCGGCACGGATGCGAATCGAAGGGGAAAACGAGAAGGGGCCGCTGAGGCGGCCCCTTGCAGAGCTTCACGGCGGCTGCCGCGGGGCCGATCAGGCGGCGCTGAACTGGTCGTAGGCGCGCAGGGCGTCGGCGGCATACATGAGGGCCGGGCCGCCGCCCATATAGACGCACATGGACAGCATCTCAGACACCTCGGCGCGGGTCGCGCCCAGCTCCTTCAGGGCCTTGGCATGGAAGCCGATGCAGCCGTCGCAGCGCTGGGTGACGCCAATGGCGAGCGCGATCAGCTCCTTGGTCTTCTTGTCCAGCACGCCGTCGGCGCTGGCGGCCTTGGCCATGCTGTAGAAGCCCGCCATGGCATCCGGCACTTCCTTCCGCAGCTCGCCCGTATAGCGCGAGATGTCGGCGATCAGCTCCTTGTAATCCTTGCTCATTGGCAACCCCTGACATATGATGAAGTCCTAATATCAGCTCATCATGATATGTCAATCGCGGCCATATGCTGTATGGGTGTTGCGAGGCCGGGGCCGGAGCGAAGAGCACAAGGGTGCAAGGGCGAAGCGGGATGAGCGAGGTCGACCAGACCGAAATCGAGGGGGTCGCGGGCGGCGAAAGCGGGCGCGCGTTTGCCGACGACCGCTCGGAGGCGGCGGCGCAGTTTCTCAGCGGGCTCGCCAATCCCCGCCGGCTCCGCATTCTCTGCCAGCTCTCATCCGGCGAGAAGAGTGTCTCCGAGCTCTCGGAGGCCACCGGCATTTCACAGACGTCCATGTCCCAGCATCTGTCGAAGCTGAAGAGCGAGGGGATCGTCTCCTTCCGCCGCGAGCATCGGCATCTGTATTATTACATCTGCAATCCGGTCGTGACCGACGTCATGGCCGCGATCTACACCAACTTCTGCGCACTCGCGGCGGACGAGGAGCGGCCCGGCGCCGCGTCCTGACCGCGCGGGAGGCGGTCGCGCTGAGGCGCGGCGGGTGCGGGGCCTCCTCGCGCCCCGGGGCCCGCCGGTGTCGGGCCGCGCCCCTTTCTCACGCAAAGACCGTGCGCGCGGGCCGCAGGCCTGCACCATGGGCAATAAGCAGCACCCCGTGGGGGCAAGCCCCGGTGCGTGACGCTGATCGGCCTTGATATCCCCCAAAGAGCGCGGCGAAGGACGCCGGGCTCAGTGGGATTTGATGGCCGGCAGGAGGCTTTCCACCGCCTTGTCGATGTCATCCCGCAGGACCATGGAGCCGGCCACGTTGAGATGGCCGCCATCGGCCATCACCACCTTGCCATTGAGCACCGGGCTGCACTGGTCGCCGTCGCAGAAGTGTTCGCGGGGGATCACGACGCGCACCAGCGGGTTGCCTTCCGCCATGCGGGCAAGCGCCTGTTCGGTGGGGATGACGTGTTGCGCCCACTTCTTGGCGTCGATGCCGCAGTGCTCGGGGCTGTTGCCCAGGAAGCTTTGCTGGATCACGCAGCGTCCGCCGCCGGTCATGAAGGCCACGGGCGGCGCGATCAGCACCACCGCCCGCCCGGTGGCGGTGAACTCCTTCACCGCGGCGGCAAGGGAGGCGAGGGTTTCCTCAGGGTCGTGCGCCGCGCGCCAGTTGCCGCCGAGCACCACCAGTTTGATCTCCGGATTGTCGAAGATCGCCTTGAGAGAGCGCTCGCGGAACGCGTTGCACACCTTCTCATCCCGGGTCCTGGCCTTGTCGTCGGGCAGCCGCGAGAAGCAGCCCGAGCGCGTCATCTGGACCAGGCCGAAGCCGAGGTCGCGCGCCACGTCATCAACGGCCGGGGCATGGTGGTTGGCGAAGGAGTCACCCCAAAGCGCCATGAGCGGGGCATGCGGATCGGTGGAGCCGAACCGGCAGGTCTCGTCGGAAACGGGGACGTCACGGCCGTTCGAGCCGAGCAGGCAGGCGTCCGTGCCCTTCCACAGGGTCTTGGTCTGCCGCTCCACTTCCTCGGCCACGGCCGATGAGCGGCTGGGCAGGCCGTGGGTCCACTTCAGAATGGATCCCACGCCGATCAGGATGAGGAGGGCACACACGCCAATGCCGATGCTGCGCATCTCGGAGCGGAACGAGGAGAAGGCGGAACGCCGGAAGGGCGCCTCCACGAACCGCCACGACAGGAACGAGAGGAGCAGCATCGCGGCGATCGCCGCCACCAGCATGAGGGTGGAGGGTTCCCGCCCGGTCACGAGCCAGAGGAACACCAGGATCGGCCAGTGCCAGAGATAGAGCGAATAGGAGATCAGCCCCACCCACACCAAGGGGGTGATGGACAGCAGGCGGCCGGCCCATGTCACCCGTCCCTGCTCACCCGCCCACAGGATGAAGAGCGCGCCGAGGGTGGGGATGAGGGCCATGGCGCCGGGGAAGGTGGTTTGCCGCGTGAAGAATGCGGAGGCGCCCAGGATCATCAGCACGCCAGCCGCCGCCAGGACTTCCGCGATGATCGGACGGCGGATGCGCGGCAGCAGGCCGAGCGCGAGCGTGGCCCCCAGCAGCAGTTCCCAGATGCGCCCCGAGAGATTGAAATAGGCCCGGTTGGGCTCAAGGATCGCATTACGCGTTGAATCGTAAAGCGAAAAGGCCATGAGGCCGAAGATGAGGTAGGGCCGCAGGCGCTTCAGACGCGGATGGGTGAACGCCGCCAGCAGCAGCGGCCAGAAGAGATAGAACTGCTCTTCGATGGAGAGCGACCACATGTGCAGCAGTGGCTGCTCATGGGCATCCGGCCCGAAATAAAAGACCGTGGAGCGGAAGTAGTCATTGGCGAAAAAGACCGAGGCTGCCCGCAGCTGCTCTCCATACCGGGCAAGCACCGCCGGCGGCAGGATGATCAGCGCCGCCACCGTGGTGACCACCGCGACCAGCACGTAAGCGGGCAGGATGCGCCGCACGCGCCGGTCATAGAAACGCGTCAGGCTGAAGCCCTCTTTGTCGAGGTCCGATGCGATGATGGTGGTGATGAGGTAGCCGGAGATGACGAAAAAAACGTCGACACCCACGAAGCCGCCCGGCACCGCCGTGAAACCCGCATGGAACAGAACGACAGGAAGCACCGCCAGCGCGCGAAGGCCGCTGATATCCGCCCGATATCGCATAAACCAGGTCCGCTCCGTGGACCCGTTCCCCGCTCCGCCTCCTACCAGAGGAACGCACGAGAATGTCCAGGGTCCCTAGAGCGCCCTCCGCTCGCACCAGCTTACGGATAACGCTCTAATGTATTGAGTTGACGCGTCTTCTTCGCGCGAACCGGCATCGACTTCGCGCGAAAACGCTCCATAATCCTTGCCGCGGAGGAGGCATTCGCCCTGACGCCGAGGCCCACAGGCGCGGTCCCCTCGAGGCCCGCTCGCGTGTGCTGTCGGAGTTAGGTCAACAGCCCTTGCCGGTCAAGCCGCAGCCTTGCGGGGGATGGGGCCGCGCGCCGGGGCGCGGCCCGGATGCTCAGCCTTGAAGGGCCGCGCGCTCCTCCGCCTGCCGCAGGTTTTCCGCCCGCTTGGTGACGATGGAGGCGACGATGACCACCACCGTCACGATGGCGATGAGGATGGTGCAGACCGCGTTGATTTCCGGCGTCACGCCCAGCCGCACCTGGGAATAGATGCGCATGGGCAGGGTGGTGGCCCCCGGGCCCGTGGTGAAGCTCGCGATCACGAGATCATCCAGGGACAGGGTGAAGGCCAGCATGAAGCCCGACACCACCGCCGGCAGGATCAGCGGCAAGGTGATGGTGAAGAAGGTTTTGAACGGCGGGCAACCCAGATCGAGGGCCGCTTCTTCCAGCGCACGGTCGAAGGTGACGAGGCGCGATTGCACCACCACCGCCACGAAGCACATGGTGAAGGTGATGTGGGCCAGCAGCACGGTCCAGAAGCCGCGGTCAAAATTCACCGCCACGAACAGCAGCAGCAGCGACAGGCCAGTGATGACTTCCGGCATGACCAGCGGCGCATAGATCATCCCGGAGAACAGGCTGCGCCCCCAAAAGCGCCCATAGCGGGTGAGGGCCAGAGCCGCCATGGTGCCGAGCACCGTCGCCACCAGCGATGAGAAGAAGGCGATGCGCAACGTGACCCACGCGGCATCGATCAGCTGGTCGTTCTCCAGCAGCGCCCAATACCACTGGGTGGAAAAGCCCGCCCACACCGTGACAAGGCGTGACGCGTTGAAGGAATAGATGACCAGGATGAGGATCGGGATGTAGAGGAACGCGAAGCCCAGGGCGATGGACGTCACGTTGAACCAGGTGAGGCCCTTTCTCATTTTCCGGCCTCCAGTTCACGCTGCTGCACGTTCTGATAGATCACGATGGGCACCACCAGCACCAAGAGCAGCAGCACCGCCACCGCCGAGGACACGGTCCAGGAGCGGTTCACGGTGAACTCGGTCCACAGCGACTTGCCGATCATCAGCGTGTTGGAGCCGCCCAGCAGATCGGGGATCACGAACTCGCCCACCGCCGGAATGAAGCAGAGCAGGGCGCCCGCCGCCACACCGGGCAAGGAGAGCGGGAAGGTGATGGTCCAGAACGCCTTGGTGGGCGGGCAGCCGAGGTCCGCCGCCGCCTCCAGCAGGGTCAGGTCCAGCTTCTCCAGCGCGGAATAGAGCGGCAGCACCATGAAGGGCAGGTAGGAATAGACGATGCCGATATACACGGCGATGTCGGTGTTCAGGAGCTCCAGCGGCTCGTTGATGATGCCGAGCGCCATCAGTCCCTGGTTCAGCAGCCCTTCCGGCGAGAGGATGCCGATCCACGCATAGACGCGGATCAGGAACGAGGTCCAGAAGGGCAGGATCACCAGCATCAGCAGCGTGGGCTGCATGGAGCGCGGTGCCCGCGCCATGCCATAGGCGATGGGGTAGCCCACCAGCAGCAGCAGCACCGTGGAAATGGACGCGATGATGAGGGAGGAGCCGTAGGCCTGGATGAACTCGTTCGAGAAGTCCAGCACATAGGCGTAATTGTCGAAGGAGAGCTGGGACAGGTAATCCGTGAAGCCGGCCCAGCCGTCCGAGAGATCCAGCAGCGGCGTATAGGGCGGCTGCGCGATCGCGTCCTGCGACAGCGAGATCTTGAACACGATGAGGAAGGGCGCCAGGAACAGCGCCACCAGCCACAAATAGGGAACCGCGAGGACCAGATACCGGCCGCGCCCCTTTTCTCCCGCCATGGCCATGAGCGCCTCCTTCAGCGGGTGAGCATGACGCCGGCATGGGGCGCGAACGTCACCCACACCTTGTCGTCCCAGGTGATGGGCCGCTGCACCACGCGCGAGAGATTGGGCTGGGACACCTTGATGCGCTGCCCGCACTCCAGCTCCACATGGTAGATGGAGAGGTCGCCCAGATAGCCAATGTCCCAGATCTCACCGCGGAAGCAGTTTTCCGAGGTGTCGGCCGGCTCGTCGAGGGAGATGCGTAGCTTCTCCGGGCGGATCGCGATGCAGGCTTCCTCGCCCGGCTTGAGGCCCAGGCTTTGGCTCACGCGCAGGGGATGGGGCGTGATGGGGGAGGAGAGGCGCGTCTCGTCGCCGGAGGCGGAGATCACCTTGCCTTCCACGAGGTTCACCTCACCGATGAAGTCCGCCACATAACGGGTGGCCGGCTGCTCGTAGATCACGGCCGGCGGGGCCACCTGCATCAGCACGCCGTGATTCATCACTGCGATGCGGTCGGCCACCGTCATGGCCTCTTCCTGGTCGTGTGTGACGATGAGGAAGGTCATGCCCAGGTCCATTTGCAGGTCCATGAGCTCGAACTGGGTTTCCTCGCGCAATTTCTTGTCGAGCGCGCCCAGGGGCTCGTCCAGCAGCAGCACCTTGGGCCGCTTGGCCAGGGAGCGGGCCAGGGCGACGCGCTGGCGCTGGCCGCCGGAAAGCTGGTGCGGCTTCCTCTTAGCGAACTTCTCCAGCTTGGTGAGCTTGAGCATCTCCTCCACGCGGGCGGCGATGTCGGCCTTGGGCATCTTGTCCTGCTTCAGGCCGAAGGCGATGTTGTCCAGCACGTTCATGTGGGGGAACAGCGCGTAGGACTGGAACATCATGTTCACCGGCCGCCGATAGGGCGGAATGCCGGAAATGTCCTCGCCGGCCAGGGTGAGCCGGCCCTCGGTTGGCTCCTCGAAGCCGGCCAGCATGCGCATCAGCGTGGTCTTGCCGCAGCCGGAGGGGCCGAGCAGGGCGAAGAACTCCCGCTCGTAAATGTCGAGGCTGACATTGTCGACGGCGGTGAAATCGCCGAATCGCTTCACCACGTTCTCGAAGCGAATGAGCGGCTTTTTGTCGGGATCGGCCCAGGGCTGGAATGTCCGCCGGACGGCACCGATGGTTTGATTGCGCGGTTTTTCCGCAGCCATTGAGTCCCCCGCACTGGCCTTGCTGAGAGAAGGCTATAGAGGGAACTCGCAACGCTCAAGACGTGTGCACGCGCAAAAAAGAAGCGTGCCCCGCGCAATGGCGGGGCAAAACGCCCTCCTTTTGGCCCTTCCTCCGGCGAAGCGGCTTTCAGATGAGGCGCGGCGGAGCGGGCGAGGGGGCCTGCTGCGTGACCTGTTCATAACTCCGCCTCTGGAGGGGGTGAATGAAAAAGGTGTCGCCAACACCCTTGCACTCCCCGAATCCATGTGGCAGATGAAGCCGCCTGACGGCGAGCAATGCTTCGCCGGCGTTCGAGGCGGGGATGATTTTTCCCTCCCCTCCCTTGGACGAGATGCTGCGGTAGCTCAGTGGTAGAGCACTCCCTTGGTAAGGGAGAGGTCGAGAGTTCAATCCTCTCTCGCAGCACCAGCTTTCAGATCAATCAAATCTCATGTGCTCGCGCCGACGTGTCTTGGCGCGCGGTGTTAGGTGCGGTTGGGGCTCTTCAGCGGTTCGCGCAGGAGGGCGCGTCGTGCGCGCAGGGGCTTGGGAATAGGCGCAGTGGCCTTCCGGGAGGGGCGTGCCGTTCATGCGTGAATCGGCTGCCATTTCACTCCGGGGCGCTTCACGTTGAAACGCTTGGTGAGGCTGCGTGGTCGACGATGCGCGCTTCCGGTGACGGCGTCGCGCCGGAGCGGGGGCGTGTCGGTGTGGGGCTGAGGCTTGGTTCTGCCGCCGCCTTGGCTGGTGGCCGGTTCGACGAATGCCCCGCTGGCGGTGGCCGCGGGGCCGTTACGGTTCATGCCCGCGCCGGCTTGCCGCAGACGTGACCGCGCGCCGCTGTATCAGATGCGCGCGGCGCTGAGCGCTGCCGGTGGGCTGCTCAGCGCCGCGCGCTTGAGGCGTGCCCTCAGGCGGCCGCGAAATCGGCGACGAAGGTGTCGACCACCTGGCGCAGTTCCCGGGCCTGACCCGACAGGCCCGATGACAGCGCCATCAACTGGGACGAGGCCGCCCCCGTCATGCCCGCCGCCTGGCCGACGCCGGAAATGCTCTCCATCACCTGATGGGTGCCGCTGGCGGCCCGCTGGCAGTTGTGGGCGATTTCCGCCGTGGCCGCGCTCTGCTCCTCCACGGCGCCGGAAATGGCCGAGGCAATCTCCTTGATGGAGCTGATCACACGCGCGATGCCGCCCATGGACTGCACCGAGCTTTCAGTGGCCTTCTGGATTTCCGCCACCTGCTCGGCGATGCCCTCGGTGGCCTTGGCGGTCTGCTGGGCCAGCTGCTTGACCTCCTCGGCCACCACCGCGAAGCCCTTGCCCGCCTCGCCGGCCCGCGCCGCCTCGATGGTGGCGTTGAGGGCGAGAAGGTTGGTCTGGTCGGCGATGGACTTGATGAGGTTGATGACGTCGCCGATGGCGGAGGCGGCAGCCGCGAGCTCGGAAATGCGGGCGTTGGAGGTCTGGGCCTCCACATAAGCGGAGTCCGCGATCTGCACCGAATGGGCGACCTGGCTGCTGATCTCGCGGATAGAGGCCGCCATCTCCTCGGCCGAGGCGGCGACGGTCTGGACATTGGCCGATGCCTCATCGGCGGCGCCGGAGACCACATGGGCCTGTTGCGACGTCTGCTCGGCGGTGGCGGAGAGGTTGCGGGCGGCATCTGCCACCTCGCCCGAGGAGCCCGCGAAATTGCCCGCAAGCTGCTGCATCCGCTCCACAAAGGTGCCGGCCAGGGACTCGCGGCGGGCGAGGATCTCGCGTTCAGAGGCCTCGCGCGCCTTCTGCTCTTCCTTCAGCCGCTCGCCCTCCCGCATGCGGTCGCGCATGTAGATGACAGCCTTGCCGATGGCCCCGAATTCGTCGGTGCGCTCTGCCGTGGCGATCTCCATGCCGAGGTTGCCGTCGCCGATGGCGTGCAGCTCGGAAGAGAGATGCTCCATGGGCCGCATGATCGAGCGGTAGAGGAAGAATGCGACGATGGCCAGTACAGCGAGAACCACCGCGATGACGATGACGAGCCGGACCACCTGCGCATAAAATTCGTTTTCGATGTCGTCGATATAGACGCCGGCGGAAACAACCCAGTTCCAGGGCTTGAACATGAGATTGTAGGAAATCTTCTCGAGCGAGGTCGAGTCGCTTCCGGCCTTTGGTGCGTAATAGCTGGTGAAGCCGCCGCCAGCCTTGGCGCTGGCCAGCTGCATCTGCACGAACAGGTTGCCGTGGGAGTCGCGGTCCTGGCTCCGGTCGCGGCCCTCCACCTCGGGTCGCGCGCCGTGAAACACGGAAACACCCTCGCCGTCATTGACGAAGAGGTAGTTATTTCCGTCGAACCGCGTCCGGTGGATGATGTCGCCGGCCAGCCGCTTGGCCTCCGCCTCGGTGATGAGGCCCTTCTGCGCGGCCGCGTGAAGGCCCTGGATTTGCGTGTACGCCGCCTCGACGATCTGGCTCACGCCGGCTTTGCGCTCGTGCAGCATGCTGTCCTTGAGCGCGGACAGGAAGACGGCGCTGATCGCGACCAGGCCGATGATGAACGCCCCAAAGAGAAGAAGAAGTCGCGACCGGATCGAGAATGAGAACATAGCGTGCCCCCAACTTATTGGTGTTCCTTTAACGGGAACCCTTAATCAGAAGTGCCGGAGTTGCGCTTCTGAATCCCCTTCCAGAGATACATTTGCTGCTCCGAAATGGAAGCGTTTCCCTCGTCTTGTTTGGGGACGAGGGATGGATACACGCCTGGGCAAATCTCGCGCTGAGATGCACTGCGCGATTGTCCCCCGGCAGACTGCAAATCCGTGACGTCGGGCGGCAAAACAGGGCACGGCTTTCGCGCCCTTTGCGCGGGGTGTCCACCCGCCCATGAGCGGCTCGCCTTTGGCGCAGCCCTGCGCGCTGCCGGGTGTGGATGGGAAGGGGGACAGGCCAGGGGCGGCCGGGAAGCGGGGTCGCATTCGCCTGAAAATGCTCTAGCTTGGCGCTTGTCCAAACGGGAGACCGCCATCATGACGGGCAATACCACCCCAAGCGCATGGTTGACGCCAGGGACCAAGAAGCTGCTGAGCCGCTACAGCGTCTTCATCGCCGTCACGCTCGGGGCCGTGATCAGCGTGATCTTGTCGTTCACGTCCCACCAATGGTGGCTGATCGTCTTCTGCGTGCTGTTTCCGCTGGTGCTGCTCGGCGTGTTCGACGTGACCCAGCCGGACCATTCGCTGCTGCGCAATTATCCGGTCATCGGCTCCATGCGCTGGCTGTTCGAGGCCATCCGGCCCTATCTGCGCCAGTATCTGATGGAGGACGACCTTTCCGAGAAGCCCTACAATCGTGACGAGCGTTCCCTGGTCTATGCTCGCTCCAAGAACGAGGAGGACCGCCAGCCCTTCGGCACCGAGCTCGATACCTATGCCGCCGAGTATGAATGGATGACCCATTCCCTCGCGCCGACCCCCGTCAGCAAGGAGCCGTTCCGGGTGATGGTGGGGGGCGCGGATTGCAGCCGGCCTTATTCCACCTCGGTGCTCAACGTGTCGGCCATGAGTTTCGGTTCGCTCGGCGGCAATGCCATCGAGGCGCTGAATCTGGGCGCCAAGCGGGGCGGCTTCTATCACGATACCGGCGAGGGCAGCCTTTCCAAGTACCATCGCATCCATGGTGGCGACATCGTGTGGGAGATCGCGTCCGGCTATTTCGGCTGCCGCAATCCCGATGGCACCTTCTCCGCCGAGCGGTTCCGGGAGCGGGCCGCCGACGATCAGGTGAAGATGATCGAAATCAAGCTCTCGCAGGGCGCCAAACCCGGCCATGGCGGCATGCTGCCCGGCGCCAAGGTGACGCCCGAGATCGCCGAGGCCCGGGGCATTCCCGTGGGCAAGGATTGTATCTCCCCGGCCCGCCATTCCGCCTTTTCCACGCCCGCCGAAATGATGGAGTTCGTCGGCCGGCTGCGGGAATTGTCCGGCGGCAAGCCGGTGGGCCTCAAGCTGTGCGTCGGCCATCCCACCGAGGTCTTCGCCATGGTGAAGGCCATGCTGAAGACCGGCATCCACCCGGACTTCATCGTCGTGGACGGCTCGGAGGGCGGCACCGGCGCCGCGCCGCACGAGCTGGCGGACCATGTGGGCATGCCGCTGCGCGAGGGGCTCATCATCGTGCGCAATGCGCTGGTGGGCACCGGGCTTCGCTCGCAGGTGCGGCTTGCCGCATCGGGCAAGGTGACGTCCGGCTTCTCCATGGCGGCGAACATGGCCATCGGCGCCGACTGGTGCAACGCGGCCCGCGCCTTCATGTTCTCCCTCGGCTGCGTGATGAGCATGCGCTGCCACACCGGCGAGTGCCCCACCGGCGTCACCACCAATGACCCGCACCTGCAGCGCGGCCTCGTGGTGGACGAGAAGGCGGAGCGGGTGCGCAACTTCCAGCAGCACACGGTGGCCGCCTTGGCCGAGCTGGTGGCGGCCGCCGGCCTTTCCCATCCCAGCGAGCTCGTGCCCAGCCACATCTGGCACCGGGTGAGCCCCAACGAGGTCAAGCGCCTCGACCGCATCTATCCTTTCCTGCCGGCCGACATCCTCCTGTCGGCGCCGGATTCGACCCACTATGCGGGGGATTGGGCGGCGGCGGACCCGGACAGCTTCAGCCCCCGCCTCGCCGTGGGTCCGCGGCGGGTGGCCTAGGCACCGCCCTGCGCCCCGGCCGGCTCAAGCCGCTGGGGCGCACGGAGCAGCCCCCTAGTCTGAACCGCGTGGCTGATCCCTGCCGGGGCCTCCTCCGGGAGTGCTCCGGCATGTGTCGGCGAGGGCCTGTGGCATCTCCGACACGGGGCGGAGACCTGTCCTCGCAGTCGCTTCCCCCGCTGCGGTCGGGGTTGCCCGCTCGGTTCCTTCGGCGCGGCGGCTGGCGTCTTGCGCGGGGGCAAGGTGCGCACCATATCCCCATCGTCGGGATGCCGTTGAGGGTCCCGGTGGGCGCGGCCGGATAGGTGCGCGTCCGGCAAGCCAGATTGCTTGACCAAGTCGCTTGATGAGGACTTGAGGCATGTCGCGAGTGTCTTCGTTGTCGAGCCCATTTCTCTTGGGTTTCGACGAGGTCGAGCGGGTGCTCGACCGGGTGACCAAGAGCGCCGACGGGTATCCTCCCTACAATGTGGAGAGGATCGAAGCGGCGGCGGGGGAGCCGCTCTGCCTGCGAATCACGCTGGCGGTGGCGGGGTTTGCCGCCGATGAGATCGAGATCACCCTCGAAGAGAAGGAGCTGACCATCCGCGGCCGGCAGCTGGATGACGGGCAAGACCGCGTCTTCCTGCACCGGGGTATCGCGGCGCGGCAGTTCCAGCGCACCTTTGTCCTTGCGGAAGGCATGAACGTGCTCGGCGCTGAGCTGCGCAACGGCCTGCTTTCCGTGGACCTGATCCGCCCCGAGCCGGAGCGGCAGGTCAAGCGGATCGATATCGTCTCGCGGCCCTGAGGGCGTGGAACGGTGGCGTGCCAGAGTGAGGAGTTGAAATGATGATTGCGAATTCGGCACACGGGACGACCCCTGAAGCGATGACGCCGGAAGCCCTGGCAGGCCTGGGTGGCGGCGAGATAGCCTATGTCCGGACCATCCGCTCGGAGGACGTGAAGGCCCTCTTCCCGCAGGCGCCCCAGATCGCGCCGGGAATGACCCTGTTCACCCTTCATGCGGCGGACGGCACGCCCATTATGCTGACGGACAGCCGCGAGGCGGCGCTGGCCAATGCCATGGAGCATGAGCTGGTCACCGTGAGCGTGCACTGAGCCAGGGGCGACGTGCACTGAGACAAGACCAATCGGGAACGCCGCGCGCAAAGCGCGGCGGACCTCTGTGACATTGCCGGGCGAAGCTGCGCCTTTGCGCGCGTTGCGGAGCCGCGCCGCTGGCGCCGAGGGTGTGCCCTGACGTCGGCCACGCTCGCCTGATCTGCAAGCGTAGCCTGACCGGAACGCGGCTGGCGGGACAGCCACCGCGCGGGGCAGCGGCCAAGGCCTTCACAAGAAATCGCGCCTGCGGCCCTGCGCTCGCAAGTCCTTTGCCATCTGTATCCGCGACGGTGATTCGCCGGGGATGGAGGGGTTTGGCTGGGAGTTCGCGTGCGGACGCCGACGGGTGGCGCTGCCCCCGTCATGTCGCCCTGCGAGCGCTGGCTTGGCTCAGAGGTGCTCTGGCCTCGAGCCGCTCAGGCGGCGTTCGAGGCGGAGGTGGCGGTCAGCAGATTGTACATCAGCGTTGCGTCGCGGGTGGCGCGCAGCTTTTCCACCACATCCGGGTCCCGCAGCATGCGGGCGACGCGGGCGAGCGCCTTCAGGTGGTCCGCCCCTGCCGCCTCGGGTGCGAGCAGGAGAAAGACGAGATCCACCGGCTCGCCGTCCAGCGATTCGAAATCGATGGGTTTTTCGAGCCGCGCGAACAGGCCCACCAGCTTGTCGAGATTCGGCAGCTTGCCATGGGGAATGGCGATGCCATTGCCCACGCCGGTTGAGCCGAGACGCTCCCTCTGCAGGAGCGTCTCGAAGATTTCCCGCTGGTCCCGGTCCACCAGCTGGCTCGCCTGCTGGGCAAGCTCCTGGAGCACCTGCTTCTTGCTGCTCGCCCGCAACATCGGGAAAACCGCGTTCGGTACGAGGAGATCGGCAAGGGGCATAGATCGGTTCCCTGCGGCTTAGGCCCGGACTTCAAGAAGGCGCGGACGCTAATCTCAAGCCGGGTTGAGGGTCAATGGACTTCCTCGGCGGAAGCGTCGATCCACCCGACATGGCCATCCGGCCGACGGTATACCACACTGACGCGCCCGTGGCCTCCGTGACGGAAGACAACCACCGGAGCACCGGTAATGTCCAGCTCCACCACCGCATCGGCCACCGACATGGTGCGCAGGCGGGTGACCTGCTCGGCCACCACGGTGGGGCTCCAGGCGTCGAGCTCCTCCTCGGTTTCCGATTCGGGCACGGCGCTCAGGACATAGCTTTGCGCCTTGGAGTTTTCGTCCGCGACCGAGGCGGCGGACAAGCGATCCTTCAGCCGCATCTTGCGCTGCTTGTAGCGCCGCAGGCGCTTCTCCAGCTTTTCCACAGCGGAGTCAGCGCAGGCATTGGCCTCCTGCGCGTTGCCCTGGGCCTGGATGTTCACGCCCGAATCAAGATGCAGCAAGCATTCCGAGCGATAGCCGGACCCTTCCGGAGACACCGTCACGTGCCCCGACCATCCGCCGTCGAAATATTTTGCGATAACTTCGGAGACACGCTCAGTGAGCCGGGCCCGAAGGGCCTCTCCGACGTCCATGTTCTTTCCCGACACGCGTAGGGCCATGCGATTTGATCCTCTTTGAGCGGGCCTTCTCGAGACGGGCCCGCTCTGTTTTACAAACCGGCCGGCTTAACAGGAGTAGGTGTCGTTTGCCGGCGTGTCAACGGAGGGGAAGGTTACGCTTCCGGGGCTGGGGATCGCGCGCCGCCCACCTTCCCCAGCGTGCCGCCCGCGACGCCGGGCAGCCGCGCGCGTCGCGCCCTTGTGCGCGGCCTGAAGGCTCGCCATTTCTGGTGTGGGAACAAAAGGGTGGCCGGGTGGCCGGATTGTGGGGGTGCATGGTGTTCGCGGCGGATCAATTCGGCGTGGTGGGCGGCGCGGAGGTCGCGGTTGAGCGCGCCATCGCCGAGTTGCGCGCCGGCCGCCCGGTGCGGATCATGGCCGGCGCGGGCTCCGATGAGGCGGTGCTGCTGCTCGGGGCCGAAGCGTTGGATGCGCATCTGGCCGAGGCGTTCGCCCGGGTGGGCGGGACATTGCGCCTGGTGCTGCCCGCCCCGCGGCTGGAAAAGCTCGGCCGGCCGGCCGCCACGGCCGGGCGCATCCTCCTCTCGCTGCCGGCGGTTCCACAGGTGGCCGCGTTTGCGCTGGACGTGGAGGCGCGCCTGCCGCCGGGCGTCGCCGTTCAGCCTGCCCGAGACCTTGATGTTGCCGGGCTCGATCTGCTGGGGCTGGCCTTGGTGCTGCCTGCGGCCGTGGTCGCCGATGTCGCGCCCGAGGCGGCGCCGGGCCTGCTGAAGGTGGAGAAGGCCGACATCGCCGCCTATCGCAAGGCGCAGGTGGCCAAGCTTCGCGTGGTGGGCCGCGCGCGGGTGCCGCTGGAGGGGGCGCCGGAGACGGAATTCGTGGTGTTTCGCGGCGGCGAGGGGCTGCGCGACCAGGTGGCGATCATCGTGGGCCGTCCGGACCTTTCGGGGCCTGTGCCGGTGCGCCTGCATTCGGCCTGCCTGACCGGTGATCTGTTCGGCTCACTGAAATGTGACTGCGGCGACCAGCTCCGTGACACGGCCCGCCTGATGGCGGAGGGGGACGGCGGCATTTTGCTCTATCTGGACCAGGAGGGGCGGGGCAACGGCATCGCTAACAAGATGCGCGCCTATCATCTCCAGTCCGAAGGCTACGACACGTTCGACGCCGACGCGGCGCTGGGTTTCGGGCTCGATCAGCGACGCTTCGATTTCGCGGGCGAGATGCTGCGGCAGCTGGGCGTGCGGCGGGTGCGGCTTATCACCAACAATCCTCAGAAGATCGCGGCACTTGCTGCGGCGGGCATCGAGGTGGCGGGCGACGAGCGGGTGCTGGGGCGGCCCACGGCCGAAAATGCCGGCTATCTGGCGGCCAAGCGGGAGCGCGCCGGCCATCTCATTGATCTTGAGGCGCTCGCGCAGCGGGCAGGGGCGTGAGGGTGCAATTTCCTGCGGTCTGGCGGTGCTCTTCTGTGTCATTCTGAGGGCTCGGTCAGGGCCCGGACCCGCCCCTTGAGAATGGCGGGCCGGCGGACTGGGGAGGATGCGCCGATGAGTCCAACTGCCAACAGGAAGGTTGCCATCGTCACCGGGGCCGGATCGGGCATCGGGCGGGCGGTGGCGGTGGCGCTTGCGGCGGCCGGCTACGGGGTCGCCATTGCCGGCCGGCATGGGGAAACGCTGGCGGAGACGGCCGATGCCATGGGCTCGCCCCACACCATCACCGTGCCCACCGATGTGACCGATCCTGCGCAGGTGGCGGGTCTGTTCGCCGCGGTCCGCGACAAGTTCGGCCGGCTCGATCTCCTGTTCAACAATGCGGGCATCGGCGCTCCGCCGGTGGAGCTGGAGGAACTGACCCTCAGCCAGTGGCGGGCGGTGGTGGACACCAACCTCACCGGCCCCTTCCTGTGCACGCAGGAGGCGTTCCGGCTGATGAAGGCGCAGAATCCGCGCGGCGGGCGCATCATCAATAACGGCTCCATCTCCTCGGAGGTGCCGCGGCCCCATTCTGCGCCCTACACCGCCACCAAGCACGCCATCACCGGCCTCACCCGCTCCACCTCGCTGGATGGGCGGGCCTTCGACATCGCCTGCGGGCAGATCGATATCGGCAATGCCGACACCGACATGGCAGGGCCCATGCGGGCGGGCATTCTGCAGGCGGATGGATCGGTGAAGGTCGAGCCGGTGATGGACGTGGCCCATGTGGCGAGTGCCGTGCTCTACATGGCGAGCCTTCCCCTCGACGCCAATGTGCAGTTCATGACCGTGATGGCCACCAAGATGCCCTTCATCGGTCGGGGCTGAGGGGCGGGGTCGTCTCCACTCCAGGAGATACGGTTTGCCGGAGGCTTGTTCCCTCTCCGCTTGCGGGGGAGGGGCAAGACGGCCTCGGCCACGCCGCCTGAGCCAAAATCGCCTCGGCGGCGCCGCAGCTGGAAATTGAAGACTTCTGTGATTTTCAGGGCGTTGGCCTTTTGCCTGGCGGCCGGGGCTTACCTTTCCAACGTGGTGCCCCTCTCCCGCTTGCGGGGGAGGTTGAGGGAGGGCCGGGAACGCCTCAGTGGCGCAGAGACGGGAGATTCAAGACTTGTGAGATTTTCGAGGCGCTGCCCTTCGCCTCGCGACCGGGAGAGGAGCCGCGCTATGAGGCGTGTGGCGGTAGTGGGGTATAGCGGCGCCGCATGTGCTGAATGTCGATCGGCCCTAACACTACTTTGGCAGAATCAGATTGGCGGTCTCCAGATGGC
>NZ_JACBFQ010000018.1 GCF_021401125.1 Xanthobacter sp. NM-59
AGGGGGCCTCGTCCCATAGACCATCCGAGATGAAGTGGTGGAAGCGGTCATACCGTGTCGGCTCGAGCCGCTCGGCCATGGGCTGCATGCTCTTGCGCTCGCCCGGACCAATCAGCCCCGCACATAGAGCGGACACATCTGCCGCCGCTTCTTGTGCCCCAGCAGGGCCACGAACGGCTTCAGAAACTCCCCCGGCGCCTCATCCCAGATCGCCATGGCCCGCGATCCAATCCGGGCGCAAACCTCAGCACCTGAACGTTATCAATCTGTTAATCCGCCAATGTAGTGCTAGGATAGGATTGCGCCTATCGCCCGAGTGCCATCCACAACGAGGTATCGTGAGGAATTTGCAACTATCCGTATGCGGCCCTTGCCTGCCCTTGGTGCCGCCAGACCCTAAGCTCTCAATCCGCTCCCATAGGTCGTCGCGAAGCGTGTCGCAATCTATCGCGGACCTTCGAAAACCAGGGTTGAATCCTATTTGCGATCCCATGGGAAGCCAAAATTCGTAGATCGTCGCCGCGCGTCGGGCGCAGAATGTCAAGCATATTTAATATTCAATATTTGATTGCCATTGTCTGTGTTTGAGAGCATGGTGCCTTTGTCAAAAGAAGTCTGACTCAGTTAGATCGATGCAGGGTCAAATCTGAATCCAACCAAATCTCGCGCCGGAAAATGCGATTTCGGCGGCGGGGCAAGGCCCGCAAGCTCTATTCCAAAAATTGACGAGGTTTCCCCATGGCTGAGGGAGCCGCGAAGTGGTTCAGCGCTTGGAACGGCTTTGGATTTATCACTCCCGACGCCGTCGGCAACGATGCGCTCATCCATATCAGCGCGGTTGAGCGCATGGGTGTGGGTGATCCGCGCGAAAGCCAGAAGTTCAGCGTCGACCTCATGACCAACAGCAAGAGCGGCAAGTTCTCGGCTGGTCCCGATGAACTGCTGGGCTCCGGATCGTTCGGAGCTGGCCGGCTCTTGTAGAGTTTCGCCGTGGCTGAATTCGGATGCAACGGCAGCTTCAGCGGGCGATTTGGAAGCGTTCCGCCAGCAAAGCGTCCGGCACTTGGCAGCCCGCACCCTTGAGGTTCCGTGGCTACATGTTCCGCCCGCAGCATTCATCTACATTCATCAAAGGAGCAGAGGACAATGGCCAAGGGTCAATTGCGCGGCAATCGCGAAGCCAAGAAGCCCAAAAAGCCGAAGGAACCCGTGGCTGCACCTTCCTTCGCGAAGGGGGCACCAATTTCGGTCGGAGTGCCGAAGAAGAAAAACTGAGGCAGCAAAGCAGAAACCCGGACTTGTGATATGGTGATCAAGCGTGATCATCCTCTCCAGATGGCTTGGTCTGAAGGTATCTGGCTGGCGTGGATCTAATCGCGTGGCGATCGACGAGGAGACGCCTTCCGGGGGTTTTGTCACCGGCCGACGCACCACGACCGTGCTATAAGCGCCGGCACCTTTGGCGCCCTGCGGGAAAATGCACGTCTGGCCATCGACCCGGCTGAGTTGGACGCCAGGCCGTTGAAGGACCGGCGGAGTCGCAAGGAAGAGCCACGGTCTCCTCTGTGCCGTAGCGCGTGCCTCTATGGGCCAACCCATCACAAAGACTTCTAATGTCGCTCCACTTTCCCAACGCCAGCCGCGTCTATGATCCGGTTCGGCGCTGCGTCATGTCCTGGGGCCACGATTCCGCCTTCGAGATCGCAGTCCAGGTGGATGAAGAGGTGCTGCATCGTTTCAGTCCGCGGGTCGGGCGGTAGGCAGCGGCTTTGCTGCACGTCTTTGACGCAAACCGCGCCAGGATCGAATGCATCGCATTGAGCATCTATGCGCGGCGGCGCAAGAGTTTCAATCTTCTCTCTATTTCCGATTTCCAGGGTCTGACCATCAGACGCTCCACAAATTTAACCGCATCGCATTGCTTCGCGACTTGGTACGCCGCAGAGCAGGGGCGAGGGTGAGAGAATCTCGCGACGTTACTGTGGGCAATGCGCGCAGATCTTTTCTCTCGCTATCGCCAGCCCGGGGCACGAGGGGTGGGGAACACGGCGGAGAAGTCCGTCCCTCAAACGCCGGAGGTGGCGGAATGATCAATTCCCAGGCTTCCTGCACATTTCGACCCGATCGTCAAAGTCGTAAATGGCGCGCCGCAAAACATCAATCTCTTCTGCCAGCTCTCGGGACAATCGCAGCACCGCGAGAAGGCGCACTGACGATGGGTCGCGCTCATACGCGCCTACTACCGCTGCCTTGAGCCGGTGCGCTGCGCTCAGTTTATCTGCTTGAAGGCGCACCGGGCTTTCCCTCTGCCGCATCTATTTTTCAGCATGTCTCAGACACCAGTCCCAGTAGGCATCAACGCTTTGCTCAATGGTGTGCTGAATCTGGCCACCAGAAACATCGATAAGCTGGGCGTCGAGCTTCGCGGCGACGATCTGCCAGAAGCGGTCGACGAAAGACTGAATATCGGCTTCGGCGATCTCGCCTCGCGCGCGCAGGCCTCGTTCGCAGACGGAACGAGCGATCGCCTCATTGGTCGGTGTGACCATGGTCATGCCCTGCGTGAAAGGGTCACGTTCCCCGAGCGCTGCATGGCATCGGCGAACGTGGCGACGGCCACCCAGGCGCGGTCCGTCAGGAGGGGATTGGACGCGCCGGCGATCTGGTCCAGCAGAGATCCTGCGTGTTCGCCCAAGGGGTGGCGCCGAACGAAGATGGCGGCCTCCTCAAGAGAGCGCATCACTTGGATCTCTCCGTCGACGGAAAGCCGAAGCGTATGGGCGATGGGCTGGGACATCGAAGGCTCCAATTTTGGGGTGGTGCAGATACGCAAGCCACCAGCCGATCCGGCGAGCCTCACGATAGGAGCATCATCTGTGAGGAATGCGGTTTTCGGATGTTCGTTGGAGTCGAAAGGCGCGCGTACTCGGCCCGTGCGCCGACCGCGGAAGGCCGCAGCTTGGCATGGTGGCGCATGACCATGGCGCGATAGAGCCCTTCGAGGCCGAGGGTGTAGGCTGCAACGTCGAACAACGGCGTGACAAGACGGTTGGCGGCCAAACGCCCCTTGACGATGGACAACTGGTCCGGCTCGGTGGCGAGGCTGAAGGCCAGCGTGAAATAATCATCAAGGCTCCCGGCCACGAGATCTCCAAGGCCGATGGCGTGGAGGATCGAGCCGGCCACCCGCGAAGGGAATGTCTCGCCGGGGCACGTGACCAGGGGCACCCCAGCCCAAAGCGCATCACTCGCCGTGGTGTGGGCATTGAATGGCGCGGTGTCGAGCATCAGGTCGGCGACCTGGAGCCGGGCGAGATGCTCTGCCTGTGGTAGGTTCGCCCCGAAAATCAAGCGGCGTGCGTCGACGCCACGCCGGATCGCCTCGCTGCGCAGGTTCCCCGCTGCTTGGGGGTGGTCCAGCAGCCACAGGACGCTGTCCGGCACGACGGCCAGCAGCCGGCACCAGATATCGAATGTCTCCGGAGAAATCTTGTAGGGCTGGTTGAAGCAACAGAAGACGAAGCCGTGCTCCGGCAGCCCCGCCTCGCGTCGACCGGGCTTCCTCCCGAGGGGCGTGCCGCGGCCGTGAGGATGGTAGGTGTGGGGCATGTAGGCGAGGGCCTCGGCGTATTCCGGAGCGCTCGAAGCCGGCGTGAGGAACCTGTCCGTGATGAGGTAGTCGCAGATGCCTGCGCCCATGGTGCCGGGATAGCCGAGATAGCTCACGATAATCGGCGCCGGTCGCAGCAGGATGATTCCGGTGCGCGCCCGCGCGGTGAACCCCTTGAGATCGATGAGGATATCGACGCCGTCGGCGTGGATGCGTTTCGCCGCCGCCTGATCATCCAAGTGGGAAATGTCGACGAAGCGGTCAAAGGCCGCCACCAAGCGACGACGCATGGGTAGCCCATCGTCGGCGCCGAAGGAGTAGGCGAAAACTTCGAAGTCGTCCCGCGCGTGCCCCTCCAGCACCTCCACGAGGAGATGGGCGGTGGCATGCTCCTGAAAGTCGTTGGAGAGATAGCCGAGGCGAATCTTTCGCGCGCTGCGGGTGGGATGACAAAAGCCGAGGGCGGCGCGCTCGGCGAAAGCGGCGGCGCGGCGGTCACGGGTCCACAGTTCGGAGCAAGTGCGCTGCTGGCGCGCGCTCATGCCAGGAACCGAGAGGAGATGGAAGGGCGACAGGTGATGGCCGATGCCATCCGCCAGAACGGTATCGAGAGCCAGGTCGTCGGCATCAAGGTCGCCCCACTCGCACATGCCGCGCTTACGCCCGAAGCTGTCCATGGCCACTCCTCCGTCTCACGATGCTGGCCTCCCACAATATGGCGGAGGGCATCTGTCGCGCCGGGCGGCGGGATCGGCACCCGCACTTTCGAAGGTCAGACATGGTTGCTAAAGCAAGAAATGGGCCGCATGGCGCGACTTTCTCGCCGCCACGACGCTGCTTCGCACGGGTGGAGTATGCCCCTCGTCGTCGGTTCTCGACGCTATGCCTTTATGAGGAGGGCATAGTCAGCGCCATGGCCGTGCATCGCGTAAGGCTAGCCCGCAGCAGGGCGGCAAGGCGTGCCCCCCAGACAGCCTGGGTCCTGTGGTCGGGTGATCAGGTCCTGGCGAACTTCAACACCGACATGGAGAATACCGCGGCGTTCGCCATGGACGGGAATGGTCCAATCTGTCGCGTCCCCGACATCGTAGGGCTCGTTGTCGCCGACCGTCAGGTCGGGTTCTCGCCGGAGCACGTCGAGCAGTGCATTCGCGAACTGGTTGTCGCGATGGTAGAGGACACCGACATCCCACGGGCGCACAAAGCCGGCGAAAACCGGCGTGAAACTGTGCATGGCGATGAGGATCACAGGCCTGCCTTCCGCCTGGTGCCGATCGAGCTCCATAGCAATATGTGCGTGATAGGGCTGGAATATCTCTGCTTCCCGCATCTGCCGCGTCGCTGTGTCGAGGCCCTGGTTGCCGAGCACACGGGTGCCGTCGCTCACATCGGGGATGGATTGAGGCGTGCTCGGCGGCCGGTTGCAGTCGATGATGAGGCGGGAATAGTTCTGTTGTACAAGCGTGGCATCGAGTAGGTCTGACAGGGACCGACAGACTCCGGCTATGCCGATATCCCACGCAATGTGGCGCTCCCGGTCCGTAGCATCGAGGCCAAGGCCACTCAACACGCAGGGAAAGGCATTGCCCGCATGATCCGCAACGATGAGGAACGCGGATCGACCATCGGCATTGAAGATTGAGCCGGGTGGCATGTCGTCCGCCGCCAGCAAAGAGAACTTTCCCTCCACCTTTTGAGACCCTCGCGGCTCCGGCCACGCCCATTGCGCGGCTCGAAGCTGCGCACCCACCATAGCTGAAGGCGCGGGCGATGCCCGCTCATTCCTTCGAGGTTTCACATGCTCATCCACGCCGGCTACGAAATCTCCTATACCTGCCCTCAACCCACGCCCATGATCCTCACCCTGAGCGTGCATCCATCACGGATCAACGACCTCGTCAGTCTCGATCGCGCCTTGTTCAATCCGCCGATCTTGGCGAACACCTATCACGACAGCTTCGGCAATTTCTGCCATGTCGTGGAGGCACCGGCCGGCCGTCTCACCATGCATGCAGACTTCGTCATCCGCGACAGCGGCCGGCCCGACGACGTGGCCCTGGATGCGCCCCAGCACGCGCTCGGCGACCTGCCGGTGGACGTGCTGGTGTTTCTCCTGGGCAGCCGCTATTGCGAGACGGACCGGCTCTCCGGCATCGCTTGGTCCATGTTCGGCCACACGCCCAAGGGCTGGCCCCTGGTGCAAGCTATCTGCGACTTTGTCCATGGCCATATCGCCTTCGACTACGCGCATGCGAGCCCGCTGAAGACGGCGTTCGATGCCTATACGCTCAGGCAGGGCGTGTGCCGCGACTTCGCCCATCTCGCCATCACGCTGTGCCGCTGCATGAACATCCCGGCGCGTTACTGCACCGGCTATCTCGGCGACATCGGCGTACCGCCGGATCCAGCACCGATGGACTTCAGCGCCTGGTTCGAGGTCTATCTCGGCGGGCGCTGGTATACGTTCGATGCCCGGCACAATCAGCCGCGCATCGGCCGCATCCTCATGGCGCGGGGGCGCGACGCCACCGACGTCGCTATCGTGACCACTTTTGGGCCCTCGACGCTTGAGAGCTTCAAGGTGGTGACGGCTGAAACGGCGTGAAGGGGGCCAGCGGCCATCGCGTTGCGGGCTCATCCCCTCTATGATGCCTCCAGCCGGCCCGCAGTCGGCTATCCTAGCGAGCGGCCATACAATGGCCAGGGACTCGGGACGACTTTCAGATCGGATATCTTTTGCAGGTTCTCGTCAGGGACAACAATATCGAGCAGGCGCTCAAAGTCCTCAAGAAGCGCATGCAGCGCGAGGGCGTTTTCCGCGAGATGAAGCAGCGCAAGGCCTATGAGAAGCCGTCGGAGCGGCGTGTGCGAGAGCACGCGGAGGCTGTACGCCGCCACCGCAAGGCGGCCCGCAAGAAAGCGCAGCGGGAGGGGGCGATTGCGGCTCCCAAGCGCCGCGAGAGAAAACCGGCAACTTCGACATCCCGCTGAAGCAAGATGGCGGGCTGGCGCAAGCGATGCGCCGGCTCGACAGCCGTCAGCGCCTCAATAAAACGGGCGGGTTAGCGTCGCGCGCGCCAGGGGCTTGCCGTCTGCGTCCATGGCCTCGACGGTCCACGTATACATCCCGCCCACGCACGGGGATTGAAACGCAACGGCGCCACGCGGAACGATTCCGCGGGCGGGCAGGTGCACGTCGGAGCCTCCCAGCTCGCCGCCGCTCGGGCTGGTCAGCGCGAAGCGCAACTGCACGGTTCCGGCCGGCGCGTTCTCCACCTGGAACTCGGGGCTGCTTGGTCTTGGTGTGCACAGGACCAATCCGATCCATGTGAAATCCAGCGTCATGCCCGGGGAATACGCAAGGGCAGAGGAAGCTCCCCCGCAGAGAAGACAAGCCAGCACGCTTATGATTTTCATTATGGCTCCTCGAGCTTCCTGACAGAAGCCGCGAACAGACTAACACAACCGAAGCTGTTTGCTCGCCAACATCGGTTGCCAGGAAAAATATGGATCCTCCCCCTGAATTGAGCCCATGCTGATAGTGAAACGTGCTAAAAAAAACGATGAGCGCGAAATTCAAGAGTGGTGGTTGGGTCGAGTTCGTCACGGGGTTCCGTTCGCCGTCCGGGCGATTTCGGATCGTCAGCGAGCTGCCGTCCGAGCGGGGTGAGCCCAGCTATCGGATCAAGGGGGAGAGCGAGGCTTTCGAGCGGGTGGCCCGGGAATCCGAGCTGCGCCGTCTCGCAGCAAAGATCGGTTCTCTCGACTAAAAAAATTCCGGCCTCTCCGTGAACACAATTGCGCATTATATTGATTTTGTCTGATCTTGACGGCTGATTTTCTGGTGCGCACAGCGCACATGACGATAATTTCCTTCAATATCTAGCTCTATTTCCTGCCTGATTTGTCAGGCGGATACCCTTTGCACGATTGAAAGGAAATCGTCATGAATATCGGTACCGTGAAATGGTTCAACGCCACCAAGGGCTTCGGCTTCATTCAGCCTGACGATGGCGGATCGGATGTGTTCGTGCACATCTCCGCCGTCGAGCGCGCCGGAATGCAGTCTCTCGCCGAAGGGCAGAAGCTCCAGTTCGAGATCGTTCGGGACAACAAGTCCGGAAAGAGTTCGGCCGGCAATCTCCAGGCCGCGTGACCCTCCTCTGCCGTCGACCACGGATGTACTGGCGATGGCGTGGAGTTCTCCCTGAAGGGGAGTGCTTGAGAAGGCTCCGCCTCGACACGGCGGAGCTTTTTTAATATAATTATCTAATATTCACGCACGATGCACTCTGTTTCTCTATATTTATGATATCTTATAGTATGACACCAATCACAACACATCAAAATCACCTCTCCAGTGCTGACAGTCGTCGCCAGTTGGAGGAATCCATTGCCCGCGCCATGGAACGCTACAAAAGCGACTTCGAGGCTGTCCGTGAGAGGAGCGCCAAGCTTCGCGCACAGCGGGAAGCCCTCGAAGCGGAGAATTCCTTGAAGTGTGCGGCGGTCCGAAGGCCGGTGCGCAAACCTGCCGCCGGCTAATGTCCGCGGAGGCATGCTGAAGATCGGCGATCGCTGTCATTTTTCGTCCCCTATCCCAGAACGCGACCGGCTCCTTTGAGAGTGCCTTGGCCCAGCTCGCATGCCGGACACGAATGGCCTCGGCCGAAACGCTGTCATTGAGGCCCGGCGCCTGGGCATTGAGCGAAACGCTCTTGAGATTGAGCTCAAGGCAGCTGTCGGAGCCATAGACGTAGAAGGCCTTCAGCGTGAGGGCGTGCACCGCCGCGAGGAAGGCCACATCGGGCTGTTCGCCCAACGCATGTCGCAGGCCGAGGGTGCGATGGGTGGTCAGCTCCGTAAGCAGCCGGTCGGAGATCGGGGCGAGGCCGTCTTCCTCCTCGGGCTCAGCAGGGGCATCGGGTGTGGCCGCCTCCTGGAGAGAAGTCGATGCCACATGGTTTGCATCATCGGTCTCGGTGGAAGTGGCATGCTCCTCTTCGACCGGCACCTCGTCCTCCGGGCGGACATAACCCCGCTCCACCCGGAGCTTGCCGTCCTGGGCGATGCTGACGAAGGCGCCGGCGCGGCCGACCTCCGCCGGATCGAACGCGAGGGGGCGGGTATCAAAGGCCTCCAGCAGCGCCTCGAGCTCACCGAGCCGCGCATCGACCTCCTTGGGAAGCTCGTCGGCATCGGCATGTTCTTCGGAGAGGCGATCATATGCGGCCTGGGCCGTCGCCCGAGCTGCCTCCTCCTCCGCGGTCAGGGGCGTCGGCTCACCCCGCGGCTCGCGCAGGCCGTAGGTGTGGCCATAGGCGAAGTCCGGTGCCACTTCGGTCCACTTCCAGCCTTCGCCGCGGATCCCATCGGCCTCAATGGCGAGCTTCTCCGCCACCATGCGATCGACGAGGGTGACATCCTGCAGCCAGCCGCCGTCGTCCCCCTGGAACAGGTCGCGCAGCACCGTGCCGCCGGCCGTCTCATAGGCCTCGATGCTGATGAACCGGGCCCGCTTGTCGCTGGCTCGGACGGCGCCTTCGGTCAGCATGCGTCGGATGACATGGGGCTGCTTGTCGTAAGCCTGGGCGAGACGCTCCAGCACCTGCTCCTGTCGCTCATGATCGCCCGACACGGTGAAGGCCATGAGCTGGTCGAGGGTGAGGCCGTCCTCGGCATAGGTGTCGAGGAGCTTCGGGGAAAGCGAGGCTAGCTTCAGTCGCTGCTTCACCACCGCGACCGAGACGAAGAAGGCGGCCGCGATCTCCTCCTCGGACTGGCCCTTCTCCCGCAGGGCGAGGAAGGCGCGGAACTGGTCGAGGGGATGGAGCGGGGCGCGCTGGACATTCTCCGCGAGGGAATCCTCCTCGGCGATACCGCCCTCCCGCACGATGCAGGGCACGGGCGCGGTCCTGGCGACGCGCTTGCGCTTCACCAGCAGTTTCAGCGCCCGGTGGCGCCGCCCGCCGGCCGGGATCTCATATATGCCGGTCTCGATGCCATCGGCGTCAACCACGGCGCGGACATTGAGTCCCTGGAGCAGGCCGCGCCGGGCGATGTCCTCGGCGAGCTCTTCGGTGGAGACGCCGGCCTTCACCCTGCGGACGTTGGACTGGCTGAGCAGCAGCCTGTTGAAGGGAATGTCCCGCTAGGACGAAAGGGTGATCTTCTGAACGGCCGTGGCCATGGGATGCGTCTCCGCGACGGGCGGCCGGAGAACCTCTCTCGCGACCTCCAACCCGTCACAAAGCACGGCGCCGCCCTCTACCTCTGAGGGCCGCGCCGCAAAGCCGACGATGAGGAAATCCGGATCAACACGAAGCCGGAGACACGGCATTGCGTCTCTCCGGCAATGCGGATCTCAGGCAGCCCGATCAAGGAGCTTCTTTGCCCGGGCCTCCAGATCGAGGCGGGCGTCCTGGTGCGGCTTGTCCCGCGCCACGGCGGGATGCCCTGAACGAAGTCGAAGACGCTCTCAGGCTTTCGCCCCTCCTCGGCGAGCACGGTCTCGATCACCTGCTGCGTCTCCGCCTTGGAGAAGCCATTGCGGCGCAGGAACTCGGTGCGGTCCTCGTCGGTGCGCGCAACGATGCGCTCGCGCGCCGCCCTGATGCCGTTGACGAAGGGCATGGGGGAGGAAGTGGCAAAGCGCTCCAGGGCCGGCGCCGCCTGATGGGCGAAGCGGGCCGCGGCATACTTGGAGTGCCGGATGGTGATCTCCTCGAAATCCTCCACCCCCCAGAGGTTGCGGTTCTGGCAGACGGCCCGCAGATAGAAGCTGGCGATCCCCAGCGTCTCGGCGCCGACCTCCGAGTTCCAGCAATAGAAGCCCCGGAAGAACAGATCGGGCGAGCCATCCGGCAACCGGCCGGCCTCGATGGGGTTGAGGTCGTCCACCAGGAACAGGAAGACGTCCCGGTCGGAGGCGTAGAGCGTGGTGGTGTCCCTGGTGATATCGACGCGGGGATTGTAGATGCCGGTCGACCAGTCGAGCACACCGGGCACCTTCCAGCGGGTGTCGCCGGTGCCATTGCCGGCGACACGGCGCACGGCGTCCACCAGTTCATGGTCATAGATGCGGCCGTAGTCAGGGCCGGTCACTGCCCGGAGTTCAACCCGGCCGTCCTCCACCTCCAGCGTCTTCACCTGCTCAGCGCGGTGCGTCAGCAGGCCGTGCTGCAGGTTGATGCCGGCGAGCGGCGCGGGAAGCTGCCGCAGATAAGATGCCGGTGCCCCGATGAGGCTCGCAAGCTGGCCGAAGCTCCAGTGGGTGGGGGCAACAGGAGCGTCTGCCCCGGGCAGCGCGAGCGTCAGCCGGTCCGGCGCCTCTCGGCTCGCCTCGACGCGGATGGCGGCGCTCTCCACGGTGCGCGTCCGGCTCCGGTCGGACCTGCCGCGCACCCCACCGTAGAGCTCCGACAGCGACAGATAGCGCTTGTCCGCCGGCCGGGAGAACCTCTCGGAGGACACACGGCCGTTCCGCTCGCCGCATCGCGGTGTCCTTCGAGAACCTGAACCTCGATCATGGGACCAAACTCTGCGACGGGTGCCGGGAGCCTCTCGCCCGATCCTCAACCCGTCACGGAAATCCGGTCCAACCTCTCACTCTCAGCGGACGAGGGGCTCAACCTCGCCGCCTCAAAAACGCGTCGCTCCGATGGATGGTATCCCGCCGCAATGACGCGAGAGAGGGCGATGCTGCCACTACCTCTGGAGTGCGCCAGAAGCAGAAGTTCGCTGCGACGACAACGAATGGCGGGTTGGGGCCGGGAGCGGACTGGCCGGTTTTCGATCAGGGTCTAGGATAAGCTGCCGTTCCAAAACCCCTGTAAAACGGCGCTGATCGGTTCGCTGAACCAAGTTTACAAGGTCAGCGTGCGGACCTTGAGGCTGTCTTCGAGAATCTGGATCTCCGATCCCAGATGACCGCCGCGATAGACGACCGAGGTCTCGTGGCGGGCAAACTCGCCGGTCCGGTGAGCGCTGAACCAGTTGAACGAGCCAACCGCAAGCAACATGTCGTCCGCCCACACCAGCTTGCTGTGAAGCTGTCGGACGGCATGGACCGACGCGCCGACTCCGGTCAACGCCTCATGGGCTTCCTTGAAAATATCCTGTCCGGGCCTGCCCCGCTCGCGGGTCAGCTGGGGATCGGCGTAGATGTCCACATCGACGCCCCGTGACCGGGCCGCTGCGATGGCGGCGATGAAGCCGGCCTGTTCCATGGTTGCGATGTTGAGCCAGGGCGAGACGACGCACAGCCTTCGCTGGGCGCTCGCAAATTCCTTCAGCAGAAAGGCGTCGTGCTCGGCCGCGTCGCGCAGGGGCTCGAGCGCTCGCGTGCCTCGCGAAAGATCGGTCCGCGCCAGCGCTTCGAAGACCATCTCGTTCGCGCTATCCTTGCCGAGGAAACGGGCGAGAACGGATCGCGGACTACCTGACGGTGCCGAGGCCAACGTATCCATGTCCCCGAAGAGGAGGAAGGCGTCTTTCGCGCGCGAGACCGCCACGTTGAGCATGCTGGGCGAGAGGTCGATAAAATTGCCATTGGCATGTTTGGAGTAGACTGGCGAGAAAATGATCACATGGCGCTCGGCCCCCTGCAACGCATGCACGGTGCCGACGGTCATACCCTTCCGGCTGACGTCGATGCCTTGTGCAGCGCAGGCGCTGCGGATTTCGCTGGCCTGCCGACCGAAAGGCGTCACGATCCCGACGATCTCTTCCAGCTCCTTGCCGTAGCGCGCTTTCAGTGTGTCGGCATTGGCAGCGAGCCAGGCGGCGATCGTTTTCGCCTCAAGCGGATTGAACCGGCTGCCGCCGGCCGACATCGCCATGCCGTCGACATGGAGGTAGCCCATCGGACGCAGCGAGCCGTCCGGGGCCGGACCGCGCATGGGTTGCAGGGCTCCCTTGTAGCAAAGGTCGTTGCTGAAGCCGATGATTTCGTCGAAGCAGCGCCGGTGCTCGAAAAGATAGAGCCCCCGTTCCCCCTCCGGATAGGGATGGAAACGACAGGCCGATTGCGCGAGACGCATCGTGCTTCCGCTGTGCGATGTAAGACCGACCCTGTCGAGCGCCCGCAAAGCCTCGTGTCCTCCGCGGGGAGGCAGAAGCCCGGCCTCGATCAGATTGCCGGTATCAACGGCGAGTGGGAGCTCGGAGATCGGTTCGATCTGCTGGGTATCCCCGATCACCAGCGCCCTCTTCGCCAGGGCGAAAGATGGCCCGGCGACCTCCGGGAGTGCCTGCCCGGCCTCGTCAACGATCAGAAGATCGATATGATTGAGCAGGTATTCCGTGCGATAGCTGCCCGAAGTGTTGTCGCGGCAGGTCATTTTGCGCGGCAGGGTCGCAAAGGTGGAAACGGCGCACGGCGTCAGCATCATCCGGCGCGACCACATCGGTTCGACGATGTCGCGGTCATTGCCGCCGCGGCCGCTCCGCCGCGCCCGCTGGAGCGCTGGCAGGGCCATCTCCATCGCCAGCAGCCAGCGCCCTTCCCAGTAATGGGTGGCGAGCAGGAAAAGGCGGAAACGCACGAGGCGGTCGGCTGCCCGATCGAACTCCATGGGATCGGCGCTGTCCTTCGCGTTGGCAAGGAGCGTCCCGGCCAGAGCGCGCCATTCTTCTTCCCGCGCCTTTTGCTCGGCGATGGCCCGTGCCGCCTGCCCATAGGCTTGCGTCGTCTCTTTCACTCGCGCCGCGGCATCACGCGCCCGCGTTTTCAGCCGGTCATCGATCGCGTCGATCCGTTCGAGCGACGCCAGCGCCTCGGACGCACCGGCTTCGCGCAGGAACAGCCGCGCCCGCAAGGCCCGCCTTCGCGCGACCGGCGGCAGAAAATCGAACAGCGACAGCAGCATCGGCTCGACCGCGAGCCAACCTTCCCATTCGTGCAGGAGCGCGTCGAATTTTGCCTTCTCGGCCTCGCTGCGCTCCATCGCTTCGCGGCGTCCTGCAAGGGCGGCTTCCGGATCATCGCCCAGCATGCGGCAGGCGGCATTTTCCGCCTCGCGGCATCTCGCATAAGCCTCGTCGGCCTGAACGAGCAATCCACTTTCCTCTTTGAGGCACCGGTGCAGGGCATCGATCACCGCCGCTACATCGGCCTGCTTCAGATGCGGAAAGGCGTTCCGGGCCGCATCCAGATAGGCGGCGCGCGCCTCACTCAGATATTCCTGTGTTTCGCGTTCCTGGAAAAAGCTTTCGGTCTGATAGTTGGCCGATGCTTCCTTCTCCTTACTGGCCGCCACGAGGAACAGGCCGAAGCTTTTGATGCCCGGCAGCCAGCGGCCCGCGAACGGACCTTCACCGTGCCCGAAATCCTTTCCGAAGGCGTCGATGATATTCGTGACGGCCTGGTTGTTGGAGGACGCCGCGACAATCAATGGCGGATCGGCTTTTTCCAGCGCGGCGCGCACCCATTCTCCGGCGATTGCCGACAGGAGCATCGTCGTTTTTCCGGTGCCCGGCGGGCCGTTGACGGCAAGAATGTCGCCGTCGCGCGCCACCGCCAGATGGGCGAGCACTTCGCGTTGATGGTCGGCGACGGGGAACGTATCGTTGGAATGGCCGAGACGCTCCGCCAACGGGAATGGCGCGCGACGCGCGGGTTCGATGTCGCAGGGAGCTCTGCGCGCGAAATTTGCCAGAAGCGGGGTCTTCGGCTGCTCCTTGATGAGTGCATCGCTCAGGAGGAGGATCTGCCTTACGGTCTCGGGCGCTTCGGTCGCGGGGCGAACCAGCCCGCGCCCGACGATCTGATATTCCGGGTCGAAGGCCGGCCAGTCACCACCGACTTCTGCCATCATCCGTTGCCAGTGGTCCTGATGGCGTAGCCAAAGATCCGGCCCCTCATCGTCGGCCGGGAAGGGATGTGCCGTCAGGAAGCTGTCGAGATCCGCTACGCGGCCGATCGAGAACGTGTCGCGCGCGAGCGGCTCGAGGATATCCCGCGCGATCACGCTTCGACCGGGAATGATCCGGCCTTCCCGTGTGACTCGCGCTTCGGTGACGATCGGGGTGACGTCGGGCGGAAGGCCATCGCGGCGCGCATAGGCGTGCATGCTCTGGCGGCGAACATGGAGCGGGCGATAACTGACCGCAACACACTGCACACGCGCTGGCAGCTTGGAAAACAGGAAATCGACGGCCTCTCGTCCAAGAATGCCAGTTGCGGCTTCCTCGGCCGACAGGCTGCGAAACTCCGCGAGCGCCTTTGCCTTCAGGCAGACGTCTCCGATCGCGCTGTCAACGACAGCCGAGCGCCAGTATTTGAGAATAGCAAGATCCGGCCTAGCCACTGCCTGTCCAAAAATGCGTTTGTCCTATCCGCTATCTCCCACAGGGTTGCCGGGCGTTCAACATTGGTATGGCGAGCACGCCGTTTGCCGGAAATATCTGGCTTGGGCGCGAAGGCCGTAGCTGGGGCCGGGAGCCGACTGGCTGCAGTTGGCGCAGAATCGTGGAAGTGGCCTTCAACCGGCGCGCACGCGATCATGCCTGCTCATCTTGAGCCGGCGTCCCCTATAAGACGCCAGCCAGCGCCATTCAGGTTATAGAACGCCTGCGTGTGTTGCTTGCGCTGCTTTCCATTATTCTCGATAATCAACGGTTTAGGGGGACCTTTCATGTCATTCGCAGACGGGCCTATCGAGCAGCTACAGCGCGAGGTCAGCGACAACCTCTCGCGCCGATCCCCGCTTCGGTGGGATGCCCGATGAACCGCGACGACCACCTCAACAATATTGCGAAATATGCAGGGCGCCTGGTCCATGAGATCAGGGCGCTCAACGCCGTCGGACGCTTCGACATCAATTCGGTTGCCGAAGATTTCCTGATCCCCGTTTTGAAGCAGGCGTTCGAATGCCCGGATCTGCAAAACATGAACAAGATCCAAGCCAACTTCCCGGCCGTGGACCTGGGCTGCGCGACGACCAGAGTCTCGTTTCAGGTAACCACCGACGGGTCGACCAGTAAAATCGAGAAAATGCTCGCGACGTTTCATGAGCATGATTTGGATAAGACTTTCGACCACCTCTACGTGCCTCGCGCTGACCGAGAAGCAGGCTTCGTACACGGCAAAGTCGCTCGAACGGGCGATCACGGCGCTCACGATTCCGTTCGATCCGGCCGCGGACGTGATCGATTGGGACGATATACTGACGCGCATTCGGCATCTCGAGACCGACAAGCTGGAGGCGATCGATCATTATCTTGCGTCGGGCTGGGCGAAGCGCGACAGCCAGGTGAAGTTCCGCGAGCAGCTCAACAACTTTCTCGCCTTCTCGACCGAGAGGATCGAGGTCGAAAAGACATCGCGGAAATACATTCCCGCAATCTTCGTGGAAACGTACTCCGCCAAAGAACAGATGAGGCTCTTCGCCAACCCGTTTTTCTTCTATCGCAAGATTCAGGACAAGCTCCGCCGTTTCGCCTATGATCACCTCAACGCCAGCCTCAAAATTGCCGGCGAGCCCGAGCTCGTGTCTGAGCTCGATGCCTGCCTGCTCAGCGCCACGCCGGCGACTTTCGCCGAACTCGGCGCGTGGCTCGATCAGGTCGACCAAGCGATCGGCGTCGAGCTGGCCAAGGTTCGCCCATTGTCGTGACGCCGCGAGACCGGCGAGGCTCGCTACGAACCGGTGAACCCAGAGTCGGCGGGGTGGATGATCGCGCGGCTCCAGCTCGAGGGTACCGCCAGCAGGCTGACATCGCGCTTGAACGATGCGCGCGCGCTGATCGGCCTCATTTGCAACAAGATCTTCCTAGTCACCAGCATGGCCGGTCAGGGAAAGACCAATTTCGTGTGCGACTTGGTCGAGAACCAGTTCCGGCTCTTCGAAATTCCGTGCCTATTCATCCCAGCGCGCCAGCTGAACGGCTTCGCGCCGGGCACGCGGCTGTTCAATTATATCGCGCACAACCGCTATGCGCCCGACGGCACCAAGCTGCACGATTATCTAGCGCTGTTCGATCAGGTCGCGCACGACGTCGAAAAGCCGTTCGTGATCCTCATCGACGGGATCAACGAAGTGACTGATCTCACCTCGTTCAACGAAGAGCTCAAGGCGTTCTGCAGCGCGGTTTGCCAATATGATTGTATCAAGCTCGTTATCACGTGCCGAAGCGAGTTCTTCGACGAGCGCTTTGCAACGATGCTCGACGAGCCATTCGCAGCGCACATCCACCGCGTGAACGACTTGCGCTCGGAAATGACCGACCTCAGCAAGGCCCGGCTGTTGAACGCCTATCTCGCGCATTTCCGCATCAAAGGGTCGCGGCAAGGGCAAGCGAAGGCGTTCCT
Organism: Xanthobacter sp. NM-59; assembly: GCF_021401125.1. GTDB lineage: Bacteria > Pseudomonadota > Alphaproteobacteria > Rhizobiales > Xanthobacteraceae > Xanthobacter. The sequence goes on from NZ_JACBFQ010000018.1 coordinate 16,923, forward strand.
CGAGAATGACCTCTTGCTGCTGCGGATCTTCTGCGAACGCTATGAGGGCAGCGATGTTGGGTACGTGACCGACATCTACAAAGGCGATCTGTTCGTCGATTATTTGCGCAAGAAGATCGGCTCCTTCCCCTTGCAGCACCAAGCCAAGGCCCAGCCCACCTTGTTCAAGATCGCGGCGTCGATGCTCGCCGCGGACGATTTTTCCAAGCTCTCGGTGCGCGATTTTTCGGCCGAGGAGCAAGAGATCGTCCGGCGCTTCGTCGAGGACGACGTCATCCTCCGCCGGGAAGTCGATAGCGGGGGGCTCGCGGCAGTAGGCGACCTCGCCATCTCGTTTACCTATGACGAGCTGAGGGACTTCACCATCGCCTATCAATTGGTCGGTCGTGCCGCTGCCGGCCATGCCCAAGCGTTGACCGAAATGCTGGCCCGGTTGCCCAGCCGCCCGGTCTATGAAGGCGTCTACCGCTACGCCTATCTGCTCGCGCGCAACGCGAACGATACCGCCGCGATCGCGGCGTGCGAGGCGGCGCCGAACTTCACCGAGCATTTCAGCCTCAACGTCCGCCTATTGCCCCCCTCGGTGCAGACGAGCGAGGACGTCGCGCACGTTAAGGGCATCCTGGCGGACGCCGGCGCCTCTCGGCGGTGGCCGCGCGTCGCGCTGTTTCTGCTGCACCGGCGCAACGCAGCCGATTTGTTGAACATCGCCATCCTCATCGGCCATTTGAACGACCTCGAAGACGCGGAGCACGCCACATTCATTCGGGCGATCTTCGGCGGCGATCGCGACTACGACGCGCTGGCGTGGCGGCAAAGCATCAATGAGCTGGTGGCCGACGTCGGGGAGGACGAAGGCGGCCGGGGCCTGGTGCGATACTCACCCCAATGGCTCGCGTTTTTCCTGCACGCCGCTGCGCACGCCGGCTGGCTGGAACGAGAGCGCACCTCCAGCTTGTTCCAGGACGCAGGGGACGCCGTAAATTGCGCCGCAGCCCTGGTGCTGGTCGGACCGGCCAGAGCCACGGCGGTGCAAATTCTGTTGGCGGACATCGCAGCATCCGCGGGAGCCATAGCATGACCGAGAAGGATCTCGTCCTACCCTTGCGCCGGATTCCGCCGCTCGACGAATTTCTCGATGCTTTGAAGATCAAGCCAGCCGGGCTCGCGGCGCAGCTGTTCACGGACGTCTACAACCAGCTCTTCTCCTGGTCGAACGACCTGCGCGCGCAATATAACCAATATTATTGCGTGGAGTATCCGACGCTCGCGACCTATCTCGAATTGGCGCACGAAATCTATCTCGACCCGGCCGAACTCGAAAAAACGCACATACTCAAGATTAAGTCACCCGGGGGGCGTGCTCGAGGAAGCCTATGACGACAATGTCCGGGACACGGTCATCGCCTGCATTCGCAAGCTGGAGGACAGCCATGAAGATTAAGATGGACTTTGTCTCGAACAGCTCGTCGACTTCGTTCGTCTATATCGCTCGCGACATGCTGTCGCGCGACGATTTCCTGGCAGCGGCCGGCGTCGGTCCCGACAGCCCAGTGGCGCCGCTGTTCGAGACCATGTTTGCCGAGCTCAAGAGCCAGATCGACCGCGGCACCGTCCTGACGCGAGTCGAGGAGGTCGACACGCTGGAGCACCGGCAAGATTATACGCCGGCGGTGCTCGATCGCATGAAGCGGGGCATCGCAGACGGCGAGACGGTCACGATCGGCCATTTCAGCAGCGAGAACAATCTGGCCGAGATGACGCTGTGCACCGAGATTTTCGAGATCGAGTCCGAAAGGTTCTTCATCAATGCCTATGACAACTATTGGTGAAGCGCGCTTGCGCGTCAATCGCTACAAAGATCTCGGCTATTCGACCTTCTTCAACGCGCGAACCGGTTTCTTCGCGCGCGCCCCCGAGCCCGGCCAGCGCGAGCCGTTCTGGTCGCCGCACGGCCCCGAGCTGATGGACATTTCGATCACCAACTGGTGCGACAAGGGTTGCGTATTCTGCTACAAGAGCTCGACTTGGTACGGGTCGCACATGGCGCTCGCTGATTACAAGCGCGTGATCGACCAGGCCGCCGAGATCGGCACCTTCCAAGTCGCGCTAGGCGGTGGCAATCCCAACCAGCACCCCGATTTCGTCGAAATCCTCGACTATACTTGGGCAAAAGGGATCGTCCCAAACTACACGACCAACGGGCGCGGGCTGACCGACGAAATATTGGCGGCGACCCGCCGCAATTGCGGCGCCGTGGCCGTCTCCGCTTACGCACCGTATCACGAGACAGCCGAGACCATCCGTCTGCTGACCGATCACGACATCAAGACCAATGTTCATTTCATCATCGATAGCGACAGCGTCGATACGGCGATCGACTGGCTCCGCAACCCGCCGGAGTTCCTTGTCAAGATCAACGCGCTCATCTTCCTCAACTACAAACCTTCGGGGCGGAAGGTCTTCGAGGAAAAGATGCTCCGCCATAGCGATCGCCTCGACGAGTTCTTCGGCCTAGCCACCGCAACTGATGCGAAACTGAAGGTCGGGTTCGATGCCTGCTGCGTGAGCGGCGTGTTCGCCAGGACGGATGCCAACAACGCGCTGGTTGATGCCTGCGATGCGGGACGGTTCTCTCTATACGTCTCCGAAGACATGAAGGTCTATCCCTGCTCGTTTCAGAGCTGTTTAGTCGAGGGCGACATGCTTAATGACGACACCTCATTGCTCGACATCTGGCACGGCTCGGAAAACGTCCGCTCATTCCGACGCTACTTTGCCTCCAACCGCTGCGGCGGTTGTTCGCACCGGCCAAGCTGCATGAACGGCTGTCCGCTATTCGATCAACTCGTAGTCTGCGGAAATCGGTAGGCAATGGCCATCCCGCCCGAGTCTACCGATGAATTGGTCGCCTTCCTCGACGCGAATATTGTGCTCGAAGGCAAGCCAGTGGCCGAACTACCTTGGACAGAGATTGCAACGGCTGGACTGATCAGTACCCTGATCGTCCCGAAGGCGATGGAAGAGATCGAGGCCAAGAAGCGCGACGGGCGTTTGGACCCGCATGCAAAGGCGTTTAATCGGCTGGCAGACCCCGTCCGCATTCGCAGCCACCTTCCACCCGCGACGGGATCTGCCGCTGCGCCAAGCCAAGGGCTCCGCGCCAGATCCCGCCGCTCACCCGGCCGACAAGGCCAAACCCAATCGCCAGGACGAGCTCACTGCTGGATAGAAGTTGGGGGCAACGTCAACCATCCTCGCCAGCATTATCGACCGCCGCCAGGAGCGCACTGAGCGCCGCCGTGAGCATCTGGCCGAACTTCACAGGCGAATCACCGAGGCGGATCAGCGGATCGGCGGTCTCTTCGATGCCATCGAATCGGGCATGGTCAATAAGGACGATGCGGTAGCGAAAGAGCGAATGGCCAGCCTCAAGGCGTTGCGGGATCAAGCTACGGCCGAAGCGGAGCGCACGCGGCTCGCGCTAGATAGCTCGGCCAGTCAGGCCGTCAGCCCGGACATGCTAGCGGCGTTCGCCCGCAAGGCCCGTGAACGGATGTGCCTCGACGATGGCGGCTACCGCCGCGACCACCTGCGCGCCCTGGCACAGCGCGTCGAGGTCGCAGACGACGATGTTCGGATCATGGGGTCGAAATCGGAACTGCTGCGAACGCTGGTCGCCGCTTCTAGCGTGGAAACGGCGGCATTCGGCGTTCAGAGTTCTGTCCTGAAATGGCGCACCCGACACGATTCGAACGTGTGGCCTCCGCCTTCGGAGGGATTACTGGTAGCTCCGTCAAATTTACGATGGAGCGCGAAGAAATGCGATATCGTACTGTTACTGAAAAGGAATTTGTAACGCACTCTAGCCGAGACTATCCTTCTCTCCGCCACCACTTTCTTCCTGCTGCTTACGTGGCGCTTACGCGAGACGAAGCGATCAGGGCGGAGAAACCCCATGGCTAAGCTCACCAAAAGGGCTGTCGATGCCGCGGAAGCCGGCGCGAAGGATTACGTGATCTGGGACGATGAGCTCCCTGGTTTTGGCCTCCGGGTTTTCACGTCCGGAAAGCGAAGCTACGTCCTTCAGTATCGGTCGGCCGGCCGATCGCGCCGCTTTACGATCGGGCTGCACGGAGTGTGGACACCAGAACGCGCGCGCCAGGAAGCCAAGGCGCAATTGGGCCGGATCGCGCAAGGCGACGACCCGGCTGAAGAACGGCGGCTGGATCGGAAAGCGCTCACGGTCAAGGAACTCTGTGACCTCTACCTCGCCGATCTGAAAGCGGGTCTCATCCTCGGAAAGGGTGGCCGCCCCAAGAAGCCGGGCACGATCGCCTCCGATCTCGGCCGCATCCACCGTCATATCGTTCCCCTCCTCGGCTCGCGTCGCGTCAGGGACCTGACGAAAGCCGACATCACGAGGGCCATGAAGGACATCATGGCGGGAAAGACGCGCATCACCGTCAAGACGAAGAACCTGCGTGGCAAGTCCATCGTAAAAGGTGGCGCCGGCACAGCCACGCGGACAATCGGTCTGCTCGGTGGCATCCTCACCTACGCGGTCGAAGCCGGGATCATCGAGACGAACCCTGCACATGGTGTGCGGCGGCCAAAGGATAATGTCCGCGCCCGGCGACTGAGCGAAGCCGAATATCGCGTCCTCGGCGACCTGCTCAAGACGGCTTCCAAGAACGAGAACTACCGGATGTCGGTGGAGATCATCCGCCAGATCGCCCTGACCGGATGCCGGCGCATGGAGATGGTGACGCTGCGATGGGATGAAGCCGATACGGATTGCAGTTGCCTGCGCCTGAAGGATAGCAAGGAAGGAAGCTCCATCCGACCCATTGGGCTACCCGTGGTGGAATATCTGGAGAGGCGTCGGAATGAGGCGATCGGAGATTATGTCTTCCCCGGCCGGGGCGGCGAGAGCGCGTTCGGCAGCTTCCCCAATCACTGGGGGAAGATCTTCGCAGGCTCGCCCTTGGCCGATGTCACCCCTCACGTCCTGCGCCACAGCTTCGCCAGCGTCGCGAACGATCTGGGTTTCACCGAGGTCACCATCGCCGCGTTGGTGGGCCATGCGAAGGGATCGGTCACGAGCAATTATATCCATACGCTCGACACAGCGCTGATCATGGCCGCCGATACCATCTCCGGCTACATTCAGGGGCTGCTCGACGGGGTCGAGTTCAAACAGACCGCCTATGCGCTCGATCGAGGCTCCCGGAAAGCGGCGCTGGCACGGTTTCTACAGAGGGCAGCCGGAGATCAGTATCCGGAGCGTGACGAAGACGATGGACTTGCCGCATGAATCGGTAAACGCGTGGGCAATCTGCCAAGAGGACCAGGGCCCAGCTCACTTCGTCCACTCCCGCTGTCAATCGGCATGGAAATCTGCCCCCCATATCGACGCCGAATATTGATCCCGGCCTGGGGCATTGCCCCATGGCCGGGGAGCGTTGGTGTGCATTGCGTCCAATGGCATCAAGAGTCTGTGCGGTCAGTGGCGGTTCTTGAACCACCAGCTCCAGTTTCCGGTCTCGACGATCTCGTAGTGGTGGGTACCGCGCTTTCGGGACGAGTGTTTGAATGAGACCCTGTTCTCGAACCTGGCGCAGGCCCGCGCCACCATCAGCTCATGGAAAGAGGACTACAATTTGAACCGACCCCACTCGGCGCTGGGCCATCGATCCCCCGCCAAGTTTGCCACAGCACTCACACTGGAAATCGTGGCCCCTTGAGGTCACAAATCAACCCATGGATTCTCCCCCAAACCGGAGGAAAAATGGGGCTCAGGTCAGCGTTGATCTCCCTCACGCCAGCTGCATTGGACAAGATGCAAGGCGTGCGGGAGGCAATCGCCAGCGTCAATTCCGACGCCGTCGCCGGCCTCGAGCCGGACCAGCGGGAAACCTTTCTCGCGACCCTTCGCAGCATCATTGCTGCCCTGGATGCGATCCCGGACGAAGAGTAGTGAGAAAAGGGGAGAATGGACGTTGCCCTTCGGCCCGGGCTTTCGGCTGCGCCGGAACCACGCTTGGCAAGCGCGCTTCCGCCATTCGGCTTCAATCCCTAACGCGAGGGCGGCGGCCGTTTCGCGGGAAGCCACGCTACGGGGAGGCATCTTGAATGCCGGTCTCTGGCGCATGGCGAAAGGAACATGAGACGGGGCCATCGCACCCCGTCACCGATCACGCTGGCAAACCACAGCGGACCCCTCGTAGTCTCCAGCGGCGGCCTCGAGAGATCGCGCACTGTGCCCGTTTTCTGCATGCGGAGGATCGCGTGCATGACGTCCCCCAGCATCATCCCCACCGCAATCCTGCGACAGGCCCAGCGCCCTATATCTACACGCCGGAGGAAGTGGCGCCCATGCTCATGCTCGCAAAGCTGCCCCGACCGCGATGACGACATCGCCCGAGATCGGAAATACGCAGCACGCCAGAGCATAGCCATTAGCCCGCTCGGCGTTGTTGAGAGAAGAGTCGGCTTCGACACGACATTCGCCGCCGACAATCCTAATCCGGCAACCGCCACAAATGCCCGATCGGCATCCAGAGCGTAAGGGCACGCCATAGTCATCCAGAATTTCGAGGATCGATTTACCGGGCGCGACGCCCAACATCCGACCCGTTTCCGCGAGCAGTAGACGCGCTCTTGGCGCATCAGTGATAGCGAGAGGGATGATCACCCCCTCGCGAACGTCGGAATGCAGCCGATCCGAAACACCGTTATAGCTCGCGCGTCTGACGGCGATCTCGAAAAGGTTCGGCTCTTCCACGCGAGTGACGGAATACAGCCGTTGCTGCAGTTGCCCTGTTCCGTCGGGATAGCGGACCGCGACGTGACCACCCGGCAGCACCGTGTCGAGGAAATGCGCATGGGCGCCCTCGACGCGCAAGGTAATCACTTTCACGTCGCCCGTTTCGGGTCGCACGCCTTCGCAGCGCGCCAGTACGAGCGCGCTCATACTAAGGCCCCTTCACGCTTATCGGCAGCTTCGGCAAGAGTCGAAACATTGCCCTCGTTGCGCGTCAATCCGACACGCTCCAGCAGCGTTTCAACGGAGTGCGTATAGACGCTGATTTCGTTGGTGTCGCCGATATCGCGTAACATGTCGCGCCCGGGCGCGAATTGTAGCATCGAAAACACCTTGGCCCAGGCGCCCAGTTCGTTGTTCGCGAACATTTGCACGGTTTTGACGATCACCTGTCGCAAATAGTCACGCTCGCGGTTGCTGAGGCCGTGAACGACATCCATCGCTACAGTACTGAGAACGCTCGAATGACCCCATTCATCTATCGCATGCGTCCGCGTCACCTCATGGCAGATGGGTTGGATGGAATTGTCTTCGGCCATGGTTTTCAAATAATCGGTGATCAGCGTTTCGCTCGCGCAGGCCACAGCGAAACGCGTTAATCGCCGCTCCCAATCGGCGTTGCAGTTCGACAGGAGATTTTCGCGCCATTGAACGAGATTGAAATTTACGAATTCGAGCGGCGGTATGCCGTTCTTTTCGTAAATATAGTTGCAGGCCATGATCGACATGCGCGTGTGCAGCGCTTCGTCGAGCAGCACTTGAGACATGACATCCTGCACTGCGGCGCGATTGATGCTGCTGGGCGGTGCCTTAATAAAGTCTTCGCAAGCCGGAGTTACGACATTGCATTCGATGTAAACCGTTTTGAGATTGTAGATCGCCCAAGCGTAAGACAGAACCTTCGATCTTAGCTCGCTCGGCGCCGCCGTCCAGGAGGGATGATCTCTGAACGGCAACAGCAATTCGCTGAAGTCGCTTTTCGTTGGATCATACGCCAGCCCCCAATAGTCCGGAAGATCCAGATTGACTGCGGCGCGCGTTTTCCAGAGCGTCGACAGTTTCTTAAGCATGTCTCCAACAGCGTCGACATTTCCAATGGCTGCATCTTCCATCGCGCATTTCCCTGTATTGAGTTTCGGGCATAACAGGTTGTCAGATTATACAGCAGTTGGTTGCGGGCACGCAGACACTCAGCGCGCATGTAACGAAGGCATTCGACGGGGTTTTCGAACTCCGTTCTATTTTATGACGCGGGGCAATGTCCCGACGTCTGACGTCTGACGTCTCACCAGTCGAGACGATGCTCTGCTTGCAGAAACTAATCCGATTCACGAATTCCGCCACGGCGGGCGTGGAGCGAGTCGGCGATGCTCAGAAAGAAAATCTCCGCACCCGACCAATAATAACAACCAGGTTATGGGCGGAGGCCGAAGGCGGCTTGACTGACGCCGAAGACGTTCGCTCCGATTTTTTATGGCGATCCTTGATCGCCGGACATACTCATAGAGAGATCGGTCAACGGTGCGACCTGCATAGCGTGGTTGTTCAGGCTGCCTCTCGCGGCTGCGCCGGCCGTTTCGTGCCAAAATCGGATAGACACGCTCAGAAAGTGAGGCCCTCCAGCCAAGCGCCGAACATGGCGCGTCCAGCTTCGCGCAAAGCGGGGCCGCGCCGTTTGGCATCCTCGCGGATGACGCGGGGATCAACACCGGCTGCGGCAAGTTCGCATGCATGACCGATCAGCCAATGTTCTATGCCCGCGCAGGCGTCGACCTCGGGATGGAACTGGACAGCGAGGACGTTCTCGCCAAGTGCAAATCCCTGCGTCGCGCACATCGGCGTCGTCGCGAGACTCGCTGCGCCTTCGGGGATTTCGAAGGCGTCGCCGTGCCAATGCAGGACCGGAACGCCTTCCAAATGCCGGAGCGGCCCGGCGCGGCCCGCATCCGTCAGCGTCAATTCGGAAAATCCGATCTCCTTGAAGCCGGTCGGAGCGACTTTAGCGCCGAGCACAGCAGCGATCTGCTGGGCGCCGAGGCAAATGCCGAGCAACGGACGCCCGGCGTCGAGCCGCTTTCTGATCAGCGCTCGCTCTTCGGCGAGGAATGGATATGTGTCAGTCTCATAGACCCCAACCGGCCCGCCGAGCACGACAAGAAGATCGGGCTCCACGGGGTCGAGGGTCGAAAAGCCGCCGGCATCGACATCAAGATAATGGACCTTGTAACTGGCTCCTGAGAGCACCGCTTCAAAGACGCCGAGGTCCTCAAAGTGAATATGACGAACGGCGATCGCGGTCCTAAACATGGGACGGTCTCCAAAGTTTAACGAAGAGCCGACAAATCGGCACAGTGGTCGATGTGATAATGCCCCGCCAAGAACCTGGGTCGGTGCGCCTTCTCCATGACCTCGACATCGAACCTCTGGCATCGAGAGTGAGCGACACGTTGCTCAGCGTCCACACAGACAAGACATTCTGCATGCTAGAGGATCGCTTTTCTCTACCAGTGATTGTTTCCCTCGTTCGAGCCGGCCGAGCGCAGTTGCCAATGGCGATGGTTCATGAAATAGCTGTTACCCGGCCCATATAGGAGAGCCGGATTCTAGAATATCGGTAGGCCGGATGGGGAAGGGTGCGACACTGGCGATTGAAGTAAGGCCCGAGGAAAAGGAGCCCATCTTCCTCGCGCTCGCTCGCGCCATCATCACCGAAATCGAAAAGGGCAAACTTAAGCCGGGCGATCCCCTGCCGGGCACGCGGGCTTTGTCGCGAAATCTCATTCTTAACCGCAACACGGTCGACGCCGCCTATCATGAACTCACAATGCAAGGCTGGCTCACGGCGGAATCGTCGCGCGGCACTTTCGTCGCGAGAGATCTGCCAGATTTCGGCCGCGAGCTGCGTCTCGTTCAACCGGCAGTCGCCACCGCTGATCGGAAGCGACCGATGCTTGATCTTTCGGATGGTGCGCCAGACCCGCGCCTCGTGCCTATAGCCACACTTGGCCAAGCTTTCCGCCGGGCTCTAAGCTCGCCCTCCTTTCTCGTCGACCGGGCCTATGGCGATCCGCGCGGCAGCCTAGCGCTGCGCGAAGCTCTATCCTCCTACCTCAAGGATGAGCGCGGACTAGCCGTGGGCGCGGACAATATGTTGATCACGCGCGGTAGCCAAATGGCGCTGTTTCTCGCGGCCTCCGCCCTCATGGAACCCGGCGCGGCGATCGCAGTCGAGACGCCTGGCTATCCGTTGGCCTGGGGCGCGTTCCGAGCGGTCGATGCCCGCGTCGTCGGTGTGCCAGCAGACGAAGGAGGCATCGATATTGACGCACTCGAGCTACTGGCGAGACGCGAGAAGCGGTTGAAGGCAGTTTATGTGACGCCGCACCATCAATATCCAACGACGGTGACTCTCGGAGCGGCGCGGCGGCTGCGGCTGCTCGAACTCGCGCGGCGCCATCGGCTGGTCGTCATCGAGGACGACTACGACCACGAATTCCGCTTCGACGGACGTCCTGTGCTGCCCTTGGCCGCACGTGCGGAAGCGGACGTGCCGGTCATCTATCTCGGCTCGCTGTCGAAGCTGCTTGCGCCCGGCCTGCGCGTCGGCTATGCCATCGCACAGCCCGCCCTTATTCGTCGCATGGCTGACCGCCGCGAAGTCATTGACCGGCAGGGCGATCTACCGCTCGAACATGCTTTGGCCGATTTGATCACAGAAGGGGCAGTCCGGCGGCACGCGCGCAAGGCGCGGCGCGTGTACCATGCACGGCGAGACCGTTTTGCCGCGCTGCTCCGCGAGCGCTTCGCGGACGTCGCCGAATTTTCGATCCCCGCTGGCGGGCTCGCGGTCTGGTTGCGACTGCGAGAGGAGACGACCGTCAGCGCCGAGACCTGGTCGACGAACGCCGGGCGCCTCGGTCTCTCCATTCTCCCGGGCGTTCGATTTATGATGACGCCAACTTCGCCGCCGGAAGCGTTTCGCCTCGGCTTTGCGCGTTTGAAAGACGATGAAATGATCAAAGCTGTCGATTTGCTTGATCGTTCGCGGCCGTAAACATCAGGTGCCAAAGACGTTACCGTAAGCGAAGAATTTCGCACCAACACGATCGACATGATCGACTGGCTTTTGTGGGTTAGTGACGCGGTTTTTGAGGGTGATTTTGCGTATCCGAGAGATCTGGCGATACACCGTGATGTTATGAAGATCGAGAAGGAAACCACCTCAATATGGTGTGGGCTATGCAATCCAGCCTTCCCGCAAGGCAAGACAGGCATAATAGCTCACGATCAGATCTGCACCCGCGCGCTTCATAGCCAACAAGCTTTCGCGGACCGTCGCGGCTTCGTCGAGAGCGCGAGCGTCGGTCGCGAACTTGATCATCGCGTACTCACCGCCGACCTGATAGCACACGAGAGGCAACAACGTGCGATCGCGCAACCGCGTCAGTACGTCGAGATAGGACAAACCGGGCTTGACCATGAGCATGTCCGCACCCTCCGCTTCGTCCAGAAGCGATTCCAGCAAGGCTTCCCGTCCGTTTGCAGGGTCCATTTGGTAGGACAGGCGATCCCCGATCAGGTCGCAGCCCACAGCGGCGCGGAAGGGACCATAGAACACCGACGTGAACTTCGATGAATACGCCAGAATCGGCGCCTCATGATGGCCGCCGTCATCTATGATGGGAATAGCCCAGGGCGTTGATGGCAATGCCCGCGCCGAAATCGAGACAGCGCTCGCCCTCTGCGGTTGTGAGCCAGGCCCCTTCGCCGCGCTCGAATATCATGGGTGCGGGCTGGAATACGCGGAGAAGGGCGGCGGTCATTCCGCATCCTCCATCATATGCGCGGGGAGGCCGGGAGGTGCTATTTCCGTAAGCTCCCGCCAGCGCGAAAAGGCGTTGCGCGCTGAGATCAGCGCCGCAATCAAGCAATCCTCGTCTTCGTCCGTGTGCAGTGGCGTCGGCGTGATTCGCAGGCGCTCGGTTCCGCGCGGGACGGTCGGATAGTTGATCGGCTGAATGTAGATTCCGTCCTCGACCATAAGCCGATCGGTGATCTCTTTCGCCAGAGCGGCATCGCCGATCATCACTGGCAGGATGTGGCTTGGGCTTGGAAGAACCGGAATGCCGTGAGCCAGCATCTTCGCCTTGAGCGAGGCCGCACGTTTCGCGAGCGCCTTGCGGGCGGAGCCGTCTTCCTTGAGGTGATGCAGGGTCGCGCGGATGCCGGAAACGACGGAGGGCGGCAGAGCGGTGGAGAAAATGAAGCCGGGAGCATGGCTGCGGACGAAATCGACCGCATCGCGACTGCCGGCGATATAGCCGCCGATGGCTCCGAAGCCCTTACTGAGCGTGCCCTGGAACATGTCGATGCGGCCGAGCAGGCCATCGCGCTCCGCCACGCCGGCTCCACGCGCGCCATAGAGGCCGACCGCATGCACTTCATCGACATAGGTGAACGCGCCGTGCCGCTGCGCGACATCGCAGATCGCTTCCATGGGGGCGAAATCGCCATCCATGGAATAGCAGCTCTCAAAACAGATGATCTTGGGCCGGTATTTGCTGACGGACGCGATCTGCCGTTCAAGGTCACGCCAGTCGTTGTGCCTGAATATCCGCTTGTCGGCGCCTGAGCAGCGAATGCCTTCAATCATCGACGCATGATTCAGTTCGTCGGAAAAGATCACGCAGCTCGGCAGGAAACGACCGAGTGATGACAGCGCCGCGTCGTTCGCCACATAGCCGGACGTGAACAGCAAGGCGGATTCTTTGCGGTGCAAGTCCGCCAGTTCCCGTTCGAGCAGAACATGCTCGTGGGTTGTCCCGGAGATGTTGCGCGTGCCACCCGCGCCTGCGCCATATCGTTCCAGCGCGGCACCTGCCGCGCGGATGACATCGGGATGAGAGCCCATCGCCAGATAGTCGTTCGAGCACCAGACCGTGACGCGCCGGCCTGTGCGGTGGTCATAGGCATGGACGCCGCTATGCGAATCCCGTTCAAGATCGGCGAAGACACGATAGCGCCCCTCGCGTCTCAGGTTTTGCAGCGTTTCGGCGAAGCATGAGGCAAAATCGAAGCCGTTCATGGGTTCCGTCAATCGGGTTGCGTGGCAACTTGCGCCGCCATCGGGGAAAGACACATCTCATCCGCGCCGGCCTGCAGCGTGCGCTCCAGCACCCGGCATGTGCCTTCGACAGCGCGGCGCAGCGCAGTTTCAACATCGGTGCCCTTCGCCACATGAGCGGCGACAAGGCCGCTCATGAGGTCGCCCGTCCCGCATGGGCGGATCGGCAGGCGCGGTGTGGCGATGCGCGTCATCAGTCCGTTCGCGCAAAGAACCGTCTCGACCTGGCCGGCCGGCGTATCGGCGAGCGTGCATCCGGTTGCGATCACTGCCGGTCGCCCGCCGTGCGCTATCCCATCGCTGGCCGTTAGAAGCCCCGCCGCGTCGCGCGCCTTCGTCCCGGCCAAAAGCTCCAGCTCGAACTGGTTGGGCGTGATGATCGAGGCGAGCGGAACGAGTTGGTCGCGGAATATGTCCGTCAAACCGTCCGCGACGAAGACACCGAGGTCGTCGTCGCCCATGACGGGATCGCAAAGATAGACGAGGTTTGGATTGTGCTTCCGGGCGGCCGCGACGAACCGCGCCACATGCCCGGCAATCGTCGGCGAGCCGAGATAGCCGGTCAGCAGCACCGTTGCGCGCTCGACCAGCCCACGTTCCTCGACTCCGCGCAGCAGGTCCGCCACCAGCCCGGCGTCCAGCACCGTGCCCCGCATCGTCGAATAGTGGGGATGATTGGAGAGCAACGCGGTGGGAACGGCCGCCACCGTCACGCCTTCGGCCTGCATGGGAAAGAGTGCGGCGCTGTTGCCGACATGGCCGTGGACGACCTGGCTCTGGATTGAGATGACCAGCATCAGGCCGTCCCTGCCGCGCCCGGCCAATAGTGGGAATCGGGAAGCGGCCGGGCACCGAACACCGCCTGGCCGACCCGGACGATGGTCGCGCCTTCCTCGATCGCCCAGGCGTAATCGCCCGACATGCCCATCGAGAGGTCGGCAAGGTTCGTGCCCTGCGGAGCTTCCGCCAGCGCGCGATCTCGTATGCCGCGCAGCAGGCGGAAACAGCGACGCACCTCCGCCTCATCGGGCGAGAAAGTGGCAAGCGTCATGAAACCCTTGGGGCGCAGCGCGTCGAAGGCGCGCAATTCCCGCAGGAACGCAGGCACGTCGTCGGGTGAAAGGCCGTATTTGCTGGCCTCGCCCGACGTGTTGACCTGCACCAGCACGTCGAGGCCATGCCCGAGAAGCTGGAGCCGTTTTTCGAGCGCGGTCGCCAGAGAGAGACGATCGAGCGACTGCACCTCGCGCGCGAAGTGCAGCGCATCCTTCACCTTGTTGCTCTGGAGATGACCGATCATCGTCCAGCGGATTGGCTCGTCGGTCAGGGCTTCCGCCTTCCTGCGTCCCTCCTGCACCTTGTTCTCGCCGAGGTCGGTCGCACCCGCGCGGACGGCTTCCAGCACCCGTTCAGCCGCTACGGTCTTCGTCACGAGGACGAAGCGCACCGCATCCGGCGAGCGTTCCGACCGCGCTGCGGCGTCGGCGATCTTCTGCTGGACAACTGCGAGATTAGCGGCGACATCAGCCATCCGTCCCTCCATCAATCGGCCAGGCGTCGGTTAGCCGGCGAATCCGGTCGTGCACCGACGGGCCGTGTTCGCGCCCGGCGCGAAGCGCGCCGAGCACCTCCAGAGTCAGCGCGCCGACTTCGCGAAAGGCCGCTTCGTCGAATCCGCGCGAGGTTGCGGCGGGCGTGCCGAGGCGGATACCGGAGGTGACGGTCGGCGGCAGAGGATCGAACAGAACGGCATTCTTGTTGGTGGTCAGACCGAAGCGTTCGAGAGCTTCGACCGCCGCTTTGCCGGTGGCGCCGAAAGAGCGGAGATCGACCAGCAGGAGATGACAGTCGGTGCCGCCGGTGACGAGGCGCAACCCGCACGCCGTGAGCGCGTCGCCGAGCGCCTGCGCATTGGCGACGACGGCGCGGGCGTGGTCGCCGAACGCCGTTTGAAGCGCTTCATGGAAACTCGCGGCCTTCGCGGCGATGACATGGATGAGCGGGCCGCCCTGCATGCCGGGAAACACGGCCTTGTCGATCTTCTTCGCCAGCGCCGCATCATTGGTGAGGATCAGTCCGCCACGCGGTCCCCTGAGCGTCTTGTGCTTGGTGGAGGTGACGACATCAGCGTGAGGCACGGGATTGGGATAGAGCCCGGTGGCGATCAGCCCGGCATAGTGCGCAACGTCCGCGACCAGCCACGCGCCGGCCGCGTCGGCGATGGCGCGCATGCGCGCGAAGTCGATCTCGCGCGGATAGGCGGAGCCGCCAGCGAAGATCAGACGCGGCCTGGCCTCGCGGGCAAGACGGTCCAGTTCGTCATAGTCGATCCGTTCGTCATCCTCGCGGACGCTGTAAGGCGCGACCTCGGACCACCGCCCCGACGGGCTGACGGGCGTTCCGTGCGGCAGGTGGCCGCCGCAGGCGAGATCGAGCCCCATGATCCCGTCGCCCGGATCGAGCAGCGCGAACAGGACGGCGATATTGGCGTTCGCGCCTGAATGGGCTTGCACATTGGCATGGGCCGCACCGAACAGCCTTCCGGCCCGGTCGATGGCGAGCTGCTCGCCCCTCTCGACCGCCTCGCAGTCGCCATGGTAGCGGCGGCCGGGATAGCCCTCGGCATATTTGTTGGTGAGGATCGAGCCTTGTGCGGCCCGCACTTGCGCGCTGACGATGTTCTCCGACGCGATCAGCTCTATATGATTCTGCTGCCGTCTTGCTTCCTGCCTGATGGCGGTGGCGAGTTCGCTGTCGACCGCTGCTGTCATTGCGCCAGCCCCTGCAACCATTCGGTCAGCATCTTGCGCGCCGCGTCGCGCAAGGCCCGGCCGAACCGTTGGGCATCCTCGCGCAAGGCGCGCGGATCGACGCCCGCCGACGCCAGCTCGGCGGCGTGGCCGACCAGCCAGCGTTCGATGCCGGCGCAGGCGTCCACCTCGGGGTGAAACTGGAGGCCGAGGACGTTCCGGCCGAGCGCGAAGCCTTGCGTCGCACAAAGCGCCGTCGTCGCGAGATTCTCGCCGCCTTCGGGGATTTGGAAGGCGTCGCCGTGCCAATGTAGCACGGAGATACCTTCCAGATGCCGGAGCGGCCCAACCCGCCCAGCATCGGTCAGGGTCAACTCCGAAAAGCCGATTTCCTTGATTCCGCTCGGCGCGACCTCCGCGCCGAGCGTCGCCGCGATCTGCTGCGCGCCAAGGCAGATGCCCAGGGTCGGGCGACCCGCCTCCAAACGCGCTTCTAGAATCTGCCGTTCTTCGGCCAGGAACGGATAGGCGTCTGTCTCATATACCCCCACCGGGCCGCCGAGCACGACGAGCAGGTCGGCAAGCGGCGGGTCGAGCGTCCAAAGGTCATGCACGCCGAGATCGTAATAGTGAATCCTGTAGCCAGCGGTCGTAAGCACGGCCTCGAAGGTTCCGAGATCCTCGAAATGAACATGCCGGATGGCGACTGCCGTTTTCAGCATGGCGGGGGCTCCCCTCGACATGGCGGTCAGCGCAGCGCCGAAAGATCGGCACCGTGATTGATATGATAGACAGCTCCGGCGATGACGAGCGCGGGAACAGACTTCACGCCGGCTCGCTCGGCTTCGTCGATGCGGCCCTTACTCTCGCCAAGGTGGACGACCTCGACGTCATAGAGGTTCTTGTCGAGGGCGCCGACAAATCGCGGCTCGGCATCGACGCACACTGAACATCCGGCGTGATAAAACGCTGCTTTCTCGGCCATGCTTCGTTCCTTCCCTCTCGGCCACGGCGCGATTGCGATGACCTGCTTCCCATGCAATAGCTTCTAACTGGCCTATTCAGGAGTGCCGGTTCTTCAAAAGTGAGTAGGCCGGGTTGGGAAAACGTGGCGACATCTCGATCGAGTTGAAGGAAGACGGCGGACAGCCGGTTTTCCTCAACCTTGCCACGCCCCTCATCCGCGAGATCGAGCGCGGTCACCTGAAACCTGGCGATGCCTTGCCGGGCACGCGCGCAATCTCGGGCTTCACCGCAACACGGTCAATGCGGCCTATCAAGAATTGACCATGCAGGGCTGGCTCGTATCCGAGCCGTCGCGCGGCACATTCGTCGCGCTCGACCTGCCGGACATCGCCTCGGCTCGCGGCAGGAGGCGCAATTGCATTCCAGCCAAGACCGTGGAGACAGGGAAGAACGCGCCGCCGCCGCTGCGTGTGTCGGACGGCGCACCGGATTGCCGACCGGGAGCCTTCGCTGAAGGCGGTCTATGTCGCGCCCCGTCGCGGACTGACGATTATCGAAGACGATTACGATCACGAATACCGCTTCGACGGTCGTCCCGTCCTGCCGCTGGCGGGACGCGCCGAGGCGGAGTTGCCCGTCATCAATGTCGGCTCGCTTTCCAAGCTGCTCGCTCCGGCCGTCCGCGCCGGATATGTGACGGCGCGACCAGGCCTGCGCGCTCGTATGGCCTATCGCCGCGACGCCATCGACCGGCAGGGCGATCTGCCGCACGAACAGGCGCTCGCGAGTCTGATCGAGGACGGGACGCTGCGCCGGCACGCTCGTAAGGCCCGCCGCATCTATCAGTCCCGGCGAGACCATCTTGCGGGGGAATTGATCGACAGGCTCGGCGATGAAGTGACTTTCGACGTTCCCGCTGGTGGCCTTGCCATCTGGCTCAGGCCGCGGGCCGGTCTCAGCGCCGAGACATGAGCGGCCAACACCCACCGCTTGGGTCTGGCGGTAACGCCCGGTTTGCAGTTCGCGCTCGACGCCGCAAGCGCTCCGGAGGCGTTTCGGATCGGCTACGCCAGCCTCGACGAGCAGAAACGGGCGGCGTGACTCACACGAAATAGCCTCCGGCAAACCCGGGACAACGGCGCGCTGCTGAAGGCTAACGCGCCATCACCGTGACCACCACATGCAAGATGAAGGATGGTCCATAACAGGGATTGCCTTCGCTATCCTCGATTCGCCAGATGGATGCCACCGTGCAGCTCTCTTTCGGAGCCGCAAATTCAACGCTAATCCGCACAGGTTGCCCCGGCAGCGTGTCAGGAATCGCGACTTCTTGATACAGGCTGGTGAGGTGAGCATTCAAAACCACCTGCAAATCGGCCTTACCCGGATCACGGCGGGCTATGACATACTCACCATCCACCCGCACCAACCTGCGTCCATGCCACGGCTTCCGGCCGACATTCTGTATCTCCCATATTTTGCGGAAAGACTCGCCGGGGAGAACGATGGCGTGGTCGGGTGTGGTCACATCCGCATTGAACACGGCGATGTCACTCGGATCTTTCAGGCCTACGGCCCGATTGGTCGGTGCCAGCTGCGCGCCGATCGACGGCGCACCACCGAGATCCGCGTAGTACCGGAAGAGCAGCAATGGCGAGACCTGGATGGCCTTGGCCAGCTTGACCAATGTGCGTACAGAAGGATCCTGGGATGCTCCGCCTGCCAGTCCGTACAGATAGGTTCGGGAGAGCCCGGCTTCCTTGGCGATCGCGGTCATGGATTTGCCGAGCTCGCGACCGCGCCGCGCGATCAACGCGCGTAGCGTTTCCCTCTTGGATGTCATGTCGCTTCCGCTAAACGCTCCGGGAGTCACTGTGCATTGTCCACTAAAAAGGACAATCTGAACGCCACAGTAAACTCATCGACTGCCAGAATTCAATCCATCAGGCAGCCCATCTTCGGTCGAGCGATCGCCAATAAACAAGGTTGCTGCCAGACACGCTCTGCTGCCCGCAGAAGGTCTAATGGCAGCAACCAGATGGTTGGATCAACAACGCAGCTGAACAGGTCATCCTTATGTCTCACATTCAAAACTGCGCTGAAGCTCTTGCACGAACCGGCTTTGGGACGATCCCGATGACGGTGGAAATGAGGAAAAACTATCTCCTTCTGGTTGATGGGTTTTTGGCAGTGACAACAAAAATCAAGGAAACCTACAGTTTTTCCGAAGATACCGACGGCTTCCTTCCATTTGGTTCCGAATATGCCCACGTCAGTGACAATCCCGATTTGTGTGAGCGTTTCTGCTACTGGCACACTCACAGCAACAAACGCCAGGACCACCCCTTCAGCCAAAGTCCATATTTGCGAGCAGCCGCGGCCTATGAAAGTGAAATCACTGGGCTCGCTCAGCAGATCATCAACGGAATATGCCGTGAATTCGGAGCGCCACCGTTAGCTTCAATCCGTGACAGTTCTTACCTGCAGCTGTGCGTGTACGGCCAGAATCCGTCGCCCAGTGAACGGCAATTTGCACAGGACCCGCACGAAGACGGTCACCTGCTCACCTTCATCCGCCCCAATCGCGACGGTCTGGTCATCTTGCGGGGGAGCGCGCTGGAGCCGGTTCGCCTGCTGGAAAACGAATTGGCTGTCCTGTCAGGTTCGTTGCTGACGCAACTGTCGGATTGCGCCATTCCAGCGACCTACCATGCCGTTTTGGTGCCGAGCCAGCCCATTCAACGAAGCTCTCTCGTATATTTCGTCAACCCCAGTAGCTCAGATGCGTTTATCGGCTTTCGCCGCAAGAAGCCGCTCGACCTTTTGGCAACGATGAATGCGCATCACACAGGCTTCGGAAATCGTCCAATTGCGGTCACGTCGAAACCGGCCTGATAAGAGGCAGAAATGGGTTCATCCGGATATTCTCTGTTCCTCGAAGGTCTGGCGTTGGGCGTAGCGCTGTTTTCCGCCCCCGGCCCCAAAGACACCCTGGTCATCCGCCAGGGTGTCAGCGGTGGCTCTATATGGAGTGTCGTTGCCATCTGTGTGATTGCGGACGCTATTCTCATTGCCATTGGCGTCGCGGGGGTCGGTACGCTCCTCAAAAACCAGCGCTATGTTGTATCGATCCTATTGTTGTCCGGCGCGATCTATCTGCTCTGGTTCGGTGGGCAGAGATTGCTTGCCTGCATCCGCAATCAGTCCATGCCAATTTTCACTGATGCCAACACTGGCAATCAGAGGCACCTGCTGCGGACCGCGTTCATCCTCAGCTTTGTAAATCCTTACGCTTGGCTGGATACGGTCGTGCTCATCGGCTCGATCGGAGCAGCCAAGCCGATCAATGAGCAGTCAGCGTTTTCAGCAGGCACAATGGCCGCTTCTTTCCTTTGGTTCGTGCTGTTGGCGATTGGCAGCAGGAAGTTGAGCGGCCTTTTCAGATCATCGCAGGCTTGGCGTTGGCTCGACGCAGGAATTGCGCTGCTAATGGCATACCTTACCCTGGGGGTGATGCAAGACTTCATTCGTCTATTGTAAAAATTATCGATGACCAGTCCAGACAAATGATATGGACTGGTGAAATCTGTGAAAATCGTGCAGAGGACAAGGGCGTGCCCGCGAGCGGGCCGGCCGCCGGCACATGAAATGCGTGTTGTACTGGTGAAAAGCCTGAAGGAGTCCAACGGGGGGCTACGACACGGTTGTTGCGACTACTCCGGCGGCGAAAGCGACCCAGCAGTTCTCGCAGAACGATTTCCCATTGATGAGATCGTTCACATGGTGAAGGCATTCCACTGTAAGGTTGTTCGGCTTTCGTGAGGAACGAGTGTGCCACTTCAGCTTCGTGACATGAGATGGGTCCTTACGGTTTCTAGATCTCGCAGCCTGAGGCAGGCGGCTCAAGTGCTCAATGTGCAGGAATCGAGCCTCAGCCGACGCCTGAAAGATCTCGAATACCGGCTCGGCGTTGAGCTGTTCGAGAGGAGCGCTAACGGGACGAGTCTCACAGCAGCAGGTGAAGCATTCATCCCTGCCGCGCAACGTATCGTGGCCGAGATGGAGGCCGCTTTCACGCGGATGAAAGCGCGAGGACGCGGCGAGAGCGGCGATCTCATCGTCGGTATCTGCGTGGCGTTTCCGGCACTCAATCTGCGTGAAATACTTGCGGAGTATCGCCGTCAGCACGATGGTATCGAAGTTCATAGCATTGACGGATCGCGATCTCGCCTGTTCGCTGATCTGGCGTCAGGGAACATTGACGTCTTCTTTGCAGCAGGCATGTACTCAACGTGGAGCGACGGATCAAAGTCCCTTTGGAGCGAGCACCTAGTGGTCGCTCTTCCAGCGGACCACATTCTGTGCTCGAGCTCCTTTATTCGTTGGCGGGATCTTGTTGGTGCTCGCATACTGGTCAACCGGCGAGACCCGGGGCCTGAATATGAAGCGATGCTGCGGGCGCGACTCGGCGATCGCAGTGGTTGTACCTTCATTAGTCATGAGGTTTGCCCGGACCGCCTCTTGGGCTTAGTTGCTGCAGGGCTCGGTTTGACGCTGGTCTCGGAAGGCGCCGCCCGGCTCAATGTCTCCGGGGTCGAGTATCGAGAGCTGAATGATGACGACGGTCCACTCAGCCTCGGGATCGCGGTCTATTGGAAAGAGACCAATCGAAATCCTGCACTACGCTCTTTTCTCAAGCTGTTGCGCAAGCGCTATTCCGATACGGATTCTGTCTTAGCGTCGGACTGAGCGATTTGGCAACGCTTGGCTTTGGCGAAGCCACGGTCGGAGGCGATGAAACGCTCCAACATCGGCGCGATCAAGCGGGTGGGGTCGGCGCTGGCGCTTCCCGTTTCTCCGCTCAGCATCTGCGCATAGGCGACAAGATCTCGATGAAGCTTCGCCGGCAGCTCCAGCGTCACCTTCACCGGCTTGTCGTCGAAAATCTCTGCGAGCTTCAGCTTCGGCATGTCAGCCTCCATAGGGTTCAAGAACGAGATCGTGCGTGACGATCACGCGGACCGGAAACCCCGGTCGGATGGTCAGCGTCGGCGCGATGTTGAGCTGGCGCTGGACGATCTGACGGCCGGTCTGGCTGATGCTGTCGGAGGCGCCTTCCTTCAGAGCGCTGACGAGATCGCTGTCGCTACCGGACGAGCCCGCGCTCGCCCCAACACTCAGGATGGTGGAGAGCACCGCGGCCTTGAACAGCTCGCCCCAGTGATAGTCGACCCCATCCTCGAGCCCGGCATAGCCCTCGGCGTCAGCTCCGGGCTGACGCTCCAGCACGATGGAGCGGCCATTGGGGAAGATCAGCCGGTTCCAGACGAGCAGCACCCGGCGCTGTCCGAAGCCGACGCCATTGTCGTACTGCCCAATGATGCGGGTGCCTTGAGGGATCAGGAGGATCCGTCCGGTCGGGCTGTCATGGACATTCTCGGTGACCTGGGCCGTGATCTGCCCCGGCAGGTCAGAACGAATTCCGGTGATCAGCGCCGCGGGAATGACGGCGCCCGCCTGCAAGATGGCGGCAGAGGCCGGAGCCACCACACGGTCTGGCGATACCGTGCGTCGGTCCACTGCCTGATTGAGGAAGGCGAGCTGGCGTTCTTGGGCTTTTGGTGTCGCCCCGTGGGGGGCAAGACCAAGAGACGTGAGGTCCGGGGCAGGTGTCGCAGCTGGCACCGAAGTGACGCTTGCCTGTTGCGCCACAATCGGGCTCGCCGGCCGCGTATTGGTCTGGGCAAACAGCCGCCCGGTCCGCGCCGCCTCGCTTTCCTGCTGCTGGCGCTGTTCATCGGGACTGAGGGCAGCATTAGGCATGCCGCTCATTGTTGGCACCGGCGGTTGTGTTGTGGTCTGTGCATTCAGGATGGGCCGGCCGAGGTCGCCCGGCAGCGGCGGCCCCAACTTGGGGATGCCGGTGTAGTCCTTGGGCAGCTCGGCGAGCCCGTCCGGCGTCGCCTTGACGTCGGTGGCATAGAGTTCCTGGTTCGGCCCGTGATCCTTCCGCGCCTGGAGGGCGTAGATCAGCGCTCCGCCGATCCCGAGGCCGGCGACGAGCCCCAGGCCGGCCAGAACCTTACGTGACAGGCGGGTTACCCGCGGCGACTCCGGCCGCAGCCGCATGGCTGCCGCAGCCTCCCCCATCAGGGACCGAGCACCGTCGTCGCCGTCGGGTCCCGGTCCTTGCTCCTTCCCGGGGTCAATGCCGCTCATATGACCGGCCTCCCGTCGGTGCGGGAGATGCGCACGCGCTTCTGGTCTTTATCGGCGCCGAACCGCAACTCGGCCGCGGCGAAGAGCCGATCCACGATCATGTAATTGCCGCGCACGCGATAGTTCACGAGCTCAGAAGTGTCGCCCTCAGGGCCCACCACGAAGAGCGGCGGCATCTCGCCCTGACCGATGCCGCGTGGAAACTCGATGAACACCTGCTGGCCGTCGTCGAAGGCCCGCAGCGGCCGCCAGGGTGCCCGGTCGCCCGAGACCTCGTAGCGGAAGTTCACCCGCGTGAGATCGATGCCTTTGGCGACCGGCTGCGCCACCTGAGCCTCGGCATTCTGACGCCGCAGGGCGATGAGCTGGTCCTGCGGATATTGCCAGGAAACCGAGGCCATGTAGGTCTTCTCGGTGGAGCGCAACTCCATGTGATAGGTACGCAGATTGGTGTTGATGACGAGATTGGTGGTGAGGTCCGGCCGGGTGGGCTTCACCAGGATGTGGACCTGCTCGGAAGCCCCTGTCCCGCTCTCGGTGTCGCCGATGATCCAGCGCACCGTGTCACCGGCGGCCACCGGCCCCGAACCCACCAGTTGCTCACCAGGCTGGAGCGCGATGTCGGTGACCTGCCCTGGCGCCGCATAGACTTGGTAGAGCGCGCCTTCCACGAAGGGATAGACCTGCATGGAATTGATGAAGCCGTTGCGCACCGGCTGAACGCGGGCAGCCGCATTGGCCTGCTTGACACGCGCCTTCGGATCGGCCGGCTCGGGCTCCGCCTTCCCGTTCTTGCCCACGGGCTTCAGCTGACCCGGCAGAGGCAAGGGCTTCGGCAGCTCCACGATCCGCACCGGACCCGCCGGCTCAGCCTTGAAGACGGCGGGCGGGGCATCATCATAGGCGATCTCCGGCGGCTTCTGGAATGTGGCACAGCCGGCAAGCGCGGACGTGCAAAGCAGCAGAAACGGCAAGCCGGACTTACGGAAATCCGGAATGGAGAGGACACGGGAAGCCGGCCTCCCGGAAGTGCGGATGGCAGGCGTCATTGGGCGAGCTCCTTCGACCAGTTGATGGCGTTGACGTAGATCCCGAGGGGATTGGCACGGAGGCGCTCGGCATCGCGCGGCGCCTGCACCACGACGGTGAGGATGGCGCTCCAGCGGGCGGTGTCGGCGAGGCTGCCGTCCTGGTAGCGGCGCTCGGTCCAGGCGATGCGAAAAGAATCCGGCGAGGCGCGGATCACGCTCGAGACCTCCACGGCCACCTGCTGCTTGCCAACCCGGGCAAACGGATCGTTGGCGCGGGCATAGTCGTTGAGGGCCACCGCTCCGGCTTGTGTCGTATAGGCGTAGGCCCTGAGCCAGTTCTGGCGCACGATGACCGGATCGGCGGAGATGCTGCGCACCTCCTCAATGAAGCGCGCGAGGTGGAAGGCGATCTGGGGATCGGAGGGGCGGAAGTCTGAAGTGGCCGGCGCCACGGCTTGCGCCTGTCCGAGCTTGTCCACCTGAACGACCCACGGCACCACCGAACCGCTCAGGGCCTGCCATGCCAAAGCGCCGGAGAGGCCAGCCGAGAGGGCAAGGCAGCCAAAAGCCATGAGGCGCCAGTTCTTCGCCTGGACGCGGGCGGAGCCGATGCGATCGTCCCAGACTTGGGCGGCCCGCTGGTACGGCGTCTCGGGCTCAGGGGAGCGGCCGTAATGGACCGATGGTCGCTTGAAGGGCGTCATGGGCGATCGCTTTCAGAGAGGGAGATGGACGATCCGCCGCCATGGCTGTCGCCGGATCGCACGGCATGGGTGGCGGCCTGGACCCCATGGGACATCTGCTGGGAGCGCCGCATGCGCCGCGCCCAGTCGGGGACATCGCCGGTGGGGGTGCTGGTCGGAGCAGGAGCGCTCGACGGCGCGGGGCTCGGGCCTGCGGCGGTGGATGCCGTGTCGCGAGCGGCGTCTGCGGAACGCCGCAGGGGAGATGCCGCCGCTGCGCCGGCCGCCCTCGCCATGCCGCCAAGGCCACCTGCGACGCCCGAAAGGCCAGATTGGCCGGCCGCACCGGCGCTATAGGCGGATGCCGCGCTTCCAGCGAGGCCCGCCCCCGCTTGTGCGGCGGCAGCGGTCCCGGAGAGTGCCGCGCCGGCCCCGCGAGCGGCGAGGCCCGCGGCACCAACTCCTGCGAGCGCGACACCACCCGCGGCAAGCCCGGCCCCCACGGCAGCGCCGGCCCCGAGCTGGGGCGCGCCCGTGATCAGTCCTGTCGCGATTCCGGGACCGAAAATGCCGAGGCCGAGGAGCGCCAGCGCGGCCAGAACCGCGGAGAGCGCCTGGCTGATGGTCGGCTGTGCATCGCCATAACTGGAGGTGAATTGGGAAAACAGCCCTGAGCCAATGCCGACGATGACGGCGAGCACCATCACCTTCACGCCGGAGGCCACGATGTTGCCGAGCACCTTCTCAGCTAGAAAGGCGGTCTTACCGAAGAAGGCGAAGGGGATAAGGACGAAGCCGGCGAGCGTCGTCAGCTTGAACTCGATGAGGGTGACGAAGAGCTGCACCGCCAGGATGAAGAAGGCGATCAGGATCAGAAGCCAGGAGATCAGCAGCACGGCGATCTGCACGGCATTGACGAAGATCGCCACCGGCCCGGTGAGCTGGCTTGCGGCATCGAGCATCGGTTGGCCGGCGGAGAGGCCCACTTCCGCAAGACGCCCCGGCCGCAGGAAGTCCGCGGTGCTGATGGCGGACCCGCCGGCCTTGAGGCCGAGCCCGGCGAAGCTCTCGAAGACGATCTGGGCCAGGGAATTGAAGTTGCCGATGATCCAGGCGAAGAAGCCGATGGCGAGGGTCTTCTTCACCAGCCGGCGCATGACGTCCTCGTCGGCACCCCAGGCCCAGAACAGGCCGGCGAGCGTGATGTCGAGGGCGATGAGGATGGAGGAGAGGCCTGTCACCTCGCCGTTGATCAGGCCGAAGCCGGAATCGATGTAGCTGGTGAAGGTGTTGAGGAAAGTGTCGATGACCCCCACGTCGTTCATGTGCGCTGGGCCCCTATCAAAGAAAGGAGTGCTTTGATTTTCATGCCGTTTCTGATCTCGCGGGGTGAGAGACCCTGCACACCGTGTGACGCAACATGCGGTGATAAGCAGACGG
>NZ_JACBFQ010000019.1 GCF_021401125.1 Xanthobacter sp. NM-59
ACGATGAGGATCTTGTGGCCCATCTCCGCCAGAGCGGCCAGGGTGTTCTGGGAGGTGGTCGACTTGCCGATACCACCCTTGCCGTAAAACGCGATCTGTCGCAGCGACATCTTGCTCTCCTAATGAACTTCACCGGTGTCGGCGAACGCCCGAGGGCGGTTGCCGCCGTTTGACCTGATGCACCCCCGTTGCCCGGGCGCACCCCTTGCACTCAGCGCATCGGCGCAGATGCGGACGTGGCTCCTTGGCAGCCCACAAAGCCTGCAACCTGTTGCCCGCATAGGAGATAGCAACGAGCGTGCCAGTCGCTGCCGCAGTCAAAAACTATTCAAATGTAGAGGGATAGCGCGGCGTGTCGGAGAATCCGGGGCGTGTTCAGAAACCGACACAGGCCGCCAGGGCCCAACATCCGCCTTTGGCACTGTTCGAAATGAAACATGCTCGCAAAGAGGCGCGCGCACGGGGCGAGGCAGGACGTCGAGGGGACATGGACGGCCGCGTCCCTTCTCACAGCGCGGGGCGCTCATTGCGGCCCCGTCCTGGGGCGTGGATGCGAGTCGCGGCGACTGCGCGGCGCTGGCTGCGGCTGCCCGGCACCAGCGGAGCACAGCGCGACAGCTCCCGAATGCGGCGCTTCGGTGGCCAATGCTTTAGTGTTGAAGAAGAGCCGTGCCGCCCGCCCAACCGGAGGTGCGGTCGGGGTCGGTCCGGAGGCGCAGCACCTGTGGCAGGCGCGCGCAGGCGGCGTTCGCTTCGCACCAACCTAGGGGCGACATGCTAGCGACATGAGAGCGCTTGGGGCGAGAACCGATATCGCGCGAGACCCACCGCGCCTTCAGGCGGGTTGGCGCGTGCACAGTGCGGAACAGCCGGTAGGCGCTATCTGCCCCACGCGGCCTCTGCGCCACATCCCCCCACCGCGCATTCGCGAACGCGGGCCGCCGGCGCGCCAGTAGGGAACGGCCCCCGCCACAAACGCCGAAACGCCTGCCCCGCACGGTCCAAGCCGGCGGCACATCGTGCAGGACCATCGGGAGGGGAGAGATTGGGGGCGCTTCCTATGGCAGGCTAGTCGCCCGCGAGCGACGCGCATTTCGGAAGTGGCTCGACCGGCGCAGGCCCGGGAGCGGCCGCCGGCCCATAAGCCGGCGGCAAAGGCGTCAACCGAACAGGCTCTCGGCCTTCTGCAGAGCCTGGACGAACCGGTCCACTTCCTCGCGGGTGTTGTAGAGCCCGAAGGACGCCCGGCAGGTGGCGGTCACGCCGAAGCGTTCCATCAGCGGCATGGCGCAGTGGGTGCCGGCGCGCACCGCGATGCCGTCATGGTCGATCAGTGTCGCGAAATCGTGGGCATGGGCCCCCTTCATCTCGAAGGAGATGATGGCGCCCTTGTCCTTGGCGGTGCCGATGATGCGGATGGAGTTCAGCTCGCGCAGCCGCTCCATGGCGTATTTGAGCAGGTCCTGCTCATGGGCGCGGATGCGCTCCTTGCCGATGGAGTTGATGTAGTCGAGCGCCGCGCCCAGGCCCGCCGCCTCGACAATGGCGGGCGTGCCCGCCTCGAACCGGTGAGGCGGATCGCCATAGGTCACGGTGTCGAGCCGCACTTCGCGGATCATTTCGCCACCACCCATGAAGGGCGGCATGCCCTCCAGGATCTCATACTTGCCGTAGAGGGCGCCGATGCCGGTGGGCCCATACAGCTTGTGGCCGGTGATCACGTAGAAGTCGCAGTCGATATCCTGCACGTCCACATCAAGGTGCACGGCGCCCTGCGAGCCATCGACCAGCACCGGGATGCCGTGGGCATGGGCGATGCGCGTCACTTCCTTCACCGGAACGGTGGTGCCCAGCACGTTCGACATCTGGGTGATGGCGACGATCTTGGTGCGCTCGGTGAGCAGCTTCTCGAACTCGTCGAGCAGGAAGTTGCCCTCGTCGTCCACCGGCGCCCACTTGATGACGGCGCCCTTGCTCTCCCGCAGGAAGTGCCAGGGCACGATATTGGCGTGATGCTCCATGATGGAGATCACGATCTCGTCACCCTCATTGATGTGGGTGCGCCCATAGGTGGCCGCCACGAGGTTGATGGCCTCGGTGGCGTTGCGCGTGAAGATAATCTCCTCATTGCGCCGGGCATTGAGGAAGCGCGCCACGCGCTCGCGACCGCCCTCGTAGGCCTCCGTGGAGGCATTGGCGAGGTAATGCAGCCCGCGATGCACATTGGCATATTCGGACGTGTAGACTTGGTTCATCCGGTCCAGCACAGCCTGGGGCTTCTGGGCCGATGCGCCATTGTCGAGATAGACGAGCGGCTTGCCGTTCACCTGGATGCCGAGGATTGGAAAATCCTCGCGCACCCGCATGACGTCATAGCCGCCGTTGGTCACAGCGGGATGCATCGATCTCACTTCCGCTCGATGAGCCAGTTGCGGGTGGCGTCGGCCAGGGCGACGCGCACCCCTTCATGACCGATAGCATCAATCACCTCACCCACGAAAGCCTGGATCAGGAGCGCCTCGACCTCCTTCTCCGGAATACCGCGAGCCATCATGTAGAATTTGAGCTGCTGATCGAGCGAGCCGGTGGTGCAGCCGTGGCCGCACTGCACATCGTCGGCGAAGATCTCCAACTCCGGCTTGTTGTCGGATTCCGCCGTGTCGGACAGCAGCAGGGCCCGGCTCATCATGCGCGCATCGGTCTTCTGCGCGCCGGGGCGCACCGAGATGCGACCCTGGAAGATGTCCTGGGCGTAGCCGTCCAGCACCGCGCGGAACTGCTCGCGGCTCTGGCAATTGGGCGCGATATGCTCCACCGTCAGCATGGTGTCCGCGTGCTGCTTGTCGGCAATGAGGCTGACACCGGACAGGCTGGCGTCAATATTCTCACCCGCAAGCTGCACCAAAAGCTGGTTGCGGATGGTCGCACCACCCACCGTGAAGTTGGCGTTGGCAAACTTGGCGCCCGCCTCCACCTGCGCCAGCAGAGTGGAGATGTGCAGGGCCTCATCACCCTCGGCGGTGATTTTCAGCCGCTCGAGATTGGCCCCCTCACCCACCACCGCTTCCAGCGCGGTGTTGACCTGGTAGGCCGCGCCCGCCGGCCCCTCGTGACTTTCCAGAACAAGCGCGGAGGCGCCCTTGCCCATCACCAGCAGCGAGCGGGTGAAGGTGGCGGTGACGCCTGCCTCGGTGGTGACGAACACCAGATGCAGGGGGCGCGACAGGCTCGCGCCTTCCGCCAAGGAGATCACCACGCCGTCGCCCATGAAGGCGGTGTTCAGCGCCAGGGCGGCATCGGTGCTGGGCACCGTCTTGCCGATCTGGGCCGCCAGCGGACTGCCCGAGCCGAGAACCTGCGCGAGGGACGCCACCGAAAGACCGGGCTCGAGATTCGCCAGGTCCGAAATATCGGGCGCGAACGTGCCATTCACCACATAGAGCCGGCGCGCGTCGATCCCCGCCAGCATCGGGCAGGCGGCGACGGCGCGGGCGAGCGCCTCGGTGCCGGGGGCGGGTGCCAGCGGCGGAGCTTCGCGCAGCAGGGCGCGCAGGTCCGTATATCGCCAGCTCTCCACGCGGCGGTGCGGCAGACCCGCTTCCGCAAACGTCTCAAACGCGGCTTCGCGCTGGGCGGCCACATCGGCGCCGCCCGGCAGGGTGGATTTCACGGAGGCGAAGGCATCGGCCAGGGCCAGCTCCGCGGCGGTTTTCATGAGGCGGACATCTGCGGCCATGGTCGTCACGCCGCTTCGTTCTGGTACTGGGCGTAGCCGGTGGCCTCGAGCTCCAGCGCGAGCTCCTTGCCCCCGGTGTGCACGATGCGGCCGGCGGCGAACACATGCACCACGTCCGGCACGATGTAATCGAGCAGCCGCTGGTAGTGGGTGATGACCAGCATGGAGCGCTCCGGCGAGCGCATCAGGTTCACACCATTGGAGACCACCTTGAGCGCGTCGATGTCGAGGCCGGAATCCGCCTCATCGAGAATGCTCAGATACGGCTCCAGCAGCATCATCTGCAGGGTTTCGTTGCGCTTCTTCTCACCGCCGGAAAAGCCCACATTCACCGGGCGCTTCAGCATGTCGGTGTCGATGCCCAGCTTTTTGCCCAACTCGCGCACCTTGCGCACCAGCTCCGGAGAGGTCAGCTCGGGCTCGCCGCGCTGCTTGCGCTGGCTGTTGGCCGCCGTGTGCAGGAACGCCATGTTGGAGACGCCGGGGATTTCCAGCGGATACTGGAAGCACAGGAACAGGCCCTGCGCCGCGCGCTCATCGGGCGAAAGCTCCAGCAGGTTCACACCACGGAAGATCACCTCGCCGCCCGTGACCTCATAGCCCGGCTTGCCCGACAGCACATAAGAGAGCGTGGACTTGCCCGCGCCGTTCGGCCCCATGATGGCATGGACCTCGCCCGGATTGATGGTGAGGTTCATGCCGTTGATGATCTTCCGACCGCCGGCGATCTCGGCATGAAGATCGCGGATTTCCAGCAAGGGGGTCATGGCACGGATCCTCTGATTCAAGATGACGTCGACGCCGGCTCAGCCGACACTGCCTTCAAGGCTGATGGAGATCAGCTTCTGCGCTTCAACCGCGAACTCCATGGGCAGCTGCTGCAGCACGTCGCGCACGAAGCCATTCACCACGAGGGCGACGGCGTCCTCCTGGGAAAGGCCGCGCTGCATGCAGTAGAACAGCATGTCCTCGGAAATCTTGGAGGTGGTCGCCTCGTGCTCGAACTGGGCCTTGGGGTTCTTGGCCTCGATGTAGGGCACGGTGTGGGCGCCGCACTGATCGCCGATGAGCAGCGAGTCGCAATTGGTGAAGTTGCGTGCGCCCAACGCCTTCTTGTGGGCCGAAACGAGACCGCGATAGGTATTGTTGGAGCGGCCCGCAGAGATGCCCTTGGAAATGATGCGGCTGGTCGTGTTCTTGCCCAGATGGATCATCTTGGTGCCGGAATCCACCTGCTGGCGGCCATTGGAAATGGCGATGGAGTAGAACTCGCCGGACGAGCCCTCGCCGCGCAGCACGCAGCTCGGATACTTCCAGGTGATGGCGGATCCGGTTTCCACCTGGGTCCAGGAGATCTTGGAATTCTTGCCGCGGCAATCGCCGCGCTTGGTGACAAAATTGTAGATGCCACCCTTGCCCTCGGCGTCGCCGGGGTACCAGTTCTGCACCGTCGAATATTTGATTTCCGCATCGTCGAGGACCACCAGCTCCACCACGGCGGCATGCAGCTGGTTTTCGTCGCGCTGCGGGGCGGTGCAGCCCTCCAGGTACGAAACGTAGGAGCCGGCATCGGCAATGATGAGCGTGCGCTCAAACTGCCCGGTGTTCTTCTCGTTGATGCGGAAATAGGTGGACAGCTCCATGGGGCAGCGCACACCCGGCGGAATGTAGACGAACGAACCGTCGGAGAACACCGCCGAATTGAGGGTGGCGTAGAAGTTGTCCGTGGTGGGCACAACGGAGCCGAGATACTTCTTCACCAAGTCCGGATGCTCCCGCAGGGCCTCCGAGATGGGCATGAAGATAACGCCGGCGGCCTTCAGCTCTTCCTTGAAGGTGGTCGCGACCGAGACCGAGTCGAACACCGCGTCCACCGCGATCTTCGGCCGCTCGCCTTCGGGCACCTCGACGCCCGCCAGGATTTCCTGCTCGCGCAGGGGGATGCCGAGCTTTTCATAGGTCTTCAGGATCTCGGGATCCACCTCGTCCAGCGACTTCGGCGCCTTGAACTTCTTCGGCGCGGCATAATAGTAGAGATCCTGAAAATCGATCTGGGGAAAGTCGACGCGCGCCCAGGTCGGCTCCGACATGTTCAGCCAGCGGCGATACGCGTCGAGGCGCCATTCCAGCATCCATTCCGGCTCTTCCTTCTTTGCCGAAATGAAGCGAATGACCTCCTCAGACAACCCCTTGGGTGCCTTCTCGGACTCGATCTGCGTCTCGAACCCGTATTTGTACTGGTCAACGTCGATGGAGCGAACCTGTTCGACTGTTTCCTGTACGGCCGCCATGTCGTCCTCCGTTCAACTTCCCAGCGTTCCGCGCACCCGAGACTGGCGCACCGTATGAGACCCGGAAACCTGCCGCATGCGCCATGAAATCAGCACGACGAAATCAGCGCGGCGGCGCTCCGGAGTTCGACCTTGAAACCAGGGATCGACAGCAAAATGTGATCGATCCCATCAGGACAAGACACACCGAGCGCGTCTTGCCCGCGTGAGCCGGGAGCAGGCCGGAGCGCGTGGCGCCACCGGACCGCCCGATCTCCGGACGACGCGCAACCAAGGGGCGCGCCGTCGACGGACGGCAGAAGAAGCGCCGCAGGCGAAACCCGGGCGCCCGCCAGCCTCGCGGCCGACCCAGGCCATCAGGCCGGAACGCAGGTGTTCTCCACCGGGCACACCGCGGCGCACTGCGGGCTGTCAAAGCTGCCCTCGCACTCGGTGCACTTCTTGGGGTCGATGATGTAGGTGTCGTTCTTCAGGCTGATGGCAGCGTTGGGGCACTCGAACTCGCAAGCGCCGCACACGGTGCATTGAGAGGTAATGATCTTGTAGGCCATGGGCTAGCTCCGCTTGTGCAGATGATGGCAGGCACCACCTCCCTTTCAAGCCGCGTGCCAGATGGCAATTCATTGAAACAACATCAGTATTTTCCCGGAGTGGGTGATTTCGCGCTGTCGCGCACCCGACACCGTGTCGCGAGTGCGACACCCCCACCCTCCAGCAGGGTCGGAGAATTACTGCGAATAATACGCACTTTTAAATAGAGACAACGTTGAGCTGACGCAAAAAAGCCGGCGCACCGATGCCGCCGGCCTTTTTGACTTCCCCAAACACCCCGCCGGACAAGTGGCGAGGGTCAGAAGCGCTTGATCTCGATGTCGTGCTTCTTCAGTGCATAACCGATCTGGCGGGGCGTCAGCCCCAGCAGGCGTGCCGCCTTGGCCTGAACCCAGCCCGCGCGCTCCATGGCATCCACCAGGCGCTCGCGCTCGGACATGTCGTCGAGATCCCCGGCCGGGCGCGCCACCGCCACCGAACCAGAGGCCGCCGCCGGCGCGCTCATCGGCGCCGACATAGGGGAAGACATGGGGGACGACATGGGCGCGCCCATCGGAGCCCCCATGGGCGAAGGCATGGGGGCGGAGACGGGCGCCGCGCCCCGGGGGGCATGGTTCGAATTGGCCGGTTCACCGGCCCCTGCGGGCGGCGGCGGAGACACCACCGGAAGCGGAATATCCACCGGCCGGCGCGTGCCGATATCGGCCGGATTGCGCCACAGGAGCGCCGACAGGCACTCGTTGTGGCGACAGGCGAAGTCGTCGCGATGGATGGCCTCGCCCTGCGCCAGGGTGGCCGTGCGCTGCACGCAGTTCTCAAGCTCGCGCACATTGCCCGGGAAGCCGCAATGCAGCAGCACATCCATGGCATCGCGGCCGAATTCCAGCTCGCGCGCGTTCTCACGGTTGAACCGGTCGAGGAACTCATTGGCCAGCAACGGAATGTCGCCGCGCCGATCGCGCAGGGAGGGAACCAGGATCGGGATCACGGAGATGCGGTAATAAAGGTCGGCACGGAACTCATTGCGCGCTACCGCTTCTTCAAGATTGCGGTTGGTCGCCGCCACCACGCGCACATTCACCTTGAGAGTATGCGAGCCGCCGACCCGCTCGAACTCCTGTTCCTGCAGCACGCGCAGCAGCTTGGCCTGGAAGGCGGGCGAGATTTCGCCGATCTCATCGAGGAACAACGTGCCCTTGTCGGCCAGCTCGAAGCGGCCCTTGCGGGCGCCAACGGCACCGGTGAAGGCGCCCTTCTCGTGGCCGAACAGCTCGGATTCCAGCACCGATTCCGGCAGCGCCGCGCAGTTGAGCTTGATGAACGGTCCCTTGGCCCGGTTCGAAAGCTCGTGGATGGCCTTCGCGATCAGCTCCTTGCCGGTGCCCGACTCGCCGCGCAGCAGCACCGGCGAATGGGACTTGGCCACGATGGTGATCTTTTCCAGCAGGGCGCGGATCTCAGGGCTGTCGCCCACGATGCCGTCCACATACACCTTGCGGCGTTCACGGGCTGGCTTCAGCTCCGACAATTCCTTCTGCAGGCGGCCGCTTTCCGCCATCAGCCGCTCGCGGTCGCGCGACACCACGCGGTGCAGCTGCACGGTCTGGCCGATGAGATTGGCCACCATGGTGAGAAAGCGAACGTCCGAATCAAGGCGGAACACCGCCCGCCCGTCCCACACCCGGTCGATGGTCAAGGTGCCGATCACGCGGGAGGCGACGCGGATCGGCACGCCGATGAACGACACGCGCGTGTCCTCGGAGGCCCCAAGCGCGGCCGCATCCGCGGCGCTGAAGGCGGGGTGGCTCGCCACGTTCTCCGCGATCAGTGGCACCGCCGTGGCGATCACCTGGCCAATGGCCTTTTCGGGCAACCGCGCGCGATAACGCTCGTCCGTACCCTCATTCCAGCCCACGCCCACGGTAATGTCGGGAATGCCGTCGTCTTCAAGAAGAGAAATCACGCCATGGCGCATCTGCAGGAAAGAGGACAGCAGATTCACCACGCTCGACAGCGTCGTTTCCAGGCGGTTCGGCCCCGTCAGGATCTTGGATATTTCATAGATCCCCGTGAGCGCTACATCGCTCAACGAAACGAGGGGCATGTGCGCAGATGCAGGATCCTGCTCCAAATGAACCGCTTCCGAACGAACTGCTGCAGAGTGAACCGCTTCTTCGATGGCCATGGTGCTGTCTCCGTCACCTCGGACCGTTCCCCCGTCATGTCTTGGCGTATTTGTATGATTATCGACATTTTGATTTAGTTTTGTTCTGATGTCGTGCACAACCTGCAGGCAAAAGCGCCTACTTCCTAGGCACGCCGCCATAAGGCGCTGCAATCGCTCATCAAATGAAAAAAGGGAGAGGGGTGGTATTTTTGGTCACATCTGCGACAACGCCCCGGAAATCGCGATATGTATAATTTGTTTCGTAACAAGAAATGCGGCGACTTCTAGACATTCGCCGGCATTTTTGAGGCCGACATCATCGCAATATGCCGGACCGCAACCCAGGCCATCATAATTATACTAACGATTCAACCTGAAGTCGGAACAAAACACCAGGGGAAATAGGCGCCACGCCCCTCACCCGCGGCGGTTGAGCGTCCTTCAAAGGAAAAGATCAAGACGAGCGCGCGCGGTCTGCTCGTTTTCGGCGCGCAACAAGGCCGGCACATCTCCGCTCGGCAAGGGTCGGCAGAACAGGAAGCCCTGGGCGAGCTCGCACCCCCGCTCGCGCAGGAAGCGGGCCTGTCCGGCTGTCTCCACGCCTTCGGCCACGACCCGCATGCCGAGGTTGCGCCCCATCTCGATGACGGCGCAGACGATGGCGGTGTCGAAGGCGTCCTGCTCAATGTCGGTGACGAAGCCGCGGTCGATCTTGATGGTGTCGATGGGCAATTGCTTCAGGTGCATGAGGCCGGCATAACCGGTGCCGAAATCATCCAGCGCCACCCGCACGCCGGCCCGGTAGAGCTCATCCAGGATCGGCGCCACATAGTCGGAATTGCGCCCCAGGAAGACGGTCTCGGTGATCTCCACATCGAACCGGTCCGATGCGACACCGGCGGCGTGGAACTGGCGCAACAGTGTCGTGCCCAGCTCCGGATGGGTGAATTCCGCCGGCGAAAGATTGATGGCGATGCGCCCGCAATCATATCCCGCCTCGATCCAGCCGCGCACGTCGCTGCTGACGCGGCGAACCATGCGCTCGCCGATCATCACCGCCACCTCGCGGTCCATGAGCGCCAGCTCGAAGGCCGCCGGCGCCAGCACCGTGTGGGGCGAGCGCCGCCAGCGCACCAGCGCCTCGAACCCGGCCAGCTTGCCGGTCATCAGCGAGACCTTGGGCTGGTAGAAGGGCTCGATCTGGTCCTCCGCGAGCGCATCCACCATGTCACGCAGCAGCGTCACCCGTTCCGATACGGCCTGGCGCATGCTTGGCGTGTAGATCATCAGGCGGTTACGGCCCTGCTGCTTGGCGGCGTAAAGGGCGAGGTCCGCGTCCTTCATCAGCTCGCCATAGGTGCAGTCATGCTCCGGGCAGGAGGCGATGCCGACGCTGGCCTTGGTGGAGAGCTGGCGCCCCAGATAGGGCACCGGGCGGCGCAGATCGGCGAGAATGCGCTGGGCCAGCCGGCGCCCCTCCTCCATCGCCTCCGCCGTCACCAGCAGCACCACGAACTCGTCACCACCAAGCCGCGCCACCATGCCGTTGCCGTCGAGCGATGCGGCGAGCCGCTGGGCTGTCTCCGAAAGCACCACATCGCCGGCATCGTGGCCCAGCGAGTCGTTCACATCCTTCAGGCCGTCGAGGTCGATCAGCAGCAGGCAGACGCCCTCGGCTGGGCGGCGCGTGCCCATGGCGGCCTCAAGCCGGGCCTGGAAGGCGGCGCGGTTCGGCAGGCCGGTGAGGGCATCGTGGGTCGCGGCGTAGCGCACCTGCTGCTCCACCGCCGCCCGCTCGGTGATGTCGATCACCGCCGCCGCCATGCCCGGCGTACCGCCCAGCTCGATCTGCGCGGCGGCGAGCAGCACGTCGCGGCGGCTGCCGTCGCCCAGCTTGAGAGAGCAGGAAAAATCGGTAACCACCCCCTCGCCATGCACACGCTGCAGGAGCTGCGCCCGCTGCCGTGGCGCGAGATAGATGTCGGTGGTCTTCACCTGCCGCGCCTGCTCGGGGGTGGCGCCGTAAAAGCGCAGCGCCGCCTCGTTGAACTTCAGCACGCTGCCGTCGCCGATGGCGCTCACCAGCAGCGGCACCGGCACTGCCTGGAACGTTTTCTCCAGCAGGTCCTCGCTCTCCCGCAGCAGGGCATTGGCCTTCTGCGCGGCCTTCACCGCCGCCCATTGCAGCCGGTCCAGCCGATTCGAGCGCGAGACGATGATCATCAGGGCGGCATTCAGGGTCGCCACCGCCAGGGCGAGACCGGCCGAGAGGCGCCAGGGGTCCGCCGGATCCAGATAGCCCGCCAGCAGCATCACGCTGACGCCGATACCATTCACCAGGCACAGCCAGAACGGCACCGGCACCGTCAGATAATAGACGATGGGCAGCATCATCACGACGAACAGGGCCAGCTCACTGCGCGTGCCCACCAGAACCGCGACGCCAACGCCCGCGCCCCACTGCCAGAGCGTGTCCACGAGATCCAGCTGATGCACGCGACGGGTGAGATGCGCCGCCACCAGGCAGAACAGGGAGATGAAGATCACGCCGAAACGCGCCGCCAGCGCCACGGCGAAATGGGCGGTGCCCTCGAATCGCCAGTCGCTCAGCAGAAACAGCGCGTTCAGCACCGCCGAGAGAGCGAACAACTGGCGGGCGTGGCGCTTGGCCTCGTCCAGGCGATCCGCGCGGAAGGCCCTCTCCGT
The DNA here is from genome assembly GCF_021401125.1 of Xanthobacter sp. NM-59. Lineage (GTDB taxonomy): Bacteria > Pseudomonadota > Alphaproteobacteria > Rhizobiales > Xanthobacteraceae > Xanthobacter. Next base: position 11,453 of record NZ_JACBFQ010000019.1, read on the forward strand.
CTCCTGGTCGACGAACTCACCGCCAAAAGCCGTGAGGCGAGGTCCCTCGGACGTGCTCGACTGCACCATGCTCGCCCCCACCGCACACCCCATCACCACTCGATACGCAAGCAAAAGCTCAAGCTGGTCAATTATCTGCGCGCACGCCCCCGCATCAAGACGCTTTGTGCCACAGGCCCACAGGCGGAGCGCCCATAGCGGTATTCGCCGAGGCAGGACCGGCGGCGCTCGCGCCGGAGGGGCAACCCGCGCTATATGGCCCGCAAGCCTCCCGCCACAAGGGCGGGGCGGTCTCCTGTGGCCTTTTTCGGAGCCAGCCGATGCTCGCCGGGCAGCGCATTCTCCTTATCATCGGTGGCGGGATCGCCGCCTATAAGTGCCTCGACCTCATCCGCCGGCTGAAGGAGCGCGGCGCCACCGTGCGCGCCATCCTCACCACGGCGGCCCAGCAGTTCGTCACCCCCCTGTCCGTCGGCGCGCTCAGCGGAGAGCGGGTGTTCTGCGACCTGTTCGACCTGACGGCGGAGCACGATATCGGCCATATCCGCCTCTCGCGAGAGGCGGACCTGGTGGTGGTGGCGCCGGCGACCGCGGACCTCATCGCCAAGATGGCCCATGGCCTTGCGGACGACCTGGCCTCCACGGCCCTGCTCGCCACCGACAAGCCGGTTCTGCTGGCCCCCGCCATGAACCCGCGCATGTGGGCCCACCCCGCCACCCGGCGCAACATGGCCATCCTGCTGGCCGACGGCATCTCCGTGGTCGGCCCGAATTCCGGCGCCATGGCCGAGCGCGGCGAATTCGGCGAGGGACGCATGGCCGAGCCCATGGAGATCATGGAAGCCATTGCCGTCCGCCTGGCGGCCCCGGCTCAGAAAGAAGGGCCCCTTGCCGGCCGGCGCCTGCTGGTCACCTCCGGCCCCACCCATGAGCCCATCGACCCGGTGCGCTACATCGCCAACCGCTCGTCCGGCAAGCAGGGCCACGCCATCGCCGCCGCGGCCGCTGCCGCCGGCGCGGAAGTGGTGCTGGTGAGCGGACCCGCGGAGGCGCCGGACCCGGCCGGTGTTCGGGTGATTCACGTGGAAAGCGCCCGTGAGATGCTGGCCGCGGTGGAAGAGAGCCTGCCCGTGGATGCCGCCGTGTTCGCCGCCGCGGTGGCCGACTGGCGCGTGGCGGGCGCGGCCGAGCAGAAGATCAAGAAGGATGGCGGCGGCGCGCCCACCCTGACGCTGGTGGAGAATCCCGACATCCTCGCCACCGTGTCGCGCCACCCCAGCCTGCGGCCATGCCTGGTGGTGGGCTTCGCGGCCGAGACGGAAACCGTGATCGCCCACGCTGAGGCCAAGCGCGCGCGCAAGGGCTGTGACTGGATCGTGGCCAACGACGTGTCCCCCGCCACCGGCATTATGGGCGGCGACAGCAATACGGTGCACATCGTCAGCGCCCAGGGCGTGGAGCACTGGCCCCCCGCCTCCAAGAGCGAAGTGGCGGCCCGGCTGGTGGCGCGCATCGCCGCCACCCTGGGCGAGGACACACCCAACGAGAAGGAGAACCCGGCATGAGCCGCCCCGTCGTCCCCATCCTGCGCCTGCCCCACGGCGAGGGGCTCGCTCTGCCCGCTTACGCCACCGCCGGCGCCGCCGGTCTCGACCTGCCCTGCGCGGTCGCGGAAGACGCACCGGAAACCCTCGCCCCCGGCGCCATCGCCGCCCTGCCCACCGGCTTCGCCCTGGCCCTGCCCGAGGGCTATGAGGGTCAGGTGCGGCCGCGATCAGGCTTGGCCCTGAAGCACGGGATTACCGTGTTAAATTCCCCCGGTACCATCGATTGCGACTATCGGGGCGAGATGAAGGTGATCCTCATCAATCTCGGGCGCGAGCCTTTTACCTTCACGCGGGGCATGCGCATCGCCCAATTGGTGGTGGCACCGGTCACGCAAATAATGCTGGAAGAATCCGGGGAATTGATGGAAACTGCGCGCAGCGTCGGTGGTTTTGGCTCTACAGGCCTATCCGGCGCGTGATTCAGGGATAGCCACACGGACATGCCGCGCTTATCCGACAAAAGCCTTCTCGCCATCGCCGCCGTGGTGGACGTTGCCGTGCATGCGCGCGGTACGCCGGTCGCGGCCAAGGCCCTCGCGGCCCGTCACGGCCTTCCGCCCCGCCGGCTGGAGCCGGTGCTGCAGGCCCTGGTTCATGCCGGCGTGCTGAAGGGCGTTCGCGGCCCGCGCGGCGGCTATGAGCTGGCGCGCGAGCGCCGGCGGGTCTCCGTCGCTGAGATTGTCCGGGTCGTTGAAGGCTCCGAGGAGGAAAAGGAGATCATTCTTCCCCCCCTCGTGACCGAGGTGGTGCAGCCCGCCGTGGCCGCGGCCGAGAGCACGTTCGACACCGCGCTCGACGCCGTGACCCTGGAAGACCTGTGCCGCGCCGCCGACGACAATGGCCACGGCCCAGAACGCAACAACATTGATTTTGCCATTTGACGGCTCCCTCCCCGGAGCTGCGAAACCCTTTCACGATCTTCAGGAGAGCGACCATGGTCGAATCCGCCAAAGTCATTCCCGCCAAGCTTCCGCGCCCCGGCCGCGGCGTGATCTACGATTCCATCACCGAAACCATCGGCAACACGCCCCTGGTGCGCCTGAAGCGCCTGCCCCAGCTGCGCGGCGCCAAGGCCGACATTCTCGCCAAGCTCGAATTCTTCAATCCCATCAATAGCGTGAAGGACCGCATCGGCGTCGCCATGATCGAGGCGATGGAGAAGGAAGGGGTTCTGGACGCCGACACGGTGCTCGTGGAGCCCACCTCCGGCAATACCGGCATCGCGCTCGCCTTCGTGGCTGCCGCCCGCGGCTATCGGCTCATTCTGGTGATGCCCGAGAGCATGTCCATGGAGCGCCGCAAGATGGTGGCGCTGCTGGGCGCCGAGCTGGTGCTGACCCCCGCCAACCTGGGTATGAAGGGCGCCGTGGCCAAGGCCGAGCAGCTCATCCAGGAACTGCCCAAGGCGGTGATGCCCCAGCAGTTCAAGAACAAGGCGAATCCGGAAATGCACCGGCGCACCACCGCCGAGGAGATCTGGAACGACACCGAGGGCAAGGTGGACGTGGTGGTGGCCGGCGTGGGTACTGGCGGCACCATTTCCGGCATTGGCCAGGTGCTGAAGGCCTACAAGCCCTCCGTCCGCATCGTGGCGGTGGAACCGGAAGACTCGCCGGTGCTGTCCGGCGGCGCGCCCGGTCCCCACAAGATCCAGGGCATCGGCGCCGGCTTTGTTCCCGACGTGCTCGATCGCTCGGTGATCGACGAGGTGGTGACCGTGGGCAACCAGACCGCCTTCGACACCGCCCGTGCGCTCGCCCGCTACGAGGGCATTCCGGCCGGCATCTCCTCCGGCGCGGCCATCGCCGCGGCGCTCGAGATCGCCACCCGCGAGGAGCTGGCCGGCAAGACCATCGTCGCCATCGTGCCCTCGTTCGCCGAGCGCTATCTCTCCACCGCCCTGTTCGAAGGGCTCTGAGCCGAGGGCACACCCTCGCGGTCGGGCGCGCCGCCCGGCCGCCCGGCCGTGCACGCATCCTCTCCTTTGGCCGCCCCTTTGGCCTTCCAAAGCCGGATCAGGGCGGCATGGCGCGCAGGATCATAGCCGCGCGCACCCATCCGCGCCTCCCGCCGCGCGGCGCGCAACGCCCGCGCAATGTCCTGGGGCGTGGAGAGCAGCACTGCCAGCGCCACCCGCCGCCGCTCCACCTGAGCCTCGGCCTCCTCACAACGGAAGGCCCTGACCGGCCGCGCCCGCACATTCCCTTCCATCGCCGCATCCCATGTCGCCAATTGGGCTCCATGCTGATCGACAATGCGAAGAGGGGGATAAATTCCTATATCAATACCTTTCAGGAGCCGGGGAGCACCCGGAAACTCGGCGTATTTTCAAGTCGATATGATAAACCCGCGGGTCAATTCACCGGTGTGAGCATCCTCTGTCGCTTGCCGCACTGCATGATGGGTGTAGGAAAAGATACCTACCATGCGAGGTTGTAATGCGTCAGATCCACCCCCCTCTGCCCGACATCGCAGCGGGCAGCCTGCCCCCGTCTAACACCTCGCGCGACGCCCTTCCGTCCCGAACCGACCCCACCGATCGCGCCCGGATCGTCATCGCCCTGGTGTCCGCGGCGAGCGGCGTGGCAGTGGAAACGCTGCTGGCCCTGCGGCGCTCACAGGCACCGGTGGCGGCGGCGCGCCAGCTCGCCATGTATCTCGCCCATGTGGTGCTCGGCCTGTCGCAGACCGATGTGGCCCGCGCCTTCGGCCGTGACCGCACCACCGTAGCCCATGCCTGCCGGCGCATCGAGGACCAGCGAGACCGGGCCGCCTTCGACCGCCGCGTGGCGCAGCTCGAAGCCTGCGTGCGCTGGGCGGCGGAGCACTGACGCATGGCACCAGCAGCCCCCGCGTCCCGCGCGCGCCGTCGCGCCGCCTCGTCCACCGAAAAGCCGCGCTGCAATCTCGCGGAAAGCCCCCTCACCTGGCTCGCCCGCCGGTCCGGACGCGATGGCCGCCCCCTGGTGGATGCCGCCCAGCTCGCCGCCGGAGAGCGCCTGCGGGCCGATTTCACCCGCGCCAACCTCACCCCCCGCATCACCAGCCGCTGGGACCCGACGCCCGGCGGCGGCAATGGCCCCGAGGCCTTCACCGACATGGTGCTCGCGGCGAAGGAGCGGTTCGACAGGGCCCTGGCGGCCGTGGGGCCAGAGCTCTCCGGCGTGCTGGTGGACGTCTGCTGCTTCCTGAAAGGGCTTGAGGAGGTGGAATCAGACCGGCGCTGGCCGGCGCGCACCGCCAAGGTGGTGCTGGGCCTCGCCTTGGACCGCCTGGCCGCCCATTACGGCCTCGCCACCACCGCGACCGGCCGCGAGCGTTCGCCTATCCGCGCCTGGAGCGCCCCCGACGACGATCCAGCCTCCGCCTGATCCGCCATAAGCTCCGGGGAGGGTGCGGCGCGCGCTTGTGGCTCCCGCATGAGACCGCCGCATGTCTCCCCGGCGCGCGGCTCCTCTTGAAATGATTTCACTTCGCCCGAATTCGCTCTAAGACAGCCGCCATAATCTTGCGCCGGATCGCCCGGCCGCGCACGAAGATGCCGGCGAGCGCCCCCGGAACGAGAACCCCGCGCACCAAGCTCAGGCGCACGGGAAGACCGCGCACGAAGAGGCGAAGAGGAACATGCCCCAATACCGCTCCCGCACCTCCACCCATGGCCGCAACATGGCCGGCGCCCGTGGCCTGTGGCGCGCCACCGGCATGAAGGACGGGGACTTCGGCAAGCCCATCATCGCGGTGGTGAATTCCTTCACCCAGTTCGTGCCCGGCCATGTGCACCTGAAGGATCTCGGCCAGCTGGTGGCCCATGAGATCGAGAAGGCGGGCGGCGTCGCCAAGGAATTCAACACCATCGCGGTGGATGACGGCATCGCCATGGGCCATGACGGCATGCTCTATTCCCTGCCCTCGCGCGAGATCATCGCCGACAGCGTGGAATACATGGTGAACGCCCACTGCGCCGACGCCATGGTGTGCATCTCCAATTGCGACAAGATCACCCCCGGCATGCTGATGGCGGCGCTGCGCCTCAACATCCCGGCCGTGTTCGTCTCCGGCGGGCCCATGGAGGCGGGCAAGGTGCTGCTCTCCACCGGCCCGAAGAAGGTGGACCTCATCGACGCGATGATCGCGGCGGCCGACGACAAGGTGACCGACGCCGACGTGCAGGTGATGGAGCGTTCCGCCTGCCCCACCTGCGGCTCGTGCTCGGGCATGTTCACGGCCAATTCCATGAATTGCCTCACCGAGGCGCTGGGCCTGTCGCTGCCCGGCAACGGCTCCATCCTGGCCACCCACGCCGACCGCAAGCGCCTGTTCGTGGAGGCCGGCCACCTGATCGTCGACCTCGCCCGCCGCTATTACGAGCAGGACGATGCGAGCGTGCTGCCGCGCGCCATCGCCACCTTCAAGGCGTTCGAGAACGCCATGACGCTGGACATCTCCATGGGCGGCTCGACCAACACGGTGCTGCACCTGCTCGCCGCCGCCAATGAGGGCGAGGTGCCCTTCACCATGGCCGACATCGACCGGCTCTCCCGCAAGGTGCCGGTGCTGTGCAAGGTGGCCCCCGCCGTGGCCAACATCCATATGGAGGACGTGCACCGGGCCGGTGGCATCATGGGCATTCTGGGCGAGCTCGACCGCGCGGGCCTCATCCACACTGAGCTGCCCACCGTGCACTCGGCCAGCCTCAAGGACGCGCTGGACCGCTGGGATGTGAAGCGCACCACCGCCGAAAGCGTCACCACCTTCTATCGCGCGGCGCCCGGCGGCGTGCCCACCCAGGTGGCCTTCAGCCAGGCCAGCCGCTGGGATACCTTGGACACCGACCGCGAAAACGGCGTCATCCGCGATCTCGCCCATGCCTATTCCAAGGATGGCGGCCTCGCGGTGCTGTTCGGCAACATCGCCCTCGATGGCTGCATCGTGAAGACGGCGGGCGTGGATGCCTCCATCCTCACCTTCAAGGGCCCGGCCCGCATCTTCGAGAGCCAGGACGCGGCGGTGGAAGCCATCCTCGCCAACGGCAAGATCCAGCCCGGTGACGTGGTGCTGATCCGCTATGAGGGTCCGCGCGGCGGCCCCGGCATGCAGGAGATGCTCTACCCGACCTCCTACCTGAAGTCGAAGGGCCTCGGAAAAGCCTGCGCGCTGGTGACGGACGGCCGCTTCTCCGGCGGCTCCTCGGGCCTGTCCATCGGCCATGTCTCGCCGGAAGCGGCGGAAGGCGGCGCCATCGGCCTGGTGGAAGAAGGCGACATCATCGAAATCGATATCCCAAACCGCATCATGCGCGTGGCGGTGAGCGACGAGGTGCTCGCCACCCGCCGCGCCGCCATGGAGGCGAAGGGCGAAAAGGCCTTCCAGCCGGAAAACCGCAATCGCGTGGTGTCGCAGGCCCTCCAGGCCTATGCGGCGCTCACCACCTCCGCCGCCCGCGGCGCGGTGCGCGACGTGCGCGGCCTCAAGCGCTGAGAAACAGGGCGCATCGGGCCTCCCCGATGCGCCTCCCTCGCCCCGTGGGGGCGCTCACCTGCAGGTGAGCTGCCCGTCCACATTGGCGATATCCTTGCCGAACAGGCCGCACCAATTGGCGGTGATGGCGCTCTCGCTCCAGCGCCCCTGATGGTCGGCGCAGGTGGCTTTCAGCCAGCCATTATCAAGGCGGATGTCACGGCAGCTGCCCATGTAGGAGCCCACCGGCGGAGGCCCCAGCGCCGCCCGGCCGGCCGGCGTCTCGACGCCGAGCACCGATGACGCGCGCATGCAGAACAGCTTGCCGTTCTGATTGGCGATATCCCCCACGCAGAAGGGATAATCCTCCAGCCGCGCCGCCACCCAATAGCCGCCCGGAGCCGAGCAGATGGCGATGAGCGTGCTGCCCTGCAACACCACATCGCGGCAGGAGGCGAGATAGGTGCCAGGGGGCGCATTCCCGGCCCGCGCCGGCGCACCCGCCCCGATCGCGACGAGGCATGCGAACAGGGGCCACGCCCATCGGCCGATCATCCTGCCCCACTCCCCTTTTCCGGTGCCACCCGTGGGCATGAACGAAAAGGGGGACGCCGCGGCGTCCCCCCAACCTTCGAATCAGCGGCAGATCAGATTGCCGTTGAAGTTCACGATATTCGGCCGCGGCCCGCAGGTCGCGACATTCAGCCGGGTATTCTGCCAGCCGCCGTTCATGTTCCGGCAGGAAGCCGCCAGCCAGGGGCCGGCCGCCACCGCGTCGCGGCAGGTCTGGAGATAGGAGCCCGGAGGCACCGGCTGGCGACGGCAGCGCAGATTGCCGTTGTCGTTGCTGATGTCGGTGCCGGGGATGCAGCCCAGCATGTTCATCTCGGTGGGCCGCCATTCGCCACTGCGCGTGCGGCACGTGGCCGCCAGCATCATCCCCCGCTGGTCGATCATGGTGCAGGACGCGCGATAGGAACCGGGCGGTCCGTTGCCGGTGCCCGGAGGCGGCAGGGGGCGCGGCCCCGGCCCACGGCCACGCTCGCACCACAGATGCCCGTCCACATTGGCGATGTCGCCGCGGCAGGTGAAGAAATCGTCGAGCCGGGTGGCGGTGAAGACGCCGCGCCGCGCGGTTTCGCACAGAGCGGTCAGGTCGCTCCCCCGATGCACACGCACATCGCGGCAGGTGCGCTGGTAGGTCCCCGGAGGCGCCGGCTGCGCCTGGGCAGGCGCTGACGCGCCAGCGAGAAGAAGCACCAGGAGAGCGAGCAGCCCCGCCCATCCCCGGCCCATGGTCACACGTCGTTTCATGTCAACTCCCAGCCCGAATTGGCGCGAAACCCGAAGGCCAAACATTCTTCCAGCGCATGCCTTCCTTGCGCCTCGTCCACGCAAAACTCCGCTCCAGCCCCGAGGGAACAGCGCCTTGGCGGGAAAAGATGCGACAGAACGGCAGCACATCGGCACTTCGCGCCCCATCGCGCCGATGTTGGTGCGGAATGCGAACGACAACCTGCGTGACGTACCGCCACTGGCAGCACGGTGCCGGCTCCGTCCGCCCGCTCGCGCTCTTACCACGGCGGCGGAAAGCCTGCGACATCCGCTTGCGCTCCCTGCCGCCTCGCGCGTAGCTCTGTCAGGGACGCATCAGGCGGCGGCGCCCGGCATCGGGCGCGCCGCCTTCCTTTGAACCTTTGGGAACGAGAACCGACAGCCAATGACCATTCGCCTGCACCAGGGTGACCTGCCCGCCGATTTCGTGGCCGCGCCCGTGGTCGCCATCGACACCGAGACCATGGGCCTCAACCCCTTCCGCGACCGGCTGTGCCTGGTGCAGCTCTCCAATGGCGACGGCAGCGCCGACCTCGTCCAGATTCCCCAGGGCGCCAACGCCAAGACCGCGCCCAACCTGACCCGCCTGCTGGCCGACCCCAATGTGACCAAGCTGTTTCATTTTGGCCGCTTCGACATCGCCGTGCTCCAGCACACCTTCCGGGTGATGCCCCAGCCGGTATGGTGCACCAAGATCGCCTCGCGGCTGGTGCGCACCTATACCGACCGCCACGGCCTGAAGGACATTCTGCGCGAGCTGCTCGGCGTCGATATTTCCAAGCAGCAGCAGAGCTCAGACTGGGGCTCCGGTGAGCTCACCGATGCCCAGCTCGCCTATGCCGCCTCCGACGTGCTGCACCTGCACGCCCTGAAGGCCAAGCTGGAAGAGATGCTGGCGCGCGAAGGCCGCTCCGCCCTCGCCTCCGCCTGCTTCGCCTTCCTGCCGGCCCGCGCCGCGCTGGACCTCGCGGGCTGGGCGGAACAGGACATCTTCGCCCACGCCTGAGTGGCGCCTGCGAGAAATGTGCGCCGCAGCAAGCCCTTATCGGGCTCACTTGCGCGCGGCGCGCATTTCGGACAATTTGGCCGCCCGGCACGCGGGGCGACGCGCTGCAAGGTCACCGGCGCGTGGGGCGTTGGATCCCGGAGACCTGCGGTGCGAGCCGGTATTCACCTTGCCGCCGGAAGGGGAAGATGAACCGACACGTGCCGCCACGCGATCTCGATACTGACGAGGCCACCGCCTTCAGCCCACCCCCGCCGCCCGACTTCCGCCGGGCGCAGCGGCACAGCGCCCGTGTGCGCTGGATCCGCCGCCTTCTGCCGCTCGCCGTTCTGGCCGCCGTGGCGGTGATCGGCGTGGGCGCGCTGTTCAAGAGCCTTCAGGTGAAGATCGAGCTGCCGTTCGATATCGGACACCTGACCCTCTCGGGCTCGCGCCTGACCATGGAATTTCCGAAGCTGTCCGGCTTCACCGACGACAATCGCGGCTATTCCGTCACCGCCAAGACCGCCGCCCAGGATCTCACCCGACCCGACGTGATCGAGCTGACCGACATCGAGGCGAAGATGGAGATGGCGGATAAGGGCTGGGCGAGCGTCCAGGCCAAGAAAGGCAGCCTCGACACCAAGAGCCAGTTCATCACCCTCGACGACGGGGTGGAACTCGCCATGAAGGGCGGCTATGGCGGCCAGCTCGAAAATGCCGAGGTGGACGTCAAGTCGGGCACCATCACCACCGAGCGTCCCGTCACCTTCACCTATCTCAACGGCCGCCTGGTGGCCGATTCCCTCACCGTGAGCGATCGCGGCGAGAAGGCCCTGTTCAAGGGCCATGTTCAGCTCGACTTCCGCATCTCCGACATCGACAAGGCCAAGGCCGCCCGCGCCGAGGAAGCCAAGGCCGCCGAACAGGCCAAGGCCGCCAAGGCCCGCGCCGACGCCGAGGCCCGCGCCCAGGCGCAAGCCCAGGCCGAAGCCCGCGCCGAGGCGCAGGGCAAGGCCGACACGGTGGCGCCGGGAGAGGCCGAGCACGTTCCCCTCATCACCTCTCCACGACCGGTGCCGCAGCCATGACCTTTTCGACCCGCCGTGCCTTCGCCACCCTGATGCTGGCCGCCGTGGCGACGGCCGCCGGCACCACCCTGGCGTCCGGCCCGGTCCTGGCGCAGGCGCAGAACGTGCCCAACGCCCTCCAGGGCTTCGCGCGCAACCGCGACGAGCCGGTGCGCATCAACGCCGATTCGCTGGAGGTGCGGGACAAGGACAAGGTCGCCGTCTTTTCCGGCAACGTGGTGGTGGTTCAGGGCGACACCACGCTGACCTCGAAAGACCTGCAGGTCTATTATGACGGCAGCGCCTCCCCCGAGGATGGCGCCGGCTTCAAGCAGGGCCAGATCCGCAAGCTGGAGGCCGCCGGCGGCGTGGTGGTGCGCACCAAGGACCAGACCGCCACCGGCGAAACCGGCGTGTTCGAGATGAAGTCCAACACCGTCACCCTCACCGGCAAGCCGGTGGTGCTCACCCAGGGGCCGAACGTCATTCGCGGGCAGAAGCTGGTGGTGAACCTCATCAGCGGCGTCTCGCGCTTCGAGGGTGGACGGGTGGAAAGCCTGATCGTTCCCGGAAGCCTGAAGAATCAGGGCGCCCCTGGAGCCGCCCCGGGCCGCTGAAGCGCTTCGGGCGCCCGCCCTGCCGTACGGCGCTCGGCGCGGGCAAGGACGGCTTGAGGCCGATGCGTCAGGGGGCAGGGCGCCCCCTCACCGGGCGCCGAGACGAGTGCCCGCAATCCGTCGCATTGCCGGGGCAGCATCAGCTCTCGGCCAGGGCCCCGCCTTCATGCGCGTGACGGTGTCACGGACCACTCGCGGCTGACGGCGCGGCGATCGAGGCCGCGGAGGACGGCGACAGCAACGGCGCGGTTGCGGCGACCGCCGACATGCCACGGCCCATTTTTTGCATGTGACGTTGCATCCCTGCCGTCGACGCTTTAAACCTAACTCCGGGGGCCGCATTCTTGAGGGCCGCGGGCCGGAGGTAGAGTTGAACGTCCTTTCCTTGTTCGGCAAGGGCGCAGCCAAGCGCCGCAGCAATGAAATCCTCGTGGATGCCGATTTCGACACGGACCACGACACGGCCGGCGTGCCGCGCGGTTCGCAGCGGCTCGCCTCCAACAATGACGCATATGCCACATGGGCGTCACAATCCGCCCCGGCGGGCGACACCCGTTGGCGTGAAGCCGGCAATGCCCCGGCCTACCCGTCAGCCTATCACGACGCGCCCTATGACGACGATCCGCACGCCCATGCCGGGGTCGGCTCCCTCGCCGCCTATGGCCTGGCCAAGACCTATGGCGGGCGCAAGGTGGTGCGCGATGTCTCCATGTTCGTGCGGCGGGGCGAGGCGGTGGGCCTGCTCGGCCCCAATGGCGCGGGCAAGACCACCTGCTTCTACATGGTCACCGGCCTTGTGAAGGCGGATGCGGGACGCATCGAGCTCGACGGGCACGACGTGACCCCCATGCCCATGTATCGCCGGGCCCGGCTCGGCATCGGCTACCTGCCCCAGGAGGCCTCCATCTTCCGCGGCCTCACCGTGGAGGGAAACATCATGGGCGTGCTGGAGGTGACCGAGCCCAGCCGCCGCAAGCGGCGCGAGGAGATGGAGCAGCTCCTCGAGGAGTTCAAGATCACCCATGTGCGCAAGTCGCCCTCCATCGCCCTGTCGGGCGGCGAGCGGCGGCGCGTGGAAATCGCGCGCGCCTTGGCCAGCCGCCCCTCCTTCATGCTGCTGGACGAGCCCTTCGCCGGCATCGACCCCATCGCGGTGGGCGACATCCAGGCGCTGGTGCGCCATCTCACCACCCGCGGCATCGGCGTGCTCATCACCGATCACAATGTGCGCGAGACGCTGGGGCTGATCGACCGCGCCTACATCATCCATTCCGGCTCGGTGCTGAAGGAAGGCGACCCCGAATCCATCATCTCCGACCCGGACGTGCGGCGGCTCTATCTCGGCGAGGAGTTCCGCCTATGACAGCTCCCCTCCTTCGCCCCGAGGAGGATCGCGCATGGCGATGACCCCCAAGCTCGAGTTCCGGCAAAGCCAATCGCTGGTGATGACGCCGCAGCTCATGCAGGCCATCAAGCTGCTGCAGCTCTCCAACATGGAGCTGGTGGCCTATGTGGAGGCCGAGCTGGAGCGCAACCCGCTGCTGGAACGCGCGAGCGAGGATGGGGGCCCCGCCGAAAGCCCGGAGATCGAGGCACCCGAGCCGCCGGCCGGCGACCGCGACGCCCAGTCCGGGGACTGGATGGAAAAGGATATGGAGCCGAGCCGGGCGGAAATGGAAACCCGGCTGGACACCGATCTCGGCAACGTCTTTCCCGACGACGCCCCGGCGGACCGTGCCGCGCCCACCTCCTCGTCGAGCCCTTCCTCCTCCACCACCGAATGGGGCGGTGGCGAGCGCGGCGAGGATTACAATCCCGAAGCCTTCCTCACCGCCGAAACCACCCTGGCGGACCACCTGGAAGCCCAGCTTGCGGTGGCGGAGACCGATCCGGCGCGCCGGCTCATCGGCATGCACCTCATCGGCCTCATCGACGAGACCGGCTATTTCAGCGGCGATCTCGACCAGGTGGCCGAGCAGCTCGCCGCCAGCCGGGAGGAAGTGGAGGACGTGCTCAAGCTCATCCAGGGCTTCGAGCCCACCGGGGTCGGCGCGCGCACCCTGGCCGAATGCCTCGCCCTCCAGCTCAAGGAGCGCGACCGCTACGATCCCGCCATGCAGGCGCTGGTGGAAAACCTGGAACTGCTCGCCAAGCATGACCGCAACGCCCTGAAGCGCGTGTGCGGGGTGGATGCCGCCGACATCGCCGACATGATCGCCGAGATCCGCCGGCTCGATCCCAAGCCGGGCCTCGCCTTCGGATCGGGCGTGGTGCACCCGCTTGTGCCGGACGTCTATGTGCGCCCCGGCCCCGACGGCGCCTGGCTGGTGGAGCTGAATTCCGAAACCCTGCCGCGCGTGCTGGTGAACCAGACCTATCACGCCACCGTCGCCAAGGTGGCCAAGTCCGCCGAGGACAAGAGCTTCCTCGCCGAGTGCCTGCAGAATGCGAGCTGGCTGACCCGCTCCCTGGACCAGCGCGCCCGCACCATCCTGAAGGTGGCGAGCGAGATCGTGCGCCAGCAGGACGCCTTTTTGCTGCACGGCGTGCGCCATCTGCGGCCGCTGAACCTGCGCACGGTGGCCGATGCCATCGGCATGCACGAATCCACCGTCTCGCGGGTGACCTCCAACAAATACATCGCCACCCCGCGCGGGGTGGTGGAGATGAAGTTCTTCTTCTCCTCGGCCATTTCCGCGTCCGGCGGCGGCGAGGCCCATTCGGCGGAGGCGGTGCGCCATCGCATCAAGAGCCTGATCGACGCCGAGGCGCCCACCGACATCCTCTCCGACGACACGCTGGTGCAGAAGCTGAAGGAAGACGGCATCGACATCGCTCGCCGCACGGTGGCCAAGTATCGGGAGGGCATGAACATCCCCTCCTCGGTCCAGCGCCGGCGCGAAAAGATGGCCCTGCGCAGCGAGGCAAGCTGAGCGCGGATCGCGCATCGCATTGAACCTCACGCCGCGCTTTGTGGTGGGGCTGGGCCTTCGCCACCCGCCGCGCCCGTGCTCCTCAAATCGCGCGCCGATGCGGGCAATCCAGATCGGCATTTCCACCGCGTCTTCGAGCGAAGTGGACACCGGCTGGCTCGGCGCAAACACCGCGGCCCCATGAGCTGGAGTGCGTCCCCGGTCCCGCGAAACACGGAAATGCTCGAGCCCGTGACGCCCTGCACACTTGAGCGCCAAGCGGATTTCGACGAGGGACCCGGGCGGCGAGCGCAGGTCTCAAGCGGCGCCCGCGGCTTCCGCCTGAACGCAGCCCATAGCCCGCCCCGCCTGCGCCCCGGACAGCGTCCCTCAGTGGTGCGCCCCGAGGCGCCGCATCACGGGCAGCAGAGCCAGGAAGACCACGGCCGCGCCGAGGCCGAGCAGCGCCACCTTCATGTAGACGCCCGCCACCGCGGCCGCATAGGCGGCCATGCTTGCGGCCGCGCCCTCGGGCACGGTGGCGATGGAACCGATCCAGCCCGCCGCATAGGCGCCGAAGGAGGTGGAGAGGAACCACGCGCCGAACATCAGCCCCGTCAGGCTCGGCGGCGACAGCGCCGAGATCATGGACAGCCCCACCGGCGACAGCGACAATTCCCCCGCCGTGAGCAGGAACAGGCCGCCCAGGACCCAGAGCATGGAGGCCGGCTCCCCGGTGACGCTCGCCCGCCACGCGCCGATGGCGATGAGGCTGAAGGCCAGCCCGGCCAGCAGGATGCCCATGAAGAACTTGAGGCCGGTGGAAGGCTCCCGCCCCCGGGCGCCCAACGCCCCCCACAGGCGGGCGAACAGCGGCGCCAGCACCAAGATGAGGAAGGGGTTCACCGATGTGAACATGGCGGTGGGCACCTCATAGCCCAGAATGTGCCGGTCTATGGCACGGTCTACCAGCAGCAGCACCGGCCCGTCCTTCTGCTTGAAGAGCGCCCAGAAGAAGCTGGCGAACAGCACATAGACCAGGATCGCCACCAGGTGCCGGCGGTATTCCGGCTCGGCCGTGAAGGCACGATACACCACATAGGCATAGGTGAGGCCGCCACCCACCAGCATCATGGTCTTGGCGCCGTCGGGCACGGCCAGAAGCCAGGTCATCACCGGCACGGCCACCAGGGCCGCCACCACCACCGGCAGCACCAGCTTCGGCCGGCGACACGCCATGGTCGCGGGCGCGTAATGACGCGTGCCGGCGACGAACACCACGAGGCCGATGGCCATGCCCACGGCCGCGAGCCCAAAGCCCAGGTGCCAGTCGATCTTCTGGCCCACATAGCCGACGATCAGCGTCGCCAGCAGCGCCCCCACATTGATGCCCATGTAGAACAGGGTATAGCCGCCATCCCGCCGCACATCATCGGGCCCATAGAGCTGGCCCACCACCGCCGACACCGACGATTTGAAGAAGCCGGTGCCGATGACAATGAAGGCCATGCCCAGAAACAGGCTGTTCTCGGCGAACGGCGTCGCCAGCACGATATGGCCCACCATGATGATGAGGCCGCCGATAATGATGGAAAGCCGGAACCCCAGCACCCGGTCCGCCAGCGCGCCGCCGATGATGGGAGTGAGGAAGACGAAGGCGGCATAGGCGCCATAGGTCAGGCTGGCGCGCGCATCACCGAAGCCCAGCACGTTCACCATGTAGAGCACGAGCAGCGCCTGCATGCCGTAGAAGGAGAAGCGCTCCCACATCTCCGCGGCGAACAGAAAATAAAGGCCGGTGGGCTGGCGCGTCTCCACGCCGGCCGCGCCGGCCCCGATGCTGGCAACGCTCATGCTCTTCCCCCGCCGGAGCACGGCGAGGGAAACACGCCGCCTCCGCCCCCTGATGAAACCGGTCCCAGAGTAAGGCGGAACCGGCCGGGTCCAAGGGGGTCTTTGGGGCGATCGGCCATCTTTTGCCGCGCCGTGATCTTTTCGCAGCGGCAGCCTCTCTTGCCCGGCATGGAGGTGGCCCGCGCCGATTACGGGCGGGCCACCGGCAGTCACACCAGGCTAAGGGCCACGTTCACGTTGCCGCGGGTGGCGTTGGAATAGGGGCACACGAAGTGCGCCTTCTCGATGAGGGTCTGAGCCGCCTCCTTCTCAACCCCCGGCAGGTCGATAGCGAGGGCGATATCCAGGCCAAAGCCGCCGTCCGAGCGGGGGCCGATGCCCACGGTGGCGGTCACAGTCGCGTCGGCCGGGACCTTCACCCCGCCGCCCTGCGCGGCAACGAACTTCATGGCGCCAAGGAAACACGCCGCATAGCCGGTAGCGAAGAGCTGCTCGGGGTTCACCCCCTCCCCGCCGGGGCCGCCCAGCTCCTTGGGCACCACCAGCTTCACATCCAGATTGCCATCGAGGGTGCCGGAACGGCCATCGCGGCCACCGGTGGCACGGGCGGAGGTGCGGTAGAGAACATTCACGGACATGGGGACTTCCTTTCTTGAACCAGGGGTCATGGGGTTAAATGCGCTTACGATTAAATCGTGCACGATATATCTCGCCGCCGAGACGGCATGTCAAGCGCTTGCGATTAGATCGCGCGATAATTATTTTGCCGAAGACCCGGTTCCCGGCCCGAACGGAGCCCCTCCATGACCAAACCGCCACCGCCCAGCGAGCCCCTGCGCCCGCGCCTCGACCAGCTTCTGTGTTTCGCCATCTATGCGGCGGGCCATGCCTTCAACCGCGTTTACAAGCCCTTGCTCGACGCCATCGGCCTCACCTATCCGCAATATCTCGTGATGCTGGCGCTATGGGAGCAGGACGGCGAGACCGTGGGTGCCCTTGGCGCGCGCCTCTCCCTTGAATCGAGCACTCTCACCCCGCTTTTGAAGCGGCTGGAAGCCATGGGGCATCTCACCCGCGCCCGCGACACGCGGGACGAGCGCGTGGTGCGCGTGCGACTCACGCCACAAGGGCAAGCGTTGCGCGAGAAGGCGCAGAGCATTCCGGCGTGCATTCTCGACGCCACCGGCCTCGCTTTGCCGGATCTCGCCCGCCTGCAGCAGGACATCACGGCCCTCACCGCCCATCTGGAGCAGGCGAGCCTGGTCGCCGGTGACGGCAGGAGCTGATCTCACACACCTCTTGGCCTTGCCCACCAAGCCCCCGGCATGCGGCACAATGCCGTTCGGCGGGGGCGCGGGGCGGATTTTCCCGCAAAGGTCTGCGTGTCGCCGCGCGGCGCGTCTTGCTTATGCCGCGATTCCAGCTATATTTGCGCCAGTCCCCACATGGGGATGCCTCAGCGCCAT
Organism: Xanthobacter sp. NM-59; assembly: GCF_021401125.1. GTDB lineage: Bacteria > Pseudomonadota > Alphaproteobacteria > Rhizobiales > Xanthobacteraceae > Xanthobacter. Next base: position 28,756 of record NZ_JACBFQ010000019.1, read on the forward strand.
CGCAGTCGAAGGTGATGAGAGTGGGTCCCCGCGGGGGTCCGCTCCGTTTCTGTTTATCCGGGCTTTCCCGGTCTTCGATCGCAGACGCTCCGGCCCTTGAATTGAGACCCGGCGGCGTGCGCTTTCGACCAGCCCGTCCGCCCAGCCGTCCCGGAGGGACATGACCGACACCCGCCTCGAGCGCGACGACCCGAACGAACCGCGCCTCATCACCGAAACCGGAGTGGCCGCCCGCGTGGCCGCCATCGCCGATGGCGTGCTTGGCGCGCTCGGCTTCCGCCTGGTGCGCGTGAAGGTGACCAATCGCGACGGCGGCACCGTGCAGATCATGGCCGAGCGTCCCGACGGCTCCATGACCATCGACGATTGCGAGGCCGCCTCCCGCGCCCTCTCCCCGGTTCTGGACGTGGAGGACCCGGTCGCGGGCGCCTACCGCCTGGAACTCTCTTCCCCCGGCATCGACCGCCCGCTGGTGCGCGCTTCGGATTTCGAGCGCTGGGCCGGGCATGAAGTGAAGGTGGAGATGAGCGTGCCGGTTGCCGGCCGCAAGCGCTTCCGTGGCCACCTGGTGGGCACCGAGGGTGACTCCGCCGTGGTGCGCCGCGATGACGCGCGCGCCGACGAGGAAGCCACCGTCCTGCTGCCCATGGGCGACATCCACGACGCGAAGCTGGTTCTGACCGACGCCCTCATCACCGCCGCCCTGCGTGCCGCCAAGGCCGCCGGCGCCGAGCTGGACGAGGACGAGGAAGCCTTCCTGGAAGGCGAAGGCGGCGAGATCGCCAACGACAATCTGGCGGACGACAACGCGCCTGCCGCGCCAACCCGCAAGCCGGTGGCCAACAAGGCCGCCACGGGCAAGGTCGCCGGCAAGAAGGCCAAGAACAGCGCGACCGGCAAGAAGCCGTCCAAGAAGAAGTCGAACGCCAAGAAATCCAATTTCGAGATCATCAGCACCGTGAAGGAGACGCACTGATGGTGGCCGTCAGCGCAAACCGACTGGAGCTTCTGCAGATCGCCGACGCGGTCGCGCGGGAGAAGTCCATCGACCGCTCCATCGTCATTGCCGCCATGGAGGATGCCATCGCCAAGGCCGCGCGCTCGCGCTACGGCCAGGAGACGGACATCCACGCGGACATCAATCCGCGCACCGGCGAACTGCGCCTCGCCCGCCACCTGCTGGTGGTGGACGACGTGGAGAACCCGGCCACCGAGATCACGCTGGACAGCGCGCGCCGTCACAATCCCGTGGCCCAGGTGGGCGACACCATCGCCGACACCCTGCCCCCCTTCGACTTCGGCCGCATTGCCGCGCAGAGCGCCAAGCAGGTCATCGTGCAGAAGGTGCGCGAGGCGGAGCGCGACCGGCAGTATGACGAATACAAGGACCGCATCGGCGAGGTGGTGAACGGCCTCGTCAAGCGCGTGGAATACGGCAACGTGGTGGTCGATCTCGGCCGTGGCGAGGGCATCCTGCGCCGCGACGAGCTGCTGCCGCGCGAGACCGTGAAGACTGGCGACCGCATCCGCGCCTACATCTACGACGTGCGCCGCGAGCCGCGCGGCCCGCAGATCTTCCTCTCCCGCACCCATCCGCAATTCATGGCGAAGCTGTTCGCCCAGGAAGTGCCGGAGATCTATGACGGCGTGGTGGAGATCAAGGCGGTGGCTCGCGATCCCGGCTCCCGCGCCAAGATCGCCGTCATCTCCCGAGATTCTTCCGTCGATCCGGTCGGCGCCTGCGTCGGTATGCGCGGTTCGCGCGTGCAGGCGGTGGTGAACGAGCTGCAGGGCGAGAAGATCGACATCATCCCCTGGAACCCGGACATCGCCACCTTCATCGTGAACGCTTTGGCCCCCGCCGAGGTGGTCAAGGTGGTGCTCGACGAAGAGCGTGAGCGCATCGAGGTGGTGGTGCCCGACGCCCAGCTGTCGCTGGCCATCGGCCGCCGTGGCCAGAATGTGCGCCTCGCCACCCAGCTCACCGGCTGGGACATCGACATCATGACCGAGCAGGAAGAGAGCGAGCGGCGGCAGAAGGAATTCGCCGAGCGCACCAAGATGTTCTCCGAAGCGCTCGACCTGGATGAGATGATGGGCCAGCTGCTTGCCTCCGAAGGCTTCGCCTCGGTGGAAGAGATTGCCTACGTGCCACTTTCGGAGCTCGCCTCCATCGAGGGCTTCGACGAGGATACCGCCGCCGAGCTCCAGGCCCGCGCCCAGAAGCATCTGGCCGAAGTGGAGGAAGCCCTCGACAACCGCCGCAAGGAGCTCGGTGTCGAGGACGACCTGAAGCCGTTGCCGGGCGTGACGTCCAAGATGCTGGTGGCGTTCGGCGAGAACGACATCAAGACGGTGGAGGATCTGGCCGGCTGCGCCACGGATGACCTCATTGGCTGGTCCGAGCGCAAGGACGGCGAGACCATCCGCCATGCCGGCGCCCTCGACGGCTTCGAGTTCTCCCGTGAGGATGCCGAGCAGCTCATTATGCATGCCCGTGTCGCCGCAGGCTGGATCAGCGCCGAGGAGGCCTCCGACGAGGCCGAAGAGGACGCTGACGCCACGCCCCCGGCCGGCGCCTGAGAGCAAAGGAGATGACCCGCAGTGCTTGCAGAAATGGTCGAGGTGGAGACGGACGAGGGACCGCGCGGGCTGAGCTCGCCGCGGGCGCCTTTGTCGCGCCTGTGCCTGGCCACGCGGCAGGTCACGCCGGTCTCACAGATGCTACGCTTCGTGGTGGGGCCGGACGGACAGATCGTCCCTGACCTCACCCGGAAGCTCCCGGGACGCGGCGCGTGGGTTCGAGCCACACGCGCCGACCTGGAAACCGCGTTGAAGCGCAAGGCCTTCGGCCGCGCGTTCAAAGGCAAGGGCACGCCCACACCAGGCCTTGTGGCCCTGGTGGAAGGCCTGCTCGAAAAGGACACCCGCGCCAGCCTCTCGCTCGCCAACAAAGCGGGACGGGTGGTGACGGGCACCATGAAGGTGGAGCAAGCGCTCGCCTCCGGCTCGGTCGCAGTGCTCGTGCACGCCTCCGATGCGAGCCCCGATGGCGTTCGCAAACTCGATGCCCACGCCCGCCAGGCGGCCGCCTCCGGCTCGCGGGTTGCGGACATCGTCAATTCCCTGCCCGGCGTTGATTTGGACTTGGCGTTGGGGCGGTCAAATGTGGTACATGCGGCCCTGCTTGCGCATCCGACGACAGCGGGATTTCTCGCGCGCTGCCGCAAGCTCGAACGCTGGCGGACGGGGATCCCCGCCGGCGACGAGCGCGGGGCGCCCGTGAGCGGGGGCCGTGAAACACAGGTTTCTCAAGAAACCCCGGTTTCTGACGCTCTGGTTTCCGAGGCTCTGATTTCCTCAGGCGATCACCAGAGTGGCGAAGACAAGGACAGCAGCCGAGCGCCCGGCCGGATGCAAGGAACGGATACGGAATGAACGATACGAAGACACCCGGCGACAAGACGCTCCACCCCGCCTCCGGCAGCAAGACGCTCACCCTGAAGCGCCCGGTGGAACAGGGCACTGTGCGCCAGAGCTTCAGCCACGGCCGCTCCAAGGCGGTCGTGGTGGAGAAGGTGAAGCGCCGCGTCATCCCTGGTGAGACGGCCCAGCCCGCGGCTGCCGCCCCGGCGGCGCCGGCCGCCCCCGCGCGCCCTGCGGCAGCGCCCGCCGCGCCGGTCACTGCCACTCCGGCTCCCGCCGCCGCATCCCCGGCCGCGCCGCAGGCGAAGGCCCCGGCGGCACCCGCGCCCGCCGCGCCGGCGCCGGTCGCTCCCGTTCAGGCTGAGGCACCCGTGTCAGCGCCTGTCGCCGCACCCGAGCCCGTCGCGGCCCCGGTGGCGGCGACCCCGGCTCCCGCCGCACCGCAGGCGCCTGCTCCTGAGGCTCCCAACACGCCCGCTCCAGCGGCCCCGGCCGAGGCCAAGGCTCCTGCCGCCCCGCAGGCCGCAGCGCCGGCCGAGGCCCCCAAGGCCGCGGCGACGCCGGCT
>NZ_JACBFQ010000001.1 GCF_021401125.1 Xanthobacter sp. NM-59
GCCATCTGGAGACCGCCAATCTGATTCTGCCAAAGTAGTGTTAGGGCCGATCGACATTCAGCACATGCGGCGCCGCTATACCCCACTACCGCCACACGCCTCATAGCGCGGCTCCTCTCCCACTTGCGGGGGAGGGCTGGGGCGGGGCGAAATGTTGGGAGGTGGCCCCCGGTCGAGAGGCGAGGGGGCAGCGCTTCGAAAATCTCGAAAGCCTTGAATCTCCGGTCTCTGCGCCACTGAGGCGCTCCCGGCTAAGGCGGTTCTGCTGCCCCCTCAACCTCCTCCGCAAGCGGGAGAGGGAACGTGCCTCTTAAATGTCGATCGGACCTGGGTCCTGCGCGGCGCAGTTGGCCTCACACGTTCAGGGCGTCGCGGATGCGATACCAGGTCTCCACCACCGGCACGGCCTGGGCCGCCACGGGCTGGAGCGGGAATGGGGGAAAGGCGAGGTCGTCGAACGCCGTGCGGCCTTCCGCGGAGCCGATGAGCTGCAGGGCCACCTTGTGCCCGAAATAGGTGGAGCGCGAGACGCCCGTGCCGCAATAGCCGATGGCGAAATGCACGCCGTCCTTGGTGCGGCCGAGATGGGGCACCTCGTCATAAGTGTAGCCGATGCGCCCCTCCCAGGCATGGGTCACGGGGATGTCGCCGAGAGCCGGGAAGGTCTTCAGCAGGTCCCGCGCCAGGTGGGCATAGGCACCGGGCGTGCCCGCCGGGGCGAGGCGCCCCACGCGGCCGCCCCAGACGATCCGGCGTTCGCCCGGCGGCGCGCGGAAATAGGAAAAGACGCGGTTGGTGTTGCCATAGACGCGGCCCGCCGGCATCAGCGGCGCGAAGCGCTCCGGCGGGATTTCTCCGGTGGCGATCAGGCCTGAGCCCACGGGCACGATGCGCCGGCCGAGCTCCGGCACCAGCCCGCTCGTATAGCCATTGGTTGCGATGAGGACATCACGGCAGCGCACCGCGCCGCGGGCCGTCGACAGGGTGAAGCCGGCGTTCTCCGCCCGCAGCCGCTTCACCTGCGCCGCGCCGTGCACACGTCCGCCCAGCGCGATCACCCGCGCCATGAGGCCGTGATGGTAGAGGCCGGGATGAAGGCTCGCATCGTCGGGCAGCACCGAGCCGCCATGGAACAGGTCGGTGCCGATTTCCCGGTGCTGCTCCGCGCGGGGCACCATGAAGCTCTCGACCCCCGCCACCGCCTTCAGGTCCTCCATGTCGCGGGCCATGGATTCGTAATGCTCGGGGCGGATGGCACCGCGGAAACGGCCGCTGCGGGCAAAGCCGCATTCGATACCTTCCCGATCGATGAGCCCGGCGATGTGCTCTAGCATCATCACGCCTTCGCGCAGCAGCGCTTCCGCCTTCGCGCGGCCCCGCAGGGCGATGAGATGCTTCACGCGGAACTTCTGATTGCCGCTGCCGACCTGGCCGCCATTGCGGGTGGAGGCGCCAAAGCCGGGCACGCCGGCATCCAGCACCAGCGGCCGGCGGCCGTTGCGCAGCAGGGTGAGGGCGGCGGACAGGCCGGTGAAGCCAGAGCCGACAATCACCACGTCCGCCTCATCCGGCAGGGGCTCCGGCTGCGTCCCGGCCCTCGGCGCGGCCTCCCACCAATAAGGTGCGAAGGTGAGTGAGGCGCCGGGCGGCACCGCGCCGCGCGCCAGTGCGTCCAGGGAGGGGTGTGCCGCAGCCTCGCTCATGATGTGCGCCTTTCCGCCGCGCGGTGCCGAATTCGCAGACAACCTTCCTAGCGCCGCGTTTCTGTGTAGGCAACTTTGTTGTCCATGCAGAAAACAAGCCCGCCCGGCGGAGCGCTGGAAAGGCCTTGGCGCGGGGTGGGGGCGCAAACCCTCAGTCCCAGGCGAGGGCGCCACCGTTCTGGTATTCGATGACCCGGGTTTCGAAGAAATTCTTCTCCTTCTTCAGGTCCATGGCCTCGCTCATCCAGGGAAAAGGATTCTCCGCCTCGGCGAAGACAGGCGCGAGGCCGAGTTGGGCGCAGCGGCGATTGGCGATGAAGTGCATATACTGTTCGCACAGCGCGGCATTCAGCCCCAGAAGACCGCGCGGCATGGTTTCGCGCCCATAGGCGGCTTCCAGCTCGGCGGCGGCCTTGAGCATGGCGCGCACCTCCTCCTGAAAGGCGGTGGTCCAGAGGTGGGGAGCCTCCACCTTGATCTGGTTGATGACGTCGATGCCGAAATTCAGGTGAATACTCTCGTCGCGCAGGATGTATTGGTATTGTTCCGCGACACCGACCATCTTGTTGCGCCGGCCGAGCGAGAGGATCTGCGCGAATCCGGTATAGAACCACATACCCTCGAACACCACGTAGAAGGCGACGAGATCGCGCAGAAAGGCCTGGTCCGTCTCCGGCGTGCCGGTGGCGAAGGCGGGATCGGAGAGGTTCTGGGTGTAGGCCAGCGCCCAGGCCGCCTTGTCGGTGATGGAGGGCACCTCCCGATACATGTTGAACAGCTCGCCCTCGTCGAGGCTAAGACTTTCCACGACGTATTGGAAGGTGTGGGTGTGCACCGCCTCCTCGAAGGCCTGCCGCAGCAGGTATTGCCGGCATTCGGGATTGGCGAGGTGGCGGTAGATGGCGAGCACGATGTTGTTCGCCACCAGGCTTTCGGAGGCGGCGAAGAAGCCGAGATTGCGCTTCACCATGTGCCGCTCGTCCGCGGTGAGGCCATCGCGGGATTTCCACAGCGCAATGTCCGCCTGCATGGACACCTCGGTGGGCATCCAATGGTTGTTGCAGGCGGAAAGATACTTCTCCCATGCCCATTTGTACTTCATGGGCAGGATCTGGTTCACGTCGGCGCGCGCGTTGAGCATGCGCTTTTCATCCACGCTCACCCGGCCGGCGCCACGGTCGATGGCGCCAAGGCCGGTGGCGTCGCTCAATGCCAGAGGGTGAGGCTCGCGGACCCCGTGCGTGGGAGGGGCGGTGACGAGGGCCTGCGGATCGGACCAGTCGAGCATGGTCAGGGCTCCTTCTGCGCTCACTGGCAGGATTCACAGGCGGGATCGGCGATGGAGCACGCGCTGGGTGCGCCAACGAGGATGGGGGTGACGGCATTGAGCTTGCCGTCGGTGCCGCGCAGGGTGGATTTTTCCACATGGGTGGCGGAGCGTGAGCGCAGGTAATAGGTGGTCTTCAGCCCCAGCCGCCATGCCAGGCGATAGGCTTCATCCAGCTTTCGGCCGGAAGGCTCGGCCATGTAGAGGTTCAGGGACTGGGCCTGGTCAATCCATTTCTGCCGCCGCGCCGCCGCGCGGATCAGCCATTCCGGCGCGATCTCGAAGGAGGTGGCATAAAGCGCCTTCAGATCCTCGGGCACCCGGTCGATGGCGCTGACCATGCCGTCATAATATTTGAGATCGCAGATCATCACCTCGTCCCACAGGCCGCGGCTTTTCAGGTCGCGCACCAGGTTCGCGTTCACCACTGTGAAGTCGCCGGACATGTTCGCCTTCACATAAAGCTGGCTGTAGGCGGGCTCGATAGACTGGGATACGCCGACGATGTTGGAGATGGTCGCGGTGGGGGCGATGGCCATGACATTGGAATTGCGCATCCCCTTCGCCATCACCCGCTCGCGCAGCCCCGCCCAGTCGAGGCGGGCCGAGCGATCGAGCTCCGTGTGCCCGTCGCGGGCGGCCGCCAGGAGGTCCAGGCTGTCCACGGGCAGGATGCCCTGCGACCACAGAGAGCCCTCGAACGAGGCGTAGCGCCCGCGCTCCTCGGCGAGATCCACGGACGCGGAAATGGCGAAATAGCTCAGCGCTTCCATGGAGATGTCGGCGAACGCCACGGCCGCGTCGCTGGCTGTGGGCAGGCGCTGGTGTTCCAGCGCATCCTGGTAGCCCATCAGGCCGAGCCCCACCGGCCGATGGCGCAGGTTGGAGCGCCGCGCCTCGGGGATGGTGTAGAAGTTGATGTCGATGACATTGTCGAGCATCCGCATGGCGGTCGCGACCGTGCGCCGGAGCCGGTCCACGTCCAGGCCTTCGCGCGTCACGTGGGCCGCCAGGTTCACGGAGCCGAGATTGCACACGGCCACCTCGTCGGCGCTGGTGTTGAGGGTGATCTCCGTGCACAGGTTCGAGGAGTGGACCACGCCCGCGTGCTGCTGCGGCGAGCGCAGGTTGCAGGGGTCCTTGAAGGTGATCCAGGGGTGCCCGGTCTCGAACAGCAGGGTGAGCATGCGCCGCCACAGCTCCACCGCCTTCACCTGGCGCCAGACCCGCATTTCCCCGCGCGCCGCCTTGGCTTCATAGGCCTCATAGGCCGCCTTGAAGGGCTTGCCGTAAAGGTTGTGCAGGTCCGGAGTCTCGTCGGGGGAAAACAGCGTCCAGTCGGCGCCGGCTTCCACCCGTTCCATGAACAGGTCCGGCACCCAGTTGGCGGTGTTCATGTCGTGGGTGCGGCGGCGGTCATCGCCGGTATTCTTGCGCAGATCGAGGAATTCTTCGATGTCCACGTGCCAGGTTTCGAGATAAGCGCACACCGCGCCCTTGCGCTTGCCGCCCTGGTTGACGGCGATGGCCGTATCATTCGCCACCTTCAGGAATGGCACGACGCCCTGGCTCTCGCCATTGGTGCCCTTGATATGGGCGCCGAGCCCGCGCACCTGCGTCCAGTCATTGCCCAGGCCCCCGGAATATTTGGCGAGCAAGGCATTGTCGCGGATGGCCTTGAAGATGCCGTCCAGGTCGTCCGCCACGGTGGTGAGGAAGCAGGACGACAATTGCGGGCGCGGTGTGCCCGCATTGAACAATGTGGGCGTGGAGGCCATGAAATCGAAGGACGACAGCAGATCATAGAACTCGATCGCCCGCGCCTCCCGGTCGATCTCACGCAGGGCGAGTCCCATGGCCACGCGCATGAAGAAGGCCTGGGGCAGCTCGAAGCGCGTGCCGTCGACATGGAGAAAGTAGCGGTCATAAAGGGTCTGCAGGCCGAGATAGTCGAACTGAAGATCGCGCTCGGGCTTCAGGGCGGCGGCGAGCCGGGGCAGGTTGAATTGCCAGAGCTCCGGGTCGATGAGGTCGGCCGCGATGCCGGCTTTCACATAAGCGGGGAAGTAATCCGCATATCGGTCGGCCATCTCCGCCTGGGTCGCCTGGTCGGGCCGGTTGTGCACGAAGCTGAGGGCCTCGCGCCGCAGGCTGTCCGTGAGCAGGCGGGCCGTGACCTTGGAATAGTCCGGTTCGGTCTCGATCAGCGTGCGGGCGGCCAGGATGGGCGCCAGCGCCAGTTCCGCATGGGAAATGCCGTCGTAAAGATTGCGCCGGGTCTCCGCGAGAATGGGCGCGGGGGACACGCCATCGAGCCCGGCGCAGGCCTCGCGCACCAGGATTTCCAGCCGTTTCGCGTCAAGGGGGACGAGCGCGCCGTCGGTGCCGCGCACGTGCAGCTGCGGGGCGCTTGCCCCGGCGCTGGCGCCTTGCGCGGCGGCGCGCTCCCTGGCGCGGTCCTCGCGATAGAGCACATAGGCGCGCGCCACCTTGTGGCGTTCGCCGCGCATGAGGGCCAGTTCCACCTGGTCCTGGATGTCCTCGATGTGGAAGGTGCGCCCCGCGTCGGCCCGGCGGGTCAGGTTGGCCACCACCTGCCCGGTGAGCTCGGCGACGATCTCATGCACCCGGCGCGAGGCGGCTGCATGGCCGCCTTCCACCGCCAGGAACGCTTTGGTGAGCGCCACCGCGATTTTGCCGGCATCGAACGGCGTCACCGCCCCATTGCGGCGGATGACCTGATAGGCCGGCTCGGCTGTGCGCGCTGCTGGCGGTTCACTGGAAGTGAAGGCCTTGGAAAGGGCCGGGCCGGCTTGAAGGGAAAGAGACATTTGCCTTGAACCCCAAATGGTTGGGGGCAAAGGCCAAGCGGTCGCAAAAGGGCGCGGGGCGGGCCCGCGACGCCAAGAATGCGATCCACCGGGACACCCCGCCCGAGGACGTTAGCTGTGTCACGGCAGGTCTCCTGGCTTGCGGGTCAACGCCTGAAGTCCGCCTTCCCGGGCTTGCGCCCAGTGGCATGGATGGACCTTGGCTCACCGCTTACAGTTGCGGGGGCAGCGCCGGCATCGCACCGGCTTCCCTCTTCGCTCTCGCTCTTTCGAGTCGAGAGACCGTGACGGCTACATGTAGCGACGAGGCCCGTGCGGCTGTCAATATATGGCGTGGAATGTCCCCTGTTCGCGAGGGGCGGTTCTGCCGAGGGCCGTCGCAGGCGTGGCACGCCCGCGACGGCCGCTCCTGTGTGGACATCAGCCTTCGGCGCGCAGCGCGCGGGCGGCGGCCACCATGTTGACCAGGGCGGGGCGCACCTCCTCCCACTTGCGGGTCTTCAGCCCGCAATCGGGATTGACCCAGATCTGCCCGTCGTCGAGCCGCCGGCGGGCGAGGCCCAGAAGGTCCGTCATCTCCGGCACGGCCGGGATGCGGGGCAAGTGGATGTCGTAGACGCCGGGCCCGATCTCATTGGGATATTTGTAACTGCGGAAGGCATCGAGCAGCTCCATCTTCGAGCGCGCGGTCTCGATGGAGATCACATCGGCATCCATTGCGGCGATGGCATTGATGATGTCGTTGAACTCCGAATAGCACATGTGGGTGTGGATCTGCGTTTCATCCCGCACCCCGCAGGAGCACAGCCGGAAACCCTCCACCGCCCAGTCGAGATAGGCGCGCCAGGCTCTGCGGCGCAGCGGCAGCCCCTCGCGCAGGGCCGCTTCGTCGATCTGGATCATGGCGGCGCCTGCCGCCTCCAGATCCTGGACCTCGTCGCGGATGGCAAGGGCGATCTGCCGGCAGGTGGCGCTGCGCGCGATGTCATCGCGCACGAACGACCAGTTGAGGATGGTCACAGGCCCGGTGAGCATGCCTTTCACCGGCTTGGAAGTGAGGGACTGGGCATAGCGCCACCACTCCACCGTCATCGGGCGCGGGCGCGAGACGTCGCCGAAAATGATGGGAGGGCGCACGCAGCGGGAGCCGTAGCTCTGCACCCATCCATGCCGGGTGAAGGCGAAGCCGGACAATTGCTCGCCGAAATACTGCACCATGTCGTTGCGCTCGAACTCGCCATGAACGAGCACGTCGAGGCCGATCTCCTCCTGCCAGCGCACGGCGCGGGCGGTTTCCTCGCGCAGGAACTGGCCATAGGCCTCCTCGCTCAGCGTCCCTTTCGCATGGGCGGAACGGGCGTGGCGGACCTCGGCGGTCTGGGGGAACGAGCCGATGGTCGTCGTGGGGAAGAGCGGCAGGCCGAAGCGCTGCCTCTGCGTCTGGGCGCGTTGGACGAACGGGCTCAAGCGGTGGGTCATGGAGGGCGAGACGGCGGCGGCGCGTGCCTCGACGGCGGCATCGTGAACCTTGGGCGAGGCCCGGCGGGCGGCTGCGGCCGCGGCCGAGGCGTCAAGCGCCGCCTTCACCTTGTGCCCCTCGCCGGAAAGGGCGGAGGCGAGCACGCCGAGCTCGTCCATCTTCTGAAGCGAGAAAGAGAGCCAGGACTTCAGGTCGCCATCCAGATCGCCCTCCAGCTCCAGGTCGATGGGCACGTGCAGCAGCGAGCAGGAAGGCGCGATCTGGATGTGATCGGTTCCGCGCCGGGAGACGATGGCCTTCAGCCGCTCCACCAGACCGGGCAGGTTCGCCCGCCAGATGTTGCGCCCGTCAATGGCGCCGAGCGACAGCACGAGCCCCCGTGGGGCCCGCGCGGCGACGGTTTCAAGCTGTTCCGGCGCGCGGGCAAGGTCGAGGTGGAGGCCGGCGACGGGCAGGGAAAGGGCGGTGTCCAGATTGTCGTCGAGCGCGCCGAAATAGGTGGTAAGCATGATCTTCAGGTGGGGCAGCGCCCGCGCGAAGGCGGCGTAGGCCCGGCGCAATGCGTCGCGCGTCGCCTCGTCGAGATCGAGCACCAGGCACGGCTCGTCCATCTGCACCCATTCCGCGCCATTGGCCACCAGCCGCCGCAGCATGTCGGTGTAGACGGGCAGGAGATTGCCGAGCAGCACCAGCGGATCAAGGCCCGGCGTCTTTGACTTGCCGAGCTTCAGGAAGGTGACGGGACCAAGCAGCACGGGGCGCGTCTGATAGCCCAGCGCCTTGGCCTCGCGGTATTCCTCAAGCGCCTTGAGCGAGGCGAGGGTGAATCGCTGGTCAGGGGCGAATTCCGGCACCATGTAGTGGTAGTTGGTGTCGAACCACTTCGTCATTTCCTGGGCCGGCACGCCGTTGCCCTCATCCGCGTGTGCATGCCCGCAGGAGCCCGCGTCTCGCGCGCCCTCGCTGCCTCGCGCCATGGCGAAATAGGTGGCGAGCGGAACCGGGCCGCCGCTCCAGCCATAGGCTGGTGGAATGGCGCCCACCATCACGGACGTGTCGAGCACCTGATCGTAGAGCGAGAAATCGTTGGACGGGATGATGGAGACGCCGCGAGCCTTCTGGCGCGCCCAGTTCTGCGCGCGCAGAGCGGCGGCGGTGGCCAGGAGATCGGCTTGAGAGGTTCTGCCCGCCCAATGGCTTTCAAGCGCCATCTTCAGCTCGCGGCGGACCCCGATGCGCGGCGTGCCGAGTGTGGCGACGGGAATGGTGGATGACATCACGGCTGCAAAGCCCTTCTGCTGTGGGCAGGCCGTGACGGCAGGCGTGAGGTCCCCGCGCGGCGACAGCCGGTGGAGCCTGCAGCGCACACCGGGACACCCCGCCCGAGGACGATTTTGCCGGGGCAGGTCTCCTGGCTCGCGGGTCGTCACCTGAAGTCCGCCTTCCCGGGCTCGCGCCCAGTGACGTGAATGGACCTCGGCTCGCCGCTGACAGTTGCGGGGGCAGCGCCGGCCTTGCACCGGCTTCCCTCTTAGCTCCGGCACCAGAAGGCAGGCCGGAGAACCTCGACATTGGAAATCTGTCCTGCGACGGACCCTCTGTCAAGCATCATATAACGACATGCTTATATCGTAATTTATCGCTCTCCAGCCGCATAGGGTGCGAAGACGCTGCGGTTTTCGTCCACGGCGAGGGGGCGGCCGATGAGGGGGAAGGCGCGCTGCGGGCAGGCGGGGCGCTCGCACACCTTGCAGCCCGCGCCGATGGGGGTGGCGGCGGCGGGATCGTCCAGCGCCAGCCCGCGTGAATAGACGAGCCGCCCCCCATGGCGGATGTCGCAGCCGAGGCCGATGGCGAAGGTCTTGCCCGGAGCTCCATAGCCGCCGGTGCCGTGGTGCACGGTGCGGGCGATCCACAGATAGGCGCGCCCGTCCGGCATCTGCGCCACCTGGGTGAGGATGCGCCCCGGCTGGGCGAAAGCCTCGTAGACGTTCCACAACGGGCAGGTTCCGCCGACGCGGGAGAAGTGAAAGTCGGTGGCCGATTGGCGCTTGGAGATGTTGCCGGCGCGGTCCACGCGGATGAAGAAGAAGGGCACGCCCAGCGACCCCGGCCGCTGCAGCGAGCTCAGGCGGTGGCAGGTGGTTTCGAACCCCACCCCGAAGGCCCGGCCCAGCCGCTCGATGTCATAGCGCTCCCGCTCGGCCGCGGTCAGGAAGGCCGCATAGGGCATCAGCAGCGCGCCCGCGAAATAGTTGGCAAGGCCGATGCGCGCCAGCGCCCGCGTTTCCTTCACTCCGCGCGCGGCTTCGTTCGCCAGCCGGTCGATGAGCGGGCCCTGCTCCAGAAAGGCGAGCTGGGTGGCCATCTGGAAGGCCCGCTGGCCGTCCTCCAGCCCACGCGCGAGGCGCAGCACCCGCTCGGCGGGCAGGAAGCGGCGCTGGCCTTCATCCTCCACCCGCGCCACTCGCACGCCGTGGTGGGCCTCCAGGTGGCGGGCAAGGCCTTCCGCCATGTCGCCGGGCACCAGGCCCGCGCGCTCGGCCAGTTGTTCGGCCACCTCATCCAGATCAGAGAAGTAATTGTGGTGGGCGTAGAAGAAGTCGCGCACCTGCTCGTAGGGCATGGGCGTGGCGAGCGTGGCGACGCCGCCGGAGCCCAGGCCCAGTTCGCCGGCCATGGCATCGGCCCGCTCCAGCGCGTGGCGCCAGCGCCGGTTCAGCGCCACCACGGCGCGGCCCAGGGCGGGCATGGCCGCGGCCACCTCCTTCAGCTCCGCAAGGCTCACCCGCTCGCCATTGAGCGGATCGGTGAAGACCTCGCGCAAGTCGGCGATCAGGCGGCCTTCCTCGCCCTCCGAGAACAGTTGAACGTCCACGCCGAAGATCTCGTTGATCTTCAGCAGCACGGGTACCGTGAGGGGCCGCTGGTTCTTCTCCAGCTGGTTGAGATAGCTCGCGGACAGGCCGAGCGCCTGGGCGAGCGCCAGCTGGGTGAGTCCGCGCTCTTCCCGCAGGCGCTTGAGCCGCACGCCGACGAAGGTCTTCTTCATGGCTGTCCTTCGCATTCGCAAGATTTGCAAATTGGCGAGTTAAGCATCGCAAATCCACGCATTTTCAGTCATTCCGCACCGTGTCGGCGGCAAATATTGTGAGGAAACGATCCTGCCGCAAGAAAATTCGCGGCTGGCGGCATGACTGAAGAACGCGAAGAGGAAGACCCTATGGGCCAGCGCAAGAGCTACGCCGCACTCGCCGCCGAACTGAAGGCGCGCTTTCCCGATGGCGTGGCGCCGGGCGGCGTGAGCGTGGACGACATCATTCAGCTGCGCCTGCAGAACAGCTTCGGCACTCATCTCGACATCGCCCGCGCCATGGCCCAGGTGATGCGCGCCGACATGGCCGCCTATGACGCCGACCCCTCCCGTTTCACCCAGTCGTTGGGCTGCTGGTCCGGCTTCCATGCCCAGCAGATGATCAAGTCGGTGAAGCGCCTCAGGGGCACGGTGAAGGGGGCGTATGTCTACCTGTCCGGTTGGATGGTGGCGGGCCTGCGCAACCGCTTCGGCCATCTGCCTGACCAGTCCATGCACGAAAAGACCTCGGTGGTGGATCTCATTGAGGAGATCTACGTTTCGCTGCGTCAGGCCGACGAAGTGGCCATGAACGACCTGTTCAAGGCCCTGAAGGCGGCGCGCGCCAAGGGGGATGTGGCGGCCGAGCGTGAGGCCATCGCGGCCATTGACGGCTTCGAGAGCCATGTGGTGCCCATCATCGCCGACATTGATGCCGGCTTCGGCAATGAGCACGCGACCTATCTGCTGGCGAAGGAGATGATCAAGGCGGGCGCCTGCTGCCTGCAGATCGAGAACCAGGTGTCTGATGCCAAGCAGTGCGGCCACCAGGACGGCAAGGTGACCGTGCCGCGCGAGGATTTCATCGAGAAGCTGCGCGCCTGCCGCCTGGCCTTCGAGGAACTGGGGGTAGAAGCGGGCGTCATCGTTGCGCGCACCGACAGCCTGGGCGCCGGTCTCACCCAGAAGATTCCGGTCAGCCAGCGTCCCGGCGACCTCGCCAGCCAGTACACCAAGTGGCTGAAGACCACCCCTGTCACCGCCGCCGATCCGCTGCGGGAAGGGGAGCTTGCCATCGTGCTGGACGGCGCGCTGGTGCGCCCGGTGCGCCTCGCCAACGGACTGTTCGCCTTTCAGGACGGCACGGGCCGTGCACGGGTCATCGAGGATTGCATCGCCTCCCTCACCCAGGGTGGCGCCGACCTTCTGTGGATCGAGACCGATACGCCCAATGTGCAGGAGATCGCGGCCATGGTGGCCGAGATCCGCGCGGTGGTGCCGGGCGCGAAGCTCACCTACAACAATTCGCCCTCCTTCAACTGGACGCTGAATCTGCGCAAGCAGGTGCGGGCGGACTGGATCGCGCAGGGCCGCGCCGGGGCGGAGAGCTATCCCGACGGAGCGCTGCTCATGTCCGCCAAGCTCGACGACGATCCCCTGGGCCAGGAGGCGGATGCCCGCCTCGCGCGGTTCCAGGAAGACATCTCGCGCGAGGCGGGCGTGTTCCACAATCTCATCACGCTGCCCACCTTCCATCTCACCGCGAAGAGCATGGACGAACTGAGCCACGGCTATTTCGGCCCGGACCGCATGAAGGCCTACGTGAACACGGTGCAGCGCGAGGAGATCCGGCGCGGTGTCTCGGCCGTGAGGCACCAGCACGAAGTGGGTTCGAACCTCGGCGACACCTTCAAGGAGATGGTGGGTGGCGAGCGGGCGCTGAAGGCCGGTGGCCACGCCAACACCATGAACCAGTTCGCGGCGGAGTGACCTCCCGCCACGTTCCCTCTCCCGGCGCGGAAGGCGGCACCTGACCGCGCACCGGACGGTGCGGCCGTGGCAGCCCGCCGCCCGGCAGGGAGAAGGCTGGGTGAGGGGCGGCCCGCCCCGCGGTTCCGGGCTTTGCCGGAAAGGCGCCCCTCACCCCTTTTCATCCTCAACAGCATCGACCGAGGAGGATCGAGCATGAATGCCGAATTCAAGGCCGTCATGGCGCCGGAGCTGCCCGAGCGGGAGCGCGCCATCAATCGCGTGGCCGATGCCGTGCACCGGGTGAACGAGGCGATCCAGCGGGCGGTGGCCTCCGGTGTCTCGGTGGAGCTGGTGCGGGTCTCACGCCACCATGACGGGGCCGGCGCCTGGGGCGACCAGATGATCCCGCTGGTGCGTGAGCCCGCAGCTGGCGGAGCCGCGTGAAATGGCCCCGCCCGCCGCCATCCCGCGCGAGGCCGCCAAGCCCCTGGTCAAGCCCCCGGTCAAGTCCCCCGCTGCGCGCTCTGCCGCGGGTGAGGGTGCCATTCCGGTGCCGGCGGAAACGCTGTTCCTGGAGATGGTGTTCCCCGATCAGGCCAATCATTACGGCACCCTGTTCGGCGGCAACGCCCTCTCGCTTCTGGGCAAGGCGGCCTTCGTGGCCGCCACCCGCCGCGCCCGCGCGCCGGTGGTGATGGCGAGCGCGCAGAAGACCGATTTTCACGTGCCGGTGCGGGTGGGCGAGATCGTGGAGCTTTGCGCCCGCGTCACCCGGGTGGGGCGCACCTCCATGACGGTGGAGGTGGAGATGACGGCCGAGGCCCTCCTCTCCGGTGCCCGCAGGCTCGCCGTGCGCGGGGCCTTCGAGATGGTGGCGGTGGATGCCGCCGGCCGACCCGTGCCCGTGCCTTCCCTTTCCAATTCAGCCGAGGATCACGCCCCGTGAAGCAGCATCACGTCCACACCTACAAGTCCGCCGAGCACCTGGCGCGGGCCGACCAGCTGGCCTGGAAGATCGCGGAAGTCGCCACCGATCCGGTGCCGGTGGAGCCGGATGTCGTCGAGATGATCGGCAACCGCATCATCGACAATGCGGCGGTGGCGGCGGCCTCCCTCGCCCGGCGCCCGGTGGCGAGCGCGCGGGCGCAGGCGCTCGCCCACCCCTATCAGCCGGGCTCGACCGTGTTCGGCCTCTCTCCGCACCGGCGCGTGTCGCCGGAATGGGCGGCCTGGGCCAATGGCGTGGCCGTGCGCGAGCTCGACTTTCACGACACCTTCCTGGCGGCCGAATATTCCCATCCCGGCGACAATATTCCCCCCATCCTGGCCGTGGCGCAGCATTGCGGGCTCGATGGCGAGGCGCTCGCGCGCGGTATCGCCGCCGGCTATGAGATCCAGGTGGACCTCGTGAAGGGCATCTGCCTGCACGAGCACAAGATCGACCACATCGCCCATCTCGGCCCCTCGGCGGCCGCGGGCATCGGCGCGGCTTTGGGGCTGGGAACCGAGACGGTGTATCAGGCGGTGCAGCAGGCGTTGCACGTCACCACCACCACCCGCCAGTCGCGCAAGGGTGAGATTTCAAGCTGGAAGGCCTATGCCCCCGCTTTCGCTGGCAAGATGGCGGTGGAAGCGGTGGACCGCGTGATGCGCGGCGAGGGCGCCCCTTCCCCGGCCTGGGAGGGCGAGGATGGCTTCATCGCCTGGATGCTGGGCGGCCCGAAGGCGGAATATCTCGTGCCGCTACCGGAGAAAGGCGAGGCGAAGCGCGCCATCCTCGACACTTACACCAAGGAGCATTCGGCCGAATACCAGAGCCAGGCGCTCATCGATTTGGCCCGCCGGCTGGGGCCGAAGATCGGCGACCTGGCGCAGGTGGCGTCCATCGTCATCCACACGTCCCATCACACCCATTATGTGATCGGCACCGGCGCCAACGATCCGCAGAAAATGGATCCGAAGGCCAGCCGGGAGACCCTCGACCACTCCATCATGTACATCTTCGCCGTCGCGCTGGAGGACGGGGCCTGGCACCACGTGCGCTCCTATGCGCCGGAGCGGGCGGGCCGGCCCTCCACCATCGCGCTGTGGCACAAGATCTCCACCGTCGAGGATCCGGAATGGACCCGCCGCTACCACGCGCGGGACCCGAAGGAGAAGGCCTTCGGCGGCCGTGTGGTGGTGACGCTGAAGGACGGCCGGGTGATCGAGGACGCGCTGGCGATCGCCGACGCCCATCCCCTCGGCGCGCGCCCCTTCGGCCGGCGGGAATACATCGCCAAGTTCCGTGAGCTGGCAAAGGGCGTGGTCTCGCCGGCGGAGCAGGACCGCTTCCTCGGCACGGTGGAACGCCTTCCCAGGCTGAAGGCCGACGATCTGTGCGGCCTCACCTTCCAGGTGGATCCGGCCTTGCTCGGCGCCGCCCGCGCCACCGGCGTCTTCGATTGGCGTGGCCGCGCGGCGCCGGAACTCGCCGTGGTCTCCGCCTGACCACCGCCACCGGACCGGACGCGGAACCCTCTTCCGTTCGCGGGGGAGGGGGCCGCCGGTCCGCGGCAGTGCGTGCGTCCCCATCACCTGTGGCCTTGCGCCATCTCCAATCGGTCTTCGAGGAGGATCAGATGTCCGAGCATCAGCCGAGCGCGGGAAAGGCCGCGCCGAAGAAGTCCGTGGCCCTGTCCGGCGTGGTGGCCGGAAATACGGCCCTGTGCACCGTTGGCCGCTCCGGCAACGATCTGCACTATCGCGGCTATGACATTCTCGACGTGGCTGAAAGCTGCACCTTCGAGGAAATCGCCCATCTTCTCGTTCATGGCAGCCTGCCCACCCTGGCGGAGCTTTCCGCCTACAAGGCCAAGCTGAGAAGCCTGCGGGGCCTGCCCGCCGCCGTGCGCCGCACCCTGGAGGAGCTGCCCGCCGCCGCCCACCCCATGGATGTGATGCGTTCCGGCGTCTCGGCCCTGGGCTGCGTGCTGCCCGAGGCGGCGGACCACAACCCGGCCGGCGGGCGCGACATCGCCGACCGGCTGATGGCCGCCCTCGGCTCCATGCTGCTCTATTGGCATCACTTTTCGCAGAATGGCCGGCGCATCGAGGTGGAGACGGATGACGACACCATTGGCGGCCACTTCCTGCACCTGTTGCATGGCCGCGCGCCGTCCGAGAGCCATGTGCGGGCCATGCACACCTCGCTGATCCTCTATGCGGAACACGAGTTCAACGCCTCCACCTTCACCGCTCGGTCCATTGCCGGCACGGGGGCTGACTTCTACTCGGCCATCACCGGGGCCATCGGCGCCCTGCGCGGGCCCAAGCACGGCGGCGCCAATGAGGTCGCCTTCGAGATCCAGAAGCGCTACGCCGATCCGGACACGGCGGAAGCCGACATTCGCCGCCGCATGGCCGCCAAGGAAGTGGTGATCGGCTTCGGCCACCCGGTCTACACGGTGGCCGACCCGCGCAATGCCGTCATCCGCGAGGTGGCGCGGCGCCTGTCGCTGGAGGCGGGTTCCACCAAGATGTTCGATATCGCCGCCCGCATTGAGCAGGTGATGGGCGAGACGAAGAAGATGTTCGCCAATCTCGACTGGTTCAGCGCCGTCTCATACCACATGATGGGCGTGCCGACGGCCATGTTCACGCCCCTGTTCGTCATCGCCCGCACCTCGGGCTGGAGCGCGCACATTCTGGAGCAGCGGGCGGATAACAAGATCATCCGTCCCTCGGCCAATTATGTGGGGCCGGAGCATCAGGCATTCGTGCCGCTGGAGGCGCGCGGACGCGCCGCCATCCGGGCCGCGTGAAGGAGTAGACAGATGCCCTATCTCATCTCTTCCGACCTTCCCGCCGAACCCGCGGGCCTGCGTTTCCGGGCGCTGGTGGAGCGGGGTGGCATTCTGCAGCTGCCCGGCGCCCACAACGGCATGGCGGCGCTGCAGGCGCGGCGCGCGGGGTTCGAGGCCCTCTATTTGTCCGGCGCGGCGATGACCGCCTCCATGGGGCTGCCCGATCTCGGCATCATCACAGTGGATGAGGTGGCCTTCTTCATCCGGCAGATCGCGCGGGCGAGCAGCCTGCCGCTGCTGGTGGACGGCGACACCGGCTATGGCGAGGCGCTCAATGTGATGCACATGGTGCGCACCTTCGAGGAGGCCGGCGCCGGCGCGGTCCATATCGAGGATCAGCTGCTGCCCAAGAAATGCGGCCACCTCAACGACAAGAAGCTGGCGGATGCCCGCGACATGGCGGCCAAGGTGGCCGCCGCCGCCAAAGCCCGGCGCCACCTCTATCTCATCGCCCGCACCGATGCCGCTGCGAGCGAGGGCATCGAGGGCGCCGTGGCCCGCGCAAGGCTTTATGTGGAAGCCGGCGCCGACGCCATCTTTCCCGAGGCCCTGACCGATGCGGAGATGTTTCGCGAGTTCGCCCGCCGCATGCCCGGCGTGCCCTTGCTCGCCAACATGACGGAGTTCGGCCGTACGCCCTTCTTCACCGCCGCCGAATTCGAGGCGATGGGCTATCGGCTGGTCATCTGGCCGGTCTCCTCCCTGCGGGTCGCCAACAAGGCCCAGGAGAAGCTCTACGCGATCCTTGCCCGCGAGGGTTCCACCCAGTCCATGGTGGGGGAGATGCAGACCCGCGCCGAGCTCTACAACACCATCGGCCTCAAGGCGTTCGAGGCGCTCGACGCTTCCATCGTGGCAACCGTGGTGCCCCCCTTGGCGGCGCAATAGGCGCGAGCGGTTCAGGCGGCGCTGGAGGTGGTCACTGGGCCGGTGACCACCTTGTTGCGACCGGCCGCCTTGGCTGCGTACAGCGCATCATCGGCGATCTGGAGCAGGGTGCGCTCGCTCTGCCCGTGGGTGACGTGCTGGGATATCACGCCGATGCTGACCGTCACCTGTTGCAGGGCGGGGGCATTCGGGCTTGGAGTCATGACCATGACGGAGCGGCGGATTCGCTCGGCGATCATCTGGGCGCCCGGCGCGCCGGTGCAGGGCAGCAGTACGACGAATTCCTCGCCGCCATAGCGGGCCGCGAAATCGCCCGGACGGCGGATGGCTTCGGAAATATGCCGCGCGACGCGCTTCAACACCTCGTCGCCGATGGCGTGGCTATAGGTGTCGTTGACCCTCTTGAAGTGGTCGACATCCACCATCAGCACGGAAAGTTCCGTCTTGTAGCGCGCCGCCCGCTTCATCTCGTTGCCCATGGCCATGTCGAAGGCGCGGCGGTTGGGAATGCCCGTGAGTGCATCGGTGACGGCCATGATTTCCAGCTGCTCCTCCATGTCCTGGCTGTGCACCAAAGCCAGGCGCAGGGCCCGGAACAGCAGGACGATGAGGACGCACACCACGGCCGTGATGACCATAGTGACGAGCGCCCGCTCATTCCAATCCTTCATGGCCGCTGCGGTGGAGATGCCGACCGCGAGCATCAAAGGAAAACCGCCGATGCGCGCGCTGACATAATAGCGCCGGATGCCATCGAGGGTGGAACGCTCGGTGATGTGGTCTCCCGGTGCAGCCAGCAGCTTCTGGAAGATGGGCGAGGTGGCGATGTCGGTGCCAATGCGCGTGTCGTGCCCGAGCGGCGGATGGCGGAACAGGAGAATGCCGTCGGTCCGCATGAGGGCAATGACGCTGTCCGCGCCAAGGTCAACCTTGGTGAACAGCTTGCGGAAGAATTCCATGCGGATCGAGGCGACAGCGATGCCGCCGAAGCTGCCATCCGGATTGGAGATGCGCCGGCTCATGGCCATGCTGGGCTCGCCATTGCGCAGGCGGCTTGGAAAAGGCCGGCTGATGAAGGTGCCGCGCCCGGGCTCCAGCTGGAGGCGGAAATAGTCCCGGTCCGAGAAATTTCCCACCCGGGGGATGGGGGAGCTGGAATCGAAGCGGATGTCGCCCTTGGCGCTCAGCACGATCATGGCGCCAAGGTCCCTGGCGCTCGCCGCGCGATCGAACAGCAGCATGCTGCGGACCGTGGGGTCCAGCGTATCGATGTTCTCGATGAGGGAGGCGCTCTCCAGGCCGATCAGCGAAAGCTGGACGGTGTCGAGGTTGCGCTCGATGTTGGCGGCCAGGGTGTTGAGGACGTTTTCCGCCGAGCGCTCAGCCAAAAGCCAGGTCGCTTCGTGGGAGCGGTGGAGAATGTAGCCCTGCACGCACACGATGGCCGCGATCAGCGCAGCCACCACGGCTGGGAAAAGGGGGCCCCTCGCGAGGCGTTTCGGCCCTATGTCCATGCGGCTCACTCTTGCCGGCATCCAGATCCGTTGCTTCCTTCATTACCGCGAATTGAGCGCGAGGAAACATGCTTTCGCCGCCAGCAGGAGGGCTTTCTCACCGGTTTTTGCTGGAATATACGACCTCAGGGTGTGGCTCGTATTCGTTGAAATCTATGGCCGTTGTCACGCTGTGCATCCGCTCGCGCGCCTTGGGCCGGTCCGCGGTCTGCTCGGTGTGCGTCACGGCCCGGCGTGCTTTCGGTTGGGGGCGGCGATCAGGCCTGCTTGCGGATCTGGCGGCGCGCGATGTCGGCCACGGGGTGGAGCGCCGCCGGGTCGTCATCGCCCACCAGGCTGTACCCCAGGCCGTCGTCCGACCAGCTGAAGCCATGGACCCCATGCCCGGCGTGCGGCGTCATGGGCGCCTCGGCATCCGCTTGCATCGGCCGGGCCAGCATCACCAGGCGCTTGCCCTGGTCGTCGTCATACATGAACAGGGCGGCCGGGCCATGCTCGGTGGCCACGACGCGGCCGCCCATGAAGCGATATCCGGCCGCGGCGAGATCGGGGATGGCCACGGGCCGCCCCAGACGCCGCGAGGTCCAGGCGGCAAGCTGCGCGCGATCCTCGGCGCGGATTTCGACAGGCCGGGCGCGGTCCGGCGCGAACACGGCGTAGCTGGCGGAAGCCTCTTGGCCCAGCGCCTGGAGGCCCTCGGCCGGGGGCGTCTGGAAGCCGCGCGCCATCCATCCCGCTCCGGCGCCGACGGCAAGCAGCAGCACGGCCGCCGCCGCCGTCCTCCAGTGCGAACGCCAGCTTGGGCGGGCACGGGCTTCGATCATGCGCTGAAGGTCGAGCTCGGGCGGCAGGGGCTCTTCGGCAACAGGAGCGAGGGCGGCGCGCAACATGTCGCGTTCCGCGCGAAAAGCCTCGATCCGCGCCGCGGTTTCGGGGTGGGCGGCGAGATAGCTGACCACCTCGGCGCGGCGCTCGGCGGTCAGGGCATCGTCCACATAGCCGTTCAGGTCGTCCTCGGTAACGGGGCGGATGCTCATTTCACTCTCCGCAGGTGCGGGTGGGCGCTCTCGCGCCGCGCATGGTCCGACATGGCATCATGAAGCCGCTCCCGGGCGCGCGACAGGCGGGACATCACCGTGCCCACGGGAATGTCCAGCACCTTGGCCGCCTGCGCGTAGGAAAGGTCCTCGACGCCCACCAGCAGAAGCACCGCGCGCTGCTCCTCCGGCAGGTGGCCGAGGGCGGCAAGGGCGTCCTGGTAGTGCAACTGCTCCTCCTGCGGTGCCGCGTGGGCAAGCTCACCCTCGCCGGCCTCCTCGATGGGCACGGCCTGGGGGCGGGCCGACGCGCGGCGCAGGCGGGTCATGGCGAGGTTGTGCAGAATGGCGAAGATCCACGCGCGGGCGTCCCCATCCTCCCGGCGCTGATGCCAGCGGCCCACCGCCCGTTCCAGGCAGTCCTGAACGAGGTCGTCCGCCGCCGCCCGGTCTCGCAGCAGCGCGCGCGCATAGCGCCGCAAGGCGGGAATGACGGGCGTGATGAGGCTCGCCATGTCGGCGCTCATGCGGACTTCTCCGTCGGCGTTGCTCCTCCGCCCGCGCGCCCGTGCGCCCTCGATCCGCGTTTCCATCCGGCGGAAGGCGCGGGCGTCGCCGCAGGGCGAGCGCGGGCGGAGGGGAAGGGCATTGCGGATCTCCATCGGGCACCGAGCCCGATCAACGGTGGGACCCCATGTAGCGTCGATTTATTCCCAACGCGCATGATTTTTTTGCCGGCATGAGTCGCCGGCGACCACCGAGGGAAAAATCTGAAATCCCGGGAATAAAGCCGGGGGTGGGTGGGTCAACGTCATGTCCGTTCCTGAAGAAGGGGATCCACCATGAGGACACTTTCCGCCTTCGCGCCACCCTTCGCGGCACCCTTGGCCGCACCCTTCGCCGTGCTGGCATTTTCCGCGAGCGCCGCTCTGGCGGGCCCGGCCGAAGATCTTGCCCGCGCGCGCGTCGCGGCCATCGCCGCCGGGGATCTTGTGGCCGTCACCGGCGTTTATGCTCCGGGTGCGCAGCTGCACTGGATCGGCGGTCCGTTGGACGGCACGTATGCGGGGCCGGAAGCGCTCACCGCCGTGTGGTCGAAGTTCGCTGCCGCGCAGGGCCCGCAGCAGGCTTCCATTGCCGCGATCTCGGAGGCGGCCAACCCCAAGGGCGCCACCGTCACCGCCGACGTGACCTTCGCCGGCAAGGCCAAGGTGGGGGTGCGCTATGTGCTGGTCTATCGCGAGGGCAGCCTGGTGGACGAGGTGTGGCAGGTCAAACCGGCCGCTGCGCGTTGAAGCAACCACGGGCGGTCGCTATGGGTGCGCCCCGCCCTCATGCGTGCCGTTGGAAGCGTGTCCATGACTGCCACCCGAGGAGCGGGCCACAGGGACACAGGGAGCGATCACCATGCTGACACGACGTTGCCTGCTGCTGTCCAGCGCGCTCGCCGCCATCGGCCTTGCCCCTGGGCCGCGCGCGCTGGCGGCGACTTTTCCGGTGTCCTACTCGGACGCGGAATGGCGAAAGCGGCTGACGCCGGAGCAATATGCGGTGTTGCGCCAGGACGGGACGGAGCGGGCCTATTCCAGCCCGCTCAATGAGGAGCACCGGCGCGGCACATTCGCCTGCGCCGGCTGCGGCAATGCGCTTTTCTCCTCCGCCACCAAGTTCGACAGCGGCACCGGCTGGCCCAGCTTCTGGGCGCCGCTCGCGGGGGCGGTGGGCGAAACCCGCGACTTCTCCTACGGCATGGCGCGCACGGCGGTGCATTGCGCGCGCTGCGGCGGGCATCTCGGCCACGTCTTCAAGGACGGGCCCCCGCCCACGGGCCTGCGCTATTGCATGAACGGCGTGGCCCTGAGCTTCGCTCCGGCGGTGGGGTGAGGCGCCATGGTGCGGTTGCCGCAGGCTTGCCGAGCTGGCACGCGCAACGGTCTCAGCCGCTCTCTCCGGGCGGTCGGGCCCTTTCGCTCAATGGCCCGTCCCTTCAGAGCGGCATGGAGCTGAGCTTTGTGACGTGGTGGCGGCGCGGTCGCAAGTGTGGGCCGGTCGCCTTCGCCTCGCCCTCGACGGGGCGCATGGGTCAAAGGCCTATGGCTCTGGGTGCCCATCCGCCGGCCCGGTGCCCTCGGAGAGCGTATGTCTTCGCAGAGCGTATGTTTGAGGTGGGGTGCATCAAACCGGGCGTCGAGGCCTGTGCCTTCGCTTCCAGCCGGGGCCCGGCTGAACAGGGAGAGATGTGATGACAGCCAGACGTGGCTTCCTTCTCGGCCTTGCGGCCGTGTGGCTGGTGGGCGCGAGCGTGCCGGGCGCGGCACAGGAGGGCATCGCTGTTCCGCCGCCGGCGCTTGATGAGACCGCCACCGCCCCCAGCGAGGTGGCGGTGCTGGCCGGCGGATGCTTCTGGGGCGTGCAGGGGGTGTTCCAGCATGTGAAGGGCGTGACGAGCGCCGTCTCCGGCTATGCCGGCGGGGAGGGTGCGACCGCGCGCTATGGCATGGTGAGCAGCGGCGCCACGGGGCATGCGGAGTCGGTGAAGGTCACCTTCGATCCCCGGCAGATCAGCTATGGCGAGATCCTGCGGATCTACTTTTCCGTGGCCCACGATCCGACCCAGCTCAACCGCCAGGGACCAGACCACGGCACCCAGTATCGCTCCGCCATCTTTCCCATGGACGATCAGCAGGCGCGCATTGCCAAGGCCTATATCGCCCAGCTCGACGGCGCGCGGATCTATGATGCCGCCATCGCGACGCGGATCGAGCCGGGCCACGCTTTCTTTCCGGCCGAGGCGGCGCATCAGGACTTCCTCACTCGAAATCCCGGCAATCCGTACATCGTCGTCAATGATTTGCCCAAGATCCGCAATCTCGCCCGCCTTTATCCCGATCGCTACCGCGCCGTGCCGGTGCTGGTGGGGCAAAGCGGGCGCTGAGGGGCTGGCGGCGAATTCTTGATCGGCGGTGGGAATAAATCCGGCTGAGCGGAGTCGATCCTTCAGGCGCCGCCACGCTGGGCTTTCCAACGGGCGGCGCCGCCAACCCATCCGCCGGATCCCTTCCGGTCCGCGCTGCCGTGCTGCCCCTTCCTGAGAGCGGCGGTGCCCTGGAGACAGTCTTCATGATCAAGCTTGCCGTTCTGGCCATCGCGGCCCTTGCCGCCGGCATGTCGAGCGCCTGTGCCGCCGACCTCAATATCTACGGGCCGGGTGGTCCGCTGCCGGCCATGAAGGAGGCCGCCGCCGCCTTCGGAAAGGCCAAGGGCATCGAGGTGGCCGTGACCGCCGGGCCCACATCCGCCTGGATCGAGAAGGCCCGGCAGGATGCCGACCTCGTCTTCAGCGGCTCCGAGGCGATGATGACCGACTTCGTTGCCGCCATGAATGGCCAGATCCGCAGCGAGGATGTGGAGCCGCTGTACCTGAGGGCCTCCGCCATCCTGGTGCGGCCGGGCAACCCCAAGGGCATTCACGGCCTCGCGGATCTGATGAAGCCGGGGGTGAAGGTGCTCGTCGTCCATGGCGCCGGTCAGACCGGCCTCTGGGAAGATGTGGCGGGCCGCACGGGCAGCATCGACGATGTGCGGCGCCTGCGCGCCAATATCGGCTTCTTCGCCCCCAACAGCGCCGTGGCAAAACAGAAATGGGTGGATGAGACGGCCTACGACGCCTGGATCATCTGGAACATCTGGCAGGTCTCCAATCCGCAGCTGGCGGACACGGTGGAGATCGACCCCGAGCACCGCATCTATCGTGACACTGGAATCGTGGAGACCGCGCGCGGGCAGGCGAAGCCGGCCGCCAAGGCGTTCGTTGCCTTCCTGAAGAGCCCGCAGGGTGCGAAGATTTTTGAGAAATGGGGCTGGCACAACCCCGCGCATTGAGCACCAGGACACTTTCCATCACAAGATGTAACAGAGTGGCCACGCGCGGAGATCGGGACTATTGGCCGACAAAGCATATCCCGGGGCAGGTTGGCCCCGGGCGTTTGCATCAAAGGCTTTGCCGCGAAAGTGCAGGGGGCTCGGCGCGGGGCCGGCATGGTGTAAGCGGGGGTTGGCCTCGATTGTCTCAATGCTTCATCGGCGGGCGATCAGGGCCTAAATCCGCGGCAGGATGCCAAATATTCAGCCATTATTCCGCCCGTTGTTAACTGTGCTTGGTGGGAAATCCACATCCTAGCAATAAGTTGCATTTGCGGATGGTGACCTGGGGCTAATGATTGTCGCTGAGATGGGGGCATCGAACTGGCAATCGTCATTGCCGGGTATCTGGTTCCCGGGCAGGCCCGGGATCCGGTACGGGGCAGAGCCGAGCGCGAGAAATCATTCGAAGTGACGACGGCATGACCTTCCCGCTGCCCCCGGTGGCGGGAGAGTGCTGCCAATGATGAGACGCATTCGCATCTTTCGTTGATTTCAACGGAAATGTACAATAGTACCCCCGCCTCAGGCGTGGGTCGTGTGACGCGACCCGTGATGTCAATCGGTTGAGTGCTGAGGGTCCCAATGTCCGTAACCAATGATGCCGTTTCCGTCGGAAGCTATGCCGCCTCCTCGAAGCCGGGCGGGGGAAGTGGTGCGGGTTTCCTGGCGCGGTTCAAGATCTTCACGAAGATCCTCATGGTGGTGGGCGTTCTCGCGCTGGCCGCGCTGGTGATCACGGCCATTGGCGTTCGCTCGCTGAGCGCCCTCAATTCCACCGCCCAGTCCATGAGCGGCGTTTCGGAAGCCGCTCTGAATGGCGCGCGCCTGTCCATCGGCATCACCATGCTCAGCCGCGGTGAATATCGCATCGCCATCGATCCGAGCGAGAATGCCCGCAAGGACATCATGCGGCAGGTGGAGGAGGAGCGCGCCCGGTTCTATAAGTACCTCGACGCGCTCTCCACCGCGCTGAGCGATCCCGCCGACCGCGCGCGCCTGGAGGAGATCCGGGCCCGGTTCGACACCTATATGGAGCAGATGGCGTCGACCGTGCGCACGGCGGAGAATGTGCAGGATCAGGAGGTCAGCGAGGCCACGGCGGTGCTGCGGGATTCCGCTCTGCGCGGGCGCGCGGCGGCTGAGAATGTGCGCAAGAGCGTTGCCGCCCTGGTGGGCTCTCTCGACCAGCGGATGAGCGCGTCGGTGGTTGGCGCCGAAGCTGAATACCGCAAGGCCTCCATGGTCATGATGGCGGCCGCCGCCATCGGCATTTTCGTGGCGCTGGCGCTGGGCTATGTGATTGGCCAGTACGGCATTTCCCGCCCCATCCGCCATATCGTCGACGTGCTGCAGCAGATTGCCCGGGGCGATTTCCAGACCAACGTGGTGGGCGTGGACCGCGCCGACGAGGTGGGCGAGGTGGCGCGCTCGGCCCTGGTGTTCAAGCGGAACGGTGAGGAGAAGGTGCAGCTGGAGCGGGAGGCCGAGGAGGCCAAGCAGCGCGCCGAGGCCGACAAGCGCGCCTCGATGGCGCGTTTGGCCGAGGGCTTTGAAGCCTCGGTTGGCGGCATCGTCGACATCGTGTCTTCCGCTGCCACCGAGCTTGAGGCGTCGGCCCAGACCCTCACTGCCTCCACTGAGGAGACTTCGGTGCAGAGCTCGGCCATGGCCTCGGCCTCGGAGCAGGCGTCGGCGAATGTGGAAACCGTGGCTGCCGCTGCCGAGGAGCTGGCAGGTTCCATCGCCGAAATCGGTCGCCAGGTGGAGGAGTCCGCACGCATGGCCCGCAACGCGGCGGCGAATGCCGATGCCACCGCATCGAAGATGCAGTCGCTTTCGGAATCGGCCACCAGCATCGTCGCGGTGGTCGACCTCATCAGCGCCATTGCCCAGCAGACGAACCTTCTGGCCCTGAATGCCACCATCGAGGCCGCGCGGGCGGGCGATGCCGGCAAGGGGTTTGCGGTGGTCGCCTCCGAGGTCAAGAGCCTCGCGGAGCAGACCGGCAAGGCGACCCAGCAGATCGCCGACCAGATCTCCGCCATTCAAAGCTCCACCCGCGAGTCGGTGGACGCAATGGCGGCCATCAACAAGTCGATCGACGATATCAACGGCGTCTCCAGCCTGATCGCCTCCGCCGTGACCCAGCAGATGGCGGCGACCGGTGAAATCGCCCGCAATGTCCAGCAGGCTGCCGTGGGCACCAAGCAGGTGTCCGAGAATATCGAGAGCGTGAGCATCGCCGCGCGCGATTCCGGCGCGGCGTCCACCCAGGTACTCGCCTCGGCCGAGGAGCTGGCCAAGCAGGCCGAGCGCCTGCGCGGTGAGGTTCACTCGTTCCTGTCGAACGTCCGCGCGGCGTGATCCTCCGGCGGTGAAGAAAGGCAAGGCGCCCGCTGCCCGCAGCGGGCGCCTTCGCGATGGCGGAGCCGCGCCGGATGCCGGCACCCATTGAAGAAGAGCGGCGGCTAAGGTTCCGCCTGTGCTTGCGGGGTGGGGCGCCCTGAACGCCACCTTGAAGGCGCCATTCCACTCCAGCGGCGGAAGCTGCGCACGAAGGCGCTCTGGGTGGAATAGGACAGCGCGGCCGAGATCTCTCCAATGGAAAGCTCCGTCAGCGCCAGCAGTTCCGAGGCCATGACGAAGCGCACCGCATCACGCTCGCGCGCAAAGGATGTGCCTTCCGCAGCCAGGCGCCGGTCGAGGGAGCGCGGCGAGGTGTGAAGGCGCCGGGCGATGGCATCGAGGGATGTCTCGTTCAGGCTCAGGGCCGGTCGCAGCACATGCCGCAGCCGCTCCGTGGTGGAAAGCGCGGACAGGCCCAAGGTCGCCGACAGCGTGGCCAGCAGATGTTCCCGCCGTGCCGGATCGAAGGTGGGGCAGGGGGCCGACAGATCCACCCGCCGCAGCAGAATACAGGTTTGGGGCTGATTGAAGCGGACCTCGGTTCGCAGCAGGGCCTCGAAAAGCGAGGGGGTCGGCGGCGGCCTGAAGGAGAAGTGCACTTCAAGCGGCATGACGGCCCCGCCGGAGAGGCTGCGGATCATGTTCGCGCCCGCACCCATGGCCAGGCCGTAAATCTGATCGGCGCCCGGGGCCTGGCGGTCGTAGATGCCGAAACCCAGCGCCGTGCACTCACCCATGGGGATGAGGTAGGAGCAGGCAGCCTGGGACATGCCGCCCTGCATGCTCACATAGTCGGCGAGCGCCTGGCCGACGGTTGGCGCCGAGGCCATCAGTTCCCCCACCGGTCCGAGGCAGCGATGGTCGTTG
Organism: Xanthobacter sp. NM-59; assembly: GCF_021401125.1. Classification (GTDB taxonomy): domain Bacteria; phylum Pseudomonadota; class Alphaproteobacteria; order Rhizobiales; family Xanthobacteraceae; genus Xanthobacter. The sequence goes on from NZ_JACBFQ010000001.1 coordinate 26,648, forward strand.
CGCGCGCCCACGCGCACGCCCAGCTCGGCCTGCCCGGCGAGGGCCGAGGCCCGCGCCATCATGGCCAGCGCCTGGCTGAAGGGCACCCGCGCACCGCTGACGAGATCGCGCGGACCGAAGCTCAAGCCCGCGAACACCGGCCGCGGGTCAATCCCCAGCTCTTCCAGCACTGCAGGCAATGCCGCCGCCGGGCTGACCCTCTGCAAGGCTGTCCTGGATGGGTCGGTCATCGGGCCCCGCTGGCGAGAAATGGCAAACAGGGGACGCGGTAGCACGCCTAGCATCGCGCGCAAAACATCACGAGGGCGTATGCCTTTTGCGGCTTTTTCCGCGCTCCGGGCGTTTCCGGGCCGGGGGCAGCCCCGAGGATCGCCCAGCTAAGGGAGACTTCCCATGAATGAAATGTTTGGTCCAGGCGCGATGTCCCGTCGCGCCTTCCTGGCGACGACTGCGCTGGGAACGCTGGCCGCGGCCATGCCCGCCGCCCGCGCCGCGAGTTCTGCTGTAGAAGAGGCGCGCCAGATCGCCGTCGACGCCTATGTCTACGGCTACTCGCTGATCACCACCGACATCACCCGCCTGCAGATGAGCAACGTGGCCAAGGCTGGGCTGATGAGCGCCCCGATGGGCTCGTTCTTCAATGTCCGCGGCTATCCGCCGGCGACCTATCGCGGCGTTTCGGCCACCAATGCGGACACGCTCTATTCCATGGCCTGGCTCGACCTGAAGGAGCCCATGGTCTTCAGCCACCCCCAGATTACGGACCGCTTCTTCAACTTCGAGCTGGTCGACCTGTGGATGGTGGTGAAGCACTCCGTTGGCACCAACACCACTGGAACCGATGCCGCCACCTATCTCTTCACCGGTCCCGGGTGGAAGGGCGAGGTGCCCAAGGGCATGACGCATATCGCCTACCCGACCCGCTATCTGGGCGTGCTCGGCCGCACCTACGCGCTCGATACCCCCGAGGATCTGGCGATCGTCCACAAGCTGCAGGACCAGTACAAGGTCGTACCGCTGTCCGCCTACGGCAAGGACTACACCTTCGCCGCGCCGCCGGTGGAGGATGTGGGCATCAAGATGGACGAGGCGCCGCAGAAGGTGATCCTCGCCCTTGGGCTGGAAGGCTACTTCAACTGGATGACGCGGCTGATCCCCGCCGCGGCGGAGCCTGCCGCCGAGGATGCGCCGCTGCTCGCGCGGATTGCCAAAATCGGCATCGTGCCCGGCCAGCCGTTCGAGATGTCGAAGCTGAGCGCGGAGGTACAGGCGGCGCTGAAGGACGTGCCGCAGATCGTCACCGACAAGCTCAATGAGGGCTGGGCCCATCTCGGCAAGAACGTGAACGGCTGGCGCGTCACCACAACGGGCGCGATTTATGGCACTGATTATCTCACTCGCGCCATCTGGGCCTCGAATGGCTGGCCGGCCCAGCAGCCCGAGGTGTCGGTCTATCCGACCACCTATGTGGACGGCTCCGGCGCCAAGCTCGATGGCCGCAACAGCTATACGCTCACTTTCCGGAAGGGGGAGATGCCGCCGGTCAATGCCAAGGCCTTCTGGTCCATCACCATGTACCAGATCGACAACGGGCTGTGGTTCTATCCCAACAAGCTGAACAGGCTCACGCTCAGTACGCGCAACAGCTTCGTCTACAACAAGGACGGCTCGCTGACGCTCTACTTTCAGAACGAGTCCCCCGGCGCGGACAAAGAGGCGAACTGGCTGCCCGCGCCCGCCGCACCATTCGCCATGACCATGCGGCTTTATTGGCCCAACCGCACTGCACCGTCGATTCTCGATGGCTCCTGGGCCCCACCGCCGGTGGTGAAGGCCTGATCTCAGCCGCCCGATGCCCGGCGTTTTCGCCGGTGTCGGGCGGGCATGCTCCGGCAAGGATCGAAAAAGGATCGCGGTTCGCGGATGGGCGAAGCTCTGGCCGCGATCCCTGGAGCAAAAATGACCGGCAAAAATGGCCATGGGCTGCACTTAGGCGGCCGATCACACGGGATCGCGGCCTTGCGACAAGGCCGCGCTGGCGCCCGGCAGGGGCTGGCGTCGTGACGCTTATCGCGCGCAAGGGGTCTCGCTGGCCATCATCGGCGACGTCGCGAGCCGCTAAAGCGTTCATGAGCTGGAGGAAGTTGCAGGCTGGTGGTTCGGCATCGCGCCGCAGCGTGCGAAAGAAGTGGCTCCCCGAGCAGGACTCGAACCTGCGACCATTCGATTAACAGTCGAACGCTCTACCAACTGAGCTATCGGGGACCAGGTCGTTTCCGACCGAGGCCGGCGATATAGCAACCGGTTTTCCGCTTGTGAAGCCCTAAAGCGAAAAGGGTTGTTTCAACCTGTGGAAAGTTCCCCGGCCCGAGCGGGTCGGGGAACGCGAAAATCAAGCGCGCAGAAGGGTATCCGGCGTGTCGTCGCCCGGCGTCGCCTGGTCGTGGGCGAACTGGAGATGATAGAAGCCATAGTAGCGCCCGCGCTTGGCGAGCAGCTCTTCGTGGGTGCCTGATTCCAGAACCCGGCCGCTATCGATCACGCAGATCTTGTCGGCCTTGACCACGGTCTGGAGCCGGTGGGCGATGACGATGGTGGTACGCTGGTTCTGCAGCACGCTGAGGGCCTTCTGGACCTCCGCTTCCGACTCGCTGTCGAGCGCGGCGGTAGCCTCGTCGAGCAGGAGGATGGGCGCATCCTTCAGGAAGGCCCGGGCGATGGCGATGCGCTGGCGCTGGCCGCCGGAAAGCTGCGTGCCGTGCTCACCCACATGGGTGTCGTAGCCGTACTCGAAGCCCATGATGAAGTCGTGGGCATGGGCGGCGCGGGCAGCGGCCATGATCTCGTCCTCGGTGGCGCCGGGCCGGCCGAAGCCGATATTCTCGCGCACGGTGCCGGAGAACAGGTAGACATCCTGGCTCACCAGCGCGACCGCGCTGCGCACCGAGCGGCGCGTGACGGTGCGCGTGTCCACCCCGTCGAAGCTCACCACGCCGGACTGCGGGTCGTAGAAGCGCTCGATGAGGTTGATGACGGTGGTCTTGCCGCCGCCGGACTGGCCCACCAGGGCCGTGGTCTGGCCCGGCTCTGCAACGAGGTTGAGGCCGCGCAGGACCGCCTCGCCCTGACGATAGCCGAACACCACGTCCTTGAGCTCCACCCGCCCGTGGGGGCGCGGCAGGTCCGGCGTGCCGGCCGGCTCTTCTTCGGGCGCCTTGGAATCGAGCAGCTCGAACAGCATGCGCGCGCCCATCAGGTGGGTCACCAGCTCCACATGCAGCCGCGAGAGCCGCTTGGCGGGCTCGTAGGCGAGCAGCAGGGCGGTCAGTACGGAGAAGAACTGGCCCGGCGACTTGCCCGCCACGATCACGTTGTAGCCCGCATAGAGAATGACGCCGCCGATGGCGAGGCCGCCCAGGGTTTCCATCAGCGGGCTGGACTTGGCCTGGGTGCGCACGAGCCGGTTGGCGTTGCGCTCCACGTCATCGATGTATGAGCGGGTGCGCGCGCGCATCTCCGGCTCCAGCGTGTACGCCTTCACCGTGCGGATGCCCTGGAACACCTCGATGGCGATGGAGGACAGCTTCACGCCCGACTTGAAGCCGGTGGTGAACAGCCCCTTGGCCCGGCGGATGAGCTTGCGCGTGCCGAACACCGCCGTGGGCATCACCACCAGCGCGATGATGGCCAGGAACGGATCCTGCACAATGGCCACCGTCGCCAGCATGAGGAGCGACAGCAGGTCGCGCCCGATGGACGAGATCACCAGATCCAGCGTACCCCGCGCCCCGTTGGCGCCGGCCGCGAAGCGCGACGACACCTCCGCCGTGTGGCGGGTGGCGTAATAGGACACGTCCTGTTGCAGCAGCCGGTCAAAGGCGCGCTTCTGATTGTCGGCGACGATGCGGTTGCCCACCCGCGCCATGGCGATGGTCTGGCCAAAGGCGGAAGCGCCCTTGACCACGGAAAGCAGCATCACCGCGCCCGACACCAGCCACACCGCCTCCGGCGTGGGCGTGATGAAGATGGCGTTGACGGCATCGTTCATGAGGTAGGCGAGGGCGGCCGTGCAGGCGCCCATCATGGCCATGAAGGAGAGGGCAAGGGCATAGCCCTTCCAATGTCGCTTGCCATCCGAGAGCAGGAGGCGGCGCAGGATCGACGTCGTCTCTTCACTGCTCACGGGATCCCGCGAAGGGGGCACCGGTTTTGCGTTCATGCGGTTCTCCGGCGGCGGGCGAACGGCCGGCCGCTTGTGCGCTGTTCAAGCGCCATGGCCCTGGCAAGTCAATCGCGGGCAAATCAAACGCGAGCGTGGCCTGCGCGTGCGGTGCTTGGCATCTGCGAGGCTATTCCGCCGCCGCGCGCTCTAATTTGCCCATATGGGCGTCGAGGCATTCGGCAGGCTGGGAGAAATGTGCCGGGCACCGTGGAGGCCACGGAGGGAATCGAACCCCCGTACACGGATTTGCAGGGCGGTGACAGCCATGACGTCCGAACGTACAGTCCGAAAAAGCGTATCCGCAAAGTGGCTTACTGCCAGAGAAGTCAGCTTTGCGGATAATCCGGCTGAACATACGGATTTGGTGACAAATGGACCTAGTGACAAATTCCGTGGCAATCGAGGACGGCAGCCGCGAGGCCACGCTTGAGCATTTCATGCGTGAGCGCGGCATTGATCGCATGGAAACCCTGGTCTCCAAGGCGGAGGCGAAGGGGCTCGCCAGCGAGACGCCCGGCGCTATGAATGCAATCCGGTCCCTCATCCAGCCCATGGCAGATGGCGTGGCCGAACTGTTCGCGGCGGAGCGGGCGCGGAAGATGGGCCGCCCGTCCATCGTCATGTCGAAGATCGGCGAGATGGAGCCCGACCTCGTCGCTTACCTAACCATCAAGGAAACCATCAATTATGCGGCGGGGCGCTGCCCGCTGGGCCGTCTGACTCACCACATTGGCTCGGTGCTTGAAGACGAGGTGCGCATGGCGGTGTTCGATAACGCCGCGCCGAAGCTCTACCGGACCGTTGACCGCGACGTGAAACGCAAATCGTGGGACGCGGTTCACGCTGAATTGATCTTCTCCGCTGCCGCCAAAGCGGCGGACATCGAGCTTCCTCGGTGGAGCCGTGCCGACAAGATGCAGGTCGGAACCCGCCTTGTGGACATCCTCATCGAGCGCACTGGGCTCATGACGGTCTTTGATGTCCATGAACGCAAGAACAGCACCGTCAAGGTGGTCGAGATGACGGAGTTCGGCCGCCGGTGGATCGCTGACTTCAACGGCAAGGCCGGCCTTCTTCGCCCCTCGCTCACGCCCACCGTCGTCCCTCCCGTCAAGTGGGTGGGGACCACTGGGGGTGGCTATCTGACGCACGCAATCCGCAGCTTTTGCGTCGTGAAGCGGACCTACCGTTCCCATGTCGAAGCCCTGAAGGCGGCGCCAGGGATGCCCGCCATCTACCGGGCCATGAACGCCATCCAGGAAACGCCATGGGCGATCAATGGGAAGGTCCTCGACGTCATGCTGGAGGCGGACGAGCGCGGCATCCTCCTTCCTGGGATGCCCCCGCCCAACCCGAACCCGCTTCCCGAACGGCCGGCCGACATCGACACCAACGAGGCCGCGCGGCGGGCCTGGAAGGAGAAAGCGAAGCTCGTCTATGAGCAGAACGCGGAGGATGAAGGCCGGCGGCTTGAGCTGGCGCAGCTCCTGACGATAGGGAAGGAGTATCGGGGCGACGCGCAGATTTATTTTCCGCAACAGCTTGACTTTCGCGGAAGAGTCTACTCCATCCCCAACACGCTGCACCCGCAAGGCTCCGATCGTGGCAAGGCGCTTCTGCACTTCGGCCCCGGAAAGCCCCTCGGAGATACCGGGCTGCGCTGGCTCGGCATCCACGGCGCCAACGAGTTCGGTGTGGACAAGGTCAGCTTCGACGACCGCGTCTCCTGGGCCATGGAGCACCGGGAGGCCGCCGCTGCCTGCGCCCGCGATCCGTTCTCGAACCGCTGGTGGACCGAGGCGGACAAGCCTTGGGAGTTCCTGTCGTGGTGCTTCGAGTTCGGCGCCATCGACTGGAGCAACAGCCCCGAAGCCTTCGTGTCCCACCTTCCCGTCGCCCAGGACGGGAGCTGCAACGGGCTCCAACATTTCAGCGCCATGCTGCGCGACCCTGTCGGCGGCGCGGCGGTTAACCTCGTGCCCTCCGACGTCCCGCAGGACATCTATCAGCGGGTGGCGGATCGCGCGGTTGAGCGGTTGGCAAAGGAAGTGGCTGATGCCCGTGCCGAGGGTCGGGAGGACGAGAAGGCTCGCTGGGCTTATGGCTGGCTGGCGTTCGGCCTCAACCGGAAGATCACCAAGCGCCCGGTCATGGTGCTGCCCTATGGGGGCACGATGACGAGCTGCCTGGAGTACACCCGCGCCGCTGTCCGAGAGCAGATCAAGGATGGAAAGGGGCACAACTTTGGCGACGAGTTGCCCAAGGCGGAAGCCTATCTGGCCTCCACCATCTGGGCCGCCATCGGCGACGTGGTGGTCGCGGCGAGGGCCGTTATGTCGTGGCTTCAGAAGGTCGCGCGAGTGGCCGCGAAGGCAGGCGTGCCGCTCCAGTGGACCACCCCAAGCGGCTTCGTGGCGCACCAGGAATACCGCGACCTGCGCCGCCGCCGCGTCGAGAGCCGGCTGCGCGGGGCCGTGGTCAAGGTCTACTACCAGGAGGACACCGACCAGCTCCACGTCAGCCGGCAGGCCCTGGGCATCTCGCCCAACTTCGTGCACAGCATGGATGCCAGCGCCATGATGCTCACCATCAACAGGTGCCTTGACGATGGCATCGGTGCCTTCGCCATGATCCACGACAGCTATGGGACCTACGCGGCCGACACCGACCGGCTGTCGCAGCACCTGCGCTCGGCCTTCGTGGATATGTATGAAGAGCACGATGTGCTGCGCGAGTTCCGGGATGCCGTGGTCGCGGCCCTTCCTCCAGAGGCGTCGGAGTTCGACATCCCTCCGCTTCCGCAGATGGGAACCCTCGACCTTCAACGGGTGCGGGAGTCCGCCTACTTCTTTGCTTAGAAGGTACGTTCAGGCGTAATAAACGCTCGAACGGACTTTCCCGCCACTCTTGCCTAAATTGGAACATCCAGCCCATGAACGCTTCTCCTAAGCCTTCCATCACCATCCGCATCGGCGCTGCCCATTGGGACGCCACCTTGGCGGACGGGACCAACTTCGATTTCGCCAGCATGACCTCGAACGAGCGCCGGCAGTGGTACCGGGCGTTCGGTGACATCGTCTGGGATACCTACGGCCACAACGTGAAGGGATACCGGCCTCGGTGACCTTCCTCGTCATCCTCGGAGCCTGTGTTGTCGGGGCCATCTTCCTCTTCGGCCTCGACTTCCTCTCCGACCTCCTCCTCGACACCTTCAACAACGACAGGAACCCCTGAAATGAACGACACCACCACTGCCCCCGCCTTCACCGACATCTTCGGCAACGACATCCGCATCGGCGACGAGGTGGCGCACGTGAAGCGCGGCCCCGGCGGCTACATGAGCATTCCCGTGACCAAGGTGGAGGGCTTCACCGCCGCCATGGTGGTCATGGAGAGCGGCCTCAAGGCTCGTCCGCATCTCGTCGTCGTGAACACCGCCGCCCGTGCCGCTGCCAGCGAAGAGGCGGTCGGCTGATGGAAACCGTCACGATCACTAAGGAAGAGCACCAGCGGCTCCTCCGGGCGGAAGTCTGGGTGGACGCCCTGGAAGCGGCCGGCGTCGATAACTGGGAGGGCTGTGCAGAAGCCGCCCAGATCTATCGCGAGTTCTGTGAGGAGGAAGGTCTCCTTCTCGACGAATGAACCACGACACCCTCGTCAACGCGCCTTCCGAGGTGGTTGCGCAGGTGGCGATGACGCTCATCGACCGCCTTCAGGATCACCCGCCGGCCCTCCAGTGCGCCGGCCTCGCCTCGGTCTTCCTGGCCGCCTGCCGGGTGCACCGAGTGAACCCCCACGAAGTCCTCAACGTCGCCCAGAACCTCATGGCCGACACCATCCACGGCGAGCGTCCCGAGTTCCGGGCGCTGCGCCTCTATGCGGAGCACGAGCTGAAATGAACATCCACGGCACCATCAACATGGGCGACGTCAACATCACCTTCACCGACGAGGGCCTCGCCATCGACGGCGCCATGCCGAACACCATTCGTTCCGGCCTCGCCATCGGTTCCGCCATCGTGACCCAGGTCCTCATCGACTGCGGCGCGTCGGAGCATGCGTTCGGCACCGCTTTCCTGAATGCGTTCGGCGACTATGCCGTCCAGGCCGCCAATCAGGCCGAGGAGCAGGCGGTCGCCCAGGCGCTCGATGCCATCAAGGAGATGCTCGCCGAGGCCATCTTCGAGCAGGAAGAGTTCGACCTCTTCGACCCCAAGCACAGCGGCGAGTGAACGCATCCGGCGCGTCCGAGCCGTGCTCAAGTGGTACGGCCGGACGTACTGGTTTCCCTCTTCAGGAATTTGGAGTGCACCAAATGAACGCGCACACGCCGATTGACATCAACGATCCCTACGGCCGGGGGCTCCTTAAGGAAGTCCTGGCGCAACTGGAGCGCACCAGCGCTCGCCTTGACCGGCTGGAGCAGAAAGCACGACCGAAGGAGACGCCGGACCTCCTCCCCAAGCTGGAGCGGTCCCTCATGCAGGCCCTGGAAGAGGCTCACGCCAAGCTCCCCGAGCCGCACTTCGTCAGCGAGAAGACGGGCAACAACGCCACCAGCCTGTACGTCCTCCAGGATGCCATGGGCTTCGTGGTCCCCGTCAGCCGGTGGGCGGATATGTGCCGGCGGCTGGAGGCCCTGCCCAGCTTCTACGGGAGCGACCGCTTCAAGGGCCGGAAGCGCTCGGGCTGGCCGACGCCCTGCTTCGACCTCGCCGAAGTGGAACAGGCGCTCCTCCTCATGTGGCCGGGCCGGAAGAAGGACCACTCCGACAGCAAGGCGCACGACATCATCCGCAAGTTCAAGAGCAAGTGGGGTGTGAAGTGAACGCCGTCGTCATCGTCGAAGACCCCGCCTACCTCGCCCGGGAGATCAACTACAACCATCAGCAAGTGGTCGAGCACGGCAAGTCCATGCTGGCCTACGCCGTAGAGGCGGGGAAGCACCTAATCGCCGTCAAGGGGATGCTCCAGCACGGCAAGTTCGGGAAGTGGGTGAAGGAGAACTGCGTGTTCTCTGAGCGAATGGCCCGCCGGTACATGCAGGTTGCCAAAACGGACACGCGTGACCGTTTTGACCTCGATACCAGCCTTCGGAAGTTCCTCGGCATTGAGGACGCCAAGACCCCGCACCCCACCCCCACCGACCTCTCCCAGGACGACGCTTCCCACGCCCTGAAGCTCCACGCCCTGGTGGAACGTGGCGCCACCGAAGGGGAGCGTGACGTGGCCCGGCGGAAGCTGGAAGCCTTCGCGAAGGGGTTTGGCCGCACGGCTGAAGCGCTCGTGGAGAAGGCCCAGGACATCCTCCCGGACTGGCAGAAGACTGACAAGCAGGTCCGCGTGGAGAAGGCAGAGGCCGAAGCCCAAGCCGCCAAGGCCGAAGCCGCCGCCCTCCGCGCCCAGCTTGAAGCCATCAAGGGCCGCATCAATCAGCTCCGCACGGACTGCATGGGCATGACGCGGGAGGCGCTGGAGGAGGCTTACATCGGCCTCGTTCTGGAGCGGGAAGGTCTCACCAAGATCAACGAGAAGGCCGCCCGATGAACGACACGCCCCGCGCCCTGCGCATTGCCAAGCTCTATTGGGCTGACGGCCAACCCATCCCCATCGACCTCTTTCTCGAACTCCTGGACCTGGGTCTCGACGCCCAGGCCCTGGAAGACGAACACCTCTACAACCAGGACTGAGACACAACATTGGCTGACAAGAAGAAGCGCAACAAGATCAAGATCGGCAGCTTCGTGAGCCCCATCGGCATTGCGAGTTACCCGCATCTGAACAAGCCGGACACCAAGTGGAATGAAGCCGGCGAGTACCGTTGCACTCTTATCTACGACGAAGACGTCGCCGAAAACCTCCGCCCCAAGCTCGAAGAACTTCTCGACAAGGGCTTCGAGACCATGAAGAAGGAGCACTACGGCGACAACCCCAACACCGCCAAAGCGAAGCGCTGCGCCAAGCTCGACGTTCCGCTGAAGGCGGTGGAGGACGAGGAGGGTAACGAGACCGGCACCTACAAGCTGTCCCCGAAGAAGACGGCGTCCGGCGTCAAGAAGGACGGCACGCCCTGGACGGCCAAGGTTCAGGTCTTCGACAGCAAGGGCAAGAAGCTGAGCCCGGTCCCGTCCATCTGGGGCGGCTCCAAGCTCCGGGCCGACATCGACGTCTACGCCTACTTCGCCGCCAAGGACAACGCCATCGGCATCACCCTGGAGCTGGTTGGCGTCCAGGTTATTGAGCTGGTGGCCGGTTCCGGCGAGCGTGAGAGTGCCTTCGGCGAGGTCGAGGGCGGCTATGTGGCCTCCGAAGAGGAGGGCTTCGGTCGCGGCTCCGGTGAGGACGACGGCGAAGACGACAGCTCCTCCGACGATGACGACGAGGGCTCGGCCGACTTCTGATGGCAGTGACGAAAGACCGGGGCGTGGTCGAAGGCTATCGCTCCGGTCTCGAAGAGAAGCTCGCCGACCAGCTCAACCGGGCCGGCGAGCCTGTGGTCTATGAGCAGTTCAAGCTGCGCTACACGCAGCCCGAGAAGCCCCGCACCTACACGCCGGACTTCATCCTCCACAACGGCATCATCATCGAAAGCAAGGGGCGCTTCGTCACCGCCGACAGGCAGAAGCATCTCTTCATCAAGGCCGATCATCCCGCCTTGGATGTCCGCTTCGTCTTCTCAAATTCCCGGTCCCGCATCGGCAAGGCCAGCCCCACCACCTACGCCATGTGGTGTGAGCGCAATGGATTTCTGTTTGCCGACAAGTGGATACCGCAGGAGTGGCTCGACGAGCCGCTCGACCTCACACGCATGATCGCCGCGAAGGCGGCCCTCGGCTGGGACCCGCCGTCCTGGCCCTGATCTTCACGGGGAGCGTCCTTCGTCGGCGCTCCCCATCCACCGCCAGCTCTCCAGCAACCTAACGAAAGGTAAGGCAATGGCTTTCAAGCCGCTCATGTCCAAGTCGCAGACCCAGCTCCTCCTCGACCATTTCCGGGTGAAGGGCTCCATCTCCGGCATCGAAGCCCAGGCGCTCTACCGCATCCGCAGTCTCTCGCGCCGGATCAATGACCTCGAAGCTCGGGGCTACATCTTCGCCCGGTCCGAGGAGAAGGACCCAACTGAGCAGCGCTACACCCGTTACCACTTCATCGGCCTGAAGGCTGAGGGGAAGGCCGCGTGATGCAGCTCATCGACGCCACCCATTGCAAGGTGGGGCAGTATTTCCTCATCGCGCTCTCCAACACGCCCGGCGTCACGGGCACCGCGAGCGGTTCCTACTACCAGCCCGAGGTAGCCGAGGAGGAGGCTCGGAAGCGGGCCGCCAGCACCGGCCTCCCGCACCTCGTCGTGAAGGTGGAGAAGCATTTCAAGACCTCCTCCCAGGTGGTGGAGGTGACCAACGGACAGCAGTGAACTTGTATCGAAGGGGCCGTGCGCATCGTGCGGCTCCTCCGATGCTTGCGCAACCTACAGCGATGGACATTCTTACTGCTTTTCTTGTGGGGCTTTTGTCTCCGGGGACGGCCATTCTTCTCCTCGGGATGTGCATGGACCTAACGGGAAGGGACGGCGAGTGGCCGGTCTGATCCCGTTCGGAGAAGCCCAGGACCTCACCAAGCGCCACCTCACCGAAGAGACCTGCCGCCGCGCCGGCTACACCGTGTCCCGAATGGGCGGGGAGCTGGTCCAGGTCGCCAACTATCGGGACGACACGGGCGCCATCGTCGCCCAGAAGGTCCGGGGCCGGGACAAGGAGTTCCGGTTCCTTGGTGACACCAAGTCCGCTGGGCTCTTCATGCAGCACCTGTGGAGGGACGGCGGGAAACGCATCATCATCACAGAGGGTGAGGTGGATGCGCTCACCGTGTTCCAGGAGATGGGCTACAAGTGGCCCGTGGTGTCCGTCCCGAACGGAGCCCAGGGCGCGAAGAAGTCCTTGGGCAAGCACCTGGAATGGCTCCTGAAATTCGAGCATGTGGACCTGTGCTTCGACCAGGACGACCCTGGCCGGGAGGCGACCGAAGCGTGCCTCGAACTCTTCCCGCCCGGCCATGCCCGCATCATCCGGCTTCCGCTCAAGGACGCCAACGAGATGCTCCAGGAGGGCCGGCGCAAGGAGCTGATCGACGCCCTGTGGTCCCCCGTCGAGTTCCGCCCGGATGGCATCGTCACGGTGGCGGACATATTCGACGAGGCCATGGAGGAGCCGGAAGGTGGGCTTCCGTGGTTCCTCGACACCCTGACTGCCAAGACTTTCGGACGACGATATGGCGAGGCGGTGGCGCTCGGAGCCGGCACCGGCATCGGGAAGACCGACTTCATCACCCAGCAGATCACCTTCGACATCGACGTGCTGAAAAAGAAGGTGGCCGTGTTCGCGTTCGAGCAGGTGCCGAAGGAGACCCTGTGGCGAATTGCCGGGAAGGCAGCCGGAAAGACGTTCCATATCCCGGATGGGAGCTGGTCCAAGGAGGAAAAGGTTGCGGCCCTGACCAAGCTCCGGGACGACGACCGGCTCTATTTCTATAACCACTTCGGCGCCTGCGATTGGGACATCGTCTCCTCCCGCATCCGCTTCCTGGCTCACACCGAAGGTGTCCGCATCTTCTACATCGACCACCTCACCGCGCTTGCCGGCCACGGCGACGAGGAGCGCGGCTCCCTTGAGAAGATCATGGCGGAGCTGGGAGCCCTCGTGAAGGAGCTGGACATCTGGGTTCTGTTCGTCTCGCACCTCACCACGCCGGAGGGCAAGCCCCACGAAGAGGGCGGCCGGGTGACCATCAAGCAGTTCAAGGGCTCTCGCGCCATCGGCTACTGGAGCCACTTCATGTTCGGGATGGAACGCGACACCCAGGCGGAGGACGAGGAGGAGCGCCAGACGACCACCTTCCGCGTCCTCAAGGACCGCTACACTGGCCGGGCCAACGGCCTGACCATTCCTCTCGAATATGACACCGAGACCGGCCGCCTATCCGAAGTGGAGGCGCGGGCTTTTCCACCTACCGAAACCGACGAAGAGAAGAAGGACTTCTAGTGGGCAATATCACGACCGCAACCAAGACCGAAGACGTGGAGTTCGGTATCGGCGTGGCCGAGGACGGAACGGCGTTCGTCGTCCTCCGCGTCGCCGGGGAGGCCGTTGCCTTCCCCGCGTCCTGGATGCCGGCTGTCCTCGACGGACTCATGGACATCCTGGAGGCCACCTTCTCGGTGCCCGAGGGAGAAGCCCTCAACTGATGGATGGGACATGGGATGCCCCGTCTCCCGTGTCCTTCGAGATCACCATCTTGAAGGAGCGGAAGACGGGGAGGAAAGCCATTGAACTCCACGTCCCCGGCTTCATGACGTGGACTCTTACCCCCAAGGGGGCCGCTGAACTCGCCCAGGAGTTGGGCTGGGCGGCGGCCGACGCGCAGGAAGAGGTGGCTCCGGAGTGACCACCCTCCTGTTTGACATCGAGACGAACGGGCTTCTCGACGAACTCACTACCATCCATTGCCTCGTCATCCAGGACGCCGACACGGGGCAGGTGTGGTCCTGCACAGATGCGGAGACCGAAGACCCGTTCGCTTACGACCGCCTGGAGACGGGCCTAAAGCTCCTCGCCGATGCCGATATGATCGTTGGCCACAACGTCATTGGCTTCGACATCCCCGCCATCCAGAAGCTCTATCCAGAGTGGAAGCCGAAGGGTGTCGTCCGGGACACGCTGATCCTCGGCTATCTCCTGTTCCCGCGTGAGGTGCTCCGGGACAAGGACTTCCGGCTTGCCGAGAAGGGCCGCCTCCCGAAGAAGCTCATCGGGCTCCAGCGACTGGAAGCCTGGGGCCACCGCCTGGGCGAGTACAAGGGGGACTACAAGGGGCCGTGGGATGCGTGGTCCGTGACCATGCAGGACTATTGCGAGCAGGACGTCGCGGTCACCGCCAAGCTCTGGAAGCGCGAGCAGGAGGAGCTGGCGGACGGGTGGGGGACCGAATGCGTCGAGCTTGAGCACGACCTCGCATGGATCATCGAGAGGCAGACCCGGCGCGGTTTCGCCTTTGATGACGAGGCAGCCCAGTCTCTTTACGGGACCCTCGCCAAGCGTAAGGCGGAGCTGGCGGACGAACTGTCCACCATCTTCCCGCCCAAGATCGTTCGCACCCCGTTCACCCCCAAGGTGAACAACGCCAAGCGCGGCTACGTCAAGGGCGTTCCGACCTTCAAAGAGAAGGTGGTCCCGTTCCTTCCGTCGTCGCGTAAGCAAGTCGCCGAGCGGCTCATGGACCTTGGTTGGAAGCCCTCCGAGTTCGGGAAGGACGGAACCCCCAAGGTTGATGACGACGTCCTCAACAAGCTGCCATACCCCGAGGCCAAGCTCCTGGCCGAATACTTCCTTGTTACCAAGAGGATGGGCCAGCTCGGCGACGGCCGGGAAGCCTGGATGCAGCATTCCCGCAAGGGCCGCGTCCACGGCTGGGTGATCCAGAACGGCGCCGTCACCGGGCGCATGACGCATCGCCTCATCGCCAACGTCCCGGCGGAGAGGACCACCTACGGCCACGAGATGCGGGCACTGTTCCGGGCCTCCACCGGCTTCAAACTGGTGGGCTGCGACGCCGACGCCCTGGAGCTGCGCTGCCTCGCTGGCTTCATGGCCCGGCACGACGGCGGCGCCTACATCAAGACCGTGCTGGAAGGCCGCAAGGAAGATGGCACGGACATGCACACGCTCAACGCCAAGGCGCTGGGGTGTGACCGGGACACCGCAAAGACCTGGTTCTATGCCTTCATCTATGGGGCGGGGGATGCGAAGTTGGGCTTCACCCTCCTCGGCGCCCTCTCGAAAGCTCGCCTCGTCGGCGCAGGCCGAGCCGCTCGCGCCAAGTTCCTGGCGAACCTGCCGGCTCTCGCCAAGCTCGTGAAGGCCGTTGGCGTGACCCTCAACGGAAAGCGCAGCAGGGACGGCCGGCTCATCAAGCCGGGGCGCGGTTATCTCTTGGGCCTCGACGGCCGCAAGCTCCGCGTCCGGTCCGAGCACGCTGCCCTCAACACGCTCCTGCAATCGGCTGGGGCGGTCCTCATGAAGAAGGCCCAGGTGATCCTAGATGCCGACATCCAGGCCGCCGGCCTCGTTCCGGGCAAGGACTACGAGTTCGTAATCACGTACCACGACGAATGGCAGATTGAGGTGCTTCCTCAATTCGCGGAGCTGGTCGGCACCTTGGCCGCCGACGCCATCCGCAAGTCCGGAGAATACTTCGGCTTCCGCTGCCCACTGAAAGGCAACTTCGACATTGGCGACAACTGGGCGGAGACGCACTGACGGTTGGGTCTACGTCCTTCGCAACCCGGCATGGCCTGGATTTGTGAAGGTCGGCTCCAGCTTCGACGTCGCAGAGCGCCTCCGCACCTATCAAACCTCCAGCCCCTTCCGAGATTACGCCCTCGTGGACGCCGTGTTCGTCCCCGACCGCCGTGGGTTCGAGCATCGCTTTCACGAGGCGATGAAGGGCTATCGCGTTGGAAGCACGGAATGGTTTCAAGTTCACCCTCAGGATGCCAAGAACATCCTAGCCACACTCAAGAAGGAGTTGCGATGAACATTGGTGACGTCCTCGATTGGATGGACCTCCTCAAAGAGAAGTACGGTATCTCGTGCCCCGTCACTTTCGAGAACGATGAAGACGAGGACGGCGGGGAGTGAAGACCCTCGTCCTCGTTGACGGGGACATCCTGGCTTATACCGCCGGGGCTGCCGTGGAGCGGGAGACCCGATGGGACGACGACACGTTCACCCTGGCTGCCGACCTCGACGAAGCGAAAGATGCCTTCGTCACGATGCTGACCAAGGCGAAGAAGGAGGCCGAGGCCGCCGACGCGGCTCCGGTCATCTGCTTCACGCCATCTGGCCCCACCTTCCGGCACGCCCTCTGGCCGACTTACAAGGAGGGCCGCAAGCGTAAGCCGCTGGTCCACAAGGCATTGGTGGCGTGGGCCGAGGAGGAGTACCGGGCCGTCATCAAGCCGGGCCTCGAAGCCGACGACGTGCTCGGCATTCTGGCGACCCACCCGAATAACCGCAAGTTCCGAAAGGTGATCGTCACGGGCGACAAGGACCTGCGGCAAATCCCCTGCGACATCCTGGACATCAAGCGCAACGAGCTGGTCACCGTGACCGAGGAGGAGGGGGAAGCGCTCTTTCTCCTCCAAACGCTGACCGGCGACCCCGCCGACAACTACCCTGGGTGCCCTGGCATCGGCCCCAAGCGGGCTGAAGGCATCGTGAAGCTGGGCTGGCCGGGCATCGTGACTGCCTACGAGAAGGCCAAGCTCACCGAAGAGGACGCGCTGGTCCAGGCCCGCCTCGCCCGCATCCTGCGGTTCGATGATTACGACCACAAGAAGAAGGAAGTGAAGTTTTGGGAACCGAAATGACTGGTTGCGAAGAGTGCGTGTTCGACGAGAAGAAGGCTTTCGAGGAGCCGTGCTGCTACTGCAATTGGGGGATGGGGCCGGGCGACACGCTGGCTCCCCCCACTCGCGGGGTTCCCAAGGAAGGCCCCTTCGGCGGTGGTGGCGCACGCCCCGGCAAACCTGAGCTGCCTGGGGCTGGCACAGGGAGCCTCCTCGAAGGCATCCTCGCCAACCGGGCCAAGACCCACGGGGACTTCGGCATCCATGCCGCGTGCACTCAGGACCTGAAGCGCATGGCGAAGAGCTGGATGAAGGCGGCCGGCAAGAACGGCCTGGACAACGACAAGCAGGAAGCCCTCGACATGATCTTCCACAAGGTCGGCCGCATCGTCGCCGGTGACCCCGACACCGAGGACCACTGGAGAGACATCGCCGGCTACGCCACGCTGGTGGCGGACCGCTGCAAGGTGAGCTAGTGGCTCGCATCTCCCGGCCCCCGCTCGGCGAAGACTTTCCCGCCACTCTAGCCTACAGCGGACCGTCCCCTCTTAAGATACCGCTTCCTGACATCTCCAAGCAACTTCTCGATTATCTTGACGCCGTCTTCAAAGACCGCGTTGACCCCGCATGGCGGGACTTCGGAGATGTCCGAGAGGCAATGGGGACGCGCCGCGTCATCGACCACCTTCGCCAGCTCCGCGAAGAACAGGAGAACTCTCATGTGCCTGGGGGGCAGTAAAACCCCTCCTCATCAAGCGGCATCGGCTCCACCTCCTCCGCCTCCTGCGGATACCCCGAAGTCACCCGCTTTGAATGAGTCCACGACCGAGGCCAAGAACGCCTCGAAGGCGGTTGAGGGCGCCCGGCGCGGGCGAAGTGCCCTGCGTATCGACCTCAACGCTCCCTCCACTTCCTCTGGCCTGACCATCGCCTAGCGTTGGACCAGAAACAGGCCACGGCGGCGCAGCGCTACGCCGCGCTCGAAGGCGGGCGAGACCCGTTCTTAGATCGCGGTCGAGACTGCGCCGCTCTTACCGTACCTTATCTTCTACCGCCGTCCGGCTTCAGCCCGAACTCCAAGCTCGACACGCCCTTCCAGTCCCTGGGAGCGCGAGGTCAGCGGGTTCTAAGCTCGAAGCTCCTCCTCTCCCTCTTCCCCCCGAACACCCCGTTCTTTCGCTACCAGATCGACGACCAAGCTCTTCAGCAGCTCACGCAATCAGACCAGATGCGCGGGACCGTTGAGCAGGCGCTGTCGTCCCGCGAGAAGGCGGTGCTCGCCGAGATGGAGAGCGCCCTGTTCCGGCCGGCCGCCTTCACCACCCTCCAGCACCTCATCGTGGTTGGCAACGTTCTCGTCTACGTTCCACCTAAAGGCCGCGTGAGGGTTTTCCGCCTCGACCAATACGTCGTCAAGCGCGACGCCTCCGGCAACTTGCTGGAGATCGTGGTCAAGGAAAGCGTGGCCCGCGCCGCACTCCCGCGCGAGGCAGCCGCCGCCCTGGCGGACAAGCTCTCGAAGGGCACGCCGGGAGACGAGCAGAAGGACCTGGACCTGTACACCCGCATCCACCTGGAAGGCGGCATGTGGAGGGTCTATCAGGAAATCTGCGACATCGTGGTCCCCGGCAGCACGGGCTCCTACACGCCCGATGCCCTGCCGTGGCTCCCTCTGCGCCTGTCGGTGCAGCCGGGTGAGGACTATGGCAGGTCCTATGTCGAGGAGTACCTGGGCGACCTGGACAGCCTGGAAGGGCTCGTCGAGGCCATCGTCGAGGGCTCGGCTGCAACCGCTCGCGTCATCTTCGTGGTGTCGCCCAATGGCACCGTGCAGCTTCGCCAGTTCGCGAAGGCCCGCACCGGCGACACCATCGCCGGATCGGCGGACGACGTCGGCGTCATCCAGACGAACCGTCAGGTTGACCTCTCCGTAGCCCGTCAGCAGGCCACCGACATCGCCCAGTCGCTGTCCTATGCCTTCATGCTCAACGCTGCGGTGCAGCGCTCCGGCGAGCGCGTGACGGCCGAGGAAATCCGCTACATGGCCTCGGAGCTGGATGACGCCCTTGGCGGTGTCTACACGCTCCTCGGCGCGGAGTTTCAGCTTCCCGTCGTGCGTCTGTTCGAGCGGAGGATGGAGAAGAACCGGCAGGTTCCCCCGCTCCCCCACGACCTCGTCCAGCCCCAGATTGTCACCGGCCTCCAGGCCATCGGCCGGGGCTACGACCAACAGAACCTCAAGCTCTTCGTCGCCGACATCCTCCAGGTCCTCGGGCCGGAACTCGCCATGAAGTTCCTCAACCCGCAGGAGTTCCTGAAGCGCTCGGCCGCGTCCTACGGCATCGACCCTGGCGGCCTCCTGGCCTCCGACGAGCAGCTCGCCCAGCAGGAACAGCAGGCGCAGATGATGCAGCTCGTCCAGCAGCTCGGCCCCCAGGCCCTCCAGCAGCTCGGTGGCATGGCGCAGACGCAGATGAAGATCGACAACCCCCCTCCCGCAAAGGCCCAATGAACACCAAGACCGCAACCAAGACTGCCGCCCCCGCCGACGAAGAGACCGAGACCAAGGTCGAAACCGCCAAGGCTGATGCGTCCGTCCCGGTGCCTACCTCTGCCCTCTTCCCCGAGACCGTGATGCCGGGGGCCAAGACCGAACTCCACAACGGGTTGGTCCTGGAGAGCTTCTGAACGTGGTTGAGACCGTCACCTTCGCGCCGGCCACCACCGGCTCGGAGGCTCCTCCCGCAGTACAAGAGCCCGCCGCCCCCGCCAACCTGGAAAAGGCGCTTTCCGATACCAAGGCCGAACTGACCCGCGTTCAGCAGGAGCTGGCCGCGCTGAAGAAGGCTCCGGAAGCCCCCGGCCAGGAGCCGCCCCCGGCCACTCCCGAGACGCCTGCCGTTCCTGAAGGCACCCCCGCCAAGGAGCCGCCCCCGGCCGAGCCCCCGAAGCAGACCGAGGAGCAGAAGGCGGCCGAGGATGCCGTCAAGGCGGCCGGCCTCGACGTCGCTCCCTACCAGGACGAGTTCGACACCACCGGAGATGTCTCCCCCGAGAGCCGCGAGAAGCTGGCCGAGGGCCTCAAGGGCCTGTTCGGAGATCAGGCTCGCGCCGTGGTGGACAAGTTCATCGACGGCCAGAAGGCCGCCTCCACCGCCCGCACCGCTGAGTTGTTCTCGGCAGGTGGTGGGGAGGCCGGCTACAAGGAAATGGTCGCCTGGGCCAAGACCGCGCTCACGCCGGCCGAGATCGCCCAGTTCGACAGCACGATCACCAGCGGTGACCACAACGCCGCACTCTTCGCGATCAAGGGCCTTCGCTCTCGCTTCGAGGGCGCCAACGGCCACGAGCCACAGCTCCTCAATGCCGGCCAGCCGATTGCCACCAAGAGTGGCTTCAGCAGCGTCTACGAGATGACCAAGGCCATGGCCGATCCCCGCTATTCCTCCGACCCCGCATACCGAGCCGAGGTCGAGCAAAGGGTCTTTAAGTCCAGCTTCTGATGCCCACCATGAAAATCTCCAAGCGAGGCCTCGACTTCATCAAGGGCTTCGAGAGCTTCGTCGCATACCCCTATGACGACCTCCTGGCGCCCGTAAAGGGCAAGTACCGGGAGTGGACCGGAAGCCCGCTCAAGGGCACCGCCACCATCGGCTACGGCCACACCAACGCCGCCAAGCATTCCCTTCGCGTCGTCCCCGGCATCTCCATCACCGAGGAGGAAGCGTCTGAAATCCTGGACGTGGACCTCGACGAGTGTGAAGGGGACGTCAACCGGCTCGTGAAGGTGCCGCTCTCCCAGGGCCAGTTCGATGCCCTGGTGTCGTTCACCTTCAACTGCGGCACCGGCAACCTCAAGAAGCTCATCGCCCCTTTGAACCGGGGCGACTATGACGGCACCCGCGCCAAGTTCGCGCTCTACACCCGCTCGAAGGGCAAGGTCCTCAATGGCCTCGTCCGCCGCCGCACCGGCGAGGTGGCGCTGTGGGACGCGGACTACGACTACGCCGCCAAGAACCTGCCCGCCGCGCCCTCCAACGTCCCCGAGCAGGTGGATGCCCCCAAGGCGCCAGTCCCGATGAAGACCATCCTCTCGTCTGCCACCGGCACCGCCGTGGTTTTGGCGGGAGTTCAGCAGGTCTCCGACACTGTGTCGGCCGTGTCCGAGCCGATGAAGCAGGCTGTCGGCATCGTGTCCGGCATCGGCTCCATTGGCCCGGCCGTTCTCGTCGCCGTGGTGGCTGCCGCTGTTGCCGGTGGCGCCGTCTATTTCCTGATGCGCCGGGCGTGACCGCGCTCCTCGCGTGGCTCGCCAGCCTCCTCTCCCCGTTCAAGAAGTACCTCGCCATCTTCGGCGTGGCCTTCGCCATTCTCGGCACCGTGTTCCTCAAGGGGCGCGGTGCCGGCAAGGCGGCCGAGCGGAAGGCCCAGACGGATGCCATCCAGAAGATTGAAAGGGAATGGGATGCGATTGACAGCGCTCCTTCTGCCGCTGGCGGTGCTTTTGACAGCCTGCGTCAGCGAGCCCGTCCGGGCCGTTAAGTGCCCCTCCCTCGTCGCCCCGCCCACCGCCACCATCGACGTGATGGAGAAGGCGTGTAAGGCCGGCGACACGGCCACCTGCAACTACGCGGTGGCCCTCGACAAGCACTACCAGAAGCTCGACCGCTGCGGCGGTTGAGACTGGTTGTGCTCCCTGGGGACCGCCTCTGCCATCCTCCGGGGTGGTATGCGCCCCAGGGCAAGCATTCCTGAAAGCGCGTGAAGCAGTGCCCCTCTCTAGGGGGCTGCCACGGCTCCGCATTACAGCGGCTGTCGCAGAAGAGAGCTGAGGTTCTCTCTCCGACAACTACCGACCCGTGTGCTGGATGCCGAGGAACCATCCTCCCGCATTCAGGAATTTTCTAAGTGACCAATACCACTGTCAGCCGCCTCGGCCAGATCAACGGCGCAGGCGACGTTCAGGCCCTCTTCCTCAAGCTCTTCTCTGGTGAGGTGCTCACCGAGTTCGAGCGCATCAACATCTTCAAGGGCCTCCACTTCGTCCGCCAGATCAGCAACGGCAAGTCCGCCCAGTTCCCGCTGATCGGCCGGGCTACCTCCGGCTATCACACGCCCGGCAACTGGATCGACGGCAGCTCCATCGACCACGCCGAGACGATCATCACCGTGGACGACCTCCTCCAGTCGAACGTGTTCATCGCGAACGTGGACGAGGCCATGAACCACTATGACGTGCGCGGCCCCTACTCGAAGGAGCTGGGTCAGGCCCTGGCGTTCGCCTATGACAGCAACGTCGCCCGCGTCATCACCCTTGCCGCGCGTGCCGCATCCCCGCTGACCGGCCGTCCCGGCGGCTCCCGGATCACCGACGCCGCGATGGCGACCGACCCGGCGAAGCTGGAAGCGGCCCTGTTCACCGCCGCCCAGACCCTGGACGAGAAGAACGTCGGCCTCACCGACACCCAGGCGGTGTTCCGCCCGGCGCAGTATTATCTCCTCGCCCAGCGCGACCGTCTGGTGGACACCACCCTCGGCGCTCGCGGTTCTGTCGCGACGGGCCGCGTGGACACCATCGCCGGCTTCCCCATCGTGAAGTCGAACCACGTCCCGTCCACCAACGTGACGACCGGCCCGGCCAAGTACCGGGGCGACTTCCGCACCACCGTGGGCCTCATCTTCAACAAGATGGCCGCCGGCACCGTGCAGCTCATGGATATGTCCATGGAGAGCGAATACGAAATTCGCCGCCAGGGCACGTTCTTCATCGCCAAGTACCTCGTGGGTCACGGCATTCTGCGGCCCGACTGCGCGATTGAGGTCGCGACCGGCGCGGTGGCGTAACCTTCCCTTCAACTCCAATGGCAGAGGTCCCTCACGGGGCTTCTGCCTTTTTTCGAAGTGACCGCACCTCTCCTCACACCGACCACCGAACTGGAGGCCGTAAACGCGCTTCTCTCCGCCATCGGGGAGAGCCCTGTGGAAACCCTCCTGACCGTGCTCCCGGCTGATGCCGGCACGGCCCTGGCCTCCATCCGACGCTTCTCTCGCCAGCTCCAGAAATCGGGCTGGTCCTTCAACTCCGAGGAGAATTTCCCGCTGTCTCCCAATACGGACGGCGAGATCATCCTCCCCCTCAACACCCTCAAGGTGGACCCTTCCGACCCGTCGTGCCCTTACGTTCAGCGTGGCGGGCGCCTCTATGATCCGGTGGGCCACACCTACAACATCGGACAGCCGGTGAAGGTGGACATCGTCTTCGGTCTCGACTTCTACGAGCTTCCAGAGACGGCCCGCAACTTCATCGTGATCGCCGCCGGCCGCCGCTTCGAGGACCAGTTCCTCGGGGCCGACAACCTGCACAACTATTCCGTCAAGGACGAGCAGGCCGCCTGGGCCGAGTTCGTGTCGGACGAAGCGGAGAACGAGGACCTCAACGTTCTCGACGCCTCACTTCCGTCCCGCATCCTCCGCCGCCGGAGCCGCTCGTGGGCCTAATCACGGGCGAGCTTCCGGGGCTCTACAACGGCGTCTCCCAGCAGGCCGTCGCCATGCGCCTCCCCACCCAGGGGGAGCTTCAGGAGAACTTTGATGCCACCCTCGTGGCTGGCCTGAAGAAGCGCCCGCCGTTCGAGCACGTCGCGAACATCCCCACCTCGGGCGGTGCCACGTTCATGCACCTCATCAACCGCGACGAGGCCGAGCGCTACGTGCTCGTGATCCGGGACGGGAAGCTTTTTGTGTATGGTTTCGACGGCACCGCCCGCGCCGTCAGCGCTCCTTCCGGTTTCAGCTATTTGTCCGGTGCGGGAACCAGCTACGCGGCCCTGACGGTGGCCGACTACACCATCATCGTGAACCAGAAGAAGAAGGTGCTGGCGGCGGATGGGAGGTTCCCAACCCGTCCGTACGAAGCCCTCGTGAATGTGGTGCAAGGAAACTATTCCAAGCCCTACACGGTGGACATCAACGGCGTCCGGGTTGCTCAATACGTAACTCCAGGCGGGGGGCTGTCCGGCTCCGCAAGCTGCGCTTCGACGGAGAACATTGCCCAGCTCCTGATTGACGGGACGATGGCTGCGGCAGGGGGCGTTTATTACAACGGTATGTCCCCCAACGGGACCGAGAACCGCGTCATCTGGGGCATCTCTGAGGACGTGAACCAAATGGTGGACAATGCCGGGTGGGTCGCGAAGATCATGTCCAAGCGCGGCATTGATGCTGCGAATGGGTGGTCGGTGACGCGATACACCTCCTCCATCCATCTCCAGCACCCGACCAGCGACTTCGCGATTGCGGTCGCGGACGGGTACAACGGCAACGCCATGAAGGTGGTGAAGGGGCAGACGCAGAGGTTTTCCGACCTGCCCAACTTCGCGCCCACCGGGTACACCGTCGAAATCACCGGGACGGAAGGAAACGCAGCCGACAGCTATTGGGTCGTCGCCCAGAAGGACGGGGACAACGACGGCAACTCCCAAGTCCTCTGGAAGGAGACCTGCAAGCCCGGCTCCCGCAAGGGCCTGGACGCCTCGACC
This sequence comes from Xanthobacter sp. NM-59, assembly GCF_021401125.1. Lineage (GTDB taxonomy): Bacteria > Pseudomonadota > Alphaproteobacteria > Rhizobiales > Xanthobacteraceae > Xanthobacter. The sequence goes on from NZ_JACBFQ010000001.1 coordinate 50,810, forward strand.
ATGCCGCACATCCTGGTGCGCGAGGCGGACGGTAGCTTCACCTTCAAGCCAGCATCCTGGAACGAGCGTGAGTGCGGTGACGACGAGGACGTCAACCCGGACCCGTCCTTTGTGGGCGGGACCATCCAGGACGTCTTCTTCCACCACAACCGGCTCGGCTTCCTCTCCGACGAGAACGTCATACTCTCGCGCTCTGGGGACTTCTTCAACTTCTACCGGACCACGGCCACCGCCTACCTGGATGACGACCCCATCGACGTTGCCGCCAGCCACGTCAAGGTGTCGATCATGCGGCATGTAGTGCCCACCCAGGACAACCTCATCCTATTCTCGGATGGCACCCAGTTCCGCCTCTCCGGCAACGAGACGCTGACCCCCAAGTCGGTATCCCTTCGGCCGATGACAGAGTTCTCCTCGTCCCCCACCGTGCCTCCGGTGGCCGTTGGCAAGAGCGTCTTCTTCATCGCCGACAGCACCGCCAGCCGGGACTACGCGGCGGTCTACGACTTCTTCTACGACAACAACAGCGAGACCGGAGACGCTGACAACGTCACCGCCCACACCCCGAGCTACATCCCAACCGGCGTCACCCAGATCATCGGGAGCCCGGACGAGAGCTGCCTCGCCGTCCTGACCGATGGAGACCCTTCGGCGGTCTACATCCATCGCTTCTATTGGGCGGGGCAGAACAAGGTACAGTCCGCCTGGATGCGCTGGACGACCGCAGGGACCATCCTTCGCGCCGCCTTCATCAAGTCCGACATCTACGCCCTGGTGGCCCGGCCCGGCGGGACATGCCTGGAGAAGCTCCGCATGAGCACCTCCGCGCTCGACGCCGACCACGGCTACCTCATCCACCTGGACCGGCGCGTGACCTCGGACCAGCTCGCGTCCCCGGTGTATAAGTCCTCATCCGAGGTCACCACCTACACGTTGCCTTTCGTTCCCCAGGACGGCATCATAGCCGTGTCGTCCGGGCGGATGCTCGACGTCTCCTCCATCGGAGGTGTGTCGGTGTCCCTCAAGGGGGACACGCGGGGGAAGCTGGTCTATTTTGGCTACCCCTATGAGAGCCGGTACCGCTTCTCGACGCTCTTTGCTCGGGGCCAGTCCGCCGATGGAAGCTCCATTGCGAAGATCAACGGTCGCCTCCAGCTCCACCACCTCGCTTTGTCGTTCGACAAAACCGGGTACTTCCGGGTTGAGGTGACGCCTGACGGCCGTTCCCTCCGGTCCGAGGAATACCACGGCCGAGTGCTTGGGGACTCCCAGCACGTCTTCGGCACCGTGAAGCCCGAGAACCGGCGCTGGAGCGTGCCCATCATGAGCCGCAATGACAGGGTCATCATCGACCTTGTCAACGATAGCTGGCTTCCAAGTTCATTCATCTCCGCTTCCTGGCGGGGTATGTGGAACCAGAACAACCTGGAGAGATAGACGTGGGATACATCGTCAAGGCCACTGAAGAACACGCCCGAGCCCTGGCGCCCATCCTGCGGCCGGCTGACCGGGCCGAGGTCGAGGCACTCACCGGCCGTGAGCCGTTGGGGGTGCTTCTGGAAATGGTCCGGGAGCACGACGCCTGGGCGATGTATTCCGACGCCGGGGAGCTGGCGGGAATGTGCGGCGTGGACCCGATCTATCCGCCAACCCCCGACTACCCCGGCGTTCTCAAGACCGGAACCCCGAAGCTCGGGCAGCCGTGGATGATGGGCAGCGACGTGCTCGACAAGCGTCCCATCGAGTTCCTCCGCGCCAGCCGCAAGTGGGTGGAGGAACAGCAGGCCCGGTATGAGACCCTGAACAACGTTGTTGATGCCCGCAATGCGAAGCACATTCAGTGGCTCAAGTGGCTGGGTTTCGAGGTCGCCAAGGAGCCCATCCTGTGGGGTTCGAAGCTCCTCCCGTTCTACCCATTTGAAAGGACCAGAAGCACGCCATGTGCGTTGCCGCTCTTCCCCTCCTGAGCCTGGGCCTGAGCATTGCTGGCGGTGTCGCCAGCTATCAGGCCGCGAAGTCCCAGGCGGACGCGCAGAACCAGATGTACCGCGAGAACGCTCGCGACGCGAACAAGGCGGCGGACAACCAGTATGCCGCGCTCCAGCACAAGAGCATCCAGGAGCGCAACGCCGCCGACCAGAAGCTCTTCGAGAACAATATAGACGCCCTCCGCGCCCGCTCCCAGGCCCGAACTTCGGCTGGCGAGGCGGGCGTGACCGGCCTCTCCGTCAACGCCCTCGTCAATGACCTGTGGGCGCAGCAGGGGCGCCGGGACGACGCAACCATGCAGAACTATCAGACGGCGCGGGATGACGCCTACGCCCAGATGGATCAGGTGAAGGCCAACACCCAGTCCCGCATCAATTCCGTGCAGCGGGCCAAGAGCCCCAGCTTCCTGCCGTTCCTCATCGGCGGCATCTCCGGCGGCCTGGGGGCGTTCGGCTGATGGCCCCATACCGCCGCCAAGAGACAAGAGACCTGGCACCCCCGGAGCCTCTGTCGGTCGCGCCCGCCCGAGGGGACACCTACGTCCAGCCCGAGCGCCCGGTTCAGAACGACGACATGGCCCGCCTGGGCCAGTCCCTGTCGGCCTTCTCCGGCGCCCTGGCGGGGCTCTACCGCCGCAATGAGGCGGACCTGAAGCGGCAGGAGGCAGAGCGAAAGAAGCTGGAGAACGATCAGGCGAAGGAGGCGGCAGCCCGCTACATCGCCAGCTCTTCCAGCACCGAGCTTGCCCAGGGTCTTCGCAACGGCACGGTGCCTTATTATGCGAACCCTGTCGCCAATGGTGCCTATCAGGCCGCCGTGGGCATCAACGTCGGCAACGAGTTCAGCGATGCGATGAAGGCCGACTTCGGCCCCGGCGGAACCCAGTCGCTCCTCAACCCGGACGGAACCCCCGTTGACATCGACCAGCTCATCGCCGATCGCGCGAAGGGCTACATGGACCGCATCCCCACGGGGACGCCCCACGGCGCCGAGAACTTCCAGCGGTCCGTGGTGGGGCTCCGTGAGCAGCTCCTGAAGGAACAGCAGGGCCAGATCGCCCGGCACAATGCCGACGTGCGGGGCGTCACCATCTCCACCGGCTTCCGCAACGTGCTGAACGCTCCCGACATGGGGAGCCTTACGCCCGATCAGGTGGCCGAGCGCGTCCGTCAGGCCAAGGCCGAACTGGCGGGAAGCGTCAATGGCGCCACCTGGGCGGAGATGAACGACAGCCTCATGGGCGTCCTGAAGACCAGCCTCTCGGACGGCCGGGCCACGCCCCAGGCCGCCCGCAACGTGCTCGCCATCCTCGACGCGCCCGGCAAGGACGTGAAGACCGGGCAGGCGCTCCCCGCCTTCTCCCAGGACCCGAAGTATGTCGCCGATGCCCAGTCCCTCCGCGCCGACGCCAACCGGGTGCTCGGCAAGGACTGGGAGGCGCAGCAGAAGGATGGCCTCTTCAAGCAGGCCCAGGCGGCCCTAACGCGCGGGGATGGCTCCTTCGACGCGGTCCAGGACATCGTCGCTCGGAACCCCTTCACCGGCGAGATGAAGACCTTCGGGGCCAAGGAGATCAAGGACGGGGCCGTTACCTTCCAGGCCCAGAGCATTCGCTCCCAGGTCGCCAAGCAGTTCCAGGGGCAGCCGCAGAGCGTCATCAACGGCCACGTGTTCGCCGCCCAGGCGGAGCAGTTCGTCCGCAACGGGGTGGAGAACCCCGAGTGGAAGGGGTACCTGCACTCGGCAATCCAGTCGGCAGCCAACACCACCTCGCTCACGAACCCCGACGAGCAGCAGCGCACGGAGCAGGCCGCGAACCTCTACGAGGCGCTGCGCACCCGCTCCCCCGCCTATGTGAACAACCTCCTGGACGCCAAGGACCGCGACTTCTACGACAGCTACCATCTCCTGCGGAAGATGGGGAAGACGAGGCAGGAGGCCATTGAAGGTGCCTCCCGAGCCATCGACCCCGACAGCGCCAACGGCGACCAGATCAAGGCCGCCTACCAAGAGATCAATGACGCCGTGAAGGGCCTTCGCGACCCGCAGTCCGGCTACATGCCATGGAACTGGAAGGCCAACCCCGTCAACCTCGGAAGCGCCCAGACCGAGATTACCCGCCGCGCCCAGCTCCTGGTGCGCACTCAGGGCGTCTCCGCCAAGGATGCGGTCAAGGCCGCCGCCGCCAGCATCGGAGAGGAGGTCCCCGTCATCAACGGGCAGGCGCAGTTCAACCGCTCCTCCTTCCTCTCCATCGGCAAGGAGCCGGTGGTCAACGAGGTGCTCAATCAGGTCTACAAGCAGTTCCCCAACGACCTGAAGGCCCAGGGCATCGACGGGCCGGGGAACCTTTCGATCCGCTTCGAGAACGGCATCTATCGCGTCATCAACGCCGCGACGGGTGCGCCCCTCTATTCCGTCAACGGCGACAAGCTCACCTTCACGGACCGGGACCTGAGGAAGACGGACAAGGCCATGAGCTTGGCGGCCAACGCGAAGATCATCGACGACCGCAAGCAGGCCGCGCAGTCCCGCGATGCCGGCTTGAAGCTCTTCGAGGGCACCCCTGCGGAACCCATCTTCGACCTCCTCACGAACCCCCAGAAACCGAACCTGGGCGGCCTTACGGCGGGCTTCAAGGCCCTGGCCGACCCCAACTCCGATGTGAACAAGAACGCCTCCAAGCCCGTGTTTCCGTGGTTTGGTGAATAACAGCAAGGATTGATGGACGACACCCTCGGCCTTGGGCCGCAAAGCAATATCGAGACGACCGAGTTGCCCGCCCCCGGCCAGGGGGCACCCCCTTCCACATTCCCCGACGCCGGCCTCCCGGATACACAGGGCGCCGCTCCGGCGGCCCCTGATCCGGCCCCGGCACAATCCCTCCCGGACACCTCCGGGGCCGACCAGAACCTCCCCCAGCCCACTCAGGCGGCCCCCGGTGTCGATCCCATTCCCGCCCGACCCGGCGACCCCGACCAGACGCCCATCACCCCGGCCCCTGCGGAGCCTAAGGTTCGGCGGAGAGCCGGGGGGTGGACGGCCTCCGACCCTGCGGTCGAGTACGCGACCCGTGAGGTTCTGACCAAGCAGCGGCAATCTGCCATCAACGAACTCGCGAACGACCCGGAGCTGCGCTCCTACGTCTTCGGGCTGATGCGGCTGGAGACGGGCGATCACCCCGAGACGGCGATGGAGAACCTCATCAACCGGTCCGTGATGTACGGGAAGTCGGTTCGTGAGCTGGTCTTCAATGGCGGGAACACCGCAAAGAGCTTCTACGGACCGGTCCGCCGGGGCATCGTCCGGCCCGAGCAATCCGGCTCGGCCTATTACCAAAAGGCCATGTCCGCGCTGGAGGACATCGCGGCAGGCAGCAACTACGTCGGTCTGACAACCGACCAGGGGATGGAGAATGAGCACGCCTTCGCCGACGCGAACCCGAGCATCGGAGGGAAGATCAAGGTCGGGAATGAGTGGTTCTCCCGCAAGGGGATGGAGGGCGTCCGCTACGCCCAGAGCACCCAGGCTGAGATTGATAAGCGCGTGGCGGAGCTGCGGAAGAGCGGACTTCCTCTCGACTTCACCGGCCCCAAGACCCATTGGGTAGATACGGCCCCGGGCGTCACCCCCGCAGGCTCGCCCGAGGACGTCGCGGCAGGAGTTGCCAAGCGCACCTTCAATCCGCCTCCGACCTTCTGGCAGACGGTGGAGTCCGCCGCCGACGAGAGCACCACGGCCTACCTGTTTCGCGACAGCCCGGTCTTCGCCCCGGCGCCCGACTATCAGCCAACCACCGAGGAGCTTGAACAGCGCAAGCAGGGGCTCCCCGAGAAATATTGGGGGCAGCTCCTCGGCGTCTCCCCCGCTCATTCTGACTATCTGACGGCCCAGGCTCACCGCCAGTACGAGAACGAGCTGAATATCAGCCGGGCCGGATGGACCGGGACGGGCGTGAGACTTGCCGCCGGGATGCTTGATCCGACCGGGCTTGCCGTCGCTATCAGCACGGGCGGCCTCGGGGCGGCGGCCGGCGGAGCAATGAAGCTCGGCGCCGTTGGCTCTCGGATCGCGGCCGGGGCTGCGGCGGCTGGGGGAAACCTCGCACTGACCGCCGGTGAGGACGCCCTCGGTAAGTCCGTGAGCGGTGAGGACTATGCCATGGCGGCCGCTTTCGGCGCCGGCCTGGGCTTCGCCTTCGGTCCGTTCTCCCGGAACCCGGCGACCGAGGATATTGCAGCCCGTGGATCGGTGGAGGCCAATCGCGTCGTCGCCGACATCCAGCGAGGAACCCCCGTATTCAGCGGTGGCGAAGGCTCCCTGAGCGCCGCCATGAACCCCGAGAACACCATGCAGTTCTCGAAGGGTGACCTCATGAAGGTGGGGCAGGATGACGCCTCCCGCACCGCCGTTGAGGCCGCCCGGCCGGACATGGCGGGCCGTGTCGGCTCCTCCAAGAACCCGCTGGCCCGTAAGGTTGGCGAGGCTCTCGGCCTGGACGTGGTCGGCCGAAAGGACGCCAACGGGGACTTCGTGGTCAACCCGGTGTCGGCCGGCGAGGACAAGCTCCGCATCATGCACGACGCGGATAACCGCTTCTACAGCACGGCCTATCCGCAGTTCAAGGAGTGGGCTGACGCCAAGGGCATCCCGTGGTGGAAGTCCTCCATTGCCCCCCGCATGACCCAGGCGTGGGAGGACTTCGGGGATGCCGTCTCCAACTACACCAGAGACATGCGGCCCGACCGGGATGCGCATTATGACCCCCAGGTGGTCAAGGTCGGAAAGCAGCTCAATGCCCTCATGGAGGAGCACCGGCAGGGCAACCTCACGCCCCGCGCCGAGACGCCGGACAACCCTGGCCGGGCACTTGCCGGGCGCGAGAACGTCCCCCCGAACAGTCACTACCTGCCCCGTGTGTGGCGTCTCGACAAAATCAGCAAGATCGACGCGAGTGGAAGGAAGTTCAAGGAGTGGTTCGAGGGCGCTCTCCTCGCCTCCCACAAGGAGCTGGGGGACAAGGCCTACACCATCGCCAACGGCGTTTGGGAAAACCTCAACCGCCGCGCCTACGGCCTGGACGAGTTCTTCATGATGTCCCGCGACGGGGCCACCGCCGACGTCATCCGCTCCGGGATGCGCGACATGGGCCTGTCGGAGGCCGACATCGACGAAATCCTGGCCCGGCTGCCCAAGGGCTCGAAGCCCGGTTTCATGCACTTCCGTATCGACATCGACGAGAACTACGTCCATCCCCGCACGGGCCTGAAGCTGGGGGACTTCGTCGAGAACAACGCCTTCGACCTGTTCGACCACTACAACCACCAAGCATCCGCGTGGCGGGCCGCCGGCCGCATTCAGCTTGTCCGCAAGGATGGCGAGGTGCTCATGGACGGCATCCGCTCCCGGCAGGAGATGAATAACGTTCTTGAGCAGGTGGCCGCAAAGGGCGCCGAGAGCGGGCAGTCCCCCAAGGAAATTGCAAACGACGTCTCGCTCCTGAAGGAGGAGTTCGACCGGCTCCTCGGTGTTCCCAGCGAGAATGCCAACACCCGCGTCGCCCAGGGCCTGGAAATCCTGCGCAACCTCGGCACTGCCACGATGGGCGGAAACTTCGGCTTGTCGGCAATCCCCGACATGGCCCGCCTCGCGACCATTGGAGGTAAGGCCACCCAGGGTGGTCTTCGCGCCATGCTCCAGCATATGCCGGCCTTCCGCACCCACATTTTGGAAGGGGGCGTTCTGAAGGCCACCGATGACCTTGGACGGGACATCGCGGCCCTGGGCGCCGTGGACGAGTTCAAGCACCTGTCGGCCCGCCGCGCCCCTGAGGACGGGATGCTCACGGCGCCCATGGATGGCGCCCTGGCGAAGATCGCGGGGGCCACCAAGGCCACCTCGGACTTCGTGGTGTCGGCCTCTGGCATGAACGCCATTAACCACCGGGTGCGTGGCGCCGCCCGGCGCATCCTGGCCGACCGGTTCTACCGGGACGCGAAGGCTGCCTACAAGGGGCTCGGCAAGGCGTCAAAGTCCGTGAAGGCGGTCCGCGACGACATCAAGGCCCAGCTCGTGGCGGCGGGTGTGGCCGAGCGCGAAGCCAGGATCAATGCCGAGATCGTGTCGGCTCGCTACGCGGCCCGCGCCGAGCGTCTGGGCGAGGATGCTCTCAAGCTCTACCAGAAGGAAGGCATTGAGGTCCGGTCCGGCAAGTCCCCCGATGTCCTCGGTCCGGGAGAGATGGGGCAGTTCGCCGGTGTACGGGCCAAGACGTCGAACATTGATGACCTGATGATGGCTATCGACCTTGAGGGGAAGGGCTTCGGCCCGGACGACATCTGGGCCATCACCGGGTGGGGCAAGGGCAAGGACGGGAAGTGGCGCTTTGAAGTCCCCGACGATAAGGGGAAGATCGCCCCCCGCATCAACGAAGCCCTGGATGACGCCGCGCGTGGGGCCGTCATCCGCCTCCGCGACGTCTACAGGTCCCCGGAGCTGGAAGCTGCCTATCCGAGCTTGTTCGACCTACAGATTAAGCAGGTTCCTGCGGAGATGCAGGACCGAGCGTGGGGCTATTTCGACCACAACACCGGCTCAATCGCCTTAAGCCCGTTGAGCCCCGACCACCACGGCACGATTCTGCACGAAATACAGCACGCCATCCAGTATCTGGAGGGGCATGGGTATGGCACGGACCCCGAGTATCTTGCGAAGAGGTGGGGGCTGACCATAGAGGAGGCGAGGGACTTCTACCGGCGGATGTCCGGGGAGGTGGAAAGTCGGTCCACCGAAGTCCGGGGCCATATGACTGCCGAGCAGCGTAGGGACCTCCCGCCGTGGTTCACTGGGCCGGGAGCGGAGGACACCCCCCGCAGCCGTCAGTGGGTGATGTATCCCGATGGCAAGGTCCCCAAGGACCAGTCGGCTGCCCCAACCACTCCCGACAAGTATGCGAAGTTCTTCCAGTCCAACGGCGACGGGTATCGCGGCTCCATCACGTCAAGCCGGAACAAGGCCGTCATCCAGCTCTTCGAGGAGCGTGACGCCTCCACCTTCATGCACGAGATGGGCCACCAATGGCTGGGCGAAATGATCCAGGATGCCCAGATCAACAAGGCCGCGAAGAAGGACCTCGACACCGTCCTGAAATGGCTCGGCGTGGACGACGTGTCGAAGATCGGCCGCAAGGAACATGAGCAGTGGGCGCAGGGCTTTGAGCAGTATCTGCGAGAAGGCAAGGCCCCAACACCCCAGCTCCAGGGCGCCTTCCAGAACTTCCGAGCTTGGCTCGTGCGCATCTACCAGTCCGTCAAGGGTCTTGGAACCCCCATCTCCGACGACGTTCGCGGCGTCATGGACCGGATGCTGGCGGGAGACGCCGCCGAGAAGTTTGACCTGTCCAAGCTCTCCAAGGCCGAGCGGAACCGCCTGAAGTGGTTCGGCATGGATGACGAGATGCTCCCCAGAGTTCTCGCCCAGGTCGCGGAGCACAGCGAGGTGACGAGCCACTGGACCGGTGCCAAGCTCTCTCGTCTGCACCCCGAGGAGTGGACCGACCCGGAGGCCAAGACCGCCTTCGCCTCCGCGCTCAACCGCGCCGCCGGCCGGGCCAGCATGGAGCACGACTTCGGTGCCGGGACGGTCTATGACCGCTCCCCGATCTTCCGGACTTTCGCCCAGCTCCGGCGCTTCGCCCTCAATGCTTGGCACATGAACATCCTCAATGGATGGGCGATGCGGGATAGTGAGGCGTTCGCCGACGTGGTGTGGTCTACCATGGCTGGAGCGGCGCTCTACGCCGGGCGCACCCGCATCCAGGCGGCCACCCAGGAGGACCCGCAGAAGTATCTCGACGAGAAGCTCACGCCCGGAGCCATCGCCATGGCGGCCTTCCAGCTCTCGGCCTACTCCTCTCTCATCCCCGGCCTCGTGGATACCGGCATCGGCATGACCGGCGCCAATCCCATGTTCGGCTATCGGAACTCCGCTCTCCCGTCCGATGCGTGGTTCGGGAACCCCTCGGTCGCGTTCATCAACAACGTCCTCCGGGTGGCGCCATCCGCGCTCTTCCAGCCCATCATCACGGGCCGGGAACGGTCGCAGCAGGAATGGAAGCAGCTCCTCTCCGTGCTTCCGTTCTCCAACAACATCGCGGTTCAAGGCGCCTTGAGCCACATGGTCCGCGATGCCCCGCAGAAGCCGCCGAAGAACTCCGGCTTCGACGTCACGGACTTCCTCCCAGGTTCGTGATCCCACCGGTGCCCGTCGTCCCTGTGGCGGCGGGCCATCCTCCCCTCGTGAGATATGGCCCTCAGTTACGTCACCTACACGGGGGACGGTGTCACCAAGAACTTCGCGGTCCCGTTCCCCTATCTCGAAAAGTCCCACGTCTACCCCACGGTCGGCGATACCATGCCGGCATTCACGTGGGTCAACGCCCAGACCGTCAGCTTCGCCGTCGCGCCCTCCGCAGGCATCGGCATCAAAATCTTCCGCTCCACCCCCAAGGTCCTCCCCGTCGTCACCTTCTACAACGACCAAGCAGTGGACGTGGAGCGCTTCAACGATGCCATTCGGCAGGCCCTCTATGTGGCCCAGGAGCTTGAAGACCTCTCCGGCTCGGTCATCAATCAGTACGTCTCGGCCATCCAGACGGGTGCCTGGTGGTACGACGTCTCGGCGTCGATCCCCTACACCCCGCTGAAGGGCGAGTACGTCCTCATTCTCCCTGTCGTCCGCGACGTGCAGGTCCCCGCGAACTTCTCCGGGAGCCTTGCCTATGCCGCTACGGCGCCGGCGGAGAGGGCTCAGGTGTTCTCCATCATGCGGGACCTGACGTCCATCGGGACGCTCACCTTCGCCGTTGGCTCCAGCACCGGCGTGTTCTCTGGAAGCGCTGCGAGCATTCCCGCCGGGGCCGTGCTCCGCGTGTCCCTCACCTCGGAAGCCGACAGCGTCTTCAAGGACATCGGCATCACCTTGCGCATGACCAGCGCCGACGAATGAGCTACCTCGTCAAGACACATAGGTCCGACCGAAGCAGCAAGATCAGCCGCTTCATGCCGCGCTACTGGACCCTGGACATGCCCCTTGAGGTGTCCGGCTCCATCCGAACCACGTCCTCGACGGCCATCCGGGCCGACGCTGTGTTCCGGCGCAACGGCGACATCGCCGGCATCATGTGGCATTCGGACCACCCGTTCGATCACCCCCGCTTCAAATACGAGACCAAGAACAACTACACGGGCCTCGTCTGGACCTTCTCCATCTCCCTCGGCGGAGACTGCCCGCGCCTCGACGCGCTCTATGGCGCCACGCTGGTGATCGACACCGGAGACGGCAAGACCTACAACGTCCGACTGTGGAACTATCGGACGGACAAGAACAACTCCGACCCGTACAAGCAGAAGATCACCATCCCGTTCACCTCCGACCTGTACAGCGGATATGGGGAGGTCACGGACGAGACCAGCGACGCCGAGAAGGAAGCCCGCCGCGTCCCGGTGACGGACATCGTCCGCCTCATGCTCCCCATCACGCCCAGGGATTACCTGGGCGGAGAGGCGACCCTGGGTTCTCCGCTCGCCAGCGGAACCCGGACTGTGACGGTTCAACTGAACAACGGCGCCACGTTGATGGGCGGCGACCTCATAACCGTCCCAACGTCGGATGGCGGCGGGTATGAGCTGGCGATTGCCGGCGTCACGGGCGAGGAGGGCGATCCTGTTGCCCACGGCTCCGATTGGGGCGACGTGGTCTTCGAGTGGTCCGCCCCCGAAGGCTTCACCAGCCCCACCTATGAGGTGAGCGTCAAGAAGCCCGATGGAACCTGGGCCGTTCTCGGGACAACCACCGAGACGTGGTTCGATTTCCCCGTCGAAGACAACGTCCCGATCTTCGACTACTCGCCCTCGTGGATCGAGTGGCGTGTCAAAGTGACGAGCGAGATGTCCTACTTCGTGGACGCCGCTTCCGCTGTCGCCGTGGACAATTCCTTCGTGACCGTCGTGGTGCCCTTCCTGGGCCAGTCCAATGCGGTGGGGCACTTCACGGAACTCTCCGGAAGCGGGCGGGACACGTGCTCTGCCGCCACCTTCCGGCGCAAGCTCGCCGAGCTGTACGGCATCCGTGCTGTCCGCGTCATGCCGCTGGAAGTGTGCTGGGGTTCCTCCGCTGCCGACCGTCAGGCTGATGACGACCCCATCAACGGCGTCAACTACTGGTGGGACCTCAACGAGGATAAGCCCGGTCCTCGCCTCCTCCAGGCCGTGGGCATCATCAACTCCATCGGCAAGGTGGCTCCTGTCGGCATCTGGGCGCAGGGCGAGAATGACGTCAGCTACACGGACGTCGGCTGGTCCGGGCATGGCAATCCCCAGCCCACCATCGACCGGATGAAGCAATCCTGGATCAAGATTTTCGCCTATCTCCGGGCCAACACCAATCCCGACATGACCCTGTACATCCAGAAGATGTGCACGTCGTGGTACGGCGACCCGCCTTATCAGGTTCTCGTCAGCGCCTACGAAGCGGCGCGGGCAGCGCAGGACGACATCGCGACCACTGACCCCCTGACCTACATCGGCGCCCAGAACCTCTGCTTCCAGCCTTCAGACTTTCTGAAGCAGGACATCACCTACATCCATTACGCCACGACCATCTACCACCAGCTCGCGAACCTCCTGGCGACGTCGATCCACGACAACCAGATGTCGCTGGACGGGACTGGCACGGCTCCTGGGATTGGGGACGTCCCGGCGGTGTATCTCACGCCGCCCATCGTGGACAATGGCGGGGGCTCCTACACCGTCCGCACGACCCGCGCCTATCTCGGCCCGGCCGTTGGGAGCGGGACGCGAGTGAGCGTCAAGACGCAGCTCAATGTCGCATTGGCGTCTCAGAACGAATGCTGGATGGCTGTCGAAGGCATCGTGGTCTCCGGCTCCAACACGACGCTCAAGATCGACCTGCGATACGAGCCGGCCCATTCCATGTCTATGACGGATGGGTATGACAACTGCTACAACTTGACGCCTGAGTTCGTGGCGGAGCGGACGTGGTCGCTGGGCTACCGTGGCCCATACGTCCTATACATGGGCATCTCGCACTTCCACAACTTCGATTGGACTGGTGAGAGGTGGCTCCTGCGCAAGACTGGGAGCCTCGTGAACTCCCCCACACGCCTGTGGTTCGAGGACTTCTGCAAGCAGCTCCAGAAGCGCAACTACGACCTGTGGGTGTCCATCTCCTACGAAATCCTTCAGTCCATCATGCCGGTGGAGTGGGCGCAGGTTAACGTGGATGGCGTTATGGCGACCACTGGCTGGAGCCCGCCCTCCGGCCTCGTCGAGCCCTCCAACTCGGAGGCCGCCGCATATCTCGCGAACGTCGCCATCCAGTTCCTCGGCATCGCCCAGGACAATGGGCTCGTCCCTCGATACCAAATCGGAGAACCTTGGTGGTGGGACGGCAGCTACACGGATAACAAGCCGTGCGTCTACAGCCTCGCGACCGTCACCAAGTACAACGAGGATACCGGCCTCTATGCCCCGGCGCCGTACATGGAGAGCACCCACCTCACCGAGGCGGAGCTTGAAGTTCAGCGGCCCTTCCTGGAATGGCTCGGCCGGCAGCTCGGAGAGAGCACCAACACCCAGATCGACATCGTCAAGGCGGCTTTCCCCAAGGCGCAGACGGCCATCCTGGTGTTCACCCCCCAGGTTCTCAACCCGACAGCCAACGCCTCGGCGATCATGAATCTGCCCCCGGCGGACCAGTGGGGGCCGAGCAAGTTCAACATCCTCATGATTGAGGACTACGACTGGGTCACCAAGGACTACGACACCGAGGCCCTCGGCGACGATAACTGGGCTCTCATGAAGGGGACCTGGGTCATGGCCCAGGAGACACTGGGCTACCCGCTGTCCCGCATCTTCTACTTCTCAGGCTTCAACCTGTCGGCCTCAACCGACTGGAAGTGGGCCTACATCGACGCTGCGGCGGAGATCGGGCGCAAGAATGGCGCAGCCCACGTCTTCTTCTGGTCGCGAGAGCAAATCCTCCGCGACGGCTTCATCTATCAGCGGCGAACCACCCCCACCATCTCCATCCAAACCAACGCCAGAGTAACGTGATGTCCCCCACGGACACGGCGGACCTCGCTCTCCAGCGCGACCTCGGTCGCCTGGAGGGTAAGGTTGACGCCATCCAGAAGTCCGCAACCAACATTGAGACGAACCTCCAGGCCCTCGAAGAGGCCCACAACATGCGGCTTGCAGCCCTCGAAAAGCGCCAGTGGTACATCACCGGCGCCGCCGCTGCCGCCGCGTGGATCGCCTCTTCGTTCCTCGACCTCAGGGCATTGCTGGGGCGCCTCCTTTGAAAATTGACGCCAGCATCCTCGAACAGCTCCAGTCCCTCGTCGTCCTGGAGCTGATGAAACGCATCCAGGATGGGACGGCCACGGCCGGCGACCTCGCCACCGCCGTCCGGCTCCTTAAGGACAACGGCATCGACGCCCGGTCCAAGGACGCCACCGAGCTGGATGAACGCCTGAAGAGCATCCTGCCATTCCAGGCGGCCCCCTCTGACCCCGACCTCATCGACTAAGGAACAACACCTCTACATGCTTTCCGCGAACCTCTACCGGACCCCCTATGGCGACATCACCATGCGTGTCGTGCCTGCCTCGGGGAGCCACACCTACAAGCTCCGCATCAAGTCCATTGATGGCACCTCGACCCTCCGGGACATCGTGTCATCCACGGTGCAGAGCGACACCAACTTCGGCGCGAACGGCCAGTACGTCGGCGCAGCCTGACCCACTAGGTACAAATGTCTGATCTTCCCATCTGGCCTCCGTACATCTCGGAGGTGGAGACGGAAGGATACGCCCAGCTCGTCCCGGCAATCACCGGGGCGAGCATGGTGGGCCGTGTCGCCGTCTTCGATGTCCCGCTGTCCGGGGCTTCTGTTTCCATTCCCACTGGCGTGTTCTCCGACTGCTTCGCGCTTGGGGTGCATGTCCGTGTTCTTGAGGACATCGTCGGGCCTACCGCAATTCAGGTGGGCATCGCCGGTTCCACCACGCTCTTCAGCTCGGGTTCGCACGTGCTGCCCTCCTTGACGGCAGGCGCTTCCACCTGGATGCCCCCCTACTCCCCCGTGGACTTCTTCTGGGGCGGGGACCTCCCGGTCCTCATCACCGCAGACGGCGGCGACTTCACCGCCGGCAAAATCCGCCTCGGCGCATATTCCCTCTGCCTTACGCCGCCCTCTGCGTAATCGCCTCCAGAGGCCACAGGCGGGCAATCCCCCTCCAGGCTACGAGTGTGCTCTGGAACTGCGGATGCCCGCCTGTGACCATCCCTGTCGATCCAGCGACCCTTGAACACCCGCACCCACCTCCTATCCTCGACCAGCAAGACCCCCGCTGATCCGCTGAAGGCGGACTTCCGAAACTTCCTCTGGCTCATCTGGCAGCACCTCAACCTGCCCGAGCCGACCCCGGTCCAGTACGACATCTCCCAGTTCCTCCAGCACGGCCCGCGCCGTCTGGTGATCGAGGCGTTCCGAGGCGTCGGCAAGAGCTGGATCACCAGCGCCTTCGTGTGCTGGCTCCTCTACTGCAACCCCCAGCTCAAAATCCTGGTGGTGTCGGCCTCCAAGGCCCGCGCCGACCAGTTCTCCGTCTTCACCCTGCGCCTCATCCGTGAGGTGGAGGTGCTCCGCTTCCTGGAGCCCAAGGAGGGCCAGCGTGAGAGCGCGGTGGCCTTCGACGTCGGCCCGGCCCGGCCTGACCATTCCCCGTCCGTCAAGTCGGTCGGCATCACCGGCCAGCTCACCGGCTCCCGCGCCGACTACATCGTGGCCGACGACATTGAGGTCGCGAACAACTCCTCGACCCAGGTGCAGCGCGACAAGCTCTCCGAGACCGTCAAGGAGTTCGACTCCGTGATCAAGCCGGGCGGACGGG
Organism: Xanthobacter sp. NM-59; assembly: GCF_021401125.1. Classification (GTDB taxonomy): domain Bacteria; phylum Pseudomonadota; class Alphaproteobacteria; order Rhizobiales; family Xanthobacteraceae; genus Xanthobacter. Next base: position 66,774 of record NZ_JACBFQ010000001.1, read on the forward strand.
TGATCTACCTGGGCACCCCGCAGTCCGAGCAGTCCCTCTACAACGAGCTTCCGGAGCGCGGATATGTCGCCCGCATCTGGCCGGCCCGCTACCCGACCGCCGACAAGCGCGAGAAGTATGGCGCCAAGCTCGCCCCGTTCATCGCCACGGCGCTTGACGAGAAGCCTTCGGTAGCAGGTCTCCCCACCGACCCGAAGCGCTTCACCCACGAGGACCTCCAGGAGCGTGAAGCCTCCTACGGCCGCTCGGGCTTCGCCTTGCAGTTCCAGCTCGACACGTCGCTCTCCGATGCCGACAAGTACCCGCTGAAGCTCTCCGACCTCATCGTCTTCTCCTGCGACCCATATCGCGGTCCAACTGACCTCGTGTGGGCGTCCGGGCCGGCTCAGGCCATCGACAGCCTTCCGGCCGTTGGCCTCGCTGGCGACCGCTACCACCAGCCGGCCTGGACCTCCAATCGCTTCGAGGAGTGGGAGGGCTCGGTCATGTTCATCGACCCCTCGGGCCGAGGCAAGGACGAGACCGCCTATGCCGTGGTCAAGACCCTCCACGGCCGCATGTTCCTCACCGCTGCCGGCGGCTTCCGGGGCGGCTACGACGCCAAGACCTTGGAGAGCCTCCTCCTGGTGGCCCGGCGCCAGAACGTCAACCTGATCCTCACCGAGCCCAACTATGGCGGCGGCATGTTCGCCGAGCTTCTCAAGGGCGTCTCGAAGTCCGTCTATCCCGTGCGGATCGAGGACGCCGAGTGGTCCAAGGCCCAGAAAGAGGCCCGCATCATCGACACCCTTGAGCCCGTCCTGAACCAGCACCGTCTCGTGGTCGCCCCCGAGGTGATCGAGCAGGACTACCGCTCCACCGAGGACTACCGCCCGGAGGACCAGCAGCCTTACCGACTCTTCTACCAGCTCACCCGCCTCACCGCCGACAGGGGCTCCCTGGGCCACGACGACCGCCTGGACGCCCTTGCGGGGGCCGTGGCGTACTGGTCGAAGGTGATGGCACGCGACACCGAGAAGGCCGCCCTAGACCAGCGAGAGCGTCTCCTGGACGCCGAGATCGAGCGCTTCATGCAGGGCGCCCTCGGCCGCAAAGCCGACCCCGAGCACTGGTCCTCCGGACTCATGCAGCGCCGCTTCGGCGGCCGATAGGGCCTGGGGGCGGCCGGTGACTTTCCCGCCACTCTAGCCGGCAGGGGTGGGAAGGTTTCTCTTTAAGTGTCCCTTCAGGTTCCCTTGAAGGTATCTTGAAGTTCCCCTGAAGGGACACTTACAAGACCACTCCCTAACACAACCCATAACGATGGAGGCAACCCCGTTGGTTCGCTTCAGGATGCCGCTGGTGACCATCTTGGCGGTGTGGCTGGTCTTCTTCGGCCAGACCATCGGTCCCCTTCAGCAGGGGCGCATGGGCCTTCTGGAGGCTCTGTGGCTTCCGACCCCCTATGCTGTGGGGGTGGGCGTAGTCCTCGCTGCCCTCATAAGGTTCGTGACGCGGGTGCGGTAGCAGCCTTCCGCACTCCACCGGCGATATTTGCCGGAAATTTTTGAACGCCACTCGATAGATAAAAGCTCGCGCGGAACCCCCCGTGGCCCGCCTCGCGCGTCGCGTGCGCCCGGCTTGCCGTTTCGCGCGTGATACGGAATGCCGCGCGTGGGCGATTGTCACCGGGATTTGTCACCGGTCGGCCGCAAACCCGCATGGATGCTGGATTGTCAACGGATATAGCATCCGTTCACCGGCTGGGCAACGCCCTGGCGCTCCGCTGGCACGGGGCCTGCAACGCGCGGGGGCGCCTGGGCGTGGGCCGTGCGCGATTTCCGCCGTGTGTTTCCGGCTATCTGTCGTTTTGTCGCACCCGCCCACAAACCCCTTGCAGGACGCTTCAAGGGCGCTGCAAGCCTCCGCTAACCCATTGGCAGAACAGGGGCAATCTGACTTATCCACAAGATACGTCAGAACGGACTTGACGTCCGAACGTACCAACGCTAGATTGGGACCATCGAAACACAGGGAGCCCACGACATGAGCACAGAGACTGAGGCCATTCGCGAAGAAGCCGCCCGCCACCTGAAGGCATTCGACATGCGCCGGACGGTGGAGGGGGTGGATACCCTGGCGGAGTTGCACGGGCTGAAGCCCTATGCGGGACGGAAGGGCGCGGGGGTGTGGGAGTGCTGGGCGGACCGAGTTCTTGAAGTCGCCATATGCCCCAAGCGGGCGGGGGAAGAAGAACTGGCGAGCCGGAAGGCGGAGGCTGACACCTATTCAGGGAACTGGAGGCCGCTCGACGACGCGCATCTCGCTTGATGAAAAAGTACGTTAGAATGGACTTGACGGCTGAACGTACATCGTCTAAGGTCCAATCACCAGCTAGGGCGGCAGCCCCGAGGGCCTGCTAGGGCAGGCTCTCCAGAGTGCCACCAAGCGCTAGACCCGGTCCCTCGGGCGAACAAATAGGGGGGCGGCATCGCAGCACAACGCATGGAACTCCCGAGTGCGACGGGGGCAGGCGGCGGAGGGCAGGCGGTGCGGACGCGACAGGGCATTGACCATGCGGAGCCTGCAAGTCGCGTGAAGGAGCAAGGGGGCGGTGCAATGCGGCCCCCATCGCTTCCGAAGGCCACACAGGCGCCCCTGTGATACGTTCAAGCGGACCATCCGTGCGAGCGAACCGCGCCGCTGTGTGGCCTCCGCAAGCGATTTAGGAGGCTTGAAAATGTACCCGACAAACCCAGCAACCGCCTTCGCCATGGCGACAATCATGCCCATCGCCTTCACCCTGGCGGTGGTGGTCTGCACCTATCGTGCCATGCGGATCATGTGACCATGCTTCACCTTGGCAAGAACTCCAGCGCTTCCGTGTTCATCTCACGGGAGGGGGCCAAACGCGCGGCTTCAGCCATTGGGCGGGAGCGCAGCGCCTCGGTTATCCCCGCCGTGAAGCGGGAGGCGGACCGGTCAACCTCAATCGGCTTCGTGGTGCGCTACAGCGACGCCACGGGCCTCATTCATTTCGCCTGAAGGTACGTTCAAGCGGATCATCCATCGGAGTGAACACCATGACTGCGGACATTTATGAACAGCACGACAAGGCGTTTCGCGACGTGTCGGCCTTCGTCATCCTCAAGGACGGGCGCAAGGTCGCCACCATCGCCTTGAAGTTCCCCAAGGACGGGGCGGGGCGGCTGTGGGCATACGTTCATTGGCTCGGCCTGCCCATGGTGCGCGGCTATGCTGGGGGTGGTGGCTATGACAAGCGCTCGGCAGCCGTCGCCAGCGCAATCCGTCATATCGCGGATGCGGAAGCCGAGGGGTATCGGTACGCCGCGCCGGAGGAAAAGGCACTTCGAGCCGCTTTCACCGGCGCCCTGGAGGGGGACAGCGGGCACGATTGGGCGTGTCGTCTGGAACGGGCGGGCTTCACTGTCCTGCAAGCCGTTTGAGGGGAGGCGTGACCATGGAACCGAATTGCGAGAAACACCCGCTGCACCGGGGAACCTACATCGTCTATGACGCCGCAGGCTTCGCTTTCCGCGCCTACAAGGTTGGGAAGACGTGGTGGGCCAAGCCCTCCCACTTGCGGGCCTCGGTGGATCGACGCATGCGCTGTGACGACACCTTGCGCGGACTGTGCCGGGAAATCGGTCGGTCTTATTGGGTGCCGCCTGCGGTCAACGCGAAATGACCATGGAAGGCGCCGCTATGCGCCCCTGGTGCGCCCGCATCCGCTATCCGGGCAAAAGCCCCATCCTATTCGGCACGACAACCGTGCGGCACGACGCGCCATTGCATGAGGTGCAAGCGGCTCTGGTCGCCGACATCGACGATTGCTTGCCGGGTGGGTGGGAAATCCTCTCACTGCTTCCCGGCGCCATCGTCTTCGTGCCGGAGGAATAGCCGCAATCTCAAGGGGCGAGGTGTGTCCTTGCCCCTTCGGAGTACGGCTGAACGGATTATCCGGGAGAACGAACTATGTCTGCAACCGCCTTCGATCCGGCGCCGCCGGTCAACTGCCGCTATGGGGCGCCCATGGGCCGCCGAAGCAACGCCTATCTTGAAACTTGCGCCGGCCGGCTCCGGCTGGTCCGCGTCCCTCTCGATGCCGGGGGCTATGACAAGGGCGGGGCCTATTGGGGCCTGGGCGAGCCGCTTTATTGCGTCGCCGACCAGGACGGGAACACGGCTTACCTTCGGGCGAAGAGCCGGGAATATGCGAAATCCGTCATCCTGGCCGACTGGCCCGAAGCGACGTTTTACCGATAGGAGGAAGCCCTGACCAAGCTGACGGCCTTGTTTCGCGTTCCGTCCTAGCCCCTTGGATGCCACAATGTTCCTGCTTTGTTCTTGACGGTAATTTAAGGCGGACCTATGGTCGGCCCGCTATCAGGGCGTAGGAAAATGGAAGCAGTTCTTGCGAGTGATTTTGACGTATCTAGTGGGCATGAAACGGTGTGGGGGTTCCTGAAACGGACGGAACCGCAGGCCCTGGAGGGCCTGGACGATTGGGAAGAGGCGCTGCTTGAAGATCAGCGGCGAGCCGTGGAAATGGCGCAGATGCAAGGCGTTCCCACCATAGAGCTTCCGGCTCCCGCGTGGCTAGACGCACCCTCCGCCGTGGCGTTCCCGACGGCATTCCTGTTGGACTTCTATCCGGCCAACCCGTAGCCCTTCCTCTCTCCCTCGACGTGCACTCGTTCACGTGGTACGTTCGGGCGCATAGTCTATGGAGACGGATGAAATGGCTGACCGTACTTTGACCGAACGTGAGGCCAAGGCCCTCACCACCCTGACGACGGCGCTGGAAGCGCTGCACGACGTCCACGATGAAATGACCATCCGGACGGCGATCACCTTCCTGCGCCTCGCACTGGACCAAGGGACCACGCAAAGCGATTTGGCCCGGTACTACGGATGGCCGAAGACCTCCGTCAACCGGAACATCAAGCTCCTACAGGACAAGGGGGTTCGAGGAAACCCAGGCTTGGGGCTTCTCGACCTCCGTGCCGATGACGTTGACGAGCGAGCAAAGCCCGTTGGCGTTAGCCCCAAGGGTGCGAGGCTCATCCGCACCCTGGACCACATACTCTCGGGAGTAACAGAAGGTGGCAATTCGTGAGAAGGGCGGGAAATTCCTCGCCGACTTCATGGTGGACGGGACGCGCTACCGTGAGGTGTTCGGTTCGCGTCCGGAGGCGGAGGCGTGGGAGCTGAAATGCCGCGCCGCGCTCAAGCTGGGCCAGCCGGTGCCCCGGAAGGAGTTCAACCCGGCTGTCGCGGCGGGCGGTCTCCGCACAATGCGGGGGCTCATGGAGCACGTTTGCAAGGTCCACTGGAAGGATGCCAAGTCGGCGGCCGACCAGTTGCGAAATGCGAAGCGCTTCGTGGACTTTGTGGGCGGCAACATCCCGCCGGCCTCCGCCTTCACGGTGGAGAACTTGGGCGCCTTCGTCGAGATGCTGAAGACCTCGGGATGCTCGAACGGCACCGTCAACCGCTATCTATCGAACGTCTCGAAGATGGCGAGCGTGGCGCTGAAGGCGGACCGGATCACCAAGATGCCGGAAATCCCCTGGCAGAAGGAGGGGCCGGGCCGCACCATTGCTTTCACACGGGACGAGGTGGAAGCGATCATCAAGCTCGCGACCCGCTGGGGCTATCAGCGGGAGGCGGATATGTTCCAGTTCCTCATAGACACGGGCTGTCGCCTGGGGGAGCTGACCAAGGTCCGGTGGGGGGACTTCAACGCCGACCTCACGGCCGTGACGTTCGCTCGTGACATCACCAAGACGTCGCATGACCGGACCATTCCGCTCTTCCCCACCACCACGGAAGTGATGAAGCGATGCCGCCTCGTCACGGGTGACCTGGAGCGCCCCTTCCAGGACACTTCACCGGCCCGGCTGCGGAAGGTGTGGTACCGCATCAAGGAGAAACTGAAGCTCCCGGATGAAACCACAATCCACACCCTCCGCCACACCCGGTGCACGTGGTTTGCTCTGGAGGGGTGGGACTTCTGGCGCATCCAGAAATGGATGGGGCATTCGTCCCTTGCGACAACTCGCCGCTACACGAACTTGGTGCCGAATGACCTCGACGCCATGGTTCACGGGCGGGACGACTCGCATTTGTCACCGGATCAGCGGTGACAAATCCCGGTGACAAAACCAGCAAACGGCCACAATCGGTGACAAAGCGTGGCAGCGCTAAGTCACTGAAATGATTGGAGGCCACGGCCAGAATCGAACTGGCGTACACGGATTTGCAGTCCGCTGCGTAACCACTCCGCCACGTGGCCCCACGAAGTGCGCTTATTACGGTGTGGGAACCGCGTACGCAAGGCCGTGGCGGCGGATTTCCACGGCGTTTCGAATTTCGCGCGGGCGCTGGGGTCTTAAGGTGGTGCGCGGCCCGGTTTTTCGGCCTGCGCGACGGGGGCGCCGCCGAGCTCGCCGAAACCTGAATGTCCGCGCCAAGGTATAATGTTAAAGTGAATTGAAGGCCCAGGCGCGCTCCTATAAACCCCGCCCATGCTCGGTTTCGATGCTTCTTTGCCCGCAGTTGGACGCTTGATGCGATTAAGGATCAATCTCGCCCAGATTATAGTTGCCGTCGTAACGTTTCTGGTTTTGGTGGCGAGCTATTGGGGTTACCTTGAATACTCTTTTCTCGCGTCGCGTCAGGATGCTGTCGCAGCAGGGCGGTTGAGGGCACGGCAGATTAGTGAGGCTGCGCGCCAGCAGCTGACCGCTACGTTTCGCGGGGCGGATTATCTCTTGCAGAACGTGCGCAGAGACTACGTACGCTCGCCGGTCGACTTCAATCTTCTCGCCACGCAGGCCCTCTCGCTTCTGCCGGCGTCCTCAGAGGCGCAGATCGCGATTTATGGCGCGGATGGCCGGCTGGTCGTGGCCAGCGGCACGGCTCCCGTGTGGGACGATGTGGCCGAGCGGGCCTTTTTCAAGCAGCAGCAGGCGCATTTTTCGGCGGATGCGCTGGTCGTGGGCGAGGCGGCGCAGGATCCGCGCGGCGCGCGCTGGCGTGTGCCGCTGGCGCGCGCGCTGCTGACGCCGGAAGGGTTTGCGGGTGTCATCGTGATGACGGTATCGCCGCAGTTCCTCTCCAATGAGCTGGCGCTGGTGGTGCTCGGGGAGAACGACACGGTGGGCGCGGTCCATCTTCCCGAGGGCACCTATCTGGCCCGCAGCAGCCAGATCAAGACCTTGATGGGGCGGGCGGTGAAGGCTTCGCGGCCCTACCTGCATCTGCAGCCCGGGGCGCCCGAGCAGGGCGTCTTCATGGCCGAGGCCACCCACGAGCCGGTGGAGCGCATCTACGCCTGGGCCAAGCTGCGGGACCTGCCGGTGGTGATCTTTGTCGGCCTGTCCACCGGCGACCTCTTGGCACCGCTCAACGCCTCCATAGCGGCCCATCGCTGGACCAACCTGATCGGCACGCTGGCGCTGCTGGGTCTTGCCGCGGGGCTGGCGTTCCTGGCCTTCCGCGACATTCGCCAGCGCACCGCCTTGATGCGTCAGGAGGCGCTCTACCGGGCGCTGTTCGATCAGAACCATTCGGTGAAGCTGCTGACCGATCCTGCGGATGGTCGCATCCTTGCCGCCAATGCGGCGGCGGCGGCTTTCTATGGCTATACCGCCGAGCAGCTCGCGCGGATGAATATCTCGGACATCAACTGCCTGCCGCGGGAGGAGGTTGCCCGCTGCATGGCAGAGGCGAAGCAGGGAGAGCGGCCATCGTTCGTCTTCCCGCACCGTCTGGCTTCCGGCGACATCCGGATGGTCGAGGTGTTTTCCGGCCCCGTGACCATCGGCGAGAAGACGGCGCTCTATTCCATCATTCACGACGTGACCGACCGCTTCGAGCTTGAGCGCGGCCTGCGGGAAAGCGAGGAGCGTTACCGGGGCATTTTCGAGGCTGTTCCCGCCGGTCTCATCCTGGTCGATGAGAACGGCAAAATCACCAGCTGGAACGAAACGGTGCTGCAGATTCTGCGGACCGACGTGAACGGACTTGTGTCGCGCACGGCAACGCTGCTCGACGCCTATGGCGAAGCGGTGCCTCCGGATCGCCGGCCTTCCGCGCGCTGCCTGTCGGAAGACATCAAGGAAGAGCTCTATTCGGTCTGGGGCGAGAATGGGCGGCGTATCTGGCTCAGCGTGGAAGGGCGGCGCTTCAGCTCCGACGCGAAGGGCGTGCCGGCGGGGGCGATTCTCGTGCTCTCGGACATCACCCGGGCCGTGCAGCTCGAAGAGGAAGTGCTCATCAGCGAGCGCGTGTTCGAGGCTGCTGCTGAAGGCATCATGGTCACCGATGTGCGCTGGGAGATCATCCGGGTCAATCCGGCGTTCGAGGAGATCACCGGCTATCCGCCTCACGAGGTAATTGGCAAGAAGCCCAAGATGCTGGCGCCGGGTCGCAACGGGCTGAGCTTTTACCGCCCCATCTTCAAGAGCCTGGCCGCCAAGCGCAGCTGGGAAGGGGACATCACCAACCGGCGCCGCGACGGCCGCCTTTCGGTGGAGCGCACGGTGGTCAGCGCCATCGTCCAGTCCGATGGCCGTCTCTCGGGCTATGTCACGCTGCTGTCCGACGTCACTGCGCGCAAGAAGCAGGAAGAGGAAATCTGGCTGCGCGCCAATTTCGACACCCTCACTGGCCTGCCCAACCGCACGCTGCTCGCCGATCGCATCGAGCAGGCGCTGAACATGGATCATCACTCCGAGCGCATGGTTGGGGTGCTGTTCATCGATCTCGACCGGTTCAAGCCGGTGAACGACCAGTGGGGCCATGCCGCGGGCGACGAGCTGTTGCGGCTGGTGGCCCGGCGCATTTCCGGCGCGGTGCGCGCGGAAGATACGGTGGCGCGTGTGGGTGGTGACGAGTTCGTGGTGTTCCTGCCGTCCGTGAGCAAGGCGGCGGACGTCAGCAAGATCGCCAACAAGATCCTGGATCTCCTGCGCTCACCCTTCATCCTGTCGGAGGGCGAGGCCTCCATCTCGGCGTGCGTAGGCGTCGCGCTCGGCCGCGCAGGGGCAGTTAGCGCCGAGAATCTCATTCGCCGCGCCGATGCCGCCATGTATCGGGGCAAGACCAGTGGCCGCTCCCGGGTGGTGGTGTTCGCCGAGGCGGAGGAGCGGGTCGAGGCCTGATTCTGCGACACGCGATGGCGGGCCGGGCGCGGCCCGTCGTTCAGGCCTCCTCGGGAAGCGGCGCGATGCGCGTGCTGTCCTCGCCCCTGTGGACCGCCATTCCCATGCGGAAGCTCAGCGCCATGCGCTCGGCGTGGGCGATGGCCTTGAGGGCGCTCTCATGATCCAGGACGCGCCGCGCCACCGGGCGGAACAGCGTCAGCCACCTCGCGAAGTGCGCGTCCCCAACCGGGCCGAGGGTGAGGTGCGGGGGCAGGGGGCGCCCGTCATAACGCTTGGTCTTCAACAGCACGGACGACCAGAAGCCGCACATCTTTTCCAGGTGGGCAGGCCATTCGTGAGGCGCGATTTTCGCCGCGAACACGGGGCCGATCAGAGGGTCGGCCTGCACCGCGTCGTAGAAAGAATACACCAGATCGCGGATGGCCTCCTCGGACGGGCCTTGCGCTTGTGGCGTGCCGGCAATGTTCTCGCTCATGCTTTCGTCTCCGGCGCGAAGATGGCCCAGAATCGTGATGTGGAACGCTTTGGAAGCAAGGGACATGCCGTCCCATGCGACGTGCTGCCACACTCGCGGGGCGCAGCCGGGCGATGTCAGCGTGGCCTTTGGTGTGCCAAGCCCTTTGGCGCCTTGCAAAAGGGGCGGCAATGTGGCTCTTGAAGCCGAGCTGACCCGCCGGGCCGCCCCGCCAAGGCGCCCGGGCGTTATGGTCCGGAGGGAAGACATGATCGATTTCGTCGAGCTTCGCCGCGGCATGGTGGACGGGCAGGTCCGCACCAATGACGTGACGGACCACCGCATTGTCAGCGCCATGCTCGATATCCCGCGCGAGAAATTCGTGCCGCAGGCCCTGAAGTCGCTCGCTTATATCGATGACGACCTGGAGATTCGCCCTGCCGCCGGCTCCAAGCCCGCACGCTACATCATGGAGCCGATGATTCTCGCCCGGCTGGTGCAGCTCGCCGACGTGGACGAGAAGGACCATGTTTTGGATGTGGGCGCTGGCACCGGCTATGGCGCCGCAGTCCTGTCGCGCCTCGCGCAGCAGGTCGTGGCGCTGGAGGAAGATGCCGAGCTCGCCGCTCTCGCCAACAAGACCCTGTCCGATCTCGGCGTGGGCAACGTGGCGGTGATGCAGGGCGTGCTCGAAGCCGGCTGGGCGGCGGAGGCCGATTACGACCTCATCCTCATCGAAGGAGCGGTCGAGGTGATTCCCGAAAAGCTGTTCGCGCAGCTCAAGGAGGGCGGTCGCCTGGTCGCCGTCGTGGGTGAGGGGGGCGCCGGACGGGCCAGCATCTTCACCAAGGTGGGCGGAAAGCTCAGCGAGCGGGTGGCCTTCAATGCCGCAATTCCCTCTCTGCCCGGTTTCAAGGCACCTCCGCGCTTCATTTTCTGAATAGACCTGTGGCGCGTTTGCCTCGGTAATCCGAAAAGCGACGTTGGAACCGAACCAGTCGGTTTCGTCGCGCCTAAGCTGCGGATATCTTGCCTTTTCGTTACCGCGCGGCGGGTGCGCAGTGCGCATCGGGTGGCGTGCCGTGCCCGGTCCAGGAGATCTAGATGTCGGTTGCGACGAGCATTCGCCGAAACGTGTTCGCTTTCCTGGCGGGGTTCGGGGGCATCGCGCTGTCGGTCACCGTGGCGGGTGCTCAGCCCCTCGATGCCGCCCTCGCGTCAGCCTATGTGAACAACCCCACCTTGAATGCGCAGCGCGCCGGCACCCGCGCTACGGACGAGAACGTGCCGAAGGCCCTTTCGGGCTATCGGCCCACCATTGCGGGCACCGCATCGGTGGGGGTGTCGACGGATCGCGCCAGCTATTCGGGGCAGGTCTATAGCGGTGGCACCGTTCCGCGGACCTTCGCGCTGACGGCGACCCAGAGCATTTTCAATGGCTTCATCACCGGCAACTCGACGCGCAGCGCCGAGTCGCAGGTGCGCGGCGCGCGGGAAACGTTGCGCAACACCGAGCAGTCGGTGCTGCTGGCTGGCGTGACTGCGTACATGAATGTCATCCAGGCCTATGCGCTGCTTGACCTGCAGAATCAGAACCTGGCTGCCTTGCAGCAGGAGCTCCGCGCCACGCGCGACCGCTTCAATGTGGGCGAGGTGACGCGCACCGACGTGGCGCAGGCCGAGGCCCGCGTTGCGGACGCGCAGTATCAGGTGAGCCAGGCGGTGGCCGACCTGTCGGCGGCCAAGGCGGTTTATCGTCAGGTGATCGGTGTCGAGCCCGGCAAGCTCTCGAACCCGCGCTCTATTGAGTGGATGATTCCCTCCAAGCTCGGGCAGGTGATTTCTTCGGGTCTCGACCGCCATCCGGCGGTGAAGGCCTCCGAGTTCGCCGTGGACGCCGCCCTGTTCCAGGTGAAGGTGGCCGAGGGCGCGCTGATGCCCAGCATGAATGTGCAGGGGCAGCTCTCCCAGAGCTACCAGCCCGCCTTGACGACGGATCAGGCTTCGAGCGCCTCGGTGGCCCTGAACCTGACGGTGCCGATCTATCAGGGTGGCTCGGAATACGCCAATATCCGCCAGTCGAAGGAGCTGCTGTCGCAGGCCCGAATCGAGGTGGATGTGAATCGCGATACGATTCGCTCCCAGGCGGTTCAGTATTGGGGTTCCCTTGAGGCCTCGAAGGCGCAGATCGATGCCGCGCAGGCATCTGTTGCGGCCAATACGCTGGCGCTGGAAGGTGTGCGGGAAGAGTGGCGGGTCGGTCAGCGCACCACCACCGACGTGCTGAACGCGCAGCGCGACCTGACCAATTCCCGCTCCGCCTTGGTGATCGCGCAGCGTGACCGGGTGGTGGCCGCCTATTCGCTGGTTTCCACCATCGGCAAGCTCGACGCCGCCTCCCTGAAGCTCAAGGTGAACGTCTACAATCCGACCGTTCACTACGATCAGGTGCGAGACAGCTGGGCCGGCGTGCGCACCCCGGATGGTCAATAGGGGACAGTGGGCGTTGGCGCTGGTGTGGCGCCAGCTGCCGGTGTCATAATCCCATAACTGATGATTCTGGAGACGCATGTGGGCGGATGTCCTGCCCGCATGCGTCGTTTCCGGCCGAGGTTGCGACATGGCTGCTACCCCGAAGGCGCAAGAGCCGTCGATGGAAGAGATTCTCGATTCCATCCGTCGCATCATCGCCGATGATGATCCTTCCGAGCTTGAAGCCGCGCCCACCCCGCCCCGCCCGATGGCGCCGGCGCGGCGCGTGATGAACGGCTATGGGCCGCGTCCGGTGGCCGAGCGGCGCGCGGCGCCTCCGGCCGGTCGGCGCTACGGCCGGGAGACCGAGGCGGCGGTGACCGCGTTCAATGACGAGGCAGAGGATCACGCTCAGCCAGTCGCTCCCGTGAGCGTTGCCGCGGAGCGACCTCAGGCGGCCACCCGCTCCGAAGGTCTCCTAGCAGGGCCTGCTCGCGCGGACGGTCCGGAGGACGAGGGGCGTTTCGGCGAGCGGAATTCGCCTTTCCGGGGGAATGCGCGAGCCGAGCTTGGCACACGCGAAGCGATGACGCCGTCGCCCGCCGCCGGCGTGCGCGCGGGGTGGTCGGCGGACGTGTCCGCTCGGTCCGGCAGTGTAGAACGGGCCCCTGCGCGGCCGGAGCCCGCAGCCGCAGACAATAATACTGCCGATGCCGGCGAGGTCCGCGCTGCGGCGCCCCGCAGCGCGAGTGATGACATGCGGCCGTCGCGCGAGCCCCAGGCCCGCGTCGCGCAGGCGCTACCCCCGGTGCGTCCGCAGCCTGTCGCGCGGTCCGAGGCAGGGGCCGCTGGCGCCGCCCAGGCTGCCGCCGTGGGTCCGAAGGTTGAGGGCGGCGAGCCGGCTGCGATTCGCCACGCTCAACCCATGCATTCAGCGCCCCGTGGCCCGCTGCCGCGCAAGGATCTGCTGTCTCCGGCGGTGGACGCTGCCGTGGCGGCCGCCTTCAAGTCGCTGGGCGATCTGGTTCTGCCGCAGCAGGAACGCACGGTTGAGGATCTCGTGAAAGAGATCCTCCGCCCGATGCTGAAAGAGTGGCTGGACCAGAACCTTCCGGCCATTGTGGAGCGGCTCGTGCGCGCCGAGATCGAGCGGGTCACGAGCTCTCTGCGGTGAGGGCGCAGGGCCGTCCGTTCCGCGAGGCGGCCCGCGCAAATCAGGTTTGATGCGCAGCGCAGTTGACGTTTTCTTTCCCGTGCGGCTTTAACCCCCGACGAAACCCATCTCGTGGCGAGCGCGACGGATGCCGGTTCCGGCAGGGCTTTGCCTGCCCGGGCGGGGCGTCGCGGCCGTGGAGCTCAAGTCCATGCTCGAAAAAGTGTTCGATCCCGCATCCGTCGAAGCCCGCATTGCCACGGCTTGGGAAGACGCGGGCGCGTTCCGTTGTGGTCGCCCGGAACGCAAGGACAAGCCTGGCTTCTCCATCGTCATCCCGCCGCCGAACGTCACCGGCTCCCTGCACATGGGCCATGCGCTGAACAACACGCTGCAGGACATCCTGGCGCGGTTCGAGCGCATGCGCGGCAAGGATGTGCTGTGGCAGCCGGGCATGGACCATGCCGGCATCGCCACGCAGATGGTGGTTGAGCGCCAGCTGGCGGCGGAGAAGCTTCCCGGCCGGCGCGACATGGGCCGGGCCGCGTTCATCGAGCGCGTGTGGAGCTGGAAGGCGCAGTCCGGCGGAACCATTGTCGGGCAGCTGAAGCGGCTGGGCGCGTCCTGCGATTGGTCGCGCGAGCGCTTCACCATGGATGAGGGGCTGTCGCGCGCGGTCCTGAAGGTGTTCGTGCAGCTCTATCGGGAAGGGCTGATCTACAAGGACAAGCGCCTCGTCAACTGGGACCCCAAGCTCATCACCGCCATCTCGGACCTCGAGGTGGTGCCGGTGGAGATGAAGGGCAATCTGTGGCACCTGCGCTATCCGGTGGAGGGCGAGAAGGGCCGCTTCATTGTGGTGGCCACCACCCGGCCCGAGACCATGCTCGGCGACACCGCGGTGGCTGTGCATCCGGACGATGAGCGCTATCGCGACCTGGTGGGCAAGAACGTGATTCTGCCGCTGGTCGGCCGGCGCATCCCCATCGTTGCCGATGAATATTCGGACCCCGAGAAGGGCTCCGGCGCGGTGAAGATTACGCCCGCGCACGACTTTAACGACTTCGAGGTGGGCAAGCGCCACGGCCTGCCCATGATCAACGTGCTCGATGCGGAAGCGCGGATCGATACCGCTGGCATCCGTGACGACCATGCGGCACGCCCCGACGCCTATGTGGAGACGCCGGATGCCGCCGGTGTGCTGGCCCACCTGCAGGGCCTCGACCGGTTCGCCGCGCGCAAGCAGATTGTCGAGCTGCTCACCAATCTGGAGCTGCTGGAGAAGATCGAGCCCCACACCCACATGGTGCCCCATGGCGACCGCTCCAACGTGGTCATCGAGCCGTGGCTGACGGACCAGTGGTATGTGGACGCCAAGACGCTGGCGCAGCCGGCCCTTGCGGCCGTGCGCGAAGGGCGCACCAGCTTCGTGCCGAAGAATTGGGAGAAGACCTATTTCGAGTGGCTGGAGAACATCCAGCCCTGGTGCGTCTCGCGCCAGCTGTGGTGGGGCCACCAGATCCCGGCCTGGTACGACCCCTTCGGCAATGTCTTCGTCGCGCTCAATGAGGATGAGGCCTTCGAGGAGGCGCTCAAGCACAATGTGGGCAATGAGAGCCTTTCGCCGGAAGAGGCGGAAGCGCTGATTCAGGATGCCGACAAGCGCGCCCAGTTCCTCACCCGCGATGAGGATGTGCTCGACACGTGGTTCTCGTCGGCGCTGTGGCCCTTTTCCACCATGGGTTGGCCAGATGAAACGGATGAGCTGAAGAAGTTCTACCCCACCAGCGTGCTGGTGACGGGCTTCGACATCATCTTCTTCTGGGTTGCCCGCATGATGATGATGGGCCTGCACTTCATGGATGGCGAAGTGCCGTTCAAGGACATCTACATCCACGCCCTCGTCCGTGACGAGAAGGGCGCCAAGATGTCGAAGTCCAAGGGCAACGTCATCGATCCGCTGGACCTCGTGGACAAATACGGCGCCGACGCGCTGCGCTTCACGCTGGCGGCCATGGCGGCCCAGGGGCGCGACATCAAGCTCGCCACCTCCCGCGTCGAGGGCTACCGCAATTTCGCGACCAAGCTGTGGAATGCGGTGCGGTTCGCGCAGATGAACGGCTGTGTGCGCCAGCAGGGTTTCGACCCTGCCAAGGTGGAGGCGACGCTCAACCGGTGGATCATCGGCGAGGCGGCCCGCGCCGCCTCGGAGGTGAGCGAGGCGATCCTGGCCTACCGGTTCAACGATGCCGCCGGGGCGATCTACCGCTTCCTGTGGAACGTGTTCTGCGATTGGCATCTGGAGCTGGCCAAGCCCGTGCTGTCCGGTCCGGACGGCGTGGCGAAGGATGAAACCCGCGCCACCACGGCCTATGTGCTGGACGTGGCCATGGCCCTGCTGCACCCCTTCATGCCGTTCCTGACCGAGGAGTTGTGGGCCGAGACCGGCAAGGAAGGCCCGGCGCGTGAGACGCTGCTGGCGTTGGCCGCTTGGCCCGATCTCTCCGGCCTTGAAGCCCCTGACGCGGAGGCTGAGGTCGGCTGGGTGGTGGACCTGGTGACCGAGATCCGCTCGGTGCGGGCGGAAATGAACGTGCCGGCCTCCGCCCAGGTCTCGCTGGTGCTGGTGCAGCCGAGCCCCGACACGGCGGCGCGCGCGGCGCAGTGGGATGATGCCATCCGCCGCTTGGGGCGTCTGGCGTCTGTCACCACCGCGGAGGCGCAGCCTTCGGAATCGGTGCAGATGGTGGTGCGGGGCGAGGTGGCCGCGCTGCCGTTGGCCGGTGTCGTGGATCTCGCCGCAGAGCTCGCCCGCCTGAAGAAGGAAGAGGGCAAGCTCGACCAGGAGATCGCCCGCATCGACGGCAAGCTCTCCAATGAGAGCTTTGTGGCGCGCGCGCCCGAGGAAGTGGTGGAAGCCGAGCGCGAGAAGCGGCAGGAATATGTCCTGCGCAAGGACAAGGTGCGCGCGGCCATCAGGCAGCTTTCCGCATCCTGAACCGCTGCGGCGACGGGCGCCCTTGGGGCCCGTCGCCCGTAGGCTGGCATTGCGTTGCCATGCTGCAACACACGCCATTTCGGGTCAGCCCGGCAAGCGCTAGACTCTTGTCGAATATGGTTAATTTTAGATTTTTGGCGGCCTTCGGCTGTGACGGCAAAGTCACACAGCATCCGTTTCCGCCCGCCAGCCTCACCCGCCGCCCCAAACGCCGCGATCCCGCCACAAAACGCCACGAAACCAGAAGCGGGAACGGGGTGGACAGCGTAGCTCGGAAGGTATTTCCGGCCGCCGCGTTGAAGGTAGGGTCCTGATGCGTGCGCATTGGATGGCAAGAGGGTTCGATATGCGGAACGCAGCGGGAAGGTGCCCCAGAGAGGCCGCGACCCGGCCTTTCCTCGGCCCCGATATTGCCGCTGCCGTCGAAGATAAAATTCGCATCATGTGTGCGGATCGTCTTTCAATCGCAAACAGCCGCCTTTGGGGCACGAGCCGGCTTCAGCGCGGGCAGGGCCAGGGGAGCGGCATGACCGGACCAAATGGCCCGCGCCGGGCGAGCCGCCTGCGTTCGCGGCCACAGGCGCGGTCCGTGGCGGGCGCCACCACGCAGCGCATGGCGGGCTGGTTCTTCGCGGGCATGGTGGGCCTTCTGCTCGCGACGCCTGCTGCGCGCGCCTTCGATGGCACGACCCAGGACGGCTCGGCGCCGCCCTCTCACAGCTCTCAGCCCTTGACGCCGCCGGCCAATGTGCCCCTGGCGCCGGTCGTGCGGCCCGTGGATGAGGCCTTCCGCACCGGCGCGCAGGCGCTGCGCTCCGGCCAGACCGCGAAGGGCATCGACGCGCTCGGCTATGCGGCGGCGCAGGGCCACGCGGCCGCCCAATGGAAGCTCGGGCGCATCTATGCCGACGGCGATGGCGTCAAGCGGGACGATGCCAAGGCCTTCAGCTATTTCAGCAAGATCGCCAATTCGCACGCCGATGACTATCCGGGCACGGCGCAGTCGCGGTTCGTGGCCAATGCCTTCGTGGCGCTCGGCGGCTATTATCTCGTGGGCATTCCGTCCGCCGGCGTGAAACGCGATCCGGTGCGCGCCCGCGACATGTATTCCTACGCCGCCTCCTATTTTGGCGACGCGGACGCGCAATATCACCTCGGCAAGCTCTATCTGGACGGCGTTGGCGGCCCCCGGGATGCACGCAATGCCGGGCGCTGGCTGACCCTGGCGGCGCAGAAGGGGCAGTTCGAGGCGCAGGCGATGCTCGGGCAGCTCCTGTTCCGCGGTGATGAGGGCGTGCCCCGGCAGGCGGCGCGCGGGCTCATGTGGCTGACCCTGGCGCGGGATGGGGCGGCGCGGCCGGAAGACCACTGGGTCGTGGCGGCGCATGAGGAAGTGTTCGCGGAAGCAACCCCCGACGAGCGCGCCATGGCTCTGACCTATCTGGAAAATTGGCTGAAGACCGCCAAGCGCTGAGGGTTTGACCCCAGGCGGCGCATTCGAGGCGCGAGGGAGCAGCCGTCGGCAGACCTCCCGTTCATGCCGCATGCGGGATGGATGATTTCAGGCCGAAGGATACCACGCGGGAATCACCGGGGCTTGGTGTCTGCCGCGGTGCACGTGTGGGCGGGCGTCTTCCCTTGCTTGCAGCGAGGCCGCAGGGCCGGCTAATCGCCACTCTCCGATGGCTTTTCGGCATCATAGCGGGGCAGCTCGTGGCCCAGGCCCTGGCTCATGGCGAGGGCGCCGGCGGTCCAGATGTGGTGGGTCGGCGGCAGGCTGTCGGGCGCGTCGAGCGTGCCGAGGGTGACATCCACCGCCGCTTCATCTGCCATGTCGAACAGAATCGGGCTGCCGCAATTGGCGCAAAAGCCGCGCTCCACGCCGGGCGAGGAGGTGTAGCGCTTGAGGGTGCCGCGGATCACCTCGAAATCCCCGCGCGCGACCGTCGCCCAGGGCAGCGCATTGGAGCCGGAGCTGCGCCGGCACATGGTGCAATGGCACCAATAGGCGCTGCGCACCTCGCGCAGGCGATAGCGAATGGCGCCGCACAGGCAGCCGCCTTCAGCCCCCGGGGAATGCGATGTCATCGGCAGCCTCCGGCCATCACGCTGCAATGGAGAAATCGGCCCAGACGGGCACGTGATCGGAGGGCTTTTCCCAGGCGCGCACATGCTTGTCGATGCCAGTTGCGAGCAGGCGGTCCGCGGCCTGCGGCGACAACAGCAGGTGATCGATGCGGATGCCGAAATCGCGCTGCCAGGCGCCGGCCTGGTAATCCCAGAAGGTGAAGGTGCGCTCGGCGTCTGTGCAGGCGCGGATGGCGTCGGTGAGGCCGAGATTCATCAGCTCGCGGAAGGCGTTGCGCGTGCGCGGAAGAAACAGCGCGTCGCTGGTCCAGGCACTTGGGTCGGCGGCGTCCGCGGGTGCCGGAATCACGTTGAAGTCGCCGGCGAGGATCAGCGGCTCTTCCAATTTCAGGCGATCGGAGGTGAAGGCCTTCAGGCGCTCCATGAAGCCCAGCTTGTAGGGGTATTTTTCGGTGTTCGGCGGATTGCCGTTGGGCAGGTAGATGCAGGCGACGCGGACCACGCCGGTTTTCACCGACACCACGGCCTCGATGAAGCGGGCCTGCTCGTCTCCGTCGTCACCGGCCAGGCCGTGGGTCACGTCCTCCAGCGGCAGCTTGGAGAGCAGGGCGACGCCGTTGAAGGTCTTTTGGCCGTGCACGGACACATTGTAGCCGAGCTGCTCGAACGGCTCCTTCGGGAAGGCATCGTTCTGGCACTTGATTTCCTGGAAGCAGACCACGTCGGGGTTCGCCTCCTTCAGCCAGGCGACGGCATGGTCGAGCCGCTGGCGGATGGAGTTCACGTTCCAGGTGGCGATGCGCATGGGTTCTGCTCTTTCCTCGCGTCCGGCACGGGCCGGGCTGGCGAGCATACTCCACCACGAGGCCGGGGCAACGGGCGGCGGCCGGCGCGGCGGGGGCAGGGGGAGGTCGTATGGAGGTATTTTTTAACCGCTTTTGATCAGGCGAGGGGTTATCTGCTGCTGCCGGCTTGCCCGTGCGGCGAAAGGGTGGCATTCACGAAGTTTGTGCGTGCATGGGTGGCGGCCGCATGACCTTCGCGTCGATCGAGTTCCTGTTCTATTTCTTTCCGCTGTTCCTCGTCTCCTACTTCTCTGCGAAGACGGTCCGGACGCGGAACTATATATTCTTGTCGTTTTCTCTGGTGTTCTATGCGGCCGGCTATACGCCGCATATTATCGTTCTGTTGTTCTCGGTCTGCGTCAACTTTTTCGTCGCGCGTGCCATCGATCGGCGCGATGGCGCCGAGCGCAAGCGCATCCTGGCGCTGGGTGTGGCCTTCAATCTCATCCTGCTGGGTGTGTTCAAGTATACGGGGTTCCTGCTGGAGAACCTCAACGTTCTTCTGGAGCCGATTTCGGTCGCGGTTCCCGTGCCGGGCATTTCGTTGCCGCTGGGTATTTCATTCTATTCTTTCCATGCCATTTCCTATCTGGCGGATATTTATAAGCGGAAGGTGCGGGCCAATGAGGACCCGGCGCAGTTCGGCCTTTATATGTGCATGTTCCCGCAACTGGTGGCGGGCCCTATCGTGCGTTACTCCACGGTGGCGCGGCAGCTCAGTGAGCGGCGCGTCACGCAGGCCCGTTTTTCGGCTGGCGCGCGGCTGTTCGTCATCGGCCTGGCCTGGAAGGTGCTGATTGCGGACGAGGTCGCGCGGCTGGTCGGCGGGGTTTTCGATGCCACCACCCATCCCACCTTCGTGGAGGCGTGGCTGGGGCTCTACGCCTATACGGTGCAGATCTATTTCGACTTTGCGGGCTATTCCACCATGGCGGTGGGGCTGGGCGTGATGGTGGGCTTCGCGCTGCCCCGCAATTTTCGGCTGCCCTATACCGCGTGCTCCATCACGGATTTCTGGCGGCGCTGGCACATGAGCCTGTCCGCCTTTCTGCGCGACTATCTCTATATCCCGCTGGGTGGTAACCGGCGCGGGCCCATGCGCACCTATTTCAATCTTTCGGCGGTGTTCCTGCTGTGCGGCCTGTGGCACGGCGCCAGCTGGAACTTCGTCATCTGGGGCGCCCACCACGGGGCCTTTCTCATCGTCGAGCGGGCATTCCTCGGGCGCTGGCTGAAGCGCTTGCCCGAGGCCCTTTCGCATCTTTACGCGGTGCTCGTCGTGATGCTGGGCTGGGTGTGGTTTCGGGCCGACACGCTGCCGGGGGCGCTTGATATGTTTGCCGGGCTTTTCGGCGCCCACGGCTTCTACCGTTCGTCCCTCGCGCTGGGCTTCGGCCTCAACACGCTGTCCATCGGGGCGCTGGTGCTCGGCGGGCTCATCGGCTTCTTCCGCTGGCCGCGCTGGAAGCTGTTGTCCGGAGAGGGGGTGGCGGCGACGGTCGGGGATTTCGCCTTTGTGGGCGTGCTGCTGCTGCTGAGCGTGGCCTGGGTGGGCGGCACCACACCCACGCCGTTCCTTTATTTCCGGTTCTAAGGAGGCGCGGACCATGACCCTGCTTGCGCGCCATCGTCGCTATCTCGGGCTGCTTGTGGCCGGATTCTTCGGCTTCCTGCTGCTGTCGAATGTCATTCCCGATCCCATGGGCCGATGGACGGTGCGAACGCCCATCGATCCAAGTTGGGGCCTGCTGAAGAGGGCGCAGGTGGCGCTCCGTAATGGTCCGGCCTTTGTGCAGGACAATTTCGGTTTCCGGCCGAGCCTGGTGATGCTGCGCCGCGCCTTCCGCACGGCTATCGGAGCGCCGGACACCACCCCCGTTTATGCCGGGCAGGGCGGCCGCCTCCTGTGGGGCCTGGAACACACGCCGGAGCAGTCGGCGGGGGCGCTGGTGCGGGCGGGGCAGGTGGCGCGGTTCGTCAGCATGATCGGCGTCATGCAGCGCCAGCTCGCGCCGCTGGGCACCAAGGTGGTGGTGGCGATTCCGCCCAATGCCCAATCGGTGGAGCTGGAGCAGCTTCCCGCCTGGGCCGCTTCCCTGTCCTATCCCGTGACCGAATACGCTTTGGCCGTCGATGGCCTCAGGGCGGAAGGCGTGAGCGTGGTGGACCTGGTGAAGCTGCTGCGCGCCAGCGCGGAGCCGCGCTATCTGCTGAAGGACACTCACTGGAATGCGCGAAGCTCGCTGCTGGCCTTCAACGCGGTGATGGTGGCCGCCGGCCATCCCGATTGGCAGCTGGATCTGGCTGAGGTGGTCGGTCCCTTGCGGCCGCTGGGACGCCCTGGAGATCTGCTGCGCGCCATGCGTATGCCGCCGCAGGTGACGCTGGAAGATTTCGCGATCCGCCTGAAGGGACCCGTGCGCCAGCCTCGGCTGGATCCCGCCCTGATTCATCACAACCTCCACCCGGACTTCCACTCGACGGCGGTGGATTATGCGCCCACCGGCGCGCGCGTGCTCATCATGGGCGATTCCTTCACGGCGGGCGTCTGGCAAGGGCTGTTCGTGAACGCGAAGGTGAGCGTGGTGGGCTGGATGCATGCTTCGCGCATCCATAATGGCAGCTGCGACTTCAATTTCACGGATGTGGTGCGTTTCAAGCCGGATCTGCTGATCTATGCGCGCACCGAGCGCTTCCTGCCGTGCCCGCTGAATACGTGGCCGGTGGGGCTGCCAGAGCCGAACGCCAGCGCCATTCCCGCCGGCGCGGCGCCATAGGGTGCTCTGGGGACGCAGAAAATCCCCGCGGCGGACTCAGGGCCCGCCGCGCCGATCAGCCTCCGCCACCCCAATCAAACCGGGAGGCGCTCTCAGTTCCGCACGTTCAGACGGCGAAGCTGGAGCCGCAGCCGCATTTGGCGGTGGCCATGGGATTGTGGATCTTGAAGGCGGAGCCCATCAGGTCGGCCACGTAATCGAGCTGGGAGCCCTTGACGTAGTCGAGGGAGATCCGGTCGACCACGATCTTGGCGCCTTCCTTCTCGATGACGAAGTCGTCGGCTTCCTGCTCCGTCGTCATGTCGTACTTGTATGAGAAACCGGAACAGCCGCCGCCCTCCACGGAAAGCCGCAGGAAGGTGCCTTCCGGCTCGGAGGACAGGATCTGGCGGACACGGCGGGCGGCCGCGTCGGTGACGGCGAAATCGGGAGCCTCAGCGGCCGGCTCCTGGGCGGGGGCGATAGGTGCATTCATGGTATCGACTTTATGAAATGAAGCTGGCAATGCCGTTCAAGGTAAGCCCGGAACCCTTCAAGTTAAAGGGCTGCGTCGGGGAAAAAGCAGAGGCGGGGGGACATTGAGATGGCGGTTTCCGGCGCAAAGCCGCGCGTTGCCTGGGCTTGTGATCCCGAAGCCTCGCGCGGGCGGCTTGTTCCTGAAGGGGAAATGCCGCCGCGTAGCGGCTTCCGGCGCGACTGCGACCGCATCATTCATTCCACCGCCTTCCGGCGCCTGAGGCACAAGACCCAGGTGTTCGTTTTCAATGAGGGCGACCATTACCGCACCCGCCTCACCCACACCCTGGAAGTGGTGCAGGTGGCGCGCTCCATCGCCCGCGCCCTGGGCCTGGACGAGGATCTGGCGGAGGCGCTGGCCCTGGCGCACGATCTCGGCCACCCGCCCTTCGCCCATGCGGGTGAGCGGGCGCTCGACGCCTGCATGGCCGGGCACGGCGGGTTCGATCACAATGCCCAGTCGCTCCGGGTGGTGACGCGCACCGAGCGGCGCTATGCGCTGTTTGACGGCCTCAACCTCACCTGGGAGACGCTGGAAGGCATCGTGAAGCACAACGGCCCCCTCATTGACCGGGAGGGACGGGGCATCGGCCATTATGAGAAGGGCCTGCCCCACGCCATCGCCGTGCATTCCGCCCAGCAGGACCTGGAATTGTGGAGCCATGCGGGCCCCGAGGCGCAGGTGGCGGCCCTCGCCGACGACATTGCCTATGACGTGCATGATCTGGACGACGGCATCCGCGCCCGCATGTTCACCCTGGATGAGCTGGAGCCCCTGCCACTGGTGGGCGATGCCATCCGCGAGGTGCGCGCACGCTATCCGGGGCTTGAAATGGCGCGGATGGTGAACGAGGTGCTGCGCCGGGTCATCACCCGCCTCATCGAGGATGTGGTGGGCCAGGGCGAGGCCGCGGCGGCGCAGGCGGGCGTGGCCTCCGCGCAGGAGGTGCGGCTCCTGGGGCGCACGCTCATCGCCTTCTCGCCGGAGATGGCGCGTTCCGAGAAGGCGCTGAAGGGCTTTCTTTATCCGCACATGTATCGCCACGAGCGGGTCAACGCCATCATGGCCGAGGCACAGCGGGTGGTGCGCGAGCTGTTCGCCCACTTCATGGCGGCCCCGCGCGACATGCCGCCCTCCTGGCACGAGGACCTGGACAGCCTGGACGAGAACCGCCTGGCGCGCCGCGTCACCGATTATATCGCCGGCATGACCGACCGCTACGCCCTGGACCAGCACGCCCGTTTCTTTGACACGACGCCGGATCTGCGATAGGCGCCGCACCAACTAACCCGATCGGACATTTCCATGAACGTCTACGCGATCTTCGCCGATCTCGTGCGCGAAGCCGTCGCCGCTCTCGTTGCCGAGGGCGCTTTTGCCGAAGGCCGGGGTGCCGGCCTCGACCTGTCCCGTGTGGTGGTGGAGCCCCCGCGCGACGCCAGCCATGGCGACCTCGCCACCAATGCGGCGCTGGTGCTGGCGAAGGATCTGGGCGCAAAGCCCCGCGAGCTCGCGGACAAGATCGCCGGCAAGCTGAAGGCGAACGCGCATGTGGTGAAGGTGGAGGTGGCCGGCCCCGGCTTCATCAATCTCACCCTCGATGCCGCCTATTGGCCGCAGGTGCTCTCGTCCGCGTTGCGCGCCGGGGTCACGTTCGGCCGCTCCGCCCTCGGCGCCGATGAGCCGGTGAATGTGGAATACGTCTCCGCCAACCCCACCGGCCCCATGCATGTGGGCCACTGCCGGGGCGCGGTGTTCGGCGATGCCATGGCCAACCTCCTGGCCTTCGCCGGCTTCAAGGTGACGCGCGAGTATTACATCAACGATGCCGGCGCCCAGGTGGATGTGCTCGGCCGCTCGGCCTACCTGCGCTATCGCGAGGCCGCGACCGGCGAGAAGGCGGAGATCCCGGACGGACTTTATCCCGGCGATTACCTGGTGCCGGTGGGCGCGAAGCTGGCCGAGATGCACGGGGGCGAGTATCTCGCCGCGCCCGAGAGCGAGTGGCTGCCCATCTTCCGCAGCTTCGCCATCGGCGAAATGATGAACATGATCCGCGACGATCTCGAGGCCCTGGGCATCGAGTTCGACGTGTTCTTCTCCGAGCGGTCGCTGTCCGCCGGCGCGGTCGACAAGGTGGGCGCCACCATCGAGGCGCTGCGCGCGTCGGGCGAGGTCTATGAAGGCCGCCTGCCGCCGCCCAAGGGCGCGCCCATCGAGGATTGGGAGGATCGCGAGCAGACCCTGTTCCGCTCCACCGAATTCGGCGACGACGTGGACCGCCCGCTGAAAAAGTCCAACGGCAGCTACACCTATTTTGCCGGCGACATCGCCTACCACAAGGACAAGGTGGAGCGCGGCTTCCATAAGATGATTGACGTGTGGGGCGCCGACCATGGCGGCTACGTCAAGCGCATGCAAGCGGCGGTGAAGGCCGTCTCCGGCGGCAAGGCCAGCCTCGACGTGGAGCTGATCCAACTTGTGCGCCTGTTCCGCAATGGCGAGCCGGTGCGCATGTCGAAGCGGGCGGGCTCCTTCGTCACCCTGCGCGACGTGGTGGATGAGGTGGGCCGCGACGCGGTGCGCTTCATGATGCTGTTCCGCAAGAACGACGCGCCGCTGGATTTCGACCTGGCTAAGGTCATCGAGCAGTCGCGCGAGAACCCGGTGTTCTACGTGCAGTATGCCCATGCGCGGTCGAAATCGATTCTGCGCAACGCCGCCGCCGCTCTGCCCGGCCTGCCCGAGGCGCCCGCCGCCTTCGCGGATGCGGCGCTGAACCGGCTCGATGACGAGGGTGAGCAGGGCCTTCTGAAGCGCATCGCCTCCTGGCCGCGCCTGGTGGAGCAGGCGGCCAGCGCCCGCGAGCCGCACCGCGTGGCCTTCTATCTCCATGAATTGGCGAGCGATTTCCATGCCCAGTGGAACCGCGGAAAAGACTTGCCTCATTTACGCTTCATTATCGAGAATGATCGAGATTTGACCTCGGCCCGCTTGGCCCTGGTGCATGGCGTGGCCACGGTGCTCGCCTCGGGTCTGAAGGTGCTGGGGGTGGAGGCCGTCGACGAGATGAAGTAGGGCTCGTCGAGCGCGGCTTCACTCGGCTCCACGGGGCTTCTCCTTAGGGCCGGACAAGAGGTCCGTCCGAGGCGGGGCGGACGAGAAGACATCGAGGCGACATGGTCGACGAAAGCAGGTTCCGCTACCGGCGAGACGCGGGCGCAAGGGACGATGGTGACGTCGGCGCGCGGGCGGAGCCCGTGCGTGAGCCGTCTCCACGCGAGCCATCTCTTCGCGAGGATATGCGTTATCCGCAGGAGCCGCGGCCGGCATCGGCGCGCCCGGCGCCCACCCGGCCTGCTCAGCCGGCTCCCGGGCGCCCAGCCATGTCGACGCGTCAGGCTCCCCCGCAGGTTCCGGCGGCGGAAACGCCCCGGGCCCCCGTGCGGTCTCAGCTGCCCGGGCCGGGCCGCGATGCTGCGACGGCGATGCGTGAGCCAAGCCTGCGTCAGGCGCCGCGCGCCGCACAGCCTGCCCGCGATTTGCCCACTCAGCGCGAGCCGCAGCCGGCTCGTGATGTGCCCACGCAGCGTGCGCCGACCGCGCGCGATTTTTCCGCGGCGCGTGATCTGCCGACTCAGCCCGCGCGGCCGGCCGCCCGCGCGGCGCGCCCACCGGCTGGCGTCGCGAGTTCTGCGCCGGTTGATCCGCTGGCGGAGCTGGCACGCCTCATCGGCGAGCAGGATCCCTTCGTCGATTTCGCCGATCTTCAGCCGGACCCGGCCACGTCCCGCGCGCCCGCCGCACCGGTGCAGGCCGATGCGCGCACGGCTGCCCGGCAAGCGGCGCGTGGCGCTGAGCCCCGGATCGCGGCTGACGAGGAGGTGGAGCCCCGCCGTCCCGATCCCCGCCGGCTCGATCCTCGTCTCGCCCGCCGGCAACCGGACGCGGCGGGCTTTCCGGCCGATGGCGCCACTGCGGCGCCGCGCGCGCCGGCCCGGCCCGCAGCTCCCCGGCAGACCATTGCCCGCGTGGGGCAGGAACAGACGCAGGTTCGCGCCCCCGCCTCCGATCCGCTGACCGCCCGCCGCCCGGCCGCCGATGGCGCGACGCGCCGGGCCGACGCGGCCTTTGGCGAGGCCGATTATCCCGATCCCAGCCGACGCCCGCCACCGCGTCCGGCGGCCGCGCCTGACCTGCCGCAGCGCCAGGCTTCCCTGGCGGCGCCGCCGCAGCGTGCGGCCCTGCTGCCGCCGCGGGGCGATGGCGAGCCGGTGGACCGCAGCGCCACCTCGGTGCGCCTTGGTTACGGCTCCCTGGCCCATCAGGCCCAGGTGCCTCCTACCGGTCGCCAGCGTCCCGACCCGCGCGCGGTGCCGGACGAGGACGAGTATTTCGAGGAGCAGGCGCCCCGCGCGCCGGCGGCCGATCCGCGCCGAGCCCAGCCGCAGCAGCCCCAGCCGCAGGAGGCCAGCGCCGCCTACGCCTATTCCGCCCCCCGCCGGGCGGAAGCGGAGGAGGACGAGGCCACCTATGTGGAGGGCTATGATCCCCAGTATGAGGATGACGGCTACATGCCGGCCCATGGGGATGAGGTCTATGACGGCGAGGCGCGCCGCCGGAAGGGGCGCTCGGCGCTCATGCTGGTGGCTTCGGTCCTCGGCATCGTCATCGCCGGCACAGCGGGCGTGTTCGCCTATCGCATGGCCGTTCACGGCACGGCGACGACCGCCAGCGGCGGCCCGCCCGTGATCCGCGCCGACACCGCGCCCAGCAAGATCATCAGCCCGCCCAGCAGCACGCCGCAGGACGCGCAGCAGAAGCTGATCTATGACCGCGTCGGCGGCACGGCCAGCGGCAATGAGAAGATGCTTCCACGCGAGGAGCAGCCGGTGGATGTGACCGCCGCCGCGATCCGCTCCGGCACGCCTGCCGCGACCGACCCGGTGATCAACTCGCTGGCGACCGAGCCCAAGCGCGTGCGCACCCTGACGGTTCGCTCTGATGGCAGCATCGTTTCGGACGGCGCGGCCGCCGCGCCGGCGCCCACCGCAGGCCCGAGCGCGGGCGTGCAGGCGCTGCAGGCCTATGCCGCCAGCCAGATGCCCGGCGCGCCGCCTGCCATGGTCAACCTGCCAGCCGCCGGTTCCGGCAAGATCGACGCCCCTCCGGTGGCGCGAAGCGGGGACTATGTGGTGCAGGTGGCTTCGCAGCGCTCCGAGGCGGATGCCATGGGGTCCTGGAAGGCGCTGCAGACGCGCTATCCCAACCTGCTGAGCAGCTACGTGGCCTCGGTGAAGAAGGCGGATCTGGGCGACCGTGGCATCTATTATCGTGCCCAGGTGGGGCCGTTCGCTTCGAAGGACCAGGCCAACGACCTGTGTCAGGCCCTTCGCGCCCAGGGCGGTGACTGCATGGTGACCAAGAACTGAGCCATCATCGGCGCCCGCCGCCGGCGGCGCCCCTCGCTTGAGGTGGCGACGAGCTGATCCTGACAAAGAACCGCCCCGGCCGCCTGCGCGACCGGGGTGGTTTCATTTTCAGCGGGATCAGGCCGGCTTCAGCGGCGCACCCAACCGGCCGGCCAGATCCTGAATATACTGGTACGCCGTGCGGCCTGAGCGGGCGCCGCGCGTGGTCGCCCACTCCAGCGCCTCCGGCCGCCATTGGGCCTCCGCCACGGGCAGGCCATGATGCGCCACGTAGGACGCCACCATGGCCAGATATTCCTCCTGGCTGCATTTGTGGAAGCCCAGCCACAGGCCGAAGCGGTCGGAGAGCGAGATCTTCTCTTCCACCGCCTCGCCGGGGTTGATGGCGGTGGAGCGCTCGTTCTCCATCATGTCGCGCGGCAGCAGGTGGCGGCGGTTGGACGTGGCGTAGAAGATCACATTTTCCGGCCGCCCCTCGATGCCGCCTTCAAGTACGGCCTTCAGCGATTTGTAGGACGTGTCGTCGGCATCGAACGACAGGTCGTCGCAGAAGATGATGAAGCGATGGGCGGAGCCGCGCACCGCGCCCATCAGTGTGGGCAGCGTTTCGATGTCCTCACGGTGGATCTCGACCAGCTTCAGGCGGCTGGCGCTGTCGGGCGCGAGGCCCCCATTGATGGTGGCATGGGCCGCCTTCACCAGTGAGCTCTTGCCCATGCCCCGCGCGCCCCACAACAAGGCGTTGTTGGCGGGCAGGCCGGAGGCGAAGCGGCGGGTGTTGTCCACAAGCTGGTCGCGCACGCGGTCGATGCCCTGAAGCAGATCCATCTCCACCCGGTTTACCCGGGGCACGGGCTCGAAGCGCGGCGGCTCGGTCTGCCAGACGAAGGCGTCGGCGGCATCGAAGTCCGGAGCAGGCATCCGGGCGGGCGCCAGCCGGTCGAGGGCGGCGGCGATGCGCTCCAGCAGGGTCACGGTGGCGGTGATGGTGGTCGAATCCAGATGTTCCGGCATGTTGTCCTCCCCATGGTCCGCATAGGGCGCCGCCCGCGGAGCGGCAAGGCGCAAGCTGGTCGGAACCTCCGCGCGAGCCATGCCCCCCGCGCATGTCGTGCCTTTCCCATGGTGCCAGGGAGGGGGCTGCCGCAGGTGTGGCCATGTTGCATCACGGCGGAGCCGGAATGTGCAATGCGGAAAGGCTGCCTTAACTTTTCCGCATCAGGCTGAGAGCACTGGGGTGATCGGGGCGAACCAGACCCATGCGGTGCGTCGGCCATCGGCCGGCGAGGCGTGCCGCGAGGTGGGGAAGGTTTGAATCGCAAAGGGATGCCGCCACGGCCTGGCCGCCGGCGGCGCCCTTTCTGACAGCACTATGCCGGAGAGGCCGATGCGACCCATACGACATGCGCCCGCCGCTGTCCTGACTTCCGCCGTTCTGCTGGCGACCGGTGCCCATGCGCAATCGGTGACCGCCAAGCGCACCCTGAATGCCGACGGCACCACCACCATGACCTATTCGGGTGAGGTGTCTGACTATGGCACGCTGTTCGGCCTGGATATGTCCGCCGACAAGACCTCGGTCGCACCCGTCGCGCAGGCGGGCAATGACACGGTGAGCGGCACCGCCTATGCCAAGGTCACGCTGTCGGCGCTGCCCGATTGGCTGATGTGGCAGAAGGGGGCGGTGAACGTCGCCGTGAGCCCCACCGACGAGGAGAGCCGCCTCGGCACCACTTTGTCGCGCACCTGGACCGTCAATGACGGCCTCAAGGCGGAGCTGGCCGATACCTACCAGCTGGACCGCTCGGGCTCGACAAATGGCTGGCAGATGAACAAGTCGCTGAGCATGACCAGCGTCGCGACGGACACCACCTTTTCGGTCGGCGCCCGGCTTACGGATGAGGCTTCGCGCGTGCTGCCCAGCGTCAGCGCGCAGCAGAAGGTGCTGGGCGGGATCCAGGTGACCACCACGGTCGCCGACACCGGTTCCGACATCAACAAGAGCATCACCGCCGGTTTTTCCCACCGCTGGTGAGGGCGCCGGCAGCGGCCCTCCGGGGGCCTCGGCCAATGCGGATGAGACAGCCGCGAAAGTCTGCAGGGTGACGGCAATCCCTTGGTTGTCCGTCACTCGTCGCCATTGCCCCGATGGGAACGGTATCGGGGAATTGCGCGCGTTCGCGCGTTGGCGTAGCACTGTGCTGTTCTCGGGAGTTTTCGAAATGATCCAGCGTCACCGCTGAAGCGGCAAGGCAATCGCCCGCGGAGAGATCCGCCGACTGGACTCTGTTTCGAGAGCATCATGCACAGGCTGCAGAATAAGACGTGCGTCATTACTGGCGCGGCGCGCGGAATCGGCCGCGCAATCGCGGCGCGCTTCCATGACGAAGGCGCGATCGTCATTGCCACCGACATTGACGAGACTTTGGGGCCGGCAACGGCCATCGCGATCGGGTGCCGGTTCGAACGGCTCGACGTGCGCGAAGAAGCCCATTGGGATCGGTTGGCGCGCCTCGTCCCGAGCGCTGACGTTGTGGTCAACAATGCAGGCGTAACGGGTTTCGAGGACGGGCCTGTGCCGCACGACCCGGAGCATGCCAGCCTTGCGGACTGGCGCGCGGTTCACCGGGTCAATCTCGACGGGACCTTCCTCGGCTGCCGCTATGCGATCCGGGCGATGAAGGGCGCGGGCACAGGCTCGATCATCAACATATCCTCGCGCTCGGGGCTGGTCGGCATTCCCGGGGCAGCCGCATATGCGTCATCGAAGGCGGCGATCCGCAATCACAGCAAGACGGTCGCGCTCTATTGCGCGCAGCAGGGTTGGAAGATCCGGTGCAATTCCATCCATCCCGCTGCCATCCTTACCCCGATTTGGGACCCCATGCTGGGGACAGGCCCCGATCGGGAAGCCAGGATGCAAGCTCTCGTGGCGGACACGCCCTTGAAGCGGTTCGGGATGCCCGATGAAGTGGCTGCGGTCGCGGTGACACTCGCCTCGGATGAGGCAACTTACGTTACCGGAACGGAAATCAACATCGACGGTGGCCTGTTGGCCGGCTCGGCCGCTGCCCCGGGCTGAGGGGGCGGGCACCACCAGGTGGGGCCTGCGCGACGCTGTTCGTGCCCTCTCGTAGGCCGGGCGCGCCGCCGCCAGCTCGGCCGGCCGGTCCGAGGCCGGGCATGTGCGCGCAAGCCGCACTGCTGCTGTCGCTTTGGCAATGCTGGGTGATGGGCGGCAGCGCCGGCCATCTTCGACGATGGCGATGCGGCACGTTCCGATGGACGGAATGTTCCGCTCGGCTGGAGGGAACAGCCGAAAGAACGGCGCCGTGCCACGCGCGAACTGCGACGGGTGCGGCACGAACGCGCTTCAGCGGGCGCGATTCTCATACCCCGGGGGGCGGTTACGCGACTGTGGGAGACGGGCCCGGCGGGCTCGGCAAGCGCGGGCCTGATCGTCGCCCAGCCATAGTGCTCCCGGCCATCGTGCTCAGGAATCTCGCCGATCCGGAGGCGGCCCCTTGTTCGCCGTAGGGGGAGGGGCTGGCGACCGGCACGAAACGCCCGCCGCAGCGAAGACCCGCGTTTCTGGCGCCCCGGGCACTTCAGCTTACACCTAGCCCCGCCTTATCGACTTTACCCCTCAGCCCCAGAAGATGGCCACCAGGAAGCGGGTGGCCACCAGCAGCAGGAACGCGCCAAAGCCGATTTCCAGCTGGCGTCGGCTGAGCCGGTGCGCCAGCCGCGCCCCCACCGGCGCGAACACGGCCGCCAGCGGCGCCATGAGCACGAAGCCCAGCAGCGAGACATAACCCAGCGACAGCGGCGGCAGCTGGGAGAGGTGCGGCCAGCCGGCCACGGCGTAACCGATCACGCCCGGCAGGGGAATGAAGATGCCAATGCCGGCGGAGGTGCCGACCGCCGCGTGGATCGGAACGCCATAAAGCAGAAGGATATTCGTGGCGATGCCGCCGCCAGAAATGCCCACCAGCGAGGAGGCCAGGCCGATTCCGAAGCCATAGGCCGACATGACGCCAGAGGCGGGCAACTGGTCCGCCAGACGGATGTCGTTGCGGCCGATCAGGCTTTTTATGGCGAGCGCGCCCACCACCAGCACGAACACCGCCTGCAGCACCCAGCCCGGAACCCAGGCGGCGATCGCGCTTCCGGCGAGAATCCCGGCGATGGCGGGCAGTCGCCAGCGTTTCACCACGCCGGGCAGCACGCCGCCCTTCTTTTGGTGGGCGCGATAGGAGGTGATGGCAGTGGGAATGATGATGGCGAGGGATGTTCCCACGCAAAGCTGCATGCGGATGCTGTCTTCCACGCCGATGACACGGAACACCTCATATAGCACCGGCACCATGACGCCGCCGCCGCCTACGCCGAACAGCCCCGCAATGATGCCGGTGAGCACGCCGCCGGCGAGCAGGGCCACGCTGAGGGTGGCGAGCTCGCCCCAGGAAACGGACGACAGCACGGGAAGCCTCCTCAAGGGGTTCGGGCGGAATGGGGGCGCGGTCAGTGACGGGGGCCCGCTCCACGCCCGGCGCGATGACCGGTGGGGAAGAGCGTCGCGGCCGGCCGGACCCGCCCTTCCGCACCGCCTTGGAAGGACGAGGAGGGAGCATGGTGCCGTCAGGTGGACGCGCGGCTCATGTGCGCCGGTTCGCGCGTCTTGTCCAGCGGCCGCGCCTCAGCTCAGGCCGCCGCGAGGTCACGGCGGCGCACGTGGTCGATGGCGTCCCGCAGTACCTGGAGCCCCGCGCCGGGCTTGACGGATTCGGTGGCAAGATGGCGGCGGAAGAGGCGGGAGCCGCGCTTGCCGCCGAACAGGCCGAGCATGTGGCGGGTGATGTCCGACAGCCGCCCGCCGGCTTCCAGGTGCGCGGCCACATAAGGCTCGAAGGCGTCCAGCGCCGCATAGGTGTCGGGCATGGGCGCGGGCGTACCGAAAAGGCGGGGGTCCACCTGATGCAGCAGCTCGGGCTCGTGATAGGCGACCCGGCCGAGCATCATCCCGTCGAGGCCGGTGGTGGCCTCGATCCCCGCATCGATGTTCGGTATGCCCCCGTTGAGCGCGATGGTCACATGGGGCATCCGCTGCTTGAGGCGGCGCACGCGATCATAGTCCAGCGGCGGGATGTCCCTGTTCTCGCGGGGGGAAAGGCCCTTCAGCCACGCCTTGCGGGCATGGACGATGAGCGCATCGGCGCCGGCGTTCACCACCGCATCGGCAAGCCGGTCGAGGGCCTCCTCGGGGTCCTGGTCGTCCACGCCGATGCGGCATTTGACGGTGACGGGAAGGGTTGTGGCGGCCTTCATGCTGGCGACGCAATCGGCCACCAGCTGTGGCTCGCGCATCAGGCAGGCACCGAAATTGCCGCCCTGCACCCGATCGGACGGGCAGCCCACATTGAGATTGATCTCGTCATAGCCGAAATCGGCGCAGATGCGGGCGGCCTCCGCCAGCTGGAGGGGATCACTCCCGCCCAGCTGCACCGCCACTGGGTGTTCCGGAGCATTGAAGCCCAGCAGCCGGTTGCGGTCGCCATGGATGATGGCCGGCGCCGTCACCATCTCCGTATAAAGCCGCGCATGCCGCGAAAAGGTGCGGTGAAAGGCGCGACAATGCCGGTCCGTCCAATCCAGCATGGGGGCAACGGAGAAGCGTAGGCTATTGGGATTTAAGGGCAAAACTCGAATTCTCCGCTCCAGGTCCGGCGCGCTGGGGCCACCCGTGAGCCTGAGCCATTGGGGCGCTGCCCTCGTTTCCCCAATGAGGGGCGCGAGGCGCGGTTCACCCCGCCGGTGACGTGTCGATCTTCGCCCGCACCTTAGCATAGGGGAGCGGCGCCGGCTCAAGCGCCGCTCACTCGACAGGTGTTTCCTCCGCAGGGGCGGGCGCGGCGGCGCTGGTGGCGGCGTTGGGGTCGCCCGGCTCTGTCTCCCAGGCGAGGCCCGGTATGGCCACGATGCGCCGGCCGCGGCTGTCCTGCCGGCACACGATCACCTGATGCTCTTCCATATAAGCGAGCAGGCGGCGGGCGCGGCCGGGTGAGCGGCTGCCATAGGCGCGGGCCACGTCGGCGTCGGAAGGGCAGGGCCGTCGGTCGAACGCGGCGCGGGCCAGGGAGAGGAACACGCCCTGCATGTCCTCCGGCAGTGCGGCGGCCATGGCCAGCACCTCGGCCCAGGGCGAATCCTCCGCCTCCGCCTCGGCCAGGTCGATCCCCGCATGGGCCACCGCAAGACGGCGCCGGAAGCTGGAAAGGCTGAGCGCCTCGCCTCCCACCCGGCGGATGCGGCAGCGCACCTGGAAATCCTGGTAGAGCACGGCGATGGAGCGGAAGCCGGCGTCGCTCTCGGTCAAAATCTCGCGCAAGGCGGCGTCGATGGCGGCTTGCCGCTGCTCCGGCGTCAACGCGGCGGGCAGCCCCGGCGGGGGCTCGGCCACCGGCGGCGGAGATGAGGGCACACTGCGCGCGAGCTGTGCCAGAACGTCGGCGGTGGGCGCGATGGCTGGCGGCCGGCGCGGCACCAGCGGCCGGCGGGCCTCATCGGCGCCGGGGGTGAAGATCAGATCGTGCGCGTCCTCGGCGGCTGCGGGCTCGGGCAAAGGCAGCAGCTTGGGGCTGGTGGAGCGGGCCTGGGTCTCCACCGCGCCGATGCGCACGGGCAGCGGCCGGCGCGCCAGGGCCGGGCCGAGGGCGACGAAATTGCCGCTCTCCAGATCGCGAAACATTTCCGCCTGCCGCCGCTCCATGCCCAGCAGGTCGGCGGCGCGGGCCATGTCGATGTCGAGGAAGGTGCGGCCCATGAGGAAGTTGGAGGCTTCCGCCGCCACGTTCTTTGCCAGCTTGGCGAGGCGCTGGGTGGCGATGACACCGGCCAGGCCGCGCTTGCGGCCGCGGCACATAAGGTTGGTCATGGCGCCCAGGGAGACCTTGCGCGCCTCATCCGAAACCTCGCCAGCGGCGGTGGGCGCGAACAGCTGCGCCTCGTCCACCACCACGAGGACTGGATACCACATGTCACGATCGGCATCGAACAGCCCGCCCAGGAAGGCGGCGGCTGCCCGCATCTGCTGCTCGCTGTCGAGCCCTTCGAGATTGAGCACCACGGAAACCCGGTGCTGGCGCACGCGGGCGGCGATGCGCTGCAGGTCACCCTCGCCGCGCTGGGCGTCCACCACCACATGGCCGAAGCGTTCCGCCAGGGTGACGAAGTCGCCTTCCGGATCAATCACCGCCTGCTGCACCCAGGGAGCGCTCTGCTCCAGCAGCCGGCGCAGCAGGTGCGATTTGCCGGACCCGGAATTGCCCTGCACCAGCAGGCGGGTGGCGAGAAGTTCCTCAAGGTCCAGAACGGCCGTGCCCCCGCCGGAGCGGGTGCCGAGGTCGATGGACACCTTCGTGGGCGTCGTCATCGCGGCGCCCAGCCTCGGGTGATGGGGCGGGAGATCATGCGGTCACTCATATCAATTCGCGCCGCGAGTTCAACCGCGCTGCGGTGCCTGGAGACCCGCGCCCAACGCGGCCCGGCGCGGCGCGCCTGATGGCGCCTTGCCTGCGGGCGGCGCGGGAGAATTCTGTCCACAAGCCGCGCGCGTGCCGCCGCGCCTCCGCCTCAGGCCAGAAGGTCCTGGGCGCGCAGCCAGCCCTCATACCATCTGGGCCATTCGGCGCAGCCGCTGCCGGGCCGCCCCATGCCGAAGCCGTGGCCGCCGGTGGTTGGCTCGTGCAGTTCCACCGGCACGCCCGCGCGCTGGCAGGCCTCAGCCATGATGAGGCTGTTCTGCGGATTGGATGTGCGATCATCGCGCGCCTGCACCAGGAAAACCGGAGGGCAATGGGCCCCCACATGGGGTTCGACCGACCATTCGGCACTCTGCGCGGCGGAGGGGTGGTCGCCGATCAGCATCCGGCGGGTGGAGGTGTGGTCGTAAGGTGGCTCCAGGGTGATGACGGGATAGACCAGCGCCGCCGCCTCGGGACACGCCGGCAGGGCGTCCGCGTCGTCGACCGGCTGATAGGTGCGCAGGGCGGAGCGGGTGGCGGCAAGGCCCATCAGGTGGCCGCCGGCGGAGAAGCCGAGCACGCCGATGCGCCTGGCATCGCGACCGCGTCGCACCGCCTGCTGGCGCACGAGGCGCAGAGCGCGCTGGGCATCCTGGAGCGGGGCGAGGGGGCCGTTCTCCCAGCCCTCGCCGGGCAGGCGATAGACGAGAATGAATGCGGTGATTCCACGCGCGGCCAGCCAGCGCGCAGCGGGCCGTGCTTCCTTCTCCATCTGGATCTGCCGGTACCCCCCGCCGGCCGCGATCAGAACGCAGGCGCCGCCGGGCCGCGCGGGAGTGTGAATCTCAAGGAACGGCATCGCTATGTTGCTGAGCGCGCCGCGGGCGCTGGTGCGCGGCGGCCCTGCTGGCCCGCCTGCGCCGGGGGCAGCGGCCGGCCACAATGGGATGATCCGCAGGGCGGCTTGGGCGCGCGCCGGCGTGGCCGCACAGGCCCCGGCCATAAGCAGGAAGGTGCGGCGATCCATCAACTCAGGTCTCCGGCTGCAGTCGCTCCGCGGCGGTTCCTGGTTATGGCGTTCTCGCCGTCATGGAAAATGAGCATCGCGTGAAGCCTTTTGTGAGCTGCCCCGCCACCAAGGCGGAATCGGTCCGACATGAACCTTTTTGGGGCCCACGTGGTGCAAAGGCGCCAGCAGGCGCGGCGGGCGGCCGGCGATGGCCTAAGGGGAGGCGCTTTTTGGGGGGCGGGACGCGCGGCGGATTAACGTTAAAAATACGATAACCGGGAATGCCTTACCGGAACCCCTCGACAATCTGGCGGTGTTCGGCCACTCACAAAGGTCTTGCAATCGCAAGCCGACCGCCTACAACATTCATTCAACTTTGGATGTTCGCGCGACGGGGAGGCTGTGATGCAGGGTCGGGCTTTGCCGTATGCGCACCTGATGGACGAGATCCAGAAGAAGGAACTCGGCCCCTTCAGCCATTTTCTGGATGGCATCTGGCGCAATTTCTCCTTCGCGGCGGCAGGGGCGCTCGGCATTGCCGGGTTGTGGGCACTCGTCCAGGGTGAGTTTGCTGTCTATATGCTGCCGGTGAGCGTTCTGGCGACCCAGCTTGCGAGCGGCGTCCATGGCCTGCGGGATTGGCGCCGGGTTCTGCGCCAGAAGCGCATCTATGACAGCCCCCGTTGCCAGGACTATCTGCGGAGCGTGGAAGAGCGTGCTCATGGCGTCGTTGCTTCGCAGCGGGGCACGGTCTGGATCGTGATGGATCCGGAGAGCGTGGACAACGTCTCCCAGATTCGCGTGATGAGTGACCGGGAGTATCAGCAGTTCCGGGCGCAGGGCATTGCCGCCGGCCGGTCGCTGGACGAGGTGCGGATCAAACAGACCTCGCTCGGCCTCACTCAGGTCCGTGAAGGCCGCGAACATGCGCCTCGGGATGTGGATTTGGCTACGGGCCGGTTCACGCTGGGCGTTGGTTCTGGCCGCATCGAGCGCTGGACCAAGGAGGCCGAGGATTATGCCCGCGGCACTCAGCGCCGCGGCACGGGCGCTCCGCTCGCGGAAGCCTCCAAGGCGGCGGGCACGTCCTCCCTTAGCGCATAGAGTGCTTCCTCATTCGCGGCTGCGGGGAGTGGCGTGCTGATGGCCCCTCCTTCCGCGAACTGAAGGCCGATCGCAAAGCGGCCGCCTCGGCCTGCGCAGAGAGCGAAATCGCAGCGATTTTCTGTATTCGGGTTTTTGAACGGGCGCGGGGGCTTTTGCTCCGGCGCCCGTTTCATTTTCGCGCGCTGCGTCGAAGGGGGCGCCGGCCTTGGGCAGGCCGGGGATCGCCAGCTGGGCTGCCAAGGTGGCGCGTCGCGATGGGCGTGGTGGTGGGAGGCTACGGGGCGTTGGCGGAAGGGGGCAGTGGCACCCGAGTCGCTGCTTGCCTGCAGCTGGGGGGCATGGAGGAGCTGGCGCTCCCGTGCGCGCTGTCCCGCCCCTTGCGCCTTTTCTGGTCTCAGTGGGGCGCGGGGCCTGCCGCTTGCTGGCTGGCATTCCTCCGCCCTCGGTCGCCGGCCTGTATTTCCTGCGCATCCCGTGGATCACGGTGGGGCGCGGGGCGGCTCGTGGCAGAATGTTGTTTGCGAAGTTGGGCGGCGTGCTGAACAATAAGCGTGGGCGTCGCCCTGGCGGCATTGGCATCGGGTTCCTCTCGTGAGCGCACGCATCCTTCTGGTTATTCTGCTCATCATCGGCGGCACTGTCGGCGTGGGGGCGCCGCGTCCGGCGGCGGCCCAGAGCGCCTTTCAAGCCCATGTGCCGGCGGCCATGCTGGTGGACTTCGAGACCGGAACCATCCTCTACGAGAAGGATGCGGACCGTCAGCTGCCCCCCTCGAGCCTGGTCAAGGTGATGACGGCCGCCGTGGTGTTCGGCCAGATCAAGGCCGGCAAGATCACGCCGGATACGCCGTTCATGGTCAGCGTCAATGCATGGCGGCGCGGTGGTGGCCCCTCCCACGGGGCGGCCATGTTCGCGGAGGTGAACAAGCCGGTGCGGGTGGAAGACCTGCTGCAGGGCGCCATCGTCGTCTCGGGCAATGATGCCGCCATTGCTCTCGCCGAAGGCGTCGCCGGAACCGAGGGCGAGTTCGCCATGCGGATGAACGCCACGGCCAAGCAGATCGGCATGAGCAATTCGGAGTTCCGCAACCCCACCGGCTTCGACGATCCCGCCCAGCTGTCCACCGCGCGTGATATGGCGACACTCGCGCAATACGTCATCCGCACGTTTCCGGAGCAGTACAAGCTGTTCGCGCTCCCCGGGATCGACTGGAACAAGATCAAGCAGCGCAACCGCAACACCCTGCTCAATGCCGGCGTTGGCGCCGACGGGCTGCAGGAAGCCTGGCTGAAGGAGGGCGGCTACCATCTGCTGGGCTCGGCGGTGCAGAACGGCCAGCGGCTGGTGGTGGTGGTGCTCGGCGCCAAATCGGAGAAGGAGCGGCTGGACGAGGCCCGCAAGCTGCTGGACTGGGGCTTCCAGTCCTTCCATCAGCGCGTGATCTTCGCGGAAGGCGCGGAGGTGGGCCGTGCCCAGGTGTTCGGCGGAACCAGCGGTTCCGTGGGGCTCACGGCCAAGGGGCCGGTGCGCGTCCTCACCTCGCGCCGGGGCGGCGAGCGGATCACGGCGCGGGTGAGCTATCTCGGCCCGTTGCGGGCGCCGGTGGCAAAGGGCACCCCGGTGGGCCAGATGGAGGTGACCCGCGGCGACATCAAGGTGCTGGAGGTGCCGCTGTTCACCACCGATGACGTGCCCGTGGGCAGCCTTTGGGAGCGCGCCCTCGACGGCGGCATGACCTTCCTCGGGGATTCCACGCGGGACCTTGTGGCGCAGGGGCTGGCAAAGCTGCATAAATGACCCTCCAAAGCCCGAGGGTTCCCGTCATGTCTGCATCGTCCGCCTGCCATTGCCCGGCGCGCCTCGCCCGATGAGCGCGCGCGGCTGGTTCATCACCCTGGAGGGCGGCGAGGGCACGGGCAAGTCCACCCAGGCGCGCCTTCTGGCGGAACATCTGCGCGCGCGCGGCTGGTATGTGGTGGAAACCCGCGAGCCCGGTGGCTCCCCCGGCGCGGAAGCGGTGCGCCACGTGCTGCTGTCCGGCGCCGCCGAGCCGTTGGGGCCGCAGGTGGAAGCGCTGCTGTTTGCCGCCGCGCGGGCGGATCATGTGAATTCGCTCATCGCCCCGGCCTTGGCCGCCGGCCGCATCGTGGTGTGCGATCGCTTCATGGATTCCACCCGCGTCTATCAGGGCGTCGTCGGCCAGGTGGATGCGGACCTGCTGCAGGGGCTTGAGCGGGTGTGCGTGCGCGCGCGGCCGGATCTCACCCTCGTGCTCGACGTGCCGCCCGAGGTGGGGCTGGCGCGGGCGGCGGCGCGGGGCAAGGGCGCTGCGGCGGACCGGTTCGAGAAGGAAGGCCTTGCCTACCATACGGCCGTGCGGAACGCGTTTCTGGCGCAGGCTGCGGCCGATCCGGAGCGCTGCGCGGTGGTGGACGCCACCCCTTCAGCCGAGGTGGTGGCCGCCGAGATCGCCGCGCTGGTGGATGGCCGCCTTGCGGCCCGCGCGAGGGCGGCGCGATGAGCGAGGTGCTGGCGGGAGACGTGTTGCCGGATACCCCCCATCCGCGCAGCCAGGATCGCCTGTTCGGCCACGCCACATTGGAGGCGGACCTTGCCGCCGATTGGCGTTCCGGTCGCCTGCCCCATGCCTTGCTGCTGGGCGGCCCCGAAGGCGTGGGCAAGGCGACCCTGGCCTATCGGCTCGCCCGCGCGGTGCTGGCGGGGCCCGGCGCCGTGGCTTCCGCGCATGGGCTGGATCTGCCCTCGAACCATCCGGTGTTCCGGCAGGTGGCCTCTCT
Organism: Xanthobacter sp. NM-59; assembly: GCF_021401125.1. Lineage (GTDB taxonomy): Bacteria > Pseudomonadota > Alphaproteobacteria > Rhizobiales > Xanthobacteraceae > Xanthobacter. Next base: position 107,120 of record NZ_JACBFQ010000001.1, read on the forward strand.
CACCCATCCTGATCTTCTGGTGCTGCGCCGTGCGCCTGAGGCGGGAGAGGAGAAGATCCCCACGGTGATTCCGGCCGAAATGGTGCGCCGGGTGCGCTCGTTCTTCGGTGCCACAGCGGCCGGCGGTGGCTGGCGGGTCTGCATCGTGGACGCGGTGGACGAGCTCAACGCGTTCGGCGCCAACGCGTTGCTGAAAACGCTGGAGGAGCCGCCACCGCGGGCCCTGTTCCTGCTCATTTCCCATGCTCCCGGGCGGGTGCTGCCCACCATCCGCTCGCGCACGCGCCTCGTGCGGCTGCGCCCTCTCGCCACCGAGGAGGTGCTGGCGGCCCTCGACCATCTGCGGACCGAGGGGGTGGAGCTGGATCCCGCCCTTTTGCCTTCGGCGGCGGAGGCGAGCCAGGGCAGCGTGCGCCGGGCGGTGGTGCTGGCGCGGGGCGAGGGCATGGAGGTTCGCGCCGCCACCCTGCGCGCGCTTGACCAGTTGCCAGCGCCGAAGGCCGAGGAGCTGCATGCGCTCGGCGCCCGCTTGCAGGGGGACCGGGGCGACGGGCTGGCCTTGTTCACCGAGGCGGTGAGCGACTACATCGCGGCGCGGGCCACCAGCGGCGCCGAGCCGGCGCCTCGCCTTGTCCGGCTGGGCGAGGTGTGGGAGAAGGTGCGTCGCAGCGCCGTCGAGGCGGATGTCTTCAATCTCGATCGCAAGGCGCTGGTGTTCCGCATCTTCGCCGACCTCTCCGAAGCCGTGCGCTAAACTGGTGCGCCGGCCGCGCGGTGGCCGGCGAACGTTCGCGCTCTCCGAAGTGCTGCCAAAGAGCTACCCATGTCGATGAAGCCGCCGTTCTACATCACCACCGCCATCGCCTATCCCAATGGCGTGCCGCACATGGGCCATGCCTACGAGGCCATCGCCACCGATTGCATCGCCCGCTTCATGCGGCTCGACGGGCACGAGGTGCGCTTCCTCACCGGCACCGATGAGCACGGCATCAAGATGCTCCAGACCGCACAGAAGGCCGGCACCACTCCGCGCGAGCTGGCTGAGCGCAATGTGGAGCGCTTCAAGGCCATGGTGGAGACCTTCGGCCTCTCCAACGACGACTTCATCCGCACCACCCAGGAGCGGCACTACAAGTCCTGCCAGGCCATCTGGGAGAAGATGGCCGCCAATGGCGACATCTATAAATCCACCTATTCCGGCTGGTATTCGGTGCGCGACGAGGCCTATTACGCCGAGAGCGAGACCACGCTGAACCCGGACGGCGTGCGCCTTGGCCCCCAGGGCACGCCGGTGGAATGGGTGGAGGAGGAGAGCTACTTCTTCCGCCTCTCCGCCTATCAGGATCGCCTGCTGGCCTATTATGCCGAAAACCCCGGCTTCATCATGCCGGAGGCGCGCCGCAATGAGGTGGTGAGCTTCGTGTCCGGCGGGCTGCAGGACCTCTCCATTTCCCGCACCACCTTCGACTGGGGCATCCCCGTGCCGGGCGACCCCAAGCACATCATGTATGTGTGGGTGGACGCGCTGACCAATTACATCACCGCGCTCGGCTATCCGGACACGGAAAGTGAGCTCTACAAGCGCTTCTGGCCGGCGAACCTGCACGTCATCGGCAAGGACATCATCCGCTTCCATGCGGTGTACTGGCCCGCCTTCCTGTGGTCGGCGGGGCTGGAGGCGCCCAAGCGCGTGTTCGGCCACGGCTTCCTGTTCAATCGCGGGGAGAAAATGTCCAAGTCGGTGGGCAATGTGGTCGATCCGTTCGACCTCGCCGCCACCTATGGCGTGGACGCCATCCGCTACTTCTTCCTGCGCGAGGTGTCGTTCGGCCAGGACGGCTCCTATAGCCATGAGGCCATCGTGGCGCGCATGAATGCGGATCTGGCCAACGACCTGGGCAATCTCGCCCAGCGCTCCTTGTCCATGATCGCCAAGAATCTGGATGGCGTGGTGCCGGAGCCGGGGCCGCTCTCGGCGGAGGATCAGGAGATTCTGGCCCAGGCCGACGGCATTCTGGAAAAGGCGCGGGAGGCCATGGGCACCCAGGCCATCCACCACTATCTCAATGCCGTGTGGGCGGTGGTGGCGGAGGCCAACCGTTACTTCGCGGCTCAGGCGCCCTGGGCGCTGCGCAAGACCGATCCCGCCCGCATGGCCACCGTGCTGTGGGTGACGGCGGAGGTGATCCGCGAGGTGGCCATCCTGGTGCAGCCGGTGATGCCGGAAAGCGCGGCCAAGCTGCTGGACCTGGTGGCGGTGCCGGCGGATGAGCGCGGCTTCGAGCGGCTGGGGGCGGCGGCTCGCCTGCCCGCCGGGCGCACGCTGCCGACGCCGGTGGGCGTGTTCCCCCGCTATGTGGAGCCCGAGGCGTCCGCGAACTGAAAGCAGGGCCGCCCGGATACGCTCCGGGCGGTGCCTCCAGACCGTTTGCGTTTGTGCGTCGACCTTTCCTTGATGCGAACCGGTTGCCACTTCGCGCGGAACGCTCAATCAGGCGCTCAGCCGGTCGATGACCCGGGTGAGCTGCTCGTCGGTCGTGCCATAGGCCGCGATCGCCCCGCCAATGTCGCTGGCCTGCAGCTTCTGGCCGAGCTCCCGCGCGGATCTGCGGATCGCCGCCAGAGAGGGGGCGATGGCATCACGCAAAGCGGGGGCGAGGGTGCGCTCGGCCTCGAACGGCGGGTTGTCGTAGCATCGGTCGGAGCGCCCACCTACGAGGCATTGGGCCAGCCGTCCGCGCCAGGCGGAAAGCTCCGCCGCGAAGATGCGGGGCGTGTTGGCGTGGCTGCCATCACTGTCCAGCTCGCCCAGCACGTTCATCGCGGAATCCTGGGCCTTGGCGAGCAGGGCCGCGGACGAATCGCCATCGGCCTTGTTCTGCGCGGCGAGTCGCGCCACCTCGGTGAGCGAGGCGGCGATGGAATTGGTGGCCGTCTTCTGCTCGGACAAAGCGTGGCTGATGCTCTCGATGCGCTCTGTGGCGGCGCCGACGCGCTCCGACACCAGGTCCATGTTGCGGGAGACGTCGTTGAAGGCCCGGGTGCCGCTTTCCACCCGGTTGCCGCCCGCCAGCACCGCCTGGGCCACGGCGGCCAGCACCTGGTTCAGCTCGCCGAGTTTCGAGGTGATGTTGGCGGTGGTGCGCGCCGTCTGCTCCGAGAGCGCCTTCACCTCCGATGCGACGACGCCGAACCCCAGCCCCGCCGCGCCGGCGCGCGCCGCCTCGATGGTGGCGTTGAGGGAGAGGAGCTTGGTCTGCTTGGAAATGGTGTCGATGTCGCGGGCCATGTCGCCGATGGCGCGAATGGCGCTGGTCAGCTGGTCCGTGCGCGACTGGATGTCGGTGAAGGCGGAGGCGATGTCGCCGATGGCGGCCGCCGCCTGGGCCGCCTGATCCACCGTTTGCGTGACAATGCGCGCCGCGTCGGTGGATTGCTCGTGGGTGCCGGCGGCGGCCTGGGCGATGTTGTCGGTGGTGCGCGCCAGCTCTTCCACGGCGCCGGAAATGGCCACGCTTTCGCCTGAGAGGCGCTGGGCGTTGCCGCTGCCCCAGGCGAGCAGGCAACTGAGGTCTCCCAGCAGCCGCGCGGCATCGGCAATGCCGATCGCCAGCGTCGAGGGCTGCCTGAGCGCCATGGAGGCCAGCATCGCCGCTGTCTCCGGGTTGATCGCAATCGAATTGTCCCCGCGGGCTTCCATCAAGCCTCTCCCTTCGGGCGGTTGTTTCCTCAGGAGAATGGAGTTTTCCGTCAATTCCGACTGTTGTCCATTCCCCCGCCTCAGCTTGCGTCGGCTGAGGCCACCGTGTCCATTCCCCGCGCGCGTGAAAGCGCGGCGGGATGAGTGGCAACACGCGGGGAAGGGTGCTTTTTGCGGTGGCGCGGTCGGCTTTTCCTGGCGCCAGGGCGGGGGGTGAGCGGCGCGGTGATGTTGGCCGGTGCTTTGGTATTTTCGTGATTCAATGATGAAGGAAAATGCTCTAGGGTGCCTTCGCCGTATCCAGCGGCGGCCAAGGCCAAAAGGGGAGGCTTCGGGAGCAGTGCCGATGACGAGGCTGAAAGGGTTGAGTGCAGTCGCGGCGATGCTGCTTCTGGCTGCGTGCTCGGGTGATCGCGGTGCTCAGCGGCCTGCGACCTATGATCCGATTCCCCCCATGATGCCCGCCGAGGCTCCGGCGCCCGCGCCCGAAGGGCCGACCGTGCCGCGGATCGAGGTGCGCCTGCAGGGGGCAGACGCCACGCTGGTGCGCGGTCGTCTGGCCACGGCCCGCCGCGCGCGCGGCTATACCATCACGGTGGACCAGCCGGCCCAGCTCGTGGCCGAGAAGCGCCTGCCGCCGGACGAAGCCCTGAAGCGGACCAATGGAGCATCCTCCAATGCCGCGTTCCGGCTCGACTACATCTTCAATACATCGGGCGGCGCGGTGACGGTGTCGCTGGAAGCCTCCATCGTGACCAATCCCGGTCCTGGAGAGGTGGTGCGCGCCATCGCCATGCCGGGCCCCGACGCCGAGGCGCTCAAGAAGGAAATCTCAGACTCCGTGTGAGCGGACGGCCCCGGCCTCATTGCCGGGGCGTTCCCGCCAGGCGCTCGACACCGATGACGGTGGCCAAGGCGGTGATGGACTTCACCGCCGCGCCCGGCACGAACGGCAGAAACGCCTTCTCGAAAGCAACCGAATAGCCGGCTTTGGTGGCGATCCAGCCCGCGCCCAGCGCCATCAGCACCAGATGCCCGCCCGCGAGGGCGGCGAGCAGCGGCAAGGGCCGCAGCCGCGCCCAATATTGCTGCGCCGCGCCGACCCCCAGCGTGACCACCACAAAGCCCGCGATAAAGCCCGCCGAGGAGCCGGTCAGTGCTTTCCAGCCGCTGCCGCCATTGGCGAAGAGCGGCACGCCCATGAGGCCGAGCGCCACGTAAGCGAGCACCACCAGAGCGCCCAGGCGCCAGCCCATCAGTGCCGCGAGGGTGAGCAGCACATAGCTCTGCAGGGTGATCGGCACCGGCTGCACGGGGATGGACACCTGCGCGCTCCACGCCAGGAGGGCGATGGAGATCATCACCAGGGCCGCGGCCCATGGAACGGACGCCTCCGCGAGGCGCTGGAAGGCGGGGCGGAAGGGCGGCACGGGAAGGCTCCTTGCAGGCGAGTCGCAACGGGCGGCATCCTGGCACGGGGCCGGTGACCTGTCGCGCCGGCTCGACGGCGCGGGGGGATGGGCTTAATGGAAGGGCAATCTTCCGGAAATTCGTGACGCATCATGCTTGTCGACAGCCACTGCCACCTGGACTTCCCCGATTTCGCCGCCGAGCTGCCCGATGTGGTGGCGCGCGCCCAGGCGGCCGGGGTCGCGCACCTGGTCACCATCTCCACCCGCGTGCGCGCGTTCGACACCATCCGCGCCATCGCGGAGCGGTTCGACAATGTGAGCTGCTCAGTGGGCACCCATCCGCACTACGCCGCCGAAGAGCTGGACGTGACGACGGCGGACCTGGTGGCCCTGGCGGCCCACCCCAAGGTGGTGGCCATTGGTGAGGTGGGGCTCGATTATCATTACGAAACCAGCCCGCGCGCGGCGCAGGAGCAGGGCTTCCGCGCTCATATCGCGGCCGCGCGCGAAACCGGCCTGCCGCTGGTGATCCACGCCCGCGACGCGGACGAGGACACCGCCGCCATCCTGGAGGAGGAGACCGCCAAGGGCGCCTTCCCCTTCCTGCTGCATTGCTTCACCGCCGGGCCCGAGTTGGCGCGGCGGGCGCTGGCTCTGGGGGGCTACATTTCCTTTTCGGGCGTCATCACCTTCAAGAAGACCCAGGACTTGCGCGCCATCGCGGCGAGCGTGCCGGAGGATCGCATTCTGGTGGAGACGGATTCGCCTTATCTCGCCCCCGTGCCCCATCGTGGCCAGCGCAACGAGCCGTCCTTCGTGGCGGAGACGGCCAAGGTGCTCGCGGCGGCCCGCGGGGTGAGCGCCGAGCAGGTGGCTGATGCCACCACCCGCAACTTCAGGCGCCTTTTCAGCAAGGCGAAGCTCTGAGGGCAGGGTGGGGCGGCGGACGAAAAGGGGAGGACGCCATGAACCACGACACTTACGCCGACAGCTACATTCGCGGCATTCTGGATGAGGTGCGCACCATTGCCATCGTGGGCGCCAGCGCCAACAGCGCGCGGCCGTCCTACCTCGTCATGAAATATCTGGCCGAGCGCGGCTATCGTGTGTTCCCGGTGAATCCGGGCCAGGCGGGCAAGGAGGTGGCCGGTCTCACCTTCGTGGCCCGCCTTGCCGATGTGCCGGAGCCCATCGACATGGTTGACGTGTTCCGCGCGCCGGAGCATCTGCCGGCCGTATGGGAGGAGGTGGCGGCGCTGAGCCCCCTGCCCAAGGTGCTGTGGATGCAGCTCGGCGTGCGCCATGACGAGGTAGCGGCCAAGGCCGAGGTTGCCGGCCTCAAGGTGGTGATGAACCGCTGCCCCAAGATCGAATATGCGCGCCTTTCGGGCGAGATCGGCTGGAGCGGGGTCAACTCGCGCACCCTTTCCTCGCGGCGGCCCAAGCGGCTCGGCACGGGGGTGCAGCGTCTGTCCATCGCGCCGCGCAAGCCATAGGGGCCCGCATTGCAACCGTGACGGGAAAATCGTATTTCCTGACAAAATTTATCGTCTTATATGGAATGTGCCGGCCCATCGGGGCCGGCACGACGGGAGAGACCGCCAATGACCGAAGAAAACCGCCCTGAAGCCCCCGTGCACGAGCCGGGATTCGCGACGCTTGCCATCCATGCCGGCGCCCAGCCCGACCCGACCACCGGCGCGCGCGCGACCCCGATCTACCAGACCACGTCCTTCGTGTTCGACGATGTGGACCATGCGGCGTCGCTGTTCGGGCTGCAGGCCTTCGGCAACATCTATACCCGCCTGGGCAACCCCACCAACGCGGTGCTGGAGGAGCGCGTGGCGGCGCTGGAGGGTGGCACGGCGGCGCTGGCGGTGGCCTCGGGCCATGCCGCGCAGCACCTGGTGTTCCACACCCTGCTCACGCCCGGCGACGAGTTCATCGCCTCCCGCAAGCTCTATGGCGGGTCCATCAACCAGTTCAGCCACGCTTTCAAGAGCTTCGGCTGGAACGTGAAGTGGGCCGATCCGGACGACCTTTCCACCTTCGAGGCGGCGCTCAGCGACAAGACCAAGGCCATCTTCGTGGAGAGCGTGGCCAATCCGGGCGGCGTGGTGGTGGATGTGGCGGCCATCTCCGCCATCGCCAAGAAGGCAGGCGTTCCGCTCATCGTCGACAACACCCTGGCCACGCCCTATCTGTGGCAGCCCATCAAGCACGGCGCCGACATCGTCGTGCATTCGGCCACCAAGTTCCTGGGCGGCCACGGCAATTCCCTGGGCGGCGTGATCGTGGACGCGGGCACCTTCGACTGGTCCGCCACCGATCGCTATCCCTTCCTTTCGGCGCCGCGGCCCGAATATCAGGGCATGGTGCTGCACGAGACCTTCGGCAATTTCGCCTTTGCCATCGCCGCGCGGGCGCTGGGGCTGCGCGATCTGGGGCCGGCTCTGTCGCCGTTCAACGCGTTCCTGATCCTTACCGGCATTGAGACGCTGGGCCTGCGCATGCAGCGCCACAGCGACAACGCGCTGGCGGTGGCCGAATATCTTGCCGCGCACCCCAAGGTGGCGTGGGTGAGCTATCCGGGCCTGGAGAGCGACCGTTATCATGCCCTGGCGCAGAAATACCTGCCCAAGGGCGCAGGCGCGGTCTTCACCTTCGGGCTGAAGGGCGGCTACGAGGCCGGCGTGCAGCTGGTGTCGAACGTGGAGCTGTTCTCCCACCTCGCCAATATCGGCGACACCCGCTCGCTCATCATCCATCCCGCCTCCACCACCCATCGCCAGCTGACGGACGAAGCCAAGGTGGTGGCCGGTGCCGGGCCGGAGGTGGTGCGCCTTTCGGTGGGCATCGAGGACGTGGCCGACATCATCGCGGATCTCGATCAGGCCCTCGCCAAGGTCTGAAAGGTCTGAAGAGATGGGGGAGCCGGGATGAAGGTTCCGGCTCCCCCGCACCAGGTTCAGGCCGCAGTCAGTGCTCCAGCTCCTTGTGGAGCACCTTGTAATCCGGGCCGATCTTGAAGTCGTAGACGTGGCCATCGGCGCAGGTGGCATTGTCCACCTCGAAAATCCCCTCGTCGAACTCCACGTGGCCGCCTTTGCAGCCCTGCTCGGTGAGGGTGGCCTGGACCTTTTCCTGCTCTGTCGGAGTGAGCGGACGGTCGGCGAGCGCTGCTCCGCTGGTGAGAACCAGGAAGCTGGCAGCGGCGAGAAGGGGCGTCTTCATCACATTTCTCCTCGAAACTGAAAAACTGCCGCCTTGAGCGCGCTTATATAGTGACGCCCGCGTTTGTTCCCGCGGAGAGGCGCTCCCCTTCGGTCACATTTTCCGGAGGTGGGTGGCGTTTCTGCGCGCTAAAGGTGGGCTGGCCGGGCCGGCCCCTGCGGGAAGGGGCCGTTGGTTGCTGTCGCTGCTTGGGGGGTAAGCCGTGCCGTCCGTGATGTTGCATCCCGTTATCGTGGTTTTTCTGGGCGCCGGGTTCGGGGGCGTGCTGCGCCACTTGATGAACCTGTCCATTCCCAAGCTGCTGGGCCTGGGCTTCCCGTTCGCGACCCTCATCATCAATGTGAGCGGCAGCCTGTTCATGGGGCTGCTGACGGGCTACCTCGCCTTCAAGGACGGCGAGGGCTGGAACCAGAGCGCGCGCCTGTTCCTCACCACCGGCATGCTGGGGGGCTACACCACCTTTTCAACCTTCTCGCTGGACTTCCTGTTCCTGATGGAACGGGGCGAGAGCGGCTTGGCGCTGCTCTATGCGGCGGCTTCCGTGATCTGCGGCTTCCTGGGGGTGTTCGCCGGCATCTCGCTGGTGCGGATGCTCACCTGAGCATCCCCGTCATGTCGCGGGAGAGGTGACGGCTCGCCCGCCATGCTCTATTGCCTGAGCGCAAAGGCGGAATGCCGCGCGAGGATGGGCCCAAGATGGCAGTTGAGCTGAAGACGGTGAGTGAGGACGAGGCCGGCATGCGTCTCGACCGCTGGTTCAAGCTGCATTACCCGGACCTGTCCTTCGGCCACCTCCAGAAGCTGGTGCGCACGGGGCAGGTGCGGGTGGATGGCGGCCGCATCAAGACCTCCACCCATCTCGAGCCCGGCCAGAGCGTGCGCGTGCCTCCGCTCGGACCCAGCGAGGGCGAGACGGCCACCGCCGGCGCCACCAAGGCCGGGGGGCGGGCGCCTGGCGCTTCCGCCGCAGGCAAAGGTGCAGCCGGTGGCGCGACGGCGCGCCCCGGGGCCAAGATCAATGATGATCTCGCCTTCCTGCGTTCCCTGATCCTCTATGAGGACAAGGACGTGATGGTGCTCAACAAGCCGTTCGGCCTCGCGGTCCAGGGCGGTTCCGGCACCTATCGCCATGTGGACGGCCTTTTGGAGACCATGCGCGACAAGGATGGGCAGAAGCCCCGCCTCGTCCACCGCATCGACAAGGACACGTCGGGCTGCCTGCTGGTGGCGAAGACCCGCCTTGCCGCCTCTGTGCTGGCCAAGAGCTTCCGCTCGCGCGAGGCGCGCAAGGTCTATTGGGCGCTGGTGCCGGGCGTGCCCAAGCCCCGGCAGGGCCGCATCTCCACCTATCTCGCCCGCGACGAGAGCGAGGAGAAGATGCGCGTGGCCCGCCATGGCGAGGACGATGCCAGCCACGCGGTGACCTATTATGCGGTGGTGGACCAGGCGGCGCAGAAGATGAGCTGGCTTTCGCTGAAGCCGGTCACCGGCCGCACCCACCAGCTGCGCGCCCATCTGGCCCATATCGGCCACCCCATCGTGGGCGACCCCAAGTATTTCGATATCGAGAACTGGGAGTTGCCCGGCGGGCTGCAGAACAAGCTGCATCTTCTTGCCCGGCGGCTGGTCATTCCCCACCCGCGGGGGGAGGGGGTGATCGACGTCTCCGCGCCGCTGCCGCCTCACATGGCACAATCCTTCGCCGTGCTCGGCTTCGACGCCAGCCAGTACGACCCGATCCTGGAATCGCCGGAGGGGTGATGGCGCGCCTGCCGCTTCGCCTCGCCCTGCTGGCCGCGTTCCTGGCGCCGGCGGTGGCGTGGGCGCAGGGGCCGGACATTCTGGACCTTTATCGCGAGCTCCAGGTGGCGCAGCCCAACGGCTTCCCGTCCTACGAGATCGCGGCCTCGCCCGCCGGCCCCGTGGCTTCGGGCGGCCTGCTTCATGGCGCGCGGGCGCGGGTGTCGCTGCTGCTGGACAAGCCGCGCTTCTATCTGCGCATCACCGACCGCGGCGATGCCGACACCGCCGACGGCATGGTGACCGAGATGGCCGCCTGGATCGACGCGGAAGGCTCGCCCCTGGTGGGCCTCAGCGAATGGGGCATGAAGGGGCCCGCGCCCTTCGGCGGGCGGCTTCGCTTTTACTCCCGCGCTTCTGGCCGCTGGAACCTCGTCACAGACCGGGTGTGGCCGCAGGAGCTCGACGCGACCCTGTGCCGGACTCCGCCGCGCGAGGTGCAGGAGGACACCGCCGCCTGGGAGGGGCTGGGCAGTGTGGTCGCGGTGCTGCCGCGCGCTGGAACCGACGTGAGCGCCTGGTGCGTGGGTGAAAGCCCCGTTGCCGGCACGGGCGCATCACTGCTCTGGAACAGCGCGCGCGGCAGCTTCACGCGCGGGCCGGCCCTGCAGGGGGCGCCCCCTTGGGGCAGCGCGCCGGAGCCCCAGGCCCGCTGAAGCCCCAGGCCTGCTGATCGCGGCGCAACAGAAGGGCCGATTCGGCGCACGCGGTGCAATAACACACACAAGTGTTCGACTTTTGTCGCAATTTTCTTAAGGCTAGGCCGCCGGAATGGCGTCCTGGCGCGGTTTTGAGGGGGGCTGCACTTGAAGTGCGGTCCGCTTAGCCTATGGTGCCGGCTTAATGGGCCGCCTTCATGTTGAAAGCGGCGGCCCGCGATAATGAGTCGCCCGAGGGACACGAACCCATGACACCCCTGCTCGCGCTCGCCCGCGGCATCGATGCCGTCAACGCGCGCATCGGCAAGATTGCTGCCTGGCTGATCGTTGCCGCCATCTTCGTCTCGGCCATCAATGCCATCGTGCGCAAGCTGTTCGACGTGAGCTCCAATTCGTGGCTGGAGCTGCAATGGGTGCTGTTTTCGGCGGTGTTCCTGCTGTGCGCGTCGTGGACGCTGCTGGACAATGAGCATATCCGCATCGACATCGTGAATTCCCACCTCACCAAGCGCGTGCGCGACGGCATCGACATCTTCGGGCACCTGTTCTTCCTGCTGCCCTTCTCCATCCTGCTGCTGTGGACCTCGGTGCCCTTTTTCCTGAATTCCTATGCCATTGACGAGCAGTCGCTGAACGCGGGCGGGCTGCCGCAGTGGCCGGCGAAGGCGCTGGTGCCGCTCGGTTTCTTCTTCCTCACGCTGCAGGGTATTTCGGAGCTCATCAAGCGCGTGGCTATCTTCACCGGCCGCATGAACGACCCCCATGAAGGGGAGGGCGGCACCCATGCGGCGCTCGCCGCGGAGGCTGAGCGGCTGATGGAAAGTCAGGCCGACAGCCAAGGTGAGGCGGAAGCCTCTTCCTCGCAGAGCCAGCGCTGAGGAGAGCTTCATGATCCAGGCTTCCTTTGCGGCCCTGCGTCGCCTCAAGCCGGCACACCTCTCCTGGGTGCTGCTGACGGCTTTCGCCCTCGTCTCCTTCCTGCCCGATACGGCGTTCGCGGCCGAGCCGGGCTTCCGCGGCTGGTTCATCCACAATATGGCGCCGATCATGTTCGCGGCGCTGGTGGTGTTTCTGCTGCTGGGCTACCCGGTGGCCTTCTCGCTGGCGGCCAACGGCCTCATCTTCGGTGTTATTGGCATCTGGCTCGGCCTGTTCCGGCCGGACTTCCTGCAGGCGCTGCCCGAGCGCGTCTACGGCACCATGAACAATGAGGTGCTGCTGGCGGTACCGTTCTTCACCTTCATGGGCCTCATCCTCGAGCGCTCCGGCATGGCGGAGGACCTGCTCGACACCATCGGCCAGGTGTTCGGCTCCATTCGCGGCGGCCTGGCCTATGCGGTGATCTTCGTGGGCGCGCTGCTGGCGGCCACCACCGGCGTGGTCGCCGCCTCGGTCATCTCCATGGGCCTCATCTCGCTGCCCATCATGCTGCGCTATGGCTATGACCGTCGGGTGGCCTCGGGCGTGATCGCGGCCTCGGGCACGCTGGCGCAGATCATCCCGCCCTCGCTCGTGCTCATCGTGATGGCCGACCAGCTCAACCGCTCGGTCGGCGACATGTATGAGGGCGCCTTCATTCCGGGCCTGCTGCTGTCGGCCCTTTATGCCTTCTACATCTTCATCGTCGCCACCTTCTTCCCGCAGGCCGCACCCGGGCTGCCGGCGGATGCGCAGAACCTGCGGGAGCCGAACCAGAAGGCCGGCTACTCCCACATTCTCGGGGCGCTGACCGCGGCCGGCTTCGCGGTGCTGATCGCCACCGGATCGGCGCCGCACCTGACGGCGGACATGCTGCCCGGCTTTGCCAACACCGTGGTGTGGGGCGTGGCCGCGTTCGTGGTGCTCTATTTCATCCTGTCCGGCGCGGCGCGGCTCCTCACGCCGTCGCTCTACATCACGCTGGCGCTCGCCATCGCCCTTTCCATCGTGCTGATGGGGCAGACCGGCGTGAAGTTCGGCTCGGACTATGTGGTGCTCGCCATGTCGGCGACGGTGGCGCTGGCCTTCGTCATCGCGGTGGCGAACCGGCTGTTCCGCCTGGGCCTGCTCTCCAAGCTGGCTGAGCAGGTGGTGTTCGTGATGGTGCCGCCGCTGGCGCTCATCTTCCTGGTGCTGGGCACCATCTTCATCGGCGTCGCCACGCCGACCGAAGGCGGGGCCATGGGCTCGGTGGGCGCGCTGGCGCTCGCGGCCGCGCGCGGGCGGCTGAAGTTCGACCTGATGCGGCAGGCCACCTATTCCACCGCCAAGCTCTCAGCCTTCGTGCTGTTCATCCTGCTCGGCGCGCGCGTGTTCTCGCTCACCTTCTACGGGGTGGACGGGCACAAATGGGTGGAAGAGCTGCTGGTGTCGCTGCCCGGCGGGCAGGCCGGGTTCCTCATCGCCGTCAACCTGCTGGTGTTCGTGCTGGCCTTCTTCCTCGATTATTTCGAGCTGGCCTTCATCATCATCCCGCTTCTGGGGCCGGCGGCGGACAAGCTGGGCATCGACCTCATCTGGTTCGGCGTGATGCTGGCGGTGAACATGCAGACCTCGTTCATGCATCCCCCGTTCGGCTTCGCCCTGTTCTTCCTGCGCTCGGTGGCGGCCAAGAAGCCCTATGTGGACCGCGTGACGGGCAAGCTGACCGAGCCGGTGACCACCGGGCAGATCTATTGGGGCGCCGTGCCGTTCGTGGTGATCCAGCTGATCATGGTGGCGCTCATCGTCCTGTTCCCGAAGATGGTTACACACTACAAGGGCAGCTCGGTGCAGCTCGACCAGAGCCAGGTGCAGGAGCAGTTCGAGAACCTGTCTCCGGGGCTGGATACGCCGCCGCCACCGCCTCTGGATTTTGGCAATCCAAATTAGGAGCTGCCACATTGCTCTGTTAGAGCTGATCTGCCGGCTTTCCACGCGTGTGGGGCCGGCAGGGTGGACCTCATGCCTCCCTTCGGGCAACTTTGCCCGGGCGGGGCAGGGGTAGGCCGGTCGGAGCCAGGCCGGCACAGAGACGGTGAGGCATGAACACGAAGCACGACTTCTGTCCCGGCTGCGGCGCCCAGGTTTATCCGGAAGAGGCTCAGTGCCCCTTTTGCGGCCGCTCGCTGCGCTCCAGTTTCCTGACGCCCGTGATCGTGGGGCTCGGTGGTACGGCCCTGGCGCTGATTTCCGGCGCGCTGGTGTGGTGGGTCCTGTCCTCGCCCGCGCCGCAGGGCGCCGACACGCGGCCCGCCGCGCCGCAGGCATCCGCTCCGGCTCCCGAAGCCGCGCCCGCGCCGGTCGCGAGCGCGCCGGCTGCGGCTGAGTCCGCCGCGCCGGCTTTGGTGCCGCCGCCCGCGCCCGTCGTCGCGCCAGCAGCGCCGGCCACTCCGCCGCGCATGGCCTTGCCGGAACCCGCGCCTTCGGCCACCACTCCGCCGCCTTCGGCTTTCGCGCCGCCGCCGTCCGGCTTTGACGCGACCTCGCGACCGAGCGTCGCCGTCACCCCGCTGTCGGCTTCCCCGGCACCGGAGGAAGGTCCGGTGGGCGATGCCGAATCCCGGCGCGCGTTCGCCAAGAGCAAGCAGGACAGCTTCGCTCAGAACGGACTCGACCTGCAGGTGAGTACCTCGGGGCCGGATGAAACGATCCTGACCATCAAGTTCAACTTCTCCGCCAAGACGGCGGCGGAGCTGATCGTTGCCGGCCCATTCCCTAAGCAATGCCAGCAGCGCGGCTTCACGGAGATCTTGTTCCAGGACCCCACAGGGGCCACATGGTCCTATGATATCGCAACCCAGAAGATGTCCGTGAAATGACGCTCGCCGAAGGCTCTTCGTCCCGCTCCGATGCGCCCGTGACGCTGGTGCTGTTCGATTGCGACGGCACCCTGGTGGACAGCCAGCACATGATCGTCGCGGCCATGCACGACGCCCACACGGCGCTCGGGCTTCCGGTGCCCGATCGCGAACGGGTGCTCTCGGTCGTCGGCCTGTCGCTGCCCGAGACCTTCACGGTGCTGGCCGCGGGCGACCGGACCTATCCGGTGATGGAGATGGCGGAGGCCTATCGCAGCGCCTTCATGCGGCTCCGGGAACTGCGCCCGCCGGAGCCCATGTTCCCCAGTGCCCGGGAGGTTCTGGCGGCGCTGCGGGCGCGCGACGACGTGGTGCTGGGCATGGTCACCGGAAAGGCGCGGCGCGGCGTGGCGCGCGTGCTGCAGGCCCACGACATGGAGGGGTGGTTCACGACCATCCAGACTGCCGACGACGCGCCCTCCAAGCCCCATCCCGCGATGGTGCAGCAGGCGATGATCGAGGCCGGAATCGGCCCCGCGCAGACCGTGGTGGTGGGCGACACCTCGTTCGACATGGCCATGGCGCGGGCCGCGGGGGCTTCGGCCCTGGGCGTGTCCTGGGGTTATCACAGCACCGATGAGCTGTGGCACGCCGGCGCCCAGAAGGTGGTCACCCATTTCGAGGCCGTGCCGCCGGCCATCGCCGATCTGCTGTCCGCGAGTGGCGGGGCAAAGGCGGGGAGGGACCAATGCGCGACCTGCTGACGGATCTCGACGGGACCAATACCGGCCCCGATGCCAATCCGATGGCGCGCGCCCAGGCGGCCCAGCGGCCGCAACTGCCCAAGCGCTTCTATAAGGACGTGAGCGTGGGGGAGGTCGAAGGCGGCTTCACCGTTCTGCTGGACGGGCGCCCGGTGCGTACCCCCGCTCGCGGCCTGCTGCTGGTGCCCACGCGCGCCCTCGCCGAGGCGCTGGCGCGGGAGTGGGAGGTCCAGGAGGGGGAGATCAATCCCTTCTCCATGCCCATGACGCGGCTGGTGAATGTGGCTCTGGACCGGGTCGCTGCCGAGCCGGCGGCGGTGCGGGACGAAGTGGTGCGCTATGCGGGCACCGACATGCTCTTTTATCGGGCGGATGGGCCAACCGCGCTCCTGGAGCGGCAGGCGCAGCACTGGGATCCGGTGCTGGCCTGGGCGCGGGAGGAAAGGGGGGCGCCCTTTTTCCTGGCCGAGGGCGTGCGCCACGTGGCCCAGCCGGAGGAATCCCTCGCCCGGATGAGTGAGCTGGTGCCGGGGGACGCGCTTCCCCTTGCGGCCGTTCATGTGATGACGACTCTGACGGGCTCGGCGCTGCTGGCGCTGGCCGTCGCCGAGGGCGTCCTGGACGCCGACGCGGCATGGCAGGCGGCTCATGTGGATGAGGACTGGAATCGCGAGCTATGGGGCGAAGACGAGCTCGCCACCGCGCGCCGCGACGCGCGGCGGGTGGACATGGACGCGGCGGTGGCCCTGCTGCGTCTCCATAGCGACCGGGGCTGAGCCGGGCGCTTGAGTCCGTTACTTGTCTTGCTGGGGAGGTCGGTGCAAGGGGGCTCCGGCTCGACGTCGCCGTTTCGCGAACCAGAGATGATCGGCGCGCGCAGGGACGACCGGCCCGGTGCCTCGGTTGGCGTGGGACCGACCCGGAGCGTTCTCGAGTGAAGTGGCCGTCGTCACGGGCTGGGAACAAACGCACAATCAAAGCATGACAGAGCTTCCGGGTTTCGAGAACCCGGGGGAGTACCTTGCGGCGCGTCCAGCGAAATGGGACCCAGTGTGCGGGATGAAATAGCGTCAAATCAATGATTTGGATGCTCTCCCCTCGGTTTCGTGAACAACCAGCATGCCGCTGGCGCGCCATCGCGTGCACCCTCGGATCTCTTGGCGGCCCGAAGTTGGCCGATCCGGGGCTGAGCGGGCAGGGCATGGCGCAGGACCCGAGTGTCCCACGCCGTCAATGGCCCCTCCACCCGTTCCGTGGCCGATGCGGGCGCCGCAAGACGGGCGCGCGGGTTGGTTCCTCTGACGCTTTCCATGCCAGGGTGGGAGCCCGCCATGCGCTACCTCCCCGCAACGCGGGCGCGTGGAGGCGATGAAAGTACTGCAATGGCTGGAGGACGCCCCTTCCGGGTTTCGCCCCTACAGGGGCCCTGCTGCGGTGCAGTGGTATGAGGAGCGCGCGCGGGGCCTTGAGCGCTTGCATGGTCGCGGCCACCCCTGGAGCGCCGGGGGGCATGTGCCACGACCTTCCGGATTCGGCCGCATCGGCGCCGCCCCGGCATTGCCCGCGGGCGCGGCTTGGCCAGGATCGCGGATGGTGCTGACGCCGGTCGTCGCAAGCCCAGGATGACGGTACACTGCGCGTCATGGAAATGGCCCACCCTGCGTCCGCCACGCAGGGGCCTCCCACGGGGGATAGAGCGCACCATGACCACCGAGACCCTGCCTCCCGCGCCGCCGCTGGACGTCTTTGGACCCTTTTCCCACTTCGCCGATCCGGTTCCGGAGCGCTCGGACCTGCGGCGCGTGATCACCGCGGCCACCCGCCGGCCGGAGGCGCAGTGCCTGGGGCCGCTGCTTCAGGCGGCGAGCTTGCCGGCCGGGATGCGCGCCGACATCGCGGGCACCGCCCACCGTCTGGTCGAGGCGCTGCGGGCCAAGGGCCGGGGCTCGGTGGTGGAGCAGCTGATGCAGGAGTTCGCCCTGTCGAGCGCGGAGGGTGTCGCTCTCATGTGCCTCGCCGAGGCGCTGCTGCGCATTCCCGACGCGGCGACCCGTGACGCGCTGATCCGGGACACGGTCGGCCGCGGGGACTGGCAGCCGCATCTTGAGGCGCGCGGCGGCCGTCCGCTCTTCGTCAATGCCGCGGCCTGGGGCCTCGCCGTCACCGGCCAGCTGGCGCGGGCGTGGAGCGAGCCCGGGCTGGCGGCCGCGCTCACCCGCCTTGTAAGCCGCTGCGGTGCGCCGGTGGTGCGCCGCGCGGTGGATGTGGCGGTGGGGCTGATGGGCGAGCAGTTCGTGATGGGCCAGACCATTGAGGCGGCTGTGGCCCGTGCCCGCGCGCTCGAGGCGCGCGGCTTCCTTCATTCCTACGACATGCTCGGGGAAGCGGCCGTGACGGCGGCCGATGCCGCGCGCTATCTGGCCGAGTATGAGGCGGCCATCCACGCCATCGGCAAGGAGGCGGCGGGGCGCGGGGTCTATGGCGGGCCCGGCATTTCCATCAAGCTCTCGGCGCTGCATCCGCGCTATAGCCGCGGCCAGGCGGGGCGGGTCAAGGCCGAGCTGCTGCCGCGCCTGACCGCGCTCGCGGCCTTGGCGAAGCGTCACGATATCGGCCTCAATATCGACGCCGAGGAGCAGGACCGGCTCGAATTGTCCCTGGACCTGCTGCAGGAGTTGAGCTTCGACCCCCAGCTGGCGGGCTGGGCGGGGCTCGGTTTCGTGGTTCAGGCCTATGGCCGGCGCTGTCCGTTCGTGCTCGACTGGCTCATCGATCTGGCGCGGCGTAGCCGCCGGCGGATCATGGTGCGGCTGGTGAAGGGCGCCTATTGGGACAGCGAGATCAAGCGCGCCCAGGTGGACGGGCTCGACGATTTCCCGGTCTTCACGCGCAAGGATTATACGGACGTTTCCTATATCGCCTGCGCCCGTAAGCTGCTGGCGGCGCGCGACGCGGTGTTTCCGCAATTCGCCACCCACAATGCGCAGACGCTGGCCACCATCTACCACCTGGCCGGCGAGCAATTCTCCCTTGGCTCCTATGAGTTCCAGTGCCTGCACGGCATGGGCGAGCCGCTTTACGATGAGGTGGTGGGGCCGGCTCATCTCGGGCGCCCGTGCCGCATCTACGCGCCGGTGGGCAGCCATCAGACGCTGCTGGCCTATCTGGTCCGCCGGCTGCTGGAGAACGGCGCGAATTCCTCCTTCGTCCACCGCATTGCCGATCCGGCTGTGCCGATTGATGAGCTGATCGCGGACCCCGTGGCGCGGGTCCAGGCGATGGCGGAACCCGGCACGCCCCATCCGCGCATCTTGGCGCCCGCCGCGCTGTTTCCCGGGCGGCGCAATTCGGCGGGGCTCGACCTTTCGAGCGAGGACGTGCTTGCGGTTTTGGCCGATGATCTCGCCGCCAGCGCGCAGCGCACCTGGAGCGCGGCGCCCCCCTCCGGCGAGGGGGCGGCGCGGGAGATCCGCAATCCGGGGGATCTGCGGGAGCTGGTGGGCAGCGTGCGGGATTGCGGCCCGCAGGACATCGCGGCCGCGGTGGTGGTGGCCGAATTGGCCGCGCCCGGCTGGGCGGCGCAGCCGGTGGCGCGGCGAGTGGCGCCCCTGCTGGCGGCGGCGGATGCCCTGCAGGCGCAGATGGGTGTGCTCATGGGGCTGGTGATGCGCGAGGCCGGCAAGTCCGCGGCCGATGCGGTGGCGGAGGTGCGGGAGGCCATCGATTTCCTGCGCTATTACGCCGGCGCCGCCCGGGCGCTGCGGGCGGACCAGCGGGCGCTTGGGCCGGTGGCCTGCATCAGCCCGTGGAATTTTCCGCTGGCCATCTTCACCGGCCAGGTGGCCGCCGCTCTGGCCGCCGGCAACACGGTGCTGGCCAAGCCGGCGGAAGAGACCCCGCTCATCGCCGCCGAGGCCGTGCGCCTGCTGCATGGGGCGGGCGTTCCCGAAGCGGTGCTTCAGATGCTGCCCGGAGACGGCCGCGTGGGGGCGGCTCTGGTGGCCTCTCCGGCGGTGGCGGGTGTGATGTTCACCGGCTCCACTGAAGTGGCGCGGCAGATTGCGCAGGTGCTTTCGGGGCGGCTAGCTCAGGGCCGGCCGCCGGTCCTCCTCGCCGAGACCGGTGGGCTCAATACGATGATCGTCGACAGCTCCGCCCTGGCCGAGCAGGCGGTTGCGGATGTGCTCGCCTCCGCCTTCGACAGCGCGGGCCAGCGCTGCTCGGCCCTGCGGGTGCTCTGCGTGCAGGAGGAGGTGGCGGACGGGCTGCTTGAGCTCATTCGCGGCGCCATGGCGGAACTGCGGGTGACGCCGACCTGCACGCTCTCGGCCGATGTGGGGCCGGTCATTTCCGATGCCGCGCGTGATGCCATCGAGGCCCATGTGGCGCGGATGGAGGCCGGCGGCCACGAGGTTTTTCGCCTGCCGCTGCCGCCGGAGGCGGCGCATGGAACCTTCGTGGCGCCGACCCTGATCCAGATCGGCGCGCTGTCCGAGGTGCAGAGGGAGGTGTTTGGGCCCGTGCTGCATGTGCTGCGGTATCGACGGCGGGACCTGCCTTTGCTCATGGACGCTATCAACGGCAGTGGCTACGGGCTGACCTTCGGCCTCCACTCACGGCTTGAGGCGGTTCGCGATGAAGCCACGGCGCGGGTGCGCGCGGGCAACATCTACGTCAATCGAAACATGATTGGCGCGGTCGTGGGGGCCCAGCCTTTTGGTGGGCGGGGGCTCTCCGGCACCGGGCCGAAGGCCGGCGGCCCGCTCTATCTCCAGCGCCTGGTGCGCGGCGCGCCGGATCTGCCCGTTGCCAATGCAGGGGAAAAGCCCGATGCGGCCGCTTTGGCTTTCGCCCAATGGCTCGACACCCAGGGGCTCGGCGCCCTGGCCCATCGGGCGCGCGCCTGGGCCGCGATGGCGCCCGTGGGCGGTGAAATGGAGCTGCCCGGCCCGGTGGGGGAGCGCAACCGCTATGGCCTCAGGCCGTGCGGCACGGTGCTCATTTCCGCGCAAAGCCGGTGGGGACTGCTGCTGCTGATCGCTGTGGCCCTCGCCACCGGCAACCGTGTGATGGTGGATGCTCCGACCCTCGACTTTTTCCCGGAAACCATGCCGGGCACGGTTGCGGCGCGGATCGCCCCGGCCGGTGCGTGGGCGGAGGGAAGTCACGGGGGGATGTTCGACGCGGCGATCGTGGAGGGGGATGAGGCGTGGATCGCGGCCTTTGCCCAGAGCCTTGCGCGCCTTGAGGGGCCGGTGGTGCCCCTCCATGTGCTGCCGCCTCAGGAGAGCGGCGGAAGCGCGGACGTTCCACTGGCGTGGCTGATGCGCGAGGTGGCCATTTCGGTGAATACGGCCGCAGCCGGAGGCAATGCCAGCCTCATGGCCGCTGTATGAGACGCCGCTGTATGAAACGGCCCACCGGAAACCCTTCGCGCGCTTTGAAACCCCTGCGCCGTTTCGAGCGAAAATGGGTGCGGGTTGGCGTGAGGAAAACGCGTCAACCCGATGCGCTGGAGCATTTCCTGTTTCCACCAAAAAGGGGAAATGCCCCGGTCGCGTTCCTCGCCGGGGCGCCCCGCTGGAGCTCCCTCACGGGGTGCCGCCTCCGGTCGGGCGAACCCACCGGAGGCTGGTGCGTGTCAGGCCGCGCGGGGCACGGAAGGGGCCTGCTCCTGCTGCGAAGCGGTCGGGGCGGCGGCGGCCAGCATCTTGCTCTGAACCAGCTCGGCCAGCTCCAGGAGCTCGGTGTTCCAGGCCAGGGCCGACTGCTGCAGGAAGGCGGCTTCACGCGTCACGGCATTGGCCGGGTTCGGATCCTTCGCCAGCTCCGCAAAGATCTGCATCTGATCCTGCGCCTGGCGCATCATGAAACGCTGAAGGTGAGAGGTGACGGCCACCGGGCATTCGAAGAAATAATTCTTCATGGCGGTCGCCGGCCATTCGGCAGGCGTGCCGATGTTCCATGCGCGGCTCAGGCCCTGAAAGATGGTCGAATCACTCATGGCGTCTCTCCTTAAGGTTGCTAACGTTCCCCCGCTCCCCTTACTTTTCTTCGTGTGGGGAAAACAATTATCGCGAAAGAACGAAACCGGCACATTGCGTTAGGTCAAGGCATGGTTGGAAGCAACCCCTGCCTGACCATCCATGATGGCACATCCACCGAGTTGTCCAACGTGTGGCGGCGTGCCTTTGTTCCTGGCGGACGACAATCAGTATCCCATTGCGTGCACCCTGTCGCGGGCGACGATGCGGCAGTGCACGCAAACTTCGCCTTCGGCGGGCCTCAGACTTGGCTTTTGGCGGGTCTCATGGGGGTGCGCTGCGGTGGGTTCGCCTGGGGGCCTGCAGGCGGGCTCGCGAATCGCGCGTGATCCTCTACAGTGAGCCCACGCCCTTGCGCAGCGGCTCCAGGCCCTTGAAAACGTTGCCAACTATTGGATATGGCAAAGGCGGTGCGCGCCGCGCGAAAACCGAGAGACGCCGGGAGAGAACAATGACGCAGCTTCCACACGGCCTGCACAAGATCCGCATGGAGCTTGCCCGGGAAAAGGCCTTCCCCGAGGGGGCCAGGAACTTCGGCTACACCTTCGTGGCCCCGCTGGCGGCGGATGGGAAGATCGATCCCGAGTTGTGGGCCAAGAACCGCGAGCACTGCCGCGTCGTGCGCTTCCGCCCCGATGAGAAGGACGAGGTCGGCCACCTGGTGCGCCGCCCCGGCGGAAGCTGGGCCTTCCGCTATGATCTCGCCGGCACCGACGATGATGAGGCGGGCTACCGCTTCGGTGACGAGCGGTTCGAGGTGGGTGAGTACATTTCCGTCCGCGAGGATGATGAGATGCACACCTTCCGCGTCGTCTCCGTCGAGGCGGCCTGAAGGCGCAGCTCCCGGCGCTCGCGCCTTGCGGCCCGGGAGCGATTCTCGCCCGCTGTCAGGCGGGGCGGGGAAGGGCGGCGGGTGGTGCGCCATCCACCAGCAGCAGGTCGCTCTCGTCCTTCAGCCCCACGCCGGTAAGGCCGAGCCGGAGGGCCTCCCGAATGTGCCAGACGAGCTTGAAGGCCGCGAGCGGGTGGCTCAGCCCTTCCGCACGCACGTTGGAGATGCAGTTGCGCTCCGCGTCGGTGCGGCCAACCCGGGGGGCGAGCGTGAGGTAGAGGCCGAGGCTGTCCGGGGAGGACAGGCCCGGCCGCTCACCCACCAGGACCACCAAGGCGCGGGGCTTCAAGAGCTCGCCCACCTCATCGCCCAGCGCAACGCGGGCCTGGGCGGCCAGTGCCACCGGCGCTACGCTCCAACCTTCCTTTTCGATCCAGGGCTTGAGGGCGGCCAGGAAGGGCGCGGTCTGGGCATGGATGGCGGCGGCGGAAAGCCCATCGGCCACCACGATGGCGAGATCCGCGGGCGGCGCGTCGAGCGCGGCGAGGCGGGCGCGGCTCTCATCACTTAGCCGGCGGCCGAGATCGGGGCGGCGCAAATAGACGTCGCGCGCGGGCGCCGCGCTCTCCACCCGCAGCGTGTCGAAGCCGAGGGCGCGAATCTCGCTTTCCACCCGCTCGGCATCAAACGGCATGTGCACCGCGTCGCGGGCCTGGGCATGGGCCAGGGAGAAGCGCAGCACTTCTTCCGTGGGCAGGCTGGCGCCGGTGCGGCCCAGGGCGATGCGCGCCGGGGTGTGGCGGGCGAAGGACTGCCAGGGATCACGCGCGATCATGCCGCCTGCTCCTGAACGAAGCCGAGAAGGGGGTGAGCGCCGCTGGCGGGCAAGAGCTTGCCGGTGGCATCGGTGATGCCCATGCGCTCCAGCCACGCCTCGAATTCCGGCGCCCGCTTCAGGCCCAGCACCTCGCGGACATAGAGGGCGTCGTGGAAGGAGGTGGACTGGTAGTTCAGCATCACGTCGTCGGCGCCGGGAATGCCCATCACATAGGTCACGCCCGCAGCGCCCAGCAGGGTCAGCAGGGTGTCCATGTCATCCTGGTCGGCCTCCGCATGGTTGGTGTAGCAGACGTCGACCCCCAGCGGCACGCCCAGGAGCTTGCCGCAGAAATGGTCTTCCAGCCCGGCGCGGATGATCTGCTTGCCGTCATAGAGATATTCGGGGCCGATGAAGCCCACCACCGTGTTCACCAGCAGCGGCTCGAATTTGCGCGCCACCGCATAGGCGCGGGCCTCCAGGGTCTGCTGGTCCACGCCATGGTGCGCGCCGGCGGACAGGGCCGAGCCCTGGCCGGTCTCGAAATACATGGCGTTCTGCCCCACCGTGCCGCGCTTGAGGGCGCGGGCGGCCTCATAGCCCTCCTGCAGCACCTTGAGGTCCACGCCGAAGGAGCGGTTCGCTCCCTCCGTGCCGGCGATGGACTGGAACACCAGATCCACCGGGGCGCCCCGGTTCATCAGCTCGATGGAGCTGGTGACGTGGGTGAGCACACAGCTTTGGGTGGGAATGTCGAAACGGCGGATCACCTCATCCATCAGCTTCAGCAGGCGATCGAGCACCGGCAGGCTGTCGGAGGCGGGATTGATGCCGATCACCGCATCGCCGCAGCCATAGAGCAGGCCGTCGAGGATGGTGGCGGAGACGCCGGCCGCGTCATCGGTGGGGTGGTTGGGCTGGAGCCGCACGGCCATGGTGCCGGGTAGGCCGATGGTGTTGCGGAAGCGCGTGACCACCCGGCATTTCTTCGCCACCAAAATGAGGTCCTGGTTCCGCATGAGCTTGGAGACGGCGGCCACCATTTCCGGCGTCAGTCCGCGCGCGAGGCCTGCGAGCACATCGGGCGTTGCCTGATCGGAGAGCAGGAAGTCGCGGAAATCGCCCACCGTCAGGGCAGAGACCGGGGAGAAGGCCACCGGGTCGTGCTCGTCCAGGATCAGGCGGGTGACCTCGTCGCTCTCATAGGGAATGAGCGCCTCGGTGAGGAAGGTCTTCAGCGGCACCTCGGCCAGGCACATCTTAGCGGCCACATTCTCCTCGGCGGAGGCCGCTGCGATGCCGGCGAGCATGTCGCCGGAGCGGGGAGGGGTCGCCTTGGCCATGAGATCCTTCAGGTCAGCGAAGGCATGGGTTCGGGCGCCGATGCGGTGGACGAAGGCCATCAGGCTGCTCCTTATTCGGATTCGTCCGCACTATAGACAATAATCGTGCCATTTTGTGGAGATGTGTGGCTTTGTGTGTCCATGCGCGGAGGCGCCTCTGCCGCAGGGGAGAGTCTTCGCCCCGTTTCGCAAGGCACAAGCCCGCGCAGCAGCCGGCCGGGGCGCGCCTGTCCGAACGCGGCGCGTGCGCCGCGCGCGAGAAACAGCCCGCCGGGCCGCAGAGGACGCCCCTTCCGGGGATCACCCCGTCGCTCAGGCCTGCGTCGTGGCGGCGGGCGGGGGCGCGTGGTGGGGGGTGGGCTCCGCCAGTCCCGGTGCCGCCGCGAGCGGCTCCTCGAGACCCAGAACACGCGCGGCGGCCGCCACCACCTCGGCGAGCCCGTCCGTACCGTGGAGCCGGGCGATCTCGGCGGGGCGGAACCAGCCGACCTCGGCCGCCTCTGTGCTCACCTGCGGTTCGCCCGCGCGCCAGTGGGCGGCGTGAGCCACCACCACGAAATGGGCCGTCAGGCGGCCGGTGTCGTCGCGGCGGATGATTTCCCGCGTGGCGGCGACGCCAGCCAGCTCCGCTTCCACCCCCACTTCCTCGCGCAGTTCCCGCCGGGCGGCGTCCGCCAGGGTCTCACCCGGCTCGACCCGGCCTCCGGGCAGGCTCCACAGGCCCGCCGCGGGCTCATGGCCACGGCGCGCCAGCAGCACCAGGGGGCCGCGAAACACCGCGGCGCTGGCGGCGAGCGTGGGACGGATCTCGTCACGCGGGGTGTCTGGCGATGCGGGCATGGTGTGAACTCCTGTGGCGGCGCGGCGCCGTCGCGAGCGAAGCGGAACCGCTCCGTGAAGAAAGCACGTCAACTCGATAGGCTTGGCATTTCGCGACGTCCGTGGAGCGGGGAAATGCCAGCGGGCGGCATATATCTGAAACGGTTGACCGGGTGACAACCCGCCCCGGCCGCAACCAATCTTCACCGGGGTGCGCTATGACCCCGCTGCGATAACGGAGCACTCGATTCGTGACCCCCCGATCCCCTTCGCCGCCGCCGGATTCTCCTTCCCCCGCCTCCGGGCGCGGGCCGCGAGGGAAGTCCGGTTCCCCGCCGCGGGCGTGGCAGCGGATGCTTTCCGGGCGCCGGCTCGATCTGCTCGACCCCTCGCCCCTTGATGTGGAGGTCGAGGATATCGCCCACGGCCTTGCGCGCGTCGCCCGCTGGAATGGGCAGACCCATGGCTCGCACATCTTCTCGGTGGCGCAGCACTCGCTCCTCACCGAGCGCCTGTCGCGCGTGAGCCATCCCGATCTCGACCCCCGCTGGGGCCTTTGCGTGCTGCTGCACGATGCGCCGGAATATGTGATCGGCGACATGATCTCCCCGTTCAAGGCGGTGCTGGGGGGCGACTACAAGGTGATTGAGGCACGCCTGCTGGCGGCCATTTCGCTGCGCTTTTCGCTGCCGATCGCCTGGCCACAGGCGCTGGTGAAGATCGTGAAGGCGGCTGATCGCGCCTCCGCTTATCTCGAAGCCACCCACCTTGCCGGCTTCTCCGACAAGGAGGCGCGGCATTTCTTCGGCCGCCCGGTGCGGCTCGACGACCTAGAGGAAAGTGACTATCTCACTCCTTGGGAGGCGGACACCGCCAAGCGGCGGTTCCTGCAACGATTCGAGGAGCTCGACACATGATTCATGTATGCTCCCTGTCCAAGCTGCATGAGACGGTGGCGGCCACTGGCGCGCGCCATGTGATCTCGCTGGTGAACGGGGGAACGGTGTTCACCTGCCCGAGCAATGTGGACCCAACCAACCACCTCTTCCTGGGCATCAACGACATCGTTGATGAAATGGAAGGCATGGTGGCGCCGGCCGAGCAGCACATGCGCGAGCTGTTTGATTTCGTGCATGCCTGGCCGCGCCAGACGCCCTTGGTGATCCACTGCTTCGCGGGGATTTCCCGTTCCACGGCGGCGGCCTACGCGTCCTTGTGCGCGCTGCTGCCGGACCAGGACGAGATGGAGCTGGCCCGCCGCCTGCGGCAGGCTTCGCCCACCGCCACCCCCAATGCTCGCATTGTCGCTTTGGCGGACGCCGCCCTCCAGCGCGAAGGGCGCATGGTGGCCGCCATCTCCTCCATCGGCCGTGGGCGCGAGGCGTTCGAGGGCGCGCCCTTCGTTCTTCCGGTGAACTGATGCAGACACGCCGGGCAAAAGGCCGGCTTCTCTCCAGGTGGTGAACGTACGCGCGTCCACCCCTCGATGCAGGGGAGCCGGGCCGTCCCCGCGTTCGCTGCGTGCCGCGAGCGCGGGGCGCTGGCGACGGCATATCGCGGTTCGAGCGCCTCCTGGCGCGACCGCCGCTTCACGGAGCGAATGCTCTATCCACGAAATCGGGGCTTCGCGCACGCCGCGCCGAGATGGGCGCAAGGCCCGTCAACGGGCGTTCCGAGAGCGGCGGTGGCCCCCTGCGCCCGAGCGCTTCCGAGCGAGGCGGCCACCGGTTCGCGTGAAAGGAAATGCGGAAAGACCAAAGGGCAGGCTGCTTCGCCTTTGCCCTGAAGAACGGAGCGGTCGGGGCAGGCTCAGTGGCGCAGTGATTGCGGCGACGCGTCAGCCGCGTTCCAGCACCGCCACGAGGCCGGGCACCGCCACGCCTTTTTCGTTGCGCGTGGAGGCATCCTCCAGCAGGCGCACGCGAAGGCCGGCCGCCGCTGCTGCCGCGCGCACCGTGGTCGCGGGGTGGGCATAGCGCAGGGTCTCGCGCAGCAGAACACCTTCTCCGCCATGGGTTTCCACTGTGAAGGTAAACAGCCCGCCCACCACCAGCGCCCGGGCTGCGGCAGTGAACAGCGGCGCCAGCTCGGCGAGGTAGCACAGGGCATCGGCCGCCACGATCAAGTCGAGGCTGGAGGCCGGCGCTGCGGCCACGGCCTCGCCCATGTCCGCGGCTTCGAGCGTGCGGTAAAGCCCCAGGGCCTGTGCGCGCGCGAGCATGGCGGGGGAAAGGTCCACCCCATCCAGCACCTCCACCAGCGGTGCGATCAGCGGGGCCGCGAGGCCGGTGCCGCAGCCCAGGTCCAGCCCATGGCGGAAGCGCCGCTGCTCGCCCGCCACCCGCAGCAGCGCCGCCAGCAGCAGCTCCGGCCCGCGATAGCCGAGCTTGTCGCGCAAGGCGGTGTCGAACCGGTCGGCGTACTGGTCGAAAAGGGTGCGCACATAGGCAGCGGACATCGCTTCCTGCGCCGGCAGCCGCCCCAGCCGGGCAAGGCGCAGGCCGGCGCCCAGCATGTCCTCCCCATCGCACGCGCGGGCTGCGGCGAACGCTTCGGCGGCGCCGGCTCCATCGCCCGCCGCCTCCCGCGCCTCACCCAGCAGAAACCACGCGGCGGCGAAGCGCGGCGCCGAGGCCACGGTATCGGCGAGCAGGTCGCATGCCGCGTTAAGATCGCCCTCGTCAAACAGGGCACGCGCCCAGTCCAGGCGCCGATCCAGGGCGGGATCGCCGGAGCTTGCGGAATGGTGAAGAGCGGCCACGGGACCTCGCAGGTTCAAGGGGCTCCCCATATATAGAGTCTGCCCGAGAGACCAGCCATGCGCCCGGAAGACCTGCTCCGCCCCTCCGCCCAGGGGCTTTACTGCCCCATCGGTGACTTTCACGTGGACCCGACGCGGGCGGTGCCGCGGGCCATCATTACCCATGCCCATTCCGACCATGCGCGCGCCGGCCACCACCACGTGCTGGCCACAGCCGAAACCCTGGACCTGATGGCGCTGCGCCTTGGGCCGAATTTCGCCGGCGCGCGCCAGCCGCTGCGCTACGGGGAGCGGCTGGAGGTCAATGGGGTATCCGTGAGCCTTCACCCGGCCGGGCACGTGCTGGGTTCAGCCCAGGTGCGACTGGAAAAGGACGGCCTCGTGGTGGTTGTCTCCGGCGACTATAAGGACGTCGCCGATCCCACATGTGCGCCGTTCGAGCCCCAGCGCTGCCACGTGTTCGTTTCCGAGGCGACCTTCGCGCTCCCCGTGTTCCGCCATTCCGATGCCGCCGGGGAGGTGGCTAAGCTGCTGTCTTCCGTGGCGCTTTTTCCCGAGCGCACCCATCTGGTGGGGGCCTATTCCCTCGGCAAGGCGCAGCGGCTGATGGCATTGCTTCGCGCGCAAGGCTATGGAGCACCCCTCCATCTGCATGCCGCGCTGCGGCCCACCACTGAGTATTACGCCAGCCATGGGGTGGACTTCGGCCCCCTGAATCCGGTCGAGAACGCGGCTGGAAAAGAGCTCGCCGGAGCGATCGTCATCGCGCCGCCCATGGCGATGACGGACATTTGGGCGCGGCGTTTTCCGAATCCCATGACCTGCTTCGCCTCCGGTTGGATGCGCGTGCGCGCCCGCGCCAGGCAGCGTGGGGTGGAGCTTCCCCTCGTGATTTCCGACCACGCGGATTGGGATGGCTTGTGCGCCAGCATCCTGGCGACGGGCTGCGAGCAGCTCTGGGTCACCCACGGCGCGGAAGACGCCTTGGTGCGCTGGGCCGCGCTGCGCCAGCTCGATGCGCTCCCTCTGCGGCTCGTCGGCTATGGCGACACAGCGCAAACGGCCGACATCTAGCCTGACGCGTCGCCCGGTTGCCGGAGTCGGCCGTTGCGGACGTGTTTTCCCTCAAAATCCCCCTCCTCAATGGGAATCAGAGGGCAATGCGGCACCCGATGGCAGCCCCAGCCGCTAGGTAAGGGCTGTGAAGTTCGCTCTGTTGCATAGCCGACGAACGACACTCAACAGCAGCTCTTCCCATCGCCACGGTGGCCCCCTGTGGCCCCTGAAAGTACAATGATAACATAGGATTAATCGCGCAATATTGCGACGCGAAATGGTGTTATTGTACGGCATTGCCCGTCGTGCTTTTCGTGCAACAGTTGCCGGAAAAGGGGCCGCGCAAGGCGCCGTTTCGCCCCTGCCGCATTGATCACGGTTCCGCCTTTTGTATGTTGGCTTTGCGACGAAGGGGGGCAGTCCCCGGTCGATCAGTTCGCTGGAGACGCGCTGGGAACGGGGTGCGCGGCGAACTGGGTATCGGGGCAAGAACCTCTCAAAAGTGCAATCGCACCGGCGAAGCGGCGCTCGCTCCCTCGGAACCAAACTTGGAGGTCACGATGAAGATGGTGAAGAGCCTTCTCCTTGGCAGCGCGGCGGGTCTCGTCGCGGTGGCCGGAGCCCAGGCCGCCGACCTGCCTGTCAAGGCGAAGGCGGTGGAGTACGTTAAGGTGTGCTCCGCTTACGGCGCCGGCTATTTCTATGTGCCCGGCACCGACACCTGCCTGAAGATCGGCGGTTATGCCCGTTTCGACACCTATGTGAACGCTGTCGGCACCTTCCGTCCTGACATCGCGACCACCGCCGGCACCGGCTTCGGTGGCCCGGGCGTGGGTGCGCTGAACTTCCCCTTCCGCGATTCTGATGATCCGGATTACCTGACCCGCGCTCGTGGCGTCATCGACTTCGACGCCCGCACGCAGACCGACTACGGCACCCTGCGTTCCTACGTCCGCTTCGGCGCGGAGTGGAACTCTCAGGCGAGCGCCTCCACCACCGCGAACAACAACCTGTACTTCGAGCGCGCCTTCGTTCAGTTCGCGGGCTTCACGTTCGGTTACACCCAGTCGTTCTTCGAGCTGGGCACCAACTACATGATGACCACGCCGTTCGCGGGTTCCAACACCTGGACGAGTGCCATCGCCTACACCGCCCAGTTCGGCAACGGCTTCTCCGCCACGCTGTCGCTGGAAGACGCTGCCAACCGCACGACCGGCGTGCAGGGCAGCACCGCGGCTTCGACCGCGGGTGCGTTCTCCAACACCTTCTTTGGTCCTGACCTGAACGTGACCGCTGCTTCGCTCGGTTACGCCAACTTCCAGGCCGGCCAGCAGGCTCCCGATATCGTTGCCAACATCCGCCTCGACCAGGCGTGGGGCACGTTCATGATCTCGGGCGCTCTGCATCAGGTGAACGCTCTGACCTGGACCGGTGGCGTGGGCCCGGCCGCTTTCGCTGGCGCGTCGTCCACCGACAACTGGGGCTGGGCGATCGGCGCCGAGGCCGAGTTCAAGCTGCCCTTCCTGGCGGCTGGCGACAGCCTCCTGCTGCAGGCCAACTATGCCGATGGCGCGATCAGCTATGCGGGTATGGGCGGTAACAGCCAGGGCACCGCGAGCGCCTGGGGCAAGGTCAAGGTCAACTCCAACGGCAGCCTCTCTGGCGCTTATGTGCCGCTGGCTGACGCTGTCGTGACCGACGTGTTCGGCAACTACAGCAACTCCACCGCTTGGGCCATCCAGGCTCAGCTGCGCCACTACTGGACCCCGGGTCTGCGCTCCATCGTGTACGGTGGCTACGTCGACTACAGCCCGTCTGACTCCACCGTCATCGCTGTGACCGGTGCGAACCTCTGGCA
Organism: Xanthobacter sp. NM-59; assembly: GCF_021401125.1. Lineage (GTDB taxonomy): Bacteria > Pseudomonadota > Alphaproteobacteria > Rhizobiales > Xanthobacteraceae > Xanthobacter. The sequence goes on from NZ_JACBFQ010000001.1 coordinate 137,977, forward strand.
GGTTGGTACGGATCTCGTGTGGTCGCCGGTGAAGAACCTCGATCTGGGTCTGGAGTTCCTCTACACCAAGGTTGAGTCCGACACCTCGCTCACCGCTGTCAACGGCGCGACCGTTGCTCCGATCGGCACCACCGCTAGCGGCCTCATCGGCGGCTCTGCCGACGTGTTCTCGGGCGGCTTCCGCGCTCAGCGGAACTTCTGATCTTCGCATCAGCGATGTTTTGGAAAACCCCAGTGGGCAACCACTGGGGTTTTTCTTTTGTCTGCGGGATCTTCTGAAAAAAGGTCCGGTAGTTTGGAACATTCCTATAGTGGAGCTGGTGATATTCCCTTCTGCGAAGGTTCGATCCACAATGGCAAGCAAGCGACGCAGCCTGCCTTTTTGATGAGTCATCGCTCCAGGTGAGCGCGAAATATTATGCGCACCGCTCCGCGGGGCGTCGGTATTTCGGACAGGGCTGGCGTTGTGTCATCCGGTTTCCGGAAAACGGGCCGTATTGTCTTGCCATCACGCCTGCCCTATGGCATGTCGGTGATGATACAATATATCATTGGGGGTTGGTGATGAATTTCGCACAGCATCGTCCGCTGCTTCGGGGCTTGGGCACGTCGACTGCGTTCGCGGCGCTCTTTGGGGCCGCGGGCACGCTTTCGATGGTGGCGCCAGTTCAGGCGGCGGATCTGCTGCAGACGAAGGCGAAGCCGGTTTACATGAAGCAGTGTCTGTCTCAGGGCGAGGGCTTCTTCTACATCCCGGGCACTGACACCTGTCTGCGTGTTGGTGGCTACCTGTGGGCGGAAGGCTATTACAACACCTATTCCGACTATCCGTCGGAGAACGACAAGACCTACTCCATCGCGACCGGCGGCGTGATCCTCGATGCGCGGACGGAGACCGAATACGGCACTTTGCGCTCGTATTTGGAGACCCGCTTCAAGTGGCGCTCCGCTGACCCGTGGTCCGAGGGGCCGAACGGCAATGAGGTCGAGGTGTGGAACGCCTATGTGCAGTTCGCCGGCTTCACCTTCGGTAAGGCGCAGTCGTTCTTCGACTTTTATGCCAACGCGAACGTTCTGGGTACGGATCCCGCAACGATCGGCGACGACGTCCGCCTGAACCTGGCCGCTTATACCGCCGAGTTCGGCAAGGGCTTCAGCGCGACGATCTCGCTTGAAGATGCCGCCGACCGCAAGGCCGGGATTGGCGTGAACAATCCGGTGCTGTTCGGCACCGACGACTATCAGGCGGGCCTTCAGGTTCCGGACATCGTCGCCAACATCAACTACACCGGCGAGTGGGGCCAGGCGCAGATCTCGGGCGCGCTGCATCAGGTGCGCGCGTTGGATTACATCAATCTCCTGGGCGGTACAGAGGATAGCTGGGGCTATGCCCTCCAGGCGGGCCTGATGTTCAACCTGCCGATGCTGGGCGAGGGCGATACGCTCTACCTGCAGACGGCTTATGTGGATGGTGCGACCAGCTATCTGGGGCTGGTTGATCCGGCGGGCGCGTATGGCGCTCCGGATGCCTTTGTCGGCGCCAATGGCATCAGCAAGGTCAGCGGTTGGAACGTCACCGCCTCGCTGCTGCACAATTGGAATGAGAAGTGGAGCACCGCGGTGTTCGGCGGCTATGCGGCCTACGATTTCAATGATTCGGTGGCCGAGTCCTTCTACGGTGCGACCGGCGGCGTGAACGGCAATGTCGGTGGCTATATCGGGTTCACTCCGGTCAAGAACCTGCTGCTCGCCGTCCAGTACGATTGGAACTACAACAAGGCCGACAATTACGTGTTCACCGGTTATGGCCCCAGCCGGGGCTCGACTGATGCGAGCCAGGTTCTGCTCTTCGCTCAGCGTGAGTTTTGATCTGCAGGCCTTCGGTCGCGATGTTTAGAAAGGGCCGCCCCGGGCACGCATTGCCGGGGGCGGCCTTTTTTTGGCGGCCCCGTAGTGCGGTTAAGGTCGTCGCGGGGTTTCGGAACGATGTCGAAATGTGCTGAACTCCGCAGCGATCTTAGAGAATGGTCGGGAGTTGCCGTTTCATGGCGCTGGATGCACCGGAAGGTGACACCGGAGGCCCCGTCGCGGGCAAGCGGGGGCGGGCGATCCATCGGTTCGCGGGTTGGCGGGTCTGGGTGTTGGTCCTTGGGCTGGCGGCGTGGGCGGTGCTGGCGGCTTTCACGTTGCTCACTGCGCGCGGCGCCGTCGAGGCGGATCTGACGCGGAGTGCGGAGTCAGTGCTGGCTCGTACCGGCGAGTCCTGGGCGACCGCTCGTTTCGAGGGGCGCGACGCCACGCTTGAAGGCGAGTCGCTGGCGGAAGAGGCCCGCGCCAAGGTTCGTGCCTCGCTGGAGAACATGTTCGGTGTGCGCACCGTGCGCGACGACACCACTCTTCTGCCGGAGCGCCGTCCCTTCACCTTCAGCGCGGTGAAGGATGGGCGCATGGTATCGCTCGATGGCTATGTTCCCTCGCGCTATGCGCTGGCGCGGATCATCGCCGCGGTGAATGCCTCAGGCAACAGCCTCACGGGCCAGGATCGCCTGGTGAGGGCGCGGGGGGCGCCCCCTGGGGACTTCGCCGGCTTGGTGGAGTTTGCCTTGGTACAGCTGGAGCGGTTGCCGTCGGGGCGGATCACTCTATCCGATGGAGCGCTTTCCATTGAGGGGCGGGCGCCGGATCTCGCGACCTATGATTCCCTGTCTGCCGTGATCCATGGTCCGTTGCCGTATGGGATGACAGTGGCGCGGTTCGCCGTGCGCCCGCCGGTGGCCTCGCCCTTCGTGTGGTCGGCGAGCCGTGAGGGAGACACGCTGCGGGTTTCCGGCTTCATTCCGTCGGAAGATGCGCGCGCCGAGGTGGGCAAGCTTCTGATCGCGGCGCTTCCGGGGGTGAATGTGCGCGACGATACCCGCCTTGCGGATGGCGCGCCGAGCACGGATCTTTGGCTGAAGGCGGTGCGCTATGCCGGGCGCCTGCTGGCGCAGGTGCCGCAGCTTCAGGTCACGCTGGCAGATAGCACCATCAGCGTCGAAGGTGTCGCGCCCACCTTTGCGGCGTTCGATGTGCTCGCTGCCGCGCGCCGCACCCCGCCGGAGGGGTTTCAGGTCACGCGTTTCGCGGTGGAGCCGCCGCGGGCGGCACCGTTCACCTGGGAGCTGGTGCGCACGGCGGATGCGGTGCGGCTGCGCGGCTATGTGCCCTCGGACGAGGCGCGGCGGCAGCTGCTTGATGCGGTTCGCAGTGCCTTCCCGGGTGTGCCGGTTGAGGATGAGATGCAGTTGGCTTCCGGCGGGCCGCCGGCCGAAGTGTGGGGTGCCGGCGCGAATTTCGCCGTTGCACAGCTTGCACGGCTGCGTACGGGGCGTGTGGCGGCCAGCGGCACCAGCTTGGTGCTCAGTGGCGAGGCGTTCGATTCAGCGGCCTATCTGTCCCTTGTGCAGGCCATGAAATCGGTGCCCGCCGGGCTCTCGGCGAGCGCGCAGGCGGTGGAGCCACCGCGGATTTCGCCTTATGTCTTCTCGGTGCGTCGCGAGGGTGATGGGCTCACCATGTCGGGCTTCTACCCGGACGAGAAGGCGCACCGCGCGCTCTTGGCGGCCCTGGAGCGGGACTTCCTGCAGGAGAAGGTCAACGACCTGTCCGCCGTGGGCAGCGGGGCCCCGGTCGGCTTCCTGCCGACGGCGCTCGCCGGCCTCGGCGCGCTCGCACGGATGGGAAATGGCGAGCTCACCTTGACGGATGCGCAGCTTCGTCTCGCCGGGGCGGCCTTGCGGGGGCGCGTGGGTGGCGAGATCGAGGACGATCTGAAGCGGGATGTGAAATCGCCGTTCGCTGTCGAGACCGCGCTGGAGGTTGCGCCGCCGGGCCCGCTGGTCGGCACGCAGGAGTGCCAGGGGCTGATTTCGGATCTCATGGGGCGCGGAACGATCCTCTTTGATTCAGGCAGCGCCCGCATCGATCGGCATTCGCTGGGGCTGCTGGATCGGCTGGTCTTCGTATTGCAGCGCTGTCCTTCCACCATGGTGGAGGTGGCCGGCCACACCGATGCCGTCGGAGAGCCGGCGACCAATCAGAAGCTGTCGGAGGCACGGGCGGCGGCAGTCGCAGCCTTCCTAGCGGATGCGGGCATCGCGCGTGAGCGCCTGGTGACTACCGGCCATGGCGCCACGCAGCCCGTGGCGGCGAACGACAGCGAGGCGGGCCGCATCCGCAACCGGCGCATCGTCTTCACGTTGAAGGAGGGGCGGGGGCCATGATCTACCTCATGCTGACGCTTTGGCTCCACCTCCTGGTGGCATTCGCCATTGGCGCCATCACCGGTTATTTTCTCCAGGGGGAGCGGACGGGAGGCACGTCGTGACGGCTTTCAATCTGGAGGTGTTGCTGCTGCTGCTGGTGGCGTTCGCGCTCGGCCTGGTGCTGGGTCTGTGGCTGCGGCGGGTGCGCAGGCGCGCGGCCGAGAGCGAGGTCATGGTGCCCGTGCCGTCCAATCTGCCGCCGACGCGGGCGAACCCGCCGGCCGGCGATGGGGCAGGACCGGCACCCTCGGGCCAGATCGCGGGGGATGTCACAGGGGAGGGCGTCCGCGCGGAGGATGGCGTGCAAGGCACGAAGCCGACCGCAGTGGAGCCGGCGCAACCTGCTCTGCGTCCGCTGCGCGAGCCGGTTGCGGATCTGTTCGGTCATCTGCTGAACGTTCCAGCCGGCGCTATCGCCGATGATCCTGAGCCGCCGCCCCGCCGGACGAGCCCGATCGACCGTGCTGGCGCGAACCATCCGGGCGTGCGCCCGCCAGTGCTCACGGAGCCCGAGGGGGGCGCGGCCGACGACCTGAAGTGCCTGAAGGGCATCGGCCCGCAGAATGAGCGGCGACTTCACGCCCTCGGCATCTTCCATTTCAGGCAGATCGCGGCGTGGACGCCGGATGAGGCCGCCTGGGTCGGCAGCTATCTCGCCTTTCCGGGGCGGATCGAGCGGGAGGATTGGATCGGCCAGGCGCAGGCGCTGGTGGCCAAGGGAGACGATGGCGCACCGGACAAGCCCGCTCCGTGACGGCTTCGCATCGCCTGCATCGGTGATGGACGGGGGCTTTTCATCGCCGCGTGGAGCTGGCTGGCATTCCCCTGGGGCCCAGAAGGTCGCCGTTTTCGCGGAATCGGGAGAACGCTCCGGCTTCTTGATCGCACCCAATGATCCGAGCCGAGGCAAGATCGCCTGCGCACGAAATGCACGCCGGAAGATGCTTCTCTGTCATGGAAATCGGGAAATGCGCCAGCACATTGAATTGGCGCATTTTTCTCGCACGAACCGCGTAGCACTCCGCTCTGCAACGCCCTAGGCGTCGTCTTCTCCGGCGGCTTTGGCCAGCAGGTGAGCCAGCACCTGGGCGGCGTTCTGGTCGGGCGGGAACACCGGATAAAAGACGTGGGAGATGGCCCCCTCCTCGATGATGAGGGTGATGCGCTTCAGCAGCACCTGTCCATCCACTTCGAAGGTGGGCAGCCGCACCGCGTGCGCGAACGCGCGCTGGTGATCCGAGAGCAGCGGGAAAGGCAGGCCCAGTCGCTCGGCAGCCTCTGTCTGGTAGCCGGTGTCCTGCACTGAGAGGCCGAACACATGTTCCACCCCCGCCGCGCGCAGGTCGTCATAATGATCGCGGAAGGCACAGGACTGCGGGGTGCAGCCCCGCGCGCCGGGAATGGCATCCCAGCCATCCGGCGAAGGGGTGCCTGGCGCGCCGGTACGTGGGTAGGCATAGACCACCGCCCGGCCGGAGAGAGAGGACAGGTCCACCCTGCGGCCGTCGGTGGCCGCCAGCGCGATAATGGGCAATTCCAGCCCCGGCAGGTGAGCAGCGGCGCCGTCATCCTCCGGCGCGGGAAGATCGGAAGGCAGGGTCTGGAAATCGGTCATGGCGCCCTCTGGAGCGTTTTCAAGCGAGGGGGAGCGCGGTTCGCGCGCAGAAAACGCGTGTCATTCGTAAGCTAAAGCACTTCTCCGCGTCCGGGAAACGGCGAAGCGCCCTGATAGGAGATGAATTCGAGCAGCGAGCCGTCCGGATCGCGAAAATACACGCTCAGCCCCGGTCCCAGCGCCCCAAAGCGGGCCACCGGCCCCATCTCCGGCGTGATGCCGTGGCGGGCGAGGTGGGCAATGGCATCCTCGATGGGGCCATTCCAGCGGAAGCAGAGATCGCTGTTGCCGGGCGCCACGGGCACGCGCGCCACCGGCTTGGGGTCCAACCCCGGCCCATGCAGGTTCAGCTGGCGATCCTTGAAGCGATAAACGAATCCGGCCCCGCGCGGCAGCACCTCGGCCCCCAACACGGCGGCATAGAAGGCGTTCGAAACCGCGAAGTCACTCACGTGAACCACGCAGTGGTCGAGCTCCAGCGGCAGCGTATCGCTCACGGTCGTGCCTCCCTAACCCTTCTCGCGCATGAGGCGGGCCTTGTCGCGGGCCCAGGAGCGCTCTTTCAGCGTTTCGCGCTTGTCGTGGGTCTTCTTGCCCTTGGCCAGGGCGATTTCCACTTTGGCACGGCCGCGATCATTGAAATAGATCTTCAGCGGCACCACCGTCATGCCCTCCCGCTCCACCGCATTGCCAAGCTTGGCGATCTGCCGCTTGTGCAGCAGCAGCTTGCGGGGGCGGCGGGTCTCGTGGTTGAAGCGGTTGGCCTCGAGATATTCGGGGATATAGGCGTTGTAGAGCCACATCTCGCCGTTCTTCTGGGCGGCATAGCTCTCGCCGATGGTGGCCTTGCCGGTGCGCAGGCTCTTCACCTCGGTGCCCGTCAGGGCCACGCCGGCCTCGAAGACCTCCTCGATGGCGTAGTCGAACCTGGCTCGCCGGTTCTCCGCGGCCACCTTGCGGGGGGCGTCCTTTTTCTTGTCTGTCATGCTCAGAACCTGATGTCTGCGGCACTGGCAGACAAGGGGGCCCGCTGGTCAAAGCGTGCCCCGCGAGAGGGGTCAGTCGATGAGGCCCGCATGCACCATGGCCGAGCGCACAACCGCGCGCGTGGCCTCGTCCACGGGCACCAGCGGCAGGCGCACGTCCTCGCCCATCTTGCCGAGCAGCGAGAGCGCATACTTTGTGGGGGTGGGATTGGTCTCCACGAACAGCGCCGTATGCAGGGGCATCAGCTTGTCCTGAATCGAGAGGGCGGTGGCGAAGTCGCCCTTCAGGCAGGCGGTCTGGAACTGCGCGCAGAGGCGCGGAGCGACGTTGGACGTCACGGAGATGCAGCCCACGCCGCCATGGGCCATGAAGCCCAGCGCGGTCGCATCCTCGCCCGAGAGCTGGATGAAGTCCGGCCCCAGCACCTGCCGCTGCAGCGACACCCGCGCCATGGAGGCGGTGGCGTCCTTCACACCCGCAATGTTCTTGATCTCGTACAGCCGGGCCATGGTCTCCACCGACATGTCGATCACGGAGCGGCCGGGGATGTTGTAGATGAAGATCGGCAGGTCGACCGCCTCGGCGATGGCCTTGAAGTGGCGGTAGAGCCCCTCCTGGGTCGGCTTGTTGTAATAGGGCGTCACCACCAGCACGGCGCTGGCCCCCACCTCCTGGGCGTGGGTGGCGAGGGCAATGGCCTCCGCGGTGTTATTGGACCCGGCGCCGGCGATGACCGGCACGCGGCCGGCCGCCTGCTCCACGGTCCAGGCCACCACCTGGTTGTGTTCCTCGTGGGTCAGGGTCGGGCTCTCGCCGGTGGTGCCCACGGGCACGAGGCCATGGGTGCCCTCGGCGATCTGCCAATCCACGAACGCGCGAAACGCTTTCTCGTCCAGCGCCCCGTCGCGGAACGGAGTGACAAGGGCGGTGAAGGAGCCGCGGAACGGCGACGGGGACGGGATGGGCGACATGGCGAGCGCCTTGTTTCCTGAAAGCGAGGTTGAATTGCGGACGTGGGCCCGGATGACGGCATTGTGATGACGTCGCCGGGAGCGTTCTGGCCACCGGCCGGGACGGCGCGGAATAGCTCCCATAGCCTGTCGCGGGCGTTCCGGAAAGGGGCACAGCGCAAAGCTACAGCAGGTCGCGCTTTTGCCGCGATCCCCCGGCAGGTTGTAGCGCCTGGGTGAGGCACACGGGACACGCGCAAGCCGGATTGGAGGATCTGGTTAGGGTTTCGTCAATGCGCCTCGCCCAACATGGCGGCCACCATTTGAGAGCGCCCCGCAAAGCGAGGAACCCTGATGTCGCCTTTCTCGAGCCTGGTCTCCGCGAGCGTCCTGGCGATCACTGTCGCCCTGGCCGGCGTCGCGCAAGCGGCGACGGGAGCGGCTCCGGTGCCCACAGCCAAGCCCGCCGCCGCCAAATCCACGTCCGCCAAATCCAGCAGCACGAAGCCGGCCTCCGCCAAAAGTGATAAGACCAGCGGCAAGGCCAGCGACAAGTCCAAGCCCAGCTCCAAGAGCTCGTCGGCTGCCAAGCCGTCGTCGAGCAAGACCAGCACGGCCAAGCCGAGCTCGTCCAAGGCGACGTCTGGCAAGACCGCATCCAGCAAGACCGCATCCAGCAAGCCGTCCTCCGGTGGCGTCTCGTCGCAAGCGGCGTCCTCGCTGCGCTCGGCAGGCCTTGTGGCTCCCGCGGTTGCCGCCTCCAGCGGGTTGAACGGGGGAGAGCTGAGCACGCTCAAGTCCGCTGTGATCGCGGCCCGCAACGGGCGCGCCGGCGAAGCCATGGGCGCGGCCCGCCAGCTCAGCGACCCGGTGGCGCGCAAGCTGGTCACCTGGCTTGTCATCCGCCATGCGCCGAACGATCTCGGCTTCAACAATATCCAGGAATTCCTCAAGGAGGAGCCTGACTGGCCGACGCCCTCCACCCTGCGCCAGCGCGCCGAGCGCGTGCTGTTCCAGGAGAATCGGGACGCCTCCCGCACCCGCGCCTTTTTTGCCGAGCGCCCGCCCATCACCGGCGAGGGCAAGGTTGCGCTTGCGCGCGCGCTCGTCGCCAGCGGTGACCGCAAGGATGCCGTCGACTGGGTTCGGGAGGCCTGGCGCGAGGACCTGCTGAACGAGCGCTTCGAAGCCACCATCATGGACGAGTTCGGCTCGGTGCTGACCCGCACGGACCACAAGCTGCGCGCCGACCGCTTCAGCTACAAGCCGGACAGCGAACGCGCGCTGCGCGCCGCCTCCCGCGCGGGATCCGACGTGGTGGCCCTCACCAAGGCGCGGCTTGCCATTGCCAGCAAGCAGCCCAATGGCGCGGCGCTGCTGGGTGCCGTTCCCTTCACCTTGAACAACGATCCGGCCTATCTGTTCGCCAAGGCCCAGCTGCTGCGGCGCGCCGACAAGCCGCGGGAGGCGGCGCAGGCGCTGCTGGCTGGCGCGGCCGACCCTGCGGCCAATGCCGATCCGGACGAATGGTGGATTGAGCGCCGCCTCGTCGCCCGCGAACTGCTGGATGCCGGCGATCCCCAGACCGCCTACAAGGTGGCCGCAACCGGGGTTGCCCCCAAGGCCGACAATTATCGCGCCGAACAGCAGTTTACCGCCGGCTGGATCGCCTTGCGCTTCCTGCATGACCCGCGCACGGCGGCCGCCCATTTTGCCCGCGTGGCCCATGGGCAGAAGCACCCCATCACCCTCTCTCGCGCCGCCTACTGGCAAGCCCGAGCCGCCGAGGCCATGGGTGATGCCGGCCGTGCCCGTTCCGCCTATGGCGAGGCCGCGCAATATCCGGCGACCTATTACGGCCAGCTGGCCCGTACCCAGCTCGGCATGAACCCGGTCGTGCTGCGCACCGCGCAGGTTTCGTTCCAGGACCGCAACGACTTTCCTCGCATCGAGCCGGTGCGCGCCATTCGCCTGCTCTATGCCATCGGCGAGCGCGACATTCCGCTGACCATCTATTACGACTTGGCCTGGCGCATGGAGAATTCCGGCCAGCTCGCATTGCTCGCCAATCTGGCGGAGGCCAATGGCGACGCGCGCGGCGCGCTGGTGGTGGGCAAGGAAGGCATGGCCGAGGGCCATCCCCTTGAGCAGGAAGCGTTCCCCACCTTCGGTCTGCCCTCCTACACGTCCATCGGCCACCCGGTGGAAAAGGCGGCCGTGTATGCGGTGGCCCGGCAGGAAAGCCAGTTCAACCCGCGCACCCTGTCCAGCGCCAAGGCCATGGGCCTGATGCAGGTGACGCCGGCCGCCGGCCGCGAGGTCTCCAAGGACACGGGCGTGCCCTATAATGAAGCACGCCTGATGAGCGACCAGTCCTACAATGTTCAGTTCGGCGCCGCCGAGCTGGGCGAGCTGGTGCAGAACTATGACGGCAACTTCGTTCTGGTGTTCGCCGCCTACAATGCCGGCCGTGGCAATGTCCGCAAATGGATCCAGCGCTATGGCGACCCGCGCGACCCCAATGTGGACGTGGTGGACTGGGTGGAGCTGATTCCCTTCGCTGAAACCCGCAACTACGTCCAGCGCGTGATGGAAAACTACCAAGCCTATAAGGTGCGCTTCAACAGCCCCACCAAGCTGCAGATGGAAGCGGACCTGCGCGGTACGAGGTGAGCCGCCCCTCCCAGGGACCCGCGGCCATCAGCTAAGGCAACCGGCGGATCCTACCGCACCAGACTCCCGCCCCCGCGCTGCTGTACAGCGCGGGGGCGGGAGTTTGTGCTTTTAGGGAGGCGCCTGTGCGATCGGGCAGCGGTCGATGCTATTTGAAGGCGGCCGCATGCGCCGGGCAAGGGATTGGCTGAGCGCAGGTCGTGATGCGGTGCGCGCGCCCGAGGCGCCGTCAGTCCGCGAGGAAGTCGCGCACGTCCTGGAACACGGCGCGGAACATGGCGGGCGTGAGCACGCCCGTATTGGTGTTGTAGCGCGAGCAGTGATAGCTCGCGAACACCCTCACGCCCCCAATCTCACCCTTGGCCCCGTGACCGAACTTGAGGTGCGAGGCCTTCGCCCCCAAGGCCGCCAGGGTGGAATCATGGGCGATCTTGCCCAGGGTCACCACCGCCTTCAGGTGGGGCATGTGCGAGAAGGTGGGCGAGAGAAAGCGCCGGCAGGTGCGGATTTCCTCCGGCGTCGGCTTGTTCTGCGGCGGAACGCAGCGCACCGCATTGATGATGCGCGCGTCCTCGAGTTCGAGGCCATCGTCGGGGCGGGCCTCGTAGCGGCCACGGGCGAAGCCGAAATCCAGCAGCGTTGCGTAGAGCAGGTCGCCCGCATAGTCGCCGGTGAAGGGGCGGCCGGTGCGGTTGGCCCCCCGCAGGCCGGGCGCAAGGCCGACGATGAGCAGGCGGGCCGTGATCGGGCCGAAACCGGGCACCGGCGCGTTGAACCAGGACGGCTCATTCAGCCGCCATTCATCGCGAAAATCCTTGAGGCGGGGGCAGAGCGGGCAGTCGGCGGACGGCTCCGTCGACGCCATGGCGCCGGCCGGGGCGGCATTCGCGATGACGGCGGACTTGACGGCGGCGCGCGCCATGGCAGCGCGCTCAGCAGCCGTCGTTGTCGGTGCCGGCGGGGGCGCCGCGGCGTTCCAGGAAACGCGGGGTTTCCTGCATGCGGCCCTGGCGCTCGGAGGGGTCGCGGCCAATCTTGGGCTGGAGCTCCACGAGATCGATGAAGACATCCGCCTGACGGCGCAGGTCGTCGGCGATCAGCGGCGGCTGGGTGGAGATGGTGGACACCACCGACACGCGGATGCCCTTGCGCTGGAGCGCCTCGACCAGCGAACGGAAGTCACCGTCGCCGGAGAACAGCACGATGTGGTCGACGTGCTCGGCCAGCTCCATGGCGTCGACGGCAATCTCGATGTCCATGTTTCCGCGCACGCGGCGGCGGCCCTGGGCATCGGTGAACTCGCGCGCCATCTTGGTCACGACGGAATAGCCGTTGTAATCCAGCCAGTCGAGCAGCGGCCGGATGGACGAATACTCCTGGTCCTCGATGAGGGTGGTATAATAGAAGGCGCGCAGCAGATAGCCGCGTCCCTGGAATTCCTTCAGCAGGCGCTTGTAATCGATGTCGAAGCCGAGCGCCTTGGTCGCGGAGTATAGATTTGCGCCGTCGATGAGAAGAGCGATCTTTTCAAGGCCCTGCATAAAATGTCCGCCGATGGAAAGGGATGGGCATAACGCTGGAACGACTGTATGCCTCGCCGTCCGCTGCCTTTCTCGGACGAAGGCTGATTCAACGCAAGCGAAAAAGGTGCCGGCGCTTGCTCCGGATATCAAAGTGTTGTATCGACCCCCTCTTCCCAGGCTATGATCCAGCGCTAATGCGCATGAGGGAGTGCCGAGCCCATGGCCCGCGTCACGGTTGAAGATTGCATCGACAAGGTGGACAACCGGTTTGAACTGGTGCTGCTCGCCGCCCATCGCGCCCGCATGATCTCTTCGGGTTCCCAGATTACCGTTGATCGCGACAACGACAAGAACCCCGTTGTGGCGCTGCGTGAGATCGCCGACGAAACGGTGAGCCCGGAGGATCTGAAGGAAGACCTGATCCACTCGCTCCAGAAGTACACGGAGGTGGACGAGCCGGAGCCCGAGGCTGTTCCCATGATCGCCTCCGGCGAGAGCAGCGGCGATGACAGCGACGTCATGCTCGACCGCATGACTGAGGAAGAGCTGCTGGCGGGTCTTCAGGGCCTCGTGCCGCCCGAGCATTCGGACGACGACGAAGGCTGATCGGCGCGGCCTGAGCGGCCCCGCGATCAAGGATTTGAGAAAGCGGCCGGGTTCTGCCCGGCCGCTTTCTTTTTGTTGGTTTGAAAACTGACGGGCGCGGCGGAACCGGCGCAGCCGCCCGTGAACGCCTGGCTTGCGCGGGCGGCGCGGCCAGCACGGCAGTCGCGCGTCAGCGCTCCGCCTTCTGCGGCCGGGCCATGAGCGCCTCGATGGCGCCGGCAATGGACAGCCGCCGGCGCAGAACCGCATCCACGGCGCTGCTCACGGGCATGTCCACGCCTTTGGCCTGGGCCATTTCCATCAGCACATTGGCGGTGAAGGCGCCTTCAGCCAGCTTGTCCGGCGTCTCCAGGCCCGCGCCCAGGGCGGCGCCGAAGGCGAAGTTGCGCGATTGGGGGCCGGAGGTGGTGAGGATGAGGTCGCCCAGTCCGGAAAGGCCGGTCATGGTCTCCGCCCGCCCGCCATAGGCCTCGGCGAAGCGCGTAAGCTCGGCAAAGCCGCGCGCCACCAGCGCGGCCCCCGCGCTCGCCCCAAGCTTGCGCCCCGCCACGATGCCGGCGGCGATGGCCAGCACATTCTTGGTGGCGCCGCCGATCTCCACGCCGCGCACGTCGGTGGAGAAGTAAAGGCGCAGCGTGGAGGAGCCGAGGGCGTCGCCCAAGGCAGAGGCCAGCGCCTCGTCCGCGCTCGCCAGGGTCACGGCCGTGGGCAGGCCGGCGGCCACGTCGCTCGCGAAGCTGGGGCCGGAAAGCACGGCGGGCCGGGCCGCCGGCGCCTCCTGCGCGATCACCTCCGAGATGAAGGCGCGGGTGCCGCGCTCGATGCCCTTGGCGCACGACACCACCGGGGTTTGCGGCCGCAGCAGCGGCGCCAGCTCCCGTGTCGCCGCGCGGCACGCCTGGGCGGGAACCACCAACAGCACGGCATCGCATTCCGCCGCCTGGGCGAGCCGGGCGGTGGGGGTCACGCCGGGGTCGAGCGGGATGCCCGGCAGCGCGCGCCGATTGGTCCGCCGCGCCATCATGTCGGCCACCTGCAGCGCGTCGCGGGCATAAAGCTGCACCTTGCGCCCCGCGCGCGCGGCGGCATTAGCCAGGGCCGTGCCCCATGCGCCGGCGCCCACCACGCCGATGGTCTGGAAGTCGCTCACGATCAGGCTCGCGCGTGGGCGGAGGCGGCCGCGGCGGGGTCGAGGGGCCAGCGGGCGCGCGGGCTCACCTCCAGCGTGTCGGTCAGGCCGCGGGAAAGGCGCTCGGCGCCGGCCCAGGCGATCATGGCGCCATTGTCGGTGCACAGATTCGGCGCGGGCAGGGCGAACCGTGTGTTCAGCTCCGCTGCCTGGCGGGCCAGTGCCTCGCGAATGGCGCCGTTGGCGGCGACGCCGCCTGCCACCACAAGGGCCGTGGGCCCGCGGCCCAGCCGGTCGCGGAATGCACGGGCGCCGGCCTTCACGCGGTCCACGATCACCTCGACCACCGCCGCCTGGAAGCCGGCGCACAGATCGCTGACATCATCGTCCGTGAGGGGGGCGAGCTTCTCGGCCTCCAGCCGCACCGCCGTCTTGAGGCCGGAGAGGGAGAAGTCCGGTTCGCGCCGGCCCATCATGGGGCGGGGAAAGGCGAAGCGGCCGGCATAGCCGTGGGCGGCCTGCGCCTCCACCTGCGGCCCGCCCGGATAGGGCAGGCTCAGCATCTTGGCCACCTTGTCGAAGGCCTCGCCCACCGCATCGTCCAGCGTGGTGCCAAGCCGCGTGTAGCGGCCCACATCCTCCACCGCCAGCAATTGAGTGTGCCCGCCGGACACCAGCAGCAGCAGATAGGGAAAGGCCACCCCATCCGTCAGCCGCGCGGTCAGCGCGTGGGCTTCCAGGTGGTTCACCGCCACCAGGGGCTTGCGCGCGGCCAGGGCGATGGCCTTCGCCGTGGTGAGGCCGACAATGACCCCGCCAATGAGCCCCGGCCCCGCCGCCGCCGCGATGCCCGAGAGCTCGCCGAAGGAGAGATTCGCCTGGCGCATGGCCTCGACGATGACGTGATCCAGGATTTCCACATGGGCGCGCGCCGCGATTTCGGGCACAACGCCGCCATAGGGGGAGTGGATGGCGATCTGCGAGCGGATCACGTTGGAGCGGATCTCGCTCGCGCCCGAAGGTGAGCGCACCACAACGGCGGCCGAGGTTTCGTCGCAGGTGGTCTCGATGCCGAGAACGACAAGATCCGCCACGTTGCCCCCGCTTCGATTCATCGCCGCGCTCCCGCACCTTTCGAGGCTGCGCCGGAACGCCGCTCTACCGCGATTTGATTCCTGCGAGCATTGTACGCGCCCATGAGTGCAGACACGAACACCCAAACGCGCCATTCCTCAGGCATTTCCGGAATTTCCCAGCCTGGCGCGCGCCTCACCATCGGCACGCGCGGTAGCCCGCTGGCGCTCTGGCAGGCCCATGCGGTGCAGGCGGCCCTCGCCGAGGCCCTCTCGCGCCCGGTGGAGAGCATCGCCATCGAGATTATCCGCACCACGGGCGATACGATTCAGGATCGCGCTTTGGCGGAGGCCGGCGGCAAGGGCCTCTTCACCAAGGAGATCGAGGAGGCGCTGCTCGACGGGCGCATCGATCTCGCCGTGCATTCGGCCAAGGATGTGGCCACCGTGCTGCCCGATGGGCTGCATCTGGCCGGCTACCTGCCGCGCGCCGATGTGCGCGACGCGCTCATTCTCAAGACCGGGACGAGCCTCGACGATCTCGCGGCCGGGTCAAAGGTGGGCACCGCCTCGCTCCGCCGTGCCGCGCAGATGAAGCGGCTGCGGCCGGACCTGAAGGTGGAGCTGCTGCGCGGCAATGTGCACACCCGCCTCGCCCGCGTGCGGGAGGGGGATTTCGACGCCACGCTCCTGGCCCTTGCGGGCCTCACCCGTCTTGGCCTCGCCCATGAGGCCAATGCGGTGCTGGACACCGCCGCCTTCCTGCCGGCGGTGGGGCAGGGGGCGGTGGCCATCGAATGCCGGGTGGCGGACCCCGTGACCAATGGCGCCATCGCCGCCATCGCCTGCCGCGACACCGGCATCGCCCTTGATGCGGAGCGGGCCTTTCTGGCCGCCCTGGACGGCTCCTGCCGCACCCCCATCGCGGGCCTTGCCCGGGTGGAGGGTGACCGGGTGCGGCTGGACGGACTGGTGCTCGCGCTCGACGGCTCCGATGCCGCCGAAACCGGGGAGAGCGCGCCCATCGCGGAGGCGGCTGCCCTGGGCGCCCGTTGCGGCGCGCGGCTGCGCGACAGCGCGCCGGCCCGCGCTCTGGGTCTGTGAGCGAAGGGGGACACCGCCATGCACTTCCTGATCACCCGTCCGGAACCGGCGGCCAGCCAGACCGCGGAACGGCTGCGCAAGATGGGGCATGAGGCAACCGTGGACCCCATGCTGCGTATCGCCCCGACCACGGAGCCGCTGCCGGCGGGCCCGTTCGATGCGGTGGCCTTCACCTCCATCAATGGGGTGAAGGCGTTCGCCGCCCATCCGGAAGGGGCGGGCCTGTTCCATCTGCCGGCCTTCGCCGTGGGGACCCGCACGGCGAAAGAAGCGCGGGCGGTGGGATTTTCCCACGTCACCGATTGCGCCGGCGATGCGGACGCGCTGGCGGGCCGGCTGGCGGAGGCGCTGCCGAAGGGCGCGCGCGTGCTCAATCCGGCGGGCGAGGACCGGGCGGCGGACCTTGCCGAGCTGCTGAAGGCCCCGGGGCTGGAGCTGGTGCTCACCATCATCTATGCGGCGGAGCCCGCCGATGCCCTTTCCACCGAGGCGCGCGACGCGCTGGCGGCGGGACGCATTAATGCGGCGCTTCACTTTTCCCAGCGCACGGTGAAGACTCTTTTGACGTGCGTGGCGGCGGCCGGGCTCACCCGGGAGCTCGCGGGGGTGCGCGAGTTCTGCCTTTCCGAGCAGGTGGGCGGGCCGCTGGTGAAGGCGGGCTTCCCCATCGAGGCGGCTTCCGCGCCCAATGAGGATGCCCTGTTCGCATTGTTCTGATCGCGCCGCGTCCGCCGGAAGTTGCGATGGGCCGCCGGGCGGTCTATCCGAAGCAGAGGCGGATCGACCCCACGAGGAGGCCCATGGCGAGCGATAATCCCACGGCTGGCGGTTCATCCCGCCGCTCCCGCACTCCGCCAACCCTCGACCTGAAGGCTGAGGAAGTGCGCGCCGACACCCCTTCTGAAGCTGCCACGGAAACGCCGGCCGACGGCGAATCGGTCGCCGCCGAGGCTGTGCCCGCAGGCGTGGAGCCGGCGGCCAATGAGCCCACTGGCGACACGGCTTCTACCGCAGACGCGGCGCCCGCCGAAGCGCCTGCCGACAACGTGAAGGCGGAAGCCCCGGAAGGCGACGACGCCCCGCAGGCGAAGCCCGACGCATCGGAAAGCGCGGATAAGCCGGCGGCGCAGGAGCCCCAGCCGCAACCCGAAGCGCCACGTCGCGGCGGCGCCGGCACGGTGTTCGCCGCTCTGGTGCTCGGCGCCCTGGCGGGCGGAGCCGCCGGCGGCGGGGTGTTCTATTATCTCATGCAGAATGCGCCGCGGCCTGCGGCCGTGGATCTCTCGCCGCTCACCGCCCGGATAGCGGCCCTGGAGGCCCGTCCGGCGGCTGATCCCGAGGCGCTCGCCAGCCTGCGGCAGAGCCTGAGCCGGGCGGATGCGCGATTCACGGCGCTTGATTCGGCCCTGGCCGCGGTGAAGACGGCGCCTGCGTCGTCCTCCGCCGTTGCAACCCCGGCGCCGAACGTGGATGCGCTGAAGGCGGCTCTCGGCAAGACCGAGGCGGCGGTGGCCGACGTCTCCGGCCGGGTGACGGCGCTGAAGGCGAGTCAGGACAATCTGAAGACGGCGCAGGATACCCTGCAGTCGGCGGTGGCCGCGGCCACTTCGACCGCCCAGCAGGCGCAAGGCCAAGCCCAGGGCCTGGCGCCGCGCCTCGAGGGCATCAACACCCGCATCGACACGGTGCGCAAGGAGGCGGCTGACGCCGCCAATGCCGCCGCGTCGGTGAATCGCGGGGCGGCATCGGTGCTGGTGCTCGGCACGCTGAAGCAGTCGGTGGATGCGGGACACCCGTTCACGCAGGAGCTGGAGGCCGCGCGCGCTTTGCTCGGTCCCCGTGCCGCGCCGCTGGAGCCCTTCGCCAGCATGGCGCAGACGGGTTTCCCGCCGCTGCCGCAGCTCGCGGATCAGCTGCTCGCGGCCGGAAATGCCGCCATCGACGGGCTCACCCCGGCGCCGGAGGCCCCGGCGGCCGATGCGTCGCTGGTGACGCGCTTCCTCGCCAGCGCCCAGAGCCTGGTGAAGGTGCGCCCGGCCGATGGCATCGATCCCGACAGCCTGCGAGGGCTGCTCAACCGGGCGGTTGCCGCCGTGCGGATGGGCGACATCGAATCTGCCCTCGCGACGCTGAAGCAGCTGCCCCAGCCGGCCCAGCAGAAGCTGGCGCCGGTCGTGGCCGAGCTCGACGCCCGCCGGCGCGCGGCTGAAGCCGCGGCCACCCTCTATCAGCAGGCGCTTGCCGCCATTTCGGGGAAAGCGCCGTGATCCGTCTCGTCAGTTTCCTCGTCCTGCTCGCCGCGCTGGCCTTCGGCGCATCCTGGATCGCTGACCGGCCGGGGGAAATCTCCGTCGTCTGGCAGGGCTGGCGGGTGGACACCACTGTGCCGGTGGCGCTCGCCGTCATCGCGGTGGTCACCGGCGTGATGCTGGCCTTGTGGCGGCTCATTGCCTTCCTCATTGCCTCGCCCAAGCTGGTGGCCGCTCTGTCCCGCCGCCGACGGCGCGAGCAGGGGCTGCGCGCGGTGAGCCGGGGCCTCCTGGCCATCGGCTCCGGCGATGCCGCGGGGGCCCGCAAGGCCCGGGCGGATGCCGTGCGCCTGCTGCCACATGAGCCGCTCACCCACCTTCTGACCGCGCAGGCGGCGCAGTTCGACAACAATCCTGAGGTGGCAATTGCCGCCTTCAAGGCCATGGCCGGCCGCGCGGAAACGCGCCTTCTTGGCCTGCGCGGCCTGCACATGGAGGCGCGCAAGAGCGGCGATAAGGCGGCCGCGGCCGCCATCGCCGCCGAGGCGGTGGCCGATGCGCCGACCCTGGCCTGGGCCGCCGACGCGGTCATTGAGGCCCATTGCGCCGCCGGCGATTTCCGCGCCGCGCGTACGGTGCTCGAACGGCAGATGGCGCAAAAGGGCATCGACAAGGCCCAATATCGCCGCCGCCGCGCCGTGCTGCTCACCGCCGAGGCGTTGATGCTGGAGCATTCCGACCCGCTGGTGGCGCGCGAGCTGGCGCAGGAGGCGGTGCGCCTTGCCCCCACGCTGGTGCCGGCTGCGGCCTGCGCCGGCCGCCTCATCGGTGCCGCCGGGGAGCTGAAGAAGGCGGCGAAGATCGTCGAGACCGCTTATGCGGCCAATCCCCATCCGGAGCTGGCCGAGGTGGAGGCGCATCTGCGCCCGGGTGATGCGGCCCTCGACCGGCTGCGCCGCGTGCGGGTTCTGGCCGGCAAGGCGCCGCACCATGTGGAAAGCGCCATCGCCATTGCCCGCGCGGCGCTCGACGCCCATGAGTATGACGAGGCCCGCAGGACCCTGGAACCGCTGCTGGAGCAGCCGAGCCAGCGGGTGTGCCTGTTGATGGCGGAGCTGGAAGCGGCGGAGAAGGGCGACGTGGGCAAGGCTCGTGAATGGACCGCCCGGGCGGTGCATGCCGCCCGCGATCCGGCCTGGATCGCCGACGGCGTCATCTCCGACCACTGGGAGCCCATCTCGCCCGTCAGCGGCCGGCTCGACGCCTTCGTGTGGGCGGTGCCACCCGGAGTCTCGGCCACTCCCATCCTGGAGCACGGCGCCGAGCGTGTGATGGCGGCCATTGCTGCCGTGCGTGCCAATGAGCAGGCCAAGGCCCTGGCGGAGGCCGAGGCCCGCGCGGTGGCTGACGAAGCAATCGCCAGCACGCACCACACCGCACCTTCGGAGCCGGCGCCCGCCGAGACGGTGGAGAGTGTGCCCGAACCCGCGCCGGTCGAGGCCGTGGCGCACGCGGATGCCGCCCCCGAGTCGACGCCGCAGCCGGCCCGCGCGGCGGACCCGATCGTTGCCATGCCGCCGCTGCCGGATGATCCCGGCCCCAATGGCGAAGAGCCGGAGCCGTCGCCCAAGCGGCGCTTCTTCGGGATCTGAGACGCTTGCAGCGCCCCGGCGATCATCCTCGCCGGGGCGCTTTTCGTGACAGGGCGTCCCTCAGAAAGCGGTGAGGGCGACCGCGTGGTGCTCCACCTGGGGTGGGGAGGCCATGTGCGGGCCCGCCAGGCGGCGCCACTCCTGGAATTCGGGGGCATTGCGGAAGTGCACCATGTGGTCTTCCACACTGTCCCAGGTCACCACCAGGAAATAGCGGTTCGGCGTTTCCACGGAACGCTCGAGCTTCAGGCCGCGGCACCCGCGCGAACGCTGGAAGAAGGGGGCGGCTTCCTTTACCGCCGCCTCGAAGGCTTCGGCGGCGCCGTCCTTCACCTCAATGGTTGCGACCTCATAGACCATGCTGCGATCCTTGCTTGGCGCGGCGGGGGCGCCGCGGGACCTTCTTATACCATCGGCCGGGCGGGTCGACCGCCGTCGCGGGCAGGCTGGGGGCGCCTGGGGCGGGCTGCGCCGGCGCGGAGCGGCTTGCAATGCGGCGGCGGAAGCGGCACACCGGTGCCGTTCTTCCCATCGAGATTTTCGAGCGCGCCCATGGCCCATTGGCTTTACAAATCCGAACCCTTCAAATGGTCCTGGGACATGCAGGTGCAGGCTGGCGCCAAGGGCACCCACTGGGACGGGGTGCGCAACCACCTTGCCAAGCAGCAGCTTCTGGCCATGAAGCTGGGCGACACCGGCTTCTTCTACCATTCCAACGAGGGTAAGGAGATCGTCGGCATCGTCGAGGTCATCAAGGAGGCCTATCCGGACCCTTCCGACCCCACGGGCAAGTTCGTGATGGTGGATCTGAAGGCCGTGAAGCCACTGGCCAAGCCCATCAGCCTTGCCACCATCAAGGCGGATCCGCGCTTCCAGGAGATGGCACTCATCAAGTATTCGCGCCTGTCGGTGCAGCCGGTGACCGACGAGGAGTGGGAGATTCTTTGCGCCATGGGTGGGGTGTGAGCCGCCCCATCAGCGACCCCGTCGCCTTCATCCGCGCCGAAACCCGCTTGCGCCCCACGGCCCTGGTGCCGGAGGTGAGCCTGCATGTGGCCGACGAGGCCGTGCCCATCTGGCATCGCACGGAGGAGGAGCTGGGCGAAATGGGGCTGCCGCCGCCGTTCTGGGCCTTCGCCTGGGCGGGCGGGCAGGCGCTTGCGCGGCACGTGCTCGACCATCCGGAGCTGGTGGCCGGCCAGGATGTGCTCGATTTCGCCTCCGGCTCCGGTCTGGTGGGCATCGCGGCCATGAAGGCGGGTGCGCGCCGCGTGACCTGTGCCGACATCGATTCGTTCGCGCTCTCCGCCATCGCCCTCAATGGCGACGCCAACGGGGTGGCGCTTCAGCCCGTGGGTGAGGATCTCATCGGGCGCGATCTCGGCTGGGGCACGGTGCTGGCCGGCGACATCTGCTACGAGAAGGACCTGGCGGGGCGGGTCTATGAATGGCTGCTCGCCCTCTCGCGGCGGGGCGCCCGGGTGCTTATCGGCGATCCGGGCCGAACCTATCTGCCGAAGGACCGGCTGGAGCAGCTGGCCGAATACCATGTGCCCGTGACGCGTGAGCTGGAGGACATGGAGATCAAGCGCACCTGCGTCTGGCAGCCGCGCGCGCAGGATTGAGGCGCGGTGCCGCCGGGGGCGACCCCTTTGGGGATTTTGAACCCGCCCGCCGGGGGCCTTCCCGCATGCGGCTTTACGCCCGGCGGGCCACCAGGGCGCTGCCAGCCACCACCAGCCAACCCGCGATCATCAGGCTGCCGCCAAAGGGCGCGCTGCCGCCCAGCAGCTTTGCATCCAGCAGCGCGCGGGAAGACAGATCGCCACAAAACAGCAGCGCCCCGACAACAAGCACCGACGCCCCGGCGCGCAACGGCACCGCGCCGCGCGCAAGCTGAAGCGACAGCGCTAGGATGCCGCCGATGGCTGCGGCATGGAGAATCAGAAAATACGCCGCCGTTTCCAGCGTGGCGCCGCCGGCGACGTGGGCGGAAACGGCCGCCGCCGCGACCCCGCACGCCCCCATGAGCCCGGCCAGGAACAGCAGGGTCCGCGTCCAGATATCCATTACGAAAGCTCCTCCACACTGCTGTCGTTATAGGGGTGTACCGCCATCGCGAACATTGGCCCCGAGGACGCAGCATCGGCGAGCCCAGGGGGCAGGCACGGTCTGCGCTTCCCCATCCACAGGTTGCGGGTATCGGGCTGCGTTCGCCTGCCCGGCGCGCATGGCTGAAGGACGGGATATGCACCCAAAGTTGGGCTTCCGGGTGCCTTGTGGAGTGGATGCGAGGTCAGCATAATCCACCGCCAATAAAGGC
This sequence comes from Xanthobacter sp. NM-59, assembly GCF_021401125.1. Lineage (GTDB taxonomy): Bacteria > Pseudomonadota > Alphaproteobacteria > Rhizobiales > Xanthobacteraceae > Xanthobacter. The sequence continues at coordinate 160,165 of NZ_JACBFQ010000001.1, forward strand.
GAACCCAAATCGCCCAAAACAAAAGATTGCAAGCCGTCCCGTCCCTGTTCGCGGTGACGCGCCGGCGGCGGAAATGATCAAGGTTGCGGGTTCCAAGGCCCGCTGAGGGAGGCAAAAGCCATGTCCGACAAAGTCTATGATGTGCCGACCATCTGGGCCCAGAAAGCCTATGTGGACGATGCCCGATACAAGACCATGTATGCCGCCTCCATCGAGGACCCCGAGACCTTCTGGGGCGAGCACGGCAAGCGCATCGACTGGTTCCAGCCCTATACCAAGGTGAAGAACACCTCGTTCGATCCTGGCCACGTCTCCATCAAGTGGTACGAGGACGGCATCACCAATGTCGCCTACAACTGCGTGGACCGACACCTGGACTCGCGCGGCGACCAGCCCGCCATCATCTGGGAGGGCGACAGCCCCGACGAGTCGAAGGTCATCACCTACCGCGAACTCTCCAGCGAGGTGAACAAGCTCGCCAATGTGCTGCGCAATCGCGGCGTGGAGAAGGGTGATCGCGTCACCATCTATCTGCCGATGATCCCGGAGGCGGCCTATGCCATGCTCGCCTGCGCGCGGCTCGGCGCCATCCACTCCATCGTGTTCGGCGGCTTCTCTCCGGATAGCCTGGCCGGCCGCGTCTCCGATTGCGGCTCCAAGGTCATCATCACCGCCGACGAAGGTCTGCGCGGCGGCCGCAAGGTTCCGCTGAAGGCCAATGTGGATGCGGCCATCAACCTGATCGACAATTCCGATGTCGAGCACGTGATCGTGGTGCGCCGCACCGGTGGCAAGGTGGATATGAACCCCGGCCGCGACGTCTATTATGACGACGCCACCGCAATGGTGACGGACGAGTGCCCGGCCGCCCATGTGGGCGCGGAAGATCCGCTGTTCATCCTCTACACCTCCGGTTCCACCGGCAAGCCGAAGGGCGTGCTGCACACCACCGGCGGCTATCTCGTCTATGCGTCGATGACGCATCAGTACATCTTCGACTATCACGACGGTGATGTTTACTGGTGCACGGCCGACGTGGGCTGGGTGACGGGTCACTCTTACATCGTTTATGGTCCGCTCGCGAACGGCGCCACGACCCTGATGTTCGAGGGCGTGCCCAATTACCCGAACACGTCCCGCTTCTGGGAAGTGATCGACAAGCACAAGGTCACCATCTTCTACACGGCGCCGACCGCCATCCGCTCGCTGATGCAGGGTGGCGAGGAGCCGGTGAAGAAGACCTCGCGCGCGTCGCTCCGCCTGCTCGGCTCGGTGGGCGAGCCCATCAATCCCGAGGCGTGGGAATGGTATCACCGCGTGGTGGGCGATGAGCGCTGCCCCATCGTCGACACCTGGTGGCAAACCGAGACCGGCGGCATTCTCATCACCCCGCTGCCCGGCGCCACCAAGCTGAAGCCCGGTTCGGCCACGCGCCCCTTCTTCGGCGTGCTGCCCGAGGTGGTGGATGCCGAAGGCCGCGTGCTGACCGGCGCCTGCGAGGGCAATCTCGTGATTGCCGACAGCTGGCCGGGGCAGATGCGCACGGTCTATGGCGACCATGAGCGCTTCGAGCAGACCTACTTCTCCACCTATCCGGGCAAGTACTTCACCGGCGACGGCTGCCGCCGCGATGAGGACGGCTATTACTGGATCACCGGTCGCGTGGACGACGTGATCAACGTGTCCGGCCACCGCATGGGCACGGCGGAGGTGGAAAGCGCCCTCGTCGCCCATCCCAAGGTGTCCGAGGCGGCCGTCGTGGGCTTCCCGCACGACATCAAGGGCCAGGGCATCTACGCCTATGTGACGCTCATGGATGGCGAGGAGCCGACCGAGGAGCTGCGCAAGGAGCTGGTGGCATGGGTGCGCCGCGAGATCGGCCCTATCGCTTCGCCCGACCTGATCCAGTTCGCGCCGGGCCTGCCCAAGACCCGCTCGGGCAAGATCATGCGCCGCATCCTGCGCAAGATCGCGGAAGACCAGTTCGAGAGCCTGGGCGACACCTCCACCCTCGCCGATCCGACGGTGGTGGAAGATCTCATCAGCAATCGCCAGAACAAGCGCGACGCGGCGGCCTGAGGCCGTTTCGTCCGCAGCGCGGCCATCACGAGCCGGCGTCCTTCGGGGCGCCGGCTTTTTTCATGGGGCGATGGCGGGGGAGACACGGTGGGCGCCGCGTCGCCGGCCCGGCGGGGGAGGGGCGTGGGCTTCGCTGTTTGGAATGGCGAGGGGCGCTCTTGCCAGGGTGCGGCACGTGATGGTCGGTCCGCGGAAGCGGAGACGCAGCAGGTCGAAGTGCCGCCTCATCTGTGTGGTGACGGCGCCCGTGCGCGAGATACGCTTTGCTGAGGCGCAAAAAGAAGTGGGCGGATCGGGTATTCGCCGATCCGCCCAAGTGAAGCGGTTCCTCAAATCAAAGCGGTTACTCGAAACTGTATAAGACGATCGAAGCTGTGTTCCCGACGGGCCGGCATCTTCCCGCGCGTGCGCGGGGGCGAAGCCGGAGCGTCAATGGCGGCTGCTGGCGATGGTGTATTCGCCGGAGCGAACGCGCTCGGCGAGTCGCTCCACGAATTCGGCGCAGGCCTCCTCACCATAGGTGGCGACGAGGTTTCGCAGCGCCGTGAACAGCGCGGCCTGCACCAGGCAGTCCTCCTCCAGGCCGTCGCGGACAGCTTCCACCCAGGCGTCGTTCAGATAGGTCAAAGCCACATGGCGATCATCCGCTGCCATGTCCGCAATGTCGGGAAGGTCGATGGCTGGGTTCGGCAGTGTGGACACGTCTTGGCCTCCAGCCGCCCATCGGCGGCGACAGGAGATCAGTACCACGACAGGCCGTCAGCGGAAGTCCAATTCTAACCAAAAGGTTAACGCATCCGCGGCGCGTTCATCAATTGCCGCCGTAGCGCACCACGATCTCATGGGCGAGGTGGGAAGCCTCTTCCAGCTGCCGGGCCACGGCGGTGCGCGCCGCCGGCGTGCAGGTGCGGTAAACCTCGGCGAAGCTTGAATAGCCGCGGTTGAAGGATGCGATCATCTTGCCCTTCCGGGCGTCCGACGGCTGCTCGGTTTCGATGAGCGCGGCCATCTCGTCGCGCCAGCGCTGGGCCTCGCCGCTGGCCCCGCACAGGGGGCGCAGATAGTGCAGCCCGCCGAGAATCTCCGCCAGCTTCAGAAGGTCGTCGTCATAGGGGGGCGCCGCGCCTTCGGCCGAGGGGGCGGCCGCAAGCGGACCGGCCACGCCGACTAGGCCAACGGCCACGGCGGGCGGCAAAGCGAGGGACACCAGAAGGCTGGACACGATAAGGCTGCGGCTGCGCATGGCTCGTCCACGGGTTCGCCCTGTCGTGCGATCTTCCGCGGCGCGGGTCAAGGGGCGGGGCGCGGGGCTCAGTCCTTCAGGCGGTCGAAGGTGCTCGCCATTTCCTCGCGGCTCACTGCGTCGAGGGCTACCGCCGCGAAGGGGTCGCCGCCATTGGCGAACTCTGCCTCGGTCTCGGGCCGCGCCAAAGCGATTTTCAGCGCCGCGACCAGATCGTACAGGCCCCAGGCGAAGCCGGAATCGCGCATGGCGGACTGTAGGGCGTTCTGCACCAGCCCGCGCACGGTGCGGTGGGGCTCGGAAACCGGCACATTGTCCAACCCGCCCTGAAGAGCGGAGACGCAGGCTTCCTCATTGAACGAGGCATGGCCGCGGCAGGCCATGGGCCGCACCGGGTAGATGACGCAGATGCCTTCGGCGAGGAAGGGGCATTCGCGCACCAGCGCCATGGGCCGCACATTGCCGGAGGGCTCCACAAAGTCGGCTGCGCCGTAAAGCCGGCCGATCAGGTCGATGCCCACATTCCTGAAGCCGGCGGCCATGGAGCGCACATAGCGCGCGACCATCAGCACCTCGGGCGCGGTGGCGGCCACGAGGATCTGGCAGCAGGTGCCGCAGCCCTTGCGGCAGGCGAGGGGCGGTAGCTCGCGCGTCTGCTCCTGCACATTGCGCTCGAAGCTTGTGAAGGCCTGCATCCAGACCCGATCGAGCAAATCGGGCTTGGCGCGGTAGCTTGTGAGCGTATTGAGAAAGCCCTGGTGCTGCGCCTTGAAGAAGGCAACGGGACCTTCGGCTTCAGCGGCCTGTGCCGCGCTCTGAGCAATGGACACCGCGCCTCTCCTGAAAATCAAAAAATAAAGCCGGAAAAAAACATGACCGGGCAACAGACTGCCGCCTGTGGCAGCGCACTTTGATCTGGAACAAAATTATTCCCGCGCATGCATAGCGGCCAATTCGGGGAAACTGCGTAGGCGGCAAAGGCCGGGGTTGGATCGCGCCGCGCGGCCGGCCGGCGGAGGCCTTCGCATACCGTGCTGTGAGCTGAGCGGGCCGCAACGCGTCGCGGTGCCTTGTGGGCTCCTCACACCGGTGCTATGCGGCGCGGATGACCGCGAGCGCCCAGAAGAACATCCGCAATTTTTCCATCGTCGCCCATATCGACCATGGAAAGTCGACCCTTGCCGACCGGCTGATCCAGATCACCGGCGGGCTGACGGAGCGCGAGATGACCGACCAGGTGCTCGACAACATGGATATCGAGCGCGAGCGCGGCATCACCATCAAGGCGCAGACCGTGCGCCTGTCCTACAAGGCGCATGACGGCGAGACCTATGTCCTGAACCTCATCGACACCCCCGGGCACGTGGACTTCGCCTATGAGGTGAACCGGTCGTTGGCGGCCGTCGAGGGCTCGCTGCTGGTGGTGGACGCCTCCCAGGGCGTGGAGGCGCAGACGCTCGCCAACGTCTATCAGGCCATCGACAACAATCACGAGATCGTGCCGGTTCTCAACAAGGTGGACCTGCCCGCCGCCGAGCCCGAAAAGGTGAAGGCGCAGATCGAGGACGTGATCGGCCTCGACGCCTCCAACGCCATTGGCATCTCGGCGAAGACCGGCTTGAACGTGGACCAGGTTCTGGAAGCCATCGTCACCCGCCTGCCGCCCCCCATGGGCGACCGCGAGGCGCCGCTGAAGGCGCTGTTGGTGGATAGCTGGTACGACACCTATCTCGGCGTCGTCGTGCTGGTGCGCATCGTCGACGGGGTGCTGAAGAAGGGCCAGCGCATCAAGATGATGGGCTCGGGCGCGGCCTATGATGTGGACCGCGTGGGCGTGTTTACCCCCAAGATGGTGGCCATGGCCGAGCTTGGCCCGGGCGAGATCGGCTTTCTCACCGGCTCCATCAAGGAAGTGGCCGACACCCGCGTGGGCGATACCATCACCGAGGAAAAGCGCCCCTGCACCGAAGCCCTGCCGGGCTTCAAGCCGGCCCAGCCGGTGGTGTTCTGCGGCCTGTTCCCGGTGGATGCGGCCGATTTCGACGACCTGCGCGCCGCCATGGGCAAGCTGCGCCTCAACGATGCCAGCTTCTCCTTCGAAATGGAGACCTCGGCGGCCCTGGGCTTCGGCTTCCGCTGCGGCTTCCTGGGCCTTCTGCACCTGGAGATCATCCAGGAGCGGCTGGAGCGTGAGTTCAACCTCGATCTCATCGCCACCGCCCCGTCGGTCATCTACGAAATCGAGATGACGGATGGCTCGGTGATCGACCTGCACAATCCGGCCGACATGCCCGATGTGGTGAAGATCAAGGAGATCCGCGAACCGTGGATTCGCGCGACTATCCTCACCCCTGACGAGTATCTCGGCGCGGTGCTGAAGCTGTGCCAGGACCGGCGCGGCAACCAGATCGAGCTCACTTATGTGGGCGCGCGCGCCATGGTCACCTATGACCTGCCGCTGAACGAGGTGGTGTTCGACTTCTACGATCGGTTGAAGTCCATCTCCAAGGGCTATGCTTCGTTCGACTATCAGATTACCGAATATCGCCCCGGCGATCTGGTGAAGATGTCGATCCTGGTGAATGCCGAGCCGGTGGACGCGCTCTCCATGCTGGTGCATCGCACCCGGGCCGAAGCGCGCGGGCGCGTGATGTGCGAGAAGCTGAAGGATCTCATTCCCCAGCATCTGTTCCAGATCCCGATCCAGGCGGCCATCGGCGCCAAGATCATCGCCCGCGAAACCATCCGCGCCCTGCGCAAGGACGTGACCGCCAAGTGCTATGGCGGCGACATCACGCGAAAGCGCAAGCTTCTGGAGAAGCAGAAGGAAGGCAAGAAGAAGATGCGCCAGTTCGGCAAGGTGGAGATTCCGCAGGAAGCCTTCATCGCCGCGCTGAAGATGGACGAGTAGCGACCTGCCACTCGCATGGCGTGAGGGTGCGAATCATCGCATCCTCGACCTGCTAGGTCTGCGAGGGCAGCACCCGGGAGAAACTGCCATGGCGAAGTTCGAGGTCTTCAAGGACAAAGCGGGCGAGTTCCGCTTCCGGTTTCGGGCTTCCAATGGGGAGATCATGTTCTCCTCGGAAGGCTATAAGGCGAAGGCTTCGGCCTTGAGCGCCATTGAGTCCATCAAGAAGAATGCTCCTGCCGCTCCGGTGGAGGACGAGACCAAGAGCGCTGGCACCTGAAGCGCGTGCTGCCGCCTGCGCCTTCGGCCGGTGGCAGAGGGGCGGCGCGAAAGCCCTTAGTGTTCGGGCTGAATGGCTGATCTGAGCCTGACGGAATCTGGCGTCTTCGACGTGGCGGATATGGCTCGGGTCTGGAAAACACTGCAGCTCAAGGCGCTTGAGCGACATTCAAGAGAAAAGGTGCGGCAACTGGCGCGCCTCCTCGCCTACTTCCCAGGCGGGGGGAGGGGCGATGCTCTGCGTTGACGCCCCCGGCTCTTCCAACGCGGCCCTTGCACGCGCGCCCCTTTGAAGCGATGCCCCGTAGCGCGCCTCGGCATCCACTCCCATCGTTCCCGCCCCCTCCCCGGCAAGAGGGGATGGTGCCAAGCTGCGAGAAGCGGGCCGGTGGTGGAACGCGGATGGCGGGCCGGGCCGTTCCCTTCGCCCAATGGCGATTGGTCTCCGGCAGTGGCCGCGTCTTTACATGGCTGGAGTTGCGCCGGCGCGCTATCCTGCACTCCCACCAGGGGTCGTCCTGAAGAGGGGCGCGATCGCTTTCGGGCGAGGGCACCGGCTCGCGCAAAGAAAATGCGTGAAGTCGCAGATCTGGGGCAACTCCGCGATTCCGTAAAACCGGGAAACGTCCCAGGAAAACCAGAAGACGCCTCAGGCCGGCGAGCTGCCTTTCGGCCGGGCTCGCTACGCAGCCTGGCAGTGGGTGGGGCCTGGCGGCGCCCACCCTGGATCGTCACGAGCAGCGCACGTAGACCATGGTGCCGTAGCGCTTGGCCACTTCCGTGTCCACCCAGCGTAGCACCAGCACGTTACCGTCGAAGCGCATCACCTGGCGGTCGGCCTGGGCGCCGGCGGGTTCGTCGGGCGGACCGATGAAGATGGGGCCATTGGCCACCTGCTTCGACACCACCTCGGTGAGCTTGTTGTCGTCCGCCAGATACATCATGACGCCGCCGCTGGTGCCGGCGGTGATGACGTAAGGGTTCGAGCACTGGGCCTTGGCCTGGGTCTCGGTGCGGCCGGCATCATCGGGGCGATGATAGGCGGCAAGGCCCCAGCGGCCCACCAGCCGGTCCGGCGGGATGGGGCTGAAATATTGCGGCTTGGCGGGCGGCGGCGGCTCGGTCGGCGTGGTGCTGCAGGCGGCGAGCGTGAGCGCCAGCGCGGTGGCGGCCACTCCGGCCAGGCCCAGGCGACCCCGGCCGACGCGACCCTGCTTCCCGAGGCGCGCGTTCGATCGTGCAAGCAAAATGTTCATGGGGTATTCCAAGGCCTCCGCCGTCTCAACTCCGGTCCTTGCCATTGCCCACGCGGGTTCAGGCCGGCGCGCCGACCATAACGGCTCATCCCTGCGGCGTCGATAACGCTTCGTTCAAGAGTTCGCTGCCGGGGGTGAACCGCCTCGCTGGACTTCGGAAAATCACTCTAAGGGCTGGCGGTTACCGGTTCGTATCCCACCTTTTGGTCGTGAAGTTCACGCCGCGTGCCTTGACGGCGCGCACCGGCGCACTTATCTCCGCCGCGAGCTTGGCACTCCTCTTTTGAGAGTGCCAGCGATGCCGGCAGCGGCGCATGCCGCGCCAAGTTCCATGTTCCGAGAGGAATAGACCCATGTCCTTCCGTCCCCTGCACGACCGCGTGGTGGTCAAGCGCATCGAAGCCGAGCAGAAGACCGCCGGCGGCATCATCATCCCCGACACCGCCAAGGAAAAGCCCCAGGAGGGCGAGGTTGTGGCCGTGGGTCCCGGTGCCCGCGACGAGGCCGGCAAGCTCGTTGCCCTCGATGTGAAGGCTGGCGATCGCGTGCTGTTCGGCAAGTGGTCCGGCACCGAGGTGAAGATCGACGGCCAGGATCTCCTCATCATGAAGGAGAGCGACATTCTCGGCGTGATCGGCTGATCGCGAGAGAGTGCCTGAGCCTTTTTCCGCACGTTTCATAAGGAGGCCGTGATGGCTGCCAAAGAAGTCAAGTTTTCTGCCGACGCGCGCGAGAAGCTGCTGCGCGGCGTGGATATCCTCGCCAATGCCGTGAAGGTCACGCTGGGTCCCAAGGGCCGCAACGTCGTCATCGAGAAGTCCTTCGGCGCGCCGCGCATCACCAAGGACGGCGTGTCCGTCGCCAAGGAAATCGAGCTTGAGGACAAGTTCGAGAACCTGGGCGCCCAGCTCGTTCGCGAAGTCGCTTCCAAGACCAACGACCTGGCCGGTGACGGCACCACCACCGCGACCGTTCTGGCCCAGGCCATCGTGAAGGAAGGCGCCAAGGCTGTTGCCGCCGGCATGAACCCGATGGACCTGAAGCGCGGCATTGATCTCGCCTGCGCCGCGGCCATCAAGGACATCCAGGCCCGCGCCAAGAAGGTCTCCTCCTCCGCCGAGGTGGCCCAGGTCGGCACCATTTCCGCGAACGGCGACAGCTCCATCGGCGAGATGATCGCCGGCGCCATGCAGAAGGTCGGCAACGAGGGTGTCATCACCGTCGAGGAAGCCAAGACCGCCGAGACCGAGCTCGACGTGGTCGAGGGCATGCAGTTCGACCGCGGCTATCTCTCTCCGTACTTCATCACCAATGCGGAGAAGATGATCGCCGACCTGGAAGAGCCCTACATTCTCATCTTCGAGAAGAAGCTCTCCGGCCTCCAGCCGATCCTCCCGGTCCTCGAGGCCGTGGTGCAGTCTGGCCGTCCGCTGGTGATCGTCGCCGAGGACGTGGAAGGCGAGGCCCTGGCCACCCTGGTGGTCAACAAGCTGCGCGGTGGCCTGAAGGTCGCGGCCGTGAAGGCTCCCGGCTTCGGTGATCGTCGCAAGGCGATGCTCGAGGATATCGCGATCCTCACCGGTGGCACCGTCATCTCCGAGGATCTCGGCATCAAGCTCGAGAACGTGACCCTGGCTCAGCTCGGCCGCGCCAAGAAGGTCATCCTCGAGAAGGAAAAGACCACCATCGTGGACGGCGTCGGCGAGAAGGCCGACATCGAGGCGCGCGTTGCCCAGATCAAGGCGCAGATCGAAGCCACCACTTCCGACTACGACCGTGAGAAGCTCCAGGAGCGTCTCGCGAAGCTCGCCGGCGGCGTGGCCGTGATCCGCGTGGGCGGCTCGACCGAGGTGGAAGTCAAGGAGAAGAAGGACCGCGTTGACGACGCGCTGAACGCCACCCGCGCCGCGGTGGAAGAAGGCATCGTCCCCGGCGGCGGCGTGGCCCTGCTGCGCGCCAAGAAGGCGGTGGAGGCTCTCACCTCCGACAACGCCGACATCAAGGCGGGCATCAAGATCGTGCTGCGCGCCCTTGAGGCTCCCATCCGCCAGATCGCCGAGAATTCCGGCGTGGAAGGCTCCATCGTGGTGGGCAAGGTGCTCGAGGCGACCGATGCCAACTTCGGCTTCAACGCCCAGACCGAGGAATATGTGGACCTCGTCGCCGCTGGCGTCGTGGACCCGGCCAAGGTCGTGCGCACCGCTCTGCAGGACGCGGGCTCCGTGGCCGGCCTGCTGGTGACCACCGAGGCGCTCGTCGCCGAGCTGCCGAAGAAGGACGCGGCCATGCCCGCCATGCCCGGCGGCGGCATGGGCGGCATGGGCGGCATGGATTTCTGAGGAAATCCATCCGACCAAACATCTTGAGTGCCCCAGCCGGCCAAGCCGGTTGGGGTGGCGGCATGGATTTCTGAGGAAACCCATCCGACCAAACGTCTTAAGTGCCCCAGCCGGCCAAGCCGGTTGGGGTGGCGGCATGGATTTCTGAGGAAACCCATCCGACCAAACGTCTTAAGTGCCCCAGCCGGTTAGGTCGGTTGGGGTGGCGGCATGGATCCCCGATCCGGCCCCATCGGTCTGCAAAAAGGGAAGGGCGCGGCTTCGGTCGCGCCCTTTTCTTTTTTCTGAGGGGGATGGCACCGGGCGAGGATCGGGCATGATGCCACTGCCGTCGTTCGGGGAGCGGCGCTGTCGGCGGGCGGAGGCGTGTCCGGACCTGTGAGAACTGCCGCGTGCGATGGACGTGGATAAAGCCAGTGGGATAGACCGTCGCGCTGTTTCCGTTACGGGCTGAAGGGGGCGTGTGGCGGACGCCCAGTGCATGTGGCGACGCCTGCTGCCCTCTCGCCCAGGCGCCCCCATGCGGTGCCTTCCTCTCCACAAGTAGGAGAAGGCTGCGGCGAGCAAGTCGTCGGGAATCGGGGACGGAGTCGAGGCGAGTGGCAACGGCTCCAAGGGCCGCGAGGCCAGACGCATTCCAGGACGCGCCGCCAGCCGCACAACGCTATGCCAATCGTCTGCGGCGCCGCCGGGACTGTCCCCCGCTCTCGCCCGCAACTCCAGCGGGCTCGGCTCTGCCTCCCCTTCGCGGGGCATTAGGGTCGCGAGGGTTCCAGGTCCGGCCCACGGTGGCGTGGCCGTTCGCGCCTTGCCGGGCCGCCGTGGGCCGTGCTTCAGGCTGGCGGCTGATACGCTGATGCCGAGCGGGCGTTCAGATGCGCGTCAAGGAACGCGTCTCCGGGCGGAAGTTGGTCCGATGCACGGGCAACGCCGACCCCAAAGCCGCGAGGCCGTAGCCGCCAGCCCGCGCTGCCCGCAGCGGAAAGGCGGAACATATTGCGCGGTGGCCGTGCGTCCGACAGAGGAGGGGAAGCGGAGGAGCGGCCGGAGCCGCCCGGCGCTCGCGTTCATCCGTTTCGGTGCTCCGTCAGCTCTGTGCGCGCCCTCTCACGTCCCGCAGAAGGTCTGGTAGTCCTTCATTTCTGGCGGCAGCTCGGCATAGGCTTCGAAGCGGGGTTGTTCCTCGAAGGGGTACTGGATCACGCCCAGCAGTTCCTCGAACGGGCCGTAATCGCCCTGCTCGGCGGCGGCCTCCAGGGCCCATTCCACCTGGTGGTTTCGGGGAATGAATTTGGGGTTCACCCGGTCCATCTCGGCGCGGATGGCGGCGCCTTCGCGGCCGGTCTCGGCGAGGCGGGCGCGCCAGCGCTCGGCCCAGGCGTCGAAGGCGGCGCGGTCCAGGAACAGGTCGCGCACGGGAGAAAGGCCCTCCGCGCTCTCGGCGGCGGCGCCCAGGCGCCGGAAGGTGAGGGTGAAGTCCGCCTTTTGCGCCTGCATCACCTGGAGCAGCTCCAGGGCCAGCGCCACATCCTGTGCCGTCCCGTCGGGAAGGCCGATCTTGGCGCGCAGGCCCGCATGGTAGGTGGCCTCGAAGCGCTGGGGAAAGGTGCCAAGCAGGGTGTTGGCCACTTCCACGGCCGGCTCGCGCTCGGCATGAAGAAGGGGGATCAGCGTCTCGGCAAGGCGCGCGAGGTTCCAATGGGCGATCTGCGGCTGGTTCTTGTAGGCGTAGCGGCCCATGTAATCGATGGACGAGAACACCGTGGAGGGGTGGTAGGCGTCCATGAAGGCGCACGGCCCATAGTCGATGGTTTCGCCGGCAATGGACATGTTGTCCGTGTTCATCACGCCATGGATGAAGCCGATGAGCTGCCAGCGCGCGACCAGCGCCGCCTGGCGGTCCATCACCGCCTCGAGCAGGGCGGCATAGGGCTGGTCGGCGCCAGCCAGCTCCGGATAGTGGCGGGCGATGGTGTAGTTTGCGAGGGCGCGCAGGCCTTCGAGATCCTTGCGGGCGGCGAAGAACTGGAAGGTGCCGATGCGGATATGGCTCGCCGCGACCCGCACCAGCACGCCGCCGGGCAGCGCCCGCTCGCGCCAGACCGGGTCGCCAGTGGTGACGGCGGCCAGCGTGCGGGTGGTGGGTACGCCCATGGCGGCCATGGCCTCGCTCACCAGATATTCGCGCAGCACCGGCCCGATGGCGGCGCGCCCGTCGCCCCGGCGAGAAAAGAAGGTGGGGCCGGACCCCTTGAGCTGAATGTCCCGCCGCCGGCCCTGCCGGTCGATCACCTCACCCAGGAGAATGGCCCGCCCGTCGCCCAGCTGCGGCACGAACTGTCCGAACTGGTGGCCGGCATAGGCCAGGGCGATGGGCAGAGCCCCCTCGGGCACGCGCACGCCGGCGAACACTTCCACCGCCTCGGGCGTGGAGAGGGCGGCGGGGTCAAGCCCCAGCTCCTCCGCCAGCGCGGTGTTCAGCTTCACAAGGCGGGGGGCGGAAACGGGGGTCGGCTGGGCGGGGGCGAAAAAGCTTTCGGGCAGCCGGGCATAGGAATTGTCGAAAGGAATAGAGAGCGTCGTGGCCATGGCAATGCAATCTCCCCCGGGAAAAATGGGGCAGCCCCGGGAATGGAAAGTCAGGGTGATCGCTTCCGTTCCTGAAGTCCAGACACCGCGAATTCCGCTATCGCCTCAGCGCGGGATGCGGCGCAGGCCCACTGCGCCCCCATCGGCGTCGAAAAGATAATCGAAGCCGTTCAGCAGGCGCACGGAGGTGTTGAGGAAGGCCGAGCGGCCGGGCCGTGGCACGAGCACCACCTCATCCGGCGCGAGAGGGTCTGCGCGATCACCGGCGACGAAGCTGTAGCGCGGCTCGTCTTTGTCCGGAGCGGGCAGGATGTCGACGCGCACGCCATCTGCGAGCAAGAGCCGCCCATCCGGCGCCAGGAGGCCGGAAAACTGGGCTTCCGGAACGGTGAGAAAGCTGCGCGTGACGCCGGTATCCACCAGCAGGCTGCCGCAGGCGGCGGGGGCGCGATGATTCAGGGCGAAGCAGGCGGCGGGGGGCTGCCACTCTCCGGCGATGGGGGAGGCCGCGAGGGCCATGCGGGCGAAGGCGTCCCCATCCCGTTCGCCCAGGCCCACCTGCACCTGCGACCGGCTGAGGATGTAGCCCCGACCGAGCGCGCCGCGCGTGCCAGGCGCATGCTGCGTCGGGTCAGCCATGCCGGGCAGGTTGAGGAAGGGGTTCTTGTCCGGCGTACCGCCCGCCTGTCCGTCCTTCTCCCGCGCGAAGCCCACGCCTAGCATGGCGACGCCGCGCGGGGCGTCGTTGGGCCGGCAGTTGCGGGCCGTGCGCAGGCACGCGATGCGGGTGACGGCCAGCACCGGGAGCGGCCGGGTGGTGAGCGCGCCGCCGTCCGCCCCCGAAAGGGTCACCGGAGTGCGCACATAGCGGCCGATCATGATGCGGCCGGAGCTGGAATAGGTGAGGCGCCCCTCTCCCAGGTCCGGCAGAGCGGCGAGATTGGGAATTGAGCTGGCGCTGATAACGATGCCGGTGGAGCCGGTGTCCAGGACCGCCGGGCGCGCGGGACCACCGATGGCGATGCCAAGCCTCGGCGGATGCACCAACGGCCCGCCGTCGCGCGGGGCATTCAGAAAGCGCAGCACCACCGGCCGCGCCGAAGCGGGGGAGGCGGCATCGGCCATCGCACTCATCCCGGTGCCGCCGCCGAGCGCCAGCACCAGGGCGGCAAGGCAGGGAAGTCGCGTAGCGGCCCGCGGGCGGATGAAGCGCATGGATGTCCTCGCTCCTCGTCGATTGCAGTCATTCTGGCGGTTCCAGTCCAGATTCGCTTGGCGGCCGCCCGTGGCAGGAGACCGCATGCGGGGGCGCATGTCCTTGCCTCACAAGATCCGCGAAGAGGTCGGACCCGCCCGCGAAGGCGCCGTCGTCCCGCTGCTCCCCGCCCATTTTCCCTGAGCGGGCCCGGGGACGAGCGTTGCGGTGGTGCGCCGATGCTGCTTGTCTGTGGCCGGCGGATGTCCGAGCCCGGACCGCCGTGACCTGACGCCGACGAGGTTTCGATGCGCAGCGAGATCACAGGCACGACCCTTCCCGTTCTGACATTCACCCTGGAGCCGGGTGAAGGCGTGCTGGCCGAGCCGGACCGCCTGTCCTGGATGACATCCAACATTGCCATGAACACCACTGCCGCCACCGGCGGGGCCAGCGGGCTGTTTTCCGCCATCGGGCGCGCCATTTCCGGCGGCGGCCTGTTCATGACCGAGTTCGTGGCCCAGGGGGGTGAGGGGCTGCTGGCGCTGGCCGCCAGCGTTCCCGGCAACATCATCGAGGCGAAGGTGGAGCCGGGCCGGGGCTTCCTCATCCACCGCCATGGCTTTCTGGCGGGCACACTGGGGCTGTCCCTGGCGGTGGGCGTGCAGCAGAGCCTGGGGGCCGGCGTGTTCGGCGGCAATGGCTTCGTGCTCCAGCACCTCACCGGCACCGGCAGCGCCTATGTGGAGCTGGGCGGCGAAATCGTCAGCTACACCCTTCAGCCGGGCCAGGAACTGCTGGTTCATCCCGGCCATGTGGGCATGTTCGAGGAAAGCGTGTCGTTCGAGATCACGACCATTTCCGGGGTCAAGAACATGCTGTTCGGCGGCGATGGCCTGTTCCTGGCGCGGCTGCGCGGCCCCGGCAATGTCTGGCTGCAGACGCTCACGCCCTCCAAGCTGGCCCACGCGCTCGCGCCCTATCTGCCGACGCAGCGGCAGTGAGGTGAAGCGCCGCTGAGCCCGCCGCCCCTGGTGGTTGCCGCAACCCCAGGGGCATGCGCCGCTCAGCCGTGCATGAGCGCGGAGACGTGGGCGGAGGCGGAGGAGGCCAGCGCCTCCAGGTCATATCCCCCTTCCAGGAGGGAGACGACGCGGCCGCCGCAGACCCGGTCCGCCGTCTCCATGAGGCGGCGGGTGATCCAGGCGAAGTCGGTATCCACCAGGCGCAGCGAGGCCATGGGGTCGCGCACATGGGCGTCGAACCCGGCGGAGATGAGGATCAGGTCCGGATGGAAGGCCTCCAGGCGCGGCAGCACCCGGCTTTCCATGGCCTCCTTGAACTGGGTGCCGTCGTCGCCGGCATGGAGCGGGGCGTTCACGATGGTGTCCGCGCTGCCGGTCTCGCTCGCCTCGCCGGTGCCGGGAAACAGCGGCATCTCATGGGTGGAGCAATACATCACAGTCGGATCATCCCAGAAGATCTGCTGGGTTCCGTTGCCATGGTGCACGTCGAAATCCACGATGGCGACCCGCTCCAGGCCATATTTCGCCTGGGCGTGGCGCGCGGCGACCGCCACCTGGTTGAGCAGGCAGAAGCCCATGGGCTTGCGCACTTCGCAATGGTGGCCCGGCGGGCGCATGGCCACGAAGGCGTTCGCAACCTTGCCCTCCAGCACCTCGTCCACCGCGAAGCAGGCGCCGCCCACCCCGCGCAGGGCGGCTTCCCAGCTGCCCGGTGACATCACCGTGTCGGAATCGATGCGCACCAGCCCTTCCGTGGGCACGGCGCCGCCCATGGCGTCGAAGAAATCGGCCGGATGGACCCGGATGATGTCTTCCCGCTCGCCCCGCGGCGCGCTGTCCCGCATGAGCAGGGAGAATTTCTCCTGCTCGAAGATCCGATCCAGCACCCTGAGCCGGTCCGCGCGCTCGGGATGGCCGAGCGGGGTGAGATGATTGAGCCCGGCCGGATGAGTGACGAGCAGCGTGGACATGAAACGTCCGACCTCCCTATGAGCTTTATTTTTAATGAACTCATAGCATATTTCGCGGTCGGGAGCACAGCTTTGAGACGGCTCAAAGTTCCGGATGCTATTTCTCGTCGAGCCGCTTGGAGAAGATGATCCGCGGCTCCTCGATGAAGCCTTCCGCATGGTAAAAGGCGCGAACTTCCGCATTGTCGGGGCGCACCAGCAGCATCAGCTTCGGCACCGCGCGGGCGCGCAGCCAGTCCTCGGCGGCGGTGAGCAGGATGCTGCCCAGGCCCTGGCGCTGCCGCGCCGGCTCGACCGCGAGGTAATAGACCCAGCCCCGGTGCCCATCGTGGCCCACCATCACCGTGCCCAGCAGCGCGCCGCCCTCCTTCGCCACCAGGATCGTGGAATGGGGGCCGCGCCGGGCCAGGGCGATGTCCGCGTGGGGATCGTTCCACGGCCGGGTGAGACCGGCCCGCTCCCACAGCGCGACGATGGCGGCGATGTCGCCATCGTCGGCATGATTGATGGAGGAGTCGAGAATCGGGGCTTCGCAGGTGGGCTGGGTGGTCATGGCTGAGCCTCGGGGTGAGAAGTGGGGCGCGGGGCCGCGGCACGGCCCAGGCGGTCGGCGATGGCTTCGCCGAGGCCCGAGCGCGGCAGCGGCACCACGGCGATGGAGGGGGCGCCCGACGCATCCAGGCTGCGCAGGGCACCGTAAAGGTGGGCGGCGGCCTCGGTGAGGTCGCCCGAGGGGCTGAGGTCGAGAATGACACCGGCCTTTTCGCTGCCCGGCGGGCGGGCCCCGGCGAAGGTGAGCAGCGCCTCCCCGGGCTCGATCCTCCCGGCCTCCAGCCGCACCCGGGCGCGCGGCGCATAGTGGGAGGCGAGGCGGCCGGGGGAGGCGGGCCGGGCGGCATCCTGCGCGCCGGCGTCGGCCAAGGGCGCGCCGATCAGGGCCTCAATGTCCTCGCGCGTCACTCCGCCCGGCCGCAGCAGGCGCGGCGCTTCGCCGGTGACGTCGACAATGGTGGATTCAACGCCCACCTCCGTCGGCCCCCCATTCAGGATCAGGTCGATGAGCCCGGAAAGATCGCCGCGCACATGCTCCGGCGTGGTGGGCGAGACATGGCCCGAGCGGTTGGCGCTGGGCGCCACCACGGCGCCGCCGAAGGCCTCGATCAGCTCCCGCGCCACCGGATGGGAGGGCACCCGCAGGGCAATGGTGTCGAGCCCGGCGCGGGCAAGGTCGCAGGCGCGCGCGCCGCCGGCATAGGGCACGACCAGCGTCAGCGGGCCGGGCCAGAAGGCGTCCGCCAGCTTGCGGGCAGTCGCGTTGAAACGGCCGAAGGCGACGGCCGAGTCGGCGCTGGCGAGATGGGAGATCAGTGGATTGAAGGCCGGCCGCCCCTTGGCGGCGTAGAGGGCGGCCACGGCGTGCGGATTGGCCGCATCGGCGCCCAGGCCGTAGACGGTTTCTGTGGGAAAGGCCACCAGACCGCCCGCCTTCAGCAGGCGCGCGGCTTCCGCGATGCCTGCCGCATCCGCCGCAAGGGTGCGGGTATCGGGCGCTTGGCCCTGGGATCCTGTGGAATGGACCATGCGTGCCTTCATGCGAGACGGCGGCTGCGACCAATGGTCGACAGACGCGACTTGACGAACGGGGGCCATCGCCGCGAATTGGGGGCCGGCCGGCGCCAGCGCTTAGAGCGCGGGTGAAGGGTCCGGTCAAGCCGCGGAGTGCCCGAGGGGATGGGGTGCCCGCGCATCTTAAGGAGACAGTGATGGCCTATCGTGCGCCGGTCGAGGACGTATCGTTTTTCCTGAAGACCTGCACCTCGCTGCCCAAGCTGATGGAGCAGGGCCTCGTTGATCTCTCCTTCGACGTGGTGGAACCGGTTCTGGAAGAGGCCGGCAAATTCGCCTCCTCCGTCATCGAGCCCCTCGATCGCGGCGCGGACAAGGAAGGCTGCGTCCTCAAGGACGGCGCCGTGACCACGCCCACCGGCTGGAAGGCCGCTTATGAGTCGTGGATCGAGGCCGGATGGAACTCCGTGGCGGCCGAGGAGGATTTCGGCGGCCAGCACCTGCCCACGACCGTGACCTCCGCACTCACCGAGTTCTGGAACACCGCCTCCCCCTCGTTCGGCATCGGCGGCGTGCTGACCCAGGGCGCCATCGAGGCGCTCACCGCCCACGGCTCCGCCGAGCTGCAGAAGATCTATCTGGAAAAGATGGTCTCCGGCGTGTGGACCGGCACCATGAACCTCACCGAGCCGCAGGCGGGCTCGGACCTCGCGGCCCTGCGCGCCAAGGCGGTGAAGCAGGCCGACGGCACCTATCGCATCTTCGGCACCAAGATCTTCATCACCTATGGTGAGAACGACCTGGTTGAGAACATCGTGCACCTAGTGCTGGCGCGCCTTCCCGATGCGCCGGCCGGCACCAAGGGCATCTCGCTGTTCGTGGTGCCCAAGTTCTTGGTGAACGCCGATGGCTCGCTGGGCGCGCGCAACGATGTCTTCTGCACTGGCATCGAGCACAAGCTGGGCCTGCACGGTTCGCCCACCTGTACCATGACCTTCGGTGACAAGGGCGAGGGCGCCATCGGCTATCTGGTGGGTGAGGAAAATCGCGGCCTCGCCTGCATGTTCACCATGATGAACAACGCCCGCCTCGCGGTCGGCATCCAGGGTGTGTCGGTGGCCGAGCGCGCCACCCAGCGCGCCTTCGCCTATGCCAAGGAGCGCCGCCAGGGCAAGGCCGTGGGCTATACCGGCGAGGGCATGGCGCCCATCATCTTCCATCCGGACGTGAAGCGCATGCTGCTGACCATGCGCGCTTCCACCGACGCCGCCCGCGCCATCTGCCTGATGACCGCCGACGCCATCGACCGCTCGCGCCGGCTGGCGGACCCCATGGCCCGCGCCTCCGCCCACGCCGAGGCCAGCGTGCTCACCCCGGTGGCGAAGGCCTTCTCCACCGACACCGGCATCGAGGTGGCCTCGCTGGGCGTGCAGGTGCACGGTGGCATGGGCTTCATCGAGGAGACCGGCGCCGCCCAGCACTATCGCGACGCCCGTATCTTCGCCATCTATGAGGGCACCAACGGCATTCAGGCCATCGACCTCGTGACCCGCAAGCTGCCGCTGGAAGGCGGCGACGTGGCCACGACCCTGATCGCCGACTTCCGCGACATCGCCGACGAAGTGCACGCTCTGGAGCTGCCGGAGTTCGGCCGCGCCGGCGAGAAGCTGGCGGAGGCGGTGGACGCCCTCGGCCGCGCCACCCGCAAGCAGCTCGACCGGCTGGGCGAGGAAAATCAGAAGGCCCTCGCCGGTGCCACCCCTTATCTGCGCCTGTTCGCCCTGGCGGCCGGCGGCGCCTACCTCGCCAAGGCCGCTCTTGCGGCCCATCGCGAGCGCTCGGCGGGCGGCACCGATCCCCGGCTTGAAGCACGCATCGCCATCGCCCGCTTCTTCGCGGAGAACCTTTGCCCGCTGGCCAAGGGCCTCGAAGAGGTGGTGGAGGGCGGCCACGCCAGCCTGCTCGAGGCTGAGAGTGTGCTGACCCTGGACTGACGCGTTGTGGTGTTCCCCGGCCTCGCATGGAGCCGGGCCGGGGAGCCCTGACGAAGGCTGCAACGGAAAGGCCCGCGGTCTTGGCTGATGCCATGTCGCGGGCCTTTCCACATCTGGCGGCCCGGCTTTCCGGAAGCGAAAGGCATCGAGGCGTGACGCGTGCCCTCGGAGATACGCGCGCGCTGTCGTGTTCGTTGGAGCGTCTATTTTCCGGCCGCCGGAGCGCATGGCTGCGCACCGGTCCGCTCGGGGGCGGCGCCGGCGCGCAAGCTCAGCCCAATGGGCGTTTCCGCCCACGAGCTACGCGCAAGGGGCGTTTCCGCCTAAGCCTCGGAAGCGGAAACGCCGTCCGCGTCCGTGCGCAACCCGACAGCCCGCCAAGTGCCGCGCCCCGACGCCTTGGCCAGGTAGAGCGCTCCATCGGCATCGGAAACCAGGGTCACCGGGTTCACATCGGGCCGGCGCGCGACCGCCATGCCGATGGAGAAAGAGGCGGGAAGGATGAGGCCCTCGGTTTCCACCTGGCGCGACAGATGGCGGTGCAGCCGGTTGGCCAGGTTCACGAATTCCTCGGGGCTCTTGCCCAGGGCAATGACCGCGAACTCGTCGCCCCCGAAACGTGCTGCGATGTCGCCCGCCCGCAGGGCGGATTGCAGCCGGCGCGCGGTGGTGGTCAACAGCACATCCCCCGCCACATGGCCGTGCACGTCGTTGACGCCCTTGAAGTGATCCACATCGATCAGCAGCACCGCGAACGGCGCCAGGTCACGGTTGAGGCGACGGTGGGCCTGCTCCAGCGCGCGGTCGAATGTGGCGCGGTTGGCGAGGCCGGTCAGCGGATCGTGGCTCGCTGCATGCTCCAGCGCCGCTTCCAGGTGCTTTTTCTGCGAGATGTCGGTGATGGTACCGACCGCGCGGATAGGCCCTCCCGCATCGTTGCGCTCCACCACCTTGCCGCGGGAGAGCAGCCAGACATAGGAGCCGCTGCGGTGCCGCGCCCTCAGCTCGATCTGGTAGAGCCGGTGGCGGCCCACCATGTGCTCGCGAAAGGCGCGCTTGACCTGGGGCATGTCTTCCGGGTGGATCAGCTCGCGAAAGTTGCGAACGATCTCCGCATCGGTGTCCGGATTGTAGCCCAGCATGCGATAGGCGCGGGTACTGAAGAAGATGACATCCGTGGGCAGGTGCCAGTCCCAGATGCCGTCATTGGCGCCTTCCAGGGCATAGGCAAGCCGGCGCTTATCCTCCACCAGCGCCCGCTGCTGGCGGTCGCGCTGCGCCATGATGGCGGCGATGATGAGTGCGGGACACGCGGCCAGAACCAGCCGGCCCTGGGCCTTCAGCATATCGAGGGAGCGGTCCGCGCCGGGCGCGCCCCAGGTGCCCGCAATGGTGAGGGCCAGCACCATGGCGCCGAAAACGCTGGCCGCGAGGGCGGTAAGGAAGGGGCCCAGGCGGAACGCGAACCACAGCAGGATGCACGCCCCCAGGTCCACCAGCAGGGGTTCCTGCGTCGCGGCTGCGAGGCCCGCGGCACCGACGAGGGCCACACCTGCCACAGCGCATTCAAGCGTCACGCACGGCAGGCGACGTCCGAGCGACGCCGCTCTGGCGGGCGGGGCCGCGCCACCCCGCTGGGGCCACAGGAGGAACAGGGGGAGCAGAAGGATGACCGCTGCCATGTCCGGCAGCCACCACCGCAGCATGGTGGGCCAGAAGGGGCCGCCATGCTCACTGATGGTCGCGGCGGCGCCGATGAGCGCGCCGGGGATGCCGGCACAGAGCGCCACCACCAGAAGCCACGCCACATGCCGCACATCGAACGGACCGCCGGGGCGCAGGTCCGCATGCCGGCAACCCTCCACGATCAGGTAGAAGCTGGTGCCGGCGGCAATCGCTGCCGCACTCGCCTGAAGCTGGGAATCACCAACCAGCAGATGGGCCACGAGGCTCGCCGCGGTGAGCGCCAGCGTGCACCAGCGTGGCGCGGCCTTGATGGCGAGAAGGAAAATGCCCGCCGCGAGAGCATTCGCCGGCCACAGGGCAAAATCCAGGTGGAGGCCGCGCAGCACCGAGAGCAGCGTGAAGATGAGGCAAAGATAGAACGAGGCAAACAGGACGATTTCGCCCAAGCTGATGCGCGCCGCGCGAGGGGCATCCCCGGCGGAGGGCGTCAGAATGGCGGACAGGGGCGTATCCGCGGCCAGGTCAAGTGCAGAGCCCGCTGCCTTGGTGGAAGCACCACCAGGTTCAGTCGCGGGAGCCTCGTCGGGGCGCATCTTAAGCTCATCATCTGGCCGGACACTGTCCCAAACTCCCCATTGGCCTGACGCAGGTCGCGTTTGCCAATGTTGCTGTGTGGAATTTCAGGGACCAAGCCGGCTGGAGTTCTTCTCGACGGTAAAATAATACGCTTAACTGCCTGTTACCGATCGCAATTCTTGTCACGTCGCCGGAGGAAAGCAAAGAGCTTTACCTCCGGCGTGCGAGTGGAAATTTCCACCTCTCAGGGGAACAGGCGGGTCTTGGTCCATGGCTGCCCCTCGTCCGCCCGGCGAAACACAACGCGGTCGTGCAGGCGGAAGGGGCGATCGTGCCAGAACTCCATCTGCACCGGGGAAATGCGGAAGCCGGTCCAATGGGGCGGGCGCGGCACCGTTCCAAGGGCGTATTTCGCCGTGGCGCTGGCAACCGCGGCCTCCAGGGCGAAGCGCCCCTCGAGGGGCTGGGACTGCCGGCTCGCCCAGGCACCGATCTGCGACAGGCGCGGCCGGGTGGCAAAATAGGCATCCGCCTCGGCGTCGCTGACGCGGGCGACCGGCCCGCGCACCCGCACCTGCCGGCGCAGCGACTTCCAGTGGAACACCAGCGCGGCCTTCGGTGTTGCGGCAAGCTCCTGGCCCTTGGCGCTGCCGGTATTGGTGAAGAAGACGAAGCCGTGTTCGTCCACACCCTTCAGCAGCACCATGCGCACGTCTGGCAGCCCGTCCGGGTCCACGGTGGCAAGGGCCATGGCGTTGGGATCGTTGGGCTCGCTCTTCTCGGCATCGGCGTACCATTCACCAAACAGGCGGAAAGGTTCGTCGGACTGAGTAAAATCACCAGTTGTTAAGGGGTTCTGGGGTTCCATGGTGTCGCTCGTCGTCATGTGGAGTCCCCTGTGCCTCGCCGAATCCTGGTCGCCCCGCTCGTTGGCGGGACGCCTCCTTATAGGAGCGCCGCGCGTCTGCGCGAAGTCCTCCGCAGGGGATTGGCCGCAGCGCTCCTCCTCACTGCGGCGACGTGTGCGGGTTGCAGCTCCCTTCCGCAGGGGGATGACGACCTGGTGACGGGCTCCATCAAGCCGCGCCCCGCCTCGCTTCAGCTTCCGGAAGGCGACGCCCCCAAGGGCATTGCCGGCGCCGACTGGATTGCGGCGAAGCTCGCCCTCGACCAGGCCCTGGTCTCCGGCGAGAAGGATATCAGCGTACCCTGGGAGAATGCCGAGACCGGCGCGCGCGGCACTGCGACTCCCATCGGCGAGACCCGCGCCGGCGGGTGCCGCGACTTTATGATCGCGGTCGTTGACGGCAAGTCCGCGGACCGGTGGGTCCAGGGCGAGGCCTGTCGGGCGCGCGGTGCAACGGTATTATCCCAGGTGCGGGTGCTCGGTCGGGCCTGAATGCGACGGAATCTCGGGGGCAGGCCGGCATAGGTGTTGCAATTTAGCTGGCATGGACCCACATCTTGAACGCGGCTGGCCGCTTTAGCGCCGGCCGGCGAGGTGAGATTTCATGCGTGATCCATACGACGTCCTCGGCGTTTCCCGGACCGCCGACGAAGCCGAGATCAAGCGCGCTTATCGTAGGCTGGCGAAAAAGCTGCATCCCGACGCCAATGCCGACGACCCCAAGGCTCAGGATAAGTTCGCGGAGCTGAATACGGCCCACGAAATCCTGTCGGACAAGGAGAAGCGCGCGCAATATGACCGCGGCGAGATCGACGCCGAGGGCAAGCCGCGCGCGCCCGAATTCTCCGGGTTCAGCGGCGGGCGGCGTCAGGGCCCCGGCGGCTTCTCCGGCTTCGACGGCGACACCATTTTCGAGAGCTTCTCATTCGGCCCCGAAGGCGCGCGGCGGAATACCCGTCGCGGCGGCGGCGCCGGCAGCGCGGGGCAGGGCGGTGGCTCCAGCTTCGACGACCTGGGCGACCTGTTCGGCTTCGGCCGCCAGCGGCGCAGCGCCGGCGGCGGCTTCACCCCGGCTCCCGGCGCCGACATGGAGATCACCCTGCCGGTGACCTATGAGGAGGCCACCCACGGCGCCAGCAAGCGCGTGGGCCTGCCCAACGGCAAGCAGATCGACATCAAGATCGCCGCCGGCACGCGGGAAGGCCACCGCATGCGCCTGAAGGGGCAGGGCGAGGCCAGCGCCACCGGTGGCGAGCCGGGCGACGCCTATGTCACCATTTCCTATGCGCCGCACCCGGTGTTCGAGCGCGACGGGGACGACCTGCGCCAGAGCGTGGACGTGACGTTGCCGGATTCCGTGCTGGGCACGAAGGTGCGGGTGCCGACCCTCTCCGGCGAGGTGGAGCTTTCGGTTCCCGCCTGGACCTCCGGGGGGCGTGTGTTCCGCCTGCGCGGCAAGGGCCTGCCCAACACCACGGGCGGTCATGGCGACATGCTGGTGCGGGTCAATATCGTGTTGCCGCGGGTGAAGGATTCGGAGCTGGAAGCCTTGATGCAGAAGCTTCGCTCCACCGCCGGCTGAGGCACTGGCAGGGCCTCCGGCACCCCGCCGGCTGAGATGGGACAGAAAATGCGGCAGCGTCGCTGCCGCATTTTCTTGTCGCGGGTTGGTTCCCTCCGCGCGCGGAAATGATCTACAGTCCGCGCCCCATTGGACCTGCACGGGTGCCCCCCATGTTTCTTGAACTGCAGAACCTTTATTTCGAAGACCTGACCGTGGGTCGGACCGAGCGCATGTCGAAGACCGTTTCGTCTTCCGACATCGTGGGTTTTGCCGAGCTGACCGGGGATCGCAATCCGATCCACCTGTCCCAGCACTTCGCGGCCAAGACCCCCTTCGGCGGCCGCATCGCCCATGGCCTCTACACGGCGAGCCTGATTTCCGCGGTGCTCGGCACGCGCCTTCCGGGCCCGGGCGCGGTCTATATCTCGCAGACCCTGCATTTCCGCGCGCCCGTGCGCATCGACGACACGGTGGACGTCGAGGTGCAGGTGGTGGAGCTGATCCCCGAGCGCTGCCGCGCCCGCTTGTCCTGCACCTGCTCGGTGAAGGGTGAGATCGTGCTGGACGGCGAGGCCTGGGTGAAGGTTCCCTCCAACGCGCAGAAGGCCTCGGCCTGAGGACGGCGTCCGTTTCTCGGTTGCGTTGCGCGGTTTGCTGAGGGGGCGGCGGTGTTCGAGTCGGCGAAGGTGGAGCACAAGCTGGAGAAGAGCGCTTTCAAGGCGCTGGAGCCCAGCTTGCGCGAGGATCTGCTGAATGTGCAGTTCCAGCTCATCGATCAGAAGCGCCGTAGCCTCCTGGTGCTGATCCACGGGCCCGACGGCGCCGGCAAGGGCGCCGTGCTCAACCGGCTTTATGAGTGGCTGGACGTTCGCAAGCTGGAAACCCTCACCTATGAGGCGCCCTGCCGGGACGATCGCGGCCACCCGCCCATGTGGAAATATTGGCGCGGCCTGCCGTCCTATGGCGACATCGGCATGATGCTCGGCTCCTGGTATCACCGCCCCATGTGCGGGCGTGCGCTGGGGGAAATGGGCCGCTCCGCCTTCGTCAGCACCATGGAGGACATCCGCCGGCTGGAGGCGATGCTCCACGCCGAGGGCGTGAGCCTGCTGAAGATTTGGCTTTATCTTGATCCGGCAGAGGCCCACCTGCGCCTTCAGGGGCTGACCAAGGGCGCCTATCAGCGCCCCGTGGTGCGCGAATGGGCGGAGCTGGAGAGCCACAAGGAGCGGGTGCGGCTGGCCCAGGCCGCCGAGGATGCGGCCCGCCTCACCTCCACGGATTTCGCGCCCTGGCAGGTGGTTCCCGCGTCTGACGAAGCCTATCGGGATGCCACCGTAGGCAGTGTGCTGCTGGAAAAGCTGCGGGCGATGACCGCCAATGGTGGCGGGGGAACGCCACGCCCCACGCCGAGCCCAACCCAGGTGCCCAAGGCGCTGCCGACCTTCTCCATTCTCTCCACCCTGGACCTGAGCCAGAAGCTGGAGAAGGAGGACTATGAGCGGCAGATGGCCCACGAGCAGAGCCGCATCACCCGGGCCACCCAGTCCGCCGCCTTCGCCGGCCAAGGTCTGATCCTCGCCTTCGAGGGCAGCGACGCGGCGGGCAAGAGCTCCACCATCATGCGGCTGCGGCGGGCGCTGGATCCGCGGCGGTTTCGCGTCCACCCCATCGCGGAGCCAACCGATGAGGAGCGCGCGCGGCCCTATCTGTGGCGCTTCTGGCGCCACATTCCCGCGCGCGGGCACACCGCCATCTTCGACCGCTCCTGGTATGGGCGGGTGCTGGTGGAGCGGGTGGAGAACCTGTTGGAGCCCGACCAATGGGGCCGCGCCTATGGCGAGATCAATGATTTCGAGGCGCAGTTGGCGGAGAGCGGCTATGTGGTCGTGAAGTTCTGGCTGGCCATCAGCCAGGACGAGCAGATGCGCCGCTTCGCGCAGCGCGAGGCTATTCCCTACAAGCGCTTCAAGCTGACCCCGGAAGACTGGCGGAACCGGGAGAAGTGGCCGCTCTACGAGGCCGCCGTCACCGAGATGGTGGACCGCACCTCCACCCGCGACGCGCCCTGGACGCTGGTGGAGGCGGAAGACAAGCACTTCGCGCGGGTGAAGGTGCTGCGCACCGTGGCGGACCGGCTGGAAAGCACGCTTTCGAAGTGAACCGCCCCAGGACCACGTGAGTCTCGGGCAGCAGGACGGGCGGGGCGCCGGCCCCAGCCTCACGCGGCGATGGAAACCCGCCCGCGGCCGGCTTCCTTGGCCTGATACATGGCCGCATCTGCGCGCTTGAGGAGCATCTCGGCCTCCTCCTCGCCATGCTGCGAGACGGCGACACCCACGCAGCAGCCGATGGAGATGATGCGTCCGCCGATCACGAACGGCTCGTTGATGGCGCTCAGGATCTTGTTTGCCACCGCGCTGGCGCCGTCGAGGTCGCTGGCCATGGGCAGCAGCACCACGAACTCGTCGCCGCCGAGGCGCGCGACCGTGTCTTCCGCGCGCACCCAGCTCTGAATGCGTAGCGCCACCGCCCTCAGCACGTCATCACCCACCGAATGGCCGAACTGGTCATTGACCGGCTTGAAGCGATCGAGGTCGATGAAAAGCAGGGCCACCGGCTGGTTGCGGCGATGCGCCTGCACCAGCGCCTGGGTCGCGCGGTCCAGCAGCAGCGTGCGGTTGGGCAGGCCGGTCAGCGGATCGAAATTGGCCTGGTGCCAGAGCAGCTGCTCCTTCTCCTTGCGGGCGGTGATGTCCGAGAACACCGCGACGTGGCCCGAGGCCAGGCCATTGGGGCGGCGTACCGTGCTGATGACCAGCCGCTCGGTGAACAGGTGGCCGCTCTTGTGCCGGTTTGTGATCTCGCCTTCCCAGGAGCCCTTCGTGCGCAGGCTTTCATACATGGAGCGGTAGAACGGCTCATCATGCAGCCCCGACTCGAGCAGCGCCGGGGTCTGGCCTATGGCTTCCTGCGACGTGTAGCCGGTGATGGCGCTGAAGGCCCGGTTGACCGCCACGATCCGATTGTCGGCATCGGTGACCATGATGCCCTCGGCTGTGGAATCGAACACGAGCTGGCTCACCAGGCGCTGTTCCTCCTGCCGCATGAAATCGGTGACGTTCGAGAAGGCGATGACCGCGCCCTGGGGCGAGCCGTCCGCTCCCGGCGCCAGCCGGCGGGAAATGAAGGAAAGCCAGGTGCGGCTGCCATCCTCGTTCTGGACGTAGAACAGCTCGTGGTTGAGATCCTGCACCAAAGCACGGCGGCTGGGGCGCTCGGCTTCGGCAATGGGGCGGCCGAGGGGATCAAACAGCGGGCGCGAGCGGCTCTTCAGGCCGTCCTCGTCGGTCAGCAGCATGTCCAAGGCGGGCCCGTTGAAGGCGGTGAACTCGGCCTTTGCGTTCAGCATGACGATGCCGGTCGGCACGACCTGGAACAGGGTGCGGTAACGCTCCTCGCTATCCTTGAGCTGGGCCTCAAGCTCGAAGCGGTCCGTGACGTCGTGCACGATGGAGTAAAGCACCGTGTGGCCGCCAAATTTCACCGGGCCGGAATAGACTTCCACCCGCCGGATCTCACCCGAGGCCAGGCGGTGGGGGAACAGGAAATAGGGCCGCTTGCCCACCATGGCTTCGGTGAGAGCGGCCTTGATCTGGTCCGGTGGCAGGCAGTTGATCTGGTCGAGGCGCATGTGCTCGAGCTGCTCGCGGCTGTAGCCGTAGAACTCGGCGGCGGACCGGTTGGCGGCAATGATACGCCCGTTGGCGGGATCGGAGATCAGCTTGATGGAATGGTTCTGCTCGAAAAGGTTGTGATACATCTCCTCCTGCTGGGCGAGCGCGCGGCCCTGGCGCGCATTGCGCATCAGCAGGCTGGCGACCACGGCCATCAGCGCCAGCAGCAGCAGCGCGCTGATGGCAAAGTAGCTGCGGTCCGAGGCGATGTTGCGGTCGACGTCCGTGAGCAGCCCGCCTTGCAGGAAGGTGACGAAAACCACGAGACCGTGGGTTGGCACCTCGTTCCAGGCGACGATCCGCGCCGGGCCCGCCGCTGAGGCGTCCTGCAACACGGCACCACAGGTGGGGCCGGATGGGGCAAGATCGTACCGGCTGCTGTCGAGAACGGCGCCGGTCACAATGGGGTCGGCCGTGCTCGCAATGACCTCCTGGTCCGATTGCCGGACAATGGCTGCGATGTCACCCGGCCCCAGGCCGATCTGTGAGAGCTTTTCGCTGAACAGGGAGATCGGAACGTCGGCGACCAGATAGCCTGCATGCTGGCCGCCATGCACGATCGATTGTCCCAAGGCGACATGCCACCGCATGCTGTAG
This sequence comes from Xanthobacter sp. NM-59, assembly GCF_021401125.1. Lineage (GTDB taxonomy): Bacteria > Pseudomonadota > Alphaproteobacteria > Rhizobiales > Xanthobacteraceae > Xanthobacter. The sequence goes on from NZ_JACBFQ010000001.1 coordinate 188,679, forward strand.
GGGCCCTGGTCCGGATCCCCAATGGCGACCGCGGGTGGGCTGCTCTCCTTCAAGGCAGAAAAAAGTGTCGTTTTGGAAATGTCTCTCAAGCCCTCGGTGCCGCTGGAGACGACCAGGATACCATTGATGTCATAAAGGCTGACGCTCACGCCTTGCTGGTTGGGCAGCACCGAAAGGGCGTGCCGGGCCGCGGAGGCGAAATCCTGAGCCTCGCCTAGGTGGTCGTCGGCGATCTCCTGGAGGAGGAAGGAGATGACATGAAGGGTCGTGTCGAGTTCCTGGCTGATCACCTCCGCCACCTGGGTGGCGCGGAGCAGTCCCGCGTTCACGGAATCCTGGCGGCTTTTCGAGAATGACTGCTCCAGATGGAGCCAGGCACTGAAAAACAGGCCGACAATCAACAGCGCGGCAACGGCCAATCCTTTTTCTGTATCGAGCTTGATGCGGGGCATATTCAGGATCGGACGTCACGCGAAAAGAGGTCGTGCCCGAGGTGGCTTTCCGGCCAATCGGTAGCGAACTAGGGAATACATAAATAGGCGCCCGCATCAATCGCGGCCTCCTCGTCGCTGACGGTCTTCCCTCCACCTTGGAGGGAAAACTTCGCGCAGAACGCTGCTCTATCTAGAGCATTTTCCGCTCTCGCGGAATCGAGGAAATGGGCTAACTCATTGAGTTCATGCGCTGTCTTTATGTGCGCTGGTATCCGTCCGGCTTGAAACTCGCCTTAGGGCCGGCGGTGATGGCGGCTGCGCTGCGGCAGTGAGTTCGGCCTAAATCCCATGGGGAATACGTCACTGCCCTTGGGTTGTGCCCTCAACACATCAGGCAGGCGTGACCCTCCGGTTCCAGTGGGGCCTGGGCTGTGCTGCTGATCGTGGAACAGACCGTCGGGCGCATCGCGGGCCGATGAAGCCAGTTTCGTCATCGCCAAACGCGGCGCGTGGGGCTGCCGAGGGCAGCGGCGTGTCGCAACTCGGAAGCTTCAGGCGGGGATTTTGGGCCGTCCACCGCGCATTAAGAATGCGCGGGGCGTTTCGCGACCTTCGGGCCGTCGCGGTCTTATTGAGGGGGTATGGGGAGCGTGGCTGGGGCGCCTGGATTCGAACCAGGGAATGGCGGAATCAAAATCCGCTGCCTTACCTCTTGGCTACGCCCCAAATGGCCATGCAACTGCGGTGGGCGCGGAACATATCGTCGGGGCGGCATCATGTCCAATGCGGCGTGCGACATATCCAAAGCGTCCTGCCCCGCCGTCGCCGGGGGGCAGGAGCGGCGCGCTATCAGGCCCCGGTGAAGCGCGGTGCCCGCTTTTCGGAGAAAGCGAGCCGGCCTTCGCGGTAGTCGGCGCTGGCATTGGCGGCGCTGGTTGCGCGCTTGGCCTCCGCCAGCAGGCTGCCATGCCCACCTTCCGCCGCGCGGATGGAGAGCTTGGCGGCCTTCAGCGTCAACGGTGCATTCTCGGCCATGCGCAAGGCCAGGCGATCGGCCGTGGCATCCACCTCCTCGGGGGGGGCGATGACGTCGATGGCGCCCATCTCATAGGCCCGCGCGGCCGCGAGGCGGTCGGCGGTGAAGAAGAGCTGGCGCGTGCCCTGACTTCCGAACACCCGCAGCAGCCGGTGCAGGCCGCGCGGATCATAGCCCAGGCCGAGGCGCGCCGCCGGGATGGCGAAGAAGGCATTGTCCGCGGCAATGCGCAGGTCGCAGCTCGACGCGAGGGCGGCACCGGCGCCGACACAGGCGCCGTGAATGAGGGCGAGGGTGGGGAAGGGCAGCCCCTCAATGGCGGCGCAGGCGCCTTCCACGATGTCGTCATAGCTCTGCGCGCCCGAGGCATCGGAACGCGCCCCGTCGAAGTCCGAAATGTCGGCTCCGCCGGAAAATGCGAGAGCCCCCTCGCCACGCAGGATGGCGACGCGGATATCGTGGCGGCGCGCCGCCTCGGAGGCGAAACCGGCGAGGGCTTGCCACATGCCGCAGGAAATGGCGTTGCGCCGTTCGGGATTCGACAGGACGAGGCGGGCGATGCCGTCCTCGATGGTAATGGCGATGCTGCCAGCCAACTTCGGCCTCCAGTGAAAACGTGGCGCGAGCGGTGATCCGTCTCCGCGTCTAGAGCATTTTCACACGGCTTTGAAACGCGAAAATGCGCGCCGGCCTGCTCACGGCCCGTTCGAAGGGGCGCCCGAGGGTGGCATCAGGCCTTGGGGCTCAACGGGCCGTGGCTTTCAGCCAGCGGCGCAAAATGTGGGGAAGGTCACACGCCCAGAGGTATCAGGGGCGGGAAATGCGCAAGGGATACGGGACGGTGCTTGTGGGCACCGCCCCGTCCCGACGGGCGCCGGTCAGGGCTTGGCACCCGAAGCCACTTGAGCTGAGTGGCTCGAAAATCACCTGATGGGTGACTGTTTGACGCGAGTAGGCTTGAATCTCAAGCGAAAAGCGAATGCTGAAACAATTATACCGGAGCGCTTGGTGCGAAAGATCGCTGGGCGCAACTTTCCGCTTTCCGTGGCCGAAGATCACAATCTGTCGTTGGTCGCCACCTATTCCTTCCTGAAAAGGAAGTTTCCTATAAAGCCGACAATGAGGCTGCCAATGGCAACGGCAATGCCGTAGATGGTGGCGTCATTTTGCGAGAATGATGCCACCTGCTGCTCAAAGCCACTTTTGTTTACTTCGAAATGCTCCGTCGCTCGCGCGATCACATGGCCGTCTCGAAGCAGAGTGGCGGTAACATCATAGCGACCAATGGGCGCCCGCCCGGGGATGACGATGTTCGCGCGGAAAACGCCCGGCGCCAGGAACGTCACGCCGTGGGCATTGTCCTGGTAAAGGTCCTCGGCCTGCTGGGTCCGCAGGAAGGCGAGGCGGAACGGGTCCGTGGGCACCACATCGGCATAATCGGTGCCCACCCGCTGGATCAGCAGGTTGCGCGACAGGCCGATCTGCTCCAGCCGCAGCACCTCGGGCGGGGCCATCTCCTCCGGCGGCCGGTTGGCCTGCACGCTGAGAAAGGCCGGCACGTCGACGAAGGTGCGGCTGTCGGTGTTCACCCAAAGGCCGAGAACGCGCGATTTGCGCCAGGTGACGAAGCTCTGCTTGGGTCCCCGCACCGTCACCACCACGTCGGGCGCCGTGGCGGTTGTCTCGGCGGCGCCGAACACCACCAGCTCGGCGCCGGTGAAGGACGAGGTGATGCGCACCTGCGGCTGCGAGACGGAGATGACGAGCGGGGCCTGCTTCTTCTCCTGCGCCGCGGCGGGCATCGCGGCTGTGAGCGCCCACGCCGCGGCAAGCAATCCCGCCGCGAAGGGCAGGCGCGAGCGCGCCCGGCGGGCGGGAGGGGCACTCATTGCCGCGCCTCGATGGGGTGGAGCGCGTAGAGGTCAGCGGGCTGGCGCACCAGGTCGACGGCAACGCGAATTCCAACGGAGAGCACCAGCAGCCCCAAGAGGAAACGCAGGTTTTCGGGGCGCATGGTCTGCCCCGTGCGGGCGCCGAACTGGGCCCCCATGGTGCCGCCGATCATCAGCACGAAGGCGAGCACGGCATCCACCGTGCCGTTGGCTTCGGCATGCAGGATGGTCGCCGCCGCCATGGTCACCAGCGTCAGCACCAGCGAGGTGCCGACCGACGTGGTGGTGGGCACCCGCAGCATGTAGATGAGCGCGGGCACCAGCAGAAACCCGCCGCCCACACCCAGCACCGCGCCCAAGAGGCCGATCACGAAGCCGATGCCCGCCACCGGAATGGCGGAGACATAGATGCGGGAACGGCGGAAGCGCATCTTCAGCGGCAGCCGCATGAACCATGCATGAGTGCCGGGGCGGCGCACCTGGGCGGCCTCGCCCCGATGGGTGCGGCGGATGGCGCGCACGCTTTCCACCAGCATCATGATGCCGATGGCGCCCAGCAGCAGGGTGTAGGCGATGCGGATGAACAGGTCGACTTGCCCAATCATCCGCAGCCAGAGGAACAGGGCGACGCCCGCCGCCGTGCCGACCAGGCCGCCGGCAATCAGCACCGCCGCCAGAGAGAGGTCCACCATGCCCTTGCGCAGGTAGGAGAGCGCGCCGGAGAAGGAGGACGCCGCCATGTAGGGCGAGACGCTGGCCACAGCCACCGCCGCCGGAACACCGGTGAAGATGAGCAGCGGCGTCATCAGAAAGCCGCCGCCGACCCCGAACATTCCAGAAATGAAGCCGACGGCGAGCCCCATGGCGAACACGGTGAAGATGGCCACCGGCAGTTCGGCAATGGGCAGATAAATGGTCACGGGGGATCGTCCGTTTCGGATCACGGCAGATGGGGCGGCTTTACGCTATCGGGACCGCCATGAGAAGGTGCGCAAACGGCCTTTTGCCATGCTCCGGCAACCTTTTTCGCTTCCGGCGCCCCCACGGCGGCTTTGCTGAGTTTGAACACAGATTCAATGGAGCGCTCATGAGCGGAGCCGGTCGCGCTCCGCCTGGGCCGCGAGCGCGACCAGCACGGCGCCCAGGGCGGTGGCCAGCGCGTCGGGCGCGCTCGCGCGGCGGCCCGTGCGTCCAGGCACGTGCACGAAGACCACGGGGCGTCCGTTCGCACCGGAAAGGGCGGTGAAATAGCTGGCATTGCATAGATAGCGGCCGGCATCGCGCGAGGCGCGAACGTCGCCGCAGGCGGAACGGGCGGCGGCGAGCAGGGCGGGAACATCCGCCGTACAGCCCAGGACATGAGGCGCACGTGGATCCACCCTTCGCCCGGGCGGATGGTGGCGGGCGACATCGGGGCGGTCGGCGCAGAGGTTCACCGCGCGGGTCTCCACGCACAACGTTCGCCGCCGGGGCGCCACCCCCAGCAACAGCACCCCGTCGGGCCTATGGCGGGTGAGGTGGTGCCGGAGAATGTCCAGCGCATCCCAGCGGGTCGGCAGGATTTCGAGGATGAGCTCGATATCCGCGAGCGCCGGCCGCCGCGCGTGGACGATCCGCCGTGCGAGGCGGGCGGAAGGGTTCACCGGCACGCCCGGAAACGGCCCGAAGGCACAGACCAGGATGCGCGCCCGCGGGCTGCTCATGCCAGGCTGCGCGCGCACGGGCCGCCCGCCGGCTCAAAGGCCGATGAGGTGGGCGATCTCCGCCGCCGCCAGAGCGGGGGCGAGGGTGCCGGCGGAAACCTCGCTTTCCAGGGCGGGCAGGCGGGCCTTCACCCCCGGATCGGAGGCGACCTTTTCGGCCAGGCGCTCGTTCAGCAGGGTCCACATCCAGCGCACCTGCTGGGCCTGGCGGGTGGCGGCGAAGGCGCCGGCGGCCTCGCACTTCTGGCGATGCAGGATGACCTGCTCCCACACCTGCGCGATTCCATCCCCCGTAAGCGCGGAATAGGTGAGCACGGGCGGCGACCAATGGGCCTGCCGCGCGCCCAGAAGATGCAGCGCCGCCCGGTATTCGCTGGCGGCGGCGCGGGCGCGGGGAATGTTGTCGCCGTCGGCCTTGTTCACGGCGACGATGTCGGCCAGCTCCAGCACGCCCTTCTTGATGCCCTGCAGCTCGTCACCGGCACCGGGAAGCATCAGCACCAGGAAGGTGTCGGTCAGGTCGGCCACCGCCGTTTCCGATTGGCCGACGCCCACCGTTTCCACCAGCACCACGTCGAAGCCGGCGGCCTCGCACAGCAGCATGGTCTCACGGGTCTTGGCGGCGATGCCGCCCAGCGTGCCGCCCGATGGCGAGGGGCGGATGAAGGCGCGCGGGTCCACCGAAAGCCGCGCCATGCGCGTCTTGTCACCCAGGATGGAGCCGCCGGTGCGACTGGAGGAGGGGTCGACCGCCAGCACCGCCACCTTGAGGCCCTGCTCCGTGAGATAGGTGCCGAGCGCGTCGATGGTGGTGGATTTGCCCACGCCCGGCACGCCGGTGATGCCCACGCGATAGGCGCCACCGGTGCGCGGCAGCAGGGATTGCAGCAGGGCCTGGGCGCGGGCGCGATGGTCGCTGCGCCGGGATTCGACAAGGGTGATGGCCCGCGCCAGGGCCGCGCGCTCGCCCCTCACGACTCCTTCGGCGAGCTTTGCATCATCCACCTCTCGCGCAGCGCTCATCACTCTTCATCCCCCATGCGGCCGGACCGCCTCCGGCGTCATCTTCATATCTAACGGGAACTCGGCATGCCCGGCGGGCGTTGTCCAGGGCAAATTTCCGCAAGGCAGCCAATTGCAGCGCCGTGCCCCAAGCCTCCGGACCACCGGCGGGCGAGCGGGCCCCGGCGCAGCAAAGGCGTTCCGCAGTCAAGGGAGGTGATTGCGATGACCTGGGATCGCATCGAGGGACATTGGAAGCAGGTGTGCGGGCAGGTGAAGGCCCAGTGGGGCCGCCTGACCGACGACGACCTGGCGCAGATCGCCGGCCGCAGGGAGATGCTGGAAGGCAAGATCCAGGACCGCTACGGCCTGGCTAAGGACGAGGTGCGCCGGCAGGTGGACCGCTTCTCCAAGAGCCTGAATTAGCGCGCCCGTTCGGGTTGTCGCTCCCGGCGGCGCGGGGGCGGGGCCTCTCAGCCGGCGACCGCCCGGATGTCCGTCGCGTCGAGGCGTGCCAGCGCGTCGGCCGCGCGCGTGCCCTGGATGATGAGCTCGGGCGCGATCTCCACCAGGGGCACCAGCGCGAATGCCCGTTCCAGCATGCGCGGATGGGGGATCTCCAGATCCGGCTCGGCGATGGCCTGTTGGCCGAACAGCAGAATGTCGATGTCGATGCGCCGGGGACCGAAGCGCACCTCGCGGGCGCGGTTGCGGCCCAGCATCAGTTCCACCAGCAGCCCGAGGAAGAGAAGGCTGCGCGCATTGACGGGGCTTTCCACCTCCACCACCTGGTTGAGGTAGGGCCCCTGCGGGATCGGCCCCCAGGGCGGCGTTTCATAGAGCGACGAGCGCGCGCGGATGGTCAGCCCGGCTCGCGCAAGCACACCGATGGCGAGCCCGAGCGTCCCTGCCCGGTCGCCCACATTGGAGCCCAGGCAGAGATAGGCCGTTTCCATTGTCATGAGGCGTCCCGGATGGCTTCGGCGACGCGCGCCGCCTGCACATGGGCCGCCACGTCGTGCACGCGGATGATCTCCACGCCCGCCATGATGCCGATGACGTTCGAGGCGATGGTGCCCGGCAGGCGCTCGGCCGGGGTGGTCTCGATCACCTTGCCGATGAGGGACTTGCGCGAGGTGCCGAGCAGGATGGGCAGGCCCAGCACCCGCAATTCGTCCAGCCGGCGGATGGCGGCGAGGTTCTGCGGGAAGGTCTTGCCGAAGCCGATGCCGGGGTCGAGCACAATGCGCTCGCGCTTCACGCCCGCCCGCTCGGCCTTCTCCAGCGCGATTTCGAAGAAGGCGAGCATGTCCTGCACGATATCCAGCGTCTCGTCGACTTCGGCGCGATTGTGCATCACCACCGCCGCGGCATCGTGGGCGGCCACCACCCGCGCCATGTCCGGGTCGTGGGCGAAGCCCCAGACGTCGTTGACGATGTGGGCGCCGGCTTTGAGCGCCTTGTCGGCCACCTCGGCCTTGTAGGTGTCCACCGAGATCGGGACGCTGACCTCCGCGGTCAGAGCGGCGAGCACGGGGGCGAGGCGCGCCCATTCCTGCTCCGCCGGCACCGGGGTGTGGCCGGGACGGGTGGATTCGCCGCCCACGTCGAGCAGGTCGGCGCCCTCGGCCACCAGCCGGCGGGCGTTGATGAGCGCGTCATCGGGCCGGGCGCTGCGTCCACCGTCGGAGAACGAATCGGGCGTCACGTTCAAGATGCCCATGACGAGGGTGCGCGGACCGAGCGGGATGGCGCGATCACGGGCTTGAAGGGTGCGGGGAGGAAGCGGGGCCATGACACGACTGTGAAATCAGGGGGCCCCACTCAAGCGCCTGGGCGGCTCCATGGCAAGCCTTGAAGCCGCGGCAGCGTCATTGTGCTGTGGCGGCGGGCGTGGTGTCCAAGGCGCAGGGATGGGCCTCCATGGCTTGCAGCGTGTTGCGCAGCGGCGCCGACGCGACGCGCATGGGGCCGCTGAAGGGCTCGCCCATCTCCACCACCAGGAACAATGCCCCCGAGATGGCGCCGGCGGAGAGCGTCAGGGCCAGAATGCTCGGCAGGTTGGTGGAGGAGAACCAGCCGAAACTGGTGAAAATGAGGGTGAGCCAGCACACCACCACGAAGATGAACAGGGGCGGAATGCGGTTTTCGGCATCTCCGCTGAGCTTCCAGCGGTGGGTGAGCAGGGCCTTCACGCTGGCCTTGGCGTTGCTGCGGCTCACCCTCTGGTCGTCCGAGACCGCCGTGAGCGCGCGTACGCTGGCATCGAGCTTCAACAGCTGGTTGGTGGCATCGGTTTCGAACCCGGTCTGGGGCGGATGCTTGTCGGAACTCCAGGTTTCGCTGATGACGAGGCGGACAAATTTGAACAATTCCTGGCGGGCGGCGCAGGCGTCCTCACCGAAATGCCGCAGCTCCAGGTCAGTCGTGATGAGGGCGACGGCGTATTGCTGCACATCCTCCTCGGTACTGGCATAGCTGTAGCGCATGGAATTGGTCATCAGGCCCAGCAGCAGGGACGTCATGGTGGCCGTGAGGCCGACCGTCACCTTGAAAGTGTCCTGGGTCTTCTCGGAAAAGAAGTCGTCCGGCGCCCGGCGGGCGAGGAAAATCGCCAGGAAGGCGCCTGCGATCATCGCGGCGAAGGCGACCGGCGCCACCATCCAGGAAGTCATGTGGTTCCCGCCCCGTGCTGTCCCCGCGCCGCCCGGCGAATCGTTCCCAGGATGTTGCGCGCGCACCCGGTTGCCCGCAACCGCGCCATGCGGGATGCGTTGCATCGCGGCATGGGCGCTCTTGCGCACTTGAGAGGGCGCGGCGCTGGGCTTACATCTTGCGGATTGCTTCAGAAAGGACGGTCCCATGCCCGTCATTCATTTGACTGATCGTGCTCTCATTCGTGCGTCCGGCGCGGAGGCGTCCAAGTTCCTCCACGGCGTCGTCACCTGCAACATCGCCACCATGGCGGTGGGCGAGGCGCGCTATGGTGCGCTGCTGTTTCCGCAAGGTAAGATTCTCTCCGACTTTCTCCTCTACCGTGACGGGGAGGACAGCTTCCTGTTCGATGCGCCGGCCGCGCAGGTGGACGATCTGCTGAAGCGCCTCACCTTCCATCGCCTGCGGGCCAAGGTGGCCTTCGAAAAGGCGGACGACATGGCGGTGGCCGCCGTGTTCGGCGCCGGCGAGGCCGCGCCGGAGGGCGCCTCGTTCGCCGATCCGCGCCTCGCGGCGCTGGGGCAGCGGGTGGTGCTGCCCAAGGCGGCGGCCGCGGCGCTCTCGGGTGATCTCGATGTTTACGAGGCCCACCGCATTGCCCTGGGCATTCCCAAGGGGGGCGCCGATTTCGCCTATGGCGACACCTTCCCCCACGAGGCCGACATGGACCAGCTGGGCGGCGTGGACTTCAAGAAGGGTTGTTATGTGGGCCAGGAGGTGGTGAGCCGCATGGAGCACCGCACCACGGCCCGCAACCGTCTGGTGGAAGCCCTTTTGCCGGCGCCGGCCGAGGTGGGGGCCGAGATCATGGCCGGTGACAAGAGCATCGGGCGGCTCTCGTCGGTGGCCGGCAACAAGGCCATCGCCACCGTGCGCCTCGATCGCGCCACCGATGCCAAGGCGGAGGGCGTGCCCCTCACCATCGGCGGGGCGGAAGTGGAGCTGAAGGCGCCCGACTGGGCCCAGTTTCCGCTGGAATGGGAACGCAAGGTGAGCGATCTGGACAAAAAGTTCAAAGCCGCAAAGACCTGAGGTGCCTGATGGCGAATGGCGAGGCCTTGGCCCATGAGGATGGGCGGATGCGGTGCCCATGGTGCGGCACCGATCCGTTCTACATGGCCTATCACGACCACGAATGGGGCGTGCCGGAGCGCGACAGCCGGGCGCTGTTCGAGAAGCTCCTGCTCGATGGCTTCCAGGCGGGCCTTGCCTGGATCACCATCCTGCGCAAGCGGGAGAATTTCCGCCGCGCCTTCGATGGCTTCGAGCCGGAGATCATCGCCCGCTACGACACCGCCAAGGTCGAGGCGCTGATGCAGGATGCAGGCATCGTGCGGAACCGCGCCAAGATCGAAGGCGCGGTGCTCTCCGCGCGCGGCTATCTGGACCTGCGGGAAAAGGGCATCTCCTTTTCCGACCTCATGTGGGAAACGGTGAACGGAGAGCCGGTGGTGAACCGCCCCCGGCGTCTGGCCGACGTGCCGGCCCAGACGCCGGCTTCGCTCGCCTTGTCCAAGCGGCTGAAGGGGCTGGGCTTCAAGTTCTGCGGCCCGACCATCGTCTATGCCGCCATGCAGGCCTGCGGCCTGGTGGATGACCACCTGGCCGACTGCCATTGCGCCCACCGCGCCTGAGCGCGGCGCGGTTCAAAACCGCGTGACGATGCGGGCGAGCTCCGGCCGGGGCCGATCCTCCATCTTCTGGGCCGGGGTGCCGATATAGATGAAGCCGGCGACGCGCTCGTGCTCGGCCAGGCCCAGGGCGGCGCGGGCATCGGCATCGTAGGTCGGCCATTCGCTGATCCACGTGGCCCCATAGCCGAGGGCCAGGGTGGCCAGGAGCATGTTCTGGCAGCATGCGGCGGCCGAAAGAAGCTGCTCCCATTCCGGGATCTTCACATGGGGCGCGGCGCTGGAGACCACGCCCACCACCAGCGGCACGCGCAGGAAGCGCTGGCGCTCGTCCTCCAGGCGCTTCTCGGTCACCTCCTGGTCCTTGGCGGCGAGCACTTTGGCGAAGGCCTCGCCCGCCCGGGCGCGACCTTCGCCCTCGAACACGATGAAGCGCCAGGGCGCGAGCTTCCCGTGGTCCGGCACCCGCGCGGCGATGGTCAGGATGGTTTCCAGCTCCTCCGGCGAGGGGGCCGGCTCCTGGAGATCCATGATGCGGGAGGAACGGCGGGTGCGCAGGAGCTCGATGGCGTCGGGCATGGGGCAGGGCCTTCGCTGATGAGGGCCGGCGGGGCCGGCGGGCAGAGGGCAGACCTATAAAGGCCCGCCGAGGGGTTTTGAAAGCGCGCCGATCGCCGCGTGCCCCCGGCCTCTCACCGGGGCTTCGATCACCCAGGGGCAAGGGGATCGGACCGCAGCGGCGACTTGAAACCGCCCTGAATTTTGTGCACCTCAGTGCGATGACCTGCTTCGCACGCCTGTTCGGGCGTTCCATCCACCTTCTCGACCTGTTGGGCCGGCGGCTGCCGGTGGTGGCGCTGGCGCTCGTGGCCGCCTTCTCCTGGACTTCCGGAGCTGGCGCCCAGAGCTTGCAGTTCCTGGGTTCGCCCGCGACCCCGCCACCTGCGGGCCCGTTCGCCGCGCCGCCCTCCGGTGGCGGCCTCAGGGCCCCGGTGCTGGCCCCCGGAGCGGGGGGCTCATCTTCGGCGGGCCCGCGCGAGCCCCATTCGGTGCTGCCCAATGCGCCGCCCGGCAAGGCGGCGCTGGGGGTTTTCGCCCGTTTCGGCAGCGAGGGCACGCCCATTCAGCGTGGCTTGGTGTGGCGCGTGTTCGCCGATCAGCCGGAGAGCACGGGCGCTTTTCCCCTGGTGGCGGAGAGTTCCGATTCCGCACCCGTCTTCTTTCTCACGCCCGGCGGCTACATCGTGCATGTGACCTATGGGCTCGCCACCACTGCCCAGCGCGTGGTGGTGGGCACCGTCTCCCGGCGCGAGGCGTTCACCCTTCCCGCCGGCGGCCTGCGCCTGCAGGCTGATGTGGAGAACCACGCGATTTCACCGCAGAAGCTGACCTTCGACATCTTCGAGGGTTCGTTCCTGCAGGGCCGCACCTCCAGCCAGCCCTATTATCGCGGCGCCGGCGCCGGCGAGGTGATCCTGCTGCCCGAGGGGACCTACCACGTGGTTTCCACCTATGGCGACGCCAATGCGGTGGTGCGCGCGGACGTGAACGTGGTGCCCGGCAAGCTCACCGACGCCACCATGCACCATCGCGCCGCACAGGTGATGCTGAAGCTGGTGAAGGTAAAGGGCGGCGAGGCCCAGGGCGATACCCAATGGACGGTCATCACGCCCGGTGGCGACACCATCAAGGAGTCCATCGGCGCGTTTCCCACCTTCGTGCTCTCGGAGGGGGATTACACCGCCATCGGCCGCCACGACGGCAAGAATTACAGCCGCGATTTCAAGGTGGAAGCCGGCAAGGACCAGGAACTGGATGTGCTGATGCAATAGGCGCATCATCACTCCGCAAAATGTCATCCCCAGCGAAAGGCCCGGCCCGTGCACCATTTCTTGCGTCGTTCCACTGCGCCGCTTCTGGCTGCTCTCGCTTTTGTGGCCTTGTCTTGCGGCACGCACGCCGCCCACGCCGCCAGTGACGGGGCGGCGGGCCTGGCGCTGGCCAAGCTCTGGTGCTCCAGCTGCCATGTGGTGAGCCCCGGCCAGGACCTGGGGCAGAGCGATGCGCCCACCTTCCCGGCCATCGCTCGGGAAACGGTCAATCCGACCGCTGAGTGGATCGCCTTCGAGCTTCTGACGCCCCACCCACTGATGCCGCAGGTCTCGCTGACCCAGATGGAAGCGAAGGAATTGGCCGCCTATTTCCGCAGCCTGAAATAACGGCGCGCGCCCGCAGACGCACTGCCGGGCAGGGGGTAACGGCGGGTCAGGCCGCGCCCGGTTTTGATCGATGATCAGGAAACATCGGCGGGCAGGGGCCTCGTTTCCCGACCTGCTTGCCTGCCTGCGGCGAGGGAATGGCAAGACCGCCTCGGCGGCGCGGAGGAAGACAGCTAAAGCGTCGCGTCTGTGTTGCTTTCAGAAACGCGAACCGTCGCGGCATTGGCCGCTCGATATTCTCAAGGTTTCCCTTTCACGCCTTCGTCTGCAAGCAAGGGGGAAGGCCGCGACATCACCCGGCATCGGTGGTCCGGCGGAAGCCGCGCTTCCGACACCGCGTGTCGACCGATACTCAGGCGCGGCTTCAATCGACTCTCTGTGATTCCGCTGATGCGAGCACTGACGCGAGTGCTCGGGCCCGGCGCCGTGGCGGCCTGGGTCGTGCTCGAAAGCGGGGTCCTCATCCGGCCATGAAAAAGGCGGCGGGAGCTTTGGGCTCCCGCCGCCTTTTTAACTCTTGCCGGGCTTGGCCTCAGGCCGCCTGACCGGCGGCCGCGAGCACCTTGCGCTTCACGTCCGGCGGCACGGCCTCCTCGGTCAGGCTGGCGATCACGGCGTCGAGGCCGCCGCTCTCCTGGGCGTTGGAGCCGAGGCGGCGGATGGAGAGCGTGCGTTCGGCCGCCTCCTTCTTGCCGGCCACCAGCAGCACCGGCACCTTGGCCAGCGAATGCTCGCGCACCTTGAGGTTGATCTTCTCGTTGCGCAGATCAATCTCGGCGCGCAGGCCCGCGGCCTTCAGCTTGGCCACCACTTCCTGGGCGTAGTCGTCGGCGTCGGAGGTGATGGTCGCCACCACCACCTGCGTCGGGGCGAGCCACAGCGGGAAGTGCCCCGCGAAGTGCTCGATGAGGATGCCCGTGAAGCGCTCCATGGACCCGCAGATGGCGCGATGGATCATCACCGGCGTCTTCTTCTGCCCATCGGCGTCCACATAGAAGGCGCCGAAGCGCTCGGGCAGGTTGAAGTCCACCTGGGTGGTGCCGCACTGCCACTCGCGGCCGATGGCGTCACGCAGGGTGTATTCGAACTTCGGCCCGTAGAAGGCGCCTTCGCCCGGCAGGATGCCGGTCTTGATGCGCCCGCCGGAGGCCTCCTCGATCTGCTTGAGGACGCGCGTCATCACCTCTTCGGCGTGGTCCCACACGGCGTCCGAACCCACCCGCTTCTCAGGCCGGGTGGAGAGCTTCACGATGATCTCGTCGAAGCCGAAATCGGCATAGGTCGACAAGATCAGGTCGTTGATCTTCAGGCACTCGGCCGCCATCTGCTCCTCGGTGCAGAAGATGTGGGCGTCATCCTGGGTGAAGCCGCGCACGCGCATGAGCCCGTGCAGCGCGCCCGAAGGCTCGTAGCGATGCACCGCGCCGAATTCGGCAAGCCGCATGGGCAGGTCACGATAACTCTTCAGACCATGCTTGAAGATCTGCACATGGCCAGGGCAGTTCATGGGCTTCAGGGCGAAGACGCGCTCGTCCTTGGTCTCATCGCCCGCGGACTGCACCTTGAACATGTTCTCCTTGTACCAGCCCCAGTGGCCGGAAGTCTGCCACAGCTCGGCGTCGAGCACCTGCGGGGCGTTGACTTCCTGGTAGTCGGCCTTCAGGCGCCGGCGCATATAGGCCACCAACTCCTGGAACAGGGTCCAGCCCTTGGGGTGCCAGAAGACGGTGCCGGGGCCCTCCTCCTGGAAGTGGAACAGGTCCATTTCCCGGCCGAGGCGGCGATGGTCGCGCTTCTCGGCTTCCTCCAGGCGGTGGAGATAGGCGTCGAGCTCCTTCTGGTCCTGCCAGGCGGTGCCGTAGATACGGGTCAGCATGGGATTGTTGCTGTCGCCGCGCCAATAGGCGCCCGCCACCTTCATGAGCTTGAAGGCGCTGCCCACCTTGCCCGTGGAGGGCAAATGCGGGCCGCGGCAGAGGTCGAACCATTCGCCCTGCTTGTAGATCTTCACATCCTGATCGGCGGGGATCGCGTCCACCAGCTCGACCTTGTAGTTCTCGCCCATGGCCGCGAAGACGCGCTTGGCCTCGTCGCGGGTCCACACTTCCTTGGTGAAAGGGCGGTCCCTGGCGATGATTTCGCGCATCTTGGCCTCGATCACCGGAAGGTCTTCCGTGGTGAAGGGCTCGTTGCGGGCAAAATCGTAATAGAAGCCGTTCTCGATGACCGGGCCGATGGTGACCTGGGTGCCGGGCCAGATGGACTGCACCGCTTCCGCGAGCACGTGGGCGCAGTCGTGGCGGATCATCTCCAGCGCGCGCGGATCGTCGCGGGTGACGATCTCGAACTTCGCGTCGGCGCTGATGGGGGCGGCAAGGTCGGTCAGCTCGCCATCGAGGGTGACGGCGACCGCTTTCTTGGCCAGCGATTTGGAGATCTGGGCGGCGATATCGGCGCCGGAAGTTCCCTCGGCATATTCGCGCTTGGCGCCGTCGGGGAAGGTCAAGGCAATCATGTCACTCCTCCTGCCCACTCCTGCGGACCACGCAGGTAGGCTTGCTTTCCATATGGGGCGCACCTTTTAAGAGGGAAGGGCGGGGCCGTCCAGATGCCGGCGCGGCCTCGTGATGAGGCGCTTGTGATGGGAAAGCGCACTGTGGCGGGGCTCTCGCCCCTTTCCCTTCGGCCGGGGCTCAGCTAATCGAAATATGGGGATGTGGGTTGTTCATGCCGCATGTGTCCGCGTATCGCTCGGGGGAGGTGCCCCGCAGCCGGCATGGAGCGCACGAGGGGGTGTGTGAGAGAAGGGCCGCGCAGCGTTAAGCCGCGCTTAAGTGCGACCCTGCAAAAACATTCGCTCCCGAAGGGACGCGACAGATGAGGCGGGCATGATTTCTTCGACGTTCAAGACCTTGACCTTCGCCGCCCTGCTGCAGGTGGGCCTTCTGGCCGGC
Organism: Xanthobacter sp. NM-59; assembly: GCF_021401125.1. Taxonomy (GTDB): domain Bacteria; phylum Pseudomonadota; class Alphaproteobacteria; order Rhizobiales; family Xanthobacteraceae; genus Xanthobacter. Next base: position 204,265 of record NZ_JACBFQ010000001.1, read on the forward strand.
GTGAGCGCGAGCCAGGCGCAGACCGCGCCGCGTGGCACCCCGGGCGCGACCATGGATATCGGCGACCAGCCGGGCCTGGTGCCGCCGGACGACGACGAGGCGCAGCTCGACCCGGCCTTCCGCCGCCAGCCGGTGTACTTCCGCACCACCGAGGCGCCGGGCACCATCATCATCAATACCAATGAGCGTTTTCTCTACCTGGTGCAGGGCGACAACCGCGCCATGCGCTATGGCATCGGTGTCGGCCGCGAGGGCTTTCAGTGGCAGGGCCTGAAGAGCATCGTGCGCAAGGCCGAGTGGCCCGATTGGCGCCCGCCGGCGGAGATGATCGAGCGCCAGCCCTATTTGCCGCGCTTCATGGCCGGCGGCCCCGGCAATCCCATGGGGGCGCGCGCCCTCTATATCGGCGGCACCGTGTATCGCATCCACGGCACCAATCAGCCGCAGACCATCGGCTATGCCGTCTCCTCCGGCTGCTTCCGGCTGGTGAACTCCGACATCATTGACCTGTACCAGCGCGTGCCCGTGGGCACCAAGGTCATCGTGCGTCAGCAGGCCACCCTCTGAGGGTGGCCCTTTCATTTCTCCCTTCTCCTGAACCGGGGGCATTCATGAAGAAGTTACTGGCCGTTCTGGCCGGCGCAGCCGCGCTTGTGGCCACCGGCGCGTCGGCGCAAACCGCTGCGCCGGGCCAGACCCTGAAGGCCGTGAAGGACCGTGGCGAGCTCGTCTGCGGTGTGTCGAAGGGCCTGCCCGGCTTCTCCGCGGCCGATGCCAAGGGGCAGTGGACCGGCTTCGACGTGGACCTGTGCCGCGCCGTCGCCGCCGCCGTGCTCGGCAATGCCGACAAGGTGAAGTTCGTCCCGCTCACCGCCGACGAGCGCTTCCCCGCTTTGCAGAAGGGCGAGGTGGACCTGCTGTCGCGCAACTCCACCTGGACCCTGGACCGCGAAGGCAAGCTGGGCCTGCTGTTCGCCGGCATCTCCTATTATGACGGCCAGGGCTTCCTGGTGCGCGACGCGCGCAAGGTCACCTCCGCCCTGGAGCTGGACAAGTCCAAGGTGTGCGTGCAGGCTGGCACCACGGCGGTGGTCAATACCCAGGAGTACTTCAAGGCCAACGGCATGGAGCTGGAGCTCATTACCCTGCCGGACTCCGCAGCTCTCGTGAAGGCCTATGAAGAGGGCAAGTGCGACACGCTCACCACCGACGTGTCCCAGCTCTATGCCCTGCGCCTCAACATGGCGAAGCCCGCCGACCACATCGTGCTGCCCGACGTGATCTCCAAGGAGCCCCTGGGCCCCGTGGTGCGCCAGGGCGACGACCAGTGGTTCAACGTGGTGAAGTGGGTGCTCTACGGCATGATCAATGCCGAGGAGCTGGGCGTCACCTCCGCCAACATGGATGAGGCGCTGAAGTCCCAGAAGGCGGAAGTGAAGCACCTGCTTGGCGTTGACGGCGACAATGGCGCCTCCCTCGGCCTGCCCAACGACTTCGTCGTGCTGGTGGTGAAGACCGTTGGCAATTATGGCGAGAGCTTCGAGCGCAACGTGGGCGCGGCCTCCAAGCTGGGCATCCCGCGCGGCATCAACCAGCTGTGGAGCATGGGCGGCATCCAGTACGCCCCGCCGATCCGCTGAGTTTTCCAAAAGCACGATCCTGAAAGGCGCCGCTCGCAAATCTGTGAGCGGCGCCTTTTCTTTGCGGAAGGCAGCGATGCTATCTTTCGGCACGCGCCGCCGCCCGTCGGCGGCCAGGCCAGGATATGCCGGGAGTGACCCCTCAATGACCGAACTGACGCGACGCACCCTCATGGCCGGCACGGCTGGAACGGCCGCCGCAGGTTTGCTGGGAACCACCGCGCCCGTCCTCGCGGCGGACGAGACACCGGCCACTTCGCGCGCGCTGCCCAGCGCCTATCGCTACAAGGTGGGCGATGTGCTGGTAACGGCCATCAGCGACGGCGTGCGCACCTTTCCCATGCCCGCCGGCTTCGTGCGCAATGCGCCGAAGGATGAGGTGAACCGCGCGCTGGAGGCGGCCTATCTGCCGCCCGATCAGGTCTCCATTCCCTTCACCGTGCTCCTGCTGGAGAGCGGTGGCCGGCGGGTGCTGGTGGATACGGGCAACGGCCCGGCCGGTGGGCCGGTGGGCAAGCTGAGCCCGACCTTGGCCGCCATCGGCGTGGCGCCGGAGAGCATCGACCAAGTGGTGATTTCCCACTTCCACGGCGACCATATCAACGGCCTGCTGGCGGCCGATGGCATTCCGGCCTTTCCCAAGGCGCAGGTGTTCGTGCCCGAGGCGGAATGGGCGTTCTGGATGGATGATAGCCAGGCGAGCCGTGCCCCGGAGGCGCTGAAGGGCAGCTTCCAGAATGCGCGGCGGGTGTTCAAGCCGTTCGAGGGCAAGGTGGAGCGCTATGCCTGGGGCAAGGAGGTGGCGCCGGGCCTCACCAGCGTCGCCACCGCAGGCCATACGCCGGGCCATACCTCGTTCGACCTGGTGTCGGGCGCCGACGCGCTCTTCATCCAATCGGACATCACCAACATCCCGGCGCTGTTCGTGGCTAATCCGTCCTGGCACGTGATGTTCGACATGGACCCGGCGAAGGCCGCCGATGTGCGCCGGCGCACCTATGACCGCCTCGTGGCCGACCGCATGAAGGTGGCGGGTTATCACTTCCCATTCCCGGGCGCCGCCCACCTCGCCAAGGAAGGCGAGGGCTACCGCTATGTGCCGGTGCTGTGGGATCCGGTGTCCTGATGCCGTGGGCGCGGGCTCGTCTTAAGCCTGCCTGCGTCACTCCTAAAGCCGCATGCGCAGGCTGAAGGAGCCCATCTGGTTCACGAAGCCGGATGGGCTTGCCTGCAAATCGTAGCCCACGCGCAGGTCGAAATCCGCCAGCGCCGTGCTCACCAGCGCCACGCCGGTGGTGAACAGCCAGGGCGAGAGCGAGGCGCCCTCGGTGATGAAATCGCCGCCCCCGCCCAGGAACGAGGCGGTGACCTGAGCGCCCGTATCAAGCAGGTTGTAGCCGACGCCCGCATAGGCGGTGAGGCCCACCGGGCTCGACAGCTTGTAGCGGCCGCGCAGCCCGCCGCTGAGCATCAGCTCTTCATAGGATTGGGAGGCGACCGCAAGATTCAGCGCCCCCGCTCCGGTCTCGGTATAGGACTGGGCGTCCACCCGCGCATAATCGAGCCGCGCCACCGGTTGCAGTTCCAGCTCCGCACTGGCGGCGATGCTCTGCCGCAGGCCGGCGCCGGCATGGAAGGTGGTGCCGTCATAGTCGGCGGACGCGGTGCCGCCGCCGATGTTCACCAGCCGGTTTTCCGAATTCGCGTTGAAGGCCCCATCTAGCTGCATGTCCAGGGTAAGGCCGGGCAGGGCGGCGTAGCTGCCATAAAGGCCCAGGGCGTAGCTCGACACGTCGAGGCTGGCGGGTGCCCCCACTGCATTGCCGGAGAGGGACGTGCTCGAATAGGCGAACAGCCCGCCCACGCGCAGGCCATTGGCCACCTCGCGGTCCACGCCGGCCGCGAAGCCGCCGCCGCTGGCGCTGAAGCCGGAATAGCCGGCCTGCGTGGCCTGGTTCGCCACCGCGCCGAAGGGCTGCAGCCAGGCATTGACGGCATCCGCCGACCCGTCTGCGGCGAGGCGCTCGGTCACGATCTGCTGCAGGCCCCGCTGGGTGTCATAGGTGGCGCGGGCGGCATTTCCAGCGAGCACGGGCAGGGTCTGGCTCAGGGCGACGGAGAGGGCCGGGCCGGAAAGGCTGTCGAGCGCCGCGATGGCCGGGGCGAGGGGGCCGAACAGGCCGGCGGGCGTGCTGCCCACCCGGTAGAGGGTGGTGGCGGCCCCAACGGGTGCCGGATTGCCGGTGGCGATCAATGTCGGCACATAGGGCTGGATCAGGGAGATGGCGGCGGCTTCGCCGGTCCAGGCCCCGGTGGAATCATAGACCCCCACATCCATCTGCGCGCCGGTCGAGGCGCCGGTGATGTCGCCGTAAAGGCTGGTGAGGGTGGCGCTGGCATCGGGCAGGGTGCTGAGCAGCACCTTGCCCTCGGGGGTGATGGAGCCGAGGAAGGTGAAGGCATCGCCATTCGCCGCCACGCCCCGGCCCCAGAAATAGCCGCTCTGGTAGTTGGTGATGACGAGGCGGCCCGGCGCCGCCGTGCCGAACAGGCTGGGGCTGACGATGCGCCAGGGCGTCCCCTGCGTCCACGTCCATTGGGGCGAGGCATTGGAGGGCACGGGCGCCGGCGCGGGCGGGGTGAATGTGGAGGGGTCGTAGGGCAGCATGTAGGCCCAATGGGTCACCAACATGGTGGTGCCGGTGATCATCTGCATTTCCATGGCGGTGACGCCGCCCTCTTCCCGCATCATGCCCAGCCCCACCGTGACAAGGCCGGTGGTCGGGTCCGTGAACAGCATGGTGATCTGCCCGGAGGCGGAGACCGTGCCCTGGATGTTCATCGATGATGCCGAGGTGATCGGGCCGATCGCCAGTTCCGCCGAGCTGCTGCCGGAGAACACGCCATTGGTGGAGGTGCCGAGGGTCCAGAGCGTCTGGTCACCCACCGGGAACGGGTCGGCGAAGCTGGTGCTGGAGGAGCCGTAGGCCAGCATGTTGCCGACGGGCACATACCAATTGGAATTCGAGATGACCGAATCCCATTGCGATTGCGCATGGGCGGGCGCGCTCAATGCCGCAAGGGAGATGACGCCGACGACGAAACACGCGCACGTCCCCGCCGCCCGTGAGCGCGCAAGGCCGGGAAAAGGGCCGCCCATGTCCTCTCGTCCTTCCTTGGTGTCCCCATAGGAGTACCCAGGATGGCAGCCCTTGGCGTCAAGCGGGCAACATTATTTGGCCGCATTCGCCGTCTGCTGCCCCACCCATGTGGAAAACGCCGCGTCGGCGGCCTCCACCGGCAGCACCAGGATGGCCGGAACCTCGTAAGGGTGGCGTGCGCGCACGCGCTCAACGAGGGCTGGCGCGCGCTCGGCGGTGGTCTTCAGAAGGAGAATCACCTCCTCCGCCCGCTCGATGCGCCCCTCCCATTCATAGATGGCCACCTGGGCGGAGCGGATGTTGCCGCATGCGGCAAGGCGTTCCTCCACCAGGGTCCGGGCCAGCTCCTCGGCCACGGCGAGGGACGGCAGAGTGGTGTAGACGAGCTTGAGATCCATCGCATTCCCCGGCGGTTGGCGGATGATGGCGCCCCTGCGGCACCTCGACAAGGCTGGCCCGGGCGGCTACGAAGACCAAGCGCCACACTTTGGCGCGGCGACATGGATCAGCGGGCGTGACCGTCCTGATGAACACTCCCTCTCCGTCCATGGCCCGGATAGCCTTCGTCTCCAGCCAGTCACCCGAAGCGGATGCCGCATGCGCGCGGCTGAACGCGCGCTATAACGGCGTGTCCGAGGCGGATGCGGACGTGATCGTGGCGCTTGGCGGCGACGGGCTCATGCTCCAGACCCTGCACCGCTTCCGGGATCGGGGCCTGCCCATCTATGGCATGCATCGTGGCTCCGTCGGCTTCCTCATGAACACCTTCCGCGAGGATGATCTGGTGGAGCGGCTGGCCGCCGCCCAGCACGTGCGGATCCATCCGCTGGTGATGGAGGCCATGGACCGGCACGGCACGCGCCACCGCGCGCCGGCCATCAATGAGGTGTCGCTGCTGCGCCAGACCTATCAGGCGGCCAAGCTGCGCATTTCCATCGACGGCAAGGTGCGCCTCGACCAGCTCATCTGCGATGGCGTCATCGTGGCAACGCCGGCGGGTTCCACCGCCTATAACCTGTCCGCGCACGGGCCGATCCTGCCGCTGGGCACCGCGCTGCTCGCCCTCACGCCCATCTCGCCCTTCCGTCCCCGCCGTTGGCGCGGCGCGCTGGTGCCCGACAAGGCGCGCATCGACATCGCCGTGCTGGAGGCAGACAAGCGCCCGGTGAGCGCGGCCGCCGACCATTATGAGGTCCGCGACATCGTCGCCGTTTCCGCCCGGCTCGACACCTCCTCCTCCATCGACATGCTGTTCGATCCCGACCACGGGCTGGAAGAGCGGATCCTGCGCGAGCAGTTCGTGTATTAAGGCCTTTTCAAGCAAAGTGGATGCGGCCGCGTGGCGCGCGGACATGCCCGTTGCCGGGAACGGCGGAGCCGCCGCGTTGGGGCGCGGCAGAAGCATGGCGCTTGAACGGCCGTCAGCCTCCGCGCTCCCGGCCGGCTCGCGCCGCGCGCGCGGCTGACGCGCTGCGTGAGATCACGCCTTGGGGCGAGGGCGGGGCAGCAGCCGGTCCACGGGCGCATAGTCCAGATAGCCGCAGCGGGCGAGCACCTGCAGCTGCGCGGTGTCCACCCGGCCATTGGTGATCGCCTCGTCGGCGATATGAACGCCGATGATCTCGCCCATGACCATGTAATTGTTCGTTTCCACCCCGTCCCGCCCGCGCGGGCGGATGGTCTCCACATAGACGCATTCGAGCGCGCAGGGGCTCGCGGCCACACGCGGCGGCTTCACCAGGCGGGACGGCGCGGTGGCGATGGCGAAGGCGGTAAACTCGCTTTCGCCGGGCGGGAGCGGCGCGGAGGTGGCGTTGACCGCATCGATGAGGTCGAGCGTGGCGAGGTTGCAGACGAACTCGCCCGTGGCCTCGATATTGGCCACGCTGTCCTTGCGCCCGACCGACGAGAACATGACCATCGCCGGCTGCTCGCTCACCATGTTGAAGAAGGAATAGGGCGCGAGGTTCGCGGTGCCGCTGGCGGAGAGGGAAGAAATCCAGCCGATGGGCCGCGGGGAGATGATGGCCTTCAGCGGCGAGTGGGGCAGGCCGTGGTCATTGCGGGCGGGCTCGTAGAACATGAGATCTTCCGGATGAGAGCATGCCCCCGGTTCACGGAATCGGGGACATGCTCACCTGTACTGCGTTGGAGCCCATTCTTCACGCGATGGCGTCGCTCGAAAACCCCCGAGCACGACCGATAGCGTCCCGCGCCGCCCGCATCAGCCTTTTCGGGCGGCGTTCATCTGCTCGGAAGCGCTATTTCAGCGCCGCCATGGCGCCGGCGATCTCTTCCAGATTGCGCTCAGCGGCCTCGGCGCCGGCGGCGATGGCTTCGGAGGCGCGCTGGAAATCGAACAGGCCGATGGCGGCGAGCTTTGGTGTCAGCGCGAAATCCGGCGGGTCCCCCGCAAGGCGCGAGCGGGCGATGCGGTCCTGGGTGATGTTGAAGGCGTCGATCATCACCGTGGACAGGCCGCGCGGCCCGTCATCAGCCGGGGCGGTGAAGAAATGGCGCCGCAGCCGGTCCGGGCTCAGCCGCGACATGAGGTTTCGCCGCTTGCCGGTGATCGCCGCATCGGCCACATGGCCGACCACGCCGCCGTGGTCCTGCACCACGGTGCCATGCCGGAACACGTCCGAATTCAGGTTCACCGCCACCACCAGCCGCGCCCCGAGCGCCCGCGCCGGCGAGACCGGAATGGGGTTCACCAACGCGCCATCCATGAGCCAGCGGCCGCCCACATGGGCGGGGGTGAAGATGCCCGGCAGGGCGAAGGAGGCGCGCAGGGCGTCCACGAAATCGCCGCGCGTGAGCCAGATCTCATGGCCGGAGCCGAGTTCGGTGGCGATGGCGCCGAAGATGATCGGCATGTCCTCGATGGCCACATTGCCGACCTTCTCGCGCATCAGGTCCACCAGCCTGCGCCCGCCAATGAGCCCGGCGCCGCCCAAGGCGAAGTCGAGCATGCCCAGCACCCGCCGCTTGGTGAGGCTGAGCGCCCATTCCTCCAACTCGTCCAGCCGGCCGCACGCCCACAGGCCGCCCACCACCGCGCCGATGGATGTTCCGGTGACGATGCTCGGACGAATGCCATTCTTCTCCAGCACCCGCAGCACCCCGATATGGGCGAAGCCGCGCGCGGCGCCGCCGCCCAGGGCAAGGCCCAAAGCGGGCTTCTGCTCCCGCTGGGGGCGGCGCGGGGGCGCCGCGTCGAGGTCGGGCCGCAGGGTGGAATCAGGTGTGGCGGCGGTGCCCGCCCCCATGTCGTCCAGCTTGGACTCGGCGGGCTCGAAGGCCCCCTCAGTGCGGCGATGGAACGGATGAAACATGCTCGCCTCGCAGTCAGTCCGCGTCGACACGCGGACTATGCCTTAGCAATGCCCCCAGCCCCACGCCGGTTCCGGCGCGCACCACCTATTGGCAAGAGAATACTACGTGTGGATGTCGGAACCGTGGCTGTGAGATGTTCTTATGCCGTAGCGTAAGATCAAACATTGCCCTTGCCGCTTCACGCCACGGCGCCGGTGCGTGGGCCCCGCGCCCCTGCCTGCGGGGCACGCAGATGTGATGGCGGGCGAGGCGCGCCGCCCGGGCGCCTTCGCGTCGTTCGGCGCGGTTCCCGCTCCCGGCGCGGTGGCGGCGCTTGAGCGCTCAGTGGTCGTGCGGCTTGCCGTAGACCTGGGCGGGGTCGAAGCGCGGGGTGTCGCCGGTGAAGGCGAGCCGGGTGTCCGGCCCCGGCGCCGTGCCCAGCGGGACGGTGCGATAGAAACAGGAGCGCCGGCCGGTGTGGCAGGCCGCGCCCGTGCCGCCCATCTCCACCTTGATCACCACCGCGTCCTGGTCGCAGTCCACCAGCATTTCCAGCACCTTCTGGGTGTGGCCGGAGCTCTCGCCCTTCTTCCACAGCTGGCCGCGGGAGCGGCTGAAATAGTGCGCTTCGCCGGTCTCCATGGTGAGCGCCAGGGCCTGCGCGTTCATGTGGGCGAGCATCAGCACCTGGCCGCTCTCGGCATCCACGGCCACGCAGGTGATGAGGCCGTTGGCGTCGAACCTGGGGGTGAGCTGCGTGCCTTCCTCGAGGGCTGCGCCGGAGGCGGGGGCGGCGAAGGGGGCGGCGGGCCGGGCGGCGGGCGAGGTCATGGGGAGGGCTCTTCAAGCAATGGGGCCGCCCCTTGCGGCGCGGCCCCGAATGAAAGCAAAGGCTGTCTTGCGCTTCAGGCCTTGTTGGCGCGCACCATGGTCATGAAGCGCACCTGCTCGGCCGGGTCGTCGCGGAAGACGCCCGTGAACTGGCTGGTGAGGGTGGTGACCCCGGCCTTGGTGATGCCGCGCATGGACATGCACATGTGCTCGGCCTCGATCATCACCGCCACGCCACGGGGGCGCAGGCCCTCATCCAAGGTGGTGACGATCTGGGAGGTCAGGTGCTCCTGGGTCTGCAGGCGCTTGGCGAAGGTGTCCACCACCCGTGCGATCTTGGAGAGGCCCACCACCCGTTCCACCGGGAAATAGGCCACATGGGCCTTGCCGTAGAAGGGCACCATGTGGTGCTCGCAGTGGGAATAGAAGGGAATATCCTTCACCAGCACCATGTCGTCGAAGGTGCCGATCTCGCCGAAGGTGCGGTCGAGCAGATCGTCGCTGCCTTCCCGATAGCCCGCGAACAGCTCGTCATACGCCTTGATGACGCGCTTGGGCGTGTCCAGCAGGCCTTCGCGGGCGGGGTCCTCGCCCATGTAAGCGAGCAGGGTGCGCACGGCCGCCTCGGCCTCCGCGCGGGAGGGGCGGGGGCTGCCGTCGGGCAGGGGCGGAAACGCCATGAGCGGCGCGGCCTGACCATCCTCGGTCGCCTTCTTCGCCTTCTGGCCCTGGGACGGGTGCGCCTGGGACTGGCGCGCCCGGGACTGGCGCTCGCGTTCCTCGTGTTCCGCCTGCGCCTTGAACAATTTCACCACCGCGTCCATGACGTACACAACTCCGTTCGACCTGCCTTGGCGATCCGCCGGATGGCAGGAGTGTCACCGGTCGTCGGCTACGCATGCGCGGGTGCCTTCCTCAACCGCGCCCCGCCTTGCGGCGGCGGCCATGCCGTCCGTACCCTCCAGCCTGGAGCATTTCCAGGCGAAGCTTTATCATGGGGCCGCCCGGGCTTCCGCGCAAGCGGTGCCCCACACAAGCGCCTCACCGCCGGGGCGGGGGCCTTACCGGCGCCCGACGCAGCGCTATATAGAGCGCATGAGCATCCGGCGCGGGGGCAGCGGTGTCGCGCGCCGATCACGTTTGCGTACGGGACCGGCATGGCCGGCGGGTTCGAGCCCATGATCAACGATATCTACAATGCGCGCATCCTGGCCCTGGCGGCCGAGATTCCACGGCTAGGGCGCCTTCAGGCCCCGCAGGCCACCGCCAAGGCCCATTCGCGCCTGTGTGGCTCCACAGTGGTGGTGGACCTCGCCATGGACGGCGACACGGTGAGCGATTTCGCCCATGAGGTGCGGGCCTGCGCCCTGGGGCAGGCCTCTTCCTCGCTCATGGCCCGCCACGTGGTCGGCGCCAAGGCGGCGGACCTGCGCGCGCTGCGCCAGACCATGCTCAAGATGCTGAAGGAGAACGGCCCGCCGCCGGAGGGCGCGTTCGACGAATTCAAGGTGCTGGAGCCCATCCGCGACTACAAGGCGCGGCACGCGTCCACCATGCTCACCTTCGACGCGGTGGTGGATTGCATCGACCAGATCGAGGCCGCGCGGGCCGGGGCGGCGAACAGTGCCGCAGAGTGAGGGGCCGCAGCGGCGGGGCACTCTCGACGACCTGCCCTGGTCCAGCCCGCGGGGCGCGGGGCGTGGCGTTCTGCGGATGATCGGCCGGCTGCCGCGCCTGGTGCTGCGGCTGCCCATTCTGGCCTATCGCTACACGCTGTCGTCCTTCATGGGGCGGCAGTGCCGCTATCTGCCCACCTGCTCGGAATATGCGGACGAGGCCATTTCCCGCCACGGCGCGTGGCCGGGCCTGTTCATGGCCACCGCGCGTCTGTGCCGCTGCCACCCCTGGGGCGGGCATGGCTATGATCCGGTGCCGCCGACGCTGCCGGCGGAGGGCCGCTGGTATCGCCCCTGGCGCTATGGCCGCTGGCATTTCAAGGCCGAGCGGGTGGATGAGGGCTGACGGCTCAGTCGCCGGGCGCGAGGCAGCTTGAGGAGGGTGTTACCATCGCCTGCCACACGGCGGCGACGGCCGCGTCGTTGTTGCAGCGGTCGTGGGTCCGCTCCAACTGCTCGCGCAGGTTCATCTGCAGCGGCTTGGAGAGCCACCAGCTCATGGAAACCTCGCGGATCTTCTGTGGGCTGGCTGCGCCGATGGGGCATGTGCCATCCAGCGCCTCGGGCCACACCTTGATGTGCGCCAGATTGGTGCCGCAGCGGGCGCCGAAGCGCTGCCGGAGCCAGCTTTCCGCGGATGCCACGGCCAGCCGTCCGCGACCGCCCCGCACGGTGGAGATGGCGCCGATGGGGCCCGTCACCTCCGGCAGCCATACATGCTCGTCCGCATCGGGCACCACCACGCCGCGGGCGGTGCGTTCCTCCGTGAGGGCGCTTTGGGGGTCGTTGGAGATGACGAGGATGAAGGGCGCCAGTCGCGGTTCCACGTCCACGATCGCCTGGGCCAGCTCCAGCGCGCTCTCGGCCCCGAAATTCTCGAAATAGCCGCCGTCCACCAGCCGGTCCACGATATCGGCGCCGGCCTGATGGATGGAGCCCGGCGGCGAGATCACCGGGAAGCGCGCGGAATTCAGCGCTGCCGTGGACAGGCGCACGTCCAGGTCCGCACGTAACAGGCCGTGGAAGTCGATGACGTGGGTGAAGAGCGGGCATTCCACCCGCTCTCCGCCGCTCGGGCAGGAGCCCCGGGCCGCATAGACCGGCTGGAGGTCGGTGGTGATGATCCGCTGGCCGGTTTCCACCGAGGTTCCGTTGAGCACCAGGAACGGCACCCACACCGCGGGGTCCCGCTCCGCCGTCAGCAGTGGAATGGCGAGGCGGTGCGGCGCCGCGGCGGGGCCGGCCGTCGCGATGTCCGCGAAACGCTGCTCCCAGGATTGCTCGAGCAGGGCCGCGCGGTCTTGCAGAAAGGCCTGCACCTGGTCGTGGAAGGCGAGGCCGAAGAAGGTGGCCGTCAGGTAGTCACCGCTGGTCAGGCTTTCCAGGCAGTCCTGCCAGGTGCCGACATTGCCTCCGAACCAATAGGGCTGCGGGCCGGCGGCGCAGGGCGTCGCGTGCCCGTCCCGTGAACCGAGCGCGGCGGCGGCGACCGCCGCTCCGTAGGCGCCGCCGGAGACGCCGGAGATGGCGAAGATGCGGTTGGCCACGTCCACGCCCGCCAGGGTGCGCGCCGCCTGCGGGCTGATGCGCCGATCGTCGAAAGCGGCGCGCACCAGCTTCGAACCGTCCGCGCGCGTGAGGGTGAAAGGCTCCTCGAGCCTGGGCAGGTCCAGGAAATGGCCGATCACGCTGGCTGTGAAGAAGCCCGCCCGGCTCGCGCCGCCGGCCGCCGCGATGATGATGGGGCGGGGGCAGGCGCCGGGATCGGTCTCGCAACCATTGGCCCGCATCCAGAGGAACAGGGCCGTGTTGAGGCTGGTGCGCCGGTAGGAGGGCTCCTCCGCCATCACGGTCCGCACGCGGTGGTTGTCTCCATAAAGGTAGACGGCCACGACACTCAGCCCCAGCAGCGCGGTGATGATGGGAAAGCGCAGGCGCCTGCCCAGCGAGGAGAGATAGGCGAGCAGCGGCACCCAGCCCCCGAGAATGAGCGGCACCGCCATGGCCAGCGGCAAGGCGCGCGCCAGCCACAGCGGATTGGCGATCAGGACAGCGAACACCAGCACCGCATAGAACAGCAGCAACAGGCGGCCCGTGGCATGAAGCTCCCCGTCCGGATCTTCGGCGCGCGGCGCGATGCCGAGCCAGCGGAAGAGGAAAGCAAGTCTGCGCCCCACGGCGGCATCGAACCGATGGAAGGGGCCGATCTGCGTCAGCCGGCTGCGCAGCACGGCATAGAGGAAGAAAGGCACCACGCACACCAGCATCACCTGGGTAATGAGCTCCAGCTGGGCGCGCGCCGCCTGGGCCACCGCCGCGTCCGCGAGGGTGGGCAGGTTTATGATGGCCCTCTGCGCCCCAATGGCGAACGCCACGAAGGTCAGCGCCCCCAGCAGCCGCGGCACCTGGCGTATGACGAAATGCGTCCAGCGGTCCCGCCCCGGCAGCTCGGCGGGCGCCGATGCCGGAGCGTCAGCGGATGTTCCGGCGTCGTCCTTGTCCCGTGGGGTGAGATCGGCCGGGGAGGGGGACACGCCGGGGTCCTGGCGCGCGCGGCGCGGCGGCGCGGCGGCGCGGTCTCGCCGGCGGACAAGGGCGGCAATGCCTTCGTCGGTTTCCAGCAGCAGCCGGGCGGCGTAATGAACGGGCACTGCCCAAAGCAGGAAGATCGCCGCGACGAGACGAAGGATAGCCGGTGAAAGGCCGGCGCGCTCCGCCAGGGGTGCCCCCGCCATGGCGACATCCACCAGGGTGTCCTGGGCCTGGGTCAGCGCCAACATCATGAGAAAGCCCAGGCCGGCGCTGGCGAGGGGGATGCGCACCACCCAAAGAATAAGCCCGAAATCCAGCGCCCGAGACCACAGCCGGGCGATCCAGCCGGGCTCCCGTGGCCCGTGGCCGTGAGCGGTGTCGGTGGCCGGCGAGAGGGTGAGCCGCGCCGGGCTCGGCCGTGATGAATCCGAGTGAGCCATGTGCGAACCTGCCCGGTGTGCGCCCGCGCTCATGCTGGAAGAGCGTCCGAATGTAGCACTCTGGCGCGTGTCGCGCGAGCGTGCTGCGCCATGCAACCATCTGCCTAGCTTCGGTGACCTGAACGGCGATGCTTCCGCTTCGGCTTGCGGCGCCCCGGCGGCGCTGCCTATGTTCGTCTCGCATTTCGACGGGCCGATGCGGGCGCGAGCCGGAGGGCATGGGGTGACGATCTCGGTGGTCAGTGGCGGGCCGGTTTCCGACGCGGCTTCAGCGGCGGCGCGTTTTGCTCTGGGAACCCTCGAACTCTTAGGGCCGGCATCGGCGGGATCGCCGCTGATGGCGCGGGTGCGCCTGCCGCTGGAGCCGTTCAAGGCTGGCGCGGCGGGCGCGCAGCAGGTGGCCGGGCTGTGGTTCGGCACCGTGCGCCAGGATGGCCGGGCCAAGAGCTTCCGGCTGATCTCCGAGGACGGCGCTCTGGTGGTGACGGGGCAGGTGGGTTCGGACCTGATGCTTGACGTGCCGGCGCTGGCCTATGGGCAGGTGGTGGACATCACCTCGGGCCAGATGGCGGTGGGGTCTGGTGGCACGCTGAGCCTGGTTCTCGCGGGAAAGATGTCGCTGCCGCAGCCGTCGGGGCAGGAATTCCACGTGCATTGGGACTCCTGGTACGAGAAGCCCGATCCCGCATATCCGGAGGTCTTCTACCTCACCAATCTGCCGCCCTACGTCTCCACGGTGACCCTGTGCTTCGCCCGCCCGCAGGTGACCTATGAGGGGTTGGACGACGATGTCTTCATGACCACCGGCCTCCAGTTCCAGGGCACGGGCCACCAGCTGAAGAACGCGCTGGACCTGCTGCGCCTGCGCCGTCCCGGCATTCGCATCGCGCTCGCCGTGCAGCAGGGCGGGAAGCTCGGCTTCGAGCCCTATGACCGCGAGGGCTGGGCGGGCATGAACGGCACCCATTTCCGCGCGCTCAGCCTGTTCCTCGAACAGATGGGCATTCGCGACATCGACGTGGACTATGAATGCGTCGCCGCCTCCATGGAGGGGGACAAGCACTGCCTCGTAAAGCCCAACAAGGACGTGTGGTGCTACACGGACGGCGAATTGGTGCGCGTCATCAAGACCTTCCGCGACAAGTTCCCGCGCCCGAAATATCGCCTCGCCTTCGATGCCTATAATACGGGCGCCTATTTCGGCCCCTATTCGCAGCAGAAGCCGGTGGGCTGGAATCACGGCTATGTGGCCGCCCTGGCGCGCGACCCCAAGGCGCGCGCGGCCATCGACATCATCAACATCATGTCGTTCGACGAGAAGCCGGGCTATGACCCGGTACGGGCGCTGGAGGCCTACCAGTATCACTTCCCCCAGGCATCGGTTTTCCTGGGCCTGCGCTCCGGTCCGCCCTGGCATGGGGACGTGAAGCGATCGCTCACCGATGTGGTGGATTTCGCCAATGCGGCCATGCGGCTGAAGGCGGGCGGCCTGTGGCTTTATTCGCTGCTGTGGGACGTGGGCGAGCCCCATGGGCCCTACGGGCCAGACAATCCGGACGCGGACATGATGGCTCGCGTGGTGGCGGAGCGCTTCCATCTGCCCGGCGCGGATCAGCCCTTGGTGAGCAACGGCCGGTGAGCCGGCCCGCCCGTGGGGGCGTGCCGGCTTGCCGTGAGCTCAGCTCATGAAGGCCTCGGGACCATTGCCGGAGATCTGCTCCAGGATGATCTGGCGCACCGCCTTCTTGGAGAGCTTGCCGGTGGCCGTGTGCGGCAGTTCCGGCACGATCACCACATCGTCCGGAATGGTCCACTTTGCGATTTTGCCCTCGTAATGGGCGCGCATGTCGGCGCGGGTGAAGCTGGCGCCGGGCTTCAGCACCACCACCAGAACCGGCCGCTCGCCCCAGCGGGCATCGGGTTTCGCCACGATGGCCGCTTCCTGGATGGCGGGATGGGCCTGGGCGATGTTTTCCAGCTCGATGGAAGAGATCCATTCGCCGCCGGACTTCACCACGTCCTTGGTGCGGTCGACGATCTGGATGAAGCCGTCCTCGTCCTGGGTCACCACGTCGCCGGTGTTGAACCAGCCGGGCATCTCCTCATGGGCGGGGCTGTGCGGCGTGTTGAAGTAGGAGGCCGCCACCCACGGCCCGCGCACCATCATGGCGCCGAAGCTCTTGCCGTCGCGCGCCACCTGCTGGCCGTCGGCGCCGGCCACGCGGAACTCCATGCCGAACAGCGGGCGGCCCTGCTTGCATTCCAGCGCCAGCTTGGCTTCGGGCTCCAACGCCTCGTGCTTGGGCTTCAGGGCGGCGGCGAGGCCCACCGGGCTCGTTTCCGTCATGCCCCAGGCGTGGCGCACCTTCACGCCCATATTGTGGAAGCGCGAGATCATGATGGGCGGAGTCGCAGAGCCGCCGATCACCACCCGCTTCAGGGAGGTGAAGCTGCGGCCGTGCGTGTCCATCCAATCCAGCAGACCGAGCCACACGGTGGGCACGCCGGCGGTGAAGGAAACCTTCTCGCCTTCGAACAGGTGGTAAAGGCTGGCGCCGTCGAGGTGAGCGCCGGGCAGCACCAGCTTGGCGCCCACCATGGCGCCAACGAAGGGCAGGCCCCACGCATTAACATGGAACATGGGCACGATGGGCGCGATCACGTCCGCCGCGGAGAAGCCGAAGGCGTCCGGCATGGTGATGGCCATGGCGTGCAGCACGCAGGAGCGGTGGCTGTAGAGCACGCCCTTCGGGTCACCCGTGGTGCCGGACGTGTAGCAGAGACTGGATGCTGTATTTTCGTCGAAGGCGGGCCACTCGAAGCTGTCCGGCTCGTCGGCGATCAGCGTTTCATAGCACAAAAGGCCCGGCAGCGCCTCGGACTTGGGCATGTGCGCCTCGTCCGTCATGGCCACGATGGCCTTGAGGTCCTTCAACTGCCCGGCCAACTCCTCGACGATGGGCAGGAAGGTGAGGTCGAAGAACAGCACGCTGTCGGCGGCATTGTGGATGATGTAGGCGATCTGCTCGCGGAACAGGCGCGGATTGATGGTGTGGCACACGAAGCCCGATCCGGAGACGCCGAAATAGAGCTCCATGTGGCGATAGCCGTTCCATGCCAGGGTGCCGACCCGGTCGCCCGGCTCAAGGCCCATGCGGGCGAGCGCGTTGGCGAGCTTCTTGGTGCGCTTGGACAGCTCCCCATAGGTGTAACGGTGGAGGCCCCCCTCCACCGTCGCCGATACCACCTCCCCGTCGGAGTGATAGGCCTCCGCATGCCGCAGAATGGATGAGAGCAGCAGCGGGACATCCATCATGGTTCCGAGCATGGTTTTCCTCCGTTTGAAAGCTGTTGTGTTCGGTGTTGTCGTTGAGTGTCGTTCGGCGGGCGCTCAGAAGGCGTCCGCCGGAAGGGTCATGAGAGACGGCGCGCCATGGGCCAGCGCGGCTTCCAGGCCGAGCGTCTCCGGCAGCATGCGCTCCATGAAGAAGCGCGCCAGCGCCGGCTTACGCTTGGCCACCGGGGTCGCCTGGTCGTTCAGGGCGGATGCGGCAGCGGCCATGCGCACCCACATCCAGCCGAAGGAGACGAGGGCGAACAGGCGCAGATAATCGGTGGCGGCCGCGCCGGCCTCGATGGCGCCGCCATGCTCGGCGAGGCGGGCGGTGGCGCTCTTCAGCCGCGCCAGCGCATCCACCGCCGGCCGCACCAGCTCGGCGCCGGCCAGGGGCAAGGCGGCATCGAGATCAGCCTCCACCAGGGCAAAGAAGTGCAAAGGCAGCTTGCCGCCATCCATGGTGATCTTGCGGCCCACCAGATCCATGGCCTGGACGCCGTTGGTGCCCTCATAGATCTGCGCGATGCGGGCATCGCGCACATACTGCTCCATGCCCCATTCGCGAATGTAGCCGTGGCCG
The DNA here is from genome assembly GCF_021401125.1 of Xanthobacter sp. NM-59. Taxonomy (GTDB): domain Bacteria; phylum Pseudomonadota; class Alphaproteobacteria; order Rhizobiales; family Xanthobacteraceae; genus Xanthobacter. Next base: position 221,777 of record NZ_JACBFQ010000001.1, read on the forward strand.
CCGAACACCTGCTGCGAGGCCACCGCCGTCTCGAAGCCGAAATCGGTGAAGGCAGCCTTCACCACCGGCGTCATCAGGGCCACCAGCGCGTCCGCCTCCTGGCGGGCGGCGGCGTCGGGATGATGGGTGGCGACGTCCATCTGAAGGGCGGTCCACACCGCGAGCGCGCGGCCGGCTTCCGCGAAGGCGCGGCCCTTCAGCAGCATCTTGCGCACGTCGGGGTGGTTGATGATGGCGACCGGCCCCGGCGTGCCATCGGCCCCATGGCCCTGCAGGCGCTCGCGGGCGTAGGCCACGGCCTTCTGGTTCGCGGCTTCCGCGATGCCCAGGCCCTGGATGCCCACGAACAGGCGCTCGGCATTCATCATGGTGAACATGGCGTTGAGGCCGCGGCCGGGTTCGCCCACCAGCCAGCCGGTGGCGCCGTCATAGTTCATCACGCAGGTGGGCTGGGCGTGAATGCCCATCTTGTGTTCCAGCGCGCCCACGCTCATGCCGTTGCGCTTGCCCAGGCTCCCGTCCGCCTCCACCAGGAATTTGGGGCACAGGAACAGACTGATGCCCTTCACGCCCTTGGGCGCGTCTGGCAGGCGGGCGAGCACTAGGTGGATGATGTTGCCGCCGAAATCCTGGTCACCCGAGGAGATGAAGATCTTGGTGCCGGTGATGGCGAAAGAGCCATCGCCATTGGGCGCCGCGCGGGTGGAGAGCAGGCCGAGATCCGTGCCGGCCGAGGCCTCGGTGAGGGCCATGGCGCCGGTCCACTCGCCGGAGATCATCTTCGGCAGGTAGGTGGCCTTCAGCTCGGCGCTGGCGTGATGGCCGATGGCCTCCACCGCGCCACGGGTGAGGCCGGGGAACAGGCCGAACGACAAATTGGCCGATGACAGCATCTCGTCGAGCAGGATCTGCAGCACGCGAGGCAGGCCCTGGCCGCCGAATTCCGCATCGCCCGAAAGGCTGCACCAGCCGGCATCGGCAAAGGCGCGATAAGCCTCGGCGACACCCTTGGGCGTGGTCACCTTGTCGCCGGAAAGGGTACAGCCTTCTTCGTCGCCGGGGCGGTTGAGGGGCTCCAGCACGCCGGCGCAGAACTTGCCGCCTTCCTCCAGCACGCTCACCGCCAGCTCGGTGTTCACCTCCGGATAGCTCGGCAGATCGGCCATGGCCTGATCGAAGCTGAAGACGTGCCCCAGCAGAAAGGCGACGTCATCGACGGGCGGCACGTAAGCGGCCATGGGCATGTCCTTGGTGTTGAAGGGGCGCGCGGAAGTACGACGCACTCGGGCGGCGCCCTGCGGCAGCGCGAAATGGCGGGGAGGAGGGCGGAGCACGGCGCGCGGACCATTGCCGGCAAAATGTCCCAGCCATCCGGTGCCGCGCGGGTGCGCTGCGCCGATGCTTGGTTCCTGGGCCTGCCAGAGGTCTCGCCACGTTTGGTGATCTCCGCTCTTCCGCTATGTATCAAACGATTGTTACACTCCGCAAGAGGCGAGCGCGACGCGGCTTTCGCAACCATGGTCGAATGTGTTGAGGCGCTGGTGTTCCGGCGCCGGGGCGGGGTAAGGGAAGAGACGGATGGATGATCGACCCGCCGGCCTGCGACGGCCGGGGCGAGTTCGCAAAGCGGTGGGCGCGGCCTGGCCGGGCGCCGCAGCACGAGGTGTGGGGTGAGCGACAGCACGGCATCGGGCAAGGCCCACGGCGCGGCGGCCAAGGCCCAGCGGGCGTCCGGCAAGGCCGCGGCGGCATCAGGCGACGTGCCGACCAGGGTTGGCGGCGAACTGTTCGCGGGGGAGATCAGCGAGCGGCATCGCGCCATTCTGGAGGCGGCCGCCAGCCTTTTCGCCGAGCGCGGCTATGCCGCCACCTCGGTGCGCGACATTGGCGAGCGGGTGGGGCTGCTGGGCGGCTCGCTCTACCACTACATCAAATCCAAGGAGCTCTTGTTCATCAAGATCCACGACACCGCCTTGCAGGTGGCGGAGGATCGCATTCGCGCCGCCATCGAGCAGGAGAGCGACCCCTGGGCGCGGCTGGAGGCGGCCTGCGTGACCATGCTGGGCATCCAGCTGGACCCGCAATCCATCACCATGCCGCTGATGAATGATTTCCTGGCGGTGCCGCGCCATGTGCAGGAAAGCCTCATCGCCAAGCGCGACGCCTTCGAGCAGATCTTCGTGGCCCTGGTGGCGGACCTGCCGCTGGCGGAGGGAATCGACCCCGGCGTCTACCGGCTGCTGCTGCTCACGCTCTTGAACAATGTGGGCCTGTGGTATCGGCCCGGAGGCCTGTCGCCGGAAGATATCGGCCGCCAGATCGTGACCATCTTCCGCCACGAGGCCGCTGCCGTGGCTGCGAAGGGCAGGGGGCCGCAGCGCTAGGCGCCCGACTCGCTGGCGCATCCCGTGTGACAGGTGCCCGCAGCGAAACCGGCTGGCAAGGCGGCGGGGTCATGCGGATCCAGACAAGCCGAATCGTAAATGCGCAGACATGTAATGGGTGTTTTGCGGTGGTACAGGTGGGTGGGCTCGAACCACCGACCTCCGGTTCCACAGACCGGCGCTCTAACCAACTGAGCTACACCTGCACGCGCTTCAGCGCGGGGCGCCGAAGAGAGCGCGGAACCTACGCAAGCTCTTCACACATTGCAAGAGGGGGAAGCGGGAAGATTGGCGAGTCGTGCACAGGGCATACACAGGGCATGCATGGGGCTGTCGCCGGCCCGCGCTTGTGGGCCGCCCACCTCCGGGCAGTGGCGATGCGGGCGAGTTGGTGTAAAGCTGGCGCGTCTCGGCCGGGGGCCTGGGGATAGGGCGCTTCCGGGCGAAGTGGCAACCGCTTCGCGTGAAGGAAGCGCGCAAGGACAAGCGCTCTGGGGAATCATGCAGCAGTATCTCGACCTTCTGAAGCACATTCTCCACGAGGGCGCGCGCAAGGACGACCGCACGGGGACGGGGACGCTCAGCGTGTTCGGGCACCAGATGCGCTTCCGGCTCGACGAAGGCTTTCCGCTCGTCACCACCAAGAAGCTGCACCTGAAATCCATCGTGCATGAGCTATTGTGGTTCCTCGCCGGCGACACCAACATCCGCTACCTGAAGGACCACGGCGTTTCTATCTGGGACGAGTGGGCCGATGCCAATGGGGACCTTGGCCCCGTCTATGGCCATCAGTGGCGCTCGTGGCCCAATCCCGAGGGCGGGGTGATCGACCAGATCGCCCAGGTGGTGGCGGACATTCGCAGGAACCCCGATTCGCGCCGCCTCATCGTCACCGCGTGGAATCCGGCGGATGTGCCGAAGATGGCGTTGCCGCCCTGCCACTGCCTGTTCCAGTTCGCGGTGGCCGAAGGCAAGCTTTCGTGCCAGCTCTATCAGCGTTCGGCGGATGTTTTCCTTGGCGTGCCCTTCAACATCGCTTCCTACGCGCTGCTTACCCACATGGTGGCGCAGGTGTGCGGGCTGAAGGCGGGCGATTTCATCCACACGCTGGGGGATGCCCACCTTTACCTGAATCACCTTGACCAGGCCCGCGAGCAACTCACCCGCAAGCCCCGCGCCCTGCCGCGCCTGGAGTTGAACCCGGAGGTGAGTGACCTCTTCGCCTTCCGTTTCGAGGACGTGCACTTCGCCGGCTACGATCCCCATCCGTCCATCCGGGCGCCCGTGGCGGTCTGAGCGGCCGGCGCCTCTGCCCTTGGCGGAGGTCGGCCCCCGGAGCTAGACTTACCGTCAGTGGGCTGGGGGCGTGGCATGATTGTCGATGAGCAGGTTGGTGGGCGGGATGTCGAACGGGCAACGCTCACGGGGTGGATCGTCTGGGGCACCGCGGCGCTCTTCTATCTCTACGAGTTCTTCGTGCGCGTTGCCCCCTCGGCCATGGAGCCGGAGCTTCAGGCAAATTTCCGCCTTTCGGCGGAAGCGCTCGGGGCGGCGGCCGGGGCCTATTACTTCATCTATTCGCCCATGCAGCTCTTCTCCGGCACGGTCATCGACCGTTTCGGGGCCAAGCGTACGCTGGTGGTCGCGGCGCTGATCTGCACTCTCGGCGCATTCGTGGAGGTGATGGGCACCCATCCCATGCTGCTGTCCTCCGCGCGCTTCCTGCAGGGGCTGGGTTCCGCCTTCGCCTTCGTCGGCACCATGTATCTTGCGGCGGACTGGTTCCCGCGCTCCATGCTGGCGCTGCTCGCGGGCCTCACCACCTCTCTGGGCATGGCCGGCGCCATCATCGGCAATTCCGGCACGGCCTTCATGGTGGAAACCATCGGCTGGCGCGGCGCACTGCTCGCGGCGGGTGGGCTTGGCCTCTTCATCATGCTGCTCATCCTGCTGATCGTCCGCTCGCATCCCGAGGCGGAGGCCCGCAACGCGGCGCGCAAGCGGCCCCATGTGCTGGATGCCCTGAAGGTGGTGTGGTCCAATCCACAGAGCTGGTATCTCGGTATCGTGGGCGCCGCGCTTTACATGCCGCTCTCCATCCTCGGCGCGCTGTGGGGCGAGGACTACATCCGCGCGGTCACCGGGGCGGATGCGGACCAGGCGGCGGCCGCCGTCTCGGTCATGTATGTGGGCTGGCTGGTGGGCGGGCCCATCGCGGGCTTCGTTTCGGATCGCTATCGCTCGCGCCGTGCGCTGCTGCTGGGCTCGGCGGTCGCCACCTGCGCCGTCACCCTGGCCATCGCCCTCATCACCAATGTCTCGATCACCGGCATGTACGGCCTCATGCTGCTGCTGGGGCTGGCCTCCACCTCCCAGGTGGTGTGCTTCGCCTCCGCGGTGGAGCACAATCCGCCGGAGGTGACGGGCACGGCGATCGCCGCCACGAATATGATGATCATGCTGCTCGGCGGGCTTGGCGAGTGGGGCTTCGGCGTCCTGCTGGATGTCTTCGGCGAGGGTAGCGGCACCGCCCTCGACCCCCATGCGTTCCGCATGGCCATCGGCCTTCTGCCGGCGATTTGCATGGTGGGCCTGGGCGCCGCGCTGCTGCTGACCGAGGCGCCCGAGCGCGAGCCGGCTGCCGAAGTCCTGGCCGCCTGAGGGCGCGGCCTCACGCCATCGTGTGCGAGGGGCCGTAACATTGGCGCACTGCGCGGCGTATCGGGGGGAGGGGCTCTCTCTCGCTCCACGCAAAAGGCCGCGCATGTCGCTCTTTCATGAACGCTCCGGCGCCTTCAGCCGGGAAAAGACGGGGTTCCTGCTGCTCTCGCTCCTGCCTGCTGCATGGCTTTGCGGGCTGGTGCTGAGCGGAGGGCTGGGCGCGCGCCCCTGGACCGGAGCCATTCACTTCACGGGCCTGTGGGCCATCCGCTTCCTGGTTCTGACGCTGGCGGTCACGCCCCTGCGGCGGCTGTTCGCGGCACCGAAGCTGTTCTTCGGGCGGCGCATCCTGGGCCTGGCCGCCCTCGGCTATGGCCTGCTCCACCTGCTGCTTTTCATCATCGACCAGGGGCCCCTGAGGGCGGCTTCCGAGATTGTGCTGCGCGCGTACCTGACAATCGGCGCGGTTGCGGTGGTCCTGCTGGTGGTCCTGGGTGCCACCTCCACCGATGGCGCCATTCAGCGCCTGGGCGCTAGGCGTTGGAACCTTCTCCACAAGGCGGTCTATGTCATCGCCCCGCTGGCGGCGCTGCACTTCTTCATTCAGTCGAAGCTCGATGTGACCGAGCCGGTTCTGATGAGCGGCGTGCTGCTGCTGCTGGGCCTCTACCGCGTGACGTTCTGGCTGAGGGGGCAGGTGACGCCGGGTCTTCTCGCCCTGCTGTCCGTGCTGGCTGCCGGGCTGACGGCGGGCGTGGAGGTGGCTTGGTATGGCCTCGCCACACGCGTGGATCCGTGGCTGGTGGCGCAGGCGAATCTGACATTCGACATCGGCCCGCGGCCGGCCTGGTGGGTGCTTGCCGGCGGGCTTGTGGTGGCCGTGCTCGCGGCCTTGCGTCAACGTTGGATGGTGCCGCCCCGCCGTGCCGGCCGTGCCCGCCCTCAGCCGAGCTGAGGGGGCAGGGCGGCCAGCAGCTGTTCCAGCGCGTCCTCAGGGCGTGCGCGCGGCCAATCGGCCATCTGATGGCGGAAGAAGGTGCGTTGGCGCTTGGCATAGCGCCGCGTGTCGCCCTGGCCTTCGGCGATGGCCTCCGCAAGGCTCATGTCGCCGGCCAGATGGCGGGTCAGGGCCGGGGCGCCATGGGCCTTGAGGGCTGTGCGCGCGGGATCAAGCCGCCGGGCGACGAGCCGGCGCACTTCCTCCAGGGCCCCCTGATCCAGCATCGACAGGAAACGCTCATCGATGCGCCGGCGCAGGATTTCGGGATCGACCTCCAGCACCAGGCGAACGCACGACTCAGGCGCAAGAAAGGGGGGCTGAGCCGCGCCTTGCCACTGCGAAATGGGGCGGCCGGTGGCTTCCGCGACCTCGAGCGCGCGCAGGATGCGCTGGCGGTCATTGGCGCCGATGCGCGTGGCGGCTGGTGGGTCCACCTGCTGCAGGCGGGCGTGCAGGGCGGCATTCTCCATCCCCTCCGCCGCGCCGCGTACGGCCGCACGAACCGCCTCGGGGATCGGGGGGACCTCCACAAGCCCTTGCGTCAATGCACGAAAATAGAGCCCGGTGCCGCCGACGAGAATCGGTAGCCGCCCCGTGGCCCATGCGCTGGCCAGCGCCGCCTGGGCGTCGCGCAGCCAATGGCCGACAGAATATTCCGCATCCGCGTCCACATGGCCATAAAGATGATGCGGTGCACGCCTAAGGTCCGCGTCGCTCGGCCGCGCCGTGAGCACAGCAAGATCGCCATAGACTTGCATGGAATCTGCATTCAGCACGATTCCTCCCGTGCGCTCCGCGAGCGCGAGGGCGAGCGCCGACTTGCCGCTGGCGGTGGGACCTGCGATGAGCACCGCCGTCCCCTTCTGTCCTGTTTCCGGTTCTTCCATGGCCTACGTTGCAACGCTGATTTCGAATCCATCTGCCCCGGCTTTGACCCGTGAGGCAATCCACGACGCGCGCGCCGTGCTGCCCCATGCCCAGGAACCGGTGATCCTCGCCCCCGATGTGGCCGCCGACATCCACTTCGCGCCCACGCTCGGCGCCGATTCCCGCGCCATCGCCGACAAGGTGCGCGCCGCCCTGAAGGGCGCGCCCATCGACGTGGTGGTGCAACTGGAGGCCGGCCGGCGCAAGCGTTTGTTCCTTGCCGACATGGATTCCACCATGATCCGCCAGGAATGCATCGACGAGCTGGCGGACGTGGTGGGGGTGAAGGCCCATGTGGCTGCCATCACCGAGCGCGCCATGCGCGGCGAGATCGAGTTCGAGCCCGCTTTGCGCGAGCGCGTGGCGCTGCTGCGGGGTCTTTCCGCCTCCGTGGTGGACGAGGTGCTGCGCGATCGCATCCATCTCACGCCCGGCGGACAGGAACTGGTGGGCACCATGCGGGCGAACGGGGCCTATACGGCCCTCGTTTCCGGCGGCTTCACCCTGTTCACTTCGGCCATCGCGGCGCGGGTGGGCTTCGACGAGCATCGCGCCAACACCTTGCTGGTGGATGGCGGCGAGTTCGTGGGCGCGGTGGCCGAGCCCATTTTGGGCCGCGACGCCAAGTTCGCGACCCTGGTGGAGCTGCGCGACCGCTTCCATCTCGCCCCCTCCGAAACCCTGGCGGTGGGCGATGGCGCCAATGATCTCGCCATGCTGGCGGAAGCCGGGTTGGGCGTCGCCTTCCACGCCAAGCCTCAGGTGGCGGCCGCCGCCCATGCCCGCATCGACCATGGCGACCTCAGCGCGCTGCTCTACATGCAGGGCTATACGCGCGAGGAATTCCACCCGCTCTGAAAATGGGCCGCGCCACTCAGCTCGTGGCGCGGCGGGCCTGCCTCAGTTGAGGGGCAGGGTGACGAATTCCTGCTGGCCTTCACCATCGGAAACCAGCAACAGCGCCGACTTCTTCTTGGCCTTGCGCAACGCTTCGATCTGCTTTTGCACATCGGCGGGGGTGGAAACAGGCTCCTGGCCCACCTGCACGATGACCTGACCGGCGCGCAACCCCTTGTCCGCGGCATCGGTGCCCGCCTCGACGGCGGTGATGACGGCGCCCTTGATCTCCGTCTTGATATTGTAGCGCTTGCGCAGCTCTTCGCTCATGGGCGCAAGGTCCAGGCCCAGGGCGCGCTTGGGGGCGGCCTTCTGGTCCTCCCCAGCCTTGCCGGCCTCCAGCTTGTCGTCCTCGGGCATGCGGGCGACCTTGAGGCGCAGGCTTTCCTCTTTGCCCTTGCGGATCACCACCACGTCCACCTCGCGCTCGGCCATGGTGTCCGCGACGGTGCGGGTGAGGTCGCGAATGGTCTTGATGTCGCGCCCGTCGAACTTGACGATGACGTCGCCGGGCTTCAGCCCCGCTTTGGCTGCCGGGCCGCCCTCGCTCACCACGCCCACCAGCGCGCCGCGCGGCTTGCCCATGCCGAGGCTCTCGGCGAGCTCGTCAGTAACGGCCTGGATGCGCACGCCAATCCAGCCGCGCCGCACCTCTTTGAACTGCTCAAGCTGGGCGATCACCGGCTGCGCGGTGGCGGAGGGCACCGCGAAGCCGATGCCGATGGACCCGCCGGACGGAGAGATGATCGCGGTGTTGATGCCCACCACCTCGCCTTCCATGTTGAACAGGGGCCCGCCCGAATTGCCACGATTAATGGCGGCATCGGTCTGGATGAAGTTGTCGTAGGGGCCGGAATTGATGTCGCGGTTGCGGGCCGAAACCACGCCCACGGTCAGGGTTCCGCCGAGACCAAACGGATTGCCGATGGCCATCACCCAGTCGCCCACGCGCAGCTTGTCTGAATTGCCGAACTTCACGGCGGTGAGCGGCTTGTCCGGTTTCACCTTCAGGAGGGCGAGGTCGGTCTTGATATCGCGGCCGATCAGTTCCGCTTTCAGCTTCGAGCCATCATTAAAGTTGGCGTAGATCTCGTCGGCATCGGCGATGACGTGGTTGTTGGTCACGATCAGGCCCGAAGGGTCGATCACGAAGCCCGAGCCGAGGGAGGACACCCGCCGGGAGCGGCCCTCTCCGCCGTCTTCCTGCCGATGCTTGAAGAATTCGTCGAAGAAATCCTCGAAAGGCGATCCGGGGGGTAGCTGCGGGGTGGGCACGCTGCGGGAGGCGGCGACCGTTTGCGAGGTGGAGATGTTCACCACCGCGTCCATGACACGCTCGGCCACGTCCGCGACGGTGTCCGGGCCCTTGCCGGACGCCGCGGCCACGGGGCCACCTGCCAGCACGGGCAGGACCAGGGACAGGGCCAGGGCAGCGGCGACGAGCGGCCGGCGACGAAGGAAGCGGCGGGACAAGGGCATCGGTCTCCTCGAAGCTTCAGCGACCTGCGGAGGCTGCGCCGGGTGCAGCCAGGGCGCAAGGGCAAATGCGCGAAGCCGCTTCACATCCTTTCCCCGGGCGCGGGAGCGAGGGCGATCGGCAGCATCGGGCCGACCGAAGAAACCGAGACGCGGCAAGGAATCGAAAAAGAGAGCCAGGGGGATCGCCAGGAGCGCGCGCCCCGCGCATGGCCTTAGGGTCGTTTCAATGCGCCCCTGTGCGCACCAGGAAAACGACAAGCACCCCGGCCGCGCCGACCGCGAGCCCGGCGATGCGCATCGGGCCCTCGGGGGCGTGGAGCACCGCGAGCATCGCGCGGCGCCAGGCATGGGGGAACGCCGCGAGGCAGAGTCCCTCGATGGCGAGCATAAGGCCCAGGGCGGCAAGCAGGTCGGTCATGCCGCCCCGGATCTGGTCAGTTCGCGCCCGGCTTCGCCGCAGCGCCGCCGAAAGGATCGCGGAAATAGCGGAAGAAGCTGGAATCCGGGCTCACCACCAACCGGGTATCCGACGCCTTCATGCTGGCCTCATAGGCCTGCATGGAGCGGTAGAAGGTGAAGAAGTCCGGATCGCGGCCGAACGCGTCGGCGAAGATGCGGTTGCGTTCCGCATCGCCTTCGCCGCGGAGTTGCTCGCCCTTCGAATTGGCCTCGGCCAGGACGATGGCGGCTTCGCGATCGGCGCGGGCGCGCAGGCGCTGGGCGGCCTCGTTACCCTGTGCGCGGATCTCGGCGGCCTCGCGCTGGCGCTCGGTCTGCATCCGCTGGAACACGGCCTGGCTGTTGGCTTCCGGCAGGTCGGCGCGGCGGATGCGGACATCGACCACGGTGATGCCGAAGCCGGCGGCCTCGCGATTCACCTGCTCGCCGATCTGGCGCATGAGGTCCTCGCGCTGGTCACGCACCACGGCGATGAATGTGTTCTCGCCCAGCACCCGGCGCAGGGCCGAGTTGAGCACCGTCGCAAGGCGCGAATTGGCGGCCTGGATGGAGCCCGCAGCCTGATAGAAGCGCAGCGGATTGGTGATGCGGTAGCGCGCGAACGCGTCCACCACGATGCGCTTCTGGTCCGAGGCGATCACTTCCTGGGAGGGATTTTCCAGGTCCAGGATACGGTTGTCGAGATAGACGACGCTGTCGATGAACGGCGCCTTCCAGTGCAGGCCTGGCGTGGTGACGGGCTCCAGCGGCTCGCCGAGGCGCAGCACCAGGGCCTGCTGGGTCTGGTTGACGATGAAGGCGGACGAGTAGACCACCACCAGGGCGATCACCGCGAGGATGGCGAGCACGCCGCCGAAAACGTGATTCCTCATCGCGTGGCTCCCTGGGTCTGGCTGGTGGCGGGCGCCGTGGGCCGGCGCATCATGTCGTTGAGCGGCAGAACGGGCACCACGCCCGCGCTCCCTCCGGGGCCGGAGGTCGATGCCACGCCGGGATCCACCAGTACCTTGTCCACGCTGCCGAGCACGCGCTCCATGGTTTCCAGGTACATGCGCTCGCGCGTCACGTCCTTGGCCTTCTGATACTCGTCATAGACCTTGAGGAAGCGCGCCGCCTGGCCGCGGGCTTCCACCACGGTGCGCTCGCGATAGGCCTGGGCCGAGTTCTCGATGCGCGATGCCTCGCCTCGCGCCTCGGGCAGCACCCGGTTTGCGTAGGTCTGGGCTTCGTTCTGGGAACGCTCGGCGTCGGCGCGGGCGGCCTGCACGTCGCGGAAGGCGTCGATGACCTGGGCCGGCGGATCCACCTTCTGAAGCTGGACCTGGGTGATACGCACACCGGCTTTGTACTGGTCGAGGGTGTGCTGCATCAGCTCCTGCACGGCGGTCTCGATATTCTGGCGCGCGCCGGTGAGGATGGGCTGAATGTCCGTGCGGCCGATGACCTCGCGCATGGCGCTTTCGGCCACGGCCTTGATGGTCCCCTCGTTGTTCTGCACGTTGAAGAGGTATTGCTCGGCGTTGGAGATCACCCAGAACACGGAAAAGTCCACGTCCACGATGTTCTCGTCGCCCGTGAGCATCAGGCTTTCTTCCGGAACGTCACGGGCCATCGCGCTGGGGCGGCGTCCGTCGTCTGCCACGCGGATGCCGACGTCGATGCGGTTGACGCGCGTCACCTTGGGGGTGAGCACCGTCTCGATGGGGTAGGGCCAGTGATAATTGAGGCCTGGCTGGGTGAGGCCCACGAACTTGCCGAAGCGCAGCACCACACCCTGCTCGTCCGGCTCCACCCGGTAGAAGCCCGAAAGAAGCCAGCCGCCGATGACCAGCGCCACCAGCAGGATGGCGCCTTTGAAGCCGAAGGCATCCGGCATCATGGTGCGCAGCCGGTCCTGGCTGCGGCGGATCAGGTCTTCAATGTCCGGAGGCGTGGGTCCCGAGGATTGCGGTCCGGAACTCCAAGGACCGCGCGGCCCGTTTCCCCATGGGCCGCCACTCTGATTCTTCCACGACATCCGTCGTCTCCCGTCGGCGGTGCCGCGAAAGGGCGCCCGCGTCACACCGTGTCTTGCCCGAAGCACCGCGCGGGGCGGCACGGGGCGGAAGGCCCGCCCGCTTCCCCGCGCCCTGCGGCCCGCTCGCGTGGCCGCCTGACGGGCGTAAACCCGCACGGGCGGGAATGGAGCACCATTCGCCCAAGCGGTGCGGTTATAGAAAACCGTGCGCCGCGTTTCAACGCGGCGCACCGTCCTCCAGGGAAGCAGATAAGGTCCCGCTGCGCATTACGCAACGGGAGGTGCGGTCACACCCATGCGGTCGCTGGTGCCGACCGAGCGCGCGGTCTGCGCGGCACCGCGATAATGGTCAAGCACGAACAGGCGGATAGCGGAGGACAGATTGCCCTGCGTCCGCGCGGAATCAATGGTCGCTACAAGATCGGACAAGGTGAGCCGGCGGCTCGTGGCGATCTCCTTCAGCGCCTCCCAAAAAGCGTCCTCGAGGCTCACGCTGGTCTTGTGACCGGCGATGACAATGGACCTCTTAACCACGGGGCTCTTCATGTTCTTCCCTCTCGGTCAGCGCATGGCCTTCATGGCGCAGACGCCGACGCTCGAGCTCCTGCGCGACGGCCTCGCGGTCAGCCTTGGTCCGCCCGAATCGGATGCGGTTTTCCTCGGCCTGCGCTTGAGCCGCGCGGCGAGCCTTCGCCTTGCGCTCACGATGAAGATTCACCACGTCGCCCAACTTTTACCCTCACAGGTTCGGCTGGCTCCCCCAAAAACCAGTCGACTTCATGCTCAACTCGTGCGTGACGGACTGCGTCGAAACACAAGCAAGGCACTGAGATTAGATTACCTCTGAGAGAGTGGTGAAGATATGGCGAAATCCAGGTTTCGCCGCCTCCACGGGCTACCATTCGACAATAAATTTAACAGAAAAGTACGGCACACTTACGAGTTGCAGCGCCGTGGGCGGCCGGAGGAATGCGGCGGAAGGCTGTCTCCCCGTGGCTTCGGGACCGTGCTATGAGGCCGCCGCGCGATCCGCAGCGCGCCCGGCCGGCAGGCGGGGCGCGCACCGGGTCCTCCACATCAAGTGCTTTCTTCACGCGGACGCAGAGCCACTTCGCCCGAGAATTCGGCAGCTCACTGAACCGGCAAGCTTCCTTCGAGGCGCGGGGAAATCCTGTCGCTCGAGGCGCTCCAGGAGAGAGGGTATACCCATGAACACGCGTACGGAGACCGATACCTTCGGTCCGATCGAGGTTCCTTCCGACCGCTATTGGGGCGCGCAGGCGCAGCGCTCTCTGGGCAATTTCAAGATCGGCTGGGAAAAGCAGCCGCTGCCCGTGGTGCGGGCGCTGGGAATCGTCAAGCGCGCGGCCGCAGAGGTGAACCGCGATCTGGGCCGGCTCGATCCCAAGCTGGCCGAGGCCATCATGTCCGCCGCCCAGGAGGTGATGGACGGCAAGCTGGACGAGCACTTCCCCCTGGTGGTCTGGCAGACCGGCTCGGGCACGCAGTCCAACATGAACGCCAACGAGGTCATTTCCAACCGGGCCATTGAAATGCTTGGCGGGGAGAAGGGCTCCAAGAAGCCCGTGCACCCCAATGACCACGTCAATATGAGCCAGTCGTCCAACGACACCTTCCCGACTGCCATGCATGTGGCCGCCGCGGAGGAAGTGGTGCATCGCCTGCTGCCGGCCCTGAAGACCCTTCACGACGCCCTGGCGACCAAGTCCAAGGCGTGGGAGCACATCATCAAGATTGGCCGCACCCACACCCAGGACGCGACCCCGCTGACCCTGGGCCAGGAGTTCTCCGGCTATACCCAGCAGGTGGCCAACGGCATCAAGCGCATCGAGATGACCCTGCCGGGCCTGATGCAGCTGGCACAGGGCGGCACCGCGGTGGGCACCGGCCTCAACGCGCCCATCGGCTTCGCCGAGAAGGTGGCGGCCAAGATTGCCGAGATCACCGGCCTTGAGTTCACCTCCGCGCCGAACAAGTTCGAGGCGCTGGCGGCTCACGACGCCATGGTGTTCACGCACGGCGCCATCAACACCGTTGCGGCCTCTCTGTTCAAGATCGCCAACGACATCCGCCTGTTGGGCTCGGGCCCGCGCTCTGGTCTCGGCGAGCTGGCGCTGCCGGAGAACGAGCCCGGCTCGTCCATCATGCCCGGCAAGGTGAACCCCACCCAGTGCGAGGCGATGACGCAGGTCTGCGCGCAGATCTTCGGCAACCATGCCACGCTGACCTTCGCCGACAGCCAGGGCCACTTCGAGCTCAATGTTTACAACCCGGTGATGGCTTACAACTTCCTGCAGTCCGTGCGCCTCATGTCGGATGCGGCGCTGAGCTTTACCGAGCATTGCGTGGTCGGCATCGAGCCGCGCGAGGACAACATCAAGGCGGGCCTGGAGCGCTCCTTGATGCTGGTGACCGCGCTCGCCCCGAAGATCGGCTACGACAACGCCGCCAAGATTGCCAAGACCGCGCACAAGAAGGGCACCACCCTGCGCGACGAGGCCGTGGGCGGCGGCTATGTGACGAACGAGGAGTTCGACGCTATTGTTCGTCCCGAGAAGATGATCTCCCCGAGCTGAGTCTCCGGTTGCATCGGAAAAGCGGAAGCGGCGCCCTTCGGGGCGCCGTTTTTGTGTCGGGGGGCGGTTGGCCGTTCGATGGAGGCTCGGGGCGCTCCACTTCGGCCGTTCGCCGCATTAAGGTGCGCAGGCCGGCGGCGCCAGTGAACCGGGGGTGTGCATGGGACAGCCACGCGAAGGTGAAGAGATCCGGATCGACCTGCTGCATCCCACGCAGCTCACCTTGGGCCTCAGCGAGGTGAAGCGTCGGGCCAAGGCCATGGACGCCCTTTCGAAAAGCGAGCTGAAGGCGCTGGTCGCCGCCAAGGCGATTCCCCATGTGCTTGGGCCGGGCGGGCGAATCTACATGGTGGATCACCACCATCTGTGCCGGGCCCTGCAGCGGATCGACGAGAACAAGGCGGTGCTCGGCACCCGGGTGGCGGACTGGTCGGATCTCGATCTGCACGGCTTCTGGCAGCGGATGGAGCGGGAAAGCCTGTGCTGGCCCATCGATATGGATGGCAATCGCCGGCCGTGCGTGAAGATTCCCCAGAACGTGAAGGATCTCACCGACAATCCATGGCGCACGCTGGCCCGCGGCGTGCGCGGCCGGGCCTATTCCAACGAGGACACGCCGTTTCAGGAATTCATGTGGGGCAATTACTATCGCTCCTTCATGAGCAACCGGCTGCTGGAAGTGGATCTGGAGCTGGCGGAAGAGCTGGCCATCAAGGTCTCGCGCCTGGACGAGGCACAGGACCTGCCCGGCTATCTGGGCTCGGCCTAGAGACTGCCGCATGGTCAAGGCGCACGCGGTGCGGTAACAGCGTCCAGGATTGAGCGAGGGAGAGAAGCGATGGGTGGTTCGTTCGCGGCGCGGCTTTCGGGGCTGAGGGCCCCGCTGTTCGCGGTCATGGTCTCGCTCCTGCTCGCGGGCTGTGGAATCAATGTGATTCCCACTTCGGAGGAGCACGCCAAGGCCATGTGGAGCGAGGTGCTGAACCAGTATCAGCGCCGCTCCGATCTCATTCCCAATCTGGTGGAGACGGTGAAGGGTTACGCCTCCCAGGAGCGTGACGTCCTCACCTCCGTCATCGAGGCGCGGGCCAAGGCGACCTCTATCAACGTGGACGCCTCGACCATCACCGATCCGGAGAAGTTCAAGCAGTTCCAGGCGGCACAGAGCGAGCTGGGGCGGGCGCTGGGGCGGCTTATCGCGGTTTCGGAGGCCTATCCGGACCTGAAGTCCAGCCAGAACTTCCTGGCGCTCCAATCCCAGATCGAGGGAACGGAAAATCGCATCGCCGTGGCGCGGCGTGACTACATCCGCGCGGTTCAGGCCTACAATACCGAGCTGAAGACCTTCCCTGGCGTGCTTTGGGCCGCGACCCTCTATCGCTCCTACAAGCCCATGGAAACCTTTACGATTTCCGAGGAGCAGACGCGCGCTCCGCAGGTCCGGTTCAATTGAGGACCGGGGCGTGAGCGGCCGGGTCGTCGGGCGAGCTTGGGGGCGCGGCGGTTTCGCCGGCGCGTTGGCGCCGGCTGCGGTGGCGAGAGCGTGGCTTGCCGTGGCCCTCGCTATGGCGCTGCTGGCAGCCTTCTCGACGGGCGCGCGCGCCTATACGTTCCCGCCGCTGACGGGCCGCGTGGTCGATGCCGCGAATATCCTCGACCCCGTCAGCCGCGCCGAACTGGAAGCGCGCCTGGTGGCCCAGGAGGAGAAGGCGTCCGACCAGGTGGTGGTCGCCACCGTTCCCTCGCTGGAGGGCGGCGCGGTGGAGGACTATGCCAACGAGCTGTTCCGCGCCTGGGGCATCGGGCAGGCAGGCAAGAACAATGGCGTGCTGCTGCTGGTGGCGCCGAATGAGCGCAAGGTGCGCATCGAGGTCGGCTATGGCCTGGAGGGCATCCTCACCGATGCTGTGGCCAGCACCATCATCCGCAACGCCATCGTGCCCGCCTTCAAGGCGGGGGACATGCCGGACGGCATCCTGAAGGGCACGGACGCCATCATTGAGATCCTCAATCTGGATCCGGAAGAGGCCCGCGCCCGTGCCCGCGCCGAGGCGGAGGAAACCAGCCTGGAGGATTGGCTCGGCGTGATCGTGCTGATCCTGATGATCGCGCTGTGGATCTACATCTTCTGGCGGGCGGCGCGGTCCGGCTCCGGCGGGCGCGGCGCGCGCATGGCGGGGCGCCGGAAACGCTCGGGCGAGGCGGCGGCCCCGGTCACGACCTGGGATTGGGGCAGCGGCGGCGGCAGCGACCGCGACTCGGGCGGCTGGTCCGGGGGAGGGGGCTCATCGGGCGGTGGCGGCGCCTCCGGAAGCTGGTAATTTGCTGCGGCGCCCCGGCGCGCGATGTGGCATGATGCAATGCTGGTGTTCCACCAGCCGTTCTGACAAGACTGGACGTCCGACAATGGTCGCAGGTGCTGGAGACCGTCATGGTGGCTGACCGCCGACAGGGGCCCGTGCGCGCAGGGCGCGCCGACCCCGCTGCCCAGGCTCAGCCGGGCCGCCCGCCGCGCGCGCAGCCGCCTCAGGCGCCGGCTGCGGCCAAGGAGCCGGAGGCCGCCCCCGCGCCCGATCGCAAGCAGGACATGAGCTACGTGGGCGCCGCCGCCCGTCCGCCGGCGACCGTCGTCTTCGGGCTTTCGCCCGAGGACATGCGCGAGGTCAATGAGGCGATCGCGGCCGCCGAGCTGCAGACCTCGGCGGAAATCCGCGTGGTGGTGTCCCGCGGGTCGCTGGTTCAGCACCCCTTCTTTTCGGTGATGTGGTCGTCGCTGGTCTCGCTGGTGCTGCCGTGGGCCATCGTGGTGCTGTGGCCCATGTCTGCGCTCAGCATCCTCCAGGTCCAGGCCATCATCTTCCTAGTGGTGGCGGGCATCCTGATGCTGCCGCAGATGACGGAACGTGTGGTGCCGCGCCTGGCGCTGAAGGCAGCGGCCCGCTCGGCGGCCATCGAGGCCTTCCTGGCCCATGGCGTGTCGCAAACCTCTGGCCGCACTGGCATTCTCATTTTCGTCGCGGCCCGCGAAAGGCTGGTCGAGGTGGTGGCGGACGACGGGGTGCACACGCCCCTGGGTCCCGTGGCCTGGGCGGAGATTTGCGATTCGATCTCCCGCGAGGCGCGCAAGGGCAGCCTCGTCGAGGGCCTCGTTTCCGGCGTGCGGCGGGCGGGCGAGCTTCTGGCGCGCCCCATGCCGCAGCGGCCCGGCGACGTGAACGAGCTCTCGGACCGCGTCGTGGTCATCTGACGGCTGCCTGACAACGGAACCCGTGCCACGGTCGCCAGTCGCTGCGCTGATGCGTGGCGCGGCGACTGGGAAAGGTATTTCAGGTCCCCACGACGCGCGAGCCGGGTGGTCGCCGTCCACGCGCAGACCTGCCCCGCGCGAGGGGACGAGCGGGGAAAGCGCGCGGGTCGCAGCCATCCGAGCGAGGCCGGCGACAATTTGCCTCCCGGCCGGGCGCTCGCCCGGGATGGGGAAGGCGCGGCGGTATCGGCATTTGCCCCATGGGGTGCAGGACACCTAGACGAAGGAAGCGGGGGGTGAGGTGCACCTCGGTGTGCATTCGTCTTTGCATTCGCCGCCTGTGGGAATAGATTGCGCGCCCGAGCCTGAGGGGCTCACTCAAGGCAAAGGGCATTTTCCCATGACCAAACCCGCCGTTCGCGTCGCCGTTACGGGCGCCGCCGGTCAGATTTGTTATTCGCTTCTGTTCCGCATCGCCAATGGCGATCTGTACGGCAAGGATCAGCCGGTCATTCTGCAGCTTCTCGATCTCCCGCAGGCCCAGGGCGCGGTGGGCGGCGTGGTGATGGAGCTCGAGGATTGCGCGTTCCCGAACCTCGCCGACGTTGTCATCACCTCCGACCCCAAGGTGGCCTTCAAGGACATCGACGCCGCCATCCTGGTGGGCGCCCGTCCGCGCTCGAAGGGCATGGAGCGCGCTGACCTGCTCTCCGCCAACGCCGAGATCTTCAAGGTGCAGGGCGCGGCCCTCAACGAGGTCGCCAAGCGCGACGTGAAGGTGCTGGTGGTCGGCAACCCGGCCAACACCAACGCCTACATCACCGCCAAGAGCGCTCCGGACCTGCCGGCCCGCAACATCACCGCCATGCTGCGTCTCGACCACAACCGCGCGCTCTCGCAGTTCGCCAAGAAGGCGGGCGTGCTGAGCCAGGACATCGAGAAGCTGGCCGTGTGGGGCAACCACTCCCCGACCATGTATGCCGACTACCGCTTCGCCACCGTCAAGGGCAAGCCGCTGCCGGAGCTCGTCGGTGACGAGGCCTGGTATCGCGACACGCTGATTCCCACCGTGGGCAAGCGCGGCGCCGCCATCATCGAGGCGCGTGGCCTGTCGTCCGCCGCCTCCGCGGCCAACGCGGCCATTGACCACATGCACGACTGGATCCACGGCACCAATGGTGGCTGGGTTTCCATGGGCGTGGCGTCTGACGGCTCCTACGGCGTGCCGGAGGGAATCGTGTTCGGCGTGCCCGCCGTGTGCACCAATGGCGATTACGAAGTCGTGAAGGGCCTGCCCATGGACGACTTCTCCAAGACCAAGTTCGACGTCACCCTCAAGGAACTCCTCGAGGAGCGCGACGGCGTCGCCGCCCTGCTCGGCTGATTCCTTAATAAAACGTTGCCTTGGGGCGCGGCGCCTTGGTGCCGCGCCCTTTGCTTTGCCGCTGTCATAAAACCCTCCGGGCGGGGGTGCTAGACCTTGGGTGCAGAGCAAAAATGCCCCTCGAGCCCCCTTTTCTCGGCTCCGAAGCGTTGAAACTCTTGACGCAGAGCGACTCTGCGGCTAGAAGCAGCCCACTTTCGCGGCAGGCGGTCGGTGCCTGAACGAGAGACGCAGCAAAGGCCCCCGGCGAAAGCCCACTGGCCACAGCGTCTTTCAGGGCACCGAAACGCTGCCAGGAACAGCACTGCGATAACTTCAGGTGCATGATCGCAGCGCCGCCGGAACCGAACCGGTTCCGGGTCGAGCGTTGTGATCCTCTGTCGCGAACAAGGCGTGTTCGCTGCCGAGTGCGGTGGCGAGCGGCGCCTTTTCTGTTCGTTGTGCGGCCAGCCGGTCTCCGGCGGTTGAAACGAATTTCGTAAGGCCACCGTGAGGTGGCCAGCCGTGGCGGTCGCAAGGCCGTCGAACTTAAAAGTTGCGGCCAAGGCCGCAGGTCAGGACGAGGCGAAGGCGTACATGCCGACGATCAACCAGCTGATCCGTAAGCCGCGGGAAGCGCAGAAGGCGCGGGACAAGGCGCCGGCGCTCCAGGCGAGCCCCCAGAAGCGCGGCGTGTGCACGCGCGTCTACACCACGACCCCGAAGAAGCCGAACTCGGCCCTTCGTAAGGTCGCCAAGGTGCGGCTCACCAACAGCTACGAAGTGATCGGCTACATCCCCGGTGAAGGCCACAACCTTCAGGAGCACTCCGTGGTCATGATCCGCGGTGGCCGCGTGAAGGATCTTCCTGGCGTGCGCTATCACATCCTGCGCGGCGTGCTCGATACGCAGGGCGTGAAGAACCGCAAGCAGCGCCGTTCGAAGTACGGCGCGAAGCGGCCCAAGTGATCGGCTGAAGTGAGGAATTAGAAATGTCCCGTCGTCACAAGGCCGAGCGCCGCGAAGTCATCCCGGATCCGAAGTTCGGGTCCACCATTCTGTCCCGCTTCATGAATTCCGTGATGCGTGACGGCAAGAAGTCCGTGGCCGAGTCCATCGTGTATGGCGCCCTCGACGTGGTCGAGGTCAAGGCCAAGCACGATCCGGTGGAGGTCTTCATCCAGGCCCTCGAGAACGTGGCGCCTGCGGTTGAGGTTCGCTCCCGCCGCGTGGGTGGTGCCACCTACCAGGTTCCCGTGGAAGTGCGGAACGAGCGTCGCCAGACCCTGGCGATCCGCTGGCTCATCGCTTCCGCCCGTGCGCGCAACGAGAAGACCATGGTGGAGCGTCTCTCCGCCGAGCTGCTCGATGCGGCCAACAATCGCGGCGCTGCCGTGAAGAAACGCGAAGACACGCACCGTATGGCCGAGGCCAACCGGGCGTTCTCGCACTATCGCTGGTGATCGGAGAGGACGCTTCCCATGCCCCGTACTCACGCGATCGAGGATTACCGCAACTTCGGCATCATGGCTCACATCGATGCCGGCAAGACCACGACCACTGAGCGGATCCTCTACTACACCGGCAAGAGCCACAAGATCGGCGAAGTCCATGATGGCGCCGCCACCATGGACTGGATGACCCAGGAGCAGGAGCGCGGCATCACCATTACGTCGGCCGCGACGACCGCTTTCTGGCAGGGCAAGCGTCTGAACATCATCGACACCCCCGGGCACGTCGACTTCACCATCGAGGTGGAGCGTTCGCTGCGGGTGCTCGACGGCGCCGTGTGCGTGCTTGACGGCAACCAGGGCGTCGAGCCGCAGACCGAGACTGTGTGGCGCCAGGCGGACAAGTACAACGTGCCCCGCATCGTGTTCGTCAACAAGATGGACAAGATCGGTGCCGACTTCTACCGCTGCGTCGACATGATCGTGGACCGCGTGGCCGGCAACCCTGTGTGCTGCCAGCTGCCGATCGGCTCCGAGAGCAACTTCAAGGGCATCATCGACCTCGTCCGCATGAAGGCGGTCGTGTGGGAAGATGAAGCCCTGGGTGCGAAGTACCATGACGAGGAGATCCCCGCGGATCTCGCCGACAAGGCCGCTGAGTACCGCAATAAGCTCGTGGAAGCCGCTGTCGAGCTCGACGACGACGCCATGGCCGCTTACCTCGACGGCACCGAGCCGGACGAGGCGACCCTGAAGTCCCTCATCCGCAAGGCCGTGATTGGGCGCAAGTTCAACCCGGTGTTCTGCGGCTCCGCGTTCAAGAACAAGGGCGTGCAGCCTTTGCTCGACGCCGTGGTGGACTTCCTGCCGTCGCCGATTGATCGCGGCGCCATCAAGGGCATCGATTTCAAGACCGAGGAAGAGACCGACCGCAAGCCTTCGGATGCGGAGCCGCTGTCTGTCCTCGCGTTCAAGATCATGGACGACCCCTTCGTGGGCACCATTACCTTCTGCCGCGTCT
Organism: Xanthobacter sp. NM-59; assembly: GCF_021401125.1. Lineage (GTDB taxonomy): Bacteria > Pseudomonadota > Alphaproteobacteria > Rhizobiales > Xanthobacteraceae > Xanthobacter. The sequence continues at coordinate 243,280 of NZ_JACBFQ010000001.1, forward strand.
ATTCGGGCGTGATGGAAGCTGGCATGAGCCTCCTGAACTCCACTCGCGACAAGCGCGAGCGCGTGGGTCGGATGCTGCTCATGCACGCCAACAACCGTGAGGACATCAAGGAAGCCTATGCGGGCGACATCGTCGCTCTCGCCGGCCTCAAGGAAGTCCGCACCGGTGACACGTTGTGCTCGACCGAAAAGCCGGTGATCCTCGAGAAGATGGAGTTCCCGGAGCCCGTCATCGAGATCGCCATCGAGCCCAAGTCCAAGGCCGACCAGGAGAAGCTGGGCATCGCCCTGTCGAAGCTGGCCGCCGAGGATCCGTCCTTCCGCGTGTCGACCGACCACGAGAGCGGCCAGACCATCCTCAAGGGGATGGGCGAACTGCACCTCGACATCAAGGTCGACATCCTGAAGCGCACCTACAAGGTGGACGCCAACATCGGTGCCCCGCAGGTCGCCTATCGTGAGACCCTCACGAAGAAGACCGAAGTGGACTACACCCACAAGAAACAGACCGGTGGTACCGGCCAGTTCGCTCGGGTGAAGTTCGTGGTGGAGCCGAACGAGGCGGGCAAGGGCTTCCAGTTCGAGAGCGTGATCGTCGGCGGCGCGGTGCCGAAGGAGTACATCCCGGGCGTCCAGAAGGGCCTCGAGAGCGTGCTTGGCGCTGGTGTGCTGGCGGGCTTCCCGGTCGTGGACGTCAAGGTTCAGCTCATCGACGGCGCGTTCCACGAAGTGGACTCGTCTGCTCTGGCCTTCGAAATCGCGTCTCGCGCTGCGTTCCGTGAAGCCCTCCAGAAGGGCAGCTCGGTTCTGCTCGAGCCGATCATGAAGGTCGAGGTGGTGACCCCCGAGGATTACACGGGTTCGGTCATCGGCGATCTGAACTCCCGTCGTGGCCAGATCCAGGGCCAGGACATGCGTGGCAACGCCAACGTGATCAACGCGATGGTGCCGCTCGCCAACATGTTCGGCTACGTGAACACCCTGCGCTCGTTCAGCCAGGGCCGTGCCACCTTCACCATGCAGTTCGACCACTACGAGCAGGTGCCGTCGAACGTGGCTCAGGAGGTTCAGGCCAAGTACGCGTGAGCGTCGGCCTGAGCCCCATTCACCCTTAAAGATCACGCCAGAGAGACCCGACGGAGCGTCCCATGGCCAAAGAAAAGTTTAACCGTTCGAAGCCGCACTGCAACATCGGCACCATTGGTCACGTCGACCATGGCAAGACGTCGCTGACGGCTGCGATCACCAAGGTGCTGGCCGAGGCCGGTGGCGCCACCTTCACCGCCTACGACCAGATCGACAAGGCGCCGGAAGAGAAGGCCCGTGGCATCACGATCTCGACCGCTCACGTCGAGTATGAGACTGCCAATCGCCACTATGCGCACGTCGACTGCCCCGGGCACGCCGACTATGTGAAGAACATGATCACCGGCGCGGCGCAGATGGACGGCGCGATCCTGGTGGTGTCCGCTGCTGACGGCCCGATGCCCCAGACCCGCGAGCACATCCTGCTCGCCCGTCAGGTCGGCGTGCCGGCCCTGGTGGTGTTCCTCAACAAGTGCGACATGGTCGACGATCCGGAGCTGCTCGAGCTCGTCGAGATGGAAGTGCGTGAGCTTCTGTCCAAGTACGACTTCCCCGGCGACGATATCCCGATCATCCGCGGCTCGGCCCTCGTGGCGCTCGAGAACGGCGATGCGGCTCTCGGCCGTGACGCTGTGCTCAAGCTCATGGAGGCGGTCGACGCCTACATCCCGCAGCCGGAGCGTCCGGTTGACCTGCCGTTCCTGATGCCCATCGAGGACGTCTTCTCCATCTCCGGCCGCGGCACCGTAGTGACCGGTCGCGTGGAGCGCGGCATCATCAAGGTCGGCGAGGAAGTGGAAATCGTCGGCATCCGTCCGACCGTGAAGACCACGGTGACTGGCGTCGAAATGTTCCGCAAGCTGCTCGACCAGGGTCAGGCTGGTGACAACGTCGGCATCCTGCTGCGCGGCACCAAGCGTGAGGACGTGGAGCGCGGCCAGGTCGTGTGCAAGCCCGGCTCGGTGAAGCCCCACACCAAGTTCAAGGCCGAAGCCTACATCCTGACCAAGGAAGAGGGCGGCCGTCACACTCCGTTCTTCACCAATTATCGCCCGCAGTTCTACTTCCGCACCACGGACGTGACCGGCGTGTGCACGCTGCCGGAAGGCACCGAAATGGTGATGCCCGGTGACAACGTGTCGATGGACGTGGCGCTGATCGTTCCGATCGCCATGGAAGAGAAGCTGCGCTTCGCCATCCGCGAAGGCGGCCGCACGGTCGGCGCCGGCGTGGTTGCCTCCATCATCGAGTGAGCCAAAACGAAAAGAAACGGGGGCACGCCGCGCCGCGCGGTGTTCGCGGAGCGCGTGCCCTTCATTCCCGGAGCCTTTGAGCCATGAACGGCCAGAACATTCGAATTCGCCTGAAGGCGTTCGATCACCGCATCCTCGATGCGTCGACGCGAGAGATCGTCGCCACGGCCAAGCGCACGGGTGCGCAGGTGCGCGGCCCGATTCCGCTGCCCACGCGGATCGAGAAGTTCACCGTCAATCGCTCTCCGCACATCGACAAGAAGTCGCGCGAGCAGTTTGAGATGCGTACTCACAAGCGGTTGCTCGATATCGTCGATCCGACGCCCCAGACGGTGGACGCGCTGATGAAGCTCGACCTCGCCGCCGGCGTTGACGTCGAAATCAAGCTCTGAACGAGAGGCGAGGAGACACGACCATGCGGTCAGGCGTCATCGCCCAGAAGGTCGGCATGACCCGCATCTTCACGGATGCCGGTGAACATGTTCCGGTCACTGTGCTGAAAGTCGAGAGCTGCCAGGTGGTTGCCCACCGTACGCTCGATCAGAATGGCTATGTTGCGGTGCAGCTTGGTGCTGGCCGGCGCAAGCCCAAGAATGTGACCCGCGCCGAGCGCGGCCACTTCGCGGTGGCTCAGGTTGAGCCCAAGCGGAAAATGGCTGAGTTCCGCGTGCCGGAGGAGGCGCTGATCCCGGTTGGAGCCGAGATCACCGTCGATCACTTCGTCGTGGGTCAGTATGTCGACGTGACCGGTACCACCATTGGTAAGGGTTTCGCGGGCGGCATGAAGCGGCACAACTTCGGTGGCCTTCGCGCCTCCCACGGTGTGTCCATCTCGCATCGTTCGATTGGTTCGACCGGCGGCCGTCAGGATCCGGGTAAGACCTTCAAGAACAAGAAGATGCCTGGCCACATGGGTGACGTGACCGTCACGACCCAGAACCTGAAGGTCGTGATGACCGACGTCGAGCGCGGCCTGATCGCGGTCGAGGGTGCGGTTCCCGGTCACGCTGGCGGCTGGATCACCGTGCGCGACGCGGTGAAGAAGAAGCTGCCGGCTGAGGCTCCCAAGCCGGGCGCGTTCAAGATCGCGACCGCCGGCGAGGCTGCTCCTGCGGCTGAAGCCACCAATGAGGAGGGCGCGTGATGGAACTCACCGTCAAGACGCTCGACGGCGCTGACGCCGGGTCCGTGGTGCTGTCGGATGAGATCTTCGGTCTCGAGCCGCGTGCGGACATCCTGCACCGCATGGTGACGTGGCAGCTCGCCCGTCGCCAGGCCGGCACGCACCGCACCAAGGGTCGTTCGGAGATCAACCGCACGTCCAAGAAGATGTACAAGCAGAAGGGCACCGGTAACGCCCGTCACGGTGCGGCGTCTGCGCCGCAGTTCCGTGGTGGTGGCCGCGCCTTCGGTCCGGTCGTTCGCTCTCATGCGTTCGAGCTGCCGAAGAAGGTTCGCGCCCTCGCGCTGAAGCACGCTCTGTCGTCCAAGCTGAAGGCGGAGCAGATCGTGGTGGTCGACAATGTGTCGATGGCCGATCCGAAGACCAAGGCCTTGAAGGACCGTTTCGCGCAGCTCGGCTGGGCGTCGGTGCTCATCGTGGACGGGGCCCAGGTGGAGCAGAACGTGGCGCTGGCCGCCCGCAACCTGCCCTACGTGGATGTGCTCCCGGTCCAGGGCATCAACGTCTACGACATCCTGCGTCGCGACACGCTGGTGCTGACGAAGGCCGCCGTGGATGCGCTGGAGGCGCGCTTCAAATGAGTTCCGCGCGCAACATCGAGCCGCGTCACTACGACGTGATCCTCTCTCCGGTCATCACCGAAAAGGCGACGAACGCGAGCGAGCAGAACAAGGTCGTCTTCGACGTCGCCGGCACGGCGACGAAGCCGGCGATCAAGGAAGCGGTGGAGAAGCTCTTCGACGTGAAGGTCAAGAGCGTCAACACCCTGGTCCGCAAGGGCAAGGTGAAGATCTTCCGCGGCCGCAAGGGCGTCCGCAGCGACGTCAAGAAGGCCGTCGTGACCCTCGAAGAGGGTCAGAAGATCGATATCACCACGGGCCTCTGAAGAGCTGAGGGGAACGGGATAAGACCATGGCGCTGAAGCATTTCAAGCCGGTCACGCCGAGCCTTCGCCAGCTCGTGATCGTGGACCGCTCCGGCCTCTACAAGGGCAAGCCGGTAAAGACCCTGACCGAGGGCAAGAGCTCCTCGGGCGGACGTAACAATAACGGTCGCATCACCGTCCGCTTCCGTGGCGGCGGTCATAAGCAGACCTATCGCCTGGTGGACTTCAAGCGCACCAAGCGCGAGATGTCGGCCACCGTGGAGCGGATCGAGTATGATCCGAACCGCACCGCCTTCATCGCGCTCCTCAAGTACGAGGACGGTGAGCTCGCTTACATCCTGGCTCCGCAGCGTCTTGCTGCTGGCGATCAGGTGATCGCGGGCAGCCAGGTGGACGTGAAGCCGGGCAACGCCGGGCCGCTGGCTTCGCTTCCCGTGGGCACGATCGTGCACAATGTGGAGCTGAAGCAGGGCAAGGGTGGGCAGATCGCTCGCTCCGCCGGCAGCTACGCGCAGATTGTGGGCCGCGATGAAGGCTACGTAATCCTGCGTCTGAATTCCGGCGAGCAGCGTCTGGTTCACGGCGCGTGCTATGCTACCGTGGGTGCGGTTTCGAATCCCGACCACATGAACACTTCGCTCGGTAAGGCCGGGCGGAATCGGTGGCTGGGTCAGCGCCCCCACAACCGCGGTGTCGTCATGAACCCTGTGGATCACCCGCACGGCGGCGGTGAAGGCCGCACCTCGGGTGGCCGTCATCCGGTCACGCCCTGGGGCGTGCCGACGAAGGGCAAGAAGACCCGCAGCAACAAGGCGACGGACAAGTTTATTGTGTCCAGCCGCCACAAGCGGAAGAAGTGAGGGCCTGACAGATGACTAGGTCGATTTGGAAAGGCCCGTTCGTCGACGGCTACCTTCTGAAGAAGGCGGAAGCCGCTTCGGGTTCGGGTCGCCGGGACGTGATCAAGATTTGGAGCCGGCGCTCCACCATTCTGCCCCAATTCGTGGGCTTAACCTTCGGCGTCTATAACGGGCAGAAGCATGTGCCCGTGTCGGTCACCGAGGAAATGATCGGTCACAAGTTCGGTGAGTTCGCGCCTACGCGCACTTACTACGGACACGCGGCCGACAAGAAGTCGAAGCGGCGGTGATCGGTCATGAGTAAGCAGGCAAAGCCCCGCGCGCTCGCGGACAACGAAGCCAAGGCGGTGGCGCGCAATCTGCGCGTCTCCCCCCAGAAGCTGAACCTGGTCGCGGGCCTGATCCGCGGCAAGAAGGTGGCGACGGCCCTCGCCGATCTCGAGTTCTCTCACAAGCGGATCGCCCGCGATGTGAAGAAGTGCCTCGAGAGCGCGATTGCCAATGCCGAGAACAACCACGAGCTCGACGTGGACGATCTGATCGTCGCCGAAGCGCACGTGGGCAAGGGTCTGGTGATGAAGCGGTTCTCTCCCCGTGCGCGCGGTCGCGCCTCGCGGATCGAGAAGCCCTTCTCCCACATCACCATCGTGGTGCGGGAAGTCGAGGAGCGGGCCTGATGGGTCAGAAGGTCAATCCGGTCGGGCTCCGGCTCGGCATTAACCGCACGTGGGATTCCCGCTGGTTCGCCAATAAGGGTGAATACGGCAAGCTCCTGCACGAGGATCTCCGCATCCGCGAGATGCTGCTGAAGCAGCTCAAGCAGGCGGCGGTTTCGCGCGTGGTGATCGAGCGTCCGCACAAGAAGTGCCGTGTGACCATCTACTCGGCTCGTCCGGGCGTGGTCATCGGCAAGAAGGGCGCGGACATCGACAAGCTGCGCAAGAAGGTCGCCGAGATGACCAACTCGGAGGTCTTCATCAACATCGTCGAGATCCGCAAGCCGGAGACCGACGCGCGCTTGGTGGCCGAGTCCATCGCGCAGCAGCTTGAGCGTCGTGTTGCGTTCCGTCGTGCCATGAAGCGGGCCGTCCAGTCGGCCATGCGTCTGGGCGCGGAAGGCATCCGTATCAATTGCTCGGGTCGTCTGGGTGGCGCAGAAATCGCCCGCCTCGAGTGGTACCGCGAGGGCCGCGTTCCGCTGCACACCCTGCGTGCGGATGTGGACTACGGCACCGCCACGGCGTTCACCACCTATGGCACCTGCGGTGTCAAGGTGTGGATCTTCAAGGGCGAGATCCTCGAGCACGATCCCATGGCGCAGGACAAGCGCCAGGCCGAGCAGGAAGCTGGTCCCTCTTCGCGTCCCCAGCGGCGTGAGCGTGGTGACCGCGAGCGTGGCGATCGCGACCGCGGCGACCGCGGCGACCGCGCCTGACGGCTGCGAGAAAGAAGGCGATTAAGCCATGCTGCAACCCAAGCGCACTAAGTTCCGTAAGCAGTTCAAGGGACGCATTCACGGCGTCGCCAAGGGTGGTACGGATCTGAACTTCGGCGAATTCGGCCTCAAGGCCATGGAGCCGGAGCGTGTCACCGCCCGCCAGATCGAGGCGGCCCGTCGCGCCCTCACCCGTCACATGAAGCGTGCCGGTCGTGTGTGGATCCGTGTGTTCCCGGATGTGCCTGTGTCGTCCAAGCCCACCGAAGTGCGTATGGGTAAGGGCAAGGGCGCTCCGGAATACTGGGCTGCCAAGATTAAGCCGGGCCGCATCATGTTCGAGATCGACGGCGTGAGCGCCGAGATCGCCCGCGAGGCGCTGACCCTCGCGGCGGCCAAGCTGCCCATCAAGACGCGCTTCATCCAGCGCATCGCCGAGTGAGGAGAGGCTCATGAAAGCCGAGGACGTTCGGGCCCTCAGCCCCGATCAGCTCGCCGATGAGCTGCTGAAGCTGAAGAAGGAACAGTTCAACCTGCGCTTCCAGAAGGCGACGGGTCAGCTGGAGAATACTGCACGGAACCAGCAGATCCGCCGCGATATCGCGCGGATCAAGACCGTGCAGAATCAGAAGAGCGCCACTGCGGCGCAGAAGGCTAAGTGAGGAAGCGATGCCGAAGCGCGTGCTCCAGGGCGTCGTGGTGAGCGACAAAACCGACAAGACCGTGGTGGTCCGGGTGGAGCGGCGCTTCACCCATCCGCTGCTGAAGAAGACCGTTCGTCGGTCCAAGAAGTATCATGCCCATGACGAGGCCAACGCCTGGAAGGTGGGGGATACGGTTTGGATCGAGGAGCATCGGCCTCTGTCCAAGCTGAAGAACTGGATCGTGATCCAGGGTGAGAAGCGGGCGGAAGTCTGATACTGAGAGCTTTCTCACCCGGGTGATTCGGCTCGGGTGAGGGACTGGCCCCGATGCTGGGTCCGTCGCTCCGCTTCAGCGGTGGAGCGAGAGGAGACCGCATCGCGGCAATCCGTGTTTCGATGAGCGGGGCACGGCAAACAAGGGTTAGGCAACGCCGGGTGACCGGTGGCGCCGGATGACGAGAACAGGTGCGTCATGATCCAGATGCAGACCAATCTCGACGTGGCGGACAATTCCGGCGCGCGTCGCGTCATGTGCATCAAGGTGCTTGGCGGCTCGAAGCGGAAGTATGCCCATGTGGGCGACATCATCGTGGTGTCGGTCAAGGAGGCCATTCCGCGCGGTCGCGTGAAGAAGGGCGACGTGATGAAGGCCGTGGTGGTCCGTACCGCCAAGGACATCCGTCGCGGCGACGGTTCCGTGATCCGCTTCGACCGCAATGCGGCCGTGCTGATCAACAACAATAAGGAGCCGGTGGGCACTCGTATCTTCGGCCCGGTTCCGCGTGAGCTTCGCTCCAAGAACCACATGAAGATCATCTCGCTGGCGCCGGAGGTGCTGTGATGGCCGCGAAGATCAAGAAGGGCGACAAGGTTGTCGTCCTCGCCGGCCGCGACAAGGGCCGCACCGGCGAAGTCATTCAGGTGATGCCGAAGGAGGAGCGAGCGCTCGTCCGTGGCGTCAATATCGTCAAGCGCCACCAGCGCCAGACGGCGAACCAGGAAGGCGGCATCATCTCCAAAGAAGGGCCGATCCACCTGTCGAACATCGCCATTGCCGACCCCAAGGATGGCAAGCCGTCCCGCGTCGGTTTCCAGGTGCTGGAAGACGGGAGCAAGGTCCGCGTGGCCAAGCGCTCCGGGGAGAAGATCGATGGCTGAGGCTTACACTCCGCGGCTGCGTACCCATTATGACGACGTGGTGCGCGCCAAGCTGATCGAGCAGTTCAGCTACAAGAACCCCATGGAAGTGCCGGTCATCGAGAAGATCGTCATCAACATGGGCGTTGGCGAGGCGACCGCCGACACCAAGAAGGCGACGACTGCCGCCGCGGACCTCGCGCTCATCGCCGGCCAGAAGCCGGTTCTGACCCGCGCCCGCAAGGCGATCTCGAACTTCAAGCTGCGCGAGAACCAGCCGGTCGGCGCGAAGGTTACCCTTCGCAAGGTGCGCATGTATGAGTTCCTGGACCGTCTCGTGAACATGGCGCTGCCGCGCGTGCGAGACTTCCGGGGCCTGAACCCCAAGAGCTTCGATGGCCGTGGTAACTATGCCATGGGCATCAAGGAACACATCGTGTTCCCCGAGATCAACTACGACCGCGTCGAGCAGATCTGGGGCATGGACATCATCGTGTGCACCAGCGCGAAGACGGACGACGAGGCCCGGGCTCTGCTCAAGGCCTTCAACTTCCCCTTCCGCCAGTGATCGATTAGAAGGGGCGCTTCGATTCGGTCTTCCGAAGGCAAGTGCCCCTTGCCGCTTCCTCGGGGGAGTGGCTCACAGAGTGACTGTTTCGAATGCTTTTCCGGCCGTGAGGGGGTGATAAGCGCCCTCAGACGCGGAGAACAGGAGCAAGAGATGGCGAAGAAGAGCGCGATCGAGACGAACGAGCGCCGTCGCAAGCTGGCTGCATGCCAGGCGGCGAAGCGCACGCGTCTGAAGGCGATCGTGAATGACAAGACCCTGCCGATCGAGGAGCGCTTCCAGGCGACCTTGAAGCTGGCTGAGATGCCGCGCAACGGCGCGAAGATCCGCATCCGCAATCGCTGCGAGGTGACGGGCCGTCCGCGTGCGTTCTATCGCAAGCTCAAGGTGAGCCGCGTTGCGCTGCGCGAGCTTGGTAACCAGGGCATGATCCCCGGTCTCGTGAAGTCGAGCTGGTGAGGAGGATCGCATGTCTGTGAATGATCCCATCGGCGATCTGATCACCCGTATCCGTAACGCCCAGATGCGCCGCAAGGAGAAGACTTCTTCTCCCGGTTCCCGTCTGCGGGCCTCGGTGCTCGATGTGCTGCGCGACGAAGGCTATATTCGGGGCTACACCGCCACCGACCATGGCAATGGCCGCAGCGAGTTCGAGATCGAGCTCAAGTACTTCGACGGCACTCCGGTGATTCGTGAGATCGCCCGTGTGTCGAAGCCCGGTCGCCGGGTTTATGCGTCGGTGAAGAATTTGCCGCGCGTCGCTAACGGTCTCGGCATCGCTGTCGTGTCCACGCCCCAGGGCGTGATGGCCGACCACGAAGCCCGCGACAAGAACGTTGGCGGTGAAGTGCTCTGCACCGTGTTCTGAGGCGAGGGAGGATTACATGTCGAAGATCGGCAAGCTTCCCGTCGCCATTCCGGCCGGCGTGACCGCCACGCTGGACGGCCAGACGGTGAAGGTGAAGGGACCCAAGGGCGCCCTCGAGGTGACTCTTGTTGAGGAAATCGCGGCCAAGATCGAGGGTTCCGAGATCCAGCTGGCGATGAACGGCGAGACCAATCGTCATAAGGCGATGTGGGGCATGTCCCGCACGCTGGTGGCGAACCTCGTGGAAGGCGTGACCAAGGGTTTCGAGAAGAAGCTCGAGATCACGGGCGTCGGCTACAAGGCGGCGGTGCAGGGCAAGAGCCTCAACCTGTCGCTCGGCTATAGCCACGACGTGATCTATGCGATTCCGGAAGGGATCCAGATCGTGACGCCGAAGCCCACCGAGGTGGTCATCAGCGGCATCAATCGCCAGCAGGTCGGCCAGGTGGCGGCTGAGATCCGCGAGTTCCGCGGCCCCGAGCCCTATAAGGGCAAGGGCGTCAAGTACGCCGGCGAGTTCATCTTCCGCAAGGAAGGCAAGAAGAAGTAACGGAGGCGGACCATGGCTAAGGATTTGGAGGCGCTGGCGCGCCGCAAGGCCAAGGTGCGCCGCGCCATTCGAGTTGCTGCGAACGGGCGTCCGCGCCTTTCGGTGCACCGCACCTCGCAGCACATCTATGCGCAGATCATCGACGACGCGAAGGGTGAGACCCTGGCGTCTGCGTCGAGCCTGGAGAAGGAGCTGCGCTCCTCTCTCAAGACCGGCGCCGACACCGAGGCGGCCAAGACCATCGGCAAGCTGGTGGCGGAGCGCGCGGCGGCCAAGGGCGTGACTGCGGTCGTGTTTGATCGTGGCGCATACATCTATCATGGGCGCGTCAAGGCGCTCGCTGAGGGCGCCCGCGAAGGCGGCCTTCAGTTCTGACGCGAGGACGAGCAAATGGCCCGTGAAAGGGAACCGCGCCAGGAGCGCGAGGATCGCGACAACACGTTTGTGGACAAGCTGGTCCACATCAACCGTGTCGCGAAGGTGGTGAAGGGTGGCCGGCGCTTTGGCTTCGCCGCTCTGGTCGTCGTCGGCGATCAGAAGGGGCGGGTTGGCTTCGGTCACGGTAAGGCTCGCGAAGTGCCGGAGGCGATCCGCAAGGCGACCGAAAGCGCCAAGCGTGCGCTGATCCGCGTGCCGCTGCGTGAAGGCCGTACGCTCCATCACGACGTTGCCGGGCACCATGGTGCCGGCAAGGTCGTGTTGCGTGCCGCTCCGGCTGGTACCGGCATCATCGCCGGCGGTCCGATGCGCGCCGTGTTCGAGACGCTGGGCATGCATGACGTGGTGGCGAAGTCCTTTGGGTCTTCCAACCCGTACAACATGGTTCGCGCGACGTTCGATGCGCTCAAGAACCAGGACAGCCCGCGCTCGGTTGCTGCGCGGCGTGGCCTCAAGGTGTCGCAGCTTCAGTCTCGCCGCCGCGTCGAAGACGCGGAAGCGACCGACTGAGCGGCGCGAACCGACGGATAGGAGCGCGCCATGAGCGACAAGACCATCACCGTGGAGCAGATCGGTTCGCCGATCCGCCGCCCGTTTGACCAGGAAGCGACCCTCAAGGGCCTCGGGTTGAACAAGCGGCATCGCCGCTCCACTCTCCAGGATACTCCGGCCATTCGCGGTATGATCGCGAAGGTCGCCCACCTCGTCCGCGTGGTCGAGGGGGAGTGAGGAGCTGAACGATGAAGCTCGATGAGATCCGGGATAACCCGGGCGCCCGCAAGAGCCGGATCCGCGTTGGTCGCGGTATCGGCTCCGGCAAGGGCAAGACTGGCGGCCGCGGTGTGAAGGGCCAGAAGTCCCGGACCGGCGTTGCCGTGAAGGGGTTTGAGGGCGGTCAGATGCCGCTGCATCGGCGCCTGCCGAAGCGTGGCTTCCACAACATCTTCCGCCTCGACTACAACGAAGTGGCCATTGGTCGGATTCAGGTTGCCATCGATGACGGCAAGCTGAATGCTGCGGAGCCGATCACGGTGTTCGCGCTGGTGGCGGCTGGCATTCTGCGTCGTCCGAAGGACGGTGTGCGCGTGCTGGGCGGCGGTGAGCTGAAGACGGGCGTGACCCTGGAGGTCGCGTACGCGACCGCTTCGGTGAAGTCGGCCGTTGAAGCGGCTGGCGGCAAGGTGATCCTCCTTGCTGCGCCGAGCGTCGGCGAAGAAACCGTTTGAAAATAGGCGGCCGGGCTTAAAGTCCGGCCGCTTTTGGTGCGCGGCGCGGCATCTCGTGCAGCCATTCGCCCTTGGCAGCCCGGCCCCGCGCCGGGTATGTGCTTTTAGGGGCGTTGCGCCGGCGCCGCCTTGGCACCGCAAATCCCGCCCATAATCAGGGCCGCCCCTCGGGGGTGGCGTCCAGCGGAGCAAGGCATGGTCTCGGCGGCGGAACAACTCGCGGCGAACCTCAATTTCGGCGCCCTCGGCAAGGCCGAGGAGCTGAAGAAGCGCATTTGGTTCACCCTTGGCGCGCTCATCGTCTATCGGCTCGGCACGTACATTCCCATGCCGGGAATCAATCCCGATGCCCTTGCGGACGTGTTCAAGACCGCGAACCAGGGCATCATTGGCCTGTTCAATATGTTCTCGGGCGGCGCTGTTGAGCGCATGGCCATTTTCGCCCTGAACATCATGCCGTACATCTCGGCCTCGATCATCATTCAGCTGCTGACGAGCGTCTCTCCGACGCTTGAAGCGCTGAAGAAGGAAGGTGAGGCGGGCCGCAAGCAGCTCAATCAGTATACACGCTATCTTACTGTCGTTCTGGCACTGTTCCAGGCCTACGGTATTGCGGTCGGCCTTGAGGGGTCGGGGAGCGTTGTGGCTGACCCGGGTTGGTTCTTCCGCATTTCCACGGTGATCACGCTCACCGGTGGCACTATGTTCCTGATGTGGCTGGGCGAGCAGATCACCTCGCGCGGCATTGGTAACGGCACGTCGCTGATCATTTTCGGCGGTATCGTCGCGGAGCTTCCGGGCGCCTTCGTGCGGACGCTGGAGCTCGGCCGCGAGGGCGCCATTTCCACGCTCGCGATCCTCGCGGTGCTTGTGATGGCCGTGGTGGTCATCGCCTTCATCGTGTTCATGGAACGCGCGCAGCGGCGTCTGCTGATCCAGTACCCCAAGCGCCAGGTGGGCAATCGGATCTACGAAGGTCAGTCCTCGCATCTGCCGCTGAAGCTCAATACGTCGGGCGTCATCCCGCCGATTTTCGCTTCGTCGCTGCTGCTGATTCCGACGACGATTGCGAGCTTCACGCAGGGCCAGGGGCCGGAATGGCTCCAGACCGTCACGACCTTCCTCGGCCATGGGCGCCCGCTGTATATGGCGCTGTATGTGGCTTTGATTGTGTTCTTCTGCTTTTTCTACACCGCGATTGTGTTTAATCCGGTGGAGACGGCGGATAATCTGAAGAAGCATGGCGGCTTCATCCCGGGTATCCGTCCGGGTGAGCGTACCGCCGAGTACATCGACTATGTGCTGACCCGCATCACTGTGGTGGGTGCCGCGTACATCGCCGCCGTTTGCCTCTTCCCCGAACTGCTGATTTCCTATGCGGCAGTTCCGTTCTATTTCGGCGGAACGTCGCTCTTGATTGTTGTCAGTGTGACGATGGACACTGTGTCGCAAATTCAAGGCCACCTGCTCGCCCATCAGTACGAAGGACTGGTCAAGAAGGCGAAGCTGCGTGGGGGGAGGAGAAAGTGATGAGGCTCGTTCTGCTTGGCCCGCCGGGCGCGGGGAAGGGAACCCAGGCGCAGCGCCTGGTGACCCGCCATGGTATCGTCCAGCTCTCGACTGGCGACATGCTGCGCGCAGCCGTCGCGGCGGAAACTCCGATCGGATTGAAGGCCAAAGAGGTGATGGAAGCCGGCGGGCTGGTGTCCGATGAGATTGTCATTGGCATCATCGCAGACCGCCTGTCGCAGCCCGACGCGAAGAACGGCTTCATCCTCGACGGCTTCCCGCGGACCGTGGCGCAGGCGGAAGAACTGGACCGCATGCTGGCGGAAAAGGGAATCAAGCTCGATGCGGTGATCGAATTGGTGGTGGACCAGGAAAAGCTGGTCGACCGCATCATCAACCGCGCAGCGGAGGCCCGGGCACGGGGCGAAGCCGTTCGGAAGGATGATGATCCGGACGTGTTCAAGAGCCGGCTTGAGGCCTATAACCGCGATACCGCCGTAGTCGCGCCCTACTATAAGGCGCGCGGTCAGCTGAAGCAGATCGATGGCATGATGGAGATCGATTCGGTCACCGCCGCGATTGATGGTGTGCTTCGCCAGGCAGCGTGACGGGGCCGGCTGAATGAAAGGCTCCTCGCCGATCGCGAGGAGCCTTTTTTGTTTTTCAAAAGAGAGGCGCCTCGGCGCAACCCGCGGCTTCCCGTCGTCGGCGCTCGCAGGAGGCCCTAAGAGGAGAACGGGGAGCCGGGGGCAGGGGCGGGTGCCATGGAGTGGAATTGACTCTTTCGTTAATTCCCGCTAAGGGCACTCTCTCGCTTCGGAAGTTGGTGCTGCGCGCTCCGCCTGGAAGGGCAGGGCGTGGTGGCACCTTTGTCGTATTCGCGGCGTAATCGTCTCCGCAGGGGCCGGGCTCCACCGGACGCGGAGTGCCCTCCGTCGGCGTGAAAATCGCAGACGGTACATGGAGAGAGCAGTGGCTCGTATTGCAGGCGTCAATATCCCGACCAACAAGCGCGTTGTCATCGCGCTTCAGTACATTCACGGCATCGGCCCCAAGAACGCCGAAGAGATCGTGACGAAGGTCGGCATTCCGGCTGAGCGCCGGGTGAATCAGCTCACCGACCAGGAAGTGCTGCAGATCCGTGAGGCCATCGACCGCGACTATATCGTGGAAGGTGATCTGCGGCGTGAAGTGGCGATGAACATCAAGCGCCTGATGGACCTCGGCTGCTATCGCGGTCTGCGTCACCGTCGTGGCCTGCCCGTGCACGGCCAGCGGACGCACACCAATGCCCGCACCCGCAAGGGGCCGGCCAAGCCCATCGCTGGCAAGAAGAAGTGATCGGCCGCAAGGCTGCATGAGGGGAGGCCGGCGCTGCCGGCCTTGCCCGTTTCCCGGCCCCGAAGGGGGTCATCCCGAGCGCCTGGTGCTACGGGCGCGTTTGAAGGATCAAAAAGAGTATGGCTAAGGAAGCTACCCGCGTTCGTCGTCGCGAGCGTAAGAACATTGCCTCGGGCGTGGCTCATGTGAACGCTTCGTTCAACAACACCATGATCACGATCACCGACGCTCAGGGCAACACCATTTCCTGGTCGTCCGCAGGTGCCATGGGCTTCAAGGGCTCGCGCAAGTCTACGCCGTATGCGGCGCAGGTTGCGGCGGAAGACGCCGCCCGCAAGGCTGCGGAGCACGGCATGCGCACCCTTGAGGTGGAAGTGTCCGGTCCTGGTTCGGGTCGTGAGTCCGCGCTGCGCGCGCTGCAGGCAGCGGGCTTCCTCGTCACCTCCATCCGTGACGTGACCCCGATCCCGCACAACGGCTGCCGTCCGCGCAAGCGCCGCCGCGTCTGATCCGCTCTTGGTCCCGCGAGTTTTTTTGCTTGCGGGTCGTTTGCCCGGTTTCTCCTCCCCGATCGGGACGGGTCTGCACCTCCGGATGAGGTCTTCAAAGCCCCGGTAGCCGTGTCAGCCCGGCGAGAAAGCAAGGTGATGCAAGTGATTCAGAAGAACTGGCAAGAGCTGATCAAGCCCGAGAAGCTGCAGGTGAGCCCGGGTAGCGATCCGAAGTGCCTGGCCACCGTTGTCGCGGAGCCGCTGGAGCGCGGCTTTGGCATGACGCTGGGCAATGCTCTGCGGCGTATCCTGCTGTCGTCCCTCCAGGGGGCGGCCGTGACGTCCATCCACATCGACGGGGTGCTGCACGAGTTTTCGTCCATCCCCGGCGTCCGCGAGGATGTGACCGACATCATCCTGAATGTGAAGGATGTCGCCATCAAGATGCAGGGCGATGGCCCCAAGCGCATGGTGGCGAAGAAGACTGGTCCCGGCGTTCTCTATGCCGGCGACATCCAGACCGTGGGCGACGTTCAGGTTCTGAACCCGAACCTTGCGATCTGCACCCTCGATGAGGGCGCGGAGCTGCGGGTCGAGTTCACGGTGGACACGGGCAAGGGCTATGTGGCGGCGGATCGCAACCGTCCCGAGGATGCCCCGATCGGCCTCATTCCGATCGACAGCCTGTATTCGCCGGTGCGCAAGGTCTCGTACAAGGTCGAGAATACCCGTGAGGGCCAGATTCTCGACTATGACAAGCTGACCATGCAGATCGAGACCAATGGCTCGATCTCTCCGGAGGATGCGCTCGCCTATGCCGCGCGGATCCTGCAGGATCAGCTTGAGATCTTCGTGAACTTCGAAGAGCCCAAGCGCGAGAGCGAGACGACCGCGATCCAGACGCTGCCGTTCTCTCCGGCCCTGCTGAAGAAGGTGGACGAGCTCGAGCTCTCCGTCCGTTCGGCGAACTGCCTGAAGAACGACAACATCGTCTATATCGGCGACCTGATCCAGAAGAGCGAGACGGAGATGCTCCGCACGCCGAATTTCGGCCGTAAGTCGCTCAACGAGATCAAGGAAGTGCTCGCCTCCCTCGGTCTGCACCTGGGCATGGAAGTGCCCGGCTGGCCGCCCGAGAACATCGAAGAGCTCGCGAAGCGCTTCGAGGAACACTACTGAACCCATAAGCGGCTCGAGCCGCGCAACCTTTCGGCTCGCCGCCGTCATCTTTCAGGAGTTCGCCGTCATGCGTCACGGCAAGGTACACCGCAAATTCAACCGCACGGCGGAGCATCGCAAGGCGATGTTCTCCAATCTCGCGGGCGCGCTCATCACCCATGAGCAGATCGTCACCACCCTGCCGAAGGCCAAGGACCTGCGTCCCGTGGTCGAGAAGCTGGTGACCCTGGCTCGCCGGGGCGATCTGCACGCTCGTCGTCAGGCCGTTGCCGAGCTGCGCGACCTCACGGTCGTCAAGAAGCTCTTCGACGTGCTGGCGCCCCGCTATGCGGCGCGTCCGGGTGGCTACACCCGGATCATCAAGGCCGGCTTCCGCTATGGCGACAACACCGCCGTTGCCGTGATCGAGTTCGTGGATCGCGACGAGGACGCCAAGGGCGCCGCCGATCGCGCCCGCGTCGAGGCCGAGGCCGGTGAAGCCGCTGCGGCGTGAGCTTTTTGCGCACGCGATGAATTGAAAAAGGGCGGTCCTCGGGCCGCCCTTTTTTTCGTCCAGAGGTGGCCGAGCCGCGCGAATCTGCGAGATGTGCGGACTGGCGCGTTGGGACCATGAGTAAGCAAGAAGGGTGACGGGATGCTGAGACGGCTTTCGCTCTGTTTGGCCGCCGGGGCCGTGGCGCTGGCGACGGCGTTTGGCGCAGGGAGCGCATCCGCGCAGGCGCAGCGCGTGCCGGTCTCGCAGGCGGAAGTGAAGCTGTCGTTTGCGCCGGTCGTTGCGCGCACGGCTCCGGCTGTGGTGAACGTCTATGCGATGAAGACCGCGCAGCAGCGGGCTAACCCGTTCTTCGATGATCCCTTCTTCCGCCGCTTCTTCGGCGCCCCCGGGGGCGTTCCCGGCCTGGGTGCGCCGGAGCGGATGCAGCGTTCGCTGGGCTCAGGTGTGATCGTCGATCCCTCTGGGCTGGTGGTGACTAACTACCATGTGATCGAAGGGGCGGATGAGATCCGCGTGGCGCTCAACGATAAGCGCGAATATGAGGCCGAGGTCCTGCTACGCGATCAGCGGACCGACCTTGCCATTCTGCGCATCAAGCCGGAGGGCAAGGAGAGCTTCGCCTCGCTGGACCTGGGCAATTCGGACGAGCTCGCGGTCGGGGACCTGGTCCTGGCGATCGGCGATCCCTTCGGCGTTGGGCAGACCGTGACGCAGGGCATCGTGTCCGCGGTTGCGCGCACGCAGGTTGGTGTGTCCGACTATCAGTTCTTCATTCAGACTGACGCCGCCATCAATCCCGGCAATTCGGGTGGTGCGCTGGTGGACATGTCGGGGCATTTGGTGGGCATCAACACCGCCATCTATTCCCGCTCGGGCGGTTCGATCGGCATCGGCTTTGCCATTCCGGTGAACATGGTGCGGGTGGTGCTGGAGCAGGCGAAGTCGGGCGGCAAGGCGGTGCGGCGGCCGTGGCTCGGCGCCAAACTGCAGCGCGTGACGCCGGAGATTGCCGACAGCCTGAACCTTCCGCGGCCGTCGGGCGCCCTTGTGCGGGAAGTGACGGCGGGTAGTCCGGCTGCGAAGGCGGGGCTGAAGGTGGGTGATCTCATCGTTGCCGTGGAGGGCCAGGGGATCGATGATCCGGAGTCGCTCAACTACCGGCTCGCGACCCGGCCCATCGGCAGCCGCGCTGCGCTGGGCCTCAATCGCGGCGGGCGCCCGGAGAGCGTCGTCGTGGTGCTGGAAAGTGCGCCGGAAACGCCGGCTCGTGATGAGGTGCTGCTGCGTTCGCGTTCGCCCTTCGGCGGCGCGACCATTGTGAACCTCTCGCCGGCGGTTGCGGAAGAGATGCGGGTGGATGGGGCGTCGACGGGTGTAGTGATCGCAGAGATCGCGGATGGCACGCCGGCGGCGATGGCCGGCTTCAAGCCGGGCGACGTGATCGTGGAGGTCAACGGGGAGAAGATCGGCCGCACGCGCGAGCTTGAGACGCTGACCCAGACCCCCATGCGCGCGTGGCGCATTGTGGTCATTCGCGGCGGCCGCGCGATTTCGGCGCTGCTGCCGGGCTGAGGCGTGAAATGAGCGACCTGTTCGAAGCGGCGGGCGTGCCTGCCGGCGCGGGGGAGGGCGGCTCTCGCCCCCTGGCGGATCGGCTGCGGCCGACGACTCTGGCGGAGGTGGTGGGCCAGGACCATCTGGTGGGCCCGGATGGGGTGCTCACGCGCATGCTGGAGGGCCGCTCGCTGGGCTCCCTCATCCTTTGGGGGCCGCCGGGCACGGGCAAGACCACCGTGGCCCGGCTTTTGGCATCGGCCACGGACCTTCACTTCGAGCAGATCTCCGCCATCTTTTCCGGTGTCGCGGACCTGAAGAAGGTGTTCGAGCAGGCACGGGCGCGGCGGAGGGTGGGGCAATCCACGCTGCTGTTCGTGGATGAGATCCATCGCTTCAACCGCGCGCAGCAAGACAGCTTCTTGCCGGTGATGGAGGATGGCACCGTCACCCTGGTGGGCGCCACCACGGAAAACCCATCGTTCGAGCTGAATGCGGCGCTGCTGTCGCGGGCGCGGGTGCTGGTGTTTCGTGCTCTGGACGCCGATGCCATCGGCCGCCTGTTGGCGCGGGCGGAGGAGATCGAGAACAAGCCCTTGCCGCTGACGGCGGAGGCCCGCCTGGCGCTGGTGAACATGGCCGATGGTGACGGCCGCGCGTCGCTGACCTTGACGGAAGAAGTGTGGCGCGCCGCGCGGCCCGGCGAGGTGTTCGACGTGGCCGGCCTTGCGGATGTGGTGCAGCGCCGCGCGCCCATCTACGACAAGAGCGAGGATGGCCACTACAACCTGATTTCCGCGCTGCACAAATCCGTGCGCGGTTCCGACCCCGACGCTGCGCTTTATTATCTGGCGCGGATGCTGGATGCGGGGGAAAGCCCGCTCTTCCTGGCGCGGCGCATCGTGCGCATGGCCATCGAGGATGTTGGCAATGCCGATCCGCAGGCTCTGGTGGTGGCCAGCGCGGCGAAGGATGCCTTCGATTTCCTGGGCTCCCCGGAAGGCGAGCTGGCCTTGGCCCAGGCGGTCGTCTACGTGGCTACGGCGCCCAAGTCCAACGCGGTCTATATGGCCTTCAAGGTGGCCCAGCGTCTGGCAAAGGAGGCGGGGTCGCTTACGCCGCCCAAGCATATTCTGAATGCGCCGACGAAGCTGATGAAAAAGGAAGGCTACGGCCAGGGCTATCGCTACGACCACGACGAGCCGGATGCCTTTTCAGGGCAGAATTACTTCCCCGAGGCGCTGGGCCGCCAGAGCTTCTACCACCCGGTGGAGCGTGGCTTCGAGCGCGAGATCCGGAAGCGCATGGACTATTGGGCGCGGTTGCGCGCCGAGCGGGGGGAGCGTTAGGCCATGTTCGGGCGGAGCGGATTCCGCTTCGCGCGAGCGCTGCAGGCACTCAAGAGGTTGGAGTCGTTCACCGCTTCTGGGTCGCGGAAAATGCACCCGGGCTCAAAGGCGCGGCAGGCCGGCTTCCAGCGGCACCGCGGGGGCGTTCTTCACCTGCTTCAGGGTGAGCGCAGTCTTCACATTGCGCACATTCGGGGTGGCGGTGATCTCCAGCACGAAGTTCTGGAAGGTGCGCAGGTCCGGCGCCACGCACAGCATCATGAAGTCCACATCGCCCGAGAGCATCCAGGCCGTGCGCACCAGCGGCCACTGGTCAATGCGTTCCTGGAAGGCGGCGAGGTCGGTTTCCGCTTGGCTGATGAGGTGGACCATGGCGAAGGCCATCAGGTCGTAGCCGAGGCGCTTTTCGTCGAGCAGTGCCCGGTAGCCCTGGATGATGCCATCATCCTCCAGCGCCCGCACGCGGCGCAGGCAGGGTGGGGCGGAGATGCCGACCCGGCGGGAAAGCTCCACATTCGTCATGCGCCCGTCGCGCTGGAGCTCGTCGAGGATCTTCCAATCGACAGCATCAAGGCGAACGGTCAAGGCGTGCTCCCGGTGGGCAGGTCGCCGATGTCCGGCGCACCGGCACCTTAGTGCGCGATTGCGGCAACGCAACGAAATAATCTTTCGCCACAGATCCAGTGCACAATGGACTCGAAAGATGGGCGCGGGCACCGCGGCGATGCCTTGTGGCGATGCGGTGGAGCCCCTACATTTGCGCATAGCTTACGCTGCGCTGGGGCATGGCCGGGGATCCCCCGCCTGCGCCACCCGCAGCGTGTTCGCCCCGAGGGGCCGAGCGCGTCGAGGACGTTATGAGTGTCCAGCATACCAAAGTCGTGATCATTGGCTCCGGGCCGGCGGGCTTCACCGCGGCCATCTATGCCGCCCGTGCCATGCTCCAGCCCATCCTGTTCGAGGGCATCCAGCCCGGTGGGCAGCTCACCATCACCACTGAGGTGGAGAATTATCCGGGCTTCGCCGAGCCGGTGCAGGGGCCCTGGCTGATGGAGCAGATGCGCGCCCAGGCGGAGAATGTGGGAACCACGCTGGTGGCTGACCACGTGGCCAGCCTCGATCTGTCCCAGCGCCCGTTCCGGCTCGTCACCGAGTCGGGCGTGGCCTACACGGCGGACACGGTCATTCTCGCCACCGGCGCCCAGGCGCGCTGGCTGGGGCTGGAGAGCGAGAACACCTATCGCGGATTCGGCGTTTCCGCCTGCGCCACCTGTGACGGTTTCTTCTATCGTGGCAAGGACGTCATCGTGGCGGGCGGCGGCAATACCGCCGTGGAAGAAGCGCTCTTCCTCACCAATTTCGCGGCTAAGGTCACTGTGGTCCACCGGCGCGAGGGCTTCCGCGCCGAGCGGATCCTGCAGGATCGCTTGTTCGCCAACCCGAAGGTGGACGTGGTGTGGAACGCGGAGGTGACGGAGGTGCTGGGCGCCGACGAGCCCACCCACGTGACCGGCGTCACGCTGCGTGACACGCGGACTGGCGAGACCCGCCAACTCAAGGCCGACGGCCTGTTCGTGGCCATCGGCCACGCGCCGGCGACCGAGCTGGTGAAGGATCAGCTCAAGCTGAAGCCCTCGGGCTATGTCTGGACCGCGCCGGATTCCACCGCCACCTCGGTGCCCGGCGTATTCGCGCCCGGCGACGTGGCGGACGATGTCTACCGCCAGGCGGTGACCGCCGCCGGCCGGGGCTGCATGGCGGCGCTGGAGGCCGAGCGCTTCCTGGCGCAAGCCATGGCCGAAGCCGCCGAATAGGTGTTTGGGCGCCGCAGCCGTGCGGCGCCCTTTCCATTTCAAACCATCGCACTCGACGCATCCCGCATTCCGCCGGATGCCGCACATGCCGGGGCCCCAATGGACTGGGACAAGCTGAAGGTCTTCCACGTCGCTGCTGAAGCGGGCTCCTTTACCCATGCCGGGGAGACGCTGGGGCTGTCGCAATCGGCGGTCAGCCGGCAGGTGTCAGCACTGGAAGCCGAGCTGAAGGTGCCCCTGTTTCACCGCCATGCCCGCGGCCTCATTCTCACGGAGCAGGGCGAGCTGCTCTACCGCACCGCGCATGAGGTGTTCCTGAAGCTGGAATCGGCCCGGGCCCAGCTGTCCGACAGCCGCGAGAAGCCCAATGGGGAATTGCGGGTGACCACCACGGTTGGGCTGGGCACCCACTGGCTCACCGCGCGGGTGGGCGAGTTCGTGGAGCTGTTCCCGGATATCCGCATTCAGCTCATTCTGACCGATGAAGAGCTGGACCTTGCCATGCGTGAGGCGGACGTGGCCATTCGCATGCGCCAGCCGGTGCAGCCGGATCTGGTGCAGCGCAAGCTCTTCACCGTGCATTTTCACGCCTATGCCTCGGTGGATTACCTGAAGCGGCATGGGCAGCCGCGCACTCTGGACGAGCTGGACCGCCATCGCATCCTGCTGCTCGGTGGGCCGATTCCCTCCTATTTCCAGGGCCTCAATTGGCTTGAGCATGCCGGGCGGGATGGAACTGTGCCGCGCATCCCCGCCTTCGAGGTGAACAGTGTGCTGGGCCTGAAGCGGGCGGTGGAGCGCGGCGTCGGCATCGGTACCCTGCCGGACTATCTGACCGATGACGCCACCTCTCTCGTTCAGCTGTTCACGGATCGGGAGACGCCGAAGCTGGAGGCCTATTTTACCTATGCGCAGGAAATGCGCTCGGTGGCCCGCATCCAGGTCTTCCGTGACTTCCTGATCTCCAAGGCACAGCGTTGGAATTACTGAAGTTTATCGTTCGTGTGACGTTTTACGCAGGGCTGGTGGGAATAGGCCCGCGTGCGGCGCATGCCTGACATGCAGTCAATTGCCATTGATTTATGCCTAAAGAGCGTGCAGTTTGCACATGCGCTGATCGCATCATGACTGATGCTTCAGCTGTTCCCCTCTGGAAGGTTCGCCGCTTAGCGGCGATACTTGCCGGGTCCGTAACTGGGCCCGGCATTTTTCTTATGTCGGAGCGCATGTACCTCTGCCGTGGTATTCTGTTATAGGCAGTTGGGGACTTTCCGCAGGCCCGAAAATCCCGGGCACCGATCGCATCGGAGGAGCGACCATGGCAGTGCTGAAGCGCGGACTGGCTGGAGAGCCGGTCAAAATTCTGCAGACCAAGCTGGGGGTGGTTGCTGACGGTCAGTTCGGCCCGGCGACCGAGGAGGCCCTGAAGGCCTACCAGAAGGCCCATGGCCTTGCCGTCGACGGCGTGGCGGGCCCGGACACCTTCCTGACCCTGGAGCTGCCCGAGCTCATCCTGCTGGCCACCGGCAGCCGTGGCGAGGCGGTGAAGAAGCTGCAGGCCGCTCTGGGCGTGGGCGCTGACGGCGTGTTCGGCGCCGGGACGGAAAAGGCGCTGCGCGAATTCCAGGCGAAGAATGGGCTGGATGCGGACGGCATGGCCGGCCCGGTCACCCTGGCCAAGATTTCGGCCTTCTCAACGGTCATCACCCCTGCGGCGGTTGAAAAGTCCCTGTCGGGCCCCGAGGTTGCGAGCCCCGATGCCAAGCCCGCCGCGGCCGATCTCGCCGCGGCGCCACGCAAGAGCATCTGGCAGACCATTACCAGCTTCTTCTCCTGAAGCCTGGGTGGGAGTTCGGCCGCCGGGAGCACCGGCGGCCTTCCCTTTGCTGCGACGCGGGAGCACGCTACATTCAAACGCTGCTTTGGATGATGGAATGCCCCGCCGCCTGATGGACAAGTTCGTGAAACCCGCCGCGATCGCCCTCGGCATCGCCGGCCTCAGCCTGGCCACCGAGGTCCGGGCGGAACGTCCGGACCTGTTCGTGGACGTGACGCAAATCGTGCCCGACGTGGTTCTCGATGTGCGCTATGCGGGCACGCAGAATTTCGTGGGTGCGCCTGTTGATGGCTATGGCGCCGCGCGCTGCCTGCTGACGAGGCCGGCGGCCCAGGCGCTGGCCGGCGTGGCGCGGGATGCCCACGCCAAGGGCTTGAAGCTGAAGCTGTTCGATTGCTACCGGCCAGCGCGCGCCGTGGCCCACTTCGCCCGCTGGGCGGCCGATCTTTCCGACACCCGCACGAAGGCGGTCTATTACCCGGACGTGGACAAATCCCAATTGTTCGCGCTCGGCTATATCGCCGAACGCTCCGGGCACTCGCGGGGCTCCACCCTGGATCTCACCCTGGTGAACGCCGCCACCGGCGCTGAGCTCGACATGGGCACGCCGTTCGATCTCTTCAGCGCGCGGTCCTGGCCGGCCTCGAAGGAGGTGAGCGCGGAGCAGAAGGCGAATCGGCAATTGCTGGCCACACTCATGGAGACGCACCGCTTCAAGCCCATAGAGCAGGAGTGGTGGCACTTCACTTTGGCGAACGAGCCATTTCCCGACACCTACTTCGATTTTCCCATCGAGTGAACGTGGCACCCGTGAATCGGTGGCGCAAATGCCGCGATTGGGGCCAAAAGGCGGCACCGCGCACGACGCCGCCTGCTGTGTCATGGTAGTGTCGCAGGGGAGCCCCTACGAAGGGCCTACTCCTTCCCTTACCGCCAGGACCTCAGGCCAATGTATCTTCTGCGCTCCTCCGCCAGCTCGCTCGTTCTTGCCTTGGTGTGCGCGGGGTTGGGGAATGCCGCCCTGGCCGGCTCGTTCACCGTTCCGCCGGCGTCTGGTCCGCAGAGCGTCTCGGGTACCGATACGGGCACCATCGCGGCCGGGGCAACCCTGGATGGGGGCTCCGATGCCGCCATCACCTGGAGCGCGCCGGCGACCGGGACCGGCGTCGATATCCAGAATGCGGGGGTCATCACCTCCACGGACCGCGGCATCGACACGGCTTCCGATGTCAGCGGCTTTTTCACGCTGACCAATACGGGAACCGTGGCCAGCACCGACGATGCCTTGCGCATCAAGGGCACCTTCGACGGGGGCTTCCTGGAAGTCATCAATGGCGGCGTCATCTCCTCGGCGGAGGGGCAGGCCCTGGATTTCGACAAGGCGGATAGCGACGGCGCGGTCGTCTTCGTCTCCAACAGCGGCACCATCCGATCCCAGGGCAGCGATGCGGTGCGCCTTGGCGGCGGGGTGGTGGTGATCTCCAATTCGGGGACCCTGGAGACCACGGCCAGCGGCAAGCGCGCCATCAAGATGGATACGCCCGCCAATTTCGAGACCCTGCTGGCCCTGACCATCGCCAATGAGGAAGGTGGTGTCATTTCCGGCACGGACGACGCCATTAAGCTTTCATCCGATGGTGCCAGCACCGCGTCGCCCCTCATCTCCATTTCCAATTCGGGGACCATCCGCTCCACCGTGGATGGCCAGGCGATCGACCTTGGTGGCATCGCCTCGCAGAACGCCATCATCACCATCAACAATTCCGAGACGGGCCTGATTACGGCCGCCGATGATGACGCCATCCAGGGCGCCAGCGGCATGGATGTGACCAATTACGGGCGCATCATCTCCAATTACGCGGCCGGTACTGCCGATACCCAGAACAATTCCGGCATCAAGATCGATGGCGAGGGGATGGCCGGCGGCATGAGCGCCACCATCACCAACATGGCCGGCGGCCTCATCTCCGGCGCCTATCATGGCATCAAGGCGTCCGGCCCCGAGGACTTTCTCGATGTGCGCAATTACGGCACCATCGAGGGCCGCAACGGCTCGGGCGTGAACTCGAACGGCAGCGGCGTCGTGGTCAATCACGGAACGATCACCGGCACCTTTGATCCGGCCGCCAGCTTCGGCGATGGCGACGGCGTGGATTTCGACCAGGCCGGCACCATCGTCAATTACGGCACCATCTCCGGTCTCGGCTCCAAGGGCACCAAGCCAGGCGAGCTGAAGCCCAGCACCAGCGAGGGCATCGCCATCGGCGGCGGCGCGATCCTGAATGGCGATGCTGAGGTGACGAGCGCCCTCATCTCCGGCGCCAATAACGGCATCCTGGCTGACGACAGCAATAATGGCGACGTCTTCAGCGCCCTTTCGGTGGTCAATTACGGCACCATTCGCGGCGAGGATGGGTTCGGCATCCGCATTGTCAACACCGCGGGCACCTTCGGCAACACCATCATCAATTACGGCACCATCTCCGGTACCACCTATGCCGTGGCGATGGGGGATGGGGACGACCAGTTCGTCTATGAGGCGGGCTCCCAGGTGGTCGGCGCGGTGCGGGCCGAAGGCGGCACCGACACCCTGCGGCTCGGCGAGGTGGACGGCGCCTTCGATCTCTCCCTGCTGGGCGATGGCGCCACCTATCAGGGCTTCGAGCGGCTGAGCCTTTCCATCGGCTCAAACTGGCTGGTCTCCGGAGCCACAGATTTTGCCGGTTCGGCGGACGTTGTCGGCGCCACCTTGCGCCTGGCCGGTGCCGACTTGTCCGGCGCCTCGGTCCGCGTTGCCGGCGACACGGCGAGCGGGCTCGCGGGCAGCCTGCTGGGCACCGGCGCCATCGGCTCCCTGAGCGTCGGGGCGGGGGGCCTCGTCGCGCCCGGCAGCACCGGGGCTCCGGGCACCCTGGCTGTGGCGGGGAACGTCACCTTCGAGGCGGGTTCCGCCTACCAGCTGCAGACCTCGGCGGCCGGGACGGTGGACCTGATCGCGGCCGGCGGCGCAGCCAGCGTCGACAGTGGAGCGCAGGTGGTGCTCAACACCCAGACCGGACATCTGGAGTGGGGCACCGACTACGCCATTCTGATCGCCACCGGCGGCGTGACCGGCAATTTCGGCAGCGTGAGCGAAACGGCGGGCTATCTTTTCCTCACCCCGCACCTCAGCGCGGACGCCAATGCCATCATCCTCAGCCTCGATCGCAACGGCACGCAGTTCTCGGCCTATGCGGTGGGGGCGAACGAGCTGGCGGTGGCCAATGCGCTGGATCTCTACGGCGCCGGAGCTACTCCGGGTTTCGGGGCGCTCTATGATCTGATGCTGCAGCAGACTTCCGCCGGCACCGTGCGCACCGCGCTCACCGAACTTTCCGGCGGAATCCACGCGACCCTTCAGGGCGCGGCGATCTTCAGCGAGAACACGCTGGTCAACGACACCCTGCTGGGCCGCCTGCGTCAGGCGGGCTATGCGGGCAGCTCGGGCGCGCAGGCCGCGCTGGGCTTCGGCGGGCCGGCGAGTGCCTACGCTGAGCCGCGCCAAGTTGAGGCCGGGCCGTTCAAGGCGATGCCAACGAAGGCGCAAGCCTCGGGCCCGGTGCTCACCGCCTGGGCGCAGGGCTATGGCCAGTGGGTGGATTCCAACGCCGGCGCGCAGGATGTGACCACCAAGGCCGGCGGTGCGCTGGTGGGTCTGGATGCCACCGATGGTCACCTCACCTACGGCTTCGCGGTGGGCTATTCGTCGAGCTCCACGGATGTGGCCAATGCCTCGTCCGATGCCGATACGGCGCGCGTGGCCGGCTATGCGGGCGCCAGCTTCGACGCCTGGAAGCTGCGCGCGGGTGCGGATATCGGCTGGAGCAGCCTGTCCACCTCCCGTTTCGTGGCCCTGACCGGGGAGCGACCGCAGGCGGATTACGGCGCGACGTCCGCCAACCTGTTCGGCGAGGTGGGCTACACGTTGACCATGGGGCCGGTCGCGCTGGAGCCGTTTGCCGGCATGGCCTGGAGCTATGCGGATTTCGGCAGCTTCTCGGAGACCGGGGCGCCGGTGTCCGGCCTGCGCTCGGATGGCGCCACCATGAGCACGCCCTATTCCACCCTGGGTCTGCGCGCGGCGGGCAGCTTCACCCTTCAAGAGGGCATGCGCCTCACCCCCTATGCCTCCGCCGGCTGGCGTCATGCCTTCGGCGATGTCACGCCAACCGAGAGCCTGACCTTCATCGGCCTGGGCACTTCCTTCCTGGTGGAAGGCGTGCCGGTGGCGACGGACAGCGTGGTGGTCACGGGTGGGCTGGACCTCGGCCTTGTCAATGGCGTGACGCTGGGGCTCGCTTATGACGGCAATTTCGGCGACGGCGTCACCTCCAATGCGGGCCGTGGCGTGCTGTCGGTGAAGTTCTGACCCTGGGCTTGATGGCAGGCAGGTGGCCTTGAGCATTCCCCGTTCCACGGCGCGGGGAATGCTCCCACACGGCGCACGCGCACACGGCGCGGTGGCAGGTTTTCACCCTGCGGGTCGCTGCGGCTCCGCTCGAAAGCGCCTCCGTGCTGGCCCTTAGGCCGCGAGCAGGGCGGCGAGGATGCTGGCGACGGTGAGGTCGGCGGTGGTGCCGGGATTAATGCCCCGCTCCTTCAGGCTGGCATCGAACTCCGCCAGTAGGGCATGCCGCTGCGATTCATCGGCCCCGGCCACGGCCTGGCGGAGCTGCTGGGCCTCCTCGCGCACCGTTTCCGCGGTCTGGTTGCCGAACTTGCGGGCAATGTGGCTGTCTGGAAAGGCGCACAGCAAAGCGAGATAGGCATTCTCCACGCCGTAGGGCGCGCAGGGCTCCGCTTCCAGCTCCGGCATGCCAATGGCGAAGACGTCGGCGAAATCGGTGGCATACTGGCGGGCGATGCTGTCGCGATGCGCCGCAAGGCTCATGGCCGTGCGCAGATCCGATGGCGCTGGGGCATGCACGTCGCCCTCGGCAGCATCCCCCAAGCCGCCGGGCTTGGCCGTGGCGATGGCGCGAAACGCATTCTCTGCATCGTCGAGGGTCAGGCCCGCCAGCACCTGCGCCAAACGGGCGCGCAGGCTACCCGGCTCCGGAGCCAGCGCCGCCGCGATGAGCGGCGCCGCAAGCAGGATGATGCCCAGATTGGTGTTGCACCCGGCCACGGCCAGCGAGGCGTCCACCGCGCGCCGAATGCGAACACCCACCTGGATGCCCGGCCGCGCGATCACGTCTGCGGCGGCTTGCGCCGCCTGCTCGAAGTGACGCACTTCCATGCCGTGTCCGGGTGCAAACACATGCACGTTGCCGGGCTTGAGCGCCTGCAGCTCCGCTCGGCACGCCGCCAGGAAGCAGGCGGCGGCGTGCTCGGCCCTCTCGCGCTCAGGCATCTCGCGCTCAGGCATGGGCGTGCTCAGCTCGGGGTGTCAGGCCGCCGGCTCGGCCAGGGAAGCGAAGCCGAGTTCGGCGCGGACTTCGGCCACCAGTACGTCAAGGCGGGCCCGCACGATCTCGGCGGTGGGTCCGCTGGCGCGCACGGTGCATACCGGTGCGCCGCGCGGAATGGCGGCGCCGGCTGCCGGCCGGTCGGCCACATATTGCGGGAGCGCGCAGTTGGGCACCAGAAGGTCCGTCTCTGCGTACAGCACCTGGCTCGCATGAACCTCGGCGGGGGCCGGGATGCTCGCCGGCACGCGGCCGCCACAGGCCGCCAGATGCAGGCCCAGCAAAGGCGGCAGCGGGTCCACATCGAAAATGTCGAGGGTCGCGCCCAGGCGGGGGTTCACTTCCACCAGGAACCAGCCATCCTCGCCCACCACGAAGTCCATGGAGATCAGGCCCACCAGCCCACAGGCAAGGGCCAAGCGCGTGGCGCCCTCACGCATAGCCTCGGCGTGGGCCGCCGGCAGGGCGACGGGGCCGACGACACCGCCATAGCGGAACGGATGCTCGCAATCATCGTCGCGCCACTGCTGCGAGGCGCCCACCACCACGGCCTTGTGGCCATTGGCTAGCAGCAGCAGGGAATAAGGCTCCCCCTTCACCTCCCGCTGGAGGTAGTCACCGGCGGCGGGGGCGGAGAGGTCCCCGGGCGCGCGGCGGCGGATGTGGCCCCCGCCGGCACCGCCGATCTTCTTCACCAGAATGGGCGCACCGCCGAACGCGCCCGGAACCGGGGCCTCGATGGTCACTTCCGGGAAGGGCACGCCGAGATGGCTGCAAATGCCGGCAAGGGCGAGCGGATCCTTCAGAACCCGCACGGTTTCCGGCGAATTACCGAGGATGGGATTGCGCACCGCGATGCGGGCCATGAGGTCCGGATCATCCTCCAGCCCGCTTCCGAGGATCACCGGCAGGCCGGCGGGGGAAAGGCTGGTGAGGGCCTGGATCAGGTCGTCCCCGTCGAAGGCATATCCATTGCGCTTGTGCACGCGCACGCAGCGCGCGGAATGGGCGCAGGTGTCGAGATCCGCGAACAGATCCAGCGCCAGGGCGGCGAACCCGGCCCGCGCGGCGGCGGCGGCGAGCGGGCGCGCGGAAAGGGCGATGAGAGCAAGATCCATGGCTAGTCGGCCTGCCTGTTTGTGAGCCCGCCCGCTTGTTCGGCACAGCCGTAGCCTGGGGCGGTTTCGACCTGGTCCAAGACCCGGCTTTGCGCCCGGTCGCGAAGTTGGTGGCGGCGGTCAGGCGAGGCTTGCCCCGAGCGCCCGGATTTCGGCGCCGCTATTGTTTCCCGCCACGCAATCAAACGTGAGATTTTTGGACGATGCAAAGCGCTGGCGCAAGGCCTGCAGCAGATCTTCCGCCTGTGCTGCATTGCCCACAATGGCGAAACCCGTGGGCCCCCACGAGCTCTGGCCCACGCCGGGGACGCCCTGTGCTTCAACGAAACCAATGGCTTGGGCTACATCTTGGCTGCAGAAGCGGCCGCCGCCCTGGGCCGCCGCATAATGGTCGCCCAAGGCCCGCTGCCATTCGCCGATGACGGCACCGAAGGCCATGGCATCGCCCTCCGCCAGCGCCGGCAGTGCTTTCAGCACGATGAGGTGGCACAGATGCGCCGCCAGGGTTTCGGGAAAGGGCGGCAGCTCGGCCATCGCGCGGGTTTCGGCGTCGCCGCTCAGCCCCTCCCGGCTCGAATCGAATGCCAGGAGAATGCGCCAGTCCTCTGGGAAGGGCAGGCGGGAGAGCAAAGGGGGAGGCGCGGAACCGATCCCGGCGGCGCCGACGGGCTTGCCACCGTCGAGAATGACGCCGCCCTGGGTAAAGGCTTCCATGCCGATGGCGGACCGCAGCCCGCGCCCGAGCAGCGTGGCCGCCTGCCGTGCATCCAAATCGTGCCCGCCCAGACGCGCGACCGCGATACCGATCGCGATGGCGAGCTGTGTTCCCGAACCAAGCCCGCCATGGGGCGGAAGGGCGGAATCGACGCTGACGGCAAAGGCCCCCTCGATGCCGAGAGCGGCCCGCACCCTGTCCCGCACCTGTGCCGCGCGGACGGCATCGGGGCCGGTGGCGCTATCGGCATCGGCGCGGGCCACCGTCACCGCCGTCACCGGCCGGTCGAGGGTGATGCCCAGGCTGCCGAAGCGGCGGCCGAGTGCGCCGCCAAGGTCCAGAAAGCCGAGATGAAGCCGCGCGGGAGCCCTGATGCTCAGCGCGGACGCGCGCGCGCCGCTCACTGGCCGAGGGCGGCGCGCAGCAGCGCGGCGTGCTCGGCCAGCACCTCGGGCCTCTCCATTTCGCTCGCCGGCGGCTTCATGGGCACGCCAAGGTGGCGGGGAATGACGTGGACATGGAGGTGGAACACCACCTGGCCGCCCGCTTCCTCGTTGAACTGCTGGACGGTAACGCCATCCGCCTTGAAGGCCTGCTTACCGGCGATGGCGATCTTCTTCGCGATCTTCGCCACATGGGCGAGATCTTCGGGATCGATGTCCAGGATGTTGCGCGCCGGAGTCTTGGGAATCACCAGCGTATGTCCGGGGCAGCGCGGCATGATATCGAGAAACGCGAACGCCCGATCATCCTCATAGACCTTCTGCGCCGGCAGTTCGCCGCGAAGAATCTTGGCGAAGATGTTGTCGGGGTCATACGCCGGCGCGTGGGACATTGTGGGCTTCCTCCTGTTTGAGCCAAGGACATTGCAGGGGTGGGCCAATGGGTCAAGGGGGCAGGGGTGGATCACGGCCGCGCTTACGCGGGCGCCCTTGCGGCAGCCGCCATGGCCTCGCGGATGCGGGACAATCCTCAGCCGAAGCGGCCGGTGATGTAGTTGTGCGTGCGCTTGTCCTTCGGCCGGGTGAACATGTGGTCCGTGGAGGAGAATTCCACCATTTCGCCGAGATACATGAAGCCCGTGAAGTCGGAGATGCGCGCCGCCTGCTGCAGATTGTGGGTGACGATGATGAGCGTGTAGCGGGCGCGCAGCTCCAGCATCGTCTCCTCGATCTTGGCGGTGCTGATGGGGTCGAGCGCAGAGCAGGGCTCGTCCAAAAGGATCACCTCGGGCCGGACGGCGATGGTGCGGGCAATGCACAGGCGCTGCTGCTGCCCGCCGGAGAGGCTGAGGCCGCTGGCCTTGAGCTGGTCCTTCACCTCGTCCCACAAGGCGGCGTGGCGCAGCGCGTCCTCCACCCGTGCCGCAACCTCATCCTCGGGCGGCGCCTCATTGATGCGGATGCCCATGGCCACGTTGTCGAAAATGGACATGGGGAAGGGCGTCGGCCGCTGGAACACCATGCCGACGCGGGCGCGCAGGGCGGCGGCATCCACTTCCGGCGCCAGGATGCTGCGACCATCCATCAGCACCTCGCCTTCCACCCGCTGGTCCGAATAAAGCTCGAACATGCGGTTGAAGACGCGCAGCAGCGTGGACTTGCCGCAGCCCGAGGGGCCGATCAGCGCAGTGATGCGGTTGGCGTACAATCGAACCGAAACGTCATGCAGGGCGCGCCGCTCGCCATAATAATAGTCGAGGTGGCGGACCTCGATCTTCACCGGCGGGGTGCCGGGCGGGGCGGATTGGGCGCTGGTGTCGGTGGCCTGCGCCGCGGGGGTGGGCGCGTGCATGCTGGCGCTGTGGGCGTTCGCCTCGACCTCGGTTGAAACGTGCTTGGACACGGCGTGCGCCCTCCGTGTGGTCTTGAAAGATCACATCATGGAGGTCGTTCACCGTGTCTTTATGACAGAGGCCGCACATGGCGGCACTTTGTTCCGTCCCGCCGCGCGATTTTCAGTTCTGACCCTGGCTTTGGGCCTGGGCCATGCGGGGCGGCGTGCGCCCATCCTCCGCGCAGACGCTCTCGCGGCATTCAAAGCCCGTGCTGCGCATGGGGGCGACGCCGAACGCGTCGAGGCCCACCGCCAGCCGCACGTAGTTCTCGGTGGCGCAGACATTGCGGCCGGGATCAAACGCGATCCAGCCGATCTTCGGCACATAGGCCTCCGCCCAGTGGCGGGCCGCGCCTTCGTCGTCCAGGGCCAGATAGCCGGAAATGTGGCGCGCCGGAATGCCCAGATGGCGCGCCGCACCGATGAACACATGAGCAATGCCGCCAGCGCAGGCGGACTTCGCCTCCAGCACCGCCTCGGCCGAGAGGGGCATGGTGGAGCCGGTGGGATCGACCTCCGTCAGGGTCTCGTGCGCGCGGACCATGAGGGCGTGCAGCCGGGTCAGCGGATCCTCGGGCACGCCCTTCACTGCGGCGTCGGCAAAGGCGATCAGGCTCGCGACAGGGTGGGTGAGGGTCGTCTCGCGCATATAGAGCGCCGGCGGAAAGGGCTCCACCGAGCCGCGCACGATGCCGGTGGTGTCGAACGTCTCCACCTCGCCTTCGGCCACCACGGTCACATGATCGGTGGGGCCTTCCACGCTGAAAGCGTGGCAGATGTTGCCGAAGGCATCTTCCTGCGGATGCAGCCGGCAATCGCTGTCGAGATCGAGGGTCCAGCGCTGGATGAACTGGCCCTCGTGCGAACGGGGAGTGAGGCGCACGGTGACCGACAGGTTGCGGCTGCCGGGCTCGAAACGCTGGGTGATCTCGTGGCGGATGCGGACACGCATGATCGGACCTTGAAAGTTGCCGGACCCAGAACACTTTTGCGGAATGGTGGGCGGAAGGCGCCCGCGGGCGCCCTCGTCATCCATCAGGTCAGGTACTGCTCCTTGATCTCCGCGCCCAGCTTGTTGTTGTCGGAGATGAAGCCCGAGATGAACTCGTGCAAGCCGGTCTGGAAGATGTCCTCGATGTTGCGGTTGGTGAGCCGCGCCAGCATGGAACGCGCCAGGCGCTGGGAAGGTCCCTGGCGGCCATAGGCGGAGGCGATGTCGTCGAGGTTGCGCGCCAGGTTGTCGTAGCAGGCGGCGAGCGAACGCGGCATCTGCCGGTTCAGGATCAGAAGATCCGCGACCAGCCAGGGCTTCACGCTGTCGCGATACACCCAGTGGAACGCCGTGAGCGCCGAGACCGAACGCAGGATGGAGGCCCACTGGAAGTAATCGAGCGGCCCGCCCACATGCTCCTTCTCCGGCAGCAGCACGTGGTACTTCACGTCGAGAATGCGGGCCGTGTTGTCCGAGCGCTCCAGCTGGGCGCCGCAGCGGGAGAACCAATAGGCGTCGTTGCGCAGCATGGTGCGGAAGGTCGCGCCATCGAACCGCAGCGAGGTCTCCTTCACGAAGGCCAGGAAGCGGGAGAGCTCGTCGCGGGTGAGCGCGCGGTTGGGGAAGTTGCGCAGCTCGATCCAGGCGGTGTTGATCACCTCCCACATTTCCGAGGTGAGCGCCGTGCGCACGGAGCGCGCATTGGTGCGGGCCACCTCGAAGCAATTGCGGATGGAGGAGGGGTTTTCCGCCTCGAAGGCCAGGAAGGAGACCACCTGCTCTTCCTTGGCCTCCTCAAGCGGCCCGTAGCGTTCGGTGAACAGGTCGGCGACCCCGGCGGTCAGCACCGCCGAACCCCATTCATTGGTGGACCCGCCATAGGTGACGGGGGTGTAGGCGAGCCGCTGCGACACATCGAGGATGCGCGCCAGGCAGTCTGCGCGTTCAACGTATCGGCTGAGCCAGTAGAGATTGTCAGCGGTGCGGGAGAGCATGGAGAACCCATCCGGAGGAGGAGGAAGCGGGCAGGCGTCGTGGCGTGGCACCTGCCGGCGATGTGTTCAAGGGTCACGGCCGGGGCCGGGCCGCGACCGCGGTCATGCGTTGGGCGGCAGGCTCATGCGTCGAGCACCCAGGTGTCCTTGGTGCCGCCGCCCTGGCTGGAATTCACCACCAGCGAACCCTCCTTCATGGCCACGCGGGTGAGCCCGCCCGGCACGATGCGCACCTTGTCGGAGCCGGAAAGAATAAAGGGCCGCAGGTCCACATGGCGGGGCGCGATGCCCTTTTCCACCAGCGTGGGGCAGGTGGAGAGCGCCAGAGTCGGCTGGGCGATGAAGTTGGCCGGATCGGCGATGAGCTTCTCGCGGAACTTCTCGATCTGCGCCTTGTCCGCGGTGGGGCCCACCAGCATGCCGTAGCCGCCGGAGCCGTGCACTTCCTTCACCACCAGCTCGGGCAGGTGCTCCAGCACATATTTCAGGTGGTCGGCCTCGCGGCAGCGCCAGGTGGGCACGTTCGGCAGCAGCGGCTCCTCGCCCAGATAGAAGCGGATGATGTCCGGCATGTAGGAATAGACCGCCTTGTCGTCGGCGACGCCGGTGCCCACCGCATTGGTGAGGGTCACGTTGCCGGCCTGGTAGGCGCTCATCAGGCCGGGCACGCCCAGCACGCTGTCGGGGCGGAAGGCGAGAGGGTCGAGGAAGTCGTCATCGAGGCGGCGATAGATCACGTCCACCCGCTTCGGCCCCTCGGTGGTGCGCATGAAGACGATGCCGTCCTTCACGAACAGGTCGCGCCCTTCCACCAGGTCCACGCCCAGCTTGTCGGCCAGGAAGGAGTGCTCGTAATAGGCCGAATTGTAGATGCCGGGGGTGAGGATCACCACGTTCGGCTCATGCCCGCTCTGGGGCGAGAGCGAGCGCAGGGTGGCCAGGAGGTCGTCGGCGTAATTCTCCACCGGCGCGACCTTGTGCATGGAGAATAGCTCGGGGAACAGCCGCAGCATGATCTCCCGGTTCTCCAGCATGTAGGAGACGCCGGACGGCGTGCGCGCATTGTCTTCCAGCACGTAGAAGGTGTCGGGGTCGGTGCGGACGATGTCGATGCCGGCGATGTGCACATAAAGGTCGTGCGGCACCCGCTGGCCGTTCATCTCGGGGCGGAAGGCCGGATTCTTGTACACCAGATCCTCGGGCACGATGCCCGCCTTCAGGATCTCCCGCTTCGAATAAACGTCGCGGATGTACATGTTGAGCGCCTTGACGCGCTGTTCCAGGCCGGTGGACAGGCGCCCCCACTCATCCTTGGTGAGGATGCGGGGCACGATATCGAAGGGAATCAGGCGCTCCTGGGCGTTCTGCTCCCCATAGACGGCAAAGGTGATTCCTATCCGCCTAAAGATGTATTCCGCTTCCTTGCGGCGGTGGTTGAGCACGTCTTGAGGAACGCCGCCGAGCCACTGCTTCAGTGTTTCGTAGGCCGGTCTCACATGCCCATCCGTGCTGGACATTTCGTCGAACGCTTGCCGCATTGGGACTGTCACTCCACGTCCGCAGATCTCAGATTCAGAACACTACAAACATCGTGCCAAAGAAGTGATAAAGGGAAAAGGCTTCCCTGCAGCGACGCTCTCGTTTTACGAGTGTTCGCAAAATGGGCAAACGGAAGCATGTTGCCGCTGAAAAAGGCAGGTGATGCGTCATGAGCGAGGCAGACGGCGCGCAAATGGTCACCGCGGGGCTGGTCGTCATTGGCGACGAGGTTCTCTCGGGGCGCACCAAGGACAAAAATATCGGCCACATCGCCGAGCGGCTGACGGAGGTGGGCATCGACCTTCGCGAGGTCCGCATCGTGCCGGATGTGGAAGAGGACATCGTTGCCGCGGTCAACGCGCTGCGTCATCGCTTCACCTATGTCTTCACAACCGGAGGCATCGGCCCCACCCACGATGACATTACCGCTGATTCGATCGCAAAGGCATTCGGCGTCAGCATAGACGTGGACCCGCGCGCCCGGGCCATGTTGCTCGAATATATCGCGGAGAAGGATCTGAACGAGGCGCGCCTGCGCATGGCCCGGATTCCCGCCGGTGCGTCTTTGGTGGTGAACGCGGTTTCCAAGGCGCCCGGGTTCCGGATCGGCAACGTGATCGTCATGGCCGGCGTGCCGCGCATCATGCAGGCCATGCTGGAGGCGGTGCTGCCCGATCTGGACAAGGGCCGGCCCATGCTCTCCCAGACCGTCCTGGCGGACGCGAAGGAGGGCGATATTGCCGCGCCGCTGGCGGATATCGCGCGACGTCATCCAGATACCATCATCGGCTCCTATCCATTCCGCGATGAGGACGGGCGCTTCAAGACTCATCTTGTGGTCCGTGCGCGCGAAGCTGCGCTGGTCGACGCCGTTGCGGACGAGGTGCGGGCCATGGTGGCGGCCGCGGTGGAAAGCCGCTGAACCCCTGGGCTTGCTTCGCCGGTATCGCAAGGGAAGCTGCGCCGAAAGTCGAGAGCGGCAATTGGCCGCCGCTCTCCTCGCGCAAGCGTGAGCGTTGGGCGGTATCGTCTGGTTGGAATATTTGTAGGGTGTGGCCTCTTCCGAATCCGCATTTGGAGCAGAAGATGCGTCTTTTCGTGACCGCCGCCATTGTCGGTGGCCTTGTTGCAGCCACCGCCGCCTACGCCCAGGGCAATGTCATCCAGCAGCGCCGCGCGGCGATGAAGGCGATCGGCGAGCAGACCGATATCGGCGCCTCGATCCTGAAGGGTAAGGTGCCGTTCAGCACCGACAAGGCCCAGCTGATCTTCCAGACCTACAAGGACAAGATGGTCGGCTTCGAGAAGCTGTTCCCGCCTGGCTCCGATGCCGGCGAGACCAAGGCCACCGCCGCCGTGTGGAGCGATCGCGCGGGCTTCGATGCCGCCATCACCAAGTTCAATCAGGCCGTGGCCGAGAATGCGGCCAAGGGCGTGGTGGACGAGGCGGGCTTCAAGACCGCTTTCGCCGCCGTGGCCGAGAACTGCCGTTCCTGCCATCAGACCTACAAGTCTCGCTGATCCGGGCTGCTGCGGTCGGTCGAGGCTCAGGCTGTCTCAGTTTTCACAGAAACGCTGAAACAGCCTGTCTATTCGTTCTGGGCGTTTCCTTCACGCGAGGCGGGTTCCCGCTTCGCTGCGAAACGCTCTGGGAAAAGGCCGGGCGCTCCTTATGGGGCGCCCGGTTTTGTTTTGTGGGTCAGCCACCCAGCTGGGTCACGGCGAACACGCCGGCGGCGGCCAGGGCCAGCAGCACGAGGGCGAGCGGCACCGGCGCCAAGCGCGGCGCGGCAATGGCGGCCGGCAGGCGCTTCCAGCCGGTGACCATGGGGCGCACCAGATCCTGCCGCAGCAGCACCGCATAGGCGATGATCGCGAGCACATGCAGCGCCACCGCGATCATGATGAGATCGAACGACAGGCCATGCGCCACCGTAAGCTGGTCGCTCAGCTCGCCACTCACTAGGTCGGCGAGGGGGCCGCTGGTGAACAGTCCGTCATTGGCGAACAGGCCGGAAACGGTCTGGAACAGCAACAGGGCCAGCAGCGCGACCACCATATAGGCGCCGGCGGCATTGTGCCCCGTCTCCGGCTCGGGCTGGCGCTTCAGCACGTGGCGCAGGTGGTCGATGGCCGCCGCCGGGCTGCGCACGAAGGAGGCAAAGCGCGAGGTCTGGCTGCCGAACAGACCCCAGAGAATGCGGAAAAGCACAAGGGTGAGAATGGAGTAGCCGGCATAGAAGTGCCAGTCGATCCAGCCATTGCGTGCCGTGACGTAGGACGTGGCCACGAGCGCCACCAGTGTCCAATGGAACAGCCGCGTCGGCGCATCCCAAACCTTGATCCAGCGCCAGGCGCCGCCCATCGTCTTGCCACGCGCGCTGGCCGCGGGCGGGTTGGCGCCGTCGCGCAAAAGGGTGTCGGTCATCGCGTCCTCTCTTGCAAAGGGCGACCGGCCGGCATTCACACGCCGGCGGGCGCCTGCTGGCGCTTCTTCTAGCGGCCCGCCGTGAACGGTAGAAGCTCACCTTATGAAAACGTGATCGCGCGCGGCCACTTTCAGTGACATTGCCGGCGCGAAGATCGTAAGCTCATGGGGCAGATCCGAGGTTTTCAGTCGGATCGCTTTGTGACGCGTGTTTTGCCGCGCGGATTTTTTCGGAATTGAGAGATTGCCATGGCTGAGATTGTTGAGGGGGCCGCCCAGGGGCCTTCGGAAAATGCTGGCTCCGCACAGGAGCTTCCCGCCGAGCAGATCCAGGTGTCGCAAGAGGCCATCGCCCGCTGGGCCAGCCTTGATGAGGGCGTGCCGCTGAAAGTGCTGCTGACGCGCGAGGGCCTGGATCATCTGCTGTTGGGCCTGCGTAGCCTTGCTATCGGCCAGAGCGAGCTGGTGTCGGCCCTTACCGGCCATATCAATCAAGATACCCAGGCCAGTGCGCGGGCGCTGCTCATGGCCGACCAGCTCTGCGTGGCAGCCTATAGCCGGCTCAATGCGTTCATCTCGGTGCTGATGATGGCCGCGGCTCCGGTGGGCGAGAGCGCCGCGCCGCCGACGGTCTGAGGCGGCGTCGCGGGCCTCGGGAAGGGGCTGCGGGTCTCTGTTTCGCGCCATTTTGTCGCTGAGGTTGTGCCGGTTGTATCAGATTAATTTCTAGGCACGCGCGAAATTACAGCAATATCGCCGTCGCTGCCGCTTGCGTGGGGCGGCGGCCTCTCCTACCGTCCGTTATATAATTTTCATGCCGAGCGCTTTTTGTCGCCGCGGCGGGGCCGTTTCGGCCAGGAGGACGTTGCATGGCCTCGGATAAGAGCTCGACGCCCATTCCCGTGCGCTTTGTGCCCGGCACGGCGGTGCGCATTTCGGCGCCCTGGCAGAGGACCGGCAAGGACGTGGCGCGCTCCCGTGCCGGCCTGCGTCTCGTGGCCCGTGCGCCCGAGCCGACAAAGACCGAGACCAAGGACTGATCGCGGCTGTTGGAACAGGAGTGCGACCCATGACGACATCGTCCACCCCCACGTTGCAGACCTCGGCCGTGCCGCTGGGCGCCGGCCAGTCTCGTGGATCTTCCACCGGTGTTGGGCCCCATCTGCCCTCGGCGTCCGCCGGGAAAGCGGATTTTGGCGGCGTGTCGTTCGTTGCCGCACCTAAGGCGCCGGCGCGCCCTGGCATCTTCATTCTCACCCGCTCCATCGGCGACCTCGCCTATCCCGCTTATATCGGCGAGGCGGAGGACATGGCGCTGGCGGAGGAGGCGGTCCGAGCGGCATTGCCGGCGGAAACCGCTGTCACGGACGGTCTGTTCTACATGGAGCGTCCCAATGCGCGCCTGCGGGCCCATGCCCTTCATGACTTGGTGGGCAAGTATGATCCGCCATTGAACACCACGGGCCGCAAGGGCCCGGCCGCGCCTGAGCTGGCCGCCCTCATCGCCGATCGCGCGGACGTGTGGCCGAATGGGGCGCGGGAGCAGCTGGCCAGCGAAATTCACGTCACTGAGGCCGATCTCGACCGGCTGGTGCGGGAGTTCTATGCGGCGGCTGGGCAGGACCCGCAGCTGGGCCCCATTTTCGCCCGGGCCATTCCCGATTGGGAAGAGCACTATCGGATTGTCGAGAACTTCTGGTCCCGCGCATTGCTCGGTACCGGCCGCTATACGGGCAATCCGTTCTCCGCGCACATCTCGCTGCAGCTGAAGCCAGAGCATTTCACCCGCTGGGTGGCGCTGTTCACGCAGACTGCCCGCCGCGTGCTGGAACCGGCAGCTGCTGACCGGGCCATCGCCAAGGTGGAGCACATGAGCACCTGCTTCCAGGCTGGGCTGTTTCTGCCTCCGGTGAATGGCGGCGCGCATCCTCACGCCGCGCTTCCCGGGCTGCATGGCGCACCCCACCACGCCTGACGCAACGAAATCGGGGCCCGCGTGAGGGGGCGGCGAACCCGATGGCGGAAGGCGACGGGGACCTTGGGTTAACCGTCTGTCGTGGGGCAGGGTGGGCGCTGAAGAGAGGCCAGGGCATCGTGTTTTGCCGGCCGAGGCGGTGTGGTCGCCGGTGGAAAGGGCGCTACGCCCTTTCTCGACGCGCGCCGGATCCTGCCCGTTGTTGTCGAGCCGCGCGCTTTTTTCGGCGTGCTCCGGTGATGCGCCACATCGTCGTTTCGTGTCCGGTGGCGCGCAACGTCGCGAAGGATGTCCGTCGGCTAACGATGGGAAGAGCGTGGGCAAAGAGCGCAGAGGTCGGATGGGGGCATCTCTCGTGCCGCCACATTCCGGGCCCTCAGGTGGGGCGAGGGAGGCGTGGGGGGCGGCTGCGCTTCGTCTCCCGATTGGGCAGCTCCGTGGTGTCGTCGCGTGGTGCCATGGCGCGCCCACCGGACCGCGATCGAGACTCTGATCCCCGCGTCCGAAACCGCGCCAGCGCTGATCCGGGCGCCCCTTGTGTGATGGGCATATGGCTTCGCGTCGGGACAACGCGTCAGCTTGGCAGATGGCGTGTCTTCCCGCTTCCATGAAGAGGGAAGACACCGGATGGCGGGCGGCGTGCCGCGAGGGGACTGCCTGCGGAGCGCTGGTTCAGGGCGCCGGCGTGACGCCTTCTTCCGCCTTCATCACGCGGCGCTCGGCGGCGGCTTCCTCTTCCGGGCTAAGGGTGGCGCGCACGGCGTCAAAGAAGCGGTCCGCCAGGGGGCTTTTGCCGGATTTGGCGCGCAGCAGCCAAGCAAACGCGGCGATCCGGTCCCGCGGCACGCCCACGCCGAGATGGTGCGCGGCGCCCAGCAGCGCCTGTCCATCAGGGTCGCCGGCTTCGGCCGCCTTGCGCCACCACGTGGCGGCGTCGGATTCGTCGGTGCCGCCGGGTGCGGCGCTGACGGCATCCAGATGGGAGATGAGGCCCAGGCGGGTCATGGCGGAGGCAACGCCCTGCTCGGCCGCTGCCTTGGCCCAGCGCTTGGCCTCCTCCATATTGGCGGCCGTGCCGGTGCCCTCGAACAGCAGGAAGCTGAGCATGTCCTGCGCCGGGGCGTCGCCCGCCTCGGCGGCCTGGCGGTAAAGCTCGACCGCATGGGCGCTGTCGCGATTGCCACCCAGGCCCTTCAGGTAGAGCCGGGCGAGATTGCGCTGGCCCACCGGATCGCCAGCCTCAGCCGACAGTTCGAGCCACTCGCGCGCCAGCTCCATATTCTGGTCCACGCCCAACCCGTCGATGAAGCAGGCGCCGATATTGTTCTGAGCGCGGCCGTGGCCCTCGCGCGCCAGGGGCTCCCAGATGGCGAGGGCGCTGTCGTAATCTCCGCTTTGGGCAGCCGCGAGTGCCCGCCGCATCTGTTCCTCGGGTTCCGACCAGTCCTCGGACTGGGCTTCCGCAGGCACCTTGGCTTCCGCATCCGGCTCCGGGGCGATGGTGGGGCCGGTGGGTTCGGCGGACGCCGGGGCGGGTTCGATGGCCTCGGGGGCGGTGGCACTGTCGGACATCGGGCGATCCTCGGCGGTCTGGGTTTCCTCGGCGCCCTTGCCTTTCAGGCGGTCGAGCCAGCTCATGGGGTGTCTCCTGGGGCGCCGCCGAAGACGACGCGAATGGGGACGCTGGACGGAAAATTCGGCCCAAAGAAGGGTCGGGACACGCGCGCGCCACCCTGCACGCCGCAGGGGCGCCCCATCATCGCGGGATGGGTGGGAATGCGCGTCATGTCCTCCTCTCGCATTCGGACCTGCGCGGGAGACTCATCGCCTGCGGCGCTGGTTCCCGGCATGTGGACGATCAAGCGGCAATCCTGGCCCCGATGAGGGCCGGACCGCCGCCTTGAAGTGGGTCCTGAGAGTCGCAAATGGAGATTGCGCGAATCATCTCAAGTCACATTCGAGGTGATTGTCCCCGAGGTGAGTGAAATATTCGTTCCTTTGGCGCGGCTTGGTGGATTCTCCAGCCGTCATGGACGGCGGCCACGCGCTCAGCCGCTGCCGACACGGATCCAGTTCAGCTCGCCGATATCGTAGGCCTGCTGGCGCCGGGCAATTTCGCCATCGGCGTCGGAGGCATCCTTGTGCGCCGTCTTGCGGTGCTCCACCCTCTCGACGCGGATATCCAGCGGCGCTTCCAGCCAGATGCCATGAAACGGCACCTTGAGGGTGCGGGCCAGCGCCTCTTCATCGTTCCGCTCCTGAGCATGGGCGTGAACGGCGTCGATCATGGCGGACTGGCCGGTGGCAAGCACGCGGGCGGCGAGGGTGCGCAGGCGTGCATAGACCTGCTGCGTCACCTCCGGGCCGTAGGCGGCTTCGGGCAGAGGATCCGTCTCGGCCACGTTGAACAGGCGCTTGCGCTCGATATCGCTGCGCAGAACCACCGCGCCGGGCGGCCGGCCGATGAAGGGCGCCCAGCGCAGGGCGCGGGTGGTCTTGCCCGTGCCGGAAAGGCCGCCGATGGCGCTGAGGCTCGGCGCGCGCTCCCTCAAGCCGGCGGGAAAGTCAGCCGGCAACGGCGCGGTGTCCGGGGCGGATGGCGCGAGCCCGAGAAACTGTCGCGCGCTGAAAAAGAGGTGGCGAATGCGCGCCTCCGCGCGCTCCCGCACCGCACCGGAAAGATGGGCCCGCCCGGCGGCCTCGACCTTCGCGCGGATGGAGGCCCGCAGCGCCAGGAAGAAGGGTAGCGCGTCCAGCCCGTCGAGCGTGGCATCGTCCCGCTGGGCCCACAGATAACGGTTGAGCACGGTGTTGGCGGCGGTATGGAGGCCGCGCTGCCACAGATCCATGAGAAGGAAGGCGAGATCGTACAGTACATCGCAGATGGCGATGTCATCGCTGAACTCTATGGCGTCGAACAACACCGGAGCGCCGTCGATCAGCACGATGTTGGCGAGGTGCAGGTCCCCGTGGCAGCGGCGCACGAAGCCCGCCTGGGA
The DNA here is from genome assembly GCF_021401125.1 of Xanthobacter sp. NM-59. Classification (GTDB taxonomy): domain Bacteria; phylum Pseudomonadota; class Alphaproteobacteria; order Rhizobiales; family Xanthobacteraceae; genus Xanthobacter. The sequence goes on from NZ_JACBFQ010000001.1 coordinate 287,026, forward strand.
TCGCGCTCGCAGCAGCGGCGTGATGCGATCCAGCTCGGCTTCCGCCGCTGCCGCGAGCGCCTCAGCCTCCGCGGCGTCGAAAAGGTCCGCATGCTGGCGGAAAGCCTCGCGGTTGTCCGCCAGATAGGAGGCGAGCCGCGAGGGCACCTCATGACCGCAATGGACCTCCGCCCGCTCATGCGCACGGGCCACGGCCTGGGCGAGGGCGGTGAGCAGCGGCCGCTCCAGCGGCGCGCGGGCCGCGACCTGGTCCAGGGTGTCCGCCGGGTCGAAGCGGCTCATCTTCACCGCATACTCAACCGGCTTGCCGGAGCCGCCCAGGGCCAGGCCTTCCGGCGAGCGCGTGATCGGCACCACGCCGAGATAGATGCTCGGCGCGTTCGCGCGGCCGATGGCGACCTCCGCCGTGCAGGCGGCCTTGCGCTTGCCGAGGGTCGAAAAGTCCATGAACGGGAAGTACACCGCGCGCTTCACCTTGTAGGCGAAGGGCCCCGCCAGGAACACCACGGCGCCGTGCGTGTCGATGCGGCGTACGCTTTCGCCGGCGGCAAGGCCGTGGCTTGTCGGGCTGGCGAGGAAGGCGAAGATGGCGCCCTGATCCTCGACCACATGATCGGCGCCTTGAGGGCCGTTGCTGCCGTTGCGTGGAGACTGGTCCAAAGCCGCCTCCTGGCGGGTGGATGGCGGGAGATGAGCGGCGCCACCTGGCCGAGCCGGACGCGCGCAGATGGCTTTTTCGAGCGAAGCGGGAACCGGTCCGTGTGAAGGAGGAGCGTAACAACGATGGGACAGGCTGTTTCAACGTTTCCTTGAGAAACTGAAACAGCCTAGGTCGAGGCGTGCTGCTCCTGCGTCTTGGCGTGCAGCAGGGCCAGGGTCAGCGCCTGGCTGAACAAGGTCAGGGCCGGGCCGGCGACGTTGCCGCGCGCCAGCTGAACGAACCCGCCGGCGACCAACCCCAGGAAGGCGATGTTCAGGAGATCCAGGCTTCCACCGCTGGCTTCGGAGAGGGCGCCGTTGATGCGGCTCACGGCGACAGAGGTCTTGCCGATGGGATGGCGCGGGGAGGGCGGGACCAGCGAAAGCCCCGCTTTCTCCAGTGCGGGCCGGATCTCTTCGGCGGACGACAGGTGGTGGGTGAGGATCAGGCTGCCGCCGCGCACCTGAACATCCAAGCGTCCGTCTTGGGAAAGCCGGGCGGCACAGGCCTGGAGGTCGGCCTCTCCCCGCGGGTGTGCGGCGGCGAGCCGTGTGCGCCCCGGGATGTGGTGGGCGATACGCACCTCAATGGGCTGGGACATCCGAACCTCAGCCTTCGGCTTCCGGGGTCACGGGCGGGGTGGCGGGCGCCGGGGTCTCGGGGGTTGCGGCCGCTACCGCAGGCTTGGCTACAGGCTTTGCTACGGTCTTGGTGGCGGTCTTCGCGGTAGCTTTGGCTGTGCTTTTCGTGGGGCGCTGGGCCGCGGCGGACGGCTTCGCGGCGCTGGCGGTCACCGTGTCCGCCGTGCCACGCGTCGTCTTGGCTGAGCCTGTGCTCTTTGTCGCGCTCGTGCTCTTTGTGGCGCCCGCGCTCTTCGTCGCGCCCGCGCTCTTGGCCTTGGTCTTCGCTGTCACGGCTGCCGCCTTGGGCGCGGCCGTGACGGTGGCAGGGGCGGCGGCGCGAGTGCGCGATGCCTTCGCTGCGGGCTGATCCTCGCCGGCCGTGCGCCCGGTGCGCGAGGCTTTGGCGGGTGCGGCGGTTTCAGCGACGGCGGTGCGCTCGCTGGCGCGGGTGGCGGCACGGCGCGTGCTCCGCGCACGCCGGGTCGTGCTGCGCAGGACGGTTTCCGGGGCGCGGCCTGCCGGAGTGGCCGGCAGGGCTTCATCCGTCTCGCCTGCCGCGACGGGTTCGGAATGCTTGGTGAAGCTCTCGGCGCTCCGCAGGGCGGTGGTGGCTGCAGCACTGGCGGCCGCGGCGACCTTGCCGGCGGCGGTTTTCACGCCATCCACGGCATCGGCCACCAGATCCTTCACGTCCTCGCCAGTCTTGGAGGCGGCGGCGACGGTGGCATCATAGCCGGCCTTGCCGGCCTCGGCCGCGTTCTTGGCCGCGGGCCGTGCCGCGCGCAGCAGCCGGGGGCCGGCCGCCACCGCTCCGGCGCCGAGGGCCAGACCGACCAGAAAGCCGCCCCGCAGAAGGAAAAACGGAAGCATTCTATTCAACCCCAATGACCGCACCCGAGCCGCGCAAAAGGCGCTTCGCCCTTCACTCGCCGTTGGCACCGATGGAGTATCGCGAGGGAGGCCGGATCAGGTTGCATATTTGGAGAAACCCTAGAACGTTTCCCCACCGGAAGAAAACGGCGAAACACTCTAAAGTGATCATCGCCGCTTCTTTTCGGCGGTGGAGCCGGCATTCCGGCACCACCGCTTGCGCACTACGGCGTGATGGCGACCTTCAGCACGCCATCACGCTGGTGGCCGAAGAGGTCGTAGGCGGCCTCGATGTCGTCCAGCTTGAAGCGGTGGGTGACGAGGGCGCGGGCATCCACCCGGCCCGAGGCCACCACGTCGATCAGCCGGCGCATGCGCTCCTTGCCGCCGGGGCAGAGGGAATTGACGATGGTGGTGTCGCCCAGGCCCGCGAAATAGGCATCCAGCGGGATCTTCAGGTCGGTGGAATAGACGCCGAGGGACGAGAGCGTGCCGCCGGGCCGCAGCACGCGAAGGGCCGCCTCGAAGGTGGCCTGGCGGCCAAGCGCCTCGATGGCCACATCCACGCCGCGCCCGTCGGTGAGGCGCATGATCTCTTCCACCGGATCGACCTTGGAGAAGTCCACCACCATGTCGGCGCCCATGGCGCGGGCCACCTCGAGGCGCGCCGGCACCTGGTCCACCGCGATGATGCGCGTGGCGCCCATGAGCTTGGCGCCGGCGGTGGCGCACAGGCCGATGGGGCCTTGCGCGAACACCACCACGGTATCGCCGATCTTGATCTTGCCGTGCTCGGCGCCCGAGAAGCCGGTGGACATGATGTCCGGGCACATGAGCACCTGCTCGTCCGAGAGCAGGTCTGGCACCGGGGCGAGATTGGCCATGGCGTCGGGCACCAGCAGGTATTCGGCCTGGGCGCCGTCGATGGTGTTGCCGAAGCGCCAGCCGCCCATGGGCTTGAAACCGTGCTTCATGCGCGGGCCATCCTGGGAGCCGCAGCCGCACAGGCAGGCATTGGAGTAGCCCGAGGGGGTGATGGCGCCGGCAATGACGCGTTGGCCTTCCTCGAAGCCTTCGACGGCAGAGCCGAGCTTCTCGATAATGCCCACCGGCTCGTGGCCGATGGTGAGGCCCTTGGCCACCGGATACTCACCCTTGAGGATGTGGATGTCCGTGCCGCAGATCGTGGTGGTCGTGACGCGGATCAGCGCATCCAGCGGCCCCACGTCGGGGATGGGCTTGTCTTCGAGGACGATGCGATTCTTCTCGACGAAGATCGCCGCCTTCATCTTCGGCGTCTGCGGAGACGGACGCTTGGACGTGGCGGCCGGCTGCTCGAGGGTCTCCGACATGGCCTTCAGCTCCCTGTGGTTATGTGTCGAACAATATGGGGCGCGTGCAACGTTGCATTGACGCTGGTCAACCGCTTACCACCCCACCCCTTGCCCTGGCGGGACAACGCCCGTGGCGCGCGAGCGTTCCGGCACGTCTCAGCCTTCCGGTGGGTAGAGGTGCACGCCGCCGCAATTATCGGTCACGCGGAAGCGCTCGCCGTCGTCCGGGCCGGCGGTCAATTCGTCCAGATGGTCGGGCAGCAGAGGCACCTTCCCCGCCCCGCCGGGAATATCCAGCACATAAGTGGGCAGGGCGAGCCCGGAGAGCCGGCCCCGCAGCGCCCGCATCAGCGCCTGTCCCTCGCGGATGGTCAGGCGAAAATGGCCGGTGCCGGGGGCAAGGTCCGGATGGTGCAGGTAATAAGGCTTCACCCGGCATTCGACGAGGCCGCGAAACAGGGCCGCCAGCGTTTCGGCATCATCGTTGACCCCGCGCAGCAGCACTGTTTGTGAGACCAGCGGCAGCCCTGCATCCGCCATGCGGGCGAGCGCGGCGCGACACTCCAGCGTCAGCTCGCGCGGATGGTTGGCGTGAATGGCCACATAGGAGGTCATGCCGGGGGCCTGCAGCGCCGCCACGACGTCGGCGGTGACGCGCTCGGGCGCCGCGATGGGCACGCGCGTGTGGAAACGGGCGATTTTCACATGCGCAATGCCCGCCAGGCGCCGCACCACCTCGCCCATGCGCCGGGACGACAGCATGAAAGGGTCGCCGCCGGTGAGAATCACCTCCCAGATTTCCGGATGATCGGAAAGATAGGCGAAGGCGGTATCGAGAGCGGCGGGGGAAAGGGTGGTCTCGGCGCCGGGGCCGACCATCTCGCGGCGGAAGCAGAAGCGGCAATAAACGGCGCAGACACCCACGATCTTCAGCAATGCCCGGTCCGGATAGCGATGCACGATGCCGGGCACCGGCGAATGGGCGTGGTCGCCGATGGGATCGCCCCTCTCTTCCGGCCGCACCTCCAGCTCGCGCGCATCGGGGATGAACTGGCGGGCGATGGGGTCGGCGGCATCCCGCGGGTCGATCAGGCCGGCCAGCGGGGCCGTCACTGCCACCGCATAGCGCTCGGCCACCGCCTCCAGCCCGGCGCCCGCGCGCACCAGCCCTGCGGCCGCCAGCTCCTCGGGCGTGCGCAGCGTGGGCGCATGAAGCGGCCGCACGGCGGGATCGGCCGCGGCCTTAAGCTGGGATGACGGAGGCTGGGGCGAAGGGGCGTTTACCGAATGGGCCTGGGACATCTGCATCTCTCGATCGGTCCACGTGGGCTCGGGCCCGATGCGCGGAAACCGGCGGCGCGGACTGGCAAGTGCCCGGCTGCGGATGCATCTATATAGTCGCGCACAGGCGGGGGCCACCGGGTCGCCCGCCTCGGTGCAGACGGAAACCGGAGGAGTGGGCCGTGTTCGCGCGCGAAGACGATGTTCTGGAGGCCGCGGAGCTCTGGCGGCGCGAGGGGCGCGGGGTGGCGCTCGCCACCGTGCTCGAAACCTGGGGATCGGCGCCGCGCCCGGTGGGTAGCCATCTGGTGATCGACGATGCGGGCCATTTCCTCGGCTCGGTTTCCGGCGGCTGCGTGGAAGGCGCGGTTGTGACCGAGGCGCAGGAGGTGATTGCCTCGGGCATTCCCCGTCGGCTCGAATTCGGCGTGGCGGACGAGGCGGCGTGGACCGTCGGGCTCTCCTGCGGCGGGCGCATCGCGGTCTATGTGGAGCCCGTCAGCTGAGCCTTGCGGCAAATGTAGCAATGGATTGCGTTATATCCAGCGGGGAAGAAGACTCTTGCGGTGCAGCATGGGCCGTGCGATTCCATTCCCCATGCGGCGCATGGCCGTGAAGGTCTTTTGTGATGCGTCTCGATTTGCTCGCCACCCTCAATGCCGAACGCGCCGCGCGCCGCGCCTGCCTGGTGGTGACGGAATTGGCCAGTGGCGAGCAGCGGCTGGTGAGGGCGACGGAGATCGGCGGCGACCCCCTGGCCCCCGTCCTGCGGGAGGCGCTGGCGCAGGGGCGCAGCGGGCTGGCGGCTGACGGCGCGGCCTTCGTTTCCGTGAATATTCCGGCCCCGCGCCTGTTGCTGGTGGGTGCGGTGCACATTTCCCAGGCGCTGGCGCCCATGGCGCAGATCACGGGCTTCGACACCACGATTCTCGATCCGCGCACGGCCTTCGCCACGCCCGAGCGCTTTCCGCAGGTGAGGCTGCTTGCCGAGTGGCCGGACCTGGCGCTACCGGCCTATGGCCTTGATGCCTTTACCGCCGTCGCGGCGCTGACCCACGACCCCAAGGTGGACGACCCGGCGCTGGAGGCGGCGCTTGCCGCGCGGTGCTTCTATATCGGCGCCCTCGGCTCGCGGCGCACCCATGCCAAGCGGCTGGACCGGCTGGCGGCGCGCGGTTTTTCCCCCGAGGCGCTGGAGCGCATCCATGCCCCCATCGGCCTTTCGATCGGCGCAGCGAGTCCGGCGGAGATCGCGGTTGCGGTTCTGGGCGAGATCATCTGCGCCCTGCGCCGCCCCGCTCGCGTGAGGGCGGAAGGAGCGGCGGCGTGAAGTTCGGCTCCCTGGCGCTCGAAGAGGCGGATGGCGCCATCGCGGCCCATTCGGTCCGGGTCGAAGATACCATCATCAAGAAGGGGACGAAGCTCGGGGTGGCCGAAATCGCCTCCCTGCGCGCGGCGGGCTATCGCGAGGTGGTGGCGGCGCGCCTGGAGGATGGGGACGTGCCGGAGGACACGGCGGCCCTCATCCTGGCGGATGCGATCGCCGGGGCGGGCGTGCGGGCGGACCGCCCCTTCACCGGCCGCGCGAATCTTTATGCCGCCTGCGGTGGCGTCCTGCGTGCGCCGCGCGAAGCGGTTGATGCCTTCAATGGTGTCGACGAGGCCATGACCCTCGCCACCGTGGCGGACATGAAGATGGTCCATGAAGGGGAGCTCATCGGCACTGTGAAGGTGATCCCCTATGCGGTGCCCGAGCCGATGGTGGCGGAGGCGGCGGCGCTGGCCTGCGGCCCTTCGGATGGCGCGCGCGCCGGGCTGATGGCGGTGACGCCCTTTCACCTGCGCCGGGTGGCGGTGATTTCCACCATTCTCCCGGGCTTCGCCGAGAAGGTGACCATGAAGACCCTGGCGGTGACACGGGCCCGCCTCGCGCCCATGGGAGCGGACATCTGCCGGGCGGCGTCATGCTCCCACGAGATCGCGCCCCTGCGGGACCTGCTGCGGGACGTGGTGGCGGAAGGCGCCGAGCTGGTCATTGTCTTTGGTGCATCGGCCATTGCCGATCGGCGCGACGTGGTGCCCGCCGCCCTCGCGGAGGCGGGCGGGCGGCTGATCCGCCTTGGCATGCCGGTGGACCCGGGCAATCTGCTGCTGCTGGGGCGGCTCGGCGATGTTCCGGTGATTGGTGCGCCGGGCTGCGCGCGCAGCCCCAAGGAAAATGGCTTTGATTGGGTGCTGACGCGCCTTCTGGCCGGCATCGAGGTCACCTCGGCCGACATTGCGCGGCTGGGGGCCGGCGGCCTGCTGGCCGATATCGCGACCCGGCCCTTTCCCCGTGACGAAGGGGCGAGCGCCGGGCAGGAGGGGTTCGCGGCGGTGGTGCTGGCGGCTGGCCGCAGCTCGCGCATGGGCGACGGGGTGAACAAGCTGCTGGCCCCCGTGGGCGGGGTGCCGGTGATCCGCCGCGTGGTCGAGGCTGCCTTGTCCTCCCGCGCGCGGCCGGTGCTGGTGGTGACGGGGCATGAGCACGAGCGGGTGGAAGCTGCCCTTGCGGGCCTCCCGGTGCACTTGGTGCACAATGCGGATTATGCGACCGGCATGGCCTCTTCGCTGAAGGCCGGCATTGCCGCCGTGCCGCAGGGCGTCGCCGGCGCGCTGGTGGTGCTGGGGGATATGCCGCTGCTGAAGGGCAGCCTGCTGGATCGCCTCATGGATGCCTATGCGCCCGATGAAGGGCGGCTGGTGGTGGTACCGATTTCCGGCGCCGCGCGCGGGCATCCCGTGCTGTGGTCGCGGCGCTATTTCGCGGAACTCGCCGCCCTGGAAGGCGATGTGGGTGCGCGCCACCTGCTGGTGGAGCACCAGGACGCGGTGGCGCATATCGAGGCGGGCGACGCGGGCGCCTTTCTCGACGTCGACACGCCGGAAGCCCTGGCCGCCGCCAAGGACATCGCCAGCGAGGCGGCGCCCTCGCGATAGGCGGGCGCGCGGCCGTGGCGGCTCTGGCTAAGGTGGCATTTGAAAGGCGAGCCGCGCCGAGCGTCCCCCTCGAAGGCGCCGCCGATGTCGCCGCGCAGTTTCTCGCCCCTTGAGTGCTCCGCGCGACGGGGGCCTGGCAAGACCGCGCTGTGTTTCAGTATGCCCCAAGGTGGGACGTCGGCGCGCGCATGACGGGGGCGCATGACGGGGGCGCATGACGGCGCGCGCCAGCTGCCGTGGCATCCCCATGCGCGGCGCCTCGGGCGGGGCGGCTGGCGGCGGGGCGGTGTTCAACCGGCGGGCGCATGTCGTCGGCCCGTTCCGGGCCTTCGCCGGGCCGCCCCCGATGGCGTGGGGTGGAGCTCACAGGGTGACGCCGTGGCGCACAGGGGGGGATGTTACCGGTCACCCAGTGTCGGTCATCTGGCGTCGGTCCGTTGGTACTGTCTCCTGCTGGGTGCCGCTCAGCAGGCTGGCGCCGCTCACTCGCACGGTGCCGGCAGCAGCCTCTGGGCGCGGCGGACGATGTCCTGCCTCAGTGCCCGCTGCGGGGGGTGTGGCGGCGAAGATGTTGATGGAGATGGTAGTGATCTCCGCGATGACCTCGTCGATCTTGGAGGTCGTTTGCGCTGGCCTCGTCCGCGCCCGCGTGCCCCGCCGCCAGGACTGACCGGCTTCGCGGGGTTGTGCTTTCGGCGTGGTCGGTCTGCCTGCCGCATTTCACTTTTTGATAGTGCTGTATCGTCAAAGCCTTAAGAGCAACAGGCTCCCCCGCCTATTCGGGGATGGACCGGTTTCAGTGAAACGTCGCGGGTTTTGCGCCGCGGCCCCCGCCTACGCGGGGATGGACCTTGCGTGTTCCATGTCACTGCAATCGCCGTGGCGTTCCCCCAGCTACGCGGGGGATGGCCCCCTCGACGATCTCGGCAAGGCCGCGAAAGCAGTGGCTCCCCCGCCTATGCGGGGATGGGGTCAGGGCAGGGTCACCACAAAACCCGAGGATGATGAAGCTCCCCGCCGACGCGGGGGATGGGCGTCCGCAGGCGCGTTTGGCGGGCATCCGGGCGAGCGGCGGCTGGGCGGGCTTTCAGAAGGGGGCGGCGATCAGGTGCGTGACCGGGAGATCCAGCCGCTCGCACAGCAGCTGTGCCAATCGCAGGCGGTGGCAGCCTTCCACGTGGCGCTCGTAGCACAAAAGGCAGATGTGGCGGCCCTTGGCGAGGTCGGTGAGCTCGTCCAGCGCGGCCTTTGCCGCCGGGGTTTCCAGGTGCGCGTCATAGATGCGCATGAGGGTTGCGTGATCGCCGGTGCGGGCGGCCAGCCGCCCTTCCTTGGGCGTGCCCAGCGCGCGCAGATGCACATAGCCGATGCTGTGTTCGCCGACGCCCGCCGCCAGCGCCGTCTTTGAAAAGCCGGGGCGGCGGGATGCCGCCACGGCGCGCACGTCCACCACCAGATCAACACCCGCCTCCGCCAGCGTGCCCTGGAACGCGGAGGGGGTGGTCTGCTCATAGCCCACGGTGAAGAGTGCGGTGGTCTTGCTCATGGCCTCATCACCAATTGGATCTGCTCTTCCGCTGCGACGCAAAATATTCGCCTCGTGCTCTTGCAATCGCACGCATGTGTCCGTGCCTATGGTAGCATCATCCATCTGTTGCGTTCAAATAATGTGCATTGCTGTCTTGGCAATGGAGTATCGTTCGCTTTTGCGGGATATTTCCTGAAAATGCGGGTGTACAAGTGACAGGAGGGCAGCACGATGCGCCTCTTCCAATGTGAAGTTTGCGGGCAGCTTCTTTATTTTGAAAATCGGCATTGCGAGCATTGTGGCCATCGCCTCGGCTATCTGCCGGGGCTGAACAAGCTGGTTGCGGTGGTTCCCGATGGGGACGGGGTGCGCGCCGTGGGCATGAACGAGCAGCGCTATCGCTTCTGCGCCAACGCGGAGCACGACACCTGCAATTGGCTCGTTCCTGAAGACCAGCACGAAGAATTCTGCCTCGCCTGCCGCCACAACCGTACCGTGCCGGACCTGACGAACCCCGCTTACCTGAAGAAATGGCGGCGGATCGAGATGGCCAAGCATCGGCTGATCTATTCGCTGCTCCAGCTCCAATTACCGCTCGAAAGCAACAAGGATCGTGAGGGGGGGCTCTGCTTCGACTTCCTGGCCGATCCCCCCGAGGCGGGCTTGCCCAAGGTGATGACCGGGCATGACAGCGGCCTCATCACCATCGCTCTCACGGAGGCGGATGATGCGGAGCGCGAGCAGCGCCGCAATGACATGGGCGAGCTGTATCGCACCCTTCTCGGCCATTTCCGGCACGAGGTGGGGCACTATTACTGGGATCTCCTGGTGCGCGATGCCGGCCGCATCCAGGCGTTCCGTGCGGTATTCGGCGACGAGAGCGTGGATTACGCCCAGGCGCTGAACCTCTATTACGATGCCGGGCCGCCGCAGAATTGGCAGGCGAACCATGTTTCCGCTTATGCGACCGCGCATCCTTGGGAGGATTTCGCCGAAACCTTCAAGCACTACATCCACATCGTGGATACGCTGGAGATGGCAGGCGCCTTCGGCATGCAGGTGGACCCCATGCTGGATGCCACCGGCGAGCTCCACTCGCATGTGGATTTCAATCCTTACGGATCGGGCGCCATCCAGGGCATGGTGAATGTCTGGCTGCCCATCGCCTTCGCGCTCAACAGCCTGAACCGGTGCCTGGGCATGGCCGATGCCTACCCCTTCATCCTGACGCCGGGGGTCATCGCCAAGCTCGGCTTTGTGCACCAACTCGTGCATCAGATGGTGCCGGCCGATGCCGACGGCGCCATGGACGCACCTGCGAGCGGGGGCGAGCAGTGCCTTGCCGCGAGCCCACCGGCGGCCGCACCCCTGGCGCCGCTCGGCGAGGAAGCTCCACCGCGCGAGGCCGCTGGCACGGCGGCCTGAGCATCGCCCCGCTTCGCGGAGCGGGGGCAAGCTTAGGGGGGTGGTGCATTTTCCTGATGCGAAGCGGCATGTGCCACGCGCAAGCGCGGCCACGCTACTGCACCGCGTGAGGGCCTCCGCCTATTCGGCGGAGGCTGCCTTTCCGGTTTTCTTCGCCGGGGCTTTTTCCGCCGAAGCGGCCTTGGTGGCGGTCTTTCCGGTGGTCGCCTTGGCCGGTGCCTTTTTGGCCGCGGTCTTTTTCGCGGGCGCGGCTTCGCCGTCGTCGCCCTCGGCCTTCGCGGTGGTCTTCGCTGCGGCCTTGGTTTTGGTGCCCGTCGACTTCGCGCTCGTCGACTTGGTGCCCGCAGCCTTGGTGGCGGTCTTGCGCGGGGCCTTGGCGGGGGCGCTCGCAGCCTTGGCGTCGATGAGGGCGACCGCGTCAGCCAGGGTGAGGGCTTCCGGATCCGTGGACTTGGGCAGGGTGGCGTTCACCTTGCCATGGTTCACATAAGGCCCGAAGCGTCCGGCGCGCACGGTGATCGGCCCGCCGAGGGTGGGATGATCACCCAGCGTGCGGCCGGCGGGCGCCGCATTGCGCGGGCCGCGTCCCTTGGTCTGCTTTTCCGCGATCAGCGTGACGGCCCGGTTGAGGCCGATATTCAGCACGTCGTCGCCGTTTTCCAGGTTCGCGTAGGTGCGGCCATGCTGCACATAGGGGCCGTAGCGGCCGATGCTGGCGAGGATGGGCTCGCCGTCATCCGGATGCTTGCCCACCTCGCGCGGCAAAGCGAGCAGCTTCAGCGCGGTGTCGAGGTCCACATCGGCGGCGGCAAGGCCCTTGGGCAGGGAAGAGCGCTTGGGCTTCTCCCCATCCTTGGCTTCGCCGAGCTGGAGATAGGTGCCGAACCGGCCGACGCGCACCGTCACCTCATCCCCGCTTTCCGGGTCGAGGCCGAGCACGCGCTTGCCGTCGCCCTCCGGCGAGCCGTCGCCGGTGAGGGGCTGGGTGTGGCGGCATTCCGGATAGTTCGAGCAGCCGATGAAGGCGCCGAACTTGCCCATCTTCAGCGACAGCCGTCCATTGCCGCAGGTGGGGCACAGGCGCGGATCGGAGCCGTCTTCCCGCGGCGGGAAGATGTGGGCGGTGAGCATCTCGTCCAGGGCATCGAGCACCTGGGAAACACGCAATTCCTTGGTGGCGCCGATGGCGGCGTGGAAATCCTTCCAGAAGTCGCGCAGCACCTGCTTCCAGTCGATCTGCGCCGCCGAGATCTCGTCGAGCTTCTCCTCGAGATCGGCGGTGAAATCATACTCCACATAGCGCTTGAAGAAGCTCTCGAGGAAGGCGGTGACCAGCCGGCCCTTGTCCTCGGCCACCAGCCTCTTCTTTTCCAGCTTCACATATTCACGGTCGCGCAGCACCGCGAGCACGGCGGCATAGGTGGAGGGGCGGCCGATGCCCAGCTCTTCCATGCGTTTCACCAGCGAGGCTTCCGAATAACGCGGCGGCGGCTCGGTGAAGTGCTGGGCGGTCTGGATCTCGCGCTTGTCGAGGCCTTCGCCCGCGCTCATCGCGGGCAGGCGGCGACCCTCCTCGTCCTCGTCCTCGTCGTCCTTGCCCTCGCGATAGAGGGTGAGGAAGCCGTCGAACTTCACCACCGTGCCGGTGGCGGACAGGTCGAGGGTGCGGGCGCCGGCCTTGGCCTCGATGTCGGCGGTGGTGCGCTCCAGCTCGGCCGATTCCATCTGGCTGGCGATGGTGCGGGTCCAGATGAGCTCATAGAGCCGGGCCTGTTCGGCATCCAGGTGCCGCGCCACCTCCTTGGGCAGGCGGCCGGGATCGGTGGGGCGAATGGCCTCGTGGGCCTCCTGGGCGTTCTTCGCCTTCACCGTGTATTTGCGCGGCACGCCGGGCAGATAGCGCGGGCCGAACTGCTTGCCGATGGCGCTGCGGGTGGCGGAGATGGCTTCCGGGGCCATGTCCACGCCGTCGGTACGCATATAGGTGATGAGGCCCACCGTCTCTCCGCCCAGGTCCACGCCTTCATAAAGGCGCTGGGCGATCTGCATGGTGCGGGCCGGGGCGAGGCCGAGCTTGCGGCTGGCTTCCTGCTGCAGGGTGGAGGTGGTGAAAGGCGGCTGCGGATGCCGCTTCACCGGCTTGGCTTCCACCGAGCGCACGCGGAACTGGGCGCTGTCCAGGGCGGCGCGGAAGGCCTTGGCCTCATCCGCCGTGCCCACCGACAGGCGGGTGATCTTCTTGCCGTCGGCGCCCACCAGCCGCGCTTCGAACTCGTCAGCGCGCGGCGTGGCGAGTCGGGCGACGATGGACCAGTATTCCTTGGGGACGAAGGTCTCGATCTCCCGCTCGCGGTCGCAGACGAGGCGCAGCGCCACCGATTGCACGCGGCCGGCCGAGCGGGCGCCGGGCAGCTTGCGCCACAGCACCGGGGAAAGGGTGAAGCCCACCAGATAGTCCAGCGCGCGGCGGGCGAGATAGGCATCCACCAGCGCCACGTCGATGGCGCGGGGCGCCTTCATGGCGTCGAGCACGGCCTGCTTGGTGATGGCGTTGAACACCACCCGCTCGACCTTCTGGTGCTTGATGGCCTTCTTCTGCCGCAGCACCTCCAGCACGTGCCAGGAGATGGCCTCACCTTCGCGATCCGGGTCGGTGGCGAGGATGAGGGCGTCGGCGCCCTTCACGGCGGTGGCGATCTCATTGAGCCGCTTCTGTGCCTTGGGATCCACCTCCCAAAGCATGTGGAAGTCGGCGTCGGGATCAACCGAACCGTCCTTGGAGGGCAGGTCACGAACATGGCCGTAGGAGGCGATGACCTCGTAGCCCGGACCCAGATATTTGTTGATCGTCTTCGCTTTGGCCGGCGATTCGACGATGACGACCTGCATGACCCAAAGTCTCTCTCTGGTCCGTGGCCCCATTGCGCGGACCCTTGGGAAAGGCCTGCGCAAGACGCTCCGGCGCGGGGCATGGTGCTTGTCGCACCCCCCATCGCGGGTCGCGCCTCATTGCGCCGGTGTTCCCCCAAAGCCGGAACTCTCGGGCCACGATGCTCATTTCACAGGGGAAACAGCATCAGCGTGCGCCGGGCGCTCCAAAGGCGGCTGCAAGATGGGCACGCCGGGGGCGCCTGTCAAATGGCAAGGTTGCCGGACGCCAGAGTCGGGCCCCTTTGTTGAATGCAACCATAGGTGTGTTTAAATATGTAAATCAACCTGTAAGACCTGTGCCGGACCGGTTGGACGGCACGCGACAGGATCACCTCATGGACAAGACTGCAGGCGATGGAACCCCTCGGGATGCCGCGTCCGGGCCGCGTGGAGCGGAGCTGCCCATCGTGGGTGATCCGGCCGCTGCGGCTGCCTATATCGGCGCGCTGAGCGAGGAGCTGTCGCGCCTTGCGCGGGGCAATGGCCTGACGACCCTGGCTTATATCCTTGAGATGGCCCGCCTCGAAGCGCGCGATATCACGATTGCGCGGGGCGAGGACAACAACCGGCGCTGAGGCGGTCGGCTCAGCGCAGCGCCACCAGGCCGGGGCCGGGGCGGTCCAGGCGACCGGCCAGATCCAGTTCCAGCAGCACGATTTGAACCTCCGTCACCGCGCAACCCGACAGACGCACGAGATCATCGATGGCGGCGGGTGTCGGGCCGAGCAGTTCCACGATGCGGGCGCGCGCGTCATCGGCCGGCTCGGTGGGACCAAGGCTGTGGCCGCTCGAGGGCTGCTCCGCTTCCAGGTTGGTGTCGGCAGGCCGCCCCAGGATGGGGGCCAAGACATCGGTGATGTCGGCGGCCTCGGTCACCAGCGTGGCGCCCTGCTTCAGCAGCCGGTTGGTGCCGCCGGAGCGCGGATCGAGCGGCGAGCCCGGAACGGCAAAGACCTCGCGCCCCTGCTCGCCGGCGAGGCGGGCGGTGATGAGCGAGCCGGAGCGTTCCGCCGCCTCCACCACCACGACCCCTAGAGCCATGCCGGAAACGAGGCGATTGCGCCGCGGAAAGTCGCGCGCGCGGGGCTCCCAGGTCAGCGGCATCTCGGACACCACGGCCCCGAGGTCCGCCACCCGCTCGATGAGCTTCAGGTTTTCCGGAGGATAGGGCCGCGCGAGGCCACCGCGAAAACACCTACGGTTCCCCGTTCCAGGCTGGCCTCGTGGGCGGCGGCATCGATGCCGCGGGCAAGGCCGGATGCCACCACATAGCCCGCGGCGCCCAGGTCCCGCGCCAGCTGCTGGGCGAAGGTGCGCCCTGCAGCCGATGCGTTGCGGGCGCCGACGATGCCGACCATGGGGCTGCGCAGCACCTCGCTGCGCCCGCGCACCGCGAGCAGCGGGGGCGCGTCATCCAGGCTGCGCAGGGCGAAGGGATAGTCGGCTTCACCCAGCGCCACCAGCCGCGCCTTGCCGCGCTCGAGGGCAGCCATTTCCGCCTCGGCCTCGGCAAGGCTGGGAATGCGGGGCGGCAGCAGGCGCCCGCCGCGGCGGGCGAGGGTCGGCAGCGCCTCCAGGGCGGCCGCTGCGCCGCCGAACTGGTTGATGAGGGTGCGGAAGGTGCGGGGGCCCACATTCTCCGTGCGGATCAGGCGCAGCCAGTCCCGGCGCTGCTCGGCGCTCAGCAGCTCGCCCTTGCGTGGGCCGCCTTTGGGGCTGGATGAGCGCTTGGGAGGCACCGGCGCGCTTAGCCCTTCGCGCCGATCTTGCCCTCAGTGCCGTTGGCCAGGCGCTGGATGTTCTGGCGATGCTTGATCCACAACAGGAGCGTGAGCACAGCCAGTAGCAGGGCCATCTTGTCGTCGCCCTTCCAGAACACCAGCGCCACCGAGGCCACTGAGGCGGTGAGCGCGGCCAGGGATGAGTAGCGGCTGAAATAGGCCACCGTCAGCCACACCAGGCAGAACACCACCGCCACCGGCCAGGCCAGCCCCAGGATCACGCCGAGGAAGGTGGCGACGCCCTTGCCGCCCTTGAACTTCAGCCATACCGGGAAGATGTGGCCCAGGAAGGCGCCCAGCGCCGCCACCAGCGCCGCGGTTTCGCCGGCCAGCTCGCGCGCCACCAGAACCGCGATCGTCCCCTTCAGCGCGTCGCCCAGCAGGGTCAGGACGGCAAGGTCCTTGCGGCCTGTGCGCAGCACGTTGGTGGCGCCGATATTGCCGGAGCCGATGGAGCGGATGTCCTTGGTGCCCGCGCGGCGGGTCAGCAGCAGGCCGAAGGGGATGGACCCCAGAAGATAGCCGAGGACCAGCGCCAGGGGGTGCAGGAGCGACGGCGGAAGTTCAGCGAGCATGGCGGACCCGGAGCGGGGAGGGCGGATGAGGCGTGGGCGTCACACGTGGGAGTGTCAAACGTATTCGTACACGACCTCGCCGGCAACGATGGTGCGCAGCACCCGGCCGGTGAGGCGCGCCTCGTCGAACGGCGTGTTGCGCGAGCGCGACTTGAGCGAGCCCGGCTCCAGCACGAACGGCATGTCCGGATCGAACACCACCACGTCCGCCGGCGCGCCCGGCTTCAGGGTGCCGCCCTTGAGGCCCAGGATCTGCGCCGGCCGCGTGGAAAGGGAGGCCAGCAGCGTCACCAGGTCCACCGTGTCGGCGTGCACGAGCCGCAGCGCGGCCGGCAGCAGGGTTTCCAGGCCGATAGCACCCGGCTCCGCCTCGGAGAAGGGCAGGCGCTTGCCTTCCACATCCTGCGGCACATGGTCGGACACCACCACGTCGATGAGGCCGGAGGACAGGGCGTGAATGAGCGCCTGCCGGTCCTCTTCCGCACGCAACGGCGGCTGCAGCCGGAAATAGGTGCGGTAGCCGGAAACGTCGAGCTCGTTGAAGGAGAGGTGATTCACCGTGACGGAGGCGGTCACCGGCAGGCCGGCTTCCTTCGCGCGCTCCAGCACCTCCAGCGATTCGGCGCAGGTGAGGGCGGCCGCGTGGTAGCGCCCGCGCACGCCGGCGACGAGCCGCAGGTCCCGCTCCAGAACGATGGTTTCCGCGGCCTTGGGAATGCCGGGCAGGCCCATGCGCGAGGCGAACTCGCCCTCGTTCATGGCGCCCTTGGAGAGGGTGGCATCCTCGGTGTGATGCACGATCAGCGCGTCAAAATCCCGCGCATAGGAGAGGGCGCGGCGCAGCACCAGCGAGTTCATCACCGAATGGTGGGCATCGGTGAAGGCGACGGCGCCGGCCGCCTTCAGCAGGCCCACCTCCGTCATCTCCTCGCCCTTCATGCCGCGGGTGATGGCGGCCATGGGATGCACGCGCACCACGGCCGTGTCACGGGCGCGGCGCAGGATAAAGTCGACGATGGCGGGGTCGTCCACCACCGGGTCGGTGTCCGGCTGGCATACCAGGGTGGTGACGCCGCCGGCCGCCGCCGCATGGCTGGCGGAGGCGAGGGTCTCCAGGTGCTCGAAGCCGGGCTCGCCGGCGAAGGCGCGCATGTCCACGAGGCCGGGGGCCGCAACGGCGCCCTTGCAGTCCACCACCTCGGCGCCCTCGGGGATGCCGGCGGCGGCGATGCCGAAGGCGGCGTCCTTGATGACGCCGTCGGCGAGATAGAGGTCGCCCTTGAAGTCGGCGCCCCGCGAGGGGTCGATGATGCGGGCATTGGCGAGCAGGAGGGGGCGCGGCTCGCGCGCGAAGATGCGGGCGTCACGCATTGGGTAGCTTCCGGGCCAGAGTGTCGAGCACCGCCATGCGCACGGCAACGCCCATCTCCACCTGCTCCCGGATCAGGGAGCGGGGGCTGTCGGCGACCGCCGAGTCGATCTCGACGCCGCGATTCATGGGGCCGGGGTGCATCACCAGCGCGTCCTTTGCGGCGTAGCGCAGCTTGGCCTCGTCCAGGCCGAAATAGTGGAAGTACTCCCGCACGGAGGGCACGAAGGAGCCGCTCATGCGCTCGCGCTGCAGGCGCAGCATCATCACGATGTCCGCCCCCTCCAGGCCCGCTTCCATGGAGCGGTAGACCTCGACGCCGAAATGGTCGATGCCCGCCGGCAGCAGGGTGGAGGGCGCCACCAGGCGCACCCGCGCGCCCAGTGTGGAGAGCAGCAGGATGTTGGAACGCGCCACGCGGGAGTGCAGCACGTCGCCGCAGATGGCGACGGTGAGCCCCTCGATCCGGCCCTTGTTGCGGCGGATGGTGAGGGCATCGAGCAGGGCCTGGGTGGGGTGCTCGTGAGCGCCGTCGCCGGCATTCACCACGCAGCAGTCCACCTTGCGGGAGAGCAGCGCCACCGCGCCCGACGCGTGATGCCGCACCACCAGGATGTCCGGGTGCATGGCGTTCAGCGTGATGGCGGTGTCCACCAGCGTCTCGCCCTTCTTCACCGAGGACGAGCTCACCGACATGTTCATCACGTCCGCGCCGAGTCGCTTGCCGGCGATCTCGAACGAGGACTGGGTGCGGGTGGAAGCCTCGAAGAAGAGGTTGATCTGGGTCCGCCCACGCAAGGTCGAGCGTTTCTTCTCGATCTGCCGGTTGAGTTCAACGAACTCCTCGGCAAGGTCCAGCAGGGAGTGAATCTCCCCGGCAGTGAGTCCCTCGATGCCGAGCAGGTGTCGGCCTCGGAGCGTGAAGGCGGGTGCGGATGACGCGGGAGCGGATGACATGGCAGGCCGCAGGCATATCCGCACCCGGCCCGGCCGGCAAGCCGAACACGCCGCTTTGCCACGCGGCCGGCGAAATTTCAGGGGGATGGCGCCCGTCACCTTGACGGCGCGCAATGCTCCGATGGCCGGCAGGAGCCAGGTTGCGGGCCGATAGAGCGGGGCCCGGCGCGCGGGATGTGTTCACGCGTTCGGCTCCGGTTCCGCTTGCGGCAAGCCCGGCGCCAGCTCGACGCGTCAGTGATGGGCAAGGTTAAGGGCAACGGAGTGCAGTCATGAGGTCCAGGATCGGAGCACGGGGCCGGGCCGCGGCGCTGGCCGTGCTGGCGGGCGCGGCCTGCGGCATCGCTGTTTCGGCACATGCGGCCGACCTTTACGGTCGCCAGCCCGTGACCAAGGCGCCTGCGGGCGGCGACTATCAGGGCTGCGGCAACTGCGCGGCGCAGGCCCCCGCGCCGGCTCCCGCCCCCGGTGGTCCGTTTGCCATCGGCATCGCCAACGCGCCGGTGGTGGTGGGGGCGGTGCCGCCGCCCGTTTATTATGCGCAGCCGCCGCGCGTGTACCTCTACCCCGTGCCGCAGGTGAACGTGCAGGGCCCGGTGGGGCCGTTGGCTGCCCCGCCGCCGGGCACACCCCGCAGCTGCTGGGTGACGACGAGCCCCGGTGGCGCGGGCTTCTGGGCCTCGCCCTGCTGAAGGGCGAAGCTGACTTGATGGTCAGACGGCGGGGTGAGTCTCACCCCGCGAGGGCGGATGCCGAGGTGACCACCAGGGGCAGTGTGACCGCGGCCGCGATGATCTGAAGAGTGAGGATCTCGGCCACCAGCGTGGCGTTTCCGCCCATCTGGCGCGCCAGGACATAGGCCGCCGGTGCCGAAGGCACGCCGGCAATGATGGCCACCACCACCAGTTCAACGCCAGAGAGCCCCGCCAGCAGCCCCAGCCCGACCGCGATGACGGGCTTCACCACCAGCTTCAGCGTCATCGAGGCCAGCACCAGCGGCTTCACGCGAAGAATGGTGTTCAGCGCAAGCCCGCCGCCCACCACCAGCAGCCCCACCGCCAGCGAGGCCCGCCCCAGAATGTCGCCGAACTCCAGCAGCACGCGGGGAATGGGGACATGGAAAACATTGAGCGCGGCACCGACCAGGCAGGCGGAGATGTAAGGGTTGCGCGCCAGCTGGGCGAGAATGTAGCGGGCGGTTGGCGGCTCCCGGCCGGCAAAGGCCGCCAGCACCAGCACCGCATTGACGTTCACCACCGGGATCAGGGTGACCAGCGCCAGGGCCGCGATGGTGATTCCCTCCGCGCCGAAGAGGCCGCCAGCGACCGCCAGAACCACATAGGTATTCCAGCGCACGGCCCCTTGGTAGAAGGAGGTGAAATCGGGCCCGTCGGCGGCGAACAGGCGGCGCACCGGCCGGTTGAAGGCGACGATAAGCCCTGACAGCAGCAGCACCGTCCCAATCAACGAACCGGCGACGGCCAGGATGTTGACGTTGGCAAGGTCCGCCTTGGCGGCGGAAACCACCAGCAGAGCCGGAAACAGCACGAAATAAGTGAGCTTTTCCAGGCCCACCCAATGGAGCGGCTCCGTCAGCAGCACGCGACGGAGAACAACGCCCAGGGCGATGATGAGGAAAACGGGAGCAAGTGCGCTGAGGATGGTCGCCATGGCCGGGAAGATCGCGAGGGCACTCCGCCACGGGCCCGGCGGAGCGGGGCGCGCCTGAAATTCAGGGGCGACCCAGGGCTTTAATAGCATGTCCTTTGACGGGCGCTGCGGCTCCAATCCACCTTCGCATACCTGTCGTGATCCAGCTCCGGACAAGCTCCGTCTGGTTTTCCTGCCAGGAAAGGGAGAAGCCGGAGGGGGCTGCTGACAAGCGCCTCCGATGGAAAGCTGCGCCGGGGGGCATGCTTCGTCTCGCCTTCGTTGAAGTGCTCGCAGGACGACTGCGAAGGGGGCGTCATGTCAGTCATTGCGTACAGGTCCGCCGCGCCGAAGGAGGCGGAGGCGACCCGGTTTTTGGACAATCTCGCTGTCGGCGTCCTCCTCTGCGATCCGCAGAGTTTGACTATCGTCTATGCGAATCGCACGTCGCGTGAGCTCTGGCAGCAGCTGGCTTCCGCCCTGGGGAGCGCGGCGCGGGATATTGTCGGCGCGCCGCTTGACCTCCTGTTCGCCGAGCATGGGAGCAGGCCCCGGGCGCTGCTGGGGGATATGTTGAAGCTTCCCGCCAGCATCGTGCTGAAGCTTGGCGGTGAAACCCTGGAGCTGAAGCCGAGCGCCGCGCGCGGGCCGAAGGGCGAGCCGACCCATGTGCAGATCGCGTGGGACGTGGTGACCGAGCAGGCGCGCCATGCGCAGCGGGCGGACGTGCTCGCCCGCATGCTGGACGAAGTGCCGGTCAACGTGATGACCTGCTCGCTCGACGACTTCCGCATCGACTATATCAACCGCGCGAGCCGGGAGACGCTGCGGCAGGTGGAAAGCTATCTGCCCGTGAAGGCGGACGCGGTGGTGGGCTCCGCCATCGACGTCTTCCACAAGCAGCCGCATGTCCAGCACCACCTGCTCGGCAACCCGTCGAACCTGCCCCATGCCGCGCTGATCCATGTGGGGCCGGAGGTGCTGGACCTGCGCATGTCCGCCATCCGCACCGAGGATGGCAGCTATCTCCGGCCCATGGTCACCTGGTCGGTGGCCACGGACCGCCTCAAGATGGCAGATCGGGTGACCGAGGTGGTGGGCGCCATGGGCTCCACCTCCGACGAGATGCTCCGTTCCAGCGACCGCCTGCTGGAGCTGACCGAGAATAGCGAGCAGACCTCCTCCTCGGTGTCGGCGGCGGCGGTGGAGATGTCGGCGTCGTTCGACGAGATCACGCGGCAGATCAGCGGCATGACGGGGCTCTCCGGCGAGGTGGCCGACATGGCGCAGAACGCGGATCAGCGCGTCGCCGGCCTGTCCGCCAGCATGGAGCGCATCGGCAACGTCACCTCCCTCATCGCGACCATCGCGCGGCAGACCAACCTGCTCGCCCTCAACGCCACCATCGAGGCGGCGCGGGTGGGCGAGCTGGGGCGCGGCTTCGCTGTGGTGGCGCAGGAGGTGAAGGAACTGGCCGTGCAGACCGCCAACGCCACCCAGGACATCCGCCGCCTGGTCGGGGCCGTGCAGGAGGAGAGCCAGTCGGCCGCAACCGCGGTGTCCGACATCACCTCCAAGGTGCGCCAGCTCAGTGAGGCCTTCACGCTGGTTTCGGCCGGCGTGGAGGAGCAGGCCGCCACCAATCGTTCGGTGAGCCAGATGATTTCGGGCGTATCCGATGCGGCCGGTGAGGCGCGCCAGTCTGCCATGGTGGTGCGGCGGGTGGCCGGCGAGGTCGGCGGCTTCGCGGCCAAGCTCAACAATGAAGTCGCGGCGCTTCTGAAGAAGTAGCGCGCCGGCGCACCGGTGCGTCCCGCAATGGGACGCCGCCGGCGCGGTGGCGGAACAGGCGCGGTACGGACCGGGTCCGAATCACTCCGAGGCCGATGATCCGTCTTCGTTCCCGGTAAGGGTCTGGCGGGACAGGAAATCCAGGGCGCCCTGGAGGATGAACAGCGCGGCGTGCTGGTCCACCACCTGGGCGCGCTTGGCGCGGCTCACATCGGCGGAGATCAGCACGCGCTGGACGGCGGCGGTGGACAGGCGCTCGTCCCAAAGGGCGATGGGCAGCGGAGTCAGCTTCGCGAAATTGCGGGCGAAAGCGCGGGTCGCCTGGGCGCGCGGGCCCTCGGTGCCATCCATGTTGAGCGGCAGGCCCAGCACGAAGGCCACGGCGCGCCGTTCGGCGGCGAGCGCCAGCACGCGCTGCGCATCGGGCGTGAACTTGGTGCGCCGCACGGTTTCCACCGCCGTGGCCAGTCGGCGGTCGGGATCGCAGGTGGCGACGCCGATGGTCTTGGTGCCGAGATCGAGGCCCAGCAGGCTGCCGCGCTCCGGCAGCAGGGCGGCGATTTCGGACAGCGGGCCGATGGCGGCGGAAGGGGAAGGTTCGCTCATGCCTCTGGCTAGCATGGGCCGCCGCGCGCGGCCATGGCATGCCTCACGGTGCCCCACGGGGCCGTTGCGCGGGCGACGGCCTTCCCGGATACTCCGGCTCGATCCGCGACGGCCGGCCAAGCGCTGGGCCGCCGCATGAGGGGGCGCAGCCAAGAGCGCAATTCCAAAGGGCACGATATCTATGAAGATCACCTGGTTCGGCCACGCGGCTTTCCGGCTCGATTTCGCGGGCAAGGGCGTGCTCATCGACCCGTTCTACACGGGCAACCCGTCCTTCAATTTCGGCATCGAGAACGCCACTCGCGGCGCCTCGCACATCCTGCTCACCCACGGTCATTCTGACCATATCGGCGACACCATCTCCATCGTGGAGGATGCGGCGGACGCGGGCACCGAGATTCCGGTGGTGACCAATCCGGAGATCTGCGCCTTCCTCGCCTCCAAGGGCTGCGGCGGCACCAATGTGATGATGAACACCGGTGGCACCGTGGACATGGGCGGCTTCACCGTGACCATGGTGCGGGCGGACCATTCCTCGGGCGGGCCCGGCGCGCCCTCCGAATATCTGGGCAACCCCACCGGCCTCATCGTGAAGGCGCCGGGCGAGCCCACCGTGTGGCACATGGGCGATACGGACATCTTCTCCGACATGGCGCTGATGTGTGAGATCCACGCGCCCAAGGTGGTGTTCCTGCCCATCGGCGACCGCTTCACCATGGGCCCCGAAGTGGCGGCGCTGGCCGTGAAGCGCTTCCTGCCGGGGGTCGAGGTGGTGGTGCCCATGCACTACGGCACCTTCCCCATTCTGGCTCAGGACGCCTCGGCCTTTGTGGCGGCGCTGGAGAACCACCCGGTGAAGGTGGTGGTGCCGGTCAGCGGCGATTCGTTCGAGGTCTGAGGTCGTTACGCGACAAGGCCGCGCTCTTCCTCTCCCGCCGCGGGGGAGGGACTGAACGGTCGGGCGTGCCGCTGCCTGCGCGATAAGCGCCGGGGCCTTCCGCCCCTTGGGATGGGGTGTGCGCATCGCGCCCGCCTCCTCCCAACTCTCCGCCGGGCGGGTGAGGGCTCGGCGTGCGTGCGGGTGAGGATGGTGCTCTCCCATCCCTGAGGCGTGTTCCGTCCGGGCGTCCATGCAAGCGCGCCCATTGCGCTGTTCGGCGCGGCTCCTATAACTCGGCCATGGCCAAGCCCGATACGTCGCCAAACACGTCCCTGCCGGACCCGCTCCACGTCCTGCGCCAGGTCTTCGGCTACGATGCCTTCCGCGGGCGCCAGCGGGAGATCGTGGATCACGTCGTTGCCGGTGGCGACGCGCTGGTGCTGATGCCCACGGGCGGCGGCAAATCCCTGTGCTACCAGGTGCCGGCGCTGGTGCGGCCGGGCACGGGCATCGTCGTTTCGCCGCTCATCGCGCTGATGCACGACCAGGTGCAGGCGCTGCGGCAGCTCGGGGTGAAGGCGGCGGCGCTCAATTCCGCTTTGCCGCCCGGTGAGGCGCGGCAGGTGGAGCGCGATCTGGCCTCGGGCGACCTCGACCTTCTCTATGTGGCGCCCGAGCGGCTCCTGACCGAGTCGTTCCTGAATCTGCTCTCCGGCGCGCACATCGCCCTGTTCGCCATCGACGAGGCCCATTGCGTGTCCCAGTGGGGGCACGATTTCCGGCCTGAATATCGCCAGCTCACGGTCCTGCACGAGCGCTTCCCCGGCGTGCCGCGCATCGCGCTCACCGCCACGGCGGACGGGCCGACGCGCCGCGAGATCGTGGAGCGGCTGGCGCTGGAGGGCGGCGAGGAGTTCCTGTCCTCCTTCGATCGGCCGAACATCCGCTACCGCATCGTGCCGAAGGCCAATCCCAAGGCCCAGCTTCATGCCTTCCTGAAGGAGCATGAGGGGGAAGCGGGGGTTGTCTACTGCATGAGCCGCGCCAAGGTGGAGGCGACGGCCGAGATGCTGGCCACCCAGGGCCTCACCGCGCTGCCCTACCATGCGGGCCTCGACGCAGACACCCGCGCCCGCCACCAGGACCGCTTCCTGAAGGAAGAAGGTGTGGTGATGGTGGCGACCGTCGCTTTCGGCATGGGCATCGACAAGCCGGACGTGCGCTTCGTGGTCCATCTCGATCTGCCCAAGAGCATCGAGGCCTATTACCAGGAGACCGGCCGCGCGGGGCGTGACGGGCTGCCTTCCGAAACGCTGATGCTCTATGGCGTGGAGGATGTGGCCAAGCTCATCCAGTTCGTCTCATCCTCCGATGCGCCCGAGGCGCGCAAGTTCGTGGAGCGGCAGAAGCTCGATGCGCTGCTGGGCCTGTGCGAGACGGCGCAATGCCGGCGTCAGGTGCTGCTCTCCTATTTCGATGAGGAGCTGGCCGAGCCCTGCGGCAATTGCGACACCTGCCTCGATCCTCCCAAGACCTTCGATGGCACCGAGGCGGCGCAGAAGCTGCTGTCCTGCGTCTACCGCACCGGCGAGCGGTTCGGCGCCGGCCACGTCATCGACGTGCTGCTGGGGCAGGCCAATGAGAAGGTGGTGAAGTTCGGCCACGACCAGCTGTCCACCTTCGGCATCGGCAAGGATTTCTCGCGGGACGAGTGGCGGGCCATCGTGCGTCAGCTGGTGGCCATGGGGCTGTTGTCGGTGGACGTGGAAGGCCACGGCTCCCTGCACCTCACCGACAAGTGCCGGCCGGTGCTGCGCGGGGCCGAGCGGGTGGAGCTGAAGGCCGAGGTGCGCGCCAAGGCGGCCAAGGCCGCACGCGCCGCCGCGGGCCAGCGGCCGCCCCGGGCAGCGTTGTCCGATCCGGGGGACGAGGATCTGTT
This sequence comes from Xanthobacter sp. NM-59, assembly GCF_021401125.1. GTDB lineage: Bacteria > Pseudomonadota > Alphaproteobacteria > Rhizobiales > Xanthobacteraceae > Xanthobacter. Next base: position 312,245 of record NZ_JACBFQ010000001.1, read on the forward strand.
CCAGCGCCTCAAGGCCCTGCGGCTGGAGCTGGCGCGCGCCCAGGGGGTGCCGCCTTATGTGATCTTCCATGATGCGACGCTGATGGAGATCGTCCGCGCCCGCCCGCGCTCCATGGGGGATTTCGGCGCCATTTCCGGCGTGGGCGAGGCCAAGCTCACCCGCTACGGGGCGCAGTTCCTGGATGTGGTGCGCGAGGCATAGGGCTGGCGATACGCAGCGCGGCTTTGCCTGAAAGGCGCGTCCGCTCGATAGGCTGGCGCATGTCCCGTATTCCGCGGGCCGAGTGGGTGCTCGAAACCCGATTTCAGCGGCGGTCCGGCATGACGGCCGCGCTCCGGCTGTTCCGCAAAGCTCACCAGGCCGTCATGGCGGGCAGCATCGCCATCGTTCGCCGATCATCTCGCGGAATTCCGGGGCCGCCAGGGGCGTCCAGATGCCAAAGGGCGTCCCGGCCATGGCTCCGCCGCCGAGGTGGCGCGCGCCGCTTTGCGTCTCCGTTCGGAGCATGGGGCCCCGTCTCCGCGCCCTGCCGGCCACCGTGGCGGACGGCGAGGTCAGAGGCGTGCCGCAGGCTTTCAATGTCGAATCGTTTGGCGCGGAGAAGCGGCCGGCACGGCCCAAAAGTTGTCTCATAAGCGGCACCCGCCTGCTCGCGCCCCCGCGCCCCCGCCGATCTCGAATCAATCCGGCACCATGCTCCGGCGAGCTGGGGCGAGGGGCCGGCCGAGCGCATTGTGCGCGAAATGGCCGACACCCTGGCTGATCTCGCCGCCGGGCTGGATGTGGGGCGGCGGGCGAACGGGGAGGTGCGCGGCGGCGACTTCCGGTATCCTTTTGGGGATCATGTGGTGTTCCATCGCCGGCCGCAGGCAGCGCCCCTCGTGGTGATGCGCATCGTGGCCCGGCGCATGGACGCGGGGGCGCGGGATGTGACCGGCCGGGGCCTTCACCCTTCCACCTTGCGTCCCCCCTTGCTATAGCGGCCCTCAGCTTTTGGGAGCGTCATATGTCCGTCGATCAGGCGACCGTCCGCCGGGTGGCCCATCTTGCGCGCATCGCGGTGCGCGACGAGGAGCTGGGTCATCTCCAGAATGAACTCAACGCCATCCTCGAATTCGTGGAGCAGCTGGCGGACCTCGACGTCTCCGGCGTGGAGCCGCTGACCGGCGTGGTGCCCATGGAGCTGCCCATGCGCGACGACGTGGTCACCGACGGCCACTATCCCGAAAAGGTGCTCGCCAACGCGCCGGATGCCGAGGGCGGCTTCTTCACCGTGCCGAAGGTGGTGGAATGACCAATCTGACCCAGCTCACCCTCACCGAGGCCCGCGAGGGGCTGGCCGAGGGCGAATTCACCTCCGTCGAGCTCACCGAGGCCTATCTCAAGGCCATGGCGGACGCGCGCCACCTCAACGCCTATGTTCTCGAGACGCCCGAGCTCGCCCTGAAAATGGCGAAGGAGAGCGACGCTCGCATCGCCAGCGGCGACGCCGGCCGGCTGGAGGGCATCCCCCTCGGCATCAAGGACATGTTCTGCACCCAGGGCGTGCGCACCACCGCCTGCTCGAAGATCCTCGAGAACTTCGTGCCGCAGTACGAATCCGCCGTCACCGCCAATCTGTGGCGCGATGGCGCGGTGCTGCTGGGCAAGCTCAATAATGACGAGTTCGCCATGGGCTCGTCCAACGAGACGTCCGCCTTCGGCGCCGTGGTGTCGCCCTGGCGGCGCGATGGCGACCAGGCGCCGCTGGTGCCCGGCGGCTCGTCCGGCGGCTCGGCGGCGGCGGTGGCGGCCTATCTGTGCGCGGGCGCCACGGGCACCGACACCGGCGGCTCCATCCGCCAGCCGGCGGCCTTCACCGGCACCGTGGGCATCAAGCCCACCTATGGGCGCTGCTCGCGCTGGGGCATCGTGGCCTTCGCCTCGTCGCTGGACCAGGCCGGCCCGTTCGCCCGCTCGGTGAACGACGCGGCGCTGCTGCTGCGCTCCATGGCCGGCTATGACGCGAAGGATTCCACCTGCGTGGATCGGCCCGTGCCGGACTATCAGCAGGCGGTGGGTGCCTCCATCAAGGGCAAGAAGATCGGCATTCCGCGCGAATATCGCATGGACGGCATGTCGGACGAGATCGACGCCCTCTGGAAGGAAGGCGCCAAGTGGCTTGAGGAGGCCGGCGCTGAGATCGTCGACATCTCCCTGCCGCACACCAAGTACGCTTTGCCGGCTTACTACATCGTGGCCCCGGCGGAAGCCTCCTCCAACCTCGCCCGTTACGACGGCGTGCGCTACGGCGTGCGCGTGCCGGGCAAGGACGTGGTGGAGATGTATGAGAACACCCGCGCCGCCGGCTTCGGCCCGGAGGTGCGCCGGCGCATCATGATCGGCACCTATGTGCTCTCCGCCGGCTATTACGACGCCTATTACCTGCGTGCCCAGAAGGTGCGCACCCTCATCAAGCGCGACTTTGACCAGGCGTTCGCGGCCGGCGTCGACGCCGTGCTCACCCCCGCCACCCCTTCGCCCGCCTTCGGCATCGGCGAGAAGGTGAAGGCGGATCCGGTGGAGATGTATCTCAACGACGTCTTCACCGTGACCGTGAACATGGCCGGCTTGCCGGGCATCTCCGTTCCCGCCGGCCTTTCGGCGGACGGGCTGCCGTTGGGCCTCCAACTCATCGGCCGCCCGTTCGAGGAGACGACCCTGTTCTCCCTCGCGGAGGTCATTGAGGAGGCGGCCGGCCGCTTCCCGGTGGAGGACCTGTGGTGGCGGGGCTGAACGACGCCCCCCCCGCTTTGAAGGAGGCGCGCCGCCGCATCGACGAGATCGACGCGCGCCTCATCGCCCTGTTGGCGGAGCGCTTCGGCGTGGTGGAGGGGGTGGTCCGCGTGAAGCGTGAGGCGGGCATCCCCGCTTTGCTTCAGGACCGCGTGGACGAGGTGCTGGCCAATGTGGAGGCTCTGGCCCGCCGCCAGGGCGTGCCCGAGGGCGTGGCGACCGCTTTGTGGCGGGTGCTCATCAACGAAACCATCGCCTATGAGGACAGCCACCTTTAGGGCCCGGGCGAGCCAATCGGGAACCCGCTCGGGTGAAGAAGGTGCGTAAAAACAAAAGGATAGACTGATTCAGCTCCTCCACGAAGACTGAAGCAGGCTAGACATCCCATGCATCGTGCCCTGTGCGCTCCGGGAGCTGCCCGGGGCGCGATGCTACCGCCACGGCCTGCGCTCCGTGCGGAGCCGGTTGGCGTTTTGTGCACTGCAGCATTTCGATCCCCTGATCTATCCTTCTTCTCTGAACTGAAGAATGGAGGAGGGGTTGCGATGCAGACGGTGGTCACCATCATCCTGATCGGCGTGGTCATGATGATCGCCATCGCCGCTCTCGATCGCCCGCAGGCATAAGTGGTCCGCGTGCCCGCTTTCGCCCAAGGCAGGGGCGAGGCCCGGGATCCGTCAGGGCATGAGGATGAGGCTGCGGGGCCCCTTGCACACCGCCACCCGGGCTGCGACGCGGAAGGCGTCGAGATCGATCACCAGCAGCTGATCGGAGAACCAGTCCGTCACATAGGCCAGGCGCCGCTGCGGATCGAGCCGCACCGCTTCAGGTGAACCGCCCACGCGCAGCGTTCGCGCGTCGCCATTCTCGGCGGGCAGCAGGGTGAGGCTGCCCGATTGCTGGTTCGCCACCAGGGCCTCGCCCGTTGGGGCGCTCGCCACCCCATAGGGCATCTTGCCGACGCCATGGCGGCTCACCTCCCGGCTGGCCTTGTCGATTGCGCCCACGTCTCCGCTGCGCACATTCACCACCAGCAGGCGGCGCGGCGCGTCCGACGTATCGAAGCTGTACGGCCCTTCGCCAACGGGTAAGGACGCCACCCGCTTGAACGTGCCCAGCTCGATGATGCTGACGGCGCCCGCCTCGCGGTCGGCGCTGTAGAGCTCGCGGCGGCGGGGATCCAGCGCGAGGCCCGCTGGCGCATGGCCCACCGTGACGCTTCCGGTTTCCGCGAAGGTCTCGGCATCCAGCCTGCGCACGCGATCCGCGCTCCAGTCGCTCACATAGAGGGCGCCGCCATCCGGATCGACCGCGATGCCGAAGGGTTGGCCGCCGATGGCGACCCCGGCGCCGGCCTGCCCGCGCGCGGTGTCGATGCGCGTGAGCATGCCGGCATCGGGATGGGTGACGTACACGCTCCTGCCATCGGGCGCGAGGGCGATGCCCGCCGGGGCGGGCGGCACCGCGATGCGGGCGGTGAGGGCCAGCCGCGCGGTGTCCACGACCCCGATCTCGTTTCCGCCTTGGCACACGACGACCACCGCGCCCGCCAAGGCCGGCACGGCCGACATGGTGAGCATCAGCACCGCCGTACCCCAGCGGGCGAAGGCGCGCTTCATTGCCCCACCGGGGCCTTGCCATCCACCGAATGTCCTTCGGCTTTCGCCTTCAGTCCCTTCAGGCCGTCTTCGAAGAAGCCGGTCATGGCGGTGGTCGCGGCCTCGTCGTTCAGCTCATCGGGCGGAAAGTTGCTGGTGTCGCCGCGATAGAGCCGCGCGGCCCACTGCACCTTGCTCTTGCCGGCTCCGGCATCGGTCACGGTGAGGGTGGCGGTGTAGAAGCTCACCGGAAAGGCCTCCACGTTTTCCTTGGAGAGGCGGTAGGCAATGTGGTGTTCGGCCGGTACCACCTCATCGAGGCCGTCGGTGATCTCGCCCTTCTCCAGAACCAGCACCCGCTCGGCCCCCGGCCCCTCGCCGGTGGCGCTCACGGATTTCACGTCGGGATGCCAGCCGCCGATGGCGCCGAAGTCGCTCACCAGCTTCCACACGGTTTCCACCGGCGCGTTGATCACCACTTCGGCTTCCGCCTTCTGGGGCGTCGGGCCGTGCGCGAAAGCGGGGCCGCTCAGGAGGGCGCCGGCAAACGCGGCGGCGATCACGGCTCGGCGGGAAAGGGCGAAGGTCATGGAGCGGCAGTCCTTTTGTGGCGAAGGGAGAGAAGGAGAGGCGCCGCGTACAGGCCGCACAGCAGCGCCAGGGCGAGCGTCGCGGGAATGGGGGCGGTGTCGCGCCCGCCGGGTGCCGGGCGGCCACGGGCGCTGGTGGCGAGCGCCTCGCTCAGCGCGGTGGCCGGGCCGAGCCGGGTGAAGCCGAGGCCCGTGGCCGCTGCCAGAGCCTGCAGGTGCTCCGCGCGCATGGCGCTCAGATGCTCTTCGCCCTGCGCCATTTCCGCGCCCCAGGGTGCGTTGCGCGGATGCCAGCCCTCGCGGCCGACGGCATCTTCCGGCGGTGGCCCGTGGCGGTTCTCCTGGGGTACGTCGGCGGCGCCATAGAAGCCGATTTCGTGGCCGAAGCTGTCGAACTTGGGGATGGGGGAGGCTATGGTCTCCCCGACGCCGACGATCAGGCCGCGCACCTTGCCCTTCTCACCGGCGAAAGGCGGCATGCCGCCGTGGGGCAGGGGCGGGGCTTCCTGCCCATCGGTGAAGAAGAGAAGGTCGGCGTCGAGGGGCGCGGCAAGGTCGATGGCCGAGTAAAGGCCGCGCGCCACATAGCTGTCGCCCTCCCAGGCCATGCGCCAGTCCAGGGCGGCAATGGCGCCGTCGAGGGGGGCAAAGTCGGCGCAGGTGTCGATGGGCTCGAACAGCAGGAAGCTGCGGCGCTCGGTGAAGATGCCGAGCCCCATGCGCGAGCCGCACGGCAGCCGCGCCGCCAGCTCCCGGAGGGACGTCTTCACCGCATCCAGGCGGGATGACGGGTGCCCCTCGCGGCCGAAGTCCCGCACGTTCATGGAGCCCGTCACGTCCACCACGGCAAGCAGCCGGTAGGCCGCCCGCTCGCCGCGCAGGTGCGGCGCGAACACGGCCGCGAGCGCGAGCAGCAGCGCAAGGATGAGCACAACGGCGCGCGGATGACGGAGCAGCGCCGGCGGCCTGAGGGGCGCCATGATCGGGGTCGCCATGGTCAGGGCAATCCCTTGGGCAGGCCGGGCAGATCGGTCCACACCCGTTTGGGGGCCTCCTGCGGCTCCTCCTTCACGTCCCGTTCCACCTCGGGAAAGTCGCGCACAAGGCGGAGCGCCACGTCCAGATTGTATTTCGCGTCCCAGAATTGTGGGTCGAGGGTGAGGGCGGCGCGATAGGCCGCCTTGGCCAGGCGCACCTGAGGCACGGCGGGGTCGATCTGCGTGCGCTCCAGGTGGGAGAGGGCACGGGCGAGGCGCGCATTGCCCAGGTCATACCAGCCGGCCGCCGCCTGTGCGGGATCACCCTTCCGCGCCAGCAGTTCCACCAGCGGGTGGGCCTCGTCGAGCCGGTCGCGCACCATCAGGAAATGGGCACGTGCGAGCAGCACGCGCGCGCTGGCATCCACCGCCACCGGCAGGTCGCGGCCGGCGGCGAGGGCGGCGATGGTGGCATTGTCACGCGCCAGCGCCGCAAGACGCACGCCTTGGACGATGAGGCAGGCCAGGGCGCCGAGCACCACAATGGCGAGCAGCGCGGTGACGGCGCGGCGTGCGAACCGGGCTCTGGAGAAGGATCGGGTGTGACTCATGCCGCCTCCCGCGCTGAAAGGGGGCGTGCTTGTGCGTTCGGCGCGACACGGGTGGAGCGGGGGAGTGGCCTTGCATTGTCATCCATCCGCCGCTCGGCGAGCTTGGCGGCCGTCAGCAGCGCCAGGGCGAGGGCCGCGATGGCATAGCAGACCCGGTCCAGATCACGGCGGGCGATGCGCTCGGTGAAGAGCTGGGGCTTGCTTTCCTGGCGGTCGATCTCGGCGATGGCGTCGGCCACGGCCTGGGGGCTGCCGGCCTCGAACGCGCGATACGGCACGCCCAGGCTGGCCAGGAACAGGTTCAGATGGCGCTCGGGCATGACCTGGGGAATGTCGTCTCCCGGTGCCTCGGGCTTGTCGAAGATGCCGCGTGAGCCGGCGCTGCGCAGGAACAGCCAATAGAGCCGCACCGGCCGCCGCCCCAGCGCATCACGCAGCGCGGCCTGCACATGGGGATCGATGAGGGCGGCGCCATCGGACACCAGCAGCACGGCGCCGCTGCCTTCGGCGGGATCGTCCGCGAACGCCTCGATGGCGAGGGCCAGGCCCCGGCCCACATCGGTCAAGGCAAGGCCCGGCCGGTCGATGGCGGCGACGGCCGCCGCGACGGCGTCGCCATGGTCGCTGAGGGGCAGGACGGGAATGGGGGAGGTGGAGAAGGCGGCAACGCCGATCTGGTCATTGGGCCGGCGCGCCAGGAACTCCATCAGCAGGCGCTTGGCGGCGGCGGATTTGGATTCCTCCCCCCGCCCTGGCTGGCGATTGGCGAAGGTGTTGTCCATGCTGGCGGACCGGTCGAGCAACAGCATCAGGTGGGACCCGGTGCCCAGGCGCGTGATGCTCTCGCTGCGGCGGTGCAGCCCAGCGAGCCCAAGCACCAGCGCCGCGATGGCGACGACGGCTACCGCTCGCACGCCGACGGCAAGGGCCGTGGAGGCGCCGTCCTCGGGGGCGAGCGCGAGAGAGGGCGCCCGCGTGCCCTGGAATGGCGTCGCGAAAAGGGGCAGCAGGCACAGGGCCAGCAGGAGCAGCGCCAAGGGATGGTCGAGGCCGAGATCGAACGGCAGCGTCATGGCGCCTCCTCCACCGTTCCTTGCAGCGCGGCGCGCGGCATCTGCCGTTCCGCGCGGGCGAGGCGGCCGGAGAGGGCGACCAGATCGGCATAAGGGAGCTCGCTGCGGGCGGCGGGGATCCCGGCTCCGAAGAAGGCGGTGCGGGAGGCGCCGAACAGCCGCTCGATGTCCTCACGTTCCGGCGCGAGAGCCGGGGCCTCTTCCAGGAAAGCGCCGAGATCCTCCTTCAGCAGCCGCCGGCCGGCGCTGGCGTCGAACGCGCGGTGAAGGGTCACCAGGGCATCGCGATAGGCCTGCGGCGTCTCCTCGGCCCGGCGGCGCTGGATCTCGCGCGCCGCGGCCGCCAGCGGCCGGCGGCCGCTGGCGAACGGTCGCCAACCCTGGGCCAGCGCCAGGCCGAGCGCGGCGAGGGCCGCGACGGCGGCGGAGAGGCCGGCTTTCTTCATGTCCGGTCCCAGGGGCGCGGGGGCGGGCAGAATGTCCGGCTGCAGCGCCATGGGGTTGCCGCCGTGGCTCGGCACCAGTTCGCGCAGGGGCGAGACGACGAAACGGAAGGCCGGCACCGAAAGGGTGCGCCGGGCCTCGCCATCGCGAATGGTGAGCGGCCATGGCGGAATTTCGAGGCTGCGCGGCTCCAGCGCCGAAAAGAAGCTCTGATAGGTCATCCGCAGCCGGTAGGCGCCGGCCGGGACTGCGCCGAGGGGCGGTGTGATCTCGACCGACACGAGATCGAGCCAGCTGGACACCTTGCGCGGCTGCGGCAGGCTGGCGGGATCGAGACGGGCACCGGGATCGAGGCGGATGTCGGCTTCCAGGGTCAGCGTATCCCCGACCACATACCCGAACGCCCGCGGCGCCTGGAGCTGCACTTCGCTGGCTTCGGCCGCGGGCATGGCGAGAAGCAGGGCGAGCGCGAAGGCCGTGGAGTGCCGCTGGGCGAAGCGGGCACCGGCTCGCGCGAAGGACGCGCGTAACACCAGCCTAGCGGCGCGCGAGATGGTCGAGCAGCGCATCGGGGTCAAACCGGTCGGTGAGGTGGAAGGGCCGCATGCCGCGTGCGGCGAACAGGGAATCGCGCGCCTTGGCGCGGGCGGTGGCCCGGGCCCGCCAGCGGTCCCGCAGGTCGGGCCGCATGAGGACGAGCCGGCGGCGCCCGCTTTCCGCATCGATCATGTCGAGCAGTCCGAAGCGGGGCAGGTCGCCCTCGGCCCGGCTGTCGCGCACCACGACCGGAATCACATCGTGGCGGAACAGGGCATCGAGAATCACCGCCATGTCCGCCTCGGGCATCAGGAAGTCGGAGACCAGGAAGAGCAGGCAGCGGGTGCCCGGCAGGTCCTCGGCTGCGGCGGCAAGGCCGCGGGCGCTGTCGCCGGCGCAGGGTGCCGCCTCTAGCCGCGCGCGCACCTCGCGGGCGAGCCCGCGCCGTCGGCTCGGGGGCAAGTAAAGGTCGGGGCGCGGGGCACGGTCGGCCGCCACCAGGGCGAAGGAATCGCCCGCCGCATGGGCCGAGGCCGCGATGGCGGCGGCCAGCTGCGCCGCTTCCGCCTTGAGATTGGCAAAGCCCATGGAGCCCGAGAGGTCCACCATCACCGCCACCGTGATGGCCCGCCGGGGCGCGAAGGTGCGCACCTTGATCGCCTCGAACGGGTCGCGAATGCTCGATCGTACATCGATGCGGCGCGGGTCGGCATGGGCAAGCAGGGGGACAACGCCCCGAAACGCGCCTTCACCGCCGCTGCCGGAGGCGGCATGCGCCCCCGGCTTCAGTCCGCCCGCGCGCCAATGGAGGGCATAGGGCAGCACCGGAATGGGGGGCTCGTCCTGCCGCAGGGCGAGGTGCGCGGCCTCTTCGTGCCCGCTCATGGCACCGGCACCGTGTCGAAGGCCGCGCGGCAAAGCGCCGGTGCCAGGGTGTCGCGGCGCATCTCGTAGACCGGGTCGAGGAAGATGCGGTGGGCCATCACCTCCGGGAACACGGCGCGCAGGTCTTCCGGCACGATCATGTCGCGCCCTTCCAGCCACGCCCGCACCCGCGCCGCGCGCACCAGGAAGGAGAGGCCGCGCGGGCTCGCCCCGCCTTGCACCAGCCGTTCCATCCGCACGTCCGGAAGGGTGATGCCGGCCTTGTGCGGCGCGCGCACCGCATCCCAGAGGGCAATGGTGTAGTCGGCGATGGTGGGGCTCGCGTGAATGGCCTCCTGGATGCGCCGGGCGATCTCACCCAGCCGCCGGTGATCGAGAAGCCCTTCCGCCACCTCGCTGATGAGGCGTTCCGTATCATGAAAGCGCGGGTCGAAGATGAGGGCGCGGCGCGCCTCGCGGTCCGCCGGGGTCGCAACCTGCACTTCCATGAAGAAGCGGTCGCGCGCGGCGGCGGGGAGCTCGAAGGTTTCCTCCCGCTCCACGCGGTTGCGGTCGGCGAACAGCTGGAGGTGGGGAAAGTGCTCCTCCCGGCCGAAGGCGGAGACAGTGCCCTCCGCCATCAGACGCAGCAGCAGCGAATGCACCTGCGGGCGGGCGCGATTGATCTCGTTGAAGAAGAAGATGGACAGGTCGCCGCCCCGCTTCAGCAGCGGACCCGGATCAATGCGAGGCCGGCCGTCATCGGCAATACGCGCGTCATAGACGAGGTCGGTGGGCATGAGGTCGATGGTGCCCTCGACGCGGGCATAGGCGCCGCCGATGGCGCGCGCCATCGCCTTGAGCAGGGTGGTCTTGCCCACCCCCACGTCCCCTTCCAGAAGAACATGGCCGCGGGCGAACACGGCGATGGTCAGCAGGCGGATGACCCGCTCCTGGCCCAGCACGACCTTGCCCACCTCGCGCTCAAAGGCGAGGGCCTGCTCGCGCCAGAGCGCAAGGTCGCAATCCGCACCAGTGCTCACATCCATGCCCGTCCTCGTGTGTTGGCTCCGCAGCGGCGAAGAAGGGCGCAGCCGACCGGGGCAGGGGCCATGAGCCCCCGCAACCCGGCGGGCCGCGCCAGTTAGCCCACCATCCATCGGAGGATTGCCCGGCAGAATAAAAGGTTTAGGCTTCTGCCCTGCTGGTGGGGTCCTTTGAGGCTCTCGTCATCACTCCGTGGGGATCTTCTTCACGTCGTAGACGAACTTGCCGGTCTTCTGGAAATACTCCACGCGCTTCTTGTTGCGCTCCTCCATCGCTGCGATGGACTGGGACTGCTTGTTCAGCTCCGTGGGGTTGTGCTTGGGGTCGTATTTGGAGCCGGCCACCTTGTCCGGATAACCGGGCTTGGGCTCCCAGCAATTGCCCGGCGCGCGGCAATTGGTGCCGTCATAGGCAAGCGCGCCCGTGGCCGCGAAGAGGGCGGCGCCGGTGGCGAGGCCGGCCGCGACGACGGCATGAGCGAGGGGACGGCGGATGGACGCGAAATGGCTCACTGCTTGGTTCCTCCCGTTTCTGAATTGAGGCTGGCCGCGGTGGCGGCTGTCGCCTTGCACACCGGCGCCTCTTCCACGGGCGGGGTGTGATCGTTATGGCCGTCGAAGGGCTTGAAGTTCGCGCGCTGGGCGGGGGTGAGCCAGGTGGCCTCCTTCGGATCGTCCTTGTAGAAATGGCGCACCCAGGCCATCACCAGCAGCATGTCATCCAAGGTGAGGGCGCCATACATGGGCCCCATCTGTCCCTGCGCGCCGCCGAAGATGGTCTCGAACAGGCCCTGGTCGGTCATGTTCTTGGGATATGTCCAATAGGCGTCGTTGAGGCCGGGGCCGATCTTGCCCTCGCCATAATGCCCGTGGCAGCCCGAGCACATGGACAGGAACAGATCCTTGCCCTTGGGCAGGCAGCTCACATTTTCCAGGTAGATGTTCTTGCCGGAGGCGAGGAACACCTTCACCGCTTCCGTATCCCGCCCTTCCTCCGGCGCTTCCGAAAGGTCGAGAGGCTGGCCGGTGACCGTGTGGGTGAAATTGAGCGTGGCCTGGGCGGTCAGCGCGCAGCCGAGCACCGCGATGGTCGCGATGAGGCCGCGGGTGGCGAACTTGATCCAGCAGAAATCTAGCATGACTCAATGACCAAATCTGTGTGGGGGGCAGGAGGGCTGGCGCTCAGCTGTTGGGCTTGAGCAGCGGAATGCCCTCCTCAATAAGGATGGCGTCGATCTCGGGCCGCGCCTTCACGAGGGCGGCGTCGATCTCCTGCATCAGCGCCGCATCGCCTTTGCGCACGGCCACCGACTGGTCGTAATGGAGCGGGATGGGCGTGCCGTCGAAGCGGGTGAGGTCGCTGGTCGCAACCGTCATGCGCAGCGGCACGCCGGAGCCCTTCACATAGCGCGCCACCTCGGGTGCGAACGCGAAGGCAATGTCGGCTTCGCCCGTACCGACTTCGCTCACCATGCGCTCACCCGGCACTTCCACATACTGGTTGCGCGGTGATTTGAAGTTCACGAGGCTGTAGAGATAGGCCGCATTGTCCTCATACTTGCCCAGCTTCTTCAGCATGGTCTCACCGGGCGAGTAGAAGCGGATGACGAAACGACCGAGATCCTTGATCTGCTGGTCTTGCCAGTCGCCTGTGGTGATGTTCCGGTCAGTCTTCGTCACGAACACATAGCTGGTGCGGTAATAGGGCTTGGAGGAGAGCACGCGCGCATCCCCCGTATCGACGCCCATCACCACGTCGCAGAGGTTTTTGTCGAGGCCGTCGCGCACCTGGTAGATGGCCGGCTTGCCGGACCATACGAACACGGCCTCGCGGCCCATGGCGCTGGCCAGCACCTTCGCGATGCGGTTTTCAAAGCCCTGCCCGTCCTTCTGGGAGAAGGGCGCCTCCACTTCGGAGGCACACACCCGAAGGGTGCCCGGCGCGGCGGCGGTGGCTTGCGGCGCCGGAGCGTCCGCCGCCCCTTTCGAGGGGGCGAACTGGGCGGCTGAAGCGCCGGTGGAGATCAAAGCAGTGCCGAACACGAAGGCGGCGAGCGCGGTGCCGGCGGAAGATGCGATACGGGGCATGGGACGCCTCCTCGTGAGGTTCGCTCGTGCCGGGGACCGGCACGCGGTTGGGTTCACATGAGGGGCCGGCCGCCGCCGAGGGGTGAGCGGCGGCCGGCGGGGGCATCAGCCGCCGGAGGCGTATTCACCCACGTTCGGGTCGCTGTACGGGCCCTGACCGTCGAGCGAGAACACCATCACGCCGCCACCCATCTGGGTGTAGTGCTGGAGGTTCTTGAACGCGCCCACGGAGCCGAGGCCGGCGGTGGGATCGTTCAGGTCGAACACGAGGCCCACGCCCGGCCAGCCGCCGACGCCGTAGTAGATGGCGACGTATTGCACGCCCTTGTGGGTATAGGTCATGGGATGGCCGATGACGCCCGACGGCAGCTTGAACTTCCAAAGCAGCTTGCCGGTATCGCTGTCGCGCGCCTTGATGAAGCCGTCGAGGGTGCCATAGAACATCACGCCGCCGGCGGTGGCGAGGGTGCCGCCCCAGGCCGCGAAGCGCTCCATCACTTCCCACTTGTACTTGTTGTTGATGGCGTCATACGCCTTCACCTGGCCCAGGCCGAGGGCCGCCTGCCGGTCGCCCTTGGGGCCGGGATACATGTTCAGCGTCGCGCCGACGAAGAACTGGCCCGCCCGATAGGGCAGCATGAAGGGCTCCCAATCCATGCAGATGTGGTTGATGCCCATGAAGAAGCTCTGCCGCTCGGGGTCGTAGCTGTCATGGCCCTGGTTGTGGTAGCCCATGGCCGAGGGGCACACATCACGCGCCACATGGTCCATGCGCGTGCCGTATTCGGGGTCGCGCTCGGGCAGGCCGGTTTTCAGGTCCACCTTCTTCACCCAGTTCACCGTGTCGTCGATCTTGTCGGCGGAAACCAGGGTGCCGTCGGTGCGGTCGAGGGTGTAGACGATGCCGTTGCGGTCCGGATGCGTCAGAAGCTTGCGCATCTTGCCGGTCTTGTCCTTCTGCTCGGACAGCATCATCACGTTGACGCCGGCATAGTCCCACTCGTCATGGGGCGTCTTCTGGTAGCCGAAATGGGCCTCTCCGGTGTCGATGTCGCGACCCCAGATGGTCATGGTCCACTTGTTGTCGCCGGGACGCATGGTCTCGTTCCACGGCGCCGGGTTGCCGGAGCCGTAGTAGATCATGTTGGTGGCGGGGTCGAAGGCGTACCAGCCCCAGTTGGTGCCGCCGCCGATCTTCCAGGCGTCGCCTTCCCAGGTCTGGGTACCGAGGCCCTTCTGGCCATATTGCGGATTGGCCTTGTTGAAGTCGTTGGCCAGCATCACCTGCTCGTCGGGGCCGGTGGCGTAGGCGCGCCACTTCTGGGCGCCGGTCTTCACGTCGTAGGCGGTGACGTAGCCGCGCACGCCGAGCTCGGCGCCGGAGGAGCCGACCAGCACCGTGTCCTTCACCACATAGGGCGCGATGGTGAGGGTGGAGCCCACCTTGATGTCGGAATTCTCAAGCTTCCAGTATTCCTCGCCGGTGTCGGCCTTCAGGGCCACCACATTGCCGTCGAGCTGGGTCTTGATGATGAGGGGGCCGGTCTTGTCGTCGCCCGGCCAGTAGGCAAGGCCGCGATTGACCACGTCGCAGCAGGCGACGGCGCGGGCGGTGGGGTTCTGCTTGGGCTTGTGCTGCCACAGGATGTGGCCGGGATCATCCAGCCCCAGCGCGAAGGTGGTGTTGGGGAAGGGCGAGTGCACATACATCACGCCATCCACCACCAGCGGCGTGCCTTCGTGGCCCGAAAGAACACCAGTGGAGAAGGACCAGGCGGGGCGCAGCTTCGCCACGTTGTCCTTGTTGATCTGCTTTTGCGGGCTGAAATTGTTGGCGCTGTAATTCTTGCCCGTCATCGGCCAATTCTCGTCGCTCTTGGCGAGCTCCACGAGCTTGTCATTGGCCCGGGCGGCGCCGGAGGCGACGACACCGCCCGCGGCGAGGGCGAGGGTGACGGCCATCAGGGATGCTGAAGACAAAAGTCTGTTCATCTGGCGTGTCCTTGGGTTTCCTCGGTCAGCTTGTTTTTGGGCGTTGACGCCCCAACGGCGCGCATGCCAGGCGGCCGCCTTTATTGCGAAGGCTTGAATGCGATCGCTTTTGCGCGTTGCCGCACGCCATCCCCGGCTGTCGGGAAGGCGCGGGACGCGGACATGGGGTGGTTTTAAATACTGTCGCCCTCCGATCGCGAGCAGTCTTTGTGATTTCTTATGATCTTATTAGTTTTGTTTCAGTTCGTGTCAGGATGTTGGGATTTTTGCGGGCCCGCTGTCTCGCGATGTTTGTGCAATTGCGGCCGGGAACTATTGGCAATCCATCGCGGGGGAGCTTGGCAACGCCTTCGGGAGCCGGGAGAAATTCGGGGCGGGCGGCGTGCGGCGGCAAAGGTGGGGTGCCCGGCCCAAGGTGTCGTGTCTCCCTGGTATAATGTGGTAGTCTTCCAGGGCGCCCGCATGTTTTGAGAAATATAATAAGAGTTTCATTAGAGCCGTTTCTGTAGTGCCGCCCGTCATTTCACGTGACGCGCGGGGCGGGACACAAGAACGGGGCACAAGAATCGGCGCGCCGGCCGTCGGTCCCGGCGGGCGGCGGCGTGTTGAAGGGGGAGGGTGCCATGTGTCGTTTTCCGTCTGGCGTGTGCTTGCGCGCGGCGACATGAGCGTGGCGGATATGCTGCGCGCCGCTGCGCCGGTGTGCGAACGGGCGTTGAGGCCCCGCGGCCGGTCGCTGACGCTGCGCGCCCAGGTGCTGGGGGTTGTGCTGGCCATCAATGCGGTCGCGGCGCTGGTCGCGGGCTGGGTCGTGGTGCTCAACGCCCGTGCGGCCACCCGCAGCGAAATGGCGGCCTCGGTGGAGATGGCCGAGCAGATGGTCCGGGAGGCGGCGGAGCGCTTCGCCGCCGATCCGCAGGCGCTGGAAGATGCGCTGCCCGGCCATTTGCGCCATCTGCGCCATGTCCGGCTCTCCCTCTCCGATGCCGCCGGCCGGCCGCTGAGCTTTGCTCTTCCAATCCCGCAGCACCGTGCCGACAGCGCGGTGCCGGAGTGGTTCGGCCGGCTCATCGGGGTTGAGAAGATGGAGCGCGAGGTCGCGATCACAGCTGCCGGCGCAACGGTCGCGCGGGTGCAGGTGGAGGGGGTTCCCGACGACGAATTGGCCGAGGTTTGGGACGATGTGACGGATTTCGCCTCGGTCGCCATCGGTGTGAATGCGGCGATCCTGCTCGCGCTTTACGTGGCGCTGGGCCGGGTGCGGCGGGACCTGGCGGAGTTCCGCGCCGCCCTCGGCGAGCTGGAGCATGCGGACCTCAGCCACCCTTTGGCGCCGCCGCGCATCCGCGAGCTGGCGGCGGCAGCCGATGGGGTGAATGCCCTGGCTGAAGCCCTGGGCGCCGCCCGGTGGGAGAATGCGCGCCTCAGCGCGCAGCTCGTCAGCCTGGAGGAGGACGAGCGCAGGCGGATCGCCGGCGAGCTGCACGACGAGCTGGGTCCGCTCATGTTCGGGCTGAAGGCGGGTGCAGATTCGCTGGCGCGCATGGCCGCCCAGGGGCCGCCGGATCTGGCGGAGAAGCTCTCGGCGCGGGCGGGCAATCTCGTGGATATCGTGGAGCGCATGCAGGGGGCGAACCGGCGCCTGCTGCGGCGCCTGCGCCCGGCGTCGCTCGGCCATGTTCCGCTGGCGGACGTCATTTCCGGCCTCGTCGCCGACTTCCGGCAGCACGATCCGGAACGGCATTTCCATCTGGAGCTCGGCCCGCTGCGCGCCGGCTACGGTGCTGCCACCGATGCCACCCTCTATCGCTGCGTGCAGGAGGGCGTGACCAATGCATTGCGCCATGGGGATGCCCGCACGGTGGCGGTGGCACTGCGCGAGCAGCGGGATGGGGCGGGGGGTACGCGCCTGCGCCTCTTGGTGCGTGATGACGGCACGGGACTGCCGCCGCAGGTGCGGGAGGGGCTGGGCCTTGCGGGCATGCGCGAGCGCGTGCGCGCGTTGGGTGGATGGTGCGCGCTGGCCGATGGCAATTGCGGCGGCGCGGGGCTGACGGTGGAACTTCCCCTTGCGGGGGCGACGGCCGCGATGCCGTTCGCGGAAGAGGCGAAGTCATGACCAAGGTGTTGCTGATCGACGACCATCCCATCGTTGCGCAGGGCTGCCGCTATATTCTCGAAGAGGCGGGCGTCTGCGAGCTGATGGAGGCGGCGACCGCCCTGGCCGGCTATCGTCTGTTCCGGCGCAAGCAACCGGATGTGGTGATCGTGGATCTCGCCCTCAGCGGCAGCGGCCTCGCCGGCCTCTCCTTGGTGCGGCGTCTGCGGGCGCAGGCGGCCCGGTTGCCGATCCTGGTGTTTTCCATGCATGCGGACCCCGTCATTGCCAGTCGCGCGCTGGAGGCCGGCGCGACCGGCTATCTGGTGAAGGACACGTCCGCCGGCGACCTGCTGGCGGCCTTCGACAAGGTGCGGCGCGGCCAGCCTTATATCGGTCACGAGCTGGCGCTCGAGGTGGCCATGATGAGCAGCCGCGCCCGCCCGGGCACCATGGCCGACCTCACCCCGCGCGAGCTTCAGGCCCTCGCGCTGCTGGCGGAAGGCAAGGCCTATGGCCAGATCGCGGATGAGCTGGGGGTGAGCTACAAGACGGTGGCCAACACCTGCTCACAGCTGAAGACGAAGCTCGGCGCCGGCAATCTGGCGGAGCTGATTCACCGCGCCATCCGCTATGTGTCGGCCGCCCCGGCGGCGCGATAGGGTGGATCGGGGGCTTGCCTTTGGCCTGCGCTTCCGTTTTACTGATTGTATTCGTTTGAAATCGCCGCCGGGCCTCGCGTTGGGGCCATGCGGCTGAGGACAAGATCCTCCGTGGCAAAGCCGCCACCTGCGCTTCCGCATTGGAAGCGTCGGTGGCGGCTTTTTTCGTTTTGGGGCCGGCATGAGCAGCGCGACGCAGGCGACGGACAAGGTGAGGAGCGTGTGCCCCTATTGCGGGGTCGGCTGTGGCATCGAGCTCCATGTGCGGGGCGGCGAGGTGGTGAAGGTCGCGGGCGACAAGGCCCATCCGGTGAATGCCGGCCGTCTGTGCACCAAGGGCGCCACCTGCGCCGAGCCGCTGGGACGGGGCCGCCTGAAGGGCGCTTTCGTGCGCGAGCGCCGCAGCGACGAACAATGCCCGGCATCGGTGGACGACGCGGTGGCCCACACGGCGCGGCGGCTGCGGGAGATCATTGATCGCGATGGGCCCGACGCCTTTGCCTTCTACGTTTCCGGACAGATGTCCATTGAGGCGCAATACCTGGCCAACAAGCTCGCGAAGGGCTTCATCCGCACGCGCCACATCGAATCCAATTCGCGCCTGTGCATGGCCAGCGCCGGCAGCGGCTACAAGCTCTCCTTCGGTGCCGACGCGCCGCCCGGCTCGTATGACGATTTCGACGCGGCGGACCTGTTCCTCGTCATCGGCGCCAACATGGCCGATTGCCATCCCATCCTGTTTCTTCGCCTCATGGACCGGGTGAAGGCCGGCGCCAAGCTCATCGTGGTGGACCCGCGCCGCACCGCCACGGCGGACAAGGCGGACCTGTTCCTTCAGATCCGTCCGGGCACCGATCTCGCCTTTCTCAACGGCCTGCTCCATCTGCTGGCGGCGAACCGGCACACCGACCCGGACTTCATCGCCCGCCACACCTCCGGATGGGCGCAGGTGGAGGCGCAGCTTGCCGATTATCCGCCGGAGCGGGTGGCGGAGCTGACCGGGATCGCGGAGGCGGACCTGCGCCAGGCGGCGCGGCTCTTGGGTGAGGCGAAGGCCTGGACCACGTGCTGGACCATGGGCCTTAACCAGAGCAGCCACGGCACAGCCAACACCACCGCCATCTGCAACCTGCATCTGGCCACCGGCCAGATCTGCCGACCAGGGGCGGGGCCCTTTTCGCTCACCGGCCAGCCCAATGCCATGGGCGGGCGCGAGATGGGCTATATGGGTCCGGGTCTGCCGGGACAGCGCAGTGTGAGTTCGGCGGAGGATCGCGCCTTCGCCGAGAGCCGCTGGGGCCTGCCGGCGGGCACCATCCGTGCCGATGCCGGGGCTGGCACGCTGGCCATGTTCGAGGAGATGAAAGCGGGCCGCATCAAGGCCTGCTGGATCATCTGCACCAATCCGGTTGCCTCGGTGGCCAACCGCCAAGTGGTCATCGACGCGCTGAAAACCGCCGAGCTGGTGGTGGTGCAGGATGCCTTCCTGGACACGGAGACCACGCCTTATGCCGATGTGCTGCTCCCCGGCGCGCTGTGGGCGGAGGGGGACGGCGTGTTCGTCAATTCCGAGCGTACCCTGACGCTGGCCGCCGGGGCGGTGGAGCCGCCCGGTGAAGCGCGGGCCGACTGGAGGCTCATCGCCGATGTGGGACGCGCCCTGGGGCATGGGGATGCCTTCGCCTATGCCGATGCCGGCGAGGTGTTTGCGGAGATTGCGGGCTTTTCCAATCCGCTCACGGGCTATGACCTCAGCGGTGCCAGCCATGCGCGCCTGCGCGCGGGGCCGCTGCAATGGCCGGTGGCGGCGGATGGAGAGGCGCGCAATCCCGTCCGCTATCTCAATGACGGGCGCCACATGCCGCTGATGGTCGAGGCGGATGGTCACCGTCCGGGCCTGCGCTTCGCGACCCCGGACGGGCGCGCGCGCTTCGTGCCCTCGCCCCATGTGCCGCCGGGGGAATGGGCGGACGCGGACTATCCCTTGGTTCTCAATACCGGCCGGCTGCAACACCAGTGGCACACCCTGACCAAGACCGGGAAAGTGCCGACCCTCAACAAGCTGAACCCCGCGCCATTCCTGGAACTGCACCCGGTCGAGGCGGCGCGGATGGGGATCGATGAGGGGGACCGGGTGGAGGTGCGCTCGCGCCGGGGCAAGGCGGTGCTGCCCGCGCGCCTCAGCGACCGGGTGAAGGAGGGCAACTGCTTTGCCCCCTTCCACTGGGCCGACGTGTTCGGCGACGGCATCGCCGTCAATGCGGTGACCAGCGATGCCGTCGACCCCGTGTCCCAGCAGCCGGAATTGAAGATTGCCGCGGTCGCCCTCACCCGGGTCGGTGCCGCGCCGGAACGGGAGGCGCAACAGATGGCGGCCGCATCACCCTCGCCCGGTCCATCGGCCGGCGCTCTGTCGGCCTTCGTTGGGCTGCTGGAAACGGCTCCAAGCCTTGATCTTTCCCTTACGCGCGAGGAGCGGATCTACCTCACCGGCTTTTTGACCGGGCTGCAGGCGCAGCCGGTGGCGGAAGGGCGCGAGGTGCCGGTGCTGCCGCCCACCGCTCCGGTTGCGGAGGCGACCCGCCTTGCGGTGAATGGCCTGTTCGCGGGCCTCTTCTCCCGCCTGCCGCTGTTGTCCTCCCAGGAGGGGCCCGCTGTCCTGGTTGCCTTCGCCTCCCAGACCGGCCGCGCGGAGGCGGCGGCGGGTGCGCTGGCGGAGATGCTGCGCGAAGGCGGGCGCGGCGTGCGTCTTGCCGCTCTTGACGATCTGTCGCGGGAAGACCTGTCGCGCGCCGGCGCCGCCGTTTTCGTGGCAAGCACCTTCGGTGATGGCGACCCGCCGGACAATGCGGGCGCCTTCTGGTCGCGCCTGAACGAAGAGCAGGCCCCGGACCTCGGCGGGCTGCGGTTCGCCGTGCTGGCCTTCGGCGACAGCACCTATGCCCAGTTCTGCGGTTTCGGCCGCAAGCTGGATGGGCGCCTGGCCGAGCTTGGGGCGCAGCGCCTTGTGGAGCGGCTGGATTGCGAGCCGGATGGGGAGGAGGAGGCCGCCGCGTGGCAGCGTGGCGTGGCGCAGCTGCTTTGCACGGGACCGGTGCCGCCGGCCCGGTCACGGGGCGAGGTGCGGCCGGCCTTCAGCCGGCGCCATCCCTTTCCCGCGCGGCTTCTGCGCAACCGCCTGCTGAACGCCCCTGGCAGTGGCAAGGAGGTGCGCCAGATCGGCCTGGCCATCGGCGAATTGGCTTACGAGGCCGGCGATGCCCTGGGCGTGGTGCCGCGCAATGATCCCGCCCTGGTCGCGGAGATCATGGACCTGCTGCAGCTCGACGCAGAAAGTCCCGTGGAGCTGGGTGCGGAAGGCGAGGTCCGCCTGCAGGACGCGCTGGAGCGGCATTATGAGATTGCCCGGCCCCATCCCGATTTCCTGCGATGGTGGGCGCAGGTGTCGTGCGACACGGAGCTGAGAGGGCTTCTGGCCGGCGAGCGTGCCGCTTTGGACCGATGGCTCTGGGGTCGGCAGATGGCGGACCTGCTGCGGCGCCGGCCAGGAAAGGTGGCGGCGGAAGAGTTCATAAGCGTGCTCAAGCGCTTGCAGCCGCGCCTCTATTCCATCGCCTCAAGCCCCCTGACGGCGCCGGGAGAGGTGGATCTCACCATTTCCACCGTTCGCTATGGGTGCGACGGGCGGCGGCGGGGCGGTGTGGCCTCCACCTTCCTGGCGGACCGGGCGGGGGATGTGCCGGTGTTCGTGCAGCCTTCCGCCCATTTCCGGGTGCCCAAGACGGGGGATGCGCCCATGGTGATGGTGGGGCCGGGCACGGGGATCGCGCCCTTCCGCGCCTTCCTGCAACAGCGCGAGCTAACGGGCGCTGGGGGTCGCAACTGGCTGTTCTTCGGCGAGCAGCATGCCGCCAGCGATTTCTATTATCGCGATGAGCTGGAGGCGTGGCGGGTGAGCGGCCATCTCACCCGGCTCGACACCGCCTTCTCGCGCGACCAGGCCGAGAAGATCTATGTGCAGGACCGGATGCGGCAGGCGGGCGCGGAGCTGTGGCGCTGGCTGGAGGAGGGGGCGCATTTTTATGTCTGCGGCGATGCCTCGCGCATGGCGAAGGACGTGGACGCCGCCCTGGTGGAGATCGTCGCCACCCATGGCGCGCGTGATGCCGATGCGGCGCGGGAGTATGTGGCACAGATGGGGACCGCCAAGCGTTATGTCCGTGATGTGTATTGATGAAGAGCGCCCAATCGTGCTTGCGTGGCGGGGCTTGCGAAGCTCGGGCTTGAAGGCGTGATGCGCGACGCGGACCTTTCCATTCTCGTCATCGACGAAAACGCCATTCGCGCGCAGATCATCGAGGAAGGCCTGCGCGCGGCCGGCCATGCGCGGGTGACAGTGGTGCACGAAATCCAGGGTGTGGCGCGAACCATCGAGCGCGTTTCGCCGGACGTGATCGTGATCGACCTCGAAAACCCCAATCGCGACATGCTGGAAAGCATGTTCCTGTTGTCGCGCTCCGTGCAGCGGCCCATTGCCATGTTCGTGGACCGCTCCGACAAGGCCGCCATCGAGGCGGCGGTGGAGGCGGGGGTTTCGGCCTATGTGGTGGACGGGCTGAAGCAGGAGCGGGTCAAGCCCATCCTCGACATGGCCATCAGCCGCTTCAACGCCTTCTCCCGCATGGCGCGGGAGCTGGAAGAGGCGCGCACTGAGCTGGAGAGCCGCAAGATCGTCGATCGGGCAAAGGCCATCCTCATGAAATCCCGCGGGCTTTCGGAAGATGCCGCCTACAAGCTCCTGCGTAGCACCGCCATGAACCAGAACCGAAAGATTGCCGACATCGCCCAGAGCCTCGTCATGGCCGCTGGATTGCTGGAGGGCTAGGCATGACCGAGGAAGCCGATATCCGCGTGGGCTTCGTGCCGCTGCTCGACAGCGCCATCCTGGTGAGCGCGGTGGTGAAGGGCTTCACCCGCGAGGAAGGGCTGGTGGTGGCGCTGCGGCGGGAGCCGTCCTGGGCCAGCATCCGCGATCGCCTGGCCGTGGGGGCGCTCGATGCCGCCCACATCCTGGCGCCCATGCCCATTGCGGCCAATCTGGGCCTGTTCCCGCTCTCACCCTCCCTCATCGCGCCCATCGCCATGGGCCTCGGCGGCAATGCGGTGACGGTTTCCAACGCCGTGGCGGGGGAGCTGCGGGACGCGGGGGCGGGCGACACGCTCGACGCCGGCGTGGTGGGGCGGGCCTTGCGCGACGTGGTGGTGGCCCGCCGCGCGCGGGGGCTGGCGCCGCTGAAGTTCGGTGTCGTCTACTCCTTCTCCGGGCACAATTTTGAGCTGCGCTTCTGGCTGGCTGCCTGCGGCATCGATCCGGACCGCGACGTGCAGATCGTGGTGCTGCCGCCGCCGCAGATGCCGGGCGCCCTCGCAGAGGGGCTGATCGACGGTTTCTGCGCCGGCGAGCCATGGAACACGGCGGCGGTGCGGGCGGGCGCGGGCGCCATCGCGACGGTGAAGGCGAAGATCTGGCGTTCCAGCCCGGAAAAGGTGCTGGGGGTTTCCCGCCCCTGGGCACAGGAGAATGCGGCGGCCCTCGATGCCTTTTTGCGCGCCCTCTACCGCGCGGCCCTGTGGTGCGCCGACAGGGCGAATCATGAGGAACTGGCGCGCATCCTGGCTTCGCCGCGCTTCATCAATGTCGACCCCGCCCTGTTGATGACCGGCCTCACCGGGGCCATGGAAGTGGCCCCGGGGCGCACCGTTCAGGTGGACGACTTCTTCCTCACCGCCGGCAAGGCCGCCACCTTCCCCTGGCAGAGCCACGCTTTGTGGTTCTACAGCCAGATGGTGCGCTGGGGCTTCTGCAGCCATTCCCCGCACAACACTCTGATCGCCCGCGATTCCTACCGGCCCGACCTCTACCGGCGCGCGTTGCGGGGGCTTGGCGCGCCATTGCCGGGGGCAAACCTGAAGGTGGAAGGCGCGCTGGTGGCCCCCACACTGGTTGGCGCGGCCAATTCCAGCCTGGTGCTGGGGCCCGACGGCTTCTTTGACGGCCACATCTTCGACCCCGATCAGATCGACGATTACATCCGATCCCAGATGGACGAGCGCGTGTCTGGATGACCTGGAGTTGCGCGTTAAGTGTCTAGAATTTGGGCAGGCGAGTGAAATAGTCAGCAAATGGCGCATCGCACAAGAAAGTCTGTTGCAGAATTAGAATAAGCGTGTTTCAGTAGCTCATCCCAATATTCGGTGCCCAATGGCGGGCACCCTGGCAAAGCCGCCAAACCGTTCAGTCCCACCCGGGGCCTGGAAACGGTTTCGCGGCTTTTTTGCGTTTTCGCCCCCGCTTTCGCGGGCCACAGCCTCCACGGGGACCTTCCCCAAACTTCGAGATTGGCGCCCATGACTGATGCCGTAACGAAGCGTTCCTTCCTGCTCTCCGCCGTGGCCGTGCTGGTGGGCCTTTCGGCTCCCGCGTTTGCGGGCGCGCTGCCGGTGGAGAAGGACGAACTGAAGCTCGGCTTCATCAAGCTCACCGACATGGCGCCGCTCGCCATCGCCAAGGAGAAGGGCTTCTTCGAAGATGAGGGGCTTTATGTGACGCTGGAGCCGCAGGCCAATTGGAAGGTGCTGCTGGACCGCGTCATCACCGGCGAGCTCGACGGCGCCCACATGCTGGCCGGCCAGCCTTTGGCCGCCACCATCGGCTTCGGCACCAAGGCCGACATCGTCACGCCCTTCTCAATGGACCTCAACGGCAATGCGATCACCGTGTCCAATGCGGTGTGGCAGCAGATGAAGGCGAAGATCCCCACGGGGCCGGACGGCAAGCCCCAGCACCCCATCAAGGCGGATGCGTTGAAGCCGGTGGTGGAGAAGTATAAGGCGGAAGGCAAGCCGTTTAATCTCGGCATGGTCTTCCCCGTCTCCACCCACAATTACGAGCTGCGGTATTGGCTGGCGGCGGGCGGCATCAATCCCGGCTATTACTCGCCCAGCGACGTGTCCGGCCAGATTAAGGCCGATGCTCTTCTGTCCGTGACGCCGCCGCCGCAGATGCCCTCCACCCTGGAGGCTGGCACCATCGAGGGCTATTGCGTGGGCGAGCCCTGGAACCAGGCCGCCGTGTTCAAGGGCATCGGCGTGCCGGTGGTGACCGATTACGAGATCTGGAAGAATAATCCCGAGAAGGTCTTCGGCCTCACGAAGGAATTCACCCAAAAATACCCGAACACCACCCTGGCGCTCACCAAGGCCCTCATCCGCGCCGCCAAGTGGCTGGATGAGAACAATGACGCCAATCGCGCCGAAGCGGTGAAGATCCTGTCCAAGCCCGAATATGTGGGTGCGGATGCCAAGGTCATCGCTAATTCCATGACCGGCACCTTCGAATACGAGAAGGGCGACAAGCGCGACGTACCGGACTTCAATGTCTTCTTCCGTTACAACGCCACCTATCCGTATTACTCGGACGCGGTGTGGTATCTGACCCAGATGCGCCGGTGGGGGCAGATCCCCGAATATAAGTCCGACGCCTGGTACGCCCAGACCGCCAAAGACGTGTACAAGCCCGATATCTACATGAAGGCGGCCGAGCTGCTCATTGAAGAGGGCAAGGCGAAGAAGGATGAATTCCCCTTTGGTACCGATGGCTACAAGCCGGCCACCAATGAATTCATCGACGGTGTCACCTTCGACGGCAAGACACCCAACGCCTACATCGACGCCCTGCCCATCGGCCTGAAGGACCACCAGAAGGTCGAAGGCAACCAGATCACCGGCGGCTGAACACCGGCGGCCGAATACCGGTACGTCAAGATACGCAAGGCGAGGACTTTTCTCATGTCCAACGTTTCCGACACCTTCGATGGCGCAGCGGCCAAGGCGGCGCGCCGGGAGAAAGTCTTCTGCGGCATCAACCGGGCGGCCGGCTGGCTCAATGTGTTGGGTCTCGGCTTCCTGGTCCCGCTGATGAAGATCGCGGCCGGCGACAATGTTGCCGAGCAGCTGGGGGAATTGAAGCGGGTGTTGCTGGTGCCGCTGGCGGGCATCCTGGTGTTCCTGGCCGTGTGGGCGTTCCTGGCGCCCAAGGTGCAGACCTCGCTCGGCGCCATTCCCGGCCCGGCGGCGGTGGTGGAGCAGGCCGGCGCGCTGTTCGCCGACCATGTGGCCGAGCGCAAGAAAGCGGAGGCCTTCTATGCCCGGCAGGACGCGCGCAACGCTGCCCTTGTGGCTGAAGGCAAGGCCGATCAGGTAAAGGTGCGCTCTTATACGGGCAAGCCGACCTATATCGACCAGATCTACACGTCGCTCATCACCGTGGGGCTGGGCTTCATCATCGGCACGGTCATCGCCATTCCGGTGGGCATTGCCTCCGGCCTGTCGAAGACCTTCAACGGGGCGATCAATCCGCTCATCCAGATCTTCAAGCCGGTGTCGCCGCTGGCCTGGCTGCCCATCGTCACCATGGTGGTGTCGGCAGTGTATCTCAATCCGTCCGACTGGCTGCCCAAGTCCATGGTGATCTCGGCGGTGACGGTGACCTTGTGCTCCCTGTGGCCCACAATCATCAATACGGCCCTGGGCGTCGCCTCCATCGACAAGGACCTGGTGAATGTGGGCAAGGTGCTGCAGCTCTCCACCTTCACCACCATCCGCAAGCTGGTGCTGCCCTCGGCGCTGCCGCTGATCTTCACCGGGCTGCGGCTGTCCCTGGGCGTGGGCTGGATGGTGCTGATCGCGGCCGAGATGCTGGCGCAGAATCCGGGCCTTGGAAAGTTCGTGTGGGACGAGTTCCAGAACGGCTCTTCCTCCTCCCTGGCGCGCATCATGGTTGCGGTGTTCACCATTGGCATCATCGGCTTTGTGCTGGATCGGGTGATGTTCGCCCTCCAGTCCGCCTTCACCTTCTCCACGAACCGTTGAGGGCAGGGTCATGAGCGCGCTTCAGCCCCGTCCCAACACGCCTATTCTGGAAGCCCGCGGCGTTGCCAAGGGGTTCGGAATGGGGGAGGCCCGCAATGCGGTGCTGGGCCAGATCGATCTCGATGTGCACGAGGGCGAGTTCATCGCCATCGTGGGCTTCTCCGGCTCGGGCAAGTCGACGCTCATCTCCCTTTTGAGCGGCCTGTCCCAGCCGGATGCCGGCGAGGTGCGCTTCAAGGGCGAGCGCGTGACGGGTCCCGCCCCGGAGCGCGGCGTGGTGTTCCAGAATTACGCGCTCATGCCGTGGCTCTCGGTGGAAGCTAATGTGTCGCTGGCGGTGGACGCCGTGCATAAGAGCCTGCCCAAGGCGCAGCGGCGCGACATCGTCGCGAGCACCATCGACATGGTGGGCCTCTCCCACGCCAAGGAGCGCAAGCCGGCGGAGCTTTCCGGCGGCATGCGCCAGCGCGTTTCGGTGGCGCGGGCACTCGCCATGCGGCCGGATGTTCTGCTGATGGACGAACCGCTGTCCGCCCTCGACGCCCTCACCCGCGCCAAGCTGCAGGACGAGTTCGCCGCCATCTGCGAGCGGGAGAAGAAGACCATCGTCCTCATCACCAATGACGTGGACGAGGCCATTCTGCTGGCCGACCGCATCCTGCCTTTGACGCCGGGGCCCGAGGCCACGCTGGGGCGGTCCTTCGCGGTGGACCTGCCGCGCCCGCGGGAGCGCGGGGCCATGAATTCGGACCCGGACTTCATCCGCATCCGCGCGGAGGTGACGGAATATCTGCTGGATCTCGGCGCCCGGCGCGGGGTGGACGCACAGCGCGACATCCTTCTGCCGAATGTGGTGCCCATCACCCAGAAGCCGCTGGCCGATAAGCTGCCGGCCGCCTATGCCAAGCGCGCCCATTCGCCCATCGAGCGGCGTTTCGTGGAGTTTTCCGACCTGCGGAAGGTGTATCCGACCCCGAAGGGGCCGCTCACCGTGGTGGATGGCTTCGACCTGAAGATCAATAAGGGCGAGTTCATCTCCATTATCGGCCATTCGGGCTGCGGCAAGTCCACGGTTCTGTCCATGGCGGCGGGGCTGAATGCCATCTCTTCCGGCGGCATCGTGCTTGATGGGCGCGAAGTGTCCGGCGCCGGGCCGGACCGGGCGGTGGTGTTCCAGGCGCCCTCTCTCATGCCGTGGCTGACGGCGCGGGAGAATGTCGCCCTCGGCGTGGACAAGGTCTATCCCGATGCCTCCTCCGCCGAGCGGCGCGACATCGTTGAATATTATCTCCAGCGTGTGGGCCTGGGCGATGCCATGCACCGGCTTGCCGCCGACCTCTCCAACGGCATGAAGCAGCGTGTGGGCATCGCCCGCGCCTTCGCTTTGTCGCCCAAGCTGCTGCTTCTGGACGAGCCCTTCGGCATGCTCGACAGCCTCACCCGCTGGGAGCTTCAGGAAGTGCTGATGGAGGTATGGGCCCGTACCAAGGTCACCGCCATCTGCGTCACTCATGATGTGGACGAGGCCATTCTGCTCGCTGACCGGGTGGTGATGATGTCCAACGGGCCGAACGCCAGGATCGGCAACATCATGGACGTCGATCTTCCGCGCCCGCGCACCCGCAAGGCGCTGCTGTCGCACCCTGATTACTACGCCTATCGCGAAGAATTGCTGGATTTCCTGGAGGCGTACGAGGGCGGGGCCAATCCGGCCGCCGAACAGCTCCAGGCCATCCAGAACAAGCGCGCGGCGCGCATGAGGCGTCAACATCCCGGCGCCAGCGAGGCGGTGGGCTGAACCGCCTCGGGTGAGGGCGGGTTCGCGTAAAAGCATTGTAAGTCAATCCATTACGGAAATTTCCGTGCGCCATGGCGAACGGGGAAACGCTCTTGCTCGGAGACATGGACGATGGATTCGGAACAGATCGATTTGGTTCGTACCTCTTTCGCCAAGGTGGTGCCTATCCGCGAGCAGGCGGCTGGGCTCTTCTATGGCCGCCTGTTCGAGATCGCGCCGGAGGTGAAGCCCCTTTTCAAGGGCGACATGGCCGAGCAGGGCAAGAAGCTGATGGCCACCCTCGCGGTGGTCGTGAACGGCCTCACCAATCTTGAAGCCATTCTGCCAGCGGTGAAAGAACTGGCGGTGAAGCATGTGGATTACGGCGTTGCTCCGGAAGATTACGCCAAGGTGGGCGCCGCGCTCATCTGGACCCTGGAGCAGGGCCTGGGTGCGGATTTCACCCCCGAGGTCCGAGAGGCCTGGGAGAGCGCCTACACCACCCTTTCCGATGTCATGATCCAGGCCGCCACCCAGCCGGCTTGAATATTTGAAGGACAAAGCCGTGACCCAGAAGCTTGTCATCATCGGCAACGGTATGGCCCCCGGCCGGATGCTGGAAGAATTGCTCGAAAAGGCGCCCGGCCTTTACGAAATCACCATTTTCAATGCCGAGCCGCGCGTCAATTATGATCGCATCATGCTCTCGCCGGTGCTGTCGGGCGAGAAGGCCTATGAAGATATCATCATTCACGATGATGCCTTCTACGCTTATCACGGCATCACTTTGCACAAGGGCGCCAAGGTGACGACCATCGACCGCGCGGCCAAGACCGTGACGGCTGAGAACGGCATCACCGCGCCCTATGACAAGCTCGTCATCGCGACCGGTTCCACCCCCGTCATCATCCCCGTGCCGGGGGCGGACCTGCCCGGTGTCCTCGCCTATCGTGATCTCGACGATGTCTCTCGTATGCTCGAGATCGCGCGGAATGGCGGCCGGGCAGTGGTCATTGGCGGCGGCCTCCTGGGCCTGGAGGCCGCCTATGGCCTGAAGCGCCAGGGCATGGAGGTGAGCGTCGTTCACCTCATGCCCACCATCATGGAACGCCAGCTGGACCCGGCCGCCGCCTATCTCCTGGAAAAGGCGCTGGCCGATCGCGACATCACCATTCTCACCAAGGCCAATACGAAGGCGATCCTGGGCACGGACGAGGTGGAAGCCGTTGTGCTGGACGATGGTCGGGTGCTGCCGGCCGATCTGGTGGTGATGGCGGTAGGCATCCGCCCCTCCGCGCAGCTGGCGAAAGAGGCGGGGCTCGAGGTCAATCGCGGCATCGTGGTGGACGACGGCATGCGCACGTCCGACCCCGCCATCTATGCCCTGGGCGAGTGCGCGGAGCATCGCGGCCAGTGCTACGGCCTCGTGGCGCCGCTCTATGAGAGCGCCAAGGTGCTGGCGGATCGGCTTTCCGGCGGGCAGGGCGAATATCATGGCTCGGTGACCTCCACCAAATTGAAGGTCACGGGGGTCAATCTCTTCTCCGCCGGCGATTTCAGCGAAGGGGAGGGGCGCGAGGAGATCGTGCTGCGCGATGCCTCCGCCGGCATCTACAAGCGCATCATCCTGAAGGACAACTGCATTCTGGGTGCCGTGATGTATGGCGATGTCGCCGACGGCCCCTGGTATTTCGACATGCTGAAGCGCGGCACGGATGTGTCGGAGCTGCGCGCCACGCTCATTCATGGCCAGGCCTTCCAAGGCGGGGGCGAGGCCAAGGACCCGGCTGCGCTGGTGGCCGGGCTGCCGGACGACGCGGAAATCTGCGGCTGCAACGGCATCTCCAAGGGCAAGATCGTCGCCGCCATCCGCGAGAAGGGCCTGACCACCCTGGCGGACGTGCGGGCCCACACCAAGGCCTCCGCCTCCTGCGGCTCGTGCACCGGCTTGGTCGAGCAGGTGATGGCGCTGACGCTGGGCGAGGCCTATCGCCCGGCGGTGGTGGAGCCGGTGTGCGGCTGCACGGATCTTGGCCATGACGATGTGCGCCGCCTTATCCGCGCCAAGGGGCTGAAGACCATTCCCGCTGTGATGCAGGAGCTGGAATGGAAGACCTCCTGCGGCTGCGCCAAGTGCCGCCCGGCGCTGAACTATTATCTCGTCTGCGAATATCCGGATGAATATGCGGACGACTACCAGTCCCGCTTCATCAATGAGCGCGTGCACGCCAACATTCAGAAGGACGGCACCTATTCGGTGGTGCCGCGCATGTGGGGCGGGGTGACCTCTTCCGCCGAGCTGCGCGCTATTGCCGATGTGGTGGACAAGTTCGCCATTCCCATGGTGAAGGTCACGGGCGGCCAGCGCATCGACATGCTCGGCGTGCGCAAGGAAGACCTGCCCGATGTCTGGGCGGACCTGGGCAAGGCCGGCTTCGTCTCCGGCCAGGCCTATGCCAAGGGGCTGCGCACGGTGAAGACCTGCGTGGGCTCGCAATGGTGCCGCTTCGGCACCCAGGATTCCACCGGCCTCGGCATCCGCATCGAGAAGTTCATGTGGGGCTCATGGACGCCGGCCAAGGTGAAGCTGGCCGTCTCCGGCTGCCCGCGCAACTGTGCGGAAAGTACCTGCAAGGATATCGGCATCATCTGCGTGGATAGCGGCTACGAGATCCACTTTGCCGGTGCGGCGGGCCTCGACATCAAGGGCACAGAGATTCTCGGCACGGTGAAGACCGAGGACGAGGCGCTGGAACACGTGGTGGCGCTCGCCCAGATGTATCGTGAGGGCGCGCGCTATCTGGAGCGCATCTACAAATGGGCGAAGCGCATCGGCTATGACGAGGTTCGCGCCCAGATCATGGACGATGCCGAGAAGCGCAAAGGTTATTTCGAGCGCTTCGTGTTCTCCCAGAAGTTCGCGCAGGTCGATCCCTGGTCGGAGCGGGTCTCCGGCAAGGACAAGCACGAATTCAAGCCCATGGCGGTCATCGCCCAGGCGGCAGAGTGAGGGCGCAAAGATGACCGACATGAACTGGATCGCCATTGGCCACCTCAGCGACATTCCCCGCCGGGGGGCCCGCTGCGTCACCACCCCCAAGGGCCGTATCGCCGTGTTTCGCACGGTGGATGACGCGGTGTTCGCCGTGGTGGACCGCTGCCCCCACAAGAAGGGGCCGCTCTCCCAGGGCATCGTGCATGGCCATTCCGTGACCTGCCCGCTGCACAATTGGGTCATCTCCCTGGAAGACGGAACCGCCCAGGGCGCCGACGAGGGCGCAACGCCCACCTTGCCACTGCGCAATGAGGATGGGGCCCTTTTCATCAGCCTCGACACCCTGTCGCTGCCCGCCGATCTGGCGGCGGAATAGGAGGACGCTATGGCCTGCGCATCGCTCCCTGCTCCCTTTTCCGTTGGCCGCGAACCGGTTGCCCGTCGCCCCGCGCGGGTGGAGCCGCTGGCGGTGCTGCCCGTGTTCCTCGATCTGAAGGGCCGAAAGGCGCTGGTGGTGGGCGGCTCCGATGCCGCCGCCTGGAAGGCGGAGTTGCTGGAGGCGGCGGGCGCCAGCGTGCATGTGTGCGCCGAGACGCTGGGGCCCGCCATGGCCCTGCTGGTGCAGGAAGGGCGCATCTCCCACGAGCCCGCATCCTGGCGTACCCTGGCGCTCGACGCCTTCGCGGTGGCGGTGGCGGACCTGGAGGGCGCGGAGGCGGAAGACTTCGCCCGCTCCGCCCGGCGGGCCGGGGTGCCGGCGAACGTGATCGATCAGCCGGCTTTGTGCGCCTTTCAGTTCGGTTCCATCGTGAACCGCTCGCCGGTGGTGGTGGGCATCTCCACCCATGGCGCGGCGCCGGTGCTGGGGCAGGCCATCCGTAGGCGGATCGAGACGTTGCTGCCGCGCCACCTTTCGGCCTGGGGTGCCCTCGCCGCGCGCATCCGCCGCCAGGTCGCCGAGCGCTTCGCGACGGTGGCGGAGCGGCGGGGCTTCTGGGAAGCCTTCGCGGAACGGGCGTTCACGTCCGCGGCCGCACCGCAGGCGGCGGAAGACGTGGTGTCGCGGCTCGCTCGCCCGCTGCCGCAGGGCGGCTCAGTCACCCTGGTGGGCGCGGGCCCGGGCGATGCCGAATACCTCACCTTGAAGGGCATGCGCGCGCTTCAGTCGGCGGATGTGATCCTGTTCGACGATCTGGTGTCGCCGGAGCTGCTGGAGCTCGCCCGGCGCGAGGCCAAGCGCATGCTCGTGGGCAAGCGCGGCGGGCGCGAGAGCTGCCGGCAGGAGGACATAAATGCGCTGATGCTGCGCTTCGCGCGGCAGGGCAAGAGGGTGGTGCGGCTGAAGGCGGGCGACCCTTCCGTGTTCGGCCGCTCGGGCGAGGAGATCGCGGCCCTGGAGGCGGCGGGCATTCCCGTGAGCGTGGTGCCGGGCATCACCACGGCGAGCGCGCTGGCGGCGGGGCTCAACACCTCGCTCACCCATCGCGATGCCGCGCAATCAGTGCGGTTCGTCACCGGCCATTCGCGCAAGGGCGTGTTGCCGGACAATATCGATTGGCGTGCCGTGGCCGATCCTGCCACCACAACCGTCTTCTATATGGGCGGCCGTACCGCATCACAGATTGCCCGGAGGCTGCTGGACCAGGGCATGGCCCCCGCCACGCCCGTCATCATCGCTGCCAATGTCAGCCGCACGGATGAGCGACGCTGGAGCGGGCCCCTGTCCGCCTTGGCGGACGGCATGGCGCAGATGGGGCATGATGATCCGGTGGTGATCGGCATCGGCCGTGTGTTCGCCGGCGTCAAGGCCGCCTCCGCAGGCGATTTTGTCGCCGCACCAGCGCTGGCCGCGGGCTGACATGAGTGGTTGGCGCCCTGGCGCCACGGCCCCGGGCGCGCCTCTCCTCAAAGTCGATGGCACGGGAGGAGTTCCGTGCTCACTCCATGCCTTGAGCGATGTGCTCAAGGATGGCGATCGCCATGTCGATTTCCTTTTCGCGCACCGTGAGGGCCGGGAACAGGCCCAGCACATTGCCCATGGGGTGGGTGCGCAGGCCCGCGGCGGCCGCCCGCTCGGCCATGGCGAGGGCGCCGGCGGGGCACTCCAGCCCCTGCATCAGGCCCAGGCCCACCACCGCGCTGAAAATGGCGCGGTGGTTGAAGGACACAGTGGATAGCCGGTCCTCCAGCGTCCAGGAGCGGCTCTGCACCTCGGCCGCGAAGTCCGGATTGGCGATGCGGTCCACACGCACATGGGCCAGTTCCAGCGTCGCCTCACTGGGGGCGAAGGCCGGCGGGGTGGCCCCGCGCGCGACCTTGCCGGTGGTGAGCACGCCGGCGAGGGGCTCTTCTCCCGCCAGCCCGTGGCCCAAAATCATCAGATCCGGCGTGACGCCCGTCCATTCATACGCCCACATCATGCCGGTGCGGCAAAGCCCGCTGGCCGTCTCGTCGAAGGCGAAGACAATCCCGTAATCATCCGTGGCCTCGCGCAGAACGGCGAGCAGGCCGCGGGAGGTCTCCTCGAAGGTGGGAACCGTGCGCACCGGGGCCACGAGGATGCCGGCGGTGCGCGGCGTGATGGCCGCCAGCACCGCGCCGGGATCGTCGGTGGTCAGAATCTCAATGCCGTCCTCTCCGGCGAGGCCGTCGGGAAGGGGCGTGTTCTGCGGGCCGGCGCAGTAGATGAGGTGGGTGCGCTTGGGTCGGCCCGCCACCTTCTGGAAAGCCCGGATGGTCTGTAGCGCGAACCGGCCGGCGCTCGCGCTATCGGGCAAAAGAAAGCCCTGGTCCGCGAACGAGACGGGCAGCAGCTTTTCAATGAGGGAGGGCCCGCTGCGGTCGCCCGGATCGCTCTCCTCCAGCTCTTCCGCGTCCTCGTCGGGGGCGAGGTCGTAGGGCGCATCGAAGTTGAGCGCACGGAGCTCGGCCTGCGGCGGCTGGGTCTCGGCGCCAAAGGTGGCCGTGCCCGCGGGCTGGGGCTGAGCGGCAGGGGCGAGAGTGGGGTCGGACATGCAGCCTCCTTCCGGCCTCACGGCGGTTCGCACGTGTTCGCATCCGCCGCAAAGGTGCGCCGCAACCGGGCGGACCGCAAGCCGGTCCGCCCGGTCGGGGGAGAATGGCGGCGCGCCCTCAGGCGACGCAGGAGAGGAAGCCGTCCTTGAGCTTTGCCTCATCGAGCTTGCGACCGATGAAGACAATGCGGCTGACCCGCTTCTCATCGTCCTTCCAGGGGCGTTGGTGGTCACCGTCCAGAATCATGTGGACACCCTGAAACACGAACCGGTCCGGATCATCCTTGAAGGACAGGATGCCCTTGGAGCGCAGGATGTTCGGCCCCTCGGTCGCCACCAGATTCTGCACCCAGGGGAAGAACTTTTCCGGGTTCAGCGGCGCGTCCGTGGCGAAGGACACCGACTGCATCTCGCTGTCATGCACCGCGTGGAGGCCATGGTGGTGCTCATGGTCATGACCGTGATCATGGCCACAGCCGCAATCGGGGCCGTGCTCATGGTCGTGATGATGGTGGTCGTGCTCCTCCTCCTCGAGGAAGGCGGGCTCGATCTCCAGGATGCGGTCAAGGTCGAAGGCGCCCTGGTTCAGCACCTTGGCCACATCGATTTCCGACTTCTGGGTGCGGTAGAGCTTGGCATAGGGGTTGATGCCGCGGATGCGGGCTTCCACCTCCTTCAGCTCGTCGGCGCTCACGAGGTCGGTCTTGTTGAGCAGGATCACGTCGGCGAAGGCCACCTGATTCTTGGCCTCGGGGGCATCCTTCAGGCGGTCGGAGAGCCACTTGGCGTCGGCCACCGTCACCACGGCGTCGAGTCGGGTCTTGGCCTGCACTTCCTCGTCCACGAAGAAGGTCTGGGCGACGGGGGCGGGGTCGGCAAGGCCGGTGGTCTCGATGATGATGCCGTCGAAGGCGCCCTTGCGGCGCAAGAGGCCGTCGATGACGCGGATGAGGTCGCCGCGCACGGTGCAGCAGATGCAACCGTTGTTCATCTCGAACACTTCCTCGTCAGCGCCCACCACGAGGTCGTTGTCGATGCCGATCTCGCCGAACTCGTTGACGATGACGGCGAACTTCTTGCCGTGGGGCTGCGAGAGGATGCGATTGAGCAGCGTCGTCTTGCCCGCGCCGAGATAGCCGGTGAGGACGGTCACGGGGATCTTGTCGGACTGAATATCTGCCATGGTTCACACCTGAATGGGCGCGCGCCCGGCTTGGGGCCGGGCGCCGCTGGGGTGTCGCGGATCAGCTCCGCGCGTTGAAAATCTCGTCTGGCCCGGGAGCCGCTCAGCTCGACAGGGCCGAGGAGAGCGTCTTCACGTTGGACTGGATCATCAGGATGTAGGTGGTCGCGGGGCCTTTGTCATCGGACAGCGCGTCGGTATAGAGCTCGCCGCCGATCTTGGCGCCGCTTTCCTTGGCGATGCGCTCCACCAGGCGCGGGTCGCTCACATTCTCCAGGAACACGGCGGGGATCTTCTGCGCCTTGATCTGGCGGATGATGCGGGCCACGTCCTTGGCGGACGCCTCGCTCTCGGTGGAGACCCCTTCGGGGGCGATCAGGGTGACGCCATAGGCCGCGCCGAAATAGCCGAAGGCATCGTGGGACGTGATGATGCGCCGCTGGGCCGCCGGAATGGCCGCCATGGCCGCCTTCACTTCGCCTTCCAGCGCGTCGAGCTTGGCGATGTAGGCGGCGGCATTGGCCGTGTAGGCGTCCTTGCCCGCCGGGTCGGCGGTGACGAGGCCGTCGCGGATGTTGGTCACATAGACCTTGGCATTGGCGATGGACTGCCAGGCGTGGGGATCGATGGGGCCGTGATCGTGGCCATGGGCGTCCTTCTTGCCCTTGGCGTGGCCGTGCTCCTCCTCTTCCTCCTGCGGCTCGGAGGCGGTGCGGATGCGCGGGGTGATGCCGGTGGTGGCCACCACCAGCTCGGCCTTGGTGCCGGAAGCCTTGATGAGGCGATCCATCCAGCCCTCGAAGCCGAGGCCGTTTACAACGATGACCTTGGCCGCCGCCAGCGCCTTCGCATCGGCCGGGGTGGGCTGGTAGACGTGGCTGTCGCCATTGGGACCGACGATGGTGGTGACGGCCACACGGTCGCCGCCCACCTCCTTCACGAAATCGCCCAGGATGGAGAAGGAGGCCACCACCGGCAGCTTGGCCGCGGGTGCCTCACCTTCCGCCCAAGCGGGGCCGGAGACGGCACCGAGGGTGGTGGCCATGGCGGCCGCGAGCACGAGACGTCTGGAGAGCATCGGGGCTTCCTTTCAGGCTTCGAGATGGCGTCCGGGCAGCAGGCGCGAAAGCACGCCGCCCGCAGGGCCGAACACAACGGCGCCGCCATAGGCGATCCCCGCCACCAGGATGATGGACGGGCCCGAGGGCGTGCCGAAGTTGTAGGAGACGAGCAGGCCGATAAGCCCGCTCAGGAATGCGATCACCGAGGAGAGCGCCACCAGCGCGCTGAGGTCGCGCACGAAGAAGCGGGCGGTGGCGGCCGGTAGCATCATCAGCCCAACCGCCAGCAGGGTGCCCAGCGCATTGAAGCCGCCCACCAGGTTCAGCACCACCAGCGTGAGGAAGGCCACGTGGCTCACGCCGCCAGATCGGCTGACCGAGGCAAGGAAGGTGGGGTCCACGCTGTCCATCACCAGCGGCCGCCAGATGATGGCGAGGGTGAAGAGCGTCACCGTGGTGATGCCGGAGATCAGAAGCAGCGCCGCATTGTCGATGCCCAGCACCGTGCCGAACAGGACGTGGAGCAGGTCCACATTAGACCCGCGGACGGAGACGATGAGCACACCCACCGCCAGGGAGATCAGATAGAAGGCCGCCAGGGAGGCGTCCTCCTTCAGCTCCGTGGCGCGGGCCACCACACCGGCACCCACGGCCACCAGCAGGCCCGCCACCAGGCCGCCGAGGCTCATGGCATAGAGATTGAGCCCGGCCAGCAGGAAGCCGATGGCCGCGCCGGGCAGGATGGCATGGGACATGGCATCGCCCGTAAGCGACATGCGCCGCAGCATCAGGAACACGCCCAAGGGCCCCGCCCCGAGCGCCAGCGCGAACACGCCCACCAGCGCGCGGCGCATGAACTCAAACTCGACGAAGGGCGCGATCAGCATCTCATAGGGGTTCATGCCGCATCCCCGTGGCAGGGGTGGACTGGCGAAGAGACAGAGGGGCGCAACGTTCTGGTCCTTGAGCAAGACCCGGCGCTCGGGGCCGCGCGCGCGGCTCCGTCGGGTCGAATTCGTGTATCGTGTTGTTTGCCGGGCCGGCTCAGGCCGCGACCGGACAGGTGGCGGCGTCGGCCTGCCAGGCTTCGCCCATGTGCCGGGCCTTCAAGAGGTTTTCCGGCGCCAGCGCCTCCTTGGTCGGTCCCCAGGCGACGGCCCGGCGGGCCATCAGCAGGGTTTCCGGGAAGGCGGCGCGCACCAGGTCGAAATCATGCAGCACCGCCAGCACGGTGCGGCGCTCCCCATGCCAGCGGCGCACCAGGTCGACGAGATCTGCCGTAGTGCTGGCGTCGAGGGCAGTGAAGGGTTCGTCCAGCAGGATCACGCGGGCATCCTGCAGCAGCAGGCGCGCGAACAGGGTGCGCTGCATCTGCCCGCCGGACAGGGAGCCGATGGGACGATCCTCGAACCCTTCGAGGCCCACGGCCGAAATGGCTTCCTCGATTTTCGCCCGGTCCTTCCGGCCAATGCCGCCGAACAGGCCGGCGCGACGCCACAGGCCCATGGACACGAGGTCGAAGACGGAAATGGGGAAGGAGCGGTCGAGGTCCGCGCCCTGGGGCAGATAGCCGATGTCGCGCGGAGAGATGCCGTGCAGGTCCACCGCGCCGCCAAGGGGGCGCAGGGAGCCGCAAATGCCCTTCAGCAGCGTGGACTTGCCCGCCCCATTGGGCCCGCACACGGCGAGCAGCGCACCCTCGGCCACCTCGCCATTGAGGTGATGCACGGCCGGATGCCGCTCATAGCCCAAAGTGAGATCGCGGAACGAAATCTGTGCCGACACGCTCATTCTCCCGCCGAGAAACCGAGCACCAGCGCCACCGCGACCCACAACGGCGCCAGAAGGGCCGCCGCCAGGAGCAGGCGCGCCCCCAGCGACATGCGCAGCAGCGAGGGGGGGATCACCACCGCGCGCCTGCGCCGCCCTTCGCCCTTGCCTGCAGATGGGCCAAGGGGGTGAGCTACGGGGTGAGCCGCCGCGCCCACTCCGTCCGCGCCCGCATCGCTCCGCACGCCGGCGCCGCGAGAGGCGTCGCGCTGGGGTGAGGCCGGGGGCAGAAGGGTTTCAACGGACATGGTCACCTCGATCTGAGGCCTTTGATACAGTGTATCATAACTCCTGTCCAGCGCCTTTCGGCCCTTCCCAAAGGCAAAGGCCGGCCCCAGGGGGACCGGCCTTCATCCTTGACGATACGGGAGTTTTCGCCTGGCTCAGTCGCGGAACACCACGGTGCGGCTGCCGTTCAGCAACACCCGGTCCTGCACGTGCCAGGCGATGGCGCGGGCGAGCACCCGGCGCTCGATGTCGCGGCCCTTGCGCACCATGTCGTCGGGGGAATCCTGGTGGGAGATGCGCTCCACGTCCTGCTCGATGATCGGCCCTTCATCAAGGTCGCTGGTCACGTAATGGGCGGTGGCGCCCATGAGCTTCACGCCGCGGGCGTGGGCCTGGTGATAGGGCTTGGCGCCCTTGAAGCCGGGCAGGAACGAGTGGTGGATGTTGATGCACTTGCCCGACACCTTGGCGGACAAATCGTCGGACAGCACCTGCATGTAGCGCGCGAGCACGGCGAGCTCGGTGTTGGTGGACTGGAAGATCTCCCAGATCTTCGCTTCCTGCGCCATCTTGGTGTCCTTGGTCACCGGCAGATGGTGGAAGGGCACGCCGTCGAAATCGAGGTGGGCATAGGTCTCGCGCGGGTGGTTGGAGATGATGCCGGTGATCTCCATGGGGATCTCGCCGATGCGCCAGCGATAGAGCAGGTCCGCGAGGCAGTGATCGAACTTGGAGGCCAGCAGCAGCACCCGGCGCTTTTCCTCCTTGGAGCGCATGGTCCAGGTGAAGCCGAAGCCGTCGGCGATGGGGGCGAAGCCGGCGCGGATGGCCTCGATGGAGGCTTCGCCCTCCACCACGTTGAACACGATGCGGGTGAAGAAGCGCCCGCTCTCCTGGTCGTCATACTGCTGGGCTTCCAGGATGTTGCAGCCCTTCTCGAACAGGAAGGTGGAGACGGCCGCCACGATGCCCGGCCGGTTCGGGCAGGAGAGGGTGAGAATGAAGTGCTCGGCGGGATTGGACATGAAAACCTCGGGAAGGTGACGCGTCTCTTGCCGTGCCGCGGGCGGATCACGGAATGT
This sequence comes from Xanthobacter sp. NM-59, assembly GCF_021401125.1. Lineage (GTDB taxonomy): Bacteria > Pseudomonadota > Alphaproteobacteria > Rhizobiales > Xanthobacteraceae > Xanthobacter. The sequence goes on from NZ_JACBFQ010000001.1 coordinate 351,702, forward strand.
GAGGCGCTGTTTTGGACGGACGAACGGAAAATGGAAGACACCGGGGCGCGCACCGCGCCTCGGTCAGCCTCGGCCGGTGCCGGTGAGGGCGAAGCCGAATTCGGCCGCGCTCACGGTGAGCCAGCGCAGGAAAGCGGGAGCGAACGAGCGCGCCACCACGAAGCGATAGGCCGGGGCTTCCTCGCTCTGCCAGAAGGTGACGCCGATGTGGGACACCACCGTGGTGGCCGCATCGCCATGGGCGAATGCGAGCGGATCGAGATCCACCGCAATGCCCTTGGCGAGGGTGGCGCGGGCGGCGGCGCCGCTCACTTCCAGGATGATGTTGGCGTCGCTCTGGTCGGTCAGCGCGGCGTCCGGCCCGGCGATGGCGCGCAGATGGGCGAGGAGTGCCGCGCCCGTCATGCCCTCGGCAGTGATGAGCCAGCGGCCGGGCCCGGTGCCCACCGCCGTCAGCACGCCATTGGACATGGCCTTTGGCGCGTCCACCAGCGGCAGGCCGGCGTCGGCGAAGCTCGCGATGAGCGCCGCGGTCTTGCCGCGCGGCGCGGCGAGGGTGGCTGCGGCCAGGCCCAGTACCTGGCGGGCGCTGACGCCGGGGGTGCCGGCCGGGCCATAATGGCCCTCGGGCACGAGGCGGGTATGGGGCACGTGTGCGAGAAGGTCAGACACGCTGCTTCTCCCCTTCAGGATCGACGAACGCGGGAGAGCACACCTCCACCAGGATGTCACTGCCGCGCACAGGGTCATAGGCGCGCACCTGTTCGCCGATGCGCTCCAGGCCCCGCTTCAGGAACCCGAGGCCGATGGAATGGCCAAGGGTGGGCGAATAGGCGACGGAGGTGAGATAGCCCTCGTCGTTGTGGGTCGTGGGCTCAACCCCGACCTTCAGGAAATGGGCGCCGGCGCGCAGGCGCTGGGCCGTGTCCACCGGCTTGAAGCCCACGAAGATGGGCCGTTCCGGATCCAGGAAGGCGGGCCGCTGCGACAGCACGCGGCCGATATAGTCCTTCTTGGTGGAAGCCATGCGGCCCATGCCAAGATCGCGGGCGGAGGTCTGCCCGTTCAGCTCGCTGCCGGAAACGTGGCCCTTCTCGATGCGCAGGACACCCAGCGTCTCGGTGCCGTAAGGCGTAATGCCGAAGGGCTTGCCAGCTTCCATGATGGCTTCCATCAGCCGCTCGCCCTGGCGGGCCGGCACGGCGATCTCGTAGCCCAGCTCACCGGAGAAGGAGAGGCGGAAGATGCGCGCCTCGATGCCGCCCAGAACCGTGGTCTGCGCCACGCCCATGAAGGGCAGGGCGGCATTGGAAACGTCCGCCCCATCCACCAGTTTGGCCAGCACATCGCGGGAGCGGGGGCCGGAAACGGCGATCTGCGCCCACTGCTCGGAGATGGAGGAGAGCTGCACGTCCAGCTCCGGCCACAGCACCTGAAGGCAATATTCCAGATGCTGGAACACCTTGCCCGCATTGGCGGTGGTCGTGGTCATCACATAATGGTTGTCGGCGAGGCGGGCAGTGGTGCCGTCATCCATGACGAGACCGTCTTCCCGCAGCATCACGCCATAGCGCGCCTTGCCCACCTGGAGCGTCGAGAACATGTTGATGTAGACGCGATCCAGGAAGGTGCCCACATCCGGGCCCTGGAGGTCGATCTTGCCGAAGGTGGAGACGTCGATGACGCCGCAGCTTTCGCGGGTAGCCTTCACCTCCCGATTGACGCTCTCCAGCCAGTCCTTTTCACCGGGCTTGGGGAAATAGGCGGCGCGCAGCCAGAAGCCGGTTTCGACGAACACCGCGCCCTGCTTTTCGGCCCAGGCATGGGTGGGCGTCGGCCGGGTCGGGCGGAAGTCCTTTTCCCGGTGATGGCCGGCGAGCACACCCAGCGCCACCGGGGTGTAAGGCGGGCGGAACACGGTGGTGCCGGTGGCCGCGATGCCCTGGCCGGTCAGCTCCGCCATGAGGGCGAGGCCCGCCATGTTGGAATTCTTGCCCTGGTCGGTGGCCATGCCCATGGTGGTGTAGCGCTTCAGGAGCTCCACCGCGCGGAAGCCCTCCTTGTGGGCGATGCCCACATCCTTGGCGCTCACGTCGTTCTGGAAGTCCACGAAGGCAAGGTCGCCCTTGGCCTTCACCTGCCAGAAGGCGCGGATGCCGGTGGCCGTCTCCTCCGCCTTGGGGGCGGGGAGGGCAGCGCCTGCGAAGCCCGCGTCGCGCGCGGCGGTCGCGCCCTGCTCGGTGCCGGCCTTCAGGCACTCGGCCAGTGAGAACTGGCCCGCCACCGCACCTGCGCAGCTCATGCCCGGCGGCACGCTGCCCGGCACGAAGGCGGCGATGTCCTCGCGATACACCGGCTTGCCGCCCAGGTGGCAGGTGAGGTTGAGGTTCGGCGTGGCGCCGCCGGAAATGCCCAGGGCCTCCACCGCCAGCGTCTCGGTGCGCGAGCCGGTGCGCACGGTGATGGACGAGAGCCGCTTGCCCTTGGTGGCGATGACCTCGCCGCCGGTGATGACGCGCACGCCCAGCGCCTTGGCCTTGGCCAAAAGCGCGGAGGGCAGGGCCTCGCGCACATCGATGAGCGCTTCGACCTTCACGCCGGCATGGGTGGCGGCGAGGGCGGCGGAAACGCCCGCGTCATTGTTCGTGAACACGGCGGCATTGGCCCCCGCGCCGACACCGAAGCGGCGGGCATAGGTGGCGAGCGCCTGGGCGGTCATGACGCCCGGACGATCATTGCCCGGGAACACGATGGGCCGGTCGAAGGCGCCGGTGGCGAGGATCGCCCGCTTGGCGATGATGCGCCACAGGCGCTGGCGCGGCTGGAAGGCCGCCGGCACCGCCACATGGTCGCTCACCCGCTCCACGCAGGCATATTCGCTGCCGTCATAGGCGCCGAACACGGTGGTGCGCGGCATCAGGCGCACATTCGGCAGGGCCGCCAGTTCGGCTTCCGCGTGGGCCACGAAATCGCGCGCCGGGGCGCCATCGATGGCCACATCCTCGGTGAGCAGGCGGCCGCCGAAGCGGAAGTCCTCTTCCGCCAGGATCACCCGCGCGCCGGAACGGGCGGCGGAGAGCGCCGCCGCGAGGCCGGCCGCGCCGGAGCCGATGACCAGCACGTCACAGAACGCGAACGCCTTCTCGTACGTATCCGGATCGGGCAGCTCAGAGGCGGCGCCGAGGCCGGCGGCACGGCGGATGAAGGGCTCGTAGACCTTCTCCCAGAACGAAGCGGGCCACATAAAGGTCTTGTAGTAGAAGCCCGCGCCCAGGAAGGGAGAGACGAGCTGGTTCACGCTCAGCGCGTCATGCTCCAGCGAGGGCCAGCGGTTCTGGCTCTGCGCGGAGAGGCCGTCGAACAGCTCCACGGTGGTGGCGCGGGTGTTCGGCTCCTTGCGGGCGCCGGCGCGCAGCTCCACCAGGGCGTTGGGCTCTTCCGAGCCGCAGGTGAAGATGCCGCGCGGGCGGTGATACTTGAAAGAGCGGCCCACCAGCCGCACGCCATTGGCGAGCAGAGCGGAAGCCAGCGTGTCGCCAGGATGGCCCTTATAGGCGACGCCGTCGAAGGTGAAGGAGAGCGTGCGGCTGCGATCGATGAGGCCGCCGGTGGAAAGACGGGTCATGCCGGCACCTCGTCCGTGCTCGGGCGGGCAAATTCCACGCCGAGGATCTCATGGGTCTTGGTGTTGCGCGTCACCACCAGCCAGCGGCGGCAGCCATTGGCGTGGTACCAGTATTCGCGATGGGCCCCTTCCGGGTTCTCGCGCAGATAGGTGTAGGCGTGGAACGCCTCGGCGGCGTCGGGCGCGGCGGGGTCGGGACGGGTGAGCGTCGCATCGCCCAGATAGGCGAATTCGTGGGCGTCGCGGGACCCGCAATAGGGACAGGGAATGCGCATGGCTCAGTGCAGGTTCGGCTGCGCGCCGACCCCCTTCTCATCAAGGATGTTGCCGGTGCGGAAGCGGTCGAGGCGGAACGCCCCGTTGAAATCGTGCGCGCGGTCCTGCGCGATGGTGTAGGCGAAGCACCAGCCCGAGGCCGGGGTGGCCTTGAAGCCCCCGTAGTTCCAGCCGGTGTTGAGATAGAGGCCCGGCAGGGGGCCCACATCGATGATGGGCGAGCCGTCCATGGACATGTCGACAAGGCCGCCCCAGGAGCGCAGCAGGCGCAGGCGGCCGATCATGGGCATCAGCGCCATGCCGCCTTCCAGCACATCCTCCACCACCGGCATGTTGCCGCGCTGGGCATAGGAATTGTAGCCGTCGATGTCACCGCCGAAGACGAGGCCGCCTTTATCCGACTGGCTGACGTAAAAGTGGCCCATGCCGAAGGTGATGACGCCTGGAATGAGCGGCTTCAGCCCCTCCGACACGAACGCCTGGAGCACATGGCTTTCCAGCGGCATGCGCAGATCCAGGTGGCGGGTGAGGCGGGAGGTGGAGCCGGCGACAGCCAGGGCCACCTTGCCGGCGCGGATGGCGCCGCGGGTGGTTTCCACCCCCACCACCGCGCCGTTGTCGCGGATGAAGCCGGTCACCTCGCAATTCTGGATGATGTCCACGCCCAGCCGGTCGGCGCCGCGGGCATAGCCCCACACCACCGCATCGTGGCGGGCGGTGCCGGCGCGCGACTGCATCAGGCCGCCTTTGATGGGGAAGCGCGCATTGTCGAAGTTCAGGAACGGGCACATTTTGCGCACCGTTTCCGCGTCCAGCAGCTCCGAGCCCGCGCCGGCGAGGCGCATGGCGTTGCCGCGCCGGGCATAGGCGTCGCGCTGGGCGTCGGAGTGGATGAGATTGATGATGCCGCGCTGGGAGACCATGGCATTGTAGTTGAGGTCCTGTTCCAGGCCCTCCCACAGCTTCATGGACCACTCGTAGAAGGGCTCGTTGCCCGGCAGCAAATAGTTTGAGCGGATGATGGTGGTATTTCGGCCCGCATTGCCGGAGCCGATATGGCCTTTTTCCAGCACCGCGACGTTGCGGATGCCATGTTCCTTGGCGAGATAATAGGCGGTGGCGAGGCCATGGCCGCCGCCGCCCACGATGATCACATCATAGGTCGGCTTGGGATGCGCATCCCGCCAGGCCGGCTTCCAGCCGGTCTGGCCGTTCAGCGCATTGGAAATGAGGCTGAGAAACGAATAGCGCGCGGACATGAGGCACTCGCTGCGTCGGTCCGAAGAGACCGCATAGGGGGTCGATCACCCGTTCAATAACTCTATAGCTCGCCGCGAATGAAGGGATCATATAAATGATGCTTATAGTATTCGGAGGCGGGTGATGGGCGCGCGTGAGGCTCTTCCGTTCGATCTCAGGGCGTTGGAGATTTTCCTGGCGGTTTGCGAGGAAGGCGCCATGGCGGGCGCGGCGCGGCGCATGGGTTTGACCCAGCCGGCTGTGTCGCAGGCAGTGGCGGACCTGGAAGGGCGCATCGGCCTCGCCTTGTTCGACCGGTCGGTGCGGCCGTTGGGACTCACCGCAGCGGGCGGCGTGCTGCGACAGAAGGCGAGCGCGCTCATCTCCGAAGCCCGGCAGATCGCGCCGGCACTGCGGGAGACCGAGCATGGGCGCTTCCCTTTGCTGCGCGCGGGCCTCGTCGATTCGCTTGCCCGCGCCCTCTCGGCGCCGCTGGGTGGCTATCTGGCGACGCTGGCGGAGGAGGTTTCCGTGCTGTCGGGCCTGACGGCGGCCCACGCCAGCGCACTGCTCTCGCGCCAGATGGACCTTCTTGTGGGTCTCGACGAGCTGGAGGACGTGGAGGGGCTGGAGCGATTCGCGCTGGTCACCGAACCCTATGTGCTGCTGCTGCCGGCGGGCGCGCAGGCGCCCGCGCGCGTGGAGGAGTTGCGCGAGATGCCGCTGCCGCTGGTGCGCTTTTCCGCCCGCTCGAAGACCGGCATCGAGGTGGAGCGCCATTTGCGTCGGCTGAAGGTGGAGCTGCCGCGCCGGCTGGAGTTCGACACGCCCCAGGGCGTGGCGGCCACCGTCGCGGCGGGCGAGGGATTTGCGGTGACGACGCCCCTTTGCGTGCATGAAGGGGCCGTGGATTTCTCGCGCGTCACCTGCGCCCCACTTCCCGGCCCCGCCTTTCAGCGGCGGCTGACATTGATCGCGCGTCGGCAGGAACTGGGCCGGCTGCCCCGAGAGATTGTGGAATTCTGTCGTGCGCGGCTGGCGGCGGATGTGCTGCCGGGCCTCGATGCCGCCATGCCCTGGCTCGCCGGCTCGCTCCGCGTGGAGCAATAAGGCCGGTGCGCGAAACGCGTCCGGTGGGCGCGCGGCCAGCTTCAAAAAGGGAAAGGCCCGGCCGCGCCGAGGCACGGGCCGGGCCTGTTGGATGGCCGCTGCTCACTCGGCGGGGGTGGCCACCGCCTCGGACGTGTGGTCGAGCATCTCTTCGTGCTGCGCCTTGTCCATGGAGATCTGCTTGGCGATGAAGGCGATGAAGAACAGCAGCGCGATCACCGTGAACAGGGGCTCATAGCCGGCAAAGGGGTAGACCTCGGCCATCTCGGGAAGCTTGGCGAGGGACGTCACACCGGTGTGCATGGGTTTCTCCTCTCGAAGGTGGAGCGCCGCCCTGCGGGGCCTGCGCGGATATGCCTGTGCTCTGTCTTGGCGAATGAGGGGCGGCCGGTTGGTTCCGGCCGCCCCCTGCCGCTCAGAACTTTGCTTCGTTGCGCTGGATGTCCTCGAAGGCCGCTTCCATGCCCGAGTGGTGCGGGTAGGTGGCGGCGACATGCTTGCCGTCGAGGCCCATCAGCTCGGCGGCGGCCGGCACGCGCAGCATGCCGAACATGGCCAGCACCTTGGAGATGAGGTAGCCGGGGATGAAGCCGAAGCCGATGGCGAACACCAGCGAGCCGATGATGTTGCCCATGGGGGTGATGACCGGCAGGCCCTCGCCATTCACGCCGAACCAGCCCACGCCTTCGCCCAGCGCGATGACTGCGCCTTCGGACGGCAGCACGGCCGGATAGCCCCACAGCGCGAAGCCCGCGACGATGCCGCCGAACAGGCCGCAATAGCCGTGCACCGCGACCGCGCCCACGGCGTCGTCGATCTTGAACTTCCGCTCCACCCAATAGTGCAGCTTGTAGGCCATGATGGTGCCGGCCACCGCGATCACCAGCGCGATGATGGGGTGGTAGAGGTCGTTGCCGGCGCTGGCCGAGATAAGGCCGGTGAGGCCGCCCGAATAGGTCCAGTAGGCATTGCCGTTGGACACCATGTAGGCCGCGACCATGCCGCCGAACAAGGCCAGCATGAAGTTCATGGTGACGCCCGAGAGGGTGATCGGAACGCCATAGATGTTGGTGGCGGTGAAGTAGGGAGCCGCTTCCGTGCCCACGTTCACGATCGGGATGTGGCAGGCGGCGTAGAAGCCCCAGAAGCCTACATAGATCATGAACAGGCCGATGGTGACCAGCCACGGATTGTGGGCCGGGATCTCACGCGGGGTGCCGTCCGGCGCGAACTTGCCGATGCGCGGGCCCACATTCATCAGAATGCCCAGGGTGGCGAAGCCCGCGACCGAGTGCAGGATGGCGGAGCAGTACTGGTCGTGGAAGCCCAGATACTGCGCCATCCAGCCATTGCCGGCCCAGGCCCAGGCCGCCGGGATGACCCACGCGATGGCGCCCACATAAATGGCGATGATGAAGAAGCCCGAGGTCTTGGTGCGCTCGATGAGGGCGCCCGAGACGATGGAGGCTGCCGTCATGCCGAACAGCGCGAACGCCGCCCAGAACACGCCGGAGATGCGATCCGACAGGTTCGGCGCAATCTTCGTGGACCAGGGCTCGAAGCCCGTGGAGAAGCTGAGGGAGCTCGCGGAAACCGGCCAGCCCTGGAAGGCGATGTAGATCCACATGCCGAACAGGAAGAAGGCAAGGCCCACAAGGGGAATGGCCATGGTGTTCTTAAGCAGCGTGTGCTGCACGTTCTTCACGCGCGCCGCACCCACCTCGTACATGCAGAAGCCCACATGGATGAAGAACATCAGGACGACCGTCAGGAAGTAATAGAATTCCGTGAATATGGTCGTCAGGGCAGACAATTGATCCGTCATGCTGGTCCCCGAACGTGATTTCGCGTCGGCCATGACATCCGGACAGGAGCCCCCCCGTCAGCATGGTCATGGGCGGTTCACTGTGGAGCAACAAATATGCCACACAGGCATATCGGGGCCCGCATCGGGCCGTCCGTTCAGCTGGGGAAGGTGCGGGCGTGTTACTGAATTATGAATTTCCAATGGCTTCTGCCCGCAGCATCGCGAAGCATCGCCCGCCGCTATGGTTCAAAGTCCGCTGGAACATGAACCGGCAAGCGATTGTATGACTTGTCCGCTGCGCCTTTGATCTGTACCGCAGCGCCTGCACTGCACGCAAATGAGGCTATATCCGGCAGGTGGGGTACAAGGCGGCCGAAAACCCTGCGGAATTGCCTAAGGTGAGGTCACTGGCTCTCACTTGCCGCAAAGAAATGCAGCACTGCACGGTCATGGTGCCCGAGCACGGGAGTGGCGCGATTTGGTGACGGCAAATGAAAAAGGGGCTTCGGCATGACGCCGAAGCCCCTCGGAGGCCGCCATCGAAGGCGAACTCTTTTATGTTGGCGCGGATTGCCTCAGATGTCGAGAGTGCGATCGCGCTCCCACTGGGTGAGGTGACGGGAGAAGTCGTTCCACTCGTGGTGCTTCAGCTTGAGATAGCCGGACACGAACTCCGGTCCCAGGCGCTCGCCCATCACCTTGGACTTTTCCAGCGCCCGCAGGGCGTCCAGCATGTTGAGGGGCAGCTTCTTGGCGCCCTTCACCTTGTGGCCGTCCGTGTACATGTTGATGTCGAGGCGCTTGCCCGGATCACGCTCGTTCACAATGCCGTCAAGGCCCGCCGCGAGCACGCCGGCCTGCAGCAGATAGGGGTTGGCCGCGCCGTCGGCGAGGCGGAACTCCAGGCGACCCGCATCGGGGATGCGGATCATGTGGGTGCGGTTGTTGCCGGTATAGGTCACCGTGTTCGGTGCCCAGGTGGCGCCGGAAATGGTGCGCGGCGCGTTGATGCGCTTGTAGGAATTCACCGTGGGGTTGGTGAGGGCGCACAGGGCGTCCGCATTGTGGATGAGGCCGCCGATGAACTGGTAGGCCAGCTTCGACATGCCCAGCTCGCCCTTGGGATCGGAGAAGGCGTTCCTGCCCTTGTTCCACAGCGAGACGTGGGAATGGCAGCCCGAGCCGGTGAGGTTGATGAAGGGCTTGGGCATGAAGGTGGCGCGCAGGCCATGCTGTTCCGCGATGGACTTCACCATGTACTTGAAGAACACATGGCGGTCGGCGGTGAGGAGCGCGTGGTCATAGTTCCAGTTCATCTCGAACTGGCCGTTGGCGTCCTCGTGGTCGTTCTGGTAGGCGCCCCAGCCCAGCTTCAGCATGGCGTCGCAGATGTCCTTGATAACATCGTAGCGGCGCATGAGGGCGGACTGGTCATAGCAGGGCTTGTCGGCGGTATCGGCATCGTCCGAGATCGACTTGCCGTCGGCGGAGATGAGGAAATACTCGCACTCCACGCCGCTCTTCATCACATAGCCAAGGTCGGCGGCATCTGCGAGCTGCTTTTTCAGCAGGGTGCGCGGGGCCTGGGCCACTTCCTTGCCGCCCATCACGAGGTCGGAGGCGAGCCAGCCGATCTCTTCCTTCCACGGCAGCTGGATCAGGCTCGAGGGATCGGGAACCGCGAACAGGTCCGGATCGGAGGGAGACATGTCGAGCCAGGTGGCAAAGCCGGCGAAGCCCGCGCCGTTGCGCTGCATCTCCGCGATGGCCGAGGCCGGAACCAGCTTGGCGCGCAGGCCGCCGAACAGGTCCACATAGGAGATGAGGAAATACTTGATGCCGCGCTCCTTGGCGGCCTTGGTGAGATCGGAGGCCACCTCGGCGGCACCCGACGTATGCCCTTCCGCCTCGCGGGCGATTTCGGCGATGCGTCTCATGTTCGGTCCTCGGGAAGGTCGTATTTTTTGCTGTGGGGACAACCCCGCCGGCGCGGAACGCGGGCAACACGGCATTAAAACGAGGCGCCGGCGCGTCGGGGCGTTCATTCTGTTGTCTTGACGCGTCCCGGGCCCTTTGCGGGGTCCGGGACGAATGCCGAAGAGGCTCAGTAACCGCCGGTCTTGCCGGGGATCCACTGGGTGCCGGCGAGCGGCACGCCGGCCATCGCGGCCGCTTCCACCGTGAGGGCCACCAGGTCCTCGGGCTCCAGATTGTGCAGATGGCTCTTGCCGCAGGCGCGGGCAATGGTCTGCGCTTCCAGCGTCATCACCGAGAGGTAGTTGGCGAGGCGACGGCCCGCCTTCACCGGGTCCAGGCGCGCGGCGAGCTCCGGATCCTGGGTGGTGATGCCAGCCGGGTCACGGCCCTCGTGCCAGTCGTCATAGGCGCCGGCCGTGGTGCCGAGGGCCTCGTATTCCGCCTGCCAATGGGGGTCGTTGTCGCCCAGCGCCACCAGAGCGGCGGTGCCGATGGCCACCGCGTCGGCGCCCAGCGCCAGCGCCTTGGCCACATCCGCGCCGGTGCGGATGCCGCCGGACACGATGAGCTGCACCTTGCGATGCATGCCCAGGTCCTGCAGCGCCTGCACCGCGGGGCGGATGGCGGAGAGGATGGGAATGCCCACCTGCTCGATGAACACTTCCTGGGTAGCGGCGGTGCCGCCCTGCATGCCGTCCAGCACCACAACATCGGCACCCGACTTCACCGCCAGGGCGATGTCGTAATAGGGGCGGGAGGCGCCGACCTTCACATAGATGGGCTTTTCCCAGTCAGTGATCTCGCGCAGCTCCTGGATCTTGATCTCAAGATCGTCCGGGCCGGTCCAGTCGGGGTGGCGGCAGGCCGAGCGCTGGTCGATGCCCTTGGGCAGGTTGCGCATGGCGGCCACGCGATCGGAGATCTTCTGGCCGAGCAGCATGCCGCCGCCGCCGGGCTTGGCACCCTGGCCGATCACCACCTCGATGGCATCCGCCTTGCGCAGGTCCACCGGGTTCATGCCATAGCGCGAGGGCAGGTACTGATAGACCAGGGTCTGCGACTGGCCGCGCTCTTCCGGCGTCATGCCGCCGTCGCCCGTGGTGGTCGAGGTGCCGACGATGGAGGCGCCGCGGCCGAGGGCTTCCTTGGCCTGGGCGGAAAGGGCGCCGAAGCTCATGCCGGCGATGGTCACCGGGGTCTTCAGGTGGATCGGCTTCTTGGCGAAACGGGTGCCCAGCACCACTTCGGTGCCGCACTTCTCGCGATAGCCTTCCAGCGGGTAGCGCGACATGGACGCGCCGAGGAAGAGCAGGTCGTCGAAGTGGGGCAGCTTGCGCTTGGTACCGCCGCCGCGGATGTCATAGATGCCGGTGGCCGCCGCCCGCCGGATCTCCGACAAAGTGTGGGGATCGAAGGTTGCGGAAAAGCGGGGCGAGGTCTGGGGCAGAGCGTGTGCCGGGCCCTTTGCGTCGTGCGCGGTCATTCTTCTTCACCCCTCAATAGGCGTCGGCGTTGTCGACATGGAAGTTGTAGAGCTTGCGCGCGGAGCCGTAGCGCTTGAACTCCGAGAGATCGACGCTGCCCGGCGCGATACCCGCGGCTTCGAGCTTCTGCGCCAGCAGCGCCTTGTGCTCGTCGCGCATTTCCTTAGCGACGCAGTCCGCGCCCAGCGACTTCACGGTGCCGCGCACGAACAGCTTGGCCTCGTAGAGGCTGTCGCCCAGCGCCTCGCCCGCATCACCGAACACGACCAGCGAGCCGGACTGGCCCATGAACGCGCTCATGTGGCCGATGGAGCCCTTCACGACGATGTCGATGCCCTTCATGGAGATGCCGCAGCGGGCGGAGGCATTGCCATCCACCACCAGCAAGCCGCCATGGCCGGTGGCGCCGGCCGACTGGCTGGCATCGCCGCACACACGAACGAAGCCGCTCATCATGTTCTCGGCGACGCCCTGGCCGGCATTGCCGTGGATGATCACGGACGCCTGCTGGTTCATGCCGGCGCAGTAGTAGCCCACATTGCCGTCGATCTCGACGGTCACCGGGGCGTCGATGCCCACCGCCACCGCGTGGCGGCCTTCGGGATTCAGCACCCGCCAGCGGCGCGTGTTGCTCTCGGCGGTGATCTTGTGCAGCGCCTCGTTGAGCTCACGCAGCTCAGCGGAGGCGAGGTCGAAGGTGATGTCGGGAGAAATGGCGTTCACTGGGCGCGCTCCCAGAAATAGACGGTGGCGGGTTCGGGCTCGAACACCCGGGCCTTCTCGATGCCGGGCAGGTCCACGAGGGCGCGGTATTCGGAACCGAAGGCGACGTACTGGTCGGTCTCGGCCATCACGGCGGGCTTGCAGGCCACCGGATCGCGCAGCACGCCGAAGCCGTTCTCGGTGCCGACGACGAAGGTGTAGAAGCCGTCCAGGTCCTTGAGGCCCGCTTCCAGCGCCTCACCCAGGCTGGCGCCCTGCTTCAAACGCCAGGTGAGATAGCCGGCGGCCACTTCGCTGTCGTTCTCGGTCTCGAAGGTGATGCCTTCGCGCTTCAGCTGGCGGCGCAGCTGGTTGTGGTTGGACAGCGAGCCGTTGTGCACCAGGCACTGGTCGGCACCCGTGGAGAAGGGGTGCGCGCCGGCCGTGGTCACGGCGCTTTCCGTGGCCATGCGGGTGTGGCCGATGCCGTGGGTGCCGCGCATCTTGGCGAGGCCGAAGGTGTCGGCGACGGTCGCCGGCAGGCCCACTTCCTTGAAGATCTCCATGCGCGAACCGGTGCCCACCACCGCCACCTCGGGGTGGCTGGCGGCCAGGAAGGAGCGCACCGCGGCCTCGCGGGCCGCCGGGATCTCGATGACGGCATGGGTGGAGCGCACCGAGAGCGGCGGCATGCCGTCCGCCGGGATGGAAAGGCCGGCGGCAAGGGCCGAGAAGTCATAGCCCTTCGCGGCACGAAGAGAGAGCTTCACCTTGTCCTTGGCTCCGGACCCGTAGACCGCGAAACCGGCGCTGTCCGGGCCGCGATCTGTCATCACGCAGAGCATGGACGCGAGCATGGATCCGAGTTCCCCCTCAAGGGCGGGATCCTTCAAAAATATACCGACGATGCCGCACATGGCGCTGTCACTGGCTCCATTCCCCGGCCGCTGATGCGACCTTGAGGTCAGTGGTACGCCGCCGGCTGCATCACGTCAACATGAAAGAATAAAAGTTTCCTAGAAAGAAAATGACCGTGAAGCCAACGATTGGAACGCCTTGAGGGCACAAGCCCCCCGGCCCGCCTTCAGTGGCGGTCACGGCCGTAAACGATGATGGACAGATAGCTCATGGGGGTGACGACGAGTTCCTCGGGCCCGTGGGAGGCACCGGAATCGAACATCAGCGCGTCGCCGGCCCGCAGGTGATAGGTGCGGTCCGCGTGGCGGTAGATCACCTCGCCGGAGAGCATGTAGAGGAACTCGACGCCCGCATGCCGGAAGCCAGTGAAGGGCGCGGCCTCTTGGGACAATGTGATGAGGTAGGGTTCCACCACGATGTCGCCGCCCAGGCCGTGGCCGAGCAGTTCGTACTGGTGGCCGACCTTGGTCCCGCGGCGCTCGATGATCACCCCTTGATTCGCGCGCACGAAGGAGCAGTCGCGGCTTTCCTCGAAGGCGGAAAACAGGGTGGTGATGGGCACGTTGAGGGCCTTGGAAATGGCCTGCAGCGTGGCGAGAGAGGGCGAGATCTGGCCGTTTTCGATTTTGGAAAGCATGCCCACGGAGATGCCGGCGGCGCCGGCGAGATCGGAAACCGTCAGGTCCAGCTCGCGGCGGATGGAGCGGACCTGAACACCGAGGGCCTGTTCGAGGGTAGCGGCAGCTGCTGCGGGCGCGCCCGATCCTGTGGTGAATTCGGAGGGCTCAGCGACTTCGTGTGCCCCATGCGCCTTACGTTCAGCCACCTCTTTCCCCTTTTTCGGTGGTGCCGGCAATTCGGCAAGAGCGGGCACATTGCCAGTTTCCGCAGAAGAAAACACCTCAAATCCGTCCGGTGGCCGTAAAGCCGGTGGGACGGGGCGGCTTGCCATTGGAGCGGTCTCGCGCCGCGTCGGGGCGGGGCGTTGATCTGCGCAGCGGAACGGGCGCAGCTCGATCGGTGTTGTCCACAGCTTGGATGACGAAGTTGCCGGTGGCACTGGACAGAGGCAAACTCGAACATTATAGACAGCCTCCTCGCTGAAGCGCTGCGGCGCCGAGCGAAGCCCAGGTAGCTCAGTTGGTAGAGCATGCGACTGAAAATCGCAGTGTCGGTGGTTCGATTCCGCCCCTGGGCACCATTATACCCTCTTGACATTGATTTTGCGGAAGTCCTTGGCATACAAGGATCATTGAGGCGCCGACTGCTACACACAGGCGCCACACATGGCTATCCGCATGTCCCGTCCGACCCGTCGCACCGGCTCCACCATTCTCGCCTTCAGGAAGCGCATTCCCGCTGACCTGCGGGGCAAGGTGACCGGGCAATCCGTCCTGATCCATTTCCCTGCGCACGGCTCTGAGCCCGCTTGCACCGTGGCGGTCACGCTCGGGGCGGCTGAAGTCTCCTTCTCCCTCCGCACTCGCGACCCTCACGTCGCCAAGGCCCGCACGGGCATCGCCGAAACGCACTTTCAACGGCTCTTCAACAGCCTGCGGGAAGGCCCGTCCCGACTCACGCATAAGCAGGTCGTGGCGGTGTCGGGGGATTGGTATCGGGGCTTTGTCGCGAACCTTGAGGATGATCCAGGGGAAGCCCTGGTGCTGAAACAGCTTCAGGAGGCGTGCGCCACCCCTGACCTGGGAGAGCCTGACGACTGCTTGTCGGTGTTCTGGCAGATGGCGGACGCCGCCTTGGCAAGCCGTGCCCTGGTCGTGGATGCCGATAGCCGTCGAAGGCTGGCCTTGGCGATCAAGAGGGCCATTGCCGAGGCGATGGGGACGCTCAAGAGGCGGGCTGAGGGCGATTATGGGCCGGACGTCGTCGTGCAGCGGTTCCCATCGGAAGCGGTTCTGCCCGTGCCGAATGGCGACAGGAGGACTCACGACGCAAGTAAGGCTCCTTCCGATCCAACGGGGAGGGGAAGTGAAAGGGGAGCGGCTCAGCCTGTCTCCTTGACCGGCCTTGTCGAGGACTGGTGGAAGGAGGCCAAGGCCCTTGGTCGCAAGCCCAGCACTCACGAGAGCTATACCAACACTATGGCGGCCTTCATCGCCTTCCTGAAACAGGAGGGCAGGGGAGAGGCCGTGGACGCCGCCGGCAAGGTCACGCCGGAAGACGTGATCGGCTTCAAGGACCATCGCCTTGCCCAGGTGAACCCAAGAACGGGCAAGCCCATCTCACCCAAGACGGTAAAGGACAGCGACCTCGCCGGGCTTCGGGCGGTCTTCGATTGGGCGGTGACGAACCGCCGCGTGACGAGCAACCCGGCCGCCGGCATCACCCTCAAGCTCGGCAAGACGCAACGCAAGCGGGCGGTGAAGGGCTTCACCGATGCCGAGGCGGAGGCCATCCTGCGCCACGTCTCGGGACAGCGGCAGGGGCAGGAGCGTCCGCAGACCTTCGCGGCCAAGCGATGGGTCCACTGGATTTGTGCCTACACGGGGGCCCGTGTCGGGGAGATTGCCCAGCTCCGCAAGGAGGATATTCGGCAGGAGGGCGAGACATGGGTCGTCACCATCTCGCCGGAGGCGGGGACCGTGAAGACGGATGAGGCGCGTGAAGTGCCCTTGCATCCGCACCTTGTCGAGATGGGCTTTCCCGCTTTCGTCCAGTCCTGCAAGCCGGGGCACCTTTTCCTCGTGCCGAACAGGAAGACCGGGGATGTCCTCGGACCGCTCCAGGGCGTGAAGAACCGCCTTGCCGAGCTTTCCCGCGAGGTGGTGCCGGACCCCAACGTGCAGCCGACGCACGGCTGGCGGCATCGCTTCAAGACCCTGGCGCGGGACGTTGAAATGGACCCCGGTGTGCGGGACGCAATCCAAGGGCACAGCGCCGAGACGGTGGCGGAGAGCTATGGGGACGTGTCGCTCAAAGCAAAGGTGGCCGCGATTGCCAAGCTGCCCAGGTATCAGGTGGGTGGGGAGGAATAGCCATGGCATATCTCGTCAAGGCCACTGAAGAGCACGCCAGAGCCCTGGCGTCCATCCTATGCCCCGCCGACCGGGCGGAGGTCGAGGCGCTCACCGGCCGCGAGCCGCTGGACGTGCTCCTGTGGCACGCTGCGAAGCCCGACGCCTGGGCGATGTTCTCCGACGTCGGGGAACTGGCGGGAATGTGCGGTGTGGACCCGATCTACCCGCCCACGCCCGACTATCCCGGTATCCTCAAGACGGGCACCCCGAAGCTCGGGCAGCCGTGGATAGTGGCAGTTGACGCGCTGACCATTCACGAGTTCCTCCCTCTCCTCCGTGAGTGGGTGGAGGATCAACAGGCCCTCTATGAAACCCTGAACAACGTGGTCGATGCCCGCAACTGGGAGCGCATAGCGTGGCTGCGGGAGCTGGGCTTCCAGGTTTCTGAGGAGCCCATCCTGTGGGGCTCCAAGCTCCATCCGTTCTATTCCTTCGAGAGGACCAGAGGCACGATAACGGCCTAAGGCTGTAGGTTTTCTTCCGGCGTGAAGCCCCCTCGGCACCTCCGGCTTAATAGCCATAGAGAGGATCTGAGGCCGGCCTGCATGGGCTGCCCCAACCGTTTCGCTGGTTCATTCGCACAATGCCGTGAAAGCCCTCGAACAGGGCGCTACGGGCTTCACCGCCTGAACCTTGGCGGCACTCCAAGGAGGCCGGGCCGCTACCCATGACGATGGGGCGTTATCCGGGAGCAGCGGGGATGGAGGCGAAGCGGGCCTGTGTGGAGGCGGCCAGGCTGCCTTAGGAGGCGGTGAGGTTGCCCGGCTGCGTCAATGGAGGGCCAAAGGCTAGGCAGTCCTTAAGGCCTGCCGGCAGTATTGGCCGCGCATCCGGTCAACGCTGCGACTCCTAGTTGACAATTCAGTGATTCTGCCCCGAATTTGCCACAACTAGAAATGGGGAGGGTGCTGTGACGATCTGCATAGCCGTCGGCGTTCACGACGGGATGGTCTTTGCCGCAGACAGCGCAAGCACCCTTTCCACAGTTGCCCCGGGCGGGGCAACAAGTGTACTAAATGTTTATATGCACGGTCAGAAGGTTTTCAATCTTTACAAAGGGAAGCCAATAGCTGCAATGACTTGCGGAATTGGCAATTTTGGCCCGCACTCCATTTCATCGTTGGCAAAAGAGTTGCGATTTATTCTTACTAACGGCAGCTCTGACGAGGCGATAAATGCTGATAACTATTCGATTCGTGAAATAGTCGAGAAGACAAGAAAGTTTTTATATGACGATAAGTTTGCACGCCTGAGCCCCCGTCCCAATGGACATTTTGAGTTTTGGGTGGCGGGCTATCCATCGGATATGTCGCAAGCTTTTGAGCTTTGGAAAATTGTATTTAGCGAAGGACAATGCCAACCACCTGTGAAGCTCACGGAAAATGGTGGCGGAGGAATCTGGTGGGGCGGGGCAATCGAGCCTGTAACACGATTGGTCCTTGGATTTGATGATGGCATGCGGCGCGGAATTTGCAGGGCGTCGGGGGTGGACCCGGACAATGTCCCCCCGGAGCAGGCTGCCAAATTGTCACACCTAATTGAATGCGTTCGGAACGAGTCGCAAGTTTACCTCCACTCGCCGGCAATGCCCATGCAAGACGCTATTGATCTTGCAGATTTTTTAGCTGCAACCGCCAAGCAGTATTGGCGGTTTCTGCCCGGGGCGGACATCGTTGGAGGCGAGACTGACATCGCCACAGTAACCCGATATGAGGGGTTCAAGTGGATAAGGCGGAAGCACTATTACCCTAGGGAACTTAACGTGCTGGAGACGGACCATGCCTAAGGGACAAGCCAAGGCGAAGGCCAAGAGCACACCGGTACTGCCACGTCGAGAAGCGGTGGTATCTCAGGGATATGAATATCAGCGCCCTAGAATAGGTAGCGAGGGGCAGAGATATCAAGACCCACAGAGTCGAGGTGTAGAAAAGGCCGATGAACGTGAGCTCGTGCTTCAAAACTTTTCGCTCCTGTAAAGCGAATGCGATGAAGTCCACACCCAGAGGTCGGGCGTGGGGAAAGGGCGTGGCCAAGGCACTTATCTTTTCCACAAGATACACGCCGGCGATGCGAGGCGCATGGTAACTCAGTCTAGTGTCGCTCTGACCGACATTAGCTTTCCAAACCACGGCGCTTTCTGCATTTCCGGGGCCTATCCGAGGACGGGGCGCGCCATATCAACAGGCCTAGCGTGGCTGCGATCCACGCTAGCTTCCGGAATGCCGATGCCAACTGCATCTCCGAGCCCGGCCTCTACCTTCATCGCCTTCAGCGGCCATGACATCCGCACCGTGCTGATCGACGGCGCCCCTTGGTGGGTGGCGGTGGATGTGTGCGCTGCGCTGGGTATGCCCACCCGATCCGGGACCGGGCACTACCTCACAAGCCTCGACGCTGACGAGCAGCGGGTCATTACCCTCGCCTCGACCGAGGGTAATCGCAGGGGAAATCTGAACAAGACGGCAATCACCGAGAGCGGGCTGTACTTCCTCGCCGGGCTCCGCAATGTTGCTTCGAGAGCAACATTCCTTCGGCAGGGCCGAGATGCCGGCAGGCCGCCGTTACATTGACTGCCCCGGTGCGCGTGACCTGTAGGGACAGCACTCGGCACACATCCGACGCCACCCACCACAGGGCACCGTCGATCATCACCACGCGCACGTCGTGGTCGTTGAAGTCCATCGTCCCCTCTCTGCGCCCCATCGTCACCCGTGGCACCGCCGGCAAGCCCGTCACCAACTCGCGGGACGTGGCCCGGTACTTCGGGAAGCCCCACAACGACGTGCTGAAGTCCATCCGGGCCTTGCTTTCCCAGGCTCCGGCATGTGCGGGGAATTTTTCCCAGACGTCGGAAACCGTTGCCATGCCTCGCGGCGGCTCGCGGCAAGAGCCCGCCTACCTCATGGACCGGGACGGCTTCACCCTCCTGGCGATGGGCTTCACCGGCCCCAAGGCGCTCCAGTTCAAGATGGCCTACATCGCCGAGTTCAACGCGATGGAAGCCGAGCTGGAAGCCCAGGTCAGCAAGCCGCAGTTCGTCATCCCCCAGACCCTGCCGGAGGCTCGTCGTCTTGCGGCGGAGCAGGCGTGGGGCGAAAAGAACGCTGTATCAATGGTTTAACTTTTGTCCCACCCCAGCCTAACGCGGAACCTTCAATCGGTGCCAAAGCACCTTCGCGCCCTCTGAGGACAGGGGGGCGAAGGGATATTCTCTTGGTATTCCAATGCTTTGATTTTCCCGCCACTCTAGCCTACTTGGCACCGCCACGCCGCAGCGTCCTGCTGTTGTTTTGGTGACAGCCACGACAGGCCGCCCAACGCTGGCGATACAGCGAGAACCTTGTCGATCATCTCCCCGGAAGGGGCACACGGTGGTCAACAAGCGGTGTGTAGCGGCACCAGTCCTCCGGCTTGCTTCCCCTCGACGGGGAGGACCGACCGGAGACGAGGCATAAAATACGCTGGGGAGAGGTGAATTGCAGGTCTGCCTGTACGTCCACCCCTTGCCCTCTTCCATGCGCTGGCATGTGGATGATCCCCGTAAGGGACAGGCTGACCGGAGTGGTCGGCGGGAGCATCCACGTGTCGCGAGGCTGGGAGAGGGGGAGGGGGGAGAGGTGTACAGGTGTTTCTGTAAGTGTTTCTTTGAGCTTCAAGGAAAGCTCTCCGTCAGCTTTCAGAAAGCTTTCCCTCCACCGACCACCCCTTCCCATTCCGTTTTGGTGACACAGGAGACACCTCTATGGATTTCTCCTCTGCCCCCGCTGCACTCCACGAACGTGGAGCCTCTGACGAAGCATCTTTCGAGAACACCGACACGTCGGTCAGCTTCTATCAGCCCGTGTCCTTCGACGCGGCATTCCGTCCGTGCCCTTCGCATCGGTCGATGTATGACGACCTCTTCCCGGCTGACGACGGCGAAGACGATCCAAGCGTCGCTGACGCGACCGCCGACGAAGACGAAGCCCCTGCCAAAGGCGACCAGCACAACGCCCACGTCATCGCCTACATGGCCCGTCGAGAGCGCTGCCAGCACCTCGCGACCCTCACCCGTGCCCTTCTCAAAGCCCGTCAGCATCTCGACGGCTCCCCCGGCTGCACCCGAATGGGCTTCAGCGAGGAATGGTGCTCCCCAAGGTGGTCTTCCTCTGAGGAAGAGCTTCTAGCCCTCCCCCCAGCGGGCCTTGCCCGCCTTGACGAACCCCTGACCATTGACGAGTTCCAGGCCATCAACCCTTGCCATGACGGACGATGGGTGCGCTATCCGAGCTGCACCTTGCCTTGGTATGGCTGGCCTCCCGTCTTCGGTCATGACGACCCGGTTCTCTTCCGCCTCCGTGTCTGGCAGGGGGCCGCCATGGTCCGCTCTCAGATCGCTGAGGCTGGTGGTCTCGACGATGACCATGGGTGGATCAGCCGGCCGACAGGCGCTTTCCGTCCCGAGTGGTGGAATGACCAGCGCAACGCCGCCTTCATGCTCCCCTCGGAGCGTGCCGCAGCCGCCACGGCCCGGAAGAAGACCGCCAACACCGAAGCCAAGCGCCGCAGCCGGGCCACGCAGAGGGTGAAGGCCGGCAAGGCCCCCACGCCCAAGAAGACCGGCCCCCGCCCTGTGGTCATAGACGGCGACTTCGCCCTCGTGCCCCTGACGAGGGGCTACACGGCCCGCCTTCCCGCCGCCGACGCGCCCCTGGTGGAAGGCCACGACTGGCATGTCTGCATCCCCGGTCCCGGCAAGAAGCCGTTCGCGCGGCGCCTCGTGGCCGGTGACGGATGCAAGCAGAAGGCCCTGCGAATGGACAAGGTCGAGGGCCTCACCGGGCCGGTGGTGGTCATCCCGCCTACAGAATTGCAAGTTTCCTGAAGGACGGCGTCAGTCACTCGCTGTTCCTTGAATGCGAGAGGATGACCTTCCAGCGGGCTTTGCCCGCCCTGGTCATCCCACCTTGCGGGCACCCTGACCGGCTGAGGTCGGATAGGGGTGCCCGCATCTTCTCCCCACTCCGCCACAGGCGGAGCCTCTCTTCCCTATTGCTCGCGGTCTTGGTGGTCCGTGAGCGCCCCGCCCGCCTCACCCCCGTTTTTTCAGTCCTTCCGAGAGGTTGACGGTGGGCGGGGCACCCTCTCCACCACCCCTTGATGATGTCCCAAGTCGCCCAATGGCGGCCCCTCGAATGACGCGCCATCGCTCTCCTACGCTCGCCGTAGGGGCTCGCAAGCGAGACGCCCGAGGCCCCGCATATGCGGGGTTGAACATGCCCTGCGAACTCCGGCCCTGTGGTCTCCCTTCCCCGCGCTGAGGTGCGGCGGGAGGCCCTTGGCTGGAACTACTCCTTGAGCGTGTCGGGACCCATGGCAAACGCCGCCCACCGCTCCGGCTCTCCTGTCCGCCTTTCCCATGATCCCCTGCAACTCCACTGAGGTGGAGCCTCCAGGCCCTGGAGAAGGCCCCCAAGAGAACTACCGGCCGCGCTCGCGACGCCACGCCATAACCCTCCACATCATCAAGGAATTTTCACACCATGGCTTATGGTGACACCACTGTTTCGCGTCTCGGTCAGGTCAATCAGGCCGGCGCCACCGACGCTCTCTTCCTCAAGCTCTTCGCGGGTGAGGTCCTCACCGAGTTCGAGCGCACCAACGTGTTCAAGGGCCTGACGTTCGTCCGCCAGATCCAGCATGGCAAGTCTGCCCAGTTCCCGCTGGTCGGCCGTGCCAGCTCCGCCTACCACACCCCCGGTACCTGGATCGACGGCAGCGCCATCGACCACGCCGAGAAGGTCATCACCATTGACGACAAGCTGGTGGCGACCACCTTCATTGCGGACGTTGACGAGGCCGTGAACCACTATGACATTCGTGGCGTCTACTCCAAGGAGCTGGGGCAGGAGCTGGCCCACCAGTACGACACGCACCTTGCCGCCGTCCTGGCCCTTGCCGCGCGTGCATCCTCGCCGCTGACCGGCCGTCCCGGCGGCTCCCGGATCACCGACGCGGCGATGGCGACCGACCCGGCGAAGCTGGAAGCGGCCCTGTTCACCGCCACTCAGACCCTGGACGAAAAGAACGTCACGCAGAGCGACCGCTATGCCGTGTTCCGTCCGGCGCAGTATTACCTGCTTGCCCAGCGCGACCGGCTCGTGGACACGAACCTTGGCGCTCAGGGCTCCGTGGCCTCCGGCATCGTGCAGACCATCGCCGGCCTGCCCATCGTGAAGTCGAACCACGTCCCGAACACCCAGGTGACCGCTGGCCCGGCCAAGTACCAGGGTGACTTCCGCACCACCGTGGGCCTCGTCTTCAACAAGATGGCTGCCGGCACCGTGCAGCTCATGGACCTGTCCATGGAGAGCGACTACGAAATTCGCCGTCAGGGCACCTTCCTGATCGGCTCGTACCTCTGCGGCCACGACGTGCTGCGCTCCGACTGCGCCATTGAGCTGGCGACGGGCGCGGTGGCGTAAGCCCGCCGCATGACCTGCGGTGCCCGATGATCGCCCCATCTCCGGCAGCTACGTTCATCGCGACATGGTCCCTGCCGCTCCTGTGGCTGATGCCACTGGCGGCGAAGACGTTGTCGCTCAACTGAACGCCCTCATGGCGTCCCTTCGCACCGCCGGCATCCTGTTGACCAGCGACAGCGAAGACGCCTCGGCGGAATAGCTCTGCCCCTTTGCCCTTCGCTCGCGAAGCTCGCGTCTCCTCTCAAGGAGCCCTGAAGCCCATCCCTCAGATTTGATCGCCCGCAAGGGCGTGCTGAGGGGTGGGTGAACAGGGCGTTTACGGCCTCGACATGGCTTTCCCCATGGCGGGTTCCACCAAGCCCTTCGGGACCTATCACAGGGCCCCGAGGGCACCCCCTTTTGCGGACACCCCCTACGCTCGCGTAGCTCGCCCAACACCTCGCCCGACCTCTTCAGGAGGCTGCTTCTGCCCAGCCTTGCTGGGTCCCTCGCAGCTCACAGGGCACCGCCACCCCTCCATAGAAAAGGACCCCCCTTGACCACCACCCTCACCTTGGCCGCTCGCGTCCCTGGACAAGCGGGCGTCGGCGCCCTCGCGCTCCTGATCGAACATGCGGACGGCACCCGAGAGGAGGTCACCGCGCCGCTGACCGGCTCCGTTGAGCTGCGCGAAGCGGGCTTCCTGGCGGCCACCTACGCCCTGTCGCTGGTCGATCCCGAACAGCCCACGGTGCTGCGGGCCACGATGCGCAGCGTTGTGAATGCCCTCGGCTCCATGCCCTGGTTCCCGACCTCTGACCTCCCCATCGGCGTCATTGAGGCCCGCCACGAGTTCCTGGTGGCGGCCGCTCGGTTCCCCGCATTGCGGGTTGAGCTGGCGGGAAGCGATGAAGAGGCCGTGGCGGACCTTCTCAAGGCCGCCGCCAGCGTGGCCCGAGCCGCCTCCGAGGAGCGTCTCACCGCTTGCGGGCTCGCCTCGCACCTGCCGACCCGCAAGACCGCTCGGTCGCACCGCAAGACCGCTCGGTCGCACCGCAAGGCCGCCTGAACTCCAGTCCGTGACTGGAGCCTCTGACCACACCATCACCACCACCAACGAAAGGACTTCCCATGACCACCAACACGGCCGCCTTGCGCGACATTCCCGGCTCCTACGGCACCGCTCCGGCCTCCCGTATCCCGGCTCCGATGATCGCCGCCGGCCTCTATGACCTGTCGCCCGGCACCCTCCGGCACGACGGCTCCCGCCCGCGCATCCTCTTCGACATGACGACTGAGGACGGCCGGGCCGCCCATGCCGCCCTTCTGGCGGACCGCGACCGCTCCGAGGCGGCCAAGGAAGCCGCTTTGGAACGCCACGCCGCGTCCCAGGGCGCTGCTGAAGGCATGAACGGCATGGGCATCTGACATTGGCCGTTCACCAGGAAACCGCCGATGATTATGGCCGGGTGCTGGTCTTGCTCAATGACCGGTGGCGCGTGGCCGTGTGCTCGGATGGTGTTCAGTATCTCTTGCAGCGGCGCGGAGCGAAGGCCAACACGCCTTTCCCGTGGTCTTCCATTTCCTTCTGCGTGACCCGCAGGGCGCTGGAACGCTGCATTCGGGAGAAGGCCATTCGGGAGGGCTCCCACGTCTCGGGGGAGGCGCTTGACGCCGTGGCGGCATTGCCTGATCGGGCAAGCCTTCTTGCCGCTCCCGCGCCCTCTGAGAGAGTGGCCGCCTGATGCCCTCACTTCAAGACATGAGCCTCGTGGACTTCCACGACGGCAAGGGGCCTCGGCACGTTGAGGGGCTGGTGTGGTCGCCCGTCTCCCGCCTCTGGGAAGCGACCATGACCGACCCGCAGGGGAACAAGATGTTCTTGGGGAGCTTCGAGACGCCTGCACGGGCTATCGAGGCCGTCGAGAGCATGACCAAGACCTTCGCCAAGCTGAAGGCGTTCACGGGCACCAAGGTCGGCGGGCCAAGGCCGAAGGCCGGATGAAGCCAAGCGCATCCAAGCCAACCGAATGAGTGTGAAGCGCCCCTTTCGCGGGGTTTCGTGGGATGCGCTCTATAAGTGCTGGACGGCGACCATCACCGTGAACGGCAGGCGCATCTGGCTCGGCTCCTTCGAGCGGCCGGAAGATGCCGCACGGGCCTATGACGCCGCTGCCCTTCAGCACCACGGCAGCAAGGCGAAGCTGAACTCCACTTCGTGGAGCCTCTGAACGGCCTCCAAGCCGCCTGAGGGCGTATGGCGCCTTCCTGACTACGCCTTCCCTTTGGCGACCACGAGCGGGTCCAATCCCCGCCATGTGCCGCCATCCATGCGACATGACAGGTCTGCGGAGTTTCCGCACACCCCCACGGGTCCAATTCCCGTGCATCGCCGCTCTTCCCCCAGCCGACTGCCAGCTTGCTGCACTCCACCAAGGTGGAGCCTCTGGCGCAAGGCGTCCATGCGACCGCGAGCAAGTCCAAGCCTTGCCATGTGCCGCTCTCTCACCCCCCTCACATGAAAGAGCACACCACCGCATGATGAACACCACCACCGACACCGTGACCACCGCCACCCTTGCCCCTTGCGTCACTCCCATGGTCGAGATGAACACCCTTCCTGAAGCCATCAACGCCGCTCATGAGGCGGTCAAAGAGGCCGGGAAGATGACGCTTCTCAAGGCCAAGGAGGCCGGCGAGCTGCTTTTGCAGGCAAAGGCTGAATGTGCCCATGGCGAGTTCAAGGCGTGGATCGAGAAGAACTGCGTATTCTCCTACGACCGGGCAATGCGGTACATGCGAGTGGCGAAACTCAGCGGCAAAGTTGGGGAGGTCCCCAATTTTGAATGCGGCATTGACGCCTTCCTCGACGCCCATGCCACGCACCGCGACAAGGCCCCCTCTCAGACTACCAATGCCGCCAAGGCCAAGCCCTCCACCGAAAACGCCGGTAACTCGGTCAAGGTGTCGGAGTTGAAGGCGGAAATCGGCCGTCTCGCTGGAGAACTCCAGGCGGCCCGTGACGCGCTCGCCACCGCCGAAGCCTACATTGAGACCCTGAAGGGGCAATCCCCGGTGGCCAGCTTGCTGGCGCAAGAGACCAGCGAGCCGCCCAAGGGACCCGCTACGCGGGACGAGGAGCTTTCGACCCTCCGTCAGGACGTTGCCGACCTCACCGAGATGCTGGACACCTCCGAAGCGGACCGCAAGGCTCTGAAAGAAGAGGTCTCCGAGCTGAAGCGGCAGCTCCGCAAAGCGACTGAGGCCAGCCCCCTGGCGGAAGCGGCCACTCGGAAGAAGTCTTCCGGTCCCATGGTGGATGATGACGGATACGTCATGAAGAACGAGTGGGACTTCTAGGCCCGGCTGACGACTACCCGCTGACGCCCTGCACTCCACAGGGTGGAGCCTCTGCGACGTGACCTTGCCCTCGTGGTCCAACCCCACGACACGCCGCCTGTTCAAGTTCTCTTCAAGATCGCGCCACGCCTCACCAAGGCGGACGCTCTCAGTGGGCGTTGCCGGCCTTCCGCGCTCCGCCGGTGGTGGAGCCTCTGGCGATATTTCGCCTAAATTTCTGAGCCCTTCTCAATACTTAATAATGCCGCGCGTTCCCCCCGTGCCCCCTCGCGCCTGAGAGGGAACACCGCGCGGCACGCGAGCGAACGGCAAACCGCGCGTGAACGCGAGCTTCGCGAGCGAAGGGCAAGTCACGCCCACCCACGCGCAAGCACAGGCGCCCACAACGCATGTACACGCGCCCACATGCTTGCGTTATTCCGCTTCTGTCGTAAGTTGACGGTCGGACGAAAGCTGTATTGAACATCAACAACTTCTGAGAAAAATCAAGACATTCTCAGAATTGTGCTTGACAGTTCCAACGAGACGAATCAGTCTTTTCTCATGTTCGGAGCGGCGAGCGGCCCACGAACACTTCCCAACAACTTGAGGAACACTGAGATGCTCACGATTGACTCGGCTATTGCGCTTGTCACCGACACCTTCGCCCCTGAAGAAGTCCTGTCCGCCGTCTGGTCCGGTGACGGCACGGAGGTGCTGGTGATGGCGACCGAGGCGGGAGAAGGCTTCGTTGCCACCGTGTGGGAAGGGGAGGACATCGACGGCCGGCCCGTCCTGTACTGCGATGCCGGCGACAAGGGCCTTGACGACTTCACCGACGCCCTTGCCCGCGCCAACGGCCTGAAGCCGAGGGCCAATCAGGACACCGTGGGCGACATGACGTGGCACACATGGGCGGGGAAGGTCGAGACAATCGACGCCTACGCCTCGGGGGAGCTTGAGCCGGCTTGGTCGGTGGAGCGCATGGCCGCTGCCAAGCGGGATGCGGACGCCTTCAACGATGCGCCAGAGCTGGTCTGAGCCGAGGGGGACAGGACATGAGCGAAACCATGACCTTTGACGAAGCCAAGGCCCTGCAAGCCTCCATTGAGGCGAGCGTGGCCCGTGCGGGGGCGTGGCTGGACCATCTGCGGGGCGACCATCGCACCGTCCTTGGCCTCACGCCTGACGAGGTGAAGTTCTCTCGGGAATGGCAGCGGGGGAAGGCGGTCTATGACGCGGCCTTCCGGCGCCTGCGGGAGTTCAACCGGATGTTCGTGAAAGCCTACGCCCGAGAGCTGCGAGCCGAACGGCGGGAGCGTGAGGGGGTGCGCAATGCCCGCATCACCCAAGCCGCCAGAGAGGCCGCACAGGCGATGCCTCAATAGGGCTCAAGGCCCTGTGAGACGAGGCGTCCGAAAAGCCGGAATGGACTCTATCGGACGCCCTCCACACCGTCTCGCAGGGGAGGTGTTCAGTGGGACACGGGAGAAGGGGAACGAAGATGCTGGTGGGCTATTGCAGGGTGAGCACGGACGGGCAGGATGCGGGCTTTCAGAGCCAGCTTGACGACCTCAAGGAGGCGGGTTGCGACAAGCTCTTTCAGGAGCATGTCAGCGCCGTTGCCGCGTCCCGGCCGGAGCTGGAACGGGCCTTGGAGTTCCTGCGGGAGGGTGACACGCTGGTGGTGACCAAGCTGGACCGCCTCGCTCGGTCGGTGCAGCACCTGTGGTCCATCGTGGAAGCCCTCGACGCCAAGGGCGTGGGGCTGGTCATCCTCAACCTGGGCGGAGAGAAGCTGAACACCTCGTCCGCTTCAGGGCGCCTGATGCTGTCCGTCTTCGGTGCCGTGGCCGCCTTCGAGCGGGAATTGCTCCTTGAGCGGCAGAGGGCCGGCATCGCCAAGGCCAAGTCCGAAGGCAAGTACCGGGGCCGCAAGCCCACGGCACGGCCCAAGGCCGATGAGGTCAAGCGGCTGAAGGGTGAGGGCGTGAGCCCCACAGAGATTGCCGGGCGCCTCGGGATCGGCCGCGCGAGCGTTTACCGGTGCTTGCAGGAGGCGGGGTGAGGGGCAAGGCGAGGGCTCGCCGAGATTTTACGCGAGGCCCTTCGCCTATCTGTTTTTTACCTCACTCAGCAGGAGGCGGCGCTGGCGGGGCAGACGGTCTGCGTCGTTCTTCGGGGATACCCAGCTCAGTCCGAATACCACGAAGTTCAATCCCGATGCCGGTCGACAAGCTTTCGCCCAGCCGTCGTGCATCGCGTGCTTCACTTAACCGATATAAATTGCCGTCCCGAAGCGAGAGAACGGCAAGGTCAGCCGGGCGGCCGTCAACGCCAACATATGCTGTCGAGATGGAGTAGAGGGCGCCGTGAACGAAATTACGCACTAAGTCGGGGTGAATAGTGTTCCAGATATGGATGGCCGTTTGCTGCCCGCCGACCTCCAGGCCGAAATTTGGAGCGAACCTGACTGAAAATTCGCGAGATGGGTCTTCAAAGACGGTCGTAGGCACGGAGAACAAGGCTCCTCTATGGACCGCTCGCCATTCCATCAGTTGCTCCAGTCCGCTTTGAACAGACCGACGCTCTGGCGCCTTCTTGATATCGGCTATTGTCTGCTGGATGCTTTCCCATGACTCTCCGGCGAGCAGTCTCGACGAGAGCAAGCCTAGGCTCTTATGAAAATCATAACCGCCTTCGGACGGCATGAGCCTTTCTTTTAATGCCCGCCGCCGGGGACGCTCATTTAAGCAGAGGATTTTTAGGTAGGCTGAGAACCCGAAATTGACCACGTTCAGACTCCTCGTTTGGTTGTGCGTCTCCCTCCACAATCAAAGGTAGCATGGACTAAAAGAGGAACAAATCCAAAAAGTCATATATCAACAAAATCATCAACGGCGTCTGCCACGCTGCTTGCGGATGGTGATTTCAATCTAAGTTTGCATTACAGCGGGGCCTTGCCTTTGCTGCATTCCACTGCTACACAGGAGGCACCTAAGAGCGTCCAAATATCTCGTAAAATCAATGGCTTGATCCGTTCGGCAGCGCAATCCGCCCCTGGGCACCATCCATTTCCTAACATATTGAAGTTTTCGCCTTTTTACTCCGTGCCCCCGCACCGGGTGCTGGGTGCGGGCGATCTTTGTTCGGCAGCTGAGCGCGCCAGGCGTTCCTTGTCGGCAGCTCCGGTGTAGACGTCAGCCGTCTTTCCGGTGGGCCATCCGTAAGGCACCAACAACCCACAATTCGAAGCTTCAGCCGCACGCCCCGCGCCAGCCTTGTGTAGGCCATGGGCGGATCCTGGGCAGTCGTCCGCCCGGCGCGCGTCGCGGTCCTGTGTTCGATGCGCTCCTTGATGAGTGGATTGCTGGTGGACGCAGGCGACCGGAACGGCTCCAGGTCGCCATGCGTCAGGGGCTTCGGGATGCGGCGGGAGCGGACCTTGATCGGTGTCCACTGGAGCGATGCTGAGCGCGGTCTTCCGGCGTGAGGACGGACCCCACGTTGGCCTCAGCCGCGCAGTGCGGATCTTGGCTCTCCCGCAGCCCAAGGTCGGCGGCTGCCGCCTGGGTTCGAGCGGGGCTCGGCGGGTTGGGGTTATTTGAGATCGATCACCACTTCCTTCAGGGTGCCCTCGAAGTTGAAGGGCGCACGGTAGTCCGTGGTGACAGGCGTGCCGGTATCGGTGCCGATGTCCTGGTTCTCGGAAAGCGAAAATTTGTAGGGCGTGGTTCTGTCCACCCGCCCGCTGCCGACCGCCGCGCCATCCACATAAAGGGTTACGGTGCCGCCCTTGCCGACCTCCTTGCCGCCCTCATAGGCGAAGTCCATGCGCACGGTGTGCTCCCCCGCAGGCACCGATGTACGGCTTGATACCGAATAGATGTTCACATCGATGAAGTTGTGCGCGGAGACCAGCCGGCGGTCCTTCAGATAAAACGCCCATCCCCCCGTGTTTCCGCCCTGGGTGAAGATCATGCCATTGGCCTTCTCCTTCACCTGCACCCGTGCGGAGACGCTGAACGACTTGTTCTTGATATCGGGGGCGGAAGATTCCGGCAGGCCCGCGAGCACCCCGTGATAGGTGAAGCTCGTGCGGTCGCCGGCCAGGTTGGGCTTGCCGGTCAGCTCAGCGCTGAACCGCTCCGCCCCGCGCCAGTCGAGGGGTAGCGCCTTGTTCGCGGAGGCCTCGGCCCACCACAACGCGGTCATTTCCGCGAGCTTGCCGGGGTTCTGCGCGGCAATGTCCTTGCCCTGGCTGAAGTCGGTTTCCAGATTGTAGAGTTCCCATTTCGCCTTGAAGGGGTCGAAGTCGGCGCGCTCCGGCTGCCAGGGCTCGAACGAGAGGGAGGCCGCCCACCAGCCGTCCTTGTACATGCCGCGATTGGCGAACATCTCGAAATACTGGCTGGTGCGGATCTCCTTCGCTTTCGCATCCGAAAGGGTGGAGAGGAAGCTCTTGCCCTGGATGGGCGTTTGCGCGGTGCCGTTCACGCTGCGCGGCTCGGCAATGCCTGCCGCCTCGAGAATGGTGGGGGCGATGTCGATGACATGGGCGAATTGCGAGCGCACCTCGCCGCTGGCCTTGGTGCGCGCGGGCCATTTCACCACCATGGGGTTGCGCGTGCCGCCCAGGTGGCTCGCCACCTGCTTGGTCCACTGGAAGGGCGTGTCCATGGCCCAGGCCCAGCCGGCTGGGAAGTGGTTGAAGTGCAGCTCGGTGCCGATCTCGTCGATGCGGGCCAGCATCTGGTCGGCGGTCATCAGGTAGGCGTTGAAAAAGGCGTTTTCGTTCAGCGTGCCGTCGAAGCCGCCCTCGGCGGAGGCGCCATTATCGCCGACGATGTAGAGGATCAGGGTATTGTCGGCATCGGGCATGCTTGCCACATAGTCGAGCACCCGGCCCACTTCCTGGTCCACCTGCTTTCCGTAGGCGGCGAAGACCTCCATCATTCGGCTATAAAGCTTCTTCTTCTTGTCATCCAGGCTGTCCCAGGCGGGCAGGCTCGCGGGTCGCGGTGTCAGGATTGTATCCTGTGGGATGACACCAAGCTGCTTTTGCCGTTCGAAGGTCTGCTTGCGGTATTCATCCCAGCCCATGTCGAATTTGCCGGCGAATTCGCGGATCAGTTCCTTGGGGGCCTGATGCGGGGCGTGGGTCGCGGCCGGGGCGAAATAGAGGAACCAGGGTTTTGCGGGCTGGATCGCCTCGATGTTCTGCAGCCACTGAATGGCGTGGTCCGCAAGATCGACGCTGAGATAGTAGCCGGGCTTGTCCGGGGTACCCAGCGGCGTCTGGTTTTCGAAGAGATAGGGCCGCACCTGGTTGGTGTCACCCGCCATGAAGCCGTAGAAATAGTCGAAGCCGAGGCCATTCGGCCAATGATCGAAGGGCCCGACGGCGCTCGTTTCATAGATGGGCGTATTGTGGTTCTTGCCGAACCAGGAGGTAATGTAGCCATTCTGGCGCAAGATCTCCGCAACCGTCGCGGTGTCCTTGGGGATGATGCCCGTATAGCCGTCATAGCCCGTGGCAAGTTCGGTAATGACGCCGGTGCCCGAGACGTTGTGGTTGCGGCCCGTCAACAGGGCGGCCCGCGTGGGAGAGCACAGGGCCGTGGTGTGGAAGCGGTTGTAGAACAGGCCTTGCTGCGCCAATTGGTCCAGCGAGGGGGAGGGGACGGCGCCGCCGGAGACGGAGAATTGGCCAAAGCCCACGTCATCCAGAAGGATCACCAGAACGTTGGGTGCGCCCTTGGGGGCGGTGATCGGGGCCGGAAAGGCGGCGGGATCGGAGTCCTTGAAGGTGGTGCCGACGGCGCCCCTGAACTTCTGTTCGGCATAGGGCAGAACCACCTGCCCGTCGCGCGAGGCAAGGGGCGTGGCTGCGGATTGCGCCAGGCCGGGCGCGGACTGCAGCACCAGCAGCGATGCCACGGCAAAGGTGAGGGTAAGTCCTTTGTGGGCCATCGGTGAAGCTCCTTCCCGAACGGAGGATAGCCGGACGGCGGTATTGAGCGACTTTGTTCACCTGATGATGGGCTTCCATCCCCTTGAGTAAAGCACAGCGCACGGCCCTTCACCATGGGGCAGCGGCAGACTGCCGGTGATGTCAGAGACTTAGCCAGCTCCCGATACCCGCCTTCACCTGCCGTCCCGCACCCTTGTCCCGACATTGGCGGGTCGGGGCGTCGCCGATCCGCCGGAAAGGGGGCCGCACCCACTGCGTGGGGTGCCTCCCGCCGGGCGACGGCGTCGGCCGGACACGGGGTGCGAGTGCCCGAATGGGCGCCAACCCCAGAGGTTGGGAGCCTGCCTGTCGGTGGAGGTATAAAGGGCGGGAATACGCTTTCTGGCCGGTGAAAGCTGAGGCGCGGCCCTTGAGATTGTCCGGCGTTTGAGGATGATGACGCCTCTTCTTGAGGGCTGGGTCATGGCTGCAGAGGTGAGTGTTCTCGTCGTGGGGGGCGGGCCGACGGGGCTGCTGCTGGCGGCGGAGCTGTTGCGCCGCGGCGTCGACACCCTCCTCATCGATGCCCATGACGCGCCGCTGGCCTGGGACCGGGCGACCGTGGTGCACCCGCGCTCCATCGAGATCTTCGATGCGCTCGGCATTGCAGAGCCGCTGCTGAAGGCGGGCGTGCGCCAGCGGCTGTGCCGCATTCATTCCAATGGAAGCGCTTTGGGCGAGATCGACCTTTCGCTCAGCGGTAGCCGCTATCCCTTTAACCTCGGGGTTTCCGAGGAGGTGACCGAGGCGGTTTTGACCGACTACCTGTCGCAGCTTGGCGGCACGGTGACGCGCTCGACCCGGCTGGTGGATCTGGAGGAGCGCCCCGACGGCGTTCTGGCGACCCTCGAAAAAGAAGGGCAGGAAAGCCAGGTTGTCGCGCGCTGGGTCGTTGGCTGTGATGGACATCGCAGCACTGTCCGACGCCTGGCGGGCATCGGGCAGGATGGCCATGAGATCGAGGAGCCGTGGGCGGTCTTCGACGCCAAGGTGAGTGGCTGGCCCTATTCCCATGAAGGCAACTTCGCCTATCTGGAGGATACGCCGATCATCCTCACCGCTCTGCCCGATGAGCGCTGGCGCATCTATCTGCGGCCGAGCGCGGAGGATTCCGACCTTGTGGCCGATGCGGCGGCGACCCTTGCGGCTTATCTGCCTGAGGCCGCCTTCGTGGAGGTGGCCAATCCCACGCGCTTTCAGTGCCATACCAGGGTCGCTCAGAAGTACCGCGCCGGCCGCCTGCTGCTCGCGGGGGATGCGGCGCACACCTGCAGCCCGGTGCAGGGCCATGGCATGAATAGCGGCCTGCAGGATGCCTTCAACCTGGGCTGGAAGCTTGCCTTGGTGGCCCGCGGCGATCACGCCGAGGCGCTGCTCGACACCTATGAGGCGGAGCGCCGCCCCGTGGCCCAGATGATCACCGCTTCGGGCGACGAGGCGGACCGCGCCCAGCTGCTGACGGACCCGGCGGCACGTGAGGCGCGCGATGCGTTCATCCGCAACATTTTCGCCAATCCCGACACGCGCCACCATGAGGCCGTTGCGGAGGCGGAGCTCGATATTGATTATTCGGCTTCGCCCATCGTGCTCGGTGCCCCGAGCGAGGCTCTGGCAGCAGGCCGGCGATGGCCGGATCATCTTGAGGTGCGCATCTCTGAAGGGGCGTCCCATGGCCTGAACGTGCTGGCCAACCGGGCCGGGCACACGACCGTGCTGGTGGGTAACGCCGCCGTCGCGCCCCATGAGCTGAGCGCGCATCACCGCGCCATCTCGCCCGATGAGGCCGGGCCGATCTTCGAGGCGAGCTTCATGCTCACGCCTCACGGCCCCACGCAGCAGGGGCATGGCGGCATCGATACCGCTGCGACGGATCATCTGGGCGTCAGCGGCGTGACGCTGTTCGTCATCCGGCCGGACGGCTATCTGGGGCTTCGCGCCGATGACGGGCATGCCGAAGCCCTCGCGGCCTATGCCCGCCGCCTCGCCTCCGGCGGCGTGTGATCCCCGCTTTCCCGGCGGCCGCCGCCTCGCCGCGAAGGATGATGGCATGAGCGAGTTCGAGGTCCATGACCCGCGCTTCAGCCGGCTCTTCATTCCGACCGCCTTGCTGGAGCAATTGTGGACAGGGGCGCGGTGGGTGGAGGGCCCGGCCTATTTTCCCGCCGGCCGCTATCTGCTCTTCTCGGACATTCCCAATAACCGCATGCTGCGGTACGACGAAACCAATGGCGTTGTCTCCGCCTTTCGCGCGCCGTCGGAAAACAGCAATGGCAATGCGGTTGATCTGGAAGGGCGGCTGGTCACATGCGAGCATCGCACCCGGCGCATCACCCGCACCGGGCATGACGGCGCCATTCGGCCCCTCGCCACCCATTTCGATGGCAAGCGCCTCAATTCGCCGAACGATGTGGCGGTGAAGTCTGATGGCAGCATCTGGTTCAGCGATCCCACTTACGGCATCGACAGCGAGTATGAGGGCGATGCCGCGGTTTCGGAGCTGGGCCGGCAATGCGTCTACCGCCTTGATCCGCATTCCGGCGACCTGAGCGCGGTAGTCACGGATTGCGTTCAGCCCAATGGGCTCGCCTTTTCGCCCGATGAACGCATCCTCTATGTGAGCGATTCCGGCGCCAGCCATGTGCCGACGCACCCGCGCGCCATCGTCGCCTACGATGTCGCGCCGGATGCGGCCCTGTCCAATCCCCGCCTGTTCGCGGGCCTGCAGGATGGCTATTTCGACGGCCTGCGCTGCGACGTGTTCGGCAATGTCTGGACCTCGGCCTTCCGCGCCGTGCACTGCTACGCGCCGGACGGCACCCTTCTGGGCTCCCTGCCCATGCCGGAGCGGGTCTCGAACCTGTGTTTTGGCGGGCTCAAGCGAAACCGCCTCTTCATCACCGCCCAGACCTCGCTCTATGCGATCTATGTGAATACCCAGGGCGCAGTGCGACCCAGTCCGCAGAGCTGACGGGGTGGCTTCGCGGCCGTCCAGTTTTGTCGGTGAATTCCACTAGAGCGATGGCGTTGCAGCGCTTTCGCATGGTCTTCGGTGTCTTTTCGTCATCAGGAGTGCGTACGTCATGATTGGCCGATCCGCTCTGCTTTCCGCCTGCGCCATGGCGCTGCTCTTCGCCACCGGGCCTGCTCCCGCCCGCGCCCAGGCGGCTGGAGCGACGGCCCCGGGTGCTTCCGCGTCCCAGCCCCTGGCG
Source organism: Xanthobacter sp. NM-59 (assembly GCF_021401125.1). GTDB lineage: Bacteria > Pseudomonadota > Alphaproteobacteria > Rhizobiales > Xanthobacteraceae > Xanthobacter. The sequence continues at coordinate 386,879 of NZ_JACBFQ010000001.1, forward strand.
ATCGCATGGAGCAAGATCGCCGGGCAATTGGAGGACATGCGCGCCAGATACGGCGTCACCGCCCTCATCGTGGGCGTGGGGATTGCCGATGCGCCCCCACTCGTTGCGGTGGCCGGCACCTCCATCACCGGGGTTCCCGCGCGTGGGGACATGCACTTTCGCATCGGCGCCGTGGCCATTGCCGCGCAGACCACGATCCTGATGCAGCTGGTGGACGAAGGGCGGGTGAAGCTCGACGACACCATCGACAAATGGCTGCCCGATTATCCTGAGGCGAGCAAAGTCACCCTGCGCATGCTGGCCGACAGCACCTCCGGCTATGCGGATTACGAATCCGACCCCGGCTTTGTGCGGGCCTTTGAAAGCGATGTGTTTCGCGCGTGGCCCACGGATGAACTGCTGAAGATCGCCTTCGCCCGCGGCATGGTGTTCGAGCCGGGCACGGGCTTCCAATACGCCCACACCAACTTCATCGTGCTGGCGCAGGCGCTCGCCAAGGCGACGGGCACGCCTTATCCGGCCCTGCTGCAGCAACGCATCATTGATCGGCTGGGCCTGAAGCAGACCCGCATTTGGACCACTGCCGAACTCCCCGACCCGCCCTTGCACGGCTTCACCAAAGAACGTGGGGTTTTCGAGGACGCCACCTATTGGAGCCCGTCCTGGACGTCCTTCACCGGGCCTCTCAATGCCGATATGGGCGACACGGTCCGCCTCATGCGGGCGCTGGGCAGGGGCGAGACGATCTCGAAGGAAAGCCTGCGCCTGATGCTGACGCCGGCCACCCTCGGCAAGGGCATCAACACGCCCGAGCACGCCTTCAGTCTTGGCATGGAGATCCTGCCGCCGTGGGTGAAGAAGACGTTCTTCTTCGGCGGTTATGCGGGCGTCGCGGGCTACAAGAACGCCCAGGATCTCACCCTTGTGGTGTTGACGACCCTGGGCAGCGAAAGCGCGCCCGACAAAAATCCCTCGACCCCCATTTTCGACGAGCTGGCGGCAGCACTCGCCCATTGAGCGGCGGATGACCGCCCGGCATCGGTCCGTGTGGACCGATGCCGGGCGCGGGTTCAGAACCGGTAGCCGAGCCGGCCGGCGAAGTTCTGGTTCAGGAAGTCGTTGTCGCCGGACAGGGTGTATTCGAACCGGAAGGCGAGGCCGTTATCGGACACGAGCTCCGCGCCGAGCACGCCCTTGCCGTAGAATTCCGACCCGTTGAACGTGTTGGTGTGGCCGGCATCCCCAAGCCCCATGCCCTCGAACCACGCGGTCTGCGACCAGTCTCCGTCACTCCACAGGCTCACGCCGCCGCGGGCATAGGCGCGCAGGACGCCGAGCTCGGTATTGATGCGGCTGCCGATCTCCAGGTTGGGGCTCACCGCCACCTGGAAGTCACTGGCCGAGGCGTAGTGCAGGTTCCAGATTCCGGCGCCCACCTCATTATAGGCGGGGGCATAGACATAGGCCGCGTCCAAGTCCGCGTAGGGCTTCAGGTAGAATGCGCCCAAGTCCGCATAATAGGCGAAGCGCAGGCGCCCGCCGAAGGTGTGGGTGTCCGGGCTCGCCATGGCGGTGGGGAACAGGCCGCTGGACGTCAGGGCCATGGCTGATGCCACCACACGCTTGGAGTCGCCCGTATTGTAGGTGTAGGTGGCCGAGGCGGCGATCTCCCAGACGTCAAGAATGCGCTTCTTGAGCACCAGGCCCACCGAATAATTGTCACTGTTGTCGCGGTAGGTGCCGTCGTCCGAAGTCAGGGTTGCCTGGCCGATGGAAAGAGCCCCGCCCACAAACCAGTTATCCTCCAGGGCCTTCTGGCCACCCACCTGGAAGGCGCCCCAGTTATTGTCATAGCCACGGATGCCGGAGGAGTTCGTCTCCGTGTAGTGGTCGCCCACCACCTGGCTCCAGACGCAGCTTTCTTCCATCAGCTTCGCCGTCTCCCCGACGAAGACCGGGCAGGAATGCAGCGCATGGGCGAAGGCCTGCGCCCGGGCCGGCGCCTTGGCCGAGCCCACGGCGCTGCCTTCGCCGGAGAGGCCTTCCAGAGCCTTGTTATAGGCCGCCGCCGATCCGGCCGGCAGATTGGCCAGCGCCACCATGGCCGAGCCCAGTTGCCCCGTGGTCCCCGAGGTCCAGGCGCTTTGCAGGTTGGAGGCGATGTTCTGGCTGGCGGTTGTCACCACCGAGGAGTTGGCGAAGTTGAGGCTGGTCAGCTTCACCGCCACGTCCTTGCCTTCGATCACCGTGGCGTAGCTCGCCGCGATGGTGTTGACCGGGGTCAGGTTTCCGGCGACCGCGTCATGCGCGGTGAGGATGGTCACGGAGGCGCCATCGCGCACCGCACTTGCTGTGGGCAGGGAGGTGAGCTGCGGCGCCACCTTGCCGTCAAGCGTCGCTGCGCCGGTCACCTGCAGAAGGTCCGCCGCCTGCGTGTTGAAGTCGACATCAACCTGGAGCAGGCCCGTCTTCGTCTGCACGTAGTCCGAGGTATCTAGCGTCGTGGTGCCGATGACGCCGATGCCGAAGGGGTTGATGGTGCCGGCATTGGTGAAGGTGTCCCCGTTCACCACCGGACCAAGGGTGCCGCTCGGGCTGCCGTCCGCCAGCAGATCGGAGGAGATCGGCGTCCAGTAGCTGCCGCCGGTCGAGTTATTGATGATCACGTTGGCGCCGGAATAGAGCGTGCCGTTGTTCTCGAATGTATTCGCGGCGCGGCCGAGGTCGATATTGCCGGTGATCGTCCCGCTATTGACCACCGCAACCGTCGATGCGGCCTGCGACAGGAAGGCGAGGGCATAGCCGTTCGCACCCGCAGAAACGCTGCCACCATTCACATTGATGGTGTTCTGGGCGATGCCGGAGCCGCCGCCGACCAGCGCGATGCCCGCGCCGCTGGAGCCGGAGCCACCCGCGATGGTGCCATTGGTCGTCACTGCGATGATGCCGTTGGCGGTGGTGCCGGGCGCGGTGACATTGGCGCCCGTGCTCTCCGCGAAAATCGCGATGGAGTTCACGCCCTTGGCACTGATGTCACCGGCATAGTCGATGGTGATCTGGCCGCCATGCCGAGACTGTCCGTTGACGCCGCCACCCAGCGAGAGCAGCCCCTCGGATGAGCCCGCCGCGCCGCCGCCGCCGCCGACCGATTGGGCAAAGATGCCATGGGCGCCGCGGCCCGCGGTGGTGATGCTGGCGGTGCCGCTGTCGTTCTTGATGGTGATGTCGCCGCCGTGTCCGCCATTGCCGCCTTCATTGTCCCAATTGCCGCCCCACTGGAGGCTCAGGCCGTCGGAAACACCGCCCACCAAACCGCCGCCGCCGCCGATGGACTGGGCGACGATGCCCGCCGCGCCCATGCCCTTCGTGTTGATCTGCAGCCCGGCCTTGAGGATGACGTTGACGGCGCCACCGTCGCCGGCATTGCCGCCCGAACCATCGACATGGTTGTCGATGGCCGCGATGGCGCCGCTGTCGCTGCCGCTGGTGCCGCCGCCACCACCCACCGATTGGGCGAACACGCCGTAGGCATCCTTGCCTGCCGTGGTGATGGTGGATCCCACCGTAACGTCAACCTCTGCACCGCTGCCGCCGGCGCCGCCGCTGCCGCCGATGGTGGTGGCGATGCCCAGGCTCACGCCTGAAGAGCCCGTATTGCCGCCTGTGGCCGAGCTGCCGCCGCCATAGACCGTTGAATCAAGGACGATCTCCGGATGCGATACGGTGAGGCCGCTCGTCGGGTCGACCTCATCAACATATTGATAATATTCAAGGTTGATCTGGCTGGTGCCGCCGCCGCCGCCGATGGATTGCGCCAGGATGCCGTGGGATTGATAGCCCTTGGTGGAGATCGCGCCGGTGCTGGTCACCGTCACCTTGCCGCCATTGCCGGAGGCCCCTTCACTGCCGCCGACATCGACGGACACGACGCCGGACGCATAGGTCCCGTCCATCGCCGAGCCGCCGGCTCCGCCGCCGCCGCCCACCGACTGGGCGAATATGCCGGCGGAATAGTCGCCCCCGGTCGAGATGGCGGCGGTGTTGGTCACGTTCACGGTGCCGCCGCTGCCATGGGCCGGGCCGTCATCACCGCCGCTGCCGCCGACATTGATATCCAGATTGGCCAGTGCGCCGCCCGCGCCGCTGGCCGCGCCGCCGACACCTCCACCGCCGCCGACGGACTGGGCGAGAATGCCATTGGCGGAGTCGCCATGGGTCGTGACCTTGCCGTCATTCTCAACGCTGACCGCGCCGCCGTTGCCCCCCGCGCCACCGGAGCCGCCCACATTGACCTGCTGGCTGAAGGAATACTTGCTGGCGCTGCGCCCCCACAGCTTATCGGCTGACAGCGTCTTCGAGATCTTCGAGCTGTAGGCTTTCAGGATGCGGCCGACATTGGTCGTGGTCGAAAAGCTCTGCGAGGCCGAGGCAGCGCCGCCGGTGCCGCCGCCGCCGCCAACCGACTGGGCAACGATGCCGTTGCCGCCCGCCGCGTGGGTTTCGATCGAGCCGCTCGTCTTGTTGGTGACCGTAACCGCGCCGCCATTGCCGGCCGCGCCGCCGGAGCCGCCCACGCCCACCTGCACGGACTCGAAGTTCGAAATGCCGACCGATTGCCCGCCGCCGCCATTGCCGCCGCCACCGCCCACCGACTGGGCGAAGATGCCGCGCGATCCTTGCACGAGGGTCGAGATGGCACCGTAGTTCGTCACGGTGACCGCGCCGCCGTCACCGCCCGAGCCGCCACGCCCGCCGACGCCCACGGTTCCGGTGAAATTGTAGCCGATCGGCAGCAGCCCCGGGATCGCGTAGGCCGCGCCGCTACCGCCATTGCCGCCGCCGCCACCGACGGACTGGGCATAGAGGGCGTCCGAGAACTGGCCTTGGGTGCTCAGGGCGGCCGTGTTCACCACATCGACCTGGCCGCCCACGCCGCCGGACCCGCCTTTTCCACCGATTGCGACACTCACGCTGGCGGAATAGGCACCATTGACCGCCGCCGAGAGCGCAGTGGCGTTGCCGCCATTGCCGCCGCCGCCGCCGATGGATTCCGCGAGCAGGGCAGGGGACATGTCGCCCACGGTCGAGATCTTGGCGTAGTTGTTGACGGTCACGGTGCCGCCGTCGCCGCCGTTGCCGCCGCTGCCGCCAATGTCCACGGCTGCGGAGATGGAGGGCACGGGGGCGTAGGTGAAGTCGCCGAGCGCGACGCTCACTCCGGTGGCCGAGCCACCGGTGCCGCCGCCGCCGCCCACCGACTGGACGAAGACGCCGACGGTGTTTTCATCCAGCGCCGTGATCTCGCTGATGTTGTTGACGGTCACCGCCCCGCCGTCGCCGCCACTGCCGCCGCTGCCGCCCAGTGCGAACTGAAAGGAATAGCCCTGGTAGTCCAGCCCCGCGACCGGCACTCCGAGGGCAACGCCTGTCGTGCTGCCGCCATCACCGCCGCCGCCGCCGATGGACGAGGCGTAGATGCCATAGGAGTCGTGCTGGCTAAGGGTGATCTTCCCCGTCACGGCCGGAGCCGCCTCTGTGGACAGGTCCACGGCGCTGGTCGGATTGATGGTGACCGCGCCGCCATCTCCGCCGTCGCCGCCATTTCCGCCGATCGAGACGCTGGCGAACAGGCTCTCGCTGTAGGAGCCGCCGCCATTTCCGCCGCCGCCGCCGATGGATTGCGCCTGGATGGCGATGGAGTTCGACCCCTCGATTTCGATTTTCCCGGTGTTGGAGACGGTCACATCGCCGCCATCTCCACCGCCGCCGGCATGCCCGCCCAGCGAGAACGGGCCGAGCAGGGTGACCGCCGTGCCGCCCGCGCCGCCGCTGGTCGAGCTGCCCTGGATCATGTTCGCCTGCGCCACCTCGCCCAGGAGGATGCCGCCGCCGCCGCCGATGCTGAGGGCGGCGATGCCAGCCGCGCCGGTGCCGGAAGTGGTGATGGAGCCGGCATTGTCCACCGTGACGGACCCGCCATTGCCGGCATTGCCGCCATCGCCGCCGATGGAGACAGCAACGGATTCCGCGTCGCCCGCATTGCCGCCCGTACCGGCGATGGATTGGGCGATGATGCCGTAGGAGCCGGAACCCGAGGTCGTGATGGTGCCACTCACCGAATTGGTGACGGTGAGCGTGCCGCCATCCCCGCCTACACCGCCGCTGCCCGCGACCGAATAGATGACACCATAGGAGGTGGTGCCGTCGCCGCCGCTGCTGCCCCCCGCCTGGGCCACGATGCCATGGGCGCCATTGCCCTGTGTCTTGATGGTCCCGTCATTGAGAACGGTGACCCAGCCGCCGCCAATGGCCGTGCCGCCGGGAATTGCGGAATTGCCACCCAGGCCGGCGCTGCCGGCGGGCGCGTCGTTCGCCTCGGCCAGGATGCCGACGGAGAAATCCCCCTGGGTGTTGATGGACGAATGGTGGCCAAGGGTGACCGTCACCGTGCCACCGCCGCCGCTGTCGCCGCCGAGGCCCGATATGCCGAGGGTGTCGTCCTGCGTATAGCCGCCATTGCCGCCGGCGCCGCCATTGGCGATGGCGTGGATGCCGGCGGACTGATCGCTGATGGTGAGGATCGACACCTTGTCGGCGTGCACGGTCACCGTGCCCGCATAGCCGCCATTGCCGCCCCAGCTGCCATAGTCGCCTTCCGAACTCTGGTCGCCTTCGCCCGCCGCGCCGCCGCTGGCGCTGACATAAACGGCGGCAAGGCCGGCCGGCGCGTCACTGTTCTGGTGGACGAGGGAGGGTGATCCGTCCGGCCCGGCCGAGAGGGTGACGGTCACGGTGGCTCCGGCGCCGCCCGATCCCGCCGAATAGGGCATCAGCGAGTCGGAATTATAGAGCGAGCTGAAGTTCGCGGCATTGCCGCCGCTGCCGCCATCGGCCGTGATGGAGATGATGCCCAGCGCGCCCGCGCCGCCGGAGCTGAACAGGTTGGCGCTGCTGGTCACCGTGACATTACCCGCGCCGCCGCCATTTTGGCCGTTGAAGGTTCCCGCCTCGGCCAGGTCATGCCAGGTGGCGTTGCCGCCGTTTCCGCCTTTGGCGGAAATCGCGATAACGTTTCCGCTTGCATCGGAATCGATGGTGCCCGTCGCCGTTGCCGAAACCGCGCCCGCGCCGCCACCCGGGGTCGGGGCCTCGTCGGACTCGAAGACGTGGAACACGGAATCCGTCCCGTTGCCGCCGTCGGTCACGACGTTGATGGGCGTGTTCACGCCATTGTTCGCAACCACCTGCTGGGCTGCCGCCGTTCCCACATTGGCGGCCATCATCAGCGCGGATAAGCTGAGCAAACTTAAGGTGTTGTAGGACGTGGTCCCGGAAAGCGCGCTGCGTCTGGCCTTGGCCGTGCTCGGATGCTGGCGGCTGAAGATCATGATCACGTCCCCAAGATCAAAATGAACAGTCGAAACCCCGCCGCGGACGCGCCGGTGCCCACGTCATGTTGCGCCCGGCATTTCAAGAATACGCCGCCGCCAGACTTCTTCTTTGTTGCAGGAAAGTCCGAAATCACCGCGATCGACAACCTGCCGCAAGCCCTGGGCGATGGCTCATCCGGCCTCGTGCCTTGTGCACGAAGGAGGCTCTAAACGGCGCGGGAGCTGGTATTCAGCACATGCCGCCAGAGCCGTCTTTCCATCAATTTCACCGCCCACTGATACCGCTAACATGGGCATTTACTTGACGGCAAGGTCCGATTTATCAGCAATTTGCATGAAATCTGCCAATTTAGCCGTGAAATGAAAGGAATATGTCATTTGGCATCGCAGAGGAGTTTGGCGGTCTCCGGTCCTTTGGGTTGCGTCGCGATGAGATGCAATGCCAAATTCACTGGCAAAAGCGCACCGCCCCTCGCGTGCACCGGTTCCGCGCGCATCTTCGGCCGCACGTGCCCGGCGGGCGCGTGCCTGTCTCCGCCGTTCGAAACGCTCCCGAGACCTGACCGCGGCCTGCCTTATGTCGTGGAACCGCCACCAGGGCCCGGCTCCTGAAGCTCCACTTTATCCCGCATGGAAAAACCGCTGCCCTGAACGGTGTCGACTGGCAGGGCGAGGCCGGTCCTGGCCTTCACCTTCGCGCGCAATCGCGAAACCAGCGTGTCGAGGTTGCGCCGGGTCTTCTCCTCGTCATCGTCCCCGAGCGCCCGAAGGACCTCGTCGCGGGTCACCACCTGCGCTGTGTGGCTGAGGAGAAAGCCGAGGAAGCGCGCTTCGCGTCGCGTGAGGTTGAAGCTACTGCCGTTCGGCGCCACCACATCCATGGTCCGAGGGCGAAAGATCCAGGTTTTTTCCGAGCCCGGCGCCTGGTCTCTGCGCTTTCCCATCAAGCTTTGGATGGCGGCGGCAAGCTCTTCTGGATCGATGGGCTTAGTCATATAAATGTCCGCGCCCGATTGGTAGCCCTTCACCCGATCGGGCAGCGTATCCCGGACGGACGCAATGATGATCTTCAGCTCGGAATGATCTGAAAGATGGCTGACAATGCTGAAACCATCATGATAGGGAAGATTGATGTCGATCACAGCCACATCAAAGCGCTGGTTCGCCAGAAGCTGATAGAACTCCACGGCACTCCCGACGCCCTCGACCTCGTGCCCCATCATATTGAGACAGTCGCCGAGACTGCCGCGCAGACTATCGTCATCCTCGACGATCACAACCTTCGCCATACATCAGCTCCGCCCAACAACCAAAGCAACGCGCTGGACCCTGCTTCACAAATGTGGAAAATAGATCAGTATGATGGATCAGATGCAATGTAGATCGAATTTAAGTGAATTTGTCAACTGAGGATCACGTTCAAATACGAATATTGTGATTCATTGTCTATAGAGCGGCTAGAATCCGCGTGTTCTCGCGAAGGCATCCATGATCAGTCGCTGTAGAACGGTTTTCCGCGTGGTGGTCGCCTGCATTATTCTGCTTGCGGCGGTCGGGCCGCTGGCGGCGGAAGACGGGCCGGCTCCGCCCCCACTCGACATCGGCGAAAACGCGAAGCCGGTTTCCTTGCTTGGGCATCTGATGATGCTGCGTGATGTCTCCGGGCATCTGAGTTTGCAAGACGTCGCCTTTGGTGCCGAGAGTGCGCTGTTCTCTGCAGCTCCGCGGATTATATTTTTCGGCTACGCATCAGATGCGTATTGGTTCAAAGTCACTGTGCGGAATCCGCGTTTCAATAGGGGGGATTTGTATTTATGGCTGCAACCCAATTTTGTCGATAATATAGATGTCTTCTATCCGAGTGTGCCCGCGCCGCGCGGTGTGACGGATTTTCATGAAATTCGGCTCGGTGATCATGTGGCCGTGGGGCCGGGCACGGGGCACGCGCCATTTCAATTCGCGGCGCTCGAACCGGTGCCGTCCCCGGTATTCGACATCTACATTCGGGTGCACACCGGAAGCTCGCTGACTTTCGCTGCGTGGCTGGGGTCTTCCTCGGCATTCGCCAACATGGCTGCCTCCAGGAGTTTTGCGCTCGGCTTTGGTTTCGCTTTTTTTATCACCTTAGCTTTGATCATCATGCTCGCGTGGTCCCGCTCACGCAGTCCGGTGTTGCTTTGGTTTGCGCTTTTCGTTCTCGGCTTTTCCGTCAACGTTTTTCCCCTGAGTGGCTTCGGTCTGAGCTGGATGCGCGAGCTTTCGCCGGAGCTTCCCGATCAGTTCTGCCAATTCGCCATTTTGATCTGTCACTTCTTCGGGTTGGGCTACATGGGCAGCCAGGCCAATCTGCGGGCGTGTTGTCCGCACCTGCATCAGCTGAACAGGGCGGCGATGGGGTTTGTCGCGTGCGGATTGGCGCTCAGTCTGCTCGGCTATTATCGATTTTATATCCCTTGGGAGCTGATCATTGTCTCGATCATGCTGGCCATCTTTACATACCTGAATATTCGGCATGCGCTTGTGGCGAAGAGCGGCGCGCGCATGGCGGCTATAGGCTGCAGCTTTTATGCGGTTGCCGCCATTTCCTATCATGCGGCGCTTCTTGGGGTGTTCGCGCCTACTACGGATCTGATGGCGTTCATCTCCTTCGGGAACATCATCTTTGTGGCGTTGATGGCTATTTCGCTTTTGCAGGAGTCTGCGCGGCTGGAATATCAGCGGCGCGAAAGTCAGCTGCTTGAGGTCTCGCGTCGGGCAGAGCGCCGTGCAGCTGAGCTGGTGGAGGCAAGAACGGCGGAGCTGCTTTCCGCAAAGGAGGCGGCGGAGCGGGCGCTGGAACAGGAGCGGGCGGCCCAGGCCGAGCAATTGCGCTTCGTCGATGTGGTCACCCACCAATATCGAACGCCGCTCGCGGTCATTCGCACGTGCGTCACCGCGATCCGCTACGCGACCCCGGTGGAGGACAGCGCGAACCGGCGGCGCATCAGCCAGATTGAAGCCGCGGTGCAGCGGCTGGTGGAGATGATGGACATCTCGCTTCATCGCAGCCGTATCGGCGGCAATGTGGTGGAGGCCAACTGCCGGGAGGTGGAGATCGTGCCGACCATTTCGGCGCTGCTGCAGCGGTTTCGAGAGCTTCACCTGGAGCGGCAGATTAACGTGAGCTTCGAGGGGCTGGAGCCCTCGGAGCGCCTTATGCTCGACACCGACATGGCGGCCATCGCCATCGGCAACCTGATCGACAATGCCGCGAAGTTCTCGCCCTCGAGCACCGCGATCGAGGTTCGTGTGTCGCGGGTGGGCGCGCGCGTGCACATTGAAGTGTGCGACGAGGGCAGGGGTATTCCCGAAGGCGAGATCGGAAAGGTGGGGCAGCGCTATTTTCGCGCGTCCAATTCAGGCGGCATCTTCGGCACGGGCCTGGGCATCAGCATTGTGCGGCAGGTGGCGAAGGCCCACGGTGGGCGTTTTCGGATCGCCAACCGGGCGGGGGGCGGCGCGGTGGCGCTGATCGCTTTGCCTGCGCTTTCAGGCTAAATCGCGCGTCCGTCCGAAGGCACGCGAGCGCGTCGCTGGAGAGCGCAAAATCACGCCCGCACCCGGCACTTTCGCATATCATCGTGTCTTGAGAGAAACTGGAGCGGGCGAAGGGATTCGAACCCTCGACCCCAACCTTGGCAAGGTTGTGCTCTACCCCTGAGCTACACCCGCATCCATTTCGCGGCACCGCAGTGCGTCGCCGGCGATGACGTCCATATGGCAGGAGCGGCCTCGGAATGCAAGAATCTTCGTGTGGTGAGTGGTCTCGCCTGTGGATTTTGTGCCCGGCAAAGAATTTAAGTCATTGTGATTGCGTCTGAAAAACAGACCGGAAGGTTCGCTGAGGGCGGCGCGCCATCGTCGGCGGGGTGTGCGACTCGCGGGCGGAGGGGCTTCATGGCGGCGCGGCAGCGCGCTCAAAACTCAGGCGCAGTGGGACATGGGAAGGCGCTGCTTGCCGCGCCCCGGCAGCATCGTTAGAACGACGGCAACTTTCCCGTACTCTCATGGAGCCGGTGGCGTATGGCCTCCTACCAATATGCTTATCATATGCACGGTCTGACCAAGACCTATCCGGGCGGCAAGAAGGTCCTGGATAATGTGCATCTGTCCTTCTACCCGGATGCCAAGATCGGCGTGCTCGGCGTTAACGGCGCTGGTAAGTCGACCTTGCTTCGCATCATGGCGGGGCTCGACAAGGACTTTTCCGGCGAGGCGAAGCCGGCGGATGGCGTGCGCGTGGGCTACCTGCCCCAGGAGCCGCAGCTCGACCCCAACAAGACCGTGCGCGAGAACGTGATGGAGGGCGTGGCCAAGCAGAAGGCCATTCTCGACCGCTACAACGAACTCGCCATGAACTACTCGGAAGAGACCGCGGACGAGATGACTCGCCTGCAGGACGAGATCGAGGGCCAGGGCCTGTGGGATCTCGATTCGAAGGTGGAACAGGCCATGGAGGCCCTGGGCTGCCCGCCCGACGATTGGGAGGTCACTCGCCTCTCCGGTGGTGAGCGCCGGCGCGTGGCCCTGTGCCGCCTGCTGCTGGAACAGCCCGAGCTGCTGCTGCTCGACGAGCCCACCAACCATCTGGACGCCGAGACGGTGAACTGGCTGGAAGGCCATCTGCGCACCTATCCGGGCGCGATCCTCATCGTCACCCACGATCGCTACTTCCTCGACAACGTGACGAGCTGGATCCTCGAGCTCGATCGCGGCCGGGGCATTCCCTATGAGGGCAACTATTCGTCCTGGCTGGCGCAGAAGCAGAAGCGCCTCACCCAGGAGGGTCGTGAGGACGAGGCCCGCCAACGCGCGCTCGCCCGCGAGCAGGAGTGGATTGCTGCTTCCCCCAAGGCCCGCCAGGCCAAGAACAAGGCGCGTATCCAGCGCTATGACGAGCTGGTGCAGAAGGCCTCCGAAAAGGCGCCGCAGACCGCCCAGATCATCATTCCGGTGGCCGAGCGCCTCGGCCAGAACGTTATCGCCTTCGAGCATCTCAATAAGGCGTTTGGCGACAAGCTGCTGATCGACGATCTCACCTTCAAGCTGCCCCCGGGCGGCATTGTCGGCGTGATCGGCCCCAACGGCGCGGGCAAGACCACCCTGTTCCGCATGATTACCGGGCAGGAAAAGCCCGATGGCGGGACAATCACCATCGGTGAATCGGTGAAGCTCGGCTACGTGGACCAAAGCCGCGATGCCCTCGACGACAAGAAGACGGTGTGGGAGGAGGTCTCCGGCGGCAACGACGTGATTTACGTCGGCAAGAAGGAGATTCCCTCGCGCGCCTATTGCGCGGCCTTCAATTTCAAGGGCGGCGACCAGCAGAAGAAGGTGGGCATGCTCTCCGGTGGTGAGCGCAATCGCGTGCACCTTGCCAAGGTACTCCAGCGCGGCGGCAACGTGCTGCTGCTCGACGAGCCCACCAACGACCTTGACGTGGAAACCCTGCGCGCCCTGGAAGAAGCGCTGGAAGACTATGCCGGCTGCGCCGTCATCATCTCCCATGATCGCTTCTTCCTGGACCGCGTCGCCACCCACATGCTGGCCTTCGAGGGCGACAGCCACGTGGAGTGGTTCGAGGGCAACTTCGCCGATTACGAAGAAGACAAGAAGCGCCGGCTGGGGCTCGATTCCACCATCCCGAAGCGCATCCAGTACAAGAAGTTCTCGCGCTGAAGCAGGGCGCCGGCGGCGTTGCCCGCCGGCGTCTTCAGGCGCCGCCGATGGGGGGCTGGGCGATGCGGAACGTGTTTCGTCCGCCCAGCTTGGCTTCATAGAGGGCGGCGTCCGCCGACATCAGAAGAGCCTGGCGGTAGCTGGTGATGTCGCCGGCCTTGGGGATTCGCGTCAGTGTGGAGCCGCCAATGCTGACGCTCAGGGTCCCAAGGTCGCTCGCCTCGTGTGGAAGCTGAAGGTCGAGCACCGCCAGCCGAACCCGCTCGGCCACCACGCCCGCGCCGGCGCGATTGGTCCCCGGCAGAACGATCACGAACTCTTCGCCGCCATACCGGCACACGGCATCGCGGGGGCGCGAGCAGGCGCTGGCGAGAGCCTTCGCCACCTCGCGCAGGCTCCGGTCACCGGCCGCGTGCCCGTAATGGTCGTTGAAGCGCTTGAACTGGTCCACATCGACAATTAGCAGGGACACGGGCAGGGCATCGCGCCGCGCCGCGCTCAGCTCCATCCGGAAGATCTTCTCGAACTGCCTGCGGTTGAACAGGCCGGTCAGATAGTCCCGCTCGGCCAGCAGCTGGAAGCGGCGATTGGCGGAGGTGAGGCCGCGGATGGCGTTGTCGTAGTCGGTGATGTCCACCAGGGCGATGGAGCCGCCCACCACGTCGCCCTCGCCGTTGCGCACCGGCTCCACGGACATGCGGAACGAGCGGCCGCGCCATCTCACCTCATGTTCGCTCACCTCGCCGCCGAGATCGAAGATCTTGATGTTGCGCTCGAAGTGCTGCGCGGCCTCGGGTGAGAATTCGGCGACAGGCAGGCCGATGATGCGCTCGGCCGGCAGGCCGGCGGTGCGCGCGAACTGGCCGTTGACGCGGGTATAGTGTCCTTGCCGGTTGACGACGCACAGCGCCACCGGCGCTTCCGTATAGAGCGTCTTGGGATCGAGGAGGTTCTTTTCCTCCGCGGTCTCGGCGGTGATGTCGGTGCTGACACCGAAGAAGCCATCAGGCGCACCGTCGTCGCGCCGTACCGGTGCGCCACTTACCTCGAAAACGCGAGAGGAGCCGTTCGCATGCTGCGTCTTGTGGACCAGGTTTTCAATGGAACGGCCTTCAGTCACCGCGCTTCTAAAGATGCTTTCGAAGTCGGGCGTACCATTATTGGGCAGAACGGAGAAATACTCCCGCCCCATTATATCATCTGCGCCGAGGCCGAGCAGAGGGCGGGCCGCGGACGAGGAAAAGCAAAACTCACAATTCTTGTTGAGCTGCCACACCCAGTATTGAGACGCCTCCGTGGCGCGCTGCAACGGCACCTCGTCCAGAACGTTGCTTTGATCCATGGCCAATTGGGGTCCCGCGCCGCAGCTCCAGCTTTATCTACGATCGGAAGAACTTTATAGTTCTTTTGTATTAGGCTACCGTGAAAACTCTAGGTTGGCAGGCAGGGATTGTCAATGTATACTTCTTGGCTGCATTGCACGTCTGGGCGCCTCGTTGAAGCCCGCGCAACGGGGGGCCGCCGCGCAACCTCCTGGCTGGTGAAGCTTACGCATCCGACTGCCCGACGCGTTCCAGCTCGAACGGCGTGCTCTGGTACATCTCATTGATCCAGTTGGCGAATAGCAGGTGCGCGTGGCCGCGCCAGCGATTCTCCGGCGGTGTCTGCGGATTGTCGTCAGGGAAATAGTGGGCTGGAAGGGGCGTTCCGGGCTCCTTCGCCGCGTCCCGGAAATATTCGTTGGCCAGAGTGGCCGCGTCGTATTCCAGGTGATTGAACATGTGCAGCGCCCGGTGGCGCGGATCGTCGAGCAGGCACAGGCCGGTCTCCCGGGAGTCGGCCAGCACGATCAGGCCGCTATCGGCGGGAATATCGCGCGCGCGGGCCTCCGCCCAGCGGGAGACGGGAACCCGGAAGGTGTCCGGAAATCCGCGCAGAAAAGGCGAGGCGGGCTGCAGGACGCGGTGGCGATAGAGCCCGAACGCCTTTTGCCCCAGAGTGTGCTTCGGCATGCCGTGGAAGTGCCGCACCGCCGCCAGCGCCGCCCAGCAGATGGTGAAGGTGCGGTGCACATGGGTTTGGGTCCAGTCGAACACGCGGGAGAGCTCGTCCCAATATGAAACCTCGCCGAACGGCAGGTGCTCCACCGGGGCGCCGGTGACCACGAGGCCATCGAATCGCTCATGCTCCACCTCCGCCCAGGGGCGGTAGAAGGCGGACATGTGGTCTTCGGGGGTATTGCGGGAGACGTGCTCGGTGATGCGCACGAGCGTCAGTTCGACCTGTAGCGGTGTTGCCCCCAGCAGGCGGGCGATCTGCACTTCGGTGGAGATCTTGTCCGGCATCAGGTTGAGGAGAGCGATGCGCAGGGGGCGGATGTCCTGCCGGATGGCGTCGCCTTCGCTCATCACCATCATGCCCTCGGCCTCCAGCGTGCGGCGGGCGGGCAGAAGGTCGGGAATCTTGATGGGCATGGCGTCGTCCTCGGGCCTGTCGGGACTGACGCTGGGTGGCTTGATCCGTTGGTTTGCCGGCTCGGCCACATCCTCTCTGCTGGAAGAGAGTACCACCTTGCCCGGACCGGCAGGTTGGTGTTGGGCGTCGCCCCAACTCTGGATGTGAGGTCGTCTCTACTCTTGCACCGGGCCTTTGGCAACGGCGAAACGCCATGCGGTTGCGAGGTGATCCTTCCGCAAGGTGGTGATGCTATTGTATCCGACCGCCGTTCAGGAGACCCCCATGGCCGATTGGAATGCCCAGCAGTATCTGAAGTTCGAGGACGAGCGCACCCGCCCGGCGCGGGATCTGCTGGCACAGGTGTCGCTGGATCAGGCGTCGTTCGTGGTGGACCTCGGCTGCGGTCCGGGCAACTCCACGGAGCTGATCGCGGCACGCTTCCCCGATGCCGAGGTGCTGGGGCTCGACACATCGCCGGCCATGCTGGAGGCGGCCCGCAAGCGCCTGCCCCGGGCGCGTTTCGAGATTGGCGATGCCTCGACCTTCACGCTCCCGCGGCCAGCCGATCTCATATTCGCGAATGCGGTGTTGCAATGGGTGCCGGACCATGAGGCGGTCTTTCCACGCCTTTTGTCCCTGCTTGCGCCCGGCGGGGTGCTGGCGGTGCAGATGCCCGACAATCTGGACGAGCCCTCCCACGTGGCCATGCGTGAGACGGCGATGACCGGGCCCTGGGCCCGCAAGCTGCGTGATGCCGTCGCGGCCCGTACCACGCTGCCGCCGCCCACCGCCTATTATGACCTGCTGATCAATTCCGCCCAGCGAGTGGACATCTGGCACACCATCTACAACCACCCCCTGGCCAGCGCGGCGGCGATCGTGGAATGGGTGAAGGGCACCGGGCTGCGGCCATTCATCGATCCGCTGGAAGGGGATGAGAAGGCCCAGTTCCTGGAGGAATACCGCCAGCGCCTGGTGGGCCCTTATCCCATGCGGGCGGATGGCAAGGTGCTGCTGGCCTTTCCGCGGCTGTTCATCGTTGCGCGGCGTGGATCCTGAGGGGCCGGCGCGCGGTGGCGCGCCGGGTTTTCGTGTCAAAGCGGCGGGAGCTGGGCTCACCAGCTCGGCAGCACCGAGCCCTTGAAGGTGTCGAGGATGAAGGTCTTCACCTCGGGCGACTGGTAGCTTTCCACCAGTGTCTTCACCCAGGGCTTGTCCTTGTCCTCGGTGCGCACGGCGATGACGTTCACATAGGGGCCCTTGGGGTCCTCGCGCAAAATGGGGTCCTTCACGGGGTCCAGGCCGGCTTCCTTGGCGTAGTTCGTGTTGATGCCGGCGGCATCCACGTCGGGCAGGGCGCGGGGGAGCTGGGCGGCATCGATCTCAACGAACTTGAACTTCTTCGGGTTCTCCACGATGTCCGCCACCGAGGCCTTCACGCCGGCTTTCGGGTCGAGCTTGAGATAGCCCTTGTCGGCCAGAAGCAGCAGCACGCGCCCGCCGTTGGTGGGGTCGTTGGGAATGGCGATGCTGGCGCCGGCGGGGATGTCGTCGAAGCTCTTATACTTCTTGGAATAGACGCCGATGGGGAAGTTCACCGTGTAGCCCACGGGGCTGATCTTGTAACCGCGATCGGCGATCTGGGCATCGAGATAGGGTTGGTGCTGGAAGGAGTTGGCCTGGATCTCCCCGGCTGCCAGGGCGGCATTGGGCACCACATAGTCGGAGAATTCGACGATGGTGATGTCGAGGCCCTTCTTGGCGGCGATGGGCTTCACCGCCTCCAGGATCTGTGCGTGGGGGCCGGGGGTGACGGCCACCTTGATGGCCTCGGCGCGGGCGGCGGCCGACAGGCCGGTCAGGCCCAGCGCGGCGGCAAGGGCGAATGCGGTGAGCTTCATGGATGTCTCTCCGTCAGGGTGAGGGGGATGGCCGCGTCTGGGACGAGGCCAGATGTTGGGACATGGGGCAGGCTTCAGGGCCGCCGGTTCAGCCGCGATGGCGCTTGTCGAGCCGGCGGGCCAGGCTGTCGCCCAGGGTTTGCACGCCCTGAACCAGCAGGATCAGGACCACGACCACGGTGGCCATCACCTCGGGCATGAAGCGCTGGTAGCCAAAGCGGATGCCGAGATCGCCCAGGCCGCCGCCGCCCACCGCGCCCACCATGGCCGAGTAGCCCAGCAGCGACACCACGGCGAGGGTCAGCGCCAGGGTGATGGACGGCAGCGCCTCGGGCAGCAGCACCTTGGTGATGATCTGCAGCGGGCCCGCACCCATGGCGCGGGCAGCCTCCACCAATCCCTGGTCCACCTCGCGCACGGACGCTTCGATGAGCCGGGCGATGAAGGGCGCCGCCGCCACCGTGAGCGGCACGATGGCCGCATTGGTGCCGATGGAGCTTCCCGCCACCAAACGCGTGAAGGGGATGATGGCCACCACCAGGATGATGAATGGCGTGGAGCGGGCGGCGTTCACCACCAGGCCCAGCACGCCGTTGAGCCACGGCGCGGCGAGCAGCTCGCCCGAGCGGCTGGTGGCCAGGAACACGCCCAGCGGCAGGCCGACGAGCGTGCCCAGCAGGCCCGAGACCAGCACCATGTAAAGAGTCTGCTTGGTGGCCTCGATGATGAGGTCAGTCATGGCCGGCGAGAGGAGGCCGAAAGTCCAATCAAACATAGCCAAGCACCTCCGCGTCGAGGTTCAGGCGCTCCACCGCGTTGGTCACGGCGGACAGGGTGGCGGCGTCGCCGGGCACCGAGATGACGATGACACCGAACGGCTTGCCGGCAATCTCGTCCACCTGGGCCTGGATGATGTTGAGGTCCAGCCCCAGCAGGCGCGACACCCGCGAGAGCACCGGATCGGTCGCATGGTCGCCCGTGAATACGATGCGCACGAGAGCCTCGCGGCCCGGCCCCGGCTCGCTCTTCAATCGATCCGCGACATAGGGGGGCAGGCTGGCGCCGGTGAGGTCGGAGAGGAAGGCGCGGGTGGTCGCGTGGCGTGGATGGGCGAACACGTCATAGGTGGCGCCTTCTTCCACGATGCGTCCGCCGTCGATCACCGCCACCCGGTCGGCGACGGCCTTGATCACCGCCATTTCGTGGGTGATGAGCAGCACGGTCAGCTTCAGCTCGGCATTCACCTTGCGCAGCAGCGCCAGGATTTGGCCGGTGGTTTCGGGGTCGAGGGCCGAGGTGGCCTCGTCGGAGAGCAGAACGCGGGGGCGCGTGGCGAGGGCGCGGGCGATGCCCACGCGCTGCTTCTGCCCGCCGGAAAGCTCGGCCGGATAGCGCTCGCGCTTGTCGGCGAGGCCCACCAGCTCCAGCAGCGGCTCCACCCGGGCCTTGATCTCCTGGCGGGCCAGGCCGGCGATCTCCAGCGGCAGCGCCACATTGTCATAGGCGGTGCGGCGGGCGAGAAGGTTGAAGTGCTGGAAGATCATGCCGATGGAGCGGCGCTCGGCGCGCAGCGCCTTCTCGGAGAGCGCGGCGACATCGGTGCCCGCCACCACCACACGGCCGGAGCTGGGTCGCTCCAGCCCGTTGACCAGGCGGATGAGGGTGGACTTGCCAGCGCCCGAGCGGCCAATGACGCCGACAATGGCACCCTCCGGCACAGCCAGGGAAATGTCGGACAGCGCTGTCACCGGCACCTGGCCGCGCCGGCCGGCATAGGTCTTCTCGACCTTGTCGAACAGAATGACCGGCGCGGCCGTTTGCGGGTCCGGCGCGGTCGATGAAGGGGCGTTCACGGGAGACTCCGTGGTGGCGTCCGGGAGGTGTTCGTCAGATCGAATGTTCGGAAAGGGGGAACGGAGAGTCGACATGACGCGCGGCCTCGGGACGGGAAGGGGTTATCCGCCGGCGCACGTTGGAGGTAGGAATATGGCCTCACTCTGCGGCTGGCAGCCGATTCACAGAAATGAGCGACACATCGACATGGTTGGCCCGTCCATTCAGCAGCTGGATTGGCCCTGACTATCGTTCGTTTTAACGAACGCGTCAAGGTCGCCGAAGTAAGCCTATGGACTGAGTTGAAAATCTTCACACCCCAGTGGGAGGGGCGGAGCCGTCGCCCCTTGTGCCACGCGCTGTGCCGTCTTCAGCGACACTCTATCGTGAGGTGCACGATCTCGTCGACGGGGGCGAGGTGCTCGCGGATCGTCTGCGGATCGAGATTCTGTCCGCTGACGCTGACAATAGCCGCCCGTGCCTGGGGGCCGATGCGCCACACATGCAGGTCGCGGATGCGCACATTGCCGAGCCGCTCCAGCGCCTCCCGCGCCTCGTCGGCCACATGGGCGTCGGTGGTGTCCAGCAGCACGGCGCCGGTGTCGCGCATGAGGCTCCACGACCAGCGCCCGATCACGATGCCACCCACGATGCCCATGAGCGGGTCGCACCACGCCCAGCCGAGATAGCGTCCGGCCATCAGCGCCACGATGGCCAGCACCGAGGTGAGGGCATCGGCCAGCACGTGAAAATAGGCTGATCGCATGTTGTTGTCGCCGCCATGGGCCGCGTGGCCGTGACCGGCGTGATCGTGCCCATGGTGGTCATGCCCATGGTGGTCATGCCCGTGATGGTGGCCGTGGCCGCCATTCAGCAGCAGAGCGCTCACCAGATTGACGCCAAGGCCCACCACCGCGACCACGATCGCTTCGCCGAACGCCACTTCCACCGGCTCCATAAGCCGCACGATGGATTCGACCGCGATGCCCAGCGCCACCAGGCCCAGCACCAAAGCAGACGCGAAGCCGGCGAGGTCCCCCACCTTGCCGGTGCCGAAGGAGAAGCGCGGATCGTGCGCATGCCGGCGGGCATAGATGTAGGCCAGGGCGGCCACGCCCAGGGCACCCGCGTGGGTCGCCATGTGGAAGCCATCCGCCAGCAGGGCCATGGATCCGGTGATGGTGCCCGCGATGATCTCGCCCACCATCATCACGGCGGTGAGGATGACCACCCACACGGTGCGCCGGGTGTTCTCCTCGTGGTGCGCGCCCAGGAAGACATGGGTGTGGGCCGCGCTTTCGCTGGCGAGGGCCGTGGGGATCGCTTCGGACATGCTCAACTCCTTGCCGGGACCCGGCGGCGTGGGAACGGCTATTTCGCGTAACGGCGCAGGATGGTGGCGAGCTCGTCCGCCCCGCGGGCGCGCTCCTCGTCCGAAAGCCCGGGCCCGGCCACGTGCTCGCGCAGATGGGCCTCGAAAATCTCATCCATCAGGCCATTCACGGCGCCGCGCACGCCCGCCACCTGGTGCAGCAGATCCGCACACTCCGCGCCCGCCGTGAGCGAGCGTTCGATGGCTTCCATCTGCCCGGCAATGCGCTTCACGCGCATCAGTAGGGCGGCATTGTGCTTGGGGTCGCGAGTATGTGCCATGGGATAGGGGGGTACCCTATAAAGCGGGCAAAGAAAAGAGCCTTCTCCACACGGCTGGCGTTGTTGCTATACCGTCATATAGCAATGTATTGACATTTGAATTGGGTGGCGATAGCTTCGCAACTATAGCAATGAATTGATATAAATGTCGCGGCCCGGTGGCTGACGGCATCGAGGAGAGGCAGGGAGGATCATGGCGCAGTCGGAATCCGTTTCCCCCGAGATGTTCGGGCTGACCGCTGATCAGGCAAGCTTCCGCGAGACCACGCGCCGCTTTGCGGCGGAGGTGCTTGCGCCCGGCTACAAGGCCCGGGAGCAGGCCGCCAGCGTGCCGCTGGAGCTGCGCCGGCAGATGGGCGAACTCGGGCTGATCGGTGTGGAGTTTCCCGCCGAATATGGCGGTCTTGGTGCCGACCATGTGGCCGCCGGTGTGGTGCTGGAGGCGATCGCGGAAGGGGATTTCAACGTCGGCTACATCCAGCTGCTGTCGTCCCTGTGCGGCGCCATCGTGGCGCGCCATGCCGCGCCCGACATAGCCGCCGAGATCCTGCCGCGCGTAGTGGCGGGCGAGGCGCTCATCGCCTTGGCCCTCACAGAGCCGCAGGGCGGCTCCGACGCCGCGTCCCTGGCTCTGAAGGCGGTGCGCGAGGGCGATGATTACGTGCTCGACGGCGAGAAGACGTCCATCTCCATGGCCGATCAGGCGGATTGGGCAGTGGTGTTCGCCCGCACCGGCACGGTGGCCGAGCGCGCGCGCGGCGTCTCGGCCTTCCTGGTGGACATGACGCTGCCGGGCATCAGCCGTACCCGCTTCAATGATCTGGGCGAGCACGCCATCGGCCGTGGCTCCATCTTCTTCGACAAGGTCCGTGTGCCCGCCTCCCACCGGCTGGGGGATGAGGGGTCCGGCTTTGTACAGGTGATGCAGGGCTTCGACTTCTCCCGCGCGCTGATCGGCCTGCAGTGCCTCGCCGTAGCCCGGATCTCGCTGGCCGAAACATGGGCTTATGTGAGCGAGCGCAAGGCTTTCGGCAAGCCGCTGGCGGAGAACCAGGGCGTCACCTTCCCGCTGGCGGAGGCTGAAACCATGGTCGAGGCGGCGCGGCTGCTCTGCTACCGCACCCTGGCGGCGAAGGATGCGGGCGTGCCCCACACCAAGGAGGCCGCCATGTGCAAATGGTGGGCGCCGAAACTCGCCTTTGAGGTGGTGCAGACCTGCCTGCTCATGCACGGCCATGCCGGCTATTCCACCGAGCTGCCCTTCGAGCAGCGCCTGCGCGACGTGTTCGGCCTGCAGATCGGCGACGGTACGGCCCAGATCATGAAGCTCATCATCGCCCGCGAGGCGCTGAAGTCCGCGGCCCGCTGACCGGGTGCGGCCACCCCCAAGAAGAAGCCGCACCGGAGGAAACGTTCCCATGAGGACGACATCATGAGCTTTGACCTGCTGCCCTCGGCGCGACGAGCCGCCATGACCGCCGCCGGGCTGTGGCGTGACGAGACGCTGCTCGACCATTTCCGCCGCCATGTGAAGGCGGCGCCGGACAAGCTGGCGCTGGTGGCCACCCGCGCGGAGGCGGGCGACGCCAAGCGCCTCACCTATGGCGCCCTCGACACGCTCTCCGACCGCCTGGCGGTGGGCCTCGCCCGCCATGGGGTGGGAGAGGGGGATGTGGTATCGTTTCAGCTGCCCAATTGGTGGCAGTTCACGGTGCTGCATCTGGCGTGTCTGAAGCTCGGCGCCGTCTCCAACCCGCTGATGGTGATCTTCCGCGAGCGGGAGCTCACCTTCATGCTGGGCCTTGCGGAAACCAAGGTATTCGTGGTGCCGGCCCGCTTCCGCAATGTGGACCATGCTGCGCTCGCGGCCGCCATTCGGCCCAGCCTGCCGCGCCTTGCCCATGTGGCGGTGGTGGATGGCACCGGCCCTGAGGCATTCGACGCCCTGCTGGCCATCGACATCACAGATGCCGAGCGCGCGGCCCTCACCGGACGCCGTCTTTCGCCCGATGCGGTGATCGAGCTGCTCTACACTTCGGGCACCACTGGTGAGCCAAAGGGAGTCACCCACACTTCCAACACCATGCTTTCCAACCTGGTGCCGTTCGCCGAGCGCCTGCATCTGGGCCGGGATGACGTGATCCACATGCCGTCCCCCATGGCCCACCAGCTCGGCTTCATGTACGGCCTGGTGCTGCCGCTGATGCTGGGCGCCACGGCGGTGCTGCAGGACATCTTCGTCGCCGAGACCATGGCGAAGCAGATCACGGCCGAAGGCGCCACCTTCACCATGGGCGCCACGCCGTTCCTGAACGATCTCGCCGACTACTGCCTTGCGAGCGGGACGCACACCTCGACCCTGAAGATCTTCGTCTCGGCCGGCGCGCCCATTCCCCGCCCGCTGGTGGCGAAGGCGCGCGAAGCGCTGGGGGCGGCCGTCATCTCGGCCTGGGGCATGTCCGAGAACGGCGCCGTCACCACCGCCCGGGTCGAGGACCCGGAAGAGAAGGTGACCGGCACGGATGGCTGCCCGCTGCCCGGCATGGAGGTGCGGGTGGTGGACCTTGCAGGCAAGGGCGTGCCGGCGGGCGAAGAGGGCATGTTGCAGGTGCGCGGCTGCTCGAATTTCATCGGTTATCTCAAGCGGCCGGGCCTTGCCCACGTGGAGGAGGGCGGCTGGTTCGACACCGGCGACATCGCCCGCATGGATGAGGATGGCTACATCCGCATCGCCGGCCGCTCCAAGGACATCATCATTCGCGGTGGCGAGAACATCCCCGTGGTGGAGGTGGAGAACATCCTGTTCAAGCACCCCGCCATCGCGGCGGTGGCCATCGTCGGCTATCCGGACACGCGCCTGGGCGAACGGGCCTGCGCCTTCGTGATGCTGCGCCAGGGCCAGAGCCTCACCTTCGAGGAGATGGTGGCCTATCTGAAGGCGCAGAAGATGGCCATGCAATACATCCCAGAGCGGCTGCAGGTGGTGGACGCCCTGCCGCAGACGCCGTCAGGAAAAATCCAGAAATTCCGCCTGCGCGAGATGGCGAAGGCCGGCTGAGTTGGCACCCCGCGGTGCCGATACCGCGCGCTGAACGGGCGCGGGCGGCGCCGCATGCCTGAATTTGATCTTGGGAGAAACGCGATGACTTACGAAGACATCCTCTATGAGGTGCGCCCCGCTGGCGTCGCCCGCATCACCATCAACCGCGCCGACAAGTACAACGCCTTCCGCGGCCAGACGGTGGAAGAGATGATCCACGCCTTCCAGAAGGCGGGCTGGGATCGGAGCATTGGCGTGATCGTGCTCACCGGCGCCGGCGACAAGGCTTTCTGCACCGGCGGCGACCAGAGCGCCCATGATGGCCAGTATGACGGGCGCGGCACCATCGGCCTGCCCATCGACGAGCTGCAGAGCCTCATCCGCGATGTGCCAAAGCCGGTGATCGCCCGCGTGAACGGCTTCGCGATCGGCGGCGGCAATGTGCTCGCCACCATCTGCGATCTCACCATCGCTTCGGAAAAGGCCCAGCTCGGCCAGGTGGGCCCCAAGGTGGGCTCCGTGGATCCCGGCTTTGGCACCGCCTATCTCGCCCGCATCGTCGGGGAGAAGAAGGCGCGCGAGATCTGGTATCTGTGCAAGCGCTACACCGCCGCGGAGGCGCTCGCCATGGGCCTCGTGAACGCCGTGGTGCCCCATGAGGAGCTGGACGCCGAGGTGGACCGCTGGTGCGCCGAGCTCTTGGAGCGCAGCCCCACCGCCATCGCCCTCGCCAAGCGCTCCTTCAATGCCGACACGGAGAACATCCGGGGCATCTCGTCCCTCGGGATGGCGGCGCTCAGCCTCTATTACGATACCGATGAATCCAAGGAAGGCGGCGTCGCCTTCCGCGAGAAGCGCAAGCCCGATTTCCGCCGCCACACCATGAAGCCCAAGGGCTGAAGGCGCAAAGGCGGACGGGGCCGGGCGGCGGCGACGGGGAGCGCCGCCCGGTCACACCACGTTGAGGCCGCCCTTCAGCCGGTCGAGCAACTGCACCAGCAGCACCTGCTCGGCCTCAGTGAGAGGCGAGAGGGCGTGGTTGTAGAAGGCCTCGATGGGCCCGTGCATGGCCTCCCAGGTGCGGTTGCCTTCCTCGGTGAGGCGGATGAGGCGGGCGCGGCCATCGTCGGGGTCCTTCACCCGCTCCACCCAGGCCCGGGCCTCCAGCCGGTCGAGCACGGCGGTGAGGTTCTGGCGGCTGAGCAGCAGGAACTCGATGAGGTCCTTCACGCTCATGCCCTTGGCCCGCACCAGGGGCCGCGCCAGGGCGCCCAGCACCGCCCATTGCTGGGTGGTGGCACCGAAATCGCCCATGTGGCGCGTGCCATTCTTATGCAGGAGGTTCGAGCATTGGTAGAGCCTGAAGAACAAACGGTTCGCCACCTCGAACCGCTCGTCCTCGGGGGAGGGCTCTCGGCGGGCGGAACCGCCGGGCGATGCTGCGGTCGGGCTCATGGCTTCAGGGATCTCCTGCTGGAAGTGTGAACGCCTCCCGGCATATATATCAATACATTGATGTAATCAACGGCATCTCGTGCCGGTCTTCACCAACCGGGATTCCCTACGGATCCCCATAACAGGCGAGAATTCACCGTGAACGACTTCTCTGGCAAGACTATCATCATCACCGGCGGCGGCGGCGGCATTGGCGGGGCCACGGCGCGGCGCTTCGCGGCCCAGGGCGGGAAGGTGGCAGTGTTCGATCGCGACCTGGCGGCTGCCGAGCGCACGGCGGCCGACATCACCGGCAGCGGTGGCTCGGCCCGGGCCTATGCCTGCGACATCACCGACCGTCCGTCCATCGAAAAGGCGGTGGCCGCGGCCGAGGCGGAGCTGGGGCCCATCGATGTGCTGGTGAACAATGCCGGCTGGGATGTGTTCAATCCGTTCCTGAAGACTACGCCCGAGGATTGGCGGCGCCTTATCGACATCAATCTCGTGGGCGCGCTGCACATGCATCATGTGGTGCTGCCGCTGATGGTGGTGCGCAAGGCGGGGCGGGTGGTGAACATCGCTTCCGACGCCGCCCGCGTGGGTTCCAGCGGCGAGGCGGTCTATGCCGCCTGCAAGGCCGGGCTGGTGGCGCTCTCCAAGACCCTGGCGCGCGAGCACGCCCGCGATGGCATCACCTTCAACGTGGTGTGCCCCGGGCCCACCCAGACCGCCCTTTTCGAGGATTACAAGAAGGGCGCCGGCAACGCGGAAAAGCTCACGGAAGCCTTCCGCCGCTCAATTCCCCTCGGCCGCATCGGCGAGCCGGAGGACCTGCCCGGCGCCATCACCTTCTTCGCCTCCGACGCGGCGGCCTATGTCACGGGCCAGGTGATCTCCGTGTCGGGCGGCCTGAGCATGGTGGGCTGAGCCAAGGGTGAGCGAACTGGAGGGGCGGTGCCGCGGGTGCTGCCCCTCTGCGGTGGCGGCGTGGCTGTCGCAGGAAACGCGCTTCGGGCGCGCCGCTCCGCCGGGTTTCGGCCTCGCGGCAGCGGTGAAGGCGCGACGGATCATCGGGCGGGCGGCGCACGCGATCCCTTCTCCGGCCGCGCCGCCACCTTTTTTTGACCCCGGGGATGATGCGCCCGCGCTTCAGCCCTGCGCGGCGTCCGGGCCTTCGTCCGGGTTCTCGTCCTTCGGGCGGCTGCGGTGGGGCTGCCAGGGTGCGGGCGGGCGCTCGGGAATGGGGGGATCGAGCAGGGGATCGGGCGGGGCCGCGTGGTAGACCACCTGAAGCCCGCGCCCGGGCACGTCGCGCACGATCCAGGCGCCACCGTCCGGCTGGGAAATGCGCAGCTCGTCGCGCGTTTGTGTCGCCACCTGCCCCCAGTCGAGATCGAAGCGCATGCCGCGCCACGTCACCTGAAATCCCGCCATCCCCCAGCCTTTCCCGCCGCGCGCTCTTTGGCGCGCGGCTGCGCCACGATGAACGTGGACAAGACCTACACCAGGACCGGGCCAATCCCAACTCTTCCGGCGGGCTGCCGGCGGCGTGGCGGTCGCCGGCAGCACGGGGCTTCAGCGCTCGAAGGTGCGGCTTGTGGTGCCGCCACGGGGGCCGACGCGGCTGACGGAGCAGGACTGGTCGTTGCGGCTGCAGGTGCGCACGCGGGCCGAGGATTGCCCATAAGGCCCGGTGACGGCGCGCGCGGAGGTGCACTGGCCGCCGCTGCAGGTGCGGGCCTGGGCCGCCGCGCCGCCATAGACGCCGGTGGCGGTACGCGTGGCCGCGCAGGCCCCGTTCGCGCACTGCACGGAACGGCTCGTGGAGGTCACGCGGCCGGCGGGGTAGGGCCCGGCATAATACCGGTTCCAGCTCCCGTACCAGGGGTAGCGTCTGTAATAGGTGTCCCAATAGGCCCGGTTGAAGGCGACCACGGTCAGGCCCACCGCTGGCGCGATGGCGGGCGTGAGCACCACCGGCGCGCCGCGATAGACCACCTGGATGTAGTTCGCCGCCACCCAGCCGCGATAATTGCCCATGGAGATGTCGCACCAGGTGTAGCCGGACAGGCAGCCATGGGTGACCACCTGCACGCCGGCCGGGACGAGCGTCACCGCCGGGTAGGAGGTGGACGGGCCGGCGCGGAGGTTCACATTGCTGGTCGCCACCGCCACCGTGGCGGCACTCGCCGCCGTCGAAAGCCCGAGCAGCACGGCCAGGGCCAGGATCAATCGCTTCATTGCTTCGCCACTCCCTTGAGGCGCGGGCGGCAGGCCGCCACGATCGGGAGCAGATAACCCGGCACAGGTCTCGGTCCCCTTACGTTCACGTGGCGATTTGTATCAATTTGTAACGACGGGCTTTTCCGGCGCCGCCTCGCTCAACCGTCCATCGGTGAGCACGATGGTGCGGTCGAACAGGTCGAGGGCGCGCTGGTCATGGGTCACCACCGCCACCGCTGCCTGCCTGAGGTCTGCGATCTCTCGGAACAGGGCCAGAACCTGGCGCCCGCGCACGCTGTCGAGCGCGGCGGTGGGTTCGTCGGCGAGCATCAGGCTGGGTTCGTTGGCCAGCGCCCGCGCCACCGCCACCCGCTGCTGCTCGCCGCCCGAAAGGCGGGCGGGGTGATTATGGAGCCGGTGGCCCAGATCGAGCCCCGCCAGCAGGTGCGCCGCGTAGCGCCGGGCCTCGCGGGCGGGCACATCGTCGATCTCGAGCGCCAGCGCCACATTCTCCACGGCCGTGAGGAAGGGGATGAGATTGGCCTTCTGGAAGATGAAGCCGATGTGCCGGCGGCGGAAGCGCCGCAGCTGATCGAGCTGCGCGCCGGGCCGGGAGACGAGACGGCCGTCGATCATCACTTCCCCGGCGCTGGGCGGCTCCAGCAGGCCGGCGATGAGCAGCAGCGTGCTCTTGCCCGATCCGCTCGGCCCCAGGATGCCCACCACCTCGCCCCGCCGGATGTCGACGGAGACCCCGTTGAGGGCGCGCACCTCGGTGTCGCCGCTGCGGTACACGCGTTCCACGCCCCTCAGGCTGAGTACAGGGGGCGGCGTCATGACAGCACGTCCTGTGCCCGCACCTTCAGCGCGCGGGAGATGCCGAGCAGGCTGGCGAAGCCGCAGATGACCGCCACCGCCGCCGCCAGCGCCGCCACGTCCGGCGCCTCGATGAGCACCCGGCGCGGAAAGAACGGAAACACCGCCTGGGAGAGCGCCAGCCCGGAAAGCAGGCCGGCGGCGCCGATGAGGAAGGCCTGCTGCGCGATCATGCCCACGATCACGCTGTTGTCGGCGCCGATCAGCTTCAGCATGGCGATCTGGTGCAGCTTCTCCATGGTGAGCATGTAGATGATGAGCGAGACCACGATGCCCGTGACCACCAGCAGCACGCTGGTGAAGGCGAGGATCTGGAGCCTCAGCCGCCACAGCCGCTGGTCCAGCAGCAGGCTGCGCTGCTCGGCCTTGCTGAGCACGTTGGCGTCGCCCCAGGCGAGCACGTTCCGGCGCACCGCTTCCATGTCGGCGGCGGGCGCCAGCGACACCAGGACGGCTGAAATCTTGCTGTCCTGGGGCACGGAACTGCGGTTGGCGGAGGCGGGCGCGGCGCCCCGCCGGGCCAGCAGCACTTCCTCGCTGGTGCGGCGCTGGGCGATGGCCACCGCATCGTTGATGGTGACGAACAGCAAACCGTCCCCGGAGGCATCCACCATGCCGCGTGTGAGCCCGACAATGGTGTAGTCATCCTGGCCGAGATGGATGCGATCGCCAATGTCGAGACCGATGCCGGCATCCGCCACCGCCTCATAATGCCCATTGGCGATGGGGCCGCCGCGGATCAGCGGGATCCAGCGGCCGTCATCCTTGGGAAAGTCGAGGCCGGTGATGGCCGCCCGCATCTGCCGGCCATGGGCCGTGAATTGCTGGCTGAACTGCACGAAACGGCGGGTGCCGGCCACCCCGGCAAGCCCCTCCGCCCGCCGGTCCATGGTGGAGGACACCGCCGAGCCCTCCGAGAACGGACCCTGGCGCCCGCCTTGCACGATCCAGAGATCCGCGCCGATGCGCTCGATGACGAGCAGCGCGTCGGCCACGATGCCGCGATAGAGCCCGACCATGCCCATGGAGGACATCATCAGAAAGCCCACGCCCACCGCCGTGAGCAGAAAGCGCAGCAGGTTGAAGCGGATATCCTTGAAGGCGAGGTTCACGGCGCGGCCCGCAGCTGTGTGACCCGCATGCCGGGATAGGCGGAGGCGGGATCCATCAGGACGCGATCCCCGGCGCGGAGCCCGGCGCGCACCTCCACCTGGCCGCCGCCGCTGGCACCGAGCGACACGCGCTGCCACGCCGCGCGCCCGTTGCTCTCCACATAAAGCCCCATGCCCTGCGGGCGCTGCGCCAGCGCCGTGGGCGGCACCGCGAGCACCTTGGCGCGGGTTTCGACCGAGAGGCGGGCTGTCCCGCGCTGGCCCATGGCCCAGTTGTGGGGCAGGCGCCCGGGCGCGACATCCGCGGTGAATTCCCGCGTCTCCGTATCCACCTCCCGCCCGAGGCGCCGCACCGTGCCGGAAATGGGAGCGTCCGCGCCAGCGCCGAAAGTGAGGGTGGCGTGCTGGCCGAGGGCGATGGCGGCGATGACGCTTTCGTCAAACCGCGCGGAAAGCACGATGCTGGCCGGGTTCACCAACTCCACGATGGCGCTTCCAGGCACCACCAGATCGCCGGTGTTCAGCTTGCGCGCCACCACCACCCCACCGATGGGCGCACGGATGGTGGATTTGTCGAGCTGGGCGCGGGTTGCCGCGACGGTGGCGGCCTGGGCGGCCTGGGTCGCCTTCGCCTGGTTCACGGCGGCGTCCGCGCGGGCGAGATCCGCCAGGCTCTGTTCAAGGGCTGTCTGCGCATTTTCCAGCGCCGAGCGGCTGGTGGCACCGCTGCGGATCAGCTCTTCCTGACGATCGAGAGTGGAGCGGGCATTGGCCCGGGTGGCCTCGGCGCGCCGCCGTTCGGCCTCGGCGAGAATGACGGCGGTGCGGGTGGCGCTGTGGGCGGCTTGGGCGGCTTCGAGCTGCGCCTTGAGGTCGTCGGCCACCAGCTCCGCCACCGGGTCCCCGGCGCGCACCCGATCTCCCACATCCACATGGAGAGCGGCCACGACCCCCTGGATGCTGGCGCTGACGCTTGCGCGGTCGAGGGCGTCCACGGTGCCGGGCGCCCGTAATTCGCGCTGAAGAGAGACAGGTTCCGCCACCATAATCGATACCGCGCGCGGCACGCCATAGCGCCACCCCAGCCATGCGCCGGCGGCGGCGAGAACGAACGCGGTGGTGATCAGGAAACGCCGCCCGCCTCGGCGCGGCCGAGAAGGCGGGCGGGGCAGCAGGCGAACCGGCGCCCCCGGCTGCTCGCTGCGCGCGCCGGGCACGGCTGGTCCGGCGTGGTCCGGTTCCAACCCCGCCGGACTGTCCACCGGTGCCTGAGGCAGCGTTTGCGCAAGGGCTGACGTCACTCCCACTCTCCTGTGCGCTGGGCGATCTCGTCATTCATGGTGCGGCGGGCGATTGGCTGTTGTCGGTCCGGGCCGTATCGAACGGTAACGTTTTCAATCGTCTGGCCTCTGGTGGGGGCGCGCCGGGGTGGTTCGCGATCATGGCCGGCCCATGCGCCTCGCGAGCGCTGCCGCCAGCTCTTCCGCTCCTGTCTTCAGGCCCTGGCGCGCGGCATCGAGGGGGCCGAGGGTGGCGCCGATGTCCAGCGCGTTCGGGTACTGCTTGGTGACGTAGGCCCACAGGAGCCCGCCCGTACGGCTGTCGCGCAGCTCCACTGCGTACATCACCACCCCGCTGAAGCGCCCCTCGCTTCCCGTCGCCGCTGCCAGCCCGCTGGCCGCCAGCCCGGCGGGGGTGAGGCGGGTCGCGGTAGCGAGCACGGGAATGCTCGCCTGCGCACCCGTGAGCGTGATCTTGAGATCAGCCACATGGGCGCTCCCCTGGGGCGCCAGCAGGCCCCTGGCGGCGAGCGCGGCGCGGAAGGCCGCTTCCGCAGCCGTGGCAAGCTGGCCCCGTTCGCTCGCCGTCAAGGTGCCGAACTGGTGATCTGCGCCCGCATAGACGGCGATCGGCTCCAGCCGCACGGCGCGATAGGCGCGCAGGTCGGCATTCTGCGCCTCATAGGCATAGGGCACGCGGCGGCTGGCGCCATGGCCGGTCGGCGACAGCTGGGCGGAGGACGACAGAAGCTGATATTTCGTGGGCTCCGGCGAGTTGGCGCATCCGGCAAGGGCGGTGCAGAGGATGAGACCTGTTCTCGCGATCATGCCGAAGATCCGCTCGCGGTGGGGAAGGTGGCGCCCGGGCGCCGGCCGCCTTCGTTCCGACGGCAGCCGGGCGCGACTGTCCCGGCGTCCCGTATCGCGTGGATGATCTGCCGGTGACGAATTGTTTCGCCGCCCGCTGTGGGTGGGGGTGTCCAAGGCGGCGGCGCGCCGGGGGCCCTCGATCCCTGTGGCATCGCGGTAACGCTCCCGGCAATTCGGGCGATTCCGGCTGCCGGGGCTCCGTCCCGTTTGCCCGCACCCCGGCGGAGATGGCAC
Organism: Xanthobacter sp. NM-59; assembly: GCF_021401125.1. Taxonomy (GTDB): domain Bacteria; phylum Pseudomonadota; class Alphaproteobacteria; order Rhizobiales; family Xanthobacteraceae; genus Xanthobacter. The sequence continues at coordinate 418,901 of NZ_JACBFQ010000001.1, forward strand.
ACCATTTTCGCGATTCACATCTGCGGACGTGTCAGGGCGAAGGATAGGGGCGGGGGCATGGGTGTGTCGGTGCTGCGTGGCGTGATGCTGGCTTCGGTTTCCACTCTGGCGATGTTGGCTGCGCCGCTCGCTCTTGCGGCCGATCTGCCGCCGGCATCCACGGTGGGCGAAAGTGGCAACGCCGCCGGCACCGTCACCGCTTCCTGGACCGGCTTCTATCTCGGCACCTATGTGGGATCGGGGCTGGTGGACACCAGCTGGGGCGCGGGCACCGGCGTGCTGGCGCCGACCGCCGTGCCGCCCGGCACGAATTCCGGCTCGGCCTCCGCCGCCATGATCGGCAGCCAGGTCGGCTACAATTATCAGATCGGCAGCTATGTCCTTGGCGTGGAAGGGGAACTGGGTTCCGGTTTCCAGATGTCCCGCACGCGCTGCCTGGGGGACTGGGCCTCGGTGTGCTCGGCGCAGACCGATTATCTCGCCACCCTTGCCGCCCGCCTGGGCTACGCCTTCGACAATGTGCTGGTGTACGGCAAGGCCGGCGCCGCCTTCACCAATACGAGCGTGAACACCACGGGCTTCACCTATGCCGGCCGCTATTCCGGTTCCAGCTTCGAGACGGGCTGGACGGTCGGCGCGGGCGTGGAAATGGGCCTGACCCCGCAGCTCTCCGCGAAGGCGGAATACGCCTATCTCGACTTCGGCTCATCCACCATGGGCCTGAACAGCGGCTTTGGGGCCGCGTCCGCGAACGTGTCGCAATCGGCGCAGATGGTGAAGCTCGGCCTCAACTGGCGGCCCGCGGCGGCGCCGCTGCCGGGAACGGGTGCCGGCCTGCCTGTGCCGGGGCGCGACTGGACCGGACTCTATCTGGGCCTGAACGCGGGCGGCGCCTGGGGGCGGGATGAATGGACCTCCGGCACCGGCTTCCTCGCCGCGGCCGCTACGGGTGGTTCCTTCCCCGGCGAGGGCACCGCCATGGGCCTGCTCGGCGGCGGGCAGGTGGGCTACAATTATCAAATGGGGGCCTGGGTGGTGGGCGCCGAGGTTTCGGCCAGCGCCGCCAATATCAGCAGCTACGCCAAGTGCGTGTCCGGAAATGCGGGCACCCCCGCGAGCTTCGCCTGCCACAACTCGGTGGACTCCCTTGGCGCCATCTCGGCCCGGCTGGGCCAGAGCTGGGGCGACCTGATGTTCTATGGCAAGGCCGGCGCGGCCTGGGCCACGGGCTCCAGCTCCCTGTTCCCCACCTCGGAGACCCAGCATTTCACCAACAGCGGCACCCGTTGGGGCTGGATGATCGGCAGTGGGGTCGAATACGCGCTCACGCAGAACTTCTCGGCCTTCCTGGAATATGACTATTACGACTTCGGCACCCAGTCGCTGGCCTATGCCGGCGCCGGGCGCAGCGCCACCGCCAGCTTCAAGGAGCGGCTGGACGCGGTGCGCATGGGCCTCAACTATCGCTTCGCCTCCGGCACAGATGCGCCGGCCTCCGGCCTCTTCAAGGCGCCGGAGCTGCCCTCGGGCTGGAGCGCTGAGGTGGGCGGGCGCTATTTCGTCAGCACCGGCCGCATGCAGAAGGACCTGATGCATCCGGTCCTTCCCGATCGGCTCAACTCGCGCCTCATCTATGGCAACACCACCGGCCAGTCGCTGGAGACCTTTTTCCGCTTCGAGAACCGTGACGGGTTGTTCCTGAAGGGCTTTGCCGGCCTCGGCACCCTTTCCGGCGGCAGCCTGTATGACGAGGACTTCCCGGCGGACATCGCCTATTCCAACACCATTTCCGATCTGAAGGACGGGCAGCTGGCCTATGGCGCGCTCGATCTGGGCATGGAGCTGGTGAGGCAGGGGGAGAGCAGCCTCGGCGCCTTCGTGGGCTATCGGGCGCTCTACCAGAACGTGAACGGCTTCGGCTGCCGCCAGATCGCCAGCGACACCACCTGCGATGTCGCCAGCCAGCAGGCCTATCCGGCTCTCCTGTCCTCCATCGGCCTCAGCGAGACCGAGACCTGGCAGGGCGTGGCCCTGGGCCTCAACAGCCGCATGCAGCTCTCTGACCGGCTGCGGCTTGAGGTGGATGCCGCCTATCTGCCCTACGCCACCCGCAGCAGCGCCGACAACCACTGGTTCCGCGCGGACATCAACCCGCAGGCGGAAACCGGCCATGGCTGGGGCGCGCAGCTGGAAGCGGTGCTGAGCTATGCGGTGACCGACCGCCTCAACATGGGGCTCGGCGGGCGCTACTGGTATTTCGCGACCAACGAGGCGTCCACCGTGTTCCCCTATTCGGCGCAGCGCTCGCCGATGGCCTTCTATGCGGAGCGCTATGGCGCCTTCCTCCAGGCCTCCTACCGCTTCGGTGATCTGCCGCCGGCGGACGCGACCGGCATGCCGGTGAAGGCGGAGGCGGCGCCCGCGAACTGGACCGGGCTTTATGTCGGCGGTGCGCTGGGCGGCGGAAAGGCCCACTCCACCTATGACTCGCCCTTCGCCACGCCGGTGACCGGCGATGCGGTGGATCTCGGCGGGGCCATGGCCGGGGTGCAGGTCGGCGGCGATTATCAGTGGGGTGCGCTCGTGCTGGGCGCGGAGGCGACGGCGGGCTGGGCCAATGTGGTCGGCACCGACACCTGCTTCTCCACCGCGCCGCTGGGCGCGGAGAGCGGAATCAATTGCGGCAGCCGGGTGAATGCGCTGGGCACGGTCACGGGCCGCGTGGGCTACGCCTTTGACCGGACCCTGCTCTATGCCCGAGGCGGTTTCGCGTGGGACCGGCAGTCGGACCAGGCCAACCTGTTCAATTTCACCGGTTCGGTGCGAATCAACGACAGCACCAATACCGGCTGGACGCTGGGTGGCGGCGTGGACTATGCGCTGCTGCCGAACCTGTCGGTGGGGCTTGAGTACAAGCACTTCGACTTCGGCGGCTCTTCGGCCTTCTCCTCCGCCCAGCCGTGGCCGCTGGCGGGGGTCGATCTCGCGCCCGCCAGCCTCAGGCTCGACATGGTCGCGATGACGGTCAATTACCGCTTCGCGACCTTCGGCGGGGGGCAGTAGCAGAGCGGGCGGGCTGCGGACCGCTTGAGCCTAGGCAAGCGCCCAGGCTGGGCTCAGCGGGCGCAGGCGGACTGGGAGAGGCGGGCGCGCCACAGAACGGTGCCGCCGGCATTGGGGTGGAGCCCGTCCGCCGTTTCCGACGTCAGCGGCGCGCGCACCAGATGGGCACCGGTCTCGGCCGCCAGGGTGCGGATGATCGCATTCTGCTGGGCGATGAAGTCGGTGTCGAAGAGGCGTGTCATCGCCGGGAAGCTGGAATCCAGCGGATTCACTTCGACCAGCGTGAGGTCCTCCGAGGACAGGGACATGACGAGCTGCCGATACTCGGCGGCCCACTTCTGCAGGTCCACACGGCTGCGGGCGGCATCATTCACGCCAATGGCCACCACCACCCGCCGCGGCTGGACCCGGTCCGCGAGCCTGACGCCCTGGCCCAAAAGGTCCGCCACACCGGCGCCGGGCACGGCCGCGTTGAACACTTCTTCACCGCACAGGGTCTGTGGGCTGCTCGCATAGGCGATACTGTCGCCCAGCATCATCACCGGAGCCCGGGTGCCGAACGACTTCAGCTCGTGTTGAATCTGGATGCGCGCGACAAGGGGAACATGCATCGCCGCATAGCCGGCTGCCACCAGCGCAACAGCCGCCGCGATCAGCTTCCAGTGCCGTGGCGAGGGCCGGAGGGCGCGGGGGGCGAGAGCACTGCACGAGGGCATCTGCATCGTTGATGAACCTTTGACTGTTTGAAAATCGATCGGCCTCATGGTCGCGGGCGCTGGTGTCGACGGTGAGACCGGGCAATGTCGTTTGTTTGCCTGAAGATGTCCCTTTGTTTCCGGCTCGTGGGCCGGCAGCGCCAAGGCATGGTCGTTCGCGCGCCACAGTGCGCAACGACGCCCGTGGATGGTAATCTGAGTGATCTTTGTGGGGGATGAATGGCAAAGGATGGTGGGCGATGCAGGGATTGAACCTGCGACCCCTCCCGTGTGAAGGGAGTGCTCTCCCGCTGAGCTAATCGCCCGTACCCGTCGCGAAGCTGAACCAGCCTCGCACCCCGTCCCCGGGGCAGCCATGGCCTTGCGGAAAGCCATCGCCTTTGAAAGGAATGGTGGGCGATGCAGGGATTGAACCTGCGACCCCTCCCGTGTGAAGGGAGTGCTCTCCCGCTGAGCTAATCGCCCATTCCAATCGTGGAGGAGCGCTTGTTAGGGCGAGGGGGGGCTGGTGTCAAGGGGAGCGGTCGCGTCGCGACGGAATGCGCCGGCCTATCCACAAGTGTCGGGCGGTCGCGCCGCGGCGGGCCCCAGCCTGAGGCCATCAAACCCTTGTGGCCGAAGGGTTCGACGGCAGAGGCCGTGGGCGGCGCTCAGGCGGGAAGGTGCGGCAGCAAGGCGGAAATGGCGCGGGTGAGCTCATCGTAATGGTGAATCAGCGCGTCCGCGCCCAGTTCCGCCGGCGGCGTCTCCGTGTAGCCGAACGACACCGCGATCACCGGCACGCCGGTGGCGCGGGCGGCGCGCACATCGGTAATGCTGTCGCCCACCATGATGGCGCTGCCGAGGGCGCCGCCGGCGGCGGTGATGGTGGAGGAGAGCGGCAGCGGGTCCGGCTTCGGCTTGGCATAGGTGTCGCCGCCGGTGACCACGGCGAAGCGATCCGTCAGGTCGAGGGAGTCCAGCAGGCTGCGCGCCAGGGACTCAAGCTTGTTGGTGCACACGCAGAGCTGTGCCCCGTTCTTCGCCAATTGGTCGAGGGCCGGCAGCAGGCCCGGGAAAGGGCGTGATTCCTCGGCGATGTGGGCCGCGTAATGGGCCACGAATCGCTGGTTCAGGTCCGCGAGGTCGGCTTCCGAGAACGGCACGCCGGAGGCGGTGAGGGCGCGCTGGATGAGCAGCTTCGCGCCGCCGCCGATCATGTTGCGGGCGCGGGCACGGTCCACGGTGGGCAGGCCGTTGGTGGCGAGAATCATGTCGAGGGCGTTCAGGAGGTCGGGGGCCGTATCCACCAGCGTGCCGTCGAGATCGAAGGTGATGACAGGCAGGGCAGGGCTTCCGGCCGGGCGCGGCGGAGCGTTCGTCGTCTGGGCAGACATAAGGCGTTCCTCTCTTTTGGGTTGGCGATTGCGGGCCATTATAGGCAGCCCGCCTTAAATCCTGCCGCTTTTCCGCGCCAGCGTCCCGCCCGGAGATCCACCTGCGGCCACAGGGCGCGGGGTTGGACGCGGATGGAGGTGTGCATGGGGAAGGTGTGCGTGGAGATGAACCGGCAAATGCGATCTCCGGGCTTGCTGGCCTCGCGGGCCGTGGTCGTCCAGGGCGGCGCTGCTGCGCTGCTGGCCCTGGGCGGAGCGCTGCTGGCGGCCGCGCCGGCCTCGGCGCAGAGCTTCGGCGCTTTCGATTTTGCCGCCCCGCCCTCGGCCGAGGCAAACCGGGTCTATGGCGTGAGCCGCAAGACCGGCGAGGTCTCCGCCTGCCAGTTCGAGCGGCCGGCGGGTTCCTCGGTCGGGGTCACGCGCTGCTTCGCCCAGGGTGAGGGCGCCGGCACCCAGAAGGCCGGGCGCTACGGCCTCGTTTCCACCCATTATGCGGGCGAAACGGGCGTGTTCCGGGTGAATTATGAGACCGGCGAAATGAGCATCTGCTACGTCCGCGACCTGCCCAAGGAGGGCGGCAAGGTGGAACCCACCGTGATGTGCACGCCCCAGGCGCGCTGAGTTTGCACGCGCGCGTGACCCGGTGAGGCGTCGCGGCGCTTGTTCCCTGCCGCGATCGGAGCTAGAGCCGGGAGCGACAGGGGCGCCTTCTCCTTGCGCCGGTTCGGCGTCCCTCCCCACCCGCGCGCACCACGACGGAAACGCCCATGGCCCATGCCGAAGACTTGAAGCGCCGCGCTGCCGCCCATGCTGTCGAATATGTGAAGGACGGAATGCGGCTTGGCCTCGGCACCGGTTCCACCGCCCGGCACTTCGTCGAGCTGCTGGCGGAGAAGGTCTATGCCGGGCTCAAGGTGATCGGCGTGCCCACCTCCGAGCAGACTTTAGCCCAAGCGGTCGAGCTCGGCGTGCCGATCGGCACCCTGGACGAGGTGGGTGAGCTGGACCTGTGCGTGGACGGTGCCGATGAGGTCGGCCCGGGCCTCGCGCTGGTAAAGGGCGGCGGCGGTGCGCTGCTGCGCGAGAAGATCGTGGCGCGTGCCGCCAAGGAAATGGTGGTGATCGCCGATCACACCAAGAAGGTGGATGTGCTGGGCCGCTTCCCGCTGCCCATCGAGATCGTCGATTTCGGCGCCACCAGCATCGCCCGCAGCCTGGAGGAGGCCATCCGCTCCGCCGGGTGCAGCGGTGAGCTGCGGCCGCGCCGGGATCGCGACGGTCATCCTTTCATCACCGATCACGGGCATGTCCTGCTCGACGCCCATCTCGGCCGCATTCCGGACCCGGCCGCGCTCGCGCGCGCCATCTCCGAAGTGCCGGGCGTGGTGGAGCATGGCCTGTTCCTGGGCCTCGCCAGCCGGGCGGTCCTCGCGGGCGCCGATGGCGTTCTGGTCATCGATCGCCAGGCTTGATTGAATATTCGCGCTTTCCGGAGAAGATGATGCGTTCTTCCAAACTCGCCCACGGGCGTTTCGGCCTGCTGCTGGCCGCGGCTCTTTCGGCTTCGGCCGTGGCCGCCCCGCTTGCCGTTTCCAGCGTCGCGCTGGCCCAGGCCGCCGCGCCGTCCGCCTCTCAGATCGCACTTGCCAAGGAGCTGGTGGAGGCCAACGGCGAGGCGCGCGCCTTTGACGGCGTGATCGCCAACATCGTGGATGGGGCGGCGCTGTCCTTCCTGTCCACCAACCCTGATCTCGCCAAGCAGCTCCGTGACGTGGCGCTCTCGCTGCGGCCGGAATTCGAGAAGCGCAAGCCTGAGATCCTGCAGATCCTGGCTACCGCTTACGCCTCTCGCTTCAGCGAGGCCGAGCTGAAGGAGGCCCTGGCCTTCTATCGCACCCCCACCGGCCGCAAGCTGGTTGAGGACCGCCCGGCCATCGTGCAGCAGGCCGTTCAGGGCATCCAGGCGTGGGGCGCCCAGCTCAATGCCCAGGCCGTGGACCGCGTGCGCGCCGAGATGCAGAAGAAGGGCTTCAACCTGTGAGCCATCGGCGCCATTGACGCGCCGGCCAACAAAAGGGGCGCCTCCCGCGGGAGAGCGCCCCTTTTTCTTGGCGCGCCGTTCCCCTCACGCGGGGCCCGGCGCGGGCCCCGCGTGAGGGGAACGGCGCGCCCTTGAGTCTTCCGCGTGTCACGCGGTCGCGGCAGGTTGCCCGCTTGACGGCACGGCGGGTGGCAGACTTCTTAGGCGTAACCGTGTCGGCCCGGAAAGGTGGAGCCTGATGTCTCGCAAAGAGGTGGATCTGTTTGTCATCGGCGGTGGCTCCGGTGGGGTGCGCGCGGCGCGCATTGCGGCCCAGCACGGCGCCAAGGTGATGATGGCGGAGGAATACCGGGTGGGGGGCACCTGCGTGATCCGCGGCTGCGTGCCGAAGAAGCTGTTCGTCTATGCCGGCCGCTATGCTCACGACCTGGAAGACATGGCGGGCTTTGGCTGGCGGGTGGAGGCGGTGGAGTTTGACTGGCTCACTCTGGTTGCCAACAAGGACAAGGAAATCTCGCGCCTCGAGGGCATCTACACCCGCAATGCGCAGTCGGCGGGGGTGGAGCTGGTGGCCTCGCGCGCCGTGGTGGTGGATCCGCACACGGTGCGCATTCTGTCCACCGGCGAGGAGGTGAGCGCCCGCTACATCCTGGTCGCCACCGGCGGACAGCCGGCGCTGGGCCCGGCGATTCCCGGGGCGGAGCTCGCCATCACCTCCAACGAGGCGTTCAACCTGCCCCGCTTCCCCAATCGCATCGTGGTGCAGGGGGCCGGCTATATCGGCGTCGAGTTCGCCTGCCTGTTCCGGGCGTTGGGGGCGGAGGTGACGCTCGTCTATCGCGGCCACGCGCCCCTGCGCGGCTTCGACGAGGATGTGCGCACCCACATGATAACGGAGTTCACCACCGCCGGCCTGCGGCTGATGCCCGGCCAGTCCCTCGCCTCCATCGAGGCGGTTGAGGGGGGCAAGAAGGTGACCTTCACCGACGGGTCCAGCCTGGAGGCGGACGAGGTGATGCTGGCCGTTGGCCGCATTCCCGCGACCCGCAACATGGGCCTTGAGGCGGCCGGCGTGGAGCTGGACAAGGTGGGCGCCGTGGTGGTGGACGCGCAGTCGCGCTCCTCCGTGCCGTCCATCTATGCGGTGGGTGACGCGACCAACCGGGTGAACCTCACCCCGGTCGCCATCCGCGAGGGCCATGCCTTCGCTGACACGGTGTTTGGCAACAAGCCCTGGACCGTGGACCACTCCCTGGTGCCCACGGCGGTGTTCTGCGAGCCGGAAATCGGCACGGTGGGCCTGTCCGAGGAAGGCGCCCGCGCCACCGGGCGGCCGGTGGACATCTACAAGACCACCTTCCGTCCCATGAAGGCGACCATGTCCGGCCGTGACACGCGGGTGTTCATGAAGCTGGTGGTGGACGGGGAGAATGACCGCGTGCTGGGCTGCCACATCGTCGGGGAGGGGGCGGGCGACATGATTCAGATCGCCGGCATTGCTGTCGGCATGGGCGCGACCAAGGCGGATTTCGACCGCACCATCGCCGTGCATCCCACGGCGGCCGAGGAACTGGTGACCATGCGCACGAAGGTCGCCTGATCTCCGCAAGGTTAAGCGCTCGCCCGTCGGAGGGGACGGGCGAGCGTTGCCTGCGGCCTGGCGGGGGATCAGGCCGCGCAGAGCTTGCCCGAGCAGGACGGCGTGGACGCCATGCTTTCGAGAAGGCCGACGAGGGGGGACTGAGCCGCCTCCTCCCGCACCTTGCCGCCGAGATCTCGGGCGGTGGCGGTGAAGGACGGCTCGTTGAGCAGCCGCGACAGGGCGGCGTGGATGTCGTCGGCGGGGACGGAGGGGGGCAGCGTCAGGCCCGCGCCGTGGCAGGCGATGCGGGCGGCATTGTCCGCCTGGTCGCGGCCATGGGGCATCACCAGCAGCGGGCGTCCGGCAGCCAGAGCCTTCATCACCGTGCCGTGGCCGCCGTGGGTCACCACCACCGCCGCCTCGGCCATCACCTGGGCGTGGGGCGCGCTATCGAGAATGGCGATGTTGCTGGGCAGGCTTGCGAAGTCCGAGCGGACCAGCGAGCCGCCGAGGGTCACGATGGCGCGCACCGGCAGGCGGCCCAGCGCCTCCATCACCCGCTGCACGGCAGCGGGTGATTCTGGAACGTGGTGCTGAAGGCCACCAGCACGAGCGGGCGCTCATCTTCCGCCGGGAAGGGCGAAATGAAGGGCTCCGCCCAGGTTGGGTCGGCCAGGATGGGGCCCACATAATGCAGCCGCTCCGGCATCGGGTCGGGCGCGAAATCGAATGCGCGGCTGGTGGCCAGCAGCAGGGCGCGCCCGGCGTCGTGCTGCTGCGCCAGCGTCGCGAGCGGCGCAAGCCCGAGGCTCTCGCGGGCGCTATGGAGGGCGGGCAGGCCGCCGGTATCGAGTGCCTGGCGGATTTCCGCGCGGATGGCCTCATGCTCCGCGGCCTCCTCGGCGGCGCGCGCGCATCAGGCCCGGCCCCATGGGCGGCACGCCTGCCGGCGGGAACAGATTGATGTTCACGCCCAGCAGAACCATGTTCTGCCTCAACGCCTCGCAGCCGAGCTGCACGCCGAACAGCATCTCGTTTGACACCACGAGGTCGGCGGGCTCACGGGCGAGTTCGGCCGTGACGTCCTGGGCAAAGGCGAGGGCAGGGCCCGTCAGCTGGGCATCGAACACGGCTTTGATGCCCTCGAAGGGCGTGGCCGCCGCCCAATCGTGGAAATGGTCGAACTCCCGGGCCCGGGCAATCTTGGAGGGCGCGCGCGTCCAGGGGGCGAAGCGGGCACCGGAGGCGAGGGCTTCCACCCGATTGCAGGCATCGCTCATCAGCCGCACGCTGTGCCCCCGCTCCACCAGCCGGCGGGCCAGCTCAATGAAGGGCGGAACGGCGCCGCCACCCTCAAAGGTGGCGATCAGAAATGATTTCGGGGGGCCGTCAGACATTGCGGGGCTCCTGCGGACGGGCGATGGAGGCCTCGGCGGCGGTGCCGATGATGGCTTCAACCAGGGTGTGAAAGAGGGTCAGGGTTTCGGCCCGCGACCGCCCCATGTCGCGGCGCGCGAGCTTCCAGACATAGATGTCGGAGGCCACCACGAGGGCGTCGAGCCGGGCCTGGCGCGCGGCGTCCGGCAGGCCTTCCAGCCAAGGGGCGAACACGCTCGAGAGCCAGTTGCGATGAAAGACGCGCCCGATATCGGCCATGCTCTTGAAGGGCGCGTGGCGCTCTTCCTGGGCCAGGACCCGCATCACCAGATCGCCGGTGGCCTCGTAGTCTTCCATGAGGATGGCGAGCGCGTGGGCAATGTCGCCGGGTGCGATCCGCCGCCGCTCGGTGATCTCGGTGGCGAGGCGCTTCTGCACGGCATCGAGCAGGCCCTCTTTGCCGCCGAAGCGACGCACCACGGTGGGCACGGTGACGCCGGCGTCACGGGCGATCTGGTCAAGGGTGACCTGATCGAACCAATCATCCCGAATGCGGTGGGCAAAAGCGTCGAGGATGCGTTCGGCGGTCTGCTCGGCCGAGCGCGCGCGGGCGCCCTGCTTGTAGCCCCGCTTCGCGGGAGCATCCTCAGCGTCGGGCACGGGGGAAGGCGCGTTCGCATATTTCATGATAGTCTAACTATCGCGAAATCCGCGCCCACGTCAATAATTCATTTTATTGCCACTTACATTAAATGTGGCCGGGCCGCCTAAGGCTGGTGGCCGAACAATCTCCCGTGCTCGGCCCACAGGGTCGCCAGCACTGCCAGCACGCTCAAGGTGAGGTAGGTGAGGCTCAGCGGCAGCACCGTGCCATCGAAGGCGCGGCCGGCGGCGAGCGCCAGCAGCGCCGCCATGAGCGTGGTGTAGCAGCCGATGAAGGACGAGGCCGTGCCGGCAACGGAGCCGAGAGGTTCCATGGCGATGGAGTTGAAGTTCGGCACCGTGAGCGCGAACAGGAATTGGCCGAGCGCGACGAGCGCGCAGAACATCCAGAACGGCGGCTTGCCCTCAAAGCCGAGGCCGGCGGCCACCAGCCCCACGGATGCCAGCAGGAACCCGAGCAGTCCGCCGTGGGACAGCCGCCGCATGCCGACGCGGCGAACCAGCGTCGCATTCAGGAAGGAGGCGAGGGCCATGACGACCGCCACCCCCGCGAACACCACCGGAAACAGGGTTCCGAGCTGATAAACATCGGTCTGGAACACCTGGGAGGCGGAGCCCACATAGGTCATGAGGCAGCCCATCATCAGCCCCATCGCGGTGGCATAGCCCAGCGACCGGCGGGTGGTGATGCAGAGGGTCATGCCGGCCAGGATGGCGCGGGGCGAGAACGACATGCGGTATTCCGGATGCAGCGTCTCCGGCATCCGCAGGCCGAACCACAAGGCGAGCACCAGCGTGAGGGCGACCATGGCGACGAAGATCAGCCGCCACGACCCCAGCGCCAGAATGAGGCTGCCTGCCGCCGGCGCGAGGATCGGCACCGCCAGGAACACCATCATGGTGAGGGACATGATGCGCGCCATCTCGCGCCCCTCGAACCGGTCGCGCACGATGGCGACCGCCAGCACCCGCGCGGCGCCGGCCCCGGCGCCCTGGATCACGCGCGCCAGAATCAGGGTGGAAAAGGAATCAGTGACCAGCGCCACCAGCCCGGCGACGAGATAGATGGCGAGACCCACCATCAGCACCGGGCGCCGGCCCACCACATCCGACCAAGGGCCATAGACGATCTGCGCCGCGCCAATGCCGAGGAGATAGGCATAGACCGTCAGCTGTACGTCGTTTTCGTTGGCCAGCGCGAAATGCTCGCGGATGGAGCCGAAGGCGGGCAGCAGGTTATCGATCGAAAAAGCCGTGAGCCCCATCATCAGGGCAATCAGGGTAACGAATTCGATGAATCCGGGTGTGGATTTCGACGTAGACGCGGGGGCCTGGGACATGGCGCACTCGAGGGGTGAGGTGTCCCGCAACAGACACGCGTGAAAAGGCGCGGCGGACAGGAGGGGGAGCCGCACGGTGCGCACTCATAGGGGATGGCCGATGGGAAGAGAAGGGGGCGCGCGGCGACCTTCCATCTCCGCGCTGCGGTCTTGCGAATGCGATGCAGCGTCGCCACATGGCCTCAACGGACGGCGCTCGCCTTTTGCAAGCCACGGTGTTCATGTATAAGCCCGCTTCCGGCTGGGCGAACACAAGAGGAACGCCAGTCCGGGTCCGGTCGGGAACGGTCCCAGGCCGGCAACCTCATGGAGAGTCAAATGATGACCCGCCCGCAATCCGCACCCGTCCCTGGCGCCGAGATGTCTCGCCGCGCCGAAGGCTGGCGTCCGGAGAGCTGGCGATTTTATCCAGGCGTCCAAATGCCGGATTATCCGGACAAGGCGCTGCTCTCCGAGGTGGAGGCCAAGCTTGCCTCCTACCCGCCGCTGGTTTTCGCTGGTGAGGCCCGCAAGCTGAAGGCCGAACTTGCCCGAGTGGCCAAGGGCGAGGCTTTCCTGCTCCAAGGCGGCGACTGCGCCGAGAGCTTCGAGGAACACAACGCAGACAACATCCGCGATTTCTTCCGGGTGTTCCTGCAGATGTCCGTGGTGCTCACCTTCGCCGGCTCGGTGCCGGTGGTGAAGGTGGGGCGCATCGCCGGTCAGTTCGCCAAGCCGCGGTCCTCGGACAACGAGACCGTGGGTGGGGTGACTTTGCCCAGCTACCGCGGCGATATCGTCAATGATCTCGCCTTCACGGAAGCCGCGCGCGTGCCTGATCCGCGCCGCCAGCTCGAAGCCTACCGGCAGGCGGCGGCGACGCTGAACCTGCTGCGCGCCTTCGCCAATGGCGGCTATGCGAACCTCGCCAATGCCCATGCTTGGATGCTGGGGTTCGTGAAGGATTCGCCCCAGTCCTCCCGTTACCAGGAACTGGCGAACCGGATCACGGAGGCGCTGGACTTCATGCGCGCCTGCGGGATCGATCCCAAGAGCCATCCGGAATTGAGCTCGACGGATTTCTTCACGAGCCACGAGGCGCTCCTGCTGGGCTACGAACAGGCCCTCACCCGCGTGGATTCCACCTCCGGCGACTGGTACGCCACGTCCGGTCACATGCTGTGGATCGGCGATCGGACCCGCCAGCCGGACCATGCCCACGTGGAGTATTTCCGCGGCATCCACAACCCGATCGGCATCAAGTGCGGTCCCTCGCTCACGCCGGACGGTCTCATTCGCCTGCTGGATATCCTGCAGCCCGACAATGAGGCCGGCCGCATCACCCTCATCTGCCGCTTCGGCGCGGACAAGGTGGGCGACCACCTGCCGGCGCTTGTGCGGGCGGTGGAGAAGGAAGGCCGCACGGTGGTGTGGTCGTGCGATCCCATGCACGGCAACACCATCAAGGCCGCGTCGGGCTACAAGACCCGCCCGTTCGAGCGGGTGCAGGCGGAAATCCGCGCCTTCTTCGACGTGCATGCGGCCGAGGGCACCCATCCCGGCGGCGTGCACCTGGAGATGACCGGCAAGGACGTGACCGAGTGCACCGGCGGCGCCCGCGCCATTTCCGACGAGGATCTGCGCGATCGCTACCACACCTATTGCGACCCGCGCCTCAATGCGGAGCAGTCCATCGAGACCGCCTTCCTGGTGGCCGAGCTTCTGAAGCGCGATCGGCTTGCCCGTGGCCCGGTGGCGGTCGAAGCGGCGGAGTGATCCGCCAGCTCTCGACGGCTGAATAGAAAAGGCGCCTCCCGAAAGGGTGGCGCCTTTTTTCTTGGGTGCGGCGCGGGGTGTTGCCGCCTTGTCTCGGGGCCCCTTGCCTTCTGGCTCCCTGTCTTGGGGCCCATCGCCTCGATGTTTCGGGCGATGAGCCCCTGGCTGGCTGGTCAGTGGCGCAGCGAAGGTGCCGGACGCGCTGGGCCGCCGGGCGTGGGGCCTCAGTCTTCCTTGTAGCCGAGGGAGGGAATGCCCTGCTCAGCGCCGTAATACTTGTAGGGCAGGAACTTGCCGGACATGGTGATGCCCACGCGGTCGCCCTTCTCATTGGCCTGGCGCGAGATGTCCATGTCGAAGTCGATGGCGGACATGATGCCGTCGCCGAACTCATCCTCAATCAGCGCCTTGATGGCCGGGCCGTTCACCAGGATCAGCTCGTAGAAGCGATAGATGAGCGGGTCGGTGGGCGGCATGGGCGTGCCGCGCATGGGCACCTCGTTCAGCATCTTCTCTTCGGTCTCGGAGAGGCCGAACAGGGTGGCGGCCTTCTTGGCCAGGGGCTTCACCAGCTTCATCTGGCCCAGCAGGGCGCCGGTGATGAGGATCGGGGAAATGCCGCCGATCTCTTCGCAGATATACTTCCAGCTCCAACCCTTTTCGCGCTTGATGTCGAGAATCTTCTCGGTGAGCTGTTCACGCTTCATTTTTCATCTCCACACTTCGATCGTGTCGTGAGTTCGCCAGGGTCGGCGGGCGCGGGCGCCCGTCGGCCGGCTGGAGTGGGGCTTGCCGTCAGTCGCGTCCGTTGGCGGCGGCGGGGAAGGGAATGGTGTTGGCGGCGTCCGCGACCTTGGCCGCGCTGCCCAGCCGGACAGTGGGCGGGCGGCGGGTGTCGTAGCCGGCAGGCTTGTCATCGCGGAAGGTGCGGCTGCGGCTCACCAGGAAGTCCACCAGGTGGTTGCGCACCGTGTAATAGTCCTCGTGGCGATGGATGCTGTCGCGGGCGCGGTCCTTGGGCAGCGGATTGTCAACCACCTCCGCGACCATGGCCTCGGGGCCGTTGGTCATCAGCACGATCTTGTCGGCGAGGTAGATGGCCTCGTCCACATCGTGGGTGATCATGACCACAGTCTGGCCGGTGGAAAGGCAGATGCGCCGCACCTCGTCCTGCAGTGTGCCGCGGGTGAGCGCATCGAGGGCGGAGAAGGGCTCGTCCATCAGCAGGATCTTCGGCTCGATGGACAGCGCCCGGGCGATGCCCACGCGCTGGCGCATGCCGCCGGAGAGCTCGGCCGGCTTCTTCTGCTCGCTGCCCTTGAGGCCCACCAGCTCGATGAAGCGGCGCGAGCGCTCCTCCACCTCGGTCTTTCCGGCCTTGCGCCAGCGGGAGGAGACCGCATAGGCGACATTGCCGAGCACGCTGCGCCACGGCAGGAGGGCATGGCCCTGGAAGATCACCGCGCGGTCGAGGCTGGGGCCGGAAATGGCCTGCCCGTCCACGATCACCGCGCCCTCGGACGGGGCCTCAAGCCCCGCCAGAATGTTGAGAACGGAGGTCTTGCCGCATCCCGAGTGGCCGATGATGCACACGAACTCGCCGCGCGGCACCTGGAGCCAGAGATTCTCAAAGATGGTGGTGACCCCGCCCTCGCGCTTGGGATAGCGCCGGGCGATGCCCTCGATGGAAATGAACTTCGGGTCGGCCGGGACGGCGGTCTTGGTGTCGATCTCTGCCATGGCGCTCACTCCGGGAAGGTCACGCGCCGCTGGAGGCGCGCCAGGATCAGATCGAGGACCATGCCCACCACGCCGATCATCAGGATGCCGACGATCACGTTGGAGATGGACAGGTTGTTCCACTCGTTCCACACGAAATATCCAATGCCGGTGCCACCCACGAGCATCTCGGCCGCCACGATGACGAGCCAGGCGATGCCGATGGAAATGCGCATGCCGGTGAGGATGGTGGGCGCCGCCGCCGGCAGGATCACCGTGAACGCCCGCCGCCAGGCCCCCACCTCCAGGGTGCGCGCCACGTTCAGCCACTCCTTGCGCACCGAGCCGACGCCGAACGCCGTGTTCAGCAGCATGGGCCACACCGAGCAGATGAAGATGACGAAGATGGCCGAGAGGTTGGAATCCTTGATGGTGTAAAGGGCAAGCGGCATCCAGGCCAAGGGCGAGATGGGCTTCAGCACCTGGATGAACGGATCCAGCGCCCGATAGGCCAGCGGCGACATGCCGATGAGGAAGCCCAGCGGCACCGCCACCAGCACCGCGAGGCCATAGCCGATGGCCACGCGGCCGATGGAATAGAGGAGCTGGAGGCCCAGCCCCTTGTCGTTGGGGCCGTTGTCATAGAACGGGTCCGAGAGGGCGACCCAGAGCTTCTGCATCACCTCCAGCGGCCCCGGCATGGCGGATTGGGACCCGGCCGTGGTGATGCCCATCAGCTTCGCATATTCCGGGTCGAGGGCCGGCCCCGAGCTCGCGCTCGGGGTGACGGCGATCTGCCAGACAAGGCAGAAGGCGAGGAACAGGACCACCGACAGGATGCCGGCGCGCACGCCGAGGCTCTTCATGGCTCAGCTCCGCTTGATGGCGAAGGAGTTCAGATACGCCTCGGGCTTGGCGGGATCGAACAGCTTGCCCATGACCGAGAAGCTCTTGGTGGTGGTGGCGGGCGGGGTCAGGCCCATTTCCTTCATCACCTTGGCGGCGTCGGTGGCCAGGAACACCTGGTTGGCGATGCCCTGGTAATCCACCTCGCCCTTCACCTGGCCCCAGCGCTTCATCTGGGTGAGCATCCACACCGCGAAGCTTTCCCACGGGAAGGGATCGAAATCGATGCGGTTCGGGTCGTCCTTGATCTGGCCGAGGCCGTTGGCGTACTTGCCCACCAGCACCTGCTCCAGCACGATCGGCGGCTGGTTGAGATAGGCGGCCGGGGCGATGGCCTCGGCGATGGCCTTGCGGTTCTCGGCCTTGGAGGCATAGCCGGTGGCGTCCACGATGGCGCGCAGCAGTGCCGCGTAAGTATTCGGCATGGTGGTGATGAATTCGCGGCTGGCGGCGAAGGCGCAGCACGGATGCCCATCCCACATGGACTTCGACAGCGAGTGGATGAAGCCCACGCCGTCATAGACCGCGCGCTGGGCCACGTTGCCGGGCGCCAGGAAGCCGTCGATGTTCTCCGCGCGCAGGTTGGCCACCATCTCCGGCGGCGGCACCACGCGCAGCTGCACGTCATTGTCCGGATCGATGCCGTTTTCCGCCAGCAGATAGCGCAGCAGATAGTTGTGCATGGAGAAGTCATACGGAATGGCGAACTTCAGGCCCTTCCACGACTTCACGTCCATCTTGTCCTTGTGCTTGATGCCAAGGGTGAAGGACTGGCCGTTGATGTTCTCGATGGCTGCGGTGACGAACGGAATGGGGTTGGAGCCCAGGCCCTGGGAGATGGCCAGCGGCATGGGTGCCAGCATGTGGGCGGCGTCGTATTCCTTGTTGATGGTCTTGTCGCGCACCACGGCCCAGCCCGCGGTCTTCACCACGTCCACGTTGAGGCCGTGCTTCTTATAGAAGCCCATGGGGTGCGCCATGATGATGGGAGTGGCGCAGGTGATCGGGATGAAGCCCACCTTCAGGTCGGTCTTCTCCGGCTTGCCGGTATCGGCGAAGGCCTCGGTGGCGGCATCGAGCGGGAAGAAGGTGCCGAGGGCCGCGGCGGCCGTGGAGGCGCCCACCGCCTTCAGGAAGGCGCGGCGCTTCACGTCCTGCGGGAACAGGGCGCGCATGAGGCCGGAGGCGACCACTTCCTTGTAGCGGGACTCGTCGTCGAGGCTCCCCGCCCGCTCGGCCGCCAGATGGGCCTCCGCGCTGTCATGCTGCCCGCAGGCGCAACGCCCGGACAGTTTCGACTTCGTTGAAAACGGGTTCGAGAACATCGACATCGACAGATCTCCTTGCGGGCAGAAACAGGGAAAGCGGCGCACGCTTCGCAATGCGCGTGCCAGAAGCTGACGTTAGGGTGCTTAAGCGGGGGAGGGCGCGGCCTGGGGCATGGGGGTCGCCAGCGCGCGGCGGGCCAGCATGTGGCTCTTGGGATCGTTGATGGAGCACACGGCAATCAGCCGGTCCCCCGCGAAATAGCGCACTGCGAAGCGCGCGGCTGAGATATCGCCCTCGCACTCGGTGCGGGTGAAGCCGTCGATGAGGCCGGCAATCTGCAGCTTCACATCATATTGATCAGACCAGAACCACGGCACGGGATCGTAGCTGACGCTGCCGCCGGTGATGGCTTTTGCCGCCGCCTTTGCCTGATCGATGGCGTTCTGCACGGATTCCAGGCGCACCCGGCGCCCATAAAGCGCACTGGGGAAGGATGCGACATCACCCACTGCGTACACATCGGGAATGCTGGTGCGGGTCTGGGCATCGACGCGGATGCCATTGTCGAGGGCAATGCCCGCTTCGGCGGCAAGCTCGGCATTGGGCAGGGCGCCCACGGCGGACAGCACGAGATCGGCCGGCAGCACGCGCCCGTCGGCCAGCTCCACGCCGCTCACATGGTCGGTGCCGGCGAGCCGCGCCACGCCCATGCCGGTGAGGATGGTGACGCCGTGGCCCTCATGCAGGGCCAGCGCGAAATTGGAGATGGTGGCGCAGGCGACGCGGGCGAGCAGCCGCGGCTGGCCTTCCACCAGGGTCACGTCGAGCCCGAGCTTCTTCGCCTTGGCGGCCACTTCCAGGCCGATATAGCCGCCGCCGATGATGACGAGGCGCGCGCCCGGCACGGCGGCGGCACGGAAGCGCTTCACATCGTCGATGGAGCGGATGGAATAGACGCCCGGCAGGTCGGCGCCGGGCACGGGCAGCTCACGGGCGCGGGTGCCGGTGGCGATGAGCAGGGTGGAATAGGGCTGGCGCGCGCCATCGGCCAGCTCCACCGCCTTCTCGGCCAGCAGCAGGCGGGCGACGCGGGTGCGCAGGTGCACGGCCACGCCGCTGTCCGCATAGAATTTCGGAGCCTTCAGCTCCAGCCGGTCCTCACTCAGCTCGTCGCCGAGATAGGCCTTCGACAGAGGCGGGCGCTGATAGGGCAGATAGGGCTCGTCGCCATAGAGCACGATATCGCCGGCAAAGCCTTCCGTGCGCAGGGAGGCGATGGCCTGGGCCGCGGCCTGGCCGGCTCCGACGATGACAAGGGGCGCGCTCATGGGGTGTCTCCGGTGTTCAGGAAAGGGAGGCATCGCATCGGCGCCGCGCGGCGCTCCGCGCGACGGATGGGGACGCTGAAGGATCGGCCCGCCGGGGCTTGCTGCGTTCGCTCCATGCCGGCCACGTCGGAGGCTGCGCCCGGTCGTGGCCGTGGGCAAGGGGCGCGCGAAGCCCCCGGCGGGAGATCCCTCAGCGTGCGGCCGCCGGATGCCCCTCCTCGATGGGCAAGGCCGGGTCGCGGGACCATTCGTTCCACGAGCCGAAATACATCTTCACATCCTTCACACCCGCTTCCTTCAGGGCCAGGAAGGTGTTGGACGCGCGCGCGCCCTTGAAGCAGTAGAGATAGACCGGCGTTTCCGGGGAGATGCCCACGGTGGCGCACTCGGCCAAGATCTCGGGTGCCGACTTGAAGCGCGGACCTTCGGCCGTGGGCTTCATCATGCGGTACCACTCGATCCACACGGCGCCGGGAATGCGGCCCTTGCGGGGGCAGAAATCCTTGCCATAGGGCGAGGAGCTCTCGCCGATCCACTCATCCACATCGCGCACGTCGAGCTTGGCCACGGCCGGGTCCGAAACCGCATCGAGCATGGCTGCCGCGTCGATGATGAGGTCGCCGGCGTCATCGGTCATGGGGAAGGTGACTGACGGCGGGCTCGGCACTTCGGTGGTCACGGGCAGGCCGGCGGCGGTCCAGGCTTCGAAGCCGCCGTGCAGCACCTTGATCTTGGGGTAGCCCAGGAAGGTGAGCAGGAAATAGCCGCGGCAGGACTGGCCGAAGCCGGAAGCCATGGACTGTTCGTAGATGACGGCCGTCTCATTGCCGGAAAGACCGGCCTTGCCGAAGGCATCGGCGAACTTCTTCTTCAGCTCCGCATAGCCTTCGGGGGTCGAAGTGGCGAGATAGGTGAAGATCTCGTTGAGGTTTACGGCGCCGGGGATGTGGCCGGCCGCATAGCTTGCCGCATCACGGGTGTCGATCAGCACCGTGGGCGCGGACGACAGGAGGCTGGACAGTTCAGACGGCGTAATCAGGACTCCGCTCATGGTAATCCCCTCTGGAAACAAGCTGAACCGAGACGCGCTGGAAGGTGTGATGGCTTTGCCATCTTGTTGTTCGGCGAGGGCTTCGCGTCCTCGTCCGGTGTTGGACACTGGAGGATGCCGGCGTCAGGCCGGCATCTGGTCCAGCATCAGGCGAAGCTGCTTGGTGGCGGGCGTGACGATGGCCACGAAATAGGCCTCGCGCAGGCGCCGCTGGCAGCGGTGGGCCGCTACATAGCCGCGCGCGCCGCAATGGAGCATGGCGTTATGGGCCGCCTGGACGCTCACTTCACCGGCCAGCAGGCGGGCGGAGACCACGCGCCGCCAATAGGCGTCGGAGGTGTCGAAGGGGTCGGCCGCAAGTGTCGCCACTTCAGTCTCGATGGCGGCCAGCGTCTCCGCCATCTGGCTGGGCTGCACTTCCAGGAAGCGGTTGACGTGGCCGAGCGGGCCTTCCACCTCGCGCATCAGCGCGATGCAGTCGCGAATGAGGCCCACGGCCATGCCGGCCTGGAGCATGATGAAGCCGCCACGCATCTTCTTCACAAACGGCATGGCGTTGTCCGCCAGCACCATCTCGTCGGGCACGAACATGTCGCGCACCTGCACGCCATAGGTGCCGGTGCCGTCCATGGAAAGGAAGCGCTCGCAGGGCTTGAGGGTGATGGCCGGGTCGGCGCAGTCGAACAGCGCCATCACCGGCGTGTCGCGGCCTTCCACGGAAAAAATGCCGCCAAAGAAATGGTCCGGCCCAAGATTGGACACCCACGGCAGGATACCCTTGACCGTGTAGCCGCCTTCGACCCGCTTACCCTTCAGCTTCAGCCCTTCGATGTCATAGAAGGACTTCATGGGGTTGGAGAGGGCGGTGCCGCCGAGGATCTGACCGTTGGCGGCGGCGGCGAGATACTTCTCGCGCGGGGCGGGGTTCTCGGAATTGATGAGGTACCAGACCAGTGTGTTCTGGCACCAAGCCATGAAGCCGGTGGACACGCACTGCTGTGACACCAGGGACATGCCCTCGATGGTGTCGCCCAGCTTGTGGCCCTCGTTCAGGTGCAGGCGGAAGGCGCCGGCATCAGCGAGGTTGTGCAGCAGCGTGGTGGGATAGGTGCCTTCGTCGATGGCACGCGCCCAGGCCGCAAGGTCGCCGGACGCGATCTTGCCGATCTCGGCGAGCGCCGCCTGCGGCTGCAGCGCGGATGCGGCGGGAGCGGTTTCAGCGGGAGTTGCGGTGGCGGCGAGCATGTCGGTCCTCGAAGGCGGGAAGGGCGCGCGCCCGGCCCCGTGCCGGGCGCGTCGATCGTCGTCAGCGGTGGGAGCGAACGCTGCGGCTCAGGCCAGGCCCACTTCCAGGTTCACCGGGCGGGTGAAGGTGTTGGCCACGGGCGACCACTTCTTCACATGGGCGATGAGGGCGTCGATCTCTTCCTTCGGCACGCCATCACACTCCATTTCCACCTTGATGCGCACGTCGGTGAAGCCCACCGGCTTCTCGCTCACGTCGCCCGTGCCCCACACGGCGGTGATGTTCAGGTCACCTTCCAGGTGCAGCTCCAGCTTGCGCACGGTCCAGCCGCGATGGATGGCATTGGCGTGCAGGCCCACGGCGATGCAGGAGCCGAGGGCGGCGAGCGACGCCTCGGAGGGGTTCGGCGCGGTGTCGTCGCCCAGCAGGCCCGGGGGCTCGTCGACGATGTAGGGGGGCAGGCTGCGGATATAGTTGGCATGCCGGAAGCGGCCTTCCGCAACCGTCTTGCACTTCAAGGTCTTGATGACGTTCGGATTGGCCTTGCCGGCCTCGATCAGCTGGTTGAGCCCATCCTTGTTGATGGGGGCGAGGCAGCCCGTGGCGGCCTCCGGCGCCAGGCAGCCGGTGAGCACGGTGTTGGGGGCGGGTGCAGACATCTCAATCTCCTTGGTGCGCCTGAACAGACAGACCGGTCTGTCTTATACAAGCCGCGTGCCAAGTGGAGCCGAAGGGCGCGATGTTTTCGGATAATCGCCTCAAGGCCAGATGTGGCCTACATTCCCGTCGGGATTCGCCGGCTTTGTTTCGGCATGATCCCTGCTATGTGTAGTCAGAACGGTCTGTCTTTTTGCCTGCAATTGCGGCACACTGGTGAGACCCGTTGCAGGATCTGCTTCAGAAAAGAGCGAAGACGAAGATGGCGCGTCAGTCCAAAACCTCTCCCGCCAGCCTTTCCGAGCCGGCGCTGTCGGCTCCCAGAAATCCGCACGGGCGCGCCTTTGCCGAGGGCGGCGACGGCGCGGAACCCAAGGCGCGCGAGCGCATCATCGCCGCCGCCACGCGCCTGTTCTGCCAGTACGGCATCACCGCCGTGGGGGTGGATGCGGTGGTCGCGGAGGCCTCCACGGCCAAGGCGACGCTTTATAAGACGTTCGGCTCCAAGGAACGGCTGGTGGAAGCCGTGCTGGAGAAGGAGGGGGCGGCTTGGCGTGACTGGTTCATAGGCGAGCTGCTGAAAGGTGAGGCAGCGCCCCTCGCGCGCCTGC
Organism: Xanthobacter sp. NM-59; assembly: GCF_021401125.1. GTDB lineage: Bacteria > Pseudomonadota > Alphaproteobacteria > Rhizobiales > Xanthobacteraceae > Xanthobacter. The sequence goes on from NZ_JACBFQ010000001.1 coordinate 441,601, forward strand.
GCCGGGTGTTCCCCATTCTGCGGGAGTGGTTCAACGACGACCACTTCTTCGGCTGCCCCTTCATCAATGCGGTGGCCGAGACCGATAAGCGCGACGACCGCATGCGCCAGATTGCGCTCAATCATAAGAAAGTCGTGCTGGACACATTGACCGACCTCGCGCGCGAGGCGGGCGCCCGTGACCCCCATGGTCTTGCCCATCAATTGGGCCTTTTGATCGATGGCGCCATCGTCGCGGCCATGATCACCAAGGATTCCAACGTGGCGCTACTGGCCGGCGAAAGCGCCGATGTGCTGTTGCGCGGCCTGTGCGCCGAGGCGGCCTGATCCACGCCCCTGCGCGCGATTGCCCGCGCAAGCGGCCCATGGAGTGGATGGGTGGCGCGGGCGTAGCCGGACGGCACCAAGGCGCGCCGCACGGAGATGAGCTGCGAGCAGCCGGCTTAGGCCGACGGCCCCGCTGATTGCCGCCACTGTTCAGCAGGCCCGTGGCCGACCGACCGCGTTCGCGCCCCGATCGGCGCGGGAGGCGAGAGCATCTCCTGCTCTCACTGCATTCAGCAGCCGCTCTGCGCCCTTGATTTAACACGAGTTCTTCACGGCCGGCGGCGGCCATACCGGGCAAAAGGGCTCTAAGGGCGAGCCGCAATCGCGCGGGTGTGCGCCGGGGCTACTGCGCCGGATGGGCCGAGCCGTGTGCGCCGTGTGAGCCGTGGCCGGTGGGGTCTTCGGGCTCGTCCTTCTCGCCCACGAAGCGGCCGAACAGGCGGCCCAGCATCCGGCTCAGATCGTCCATCACCGTGAACACGGCGGGGACGAACACCAGTGACAGCACGGTGGAGGTGATGAGGCCGCCGATGACCGCGATGGCCATGGGCGCGCGGAAGCCGCCGCCCTCGCCCAGCGCCAAAGCGGACGGCAACATGCCGGCGGCCATGGCGATGGTGGTCATCACGATGGGTTGGGCGCGCTTGTGGCCCGCTTCCATCAGCGCCGTCAGCCGGTCGGCCCCGTGCTTCATGGATTCAATGGCGAAATCCACCAGCAGGATGGCGTTTTTCGTCACGATGCCCATGAGCATCAGGAAGCCGATGACCACCGGCAAGGAGATGGAATTGCCAGTGAGCAGCAGCGCGATGAAGGCGCCGCCCACCGACAGCGGCAGCGAGATGAGAATGGTGATGGGCTGCAGGATGTCGTGGAACAGCAGCACCAGCACCGCCAGCACCAGCATGAGCCCCGCCGCCATGGCGAGCGCGAAGCCGGAGAACACCTCGCCCATGATCTCGGCATCGCCTGCTTCCTTCAGCGTCACGCCGGGGGGCAGGCTGCGGGCTGCGGGCAGGGCCTTCACCGCGTCCACGGCGGTGCCCAGCGGTGTGTCGCCCACGAGGTCCGCTTCCACCGCGATGCGGCGGGCCCGGTCGTAGCGGTCGAGGGCAGTGGGGCCCTGGCCAAACTGCACATCCGCCACGGCCGAGAGTGGCACGGCCCCGCCGCTGGCGGTGGGCACCTTCAGCGCATCGAAGGTGGACAGGCTGGTGCGCGCCTTCTCGTCGAGCTGCACGCGAATGTCGATCTGCCGATCCTTGGCGGAGAACTTCGCAAGGTTGGCGGAAATGTCGCCGATGGTGGCAATGCGCACCGTCTCCGCGATGGTGTCCACCGACACGCCCAGCTCCGACGCCTCATCGAGCTTGGGCACGATGCGGATTTCCGGCCGGTCGAGCGCGGCGGAGGAGACCACGTTGGTCAGCACCGGCACGTCGTGGCGCATCTCCTTTTCCAGCGCCAAAGCGGCCTTCTCCACCGCGTCGCCGTCGTTGCCGGAAAGCACCATCTGGAAGCCGCGCTGCGCGGCCTGCCCATTCGAGCTCCAGGTGAAGCGCATGTCCGGGATGGCCGCGAGGGGGGCGTTGAGGGAGGCCTCGAACGTCTTCTGGTCCATCTCGCGCTCGGCGCGGGGCTTCAGGTTGATGACGATCTGCGCCTTGCGCACCTCGCCCGCCAGCATGGCGAGCCCGCCCGACCCGCCTGACCCGGCGGTGGCGTAGACATTGGCCACCTCGGGCCGATCCAGCAGCAAGCGGGTGATGCGGTCCGACACCGCCTGCGTCTCCGCCAGCGTGGTGCCCGGCGGCAGCTCGATGGAGACCATGGAACGGGAAATGTCGTTGTTGGGCAGGAAGCCGGAGGGTAGCAGCGTCGACAGGAAGATGGTGCCGATGAAGATGCCGAGCCCCATGGCGATGGTGAGGAAGCGGTGGCGCAGCGACCAGCCCAAAAGGCGCATATAGACGTGCATCACCCGCCCGTCGCCCTCATGCCGGCGCCCGGTATCGCGCAGGAAATAGGCGGCGAGCAGCGGCGTCACCAGCCGCGCCACGGCCAGCGAGAACAGCACCGCGATGGCCACCGTGAGGCCGAACTGCTTGAAATACTGCCCCGCAATGCCGCCCATGAACGACACGGGTGCGAACACGGCAACGATGGTGAGGGTGGTGGCCACCACCGCTAGGCCGATTTCGTCGGCCGCCTCGATGGCCGCGCGATAGGGGGATTTGCCCTGCCGCATGTGGCGCACGATGTTCTCGATCTCGACGATGGCGTCATCCACCAGGATGCCGGTGACGAGGGTGATGGCCAGAAGGCTCACGCCGTTCAGCGAGAAGCCCAGCATGTCCATCAGCGAGAAGGTGGGCAGGATGGACAGCGGAATGGCCAGCGTGGTGATGATGGTGGCCCGCCAGTCGCGCAGGAAGATGAACACCACGATCACCGCCAGGATCGCCCCCTCGATGAGGGTTTGCATGGCGGATTCGTAGTCCGACTTGGTGTAGCGCACCGTAGTGTCGATCTCCGAGATCGTCACATCGGGGTGCTGGGCCCGCAGATGCTGGAGCTCGTCCTGCACCCGGTCATAAACCGTGACGTCGGAGAAGCCCTTGGCGCGGTAGACGCCGAAGGCGACCACGTTCTTGCCATCCAGGCGCGCGAACACGCGCGGCTCGGCCGCCCCGTCGGTGACGGTGCCGAGGTCCTTCAGGCGCACATAGCGGCCGTTGGAGAGGGCGATGCGGGTATCCGCCAGCTCTTCCACGGTGCTGGCGCCGGCCAGGGTGCGGATGGACTGCTCCTGGGTGCCCACCTCGCCGCGCCCGCCGGACACGTCGAGATTGGTGGCCCGCAGCTGGCGGCTCACATCGGCCGCCGTCACGCCCAGCGACATCAGGCGATCCGGATCGAGGGCGATGCGGATTTCCCGGTCGAGCCCCCCCTCGCGCTTCACCTGGGCGACGCCGCGCACACCCTGCAGGGCACGGGCCATGGTGTCATCCACGAACCACGACATCTCCTCCGTGGTCATGGTGGGCGAGGACACCGCATAGGTGACGATGGGCAGCCCTTCGATATCCACCCGCTGAATCAGCGGCTCGTCGATGGAGCGCGGCAACTCCGAACGGATCTTGGTGACAGCGTCGCGGGTGTCGTTCACCGCGCGGTCCACGTTGGTTTCCAGGAAGAATTCCACCGTGGTGATGCTGGTGCCCTCCGAGATGGAGGAGGTGATGTGCTTCACCCCGGATACGCCGGCGATGGAATTCTCCACCTTCTTGGTCACCTGGGTTTCCAGCTCGCTGGGCGCGGCGCCGGTCTGGGTGATGGTGACCATGACGATGGGCACGTCGATGTTCGGCATCTGCGTCACCGGCAGGGTGCGGAAGTGCACCAGGCCGAGCACGGTCAGGATGACGAACAGGACGACGGTGGGAATGGGCTTGCGGATGGCCCAGGCGGAGACGTTGAGAGCCATCAGCGCGCCTCGCCCACGGAGAGAGGGGCTTCCACCGGATTGACCCGATCGCCCTCGCGCAGGAAGCCGCCGGCGCGCGCCACCACCAGCTCATTGCCCGAAAGGCCATGGGCCACCATGACGCTGCCCCGGCTTTTCAGCGCGGGCGTGATGCGCCGTTCGGAAACCGTGCCGTCCGTCACCACGAGCACATAGGCCCCTTCGGCATCGAACATCACGGCCGATTGCGGCACCACCAGCCCCGCGCGCGCACCAAGGGTGACAAGGGCGCGGGCATAGGCGCCGGGCTTCAGCCGCGCGTCATCTTGCAGGGCGATCTTGATGCGCCCCAGGCGGGAGGCCTTGTCCACCTCCGGCGACACCAGCCGCACCGTTCCCTCGACGGGGCCATCGAAGCCGGCCGGGGTCACCTGCGCAGTGAGCCCGGTTTTCATGCGCGGCATGGCGCCTTCCGGCACTTCCGCATCCAGGTCGATGGCGCCATCCTGGGCGATGCGGAACAGGGGCGTGGAGCGGGCCGAGAGCGCGATGGCACCCACCCGCGCCTCGCGGGAGAGGATGACGCCGGACGCCGGCGCGCGAATATCCGTCCGCTTGAGTTTCACCTCGATCTCGTCGCGCTGGGCCTTGACGAGCACCGCCTCGGCTTCTGCCGCGGCAAGGCTCTCCTCGGCGGCGGCCACCTGGGCGGTGGTGACCTTCACGGCGCGCTCGCGCTCGTCCAGGGTTTCCTGGGAGGCGGTGCCGGTGGCGCGCAGCTTGCGGGCGCGGTCCACTGCGGCTGCGGCTTCCGTCTGCTGGGCGCGGGCCTGATCGAGCGCGGCGCGCTGCTGGGCTATGGCGGCCTTCGCCTTGGCGGCGTTGGCGGTGTTCTGGGCCAATTGCGTATCGAGCACATCGCGCGAGAGGCGGGCGAGCACCTGTCCCTTTTCCACGCGGTCGCCGGCCTCGGCCAGGATCTGTTCCAGCCGCAGGCCCTCCACCTCGGGCCCGACCTCGATCTCCTCGCGCGGCAGGAGGGAGCCGGTGACCAGCAGGGTTTCCGGCAAGGTTTCATTGCGCGGGCGCTGCACGGAGACGGTGAGGGCGGAAGGGGCGGCGGCCGCTCCATCCTCCGCGGCGGCCGGCATGACGCCGCACACCGGCCCGGCAAGGCCAAGGGCGAACACGAGTGCGCTGGCGCGGCGGACAAGGGCGGGCATGGTGAAGCGAACCTCGTTGGAAGAATGGAAAACACCCTGGCGGGTCACGGCGGCATTCCCGTGACGGTGGGATGTGCGGCTACGGCAGGGCACGGGCTCAATCCCCCTTCGCAGGGGCGGGCGCGAGCATCCGCCGCACCAGCAGATTGAACGTGTCGAGCCGCCGGGGCAGGTCCCATGCGGGGTGGAGCTGGTGTTGCAGGATCAGCCCGTCGGCCAGCGCCTGGAGCATGACCATGACGTCGTCCAGGTCGAGCGCCGGGTCGATCTCGCCCCGGCTGGTGGCCACGGCAAGGGCCGCGCGCAGCTGGGTGCGGCTTTCCTCCTCGCAGGGCTCGATGATCTCACGCAGATGGGTGTTGCGGATGGCCTCGGCCATGATTTCGGGACCGAGCTGCGCGGTGGGCAGCGTCTGCTCCACCAGCAGCATCCGCAGGCAGTCGGTCAGGGCATCGAGCACCGAAGGGGCTTGCGCCAGGGCGTCGAGGATGTGCTGACGCTCATTGCGCTCATCGGCGACGATGGCTGCGATCAACTCTTCCTTGGAGCGGAAATACCGGTAAAAGGCTCCTGCGCTCATGCCCGCCTCGGCGCAGATCTTCTGCATGGAGGCGCCGTGGAAGCCTTCACGGGCGAAACAGGCCATCGCTGCCGCCAGAATACGCTTGCGCTGCCGGGCGCGGCGATCGGAAGGCGGGGCTTCGGGCCCGGCGTCCGTGCCCCGGCAGGCTGCTGCTCTACCGCCCATCTCGTCCGTGGGGCGCGCGGGCGCGTCGGCGGACGGCGTGGCGTGGGAAGATTTCATCAGCGGCACGCGCTCGCGCTCCTCAAAAGGGTGATGCCAGCCGATCGGGCATCGGGTGTGAGTGAACGTTCATTCGCATTCCGGGGCTGGTTATGCCGCTTCTGTCGTCCCAAGACAAGAGTGAACGTTCACTCGCTCCTGCGGCGCCGTGCCGCCGCCCCTTGAGGGGAGGGGGCGGAACGCTTAACTGTCGCCGGAAACCGGAGCCCTATCCCCATGCTCGCCGCCGCCCTTGAAGCCCTGCGCCAGACTTTCTCGCCTTTGCTGCGCGGGGTGCTGCTGCGGTCCATTGGCCTTGCGCTCGGGCTGCTGGTGGTGCTCGCCATCGCGCTCGAGGCGGCGCTGACCCACTTCGTCCATGTGCCGTCCTACCCCTGGGTGGAAACCACGCTGGCGGTGGTGGCCGGCCTGGGGCTGGTGTTCGGCGTGTTCTATCTGGTGCCGGCGGTGTCCTCCCTGGTGGCGGGCCTGTTCCTGGACGAGGTGGCGGAGAAGGTGGAGGCGGACAGCTACCCCAATGATCCGCGCGGGGTGCCGCAGCCGGTGCTGCGTTCGCTGCTCTACTCGGCCCGTTTCTTCGGCGTGGTGCTGGCGGTCAACCTGGGGGCGCTGCTGCTGCTGCTGGTGCCGGGCGTGAACGTGGTCATCTTCTTCGTCGCCAACGCCTACTTGATCAGCCGCGAATATTTCGAGCTCGCCGCCATGCGCTATCGCACGCCGGAGGAGGCGCGGGCGGTGCGGCAGGCCAACGCCACACAGGTGTTTCTGGCCGGGCTGCTCATCACGCCCATCATGCTGGTGCCGGTGCTGAACCTCATTTTGCCGGTATTCGGCACCGCCTTCATGGTGCATCTGCACCGGCGGATCGCGCCGCTGCCCGCGCGGCGGACGCCCGATGGCGGATTGGTCATCGAGGGCCGCGCGCTCTGAGGCAAGGCCCTCAGCCCGCTTCGTTTTTTCATGGGAGCACAGAAGCCGTCTGCTGTTTTACGGTGCGTGTTTCCTTAACGCGAGCCGGCTCCCGCTTCGCTCGGAAACGGCCCTAGTGCAGGCCCACGGCGGCCAGCGCCGCCATCTGGCGCACCGCGACGCGGCCCGCATCAAAATCGCCGATGGCGGTTTCAAACAGGCGGTGGAAATTGAGCTGCGCGCGCAGGTGCAGGAACACGGCCCCGAGCCCCACCGCCGCCCGGTCCATGAACACGAATTCGCGCGGCACGGTCACCGGTCCTAGGCGTTTCAGCTCGGTGTGAACCTTGAAGGCTTCCTTGCGGCCATACTGGCCCGGCGCCACCCCATCGGCGATGGTGCGCACCCGGTCGTCCATGAGGGGGCCGTAAATGAAGCGGGCCCAGATGTTCAGCGCGTCGATGAGGTCCTTGTTGAGGCCCTTGAAGCCCCAGGTTTCATAGGCGTGAACCACGCGCGCATTGTCACCGTCGATGAGGCCGCGATAGAGGTCCACCACCCCCGCCACGAACCGCGGCGGGAAGATGCGGATGCAGCCATAGTCCAGCAGGTTGATGCCCGCCGGATGTCCCGCCTCGTCGAGGAAGACGGTGTAATTCCCCAGGTGCGGGTCGCCGTGGATGACGCCGAAATGGCTGAAGGGCTGCCACCACGCCGCGAACAGCGCCTGCGCCAAAGCGTTGCGATCGGCCTGCGCGTGGCGGGTGAAGTTCAAGATCTTCTCCCCCTCCAGCCACTGCATGGTCAGCAGGCGGCCGGTGGACAAATCCTCCCGCACGGTGGGCACGCGCACGCGCGGCTCGTCCTTCAGCATCAGGGCGTAGAGGGCGGCGTGGCGGGCCTCGCGCTTATAGTCCAGCTCCTCGCGCACCCGCTCGCCGATCTCCTTGGCGATTTCGCGCGTGTCGAGGGTGGAATCCATGCGCCGGTGCAGGGAAAACAGGATCTGAAGCTGATTCAGGTCGGCTTCCACCGCCGCCTGCATGTCGGGATACTGGAGCTTGCAGGCCACCGTTTCCCCGTCGAGCGTCACCGCCTTGTGCACCTGGCCCAGGGAGGCGGCGGCGGAGGGCTGGTGCTCGAAGCGGGCGAAGCGCTTTTCCCAATCGCGGCCCAGTTCGGCGCTCATGCGCCGCTTCACGAACGACCAGCCCATGGGCGGGGCGTCCGATTGCAGGCGGCGCAGTTCGGCGGCGTATTCAGGCGGCAGCAGATCGGGCACGGTGGCCATCAGTTGGGCCACCTTCATCAGCGGCCCCTTGAGGCCGCCCAAGGCGGAGGCGAGCGCCGCGGCATTGTCGCCGGCGCGGTCGCCGCGTCCCAGCAGGCGATTGCCGGCGATGCGGGCCGCCACCCCGCCCACATTGGCCCCCACCTTCGCGTAGCGCGCGGCGCGGGCCGAAAAGCGGTTTCTTTCGTCGTCAGCCATGCTCGCTCGCGCCTCGCTGCCGCGCCGCCGTTACCCCCGCGCCCGCCGGAAGGTCAAAGCGAGCAGGATGATAAGGGCCAGGGGCGTCAGCACGTCGGTGTAGAGAATGGGGCCGGCATTGCCGACCGCAAGATTGCCCGTGGAGCTGATCTGCACGAGGTGGCCGATGGCCGCGCCGCCAAGGAAGGCCGCCACCATCACCGCCGTCGCCGCGCGAAAGCCCCAGTTCGGCCAAATGGCGGCGATGACGCCGGCAAGGCCGATGCCCAGGTTCGCCACCCCCACCTCATATTGAAACGGACTGTTGGCCCAGCCGATGGCGGCGGCGGACTGGACCGGGAACACAATGTGCCCCAGCGCCCCCCAAAGGCCCATCAGGCCCACCGGAAACAGGTTCGCATAGCGCAACAGCTGGTCCGCAATGAGGCGGACGCCCCGTGGCGCCGAAGCGCGCGCGACCCCGATTGCCGCACAGACAAGAACCGCAACCCAAGCGAGAATGGGAACCCAGAACACCATGACCGCTTTTCCCTGTCCTGTTGCGGCGCAAGGTGACAGATCGCGCGGCGCCTCGCCAGGGAATAAAAGCCGCTCCTGCCTCAGGCCACCGCGTAGAGCGGATGCTCGCGGCGGATCTCCTCGCACAGGATTTCCTCGACCCTCGCCAGCGCCGCCGTGCGGGTGCCGGAGCGGCCGTAGAGCACGAATTCCATGTCGGAAAGGGGCGCGGTGCCAAGGTCATTCACCACCGCGAGGTCATGGCGCAGCGAGCGGGGCGAGCGCACCGTCACGCCCAGCCCGGCGCTGACAGCGGCCATCAGCCCCGGCAGGCTGGGGCTGGTGAAGGCGACACGGAAGCTGCGGCCGGCGGCGCTGAGCGCGGCAATGGCGGAGTTGCGGCAGATGCAGGGATTCTCAAATAGCACCAGCGGTACCGGTGCCTCGCGGTCCAGCCGCAGGTGGCGGGAGGCGATCCACACCATGGGCTCGCGCAGCAGCACGGTGGAGGGAAGCTCGGTCTCGTAGCGAAAGCCCACCACCAGGTCGAGCTCTTCGACCATCAGCTTCTCCAGCAGCGCCGAGGTGGCGCACACGCGCACCGTGATGGGCGCCTGCGGGAACAGGCAGGCGATGCGCGACAAAATCCGCTGCATCACCCCTTCACCCACATCCTGCACGAAGCCGAGCCGCAGGGGCTGGGCGAAGCTGCCGTGCACATGCTGGCTCAGCACCTGGTCGTTGAGGTCCAGCAGCCGGCGGGCATCCTCCAGGAAGGCGCCGCCGCGCAGGGTGGGCACCACGCCACGGCCCTTGCGCTCCAGCACCGCGAACCCCAGCGAATCGGCCAGTCGGTCCATCTGCAGGCTCACGGCCGACTGGCTGCGCCCCACCCGGCGCGCCGCAGAGGAAATGGAGCCCAGCTCAGCCACCGCCACGAAGCTGCGCAGGAGGTCGAGATCGAAATTCCGGATCATATTATGAGGATAGCAAATTTATTGGCGCTGAAAAATCACGATTGCTGATGGCTGTGGCCCCCCGCCGTTGAGGCCGGCCCCAATGAAAAAGGCCCGGAGCTCGGAGCTCCGGGCCTTTTTTGATGTCGCGGGCTGATGGGCTCACTTCTTGGAAAGAAGCGGCTCCAGTTCCTTGTCCCACTCGGCGATGTCGAGAGAGCCGGAGAGCTTCTTGCCGCCGACGAAGAAAGTGGGGGTGGCGTTCACACCCAGCTCGGTGTTGGCGTACTTGGAGCTTTCCTGGACCTTCTGGGCCAGGTCCTTGTCGCTCAGGCACTTCTCGAAATCGGCCTGGCTCATGCCGGTCTGGCGCACAACCGCCAGCAGACCGGCCGCGGGGTCCTTGCTGTAGGCCCAGCTGCGCTGGGTCTCGAACAGGGTCGAGACCATGGGGAAGTACTTATCCTTGGGTGCGCAGCGCGCCAGCATGAACGCAGCGGTGGCAACCGGATCGAACGGGAACTCGCGGAAGATGAAGCGCACCTTGCCGGTGTCGATATACTTCGCCTTCAGCTCCGGGAACACTTTGGTGTGGAAGTCCGCGCAGTGACTGCAGGTCATGGAGGCATATTCCACCACCGTCACGGGAGCGTCCGGGCTGCCGAGCACTTCGGGGGGCAGGGGGCTCGCGGCCGGAGCCATCACCTTCGCCATGTCGACCGATTGCGCCAGCGCGCCATGGGTCGAAAGGGGGAGGCCAAGGCCGGCGAGGAGGGCGGCTGCGCCGGCTCCGGCAAGGACGCGGCGGCGATCGAAGGTCATGGGAGTCTCCATGGGGAAGCCGGTGGCGCGAGGGGCGTGGAGAGAATTCCTGCGCCAACAGCAGCGCGCTAGCATGTCACGCGTATGGCCGCAAATGCCTCCGCGATCACAGATCGGTCAAGACTCGCGTTTCAGTCCGCGCCGCTCGCGCCGCACCAGCGCGCCGAGGCGGGCGAGGGAGGTGGCCAGCGCCTCGTCTTCGAAGCTGCCGATCTCACGCGCCATCTCCTGGCGCACGGCGTTGACGGTGCCCGGCTCCGGCGGCGGCATGGCCAGAGGGCGGGCATGGCGCGGGGGAACGGGCCCCTGGCGCAACGTGATTCGCCCCACGCAGCGCCAGCCGAAATAGGAGTTGATGCGCTCGATTACCACCGCGGCCGCATATTGCATCTCGATGGCGTAGGCCCCTTCCACCCGCACCACGAGTGTCGCCGGCTCGGTTTCGCTGCCGCGCGCCCATTGCAGCTTCATGGGCAGGCTGCGCGGTGCAAGGTCGGGTCCAACGATCTCGTCCCAATGGGTCACCACCTCCACCACCGAAAAGCCGGCCTTGCCGCACACGTCGGCAATGGTGGGGGCCACGAAATCGGCGAGCGGGCGCGCGCTGCGGGGGCGGAAGGGGCGGGAGGGCGACTGGCTCATGCTACTGGCGTGGATCTTCTGGAACGGACGCAGGGTCAGGCGGGACGCCCCCTTGCGGCGGCGCATCAAGGTGGTCACCTTGCGCCCATGACATCTTCACCCGCCTCCGCCACCGGAACAAGGCCCACTGCAACAAGGCCCACGGGAGCAAGGCCAGCTGGCGCTCCGGCCCCGGATGCCCTGTTGGGCTGGTACGATATCCACCGCCGCCGCCTGCCCTGGCGCGCAGAACGGGGGCACAGGGCCGACCCGTACCATGTCTTCCTTTCGGAGATCATGCTGCAACAGACCACGGTGAAGGCGGTGGTGCCCTATTTCGGCGCCTTCCTTCTGCGCTGGCCCACGGTGGCGCATCTGGCGGCGGCGCCGCTGGAAGAGGTGCTCTCGGCGTGGGCGGGGCTCGGCTATTATGCGCGCGCCCGCAATCTGCACGCCTGCGCCAAGGCGGTGGTGGCGCGCCATGGCGGCCACTTTCCCGCCGATGAGGCCGCCCTGCTGGACCTGCCGGGTATAGGGCCCTACACAGCGGCGGCCATCGCCGCCATCGCCTTCAATCTTCCGGCGAGCCCCGTGGATGGAAATATCGAGCGGGTGGTGTCGCGTCTCCACGCGGTGGAAGAGGCGCTGCCGAAGTCCAAGCCCCTCATCAAGGCGCTGGCGGCGGAGCTGGTGCCGGCGGACAGGCCCGGAGACCACGCCCAGGCGATGATGGATCTGGGCGCCACCATCTGCACCCCAAAATCGCCAGCCTGTCCCCTTTGCCCCCTCTCGGAAGGATGCTGCGCACGGGCTGAGGGCACCATGCTGCGCTATCCGGTGAAGGCGCGGAGGCCGGAAAAGCCGGAGCGCGCGGCGGTCGCCTTCCTTGCCGTGCGAGCGGATGGAGCCGTGCTGCTGCGCACCCGGCCGGAACGCGGACTGCTCGCGAAGATGACCGAAGTTCCGGCGACGCCCTGGTCAGCATCGGAAGGCGTGATTCCCGAGGATCCCGCCCGCTTTGCGCCGTTGAAGGGGGAGTGGCGCGCGCTCGCGGGCGCGGTGCGCCACGTCTTCACCCATTTCGCGCTGGAGCTGACGGTGTGGCGGGTCGATCTCCCGGCGGATGCGCAGGCGCCCACGGGCATGCGCTTCGTGCTGCCGCGCCATTTCGAGGACGAGGCCTTGCCGTCGCTGATGCGCAAGGTGTTGACCTATGGCCATGCCGACCGGCCGCCGCGAAAGCGGTGACGCGGGCATCGCGGGAAGCGGCTGAGCCACGGCCCGCAGGCAGGGATCAGGGTCGTCGGCTGATTACTCGGCCGCGATGCCCATTTCTGCGCGCAGGCGGGCGCGGAGCACGTCGATGGGGTGGCGGCGGCCATCCTGTTCCACATGCCAGAAGGTCCAGCCGTTGCAGGCCTCCGCCCCCTGCGCCATGGCGCCGACGCGGTGGATGGAACCCACCTTCTGCGTCTCGCCGGCCAGGGCAATGGTGCCGTCGGCGCGCACTACGGCGCGGAAGCGGCCCTTGGCATCGGTCAGCTCGGCGCCCGGCGTGACGAAGCCGCGCTCCACCAAAGCGGAGAAGGCCACGCGCGGCGCCTCCCGCGCACTCTGCGGAACAACCAGGGCGTCTTCCGGCAACGGCTCGATGGCCGCGATGCGCGCCCGGGCCGCCTCGGCGTAGCTTTCCTCGCGCTCAATGCCGATGAAATGGCGGCGCAGGCGCTTGGCCACCGCACCCGTGGTGCCGGAGCCGAAGAAGGGGTCAAGCACCACGTCGCCGGGCTTGGTGGTGGACATGAGGATGCGGGCGAGCAGGGCTTCCGGCTTCTGCGTGGGGTGCAGCTTGCGCCCCTTCTCGTCCTTCAGCCGCTCCTGGCCGGTGCACAGGGGGAAGAGCCAGTCCGAGCGCATCTGCACGTCTTCATTGCCCGCCTTCAGCGCTTCGTAATTGAAGGTGTAGCGGGCATCGGCGTCACGCGCGGCCCAGATCAGGGTCTCGTGCGCATTGGTGAAGCGCCGGCCCCGGAAGTTGGGCATGGGATTGGACTTGCGCCAGATGATGTCGTTGAGGATCCAGTAGCCCAGATCCTGCAACGTGGCGCCGACACGGAAGATGTTGTGGTAGGAGCCGATGACGAACAGCGTGCCGTTCGGCTTCAGCACCCGGCGCGCGGCCATGAGCCAGGCGCGGCTGAAGGCATCATAGGCCGCGAAGCTCTCGAACTGGTCCCAGGCATCGTCCACCGCGTCCACGCGGCTTTCGTCCGGGCGCTTCAGCTCGCCACCAAGCTGCAGATTGTACGGGGGGTCGGCGAACACGAGGTCCACCGAGTGGGCCGGAAGCTTGGACAGCTCCAGGATGCTGTCGCCCATCAGCACCTCGTCGAGGGGCAATGGCGACGCGTTTTTTGTGGTCAAGGGGGTGATGACCGCGGGCTTACTCGGGTGCTCGCCGGAGAGGCGGGCCGCCCGCCCGGGCGCCCCCTTGACCACACTACGCATGACGCAACCCTACGCAACGCTTACTCACGAGACGCAATGTGGCAGCAAGGGGTTAAGGCGGGGTGAAGCGCGAAGAAAAAGCTCACCGCGTCACGGCGCGCACGATCGCTTCAGCCACCAGCTCGGGCAGGCACAGGCGGGTTTTCTGTTCGGCCGGGGTGGGGCCTTCGGAGGTGGTGGCTCCGGCGGGGGAGGCGGCCGGTTGGCCGGGGTGGGAGAGCAGGTAGTTCGTGGCGGCGTACTGCTGCACCACGTTCATCTTCTCCTGGTCCGAGACCGCGTCGATCTGGTCGACGATGCGGCCGTAGAGCTTCTCGTGGGGCACGTTGGGCACGAAGGGGGGATCGATGAGGACGAGGTCGATGTCCCGTCCCTTCAGGTAATCGGCTGCCTGCTCCAGGGTGTGGCCGAAGTCCTCCGGGTCGGTGGCGGCGAGGGCATCGCCCGTGCCCACCTGCCAGATGACCAGATCCGGCTCGAACTCCTCGATGGCGCTGCGGATGCGCTGGAAATCCTCACGCGCGAGGCCGGGCTGCGGACCTTCCTCGACGATGGTGAAGGCGATGTCCGGAAGGCGGCGGTTCAGCTCCACTTCCAGCCGGGTGCGCTTATGCTGGGACAGGGCCAGGCGGTCCGGCTGCGGGCCGATGAGGAGGATCCGCACCGGCTGGGAGCGGTCCACCAGCCGCTCGGTGTGCTTCAGGTCGCTGTCGAAGGTGAGGAAGATCTCCGGCACGCGGCAGGCTTTGGACATTCCGGCCTGCGCCTGCGGCGCCGCCAAAAGGACGGCCGACAGGAGAGCAAGGGCGGCTGCCCTCAGGCTTCCGGCGCCAGGGGCTGCGGTGCGGGCACGGTTTCGCGCGCGCGCATGTCGCGCGCATCCGCCACCCGTCCGCCCTTCTGCCATTCGAGCGCCCATGCGAGGATCCACTGGAGCGAGAACCCGACGAAAACGATTAACAGGTCGAATGAAAAGGCGCCATCGAATCCGGGTCTAAGCACCTGCGCGCCCAGGCTCAGCACGGTGCCGAGGCAGAACACCGGCAGCGCATGGCGCCCGATGAGGATGAGCGGCGCGCTCACGCGCGTTGCCCGCAGCCAACGCTCCACCGGCAGGCGGGCCGCGCAATAGGCGAGGGCCAGCACATGCAGCACCCGCGGCAGGTCCAGGCTCGACTTGTCGAAGTCCCAGATGAAGGCGGGCAGCGGCCACACTTCCAGTGAAAAGGGAAAGTCGAGCCGCGCCCAGACAAGCGCAGTCGCGAGATAGGCCGGCGCCAGCACATCCAGGCTGCGCCGCGCGAAACGGACGCCGCCGCGATCGATGCAGATGCCGATGGCGAGCCCCAGCGTGAACAGCAATTGCCACGCGAGCGGGTTGAAGTACCAGCGGCCCGCCCCCGGCCATACAGGCGGGCCGAGATGGGCAAGCTGGGTGGCCAGATAAAGCGCCGCCGAGGTGCCGACCCCCAGCGCGATGCTGCGCCGGGTGAGCAGGACCAGCACGGGGGCCAGCAGCAGCAGGCTCACATAGAGCGGCAGGATGTTGAGATAGGCCGGCTGGAAGGTGAGCAGCGCTATTCCCACCAGGGATTCCACCGGCGTTTCCGTGATGAGGTCCAGGTGATACCAGGCGAGCACCCGATTATCGCCCGAGAGCACCACGAACCCGCCGATCACCGCCACGGCGACCATCACCAGCGCGAGGTGGGCCACATAGAGGTTGAAGGCGCGCGTGATGATCCGCGCGCCGACGCGCAGCCGCCGCCCCGGCTCGAAGGGCCGCGCATAGGCGAAGGCGGCCGACACGCCCGCCAGCAGCACGAACAGCTCCGCCGCATCAGAAACGCCGAAGTTGCGGAAGGTATAGGCGCTGAGAAAATGGCCGGGCACATGGTTCAGGAAAATCGTGAGCAGGGCGAAACCACGCCAGAAATCGATGCTGACGATGCGCGAATCCCCTGCTGCCACCGCAGTCACTCCTCACCACCCAGTGAAAACACTGGCCCGAACACATGGTTCCCGCCACGGGCGGCGTATTTGCGGTGCAGCATGTCTCAGCCGCGCCCCATGTCAACACTGTCCGAAGGGCATGGGCCGATGCTCGGTGCCCTGCTGCCGCGGCGCTGGCCGCACCCCGCCCCGCGGCGCGGGGAGAGGCGCGGCAAGATGCCGGGCCGACCTCAGGCGGCCTTCACCTCGATGGTCTTCTCCTGGCTTCTGGCGGCGGCGCTCTTCGGCAGGGTGACGGTGAGCACGCCCTTGGAGAAGCGGGCATCCACCCGTTCCGCGTCCACCCCCTCCGGCACTCGAAAAGCACGCGTGAAGGTGCCGTAGCGGCGCTCGGAAACGTAATAGTCCTTGTCCTTCTCCTCGCGCTGCTCCCGCTTTTCGCCGCGAATGGTGAGGTTGCCGTTGGCGAGCTTCACCTGAATGTCCTTCTCGTCCATTCCGGGCAGCTCGGCGCTGATCTCATAGGCGTTGTCGCGCTCCACCACGTCGATGGCCGGCGCCAGGGCCGCGGAGCCGAGGCGCGGCCAGGGCAGATCGAGCCCGCCGCGTGCCAGCGGGAAGCCCAGGGCGCCGATGCGGAAATTGTCGAACACCTGTTCGATGTCCTGTCGCAACTGGTCGAAGGGCAAGCCCATCGCCAGGGGCCAGGAAGGCCGGCCGGGGTCGGCCTTGGCGGGAATTTTTTGCACGGGAACTTTCTGGATCTCAGCCATGATCGTCTCCTTCAAGCAGGCAATGGACGCGCGGCGCACGGCCGCCTCGGTCTCATCGGCTTCGCGCGGGCCGGGGCTTGAACCCGGACACTCGCAACGGGAAGTCGAACGCGATCACTTCACGCCGGCGCCCCGCAGGGCCTTATGCCGGCAGCGATGTGATGCACCAGGACGATGGCGGCATTGTGCCCGGCGGCGCGAGCCGGCGCATGGAAAGCCCCTTCTGGCGGAGGAACAGGCTATAAGGCGCGGCTCCCGTCTTCCCAGCCGCAACCCGGTCCGTCCCTGATGCTCCTTCCCATTCTCGACCCCGAAGACCCGCGCATTGCTGACTATCGCGATGTGCGCGAACGCGACCTTGTGGGGCGGCAGGGGCGCTTCATGGCCGAGGGGGAGGTGGTGCTGCGCCTGCTCGCCAGCCATGTGGACGGGGAAGGGCGCACCGCGCACGGTCATCGCCTGCTGTCGCTTCTCCTCTCCGAGGGACAGGCCGAGCGGCTGGGTGATGTGCTGGGTCTGCTGCCGCCCCAGCTTCCGGTTCATGTGGCGGGGCAGGGGGTGATGGACCGCATCGTGGGCTTCCCCATCCATCGCGGCATTCTCGCCCTGGGCGAGGCGCGTACCGCGCCCCGGGCGGCGGAGCTGCTGGCGCGGCTGGGGGAGCACGCTTTGGTGGTCGCGGTGGCCGGCATCACCAATCACGATAATATGGGCGGCATCTTCCGCAATGCGGCGGCCTTCGGCGCCGACCTCGTGCTGTTGGACGCGGCGAGCTGCGATCCTCTCTATCGCAAGGCCATCCGGGTCTCGGTGGGGGCGAGCCTGATCGTGCCCTTCGCTCGACTGCCGGATGCCGCCGCAATCATGTCGGAGCTGGAGGCTGCGGGGGTGGGCGTGGTGGCGCTCTCGCCCGCGGGACGGGAGCGGCTTTCCGCCATGGTGCCGCCGCCCCGTGTGGCGGCCCTGTTCGGCACCGAGGGGCCGGGCCTGCCCGACACTGTGCTGGCCGCCGCGCGCACGGTGGCCATTCCCATGGCGCCGGGGTTCGACAGTCTCAACGTCGCCACCACTTCCGGCATCGTGCTGCATCATCTTGCGGGGGTGTGAAGGCCGTGGCGCGCCGCGATCCCTTTTGCTTCCTCGGCTTTGGTTGGAGATGCGCCTGGGAGCGGAGGTCACGCGCCAGGCTCATGGGCGGATCATCATCCGGGGGCCGGTGCGGCTCGGTGGCAACCACAGCCCGCAAGGGGCTGCCTCCCTTCTCGGCCCGTGTCATATTGGCTCGAAGATGTGACGGTATCTTCCCTGAGATGTACGGGCGATGATCCGAACGCTGAACGCGCCGTCTGCCGGGCGATTTTCAGGGGCAGCCGCGCTTCAAGGCTGGGGGGCTGTGGCGATGGGACTTGTGACGGCGAGGATGATCGGTCTTGCGGCCTTTGTGCTCTGCGCGACGCCGGCGCTGGCCGATTCATATGGAGCCATCGCGGTGGATGCGGTGGCGGGGGCGTTCGGCGCCAGCGTTCATTCGAGCAAGGACGAGGCTGAGCGCCGCGCGACCGCGGAATGCAAGGCCAATGGCGGCGGCAGCGCCTGCGATGAAGAAATATGGGTGCACAATGGTTGCATCGCCTTCGTCTCCGCCTCGAAGACCGCCTGGGGCGTCGGGGCGAAAGGCACTGAGGCCGATGCCGAGGCCGGCGCCATGGGCAAATGCATCGCCACCGGCGGGACGGAAGCCACCTGCAAGTCCGTCATCCAGTTCTGCGTGAAGTGATCGCGAGCGGCGCGGCTTGCGCCGGTGTCCCGCCTGCATGGCCGCAGGATCCTGCGCGCCGCCGCTGCGGTGGCTTTGTTGTGTGCCGAGGGGCGGGGTGGCGTTCCATGTGCCACCCACCATGTCCGGCCCATCAGGTCCGGCGTCGTGCTTCATTCCCTCGAGGCCGGGGCCGTCTCAGCTCTGGGTGGTCGCTTCCCAGGTGGCATAAGTGACGTTCGGCAGGCGCTGCAGCTTTTCCACCACGGCGTCGAGTTCGGTTCGGTTCACGGCGGTGCTCACCAGCTTTGCCACAATGCTGACCCCGCCGCCGGGATGGGATTCGGTCTCCATGTCCGCGGCCGGATATTTGGCCAGCTCCAGCGCATCGCACACCAGGTCGCGGACGGTGGCGGCGGACGCCGTGTCCGTATAGGCGCGCACCTCATAGGTGACCTCGGACACGCTTTCATTGATGGGAATGCGGTCGATGAAGGCCGCGAGCGGTCGCAGCAGCGTATTGCCGGCGACGATGATGAAGGTGATGAGCACGGCCTGGGCGATCATGTCCGTGCCCGCGCATGAGCCCACCGCGGCAGAGCACCACAGGGTGGCGGCGGTGTTGAGGCCGCGCACGTTGAGCCCTTCCTTCATGATGACGCCGGCGCCGAGGAAGCCGACGCCGGTGACCACATTGGCCACGACGCGCATGGCATCCTGCGAGGTGCCGACCCGGGTCGCGAGATCCGCGAAGGCGGCCGAGCCCACCGCCACCAGCACATTGGTGCGCAGGCCCGCCGTGCGCTGGCGATATTGCCGCTCAGCACCGATGATGGTGCCCAGCAGGAAGGCTGTGGTGAGACTGATGAGGGTGTCGAAAAAATCCGCCAGTTCAAATGTCGCAAAGGCCGCCACTCTGTCCCCCACCTGCTCGCCAAGCGTCGCCACCACCGGTCCCGGTGGTCTTTTGTGAAGGTATCGCGACGGAGCATGACACGACGATGTCAGCGCGGGATCCCGCACCGCACGATTGTCGTGGAAGCGTGGAACTGCTACAAACCCGCCATGTCCAATGTGTGCGCCATTTTCACGAGCCTGAGCCGGGCGGCCTTCTGCGCCGCCGGGCCGTTCGCGCGCACCACCATGGAATTCGCGGCGGTGCCGGACCACGTGCGCCTGCCCGGCCGCTTCTTCGGCCGCTTCACCACCGCCGCCTCGGCCGTGCTTGCGCGCTGACGCGCGACCCTCTCTTCCGCCTTTCGCATTCGGATCGGCCGCCATCGCGCGCGCCGGCCTCAACTCGGCTTAAGACCCAAGGACACGACCCATGACCGCTCCTGCCATGACCGCACCCGCCGGCAGCCCGCGCACCCTCTACGACAAGATCTTCGACGACCACGTGGTGGCGCGCCAGGAAGACGGCACCTGCCTGCTCTATATCGACCGCCACCTGGTGCACGAGGTGACCAGCCCGCAGGCGTTCGAAGGCCTGCGCATGGCCGGCCGCAAGGTGCATTCGCCCGAGAAGACCCTGGCCGTTGTGGACCACAACGTGCCCACCACTGACCGCACCCTGCCGAACCCCGACCCGGAGAGCGTCGCCCAGATCGCGGCTCTGGCCGAGAACACCAAGGAATTCGGCGTCGAGTACTACGACGCGTTCGACAAGCGTCAGGGCGTGGTGCACGTGGTGGGCCCGGAAGAGGGCTTCACCCTGCCCGGCACCACCATCGTCTGCGGTGACAGCCACACCTCGACCCACGGCGCGTTCGGCGCCCTCGCCCATGGCATCGGCACGTCCGAGGTGGAGCACGTGCTCGCCACCCAGACGCTGATCCAGAAGAAGGCGAAGAACATGCGCGTCACCGTCGACGGGAAGCTTCCCGAAGGCGTGGGCGCCAAGGACGTTATCCTCGCCATCATCGGCACCATCGGCACCGCCGGCGGCACCGGCTATGTGGTGGAGTTCGCGGGCGAGGCCATCCGTTCCCTCTCCATGGAAGGGCGGATGACGGTGTGCAACATGACCATCGAGGGCGGCGCCCGCGCCGGCCTGATCGCGCCCGACGAGAAGGCGTTCGAATATCTCAAGGGCCGCCCCAAGGCGCCGACGGGCGAGGCCTGGGAAGCGGCTCTGCGCTATTGGCAGACCCTGCGCACCGATGAGGGCGCGGTGTTCGACCATGAGGTGCGCCTCGACGGCGCCAACCTGCCGCCCATCGTCTCCTGGGGCACCAGCCCTGAGGACGTGATCTCGGTGGAAGGCGTGGTGCCCGATCCGGAGCTGATCGCGGACGAGGTGAAGCGGGCAGCCAAGAAGCGCGCGCTCGCTTATATGGGCCTCACCGCCGGCACCAAGATGACCGATATCGCCATCGACCGGGTGTTCATCGGTTCATGCACCAATGGCCGCATCGAGGACATGCGCGCGGCGGCAGCCATCGTCGCCGGCCACACCATCAATCCGAATGTGTCGGCCATGGTGGTTCCGGGCTCGGGCCTGGTGAAGGAGCAGGCGGAGGCCGAGGGCCTCGACAAGATCTTCACCGCCGCCGGCTTCGAATGGCGCGAGCCGGGCTGCTCCATGTGCCTGGCCATGAACGCTGACCGGCTGAAGCCGGAGGAGCGCTGCGCCTCCACCTCGAACCGCAATTTCGAGGGCCGCCAGGGCTTCAAGGGGCGCACCCATCTGGTGTCGCCCGCCATGGCGGCGGCGGCGGCCATCGCCGGCCACTTCGTGGACGTGCGCTCGTTCCCCAAGGCGGGTTGAGGTCAAGCGGCTGTTGCACGCGGGCGACGCGCCATCTCAAATGGCATGTCGCCCCGTCACAACAGCGTGATCGCACGCGGTCAATGCTACCCACGCCCCGGCGGTCCCGGTCAGGCGGGCGTGGCGGCGGTGAAGGCGGAAGCCGTCGCCGTGGCTTCGTGAGGGGCGAAAAAGGCAGCAATTCCAAGGATGGTCGCCAGGGCACCGGCGACCGCAAGCTTGCGAAGCATGGTGGTTCTCCTGATCTCTGTCTGCCGCCTCAACGGTGGAGAAGATTAAGAGTTCCTTAACCATAATGGAGCGGGGCGCCCCCAAACGGTGTCGTCCTTCTGGTGTTTCTCAAGTTCACGGCGCCGTGATGACCAAGATGTGCATCGCAAACATCTTGTCCCGCACGTGCTTCGTATTCGACGGGAACTGACCCGCGTGGGTTTGGGCTCAAGGAGCAGGGGATGTCGGCCAAAGCGAAATCCGGGGAGAGCACCCGCGCCATGCCCGCGCGCTCATGGGCTCGCCTTGAGGCGCCGACGCTGGCGGACCTGGAGGCACTGGCCCATGAGGCCTTCACCCATCTGCCGACCGAATTCCGCAAGCTGTGCGCCGATGTGGTGATCGTGATCGAGGATTTTCCCACCGATGAGGTGCTGGACGCCCTCGGCGCGGAAACCCCTTTCGATCTGCTGGGCCTGTTCCAGGGCCTGGGCCAGGCCCAGGGTGGGGCGCTGGCCCAGACCGGGCAGATGCCGAACATGGTCTTCCTCTATCGCCGGCCGATCCTCGATTACTGGGCCGAGCACGAGGAGGCGCTGGGCGATATCGTCACCCATGTGCTGGTGCACGAGATCGGCCATCACTTCGGCCTGTCGGACGACGACATGGCCACCGTTGAAGAGCAGGCGGATTAAGCGCCATGCTGGAGCCCATTGGAGCCGAGGCCCGCAGCGGGTCCGAACAAGGAACTTTCCTATGCCCGTCGATCCTTCCCTGACGCGCTATCCGGCCCTGCCGCGGGCCCTGCACTGGCTGACCGTGCTCGCGGTGATCGTCGTCTATGGCGTGACATATCTCGAGGCGTTCTTCGCGCGCGGCACGCCGGAGCGGGCGTGGATCTGGTGGACCCACATTTCGGTGGGCCTGTTTCTGCTGCTGGTTCTGGCGCTGCGCGTGCCGGTGCGCATCTTCGGCCCCATTCCGGGGCCGTCGCGGCAGATCAGCCGTCCGGTGGCGCTGGCGTCCGAGGCGGCGCACGGGCTGCTGTATCTGCTGGTGATCGTCACGCCCTTGGTGGGCATCTATCTCGCCTTTCTGCGGGGCGATGCCGTCACCTTCTTCTCGCTCTTCACCATCCCGTCGCCGGTGCCCGTGGACCGCGCGTTCGCTGGCACGGTGAAGGAGGTGCACGAGGTGTTGGCCAATGGCCTTGTGCTGCTGGCGCTGCTGCACGCGGCGGCGGCCATCGCCCACCATGTGGTGCTCAAGGATGACGTGCTGAAGCGGATGCTGCCGCAGCGCGGCGAGGGCGCCTGAGGCCGCTCTGGAATTTGGCGCGCCGGAGTGATCTGGCGCGCATGGCAAAGATTCGAACGAGGGTAGTTCCCATGGAGAAGTTCACGGTTCTGGAAGGCGTCGCGGCGCCGATGAAGCTGGTCAATGTCGATACCGACATGATCATCCCCAAGCAGTATCTGAAGACCATCCAGCGCACCGGCCTCGGCAAGGGCCTGTTCTCGGAGATGCGCTACAAGGAAGACGGGTCGGAGAACCCCGATTTCGTCCTCAACCAGCCGGCCTATCGCAAGGCGAAGATCCTGGTTGCGGGTGACAATTTCGGCTGCGGCTCGTCGCGTGAACATGCCCCCTGGGCGCTGCTCGACTTCGGCATCCGCTGCGTGATCTCCACCTCGTTCGCGGATATTTTCTACAATAACTGCTTCAAGAACGGCATCCTGCCCATCGTGGTGTCGAAGTCGGACCTCGACAAGCTGTTCGAGGATGCCGAGCGCGGCGCCAACGCGACGCTGACCGTCGATCTCGCGGCCCAGGAGATCCTTGGCCCCGATGGTGGCAAGGTGAAGTTCGAGATCGACCCCTTCCGCAAGCGCTGCCTGCTGGAGGGGCTCGACGATATCGGCCTCACCCTCCAGAAGGCGCCCGCCATCGCCGCCTATGAGGCGGCCAAGGGGGCCGAGCGCCCCTGGCTCTGAACGCCGCCTGTTCGCGCATGATGAAGGGCACCCCCGCGGGTGCCCTTTTTCGTTTTCCAGCGCCTTTCGGTGCCGCTGACGCGCCTTCGTCACCGGAATCGGATTTCCAGGTCGTGCCGCCTGTCTGCTGCGGCACTGCGTCGATTCTTGTGGGAAAAGTTGGACCCGTCACGGCTTTCCCTTACTCTGTAGCCATTCCTGCATTTGGGCGGCCGTGCGCCAGGGGGGCGTGCGCCGGGCCTTTTGTTTTTTCGTTTCTCCGGAGGTGAGGCTTGCCCCACGACACGCCGCTGATCGCGACCCTCGTTGGGGCCTTTGTGCTCGCCTTTGGTTTCGGGGCCGTGGCGCAGCGTCTGCGCCTGTCACCGCTGGTGGGTTACCTCGTCGCCGGCATCATGGTGGGCCCCTTCACGCCTGGTTTCGTGGCCGATCAGCATCTGGCGGAAGAGCTGGCCGAGATCGGCATCATCCTGCTGATGTTCGGCGTGGGTCTGCATTTCTCGCTGCGCGATCTGCTCTCGGTGAAGGCCATTGCGGTGCCCGGCGCGATTTTGCAGATCGGCGTGGCCACGCTCATGGGCATGGGCCTTGCGCACGTGCTGGGGTGGGGCATTGGCGGTGGGCTGGTCTTCGGCCTCGCTCTGTCGGTGGCGAGCACGGTGGTGCTGCTGCGCGCGCTGCAGGAACGGCGCATGATCGAGAGCGAGCAGGGGCGCATTGCGGTGGGCTGGCTCATCGTCGAGGACTTGGCGATGGTGCTCGCGCTGGTGCTGCTGCCGGCGCTTTCCGAGGCGCTGGGCGGCAAGCCGGCAGAGACGGGAGCCGCCGCCGACTGGTTCGGCCACCTGGACGTGTGGACGTCCATCGCCGTCACGCTAGGCAAGGTCGCGGCCTTTGTGGTCTTCATGCTGGTGGTTGGCCGGCGTGTGATCCCGTTCGTCATGAACTGGGTGGCCCATATCGGCTCGCGGGAGCTGTTCCGCCTCGCGGTGCTGGCGGTGGCGCTGGGGGTGGCATTCGGCTCGGCCAAGCTGTTCGGCGTGTCGTTCGCGCTGGGCGCGTTCTTCGCCGGCATGGTGCT
The DNA here is from genome assembly GCF_021401125.1 of Xanthobacter sp. NM-59. Taxonomy (GTDB): domain Bacteria; phylum Pseudomonadota; class Alphaproteobacteria; order Rhizobiales; family Xanthobacteraceae; genus Xanthobacter. The sequence goes on from NZ_JACBFQ010000001.1 coordinate 465,761, forward strand.
GAGCGAGTCGCCTCTCTCCCATCGCGCGGCGGAAGAAACGCTGCCTCTGCGCGACGCGTTTGCCGTGCTGTTCTTCGTGTCCGTGGGCATGCTGGTGGACCCGGAGATCATCATCACCAGGCCGCTGCCCCTGCTCGCCACGCTCGCCATCGTGCTCGTGGGCAAGTCTGTGGCGGCCTACGTGCTGGTGCGCCTGTTCGGCTATGCCCGCCTCACGGCCTTCACCATCTCCGCGTCCCTGGCGCAGATCGGCGAATTCTCCTTCATCCTGGTGGCCCTGGGCATGAGCCTCGGCCTGCTGCCAAAGGAGGGCAGCGACCTGATCCTGGCGGCGGCCATCATCTCCATTCTCGCCAACCCCTTCTTCTTCCTGGTGCTGGACCGCATCCGCGCTCGCAAGCTGGCGCAGGACGTGGCGCGCGAGGTGGCCCGCAAGCAGGAGAAGGCGGAGGCCAAGGCCGCCAAGCTGGAAGCCAAGAGCGAGGCAATGACCGAGGCCGAGGCGGCGAAGGCGACCGCAAAGGCGCTGGCCAAAGAGGCAAAGGCTGAGGCAAAGGCTCAGGCCAAGGCTGCCGCAAAGGCGGCGAAGGCCGCGGCCAAGGCGGCAGGCGAGGCCACCGCAGATGCCGTTGAGGCCGGGGACACCGAGCCGGATCTGGAGGCGCTCCAGGTCACCGACAAGGAGGACCACACCATCCTCGTGGGCTATGGCCGCGTGGGCCGTCTGGTGGCCGAGGGGCTGAAGGCGGCGGGGGTGCCCCTGCTGGTGATCGAGGATCAGGAAGACCCGGTGGAGGAGCTGCGCGCCGGCGGATTCGAGGTGGTCTACGCCAATGCCGCCTCGCCCGCCGCCATCACCGCCGCCAATGTCGCCGGTGCCAAGCGCCTCATCCTGGCCATTCCCAATGGCTTCGAGGCGAGCGGCGTGCTGAAGAAGGCCCGTGCCGTCAATCCGGACATCGAGATCATCGCGCGAGCCCATTCGGACGAGGAGGTGGAGCGCCTGCGCCAGACCGGCGCCGACTTCATCATCATGGGCGAGCGCGAGGTGGCGCGGGGCATGCTGGGGCAGGTGCTGCCCGCGGCCAGCGCCGAGGCCAAGCCTCGCCTGGAGGCCGCGCTGCCGCCGGTTGGCCATGGCGGTGCCGAGGGCGAGCCAACCCAGGACCATGCTTCTGAACCGAGCGCGGACGCCACGGCGCTCACCGCGGCTCCTGAAGAGGCGGAGCCCAGGGAAAAGCCCGAGGAAGTCCCTGCAGAAAAGGGCGCTGCGCCGGAGGCTTCAGGGGGCGAGACCCCGTCTGCGGCGGGGGGCGGGAAGGGCGAGGTCCGCGCGCCACAGGCCGCAGCGGCGAATGACCGCTAGGTCTTGTCGCCTGCCGCGAAAAGAGAGACCCAACTTCGGGCTGCGGTGACGCGGCGCGAGCGGCAACCGCCTCTCCGCTCATTGGGGGCGAGCCTCCCGGTGTCCGTGCTCCTTGGCTGCGTTGCAGCTGCAGGGTGCCCATACGTTGCTGGCGATCGGCGACGTGCGTCGGGCAATGGCGCTGAGGCGTTGTCCTGACGCGGATTGGGGCAAGGTGGCACAAGAGCGGTGAGCCGCTCACGCATTTGGGCCTTGTTCACCCGCCCCTTATTCACCCGGGCCGGATTCATGTAGACCCCGTGCCGCGCCGCCGCATGGAGCGCCTTGCGGCCCCGCGATGGAGGGGGCTGCCATGCGCGCGGGCGCGTGTCGCCGGCCTTGACGCCCTCCGCCGCGCGGGCGTATCGCCCTGCGCGGGCCACCTCCCCCCAACGGGAGGCGTTCATCTGGAAGGATGGCAATATGACCGTGAATCCCGCTCCGGCCACGCGTCCGGCGAATCCCAATTTTTCCTCGGGCCCCTGCGCCAAGCGTCCCGGCTGGACGCTGGAGGCGCTCGCCGACGCGCCGCTGGGGCGCTCCCATCGCGCCAAGGTCGGCAAGGTCAAGCTGCGCGAGGCCATCGACCTCACCCGCGAGGTGCTGGAGGTGCCGCCCGATTACCGCATCGGCATCGTGCCCGCCTCCGATACCGGGGCGGTGGAGCTGGCCATGTGGTCGCTGCTGGGCGCGCGCCCGGTGGACATGCTGGCATGGGAATCGTTCGGCGAGGGCTGGATCACCGATGCGGTGAAGCAGCTCAAGCTCGACAATGTGCGCGCCATCACCGCCGGTTATGGTGAGCTGCCGGACCTCTCCAGCGTCGATTTCAGCCATGACGTGGTCTTCACCTGGAACGGCACCACCTCGGGCGTGATGGTGCCGGACGGTGAATGGATCCCGGCCGATCGCCAGGGCCTGACCATCTGTGATGCCACGTCGGCGGCGTTCGCGCAGCGGGTCGACTTCTCCAAGCTCGATGTGGTCACCTTCTCCTGGCAGAAGGTGCTGGGGGGCGAGGGCGCCCACGGCATGCTCATCCTCTCGCCGCGCGCGGTGGAGCGGCTCGAAACCTACAAGCCCGCCTGGCCGCTGCCGAAGATTTTCCGGCTCACCAAGAATGGAAAGCTCATGGAAGGCATCTTCCTGGGCGAGACCATCAACACGCCCTCCATGCTGTGCGTGGAAGACTATCTCGATGCCCTGAAATGGGCGCGCAATGTGGGCGGCCTGTCCGCGCTCCAGGAGCGCTCGAACCGGAATTTCGAGGCCATTGCCCAGTGGGTGGCGGTGACGCCCTGGGTGGATTTCCTGGCGAAGGACCCGCTCACGCGCTCCAACACCTCCGTGTGCCTGCGCGTTGTGGATCCGGACGTGACGGCGCTGCCGGCGGAGGCTCAGGCTGCTTTCGCCAAGGCCATTTCCGCCGGGCTTGAGAAGGGCGGCATCGCCTACGACATCGGTTCCTATCGCGATGCGCCTCCCGGCCTGCGCATCTGGTGTGGCGCGACCGTGGAGCGTTCCGACGTTCAGGCGCTCACCCACTGGCTCGATTGGGCGTTCAACGAGGCAAAGGCCGCGCTGCCCCAGGCGGCTTAAGGGGCCGGACGGCGGAGAGCCGCCCGATCATCATCCGGGCTTCCGTGCGCCTTGCGGGCGGAAGCCACGTCCATGCCCCTGCGCTGGCGGGAGCGGGTCCCTGCACCCCGCGTGCGAGGCCCGGCGGGCGTGCCGCCGGGCCTCGCGATCAACGGAGCGTCGACAATGGCACCCCGTGTCCTCATATCGGACAAGCTGTCGCCGGCTGCGATCCGCATCTTCACAGATCGCGGCATTGCGGTGGACGTGCACCCCGATCTCGGCCGCGACAAGGAGCGGCTGGCGGAAGTCATCGGCGCCTATGATGGCCTCGTCATCCGCTCGGGCACACGTGTGACGGCGAAGATCCTGGCGCGCGCGACGCGGCTGAAGGTGGTGGGGCGCGCGGGCATCGGCATCGATAATATCGACCTGCCGGCGGCCACCGCCCGTGGCGTGATCGTGATGAACACGCCGTTCGGCAACTCCATCACCACGGCCGAGCACGCCATCGCGCTGATGTTCGCCCTGGCGCGGCAGATCCCTGCGGCCGATGTCTCCACCCAGGCCGGCAGGTGGGAGAAGAACCGCTTCATGGGCGTCGAGCTCACGGGCAAGACGCTGGGCGCCATCGGCTGCGGGACCATCGGATCCCTTGTCGCGGACCGGGCGCTGGGCCTGAAGATGAAGGTGGTCGCGTTCGACCCGTTCCTTTCGGTCGACCGGGCACTTGCCCTGGGGGTGGAGAAGGTGGAGCTGGACGAGCTTTTGGCGCGCTCGGATTTCATCAGCCTGCACACGCCGCTCACCGACAAGACGCGCAACATCCTCTCGGCGGAGAACATGGCGCGTATGAAAAGGGGCGTGCGCATCATCAATTGCGCGCGCGGCGGCCTGCTGGATGAGGCCGCGCTGGCCGAAGCGCTGAACAGCGGGCAGGTGGCGGGCGCGGCCCTGGACGTGTTCGATGAGGAACCGGCCGTGGCGAGCCCGCTGTTTGGCCGCGACAATGTGGTGTGCACGCCGCATCTGGGCGCCGCCACGGTGGAGGCGCAGGAGAATGTGGCGCTCCAGATTGCCGGGCAGATGAGTGATTATCTGCTGACGGGCGCCATCTCCAATGCCGTGAACTTCCCGTCCATCTCGGCCGACGAGGCGCCCCGACTGCGGCCCTATCTGGCCCTCGCGGAAAAGCTCGGCTCCTTTGCCGGGCAGCTGGCGGACGCCGACATCCGCAGCGTGACCCTGACCTATGAGGGGGCGGTGGCGGGCATGAACCTGAAGGCGCTGACCGCCGCCGCCGTGGCCGGGCTGCTGCGGCCCATGCTGCAGCAGGTGAACCTCGTTTCGGCGCCCTCGATCGCCCGGGAACGGGGCATCGCCATCGAAGAGGCCACCCGCGCCGCCATCGGCGATCACGAGAGCCTGATCACCCTGGCGGCGGAGAGCGCGGGCGAGCGGCGGATACTCGCCGGGACTGTCTTCGCGGACGGGCATCCGCGCATGGTCAGCGTCAACGGCATCAAGGTGGACGTGGAGTTCGCGCCCTCTATGGTCTACGTGACCAATGAGGACAAGCCGGGCTTCATCGGCCAGTTCGCAAGCCTGCTGGGCGAAGCGGGGATCAACATCGCGACTTTCGTGCTGGGGCGCGAGCGGGCCGGTGGCGATGCGCTCGCGCTGCTCGCCGTGGACGATCTCCTGCCGCCGGACCTGCTGGCGCGCGCCCAGTCTCTGCCCCAGGTGAAACAGGTGCGGGCGCTGCGCTTCTGAGAGCGAACGCGCGTCAGGTGGGCTTGTCGGGCTTTTCCGAGGCCCCCGCCTTGCGGGCATTCCGCGCGGCGAAGGTGGCGAGCGCGATGCCGCTGATGACCAGCGCATAGCCGCCCAGATGGAACCAGGCCACGCGCTCTCCGAGGAAGGCGATCGCCAGCCCCGTGCCGAACACCGGCATCAGGTGCAGGAACGGCGCGGAGGCGTTGGCGCCCACGAGCTCCACCGCCCGGTTGAAGAAGAGATAGGCGATGAGCGAGGGACCGATCATCACATACAGCAGCGCCAGCAGCGACTGGGTATCAAACACCAGCACTCGCCCGCTCCAGGCCTCCCACAGCCCGAAAGGCATCAGCAGCACTGCGCCCATGGCCATGATCACCGTGAGGAACGACAGCCCGCCGAGCGGCGGCCGGGTGCGCAGGATGGCCGCATAGAAGGCGTAGATCAGCAGCGCGACGAGAATCCACACGTCGCCGATATTCGGCTTGAGGTGCAGCAGGGTGTCCACCTCGCCCCGGCTGATGATGAGCAGCACCCCGCACAGGGACGTGAGCACGCCGGCGGCCTGCCCCAGGCTCAGCCGATCCCGGAACAGGGCGAAGCTCCACAGCCCCACCAGCAGCGGAGCCATGGACTGCAGCAGCAGGCCGTTCAGCGCCTCCGTATACTGCAACGCATAATAGCTCATGGCGTTGAAGCAGGAGATGCCGGTCGCCGCCAGCAGCAGCAGCGACCAGAAATGGGAGCGAATCAGCGGCAAGTCACGCATCACCTGCCGATAGGAGAAGGGCAGCACGATGAGGGTGGCCCCCACCCAGCGCACCAGGGCCATGGACAGGGGCGGCACATGGCCCGCCACATAGCGCCCCACCACGAAATTACCCGCCCAAAGCAAGGAGGTGAGGCACAGCAGAAGGTAGGGCGCATCGAACAGGCGGCGCAGGGACAGGGGAGCCGACATGTTTCCTCCCGATTGCCGGCGACGCTCCGGCAGGCGCCACCGCGGCGGCACCTCGCGAGGGGGCCGCATGCTTTGAAGGCACCTGATCGGCCAAACCGGTATGCAGTTCAAGGACCAAGCGGAAGCCACCGTTCTGCGGCTGGCGCATGGCAGGCCTCCATTTGTCGCCGAGGCGTGACACGAAGCCGTGGTGTCGCAGGGTTTGGCAGCTAAAGTCCGCACGGGAACACGGCCGGTGGGGGAGGGGCGGCATGCGCAGTTTCGGATCGCAGGAGCACGCCATCATCCATGGCGATGCCCTCGACGCATTGGCGGGCATTGCAAGCGGCAGCGTCGACCTCGTCTTCGCCGATCCGCCCTACAATATCGGCAAGGATTTCGACGGCCTGCGGGACCGGCGAGATGAAGGGGAGTACCTGGCCTGGTGCGGCCGCTGGATCGACGAATGCCGGCGGGTGCTGAAGGCCGACGGCAGCTTCTATCTCATGGCCGCCACGCAGATGATGCCGCATCTCGACCTCTATTGCCGGGAGCGGTTCTTCATCCTTTCCCGCATCGTCTGGGCCTATGACAGCTCCGGCGTGCAGGCGCGGCGCTTCTTCGGCTCCATGTGGGAGCCGATTCTGCACATGGTGGTGGACCGTGGCGCCTACACCTTCAATGCCGATGACATCAAGGTGGAGGCCAAGACCGGAGCGCGCCGCGCCTTGATCGACTATCGCAAGGAGCCTCCGGCCCCCTACAGCCGTGAGAAGGTGCCCGGAAACGTCTGGAGCATGCCGCGCGTGCGGTTCCGCATGGGGGAATACGAGAATCACCCCTCCCAGAAGCCCGAGGCGCTGCTGGAACGCATGATCCGCGCGTCGAGTCGGCCGGGGGATCTGGTTCTGGACCCGTTTGCCGGCAGCTTCACCACGGGGGCCGTGGCGCGGCGGCTTGGGCGGCGGTCCATCAGCATCGATCTCAACGAGGCCTACGTGAAGATTGGCCTGCGCCGGCTGGAGATGCCGTCCGATTATGCGCCCGAGGAGCTTGCCAAGGCGAAGCCGCGCAAGACCAAAAACCGGTCCAAGTACGAGCGCGGGGCCGTGGTGCCGCAGTGCGCCTTGGGGGAGGGCGACAGTGCGCCCGATGAAGCTTGAATCGGCCCGGTTTGGAGCGTGTACCCGCAGCCGGCATCAATCCTGCGGTGAGAAGTGGCGACCCCGGCGTGACTCGAACACGCAACCGCTCGCTTAGAAGGCGAGTGCTCTATCCAGTTGAGCTACGGGGCCGAAGCCTGAATGCCGCCTCCTGAGCGACCCGGCGCGGCAGCCCGGGTTGCCCGGTTTGGCTTGAAGCATTGGCGCCGCGCGGCTGTCGGGCCGGGGCGCCTCAATTCGCGCAAAAATCGGAGCAGGCCCTGCCTTGCGGCTTGGTGATCCACTCCGACTCGATCTTAACTTACTCTCCGCGCACGCGCTGCAAGGGCATTCGCGCGCGACCGGCTCAGTGGGTCCACTGGCCCACGCGGCGGAAGGAGAAGTTGTCCGAGTAAGCGATCTTCTTGCGGCTGGCCTCGTGCGGCTCGGACACCTGATAGGGGATGTTCTCGCGTTCCGCATAGGCCACGGCCTCTTCCTTCGTCTCGAAGGTGAGGCGAATCTGGCTCTGCATGTCCACCGAACAGGTGTAGCCCATGAGAGGGTCAATGGTGCGGGGGCTCTCGGGCTCGTATTCCAGCACCCAGAGCTTGGTCTTGGCCACGCCGGATTGCATGGCGTTGCGTGTCGGCTTGTAGATGCGTGCCACCATGTTCTTCAGCCCGCTTCCCATCGCGGCGGGACCATGCCCGCCGACCCACCAGGGTGTCTCGTTCGTCTGGATCTATAGTGAGCGCGCGCGGCCCTGACAACCGCGCTGGTGTTCCCATGCAATGTGGCAGCAAGCAGCTGGTGGCGACCACGGCCACGTCGTGCGCCCCGGCCGGTCACAACTGCTGGGCCGGAACGAGGTTGCGCGTCTTTTGGGAGCGGCGGCCGCCCGCGCTTTCGCGCCGCCCAGTGCTGAGAGGCGCAGGCTCACGCGCCTTTGGAGATCCCCTGGCCTATTTCCAGCGGTCGAGCCATGTGAGCGCCATGTGCGCCACCTGCTCTGGCACCTCGCGTTGCGGAAAGTGACCGATGCCCGGGAGCAGGTGACGCTCATACGGGCCCGTGAAGCGCTCTCGCGCCTGCGACGTGGAAGCATCATTACAGGCATCCCGCGCGCCATGGAGAATGAGGGACGGCGAGGCGATGGCTGGCAGCGTCGCCAGCCTTTCCTCCAGCCCGGCATAGGCGGCATCATCGGGGGCATGCCCCCAGCGCTGCCGATAGGCATGCACCGTCACGGCGAGCCAGTCGGCACCGGCGAATCCCGCGGCAACTTCCGCGAACGCCGCTTCGGGCACCGTCCATCCGGGAGACCAGACCCGCCACAGATGACGACAGAAGGCCTCACGGTCGGCGGCGAGAGCGGTGGCCCCCTGCGGCAGGCAGAGGAACCACTGATACCAGTAATTCTGAGCCTGCTTCAGGGCCAGTGTTCCCGTTGCGCCATAGCCGACCGACAAGGCGACCAGGGCGCTGACCCGTTCAGGTGCCAGAGCGCCGAGCGCATAAGCCGTGCGTGCCCCCCAGTCGTGACCGACGACGGCGAAGCGGCGGATGCCTAGCCCGTCGACCAGGGCCAGGGCATCGGCCGCAAGCGCGCTGACCTGCCCGGATCGCGCCGTCTGCGCCGAGAGAAAGCGCGTTGGCCCGAACCCCCGCAGATGGGGCCGCAACGTGCGCCAGCCCGCCGCATTCAGGGCGGCGGAAACAGGGGTCCAGCATTGCGGCCCATCAGGCCAGCCATGCAGCAGCAGCGCGACGGGACCGGACAGGGGTCCTTCATCCGCGAAGTGAATCTCCAGCCGGTCGGTGGCGAGGCGCCGCCACGTATCATCCACCATGGATCACAAGCCGTAAGCGACTTTGGAAACGCGCCCGTCGCCATCGACAGCGGCAAGGGTGTTTGCCACCCCCTCCGTTCCCGCCGTCAGCTCCGGCAGGTCGAAAGTGACGCGCTGGTTGACGCGCCGGGACGGCCAGTAATCGGCAAGGGCATAATGCTGGGTGGCGTAATTGTCCCAGATGGCGATGCCGCCCTTCTCCCATTTATGAGTATAGGTGAACTCCGGCTGGCGGATCCACTGGGCCAGGAAGGAGAGGATGGCGCGGCTCTCCGTCCCCGATAGGCCGTTGATCTGGCGAGTGAACGTCTCGTTGACAAAAAGGAATTCCTTGCCCGTGCGCGCCTGCTGCCAGACCACGGGATGCACCACCGGCTTGAACTTGCGGATGGAGTTGATGAGCACATCTTCCCCAAGATTCGCGAGATAGGAGCGCCACTGGCTCACCTCCCAGGTGTGGGTGGCATCAAGGTCCCTGAGATAGGCCTGGAGGCCCGGCGACAAGGCCCGAAAAGCCTTGCTCATGGAGGACCATGCCGTGCCGCCACCAACCTCCGGCGTCTCGGTGATCTGGATCACCGTTCCGGCTGGCGGGTTGGGCAGCCAGGTGAGATCGGCATGCCAGTGGTCCACCGAGGCCGGGTGCTCGGCATCATTGGCCAACACTTCGATTTGCGGGTGCCCATCCTTGCGCGGGAAATAGGCGCCCTGCGCGACCGGGCCGAAGACGGAAGCCAGCTCAAGATGCCGCTCGGGCGTGATGTCCTGCGGCGGCAGGAAGATCACTTCGAAGTCGTCCAGCGCCTGGCGAAGCTCTGCGCTCACCTCTGGCGACAGGGGCCGGGACAGATCCAGCCCCTCGATATGGGCGGCGAAATTGGGCAGCTGCGGTACGGGCCGGATATGCCTGTAGCGCTCCTGCGTATTGATGAGCGTGGTGGCCGATTTGGCTGTCTTGTAGGCAAGCATGGGTTTTCTCCCAATGGCGCGTCTTGAGGCGCAGCGGGTTGCGGCCCGCGCGTGGAAAACGCGTGCGTTCATGAGATTGGCGGGGGCTCCGAGCGGGGCGAGTGCGGGGCGCGCCGGCTCAGGCAATGGCGGACAGGAAGATTTTCGGGTCGAAATAGGTTTCGGCGCGGATGGGATTCTTGATGGCGCCGACTTCCTGATTGAAGTCCGTCACCTGATTGAGCCAGCGCACGATGGAGCCATCACGGTAATATTTGGGCCATTCGCTGGTCGGGTAATACTTGATGAGCGTGGCCTGGCGCTGCAGCTCGCTGGCGGTGAAGTCCTTGTACTTGTCGCGTGCAAGAATGGCGAAGGCCTCATCCGGTGAGGAAAGCAGAAAATCATTCGCTTTCGCCCACCCCCGCACCAGCCGCTTCAACAGGGCGGGATTTTCCGAAATCAGGCCATTGCGGGCGGACCAGCCATCCACAACGGTGGCATCGGGAAAATCGATGGATGTGGCCAACAGCACGGCATCCTTGCGGCGCTCGCGGATGGGCGTATCCAGCGGCACCCAGAGCACCACGGCGGGAACCGCGCCGGAGATGAAGGCCGCGACGGCCTGATCCAGTCGCTGGTGCACGATTTCCACATCCCGCGTGCTGTCGAGCCCCGCGCCTTTCAGCGCCCGATGCAGGAAGAAATGGGCCGTGGTACCGCGCGTGGTCGCGACCTGCTTGCCCTTGAGATCCGCGATGCTCTTGATGCCGGCCGCCGGATCCACCCAGATCTGGGCGATGCCTGTTTCCAGGCCGTTGATCAGGAAAACCTCACCCTGGCCGCGGGCCGGGAAATTGGAGATGACCGCCCCCGTGCTCACCACGTCCACGCTGCCACCGGCCAGGGCCTGATAGGCTTCAAGGCCGGTGATGAACTGCACGGTCTCAAGCTCCAATCCCTCCTGCCGGAAGGCTCCGAGATGTTCCCCGAGCCACAGATGACCATCGCAGGACAGGGTGTGCAGGTAGCCGACCTTCAGCTTCTCCGCCCCGGCGGCGAAGGTGCGCCGGGGCGCAAGCGGGGCGGCGGCAAGAGCAAGGCCAGCTGCGGCGGTGAGCGACAGGAGGCGGCGTCGGGAGAATTTCATCGTTCTGGTCCGGGTTTCAGGCGGTGATGCGGTCTTCGCGCTGCTGGCGGGCGTATTCTTCCATCACGCGGACGCGCAGATGGGCCTGCAGGCGGGTGAATTCCGGGGTTTCGAGCACGCGCTCGTCGCGCGGATACGGAAACGGCACGTCGATGACTTCGGCGATCCGGGCAGGGCGCGCGCTCATCAGCACGATGCGGGAGGACAGATAGAGCGCCTCGTCCACCGCGTGGGTGATGAGCAGCACCGTCTTGCGCTCCTCCTGCTGCAGGCTCAGCAGAAGATCCTGCATCACCAGGCGGGTCTGGGCGTCGAGCGCGCCGAACGGTTCGTCCATCAGCAGCGAGCGCGGATTGACCGCATAGGCCCGCGCCAGGGCCACGCGCTGGCGCATGCCGCCGGAGAGCGTGTTGGGCAGCGCATCGGCAAAATCGGCGAGCCCCATGCTTTGCAGGTAATGGGTGCAGATGGCGTCCCGGTCCGCGAGGCGCGCGCGGTTGGCGCTCAATGAGAGCCCGAAGGCGATGTTCTCCCGCACCGTCAGCCAGGGAAACACGCCATATTCCTGGAATACGACCCCGCGCTCCGGTCCAGGAGCGGCAATCGGCCGGCCGGACAACGTCACGCTGCCCGATGTCGGCCGGGCCATTCCCGCCGCGAGCTTGAGCAAGGTCGTCTTGCCGCATCCCGAAGGGCCGATGAGCGAGACGAATTCACCCGGCCGCAGCGTGAGGGAGACGTTGCGCACCACCCATCCGCCATGGGGAATGCCGTCATAGCGAACCGAAACGTCGTTGAAGCGGATCTCGCCATCGAGGGCGGAGGCCGGGGCTGAGCCGGCCGGAGGGGGAAGGCGCGTCACGGGCGGATCCTTTCCTGCCAGCGCACCAGCCGGTTGCTCAGTCGCACCAGGGCGAAGTCCATGAGCATGGCGGTCAGGCCGATGGTGATGAGGCCGAGATAGATGGTCTCGATCTGGAAGTAGGAGGCGGCGACCTGGATCATCGAACCCAGGCCGAGCTGGGCGGAGACCAGTTCGGATGCCACGAGCGTCATCCAGCCGACACCGAGGGCGACGCGGGCCGCCGTCAGCACATGGGGCAGGGCCAGAGGCAGCACGACCCGGCTGAACAGCTCGCGGTCATTGGCCCCGAGGGCGCGTGCGGCCTGCACATAAATGGGCGGAATCCGAGAAATGCCCTCATAGAGCACCACCACCGCGGTGAAGAAGGCGGCGTATCCAAGCACCAGTGCCTTCGCCAGCTCACCAATCCCGAAATACAGGATCATCAGCGGGATCAGGGCGATTGGAGGCAGGGCGCGAAAGAAGTTGAGCATGGGCGTGAGCACGCGCCGGGCGCCGACATACCAGCCAAGGGCAAAGCCGACCGGAACGGAAAGCGCCACCCCGGCGGTGACGCTCACCAGCACGCGCAGGCTGGATGCGGCCCAATGCAGCGGCAGCTCACCATCGCGAAGAAGCTCGGAGCCCCGCTGCAGAACGGCCAGCGGAGAGGGCACAAGGCCCGCATACTTCGCGCTCAGAGATCGCACGGCCACCCACGCCAGCAGCAGGATGACCCAGGGCAGCGCCAGGGCCAGGCTCCAGAGCAGTCCGCGACAGCGCAATGGCCCCCGCGCCCCGGGCACGGCCACTCCGGTGGCCCTCATGACATCCCCGTCACTCATTGTGTTTGCTCACTTCTGCCGGGCCAGACCCGTTCGATGCGGCTTCATGTTAGAGTCGCTGAAAGCCGCAATCTGTCGCCTGCGCGACATTTTTCATTAAAATGATCAATTTTATAGATTTTAATATGGCCGAAGCCCCGCAGGTTCCCTGGTACTGGCAGCCCTTCGACCTGTTTGCCGGGGTGGCCACCGAGGCTCGCGCCGTGATGGAGCGCGCGAGCGAGCGGCGGATCTATCTGCGGGGAGAGAGCATCATCGCTGCGGATGATCCGGCGAGCCATGTGTTCTGGCTCGAAACGGGCCTCGTGAAGATCTTCCATCTCTCCGCGCAGGGGGAGGTCACGATCTTCTGGTTCTGCATGCCGGGAGACTGGTTCGGCGCCGGCGGCATATCGGGCGCGCATGAGCAGGCGGTATTCGGCCAAGCCATGGAGCGCAGCATCGTGCGGGTGCTGACGCGCGCGGATTTCGAGCAGGTTCTGCAGGCCTATCCTGGCCTTGCCCTGAACATGATTCGGCAGGTCAGCGCGCGCCTGCGCATCGCCTGCGACACCATGGTTGACCGCACCGTGCAGCACACGGATGCCCGTCTCGCCAGCACCCTGCTGCGGCTGGCCCGCAATTGCGGGGAGCCGCGCGGCACCGAGATTCCCTTCCGCGTGTCGATCACGCAGCAGGAGCTCGCGGACATGGTTGGCGCCTGCCGGCAGACGGTCAACCGCATCCTGAACCGCTTCCAGCAGGAGGGCCTGCTGCGCCTGGAAGGCCGCAGGCTCGTTCTGATGAGGCCGGATGCCCTGCAGATGTTGCTTGAGACGCGCGCCAGCATGCCGCCACCGCCCGCGATGAATCTTTAGGCGCTCAGGCGTGCCGGCGTTTCAGCTCTGGGAGGGCGGGTGACCGCTATCGAGGGCTTGGGTCGCAGGCCCTGCGGCGGTCGGGGAGCCGGCAGCTTTCGCGAGCGGCCTGGGCATGCCGTGCGTGGAAAAACGCTTGAATGCCACGCGCCGGGGCGCTGCCATAATGGCGTCAGATCGCAAAGGAGAGCTTCACCTCTCCCCGCCAGGGATTCAGGAGAGCGGGTGATCTCGCAGCCGGGTTTCGCGGATGGCACGGGCTCGGACGCGCACCGAAACCGGTGAAATTTGGTCGGAGCAGCAGGATTTGAACCTGCGACCCTCTGCTCCCAAAGCAGATGCGCTACCAGGCTGCGCTATGCTCCGACATCGGGGAGAATGGCGCCATTCCTACATTTCGCAGGCGCGGAGCGCAAGGGGGCATGGTTTGGAGCCAAACAAGGTTGGGCATGTGGCCGGTGACCCCGTGCCGGAGACCAAGGTGCGTTAAAGCGCAATTCCGGCCCTCAGAACCGTCGCCGACGTTGCCGACGGCCACAGTGTGGGGGCCTATAGGTAGCTCAATCGCGCTTGAACTCAGCGGTCCGGCTCATGGTTTCCTTGATCTGGCAGAGCAATGAATCGATCGCGCCCGCGGCGCGGGTTCCGGCGGCAGGGCGACATTGATCATCACGCCATTTTATCCACGCTCGCTCCGCCTCCTGAAGATGATGGCGCCCCTCAGGAGACAAGCGCGCATCCTGATGCTGAACCTCTTGAGCTATGCAAGTCCGGGCCTGCGACATGCCTGGGGCTTCGCCCATGCATGGTTGATACTGCAGGCTTTGGCCAACGAATTCATATGGTTGGCCAAGTTCGCTGGCTGTCGCCGGCAGTGTCATGACGGCGAAGCCTGCGACCATAATGCCCGACTGCATGATGCGGTCGATAGCTTGTCTGCATGCGTAGCGTATGCACGCGACATTTCACGTTCAAACGCAACCCATTTGGCCAGCGCCGCGCTATCTGCGGCAGCTGGCCAATTGGGCCACCGAACGACTGGGCGGGGCTCCAGACTCACCTCACGATGGTGGGCATCCGTGTGGCCGGCGGGGTGTTGCGCGAGCGTTCGGTGCGCACCATGCCGTCGATAATGGTCATGCCGATGCCCGGCAGGTCGCCGAGGGACACGCTCTCCAGCAGCGTCTTGCCGGCGGAGTGCTGGGCCGTGTCCATGATGACGAAATCGGCCGTGCGGCCCACTTCGATGATGCCGCAGTCGAGGTTGCGCATGCGCGCCGTGTTGCCGGTGGCCAGGCAGAAGGCCTGCTCGGCCGGCAGGTCGCCCATGGAGGAGAGCAGGGAGATCATCCGCAAAATGCCCAAGGGCTGCACGCCCGAGCCGGCCGGCCCGTCGGTGCCGAGAATCACCCGGTGCAGCTCGCCCATCTCCCGCGCGGTGCGCAGGGTGAAGAGGGCGGAACGCTCATTGCCGTTGTGCACCAGCTCCAGGCCGCGCTTGCAACCCTCGCAGATGCAGCGAATCTGGCTGTCGGGCAGCGCGGTGTGGCCGCCATTGATGTGGCCAACCACATCGGCGTCCGTCTCCAGCACCACATCCTTGTCGATGAGGCCCGAGCCGGCGATGGACGGGCCGCCCGTGTGAATGGTGGACTGGATGCCGTATTTGCGGGCCCAGCCCACCATCTTGTTGGCGGTGGGCCCATCCTTCACGCCGCCAAGGCCGATCTCGCCCAGGAGCTTCACGCCGGCGGCGGCCAGCTCCTTGAAATCGTTCTCTTCCATCTCGTGCTCGATGACGGGGGCTCCGGCATGGAGTTTCACGCCGCCGGGGCGGAAGGCGGAAAAGGTGCGCTGGGCGGTGATGGCGAGCGCCTTGATGCCGATGACGTCGCGCGGGCGGCCGGGATAATGCACCTCGCCCGCCGAGATCATGGTGGTGACGCCGCCATGGAGCGAGGAATCGATCCAGTTCATCTGGCTCTGCCGGGGGGTCCAGTCGCCCGCCACCGGGTGCACATGGCTGTCGATGAGGCCGGGCGTCACCGCAGCCCCGCCCGCATCCACCATGGTGGTGGCGCCCTCGGTGTCGACGTCCTTCAGCCGACCAATGGCGGTGATGCGGCCGTTCTCGGCGACGATGGTGTCGGCATCCAGGATCGGCTTTTCAAGGTCGCCGCTGATGAGAAGGCCGATATTGCGGATGACGAGCTTGGTCGGGCCCTTGGGGCCGGCCGGGGCGTCGTGAGCCATGCTTTATTCTCCGGAAGGTTCGAGCCGGAGAGGCAAGGTCGACCCCGGCCATTTGTTTGTAAGCATATGAATTCTAGGCCCGGCGGATGCGGTTGGGAACTGCCTCCGCCGGGAAAATTTTCAGCGTTCGGCGAATGCCTTTTCCAGCACGAAGTCACCCGCCTCGCCGTGATTGCCTTCCACGAATCCAAGGGTTGTGAGCCGGCTTTTCAAATCCACCATCATCTGGGGCGAGCCGCACAGCATCACCCGGTCGCGGGCCTTGTCGAGGGGCGGCAAGCCGATGTCTTCATAGAGCTTGCCGCTGTCCATGAGGGTGGTGATGCGGCCCTGGTTGCGGAATTCCTCGCGCGTCACGGTGGGGTAATAGATGAGCTTGGCCTTCACCTCCTCGCCCAGGAATTCGTGATCGCGCAGCGCATTCACCATCTCCTCGCCATAGGAGAGCTCGCCCACCTGCCGGCAGCCGTGGACCAGCACGATCTTTTCGAAGCGGTCATAGGTCTCCGGGTCGCGGATGATGGAGAGGAAGGGCGCGAGCCCCGTGCCGGTGCCGAGCAGATAGAGGTTGGCGCCGGGGTTCAGATTGTCGATGACGAGGGTGCCCGTGGCTTTGCGGCCGACGATGATGGGGTCACCCTCTTTGAGGTGCTGGAGGCGCGAGGTGAGCGGGCCGTCGGGCACCTTGATGGAGTAGAACTCCAGCGTCTCCTCATAATTGGGGCTCACCACGGAATAGGCGCGCATCAGCGGGCGGCCGTCCACCTTGATGCCGATCATGGTGAATTCGCCGTTTCGGAAGCGGAAGCCCGCGTCGCGCGTGGTGGTGAAGCTGAAGAGGCGGTCGGTCCAGTGGCGCACGCTGAGCACGCGCTCTTCCATCAGGTTGCTCAAGTGAGGGCTCCGGAAGTTCTGATTTGAGGGGTCAAGCCGCGGCCGGCGTGGGGGAGAGCAAAGGGCGCTTGCCCTCCTTGCCGTTCCATTCCTCGGCGTCGGCGGGCGGGTCGATCTTTTCGGTGATGTTGGGCCACTGGGCCGCATATTCGGCGTTCAGCGCGGTCCACTCGGCAGCGCGCGGATCGCTGTCCGGCACGATGGCGGAGGCAGGGCATTCCGGCTCGCACACCCCGCAATCGATGCATTCGTCAGGGTGGATCACCAGCATGTTCTCGCCGGCATAGAAGCAGTCCACCGGGCACACGGCCACGCAGTCCGTGTATTTGCAGCGGATGCAGTTCTCGGTCACCACATAGGCCATGGAAAGCACGCCTTTTCGCTGGGTTATTTTTGTTTGTGTACGAATGAAATTAGGCGCGCTCACCGTCGCCTGTCAACGCAGGAAAAGCCTTTCGGTGCGGACATTTCAGGCAGGTGTGCCGCGCTCTTGTGCACAGCGCGGCGCAGGGCCCTGGTGAAGCCCCGCGCCGCGCTCATGCTCTTCGCCCGAAGGCGTCAATGGCTTCCAGGATTGGCCCGCAGCCGGGCCACGGTGTCCTCGATCCCGGACCAGGCCGGTGCCTCGGGCGCGAACTTGGCGCGCAGATAGCGCACCAGCGCCGCCACCTGTTCGTCGCTCATGCTGTCACGGAAGGCGGGCATGTCGCCCAGATCGCGGGCGGCGGGGTTGGGAATGCCGTCCAGAATCACGCGGATGAGATTGTCAGGCCGCGCCGCGTGCACATTGGTGTTGAGCGCCAAGGCCGGGCGCGCGCCGAACAGGGTGGGGCCGCTGTCCGAATGGCAGGCGGCGCAGGCACCCTCATAGAGCCGGCCGCCGAGCGAATCGAGCGGTCGCAGGGAGGCGCTGGCCTTGGCCTGCAGCTCCGCGGCCCGCGCGACGGGCTCGGCCTGGGCCGGCGGGGCGAAGGAGGCGAGATAGGTGGCCATGGCGCGGATGTCCGCGTCAGGCAGGGCCGAAAGCTCCTCGACCACTGGCGCCATGGGGCCGGCGGCGGTGCCGTGGAAGCGCGAGAAGCCCGTGCGCAGATAGGCGAACAGCTCGTCTTCGGTCCACGGAATGGGGGCGCTGGACAAGGCGTTGAGGGCAGGGGCCTCCCAGCCGTCCACCATGCCGCCGGCGAGCGTGGCCGCGCCGGTCTTCTCCGCGCCGAGCAGGTTGCGCGGGGTGTGGCAGGCACCGCAATGGCCGAGCCCCTCCACCAGATAGGCGCCGCGATTCCATTGGGGCGAACGCGTCGCGTCCGCCTGCATCTGCCCTGGGCGCAGAAACAGGGTGTTCCAGCCGGCCATGAGGGGGCGGATGTTGAAGGGGAAGGCCATCTGCGCGGCGGGCGTCGGCGCCACCACGGGGGCCTGCGACATCAGGAAGGCATAGAGCGCCTGGAGGTCCGTGTCCGAGGTACGGGTGAAGGAGGTGTAAGGGAAGGCCGGGTAGAGATGGTGCCCGTCCCGAGAGATGCCCTCGCGCATGGCGCGCTCGAAGGCGGCATAGGACCAGCGGCCGATTCCCGTCTCCGGATCAGGCGTGAGATTGGTGGAATAGACGGTGCCGAAGGGCGTCTCCATGGCCCGCCCGCCCGCATTGGCCACCCCGCCCGGGATGGTGTGGCACACCGCGCAGTCGCCCAGCGCCGCGAGCTGGCGTCCGCGGGCGATCATCTCGGCGGAAAAGGACGAGGGGTCTGGCGGGGAGATGGGCGCGATGGCGCCGCGAATGGGCAGGGCCACGGCTGCCATGCCCAGCGCGCCGGCCAGCGCCGCGCCCGCCAGCGCGAACCAGGAGCGTTTTTTCGGCGCGGGCGGCGGCTCTTCCGGCGGAATGGGATTGCCGAGGGCGGCGCGCACCCGCTCGGGCGTGAACGGCGGCTCGCGCAGGCGCACGCCGGTGGCATCGAAGATGGCGTTGGCGATGGCGGCGGCGGAGGGAACCGAGGCCGATTCGCCGGAGCCCAAAGGCGGATCATCCGGGCGCGGCATCAGCACCACGTCGATCACCGGCACTTCGGGAAAGGTGAGGATGGGATAGGCGCCCCATTCCTTGTCCGCCACTTCGGTGTCGGTGAAGCTCACCTCCTCCTTCAGCGCGCGGCTGGTGGACTGGATGACGTTGCCGTGGATCTGGTGCTCGATGCCCGCCGGGTTGATCATCAGCCCGGAATCCTGGCCCACCACCACACGCTTCACGGCCACATCGCCGGTGCGGGTGTTCACCTCCACCTCGGCCACCCAGGCCGACCAGGCGGCGCCATAGCCGGGGAACTTGGAATGCACGTAAAGGGCATAGGCAAAGCCCTGCCCGCGCACCACGTCGCCGTCCACCACCTGCTGCCGGGGCCCGGTGCGATGCTGCCAGCCCGCGCGCGCCGCCACCTCCCTCACCAGATCCACCGCACGCGGATCGTGCAGATAGCGCAGGCGATATTCCACCGGATCGACCCCGGCGGCGGTGGCCAGCTCGTCGATATAGCTCTCATGGGCGAAGGAGTTGGGCAAAGCCGAGACGCCGCGCAGCCATGCCGCCCGCACGATGGGCGCCATGTCATGCACCCGCACGCGGATGTTGTCATAGGCGTAGGGCGGAATGGCGGTGCGGTCGCCCATCTCCATCACGGGATTGTTCGCCGGCACCCGGCCGGTGAGCAGCAGCGCCAGCGTGGTGGCGGCGTTGGAGGGGTAGCGGGTGGCGAAGTCATACGCGGCCGGGGTGCCGTCCGCATTGAGTCCACCGGACACTTCCATGAGCTGGGCCGCGCCCTTGGGCTCCCACGCATGCTCCTGCTCACGGGTGAGCTGCACCCGCACGGGGCGACTCACGGCGCGCGAGAGCAGGGCGGCATCGGCGGCCACATCGTCCGCGCAATTGCGGCCATAGCAGCCGGCGGCCTCGAAGCGTAGTACCTCGATATTCTCTTCCGGAATGCCGAGGAGCACCGAGATGTCGAGCCGCAGGGGATAGGGATTCTGCGTGCCGGACCAGATGGTGGCGAAGCCGTCGCGCACATCCGCCACGGCGCACGAGGGGCCGATGGAGCCGTGCATCTGGAACGGCCACACATAGGTGCGGTCCATGGGCACGGCGGCCGCCGCGCGGGCGGCCTCCACATCGCCCTGGTCATGCAGGGTGCGGGTGACGGAAGGATTGGCCCGCAGGGCGGTGGCGATGTCTGAAAGCGGGGGCAGGGTAGGCGGCGCCTTCCATTCCACCTTCAGCACGCGGGCGGCCTCGGCGGCCTGCTCCTCGCGGTCCGCCACCACGCCCACGAAATCGCCCATGGTGACCACCGCCACAACGCCCGGAATATGGGCGATGGACGCTTCGTCCACGGCGATGAGGCTCTTGCCGATGAAATCGCCGGCATCCACCCCCGCATAAGGCGGGCGCACCACGCGGCCGTGCAGCATGCCGGGCACGCGGACATCGTGAACATAAGTGAAATTGCCGGTGGCTTTCGCGGGAATGTCCACCCGCGGCATGCGCTGGCCGACGATGCGATGCTCCGACACTGGCTTCACCGCCACATCCTCGGACAGGGTGAGGCGATCGCGGCGGCCCTTCAGCAGCGCGGTATAGGAAATGCCGGCATTGGCGCCGGCGCCGCCATGCACCACGCCATCGGTCACCTTCAGCTCTTCGAGCGGGCGCCCCAGCGCCTCGGCGGCGAGCGCCATCAGCTGGTGGCGCGCCTGGGCGGCGGCGAAGCGCAGCGGCACGGCCGACACCTGGATGCTGTCGCTGGCGATGGTGGCGCCCTGGTTGGGCGTGCCCGAGGTGTGGCCGAGCACCATGGTGACAGCCGACAGCGGCACATCCAGCTCTTCCGCCACGATCTGCGCCAAAGCGGTGCGGATGCCGGTGCCGAGGTCCACGTGGCCGTTGAAGGCGAGGATGCGGCCTTCATCGTCCAGGAACAGGAACAGGTCGAGGGCGCCTTCCGGCGGCGGCGCTGTAGGCACCAGGCCCTTCACATGCCGCGCGGGGCGAAGGATCGCCAGGGTTCCCGCCCGCTCCAAAAGCTCGGCGGGGGTGGGGGTCGGCTCGGAGATCGGGCCGGGCGCGGCATCACTCATCGCGGGGCTCTTCCTGCTGCCCGCTGGCAGCGGTGTCGCCGGCCGGCGCCGGGCTCAGCGCCTGGGCGGCGGACATCACTGCGGCGAGGATTTCCACATGGGTGCCGCAACGGCACAGATTGTACCGCAACGCCTCGCGCACCTCTTCGAGAGTCGGGGCGGGATGGCGCAGCAGGAAGGCGGTGGCGGTCATGATCATGCCATTGAGGCAGTAGCCGCATTGGGCGGCCTGGGCGGAGATGAAGGCGGCCTGGACCGGGTGCGGCGCATCAAGGGTGCCGAGTCCCTCCAGGGTGGTGATGGAGCGCCCCTCGGCGGTCTTCAGCGTGGTGACGCAGGCCCGCGCCGCCACCCCGTCGATGAGCACGGTGCAGGCGCCGCATTCCCCCAGGCCGCAGCCGAATTTCGGGCCATTGAGGCCGAGGTCGTTGCGCAGCACATAGATGAGCTTGGTGTCACGCGGCAGGTCGAAACTGCATGCCACGCCATTGACGGTGAGCACGACTGGCGCGCCGGAATCCGAAGCCATCTCAGGCGTGCCCTCCTGCCCGTCGGCGGAGCGGCCGCTCACCCCTAACTATGTGCAGTGCAATATTTTTCCGGGTCATCATCTCGGCCGCTCTGAAGGTGCGGGAGCCCTGTTGTCTTTCCAGATTGTTTCTGTACCAATGAAACTCGTCAAGCGCCGTTTGGCCGAAGATGCCCTTTCAGGCAGCGTGCCCATTCCTTGTGCTTGACAGGATCGCGGCAGCAGATTTCATTGGTGTACATATGAACTGATCCGGTGGCCGAACCGCCGGACCCCGGGCCTTCCAGGTTCCTGCCGAGAGTGACGAGCGAGAGCGATATGGGTGAACAAGAGACCATGGGCGCGCGGCCTGCCGGCGATGAGAAGATCCGCTGCGATGCGTGTCCGGTCATGTGCTACATCAAGCCCGGCATGACCGGCGCCTGCGACCGCTATGCCAATCACGCGGGCGAACTGGTCCGTGTCGATCCCCATGTGGTCCTCGATCGCACCCTGGCCCAGGGCGGGGCGATCGTGCCGTTCAATCGCGGCGGCGACTGGGACGGCAAGCTGGTCTCCACCCCCGACACCTTCGTCACCGCCATCGGCGCCGGCACCACCTATCCAGACTACAAGCCCGCCCCCTTCATCGTCTCCGCCGAGGTGGATGGCGTGGACATGGTGACCGTCGTCACCGAAGGCATCTTCAGCTATTGCGGCGTGAAGGTGAAGATCGACACCGACCGCTTCCTGGGTCCGGAGCAGGCCACCGTGCGCGTTGACGGCGAGGCGGTGGGCCATGTGACGACGTCCGAATATGGCTCGCAGATGCTGTCCCTGGGCGGGGTGCACCACCTCACGGGCGGCGGCAAGAAGGAAGGCCGCGTCACCTGCGAGGCGCTGCTGGATCTGTGCAATGGCAAGGCGGTTGAGCTCTCCATCGACGGCGGCTCCACGGTGGTCGTTGAGGCGGGTAAGCCGCCGATCGTGAACGGCATTCCGGAAGAGCGCATGCGCGTCGGCTGCGGCTCCGCCACCATCGGCATGTTCGCCAAGCAGTGGTTCGACAAGGCGGACGAGGTGGTGGTGGTGGACGACCACATCACCGGCGTGCTCTCCGAGCACCAGGCGGGCAAGCTCCTGGGCGTGCGCGAGACCGGCATCAAGATGAAGGGCCGCCGCTCCACGCCCGGCCGCTATTTTCAGGTGGCCGAGCCCGGCACCGGCTGGGGCGGCACGGATATTTCCGACCCACTCTCCATCATCGGGCCGTTCGACCCGAAGGTGGCCTGGCCGGGGCTGCGGCTGTTCTTCATCTCCACCACCGGCGAGCACGCGGCCTATTATGAGCTGGACGATGCGCTGGTGCCGGTGGCCAGGGAGATGCCGGCGGAACTCGCGGCTTCCGCCCAGCGGGTGAAGGACAATTGCGAACCGGCTTTGTCCACGGTGCTGTTCATGGCGGGCGCGGGCGGCTCCCTGCGTGCCGGTGTCACCGAGGATCCGGTGCGGCTCACGCATTCGGTGAAGGACGCCATCACCTATGTCACCTGCGGCGGGGCGCCGGTCTATGTCTATCCGGGCGGCGGCATTACCTTCATGGTGGATGTGACGCGCATGCCCGAGAACGCCTTCGGCTACGTGCCTACCCCGGCGCTGGTGGCGCCCATAGAGTTCACCCTGCGGCTGGCCGATTACCAGACCCTCGGCGGGCATATGTCCGAGGTGCGGCCGCTGGCCTCACTGGCCGGTGAGGAAAGCGTGAAGCCTCTGGCCCCGCGCCCCGATAATCCCTGGCCCTTGGCGCCCCAGGCGGCCAAACGGTCTCACGGCTGAGCCATGGCTTCGCAGCACGCTCCCTCCCGCTCCGAACGGCGCGCGCCCCAGGCGGCGATGCTGCCCGATGGACGCCGCCTGCACCTGCAGGATGGGCCCATCGACCTCATCGTCGAGGCGGTGGGCGAGGGGGAGGCCGTGCGGCGGGCCTATGAGGCAGCCGTGGCGCGCTTCACCGGCCTGCTCGACGCGCTGTGCGCCGAGCTCGCGGCCCTGCGGGCGCCGGCGGGGGCACATGGTCCGGCCTTCGTCCACCCGGTGGCGCGACGCATGGGCCAGGCCGTGGCGCCGTTCGCGGCCGACGTGTTCATCACGCCCATGGCCGCGGTGGCGGGGGCGGTGGCCGAGGACATTCTCTCGGCCCTGGTGCTGCCGGGCATCTCGCGGGCCTATGTGAACAATGGCGGAGACATCGCCCTTCACCTGCCGCGGGGCGCGCGCTTCGCGGTGGGGCTGGTGGACCAGCCCGAGCGGCCACGGCTGATCGGCGCGGCCGAGATTGACGCCGATGGGCCAGTGCGCGGCGTGGCCACCAGCGGCTGGCGCGGGCGCAGCTTCTCGCTGGGCGTCGCCGATGCGGTGACGATCCTGGCGCCCAGCGCGGCCGTGGCAGATGCGGCAGCAAGCGTGGTGGCCAATGCGGTGGACCTGCCGTGGCACACGGGCGTTGTCCGCGTGCCGGCGTGTGAATTGCTGCCGGAAAGCGATCTCGGCACCCTGCCGGTGACGCGCTACGTGCCCGAGCTGACGGCCGCCGAGCGCGCCGAAGCCCTGGATGCCGGCCTTGCCGTCGCGCGGGATCTCGCCGCGCGCGGGCTTATCTGTGCCGCGGCCCTGCATGTGCAGGGCGAGACGGTGAGCACCGGGGATGGCCTGCTGCCCCTCCTCTCGCCGATGGCCGCTCGACCCTCACAACCACAAGAAGAGTGTGCCCATGCCTGAGGTCAAAGTCCGCAAGCGCCTTCTCATCACCGAGGAGATTTTCCACGAAGGCGGCCCCGTGGCCGCCGTGCCGCACAAGCGCGGCGCCATCATCAGCGTGATCGAGAACCCCTTCGCCGGCCGCTATGTGGAAGAGATCGCCGGCTTCATGGATGATCTCCAGCCCCTCGGCATCGCCATGGCGCGCGACCTGCTGGCGGCGCTCGGCGGCGATGCCTCGGCCATTGACGGCTACGGCAAGGGCGCCATCGTCGGCGCGGGCGGCGAGCTGGAGCACGGGGCGCTGTGGCACGTGCCCGGCGGCTATGCGATGCGCGAGATCCTCGGCGACACCAGGGCCA
Source organism: Xanthobacter sp. NM-59 (assembly GCF_021401125.1). Taxonomy (GTDB): domain Bacteria; phylum Pseudomonadota; class Alphaproteobacteria; order Rhizobiales; family Xanthobacteraceae; genus Xanthobacter. Next base: position 490,007 of record NZ_JACBFQ010000001.1, read on the forward strand.
TCGTGCCGTCCACCAAGAAGGTGGGCGGGCCGGGCACCCGGCTCGACGTGCCGGTGACCCATGTGAACGCGTCTTATGTGCGCAGCCATTTCGACGCCATGGAAGTGGGCGTGCCCGATGCCCCCAAGGCGGACGAAATTGCCCTGGTGCTGGTGATGAGCTGCGGGCCGCGCGTGCATGCTCGCGTGGGCGGCCTCGCGGCGGCGAATATCAAGGGTGAGGACGGACTGAGATGAGTGCGAAGATCCGCAAGATCGTCACCATCGTCGAGGAGACGCACAAGGAGATGGGTCGCCCCGTCTCCCCGCCCACGCGGCGTGCGGCGGCCCTCGCCGTCATCGAGAACCCCTTCGCCGGGCGCTATGAGGAGGACCTCACCGACCTCATCGCCATCGGCGAGGAGCTGGGGGATATCTTGACCCGCAAGGCGGTGGCCGCCCTCGGCATCGAGGGGGACAAGGCGCAGAGCTACGGCAAGGCGGCGCTGGTGGGCGAGAATGGCGAGCTGGAGCATGCCGCCGCCCTCCTGCACCCCAAGATGGGCACGCCCGTGCGCAAGGTGCTGGGCAAGGGCGCGGCCCTCATCCCCTCGTCCAAGCGTCGCGGGGGGCTCGGCGCGGAGCTGGACATTCCGTTGGGGCATAAGGACGCGGCCTATGTGCGCAGTCACTTCGACGGCATGCAGGTGAGCATCAACGACGCCCCACGGGCCAATGAAATCGTGGTGGCGGTGGCCGTCACGGATTCGGGGCGTCCCCTGCCGCGTGTGGGCGGGCTGACGGCCGCCGACATCAAGGGCGAGGACGGCCTGCGTTAAAGTCGCGTCGGTTCGACGTGCGCGTGCTTGTTACGGTGCATCGAAAAAACCAGAGGGGATGACCGGATGAAACGGATGTTGGGACTGGCGTTCGCGGCGGTGCTGATGGCTTCGGCGGCGGCGCGGGCCGAGGGTGAGATCAAGGTCGGGGAGATTAACTCCTACTCGGCCTTGCCGGGCTTCACCGACCCTTATCGCAAGGGCATGGAGCTGGCGCTCAAGGAGATCAACGATGCCGGCGGCATCAAGGGCAAGAAGCTCGTCATCATCTCCAAGGATGACGGCGGCAAGCCCGGCGAGGCGCTGACCGCCGCCAACGAGCTGGTCTCGCGCGACGGCGTGGTGATGATCGCCGGCGGCTTCCTTTCCAATGTGGGCCTGGCGCTCTCCGATTTCGCCAAGCAGAAGAAGGTGGTGTATCTGGCGTCCGAGCCGCTGACCGACGCCATCGTCTGGTCCAAGGGCAACGACTACACCTTCCGCCTGCGGACCTCGAACTACATGCAGGCCGCCATGCTGGCCGAGGAGGCGGCAAAGCTTCCCGCCAAGCGCTGGGCCACCATCGCACCCAACTATGAGTTCGGGCAGTCGTTCGTCGCCGTGTTCAAGGACCTGCTGAAGAAGCGCCGGCCGGATGTGGAGTTCGTGGCCGAGCAGTGGCCGCCGCTGAACAAGATCGATGCCGGCCCGGTGCTCCAGGCCATCGACGCCGCCAAGCCCGAGGCCATCCTCAATGCCACCTTCGCCGGCGACCTGGTGAAGCTGGTGCGTGAGGGCAATACCCGCGGCGTGTTCAAGGACCGCGCGGTGGTGAGCTATCTCACCGGCGAGCCGGAATATCTCGACCCGCTGAAGGGCGAGACCCCGGAAGGCTGGATCGTCACCGGCTACCCCTGGTACTCCATCAACACGCCCGAGCATAAGGCGTTCCTGGATGCCTACCAGCAGCTGAACAAGGACTATCCGCGCCTGGGCTCCATCGTCGGCTATTCCACGGTGAAGAGCATTGCCGCCGTTCTCAACGCCACTGACGACCACTCCACCGAAGGTCTGGTCAAGGCCATGAAGAACCTCAAGGTTTCCACCCCGTTCGGCGAGATCGTCTATCGCGGCGCCGATCACCAGTCGACCCTCGGCGCCTTCGTGGGCAAGACCGCCCTGAAGGACGGCAAGGGCGTGATGGTGGACGTGGTGTTCAAGAAGGGCGCGGATTACCTGCCCAGCGAGGAAGAAGCCGCCAAGATGCGCCCGGCGAACTGAGCGCAGCCTTCGCAATACAAGACCGGCCTTCCGCCCTTGATGGCGGGAGGCCACAAGAAAAACAAGACCTTCCATCCCGGTGAACGAAAGGCGAAGCCGTGGACTTTCTCCTGATCCAGGCCCTGAGTGGGCTGGCCAGCGCCGCATCCCTGTTTCTGGTTGCGTCGGGCCTGTCGATCATCTTCGGCGTCACACGCATTGTGAATTTCGCCCACGGCGCCTTTTACATGCTCGGGGCCTATGCGGCCTTCACGCTCACCGATCGCTTCGCCGGGCCGCTGGGCTTCTGGGGCGGGCTTCTGGTGGCGAGCCTCGCGGTGGCGGCCGTCGGCGCGCTGATGGAGGTGGTGCTGCTGCGGCGCATCTACCAGGCGCCCGAGCTGTTCCAGCTTCTCGCCACCTTCGGCGTCACGCTGATGGTGCAGGACCTCGTGGTGCTCATCTGGGGCCCCGATGATCTCATGGGCCCCCGCGCGCCCGGCTTCACCGGCGCCTTCAGCCTGTTCGGCCGCCTGGTGCCCACCTATGACATTCTGCTGATCCTGCTCGGGCCCGTCGTGCTGGGCCTGCTGTGGCTGCTGTTCCACCGCACCCGTTGGGGCGTGCTGGTGCGCGCCGCCACCCAGGACCGCGAGATGGTCTCCAGCCTGGGCGTGAACCAGAAGTGGCTGTTCACCAGTGTGTTCGCCCTTGGCGTGTTCCTGGCGGCCCTGGGCGGCGCGCTGCAGATCCCGCGCACCACCGTGACCCACTATATGGACCTGTCCATCATCGTCGAAGTGTTCGTGGTGGTGGTCATTGGCGGCCTGGGCTCGGTGACGGGTGCTTTCGTCGCGGCGGTGCTGGTGTCGGAGCTGAACGCGTTCGGCATTCTGGTGCTGCCGAAGATTTCCATGATCACCGTGTTCCTGGTGATGGCGGTGGTGCTGGTGGTGCGGCCCTGGGGCCTGTTCGGTAAGCCAGATGCCGCGCCCCGCGCCAGCGCCGGGATCTCGGTGCGGCCGTGGAAGCCCATGTCCGCCCTGGAGCGGGGCGGGGTCGCTCTGGTGGTGCTGCTGGCGGCGCTGCTGCCCTTCGTCTCCGGCAGCTACGCGCTCAGCGTCGGCTCGGAAATCCTGGTGTTCGTGCTGTTCGCCGCGAGCCTCCATTTTATGATGACGGTGGGCGGGCTCGCCTCCTTTGGTCACGCCGCCTATTTCGGCCTCGGGGCCTATGGCGCGGCTTTCGCGGTGACCTATTTCGGCGTGCCGATGGAAGCGGCGCTGGTGCTCGGCCCGGTGCTGGGGCTCGTGGGGGCCGTGCTGTTCGGCTGGTTCTGCGTGCGGCTTTCGGGCGTCTATTTTGCCATGCTCACGCTGGCCTTCGCGCAGATCACCTGGTCCATCGCCTTCCAATGGGTGGAGGTGACGGGTGGCGACAACGGCATTCTCGGCATCTGGCCGTCGGCCTGGGCATCCACTCCGCAGGGCTTCTACTGGCTGGCGCTTGGCGTGGTGGTCGTGGGCGTCGCGGTGCTGCGCATGCTGGTGTTCTCGCCCTTCGGCTTCGGCCTTCGGGCGGCCCGTGACAGCGGCCTGCGCGCCGAGGCTATCGGCATCGACGCCAAGCGCACCCAGTGGGCCGCCTTCGTGGTGGCGGGCACTTTCGCCGGCATTGCCGGGGCCCTGTTCGCCTTCCTGAAGGGCAGTGTGTTCCCCGAGACCCTCGCCATTCCCATGTCGGTCGACGGCTTGGTGATGGTGCTGCTGGGCGGCATCGAAACGGTGTCCGGCGCGGTGGTGGGCGCGGTGGTCTACAAGGCGCTGGCCATCTGGCTCATGAGCCAGACGGAGCTCTCCAAGCTGGTGCTCGGTGGCATCATCGTCCTTCTGGTGGTGGCGTTCCCGAAGGGTATCGTCGGCTTCATCGAGGATTGGCGTCATCGCCGTCCCCCGGCGCCCAACGGCGCCGGCCCCGAGGCCATGGGCATCGCCAAGGTGGAGGCCGCGCAATGACTTCGCTGCTCGAAGTGAAGGGACTGGTGAAGTCCTATTCGGGAGTGCACGCGGTGCGCGGCGTCTCCTTCAGCCTGGAGGCGGGCGAGATCCTTGCTCTCATCGGCCCCAACGGCGCCGGCAAGAGCACCTGCTTCAACATGCTGAACGGGCAGATCCGCCCCAATGCCGGTTCCATCAAGCTGGATGGCCAGGAGATCGTGGGCCTGCCGCCGCGCACCGTCTGGCGGCGCGGCGTGGGCCGCACCTTCCAGATCACCGCGACCTTTTCGTCGATGACGGTGCGGGAAAATGTGCAGGTGACCCTGCTTTCCTATCACCGGCGCCTGTGGTCGGGGCTGGGCTATGCGGGGGCGGCCTATCGCGAGGAGGCGGACGCGCTCCTGTCCCTTGTGGGCATGGAACAGCAGGCGGACCGGCCCTGCGGCGAGCTCGCTTATGGCGACCTGAAGCGCCTGGAGCTGGCCGTTGCGCTGGCCAACCAGCCGCGCCTTCTGCTGATGGACGAGCCCACCGCCGGCATGGCGCCGAAGGAGCGGGTGGAGCTGATGCGCCTGACCGCGGAGATCGCCCGCAAGAAGGACATCGGCGTGCTTTTCACCGAGCACGACATGGATGTGGTGTTCGAGCATGCGGACGCGGTGATGGTGCTGAACCGGGGCGAGCTGATCGCCCGCGGTTCGCCGCAGGAAGTGCGGCGTGATCCCCATGTGCAGGCCATCTATCTGGGTGAGGGCCTGCTCTACGATGCCAAGCACCGCGAGGAGGCCGTGCAATGAAGCTCGAAGTCTCGGGACTCAACAGCTTTTACGGCCAGGCCCACATTCTTTTCGATGTGGGCTTCGAGGTGGGCGAGGGCGAGGTGGTGGCCCTTTTGGGCCGCAACGGCGCCGGCAAGAGCACCAGTTTCCGCTCCGTGGTGGGCCTGGTGCCCAACCGCTCCGGCAAGGTGGTGTTCGAGGGCGAGGACGTCTCGCGCCTTCCGCCCTACGAGATCGCGCGGCGCGGCCTTGGCTATGTGCCGGAGGATCGCCGCATCTTCACCGAGCTGACGGTGGAGGAGAATTTCGAGGTGGGCCGGCAGGAGGCGCGTCCCGGCGTCGCCACCTGGATGCCCGAGCGCATCTACGCCCTGTTCCCCAACCTGGGCGAAATGCGTAAGCGCCCCGGCGGCCACATGAGCGGCGGCGAGCAGCAGATGCTCACCATCGGCCGCACGCTGATGGGCAACCCGTCCATGGTGCTGCTCGACGAGCCCTCGGAGGGCTTGGCGCCCAAGATCGTGGAACAGATGGCGGATGCCATCATGACCATGAAGAAGGAGGGGCTCTCCATCGTGATCTCGGAGCAGAACCTGCATTTTGCGAAGCTGATCTCGGACCGCGCCTATATCATCGAGAAGGGGCGGATCCGGTTTTCCGGCACCATCGGCGAGCTGGAGGCCAATCCGGAAATCCGCGACGCCTATCTGGCGGTCTGAGCGGCCGGGCGGGAGGAACGGAAAGCGTGACCACGAAGCCCCCATCCGGTGCGCGGCGCCGGCGGACGAAGGCGTCCTCGCCCGCTTACGCGCTCGACACCCAGGTGGGCTTCGTGCTGCGCCAGGCGATGCAGCGCCACACCACCATTTTCGGCGCGCGCATGGGGGAGGACCTCACCGCCACCCAGTGGGCGGCGCTCGCCAAACTGTTCGAGATCGGTGCGTGCTCGCAGAACCTGCTGGGCCGGCACACCGCCATGGACGCGGCCACCATCAAGGGCGTCGTGGACCGGCTGGCGAAGCGGGCCCTCGTGGAGACCCGCCCGGACCCGGACGACGGCCGCCGCCTCGTGGTGGCCCTGACGGCCGAGGGTCTGGCGCTCGTGGAGCGCTGCATTCCCGTCGCCAACGAGATCACCGATGAAACGCTGGGGCCGCTGTCCGCCGAAGAGCGGGAGTTGTTTCTGGCGCTGCTGGACCGCCTGAAATAAGCGCTGCGCGCCGGCGGGCGTGCCTCAGCTGCGACGCGGGCCTTCGGGCATCGCTGGGGCACCTTGGGGGGTAATGGCGCCGGGGTTGCCGTCTGCGGCGATCTCCGGCCGGGCGCCTTCCGGCGGCTGGAACACCTCCGGCCTGCCCTCGGGCAGCGATTCCACATAAAGCGAGGTGGAGGGGAAGGCGAAGCCGCTGCCGGCACCCAGCACGATTTCCATGATCTTGTAGGCGAGGCGCTCCTTGACGAGGAGCCATTCGCCCCAATTGGTCGTCTTCGTGAAGCAGTAGACCATGATGTTGATGGACGAAGAGCCAAACGAGTCGATCCGCACGAATGTGGAAGCTGTGCGATAGGGCACAAAATCCGGGCAGGTGTGGATGTAGCTTTCAATCCCGTCGCGGATGGTCTTGAGCTGATCGATGGTGGTGGAATAGGGGACGCCGATCAGCCAATAAATACGCCGCCGCCGCATCTGGCTGTAATTGATGACCGCGTTGTCGGCCAGGTCCGAGTTTGGAACCTGCACGGCTGAGTCATCGAACTGGCGGATCCGCGTCGAGCGGAAGCCGATGCTTTCCACCGTGCCTTCGATGACGCCCTCGACCTTCACCCAGTCGCCATATTGAAACCGGCGTTCGAGCAGGATGAGCACGCCGGAGATCAGGTTCTTGAACAGGGCCTGCGCGCCCAGGGCGACAGCCGCGCCGGCAATGCCCATGCCCGCGAGGAGCGGCCCGATGCGGATGCCCCATTGCTGCAGGATGGCCGCGATGGCGAAGAAGGCCACGAACGATTTCAGCGCCTTGCGGATCCAGTCGATCACCGAATCCGTGAGCTTGCTGGACCGCGGCCGCAGCTGCTCGGTCAACGGCGTGATCACGGCGATGATGGCCCAATAGACGGCAATGATGAACAGCGTTTCGACGATGTGCTGGGAGAACAGCTTCTCGTAGCTGTCCTCGTTGAACTTGATGACCTCGAAGGCGAGAAAGCTGCCGAGCACGATGGACAAAAGCTCCACCGGCCCCTGCAAGGCGTGCTGAAGGTCATCCCGGAAGGCGTGGCTTTTGCCGCCAAACAGCCGTCCCGCAATGATGAAGATGAAATGCCGTACAGGCTTGCGGGAGAAGAACAGGATGAAGAATACGATGGCCGCGGCAATGACCCGGTCGAAGGGAAAGGCCTTCACGCCCGTGAGCAGCTCGGCGAAAATGTTGACGATGGAATGGTACAAGCCGACGAATGTGGCCGCGAAATCAGCGAAAACATAGCCTCCCGGCATGAAGGGGCCTTTCCTTGGCAAGCTCCGACGGTATCCACCGGGACAGGCGCCCTGCGCGCGACCATGCCCATGCCCGGCGGTCGGGAGGCGCGAGGCATCCCGACTGTTCCCGCGAGTTTAGCGGGGCGTGTGGCCGCCCGCCAACTCCGCCGGCCTGCTGCCCTGGTGGGCGAATGCCGCGCATTCAGCCCAGGGCCCGCAGCTCGCGCCGCAGGATTTTGCCCGTGGCGGTCATGGGCAGTTCCTGGGTGAACGCCACCTGGCGGGGGTATTCGTGGGCGGAAAGGCGGGCCTTCACATAGTCCTGCAGCTCGGTGGCCAGCTCGGGCGTGCCGCTGAAGCCCGGCTTCAGCACCAGCCAGGCTTTTACGGCCTCCGTGCGCACCGGGTCGGGCACCCCTACCACGGCCGCCATGGCCACCGCCGGGTGCTTCAGCAGGCAGTCCTCGATCTCCCCCGGGCCGATGCGATAGCCGGCGGAGGTGATGACGTCGTCCGCGCGGCCCACATACCAAAGGTAGCCGTCCTCATCCTGCCGGCCGCGATCGCCGGTCAAAAGAAAATCGCCGGCGAACTTCTGTGTCGTGGCTTCCGGGTTGCGCCAATATTCCAGCATCATCACCGGGTCACCCTTGCGCACGGCGATGTTGCCTTCCTCTCCCATCGGCAGCTCGTGCCCTTCGTCGTCCACGATGCGCACGTCGTGGCCGGGCATGGGCTTGCCCATGGCGCCAGGGCGAATGGGGAAGAAATTGGAGTTGGAGCCGACGACGAGATTGCACTCGGTCTGCCCGTAAATCTCCCGCGCCTCCACGCCCAGCCGTTCGGCCACGAAGGCGCCCAGCTCAGCGCCCAGCGTCTCGCCGCCGGTGAGCAACGAGCGCAGCTTCAGATCCCGCTTTCGCACATCCGCCTGCCGCAGCAGCTTAAGGGCCGTGGGCGGTAGGAACACGTTGCGCACGCCGTGGTCCGCCATCAGCGCCATGGCGGCTTCCGGATCGAACTTCCTGGCGCGATACGCCAGCACCGGCACGCCCAGGTGGAGGGTGGGGAACAGCACGTCGAACAGCCCGCCGATCCAGGCCCAGTCCGCTGGCGTCCAGTGCAGGTCACCGGGTTGCGGCATGCCCTGGTGGATCACCTGGAGGCACGGCAGGTGGCCCAGCAGCACGCGATGCCCGTGCAGGGCGCCCTTGGGATTGCCCGTGGTGCCCGAGGTGAAGATGATGATGCCCGGATCATCAGGGCTGGTGTCCACCGGCGTGAAGCGGTCGGAGGCGGCGTCCAGCGCGGTGTCGAACAAACGGGCGTGGCCGGCGCCGAGATCCGTGCCGGTGATGAAGACGTGCTCCAGCTCGGGCAGCCGGTCCCGCACGCGCTCCAGCTTGGCGAGGCCGGAAAGGTCAGTCACCAGCGCCCGCGCGCCGGAGGCCGCAAGGCGGTATTCAAGTGCCTCGTCTCCGAACAGGGTGAAGAGCGGAACGGAGATCATGCCCGCCTTGAAGGCGCCGATATGGGCAATGGCCGTTTCCGGCGCCTGGGGCAGGAACACCGCCACCCGGTCGCCCCGCCCCAGGCCGGCGGCCACAAGGGTGTTGGCGAAACGGTTCGTGAGGCGCTTCAGCTCGTCGAAGGAATAGGTGCGGGTGGCTCCGCTCTCCTCCACGAAGATCAGCGCCGGCTTGCCCGAGCCGTCCGCATGGGCATCCGAACAGGCGACGCCCATGTTGTAACGCGCGGGAATGGCCCAGGTGAAAGCGCGCCGAAGGGAATCATAGCAGGGGCTGGACGAAGACATACGTTTCCTCCGCATGGCGCCGTTTCATCTCGGGCCGGCCGGGCGGAAGGGCTCCGCGAGGGCCGGCGCCGGCGGGCGCCTTCTGTGCGTTCAGGAAACGATCGAACGTTTTTTTATTGGGCCGGTCAAGGGGGAGAAAAGCAAACGGCGCCGGTGGGAGACCGGCGCCGTGGGCATCGCTTCGCTTCCCTGCGGAAAGCCGGGGTCGTCAGTAATAGGAGGCGATCTTCTCCACCTCGGCCTTGGAACCGAACACCAGGGGAATGCGCTGGTGGATGTGGTGGGGCACGATGTCGAGGATGCGGGTCTTGCCGTCGGTGGCGGCGCCCTTGGCCTGCTCGGTGAGGAAGGCGACCGGGTTCGCCTCATAGATCAGGCGCAGGCGGCCATTGTCATAGCCTTTGCGCTTGTCCGCCGGGTAGATATAGACGCCGCCGCGGGTGAAAATGCGGAAGGCATCGGCCACCATGGAGCCGACCCAGCGCATGTTGAAATCCTTGCCCCGCGGGCCGTCCTTGCCGGCCAGGCAGTCGTCGATATAGGCCTTCATGGGCCCGTGCCACTGGCGCACATTGGACTGGTTGACGCCATATTCCTTGGTCTCGGCGGGGATCTCCACCGCCGCGCGCGCCAGGAAGAAGTCGGCCTTCTCCCGATCGTAGACGAACACCTGGGTGCCTTCGCCCAGGGTCGAAACCAGGATGGTCGCGGGGCCATAGGCCAGGAAGCCGGCGGCCACCTGGTGGCTGCCGGTGCGCATGACCGCCGCCGCCGGATCGGCATGCGCGGCTGCGTCATAGGGCAGGATCGAATAGATGGTACCCACCGACACGTTGGTGTCGATGTTGGAGGAACCGTCGAGGGGGTCCACCGCCACCACGAGACGGCCGGTCTCATTCACCGGAATGAGCTCCTCGCTCTCCTCCGAGGCCAGGAAGGCCACCTGCGTGCCCTTCAGGGCGGAGACGATGCGCTCTTCGGCGATGACGTCGAGTTCCTTCTGCGCGTCGCCGCCGGCATTGGGATCGGTGCCGCGGATCTTGGCGAGGCCTTCCTCGAGCGGGCCGCGCGCCACCAGATCGGCGATGCCGACGCCGGTGGTGGCGATGGTGCGCACCGCGCCGGCCACCGCCTGGCGCTCCGCGTCCGTCCCCGCCCAGCGATCGAGATACGCCTGAAGGGTCACGATCTCACTCACCATCATCTCCTTGGCACAGCCCGCGGCCCGCGCCGCCGGCGCCGTTATGGCGCAAGGCGGGCCGCACGGCAAAGCAATTACCGCCGGGTCAGCGCAGCCGGCTCAGCGCTGGCGGATGATCTCGATGCCCACATCCCCGAACACGCCGGTTACCGGCGCGCCGGGCTTGTGCACCACCACGCGCACCTGCTCCAGCAGCGCGAAGTGATCCAGAAGGCGGGTGGCGATGCGCTCGGCCAGGGTCTCGATGAGGTTCACTGGGTCGTCGTTCACCACCGCGGCCACGTGCTCGTAGACCTGCTGGTAGGAGATGGTGAGGGCCTCGTCATCGGCCCAGGCGGCGGGGCGGGTGTCCAGCCACCAGTCCACATCCACCACGAATCGCTGGCCCAGCTCCCGTTCCGCGTCATGCACGCCATGGCGGGCGAAGAAGGGCAGGGCGCGCAGGAACAGCCGGCCCGATTGGGCGGGCTTGCCGGCGGGCAGGGTATCGGCGGCGGCGGAAGGGTCGGCCAGCAGGTCGGGTTCGTCAGGTGGTGTCATTCACGCCTCGCGCGCGCAGCAGAACGCCGGTTTGCGCGGAAGCTCGGCCACATGGGAGCTGCCACGCCCCTCCATTCCAGGCGGAATGGGAGGAGGCCGGCCCGGGTGCCGCGCGCACCGTTGATTTCGTGTCTTCCTATTGTTTTCCTCGGAACCTTTCAACGGATCATCCATTCACCCCGCCCGGTTCGGAGCCGGCGGGTGAGCAAGGCCCCGGCACGATGCAGCTTATTCCGGTCATCGATCTCAAGGGCGGGCGTGTGGTTCATGCCCGCCGCGGCGCGCGCGACAGCTATGCACCCCTGCACAGTCCGCTCTGCGCCTCTTCATCGGCGGTGGACGTGGCGGCCGGCTTCCTGGCCCTGGCCCCGTTCCGCACACTCTATATCGCCGACATCGACGCCATCACCGCCAAGGGCGACAACGCCGCCGCCCTCGCCGATCTGCGGCGGGCGTTCCCGAATGTCGAGCTGTGGGTGGATGCGGGTGAGGACATGGCGTCCCAGGTTCGGGCCCGTGCCGCGGCGGGTCTGGGCGTGAGCGTGGTGGGGACGGAATCGCTCAAGGATAACGGCCATGTTCCGGAGGTGCTCCGGGAAGAAGTGATCCTCTCCTTGGACCACGACGCCGCAGGCCCCCTCGGCCCAGCTGTGGTGCACGCGGATGCCGCCGCGTGGCCTGCGCGGATCATCGTGATGACCCTGGCCCGCGTCGGCTCCGGGGAGGGGCCGGACCTGGACGCGCTCTGCCGGGTGCGCGCCCGGCGCCCGGATTGCGCGGTTTTCGCCGCCGGCGGGGTGCGCGGCCCGGGCGATCTGGAGGCGCTGGCGGAGGCAGGAGCGGCGGGCGTGCTGGTCGCCAGCGCGCTGCATGATGGCCGCATCGACGGCACTTGCGCGCGAAGATGGGTTGAGCGCTGATCTGCCGCCCAGAGGTCGCGCTGCGCCGTCGTCGCGCGGGCGATCGCCGGCGGGAAAAAAGAGGTGCGGGCTTCCCGGGACCCGCTCCTGTCCGCTCCGCGCCGAGGTCCGGTCGGCATCCCCGCAGGGCGCTGGGGCGGCGCCGTGACAGCGGCTCCCACTCCGGTGATTCGTGGGCTCGGACATTCGCTGCCCCTTCCGCGAACAGCGTCCGCCGTCCGATGGCGCGGTCGTCCTCCGCGAGAAAAACACGGAGCGCTTCGTAAAATGCGCTTGCGCGCATATGCGCATCTTCCTAAATTCCAGCCATGCAGTCCGCGCTCGATCTTCTCTCGGCCTTGGCCGAACCCACGCGCCTCGGCGCTGTCCGCCTGCTCTGGGACGGGCGGGAGCATTGCGTTTGCGAGCTGATGCGTGTGCTCGGCGCTACCCAGTCGCGCATGTCGCGTCACATGGCGGTGCTCAAGCAGGCGGGCGTGGTGACAGACCGTCGGGACGCCCAATGGGTGCGCTATCGCCGGAATGCCGAGCTGCCGGCGGAGCATGCGGCCATCATCGAGGCCGTTCTGGCGAGCCTGGACAGTGTGGGTGACAGGAGGGCGGCATGAGTGCGGATGTGCCATTGCGCGGTCAGGAGCCGCAGCGGGATGCTTCGTCCCTCGTCTGGGGCGCGGCGACGGTGGCCGGCGTGGCCGTGTGGTTTCTGGTCTATTTCCAGCTCCAGCCGGTCTCGCGCTGGCTGGTGGCGCGCCTTGCCCTGGAGCCGGGCACGCGGCTGGCGGACGCCGTTGAGTTCTTTCTGTACGACACGCCCAAGGTGTTGATGCTGCTGACGCTGGTGGTGTTCGCCATGGGCGTCGTGCGCAGTTTCTTCTCGGCCGAGCGCACGCGGGCGGTGCTCGCCGGCAAGCGGGAAGGGCTGGGCAATATCGCCGCTGCCGGCCTCGGCATCGTTACGCCCTTCTGCTCCTGCTCGGCGGTGCCGCTGTTCGTGGGCTTCGTCTCGGCCGGTGTGCCGCTGGGCGTTACCTTCTCCTTCCTCATCGCGGCGCCCATGGTGAATGAGGTGGCGCTGGGCCTTCTGTTCGCCCTGGTGGGCTGGCAGGTGGCGGCGGTCTATCTGGTGTTCGGCCTTTCGGTGGCCATCGTCGCCGGCTGGGTCATTGGCCGCCTGCATCTCGAAGGCTGGCTCGAGGAGTGGGTGCGCAATGTGCGCGCCAACCCGGCCGAGTTGCCGCCGGACGGCATGAGCCTGAAGGACCGGGTCCGCGCCGGCCTGGACGCGGTGCGCGACATCGTCGGCAAGGTGTGGATGTGGATCATCGCCGGCATCGCCGCCGGTGCCTTCATCCACGGCTATGTGCCGCAGGACCTTCTCGCCTCCATCATGGGGCGCGACGCCTGGTGGTCCGTGCCGGCGGCCGTGGTGCTGGGCATTCCCATGTACTCCAACGCCGCTGGCATTATTCCGGTGGTGGAGGCGCTGCTGGCCAAGGGGGCGGCGCTGGGCACCGTCCTGGCCTTCATGATGTCCGTGATCGCCTTGTCGCTGCCGGAGATGATCATCCTGCGCAAGGTGTTGAGCCTCAAGCTCATCATCGTCTTCGTGGGCGTCGTCGGCACCGGCATCCTGGCCGTCGGCTTCCTGTTCAACGCCCTGTTTTCCTGACGAAAGAAGGCCATCATGAAAGACGTGAAGGTGCTTGGTCCCGGCTGCTCGCGCTGCCAGGCGACCGCCGATATGGTGCGCACGGAAGCCGAAAAGCTCGGCCTCGACGTGAAGGTGGAGAAGGTGACCGACTACGCGGCCATTGCCGGCTACGGCATCGTTTCCACCCCCGGCCTCGTCATCGACGGCAAGGTGGTCCACGCCGGCGGCCTGCCGAAGCCGGAGGATGTTTCCCGCTGGCTTTCTGAATGATCGGCGGGGAAGGGCGGGCCATCGCTCCGTTCCTTCCCGCTGCTGATCGGTGGCGCGCGGGGGCGTGAGGCGCCGCGCGCCCAGGCCAGTCACGGCCGCGCCCCTTGGGCGTTTTCGCGCTTCCCGGCGCCCGGCCTTGACTCGCCCACATTCGGGGTGTCTCTGCGCTCTCCAATTTCAACCCAAGAGCCATATCCCCGGAGGGCCGCCCCATGAGCGACGGACCGCGTTCAACCTCACAGACCGCCTTCATCTTCCCCGGCCAGGGCAGCCAGGCCGTGGGCATGGGCAAGGCGCTCGCCGATAATTTCGCCGCCGCCAAGGCGGTGTTCGACGAGGTGGACTCCGCCCTCAACGAGCACCTCACCCGCACCATGTGGGAAGGCCCGGCCGATACCCTCACTTTGACGGCCAACGCCCAGCCGGCTCTCATGGCGGTGTCCCTCGCCGCCCTGCGCGTCCTGGAAACCGAGGCGGACCTTGATCTCGCCCGCGACGCCGCCTTCGTGGCCGGCCACTCCCTGGGGGAATATTCGGCTCTGGCCGCCGCTGGCGCGCTGACGGTGACCGAGGCCGCGCGGCTGCTGCGCATTCGCGGCCGTGCCATGCAGGAGGCGGTGCCCGTGGGCGAGGGCGCCATGGCGGCCCTGCTCGGGCTCGATTACGAGCAGGCCGTGGCCGTGGCGGCCGAGGCGGCCGGCGGCGAGGTCTGCGAGGCGGCCAACGACAATGCCCCCGGCCAGGTCGTGGTGTCCGGCACCAAGGCCGCGGTGGAGCGGGCCATTATCATCGCCAAGGAGAAGGGCGCCCTGAAGGCGATGCTTCTGCCCGTGTCCGCGCCCTTCCATTGCCGCCTGATGGCGCCTGCCGCCGAGGCCATGGAAGTCGCCCTTTCCGGCTCCACCGTGATGACGCCGCGGGTGCCGGTGGTCTCCAACGTGCGCGCGTCTCCGGTGACCGACCCGGCCGAGATCGTGCGGCTGCTGGTGGAGCAGGTCACCGGTACGGTCCGCTGGCGCGAGAGCATCATTTATATGGCGGGCGCGGGCGTGAACCGCATGGTCGAGGTGGGGGCCGGCAAGGTGCTCTGCGGCCTTGTGAAGCGCATCGACAAGTCCATCTCGTCCACCAATGTGGCCACTCCCGAGGATGTGGCGGCCTATATCGCCGCGCGCAACGTGGCGCCGGTCGCCTGAGGCGATTCTCAAGCCGCCCGGGCCTGTCCCCGCTTGCGGGAGCGGGCCTTGTGGGGGCAAAAGCCCTTTCAGGGTGACGCAGGGCCGCGAAAGCGCCCCGCTGATGCGGGCTGGCCGCCTCTCTCGGCGGCCGCACATCCGATCCTTCATCGCCGGCATGCCTGCCGGACCAACCCAACATAAGGACTGGGGTTTCATGTTCGACTTGACCGGCAAGACCGCGCTTGTCACCGGTGCCACCGGCGGTATCGGCGGAGCCATCGCCAAGGCGCTGCACGCCCAGGGCGCGACCGTTGCCATTTCCGGCACCCGCAAGGAGGCGCTGGACACCCTGGCCGGCGAGCTGGGCGGCGAGCGCGTGGTGGTGCTGCCCTGCAATCTCGGCAATACGGACGAAGTGGAAAAGCTCGTTCCCTCCGCCGAGGAGGCCCTGGGCGGGCATATCGACGTGCTGGTGAACAATGCCGGCATCACCCGCGACAACATCTTCATGCGCCTTTCCGACGAGGCCTGGGACCAGGTGATCGCGGTGAACCTCACGGCGGTGTTCCGGCTCTCGCGCGCGGCGGTCCGCACCATGATGCGTCGCCGTTCCGGCCGCATCATCTCCATCACCTCCATCGTCGGCGTCACCGGCAATGCGGGGCAGGGCAATTATGCCGCCGCCAAGGCCGGCATGATCGGCATGTCGAAGTCGCTGGCGCAGGAAGTGGCCTCGCGCGGGATCACCGTGAACTGCATCGCACCCGGCTTCATCGCCACGCCCATGACCGATGCGCTCAACGACAAGCAGCGCGAGAGCATCCTGAAGGCGGTGCCCGCGGCCAAGCTCGGCACGCCCGAGGATATCGCCGCCGCCTGTGTGTATCTGGCCTCCAATGAAGCCGCCTACGTGACGGGCCAGACCCTGCACGTGAACGGCGGCATGGCCATGATCTGAATTGCTGCACAGCAGCGCTCTCGCCCTCGCTGGTCAGGGCGCTGCGAGTGTGATACGAGCCGCACTGCCGGTCCGGATTCGAGGGCGCCTTCGGGTGGTCGCGATCCGTCACGCAGCGTCAGGAGACGTGTGGTGCGGCGCAGCGCCGGCGGGCAGAAGCGCCGGCGGCGTCAAAGTCCATGCTCCCGATGTAGACGAGGGGGCTGGGCACGGCGGAAAAAAGGCATTATGCCCACCTCCAGCTGCCGAACGGCAACGGGATTATCCGAACAACGAGGGTTGCATCGATGAGTGACATCGCCGAGCGGGTGAAGAAGATTGTCGCTGAGCATCTGGGCGTCGAACCTGAGAAGGTGACCGATGGCGCTTCCTTCATCGACGATCTCGGCGCCGACAGCCTCGACACCGTCGAGCTCGTGATGGCCTTCGAAGAGGCCTTCAACTGCGAGATCCCCGATGATGCCGCCGAGACCATTCTGACGGTCGGCGACGCCATCAAGTTCCTGGAGAAGAACGCGGCGTGAGCCGCGCCTGACGTTCAGGTTCCGGTCGCGCGGCGCCCTGCGCCCGCGGCCGTTGTTGTAATCGGCCCGCCGCCGTCCTAACGGCGCCGGGCCAGAAGGCCGGACGGGCGCAGACGGTGTGGCCGCCGGCCCTGAAGCTTGCACGCTTTTCGAGCGTCTGTCGGAGTTTTCCCCATGAGACGTGTCGTCGTCACCGGTCTCGGCATGGTGACGCCCCTCGGCTGCGGCGTGGAACCCACGTGGCGCCGCCTCCTCGCCGGCGAAAGCGGCGTGAAGGCCGTGACGCACTTCGATGTGTCCGATCTCGCGTGCAAGATCGCGGCGAGCATTCCGCGTGGCGACGGTTCCGACGGCACCTACAATCCCGACCAGTGGATGGAGCAGAAGGAGCAGCGCAAGGTCGACGAGTTCATCGTCTTTGCCATGGCCGCTGCCTCTCAGGCCCTCGATGATGCCGGCTGGCATCCGTCCTCCTATGAGGATCAGATCAGCACCGGTGTGCTGATCGGCTCCGGCATCGGCGGCATCGAGGGTATCGCGGAAGCCTCCATCACCCTGAAGGAGCGTGGCCCGCGCCGGATCTCGCCTTTCTTCATCCCCGGCCGACTCATCAATCTCGCCGGTGGCTACGTGTCCATCGCCCACGGCCTGAAGGGGCCGAACCATGCCGTGGTGACCGCCTGTTCGACGGGCGCCCATGCCATCGGCGACGCTGGCCGACTCATCGCCCTGGGTGATGCGGACGTGATGGTGGCCGGTGGTACCGAATCGCCCATCAACCGGCTGGCGCTCGCGGGCTTCGCGGCCTGCAAGGCGCTGTGCACGGCCTTCAATGACGACCCCACCCACGCCTCGCGCCCCTATGATCGGGATCGCGACGGCTTTGTGATGGGTGAGGGCGCCGGCGTGGTGGTTCTGGAAGAGCTGGAGCACGCCAAGGCGCGCGGCGCGAAGATCTACGCCGAGCTGGTGGGCTATGGGCTTTCCGGCGACGCCTATCACATCACTGCCCCGTCCATGGACGGAGAC
Organism: Xanthobacter sp. NM-59; assembly: GCF_021401125.1. Lineage (GTDB taxonomy): Bacteria > Pseudomonadota > Alphaproteobacteria > Rhizobiales > Xanthobacteraceae > Xanthobacter. The sequence goes on from NZ_JACBFQ010000001.1 coordinate 507,405, forward strand.
GGCGCCTATCGCTGCATGTCCGCCGCTTTGAAGCGCGCGGGCCTGTCCGCCGACGAGATCGACTATATCAATGCGCATGGTACCTCCACCATGGCGGATGAGATCGAGCTGAAGGCCGTGGAACGGGTGCTGGGCAATGCGGCGGGCAAGACCGCCATGTCGTCCACGAAGTCGTCCATTGGCCATCTGCTCGGTGCGGCGGGTGCTGTCGAGGCGATTTTCTCGGTGCTCGCGATTCGCGATCAAACCGCGCCGGCGACGCTCAATCTCGAAAATCCGTCGGTGGAAACTCCGATCGATCTCGTGCCACTGAAGCCCCAGGCGCGCAAGATCGACACGGTGCTGTCGAATTCCTTTGGTTTCGGTGGCACCAACGCGTCGTTGATCTTCCGGCGCTACGCGGCCTGAGCCTGCCCGGCTTCGTCCGCGTCCACCGCAAGGTCGCGGCAGCGGGCGCGCCAGATCGCCCGTCGCCGCGCGTGGGAGGCCCATGATGGACACGCCAGAAAACGAAACCGGCGATCGCGGTGTCGCTCCCGCCTTTCAAGCCAAGCGCCGGGACAAGAACAAGCCCCGGCGACGGCCCTCCCAGGCCGCGCGCCACCCGGCCGTGACCATCGGCAGCGGGATTTTCACATTCCTGCTTTTCGCGCTCCTCGGGGGCGGGCTGGCCCTATGGTATGGCGAGCACGCCTACAATGGCGAAGGACCGCTCACGGCTGAGAAAACGGTGCTCATCCCCCGCGGATCCGGCGTGCGCGACATGGCGGAGATGCTGGAGCGGGAAGGCGTCATCGACAATTGGCTGGTGTTCGTCCTCGGCCAGAGGATGATGCGCCCGGATGCCAGCATGAAGGCCGGCGAATACCTCTTCAAGCCGGGCCAATCCATGGCCAGCGTGGTCGACGCCATCGCCAGCGGCAAGGTGCTGGTGCATCAGGTGACCATTCCGGAAGGGCTGACCAGCCAGCAGGTGGTGCAGCGCCTCATGGCGAATGACATGCTCACCGGTACGCCGACGGTGCCGCTGGAGGGCACGCTGCTCCCGGAGACCTACCGGATCCACCGCGGCATGTCGCGCGAGGAATTGCTGAAGCAGATGGCGGATGCCCAGCAGAAGCTGGTCAAGACGCTGTGGGAGAAGCGCGCGCCCGATCTGCCGGTGAAGAGCCCGCAGGAAATGATCGTCCTCGCCTCTATCGTCGAGAAGGAGACGGGGGAGCCGGACGAGCGGCCCAAGGTCGCGGCCGTGTTCATCAATCGGCTCAACAAGAAGATGCGGCTGCAGTCGGACCCGACCATCATTTACGGGCTGGTGGGCGGCAAGGGTTCGCTGGGGCGGTCGATCACCCGTGCCGATATCGTGTCGCCGACGGCCTACAACACCTATGCAGTCGATGGCCTGCCTCCGGGGCCGATTGCGAATCCCGGGCGCGAGGCGCTCGCCGCAGTCGCGAATCCGGCCCAGACCAAGGACCTGTATTTCGTGGCGGACGGCACCGGCGGGCATGCGTTCGCCGAGACGCTGGCCGATCACAATAAGAATGTTGCCCGCTGGCGTGCCATCGAGGCGCAAGGTGGCGCGACGCCGGGCGGTGCGGCGCCCACAACGCCTGCCGCGGCGCCCAAGCCGGCTGCCAACTGAACGCCGTCCTAACCGAAGAAGGCGCGCGGCCACCCCGGCCGCGTGAGTATCCATGAGCGAATCCTCCGCCGCTTCCGCGGCGCTTTCCGCAGCATCGCTGGCCAGCATGACTGCATTCGCCCGCGCGTCGGCGGCGACGGCGGGGTGGCGATTCAGTTGGGAGTTGCGCTCGGTGAACGGCAAGGGGCTCGACCTGCGCCTGCGGTTGCCGCCCGGGAGCGAGGATCTGGAAGCCCCCGTCCGCGCGCGCATGGGCGCAGCTCTCAAGCGTGGTTCCGTTTCCGCGACCCTTTCCGCGGTGAGGGAAGGCGAGGAGGTTGCGGTCCGTCTCAATGAGGCGGGGCTGGAGAGCTTGGCGCGCGCCGTTCAGCGCACCGCGGAAAAGCTCGGCGCGCCGACACCGGACCTTGGGGCCCTGCTGGCGGTGAAGGGCATCGTGGAGGTGGGTGAGTTCGAGGAGAGCGCCGAGGAGCGCCAGGCGCGCAATGAGGCCTGCCTCGCCGCGTTCGACGTCGCGCTGAGCGACCTGGCGCGCATGCGGGAGCGGGAGGGGCAGGCCCTGGAGGCGGTGCTGATGAGCCGCCTCGATTCGATCGCGGCGCTCATCGAGGCGGCCGAACGTCTGCCGGAGCGGTCGCTGGATGCCATTCGCAGCCGCTTGGCGGAGCAGGTGCGCGCGCTCGTCGAGGCTGGTCCGCAGCTGGATCCGGAGCGTCTGCATCAGGAAGCGGTGCTGCTGGCCACCAAGTCCGATGTGCGCGAGGAGCTGGATCGCCTGTCCGCCCATGTGGCTGCTGCGCGCGAACTGCTGGCAACGGGCGGCCCCGTGGGCCGGCGACTCGATTTTCTCGCGCAGGAGTTCAATCGCGAGGCCAACACCCTGTGCTCCAAGTCGAACGCAGTGGCGCTGACGCAGATCGGCCTTGACCTGAAGCTGCTGGTGGACCAGTTCCGCGAGCAGATCCAGAACCTGGAGTGACCGTGGTGAGTTCGCCTGCCTCCATCTCCCCCCATTTCTCCCTGCCGGGCTGGAAGCCGGGCACCGGCACCGGGCTGGCGCGCCGTGGCCTGATGCTGGTGCTGTCCTCGCCCTCGGGGGCGGGCAAGACCACCTTGTCGCGGCGGCTGCTCGAGGTCGATTCGCGCATCACCATGTCGGTGTCTGTCACCACGCGCCACCCGCGCCCCGGCGAGGTGCAGGGCAAGGACTATTTCTTCGTGGACGTCCCCACCTTCGAGCGGATGCGGGACGAGGGGGAGCTGCTGGAACACGCCGTCGTGTTCAACAATCTCTATGGCACGCCGCGCCGCGCCGTGGAGGAGGCCCTTTCCGCCGGCCGGGACGTGCTGTTCGACATTGATTGGCAGGGCACGCAGCAATTGGGTGAAAGCGCCCAGCAGGACTTGGTGAAGGTATTCCTGCTGCCGCCCAGCGCGGCGGACCTGGAGCAGCGCCTGCGCACCCGCGCTCAGGACACGGACGAGGTGGTGCACCAGCGCATGGCCAAGGCCTCGGACGAAATCAGCCACTATGATGAGTATGACTACATCCTCATCAACCACGAGGTTGAGGATAGTCTGGCCAAGCTGCGGGCGATCCTGCAGGCCGAACGGCTCAAGCGTCGGCGGCTGACGGGGCTGGCAAGCTTCGTGAAGCAGCTGCGGGACGCGCTTTGAGCAAGCAGCTCTGACCTTACGAGAGTTTAACCTCACGCGCCGCAAGTCCGCCGGAATGTTCGGTGAGTCTTGCGCGCATGAAACAGCTCCTCAACGTCTTCGGCGGTTTCGCCGGTCTCGCCGTGGCGGCCCTCGCGGGGTTCGCCCTGTTCACCCTTGTGGGTGGCCTCATCATCGTGGCCGGCGTGGTGGTCGCGGCGCTGTTGCTCGGCGGCGGGGTCTACGCCCTCATCACCGGCCGCCGGAGTTTCTCCGTGCGCCGCGGGACCTTCCAGGGCGTGCGCATTTTCGATCTGCGCACCGGCCGGCCGGTGGATACGCCGTTCGACAATGAAATGATCGACGTCACGCCGCCCAAGGGCGGCAAGGGGAACTGAGAAAGCCGCCCCTGCCGTCGCCGGAAAAAGGCATTAGGCTCCACCCGACGAATCCTGGCCGGTTGGAGAGCGAGTGTCCATGTCCGAGGCGATGCGCTATACGAACGTCTTTATTGTTTGCATGGTCCTCGCCGTGCTGACGGTGGTGATACACATGGCCGGGCTGTACAAGCTGCGTCATTGGATCCACCGTCTGCTGCAGACTCAGAGCTTTCAGCATCACGTCATGCGCGAAACGCTGGTGGTCAGCGCGCTCGTCGTCGGCCTGTGCATCATTCATCTGACTGAGGTCTTGGCCTGGGCGGGCGGCTACATGGCCATGGCCGCCTTTGGCGACTTCGCGGACGCCTTCTATTATTCGCTCACGACCTATACGACCGTGGGGGCGGATGGCCTGAACATCGGGCGCAATTTTCGCATCGTGGCCGGGTTCGAATCGCTGCTCGGCCCGATGATGCTGGCGTGGTCCACGGCATTCCTGGTGGAATATGTGTCGCAGGTCCTCACCTCGAACAATCGGCGCTTTCAGGACGTGCGCCAGACACCGGACCTGCATCAATAAGTATCGCGCGCATGAAAAAAGGGCCGGCGGCTAGATGCCGCCGGCCCTTTTTTCATTTGAACCATCCCGCCATCTTCGGCCAACGGCCCAAGAAGCATTGCCCATGGGCCGTGAGCCAGGGGGCTTGCCATCCCGTCCGCCCGGAGACGAGCGATGCCTTTCGGCGCTCAGGCATTTCCGGCGCGCGCCCGGCTGGCCCCGGTCGAAGACCGAGGCCAATGGGTTCAGATGGAGGTGGGGTAGTTCGGGCTTTCGCGGGTGATGAGCACGTCGTGCACATGGCTCTCGCGCAGGCCGGCGGAGGAGATGCGTACGAAGCGCGCCTTCTCGCGGAATTCCTGCAGGTTGCGCCCGCCCACATAGCCCATGGCGGCGCGCAGGCCGCCGGCCAGCTGGTGGAGCACAGCGCCGACCGGGCCCTTATAGGCCACCTGGCCCTCGATGCCTTCCGGCACGAGCTTCAGGGTGTCGCGCACTTCCGCCTGGAAGTAGCGGTCGGCCGAGCCGCGGGCCATGGCGCCCACCGAGCCCATGCCGCGATAGGCCTTGTAGGAGCGGCCCTGATAGAGGAACACCTCACCGGGGCTCTCCTCGGTGCCGGCGAGCAGCGAGCCGACCATCGCGGCGGAAGCGCCAGCCGCCAGCGCCTTGGCGAGGTCGCCGGAATACTTGATGCCGCCATCGGCCACCACGGGGGTGCCCGTGGCCAGGGCGGCCTCAACGGCGTCCATCACGGCGGTGAGCTGGGGCACGCCGACGCCCGCCACGATGCGGGTGGTGCAGATGGAGCCGGGCCCGATGCCCACCTTCACCGCGTCCGCGCCGGCGTCGATGAGCGCCTTGGCGCCCTCGGCGGTGGCGATGTTTCCGGCCAGGATCTGGGTCTTGTTGGAGAGCCGCTTGATGCGGTCCACCTGGTCCAGAACCTTTTTGGAATGGCCGTGGGCGGTGTCGACCACCACCAGGTCAACGCCCGCGTCGATGAGGCGCTCGGTGCGCTCGAAGCCGTCCGGGCCCACGGTGGTGGCGGCGGCGACACGCAGGCGGCCCTGCTCATCCTTGGCGGCGCTGGGATAGGCCACCGCCTTCTCGATGTCCTTCACGGTAATGAGGCCGACGCAGCGATAGTCGGCGTCCACCACGATCAGCTTCTCGATGCGGTTCTGGTGCAGCAGGCGCTTGGCATCGTCCTGGGTCACCTCGCCTTCGCGCACCGTGATGAGCCGCTCCTTGGTCATCAGTTCGGAGACGGGCTGGTCAGGATTGTGGGCGAAGCGGACATCGCGGTTGGTGAGGATGCCCACCAGCCGGCCCGGCATGTTGCCGAACGAGCGCTCCACCACCGGAATGCCCGAGATGCCATAGCGCTTCATGAGGGCCAGGGCGTCGGACAGGGTTTCGTCGGGATGGATGGTGACGGGGTTCACCACCATGCCCGATTCGTACTTCTTGACGATCTTGACCTGTTCGGCCTGCTGCTCTGGCGTGAGGTTGCGGTGGATCACGCCGATGCCGCCGGCCTGGGCCATGGCGATGGCGAGACGGGCTTCCGTCACCGTGTCCATGGCGGCGGAGATGATGGGCAGGTTGAGGGTGATGGACTTGGTGAGCTTGGTCACCGTGTCCACTTCGCCGGGCATCACCTCGGACGGGCCGGGGGTGAGGAGCACGTCATCGAAGGTCAGGCCTTCGCGGAACGGGCTGGCGAGGGAGGCAGACGAGAGGGGCGCAGTCATGGCCAACTCCTGTTGGCGACGCCCGGAATGCGCGTCGCGCGACTTCAGTCGGAATGGGGGGACCGTTGCGACTTGCGTCGCCGACTTTCGTCGCGGTTCTCATTTCGAGTTGGCAGTGGCCGATACCATGGGTGCGCGACGAAAAGAAGACCCGTCACGCGGAGTTTTCGCGCAATCGAGCCATGCAGCAAGCGCATGAGATGGGCTGATGCCTTCCACAAGAACGCAATCGTGCGAGTCCGAGGCCTCAGCGGGTGATTTGGATCAGGGTGTTGCCGGGGCCGTAGCTTTCAATAAGCCCGTAGAGGGTGGCAGCATTGCCCGGGTGCAGGCGGATGCAGCCGTGGGAGGCGGGCGCGCCGAGCTGGTTCACGGCGTAGCTGCCATGGATCGCGTAGCCGCCCCGGAAGAACACCGCATAGGGCATGGGGGAATTGTAGTATTTGCGGGAAAAATAGCGGCGGTACAGGCGCTGCGGGCGATAGGTGCCGGTGGGGGTGACATAACCGCGCCGGGCCGTGGAAACCGGCCAGCTATAGCGCGGTACGCCATTCACCGAGACCACCATGCGTTGGCTGGAAAGATCCACCCGCGCCAGCACGCCCGCCTGCGCCACGGAGCTGAAGCCGGCGCAGGACAGGATGAACACGGCGAGAGCGATGAGCCCTGCCGCAAGGCCGCGCCCGCGCGCCAATCGCCTCTTACCCCAGAAGCCCATGTCATTCCCCTCCGTCACGCATACTGTCACGATACCGCCGCAACGCAAGCGCGAGTGGCGGGGCCGGTGCGTGAGCGCGTGGCGTGCTGCGGCCCGCCTGCTGGGGGCTTCCCTTTCGGCGGTCTTGCCGGGGTGCTGGGTGTCGTGCTCTTGAAGCGGCTCGCATGATGCCGGCGGAGGTCGTGCCATGGTGATGATGCTGTTGGGTCTGGTCGTCTTCGTCGGAACCCATGTGGTGGCGAGCATGAGGGGGCTGCGCGCCCGGCTCATCGCATCCGTGGGGGAGGGGCCGTACAAGGGTTATTTCTCGTTGCTGGCTGCGGGCGGCGTGGCGCTGACCGCCTATGGATATGTGCTGTGGCGGGCGTCCGGTCCGGCGGTGATCTGGGATCCGCCGCTGGCGCTGCGGCACGTCACTCTGCTCCTGATGCTCCTGGCTTCCATCGTCGGCGTGTCGGCGTTCGTGCCCAGCCACATCCGTACGGCGCTGAAGCATCCGCTTTTGGTCGCGGTGAAGACCTGGGCATTCGCGCATCTGCTGGCCAATGGCGATGCCGCTTCCATGGTGCTGTTCGGCGCGGTGCTCGCCTGGGCGGTGTATGATCGCATCGCGATGGCCCGCCGTGGCACGGAAATACCGCCCGCACCGGCGGGCTGGACGGGCGATGCCCTTGCGGTCGGGGGCGGGGTGGTGCTCTATGCGTTCCTCGCCTTCCTGTTCCATCCCTATGTGATCGGGGTGCCCGTCATGTGACGCGGCCGGCAACGGGGGCCGGGGCGGCAGGGCCCGGGCGAGCTCAGGGCAAAGGTGCCCGCGCACAAAAGCTATAGAGGAACGTCATGTCCAGCCAGGCAGAGAGCCGTCGCATCACAGCGCCGGAAATCCAGGCCCGCAAGGGAGGCGAGCCCATTGTTTCGCTGACCTCCTATCATGCCCACACCGCGCGTCTGCTGGACCGCCACGTGGATGTGATCCTGGTGGGCGACAGCCTGGGCATGGTGATGCACGGGTTGGAAACCACGGTGCCCGTCACCGTCGAGATGATGATTGTGCATGGCCGCGCCGTGGTGCGTGGCACCAAACGCGCGCTGATCGTGGTGGACCTGCCGTTCGGCAGCTACGAGGCCAGCCCCACCGAGGCCTTCCACACCGCCGCCCGGGTGCTGAAGGAAACCGGCGCCGGCGCCGTGAAGCTGGAAGGCGGGCGCCGCATGGCGGAGACGGTCCGCTTCCTGGTGGATCGCGGCGTGCCGGTGATGGGGCATGTGGGCCTCACCCCCCAGGCCATCAATACGCTTGGCTCGTTCAAGGCGCGCGGCCGCGATGACGCCGAGGCGTCCATCATCCTGGACGATGCCCGCGCCGTGGCGGAGGCTGGCGCCTTCTCGGTCGTGCTTGAGGCGATTTCCGAGCCGCTGGCCCGCCGCATCACCCAGGAAGTGGCCACGCCCACCATCGGCATCGGCGGCTCGTCCGCCTGCGATGGGCAGATTCTGGTACTAGAAGACATGCTGGGCCTGGGCGACCGGGTGCCCAAGTTCGTGAAGAAATACGCGAATATGGGGCCGGAGATCGAAAAGGCCGTGGCCGCCTATGCGGATGAGGTGCGCTCGCGCGCCTTCCCAGGCCCGGAGCACGTCTATGCGCCGCGCCTGGTGCAGAAGGCCAAGGCCTCCTGAAACGCCGGCTGCTGGCCGGCGCGCTACCCATGAGGAGCCGGGCCCGTCCCGGCTCTTTCTGTCTCCGCCGCCTCGCGCTCAGGCGAGCAGGCGGCGCTCCAGGCGCTTGAGCGTGCGGGTGAAAACATCCGGGTCGTGGAGCGCGCGGGCGAGGGTCAGGGCGCCCTGGATGGCGAGCACGCCGTCTTCCGCCCGCTCCGCCGCCTCGGCATCGGCAAGGCCGGCGCGGCGCAGCGCGCCCGTGAGTGCGTCGCGCCACGCGGCGAAATAACCCTGCACCTTGTCGCTGAAGCGGTCCCGGGTATCCGAGAGGGCGAACACGCCGACAAGGCACACCCGCCGACCGGAGCGGAAATAGGCGTCCACCTTCCCCAGCATGTCGCGGATGGCGGCCGGCGCGTCCTCGCCCTCGCGCAACGGGGCGAAAACGTGGGTCTCGAACCAGGAATCGATCTCGGCCAGCACGGCGGCGGCCATTTCCTCCTTCCCGCCCGGGAAGAAGTGATAGAGCGATCCCTTGCCGAGCCCGGTGCGGGCCGTGATGGCGGCCAGGCTCGCGCCCTCGAAGCCGTGCTCGCGGAAGACTTCCCCCAGCATCGGCAGCACGTCCGCCCGCTCCATCACGATCCGCGCCATCACATCCCCAGTTCGGTGAGGCCCGGATGGTCCGCCGGGCGGGGTCCCGCCGGCCACAGGAACTTGCGCTCCTCGCTCCGGATCGGCACGTCGTTGATGGAGGCTTCGCGCCGTTGCATCAAGCCGTTCCCGTCGAATTCCCATTGCTCGTTGCCATAGGAGCGGAACCAGGCGCCCGCGCCGTCGTGCCACTCATATTGGAAGCGCACGGCAATGTGGTTGCCTGCGAAGGCCCACAATTCCTTGATGAGGCGGTAGTCCTGCTCGCGCGCCCACTTCGCCTCAAGAAAGCGGACGATGGCCTCGCGGCCGGAAAGGAAGTCGGAGCGGTTCCGCCAGCGGCTATCCGGCGTGTAGGCCAGCGAGACGCGCTGGGGATCGCGCGTGTTCCAGGCGTCTTCCGCCATGCGGACCTTCTGCGCGGCGGTGTCGGCGGTGAACGGGGGCAAGGGGGGACGAGATGTCATGATGTGTACCTAATGGTTTTTACTGTACCAATAGGTACACACAGCGAGCTGGACGTCAATGGCGGGGCCCCGGGGAGGGGGCGAATCGGCTATCGCTGGCTGATACGCGCGGCTCGCGGCCGTGAAGCCTTTCCCGCGACGCGGCTTGCGTTTAGGTTGAACCACCTGACCGTCATCGGAACGATGCGGCGAAGAACTCCGGCGAGGATCTTTTGCGTTACGTCTCCACCCGCGGTGAAGCCCCGGCCCTGTCCTTCTCCGATGCCCTGCTCGCGGGCCTCGCCCGTGATGGCGGCCTGTATGTGCCCGAGACCTGGCCGACCCTCTCGCACGAGGCCATCGCCGCTCTCGCCGGCCAGCCCTACGCCGCCGTCGCCAAGGCCGTGATTGCCCCGTTCGTGGCCGATGCGCTGCCCGAGCGGGCGCTGGAGCTGATGATTGCCGATGCCTATGCGGGATTCCGCCACCCGGCGGTGACGCCGCTGGTGCAGGTGGGGCCGAACCGCTTCGTGTTGGAGCTGTTCCACGGGCCGACTCTGGCCTTCAAGGACGTGGCCATGCAGCTGCTCGCGCGGCTGATGGATAATGTTCTGAGCTCCCGCGGCGCCCGCGCCACCATCGTCGGCGCCACGTCCGGCGACACGGGCAGCGCCGCCATCGAGGCGTTCCGCGCGTCCGATGCCGTGGATGTGTTCATCCTGTTCCCCCACGGCCGTGTGTCCGAGGTGCAGCGCCGGCAGATGACCACGGTGGCCTCGCCCAATGTGCACGCCATCGCGCTCGAAGGCACGTTCGACGATTGCCAGGGCCTGGTGAAGGCCATGTTCAATCACCACAGCTTCCGCGATGAGCTGGCGCTGGCGGGGGTGAACTCCATCAACTGGGCGCGGATCGTCGCCCAGGTGGTCTATTATTTCTATGCGGCGACGGCGCTGGGTGCGCCCCATCGCGAGGTGTCGTTCGTGGTGCCCACGGGCAATTTCGGCGACATCCTGGCGGGCTGGGTGGCCAAGAAGATGGGGCTTCCCATCCGCGATCTCGCCATCGCCACCAATGTCAACGACATCCTGGTGCGCACCCTGGACACCGGCCGCTATGAGGTGAAGGGGGTCATGCCCTCCATCTCGCCGTCCATGGACATCCAGGTGTCCTCGAATTTCGAACGGCTGTTGTTCGATGCGGTGGACCGGGACGCCGGCGTGGTGCGCGGGCTCATGGCTTCGCTCGCCCAGTCCGGCAGCTTCACGCTGCCGAAGGAGGCGCGGGCCGCCATCGCCGCCGACTTCTCCGCCGCCCGCGCCGACGAGCCGGAAACGGCCTCCACCATCGCCAAGCTCTACAAGAGCGCCGGCTATCTGGTAGACCCGCACACTGCGGTGGCCTTGACCGTGGCGGACAAGGTGGAGCATGCGGCCAAAGTGCCGCAGGTGGTGCTTTCCACCGCCCACGCCGCCAAGTTCCCCGATGCCGTGGCCGCGGCCACGGGCCATCGCCCGCCGCTGCCGGCGCACATGGCGGACCTGATGACGCGGAAGGAAACCCTCACCGTTCTTCCCAACGATCTCGCCGCGGTGGAGGCCTTCATTCGCGGCCGCGCCCGCATCGCCGCCGGCGCGGCGGCGTGAGGTAAACATGGGCGTGAAGCTTTCGACCCTCGACAACGGAATTACCGTCGTCACCGATTCCATGGAACACCTGGGCACGGCGTCGCTGGGCATCTGGGTGGGCACCGGCGCCCGCGACGAGCGGGAGGACGAGCACGGAATCTCCCATCTCCTGGAGCATATGGCCTTCAAGGGCACACGCCGGCGCACCGCCCGGCGCATCGCTGAGGAGATCGAGCAGGTGGGCGGCGACATCAACGCCGCCACCTCCGTGGAGCAGACCACCTACAACGTGCGGGTGCTGGGGGAGGATGTGCCGCTCGGGCTCGACATCCTGGCCGATATCCTCACCGAGCCGGCCTTCGCGCCCGACGAGCTGGCGCGCGAAAAGGGCGTGATTGTCCAGGAGATCGGGGCCGTGATGGACACGCCCGACGACTTGGTGTTTGACCTTTTCCAGGAGCGGGCCTTTCCGGAGCAGGCTGTCGGCCGGTCCATTCTCGGCACACCGGATACCGTGCGCGGCTTCAACCGCGATCAGCTGGGTGCCTATCTCGCGCGCACCTATCGCGGGCCGCGCATGGTGGTCGCCGCCGCCGGCGCCGTGGATCACGATCAGGTGGTGGAGGAAGCCGCCAAGCGCCTGAAGTCCATCGACGGCGCGGGCAAGCCGGAGCTGCCCAAGGCGGCCTATACGGGCGGCCTTCAGCTTTGCCCGCGCGAGCTGGAGCAGGTGCATGTGCTGATCGGGCTGGAGGGCTGCTCCTATCTCGATCCCGGCTATCATGCGCTGCAGGTGCTCACCAACGTGCTGGGCGGGGGCATGTCCTCGCGCCTGTTCCAGGATGTGCGGGAGGAGCGGGGGCTTTGCTACTCCATCTATTCCTTCCACTGGAGCTATGCGGACACCGGACTGTTCGGAATCTATGCGGGCACGGACCTGAGCGATGTGGGAGAGCTTTCCCAGGCCTTGATCGACCAGCTGTTCGCCGCCGGTGAGACCATCACCGAAACCGAGGTGGCCCGCGCCAAGGCGCAGATGAAGGTGGGCCTCTTGGCGGCGCTCGAAAGCTCTGGTGCGCGGGCGGACCAGCTCGCCCGGCAGATGCTGGGCTTCGGCCATGTCATCCCGGTGGATGACATCGTCGCCAAGGTGGATGCGGTGGATGTTGCGGCGGTGCGGCAGGCGGCGCACACTCTGGTGTCGCAGGGGCGGCCCACGCTCACCGCCCTCGGTCCCGAGGCTGGCCTCGACCCCGCGGTGAAGGCGGTGGAGCGCCTTGCCGCCGCAGGTTCGCGCGCCGTGCCGGCCTGAGCACGCAACGGTTTGCGTGACCTTTGGGCTTGAGGAGTGTGCGGGTTTGAATGAGGTCTGCCTGGCGCCGGCGCGGATCGGCGCCGGCGATGCAAGGTCCAACCGACGAGGCATCGAGTGCGTCGATCATGTGGCCGCTGAGTACGCTCTTCGCGCCGGAAGTGCTGCCCACTGTTGAAGGCGAGAGGGTGTATCTGCGCGTGCCGCAGATGAAGGACTTTCCCGCCTGGCATGACGTGCGCGCGGCAAGCCGGGGCTTTCTGACCCCCTGGGAGCCGATCTGGCCGGCGGACGACCTCACCCGCGGCGCCTTCCGCCGCAGGCTGAAGCGCTATGCGCGCGACATGCTGACGGATGAGGCCTATCCGCTGTTCGTCTTCCGCCGCTCAGACCATCAGCTTTTGGGTGGGCTCACCCTGTCGAACGTGCGGCGCGGCGTGTGCCAGGCCGCGAGCCTGGGCTACTGGATGGGCGCGGCCTATGCCGGGCAGGGCTATATGAAGGCGGCGGTCACGGCCATCCTGCCCGTGGCCCATGAGGTGCTTCACCTGCACCGGGTGGAGGCCGCCTGCATGCCCACGAACCAGCCCTCCATCCGCCTGCTGGAAAGCTGCGGCTTTGTGCGCGAGGGCTATTCGCGGCAGTATCTGTGCATCAACGGCGTGTGGGAAGATCACCTGATGTTCGCCCGCCTGCGTCAGGACGCCATCCGTCCCGTCCGCCGCCCTCGCGAGACCTCAGCGGCGCAGTGATCCGCCCGCGGCTGGCGGGACCAGGGACGGGCCGCTTTTCGGGGCGAGATCAGTTGGCGGGAGCGCCGGCAGCATCGGAGGGCTGGGGCGCGACGGGCTTCACCAGCTTCTCGATCATCGTGTGAATCGCGGCCCCTGCCTTGCGGCTCTTCACCGCTTCCAGCAGCGGCTGGGCCGCGCCAGACCGTTCGATCAGGCTGAGCGGATCGGCCATGATACGGGGCGCGATCCACGGCCCCTCGACAAGGAACGGCAGCGAAATCCCTTCTGACTCGTTGCCTTTGGGCGGGCTCTTCAGCGTCGCCTCGCCGGAAAGGTCGAGGGAGCGCTGGGCCACGTCAATGGTGCCATCCATGTCGAGATGCACCTGCGCCCCGTCGATGGCCATGGTTTCGACGGTGGCAAGGCCGTGGCGCAGGCTGGCCTGCACCTGCAACTGGGTGAAGGGGGTGCGCCCGCCGCGGGGATCTGCCGCCGCCGACAGGGGCTGGCGCTGAATGCGCCGCAGCAGCTGAGCCACATCGAAGCCAACGATGTCTCCGCCGTCACTGTTCAGGGCGACGGTGCCGGCGAGACTCTGGGCGATCTCTTGGGCGTTGCGGCCCTCTCCCTGGAGATCGAACTGTAGTGTACCTGTCCCCTCGAATGCCGTCACCCCGGCAAGGTCGCCCAGCGCCTGCTCAAGGGAAATGTCGGAGCACTCCGCCTCCACGCGCATGGTGAGGCCGGAGGGGTCGCCTATGCGCCCGGACGAGCGCGGCGCGAGGGTCGCGGTGCCCCGGAGCATGCCGTTCCAGCCGCTGGTTTGTCCAAGGGCCAGCACCAGGCGGCCATTCGCCAGCACTGCGCTGGCTGCCACGGTGGTAAAAGTCGTGTCCACCGCCGTGACCTGAGCGGCGGACAAGCGCAGATCCAGATCAAACTTGTCGAGGAAAGACAGATCGAATGGCTCGCGATCCCACTCGCGCCCATTGTCCCCCGTGAGCCGCATGCGCCCGTAGGGATTGAGACTGAGCTTGTCGGACGCGAAGGTGCCCTGCACGACAGGGCGCGACGCGCTCAGCTTCACAAGCAGGCCGCCTTCGCTGCGATTGCCGTCGAGATCGACGACCGCATTGGCGAGCACCAGGCTATGCCCTTCCATGGCGACATGGGAGGTGAAGGAAAAGGCGCCCAGCCCACGGCTGGTGGGAGCTGGCAGGCCCACCCAGTCGAGCCACGACCGCAGGGAATCGGCCTCCGCGCTGAGGGTGCCGTCCGCTGTGAGGCGCGTGGCGAAGCCGGCCTGCCCCCGGAAGCGCAGGTTCGCCGTGTTGGAGGCGAGAGACGCGCGCGTTGGGGTGAGGGTGCCGGCCAGGAAGGCCCGCACATCCTCCACGGAAAGGTGTGCTTCTACGGTGGATTCGCGCCAGTCGAACACAGCGGAGACATTCATTCCGGTGCCACCGGTGACGCGATCGAAGCGCCCGATGATGCCGCTGACCAGTTCGCGGGTCAGTCCCCCCTCGGCGCGCCAGGCGATGGTGCCGTCGACGACGCGCAGCTCCGGGCCGTCGGGCGTTGCCAGAAATGGCACGATGCCCAGCTCAGGCGCGCGCCGCTCGCCGGTGAGTACCAGGGTCGGGCTTTCAAGCGTCACCTCGGACACGACAATGCGGCCGAACAGCAATGGCCACACGCTGATATGGCTCACCACCGCGTCCGCCTCCAGGGACTGGTCATGGGGCAGGGAGAAAGTGACCTTGCGCAGCGTAACGCGCGGTGAGGGCAAAAGGCGAAGGGTGGGCTCGCCGGACACCGTGACACCCTGCTCCGTCGTGCCTGCGACCGCAGCCAGCGCCGCCCGGCGCAGCTCGGCTGCGGGCACAAGCAGGGGCAGCACCACCGCTGCCGCAAGCAGGAGCAGTGCGGCGAGGCCTGCGACGGCCGTTCCAACCAGCACGAGGCGGCGGGTGTTTTCGCCCAGCGTCAATAGTCTCTCTCGAATGATCGGATCTCGGGAAAGGCGAAGCCCTTCCCACTCATGCCCAGGGTGCTTCGGATGGGCGCCGGGCGCCGTCCGAAGCCGCGGCGCGCAAAGCCTGCGCCGTTGCCGCGGACACCTATTGCGTCGCGGTGACCTTCCGTGGTTTCTGTGTCCCTTTCATGGCTGCGCCAGGGTGCGCGCCGGGTTGCCCTAAAGCTGTTTGGAATCAGAGTTCTGGACGCAAAAAAAGCCCGGCAGGAGCCGGGCTTTTCAAGCGAAGCGATCGAACTGCGAGACGACTCAGTCGTCCAGTTCCCCAATGTGGTGCTGCGCGTAAAGCTGCAGGCCGAGCTTGGCCACCAGATCGAGCTGGGTCTCGAGGAAGTCGATATGGCCTTCTTCGTCGGCCATGAGCTCCTCGAACAGGTCGCGGCTCGGATAGTCCTTCACCGAGTGGCAGTAGGTCGCGCCTTCCTGGTAGAGGGCCCGTGCGTCCAGCTCGGCGGCGAGGTCGGCCTCAAGGATTTCCTTCACGTCCTGGCCGATCCGCAGCGGGTCGAGCACCTGCATGTTGGGGAAGCCATCAAGGAACAGAATGCGGTCCGTGAACTTGTCAGCGTGCACCATCTCTTCAATGGATTCCGCGCGCCACTTCTTCGCCAGGGCCTTGTAGCCCCAATTGTCCAGCATGCGGTAATGGAGCCAGTATTGATTGATGGCGGTCAGCTCCGAACGCAGCCCTCGGTTGAGGAACTCGATGACCTTCGGATCGCCTTTCATGATGTGCTCCTCATGCCTGGGACGGCATTCCCATCGTTTCTTTAAATTCGTGTTAGATGAATTCTAATTTAAAATCAATACTAGGAAACCACCGTACCCGAGGCGTCCCGGGGCCGGTGGCGGTGTGTTCGCAAATGCTATTCGGCGGCGACGAGACCCGTCAATCCGGCAACAGCGCAATCCTCCGCGCACTCGCCGCAATTGTGGTTCTGCACTTGATCCATCAAGGCGCGGATGGTGCGGGCACAGCGCCCGCACTGCGGTGCGCAGCCCAGGCAGCGATAGACCTCGCTCGGGGTGCGCATGCCCTGCGATGCCGAAACGGCATCGATAACCTGACGGTCTGAAACGACGTTGCACGAACAAACGATCATGGTATTGCCCAGATCAAAGCGATTGGAAGACATCCATAAAAACTGCTTCTGATTATCAATTTACGCAGAAGATCGCGGGCACCGTCAATAGCGCAATGGCGCGGAGCGGCGATTCAGAAATGCTCTAAGTTGAAATGGGCTCGCCGCACCGCACTCCTGCACCGCACAATGGCGCGGGAGGTCGGGCGCGGGAGGTAAAATGTGCGTCAGCGCGGAAGGCTGAGCTGGGTGGTCATCCCCATTTCGAGGCCGCGGCGCAGCTCGAAGGTGGCGCCCAGGGCCTCCGCCTCGGCCGCAAGGCGAGCGCGGCGCATGGGACGGCCGGCGCGGCTGAAGCGGTCGGTGTCCGTCGCGGCTGACAAGGGGGCCAGGGCCGCCGCGTCGGCGACTTCGTCGACCGGCGGGCCGGCATCGCTGACCTGCAGGATGACGGGTGCGCCCTCGGTCAGCTCGTCACACAGAAGCGAGACGACAATGGCGGTGCGCACCGGCGCGCCGTCGAGGGCGTCCTCGACCATGAGGCGGACCAGCCGGGACAGGCGCGCGGGGTGAGTGATGACCGTCGGCACCTGGTCGATATCCGTGCGCACGGTGACATGGCGCCGGCGGGCGAAGGGCAGCACATAGGCCACCGCCGCAGTCACGATCGGGGCGACCTCGGTGGGCTCGGGCGAGGCGATGGCCTCGGGTTCCGCCAGGGCGCCCAGGTCATCCAGGCACTTTCGCACCCGCTCCAGCGCGTCACGAACCCCGTCCGGGAGGTCGCTCTCGTCATCGGGCGCATAGTCCGCCAGCGTGGCGAGGGAGGGGCTGAGGCTATCGGCCAGCCGCCGCGCCACCCGGTGAAGGCTCGGATCGGCGATGCTGGCGGAGGAGGGCGCCTCCAGCTCGTCGGCGGTGCCGAGCAATTCCTGCTGCAGTTCCAGCACCGACTCGGGCACCGGCTCCTCTGCGGTGGGCTCGGGCTCCAAGGCGGCCGGTGGCTCCGGCTCTGCGGCAGGGGCGTTGCCCGAGGGTGTGTCCGGCTGCGGCTCGGGGCCGAGCACGAGGCAGAATTGCCCGGTGTCATCACCCACCGGGGCAAGGCCCGCGAGCGCGTGAAAATCCTCGCCCTCGAAGGGGTGCACATGCAGCACGCGGGGCCGGCTCCGCTCCTGCGATGTGCTGGCGCGATCGAGCCAGCCAATGGCCTCGCCACGCGCCTCGGGCGCAATCACAAGGGTGATGGGCTGGCCGGCGAGCTCCACGGCGGAGAAGCCAAGGCGCGTTTCCGCGGCATTATTGGCAAACATAATGTGGTGGCTGGAGTCGATCAGAAGGACCGGCCACGGCACCAGATCGAGCGCGGCCCGGCGCGGGCTCGCTTCTTCGTCGAGGGTCGCAGCGGCGGGCTCCGCCTCACGGCGGCGCAGCAGATGCAACTGTGCTTCGGGCCCATAGAACGTGGCCGGCACTTCGGAGGCGTGGACCGGCAGGTGCTCCCCCGAGGGGGTAAGGATGAGCCCCTCGCCGGCTTCCTCTTCCTGCAGCACGCCGGGAAGGCCGCCGGCCGCCTCGATCGCCGTCAGGTCCGTCCAGCCCGACCATTGCAAAAAGGTGCGGTTCGCATGCACCAGGCGGCTGCGATCTTCCAGAAGGGTGGCGATGGGCAGTGCATCGAGGATGTCCGCGCCGGCCGGATGCTGGTTCGATAAAGGCGCGGGCTCGGCCGGGAGTGGGGACTCGTCCGGGTGTTCGGCAGGTATGTCGGCGCGTAGGGCTGCTTCCAACGTGCGGCCGATCTCGTCGAAATAATTGCTCTCGCGCGGCGTCAACCCGCTGAAGGGAACCACATTGGACCAGGGCCGCTCGCTTGGGCGTTCCTGCGGCTTCGCGGCCACGGGCATGCGCACGTCGGCATCCGGCGTCACCTCGAAGGCGGCGGGCGTGGTCTCGGGGCCGGTGGTCCAGCGGCGCATCACGCCGAAGCCACGGGTGGCGAGGCGTCGGCGCGCGGCATCGAGCAGGGGCACGCCCCCCAGCTCCAGCTCCAGGATAACGGCGCCGGGCACGGTGACATGGACGCCCGAGAAGCTTGCCCCACGCGCCAGGGCATCAGCCATGGCCTGTCCCGAGACGATTCGGCCGTCATGTTCCAGCTCGGGGAAAGTCGCGCCGATCCAGGCTTCCGCCTGGGCCCCAAGGGCGGAGGCGAGGGACGCGGAGAGACCGCGCAGCCGATTCTCCGCATCGGTCTCGAAGGTGAAGCGCACGGAGGGTTCCTGCGGCTCCAGGGTCGTATTGGGCGCGGGCGGCTGCGGGGCCAGCGGAGCGGTGTCGGGCCGCGTCTCCACCGCCAAAGCGGGCTCATCGGCGAAGGCAGCGGGATCTGCGAACATCACCACCGGGGCGCCGGACACATCGAGCACGATGGCGCGGAACAGGCGCGGGGTGAGGCTGCGCGGCAGCCGCAGGCGCACCAGGGCGGCGGGGCGGCCGCGCCCTTCGGCGGCCGCTTGGGCCGCCTCGGCGATCTTCGGGGGAAGGTGATGGCCGACGGCGATGCCGAGCCGCACGCAGGCCGCCGTAACACCCAGCACCGCGGAAGTGGACACATCCACGACGAAGGAGGGCAGGTCCTCCCGGCGGAGGGGCGCGAGGCGAGGTTCCGTCAGGTCGAGCGCGCGGGCCTTCGTCTCCGTCATCATGTCCCGTCCGCTGTGGCCGCCGCCGTCGGGCGGTCTCGTGAATGCTGTTTCCGCTGAAATATGGCGCCAAACGGTTAACATGACGCAATCGCGGACATTTTGCCCGCATTTTCATATTGGCGAAGACAAGGCGCGCCATATTACAATCCTCTCGGCACGGCCCAGAGCGCCGTCCCCAATGCCCGAGGAGCAAGCGCCATGACGAAATTCGGTCCGAATCTGGAATTGCCGGCTGAAGT
The DNA here is from genome assembly GCF_021401125.1 of Xanthobacter sp. NM-59. Classification (GTDB taxonomy): domain Bacteria; phylum Pseudomonadota; class Alphaproteobacteria; order Rhizobiales; family Xanthobacteraceae; genus Xanthobacter. The sequence continues at coordinate 526,620 of NZ_JACBFQ010000001.1, forward strand.
GCGTGCCGTCGCGGAAAAGAATGTCGCCCAGGCCCGCGAGGCATTCGAGACGCTCTTCAAAAGCACGCGCGATGCGGTTGGCGACAGCGAAGGCGGGCTTGAGGAAGTGCGCTCCGGTGCCAAGGACCTGCGCCAGAAGGCGATCGGCCTGATGGAAGCCAATATGGAGGCGGGTTTCGACTTCCTGCAGAAGCTCGTTACGGCCAAGACACCCCAGGAGATGCTCAGCCTTCAGGCCGAATTCCTCTCCAGCCAGGTGGAAAAGGTGGCCGAGCAGGCCAAGACGCTCGGGGCGGACGCCAAGTCGCTCGGCGAGACCGCGGCACGCTCCTTCGACGAGCGGGCTCGGGTGCTGGCGGATCGGGTGCGGGAGCTTTCCGCCGCTGCCGCCAAGAGCGCCCAGAGCGCCGCCGAGGATCTGAAGACCATGGGTGAGAGCGTGATGAACGAAGCCAAGGCCAAGGCTGGCCAGGCCTTCAATCCCACCCAGAAGGGCTGAGGCGCTTACCGCAGTTTTTGTTTTTATTGTGCGGCGCAAGATTGCTTTTGCGCCGCACCTCACCTTCGGCTATATCTAAAGCTGTCGAGGCAAGGCTCCGAACATCTCTATTTCGTGGCCGGTTTTCCGTTTTCCGAGGCTCCTTCCGTTGCGCGGGGGAGGAGTTCTGGAGATCGGCGCCGGTTGGAGACTTGCTTTCCTGTGCGAAATGACCCCGCGCGCGGCCCGAGGATGAAATGAGCGATTCCTTCATCAAGGCGTATCAGGACCAGATCGAAGCTGCAAAGAAGGCCTTCTCGGCCAATGGCGTGCCGCCCGTCGAGGTGCCGCCGGCCGTCCGCGAGATCGCCGAGAAGGGCCTCGCCACGCTGCGCGAGAACTATGAGAAGCTGAAGGCTTCGGCCGAGCAGGTGAACTCGACCCTCGAGACCACCTATACGACCGCCAGCAAGGGCATTGCCGAGTACAATGCCAAGGTGCTGGAGGCCATGCAGTCGAACGTGAACTCCACCTTCGACTACTTCAATTCGCTGCTGCAGACCAAGAGCATGGCCGACGCCGTGGAGCTGTCCACCAGCCACGCGCGCAAGCAGTTCGAGACGGTCAGCGGCCAGGCCAAGGAGCTCACCTCCCTGGCGCAGAAGGTGGCGGCGGAATCTTCCGAGCCCATCAAGAGCTCGCTTGAGAAGAACACGCCGGCCGCCTGAGGGCCTCGGCCTGGTCAATCGAAGCGTTTTCGCACGGAACATGGGGCGCCCTTCAGGGGCGCCCTTTTTCGTGGCGGCGTCGTAGCCGAGCCCTCCTCCGCCGAGCCCCTCTCTCAGGTCAGCTCGCGCATGGCGGCGTCGATGCCCTCGACGGTGAGTGGGAACATGCGGTTTTCCATGATGTGGGCGACAAGCCGGATGGAATCCGTGTAGCCCCAGTGGCTTTCCTGAACGGGATTGAGCCAAACGGCGTTGGGGTAGGTGGCCAGCAGCCGATCCAGCCACACCTTCCCCGGCTCGGCGTTGTTATGCTCCACCGAGCCGTTCGCATACATGATCTCATAGGGGCCCATGGACGCGTCGCCCACGAAGATCAGCTTGTAGTCGCTGCCGTACGTGTGCAGCACGTCGTGGAGCGCGATGCGCTCGCTGGACCGGCGGGCATTGGAGCGCCACACGCTTTCATAGACGCAATTGTGGAAATAGAAGTGCTCCAGATACTTGAACTCTGAGCGTGCCGCCGAGAACAGCTCCTCGCATTGGCCGATGTGCCAGTCCATGGAGCCGCCGACATCCAGGAACAGCAGCACTTTTACCGCATTGCGCCGCTCCGGGCGGAGCTTTACGTCGAGATAGCCGGCGCGGGCGGTCTCGCGGATGGTGCCTTCCAGATCGAGCTCTTCCGGCGCGCCCACGCGCGCGAACTTGCGCAGGCGGCGCAGGGCCACCTTGATGTTGCGCGTGCCCAGCTCCACCCCGTCGTCGAGGTCGCGAAACTCGCGCTTGTCCCACACCTTCACGGCGCGGAAGTTGCGGTTGCCGTCCTGGCCGATCCGGATGCCTTCGGGATTGTAGCCGTAGGCGCCGAAGGGGGAGGTGCCGCCGGTGCCGATCCACTTGTTGCCGCCCTGGTGTCGCTCCTTCTGCTCCTTCAGGCGCTCGGCCAGGGTCTCCAAGAGCTTGTCGAGCCCGCCCAGGGCCTCGATCTGCTTCTTTTCTTCCTCGGTGAGGTGCTTTTCGGTGAGCTTGCGCAGCCAGTCCTCGGGAATGGAGTGGCCCTGCTCCCCCAGCGCGGCTTCCAGCCCCTTGAAGCACTGGCCGAACACCTGATCGAACTTGTCGAGATGCCGCTCATCCTTCACCAGGCTGGCGCGGGCGAGGTAGTAGAAGGTTTCCACCTGGCGCCCGGCAAGGTCCCGATCCATCGCTTCCATGAGCGTCAGGTATTCGCGCACCGAAACGGGCACGCCTGCGGTCTTCAGGGCCTCGAAGAATGCAATGAACATGGCGCACGGCTCCTTCCCGCCGTAGTGAAGCACGATGGGGCAGGGGCCGCCACCGGCCGGGTCCTCAGGTGGAGAGGATGCCGCGGCTGGCTCCGTCGAGGACGAGGCACGTCAGGCGGCCGGAGAAGACCGCGCCGGTATCGATGCCGATGCGGTTGGCACGCATGTCGGGCTCGTTCACCGGGGTGTGGCCGTGGACCACCATGTGGCTGAACGCCTCCCGGTGGTCGAGGAAGTCGTGGCGGATCCACAGGCAGTCGCGGCGCTTCTGGTCCTCGATGGCGATGCCCGGCCGCAGGCCCGCATGGACAAAGACGTAATCGCCACTGACGAAGGTGGTGCCCAGCTTCTTCAGGAAGGTGACGTGGCTCTCGGGCATGGCCCGGCGCCAGCTTTGCCAAAGGTCGTGTTCCTCCAGCTCGTCCGCCGGAGTGGTGATGGGCGGCAGGTAGGAGAGTGCCGCCGGCCGGCCGCCGACCGAGGTCCAATGCAAAAAGGCGTCGAACGAGCGGTACGCCTCCAGCATCATGTCCTCGTGGTTGCCGGAAAGGCAGATGGCGCCGCGCTCCTGCTGGCGCTGCATCAGGTTCTCGATCACCCCCGCCGTGGCGGGGCCGCGGTCCACATAGTCGCCGAGATAGACCTCGGTATGGGCCATGTGCGGGTGGCACGCCTGATCGGCCTCCATCTTCCGCTGCAGCTCCTGCAACAGATCGATCTTGCCGTGAATGTCCCCCACCGCGTAGACCCGCACGCCGTCCGCCACATAAGGAGGCCGCTCCGCATCCAAAGTGGTTCTGTGCGCCGCTGCCTGCACAATGGCCATGGGTGATTCGTCTCCGGTCGATGCGTGTGCGCTGCAGCACCAGTGTACGAGGTGAGTCGCTCGGGCTGTAGTGCGAAAATGAAGGTGGGCGCTGCCGGCTCATAATTTGCCGCGAGTGGTGTTTTGGTAAGGCATCGTCCTGGCGCGAAGGGATAGGGGACCATTGGGGATGGCGTTCGACCTTACGGCGGTGGCCATGATTTTCGAGGCGCTGCTGGGCTATCCCGATGCGCTGGTGCGCCGGATCGGCCATCCCGTGATGTGGATCGGCCGGTTGATCGCCACCCTCGACCGGCATTGGAACCGGCCGGAGCTGTCCGATGGGCGTCGCAGGTTGCTGGGCGTGCTGACCGTTTGCCTGCTGGTCCTCGCCGCCGCCCTTCCCGCTGCGGGGCTGGAAGCCGGTCTGCGCGTTCTCCCTTTCGGCTGCGTTCTCGCAGGGCTGCTGGGCAGCACGCTGGTGGCGCAGCGCTCGCTCCATTGGCATGTGGCGCGCGTAGCGGATGCGCTGGAAAGCGGCGGGCTGGAGGCGGGGCGCGAGGCGGTGAGCCATATTGTGGGCCGCGATCCCCAGCGGCTCGACGAAGCGGGCGTGGCCCGCGCCGCCATCGAGAGCCTTGCCGAGAATTTCTCGGACGGCATCGTGGCGCCCGTGCTGTGGATGGCCGTTGGCGGCCTGGCCGGTGGCGCCGCCTACAAGGCGCTGAACACAGCCGACAGCATGATCGGCCACCTGACCCCCCGCCACGCCGCCTTCGGCTGGGCGGCGGCGCGGTCGGACGATTATGTGAACCTGCCCGCATCGCGGCTGGCGTGCGGCCTCATCATCGCGGCAGCGGCGCTGCTGCCGGGGGCGGCGGCGGGCGAAGCCTATCGCGCCATGCGGCGGGATGCGCCCCGCCACCGCTCTCCCAACGCCGGCTGGTCCGAGGCGGCCATGGCGGGCGCGCTGGGCGTAAAGCTGAACGGCCCCAAGGTGTATGGCGGCGTGTTCACGGAGGACGCCTATATGGGCGACGGCCGCCGCGAGGTGACTGCGGCGGACATCCGCCGCGCCCTCCGGCTCTATCGGGTGGCGGATGGGCTGCTGATCGCGCTGGTGAGCAGCCTTGCCTTGCTGACGGCCCTGGCTTGATGGGCCTTTGGTGAAGCCAGCGCGGCGGTTGAGCGAACGCTGGCGGCGGGTGACGGCGGAGGGATGGTCTCAGCCGCCTTTCACCACCATGGGCAGGCCCGCCACCATGAACAGCACCTGATCCGCCTTGCGCGCGAGGCGCTGGTTGAGCCGCCCGGCGGCATCGCGGAAGCGCCGCGCCAGTGCATTGTCGGGCACGATCCCAAGCCCCACCTCATTGGCTACGCACACCGTCAGCCCCCGGCGGCGCGTGAGGGCGTCCTCGAGCCCCGCCGCTTCAGCGTCCAGATCGTGGTCGGCCAGCAGATGGTTGGTGAGCCACAGGGTCAGGCAGTCCACCAGGGCCGGCTGCCCGGGCGGCAGGGCATCCAGCGTTCGGGCGAGGGCGAGCGGCGTGTCGTGGGTCTGCCAGCCGTCACCACGCTGGGCGCGGTGCAGGGCGATGCGCTCGGCCATTTCCTTGTCCAGCGCCTCGGCGGTCGCCAGATAGGCCCAGGGGCCAGCCTCGGCGGTCACGAGCCGCTCGGCCTCCCCGCTCTTGCCGGACCGCGCGCCGCCGAGAACCAGGACGAGCCGGCTCACGCCGCGTCTCCCCAAAGGAGCGATTGTCCTTGGAGCGATTGTCCTTGGAGCGCCCGGCCTTCCGCCGCCCCACCCTGGGCATTGCTGCTCACCATCGCTTTTGATTCCCACCCTGCCATGCGGATGCCGGCGGCCCGCGCGGCCGGCGAAGTTGGGCGTTCTAGAGCATTTCCCGTTTCCACGGAAACGTGGGAACGCGCCTCGCGCATTCTGCGGACGCCCTTTTCAGCGCAGGCCCCAGGGGGCGCGGGCATTGGCGAATTTAGTGCACCGCGGAAGTCATGATCCGGCGCTATAGTCGCGGCTCGATCACCACGGAGTGACCAGCACAATGGCGGCCGAGCTCACGTTGGAGTGGCTTTCGCGTCTCGTCGGCTTCGACACCACCAGCCGGAATTCCAACCTTGCCTTGGTGGAGGCGGTCGAGGCCTTCTTCCGGGCCCAGGGTGTCGCCTTCGAGCGGGTGGAGGATGAGGCCGAGGGCAAGGCCGCGCTCATCGCCACCGTCGGCCCGCGCGATGTGCCGGGCATCGTGCTTTCCGGCCACACGGACGTGGTGCCGGTGGATGGACAGAACTGGACCAGCGATCCCTTCACCCTCTCCGCGCGCGACGGCCGCCTGTATGGGCGCGGGACCTGCGACATGAAGGGCTTCCTGGCGGTCTGCCTGGGGCTGGTGCCGGAAATGCGCGGGCGGGAGCTGAAGAAGCCCATCCATCTCGCACTGTCTTATGACGAGGAAGTGGGCTGCCTGGGCGTGCGGCCCATGCTGGCGCACATGGTTGCGCGGGGCTACCGGCCGGAAGGCTGCATCGTGGGTGAGCCGACGATGATGCAGGTGGTGATTGGCCACAAGGCCAAGCGGTCGCTGCGCACCATCGTCACCGGCTGCGGCGGCCACTCCTCCCGCGCGCCGGAGCTGGTGAACGCGGTGGAAGCCGCCGCCCTCATCGCCGCGCGGGTGGTGGCGCTGGGCGAGCGTCTCTCCAGCGAGGGCCGGCGCGATCCGCTCTACGACATCCCCACCTCCACTGCCCATGTGGGCACGCTGCACGGCGGCACCGCGCTCAACATCGTGCCCGACCACGCCGCCATGACCTGGGAGGTTCGCGCTCTGCCGGAAGAGGATATCGACGCCCTCGTGGCCGAAGTGGTCGATTATGCGCGCAATGAACTGGAACCGGCCATGAAGGCGCGGATGCCGGAGGCGGGCATCGAGTTCATCACCACCGCTGCTTTTCCCGGCCTGTCGGCCGATCCCGGCGCCCCCATCGCGACGCTGGCGAAGCGCTGGGCGGGGCGCAACGACCACGCCAAGGTGGCCTATGGCACCGAGGCCGGCCTGTTCGTGGAGATCGCCGACATCCCCACCGTGGTGTGCGGGCCCGGCTCCATCGTTCAGGCCCACCAGCCGGACGAATATGTGGACCTTTCGCAGATCGAGGCGTGCGAAAGCTTCGTGCGCAAGGTCATCGATTATTGCGCGTGAGCGCGCGGCTCACACTTCGAATGGGCCATCGCCGTCGCGCCGGGCCCTGTCGGCGTGGAGCTCGCCGCCGGTGGCGACGTTCTCCAGCTCATATTCCTCGATGAGGATGCGCACGCGCTCGGCGGGCAGGGCCAGCGTGCTGGCAACGGCATCTGTGACTGCCGCAGCCAAGGCGCGCTTGTCCTCCAACGTCGGGCCGCGGGTGATGCGGATGGTGACCACGGGCATCACAAACCCCCTTCTTGCGGGCACTGGTGGCGGCTGCGCGCCTCAGGTGCGTGCCTCCTCAGGTGCGTGCCTTGGCCACCAGGGCCGAGGTGGAGCGCCCCGCCACCAGCGGCACCAGCGCCACGCGCCCGCCCCAGCTTTTGACGAGATCGCCGCCCACCACCTGGTCCTCGCGGTAATCCGCCCCCTTCACCACCACGTCCGGCTTCAGCAGGGCGATGGTTTCGTAGGGCGTATCCTCGTCGAACAGCACCACCAGGTCCACGCAGCGCAACGCGCCCATCACGCGCGCGCGGGCGGCCTCGTCCTGCACCGGGCGGCTCTCGCCCTTCAGCCGGCGCACCGAGGCATCGGTATTGAGGGCCACCACCAGCCGGTCCCCCTCCCGCGCCGCAGCTTCCAGCAGCGCGATGTGGCCGGGATGAAGCAGGTCGAAGCAGCCATTGGTGAACACCACGCGGGCGCCCGTCGCACGCCAGCCGGCGATGATGCCGGCCGCCTGCTCGCGGCTCACAAGGGCGCCATCCTCGGTGCCTTCGTGCATGGCCTCCTGCAGCGCGGCGGCGAGCTCCGCGCGCGTCACGACGGCGGTCCCCACCTTGCCGACGGCGACGGCGGCGGCTGCATTGGCGAAGTGCACGGAGGTTTCGAGGCTGTGACCCGAGGCCAGCGACACCGCCAGCGCCGCCAGCGCCGTGTCACCCGCGCCGGAGACGTCGAACACCTCTCGGGCCTTGGTGGGCACGTGCAGCACTCGCCCCTCGCGCCGCCACAGGGTCATGCCCTTCTCGGCGCGCGTCACCAGCACGTCGCCGCCGAACTGGGCGGCGGCGGCGGCGGCCGCGGCGGCGGCCTCCTCGTCGGTGGTGTCAGGAATGCCGGTCGCGGCCGCCAGCTCCAGCCGGTTGGGCGTGACGAGGCTGGCCCCCTGATAGGCCTCGAAGGTGCGCCGCTTGGGATCGACGATCACCGGAATGCCCTCGGCCCGCGCCGCGGCGATGGTGGCCGAGATCACCCGGTCGCTCAGCACGCCCTTGGCGTAATCCGAGAGGACGACCACCCGGCTGCCTTTCACCGCCTCACGGGCGGCGGCCACCAGCGCGTCCTGGGCCTCCTCGGGCGGCGTGCCCTGGGGCTCGGCGTCGATGCGCACGATCTGCTGGCGCCCGCTCATCACGCGCGTCTTGGTGATGGTTGGCCGCTCGGGCATCGCCACGAGGCGGGAGAGGTCGATGCCGGAATAGGGCGCGAGTGCGTCCGCCAGGGCCGCGGCCTGGGCATCCGCCCCCACCAGGCCCACCAGCGTGACCGCCGCGCCGAGCGCGGCCGCGTTGGCGGCGACATTGGCCGCGCCACCGGGCACGATGCGCTCGGCCCCATGCAACAGCACCGGCACCGGGGCTTCCGGCGAGATGCGGGAGACGGAGCCGACGATATAGCGATCCACCATCACATCCCCGACGACGGTGATGCGCGGCGCGCCTTGATCAACCATGATGCACACTCACCGGGTTCTTCACGCGACGCCCTCGTCGCGACCCCTCAAATACTCGTTCACGTAGGAATCCACGCCGCTTTCGAGCGAGAGGAAGGGGCGCTTGTAGCCGGCGGCGCGCAGCTTGGTCACGTCCGCCTCGGTGAAATACTGGTAGGCGCGCTGAAGGCTCTCCGGCATGTCCACATAGGTGACGCGCGGCTCCTGCCCAAGGGCGGTGAACACCGCGCGCGCAAGATCCGCGAACGAGCGTGCCTTGCCCGTGCCGACGTTGAAGATGCCGGAGACATCAGGGTTTTCCAGCAGCCAGCGCACCACTTCCACGCAGTCCGACACGTGGATAAAATCGCGCAGCTGCCCGCCATCCGCGAATTCGGGATTGTGGGACTTGAAGAGCGTCACGCTCTCCCCGCGCAGGGCGGCGGGATAGATCTTGTGCACGACGGAGCGCATGTCGCCCTTGTGCGCCTCGCCCGGCCCATACACGTTGAAGAAGCGCAGGCCGGCGAATTGGGGCGGGCGCGGCCCGTCCGCCTCCACATCCGCCATCACCCGACGGTCCACGAACAGCTTGGACCAGCCATAGGGATTCAGGGGCGAGAGCAGCGACAGGCCCTGGGTGGATTCGTCGTCCGTGAAGCCCATGGCTCCGTCGCCATAGGTGGCGGCCGAGGACGCATAGATGAAGCCCAGCCCCTTGCGGGTGCACAGGTCCCACAGATCGAGGCTCGCGCGGATGTTGCGGGTCACGATCTTGTCCGCGTCGCGCTCGGTGGTGGCGGAAACCGCGCCCATGTGCACCACGGCGGCCAGGCGTCCGCCCTCCCGCTCCACGAAGGCGTTCACCGTCTCGGGGCGGATCACGTCATGGAGCGCGATGTCGGAGATGTTGCGCCACTTGGGCCCGTCCTCCAGCCAATCGGCCACCACCACGCGGTAGCCGTCATCTGCGGCCGCGCGGGCGATGTTGGAGCCGATGAAGCCGGCCCCCCCGGTGACGAGGAGAATGTCGCGGCTCAGGGCTGCTCGGCGCGTCATGGAGTTTGGTGCCTCTCAGCGGTCAGACAATTGGCCTTCCTGTGCCACGCTTTTCCGGTGCTTGTCCATGAGGGGCGATCAGTCGCCGCCGGCCTGAAGCTGCCGCAGTGCCTGCCACACCGCATCGGCGCGATGGTCCGCAAGGCAGGGAGGGCCCTCGCGCGTGTCCGGGGCGATGCGACATCGCGACTTCTCGCAGGGCGCGCAGTCCCGCTCCGCCGGCAGCTCGCGCACGCGGGCGCCGAACAGGCCGGTCAGCCGCGGGTTGGTGGGGCCGTAAAGGCCCAGCGTCGGCACGCCATAGGCGGCGGCCAGGTGGCCAAGGCCGGTGTCCACGCTCACGACGCCGGCCGCCGTCTGTAGCAGAGGGGCGAGGGTGGCGAGGGTCTGCGGCGGCAGCAGCGTCACCGCGGGAAGGCCATCGGCGATGGCTTTGGCGCGCGCGGTTTCCGCTTCACCATGGGCAAACAGCCGCACCGCGAATCCGGCTTCCTGCGCGCGGGCCGCCAGCGCTCGCCAGCCGGCACGGGGCCAGGTCTTGGTCTGCCATGTGGTGCCGTGCAGGAAGACGAGGTGCGGCGGGCCCGCGGCCACGGCCGGCCGCAAGCCCGTGTCGGCCGGGCGACCCTCCAGCCCATAGCCCAGCGCCGCCGCGAACAGCTTGCGGATGCGCACCGCCATGTGCTCGGTCTCCGGCACGTGGTGGGTGTGGGCATAAAGCAGTGTCGCCAGCGGCTCGCGCGCGCTGGAGCGGTCAAAGCCGTGGCGCGGCCCGCGCGCGCACGCCGCCACTAGGGCGCTCTTCATCAGCCCCTGGGCGTCGATGACCATGTCATAGGGTTCGGCCGCCAAAGCGCGACGCACCGCCGCCGCCTCGCCCGAGCGCCAGGCCGCCACCGGGCGCTTACGCAACCGGCGCAGGGGCACGCAAATGGTGCGCCGCACGGCGGGATGGAGGGCCGCGACCGGCGCGAAGGCTTCCTCCACCGCCCAATCCACCTGCAGGTTGGGAATGGCGGCGGCCGCGTCGGTGAGGGCCGGAAAGGTGTGGACCACATCGCCCAGCGACGACAGCTTGACGACCAGAAGCCTCATTGAGCGGTCTTTTCGGCTGCGTCGAACACATCCCGGGGGCTGATGCCGTTGAGGCAGGCGAGGGTGCCCAGCGGGCATTCGCGCTTGTGGCAGGGGCGGCACGGCAGATCGAGCCCCAGGGCGCGGGCGCGGCGGCCCGCCGGGGGGGTCATCTTCTCCGATGAGGCGCCATAGACCACCACTAGGCGGCGGTCGAAGGCGCCCGCCACGTGCATCAGGCCGGAATCGTTGGAGATCACAACGTCGGAGCTGGCGAGGATGGCGGCCGCGTCGATCAGGCTGGTGCGCCCCACCAGATTGTCCACCGGCACTCCGGCGGTGGCGGCGATGGTCGCGGCCGCCTCTGCGTCCTTGGGCGAGCCGAGCACGCGCACGCGGTAGCCCGCCTTCACCGCGAGGGCCGCCAGCTGCGCGAACTTTTCCGCTGGCCACCGCTTGGCGGGCCCGTATTCCGCGCCGGGGCACAGCACCATGACGGGGCCGGTGCCGGGCAGGGGGAACTTGTCCTGGCAGGTGTCCAGCGCGCCGTCCGGCAGGATGAGGCGCGGGCGCGGCGAAAGGGTCGGCGTGCCTTCCGGCAAGGCGAGGGCCACGAAGCGGTCGATGGTGCGCGCGGTCTTGCGCTGCCGGTCGGAGCGCGCATCGGTGAGAAGCGCCGAGCGCAGCTCGCCCTTATAGCCCACCCGTTCCGGAATCCCGGCCGCGAACGGAGGAATGGCCGCCTTGAAGGCGCGCGGCAGGATGATGGCCTTGCCATAGCCCTCGTCGCGCAGGCCGCGACCCAGCCGCCAGCGGGCCATGATGCCCAGCTCGCCATGGCCCAGGCTCAAGGGAATGGTGCGCCGCACGCCCGGAATCATGCGGGCGATGGGCAGTGCCGCGGGAGGGGCCAGCACATCCACCGGGCGGCTCGGCTCGCGCATGCGCAGAACTTCCACCAGGCTCGCCGCCATGACCATGTCGCCCACCCAGGAGGGGCCGACGAGCAGGACGGGCGATACGGAACCAAAGGCACGCATGGGAGACTCATGGCAAAAGTACCCCGCCTCATGACAAGCCCGGCTCCATGCGTCAAGCGCATCGGCGGGTGGACGGTGGCGGGGTGCGGTGGGCTCATCCGTTCGGGCGCGCTTGGTCTCGCGCATCGGGGGGAATACCCCTTATAGAGGCCGGCGGGAATGGGACGGCGCCCGGCTGTCCGCAACGAGGCGAGCGATGACGGTTTCTGGCTGGGATTTCTGGATCGACCGTGGCGGCACCTTCACCGACATCGTGGCGCGCCGGCCCGATGGTCGCCTGATGGCCCACAAGCTCTTGTCCGAGAACCCGGAAGCCTATCGCGATGCCGCCATCCAGGGCATTCGCGAGCTGATGGGGGTGCCGGCGGGGGCGGCCATCCCGGCCGACGCCATCCATGCGGTGAAGATGGGCACAACGGTCGCCACCAATGCCCTTCTGGAGCGCAAAGGTGCGCCCACGGTGCTCGTCATCACCGGCGGCTTCCGCGATGCCCTGCGCATCGGCTACCAGGACCGGCCCGACATTTTCGCCAAGCACATCGTGAAGCCCGACCAGCTCTATGCCCACGTGGTCGAGGTGGATGAGCGCGTGCGCGCCGACGGCACCGTGGAGCGTGCGCCCGACCTCGACCGCGTGCGGGCGGAGCTTGAGGCCGCGCGGGCGGCGGGGGCCGAGGCCTGCGCCATCGTCTTCATGCATGCCTACCGGTTTTCCGAGCACGAAAAGGCGGTGGCGGACGTGGCCCGGCAGGTGGGCTTCACCCAGGTTTCCGCCAGCCACGAGGTCTCGCCCCTGATGAAGCTGGTGGGCCGTGGCGACACCACGGTGGTGGATGCCTATCTCTCGCCCATCCTGCGCCGCTATGTGGACCAGGTGGCGGGCGAGCTCGCGGGCGATGGCGGGCAGTGCCGCCTCATGTTCATGATGTCGTCCGGCGGCCTCACCGATGCCGGGCTGTTCCAGGGGCGTGATGCCATCCTCTCCGGCCCCGCCGGCGGCGTGGTGGGGTGCGTGGAGACGGCCCGCATCGCCGGCTTCGGCAAGGTCATCGGCTTCGACATGGGCGGCACGTCCACCGACGTGTCCCATTTCGATGGCGAATATGAGCGCACGTTCGAGACCGAGGTGGCGGGCGTGCGCATGCGTGCGCCCATGATGTCCATCCACACGGTGGCGGCGGGCGGCGGCTCCATCCTCCATTATGACGGGGCGCGGCTGGTGGTGGGGCCGGATTCGGCGGGCGCCAATCCAGGGCCTGCCTGCTATCGGCGCGGCGGGCCCCTGGCCGTCACCGACGCCAATGTGATGGTGGGCAAGCTCAATCCGGACTTCTTCCCGAAGATCTTCGGTCCCGGCCGCGACGCGCCCCTGGATGCGGAGGCCGTGCGCGCGCGCTTCGCCGAGCTGGCCGCACGTATCGGCGATGGACGGGCGCCGGAGGCGGTGGCGGATGGCTTCATCCGTATCGCAGTGGAGAACATGGCCAACGCCATCAAGAAGATTTCCGTGCAGCGCGGCTATGACGTCACCGAATATGCCCTGCAATGCTTCGGCGGCGCGGGTGGGCAGCATGCCTGCCTGGTGGCGGACGTTTTGGGCATGCGCAGCGTGCTCATCCATCCCTTTTCCGGCCTGCTGTCCGCCTATGGCATGGGCCTCGCCGACATCCGCGCCACCCGCCAGCGCACGGTGGAAGCGCCCCTGGACGGGGAGGGCGTCGCCGCCGCCGAATCTGCGCTGGACATCGCAGCTGAGCTGGTGCGCTCCGAGCTGATGGGGCAGGGGGTGCGCGAGGCGGATATCACCGTATTCCGCCGCGCCCATGTGCGCTATGCGGGCACGGATTCCCCGCTGGTGGTGCCGTTCGGCACCGCGGCGCAGATGAAGGGCGCCTTCGAGAGCGCCCACCGCGCCCGCTTCGGCTTCATCGACGCAACCAAGGTGCTTGTGATCGAGGCCATTTCCGCCGAGGCCGTCGGCGGCGGCTCCAAGGTGGAGGAGGCGGAAGGCCCCCTCGTGACCGGCACGCCGGAGCCGGCGACGCGCACGCGCTTCTACTCCCAGGGGGAATGGCATGAGGCCGCCATCTATCGCCGCGCCGATGTGGCGCGCGGGCAGTCCATCACCGGCCCCGCCCTCGTCATCGAGCCGCACCAGACCATCGTCATCGAGCCCGGCTGGGCCGCTGAGGTGACGGCCCGTGACCATCTGGTGCTCACCCGCCGGGAGGCTGCCCGCCACGCCCCGGCGCTGGGCACGAAGGCCGATCCGGTGTTGCTGGAGGTGTTCAACAACCTCTTCATGTCGGTGGCGGAGCAGATGGGGGTGGCGCTCCAGAACACGGCCTATTCGGTGAACATCAAGGAGCGGCTGGATTTCTCCTGCGCCCTGTTCGACGCCAAGGGCCATCTGGTGGCCAATGCGCCCCACATTCCCGTCCATCTCGGCTCCATGGACAAGTCGGTGGAGAGCGTCATTCGCGCCACCGGCGGGCGGTTCGAGCCGGGCGACGTCTATGCCCTCAACGCGCCCTATAATGGGGGCACCCACCTGCCCGACATCACGGTGGTGATGCCGGTGTTCGACGCCGCCGGAACGCGCATTCTCTTCTACGTGGCGGCGCGCGGGCACCATGCGGATGTGGGCGGCGTGGCGCCGGGCTCCATGTCGCCGCGCGCCTCCACCATTGAGGAGGAGGGCGTCTATATCGACAATTTCAAGCTGGTGGAGCGTGGCTGCTTCCGCGAAGCGGAGCTGGTGGAGCTGCTCACCACGGCGCCCTATCCGGTGCGCAACGTCACCCAGAACGTGAACGACCTGAAGGCCCAGATCGCCGCTGCCGAGCGCGGGGCAGCCGAGCTGGCCAAGATGATCGCTCATTTCGGGGAAGACGTGGTTGCGGCCTATATGGGCCACGTGCAGGACAATGCAGCCGAAAGTGTGCGCCGCGTCATCGACAGCCTGTCCGACTGCTCGTTCGAGATGGAGATGGACCAGGGCAGCCGAATCCAGGTCGCGATTCGCGTGGACAAGGCCAAGCGCGAGGCGGTGGTGGATTTCACCGGAACCTCGCCCCAGCGGCCGGACAATTTCAACGCGCCGGGCCCGGTGACGCAGGCGGCGGTGCTCTATGTGTTCCGGGTGATGGTGGAGGGTAAGATCCCCCTCAATGCCGGCTGTCTGCGCCCCATCCACATCGTGGTGCCGGAAGGCTCCATGCTGGCGCCGGTCTATCCGGCGGCGGTGGTGGCCGGGAATGTGGAGGTGAGCCAGCACGTCACCGATTGCCTGTTCGGCGCGCTGAAGGCGCTGGGCTCGGCCCAGGGCACCATGAACAACCTCACCTTCGGCAATGCGCGCTACCAGTATTATGAAACCATCTGCTCCGGCGCGCCGGCGGGGCCCGGCTTCGACGGGGTGGGCGGCGTGCACACCCACATGACCAATTCGCGCCTGACCGACCCGGAAATCCTGGAATTCCGTTATCCCGTGGTGCTGGAAGAGTTCCGCCTGCGTGAAGGTTCGGGCGGGCGGGGGCGCTGGAATGCGGGCGACGGCACCTTGCGCACCATCCGTTTCCTGGAGGCCATGGATTGCGCCATCCTCTCCTCGCACCGGCGCGTCGCGCCCTTCGGCGTGGAGGGGGGTGAGGCAGGGGCGCTCGGGCGCAATATGGCCCGCCGCCTCGACGGGCGCCAGGAAGAGCTGGGGGGGTGCGCGCAGGTGCGGCTGGAGGCGGGCGAGGCGATCACCATCATCACCCCTACGGGCGGCGGTTTCGGCGACCCCGCCCAGCGCCAGGCGTGACGCATCGCGCGCGGCGGTGGACCGCGCGCGACCTGTTTATTGCCGGATCACTTGTGGATCATCGCCGTCTGTGCCGGCGGCGGGTTCCAGAGCGGGATGATGATGCGGCCCCACCCACGGGTGTCGTATCCGCCGTAATTCTCCTCATACACGTCGGTGGTGAGGTAGGCCTGGAGGATGACCGGCCCGAAATCGTAGCCGATCAGGCCACCCACGGCGAACTGGCTCTGCTTTCCGTAAAAGGGCGCGGGACTATTGAGGTCCGTGGAGTAATAGGCCACCGGACCAATCTCCCATTTGCCGAACTTCTTGGTGGCGGTGAGATCGACGTTCAGGAAGTCGGGATTGACGGTGCTGGTGTCGCCATCGAACTGGATGCCCCAGATGGCGTTGGCGGTCAGGTTCCAGCCATCGGCCGTATAGCTCAGGGCAAAGCGCTGGTTGAGGGAAGTGGAGTCGAAGCCCACGCCCGTATTCACGCCGACATAAAAGCCCAGCAGGTAGCTGAACCCGAAGCCATTGCCCAGGTCCCATGCCAGCTGCCCGGCAAAGAAGGGGTTGTAGAAGCCGTAGGTATAGTCATTGTTGCCCACACCGACGGTAACGGTTGGCACCGCGGTCAGCAATTGCACGCGGGCGCCGAGGAAATTCACCGGTGTGGCCCAGGCCAATACGGGAATATTCACGCCAACACAGGTGCTGTCGGGCGAGGTATTCCGGCAGCCCCAGTCCGCGGTGTCAACAAAATAGACGCCCTCGGGCAGCGGTGCGCCGGTGGCAAGACCGATGGTCTCGCCAGGCTGCGTCACCGAGCCCGCATGGGCCGCCGGGCAAAAGGCCGCGACGGACAAAAGTCCGCCGACCGCCATTCTCGCGAATGTCGTCATGGCTTCCTCCGATCATGCGCTGCGCCCCGGCCTTCAGGCTCTGTGGGCGTCGGCGCTGGCGTTTCCTGGTTGCGCTCTTGATGGCGCATGTTTCCCACCCGCGGCCCGGCATGCGGCTCCGCGAGGAATGAGATGCGGGCGCAGCCCGCCTGCAGTTTCACCTGCCTTCCGAGCGCGGGGCCCGAAAGGCTTTTTGTGGCAATGGGGAAAGCTTGCGGCAGCGTGTCACGACCCGGTGGTGGCGGCCCTTGAGGGGCGTGTGCCTTGAAATGCCACCTGGGACCTTCGAGGAGATCCGGAAAAGCCCGTCCGCATTCCTTGAAGCCGAAGCTGCACATCTTATAGGCCGGCCCGCGGACCGGCACCACGTACTTTTCGCCAGCGACAACTGGCGCAGGTCAAGAAACCGCAAAGATGTTGCGTGATGGCAACAAATAAGGAAGCTCTCCTGTCAGAGATTCCATTTTGTCTGGCAGTGCCGCATCATCTTGCTGCATTGCAGGGAGCGCGCATGGCTGGTGACGAACAGGGGCTGGAGTGGCTCAACGGCCTGATCAAGGCGGTGGCGGTGGAGCAGGCGCGCTCCATGGTGCAGCACTTCATCATGCGGGATCTGGTGATCCAGATGGCCCAGGCGCAGCCGGATCCCAATAGCTATGTCGCGGCCATGTTCGAGCGCGTGAGCGCGCTGGTGGACCAGTGCGAGCTGGCGGGCAAGCCGGACGTCGAGGCGGAGATGCGCTGGTACGCGGAGCAGTTTTTCACCCAGGCCGGCAATTCCGCCACCCGCTCGTGATGCCCCCTCCAACGTCGGATCCTCTCCCCGCTTCCGGGGACAGGGGACCCGGCCGCAGGCGGTGAAATGAGCCGTCGTCCTTGACCCCAGCGGGGGCGCGAGACGCTCGAAGGCACCCTACTTCTGCTTGAAGATGTGGTGGGCGACCCGGTCGCCCGGCGCAATGCCCAGCTTTTGGGCTGAGCCGCCGGCGATCTCCACAACCGCACGCACCGGTTCGCCGGACGGGATGGTTTCGGTGGACAGGGGCGTCGTCATGGATGCGATCCGGGCAATGGTGCCGTCGGAGCGGATGAAGAGCATGTCCAGCGGAATGTAGGTGTTCTTCATCCACATATAGACCGGCTGATCGACCTTGAAGTCGAACAGCATGCCGTGATGGTCCGCCAGCGACTTGCGGTACATGAGGCCGGTGGTGCGCTCCGCGTCGGTCTGCGCCACTTCCACCTCAAGCACCACCACGCCCGTCTTGGTGGCAATCTCCATGGTCTCGACGGACATGGCGAAGGCCGGGCCCTGGAGGGCTGGCACCATCATCTGCCCCAGCGGCTGCGCCACCAGTGCCAGCGCGAGCGCGGCCACAAGGTGGCGGACGACGGGGCGGCGGGAAGGAGAGGCGGGGCTGATGGACGGCTGGCGCGCGCCGGCCGCCGCACAGGCGCGCCGAATCGAGCGGCGCAGCCGCGACGCTGCGAACAAGGACATGATCAGTGATTCCCGCTGGTGCCGTTGTCGGCCTTCACTTCCGCCGCCATCAGGCCCTTCGGCCCGTCGCCATACCGCACCATGACGGTCTGGCCCGGCCGCAGCTCGGTCAGGCCATGGCGGCGCAAGGTTTCCATGTGAACGAAGATGTCGGGCGTGCCGTCACCCTGGGTCAGGAAGCCGAAGCCGCGCAGGCGGTTGAACCATTTCACGATAGCGCGCTCGAAGCCTTCCTTGGCCTCGATCTCCACGCGCACCCGCGGCGGCGCGCTGGGCAGCGGATGCACCGCTGTGCTCAGATCCAGCGAGAGCACGCGAAAGGCCTGGCGGCCCTTGCTGCGGCGGACCGCCTCGCAGACCACACGCGCGCCCTCAATGGCGGTGTGAAAGCCATCGCGCCGAAGGCATGTGACGTGCACGAGCACATCCGGGCCGCCATCGTCCGGAACGATGAAGCCGTAGCCCTTCGACGCATCGAACCATTTGATCGCGCCGCAGACTTCTTCAAGCCCAATGGGCTCCTCGGTCGCCTCGTTCATGATCCCGGCTGCCTGTGGGCCCCAGCCCTGTGCGTCAGACCCCATGAAATCCCAGACCCTTGCATATGCGCACACGGTTTGCTGCGGGGCAGGATAGCAACTCCGTTAACGTTCGCCCACCCTTCTTCACGCGTTCTGGGCGAATGGGGCCAGCACATCGCCAATGTCCGCGTGCACAGCCATGTCCGCGAGGCCGTCGAACTCCGTCGGCTCCCGGTTCACGATCACGAGACGCGCACCGTTGTCCTTGGCCTGCAAGGGGAATTGGGCGGCGGGGAACACCACGAGGGAGGAGCCGAGAACGATGAACAGGTCGCTTTCCCGGGTCAGCGCATCGGCCCGGCGCATCTCTTTTTCGGGCATGGCCTGCCCAAAGGAGATGGTCGCGGCCTTGATGGGACCGCCGCAATGGGGGCAATCCGGCGCGATGCCGCCGGCGGTATCGAATCGCTCTTTCACCCAGTCGAGCTCGAAGCGCGTGCCGCATTCCAGGCAGGTGGCATAGGTGCCGTTGCCGTGCAGCTCGATGAGGTCGGCGTCCGGAATGCCGGAGGCTTGGTGCAACCCATCGATGTTCTGGGTGATGACGCCGCCGAGGCGGCCCTGCTCCAGCAGGCGGGCAAGGGCCATGTGGCCGCGCCCGGGCCGCGCACCGGCAAACGCCTCCTCCATGGCGAACTTGCGCCGCCAGGCCTCGTTCCGCGCGTCCTTCATGGCCAGGAAGGCGTCGAAGGGAATGGGCTTGTTCTTGGTCCAGAGGCCGCCGGGCGAGCGGAAATCTGGGATGCCGCATTCAGTGGAGATACCGGCGCCGGTGAAGGCCACGGCGCAGTGGGCTTCCTCCAGCCAACGGGTGAGTTGGGCCTGGGCGGTCTTGAGATCAGCGTCAAAAGTCATAATTGAACAGCGCCGGACATCCGGCGCCCTTCTGCCAAGAGCGAGAGCTAGACGATGCGCTTCCTGCACACCATGGTCCGCGTGACCGATCTCGACCAGTCACTGGACTTCTACTGCAACAAGCTGGGGCTTGAGGAGGTGCGCCGCAAGGACTACCCGCAGGGCCGCTTCACCCTGGTGTATCTCGCCGCCCCCGGCCAGGCCGACGTGGCTGAGGTGGAGCTGACCCACAACTGGGACAAGGAAGAGTATGGCGAGGGCCGCAATTTCGGCCATCTCGCCTTTGAGGTGGAGGATATCTACGCCACCTGCGCCAAGCTCCAGGCCGCGGGCGTCACCATCAACCGGCCGCCGCGCGATGGCTACATGGCGTTTATCCGCTCGCCCGACAACATTTCCGTCGAGCTGCTACAGAAGGGTGGCGCCAAGGCCCCCGCCGAGCCTTGGGCTTCCATGCCGAACACCGGCAAGTGGTAGGGGGCTGAAGGGCGGCGCCGAAAGCGGCGGCAAAGCGGCTGGAAAGTCGTGCGACTTCACGATTTATCCATGAAGGCACGGCAAGGTGGATCATAATGAAGATGCACCAATCCGGGATGCCTACGCCGTGAAACCGCTCTTGTTCGCTTCTGGACTTCTGGCGCTCGGCGCCGTCGGCGGCGCCGGGTACGCCTTCGTTCCGGCGCTGCTCTCCCCCTTCGCGACCGCCACGGCAGCCGCCCCGCCCGCGCAGCCGGTCGCGGCCCCCGCGGCGGCGGCGCTCGCATCCACCGATATGTCCGCGCCTCTGGTGACGGGCTCCATCGCCACAGCATCCGCCACGCTGGCCCACCAGCCTGGCGCGGGGCCGCGGAAGGGCATGACCTATCGCTCCTTCAACGTGGATCAGCCCTATATCGCGCTGACCTTCGATGATGGCCCGAGCCCCGAGACCACTCCGCAGCTGCTCTCCATTCTGAAGGCGCGGGGCATCAAGGCCACCTTCTTCGTGCTCGGCAACATGGCTGCCAAGCACCCTGAAGTGCTGAAGATGATTGCCGATGATGGCCACGAGATCGGCAACCACTCCTGGAGCCACCCTCAGCTCACCCGCATTCCCCTTGCCGCCGCGGACAAGCAGGTGGGCGAGACCTCAGCCTTGGTGGAGGAGGTGACGGGCCACAAGCCCCGCTACCTGCGCCCACCCTATGGTTCCATGAAGCCGGCCTTGCGTGACCACTTGGAGGATGCCTTCGGCGTCACCATCGTGAACTGGTCCGTGGATCCGCTGGACTGGAAGCACCGGGACGCCAAGGTGGTTCATGACGAGATCATGAAGCAGGTGAAGCCTGGAGCCATCGTGCTCTCGCACGACATCTATCCCTCTACGGTGGCCGCCATGGAGCAGGTGCTCGATGAGCTGATCGCCAAGGGCTATAAGTTCGGCACCATTTCCGACCTGATCGCCATGGACAAGGCGCCGCTGACCCCCAAGGTGGCCACGCTGGGCCCCAAGCCCGCGAAAGAGCAGAAGAAGCAGGCGCAGAAGCCCCAGCAGAAGCCGGCCAAGCCGCAGGCGGCTGCCTCCAACGGGACCCGCCCTGCATCCGGCAGCAATCGCAGCACTTCCGCCCAGGGCGGTGTCTATTGAGCGTGGCCTGCTGAAAAAGCCGAACATCAAAGGCGCGCCTCTGAACGCGCCTTTTTCTTGCGCGGGTCGCGGCGGCCGGGATGGGGAGCTGCCGGTTGTTCGTGATCGTGAAGGTTGCTAGATCAGTGAGGTCGACTCGCCTCCTGCGCCACCATCGGGGCGGCGACGGGGCCTGTAGCTCAATGGTTAGAGCTGACCGCTCATAACGGTCTGGTTGGGGGTTCGAGTCCCTCCGGGCCCACCAAATTTCGGTTCATCTTCGCCCATTCCGGCGCGCTGACGTCGCCGTGCCGACGCGCACACTCTCCGCGTCGCGGGTTTTGGGGCGCAGATGGTGGGGCTGAAGTCCATCAGGTCCGGATCCTCACAGGCCGCGATGGGCGTTACAAGCTGAGCGGTCGCGGACGGTCCTTGATCTTGCGCAGCCGAGCTTCAGCGCGGGGCGCTTAGCCTCTCCGTTTTTTCCGGAAAAGTCCGTGTTTGTCTGGCGCTGGCGGCGGAACCTGTGTTTGGCTGTCATCGCCCATGAGGTTGTGGAACGCGATTTGATCTTCGCGGCCCCAATGGCCTGAGCAGCCGGTTGGCCCCGGTTTTGATCCGGGGCCTTTGGTGGATCCTCCGCACGCTCAAAGCACGAAGTTGCGTGCCCCAAGCGTAATCGCCCCATCGACTTTGACCGTGAGGTCCGCGACTTTGTCGCCATTCGTATCCACTTGAAGGATACCTTTTGAAAAGCGCAGCTCACCGGCCGTTCCGGAAAACGACTTCGTTCCGATATAGACGAAGGCGTCGTCGGCACCGGTTGCGCTTTTCGCGTCGAGGGCGGACAGGTCGATCTTGTCGCCCAATGCCGCGGAAAAGTCCGTGATCGTGTCGAGGCTCTTCACGGTCGAATCCGTCAGCGCCGTGTAGACGAACACGTCGGCGCCGGCCCCGCCCGTGAGCACGTCCTTGCCTCCGCCACCGAGAAGCCTGTCGTTGCCGGCCCCGCCACGAAGAATATCGTTCTCGGCGGTGCCCACCAGCTTATCGGCGCTCTTGGTGCCGGTGAGGGTCTTGCCGCTTACGTCGGTGACCGCGACGCGGATCGCCTGGGTATCGACAAGCTTGCCGTCGCTACTCCTCACCACCACGTCGTAGGTATTGTCCTTGCCCTGGTCGGCTGGGTGCTCGTAGTCCGGGGCCGCCTTGAAGGACAAGACGCCGGTTTTCGCATTGATCGTGAACAGATCCTTGTCTGCCCCTCCGGAAAGCGAGTAGGTAATGGCACCCTTTTCCGGATCACTCGCCTTCACGGTGGTGACGGCGGACGTGTTCTCCGCCACCTTGATCGAAGCGGAGGCGCCGCCGCCATTGGAGGAAATGACGGGGGCCTCGTTGGTGTTCGTCACCGTCACCTTGATGGCCTGCGTGTCGGTGAGCTTGGCGCTGTCGGTGGCCAGTACGGTCACGTCGTAGACGTTATCCCTATTCTTGTCGGCCGGGCTCTCGTAATTAGGCGGCGATTTGAAGGTGAGGGCGCCCGTCTTGGCGTCGATCTTGAAAAGCGCCGCGTCGATACCGGAAAGCGAGTAGGTCATGGCGCCGTTTTCCGGATCACTCGCCTTCACCGTGGTGACGGCGGACGTGTTCTCCGCCATCTTGATCGAAGCGGAGGCGCCGCCGCCATTGGAGGAGATAACTGGGGGTGCGTTGACAGGCGAGGTGATCGAGATGGAAACGACCTGTTCCGTGCTGCCTCCCTGGCCATCGGAAATAATGATGGTGAAGGCGTCGGAGCCGCTTGCGTTGTTGTTCGCGGCGTAAGTGAACTGGCCAAGGGTCGCATTAAAGGTGACTGCGCCCTTCGTTGGGGCGCCGCCACTCTTCAGGGCATAGGTGAGCGTGTCCCCGTCCGCATCACTGGCGCCGATTGGGGCAATGATGCTGGTATTCGCCTGCAGCGTCAGCCTGCGGGTTGCAGGCGCTGTTGGGTCTTCGTTGAGGGTGAAGACCTTGCTGTAGATGCCAAAGCCCCCATAATCCGATGCCCAGGTCACTAGGTAGCTGCCGTCCGCGAGCCCCGCCACGGCGGGCTGTATCTGGTTCCCCTGCGTGGTCGAGTTGATCAGGGTTTCCTCGCCCACAGCGACGCCTGCAGCGTTGTATTGCTGCGCATAGAGACCCCAGCTATCCCCGTCCTGCCCGCGCGATTGCCAGGTCACGACATAGCCGCCGTCCGCGAGTGCCGCCACGGAGGGAATGCGTTGATCGGTGCTCAGGTAGGTGTGGCTGCTGACCCGTGTCTCCTCGCCCACAGGAGCGCCCGCCGCATCAAACCGTTGGGCAAAGATGCCGTCACTATACGGCTCGTCTCCGTAAGCAGTCCAAACCACCACATAGCCGCCGTCGGCGAGACCTGCGACGGTCGGAAAATAGACGCTGCTTTCCGCGCCGGACTTAATCTCGAAGGTTAGCGCGCCCACGTCCTCACCGGACGCATTGAAGCGATGCGCGTGGATACCGACGCTGGAGTAGTCCGCATAACGGGACTCCCAAACCACCAGATAGTCGCCCCCCTGAAGGGCCACCACGCTGGCATGTTGTTCATGCTGGAGGGAGTTGTAGCTGACGAAGGTTTGGTAGCCGATTGCGTCACCGGCGGCGCTAAAGCGTTGCGCATAGATGTAGGTGCTGCCGTCCCCATGGGGGCTCGCTATAACCTGTTGCCACGTCACGACATAACCGCCATCCGGGAGCGGAGCGATGGAGGGCTCCCACTGATCCCCCCCTATAGAGGTGCCGACGTGGCTTTGGGCACCGATGGCGATGCCGGCATTTGTGTACCTCTGAGCATAGATAAAGCCGTTCGTTTCCCACGTCACCACGTAGCCGCCGCTGGCGAGCGCCGTGACGGCTGGAGCTTCCGCTACATAGAATTGCGCTCCCGTGGGGGTATCGACACGCGTCTCCGTCCCCAGAGGGTTGCCAGCAGCATCGTAGCGTTGCGCATAGATACGAGACTTTTGGTCTCTCCCCATGTATTCCCATGTCACGACGTAGCTGCCGTCGGTCAGTACAGCAATTGCGGGTTCCCGCACGTACGTCGCTGTTGTGGTGGTGTTCACGCGGACTTCTGCGCCAGCCACGATATTGGTCACGATTCAGCCCTCAGGATGTTTGAGGTGCAGCGCGCGTCGTCCAGATGGAACGGTAGACCGCGCTGCGGAAAAATTCGGCAGGATCGTAGACGCGGCCTGAGCGCTTGCCATGCCTCAATTGGAGCAGGGGACTGGCGCAGCCTATGGTTCAGATCTCCTTTGGCGGCCAAAAGTATACGCCCTGCCGTTGTTTTCCGAAGGCCCGGCGCGTCATGGCCTGGCCATTCCTTCGGCACGGCACGACCAGGGCGTGCATCGCCCGTTGCCCAAAAGGAATATTGAGGTTATCCGTTATTTAAACTGAGCTTGAATCTTTAGCTCTCGCGGCCTGGTGGTCCGGATCCGGTGGGGCGTGATGCAAGTCGATCTCTCCCGTTTGAACCTCGTCCTGGATGAACTTCTGCATGCCGCCATCGGCCCGGCGGGTTGGGTTCCGACGCTCGATCACCTGATGGCGGCGACGGGAGCGGACGGCGTCAACTTCATGCCCATCGATGGACGGACACCGGACGTCCCGCACACGGAAAGCTTGTCTCGGGGTATCGAGGAATATTTCAGGGACGGGTGGGCTGAGAGGGATTACAGATCAAAGGCAATTCCAATCCTCAGGCCGAATAGTATTGTGATCGACAGCGATTTCATGTCGAATGATGAATACGAGAACGAATATTTTAGATTTTCAAATAGTTATAAGCTTCAGTACGCTGCGCTTTCCTGCTTCCAGGTGGGCGCGGAGCGCGTCTGCTGCGCTCTGCATCGTGGAAAGGCGCGCGGGCCCTACATGCCTGAGGAGGCGCGAGCGCTGGCGGGCCTATCGGAAAGATTTACGCTAGCATCATCGGTGGCGAGGTCCTTATCGGAAGCAAAGCTCGATGGCTTAGGCGAGGCCTTCGAGCGGATGAAGCTTGGCGCCATCTTTTTCGACCGAAGCGCCCGGGTGATCAAAATGAACGCGGCCGCCGAGGCCCTGATTGGGTCCGAGCTTCAAGTCTCAAAGGGCGAATTGAAAGCCAGGCTGCCAATGGAAACACGCGCATTGCAGCGTCTTGTTCAAGCGGTGACGAGGCTCCCAAATGCCTTGACCGCGGCGCAGCCCGTGCGCGTAACCCGGGAGGGAAAACGGCCCCTTATTCTTCGATTTCAACAAATCGATGGATTTATGAGGGATTATTTCTCCCTGGCGCGGGGAATGGCCGTCATCGATGATCTTGATGCGCGCTCGCAGCCGGACACGGGTGTCATTCAGCAGGCCTTCGGCTTAACCCCGACCGAAGCGGCCATCGCCCTCCTTCTGGCACGGGGTGAAGGCGCGAGGGAAATCGCGCGTATGCGCGCGATCTCGTATGAAACGGTGCGGACGCACATTCGGTCGATCTTCCACAAACTGGGCGTCAACCGACAAGCGGAGGTTGGGGCGCTCCTCGGTGCTGTGCGTTAGCTCGGCTGTTTCGACTTCATGCTGTCGATCAGGGCTCGCGCTGGACGCCTTTCGCGCGGTGAGAGCCGTCCGCAAACTCTGGCACAGGTCCGCGAGGAGGCATCCCTGGTGGGCTGGGCGCTGCTTTCACTTCTGTAGCTCCCGGGCCAGTCCGCCGAGGCGGATTTCAGAGCGCAGGTGGGCGCTCCATGCCGCATCGGAGGGGAAGTTCTCGGGCGAGGGGACGCCATCGCGCAGGCCGTGGCGCCGCGCCAGCTCCTCCGGCGCCAAGCCGTCATCGACAAGGCCAAGCTGCTGGAACAAGCTCAGCGAGTAGCCCGGAATCCATCGGCGGATGTCGTGCCAGGGAACCGAGGCAAAGCTCTCGGGCGCGAGGTTCATGAGCGTGGTCATGCAGCTCTCGCGCAAGGTCGAATAGAAGAGCGGCCGTGCATCCACTCGATTGATGAAGTCGAGCAGGCGCTCGAAATAAAGCCGGACGGCGGCGGTGTTGGCGTGGATGGGATAGATCTGCACCTCGTCGGGCGGCGTGCGCGCGAAGCGGTTCCAGATGAGGTCACGCTCGGTGCCGATCTCGGGATAAATGGGATCGCGCCGGAAGAAGCCGGCCAGCGCATCGAAGCTGCCGCCCTTGGCCTGCCTTGCCTCGATGGACACCACCACGTGCCGCCCATCCGCGAACTGGAAGGAGAGCATCACGTGCGCCAGAGCCTTCATGTCGCCGAAGGGCTGGATGATGAGGTCGGCTCCGGTGAGGGTGGACAGGTCAAAGGTGGCCGTCGTCCAGCGCGGCACGGAGGGCTCCCCACGGCGGTGGAGCGCGTCGCGGAAATTGCGGATGGTGACCGTGTCGCCCTCAATCTGCGCCGTGGGATTGTGGGCCTGGAGGGCGACCCAATCCTGTTCCGCCGGCTCCTTCAGGACAAATGCCGTGAACAGGGCTCCGACAGCGCACACCGCCAGTCCCCGGCGCAGCCCGCGCCCTCGGCCGGGAATGAACCACAGGGACCAGACCAGGAGCGGAAAGAGGATGCTGCCCGCCTGTCGTACCGCCAGGGGCCAAGGAATCCAATAATGGATAGCGAGGCCGAGATAGAGGCCGAATGCGGCGATCACAACCGCCGCCACGACGGCAAGGGCGCGCCGGAGCGCACCCGTCAACCTCATCATCATCGCCCGGCCTTCCGCAACACTGCTTCCGGCTCGCTATACAACAAAAGGGCTTGCCGGCGGGGCGGATCAATCGCCATCCCGCCTTTTCGATTGCGCTGCCAGCTTACGCCGGATGGAGCGAGAAGCACGCCCCGCGCCGCCTGCGGGCGGGGCGTGCCTGGGTCTCACAGCGCCTTGTCGCGCGCCATCTTCAGATAGGTGTCGTCAAAGTGCAGCTTCACGTTGCCGGTGTCGCCGATAACCGTGCCGTCGGGCAGGGCGATGCCCACCGCGTCCTTGCTCTTGGCATTGGCGCCCAGCAGCCCGTTCTCAAAGCTGAACTGCTGGAGCTTGCCGGCCATCTGCGCCATTTGCGTGCTGCGGAGCACGGCGGCGGCCTCGGCGGCATCATAGAAATAGGTGGTCTTCACCTGGCCGTCGAAATCCTCCGGAGTGGTGCCGGAGGCTGACGCCATGAAAGCGCGCGCTTCCTTGGCCTTCGCATCGTTGCCGGAGAGCACGCCAACGGCCTCGAACCAGGCGCCCACAAGGGCCTTGCCGAAGTTCGGATTCTCCTTCAGCACCGCGGTTTTCGCGGTCACCACATCCAGCACCTCGCCGGGGATCTCAGCCGAGTTGAACACCATCGAGACGTGGGGCATGGTCTTGATCTGGCTGGTGGCCGGGTTCCACGCCACGATGTTCTGCACTTCCGGCTGCTGGAAGGCGGCGACGAAATCGGCGTCGGAGATATTGGATGTCTTCACGTCATCCATCTTCAGCCCGGCTTTCTGCAGCGCCAGCCAGAGCATGTAGTGGGAGACCGAATACTGGACCAGATGGACGCTTTGTCCCTTCAGGTCCTTCATGGCCTTGCCATCGCCCTTCATGAAAATGGCGTCGTTGCCGTTGGTATAGTCGCCCAGGATCAGGATCGTGCTGTCGACGCCACCCACGGCGGGGATGGTCAAAGTGTCGATGGCGGTGTTGGCGACGGCGTCGAAATCGCCCGAAGTATACTGGTTGACCGACTCCACATAGTCATTGAACTGCACGGCCTTGATGGTGATGCCGTATTTGTCTCCCCATTTCTTCAGGATTCCGGCGTGTTCCGCATAGGCCCAGGGCATGTAGCCGGTATAGATGGACCAGGCGACCTTGAAATCCTTTTTCGGGGCGGCCTCGGCCGGCGCGTGCGCGAGCGCGAGAGCCAAAGCGGGGGCGAGAAGGGCCTTGCCGGCGCGCGCCAACAGGCGCTTGCCGCGATGAAGCGTGACATTCATGTTTGAACCCTCTGGATTTTTTTGACGTCTTTTGCTCCGGCCGGATGGACCCGCCCGGAGGCCGCGTTTCGCGCCGGTTCAGCCGGCATCGACCTTTTGGCGGGCCTCCTGCCCGAACGAGGACAGGCCCTGAGAGCCTTCCGGGAGCGCGATCTTGCCTTCCGCGAGCCGCTTCTTGAGATAAGTGAAGGTCTGTGCGGTCTGCGCGAACAGGTGCTCACCCGCCACCAGGCCCGGCCGCGCCGGGTTTTCCGCGCTCACGAAACGGGGCAGGGGATCGATGCGGGTGTCGTAGTCGAGGGTGAAGAAGAGGGGAAAAGAATAGCGCTCCTCGCTCACCTTGCGCACGCGGTGCGATGTGGCGATGAAGGCACCGTTGGTGAGGATCTCCAGCATGTCGCCAATATTCACCACATAGGCGCCGGGCACCGGCGGCGCGTCGATCCACACGCCCGCGCCATTCAGCACCTCCAGCCCCGGCGTGGTGGCGTGGAGCAGGGTGAACAGCTCATAGTCCGTGTGGGCGCCGATGCCGACCACGTCCTTGGCCTCTGGATTAAAGGGGTAGTGGATCATGCGCAGCTGGCTCGGCGGGCGCTTCAGAGCCGCCTCGAACCGATCCGGCGCCTCTTCCATGGCCGTGCAAAAGCCGCGCAGGAGCAGGCGGCCAACCTCGAAGGTGGAGTTGTAATAGTCCTGCACCACCTCCCGGAACCCGGGCACGTCCGGCCACTGGTTGGGGCCCACCAGTGGATTGCCGGCCCGGTATTCCGCGTCGTCGGCCGGCAGGTCGATGGAGAGGTCGTAGGCCTCCTTCAGGTCTTTCGTGGCGCCGTAGAAGACTTCCTCTCCCTCTGGCACATAGCCGCGATGGTTGGTGGAGTTGCCGATATAGACCTTCATCTTCTCGGCCAGTGGCAGGCTGAAGAAAGTCTTGGCCATGGCCAGCACGGCGTCGAACTTCTGCTGGGGAATGCCGTGGCCGGTGAGGTAGACGAAGCCCACCGTGCGCGCGGCTTCACCCAGCTCGCGGGCGACCCGCGTGCGCTCTGCTGCATCGTCGGAGCGCAGCCCGCTCATATCGACAAGGGGGATCGATGTGAAATCGGTAGGCATGCTCATGCTCCTGCTCGGATGCCGCTTTCGACCCGAACAGGATGGCGCCATGCCGCAAGTGCGAGAAGGCGCTGTCGGTTGATGCGTCCCATAGATCTCGTCTATGCGGAAGCGGTGTCTTCGGCGGCTCCCCGCAGGTGGTTGAAGAGGATGCGGGCGGGCGTGCTCAGTTCCTGGGACGGGCGGGCGACAACATAGACGTCGTAGCTCGGCAGCATCTCGTCCGGCAGCAACGGCCAGAGGCCCGCCATGGGTGCGGCCGCTGCCACGTCTGTCGGCAGAAAGCCAATGCCGACACCGAGCTGGATCAGCCGCCGCACCTCTGCAAGGTTTTCGGCAAAGCCGGATTCCCGCGCCCCCAGGCCATAGCGGCGGCGGAAATAGCCGAGCTCATCGGGCTCGTCATCGCCGGTGAGAATGAAGGGCTCATCCCGGAAGGCGGAGGGGTGGAGCGGGGCATCTCCGGCGCGGGGGTGGCCGGGCCCGCAATAGAGCTGCTGGGTCTCCCGCATCAGCGGCACATATTGCAGGTCCAGCGTCGGCGCGCTGTCGCAGGTGATGCCGATTTCCGCGTCTCCCGCCAGCAGCGCGCGCAGCACAGAGCGCCAGGGCGCCACGTCCAGCCGCAGTTCCACCCCCGGGAACTCGCCGTGAAACCGGCCCAGGGCCAGGTCGAGAACCGGTGAGACCACGTCGGAAATCATGCGGATGGGCACCACCCCATCCACGATGCCGTGGGCCTTGGCCACTTCCAGCGGCATCTGGCTCACCTGGCGGCGCAGGTTCAGGCAGATGTCGAGCAAGGCATTGCCGGCGGTGGTCAGCTCCACCCCCTTGGCGGTGCGCAGGCAAAGCTCCGCGCCCACATGATTCTCAAGCCGCCGCAGCGCGGCGCTGATGCTGGGCTGCTGCCGGTTCAAGGCCCGCGCCGCCGCGCTGATGCCACCGCACTCCACAATTTCCACGAAGGTGCGGAACAGGTTCCAGTCCACGTTTCGGGTGAAAGTTTCCTCCCGGCGGGCGCTGGGTTTTGCTTTCTGTCCGTCGTTGGGCATCGCTCCACCTTTTTTCGCGCATTCGGCCCCACAGGATAGATCAGCTCTATGGCCCATATCGACCGGAGGCGTCTACCGGGGCCCCGGGGCGCTTCCCATACTGGCCGCCCAGAAACAAGGGAGCGGGATCTTGCTCGACATCGACGATCTCAGGGGTTTGTGGCGGCGGTCCCTGCTCGCCTATCCGGACGGGCTCCGGGACACCACGACCCAAGTTCGCTGGCTGCAGGGCCTCAGCCTCTATGCGGACCTGCGCCAGAGCGACATTCGCCCCTCCTTCGCCGGTGTTCGTTGCCTGCGGGACCTGACGGCGACGCATATGGCCTGGCTCTCCCGCCAGGAGGGTTTCGCCGGGGTGCTGGCCCGCGCGGGGGATTGCTTTGAGTGGCGTCGCTTCCTCGATTACCAGCCTGCGGCGCTGGGGGCCGATGCGGGCCGGCTCTGGCTGGAAGACGGCATGATGAAGGAAGAGGGGCGCGACATCCCCTATATCGAGCACTGGCACCGGGAGCCGGTGGAGGCCGCGCCGGTGGTTGGCCTGCATCTGCGCGATGAGCTTAGCGGCGCGCCGGGGGTGCTGGTGGTGGTCGGAACCGCCTTCATGTATGCGCGCGGCCGCGCCGCCGCCCTGCCCACCGGCACACCGCTCTGGGAACTGGTGTCCGCGGCCGGCGATGCGACGGTGGCTCAAGACCTGCTGGATTGTGAGATCTCCTTCGGCGCAGTGCGCGGCGGGGGCTGGATCGTGGAACGCTCCAGCCTACCCTTCAAGGAGGGGCAGCACCTCGTCCTGGCCGGTGGCGGCCGCGCGGCGCGCCATCTGCGTGTCGAGGATCAGGATGCGGACGGCGGCCCGTTGGCGCGCGACTGGCTCATCACGAGCCGCGAAGGCGACGTCGATCTGCTTTGGCCAATGCCGGAGCTGCGCTCCGCCACGAGCTGAGCGCTGCGGGCCGCTGCCGACCCTGACGCCAGAAACGAAAACGGCCGGGCAAAAGCCCGGCCGTTCGATTTCTGCTCCGTCGCCCGAGCAAACCGGCAAGCCGGTTTGCGTTTCGCGAGAGTTCTCCGGGCGGCGCCAGAGGCGTGCTCTAACCTCAGAAGTCCATCCCGCCGCCCGAGCAAACCGGCAAGCCGGTTTGCGTTTCGCGAGAGTTCTCCGGGCGGCGCCAGAGGCGTGCTCTAACCTCAGAAGTCCATCCCGCCGCCCGGCATGGCCGGGGCCGCGGGGGCGTTCTTCTTCGGCAGCTCGGCGATGAGCGCCTCGGTGGTGATGAGGAGGCCAGCGACCGAGCCCGCATCCTGGAGGGCGGTGCGCACCACCTTGGTGGGGTCGATGATGCCTTCCTTCACCATGTCTACATAGGCGCCGGTCTGCGCATTGTAGCCGAAGGAGTAGGTGTCGTTCTCGAGGATCTTGCCGACCACCACCGAGCCGTCATCGCCGGCATTGGTGGCGATCTGACGGGCCGGAGCCTGGACCGCCTTGCGGACGATCTCGATGCCGGTCTTCTGGTCGGCATTGTCGACCTTCAGGCCTTCCAGCACCTTCACGGAACGCAGCAGGGCCACGCCGCCGCCGGGCAGCACGCCTTCTTCCACCGCGGCGCGGGTGGCGTGCAGGGCGTCGTCCACGCGGTCCTTCTTCTCCTTCACCTCGACCTCGGTGGCGCCACCGACGCGCACCACGGCCACGCCGCCGGCGAGCTTGGCCAGACGCTCCTGGGCCTTCTCGCGGTCATAGTCGGAGGTGGTGGTCTCGATCTGGGCGCGGATCTGGGCGATGCGGGCCTCGATGTCGGCCTTTTCGCCGGCGCCGTCGACGATGGTGGTGTTCTCCTTCTCGATCACCACCTTCTTGGCGGTGCCGAGCATGGAGAGGTTCACGCTGTCGAGCTTGATGCCGAGATCGTCGGAGATCACGGTGCCGCCGGTCAGGATGGCGATATCCTGCAGCATGGCCTTGCGGCGATCACCGAAGCCGGGGGCCTTGACGGCCGCGACCTTCAGGCCGCCGCGCAGCTTGTTCACCACCAGGGTGGCCAGGGCCTCGCCCTCCACGTCCTCGGCGATGATGAGCAGCGGCTTGCCGGACTGCACCACCGCCTCAAGCACGGGCAGCAGCTCCTGCAGGCCGGTCAGCTTCTTCTCGTTGATGAGGATGTAGGGATCCTCGAACTCAACGCGCATCTTCTCGGCGTTGGTGATGAAGTAGGGGGAGAGGTAGCCGCGGTCGAACTGCATGCCCTCCACCACGTCGAGCTCGGTCTCGAAGGACTTGGCTTCCTCGACGGTGATGACGCCCTCGTTGCCGACCTTCTTCATGGCTTCCGCCAGGAACTGGCCCACCTCGGTGTCGCCATTGGCGGAGATAGTGCCGACCTGCGCGATTTCCTCGTTGGAGGTCACGGCCTTGGAGTTGGCGGCGAGATCCTTGATGATGGCCTCGACGGCGACATCGATGCCGCGCTTCAGGTCCATCGGGTTCATGCCGGCGGCAACCGCCTTGGCGCCTTCCTTCACGATCGCCTGGGCGAGCACGGTCGCGGTGGTGGTGCCGTCACCGGCGAGATCGTTGGTCTTGGAGGCGACTTCGCGAACCAGCTGGGCGCCGAGATTCTCGAACTTGTCCTCGAGCTCGATCTCCTTGGCGACGGAGACGCCGTCCTTGGTGATGCGCGGGGCGCCGAAGGCCTTCTCGATCACCACGTTGCGGCCCTTGGGGCCCAGGGTCACCTTCACGGCATTGGCGAGGATATCAACGCCGCGCAGAACCTTGTCGCGCGCGTCGACGGAGAATTTCACGTCCTTGGCAGCCATGTGCCTTGCTCCTTCAGCTTGGGACGAATGTTCCGGAATAGGTCAAAGGGGCAGGGCCCGCGCCTCGCGGGCCGCCGCGGGGCGGATGGATCAGGCCGCCTGCTTGGCGCCGGCCGCGCCTTCGATCACGCCGAGGATGTCGCTCTCCTTCATGATGAGGAGATCCTGGCCGTCAATCTTCACTTCGGTGCCGGACCACTTGCCGAACAGCACCACGTCACCGGCCTTGACGTCGAGGGCGACGAGCTCGCCCTTCTCATTGCGGGCGCCCGGGCCCACCGCGATCACTTCACCCTGCTGGGGCTTTTCCTTGGCGGTGTCGGGAATGATAATCCCGCCAGCAGACTTCTGCTCGGCGTCGATGCGCTTCACAACAACGCGGTCGTGCAGAGGACGGAAACCCATGAGGGGAACCTCCGAATTGGTTGCTTATTTTGCAGACACCGGACGGTGCTCGTCCGGCTCACGGCCCATCTAGGGGCCGCCAAAAGCTCCCGCAAGGGGGAGGCCCAACTTTTTTGGCACTCACTGATCTAGAGTGCCAGCATTCACGAAAATGCTGCAGTGCGAAGGGGTTGCGCGGGGCCACGGGAATACGCGGCCAGCAGCGCAGCGGGAACCGGTGCGCGGCGCCCTTTGTCAGCAGTCGCCGACCCTCGCTGCTAGCGCATTGTTTCTACAACAGGAATGGAATTTTTGGACTTGGCGTCGCGGCAGTCTTGAGCCGACAATCGAAACATGGTCGGCGGGGAGATGGCACACGGAGGCTCCACGATCCACCCCCCCGGCCAGCGTTCATTCGATGTTGCGTGAGGAGGTCTTCCACATGGCGTCCAAGGGTGCATCCGATTTATCGCTGAATGGCGTTTCCAACGACTTCAAGTTGCAGATGGAAGGCTATGGCCTGGCTACGGCCGAAATTCTCTATCGCATGCCGGACCATCCCTCGGTCCTGCAGAGCTTCCTGTGGCAGGAGTATGATCTGTGCCCGAAATTTCCCGAGCTCCAGCGGTTCCTGGAGTTCTGGGAACGGGAGATCGAGGGCCGGCTGCATTCGGTCCGGGTGGCCCATTGCGGCCTCATCAAGCCGGCGGAGCTGCGTTCTGTGGACGGCCTGTTCGTGGTGCATTGAGAAGGGGTGGGTGCCGTGGAGGGCGGCACCCCTCTGCGGAAATGCGTGAACGCGCGAACGGACATTTTCCTTCCGCGGCGAAGATGGTCTAAATGGGGGGCGGTGGCGAGGGGCGTACGTATCCGGCGGGGGTTGGATGCGTACGCCACTTCCGCCAGCTTTCGCGTGCCCGGCCCGGCCTTGGGCGCAGACGCGGGGACAGATGGTAAAGGTGCCCTGACAACGCCCTTTTCTCGGTGCTAATAGGTGCGTCCCCAAAGGAAGTCGTGACTGTCGGGGAGACGCCGTGGAAGAGGCCGCATTGGACCACCGCACCCCGAGAACGTCCGAACTGCTCGCCGCCGTCCTATCCGCCCAGGAGGGCGAACGGGTGGCCGTGGGCGATCTCGTGAATGCGCTGCGCAATCGCGCCTTCGGCATCCTTTTCCTGATTTTCGGGATTCCCAACTGCATTCCCATGCCGCCCGGCGTGCCGGTGATCTGCGGCATCATCCTGGCCTTGATCGGCCTGCAGATGGCCATGGGGCGGCAGGAGCTGTGGCTGCCGGAGGTGATCGCCCGCCGCACCTTCTCGCGCGCCATGCTGGACACGATCATCACCCGCTCGCGCCCGCTGATCCAGCGCTTCGAGGCGATCTCGCGGCCGCGCTACGAGCGTTTCGCCGGCCCCACGGCGCGCCGGCTGGTGGGCGCGACGGTGGTGGTGCTGGGGCTCATCCTGGCCTTCCTGCCCATTCCCTTCCTCGGCAATCTGCCGCCCGGCTATGCGGTGTGCGTATTCGGGCTGGGGCTGGTGGAGCGGGATGGCCTCGTCATCCTCGCCGGCTTCGGCGTCAGCGTGCTGGCGGTGCTCGTCCTGGCGCTGATGAGCTGGGCCGTGTGGCAAGGCGCTATCGCCATCTTCTAGGCGCGGGCCACTGCTTCGGCCTTGCGTTCCGGCGGCGGCGCTGTAGGAACGCCGCTTTCCCATTTTCCTCCTCTCCCTCACCTGCCGATCCCCATGCGTGTCGACGCCTTCGATTTTGAACTTCCCCCCGAGCGCATCGCATTGCGCCCCGCCGAGCCGCGTGAATCCGCGCGCCTGCTGGTGGTGCGCCCCGGCGCCGCGCCCGGGCTGAGCGACGCCCATGTGGGCGACCTGCCGAGCTTTCTGAAGCCCGGTGACGCCCTGGTGGTGAACGACACCCGCGTCATTCCCGCCGCCCTGGAAGGCACGCGCACCCGCGAGGGGGCGAGCACCGTGCATATCGAAGCGACGCTGGTGAAGCGGCTGGACGCGAGCCGCTGGACCGCCTTCGCCAAGCCTGCCAAGCGCCTGCGCGAGGGGGACGTCATCCGCTTCACCCATGCCGTCGGCGCCGGTGTGCTGGAAGCGCGGGTGGAGGTCCGGCGGGAAGGGGAGGTGGACCTTGCCTTCGACCATTCCGGCCCGGAGCTGGATGCGGCGCTGACGCAGGTGGGGCATATGCCCATTCCGCCCTATATCGCGGCCCGGCGGGCGGAGGATGAGCACGATCGCACCGATTACCAGACCGTGTTCGCCCGCGTGGACGGCTCTGTCGCCGCGCCCACGGCCAGCCTGCATTTCACCCCGGCGCTTATCACAGCGGTGAAGGCACGGGGCGTGGAGGTGGTCACCGTCACGCTGCATGTGGGCGCCGGCACCTTTCTGCCGGTGAAGGCGGACGACACGGCCAACCATCGCATGCATGCGGAATGGGGGGAGGTCTCTGCGGAGACTGCGGCGGTGCTCAATGCGGTGAAGGCCCGGGGCGGGCGCATCGTCACCGTCGGCTCGACACCGACGCGGCTCATCGAGAGCGCGGCGGGCGAGGATGGCACCATCCGGCAATTCCTGGGCGAGACCGACATCTTCATCACCCCCGGCTACCGTTTCCGGGCCGTGGGCGCGATGATGACGAATTTCCACCTGCCGCGCTCCACGCTGGTGATGCTGGTGGCGGCATTCGTGGGGCACGAGGTGCAGAAGCGCGCTTATGCCCACGCCATCGCGGATGGCTATCGCTTCTATTCCTATGGCGATGCCTGTCTGCTTCTGCCACAAGCGGCCCCATGACCTTCGCGCCCACCGACTCCTTTTCCTTCGTGCTTTCCGCCACCGACAAGGCGGCGCGCACCGGCTTCATCCTCACGCCGCGCGGCACCATCCGCACGCCGGCCTTCATGCCGGTGGGCACGGTGGCCACCGTTAAGGGGCTCTATTTCGATCAGGTGCGCGCGGCGGGCGCCGACATCGTGCTGGCCAATACCTACCACCTCATGCTGCGGCCCGGCGCCGAGCGGGTGGCCAAGCTCGGGGGCCTGCACAGCTTCATGGGCTGGGGCGGGCCGATCCTCACCGATTCCGGCGGGTTCCAGGTGATGTCCCTGTCCTCGCTGCGCAAGATGAGCGAGAACGGTGTCACCTTCCGTTCCCACGTGGACGGCACCCATTACGAGCTGACCCCCGAGCGGGCGGTGGAGATCCAAGGCCTGCTGGGCTCGGACATCCAGATGCAGCTCGACGAATGCGTGCGACTGCCGTGCACCGATGACGAGGCGGCCCGCGCCATGCGCCTGTCGCTGCGCTGGGCGGAGCGCTCCAAGCGCGCGTTCGAGGCGCAGCCCAAGGGGCGGGCGCTGTTCGGCATCGTCCAGGGCGGAGCGGTGCCCGCGCTGCGGGTGGAATCGGCCACCGCGCTCGCGGACATGGACTTCCCCGGCTATTCCATCGGCGGCCTCGCCGTGGGTGAGCCGCAGGATGTGATGCTGGCCATGATCGAGACGGTGGAGCCGCACCTTCCCATCACCAAGCCGCGCTATCTCATGGGCGTGGGCACGCCCGACGACCTGCTGGAGGCGGTGGCGCGTGGCATCGACATGTTCGATTGCGTCATGCCCACCCGCTCGGGCCGCCATGCTCTGGCCTTCACCCGCTTCGGCCGTATCAATCTGAAGAATGCGCGCCACGCGGAGGATCCTCGGCCCCTGGACGAAGAGAGCGACTGCCCGGCGCTGCGCGATTATTCGCGCGCCTACCTCCACCATCTGGTGCGGTGCGAGGAGATGCTGGGCGGCATGCTGTTGTCCTGGGCCAACATTCATTATTACCAGCAGCTCATGGCCGGCGCCCGCGAGGCCATCGCCGCCGGTCGCTATGCCGATTACGTGGCCGAGGTGAAGGGCGGCTGGGCGCGCGGCGACATTCCCGTCTGGGAAGGCTAGGACCCATCCGCATTCGGGAAGCCGCAGGCGATGCCACGATCTGGCGGCTCGCCCCGCTTCCACTCTCTCTCCCGCGTGCTGGGGAGGGGCAGGAAGGGCTGGACGGAGTGGCGGCCGCGAGCCGAAGCAGCCCGCTTCAAAAAGCCCCTGCGCATTCCCGGCCTTTCTTCTGAAGAGCCGGGGGTATTCCAGGGCCGATCAACATTTGAGAGGCACGGTTTGCCCGGACTCGTTCCCTTTCCCGCTTGCGGGGGAGGCTGACGGCTGGGCAGGACCGCCTGGCGCAGAGGTTCAAGCCGCGCTACACGCAGTGAATGTCGATAGCCCCTAGGGGAAGCATGCCTTCCCTCACCCGCCAGCGGCAGAGGGAACGGGCGCCTTGCCGGCCCAGCCCTTACAGGAAGCTTTGCGGGTCGACGTCGATCACCACCTTGACGTTGCCGGTGGGCTTCGGGGCCAGATCCCGCCATTGGCGCAGATAGGCGGAAAGGTCCACGTGGCGGGGCGCGCGCGCCAGCAGCCGCCAGCGGTGGCGCCCGCGCAGCACTGCCAGCGGGGCTTCCGCCGGACCCAGAATGCGGACATCCGGAACGATGGGCGCGCAGGCGGCCAGCCGCCGGGCATGGCCCTCCGCCGCATGGGCCTCGCTGGCTGAAACGATGATGCCCGCCATGCGCCCAAAGGGGGGAAGCTGGGTTTCCTCGCGGGCGGCGATCTCCGTGTCGTAGAAGGCGTCGCGGTCGCCGGTCACGAGGGCGCGCATCACCGGATGCTCGGGCATGTGGGTTTGGATGAAACCGCGCCCCTCGGTCTTGCCCCGCCCGGCGCGGCCAGCCACCTGATGCACGAGCTGGAAGGTACGCTCCGCCGCGCGGGGGTCGCCCTGGCCAAGGCCCACATCCGCATCCACCACGCCCACCAAGGCAAGGCCGGGGAAGTTGTGGCCCTTGGCGACGAGCTGGGTGCCCACCACAACGTCCACCTCACCCTTCGCCACCGCGTCCAGCTCCGCGCGCATGCGCTCCACCCCGCCCAGCAGGTCGGAGGAGAGCACCAGCGTGCGGGCGGCGGGAAACAGGGCCTGCACCTCTTCCTGAAGCCGCTCGACGCCGGGGCCCACGGCCACCAAGCTATCCTTCGCGCCACAGCGCGGGCAGCATTCGGGCACGGGCGCCTGGTAGCCGCAATGGTGGCAGGTGAGGCGGCGCCGGAAGCGGTGCTCCACCAGCCAGGCGGTGCAGGAGGGGCACTGCATGCGGTGGCCGCAGGCGTTGCAGAGGGTGAGCGGCGCATAGCCCCGCCGGTTCAGGAACAGCAGCGCCTGCCCACCGACCGAGAGGGTGTCGTTGATCTCGCCCTCAAGCCGGGGTGCGATCCAGCGTCCGCGCGGGGGGCCTTCGCGCCGAAGGTCGATGGGGGTGAGCCCGGGCACCTTGGCGCCGCCGAAGCGCACCGGCAGGGCCAGACGCTGGTAGCGCCCGCGCCGGGCATTCACCTCGGTCTCGATGGACGGCGTGGCGGAGGCCAGGACGATGGGCGCGGAGCAGTTGCGCGCGCGCACCACCGCCATGTCCCGCGCGTGGTAACACACGCCATCTTCCTGCTTGTAGGCGGGGTCGTGCTCCTCATCCACCACGATCAGGCCAAGGTCGTGGAAGGGGAGGAACAGAGCAGAGCGCGCCCCAGCCACCACCTTCACCTCGCCGGAGGCCACGCCGTTCAGGATGCGCGCGCGGCGGCGGGCGGAGACCGCCGAATGCCACTCCGCCGGCTTCACGCCAAAACGGGCGGTGAAGCGATCCAGGAACGCCTGGGTGAGGGCGATTTCGGGCAGCAGGATGAGCGCCTGGCGCCCGTCGCGCACCGCCTGCGCTACCGCTTCGAAATAAACCTCGGTCTTGCCCGAGCCGGTGACGCCGTCCAGCAGGAAGACGCTGAAGGCATGGGTGGCTACCGCGTCCTTCAGCACCCGCGCGGCCTCGCCCTGCACGTCTGAAAGCGGGCGGGCGGCGTGGCTGGGGTCGGGCGGGTATGCGGCGGGTTCCGGCGGCAGCACCAGGGCTTCCAGGGCGCCGTCATCCACCAGCCCATCCACCACGGAGGGGGACACGCCGGCTTCCCGCGCCGCTTCCGATTTGCCGCGTACGAAGCCGTCGGCCAGAAATTCCAGCAGGCGGGCGCGGGCGGCGGTCATGCGCTCGGGCTTGTGGCCGGTGGCGCGCACACCCACGCGCTCGCGCGCCGGGCCTGGGGTTTCCCCGTGGCGCAGCGCCATGCGCAGCACCATGCCGCGCGGCGCCAGCGTGTAATCGGCCATCCAGTCGATGAGCTTCAGGAGTTCATCCGGCAGGGGCGGGTAGGGCAGCTTGTCCTTCACCGCCTTCAGCTTCTTCGGGTCCAGCGGCTTGGCCGGCTCGCCCCGGCGGGGCCACACGCAGCCCATCATGCCGCGCGTGCCCAGCGGCACGTGGACGAGGTCGCCCGGCGACAGGCTCATGCCGTCCGGACGAAGATAGGAATAGGGGGTGTCGAGGCCGAGGGGCAGCAGGACATCGACGGTGGACATGCTCATGGCCGTCTTATTGGTCGCGCCCCGGGCAAACGTCAAAGGGGTAAGTCCGCGGTTGGGACGTGCAGTCGCAGCGGCACTGTTTCCGCGTGCATGGGAACTCCCGCCGGCGGTAGACCTAAGGGAAGGAGTGCAGCCATGAGCAATGCCGACGCGCGCCTTCTCGCCTCCCGCCGCATCGATCCGTCCGATCAGCGCCCGCCCCTGGCGCAGGCGCTGCGCATCGGCCTTTACGACGAATGGCACGCTTTAGTGGTGTATGACGCGGTGATCCGCCGTTTCGGCCCCGTGCGGCCGTTCGCCAACATCGTGCATTCGGAGGCAGCCCACTCGCGGGCGCTGTCGCGCTTGTGTGCACGTTATGGCGTGCCGGAGCCGGTGAACGATTGGCCCGGCAAGGTGCGCCTGCCCGCCACCCTCGCCGAATGTGCCGCCGCCGGCGTCGCGGACGAGATCGAGAACGTGGCCATGTATGACAACTTCCTCTCCTATCCCATGCCGCCCGACGCGGTGGCCGTGTTCCGCGAGCTGAAGGCGGCCTCGGGCACACGCCATCTCCCCGCCTTTCAGCGTGCTGCGGCCCGCCTGGGCAGCACCGCCGCCGGCGCGGCGCCTCGCGGGGGACGCGGAGATTGGGCCGGCGGGCGG
Organism: Xanthobacter sp. NM-59; assembly: GCF_021401125.1. GTDB lineage: Bacteria > Pseudomonadota > Alphaproteobacteria > Rhizobiales > Xanthobacteraceae > Xanthobacter. The sequence goes on from NZ_JACBFQ010000001.1 coordinate 566,856, forward strand.
CGTTGCAGTTCTTCCGCGGGTGGTCCGCCGGGGGTGAACAACTTCCCGGTGATGCTGGCGGTGGCGGGCGCGGTGGCCCTCGGGCTTGGCGCTCTGCGCATCTTCTCCGGTCACAACGGACGGCGCGCGTGAGCGGCGCGCCTTCGTGGCCATGAGCCGCCACGTCGCTCTTCTGCGTGCGGTCAATGTCGGCGGAGCGGGGCTGCTCCCCATGGCGCGCCTGCGGGAAATTGCCGCCGCGATTGGCTTCGGCGCGCCGCAAACCGTATTGCAATCCGGCAACCTCGTCTTCGAGAACGGTGATGACTCATCGGGCGAGCTGGAGGCGCGGCTGCAGCTGGCCTTGGCCTCGCAAGCGGGGCTGACCACCGATGTCTTTGTAAGAAGCCCTGCGGCCTGGACCCGGCTGATGGCGGAAAACCCCATGGCCGAGGCGGCGGAGGCCGCACCGAGTGCGTTTCTCGTGATGCTGCTGAAAGAGCCGCCTGGTCTGCAGACCCTGGAGAAGCTGACGGCTCTGGCCGCCGGCGGGGAGCGGCTCGAACTGCGGGGCGATGTGCTTTATGGCCAGTTCCCCAAAGGGCTTGGGCGCTCACGTCTCGCCGCTGGCTTGTCGTCCGGGCGGGGCGGGCTGGTGGGCACAGGGCGCAATTGGGGCACTATCCGCAAAATCGCCGCCCTCCTCGCCGCTTGATGTCGTGATGCGAGGAACGCGCGCCGCCCCTTGCGTTCCGCTGGCGGCGCGTCTACCTCGACGGCCATGAAATTTCTCGATCAAGCCAAGGTCTATGTGCGCTCGGGCGACGGCGGTGCCGGCTGCGTCTCGTTTCGGCGCGAAAAGTTCATCGAGTTCGGCGGCCCCGACGGCGGGGACGGCGGACGCGGGGGCGATGTGTGGATTGAATGCGTGGACGGCCTCAACACGCTGATCGACTATCGCTACCAGCAGCATTTCAAGGCTAAGAAGGGCGACCACGGCAAGGGCGCCAACCGCACCGGCGCCAAGGGCGCCGATGTGGTGCTGAAGGTGCCGGCCGGCACCCAGATCCTGGACGAGGATGAGGAAACCGTGCTCGCGGACCTCACCGAGGCGGGCCAGCGCATCAAGCTTTTGGAAGGGGGCAATGGCGGCTTCGGCAATGCCCAGTTCAAGACCTCCACCAATCAGGCGCCCCGCCGCGCCAATTCGGGCCTGGAAGGCCAGGAGCGGTGGATCTGGCTGCGCCTGAAGCTCATTGCCGATGCCGGTCTCGTGGGTCTGCCCAATGCGGGCAAATCAACGTTTCTCGCCGCGACGACCGCAGCCAAGCCGAAGATCGCCGATTATCCCTTCACCACCCTGCATCCCGGCCTCGGCGTGGTGCGGGTGGACGGGCGCGAATTCGTGCTGGCGGACATTCCCGGCCTGATCGAGGGCGCGCATGAGGGCGTGGGCATCGGCGACCGGTTCCTGGGCCATGTGGAGCGCTGCCGCGCGCTGCTGCACCTGGTGGACGGCACGAGCGAACACGCGGGCAAGGCCTATAAGACCGTGCGCGAAGAGCTCGCGGCCTATGGCAACGGGCTCGATGAGAAGCCGGAAATCGTCGCCCTCTCCAAGATCGACGCTTTGTCTCCCGAGCTGCTCAAGCAGCAGAAGGAGCGCCTGAAGCGCGCCGCGAAGAAAACGCCCCTGCTGCTTTCCGCCCAATCGGGCCAGGGGGTGCAGGAAGCGTTGCGCGCTTTGCTCTCCATCGTCGAGGAGGCCCGCGGCGAGGAGAAGGAAGCCGAGCCCCGCGACGCCTGGCGGCCCTGAGCATGGTGGGGGCCGCGGCGCAGGCCGTGGCTCCCGCCCGCCCCCGTCTCTTTCCGCCTCCAAGGTGTCCTTCATCTCCCTTGCACTTGCCCCATTGAATAAACGGACAACCGTTTTATTCTAGCGGCGACTCCCCCGGCCTTGCCGTATCGGCACGCCGCCAAGAACGGGGAGCGAGGGAGGAAACACATGCTGCCGAACAGTCCCGCCGGATTCGATTTCGACCTCGGCGAAACCGCCGACATGCTGCGCGACACCGTGCGCAATTTCTCGGATGCCGAGATTGCCCCCCGCGCCGCCGAGATCGACCGCACCAACCAGTTCCCGCGGGACCTGTGGCCCAAGCTCGGTGAGCTCGGCCTGCACGGCATCACGGTGGAAGAGGAGTATGGCGGCTCGGGCCTTGGCTATCTGGAGCATGTCATTGCGGTGGAGGAGATCTCCCGCGCCTCCGCCTCGGTGGGCCTGTCCTATGGCGCCCATTCCAACCTCTGCATCAACCAGATCCGCCGCAACGGCAGCGCCGAGCAGAAGGCGAAATATCTGCCCAAGCTCATCACCGGTGAGCATGTGGGCGCGCTCGCCATGTCGGAGCCCGGCGCCGGCTCGGACGTGGTGTCCATGCGCACCCGGGCCGAGAAGAAGGGCGACCGCTACATTCTCAACGGCTCGAAGATGTGGATCACCAACGGCCCCATCGCTGAGACCCTGGTGGTCTACGCCAAGACCGACCCGGCCGCCGGCCCGCGTGGCATGACCGCCTTCATCGTCGAGAAGGGCTTCAAGGGCTTCTCCACCGCCCAGAAGCTGGACAAGCTGGGCATGCGCGGTTCCGACACCGGCGAACTGGTGTTCGAGGATTGCGAGGTGCCAGAGGAGAACGTGCTCGGCGCCGTGGGCAAGGGCGTCAATGTGCTCATGAGCGGCCTGGACTATGAGCGCGCGGTGCTGGCCGCCGGCCCCATCGGCATCATGCAGGCGTGCATGGACGTGGTGATGCCCTACGTCCACGAGCGCAAGCAGTTCGGCGCGCCCATCGGCACCTTCCAGCTGATGCAGGGCAAGATTGCAGACATGTATGTGACCATGAACGCCACCCGTGCCTACGTCTATGCGGTGGCCAAGGCCTGCGATCGTGGCGCCACCACCCGCGAGGACGCGGCCGGGGCCATTCTCTACGCCGCCGAGAAGGCGACCTGGATGGCGCTGGAGGCGATTCAGACGCTGGGCGGAAACGGGTATATCAACGATTATCCCACCGGCCGCCTGCTGCGTGACGCCAAGCTGTATGAGATCGGCGCTGGAACCAGCGAAATCCGCCGCATGCTTATTGGCCGCCAGCTCTTTGAAAAGACAGCCTGATCTGACCTCGCGCCAACACTGGTCGCCGTCACGCGGAAGCTGATGGCGAGCCCGTCGCCGTGCCTTGTCGCCGCCTTCGCCCTTCGCAGGGGCGAAGGGGTCGGCTATGCCTGAGGGTATTGGGCTGGAGTGTTTCCTGGCGGAAACGCTGAAAGGGGCGGGCGCATGGATTCGTTCTTCACTGTGTCGAAGATGGCGTGGTTTGTGGCCGCGCCCTCCAATGCGCTGGTGATCCTTCTGGTTGTGGCGGTCCTGGCGCTGCTTCTCGGCCTGCGCCGCGCGGGCTGGGGCCTGCTGCTGGCGAGCGTTGCCGGGCTTTTGGTGTTCGGCTTCTCACCGGTGGCGAACCACATTCTCTCCCCGCTGGAGGAGCGTTTTCCGCAGTTCCACGACGATGGAAAGCCCATTACCGGAATTCTGCTTTTGGGTGGCGCGGAATTGCCGGAGATCGGTCTCGCGCGCGGCCAGCCGGCATTTTCCGAGGCCGGTGAGCGGGTGCTGGCCTTTGCGGATCTGGCGCGGCGCTTTCCGCAGGCGCGGCTCGCCTTCATCGGTGGCAGCGGCGCCTTGATGCCGGAGGGGGAGGGGCGGGAAGCGGAGATGATGCGCCGCAGCCTTGGCGTTCTGGGCATCGACCCCGCCCGCGTGGAGTTTGAGGAGAAGTCCCGCAACACGGCTGAGAATGCCGCCTTCGCCAAGTCGCTGTTGAAGCCGCAGCCCGGCGAGCGGTGGCTGCTGGTAACCAGCGCATTCCACATGCCGCGCGCCATGGGGTGCTTTCGCGCGGTGGACTTTCCCGTGGAGGCCTATCCGGTGGATTTCCGCACCGTGGGGCCGAACGCGCTGAACGCGCCATTCTCCCGCGCCGCCAGCGGCCTTGATTTCACCGACGTGGGCGCCAAGGAGTGGGTGGGTCTTGTCGCATACTATCTCGGCGGCAAGACGCACACCCTGTTTCCCGGGCCTTAAGCCGTCGCTTCCCGGCTCAAGCTCAATCGTTGCGGGGCAGGCCCAGGCGGTAGACGCCGCGCAGCTCCGCCGGATCGATCACCTTGCCCTTGCGATAGATGAGCAGGCGGCCCGCCAGCGCCAGCGCCACGGCGCTGCGCCGCACCTGGGGCAGGGCCCTTTGCCAGTGCTCGCCGGGGGCGATGGCAAGGGCCACATCGGCCGGCGCAAGGGTGCGATCCGGGCCGCAACCGGCCGCCAGATCGAGGATGGTGCGCTCAACAGCCTCTGGGTCGAAACCCCGCGGAGCGCGGGATTCGTCGGATGTCGGGGGGGACGAGTCGCGAGTCATGGCCTCTTGGTAGGGGAAAAACAAAAAAAAAGAAGGCCCCCGCTCGACGGGGCCCCGCAGCTGCGCAGCGGCGAAAATGTCCGTTGAAACATAATGTTACTCGCTGCGTCGCGGCATTGTGGCGATTTCGGGGTGATTGCGGTGGCATTGCGGCATGGCGAGAGGCGACGCGTCACCTCTTGTTTCAAGGTTGAGAAAATCCTAAAGCCCATGACATCGCGGTGACTTCTCCGGCTGGAGAGGGCACCGAAAACAGGGATCTCATCAGACCAATCATGCACCTGTCTGGAACTCGCTCCTGCTGGGGTACGGCGCGCGTGGCGCTGACCGCGTTTCTCTTGGGTGTTACCGTCGTCTATCTCTTCGGTGGGTTTGAGCCTGCCGTTGCGCTCGCGAACTGACGCGCGCTTTCCCGGCGACGGATCCCCGCGCCAGGGTACCGTAACGGTGCCCGGCGCATCTCATCCGTTTTGTTTTCTTGTCGCATCGGTGGTTCTTCCCGCGTTGCCCTGAAGCGACATGCGGGCCATGATGGAGACGCCTCCTGCCCTTGAGGCCAGAAGGAGGCGGAGCCGGAGGCCGACGCGATGAACGCCCTCACCCTTGCCGCTGGTGGCGCCGGCTCCGTGCCGGGCTGGCTGGTGCTGGGGGCCGCCCTGGCGGTGGCGGTCGCGGTGTTCGTTTTGCTGCTGCGTTCCGACAGCCTGCGCGTGCCCGTACTGGTGTTGGGCCTGATCGGCCTGCTCGTCGTGGCCTATGCGCTCATTCTCCTTTACGAACGAAAGCTGGACGAACAGGCCCTGCAGGCCGAAGAGCAGGGCATTTCCGCGCGCGCGACCGCGCTTGACGGCGCTCTGGCGGCCAGCGGCCTGGCCTGCATCGATGCCCTGGCCGAGATGGCCGCGAGCTGCGAGGAGGTGGTGTTCGCCCGCCCGCAGAGTGTGGCGGCGGCCCGCGCCCTGGTGCGCGCGCGCCTGATGCTGCTGAAGGATGGCGAGGACCTGTTGCGGCGGGCGCCCTCGGCGGATCTGGCAGCCCTGCTGGAAACCTGGCGCCAGCCTTTGGCCCGCGACCCGTTCGGCCTTGTGGCCGTGGTGCTGCGAGAGGATTTCTCCTGCCCCGACGATCAGTGCATGCCAGCACGGATGCTCGGCGAGGGCTCGCAGGCCGCGGCCAATGTGAGCGGCCGCCGGTTCGAAACGCTTTACGCCGCTCATCAGGCGAAGTGGACCGCGCCCACGTCCGCCACACCGGTGGAAAGCATGCCCCGGACGACCCCGGCCGCCGAGCCGTCCCCGCCAGCGCGCGAAGCTCCATCGACACCGGAACCAGCCGCGCCACCGGTCGCGACCGAGAGTGTCGACGCGCCACATGCCGCCCCTGCGGAGCCCCCAGCGCCGACCGCAGCGGCGCCGCTTCCGCCCGCCCGGCCCGCGATTCCCTCCGTCACGCGCGTTCAGCCCGCCGTGCCACGGCCCACACCTCGGCCCGCGAATACCGCGCCTGAGCCCATCGTGCCCGATCCGCCCCAATGAAGGGGCAGCCCTGCGCGTCGAGGCCCCGGAGCGGGCGGCGATGGGCTATAAGCGTGCCATGCCTCTTCATCTCATCAAGCTGTGTGTTGGCGCCACGTCCATCGAGGACCTGCGAAACTGGATCGCCGACCGGCGGGCGGACGCCGCGCGCGCGGGCGTGCCCTTCGAGCAGGTGCACGTGACGCGCATGGTGCCCACGCGGGTCGACGAACTGCGGGATGGCGGCTCGCTCTATTGGGTCATTCGGGGCGACGTGGCCGCCCGCCAGCGCCTGCTCGACGTGCGGCCGTTCATGGATGTGGACGGCGTGCGCCGCTGCGCGCTGGTGCTCGATGAGGAGGTCGTTCCGGTGCGCCCGCGGCCAGCCCGGCCGTTCCAGGGCTGGCGCTACCTGAAGGACAACGAGGCGCCACGGGACCTCGCCTCCGTGGATGGCGACGGCGCCATGGCCATGCCGGAGGACATGCGGCGCGAGCTGCAGCAGCTCGGCCTGCTGTAGGGCGTGACCGAGCCAAGCGTCATCCGCCTTGCCGGAAGGCGTATGGCGCACTCAGGACCGCGCCCGTTCGCCGCCTCAGTCCAGAACGGCGGCCTTCAGCAGGCAGACCATGAAGGCGTGCGCCGGCACTGTCCCGCGATTGCGGATGATGTGGCGGCGGTCGCAGCGATACCGCACGGTCTCGCCCTCCTTCACGCTCTCCACCACCCCGCCCACATCCACTTCCAACGCCCCGGACATAACGGTGAGACATTCGATGGAACCGCGCTGGTGCCCATCGGAATCCAGCTCGCCTCCAGGTTCGGCGTGGAAATCGTAATATTGCAGCCACTCCACGGTCTTGATCCAGCCGATGATGGAGAGCCGGCACAGCCCGTCCTCGGACAAGAGAATGGGGGTGTCCGCCCGCGTCAGCTTCTCGACGATGGGGGTCTCGTCCGAGGAGGCGAGCACCCGCTCCACCGACATGTCGAGCGCCTGTGAAAGGCGCCAGACCGTGGCCAGGGTGGGATTCGTTTCGTTGCGCTCAATCTGGCTGATGATGGACTTGGCCACGCCGGACTGTTCCGCCAAATCGGAGAGCGAGAGATTGTAGGCCTTGCGCAGCCTCTGGATGGTCTTGCCCAGCTGGCCGGTAATCGCCTGCGCGCCCGATTCGAGGGGGGAGGCCCCCCGCTCCTTCACTGCCATGGCGTGAAATCCTTTCATCCGAACGCACGTTCGCTGTTCCGGACGATACCGTGGATTCCGCGCCTGACAAAGAGGCCTGCTCAATCGGGCCAGAGGGCGAAGAAGTGGTGCACCGGACCATGGCCGGAGCCTATCTGCAGGCGGTCGGCCGCGGCGATGGCGCCAGTGATGTAGGTCTTCGCCGCCCCCACGGCTGCGGCAAGATCATCCCCCAGGGCCAGCCGCGCGGCGATGGCCGACGACAGGGTGCAGCCGGTGCCGTGGGTGTTTCGCGTGTGATGGCGCGGAGAGGTGAAGCGGGCCATGTGCGCGGCCGTCACCAGCAGATCCACGCTTTCCGCGCCGCTGGCATGGCCACCCTTCATGAGCACCGCCTTCGCGCCCAGGGCCATCAGGCGCTCGGCCTGTTCGTGCATCTGCGCTTCGCTCTCGGCGGCAGCAGTGCCGAGCAGGGCCGCGGCTTCGGGCAGGTTGGGGGTGATGAGGTCGGCGCGGGGCAGAAGCTCCTGGATCAGGCTCTCAACCGCATCGTCCCCAAGCAGCTTCGCGCCCGACGCGGCGACCATCACGGGATCCAGCACCACCGGGTGGGCATGATGACGATCGAGCCCGGCGGCCACGGCCCTGATGGTGCCGGGACGCGAGAGCATTCCGATCTTCACCGCCTTCACCGCAAGGTCGCTGAACACGGCATCCATCTGCGCGCCGATGAAATCGTCAGGCACATCATGAATGCCGGTGACGCCACGGGTGTTCTGCGCGGTGAGGGCGGTGATGACGCTGGCCCCGTAAACGCCGAGGGCCGAGAACGTCTTGAGATCCGCCTGGATGCCGGCCCCGCCGCTGGAATCGGACCCGGCAATGGTGAGGGCGATGGGCGGCGCGCGATGGGACAAGGCAACCTCACAAAGCGGGATGAGCGGGACCAGCAGGCGCTGAAGCCGGCCTGGAGCGTTCCGGGGCGAAGGCGACAGGTTCGCATGCGGAAAACCCATCTGCGCAACAAGCTAGAGCATCGCGGCGATTCCGTGAAACGGGCAGATGGCTGGCGCATTCCGGGGGCGCAGCGAAACCGGGCATGATGCGGTCGCGGCCTCGGCGCCACCCTTGCGCCAGGCCCCGGTTTTGTCCACCTTGGCGCCTTCGGCGGGGCGGCGGCGCTGCCCGGCTAGAAGGAATGAGGGGCTCGCCTTCGGGCGGGCTCCGTGTTCTTGAGCGGAGTGCACCGTGATCCCGTTTTTTGTGCAGATCAAATGTCAGCTCGGCAAGTCCTATGAGGTGGCCGACGCCATTGCGGATGCCGAGATCGCATCCGAGATCTATTCCACGGCCGGAGACTTCGATCTCCTCGTCAAGTTCTACGTGGAGCCGGGCACCGATATCGGGCAGTTCGTGAACCAGAAGGTGCAGGTCATTCCCGGGATCAAGGACACATACACCATCATCACCTACAAGGCTTTTTGAGGGGCCAGGGCGCCGGCTGCAACCACGGCCTGCAGCCGGCATTTGCGGCATCTGTTTGGCTGGTCTAATCATCTCTGCGGCGGTACGCGTCCCGAAGGGGGCGCGCACGATCAGGGGGCGATGATGAGTCTGGCCTACAGGCCCGACATCGATGGGTTGCGGGCCATCGCTGTCGGGAGCGTCGTGTTGTTCCATGGAGGCTTTTCGCCGTTCCGCGGCGGCTTCGTGGGCGTCGATGTTTTCTTCGTCATCTCCGGTTTTCTGATCACGTCGATCATGGTGGGCGACATTGAGCGTGGTCGCTTTTCCCTCATCGACTTTTATGACCGCCGCATCCGCAGAATCCTGCCGGCGCTCTTTGTTGTGCTGCTCGCCACGGTGGTGCTTTCGGTCTTCATCCTGCTGCCGAAGCAGATGAGCGACCTGGGCGAGTCGCTCATTCCGTCGGTTCTCTTCTTCGCCAATGTTTATTTCATGCACCAGCAGTCCTACTTTGCGCCTGCTGCTGAAGCCCTGCCGCTGCTGCATCTTTGGTCGCTGGCGGTGGAAGAGCAATTCTACATCATCTTTCCGCTCGTGCTGTTCGCCCTGATGCGCATCGGCGGTCGACGCCTGGCGGTTGGTGGGCTGCTCCTTGTCGCCCTCGGCTCTCTGGTGCTCGCCCAGATGGAGCTGCAGGAGGCGCCGCGCCGCGCCTTTTTCCTGCTGTCATCGCGGGCCTGGGAGCTGCTTGCGGGCTCGCTCCTGGCGCTGGCGCCGCTGCCGGCCCTGCGGACCCGGATCGCAATGGGCCTGGGGCTCGTCGGGCTGGCGGCGCTGCTGCTGCCGATCTTCGCCTACACCCGCGACACGCCCTTTCCCGGCGTGGCCGCGCTGCCGCCGGTTCTCGGCGCGGTGCTGCTCATCTATTCCGGCCGTCATGCTCCTGCTGGGCCGGTCGCACGGCTGTTGAGCCATTCGGGCATGGTTTATGTCGGGCGGATTTCCTATTCGCTGTATCTTTGGCATTGGCCGCTGCTGGCGCTGGCCTATGCCTATCGGGACCGTCGGCCGACAGCGATCCTGGCGCTTGTCCTCATCTCAGCGGCTGTGGTCCTGGCCGCCCTGTCATTGCGTTACGTGGAAATGCCCGCCCGCCGGGCCAACTGGTTCAAGGGGCTGCGCGTCGCCCACTTCGGGGCGGCCGCCGTCGGTATCCTGCTCTTCATTGGCTGCGCGCAGTTCCTGACCAACAGGGAAGGGTTCCTCTGGCCCATTTCCCCCTTGGGCAAAATTGCCGACGCCGCCATGCGCGTGTCCATGTTCAAGGACGTCTGCGTTCCAAGCGCTGACTTCGGAACGGGGTCGGATGGGTGCACGATCTCGCCCCCGGGGGCGGAGGGCACCTATGACGTACTCGTGTGGGGAGATTCCCACGCTTCCGCCAGCTTCTCCGGCTTCTCCGCTCTCCTGGCGCGCGAAGGCGTTGGTACGCGGCTGCTGGCGCTGCGCGGGTGCCCGCCCCTGATCGGCATCTCGACCCCGCGCGAGACCAAATGGGGCACCGACTGCGCGATCTTCAACACGGCGGTGATCGAAGAGATCGAGAAACACCCACCGAAGCTCGTGGTGCTGGTGGGCCGCTGGGCGCTGTGGACGACCTATGCCGCGCCGACCCTGGCCTTGACCATGCCGGACCTGCCGGAAGCCCGCCTGCCGACGGGCGACGGCAGCCGCGCCGCGTTCCCCGTGGCGTTGCGGCGCACGGTGGAGGCGATCCGCAGGGCGGGTTCCAATGTGCTCCTGGTGGCGCAGGCGCCGGAATTCCCCATCGGTCCGGCGGCCTGCACCGTGCGTGCCGAGCATTTCGGGGGCGACTCCTCCCATTGCCTGGTGGAAGGGCTTGATGTGGTGACGAGGATCAGCGGCGCCAACACCGCGGAGCTGCAGAAGGTGGCGCGGGAGGTGCCGGGCACCGAGGTGGTGGAGCTGGCCGGCCTGTTCTGCGATGAAAAGAGCTGTCACGCCGCCGATGACGCGCATTTCTTCTTCAGCGACAGCAACCACCTGTCCCGCAGCGGGGCCGGCCGCATCATGCAGAGCCCCATCATTCGCGAGACCATCCTGGCCTTGCTGGGCCGGGACGCCCGCGTGGCGCCGGCGACAGACCCGGCGCCGGAACAGGAAAAGGCGGCTTCGGCCGTGAGAGGTGCCGAGAATTGAGCCCTTTCCGCCGGCGCGTTGCGCCGGCGGAAAGGATGGGTGGGGGTTGCTCCGCTTTTTGCGGCCGGAGCGTGCCGGTTTCGCGCCGGCGGGTGATCACTCGTCGCCGAGCAGGCTCGCCAGCTTCAGCGCAACGCCGCGCGAGCCTTCCACCTTCAGCCGTCCCGTCGAGAAGGCCAGCATGGCGCCGAGGCGCCCGGCCACCAGCTTGTCCAGGGTATCGGACGACAGCTTCAGAACCGCGTCGGCCTCGCCGGTGCCCTCCTCAAGGGAGACGGCGCCGCCGGTGGCGTCGAGCAGCAGGGATTCGTTCTTGTCGGTCAGGTCGAAGCGCACCTTGTAGCCCAGCTCTGCGAGGGCGTCGGCGCGCTCGCGCATGGATTCGATGAGGGCGGAAACGTCTGCCATGGCGGTCACCTCACAAAAAAGCCGCCCCGGCGGGATCGGGGCGGAGGAGTGTGGAAGGATCGGCAATGGCCGGCCGCAGCCGGCCACCGGTTTCAGAACATGGCTTCCTCAAGCCCCATCGTCGCGGCCTTGCCGGCCTTGATGGAGCCCCACAGGGCCGCCACTTCGGGAAGCAGCTTCTCCATGTAGAAGCGCGCCGTGGCGATCTTGGCATCATAGAAGGCGGCATCGCCATTGGCGGTCGGCCGCTTCTCAAACGCCACTTCCGCCATCCGCGCCCACATGTATCCCAGGGCCACCAGGCCGAAGAGGCGCAGATATTCGGTGGCCGCGGCGCCGGCCTCCTCCGGATCCTTCAGGCCCTTTTCGGCGATGTGGGCCGTGGCGAGCTGGAGCGCGCCGAAGGCCTTGCCCAGCGGGCCGACGAGGGGCGCCAGATTGTCGTCGTCCATCTTGGCGTCGATGAAGGCGAGCACCGGGTGGAAGAAGGAGCGCAGATAGCGCCCCATATGCGCCGGCAGCTTGCGGCCGACGAGGTCGAGGGCCTGAACGCCGTTGGTGCCCTCATAGATCATGGCGATGCGCGCATCGCGCACATACTGCTCCATGCCATGGTCGCGGATATAGCCGTGCCCGCCATAGACCTGCATGCCCATGGAGGCTGTGGCGAAGCCCATATCCGTGAACAGCGCCTTCACGATGGGCGTCATCAGCGCCGTGAAATCCTCGGCGCGGCGGCGCTCCTCCGGGTCGGTGGCGTGCTCCATGATGTCGAGCGTGCGCGCCACCCAGCCGCCCAGCGCCCGGCAGCCTTCATTGTAGGCCCGCATGGTCATGAGGGTGCGGCGCACGTCCGGGTGCACGATGATGGGGTCGGCCGGCTTGTCGGGATGCTTCGCGCCGGTGAGGGAGCGACCCTGCAGGCGCTCCTTGGCATAGACCACGGCGGCCTGATAGGCGGCCTCGCCCAGGCCGAGGCCCTGGGTGCCCACCGACAGGCGCTCCGAGTTCATCATGGAGAACATGGCGCGCATGCCCTTGTGGGGCTCGCCCACCAGCCAGCCTGTGGCCTCCTCGAAAGACATCTGGCAGGTGGACGAGCCATGAATGCCCATCTTGTGCTCGATGCCGGTGCACAGGACGCCGTTGCGCGGGCCCAAGGTGCCATCTTCCTTGGGCAGGAATTTCGGCACCAGGAACAAGGAAATGCCCTTGATGCCCTTGGGCGCGTCCGGCAGGCGCGCGAGCACAAGGTGGATGATGTTCTCGGTCAGGTCCTGCTCGCCGGCGGAGATGAAGATCTTGTTGCCGGTGATCTTGTAGCTGCCATCCGCCTGCGGCACCGCCTTGGTGCGCACGAGGCCGAGATCAGTGCCGCATTGGGGCTCGGTGAGGCACATGGAGCCGGACCAGGTGCCCGCCACCATGTTCGGCAAAAAGCGGTCCTTCAGCTCATCGGAGGCGTGATGGATCAGCGCTTCATAGGCGCCGTGGGTGAGGCCCGGGCAGATGCCGAAGGCAAGGTTGCCCGAGCACAGCATCTCCTCCACCAGCTTGTTCACCGAGGCCGGCAGGCCCTGGCCGCCATATTTCGGATCGCAGGCGATGCCGTTCCAGCCACCTTCGATGAAGGTGGCGTAGGCTTCCTTGAAGCCCTTGGGGGTGCGGACCACACCATTCTCATAGGTGCAGCCTTCCAGGTCCGCGCTCTGGTTCAGGGGCGCGAGCACTTCGGTGACGAGCTTGGCGGCTTCGTCCAGCACAGCGTCGATGAGGTCGGGGGTGACCTCTTCCAGTCCATCGAGGTTTTGCAGCTCGTCGCTGCCGTGCAGCTCGTGCAGCACGAAGCGCATGTCGCGGAGCGGCGGGGTATAGACCTGCATGGCGTTTGGCTCCCGATCGTTCTTAGGGTGTGCGGCGCGTTGAATGGCTTGGCGCGCCGAACCTTCTCCCGCTTGCGGGAGAGGGCAGGGTGGGGGCATCGTGCCCGCGCCACCCTTATGTTCCTGTTGCGGAAAGGGGTTCCCTCTCCCCAGCCCTCCCCCGCGAGCGGGAGAGGGAGTTTGGCGGCGGGCTTCAGTTCCGCAGTGGCTTGCCGGTTTCGAGGATGTGCTCGATGCGGTCCAGGGTGGCGTTGGTGCGGATGAGCTTCATGAAGCCCTCCCGCTCCAGTTCCAGCAGGCGGGCCGTGCTCACCGGCTCGATATGGTCGGCATCGCCGCCCGTGAGCACCTCGGCCAAGGTGGACGACACCACCTGGTCGTGCCGGGTGGCAAGGCCGCGCTTGGCGAAGCCTTCCACCGCCATTTCCATGGCCACCTTGCCGGACGGGCCGGGCAGAGTGAGCTCGATGGGCTTGGGCGGCACATAGCCTTCCACCAGTGCCAGCGCGCGGGCCTTGGCATCGGCCAGGAGGCGATCGCGGTTCATGGTGATGCCGTCGCTTTCGCGCAGGAACTTCAGTTCCTTTGCCTCGGCGGCGGACTTTGCCACCGTCGCCGTGGACACCGTCTCGAACACCTTGGAGGGCGCGGGCATGGGCCCCTTGGGGAAGGTCTTGTCGCTCTGCCAGCGCTCCAGCATGGCGGTGCAGCCGCCCCAGGCGGGCAGCACGCCCACGCCGCATTCCACAAGCCCGATATAGCTTTCTGCATGGGCCTGCACCGCATCGGCATGCAGCAGGATCTCGCACCCGCCGCCCAGCGCCAGCCCCGAGGGGGCCGCCACCACGGGGAAGGGGGCGTATTTCATGTCCTGGTAGGCCTTCTGGCCGGTGGCGACCAGCTTTTCCACCTCGCCGAAAGCGCCGATATTGCAGGCGAACAGGGCAAGGCCCAGATTGGCGCCCACGGAGAAGTTCGAGCCCTCATTATAGATAACGAGAGCCTTGTACTTCTCCTTCACCAGCTTCAAGGCCTTTGAGAGCAAGGTGATGATCCCCTCATCGAGGGAATTGCTCTTGGAGGTGAACTCCAGGCACACCACGCCGTCGCCGATATCCCACAGAGAGGCGGAGCCATTCTTGAGAAGGGGCTGCGACTTCAGCTTGATGTCGGAGAGCAGCAGCACGCCTTCGGGCCGCACGATGTCGCGATAGGCGCCATCGGTGCCGAGATATTGGCGCGCACCGTTCTCCACACGATAAAAGGGCCGCTCCGACGCCAGCTTCAGGAGAGCCGGAACCTCCACGCCATCGGCCGCCAGCATCTCGACGAGACGGGCAGCACCGATCTTGTCGATCAGCTCGAAGGGGCCAAGTTTCCAATTGTAGCCGAGGCGCATGGCGTCATCGACCGCCACGATATCGTCGGCGGCTTCCGGCACCAGGCGCGCGGCATAGGCCAAAGTGCGGGCCATCACGGCGCGGGCATAGCGCCCCGCCGGGCCGGGGGCGGACATGAGAGCGGCGAGATCCTTGCCGCCGCCATCCTCCAGCTCCGGCACCTGCGCCTTCACCTGCGCGCGGTATTCTCCCGAGGCCAGGTCGATGGCTTCCTTCAGCTTCTGCCCGTTTTCGCGATTGAGACGATAGAAGCCGCCCTTGCCCTTGCGGCCCGTATAGCCGGTCTCGATCATCTTCGAGATCAGAGGCTCGTCGCGCAACGTGGCGTGGAAGGGGTCGGAGGCCGGCAGCGCCCGCTTCAGCGAGCCCTGGACGTGGGGCATGAGATCGAGCCCCACCAAGTCGATCAGGCCGAACACGCCGGTCTTGGGGAAGCCGAAGGGCCGCCCCATCACCGCATCCGCCTCTTCCACCTTGAGGCCGAGGGCGAACGCCTCGCCCACCGCGAGCTGCAGCCAATAGGTGCCGAGGCGGTTGGCGATGAAGCCGGGCGTGTCCTTGCAGGTCACCACCGTCTTGCCGAGCTTCACATCCGCGAAGCGCGCGACCGCCGCCACCGTCTCGGGGTTCGTCTGCGGTCCGGCCACGATCTCCAACAGGCGCATGTAGCGCGGGGGATTGAAGAAGTGGGTGATGAGGAAGTCGCGCTGGAAGCTCTCCGGCAGGCCTGCCGTGAGATCACCCAGCGGGATGGTGGAGGTGTTGGACGACACCGCCGAGCCGGGCCGGCGCGCGGCCTCGATCTTCGCATAGAGCGCCTGCTTGATGTCGAGCCGCTCGATGACGGCCTCGACGATCCAGTCGCATGTGGAAAGATCGGCGAGATTGTCCTCGATATTGCCGGGGGTGACGAGCTTGGCCGCCCGCTTGGACATGAAGGCGGCGGGGTCCGCCTTCAGCAGCTTGTCGATGGCCTTTTGCGCGACCATGTTGCGGTCGGCCGCGCCCTCGGGAACGATGTCGAGCAGCAGCACCTCGATGCCCGCATTGGCCACATGGGCCGCGATGCCCGCGCCCATGACGCCGGCGCCGATGACGGCGACCTTCTTGATTTCAAACGACGGTGTGGTCGTGTTCATGCGCGCCTCCCTCAGACGCGCTCGAGGATGGTGGCGATGCCCTGGCCGCCGCCGATGCACTGGGTGGCGAGGGCATATTTGCCGCCCTCGCGCTTCAAGAGCGCGGCCGCCTTGCCCACGATGCGCGCGCCGGTGGCGCCCAGCGGGTGGCCGAGCGCGATGGCGCCGCCATCCAGGTTCAGCGTCTCATCCGCAATGCCCAGCTCCCGCTGGCAGGCGATAGCCTGGGAGGCGAACGCCTCGTTGAGCTCGACCACATTGATGTCGGAGATGGTGATGCCGGCCCGCGTCAGCGCTTTGCGGGTGGCGGCCACCGGGCCGATGCCCATGATCTCCGGCGCGCAGCCGGCGACCGCCACGCTCTTCAGGCGAGCGAGCGGCTCAAGACCGTTCTTCTCCGCATAGCTCTCCGAGCACACCAGCACCGCGGACGCGCCATCGGTGAGGGGAGAGGAGGTGCCGGCGGTGACGGTGCCGTTCTCGTCAAAGGCGGGCTTCAGGCCGGCGAGGGCTTCGAGCGTCGCATCGCGGCGGATGCAGCCGTCAGTGTCCACGGTCTTGTTGACCTTGCCGTTCACATGAACGGGCACGATCTCGGCCTTGAAGTGGCCGGCGGCCTCGGCGCGGGTGGCCTTTTCCTGGCTCTTCAGGGCGAAGGCATCCTGATCGGCGCGGGTGATCTGCCACTTGTTGGCGACGTTCTCGGCGGTCTCGCCCATGCCCATGTAGGCGGAGGGCATCCTGGCGTAGAGCGCCGGATTCGGCATGGGGTTGAAGCCGGTCATGGGCACGCGGCTCATGCTTTCGATGCCGGCGCAGATGAAGGCGTCGCCAGCGCCGAGCTGGATCTGCCCGGCGGCCATGTGCACCGACTGCATGGACGAACCGCAGAAGCGGTTCACCGTCGTGCCGGCCACGGACTGTGGCAGGCCGGCGATCATGCCGATGAGGCGGGCGATGTTGAAGCCCTGCTCGGCCTCGGGGAAGGCGCAGCCAACGATCAGGTCTTCAATGTCTTCCACCTTCACCTTGGTGCGGGCGATAAGCTCAGCCACCACCTGGGCGGCGAGGTCATCCGGCCGCAGGCGCGCAAGGTCGCCTTTCTTGGCCAGCGTGAAGGGCGAGCGGGCATAGCCCGCAATCACGACGTTCTGCATGAGCGCTCCTGCCTGATAGATATTGCCCGCATGAGGCGACGCCGCGGGTCTGTTCTTGGTTCCGCCAATTCCGGCTTTCACACGGCCCGGCATGGCGCAGGCCGCTTGAACCCATTGGGCCCGCGTGCATTTTCCGCGCGGGCCGGAGACTGTCTCGCCGCAACCGGGCTCAGCCGGCGGCCTTGCTCTCGCCGCTGGACGTGGCGAGGCCGGCGAGGGTCTGTTCCTGAATTTCCTTGAGCTCGACGATGGTTTCCTCCAGCGCCAGGCGCTGGTCCTCCAGCATCTCCAGCCGGGTCTCCACCTTCTTCAGCAGCATGCGCATCTGCTCGGACTGGGTGGGGTCCATGTCGTAAAGGTCGAGATAGTCCTTGATGTCGCGCAGCGAAAAGCCCAGCCGCTTGCCGCGCAGGATCAGCACCATCCGGGCCCGGTCGCGCTTGGTGTAGACGCGCATGGTGCCCGCCCGGCGGGGCGTGATGAGGCCCTTGTCCTCATAGAAGCGAATGGTGCGCGGCGTGACGGCAAGGTCGCGCGCCAGCTCGGTCACCGTGAAGAAGGTGTCCGTCAAACCGGCACCGGTGTTGCGTTTGCCTGTCGCTGCCACAAGTTCACCTATACGTCACCTAGTCGCCCTGACGATACATGCTTTGACCTTCGGCGCAAGTCCCCTGCTTGGGGTTTTCGGTGCTGCAAAGCAGCAATGGCCGCGCGTGCCGTGTGGCGAAGGGTTTTCAGCACCAGTGGGAAAACGCAAGCGGCGGCAGCTCTTCAAACAAGCGGCGGCAGCTCTTCAAATGCGCCGCGCGCAGTGGCAAAAATCTATCATGGTATTGATTTATTCTGACAGGAAACCGGACTTCTGGAGCATTCCATCGTGCTGTTCCTGCAACGCATGGGTATATTTTTAGTGGTGAGGGCCGGAAGGCGACAATCCCAGTTGACGCAGCTGTGCGTTTAGGCATGCTGGATGACGTATAGGGCACCATAAAAACCTATAGTGCGCCGCAGCGCGCCGTGCCCCAGGAAACGCCACATCGAAAGCGCCACCGGGAAACGCCGACCCGGGGGAGCGCCGAGCAAGGGGGACCCATGTCCAGATCCACCGCCATGGTCAGTCGTGCCGGGAGCGTCGCGCTGCCTCTTTTCGCCACCCTGCTGGCCACCGGGGCCGCACAGGCGGGCGGCTTCGGGCTTCGCGAGCAGAGCGCCTATTTCCAGGGCTCGGCTTTCGCCGGCACTGCCGCGGGCGGCGAAGGCCTCGCCTCCATGTTCTGGAATCCGGCCGCGACCAGCTTTTCGCCGGGCCTGAACTTTGAGGGCAACTTCACCTACATCATGCCGCACGCCTCCGTCGACGTGACGCAGGCCCGCGCCCCGATCACCGGCGGCAATCTCGGCAATGTTGGGGTCGGCGACATCATCGATGACGCCCTTCTGCCCACCACCTTCATCACCTACGGCTCGGAAAACTTCGCCATCGGCCTTGGCGTGACGGTGCCCTTCGGCCTGATCTCGGACGCCCCCTGCGACTGGTCCGGCCGCTATTACGGCTGCTACAGCCGCATCTTCGACATGAACGTTCAGGGCACCGTGGCCTACAAGGTCAATGAGTGGCTGACGGTGGGCGCGGGCGTCAGCGTCAATTACATCGATGCGCGGCTGAGCAATGCCGTCTTCGCGGGCCTCACCCCGCCGACCAATAATCTCTATGGCCAGGTGGATGGCGACGATCTCGGCGTTGGTTTCAGCGTCGGCGTGCTGCTCACCCCGTGGGCGGGAACCACCATCGGCGTCGGCTACAAGTCGTCCATGGACCACGACCTGGCGGGCACGCTGGGCGTCTATCTGGTGCAGGCGCAGCTTGCCAGTTACATCGCCAATGCGGGGCTGACGCTGCCGGGGCAGATCACCGCCTCCCTGCGCTCGCAGGTGGCACCGCAATGGACGGTGCTCGGCACCGTGGAGTGGACGGACTGGTCCACCATGACCGATCTGGTGGTGCGCACGCCTACCAGCGTCGCCAGCGTCCTCGACCTGCAGTGGAAGGATGGCTGGTTCTTCTCCGGCGGCGTCGAATATCAGTGGGATCCCAAGCTCGCTCTGCGCGCGGGCATCGGCTACGAGCTGACGCCGGTTCCTGACGAGACGCGCTCGCCGCGGCTGCCCGACACCAACCGCCTGTGGCTCTCGGCCGGTTTCACCTATGCGGTGACCCAGCAGCTTTCCATGGACTTCGCCTATAGCCACATCTTCGGGCAGAACAGCCCGATCGAGCAGTATCCCTACGAGGCGGGCAATGCGCTGCGCGGGGTGCTGATTGGCGAGGTGAACGACGGCTACGTGGACATCGTTTCCCTGGGCGTGCGCTACAAGTTTGGCGAGGCGACCCAGCCGGCGGCGTTGATCACCAAGTAGGCCTGCGCCCCCATCTCGGCGCAATCGCGACCGAACCTGATTGCGGGGAGCCCCGGCCAATGCCAGGGCTCCCCCACGGCGAACTGAAAGACATGCGGCAGCCTGGCGCCTGAAGAGCCGGCAAACGGCCTCGGCGCGCTGCCTGCGGGAGAACGCCCATGCTCGAGCGAACCAATAGCGCTCCCATCGTCCCCAAACCCGTCCCCGATCTGCTGGATGCCAGCGTCGCCGAACACGGCAGCCAGCCTGCGCTGAACTTTTTCGGCCGGCAATGGACCTATGCCCAACTCGGCGCGCTGGTGGATAAGGTTGCCACCGGCCTTCAGGCCGAAGGCGTGGGGCCGGGAACCAAGGTGGGCCTCTGCCTGCCCAACACGCCCTATTCGGTCATCTTCTTCTTTGCCGTCATGAAGGCCGGCGGCACGGTCGTGAACTTCAGCCCGCTCTATGTGGAGCGCGAGCTGCGCCACCAGATCCGCGATTCGGGAACCACAATCATGGTGGTGCCGGATGTGAAGCTGATTCACTCCCGCATCGTCGCCGTGGCCCATGAAGCCGGTCTGCGGCGCATCATCGTGTGCCCCATGGCGGGGGTGCTGCCCTGGATCAAGGGCATGTTGTTCACCCTCTTCAAGCGCAGCGAGCAGGCCGAATACCAGCTCACCGACGGTCTGCACATGCCCTTCAGCGCCCTTGTGGGACATGGGGACCGGCCGCAGCCGGTGGTCATCGATCCGCTCAAGGACATTGCGGTGCTGCAATATACGGGCGGCACCACCGGCGTCCCCAAGGGCGCCATGCTCACCCATGCCAACATCTCGGCCAATGCCCAGCAGGTGATGATTCATGCTGAGTGCCGGCGCATCGGGGTGAAGCGCGTGCTGGGGGTGCTGCCCCTGTTCCATGTGTTCGCCATGCAGACGGTGATGGTGATTCCCATCTGCCTGGGTGCCGAAATCCTCCTGGTGCCGCGCTTCAACCTCGCGGATGTGCTCGACGTGATCGAGCAGGCCAAGCCCACGATGTTTCCCGGCGTCCCCACCATCTTCGCGGCGATCAACGGCTTTCCGGCCATCGAGAAGCGCGATCTGTCGTCCCTCACTTTGTGCATTTCCGGCGGCGCGCCGCTGCCGGGGGAGGTGCGCCACCGCTTCGAGGGGCTGACGGGCTGCAAGCTGGTGGAAGGCTATGGCCTCAGCGAAACCTCGCCCGTGCTCACCGCCAACCCGCCTTTGGGGCTGGTGAAGGACGGCTCCGTGGGCACCGCCCTGCCTGAGACGGTGATCGAGATTCACGACCTGGTGGACCCCAAGCGCCTGTGCGCCGTGGGGGAGAAGGGCGAGGTGTGCGTGCGCGGCCCGCAGGTGATGCGCGGCTATTATAATCGGCCCATGGAGACCCTCGATACCTTCCTCGACGGCGCCTTGCGCACCGGCGACGTGGGCTATCTGGACGAGGACGGCTACCTGTTCCTGGTGGATCGCATCAAGGACGTCATCCTGTGCGGCGGTTACAATGTCTATCCGCGGGTGATCGAGGAGGCGCTCTATCTGCACCCGGCGGTGTCGGAGGCGGTCGCGATCGCCGTTCCCGATGCCTATCGCGGCCAGGCGCCCAAGGCCTTCGTGACCCTGCGGGAGGGGATGAACGCCACGCCCGAGGAACTGCTCTCCTTCCTGTCCGCCCAGATCTCCAAGATCGAGATGCCCAAGGCGGTGGAGATTCGCGAAAGCCTGCCGAAGAGCATGGTGGGCAAGCTCTCCAAGAAAGAGCTGATCGAGGAGGAGCGGAACCGGGCGGCCTCCTGAAACAGCCGCTTGTCAGGCGGTCGCTTGGTCTTTAGTCGGAGACGGGTGGTCCGTTCCGGCCGGGTGCGAAACCGGGCCGGGGCCGCCGCCTGATCTCCATCCGCCTGCTGAAGGGAGGGGAGGGCGCCCGCCCTCGTCGCGTCCCGACCGCGGCCCTGCGCCCAGAATTCGTTCATGAGCGATCTCGTCGGCCTCGTCTTTCCCTTCTTTGGCCTCATCTTCCTTGGCTATTTCTGCGGAAAGCTGGTGAAACTGCCGGAAGCCGGGCTCGCCTGGCTCACCTTTTTCATCATCTACATCGCGCTGCCGGCCCTCTTCTATCGAATCGTCGCGCAGACGCCATTCGAGGAGCTGGCCAACCCCGCCTTCATCCTGGCTGTGGTGGCCTCCACGGCGACGGCCTCGGCCATCGCCCTCGGCGTCGGGCTGTGGTTCCGACGCGGGAATGTGGGGGAGGCCGCCATTGCCACCACGGTCGGGGCCTATGCCAATGTGGGCTATATGGGCCCCGGCCTCAGCATCGCGGCGCTGGGGCAGGGGGCGGCGACGCCGGCGGCCCTCATCTTCGCCTGCGATAGCCTGCTGTTCTTCACGCTGGTGCCGTTGCTGATGGCGACGCGTGGGCGTGGCGAGAGCCTGGGCGCCACCTTCGCCCTCATCGCGCGGCGCGTGCTCACCCATCCCTTCAATATCGCGACCCTGCTGGGCGTGCTGGCGGCGGCGTTCCATTTCCAGGAGCCAGAAGCCCTGTCGCGGCTGCTGGATGCGCTGAAGAACGCGGCGGCGCCCTGTGCCCTCTTCACCCTGGGGGTGACGGTGGCCCTGCGGCCGCTGCGTCGCCTGCCCGTGGAGCTGGCGCCGCTGCTGGGGCTGAAGCTGGTGGGCCAGCCGGCCATCGCCCTGCTGTCCCTCTCGGTGGTGGGCGTGTTCGCCCAGTCCTGGTCGCAGAGCTGGCCGCCCGCCTGGGCCCAGACGCTGCTGCTGATGGCGGCGCTGCCGCCGGCGCTCAACTGCTTCGTGCTGGCGCGGCAGTACCATACCTATATGGAGGAGGCGTCCACGGCCGTGCTGGTGGGCACCGTGCTCTCGGTGTTCAGCGTCACCGCCATGCTGTTCCTGCTGAAGGCGCAGATCATCCCCCTCGATCTTCTCCACTGAACGGAGGGGACCGAGGGGCGATTCGCGAGGGCGGCCGATTCGCCTCAGGCCGCCCGGCTGCCGACACCCAGGCGCATCACGGTGCGCCGCAGCGGGCCCACCCGGTCGAGCAGATAGAGGCCGAAGCCCCGCATGCCCTGGATCGGAACGAAGTCCGACAGCAGCGAGCGATTGAGCACGTCCACCGCGCGCATGCGCCCCTCAATGTCGCTGCGCCGCGCGCGGGCGTAGCGCTCCAGCAGCTCGGGGCCGCCCACGTCGCGGCCGCTGGCGGCGGCCTCGCTCACCAGGGACACCAGCTCCGCCACGTCGCGAAGGCCGAGATTCAGGCCCTGCGCGCCGATGGGCGGCATGATGTGGGCGGCTTCCGCGATCAGCGCGATGCGTGGGGCGGTGAGCTTTTCCGCCGTCTCGGCCGAAAGCGGGAAGGCGCCGCGGCCCGGCTCCACCTCGAATCGGCCGAGGATGGAGGAGGCCCGGGCCTCCAGCTCGCGCGAGAGTGCCTCGTCAGAAAGGCCGAGCAGGCGCAGGGCCTCGCGCTCGCTCACCACGCACACGATGCTGGAGCGCTCGCCGGGCAGGGGCACGAGGGTGAAGGGACCGCTCTCGGTGTGGAATTCGGTGGAAATTTCCTCGTGCGGGCGGGTGTGGCGCACGATGGCCGTGAAGGCCACCTGCGGATAAGCCCGCGTGACAGTGCCGATTCCCGCCGACGCGCGCACGGTGGAGCCGCGCCCATCGGCGCCGACCACCAATCGGGCGCGCAGCACCGTGCCATCGGCCAGCTCCAGGCGGGCCGCCTCGTCACCCACGGTGACGGCGGTGAGGCTGGTGCGCGCGATGTGGAGCCGCGGCTGCGCCAGCGCCGCTTCCATGAGCGTGAGGCGCAGCGGGTCATTTTCGACATTGTAGCCGAAGGCGTCGAGCCCGATCTCCGCCGAGCGGAAGGTGACCTCCGGCGCGCGGAACAGGCGTCGCGTCGCGTCGGCGATGCGCATGTCGCGCAGCGGAGTCGCCTTGGGCGCCAGCACCTCCCAGAGGCCGAGGCTTTCGAGGATGCGCACCGAACCGTCGAGCAGCGCCGTGGTGCGATGGTCCACGCCCCGGTCCGGCCCGGTGACGAGGGCGGTGGAGACGCCCCGCGCCGCGAGCCCCAGGGCCATGACGAGCCCGGCCGGCCCGCCGCCCACCACGACCACGTCGTGCAGATCGTCCGCATGGTGCGGCGCGCTCAGGCTCTCCGAGGCTTGCGTCGTCATGATCTCCTCCACCTTAGGGCGCCTTCGGGCGACGGACGGCACTGCCGGCCCGCGCATGGAAAACGCGTCAACTCGATACCCGGAGCGCGGTCCCGATTCCATGAGATGGGGCAAAGCTCCGGCCCCGCGCGCACCTTCGGTTCGCGCTCCGAACCTAGCTCAGGAGGAGCCATCCGGGGGCGCGGTCTGTTGACCCATCATAGCCGAAGCGCGCGCGTGTTCATGTGAAGCCTCGCACGGGCCCGCGCCAGATTGTGGACGGCCCTTGCGGGCGGCGCGCCGGCCCCTATGATCCCGGCCGGGGAATGCTCGCGATTGGGAAAAGGGGAGGCGTCATGGTCCACGCGGTTCAGGTGCATCACACGGGCGGGCCGGACGTGCTGACCTACGAGGAAGTCACCGTGCCGCCGCCGGGCCCGGGCGAGGTGCAGATCCGCCAGACGGCCATCGGCCTCAACTTCATCGACGTTTATTTCCGCAGCGGCCTCTACAAGGCCCCCACCATGCCCTTCGTGCCGGGGAATGAGGGCGCGGGTGTCGTCATGGCCGTGGGGCCGGACGTGTCCGGTTTCCACGAAGGCGACCGGGTGGCCTATGCCATGAGCCTCGGCGGCTATAGCGAGGTGCGCAACGTTTCCGCCGCGCTGCTGGTGCACCTGCCGGCTTCCATCGACGACCGAACCGCCGCCGCCATGATGCTGAAGGGCATGACGGCCCAGTATCTCGCGCGCCGCACCCATCCGGTGAAGCCCGGCGACGTCATCCTGGTGCAGGCCGCGGCCGGCGGCGTGGGCCTCATCCTGTGCCAGTGGGCGAAGCACCTGGGCGCCACGGTCATCGGCACCGTAGGCTCGAAGGAAAAGGCGGAGCTGGCGCGCACCCATGGCTGCGACCACGTCATCCTCTATCGGGAGGAGGATTTCGTTCACAAGGTGAAGGAGATCACCGGCGGCAAGATGTGCGACGTGGTCTATGACGGCGTCGGGCAGGCGACCTACCCGGCCTCCCTCGATTGCCTGAAGCCGCTGGGCCTATGGGTGAGCTTCGGCAATGCCTCCGGCGCCATCAAGAATTTCGACCTGCTGCTGTTGTCGCAGAAGGGCTCCCTGTTCGCCACCCGCCCCACGCTTGCCACCTTCGTCGCCAAGCGCAGCGACCTGCTGGCGACGGTGAACGACCTGTTCGAGGTGGTGCTCGATGGCGCGGTGAAGATCCCCGTGCACCAGACCTACGCCCTGAAGGACGTGCAGAAGGCCCACAAGGACCTCGAATCGCGCAAGACCACCGGCTCCACCCTGCTGCTGCCCTGACGGCAGCAGGCCCGCGGGGCCCCAGCCCTGAACTATTCGCATGCAAGCGATGCGGCGCGGCGGGAGCGGCGTGCGCGCGCCCTGCATTTTCGCCGAAAAGAAGCAGAACCAACACCTTGCGCAAGTCCCGCTTCCGTCCGATATGTACCTCACTCATAAGGAAGGGGTGGCCCGCGTTCCGCCGGAATCTGCCCTGCCCGTGCTGCGACGGACCGTTCCGGCCATGATGCGCCAATACGAACTCGTCGAGCGCGTTCGACGGTATAATCCCAACACCGACGAGGCGCTGCTCGATCGCGCCTATGTTTACGCCATGAAGGCGCACGGCAGTCAGCTGCGTGCGTCGGGCGATCCTTATTTCTCCCATCCGCTGGAAGTCGCGGCCATCCTGACGGACCTGAAGCTGGACGACGCCACCATCGTGGCGGCGCTGCTTCACGACACCATCGAGGACACCGACGCCACAAAGGCCGAGATCGAGCGCCTGTTCGGGCCGCAGATCGCGACGCTGGTGGAGGGGCTCACCAAGATCAAGAAACTGGACCTCGTGTCCAAGCAGGCCAAGCAGGCGGAAAACCTGCGCAAGCTGCTGCTGGCCATCGCCGACGATGTGCGGGTGCTGCTGGTGAAGCTGGCGGACCGGCTGCACAACATGCGCACCCTGAAGTGGGTGCCGCCGGAAAAGCGCGACCGCGTGGCCCAGGAGACCCTGGACATCTACGCACCCCTGGCCGCCCGCATGGGTATGCAGGACATGCGCGAGGAGCTGGAGGACCTCTCCTTCCGCCAGCTGTCCCCGGAGGCGTACGAGAGCATCACCACCCGGGTTTCCGAGCTGCGGCAGCACAATGGGCCGCTGGTGCAGGAGATCGAGCGCGATCTGCGCGAGGCGCTGGAGCAGCGCGGCATCCAGGCCGAGGTGAAGGGGCGCGAGAAGCGGCCCTTTTCCATCTGGGGCAAGATGGAGCGCAAGGCCATCGGTTTCGAGCAGCTCTCGGACCTCTACGGATTCCGCGTGATCGTGGGGAGCCTGGAGGACTGCTATCGCGCGCTCGGTGTGGTGCACACCCGGTGGGCCATCGTGCCCGGGCGCTTCAAGGACTACATCTCCACCCCCAAGCCGAACGATTACCGCTCGCTGCACACCACGGTGGTGGGGCCGCGCCGCCAGCGCGTGGAACTTCAGATCCGCACGCAGGACATGGACGAAATCGCCGAATACGGCATCGCGGCCCACGCCCT
Source organism: Xanthobacter sp. NM-59 (assembly GCF_021401125.1). Classification (GTDB taxonomy): domain Bacteria; phylum Pseudomonadota; class Alphaproteobacteria; order Rhizobiales; family Xanthobacteraceae; genus Xanthobacter. Next base: position 592,885 of record NZ_JACBFQ010000001.1, read on the forward strand.
GTACAAGGATCCCTCGGGCGCGCCGGGCGTAATGCTCTCCAGCGAGACGCGGGCCTATGCCTGGCTGCGCAAGACCATCGAGAACCTCTCGCAGGGCCTCTCGCCCGAGGAGTTCCTGGAGCACACCAAGCTCGAGCTGTTCCACGACCAGGTCTTCTGCTTCACCCCCAAGGGCCGGCTGATCGCCCTGCCGCGCCGGGCGACCCCCATCGATTTCGCCTATGCCGTGCACACCGATGTCGGCAACACGGCGGTGGGCTGCAAGATCAACGGTTCCGTGGCGCCTCTGGTGTCGGAGCTGAAGAACGGCGACGAGGTGGAAATCATCACCTCCAAGGCGCAGACGCCGCCGGGGGCCTGGGAAACCATCGCCGTGACGGGCAAGGCGCGGGCGGCGGTGCGGCGGGCAACGCGCGCGGCCGTGCGCGCACAATATTCGGGGCTGGGCCGCAAGATCGCGGAGCGGGCCTTTGCCAAGGCCGGCAAGTCCTTTTCTGAGGAGGTTATCGGCCGCGCGGTGCCGCGCCTGGCGCGGACGGCGGCAGAGGATGTGTTCGCGGCCGTGGGCCGGGGCGAGATCAAGACGGAGGATCTCATCCGCGCCGCCTATCCCGAATGGGTGCCGCCGCGCCCGGAGGACCGCGCCAATGGCGGCACCTCCACCGCCGAAGGGTGGTTCGAGCTGAAGCGCGGGCACAATCTCAAGTTCAAGATCCCGGAAGGCGCATCGCAGGAGCGGCTCGACGCCATCCCCATTCGCGGTATCACTGGCGAGCTGCCGGTGCGCTTCGCCCCCAATGGCGGGGCCGTGCCGGGGGACCGGATCGTCGGCATTCTCACGCCCGGAGAAGGGATCACCATCTATCCCATCCAGTCCCAGTCCCTGCAAAGCTTCGAGGACGCGCCCGAGCGCTGGCTCGACGTGCGCTGGGACGTGGATGAGCTCTCCGATGGCCGCTTTCCCGCGCGCATCGTCGTGACGGCGCGCAACGAGCCGGGCTCGCTGGCCCAGGTGGCGAGCTCCATCGGCGACCGGGGCGGTAATATCGAGGGCCTGCAGATGCGCTCGCGCTCGGCCGACTTCACGGAGATGGTGATCGATATCGAGGTGTTCGACCTGCGCCATCTCAACGGCATCATCTCGGACCTGAAGGCCCGCGACGTGGTATCCAGCGTCGAGCGCGTGAACGACTGATACGGCCTCTCTTCAAGGAGCACAGCCATGGAACGGGCAACGCCGGTGCGGCTTGGGGTGAACGTGGATCATGTGGCGACCCTGCGCAACGCGCGCGGCGGCGCGCTGCCGGATCCCGTGCGCGCGGCGCTTCTGGCCAAGGCGGCCGGGGCCGACGGCATCACCGCCCATCTGCGCGAGGATCGCCGCCACATCCGCGATGCCGACATGGAGCGGCTGAAGGCGGAGGTGGACCTGCCGCTGAATTTCGAGATGGCCTGTACCGAGGAGATGGTGGCCATAGCCACCCGCATCGGCCCGCACGCCTGCTGCCTGGTTCCGGAAAAGCGCCAGGAGCGCACCACGGAGGGTGGGCTCGACGCCGCCGGCCAGGAAAAGGAGCTGCGCCCGCGCATCGCCGCGCTGAAGGAGGCGGGCATTCGCGTGTCGCTCTTCATCGCCGCCGAGCCGGCCCAGATCGCCGCCGCGCGGGCGCTGGAAGCGGATATCGTGGAGCTGCACACCGGCGCCTGGTGCGACGCCATCGCGGAAGGCCGCTTTTCGGAAGCGGAGTCCGAGTTTGCGCGCCTGACCATCGGCGCGCGGGAGGCCGAGACGCTGGGGCTTGAGGTCCATGGCGGCCATGGGCTCGATTTCGCCACCGCCGAGCGCCTCGCAGCGCTGCCAGAGATCATGGAGCTGAACATCGGCCACTTCCTGGTGGGCGAGGCGGTGTTCGTGGGCCTTCGGGCCGCTATTGGCAGCATGAAGGAAGCCATTGCCCGCGGCCGGGCCCGCGCCGGTACCGGAGCGGCGGCATGATGATCCTCGGCATCGGCTCCGACTTCACGGACGCCCGCCGCATCGCCAAGTCCATCGAGCGCTATGGCGAACGCTTCCTGGAGCGGGTCTTCACCCCGGTGGAACGCGCCAAGGCCGACGCCCGCAAGCTGCGCGCGGAGACCTATGCCAAGCGCTTCGCCGCCAAGGAAGCCTGCTCCAAGGCCCTGGGCACGGGCCTCAGCCAGGGCGTGTTCTGGCGCGACATGGGCGTGGTGAACCTGCCCACCGGCCAGCCCACCCTGGAGCTGACCGGCGGCGCCGCCCGCCGTCTCGCGGCCATGGTGCCGGAGGGGTTCGAGCCGCGCATCCACCTCACCCTGACGGACGAGGGGCCCCTTTCGGCCGCCTACGTCATCATCTCGGCGGTGCCGCGCGGCTAAGGCCGAAAGGCGGGAAACGGGCGGGGGGCGATGGATCATCTTCTGAGCGGGCTGCTGCACTGGACCACCCGCGGCATCGAGGTGGCGGGCACGGTGGTCATCGTGTTCGGCATCCTGATGGCCGCTTATGCCTTCGCGCGCGATCTTATTCGCGGCCGGTCGAGCGCGGAGGCTTTCCGTTCCTGCCGGTCGTCCCTGGGCATGGCCATCCTGCTGGGGCTGGAACTGCTGGTGGCGGCGGACATCATCTCCACCGTGGCCATTGAGCCCAGCCTGGAAAGCCTCGCCGTGCTCGCGGGCATCGTGGTCATCCGAACTTTCCTCTCCTTCTCACTGGAAGTGGAGATTGAGGGCCGCTGGCCCTGGCAGGCGCCGGCCAAGGGCGAGACGGCGCGACAGGCCGCGCGCAACAAAGCGTGAGGCCCGCGAGCGACCAAATCCGGTCCTGACGCAGGGGTGCGCGTTGCCGCCGCGCCGGGAAGCCTCTATAGGGTGCGAACGCATTTGGCCGGGGTGGCTTTCGGCCGCGCCGTCCTCAGTTTCGGCGCAGTTTGCTGCACCCTGCGCACCGTTCTCATTTTTTCGGACCCTCGATGACCGCGACCAGCGATTCGAAGAAGGACGGCGGATTCCTCGAAACCGTCCAGGTGATCGTCCAGGCCCTGCTGATCGCTCTGCTGATCCGCACGTTCCTGTTCCAGCCCTTCAACATCCCCTCGGGGTCCATGAAGGATACGCTGCTGATCGGCGACTACCTGTTCGTTTCGAAGTACAGCTACGGCTATTCGCGCTTCTCCATCCCGTTCTCGCCCAACCTGTTCTCCGGCCGCATCTTCGGCGAGCAGCCGACCCGGGGCGACGTGGTGGTGTTCAAGCTGCCGCGCGACAACGAGACCGACTATATCAAGCGCGTCATTGGCCTGCCGGGCGACAAGATCCAGATGATTGACGGCTGGCTGCACATCAATGGCGTGCCTGTGAAGCGCGAGCGCCTTCCCGACGTGACCGAGGACGACGGCACCGGCCGGCCCGTCCCCGTCAAGCGCTGGCGCGAGACGCTGCCGAATGGCGTCTCCTATGAGACGCTCGACCTGGTGGACAACGGCTTCTACGACAACACCCCTGTCTATGAAGTCCCGCTGGGCCATTATTTCATGATGGGTGACAACCGCGACAATTCGGCCGACAGTCGTGTCTTGAGCCAGGTCGGCTACGTGCCGTTCGAGAATCTCATCGGCAAGGCGCAGATGATTTTCTTCTCTATCGATGAGGGCGCGTCGGCCTGGCAGGTGTGGACATGGCCTTGGACGGTGCGATGGGACCGGCTGTTCAAAATGGTGAATTGACCAGAGTGTTCGAAGATCTCTCCGGCCTCGAAGAGCGGATCGGCTATGCGTTCAAGGATCGGGCGCTGCTCGACCTTGCACTTTCCCACATCAGCGCTGTGAAGGGTGAGGCGCCGCGCCTGCGCTCCTATCAGCGCCTGGAATTCCTTGGGGACCACGTGCTGGGCTCCGTGGTCTCGCACATGCTCTATGCGGCCTTTCCCGGCGCGGAGGAGGGCGAGCTTTCGCGCCGCCTGGCCGAGCTGGTGCGCGAGGAAGCGTGTGCGGATGTCGCGGCGGACATGAATCTGGGCGCCCACATCCGCCTCGGCCCGGGCGAGACCCAGTCCGGCACCCACAAGCGGCGCGCCATTCTGGCCGATGTCACGGAAAGCGTGGTGGCCGCGGTGTTCCTCGATGGCGGCTACGGCGCTGCCAACGTTCTGGTGGAGCGTTATTGGCGCCACCGGCTGGAAGCTCCGCGCCGGCCGCTGCGCGATGCGAAAACCGTGCTTCAGGAATGGGCACAGGGGCGCGGGCTGCCGCCGCCCTCCTACCGCGAGGTGGCGCGCTGCGGCCCGGACCACGCGCCCCGCTTCACCGTGGCCGTCGATCTGCCGGGGTTGACCCCGGTGGAGGCGGAAGGATCATCAAAGCAGGCGGCGCAGAAGGCCGCCGCCTCCGCTTTCCTGGTACGGGAAGGCGTGTGGGAAAAGAATGCGAGCTGAGCATGACGAACAAGCCACGTGATCCGGGCGAACACGCCGTGCCCAGCAAGACCCCGGCGCCGGGGCGGACGGAGGCGGACGAGGAGGCCCTGCGCGAGCAGCAGCGCCTGGAAGCCGCCGAGGCCGACGACTTCGACGACGATGACGATTTCGACGATGACGAGCCGGTGGCCGAGGAGGCTCCCCAGCCGGTCGGCCCCACGCGCTGCGGCTTCGTCGCGCTGCTGGGCGCGCCCAATGCGGGCAAGTCGACCCTGACCAATGCCCTGGTCGGCACGAAGGTCTCCATCGTCTCCCACAAGGTGCAGACCACGCGCTCCATCGTGCGGGGCATCGCCATCGAGGGCTCGTCCCAGGTGGTGCTGGTGGACACGCCCGGCATCTTCGCGCCCAAGCGGCGGCTGGAGCGCGCCATGGTGGCGAGCGCCTGGACCCATGCCGCCGATGCCGACGTCATCGCCCTGCTGGTGGACGCCAAGCGCGGGGTGGATGAGGAGATCGAGGCGCTGATCGCGCCGCTCTCGGAGATCCGCCGTCCGCGCGCGCTGATCCTCAACAAGATCGATCTCATCCGCCGCGACACCCTGCTGGCCCTGGTGACGGAGCTCAACGAGCGCCTCCAGTTCGAGCGCGTCTTCATGGTCTCCGCCCTGACCGGCGATGGGGTGGACGATGTGCGGACCTGGTTCGCGCAGATGGTGCCGCTCGGCCCCTGGCTCTATCCCGAGGACCAGATCTCCGACGCCCCCATGCGCATGCTGGCGGCCGAGATCACCCGCGAGAAGATGTTCATGCGCCTGCATGACGAGCTGCCCTACCGCTCCACGGTGGAAACCGAGAGCTGGAAGGAGCTGAGGGACGGCTCCGTGCGCATTGAGCAGACCATTTATGTGGAGCGCGAGAGCCAAAGGAAGATCGTGCTCGGCAAAGGCGGGACGGCCATCAAGACCATCTCCTCGGAATCGCGCGCCGAGCTCGCCGAGATCCTGGAAGTGCCGGTGCACCTGTTCCTGTTCGTGAAGGTGCGCGAGAACTGGGCCAACGACCCCGAGCGCTATCGTGAGATGGGGCTGGAATTCCCCCGCGGGGACTAAGGCGTTTCCGCGCGAAGTGGGAATCCGCTCGCGCGGGGAAATGCGTGAAAGCAAGGGGACGGACCGTTTCGCTGAAACACTGAAGCGGTCTGGCGGCCCGAAAGGCTGATGCCGTGGAGTGGAACGACGAGGGCATCGTGCTGGGCGTGCGGCGCCACGGCGAGGCCAATGCCATCGTCGAGCTGCTCACCGCCCGGCGTGGCCGGCATCTGGGCATGGTGCGGGGTGGGGCCTCGCGCCGGCAGGCCCCCATGCTCCAGCCCGGCAACACGGTGAGCGCCACCTGGCGCGCGCGGCTGGACGAGCACATGGGCAATTTCGCCCTGGAACCGCTCGTGATTCGCGCCGAAGCCCTCATGCGCGCGCCCCACGGCGCCTATGGCATCACCCACATGGCGCACCTGCTGCGCCTGCTGCCGGAACGGGACCCGCAGGAGGGTCTCTACGCCACACTGGGCGCAATCCTGGACGCCTTCGACGCTGCGCCTGCCGCCGGCATGCTGCTAGCGCGGTTCGAGCTGGCCTTGCTGGGGGAACTGGGCTTCGGGCTGGAGCTGGAAGCCTGCGCGGCCACCGGCCAGCGGCACGACCTCATCTACGTTTCGCCGAAGAGCGGGCGGGCGGTCTGCAGGGAGGCGGGCGAGCCCTATGCGCCGCGCCTGCTGCCATTGCCCGCCTTTTTGGTGGGGCAGGGTACCCATCCGTCCGCATCGGAGGTGGAGGATGCCCTGCGCCTCACCGCTTACTTCCTCCAGCGCCGGGTGCTGGAGCCGCGCGGCCTCGGCTTTTCCGAGGCGCGCGGCCATTTTATTGCCTCCTGGCGCCGGGAGATGCCTGCTGGCTGATCACCACCAATAGGGCCGGGGCGGCGGCGGTCCCCAGAACGGGCGCGGCCTCGGCGGCTCAACCCAGATGCTGCCGCAGCGGGTCACCCAGTGCCAGCGCCCGCCCCACCACCGCCGTTCGCGCCAGCACCGGCGCACCCAGTAGACATTTTCCGGCTTCACCTGAAGATCGGCGGGCCCCGCCAGAGCCGGAGCCGCGTTACCGAGCGTGCCGGCGGACGCCGCCGGTATGTGCGCACCCAGCAAGCCGAGCGCGACGATGCCTCCTGCCGCCCAAAGGATCTTTCGCATCACACTCTCCTGTGCATCAGCAGGCACAGGGCGTCGTCCACCCCGCGCCCATGCCTTGAAAACCCTAGCGGAGGAGGGCGGCGGCAGTTAGGCCAGTTTTGGTATAACGGTATGCAAATGAACGATAAATCGGTCTTTGCCTACCGCTTCGATGAACCGTTGTTTACCCTTGCGGCGCTTGTGTGCCTTCCGGCACCTCCGCCCCCCGCCGCCCGCGCGGCGCCAGTGTCGGGCGGCCCGGAGGCCGAAGCGGGGGCGGGCGAGCCGCCCGCCTGCGAAGGGGTGGGCGCATAATCGCCTTGTCGTGCCTTCGCGCGCGCGGTACTGCCTGCTTATGGCCACCCGTACCCTTCCGCCCCCCGCGCCTCCCGGTGGGAATATCGAGAACGTCGCGCTGAAGGCGGCGCTGGAAGAGCGCTACCTTGCCTACGCTCTGTCCACCATCATGCACCGCGCCCTGCCGGACGCGCGCGACGGCCTGAAGCCCGTGCATCGGCGCATCCTGCACGCCATGCGCCAGTTGCGGCTGGATCCGGGGCAGGCGTTCAAGAAGTCCGCCCGCGTGGTGGGCGACGTAATCGGCAAATTCCATCCCCATGGTGACCAGTCGGTCTATGACGCGCTGGTGCGCCTCGCCCAGGATTTCGCGCAGCGGTATCCGCTGGTGGATGGGCAGGGCAATTTCGGCAATGTGGACGGCGATAACGCCGCCGCCATGCGATACACCGAGGCCCGCCTTACCGAGACCGCCCGCCTGCTGCTGGACGGCATCGACGAGGATGCGGTGGATTTCCGCCCCACCTATGACGGCTCCGAGGAAGAGCCCGTGGTGCTGCCGGCGGCCTTCCCCAACCTGCTCGCGAACGGCTCCCAGGGCATTGCGGTCGGCATGGCCACGTCCATTCCGCCCCACAATGCGGCCGAGCTGCTGGATGCGGCCCTGCATCTGGTGGAGCACCCCAACGCGCTCGCCGTGGATCTCCTGAAATACGTGCCGGGTCCCGATTTCCCCACCGGTGGCGTGTTGGTGGACGATCCGGTGGGGGTGGCGGAGGCCTATGCTACCGGGCGCGGCTCGTTCCGGGTGCGCGCGCGCTGGAACAAGGAGGAGACGGGCCGCGGCACCTATGTGGTGGTGGTCACCGAGATCCCCTATGGCGTCGCCAAGTCCCGGCTGATCGAGAAGATCGCCGAGCTGCTCACCGACAAGAAATTGCCGCTGCTGGCGGATGTGCGCGACGAGAGCGCCGAGGATATCCGCGTGGTGCTGGAGCCCCGCTCCCGCACGGTGGACGCCGAAGTGCTGATGGAGAGCCTGTTCAAGCTCACCGATCTGGAAGCGCGCGTCCCGCTTAACATGAACGTACTGGTGCGCGGCCAGGTCCCCAAGGTGCTCTCCCTGGCGGAGGCGCTGCGCGAGTGGCTGGACCACCGCCGCGAGGTGCTGCTGCGCCGCTCGCGCTATCGGCTGGACCAGATCGCCCATCGCCTGGAGGTGCTGGGCGGCTATCTCATCGCCTATCTCAACCTCGACGAGGTCATCCGCATCATCCGCGAGGAGGACGAGCCCAAGCAGGAGCTGATGCGCACCTTCGAGCTGACGGACGTGCAGGCGGAAGCCATCCTCAACATGCGCCTGCGCTCCCTGCGCCGCCTGGAGGAGATGGAGATCCGCAAGGAGCACGACGCCCTGTCCAAGGAGCAGGACGCGCTCACCAAGCTGGTTGGCTCCGAAGGGGCGCAGTGGAAGGCCATCGCCAAGGAGATCCGCGAGACCCGCAAGATCTATGGGCCCGAGACCGCGCTCGGCAAGCGCCGCACCACCTTCGCCGCCGCTCCGGAGCTGGGCGAGGAGGCCTTCACTGAGGCGCTGGTGGAGCGCGAGCCCATCACCGTCGTGGTCTCGCAGAAGGGTTGGATCCGCGCCCTGAAGGGGCACCAGCAGGACCTGTCCAACCTCCAGTTCAAGACCGACGATGCGCTCGGTCACGCCTTCTTCGCGGAAACCACCTCCAAGCTCATGGTGTTCGCTAGCAATGGCCGCTTCTTCACGCTGGAAGCCTCAAAGCTGCCGGGCGGGCGCGGCCATGGCGAGCCCATCCGCATGATGATCGACCTGGAGCAGGAGGCGGAGATCGTCTCCGTTTTCGCCCACCAGCCGGAACGCAAGCTGCTGGTGGCCTCCAGACAAGGCCGGGGCTTCGTGGTGGCGGAGGACGATTGCCTGGCCACCACCCGCAAGGGCAAACAGGTGCTGGTGACCGACCCGCCGGATGCAGCCCTGGGGGTGCGCTTCGTAGAAGGCGACTGGGTGGCGGTGATCGGCGATAATCGCAAGCTGCTGCTATTTCCTGTCAACCAGATCCCGGAAATGACGCGCGGCCGTGGCGTGCGGCTGCAGCGCTATCGCGAGGGCGGGCTTTCCGACATCAAGGTGTTCCCCATTTCCGGCGGCCTCACCTGGGAGGATTCCTCCGGCCGCACCTGGACCGTTACCGAGCTTCTCGACTGGCAGGGCGAGCGGGCGACCGCCGGCCGCCTGCCGCCGAAGGGCTTTCCGCGCACCAACAAGTTCTCCTGAGCGGCTGCCTTCGGCATGGTCGCGCCACCTGACCAAGCCGAAGGCGCGCCGCGCGCGCCTACCCGGGGCCCTCTCGCGCCCCTATGGCTGGCGGTGCGGACCCAGGTGCGGGCCCGCGAGGTGTTCCTTGTGGTGCTCTCGGCGGTGATCGGCATCGCGGCGGGGGCGGTCGCCACCGCCATGAGTTTCGGCACCCAATTCCTCCATGAACTGCTGTTCGCCCTGCCGGCCGGGGAGCGCCTGAGCGCATCGCCGGCGCTGATCTCGCCCTGGCTCGTCCTGGTGCCGGCGGCGGGGGGACTGATGATGGGGCTCATTGCCCTGGGGCTGAAGCGCTGGCGGCCCCATCCCATCGTCGACCCCATTGAGGCCAATGCGCTGCACGGCGGGCAGATGTCCCTGACCGACAGCATCATCCTGTCCCTGCAAACCATGGTGTCCAACGGGTTTGGCGCATCGCTGGGGCTCGAGGCGGGCTATAGCCAGATTGGCGGCGGCATCGCCTCGCGTCTGGGAGCCATCTTCGATCTGCGTCGCAACGATCTGCGCATATTGGTGGGGGCGGGAACGGCGGCCGGGCTCGGCTCGGTGTTCGATGCGCCGCTGATGGGCGCCTTCTATGCCTTCGAGCTGATCATCGGCACCTATTCCATTCCCGCGGCCGTGCCGGTGCTGACCGCCGCCATGGGGGGCGTGCTCACGGCGCGCACCCTGGGCCTGCATGTGGAGCCGCTGGCCATCGCCCACCTGCCGCCGGCGGAACCGAGCCAGGTGCTGCTGTTCGCGCTCCTGGGCCTGGTGGCGGGCGTGGTGGCCATCGTCATCATGCGGCTCGTCACCACGGTGGAATGGCTGTTCGCCCACAGCCGGCTTCCCGCGCCCCTGCGCCCGGCCCTGGCCGGGCTCGCCGTAGGGTGCCTCGCCCTCTATTCGCCGCAGGTGCTGTCCGATGGCCACGGCGCGCTGCATGAGCAGGTGGGCAGCGCGGTCACATGGTCGGTGGCCATCGTGTTTGGCTTGAAGATGGTGGCTTCCGCACTATCGGTCGGGTCGGGGTTTCGCGGGGGCCTGTTCTTCGCATCCCTGTTCCTGGGGGCGGTGATGGGCAAGCTCTATGCGGCCGGGCTCGAGCTGCTCTTTCCCGGCCTCGGGCTCGCGCCGGCGCTGGCGGCGGTCGTGGGCATGGGGGCCTTGGCGGTGGGCGTCATCGGCGGCCCGTTGACCATGAGCTTCCTGGTTCTGGAAATGACGGGGGATCTCACCCTGACCGGGCTGGTGGTGAGCACGGCGGCCGTCACCTCGCTGATGGTGCGGGAAACCTTCGGCTACTCCTTCTCCACCTGGCGGCTGCACCTGCGCGGCGAAACCATCCGCAGCGCCCAGGACGTGGGCTGGATGCGTGACCTGACCGTGGCCGCGATGATGCGCACCGACATGCGCACCTTCCCCCATGATGGGACCATCGGCGCGCTGCGTACGGCCTTTCCTCTGGGCTCCGTCCGCGTGGTGGTGCTGGTGGACGGGGCGGGGGCCTATGCCGGTCTCGTGCGCGTTTCCGAAGGATATGCCGCGCGCCGGGACGTGGCGGAACCCGTCCGCGTCATCGCCCGGCACGGCGAGAGCATGCTGCTGCCAGCCATGAACGTGAAGGAAGCGGCCGAGGCGTTCGAGGCGGCAGGGGCAGAGGAACTGCCGGTGGTGAGCGATATCGAGTCGCGCCAGCTCGTAGGCCTGCTCAGCGAATCCCATGCCCTTCGCAGCTATGCGGAGCGCTTGGACATGGCGCGCCACGGCCTTGGCGCGGAGGATTAAGCGAGGCTCTGGCTTGGCGCCAAAACTGTCCTTGAGCGCCAAAGACCATCCCGAACGCAAAAAGCCCGGGCACGGCCCGGGCTTTTCGATCCTACGCTAACTCAAGACTGCGGCTGCTCAGGCGCCCTTGGTCCAGCGCACAGCGGCCTCGGCCACGCGCTTGCCAAGATGAGCGGCGGTCTTGCGGTCGGCCTCCGGGGGCATCACGTCCGCGCCCTGGTCCACGTTGGACTGCGCGAAGGCGCCGCCGAAGCCACCCAGGCGGTTCAGGTCGTTGACCGAAGCGGTGGACGAGTTGTTGCCGGGATGCAGGCCCAGGCCCACCCAGATCATGCCGTGCTGCTGGGACAGGGTGATGAGCGCCTGCAGGCCCTGAAGCTTGTCGCCGTTCTGGCTGCCGGAATTCACGAAGCCGGCGGCCAGCTTGTCCTTCCACGCCAGCGACATCCAGCGCTTGGAGCTCTTCTCCGCGAAGCCCTGGAATGCGGCGGAAACGTTGCCCATGTAGATGGGCGAGCCGAAGATGATGGCGGCGGCACCGTCCAGCACTTCCCAATTGGCATCCACATCGTCGACGGAGATGAGAACGCCGTCCACGGCTTCCACTTCCTTTACGCCGGCGAGCACGGCTTCGGCCTGGGCCTTCGTGTGGCCGTAGCCGGAGTGATAGACGATGGCGACAACGGGCTTCGACATGATTTGTCTCCCCAAGGTTGGGTCGGTGGTTCGTTCGGCCCCTTTTTGACGTGCAATTCTGACGCTTACCAGACATTCATCCGCAAGCCATTTATGCAAAAATGCAAACATGACGCGGCCGCCGCGCCTTAATGCGATGGAAACCAGGGCGTGGAACAATCGCGCCCATGCAAAGCCGCTCCCGCCTTCGATCCGCTCTAGCGACCCTGGCCCTGCACATCGGGGCGGCCGGGCTCATCGCCTATTTCGCCTACAATGCCTATACGGGCGACCATGGCCTTGTGGCCCAGCGCACGTATGAGCAGGAGACTCAACGCCTCGAGGCCCAGCTTGCGGAGCTCAAGACTCAGCGCATGGCCCTTGAAAACAAGGTGTCGCTGCTTGCCGCCACGCGCCTCGATCCCGACATGCTGGATGAGGAAGGCCGCCGCCAGCTGAACTTCATCCACCCCAAGGATCTCGTATTGCTTCGCAGCAAATGAACTGAATTTTGGTTCATATGAGGTATGAACTTATAATTGGTTCATTCCTTCAGAATCAAGAGTTTGCAAGGTGTTGCGGTGCAATATTTTCAATTCCCGCTTTGCGTGTGCGGGAAGGTGCGCTAGAGAGTCCGCGATTTCAGCGCATCCAGAGGTCGCCGATGGCTCCCAGGAAATCCGCCGCACGCGCCGCCGCAGCCGCGGGCGGGACTGCAACCTTCACGAAAGACGATGAGCTTTTCGCTTATCGCGAGATGCTGCTGATCCGCCGCTTCGAGGAGAAGGCGGGCCAGATGTATGGCATGGGCCTCATTGGCGGCTTCTGCCACCTCTATATCGGCCAGGAGGCCGTGGTGGTGGGCATGCAGATGTCCATGAAGGATGGTGACCAGGTCATCACCGGCTACCGCGACCACGGCCACATGCTGGCCGCCGGCATGAACCCTGACGGCGTCATGGCCGAGCTCACCGGCCGCCGCGGAGGCTACTCCAAGGGCAAGGGCGGCTCGATGCACATGTTCAGCATCGAGAAGCAGTTTTTCGGCGGTCACGGCATCGTCGGCGCCCAGGTTTCGCTGGGCACGGGCTTGGCCTTCGCTGACCGTTACAAAGGTAACGGCGCCGTCTCGGTAACCTATTTCGGCGACGGTGCGGCCAATCAGGGCCAAGTCTATGAGAGCTTCAACATGGCGGAGCTTTGGAAGCTGCCCGTCGTGTACGTGATCGAAAACAACAAGTACGCCATGGGCACCTCGGTGACCCGCTCCTCCGCGCAGCCGGATTTCTCCAAGCGCGGCGTGTCCTTCAACATTCCCGGTGAGCAGGTGGACGGCATGGACGTGCGCGCCGTGCGCGCTGCCGCCGAGCGTGCTCTGGCCTTCGCCCGCGAGGGCAACGGGCCCTACATCCTGGAAATGCAGACCTACCGTTATCGCGGCCACTCCATGTCCGACCCGGCGAAGTACCGGTCGAAGGAGGAGGTGCAGAAGATGCGGACCGAGCACGATCCCATCGAGCAGGTCCGCGCGCGCCTGTTGAACGATCACGGGGCGACCGAGGAGGAGCTGAAGAAGATCGACGCCGAGGTTCGCGACATTGTCGCCGCCGCCGCCGATTTCGCCTCCCACGATCCGGAGCCGGATCCCGCCGAGCTCTACACCGACGTGCTGCGCTGAGGGCGCGACGATGGCCGCGCCCGCGCTCCCCACGCCCACCGCTCCGGCGGTAAAGGCGGGACGGCGCGTGGGTGTGGCCCATGCGTGCCCCCAATTGGCGACCGGGCACCGGCTGGAAGGGCAGGGTGAGGGGCTCCCCGTCCGCCTGTCCCGCCGTTCCCGGCAGCCGGTGGCGACCAGAGTGATGGCCGCTACCCCGGTGCCTTACGCGTCCATTCCCTTGAACCATTCGCGCGCGTTCGCGAGGCGTTATCCGCCCGCGTCCGCAGCGCCGCCGAGCAAGAGCTGACTGCCATGGCCACTGACGTCCTCATGCCGGCCCTGTCTCCCACCATGGAGAAGGGCAACCTCACCAAATGGGTGAAAAAGGAAGGCGACACCGTCAAATCCGGTGACGTGCTCGCCGAGATCGAGACCGACAAGGCCACCATGGAAGTGGAGGCCGTGGACGAGGGCGTGCTCGCCAAGATCCTGGTGCCGGAAGGCACCCAGGACGTGGCCGTAAATACGCCCATCGCGATCATCGCCGCCGAGGGCGAGGACGTGAGCGCCGCTCCGGCCGCGGCCCCCGCTCCGGTGGCTGCTCCCGCCGTTGCCGCCCCCGCCACCGCGGCTCCGGCCGTCGCCGAGCCGGTAGCGGTCGCGCCGAGCGATCCGGAAGTGCCCGCGGGCACCGAATACGTCACCATGACCGTACGCGAGGCCCTGCGCGATGCCATGGCCGAGGAGATGCGCCGCGACGGCGATGTCTTCGTGATGGGCGAGGAGGTTGCCGAATACCAGGGTGCCTACAAGATCACCCAGGGCCTGCTCCAGGAGTTCGGTGACCGCCGCGTCATCGACACCCCCATCACTGAGCACGGCTTTGCGGGCGTGGGCGTGGGCGCGGCCTTCGCGGGGCTGAAACCCATCATCGAGTTCATGACCTTCAACTTCGCCATGCAGGCGATCGACCAGATCATCAACTCGGCCGCCAAGACCCATTATATGTCGGGCGGGCAGGTCAGCTCGTCCATCGTGTTCCGCGGTCCTAATGGCGCCGCTGCGCGCGTGGCGGCCCAGCACAGCCAGGATTATACCGCCTGGTATTCCAATGTGCCCGGCCTGAAGGTGATCGCGCCCTATTCGGCTGCCGACGCCAAGGGCCTGCTGAAGGCCGCCATCCGCGATCCCAACCCGGTGATCTTCCTGGAAAACGAGATCCTTTACGGCCACTCCTTCGAGGTGCCGAAGCTGGATGACTACGTGCTGCCCATCGGCAAGGCGCGGGTCGCGCGGGCGGGCAAGGATGTGACGCTCGTCTCCTTCTCCATCGGCATGACCTATGCCCTGAAGGCGGCGGACGAGTTGGCCAAGCTGGGTATCGAGGCCGAGGTGATCGACCTGCGCACCATCCGCCCCATGGACGTGGAAACCATCGTCGCCTCGGTCAAGAAAACCGGCCGCTGCGTCACGGTGGAGGAGGGCTGGCCGCAATCCGGCGTCGGCGCCGAGATCGTCGCCCAGCTGATGGACAAGGCTTTCGACTATCTCGACGCCCCGGTGCTGCGCATCACCGGCAAGGACGTGCCCATGCCCTATGCCGCGAACCTTGAGAAGCTGGCCCTGCCTACGGTCGCCGAGGTGATCGAGGCCGTGCACGCCGTGACCTATCGCTGAGGGGGAGCCCGCGATGCCCGTCGATATTCTGATGCCGGCCCTCTCGCCCACCATGGAAAAGGGCAACCTTGCCAAGTGGGTCAAGAAAGAGGGCGACACCGTCAAGTCCGGCGACGTGATTGCCGAGATCGAGACCGACAAGGCCACCATGGAAGTGGAGGCCGTGGACGAGGGCGTGCTCGCCAAGATCCTGGTGCCGGAAGGCACCCAGGACGTTCCGGTGAATCAGCTCATCGCCGTGCTCGCGGCGGAGGGCGAGGACGTGAAGGCCGTCGCCGCTTCCGCCGGGCAGGGCGGTGCCCCTGCGGCCGCGCCGGTGCCCAGCGCTCCGGCTCCAGTGGCGGCCGCGGCTCCCGCCGCAGCGCCCGTCCCGGCGGTGGCTCCCGCTCCGCAGGCCGCGGGTGCGCGCGTGTTCGCTTCGCCGCTGGCCCGCCGCATTGCCAAGGACAAGGGCCTGGATCTCAATGCCGTCGCCGGCACGGGTCCCCATGGGCGCATCATCGCGCGCGACGTCGAGGCTGCGCAGCCTGGCGCCAAGGCGGCTCCTGCGCCCGCCGCCGCAGCTCCCGCAGCCGCGGCCGCAGCTCCGAAGGCGGCGTTGGCCAGCGCCCCGGGCGTTGATCAGATCAAGGCCATGTACGAGCCGGACAGCTATGAGGAAGTCCAGCTCGATGGCATGCGCAAGACCATCGCCCGCCGCTTGGTGGAAAGCGAGCAGGTCACGCCCACCTTCTTCCTGACGGTGGATTGCGACCTGGACGACCTGATGGCCCTGCGCGAGCAGGTGAACGCCAACGCGCCCAAGGACAAGGACGGCAAGGCCGCCTACCGCGTCTCGGTCAACGACTTCATCATCAAGGCGCTGGCTTTGGCCCTGCAGAAGGTGCCGGCCTGCAACGCGGTGTGGGCCGAAGACCGCATCCTGCGCATGAAGCACTCGGACGTGGGCGTGGCGGTGGCCATCGATGGCGGCCTTTATGCGCCGGTGGTGAAGAAGGCGGAGCAGAAGACCATCTCCGTCATCTCCAACGAGATGCGGGATCTTGCCACCCGCGCCCGCAACAAGAAGCTGAAGCCGGATGAGTATTCCGGTGGCTCTTCCTCCGTGTCGAACCTCGGCATGATGGGCATTCGCAACTTCACCGCCATCATCAACGCGCCGCAGTCGTCCATCTTCGCCATCGGCGCGTCCGAGGGCCGGGTGGTGGCGCGCGGCGGCGAGATGAAGATCGTGACGCAGATGACCGTCACCATGACCTGCGACCACCGCGTCATGGACGGCGCCCTGGGTGCCGAGCTGCTCGCCTCCTTCAAGGGCTTCATTGAGAAGCCCATGAGCATGCTCGTTTGAGCATGCTGGTCTGAGTAGGGGGTTACGGGCTGGCCCGGGTGTTGCCGATGGGCCGGCTGGTGTAAGGCAGGCGCGGCTCGCGTCGCGAGCGCCTGCGCCCGTTTGGGCGCGTGACAGGACTGGTGCCGCCGCGTCTCGCCGACGCCGCGGTGCCCAACACAGGTGAAACGAAGATGAGCAATACGCCCCACGAACTCGTCGCCGATTTTCCGGAATATGCCGAGAAGATCCAGGCCCTGAAGACGAGCGATACGCATTTCGCCAAGCTCTACGATGCCTATCACGAGGTGAACGGCAAGGTGCATCGCGCCGAGACCGACGTCGAGCCCACGGGCGACGAGGAAATGGAGACCATGCGTCGCGAGCGCATGCAGCTCAAGGACGAGCTCTACGCCATTTTCTCGAAGTGATCTTCGGCCGGTGATGCGCCGGGCTCCTGAGCCCGCGCGCCTCGCCAGCAAGAGGCGGGTTTGGCCCGTCTCCCCTTCGGCCGCGCACGCCGCTCCCCATCCGGGACGGCGGCGCGGACCTTGGACGCTCGGTGGCGCCGAATCCCGGCGCGGGCAGGCCCCGGGCGACGATTGACACAGATTTGCGGGAGCTGAAGCGCGCGCCGCGCGCTCAAACGGTCCGGCGCCCCGCCGCCAAGGGGCTCAGCATGGCGCGGGTGCGCGCCGACGAAAGGGCGACCTGGATGAAGCTCTATCTTGCCGGCCCGGAAGTGTTTCTCGACGATGCGCGCGAGATCGGGCGGCTCAAGCTGGAGCTGTGCGCCGACTTCGGCTTTACCGGCCTTTTCCCCATCGATGGCGAGCCGCTGCTGGTGGATGAAGGCGGCACGCTGGCGCGGACCATCTTCGCCAACAACCTCTCGCTGATGCGGTCGGCGGACGCGGTCGTTGCCAACCTCACGCCATTTCGTGGCATCAGCGCCGACCCGGGCACGGCATTCGAGCTCGGCTTCGCGTTCGCGCTGGGCAAGGCCGTGGCCGCCTACAGCAATGCGCCTGGCGAGTTGCTCCACCGCGCCCACGCCGCCATCGGGCCGGCGGAAGGCGAGGGGCGGGCCCACACGTTTCTTGCCGATGGGCTCCATGTGGAGGACTTCGGCCATTTCGACAACCTGATGCTGGCGGAGGCGCTGGAATCCAGCTGCCTGCCGGTCATCCAGGCCGAGACCCACGCGGAAGACCCGTTCCGCGACCTCACTTTGTTCGAGCAGGTGCTCCAGGCGCTGGCCGAGGCCCGCGCGGCGGGGCGGCTTGCCCCTTCATCCTGATTTTCCGCCGGACTGCACGCGGCGAAAAGGCATTTCGAGGAGGCTCCCATGGCAGAGACCTACGACATCATCGTCATCGGCGGCGGGCCGGGCGGCTATGTGGCCGCCATCCGCGCCGCGCAGCTGGGCTTCAAGACGGCCGTGGTGGAAAAGAGCCACCTGGGCGGCATCTGCCTCAACTGGGGCTGCATTCCCACCAAGGCGCTGCTGCGCTCCGCCGAGATCTACCATTATATGGAGCACGCCAAGGATTACGGCCTGGCGGCGGAGAAGATCTCCTATGACATCGCCGCCGTGGTGAAGCGCTCGCGCGGGGTGTCGAGCCAGCTCGCCACGGGCGTGGGCTTCCTCCTGAACAAGAACAAGGTAGATGTGATCTGGGGCAAGGCCACCTTCGCCGCTCCCGGCCAGCTGAAGGTGGAAGCCGCCGCCAACCCGCCCAAGGGCGCCAAGGGCGGCGGCGATTATGAGGCCAAGCACATCATCATCGCCACCGGCGCCCGTCCGCGCGCGCTGCCGGGCCTGGAGCCCGACAAGAAGCTGATCTGGACCTATTTCGACGCTCTGGTACCGGAGAAGACCCCCAAGAGCCTGCTGGTCATGGGCTCGGGCGCCATCGGCATCGAATTCGCCTCCTTCTATCGCACCATGGGCGCCGAGGTGACGGTGGTGGAAGTGCTGCCCCAGATCCTCCCCGTGGAGGATGAGGAGATTGCCGCCATCGCCCGCAAACGCTTCGAGAAGCAGGGCATGAAGATCATGTCCGGGGCGAAGGTCACGGGCGTCACCAAGCAGGCCGACAGCCTCACCGTCCATGTGGTGGACGAGAAGGGCGCCAAGCACGACATCAATGTTGAGCGGATGATTTCCGCCGTGGGCGTGGTGGGGAATGTGGAAGGCCTGGGCCTGGAGGCCATTGGCGTGAAGCACGAGCGCGGCATCATCGCCACCGACGGCTATGGCCGCACCAATGTGTCCGGCGTCTATGCCATCGGCGACATCGCCGGCGCGCCTATGCTGGCGCACAAGGCCGAGCATGAAGGCGTGATCTGCGTGGAGACCATCAAGGGCCTTCACACCCACCCCATGGATAAGGGTAAGATCCCCGGCTGCACCTATTGCATGCCGCAGATCGCCTCCGTGGGCCTTACCGAGAAGAAGGCGAAGGAAGCCGGGCGCCAGATCAAGGTGGGCCGCTTCCCCTTCATCGGCAACGGCAAGGCCATCGCGCTGGGCGAGCCGGACGGGCTCGTGAAGACCATCTTCGACGCCAAGACCGGCGAGCTGCTGGGCGCCCACATGGTGGGGGCGGAGGTGACCGAGCTGATCCAGGGCTTCGTGGTGGCGATGAACCTGGAGACCACCGAGGAAGAGCTGATCCACACGGTTTTCCCGCACCCGACCCTGTCGGAAATGATGCATGAGAGCGTGATGGCCGCCTATGGCCGCGCCATTCACATCTGACATGGCCTTGGCGCTGCGCCGGGTCGCAAATTGAGCTAAGAGAAGGAGCCGCCCCATGCCGGGGCGGATGGCGGGGGCACGCATGAGCAGTGAAACCTATGCGGTTCTGAACCAGCCGGGCGTCGGCTTCTTCTCCATGCTCATCATCGGCATCATCGCCGGCTGGGTGGCCGAGCGGGTGACCGAGAGCGATCACGGCCTGCTCACCAATCTGCTGGTGGGTGTGCTGGGCTCGTTCGTCGGTGGCTGGCTGGCGCAGCAGCTCGCCATTCCGGTGTTCGGCTTCTTCCGCACCCTGGTGGCGGCCATTGTCGGCGCCATCATCCTGCTGTGGGTCTGGCGGGCCATCCGATCGCGATAGGGCGCTGAAACCGCGTCGCCACGGCGAGTGGCGCGCGGCATGGGCCTCGCTTATATGGGGAAGCACTTCCCCGAACGTTGGGTCATCCCCGCGCGGATTGCGGGGCAGATGCCGCTTCCCCGCCGGGGCGCGGCGGCAGAGGTTCGGCCCGCAAAGGGCCGCGCGAAGTGGAACACGCCATGGTCAATGTGATCAACACGCTGAACCGTCCCCGCCACCCGGAAAAGGCCCACCGCCCGCTCACCGAGGTGCAGCGCAAACCGGAATGGATCCGCGTGAAGGCGCCCGGCTCGGCCGGCTGGTCGGAGACGGCGGGCATCGTGCGCGCCAATGGCCTGCACACCGTGTGCGAGGAGGCCGGCTGCCCGAACATTGGTGAGTGCTGGGAAAAGAAGCACGCCACCATGATGATCATGGGCGACACCTGCACCCGCGCCTGCGCCTTCTGCAATGTGCGCACCGGCATGCCCGGTCCGCTGGACCAGGACGAGCCGCAGAAGGTGGCGGACGCCGTGGGCAGCCTGGGCCTCTCCCATGTGGTCATCACCTCGGTAGACCGGGACGACCTGGCCGATGGCGGGGCGGAGCATTTCGCCCGCACCATCGGCGCCATCCGCGCCGCCAGTCCCAAGACCACCATCGAGATCCTCACCCCCGATTTCCTCCGCAAGGACGGGGCGCTGGAGGTGGTGGTCGCGGCCAAGCCCGACGTGTTCAACCACAATCTGGAAACCGTGCCGTCGAAGTACCTCACGGTGCGGCCGGGCGCGCGCTACTTCCACTCCCTGCGCCTGCTGCAGAAGGTGAAGGAGATCGACCCCACCATCTTCACCAAATCCGGCATCATGGTGGGCCTGGGCGAGGAGCGGAACGAGGTGCTCCAGCTGATGGACGACCTGCGCTCGGCGGATGTGGATTTCCTCACCATCGGCCAATATCTCCAGCCCACCCGCCAGCACCACAAGGTGGAGAAGTTTGTCACCCCGGACGAGTTCAAGGCCTATGAGACGGTGGCGTTCGCCAAGGGCTTCCTGATGGTGTCCTCGAGCCCGCTCACCCGCTCGTCCCATCATGCGGGCGAGGACTTCGCCAAGCTGCGCGAGGCGCGTGCGGCCAAGCTGCGGCGGGCCTGATCTGCCGTGCCGTCCTTTTCCAATGCGCGGCGGGTGAAGCACACCGCTGCCCACATGTTCGATCTCGTGGCCGATGTGGAGCATTACCCGGAGTTCGTGCCCCTCTGCGCGGCGCTGCGAGTGAAGCGGCGCGCCCGATCGGATGACGGCGTCGAGATCCTCGTGGCCGACATGACCGTGGCCTACAAGATGATCCGCGAGACCTTCACCTCACGCGTCATGCTGGACCGCCCGCGCCTCGCCATCCATGTGGAATATCTCGACGGCCCCTTCAGCCGGCTCGACAACCGCTGGGAGTTTGTGGCGCGCGGGGAGGGCGAGTGCGAGGTGAAATTCTTCATCTCGTATGAGTTCCGTTCGCGCGCGCTGGGCCTGCTGATGGGCGCCATGTTCGACGCCGCCTTCCGCCGCTTCGCCGATGCCTTTGAGGCGCGGGCCAATGAGGTCTACGGCGCCGTCTGAGCCCGGCGCCGCAAACGCGGCTGGAACGGCTATTTCTGTTCGAAGGGCGCGCCGGTTTCCTTCCAGGCCTTGAAGCCGCCTTCCACGTGCATCACCGGCTTCAGGCCCATGTCCATCGCCGTCGCAGCGCTGAGGGCCGAGCGCCAGCCGCCCGCGCACAGGAAGATGAAGGTCTTGTCCTCCGCGAAGACCGGCTTGAAATAGGGGCTTTCCGGGTCGATCCAGAATTCGAGCATGCCACGCGGGCAGTGGAAGGCACCAGGAATGCGTCCCTCGCGCTCCAGCTCGCGTGGGTCGCGCACGTCCACCAGCACCGTGTCGCCCTGGGCCATGCGCTCCGCGGCCTGCAGCGGGCTCAGCGCCTCCACGCGCGCATTGGCGTCCGCCAGCAGGGCCTTGTAGCCGCGGGTGATGGTCTGGGGCATGAAAAGTCCTCCCATTGCATGTGATTTATGCCAGGGAGGAAGGCGGGGCGAAGGTATCCTGTCAAGTCCTCCGGCGCTGGCCCGTCAGGCCGCGGCTTCCGCGAGCAGGGACAGGGCGACCAGCACCGACCGGCGGCGGATCTCCGCCCGCCCCAGATCGCCGAAGCGCATCTCGCAGTGCCGCGTGGTGCCGTCCGGCCGTGCACAGGCAAAGTGCACGAGGCCAACCGGTTTTTCCGCCGAGCCCCCGCCCGGCCCGGCGACACCCGTGATGGACACCGCCGCGCTCACGCCCGCAGCGGCGCGCGCGCCCTCGGCCATGGCGCACGCGGTTTGCCGGCTAACCGCCCCATGGGCGGCGAGGGTCGCTTCAGGCACGCCAAGCATGGCGCTCTTGGCGCCGTTGGAATAGGTCACGAAGCCACGGTCCACCACATCCGATGATCCGGGAACGGCCGTGAGGGCGCCGGCGACCAGGCCGCCCGTGCACGATTCGGCGGTCGCCAGCGTCCAGCCCTTGGCGCGGAAGGCGCTGAGCACCTTTTCGGCGGCGGCGTAGGTGTCTGCGTCGATCATGCGTCCTCCGAGGCGGGCAGGCGGATGGTGGCGCTGGCCATGGCGGCGATGCCCTCGCGGCGCCCGGTGAAGCCCAGCTTCTCCGTGGTCGTCGCCTTCACACTCACACGGCTCACCGGCACGCCGGCAATGCGCGCGATGGAGGCGCGGATCGCTTCCCGGTGCGGCCCCACCTTCGGCGCCTCGCAGATCAGGGTAAGGTCGAGATGGGCGATGCGCCCACCGCGCGCCGCCACCAGGTCCACCGCATGGGCCAAAAAGCGATCGGACGCGGCGCCCTTCCATTGCGGATCCGACGGCGGGAAGTGGGAGCCGATATCGCCATCACCCAGCGCGCCCAGCACCGCATCGGTCAAGGCGTGCAGGCCCACATCCGCGTCCGAATGGCCGGCAAGGGCGAAGGCGTGGGGAATGGCAACGCCGCCGAGGATCACATGATCGCCGGGCGCGAAGGCGTGGACATCGAAGCCGGTGCCCATGCGCACGTCCGGTAGTGCGAACAGGCCGGCGCCCGGCGCCTCCTGCGCGGCGCGGGCCAGGTCTTCGGCCGATGTGAGCTTCATATTCGCGGGCTCCCCTTCAAACGTCGCCACGGAGCGGCCGGCCCATTCCATCACCGCCGCATCGTCGGTGAGGTGCACGATACCGGCGGCGGCCGCCGCCCGATGGGCGTTGACGAGGGCCGCAAGGTCGAATGCCTGGGGTGTCTGCACGGTGCGCAGGGCGGAACGATCGAGGGTGGCGCTGACGAGGCCATCCTCGCCCACCACCTTGATGGTGTCGGTGACGGGCAGCACCGGAATCGCCGCCTCATGCGCCTCGGCCGCGGCAATGGCGCGGGAAATGAGCGCCGGCGAGACAAAGGGCCGGGCCGCATCATGAACGAGGACGCTGCACGGAGTTTGGGCTGTGAGGACCTGAAGCCCTGCCCACACCGATTCCTGCCGGGTGGCGCCGCCCGCCACCGGTGCCAGCATCTTGGGCAGATCGGCGGCAGCTTCCGCAAAGAGGTCAGAATCATCTTTATGAATAACGGCCAGCACACCGCTGATTCCCGGATGCTCCGCGAACCGGCGCAGGGTATGGCGCAGCACCGGCTCGCCGGAGATCAGGCGGTATTGCTTGGGCAGAGGGCCGCCCGCGCGGGTGCCCCGGCCAGCGGCGACGACAACGGCGATGCAGCGCCGGGAAGTGTTCATGGAGCGGATCTTTCCGGACGTCTTTCGTTGCACGCATGCGGTTTGGGGCGCCATGTGCCGAGCGCCGCAGGGTTCATCGAAGGTGTGTTGAAGCGCGCCTTCCCGGCCCGCGCAAGGGGCGATAGCCACGGAAGCGTGATCGACCCTATTTGGTGCTGCGCCGCACATCTGCGCACACTGCACTTGCACGGGCGCCGCAAATGTCTAAGATCTAGGCAACACTGACCTGGCCCAATTTCTGTGCATCAAAACGACGCCCTTTCGCACATGACGACGCCCGCCCCGCCGCCGACGGTGCTGCGGATCGGCCCCCATGTGCTGCCCAACGCGGTTCTGCTCGCGCCCATGGCCGGCATCACCGATGCGCCCTTGCGGCGCATGGCGCTGCGATATGGCGCTGGCATGACCATTTCCGAAATGGTGGCCAGCAATGCCCTACTCGAAGGCCATCCGGAGATGATGCTGCGCGCCGAGGGGGAGGGCGTGGCGCTGCACGCGGTGCAGATTGCCGGCAACGACGCCTACTGGATGGCGGAAGCGGCGCGGATGGCCGAGAGCGCGGGCGCCGGCCTCATCGACATCAATATGGGCTGCCCGGCCAAGCGCGTCACCACCGGCGCGGCCGGCGCCGCCCTGCTGCGCGACCTGCCGCTGGCGCGGCGTATTCTGGAGGCGGTGCGCGCCGCGGTCTCGGTGCCGGTCACGGTGAAGACCCGGCTCGGCTGGGACGGGACGAGCCCCACCGCCGTGCAGCTGGCGCGCATGGCGGAAGAGGCGGGCCTCGCCATGGTCACGGTACATGGCCGCACCCGGTGCCAGTTCTATACCGGCGGGGCCGATTGGGCGGCCATCCGGCCGGTGACGGACGCCGTGGCCATTCCGGTGATCGCGAATGGGGACCTGACGGCGGTGGAGGATGCGCCCGCCATGCTCGCGGCATCCGGCGCCAATGGGGTGATGATCGGGCGCGGCGCGCAGGGCCGCCCCTGGTTTCCGGGCCAGGTGGCACGGATGCTGGCGGACGGCACGGTGGCGGAGGACCCGCCCCTCGCGGAGCAGCGGGACGTGCTGCTGGAGCTCTATGACGGTTGGCTGTCCCTCTACGGCGCGGCACTGGGCCTGCGCCAGGCGCGCAAGCACCTGGGCTGGGCGCTCGATGCCGCGGGCGGGCAGGGCGAGGAATGGACACGCAGTTGGCGCGCGCGCCTGCTCACCGCCGAGGATCCGGCGGCGGTAAAGGCCGGCATCGCGGCCGCCTATGACGAACTGATGTGGAGGGCGGCGGCATGACGGCCGAAGCCAGAAAAATGACCAGCAAGACCAAGTCTTCCCAGCAAGACCAGGACCAGTGCCTGACCCGCGCGATCCTGGATGCCGTGCCCCACCCTTTATTCACCATCTCCGATACCGGGCATGTGGTGGACGCCAATGTGGCGGCGGAGGCATTTTTCGAGGTGAGCGCGCCGCTGCTGCGGCGCCGGCCATTCACGGAATTCGTGCCCTTCGGCACGCCGCTGCTGGGCCTGATCGAGCAGGTGCGCCAGCGCGGCGCGCCCGTGAACGAGTATCGCGTGGACCTCGGCACGCCCCGCAATGGCGGCGAGCGGATCGTGGACATCCACGTGGCGCCGGTGGCGGAGCGGCCGGACCATGTGGTGGTGATGCTCCAGGAGCGTACCATCGCCGACAAGATGGACCGCCAGCTCACCCATCGCGGGGCCGCCCGCTCGGTGAGCGCGCTCGCCTCCATGCTGGCGCATGAGATCAAGAACCCGCTTTCGGGTATTCGCGGCGCGGCCCAGCTGCTGGAGCAGTCCGCCGGGGATGAGGACCGGGCGCTGACCCGCCTCATCTGCGACGAGGCCGACCGCATCGTGAAGCTCGTGGACCGGATGGAGGTGTTTTCCGACGAGCGCCCGGTGGAGCGCGAGCCGGTGAATATCCATGCCGTGCTGGAGCATGTGCGCACGCTGGCCATGAGCGGCTTCGGCCGCAACATCCGCTTCGTGGAGGATTACGACCCCTCCCTGCCGCCGGTGCTCGCGAATCGGGATCAGCTCATCCAGGTGTTCCTCAATCTGGTGAAGAATGCGGCAGAGGCCATTGATGGTGACCCGGATGGGGAGATCCAGCTCACCACCGCCTTCCGCCCCGGCGTGCGGCTCACGGTCCCCGGGGTCTCCTCCAGGGTCAGCCTGCCGCTTGAGTTCTGCGTGCGCGACAACGGCAAGGGCGTGCCGGACGATCTCGTCCCGCACCTGTTCGACCCGTTCGTGACCACCAAGCCCACGGGCAGTGGCCTCGGACTTGCTTTGGTCGCGAAGATCATTGGCGACCATGGCGGCATCGTCGAATGCGAAAGCCAGCCGCGCCGCACCACGTTCCGAGTGCTCCTGCCCATGTATCGCGGCACGAGTCCTGCCAAAGAGGCCAATTGAGGTGTCCATGCCCACGGGAAGCATCCTGGTCGCCGACGACGACGCAGCGATCCGCACGGTGCTCAATCAGGCCCTGTCACGGGCGGGATACGAGGTCCGCTCCTGCGGCAATGCGGCGACCCTCTGGCGCTGGGTGAGCCAGGGCGATGGCGACCTGGTCATCACCGACGTGGTGATGCCGGATGAGAACGCCTTCGACCTCCTGCCGCGCATCAAGAAGGCGCGGCCGGACCTGCCCGTCATCGTCATGAGCGCGCAGAACACGTTCATGACCGCCATCCGCGCTTCTGAGCGCGGGGCCTACGAATACCTGCCCAAGCCGTTCGACCTGAAGGAGCTGATCTCTATTGTCGGCCGCGCCTTGGCCGAGCCCAAGAAGGGCGACAATGGCGTCCTGCTGCCTGAGGAGCAGGACAATATTCCCCTGGTGGGCCGTTCGCCCGCCATGCAGGAAATCTATCGCCTGCTCGCCCGCCTGATGCAGACCGACCTCACGGTGATGATCGTGGGGGAGAGCGGCACGGGCAAGGAGCTGGTGGCCCGCGCGCTGCACGATTACGGCAAGCGCCGCACCGGACCGTTCGTGGCCATCAACATGGCGGCCATCCCGCGGGACCTGATCGAATCCGAGCTGTTCGGCCACGAGAAGGGCTCATTCACCGGCGCCACCACCCGCAATCCCGGCCGCTTCGAGCAGGCGGAAGGCGGCACCCTGTTCCTGGACGAGATCGGCGACATGCCCATGGAGGCGCAGACCCGCCTTCTGCGCGTGCTCCAGCAGGGCGAGTACACGACCGTCGGCGGGCGCACGCCCATCAAGACCGACGTGCGCATCATCGCCGCCACCAACAAGGATCTGCGCACGCTGATCCAGCAGGGGCTGTTTCGCGAGGATTTGTTCTTCCGCCTCAACGTGGTGCCGCTGCGTCTTCCGCCGTTGCGTGAGCGTTCCGAGGACGTGCCGGACCTCGTGCGCCACTTCTTCCTGCAGGCGGAACGGGAAGGTTTGCCGGCGAAGCAAGTGGATGCCGCGGCCCTGGATCGGCTGAAGCGCTACCGCTGGCCGGGCAATGTGCGCGAACTGGAAAACCTGGTGCGACGCCTTGCGGCGCTTTATCCGCAGGAGGTCATCACCCCGGCGATCATCGATGTGGAGCTGTCCGAGCCGTTGCCCAATCCTCTCAATGAGGAAGGCCCGGTGGACGCCACATTGGCGGCCTCGGTGGAGCGGCATCTCAACAACTATTTTGCCGGCTTTGGAGAGGATCTGCCGCCGCCCGGGCTCTATCACCGCATCCTGAAGGACGTGGAATATCCGCTGCTCTCCGCGGCGCTTGCCGCCACGCGGGGGAACCAGATCAAGGCGGCGGAGCTTCTGGGTCTGAACCGCAACACTCTGCGCAAGAAGATCCGGGATCTGGATATCCAGGTGATCCGCACCAGTCGCTGATCGCAGGCCAGGGGCGGGCCGGTCGCCCTGCTTTCCACAGATGTGGGGCGCCGAAAATTGACCGCATCGGCGCCGGGCATCATCTCGGCGCGATGACACAGGCGCCTCTCGCGCGCCGCATGTGGGGGCGAAAGGTGAGGGGGCGGCAGGCCCGATGCCCATTGGGTGTCCGCGCCTTTCTCTTTGGTTCCGCCGGGGGACTGGGGGCAGGCTCGCTATCGCGTCGGCATTCCCGGATCCAGGGATCCGGCTACCTGCCCGCTTGCATCAACCCGGGTACAACTTCATGCGCCCGTGGCGCATGTCACATTTTTGCACCAGTGTCGTTCCACTGCATCACGCGCTGAGAACTTGTCCGCGTGTGAGTCGCGGTGCGCGTTGCGCAGCCGAATGCGAGGAACGACAGACAGATGATGGATGCGCCGGCCGACGACGCCCCGGGCCTGCCGAAGCCCCGCCGCAGGCATTTGGCGCGGTTCATCGCCCCCACGGTGGTGGTGGTCGCGCTCGCTTTGGCGGTCGCCGCCTTCCTCATTCTGATGGGCCTGACGCGGATCGTGCCCACGCCCCAGGTGGTGGTGGGCGTGCTCACCAGCTGCGGCGTGGCGGGGCTGATCCTGCTCGCCATCATCATCCGCGAGCTGTGGGGCATTTTCCGGGAACGGGCGCGGGGGCGTGCGGCAGCGCGGCTGCTGATCCGCATTGTCGGCCTGTTCACGGTCATCGCGGTCGTGCCCACCGTGGTGGTCGCCATCGTGGCCAGCCTGACCCTGGACCGCTCCCTGGACCGCTACTTTGCCAGCCGCACACAGAACATTGTCGTCACGGCCGGGTCCGTCGCGCAGAATTATGTGCGCGAGCATGCGCTTTCCATCCGCGGCGATGCGCTGGCCATGGCCAATGACATCTCCCGGCTGAAGAGCCTCTATGACAGCGACAAGGAGAAGTTCCAGCAGATCTTCACGGCCCAGGCCGCGCTGCGAAACGTGCCGGGCGCGCAAATCATCCGCCGCGACCTCTCGACCGTGGAGCGGACGGCCCTGCACACCGAGCGGGAATATCTGGTGCCCGCCAACATCGCCATCGGCGAGGCCACCGCCGAGCAGCCCATCATCTATCTGCCCTCCGATGCGGATTTCGTGGGCGCCGTGGTGCCGCTCTCCAATTTCAACGACCTCTACCTCTATGTGGCGCGGCCCATCGATCCGCGGGTCTTCGGCTTCCTGAAAATCACCCACGACACGCTGGCGGACTACCGGGCGCTGGAGGAGCGGCGCTTCAATGTGCAGCTCGCCTTCGCGCTGATGTATGCGCTCATCACACTCATCGTCCTGCTCTCGGCGGTGTGGCTGGCCATCAACTTCTCGAAATGGCTGGTGGCGCCCATCCGGCGGCTCATGTGGGCGGCCGACCGCGTCGCGGCAGGCAATCTCGACGTGCAGGTGCCGGTGCATAAATCCGAAGGCGACCTCGCGACCTTGGGCGAGACCTTCAACAACATGACCTCGGAGCTGAAGACCCAGCGCAACGATATCGTGCGCGCCCGCGACCAGATCGACAGCCGCCGCCGCTTCACCGAGGCGGTGCTGGCGGGCGTCGGCGCCGGGGTTATCGGCCTCGATGCCGATGAGCGCGTCACCATCCTCAACCGCTCGGCCGAGCGCCTGCTGGGCCTGACCGAGGCGGAGGCCCTCGGCCGCAAGCTGGCGGAAGTGGTGCCGGAAACGGCGGACCTGATCGCCGAGGCCGAGAATGCCGGCGAGCGCATCGTGCAGGGCAACATCACACTGCAGCGCGACGGGCGCGAGCGCGTGTTCGCCATGCGCGTCACCACCGAACAGTCGTCCGAAGCCGACCACGGCTGGGTGGTCACCCTCGACGACATCACGGCGCTGATCACCGCGCAGCGGACGTCGGCATGGGCCGACGTGGCGCGGCGCATCGCCCATGAAATCAAGAACCCGCTCACGCCCATCCAGCTCTCGGCCGAGCGGCTGAAGCGCAAGTATGGGCGTCACATCACCCAGGACCGCGACGTGTTTGACCAGTGCACGGATACCATTATCCGCCAGGTGGGCGACATTGGGCGCATGGTGGACGAGTTCTCCTCCTTCGCCCGCATGCCGAAGCCCGTGGTGGACGCGCAGGACCTTGCCGAAACCATCCGCCAGGCGGTTTTCCTGATGCGGGTGGGGCATCCTGCCATCACCTTTGAAACCGATCTGCCAACCGCCCTGCCGGCCCGCTATGACCGGCGCCTGATCTCCCAGGCGCTCACCAATATTCTCAAGAATGCCGCCGAAGCCATTGATGGTGTTCCTGAAAATGAACGCGGCACGCCGCGCATCAAGGTGAAGGCCGAGCAGGTGGGCGAGGATCTGGTGGTCGACATCGTCGACACCGGCATGGGCCTTCCCCAGGACAAGCGGAACCGCCTGCTTGAGCCCTACGTGACCACCCGCGAGAAGGGCACGGGCCTTGGCCTGGCCATCGTGGGCAAGATCATGGAGGAGCACGGCGGCTCCATCGAACTCAACGATTCACCGGAAGGACGCGGCGCCTGGATCCGCCTGCGCCTGCGTGTCGACGGCCAGCCCGCCGGCAACGCCAAGGCGGATGCGACGCTGCCTTCCCCCCCTGCTTCCGGGAGAGCCTGAGACATGGCCATGGACATCCTCATCGTCGACGACGAGGCCGACATCGGCGAGCTTGTCGCGGGTATCCTCGAGGACGAGGGCTATTCCGCCCGCACCGCTCGCGAGGCCGACGGCGCGCTCGCCGCCATCGCCACGCGGCGCCCGAACCTCATCTTCCTCGACATCTGGCTCCAGGGCAGCCGCCTGGATGGGCTGGAATTGCTCAATGAGATCAAGACACAGCATCCGGACGTTCCGGTGGTGATGATCTCCGGTCACGGCAATATCGAGACCGCCGTCGCCGCCATCAAGCGCGGCGCCTATGACTTCATCGAGAAGCCGTTCAATGCCGACCGGCTGGTGATGATCGCCGAACGGGCGCTGGAAACCCTGCGCCTGAAGCGCGAGCTGAAAGAGCTGAAGCAGCTGGCGCCCAATGCCCGCATGCTGGTGGGCCGCTCCAGCGCCGTGCAGCAGTTGAAGTCGACCATCGATCGCGTCGGCCCCACCAACAGCCGGATCCTCATCGTCGGGCCTTCCGGCTCGGGCAAGGAGCTTGCGGCGCGGATGATCCACGCTGCCTCGGCGCGGGCTCAGGGGCCGTTCGTGGTGCTGAATTCCGCATCCATCACCCCGGAGCGGCTGGAGTTCGAGCTGTTCGGCGTGGCCGAGGGGGAGGGCCGGGAGGCCAAGCGCGGCGCGCTGGAGGAGGCCCACGGCGGCACCCTGTTCCTGGACGAGATCGCCGACATGTCGCGCGAAACCCAGAACCGGGTGCTGCGCGTGCTGGTGGAGCAGAGCTTCACCCGCGTCGGTTCCAACGAGCGGCTGAGCGTCGACGTGCGCATCGTCTCTTCCACCGCCCGCAACCTGGAAGAGGAGATCGCCAAGGGGCATTTCCGCGAGGACCTCTACCACCGCCTGTCAGTGGTGCCGATCCGCGTGCCGCCGCTGGCGGAGCGGCGCGAGGATATTCCTGACCTGGTGGACTTCTTCGTCGACACCATCTCCCAGACCACCGGCATGCCGCGCCGCCCCATCGGCGAGGACGCGATGGCTGTGCTGCAGAGCCACGACTGGCCCGGCAATGTCCGCCAGCTGCGCAACAATGTGGAACGCCTGCTGATTCTCGCCGGCGGCGACCCCGAGGCCACCATCACCGCCGCCATGCTGCCACAGGACGTGGGCGCCCTCGTGCCCAGCCTGCCCAACGGCAATGGCGGCGAGCACCTCATGGGCCTGCCCCTGCGGGAGGCGCGCGAGGTGTTCGAGCGCGAATATCTGGCGGCTCAGATCAACCGCTTCGGCGGCAACATCTCGCGCACCGCGGAATTCGTGGGAATGGAGCGCTCCGCGCTGCACCGCAAGCTCAAGGCGCTGGGAGTCGGCTGAGCACCGCCGCCCCCTCTGGAAACCCGCGCCGCCGGACTCGTCATCGGCGCGGGAAACGCCTAGCTTCGGGCAGAATCGGGCGGGCGTGCGCCGCTGTCCCGCGTTGCGGCGCGGTAGCGAGGTGCGGGGATCTGGGGCCGGCCGGTTCCGGTAGGCGAGGGGAACTCCATGAGAGTCGTGATCTGCGGGGCAGGGCAGGTGGGGTTTGGCATCGCCGAGCGCCTCGCCGGGGAGCAGAACGATGTTTCGATCATCGATTCCGACGCCCGCCGCATCCAGTCCGTCACCGAGCAGCTCGATGTGCGCGGCGTTGTGGGCTGGGGCTCGCATCCGGACATCCTCGCCCGCGCCGGCATCGAGCAGGCGGACATGCTCATTGCCGTCACCTTGCATGATGAAGTGAACATGGTGGCCTGCCAGGTGGGCCACGCTTTGTTCAATGTGCCCACCAAGGTCGCCCGCATCCGCGCGCAGACTTACCTGCAGCCCGAATGGCGCGATCTGCTCTCGCGCGATCACCTGCCCATCGATGTGGTGATCTCGCCGGAAATCGAGGTGGGCGAGATGGTGCTGCGCCGGCTTTCCCTGCCCGGCGCCATCGACACGGTCAGCTTTGCTGACGGCGCCATCGTGGTGGTGGGCGTGCTGTGCGGCGAAGAGTGCCCCATCATCAACACGCCGCTCAACCAGCTCACCCAGCTCTTCCCCGATGTCCAGGCGACCATCGTGGCCGTGAGCCGCAAGGGCCGCACCATGGTTCCGCGCTCCACCGACCAGATGGAAGTGGGGGACGTCGCGTATTTCGTCTCCAAGGCGGACCAAGTGCAGCGCGCCCTCGCTTTGTTCGGCCATGACGAAGCGCCCGGCCAGCGCATCGTGGTCGCCGGCGGCGGCAATATCGGCTTCTACGTCGCCAGCGAGCTGGAGCGGCGTAATCCGGCGGCCCGCATCAAGGTGATCGAGAGCTCAAAGGACCGCGCCCAGAGCATTGCGGAGGTGCTCTCGCGCGCCGTGGTGCTGAACGGCGATGCGCTCGACCGGACCATCCTGGACGAGGCCGGCGTCGGCGAGGCGGACACCATGATCGCCCTCACCAATGACGACCGCATCAACATCCTGTCCTGCCTGCTGTCGAAGCAGATCGGAGCCAAGCGCATCCTGGCGCTGCTGAACGAGCAGGGCTATGCCGCCTTCGCCCGGGGCCTGGGCATCGATGCCCATGTGAATCCGCGCCAGATCACCGTTTCCAAGGTGCTCCAGCATGTGCGGCGCGGCCGCATCCGCGGTGTTCACGCCTTGCTCGACGGCACTGGCGAGATGATTGAGGCGGAGGCGCTGGAAACCTCGCCGCTGGTGGGCAAGACCCTGCGCGACCTCGACATGCTGGACGGGCTGCGCATCGGCGCCGTCGTCCGCGCGGGGCAGGTGATGCAGCCGCGGGGTGATTTCGTTGTCCGCGCCCATGACCGGGTCGTGCTCTTCGCCCTGGGCGATCGCATCAAGCGGGTGGAGCAGCTGTTCCGTGTGGCGCTCGAGTTCTTCTAGGGCGCTGGCCGAGCGGCTCCGCTGCGCGTGAGGCAGCCGTGCAAACCCGACCACCCCGAGCAGGCGGCATAACAGGCGGCATCACATGGGAACGAGAAACGCGCGAGAGGCATTTCGAGCGAACCGTATGCCGGTGGGTGTGAAGAAAACGCGTCGGCTCAATGCGCGAGAGGGTGCCGCATCATGATCAATGCGGCACGCCCGCTCGCCGCCGCGCTGGCCGCCATCGGCCTGCTGGCGCTCATTCCGGCACTGGTGGAGGCGCACGAGGGGGGCACCCATCTGGCGGTCTATCTGGCCACCAGCGGCTATTGCCTGTTCCTGGCGCTGATGGTGCGCTTCACCACCGATGGCTCGTCGCTGCAGCTGCGCCGCGCCCATGGGCTGGCGGGGCTCACCGTGCTGTGGGCGGTGCTGCCCCTGGCGGCCACACCGGCGGTGGCCGTTGTCTCCGGGCTTTCGCCTTTGGCGGCTTGGCTGGAAGCCGTTTCCGCCTTCACCACCACCGGCATCACGTCCCTGCGGCACGGACCGGAGAGCCTCTATGTCTGGCTCGCGCTGCTGCAATGGTGCGGCGGGCTGCTCACCGTTGTGTCGGTGGTCACGGTTCTGGCTCCGGCGGGCCTGGGCGGCCTGCCCGATCGCACGGCCACGGGCGGCGTTGCCCTCGATGCCCTCGACCTGCGGGCCGTGGCGCTGGATACGGCACCGCTCTACATCGCCCTGACGGGCCTTGCCCTGCTGGTGATGCTGATGGGCGGGCACAGCCTTTATGTCTCCTTCACCCTGGCCACCGCCGTGGCTTCCGCGGGGGCGCACCTGCCGCCGGAAGCCCAGCTCGCCTTGGCGCTGGAGGAGAGCCCCAAGTGGCTGCTGCTGCCCTTCCTGCTGTGGAGCGCCACATCGGTGCGCTGGCATCGCGCGCTCGTCTCGCGCCGCGTGCATGCCGCGCCGGAGCAGAAGGAAAGCCTCGTCATCCTGGCCTATTGGGCGGTGCTGGGCGTGGTGCTGGGCGTGGTTCTGTTCCGTGGTTCCAGCATGCCGGCGCTGACGGCGGTGCGCGACGGGCTGTTCACGGCCGCTTCCCTCATCTCCACCAGCGGCATTGGCCCCCATGACGGCACCTATGCGAACCTGCCCCTGGGGTTGGTGATTGCCGTCGTGCTGCTCGGCGGCGGTGCGCTGTCGGTCGCGGGCGGGCTGAAGATGCTGCGGCTGCGGGCCATGCTGCTGCGCGCGAGGGGGGATCTGTTGCGCCTCGTCTATCCCCATCTGGTGCAGCCGGCGTCGCTGGGCGAAGGCGGGGTCGGCTCGGCCATGCGCGGGGTGTGGGTGGGCGCCGCCACCCTGTTCGCCGTCTATGGTCTGCTGATTATCGCCCTGGCCCCCGGCCTGCCCAGCTTCGATGCCGCCCTTGCGGCCGGCGCCGCCGTCATCAGCAATACCGGGCCGGTTTACGACGCCGGCGGCAGCTGGCCCCCATTGGGGAGCCTGCCCACCGCGTCGGTTCTGGTCGCTGGCTTGGGCATGATCGCCGGGCGCCTTGAGGTGATCGGCTTTTTCGTCATGCTGCATCTCGCCGTGTGGCGCACCTGAGGGCTCGGATTTCCGCTATAAGTCCCGCAACTTGATCGTCCGGGTTGGTTCATGTCCCGCATTGCCTATGTCAACGGCCGCTATGTGCCTCACCAAGATGCCTCCATCCATGTGGAGGATCGCGGCTATCAGTTCGCCGACGGCGTCTATGAGGTCTGCGAGGTGCGCGGCGGCCACCTCATCGACGAGCGGCGCCATCTCGATCGCCTGGATCGTTCCCTGAGCGAGCTGCGCATTGCCGCTCCCATGAGCCGTGCGGCGCTTTCGCTCGTGCTGCACGAGACCGTTCGGCGCAACGGCGTTGTGAACGGCATGGTCTATCTTCAGGTGACCCGCGGCGTCGCCCGGCGCGACCACGTCTTTCCCGCGCCGCAGACCCCACCGAGCGTGGTGGTAACGGCCCGCCGCTCGGACTTCGCGAGCCAGGAGACCCTTGCCGCGTCGGGCGTCAAGGTCATCAGCGTGCCGGAAAATCGCTGGGCCCGCGTCGATATCAAGAGTGTCGGCCTGCTGCCTAACGTGCTCGCCAAGCAGGCCGCGAAGGAAGCGGGGGCCCGCGATGCCTGGTTTGTCGATGCCAGTGGCCATGTGACGGAGGGCGCCTCCACAAACGCCTGGATCGTCACGGCCGACGGCACCATCGTAACCCGCCCGGCGGAGGAGGGGATCCTGCGGGGAATCACCCGCACTGTGGTGATGGAGGAGGCGAGCGCCCTCGGCTACCGGCTGGAAGAGCGCCCCTTTACCCTGGCCGAGGCCCATGGCGCTGCGGAAGCTTTCATCACCGCCGCCTCGACGCTGGTGATGCCTGTCATCGCCATTGATGGGGAGCCCGTGGGGAGTGGTAAGCCGGGCCCGGTGGCCACCCTGCTCAGGCGAAAATTCCACGATTTCACTGAGTTTTCCCAGTGACTGCGGCGGTGTGCACGGTCGCTGCGCAGCAAAATAGTATTGCGCTGCCCTCGGTCTGTGCCATTGTAAGCTGATAACTCCCATGGATCATCGGGCAACGCATAATTGCATCGACCGTGGGTTCAACGCCGAAACAAATGGATACGAAAATGGCGGCGGAACGGACACAGAATCTGCAAGATACTTTTCTCAATCACGTCCGCAAAAATAAGACTCCCCTCACGATTTTCCTGGTGAATGGGGTGAAGTTGCAGGGCGTCGTCACTTGGTTTGATAATTTCTGCGTCCTGCTGCGGCGCGATGGTCATTCTCAGCTCGTCTACAAGCATGCGATTTCCACCATCATGCCCGGCCACCCGGTGCAATTGTTCGACCCGGCGGACGAGGGAACGGAAAAGGCCTGACCGACGTTGTACAAGGTCCGCCAAGGATGCGTTCCTGAGGTGCATCCCTCGGGTGCATCCCCGGCACCTGGAGCGGTGTTCCCGATGAGTGGCGTTCTTGAAAGGCGTTCATGACAGGCGTTCATGAGCAGAAAAAGAGGGGCGGGGAGCCCGCCCCCTCGACCGAGGTCAGTTCCTCCGGAGCTGGTGTGGATCGCCGGGCCCCGCCGACGCGGTGCGCGGTGATCACGCCCTACCAGACCCGGCGCGCCCTGCGCGGCGCCACGGAGCGGCGCGAGCCCCAGTCCCGGCTTGATGAAGCGGTGGGGCTTGCCGCCGCGATCGACAATCTCAGTGTCGTTTATTCAGGCCTCGTGCCTTTGTCCGAAATCCGCCCGGCCACCTATCTGGGAACCGGAAAGGTTGAGGAAATCGAGGGCGTGGTGAAGGCCGAGAGTGTCGATCTCGTCTTCTTCGA
Organism: Xanthobacter sp. NM-59; assembly: GCF_021401125.1. Lineage (GTDB taxonomy): Bacteria > Pseudomonadota > Alphaproteobacteria > Rhizobiales > Xanthobacteraceae > Xanthobacter. The sequence continues at coordinate 629,050 of NZ_JACBFQ010000001.1, forward strand.
TGCGGCCTTGAGCCCGGTTCAGCAGCGCAATCTGGAGCGTGCCTGGTCCACCAAGGTGGTGGACCGCACTGCCCTGATTCTGGAGATCTTCGGTCAGCGCGCCCGCACCAAGGAGGGCGCGTTGCAGGTGGAGCTTGCCCACCTCAATTACCAGCGCTCGCGGCTCGTGCGGTCGTGGACCCATCTGGAACGCCAACGCGGCGGCTTCGGCTTCCTGGGCGGCCCGGGTGAGACGCAGATCGAGGCGGACCGCCGGATCATCGGCGAGCGCATCGTGCGGATCGAGAAGGAGCTCCAGCAGGTCAAGCGCACGCGCGGCCTGCACCGCGCCAGCCGCAAGCGGGTGCCCTACCCCGTGGTGGCGCTGGTGGGTTATACCAATGCTGGGAAATCCACTCTTTTCAATCGTTTGACCCAGGCGGACGTGACCGCCCAGGACCTGCTGTTCGCGACCCTCGATCCCACTTTGCGGGCGGTCGACCTGCCGCACGGCACGCGGGTCATCCTCTCGGACACGGTGGGCTTCATCTCGGAGCTGCCGACCCAGCTCGTCGCCGCGTTCCGCGCGACTCTTGAAGAGGTCTTGGAAGCCGATCTCATCCTCCACGTGCGGGACATCTCCCACCCGGACACCGAGGCGCAGGCCGCGGACGTGGCCGATGTGCTGGCGGAGCTCGGCGTTGAGATCCAGCCCGGCGGCCGTGTCCTTGAGGTCTGGAACAAGATTGACCGCCTAGATCCGGACGCCCGCGAAGCCGTGCTCAACAGCGCGCGGCGCATGGCAGAAGCGGATGCGGCCGTTGTGGTCTCCGCCCTGAGCGGGGAGGGGATGACCGACCTGCTCGATGTGGTGGAGCGGCGGATCACCGCCGGGCGGGCCACCCTTGCCGTCACGCTTCCTGCGGAAGACGGCGAAGGCATGGGCTGGCTCTATCGCCACGGTGAGGTGCTGGAACGCAACCTGAGCGCGGATGGCGCCATGCAGGTGAAGATCCGTGTCGCACCGGAAAAGGCCGGCCTGGTGAAGCGGCGCTTCGGCAGCCGCAGCGTCCACGGCGCCTAGACAAGCGAGCCTGTGCTGCCTCCAGGGGCGGCTTAAGCCGCCCCTCGCTCCTTTTGCTTGGCGTCTTCCCAAAGGGCTTCCATGCGCGGGAGATCGGCGTCACTGGGCGTCATCCCGTCCAGCGCCAGCTTGCTCTCGATATGACGGAAGCGACGGGCGAATTTCTCATTCGTTCCGCGCAGGGCACTTTCCGGATCGACACCGGCATGGCGCGCCAGATTGGTCACGGCGAACAGCAGGTCGCCGATTTCATCGCGCACGGCGTCCAGGCCCCCCTGGTCGAGGGCTTCGGACACCTCGTCTGCCTCCTCCCGGATCTTGGCCAGCACCTGGCGGGCGTCATCCCAGTCAAACCCTACGCGAGCCGCTTTTTCCTGCAGCTTCAAGGCGCGGGTGAGGGCAGGCAAGGGCAGGGGGACGCCGGACAGGGTCCCCGCATCCTCTTCTTCCGCCAGCCCGGCTGCCGCGCGCCGTTCCGCCCGCTCGGCCTTCTCTTCCGCTTTGATCTCACCCCACAGGGCCTTCACCCGTTCCGGCGAAAGGCTCCGCGCATCACCGAAAACATGGGGGTGCCGCCGGATGAGCTTCTGCGTGATGGCCTCCACCACGCCGCCGAAGTCGAAGGCGCCCTGCTCCTGCGCCAGGCGGGCGTGAAAGACCACCTGCAACAGCAGGTCTCCCAGCTCCTCCCGCAAATCCCCGAGATCATTGCGAGCGATGGCGTCCAGCACCTCATAGGCTTCTTCGATGGTGTAAGGCGCCACGGTCGCGAAGGACTGCTCCAGGTCCCACGGGCAGCCCGTCTCGGGGGTCCGCAGCGCCGCCATGATCTCAATCAGGCGCGCAATGTCGCGGGATGGTTCCATCGGGTTCTCCTTGAAGCACTTGCGCCGCACTTTAAGCTCCCAAGCGCGGGGAAGCGAAGCCGTTTCCCACGCCAAACCGGAGCGCGCCATGGCCATTGAGGACACCGAAGACCCCGCAATGGCTGGAGGCATGCGCGCCGGGGAGCTCCGCATTGATCTGCCCGGCGGGTTCGACGCACAGATCTATTTCATTGGACGCATCCGCACGCCGTGGAGCCTCCGCGCGGAATGCCCCCGGCAGGGCGACTCCGTTTCCGGGCCAATCTGCACCATCGAGGTCGATCCGCGCTGGCGGGACGCCCTCAAGGGCATCGAAGGCAATGAACGGCTCCAGATCCTATACTGGATGGGGCAGGCGCGGCGTGACCTGGTTCTCCAGACCCCACGGGGCCAGCCGCCGATCGGCACCTTCGCCTTGCGCTCCCCGGCACGACCGAACCCCATCGCCTCATCCTTCGTTTCGCTACTCAAGATCGATCAGCTCACGCTTACCGTGCGCGGACTTGATTGCGTGGACGGAACCGCGTTGGTGGATATTAAGCCTGTATATCCACGCAGCGGATCCGTGGGTTAGCGCTGCTGATAAGGCCGCGGACGGGGACTGCAAGGGCAGGGCGGGGAGCCTCGTCCCAGCCCCAGTCCCATGGCGCCTCCGCCCACCAGGCAGGTAGAGCCGCTCCGCGCCACCGCTTGCCGGATAGCTCTGTCGTCCGGTCGCGACACCTGAAGGGTCCTGCGGACACGGTAAATTAATACAACAAGCGCACGCTGTGGAAGCTCACGGTATGAGTCGCAGAAGAGATATTATGGAATATAAATAGTCGATATCCGTTTCCCTGACCGCCCGAGTGACCATCGCCGCTGCCACCCCGAGTATCAAGGACATCCGCGCGCATTCACAAAATTATCTTTTAAAAACAATCTGATATAGATGACATTAGAAGCATCAGGCGAATCGTCGCCGTGTTGCGATGGCCGGTTCAGGGCGTCTCGCCCTGCTCTACCGCAAGCCGGTTCTGGCGCCCGGCCGGCACCGTGAAGGTGAGGCCATCGAAGGCGGGCACGACGCCTTCCGGAAGAACTCCTGCCAGGGTCCGGTAGTCGAGGTCCGTGTGAAGATCCGTCAGAATGGCGCGTCGCGGCGTGAGCGCCTGGATGTGGCTCAGGGCCTCCGCCACCGTGAAATGCGACGGATGGGGATGCTCGCGCAGGGCATCGACGATCCAAACGTCCAAATGCCGCAACCGGCTCATGGAGCTTTCCGGTAGCCCGTTGACGTCGCTCGAATAGGCCACACCCTCGAAGCGAAACCCGAATGAGTCGATCTCGCCATGATGCTGGCGAAACGGCAGAGCCACGATAGCGCCGCCAGGCCCATCGATGACGATCTCCCGCCCGTCCTCCAGGCGGTGCGCATTGAGAATGGGCGGATAGCCACTGCCCGGAGGCGTCTGGAAGCAATATCCAAAGCGCTTATGCAGCGCGCCGAGCGTGTCATCGTCGGCATAGATATCGATGCGCCGGCGGTGCTCGATGGCCAGCGGACGCAGATCATCGATGCCGTGTGTATGGTCCGCATGCGCGTGTGTGAACAGAACGCCGTCCAAGGCGCCCACATCAGCGGCCAGCAGTTGCTGGCGCAGATCGGGAGAGGTGTCCACCAGCACACGCGTGGTACCGCCCACGGTCAGGCGCTCCACGAGAATGGAGCAGCGCAGGCGTCGATTGCGCGGCTCCCGTGGATCACATGCCCCCCAGCCCTGGCCAACGCGAGGCACTCCGCCTGACGAGCCGCAGCCGAGAATTGTGACCCTGAGGGACGCGGGATAGGACATGGGCACCTCGCGAACGCGCAGATGATGCGCGTGCAGAACCGGATCCAACGGAATCCCGTCGGTGCACCATCTAAACCGGCTTTGCTGCCGGCTCAAACAAAGGGGAGACCCCTGCCCCGGAGCCTCGCGAATTGCAGCTGGCATGCAAGGCGTGCTCGACAAACATCCGGCAGCCATGTCCCAGGCGGCTCGCACGCGCCCTGGCGCGAATGCGCCAGAAACTTCCAAGATGTCGAGATTGAAATGGTCGGAGCGAGAGGATTTGAACCTCCGACCCCTAGTCCCCCAGACTAGTGCGCTAACCGGGCTGCGCTACGCTCCGACGTGGGAGGATGCTTAGACCATCGTTTTGAGGACCACAAGCACCATTCGGCTTCTTCCCCCATTCATCCCCAGGCTTGGAAAGAAGTCGCGGAAAATAAAGCCTAAACGCCACGAGCGGGGCTGTGAATATGGCGTAAATTGGGCAATTTCAGCCATTTCGCCTCATCCATGGCCCTGAGTCGGGACATTGTGAACACATTTCGCCGGCAAATGCGAACGGTCGTCAACCACAGGAAGACCGAGCGCATGAAGAAACGCGTGGTCCTGTCGTGCGCGGCCTTGAGCTTGCTGGCGCTTGCGCCGAGCCCGAGTCGCGCAGACAACTCCACCGGCATCGCCTCTTATTATTGGCAAGGCCAGCGCACCGCGAATGGAGAACGGTTCAACCCGGGCGAAATGACAGCCGCCCACCGGTCCCTTCCATTCGGAACCAAGGTGCGAGTCACCAACCTGCGAAATGGCAAAAGCGTTGTCGTGCGTATCAACGACCGCGGGCCGTATGTCCGGGGGCGCATCATCGATGTGTCCCGGGCGGCCGCCAGCCATCTCGGCTTTACCGGACGCGGGCTCACCCGCGTCAATCTGGCCGTCGTCGAATGAGATAGGCGTCGTCACGCGTTCCACAAGGGCCGGGCGGGGGGAATGCCCCTCCCCGGCCCTTTTAATTTTGGCCGGCGTCCGCCTTGGGCTCGACTGCGTCCCGCAAAAGGCGGCGGCATTCACCCAATTCATACAGCGCCGCCTGCAGGCGATTGATATCGTCCCGCGACAGTACGGGCTGCACCCCACCCTGCCCCGATGGGCGCGGCTGGTCGGTGCGCAGGTGCGGCGGCAGATAGGAATCGATGGGCTCAGGCGCGGGCGCCTCGAAGGGCTCACGTCCCTGCCAGAAGGCCGGATTTGGCGAGGCCGCCGCACGCGGGGCCACGCCGTGAGCGGAATTGGCCCAAGGGCCCATCCCCGCCGTGGGGGGCGCCAACGGTGCCGATGGGACATCCTCCTCAATGGGACCCGACAGCGGACCGACGCGGCGCGGCGGAGCCTCCGGTGCCGCAGGCGGCACGGCTGATCGCGGCGGCGACGCGGGAGCGGCCGGGGCGCGCGGAGCCGGAGCGTGCTGGGGCACCGCATGAGGTGTGCCGTGCAAATCCCTGCGCGTTGCGGAAGGAGATGTCATCGCGGCCTCGATGGGGCTTGAGGACGAAAGGCTCATACGCGGCGCCAAACCGGAGGCACTCGCCAAGGTTCCCATTCCCAGCCGCGCGGAAACAGGTGCGCTGACACGGAAGCCCGCCTGCGGGAAAGGGGCGTCGTCGCCCTCCTCGATCGCGCCGGGCTCGTCCTGCCAATCCTCCGCTTCGTCACCATGCTGCGGCGCGGACGCTCCATCGGCGAAGCGCGCTTTTTCGTCCTCAGGCTCCGGATACCACTCGTCGCCGTCCGTGGCATCGAACTCTTCGTCGAGGTCGTCGGGTGAATCATAGGCCGCATTGTCGGCCCAGGGCTCGGCCACTTGCTGAGGCGCGGTGGGCACGATCTGCTCATGCCAGGCGGCAAGGTCGCGCTGGGCGGCCGCTTCCGCGCGCGCCAGCTCCGGCCAGGCGGAAGGCGCAGCCGGGGCCGCGCCCCGCGGCTGGCGCTCAATGGGCGCCGGGGCGTGTTCAGGCTCGGGCGCCCCTTCGCCTGCGCGCCGGCGGAGCTTCGGTGGCAGATATTCCTCGGGCGGGCCCGCCTCACGTTCCTTCAGCCGGCGGATGCGTTCCTCGAGCGGGGCCTGGGCGGGTGGAGGCGCGTCCCGTTCCATGAACGGAAGCAAGGGGTCATCGAGCTCCTCAACCGGAGCGGTGGATACACGCGCGGCCGGCCCCCGCGTCGGCCGGCGCTGCATCACCGGTTCCGGGCGGACAGCCTGCGGCGGCGCGAAAGAGGGCGCGGCGTTGCCGGGCCCCATATCCTCGAATTCCTCAAACTCCGCAGGAGGTTCCGTGCGGCGACCGGTAGCTGCGCGGCGTTCCTTGCGCTCGGCGGCGGCACGCGCCGGCGATTCCGGCTCGTCCCACGACTCATCACGGCGTGCCCGCGGCGCGAAATCCTCGGTCAGGCGCGGCTCGCGATGGTGGCTTGGCTCGGTACGGAAATCGCGCTCCTCGAAATCGCGCTCTTCGTAGATCCGCTCTTCATAGGTGCCGGCGTCATAGCGCCGCTCGGCAAGACGCCGCTCGCGCGTGCGGCCGCGTGCCGCGAGGGGAGCCAGGGGTTCACCACGGTCATCCGCCAAGTCCCGATCCGCCTCGTCATCGGGAAAGGGAAGCGGCAGCTCGACGTCACGCGGCAGCTCGCCCAGGGCGGAATCATCGCTGTCCTTGTGCCTCCGGCGTGGCAAGAGCCCCAGCAGGCCACCGAACGTGACGCCATCCGACGCAGGCGCAGGCCGCTCCGGCGCGGCGGAGCGCATCACCGCCACGTCGCGCTCGACGCCGACATCCTGCACATGCCGAATCCCCTGTTCCTTCAGGATCTTCTGCACGCCTTTTATGGTGTAGCCTTCACGGTAGAGGAGCTGCTGGATACCGCGCAGCAGGTCGATATCCTCGGGCCGGTAGAAGCGCCGCCCGCCGGCCCGCTTCACGGGCTTGATTTGCGGAAAGCGCGTCTCCCAGAAGCGCAGCACGTGTTGCGGCAAGTGAAGGTCGTCGGCGACCTCACTGATGGTCCGGAAGGCGTCCGGATCCTTTTCCGTCTCGCGCGCGTCGCCCACCTTGCCTCACCCTTTGCCTGCCGGTCTCGCTCAGCAGCCGTGTTTCGGCCGAATCGAGCCCGCCTGCGTCTAGAATGCAGGAATCATATCGGCATCGGCATAACGCGAAAAGGTAAGGTGAAGTGTAAGGTTATCAATCCTCATCCGCCCCATCTGGGGTGGTGCCGTTGATGCGGTGCTTGAGGATGGAGGATGGCTTGAAAACCATCACCTTTCGGGGCTCGATGGGCACTTCCTCACCGGTCTTCGGGTTGCGCCCGATCCGCTCGCCCTTCTCCCGCACCACGAAGGACCCGAACGAGGAAAGCTTCACCGTTTCGCCCCGCGCGAGGCAATCGGCGATCTCTTTCAGCACCTGCTCCACCAAAGCGGCAGATTCGGTGCGCGAAAGCCCCACCTGTTGATAGACGGCCTCACACAGATCCGCCCGCGTCACTGTCCGACCAGCCATATGTTTCCCCGACCCCAGGAGAGCCCGCCGCCGAAGCTAGGGGCGATGCTCGACGGCTCCGGCTCTCAGATCCTACCGATTTCAACTCGATAAGGATTCACGATGATGACGGCGCGTTGTCCATCACCTCGCCACTCCAGGATATCCGAGTGCGACTGCCGACTAAGCCTAGCCGCGTGGTAGCGAAATGGTCAACGCAATTCACCCACGCAGCCCGCGTTCCGATGCCCGAAAATGTCACCAGCGCAGCAGCGCGGAACCCCAGGTGAAGCCACCGCCCATGGCCTCCAGCAGCACCAGCTGGCCACGCCGAATGCGCCCATCCCGCCAAGCCACGTCCAAGGCCAGGGGAATGGAGGCGGCGGAGGTATTACCATGGAGATCGACCGTGGTCACCACCTTCTCTGGCGCGATGCCGAGCTTCTGGGCGCTCGCGTCGATGATGCGGCGGTTGGCCTGGTGGGGCACGAACCAGTCGATGCTTTCGGCAGTCTCGCCCGTGGCGGCGAAGGCATCGGTGATCACGTCGGTAATCATGCCCACGGCGTGCTTGAATACCTCCCGCCCCTCCATGCGCAGATGCCCCACCGTGCCGGTGGAGGACGGGCCGCCGTCCACATAGAGCTTGTTGCGGTGGCGCCCGTCGGAGCGCAGATGGGTGGTGAGAACGCCCGCGCCGCGCGCGTCGTCCTCCTGAACGGCCTCGATCACCATGGCGCCGGCGCCGTCGCCGAACAGCACGCAGGTGCCCCGATCCTCCCAATCGAGAATGCGGGAGAACGTCTCCGCGCCAATCACCAAGGCGCGCTCAAACGCGCCCGTCTTCAGCAAGGCGTCGGCGGTCGCGAGGGCGAACACGAAGCCCGAGCACACCGCCTGGACGTCGAACGCGGCACCGCGCGTGATTCCGAGCTCGGCCTGCACGGTCACGGCCGTGGCCGGAAAGGTCTGGTCCGGCGTTGCCGTCGCAAGCACGATGAGGTCAATGTCGGAGGCCTTGAAGCCGGCGTCGGTCAAAGCCCGCCGCGCCGCCACCAGTGCGAGGTCCGAGGTGCACTCGCCCTCGGCGGCCACGTGGCGCTGACGGATGCCCGTGCGCTGGACGATCCATTCGTCGGACGTGTCGATCCGCTCCGAAAGCTCGGCATTGGTGACGACCCGCTCGGGCAGATAGGAGCCGATGCCCCGCGCGACAGACCTGATCCCGCTCACGATTGACCTTCCACCCCAACAGGCTGCGGCACCGGGGCGGCGGATGCCGCATGGCCGACGAGACTTTTTTCGATGCGCGCCAAAAGCTCGTAGCGCACCATGTCGTAGGCGACATCCACGGCGGAGGCGAAGCCTTCCGCATCGGTGCCGCCATGGCTTTTGATGACGATGCCGTTGAGGCCCAGGAAGACGCCGCCGTTGGAACGGCGCGGATCCATCTTTTCCTTGAGCGCCTGGAACGCATCGCGCGCGAACAGATAGCCGATTCGGGCCCGCAGGCTGCGGCCCATGGCCGCGCGCAGGTAGGAAGCCAGCTGCTTGGCGGTGCCTTCCGCGGTCTTCAGGGAGATGTTGCCGGCAAAACCCTCGGTCACCACCACATCCACGGTGCCGGCGCCGATGTCGTTGCCCTCCACGAAGCCGTGATAGTTCACGCCCCAGTCCTCGTCGCGCAGGATGCGCGCGGCTTCCTTCACCTCCTCGACACCCTTGATCTCCTCGACACCCACATTGAGCAGGCCCACCGAGGGGTTTTCAATGTCGAACAGCACCCGCGCCATGGCGGATCCCATCACCGCCATTTCCACGAGACTCTTGGAGGTGGCGCCGATGGAGGCGCCCACATCCAGAACCACGCTTTCACCGCGCAGGGTCGGCCAGATGCAGGCGATGGCGGGACGGCTGATGCCAGGCATGGTGCGCAGGTTGAAATTGGCCATGGCCATGAGCGCGCCAGTATTGCCGGCGGAGACGGCGGCATCCGCGTCCTTCACCTTCACGGCGTCGATGGCGCGCCACATGGAGGATTTGTAGCGGCCGCGCCGCAGTGCCTGGCTCGGCTTGTCGTCCATGCCCACGACGACCTCGGTGTGAACCACGCGGGAAGCGGCGGCGAGCTTGGGATGAGCTTCCAGCAGCTGCTTCAGGCGCGGCTCGTCGCCATAAAGGACATAGGTGATGTCGGGGTGGCGGCCGAGGGCGATCTCCGCACCTGAAAGAACCGTCTCCGGGCCATGGTCTCCCCCCATGGCGTCGAGAGCGATGCGGACGGATGCGGTCATCTTAGAAAGCGAGTCCCATTTTTGTTTCGTGCGTGCCGGACGGCCAGAAATGGCTCGGCGCAACCCCATTGAATGGCGCCGCAGGTGCCGCTCAATCTGAGTCTCAGCACCTTCATACCTTCATGCGAAGCGGATGACGACGGTTGGGTGAGCTGCCGCGCGCCGCGACGCGCCGCCGCGTCAGGGCCGGCGGACAATAGCGGCTCACGGCCGCAAGGCAAGGGTGCTCGGCACAGGCCGGCGGAAGGCGTGCGGGCGCGGGGGCGTCCTCACGCCTCGTCCTTCCCCTTCAGCCGGGCCAAAGCGGAGAACGGGGAGGCGGCAGCCGGGTCTTCCGCCGGTGCCTCGAACACCGCGCCAGGCTTGCGCGGATAAGGGTCCACGCCCAGCGCGAGGAATTCCGCCACGAGCGCGCCCAGGTCAATTGAGCCGTTGTCAATCTCATCCGGCGGATCGTAACTCTCGTCCTCTTCCGTCTCCGGTGGCCGGGCGGTGCCGGCGGGCACGAAATGCACGTCCAGAATTTCCTTCACCGGCGCCTCGAACGGTTCCAGCGTCACGCCGCAATCCTGCACCACCGAGGCATTGAGGCTGCCCGTCACATGCAGTCCCTCGGCGCCCTCGGGCGCGATGTGGAGCTGGGCGACGAAGGCCGGCACCGCAATGACGCCGAGGTGCCGGGCCAGCGCGGCGCGCTCGCGATCATTGGGCTCGAGGCGAAGGTCGAGCCCATGCGGAGGCACATCGGCCACGCTGAGCGGGCGGCGAAACGGCAGGTCGATCATCGGCGGCTCGGTCATGGGCTGTTCGGTCATGGTCTTCAGTCTCGCGTCGCCTTGGGAGCGGGCAGCTCGGGGGCGGGCAGTTCAAGTTCGCCCCGCGCCAGGGCATCAAACGAAGTGGCGGCCAGGCTGCGCGCGGTGGCGCGCACATAGCCGGCCAACGCGTGGGGAAGGTCGGCGGCGTCCTCCACCTCCAGGATGTTGCGCCCCAGGGCTTGCGCCAGCAAGATGTCGTCCTCGGCTGCCAGGGCCGCGTCATAGGCGGCGGCCCGGCCATAGAAGGCGCCGCCGATCTTCTTCATCTTCTTGGGCACCGAAAGATCGCCCACGCCCATTTCGCGCAGGGTTCGATCCATGTCGGAGGCGAAGGTATCGAACACCTCCTGGGAAAGCGCACGCTCGGCCTCGCTGCCGTCCTTCAGTCGGTGGCAGACGAGAATCGTGTGCAGAAGCACCATCTCGAAGCGGCCTTCGAGCGTGTCGGGTACACCGAAGTCGGTATAGAACACGGCTCGCCGTGACTGTGCCACGATCGCGCCATACAGGCGCTCGACGCTCTCGCGGTTTTTTGAGGGACGAAACAGTTTGAACATCGCGTCCTTGAACGGTCGGCCGGAATGCGCCAAAGGCCGCTCGGGCCCTCGGACGAGGGAAATGTCGCGAGCGGCGTAACGCGGCACCGGCGGTCGCGCAAGGCTCGTCCTCGCAGTTGGGACCGGCCGCAGCCGGACTGGCCTTCGGCCGGAACGGAAAAAGCATAACACGGGTGCTCGCACCCGTGTGGTATGTCCATCGGGCGGGGGCGCCGGCCACAGGCCTGGAGCTTCAAATTATGGGGATGCGTGTGGTGACACGGCACATCGGAAACTCGCAGCCGACGACGCAGAGGCTGGCGGAGGCGGCTCGTGAACGGCGCCCGGCAACGCTGCCCGCGGCGCTCGCCCTGCTCCTGGCCGCGACCTCCCTATCCGCCTGCGCGAATGTGGTGGGCGGAAGCGGCACCAGCGTTTCCGGCATCACCCGCACCTATCAGCGCGGCTATGTGCTGAGCGAAGGCGCGCTCGACCAGGTGCCCGTGGGGTCGAGTCAGGAGCAGGTTCTCCTCGTGCTCGGCACCCCCTCCACGGTCGCGACGCTGAACGGGCAGGTGTTCTATTACATCTCGCAGACCCAGAAGAAGGTAGCCTTCCTGAAGCCGGAAATTACCGAGCAGAAGGTGCTGGCCATCTATTTCGACAAGAACCAGCGTGTGGCCCGCATCGCCCAATATGGGCTCAAGGACGGCAAGGTGTTCGATTTCGTCTCTCAGACGACGCCCACCAGCGGCGAAGACCTCAGCCTGGTGCAGCAGCTCATCGGCCTTATCTCTTTCTGAGGCCTAGGGTTCAGCGGCGAGGGGTGCAGCGCCCCTCGCCTGGAGGCCTTCGCGCCCGGGCACGCCCCGCGCGCGAAGGGAACCTGCCCTTCGGCCGCTCACAAGGCAGCGCGGGCGATGGCCAGGAAGTCAGCCGCCTTCAGGCTGGCGCCGCCCACCAGCGCGCCATCGACATCGGGAACGGCGAGCAGGGTGGCCGCGTTATCGGGCTTCACCGAGCCGCCATAGAGCAGGCGCATGCCGTTCGCCTCGTCGCCGAATCGCTCCGCGAGCACGCCGCGAATGGTGCTGTGCACCTTGGCCACGTCCTCCACGGTGGGCGTGCGGCCGGTTCCGATGGCCCAGATGGGCTCATAGGCCACTACGATATTCTCGGCGGTCGCGCCCTCGGGGATGGACTGGCGAATCTGTCGCGTCACCACGGCCCGGGCCTCGCCCGCCTCGCGCTGGTCCAGGGTCTCGCCCACGCAGACCACCGGCAGCAGGCCGGCGCGCCAGGCGGCTTTCACCTTGGCGTTCACCACGGCATCCCCCTCACCATGATCCGCCCGCCGCTCGGAATGGCCGACGATGACGGCCACAGCCCCGGCGTCCTGCAGCATCTCGGCGGAAATGTCGCCGGTGTGGGCGCCCGAGGCGTTGTAGTGGCAATCCTGGCCACCGAGCATGATCGGGCTGCCGGCCACGTCCGCGGCGAAGCCGGCCAGCAGCGTCGCCGGCGGGCACACCAGAATGTCCGCCTTGGACTGAAAGGCCGGGTCGAGCCCCGCGAGGATCGCCCGCAGCTCGCTCTTGGCGGCGCGCAGGCCGTTCATCTTCCAGTTGCCGGCGATCAGACAGCGGCGTGTGGCAGACATGGGCATCTCCGAAGGGCTTTGTTGCAGTTCTGTTGTCGTGCCGTCACGTAGCAGAGGCCGCAAAAGCCCGCAAACGGGCGCAATTGCGTGCTGAAGCGACATTGCGGGGCCCCCTGCCCCTCCCTATGATGCGCCGCCTCCGCGCCGGCCTTGGCCGCGCCTAGCGAACGAATGGACGATGGTACTTCAGACTCTCCGCAAGGGTGCTTCCGGCTGGATCGCCAAGATCTTCCTCCTCCTGCTCACGCTCAGCTTCGTGGTCTGGGGCATCGCCGACGTGTTCCGCGGCTTCGGCGCGAGCACGGTCGCCACCGTGGGCGGCACGGACATACCCGCGGCCGATTACCGCAACGCCTTCCTGGAGCAGGTGCAGCGCATCGGCCGCAGCACGGGCAAGGGCCTGACCACCGAGCAGGCGCGTGCGTTCGGCCTCGACCGCCAGGTGCTCAACCAGATGATCGCCGACGCCACGCTCGACGAGCAGGCCCGTCGCCTGGGCCTCGCCGTGGGCGACGCGCAGATCGCCAAGGAAATCCAGAGCAACCCCAACTATCGCCGGCCGGGCGCCGACAGCTTCGAGCCCGCTTATTTCGACCAGTTGCTGCGGGCCAACGGCCTCACCGAGCAGCGGTTCGTGGCCAGCGAGAAGAAGCGCGCGCTGCGCGAGCAGGTAATCGACGCCTTGGGCGACGGCATCGTGGCGCCGAAGACCCTGCTTGACGCCCTGCACCGCTATGATGGCGAGCTGCGGAACGTCTCCTACATCCTGGTCACCGCCGGGGCTGCCGGCGCCCTGCCCGCCCCCACGGACGACCAGCTGCAGGCCTATTTCGAGGCCCACAAGGTGGCCTTCCGGGCGCCGGAATACCGCAAGGTTTCCGTGCTGGCGCTGACGCCGGTGGCGCTGACCGCCGGCATCACCATCACCGATGAGGAGGCCCGCGCCGCCTACGAGCGCGACATCGCCCACTTCGGCACGCCCGAACGGCGCGAGGTGCAGCAGATCGTGTTCGCCAAGCCCGAAGAGGCGGCCGAGGCGTCTGAAAAGATCAAGGCGGGCACCAGCTTCGCCGACATCGCCACCGCGCGCGGCCTGACCGCGAAGGACACCGATCTGGGCCTCGTCACCAAGTCCGCCATCATCGATCCGAAGATCGCCGAGGCCGCCTTCAGCTTGGCCGATGGCGCCACCAGCGGGCCCGTGCAGGGCCGATTCGGCGTCGCTCTGGTGCATGTGGCCAAGATCGAGCCCGGCACCACCCGCCCCTTCGACGAGGTGAAGGCGGAGCTGATGCAGGAGATGGCCCTTTCTAAGGCGCGCCGCGAGCTGCTGGACAAGCACGACGCGGTGGAGGACGAGCGCGCCTCCGGCGCTACCCTGGCAGAGACCGCCCAGAAGCTGGGCCTCAAGCTGCAGGTGTTCGACGCTGTCGACCGCTCCGGCCGCGATCCGAAGGGTGACGCCGTGGAGGTCCCCGGCGGGCTGGAGGTGGTCTCCGGCGCGTTCGAAGCCGCTCCGGGCGTTGAGACCGATACCGTTCAGCTGCCGCAGAACGGCGGCTTCATCTGGTATGAGACCAACGCCATCACCCCCTCTCGCGAGCGGACCTTCGACGAGGCCAAGGCGGCCGTGACCGCCCGCTGGACCGAGGACGAAACCGCCAAGGCCATCGAGGCCAAGGCCAAGGCTTTGCTGGCCAAGGCCGAATCGGGCACGCCCCTGGCGCAGGTGGCGGGCGAGGCGGAACTGCCCATCCAGATAGCCGACGCGCTGCGTCGCGGCCGGGCAGATGGTAACTTCTCGCCCGAGAGCCTCCAGGCCGTGTTCGACGCCAAGGACGGCGGATTCGGCGAGGCGCCTGCCGCCAAGGCGCCGGGCCGTATCGTGTTCCAGGTGACGAAGGTCATCGTGCCTCCGCCCACCGAAGCCGACGCCCGGGTGGCCCAGGACCTTTCCCGCCAGCTCCAGAATGATGTCCTGATGCAGTATCTCGGCGGGCTGCAAAAGCAGATCGGCGTTCAGATCAATCAGCGCGTCTATGCCCAGTCGGTGGGCGCGCAGACGAACTGAGCGGGAACAGAAAGATGAACGCACCTTCCGATTTTGATCTGTTCTCGTCCCGCTATCTCAAGGGCGAGCCGCAGGTGGTTTCCACCACCCTGGTGGCGGACCTGGAGACCCCCGTTTCCGCCTTTCTGAAGCTGGCGGGGGACATGCCCAACGCCTTCCTTCTGGAATCGGTGGAAGGCGGCCAGGCGCGCGGGCGCTATTCCATGATCGGCCTCAAGCCGGACCTGCTGTTCCGCGTGCGGGGCGACGTGGCGGAGATCAACCGCGCGCCGGAGGCGGACGAGAACGCCTTCGCCCCCTGCTCCGAACCGCCGCTGCAGGCCCTGCGCGCGCTGCTCGCCGAATCGGCCATCGACCTGCCGGAGGGGGCTCCCCCCATGGCGGCCGGCGTGTTCGGCTATCTCGGCTACGACATGGTGCGGCAGATGGAGCGCCTGCCAGCGGCCAAGCCGAACATCATGGGCGTGCCCGACGCGCTCCTGGTGCGCCCGACCATCATGGTGGTGTTCGATTCGGTGAAGGACGAGCTCACCGCCGTCACCCCTGTGCGCCCGAAGGCCGGGGTGTCGCCCCAGGCGGCCTACGAATCGGCGCTCGAGCGGCTCGATCACGTGGTGCGCGCGCTGGAGGGCCCGGTGGCCCACCCCGCGCCGCAGCCGTTCCACGGCGCCGTGGAGGCGAGCTCCAACACCACACCGACGGAATACCGCGCGATGGTGGAAACGGCGAAGGAATACATCCGCGCTGGCGACATCTTCCAGGTGGTGCTGTCTCAGCGCTTCGAGAGCCCCTTCACGCTGCCGCCGTTCGCGCTCTACCGGGCACTGCGCCGCGTCAATCCCGCGCCGTTCCTGGTCTATTTCAATTTTGCGGGCTTCGCCGTGGTGTGTTCCAGCCCGGAAATCCTGGTGCGACTGCAGGCCGGCAAGGTCACCATTCGCCCCATCGCCGGCACGCGCCGCCGTGGCGCCACGCTGGCAGAGGACGAGGCGCTGGCCACCGAGCTGCTCGCCGACCCGAAGGAGCGCTCCGAGCACCTCATGCTGCTGGACCTTGGCCGCAATGATGTGGGCCGGGTCTCCAAGGTGGGCACGGTCTCGGTGACCGACAGCTTCTTCATCGAGCGGTACAGCCAGGTGATGCACATCGTCTCCAACGTGGAAGGCGAGCTGGATCCCCGGTTCGACGCCCTCGATGCGCTGGCGGCGGGCTTTCCCGCGGGCACCGTCTCGGGTGCCCCCAAGGTTCGGGCGATGCAGATCATCGACGAGCTGGAGAAGGACAGCCGCGGCATCTATGCGGGCACCATCGGCTACTTCAGCGCCACTGGCGACATGGATACCTGCATCGTGCTGCGCACGGCGGTGGTGAAGGACGGCCGCATGTACGTGCAGGCCGGCGCCGGCATCGTCTACGACTCAGTTCCCGAAAGCGAGCAGCAGGAGTGCGTGAACAAGGCCAAGGCCCTGTTCCGCGCGGGCGAAGAGGCCGTGCGCTTCGCGGCCGGTGCCGGCAAGGGACAATAGCCAGCCAAGGAATTGGGCTGCTCCGGGTGCCGCCAGCCGGCGCCCGGAGGGGACGCCCGGCGGCCGATGACGCCCTATGCAATTATGCAAAATACGACTTAGTTCAATAGTTTACGCCAAACTCTTCACGCGCCACGCAAAGGCCGTCGGCCCCTAAAGTTACGCATTATTAGCCGGCTTTCAAATGGCTGGATAGATCCGTGATGGTAGGGTGCGCACCGGTGAGCGGATTGTCTGGATCCCAGCTGTAGGTCAGGGTTTCGAAGCGCATATCGGCGGCGTCGATCATGAGCAGCCGGCCCACCAGCCCCTCACCGAAACCGACGATGGCGCGGATGACCTCCAGCGCCGCGATGGAACCGGCCAGCCCCGCCATGGCGCCCAGAACCCCCGCCTCGGCGCACGCAGGGACGAGGCCCGGCGGCGGCGGTTCCGGAAACAGGCAGCGATAGGTGGGGTTCAAAACGCCGTCGGGGCGCCGCTCATGGGCGCGGATGGTGGTGACGGTGGCATCAAAAGTGCCCAGCGCCGCGGTCACCAGAGGCTTGCGCGCGAGCACGCAGGCGTCGGACACCAGATACCGCGTGGCGAAATTGTCCGAGCCATCCACCACCACGTCGGCGCCGGCCACAAGGCCGGGAGCATTGTGCGCGTCGAGACGCAGCGGGTACGCCTCCACCGCCACATGGGGGTTGAGGGCGGCGATGGCATCGCGCGCGCTATCGGTCTTCAGCCGCCCGATATCGTCCGTGCGATGGATGATCTGCCGCTGGAGATTGGAGAGGGACACCTCGTCATCGTCCACCACCATCAGACGTCCGACCCCGGCGGCAGCGAGATAGAGCAGCACCGGCGCGCCCAGCCCGCCGGCGCCGACCACCAGGACGCTCGCGCCCTTCAGCTTCTGCTGGCCCGGCCCGCCCACGTCGCGCAGCACGATATGGCGCGCATAGCGCTCGATTTCGTCAGCGGAAAAAACCATGGCCTGCCTCCGGCCCCCGCCTCACGAGGCCGGAGCCGAGAGCTTGGCGATGAGGGGCATCAGGGTGTTCGTCACCGTCTCCTGCGTCAGCGGGCCGACGAATTTGTGGACGATGACACCGTTGCGATCGAGGACGAAGGTTTCGGGCACGCCATACACGCCCCAGTCGATTGCCGCGCGCCCCTTCGGATCCACCCCCACGGCCGCATAAGGCAAGCCATACTGGCCCAGAAAACGGCGGGCATTGTCCGGTGCGTCCTTGTAGTTCAAGCCGACCAGGCGCAGCCGGGGATCTTTCGCGATCTCCATCAGCAGCGGGTGCTCCTCGCGGCAGGGCGCGCACCAGGAGGCCCAGACGTTCACCAGGGTCGGCTTGCCCTTCAGGTCGGCCACGTCGAAGCCAGGGACGGGCACGCCGGCCCGGTTGAGGCCGGCGAGAGGTTCCAGCACCACTTCCGGCGCCGCCCGCCCCACCAAAGCGGAGGGCACCCGCGAGGGGTCGCCACCGGTCTCCAGGCGGGAAAAGAACAGGGAGGCCAGCGCCAGGAACAGCACCAGCGGCAAGGCCACCAGCCACAGCCGCCGCTTTGGCGCGGCCGGCGGACGGGGCGCGGAAGAGGGGGCAGACCGTTCGCTCATTTCACTCTCACCACGGTGTCGCCCTCAGTCGCGGTCCGCGCGGGGGCTGCGGCACGCGCCCGCCGGCGCAGGCCGCGCGCTTCCAGCTCGCGCAGCATGCGCTGCTCGCGCCGATAGGAAAGAAGGATCCAGCCGGTCAGCAGGCCGAGACCCAGAAGAGAGACGCCGTAGGATGCGGCGATGAAGAGAAGATGGCTCATGGGCGGTCCTGCGGGCGAGCTTAGGCCAGGGCTTCGGCCGCGGCGCGCGCTTCCAGCGCCTGCACCCGGCGATGCAGGATTTCGGTGCGCATGCCCACCATGTGGAGCGTCACGAACATCAATGTGAAGCCCGCGGCGCAGGTCAGCAGCGGCCACAGCAGGCTCGAATCAATGGTCGACCCGCCCATGCGGAACACCGATGCGGGCTGATGCAGCGTGTTCCACCAGTCCACGGAGAATTTCACGATGGGCACGTTGATGAAGCCCACCAGCGTGAGCACGGCAGCGGCGCGACCGGCACGATTCGGATCCTCGATGGCGGCCCGCAGGGCCATCAGGCCCAGATAGAGCAGCAGCAGCACCAGCATGGAGGTGAGCCGCGCGTCCCAAACCCAGTAGGTGCCCCACATGGGCCGGCCCCAGAGCGAGCCGGTGATGAGACACAGCGCAGTGAAGGTGGCGCCGATGGGCGCGGCCGCCTTGTGGGCCACATCCGCCAGTGGATGGCGCCACACCAGGATGCCGATGGAGGACAATGCCATCATCGTGTAGCCGAACATGCCCAGCCACGCGAACGGCACGTGGATGTACATGATCTTCACCGTTTCGCCCTGCTGGTAATCCGGCGGGGCCTGGAAGGCCAGCCAGAAGCCGGCGGCGAGCACAAGCAGCGTCGCCGCCGCCAGATACGGCAGCAGACGGGCTGAGAAGCTCAGGAAGCGGACCGGGTTGGCAAGGTCGAGAAGCGGCATGAGAGACGTTCTAGAGCGCCTGCGGTCCGGAGGGAAGGTGGGGCCGCAATGGCGAGCGGTCGCAGCCCCTTGTCGCAGCCCCTTGTTACAGCTCCTGCCCCGGGCGGCCCCGCAAACGCGCACTTGACCATCGTTATATCTCAATGAATATATCGCGTGACATTCAACACGCCCCGCACGCAGCCCGGCTTCTGGTCGCGCGGATGGCGGAGCGGAATGAACTCCGTGGTGGGAGTACTCGACGAAAAAGTGCCGGGCGCGGGGCACCGTGCCCGGCACAGAACGCGAGGCTTCGCCGCGACGCGCCTCCGGCATCACGCCATGCCAGCATGGGAATAGCGACAAGCGTCATCGGCATTTGATAGACTGGCGCCGGGCCCGCCACCGGTGGTGAGCCCGGCGGGCGGGAAGGCACGATGGCTTCGCTGAGCGTGAGAATTGACCTGCGGCCCGGCAGTCGCATCGGCCCGGGAAAGATCGAGCTGTTGGAGAAGATTGCGGCTTTCGGCTCCATTTCCGCGGCCGGGCGGGCCATGAACATGTCCTACCGGCGGGCGTGGGAGCTGGTGGAGGAGATGAACAAGCTCTTCCCCACGCCGCTGGTTTCCGCCCGCACCGGCGGCAAGCACGGTGGCGGCACGGCCCTCACCCCGCTGGGGCTCGCGGTGGTCACGCGCTACCGCGCTATCGAGCAGGCGGCGACCGAGGCCGCCAGCCAGCACCTTTCGGCCCTCCAGGCGGAACTCTCCGCCCCCGCGCCGACGCCGGACACCCAGCCGTGAGGCCGCGCGCCGCGGGTCGGCACGGTCCTTTTCGTTTCAACGACATATGCGGCGCCTATCCTGAGCCTGGCGCCACATGCCGACGACGCCTTCCAAGCACCTGCGCGGACGCGTTTTCCGCACGCGGCGGGGTTTCCCGCATCGTCTGAAAATGCTCTGGCTCCGCGCGGGCGTTCCGGATAGCGTCGGCCATCCCCACGGAAGCTGAGCCTTGCCGAAACGCCCCACGAAAACCTCATCGCGCCCCGCCCCCTCGCGCGCCGGCAAAACCCGCGCCGGCCGCAAGCGCGCCGCCGATGCTCATCTGGGCGCCGACGCCTTGGTGTTCGCCCCGCGCGCCACGGGGGAAATGCCCACTAAGAAGGAGGTGCTGGCCTTCATCGCCAGCCAGAGCGGCACCGTCGGCAAGCGTGAGATCGCCCGTGCCTTCGGCCTTTCGGCCGCCCAGAAGGTGGAGCTGAAGGAGCTGCTGCGCGACCTGTCGGACGAGGGCACGGTGGAACGGCGCAGCCGCAAGCTGCACGTGCCCGGCGCCCTGCCCGGCGTGGTGCTGGCGGACATCGTGACCCGCGATGCCGATGGCGAGCTGGTCGCCGTGCCGGTGGAGTGGGACAGCGAGGAGCACGGGGACGCGCCCCGCATCATCCTCCAGGCGCCGCGCCACACCGCCCGAAACCGTGGCCCCGCGCCCGGCCTTTCAGACCGCGCCCTGGTGCGCATCGTGGAAGGCTCCGGCGAGACCTATGTGGGCCGGGTCATCAAGGTGCTGGAGAAGGCCCGCAAGCAGACCCTGGGCATTTTCCATGCGCTGCCCCAAGGCGGCGGGCGCATCGTGCCCATCGACAAGAAGGCCCATGGCCGCGAGCTGCAGATCCCGCCGGGCGCCGAGCACGAGGCCGAGGATGGCGACCTCGTGGCGGTGGAGCTCATGCGCCAGCGGGTGTTTGGCCTGCCCACGGCGCGGGTGAAGGAACGGCTCGGCTCGCTCAAGAGCGAGAAGGCGGTGAGCCTCATCGCCCTGCACGCCCACGGCATTCCCCACCAGTTTCCCGATGCGGTCACGCGCGAGGCGGAAGCGGCCAAGAAGGTCACCGCCCGCGGCCGGGAGGACTGGCGCAAGCTGCCCCTCGTCACCATCGACCCGCCCGACGCGAAGGACCATGACGACGCGGTGCACGCGGTCGCGGACGAAGACCCGGACAATGCCGGCGGCTTCATCGTCACCGTCGCCATCGCCGACGTGTCCACTTATGTGCAGCCCGCCTCCGCGCTGGACCGGGAGGCCCTCATTCGCGGCAATTCGGTCTATTTCCCGGACCGTGTTGTGCCCATGCTGCCGGAGCGGATCTCCAACGATCTGTGCTCCCTGCGGCCCGACGAAGACCGGCCGGCCCTGGCGGTGCGCATGGTCATCGGCAAGGATGGGCGCAAGAAGAGCCACGCCTTCCACCGCATCATGATGCGCTCGGCCGGCAAGCTCGCTTATGCCCAGGCCCAGGCCGCCATCGAGGGGCGGGGCGACGACACCACGGACCCATTGCTGGAAAAGGTGCTGAAGCCCCTTTACGCGGCCTATGAGTGCGTGAAGCGGGCGCGCGACAACCGCCAGCCCCTCGATCTGGACCTTCCCGAGCGCAAGATCCTGCTCAATCCCGACGGCACGGTGGACAAGGTGGTGGTGCCGGATCGGCTGGATGCGCACCGGCTCATCGAGGAATTCATGATCCTGGCCAACGTGGCCGCCGCCGAGACGCTGGAGGACAAGCGCACGCCGCTGATCTACCGCGTGCATGACACCCCCTCGCTGGAAAAGCTCTCGGCCCTGCGCGACTTCCTGAAGACGCTCGACATCGCCTTGCCGAAAATCGATACCGTGCGTCCCTCCCACCTCAACCGCATCCTCGCGCTGGTGAAGGACACGGACGCGGCGCCGCTGGTGAACCAGGTGATTTTGCGCAGCCAGTGCCAGGCCGAATATTCCTCCGAGAATTACGGCCATTTCGGCCTCAACCTGCGCCGCTACGCCCACTTCACCTCGCCCATCCGCCGCTATGCGGACCTTGTGGTGCATCGCGGGCTCATCCGCGCCATGGGCTTCGGCAAGGACGGCCTGCCGGAGGACGCGACGGCGGAGAGCCTGGGCGAGGTGGCCGCCGCCATCTCCGTCACCGAGCGGCGGGCCATGGCGGCGGAGCGGGAAACCATCGACCGGCTCATTGCCCATCATCTCGCCAACCAGATTGGCGCGGTGTTCAAGGGGCGCATCAATGGCGCCACCAAAGCCGGCCTGTTCGTCTCCCTCGACGAGACGGGGGCGGACGGCTTTGTGCCGGCCGCGACCATCGGCGCCGATTATTACCGCTTCGACGAGGCGCGCCAGGCGCTGGTGGGCGAGCGCACCGGGGAAATGCACCGCATCGGCGACCGGGTGGAGGTGCGCCTGGTGGAGGCTGCGCCGGTCGCGGGCGCGCTTCGGTTTGAGCTGTTGTCCGAAGGGACGTATGTAAAGGGTGCGCGCGGGCGGCCCGGACCGTTGCGCCGTTCCGCAGGAATGAAAAAAGGCCCTGGCCGTGCGGCGCCCCGCGCCGGCGGACCTGGGGGCAAGACGGGCGGGAGGAAACCCGGCGGAAGCCGGAAAGGATAGGGCGAACCCGTCCATGACACTGACAGTGACGACGCGGGCCATGCCGCCCGCCCCTCTGGGGCCACAGGCCCCGCCCCAGCTGCCGCCACGCGCGGTCACGCCCTCTCTGCTGCGCGGCGCGCGCGGCCTGTGCCCGGCCTGCGGCACCGGCCGCCTCTATGCCCGCTACCTGAAGATCTCGCCCTTCTGCGGGCAATGCGGCGAGGAGCTTTACCATCACAGGGCGGACGATGCCCCGCCTTACGCCGTCATCCTGGCGGTGGGCCACATCGTGGTGCCGCTGCTGGTGGTGGTGGAAGAGCTGTTCCAGCCGCCCGTATGGGCCCATCTGGCGCTCTGGCTGCCGCTCACGCTGGTGTTGAGCCTGGTTCTGCTGCCGCCCGTGAAGGGCATGCTGGTGAACCTGCAATGGGCCTTGCGCATGCATGGCTTCGACGCCACCAGCCCGGAACGCGAGCTTCCGCCCGACGGCGCTGAGCGCCCCCTTCCCTCTTCCGCAGCGGCCTCTTTCGCACCATGACCGATTTCGCCACCCGTCTCACCGCCGCCGAGCGGAACCAGAACTCCCCCAACGTGCGGCCCAAGGATGCCGCGACGCTGATTCTCGTGGACCGCGCGGGCAAGGCGCCGCGCGTGCTCATGGGCCGGCGCAACCCCAGCCTCAAGTTCATGCCGAACATGTTTGTGTTCCCCGGCGGCCGGCTGGAGAAATTCGACAAGGCCATGCCCGTCTACGGCATCGTCGATCCGGACAGCGAGCGGCGCCTGATGCAAAGCGTGCAGCGGCCCACCCTCGGCCGGGTGCGCGGGCTGGCGGCCGCCGCCATCCGCGAGATGTATGAGGAAACCGGCCTCATGGTCGGCACCAAGGACCTCGGCGCCCCCGAAGCGCCCTGCGATGACTGGCGGGCCTTCGAATCGCACGAGGTGTTCCCCAACCTGGAAGCCCTCACCTTCGTGGCCCGGGCCATCACCCCGCCGCGGCGGCCGAGACGCTTCGACACGCGCTTCTTCGTTGCCGATGCCGGCGCGGTGTGCGACGAGGAGCCGGGCAAGGTCGGTGAAAACTCCGAGCTGGTGGACCTGAAGTGGCTCACCTTCGACGAGACGAAGGCCGAGGACCTGCCCACCGTTACCCGCGTGGTGCTGGAGGAATTGGCGGCCCGCATCGAGGCGGGCTTCCATCATCGCCTTCCCGTTCCCTCCTACGCCATGCGGCACGGCCAATTCGTACGCACGCTTCTCGACTGACCGGACTTTTTTCCTGATGCACGCCCCAAATGCGGTCCCCGCTCAAAAGACGAGCTGGAGGGCCTCGATCGCCGCCGCCATCTCCGCCATCACGGTGGTCGGGGTGGGGATCAGCCTCTCCATCCCCCTCTTGGCGCTGGAACTGGAATCGCGGGGCGTGTCCGGCACCCTCATCGGGGTGAACACGGCGGTGGCGGGCATCGCCACCGTCGCCACGGCGCCCTTCATCCCCCAATTGGTGCGGTGGCTTGGGGTGCGGGCGCTGCTGGTGGTCTCCATCGCGCTATGCGCGGCGAGCCTTCTGGCCTTCAAGGCTGTCGAATCGTTCGTCCTGTGGTTTCCGCTGCGATTCGTGCTGGGCGCGGCCCTGTGCGTGCTGTTCGCGGTCAGCGAGTTCTGGATCAATGCGGTGGCCCCGCAGCACCGGCGCGGCCTCATCATGGGCATCTACGCCACAGCCCTCTCGGTTGGCGCGGCCCTTGGCCCGGTGATCCTCAGCGTCACCGGCACCGTGGGCTGGCCGCCTTACCTCGCGGGCGCGGTGGTGCTTTGCCTGGGCGCCATCCCCATCCTAATGGCGCGCGGCATGACGCCGAGCATCCATGATGGCGAGCACCACGGGGTGCTCTCCTTCCTGCGCAAGTCGCCCACGGCCCTCATGGCCGCGCTGGTCTTCGGCGCCATGGAAACCTCGGTGATGAGCTTCCTGCCCGTCTATGGCGTGCGCCTGGGCATGGGCGACAGCGACGCCACCTTGCTGCTGACGGTGGCGGTACTGGGCAATGTGGCGTTCCAGATTCCTCTTGGCCTGATCTCGGACCGCGTGGACCGGCGGGTATTGCTGTTCATCTGCTCGCTGGTCGGCACCATCGGCGCGGCGATTCTGCCACAGCTGCCGGTGGATGGCGTGCCCTTCCTTGCGGCGGTGTTCCTGGCCACGGGCGTGGTGGGCTCGCTTTATACGGTGGGGCTGGCGCATCTGGGCGCGCGATTCCACGGCGCCAACCTCGCGTCCGCCAATGCCGCCTTCGTGATGTTCTACTCGCTCGGCCTCATCGTCGGGCCGCCCGTCGCAGGCCAGGGCATGGACCTCTACAACCCCTATGGCTTCGCCTATGTCATCGCGGCCATGCTGGGCGGCTATGCGCTGCTGGTGGCGGTGCGCCTGATGGTCGGCAATGAGGCGCTGAAGCCGCGCGGGCCTTGACAATGAAGGGCTGTTAAGGGCATTTCGGCGTATACGAGCCGCCGGTCCGGCAGCGCGTGCGTGTTTCTTTTTGCCGGCATTCGGCTTGCGCGCCAGGAATTGCGCGCCACCAGCGGCACCAGGGATCAAGATATGGCCAAGGCTGCAACCATCAAGATCAAGCTCCTGTCCAGCGCGGACACGGGCTCCTTCTACGTCACCAAGAAGAACTCCCGTACCAAGACCGACAAGATCGTGCTGAAGAAGTATGACCCGGTCGCCCGCAAGCACGTCGAGTTCCGCGAGACCAAGATCAAGTGATGCGCGCGGGGCCCCGCCCCGCAGTGCTTTCATGAAGGAAAGGGCGCCGCTTCGGCGCCCTTTTCTTTTGCCCCGACCCTCTCTCACTGGTCTTCGGCGCCGTAATGCCTGGACGACCGCTCCGATGCTGCTCACGGCAAGGGTTTGAAGCGCGCCAGGCGATGGCTGCCGCGCGCTCCCGTGTCCCAAGCGAGAAGGCCGCGCAGGGCCCTATAGAATCGATCGATGTGAGCGCTCGGTCGCAGTGCCACAACCAATCGAACCTGTAGCCCATGCGGCGCGGCCGTTTCTGGACCAGCAAATCCCCCATCCGCGCTGCCTCTCGCGCCCGCTAGGGCCGCGTTGGGAGGATTAGGCGCTGGGGATGAAGTCCAGCAGGGACGTGAAGGACAACGCGTCGGGAAGCGTCAACACCGCTGGCGCTTGGGTGCCGATCCGGACACACCCGAAGCGGCGTTGCCGCAGTCACGCTCCGCAAGAGGCAGAGAGCGCGCCCCTCTTCCCGTCTCTGGGATGCCGATGTTGCTTGGATGTCGATCGCTTCGAGCCCAATGCCAGACTTGCGGCGCCGCGCTGCCTGCAGGGCGCTGTGGCCGAGAGGCACACGAAAGCGCGCACAGAGTGGTGCACGGGCTTCATGGCTTGCTTGAAAGGCCTGAATTGGCGAGTGGGAACGGGAATAGGTGGCCGGTGGGGAACGCGCGGGGAGGCCTCCCGTCAGCGCTCACCCACCGGCCAAACCCCACGGACCCAGGAGATGCGGCGGACCTGAGCACTCCGTAGGGTTGTCCCAGATGGACCTGTATCGCCGATGACCTTTGTCGCCGTGGGCAAGCGCTTCTGCCGCATTTTGAAGCGCTGCGCATATGTTGCGACTCGGGCGGTAGCCCATAGCTACCTTTGCGTTAAATCTTAGCGTAACGCCCACCAAAGCGAAAGCTCTCGAATCCAGCTCGCGCAGCAGGAGAGGTTTTCAACCACCGGTAAACTGTTTCACCGTTTCCAGAAATTTGGCCACGGATATGGGCTTGGAAAGATAGGCCTCGCAGCCGCCAGCGCGAATCCGCTCCTCGTCGCCCTTCATGGCGAAGGCGGTGACCGCGACCACGGGGATGGCGCGCAGCTCGGGGTCCGCCTTCAGCTTTCGCGTCACGTCGAGGCCCGAAATCTCGGGCAGCTGGATATCCATGATGATGAGGTCTGGCCGGTGGGCGCGGGCAAGATCCACCGCCTCGACGCCTGTGCGCGTCTCCACGGTGCGGTAGCCATGTGCCTCCAGCAAGTCGTGGAAGAGCTTCATGTTGAGCTCGTTGTCCTCCACGATCATGACTGTCTTCGTCATAGGGCCCATCCCCGCTTGGCGCTTCGCAGCCCGCCGCGAACGTGCTGGAATGGGCAACAGCTAGAGCCCATTCGTTGCGGAAGCGCAAATGCCAATTCAAGAGAAACCCAAGGGCCTTCAAGCCCAGCGTGCAGCAGCCCAGGAAGTTGCCGTGGCCGCCTTGTCCTTCATCGCAGCCGATGGTGAGCGATTGGTGCGATTCCTTGCGGAAACCGGCCTTTCCCCCGCCAATTTGCGCGAGGCCGCGAGCAAGGCCGATTTCGGCGCCGGCGTGCTGGCCTATGTGCTCTCCGATGAGCCGCTTCTGATCGCCTTTGCCGAGTCGCAGCAGCTGACGCCGAAGCATGTGGTGAGCGCCTGCGCCATCCTCACCCCGCACGACGACCCCGATTCGAACGTGCGCCATACCCTCTGAGGAGCGCGCCCTAAGCCCCCGCGCGCCATTGCGCCGGGGCGCTGCCGGCGGCAGAATCGTGCCATGGCCTCCCCTCCCCCAGGCTTCTGCCGCGACTGTCTCACCGATTCCGGCGCAGGCCCGCGCTGCGTCGCCTGCGGCAGCCCGCGCCTGGCCCGACATCCACAGATCGACGAACTCGCCATTGCCCATGTGGATTGCGACGCGTTCTTCGCGGCCGTGGAGAAGCGGGACAATCCGGCGCTGGCGGATGTGCCGCTCATCATCGGCGGCGGCAAGCGCGGCGTGGTTTCCACCGCCTGCTACATTGCCCGCATCGCGGGGGTGCGCTCGGCCATGCCCATGTTCAAGGCCAAGGCCCTGTGCCCCGATGCCGTGGTGCTGCCGCCGAACATGGAGAAATACCGCATCGCCGGCCGCCAGGTCCGCGCCATGATGCAGGCGCTGACACCTCTCGTGGAGCCGCTCTCCATCGATGAGGCCTTCCTCGACCTCTCGGGCACGCAGGCCCTGCACGGCCTCAGCCCCGCGCGCACCCTTGCCCGCTTCGCGCAGGACGTT
Organism: Xanthobacter sp. NM-59; assembly: GCF_021401125.1. Taxonomy (GTDB): domain Bacteria; phylum Pseudomonadota; class Alphaproteobacteria; order Rhizobiales; family Xanthobacteraceae; genus Xanthobacter. The sequence continues at coordinate 656,306 of NZ_JACBFQ010000001.1, forward strand.
GAACGGCAGGTGGGGATCAGCGTTTCCGTCGGTCTCGCGCCCAACAAGTTCCTGGCCAAGACCGCATCTGACCTCGACAAGCCCCGCGGCTTCTCCGTTCTGGGTTCTCTGGAGGCCGCCGCGTTCCTGGCCCCGCGGCCGGTCACCTTCATCTGGGGCGTGGGCGCCGCCTTCGGCTCGCGGCTCAATCGCGACGGGTTCCACACCATTGCCGACCTGCAGCGCGCCGACGCCACCGATCTTGCCCGGAGGTATGGCGCCGAAGGCCTGCGACTGGCGCGGCTGGCGCGGGGAATCGACACCCGGGTGGTGGAGCCCGACCGGGAGGCCAAGAGCGTTTCGGCGGAAACCACCTTCGACACCGATATCGGCGGGCTGCGACCGCTGGAGCAGACGCTTTACGGCCTCGCCGAGGAAGTCAGCTCGCGCTTGAAGAAGGGGGAGATCGCCGGCCGCACCGTGACACTGAAGCTGAAGACGGCGGATTTCCGCCTGCGCACCCGCTCCCGCACGCTGGACAGCGCCACCTGCCTGGCCGGCCGCATCTATGCCCAGGCCCATGAGCTGCTGCAAAAGGAGGCTGACGGCACGCGCTTCCGCCTGATCGGCGTGGGCGTTTCCGAGCTGTGTCCGGCCAGCGAGGCCGATCCTGCCGACCTGGTCGACACCGGAACGGAGCGCCTGAAGGCGACCGAGAGCGCCATGGATGCCCTGACGGCCAAGTTCGGCCGTGGCGTGGTCTCGCGCGGGCTGATGCTGGGCTCCGACCATGGCGGCCGGCGCAAGGGGCGTTGAGCGCCGGGTTGAGCAATGCGTTTGCCCCCCATCCGCGGCGGGCGCTACTCTTTCCCGTCACGATCTGCTAGATCGCACCCTCGCCTGAGATTTCACGAGTGATGCGATGATCCCCCGTTATAGCCGGCCGCAGATGGCCGACATCTGGTCGCCGGAAGCCCGCTTCCGCATCTGGTTCGAGATCGAGGCCCACGCCGCCGATGCGCTGGCTGATCTCGGCATCGTGCCCAAGGAGGCCGCTGCCAAGATTTGGGAGCTGGGCGGCAAGGCCGAGTTCAACATTGACCGCATCGACGAGATCGAGCGGGAAGTGAAGCACGATGTCATCGCCTTCCTGACCCATCTCGCCGAGTTCATCGGCCCTGAGTCGCGCTTTGTGCACCAGGGCATGACCTCGTCCGACGTGCTGGACACCTGCCTTGCCGTGCAGCTCACCCGCGCCGCCGATCTGCTGATCGCGGATGTGGATGCTCTGCTGAAGGTGCTGGAGCGCCGCGCGTTCGAGTTCAAGCTCACCCCCACGGTGGGCCGCTCCCACGGCATCCATGCCGAGCCCACCACCTTCGGCGTGAAGCTCGCTATCGCAAGTGCCGAGTTCCAGCGTGCCCGCGCCCGGCTGGTGGCCGCCCGCGCGGAGATCTCCACCTGCGCCATTTCCGGCGCGGTCGGCACCTTCGCCCACATCGACCCGCGGGTTGAGGAGCATGTGGCCGCCAAGATGGGTCTCACGGTGGAGCCCGTTTCCACCCAGGTGATCCCGCGCGATCGGCATGCCATGTTCTTCGCCACCCTGGGCGTCGTCGCCTCCTCCGTGGAGCGGCTTGCCGTCGAGGTGCGCCATCTGCAGCGGACCGAGGTGCTGGAAGCGGAAGAGTATTTCTCCGAGGCGCAGAAGGGCTCCTCGGCCATGCCGCACAAGCGCAACCCGGTGCTCACCGAGAACCTCACCGGCCTGGCCCGCATGGTGCGCGCCTACGTGACGCCGGCGCTGGAGAATGTGGCCCTCTGGCACGAGCGCGACATCTCCCACTCGTCCGTCGAACGCATGATCGGCCCCGACGCGACGGTGACCCTGGACTTCGCTCTGGCGCGCCTCACCAGCGTGATGGACAAGCTGGTGGTGCACACCGACAATATGCAGAAGAACATGGACAAGCTGGGGGGCCTCATCCACTCCCAGCGCGTGCTCCTGGCGCTCACCCAGAAGGGCGCGAGCCGCGAGGACGCCTATCGCCTCGTGCAGCGCAACGCCATGAAGGTCTGGCGCGGCGAAGGCGATTTCCGCACCTTCCTGCTGGGCGACGCGGATGTGCGCAAGTATCTGTCCGAAGAGGACATCAACGAGAAGTTCGACCTCGGCTATCACCTGAAGAATGTGGACACCATCTTCAAGCGGGTGTTCGGCCACCTGTGAGGTGAAGCGCGCGTAAAAGAAAAGGCCCGCTTCGAAGCGGGCCTTTTTTGTTTGGGCGCGTGCGCATCAGCGCTCGGCGATCTATGGGCGGCTATAGGGTGCCGATGATCAGGCCGAGGAGCAGCGCGATGACGGGAAGCCAGATCATCGCCAAAGCGAGATCCCGGCGCCCGCGCCGCCACATGGGCCACGCGAGCAAGGGCGAGAGGATGCACACCGCGAGCGTCATCCCCCACCCGGCGATAGCTGCCCCCGCGCCCTGCGCTCCTTCCGGGCCGCCGAACACGAAGCCTGAGATTCCAAGCAACAGCACGACCAGAGCCGCATCGGCCAGAAGGCCGAGGGCGATGGCCACCTTCAGCGCGAGCGGAGCAGCCGGCCCCGGCGCCTGAGCCACATTCTGTGTCACGCGATCAGCCGATGGCCTTGTCGCGGATGGCGACGCCCTTTTCCTGCAGGAGCGGAATCAGCTCGCCTGACTGGAACATCTCGCGGACGATGTCGCAGCCGCCGATGAACTCGCCCTTGATGTAGAGCTGGGGAATGGTCGGCCAGTTCGCATAGTCCTTGATGCCCTGGCGGATCGCGTCATTCTCGAGCACGTTCACGCCCTTGAAGGGAACACCCACGTGGTCGAGAATCTGCACCACCTGGCCGGAGAAGCCGCACTGCGGGAACTGCGGAGTGCCCTTCATGAAGAGGACCACGTCGCCCGACTTGACGATGCCATCGATGTCTTCGCGAATGCCCATGAGATCGAATCCAAGCTGGCGGGCCGAAACATCCGGCCCTCTCGGCTAAAGATCGGCGCTTCGGGCACAAAGTTCAAGGTCCGCGCCGGCTCTGCTCTCGCATCTGCACACCCCAACGAAAATGCCCGGGACAAGCCCGGGCATCAATTCGTCGCCAATGCGGCGGTCAGGACGCGCCTGTCACTTTTGCGCGGGCGCCGCCGTGTGCAGGGCCAGAGCGTGCAGCTCTCCGCCCATGGAGCCCTTCAAGGCCGCGTAGACCATCTGGTGCTGCTGCAGCCGGCTCTTGCCCCGGAAGGCCTCCGAGACGATGCGGGCGGCATAGTGATCCCCGTCCCCCGCCAGGTCCTCGATCATGACCGAGGCGTCGGGAAGAGCGGACTTGATGAGCGCTTCGATGTCGCGGGCCTGCATCGGCATGGCAGTTCGATCCTCCGGAAAAGGGCTGTCAGGACGCGCCCATATAAATGGGCAGCCACGTCTCGTGGCGGTCCCGGAGCGATTCCACAATGATCGAACGGTCGTCGGGCACGATCAAGCGGTCACCGCCGGTCTTCCCAAGCTTCGTTACCGGCACGCCGGCCGCCTGGGCGTGGCGAACGACCTCGCCGGCCTGGCTCGGCGGCACGGTCACAACATAACGGGCCTGATCCTCGCCGAACCACCACGCATTGGCATCCATGCCCTCGGGCGGGGCTTCCAGCGAGGCGCCCATGTGGCCCGCCATGGCCATTTCCGCGATGGCGACGAGGAGGCCACCATCGGAGATATCATGCACCGCGGTCGCGACACCGTCGCGGATCAGCGCGCGCACGAAGTCGCCATTGCGCTTTTCCGCCACCAGGTCCACCGGCGGCGGCGCCCCCTCCTCCCGCTCGCACACCGTGGCGAGGAAGGCGGACGCACCGAGCCAGCCCACGGTCTTGCCGATCAGCAGGATCAGCTCGCCGGAGGCCTTGAAGTCCAGAGTCATGGACTCGGCCAGATTGTCGATAAGCCCCACCCCGCCGATGGACGGCGTGGGCAGGATGGCCTGGCCATTGGTCTCGTTATAGAGGCTCACATTGCCCGAAACGATGGGGAAGTCGAGCGCCTCGCAGGCCGCCCCGATACCCTTCACGCAGGCCACGAACTGACCCATGATTTCCGGCTTTTCGGGATTGCCGAAATTGAGGTTATCGGTGGCGGCGATGGGGGTGGCGCCCACGGCGGTCAGGTTGCGCCACGCCTCGGCCACGGCCTGCTTGCCGCCCTCGAAGGGGCCGGCCTCGCAATAACGCGGCGTCACGTCGGTGGTGAAGGCGAGCGCCTTGGGCCCATCGTCCACCCGCACCACGGCGGCGTCGCCACCGGGCTGCTGCACGGTGTTGCCGAGAATCAGGTGGTCATACTGCTCCCACACCCAGCGCTTGGAGCACAGGTCGGGAGAAGCGATGAGCCGTTCCAGCGCGTCCGCCACGGATGCCGAGGTGCGCACTTCGGACGGAGAAATCATGGGCCGATCTGCCGGCTCCGCGTACGGCCGGTGATATTCCGGCGCCTCGTCGCCCAGCTCCTTGATGGGCAGGTCGGCTTCCACGCGCCCCTTGTGCTTCACCACGAAGCGCAGGGTGTCGGTGGTGTGGCCGACAATGGCGAAATCCAAGCCCCACTTGCGGAAAATAGCCTCGGCCTCGGCCTCCTTGCCGTCGGCGATCACCATGAGCATGCGCTCCTGGCTCTCCGACAGCATCATTTCATAGGCGTTCATGCCCTCTTCACGGCAGGGCACCGCATCAAGATCCAGTTCCACGCCCAGGCCGCCCTTGGCGCCCATCTCGACTGCGGAGCTGGTGAGGCCGGCGGCACCCATGTCCTGGATCGAAACCACGCAGCCCGCCTTCATGATTTCGAGGCAGGCTTCCAGCAGCAGCTTTTCGGCGAAGGGGTCACCCACCTGCACGGTCGGGCGCTTCTCCTCCGCGTCGGCGCCGAACTCGGCCGAGGCCATGGTGGCGCCGTGAATGCCGTCGCGGCCGGTCTTGGAGCCGAGATAGACGATGGCGCGCCCGACGCCCGTGGCCGCCGCGTAGAAAATCTCATCGGTCTTGGCGAGGCCCACGGCCATGGCATTGACGAGGATGTTGCCATTATAGCGCTTGTGGAAGCCCACCGAGCCGCCCACCGTGGGCACGCCGAAGGAGTTGCCATAGCCGCCGATGCCGGCCACCACGCCCGCCAGCAGGCGACGCGTCTTGGCATTGTGGCAATCGCCAAAGCGCAGCAGGTTCAGCGCCGCGATGGGGCGCGCGCCCATGGTGAACACGTCGCGCAGAATGCCGCCCACGCCCGTGCCCGCGCCCTGATAGGGCTCGATGAAGGAGGGGTGGTTGTGGCTCTCCATCTTGAACACGACCGCCTGGCCGTCGCCGATGTCCACCACGCCCGCATTCTCGCCGGGCCCCTGGATCACGCGCGGTCCCTGCGTGGGCAGGGTGCGCAGCCAGACCTTGGAGGACTTGTACGAGCAATGCTCGTTCCACATGGCGGAAACGATGCCGAGCTCGGTGATGCTCGGCTCGCGGCCGATGAGCTTCAGGAAGTGATCATACTCCTCCGGCTTCAGGCCATGCTCGGCCACCAGTTCCGGAGTGATGCGGGGCGTGTTGGGAAGGGTCACAGCGAGTCGATCCGAATTGGGGCGGGCGTCACGCCGCTTTGAGGGCGCCGGCGAGGCTTTCGAACAAGCCGCGCCCGTCGGTCGGGCCGATCTCCGGCTCGATGTAGTTTTCAGGATGCGGCATCATGCCGAGCACGTTGAACTTCTCGGAATAAATGCCGGCAATGCCGTTGATGGAGCCGTTGGGCCCATCGGTCTCGTCGATCTGGCCATCGGGGCGGGCATAGCGGAAGGCAACGCGGCCTTCCTTCTCCAGCTCGGTGATGGTGTCCTCGTCGGCAGTATAATTGCCTTCGCCGTGGGCGACCGGGATGCGGATGAGGTCGCTCTTGCGATAGGCCTTGGTGAAGGCGGTGTCGGCGCGCTCCACCCGCAGCAGTACCTCGCGGCAGACGAAACGCAGGCGCGCATTGCGCACCAGCACCCCCGGCAGCAGGCCCGCCTCGCACAGGATCTGGAAGCCGTTGCAGATGCCCAGCACCAGCCCGCCCTTGGCGGCATGGGCGCGCACTGCATTCATGATGTTGGCACGGGCGGCGATGGCGCCGCAGCGCAGATAGTCACCGTAGGAGAAGCCGCCCGGCAGCACCACGAGATCGGTGCCCGCCGGCAGCTCGTGCTCCGCGTGCCAGACGATGTTCGGCTTGGCGCCAGCGACGAGCTTCAGGGCACGCGCGGCATCCCGCTCACGATTGGAGCCGGGAAAGAGGATGACGGCAGGTTTCATGATCTCTCAATGGGCGTCGGCCAAGGGGCATCGCCACGGGCGGGGCACGCACGGGGGCGGACCGGGACGCCGTGGAGGGGATTTGCAGCCGGCTCGAGGCTGGCTCGGATCGGGCGGAGCAAGGATGGCTGCGCACGCGACTCACTCTGTCCGCGGCGCGCGCCATCGGAAAGGCCCGGAATCTCAAAGCAGACCGGAACCGGGATCCGGCTTTGGCTCAGTTCGCTCGTGACGTCAGCCATGGCGTCCTCTCGGCGGCACCGGGCGCAAGCTTACCACAACTCAGGCAAACTCGATTCGGTAGGTCTCGATCACCGTATTGGCCAGGAGCTTTTCACAGGCTTCCTTCAGCGCCGCTTCGGCCGCGTCACGGTCGTTGCCGGCGAGCTCGACGTCGAAGACCTTGCCCTGGCGCACGCTCTGCACCCCGTTGACACCCAGGGAGCGCAGCGCGCCCTCGATGGCCTTGCCCTGCGGATCCAGCACCGCCGACTTCAGTGTGACGATCACGCGTGCCTTCATGAGACCTTCTCTCGTTTCGCGCGCTCAGCGCGTTTGTTCTCGTCGCGCCCCGTGGGCCTCTGGCTCCAGCGCCTGCGCGGAACGCAAACGGGGGCCTTCACGGCCCCCGCCTAGCATCATTTGCCGCCGGTGCTCAAGGCGCCGGGGCGCCTCACGGCGCATGCCTCACTTGACGAGGACGGGGCCCTTGCCCTGGGTGTTCTCGTTCTCCATGAGGATGCCGAGCCGACGCGCCACTTCCGTGTACGCCTCGACCAGCCCGCCCATGTCGCGACGGAAACGGTCCTTGTCCAGCTTGTCGTTGGACTTGATGTCCCACAGCCGGCACGAATCGGGGCTGATCTCGTCGGCCACGACGATCCGCATCATGTCGTTTTCCCACAGGCGGCCGCATTCCATCTTGAAGTCCACAAGACGGATGCCGACGCCGAGGAACAGGCCGGACAGGAAGTCGTTGACGCGGATCGCAAGCGCGATGATGTCGTCGATTTCCTGGGTGGTGGCCCAGCCGAACGCCGTGATGTGCTCTTCCGACACCATCGGGTCGTTGAGCGCGTCGTTCTTGTAATAAAACTCGATGATCGAGCGGGGGAGCTGGGTCCCCTCCTCGATGCCGAGTCGGGTGGACAGCGAGCCGGCCGCGACATTGCGCACGACGATCTCGAGCGGGATGATCTCCACCTCGCGGATGAGCTGCTCGCGCATGTTCAGCCGTCGGATGAAGTGAGTCGGCACGCCGATATCGTTCAACCGGGAGAAGACATACTCCGAAATCCGGTTGTTCAGCACGCCCTTGCCATCGATGACATCGTGCTTTTTGGCGTTGAAGGCGGTCGCGTCATCCTTGAAGTGCTGGATGAGAGTGCCGGGCTCCGGACCTTCATAGAGGACCTTCGCCTTGCCTTCGTAAATGCGGCGGCGGCGCGACATGGGTGTATACCGTCGATTGAGGAAATCCATGGGTGTGCCAAGGCTCCGTTCTGGTGACGCTCCTCGGCGGGGCGCGGGTGGCTGTTGTGCAGTTCACACCGAACCCGTGTGGACACTAGCCGATCACGAGCCCGGATACAACGCGACTGCGTCAATCATGCAAATGTCGCAGCGATGTCGGAGCAAACGGTATGCCGCTGCCCCCGCCTCGAATTGCGCGGGCCAAGTGCCGTTCCTTGCGGCGTCCAGGCAGATCCTTCGCCAGTTACAATGGTGCGGCGCACCTTGTAGCCGCGACATGGGGCAGCGCTTAACTGCCGTTGATCTAGGGAGAAGTGCCCTATATTCAAGGCACGCGCGCGGGCGACACCTTGCGTTTGCGCACCGTGCTAACCAATCCCGGTCCCAAACCGGTCACCAAATCGTCACGAAGAGGGCTGCCATGACCACGTTCGACAAGCGCGAAGAAGGGTTTGAAAAGCGCTTCGCGCTGGACGAGGAGACCCACTTCAAAGCGCTCGCCCGTCGCAACAAGAAGCTCGGCCTTTGGGCCGCACAAATGCTCGGCCTCTCCGGAGAGGCAGCGGAGGCTTACGCCAAGGAAGTGGTTATCGCCGATATCCAGGAAGCCGGCGACGAAGATGTGTTCCGTAAGCTGCGCGGAGATTTCGACGCCAAGGGCGTTGTCGTGTCCGACCACCAGATTCGCCGGAACATGGAAGAGTTTCTCGCCGCCGCGACCCTTGAGGTGAAAGCGGGCTGAGCGCGGGCATCGCGGGACGGGCCGCAGGCCCGCTCCCGGCCGGCCCCTGTGGACCGCGCCAATAAAAAAGGCCGCCAGAGGCGGCCTTTTTCTTTTTCGTCGCCGATTGCTCAGCGCGAGTAGAACTCGACCACCAGATTCGGTTCCATCTGAACCGGATACGGCACCTCGTTCAGCTCGGGCACGCGGGCGAAACGCACCGCGAGCTTGCCGGCGTCGGCCTCGATGTAATCGGGCACGTCGCGCTCGCCAAGCTGCTGGGCTTCCAGCACCAGGGTCATCTGGCGGGAGGCTTCCTTCACCTCGACCACATCACCCACCTTCACCTGGTAGGAGGGGATGTTGACGCGCTTGCCGTTCACCTTCACGTGACCGTGGGACACGAACTGGCGGGCGGCGAAGATGGTGGGCACGAACTTGGCGCGATACACCACGGCATCCAGGCGGCGCTCGAGGAGGCCGATCAGGTTGGCGCCGGTGTCGCCCTTCATGCGGGAGGCTTCCACGTAGACGGCGTGGAACTGCTTCTCGCCGATGGAGCCGTAATAGCCCTTCAGCTTCTGCTTGGCGCGCAGCTGCACGCCGAAGTCCGACAGCTTGCCCTTACGGCGCTGGCCGTGCTGGCCCGGGCCATACTCGCGGCGGTTCACAGGGCTCTTGGAGCGGCCCCAGATGTTCTCGCCCATACGGCGATCGATCTTGTGCTTGGCCGCAATGCGCTTGCTCATGTAACGCGGATCCTTGAAGTTCTAGTTTGCGTTGGGATCGCGCCCCTCCTCTGCGGAAACGCCGATTCGAAAATCGGTATCGCCGCCGACAGGCTCTTGCAGCGCGCTGCCGCAAGACGCCACGGGTGCGTGAAACGCCAAACGGGCCACTTTGGGCCCGAAAGGTCCGCGCCTCATAAGGGCTCGCGCGGGGGAAGTCAATGTTTGCCGCCTTTGCGGTCAGGAATGCGGCCGCCCTGCCCTTCATTTGGCCTTGCGGGCGCACGGCCACCTTTTAGCTTGCACCCGTCCTCACCGGAGCTGCACCCCATGAAGATTCTCGTGTTTCAGCACGTCGCCGCAGAGCACCCCGGCAGCTTCCGCGATCTCATGAAGGCGGACGGAATCAGCTGGCACCCCGTGGAGCTCGATGAGGGGGAGCCCATCCCGCCCCTGGACGGCTTCGACGCGCTGATGGTGTTCGGCGGCCCCATGGATGTGTGGCAGGAGGCCGAGCATCCATGGCTGGTCCCGGAAAAGGCGGCCATTCGCGAATGGGTCGCGAAGGATCGCCCCTATCTCGGCGTGTGCCTCGGCCACCAGCTGCTGGCGGATGCCCTGGGGGGCAAGGTCGGCCTCATGGCGAAGCCGGAAGTGGGCGTGACCGAGGTTTCGCTGACCCAGGCGGGCCAGGCGGCGCCGCTGTTCCAGGGGCTCGCCCCCACCTTCCCCACCTTGCAGTGGCACGGCGCCGCGGTGCTGGAGCTGCCGGCGGGTGCACGTGTGCTGGCGGAAAACGGCCACTGCCCCGTTCAGTCCATCCAGGTGGGCCGCCGGGCCTTCGGCATCCAGTACCATGTGGAGCTGACCGACGCGACGGTGCCCGAATGGGGCGCTATTCCCGAATACCGCTGCGCCCTGGAAGCCATCACCGGCCCCGGAGGCCAGGCGACGCTGGAGGCGGCGACCCGGGAGAAGATGTCCGTGTTCCAAGCCGCGGCGAAGCAGCTCTACGCGAACTTCAAGGCCGTGATCGCGAGCTGACGGTGCCCTTGGCGGCAGGGGCGAGCTTTATCGCCCCTGCCGCAGGGCGGCGAGCACTTCCAGCGAGGCATAGCCATCGGCGGGGTTGATGCCGGCCTTCTGCTGGAAGGCCCGCACCGCGCGCATCGTGGCGGTGCCCACGCGGCCGTCGGTGCCGCCGGTGCTGAAGCCGGCGGCCGTGAGGCGCTGCTGCACTTCCTGCACCTCGGCCAAGCTCAGCGCCCGCTCGCCGCCGGGCCAGGGCGTCACGAATGCCCCCTCCCCCATGATCCGATCGCCCAGATGCACTACGGCTAGGGCGTAATTGGACGAGGGGTTGTAGGAGCGGACCGCATAGAAATTGTGGAACAGCAGCAGGGCCGGCCCGCCGGGCCCACCGGGCAGCCACAAGCGCGCGGGCTCGTCATAGCTGGAGAGTGAGCGGCCATCCACGGTCGTCACCCCCAGGTCGCCCCATTGAGAGAGCGGCCGGCGTGACTTGTTGTCGGCGAAGGCGGTGTTGAAGCCGGCAGGCAGCTTGGCCTCCACGCCCCAGGGCTCGCCGCGGCGATACTTGCCGCGCTTCACCAGATAGTTCGCGGTGCCCGCCAGCGCATCGTCGGGGCGGCCGAAGGGGGAGATGCGGCCATCGCCGTCGAAGTCCACCCCCATGTTGAGCCAGACCTCGGGCATCCATTGGGTGTGGCCCATGGCGCCGGCCCAGGAGCCGGTCATCTCCTGCGGCGTGCCCCAGCCGCGCTGGACGATGACCAGCGCGTTCAGAAGCTCGGCTTCCCAATAGCTGCGGCGCCGGGGATCGCCCCAGGCCAGCGCGGCGAGGGAGGGGAAGATGGGCTTCATGTGCTTGGGATTGTCCAGCACGTCGCCAAACGCGCTCTCCATGCCCCAATAGCCCAGCATCACCCGCCGATCGACGCCGAAGGCCTCCTCGATGCGGCTGAACAGGCCGGCATATTGGCGTGCGCGCTCCTGGCCCGTGGCAATGCGCCAGTCGGAAACGCGGCGGTTGAGATATTGCCAGGTCTGCTCTGTGAATTCCGGCTGCGACCGATCCTGAGCATAGACGCTGGTGTCGGGCTTCAGGCCACGAAACACCGCGTCATAGGTGGCATCATTGATGCCGCGGGCGCGGGCCTTGGCGCGGAACTGCTCCACCCATGCGGGAAACGGCTTGGCCGCCTTCTGCGCCCAGGCGGGGCCGGCACCCAGAAGCCCCGGGACCGCACCCACCAGGGCGCTGCTCAAAAGGCCGAACGAGACGGCACGACGGTCGACCCGAACGGCCATTGACACCTCCCCTTTTAGTCAGCTGGCGACGGCCAGCGGCGCCGCCAGAACTTCCGGCCGCGCCACCGGGCGGCCCATGACGACGGCGATGCGGCGGACATCCAGAGCCCGCGCGGTAGAGTAGACCTGCACCGGCACCTCGCGATCACCGCTCTGCGGAGCGGGCCCAAGAAGCTGGACCACGCGCCGCGCGATGGCGGGCGCGGGATCAACCCACGACACCGGCCAGGGCGCGATCCGCTCCAGGCGCTCCAGCAGCAGCGGGTAATGGGTGCAGGCGAGCACCACGGTGTCGGTGCGCCGCCCCTGGGCGGACACGAAGCAGGGCGCGATCTCGGCGCTGATGGCGGCATCGGGCACATCCTCGCCGGCCAGGGCCGCCTCGGCCAGCGCCGCGAGGCGCACGCTCGGCACCAGGGTCACGTCGCATTGGGCCGCGAATTGCTGGATGAGCCCGGCCGTATAGTCCCGCCGCACGGTGCCGGGCGTCGCCAGGATGCTCACGCGGCCGCTGAGGGAGGCGGCGCAGGCCGGCTTCACCGCCGGAACGGTGCCCACGAATGGAATGGGATAGCGCGCCCTGAGGCTCGGCAGAACGACAGTCGACGCCGTGTTGCAGGCGATCACCACCAGGGCCGGCGCGGTGAGGGCGATGAGGCGCCCCACCACCTCGTTTACCCGCGCGACCAGCGCCTGATCGCTCAAATCACCATAGGGGAAGCCGGCATCATCGGCGGCATAGATGAAATGTGCATCCGGACGGGCACGGGCCACCTCGCGGAACACGGACAGGCCGCCGACACCGGAATCGAACACGAGGATCGTCGGCGCCGGATGGGATGCGGGCAGCACGGCTTGAAATCTCTCGGCAGAAGCTGTGACGGACGTCATGGCTTATCCCCAACGGCGCGGGCGACATTGTGGCGCCGCGCCGTAAAGGAAACATGAGCGCCCCTGCCGCCGGGGGTCTGCTCAGCCCTGGTTCTCGGGCAGGCGCAGCACCAAGCCGTCGAGCTCCGCCGTCAGCTTGATCTGGCAGGAGAGCCGGGAATTGGGCTGCACGTCGCTCGCAAAATCGAGCATGCCCTCTTCCATTTCGGAAGGCTCGCCCACCTTTTCCCTCCACGCGTCATCCACGTAGACGTGGCAGGTGGCGCAGGCACAGGCGCCGCCGCATTCGGCAACAATGCCGGGCACGCCGTTGCGCACGGCGGCTTCCATGGCGGTGGCCCCTTCCGGGGCATCCACCTGGTGGGAGGTTCCGTTGAATTCAATGAAAGTGATCGCGACCATAGATCTGCCGTAACCGCGCCGAATGGATTGGAGGCCCTCCAGGGAGGGGCTGCTGCGCCCTATAGCTCCAACATCCCGCTGAGGCCAGGGCTGAAGCGCGAAGCGAATTAACGATATCTTCATTCTCGCGCCGCGACCGGTTCAAAGCCTTCGCATCCCTGGATAGGATAAGGAAGAGTAAACCATTGCCCTGAGTGCGTGGCCGGCGGCGGCCTCGGCTTCGCAGGGGCGAAGGTTTCGGCGAGCCGGCAGCACCTGCCGGGTGTTGCTCCGATGGCAAAGGCGACGGCGACATGAAGACTCCGATGAAAGTCCAGGATCCGACCGAGGTCGCCCTCTCGGCGATTCAGGAGGCCCTGACGCTGGAGCTGGACAACGCCCAGCAGGCGCAGGAGGCAAAGGAAGCCCAGGCCGCGGCGCCCGAACCCACGCTGCCCGTCGAGCCCGAGCTGGACGAGGCGACCGGCGCGGAGCCCTCCCCCATCGCGGAGCGCCCCGTCCCGCCGCCCGATCGACCCCTTCCCACTCCGGGCGCCCGCCCCATCGGCCGCCGCGCCCCGCGCGGCACGGATGGCGCGACCGAGAGCCGTCGCGAAGGTGCCCGCCGCGCCGGCGAGCGGCGTGCCGCCAATGATGACCGCCAGGGCGTCGGCCAGATGGTGAACCAGCTGCGCCGGCCGCCCTCGAGCGCGCCGTACTGGTGGGCCGCGGCCATCTCGCTGGCCTGGGTGGCCGTGGGCGTCGCCCTCGCTTACACCTATCATCGCGGCCTGATGGCGAATTCCGAGGGGCTCCAGTCCCTGGCCAGCTCCCCGGCCCTGCTGGGCGTGTTCGCCTCCATCCTCGTTCCGCCCTTCGCCTTCTTCGGCATGGCGGTGCTGATCCGTCGCTCCCAGGAGCTCCAGGGCATCGCCCGGTCCATGACCGAGGTGGCGATGCGACTTGCCGAGCCCGAAGCCCTCGCCACCGACACGGTGGTGAATGTGGGCCAGGCCGTGCGCCGCGAAGTCGCCGCCATGGGTGACGGCCTGGACCGCGCGGTCGCCCGCGCCGGCGAGCTGGAAGCCATGGTGCGCACCGAGGTTTCGCTGCTGGAGCGCGCCTATGAGGACAATGAAGTCCGCATCCGCACCCTGATCGACGAGCTGCAGGCCGAACGCCACAACATCCAGCTGGAAACCGAGCGCCTGCGCGAGGGCATCGCCGGGGCCGAGACCGTGCTCTCCAACGAGGTGCGCGACTCCTCCGCGCGCATCCACGAGACCATGCTCATCGCCAGCGAGCGCGTCACCGAGATCCTGGGCGAGAAGGGTGAGCACATCACCTCCGCCCTCGCCCGCGTGGGCGACTCCATGATCGACGGCCTCACCGCCAAGGGCACCGAGCTGATCGACCGCCTGCAGGTGACCGGCGCCGAGATCCGCGAGGACCTCTCCAACTCCGCCGATACCCTGGTGCAGACCCTGAAGTCGCGCACCGACGATCTGGCCACCAACCTTCTGTCCACCACCTCGGACGTGGCGGTGCTGATCGATCGCTGGGGCGAGGACGTCAACGTCAACATCGACCGGCTGAAGAAGAATATCGACGACACCCTGGCCGAGAACGGCGGCAACCTCACCGCCGAGATCGCCGCCCGCATCGCGGCCGCCAGCGACGCCATCCGCGCCGCCACCGAGTCCATCGTCGCCGACTTCGGTAGCCGCGGCACCGAGCTGGTCGCCCATCTCGAAAAGACCGGCGAGGCCATCGGCGAGACCATGGGCAACCGTGGCGCAGAGTTCACCGACCGCATCGCCGACGCCGCCGACGCCTTCCGCAGCACGGCCGAAGCCGCCATCGCGGATTTCGGCACCCGTGGCGAGACGCTGGTGCAGCAGCTCGAGAAGAGCGGCGACACCCTGCGCGAAACCATGGACAGCCGCGGTGCCGAGTTCACCGACCGCATCGGCATCGCCTCCGACACCTTCCGCGCCACGGCCGAAGCCGCCATCTCGGACTTTGGGACCCGCGGCACGACCCTGGTGCAGCAGCTCGAGAAGAGCGGCGACGCCCTGCGCGAGACCATGGAGCGCCGCGGCGCCGAACTGACCGACCGCATCGGCATCGTCTCCGACGCCTTCCGCGCCACCGCCGAGGCCGCCATCTCCGACTTCGACACGCGCGGCTCGACCCTCGTGCAGCAGCTTGAGAAGAGCGGCGAGATCATCAGCGATACGGTGGCCCGCCAGGGCGCCGACCTTGCCGACCGCATTGAGGCCAGCAGCGACCGCATCGTGGACGCCATCGCCGTGCGCGGCGAGGCCCTGCCCCAGCGTCTGGCGGAAACCAGCGAGCGCATCGCCGCCTCGCTCGACCGCGCCGCGGCCCAGGTCAGCGCCACCCTCGCCGACAAGGGCGAGGAGATCGCCACCTCCCTCACCGCCGCCACCTCGGACATCACCGACCGGCTCTCCGTGGCCGGCAACCAGGTCACCAAGGCCATCGGCGCGCGCGGCAGCAAGGTCACCGAGGCCTTCCGCGAGACCGCCGACACCCTGGTTGCCAGCATCGGCACCAAGGGCGACGCCATCAAGGACATGCTCAACACCCGCCTCAAGGCCATCGACGAGGCCTTCTCCGTGCAGGGTGCCGAGCTGGCCGAACGCCTGCACCACGATGGCACCACCTTCGCCCGCGCGGTCAATGACGGCGTGAAGGCCTTCGACAACACCGTGAAGGTGCAGGCGCCCGAGCTGATCGACCAGATCAACCTGCGGGTGAACGAGGTGAACGAGAATCTCCGCCTCGCGGTGGACAATCTCGACGAGCGCCTCGCCTCCACCACCTCCAACGTGGCCGGCACGCTGGATCAGCGCATCGCCCGCATCGAGCAGACCCTGGACCAGCGCGCCCAGAGCCTGACCGAGACCCTGGCGAGCCGCACCGTCAATCTGGCCCGCACCCTGGCCGATGGCACGGCCAGCGCCACCGCCGCCCTCGACAAGTCGGTGGAGACCCTGGACGGCTTCTTCACCAGCCGCAACAAGGCCCTGGGCGAGGTGCTCATGGAGCGTGCCGAGGTGGTGCATCGCGCCCTCGGCACCCGGGCCCAGGAAATCGCCAACCTGCTGGACGGCCGCGTGCACCGGATCGAGGAGCTTGTGCTCGGCCGGCTGGACGGTGTCGCCTCCGATCTGGAAGCCCGCAGCGGTGCCATCGCCGACAGCCTCACCGGCCGCGTGGAAGCGGTCTCCGGCACGCTGCGCGCCAATGCCACCGAGGTTGAGCGTTCGCTCACGGCCCTGTCGCTCAATGTGGGCCAGGCCCTCACCGGCCATGCCGAGAAGGTCGCCGACGCACTCGGCACCCGCCTCAACGAAATCGCCCATCTCATGGACGACAAGAACGGCGCCTTCCTGGTGGCGCTGGAGCGCACCAGCCAGCGGGCGGTCTCGGAGATCACGGCCACCAATACCTCGCTGAAGGGCGACGTTCAGGCCATCATCGAGCGCCTGGGCGATGCCAACTCGACGTTCCAGAGCGCCATGGCCAGCGCCGTGAGCAATCTTGGCGACTTCTCCGGCACATTCGCGCGCCAGGTGGAAGACTTCAGCGCCACCGTCAGCACCATCGGCGAGACCGCCGGTGCCACGGCCGAGCGCTTCGACGCCCAGATCAAGGCGCTGAAGGGCTTCTCCGGCACCACCCTGTCGGAAATCACCACCCTCACCGACCGCCTCGAGCAGCAGAGCCGCGCCCTGTCCGACGCCTCGCAGGCCCTGGGCACCACCGAGGAGCGCGTTGAGGCCACCCTCAATGCCCGCCGCGCCGCCCTGGAGGAGCTGACGGGCGCCATGAGCACCCGCGTGGCCGACATGGACGGCCGCATGCAGCACTTCCACGCCATGCTCGAGGATGCCTTCAAGGCCGCCCAGGGCCGCGCCCGGGAGATTGCCGGCGTGGTCGCCGAAGCCACCTCCGGTTCAACCAAGGTCATCGAAACCCAGTTCGAGCTCATGCGCGGCGCCGCCGACCAGGAGCGCGAGCGGGTGGCCGCCGCCCTGCGGCAGACCTACGAGGCCGCCCTGCAGGACGTGCACCGCATGTTCGGCGAGACCGGTGCCCAGTTCACCGAAGCCGCCCGCGAGCTGAAGCGCACCACCGAGGACGTGCAGCAGGCCATCGAGCTTGCCCGCGCCGAGATGAAGCGCGGCATTCTCGACCTGCCGGTGGAAACCGAGGCCAGCGCCGCCACCATGCGGCGCGCGGTGGCCGAGCAGATCAAGGCGCTGGCGGAGCTGAACGAGATCGTCGCCCGCCAGGGCCAGTCCTTCGACGTGGTGGAAGCCGGCGCCCGCGCCGCGGCGCAGGACATCGCCCGCGCCTCGGTGGCTCGCGAGCTGGCCACCCCGGCCGAACCCCGACGCCCGGCCCCCGCGCCGCGCGCAGCGGAAATCGAGAGCGCTCCCATCGCCGCCGCGACCGCGGCTCCCGAAGTGGAGGCGCAACCTGCGGTGCTCGCCGCCGACACGGCAAGTCACGAGGATCTGCTGAGCGAGCTGCTGGCCGTCGCCTCCGACGATCTCAAGCAGGAGGCGGCGCCCCGCCGCCGTGCGGAAAGCCTGGTGCCGCCGCGCCGGCCGGCGCCCCGCCCCGCCGCCCGCCAGGTGCCCGAGACGCTGGACGCGCTGACCGCCGACATCGGCCGCCTGGTGGATGGCACCGCGCTCGCCGACTGCTGGGATCGCAAGCTGAAGGGACAGAACGGCGCCTTCACCCGCCGCATCTACACCCTCCAGGGTCTCAGCACCTTCGAGGCCCTACGCCGGCGTTACCACGATGACGCCGCCTTCCACGGGGAGGTGGACCGTTACATCTCCGAATTCGACCGGCTGCTGGAGCAGGTGGCCGCCGGAGAGCAGGGCGAGACGCTGACCCGCACCTATCTCACCTCTGACACGGGCAAGGTTTATACCCTGCTCGCCCATGTGGCCGGGCGCCTCGATTGAGGCCCCCTCCGCTGCCCGGCGGCAATCCTGCCCGCCGGGTGGCACTGAGTAGAACTTGCAGCGGGCCTTCGGTGCACTTGGCCGCCGGCCCATCCAGGCGAATTCCGCACAGGCCTGCCAGGGAGCCTTCCACTCATGAAGACCTATATTTGTGCCGCTTATGCCGGCGGCCAGGGCAAGACCACCCTTGCTCAGATGGTGTATTCCGCCCTCACCAAGCGCGAGCTAACCTACAAGCTCGTGGCCGCGGACTTCACCGACGGCACCGGCCATTCCAAGATCGGCAAGTTCTTCCCCACCAAGGTGCTCGAGCTGGGCATCGGCTCCTCCCTCGCCTCCTCCAAGACCGAGAATGACGCCAATGCGCCGTTGCGCTATTGGGATCGCTTCGGCGGCCTGCTGCTCACCGGCGGCGCGGTGCTGGACCTGGGCGCCAACGTGGTGCCGCAGCTGGTGCAGTGGGCGCATCACCGCCGCGTCGCGCACATCATGCAGCAGCGCAATTCGCCGGAAATCGACCTGCTGGTGATCACCAAGCCGGAATCGCACTCCATCGACAATGTCGCGACCCTCATCGAGGACGTGGTGCTGGGCGGGGCCCTTCCCGTCTCCAACATCATCGTGGTGCGCAATGCGGTGGGCGGCACCTTCGACAGCCAGGCCTTCGCACGCATCGAGAAGGCCGGCGCGGGCCGCAATCTCCACTTCATCGAGATGCCCCGCTGCACCTCCGAGCTGTGGCCGCATCTGGAGCGCACCTACACGCCCGTTGAAGAGGCCCTCGCCTCCACCGAGAACGAGCTGGCGGAAAAGTTCGGCATTGAGATCTGGTCGGCCTATGCGGGCCTGATGGATCTGCGCACCTGGGCCGACGAGGTCTATGGCGAGCTGAACAAGGTCGGCATCTGATCCGCCTGCCCTTACCAGGGGCGCCAACGGCGCCTCGCTTTTCCAGAGGCCCCGCCGGAGCTGGCTCCAGCGGGGCCTTCTGTTTTCGGGCCGCACTGCCTGCCGTGTGACGCCCGGCGCCGAGGGCAGCCTTCTGCCGCCAGTGGCTGGATTTCCTTCTGTCCGGAGTGGGGCCGGGGCCGCTCGGCCCGTCATGGGCCTTATGTCGCCCAGCAAAAAAGCCGTCCGGCAGGTGCAGCCGCGCCCGCCCCTCGGCTTTCTGCTCCGTCTCTCGCGGGCACGCGCAGGGACTGCCGGCCCGCGCTGAGTCCGCCTGTGCGTGCTTTTTTCTCCATCAGGGGAAAGATCGCCTTGGAGGCCGCGCATCCTCGGCCTTGTGGTTTCTCGGGCCCTGCGATTTCTTGACCAGGGAAGATCGGAGCAAAGACTTCCCGCAGCCCCGTTGAAGACATAGCGTGCGGAACGCTCGTCCCCTCGTGGAGCCGGTGGGTGAGCGGCCGGGTCAACGCACTCCGGGGGCTCCAGCATAAAGCCGCCCGTTCCGCGAAACACCCTCGCATCGCGCGTCGATATCTCGGCCAAGCGTCGGAAGATGCCGTCCCTACTCCAAGGAGCTTTCGCGCTGAGGATTAGGCGGCGGTCTCCCTCCGGGAAGGGGCCTTTGCCGCTGCCACGGCACCCGACAGCAGTTTCGCACGTGATCCGGGCTTTGCTCCCAGCGCGGTGTTGAGCGTTTTCGCCACACCGCTCCCGTAGCCGGGAAACTTCCGAGCCAATTCAGGCCGCCGTCGCCTCAAAAGGCGGAAGGCCGCCAAAACGGGGCTCCTTCCACGACCATACAAGAGTGCAATACCCACACCTCAGCGCGTGGGACCGCAGCACCGCCATCGCCCGAAGGCGATCGAGCCTCTCACATCTTCCCGGAAGCCCAGCGCACGAGTGCGGTTAGCACCTGGTTGGAGGCCTCATCCAGCGCGGCGGTGGCAGCGGGACCGGAGGAGTCGGCGGCCCGCGCCTGCCCCTTGAACACCTGAGCCGCCAGAATGCGTCCGCTCTGATTGCCGATCAGCTTCGCCGACAGCTCAACCACGGCCACCGGCCCCTCCGGCGTGATGCGCAGGCCAAACACCCGGATTTCAGTGGTGAGCTGATACTCTGCCACCACGCCCTCGCCGGGGCGCGCCACGCGCTTCAGCTTGCTGCCATTCTCGAAGGCTTGGATGATGCGCGCCTGCAGCAGGGAGGGCAGATTGTCGCCCCATTGGGCGTCGCCGAGATAGGCGATCTGCCCCGGGCTGGGCTCCACGAAAATCTTGTCGGTGTTGAGCGCCGCGAGCGCATAGGGCGCCGCCACCACCAGCTGGCTGTTGCCGCTGCCGCCGGCGGAGAAGCCCTGCGGCGCGGAAAGGTTGAAGGTGGGCGTCGGCGTCGAGCCACAGGCGGACACCAGCAGCGCGAGCGCCAGCGCCCCCGCTTGTGCGGTCCAGGCCCTTCCGCGCCCCCCAAAAAGGCGGCTCAGAAAAGCGAAACTGTTCCCGCGCGCGTCGGTCATGGCCCTGCTCATCGCCTATAGGTCGGCACCGAAGTGCCCCCGCCCGTTATGAATTGCTGCGGATTGCGCTCGATGCTCCGCAGAACGCGCTCGATCTCGGAAAGCGTCCTGCGCCCGTCCACGGCGAGCGCCTCGTACTGGCGCAGGCCGGGACCGGTGAAGCGGCTGATCTCGCTGGTCAGGAGAGCCGTGCGCTGGTCCAGATTATCGGCCAGCTGCCGCACCGAAGAGGCGGCATCCGTGGCCTGGGCCAGCAGGCCGTTCTTGTCCTCGGTCGCGCTCTTCAGGTTCGCCACCACGGCGTCCGCCTTCGTGGCGACGTCGTTCAGCTGCGTCACCAGGGCCTTGGACTGGTCGATCAGCACCCCGACATCATTGGAACGGTCGGCCACGGCCTTGGAAAACACATCCACATTCTTGATGATGGAGGCGATCTCATCGGGATTGATGGCCTGGAGCACCACTTCGATCTTGCGGGCCACGCCCTGCGCGGAGTTCACGAGGCCGGAAATGCCCGAGCCCCCGTCCGCCGGGATGCGCGGATAGCCGTCGGGTCCGATGGGCAGAGGCGGCGCATCGGGCTTGCCGCCACGGATGCCCACGGCCACGATGCCCGTGATGCCCTGGGATTCCAGCCCGGCCCGCGCATCGGACAGCACCGGCACAGTCTTGTCGACGCTCACGCGCACCAGCACCTGCCCCGGCTGGTCGGGCACCAAGTGCAGGCTTTGCACCTGACCCACCGGGATGCCGTTGAACAGCACCGCATTGCCCTGCCGCAGGCCCGCGACGGAATTGTCGAAGACGATCTCGTAAACCTTGCGGGCACTGGAATCCTGTGGCCCGGCGAACCAGTACACGAAGCCGAACGCCGCCACGATGACGGCGAGCGTGAAGGCTCCGATGATGGTGTAATTGGCCCGTGTTTCCATGCCTTGCTCTCGGTTGCCCTGCCCCCGACCTTGCTCGCCCGCCGCCTGGCGCCGAGATCAGCCACGTCCCCGCTGCACCGCCCGCGCCCGCGAGCCGTGAAAATAGGCCCGCAGCCACGGATGCGTCGCCTGCATCATGGTTTCGATTGTGCCCTGCGCGATCACTTTCCCCTCTGCCAGGGCCGCTATGCGATCGCAGACCGAGTGCAGACTATCCAGATCGTGCGTTACCATGAAAACGGTAAGTCCCAAAGTTTGCTGCAGTGTGCGGATAAGCTCGTCGAAATCGCCCGCGCCAATGGGATCAAGGCCCGATGTGGGCTCGTCCAGAAACAGGATTTCCGGATCGAGCGCCAGCGAGCGCGCCAGCGCCGCGCGCTTGATCATGCCGCCGGAAAGCTCCGAGGGCAGCTTTTCCGCCACATCCGGCTTCAGGCCCACCATCTCGATCTTCGCGAAGGCGATATCGTCCATCAGGCGCTGGGAGAGCTTCAGGTTTTCCCGCAGCGGAAACTGGATGTTCTGCTTGACCGTGAGCGACGAGAACAGCGCGCCCTGCTGAAACAGCACGCCCCAGCGCCGCTCCACGGCGGAGCGCTGGCTCTCGTTGAGGTCGTCCAGGTTCTCTCCGAACACCTCCACCATGCCGGAGCGCTTGGGCACCAGGCCGAGGATGGTGCGGGTGAGCACCGACTTGCCGCCACCGGAGGTGCCGACGAAGCCGAGGATCTCGCCGCGGTACACGTCGAGATCCAGATGGTTGAGAATGATGCGATCGCCGAAACCCACGACGATGTCGCGGACCTTGATGATGGCCTCCTTGCCATTGGCGAGCGGGGCTGCGGCGGGAGTGGGCTGCGTATCCATCCCCGCCTCACATATTGATCGCGGCGAAGAACATGGCGAACACGCCGTCCATCACGATCACCAGGAAGATCGCCTTCACCACGGATGCGGTGGTGTGCGCGCCGAGGGATTCCGCGCTGCCACCCACGCGCATGCCTTCCAGGCACGCGACGATGCCGATGGTGGCGGCCATGAACGGCGCCTTAATCATGCCGACATTGAACTGGTCGAGGTCGATGGCACTCTTCAGCCGCTGCATGAAGATTTCCGGCGTGATGCCGCCATAGCCCCACGACACCAGCCCGGCCCCGAAGATGGCCGCCATGGAGCCGATGAAGGTGAGCAGCGGCAGGGCGATGACCAGCGCCATGATGCGCGGCACCACCAGCACCTCGATGGGGTCGAAGCCCATCACGCGCAGGGCGTCCATCTCCTCGCGCATGCGCATGGAACCGAGCTCGGCGGTGTAGGCGCTGCCGGAGCGGCCGGCGATCATGATGGCGACGATGAGCACGCCCAGTTCGCGCAGCACCAGCACGCCCACCATGTCGACCACATAGATTTCCGCGCCGAAGCGCCGGAAATTGAAGATGCCCTGTTGCGCCAGGATGCAGCCGATGAGGAAGGTGATGAGCATGATGATCGGCACGGCCC
The DNA here is from genome assembly GCF_021401125.1 of Xanthobacter sp. NM-59. Classification (GTDB taxonomy): domain Bacteria; phylum Pseudomonadota; class Alphaproteobacteria; order Rhizobiales; family Xanthobacteraceae; genus Xanthobacter. The sequence continues at coordinate 679,083 of NZ_JACBFQ010000001.1, forward strand.
GGAAGCCGACCCGATCGAGCTGGTTCACCATGGCGGTGAAGCGGAAGGTACGGGGCTTTGCCAGCACCCGCAGCATGGCGGCGATGGTGGCGCCGATGAAATTGAGGAGCGCCAAGGCGTCGGCGCCGGTGTTCACCACCTCGTGGCCGACTCGCTCCAGAACGGCTTCCTGCCGGCGGGGGGCCGGGCGCTGGTCGCGGCCGGCGCGGGCCATCTCCTCCAGCAGGATCTTATAGCGCGGCGCGAGACCCTGGATGCTGGTTGCGATGCCCTTCTCGTCCCAGGCCCGGCGCAGCCGCTCGAACAGCAGCGCGCCGAACGTGTCCATGCGCTCGACGCCAGCGAGGTCGAAATCAACCCCCTTGGGTGAGGGGTAGGTGGCAACCGCGTCGCCCACGGCGGTTTCCAGCTCGTTCGCATGCTCGGACGTCCACGCACCCCGTCCCGCCACGGTCAGGCGATCGTCCTGGGTATGCACGGAAATCAACGAGGTATGGGGCAACGCGACCTCTCCAGGACCCGGTTGTCTCTTCAGGGGCGGGTGGAATGCATCACCCCCGTGGACGCATTCTCCTGCTCTTGAACCCGCCTTCTTGCAGCGGACGCCCGCAACAGGCCACCGGGAGGCCCCGGCTTCCACGTCATTTTGCCAGCGGCACGCACGGCCGAATCGCACTACGATTCCGCTTATGCGCCTCAGCTGCCGGCCTTCCTTACCACATCGCCCTTCGATGCCGCTGCCCTTCGCGCCATTCCCCAAGCCGATTTTCGGCCGTGTCGGCATTTCAGGCACACCTTGCAGCAACCGGACCCGCCATGCCCCGCCTGACCGTGAGCGTTGAACGTTTCCCCATCCATGGCACCTTCACCATCGCCCGCGGCTCCAAGACCGAGGCGGTCGTGGTGGTGGCTGAGATCGATACGGATGGTGCCCGCGGGCGCGGCGAGTGCGTGCCCTATGCGCGGTATTCTGAAACCGTTGACGGTGTCCGCGCGCTGGTGGAAAGCCTTGCGCCGGAGATCGCCGCCGGACTGGATCGCGCGGGGCTTCAGGCGCGCTTGCCCGCCGGCGCGGCGCGCAATGCGCTCGACTGCGCCTTTTGGGACCTGGAGGCAAAGCTGAAGGGCATCCCCGCCGCTACTCTCGCGGGCGTGCCGGCCCCGCGCCCGCTCGAGACCGCATTCACCTTGAGCCTCGCCGCCCCAGCCGAGATGGCCCAAGCTGCAGCCCATGCCAACCGCCCACTTCTGAAGCTGAAGCTGGGTGCGCCGGGTGATCCCGAGCGGCTCGCGGCGGTGCGCGCCGCCGCGCCGCGGGCCCGCCTCATCGTCGATGCCAATGAGGGTTGGGATGAAAATGCCCTGCCGGGGCTGCTCCAGGCGTGCGCGGATGTGGGCGTCGAGCTGGTGGAGCAGCCCCTGCCCGCTGCCGCCGACGAGGCCCTGGCGCGGCTGCCCCACACCGTCCCCATCTGCGCCGACGAGAGCGTTCATGATCGGGCGGGCCTGGCGGCGCTGCGCGGGCGCTATGATGCCGTCAACATCAAGCTCGACAAGACCGGCGGCCTCACCGAGGCGCTGGCTTTGGCGGACGAGGCCGAGCGCCTGGGCTTCAAGCTGATGGTGGGCTGCATGCTGGCCAGCTCCCTCGCCATGGCCCCGGCCCTGCTGGTGGCCCAGCGCGCGCAGGTGGTGGACCTGGACGGGCCGCTTCTGCTGGCGCGCGACCGCGTGCCGGGCCTTCATTATGATGGCGCCACCGTTTATCCGCCCACGCCGGAGCTGTGGGGCTGAGGCCATCCCACCCGGCGGCGGAGAGCCAGGGCAAGCACGGCTCCCAGCAGGCCGAGCCCTGCGGAAACCGCGAACGCCTTCGCGCCCATCGCCACCCAAAGGGGGCCGGAGGCGACCGTCGCCGCCGACATGAAGATGTTCACCGTCCACGCCGCCAGCGACTGGCCCGAACCCGAGCGGTGCGCGCTGACGCCGCGCGCCACCATCTCCACCATGCCGAGATAGGTGGCGCCAAATGTAAAGCCATGCAGCAGCTGCAGCGGGAACAACAGCGCCAGGGGCGGATCGAACGCCATGACGCCGAACCGCAGCAAGGCCGCGAACCCGCCCAGGACGATGAGCTGGAACGGCCCAAACCGGCCCATGAGCCGCGTGCCGAAGCGGAACAAGACGATTTCCGCCGCCACCCCCGTGGCCCACAGCAGGCCGATGGTGGTGAGCGACCAGCCCTCCGCCCGCCAATGCACGGAGGCGAATGCATAGAGCAGCGCGTGGCTCGCCTGAACCAGGGCCACGGCCACGACGCCCAGCGCCAGCACCAGCGGCACCCGCTCGCGCCCCTGTTCGTGGTGCGCGGGGCGCGGCGGCGGCGGCAATTCCGGCAGGGTCAGGGACACCAGCAGATAGCAGAGGTGCCCGAGCACGATCCACAACACCACCGACCCCGCCCCGGTGGCCGTGATGACGACGCCCCCGAGCACGTTCGCGACCAGGAACGCCCCCGAGCCCCACTGCCGCGAGCGGCCGTAATCCGCCCGTCCCGCGCGGGCCTGGCGCGAGGCGTACGAATCCAAGAGCGCGAAGCTCGGATTCCAGCTGATGGCAATGAGCCCCGCCGCAATGAAGATGGTCAACGGATCCACGCACAGCGCCAGCAGGCCAGTGGTCAGCGTGGTCATGAGGGCGAGCGTGGTCAGCACCGCTCGTGGCCGCCCCACCCGATCAGACAGGAAACCCAGGACCGGCGTGGCGAACAGGCGCGTCACCAGTGGCACGGCAATGGCGATGCCGATTTCCTGCGGGTCCAGACCGCGGTGCTGAAGCCATAGCGGCAGATAGGGCATCTGGATGCCCAGCGGCAGATAGAAGGTGGCGAAGGCTGCCGCGAGGGCGACCTTCAGATCAATGCGCGGCTTATGGGCCTCCCCCGCGCCCGCCTCGCGAGGAGGGACGCTGTCCGGTTCGATCTTTGGCGCGCGGGAGGACATGGGGGTGCGGCTATTCACGATGTGCCCGGCATCGCGCTGGGCTGATGGAGCAAGGCGCCCCCGCGCGCAACGGCGATCGGCCGATGAAGCAAAACGCGCGAAGCGACGACGCTTGATGCGCCTTTCACAAGCGAACGCCTGCGGGAGGCGCTGCGCGGCATCCTGCCCTTTGAGAAGCGGAACGCCGGGAGGGTTTTGCGGCTGGCGCTACCCCCTCAGACACCGCAGATAGGTGTCCGCATCCACATTGCCGCCGGACAGAACGACGACGATGGTTCCTTCCGCGCGCAGGCGCCCCTCCAGCAGCGCGGCCAGGGCCACGGCACCGCCCGGCTCCACCACCAGCTTCAGCTCCGTGAAGGCATAGGCGACCGCGCGGGCAACCTCCGCATCGTCGGCGGACGCCGCCTCGCCGACCAGCTCACGGCTGATGGCAAAGGTGATCTCGCCCGGCGTCGGCGCCAGGAGCGCATCGCAGAAGGAGCCGGTTGGGGCGGCATTGCGCTCGCGCACCCCTGAGCGGAAGGAGCGGGCATGGTCGTCGAACCCCGCCGGCTCGCAGGCCACCACCCGCGCGGCGGCGTCGCGTGACTTCACCGCCAGGGCGATGCCCGCGATGAGCCCGCCACCGGAAGTGTTGGCGGCAACCAGGTCCGGCTTCAGACCCTGCGCGGCGAGATCCTCAATGATCTCCAGCCCCACGGTGCCCTGGCCGGCGATGACATCGCAATCATCATAGGGCGGCACCATTACCGCGCCGCGCTCGGCGGCGATGGCGCGGGCGATGGCGTCCCGATCCTCGGTGGCGCGATCATAGCCGACCACCTCGGCACCCAGCGCCAGCGTGCGCTCGCGCTTCAGAGCCGGCGCATCGTGGGGCATCACGATCACGGCGGGCATGTTCAAGAGCTGCGCGGCGGCCGCCACACCCTGGGCGTGATTCCCGGAAGAGCACGCCACCACCCCGGCGGCCCGACCCTCCGGCGGGATCTGCGCGATGCGGTTATAGGCGCCGCGGAACTTGAAAGAGCCGGTGCGCTGCAGGGTTTCGGGCTTCAGAAACACGCGCGCACCGACCCGCTCGCTGAGGACGGGGGAAAACACGAGGGGCGTGCGCACCGCCACGCCCTTGAGGCGGGCGGCGGCGGCATCCACATCGGCGGCGGTCGGAAGGGAAAGAGGGGTGCTCATGCCTCCGAAGCTACCCGACGCCGCAGGCGAAGGCGATAGCGCCGCGCGATGGGACCGATATCGTGCGCGATCAGCACGTTATCGAGGAACTGCCGAGCACTTTCGCGCCACGTATAGCGCTCGCCGAAACGCCGCGCGGCGGCGGGCGAGAGCTCCAGCGCCTTCATGCATGCGGTGCGCAGGTCCTCGTCCAGCACGCCCACCTGCTCGGTCGCGCCTTCCAGCACGTCCAGCGGACCGGTCACCGGATAGGCCGCCACCGGCAGCCCGCTGGCCATCGCCTCCAGCAGCACGATGCCGAAGGTGTCGGTGCGGCTGGGGAAGCAGAACACGTCGCAGGCGGCGTAGGCCTGCGCCAGCTCCTCCCCCTCCTTGGGGCCCAGGAAATGCACGTCTGGGTAGCGCGCCCGAAGCATCTCCAAAGCGGGACCGCCGCCCACCACCACTTTCGAGCCCGGCAAGTCGAGATCGAGAAAGGCCTCGATGTTCTTCTCGACGGCCACACGGCCCACGAACAGGAAGGCGGGGCGCGGAATGTTCAGCGTCGCCTCGGGCCGGGGGCGGAACAGGTCCGCGTCGACCCCGCGCGACCAGCGCATGAGGCGCTTGAAGCCGCGCGCCGCCAGGTCCCGCTCCAGCGTGGCGGTGGAGACCATGACGCCGCCGGCCGCATTGTGGAACGAGCGCAGCCACGCATAGGTCCAGCGCTCGGGCACCGGGGCGCGGGCCGCCAGATATTCGGGAAACTTGGTGTGATAGGAGGTGGTGAACGTACGCCGCGAGGCGATACAGGCCCGCCGCACCAGGATGCCAATGGGCCCCTCGGTCGCGATATGCACGAAGTCCGGCTGCATGGCCTCGATGCGGCGCATGATCATGCGCGGCGTGGCCAGAGCGAGACGGATTTCGCTGTAGGTAGGCATGGGAATGGTGCGAAATTCCTGGGGAGAGAGGAACATCAGCTCCGCCCCCAGGTGCTCCGCCTCGCGCGCGGTGTACTCCAGCGAGCGCACGACGCCATTGATCTGCGGATGCCAGGCATCCGTCGCGACGAGAACGCGCATCAGGCGGCCGCCCGGGCCTGCCCATCCACCAGATCCGACTCGCTGTCCGGCGCAGCCTTCAAATTGCGTGTCCAGCAGATGATCTCCAAGCGGCCGTCGTCATGCTCGGCGATGGCGGTGCAGCTCTCCACCCAATCGCCGCAGTTCACATAGCGCACGCCGAACTGATCGTGAATAACCGCGTGGTGGATATGTCCGCAGATGACGCCGTCCACCGAGTTGCGCTTGGCCTCGTCGGCCACGGCCTCCTCGAACTTGCCGATATAGTTCACCGCGTTCTTCACCTTCAGCTTGGCCCACTGGCTGAGCGACCAGTAGGTGAGGCCGAGCTTGCGGCGCACGCGGTTCACATAGGTGTTGGCCATCAGCGCGGTGGAATAAGCCCAGTCGCCCATGAAGGCGAGCCACTTGGCGTGGCGCACCACCACGTCAAACACGTCGCCATGAATGACCAGATAGCGCTTACCGTCGGCCGCCTCGTGAATGGCGGTTTCCACCACGTCGATGCCGCCGAAGTGGGTGCCGTAATAGTCGCGCAGGAATTCGTCATGATTGCCGGGCAGGTAGACAATGCGCGTGCCCTTGCGGCCCTTGCGCAGCAGCTTCTGCACCACGTCATTGTGCTTCTGCGGCCAATACCACGACGAGCGCAGGCGCCAGCCGTCCACGATGTCACCGACCAGATAGATCACGTCGGCATCATGGTACTTCAGGAAATCCAGCAGCAATTCTGCCTGACAGCCCTTGGTGCCCAGGTGAATGTCTGAAAGAAACAGGGCGCGATAGCGTCGCGCATCCGGACTCTCGCTCACGCCAGGACCTCCACGCTTTGGAACCCGACCATGGCCACCCCTCAAGAGTCACCCTCCAGGGCCAGCCAAGACGCCCTGAGTCAGCCACCGAACAGGCTGAGCGGGTGCTCGACGCAGTTACCCGGAGTCGTGCTTCCCTTTTATGACGCCAGCGCGAAAAACGGAAGCGGAATGCCTCCAAACAACGCGTTCCAGAAGGCCGAGCCAGTATTCCGGCAGCGGCGGAAAGGCGGCTAATAGTCTTTAGTTGCAGGCGATGAGCTTTCCACGCCACACCGAGACGAAAATCACTACGCGATAGCGAGACTGGCCCGTTTTCTGCCCAGACAGCCGCCATCAGATGCGAACAGGAAGCCCGGCCCTCCCCCGGATCTTTCCGATATTACGCAGCGTCATCTAAGGCCGGGAACGGGCGGATGCCTCGCGCTCCCCTGCGGAAGATATTGTCGGAGCGGGAGAAAATATTGCATCGCACGCACCATTGACCGGCGCGATGCCACAGGTCAGCGTGCCTGCCCGCCGACCTCCGGAGGTGGGCGCGTAGGGGCACAAAGGAGCATCTGGCATGAAACTGGTTCGTTTCGGCGCGAAGGGCACGGAGAAGCCCGGCCTCATCGACGGCAATGGGCGGGTGCGCGACCTTTCCGGCCATGTTTCCGAGCTCGCCGGCGAGGCTCTTTCCCCCGCGAGCCTGGCGCGGCTCGGCGCGCTGGAGGCTGAGACGCTGCCGCTGGCGCCGGAGGGGGTGCGGCTTGGCCCCTGCGTGCCGCGGCCGGGCAACTTCATCGCCATCGGCCTCAATTTCGCGGACCACGCCGAGGAAACCGGCAACCCCATCCCCGCCGAGCCGGTGGTGTTCAACAAGGCGCCGAACTGCCTCAGCGGCCCCAACGACGACATCATCATCCCCAAGGGCTCCACCAAGCTCGATTGGGAAGTTGAGCTCGCCTTCGTCATCGGCACCCGCGCGCGCTATGTGGAGGAGAAGGATGCCCTTTCCCACATCGCCGGCTACTGCCTCTGCAATGACGTGTCGGAGCGCAATTTTCAGATGGAGCGGTCGGGTCAGTGGACCAAGGGCAAGGGCTGCGAGAGCTTCGGCCCCGTGGGCCCCTGGCTGGTGACCGCCGACGAGCTTACCGACACTTCCGATCTCCCCATGTGGCTCGACGTGAACGGCGAGCGGATGCAGCACGGCTCGACCCGCACCATGATTTTCCGGGTGCCGTTCCTGCTCAGCTATCTCAGCCAGTTCATGGTGCTCGACCCCGGTGACATCATCACCACCGGCACCCCGCCCGGCGTCGGCCTGGGCAAGACGCCGCCCCACTTCCTGAAGGCCGGGGACGTGGTGACGCTCGGCGTGGCCGGGCTGGGCGAGCAGCGGCAAACCGTGGTGCCGTTCCAGCCCTGATCGCCGCCGGCCGGTCGCGCGCCGACCAAATGAAGAGCCCCCGAGAGCTCTCGGGGGCCGGGTGCGCGGGCACTCTCGCTCGGTCCGGCGAACAAATGCCGGGCATCGACCCTATTGCAGCGTGGCTTCCGCCAGCCAGCTCTTCACCACATTGAGGGCCTCGGCACGGCTGCCGGTGCGGTGCTGCGCTTCCTGATAAAGGGCAATCTGCACGTCGGCGCTGGTGCCCACCTCGGCGATGGTGCGCACATGCATCAGCGCATCAAGGCAGTCGAGCGCCTCCGCATCTTCCGCCACCAGATTGACCAGCCCCTCAACCGCATCGCGCACGGAAACCGCGCGCCGCTGCGCGAGATCCACGAACGAGCCATGCACGCCATAGCGCTGGGCCCGCCACTTGTTCTCATCGGCAATGGCCCGGTCGACCGCCCCCACGTCGCGATTGTGGTGGGGATTGCGCACCAGGAAGCGCGCCAGCGAACGATAGAGGGCCACGATGGCCATCGTGTCCTCGATGCGCGTGCAGCTGTCAGGGGCGCGCAGCTCCAGCGTCGGAAGCTTGCGCGAAGGGCGGATCGCCCACCACACATAGCTCGAATCCGAAATCGCCCGCGCCGAGACGAGCGCGTCCACATACCGCTCATAGTCGGCATTGTTCTCGAACATATCCGGCAGGCCGGTGCGCGGCAGCTCATCATAGGCGGCCAGGCGATAGCCCATGAGCCCCGTTTGCTTGGAGCCCCAGAACGGCGACGACGTGGCCAAGGCGACGAAGTGCGGCACATACGGCACCAGCCGGCGCATCACGTCCACCCGCTCGTCCGGATCGGGCAGCTCCACATGCACGTGCAGGCCACACACCATGTTGCGCTCGCCCAGCATCCGCAGGTCATTCATCAAGCCGTCATAGCGGTTCGCCTTGGTGGCGCGCGCGCCGTCCCAGGTGGCGGTGGGGTGCGTGCCGGCGGCGATGAAGCCGAGACCGTGGCGCGCCGCCACCTCCCCCACCGTCTGGCGCAGATGGCGCAGCTCATCATGCGCGCCGCCAGAGGTGGTCGCCGGACGGGTGGAAATCTCAAGCTGGGATTGCAGCAGCTCCAGCGTGACCGAGGCCCCGAGCTCCTCCTTCAGCGCATCGTAGAAGCCCGGCGGCATCCGCCGCTGCACCGCCTTGGTTGCGGCATCGACAACGAAGAACTCCTCCTCGATTCCAAATCGATAGGGCTGCGTCATCGCCACCTCCGAAAGATGATAATGAAAGGCTAAGCCAAAATGGCACACACACTCAACAGCGGCGATAGACTGCCCGAAAATCCGTCCAAAATGGGGCACAAGAGGACGCACATGCAGCAATGAGGCTCGAATCGGCGAGTGCAATGCAGTATGAAGGGCCGATATTTCCTTAGCCCGCACCATCTTGCAGCGCGCGAAGGAAAGACGGATGTATTATTTCTAAATTACACGCCAGCCCTGCTGCGTCCAGCACTCACACTACATAACGCTACGGCTAGCGCGCCGGCCCCGCACCACTCCGCGCGGCCTCTACCAATGCGAGTGCCGCCACGGCGGCGGTATCTGCGCGCAGGATGCGCGGCCCGAGCGAGAGGATGACCGCGCGGGGGGCCAGCATCGCTCGTTCCTCCGGTGCGAATCCGCCCTCCGGTCCCACCAGCACGCTCACCGGCCCCGGCGGCGCCCGGCGCAATGCGGCGACGGGGTCGCCTTCCTCCGCCGCTTCGTCGCAAAATGCCAGCACGCGGTCCGCGGGAAGCTCCGCAAGCCATTGGGTGAGCGAGCGGGGCGGGCTCACCTGCGGCAGCGTCAGGATCCCGCACTGCTCCGCAGCCTCAACGGCGTTGGCCGTCATCCGTTCCAGGTTCACGCGCGAAACCTGGGTGTAGCGGGTTACGACCGGGCTCAGAATGCCCGCGCCCATCTCGACCGCCTTCTGAATCATGTAGTCGAGGCGCGCGTGCTTCAGCGGCGCGAAGGCATATTCCACCGTGAGTGCACTAGGCTGCGGCCGCGTCTGCGCCAGCACCTCAAGCTTCACGTCGCGCTTTCCGGCGGCGACGCGGCGCGCCCGCCACTCCCCATCCCGCCCATTGAACAGCAAAATGTCTGCGCCGACAGCGAGGCGGATCACATTCGCCGCATAGTGGGCCTGCTCCGGCGCCAGCGCGACGAGCGCGCCCTCGGACAGGTCGTCACTCACGCACAGGCGCTGGGCATTGAAATCGTGATCGGGCATCGCGGCTTTCCTTTCTGGCGCGAAGGGTCAGCACGCCCCCGCAGCAATGGCAAGCCGCAGCGCGCCGGCGAACGCCGTGATGCAGGCAAACGTTAGCGCGAGGATGGGGCTCGACAGCCCTTGAGGCCGGCCGCTCCGAACGGATTGATGCACCGCGGACGGGCTATTGAGGGCACCGCCCGCGGTGCATCCCAGCAGTCGTTGGAGCCCCCTCCAACAAGCTGCGACGCCTGACCGGCACGTCAACCCTTGCCGCAATTCGGCAACCGCCGCATCCCCCGAATAGGGGATGCGGATTTGACGCTGTCACTCTTCTGCAACATCGGCATTGATTCGCGGGGGGCCGAGACCAGGCTCGCCGGGTGCCCTGATGGCCCGCCTCACGCCGCTAAAATGATTTCGGTCGTCGTTCGCATGAAGCAATCGACGACCGAAACCACTTGAACGGATGTTTGGCGCAGGCCGGGCTCAGAAGAGGCTCGTGCCCGTGGAGACCGCCGCCGGCGGGCGCGGCTTGGTCGTCGCGCTGGCGGGACGCGGCGCGACCGCACTACTGGCGGAAGCCGCACTTGCGGGCTTGGCGGATGCGCTGGCGGCCTGGGGCTTGGGCTTCTTGCGCGCCGGCTGCGGCGTCAGGGACGCCACTTCCTCCTTGCGCGGAACCGGCCGGTTCATGGCAATCAGCTCAGACACGGTCACGAACTTATAGCCCTTCGCGATCAGCGCATCCACCACACGCGGAACAGCCGCCACCGTGGTCGCATGAATGTCGTGCATCAAGATGATGCCGCCCGGGCGCGTCTGGGCCATCACCTTGTCATAGATGGACTGGGTATCGCGGTTCTTCCAATCTAGAGAATCCGCGGACCAATAGACCATGGCGAGGCCGAACTTGTCCTCGATGTGCTTGCGCAGCGTGTTGTTCATCGCGCCATAGGGCGGACGCAGATAGATCGGGTCCTTGCCGATGGCGGCATGAATCGCGGCCGAGGTCTGGCTGATCTGCCGATCGGCCTCCTGCACGCTGACCTTGGGCAGCTGCGGATGGTTCCACGAATGATTGCCGATCTCGTGCCCGGCTTCGGCCATCCGGCGCAGCAGCTCCGGATTCTCCGAAGCTCGCGTGCCGACCACGAAAAACGTCGCCTTTATGCCCCGCGCTTCCAGGATCTTCAGCAGCTTGGGGGTGGTTTCCGGGTTGGGCCCGTCGTCGAAGGTGATGGCGATGTAGGGCCCATCCACGTTGGCCGACGTATAGGCCGGGAAACGGTGACCGGAGCTGTTGGCCGCATTGGCAGGGGGCGTCCCCTCCCCCATAGGGGCGGCAGCCATGGGCGCGCTCATCGAGGGCGTGTTCATGGCAGTCGAACTTTGTGCGACTGTTGAAGCAGCAGCCGACGCACCGGCCCCCGCGACGGGCGCGGACAGAAGCGCCGCGGCAGCTGCCGCCTGCGCCGCCGAGCCGTTTGCGCCATGCGCGAACGAATTGGTTGCGGGCGCAGCGGCCCCCGAAGTGGGCTGCTGGGCGGGCTTTGCAACAGGGGCGGCACTGGAGATAACCGGCACCGCGGCGACGTCCCCCGCCGGGGCGGGCGACACAATCTGGCTGAATGCAAGCCCGAGACCGAGCGCACCCGACGCCAGAAACGCAGACATGGCCACAAGAACTCTCACAATGCCGGCTTCCTGTACGATTTCGCAAAAACCATAGCGCACTCTCAGTCCTGCTCTATGGACAAATTATGAACTTATGTCGTCCAGCCATATCAAAAACGATCCGCGATGCCTTCTTGCAACAGCTGCGAGGCCCGGAAAGGCAACGGTTTGGCGAACATTGCGGCCCAGCGTTGCCCGCCACCCGACACATGGGTGCAATGCAGCCCTGCATCCGCGACCGACGATAATACCGCCGCGATGACATGCATCCGCCAACATCGCCGCGTTTCGGTCGTCTGGAGCCGGTCGAAGTTGCGGCGGGCTCCACTCTTGTCTTGCACTGCGATGGCACATGGTGATCCACTTGAAAGATGGATCGCGACACTTCTCCATTCCCGTCCGACCTGGTGCAGTTGCATCCGGGCCTTGGTCTACTGCGCTTCGCCGCCCTGCTCTCCGACGGCGCGGAGGCGGACGACGAGACCCTCGACGCGATGTTCGAACAGATGGAGATCGGGGCGTTGGACCGCTTGCCCCCGGTCGAGATCTGGAGCGAGCTGGAGCGCGGCCTGATGGGCGCGAAACCCTCGGCCATGCTGCGTGCGCTGCGGGCCTGCGGCGTGCTCGAGATTATCCTGCCGGAGCTGGATGCCCTGTTCGGCGTACCGCAGATCGCCGACGACCCCGGCGAGGTCGATCTTGGCGAGCTGCTTCTGCGCTCCCTGGACGAAGCGGCCTCCGTTAACGCACCGCTTGAAGTCCGCTTCGCGCTGCTGGTCATGAATGCCGGCAAGTCCGATTCTCCCAAAGAGCACCTGCCTGCCCACTACCGGCACATTGAGCGCGGCGCACCGCGCGTTGCCGCCATGGCTAAGCGCTTCGGCGTTTCCGAAAGCTGCCGCGACCTCGCAATGCTGGCGCTGAAGGAGTGCGAGCGTGTGCACCGCACCTCTGCCGTGCGCGCCGGACCGATCGCCGCCATGCTCGCGCGCATCGACGCCTTCGACAACCCGACGCGTTTCGCCCGCCTTATGAGCGTGGCGCGCTGTGACTATTACGGCCACGGCGGACGCAGTGAGCCCGAGTATCCCAAAGCCCAGATTCTCGAAAAGGCGCTGGCGAGTTGCGCGCCGCTCTCCCCCGAAAGCTTTGAGACGCCAGAGGAACTGATGACAGCCCGCGCTGGTGCGATCGCCCGAGCCTTCCGCTCCGAGCGCTGGTCCGACGACGACTGAACCGAAACTACAACTGTGCCCCACCCTTCTTCGTTGGTTAGAACATATTGCGAACAAGGAACAAAGCAAGTACATAAGGGGTGATCTCATTTCCCCTTGCGCCAGCACTGGAGCGCGGCGATGACTCAGGCGACACTCCGACTCGTCGAAGGTTCTTCCATGGACAAGACCAAAGCTCTCGATGCCGCGCTTTCTCAGATCGAGCGCCACTTCGGCAAAGGCTCGATCATGCGCCTGGGCAAAGGCGGCAAAGCGCTGGAAATTGAGAGCATTCCCACGGGTTCGCTGGGCCTCGACATCGCGCTTGGCATTGGCGGTCTTCCGAAGGGCCGCGTTGTCGAAATCTTCGGCCCGGAATCGTCCGGTAAGACCACCCTCGCCCTTCACGTGATCGCCGAATCCCAAAAGCGCGGAGGCACGTGCGCCTTCATCGACGCCGAGCATGCTCTCGACCCAGTCTACGCGCGCAAGCTGGGTGTCAACCTGGACGACCTCCTGATCTCCCAGCCCGATGCCGGCGAGCAGGCGCTCGAGATCGCCGATACCCTGGTGCGTTCTGGGGCCATCGACGTCCTGGTGGTGGATTCTGTAGCAGCCCTCACGCCGCGCGCGGAACTTGAGGGCGAGATGGGCGACAACCAGCCCGGCATGCAGGCCCGGCTCATGAGCCAGGCTCTGCGCAAGCTCACCGCGTCGATCTCCAAGTCCAACACCATGGTCATCTTCATCAACCAGATTCGCATGAAGATTGGCGTGATGTACGGTTCGCCCGAAACCACCACGGGCGGTAACGCGCTGAAGTTCTATGCTTCCGTGCGGCTCGACATTCGCCGCTTCGGTTCGATCAAGGAGCGTGACGAAGTCGTGGGCAACCAAACCCGCGTGAAGGTGGTGAAAAATAAGCTCGCGCCACCCTTCAAGCAGGTTGAGTTCGACATCATGTACGGCGAAGGCGTCTCCAAGATGGGCGAATTGCTCGATCTCGGCGTGCGTGCCGGCGTGGTGGAAAAATCAGGCGCGTGGTTCTCCTACGACAGTCAGCGCCTCGGCCAGGGTCGAGAGAACGCCAAGACCTTCCTGCGTCAGAATTCCGAGGTGGCTGGCCGGATCGAAGCGGCAATCCGCCAAAATGCGGGGCTGATCGCGGAACAAATTCTCGTCGGCACTCCGGAGGAGAATGCCGATGGCGAAGAGCCAGCGGAGGGCTAACCTTACCGCTGGCCCGCCCGTGGGCTGCGGAGAGTTCAAGGGTTTCTGGACAAGCGCCGGGCTCGCCGGTAAACGAACCCGGTTCCGTTTCGCTCGTGTGACGCCTGCATAGGCGGTGAGCGCGGAACCGGGCGACAGCGCGAGCGCTTCGTTCGAGGTGATCATCGCCGGCTGCGTCTCGCGCGTCCGGCTCTTAAAGGTAGTGGCCGGCACATGAGCGGCGTCAACGAGATTCGGTCGACTTTCATCGACTACTTCGTCAAGCACGGGCACGAGGCGGTTTCCTCATCCCCGCTGGTGCCGCACAACGACCCCACCCTGATGTTCACCAATGCGGGGATGGTGCAGTTCAAGAACGTCTTCACCGGAATGGAGAAGCGCGCTTACTCGCGCGCTGTGACCGCGCAGAAATGTGTGCGCGCCGGCGGAAAGCACAACGATCTTGATAATGTCGGCTACACAGCCCGGCATCATACCTTCTTCGAAATGCTCGGCAATTTCTCGTTCGGCGACTATTTCAAGGATCGCGCGATCGAGCTTGCATGGAATCTGGTCACCGGTTCGTTCGACCTGCCGAAGGATCGCCTGCTCGTCACCGTCTATAGCGAGGACGAAGAGGCCTACAATCTTTGGAAGAAGATCGCTGGCCTGTCCGACGACAAGATCATTCGTATTTCAACAAGCGACAATTTCTGGTCCATGGGCGATACCGGTCCATGCGGACCCTGCTCCGAGATCTTCTTCGATCACGGGCCGCACATTCCCGGTGGCCCTCCGGGCTCGCCCGACGAGGACGGGGATCGCTTTATCGAGATCTGGAACCTCGTGTTCATGCAATACGAGCAGCTCCCCGGTGGCGAGCGGCTGGTGCTGCCCCGTCCGTCCATCGACACGGGTATGGGACTGGAACGCATCTCCGCCGTCCTCCAGGGAACGCATGACAATTACGAAACCGACCTGATGCGCGCCTTGATCGCGGAGGTCGCGGAGCTCACAAACGTCGATCCGGATGGGCCGCAGAAGGCAAGCCACCGTGTTATCGCGGATCATCTGCGCGCCTCGGTGTTTTTGACGGCGGACGGCGTGCTTCCCTCCAATGAGGGCCGCGGATACGTCCTGCGTCGCATCATGCGCCGCGCTATGCGCCATGCTCAGCTTCTGGGCGCGCGCGACCCGCTGATGCACCGTCTGGTTCCCGCCCTCGTGCGCGAGATGGGGCGGGCTTACCCGGAGATCGTGCGGGCCGAAGCGCTGGCCAGCGAGACACTGCTGCTTGAGGAAACCCGCTTCCGCCGGACGCTTGAGCGGGGTCTCTCGATTCTCGAGGAAGAGAGCGCGGGCCTTGTCCAGGGTGCAAGCTTCCCCGGTGAGGTGGCCTTCAAGCTCTATGACACCTACGGCTTCCCCCTCGATCTGACGCAGGACGCGTTGAGGGCCCGCGGCATCTCGGTGGACCTTAGCGCTTTTGACGCGGCGATGGCCCGCCAAAAGGCCGAAGCCCGCGCCAATTGGGCAGGGTCCGGTGAGGCGGCGACGGACAATGTCTGGTTCCAGATCCGCGACAGGGTCGGTGCCACCGAATTCCTTGGCTATGAGACGGAAAAGGCTGAGGGTGCTGTCGTCGCTTTACTGAAGGATGGCGGGGAGGTTGAGAGCCTACCAGCCGGTTCTCGCGGGCTAGTCGTGCTGAACCAAACGCCATTCTACGCAGAATCCGGTGGCCAGATGGGCGACACGGGCGTGTGGAGCGGCGAAGGCGGCGTGGCCGTGCGGGTGCTTTCCACTCAGAAGAAACTCGGCGACCTGTTCGTCCATGAGGTTGAGGTCACTGCGGGTGAGCTGAAGAACGGTGCCGCGCTGGTGCTCGAAGTGGACCATGCCCGACGCTCCGCATTGCGGGCGAACCATTCGGCCACTCACCTGCTGCATGAGGCGCTTCGGCGCGTGCTTGGCGAGCATGTGGCTCAGAAGGGCTCGCTGGTGGCGCCGGATCGGCTGCGCTTCGATTTTTCTCACCCCAAGCCGCTTTCCCCGAGCGAGGTCGCAGAGGTCGAGGACATCACCAACAGGTTCGTGCTGCGCAATGAGCCCGTTGAAACGCGCGTCATGGCAGTGGACGACGCCATTGCGTCAGGTGCGCGCGCGCTGTTCGGCGAGAAGTACGGTGATGAAGTCCGGGTGGTGTCCATGGGCACCGACGCTGGAAACGGCTCCCCTTATTCCATTGAGCTTTGCGGCGGGACGCATGTGCGGCGGACGGGCGATATCGGCATCGTTTCCGTTGTTGCGGAAACTGCTGTCGCTTCTGGTGTGCGGCGCATCGAGGCGCTGACGGCCGATGCCGCTCGCCACCACCTCAATATTGCGAATACGGCCCTGCAGGGTGCGGCGTCGATCCTCAAAGCGCCTGTGGCGGAGGTCGAGGCGCGGCTTGCGGCTCTGGTTGAGGATCGACGCAAGCTTGAGCGCGAATTGACCGATGCGCGCAAGAAGTTGGCGATGGCCGGCGGAGGCGAGGAGCAGGGGCCGCGGGTCATTGAGGTTAACGGCACGAAGTATCTTGCGATTGCGATTTCCGGCGCGGATGCCAAGGATCTGAAGGCGATCGCCGATGAAGGGAAGAGCAAGATCGGGTCCGGTGTCGTTGCGGTGGCAAACAGCGCCGCAGACGGAAAGGCGTCCCTTGTGGTCGGTGTGACGGCGGATCTCGTCGGTCGGTTCGATGCGGTGGCGCTGGTTCGACGCGGCGCCGAAGCTCTGGGCGGCAAGGGCGGCGGTGGGCGGCCGGACATGGCCCAGGCGGGCGGTCCGGACGGTGGGAAATGCGAAGCGGCTCTCGCGGCGATCGAGGCAGCGCTCGCCGGCTGAAAGTGCGGCGTGGGTCCATTATGGTGGGCGCGCTCGGCCTCGTTGGTGAACCCGGCTGCGGGCGAGCGCGCGTCCAGAAAGACATCAGCGCGGCGGAGGTGCCAGGTGCGCTTCGTTGAGCAGCGGTCTCGCGACCGGCGCTGATCCGCGGACCTCTCGCAATCACCCCGGTGATGGCGATTGGATGGCTCTTCGCAAGTCGCGATTTCGCTGTGGGGCGACTGGCGCCACACATATTAATGCAACTCCTGAGGTGTTTTGAGTGAGGAGAAGCGGCTGTGGGTGACGCCTTCCTCAAGGACGGGTTCGTTTATCTCCTGGCAGCCGGTATTTTGGTGCCACTCTTTCACCGCGCGCGCATTGGCGCCGTCGTGGGCTTCATTCTCATCGGTGCCGTGCTGGGGCCGCACGGGCTCGGGAGCTGGGCGGCGGACGTACCCTGGTTGCGCTTCGTCACCATTTCAAACCCAGAGCGGGCCGCACCGTTTGGTGAGCTTGGGGTCATCTTCCTCCTATTTCTGCTTGGTCTCGAATTCTCAGCAAGCCGCCTGTGGGCGCTTCGGCGGGAAGTGTTCGGTATTGGCGGCCTGCAGGTGCTGTTCTGCGGCGCGGCGCTGGCGTCCGCGGTTGGACTGTCGGGATTTGTTGAGTCAGATGTTGCGTTGGTGCTGGGCTTCGCGCTCGCACTGTCGTCCACCGCCGTGGTTACTCAGATCCTCATTGAGGAACATCGGTCATTGGCGCCGCTCGGGCAGCTCGTCATTGCCGTGCTCCTCTTTCAGGATCTGATGGTGGTCCCCATCCTGCTCGCCACTGAATTGATCGCCGACGGCGGAAGCGTCCTGCTCCTTGCGGTCACGGCCATGGCCAAGGCGTTGGGTGCGGTCGCGGTCATTCTCGTGGCCGGCAGGTTCGTGATGGCGCCGCTGGTGAGTATCGCCGGCAGCACCAGGTCCCGCGAGCTCATCATGGCGATTACCCTGGTCGTTGTCGTCGGGACTGCGGCCTTCACGCGCGCGGCGGGACTTTCCGGCGCGCTTGGGGCGTTTCTTGCGGGCATGCTGCTCTCGGAAACCGCCTATCGGCACCAGATTGAGGTGGATCTCGAACCGTTCAAGGGCCTGCTGATTGGCGTGTTCTTCGTAACGGTCGGCATGAGCGTGAATTTTCGCGCGGTTCTGCCACATCTTCACCTCGTACTCGCGGGCACTGTGGCGCTGCTTGTGATCAAGACGGTGTTCAATTTCGCTGCGGCGCGCGTCATGCGTGTGGGGCAGGCCGAAGCGGCGGAGGCTGCAATTTTGCTGGCCCAGACGGGCGAGTTTGCCTTGGTCGTGCTGGGCCTGATGGTGGCGAAGGGCGTTCTGGGCAGCGCCGATGCCGGTATCGTCATCGCAGTGGTCGGGCTCGGACTTGCAGCGACCCCCGTGCTTTCGGGCCTGGGGCACAAGCTGGGCCTGAAGCTGGAAGTGCGGGCACACGACCATCTCGCCGTGCCCACGCTGGATGCGCCCCGTGGGCACGTCATTATCGGCGGCTTTGGCCGGGTGGGGGGAATGGTGGCGGAGGCGTTGGAGCGGGAAAAGGTTCCGTTCGTCGCCGTCGACAGCAATCCCCGGCGCGTTGCCATCGAGCGGGCCAGCGGCCGGCCGGTCTATTTTGGCGATGCCGGCCGTGAGGAGATTCTGGAGCGGCTGGGCGCGGACGGCGCCATCGCCTTCGTTCTGACACTTGATTCGCCCACAGCAGCGGAGCGGATGGCGGAGGTGATCCATCGCCGTTGGGGCAATGTCCCGGTTCTTGCTCGGGCGAAAGACGCCGATCATGCCTGCCGGCTGGCCGGTCACGGGGTTTCCGGCGTCATTCCCGAGACGGTGGAAGGCAGCCTGCAGCTTGTGGCGCAGCTTCTTGGCACCTTGGGCATGCCCCCGGATGCAGTGGCGACCCGCACGGCCGAGGCGCGGGCGAGAGAGGCTGAGCGTTTCGGATGCCGACCCACTTGAAGTCATTACCGGCGAGGACTTTCGCTCGTAATCCGCGGTGCGTGTCACTGCCCCGCCCGGCTCCGAGCCTCAGGGCGCCGGTCCGGGCCTCCGCGGGGAACGATCTGCGATGAGCCTGGAACAAATTCGCCAACGCACCTTCGATATCCTGGAGCGCGACATGCCCGGCGACGTCGCCGCGGATGTAGTGCACTTCTTCCTCATCTTGCTGGTGCTGGTCAGCGTCGTCGGTGCGGTGCTTGGAACCGTGCCGTCCTTTGAACTGCACGAAAAGTGGTGGTTCAACTTCGGCGAATTTTGCGCGCTCATCGTCTTTTCAATTGAGTATCTGGTGCGCATTTGGGTCGCGCCGGAACATCCGCTGCGCCGGCAGCTGCCCGCGTGGCGCGCACGCCTCAACTATCTGGCGACACCAGCGGCGATCATCGATCTGCTCGCGGTCGCGCCGGTTCTGGTGGCGGAATTCGCCCCCATGGACACGCAGGCGCTCCTCGTCCTGCGGTTGCTGCGGTTTCTCAAGCTGGCCCGGTATTCGTCGGGCTTCAATGCACTCTATCTGGCCGTGAAACGCGAGCGCTACGCCCTGCTTGCGTGCCTTGTGCTGCTGTGGACCGGCGTGCTGCTGGCGGCAACCGCCATGTACCTCGTAGAGCGCAACGTGCAGCCGGACAAGTTCGGCTCCATTCCGGAATCCATGTGGTGGGCCATCACGACACTGACCACGGTTGGGTATGGAGATACGGTTCCGATCACCACAATCGGCCGCATGATCGGTGCGGTGACCATGGTTACCGGCCTCATCATGCTGGCCTTGCCCATCGCCATCGTGGCCAGCTCCTTCTCGGACGTCATCTCGAAACATAATTTCGTGGTGACGTTCTCCATGCTCTCACGCCTGCCTCCGTTTTCGGACCTGGATGCGCGCGTGCTTGGCGACCTGTTGCCGCTCTTCAATTCCCGCAGCTTCGATCGCGGGCGCCAGGTTGTTCGGCCCGGCGAGCGAGCGCGCCACCTGTTCGTGGTGCTGGAGGGTGAGCTGGAATCCACCGGTGGCGAACGAACGGTGCGGCTGGGCGCTGGCGACGTTTTCGGCATTTCGCCGGGAACGGATGGCAGTGCGCAGCCGGTGCGGGCGCTGACCAAGAGCAAGCTCCTCGCCATCGAGGAAGAAGAGCTGAACATGCTCACCCTGCGCTACCCGGACATCAGCCGCCGCCTGACGGAAATGGCCGGGCGCCCCACGGGGGGCATCTTTGCTCGCCGGCCGAGGCGCCTGGTGCCCCACCCCCGCAAACGCCCGACAAGCTGAGCTCCGCGCGTCTTTCGACCGCGCGCCGCACCGCGGCAATCACGCGGATCGCCAGTGCCGCGACCCGAGAACTCTCGCCGCGGCCGCTCGAGGGCGACACTGCCGAACAAAAGAAAACGCCGGCTCGAGGGAGCCGGCGTTCGATGCGCGCATCACGGAGCTGATCCGCGAAGAATGCCTCAGGCAAGCGCCTTGGACAGGTTCTCGGAGATCTTGTCCAGGAAGCCGGTGGTGGACAGCCACTTCTGGTCGGCACCCACCAGCAGCGCCAGGTCCTTGGTCATGAAACCGGACTCGACGGTGTCCACGCACACCTTCTCCAGGGTCTTGGAGAAGGCGGCCAGCTCCTCATTGCCATCGAGCTTGGCGCGGTGGGCAAGGCCACGGGTCCAGGCGAAGATGGAAGCGATGGAGTTGGTGGAGGTCTCCTTGCCCTTCTGGTGCTCGCGATAGTGGCGGGTCACGGTGCCGTGGGCGGCCTCGGCCTCCACGGTCTTGCCATCGGGGGTCATGAGTACGGAGGTCATGAGGCCGAGCGAGCCGAAGCCCTGGGCCACGATGTCGGACTGCACGTCGCCGTCATAGTTCTTGCAGGCCCACACATAGCCGCCGGACCACTTGAGGGCCGAGGCCACCATGTCGTCGATGAGGCGATGCTCATAGGTGAGGCCGCGCTTGGTGAACTCTTCCTTGAACTCGGCGTCGTAGATCTCCTGGAAGATATCCTTGAAGCGGCCGTCATAGGCCTTCAGGATGGTGTTCTTCGTGGAGAGATAGACCGGATAGTTGCGCATCAGGCCGTAGTTCAGCGATGCGCGGGCGAAGTCACGGATCGACTCGTCCACGTTGTACATGGACATGGCGACGCCGGCGCCCGGGAACTTGTAGACTTCCTTCTCGATCTTCGTGCCGTCTTCACCCACGAAGGAGATGGTCAGCGTGCCCTTGCCCGGCACCTTGAAGTCGGTCGCGCGATACTGGTCGCCGAACGCATGGCGGCCCACCACGATGGGCTGGGTCCAGCCGGGCACGAGGCGCGGCACGTTCTTGCAGATGATCGGCTCGCGGAAGATCACGCCGCCGAGGATGTTGCGGATGGTGCCGTTGGGCGACTTCCACATTTCCTTCAGGTTGAATTCCTTCACCCGGGCTTCGTCCGGGGTGATGGTGGCGCACTTGACGCCCACGCCGTGCTTCTTGATAGCGTTAGCCGCGTCGATGGTCACCTGGTCGTTGGTGGCGTCGCGGTTCTCGACAGACAGGTCGTAATACTCGAGGTCGATGTCGAGATAGGGGTGGATCAGCTTGTCCTTGATGTACTGCCAGATGATCCGGGTCATCTCGTCGCCGTCGAGTTCGACGACCGGATTAGCCACCTTGATCTTCGCCATGTGGACGACCTTTCGGGGGTGCTCTGCGCGTGGATGGAATTCGTCTCAGAAGTCGCCTCGGGGTCCTGGGTCCGGGTCCTCGTCTCGCGTATTCGCGCGCGGTTCGGGCCCGCCTGCCCTTTGGCAATCCTCCCAGGGCGCCGCTATAGCACCGGCGTGCCACCTAGCGAAAGCGCCAATGCCCCCGCCTTTCGCATGAATTGCATGACAATGTGTACAAACTCGATGCAGCCGGCCGCCCATGAAAATAACGCCGGCGGAGAAAGATGATGCCAGGTTCCGGAACGGACAGTACCAAGCCCTGGATCGCCGGTGGACCGGTGGTGATCCTGGTTGAGCCCCAGCTCGGCGAGAATATCGGCTCGGCCGCGCGCGCCATGGGCAATTTCGGCCTCGCCCGGCTGCGTATCGTCAACCCCCGCGAAGGCTGGCCCAATGAGAAGTCGCGGGTGTTCAGCGCCGGGGCCGATCGCATTCTGGAGGCAGCCGAGGTTTTCCCCGACCTGCGTTCCGCCCTCGTGGGGGTTCGCTATGCGTTTGCCGCCACGGCGCGCGAGCGCGGCATGGCGAAGCCCGTGATGGGCGCCGACGCCGCGGCGCAGGAAACCGCCCAGCACCTTTCCGCCGAAGAGGACGTGGCGCTGGTGTTCGGCCGCGAGCGCACCGGGCTCTATACGGAGGAGGTATCGCTATGCGATGCCATTCTCACGCTGCCGGTCAACCCGGCCTTCGCCTCCCTGAACCTTGCCACCTGCGTCGCCGTCGCGAGCTATGAGTGGTTCAAGGTCGCCAGCGCGGGCGCCCTGCCCTTCGCCGCGCCGGACAAGTCGCCGCTGGCGGACAAGCAGGACCTTTTCGCTTTCTTCGATCACCTGGAAGGCGCGCTGGAAGAGGCGGGCTTCTTCCGTTCGCCAGAAAAGCGCCCCTCCACCACCCGGAACATCCGCAACATCTTTCATCGCCTCGGCCTCACCCGGCAGGATCTGGCGACGCTGCACGGGGCCGTCACCTCGCTGGTGGAGGGCCGGGCCGGACGTGAGGCGCGCAAGGCCGCCCACGAGGCCGCCGCCGCCGAACGGCGCGCCGAAAAAGCCAAAACCGCACCCAGCCCGACGGACGATTGAGGGTCCACGTCCCCCACGCGGCGTCATCCACAGGCGATCTCGGGCGACACCGGCGCATCCCGCCGCGGCGGCGGAGAACGCGACAAGCCAGCAATGGCAGCGGTTTGCGCGGAGCAAGAGCGGGCCTCCGCCCCGCTCCATCCACAGGAGGAGGCCAACGGCATGGCTGCTATGACGTTTTTTTGGCAGCCTGCCCTTTCCTTCCCGACAGGGGGTTGCTACATACGCCTCACCGAACGACGACGCCGCTGGCGAACGACTTCGGACTTGACGCGGGGTGGAGCAGCCCGGTAGCTCGTCAGGCTCATAACCTGAAGGTCGCAGGTTCAAATCCTGCCCCCGCAACCAAAGACAAAACCCTCCGTGCGATATTCGCCGGAGGGTTTTGTCGTTTATGGCCGTTCGGCGCTGGGTCGCCTGCGCTGTCGCAACCTCTTCGCTGTGAATCGCAGGGATTGGCCCCATCTCCGCCGGGGCCAGATCCGCCATCGGAGCCGATCGCCAAAAATCCAAGCTGCCGTCTCGCGCCCCTTGGCGTGTCACCGAGACTGCGTCGGCTCTCCATGTGAATCACCCAGAGTGCAAAATGTTCGTTCCCTGAAACCGTGTGCCAACATTGGCCATGCGGCGGTCTTGGGGGCACGGCAGAGGACTGTCCGCCGTGCCCCACCACAAGACAGCCATTACCCAGCTGCGCCACCTGGGGCGTGACCATGCCGCGTGGGGCTAGGTCTGCTGTAGATCCAGCAGCTTTTTGAGGAGGCGGGAAAGCAGCTCCTGCTCTTCCAGCGTCAGCCCTGCGACAATGGCGTGCTGGTTGGCCACATGCGCATCAACAGCCGTTTCGATCAGCGCAAGCCCATCCGCCGTGAGTGCGACAAGAGTCCCGCGTCGATCGGCCGGGTTGGGCTTGCGGGCCACCAAGCCGGCTTTCTCCAGCCGATCGATCCGGTTCGTCATGCTTCCGGACGAGATCATGGCAGCCTCGTAGAGCTCTGTCGGCGTCAGGGCGTAAGGGGAGCCGCTGCGCCGCAAGGTGGCCAGAACGTCGAATTCGCCCGGCTGCAGGCCGAACTCGGCAAATGCCGGATTAAGCCGGTCCCGCGACACCACCAGCGCCGCCTCGGCCAAACGCCCCAACAGAATCATCGGCCCAGTATCCAGGTCCGGTCGCTCTCGCGCCCATTGCTCCGCCGCGACCACAGCTCGGTCCATTCCGCCACCTATCTTGACGTCAAGACAATATATCTCTACGTCAAGATATATGCGAAGCGCCGCCTTGCGGCAAGCGAGGTGGAGGAAGCGAGTCATGTCCATATTTTCAGGCCGCTATCTATTCACGGCCGCGATCCTCCTGGTGGGCATCAATCTACGTCCGACCATGGCGGCGATCGGCCCGCTGCTCGACATCATTCAACGGGACACCGGGCTTTCCGACACCACCGCCAGCCTTCTCACCACCGTGCCCGTCGCGCTCATGGGCGCCTGCCTTCTCGCCTCAAGCCGCCTGAGGGCCTTTGTGGGGGAACGGTCCGGCATTGCGTTGGGTCTCATTCTCATCCTCCTGAGCGACTTGGCTCGCTGGGGAGTGCCAAGCGCGGGGATGCTGCTGCTGACGGCGGTGTTCAGCGGCATCGGCATCGCGATCGTGCAGGCCCTCCTGCCGATCGTCATTCGGCATCGCGCCGGCGGCCGGGCGGCCGGGCTGATGGGGGTCTATTCAACGGCGATCATGGGCGGAGCCTTCCTTTCGGGGACGGCGAGTCCCTGGATCGCGCAAGCCTATGGCTGGCCCGCGGCGCTGGGCATCTGGGCCCTTCCCGCGCTGGTCGGCGGGCTCGTCTGGTGGCGCGCGACGAGCGCCCCTGACGTGGTTCCGCGCCCTGTCCGGCACCACGCCTTCGCCCGGGTGCCCCGGGCCTGGCGATTGCTGGCCTTCTTCGGGCTGGGGACCGGCGCCTATACGCTTGTGCTCGCCTGGCTCCCGCCGTTCTACACGGGCCTTGGCTGGTCGGAGCAAGCCGCCGGCATGATGCTGGGCATTGTCACCCTAGCCGAAGTGATCGCCGGCCTGGGGGTCTCCTTCTGGGTCAGTCGCTCCGTTGACCGTCGCCCCCCCATATTCACCGCGATCGCCGCCCTGTTTTTCGGCCTGCTGGGCTTTGCGACCACCCCGCTGCTCTTCCCGTGGCCATCGGCGCTCCTCGCGGGGGTGGGCATCGGCGCGCTATTTCCGCTTGGGCTGATCGTGGCGATGGACCATGGCGAAGGGGCAAGCGACGCCGGCGCAATCGCGGCCTTTGTCCAGGGAGGCGGCTATGTGGTTGCCGCCGTCCTTCCGCTGGTCGCCGGGCTCCTGCGCCAGAGCCTGTCAGACCTCACGCCCGCGTGGTGGCTGATGGCCGCCCTGTGCTTGGTGCTGTGGGCCCTCGCCGCCCGCTTTCGTCCGGGCGAGCACATCACATTCCCGAAGTGACTGGAAGGAGACTTCACGTGGCCTATTACGACGTCCGGGGTCGGAGCAACTATTTCATGGAATTCGGGGAAGGCCGGCCGATTCTACTGTTGCACGGCATCAGCAATTCAGGCCGCGCCTGGGGACCGCAGATCCCGGCGCTTGTGGCGGCCGGCTATCGGGTCATCGTGCCAGACCATGCCGGCCACGGCGCATCCGCCCCTCTCTCCAGTCCGTTCGGGGTTACAGACATCACCGACGACACGCAGCAGCTTCTCGCCCACCTCGGCGTCGAAAGCCTGGACGTGGTGGGCCTGTCCCTTGGCGGCATGGTGGCCCTGGAGCTGGCACTGCGTGAACCGTCCAGAATTCAGCGGCTGGTCATCGCCAACAGCTTCGACAAGACCGCGACTCCGGAATTCGCCGCCATGGCCGAAGGCTGGGCCACCGCCTTCGAGCAGCCGCATGGTCCGATCACGCGTCTTGAACAGAACTGGCTCGTTTCGGTGTCGGCGGCGTTCCGCGCCTCGCCCGAGGGCCTGCGCACCTATCAGGTGTGGCATGGCATCGCGGCGACATCCGACGGCGCATCCCTCGCGCAGGTCGCACGCGGCATCACAACCTTCGACGTCTCCAACCGCCTCGGCGAGCTTGCGATGCCCACGCTGTTCATCGCCGGAGGCCTCGACAGGATGTCTCCAGCCGATTTGAGCCGCCGCATGGCGGAGCGAACCCCGTGCAGCACGCTCTCCATCATCGAGGGGGCCGCGCACATCTCAAACGCCGACTCCGCGGACGAATTCACTGCCGTTTTGCTGGAGTTCCTGCAACCTGCAGCATTCGACCTCACCGCGGACGCCTGACGCCCGCAGCGACAATCCACCGGCTTTGCGCGTCCGCCATCGAGTCGCGCACGGCCGGTGAAAGGCGTGGGTCCGGGCCAGGAACCCGGGCTCAGCCGTGCCGTCGTGGGGGAGCGGTCCGAATGCCAAATACGCCCCACGCACCAGCGGCAACCATGAGCGCGAGGCCGGCGAAGGTCAGCAGCGTGGGTGGATAGCCCAGAACATCACGCCATTCGGGAACAATCAGAGCGGCGGTGTTGAAGTCGGCGCCGCTGCTGCGACAGAGGCTCGATGCCGCCTCGCTCGCCACCATCTCCTGCTCGATCCGGCCGACCAGCACCCGCGCCTCGCCGCTCTCGCCCGGCATCTCCTGCATATGCACAAGCAATGCGCGGAGCGCGCCGAGATAGGCGTGGAGACAGGTATTGAAGGGATTATCCTCATCGGTGAGGCTGCCCGGCACCAGCCCCCAGAAGCAATAGGTGCGCTGCAGGGCGGCGAAGTTCGCCAGCCGGCGGAACGTGGGGTCGGTGCGCTGCTGGCTTCCGGCGAGGGCCCGGATGGCGCCCGCATGACGCGCCACCACGGCCATCTCGCCATGGGTGAGGCTTGGGATGACCAGACCGTTCGCGGCGAGCGTGCCCGCGTCGACGGCGCGATGCGCGCTCGCCCCATCAGGCCCAAGGCCCATGCAGACCAGCAGCAGAACCGCGCACGCACGGACGACCCAGCGTCGCCCGCGCGCGCCCTGCTTCATCACATCGCGCCCATCAGCGGGCGGCATAGGCCGAAGCGATCCGCCGCTCAGGCCGCAGGCTGGCCAGATAGCGCTCCGCCACATAACCAAAGCCGAGGCCCAGCCCTGCCCATAGAATGGCCTGCATGCCCAGCGAAGCAATGCGGAAGTCCCACAGCAGCAGGGCGGGAAACTGCTCCGGCACCTCATTCACGCCTGGCAGGGCGAGGTCAATGAGCACCACCAGGGCGGCATAGACGGCAACGCCCAGCAGCGATGCATTCCAGGCCCCCAGTCGCCAGCTGCGCCGCGCAACCGCCACCGCGACGGCCACTGCCGCCAGCGACAGGGCCAGCATGGTGAAGAAGAGCTGGGTGCGCGCGACGATGGTTTCCGGGCTGCCCACCGCCGGTGGCGTAGGCGGAAACTTCAGCCCCGGCACCAGGACGAGCGCCACGAAGCCCACGGCGGCGAGCAGGGCGGACGCCCCGCGCGGGCCCAGCGGCGTGAGCCGGCCATAGGAGAAGGAAAAGGCGAGCGAAAACAAACCGCCAAGCGCCGCCCCGAAGGTGACCACGCCGGTAAACAGGCCCAATCCGGCCTGCACGTCGCGGCTCACCAGCTCAGGCTCGGGCGCCTCGCCCTTGGCCTGGCTCGCGGCCTCTTCCAAAGCGATGGCGTGATCCACCGCGGGCTCGCCGAAAACTCGCGCGAATCCAAACGCGAGCAACCCCGCCACGGCACCGACGATCATGCCGCGGAGCAAGAGATTTCCGACCATGATGCGCCTCAGTGACAGGGGAAGCCGAGCAGATGGCGTCCGTCATGGACGAATTCATGGACGTAGGAGCCCGAGATCAACGAGGTTGCCCCCTCCTCCGCACCCACGAAATAGATGGCAAGGAGCAGGATCAGGCCCGCGAATACGGCCCAAGGCAAAATCTCCGCCACCGGAATCGGCGCGGGCTGGGCTACGGGCTTCAGGATAATGTCAGACATGGTGCACTCCCGGGATGGCGCGTCCCACTGGGCGGATATGGTCGTTTGGGATTAGGCCTGACTTCCGGATCCCGAAGGATCGCGGTTACAGTGGCGCGACCGTGCCGGACTCACACCGGCTTCCAATCCCGCAAACGACGCGTCAAGCTAGGCTTCGCGGTTGACGGCTGTCAACCGATGGCTTGGCCTGCGATGCCCGTTTTCCGGCGGAGGGCCCCTCGCTGCATCGCCTGACCCTGCTTTGCCACGGCCCGAGCACACCCGCTGTGCCCATGGCCTTTCCCATCGATGAGCCGCTGGACGGGGGAGCGCTGCCCGCCCTTTCCGCGCTGCGCGAGGGCCTCGGCCGCGTGGACCGCTGCCTTACCAGCCCCCTGCTGCGGGCGCGGCAGACGGCGGCGGCATTGGCGCAGGACGTCACCGTGGAGCCGGCGCTGCGCGAGCTCGACCTTGGGCAGTGGCAGGGCCGCGCTTTGCGGGACATTCACGACCGCGAGCCCGAGGCCGCCGCCCTCTGGCTTTCGGTGCCGGACGCCGCGCCACACGGGGGAGAATCCCGCACCCAGCTGCAAGCGCGCGTCGGCGCCTGGCTCACCGCCCAGATGGCGAGGCGCGGGCACACGCTGTGCGTGACCCATGCCGCCGTGATCCGCGCCGCCGTGCTCCACACCCTCGGCTCACCGCCGGACGCCTTCTGGCGGCTTGATATCGAGCCCCTCAGCCGAACCGAGCTGCGCTGCGATGGGCGCCGCTGGGCCCTGCGCGGCCTCAACGCGCCGCCCTCATAAAGGCCGCGCTTTCAAACGAAATCGGAGCCGTTTCGCGGCACGGCGAAATGCTCTAGCAGAGGCGCTCCCCGCATGCGGCCCGCGCAGGCGGGGCTGCGGCTTTTCCGAGACGAAACATGCGCGATCACGGCGGCGATATGGATCGGGCGCAAGCCCAATATGGCGCGGGCGACTGGCTGGACCTTTCAACGGGTATCAACCCCTGCCCCTATCCGGTGCCGGCGCTGCCGCCCCACGCCTGGGCCGCCCTGCCCGCCGCGAGCGAGATCGCCGCGCTGGAGGCGGTGGCGCAGGCGGCGTACCGCACACAGGCACATGTGGTCGCCCTTTCGGGCGCGCAGGCCGCCATTCAGCTGGTGCCGCGCCTGGTGCCGCCCGGCCGGGCGCGGGTGCTCGGCCCCACGTACAACGAGCACGCCGCCGCGCTCGACACCATGGGCTGGGCGGTCGACACCACCGGCGACGTGGCCGGCCTGCCCGGCGCCGATCTGGCCGTCGTGGTGAACCCCAACAATCCCGACGGCCGCCGTCTTATGCCCGAGGCGCTTTCCGCCCTGGCCGGGCAGGTTTCGCTGCTGGTGGTGGATGAGAGCTTCGGCGATGCCGAGCCCGCACTCTCTCTGCTGCCGGAGCTTGGACCGCAGACGGACAACGTGGTCGTGCTGCGCTCCTTCGGCAAATTCTATGGCCTGGCGGGTGTCCGGCTGGGCTTCGCGGTCACGGGCTCGACCTTGGCGGTGCGGCTGCGGGGGCTGGCCGGCCCCTGGGCGGTGAACGGCCCCGCCATCGCCATCGGGCGCGCGGCGCTGGCCGATGCCGACTGGCGCGCGGACACCATCCGCCGCCTTGTCGCCGATGCGCGGCGCCTGGATGGGTTCGCGGCAGCCTGCGGCTGGCGGCTGGTGGGCGGAACCGAGCTGTTTCGCACCTATGAGACGGGGGACGCGGCGAGGGTCCGGGACCGGCTCGCCCGCGACCATATCTGGTCCCGCGCCTTTCCGTGGTCGCAAGGCTGGCTCCGGCTGGGGCTGCCGGGCACGGCGGCCGGCTGGCAGCGGCTCGAAGCCGCCCTATCGCGTCTCTGAAAGCAGGCCCTCGACATCCAGGTGCTGTTCCAGATGCTCCGCCAGGGCATCCAGCGTCTGCTCGACGGAGGCTTCATAGCCAAGCGTGGAGTGGGCGCCCAACTCGGCCAGCATGGCCGCGCGAAAGCGGTCGTCGCGGAACATGCCGTGCAGGTAGCTGCCCGCCACCAGCCCATCGGTGCTGACAGCGCCTTCCGGCGCGCCATCGACGAAGGCGAAGGGGCGGGCGCGATCTGTGCCCTCGGTGCGGCCGATATGGATCTCGTAGCCGTGGAATGCGGCGCCCGACGCGGCGTGCACCGCAGCCACCTCGGTCAGGCGTTTGTCGGGTGTCATCGCCGTTTCCACGTCCAGCAGGCCAAGTCCGCGGTCAGAGCCCATGGGCCCCTCGATCCCGTGCGGATCGTCCACCGTCCGGCCCAGCATCTGGTAGCCGCCGCAAATGCCGAGCACGCGCCCGCCCCGGCGGCGATGGGCCATGAGATCCACGTCCCATCCCTGCTGCCGCAGGAAAGCGAGGTCGCCGCGCGTGGACTTGGTGCCGGGGATGATGACGAGATCCGCGTCGCCGGGAATGGGCCGGCCGGGGCCGAGCAGCGTCAGGCGCACGCCCGGTTCCTGCGCCAGGGGGTCGAGGTCGTCGAAATTGGCGATCCTCGAGAGCACCAGGCAGACCACATGCACGCCTTCGGCGCGGCGGGGCGCGGCAAGGTCCAGCGCATCCTCCGCCGGTAGCCTCCACCCTTCCGCGAACCACGGGCACACGCCGAAGCCGCGCCAGCCGGTGCGGGCGCCGATCAAGGCATAGCCATCGTCGAACAGGCTTGGATCCCCGCGAAACTTGTTGATGATGAAGCCCTTCACCAGCGCCGCATCCTCCAGGTCCATCACCGCCTGCGTGCCGACGATCTGGGCGATCACGCCGCCCCGGTCGATGTCCCCGGCGAGCACCACCGGCGTCCCGGCCGCGCGGGCAAAGCCCATATTGGCGATGTCGCCCTTGCGCAGGTTCACTTCCGCCGGGCTGCCCGCGCCTTCCACGATGACGAGATCATGGGCGGCCTTCAGGCGCCCGAAGCTCTCCAGCACGGTTTCCAGCAGCTGCGGCTTCAGCTTGAAATATTCCCGGGCGCGGGCGGTCGCGAGGCGCTTGCCCTGAACGATGATCTGCGCCCCCACGTCACTCTCGGGCTTCAGCAGAACGGGGTTCATGTCCGTGTGGGGAAGAAGGCCGCAGGCGCGCGCCTGCAGTGCCTGAGCCCGGCCGATCTCGCCCCCGTCCGCGGTCACCGCCGCATTGTTGGACATGTTCTGCGGCTTGAAGGGCGCGACACTCAAGCCGCGCCGTCGGGCAGCGCGGCACAGGCCGGCCACCAGAAGGGACTTGCCGACATTGCTGCCGGTGCCCTGAATCATCACCGAGCGGCCCATTCGCCCCTCACACCGGATGGAAAAGAAGCGACAGGATGTAGCCCTTCGGCAGCAACAGCCCCGGCGGAACGTCCAGCCCCTGGGCCAGGAGTTCCGGCAGGAGATGGGTGTGCGGCCCCTCGGGCGAGCGACCATCGGGCGGCGGAATGGGCGCATCCACCTCCGCCCGCACGCACGGAGTCTCCACCACCCGCACCGGGCTATGCCCGAGCACCAGCGGGGCGATGCCGGCGAGCACCAGGGGCCAAGGCGCACCGCACCGGGCGGCGACCTCGCCAGCGATGGCCGGCCCGCAGCGGATGGAAAAGCGCGCCGCGCGGCGCGCGAGGCCGATATCGAAACGCGCCCCACCGGCGTCGCGCGCCAGCAGCGAATCCCCATCGGGCCCCAGCGCCGTCAGCTCGGCCGGGCCGGCCAGCCCCACCCGCCCGGCGGGCACCGCGAAGGCGAGAAGAGGCGCGTTTGCGCCGCGCGGGATTTCGAAAGCGGTGAGGTAGGGGGGCGCCTGCAGCCGCAGGGCCGCGCGGGGAGAGCGCAGGGTCAGGCTCTCCCCGTCACGCGCGGCCTCATAGGGCTCGTCCGGATCGCGCAACACTTCCGCCACCGCCCCAAAAACGCCGGCGACGAAGGCGCCCTGAGCAGACGCGAAACGGTGCTCCACCTGATCAAGAAGCGCGCTTCCGCGCCATGGCAGGCGCCGCAGGGCAAGGCCCATCGCGGCGGCGCGCGCCGGCAGCTCCGCCCAGATGCGCTGGCGGGTGGCCTCGTCCGTGCCGCCCCAAATGGCAATCTCGTCTCGCGTCCGCGCGCAGCCCCGGCACTGGCCGCTCGCCTCGTCCATGGCGCAGGCGCCGATGCAGGGGCTGGCCGGACGGGGCTTGTCCACCGCCATATTCATCAGAACTCGATTCCCATCTGTGCCTTCACCCCGCTGCGGAAGGGATGCTTCACCAGCGTCATTTCCGTCACCAGATCGGCAATTTCGATCAGCTCCGGCCGGGCGTTGCGGCCGGTGAGGCAGACGTGAGTCATCTCCGGCTTCCGGGTCAGAAGAAAATCCACCACCTCGCCAATGTCCAGGTATTCATAGCGCAGGGCAATGTTGATCTCGTCCAGGAGCACAAACCGGATTTGCGGGTCGAGGATCTGCTCCATGGCGATGCGCCATCCCGCCTGGGCAGCGGCCACGTCCCGGTCGCGATCCTGGGTTTCCCATGTAAAGCCCTCGCCAGACACGAAAAAGCGACATTCCGCACCGAAGCGCTCGCGCAGCAATGTCTTTTCGCCGGTCTCGCGATCACCCTTGATGAACTGCACCACCGCGCAGGGCATGCCATGGGCGATGCAGCGCAGGACCATGCCGAATCCGGAAGATGACTTGCCCTTCCCCGCGCCTGTGTGAACGATAACCAAGCCTTTTTCCTCGGTCTTGGTTTTCATCAGCTCATCACGCGCGGCCTTGACGGCTTTCATCTTGGCGTTGTGGCGAGCGGCGCGGTCATCCATGCCCGGCTCCTTCGTGCTTGACAGGGTTGGGCGTTCGGGCACATTTCCCCCGAAGCTGGTGTCTGTGTAAACAGATGAAAAGGGAATGCGCCAAGCCAAAGGGGCTACAGAGCCCCGGCCCAAGCGCAGCCGCCCCCGCGACCGTGACCGGAGAAGGTCACCCACCGCCACTGGCCCTTGGGACCGGGAAGGCCGGGTGACCACCAGAGGGCCGACACAGGCCCTGTCTGATATCCGCAAGCCGGGAGACCTGCCAGCTCCAACCGACGAAGCCGGCGGGGTGCACCGGTGTCGGGAGGGTGCGTGCGCGCGCCCACCCGCCTCAAGCTCCCCGCTGCCATCGCCATAGGGGATGCAGGCGCAACGCCGGCTCCCTCTGGCTCGCAGATCTGGGACGCAAGCGCGCCATGGCCACTCTCGAAAAGCTGCCGGTCACCGTCATCACGGGCTTTCTCGGCTCCGGCAAGACAACGCTCATCAGCCATCTCATGCGCAATCCGGGCGGCCGGCGGCTCGCGGTGGTAGTCAACGAGTTCGGCGACGTGGGCGTGGATGGCGAGATCCTCAAGGGCTGCGCCATTCCCGAGTGCCCGGCGGAAAACATCATCGAGCTCGCCAATGGCTGCATCTGCTGCACCGTCGCCGATGAGTTCATTCCCACCATTGAGGCGCTGATGGCCCTTGAGCCGCGGCCAGATCACATCCTCATCGAAACCAGCGGCCTAGCGCTGCCCAAGCCGCTGGTGAAGGCCTTCGACTGGCCGGACATCCGCTCGCGCATCACGGTCGATGGCGTGATTGCGCTCGCCGACGCGGAGGCGGTGGCCGCCGGCCGGTTCGCGCCCGACGTGGCGGCGGTGGACCGCCAGCGGCAGGCCGACGCCAGCATCGATCACGAAACGCCGCTCAGCGAGGTGTTCGAGGATCAGATCTCCTGCGCCGACATCGTCCTGCTCACCAAGGCGGACCTTGCGGGCGAGGAGGGCGTGGCCAAGGCCAAGGCGATCATCCATGCGGAAGCCCCGCGCGCCCTGCCCATCATCGAGGTGGTGGAGGGGGCGGTGGATCCGCGCGTGATCCTGGGCCTGGGCGCCGCGGCGGAGGACGACCTTGCCGCCCGCCCCAGCCACCACGACACCGCCGCCGACCACGACCATGACGATTTCGACAGCGTCGTCATCGACATTCCCGAGCTGGCCGATCCCGCGGAGCTGGTCACGCGCATCGCGGAGCTGGCGGACCGGCAGAACATCCTGCGGGTGAAGGGCTATGCGGCGGTGGCCGGCAAGCCCATGCGCCTGCTGGTGCAGGCCGTGGGCGCGCGGGTGCGCCACCAGTATGACCGGCCCTGGGCACCGGACGAGCCCCGCGCCGGGCGGCTGGTGGTGATCGCCGAGCATGACGACATCGACGCGGGCGCCATCCGCAGCGTCCTGGTGCCGTCCGCACGGGCCGCCGAATAGACCATGCACGTCGTTTTCCGCGAAAGCCGGGGTCTGGAAGAGACCGAGACGCCCACCGACCTCGGCCAGAGCCCGGCGGATCTGGTGGTGCTGTCCTTCTCGGACTCCGATCTCGGGGCCTTCGCGGCCGGCTGGCACCGCGATGGTGGGGGCGGCATGCCGACCCTGCGGCTCGCCAACATCGCGGCCCTGTGCCATCCCCTCTCCGTTGACACCTATATGGAGCGCACGCTCAGCGGCGCGCGGGGCATTCTGATCCGCCTCATCGGCGGCCAACCCTATTGGCCCTACGGCCTGAGCCAGATCGAGGCTCTCGCGCGTGCAAAGGGCATCGCGCTCGCCGTCTTGCCGGCCGATGGGCGGCCGGACGCGCGGCTCGATGCCATGTCCACCGTGCCGCCCTCGACCCTGAAGCGGCTGGCGGAGCTGTGCGATGCCGGCGGCGCGGTGGCGGCCCAGGCCGCCCTGGCGCAGCTGGCGCTCGCTGCCGGGCTCTATGCCCCGCCCGTGCCCGGCAGCAAGACGGTGCCGGACTTCGGCACCTGGACGCCAGAGAGGGGTGTGGAGCGCGACGACAAGCCACCCGCTCCCGAGGACGGGCCAACGCCCATGCCGCTGGTGGTCGTGGTGTTCTACCGCGCCTATCTGGTGGCGGACGATCTGGCACCCGTGGAAGCACTCTTCGCGGCCCTGCGCGCGCGAGGCTTCGAGGTGCTGGGCCTGTTCGCCCCCTCTCTGAAGGCGGAGGGGGCGGGGGCGTGGCTGGAAGCGCGGCTGGCGGCGCTGCGCCCTGTCGCCATCGTCAACGCCACCGCATTTTCGGGGCGTGGCGCGGAGCGAGCCTCCCCACTGGACGCGGCCGACGCGCCGGTGTTCCAGGTGGCGCTGGCAACCTCGACCCGTGAGGCCTGGGAAGAGGCCGAGCGCGGCCTTTCGCCGGCAGACCTTGCCATGCATGTGGTGCTGCCGGAGGTGGATGGGCGGATCTTCGCCGGGGTCGCCTCCTTCAAGGCACCGGCGGCGCGTGACGCTGATCTTCAGTTCTCCCGCCAGATCCACGCCCCCAATGCCGAGCGCATCGCCGCCATCGCCGATCGGGTAGCCGCCTGGCATCGGCTGGCGACACGGCCGGCGGCGGAACGGCGGCTGGGGCTGGTGCTCTCCACCTATCCGGGCCGCGATTGGAACATGGCCCATGCCGTGGGCCTGGACGCGCTCGCCTCGGCCGAGGCAATCCTGGCCGACCTGTCGGCGGCGGGATACGAGGCGGAGCCTCAATCTCCCCTCGCTGCGCAATTCCGCGAAGAGCGCCTCCAATGGCCGATGGGGCACTACAAGGCCGCCCTGGCGCGCCTGCCGGCGCCCCTTCGCGCCGACCTTGCCGCGGCATGGGGGGCGCCGGAGGACGACCCCGACGCGACGCCGGAAGCCTTCACCTTCGCGGCCCTGCGGCGCGGGCGGGTGGTGGTCGCGCTCCAGCCGGAGCGGGGCCTCAAGGCGCAGCGGGACGGCGAGTATCACGACCTCGCGCGGGTGCCGCGCCACGCTTATGTCGCCTTCTATCTCTGGCTCCGCGATGAGGTGGACGCCCTGGTGCATATCGGCGCGCATGGCACCCTGGAATGGCTGCCGGGCAAGGCGGTCGCGCTCTCATCCACCTGCTGGCCCGAGGCGCTGATCGGCGGTCTCCCGGTCATCTACCCCTTCATCGTCAACGACCCCGGCGAGGCCGCCCAGGCCAAGCGGCGCATCGGCGCGGTGACATTGGGCCATATTCCGCCGCCCCTGAAGACGGGCGGCGCGCCGGCCCATTTCGCTCATCTGGAAGCCCTGCTGGACGAATTCTCCAATGCCGACGGGCTCGACCCCAAGCGGCGCGCCCGCCTCATCCGCGACATCCGGGACGAAGCCCGGGCCCTGGGGGTGGAGAGCGATCTCGGCATCGACGCGAGCCTCAGCGCCCACGAGGCGGTAACGCGCATCGATCGCTTCGTGTGCGACATCAAGGAGAGCCAGTTCGGCGCCGGCCTTCATGTGTGGGGCCGGGCGCCCGCGACGTCCGGCGCCTTTGATGGCAGGGGTTCGGCGGCGGCGGAACGCCAGGCCCTGCTCGATGCCCTCGACGGCCGGCGGATCGAGCCCGGGCCGTCGGGCTCACCCTATCGCGGCCGGTCCGATGTGCTGCCCACGGGGCGCAATCTCTTCACCACCGATCCGCGCGCGGTGCCGACCCGCGCCGCTTATGCCCAGGGCGTGCAACTCGCCGAGGAGCTGGTGCGCCGCCACCTGCAGGACGAGGGCGACTGGCCGCGCGCCCTCATCGTCGATCTGTGGGGCTCGGCCACCATGCGCACGGCGGGCGAGGAATTCGCCATGGCGCTCGCCCTCATGGGCGTGCGGCCGGTGTGGGATATGGGGTCGGAGCGGGTGTCGCGGGTCGAGATCCTGCCCATCGCCGAGCTGGAACGCCCGCGCATGGATGTGACGCTGCGCATTTCCGGCCTGTTCCGCGACGTCTTCCCCACCCTGTCCGCCATGTTCCAGCAGGCCGTGCGCGCCCTGGCCGAGCGAGACGAGGAACGTGAATGGAACCCCTATGTGGGCCGCGCGGAACCCCGGGTCTACGGTCCCGCCCCCGGCGCGTTCGGCCTCGGCATGGGTGAAGCGATGGAGGATTATTCGCAGGACGGTCGCCTTGCCGCCGGTGCCGCCTGGCTGGCGGCCAGCGCCTTCGCCCATGACGGCGCGAGCGCGCGCCGTGACGAGGCAGGGCTGCGGGAGCGCGTGGCGGCGGCCGACGCCTTCGTGCATCTCCAGGACCTGCCCGAAACCGACCTGCTGCTGGCCGAGGACTATGCGCGCCACGAAGCCGGCTTTGCCGCCGCGCGCGACCATGCCGGCGGCAAGGCGGTGCTTTACCACCTGGACAATACCGACCCGGCCCGCCCCCGGGCCCGCGCACTGGCGGAAGAAATCGCGCGGGTGGTGCGCGCCCGCGCCAGCAATCCCGCCTGGATCGAGGGCATGCGCCACCACGGCTTTCGCGGTGCCGCCGAGATTGCTGTGACGCTGGAGAACATGGCCGCGTTCGCGCACCTGGCGGGCGTCGTTCCGGCCCATCTCTTCGACCTCTATTGGGATGCGACCCTTGGCAATGCCGATGTCGCCGCTTTCCTGCAGGAGGCCAATCCGGCGGCGCTCGCGGCCATGCGCGCGCGCTTCGCCGCCCTCTGCGCGGCGGGGCTGTGGACCACGCGGCGCAACGCCATCGCCGCCGCACTGGATGATGGGCGATGAGCGCGCCGGCCATCAAGGGATGGTGCCCCGGCGCCCATCGCCCCATGATGTCCGGTGACGGGCTCGTGGTGCGCGTGCGCCCGCCACGGGGCGAGCTGACGCCGGAACAGGCCCGTGGCCTTGCCCATCTCGCCACCACCCACGGGCACGGCGTGCTGGAACTGACCAACCGCGCCAATGTGCAGGTGCGCGGCGTCTTGCCCGCTGCCCACGCCCCGCTGCGCGACAGACTGGCCGCCCTGGGCCTGCTCGATGCGGATGGCGATGCGGAGAGCCATCGCAACATCGTGGTCAACCCTTTCCGGCCGCAGGCCATCGACGATCCCGAGACCCATTGCGCCGAAGGTCTGGCGCTGGGGCTGGCGGCGCCTGAATTCCAGCCCCTGCCGTCCAAGTTCGGCTTCATCGTCGATGCCGGCCCGCAGCGGCGGCTCGCGGAGGTGAGCGCAGATGTCCGCATCGAGTCCTCGGCATCCGGGCTGATGGTCCGCCTGGACGGCTGCGCACATGGCCGCAGGGTCGCGGACGCAGAGGCCGCTGTGCGGCTGGCGCTGGAAGCCGCGCGCTGGTTCATTACCTCCGGAGGCATCGCCGCCGATGGACGGGGGCGCATGCGCCGGCACTTGGCCGGAGGCGCGCCGCTGCCCCACATGCTCACCGGCGATGCCGCGCCCAATGGGGATGCGGCCCGGCCTTTGCCGGGGCTGTGCGCGGAGGGGCTCAACATCGCCGCGGCCTTCGGCCAGTTCCGGGCGCAGGACTTCTGCCGTCTTGCGGACAGTGGCACGCGCGTCCTGCGCATCACCCCATACCGGATGATCCATCTGCCCGACCTTCGCGATGCCCGCCCTTTCAATGGCGACCTCATCGCGACGCCGGATGATCCGCTGCTCGGCGTCATCGCCTGCACCGGGGCGCCGGGCTGCCCCCAGTCCAGCGTGGAGACGCGTGCGCTCGCCCGCCGTCTTGCGCCGCGCCTGCCCCGGGGTGTCACCCTCCACGTTTCCGGCTGCGCGAAGGGCTGCGCCCTGCCCGGCCCGGCCGACCTGACCCTGGTGGGCCGGGATGGCGCCTTCGACCTTGTCACCCACGCCGCCCCCTGGGACGCGCCCGCGCGCCGCGCGATCGCTCCGGACCAGGTGCTCGCGGTCATCAGCGGGTAAAAGATGCCCTACGAATACGAAACCGACGGCGCGGCCATCTATGCGCGCTCCTTCTCCATTATCCGCGCGGAGGCGGACCTCGCGCGCTTCGCCCCCGACGAAGAACAGGTGGCCGTGCGCATGATCCACGCCGCTGGCATGGTCGGCCTGGAAGCGCACATTCGCTTTTCGCCCGGCATGGTGGCCGCCGCGCGCGCGGCTCTGGAAGCCGGCGCCCCCATTTTCTGCGACGCCCGCATGGTGAGCGAGGGCATCACCCGCAAGCGGCTGCCGGCGGACAATGCGGTGATCTGCACCCTGCATGAGCCGGAGGTCGCAGCCCTCGCGGCGCGGCTCAGGACCACCCGGTCGGCGGCGGCGCTGGAGCTGTGGCGGCCACGGCTGGAAGGCGCAGTGGTGGCCATCGGCAACGCGCCCACCGCGCTGTTCCACCTGCTGGAGATGCTGGAAATGCCGGACTGCCCCCGCCCGGCGGCCATCATCGGCTGCCCCGTCGGCTTCGTCGGCGCTCAGGAATCGAAGGCGGCCCTGTGGGCCTCGGCCGCCGCCCCCTGCATGATCGTGGACGGACGTCTTGGCGGCAGCGCCATCACCGTCGCCGCCATCAACGCCATTGCGAGCCGCGCCGAATGAGCATGGGCACAATTTACGGCGTGGGCCTCGGGCCCGGCGATCCGGAACTGATGAGCGTGAAGGCCGACCGGCTGGTGCGCCGGGCGGCGCATGTGGCCTATTTCCGCAAGAGCGGCCTTGCCGGGCGGGCGCGCGGGATCGTCTCCGGCCTGCTGCGCGCGGATGCCCGCGAGCACCCCATGGACTATCCGCTGACGACGGAAATTCCAGTTTCCGACCCCCGCTACAACGCCGCCCTCTCCGCCTTCTACGCAACATCGAGCGCGCATCTGCGGGCGCTGGCGGAAAGCGGGGAAGACGTGATGGTCCTGTGCGAGGGCGACCCCTTCTTCTACGGCTCGTTCATGCATCTCCACATTCGCCTGCGCGGCCATGTCCCGGTGGTGGTGGTGCCCGCCATCACCGGCATGTCCGCCGCCTGGACGGCCACCGGCGCGCCCGTGACCTGGGGCGACGATGCCTTGACCGTGCTCGCCGGCACCCTGCCGGAAGCCGAGCTCGCCCGCCGAATGGCGGGGGCCGAGGCGCTGGTGGTGATGAAAATCGGGCGCAATCTCGGCCGCGTGCGCCGGGCTCTCGAAAGCAGCGGCAAGGCAGATGCGGCCTTCCTGGTGGAATATGCCAGCATGGCGGAGGAGCGCGTCATTCCCCTGCACGAGGTGAAGGGGGATGCCGCGCCCTATTTCTCCATCATCATCGTCCACGGCCAGGGACGGCGGCCATGAGTGAGGTGGCCATCGTGAGCGCGGGCTGGCTCGCCATCGCCGGGCTCGGCCCGGGAGATGATCTGCTTGTGACGCCAGAGGTGACGGCGGCGCTGGAGCAGGCGACGGATGTTGTCGGCTACATCCCCTATGTGCGGCGCGTGGCGCCGCGCGTGGGGCTGAACCTGCACGAGAGCGACAACCGGGTGGAGATCGACCGCGCGCGCCATGCCCTGGTCCTCGCCGCGCAAGGGCGGCGTGTGGTGGTGGTGTCTTCCGGCGATCCCGGCGTGTTCGCCATGGCCTCGGCGGTGTTCGAGGCGGTGGAGCAAGGCGATCCGGGCTGGCGTGAGCTGGACATCCGCGTACTGCCGGGCGTCACCGCAATGCTGGCCGCCGCCGCCCGTGTGGGCGCCCCCCTGGGGCACGATTTCTGCGCCATCAACCTGTCGGACAATCTCAAGCCCTGGAGCCTGGTGGCCCGGCGCCTCGCGCTGGCGGTGGAGGCCGATTTCGCCATTGCGCTCTACAATCCCCGCTCCAGGGCCCGGCCGGACGGCTTTGCCCAGGTGCTCAATCTCCTGCGGGCCTCATGCGCCCCCGAGCGCGTGCTGATCTTCGCCCGGGCCGTCTCGACACCCGAGGAGGAGATCCGCGTCGTTCCCCTGTCCGAGGCGCGGCCGGAGATGGCGGACATGCGCACAGTGGTGCTGATCGGCTCATCGCACACGCGCATCATCGCGCGGGCGGGCCGCCCCATCGTCTACACGCCAAGGTCGGTGTCCGCATGAGCGACCCAGTCGAGCACCGCCTCAACGCTCCCCACCTCATGCCGCGCCAGGCCCTCGGGCCGGTCGATCATGATCACC
The DNA here is from genome assembly GCF_021401125.1 of Xanthobacter sp. NM-59. Taxonomy (GTDB): domain Bacteria; phylum Pseudomonadota; class Alphaproteobacteria; order Rhizobiales; family Xanthobacteraceae; genus Xanthobacter. The sequence continues at coordinate 719,586 of NZ_JACBFQ010000001.1, forward strand.
GGCAGCCCCAGGGTGCGCGCCGCGGCAATCTTGGCATAGGCACCCGTGCCACCGGAATTCTTGGAGACCACCAGGCGAATGCCGTGCGCCTCCATCAGCGCGCGGTCCGCCTCCACCGTGAACGGACCGCGATCCACGATCACGTGGTGATTGGGGAACGGCATGGGGGCCTTGGGCGGCTCCACCAGCCGCAGCAGGTAGAAATGCTGGAGGTTAGGGGTGAATTCCGCCAGATGCATGCGCCCCACCGCCAGCATCACCCGGCATGCCTCCCGGTCCAGCGCCGCGACCGCGCCGGCGATATCCGGCACGCGGATCCAGCGATCGCCCTCCACCGGCACCCACGGCGGGCGGGTCAGCGCCACCAGGGGCACGCCGAGGGCGGTGCAGGCAGCCACGGCATGGGCGCTCATCTGCGCGGCGAAGGGATGGGTGGCGTCGATCACATGGGTGACGCCGTGCTCGCGCACGTAGGCTTTGAGCCCCTCCACCCCGCCGAAGCCGCCGACGCGCTGTGGCAAGGGCTGGGCCGGCAGGCGCTCCACCCGCCCCGCGAACGAAACGGTGCCCGACATCCCCGCCGCCACCACGGCGCGGGCAAGGGCCGCCGCCTCGGTGGTTCCGGCCAGGATCAGGAGGTTGGGACGCATGCCTGAGACTCCGTGGCTCACCATCATCGGGGTGGGCGAAGATGGACTGGAAGGCCTGCCCCCCGCAAGCCGCGCCGCGCTCGCCTCGGCCGAGGTGGTGATGGGCGCCGCACGCCACCTGTCGCTTGCGCCCGGCCTCGGGGCGGAGCGCGTGGTGTGGCCGGTGCCGTTCGCCGATGGGCTGCCCCTGCTGCGCGGCTTCAGCGGCCGCCGGGTGGCCGTGCTGGCATCCGGCGACCCGTTCTGGTTCGGCCTCGGCAGCGTGATTGCGCGCGAGTTCCGCCCCGGGGAATGGCGCGCGCTGCCCGCCCCCTCCACCTTCTCCCTGGCCGCGGCGCGGCTGGGCTGGCCCCTGGAGCGCACCTCTTGCCTCGGCCTCCATGCGGCGCCGCTAACGCGGCTGCGGCCGCACCTGGCGCCCGGCGAGCGGCTCATCGTGCTGCTGCGCGATGGCGCGGCGGTGGCGGGGCTTGCGGCCTATCTTTGCGAACAGGGCTTCGGCACCAGCCGGCTCTGGGTGATGGAGGCCCTGGGCGGCCCGCGCGAACGGGTGCGCGAAGCCCGTGCGGATGGCGCGCTTCCCCCCGATTGCGCCCATCCGGTCTGCATCGCGATAAAGATCGATGGCGCCGGCCGTGCGCTGCCCCGCGCCTCGGGGCTCGACGATTCCTTTTTCGCGCATGACGGGCAGATCACCAAGCGGCCGGTACGCGCGCTCGCCCTCTCCGCCCTGGCACCCCGGCCGGGGGAGCTGCTGTGGGACATTGGCGGCGGCTCCGGCTCCATCGCCATCGAATGGCTTCTCAGCCACCCGGCGACGCAGGCGGTGAGCATCGAGGCGCATGCCGAGCGCGCGGCCCGCATCCGCGCCAATGCGGAGCAGCTGGGTGTGGACCGGTTGCAGGTGGTGGAGGGGGGCGCCCCCGAGGCGCTGGAGCCCCTGCCCTCCCCCCAGGCCGTGTTCATCGGTGGCGGCCTGTCTGAAGCGCTGCTCGACGTGCTGGAGCAGCGCCTTGCGCCCGGTACCCGGCTCGTCGCCCATGCGGTGACGCTGGAGTCCGAGGCGGTGCTGGCCGCGGCGCAGGCGCGGCGCGGAGGAACGCTGCTGCGCATCGAGCTGGCCTCCGCCGGCCCCCTCGGCGAGCGGCGCGGCTGGAAGAGCGCCTATCCAGTGGTTCAGTGGAGCCTCACCCTGTGATCCCACCGGTTCAGCCACCGCCCCGCAGGGCAAGAAAGGGAGCGCGCCCATGACGGTGCATTTCATCGGCGCCGGCCCTGGCGCTCCGGACCTGCTCACCTTGCGCGGGCGCGACCTCATCGCCGCCAGCCCGGTGTGCCTCTATGCGGGCTCGCTGGTGCCCGGGGCAGTGCTGGCGCACTGCCCGCCGGGCGCGCGGATCGTCAATACCGCGCCGCTCGACCTCGACGCCATCACCGCCGAGATGACCCGCGCCCACGAGGCGGGACAAGACGTGGCGCGGCTGCATTCGGGCGATCTCTCCGTGTGGTCCGCCATGGGTGAGCAGATCCGGCGGCTCGAGGCCCTGGGCATTCCCTATACGGTCACCCCCGGCGTGCCGTCCTTCGCGGCGGCGGCCGCGGCGCTGGGTGCCGAGCTGACCCTGCCGGGCCTCGCCCAATCGGTGGTGCTCACCCGCACGCCGGGGCGTGCATCGGCCATGCCGGTGGGGGAGAGCCTCGCCGCTTTCGGCGCCACGGGAGCGACCCTCGCCATTCACCTGTCGATCCAGAACCTCGCCCAGGTGGCGGCGGAGCTTTCTCCCCATTACGGGACTGACTGCCCGGTGGCGGTGGTGTACCGCGCGAGCTGGCCCGACCAGAAGATCGTGCGGGCCACCCTCGCCACCATCGCGACGGCGCTGGGCGAAGGCATCTCCCGCACCGCGCTGATCCTGGTGGGGCCGGCGCTGGGGGCCTCGGGTTTCAAGGAAAGCCGCCTCTACGCGGCTGACTACGACCGCCGCTATCGGCCCCAATCCGCCGACAGCGCCTGGGCGCGCTGGACTCCCGACGATGAATGAGAAAGGCCGCGCCCTTCCGCCGGGCCTTCTCGTCTCCGCCCCCGCCTCCGGCACCGGCAAGACGACAGTGATGCTCGGCCTCCTCCGCGCCTTGGTGGAGGACGGCCTTGCGGTCCAGCCCTTCAAGTCGGGACCGGACTATATCGACCCCGCCTTTCACCGCGCCGCCAGCGGCCGGGCCTCGTTCAACCTGGACACCTGGGCCATGGGGCCGGCGCTGTTCGACACCATCGCGGCGCAGGCGCGCGGGGCCGACATCTGCCTCGCCGAGGGATCGATGGGGCTTTACGATGCCGTCGCCACGCGCGGGCTGCTCGGTTTCGGCTCCAGCGCCGAGACGGCCCGGGCCATGGGGTGGCCGGTCATCCTGGTGCTGGATGTGGGCGGGCAGGCGCAATCGGCGGCCGCAACTGCCCTGGGCTTCGCCCGCTATGCGCCCGACCTGCCCTTCGCGGGCGTGATCCTGAACCGGGTGGCGAGCCCGCGCCATGAGCGCCTGATCCGGCTGGGCATGGAGCAAGCGGGCCTGCCCGTGCTCGGCGCCCTGCCCCGGCGCGGCGACCTCGCTTTGCCCGAGCGGCACCTGGGCCTGATCCAGGCCACCGAGCACCCCAACCTCGAAGCCGCCATCGCCCGCTACGCGGCCTTCCTGCGCGCCCATATCGACCTTGCGGCCATCAAGCGCGCGGCACAGGGGACAGCGAACGCGAAGGAGGGCGCGCTGCCCCCGCCTCCGGCGCAGCGCATCGCGCTGGGCTGGGATCAGGCCTTCTCGTTCACCTATCCCCACCTGCTGGAGGGCTGGCGCGCCGCGGGGGCCGAAATCCTGCCCTTCTCGCCCCTGGCGGACGAGCCACCCGATCCGTCGGCGGATCTGGTCTGGCTCCCCGGCGGCTATCCGGAGCTCCACGCGGGCCCGCTCTCCAGCGCGCGACGCTTCATGGACGGGCTGCGCCGCCACGCCCAGACGCGGCCCGTCCATGGCGAGTGCGGCGGCTACATGGTTCTCGGCACGGCGCTGGTGGATGCGGCGGGCGCGCGACACCCCATGGCAGGGCTGCTGGGGCTCGTCACCTCCTACCAGACGCGCAAGCTCCATCTGGGCTACCGCCGGGCGCAGCTTCTGGCGCCGCTGCCCGGCCACCAGCCCGGCACAGCGTTGCGCGGGCATGAGTTTCACTATTCCACCATCCTGGAACAGCCCGACCCGCCGCTCGCGACCGTGCAGGACGCCGATGGCGGGTCGGTGCCTGAAACCGGCTCCCGGCGCGGGCTGGTGAGCGGCACTTTCTTTCATCTGATCGCACAGGAGCATCCGTGAGCGGCTTCGTCAGCTTTGTCGGCTCGGGGCCTGGCGACCCTGAGCTTCTCACCGTCAAGGCGGTGGACCGCCTGAAGCGTGCGGACGCGGTGCTGTTCGACGACCTGTCGGCCGGCCCCATCCTCTCGCTCGCCCGGCCGGGAGCGGACCTGGTGGGCGTGGGCAAGCGCGCCGGCCGCCCCTCCCCGCGCCAGGACCATGTGAGCCGCCTGCTCGTCGACTATGCCCGCGCCGGTGGCCGGGTGGTGCGGCTGAAATCCGGGGACGGCGGACTGTTCGGCCGGCTGGAGGAAGAGCTGCTGGCAGTGCGCGCCGCCGGCATCGCCTATGAGATCGTGCCCGGCATTCCCTCGCCCTGCGCGGCGGCGGCGGCCTGCGGCATCCCGCTCACCCGGCGCCTGACCGCCCGGCGCGTGCAATTCGTGACCGGACATGACGTGGAGGGCCGCCTGCCCTCGGACATCGACCTGGCCGCCCTGGCCGACCCCGGGGCCTGCACCGTCGTCTTCATGGGCCAGCGCACCTTTCCCGCTTTGGCCGCGGCACTGATGGCGCGCGGCCTTCCGGCCGATACCCCCACCCTCCTCGCCGAGGCGGTGGGCACGCCCGAACAGGCCCTGCACCGCCTCACCGTCGCCGCGCTCGCCGCGCGTCTCGCCGATGCGGTCAGCAGCCGGCCGGCGCTGATCCTCTACGGCCCGCTGGCCGAGCTGGGGGTGGGCTTTGACTGACCTCTGGCTCATCGGCATCGGCACCGGCAACCCGGCCCACGTCACCCTCGAGGCGCGCCAGGCCCTGTGCGATGCCGCCCTGATCCTTCTGCCCCGCAAGGGTCCGGACAAGGCCGACCTCGCCCATCTGCGCCACGCCATCCTCAACCATTGCGGCAGCACCGCGCCGGTCGCGGAATTCGACATGCCGGTGCGGGACGAAACCTTGCCCTATCAAGAGCGGGTGCGGCGCTGGCATGACGAGATCGCCACCATCTGGAGCCGGACCATCGCCGCGGCACGCCCCCAGGGGCCCATCGCGCTGATGGTCTGGGGCGACCCCGGGCTTTACGACAGCACCTTGCGCATCGCCGAGCGGCTCGAGCCGCGCCCGCGCATCCGGGTCGTGCCCGGCATCTCTGCCCTTCAGGCCCTCACCGCCGCCCACGCCATCCCGTTCAACACGGTGAACGGCCCCGTCACGGTCACCACCGGCCGCCGCCTGCGCGACCATGGCTGGCCCGACGGCCCCGACACCATCGTGGTGATGCTCGACGGCGAATGCAGCTTCCAGACCCTCGACCCGGGCGGCCTGCACATCTGGTGGGGCGCCTTCCTCGGCATGCCGGAGCAGGTGCTGGAATCCGGGCCCCTCGCCGAAACCGCCCCCCGCATCATCTCCACCCGCGCCACAGCCCGCGCCCAGCACGGCTGGATCATGGACACCTATCTGCTACGGCGCACGGGATAACGACCGCAAAAGCCGTCATGGGTTTCCCGTGCGCGAGTGCGAGTCGATGGACAGCGCCCGCGCAGAAGCACCCCAAGCCGGCACTCCGCTAGGCAGTTCCGCCCCACCCCGGCAGTGTGGGCGGAGTGCATGGCTCTAAAGCCGCGTTGAGTTCTACTGGTGCGTTGGCTGCAACGCGATTTTGCGCGCGACGGTCGGGAAACCCTGAAATCGGGCCCAAAGCGCCACGTCCCACCTTACCCCTGGCACTTAGCTTCAGGAGGCGCGCTTTCCGGAACTTGTTGCTTTTATTGGTGAGCCCGTCGGGATTCGAACCCGAGACCCCATGATTAAAAGTCACGTGCTCTACCGGCTGAGCTACGGGCTCACTCCCGGCAGTGGTTAGGCCGGGAGTGCCTATCTATATGTTTTACAAGTATTATTATCGCTCACTCGCATTCAGCCAGTCATCCGAAATTCACCCCCGTCAGCGATTTGTGTTACCCCTATTGTTACCCTACAATCGAGGGGTAACAGCACTCTCCTGACAAAGCCATCATGACCAAGCCACTCACCGTGAAAGGCATCGAGGCACTGAAGCCTGCCGATGACCGCCGTGAAATCCCTGATGGGCTGATGCCCGGCCTTTATCTGATCGTTCAGCCCTCGGGCGTGATGAGCTGGGCCATTCGCTATCGCCACAATGGCAAGCCGAAGAAACACACGTTGGGCGGCTATCCCGCAATCAAACTCGCCGATGCCCGCGCACTCGCAGGACAGGCATTGACCGCAGTTGCAGAAGGACACGACCCCAGCGCGGACAAGAAGCAGGCCAAGCGGGATGCTGCCACTGCCATCAAGGACGACATTGCCTCTGTGGTTCAAGCATTCTTGGAGCGCTATGCCGAACCCCGGTTGCGTGACAGCTCCTACAGTCAGACGAAACGGTATCTAGAGAAAGAGGCGGTGGTCGCCTGGAAGGGACGCTCCATCAAATCCATTACCCGCCGTGATGTGATCGAGCTATTGGACGCTACCGTGGACCGGGGTGCCGCCATCAGCGCCAATCGGCTTCTGGCTGCATTACGCCGGTTCTTCAACTGGTGCGTGGAGCGAGGGATTGTAGACGCCTCACCCGTCGCCGGCCTCAAGGCCCCCACCGCTGAACAGAGCCGTGATCGAGTTTTGTCGGACGGAGAATTGGCATTGGTCTGGAAAGCGGCTGATGGCTTCGGCTGGCTCTTTGGGCGGTTTGTTCACATTCTCATTCTCACCGGCCAGCGGCGAGACGAAGTTGCGGGAATGCGGTGGTCTGAGCTGGACCTGACCAACGCCATCTGGACCATACCGGCTGAGCGCACCAAAAACGGGATCGCTCATGTCGTGCCCCTTTCCTCTGAAGCCGTCGCCATCTTGTCCGGCCTGCCTCGAAAGAAGGACGGGAACACAGATTCCCCGTTCGTTTTCACCACCACAGGCAAGACGCCCATTTCCGGCTTCTCCAAGGCCAAGGTGGCTCTGGATAAAGCCATTTCCAAGTTGATGAGGCAGGAGGCTGAGGCGGCCAGGACGCCCGCCAATGACGCACCGGAACAGGGGGGAGAGGAAGAAGACGCCCCGTCCATCGCCAATTGGCGCCTGCACGATCTGCGCCGCACGATGGCTTCCGGGATGGCAAGGCTGGGTGTTCCGGTTCATATCGTCGAAAAGCTGCTGAACCACACCAGCGGCACGTTTGCCGGCATCGTGTCCGTCTATCAAAGGCATGATTTCGCGACGGAGAAGAAAGAGGCAGCGGCAGCTTGGGGGAAGCACATCACAAGTTGTACGACAGAAGGCGACAAAGGAACTGCATAAGACAGAAATCAAATAAGATATAAATGATAACTATATGATAGGTCGTGTTAAGGCATATGCGACCTGTCAATCCCCGACCATTTGACCTTGCATAAGATAAAAATGGGTCCCCCCTGAGCCTCGCCAGCCTTAAGGCAAAGGAAGCGGGTGGTAGGCTATCCCTTAGAGAAGAGTATTACCATATTTCACATAAATTATTAGTTGTTTTCTATTGAGGTTGAAGCGGCCGGCCGAACCTGGATTGGGCATTGAACGGCGATTATCCCTCCAGCCCTTTTCCTCTCCGAGACCACATCCATTCGCAAGAATGCCGGCCGGATTAGGCTTATCTCATTGATTCAAATCATAAAACTTTATCTTGCCAATGTCCGGTTCTTTCCGATGGATTCAGCGATATTTTCAGAATGAGCGCGCGGACAATGTATATTAATAGTATAATCTCCACATAGAACACAAAAATTAAATTATATATCCATATACCGCATAAATGCATTGATTTCACATAGATTTTATGCGATAATAATTAAATCGTAGTTCGTCGATAATTATATCGGATGACGCGGTGGCACCCCACGACATTGCAGTTGGAGTGTTGAGTTCCTGCCATTTTCAGGCGGGATAAATTTAATTCTAAATGGAATAATTATGAGTATAATAAAATATATTGACGCACCAGCAGGTGCCGGGAAATCGACGTTCATTTACAACAACATAGCTGATTTGGCCTCAAATAGAGAGAAGTTCATACTTGCAGTTCCGACAACTGAGTTAGCCAATACGTCAGCCAATAAACTTAAGGAGCTGACCAACGGCAGATTCACTGTCACGTTAATTCATGGTGAAGATGGGTCGTCTGGAAATGTCGCCTCTCGAATCATCGCAGCAATGAAGTCATTTCATGCTGATTACGGGCAGGTGATAGTGATAACCCACGCGGGATTCGATTGCGTTCCATATTTTCATCGGCCCAATCATTGCAATCTCATATTTGATGAATGCCCGACTCCCATTGACTTCTTTGAGCTTACTGTTCCTCATAGCCATGAAATTTTAACAAACCATCTTTCAACAGGCGGTGACGGGACATATGTGCACATTTTCTGCAAGAAAAAGAAAAACTTGGCCGATATCATCGCTAAGGGCAGGAATGATGAGGTGTATGCGCAGTTCAGAGATGTTGCGGTCAAAATCACCTCTCTCGGCTGGGATACCATGGTGAAGGCGGACAGCTACGAGGCACTGCTTTCCGGAAAATCCACCACGGATACCCTTCATGTTCACGCTGTTCGGAACGCTCGCATTCTTGGGAGTTTCAAGAGCTGCACAATCATAAGCGCCCGCTTCAAGGAAAGTATATTATTTCACACGATGCAAAATTATGGGGTTACATTTGAACCACACCCCGTTCCGGACGGCTCATTTGAATATTTAGAGCATCAGAATGGACATCTTCTGACTATTCACTACCCAGATATCAAGCGTATATCTAAGAATATAATGAATAATAACCCGTCACTTGTGAAAAATATCAAGGACTATTCTATATCTTTGTTCGCTTCAAATAAATTTATTTTTCTTTCTAATAAAGGAATGAGCCATATCGACTTGATAATGGCGGGAGGTATTGAGCTAAGCGGCTGCCCTCATGGGTCCAATAATTACAGGCATATCCATAATTCTCTTATATTTCCTGCCTACAATCTCAATCCGGAACAAACCAAATTCCTTGAATATCTTGGTCTGGATGGACCTCAGATTGAGGTCGGCATCCATTGTCATGGCATATATCAGGCGTTCATGCGCTGCTCTGTACGAGATGGAAATTCCAAGGAACCAAAGCACCTGATTGTTCCTGACAAAAGGACCGCCGATTGGCTGCTGGAGGTTTTCCCCGGATCGACGCTGAAGCTCATTCCAACGGCCAAGGCAGACGCAACCCTGGGCAAGTCTGGGCGCCCTCAGAAATACGAAAGCAATGCCAAGCGGCAGAAGGCATATCGGGACAGGAAGAAGGCTGAGAAGGCCGCCGCCAAGTTGGCACCTGAAAGTGACCGCCAACAATTAGCCAATGCCGACCGTTACAAAACCTCTATAGAGTCTATTAATAGTTTCGTAACGATTCAAGAACATATGTTAAATGGAAATCAAATGAAAACTAATATTTCTTCTAATGTCCATATATTTACAGGTGCTGAGAACAATAATTCGCATATTATATCTGGCGATGTCCAGGCTTTCTCAAGTTCAGACTTCGTTGTAACTAGAGGTATATGTGAAGACATTGAGGCTCGTGAGCCACTTAGGAGAGAATCATTTGAATTCAGAGCGGTTATGAACTTCTATTCACGACTTGATACGTTTGGTTCAGATGGAGTAATAGCGTTTGATTCGATTGACGAAATAGTTGATACATTTCGAGGAACATTTGACATTTACTACGAGAAGCCAAGCGGGCCTGGGTTTTTTAATTTCACAAAATTTGCATGTAATCCGTCAGAATCCAAAAGACAGGAGGATGCCCTATCCTCCCGTGTCATGATCCTTGATAACGATGGCGGTGGTATAAGCCATAAGAAGTTTGTAAATATATTATCCAGTGAGAAAATTCTTATCTGCAACACAAGAAATTCAACTGCGAATAACCCAAGATGGCGTGCTATTATTTTCCTATCAGACGAAGTTTCGGTGTCTAATTATTGCTGTCTCTTTGACGGGATTATGGGGGAGCTGGCAAGGCATGGCTACACACTTGCTAAGGCAGACCCCAAGAAGCCCTACTCAAAGGCCCATGGTTTCGATACGTCCAAGCGCAACATCAACGCTATTTTTCGCCTACCCTGCCAAGCCTATGAGGAAGGAGGCAGCTTCTTCCATGACTATGTTGGCGACGATCGCCAACTGATGGACGTTAAGGCGTGGATTGCAAAGGCGCCCGTGCCCAGGGCGCCTCAACCTGCAGAAGGACAGCAAGTCCTCCAGATGACGGAATGGCTCACGGAGCTACCGGAGGCGGTGAAAAGGGCTATTGCGGATTATGAGACTGAAGGCATCCAGCCGAAGAATGGAAACTATGCCCTCTTTAAGCTCGGCTGTGTAGCCGCTGGCGCTGGAATGCCGGAAGCCCAGGTGAGGGAGTTGTTAGAAGCGGAAGCGCGAAAAGCCAACACACCAAAGGATCGCCTGAGGCAGATTCCTTGGATCATTCAATCACTCAAGGGATATGGGGCATTCACGTCAAAGCACTGGCGCCACTGAGGCGGTGGCAGCCTCTCCATTGCCCCTTCAGATGCTTGGGGAGGCTGCGCAGCGATAGTGAGGCGGGTTCCGCCTGATCTCCCAATGCCCCTTGTCGCCGGCCCTGTGCGGCGGCCCCCTCTGTCTCCTGTCACCAGCTTCGGCAGGGATGTTCAGGCGCCCTCTCCCTGTCCCTTGTCACCATTCTATCGGCGCCAAGGGCACCCCGCCATGCGAGGCAATATATCGTCAAAATCATTGTTCAAATAGGTAGTCCCATCCAAGTTTTTTCACCACAAATTCCTTTGTGTCTTCACACCATTTCCGTTTAGAGGGCGCATTATTAAATTCATTGTTTCGCCTTATCGATGCTCTATTCAAAGCGTCAGTGGCACTGCGGCCTGAGCCGAACATGAGTTGCCACGTCCCCTGATAGAGTTTGTAATGAAGCCTCAATTCACGTAAGTTAATTTGAAAATATGAAGTGCATGTTAGGTTGATTTTTTCAAGCCAAATTATAGACGATGCAAGTTGATTTGCTATATCTCTGTCATTTAGACCATCGTCTGAGAGATTTTTCATGTATCTTGAGGAAAATCTCTGAATCTCATCCGGCCCAATATCGCCATCCGATAATTTGAAGCTAGTGTTATTTGATATATTATTTTTTATTTTCGCACTTGTAACGCAATCGAAAAAATTATTGATTGCATCATCTGCTCCATTAAGATTAAAAGATACTATATGTTTCCCGGCCGGATCAAATACAGAAACAAATTTTCCAACTTTCATGTATGACGCGATATCAGAAATTTCATATTTCCCATCGAAATCGTATATATAACTGTCGCTCAAGGATTTTCCTTTTAATATCATCGTTATTGGCTTAGGTGTACTTCCAGATGCGGATGAATATGGTGTAAACAATAATCCAAATGACATATTTCTAGATTCGTTGCGCCAATCTGGATTGAACACCTCCAGGAATGTGTCGTTATTTTCAATGTAATTGTTGATTCTGAACGTTGTACCACCGGTGTTGGACTCTATAGCGCAAAATAGGCGATCCCCGTTAATGTTATTGTAGAGCGTTGCGGCCCAATTTCCCGTCTTAATTTCGTTGATTAACTTAAACTCGGCGCTATGTGCAAGGCTTTGGCCCAATGCCAGCCATGTTATAAGAGAAAGCGTGTACCTGAGCATGCCCCCACCCCTCATTTATCGCCCGATCAACTTCGCGACGCATGATATCTTTTGACGCTGTGTGTTGTCATTTGACATACATTTTACGAATTTCGAATTCGGATTATTATCTATTACTTTTTCGATTAATTTTGTTCCATTCCAAGTGAGCGATACAATACAGGTCGCTTCTCGCTTTCCAAGGCAAGGCTTAAGCTCGCCTCTCGACTGGAACACGATTGTTGCCGGCTTATTCTTGTCCTCCGGGAAGCCAACAACTCCAGAAGCGGTGCGTTGATATATGCGTGTAAGCTGCCCCCCAGCATGATCTGAGAACACAAAGAACTCACAGCCATCTGTGCTGCAGGCACCATTGCCGCGATCTCGATAGCCACACAGATCACCGGGTTGAAATAAAATAATATTACGGCCGCGTTCATTATTTCCTATATTTTCTATAGTAGCTGTATCGTGGTTAAGGTCGTAGCCCATATCATTACAATAATTAAGAACGGAGTTTGCGATTTCTTTTGCCTCTTCTGGAAGCTCATTTAATGTTCCAGACTGAGCTAACGCATGATGTTTCACCAGGACACTGCTCGCCAGCAGCGTAGCCGAGACGACAGCGATGCTTCTAAAAAAATGCCCAGCCATCTTACGTGATCCCTGATTGCAGAGTGGGTTAGCGCCTTATTTTAGATAGCTCATCGGCTCTTAACTTCGTTTCTATCGCAATGCATAGCGGATAATCCCAAATCTCGGCCACCTTATCAACACCGTCTTCGGGCTCACACTTCGTATCGCGAAATTTGATCCATGCACGTTGAGCTTCACGCAGATGTTTTTGGGCACTTGGCGATAGGCGAGCCATGGCATCATGGTAAACCATATTGAGCCGGACATCCTGCCTATCAAGCTCGCCCACAAGACAAGTTCGACTCTGAGACGCTGACCTCGCCTCCGCGATACACTCATCAAATTTCGGGCTCAGCTCAGAGGTCCGCCCTGGAAGACTTGAGATCGCGAACAAGCCACAGGCAATACCTAGCGCCACCGTCGCCCTTGCAAATCGAATGGCATTAGCCGCCATGTATGCAAGAAATGTAATTAATATGTATTTATGCATACGAGTGTAACCTATTAATAAATCGATAAATTTATCATCTACATAAGTTCATTTACGACATTTTATATGGCGTGAACCATCGATGTATAATATATTTCCTCCTCTTGTTGACAGCTTAAAAACATGTTTCGTCATATCTTTTTTTTCTTCAACATTTTCCCAAAATTCATAACAACTCGATGAGGCAATGATGTTGTCACCTTCCTTTTTTACCGTATCAATTAGGCAATGATTTTCATATTGATCGATGACGGATTCCAATCTGTCGCCGATCAAAACACCAAACTCGATATTCGTGATAGAGTTTGGCCCCTCTCTATCATCGCAGTCTTTCATTGAAGTCGCCCATATTCCCTCCCACGCCTCACCCGCGCGCGCAGGTTCCAGACTTCCGCAAATTGATAGAAGCACACTAATGCCAAACGCAGTTGCTTTGTTCATTGTCTTTTTCTTCGCTCGGTAACAGCGCTGCCAAATGGCAGAGCCGGTTATGATTCGGGAGATCGCGTTGGGCTTTTCAATCTCCCTTGGGGTGGCCACATTATAGGATATCGACAACGCGGTCGACGGAATCGACCGCCCTCACACGGCAACCCGGATTGGCCTGAGCGACTGACTTCATCGCGTTGAGGATGTCGGCGGGCAGGTTCTGGGTCACGATCACCGTAGACCAGTTGCCCGTCTTGTTCTGAAACTGCACCTGCACCTGTTCGTAGCCGCTCGCCATGTCATCTATCCCCTTCAAGCAGGCCCACCGCTCTCAGCAATTATACCAGTGGACGCGTATCCACCCTGGCTTCATGCCGGGCGCACCCATTTCCCGTATGTTGAGACTTATGGTCGTGGTCACCGCGCTTTGGGATGGCGGGTTGGCATATTCAACATACCAAATGCCGTCCTCCTCCCAGACGCCATAGACCTCGACGTTTCCAATGCCATGCGCTACCACGCAAAGGTGGCGGGCTTCCGCCATTCGTTCGCTCGCTCCGCCCGCGTTCACCTGACTGGAAATGATGATGAGTGAGGCGGTGGTGAGAGCTGCCAAAGCCATTCGTTTCATAGCTACACCCGTTCTCACCGGCCAGCTTCCAGGCACTCATCAAAATCAGAATCTAATATATCCATTGCACCGCTAAGATCGAACTCCACGGTGTGCCCCTTTATGTCGAAACTAATCCAAATCCTCTCGGTTGGCGGTGGCTCACCTTTAATCTTAGCAGCATATCGCCCTACGATAAGCATTTGATATACGCCAAATTTACTGAAAAAATCCTCAATTCCAATTTCATTCTGGCCGGTTGCATGCGCATTAAAGCCATACGGCTGCTGAGCAGTGGCACCATCCGGAGCGATCACATCTATCGTCGCAGAAACCCTGAAATTAGGACTATCATCGCCGTAATTTCTAAAATTCCATACTGGACTTGCTGCAAGTAGGTGAAATTTGTCGGCATTATCAATGCCCTTGAATATCGTTGTGACATCGCCGTTTTTATTTTTTTGGACGAGGAAACAAACATCTGTTCCATCAGGAACGGTTAGACCAATTATTCCGAACTGCGTATCTTCTATTTTCTTTCGAAAGAAGGCTTTTTTCGATTCGATAATTGCACTATTGCCCAAAACGCCTGTTAAATCACCAACAATAACACCATCACGTGATAACAAGACCGCGCCTATGGCAGCGCCTATCACGAGGGATGCCAAAATCGCGACCATTTTGTTTGACCTGTTGCCCTGACCATTTTCGGACATGACAATCATCCTAATTCGGGGAGCATTTGGAACGCATCCTGCTTTGGCCGTGAAGCCCGCCGGTTATGCATCTAAGGGGTGTGGTGGGGGGCTATTTGCTGGCACTATTCATGCATTCGACCAATATCGGCTGCACTCTCTGATATCCTGAGAGACTAAAAACCGCACTGTAACCGTCTGCGGTTATCACAATATCCGGACCGGCCCCGCTTGAAATGTATTCAATAAATCCATGTCCTGCAAAAACACTATACAGATCCGGCAATCTTGCTGCCTTACGCTCAAAGTCGTTGATAATTATCATCGTGTTGCTGATGGGATATGCGTCAATTTGAAAGCTCTTTTCGTCACTCTCATTCGGGGACGCGCGGAAGGACACCGTAACGTCAAGCTTCCGGCTGGAGCGGCCGTAGCTTCCGAAATTCCACCTCGGAGAAGACGCATCCACTTCCAAAGCGCTTCCTTTTGATGTGCCGTTTGCCAGAACGATAATGTCCCCATTATCCAGCTTCTTCAGGACATCACAGCGCTTCTGCCGACCGTCAGGCGTGGCGCCAATGACGATCCATTGTGTTCCTTCTACCCGTTTGTTGAAGAAAAATGTTTCAATTTCAGGGGTAGCTGCCGATGCATTACCAGCGGCGAAAAAGACAATGAAAGCTGCGAATGCATATTTGAGCGCGCTCATGCCCCAACCTCATTATGTAATTATGAGCTGATATTGTTATCTATAGGTAGGCAGAATCCACGAATTCCGTTTTACATCGCGCAATCAGCTATCAGATGTTGGCAGAATAAACGTGGATGCATGGAGCTGGCCCGACGCTCACAGGGCATTGTCTTGGAGATCGGGCCGGCTTGGGGTCTTAGTCTTTACGATTGGCGGGGTTGGCCCATTCCATGAACCCCTTGGCCGCCTTGTCGGCGGCCGCGTCGCCTGGAGGCTTGGTGCTAAACGGGTTGGCGGGCTGTTGCGCTTTGATCGGCTGGATAGGCGCAGGAGTGGCGGTGTCCGTCGCCGGCTGCGAAGGGCGAGCATAGCGGCTGTTATCGTCCTGGGGCGGCTGCGCGCGGAGCGTGGTGCTCTGCTGGACTGGGGGAGACCGAGGAACGTCCGCCGTTGCTTCTGGCCCATAGCCATACTTGTTGTCGTCAGGATCGGACGGCTTCGCCCACCAGATGATGAGAAGGATGAGACCCACCCCCGTCAGTGCGATGAGCTGCCACCAACCGCTTTTGCCAATGTCATGAAGCCGGCGGCTTCCAGTGGAAAATACAGCGATGCAGCTTGCGACGCTAAATATAGATTTAGACAATATATATATTATCGCTAGCAGTCGTCCTAATTCGGGCTGACGCATGACGGCGGAATGAAAACTATTTTCTCCAACGACTTGAGACGCCCATCCGAACATGGTGAGCGCGAGATAAAACCACCAGAATTCAGATCGAGAAGCTCGCCCACTGAACGTGCCGAACTTCGACATGCACGTTTTGATTGCGGTTTGGAAATCCATCGCGTTCCCCAGCACCCAGGCAAACGCAGATAGCGGTGCGCCCCCGCTATGCGTTGCTCATTGCCCACTTGGTGATCGGGGAGTTGGAAAACCGAACGAATACGGTCCCTGTGGCCTTTAGTTCGGAGAACCTGTTGCATACGCCACAGGCTCCCCGACCATAGGGTCAAGGAGTTCGGCGCCATTCCGGCTGGCACCCATACCGATTCGTTGGGGTTTCCACGCCCCAGAGCGCTGCGTGACGCTCCAACTGCAATCTTAGGGCAGGGGCCGTGTTCTGTCGCGGCAAAAATCTGACTGAGATACCGCAGTGCGGCAGCGTTGCATTCTCGCGTCCGTGATCGGCCGCAATCAGATCAAATAAACAGATTTAATATGTTGATAATGATTCAAGGCCACGTGGGCTGAGTCCGATCAGGGCTCCCATGGCCATCACATGAAGAGTCGGCAGTGGGGGTCAGCTACCCAACGTGAACCACCCTACCAAGCGACCAACGTTACCCTAATGTTACCCCATACAGAGATGCAGCTTAGCCATTCGCCGCAAATTTTGAAAAGATGTTATAAATCATGGACTTATGGTGAGCCCGTCGGGATTCGAACCCGAGACCCCATGATTAAAAGTCACGTGCTCTACCGGCTGAGCTACGGGCTCACTCCCGGCAGTGGTTAGGCCGGGAGTGCCTCGGGGTCAAGGCCGACGGGGCACGCGCGTTCATTCCTGCTTCGCAGCCTGTGAACATCGCCTCGTGCGTTGACCCCGCGCATTCGCATGCGCACCATGGCGCCTTAGCGTTTCGGGGCCAGGGATCCGCATGCCGCTCAACAACAGCATCGCTGCGCGCGTTGAAGACATCGTTCAATGGCGCAGGCACCTTCATCGCCATCCGGAGCTCGAATACGACCTGCCGGAAACCAGCCGCTTCGTCGCCGAAAAGCTCCGCGCCTTCGGCTGCGACGAGGTGGTGACGGGAATCGGCGGCACTGGCTTGGTGGCGGTCATCCGGGGCCAGAACGCGGGGTCTCGCACCATCGGCCTGCGCGCCGACATGGACGCCTTGCCGGTGTGGGAGGAAACGGGCGCGGAGCATGCCTCGCTCACCCCCGGCCGCATGCATGCCTGCGGCCATGATGGCCACACCGCCATGCTGCTGGGCGCCGCCCGCCAGCTGGCGGAAACCCGCGCCTTCAGCGGCACCGCCATCTTGATCTTCCAGCCCGCGGAGGAGGCCGGCGCCGGCGCCAAGGCGATGATTGACGACGGTCTGTTCCAGCGCTTTCCCGTGGATGAGGTCTACAGCCTCCATAATCTGCCCGGCCTGCCCGTTGGTACCTTCGCGGTGCGCGAGGGGCCGATCATGGCATCCGCTGATCGCATCGAGATCGAGGTCCTGGGCAGCGGCGCCCATGCGGCGCGGCCCCATGAGGGGGTGGATGTGGTGCTGACCGGCGCCGCCATCGTCACCGCGCTGCAGCAGGTCAGCGCCCGCAATGTGGACCCGCAGAAGTCGGCGGTGGTGTCCATCTGCGTGTTCCAGGCGGGCGAGGTGGACAATGTGCTGCCGCCCTCCGCCCGCCTCATCGGCACGGCGCGCACGCTGGCCCCCGATGTCCGCGCCCGCGTGAAGGAGAGGGTGCGCGCCATCGCCGAAGGTGTGGCGGCGGCTCATGGCGCCACGGTGCGGGTGAATTTCCCGGAGGGCTACCCCGTCACCCGCAACCACCCCGCCCAGGCCGCCTTCGCGGCTGAGGTGGCGCGCGAGGTGTGTGGCGCGCACGCCGTAAACGCCGCGGCCGAGCCCATCATGGCGGCGGAGGACTTCGCCTACATGCTGGAGGAGAAGCCCGGCGCGTACCTGTTCATCGGCAATGGCCCTTCCCAGGGCCTGCACCACCCGGCCTACGACTTTGCCGATGACGCCATTGCCTATGGTTCCTCATTCTGGGTGCGGCTGGTGGAGCGCGCGCTGCCCGCGTCGCCCTCGGCGACCTGAGGCGAGCGAAGTCGGCAAGCGATAGGGAGCCGCTCGAAGTCTGAGAGACTTCTCAGTTGTCCGACCCAGCATTGTACCAGCAAAGGACAGAACTCCCTGCCTTGCGGAAATAACGCATGCGCCTGCGGTCGACTTGGCTTATCGTTAACGTCGCGGAGGTTCAGCAACGCAGGGAGGGTCCCATGTCCACATTGTCCGCGCGCGAGGTCATTCGCACGGCTGCGATTACCACCATGCTCTGCGCTATGGGGATCAGCTGGATTCTTCAGTAACTCTTGTGCGTCGCACCATTGGCGCCGCACAAAAATCCTCCGGCTCTGTCGGCGATGACCTACATTCAAGCCTGACGGCCCTGTCGCCAGGGGGCGTGCGTTTATCGGCGCAGCTCCGGCGGCCCCTCCCCTTCACCCTGCCCCAGTCTGATGGATCGATTCAGCGCCATCCGGCGTGCTGCCACGCTCGCGTCTGGCCATCGATTTGCATCATCGCCGCGCGCGGAGAGGCGCCAAACCAGCAGATCGCCCGGCATCGGGCTGAGAAGCAAGGCGAAGGATCTGACTATGGCAGACTACAAGGTGACTGTGGACCAACTTCCCACCGGGAAGTGGGCGTGTTTCCTCCATGTGGATGGTCATGACGAGCCCATCAACCTGGGCCGCGAGTTCAAGAACGACGAACAGGCGGAAAACTGGCTGAACGTCTCTGAATCCGTGACCGCGATCGAGATGATGCTGCGCAAGGTCAAGAAATAAGGCCCTTCGGGTGGGCCCAGCGCCCACCCCCCTCACCGGCCCCAAGGCGGCGAGGGCCAGCGGATTGGCTCGGCGCGCGGCAGGGGCGCTCCGGCAGGATCGGCCGAAGGTCAGCGGCCGGTCCTTTGTCGGAAACCTCGGCCGCGGCCGTGTTGGATGTCGGACACCGGACGCGCGGGCAGCGGCCCCTCAGTCCGCGATTTCCGCCTGGATGGTCAGGATATCGTAGGCAGGGAGCTCGGGCGGATTGGCGTATCCGGTCACCACCTCGCGCACGGTGCTGTCGGCGTCCGCAAGCCGGCGCGGCAGGTTGCCGATGTCCCCGCCATAGACATGAATGACGATGGCGGGGACCTCTCTCGAGGCGTTGCCAATGGCCACAGGCTCGCGGCCGAGTGCTGTCTCGACGCTGCCTTGCAGGAGCCACCGGCCGGCCCCCTCCCGCCCCATGCGCGTCACCTCGCCCCGCAGCACACCGCTGATCTCCCACACCCCATCCTCAAGGCAGGGCCAGGCTTGGCCGGGGGCGAGCACGGAGGCCGCCACGCAAAAGCGCTCCATGCCGTCGCGATAGAGCTCGAAGAGGCGCGGCTGCGCGCCGGCGGTGGCGAACGGCGCGGGCAACCACGCGTCGTCCGCCACAAGCCGCGCCATCAGATCGCGCCCGATGAACAGGATCTCGCGCGGGCTGTCCGCCAGCTCCACCATGGATTGAATGTCCCAGATGAAGCGCCGCAACGCCTCCGGCACCCGCATGCTCATGGTGAAATCCCTTCAGTGGGCGTGGTTGTGGTGATCGGCATCGGCGGCTGGAGGATGAGCCACATGGACCGTGAGGAAATCGCCGGCCGCCAGCACCCCCTCGTCATCCATCACGTGGCCGATGCCGCGCCGGCGCATGCTCTTCACAGGAACACCGGCCGCCTTCAGCCGCTCCTTAGTGGCGGTCATGACCGCGAAGGGGAGCTGATCGTCATCCTCGCCGTGGATCATCAGCACCGGGGGCGCAGAGCGCACCCCGGTGGGGGCGCCCTCGGGCAGCGCGCCGGCGAAGCTCACCACAGCCGCGATGCGCTTTTGCCGCTGCAGCGCCGCGCACAAGGCCACCATCGCCCCCTGCGAGAAGCCGACCAGGGCCAGATGGCTGTCGGGCAGGCGCCGTGCCGCCAGGGCCTCGTCCAGAAGATCATTCAGCAGCGCGGCCGCCCGCGAAACGGCCTCGGGCGATGCTTGCGCAAGATCGCCCGGCTCGAACCAGCTGCGCCCCACCCCGCCGGGCCCTGACAAAGGCGCTTCCAGCGCCAGGAAATCCGCCTTCGGCATGGTGGGCGCCCAGTTGAGCGCCTGCTGGATGATGGCGGCCCCCTCGCTGCCCTCCCCGTGCAGCAGCACCACGAGGAACGCCGGCTTGCCGCATGACAAGGCCGCGATCTTCGGGCCCTCGACGATCCCGCTCATGGTTCTCCCCGTGGCGCAGCCGGCCCCCCGGCTTTATGGGGGACCCCAGGCAACATCCTTGCCAGCGCCGCCGCGCGCGCCTCACTGGGGACAGGGCACCATCTTGTAGACAGCGTCAGCGAACGCCTTGATGCCGGTATTGATGCGCAGGGGAGAGGTCCATGTCTGGTAGGTGACAATGCCCCGGGTGATGGAGATCACCTTATAGTTCTCCGGCCCCTTTGTTTTGTAGCACTTGCCGGGCTGGATATCCTCTTCCTTCAAGGGCATTGCAGGGCTCCTTCCATTGGTGGCGAAGCCCTTGCAATGGGCGTGCCTGCGCGGCCGGGCGCAGTCCACGGCGACCCGGCCACGCGACAGCATCATTCCGCCGGAGCCTCGACACCCAGGATCTTCTCCAGCACACCGGCGGGATCCGGATCCTTCATGAGGGCCGAGCCGACCAGCATGGCCTTCGCCCCAAGCGCCCCCAGCCGCGCGCGCTCATCGGCCGTGGAGAGGCCACCTTCCGCCACCAAGAAGGCCTTGCCGGCCGGCACCAGGGGCAGCAACGCCTCGCAGGTGCCCGGTTTCAGCTCGAAGGTGTGGAGGTCGCGATTGGTGACACAGATGAAATCCGCGCCCGAGGCCAGGGCCAATTCCACTTCCGCGGGCGTGTGCACCTGCACCAGCGCGTCGAGGACGATGGCCGCCGCCCGCTCGCGGAAAGCGCCCAGCTTGTCGCCCAGCAGCGCCGCCGACAGAATGACCGCATCCGCCCCCGCAAGGCGCGCCTCAAGGATCTGATAGACATCGAAAATAATGTCCTGCGCCATCACCGGCAGGCCGACCGCGCCGCGCACGGTGGCAAGGTCCGAAGCTGAGCCGCGAAAAGTCTGCCGCTCCACCGCCACTGAAAGGGCACCGGCGCCCACCGCCTCGAAGTCTTCGGCGAGGTCCTTGTACGGCACCATCATGCGGAAGCCGGGGTCGAACGGCGAACCACCTTTCAATTCGGCAATGACCACCGGCGCGCCGGTTTCCTTGAATTTCGCGGCCAGCGCGCCCTGGAAACCCAGGGTGAGCGGCATTTCGCCGATCTTGCCCTGCATCTGCCCCAGGGAGCGACGGGCCTTGGCCTTGGTGAGCTGATCCTTGCGCTGGAGGATAAAGGGCTTCAGGCGGCTGTTTTCCGGCAATGGCATGGATGAAACGTCCAGACAAAGGGAGGGTGGCGAGCCCCCGATGAAATGCTGCGCCGCGAGGAAGCGTCACAGATTTGCTGACGTTTGGCCACTCGCGCGCGCCGCCTGTTTTGCCCCAGAAGCCTTTTCAGCTCCGCCGGGACGGGGCATCATAGCCCTGTTTTCTTTGCATATTGGCGAGATTTTTCGAATGTTTACGCGCATCTGCAAGGCCGAGACCGTCCCCGAGGGCGGCATGCGGCTCGTCATCGCCGACAGCCAGCTCATCGTCCTCGCCTGGCCGGAGGACGGCGAGCTGAGGGCTTTTCAGGGCGTTTGCCCGCACAGCAACACGCCCCTTTCCGATGCGGAATTCGACGGGCGAGTGCTGACCTGCCCGCTGCACAATTGGACCTGGGACCTGAATTCCGGCGCGCCCGTCGACCCGCAGGAGAGCGCCCTGGCCGAATATCCGGTGAAGGTCGACGACGGCATCGTCTACATCGATACCGAGGGGGTTTCGCCCCTGTTCGCCGCCCGCTGAGACGCCCACGCCTCGAGTTTGGGAGTAGCTGACGTGACTGAAGAGATCGCCGTTATCGTCGGGGCCGGCAAGGGCCTCAGCGCCGCTCTGGCACGCCGCCTGAAGCGCGAGGGCTTCAGGCTCGCTCTGGTGGCGCGCAACGTGGAGAAGCTCGCGCCCCTGGTGGAGGAGACGGACGCGCTCGCCATCGCTGGCGACGTCCAGAACGCACAGGCCGTGGAGGCTGCCTTCGCCGCCGTGGATCGCAGCCTGGGCACGCCGAGCCTCGTCGTCTTCAACGCCGCGCAGCGCTATCGCGGGGCCATCGAGGAGCTCGATCCCGGCGACGTGCTCGATGCCTATGCGGTCGGTGCCTTCGGTGGCTTCCTCACGGCGCAGGCGGCGGCGCGGCGCATGCTGGCGAGCGGCTCCGGCTCCATCTTCTTCACCGGGGCCACGGCGAGCATCAAGGGGATGCCCCATTCCATTCCGTTCGCCATGCAGAAATTCGCGCTGCGTGGGCTCGCCCAGAGCCTGGCGCGGGAACTCGGCCCCCGGAACATCCACGTGGCCCACTTCATCATTGATGGCGGCATCTCGTCGTCCTGGGCCACACCGGGCGAGCCCGGCCCCGCCGACAAGTGGCTGGCGCCCGAAGCCATCGCCGAAACCTACCTCGCCATCCACCGCCAGCATCGCTCCGCCTGGAGCTTCGAGGTGGACCTGCGCCCCTGGGTGGAGAAGTTCTGAGCTTCCGCCGAAAACGCCCCAAGGCGCCGCCGCAACCGGCGGCGCAGGAGGCGAGCAGCCTTCGGCCCCCGGATCCGGCGCCTGGGGCCGCGCGATCGTGCGGGGCCGGATCTCTTGCTATTTCACGATGAGCAGGAGCAATTGCTGGCCGGGCGCTGAATCAAGCTCGGCCGCCGTCAGCTTGCCGTCCTTGTTGGCGTCAGCCGCGTTGAAGCGGGAACGCACCAGGAGCAGCCACTCGTCCAGCTCCAGCGTCTGGTCCGCATCCTTATTTATGAGCGCCCAGTCTTCCGGCGTCAGGCGACCCTTCGTCTCCGGGGCTTCCAGCGTGGTGTCGCCGTCTTTGTTGAGGGCGTTGAACATCTGCGTGCCGAGGTCGACCACCTCGACGATCTCCAAGGTGTCGTCGCCGTCCTTGTTGACCTTGGCGAGGGCATCCTTGCCCGACATGGCGGCGCAGGCCGAACCCGCCAGCGCAATCGCCATGATTGCGCCGAGCACCGCCCCAATACCCTGCTTCAGATTCGACATCACGTGTCTCCTTCCCGGAGTTTCCACCCGATGCGAAGCCTAGTCCCTTACGGAAGGGATGTCGCGGGGAAGCCGCGACATCCTTGATGGCTTATGCCTTGTGCCTCACTGGGCCGCCTGGGCGGTGACCTCCAGGGGGTCGAGGGCGACGTCCTGGGTCGCCGGCTCCAGCCCCAGAACGTGGCGGATGCGCTGGAGCATGGAGAGGGTCCGCGGGTCCATCTCATCCAGCGGGCCGGGCACGAACTGCACCACCTCGGCCGCCTTGAGCCGCTCTTCCGGAGTGCGCAGCAGCTCGGGCAGCGCCTCGATGGCGGCCTCGCGGGCATATTCCACGATCAGGCTCTGTTCGTGGATGATCTCCGCCTTTCGGGCCACCGGCAGCGAGTGGAACGGCTCGTCCTTCGTGAGCACCTTGGCGGAGCGCTCCAGGCGATCGCGACGCACATTGCCACGGGCATCGGCGAGCAGGATCAGCATGCGGATCACGGCTTCCACGAAGGTGCCGGAGTTCACATGCAGCAGCGCCGAACGCACTTCCGGCAGGCCCACCAGCTCTTCCTTGGTCTTGCGGGTCCGCTCGAAGTTATAGTTGCGGCCGAACCAGCGCATGTAAGGCGTGGCATAAATGGAATAGAAGGTCACTTCGTACCAGGCGTCGCGAATATCGCGGATCACGTCGATGGTCTGCTCGAAAGCATCGGCGATCAGCCGTTCCGCCAGCACGAAGGGGTTGTCCTTCTCGACCGGCTTGCGGCTCTCATTCACCACCTTGGTGATGGCTTCGAGCGGCAGCATGGCCGGATTGCGCGAGGACGCGACCGCGCGCTGAACCCGCAGCGGATGCAGCATGCGGCCGATCTCGGCGCTGGCGCGGGTCACGGAGGCCTGAACCAGCGGGCGCATGAACACGTCATAGAGCTCGCCCTGGAGCTCGGAGATGTGCTGCACGGCGGCGAACGGCACCTCGTCCTCGCGCCCGTCGGCGTAGCCGGGCAGCTCGCTCATCTTGCGCTCGGCGAACGACACCGTGAACTGGGCGTCCTGGCCCTCGCCCTGAATGTCGTCGATGGTCATTTCGTAGAGGCCGGGCTGAAGCGCCTCGATGGTCTTCAGCACGGAGGACATCTGCGCATGCTCGCGCTTGGCGATGGACGCCGAGACGAAGATGCCGAGATGGCCGACCTTGTCATGCACCATGTAGACGATGCGCTGACCGCGAATGCGGATCTCCGTCTCGTCCGCATAGGTGTCCATGATCCAGTTGATGGCCTGCTTCACCGGCGTGATGTTGTCGCCGTGGCTGGCGAACACGATGATCGGCGAGCGGATCTGCTTCACGTCCAGCACGCGGCCGTGCTCGAGGCGCGCCTCGTTGCGGGCCAGCTTGTTGCCCACGAAGAGCTGGCGCACGATCCAGCTGATTTCGGGCTCGTTGAGCAGGAAGAAGCCGCTCCACCAGCGTTCGAATTCCAGGAAGCGCCCGCGCTCGGTGTCCACCTTCTCGAACAGGTCGTAATATTTGCGGAACCAGGTCCGGCTGGGGTTCAGCATCTCGAAGTTCAGAACCAGCCACGCGCCGTCGAAGACGCCGTCGCCATAATCGGACCAGAACATGGGCTGGATCTGCCCGCCCAGCAGGCCGGCATTGTAGCGCATGGGGTTGGCGCCCACGTCGCCGGACCAGGTCTCGACGGGGGCCCCGTTCAGGACCAGCGGGCCGGTAATGTCCGGATTGGCGGCACCGAGGATGAGGGTGGCCCAGCCGCCCTGGCAGTTGCCGATCACCACCGGCTTCGGCGCGTCCGGGTGCTGCTCCTGCACATAGCGCACGAAAGTGGCTTCGGCGCGCGAAACATCGGCCAGCGTCTGGCCAGGTTCGGGATTGCGGCTGAAGCTGACGAAGTAGACTGGATGGCCGCCCTTCAGCGCCACGCCCACCTGGCTGTCGGACTTGAAGCCGCCGATGCCGGCGCCGTGTCCCGCGCGCGGATCGATGATCACGTAGGGGCGCTTCCAGGGATAAACCTCGACCCCGGCGGGCGGCGTGATCTTCAGCAGCGCATAGTTGCACGGCCGCGGCAGGGTGCGACCATCCATGGCCACTTCATAGTCGTAGATGAGCACCGGCGGGCAGCCGGCGGCTTCGTGCTCAAAGAAATTGTCACCACGCTGGCGCAGCGTGTCCATGGTGAGGACCATGCGCTGGGTACGGTCGATGGCGTAGGCCTGCGCTTCCTTCACCCGATCGGAGAGCGAACGGCCCGTGCTGGTCACGGTGCCCACCAGAGCGGTGAGCTCGTTGAAGGTCTCCCGCAGGCGCTCGCCATGGGTGGCCGAGATGTTCATGAAGTGCCGGCCGGCAGCCTTCGAGGTGAGCTGGCTCATGGTGGAGAGCTCGGAGAGCTGGGCGGTCATGGCCAGCGCGCGCTGGCGCGCGGTCCAGGCGTTCCCGTCCGTCACCTTGGCGAAGAACGGGTTCGTGAACTTCGAGGCTGAAAGCTGAGCGTTCAAGCGGTCCTCCCCGCCGCATGGGCGGCGTGTTCCGGTTCGGCCGTTCTCCAGCCGGGGCCGCCGGAGAATACTGCACCGCACAATACTAGACACGGCCTGTTGCATAAAGATGGCAGTCGCGCTGTACCACCCCGCGCCTCGCGCAATGGTTGACGACATGTCGACGCCCGCGGCCCGCCGTGCGATAGGAATGGGAAACCTGAGGGAGGCGCCAGATGAACGACACCGTTTCCGCACGGCAAATCAAGGCCGCGCGCGCCATTCTCGGCTGGCGGCGCCAGGATCTGGCCTCCCGCGCCGGCATGAGCCCGGCCACCGTAAAAGTCGTGGAAACCGACGAGGACGCCCTGCCCGCCCTCGCCCCCACCCGCGCGCGGCTCGTGAAGGTGCTGGAGGCTGCGGGTATCAGATTCCTGCTGGGCAGCGCGCCGGGCGTTCAGCTCATTCCGGCCGAAGAGGGCCTGCGGGCCGAGGACCTCAACGCCTCCAACGACGACTGACCGCGCGAGGCCCAGCGACGGTATAAACGCCGCCAAAAGCGGGTGCCCTTCAGTCACGCCTGTGCTTTGCTGCGGCTCCATCACATCGGACGGACCCATGATTCTCCACAAAATCGCGGCGCGGCACTACATCGTGGTCGCCATCATCCTCATCGTGGCGGTGCTGGCCTATCTGGGCAGCTGGTCCTGAGCCTTCAGGCCTCGCCCACGCGGATCAAGGCGAAGCCGTCATAGCCCTTGGCCCCCACCGTCTGAATGGCGGTGGCGGTCAGCCTTCCGTCCGCCGCCACGTCATCCAGCAGGCGGCGCACGCCCTGGACCGCGGCGTCCGCGCTACCCTCCTGAACGACGGCGCCGTTGCGCACCACATTGTCGCAGATGATGATGCTGCCCGGCCGCGTCAGGCGCAGGGACCAGCGCAGATAGTCCGCATTACTGGGCTTGTCGGCGTCGATGAAGACGAGATCGAAAGGCCCCGCCCCTTCAGCCTCCAGCTTCGGCAGGGTTTCCAAGGCGGGGGCGACGCGCAGGTCGATCTTGTCCGCAAGCCCCGCGCGCCTGAAATTGGCAGCGGCCACCTCCGCGTGGTGGGGCATGGCCTCCAGCGTCACCAGCTGTCCGTAGGCCGGTAGGGCGCGGGCGAGGAAGATGCTGCTGTAGCCGCCGAGGGTCCCGATTTCGAGAATGCGCCGCGCCCCCACCATCTGCGCGAACAGGTGCAGCATCTGGCCCTGGGTGGCGGACACCGCGATGGCCGGCAGGCCTGCGGCCTCACTCGCCTCCAGGGCCTGCCGCAGCACCAGATCATGGGGCAGCAGGCGATCCGCGAAATAGTCGTCCACTGCGCTCCACACGGCTGCATCCTGCCCGCTCATGGCCCGTCTCCCGGCTTCAGTTTTCGTCGCTCTCACGCGCAGCGCGGATGGAAAGCACCGCATAGACCAGCACCAGCCCCAGCTCCACCAGGGTGAACAGCAGCAGCGGCGTCATGCCCGAGGGGGCCCAGGCGGCGAGCACCGCCTGCGTCAGGGTGGCGATCAGCCACAGCACGATGGCCCAGCCGGCGCGCAGCCACAGCCCCACTCCGGCGATGGGATCCACGATGGCCGCCCAGATCACGGCCCCCTGCGCCGCCATGGGTAGCTGCTCGAACCAGGAGGGCGTGCCCTCGCCGACACCGACGATGACCACCCAGTGAATGACGCCCTCGACCAGCAGGAACACGGCCACCGCGCGCAGGAAGAGGAACAGCCGCCGCCGCCAGGGCGAAAGGCTCTCCAGATGCGCGCGGGCGCTGGCGTCGATGGGATCGTAATGGCTCATGCGCCGGGTGCCAGCAGCTCGAGTTCGTCGGGAATCGGGTCGAAATGGGCGGCGATGGCGGCCGGGTCGACCTGCGCGAGGGTTTCCGGCTTCCAGCGCGGGGCATTGTCCCGGTCCACCAGCACGGCGCGCACGCCTTCATAGAAATCGTGGCCCGCGGCCACCCGCGTCACGACCCGGAACTCCGCCTGGAGACATTCGCCGAGATCCAGCGCGGGACCGCGCCGCATCTGCTCCATGGCGATGGACAGGCTGGTGGGCGACTTCGTGCGCATGTCCTTGGCGGTGGCCGCCGCGAAATCCGCGAACGGCCCGCCGGCCGCGCCCGCGGCCTCCAGCGCGGCGAGGATCGCCTCGAGACTGCCGCGGGAGAACAGGTCGGCGATGATCTCGGCCCGGTCGGCGAAGGCGCTGGGGGCGGGCGCCGTCGTATGGGCGGCAATGGCGGCGTCTACATCGCCGCCGGCGCACAGGGCCTCCTCCAGCGCCGGGAAGGCGGCGGAGGGGGCGAATGCGGTGGCCAGGCCGCAGGCGCAGGCCTCGGGCGCGCGGAGTCGCGTGCCCGTCAGCGCCAGGAACACACCGAACGCGCCGGGCAGGCGTGGCAGAACGTGGGTGCCGCCCACATCCGGAAACAGGCCGATATTCACCTCCGGCATGGCGAACAGATACCGCTCGCCCGCCACCCGGTGCGGGCCGTGGGCCGAGAGGCCGAAGCCGCCGCCCATGCAGATGCCGTCGATGAGCGACACGTAAGGCTTTGGAAAAGTGCCGATATAGTGGTTCAGCACATATTCCTCGCGCCAGAAATCCAGCGCCTCGGCGGTGTGGCCCGCCCGGCCGAGATCATAGAGCGTGCGCACGTCGCCGCCCGCGCAAAATGCCTTCTCGCCGGTGGCCTTGATGATGACGCGGGTCACGGCCGGATCGTTCGCCCATTCGCGCAGCCGCGGCAGAATCTCGCGCACCATCGCGAGGTTGAGGGCGTTGAGCGCCTTTGGCCGATTGAGCGTGATGACCCCGGCCTCTCCCTTCCGCTCCAGGATGACTTCGGGTTCCGGCCGGATCTCCATGCGCGCCTCTCTGAGCAGCCGCCCGTTTGGATCGGGCAGCGTTATAGGGGTTGGGGAGGGTTAGACGCGGCGGCGGCCAGCGTCAACGGCGCGCGGAAGGCTGCCCCGCGCTCGTGAGACATCGGGCCGCGCCCCGCGTCTCGCCGTCCGCCGGACCGGCCGCTATAATACGAAGGGCTCATGAACTTCACTCATGGGCCTCTGGTCCGGCCTGCGCGGCTTGCGCGAACCCACCCGGCACCGGTCGAAGACCGGCGGTGGATGGGATCGCCGCCGTTCCGCAGGCACCGACCGCCGAGGCGCTCCCCGCGCCGCAGCCAGACAAGAGTTGATCCATGGCCCCCACTTCGTCCCGCATCCATCCGGTTTCGGAACCCGCCCGCACGTCGCGGCTCGATCTGGTCCAGCGCCCCCGCCGCAACCGCAAGAGCGATTGGGCCCGTCGGCTGGTGCGTGAGTCGGCCCTCTCCGTCGACGACCTGATCTGGCCGATCTTCGTGATGGAGGGCAAAGCCACCCGCGCGCCCATCGCCTCCATGCCCGGTGTGGAGCGGCTGACGGTGGACGAGGCGGTGCGCGCCGCCGAGCGCGCGGCGAAGCTGAAGATCCCCGCCCTGGCGCTGTTTCCCTACATTGATCCCACCCTGCGGGATCCCGAGGGCAGCGAGGCGCTGAACGAGAACAATCTCGTGTGCCAGACCCTGCGCGCCATCAAGGCGGAGGTTCCCGAGATCGGCCTCATCACGGATGTGGCCCTCGACCCCTTCACCAGCCATGGCCATGATGGCCTTCTGGATGACGGGCGCATCCTCAATGACGAAACGGTGGACATCCTGGTGCGCCAGGCGCTGGTGCAGGCGGAAGCGGGCGCCGACGTGATCGCCCCCTCCGACATGATGGACGGCCGCGTGGGCGCCATCCGCGCCGGGCTCGACGAGGCCGGCTTCACCGATGTGCAGATCATGTCCTATGCGGCGAAGTATGCCTCGGCCTTCTACGGTCCGTTCCGCGACGCCATCGGCACCGCCAAGACCCTTTCCGGCGACAAGCGCACCTACCAGATGGACCCCGGCAATGGCCTGGAGGCCCTGCGCGAGGCGGCGCTGGACGTGGAGGAGGGCGCCGACATGCTGATGGTGAAGCCCGGCCTGCCCTATCTCGACATCGTGTGGCGGCTGAAGGAGGCCTTCGGCCTGCCCACCTTCGCCTATCAGGTGTCCGGCGAATACGCGATGATCGAAGGCGCCATCCGCAACGGCTGGGTGGATGGCGACCGCATCGTGCTGGAAGCGCTCATGGCCTTCAAGCGCGCCGGCGCGGACGGCATCCTCACCTATTTCGCCCCGCGCGTGGCCGAACGCCTCGCCGCCGGCTGAAGACACCGGTGGCCGCGCCCTTTCGCGATGGGCTGAGGCGCCATGGCGAGCCCCCTTACCGCGTCGCCGTGCTCCATGGTGGGCCCGGCGCCGCCGGTGAGGTCGCTCCTGTGGCGCACGCGCTGGCGGCGCGGGGCTATGGCGTGCTCGAGCCGGCTCAGAGCGCGCGGTCGGTCTCGGGCCAGGTCCGCGAACTGAAGGAGGTCCTGGAGCGGCACGGCAGCCCTCCTCTTGCCGTCATCGGCTGGTCCTGGGGGGCATGGCTCGCCTGCCTGCTGGCCGCCGATTCACCCACCCTGGTGTCCCGTGTGATCCTGGTGGGAAGCGGCCCGTTCACGCCCGAATACGCCGCCACCATTCTCCCCACACGCTTGTCCCGCCTCACCGCGGCGGATGCCCGGTTCCTGAAGACCTGCCTTGAGAACAACGACATGGGCGGCCCTGCCAGCCAGGCCCGCATCATGGCGCTTCTCGCCGCCTGTGATACCTGGCGGGCGATCCCGCAGGCCGAGGCCGAAGCGGACTTCGACCCGGCCATCTATGAAAGCGTGTGGCCGCAGGCTGCCGAGCTTCGCCGATCAGGCGAATTGCTGCGGCTCACCGGCACCATCCGCTGCCCTATCGTCGCGATCCACGGCGATTACGATCCGCATCCGGCGGCGGGTGTAGAGGAGCCGCTGCGCGCCGTCGCGCGGGACTTCCGGTTCGTGCCGCTGCCACGGTGCGGCCACCGGCCGTGGGTGGAGCAGGAGGCGCGCGACATTTTCTACCGCGAGCTGGAGCGGGCCCTCACCGGCTGAAGTGGCCAGATCGCGGCAACTCCCATAATCTGACGCCCCAAGTGGCGGGAAGGAACGCTCATGCCCCAGTCTACGTCCCCGTCCCTCGCGCAGCCGGCCTCTCAGCCCGTCATGGCCGATCTGCCCGTGACCCTTGCCGACGTGGAAGCCGCCCGCCCGCTGCTCGCCGGTGCCATTCTGCACACGCCGACCCTGCGCGCCCCCCGGCTCTCCGCCCTCACCGGCGCCGATGTGTGGGTGAAATACGAGAACTTTCAGGTCACCGCCTCCTTCAAGGAGCGCGGCGCGCTGGTGAAGCTCTCCCGCCTGTCGGCGGAGGAGGCGGCGCGGGGCGTCATCGCCATGTCGGCGGGCAATCACGCCCAGGCGGTGGCCTATCACGGGGCGCGCCTCGGCATCGCCACCACCATCGTGATGCCCGAAACCACCCCCCAGGTGAAGGTGAGCGCCACCGAGGCCTTCGGAGCGCACGTGGTGCTGTTCGGGGACACCGTCGCCGATGCCCAGGCGGAGGCCGAGCGCATTGCCCAGATGGAAGGGCGCGTCTTCGTCCACCCCTATGACGACCGCGACGTGATCGCCGGCCAGGGCTCCATCGCCCTGGAGATGATGGAGGACGGGCCCGCCTTCGACGCGGTGGTGGTTCCCATCGGCGGCGGCGGCATGATGGCCGGCATGGCGCTGGCATTCGCCGGCCGCGCGCCGCAAACCGAGATCGTGGGCGTCGAGGCGGCCCTTTACCCCGCCATGTGGAGCGCCCTGACGGGCGTGGCGCGGCCCTGCGGCGGGCCCACCCTGGCCGAGGGCATCGCCGTGCGCAATGTGGGAGCCCTCACCTCGCAGATCATCCGCCGGCTGGTGCCCAATATCGTATTGGTGGATGAAACCGCGCTGGAACGGGCGGTGAATGCCTTCCTGATGCACCAGAAGACCCTGGCGGAAGGCGCCGGCGCCGCCGGGCTGGCCGCCCTTCTCACCGAGCCGGAGCGCTTCCGGGGCAAGACCGTGGGGCTGGTGCTGTGCGGCGGCAATATCGACCCGCGCATGATCGCCGGCATCCTGATGCGCGAACTGGAGCGTGAAAGCCGCATCGTCTCCTTCCGCCTCACCATTCTGGATCGGCCGGGCATGCTCGGCATCATCTCCACGCTGCTCGGCAAGCTCGGGGCCAATATCCTCGAGGTGCACCACCGGCGCACCTTCCTGGACGTGCCGGCCAAGGGCACCCGGCTCGACTTGACCGTGGAGACCCGCGACCAGGCCCATGCCGAGCTGATCCAGAAGGCGCTGGAGGCGGAGGGTCTGCCCGTGCAGCGCCTGGGGGCCGGCGGCGCCGAGTGGTGAAGCCGCCTTCCCTTGCGCCGGGGGGCGATGCCCCCCACGTTCAAGGGTCATGACGCTCCGCCCCAAGCAAGCTCCGCCCCATGAGGGACACCAGATGACCAATACCGGCGATGCCTACCGCGATCCGTACCAAGGCACGGCCGACGGGGTGAAGCCCCATGCCTTCGACCCGGTGACCCAGCCGGAATATTTCGAGGGCGTGCTCTCCCGCCGGCTCATCGCTTTCTGCGTGGATGTGGTGATGATTCTCGGCCCCATCGTCGGGCTCGCCATCTTCATCTTCGTGTTCGGCATTGTGACGCTGAGCCTGGGGTGGATGCTGTTTCCCCTGCTCGGCCCGGCATTCATCATCTGGGCCATCGCCTACAACGCGATCACCCTGGGCTCGCCGGCCTCGGCAACCCTGGGCATGCGGCTGATGGATATCGAAATGCGGACTTGGTACGGCGCGCCCTGCTACTCGCTGCTGGGCGCGGTGCACGCGGTGCTGTTCTGGGTGTCGCTAAGCGCGCTCACGCCGCTGATCCTGGTGGTCGCCCTGTTCAACGACCGGCGCCGCCTGCTGCACGATTTCGCGGCGGGAACGGTGGTGGTGAACTCGGCCGCCCGCGCCAGCATGTTGCGGCGCTCCCAATGAAAATCCCGTTGCGGACCATTTCGCCTTTGACGTGCTGTCCCGCTCCAGCGATCCTGTAGTCTCCTGAGGATCAAGGACCGTGAGCGAGCACCCCCGTGATACGCCGCAATTCTATCTGACGGCGCCCGCCCCCTGCCCCTATCTGCCCGACCGGGAAGAGCGGAAGGTATTCACGCACCTTGTGGGCGAGCGGGCGGCCACGCTCAACGACGTGCTCACCCAGGGCGGCTTCCGCCGCAGCCAATCCATCGCCTACCGGCCCGCCTGCGAGGGGTGCCGGGCCTGCGTCTCCGTCCGCATCTGCGTCGACGATTTCGTTGAAACCAAGAGCCTGCGCCGGGTCCGCGCCGCCAATGCGGACCTTATCGGGGCGGTGCGGTCACCCTCTCCCACATCCGAGCAATACAGCCTGTTCCGCGCTTATGTGACCACCCGCCACGGCGATGGCGGCATGGCGGACATGAGCGTGCTCGACTACGCCATGATGGTGGAGGATACCCACGTCGACACACGTCTCATCGAGTATCGCAACCGCAATGTGGATTCGCGGTTCCTGGGGCGCGGCACCGGAGACCTGATCGCGGTGGCACTGACGGACATCCTCTCCGACGGGCTGTCCATGGTCTATTCCTTCTACAACCCGCAGGTGCCGCACCGCTCTCTCGGCACCTTCCTCATCCTCGACCATGTCGCGCGCGCCCGGGACATGGGCCTGCCTTACGTTTATCTGGGCTATTGGGTGCAGGGGTCGCACAAGATGGACTACAAGCGCCGGTTCCTGCCCCAGGAGCGCCTTTCGCCCCACGGCTGGGAGCGGGTGGACAAATAGGAGCGGAAGAGGACCCGGATGAGTTCCTTCTTCAACGTATTCGTCGCGGTCTATGCCGCGCTCTTTCCCATCGTCAATCCCCTCGGCAGCGCGCCCATCTTCCTCACCCTGGTTCAGCGCTGTTCCCCCGGCACGCGGGAGCTGGTGGCCCGCAAGGTCGCCCTGTTCGGCTTCCTGCTGCTCGTGGCCACCATGGTCGTGGGAGCAAAGGTTCTGCTCTTCTTCGGCGTGACGCTGCCGGTGCTGCGGGTGGCCGGCGGCCTGGTGGTGGCATCCGTGGGCTGGCAGATGCTGCACTCGGACGACAAGCCCGCCAACAAGACCGATGGTAACACCCTCGACGACAGCGAGGCGCTGGACCAGGCCTTCTACCCCCTTACCCTGCCATTGACCGTCGGGCCGGGCGCCATCGCCACCACCATCGCCCTTTCCGCTGGTCCCGCCGCCATCGCGGCCAACGACCTTACGGACATCATGAGCGAGATCCTCGGCGCCCTGGCCGGGCTCTTCGCTATCTCCCTCACGGTCTATTTCTGCTTCCGCGAGGCGCCCACTATCGAGCGGGTTCTGGGGCACACGGGAACCAGCGTGCTGATTCGCCTGTTCGCATTCATCCTGCTTGCCATCGGCCTGCAGATCGTCTGGCTCGGCCTGCACGAGCTCATCAATGACATGCGCGCCATGCCGGCCTGAGTCGCGGCCATTCAGCGGACATGAAAAAGGGGGCCACGAGGCCCCCTCATTCTTCCAGCGCCACCCACCGGCGCGCCCCTCCCGGAGGACGGGCGCGGGACGGGTCTCAGGCCAGGGCCTTCAGCGCGGCCTTGCCGGCATAGCGCGCGGTGTCGCCCAGCTCCTGCTCGATGCGCAGCAGCTGGTTGTACTTGGCGGTACGGTCCGCGCGGGCCAGCGAGCCGGTCTTGATCTGCCCGCAATTGGTGGCGACGGCCAGATCCGCGATGGTGGAATCCTCGGTCTCGCCGGAGCGGTGGGACATCACGGCGCGATAGGCATTGGTGTGCGCCAGCTCCACGGTGTCCAGCGTCTCGGTCAGCGAACCGATCTGGTTCACCTTCACCAGGATGGCATTGCCCACGCCCTGCTTGATGCCGCGCGACAAGCGCTCCACGTTGGTGACGAACAGGTCATCGCCCACCAGCTGGCACTTGGAGCCGATGGCGTCGGTGAGCAGCTTCCAGCCGGCCCAGTCATCCTCGGCCATGCCGTCCTCGATGGTGACGATGGGATAGTTGCCGACGAGCTCCGCCAGGTACTTCACCTGGGCTTCCACATCGCGCACCTTGCCCTCGCCCGTATAATTGTAGGCGCCGTCCTTGAAAAACTCCGTCGAGGCGCAGTCGAGGCCGAGATAGACGTCCTCACCCGGCTTGAAACCAGCAGTCTCAATGGCCTTGAGCACGAAATCCAAAGCCGCCTCGGCGGAAGCCAGGTTGGGGGCGAAGCCGCCCTCGTCGCCCACATTGGTGTTGTGGCCGGCGTCCTTCAGGCCCTTCTTCAGGGTGTGGAAGATCTCCGAGCCCCAGCGCAGGCCTTCGGAGAAGGATTCGGCGCCGGCCGGCAGGATCATAAACTCCTGGAAGTCGATGGGATTGTCCGCATGGGCGCCGCCATTGACGATGTTCATCATGGGCACCGGCAGGGTGCGGGCATTCACGCCGCCCACATAGCGGTAGAGCGGCAGGTTGTTGGCCAGCGCGCCGGCCTTGGCCACCGCCAGCGACACGCCCAGAATGGCGTTGGCGCCCAGGCGGGCCTTGTTGGGGGTGCCGTCCAGGGCGATGAGGGTGGCGTCGATGTGCGCCTGATCCTCCACCTCGAAGCCGCCGATGGCGTCATAGATCTCGCCATTGACCGCATCTACGGCGCGCAGCACGCCCTTGCCCAGGTAGCGCTCCTTGTCGCCGTCGCGCAGCTCCACGGCCTCGTGGGCGCCGGTGGAGGCACCCGACGGCACCGCGGCGCGGCCGATGGAGCCGTCTTCCAGCACCACATCCACTTCGACCGTCGGATTGCCTCGGCTGTCCAGAATTTCGCGGCCGATGATGTCGACGATGGCGGTCATGAACGGTCCTTCCCTCATCTCGTGCGTGCGCCGGATGCCGGAAGGCGGCCCTGCCACCCCCACGTGAGCGTCCACGTGTCCGATCCGTCGCTGATCCCTCGCCCGTGGCATCTTCCGCTGGGTGCGGATCACGCGCCCCCGGGCGGGCCGCTTCTAGAGCATTTTTCATGCTCTTTGAATCGCGAAAACGCACCGCTGCCGCGCTTCCCCCTGCGGAGCGCGCAAAAGAAATGCGCGCCGGCCCGGCGCGGCGCCCGCCAAGGCGCTTGCGCATTCTTCGAGGCGATGGATAAGTGCTGGCTACAGATGCGGTTTTCGCGCCGGCGCGGCGCTCTGCGGGGGACGGACCGGTGACGCAGGACCAGACCGAAGACACCGTGAGTGGTGTGGATGACACATCTCAACTTTATGCAGACGGGCACCCTTATGACGAGGTGCGCTATCTTGAAGCAAAAATCATCCTTCAGGGGCTGCGCTTCACATCTGTCCAAAGTTTCTTCGACTTCGCCAAGATCGTGGCAAAGGTTGCCAAGCACCAGGGTATAGACTTCGATCCGCGCCCTGCCCGGGGACTTCGCCCGCAAATTCGCGAGGTGCTGTTCCTCGATACCCACGATTTCCGTCTCTACAATAACTCCTTCATCCTGCGCCGACGCGTCACCTACGAGGATGGCTTTCCCGTGGGCGACCCGGAAATCGTCTTCAAATACCGCCATCCAGACCGCGACAAGGCAGCCGCGCTGGATGTGCGGCCGCAGATCCAGGGCAGTTACCGCATCAAGTTCAAGGAAGAGACGCTGCCGCTCCGCAATCGGCTGGGTGGCGTGCGCTCCCTGTTCTCGCACAATGTCGAGTTTCCCTTTCATCCTCGGGGGATCGGCGATCCGCTGAGTCCGGACACGCTGGCGCGGGTCTTTCCCGCCTTGCTGCCGGTACTGGAAGACTGCGGCGAGCATGTGCAGCTGGTGAACCACACCGCAGTGGAAGAAGTGCTGCAACAGCTCGGCACGCTGGATTTCGGACGAGGCATGATCGCCCCCTGCAATGTCTCGGTGTGGCGCACACGCGGTGAGCAGCGGCAGCTGGTCGGCGAGTTCGCCTATCAGGTCCATTACGCCCATCAGAGCGACATGAGCCCGAAGGCACTTCAGCGCAGCGATGCCTTCTTCCGCGCCCTGCAGGATGAGGCGCGGGACTGGGTGCTGCTCGGCACCACCAAGACCGCCGCGGTCTACCGCCTTCAGGGCAATCCCCCGCAAAACCATGAGTGAGCAGCCTGCGCCGCGGCCCGAAACGCTGCAGGTGAGCCTGCGCGAGATTTTCGTGGGCTTCCTCATCATCGGCGCCACCAGCTTCGGCGGCGGCGTCGTGGCCTATCTGCGCACCGGCCTGGTGGGGCGCCGCAAATGGATCGCCGACGAAACCTTCGTCGAGCTCCTGTCCATCTGCCAGACCCTGCCGGGGCTCAACGCCTCCAACATGGCGATCCTGGTGGGAGATCGCCTGCGCGGCACTGCCGGCGCGGCGGCGGCGCTGGTCGGCATCTGCCTGCCGGGCGGCCTGCTGATGTCGGTCGCGGCCGGCGCCTATGCGGCCTCGCAGCACTCCGAGGTGGGCATGCAGGCCGTGCTGCACGGGGTTTCGGCGGCGGCGGTGGGCCTCGTCTTCTCCGTCACCGTCCAGCTCGGCCGCAAGACGCTGGCGCGCTGGGCGGACTTCATCCTGGTGGCGCTGACCGTCATCGGCGTGAACGTGCTGCACCTCTCGGTCCTGCTGGTGCTGGTGCTGGCCGGCGCGGTCGCCATCTACTGGTACCGCCCCAGCCAGCTGGCGGCGGAAAAGATGCAAAGCGAGAAGACGCAGGAGCAGACAGGGTCATGAGCCAGCTTCCAGCCCTGATCGGCGTCTTCGCCTACCTCTCACTGCTCACGGTGGGCGGCGGCATGGCCGCGTTCCCGGAAATGAAGACCCTGGTGGTGGACACCTTCCACTGGATGACGGTGCCGCAGCTCGTCCACATCTACAGCGTGGGCCAGGTATCGCCCGGCCCGAACATGATGATGATCGCGGGCGTCGGCCAATGGGTCGCGGGCCCGGTGGGCGCGGTTGCCGTGGTCGCGGCCTTCTTCCTTCCCACCGGCCTGTTCACCCTGTGGGTTGGTCGGTTGTGGAACCGGCTGGACCATTGGCCCTGGCGCGCCTCCATTCAGCGGGGCCTTGCGCCGGTTTCCATCGGCCTGCTCCTGGCCGGCTCCATCAGTATCGCCCGCAGCACCGTGACCGGGTGGGAAGGGGCCATGATTGCGCTGGGCGTGTTCGGCATCCTGCTGGCGACGCGGATGAACCCCATTCCCCTCATCGCCGCCTCCGGCGCCATCGGCTATTTCCTTTTCCGCTGAGGCGGCCGCCCGATGCGGTTGACCTTGGAGGCCGCCCGCGCAAACTGCGGCCCGCACCGGCCCAATTCGCCCTGAGCCACGGCCGGCGCCGCGTGCCAGGACAAGGACCCACGACCCATGACCGACCGACCGCTACAGCTCGGCGCACATACGGACCTGCCCCCCTCGCCAGAGGCGGCGGTGCTCGACCGGGTGCCGAACCCCCATGCGGATACCGACTACGTGGCCCGCTTCACCTGCCCGGAGTTCACATCCCTGTGTCCGGTAACGGGGCAGCCGGACTTCGCCCACCTGGTCATCGACTATGTGCCGGACCAGTTTCTGCTCGAATCCAAGTCGCTGAAGCTGTACCTCGCCAGCTTCCGCAATCACGGCGCGTTCCACGAGGACTGCACGGTGGCCATCGGCAAGCGCGTGGCGAACCTTCTCTCGCCGCGCTTCCTGCGTATTGCCGGCTATTGGTACCCCCGCGGCGGTATTCCGATCGATGTTTTCTGGCAGACGGGAACCCTTCCCGCCGGAGCGTGGTTACCCGACACGGGGGTGGCATCCTATCGCGGACGCGGCTGAGTGCGGCGCAGGCGAGCAGCCTGTCTCACGCACAGGCCTCTCGCCCTCCGCTCCAAGGACGCTGCCAGGACACGCTGCCACAGGAGGAATTGTGCATGCCGAAGCTCATCGTCACCAATGGCGACGCGGCTGTAGAGCGGCTCCAGGCGGCGCATATCGCCGGTCATCTCCTGCCGTGGCAGGACATGCTGCATGATGGCCCGGTGCCCGGCAGCGCCCTGCTGGACGAGGTTTCCGACACCCGCGCGGACTTCCTGTCAGCCGCCCTCGGCCTGCCTTTGGACAGCGTGCGCGCCGACTTCGCCCACCGTGATGCACAGCTCGATGTGCATTCCGCCTACACCGAGGTGGAGCTGTGGTTCGAGCACGACCTCTATGACCAGCTCCAGCTCATCCAGCTGCTGCATTATTTCTCCCATGAGCCGGAGCGCATGGGCCTCTTTCTGGTGCAGGCGAATCACTACATCGGGGTGATGGAGCCGGCCGAGCTGCAGGCGATGCAGCATCGCCGAATGCCGGTCACCGCCCTTCAGATCGAAACCGCGCGCGAGGCCTGGGACGCCTTCACCGCCCCAACCCCGACCGCGCTCGCCACCTTCGCGGCGAAGCCCCATGAGGCGTTGCCCTATCTGGTGTCCGCCTTGCGGCGGCTGCTGGCCGAGCTGCCGGCACCGCGCTCTGGCCTGTCCCTCACCGAGCAGCGGATTCTGGAAGAATTGGCCGACGGACCGCGCAAGGTCGCGCACCTGTTCGCCGCCGTTCATTCCATGGATGAGGCCCAGTTTCTGGCGGACCTGCCCTTCTTCCTGCGCCTTGATGGGCTGGCCTTCGCCCACGAGCCGCTGATCTCCGGCCTTCCGTTCCAGACCAGCGAGTGCGGCGCCCTCGCCTTTGCGCCGGGAGACGGCAGCCCGGCGGAGCGCAGCTACCGCGCCTATGCCTCCGCCGAGATCAGCTTGACCAAGGCGGGCGTGGCCGCCCTGAAGGGCCGCTTCGACCATGCGTGCGAAAACACGGTCGAGCGGGCTATGGGCGGCTTCCAGGTGATGCCCGGCGCCATGTGGCGCTATGACCGCGCGCGCGGCGAGCTCCTGGCCCCCAACTAGCTGGCCCCCAACCAGACCGCTTCAGTTCCTCATGGACGCGCGGAGGCACGCGACCTCGCGCTTCTGCGCGCGTCCGTCACGCGAACGGGTTTCCACTTCACCCGGGAAACGCTCCGGGGTGACCGCAGTGACAGGCCAAGGCGCCGGGACGCTCAGTGCGTGACCAGCTTCAGCCCCACGATCCCCAGCGCCACGAGGCCGATCGAGACCAGCCGTAGGATGTCGGCCGATTCCGCGTAGAACATAATGCCCACAAGGGCCGTGCCGACCGTTCCGATGCCGGCCCACACGGCGTATGCGGTGCCCAGGGGGATGCCCCGCAGTGCCAGAGACAGCAGAAGCAGGCTCAGTGCGATCGCGCCGATGGTGAGAACACTCGGCCAAAACCGCGTGAAGCCTTCAGAATATTTGATGCCGACGGCCCAGGCGATTTCAGTGAAACCGGCCGCGAGCAGATACACCCATGCCATTGGGGAACACCAGGGAAGCGGGGTCGTCCCCGCCGCACGAGGGAGAACAGCGCGGCCGTCCGCGCTCGGCGGGGACCGCCTGTCCCCGCCCTTCTCCTTTACCCGATCGCGCCTTCACGACCAGAGGCCCAGCTGAAAAAAATGCCGCACTATGCGCTTTTGTCGTCGGTGACCTCGAACACCAGCGTAGCACCCGCGGCGGACCGTGGCGGCACCACCACCACACCGGCAATGGATTCCTCCACCATGCGCCGCGCCGCGAGCGAGCGCCGCAGCTCTTCCGCGCCGGTCGTCGCGAATCGAACCGCAGCCACGCGCAGGCCCGGCCCCTTCGGCGCGGGCACGCCATAGCGCTCGGTGAACAGCGGCCGGCTCATCACGTCGATCTGCCCGCGCGGCGTCTGCGCCACGTACCAATCATCCCGCGCGCGCAGGAGGGGCACATCGGTCAGAGTGTTCACGAAGGCTTGGTGCTCCACCGGCGTGTCGGCCACCAGCACCACCCCGCTCACCCCTGACACCATGTTTGAATGGCGCTGCAGGTCGACCGACCAGAAGTTCTCCGGGTGCGTCTGGGTGCAGGTGAAAGCCGCGAAATCCGGAGAGGCGGGCTCCTGCGCGAATGCGAGTGCGAAGCCGACATCCACCTCCTGCCCATCTGGCCGGCGCGCCTTCCGGGAGAACTCCACCGGCTCAAAGCCACCGAAGCCAGCCTGATCGAACAGGGCCTGCTCAGCGGCGGCATTAGTGCCTTCCAGGACCATCATGGACAAGCCTTCGCCACAGGTGGAAAGGAAGTTGGCATTGAAGGCGCCGAACGAGAAGTGACCGGGCTCGGCCGCCGGAATCTTGGCGGCATCGGTGATCTGCAACAGCTCGATGAAAAATCCAGGGGTCTGGACGATGCGGTTTTCGGTGCCCCACGGGTGCGCATTGCGCGACCCCACCGTGAAGCCCAGCAGGTCGTAGGTTTCGCCTGCTGCGTCGAGGTCACGGACGAGGTGAACCACGTGATCGAGGCCGCGTCGCATGGCATCTCCTTTGTTTCAAGGGTGTCCGGCCGGGGCGAAGCGCAGCGGAAGACCGGACTTTGAACGCAAGTTTGAATGCGTCGGGCCAAGGCCCTCGGCGGCCGCCAATGTCATTCGCCCACGCACGCTTGGCATGCGTTGCCGGCACGGCCGGGAGACGGAAGGATCACGCAGAATGTAGATCCGCGGCGCAAAAGCGCCCCGCTCCTGCGGCGAGCTTAGCCGCAGGATGCCATGTTTGCGAAATGAAAATGTGGCGCGCAGCCGCAATGACGGCACCCTGATGCCACAATCAATGGCCCACGAAGCACGCGCCAGCCGCCCGAAACCCAAGCTCTGGAACGCGTCTCAGGCAGCTGCCGATCACACAAGCCGGCTCTGCTCCATCGCCGCGCCAATGAAGGACGCGAACAACGGGTGCGGTTCGAACGGGCGGGACTTCAACTCCGGATGGAATTGTACGCCGACAAACCACCGGTGATTCTGATGCTCGACAATCTCGGGCAGCAGCCCATCCGGAGACATGCCGGAGAATTTGAGCCCGTGCTGCTCGAGCCGCTCGCGATACGCGGTGTTCACCTCGTAGCGATGGCGATGGCGCTCGAAGATGTCGCTCTTGCCATAGATCGCCTCGGCCTTGCTGCCGGGCGCCAGATGGGCGGGATAGGCGCCAAGCCGCATGGTGCCGCCCAGATCGCCGGCCGCGCTACGGCGCTGCAGCTCATTGCCCTGCAGCCACTCGGTGAGCAGGCCCACCACCGGTTCAGACGTCGGGCCGAATTCGGTGGAATTGGCCTTCTCGATTCCCGCGAGATTGCGCGCAGCCTCGATCACCGCCATCTGCATGCCGAAGCAGATGCCGAGATAGGGCACCTGGCGTTCGCGCGCGAACTGAGCCGCGCGAATCTTGCCCTCAGCGCCGCGCTGGCCGAAGCCGCCGGGCACGAGAATGCCGTTCACATGCTCCAGGAAGGGCGTGGGATCCTCGCGCTCGAAGGTCTCGCTCTCGATCCAGTCCAGGTTCACCTTGACCTGATGGGCGATGCCGCCATGGGCCAGCGCCTCGATCAGCGACTTATAGGCGTCCTTCAGCCCCGTGTACTTGCCGACGATGGCGATGGTCACTTCGCCCTCGGGGTTGCGCACGCGCTTCTCGATGTCAGTCCAGCGCTTGAGATTGGGCGCCGGCGCCGGCTCGATGTTGAAGGCCGCGAGCACTTCCTTGTCGAGGCCCTCGGCGTGATAGGCCGACGGGACCGCATAGATGTTGTCGGCGTCGCGCGCCTCGATCACCGCGCTCTCGCGCACATTGCAGAACAGCGAAAGCTTGCGGCGCTCCTCGCGCGGGATCTCGCGATCCGTGCGGCACAGCAGGATGTCCGGCTGGATGCCGATGGAACGCAGCTCCTTCACCGAATGCTGCGTGGGCTTGGTCTTCACCTCGCCGGCAGACGGGATGTAGGGCAGCAGCGTGAGATGAATGAAGATGGCATGCCCGCGGGGCAGCTCGTTCTTGAGCTGGCGGGTGGCCTCGAAAAAGGGCAGGCCCTCGATGTCGCCGACCGTGCCGCCGATCTCGACCAGCACGAAGTCAAACCCCTCGTTGCCCTCCAGGACGAAGTCCTTGATGGCGTTGGTGACGTGGGGAATGACCTGGATGGTGGCGCCCAGATAGTCGCCCC
Organism: Xanthobacter sp. NM-59; assembly: GCF_021401125.1. Classification (GTDB taxonomy): domain Bacteria; phylum Pseudomonadota; class Alphaproteobacteria; order Rhizobiales; family Xanthobacteraceae; genus Xanthobacter. The sequence goes on from NZ_JACBFQ010000001.1 coordinate 762,618, forward strand.
GGCGCTCCTTGGTCAGGATGTCCTGATAGATGCGGCCGGTGGTGATGTTGTCCTGCCTGCAGGCCGGGCGCCCGGTGAACCGCTCGTAATGACCAAGGTCGAGATCCGTCTCCGCGCCGTCGTCGGTGACGAACACCTCACCGTGCTGGTACGGGCTCATGGTGCCCGGATCGACGTTGAGATAGGGGTCGAGCTTGCGCAGACGAACCGTGTAGCCGCGCGCCTGAAGCAGCGCGCCCAGGGCGGCGGAGGCGAGGCCCTTGCCCAGGGAAGACACGACGCCGCCGGTGATGAAGATATAGCGCGCCATGGGCCTTGACCTTACCTCGTGCAAACGCGATTCGGCGAGGGCAAAGCCGCATCCGGCCTCGCCTCGCCCGTGGAGAAGGAACGGCGCCGCGAGATGATCGCGGCGACACACTCACTGTGACTGCGGAACCTGCGGACCCGAAGGAGCCGTGGGGGCAGGCGTGGCCGGAGCCTCCTGCGCACCGCTACCCTGCGGGCGAATCTGATCAAGGATCGTCGCGCCACCGCTCTGCGGCGCGGCGGGCGCGCCCTGGCTCTGGCCGGCCGGCACCAGGATGGAGCCGGGAGAACGCCCCCAGCCAGCCACGATGGTCAGCGCCAGCGACGTAATGAAGAACAGCACGGCCAGAATGGCGGTCGCGCGGGTCAGCATGTTGGCGGTGCCGCGGGCGGTGAAGAAGCCACCGCCGCCACCACCGCCGCCACCAATGCCTAGCCCGCCCCCCTCGGAGCGCTGGATCAGCACCACGCCAATAAGCGCAAGCACCACCAACAGGTGAATGACGATCAAAACCGTTTGCATGGAATCCATCATCTTCGCGCCGCAGCCGGAGGGCCGGGCACGCCAGTTGCGGGTCATCTACACGAAGCCGCCGCCGGATGGAAGGCCCGCCGGACACCCTATCGTGAGCTCCCCGCCTCACCGCGCACGCACACAGGCACCGCAAAATGCGCGGAACTGGCTAATTTTCACGCTGTGGAGCGGACTGGAGCTGTGGTAACGTGAGGCCATCAGAATCCCCACCGCCTTCCTATGCGGTCGACATGATGTCGGCACCGGTTTCCGAGCCCGCGCGCACATGATGAGCCTTGCGGGCTCCACGCCTCCGAGGAGGGGCGCATGGTGACGCTTGTTGACAGCTCCCTGAATCTTTTGTCCTCGCGCCCTGCGACGCAGGACCTGGGCTTGGCGGTAAATGGCGCCACCGCTGGAGCGGATGGGGGCCAGGCCGGCCAGATCGGCGCCGCGACCAGCCCTGCCTGGCTCCGCGGAACCAGCGTCGCGACCGACGCCTGGATCTCCAGCACCCATGCGACCGACACCGAATCGGACGTCAAAGGTGTGGGCGAATCGAAGCCGGCCGCCGATCTCGGCACCGCAACGGCCGCCTCCAGCATGCGCTCGAAAAAGCTGTCCATCGCCAGCGAGGACATGCTGATCGACGCGATCATCACCTTCAACCAGACGCTGCAGAAGCTCCCAGCCCTGCAGCAGCAGCTCCAGGGCTTCCAGGCCAGCCTGGGCGCGGCGACCGACGATCGGATGGTCACCTATCTCAATCAGATGATCGCCTCGACCATCAGCGCCATCAGCCAGGCCAACGCCGTGGTGGCCAACGGCCCGGGCGCGATTGAGGATGGGCTGGCGGAAATCAAGCGCTCGCGCGGGGTGACCGGCACCATCTACACGCGCAACCCCGACGGCTCATTCAGCTTCGGCCAGTTCTCAATCCATGTGCGGGTTCCCAACGGAGCCAAGATGGTGAGCTGGAGCCACGACGGCAGCGGAACCGCAGTGAAGAACGTCTACGGCGAAAACGGCACCCAGAGCACCGAGGTGAAGCTGGCCTGACGTCCGCGGGCCCCGCTTCACCCCACTGCCAGCATCAACGCGGCGGCAGCAGCGATGAGCCACACGGCGCCTCCAATCTCCCTCCAGCGACCGGCGATGGCCTTCACGCCCACATAGGTGATGAAGCCCAGCCCGATGCCGGTGGCGATGGAGAAGGTGAAGACGATGCCCAGCGCGGTTACGGCCGCGGGCAGCGCCTCCGTCGCATCCTCCCACCGGATGTCCCGAACCGCGCCGAGCATGGAGCACGCCACATAGAGCAGCGCCGGTGCGGTGGCGAAGGCCGGCACCGCCAGCGCCAGCGGCGAGAACAGCAGGCAGAGCAGGAACAGCCCCGCCACCACCACGGCCGCGAGGCCCGTTCGCCCGCCGGCGGCGATGCCGGACGCGCTTTCAATGTAGGACACGGTCGGCGACGTACCGAGCAGGCTGCTCACCAGCGCTCCGCCAGAATCGGCCAGCAGCACTTGGCGCAGGCGCGGCACCGTGCCGTCGGCGCGCATCAGGCTGGCGCGATGCAGGGTGGCGATGAGGGTGCCCATGTTGTCCAGCAGGTCCACCAGGAAAAAGGCGAACACGACCGAGGCGATGCCCACACTCAGTGCGCCCGCCACATCGAGCTGAAGCAAAGTGGGCAGGAGCGAGGGCGGCGGCGCCACTACGCCCGTGAACGTCACCAGGCCCAGGGGAACGCCCGCCAGGGTCACAGCCCCGATGGCGATCAGAATCGCCCCCGGCACCCGCCGCGCCGCAAGACCCGCCATCAGAACGAACCCGACGCAGGCGAGCAGGGTGGACGCGGTGCCAAGCGGCCCCAGCGCCAAAAGCGTGGCTGGCTTCGCCACCACCACCCCCATGCCGTGCAGCCCCAGCAGGCCGAGGAACAGGCCGATACCGGCCCCAATGCCGAGCTTGAGAGAGAGCGGAATGGAATTCACCAGCCACTCGCGCAGGCGCAACACGCTCACCAGCAGGAACAGGCATCCGGAAAGGAACACCGCCCCGAGCGCCGTCTGCCAGGGCACGCCCATGGCCCCCACCACGGTGAAGGCGAAATAGGCATTGATGCCCATGCCGGGCGCGAGAGCGATGGGGTAGTTGGCCACCAGCCCCATGGCGAGGCTGCCGAGCGCCGCGGCAAGGCACGTGGCCACGAAAGCCGCGCCCTGGTCGATGCCCGCGGCGGCCAGAATCTGCGGGTTCACCACGATGATGTAGCTCATGGTGAGGAAGGTGGTGACCCCCGCCCCCACCTCCACAGGCACGGAAGTGCCGTTTTCCCCGAGCCTGAAAATGCGATCCAGCGCGGCGCCCATGGCGGCCCTCCCCCTGTGGAGAAAGCTAAGCCATTTTACCGCCGGAACGATACCGCCTCACGCGGGCAAAACGCTCAGGCGCCCGACCTGACACCGCCGCGCGCGAACCATCACCCGTGGCGCGGTCACTCGATCTTTTCGTCGGGATAGACGCCGAAGAGCTGGGACTGCTGCACATAGCCGTCGAAGCCCTCGCCCGTCAGCCGGCAGAACTTGCCATCGCATTTCTTCACATTGCCCAGCACGCCGGGCTCCAGGCGGGCCACCACCCGGGCGTCCGCGTTGGGCTCGGCGCGCAGAACCACGGTCTCGTTCTTCAGCCAGGGTGCCACCAACGCGGTGCGGCGCAGGGAGAGCATGGAGTGATAGACCCACCCCTCCGCGCCATCGGCATCGCGGATGCGCCGCCAGGTCTCGAACTCAGCCGTCACCTCCACCGGCAGGCCGGAGCGGGAGAACACCCAGGCCACGTCCTGGTCCTTGTTCGGCCCGTTGCGCACATTCACCTTGTCCGCCTTGAGCGAGACGAAGCGCGGCACCGGCAGGCCCGAGGTTCCGTCCTCGGCGGCGACGGCCATTCCCGCCCCGGCCAGGGTCACCACGGCGGCCAGAGCGAGGGCCGTCAGGTTCCGCAGGGGGCTTTTTGGGGGAAGAGCTCGCGCCATCGACAGCATCGGCTGGTCCTTTCGCACTCAAGATTTTCGGGCAGAGGCAGTGCGCCCCCGGCGGGACATCGTCAAGCGGATGGGCTGCCGGACGCCTTGTGTTTCCCCGCCTGTCTGATAGACGGGACGAGAAGAGTTAAGAAATGGGGAATGGGAAGTGCCCATCGTGCGCCGCAAACCGCTTGTCGTCGTCACGCGCAAGCTGCCCGAATCGGTCGAGACGCGCATGCGCGAGCTCTTCGATGCTCGCCTGAACGTGGACGACACGCCCATGGATCAGGCCGCCCTCATCGAGGCGGTGAAAACCGCTGACGTGTTGGTCCCCACGGTGACCGACCGTATCGATTCCGCCCTGCTCTCGCAGGCAGGGGAGAACCTGCGTCTCATTGCCTCGTTCTCCAACGGCGTCGACCACATCGACGTGGCGAGCGCGCTCAACCGCGGCATCACCGTCACCAACACGCCCGGCGTCCTCACCGAGGACACGGCGGACATGACCATGGCGCTCATCCTCGCCGTGCCGCGCCGCCTCGCCGAGGGCGCGCAGGTCATGATCTCCGAGAAGGACGAGTGGCCGGGCTGGTCGCCCACCTGGATGCTCGGCCGGCGCATTTGGGGCAAGCGCCTTGGCATCATCGGCATGGGCCGCATCGGCCAGGCGGTGGCGCGGCGCGCCAAGGCCTTCGGCCTGCAGATCCACTACCACAACCGCCACCGGCTGCCTTCCGGCATCGAGGAAATGCTCGACGCCACCTATTGGGACAGCCTGGACCAGATGCTGGCGCGCATGGACATCATCTCCGTGAACTGCCCGCACACCCCGGCCACCTATCACCTGCTTTCGGCCCGCCGCCTGAAGCTCTTGAAGAACGACGCCTATGTGGTGAACACTGCCCGTGGCGAAGTGATCGACGAGAACGCCCTCACCCGCCTGCTGGAGGCTGGGGAGCTCGGCGGCGCCGGCCTCGACGTGTTCGAGCAGGAGCCGGCGGTCAACCCCAAGCTGGTGCGCCTCGCCCGCCAGGGCAAGGTGGTGCTGCTGCCACACCTCGGTTCGGCCACCCTTGAGGGCCGCATCGACATGGGCGAGAAGGTCATCGTCAACATCAAGACCTTCATGGATGGCCACCGTCCGCCGGATCGCGTGCTGCCCGCCATGCTGTGAGGCACAATTCGCGGATTGATCGAACGGCCGGGCTCGTCCCGGCCGTTTCGCTTTGTCACCATCGAGAACCGAGGTGGCGGCAGGCCACATGCGGCGCACACCGCCCTTCCCTTGGCGCCGCTCGCGTCGTAGTCTTTCCCGCGCAACCGCCGTGTGGCCACCGGGTCGTGGGGCGATGGGACGATCGATGATCCTGATGCCTATCCATTTCGAAGACCGCCGCGGCCGCCTCGCGCCGCGCGCAACCGGCGCCGCCCAGGCGTCCGACCGATGGTGCGAAGCGCGCTGATCTGCTGAGCCGCCTTCGCTTGACCCCATCCGTCCGGACCGCTTTAACCGGCCGAAAATCGCCGAGACAATCGGGCCGGGACCCGCCAGGGAGCCGTTATGACCGCCGTTACGCTGATCGATAACTACGACAGCTTCACCTACAATCTCGTGCATTATCTGGGTGAGCTCGGCGCCACCGTCACCGTCCATCGCAACGATGCGGTTTCCATCGCCGACGTGCTGGCCGAAAAGCCGGAGGCCATCGTGCTTTCCCCCGGCCCCTGCACCCCCACCGAAGCCGGCATCTGCTGCGACCTGATCGCGGCGGCGGGGGCGGATGTGCCCATGTTCGGCGTTTGCCTCGGTCACCAGGCCATCGGCCAGGTGTTCGGCGGCGATGTGGTGCGCGCGCCCACCCCCATGCACGGCAAGCTTTCTGAGATCCTGCACGAGGGCAAGAGCGTGTTCCGGGGCCTCAACCACTCCTTCCAGGCCACGCGCTATCACTCGCTGATCGTGAAGCGCGACACCCTGCCGGACACGCTGGAGATCACCGCCCACACGGCGGATGGCCTCATCATGGGCCTCGCCCACAAGACCCGGCCCATCCACGGCGTGCAGTTCCACCCCGAGAGCATCGCCTCGGAGAACGGCCACGCGCTCCTGCGCAATTTCCTGGAGATCGCGACCGCCTTCAACGCGGCCAAAGGCTGAGGACGAAAGATGACGGACGAGTTCAAGCCGCTGCTCGGCAAGGTCGCCACCGGCGCCAGCCTCACGCGCGACGAAGCGGCCATCGTGTTCGACAAGATGATGTCGGGCGAGGCCACCCCCTCCCAGATGGGCGCGCTGCTCATGGGCCTGCGCGTGCGCGGCGAGACGGTGGACGAGATCGCCGGCGCCGTCTCCGTCATGCGCTCCAAGATGCTGCCCGTCACCGCCCCGGCCGATGCGGTGGACGTGGTGGGCACGGGCGGCGACGCCTCGGGCTCCTACAACATCTCCACCTGCGCGTCGTTCATCGTGGCGGGTGCCGGTGCGCCCGTGGCCAAGCACGGCAATCGCGCGCTCTCCTCCAAGTCCGGCGCCGCCGATGTGCTGGCCGCCCTTGGCGTGCGCATCGACCTGACGCCGGCCGGCATCTCCCGCTGCCTTTCGGAGGCGGGCATCGGCTTCATGTTCGCGCCCTCCCACCATCCGGCCATGAAGCATGTGGGCCCCACCCGTGTGGAGATGGGCACCCGCACCATCTTCAACCTCATCGGCCCGCTCTCCAATCCGGCGGGCGTGACGCGGCAGATGGTGGGCGTGTTCGCCAAGTCCTGGATCGTGCCGCTGGCCGAGGTGCTGAAGACCCTGGGCTCGGAGCGCGCATTCGTGGTCCATGGCTCGGACGGGCTGGATGAGATCACCATTTCGGGCACCACCGACATCGCCGTTCTGGAGAACGGCAAGATCCACACCTTCCAGGTGACGCCGGAGGATGTGGGGCTGACCCGCGCGCCGGCCGAAGCCCTGAAGGGCGGCGATGCCAAGGTGAACGCCGCCGCGCTCACCGCTGTGCTGGACGGCGCCCGCAACGCCTATCGCGACGTCTCCCTCTTCAATGCCGCCGCCACCTTGGTGGTCGCCGGCCGCGCCAAGGACCTGCGCGAGGGCGTGGAGATGGCCACCGCCAGCCTCGATTCCGGCGCCGCGAAGGCCAAACTCGAGAAGCTCGTGGCGGTTTCCGCGGCAGCGGCGGAGGCGGCGTGATGAGTAACATCCTCACCCGCATCGAGGCCTATAAGCGCGAAGAAATCGCCGCCGCCAAGAAGGCGCACCCGCTGGCGGAGATTGAAGCGGCAGCCAAGGCCGCGCCGCGCGTGCGCCCGTTCGCGGAGGCCCTTGCCCGCAATATCGCGGACGGGCATACCGCCCTTATCGCCGAGATCAAGAAGGCCAGCCCCTCCAAGGGCCTGATCCGGCCGGACTTTGATCCGCCGAGCCTGGCGCGGGCCTATCAGCGCGGCGGTGCCACCTGCCTTTCCGTGCTCACCGACACCCCCTCCTTCCAGGGTGCGCCGGATTATCTGAAGGCGGCGCGCGCGGTGGTGAACCTGCCGGTGCTGCGCAAGGACTTCATGTACGACACCTATCAGGTGGCGGAAGCGCGCGCCTGGGGGGCGGACTGCATCCTCATCATCATGGCGGGGGTGGACGACGCGCTGGCAGGCGACCTTGCCGCCGCGGCGGTCGCCTACGGCATGGACGCGATCTTCGAGGTGCATGACGACGCTGAGCTCGACCGCGCCTTGGCCCTGCCCAGCCGCCTCATCGGCATCAACAATCGCGACCTGCGCACCTTCGAGACCACCCTGGCCACCTGCGAACGGCTCGCCCCACGCGTGCCAAAGGACCGGCTGGTGATCGGCGAGAGCGGCATTTTCACCGCCGCCGATGTGGCACGGCTGGGACAGGTGGGCATCCATTCCATCCTGGTGGGCGAAAGCCTCATGCGCCAGGAGGATGTCGCGAGCGCGACTTCGCTCCTGCTTGCGTCCTGATCTTGCCCTATACGTCACTTTCGTCCTTAATGTGCGCACCGGCCCGCTGAAGAGGCCGGCGCATAGGGAGAATTGTGATGAAAGTGGCCCTTCTCGGCGCCCTTGCGGGTGCGGCTTGGCTTGTGGCGGGTCCCGCGCTGGCGGCGGACCCGACCGGCCTGTGGCAGACGCCCACTCGTGGCGGCCAGGTGGAAATCTCCAAGTGTGGCGCCAGCCTCTGCGGGCGCCTGGTCTCCTCCGAGGGCCTGAAGGCCGATCCGGGGCTGAAGGACGTCCATAATTCCGATGCCAAGCTGCGTGACCGCCCGCTGAAGGGGCTCACCATTCTCAGCGGCTTCAGCGGCGGGCCGAGCGAGTGGAGCGGCGGCAGCATCTACAATGCCGATGACGGCAAGACCTATTCGGCTTCCATCACCCTGGACGGGGCCGACAAGCTGAAGCTGAAGGGCTGCGTCATCGTTCCCCTCTGCAAGACCCAGACCTGGACCCGTCTGCGCTGATCCCGCCAGCGGAGCGACACCAGAGACCAGAGCACTTCCGCAATTCCCTGAAAGGCGGAAGTGCTCTATCCAATTGACTTAGAACACTTTCCACAAGCACACCGCGCCGCTCTCCACCCCATTGCGCTCCGCCGCTGCCGGAGCCGGGAACAGCCCGGAGGTGGACACGCCCGGCTGCTGGCTCCATCTTGCCCCCGACCCGCAGCGATTCCGGAGGCCAGCGTCCCCATGGCGCGCCTGACTCATCTCGACGACCAGGGCGCAGCACGCATGGTGGACGTCTCCGAAAAGGCGATCACCGCGCGCGAAGCCGTGGCCCAGGGCCAGGTGATCATGGCGCCTGAAACGCTGGAGATGATTCTTTCCGGCAATGCCAAGAAGGGCGACGTGCTTGGCGTGGCGCGCATCGCAGGAATCATGGCGTCCAAGCGCACCCATGAGCTGATTCCGCTCTGCCACCCGCTCATGCTCTCCAAGGTGGAAGTGGAGATTGCCCCAGACAGCGCCCTGCCCGGCCTCGTCGTCACCGCGCGGGTGAAGACCTCCGGCCAGACCGGCGTGGAGATGGAGGCGCTCACCGCCGTCTCGGTGGCGTGCCTCACCATTTACGACATGGCCAAGGCCGTGGATCGCGGCATGCGCATTGAAGGCGTCAGCCTCAAGGAAAAGTCCGGCGGGCGCAGTGGCCTGTGGCGCGCGGAAGCCTCATAGCCGGCGAGACAAGGAAGGAACGCGACCATGGCGCTGATGAGCGTCGAGGAGGCCCTCAGCCGCGTGACCCACTCGGTCACGCCCCTGGGCATCGAAGAGGTTCCGGTGGAACAGGCGGCGGGCCGGGTGCTGGCCGCGGACCTCATCGCGCGCCGCTCCCAGCCGCCGGCCGACATGTCGGCCATGGATGGCTATGCCGTGCGCGCCGCCGACATCTCGATCACACCCGCGACCCTCACCGTCATCGGCGAATCCGCCGCCGGCCGCCCGTTTGTCGGCGGCATGGGCCCCGGGCAGGCGGTGCGCATCTTCACCGGCGCCGTGATGCCGGAGGGCGCCGATACGGTGGTGATTCAGGAGAACACCAGCCGCGACGGCGATCTTGTCACCACCACGGCGGCAACCGCCGCCCTGCGCAATGTCCGCAAGCTTGGCTGCGATTTCCTGCAAGGCGCCCCTGGGCTGCGCGCCGGCCGCCGCCTCACCAGCCGCGACATCATGCTGGCCGCGGCCATGGACCACGCCACCATCCCGGTGGCCCGCCGGCCCCGCGTCGCCATCATCCAGACCGGCGACGAGCTGGTGCTGCCCGGCCGCGGCACCGGCGCCGAGGGTGAAATCGTGGTGTCCAACGCGTTTGGCCTCGCAGCCCTCGCCAGCCGCGCCGGAGCCGTGGTGACGGACCTTGGGCTGGTGGGCGACGAACTCGCCGACATCCGCGCCGTGGTCGCCCGTGCCCTCAATGGGGATTTTGATCTTGTAGTGTCGTCTGGCGGTGCCTCGGTGGGCGATCACGACCTGATGGCGCCCGCCCTGCGCGCCGAGGGCGTGGACCTCTATGTGCACAAGATCGCGCTGCGCCCGGGCAAGCCGCTGATGTTCGGCACCCGCGGCGCCGTACGGTGCCTGGGCCTGCCCGGCAACCCCGTCTCCTCTCATGTGTGCGCGCTGTTGTTCCTCGAGCCGCTGGTGCGGGCCATGCAGGGCGATGCCGCCGCTGTTGTGCGCACCGCCCCTGCCCGGCTCGCCGTCGCCGTGCCCGCCAATGATCAGCGGCGAGATTTCATGCGCGCCCATATGGAGCATGACGTCGACGGCTCGGTGCGGGTCACGCCCGCCGCGTCCCAGGACAGCGCCATGCTGAGCGTGCTCGCGGCGGCCGATTGCCTGCTGGTGCGCCCGCCGTTCGCCCCCGCTGCCAAGGCCGGCGACCCCTGCGAAATCATCCCATTCCACGATTGATGCCATGGCCACGGGCAATCTGAGCTTCGAGATCGAAAAGGCCGCGCGGCGCGTGACCTATTACGTGCAAGGCCTGCTCCGCGACCTTGCTCCCCACGCCCTGCACGCCCCGCAGCTCGCCGCCGCGCGCCGCATGGCGCAGGCCCATGGCGCGGATGCGGACCTTGTGTTCCGCGTCAACTACTACAACAAACTTGCGGCCGGCGTGCCGCACCCCATCACCCTCATGCCGCGCCCCCACGTGCGGTCGGGCAGCCGCTATTATTACGACCTGATGGAGGCCCTGCACGCCTTTCCGGCGCCGCTCCGCCCCCGCTATCAGTTCGGTGACGTCATCGCCGTTCCCGACCAGCCCACCATTCTGAAGAGCCGCCCCATTGCCGGCGACAACCAGAATTCGGTCCTGTTGAAGCTCGATCGATTCCGCCACTACCAGCTGTACCGCGATCCCCTCTCCTTCGACGAGAAGCGTCCCATGGCGGTCTGGCGCGGCGGCGGCAATCTCCCGTGGCGCCAACGTCTCGTCGCCCGCCACGCCACCAATCCCCGCTGCGACATTGGCTCCGTCGCCGCATCCCCCGGCGGCCCGCCGCCGAAGCCCTATCTCTCGCCATTCCAACAGCTCGGCTACAAGTACATCCTCTCCATCGAGGGGAATGATGTGGCCACGAACCTGAAATGGATCATGGCGTCGAACTCCCTCTGTTTCATGCCTCCGCCGCGATATGAAACCTGGTTCATGGAAGGCACGCTGAAGCCCGGCATCCATTATGTCGAGCTCCAAGCCGATTATGACGACCTGGACGAGAGAATAGATTATTTCAATCGACATCCGGATGAAGCGCGCACGATCATTGCCAATGCACAGGCCTATGTTCGGCAATTCTTCAATCCGAGGCGTGAGCGGCTCATCGCGCTTCTCGTTCTGCAGAAATATTTCGAGCGCACTGGGCAAGCCGAGCCCTGGCCGCAGTCGGCTTCGCTCTTCACGTGAAGAAAGATCGCGCCAAAGAGATCTTCACCCTTGCGGAACACAAAAGGAACAGATAGAAGCTGTTCATGATTTGTTTCGCATATTTGCGACACCATCGCGCGCTTGCCGCCCCTGCCGAACTGTCCGGCAGGGCCGCACCGCTGGTGGTCGGCGGCACCGGGAACGGGGGGTGAGATGCTGACGCGCAAGCAATACGACCTGCTTCGCTTCATCCATGAGCGGCTTAAGGAAACCGGCGTGCCGCCGTCCTTCGATGAAATGAAGGAGGCGCTGGACCTGCGCTCCAAGTCGGGCATCCATCGCCTCATCACCGCGCTGGAAGAACGCGGTTTCATCCGGCGCCTGCCCAATCGCGCCCGCGCCCTGGAGGTGGTTCGCCTGCCGGACAGCGTGGCGCCCGGCCTCACGACGCAACGGGGCGCGGGACGCGGCTTCTCTCCCTCGGTCATCGAGGGCAGCCTCGGCAAGGTCCGCCCTGTTGCCGAGGATGAGGAGGAAAGCGGACAGACCGTCGCGGTGCCCGTCATGGGCCGCATCGCGGCCGGCACGCCCATATCGGCCATTCAGAGCCGCAGCGCCACATTGAACGTTCCGCCCGAAATGCTGGGCCAGGGCGAGCATTTCGCGCTCGAAGTGCGCGGCGACAGCATGATCGAAGCGGGCATTCTCGACGGTGACACCGTGCTGATCCGCAAATGCGACAGCGCCGAAACCGGCGACATCATTGTGGCGCTGGTGGACGAAGAGGAAGCAACGCTCAAGCGGCTCCGGAAAAAGGGCGCCTCCATCGCGCTGGAGGCAGCCAATCCAGCCTATGAAACCCGCATCTTCGGCCCGGACCGGGTGCGCATCCAGGGTCGGCTTGTCGGCTTGATGCGGCGCTACTGAGGGCGGGGCGCGGTCTCACTCCGTCGCGGCGTCATCCTCGGCCTCGTTGGCGGCTTCGGTCTTGCCGGGCGGGGCGGGCGGAAGCGGGGGCAGCCAAGGCCGGCGAATGGAAGGGTCGCGCGTGGGCTGTTCACGCAGGCCCGCTTCGTCTCGGAAGAAGGCCAGCGTACCGGTGCGGTCGAGATCCTTCGGCGTCACGACACGGGCGGGACATCCCGCAGGCGGTGTGTCTCGGGTCACGACGATGCGGGCGTTGAGGCAATCGGCAGCGAGCCCCTCCGCGCGGCGCGAAATCGCGATCGTGCCGCCGCCTGGCAGAGGGGCGGCACAACCCATCGGGTCGCAGGCAAAGCCATTGTCGAGTTCGGGCGAGCGCGCCGTGCGGCGGTCGCCCTCGCGGGCCAACCATTGCTCCACCAGGATGCGCTGGCCCTTGGCCCCCACCACGGAAAGTCGGCCGTCGCCTCCACGCACCGCCACGGTCGTCGCATTGGGGGCGATCAGCACATCCGGTGGCTTTAGGGGGCCTGAGGCGGCGAGGGCGAAGGCGAAGGCCGGCACGGCGATGAGGCTCGGTAGCCCGCGCAGCAGGCAGGTGGACAGGAGGGCGAGGCTGAACCACAGCAGAGCTGCGGTGTTCAGCGTGTCGATTCGAGCATCCGCGCCCGGCAACCCGGCGACGTAATCCGACACCGCCAGCATGATCTCGATGCCGGTGCCCATGACGGGCCAGGCTAGCCCGTCCCAGCCAAAGGGCATCAGCAGCACGCCGATAAGGCCGAACGGCATGACCAGCAGCGAGACGGCGGGCATGGCGGCGAGATTAGCCAGCAGCCCGTAAGGGGCGAACCTCTGGAAGTGATAGGCGGCGAACGGGCCGCTGGCGGAGCCGGCCACCAGCGCGGTCACCACGATCCCCGCAAGGAAGACCACCGGCATCATGCCGATTCGCGCCAACAGTCCTTCCGGGCGGGGCAGCGCCCGCAGCGGCTGCAGCCTCTCATATGCGGCCACCAGGGCCAATGTAGCCGCAAACGACATTTGCGGCCCAGGATCGAGCGCCGCCTCGGGCGTCAGGCCGATCACGACGACGGCGGCAACGGCAAGGGTCCGGAGGGTCAGCGCCCTCCGCCCCATGATCACCCCCGCGAGCACAAGTGCCGTCATCACGAAGGAACGCTGGGCGGGAACATCATTGCCGGAAAGGATGAGGTAGAAGGCGCTGCCGGCAAGCGCGAGCAGCGCCGCCATGGCCTTGATGGGCCAGCCCAGCGCCAGCGCCGGCACCAGGGCCAGGCCGCCCCGCGCCAGGGCGAACAGGGTGCCCGCGACCAGCGCCATATGCAGCCCGGATATAGAGAGGATGTGCGTCAGGCCCGATACGCGCATGCCCTCCTCCACCTCCTTCGGAATCGCGGAACGATCGCCAGCTACAAGCGCAACCGCGATCTCCCCCGGCACACCGTGGAGCACGGCGCGGATGCGCGCCCCGAGTGCTGCACGCACGCCATCGACCAGCGTAGCGATCCGCACCGAAAGGGGAGGCTCGTTCGCCGCGAGAACCACCTTAGGGCGGCCAAGACCGAAGCCGACGGCATCAATGCCCTTGAACCAGAGCGCGCGCCCGAAATCGTGTGATCCGGGCATTGCGGGTCCAAGCGGTGGAAGCAGGCGCGCGAGCTGGGTGATGTGGGCTCCCACCGGCGGCGCCATGCCCGGCCGGAGCGAAAGCCGCACCAGCCGGGGAGACCCCTCGACGCCGGAAATTGCCCCGCCGTCCAGCCGCAGCAGAATACGATCACTCCCCACGCGCCGCTCGAGGCTTTCTACATAGCCTGAAAGGCGCACCGGAAAAGCGGGCGCCTTCGCCACCACCTCATGCCAAACCAGGGCCGTGCGCACGCAGCCGGCGGAGAAGCCAGCGGAGAGGGCCAGCAGGCCCGCGAACACACGCACCATCACGGCATTGCGCCGTCCCGCGAAAAGCGCCCCCGCCAAGGCCCCAGTGAGAAGCAAGGCGGCGATCAGGGAAGGCTCGTTGGGTGCCGCAAAATAAACCAGCACCCCGACGGCGAACGCCACCGGCAACCACAAGGCGAGACGGCCGGATTCCGCTTCCGCGACCAGATCCGCCCCCAGGCGCCGGAGCAGCCCGGCCCACAGCAGATCGAAGCGAACAGTACCCGACCGCGCGCCGGCGGCGACGGCAACGGCGCGCGCAGCCGATCGCGCCGGCGCCATGCGCCCGCGACCGTGCCCGCTCTCACCCTGCCCGCCCCCCATCTCACCCCGCCCTGTGTCGCGACCATGTTTCTTGTGCGAGGCGCCTATGCTACACGGGCGCCTCGCGCGCGCCACGGCGGACTCATCGGGTGCCGGCGGCGCGCCCTGCCCGTTTCCGTCGCCTTCGCTCCGCGGGGCGCCCGGCCGTCGAGTTCCCCATGTCCGAGATCGTCACCCGCTTCGCCCCTTCGCCCACCGGCTTCCTGCATATCGGCGGTGCCCGAACGGCGCTGTTCAACTGGCTCTACGCCAAGGCGAAGGGCGGCAAGATGCTGCTGCGCATCGAGGACACCGACCGTCAAAGGTCCACCAAGGAGGCCATCGACGCCATCCTGGAAGGCCTGTCCTGGATCGGCATCGACTGGGATGGCGAGCCCATCTACCAGTTCGCCCGCGCCGAGCGGCATCGCGCCGCGGTGGAAGAGATGCTGGCCAAGGGCAATGCGTATCGCTGCTATGCGAGCGCCGAAGAGCTCGAAGAGATGCGCGAGCTCGCCCGCAAGGAGGGCCGGCCGCCGCGCTATGACGGCCGCTGGCGCGATCGCGACCCCTCCGAGGCACCCGCGGGCCGCGCGCCGGTCATCCGCCTGAAGGCCCCGCGCGAGGGTGAGACGGTGATCGAGGACATGGTGCAGGGCACCGTGACCTTCCCCAACAAGGACCTCGACGACCTCATCCTGCTGCGTTCCGACGGCACGCCCACCTACATGCTCGCCGTGGTGGTGGACGACCATGACATGGGCGTCACCCACATCATCCGTGGCGACGACCACCTGACCAATGCCGCGCGCCAGACGCAGATTTATCGCGCCCTGGGCTGGGACGTGCCGCGCATGGCGCACATTCCCCTCATCCATGGCCCGGACGGGGCCAAGCTCTCCAAGCGCCACGGGGCGCTGGGCGTGGATGCCTATCGCGACATGGGCTATCTGCCCGCCGCCCTGCGCAATTATCTGGTGCGCCTCGGCTGGAGCCATGGCGACCAGGAAGTCTTCTCCACCGAGGAGATGGTGAGCTATTTCGACCTGGACAAAGTGGGCCGCTCCGCCGCCCGCTTCGACTTCCAGAAGCTTGAGAACCTGAACGGCCAGTATATGCGCGCCGCCTCCGACGCCGAGCTGATGGCCGCCGTGGACGCGCTGGTGCCCCACCTGCCCGACGCCGCGCATCGCCTTGCCCGCATGACGCCGGAGCGGCGCGCCCAGCTCACCGCCGCCATGCCGGGCCTGAAGGAGCGCGCCAAGACGGTGGTCGAGCTGCTGGACAATGCCGAGTTCATCTTCGAAACCCGGCCCCTGCCGCTGGATGAGAAGGCCAAGACCCTTCTTTCCGATGCCGGCCGTGAGCACCTGGGCAAGCTCGTGCCGCTGCTGGAAGCCGCCGAATGGACCGCTGCCGCCACCGAGGCCGCCGTGCGCGCCTATGCGGAGCAGGCCAGCGTGAAGCTGGGCGCGGTGGCGCAGCCGCTACGCGCCGCGCTCACCGGCAAGTCCACCTCCCCGCCCATCTTCGACGTGCTGATGGTGCTCGGCCGCGAGGAGAGCCTTGCGCGGCTGAAGGACCAAGCCAAGTGAGCGAAACAGGGGATCCAGCGCCCGAGCAGACGCCCGTGGAGCTGGACCTCATGGGTTTGAAGTGTCCGCTGCCAGCCCTGCGCACCCGCAAGGCGCTGGCGGCCCTGCCCGTTGGGGTGCGGCTGGTGGTGACCTGCAGCGACCCCCTGGCCGTGATCGACATTCCGCATGCCGCCCATGAGATGGGGGCGATGCTGGAGAGCCGGACGGTGGAAGATGGTCGCCTCACCTTCACCTTGCGAAAGGTGCGCCTGACCTGAAGCCCCCGGCCTTTTGTGGGCAACATCACCGGCAGCGTCCCGCGCGGCGTTGCGCACCGGTGTGAGCTATGATGCAGTGCAGTCTCGGATGAGCCCGGGCCCGGGGGACCTGTTCCCGCCGGCCCGCGCCAGGGGGGATCAATGAAGCTTCCGCGTCAGTTCTTCAAGCCGCTCGCCATCGGCGCGCCCGCGCCCTATCGCGAACTGCCGGTGCGTCTGGAGCGCATGATTCACTTCGTGCCGCCGCATCTGGAGAAGATGCGCGCCAAGGTGCCGGACATCGCCAAGCAGGTCGACGTGGTGCTGGGCAACCTTGAGGACGCCATTCCCAGCGACGCCAAGGAAGCCGCCCGCAAGGGCTTCATCGAGATGGCCCAGGCCACCGATTTCGGCAGCACGGGCCTGTGGACCCGCATCAACTGCCTCAACAGCCCCTGGGTGCTGGACGACATCACCGAGATCGTCGCCGCCATCGGCAACAAGCTCGACGTGATCATGCTGCCCAAGGTGGAAGGCGCCTGGGACATCCATTATCTGGACCAGCTCCTGGCGCAGCTGGAAGCTCGCCATGGCGTGCAGAAGCCCATTCTCATCCACGCCATTCTGGAGACCGCCGAAGGCGTGAAGAATGTGGAGGAGATCGCCGCCGCCTCCCCGCGCATGCATGGCATGAGCCTGGGCCCGGCGGATCTGGCGGCCTCGCGCGCCATGAAAACCACCCGCGTGGGCGGCGGCCACCCCGATTACAAGGTGCTGGCGGACCCGGACGGCGACAAGCCGCGCATCGGCTTCCAGCAGGACCTCTGGCATTACACCATCGCCAAGATGGTGGACGCCTGCGCTGCCAACGGCATCAAGCCCTTCTACGGCCCGTTCGGCGACTTCGCCGATCTCGCGGCCTGCGAGAGCCAGTTCCGCAATGCCTTCCTGCAGGGCTGCGTGGGCGCCTGGTCGCTGCACCCCACCCAGATCGACATCGCCAAGCGCGTGTTCTCTCCCGATCCGGGCGAGGTGGCCTTCGCCCTCAAGATCGTGGAAGCCATGCCCGACGGCTCGGGCGCCGTGATGATTGACGGCAAGATGCAGGACGACGCCACCTGGAAGCAGGCCAAGGTCATCGTGGACCTTGCGAAGATCGTCGCAGCCAAGGATCCGGAAATGGGCAAGGTCTACGGCCTGTGACATAATCCGGCAAAGTATGAGGAGGCGGACGATGGGCACACAGGAAAAGACGCGCGCTCTCTCCGCCGTTGGCACTGTGGAGATGGTGGGGGCCATGCCCCCACCCGTGGAGGTCGCGGCGGACGTCGAGGCCCCGCAGATGCGGATGGCGAAGTTCCGGATCGGCGAGGTGGTGCGCCACAAGCACTTCCCCTTCCGGGGCGTGGTGTTCGACGTGGACCCCGTGTTCGACAATACCGAGGAGTGGTGGCTGTCGATTCCGGAAGACATCCGGCCCGATAAGAACCAGCCCTTCTACCACCTGTTCGCGGAAAACGCGGACAGCGAGTATGTGGCCTATGTCTCCGAGCAGAATCTGGAGCCGGACACCTCTGATGAGCCCCTGCGCCATCCCCGGGTGAACGAGATGCTGCTGGAAGACGGCGATGGCGGCTGGCGGGTGCTTCCGCGCCTTGTGAACTGAGCAGCGGCAAGGCCCCGAGGTCCCACCCCGGGGCCATGCGGCCGCCCAAGTGGGCTCGGCTCTGGGGCGCGGCGGCGCGGTTCCTGCGCGAATGGATGCGACTTGGACGAAGACCGCGCGTGCATGCAATGCAATAAAGCGCTGTCCCGTGTCGCTGAGATGGGGAAATGCAGCCGATTTCCGCGTTTTGACTTCGGCCGAGGTTCAACGCCGAGAAACCGGCCGCACGCATGTCCCGCCCCTATTCTCCCCTCATGTACAGATCGCAGCGCTAGCGCCATACACGACCTGCGTCGATCTCCTCCCGTCGATCTCCCCCAGGACGCAGCAAGGCCATGCGCGTACCGGATGCCCTACGGCGCCGTGAGCTGACCGCCGGGCCGAACCCCCAGCCGTCGCGTCACCACACCGACCCAGGCCCGCGCCGGAGTGTCCTTTCTTCCTGATGCCGCCGGGCCGCGGAACGGTCTGCCCCATCACCCGGCAGCGTTGGCACCGGGGGCTCTGCTCCAAAACAAAACGGCACGCCCTTGCGAGCGTGCCGTTCGTCATTTCCCACATCGAGCGCCACCGTAAATCCCGATCCGCGCGGCCGCGCGCCGCATCGGTTCTGGGATCAACCCGGGATCACCCTCAGATCATTTGCAGCCAGATCACTTGCCGCTCGTGCCAGCCTTCTCGAGCTCCTGCCCCTTCTTCAGAAGAGCGGCCTTGTTCTGCTCTTCCTGGGCCTGGGCCTTGGCGCGGGCCTCTTCGAGGCGCTTGCGCTCCTGCTCCATGGCCACCTTGGCGTCCACGCCGGGGCTGTCATAGGTCTTGCCGAAATCGGCGTTGGAAATGGGCAGGCTGAGGGTGCGACCCACGCCGTTCACCATCTGAAGATAGACCGCATTGGCCTTCTTCAGCTTGGCGATGAAGCTCGCGTCCACCTCAACGTCGCCGATGCAGGTGGCGCCGCCGCCCTGGATGGGATTGCAGATGACGAAGGGAATCGACACCGGCTCCTTGTCGAGGGTGATGCGCATGCCGGGCTGCAGGCGCATGCCCAGCGGCACGGACACGTTGAGCCGCTTCTTCGCCTCGTCCTTCATCTCGACGATGTCGATCTTGGCGATGGCCTGGCTCTCAACGCCCAGGATCTGGGTGAGCACGCAGACCTGCTTCTTGTTCTCCGGATTCTCCTGGCAGATCTTCTGCCACGGCGAAGCCGAGAACTTCACCTCCGGTTCGGCGCCGCCCTGGGCGGGCTTGCCCTGCTGGGCCTGCGCGGCGGGCTTCGCGGGCTGCGCCTGAGAGAAGGCCGGGCCCGCAAGCGCCACAGTGAACAGCGTTGCGGCGACACCCGCCGAGAGCCGCGCGATGGAATGGGTCTTGGTCATTGGGGCCTTTCCTGTGGTCCTGCCGGTCGTTCACCTTCGCGCACGACGGCTGGCCCGCACCTGCATCATGACCCGGGCTGTCTCCGGACCAATTGAGGCAAGATGGTGGCGGGCCGCGAACTGTGCCTGCCTGGGTCGACTTTGCGTGCTACCTTGCCGACGAATGAGGCCAATACACGACCAATATCGAAAAGAACAAGCCGCATCGACGCGGAACGTCGCAAGAGAAGGAACCATGGGGCGCAAATCCACGCGGATCAAGGGTATCGGGCTGTTCGCCCTGCTGCTCCTCGCCCTCTGCTCGCCCTTACGGGACGGCGCCCGAGCCGAAGAGAATCAGCCCGCGGCAGCCGCCGTCACCGCGCCAGCCATTGCCATGCGCGGCCTGCCCGATCTCGCGGCAGGCTTCGCCTCCCTGCCCTATGCGAATCCCGAGGCCCCCAAGGGCGGGCGGCTCACGCTCTCCCAGCTGGGCACGTTCGACAGCCTCAATCCTTTCATCGTTAAGGGATCCGCCCCCGGTTTCGTCCGCAATTACGTGGTCGAGCCGCTGATGGCGCGCTCGTTCGACGAGCCCTTCACCCTCTACCCCCTGCTGGCGCAGTCGGTCACCACTGATGCCGAACGCAGCTTCGTGGAGTTCACCCTCGACCCACGCGCGCGCTTTTCCAATGGCGCGCCGGTCACAGCGGACGACGTGCTGTTCTCGTTCGCGCTCCTGCGCGACATGGGGCGGCCGAACCATCGGCTGTATTATGGAAAGGTGGCCAAGGCCGAAGCGCGCAACATCCACACCGTGCGCTTTACCTTCACCGAGCCGGACCGTGAACTGGCCCTGATCATGGGCCTCATGCCGGTGCTCGCGCGCGGCAGCGTCGACCCCACCCGCTTTGAGGAAACCAGCCTCGCGCCACTGATCGGCTCCGGTCCCTACACCACCGGGCCCGTGGAAGCGGGAGCCGCGGTGACGCTGGTGCGCGATCCGCACTACTGGGGGCGTGACCTGCCGTTCAATCGTGGCCTCTACAATTTCGATGAGCTCCGCTTCGTTTATTTCCGCGATGCCAATTCCGAGTTCGAGGCCTTCAAGAAAGGCCTGATCGACGCCCGTTTCGAGAGCGACCCCACCCGCTGGGAGACCGGATACGACTTCCCCGCGGTCCGCGCCGGAGAGGTGGTGAAGGAGGTCATCCCCACCGGCACGCCCAAGCCCTATTCAGCGCTGGTGTTCAACACCCGGCGGCCCCTGTTCGCCGAAATCCGCGTGCGCCGCGCTCTCATCGAGCTGTTTGATTTTGAATGGCTCGACCGCAATTTCTATCACGGCCTTTACCAGCGCACGGCGAGCTTCTTCCAAGGCTCCGAACTGTCCGCCCTCGGCCACGGTGCCGATGCGCGAGAGCGTGAGATTCTCGCCCCCTATCCGGATGCCGTGGTGCCGGACGTGCTTGCCGGCACCTATCGCCCACCGGTCTCCGACGGCACGGGCCGTGATCGCGAGCGCCTGCGCGCCGCGCTCGCCCTGCTGGGCGAAGCGGGCTGGCACCTCAAGCAGGGCGCCCTGGTGAATGGGGAGGGCACGCCGTTCGCCTTCGAGATCATGGTGGCGACGCGGGACCAGGAGCGGCTTGCGCTCGCCTATGCCGCCCAGCTCAAGCGGGCCGGCATCGCGGCGCGGGTGCGGTTCGTGGATGCGGTGCAGTTCGATGCCCGGCGCAATGCCTATGACTTCGACATGGTTCCCTTCATCTGGAGCCAATCCCTGTCCCCCGGCAACGAGCAGGCCTTCTATTTCGGCTCCGCCGCCGCCGACACGCCCGGCACGCGCAATTATATGGGCGCGAAGAATCCCGCTGTGGATGCCGCCATCGCCGCCCTCCTCGCGGCCCACGACGAAGGGGACTACATCTCGGCCGCGCGCGCCCTCGATCGAGCCCTGATCTCCGGCGCCTATGGCGTGCCGCTGTTCCATACCCCGGGCCAATGGCTGGCGCGCTGGACGCGCATCGCCCGACCGGAGCGGGCCTCCCTTTATGGCACCCTGCCCGAGACGTGGTGGCGCGCGCAGAATCATTGACAGCACACCCTGCGCGCGTACCATCACACCACCTTCGGGGCATAGATCAGCCGTAATCACGGGCCAGTTTCACACACGTTTTCGCGAGACGGCTGCGGCCGACATTGCTAGGGCCTTTCCTTGGGGCATCATCGGGAATCGAAGGACGTCGCCGCGCATCAGGCGGCGACCGGCCATCCCTATCGGGATCGGCCCGTCGAGGAGGGAGTGATGGCCGACCCCCGGCGTTCGCACGAGGATACAGTCTTCGAGCGAACCGCAGCGTCGTCACAAGCCACGTCGCCACCGCGTCGCGCCGCGCCCGACCAGGGGGTGCGGCCACGCATAGGCCGCGGGCCGCGTCGCACCAGGCGCAAAACCGTCGCGCGCGTCGACGCGGGGGTGGCTCTGCGCTCCGCTGCCATTTCGGCGGCAGTGGCGGTGTTCGTGCTCGGCGGCTTTTTTGCGCTGCAAAGTCTCGGAATCTGGCGTGACCACGAGGCCGCGCTCGGGCGGGAAAAGCTGATGGATCCGCCATCCAGCGTGGCTGCCGGTGGGCTGGTGCCGACGACTGCTCCGGCGCCGACAGAAAGCAGCCTGGAGGTCCGCCGCTCCGCGTCGCTCCTCGGCAAAGAGCCAGCGGCCGAGCCACCCGCGAACACCGCGCCATCGGCAGCGGCTGCGGAGACTGCGCCCGAACCCAAGCCCGGCCAACCCACTGCCGCGGATTTCGAACGCCCCGCCTTTCTGGAGCCTCTGGAAGCGGACGAAGAGCCTAACGAAACTGGCGGTGCCGCAGCGGCTGCGTCGCGTGCGGCCGGTTCCGCGCCCTCCTCCAGCGACAATGGCCGCGAGGGGCGCATCAACACGCCCATCAATCTGCGCAACGCCCCGCAGCGGGGCGCCACTGTGCTCGCGACCCTGGCCGCCGGCACCAAGGTCACAATCTACGGATGCAAGTCCTGGTGCGAGGTAGCGGCCGACGGCAAGCGGGGCTATGTATATCGGCGTGCGGTGGATCAATGATCCGCACCGGATCGCCACGAGCGCGGGCACGTCTTCGACACCAAGATGCCCAAAGGTCATGTGGCATTCGAAACGACGAACAGGAAAGGATCTGCCATGAAGAAGAGCATTGTTGCGGGAGCAGCACTTCTGGCTCTGGCACTGGCTTCCGGCGCGGCCTCGGCGCAGGGCGTCGTGAAGGGGGCCGAGCAGGGCGCCGATAAGGGCGCGGCGGCCGGCGACAAGGCGGCGGGTCCGGTCGGCGGCGCCGTGGGTGGCACCGTGGGTGCCGTGGGCGGCGCGGTCGGCGGTGGCGTCGTGGGCGGCGTCAAGGGCGCCGGCCAGGGCGCCGAGAAGGGCGCGCAGGCCGGTGAGAAGGCCGCGGGCCCCGTGGGCGCCGTCGTGGGCGGCACGGTGGGCGCTGTCGGCGGCACCGTCGGCGGCATTCTGGGCGTCGACGGCAAGAAGTGAGCCCCACAGGCTCGGGCCCGATCAAGGCCTCGTCCCTGAAGTGACATGCACCGGCTGTTCCGGAAGGGAGCAGCCGGTGTTTTCATAGCTGCACAGTGTCCGGAAAGGCGTCTCGCCGCCATTACCCAAGGCGGCGCCGAGTGCATCGCACCCCGCGCGGTGTGGGCCGCATGGGGCGCGGGCCCTTCGCCACGGCTCACGTGTTTGCCAAGTCCAATGGGGCACCGAGCGCTCCACCTGCCCCCCGGTCGAGCGGCCAACCTAAAGCATGAGCGCGCAGCCCAAGTCTTTTCCCATTTTCTGAAACGGGAAAAGACTTGGGCCTATTGGGCCGGAGCGTTTTCTCAACGCAAACCGGAAACCGCTTCGCACAAAAGGGCCTTAGAGCCCCTTCTTCTGGGCCAGGGCCGCCAGCTTCTTGAGCACTGTCAGCGTGCCCTTCAGCCGCGCTTCCGGATTCGCCCAATCGCGCAGGAACACCACCTTGAAGTCCGGCCGCACCTTGGCCTGCGAGCCTTCCTGGGCGATGAGCTTTACCAGCCCTGACGGATCGGCGAACTCGTTGCCACGGAAGCCCAGCACCACGCCCTTGGGGCCGGCATCCACCTTCTCCACATTGGCCGCGCGCGCCAGCGCCTTGATCTTCGCGAGCTGGAGCAGGTGACCCACCTCCTCCGGCGCGGGGCCGAAGCGATCGGTAAGCTCGGCGCCGAAGCCGTCGATCTCCTGATCTTCCTGAAGGTCCGCGAGCCGGCGATACAGGGCCAGCCGCACATGCAGGTCCGCCACATAATCCTCGGGGATGAGGACCGGCGTGCCGATGGTGATGTTGGGCGACCACTTGTCGTCCACATAATCGGTGATGCCCGCCTTGATGTGGGCGATCGCCTCGTGAAGCATCTCCTGGTAGAGTTCGTAACCGACTTCCTTGATGTGGCCGGACTGCTCGTCGCCCAGAAGATTGCCAGCGCCGCGAATGTCGAGATCGTGACTCGCCAGCTGGAAGCCCGCGCCCAAAGTCTCCAGCGATTGCAGCACCTTGAGCCGCCGCTCCGCCTGATGGGTGATGGCCTGGGCCGCCGGCACGGTGAAGATGGCATAGGCCCGCGCCTTGGCCCGGCCGACACGCCCGCGCAGCTGGTAAAGCTGGGCAAGGCCAAACATATCGGCCCGGTGCACGATCAGCGTGTTGGCATTAGGCACGTCGAGGCCCGATTCCACGATGGTGGTGGACAGAAGAACATCATACTGGCCATCGTAAAAGGCCGTCATGATGTCCTCGAGCGCACCGGCGGACATTTGCCCATGGGCCACCGCCACCTTCACTTCAGGCACAGAGGCAGAAAGGAACTCCTGCACCTCCGCCAGATTTTCAATGCGCGGCACCACATAGAAGCTCTGGCCGCCGCGATAGCGCTCGCGCAGCAACGCCTCGCGCACGATCAGGGGATCGAAGGGCGTCACGAAAGTGCGCACCGCCAGGCGGTCCACCGGCGGGGTGGCGATGATGGAGAGCTCGCGCACCCCCGTCATGGCCAGCTGCAGCGTGCGCGGAATGGGCGTGGCGGTGAGGGTGAGCACATGCACCTCGGCGCGCAGCTGCTTCAGCCGCTCCTTGTGGGCCACGCCGAAATGCTGCTCCTCGTCCACGATAACAAGGCCCAGGTCCTTGAACTGGATGGTCTTTCCGAGCAGCGCGTGGGTGCCCACCACGATGTCGATGGTACCCTCCGCGAGCCCCTTCTTCACGGCGGTGAGCGCCTTACCCGTCACCATGCGCGAGGCCTGGGCGATGTTCACCGGCAGGCCCTTGAAGCGCTCGGAGAAGGTCTTGAAATGCTGGCGCGCCAGCAGGGTCGTGGGCACCACCACAGCCACCTGCTTGCCGGAAAGCGCCGCCACGAAGGCCGCCCGCAGCGCCACCTCGGTCTTGCCGAAGCCCACATCGCCGCACACCAGCCGGTCCATGGGATGGCCGGAGCCGAGGTCGTCGACCACGGCCTCGATGGCGGCTTCCTGGTCGTCCGTCTCCTCATAGGGGAAGCGGGCGCGGAACTCGTCGTAAAGGCCGGTGGCGACGGTGAGCTTGGGCGCCTCGCCGAGCTGGCGCTGGGCCGCGATCTTGATGAGCGCGGACGCCATCTCGCGGATGCGCTTCTTCATCCGCGCCTTGCGCGCCTGCCAGGCGCCGCCACCCAGCTTGTCGAGCTGGGCCTCGGTCTCCTCGGAGCCGTAGCGGCTCAGCAGCTCCAGGTTTTCCACCGGCAGGAACAGCTTGTCGCCGCCCGCATAGTGGATTTCCAGGCAGTCATGGGGCTCGCCCATGGCCTCGATGGTCTTCAGGCCGATGAAGCGGCCGATGCCGTGGTCCACATGCACCACGAGATCGCCGGCGGTAAGCGCCGTCAGCTCGGAAATCACGTCCTGCGGCTTGCGCGCCTTGCGCTTGGGGCGCACCAGCCGATCGCCGAGAATGTCCTGCTCGCCGATCAGGGCGAAATCCGGGGTCTCGAAGCCGGCTTCCACGCCGTAGACTGCCAGCGCCGCCTGGGTCTTGGGGAAAGCCGAGATGCTCTCGAAGCGGGAGATGGCGGCGGCGCCGGTCAGGCCATGGTCCGCCAGAACCGTGCCCAGGCGCTCGCGCGAGCCTTCCGACCAGCCGGCCAGGATGACCTTCTTCTCCTTCTGCAGCTCGCGCACATAGGCCACGGCGGCATCGAAGACATTGCCGTCCGGGTCCGCCCGTTCGGCGGCGAAGGAGCGGCCCTTCACGCCACCCACGTCGATCACCTCGCCCGCCTTGCCTTCCGGAAAGGCGAACGGCGACAGGCTCGCGACCCGCGCGGCACCGATGCGCGCGGTCCATTCCGGTCCGGTCAGATAGAGCCGGTTGGTGGGCAGCGGATTGTAGATGGGCCCGCCCGCCGGGTGCTCCAGCGCTTCCTTGCGGGCGGCATAATAGTCGCCGATCTGGGCGATGCGCTCGCCGGCCGCTTCCTCGATCAACGGATCGAGCACCAGCGGGCTTTCCGAAACATAGTCGAACAGGGTGTCCATGCGCTCGTGAAAGAGCGGCAGCCAATGCTCCATGCCCGCATGGCGCCGCCCCTCGCTCACCGCCTCATAGAGGGTATCGCCCTTCTGCGCGGCGCCGAACTCGGCCACATAGGCCATGCGGAAGCGCTTCATGGTCGAGGTGGTGAGCTGGAACTCGGCCATGGGCACCAGATCCAGCGAGCGCAGCTGCCCGGTGGTGCGCTGGGTTTCCGGGTCGAAGGCGCGGATGCTTTCCAGCGTGTCGCCGAAGAAGTCGAGCCGGATGGGCGCGTCGAGGCCCGGCGGGAACAGATCGATGAGGCCGCCGCGCACCGCATATTCGCCGGTGTCGCGCACCGTGGGGGTGCGCAGGAAGCCGTTCTGCTCGGCCCATTGGGTCACGCCATCGAGGGCGATGGCGTTGCCTGGGGCGGCCGAAAGGGACTGCGCCGCCACCAGCGCCTTCGCAGGCACGCGCTGCACCGTGGCGTTCACGGTGGTGAGCAGCACGCTCGCCTTGCCGCCCTTCACCCGCGCGAGGCGGGCCAGCGTTGCCATGCGGCGGGCGGAAATGCTCGCATTGGGCGAGGCGCGGTCATAGGGCAGGCAATCCCAGGACGGGAAGCTGTGGACCTCGACTTCCGGAGCGAAGAAGGCCAGCCCCCGCTCCAGCGCCGCCATGCGCTGGCCGTCGCGACAGACCACCACGAGGCTCGGCCACGGCGCGTTCTTCTCGGCCGCGACCGACCGGGCGAGGTCTCCCACCACCAGGCCCTCCATGCCCTCCGCAACGCGGGAAAGGGTCAGGGGCCGGCCTTGCACCAGCGCTTCGGCGAGCGGGCGGGGACGCTTCACTTTCAAAGACTCCGAGGAAGGGGACGCGGGCAGGAAAGTCGGGAGCGGGGCCTATTCCGGCACGCCCCGGCCCTCATCGTGGAAGGCCTTCATGCGGGTGAACAGGGGCGTGTCATATTCCCCCGGCACCGGCTTCGTCTCGGAGATCCAGGAAAAAATGTCATGGTCCTGGGCATCGATGAGATTCTCGAACGCGTCGAGCTCGGCATCGGAGAGATTTCCGATCTCCGCATCCGCGAACTTGCCCATGATGAGGTCCATCTCCCGCATTCCGCGATGCCAGGCGCGATAGAGGAGGCGTCGGCGGCGCGGATCGAGATCGGCGCTGGAGCGCTGGGTGCCCGACATGAGATGACCTTTCGGCAGTGAACGGCACGAACGGCCGCACCCGAAAAGGAAGCGTCCGCAGGTTTCCACGCCGCCGCTTATAGAGGCAATGGCCCAGCATTGGCCAGCCTTCCGCGCAGCGCCCTTCTGGGGCGGCGCATTTGCCCCAGGCGCGCCGTCTCCCCCCCGCGGCGAAGTGCTAGCGGCCCTCCCCCTCGTGCGAGGAGGTGAGGAGCACGGCGCCCGGGCCACATGTGGCGAGGGTGTCATCGGGATTACGGAGCGGACAATCGTCCAGGGACAGGCAGCCGCAGCCGATGCAGCCCTCCAGGTGGTCGCGCAGCTCGGTCAAGCCGTCGATCCGGGCCTGAAGCGCGGCCTTCCAGTTGGCGGCCATGGCGCGCACATCCGCCGCGCTGGGGTTTCGTCCCGGCGGGATGGGGCGCAGCAGCGCCGCGATCTCCGCCAGCGACACGCCGAGCCGTTGGGCCACGCGGATGATGGCAACGCGCCGCAGAATATCGCGCGAATAGCGGCGCTGGTTGCCGCCGCTGCGCTGCGAGGCGATCAGCCCCTTCGCCTCATAAAAATGCAGGGTGGAGATATTCACCCCGCTGCGCCGCGCCACCTCGCCCACCGAAAGCAGGATGGGCGCCCTTGCCGCACCGACCATGCCCGTGCCCGCCTTGACCTCAACTATGGTTGAGGTTTTATACGAGGTGTTGGCTTGCACGCGCAAGCTCTCCGGGCCATCTGGCCACGGGGTTCCAACAGCAGCCGACGCCACGGTCCATTTTGCCCGCGGGCGCGCCTGTCGCACTTCGGAGCGGATTTGTGATGGACCATTTTCCCGCCATTGCCCTCGTCAGCGGCGCCAATCGTGGCATCGGCCTGGCCATCGCCACCGGCCTGGCAAAGGCCGGCATCCTCGTGCTGATGGGCGCGCGTGATCTTGCCCGCGGTGAAACCGCCGCCGCCGCGCTCACCGCCCAAGGCCTGAAGGCGCGCGCGGTGCAGCTGGACACCACGGACGAGGCCAGTATTGCCGCCCTCGCCCGCCTGATCGCGCAGGATTACGGGCACCTCGACAGTCTCATCAACAATGCCGGCATCGCGCTGGATTTCGCGCCGGACCTCACGGTGAGCGAGCGCATGGAGCGCACCCTTGCGGTGAACGTGGTCGGCACCGTGCGGCTCACGGAGGCCATGGTGCCGCTGCTGACGCGCTCCGGACGCGGGCGGATCGTCAATGTGTCGTCGGAGCTGGCGTCGTTCGGCCTGCGGGCGCGGGCGGACTGGCCCTATGCGGAATTCGCCTTGCCCACCTATGCCGCCTCCAAGGCCGCCGTGAACGCGCTGACGGTGAGCTATGCCCGGCAGCTCGCGGCGGCGGGCATCAAGGTCAATTCCATCTGCCCCGGCTACACCGCTACGGAGGCCACCAATTTCGCGGGGGACCGCACACCCGAGCAGGCCGCCGTCATCGCCATCCGCTTCGCGCAGCTGGACGATGAGGGACCGACCGGCGAGTTCGTCAACGAAGCGGGCGAGCTGCCCTGGTAGGCGCTGCCCTTACTTGCCCTCGAACAGCAGGGCGAGCCGTGTCATCAACGGCTCGTCCGTCATGTCGAGGCGCAGCGGGGTGACGGAGATGCGCCCCTCATCCAGGGCACGCAGATCGGAGCCGGGAGCCGTCTCGAAGATGCGGCGCTCGAAGGCGATCCAATAATAGGGGTTGTTGCGCCCGTCGCGGCGCGGCTCAATCCGCATGAGCTTCTGGTCCCGCCGGCCCTGGGCGGTGGCGGCGACCCCGGTGATCTCCTCCGGCGCGCGGTCGGGAAAATTCACGTTCATGACGATGCCGGCCGGAATCCCCTCCTCCAGCAGCGCGCGGATAATGCGCGGGCCGTGGGTCTCGGCGGTGAGATAATTGGGGTTCTCCCGGCTCTTGATGCCGAAGGCCTGGGACAAGGCGATGGAGGGAATGCCCAGGATGGTGCCCTCGATGGCGCCCGCCACGGTACCGGAATAGCTCACATCCTCAGCGATATTCTGGCCCCGGTTGATGCCGGAAAGCACCAGATCCGGCGGCTGGTCGGCCAGGATGTGGCGCACCGCCATGATGACGCAATCGGTGGGCGTGCCCTTCACCGCGAAGCGGCGCTCGTCGATCTGCCGCAGGCGCAGCGGGTCCGAAAGGGACAGCGAATGAGCGACGCCCGATTGGTCGAACTCAGGCGCCACCACCCACACGTCGTCGGAAAAGGTGCGCGCGATGCGGGCGCAGGCATCGAGGCCGGAGGCGTGAATGCCGTCGTCGTTGGTCACCAGAATACGCATGTGTCTCCCGCCTTCTCGCCGCGCCCGAAAGAAAGGCGGCGCCCCCTGACGCCGCCTGCCCGCTCGCTCTACTTCAGCTTCTCGATGGTCTTGAGCCCGCCCATATAAGGAGCCAGGGCATCGGGCACCGCCACGGCGCCATTCTCCTGCTGGTAGGTTTCCAGCACTGCCACCAGAGCACGGCCCACGGCCACGCCCGAGCCGTTCAGCGTGTGCACGAAACGCGGCGCGGCCTTGCCGTCCTTGCCCTCGGCGGGGCGATAGCGGGCATTCATGCGCCGCGCCTGGAAGTCGCCGCACACCGAGCACGAGGAAATCTCGCGGAACGCCCCCTGCCCCGGCAGCCACACCTCGATGTCGTAGGTCTTCTGCGCCCCAAAGCCCATGTCGCCGGTGCACAGGGTCACCACGCGATAATGCAGGTCCAGCTTCTTCAGCACCGCCTCGGCGCAGGCCAGCATGCGCTCGTGCTCCTCGCCCGATTTCTCGGGCGTGGTGACGGAAACCAGCTCCACCTTGTTGAACTGGTGCTGGCGGATCATGCCGCGCGTGTCGCGCCCCGCCGCACCTGCCTCGGCCCGGAAGCAGGGGGTGAGCGCCGTCATGCGCAAAGGCAGCTCTTCCTCGGAAAGAATGCTTTCACGCACCAGATTGGTCAGCGGCACCTCGGCAGTGGGCACCAGCCACAGGCGGTTGGCCACCTGCACCTTGCGGATATGGGCCGCCAGGTCCACCCGATCGAGTGCGCTCGGCACATCGAGCCCGGAGGCGAGCAGCCCCGTAATCTCCTGCGCGGCAATGTTCTGCGCCTCGGTCAGGGCGGCGGAGAACTCCACGGCGCGGGTGGTGGAGAACTGGTCATCCTCGAATTTCGGCAGCTGGGCGGTGCCGTACATGGCCTCGTCCCGCACCAGAATGGGCGGGTTCACTTCCATGTAGCCGTGCTCGCCGGTGTGGGTGTCGAGGAAGAACTGGCCGAGCGCCCGCTCCATCCGCGCCAGCGGCCCCTTGTTCACCACGAAGCGCGCGCCGGAAATCTTCGCGGCGGTCTCGAAGTCCATCTGGCCGAGACCCTCTCCCACCTCGAAATGCTGCTTGGTCTCGAAGGCGTAGCCGCGCGGGGTGCCGTGGCGGTGGCGCTCCACATTGTCGTGCTCGTCCTTGCCCACGGGCACGTCCGGCAAGGGCACGTTGGGAATGGCGGCAAGCTCGGCTTCGAGCTCCTGCTCAACCGACTTCACCTCGGCCTCGAGCGCCGGCACGTCTTCCTTGATCTTGGCGACCTCGGCCATCAGCGCCTGGGCGCGGGCCTCGTCCTTCTGCGCCTTGGCCTGGCCAATCTCCTTGGAGGCGGCGTTGCGCCGCGCCAGCAGGCCTTCCAGGCTGGTGAGCGCGGTGCGGCGCTGCTCATCAAGGCCGATGATCTTCTTCACCAGGAGGTCGGCGACCAAGCGCGCCTCCGCGGCCTCGCCGCCACGCCGGGCGAGGGCGTCCACCAGGCCCTCGGGCTGTTCGCGGATCCACTTGATATCGTGCATGTGCCGGCCTCTTTGCTTGCCGCATAGGGCCGGGCTTGGGCGGCCCGCATGGGCCGCACCCCCGTCCCCGTCCAAATCGCGATGGTCTGGAAGACGCTTCGCCGCGCTCAGCCCGCGGAGATGTCGGCCGCCTCGCGCGCCGCCTCTTCCGCCGCCCGCCGCTTTTCGACGACGCCAACCAGATAGACGGACACCTCGTAGAGAAGCAGCGTCGGCAGGGCAAGGGAGAGCTGGCTGATGACGTCCGGCGGCGTGAGCACCGCGGCAGCGATGAACACGCCAACGATGGCGTAGCGCCGCGTTTTCCGCAGCATGTCCTGCGTCACAACGCCAATGCGGCCCAGCAGCGTCAGCACCACCGGGAGCTGGAAGCAGATGCCGAATGCCAGGATCAGCGTGGTGATGAGCGACAGATATTCCGACACGCGCGGCAGCAGCGAGATTTCTGCGTGCCCGTCGCCGCCGGCCTGCTGCATGTTCAGGAAGTAGGTCATCGCCAGCGGCATGGCGACGAAATAGACGAAGGCCGCGCCGATGAGAAAACAGATGGGCGTGGCGATGAGATAAGGGCGGAAGGCCGCCTTCTCATGCTTGTAGAGGCCCGGCGCCACGAACATGTAAAGCTGCGCCGCCACCACGGGAAACGACAGGAACGCCGCCCCGAACATGCCCAGCTTGATCTGCGTGAACAGGAATTCCTGCGGGGCCGTATAGATGAGCTTGATGCCCGGCGCGAAGCCCGAGGCAAACTCATAAGGCCACAAGAGCAGGTTGTAGATCTGCTTGGCGAAGGTGAAGCACAGGAAAAACGCCACCAGAAAGGCGACCAGCGACTTGATGAGGCGCGCGCGCAGCTCGATCAGGTGATCGATCAGCGGGGCCTTCGATGCGTCGATATCGTCCTCGTCGCTCATTGCTGACTCGTGCTGGGCGCTGGGGTCTGGGCGGGCGACGGCGCGGGCACCGGCGAGGATTCGACAGGGAAGACAGGCGGCGGCAGCGGCTCATCCGATGGCGGGGGAATCAGCGCCTCCACCGGCGCCTCGGGCGCGGTCGGCGCGGGGCCTGGCGCACCAGTGGCGGTCTCCGCCGCAGCCTTGGGCGGGGCTGCGCCCTCCACCGTGGCCCGAATCTCCTCGCGAATCGACTTTAGCGGGTCGAACGCCTCCCCGGCGCCGACGCTCGTCATGGACGAGCGGGCGGTGTCGGTGATGTCGGTGATTTCCTTGCGCATATCGGCGATATCCGCCTCGCGCAGGGCTTCCTGGAACTGCCCCTGGAACTCGCCGGCCATGCGGCGCAGTTTCGTCACGGTGCGGCCCACGGTGCGCAGCACCGAAGGCAGCTCCTTGGGGCCGATGACGATCAGCGCCACGATGCCGATCAGCATCAGCTCGGACCAGCCGATATCGAACATAAGCGCCTCACGCCGGCGGCCGCACGGCCGCCTTTCTCAACGCAAAAGGGGAACGGACCGTCAGACGGCCTTCTTCTCGCCCTCGGTGGCGGCGCTGGTGGTCTGGCTCGGCAACGGGCGCGGGGGCTCGGATGCGGCCGGCTTCGCGGGCTCGTCGTCCTCGGCCATGCCCTTCTTGAAGGACTTGATGCCCTTCGCCACGTCACCCATCAGGTCGGAGATCTTGCCCCGGCCGAACAACAGGAGCACCACGGCCAGCACCACGATCCAGTGCCAGATGCTCATCGAACCCATTCCGGTCATCCTCCGAAAGGTCTCAGGACCCCCATACCGCAGCATTGGGGTATTCGGAATCTGACACTAGGCCCCAGGCGCGGCGAAAACAAGGACGCCCGCCATGTCCACAGGCCCCGGCCATGTCCACAGGCCCCGTGGTGGCGGCGCGCCCCGATCAGCCCTCGTCGTCACCGGGCGGTGGCGAAAGCGTGAAATCGAGGGGCTCCGGCTCCAGCGGCTCCTCGTCCTCCCGCAGGGTGATGTCATCGGACGGCAGGGGAATCGCGAATCCAGCCGGAATGCGCCCATCCAGCAGCCCGGCGCCTTTCAGCTCGTCCATGCCCGGCAGGTCGGAAACCGCATCGAGGCCAAACTGCACCAGGAAGGCGCTGGTGGTGCCGTAGGTGACCGGCCGGCCGGGGGCCTTGCGGCGGCCGCGCAGGCGGATCCACCCCGTTTCGAGCAGCACATCCAGCGTGCCCTTGGAGGTGGAGACGCCGCGGATCTCCTCGATTTCCGCCCGCGTCACCGGCTGGTGATAGGCGATGATGGCGAGCACCTCCACAGCCGCGCGGGAAAGCCTGCGCTGCTCGGGCACAAGGTCCGCCAGCGCCGGCGCAAGATCGGGCGCGGTGCGCAGCATCCAGCCGCCGGCCACCTTCACCACGTTCACCCCCCGCCGCGCATAGTCGGCCGCCAGCGCATCGGTCAGGGCGCCGATGTCCGCGCCTTCAGACAGATGCGGGCGCATCGCGCGCGCGTCGACTGGCGCCGAGGAGGTGAACAGCAACGCCTCCACCACCCGCAGGTCGCGCACGAACGTGGCGGCGCGCTCGTCATCGGGGCGCACGTCGAACAGATCGATGCGCGGCGCCGGCTTCTTCATGTGTTCTCTCCCGCCCCGCGTGCCCGCGCGCGCAGCCACAAGGGCGCGAATGGAGCCTCCTGGCGGATGTCGACAAGCCCCTCGCGCACCATCTCCAGCGTTGCAGAGAAGCTGGAGGCCAGCGCCGTCGCCCGCTGGTCGGGCCGGGTGAGATACTCTACCAGAAATTGGTCGAGCCGCATCCAGTCGGTCAGCAGATCGCGGCCCAGCAACCGCTCCAGCCGCTCGCGCGCCTCCGCCAGGGACCACACCGCACGCATCTTCAGGGTGACTGTGGACAGAGCCTGTGTCTGCCGCTGCCGCGCATAGGCGGAAAGCAGGTCGTAGAGGGTCGCGGTGTAGGCTACCGGGCGCTGCGGCAGGCTCGCGGGGTCCGGGCGGGCGCGGGCGAAGACCTCCCGCTCCATCTGCGGGCGCGCCATGAGCTGCTCGGCCGCCTTGCGAATGCGCTCCAGGTGGCGCAAGCGCCGGGCGAACGCCTCCGCCAGCTCCTCCGCGCTCGGGCCCTCTTCCTGCGGCGGGGCGGGCAGAAGCAGCCGCGACTTGAGATAAGCAAGCCACGCCGCCATCACCAGATAGTCGGCCGCCAGCTCCAGCCGCCCGCGCCGCGCTTCCTCAATGAAGGTGAGATACTGGTTGGCCAGGGCCAGGATCGAGATGCGGGTGAGGTCCACCTTCTGCGTGCGCGCAAGGGCCAGCAGCAGGTCGAGCGGCCCCTCGAACCCGTCGAGATCCACCACGAAGGCTTCTTCCCCGCTCTCCGGGCGCTCGTCGCCAAGCTCGGGGAAGTCGCCGCCGGCCATGGTCAGGCCGTGGCGCCCAGCCGGTGCGCCACCTCGGCCCGCAGGGCCGCCGCGTCAACCTGCCCGGCCGGCTGGCGCAGAGCCAAGGCGCGCGCGGCACGCTCGGCGGCAAGCCCCTCCAGCAGCGGCGCGGCGCCGGCCACCTGCTCCATCTCCTCCATTTTGCCATTGCAGTGCAGGAGAAGGTCACAGCCCGCCGCGAGAGCGGCACGGCTGCGGCTCTCCAGCGTGCCCGCCAGGGCGCCCATGGACAGGTCGTCGCTCATGAGCGCGCCCGCAAAGCCAATGCTGCCGCGAATGATGTCGCGCATCACCACCTGGGAGGTGGTCGCCGGGTGTTCCGCGTCGATGTCCAGGTAGACCACATGTGCCGTCATGCCGAGCGGAATGTCCGCCAGGGCGCGGAAGGCGGCAAAGTCGGTCGCCTCCAGCTCGGCCCGGGACGCGCGGACCACCGGCAGCTTCTCATGGCTGTCGGCCGGGGCGCGGCCATGGCCGGGAATGTGCTTCACCACAGGCAGCACGCCCCCTTCCAGCAGCCCTTCCGCCGCCGCGCGCGCGAGCGCAGCCACGGCGACCGGCTCGGTTCCATAAGCGCGGTTGCCGATGATGCCGTGCCCGTCCGGATGGCGAAGGTCGGCCACCGGCAGGCAGTCCACATCGATGCCGAGAGCGGCAAGATCGGCTGCGATGGCGCGCGAGTTCAGCCGCGCCGCCACCAGCGCGGAGGCGGGATCGGTGAGGTAAAGGTTGCCGAACGCCTCGGCCGGCGGGTCGTCGTGCCAATGGGGCGGGCGCAGGCGCTGCACGCGGCCGCCCTCCTGGTCGATCAGCACCGGCGCCGCCCAGCCGACCGCATCGCGCAGCTCGCTCACCAGGGTGCGCACCTGGTCCGGGCTTTCCACATTGCGCGCGAACAGGATGAAGCCCCACGGCGCGGTGGCGGCGAAGAAGCGCCGCTCCTCAGCCGTGATGCGGAGGCCGGAGCAACCGGCGATGAAGGCCCGTGACGACATGATCTGCCCCTATAAGCGCTCCCGCGTCGCGTCAAGGCGGTGCGGCGCCCAAATAAAAACGGCCGGGACAAGCCCGGCCGAAGGCGGTTCTGTTGCGGACCGGCTCAGAGCCCGGCCACGTATCGCGACGGATCGACAGCGGTCGAACCCTTGCGGATCTCGAAGTGGAGCTGCGGGCTCTGCACGCCGCCGCTTTGGCCAGCCTTGGCGATGATCTGCCCGCGCCGCACAGTGTCGCCGCGCTTCACGTCCAGCTCGCTGGCATGAGCATAGGCGGTGACATAGCCGTCGGAGTGCTTGATCAGCACCAGATTGCCGTAGCCCTTCAGCTCGTTGCCGGCATAGGCCACGACGCCGTCTTCCGCGGCGCGCACGGCGGTGCCCTCGGGCACGGCGAAGTTCACGCCATCATTGCGGGCGCCACCAGGCTTCGGCCCGAAGGAGGAGATCACGCGACCGCGAACGGGCGCGCGGAACTGCGGACCGCCGCCCGCGGTGCGCGGCGCATCATCCGCATCGGCGACGGCGGACACCTTGGCGGCCGTCTCCACCTTGGGAGACGCCGCCGGAGACGGGGCCGCGGCAGCCGTCTTCAGGGGCTCCGGCGCAGGAGAAGCCACCACAACCGGAGTGGGCTTGGCGGACGTGGGCGGCACCGGCGCCGGCTTGGCAGCCGCGACGGTGGGCGCAGGGGCGGGAGCAGGCGCGGGCATGGTCCCCAGCGTGCCCGAGCCGCGCGGCGCGGCGGCTGCCGGGGCCTGCGCCACGGCCGCCCCATGGCCACCCGGAGGAATGACGAGGGTCTGACCGGTGCGCACGGTGTTGCCCGGCGCGATGCCGTTGGCGGCACCGAGGGCCGCCGGCGTCACATTATATAGACGCGCGACCGAATTGAGGGTCTCACCCCCCTGCACCGTGTGGGTGCCGCCGGCGACGCGCGGGGCCACCGGTGCCGAGGGAGGCGTGTAGCCGGGCGCCACATAGCTGCCGGAGGCCAACGAGCCGCCCTGGCCACCATAATTCGGTGCGCCATAAAGCGGCTGGCCAGCGCCGGACGAGGCATAGGAATTGGGGCCGCCGGTGGGCGGTGGAGGCAGCGCGGACGAATCGACGCGCCCAGTGGGCGCGCTTCGCACCGACCCCGTCACATCCGGCGCGGGGGCCGCGGACTGGGTGTTGCCAAAGCCGAAATCGGGAATGCCGGCAAACCGGGACGTATCGGAGCTGCAGGCGGCCACTGTCCCGGACATGAGCCCGATCACGGCCAGTCGCGCGACGACGCTGCGCCCCTTGGTCTCGCTGAAATTACGCATGTGACCGTACTCGCACGCAACAGAACTGTGGCCCATTAGAGGTCGCAGGCGTAAATGCCGGCTTAAGCCAACGCAGGGTCAGCGCCTGCACACACACTTTCCGCACGCCGTTGCAGAATCGACACAGTCCGTGAGCGAGGCCTTGACCCGCGACCCAAATCGGGTTCCCACAGTGGCGGATGTTTCGGGCGCGGCCATGGCGGCTTGGCCCGACAAGGGAAAAGCATCGCTGATGGCTTTGAAGCCGCTCGCCGAAGACATCGTGACCGCCCTGCGCTTCTATTCGCGCCTGCCGCTGCCGGAATGGGGGGAAGCCCCCCACGCCGCCCCTAATCTAGACCGCCTGGCCTATGCGATTCCGCTGGCGGGCGCGGTGCTGGGGGCGCTGGGCGGGCTGGTGCTGCTGGCGGCGGCCAGCGGGCTGCACCTCTCGCCCTTCCTGTCCGCTGCGCTGGCGGTGACCACGCTCGTGCTCATCACCGGCGCGCTGCAGGAGGATGCCCTTGCCGACACGGCCGATGGATTCGGCGGCGGGCGCGATCGCGAGAGGCGCCTCGCCATCATGCGCGACAGCCGCGTGGGCTCGTTCGGCGCGACGGCGCTGGTGCTGGCGCTGCTGCTGCGGGTCGGCATCCTCGAAGCCCTCATCGCCCGCGCGGACCCGGGGCGCGCCGCGCTGGCCCTCCTCGCGGCGGCTGCGGCCTCCCGCGCCACCGGCATATTGATGCTGCGCGCTTTGCCCTCCGCGCGGGCGGACGGCGCCTCCGCATCGGTGGGGCAGCCGGCGCCGCGCGCCGCCGTTTCATGCGCCTTGGTTGCCGCCCTGGTTGTGGTGCTGGTGCTGGTGCCGTGCTTCGGCGTCACCACGGCCTTCGCCGGCCTGCTGGCGCCGCTCGCCGTGCTGGCGGTGATGGGCCTCCTCTCGGCCCGCCTGCTGGGCGGGCAGACGGGCGACGTTGCGGGGGCCACCCAGCAGATCAGCGAGATTGTCTTCCTGCTGGCCGTGCTTATCTTTGCGTGAAGCTGAGGTCACTTTCGTGTCGCACCCCTCCTCGCCCGCGCCCATGACCACGCCTTGCGTGAAGCGCTGCGCGGTGCACCCCACGCACCGCCTGTGCACCGGCTGCGGGCGCAGCCTGCAGGAGATCACCGGCTGGGCCTCCATGTCCGCGAGCGAGCGGCAACGCATCATGTCGGAGCTCGCCGGCCGGCTGGCGCGCGCGGCCGCCCCGGCGGGCTGCTGAGGGCCGGGGGCGACGAAATGGGCTATCGC
This sequence comes from Xanthobacter sp. NM-59, assembly GCF_021401125.1. Classification (GTDB taxonomy): domain Bacteria; phylum Pseudomonadota; class Alphaproteobacteria; order Rhizobiales; family Xanthobacteraceae; genus Xanthobacter. Next base: position 800,550 of record NZ_JACBFQ010000001.1, read on the forward strand.
GGCGATCGCATGCTTTGGGTTCTGCTCATCATCCTGCTGATTGGGCTGGTGGTGCTGGTGGCCCACCACGACCAGGGCGAGGTCGCGGGGCTGAGCCTCGACAAGTTCGGCGCGCTGGTGGCGCTCGGCTCCATCGGCATCTGGATCGGCTCCGGGCTGCTCTCCCGCTTCCAGGGCCGCTTCACCGATGCGGTGCTGGCAGCGGTGTTCTGGCTGCTGCTGGCGGTTCTGCTGGGCGGCGTCTACATCTACCGCCTGCCGCTTCAAGCCTTCGGCGACCGCTTCATGTCCCAGCTGGTGCCCGGCCGGGCGCTGACGGTTTCCGGCGGCGGAGACGTGACGGTGGAGATCGAGCGCGGGGCCGACGGCGACTTTTCGGTGTGGAGCACGGTGAACGGGGCCTCCGTTCACATGCTGGTGGACACCGGCGCCTCGTCCGTGGTGCTGACACAGGAGGACGCCCGCGCCGCCGGCCTGCCCCTGGACTTCATCACCTATGACGTGCCGGTGGACACCGCCAATGGCCGGGTGAAGGCCGCCGCCGTGCAGATCGACAACATCATCGTCGGCGGCATCGTCGAACGGCGGGTGCGAGCCCTGATCTCGCCCCCCGGCGCGCTGCGCAACTCGCTGCTGGGCATGAGCTTCCTCTCCCGCCTGGAAGCGTTCGAGTTCCGCGGCAACCGCCTCATCATGCGCGGCGCCCGCGCACCCTGATCGCGATCAGATCATCTCCAGCTCGACCTTGCCGGCCGGCGGGGGGAAATCCCGGTCGATCTCCGCGAGATCATCGGCATCGAGCACGATTTCGAGGGCGCGCGCATTGGCCTCCACATGGGCGATGCGAGTCGCCTTGGGAATGGCGATCACGTCCGGCCGGCGCATCACCCACGCCAGCGCCACCTGGAACGCATCCACCCCATGCTTGCGCGCGACGCGCCCCAGCGCCCCCTCACGCGGCAGGCGCCCCTGCTCGATGGGGCTATAGGCCATCACCGGAATGCCGGCCGCCGACAGATAAGGGAAAAGGTCGAACTCCGGTCCGCGCCGGCTGGCATTGTAGAGCACCTGGTTGGCGGCGCAGGCCCCACCCCCGGCCGCCTTCAGCTCCTCCATGTCCGCGACGTCGAAATTGCTGACGCCCCAATGGCGGATCTTGCCGGCCTGCTGCAGCGTCTCGAAGCCGGCAATGGTTTCACGGAGCGGATGCTCGCCGCGCCAGTGCAGAAGATAAAGGTCGATGCGGTCCGTCCCCATGCGCCGCAGGCTGCGCTCGCAGGCGGCCACCACGCCGGCGCGGCTCGCATTATGGGGATAGACCTTGCTGACGAGGAAAACGCTATCCCGCCGCCCGGCAATGGCCTCGCCCACCACCTCTTCCGCGCCGCCCTCACCATACATCTCGGCGGTGTCGATGAGATCGATCCCGAGATCGAGCCCGGCGCGCAGGGCCGCGACCTCCGCCGCGCGCTGCTCCGCCCGCTCCCCCATGTACCAGGTGCCCTGCCCCAGCGCGGAAACCGTCTCTCCGCCGGGAAGTTGAACCGTCTTGCGCATCTGCCGTCCTCGCCGGGTCGCGAACCATGGCTCCACTGATAGAGCATTGCGGCGATTCCCGAAAAGCACCGCGCCACCGCCGACCGCCCCCCGCCAACGCGCCGCCTAGGGACCTTCCCCTTTGATGAGACCCTCCAACATGTTCTGGAAAAGCGCCGCCGCGGGCTGCCGATCAGCCTGCGGGGCCCGAAGGCTAAGGGCCTTCAGCCCATCCACCACGGCGACGGCGACGGTGGCCGCCTGTTCCACATCGAGATCGGCGCGCACATCGCCGCGCTTCTGCCCCGTCCGCAAGACGTCGGCGATGATGGCGCGCAGGCTGCGGCTGTGCGCCTGAATGATCTCCCCCATGGCCGGATTGCGCGTGCTTTCCGCCAGTATCTCGAAAACAAGTTCCGTTCCGGAATTGGGGCCGCTCGGCGCCAGTCGTCCAATCTCGACCACCAGCGCCGCGGCAACATTCCCTTCCAGCGCGGACAAGCCCTCGAACCGTTCGCGCGTCCGGGAGAGCCAGGCCTCGGACAGCGTGGCGATGATCGCGTCCTTGCTCTGGAAGTAATGATAGAGGTGTCCAGGGCTGATGCCCGCCTCCTTGCAGATATCCGAGATCGACGCGCCCTTGAGGCCACTGCGCTCGAAACAGCGGTTCGCCGCCGCCAGGATCTCCTGCCGCTTCTCCTCGTGCCGGATGGGGTCGAGCTTACGCATGGGGTCCTTGAAAATTATTAGAGCGATCGCTCTATCCATCTTGACGACGAAGGGAGCCTGCTCGCATTTAAATAGAGCGAGCGCTCTAACAATGGGGCTCCCCGATGAAAACCCATCGTCTGGGCGAAACGGTCCCGAGCTTCCGTCGCTTGGTCTGGGCTGCATGGGCATGTCGCCGCTGCGCCCCAGCTGGGCCGGCATGACGCAGCACAGGATGGCGAGAGCATCGCCACCATCCAGGCAGCTCTTGATGCAGGCCTGCGGCTGATCAACACCGGCGACTTCTATGGCATGGGCCATAATGAACTCTTGGTGCGGGAGGCCCTGCGCGGCCGTCGCGAGCAGGCGTTCCTCGGCGTGAAGTTTGGGATGATGGTCGCCCCGAGCGGCCAGCCACTGGGCTTGGACATCCGCCCCCGCGCGGTCAAGAACTTCTGCTCCTACTCGCTGGATCGCCTGGATACCGAGGTTATCGATCTCTACCAGCCCGGCCGCGTCCCAACCTCGGTTCCGATCGAGGATACGGTGGGGGCCATCGCGGAGCTGATCCAGGAGGGCAAGGTCCGCCATCTGGGCCTGTCCGAGGTCACCGGCGACCAGCTGCGCCGCGCCCACGCGGTTCATCCCGTGACGGCGGTGGAGCTTGAGTATTGGCTGGCCGGCCGCGCCATCGAGGATGACCTGCTGCCGGTGGCGCGCGAACTCGGCGTCGGTATCGTCGCCTACAGCGTCGCCGCGCAAGGTCTTCTGGCGGGTGGCATCAAGGGGCCCCTCGCCGCGGACGATCCGCGCAACTGGACGCCGCGGCTGCAGGGCGAAGCGCTGACCAGAAACCTGAAGGTGGTCGCCCGGTTCACCGCGTTCGCGCAGGCGAAAGGCTGGACCCCGACGCAGCTCGCCGCCGCCTGGGTCCTGGCGCAGGGGAAAGACATCGTCGCGCTGGTGGGCATGAGCCGGCGTGGCCGCATCGCCGAGAATCTGTCGGCCATGGATATCGACCTGTCGGCGGAGGATCTTGCCGCGCTCGACAGCATGTTTGCGCCCGGCGCCATCGCAGGTGGCCGCTACGCCCCGCAGATCCCTCAGATGTGGCGATCTTGACCAGAAGCCAAGGAGACATTGCATGACCAGCCGCCCATCGGGCTTCACTGCCGCCGACGTTCCGGATCAGTCGGGCAAGTGCTTCGTCGTCACCGGGGCCAATACGGGCCTGGGCTTCGAAGCCTCCCGCGTGCTCGCCGCCCGCGGCGCGCGCATCATTCTCGCCTGCCGCGACGAAGCCAAGGCGAACGAGGCGATCGGCAGGATCACAGCGGAGGCACCCGGCGCCGATCTTCGTCACCTCCTTTATGATCAGGGGGATATCGACAGCATTCGTCGCGCCGCCGCGGAGCTGGTGCGCGAGCCGCGCATCGACGCGCTGGTGAACAATGCCGGCGTGATGGTGCCGCCGCTGATGCGCACGAAACAGGGTTTCGAGCTTCAGTTCGGCGTCAATCACCTCGGGGCCTTTGCGTTCACCGCTCTGCTGCTGCCCAAGCTCGCGCAGACGCCGGGGGCACGGGTGGTGGTCACCGGCAGCGTCGCCCACATCTGGGGCCGGATCGACTGGGACGATCTCAATGCCCACAAGGGCTACAGGAGATGGCCGCGTTACAACATGAGCAAGCTGGCCAACCTGCTGTTCCTGTTCGAACTCGACCAGCGCCTGCGCGCCGCCGGTTCGCCGGTGACGGCGGTGGGCTGCCATCCGGGCTTCGCCGCCACCGACCTCGGCCGCCACATGCCCGGCATCGGTCTCCTGTGGCCAATCTTCAGCCCCTTCTCGAATTCTGCCGCCATGGGTGCCTGGCCAACCCTGCAGGCCGCCACCGGCGAAATCCGTGCCGGTGCGTATTACGGCCCGCTGGGGTTCCGTGAGATCAGGGGAAGATCCGGCATGGCGCGGCGGGCGCCACAGGCCACCGATGCAGTATCCGCGTGCCGGTTGTGGAACGCCTCGATTGCCATGACGGGCATCGATCCCGGCCTCCCGCCCGCGTGAGCAGCATCACCACCGCACGATGCAGGCGCAAATCCCAATGGCCTTCGCGCCGGGGCTGCCCCCCGCGAGGGCCGTCGCTCCAAGCATCCCGCACGAATTCGCGGCGCGAGAGCGTGTTGCGCACCAGATGGCAACGCCTGGCGATGGGACAGAGGCTGGATTTGAGCGCCCCCGCATGGAGGCGGATTCTTTGCGCGGGGCGACGACACGCATGTGCGCAGCACGGAACAGGCCTGGTCGTCTTAGCGGGCCGCCCAGAGGTCAGAGCGGATTTCTTCCGCCACCTCGAAGAGTGCCGCCACGCTCCTCCGCCGACGGTACGGGAGAAGGCAGAAGACGTCCTCGTGATGGACGTCGGCGAGCTCGGCCACCTGCAAGCGCACGAGGCCCTCTTGGCGGTTGGTTGCAAGGTCGAACATGAAACCGACGCCGATGCCCTGCGTCACCGCCTCAATCAAGGCTTCCCGGGTGCCGAGCGTCACCACCGGGTCGGCCGAGAGCTTCGCGCGTGACAGCGCCGCTTCCAGCTTGCGCTGGGTGAGCGAGGGCGGCGGCCGGAAGATGACAGGGTGTGCGACGACCTCGGCAAGCGGCAGAGGTTGCGGTCGCCGTGCCAGTGGATGATCGGACGCGACGATTGCGACGACCCGTTGCGACGCGAAGGAGACCGCGACAACGTCATCGTCCTTGGGCGCCTCGGTTGCGATGGCCACATCGCAGCGCCGCTCACGAATGGCTGCGGTCACCTCGCCCCAATTGCCGAAACTCGTGGTGATGCGCACCCCGGGGAAGCGGCGGTGATATTCGGCGATCAGCGCCATCGCCGGATTGGGCGCCCCCACCGCAATGGACAATTCGCCGCTTTTCAGCGCCCGCGATGCGCCGAGAAGGCTCGCCGCCACATCGGCGATGGTGTCGAGCCCATCGGTCTCGGCATAAAGGCTGCGGGCGAGCGCGGTTGGGCGCATGCCTGATCCCGTGCGTTCAAAAAGCAGAACGTCGTGGGCGCGTTCGAGGGCACGGATCTGGGCCGTCACCGCCGGCTGAGTCAGGCCAAGACGGTGGGCCGCTCGGGAAATCGATCCGTCCTTGAAAACGGCATTGAAGGCCCGCAGCTGGGCCCAGCTCGGCAGCTCGCTCGACATGGTTCGATCTCCCCGATTTTCGGGGGCCCATAAATCATTTTTATATCATGTCATCGTGACTGCAAATCAATCTTCTATGCCCCTGGCGACGGAAGGACGCCACATGGCACGTATCGAGATTGACGGCATCGAGAAAAGGTTCGGGCGAACGCCCGTATTGCGGGGAATCGACCTTGATGTGAGGGCGGGCGAATTCCTGTCCCTGGTGGGCCCGTCGGGCTGCGGCAAGTCCACCCTGCTGCGGATCATCGCCGGCCTGACGCGCGAGGATCGCGGCACCATCCGGCTCGCGGGCGCAAGCGTGGACCAGCTGCCGGCACGTGACCGCGACTTCGCCATGGTGTTCCAGAACTACGCGCTCTATCCGCATCTGACCGTCGCCGAGAACATCGCCGTGCCGCTCGTCATGCGCCGGCTGACCGCGGCGCAGCGGCTGCCCTTCGTCGGCCGCCATCTTGCGGGAAGCCGTGCCGCCCGGGCCGCGATCGAGGCCGACGTGACGCGGGTGGCGGAGACGCTGGGCATCACCAAGCTCGCCCACCGCCGGCCGGGCGAACTCTCCGGCGGCCAGCGCCAGCGCGTCGCCCTCGGCCGCGCCATGGTGCGGCGGCCGAAGGCTTTTCTGATGGACGAGCCGCTTTCCAATCTCGACGCCAAGCTGCGCGTCGAGATGCGCGCCGAGATCGCGTCGCTCCACCACCGGCTGGAGACCACCTTCGTCTACGTCACCCATGATCAGGCCGAGGCCATGACCATGTCCGACCGGATCGCGGTGATGATGGATGGAACAATCCTCCAGATCGGCACCCCGGATGAGGTCTATGCCGACCCGGATACGCTCAGCGTCGCCGAGTTCGTCGGCTCGCCGAAGATCAACGTGATCGCCGCCGACGCGGACCTCGCCACGGCACTCGGCCTCGATATCGGGCGCGTTCCCGATCCGCAGGGGCTGCGCCTTGCCTTCCGCGCGGAGGCTGTGGAGCTCGTCGAGGCCGCCGGCGCCCAGCTCTCCGGTTCGATCGTCCACCTCGAGAATTTCGGCAGCGACCTGATGGTTCATGTGGCGACGGCGACCGCTACCGCGCCGCTCCTGGTGCGCCGCGATCCGCACGATCCGCGCCCGCGCATCGGCGAGACCTGGGGGCTCTCGATCCGCCCCGACCGGCTGCTCGCCTTCGACAAGGCCGGACGGCGGCTGCGCTCTGTGGTGGGGGGAAGGGCATGACCGAGATGTCACGCTCCGCCGCCCTTCCCCGTCAGCCGGTCGAGACCGAGCGCGTGCGCCGTCCCCATGAGGAGCGCGCCGCGTGGCGACTCGTCGCGCCGGCGGCGATGCTCATCATCCTCATCCTGGCGCTGCCCATGGCCGCCGTGGTGGCGCTCTCCCTCACCGATTATCAGCTGGGCGCGGAAGCCTGGCGTTTCGTCGGTGCCGCCAACTATGCCGATCTCGCCGCCGATCCGGTGTTCTGGCGATCGATCGTGAACACCGTGGTCTATGTGGTCGAGGTGGTCGCCGGATCAACCGCCCTGGGCCTCGCCACGGCGCTGATGCTGCAAGGCAGCAGCATTCTCGCGCCCGTCTGGCGGACGGTATTTTTCCTGCCCGTCATGGCCTCGCTGATCGCCATGGCCATCGTCTGGGAATTCATGCTCCATCCCACCTTCGGCCTCGTGAATGGGATGCTCGGCCTAGTCGGGATCGCCCCGGTCAACTGGCTGCAAAACAGCGCGACCGCGCTTCCCGCCCTCGCCGTCATCGGTATCTGGCAGCAGTTCGGCTTCGCGATGGTGCTGTTCCTGGCCGGCCTCTCGGGCATTCCCCAGGCGCTTTACGACGCCGCCGAGATGGACGGCGCGCCCTCCGCCTGGTCGCGCTTCCGGCTCGTCACCTGGCCGCTGCTCGCGCCGGTGACGCTGTTCGTCGTGGTCATCTCGACCATCCGCTCGTTCCAGGTCTTCGACACCGTGCATGCGCTGACCAAGGGCGGCCCCAACAAGGCGACCGAGGTGCTGCTCTACACCATGTACGCGGAGGGCTTCGAATTCTTCCGCACCGGCCGGGCCGCGGCGATCGCCGTTCTCTTCGTCGCCGCCATGCTGGTGCTGACGCTGACCAAGGTGGTTGTGGTCGAGAAGAGGATTCACCTGAAGTGAGCCGGCTTCCAAAGCTCCCCCGCGGCCTGTCGGTCGCCTCCGTGCTGCGGAACGCGGCGCTTATCGCCCTCGCGGCCGTCACGCTCGCGCCCTTCGTGTGGATGGTCGCCACCTCGCTGAAGGCTCCCGACGAGATCCTGACGCGCGACTTCCACCTCTGGCCGCACCGCTTCTGGGCCGCCGAGAACTATGCCAGCGCCTTCGCCGCGGTGCCCCTCGGGCGCTATCTCCTCAATGGCGTGGTCGTCACCGCGACGATCCTGGCGCTCCAGTTGCTGATCGCCGTCCCGGCGGCCTTCGCTCTGTCCAAATCGGAGTTCCGGGGCCGGCGCCTGCTCTTCGGCGCGGTGCTGTTCGGGCTGCTCGTTCCCTACCACGCCATCGCGGTGCCGCTGTTCGTGGGCCTCCACGCCCTTGGGCTGCTCGACACCTATGCCGCCCTGGTGACGCCCTTCGCGATCTCCGTCTTCGGCATCTTCCTGATGCGCCAGTTCTTTCAGGGTATTCCGGGCGAGCTTGTGGATGCGGCGCGGATGGACGGCATGTCGGAACTCGCGATCGTTTGGCGGGTGATGGTTCCGGCAGCGGGGCCGGCGATTTCGGCCTTCGCCATCTTTTCGGTGGTGGCCCATTGGAACGACTATTTCTGGCCGCTCGTCGCGGTGTCCTCCGACACGCTCTTCACGCCGCCGCTCGGGGTCGTCGCTTTCCGCAACGACGATGCGGGGACCAGTTACGGCCCCCTCATGGCGGCCGCGACCGTAATCGTGCTGCCGCTCGTCGCCGCCTTTCTCCTCGCCCAGCGCCGCTTCCTCGAAGGCATTGCCTTCGCCGGGTTCAAGTGACGCGCCTTCCCTCCACATCCGCCACAGGGCGCCGGTCCATGCGCTCGCAACACGAGACCCCTCCGATGCACGCGAAACTCTCGCTTTCCGTTCTCACGCTCGGGCTGACGCTCGCCGGTGGCCCGGTCCTCGCCCAGTCGCCGACCGAGATCGTCGTCCAATATCCCTATGGGGACGTCTTCAACGAGACCCATCGGCGCATCGCCGAGGCCTTCGCCGCCGAGCATCCCGACATCAAGGTCACCTTCCGTGCCCCCTACAAGGACTATGAGGACGCCACCCAGCGCATCCTCCGCGAGGCGATGACGGGCACGGGGCCGGACGTCACCTTCCAGGCCTTGAACCGGGTGCGTGCGCTGGCCGACAAGAAGGTGGCCGTGCCGCTCGACGACTTTGTCGCCGCCGAGAAGAACTTCGATGCCGAGGGCTTCCACCAGGCCATGTTCGACGCCGGCTCCATCGGCGGCAAGATCTATGGCGTGCCTTTCGCGGTGTCGCTGCCCGTCGCCTACTTCAATTTGGATCTGGTGAAGCTCGCCGGAGGCGATCCCGCCGCGCTGCCGACCACCTGGGATGGCGTCATCAGCCTCGCCGCCAAGATCGAGGGGGTGAAGCCCGGCATTCACGGCATGGTCGCCGAATGGCCCATTTCCGGCAACTGGCTGTTCCAGGCTCTGGTTTTCGACAATGGCGGAACCATGATGAATGGCGATGAAACGCGCGTCGCGTTCGACGGCGAGGCCGGTCGCAAGGCCATCGGCACGCTGGCCCGCATGGTGACCGAGACCAAGACGCCGAACATTTCCGGCAACGACATGCGCACCGCCTTCGCCGCCGGCCAGGTTGGCGTGCTCCTCACCACCACCGCTTATGTGAACACGCTGACCAAGCAGATCGGCGACCGCTTCACCATGAAGACGTCGCCCTTTCCGGGGCTGGTGCCCGGTGTCTCTCGCCTCCCCGCCGGCGGCAACGTCATGATGATCACCGCGACCGATCCCGCCAAGCGCAAGGCGGCCTGGGGGCTCGTCAAGTTCTGGACCGGCGCCCAGGGCGGCGCGATCATGGTCGAAAACACCGGCTACATGGCGCCCAACAAGAAGGCCGCCGACCGCCTAGCCGACTTCTATGCGCGCAACCCGAACCAGTTCACCGCCGTCGCCCAGCTTCCCTACCTCACCAACTGGTACGCCTTCCCCGGCGCCAATGGCCTGAAGATCACCGACGTGATCAAGGACCGGCTGCAGTCGGTGATGGATGGCAGCCGCACCAGCGAGGCAGACGCGGTCCTCACCGACATGGCGAGCGACGTCCAGGCCCTCTTGCCGGCAAAGAACTGACGCCGCATCTCCCCCGGCAACCACCGCCGGGGGAGCTTTGACCTCTCGCCCGGTTTCCTTTCATGATCAAGATCGTCCATCTCAGCGACGCCCACATCGTCGCCGCGCCCCACCGCCTCTATGGCCTCGACCCGCGAGAGCGTCTCGCGCGCACGATCGCCGACATCCAGGCGCGCCACGACGACGCCGACCTTTATGTGGCCACCGGCGATCTCGCCCATTGGGGTGAGGGGGATGCCTACGCCACCTTTGCGGCCGAGTGGGCGCGCGCCGGCCTGCCGGTGGTCTGCCTGATCGGCAACCACGATGACCGCGAGACCTTCAAACGCTCCTTTCCCGGTGCGATGGGCGATGAAAACGGCTTCGTTCAGGGGCATCGGCGGATCGGCGATCTCACCTGCCTCTTCCTCGACACCGTAACGCCGGGCAGTCACATCGGAAGCTTCTGCGAAACGCGTCAGGCGTGGCTCGCCGGCGCCCTTGAGGCCGCCGTCGGCGATGTCGCGGTCTTCATGCACCATCCGCCGCTTTCCGTCGGGGTGGCGCCCATGGACGCCATCGCGCTGGCCGATGCCGATGCGCTCGCCGCCGTCCTGGAGCCACACCGCGCGCGCATCCGTCATCTGTTTTTCGGGCACCTGCACCGGCCGATCTCGGGCTCATGGCGCGGCTGGTCGTTCTCCGGCACCCGCGGGCTCAACCACCAATTGGCGCTCGACGGGCATTTGCGGATCGACGGGCGGGCGGCCTCGGACGACATCGTGGGCAGCCGTGAACCGCCGGGCTATGCGGTTATCCTCATCGACGATCAATCGCTCGTCGTCCATTTCGTTGACGTGACCGACGAGGATGCCCGGTTCTCACTCATTGCCGAAGAGACCGTGGGCCGCTCCTACGCGCTCGGCACGAGCGCCGAATGAACCGGGCCCCCTCATTCTCCCAGCCCTCAACGCTTGAACAGGCCCGCGCGCGGATCGCCACTGCCCGCGTCGTGCTTTGCGATGTGGACGGCTGCCTGGTCGAGAGCGAGGCCCCCTGCCCGGGCGCGATCGATTTCGTCGCCCGGATGGGCGAGCGGCTGCGTCTTGTCACCAACAATTCGACGGACGTCGCTGTCACCCTCTCCGCGCGGCTGGCGGCGATCGGCCTGGACGTGCCGGCGGAACGCTGCTTCCTTGCCGGAGAGCTGGCGACCGAGCACGTGGCGCGGCACTATTCCGGCGCCCGCGTGATGATCCTCGCCACCGCCGCCATCCGCGCGGAGGCAGCGCGCCGCGGGCTTGCGGTAGCGAGCGTGCAGCCGGACGTGGTGCTGTTGTGCAACGATCCCGCCTTCGACGCCGGACATCTCCAGCGCGTCGTCGATGCCGCGCATCACGGCGTGCCGATCATCGTCGCGAACCCCGATCGCTGGCGCCCCGATCGCTCCGGCCGCCCCCTGATCGAGACCGGAGCCTTTCTGGCGGCCCTGCGCGCGGCAGTCCCGCATGCCGCGGTCACGGTCGTCGGGAAGCCTGAACCGACCATCTTCCACGCCGCCCTTGCCGGCGTCGACCCGCGTGACGCCGTGATGATCGGCGACAACCGCGAAACCGATCTCGTGGGTGCCGAAGCGATCGGGACGATGGGGATCCAGATCGGACGCGGCGGCCACGCGGTCGCCGCCGATCTGGACGCTCTGCGATAAGGGCGGAAGCACGCCTTCTCTCCGCGACCAAATGGATGCGCCAGCCCGCGGCCCGCAAGCGGGGGCCCCGACCGCTGGATCAATGGGTCAGCGGCGCCCGGGGCACTGAGCGGTCATAAAGGGAGGGGCGACCTCTCCGGGATCGGCACCGGCGGTGCCGCGACCGGAAGCGCAGCCGCGCTCGCATCGGGCCAAACGGTGACCACGCTGCCGTCCGCCCGCACAAACAGGGCGACAAGGCCGAGGCGCCGGGCCAGCGCGGGGCCGTGCTCCGCGCCCGTCACCAGAAGGGCTGTGGCCCATGCGTCGGCGGCCATGCAGGTTTCGGCCAGCACGGTGACAGCGGCGAGGTCCGCGTCAAGCGGCACCCCGCGGCGCGGGTCCATGGTGTGGGAGGCGGTCCGCTCCCCCACCCGCGCCCGATGACGATAGCCACCCGAGGTGGCCACGGCCGCGCCCGAGAGCTCCAGGATGCCGAGGATCTCGCGTGCGCCGGCATCGGGCTTCTCCTGGGCGACCGTCCAGGGGCGGCCATCGGGCTTGCGCCCCTCAGCGCGCATCTCGCCATCAATGCCCACCAGCCAGGAGGAGAGGCCCGCCGCGCCCATCACCCGCGCCAGCTCGTCCACCCCGAAGCCCTTGGCGATACCCGAGAGGTCGAGCCGCAGCGGGCCGAGACGCCGGGCCCGGCCGCCAAGGGGATCGAGCTGGAGCGTCTTGGGCGCCGCAAAGGCGGGGCGGCCTTCGCACGCGGCGATCCGGAGCGGATCGGGGGTGCGCGCGCCGCCGCCGAAGCCCCAAGCCCGCACCAGATCGCCCACGCCAATGTCGAACGCCCCCTCCGACAGGCGGCCAATCTCCAAGGCGGTGGCGAGCACCGTCATGAGCGCCTTGGGGACCGGCATCCACTGGCCAACGGGCGCGGCGTTGAGGCGTTCGAGGTCGGAATCGGGGCGCCAGGTGGACATCTGCTGCTCCACGCGGTCCACCGCCGCCTGCAGGTCGCGCCCGAGCGCTCCGGCATCGAAGCCTTCCGCGGCCCAGAAGACGCAGGACCAGCGCGAGCCCATGGCGGGACCGTTCAGGGCATGGCGGCGCAAGGGGATGGGAGCCGTTTCAGTAGACATCTTCCACATACCGTCCATGGGTCTTGAGGGTGGCGAGGTCGAGGCCGAGCGGATGCACGATGGGATCGAGCGCCCGGCGCACCGCTTCAGCCATGTCGCGCCCGCCGCAAACCAGGATCTGGGCACCCTGGCGGATCAGCTCCCGCAGGCGCGGCGCATCGGCGGCAATGCGGTCCTGCACATAGGCGCTCCCGGCCGGAGCGCGCGAGAAGGCGGTGGAAAGCGAGGTGAGGCGCTTTTCCGCCAGATGCCGGGCCAGCTCGTGCTCATAGAGGAAGTCGGAAGACGGGCTGCGCCCACCCCAATACAGGTGCACCGGCCGCCCCGGCGCATTGGCCCGCACGAAGCCAGCAAGGGGCCCGATGCCCGCTCCGGCGCCGATGAGGATGAGCGGCATGCGCCCTTCGGCGGGGTGGAAGGTGGGGTTGGTGCGGATGAAGGCATCAACCTCGTCGCCCGCCTTGAGCCCATGGAGGAAGCTGGAGCACAGCCCCCCTTCGCGCAGCCGCACACAGATCTCCGCCATGCCGTCCCGGGTGGAGGACGCCAGCGAATAGAAGCGCGGCATGGCGCTGCCCGGCGGCACGATGGCCAGAAGATCCCCCGCTTCGAACTCCGGCAGGGGGGACGCGTGCCCCCTGCTCTGAGGCATGCGGAAGCGCAGGATGGCCACGGGAGCCCCGACCGCCGCCCCGTAATCCTCGCGCTCCACCAGCGTCAAGGCCTGGGTCTTCGGTGTCTCGGCGATGTGCGTGAGGGTCAGCTCGTGGCCGAGCGCCGCGCCGAGGTCCTGCCCCCATTGGGCGAACTCCTGGGCCGAACGCCGATCGATGCGCTTCATGGGCATAAGCAGTGGCCAGCCCTTGGCGTGCAGCGCGCCCGCCACATCCTCCGCAAAGGCGCAGAAACGCGGGAAGCTGCGATCGCCGAAGCCGAGCACGGCGACGGGCACCTTGCCCTCAAGCCCCGAGAGACGGGAGAGGAAGGCGGCAGCGGACGCGGGCGCCGCGCCGTCGCCATGGGTGGCGGCAAGGATCAGCATGCGCTCAGCCTTCAGGTGCTCGGGCCCGATTTCACTCATGGTGGCGGTGTGGACACGGTGGCCGGCGGCCGTGAGGGCCTTGTGGAGCGTTCCGGCGAAGCCCCAGGTGGAATTGGCTTCACTGCCCACCAGGATCACCGTGTCGGCCGCGCGCGCGGGAACATTGGCCACGATGCGCGGCCGGGCCGCGCGCCTGCGCACCCACATAACGATGCCGGTGCCGCTCAGCACAGGAACTGCAAGGGCCGAAAGGCCGAGAAGCAGCCCCAGCAGCCAGGCCCCGCCACGCCCCGTATGGAGCATGCGGAAAATGCCATCGAGGCGTTCCAGCACGGAAGCGGGGGTGAAGGCGAGCTGGTCGCCCGTCGCCGGATCGATCACGGCCTCGCCCGCAGCGGTGCGCAGCACATAAGTGCCGGTGGCATCTCCCGCAGCGGGGAATGTCAGCTCGCGAAGCTCCGAAAGCTTGGTGCCTCTGAGCGCCGAAAGGCTGCCCACGGGGGCCGGAGCGCCGCCGCTGGCGGTGACCTCAGCCACGGGCGCCTGCGGCTGCGGAATGAGGCCAAACGTTCCCGCGGACATCCAAAGGCCCGTCAGGGAAGAAACGATGAGGCCCACAGTCGCGAGGCGGCCCAATTCGCCATGCCAGCGCTGGGCTGGTGTGCCCCGGATGGGCCGCAACAGCGCCCGCGCCCCACCAAGCCGGCGAGCGAGCAGGACAAGGCCCGACACGCTCAGCGCCAGCATGGCGAAGGCACCGACACCGGCCGCCGCCCGCCCCGCGTCGCCCATGAGGAAGGCGCGGTGCAGATTGGTGATGAAGCGCGTGGTTTCCGACACCTGATAGGGCCCGAGCCCCGCCCCGGTGGCCGGGTCCAGCCGCTCGACGCCGCGCGCGTCCGCGTCCTCGAAGGCCACGGTGAAGGTCCCGTCCGCCCGCATGCGGATGGTATCGACAGACTGATGGCGCGCCGCCACGGCCTCGGCGAGGGCGGCCACGCTCATATTCCCGGGGATGGCGGGCGCCGCCATCCGGTCCATGGCCGGCTGGACGGAGAGCACCACGCCCGTGATGGCGATGAAGGACAGGCCGAGCGCTAGCACAACGCCCGGCAGCCCATGAAGACGGCGTAGCATTGAAAGTCTTCCCAGAAGATCAGAAAGTGACGCTGAAGGAATTCACATAGCCCTTGCCGGCAACAGGCTTGCCGGACGCGGCGGCCTCAAGGGGCACCACCACCTCGGAAGGATTGTCCATGCCGTCTTCCACGGCGGTGTCCACATGCACCTTGAAGCCCGCGTCGATCATGGCATCCGCGAGGTCGAGGCTGATCTTCAGCGTTTTCCCGGAGCCGATGCTGGCGCCGGTGATGCCGTCGATCTCCGTGGCCCGCCCGCCGGAGGCGCGCTGCCAGTCGGAGAGATGGCGATAGTATTTCGCCTTGTCGCCCGCCATCCAGAGCGTGCCCTTATAGGCCCCGGCAGCATCGGTAACGTAGAGCACCACATAGGCACCGTTGCCGCCATAATTCTTCAGCGTGGTCTCGAACGTGACCTGCCTGGCCTCGGCGAGCACCGGCGTCACGAGCGCGGCGGTGGCCGCCAGCGCGGGAAGAGCGAATTTCATCGGGAATTTCCTTGAAGATGGGACGAACAGCCGAAGGCTCACTGCACCTCGACCTTGGGCCGGGCCTTGCCCTGGAACAGGCCATTGTCGGGCACCGGCGCGTTCGGATCGCTCGGGCCGCTCTGCGGCAGGGCGCTGCGACCGCTGTGGCCGTCGTCATCGTCATCGTCGTCGTCATCGTCGTGATGGCGGCGCTTGGACGAGGCATCGTCGCGATGCTTGCGGTGGTCGCTTTCAGCGAGGCGCTGCCAATGGCTGCCATCGCGCTCCCCGTGCTCGAAACGGCTCTCGGAATGGCGGGCGAAATGGTCAGCCCCAGCGGCGGCGAGGGCCACGCCCACGCCGGCGGTGGACAAAAGGATGGCTGCGCCGATCAGCGTGCGCGTCTTCATTGGGGGGCTCCCGGTTCGTTTTGACCGGGCCACGTTCCCGCACCCACCTGACGGCGACCTGAACCCAAGGCGGATCGGCGTTCAGCTTGGTGTCAGGTTCGCGCCAGCCCGCGTGAATGGCACCCACCGGCACCACTGCGACGGTCCCGAGGGTCGCTCCCGCATCCACCTCCTGGATTCGCGAGGCGAACAGCCCCAAGCGGCTGTGAGGCACTAACTGGGGTGAGCATTGTCCAGCTGAGGACATCCAGGTGGACCCTCGTTCTGGCAAATTCACGACGACCAGAACACGAAGCGCCTGTTTCGACGTCCGATGACCCGGCGCCTTAGCGGCAATCTGGCAAGTTAGCGAGTCGTACAGCCGCTGATCCAGGTCGGGTACGCACCCCCAAACCCCGGGCCACCCCAGGGAGCGCCCCGCCGAGACTGGGCTCTTTTTTATTTTCAAAGAGATATGGCGGGCAGCGCCCGACGAAGATGAGCACTACGAGATCGTGACAAGCATCTGACAACTATGCGGATACTCCATGTTATGCGGCTATCGGCGGGTTTCGGCGGCATTTGGGTGGCTAACGGCGGCCATTTCGGACGTTTGGCGGGGTTGCACCCTCATTTCCGTCGTTCACGAGGCTATCTTCGAATATCCGCTTCAGGCTCGAAACGCACCTCAGCTTGGCAACACGGCTACCGATTTCGGCAAGAGTTTCCCGCTCAAACCCCACAAAGAACGGGCCTGTTGGTCAGGTTCTGTGGCGGCTTCACGAACCAAATGCTTCGAGGCAGGTCGAGGACGTGACATACAGCGACCGCATCGATGCCCTGGCGCGAGCTTTCGGGCATCGATGGGCGGCGCAATATTGTCGCGCCACGAATTGCTCCGGATAGATGTATTGGTGATCTTCTCGCTTCTGCGCCAAAGCTCTTCAGCGAAGTCCGGGTCGATCGCAAAGGCTTCGACACCGGTGCCGCGATTGGTACGATCTTCGGTCAGATCGCGGGTACCGCCCTCCGGCAGTACGGGGGTGATATCGGAATCGGCGCAGAATACACCGCCCTTGCCGTCAAGCTGCGGATTGACCGCGCACCAGACGTGGGTGGCGGCGCCCTGCGGCACCGATTTCAGGTCACGGGCCAGATCGATGACGGGCCGGCCGTTCTCGTCGACGAACCCGGTGTTCTGCAGCATCTCCACCCCGACATGCGTGCCGAGATTGGTCCCCGCGATCCCGCCGGGATGGAGCGCGAACGCGCGAATGACCACCAGATGCAACCCCAATCCATCTCGCGATTGCACGACCGAGATGGACGCGAAGCTGAATGTTCGCAGTCAGGCAACGAGCCAAGGTCCGCGCCTGGCGGAATGCTTCCGGTTTGGCGCAACAGCAGATCCCGTCGCGCGTGGACGGTTGGGGCGAAAGCAGCCGGGGCGACCAGCGGAGCCCGGAGTGGGCGCACATCTGTAGGGGCCGCCAACAGGCAAGAGGGCGGGTCTATCTCGCGCTCGCCAGGGAGCGACGGAACAGCAGCATGCTTCCGGTGAGAAATGCGACCCCCATCACCAGCACGATCGCAAACTCCCGCCAGACGATCGAAAAATCCGCGCCGCGATAGACGATCGCCTGGGTGAAGCCGATGTAGTGACGCGACGGTAAGAGCCATGTCACATATTGAATCCACCTCGGCTGGCTCTCGATCGGGGTCATGCCTCCCGACAGCATCATCATCGGCATGACGGTCATCATCATCATCAATGCGAACTGCGCCATGGTGCGGGCGATGGTCCCGAGGAAAATGCCGATCGAAGCGGCGGCGAAAACGTAGATCACGGTGCCGAGGAGAAAAAGGAGGCGCGAGCCGGCGATGGGAACATCGAGCGCGCCTTCAACCACGAACAGCAGCGAGCACACGAACGCGACGATGATGACGAGACCGTTGGCCCAGACTTTCGCCAGCGCGATCTCGAACGCCGTGAGCGGCATCACCAGGAGATGCTCGATGGTGCCGTGCTCGCGCTCGCGCAGCAGCGCCGCGCCGGTCAGGATGATGATGAGCATCGACAGATGATCCGCCAAGCTCACGATGGCGCGGAACCAGGATTGAGTTCCATTCGGGTTGAAGGCCCGGCGGATGGCGAGATTTGAATCGAGGCCGGGCTCGTGCTCGAATTCCTGGCGGTATCTTTTCACCTCGTTGGCGACCATGTTCTGGATATAGCTCGACCCGATGGTCGCCTGCTCGACGGCGGTGGCGTCGATGCTCACCTGCACCTCGGCATTCCTGCCCCTCCGGACATCCGCCTCGAAGTGGGGCGGGATGGTCACGATGAAGGTGTAGCGCCCTTCATCCATGGCTCGATCGATATCCGCGGCGCCGATGGTCCTGGCCGCCTGGAAATAGGGAGGATAAAACAGCCCGGCGATGGAGCGGGACAGCCGGGAGTGATCTTCGTCCACGATGGCGATGGCGGCATTGTTGACCGTCTCCCCGGCGCCGGTCGCCTCGGTATAGATGCCGACGCCGAAGGCCCAGGCGATGAAGATGAGCATCATGGGGTCCTTGGCGAGCGCCCAGAGCTCCTTGGTGCCAAGCCAGAAGATGTTGGACAGGCTGCCCAGCAAGCCTCCCATGGCTAACGCTCCTGCTTTCTCAGAAGGAGGGCCGAAAGCGCGAGAAAGGCGGGCGTGAAGAGCGCCAGGGCCAGGATGTCCGTCCGCATGTCGGCAAAGCCGAGGCCCTTGGTGAAGGCGCCGACGCTCATGTGCATGTAATAGGTGGTGGGCCAGAAGGTGCCCATGACGCGCGCGGCCCCTTCCAGGGTGGAGACCGGCTGCAGCATTCCCGAAAATTGCATGGTCGGCATCATGGACAGCACCGCCCCCGCGAAGACGGCGGCCACCTGGCTCCGGGTGAATGTGGAGATGACGAGGCCATAGCCCGTCGCTGCGGCGATATAGAGAAGGGCGCCGAGGGTCAGGACGAAGCCGTTTCCCTTCAGCGGGACCCCGAATAAGAAGACCACGGTCGCTGTCATGATGGCGAAATTCACCATGCCGACGCCGATATAAGGCAGCTGCTTGCCGATCAGGAACTCCAGGCGCGTGGTGGGCGTGGCGTAGAAATTGGCGATGGTGCCGATCTCCTTCTCCCGGGCGACGCTGACCGCCATAAGAATGGCAAGGAACAGCATCAGCAGCATGGCCGGCACGGAAGGGCCGATGGCATAAATGCTTTCGGCGGTCGGATTGTAGCGATTGCGCAGCACGATGGTGGTGCTTGCACTACCGCTGGGGGCGCTCGAGGCTTCCCGCGCCCGCCGTTCGGCAAAGAGGCTATGCGCCTGTTGCACATAGCCCTCGATGGTCGCAGCCCTCTGCGTGTTCGCCCCGTCGATCCAGGCTGACACCTGCCAGTCCGAGCCCCACTTCACGTGGCGGCCGAAGTTCGGCGGGATCTCGATGGCGAGCGTGACGTCATTGGACTTCAGCCGCTGGTCCATCTCCGCGACGGAGCGGATCGGTGGACCTTCGCTGAAATAGCGCGAGTTCGCGAACCCCGCGAGATAGCTCCGGCTTTCCGGCGTGTGGTCGTGATCGAAGGCGGCAAACCTGATGTTCGTCACATCGTTCGACACCCCATAGCCGAAGATCAGAAGCATCAGGAAGGTGCCGAAGAAAGCGAAGGCGAGGCGCACGGGATCGCGCAGGAGCGAGCGCGTCTCGCATTGCGTATAGGCAAAGAGCCGCCGTAGGGACGTGAAACGCCGCCGGGACGGCGTCGCGCCGCTCTGTCGCGAAGCAAGGGGCTCGCTTTCCGTTGCGGGCGCCGCGGCCGGCGAAGTGTCGACCTCCTCGATATAGGAGATGAAGGCGGCTTCGAGATCCTTGGCGCCCTTGGATTCGATCACCTTCGCCGGCGTGTCGCACACCAGCACGCGGCCCGCATGCATGAGGGCGATGCAGTCGCAGCGCATCGCCTCGTTCATGAAGTGGGTCGAGACGAAGATGGTCACGTTGTGATTGCGCGAGAGATCGGCGAGGAGCCGCCAGAAATCGTCGCGCGCCTCCGGGTCCACGCCCGAGGTCGGCTCGTCGAGGATGAGCAGCTCCGGATCGTGGACGATCGACACCGCAAGAGAGAGGCGCTGGCGCACGCCGAGCGGAAGGGACGAGGCATCGGCGTCCGCGTGATCCGCAAGCCCCACCTCCGCGATGAGCTGCTCCGTACGGCTCGCGGCATCCGCCTCGCTCAGATGGAACAGGCGCGCATGGAGCATCAGATTCTGCCGCGCCGAGAGCTCGCCATAGAGCGAGAAGGCCTGTGTCATGAAGCCGACCCGGCGGCGGATGGACAGGTCGTTGGCGTCCACCGGGCTTCCACAGACGATCGCCTCGCCCTCGCTCGGAGCCAGCAGGCCCGTCAGCATCTTCATGGTTGTGGTCTTGCCGCAGCCGTTCGAGCCGAGGAAGCCGAAGATCTCGCCCTTTTCGATGGTGAAGCTCACGCCATCCACCGCCGTGAAGTCGCCGAAGCGGCAGGTCAGGTTCTTCGCCACGATCACCGGGCCATCCGTGCCCGGCTTGCGCGGCGGAATGACGAGCGGCGCCCGCGCGGCCCCGTTACTCGACCGGAGCGATACGAAGATGCGCTCCAGCTCCGTCTCGCCGGTCTGGGTCTTGAGCTCGGCCACGGTGCCGGAGGCCAGCACCTTCCCCTCGTCCATGACGGCGAGCCAGTCGCATTGGGCGGCCTCATCCATATAGGCGGTCGAGACCACCACGCTCATGGCCGGCCGCTCCGCGCGAAGGCTGGCGATCAGCGACCAGAACTGGCGGCGCGAGAGGGGATCCACACCCGTGGTGGGCTCGTCGAGGATGAGGAGGTCCGGGTCATGGATGAGGGCGCAGCACAAGCCGAGCTTCTGCTTCATGCCGCCGGACAGCCGGCTCACCAGACGGTCCATGAAGGGAGAAAGCCCCGTGGCTGCCGCGAGCCGGCGCGCGCGGCCTTCCTGCTCTGCGGCGGACAGCCCGAACAGCGTTCCGAAGAAGGCGAGATTCTCGGCGGCACTGATCTCCTGATAAAGATTCTTTCCCAGCCCCTGGGGCATGTAGGCGATGCGGGTGCACACCGCCCGGCGATGCCGCGCCTTCGCCATGCTGCCGCCCAGCACGTCCACTGTCCCCTTCTGCAGCTTGCGCGCCCCCGCCATCAGCCCGAGCAGCGTCGACTTTCCGGCGCCATCCGGGCCGATGAGCCCGATCATCTGGCCGCTCGGCAGTTCGAGCGACACCGCATCAAGCGCGCGGACCTTGCCATAAGCGTGGAAGACGTCGGCGATCCGAACGACAGGGCCAATGGTCGCCGGCATCGTCACTCCCCCGCATCGATGGGGTCGCCGGGGAAGCGCTTCTGCAGGAAGTCCGGCCATTGCGGCGGATCGGGATCAAGCCGGACATAGCCCATGCCCCGGGCTCCGGTCTTCACATGCTCGATATGGCGCTGGATGAGGCTCGGCGGGATACGCAGCTTGACGCGGAACACCAGCTTGTCCCGCTCGCTGCGGGTTTCGACTTGCTTCGGCGTGAACTGCGCCTCGGGAGACACGAAGCTCACCCGTGCGGGGATGACGAAATCGGCGCCATCCAGCTGGATGCGCGCCTGTGAGCCCAGGGGAACCCGCATCGCCTGCTGCGACGGCAGATAGATCTCCATATAGACCTCGGACAGGTTGACGAGCGTCAGCACCTTGCCTCCGGCGCTGACCACTTCCCCCGGATTGGCGAGGCGGTAGAGCACGCGTCCTCGCACGGGGGACACCAGTGTCGCATCGGCGATCTGCGCATCGATCTGATGAACCAGGGCCTGTGCGGCCTCGACGGCCCGCTCGCGCGCCGTCACCGTCTTATTGGAGGCATCCAGGATGGCCTTAGCCGCATCTCGCTCGCTCTGCGCCCGGTCCAGGGATTGCTGGCTCACCGCGCCCGTCTTCGCCAGACGCTGCGCCCGTTCCAGATCGGCGTCCTTCAAGGTGAGCTCGGCCTGCCGCTGCACCACCGTCGCCTTTGCCTCGAGGGTCGAAGCCTCGTCGGCGGCGACATCGGCGAGATATTTCGCGCGCAGGGCCTGCAATTCGGTGGAATCGATCCTTGCAAGCACCTGACCGGGGGAAGCAAGATCGCCCTCCTGGACCTGTACCTCCATGACGCGTCCAGCCAGCTTCGCTGAAACATCAACCTGATCCGACTCGATCCGGCCGTTGCCCGACACCAGCCCGTCGGGCAGCCTTCCTTGCTGGCCCTGCCACCAAGACCAAATGCCGAAGGCGCCCGCGGCTGGGACCAACAACAGGAGGAGCAACCATCGCCTTCTCGTCATATGGAGTTTACTCCGGTCGCACTTGACACATTCCAGCAACCGACCGCCGCGCTTGCGCCCAAGGAGCCGGGATTCTTCCCCGAAAAAGTGGACGGGTTCAAGCCGCTCTGCGTTCCATGTCGGCTGGGCCGATGTAGCCCCGCGCAGAGCGCAGACGGCGGGGATTGTAGAAGCCCTCAGCGTACCCGAACAGATCCCGTCGCGCCTTGACCCAGGTGGTATGGAGGCGATGATGGACCCGCTTGGTTTTGAGGGTGTGGATGACGCGTTCCATCGGAGCGTTGTCCCAGCAATCCCCCTGCGGCTCGTGGATGGGACGATGCCAGCGGTGGCGAGCGCCCCCGCGGTAGGCTTCGCGGCGGATTGCACGCCTCGGTCTGTGGGGTGGATCAGCCGGATCTTGTCGGTGACCGCCCGGTTGGCAACTGCGCTCGAACGTTCCGGCCGGGTACGCCACGCATAATCGCCGATGGCCGACAACCCCACCGGGCTGGTTTTTCGGCAGATGCGGTTCGATCGCAGCCCACGCCGCATCCGACAACCAGAACAACGCCATATCCCGCCCTCCGTGATCCACACCCCTGTGAATCAGGAAAACAGCTCCCGCTCAACCCACTGATTGGGTTTTGGCCCTAGGTGCTCCTTCATCTGCTGGTGGGCCTGCTCGCACATGCTGATGTCGTTGATGTTCCCGGCGCTGAGCAATAGCACACGGGGCCGACCGCGCTCATCGACCAGGCCATGGAGCTTGGTGGTGCGGCCGCCCCGCGAGCGACCTATGGCTTGGCTGAAGGCCCCCCTTTTGCGCCGGCCGCCGAGCGATGCGCCTTGATGTGGGTGGCGTCGATGGCCGCTCCGTCGAAGATGCCGCTGTGCCCAGTCAACGCCTCGAATATCTGCAGCCACAGCCCCTGGCGGCTCCAGCGGTTGAAGCGGTTGTAGACCGTTGTGTAGGGTCCAAACTCCAGCGGGCAGTCGCGCCACCGCGCACCGCTCTTGAGCATATGGACGATGCCAGAGATCACCCGGCGATCGTCCACACGGTGAGCTCCCTTGCGCCCCCGCGGCAGCAGCGGCTCGATCCGAGCCCACTCCTCGTCGTTAAGCCACTGAACCTGCTTGGCCATCTTCAACGCTCCCTTCCAGAAGCCTTGAATCAGAAACCAGCGATCTCCACCACCGCCTATTGAGTACGGACCCTAGCATCTGCCCCAGCACGAAACGCGACTTGGGGCGCCCTGGCGTGACCGCCAGTGACTAGAAGAGGGGAGATTTCCTTTGATGTCAAAGGGCCGGCGACCGTCGGCGACCGGCTGTGATGGGTGATTTGGCGGAAGGGGTGGGATTCGAACCCACGGTGGGCTTGCACCCACGGCGGTTTTCAAGACCGCTGCCTTAAACCACTCGGCCACCCTTCCTGCGCCGTGGTAAGCAGTCGGGCTCTTAGCAAATGCGTGGCGTATCCGTCGAGGCCTCGCCTCCGCGCACCCCCACTTTTGCCGTCTCGGGAGTGCCGGCGGCTCAGCTCGCGCCTTCGATCAGCCACGATCTGTTTACCATTCCGTCGCGCCCGCCCCATTTTCGCCGCCTTTCGTGTTCTTCTTTGCCCAGCGTGCGGGGTGTTCGACTGCGCCGCGCGAAGGTACTTGCCTCAGGCCTCTAGCTTTGTGGCATAGTGCGAAACGGCATGGCGATAACCGGGGGCAAGCCGCGGATGAGCAAAAGGCGCGCGTCGAACGATCTGGCGAATGCAGCGGGCGGCCAGCCCATGGCACCCGTCGCAGCCTCTTCGTGGCGTGGCTTCATGTTGCTTACCGGTGGCGCCTTGGTCGGCCTTTCGCTGGCAGGTTGCAGCGCGGTTGAAACGGCAAACAACCGACTCGACCCCACTTATGGCGTCGAGGTCAGTCCCAGGGTTGTCGCCGACGGGCAGCCTGTTCCAAAGGGCGGCGGCTCCTACAAGGTAGGCAAGCCCTACCAGGTGGCCGGAAAGACCTATTATCCGGCAGAAGATCCTGATTATGTCGCGGAAGGCACAGCGTCCTGGTACGGGCGGGATTTCCACGGCCGCAAGACCGCTAATGGCGAAGTCTTCGACATGGCTTCGATTTCCGTCGCGCATCGCACCCTGCCGATGCCATCCTATGTCCGCGTCACGAATCTTGCCAATAAGCGCTCCATCATCGCCCGAGTGAACAATCGCGGTCCCTACGTGAAGGGGCGTCTGGTCGATGTTTCCTACCACACCGCCGAACTCCTGGGCTTCGCCAAATACGGCGTGGCGAAGGTGCGGGTGGAATATGTGGGGCGCGCCCCGCTCGACGGCTCCGACGACACCAAGCTTGCCATGACACTGCGCCAGGATGGCGGCCCGGCCCAGGCCCCGGCTGATTCTGGCATCATGGTTGCCTCGGCCAAGCCGTTTGTTCCGAATATTCCTGAGGCGGTGCCCGCCACAGCGTCGGAAGCCCCGCTGCCGCTCAGCCGGCCCTATGACCTTGGGGCGGATGACCAGGTGCAAGTGGCCGCGGCCGAAGAGGAAGCAGCGCCGGTGCCCGCGCGGGCGGCCGCGACAAAGAACACGACGAACTCCAAGGGCGCGGCCGCCAAGCCGAACGGCTCCACCAAGGTGGCCGACGCGAAGCCCTCGTCGCACTCGGGCGCCGACAAGTCCGCGGCCGCGAAGCCCGCTCCGGCCCGCGCCGGCTCTGGAGCGATTTCGCCGTCGGCCGTCGCGGCCACGGTGCCGCAGCCGCGTGCGGTGAATGTCGCTTCCAACGGGTGGTCGACCGGGCCGGCTGCAGTCAGCGGTCTGGGATTTGCCGGCGTTTCGGCGTCTGGCAACTAAGCTCTTCTTCCCGGCTCCAGTCACGACAAGCAGGACTCATCGGAACGACGCATCCGGCGAGGGCCCTATCTGTTCGCCTTACCCTACATTGACAAAGGTGAAGGCTGCGCGCGGATAGCGCGCGCCGTTGATTGAGCGGCTTTCGCAGATGGCCGCGCGCAAAGGTCCCGGCAAAAGGGAGAGGCCTCTCCTCTCAACGCCGAGGAACCGAGACAGCCACCCTTCGAATCACGGTGCCCATCCCGACCCGCGGAACCGTGAGACGTGCTGACGCGCCTGCCCCTCGAAACACCTGCTCATCACGGCGGCCGCTGCGTGCCACGGCGCGGCCGCAGAACGCAGAGCCGGTGCGGGAAGGAAGCCCGCCAAAGCCATGATCGGGAGCACCTCCCCAATTCCGTGGAGTGGCGAAATGTTCTAGACAGCTGCGGTGATGGGGTTGCCGGCGGGGTCCCTGGCCGCATGCCACAAGCCAGCCATGCGCCGGGCGCCGCCTCCAACCGGGATCATGCGCCACCAACGTGTGATAAGGACGACGCGATCATTCCCGAAGACATCGCATTTCCCGAGACATCGCACTGGACGCTGTCATCCTCCCGCCCATCTCCGTGCTCATGAGTTCGTCCCGCGCCGCTGGTGTCGCGGCAGTCTCTCTGTGGCCATCGTTGATAGAGCCCACCCCATGCGCTTTCTGATCACCGGCACGGCCGGCTTCATCGGCTTTCACCTCGCCAGACGGCTGCTGGGAGAAGGGCATCGGGTCGTCGGCTTTGACGGCATGACCCCCTATTACGATGTGCGGCTGAAGGAAGCCCGGCACGCCATTCTCGCCCGCTTCGAGGCGTTTCAGCCCGTGCTGGGCCAGTTGGAGGATGCCGAGGCCCTCGCCGCCGCGGCGGAACTCGCACAGCCGGAGGTGATCATTCACCTCGCGGCCCAGGCGGGCGTCCGCTACAGCCTTGAAAATCCCAAGGCGTATGTGGATTCCAATCTGCTCGGCACCTGGAATGTGCTGGAGGTGGCGAAGCGCTGGCAGGTGCAGCACCTTTTGAGCGCATCCAGCAGTTCCGTGTACGGCGCCAGTCAGAAAGTGCCGTTCGAGGAAGCCGACAAGGTGGACGAGCCGCTAACGCTTTATGCCGCCACCAAAAAGGCCGGCGAGCTGATGGCGCACAGCTATGCCCATCTGTGGAAGATGCCCATCACCGCCTTTCGCTTCTTCACGGTCTATGGCCCCTGGGGGCGGCCGGACATGGCGCTGTTCAAGTTCGTCTCCGCCATTCTGAAGGGGCAGCCCATCGAAATCTATGGGCAGGGCCAGATGCGGCGGGATTTCACCTATGTGGACGACCTCATCGAAGCCGTTGTGCGCCTCATCCCCATCGCCCCTGGCGAGCACAACAGGGTGACCACGCCGGGCGTGAGCGATTCCCTTTCCCATCAGGGGCCCTATCGGGTGGTGAATATCGGCGGAGGCCAGCCGGTGGGGCTACTTCCCTTCATCGACACCATCGAGGCGGCCGTGGGCATCCCCGCCATTCGCAAGATGCTGCCCATGCAGAAAGGTGATGTGCCACAGACCTACGCCTCGCCGGAGCTGCTTCGCGCACTGACACAGCATGTGCCCGCCACCAGCGTCGACCAGGGCGTGAAGTCGTTCGTTGCGTGGTACCGGGACTATTACGGCGTTTGAACGCCCTAGCCGGGCATAGAGCCGGGGGCTCTTCGCCCCCTTTCGGCAGGGCCTGAAATGTGCCAGGAAGCCCCGGATACCGGTGGCCGCCGCGCGGACACCCTGAGGGAAACCTGAAGCTCGCGGAACAGCGCCGATGGGGGACACGCTCGCCCACCGCCCCGCGCGCGCCAAGGGGGCGATGGCATGAAGGATCCGTTCGCCCTCGAGCTGAAGGGATTGGTGGCCCGCCATCTCCATTTCGCCGGCCCCTGGCCGTTCGTTACCTTCCGAAGCTATGTGCTGGCGGGGCGGCACATTATCTGGAAGGCGCGCCAGCACCGGAAGGGCTTGGTGCGCCGCGCCCGCGCGCTCGAAACGGCTTCCGTCCCCCTCTGGCAGACCCAGGGCTATAACTGGGCCACCGGCCTCATCTTCGCCATCGGCTCGTTCCTGTTCATGCTGGGAAGCGCGCTGGCGCTCATCCCCGAGGGGCCGTGGCAGCCTTCGGCGCTGCTTGTGAACATCGTTTTCTTCGCCGGGTCCCTGCCCTTCACCACCGCCGGTTACATGCAGCATTTCCAGGCGGCGAATGCGGGCCCGTTCGTGGTGGACCCGGCAACGGTGCCGGCCCGCCGTATCGCGCTGATGGGCTGGCACCCGCGCAATGTGGGCTGGCTCAGCACCTTTACCCAGTTCATCGGCACCGTGGCCTTCAACTTCAACACCTTCGACTCGATCGTCGATCCCCCCGGCTGGCTGATGCAGAACTTGGCCATCTGGGGCCCGGATATGATCGGCTCCGTGCTGTTCCTCGTGTCCGGCTATCTCGCCTTCATCGAGACCTGCCACCGCTATTGGAGCTGGAAGCCGCGGTCGCTGGAATGGCAGATCGTGTTCACGAACCTGCTCGGCTGCATCGCCTTCATGGTCGCCGCGCTCCTGGCCTATGTGCCCCGGGGGCCGGAGGCGGCCTGGATTCCCATGCTCGCGAATATGGGCCTCTTCCTCGGCGCACTGGGCTTCTTCGTGGGCGCGCTTTTGTCCATGAGAGAGAGCCGGGCCGCTGAGCCGGCCTGACTGCGGGTCGCGGAAATCAAATCACCGTTGCGTGTTCATGGCGCGATAACGGCCATTTGATACCTCCTGTGCGATATCACCGCTCATATTTCAATATTCGATTGCAGTGTACCGCACCGCGTTTCTCGGAAAACCACTTTCATCTAAGGAGAAATATTCGCGACTTAGTTCACAAACCCGACATCATGGCAGTTCTCACAAACACATGACCTGGAGAAGCTTGACCATGAGGGGCCACTCGGCTCCTTTTGCCGCGGCGGCGAAAAGGAGCCAGAATGACAACGACCACGATCACTTGGGCCTGGGGTTCGCAGGCGACTGTGAACTTCAATCCCGCAACGGATACGCTCGATTTCGGCTGGATGAATGCCGACAACTTCGCGATCAGCGAAGTGAACGGCTCCGT
Source organism: Xanthobacter sp. NM-59 (assembly GCF_021401125.1). Lineage (GTDB taxonomy): Bacteria > Pseudomonadota > Alphaproteobacteria > Rhizobiales > Xanthobacteraceae > Xanthobacter. Next base: position 828,602 of record NZ_JACBFQ010000001.1, read on the forward strand.
GGTGATTTCGATCCCGTCCAACAATCAGAGCTACACTCTGGCAGGAGTGTCACTGTCTGATCTGACACTCGCCAACATCACGGCCAAGGACAGCTCCGCAGTGACGGAGTGGACCGACGCGCTTTCCAGCTCCGGCGGTTCTTCCGGAGGCACCACCCCCGGTGGTTCCGGCGACAGCGGCTCGGGTGACACCGGCAATACCGGCTCGGGCAATGACGGAAGCGGCACCACCACGACCATCACCTGGTCCTGGGGTTCGGACACGGTGCTGAACTTCAACCCGGAAACAGACAAGCTCGACTTCGGCTGGTTCTCGGCCGACAACTTCACCATCTCCGAGGCCGACGGCTCGGTGGTGATTTCCATTCCCTCCAACGACCAGACCTACACCCTCTCCGGCGTGACCCTGGCGGACCTGAGCATCGACAATATCGTTGCCAAGGACAGCTCCGCGCTCACCGAGTGGCAGGGCGCCCTTTCCGGCTCGAACGGCTCCGGCGACACAGGCAATTCCGGTGACACTGGAAACACGGGTGACACCGGGAACACGGGAGACACCGGGAACACTGGTGATACGGGCAATACCGGAGACACCGGCGATACGGGTGACACCGGGAACACCGGCGACGGCGGCGAGGAGGCTGACTATGCCGCGGCCTGGGCGTCCTCCGGCGTCTATGTGGCCGGCGACCAGGTGAGCGTCGGCAATGCCGTGTACGAGGCCAACTGGTGGACCCAGGGCGACGACCCGGCGAGCCACAGCGGCACCGAAGGCAGCGGCAATGTGTGGACCTTCATCGGCTACATGGACACCACGCCCGTGGTTCCGGACGCGCCGGACGACCTGGCCGCCTCTGGCGTGAAGGACACCTCCTTCACCCTGCGCTGGGACGCGGCCGAGGTGGATGGCGTGGGCACGGTTTCCGGCTATGAGATCTACCAGGATGGCGAGCTCATCGGCACCACCTCGGGCACCTACTTCAAGGTGACGGGCCTGGATGCCGATTCCACCTATGCCTTCACGGTCGTGGCCCTCGACGAGGCCGGCTCCTCCCAGCCCTCCGACACCCTGAGCGTGACCACCGCCGAGACGGGGAGCGTGAGCGACACCGACAAGAGCTTCTCGCCCTATGTCGACATGTCGCTCACCACGAGCCAGAACCTCGTGAGCATGGTCTCCGAAGCCGGCCTGGATGCGGTGACGCTCGCCTTCGTGCTGTCCTCCGGCACCGACACCATCGGCTGGGGCGGCACCGGCAGCATCGCCGATGACGCGCTCTCGAACGGCACCACCATCTCGTCCATGGTGGACGAGCTCCATGCCATGGGCGTCGACGTCACCATCTCCTTCGGTGGCGCCAACGGGCGGGAAGCCGCGCAGACCTTCTCCAGCGCCGATGCGCTCGAGGCGGCCTACCAGTCGGTGATCGACAAGTATGGCGTGACGAAGCTCGACTTCGACATCGAGGGCGCCTCGATCGCCAACGACGCGGCCAACGACATGCGCAACGAGGCCCTCGCGGCCCTGCAGGATGCGAACCCCGACCTTGAGGTGTCGTTCACCCTGCCGGTGCTCACCGACGGCCTCACCCAGGACGGGGTGGACCTTCTGAAGTCGGCCATGGATGCGGGCGTGCAGATCTCCGCCGTCAACATCATGGCCATGGACTATGGCGACTATTACGACAGCGGCGACATGGGCGACGACGCCATTTCGGCGGCGGAAGCCACCCTCGCCCAGCTCAGCCAGATCGGCCTTGATACCGACATCGTCATCACGCCGATGATCGGCATCAACGACGTCACCTCCGAGATCTTCACCCTGGAGGACGCGCAGCAGCTGGTGGACTATGTCCAGTCCAACGATGACGTGGCCGGCATTTCCATGTGGTCCCTGGGCCGCGACAATGGCGATGTGGTGGGCTTCGTCTCCCCCGTCGGCAGCGGCGTGACGCAGGACGACTACGACTTCAGCAAGATCTTCGCGACGGTCTGAACGCGCGCCCCCCGGAGGGCCCCATCCCCGGGCGAGCCGGCAGCGCGCACGCCCGAGGATCACGCAGAACAGGAAGCGGCCGGCCCTCAGCCGGCCGCTTTTCTTTTGGCCATCCCCCTGCGCTGCCTTCGCGCCTAATAGGAGCCTCGGCGGGCCGCGGACATGAAAATGCCCGGCACTGGGCCGGGCATCGCCGATGTTTTGGACGAGGGATGCGGCTCGCGCCCTCACCTTTCTGTCATGGCGTGGCTCATGGCGTCGGTGAAGGGGCGCACCAGATAGCTGAGCACGGAGCGCTCGCCGGTACCGAAAACCACCTCCGCATTCATGCCGGGGCGAAGGCGGGCCTTCAGGTCCGGCGGAATGTCGGTGTCGGCCACCGCCACCCGGGCGAGGAAGAACGGTTCATGGGTGGTCTCGTCCATCAGCCGGTCGCGGGAGACCGATTGCAGACGGCCGAGCACCAAAGGCGTGCTGCGCGCGTGGAAGGCGGGGAACTTCACCTCCACCTCATTGGTGTTTTCCAGCCGGTCGATATCCTGCACGGGCACCTGGGCGTCCACCACCAGGGGTTCGTGAACGGGCACGACCTCCAGCATGGTGTCGCCGGGGCGCACCACCGCGCCCACCGTGTAGATGCGCGGGTTGATATTCTGCACCGTGCCGGCGCGCGGCGCCCGGATTTCCACGCGATCGAGCACGCTCTGCGCCACCCGCGCGCGCTCGCGCAGATCATTGAGCTTCTGGCGCACGTCGAGGAGCTGCTTGCCGGCATCCTCCACCCGCTGCTGGCGCAGCTGCGCGATCTGCATCTTGATCTCGCTGATGGAGCCGTGCGCCTTCGCCGTATCGGCGATGTTGCGGCCCACCACGCCGTCCAGCCGCGCCTTCTCCCGCTCGAGCTGGGACACGCGCGACTTGTTCACCAGCCCCTTGCGCTCCAGCACGCGCACGGAATTCAGCTCATCTTCCACAAAGGAAAGCTGCTGCCGGGCGGAAGAGCGCTCCTGCGCAAGGCCCTCGATCTCCGTGTTGAACTGGGAGACGCGGCCGTCGAGAATCTCGATCTGGCTGTCGAAATTGGCTCGCCCGTCCTTGAACTGGGTGAGCTGGTCGATCATGGCCCGCAGCACGGCGGGGCGGTCCGTATGGTCGGAAAGCTCGGAGGGGAAGGTCACTTCCGTCAGGCCGTCGCGCTCGGCCAAAAGGCGCGATTCCATGGCCAGCGCCGCGCCGAGCTGCGCCAGCGCGGCGTCGTAATTGGCCTTCGGCAGCGTGTCCGTGAGGCGGAACAGCACCTGGTCCTTGGCGACCTCGTCCCCCTCCTTGACCAGGATCTGGCCGATGATGCCGCCCTCGAGATGCTGCACCACCTGCCGCATGCTTTCCACGGCCACCACCCCGGGGGCCATGACGGCACTGTCCACATTGCTGAGCGAGGCCCAGCCGCCGAGCCCCAGGAAGGTGAACGCGATCAACCCATAGCCGGCGCGGGCGAACACGCGGTAGTCACCCGAGGGCGGCGGCACGGCGCCGGGCGGAGGCGCTTCAACCGGCCCGAAGAGGGTGGCGACACGCTCGCGCGCCCAGCCCCCCACACGCATGAGCGCGGTGTTCTCCCGCAGCCGGCGCGTGAGGTCGGAAAGCACCGGATGGCGTGCCAGCTGATGGCCGCGCGCGAGTCCCTGGCGCAGGATGGCGCCGACCTGACGCCCGTGATCGAGCATGGACATGGCTCACGCCTCCTTCTGGACGGCTGCGGGCATCGCCACTGCGGTGGGGCCCGGCGCCCAGCCGGCCGGCATCGCCCCCGCGCCGCGCGCGGCGCCCGCCGCCGGCTTGGGCGCGAGCGGGACACGCTGGCGCACCGCCGCGTTGCCGCCATTGGCCAGCTTAGCCAGGGTCTGCTCGCGCGGGCCGAAGGCCTGCATGGTTCCGTCCTTGATTCCCAGGATGAAGTCGCACTGGCCCAGCCCCGCCGGGCGATGGCTGATGATGATGACCGTGCGGCGCGCCGCCTTCAGCTGTCGCATGGCCTCCGCGAGGGCCTGCTCGCCCGGCGGGTCAAGGCTGGCATTGGGCTCGTCCAGCACCACCAGAGCCGGCATGCCATAGACCGCGCGCGCCAGCCCGATGCGCTGGCGCTGGCCGCCGGAGAGGGCGACGCCCCCTTCCCCAATCTGCGTATTGTAGCCCTGCGGCAGGCGCTGGATCATCTCATGAACCCCGGCGATGCGCGCCGCGCCCACCACATGGGCGTCGTCCGGCTCGGCGAAGCGGGCAATGTTCTCGGCCACCGTGCCGGAGAACAGCTCGACATCCTGGGGGAGATAGCCAACCTGCCGCCCCAGCTGCTCCTCATCCCAATGGGCGAACTCGGAACCATCCAGGCGGATGGAGCCCGCCGCCGCCGGCCACACCCCCACCAGCACCCGCGCGAGGGAGGACTTGCCCGCCGCTGTCGGCCCCACGATGCCGAGAGAAGCCCCGGCTGGGAGCTTGAAGGAGAGATTGCGGATCACCGGCACATCGCGCCCGGGTGCGCGGATGAACAGGGTCTCCGCGCTCACCTCGCCCCTCGCGTCGGGAAGTTGCAGGCGCGGGCCGGGTGCCGGCGCGGCCCGCAGCAGAAGCTGCACGCGCTCGTAGGCTGAGCGCATCTGCACCACGGACTTCCAGTTGGCCACCGCCTGCTCGATGGGCTGAATGCAGCGCCCGAGCAGGATGGAGCCGGCGATCATCATGCCCGGCGAGATCTCGCGCTCGATGGCGAGATAGGCGCCGAGCCCGAGCACCGCGCTCTGAACCAAGGCGCGGTTGAACTTGGTGAGGGCCACCAGAACAGCTCCCCGGTCGCCGGCCTGCCCCTGCCATCCCAGGGCATCGTCATGCACCTTGCGCCAGCGCCGGCGCAGCGGCCCGGCCATGCCCATGGCCTTCAGCACCTCCGCATTGCGGAAGGTGGCGGTGGCCGCCGCGGTGGCGGCGATGCTGGCCCGGTTGGCCTGTTCCAGCGCGTGCCGGGTGCTGCGATTATTGAGCACGGCAATGACGCCGGAAAACACGCAGCTCGCCACCGCCAGCACCCCATAAAGGGGGTGAAGCACAGTGGCGCAGGCAATGTAGATGGGCACCCACGGCACATCGCAAAGCGAGGTGATGCCGGCGCCGGCGAAGAAATCGCGCACCGTCTCCAGATCACGCAAGGGCTGGGCCTGGCCGGAGCCGGGCTGGCGCGCGGCAAGGCGCAACACCGCATCGAACACCGGAGCGTTCACCGCCTCGTCGAAGGCGACGCCGGCCCGCGCCAGGATGCGGGCGCGCAGGCTCTCCAGCGCCGCCCACACCGCATAGAGAAAGGCGGCGATGAGCGTGAGCACCACCAGCGTCTCAAGGTTCCGGCTCGCCAGGACGCGATCATAGACCTGCATCATGTAGAGCGGCCCGTTGAGGGCCAGGATGTTGATGAAGAAGCTGAAGACCACCACCGTCACGAATGCCGGACGGATCGTGTCCATGCCGGCATCCAGGGGCGTGGACCCCAGGGCTTGTGACGACGCGCTCGACGACCTCCCCGCCGCGGGTGGAGTGACCATGTCTCATCCTCATTACCGACCCTGGAGCCCCCGGATCGAGAAGGGGAGAGGCTGCATGTTCCCGCCCAAGGCGGAGGCCCTGATGCCCCGCAGAAACGCGACCTCGACAGTTGGCCGAGGTATCCCCTCACTTCACCCCCCGGTTCAAATCACGAGATGCGGCGTGCCGAACACGGACGCGCGATCAGCCCGCACGGCGCAGGAACCGGGCGCGAGAACACGGCTGGATCGTCACTCGCTCTCCGCCTCAGTGGCGGGCGGCGCGCGAGGATGAGGCCAGCGCCGCCATTTGCCCGTCCGGCTGCGGCAGCGGAGCCGATGCCAGGAATCGGCGCAGGTCCGATGCGAACGCCGCCTGCCGTTCCCCCACGGGCAGATGGGTCAACAGCCGGTCGAGCAGCTCCACCAGATGCTGGCGCTCACCCAGGCTGTGCAGCAAGGCGGGCAGGGTCGCCAAAGCCTCGTCGGGTGCGTGATTGACGATGATGGCCTGGCGTCGCACCAGGGCCTGGGCCTCATCCGCCGGCAGGGCGATAAGGCCCACCTCGTCGCCCACAAGCTCGCGAATCTGCTTTAGGGCCGACAGGCGCTGGATACCGGCGCCGAGCCGGCGCGCCAGCAGGGCGACGCGCACCGCCGCCTCGGTGAAGCCGCCCTCCCCCATGGCCGCCATGGCCGAAGCGACCTCCGCCGGCGGCTCTTCCACCAGGTTTGGATGGGCCGGCGCCGTCAGGTCAGGATCCAGCATGGCAAGGCTGCCATAGACCCGGAAGAACTCGGTTTCCACGCTCGCGTCCCGCATCCGCTGGTAGAAATCCCAGCCGGCCGTGGCGGACGCCGCGAAAAAGCGCTCCCACGCCGCGAACACTCCGGCCTCGTCGCGCCGCGTCCTCTGGCTGCGGGCGAACTCCGCCAGCGGCGCCAGCGCAACGAGCCACGGATTGAGATCGGAGAAGGCCCAGCGGGCGACGCGCAGCGGGTGGAAGGCGCGCAGCGCGGCCCCCATTTCCGGCGTCACCAGCCGCGAAAGAGCGGGGTGCACCAGGGCCTCATAGGCCCGGGCATTGGCGTCCGACACATTAGCCACCACCTCGAAGGGGATCTCATCCCTGCGGCCATATTTCTGCAGCTGGGCGAGGTCCTCCACCTTGCGCTCGGTGAGGGTGACGTCATAGGTCACCGCGCCGTCCTCCTGGATCTCCTCGATCCGCATGCCATAGAGGCCGGGCGGCAGCGCCTCCACATATTCCAGGAGATCGACGATCTGCGCATGCTCACGCCGCGCCACGGCGCCCGAGACGAAGATGCCCAGATGGCCGACGCTTTCGTGCATCAGCCCCACGATCACCTGCCCCGCATCCTTCAGCGCCTGGGTTGTGGGGTAGAGGTCCGCCACCCAGTTGATGGCCTGCTGCGGAGGCGTGATGTTGTCGCCCAACGAGGCAAAAACGATGATGGGCGAGCGCACCGCGCGCAGGTCAAAGGTCCGCCCCTCGGCCCAGGCCGCCTTGCCGGCGGCCAGCTTGTTGCCCACGAACAGGTTCTCGACGATCCACTTGATCTCGGCCCGGTTCATCAGGAAATAGCCGCCCCACCAGCGCTCGAACTCCAGGAAGCGCGGCGCCTCGGTATCGATCCGCGAATAAAGATTGTAGTATTTGGTGAAATACGTGTTGGCCGGATTCAGATACTCGAAATTGTCCACCAGACAGGCCCCATCGAAGACCCCGCCGCCCAGGTCGCTGGCCAGCAGCGCCGGCCAGGTGCCGCCCAGCACGCCGCCCGCATAGCGCATGGGGTTTTCGGCATCGTTGCCCGCCCAATAGGACATGGGCGCGCCATTCACCACGATGGGGCCCACATTGTCCGGATCGAGCGCGGCCACCAGCATCGCCGCCCAGCCGCCCTGGCAGTTACCGATCACCACCGGCTTGTCCGTCGCCGGGTGGCGCGCGTGGACAATGCGCAGGAACTCGGCCTCGGCCAGCGAGACATCGGCCAGGGTCTGGCCCGGCTCCGGGTCCGGAAAGAAAATGACCACGTAGACCGGGTGCCCCGCCCGCAGGGCGAAGCCCACCTCCGAATCCCGCTTGAACCCGCCGATGCCGGGCCCGTGCCCCGCCCTGGGATCGATGATGAGGAAGGGCCGCTTGCCCCCGGCGGGCGTCAGGCCCTCCGGCGGCAGGATGCGGGCGAGCGCGTAATTCGCCGGGCGCTCGAAAGTGCGCGCGTCGGCAACGATCTCAAAGTCGAACGCGAGCAAGGGGGGCTTGCCCGCCTTTTCATGGGCGAGCCAATTATTGCCGCGCTGGCGCAGCGTATCCCAGAACAGCAGCCCGCGTTGCGCGGCGTCAAACCCATAGGAGACCGCCTCCCGCCAGACTTCCGCCGGATCCTTCGGCGCCGCGGAGCCGGCAAGGCTTGATGCGGCGCCGCGCAGGGCCTCCCCATACTCCGCCACCGCCTGGCCAATCCGCGCCCGGTAGACCTCGCCCACGCGGGCGTACACCTTCATCATGTCCATGGGGTGCATGGAACCCTCCTCGGCCAGCAACGACCCGACGTTCCGCCCCCCGCGCGCCCGCGCAATGCACATTTCCTTATGGATTTACCGCGAGCGCGCCCGCGAATACCACTCTTCCTCAAGTATACTTGAATACAAACTGGCCCGCACGAACAACCCGCCAACAATTGACGCCTGATCCTCCGCCCGCCTGTCCCCGGCCACCGGAAGAGCCAGCGGAATGCGCGCCTCAGCCCCCATTGGCCATGCGGATGCGCCATTTGTGTCAGTTGTATCCTGCCACCACTGAACTATGCTCTGGTCAGCCTGCCCGGTGCACAGCCCGGAAGGGCGCGACTTTTTTGTGCTTATGGCCGCGCCTCATGTTCTTCGGGGCCGCTCACGTCCGGGAAAAACTCTGGAATACCGGCGAACGCCGCCCGCATTGCCGCCCTTGCCGCCACGCACCGACAGGAGCCTCGCATGTCCCCTCCTCCGCAGGCCGCCGCGACACCCGACGCCGTTTCGTCTGCGGGCGGCGTGCAGCCCACGGGCGCGCAGGGAGCGGCGGCCCAGCTGATCCGGGTGATCGAGACCGACGAGGCGCTCCGGCGCATAGAACGCGCGCACCTGCGCTTCCCGACGGGCGATGCGGCCTTGGTCCTGGCCTTCGTCTCCCCCCACGTGGATTTCGCGGCGGTGAGCGCCCGCCTGAAGGCATTGGCGGGCGCGATTCCGGTGGTTGCGGTGTCCGGCGCTGGCGAGCTTTGCTCGGGCCAGGGCGGCCCGCTCTACCGCCCCACGGGAGAGCGCTGGAACACCCTGACCCTGCAGATTTTCCCGCCCGATCTCATTGCCGCCGTCGATATCCACTCCGTGCCGCTGCATAATGAGGATATCCGCGCCGGCGCGCCCGCCCTGGCGCACCACGCACGCGTGGCGCGGATCACTCAATCCCTGGGCCTCGTGCATCCGGTCTTTCCCATTCATGCACGGGACGTATTCGCCCTCACCTTCATCGACGGCCTGTCGGCAAGCGAGAATTACTTCATGGAGGCGGTCTACCGGTCCGGCCGCTTTCCCTGCCTGTTCGTGGGCGGTTCGGCGGGCGGCACGCTGGACCTGCGCTCGACCTCCATCTTCAACGGCGAGCAGGTGCTTGAGAACCACGCCGTGGTGGTGTTCGTGAAGATGGCGCCGGGCCGGCGCTATGGCGTCTTCAAGAGCCAGAACTTCACCAAGAGCGGCACCGCTTTCCTGGTCGCGGAGGCGGATCCCGAACGGCGCACGGTGGCGGCCGTGGTCAGGCCCGGCGGCGATCAGGTGGAGCCCTTCGTTCCCGCCCTCGCCACCATGCTGGGCGTGGCGCCACAGGAGGTGGAAGGCGCGCTGGCGGGCCGCACCTTCGGCATCGAGATCGATGGCGAGCTGTTCGTGCGCTCGGTCGCAGCCATCGATGTGGAGCGGGAGCGTGCGTCCTTCTTCTGCGACGTCAATGCGGGCGATGAACTGCTACTGCTCCAGGCCACCGACTTCGCAGAACAGACCCGCAGCGACCTCCAGGCCTTTCTCGCCCAAAAGCCCCGCCCCCTCGGCGCGATCCTGAATGATTGCATCCTACGCCGGCTCAACAATCTGGCAGACCTCTCCGGAACTGATGGGCTTTGGCCCTGCCCGGCGGCCGGCTTTTCCACCTTTGGCGAGCTCTTCGGTATCAATGTCAATGAAACGCTGAGCGCCATCGTCTTCTTCGACGCCAGCGCGGGCGACTATGTGGATGACGTCGTGGATACGTTCCCGATCCACTATGCGCGTTTCCGCACGTCCTTCACCAGCAGCGCCCTCAAGCGGGCCGAGATGCTGAACGCCCTTCGCTCGCGGATCATCGACCAGCTGGCGGGGCATCTGGATTTCATCCACCATATTGAAGGGGCAGTGGAGCGCAGCGGCGAAATGCGCGAGGTGGTGGAAGCCATTCGCGGCACCCTGCTCGCCGCCTCCGGCGAGGCGGCCGGAGGAGGCGCGGAACGCGATGCCGCCGCCCTGTCCACGGAATTTCAGGCCCTCGGCCAATCCATGAAAGAACTCCGCGAGGTGCTGGCGGTCATCGACACCATTGCGGGGCAGACCAATCTCCTCTCCTTCAATGCCACCATCGAGGCGGCGCGGGCGGGGGAGGCCGGACGTGGCTTCGCGGTGGTGGCCAGCGAGGTGAAAAAGCTGGCCGGCGATACCAAGGCCACCCTTTCCGAAACCCGCGAGGCCATCGGCGGCATGGAAGAGACCCTGCTGCGGCTCGGCTCCATCATCGATGCCACCCACGCCCGCTTCGGCGCCGACGATGCGCGGCACCGCGAGATCATCGGCAAGCTGGAGCAGCTGTTCGAGCAGTCCGGGGTCATCGACCAGACCCTGGACGAGCTCGGCACGGCCGCCGCGGCACAGCGCGCCGTCGCGGCCGACATCGACCGGCAAATGACCCGCCTGAAGCAGCTGGAGTGACGGCAGGGCGCTGCCTTCAGGCTTCACACAGCCACCGCGCGGCGCCCCTCGGACAGATCCCTAGCCGCGCGCCGCCCGCAAGGCCGCCGCGGCCGCCACCGGCCCAAGCACCACGGCGAACAGAGCGAGGCCCATGAGCACCCGGAACGGCGTGCCGAACGGCACCGGCCCCGTTACGGCCGAGGTGGTCGCCGCAACCGCGAAGATCAGCACCGGGATGGTCAATGGAATCACCAGCACGGCGATGAGCAGCCCCCCGCGCCGGAACGCCCCCGCGAAGGCCGCGCCCACCAGGCCCAGGAAGGTGACTGCGGGCGTGCCCACCAGCAGCGTTGCCACCACGGCGCCGATGGCCGCCGGCTCCAGGTTCAGCATCAGCGCCAGCGCCGGCGCTGCCACCACCAGTGGCAGACCGGTTGCAATCCAGTGTGCGAGCCCCTTGGCGGCCGCCGTCAGCTCCAGCGGCATGGCTGAAAGGCTGAGCGCATCGAGCGAGCCATCCTCCGCATCGGCCGCGAACAGCCGCTCCAAGCCGATCAGGCTCGCCAGCAGGGCGCCAATCCACAGGATGGCGGGGCCGATTCGGGCCAGCAGCACCAGATCCGGCCCCACGGCGAAGGGAACCACCGTGATCACCGAGAGGAAAAACACCACGCCGAGCCCCGCCCCGCCGCCGGAGCCGAGGGAAAGGGCGATATCGCGCCGGACCACGGCCAGAAAAGCCCCCATCATGCCTCAAGCTCCTCATCAACCGTCGTGATGGCCCGCCCGGAAAGGCTGAGTTCGTCGGTCTCGCCCAGATCCAGGGGCGCATGGGTGGCGGCCACCAGAATGCCGCCCGCTTGAAGGTGAGCGCGTCCGAATGCCGCGAAGCGGGCCTGCGCCCGCACATCGAGCGCCGTGGTCGGCTCATCCAGGATCCAGACCGGCCGTTGCGACACAAGGAGCCGGGCAATGGCCAACCGCCGCTTCTGCCCCGCCGAAAGCACGGAGGCGCGCAGCCGGCCAAGCCCCCCCAGCCCCACCTCCTCCAGCGCTTCCTCAACGGAAAGCCCGGTGGGGCCGAGCACCTGGCGCCAGAAGTCGAGGTTGGCGGCCACCGCCAGCGCCCCCTTCACTGCGTCATCATGCCCAAGATAATGCAAATGCTCACGCAATCCGCCTTCCTCAGGGCCACCCTGGAGGCGTACATTGCCGCCGCTGGGAGTGAGCAGGCCAGAGAGAATCCGCAGCAGGGATGACTTGCCGGCGCCATTGGGCCCCGTCACCACCAGCGCGCGCCCGGCTTGGGCTGTGATATCAAGGTCTTGGAAAAGTTGCTTGAATCCGCGTCGGCAGCTGAGCTTTTCGCCGGTGAGGGCGGTGATGGAAAAACCCGTCATGACCCCTGCTTTGGATGCATTGCGCATTCCCTCTTCTTAGCGCATGACCGCGCTTTGAAATGGCTCTATAAAGCCGCCGAACCGCACCTTTCGAGGTGGTGGGGTGCCGCTCCGACCACCTTTGCATATTGGCGTTGATCGTCATTACAACGGAGAGAACGCGCCGTGACATCCCTCGACAGCTTCAAGTGCCGCACCACCCTGAAGGTGGACGACCACGAGTACGTCTATTACAGCCTTGAAGCCGCAGAGAAGAATGGGCTCGAAGGGATTTCCCGCCTGCCCTTCTCCATGAAGGTGCTCCTCGAGAACCTCCTGCGCTTCGAAGACGGCCGCTCGGTCACCAAGGAAGACATCATCTCGGTCGCCGACTGGCTGAACAACAAGGGCAAGGCCGAACGCGAGATCGCCTACCGCCCCGCCCGCGTGCTGATGCAGGACTTCACCGGCGTCCCCGCCGTGGTGGACTTGGCGGCCATGCGCGACGCCATGGTGGCCCTCGGCGGCGACCCGGCCAAGATCAACCCGCTGGTGCCCGTCGACCTCGTCATCGACCACTCGGTGATCGTCAACTTCTTCGGCTCCAACAGCGCCCTCGGCAAGAACGTCGAGGAAGAATACAAGCAGAATCAGGAGCGCTACCGGTTCCTGAAGTGGGGCCAGAGCGCGTTCGACAACTTCCGCGTCGTCCCGCCCGGCACCGGCATCTGCCACCAGGTGAACGTCGAATATCTCGCCCAGACCGTCTGGACCCGCGACGAGAAGATCGACGGTAAGAAGGTGGAGGTTGCATACCCAGACACACTCGTGGGCACCGACTCGCACACCACCATGGTGAACGGCCTGGGCGTACTGGGCTGGGGCGTCGGCGGCATCGAGGCCGAGGCGGCCATGCTGGGCCAGCCCATCTCCATGCTCATTCCCGAGGTCATCGGCTTCAAGCTGGACGGCAAGCTGAAGGAAGGCATCACCGCCACCGATCTGGTGCTGACGGTGACCCAGATGCTCCGCAAGAAGGGCGTCGTGGGCAAGTTCGTGGAGTTCTACGGCCCCGGCCTGGAGCACCTCACCCTCGCAGACCGCGCCACCATCGCCAACATGGCGCCGGAATACGGCGCGACCTGCGGCTTTTTCCCCGTCGACAGCGAGACCATCGCCTATCTCGACGAGACCGGCCGCAAGGACAGCCGCGTGAAGCTGGTGGAGAAGTACTCCAAGGCCCAGGGCATGTGGCGCAAGAAGGACACTCCCGATCCGGTGTTCACCGACACCCTGGAGCTGGACCTCGACTCGGTGCTGCCGTCCATGGCCGGCCCGAAGCGTCCGCAGGACCGCGTGCTGCTCTCTGATTCCAAGACCGGCTTCCTCTCCGCCCTCGAGGGTGAGTTCAAGAAGCCCGGCGAGGCCGATAAGCGCGTGCCGGTCGCCGGCACCGACTACGCGGTGGGCCACGGCGACGTGGTGATCGCCGCCATCACCTCCTGCACCAACACCTCGAACCCCTCGGTGCTCATCGCCGCCGGCCTGCTCGCCAAGGCGGCCGTGAAGAAGGGCCTGAAGACCAAGCCGTGGGTGAAGACCTCGCTCGCGCCCGGGTCCCAGGTGGTCGAGGGCTATCTGAAGGCCTCCGGCCTGCAGGATGATCTCGACAAGCTCGGCTTCAACCTGGTCGGCTTCGGCTGCACCACCTGCATCGGCAATTCCGGCCCGCTGCCGGAAGCCATCTCCGAGGCCATCAACAAGAACGACCTCGTGGCCGGCGCCGTGATCTCCGGCAACCGCAACTTCGAAGGCCGCGTGAACCCGGACGTGAAGGCGAACTACCTCGCCTCCCCGCCCCTCGTCGTGGCCTATGCCCTGGCCGGCTCGCTCCAGGTGGACCTCACCACCGAGCCGCTCGGCACCGACAAGGACGGCAAGCCCGTCTACCTGAAGGACATCTGGCCCTCCAACAAGGAGATCGCCGAGTACATCCGCGAGAACATCTCCAAGAAGATGTTCAAGGAGAAGTACTCCGACGTGTTCAAGGGTGACGAGCACTGGCAGAAGATCCAGGCTCCCGAAGGCCAGACCTATGCCTGGCAGGATGCCTCGACCTATGTGCAGAACCCGCCTTACTTCGTGGGCCTGCAGAAGACCCCGGAGCCGGTGAAGGACATCATCGACGCGCGGATCATGGGTCTGTTCCTCGACTCCATCACCACCGATCACATCTCGCCGGCCGGCTCCATCAAGGCCGCTTCTCCGGCGGGCAAGTATCTGGTCGATCACCAGGTGCGTCCGGTGGACTTCAACCAGTACGGCACCCGCCGCGGCAACCACGAAGTCATGATGCGCGGCACCTTCGCCAACATCCGCATCAAGAACCAGATGGTGCCCGGCGTGGAAGGTGGCGTGACCGTCCACTATCCGGACGGCGAGCAGCTGCCGATCTACGACGCGGCCATGAAGTACAAGGCCGAGGGCGTGCCGCTGGTGGTCTTCGCCGGCAAGGAGTATGGCACCGGCTCGTCCCGTGACTGGGCGGCCAAGGGCACCAAGCTGCTCGGCGTGCGCGCCGTGATCGCCCAGTCCTTCGAGCGCATTCACCGCTCGAACCTGGTCGGCATGGGCATCGTGCCGCTGGTGTTCAAGGACGGCGAGAGCTGGCAGACCCTCGGCATCAAGGGCGACGAGATCGTCACCCTCAAGGGCATCGAAGGCGACCTGAAGCCGCGCCAGACCCTGACCGCCGAAATCAAGTTCGCCGACGGCTCCGTGAAGAACGTCGACCTCATCTGCCGTATCGATACGCTGGACGAGCTCGACTACTTCCGCAACGGCGGCATCCTGCCTTACGTGCTGCGCTCGCTCGCGGCCTGAGGCTGACGCTACGCAAATGGCCGGCCCGGAGCGATCCGGGCCGGTTTTTTTGTGCCTTCAGCAGTGTTTAGGGGTGCATTGAGCGCGCCTGTGAACCGTCCGCACCGCCATTTGTGACAATGCCGGCGGACGTGACACCCCATTGTGACTGGTCCCGCGGCACCGCGTCCGCTATTCCGGACTGGCCCCGTTTCAGCACCGATCCCTGCGAAGATGATGTTCACCCGCACAGCTCTCGCCTTCGCCCTTTCCCTTGCCGCCCTGCCTGCCTGGGCGCAGAGCCAGCCGAAAGCGGTGGTCGAGCTGTTCACAAGCCAGGGGTGCGCCTCCTGTCCGCCGGCCGATGCGCTGGTGGCCGAGCTTGCGAAGGATCCGAACCTGATCGTCCTGACGATGCCCGTGGACTATTGGGACTATATCGGCTGGAAGGACACGCTGGCCCTGCACGGCCACTCCCTGCGCCAAAAGGCGTATGCGGAGAAGCGGGCGGATCACAAGGTCTTCACCCCCCAGGCCGTGGTTGACGGGGTGCACGCGGTGAAGGGAAGCGATCGCGCCGCCCTCCAGCGTGCCATTCTTGCCGGCCCGGGCACCGCTGGCAGCCTCAAAGTCCCCATCAAGGCGCACCGCAGGGGCGAGGTGATGGAAATCGAGATTCCCGAATCGGCGGCGCCGCCCGAAGGGGCGGAAGTTTGGGTCTGTCCGGTGGCCAGCGAGAAATCCGTCACCATCAGCCGGGGGGAGAACAGCGGCCGCAACGTCACCTATTCCAACGTGGTGCGCGGGTGGGTGCGGCTCGGCCAATGGAACGGCACCAAGCAGCGCCATGAGCTCAAGCTGAGCGACATCAAGGGCGAGGCAGTGGACCAGGTCGCCGTTCTGCTCCAGGCAGGCACCGCGGCGGCGCCGGGTCCCATTCTCGGGGCGACAATCGTTGCCGTGCAAGAGACGCCGCCGGCATCCCCACCCGCGGCGAAGTAAGCGCCCCGCCAGAGAGTCCGCGCACGCCGTCCGCGTGTGCGGCGGTCTGTGCGCCCTGCTCCGGGCAAAAAAGAAGCCGCCCGAAGGCGGCTCAACTTGGGGGTCGAATATCGATGCGTAGCAGTGGCCGGTTCGGATTCACCCCGGGGGGCTGGGGGGGCTGGGATAGACCGGAGCGCCTCACGAACCGGCCCTGCTACGAGAAGAAGCTTCTCTCCGCCCAGCGGCGCGCGATAGGCCGAAATCCGGCGAGACTGTGATTTTACTAACGTTGACGTGATCGCCCTCGGGCCGAAAACGCACTCCATACTGCAGTGCCGGCTATGGATCCCCTTGAAACGGCGAGCGGTGCCGGTGATCATGGCCAACCTGCATCGCCGCAGCGCAACAGCCCGTGCGAAAGGAGAGGCTATGGGAGATATCGAGCCCATAAGCTTGGCCCGCGTGACAACCCCTGCGGCTGCCGTGCGGGTGACTTTCGATCGGCGGGAGCTGGACCGAATCCTCGACCTCTACGGCCGCATGGTCGCCCTCGGTGAGTGGCGGGACTATGCGCTGGATTTCACCCGCGACAAGGCCATCTTCTCCATTTTTCGCCGTGCGATGGATGTGCCCCTTTATCGGATCGAGAAGGACCCCCGTCTCGCCCGCAAGCAAGGAGCCTATGCGGTGGTGTCCCAGACCGGGCTCATCCTGAAGCGCGGGCACGAATTACAGCGCGTGCTCGCGGTGCTCGAAAAACCGCTCCGGGCCGTGTGAGGCGCGGGTTCGCCGCCCCCGAACGCATCCGCGCGAAGGCCGGACGGGTTCGCGCGAAAGAGGCGTGGAACTGCATAAGGAGGGCGCACGTCGGCGCTTCACTGAAGCGCTGAAACGATCAAGCGCCCAAGCCGTCGCCCGCAAACAAAAACGCGCGCCGTAGAGCCCCTGTCCCCGAGGGCGTTACGACACGCGTTCATTGGACTCAGCTTGGCAAGAGCCGCCGTGTATGAAGGCGAGGCTTCTCGCCACCCACCTGCGCGGCCGCAGCAAACACCCATGCGCGGAGCACCTGCTGCGCGCGCCGTCATGAACGATCGGAGAGATCAGGACGGGCGATTGCTCTTGCGGCGCAGGCGCACCACTACATCCACGCGCGCCACCTCGTAACCCTCCGGCGGCTCGGGCAGAAGATTCACCGCCACGTCGCTGGCGGGAATGTCTACCAGATCATTCTGGCCTTCGAGGTAGAAATGGTGGTGGTCGGTGGAATTGGTGTCGAAATAGGTCTTGGAGCCGTCCACCGCCACTTCGCGGAGCAGCTGTGCTTCCGTGAACTGGTGCAGGGTGTTGTAGACGGTGGCGAGCGACACCGGGAAGCGGGCCTTGATGGCCTCCTCATGCAGAATTTCGGCGGTCACATGCCGATCGCCCTTGGCGAACAGCAGCCAGCCCAAGGCCAGACGCTGGCGGGTCGGCCGAAGGCCCACCTCCCGCAGCATCTCGCGCACATCATGGAAGGGGCAGCCCGTGCGGCGCGCCACCGTAATGTCGCGGAGCTGGGCGACAGGAAGCACAGGCTCGGCAAGGCTTTCGCTGCTCGGGGCAACGGAAATACCGAAGGCGGATCGGGATCGGGGCATCTCGTTCATTTCGGTCTGCAATCTTCGTAGCTACCACCAAAATATGCCGGCGGAGGGGAAACGCAATGCGAATGCCTCCGAAGACGACTAGCAACTTATACCTCATGTTGCGCTGCGGAGCCATAGCCGGCTGCTGAGTAGGAATAACTCTAAGGTGCGGCGCGGGCGCGCCATCACGCCCTCGGCATCGCCGCATCCACCCGTGGACAGAGGCGCGCCGCAGGTTTATCGCCTTGCGGCGCATCACACGGCGCGCGCGGTTCGCCGCGTTTTCGAGAGCAAAGAGATACCGCGTGGCAGCCCTCCCCCTTCTTTCCCTGCGTTCTCCGGCCACCGCAGCGCTGCTGGTGGCGCTTGGGTCTGGCGCCGCCTTGGCCGCCGCCTGGTTTTTCCAGCTGGTGGTGGGCCTGGCGCCCTGCCCGCTGTGTCTCGACCAGCGGATTCCTTATTATATGGCGCTGCCGCTGGGGCTGGTCACGCTGGCGGTGCTGGCCGCCGGAAAGTTGCGGACGGGACGCGTGCTGCTGGCGCTGCTGGCGGTGATGATGCTCGGAAACTTCGCCCTCGCGGTCTTTCACGCAGGCGTGGAATGGCGCTTCTGGGCGGGGCCCACCTCATGCACCGGCGCGCCGGTGATGGTCACGGGCGACATTCTCTCGGCGATCAAGGGCGCCAACGTCCCGCGCTGCGATGAAGCGGCGTGGCGCCTGTTCGGCCTGTCCATGGCGGGCTGGAACGCCATCGTCACGGCCGCCCTAGCCCTCATTGTGGGACGCGCAGCGGCAACCGGTCGCACACTGTGATGCACGGCCCCGCCGCGGGCGGGGCATCAGGGATCGAGCTCGGTATCCCAATAAAGATAATCGAGCCAGCTCTCATGCAGGTAATTGGGCGGGAAGTGGCGGCCGTTCTGGTGCAGGTCCTGGACGGAAGGCTGATACGGCATCTGTGCCGGCCACATGCCCAGGTCCCCCGGCATGTCACTGCCCTTGCGCAGATTGCAGGGGGAGCAGGCAGTGACGACATTTTCCCAGGTGGTCTGTCCGCCCCGGGAACGCGGAATAAGGTGATCGAAGGTCAAATCATCGCGCGATCCGCAATATTGGCAGGAAAAGCGGTCGCGGAGAAAAACGTTGAAGCGCGTAAAGGCCGGCTGCCGCGTGGGTTTTACAAAAGTTCTTAAGGAAACGACACTCGGCAACCGGATCTCGAAGCCGGGACTTCGGACCGCTTTATCGTAGTATTCTACGATATTCACGCGATCCAGAAAAACCGCCTTTATGGCATCTTGCCATGACCAGACCGAAAGCGGGTAGTAGCTCAACGGGCGGTAGTCCGCGTTGAGCACGAGCGCTGGCCAGGCACCTGGTGACAAAGCAGTGGTCAAGGACCGAACTCCTCGTCCTTACCCATCGAATCGAGCCGATCGATCCCGATGCGCGGCGATACTGTATATTCACCATGTCACTCTTGTGAAGGCGAGCCGGTGCCGCACCGGGCATCGCCCCGAATCATTCCTTCAGGGACTGCGCCAGGAATGCGCCGGCAATGGCGAGCTCCGCTTCGTCGATGCCGTGGCCAAGACCGGTGCTAAGGTGCCATTCCACCGGCACCCCAGCGGCGGCCAGCGCTTTTGCGGAGCCGAACAGGGCCTGCGCCGGGATCACCTCGTCATCCTCCCCGTGCAGCAGCAGCACGGGCGGTGGCGCTTGAATGGGCGCGGCCGGGGCAGCGCCCGCATCCACCCACATGCCGGAGAACGCCACCACCGCGGCCGGCCGCAGCCCTTCCCCGAGCCCCACCTTCAAGGCCATCATCGCCCCCTGGCTAAAGCCGACGAGGGCCAGGCGTTCCGGCGGCAAAGCCAGCTTTTCCAGCTCAGCCTCCAGGAACGCGCGCAGCAGCGGGGCGGCGGCCTCCGCCCCACGGGGCAGCTCATGGGGATCGCGGAAGGTGAGCGGGAACCACTGGCGGCCCACCGGTGCCTGCTCGCATGGGTCCAGCGCGTGGGGTGAGACGAACGCAGTGCGCGGCAGCAACTCGGACCAGGCGTTGCCGAGGTCGATCAGATCGCGTCCATCGGCGCCATAGCCGTGCAGCAGCACCACCAGGGAATCCGGCTGCCCGCCCATCCTCGGGCGCAGGCGCGGACCATCGAGAAGAGGCGCATCCAGGGAAACGCCGTCGAGGGGAAAGGACATGCCGCGGGGCCCCCAAGCTTGTGTCATGTCAGGCCGGAACGCCCGCTCGGGCGCGCCGGGCACCATAATAGGCCCACAGGAGGTGCGCGGCCACGCCCCTGAGGGGGCGCCAATCCTCCGCGATGGCGCGCAGCCCCAGCTCTGTGCACCGCCCGCCGAGGTCGAAGCCCTCGCCCAGCGCCACCTGTAGCGCCAGATCGCCGGCGGGAAAGGCGTCGGCGCGGCCCAGGCAGAACAGGAGATAGAGCTCCGCCGTCCACCGGCCCACGCCCGGCAGCCGCACCAGCTCGTCCGCCGCCTCCTCCAGAGCCAGCGAGGACAGGTGGTCAAGACCCACGCGCCCCGTGCCCACCGCCTGCGCGAGTCCAGTGAGGGTGCGGATCTTCGGCGCGGAAAGCCCTGCCTGCCGCAACCGCTCCGGGCCAAGCGCGAGGAAGGTGGCTGGGGTCACCTCGCCGTTCAGCGCCGCCTCGAGGCGGGTCCAGATGGCGCGGGCGGCGGCCACGGAAAGCTGCTGCGCCACCACCATGGCGCAAAGGCCCGCGAAGCCCGCCGGGCGCCGTCGCAGCCGGGGCGTTCCCGTGAGCCGCGCCAATGGCTTCAGGCGCTCGTCGAGGGCGAGAAGATCCGCGAACGCGGCCTCGAACGCGGCCTGGTCGGGCAGCAGCGGGCCGGTCATGGGCGCCCCGGCGGGCGGCTAAGCGTGGTAAGCCAAGGCATTATGAGTCTCCTTCCCGGCCCCTTCGTCTGCCGCTTCGCGCCGAGCCCCAACGGGCGCCTGCATCTTGGCCACGCCTTTTCCGCCCTGCTGAATGAGTCCGCCGCCCGCAAGGCCCGCGGCACCTTCTTGTTGCGCATCGAGGACATCGACACCACCCGATGCCGCCCGCAATACGAAAGCGGTATTCTGGAGGACCTCGCCTGGCTCTCCATCGTTCCGGACGCGCCCTTCCGGCGGCAGTCGGAACACTTCGCGGACTATGCTGCCGCCCTTGGCCGTCTGGAGGACATGGGGCTGGTCTATCCGGCCTTCGAGAGTCGTGGCGACATTCTGCGGGCGGTGCGCGCACGGGAAGAGGAGAGCGGGCGAGCCCATCCGCGCGATCCCGATGGCGGCCCCCTTTTCCCCTTTGCGCGGGCGGCGATCCCCGATGAGGAACGAGCGGCCCGGCGGGCGGCGGGCGAACCTTTCCTCCTGCGGCTCGACATGGCACGCGCGCTGAGCCGCCTGGATACGCCCCTCTCTTGGCTGGAGGCGCGCGGCGCGCCCGACGGCCCGCTGGAAGAGATGTTTGCCGACCCCTCCGCATGGGGCGACGTGATCCTGGCGCGGCGGGACGTGCCCACCTCATACCACCTGTCGGTGGTGGTGGATGACGCGGCCCAGGGCATCAGCCATGTGATCCGGGGCATGGACCTGTTCCACGCCACCTCGGTGCATCGGCTGCTGCAGCATCTGCTGCGGCTGCCGCCCCCGGTCTACCACCACCACCGGCTGATTCTGGACGAAAGCGGGCGCAAGCTCTCCAAGAGCAACGACGCCGTCAGCCTCGCCAGCGTGAGAGAGGCGGGCGTGACGCCGGACGAGATCCGCCGCCGCCTGGACCTGCCGCCCGGTTGAAACGCCTCAGCCCACCCCCAGAACCAGCAGCCAGAAGGCGACGCTGACCACCGCGCAGGCGGTGGAGAGGGAGACCGCGCTGGTGGTGGTGCTCACCGCCACGCCATAGCGCTGGGCCAAAAGATAGCCGTTGATGCCTGAGGGCATGGCCGCGAACAGCACCGCCACGCCGGCCCACACCCGCGGCATGGGCAGCACCATGGCGAGCAGGAACACCGCCGCCGGATGCACCATGAGCTTGAGGAACGTGATGAGCATGGGCGGGCGTACATCACCACTGATACCGTAATGCCGCAGCGACAGGCCGAGCGAGACCAGCGCGCACGGCGTTGCCGAGGCGCTCAGCAGGTCCACCATCTGGCGGGGAATGCCGGTGGCGTGCACCCCGGTGAGCTGGGCGAGCCCACCGGCATAGATGCCCACCAGCACCGGATTGAGCGCCAGCAGCTTCAGCAGCCGCATAACGGTGGCCCGCGAGAATCCGGCGCTGCCCTCCAGCAGGACGGTGGCGGCGATCATCATCACCGGCAAATGGATGGCGATGAGCAGGAAGAGCGGCACCGCGCCTTCCTCTCCATAAGCCTTCAGGATCAGCGGGACGCCGACGAACACCGTATTGGCCTGCCCCGCCGCGAAGCCATGGATGACCGCTTCCTGGTGGTTGCGGTGGAACAGGCGGCGCGCCGCCAGCATGGCGAGGCCGAACACCAGGAACGCGCCGGAGAAATAGGCGATCCAATAGCCCCAGGGCTGGGCATCCGGCAGCCGGGCCTCGGAGAGGGTGCGGAAGATGAGCACCGGCACGGCCAGGCTGAAGACATATTCGGCCAGCCCGTCGGAGGCCTTCTCGCTCACCAGTCCGATGCGCGCGGCGGCATAGCCGATGGCCACCATGCCGAACACCGGAAGGACGATGACGGCGATGTCGGCGATGGTGGTCAGCATGGCGTTCGGTTCGCTCGCGCGGGGTGGCGGTTCAGGCGGCGGCGCTCACGTCCATCCCCTCGCCCGGCTCCTCGTCGCGCAATTCCAGCACGGCGCTGCGGGTGATCGGCATCACCGCAAGCCGCATCTTCAGCCGCTCGGCCAGATCAGGCGAGGCACGGAAGGTGATGGCAAGGCGCAGGTCCTCGCCCTCCGCGCGGCTGTCCAAATGAAGCGGCAGCACGTCGTGGATGACGAAGGGCTCCAGCAGGCGGAGCAAGGCATTGGGGTTCGGCTCGGCCGCGACGACGAGACGGTGGAGGGGCACGCCGGCAGGCATGGGGGCGGCGGAAAGCATGATGGAATGTCCGAACGGAAGGGACGCCAGAGCGTCATTGACCATGGGTGGTCGCGCCATCGCGGATCGCCTGAGACAGGCGACCGCCGACGCGTCATTTTACCCGGCCGACCCAGTCGACCGGGCCACGAATTCGCCGCGCTGCGGGAGCGAACGCCGTGCCATGGTTTCCGATAACAAACATGCCGCAATTGTTACGGCTCCACTCCCCGGGCGTCAACAGCCCGACTGCCCCTGCGGGCTACCACCCATGCAGCTGGCGGTGGCCGCGCGAGTTGCCGCGCACCGCGGCCCGCATCTTGGCGCCAGGCGGCCGCGCGTATAGTCTTGCCACTCCTGCAACGCGCCGCTTCGCGCTTCGGACATGAGCATGCACCCCACCGGCCAGAGCACCAGCACCGCTCTTCCTTCCCGCTCCGGGCCGGCCCGCGCCCCGGTGGCGGGCGCGCGCCCTTGGGTGGGGCGTGTCAGCGTGGTGGTGGCCGTGGTCCTGGCAGGCGCCCTGTTCGCGGCGGCGCTGCTGCTGTGGGCGCGGTACGGCGCGACGGTGTTCTTCGATACCCTGTCCGCCGGCATCGCAGCGTGCATGTGATGCGCGGGGATTTCCGCGGCCCGTTGCGCCCGCTTATCCACGATGACCGGTAGAGCCATGTCCCCCCGCACCAAGCTTCTGACCCTTTTCGGCGCCTTTGCCGCCGGCGCCCTGCTCCTCGTGGTGGGCGTCACGGCGCTGATCCCCGGCGCACCGCCCACGCAGACGAGCGGTGCGGCGGTGGGCGGCCCCTTCAAGCTGGTCGACCAGAATGGCGCGCCAGTCACCGAGAGCACCCTCAAGGGCAAGCCGAGCCTCATCTTCTTCGGCTTCACCCATTGCCCCGACGTGTGCCCCACGGCGCTCTACGAGATGTCGGAGATCTTCCGCGCCCTCGGGCCCGATGCGGACAAGGTGCAGGCCCTGTTCGTATCGGTTGATCCGGAGCGGGACACGCCGGAGGTTCTCAAATCCTATCTCTCCAGCTTCTCGCCCCAGCTTCGCGGTCTGACCGGTACGGCGGACAATATCGAGACCATCAAGAAGGAATATCGGGTCTATTCCCGCAAAGTGCCCCTGGCCGATGGGGACTACACCATGGACCACACGGCCGTGGTCTACCTGATGGACAAGAACGGCACCTTCGTCGCGCCCTTCAACTCCAAGCAGGCGCCCGAGGCCGCGGCAGCCGAGCTCAAGCGCTATTTCTGACCACCCGCGAGCGCGGGGCCTGACGGCGCGTGGAGATTCCATGCGCCGTCTTCTCCCAGTGGTGCGGACGGCGGACAAGGTCCGTCACGGCACGCCAGGCAGCGAGAGACAGCAGCAGCCAATAGAAGGGAAAGCTCAGGAGCAGCCCCGCCCGCAGCGCCATGCCGCGCCGCCTGAGGCCGGTGTGCAGGGTGAGCGCGGCGCTGCCATAGCCCACCACGAGGGTGACATAGGTGAGCGCGGAAATGCCCACCTCCACCCAGTTTGAGCCTGGATCCCAGAAATCCCCCCGAGCGAGGTGCCAGAACAGCAGCCCCACGCAGATGGGGTGCAGCAAGGTCGAGGCGAACGGGCCTGCGGTAAGCACCAGCACCGCCGCCGTTCCGCCCCAGCCGAGATCCGCCAGCAAGGCCCCCGGGTGGCGGCCGTGCACCAGCAGCGTCTGGGCCCAGCCCTTCAGCCAGCGGGTGCGCTGCCCCAGCCAGGCCTTGAGCGTGACCGGCGCCTCTTCAAAGGTACTTGAGGCAATGACCTCCGTGCGCCAGCCCGCACGGGAAAGGCGAACGCCCAGGTCCGCATCCTCCGTGACGTTGAAGGGGTCCCAGCCCCCCAGCTCCTCGAGAATATCGCGGCGGAAGTGGTTGGAGGTGCCGCCCAGCAGGATCGGCATGTTCAGCGCGCTGAGCGCCGGCAGGAGAACATCAAACTGGCCTGCATATTCGGCGGCGAAATGGCCGCTGATCCAGCATTCCGCGCCATTGTCCACGCACAGCCGCGCCTGGACGCAGGCCACCCGTGGCCCGCCGGCGCGAAACGCCGCCAACGCCCGCCTCAGCTGGTCTTCCTCGGGCTGGTCCTCCGCATCGAACACCGCCACATAGCTGCCCCGGGCGAAGGCGAGCGCCGCATTGAGCGCCTTCGGCTTGGTGCGTGGCCCCACATCGGCCACCACCACTTCTTCCATATGCGCGGGCAGGCCCACCGCGGCGATGGCCTCGCGGGTCTGCCGGTCATCGGCCTCCACGACCAGTTTGATGTCGAGCTTTTCCGGCGGATAGTCGAGCGCCCGCATGGCCGCCACCAGCCGGGGTACGCTGGCCGCCTCCTTATAGAGCGGGATCAGCAGGCTATAGACGGGCAGATGCCGGTCATCGAGATCCAGCTCCGGCTCATCGCCAGACGGATCATAAAGGCACCCCGCCAGGCGCAGGGTGGTCCAGGAGAGGAAGACCGCCGAAAGCAGGGCCTGGACGGCGAGCAGCGCCACTTCCCCTGACACCAGCCAGACCATCGCCGCCGCCATCGCACCCGTCGCAGCGAGCAGCAGCAATACCCGCTTTGAATCCAGCGTGCCGGCCGAGGAGGCCGGGGCCTTGTCCCGGAACGCGAACGCCGCATCGCGTGCGATCGCTTCACCCGCCTGCTCCATCACCTGCCGCCGCAGAGCCCCCGGGGCGATCAGGCGCATGCGCGCCCGCAATGGCGGATCCGCCCGCAGCGCCCGTGCCAGACGAGACATGGAGCGGCCCCGCGCGGCGAGCGTAAAGACCACGCGCCCACCCGCATCGAGCCCCGCATGGACACCGGTGCGCAGCAGCCCCCTGGCCCAGTCTGCTACCTCACCCGGCGCCGGCGCCTTGGGCGCGGCGAGATCGGCGACGCCCTCCACCACGGGCAAGCCAAGCCGCCGTGCCATGGCCTGGGCCGCCTGCGCGTCGCTCACATGCCCGCCACAGCACAACACCTCGTCGGCACCCACGCCCAGGCGGCGCGCGCGGCGCCACGCCCGCTGAAGCAGCGCGGCGGAGAGAGAGCCCTCGAACGCCGCCAGCTCGAAAGGCAAGGGCGGCGGCTCGTCCACGGGCTGCAGCGGCGCCGGCACCTTTTCGCCAACCGGCTGGGCAGGCCGCGCTTCCGAAACCGCGCGGAAGGGCTTATTGGAAACCCCGCTGGGCACACCCTTGCGGGCATGCGACGCCCCCGTCACCATACGCACCCCAACCCCACCGCGATGCAGCCTGTAGGTACTATGCGCACCATGGCACAACGAAGTCACGACAACCTTTGGCTGTCGGCGGGCCGCTGGGCGGCGGGACTGGCTCTGCTCCTGGCGGTCTTTCTGAGCGGCGCGGCCGGCGCGGAATCCCCGCGGCCGGACGCGCCGACACGGGGCCTTTCCGGCCCGGTCGTGGTTCCGAACTTCTGGAACGTGGAGCGCCGGCTGGAGCGGCCCGACGCGGCCGATCTGCCCAAGGAGCTGCGGATCGTCACGTCAGACGACTATCCGCCCTTCAATTTCATGAGCGCCGAGGGCGTGCTCACCGGTTTCAACGTGGATCTCGCCCGCGCCATCTGCGCCGAGCTCCAGGTGGCCTGCGCCATCCAGGCGGTGGCGTTCGACGGCCTGCTGGAGGCCATGGAGCAAGGGCGGGCCGACGCAGCCATTGCGGGCCTTGCCGCGACGCCCGCCAACCGCGCGGCCCTGGACTTTTCCGAGCGCTATCTCGGCACGCCGGCACGCTTCGTCGCCCGCAAGGGGAACGCCCCCTCCACCGCCATTCCGGAAACCGTGGCCAGCAAGCGAATAGCCGTGGTGTCCCGCACCGCGCACGAGGCCTATCTGCGCTCCTTTTTCAACGAAGCCGCCATCCGCCCCTATCCGGACCTGAAGAGCGCGCAGGCGGCGCTGCGCAATGGTGACGTGGACCTGCTGTTCGCGGACGGCATCACCCTGTCGCTGTGGCTGAACGGCACGGATTCCGCCGGTTGCTGCGTGTTCGTGGGCGGCGCCTTCACGGACAGCCGCTTCTTCGGCGAGGGCTTCGCCGTGGCGGTGAAGGCCGGAAACGACAAGCTGCGCCACGCCATGGACTATGCCCTCCAGCGCATCTGGGAAAAGGGCGTCT
Organism: Xanthobacter sp. NM-59; assembly: GCF_021401125.1. GTDB lineage: Bacteria > Pseudomonadota > Alphaproteobacteria > Rhizobiales > Xanthobacteraceae > Xanthobacter. Next base: position 855,299 of record NZ_JACBFQ010000001.1, read on the forward strand.
ATACGGATCTCTACCTGCGCTGGTTCCCCATCGGCTTCTATTGAGGCGATCCGGCCAGGGTGCGCGCCACCGTCTCGATGCCCTGCGGATCGTCCGCAATCGTATCGGTGAGAAGGCGCACCCAGTTGAAGCCGATATAAAGCGCAAGCAGATGCGGCACCGCCTCGCCCCGGATCTCCCCCCGCGCGGCGGCCTCATCAAACATGGCCCGAACATCCTTGAGCCGCTCGGGAAGGAACTTGTCGCGCAGGGCGGCCAGCGCCGCTTCGCTGGTCTGCGCCTCGGCGATCAAGGCGCGGAAGGTGCGGCCCGAAGGCGTGGTGCGCCAGAACGTCCATAGCGCCCGCGTGTAGGCCAGAAGGTCGCTCCACAGCGCCCCGGTTTCCGGCGGCACAAGGGCGGCGCTCTTCTCGGCGCTGTACACGTCGATGAAAAGATCCGTCTTGGTGGGCCACCAGCGGTAGATGGTGGGCTTGCCCGCCCCCGCCCGCCGCGCCACCTCGTCGATGGAAAACCCGGAATAGCCCTTCTCCGCCAAAAGGCCGCGGGCCGCTTCCAGGATCGCCGCCTCTGCCTCGGGATTACGCCGGGCCCCGATGGACGCCCGGCGGCGCCCCTCCCCGGCATGGTCTTGGTGCGGGCCCTCGACCCGTGATGCGTCGCGCGTCAAATCCTCGCTCCTCAGGCACCTCTTGATAAACGATACGGCTCGTTTATATATAACTCAATCGAAACGGATCGTTTCGGAACTGCAAGGATGCCCACGATGCCCCGCTTGCGTACTCTCTTTCACCTGCCCACCCTTGCCCACCTGCGATTTCTGGGCCTGATGATGGTTGGCGCCTATCTTCTCATCAACCTCATCCTGGCCCTGCTGTCTCCCCTCACCGTCGATTGGCCGGTGTGGGCCACCACTTTGTGCGCGGTGCCGCCCATGGTGGTGGGCATGGTGCATGTTGTTCTGCCCCTGTCGCGGGGCCGTGGCGCGTCTCGTGCGCGTTGACGCAACCCTCGCGCCTTCCTAAGTATCGCGCTCCATTTTTTGGAGTTTGTCATGACTGAAGCCTCGTCCGCCCTTGCTGCCCCGGCCGAACTCGCCGGTGAGCTGAAGCGCGTCGCCGAGACGGCCACCGCCTGGCCGTTCGAGGAGGCACGCAAGCTGGTGGAGCGGCTGAAGCGCAAACCCAAGGATGAAGTGCTGTTCGAGACCGGCTACGGCCCCTCGGGCCTGCCGCATATCGGCACCTTCGGCGAGGTGGCCCGCACCACCATGGTGCGCCACGCCTTCCGCATCCTCACCGAGGACAAGGTGAAGACGCGCCTGCTGTGCTTCTCCGATGACATGGACGGCATGCGCAAGATTCCGGAAAACGTGCCGGATCCGGCGGCCCTGAAGCCCTATCTTCAGATGCCGCTCACGCGCGTGCCCAATCCCTTTGGCGGCGACTATCCGAGCTTCGGCGACCACAACAACGCCATGCTCCGCCGCTTCCTCGACACCTTTGGCTTCGATTACGAGTTCGCCAGCGCCACGGACTATTACACCTCCGGCAAGCTTGATCCGATCCTGCTGAAGGCCACGGAAAAGTATGATGACATCATGGCCATCATGCTGCCCACCCTCGGCGAGGAGCGCCAGGCCACCTATTCCCCGTTCCTGCCCATCTCGCCCACTTCCGGGCGGGTGCTCTACGTGCCGCTGAAGGACGTGAATGCCAAGGCCGGCACCATCACGTTCACCGACGAGGACGGGCAGGACAAGACCCTCCCCGTCACCGGCGGCCATGTGAAGCTGCAGTGGAAGCCCGACTTCGGGGCGCGCTGGGCCACGCTCGGCGTCGACTTCGAGATGTTCGGCAAGGACCACCAGACCAACGCGCCGATCTATGACCGCATCTGCGAGGTTCTCGGTGGAACCGCGCCCGAGCATTTCGTGTATGAGCTGTTCCTTGACGAGAAGGGACAGAAGATCTCCAAGTCGAAGGGCAATGGCCTGACCATCGACGAGTGGCTGACCTATGCCAGTCCGGAGAGCCTCGCGCTCTACATGTTCCAGTCGCCGCGCTCGGCCAAGAAGCTGCATTTCGACGTCATTCCGAAGGCGGTGGACGAGTATTTCAACTTCCTCGCCCGCTATCCCCAGCAGGATTGGAAGCTGCGCTTCGGCAATCCCGTGTGGCACATCCATTCCGGCAACCCGCCCAAGGTGGATATGCCGGTGTCCTTCACCATGCTGCTGAACCTGGCCTCCGCCTCCAATACCGAGGACGAGGCGGTGCTGTGGGGCTTCCTCAACCGGCACGTCGCCGGGGTTTCCGCCGACACCCACCCCAAGCTCGCCGAGCTGGTGCGCTATGCAGTGAAGTATTTCCACGACTTCGTGAAGCCCAACAAGGTGTTCCGCGCGCCGGACGAGGTCGAGCGGGCGGCCCTCGCGAGCCTTGATGCGGCGCTCGCCGCCCTGCCCGCCACCGCCACCGCCGACGACATCCAGACCGCGCTTTACGACGTCGCGCGCCCCATCCCGCGCTATCAGGATCTGAAGGCCAAAGGTGCGACGCCGGAGCGCCCCGGCGTCTCGGTGGAGTGGTTCAATACCCTGTATCAGGTGCTGCTGGGCCTGGAGCGCGGCCCGCGCTTCGGCTCGTTCGTGGCGATCTATGGCGTTCCGGAGACCCGCGCCCTCATCGCCAAGGCGCTTACGGGCGACCTTGCCGGCGCGGCCTGAAGCCTTGCCCCAAACGTATTGAAAAGGGGCCCGTGAGCTTGCTCGCGGGCCCCTTTTTTATGTCTCTCGGGCGTTCGTAAAGAGGCCGCCGGGTCACGTGGGAGGCCGCGCGGGGAACGAAGCAAACGGCCCCGCTCCTTCCGTGGCAGCGACCTCAAGGCGGAGACAGCTGCACGCCTTTGTCGAGCCGCGCGGGATCCGCGCCCCGATCCGCGGGCCCGGGGCTTCCCGCGATGACATAGCGGTTTCGCCCGCCTTCCTTCGCCAGATAGAGGGCCCGGTCTCCCTCGCGCAGCAGCGCCCCGACGCTGCAGCCCGCCGCGACCAGCTCCGGGCTCGCCACGGCGATGCCAACGCTGAGCCCCACTTCCACAACGGTGCCCTGGCAGGGAATCGGCTGCCCGGTAAGCTCGATCAGGCGGGAGGAAAGGCGCTCCGCGCGCTCCTGCGGATCCGCTCCCGCCGCCAGCACCACCACGAACTCATCGCCCCCCAGCCGCGCCACGAGATCGTCCTTGCCGCCAGCCTGCAGAAAGCGATCAGCCACCGTCCGCAGGACGACATCGCCCGCCTCATGACCGCGCGTGTCATTGATTTGCTTGAAGCGGTCCAGGTCGAGGCAGAGCAGGGCGAAGCCCGAGGCCGTGCGCTGGGCGCGCGCCAGTTCCATGTCCAGGCGCTCCTGCAGCAGGCTGCGATTAGCGAGGCCCGTCAGCGCATCGTGCGCGGCGAGATAAGCCAAGCGGGCCTCGGCGGCCTTGCGCCGGGAAATGTCGCGCACCGACACGACATAGCCGTCCGGCTGCGCGGTCCTGCGGTCATAGGTCAGGCGGATGAAGGCCTCGATCCACACCCAGCTGCCATCTTTGTGGCGCTGGCGCTGCTCGCTGCGCCCCTGCTCCAGGCGCCCTTCACGGACCTGCCGCATCAGCTCGCGGAATTCAGGAAGATCGTCGGGATGCACCAGCTCTATGGCGCGCCGCCCCACCAGTTCAGCAGGCTCGTAACCCAACAGTGCCCGAACCGCCGGCGACACATAGAGGCGTACGCCGTCCAGCGTCCCACGCACGATGGTGTCGGTCGAATGGTCGGCGAGCAGCCGGTAAAGGTCCGCCTGCTCGCGGGCCCGGCGCGCCGTCGCCTCCACGCGGAATTGAGCTGCGGCCAGGGTGCCAAAGGCGCCAAGGCGCTGGCGCATGTCCGGTGGAAAGGGCCGCGCCTGCGTATCCACCAGCACCAGAGCAGCCGGGGCGGTCTGGGCTTGGGGCTCATCGCCACCCTCCACGAGGGCCACGGCAGCGCAGAACCCTGCGTCGGTACATTGCGAAGGAAAGGCACCCGTGAGGTCGGGCGCCATGGCCTCCACGTCCTCAATCACCTCCACGGCGCGGGTCTGCCCGGCGCGCCTGCGCATCTCCTCCAGTCCGTCGGCAAGCGGCGCGGCACCGCTTTCGTCACGAGCGCGGACCACAGTGGCACAGCTCACGCCAAAGACCTCGCGCGCGAGCTGGCACAGCGCGTCGTCAGCGCGCGCGAGCTGCGCTTCCAGCTCGTCCCTGGCCACACCGGGCGCTGCCACGGTCATCGGCACTTCACCCCCTCCCCAACGCAATGGCGCACTGCCGCCGCATCATAGGGTCACCGACCAGCCGACGCACCTCCCGCTCCGCCCTTGCTGCACCGCGACACATTATTTGCCAATATCCATCGACTTAGTTATATATTATCGCCAACGCCGATCGATGGCTGAATCATTGGAGTGAGACATGAGTCTGCGCCTTGGGGACGTCGTTCCCGACTTCACCGCCGAAACCACCGAGGGGCCCATCTCCTTCCATTCCTGGCTCGGGGACAGCTGGGGCATCCTCTTCTCCCACCCCAAGAATTTCACGCCGGTGTGCACCACCGAGCTGGGCCAGGTGGCTCATCTCAAGGGGGAGTTCGACAAAAGGGGCGTGAAGGTGATCGGCCTTTCGGTCGACGCGGTCGAGAACCACCCGGCATGGGTTCAGGACATCAAGGACGCCACCGGCGCCACGTTGAACTTTCCCCTCATCGCCGATGCGGACCGAAAGGTCTCGACCCTTTATGACCTGATCCACCCCAATGCCAGCGACACGGCAACGGTGCGCTCTGTCTTCATCATCGGGCCGGACAAGAAGCTCAAGCTGTCGATCACCTATCCCGCCTCCACCGGGCGGAACTTCCAGGAAATCCTGCGGGTGATCGATTCTCTCCAGCTCACCGCGCACCATTCGGTGGCGACCCCGGTGGACTGGAAGCCAGGCGACGACGTCATCATCGTGCCGTCGCTGTCCGACGCTGCGGCGAAGGAGAAGTTTCCCGAAGGGTGGAAGGCCGTGAAGCCCTATCTGCGGCTGGTGCCGCAGCCTGGCAAGTGACGGGCCGGGCCGCGCGCCTCGCCGTCCGGTCGGCCCCAGGGCCGACCGGAACCCGTTTCAGGCCGACATGATGTAGTCGCGCAGGGCCGCGTGCTCGCGCTCCATCTCCTCCACGCGGTACTTCACCACGTCGCCGATGGAGATGATGCCCACGAGGCGGTCCCCATCCACCACGGGCACGTGGCGGAAGCGGCCGCGCGTCATGCGCTCCATGATCATGGGAATGGTTTCGTCGGCTGTGCAGGTCACCACCGCCCGCGTCATCACCTGCTCGAGCGGCAGCGACAGCGCTTCGGTTCCCCGCTCTCCGAGCAGGCGCACAACGTCGCGCTCCGAGATGATGCCTTCCACACCCATGTGCCCGTCCACCACCACGATGGCGCCGATGTGATGGCGCGCCACCGCCTCACTCACGGTCGCCTGCGGAGAGATGGTGACGATATCCCCGCCCTTATGCTGCAGAATTCTGCTCACGGTCATTGGCGTCCTCTCCCTTTCGGAATCCGGCCGGGGTCCGGTGTGGCCCGGTTGCTTTTGCCCGTGCCGGCCTGCTCCAAGGGAAAGGATCACTCGCAATGGCCGCCGACGCAAGTGCGCTTCGCACTCGCGCAACGTCAAGCTGTAGCGATATACCGGATGTTGGGATTCCGCCTCAGCGCCCCCGGGGACGCGCCACGGGATCGAATAGGCCGAATAGCAGCAGGCCGGCGGCAAAGCCGCCCACATGGGCCTGCCAGGCCACTTCCGCCCCCTCCGTTCCCGGCATGGAAACACCCAGGCCGAACAGCAGGTTGAGGCCAAACCAGATGGCGATGAAAATGAGCAGCTGCGGGTTCTTCAGGCTTTGCAGCAGGGATTCGGCCGGGTGGTGGTCGCCCGCCCCCATTCCGCCGGCCAGGATGCCCCCGGGCGACACGGCGAACCGCATCGCCGCCGCCATGGCCCCCGACACCGTCGCCGAAGCGCCGATCAGGGGCGCGATGCCGTCCGGATAAGCCAGATAGTGCGCCCCGGCGCCCGCGGCCGCGGTGACCACGCAAAACAGCAGAAAACGCAGGGTGCCGAACCGGCGCGCCACCGGTGTTCCGAACGCCAGGAACCAGATGAGGTTGACGCCAAGGTGCATCCAATTGGCGTGGAGCAGCGCATAGCTCACCACGGACCACACCTTCGGCCCCCAGCCGCCCGGCAGATAGAACATCGTATCTGGCAGGCTGTATCGCGCCGGGATGAAGGCGAAATAGGTCAGCACCTCCAGGTCCGCCGCCTGGCTGAGGATGAGCACACGCACTGCATGGATCATGATCAGCGTGAGCGCCACGCTGACGATGCTCGCAGGCAGATTAAAGACCGGCTCGCGAGCCGGCGCGGGGGGGAGAGGCGGACGGTACAGCACGCTTCCGACATAGGCAGGCGCACCGCCCTCGGCAAGGAAAATCCCCCGCCCCGCGCGCGCCGCGATAGCGGGCCCTCCACAGGGCTTCAGGCCGTTAAGGTTAATAGAAGGTTGACGAAGCAATTGCGGCCGAGGTGAGGCATTATCATTTTGTTAACTTCTGCGGATGCCCGCGATGTCGAAGCGTTTGCCCCGGACCCTGCTGCAGATTCTGCTCTCCATGGCGCTGCTGTGTGCCGGCCTCGCCACGGCTGGGGCCCAGGAACAGCGCTTCGCCAATCTCTCGGCGGCGTTCGCACCCCGCCACCTGGGCGAAGGGCGCAGCACCAGCGCGCCGGCGGGCTACACCCGCTTCTGTGCCGAGCACCCCCGTGACTGCGGCAACTCAGGCCCGGCGGTTGCCGTCATCCATCTCGATAACAACAAGGCGGCCGAGCTCGACCGCGTGAACCGCGGCGTTAACGCCCGCATTCAGCCGGAGACCGATCTCGACCACTATGGCGAGACCGAGCGCTGGGCCTATCCCGACGACGGCAAGGGCGACTGCGAGGACTATGTGCTGGAAAAGCGCCGCACGCTGCTCAACCTCGGTTGGCCGGGCTCTGCGCTTCTGATCACCGTTGTGCGCGACCGCGAGGGCGACGGCCATGCGGTGCTCACCGTCATCACTGATCGTGGTGATCTCATCCTCGACAACCAGGAAGACGACATCGTGTCCTGGAAGGACACCGGCTACCGCTTCGTGAAGCGCCAGTCCCAGGCGCGTGCCACCGATTGGGTGTCTCTCGGCGACACACTGGTGCCGCCCCCGCCGGTGGTGGGTGGCGGGCGCTGAGGCGCCCTGCCCTCCCCTTCGGCTGCCCTCCGCGTCAGTCGACCCGCACGAAACCCTCGGCATAGCGCCGGCCATTGCGCTGGTAATTGGCCGCGCTCTTGGCGAGCCCTTCCACCGCCGCATCGTCCAGCGCGCGCACTGCCTTGGCCGGCGAGCCCACGATGAGGGAGCGCTCGGGAAAGGTCTTGCCCTCGGTCACCAGCGCGCCGGCGCCCACCAGGCTGTTGGCGGGGATGACGGCGCGGTTGAGCACGGTGGCGCCCATGCCCACCAGGCTGTTGTCACCGATGGTGCAGCCGTGAAGGATGACATTGTGGCCCACGGTCACGTTCGTGCCGATGGTCAGCGGGCAGCCGGGATCGGTGTGGAGGACGCTGTTTTCCTGAATGTTACTGCCCTCGCCCACCACGATGGGCTCATTATCGCCGCGCAGGACGGCGCCAAACCAGATGCTCGCCCCCTCCTTGACGATGACCCGGCCGATGAGCACCGCCGTGGGCGCGATCCAATAGTTTCCGGAAGTGGGAAGCTCGGGGGCGACACCGTCGAGCGCATAAAGCGGCATGGCTGATCCTCCTGTCGGGCCGGTTCTCGCCCTCCCCTACAGCCAAAGACCGGACGAGGCTAGGGACCGGGCCCCGCGATGAAGGCCAGGCGGCGTGCGCAGCCGCGCGGATGGCGGGCATGGAGGTGGAGGCGCATCATGCCGCGCGGCCGCACGGCACCACCGGTCAGTCTGGCGAAAGGGGTTTCGACCTTACTGCGTGGGCGACGGAATATGCAGCGATAGCGCTCATGCCGATAGCGGCATTCCGGTGATGGACACGCCACGCTCTTTCCTTTGCGCCGTCGATGGCAGCGCCAAGCAACGCATGGCCAACGCGCTCATCGGCCGATGGGGCGCGGCCGACATCGGCTGCAACGCGTAATGCCTACCCTCGGCCCCGGGGGCATTCCCCCCGGCGGTCGGTCCGTCACATAACGATATGCGCCCGTTTATCCCTCACGCGCGGCACGTCATTTCCAGTCCAAATGGACCATAGCGCACCCCGACACGTCCGGCACTACTATTGAGAACGCTGTATATCCCTGTTGGACACGCATTGTCCCACCACTCGCTCAGCCGACACAGCTCACGCCTCGCGCTTCCATAGTCAAGACCATCGCTCAACCTGATCGAAACCAACGGTAGAGCCCATCACAACAACAATAGGCACACCACGGGAGACACCGCGATCTCGCCCCTCATTCCCACTCGATGATTAACCGGAGTGATAAGTATTTTAATTTTTTATGATTGTAAGACGGAGAATTCTACAATTTCCGCCAGATATACCGTCAGATTCATACGAAATTGTTTTTCCACAATAAATGTGACGCGGTACGCGGCGTCAATCTCTTCGTTCGTATTATATACGAAGTGCAGGAGAAATATCTACAGCCGATCGAAAACGTCCGCGATTGACTGCGATACGTGGCGAAACCGATTCTGCCGCGCGCGCATTGCTCGCTACCCTCCAGGCTACGCATCCTAGCCGGCATCCGATGCCCTCCAACCTTCACCAGACTTCCAACGCTCATCCTTTTCAGCAGGCTCGATCAGGGGAAGCAGAAATCCGGCGAGGTCGGAGACAACGACAGCCAGGTCGGCCGGCGCCGAGGCCATTCGCTCTCGCCCCAGAAAGGCCCTCCACTGTCGCCCCCAAGCCTCCACGTAAGCCTCGCTCAGACCGATCGGCTTCTCGGTTGGAAGCATGGTCTCGCGCCGTGCAAAGGTCTGGCGGATGGCCTCGGCAAGCGATGCCCGGTCAAACTCGAACGTTTGCGCGATCAGCCAGAGGTCGTAGAAATCCTTCAGCCGGCTATTCGCGATGCCGAGCAGCACGAGCGCCTGGAATTTCTCGGCCACGACGGTCGTCGCCGGATAGGCGCGCAGGCGGGGCGCCGGCGCGTCGAGCAGTGACGGATAGACGATCTCGACCGGTCCCGGCGTGACGGCATCACCGAAACCGATGTCGACCTGGATCGGAATGCGGGCGCCTGCGATCGTCGCGGAGGTGCGCACACGAATGCCGCCGTATTCTACGTCTTCCCGGATCGGAACAGCCATGATCGCTCCGATATCGAACTCCACGCCATCATCATCGACCGGTTGCCCACAGATCTCGCGGAAGGCCCCGCCGATCGACTCCGGGCTGTTTTCGCCATAGCCGAGCAAATCGAGATCGCGTGTCGGCCGGAACGGGTCTTCCACCCAGGTCACGAACAGCATCGCCCCTTTCAGAACGAAGCGGTCGCGATGGGGTGATTGGCTCAGCCGGTAGAGAAGCCGCTCCAGCGCGTAGCGCGTCAGCAGAATCTGAAAGTCCGTGCGTTCGACGCGAGCCCGGTCGAGCAGACGAGCCCGGACCGAAGCGCCGACATTTTTTCTCGGTTCACGCGCCATCGGCCACCATCGCCTCCACATAGGGCTTCATGGTCGACCAGACCTTGCCTTTGGTCCCATAGGTCCAGAGCTGGTCACTCGTGACTTTTCGCTGTCGAAGCCCCTCGCGCAGACCTTCCAGTGCGACATCCAGCCCGACCTTCGCCCGATAGCGAAAGCAATCGACGATCGTCCGCGCTGGATTTGTGATCGCCACCTCGACGCCATCGATGGAGTGTCGCTCCACACCTTCTGTCAGCGAGGGGCCGGTGAAGCGCACGAAGCGAATGGGTGGATAGTCGATCTTGGGACGCCAGGCGGTGCGATCGATGGCCATCCAAACGGCCGACGGCATTTGCAGAGTCAGCTCATGGAATTGCAGCGCTGAGATCAGGCAGATGACGCCTTTGGGAACGAGGGCAGACGCTTCTGCCAGAATACGCGCCGCATTGCCCGAGCTATCCGCGAGTTGGTAGAGGCCCCGCGCGGGGCGAACGACTGCCCCGTCCCGAACAAGACGCGCCAGCGTTTCCGGGCCGATGCCGTGGGCGGCAAAGTCCTTCAGCCGCATCATCGGGCACGTATTCAGCAGCTTGAGCGCTTGAGCGCGTTGAGAATCCATGGCCGTAGCGATGTGATGTTTCCTCGGCAAGTCCAGAAGATAGCAGAGGTTTTATCACATTTTCAGGAAGCAGCAATCCGTTGCGCTTGCCCCTCGAAGCGGCCGCCTGCGCGCCGGCACCGCCAAAGCGCAGGCTCTGACTTTGCCCCTGGTGCCGGCATATGTTCGCCGCTCTCCAGGGGGCAAGGCAATTGACGGGCGGCAGTCCTCGTGAAGGAGAGCGCCTTACGTGTGATCCATCAGGTCGTCGACCGTTCTGGCCTTTATGTATCGAGCCGGGTTCGGTCCGGAGGCGAGCGCGCTGAAGTGCGCCTCCCCGCACGCGATCTTGCCGGCTTCGATATCGCGCAAGTCGTCCACGAAGAGGCTGCTTTTGGTCTCCACGACGAAATAGAGGCGCTCTTCGCCGCTGACTTCGACCAGAACCGCCCAATCGGGATTGTAGGTACCGAGCGGAGTCGGCACTTTGAACCACGCGGGCAGCTTGGCGTAGATCTTCACAGCTTCGTTCTTTTCGAGCTGCTCGGCGAATGTCCGCTCGACACCTCCGGAATCATAGACGACGTGCTCGAAGACCGACTTCTGCGCGTCCTTGAGCATGTTGCGCAAATAGCCGGTCAGTTCCTCCTGCGCGAAAAGCTCCTGCGCGTAATAGTGCTCGTCGCCGATCCGCTGATATTTGATGCCGTCCACAATGGCCAAGCGCTTCGTCCGGTTGATCACTTCACCGGCGATTTCGATGAACGCCTGTGGATTGCGCTTGAAGTCAGCCAAGCGGCCGCACTCGGTGAGAATGCGGACAAGGCTCTTGCGGGTGAGTTGGGTTCGGTCCTGAAGATCGGTCAGCACGTCGGGCAGGACAATGTCGCCTTCGTCGATCGTGATGATGGTTCCGCTGTTCTTGTCGTGCTCCTTCGCCTCAACGCCGCCCTGTCCAATGGAAAGATCGGCCTTCCTGACCCGCACGCGAGCTTTCGACACCGGTGGGCCATTGGTGATGGCCTTGGCACAATCGGTGATCAGCTTCTCGTTGTCGAAGTGAACGCGATACGTCGTCTTATGTTTGATGCGATCCCAAAGCGCCTGGAATTCGGCGCTTTCGAGAATGGCCTGCCGTGTCTTGACGGTGACGCGCTCGTCGGCGTTCTTGATGTCGAGCTTCCCGGCGACCTTCTTCAGCACGTCACGAACCGCGCCAAGGTGGGCGGCGAGCGCCACCGGCAGCGCGAGCGTTCCGTCCTTCAAAGCGGTGCGCAGCTTATCCTGCACCTCGCCCTTGGTGTCGACGAAGCCTTCGGCCTTCAAGTGATCGAAGATGGCGGCCGATTCCTCGAAACCCAGCATTCCGGTCGAGCCGTCCGGGTTGACCACGGGGATTCTCGCGAACTGGTGCTTCTCGACAATGCCGAACTTGATGCCGGTGTCCTTTTCGATTTCCTTTTGCAGGTTCTCGGCGAAGTCTTCATAGCTTTCGGTGGCGATGACGGTCAGCGTGTTGATGTCGAAGCCGCGCAGGCGTTCGCCACCCTGGTTCACGCACAGCCTGAGGCCGCGGCCGATGGTCTGCCGCCGCTCGCGTTCGGTGCCGATCTCGCGGAGTGCGCAGATCTGGAATACGTTGGGATTGTCCCAACCCTCCTTCAGGGCGGAGTGCGAGAAGATGAACTTTCGCTTCGTATCGAAGCTGAGCAGCTTCTCCTTGTCCTTCATGATCAGGTTATAAGTGTCATTTTCCGGTGCATCTTTCGCCGACGATTTTTTGAGCTCGTATGTTTCAAACGGCGTCACAACACGCTTATCTATTGAAAAATAGCCATTATGCACCTCTTCGGCTTCCGACGTAACGTCGACCTCCCTGAACAGGCTGACGAAGTCGGGAAGCTTCGCCGCGCGGCGATACTCCTCTTCAAAGATGCGGGCATATTTGCCCTTCACGGGATTTCCGTCGGCATCGTAGGACCGATAGTGCTCCACCGCATCGATGAAGAACAGGCTCAACACCTTGATGCCGAGCGGCGCCAAGCGCTTTTCCTTTTCCAGATGCTCGTGGATCGTGCGGCGGATCATCAGGCGCACCGTGTCGCCGGCGGCGACTGGACCAGCGCCGACCAGCGTTTCGCCGGGCTGCAAGGCGATGTCGGTGATCTGACCGGGCGCGGTGTAAACTTGATAGAGCGCGCCATCGACGAAGGGATAGACCTGGATGGCGTTGATGAAGCCGTTCCTGACCGGCGGCGCTGCGAGCACCATTGGCGAGGAGCCGGGCATAGAGTTCGTCGGTGATGAGCACTGCGGTCATGTCGGCCTCCATTCGATGTCACCCTCCGATCGAGGGCGAGGAGGCGTTCGGCCGGCGCAATCGAGCGGCGCGGTCAGGCCCTACACGGTCCGGTACGGGCCGGGCTTGAGCGCGCCGCGGCGGCGGCCAGCGTTATCGGAGCTCGTTGAGAGGGGAAGATCGAACCGGCCGCTACGAAGCGCTCCTGCGAATGGACTCGTGTTGCTGGTTCACTGCGCTTCGGCTTTGCAGGGCAACGGTTGCGGATAGCGCAGCAGGTTCTCGGCCATGAACGAGACGAAGGCGGACAGCTTCGGCGACGGGTGGCGGCTTGCCGGCCATAGGATATGGAAAGCGCCCACATCGCGGATGTAGTCGTCGAGCACGCTGACGAGCGTGCCGCGTGAAAGCTGAGTGCGCACGGCGAACTGCGGCAGACAGACGAGGCCAAAGCCTTCCTCGGCCAGACAGATCTGGGGTTCCAGCGTGCTCGCGACCAGCGTGACCGGCAGGGCCATATCGAGATCCACCCCGTCGCGCGCAAGCGGCCAGCGCTCAAGCTTGCCGGTCGAGGGATATTTGTGATGCAGGCAGGCGTGGCCGGCGAGGTCTTCCGGCACCTTCGGCACGCCATGCACGGCGAAATAGTCCGGTGAGCCGACGATGCGGTGGGAGAAGGCGCCGACGCGGCGCATCATCAGCCGGCTGTCGCGCGCCTCGCCGGTGCGGATCACTGCGTCGAAGCCTTCGTCGATCACATCCACCAGCCTGTCGGTGAAGTCGAGATCGAGCTCGATCTCGGGATAGGCGCGCATGAAGGCCATCACCGCCGGCATCATCAGCATGCCGATGAGTGGCAGGCTGACGCGGAGTTTCCCCCGCGGCGCCGCGCGGGTCTGCGACAGTTCGAGTTCCGCCGCCTCGATCTCGCAGAAGATGCGACGGCAGCGGTCGCGGAAGAGCTCGCCCTCAGGCGTGAGGGTCAGCGACCGGGTCGAGCGGTGAAACAGGCGGACACCGAGCCGTTCCTCGAGCCGGGCCACCGCCTTGCCCACTGCGGAGGCCGAAATGCCGAGCTTGATTGCTGCGGCGGCAAAGCTGCCGGCCTCGGCCGTCTGAACGAAGGCATTGAGCGCGCCGAGATGTTCCATGGCGTCTTCCGAGATTGCGGACTCATGAGTCCGATATAAATGGAATTCTAGCCTGATTATTCCGCATCGGCGATACCGCTAGTCTCGTGGGCATGACAAAGACATGCTCCCACGACGCGGTCGGCCGCGTCTCGCCGACCTCGGCTCCATTCCCGTGGCCGAACCTTTTGGCGCTCGCGATGGCCGGGTTCATCACCATCCTGACCGAGGCGCTTCCGGCCGGTCTGTTGCCACAGATCGGCACGAGCCTGAGCGTTTCCGAGGCGTTCGCCGGGCAGCTCGTCACGCTCTACGCCATCGGTTCGCTCGCCGCGGCCATTCCCCTGACCACCGCGACGCAAAGCATGCGGCGACGGCCGCTGCTTCTCATCGCCATTTGCGGATTTGCGGTGGCGAACACGGCGACGGCGCTGTCGGATAGTTATGGACTGACACTCGTCGCCCGGTTTGTCGCGGGTGTTTCCGCAGGACTGCTCTGGGCACTGATCGCCGGCTATGCCGCGCGGATGGTGCCGGAAGGATCGAAGGGACGCGCCATCGCCGTTGCGATGATCGGCACTCCGTTGGCGTTGTCGCTCGGCATTCCGGCAGGAACATACCTGGGCGCTGCGATCGGATGGCGGGCTTCGTTCGGGGTCATGAGCGGCCTGACCCTGATCCTGATTGCCTGGGTGGTGATGAAAGTCCCCGACTTCCCGGGACAGACCGAGGACGAGCGGCTTCCGCTCAGCCAAGTCTTCGCCTTACCAGGAATCCGGCCGGTTCTCTTCGTCACCCTGACTTTCGTGCTCGCGCACAACATCCTCTACACCTACATCGCCCCTTTGCTCGGCAGTGCTGGCGGAGCCACCAGGACCGATCTTGCTCTGCTCGTCTTCGGAATTGCCGCGCTGGCCGGGATCTGGATCGTCGGTGTCCTGATCGACCGTCACCTGCGCAATCTCACTCTGATCAGCATCGCGTCGTTCGGCCTCGCAGCGCTCGCACTCGGTATCGCCGGTCATGCACCGATCATCGTCTTGAGCGCCACAGGACTCTGGGGCCTCGCCTTCGGCGGCGTCGCCACGCTGTTTCAGACCGCCCTCGCTAAGGCGGCCGGAGACATGCACGACCTCGCCCAATCGATGCTCGTCACAGCCTGGAACGCGGCCATCGCCGGCGGCGGCATCATGGGCGGGGTGTTGCTCGATCATTTTGGAGCCGGTGCCTTTGCGCCTGTCGCGCTCTTGCTGCTGGCCGCAGCCTTCATCGCCGCACACCGCGCCTGCCGGCACGGATTTCCCTTCTCCTTCGCCCCTTGATCCGAAACGGAGCTCCCATGCTCGAACGCCCTCTTCAGACTTCTTCCACCACGCTCTCCAGGAGACTCGACGCCGTCATCGATGGCGCGATTGCGGCCGAGCGGATCGTCGGCGCCGTCGTCCTGGTGCGCCGGAACGGCCAGCTGATCTATACCCGCGCCGCCGGCCTGGCGGATCGCGAGACCGGTTCCCCGATGCGCGAAGATGCGCAGTTCCGCCTCGCCTCGGTTTCCAAGCTCTTCGTCGCAGCGGCGGCCATGGCGTTGGTCGAACAAGGCAAACTCGATCTCGATCGACCGATCGCCGAATGGCTTCCGCACTTCGAACCGCGTTTTGGGGGCGATCCCGCCGCGATCTCCCTTCGCCACCTCCTCACCCACACGTCCGGCCTCGGCTACGGCTTTCTGGAGCCGGATGACGGGCCGCTGCACCGAGCCGGCGTCTCAGATGGCATGGACCGAACCGGCATCACGCTGGCCGAGAACCTCTCCCGCCTCGCCGGGGTGCCGCTGCTGTTTCGACCGGGGACGCAGTTTTGCTATTCGCTCGCCCTCGATGTCGCGGGCGCCTTGATCGAGGTCGCGACGGGACTGTCGCTGCCGCAGGCGGTGCGCCGACTGGTGACCGAGCCCCTCGGGCTGAACGACACCGGCTTCTCGGTTGCGGACCCGACCCGGCTGGCTGCGGCTTACGCCGACGACACCCCGTATCCGCGCCGGATGCGCGAGCCGGACCTGGTGCCGTTTCTTCCCGGTCTCCCCGGCATCCTCATGGACCCGTCACGCGCCTTCGACCCAAAGGCCTTTCCGTCCGGCGGCGCCGGCATGACCGGCTCTGCCCTCGACACGATGACCCTGCTCGAAGCGCTGCGATCGGGCGGCGGGCCGTTGATGCCGCCCGGACACGCGGCTGAAATGGCGCGCGATCAGATTGCCGGCCTCGATATCGAAGGCTCATCCGGCTGGGGCTATGGCCTCGGCTTCTCGATCCTGCGTGATGCGACGGCGGCTGGAGTAACCGAGTCTCCCGGTACTTGGCGCTGGGGCGGAGCCTATGGCCATAGCTGGTTCGTCGATCCCAGCAAGAATCTGACGCTGGTCGCCTTCACCAACACCGCGCTCGAAGGCATGTCGAACGGCGGACGCTTCTCCGCCGACCTCAGCCGGGCACTTTACGCCGCGATCGAACCATAAGGTGGAGCGCGCCCTCCGAAAATCTCCCCATTGCCGCCGTTTCCCGCACGCCGACGTCCGATGCCTTCAACGCATGAGCAACATGCATCACCTTGGTCGCAGTCATTCCACAGCGATCGAAGGCGATCGACATGCGACGCGAACAAGCCACTCCCCAGAAAGACAAAGCTCTGGAAGTCGAGACTGGGCAACCCTCCATTGATGGACCAGCGGAGAATACCCTCAAACGGTTTCAACCACCTGCCGACCTGTTCAAGCGCGTGATCCGTCGCCCAGAGCTTCGCAAAATCGTCCCACTCGCGGACACGACGATCTACGAGATGGAACAGCGCGGCGAGTTTCCCAAGCGCTTCTTTCTGACGCCGCGCTGCGTGGTGTGGGACTTGGCCGAAGTCGAGACCTGGCTCGACGAACGGCGTCGCGCGTCAGAGGCGGATATCGTGCGCAAGGCGCCTCCACCGGACGTTCACCAGCGACGTGCGCGACCGGCCAAAGCATAATTTCCGAAGGTCCGACGAGCGCGGCAGGTCAGATGACAGCCGCTACGGCGTCCACTCCTTGCGCAGGATGGCGTATTGCATGGTATTCTCGTAGATTGGCACGCCCTGATCGTCATTAACGAATGACACGAACTCCCGGAACAGCCCCTCCCGTCGCATCCCCAGCCTCTCGCAGAGGCGCTGCGAGGCAAAGTTGTCTTCCTCGACATAGGCATAAAGCCGCCGGGCTTCTTTCACCTTGAACAAGTGGTCGAGTAGCGCCCGTGCCGCCTCCGAGGCATAGCCGGTACCGCCGAAATTCGCGTTGAAATTCCAACCAACCGAGTATGTGTCGGGAGGCTCGTGGACACAAAACAGGTCGCCGATCAGCGTATCGGAGCTGCGTAGACATACGGCGACATGCTCATCGCTGCCGCTGCGTGCTTCCACTTCGGCTTGAGCGGCGCCGAGATCGGCGAGCTTCAGAGAAGCGAAGCAGCTCGACCTGGGTTGGTGCAAATATGCAAACAGATCAGCAGCGTCACCCCGCCGGAAATTTCGGAGAATCAGCCGGTCCGTTTCAACGATGTTCACTTGGACTTCCTCTCAGGCTTAATCCGTTCTTCTCGCCCATAAACGGCATCGACGGCGGCAACAGCGTCGGCACGCGCTTCTCTCCGTTCACCCAGGCATCGACCATGTCGGCCCACTCCTGGAGCATGTGGCGGCGCTGCGGTTCGTATTCTGCCTTGTTGTAGACGCCGCGCGATGAGCGACCGTCCTCGTGGGCGAGGCATTTCTCGATCCAGTCGCTGTTGAAGCCCATCTCGTTCAGGAGCGTCGAGCCGGTCCGGCGCAAGTCGTGGACCGTGAACGGCTCCAGTGGCAGGCCCTCCTTCTTTGCCCGCGCCACGACAGCCGCGGTGACGCGATTGAAGGTTGCGCGCGACATGGGGCCGTCGGCGTCGTAGCGGGACGGCCGGAGATAGCGCGAGTTGCCGGCGCAGTCTTCAGGGCGATGAGGATGTCGAGCGACTGTTGCGAGAGATAGACGTTGTGCGCCTTCGACCGCTTCATGCGCTCCTTGGGAAGGGTCCAGACGGCGTTCTCGAAATCGACCTCGTCCCAGACGGCATCGGTCAGCTCGCTCTTGCGCACCATGGTGAGCAGGATCAGACGCAGGCCGAGGCGGATGGTCGGCAGGGTTGGCACGTGCTCGACCTGCTGCAGCATGATCTTGATTTCGGCCGGCGACAGCGCCCGGTCCTTCGGCTGGAAGGTCGCGATCGAGGCAGGCCCGACCTCGTCGGCCGGGTTCGGTACTTTCTCACCGTGCAGGATGGCGAAGGCGAAGATCTGTTTGATGACGTCGCGGGCGTGGATGGCGGTCGCGGGCGCGCCGCGCTCTTTCACCTTGGCGCAGAGCTGGCGCAGATCGTCCGGCGTCACCTCGGTGAGAAGGCGGTTCTTCCAGGCGGGGAGAATGTCGCGATCGAGGATGGCCTTGCGCATCGAGCGGGTGCTTTCCGCCATGCGCGCGTCCTTGATCCATAAGGCGCTCACCGCACCGAAGCTGCACTCCATCGCCTTGCGCCGCTTGTCGCGCTGTTTCTCGTGAGCCGGAGAAAGCCCCTCCGCCACCAGCTTGCGTGCCGTGATGCAGCGCTCTCGAGCCTCGGCAAGCGTGAGGTCATCGGCGCCATAGGGGCCGATCGTCAGCATCTCCCGGCGACCGTTCAAACGGTAGTCGTACCGGAAGGTGATTTGGCCTGTCGTGGCGACGGAAACGTACATACCGTCACGGTCGGCCACCTTGTATAATTTATCCTTTGGGTTCAGCCTCTTGATGGCCATGTCGGTGAGCATGGGGACGGCCTCGTTGACGATCCAAAACGCCTTTTCGCCCCCCAATTTTACCGTCAAACAACACGAATAACCGTTATATAACAGCGCGGTAGATTGTTTTTCCATGGGCCGCTTGCGTTTTCGGCCTGACGGTATGGCAAAAATCCGGCGGACGGCGAAAAACGCATACCGTCGCGCGCACCGTCAGAACCCATCGCTTGAAGGCGATAGGCTCCAATAGTGAGTGATTGATTTTTGCTTTATTTCAGCTAGTTATGAGGATGTGGCGATAGCTCGCGAAACGCCGCGAGCCACATCATTTCATTCCCACTCGATGATTAACTGGAGCGGTAAGTATTTGAATTTTCGATGAGTGTAAAACGGAGAAATAGACGATTACCGTCATATATACCGTCAGAATCATACGCAATTGTTTTTCCACAATAAATGTGGCGCGGTGCGCGGCGTCGATCTGTACGTTTGTATTATATACGAAGCGCGGGAGAAATAGCTAGAGTCGATCACAAAAGTTCGCGATTGACTGCGATAGACGGCGAATCCGTGCGCGCGCGCCCGCGTTGCTCTGCAGGCTATGCATTCGTCGCCCTCCAGCCTTCTCCGGGCTTCCAGCGCTCATCCTTTTCAGCAGGCTCGATCAGGGGAAGCAGAAATCCAGCGAGGTCGTAGACAACGACGGCCAGCTCGGTCGGCGCCGAGGCCATTCGCTCTCGCCCCAGAAAAGCCCTCCACTGTCGCCCCCAAGCCTCCACGTAAGCCTCGCTCAGACCGATCGGCTTTTCGGTTGGAAGCATGGTCTCGCGCCGCGCAAAAGTCTGGCGGATGGCCTCGGCAAGCGACGCCCGGTCAAACTCGAATGTCTGCGCGATCAGCCAGAGGTCGTAGAAATCCTTCAGCCGGCTATTCGCGATGCCGAGCAGCACGAGCGCCTGGAATTTCTCGGCCACTACGGTCGTTACCGGATAGGCGCGCAGGCGGGGCGCCGGCGCGTCGAGCAGTGGCGGATAGACGATCTCGACCGGCCCCGGCGTGACGGCATCACCGAAACCGATGTCGACCTGAATCGGAACGCGGGCACCCGCGATCGTCGCGGAGGTGCGCACACGAATGCCGCCGTATTCTACGTCTTCCCGGATCGGAACAGCCGTGATCGCTCCGATATCGAACTCCACGCCATCATCATCGACAGGCTGCCCGCAGATCTCGCGAAAGGTCCCGCCGATCGCCTCCGGGCTGCTTTCGCCATAGCCGAGGAAGTCGAGATCGCGCGTAGGCCGGAACGGGTCCTCCACCCAGGTCACGAACAGCATCGCCCCTTTCAGAACGAAGCGGTCGCGATGGGGTGATTGACTCAACCGGTAGAGAAGCCGCTCCAGCGCGTAGCGCGTCAGCAGAATCTGAAAGTCCGTGCGTTCGACGCGAGACCGATCGAGCAGACGAGCCCGGACCGAAGCGCCGACATTTTTTCTCGGTTCACGCGCCATCGGCCATCGTCGCCTCCACATAGGGCTTCATGGTCGACCAGACCTTGCCCTTGGTCCCATAGGTCCAAAGCTGGTCACTCGTGACTTTTCGCTGTCGAAGCCCCTCGCGCAGACCTTCCAGGGCGACATCCAGCCCGACCTTCGCCCGATAGCGAAAGCAATCGACGATCGTCCGCGCCGGATTTGTAATCGCCACCTCGACGCCATCGATGGAGCGCCGCTCCACACCTTCCGTCAGCGAGGGGCCGGTGAAGCGCACGAAGCGAATGGGTGGATAGTCGATCTTGGGACGCCAGGCGGTGCGATCGATGGCCATCCAAACGGCCGACGGCATTTGCAGGGTCAGCTCATGGAATTGCAGCGCTGAGGTCAGGCAGATGACGCCTTTGGGAACGAGCACCGAAGCTTCCGCCAGAATGCGAGCCGCATCGCCCGAACTATCCGCAAGCTGATAGAGACCGCGCGCAGGACGAACGACCTCGCCGTCCCGGACAAGACGCGCCAGGGTTTCGGGCGCGATGCCGCGGGCGGCAAAGTCCTTCAGCCGCATCATGGGGCACGTCTTCAGCAGCTTGAGCGCTTGGGCGCGTTGCGAGTCCATGGCCGTAGCGATGTGATATTTCCTCGGCAGATTCAAAATATAGCAGAGGTTTTATCACATTTACAGGAAAGGGCAAATCCGATGTGATCGCCCTTTCAAGGGGCCACCGCATCGGCGACACCAAAGCACTGGCTTCAGCCCTAGTGGCGCCCCTTACCTCGATGACGGCGCATATTCACCCCCATTGGTGCAAGGCAATTGACGGATAGCCGCCCTCACGAACGATGCCGCCTTATGTGTGATCCATCAGGTCGTCGACGGTTCTCGCCTTTATGTAGCGAGCAGGGTTCGGCCCGGAGGCGAGCGCGCTGAAGTGCGCCTCCCCGCACGCGATCTTGCCGGCTTCGATGTCGCGCAAGTCATCGACGAAGAGACTGCCTTTGGTCTCCACGACGAAATACAGGCGCTCCTCGCCGCTGACTTCGACCAGAACCGCCCAGTCGGGGTTGTAGGTACCGAGCGGAGTCGGCACTTTGAACCACCCGGGCAGCTTGGCGTAGATCTTCACAGCTTCGTTCTTTTCGAGCTGCTCGGCGAATGTCCGCTCGACACCTCCGGAATCATAGACGACGTGCTCGAAGACCGACTTCTGCGCGTCCTTGAGCATGTTGCGCAAATAGCCGGTCAGCTCCTCCTGCGCAAAAAGCTCCTGCGCGTAATAGTGCTCGTCGCCGATCCGCTGATATTTGATGCCGTCCACGATCGCCAAACGCTTCGTCCGGTTGATCACTTCACCAGCGATCTCGATGAACGCCTGCGGATTGCGCTTGAAGTCGGTCAAGCGGCCGCACTCGGTCAGAATGCGGACGAGGCTCTTGCGGGTGAGTTGGGTCCGGTCCTGAAGATCGGTCAGCACGTCGGGCAGGACGATATCGCCTTCCTCGATCGTGATGATGGTTTCGCTGTTCTTGTCGTGCTCCTTGGCCTCGACACCACCCTGCCCAATGGAAAGATCGGCCTTCCTGACCCGCACCCGAGCTTTCGACACCGGCGGGCCATTGGCGATGGCCTTGGCACAATCGGTGATCAGCTTCTCGTTGTCGAAGTGAACGCGATACGTCGTCTTATGTTTGATGCGATCCCAGAGCGCCTGGAACTCGGCGCTTTCGAGAATGGCCTGCCGTGTCTTGACGGTGACGCGCTCGTCGGCATTCTTGATGTCGAGCTTCCCGGCGACCTTCTTCAGCACGTCACGAACCGCGCCAAGATGGGCGGCGAGCGCCACCGGCAGCGCGAGCGTTCCGTCCTTCAAGGCGGTGCGCAGCGTGTCCTGCACCTTGCCCTTGGTGTCGACGAAGCCCTCAGCCTTCAAGTGATCGAAGATGGCGGCGGATTCCTCGAAACCCAGCATTCCGGTCGAGCCGTCCGGGTTGACCACGGGGATTGTCGCGAACTGGTGCTTCTCGACAATGCCGAACTTGATGCCGGTGTCCTTCTCGATTTCCTTCTGCAGGTTCTCGGCGAAGTCCTCGTAACTCTCGGTGGCGATGACGGTCAGCGTGTTGATGTCGAAGCCGCGCAGGCGTTCGCCATTCTGGTTCACGCACAGCCTAAGACCACGGCCGATGGTCTGCCGCCGCTCGCGCTCGGTGCCGATCTCGCGGAGCGCGCAGATCTGAAAGACGTTGGGATTGTCCCAGCCCTCCTTGAGGGCGGAGTGCGAGAAGATGAACTTCAGCTTCGTATCGAAGCTGAGCAGCTTCTCCTTGTCCTTCATGATCAGGTTATAGGCACGCTCGGCATTGTCGCGGCCCGCCTGATTGTTGTCGGCCGTGTCGGTCCAGCGCCGCGCCTTGTCGATCGAGAAATAGCCGTCATGCACCTCTTCGGCTTCCGACGTAACGTCGACCTCCTTGAACAGGCTGACGAAGTCGAGAAGCTTCGCCGCGCGGCGATACTCCTCTTCGAAGATGCGGGCATACTTGCCCTTCACGGGATTTCCGCCGGCATCGTAGGAGCGGTAGTGCTCCACCGCATCGATGAAGAACAGGCTCAGCACCTTGATGCCGAGCGGCGCCAAGCGCTTTTCCTTTTCCAGATGCTCGTGGATCGTGCGGCGGATCATCAGGCGCTTCAGAGCGTCAGCATCGACATCGCCGACGGCTTGGCCAGGCTGGAGAAACTCCTCGCTGCCCGGCAGCTTCACCTCCAGGAGCTGATTGTCGCGTCCGGCGCGGATTTCCCCGATGCGGCAATCGGCATAGATCGCACGCTTGGTCAGTTCCTCCAGATCGTCGCCATCCTGAACCGTCACCTCCTGGCGACGCACTTGCTTGCCGTCGAGCACGTCGATTTCGACGCGGGCGGTGATCGTTCCCTTGGCGTTGCTGGCGGAGACGAAGCGGACATAGGCCTTGTTGTGGCCGCCCTCCACTTCGAGAGAAGCGACCTCGATCTGCTTGACCAGCTTGCGCTCATAGGCGTCGACAGCGTCGAGGCGGAACACCATGTGATGCTTGTCGACGTGGGTCGCCGAATAGCGCAGCGTGCAAAGCGGATTCATCTCGCCGAGGGCGTTCTTGCCTGCGCCGGAAAGGCCACCGTCGACGCTCTGCGGTTCGTCCACGATCAGGATTGGCCGGGTCGCGCGGATGAGGTCGATCGGCCGTTCGCCGCCCGTCTTCTCGCTGTCTTTGTAGAGGTTGTTCACATCCTTCTTATTGATGGCGCCGACCGTCACCACCATGATCTGGATGTTGGGACTGGTCGCGAAATTGCGCACCTGTCCGAGCTTGGCGGAATCGTAGAGAAAATAGTCGAAGGGCTGGCCCGAATAGAGGCCCTTGAAGTGCTCTTCGGTGATCTGCAGCGTCTTGTAGACGCCCTCCTTGATCGCCACCGACGGCACGACGATGACAAACTTGGTAAAACCGTAAAGCTTGTTCATCTCGAAGATGGTGCGGAGATAGACATAGGTCTTGCCCGTGCCGGTCTCCATTTCCACCGTGAAATCGCCGGAGGTCAGCGCGGCGGATGGCGCCAAGCCATTGCGAAGCTGGATATCCTTCAGATTGGCGATGATCTCGTCGTCCAGCAGCGTAAGCCGGTTGCCAATGCCGAGTTCGCTTTCGACCAGCCCGAGTTCGCCCTGCAGTCCGCCCGCCTCCTGCCGGGTGACGGTGAACTCGGTGCGGTTGATCTCCTGGCCACGGAACAGGTCCGCGACGGCCTCGATCGCGCGTTTCTGGTAATCGAGATCGGGTTCGAAATGCAGCTTCATGCGCACACCTCACCGATCAGAGCCATGTTCTTGTCGTGGCGCGCTTGGTCAAGGTCTTGATCAGCGGGAGCGGCTTCCAGCCGCGCAATATAGTCCGCTGGCAGACCGTGCTCCTTAGCGCCTGCAACAACGAGAGCGCGGTACCAAGTGTAAGGATTGAGCTTCGGATCGGTGATGGTGGCTACGTAGGCGATCGCAGTGCATTGGTCGGCTTCAAGATGGACCTGCACTTGCGTTTCGTCATAGCCCGCCCCAAAGCCTTCAGCCTTGTCGAGGGCCGCCTTCTCGCTGCGCGCTATCTCGAATAGAACACCGAACACCGACGCGCCGTGCTTATCTGTTTTCACGATGTCGCACTTTCCAGATCCGTCGCGGCTCTTCTTGTGCCAGCGAAGCTCGTAGCCATGCAGTTCGGTGATACCTTTCGGTTGCGCAGAAGGGCAGCGTTCCTGCAAACGCGTGCTAAGCATGTTAGAGCCATAGGCGAAGCTTAGAAACGTATCGGCGCTCATCACAGGCTCCGCACGTCGGCGATGCCGGCCTGATTCAGGATCGCGGCCATGTTGGTCTTGGCGATGTCGTCGGCAAAGCCGGTGTCCTTGAACACCACGCGCGTATCGACGGCCGGCGCCAGCGCCTTCCGCCAATCGACAATGCCGTTCGCGAGTTCCTCCACCACGTCCTTGGTCAGGCCGTCAGCGAGACAGACGATCAGCGTGCCACCGCCAATGGAATGAACCGTCTTGCCTGCCACCGTCTTGGTTTCGATCGGCACACAGAGATCGAGGCCGAGTTTGAGCAAGAGCTCATAGAGCACGTCCTGCTCCTTTCGACCCTGAACGAGGTGCTCGGCATTCTTCAGAAGGCTGTCTTCGAGATCGGCGGGGTCGGCATCCCACGCGCGGATGTTTGAGTTCTCTAACTTGAAAGCGCGAAAGCCCAGATCGCCCGCAAACATTGGGCTAGATTTCCGGAGTGCGGTAGCCGCCCTGCGGATGCGCTCCTTGGTCAACTCGCTTATGTTAATGAAGCCGGCTTTCCGCTCCTCAGACTCGGCAGCGGTTGGTTCAGGGAGTTGAACGGATACGAAGCGTTGGCGACTGTTCGTTTCAACTGCTAGTTCCATGACGGCATGCGCGGCCGACCCAGAGCCCGCAAAAAAGTCTAGCGTGATGTCATCGTTCTTAACCCCGCAAATTGTCATAAGAAATTTCAACAATGCGGTCGGCTTTGCAAATTCAAAAGGAATAGCCAATTTTTTCAGTTCAGCAGAACTGTGACGGCTTTCGAATTTTTCCAGAATATTTCCAGGAAGCTGTCCGTCTTCAAGGCGATCCTTAAGCCAAATCTTATAGTAAATGTTCCAAACGGCTGGGGCGCCGTCGTGCGTAACCAGCGACGTGCGGTCACTTTTGATGAACTCGATATTTCCAGACTGCTTCTCTGCTTTGTATCTCGCGTAGGTCCAGCGCCAAACGCCATCACCGTCATTCGGCTTAATTTGCTCACCGTCGGCAAAAGTGCTGGGAAATGTGCTTCCGGGCGGAATAACCAGTTGCCCATCAGGGCATTCGATGAAGTATCGTTGATTAGCCCGTGGGTCCAACATTGCTTGATACAGGCCCATCGACCTGTAGTTCTCTCCCTTGCGAGGGCCTTCGACCTCGACCTTTGTGTAAACCTTATCAATGACATTCTGACTAATTTCTGATCGAAATGGCTCAAGAGAGCTGATGTCTTTTGCATAGATCAAAATGTAATCCACGCATGGGGAAAAGTGCACCCCTTTTTGCCCCCCTGTCTTCATGACGCGAGAACATATCGTAACCAGATTTTCCTCGCCGAAAATCTCGTTGCACGCGAGCGTGAGATTACTTACTTCTGTTTCACCAATAGAAATACAAATTGCTCCGTTCGGCTTCAGCAAGTTTCTTGCTATGTATAGCCTAGGGTATATCATATTGAGCCAATCGGTATGATAGCGTCCTGATGCATCAGTATTTGAACTTATCTTTCGACCACCTTCAATTTGTCCTGTAAGTTCAAGATAATTTTTGATGCTGTCGCGGAAATCATCTGGATAAACGAAATCCTTACCCGTGTTGTAAGGCGGGTCGATGTAAATCAGCTTCACCTTTCCGGCATAGCTTTTCTGCAAGAGTTTTAGGACTTCGAGGTTGTCGCCCTCGATCATCAGGTTCTGTGTCGTATCCCAGTCGACGCTCTCTTCCGGACAGGGCAGCAGCGTGCCGGCCGACGGGGTCAACGCGATCTGCCGGGCGCGGCGTTTGCCATGCCAATTGAGCCCATACTTCTCCTCGCGCTCGTCCACAGAGCCGCCGAGCAGTTGCTTCAGCACCTCGAAGTCGATCTTCCCTTCCGTGAATGCATCGGGGAACAGGGACTTCATCACCTCGACGTTGCCGGAGATGATATCGGCGCTCTTGGTCTCGGGGCTCTCGGCATCAAGTTTCTTCATTTTATCCAACTCAATCAGGTGCAAACGAGGCATGGCGGCGGTCACGCCGCTTCCAGGTGCAGAATTTCGGTTTCGACATAGGTACGGAAATCAGCCGAGGACGTGAAGCAACGGAAACCCGCCTTGCTCGCCAGGGCGAGGATCTCCGGGCCTTCATTGAGCAACACGGCGATCGGAGCGCTCAAGCCAGGCTGCAGACCGTCCGGCCACGCCAGATCGAACAACGCCTTCTGCGCGCCCGTGACCGGATCGGCGTAATCGAAGCCGAGCAGGCCACGCGGCAAGCCTTGGCCGTCGACCCAATCGTTGAGTGCTTCGAGTTCGGCTTCCTCGACCTCGCTCGTGATGCCGCCCACGGCCTGCGCCTCGGCTTCCGCCACCGGCGCCGCTGTGCCGAGCCAGCGCGTATCGCCATGGAGCAAATCCTCGAAGCGCCGGTTCGCCTCCGCTGCCAGCAACGCCTTGCGGGCTTCGAGAAAATCGAGGTAGCGCTCGATCTTCCACAGTGCGGGATCGGCCGGTATCCACTGCGACGCCAGCGCGCTGGGATGCCGCGCCTCGACCTCCGGGAAATACTCCTCCGGCAGGCGATCGCTGATGTTGAGGTTCGTGTCCTTGGTCAGGAAGCAAAAATTGCCAAGCGCGTTCACGTCGGCCCGGCGGTGTTTCAGCTTGTAGAGCTGCGCCTTTGGGAAGATGTGATGAACCTCCAGGCGGCTCATTTTCCCGAGCAGGCTCGCGCGCAACGGCAACCCCGTCCCCCAATCCCGCGCCTCGCCCATGCGGGTCAGCATGTAGAGCACCGGATAGAAGCGCGCACCGAGGCTCCAGCCGGTGAAGTGGCCGGCTTCAACCCGAAGCCCGCCATGCCAGAGCCGAAGCTGTTCCAGCAGCGTGTCCAGGCTGCCGTTCGGCCCTTCGAGGGCAGCCAGATCCTGATCGATGAAGGTCTCCGTCGATCCCGAGAAGCGCCCCCACATGCCGGCTTGCGCGAACCAGAACAGGAGTTTGTCACGCTCCTTGGCGTCCAGCGCTCCCTTCGTCTTGTCCATGTAGCGCACCATGACGGGCACGCCGAAGCGCCCGAAGAACACCTGGTCATGATCGAGCCCGAGGCGCCCGGCGATGAAATTCAAGCTCGCGTCGATGTGTTTGCTGGCGCGCTTCAAGCCATCCTGAATGTCGAGCGCGCCCTTGTCGTGGAGATAGCTGAACTTGGCCTCTCCGGTCAGAACCGTGTTGACGGAGCGTAGCAGCCAATCGAGGTTGAACTGGTAGCCGGCGGCCGTCCATTCCCTCAGCTTGGCCTTCATAGAGTCGCGCGCTTCCGGCCATTCGGCGCAGATCTTCGCGAGCGCCAGATCGCCCTTCGACAGCTTGGTGCCGCCGCTGTTTACCCGGTTGAAAATATCGACGACGACATCGAGGGTCTTGTCCTGACCGGTGACCTCCTCGACATGCAGGTCGATCTCGGTGACACCAAGCAGAGCGCCAAGGCGGCCGACATAGGCACCCACATTCGCCACATGTGCAGGATCAGCGGAAAGCTGAGCGATCAATGCCCCAAGCCCGGCGTTCCCTGCCTTCATCAGGGCTGTCACATCGATCCATAGCGGATCGTCCTGCATCTTGACCGGCTGGTAGAAGGCGAAAGTCTCGGTCTGCAGATGGAAACGCAGGCCGCTGAAGGCCTGGGCGTTGCCGTCGAAAAACTTCGGAGGCTGTCCACGCACGACGCCATAGAGCGAGGTCATACGCTGCTGGCCGTCCAGCAAGAGCTTGACGATGCCTGCCGCGATAGGGCCGTCGCCGCGATGCGCGGCCGTTTTGGCCTCCGTTGCCCACACAAGCAGGCCGCCGACCGGATGCCGACGGTACAGAGAGTCGAACAGGCCGCGAACCTGATCGCGGTTCCAGACATAGCCACGCTGGAATTCAGGCAGCGCCATGTGCCCACTGTCAATATGGTCCAGGATCGTGGAAATCTTCATTCGCCATCCCCCAACATCGACCGCTTGGCATGATCGATGGCGGCTTCGACCGCCTTGATTTTCTGGTTTAAATCAACCCGTTGACTAATCTGTTTGGCGCGCGCCGCCTGCGCGCGCAACTGTGCGATCTCGCGCAAAAGCCGAGCGTGCTCTTCCAGCGCCGAGCGACGACGATCGATCCGATCGGCTTCATTGGCGAGGATGAATTGGCCCGAGACGCGCGCCGCGTTCAGCGCCTCGATCCGAACCAGCCACCCGTCGTACACCGTCGATAGATCGCGTGCGGGTTGCTGTGCAAGTGCCAGGCTTTCCAGGAATGACTGTTCCATCGCGGTAGGGGCGTCCGGATCAATCTCGCCCGCTATCACGAGACGCTCCACCACCACCTTGTTTCCTTCGTTCTGCGCCGCTCGCTTGGGGGCGACCGACACGGCCGCACGCGCGCCGGATAGTGTGATCAGCAGGACCGGATACGGAATGGCGCGATGAATGAGTTCGGTGAGACGGGCCGAACGGGCCTCGGGGCGAAGCGTCGCGGATAGGACCGCAATCTCCGAATAGTTCCGGCCTTCGTCCACGAAGGCGGGTATGGCGACGGTATTGGGCTTGAGCGCGGCGATCCACTGCATCTCTTCGATGCCGTCTTGGATGGCGCGCTTGTCGGCCGTCGTCGGCGCACCTTGCTCAAGCAGCGCCTTTTTCGGCACGCGCATGTCAAGGCGCGCTCCCGGCGGCAAGTCCAAAGCCGAAATGATCGGGTCGGTCGCCACCACCTCCGTCATGGCGTCACGTCCGCCGCCGGAGCCAGGGCAACCAGGAATGCAACGACCTCGAAGTCATTGATGCCGGCGAACTCACCCTTCACCGCGTGGGTGCCACCCATTTGGAACAGGCTGGCAACCGCTCGCTCCTCACGTTTGCCGACAATGGTGCCGACAGCGCGGGCCAGCAGCTTGCGATAGGATTCCATGTCGCGACCAGCACGTGTCGCCTTGTCGAACCGCCCATAAGCCGCTTGGTCCGGCTGGTCGCGGCCGAGGCTGAGCTTCTTCAGACGATCGAGCACCTGCTTGGCCTGCGTGTAGGGAAGCAGGACTTCTCCGTCCTCTCCGACGTGAACGACGTAATGCGGCGCCAGCGGATAACCCGGCTCGGCGACGGAGGAAGCCGCGTCGCCGACGGCCCGCAGGCAGAAGATGACACCCGGCGGCACCGGATTCTCCCCCTCGTCGGGAGCCTCAGTGACCGCGTAGGTGCCGAGCGGCAATGCATCGAGCCGCTCCCGATTGGCACCCAGATAGCCCGCCAGATCGATCCGGAAATCGTTGAGTGTGAGATCCGCGATAGAAACGCCACTGGACAGGTCTTCGAGATCGATCACGGCGTCCTGCAGCTTCTGCAGCTGTGCGCGACGGTATTCCAGATCGTTCATCTCGTTGCCCGCCTGGAACTCGATGACGTTCTCCTCGCCGGTGGCCGACACATCCAGAAGTATCATGCGCCCGCTGACGCGGGATTCGAGGTCAAGATACTCGTCCAGCTCCATATTCGGCCAGAAATTGACCAACTGAATTCTGGAGTTTCGGGAACCAATCCGGTCGATGCGGCCAAATCGTTGGATAATCCGCACGGGATTCCAATGGATATCATAGTTGACGAGGTAGTCGCAGTCCTGAAGATTCTGACCTTCCGAAATACAGTCCGTGGCAATCAGAAGATCGATTTCTCCCTCAGCGACAAGCTCTGCTGGCCGTTCTTTGGACCTCGGAGAGAAGGCGCTCAGAATGCTGCTCATGTCCCCGCGAACGCCCGGCAATGTGGTCTTATTCGCCCCAGCGCCGGTAACGACCGCGCTATGTAGATCGAGCGCCGAGCGCGCCCAATCGGCCAACTCGCGGTAGAGATAGTCCGCCGTATCGGCGAATGCCGTGAACAGCAAAATCTTCCGGTTATCCGGGTTTATCGGATTGCGGACTTTTTCAACGATCAACCGCTTGAGCGCAGCCAACTTGGCATCGCGCTTGGGGATAACAAGACGCGCGGCCGATAGAAGCGCCGCCAAGCGTTCATGGTCCTCGACGAGATCCTGTCGCCAGCGAATGCGGTCAACGTCCTGGAGAAGCACCTTGACCTTTCGGCCGACCAGCAGCGGCTCGAATGCGGGATCGTCCACATCCACGTCGTCAATCGGGATTTCCTCGATCGAGTCGTCATGGGAGTCGATTTTGGCGAGCAGAGCATCAACGTCCGCGAGTTGGCGTTCGATGGTCAGGGAGAACGACGCGACTGAACTCTCCATGCGCTTCAGGATATTCACGCGCAGGAGATGGATGAGGCTTTCCTCGCGATCAAGCTGCCGGAAAAACTGATCGCCACCTCTAATCTTCGTACTGTACTTCTCGTCATACGCCGCCTGCTTATGTGGCAGCACGTATCGCAGTGGCGCGTAGGCGCCGAGAGTAAGGCGCCGGATCTCGTTGTTGACCTCGCGAATAGGCCGAAACTCACCCGTGAGGTCAACATCCGCCTTGATGTTCACCGGCGGCAGCCGGTCAGGAAACTGCCCCGTTTCCTCGACCCCATAATAACGTTGCACATGCTTGCGCGATCTGGCGATCGTCAGCATGTCGAGCAGCTTGAAGTAGTCAAAGCCGAGCATGTCCATAAGCTTTGCGGGCCGACGCTCACTTTCCGGCAGGTCGAGCCAACGATTGAACTGGCCTTGCGCCTTACGGATTGTCGCCTCGATGCTTGGAATGCCATTGGCCGCAAGAGCCACGTCATTCCCTTCTGTTACAAAAGCGATTTGGTTCTTGAGGTCGGCAAGACGGTTGTTGACCGGCGTTGCAGAGAGCATCAGTACCTTGGTCTTCACCCCCGACAGAATGATCCGCTTCATCAGGTGGTCGTAGCGGCTGTCGCGGTCCTTATGGGTCGGCTTGTTCCTGAAGTTGTGCGACTCGTCGATGACCACGAGGTCGTAGTTGCCCCAGTTGACGTGGGCAAGATCGATGTCGCCGGATACACCACCATCGCGCGACAGATCCGTGTGGTTCAAAACGTCATAATTGAACCGATCTGAAGCCAGAATGTTACGGCGGTCATTTGCTTTATAGAGGGTCCAGTTATCACGGAGGCGCTTTGGGCAAAGCACGAGAACGCGATCATTGCGAAGCTCATAGTACTTTATGACTGCGAGCGCTTCGAATGTCTTTCCGAGGCCAACACTGTCAGCAATAATGCAGCCGCCGATCCTCTCCAATTTGTCGATCGCACCCACGACTCCATCGCGCTGGAAGCGAAACAGCTTCTTCCACACGACGGTGTTTCGAATGCCGGTCGCCGATTTGATGATCCGCTCTTCGTCAAGCTCATCACCCAAGTCCTTGAAGACCTGATAGAGGATCTGGAAATAGACGAGCGATGGCGCGCGCTGCGAGGCAATTTCCTCCAACGCGTTCAGAAAGTGGGCCTTTGCCGATGGGCTCGCCTCAAAGTCCTCCCAGTTCGAGCGAAACCATTCGGAAAAATCAGCAGTCTCGACATCGGACTCGGTTGCCTGAACCAATCCCAAGCGACCGCTTGGAGTGACTCCGAGCCCATCGGACGTGAATGAGCATGTGCCGACCATGGCTCGACGGAAGTCAGGCTTGCCATTGACGAGTATCAGCGACTGAGGCGGCGACCGGCGTGCGTGCCGAATTTCAACCCGCTTCCGCGCCCAATCGGCAACAAGACGGGCTAGCCAACGCCCCTGGAGTTGTCCACGAAAGACGATGTCGGCGTCGCCGCCGAGAAGGCCGGGCAGAACGGAACTCGCGTCTCCGAGCAACAATCGGCATCGCTCGATCCGATCGAGAACACCTCGAAGCTCTGCGAAAGCAAGCAGCGAAAAGGACGGGGAAACGATGTCTATGAGAGCGCCCTGATCGAGCCATTCGCGCAGCCTGTCGACGCCTCGATCCGTCCCACTGTTTCTGACAAGCCTCATGCCTCACCACCCTTTCGAGGCGGCCGAGACATAGCGGAGGGATGACGAGCTTCAGATGTGCTCTCGATGAATTGGCGAATCGCCTGGCGAATGACCCACGAGACCGAAGCGTCCCTCGATAGCGCGATCTGACACAGCGTCTGATAGTCTTGCTCTTCCAGACTAACTGTCAGCCGCGTTGCCTTGCGTGGACGCTCGTTCATTTCCATCCCCACGGTTCCTCGGGCCAACTTACCGGCTTGCGCATCAGACTTCAACGAAGTGATGCACTTTTCACCAGTACGTACCCGAGACCATTCGGAACGGGGAGGCCAAGGTGTCGTGGAGAAAAACTAATGATGAAAGTGAGTGCTTCGCCGTCGTCAGGAATATAGTGGTCGGGCGCGCCCTTGCGGCAAAGGGCCTTATGTTAGGTTCTTTTCCGAAGACAATAGTTGCGATGGCTCAGGGGTCCACTTTTTTGTTAACGGAGATATGGCTTCCCCGCCGCGCGCTGGCAAATCCCCGGTCGGTTGCCATGAACCGCTCCAGCATGGGCACGATCAGGCGAACGGGATCAGCGACGGACTGCCCTCCGTCGCGGCCGAGGATCTCGGCATAGGCGGTTAGGTCGCGATGCAGGCTGGCGGGAAGCTCCAGCGTCACCTTGACCGGCTTGTCGTTGGCGATCGGACCGAGTTTCAGCTTTGCCATGTCAGCCTCCGTAGGGCTCAAGCACGAGATCGCGGGTGACGATCACACGGACGGGGAAACCCGGTCGGATGGTCAGCGTAGGGGCGATGTTGAGCTGACGCTGCACGATCTGCTGGCCGGTCTGGTTGATGCTGTCGGACGCGCCATTGCGCAGCGCGCGAATGATGTCGCTGTCATTGCTCGATGATCCGGATTGGGCGCCAACGCTCAGCAGCGTCGACAGCGCCGCGGCCTTGAACAGCTCGCCCCAGTGGTAATCGACGCCATCTTCGAGCCCGGCATAGCCCTCAGCGTCTGCACCTGGCTGGCGCTCCAACACGATCGAGCGGCCATTGGGGAAGATCAGCCGGTTCCAGACCAGCAGCACGCGGCGCTGACCGAAGCCGACGCCGTTGTCGTATTGCCCGATGATCCGCGTGCCCTGCGGAACGAGCAGGATGCGCCCGGTCGGGCTGTCATAGACGTTCTCCGTCACCTGCGCGGTGATCTGACCGGGTAGATCGGAGCGGATGCCGGTGATGAGTGCCGCCGCGATCACCGCCCCCGCCTGAAGCACATTGGCCGACGCAGGAGCGGCGACATGATCCGGTGAGACGGTGCGCTTGTCGGGCGCCTGATTGAGGAACGCGAGCTGGCGATCCTGCGCGGAAGGCGTCGCGGGCTGTGGTACCAGCCCGAGACTCGCGAGGTCCGTCTGAGGCGTGACCGCCGCCTGCGGCTGCGGGACAACGGTGCTGGCCGGCCGCGTCTCGGTCGAAGCGAAGAGACGGGCCGTCCGCGCGGCCTCCAGCTCCTGAATGCGGCGTTGCTCTTCCTGACTGATCCCCGAATTGGGCGTCGCAATCCCCGGCGTCGGCACCGACTGGCCGGCATTCTGGGCGCTGAGGATCGGCCGGCCGAGGTCGCCCGGCAGCGGCGGACCCAGCTTCGGGACACCGGCATAGTCCTTCGGCAAGGCGGCAAGGCCGTCTGGCGTCGTCCGGTTGTCGGTCGAATAGAGCTCCTCGTTCGTCTTGCCGCCGTGCCGGGTTTGGAGCGCGTAGATCAACGTGCCGCCGATGCCGGTGCCAGCGAGAAGGCCAAGGGCGATCAGCACCTTTCTCGAGAGGCGCGTCACACGCGGCGGTTCGGGCCGCAGCCGCATCGGTGCGACCGGCTCTCCGGTCAGCGGCCGGGCCTCGTCGTCCGCTTCTGACCTGTGACGATCAGGTTCGATCTCGCTCACGACGCCGGCCTCCCGTCGGTTCGGGAGATGCGAACGCGCTTCTGATCCTTCGCCGCCCCGAAGCGCAGCTCGGCGGCAGCAAACAGCCGGTCGACGATCATGTAGTTGTCGCGGACGCGATAATTCACCAGTTCCGAGGTGTCACCCTCCGGACCGACGACGAAGAGCGGCGGCATCTCGCCCTGGCCGATACCGCGCGGGAACTCGATGAACACCTGACGGCCATCGTCGAAGGCACGCAGCGGCCGCCACGGTGCGCGGTCGCCGGTCACCTCGTAGCGGAAGTTGACGCGCGAGAGATCGATGCCGGTCGCCACCGGCTGGACGGCTTGCGCCTCGGCGTTCTGCCGACGCAGCGCGATGAGCTGATCCTGCGGATACTGCCATGACACCGAAGCCATGTAGGTCTTTTCGGTCGAGCGCAGCTCCATGTGGTAGGTGCGCGCGTTGGTGTTGATGACGAGATTGGTCATCAGCTCAAACCGCGTCGGCTTGACGAGGATATGAACCTGCTTCGTCGTTCCGGCGCCGCTCTCGGTGTCCCCGATGATCCAGCGCACCGTATCGCCGGCGGCGACGGGACCTGAGCCGACCAGCGTTTCGCCGGGCTGCAAGGCGATGTCGGTGATCTGGCCGGGCGCGGTGTAGACTTGATAGAGCGCGCCATCGACGAATGGATAGACCTGAATGGCGTTGATGAAGCCGTTCCTGACCGGCTGCATCCGCGCGGCGGCATTGGCCTCGTTCACCCTCGCGGCCGGGTCCGGCAGCTCGGGCGTCGCCTTGCCGTCTTTGCCGACCGGCTTTAACTGGCCAGGCAGCGGCAGAGGCTTCGGCAGCTCCACCACCCGAACCGGCGCCGGCGGATCGGCGGTCTGAACCGCAGGCATCGCATCGTCATAGGAGATTTCTGGCGGCTTCTGCGCCGTGGCGCAGCCGGCGAGCGTGGATGTGAAAGCCAAGAGAAGCGGCAAGGCGGATTTACGGAAAGCCTGAGAACTGCAGGTAAGGAAAGCCGGCCTCCCGGCTTCACGGAGGGTCGGCGTCATTGGGTTAGCTCCTTCGACCAGTTGATGGCGGTGACGTAGATTCCGAGTGGGTTGGCCCGGAGCTTTTCGGCGTCGCGCGGCACCTGCACGACGACGGTCAGAATGGCGGTCCAGCGCTCGGTGGAGGCGAGCGAGCCGTCCTGATAGGTCCGCTGGACCCAAGCGACGCGGAAACTGTCGGGCGACGCACGGATGACGCTCGAGACATCGACGGCGATCTGCGTCTTGCCAACCTTGGTGAAGGGGTCGTTGGCGCGGGCGTAGTCGTTGAGCGCCAGTGCTCCGGCCTGTGTGGTGAAATCGTAGGCCCTGAGCCAGTTCTGACGGACGATGATCGCGTCGGCCGGGATCGAGCGAACCTCTTCGATGAAGCGCGCAAGATGGAAGGCGATCTGCGGATCGGTTGGCCTATAATCGGCGGTTGCCGGCGCGACGGCCTGCGCCTGACCGAGTTTGTCGACCTGCACCACCCACGGCACGACCGAGCCACTCAGCGATTGCCAGACCAAGGCGGCGGAGAGACCCGCCGACAAGGCCAGCGATCCGAAAGCCATCAGGCGCCAGTTCTTCGCCTGCACACGAGCCGAACCGATGCGGTCGTCCCAGACTTGGGCGGCGCGCTGATAGGGCGTCTCGGGTTCGGGAGATTTGCCGTAATGCGCGGCGGGTCGTTTGAACATGGTCAGTTGCCTTCGGAGAGATTGACGGAAGCGCCGCCGCCATGACTGTCACCGGACTTGACCGCGTGGGCGGCGGCCTGGACGCCGTGTGACATCGCCTGAGAGCGCTTCATGCGCTTGGCCCAAGCGGGCGGGCCGTCAGTGGTTGCAGATGAGGATGCGGCGGCATCCGATGGAGCGCCGTCGCCGGTGACCGATCGGCTGCCGGCTTCGAAGCTGTCCTTCATCGACGCGGCGGCTCGCCGGAACGGGCTGGCGATGGCCGAGCCGAGTTTGGAAGCACCGGTGCCGGCGACATTGCCGAGACCCGCTGCGACGCCTGTCGCACCAGTGTGTCCGGCCGCGCCGAGGCTGTAGGCAGATGATGCTCCCCCGGCGAGCGCCGCCCCGCCACGCGCCGCTGCGGCAGCGCCTCCTGCCAATGCCGCGCCACCGGAGGCGACAGCGCCGACCGTCGCAGCACCCGCCATCACCATGCCGCCGGCGGCGAGCCCGGTTCCGATCGCCGCGCCGGCGCCGAGTTGCGGGCCTCCGGAGACGAGACCGTTGGCGATGCCGGGACCGAAGATGCCGAGGCCGAGCAGCGACAGCGCCGCCAGCACGATCGCCATGGCGTCGTCGATGGTCGGCGTCGCGCCGTTGAAGCCGGCGGTGAACTCGGAGAAGAGCGTCGAGCCGATGCCGATGATGACGGCGAGAACCATCACCTTGATGCCCGACGAGATCACGTTGCCGAGCACCCGTTCGGCCATGAAGGCGGACTTGCCGAAGAGGCCGAAGGGGATCAGCACGAAACCGGCCAGCGTCGTCAGCTTGAACTCGATCAGGGTGACGAAGAGCTGGACGGCGAGGATGAAGAAGGCGAGCAGGATCAGCGCCCAGGCGAACAGCAGGCAGGCGATCTGGATGAAGTTCTCGAAGAACGACACCCAGCCCATCAGGTCCGAGATGGAATCGAGCAGCGGCCGGCCCGCATCAAGGCCGGTCTGCGCCACCTTGCCGGGACGCATGAGATCGCTGACCGAGAAGCCGGTGCCGGACGCTTTCAGGCCGAGCCCCGCGAAACTCTCGAAGACGATGCGCGCGAGGTTGTTCCAGTTGCCGATGATGTAGGCGAAGACACCGACGAACAGGGTCTTCTTGATCAGCCGCGCGATGATGTCGTTGTCGGCGCCCCACGACCAGAACAGCGCGGCCAGTGTCACGTCGATGACGATCAACGTCGTGGCGAT
Source organism: Xanthobacter sp. NM-59 (assembly GCF_021401125.1). Taxonomy (GTDB): domain Bacteria; phylum Pseudomonadota; class Alphaproteobacteria; order Rhizobiales; family Xanthobacteraceae; genus Xanthobacter. The sequence continues at coordinate 892,617 of NZ_JACBFQ010000001.1, forward strand.
GAAGGCCACCTCGCCCTGCAGCAGGCCGAAGCCGCTGTCGATGTAGCGGGTGAAGACCTCCAGGAAATGGTCGATGACGCCGGAGCCGCCCATGATCAATGCGCCTCCGGCAGGGTGGCGCCGAGAAACCGGTCGCGGTTCTCCGCCCATGCCTTCAGACAGCTTGCATCACGGGCTGCGGCCTCTCCCATGTCGCGGCAATGCCGGAGCGTGGCGCGCTGCGATCCGGGATCACCGACGTGAGGACGACTGACGGCGCGGATCTCCTTCACCTCGTCGGTGCGCGTCAGCTCGATCACTGTGGCGGTGATCGCGACCGCGACGAAGGCGACGGCGCCGATGCGTGCGAAGGTCTTGCCATCCATCGCCGCGCCCTCAATTGCTACCGTAGAACATCTTGGCCGAGCCGGGCTGATAGCCCGTGCCCGGCGTCAGGAAGCGACGGCGCTGCTCGCGACCTTGCTCAGCCGCGGCCGTCCGCTCGGCATCGCTGAGCGCCTGCGCCCGGCCGTTTGCCGCGACCACCGCCGTGAGGTCGGCGAGCTGCTGTGCCTGGAGCGCGAGTAGCTGATTGCCGGCCTGCGTCGCCTGGAGCGCTCCGGTCGCCGACTGGCTGGCGCCGACCAGCGTCGACATCTGCGCACGATTGGTGTCGATGTTGCCGACGACGCCGGCCTGCACGCGCATCGCGTCCTGCAGACCGCCCACGGTGTTCTGCCAGCGCGAGCGGGCATCGGCGACGAGTTGCTGGTCCGACGCCGACATCGAGGCGGTCGAGTATTTCTGCTGGAAGGCCCGATCGATCTGCTGGACGTCGAAGGCGATGTTCTGCGCCTGCCCCAGAAGCTGTTGCGTCCGTTGCACGGACTGCTGAAGCTGCTGGAGCGACGAATACGGCAGGCTCGCCAGATTGCGGGCCTGATTGATCAGCATCTGCGCTTCGTTCTGCAGCGAGGTGATCTGATTGGTGATCTGCTGGAGCGCACGGGCGGCCTGAAGGACGTTCTGCGCATAGTTCGACGGGTCGAAGACGATGATGGCGTGCGCGGGCATCGGCAGCATCGGTGCGACGGCGACGGAGGCGGAAAGCAAGGCAGCGGCGAAGCGCGCCGCGCGCGAACGGCGCAGTGTCATGGACGTGTCTCCAGATTGGTGAGGTCGGGAATGAGGTCGGCGGCCCAGCCGGCGCCGCGATGACGCAACCAGGCATCGAGGAAGCCGTCGCGGCCATGTTCGGCAACGATCTTCGCGATGGCCGCCTGATCGGTCTTCGAGGACGCGGCGCAGAGGGCGAGCGCCACGTCCGACAGGCCCAGCTCGAACAACCGATTGCCGCGCCGGGACTGGCAGTAGTAGTCGCGCTTCGGCATGGCCCGCGCGATGATCTCGATCTGACGATCGTTGAGGCCGAAGCGGCGATAGATGGCGGTGATCTGCGGCTCGATCGCCCGCTCGTTCGGCAGCAGCAGCCGCGTCTGGCAACTCTCGATGATGGCGGGCGCGATTGCCGAGCCATCGATGTCCGAAAGGCTCTGCGTGGCGAAGATGACGCTGGCGTTCTTCTTCCGGAGCGTCTTCAACCATTCGCGAAGCTGGCCGGCAAAGCCCTCGTCGTCGAGCGCGAGCCAGCCCTCATCGACGATGATGAGCGTCGGCGATCCGTCGAGCCGATCCTCGATACGATGGAAGAGATAGGCGAGAACGGCCGGGGCGGCGTCCGTGCCGATCAGCCCTTCGGTCTCGAAGGCTTGGCAACTGGCCGTGCCGAGATGCTCGCTCTCGGCATCGAGCAACCGGCCCCACGCTCCACCGATGCAGTACGGGCGGAGCGCCTGTTTCAGGTCGTTCGACTGCAAGAGGACGCAGAGGCCGGTGATGGTGCGTTCCTCGACTGGCGCGGATGTCAACGAGGTCAGCGCTGTCCAGATGTGCTCCTTGACCTCCGGCGTGATGGCGACGCCTTCGCGGATGAGGATGGGGACGATCCAGTCCCCGGCCCAAGCCCGTTCGGCGGTCTCCTCGATGCGGGCGAGCGGCTGCAGGCTGACGGAGGTTTCCGCTCCATCCGTCAGTCCACCACCGAGATCGTGCCAGTCGCCACCCATTGCGAGCGCGGCAGCACGGATCGAACCACCGAAATCGAAGGCGAAGACCTGCGCTCCACGGTAACGGCGGAACTGCAACGCCATCAGCGCCAATAGCACCGACTTGCCGGCACCGGTCGGACCGACGACCAGGGTGTGGCCGACATCACCGACGTGAAGGGAAAACCGGAACGGGGTTGAGCCTTCGGTCTTGCCGAAGAGCAAGGGGGCGGCGCCAAAGTGCTCGTCCCGTTCCGGCCCCGCCCACACGGCACTGAGGGGGATCATGTGGGCGAGATTGAGTGTGGAAATCGGTGGCTGGCGGACATTGGCGTAGACATGCCCCGGCAGACTGCCGAGCCATGCGTCGACCGCGTTGATGGTCTCCCCCATCGCGGTGAAGTCGCGGCCCTGGATGACCTTCTCGACCAGCCGCAGCTTTTCGTCGGCGACGCGCGGATCGGCGTCCCACACCGTCACCGACGCGGTGACATAGGCGATGCCGGCGTAATCTGCGCCCAGTTCCTGAAGCGCGAGATCGGCGTCAGCCGCCTTGTTCGAGGCATCCGTGTCCATCAGCACCGATTGCTCGTTGGTCATCACCTCCTTCAGGATCGCGGCGATCGACTTGCGCTTGGCGAACCACTGACGGCGGATTTTGGTGAGCAGCTTCGTCGCGTCGGTCTTGTCGAGCAGGATCGCGCGGGTGGACCAGCGATACGGGAAGGCGAGCCGATTCAACTCGTCGAGCAGGCCCGGCGTGGTCGCGGTCGGAAAGCCGGTGACGGAGAGGACGCGCAGGTGCTGCGCTCCCAGCCGCGGTTCCAGCCCGCCGGTGAGCGGCTGATCGGCCAGGAGCGCGTCGAGATACATCGGCGTTTCGGGAACGCGGACGCGATGCCGGTGTGTGGAGACGCAGCCGTGCAGATAGGTCAGCGTATCCGCATCATCGAGCCAACGACATTCCGGCATGAAGGCTTCGATGAGATTCAGCAGCCGGTCGGTGCGATCGGCGAAGCCGTTCAACACCTCATGCGGATCGATGCCGGTCTTCTCGCGACCCTCGTAGAGCCACGTCTCGGCGCGCGCGGCGTCCTCGGCCGGCGGCAGATAGGCGAAGGTCAGGAAGTAGCTGGACTCGAAATGGCTCCCCGCTTCTTCGAAGTCGGCTTTCCGCTCGGCATCGACCAAGGCCGAAGCAGCATCGGGAAAGCGGCTGGCGGGATAGACGCCCGCCGCATGGCGTTGCGCCTCGACGAAAATTGCCCAACCGCTGCCGAGACGACGGAAGGCATTGTTGAGGCGGCCTGCGACGGCGACCAGTTCGGCGGGCACGGCCGAATCCAGATCGGGACCACGGAAGCCCGCGGTGCGCTGGAAGCTGCCGTCCTTGTTGAGCACGATGCCGGGGCCGACCAAGGCCGCCCAGGGCAGGAAATCGGCAAGCCGGCGATTGCGGTTGCGATACTCGGCGAGGTTCATCATGGCCGCGCTCCCCTTCAGACCGAAAGGTGCGCAGGGATGCGCAGATGGCGGCGACCGACCTCGACGAACAGCGGGTCGCGCTTGGCAGCCCACACCGCCGCAAGGTGGCCGATGGCCCAGATGGCGATGCCGACCAGCCAGAGACGAAGGCCGAGACCGACAGCACCAGCCAGCGTTCCGTTCATGATTGCGATGGCGCGCGGCGCGCCGCCGAGCAGGATCGGCTCGGTCAACGCCCGGTGAACCGGCACGGTGAAACCCGACACTTCATCGCTCTGGTCGCCGACGCCCGCCATCAGACCAGCGCCCCGCCGCCGAACGAGAAGAAGCTGAGGAAGAACGAGCTGGCGGCAAACGCGATCGACAGACCGAAGACGATCTGGATCAGGCGACGGAAACCACCCGAGCTGTCGCCGAACGCGAGCGCCAAGCCCGTGGTGATGATGATGATGACGGCGATGATCTTGGCGACCGGGCCTTCGATCGACTGCAGGATCTGCTGCAGCGGCTGTTCCCACGGCATCGATGAGCCGGAGGCATAGGCGGGCGCCGTCACCGCCACGCTGAGCGCGACGATGGATACGGTCATGGCGAGACGTTGGCGCGCGAGGCGTGCGACTTGGATCACGGAGTTTCTCCTTCCGGGTTGGTGCTGATCGCGTTCGATGCGCCATCGACGGCAGGCACGACGCGGTAATCGCCGTCCGGGCCGAGGCCATCGACACGGGCGAGTTCGGCGAGCCGGCGCGCGGCACCACGGCCGGAAAGCACGACCACGAGATCGATCGTCTCGGCGATCAGCGCGCGCGGGACGGTGACGACGGCTTCCTGGATGAGCTGTTCCATCCGCCTCAGCGCGCCGATGGCGCTGCCGGCGTGGATCGTGCCGATGCCGCCCGGATGGCCGGTGCCCCACGCTTTCAGCAGGTCGAGTGCCTCGGCGCCGCGTACTTCGCCGATCGGGATGCGATCGGGGCGCAGGCGAAGCGAGGAACGAACGAGATCGGAGAGCGAGGCGACGCCGTCCTTCGTTCGCATCGCGACGAGATTGGGCGCTGCGCATTGCAGTTCGCGCGTATCCTCGATGATGACGACGCGATCGGAAGTCTTCGCCACTTCGGCCAGCAGCGCGTTGGTCAGCGTCGTCTTGCCGGTGGACGTGCCTCCGGCGACGAGAATGTTGGCGCGGGAGGCAACGCCAATCCGAAGAGCATCGGCCTGTATGGCGGACATGATCCCGGCGGCGACGTAGTCGTCGAGCGTGAATACCGCGACGGCGGGTTTGCGGATGGCGAAGGCCGGTGCTGCGACTACCGGCGGCAACAGCCCCTCGAACCGCTCCCCCGTTTCGGGCAGTTCGGCGGACACACGCGGCGCGCCAGCATGGACCTCCGCGCCGACATGGTGCGCGACCAAGCGCACGATGCGCTCGCCATCTGCCGGCGACAGATGCTCACCGGTATCCGACAGCCCTTCGGAAAGCCGATCGATCCAGATGCGCCCGTCCGGGTTCAGCATGACCTCGACTACAGCGGGGTCTTCGAGGAACTGGGCGATGGCCGGACCGAGTGCCGTGCGCAGCATCCGCGCGCCGCGTGCAAGCCCTTCGGAATTGTGGTGCAAAACCGCCATTCGATCCCCGATCTCGCCGGGGAGAAGTCAGACGATCCCCAGACGGGGTCGATTAAAAGAGCCGGAAATGGGGCTGATTCAACAAGGATTTGATGACGTACGGCCTTGGCGAAGAAAAGACGGCGATCGGCGGGATCGAAGACTTGGAGCGATGGAATTCCGACGTTGCGAATTCAAAAGTGGATTGGATATTACGTATGCAATCTGCCAATCGCGAGACTGGCAGCTTAGGCGAGAAGCTCGCTTCCATGGGTTCGCATCCACGTCGCGAGCGAATCTAAAGTGCCGCGCAATGTCACGGCGAGTTCGCTTGCCTCGTACTCTACGCGGGGCGGCACCTCCGCGTAGATGGTCCGCTTCACGAGACCACGCTGCTCAAAGAGGCGCAGTTGCTTGGTCAGCTCCTTCTGCGTGATGGGTGCGACGGCCCGCTGCAACTCCAGGAAACGAATGGGACGTCCAGTGACGATCAAGCGATAAAGGATCGGAATGGCCCACTTTCCCGAAACCAGATTGACAAAATCAACCATCGGACAGCGTTCGGTCGCATCTGACCTCTGCGATATGTCGGCCGTTACCTTAGTTTCCATGAAGATTCCTAATAGTATCTAATCGGTGCCTACTATGCATTTGATACCATGAAAGCGATAATGCGGCCACCCACACCAAAGGAGGCACCGCATGGGACGTTTGGAAGGTAAGTTTGCACTCATCACCGGAGGCACAAGCGGCATCGGATTGGAAACCGCACGCCAGTTTCTTGCCGAAGGTGCAACGGTCGCCATCACCGGCCGGAACGAGGCTGGTCTGGAAGCTGCCGCACTGGACCTTTCTCCAGAGGTCGTCGCGATCCGAAGCGATGCTGGCGCCCTCTCCGATCAGGAAGCGCTGGCTGCCGAAATCATGGCGCGATGGGGGCGGTTGGACATCCTCTACGTCAACGCCGCCGATGTCTCCCATATGTCGTTGGAGGATTGGAGCGAGGATGTTTTCGACCGGCTCATGGCGAGCAATCTCAAAGGGCCGTTCTTTCTGATCCGGGCGCTGCTGCCACTGTTTTCAAACTCAGCGTCGATCATCCTGTGCGGCTCGGTCAGCGCGCATATCGGCTTGCCGCAAAGCAGCGCCTATGCCGCCAGCAAGGCTGGACTATTGTCGCTGGCGCGCACCTTGTCGGGCGAACTGATCGGCAGGGGCATAAGGGTGAATGGATTGAGCCCCGGTCCAACGGCGACGCCTGCTCTCGGCAAGCTGGGCCTTCCCAAGGACGAACAGGAAAAGCTTCAGGAAGAAATTCGCAGTCTCGTCCCGTTGGGCCGGATGGGAACGCCCCTTGAGCTTGCCAAGGCTGCCGTGTTTCTCGCTTCGGACGAGTCGAGTTTCGTGGTCGGAACCGAGTTGCTCGTCGATGGTGGAACGGGCAGCCTATAGCGGCGCGCCGACTTAGCTATTCTGGCTGTTTGCCATCATGATGTCGGGCGTCGATGTCGCGCGATATGTCCTTCAGGAATCGATCACCCGTAGCCAGCTTTCGGCCCAGCGTGTTCAGGAATCGGCCGAACCGTTCGGTGCCCTTCGCCTTGGCGGAAGCGTGCGCGCTTTCGGGCAGCGGCGGCGTAATGGTCAGCCAATATTCGACAAACAGTGAGAGCGTTTCGGCGACGATGGCGAGGTCTTCGTCCATACCGTCGATCTGGCGGCCGATCTTGTCCATACGTCGGGCGAACACCGCCTCCAGCCGCTCCGAGGCGTCCGCCGACAGAAAAGACGCGACGGCGGCTTCGATGATCGCGGATTTAGAGACGTTGCGCCGGAGCGACAGGGCTTCGACCTTCTTCAACAGGTCGGGGTCGAAATAGACGTTCATGCGGGTTTTCGTCTGCATGATCGTCGCCCTCACAGCTCGATGCCATCGGCCGGGTCCATCGTCGCCTGCCGGGCGTTCGATGTGACCTGAAGGCGGAGGCGGTCGGCCGTGGCGGCGTCCACATCGGGATCGTCGTCGAGCAGGTCGAACTCGCCGATCGCCTGGCGGTCGGGTGGCGCGATCTCCTCGTGCTCAGGCAATTCCGGCTCGCGGCGGATACCGGCATTGGCCGGATCGGCAATCGTGCTGCCGGCATTTCCCGGTGCGGTCCCTGTCGAGACAGGGGGGATCGCCAGTGCCGACCAGTCGTCGTCCGGCGGCGTTATCGGCGTCCTCGTCGCCTTCGGCGGCGGCAAGATGCGTTCCTTGAAACGAGCATCCTCGTAATAGCGCGCCTTCTTCGCCCGGACCGGCGGCACGCCCGCGACCAACAGCAATTCGTCTGTCGGAGGAAGCTGCATCACCTCGCCAGGGGTGAGCAGCGGCCGCGCCGTCTCCTGCCGCGACACCATGAGATGGCCGAGCCAGGGCGACAGCCGGTGCCCGGCATAGTTGGTGGAATCGCGCATCTCGGTCGCGGTACCGAGCGCGTCCGACACGCGCTTAGCCGTGCGTTCGTCGTTGGTGGCGAAGGCGACGCGCACATGGCAATTGTCGAGCACGCTGTTGTTCGCGCCATAGGCTTTCTCGATCTGGTTGAGGCTTTGGGCGATCAGGAAACTCTTGATGCCGTAGCCCGCCATGAAGGCCAGCGCACTCTCGAAGAAGTCGAGGCGGCCGAGCGCCGGAAACTCATCCAGCATCAGCAAGAGCCGATGCCGGTTGGCGGAGGTCTTCAGGTCCTCGGTCAGACGCCGCCCGACCTGATTAAGCAGCAGGCGGATCAGCGGTTTGGTACGGTTGATGTCGGAGGGCGGAACCACGAGGTAGAGGCTGACCGGCCTCTCCCCCGTCACCAGATCGGCGATGCGCCAGTCGCAGCGCTCCGTCACCTTGGCTACAACGGGATCGCGGTAGAGGCCGAGGAACGACATTGCGGTGGATAGGACGCCCGATCGCTCGTTGTCGCTCTTGTTGAGAAGCTCGCGGGCCGAAGACGCGATGACGGGGTGAACGCCGGCCTTGCCGAGGTGCGGCGTGCTCATCATGGCGCGCAACGTCGCCTCGACGGGCCGTTTCGGATCGGAGAGGAAATTGGCGACACCGGCCAACGTCTTGTCGGGTTCGGCATAAAGGACATGCAGGATCGCGCCGACCAGCAGCGAATGGCTGGTCTTTTCCCAATGGTTGCGCTTGTCGAGTGCGCCTTCCGGATCGACGAGAATGTCGGCGATGTTCTGCACGTCGCGGACTTCCTTGTCACCGCGACGCACCTCCAGCAGCGGATTGTAAGCCGACGACGCCGGATTGGTCGGGTCGAACAGCAGCACGCGGCCATGCTTCGACCGGAAACCGGCGGTCAGCCCCCAGTTCTCGCCCTTGATGTCGTGGATGATTGTACTGCCCGGCCAGGTCAGCAATGTCGGCACGACAAGGCCCACACCCTTGCCGCTCCTTGTCGGCGCGAAGCACAGCACATGCTCGGGGCCGTCATGGCGGAGATAGTCGCTGTCCAGCTTGCCGAGCAGCACGCCATCGGGACCAAGCAATCCGGCGGCGCGAATTTCCTCCGATTCCGCCCAGCGCGCCGATCCATAGGTGGCGACGTTCTTCGCCTCCCGCGCCCGGATCACCGACAGGGTGATGGCGACGACGATCGAGACCAACGCGCCCGACACCGCGATGCAGGCGCCTTCGACGAAGATCTGCGGCGCATAGGCGTCATAGCAATACCACCACCAGAGGAAGAGCGGCGGATAGTAGAAGGGCCAGCCGGCCACCTCGAACCAGGGTGGCCCAAGCTGCGCCTGAAAGCCGAGCCGCCACGCTGTCCATTCCGTCGCGCCCAAGATCGCGGTGAACACGATCGTCAGAACGAGGGCGACTTGTCCCCACAGGACACGGCTTCCTGACATAAGGGCTCCAATCAGCAAAAGAGACGGAGCCGATCAGAGAATAGCCGCTTCGGTCAAAAGCAACAGAAAATCCGTAACGTGCAGGTTTCGGATACCATGGCGAAGAAATAGGATGGTCAGCGCGGAGCCGAGCGCGCCTCTGCCGTCGCCTGTTCCAGAATCTTGCGGTAGCCGGTCTTCATCATCCATTGCGCGCGGGCCATGTGACTTTGCCAGCAAAGGCGCGTGCGGTCAGCTTCTGCCACCGGATCGCGATGCAGCACGATCCGGGCAACCTCGCGCCAGTCGGCACTATCTGCCTCGGCGTCGAGCAGGCGCAGATAGGTCACGAAATGCGCCTCGTCGTAGATCGTGATCTCCGGTGTGGTCGGCGCCAGATCATCGACATCGGGGTCAAGCTCGGGTCGCACCCGCATCGGACAGCCCTCCCTCGGACCTAGCGTCCAGAACAATCCCGAAATGGGATAATCCTGAATCAGGATTACCGGATCGGCTCCCCCTTATCAACGGAGAGCCGCCCCGAATGCAGAAATCCTTGCGCACGCCCCGACAAATCCTGCTGCAATCTCTCCTCGTCGAAGCGCGCAAGGCCAAGGGTCTGACACAAGCCGAGTTGGCCGATGCCTTGGGCAAACCGCAATCGTTCGTCGCAAAGTATGAGAACGGCGAGCGGCGGATTGATGTTGTCGAGTTCGTGGACATTACTGCGGTCCTCGGTATTGCCGCCAACGATCTCCTCGCGAAGATCGAACCGGCCGTCGCGAAAACGCCCCCGACAGCGCAATGAATACCACAGCAAATGGAGAATCGGATTGATCGTTCCTGGAATGATCATTCCGACGCTGGTTCCTCTCGTGTCATGGACCTCAAGGAGGTCATGGCGGTCAATCTGCGTCGGATTCGTCATGATCGGAACATGACGCAAGAAGAGCTGGCCGATCTCGCCCGCCTGAGCGCCCACTATATCGGCGCGATAGAACGCGCGGATGTATCCGCGAGCGTCACAGTGCTGGGACAGATTGCCCAAGCGCTGAAGGTCGAGCCGGGCGAATTGGTGAAGGCGTCAGACCGCGCCCGCTGACCGGCTCATCTGCGCGGCGAGGTCAAGCAGATTGAGCAGGGCCGGATTGCGGTTGTGCGGCGACCATACGGCGCTAAATCGCGCCCGTTCGGTCTCATCGGCGATCAGCCGGAACACGACGCCGGGAAACGGAACATGCGTCGTCGCCTCGCTGGTCAGCGTGATACCGTCACCCACCGCGACCATACCCATCAGTGTGTCACGCGCGACATCGCAACGGTGGATACGTGGCGAACGGTCCCGTTCGCTGATCCGGCGCACGACATGCTCGAACACTTGGGGGCCAGTGCCATCATGCCGGACGAGAAAGGTTTCGTCAGCGAGGTCAAGCCAGGTGATCGTCTCGCGTTCGCCCAACGGATGACCCGTCGGCACTGCAACCACCATCGGCTCGCACCATAACTGACGGGAATGGCAATCGGGTGCATTCACGGCTGCGACGACGAAGGCGACGTCGAGTCTGCCGTCGCGAACCATCGCAATCGTCTCCGCAGACCGGCCCTCCAGCACAGATTGCTCGATCATGGGATAGGTCGCTCGATACTGGCGACGAAGATCGGCGAGAAATCCGGCGGTGATGGGGCTATGCACGCCGATTGCAATGCGTCCCTCGGTTCCATCCAACATCGCGCCCGCCGTTCGCACCGCGTGATCGAGTTGCGCGATGCCGGCGGAGACGCCGGCAACAAAATGGCGCCCAGCCTCGGTCAAGCGCACTCCGCGATGGCGACGCTCGAACAGCAGGACGCCGAGGGCATCTTCGAGCCCCTTAATCCGGGCGCTGACACTGGATTGCGTCACGCCAAGAACAGCGGCAGCATGGTGGAAATTGAGCGTGTGGGAGACGACAAGGGCCTGCCGCAAGGCGGTCAACGGAATGCCATCAAGTCGGTCTCCGCTCGGCGTCCGACTGTTTATATTATGCTTGGATTTTCTCCACCGCATAGTTTGCGTCTCTTTGCCCCTACGTTGCAAACTAAACGCGCATCAGTCTCGTCGAATTACTGTTGAGTTCGATACCGCCGTTCTCGCCGACCAGGACGGTCCCGCCGAGATTGATCATGCGACGACCGATGCCGCAGTTCGGCTCAAGAGCGAAGACCATTCCCGCTTCAAGCACCCGGTCAGTACCCATTGAGGGGATCGGCAACACCTTGCCGTAGCGCGCCATTTCGGAGAGATCAGCGAGGCGTTCTCCCGCTCCAATCATCGTGTACGGTGTCAGCGAATGAATGAGGGGATGTACCTGCCAACAAGACTGCTCTCGCATTGGTGCCCGCATCGCCTCTACGACATCCGCAAAGATCGCTCCGACCCTAAGGGCCTTGACACCCGCCTCATAGGAAGCACGCGCCAAAGCGGCGGCGTCGTGGAAGTCAGAATGTACGTTGCCGACGGCGATCGCCGGCTGATGCTGGGTTTCAAGCATGCCGAACGATGAGAAGACCTCAGACAGGACGACATCGCCTTCTCGGATGGTGCGCGGCAACTGCGGTCGATAGAGCCATGCCGGTTGCCCCCATCCGACGAACTCTGGCCCGGAGCCGAGTAGAATCTGGCCGCAATAGCCGATATTGCTGGCGGCTGTGCCGAGAGCGGCTGCATAGATTTCATGCTCGCCGACACCCGGTCGGGTCGCATCGCGCATCGAGGCGCACATCTTCTCACCGACACCGGCCGACCACTTGAGGACGGCGATTTCTTCGGCGCTCTTGGCGGCCGTGCGGGCGAAGAAGTCATTGCCGACGGCTTCGAAACGCGCATCCGGTAAATCTTCGACAATTCCCTTCCACGTATTATAGGGAACTACACCATCGAAATAATATGGCGGATAAGGTTCCAGGCCGACGACACCGAACTTGCACCTCGCAAGGCCTCTATCTTCGATGATCTCGACGACGTTGGACCCCATCTTCCCGGCATAGATATTCTCGGACCTGATCCAGCTCTTGTGGCCGGTCGTCGCTGCCTGGATGTGATCCTCAATGACCGTCACCAGGAAAACAATGACGATGGGTTCTTCGCCCTTCGGGACGATGACGATCGAGCCGGGACGCTCGTTGGTGAACCATGCGTCGGGGGCATAGAAAGCGGGAAACGCTCCCTCGCGATCCCCATAAATGAGCAGGGCGTCGAGGCCGCGCTCTTCCATGAGCATGTTGGCGAGAGACCAGCGGCGATCGCGTTCTGCGAAAGAATAGGTCGGAACAATAGCGGACATAATTTTCCTTTCGCAACGATCAGATCCGAGCGCCTTGGATATCGGCTGTGCCAAGCGGAAGTTTCGCTGTGGCGCTCAGTTGATCGCCGTCCACTCTTCCTTGGATGTCGGCGTGCACGCGTCCGATCGGCGTGCCGATGCGGGCCGAAAATCGGAACTCCGCTCCATCAACGGTTCCGCCGGAGAATTCGGATCGACCTTTGGCGTTTTCGATAAAGCCAGACAGATCCGTTCCCTCAGCACGGAGCGTCATTTGCGCATCTTGTGGTCCGAGCGGTGTCTTGACCGTGATTTGGTAGATTCCATCGACTGGCATGGGTGCACCTCAAGGCAAGTTAATTAGTGACTTTCAAGTCATTAATCGAGCCCGAGGGTGCCGTCAACAAATTAGTGACCCAAGAGTCATTATTAGATAAGTCTGGCTTGTGCGGATTCGTTTTGGAATGCCCCCCGAATGTGCGGTCAGAGGGAGGAAATAGGATCAATGAGCAAGCGCCCCCCGCCCGCGGTGGCAGGACGACGGCGACGCAAAGAGGTGCCCCCCCCAAAGAAATCATCGCTATCAGGTTGGCAGAATTCTCCGAAGATGCTGGATGAGGCGATCTTTGAGAAGATCAACTTTGCTCTGGTCGAGCGTTACCGCCAGCGATGCAGGCGTGATGCGCACCCGACGGCGGCGATCATGGATAGCCAAAGCGTCAAGACGACCGAAGCCAGCGGGCCGTGCGGCTATGACGGCGGCCAAAAGATCAAGGGCCGCAAGCCGTCCAATCTAGTCGACACCGGCGGGCGGCGGCTGTTCAGCGAAGCGCATGCAGCCGATATTCAAGGCCGGGACTCGGGCGGTCCCGTGATCGAGGTTGCAAGACGATTTTACCCCTTTATCTCAAAAGTCTACGCCAGCGTGGAAATCGTGCGCAAAATCGCCGATCAAGTTGGCTTCGTCGTACCGCCCCTACGTTGGGGCGTGGAGCGAATTCGCCTCGCTCGGAAGATGTCGCAGGCTGGCAAAGGACTTGGAGGCCACAACCGAAAGCGCGAGAGCCCTCCTCTACGCCGCCGCCGTCATACTGATGGTCAGACGGCTCGCACGACCATCATGAGGTGTGCATGAAAAAATGGACACCTTCAAATTTTATGGGATGGACTCTTAGATTCGCAAGATGCCGGCGATATGACCGATCTCGGTATGTACGCTGTTGGGCTGATGCTTACTGCTCTGCCGGCGTCTTCGCGCTAAGCTTCAGGCTGAGCCAATTCGAGATTCTCGAAAATACCTGAGTAAGATGCGATATCCCGGCGCTATCGATCATCGCGTGGTCATAGTCCTCGTATTCCCAATAAGTGAGATTGGTTCTTGCTGAGAACGCGTCGCGGAAAGCTCTTGCCGAGGAGACGGGATTCGACTTGTCACGGACGCCTTGGACGACCAGCAGGAATCCAGAGGCTTTGAGCGCATCCTGCCATAATGGCCGATCAGCGATATCTGCCCACCAGCGATACGAATTCCCACCCCATCTCGCAGCGCTAAGCGGGTCGCGGAGCGCGTTTTCGATTTGTGCTTGCGCCTCTGCTGCCATTCCTGCCGGCAGAGTCTGAACAAAAGCGTCTCGGAACGGAATGCCGGTTGCGGATGAGAAAATCACAGTTGCGTTCGCATTCACGTCGGCGGCAAGTATTTGAACTACCGCCCCACCCTCGGACCCACCGAACAGGACGAGTTGCCCATTCCACCACCGTTCGGTCTTCACGGCATCTATGACGGCACGATAGTCGCGCACTCGCTGGCTGATCGTGTGTTTGGCCCAGAAGGCTGGCGAACAATCGTCCGGACCTTCTTGGATGTCGCCTGGCTCCACTCCATATTTCTCGACCGTAAGAACTGCGAAATCGGGGCGCAAACCTTTCGCCACCTCGACATTCCGGTTGTTTTCGACCGACCCGCAGCCCGACCCCTGTGCGATCACCAGGATACCCTGTCGATCGGAAGGGTGCTGACGGTCGAGATACCAGTCGATGTTCGAACCGTCTGACCGCTTAAGTGTGTGGTGCAGCGGAGCGGCGGCGACATTGGTGGCGATAGCAGCAAAAAGCGGAATAAATCGCAGCGAATGGAATAAAATCATCGACGGATCTCAAATTCTCTCAGGACCTAGCATGCGCGCGGATGAAACATAGAAAGTTCACCGTTTCAAAAGACCTGACAGAAACAAGGCGCTTTTCTGCGAGATCAAACTACGGACTTGCGGGCATAGGAGTCGCCTTGATCACGATTTTCCGGACAGAGTCCCGCAAGCGGCGCTGCGGACCGGGAAAATAATAACCGGAAAGTCATTATCGACACCTCTGCCGCCCGTCAACGAAATAGTGACTCATAGGTCATTAATTGATAATGATGCCTCTCGGCATACGCTTGGATGCCGTCAGATATCGGGCTGCAAGGGACGAAATAGGATCAATGAGTGAGCAAGCACCTTCGCCGGCGAGGAAAGGACGACGGCGACGCAAGGAGGCGCGCCCCCAGGAAATCATCGCTGCCGGTCTGGCCGAATTCGCGGAACATGGGTTCGAGGCGACCAGACTAGAAGACGTTGCTATACGTGCCGGCATCGTCAAGGGCACGATCTATCGCTATTTCGACAGTAAGGACGCGCTCTTTGAAGCGGCGTTATGGTCGGGCATCGCTCCGGCTTTCGAGACACTGCGGCAGGTGGTCGTTTCCTACGAGGGCTCGACCTTCGATCTTCTGACGCTACTCATCGAGCGTTTGTATGCGACCGTCTTCACATCCGATGTCGAATTATTAGCAAGGATCATCATCTCCGAGGGGCGACGATTTCCGGTCATCTCAAAACTCTACCATCAGCTTCTGGTGTGCCATGGGCGTGAGATACTACATCGAGCCATCGAGCGAGGCATCGCACGCGGTGAAATAGCACCATCGCCGCTGACCGAGACGCCGGAAGCTCTCATTGGCCCTATGGTCATGGCGCTCGTCTGGCAGATGATCTTTGCCCACCTCGATCCAATCGAACCTGCACGGTTTCTTGAAGCTCATCGTTATATGCTGAAGCTCGTTCTTGCAGACACGGAACTGAAAGAGAGGTCGGAAGAGGTCGACAAGTGAGACCGCCCGAAGGAGGAATCTGACGAACCGTGCGAGCGATGCGCCGTTGCGAAGGATAACAGGCGCGTCAATCCGAATATCTTAATGCGATCAACATTCCTGCCGTAACGAGCATCACGCCAATCGAACTAAAGGCGCTCGGTACTTCACCAAGCAGGATGAAGGCAGCAAGAATAGTGATGACTGGAACGGTTGCGGTGAAAAGAGAAACCCGACTTGCTCCCAGCAAAGTTACGGCGCGTGTGTAAACAAAGATCGAAATAGCACCGACCAAAATACCCTGGAACGCCCCCTGCAAGAGAAGCTCCGGCCATTGCGCCTTCAACAGCATCTTGCCGGGCAGAAGCACATAGATCGGCAGGAACATTAATGCGGAAAAGACCGCGACCATCGCGGCCGCTCCGATGGCCGGTAGCCCCAGACGCCTGACATAAAGACCATAACCGGACCAGCATCCGGACGCGAGCAACAGACAGGCATCGCCGATCAACAACGAGGAGGAAGCGTTCGCGAAGCCGTCCCAGGCCATAGCCGCGATGCCGGAAACGATGACCGCGAGGCTCATGCTCCGTCCTTGGCTCGGTGCTTTTCCGTCGAAGGTGAAAATCAGAAAGGCCGTCGTCAAGGACAAGGTGCCGTGCAGTAACACCGCGCCGTGCGCCGCCGGCGCGAGCGCGAATCCGGCATAGGCAAACAGGGCGAACCCCAACCCTCCCAAGACCGCCAGTGCGACGGCCTCGCTAAGGCGCAAGCCATTCAGGCCATGGCGCATCAGGATCGGAGACAGGATCAACCCGCCAATTCCGAAGCGCAGCGCGGCTATATCGGGCAAGGTGAGGGCGGTCGAGAATCCCATACGGGACACCACGACGAAGCCCGAAAACAAGATGACCACGCCACCGGCATAGAGGATCCCCGGCAGCCGGGCATGAGTTTTTATTCGCGTGCCCAATTCAGCCGTCACGTCGCACCTCGAACGAAATCCTGAACTGGTGCGAACCTAAGCGTCGTCACCTAAATAAGAGAAATTCATTTTTTGTGGCCTTCCAAATCGAATTTTTCTATATTGCCTCGATGTCGAAGCGACAGGGGGCATGCGGCATGAAGCTCCAGCAGCTCAGATTTTTCTGTGCGGTGGTCGAGAGTCGGTCCGTCACCGCCGCGTCCGAACGCCTGCACATCTCGCAACCTGCCCTTTCGGCAGGCCTGAAGGCCCTTCAAGACGATCTTGGTTCGCCGTTGTTCGATCGTTCCGGTGGTAAGCAGCGCATCGTCCCAACCCAACAGGCTCTGTTATTTTATGAACATGCGAAGGACATTCTGGACCGGTGCGACGTCGCGCGCGCCAGCATAGCCGAAGGCGGACAATCGCCCGCTGCCATGCGGATCGGCGTTCTCCGAACGCTCGCCAGCGACGATGTCGCGACCGTCCTCGGCTATCTCATGCGCTCCCCTTCTCCCGTTTGGAAAGCCCGTGAGGGAACGAATGCGGAGGTCGGCAAGTGGCTTGCGCAAGGACGCATTGATATCGCGTGGACATCGATCGAAAGGCCATCCGAGACCGCGCAGATTCTTTGGCAGGAACCTTTCGACGTTCTGGTCGCGCGGCATCACCGACTGGCCCAACGGGAGACGATCTGCATCACCGATCTGGTCAACGAAAACATCATCCTGCGAACTTCGTGCGAACTGAGAAGCGGGAAGCTCCAGTCCGCCGGCATCAAGCTTCGTGTGGTTGCGAGGGCGAGTCGAGATGATCTGGCATTAAAGCTGGTTGAACAGGGAACGGGCGTCGCCATCGCGCCGCGAAGCTTCGCGGGTGGTGACATCGTAGCTGTGCCATTTGCAGACGTAGACCTGTCGCGGAGCATTGGTCTGCGTTGGCGCCCTGGTCTGTCCGATAGCCATGTTGTCAGCGTTAGAGAGGCCATATCCGCTTGCGGTAGCGAACCTGATCCAAAGCGACAATCGGCGACGAGCAATGGCTCCCGACATTTGGTCGTCAGCAGGAGGAACGCCTGAATGCCGAGGCCGTTCGAATATCAGCACGCGTCGGAGGATTTCGACCGTTTTCTTTGTAAGCTCATTGAGCAGACAGAGCTCGCCACGCGCAACCAGGCTTACACGACTGTACAAGGGGTGCTCTATGCCTTTCGGCGACGACTCACATTGAAGGACGCAATTCGGTTCGCGGGCGTGCTCCCACCGATCTTGCGAGCAATTTTCGTCGCTGATTGGAACGTGGATGAGGTGCAGGCGCCATTCGAGGATCGTTCAGTCATGACCCGAGAAGCACAGTCCTTACGCAAGGACCATAACTTTTCTCCCGCAACATGCATTCGAGATGTAGCGGCCGCCTTACGAAGTTGCATCGACGAACGAGAATTCGATCGCGTGCTCGCCTCATTGCCGCCAAGGGCTGCGGAATTTTGGGATGTCTGAGCGTAATGCCTGTCAAAAATGAGCCTTACAACCGTCTCGCTCAATGGGGTGATAAGAGTCGAGCGTTCTATGCGGAGCTCCAGCCGACCGCACGGCATCGCTCCTTTATCGATCATCTTTTCATCTTGCAGGACTGTGGCGGTCTGATCCGCGCCGATGGCAGTCTATTCGCCTCATCGTTCTCCGAAATCGCACTCGTTCACAGGTGTCAGAGTGAAAGGACGGGTGGTTCTCGTCCGGTAACGGAATGGAAGGCAGTTCAACTTTCCCCTCGTTTCGGTCGGCGACCGAGGCAGCGCGAATTTCATGGCTGGATTGCGGGAGTGCGCAGCCAGATCCATGACGTGACTCTGAATGAAGCCTCACTCACTCGCCTCTCCGAGCAATTCGCTGCGATGATCGGGCCGGAGAGGGAGGCAGCTTCCATCGTTTCCGCGCTTGACGCCTGGATCGACTATCTAAAGCTTTGGCTGCAACCAGATGCATGTGTCGCCATGTTGCCCGATCGTCAATTGTCACGGACGGCTTTGGCCCAACGCGCTCGCGTGGCATCTTTTGCTGACGAGTGTGGTATCGCTCCGAGGTCCGTTCAGCGGCATTTCCGGAAATGCGTCGGGCTTCCGCCCAAACAATATCTTGCGGTCCAACGCCTGGAGGCTGCTCTGCACGAAATTGCGTTTGAGCAAGACAATCTGGCCTCTATAGCTCTCAAGGTCGGCTACTACGATCAGGCTCATCTGTCGGCGGAGGTGAGACGCCACACGGGCTTGTCACCGAGGCAGTTCCGCTTTTTGGCGCGAAAGCAACTAACCGAGAGTGTTGTCCGATTTTTCCAAGACCCAAATCTGCAAGGCCGGATAAATCTCGTCGTTGCGAATTCCACGACGGCCGACGAGGTATCCGATGACTCAATTCAATCCAAAAGACCCGAATTTTGAGGCACGCGTTCTGGCTGGGTTTAAGCGCCAGAATGCGATGGCAACCTTGGGGGTTCAAATCGTGAGTCTGTCGGCTGGCGAAATCGAGCTCAGCATGCCTTTTTCGACGGAATATGCTCAACAGCACGGTTTTGTGCATGCGGGTGTCATTGCAACCGCCCTCGATTCGGCGTGTGGGTATGCTGCCTACTCGCTCATGCCTGAGGACGCGGCGGTGTTGACCGTTGAATTCAAGATAAATCTGGTTGCGCCGGCTCAAGGCGACCATTTTCTTTTTCGGGCGCACGTACTCAGGCCAGGTCGTACCATTACAGTTTGCGATGCTCAGGCATATGCCGTTCGGGGCACGCAGGAAAAGCTCGTCGCGACGATGACTGGGACGTTAATGGCGCTTTTTGATCGAGAGGGCATAGCCCATTAGGCTTGGGGTCTACGCTTCGCAAGCTCCTGCAACGGGAGAGGCGATGGGTGAGCGGGCCGCGAACACAGGCCTCGGGCGAGCGAGCGATGCCACGCCATCGAGGTCCACCCGAACAAGGCCAACTCACGGCACCTGCAGTCTTCGGATCGAGCATCCACTGCGTTCTACAAGGATCTCCACCAAAACATCACACTCATCCGGGAGCACAATCTTGGTTCAGGGCCTCAGTCACATGACATTCATCGTCCGCGACCTCGATCGCATGCAGGTTATTCTCGAACGAATTTTCGATGCCCGAATGATTTATGATAGCGATGCGGAAACATTCTCTTTGTCCAGAGAGAGATTTTTCCTCATCGGAGAAGGTGCTGAACCCGTATGGGTCGCAACGATGGAGGGAGACCCGCTTCCATCGCGAACGTACAACCATGTCGCATTCAAGATTTCAAATCAAGAATATGATGAATATTTACAACGTGTTTACTCGCTCGGCCTGGAAGTTCGAGAAGGACGATCGCGTGTACCGGGTGAAGGGCAATCGATTTATTTCTACGGCGACGACAACCACATGTTCGAACTTCACACCGGAACGCTTGATGAACGCTTGAAGCGCTATTCGGAGGGCCGTTAGCAGTGATCCGGCAGTCCCTTTTGTTGCCTCCGGTGCTAGCCGCAGGGCCATGGTTCCAATCCCCTATTGGGGCACCAACTCGCCAGGACGCGGGCTTTGTCCCGTGTCGCGAAAATGTCCATTCCCCAGCGGAGCCCGCCGGTGATTGCCGTGGCTCACATTCGCGGTCTGAAAGAGCCCTACCTTGACACAGGCGCGTCCTCCCATTCTCGTTACGGGTGCGACAAGAGGTATCGGCAGGGCCGTCTCGGATATGCTCGCCAAGCGCGGGCATCATGTCGTGGGGATCGCGCGCAATGTCGAAGACGTTTCGTTCCCGGGAACGCTCTTGGGCTGCGATCTTACCGAGACGAGGCAGACAGATGAGGTGCTGTCACGCATATCCGAGGAGTTCGAGATCGGCGGCATCGTCAACAATGCCGGCATCGCCACCCCCCAACCGCTCGGTAGCATAGACATGATCGCGTTGCAGGCTGTAATGGACCTGAATGTTCGCGCCGCTATCCAAGCCACGCAAATACTCGTCTCGGGCATGAAAGCCAGAAACTACGGGCGTATCGTCAACATTTGCAGCCGGGCGATCCATGGGGCACGCGATCGAACTGCCTATGCAGCCGCCAAAGCGGCCCTCGTCGGCTGTACACGCACATGGGCGCTCGAGCTTGCAACTTTTGGCATCACCGCCAATGCCGTCGCGCCCGGTCCGATCGAAACAGAGCTCTTCCGCAAGACCCGCCCGATTGGCAGCGAGGCCGAACAGCAAGTCCTGTCGTCGGTTCCGATGGGACGATTGGGAACTCCGGCCGAGGTTGCAGTCGCGATCTGCTTTCTGTTGTCGGAAGAGGCGAGTTTCATCACCGGTCAGGTTCTGGCCGTTGACGGAGGTGGGAGTCTCGGTGGCCGGTGATCTCGCCACTGATGAAATTCCCAGAGAGACATCGAAGGCCCGCAACCGGCTTTGCCCGGTATCGTCGCGCGGTGCGGTGCGATGATCCGGTCTTGGCCGATCGGGCTTCTGCTCCATCCGTTGTTGCGCCCGCCGCGCGCATGGCAGCATCGGGTCGTGCGATGTCGGACGCGATTTCCGCGACGACGACGGCGTGGTGGAGGGAAACGGGCGGAACGCTGCGAAGTTGCTCGCGGGTGATTTTTCGCCGAGCGTCCCTGAAGTCGTCTCACACACCTCGTTCGGCCTGCTACTCTTCATCGGACACGGCCCTCGATCAAGGCTCCATACGCTCATTCATAAGCGACCGAATAGCCGGAAGCCGTTCGTGTGATCCGCGCGAAGCCGGGTTCGGCGAGGTGCATGCCGGCGATCAGGATTCGGTCGGCCGCCACACAGTCCAGCAGCCTCAATCGTGTCGCGGTTGCGAGTATCGCGTCCTGATCGAACGCGATCGACACCTCCGGGTGCGGAACCTGAATCTGCGGGAAATGAACGATGTCGCCCCAGACCAGCAGGATTTCGTCGCCCGAGTCGAGCCGATAGCCCGAATGTCCCGCCGAATGTCCCGGCAACGGTATCGCCGTGATGCAGGGCATTACCTCGCCGCTCTCGAAGGTGCGCAGCCTGTCGCGGTAGCCGTCAAACGCTCGACGCGCGACGAGGAAGTTTCCCCGCGCTCGCTCGCTGGCGCGGGCCAAATTGCCGTCGTCTCGCCAGAACGCGACTTCGCTTTCGTGGACGACAAGCTCAGCATTGGGGAACGCAGCCTGTCCAGACGTCCGCATCAACCCGCCGATATGATCGGGATGAGCATGGGTCAGCAGGATCGCATCGATGGCGGAGGGATCGACGCCCGCGCGTAGCAGATTTGTCACCAGCTTGCCGCCCCAGTATTTGATTCCGCCGGCACCGGCATCGATCAGCACGGTGCGGCCATGGCTGCGGATCAGATAGCAGTTGATGTGGATGGCAGCCGGTTCTTGTGCTCCCGCGTCGCGTTGCATTCGAAGCGCATCGGCTGGGTCGATGTTCGAGAGAAGATCGAGGTTGGCGGTCAGATACCCATCGCTGATTGCGGTGATAGCGACATCGCCAATCTGCCGGGTGGGAAAAATCGAAAGCGACATCGCGTATCTCCAAAGCGTGGATCAGTTGCGGGCGTGCAGGCTTGCGGCCGCATAGCCGAAGCAACGGATACGGGCGGTGAAGCCGGTCGCGCGCCGGATGGCGCTGTCGAGTTCTTCCATGAAGTGCTCCATGACTGGCGGCGTGCGGGACGCGGTGAGCCGGTAGCGGATGTCCACGAAGACCGGATGGCCGCGACCGTGCCGAACCGGAACGTAGACGACATGCACGTTGTCGAGCTCTGCTCGGAGAGTGCCGGTGCAAAGCTCGGTGCAGCGGTCGGTCAAATCCGAGAGCAGCGTGTCCGACGGCATGGCGTCCGCGGGCAAGAAGATCGTGACATTGGGCATCGCGATCTAGCGCCCCTGCCCGGCGGCACTGTCATCGCCCTTGGTCAACTGCGCTGTCATCGCTTCATAGACATGAACGTCGTCCGGCAGCCGATCGATTGCCGGCAGCCGGGTGCGGTCCATCTTGGCGAGCCAGCGTTGAGCCGGAAACTTCTCCAGCTCGACCGCCTGCATGGCGGATGGCGTCAAGCCCAACCCGATCAATGATTGCGGGCCGGTGGCGCTCACCACCAGCACTTCGTCAGCCCCCACAGCCAACGCCCGGTCCAGGCCGTCATAGAGATTGCGGTGCCAATCGGTGATGTGCTGTTGCCAGCGCGCGAAATTGCCGCCGCCCTTCTGGCGGTATTCCTCGCCTGTCAGCACGTCGTGGCCGTCGATCGTGTGCAGCGCGAGATAGACGGGGCAGCCGCCGCTCAGTGCCTTGAGCCGCTGCGATGTGTGAAAGCCGCTCACCGAGATGAGCGCCGGCAGCTTGTCCAGGCTGTAGAAGTCGTTCCACTCCGCCTCGCTGTCGGGATCGGCGAAGCTGCATTCCACCGTGTAAATCATCGGACCATCCTTGGCCGGGCGTGGGAGGCGACCGGCTTGCCTATAATTGATATTTGATCATGTTAGGCGTGCGATCCTCGGCTATATAGCGATATCGGATCATCCTTCAGTGACTATAAGTCATGGTTCGGAGGGTCACATTTCGATCATTCCGTGGAGACGCCTATGCGCCGCAAAATTCCCAGTCATTCCGCGCTCATGGCGTTCGAGGCGGCGGCCCGTCACGGCAGCTTCGCGCGGGCGGCCGACGAGTTGGCCCTGACTGAAGGCGCGATCAGCCGCCAGATCAGCCGGCTGGAGGCCTTTCTCGGCATCCTACTGTTCGAGCGGGTCGGGAATCGCGTGCGGCTCCGGCCGAACGGCGAACGTTATGCGGCGCAGGTTCGCGAGACGCTCGACCGGCTGGAACGCGACAGTCACTATCTGATGGGCCAGCCGGAGGACGGCGCGAGCCTCGACATCGCGACCCTGCCGACGTTTGCGACCCGCTGGCTCATTCCGCGTCTGAAGCGGTTTCAGGAACGGCATCCGAATATCACCGTGCATCTCGCCGAGCGGATGGAACCGTTCATTCTCTCCGGTAGCGGGTTCGACGCCGCCATCCATTTCGAGCACCCAGCCTGGACGGGGATGCGGACACACCGCCTGCTGCACGAGGTACTGGTTCCTGTCTGCCATCCGGCGCTCATCGCGCGGCAGGACCCGGCGACAGCTCTCGACAGACTGCCGCGCCTCCATCGCCGTCAGAACCCGGACGCCTGGCAGCTCTATGCCGAAGAGACTGGAATCACACTGACCAACCCGGCGATCGGCGCGCGCCATGACCTCCACGCCATGCTGATCGAGGCCGCACTCGCTGGCCTCGGGGTCGCGCTGGTGCCGCGTCTCTATGTCGACGCGGAAATTGCAGACGGTCGGCTGGTCGCGCCTTGGCCGGAGGGAACGTCGATCTCAAAGACCTTTTGCCTCGTCATGCCGGAGGCGATGCGGCTGAGCGAAAGACCGCTTCACGCATTTGCAGATTGGCTTCTCAATGAAGCTCAATCATCGACTGCAGAGAGATGAAGACGGCCAGCGGAACCATCAAACGCCTAAATCTCGCTGCCGCCCCAATTGCCACGACACCGATCCGCCACGGACGATGCCCGACACCTCGCGACCAAGCTGGCGGTCGATGGCCGGCCGCCACGGGACAAGGGTGAACTCGTGGGACTTCTCGACGATCGCGAACTTACCGCTAGATAGCTGCGTGGTCCCGGTGAAGGTGCCGGTGACGGTTTCACCGTCGGCAGCGGCACGAAACGGCAGCGATTTCTTGGCCGCCAGCTCCTCGCCCGCGCGGGCGACTTCGCGCTCCTGAAGCTTGGCGATCAGGTTGCGCCGATACGCGATCCTGCCATCCGGCTGAGGAGCGGCATCGCCATGCTCGATATGATGTTCACGGCGGCGATCCATCGCCTCGCGCACCTGTTCGCCGAACCCTGACGCTGACAGATCCGACTCCCCCGCGCCCACCAGCCGCCGGTCGAGCCAGGTCGCACCGTCTGATCCAATTTGGCGTTCGAGGTCGAAAGCGGAAAGGACGCGGATATTGGCGCGGGTACTACGCCCGGCATCATAGACGGCGGCGCGTGCCTCGAAGTCGTCCGGGATGCGCCAATGATCGGCGTCGATCCGCTCGGTGATCCCGGCGCGGCGCAACGCCTCCAGCCGACGGACATGGGCATCGACGAAGCCGTCATAATCGCCGTTCGGCACACGCCCTTCGAACCGCGCCTGCTCAAGATGGCGGCTCGGCCGATAGAGGCCGTCTTCGACCATGCCGGCGATGGCGCGATCGGATGGGCGGCCGGTGCTCTCCGCCGGCCCGATCTCGATGACGCTGCCGATGTGGGCGTCCTCGACCCGCGCCGGGTCGACGCCGGAGACATGGTGCGTGCGTCCGTCGATGCCATCGATCAGCAGCGTCAGGTTCTCGCCCAACTCGTCGGTGAGATGCTTGTCGATGACGCGGCCGACGATCAGCGTCGCGGGCGCGTCATCGTGAATCTGAAAACTCATCGGGTCGCGCTCGGCGCCGTCGGCCCGGAGCACCTTCTGCATGGTGCGGATGATGTCGCCGCGCTCGCCCATCCCGCGCAGGGTCGACTCCAACCGCTCGCTCAGTTCCCAAACGCCCGGCGCGTGCTCGGTGGCCAGCCCCATGTCCTCAAGCTTGCCGAGACGGCGCAGTCGCATCGTCCGATCGGACTGGCCGCGCATGTCGTCCGGCTCATGGCGCAGGTCGATAAAGCGCTCCTCCGCCTCGGCGATCATCGCCCGGTCGATGCGGGTCAAGCGGTGCTGGTCGATCTCCGCCATGAGCTTGCGACGCTGCTCGATCTCGGTGACGGGGCCGAGTTCCAGCGTTGCCAGTTCGCTCGCGCGCTCGCGGATGCCATTGGCGAGATAGTCGCCGTTGATGACGAGATCCTCGCGGAGATCGTCGCGGCCGTTGACGATGATATGCACATGCGGGTGGCCGGTGTTGTGGTGATTGACCGCGACCCAATCGAGCTTGGTGCCGAGGTCGGCTTCCATTTGCGCCATCAACTCGCGGATATGGCCGGTGAGGTCAGCGAGATCGGCGGCGTCCTCGGGCGAGACGATGAAACGGAACTGATGGCGATCATCCTTGCCGCGATCGAGGAAGGCGCCGCCGTTGGCGTGATCCTCGGTGGCGGAATAGAGTTGGCCGTGCTCGCCATCGCGGGACGTGCCGTCGCGCTGGATGTAGCGCAGATGGGCGGCGGCCTTGCCGTTCCGGCCCGCGCCCCGGACGGACCGGGATTTGACGATGACGCGGCGGCTGCCGGGCTGGCGATGGCTCCAGCCGTTCGATAGGTTGCGGGCGCGCACGAAGGCCGCGCCGCGTCCGCGCTGCACGCCCCGGCCAGAAGCGACAACGCTCCTGTTTTTCGCCGCCCGCCCAAGGCCGCTGTCCTTTGCCGACCGGCTTCGGCCGGACGCCGCCTGCTGCTGGCGCGTGACCTTCCGCACCTTGCTGAGGAAGCTCTTGGCCTGTCCAGCTTTCGCGCCGTCAGATCGGACGCGGCCAGGCTTCGGCCGGAAGCGGTTTTCGTCATCGCCGCTCATGGCCGATCCGCCTGAAACTGCCGATTGCGGACAGGAGTGCCACGAGAAACGCAGGAAATGCTGGCTTTGCCGCGCCTCGCGGCACCATGCCGGCCCGGCGAGGGTGCCACCCCAAACAGTGTGCAGACAAGGGCTTGCCCTGCGGATCGGACCCATAGGGTGCCGTCCGCTTTAATCTTGCCCTCCGCCCTTTGCCCCTTCGTGCCCCTCCTGCTGATGGATGAGACCGTTGCCAGCCCCATCCGCAGTACACTGAAGTCTCTCGCCGGGCGGACGCGATCACGAGGCTCATGGCTGTCGTCCCGCATCCGCTCGCACAACGAACAGACCGCCGGACTGCGGCAGGATGGCGGACAGGTCGCGCACGGTGATCGCCTGCGGAATGTCGTCCTTGTGCTCGTCGGACTGCACGGGAGTGACCGTCGTCTTGCTCAAAGGCTGCATGACGAAAAGCGGGGCACGAGTCCAGGAGAGCGGATCGGCGGACGCGATCATGACCGCGCTGGTGGTCTCGCTGCCGCTGATGATCGGCGCGAGGGCGGCGACATAAGCGCGGGTTTCTGGCGGGAGCGGTCGGCCCTTCAGCGCCTCCTCGTAGCGCCCGGGTCCGGCGTTGTAAGCCGCGATCCATTGCGGCGAACCGTAGCGGTCGAACAGTTCTCGGATGTAGGCCGCACCCGCCACGATGTTGTCGTGCGGGTCATATGGATCGTCACCTAATCGGTAGCGCACGCGTAGCTCGGCCCACGTCTCCGGCATGATCTGCATCAGCCCGATCGCCCCTTTGGGCGAGAGCGCGCGCGGATCACCATCGCTCTCGACGCGCCTCACCGCGCGAATCCAGGCGGCGGGAAGCTCGAAGCGCTGCGCCGCCTCGGCGATGTGATCGCCATAGGGATCGCGCGCAGACGGTTGGACGACAGGCAGAGGCTGCGCCAGCGCCATCGCCGGGATCGCAACGCCGTAAAGCATGCCCGAGAGAAGAATGGCCGCCATTCGAACAGGCGCGCCTTTTCCACTGCGACACCAGCCTGCCAGCGTGCTCGCTGCCGTCAAGGGTACGCGCACTGCGCCGATCTTCGATCGCCCTTGACCTCCGCTGCGCGCGCCGGCCGACCGGTCGTCGAGCGGGACGAAGGGATGAGACGGCTTTACCGCGAACAAAGGGATGACCGATCGCAATAGGATCGCGCTGGCGGGTCGCATGTTGTCACTCCCGCTCGCCGCGCTTTGGGGCACGGTTCCAATGCAGCGACCAGGACGCGCCACCGTCGTCGTCACGAAACAGGTTCGCGCGGATCGGCTGCGGCAAGGCGGGATCGTCGATGACGAGCGCGATGTAGTCCCCGGCCCGTTCGCCGGTGCGTTTCCAGCCCGCACCGATCTCCGGCCCTTCCTCGTTGCCGTTGTGGACGCGGTAGTCCGGCGCGTTGTCGGTATCGGACGGCTCTGCTGGAATGATGGTGATCTCGCGGAAGAGCGTGAAGGTATGGACGCGCCCGACAAAGCCGGTGGTCTCGCGCGTGAACTCGCCAATCTGTGGCATGTAGAACCTCCATGAACTGGTAGTGGGATGAACGGTGGTGCGGCACTCACCGTGTCGGGGCATGCCAGACGAAATGGCCGTCGCCCTCCTCGTCGGTGTAGATCGGCGTCGCCGTGCCGATGACGGCGCGCGCTGGGATCGGGCCGAAGTAGCGGCCGTCCAGACTGTCGGGCACGTTCGGGTTCATCAGGAAGAACTCGTCTTGCGCGACCGTCCGGCACCCTTGCCAGACCGGCAGATCGCGGCCCGCGCGGTCGCGATCGAGCGCGTCACCGAGCGGCACATGATCGACCGTGATGGTGCGCCCGATGCGACAGACTTCGTGTCCTGGCAGGGCCATGATGCGCTTCAACAGCGGCACGCCGCGGCCGATGTAGCCGCGCTCCACCATGAAGTCGGCGAGCGGTTTGTCAGGAAGCACAGCAACGAGATCGCCGACCTCCAGGTCCGGCGCCGGAGCAAGACCGTAGAGACCAATCGGAACGCTCGCGGATGCGTTCCAGACGAGGCGCAACGGTGTGGGAATGAACGATGCGACGGCGACGCCCATCACGGAGAAGTACGTCACCATGACGTAGCCAAACCGGGTCATGGTTCGGCCCTCCGGCGCAACAGAAACGCCTGGTGCTGATCGACGGTATAGGCGCGCGGCTGGTGGCCGACGGTCAACCGATTGTGGACGTGCCGCCAGTGATCGGGCGACACGTCGGTGGCGTCGATGCCGATCGCCTCGACAGCATCGATGTGCTGAAGGATGCGCTCGACCTTCGGCCAGCCCTCGATCCTGAGCAGGATCTCGCCGCCGGGACGCACGAAGGGCAGCGTCTGGAACGGTTCGCCCGGCACCACCGCACGCACGATGTCGATCCGTGACGTGATCGTGCCGAAATCGTTCGAAGCCCACCGCACGAAGGCGAAAACGCTGCGGGGTCGATAGAAAAAGACACGCCGACTGCGGTCGAGCACCTGTTCGCGTACCTTTCGACCGAACCTGATCCAGTTCTCGAGCCGCTTCTCGATGTGCGTCAGTTCGACTTGCGTGAAAGCGTCGGCGGACCGGTTGCGCGGTGCGATACCGACATATGAACGGGAAGCGGTGGCGCCGGTCATGGGCGATCTCCATCGGCGGTCGGTGGGAATTCGCGCGCGAGCAGATCGCGCAGCATGTCGGCGACGGTGATGCCGCGCTGAAAGGCGACGATCTTGATGCGGCCGCGCAGTTCGGGCGTGATGTCGATGGTCAGCCGCGCGGTGAAGCGGGCCACCTCGTCGGTACGCGGCGCGTCGGCTGCCTTGATCCAGCTTTCCGGGTCGGCGGGCCGGGCGGCAAAGCGGCGACGGATCGGGTGCGCGCTCATGGCAATGTCCTTCCCGTCACCAGCCGTCCGATCTCTGCAGCGAGCGCCGCGATCTCTCTCGCGGCCTGACTGTCGGGATCGATTTCGGAGGCGAGCCGACCGGACTGTGCGGCATCGGCGAAAACGACGCGCTGGCCGATGGTCGTCGCCAGCACCGGCGGGTCATGATCTGCAAGCGTCTCGGCGGTCTCGCGCGCGATGATGGTGCGCGCGCCGCAGCGGTTGAGCACGAAGCGCGCCGCCAAGGCGGGCCGGTAGATGCGCGCTTCGGCGAGGAGCACCAGCATCTCGGCCGAGGCCCAGCCATCGAACGGCGATGGCTGCACGGGGATCAGCACCAGGTCAGCGGCCAGCAGTGCCGAACGCATAAGCCCGGCGATGCGCGGCGGTCCATCGATGACAATGTGATCGGCATCGCGCGCCAGTTCCGGCGCTTCCCGGTGCAAGGTGTCGCGCGCCAGGCCCACGACGCCGAACAGCCGGACACCATTCTCGCGCACACGCTGCTGCGACCAATCCAGCGCCGATCCCTGCGGGTCGGCGTCGATCAGCGTGACGCGCTTGCCTCTCCCAGCCCATTCTCCGGCGAGATGCAGCGCCAGCGTCGTCTTGCCGACGCCACCCTTCTGATTGAGGAGCGCGACGATCATGGCGCCCGCCTTCCGGCGGCACCGGCACCACGGCCGCGTTTCGCACGCGCCAACAAGGAAGAGTTAGATTCTCTGTTAGACTCTAAGTTAGCGGCCGGATTTCGTGTTTCAGGCCAGAGTGTTAACTGCGGTCCGTGCGCCCGATCTGCCGATAGGCCTGCGCCCGATGTGCCGATACCCTTTGCGCCTGATCTGCCGATGCTATTCACAGGCTCATCCACTGGCACTGTGAATTGTTGGACGGGCCGTATGCGGAGCAGTTCACGCCGCCCCTCGCGTTCGATCGACAGGCGATATCCCGGCAAGGACTGGCGAAGGGCAATGCGGCGTAGATCGAGCGCAAAATCGGAAATGCGCGCGAGGCTGCCGGATTTGGCGTGGAGGTGGCCGATCTCGAACAGCCAGCCGTGTTGCTGATGGCCGGCGTGCTTGCGCGCGACGCGATAGAGCCAGCGCTCGATGCCGCCGGTCAGCCGGAAATAGTCCGGGTCGATGGTCAGCACCAAGGAGCGATCGACGACCCCGTTGTAGAACCACTCGGGCAGGACGAACTCCATGCCCTCGACGCGACCCTCGCGCGTCGTCATCTCTTCCCATTCGTTGATCCAGGAGAATTGTCGGCGGCGCCATTGCACGCCGTTCCGGATCGTCGTGGCGATGACGGTCGATTGCAGCCGCGCCAGCGACGCCTTCAACAAAAGATACTGCTGATTTCCAGTCGGGCGGCCGACACCGCGCAGGAGCTGGTAGGGCGTGAAGCGAAAGAAGCGCGACGTGCGCAGGCCGTGGTTCTCGGCCGCGACAATCTGCGAGGCGGCCCAGATCAGCACATCGGCATCCCAGATCGTCGCCATGCCGTGCTCTGGCATCCCGAGCACCTGCACCTCGACATCGGCGGCCTTGTAGAGGATCGGCTTGATGCGCGGCGTCTTCGACAGCGAGAAGAACGGCCGTTCCATGAGATCGCGCTGATCGCGCGGACTGGCATCACCGGTGGCCACCACGAAGGGATCGAGCCGTTGGCGCTCGCTCCGGTGCTTGCTGTCTGGTCGAGAAGCGCCGCTCATTCAGCGTGCTCCCCGCTCGGCAGGCGTCAGAGGTCGCGCCGGAAAGACTCGGCCGGCAGTCTGATCCGTGGTGGACTTGCGCGCGCCGATGGCCGTCCAGGCCTGCAGGTCTTCGAGCGCATAGATGACGCGGCCGCCGATCTTGCGATAGGTCGGGCCGGTGCCGTAGGTGCGGTGCTTCTCCAGCGTCCTGAGCGATATGCCAAGGAAACGCGCCGCGTCGGGCGTGCGTAGAAAACGCGGCGGCAACCCCGTCTTCGGGTCGAGCATGATCGGGCCTCCGGGTCGGTTCGGATGGCTGCCGGTGACGGCAGCGGGTCATGGCGAACCGTGGCGGAGGAACGGCGGCTTGCAGCGTGCCGGAATCAGGGGATGGCGATTTCGGCACCCCTGGAGACCCGAATGGTGATGATCGCGTGGCAACGTTCAGCGGGGCAGCAGACGCGTGGGATAATGCAGCAGATCGCGATATCCGCCGCGCATGTAGTGAGTGCCATCGGCCACGAGACGACGCGCCTGGTTCTTGCGGGGATCGCTCTCCCAATCGGTCTTGTTGCCGTGAAAGCCCAGCAGGGCTTCCGCAATCTTCCGATAGCTGGCGCCATCGGTGCGCCCATCGAGGGCGCGCAGGATCAGGATGTGCCGGTCTCGGGTTTGCGCGGGTAGCGCGTGATGGTGGTCGCCGATCGCCCGCCCTGTCAGTGTTCGCCAGAAACGCAACACCGCTTCGGCGCGGTGCTCCAGCAATGCGTCGAGCGGCAAAATGACGACATAGGCCGTCTTGGCGCTGGGCGGCGGATTTGCGAGCCAGAACTGATGGTTCACCCCCGCCGATCGCCAGAGACCATGCCACGCCCCATCCTCGACGGCGCGAGCTTCCAGACCCGACAACGTCGGCAGGCTGATCGTCATGCTGGAGGGACCGTCAACACTCCCTGGAGGAAGGGGGTGAAGCTCAAAGGCGTCAGGCAGCAGCGACGGCATCCAGAACAGCGCGGCCCGGTTGGCGGAGAGAGCCGGGTCCGTCGGGAAATCGCAACCCCCAGCGTTCCGAGAACGCCGTCTGCGCAGAGCCGCCGAGGCGCGGCAGTTGCGTTACGCGATGGAAGTCGCGGCGATAATCTTCATCGCGACGAAGGTACTCCCAGGCAAAGCCGGCGGCAGAAATGCTCTTGGCATGTGCATAAGCGGCCGGCGAGCGCCAATCTGTACTCGGCATGGCGTCACCTCTCGTCCAGCATTTACGCGTTGCTGGAAAGAGGAATTGTTCGTGATGCACCGCTCACGTTGAAGCCACTGTTGCCCGATATGTTGATCGCGTTGGCCGATCAATATTTGAAGACAATTCGGATCATTTTTGAAATTCCTCGCGAGCCGGGCCATGCCCGGCGAGCGGCGTATTTCCGGCTCAGCGGAAACCTGCCGATCCGTAAAGACGAATCGGCGCGAAATCTGATCCACGCTTCTGCAGGAAGCCGTGAAGCCGGATTTCCGGCTCCGCGGCTCTGCGGATGTCAGGCGCTCTTCAGCCGCTGCATTCCCTCGGCCAGCGTCCAGAGGGCGCGGTTCAGACCGACATTCTGGTCGATACCGTTGATGGGCCGCGTGGTGCTACGACGGATGCGGCCATCCGAAGTCTGCCGCCGTCCGTTCAGCCCACCCCGAATGAGGTTTTCCTGAATGACGTTGAACGTCTGCCACAGGCTTTGCCCGGCATCTTCGCGGCGGCGCGGAGCGATGATCTGATCCGGGCGGACCGGACTTTCCTCCTCGCCATAGCGCGCGACGAGGCTCGCCTCCGCCAATACCTGCTGTTCATCCCGCGAAAGGAACGTGTCCTTCATGGTTTCCGTCGCATCGATCAGGCGCGGAAAGTCCTCCGCGACGGTGTAGACGCCCTCGATGATCTGGTCCTGAATGCCGCCCTTGTGGGGCACACGGACTTCCTCGAACCGCTCGCCAGCAATCATGCTGTTGGTGCAGACGAAGCGCAGCATTCCGGCGAACATCTGATAGGCGCTGGTCCCGTCATGGCTGTTGACGATGATGACTTCCGCCGCTTCCGGCTTGCCGATGCCGTCATCCCGGCGCAGGCGCAGCATGTGCTTGGCATGGCCGTGGCGGCTGCCGTCGCGCGGAACCGCCTGCACGGCGAAAAACGGAAACCATCCTTCCCGGCGCAGCCCCTCCACGATCTCGATGGTGGGGACGTAAACGTAGCGATCCGACCGGCTGTCGTGCGCCTCGCGGGCGAACACTGAGGGGACATGATGGTGAAGGGCATCGTTGTCGAGTGCCTCACGCCCGCTGATCTGGTGAGAGTTGCGGCCGAACCGGGTGGCGAGATGATGATACATGGTCTGTCTCCGTGGGGCTGGGTTGGAGCGCAGCGCTGCGCTGCAACCCTGGCCGTCGCCGAGACCGGGGTAGCAAGGTGCAAGGGCGTTGGGGCCGGAGGGGGATCGCCCGGCCTGCACGCAATGAAATGGAGGAAGGCCGGGGATACCGGCCCGGACGAGCGTCAGCGATCCCTTGCACCGCGCGGGGGCGGAGCCCTTAGCCAAGCTTACCCGGCATGAGCAAGGCGGGTGCCGGGCTAAAGGATTGGATCGGGATGCGCGCAGCAACCGAACCTGAAAACCGCGCATCCTGATTTCCGCATTTCCTGAATGGTTGCCGTAATAAGCGTGACGAAGCCCCGCTTTGGGAGCGGGGCTTCGGAGATGTTCGGCCTCAGTCGCCAATGCGGCGAGACCAGATCAGGTTGTGAGCTTCGCCGCCCTCGTCCTCGACTAGGCTGGCGTAGATTGGAGCTGGGAAGCTCGGATCGTCCAGCTTGACCGAGAGATAGTCGCGACCAGTCTCGCGGGCGGTCTTCTTCCACGCCGCACCGAACTCGGTGGTGCCGGCGAAGATCCGATAGTCCGGGCCGCGCTCGCTGTCGCCCTCGGTGGGAACGAACTTGGCCTTGACGTTGAGGGTCAGGGTCTTGACCGTGCCGGTGATGTCGCCGTTCGCGGTCTTGGTGAAGGTGCCGATGGTTGCCATTGTCGTGTCTCCGTTCCTCGGGCCGCGCCTATCGCGACCTCGATGGTGGTCGTGCGACCGGGGACGATCAGCCCGCACCTGAAAGGCTGGAACGAAGTGGAAGGCGGACGGCGATGGCTTTTTTGCCTCGCGATGCAAAGCGCGCTCGCGCGCGGCGGAAAAAAGCTGGCGACGGCCGTTGCGGGAGGATGATCGAGGCGAAGCCGTTCTCCGGTCAGACCCCATCCATTCGAGGACGCCGTGGGTGCGACTCGGCGAAACCATGGAGATACGATGATGCGAGCAGTTGCCTATCACGGGATGAGACCGGCCAACGGGATCACTGTTATGGCTGGCGCTGTCCCCGAGGCGGCTGGCTGTCCCGACCGAGATGGTGAAAGTTACGGCCACGGCTCGTGGATCATCGGCATTTCCAGACAGCGCGGCTGGACGTACCGCTCCCGCCGGGCTTCGTTATCGAACGACGAAGCTGAGTGACCCGCCCCGGCACGATCGCTGTTCTGGGGGTGGCAAAGCTGCGAGACTTCCACAATTGGGTTTCGCCGCCATACCGACTGACGCAATCCGCCATCGCGCATCGGTCGAATGCGGGGCTTCCTGCGTCCCGCCGCTACTTTGCGTTAGCGATCGAAGCCGAATGGCGGAAACGCGCCTCAGACGTGGTTCCGGCGCAGCCGAGAGCGCGGCCCAGGAGGGGCAACGCCGATCACACCTGTTGGCTTATGTAGAGTTCCCGAATGATGTCGGTGACAATCTCGAACGTGGTCAGAAACATGGGCGGGTTCAACACTGTATCGCTTCCGTGGGCAAACATATTGCGCAATTGACTCAGATGTTCGATCTCAGAGGAAATCAGGTTCTGCTTCTTGGCGGATTTCAACAGCTCGTCGAGCATGACAGGGCGAGGCTTTCCTCTCTTGTCCACTCTTCCGGCGAACTGGTGCCCGATCCGCTCGCGCAAAGCCAGTTCGAGGCAAGGGAATGTCTGGCTCGCCGCCATGGTCAAAAGATCATACGAGAAGTACGCGTAGATATAGG
Source organism: Xanthobacter sp. NM-59 (assembly GCF_021401125.1). Lineage (GTDB taxonomy): Bacteria > Pseudomonadota > Alphaproteobacteria > Rhizobiales > Xanthobacteraceae > Xanthobacter. Next base: position 927,379 of record NZ_JACBFQ010000001.1, read on the forward strand.
CGTGTCGCACCGCATCATGGGATCGCCGGACAGAATCAGGAAGTGAAGCGGGAAGCTCGAACGCGCACATATCCCTGTGCAAGTCTTGCAGTGCGGAGCCGATAAAACCGGCTTCCCCTGAAAAATAGGGGTCTGGCCGGGTGAGGTCTGACACGCTCTTTAGCACGGAATATTCTTTCATGTGTTGATCAGCTTAAGCAATGGTAGCGTGACTTACCGGGATTTTCAGCCTCCGCGATGAATTGTCGAGCCTGTTGCTGCCAATCGCATCAGCGCCGAAACGCTGACGAAACCACCTCCGACCAAGCAGAAGATCACGCGCCAGACATGGGACGGCACGGCTTCGCGCGCGATGCCATCCACCAGCGCATAGCCGGCGATGGCAGCCGGAGCGGCGAAGACGAGCGCCACCGCAAGACGGAGGATCGGCAGACGGACCGCCATAAACAGGATCAGCAACAGACCATAGGTGGCGACACGTGCCACCAGCCCTACCAGTCCCGCGCCGATCAGGCCGGAGCCCGAGGCGTAAGTCCAACGCGCCGCCTCCACGCCGAGCATGAAGGGCAGCGCATAGACGGCGAGTGCATAGGCCAGGATACAAAGACCGGCGACCAAGGCGACGGCCACGCCAAAGAGCGCGATCATTGCAATTTCCTCCTGACCCGATGACGGTCACGGTCATCGGGCGGTGGCGCGAGGCTCGCCCTCGCGCGACCGCAATTTTTCCAAGCAACAGCGAGAAAAACCGGGACCACTCGCGCGGTCCCGGCTCGTCCTCACTCGGCAGCTTGCGCGATGGCTCCCGCCTCCGACTCCGCGTCTCGCGACAGAGGCCTTGCGGTGCGCAACACGGACGGCAGCCAGCCGGTTCCGGCGAGAAGCTGTTCGGCAGCCTGCGCCATCTCTGCCTTCTTTAAACCCGCGATCCGCTCGGCCGCCTCATCACCGACACCTTCCCGCACGGCGTTGAGAATATGCGCCTTGGTCACGCGGCCGAGGTAGCTCTGCACGGTCGGGGTCCAGTGTGCCTTCATGTCGAGCGTGACCGCACTCGCCAGCTTTTCCGCCGTCGCGCGGGCATTAGGCTTCTGCTCCCAAGGTATCCTGACCGCGTTGACGGTCAGCGCGGCGCAATGGGCGAGCAAGGCCATAACGCTCGCATGGTCGAGACCGGCGACGAAGGTCCACAGGTCGGCTACGTCGCGCGGCATGTCCGACGCCCATCCGGCATGACGATCCGCCAGCGCCTTGGCGGCGGGCGTATCCTCGATCCCATCCGCGTGGGAAGCGAGATAGGCGCTGGTCAAGCGGATTTCGAGGCAGGAGGCTTCCCCACCGCGATAGAAGGTCTGGGCTGCCAGCGCATGGACCACGGCGACAAGCGCCATAGCCGGCTGCTCGCCAAGGGCGAGACGCAGACCAAGGGTGCGATGGGCGGTCAGGTCGCGGATGAGAAGGTCCGATAGCGGCTTCCCCGCATCCTCGACCTCCTCGTCGTCCGGCTGTGGTTCTGCATCCTCGTCGCTTCCCTCGCCGACGATTTCGCCATCTTCCGTGATGGTCGCCCCCTCCACATCCGCCGATTTCGGGGCCTCGTCTTCGGCGCGGATGAAGCCGCGTTCGATACGGGCCGTGCCGTCATGGTTCAGGATGACGAACACGCCACCGCGCGCGATCTCGTGGGCGTCATAGGCGTGGCGCCTGGCGTCGATCCGTTCGATCTCCGCTTCAAGCTCACCGAACCGCCGATCTACCTCGTCAGGCAGTTCCTCGTAACCTTCGTACTCCGACGACAGGCGGTCGTAGTCCTCCTGCGCCGCGCCAAAAGCGGCGTCATCGTCCGCCGACAGGTCCACCGGATGCGGATAGCTGCGGCGCATCCCATGCGCGTGGGGGAAGTCGATGTGAACGGAAGCCCACTTCCATCCCTCGACTGCCTGTACCTCGGCGGCGATGCCTTCCAACTTGTCGATGACGAGCCGATCCAGTAGCGCGGCGTCCTCGAAATAACCGCCCCGGTCCTCGGTGAAGAGGTCGCGGATGATGGTGCCACCCGCCTCGGCGTAAGCGTCCGCGCCGACGAAGATCGCCTGCCGGTCGGTCGCCGCGACATTCATCTTGGTGAGGTCGCGTCGAATGGTGGATGGGTCGCGGTTCCACGACAGGTTCTCGTAGACCTGCACCTGCCGAGCATGGTCCTCGGTGAGGGCGAAGGCCATCAACTGGTCCAGCGACAAGCCGCCCTCCCGATAAACCTGCATCAGCTTCGGGCTGACGGCGCCGAGGCGAAGCCGTTGTCTCACGACATGGGCGCTGACGCCGAACCGGGCGGCGATGTCTTCCGCACCCCATCCGCGATTTTCAGCCAGCTCGCGAAAGCGCTCGAACTGATCGGCGGGGTGCATCGCCTCGCGCGTGACGTTTTCGTCGAGACTGATTTCCGTCGCATCGTTCTCGGTATCCAGAACGCAGCGGATGGCTTCTGTCTTCTTGATCTGCTTGCGCTTTACGCGCAGCAACTGCGCCAGCCTGCGGCCTTCGCCGATGGTGACGAAATAGAAGCCGGTCGGCTCGCCTTCCGCGTTCGTTTCCGGCTCTACCACCAGATTTTGCAGCATCCCCTTGGCAGAAATGCTCGCCGCCAGCGCCTCGATATGGGCCTCGCTGTGCGGGGTCTTGCGGGCGTTGCGGGGCGATTTCTTCAGCTTGTTCAGCGGCACGAACAGCACCGCGCCGTTCTCAATCGCGGAAGCTTCGAGAACCGTGGTGGTCGTTTCGATAGTGTCGGTCATGGTCTTGATCCTTTGGCTTGGGTTGGAGCGCAGCGCTGCGCTGCAACCCTGGCCGTCGCCGAGACTGGGGGGTGCAAGGTGCAAGGGCGGCTGGGGCGGAGGGGGATCACCCGGCCTGCACAAGCGGATTGAACCTATGGGCGAGTCTGAAACAGGCATCCGCGCGGAAGGCCGGGGAAACCGTCCCGGCCGAGCGTCAGCGATCCCTTGCACCGCGCCAGGGGGCAGCGCCCCCAAGCGACTGCCCGGCACGAGCGAAAGCGGGCGCCGGGAATGATGACCGGATCAGGATGTACAAAGCCGTAGAACCTGAAAGCCGTGCATCCTGATCGCCGTCTTTCCTCATGAGTACGACGAAGCGCCCCGCCCGAAGACGGGGCGCTATCGCGATCGTCAGTCGGTGACGACTCTGCCGGATTGGCGGGCGCGCTGAGTGTACCAGCTCAAGGGATGCTCGGCCCTGAAGTGGAGGTCACGCTCAACCGGAAGCCGGAGCCGTCCGCGCACCGAGCGGATTTCTGCAAGGCTGACATAGCCGAGTTCGGGTTCGCCAAGGCCGAGATCGCAGAGGCCGAATAGACGGTCGGGGTTTTCGGGATCGGCTTCGGTGAGAAGCCAGGTGGCGCCGGCGTCCGGTGTGAAGAGCTTGACGACGGGACGCGGATCGATGTCCTCGCCGGCGGCGCTGCGAGCACCATTGGCGAGAAGTCGGGCGTAGAGTTCGTTGGTGATGAGCGCTGCGGCCATGTCGGCCTCCCTTCGATGTCACCCTCCGATCGAGGGCGAGGAGGCGTTCGGCCGGCGCAATCGAGCGGCGTGGTCAGGCCCTACACGGTCCGGTGCGGGCCGGGCTTGACCGCGCTGCGGCGGCGGTCAGCGTTACCGGAGCTCGTCGAGAGGGAAATATCGAAAGCCACAGGCAGCGCACACTCGAAGAAACGACAAATCCGGACCTCCGGTAGCAAGGGTCGTGGAGTCGCCCGCGCTCACCTTCCGTTTCTTTCGCGATGGCCGCCGATTTCCGCACGCCCACCTCTGGGGTCTTCAATACGCAAGCAGTGCGCGTCACCTTGGTCGCAGTCATTCCACTGCGATCGAGGGCGATCGACATGAAACCCGAACACACGATTTCTCAAGAAGACCGGACCTTGGCCTCCGACACTGCACAGCCATCCACCGTCGAGCCCGTCGAGAGCAGCCACAGGCGGTTTCAGCCGCCCGCCGATCTGTTCAAGCGTGTGATCCGCCGCCCGGAGCTTCGCAAGATCGTGCCACTCGCCGACACGACGATCTACGAAATGGAACAGCGCGGCGAGTTTCCGAAGCGTTTCTTCCTGACGCCACGCTGCGTGGTGTGGGATTTGGCCGAAGTTGAGACCTGGCTCGATGAACGGCGCCGCGCATCGGATGCGGACATCGTGCGCAAAGCGTCTCCGCCGGATGTTCATCAACGGCGTGCGCGACCAGTGAAGTCGTCGCTTCATCTACGTGATCGGTAACACGGTGCCATGAGCCACATTTACGTAACTCAGCGGCATCCATGAGAATCATTGCCGGAGGGGCGCATCGAACTCCTTCGATTACACCCACAGTACTGCCCCCAATTACCTTCAGGTGGCAACAATCTCGATCTCGTCATCGGCGAACCAGCCCCGCTCAAGGAGCGCGGTGCGCGCCAAGCCGGGATCGTCGGAATAATAGACGATGGCGAGGCTCTCCTCCGCTCGGCTGCAGGTCACGTAGAAGAGACGACGAGTGCGGGCGATGCTGGTGTCGTTACCCGCTGCCTCATTTTCGAGGTCGGTCTTGGTCTTCTCTTTTGTCCCCATAAGCTTGCCGTAGCTGAACAGGAAGCCACGTGCTTCATCGTCGCTGATCACCACCATAACACGAGGGAACTCGCGCCCCTTCACACCTTGATGGGTATCAAACTGCGACACGCCACGGACATAGCGATCATATTTTTCGATCTCGGGGAAAGGTGCGTCGAGCGCCCGACGCCAAGCACCCGCCTCGGTGCTCGCATCATCTTCCGGCTCGGTCCCCGCATCTGCGAGCACCTCGGGAACAAACGGTTGCAGCACCTCGGGAATGACAAAAAGCTCTGTCGCGGCCACGTAGCGCAGTACGGCGCGTAGGGTCGGCGGGTTCTCCGCCAGCAGCAACACCTTGAGGCCATCACACGCAACCTTCGCGCGTTCAAGCTCCGCTTGCTGCTTTTCTCCAGCGTCCGTCAACCGCTGGCGATCAAGCAATGGCGAGGTCTGGCGGATCGCCGCTGCGGTCGCGAAACGGTCGCCCGCCGCCAGCGCGTTCGCCAGCGGGAGCAACTCACGGGTGAAGAAGCCCAGACCGCGGCCCGTGCCGTCGAGCAACCCCGTGCGCATCGGTTCGTAGGCGTAAAGCGACCCGAAGAAATGTTCGAACCCGAAACGGCGCGCCGACATTAGATGTTCAAGGGCGAGCATCTTCACCCCGTCGCGGTCGGGGAGCCAAGCCTCATCGCCAGTCAGCTCGGCCATTTTCGTTGCCGCGGCCGCTTCGACATCCCTCTTGTTGCCGACAGTTTCTGGCGCGAGGAACAGCCGAACGGTCCCCTCGGGAGCGTCACTGCGCGCCTGCTGCTCCTGTTTGTCATCGTCGGAGCGGATCTTGTTTATGAGCGCAATCACGCGCTTGGGGCAGCGGTGATTCATCGCCTTGCGCGGCTTTGCCCAGGTTTCGGGAATCGCCTCGGCGAGGCCGACCTTACCATCGGCGTAAATGCGCTGCATGGTGTCGCCGAATAGTCCCAAGCAGAACTGTGCTGGGAAAGCCGCCTGGACGTCGAGCAGCGCGTCCATAAGGCGTCTTGCGGTGTCCTGGCTCTCGTCGATCAAAAGGATCGGATAGCTGGCAATCAGGAGCCGGCGCAGGCCCGGCTTTGCGTTCAGAAACGCCGCGGTCATGGCAATAACCTCGGCGTGATTGAGCGAATCGCGCGTACGATTGTCTCCGGTTGGGCTGTAGATGAACCTCGCTATCGTTGGGAGGCCATCACGGCGCCGTGTCTTGCTCTCGATCGACTGCGCACGCTCAATCGCAGCTTTGCCCGACCGACCTTTCGCCTGCTTCTCCTCGAGATCGGCAATCTCGGCGAGCAGGTTTGTGTCGAGCCACTTGCGAATGTCGTCGTCATGGCCGCGTATCAGCGACCACGCGAAAGCGTGGATTGTAGAAACGTCGACCCGCGGATCGAATTCGAGCCGCTGCACGATCTCGTCGCAAGCGGCATTGGTATAGGTGATGATCGCGACCTTCTGACCGGTCAGTTTCAGTTCGCGGCCTTGGCGCTCGCACAGGTCACGTACTGCCTGGACCAGCGACCGGGTCTTGCCCGAACCGGCACCCGCGTAGAGGAAGAAGCTGCGCGGCGCGGCAAGATCCAGACAGCTGCGAATAGTCTCGTCCGCCTTCGCATCAAACAAATCGTCGGCATTCGCCCTGGTCATGCGGCCACTCCCTCTTTGGCCGGCAATATCTCGATCTGTTTCTTCTTGAGTCGCTCCTGCAGCCAGGTCAGACCTTCGTTGATATAGCGCGGCACACTCAGGGTCTCGAACATCTCGGCATCAAGTACGTCGAGAGCGAACTCTGCCTTCTTCCCGGTTTTGAGTGCCGTGAACATCGTCGCGCCAACCGTGGTCGCGCCGCCACCCGCAACGATCGCGTCGCGGAACTTGGCGACCAGCCCGGTGCCCGGAAGCGCAGCGAAGAAGGAAAGGTTCTCAAATGCGAGCGCATCCTCGAACGTATAGGGATAGGCGGTCTCACTCGTGGCGGCACCCGGAAGCGTCACGTCGACCGGCAACTGATAAGCGGCGCGCACTGCGAACAGCGGATCACCTGCGGGTTCGAGCGTTCGCTCCGCCGGCGTCGCTCCCCATAACGCGTCTACGCTGGTCCGCGCCGGCACCCATTGTCGAAGCGTTGTGTTGTTGGTGGTCTGTCCCGCACCCGGCCTGGGCGGTACCGATGTGGTCGTTCCGGACGCTTGGCTGTCGAGATCGGTGATGATCAACGTGAGCAGACCAAGATGTTCGATCAGCGGGCGAAGGCGATGGGCATGGCTGCCGCCGATCTCGAGCAGAGTGATGTAGCTCTTGCTGAGTGCCTCGAACTTGTGGCGAATAAAGTTGGGAACGATCATGCGTTCCGCCGGCCCTTCGACCAGGATGGCGGCATCCGCGAAGAACAGGTCTGCGTGTTGCGCGCGCAAGTAGCGCGTCACGAACCGGGCCGTCTCGTTGCCCGCACCGAACACCTCCGAGAGGTTGATCACCGTAGAGACTGGTATCCGCGACACCATGCCAGCGGGCAGGCGCCGAAAGTAGCGCAAACATTCGAACGAGACCTCATGCGCGACATGGCTCGAATGCGTACTGACCACAAGTTGGCTGCGTCGCAGTTTGGTGTCTTTGAGATCTGGATGGGCGCGAAGTACTTCGTAGGCCTTGTTAATGAACACCTGCTGGACCTGCGCGTGGAGATGCGCCTCGGGCTCCTCGACCAGGACGAGGTGCAGCGGCTCTATCACGGCAGCGGGATTGGTGGTCGCGGCTTTGCCCACACGCATCCACGAATCCCGGAAGCTCATCAGTCGGAAGATCATCGAGATGAGGTTCTGATAGCCGAGCCCGTTGTTGTTTTCGGGTAGGCGCAGCACCGGCACCACCGCTTCGCCCTCAGCTGGCGTCACATCGACCACAAAGGTCACCGCCGAGGAGTGGTTGAGGCCGTCGATCGCCTTGAGCCGAGTCGACACCTTCGGTTTAGGGTCGGTGACGCCGGGATAACCCATGCCCTCGACCTCGCTGAACGCCGCTTCAAAGCTCTCCGTAAGCTTTTGATCGAATGCGTCCTGCGCCGCTTCGATCGCCTGCAACGCCCCCAAATCCTTGACATCCGGTACCTTGGTCGGATCGAGGTGCTTGGAATAATAGCTGCGCAGCTGATCGGAGAGCCGACTGCCGGCCGATCCGGCCGGCGCGTCCTCGTCCTCATCGCTCGGCGCTTCCTCGCCGAACCCGCGCTGCGCTGGAATATCGTGGATGCGCACCAGCCCCTTCAGCGGTTCGCCGTCAAGGCTAAGTGAAGCGGCGGGCATCGATTGCGGACGCGCCTGGCCATTGAGCGGAGCTTGGAGCTGCGCGGGATCGAGGGTGAATGCACGGATGGTGAAGCTCTTGGCCAGCCGCCGACTCAAATAATCGACAAGGGTCGACGGCCATAGCGTGAGCTTTGGCTCCGGCCTCTCCTGACCCTCGGCAGCAATTTTCTCGGCATGCGCCTGCGTCGCGGCGGCGCGCAGTGCCTCGGCGTCTGCGACCGCAGCCAAGAAATCCTTATAGAGATCACCAAGATTGCTTGGCTCATACCGAAGTCGCACCCCGAGCAGACCGCCTTCCCAATCCAACGTCGGAATCAGGTCGCGAACGTGGTGCATCTCCCCTGGATCTACATCGAACCAGAGATCGAGCGTGGGGAGCAGCGGCAGCCACGGCTCAAGTGTGAGCTCGACTACTTCATCGGTCCGCTTCGCATCAATCCAACTCCGGCCTATCCGATCAATCGCCGGCCAGTGACATAGCGTAACGTCATGGATTTCGAACGGACAGCGTCGCGGCACGAGGAAGCGCCGCAATGCAAGCATTGCCGAGCTCTTGCCACTATTATTGGCACCGACGAACAGCGTCTGCTTCTCAGCGAGGTCGATTCGCACTGATAGCAATTTACGAAAATTCGCAATCTCAACGAATTTGATAAGCACGTTCTCCCCCCGGAGCAGACAGCTTAATTACTTCAGCCCCTCCGTTTGCACACCTCGCAATGGCGAAGGCGAAATTCACTCAAGGGCTGCTTGCAGTCTATGTTCTATGGTGGTCATTTGGAACAGGTGGCTGCTTTAGGCTCGCTTTGCTCATCGCCGCAGGTCAGCCTCGCCCCGCAAACAGGGTTGTTGAGGGTCAACCCCTTGGTCAGGCCGGATCGATTCCATCTGTTTCAGCAGAACCAGCCCCGGAAATCAGAAGCTGGCGAGGCATAGGTCGATACTGCGTTGTCTACGATCAGGGTGCCGCCTCCCTCCCCATAAACACCATCGACGGCGGCAACAGCGTCGGTGCCCGCTTCTGGCCATTCACCCAGGCATCGATCATATCGGCCCACTCCTGGAGCATATGCCGGCGCTGCGGTTCGTATTCTGCCTTGTTGTAGACACCACGTGACGAGCGCCCGTCCTCGTGGGCGAGGCATTTCTCGATCCAGTCGCTGTTGAAGCCCATCTCGTTCAGGAGCGTCGAGCCGGTCCGGCGCAAGTCATGGACCGTGAACGGCTCCAGCGGCACGCCCTCCTTCTTTGCCCGCGCCACGACGGCCGTAGTCACGCGATTGAAGGTGGCGCGCGACATGGGAGCGTCGGCGTCATAGCGGGACGGCAGCAGGAAGCGCGAATTGCCGGCGCAGGTCTTCAGGGCGATCAGAATGTCGAGCGACTGTTGCGAGAGGTAGACGTTGTGCGCCTTCGACCGCTTCATGCGCTCCTTCGGAATGGTCCAGACGGCGTTCTCGAAATCGACTTCGTCCCAGACCGCGTCCTGCAGCTCGCTCTTGCGCACCATGGTGAGCAGGATCAGGCGCAGGCCGAGGCGGATGGTCGGCAGGGTCGGCACGTGCTCGATCTGCTGCAGCATGATCTTGATCTCGGCCGGTGACAGCGCGCGGTCCTTCGGCTGGAAGGTCGCGATCGAGGCCGGCCCGACCTCGTCGGCCGGGTTCGGCACCTTCTCGCCGTGCAGGATAGCGAAGGCGAAGATCTGTTTGACGATGTCGCGGACGTGGACGGCGGTCGCCGGGGCGCCGCGCTCCTTCACCTTGGCGCAGAGCTGGCGCAGATCATCCGGCGTCACCTCGGTCAGAAGGCGGTTCTTCCAGGCGGGGAGAATGTCACGATCGAGGATGGCCTTGCGCATCGAGCGTGTGCTCTCCGCCATGCGCGCGTCCTTGATCCATAAGGCGCACACCGCACCGAAGCTGCGCTCCATCGCCTTGCGCCGCTTGTCGCGCTGCTTCTCGTGGGCCGGCGAAAGTCCCTCCGCCACCAGCTTTCGTGCGGTGATGCAGCGCTCGCGCGCTTCGGCGAGCGTGAAGCCATCGGGGCCGTAGGGGCCGATCGTCAGCGTCTCCCGGCGGCCGTTCAGACGGTAGTCGTATCGGAAGGTGATTTGGCCTGTCGTGGCGACGGAAACGTACATACCGTCACGGTCGGCCACCTTGTATGATTTATCCTTTGGTTTCAGCCTCTTGATGGCCATGTCGGTGAGCATGGGGACGGCCTCGTTGACGATCCAAAACGCCTTTTCGAGCCCCAATTTTACCGTCAAATCTGATACCGTCAATCAACGCGAATAATCGTTATAAAACAGCGTACTAACTTGGCTTTCCGTGGGCTGCTTCCGTTTTCGGCCTGACGGTAGGGCAAAAATCCGGCCGACGGCGAAAAATGCGTACCGTCGCGCACACCGTCAGAGCCCGTCGCTTCAAGGCGATAGGCTCTGATAGCGATCGATTGACTTTTTGTTTGATTTCAGCTAGTTATGATGATGTTGCGATAGTTCGCGAAACGCCGCGAACCACATCATTTCATTCCCACTCAATCGTGCCCGGCGGCTTGCTGGTGACGTCGTAGACGACGCGGTTTACGCCCTTTACCTCGTTGATGATGCGGGTGGCGACGCGGCCCAGGAAGGACATGTCGAAGGGGTAGAAATCGGCGGTCATGCCGTCGACGGAGGTCACCGCCCGCAGCGCCAGCACATGGTCGTAAGTGCGCCCGTCGCCCATCACGCCCACGGTGCGCACGGGCAGGATGACCGCGAAGGCCTGCCAGATCACGTCATAGAGGCCGGCATAGCGGATCTCTTCAAGATAGATGGCGTCGGCCTTGCGCAGAATCTCGAGCTTCTCGCGGGTGATGCCGCCCGGGCAGCGGATGGCGAGGCCGGGGCCCGGGAAGGGGTGGCGACCCACGAAGCTGTCCGGCAGGCCCAGCTCGCGGCCGAGCGCACGCACCTCATCCTTGAACAGGTCGCGCAGGGGCTCCACCAGCTTCATGTTCATGCGCGCCGGCAAGCCACCCACATTGTGGTGGCTCTTGATGGTGACCGAAGGGCCGCCGGCGAAGGACACGCTCTCGATCACGTCCGGATAAAGGGTGCCCTGGGCGAGGAAATCGGCGCCGCCCACCTTCTTGGCCTCGGCCTCGAACACATCGATGAAGAGCTTGCCGATGATCTTGCGCTTCTGCTCGGGGTCGTCGACGCCATCCAGTTCCCTCAGGAACAGGTCGGACGCATCCGCGTGCACCAGCGGAATGTTGTAGTGGCCGCGGAACAGGGACACCACCTCGTCCGCCTCGCCCTGGCGCATCAGGCCGTGGTCCACGAACACGCAGGTGAGCTGGTCGCCAATGGCCTCGTGGATCAGCACGGCCGCGACGGAGGAATCGACACCGCCGGAAAGGCCGCAGATGACGCGACCCTTGCCCACCTGCTCGCGAATGCGGGCAATGGCGCGCTCGCGGAACGCACCCATGGTCCAGGTGCCTTCGAGCTTGGCCACCTTGCGCACGAAGTTGGCGAGCAGCCGCGCGCCATCCGGCGTGTGAACCACTTCCGGATGGAACTGAACGCCGTAATAGCCACGCGCCACGTCCGCGATCGCCGCGAAGGGCGCATTCTGCGAGGTCGCGACCACCTCGAAGCCTTCCGGCAGCGCGGTCACGCGGTCGCCGTGGCTCATCCACACGGTGTGGCTCTCACCCTCGCGCCACACGCCCTCGAACAGCGGCACCACCTTTTCCACCTTGAGCTCGGCGCGGCCGAATTCGCGGTGATGTCCGGCTTCCACCGTGCCACCGAGCTGGGCGGCCATGCACTGCTCACCATAGCAGATGCCCAGGACCGGAACTCCGGCGGCAAAGGCCTCCTGAGGGGCCTTCGGGCTCTCACCCTCGATCACCGAGGCCGGACCGCCAGAGAGGATGATGGCCTTGGGCTTCAGGCGGGCGATGGCCTCGGCGCCCTTCTGAAACGGCACTACCTCCGAATAGACGCCTTCCTCGCGCACGCGGCGAGCGATGAGCTGCGTCACCTGGCTGCCGAAATCGATGATGAGGACGGTGTCTTGCGAGGGGGAGGTCATGGGGGCGTGAGCTTTCCGGCTGGGACGCCGCAAGGGCGCTTTAGCCGCATCCTTTAGCGGGAAAGTCGCGTTTGAAAAAGGCCACCACGCCGCGCGCAGCCGAAGCAGCAGCGCGCGGCGGTTATGCGTGGATGGCAATGCACCGCGGCGAGCGGGTCAAACCGCCCGTTTCAGCACGCTCACGAAGAAGCCGTCGGTGCCCGTGCGCCGGGGGGTCAGCAGCACGCCCTCGCGGCTGGCGAGGGCCGCGTCCTTCAGCGCCAGCCCGCGCGCGCCCAGGGCAAGAGTGGTCTCGGCCGGGGGAATCGCCGTGAAGTCGGGCCGCTTGGCCAGCAGGGCGCGGATCTGCGCACCGTTCTCCTCGTCCAGCAGCGAGCAGGTGACATAGGCCAGTCGCCCACCCGGCTTCACGAAGCGGGTCGCATCCTCCAAAATCCGGGCCTGCTCTGCCGTGCGCTGAGCCAGCGCGCCGGGCCGCACCCGCCATTTGGCATCGGGGTTGCGGCGCCAGGTGCCTGTCCCGGTGCAGGGGGCGTCCACCAGCACCAGATCCATGTGGCCTTCCAGATCCGCCAGCACGTCCTCGCTGCCGCGCGGCGCGCGCACCTGAACGTTGCGCACACCCGCCCGGGCGAGGCGCTCATGCATGGGCTGCAGGCGGCGGATGTCAGCGTCGTGCGCATAGATCTGGCCCTTATTGTCCATCAGGGCCGCGAATTCGAGGGTCTTGCCGCCCGCACCCGCGCACAGGTCCAGCACCTGGGTGCCAGGCAGAGGCTGGGCGAGAATGGCGGCGATCTGCGAGCCCTCGTCCTGTACCTCCACCTCGCCCTTCAGGAATGCAGGTTCGGCGGAGACCGGCGGGGCCTTGCCCTGGGCGTCCAGCACGATGCGCAGCGCCAGCGGGGAGTAGCCGCCGGAACCAGGATTGAGATGCGCAAGGGCGGTGCGGGCCTCCTCCGGCGTCGCCTTCAGGGTGTTCACGCGCAGATCGAGCGGCGCGCGGGTGGCCAGTGCCTGCCCTTCCGCGACGACATCTTCGCCGAACACGTGGCGCAGCGAGGCGTGCAGCCACTGGGGATAATCGCCACGCACGAATGGCGGGGCGCCCTCAAGGCTCGGATCCGCAAGGCGGGCCTGTTCCTCCGCGCTCAGGGCGGCGGGGGCGTAGCGCGAGCCGTCGGCGAGCTGGGTGATGGCGGCCAGATCGAGGCCCCGCATCACGTTGAGCATGCCCAGCACCAGGGCGCGCGGCTCCTCCGAGCCCATGACGGCGGCGGCCGACGCGCGGCGGCGCAGGGTGTCGTAGACAATGCCGGCAATGGCGGCACGGTCCCCAGACCCGGCGAAACGATGGGACAGGCCCCAGTCCTTCAGCGCCTCGGGCGCGGGACGGCGGCGGGTAGCGATGTCCGCGAGCACCTCGATGGCGGCGGCAATACGGGCGGCGGGCGTCATTCCTTGCGTTCCGTCACAGACTTGAGGCCGGATGCAGTTGTCTGCGATCCAAACAGGTCGAGCGCCTGGGCCAGCCGCTCGTCGATGATGTGGAGATACTCGGTCCAGTCTTCATAGCGGGAGAGCTCGCTCTTGCCGTCGCTGATGCCGCGCAGGCCCATGATGGGCAGATGGAAGCGCCGGGCCGCCCGCAGCACCGCGAAGCTCTCCATGTCCACCATGTCCTCGGCGATGGCATCGTAGGCCGGGCCGGAAATGATGGCGCCGCCGGTGGAAAGGGAAGCGGAGGGCACGCCATCGATATAATGCGGCAGCTCCACCACCGCGGGCTCGTCCAGGAAGGGGGTACGCCCCTTCTCGAAGCCGAGGGCGGAGGCGTCCATGTCCCGATAGGCGACATGGGAAACCTGGTACACCTCCGCATGGTCCAGCTTCCGCGAGCCGGCGGAGCCGAGGGAAAAGACGAGGTCCGGCAGCTGGCCACGATGGTCGAGCCGGGCAAGCGCCCGCGCCGTCTCGATCGCCGCCTCCACCGGGCCGACGCCGGTGATGAGCGGATTGATGCGGGCCTTGAGATGGGGGCCAAACTCCTCACTGGTCGCCATCACGAACAGCACGTTGAGGCCGCCGACAGAAAGGAGGTGGCGGGCGGGATCATCCATCGGGTCACCTGAAACGCAACAAAGGCAGACTCCTCCGCCGCCGCGCTCCATCTGTCAATCGTCACGCGCCGGGGGCAATGGCGCGTGCGCACGCCGCGCCATTGTATTCATTTTTCCGGCAAAGTATTCGCCGACGCTTTCCCCAAGAAAATAAAACGGAGTATCCCCACTTGTGCATTTTGGAATTGAAGTGAGCGCAGCTGGGAGGTAGTGTGCTCCGCGCATCTGGACTCAATGTTCAAGCGTCAGAATGTCGTAAAAGCGCAACATATAATTGCCACGTGACGCCATCTGAGATCCACACCAGGGCGAATGCTGCTCATCTGCTTTTGAGCCGGGGCGGTCTTTAGGGGTTTCCTATGCGGTTCAGGAATTGGCCTCTCACATGGAAGGTCACAAGCCTTCTTTTTGTTCTCGGCGCCGTGAGCCTTGGCGGGGCCTACCACGCCACGTCCAACATGATGTGGATCGACGGCGTTTATTCCCAGCTTTTGGGCCACGAGGCGCTGGCGGGCATGAACCTCGCCCATGCCGGCCGCTACATCGCGCGATATAGCGGCGCCGTGCACCAGCGGGCCGATGCCAGCGACACCCTGGCCATGATCAGCACCTCCACCCTTGTGGACGTGGCCATGGATGGCTTCAAGAGCAACATGAAGGATGCGGTGGAACTGCTGCCGGACCAGGCTGACAAGTTGAATGGGCTGGTTACCGACTTTCAGCGCGCCGTGGACGGCCCCTGCGCGGATGCCCTGCGCATTGCCGAGAGTGGCGTGGAGGGGAGGAAGGACAAGGTTTCCGAGGCTATGAAGACCGGCTGTGACCCGGCGCTGGATGCGGTCATCGACCGGCTGGCGCAGGTCAACCGCGAGCTGGGCAAGCGCATTGACGAGGAGCGCGCCGACCTTACGGCGGCGGCACGGGGCACGGCCTGGCAAACGCTGATTGCCATGTCCGGCGCGACGCTGCTCATTCTCGTTCTTGCGGTGTTTATCGTCCGCTTCGAGGTGGTGCGGCCGATTCAGAAGGCCATCGGCGTCATGGCCTCCCTCGGCCGGGGCGACCTCGATGTGGCAGTGCCCGGCACGGAGCGCAAGGAAGAGATCGGCGCCATCGCCCGGGCCCTGGAAACCCTGCGCGGGCATCTGGGCGTCGCAGAAAGCCTGCGCCAGGAGGCCGCCCAGCGCGAGCAGGAGGAGCGGGAGACTCTCGCCCGCCGCGAGCAGCTGGCCCATGATTTCGTCGGCCGCATGCAGACCCTGGCCGCCGGCTTTGTCCATTCCTCCGGGGAAGTGGCCGATGCCGCCCGCAACCTTTCGGCCACCGCTGAAGAGACATCCCGCCAGGCCCAGGCGGTCGCGGCCGCGGCCGAGCAGGCATCCGCCAACGTGCAGACGGTGGCCTCGTCCTCCGAGCAGATGGCAGCCTCGGTGCACGAAATCACCGGGCAGGTGAGCCGCTCCGCCACCGTGGCCGATGGCGCCTTCGTCGAGGCGGAGGCCTCGAACCGGCGCATCGGCGGCCTTGCGGTGGCGGCCGGCGCCATCGGCGAGGTCATCGACATCATCAAGACCATCGCGGCACAGACCAATCTCCTGGCCCTCAACGCCACCATCGAGGCCGCACGCGCCGGCGAAGCGGGCAAGGGCTTCGCCGTGGTGGCCTCTGAAGTGAAGGAGCTGGCCAGCCAGACCGCCAAGGCCACCGACGAGATTTCCACCAAGGTCGGCGAGATCCAGCAGGCCACCGACGGAACGGTCATTTCCATGGCCGAGATCGTCCGTGTCATCTCCGCCATCAAGGAGGGGGCGTCGACCATCGCCACCGCCGTGGACCAGCAGGGCATGGCAACCGCGCAGATCGCCCGCAACTGCCAGCAGGCCGCGACTGGAACCCAGCAGGTGACGCAGAACATCTCGGGCGTCAGCGAGGCCGCGGAAACGACGGGCAGCGCCGCCACCCAGCTCCTCTCCCTGTCCAGCGGCCTCTCGAGGCAGGCATCTGATCTGAGCCGGCTGGTCGAGGGCTTCGTGACCGAATTCGCCGCGGCCTGACGGCCGGGAGCGACCCGCGCGACATCGTCACCGCTAGCGCGCCTGCCATCAGGCGCGCGGCAATGCGCCGCGCAATACCACCCCACTTCGGCAGCATGCAACAAAACAAACATGCAATCAGTGGTAGAATACAGCCGTATTCGAGCTCGGAAGAAGGATGCGGTTTATGGCAACGCTCAATGGAACCAGCGGCAACGATACGCTCGTCGCCTCGACGTGGGCCGCAAGCTACACGATCAATGGCTATGGCGGCGACGATACGATTACCGTTTCTATCTCAACCATCTCAAGCATCGTGATCAATGCCGGGATCGGGAACGACACGATCTTCGTGCAGCAGGCCAAGAATGCGACCATCCATGGGGATGACGGCAACGACGTGATCACCGTCGTCGGCGGTCTTTCGGGCGGCTCCCGCGTCATCTATGGCGATGGCGGTGACGACACGATCACCGGCAGCAATGGCGTGGATTACATCTATGGCGGAACCGGAAACGACACGATATCCGGATTCCAGGGGGAGGACTATCTCTATGGTGACGCCGGCAACGACACCTTTTACGCGACGCTGAGCTATCACGCGGTCTCCTATGACGGAGGAACCGGCACAGATACAATCCTCATTCTCGCGGATTCCGGCTACACCAGCTACAATATAAATATTGCCTATCTGTCTGGCATCGAAAAAATACAGAATATGGATACGAGTAAGGCCGCGTACATCAGCGGCAACGGCCTGAACCTGGATGGCATTGAGCTGGTCGATATTGCCGGCATCAAAGGCAGCAGCGGCAATGATCTTTTGATGGCTGGCGAATCGCGCAAAGCCTCTGACAATTCCACGATCGAAATGACGGTGGAGGGTCTCGGCGGAGATGACGCGCTCCGCGGCGGCGCCAATGTGGATTGGCTTTATGGTGGGAATGGAAACGACCGCCTGGACGGTTTTGAGGGAAATGACCATCTCTTCGGCGGTGCGGGAAGTGATGAATTTCATTTCTACCAGGGATGGGATGTGGACACCGTCGAAGACTTCACCCAGGGTGAGGACTTTCTCTATATCCACGCGAGCGGCCTCTACGATATTTCGACCATGACGACCAGCATTGACCCTACGTCTCCCTCAACGCTGATCGTCAATATCGGCTCCATAGAGTTCCACATCGCCAATGGAGCTTCGCTCAACCTCACAAATTCAGACTTTGTCTTTACAGACAGCATTCCCTATTCGTGAATGCGCAGATGCGCGCCCGGCATCCACGGGCGCGCATATCGCCAGATGCTGAAGACTGAAAGCCCACCGCCACAATCGGCCCGATGAGTGACACGGGGACAGGACAGTCAAAACCTCACGTGGACCGACACTCCCCTGCCCTCCGCGAGCGAGACGGTGCAGGACAGTTTCGCGGGGCGCCACGCCAGAGCGGCGCCCCGCTCGAGAGCGCGTCCCCCTCGCCCGACAGCCCCTCGACTGCGTCCGGCGTGGCTCGTCCGTCCCCCCAACTCCGCGTCCTGACGGCACTATAGGCGGGCTTGCTCGCACGCGGATCTGCAACTAGTGATGCCTGTAACCGGAAATTCCCTGTGCGGAAGTCGCGCGCTCGACAGGGTTAGTGTCGTGACCGCCGGCGCCTAATGACGCGTGGTGGCGTCTCTGCCTGGGCAGGGCGAGAACATGAACAGGGCTGGTGATGCGCGTAGCCGGGAACATCGGGGGCGGTGCCGACGTGGAACCTAAGGGCGGATGAACACTCAGACTTCCCCAGCGTCAAACTCTGCCGCGGAGCCTGCGGACGGTGGACTGATCGCGCTATGCGGGATCGCGGCCTTCTTCCGCATTCCGGCCGAGGCGCCGGGGTTGCGGCGGGACCTGGCGCTGGGAACCGGCCAGGTCGCGAATGCCGAGGACGTGGTGCGGGCGGCGCGCCTCCTGGGCCTGAAGGCAGCCATCGGGACATTAAGATTGCCGGAGGGGCTCGACGGGCTGCCGGCGCCGGCCATCCTGCGGACGCGGGATGGAGCATTCCGGGTGTTCGGTGGGCGCCTGGCCGACGGGCGCTATCGGATCATCGATCCCGTGAGCCGGGTCGAGGCCCCGATGGCCGGTGCCGATCTCGCCCAGACGCTGGAGCCCATGGCGCTGCGCATCACCCGGCGCTTTCGCGGGGCCGGGACGAACCCCGAGAATTTCGGCTTTTCCTGGTTTCTGCCCTCCATCTGGCGTTACCGCACGGCGCTGGGCCATGTTTTGCTAGCCTCGCTGTTCATCCAGTTGTTTGCCCTGGTCACGCCACTCTTCTTCCAGGTGGTGGTGGACAAGGTGCTGGCACACCAGAGCCTGTCCACCCTCACGGTGCTGGTGGCGGGGCTCGTCATCATCGGCGCGTTTGATGTGGTGCTGCAATATCTGCGTACCTATGCGCTTTCCCACACCACCAACCGCATTGACGTGGAGCTGGGCCAGCGCCTGTTCCAGCACCTGCTCAGGCTCCCCATCGGCTATTTCGAGACCCGCTCGGCCGGACAGACGGTCGCCCGGGTGCGGGAGCTGGAGACCATCCGCTCCTTCCTCACGGGGCAGGGCCTGTTCGCGGTGCTGGACTGCCTGTTTGCCCTGGTCTTCATCGCGGTGCTGTTCTTCTACAGCACGTTCCTGACGGTGATCGTGCTCGCGACCATTCCGCTCTATCTCCTCATCAGCTTCGCGGTTCGCCCGCTGCTGCTGACGAAGATCAAGGAGAAGTTCGATCGCGGCGCGCTGTCCCAGCAGTTCCTGGTGGAAACCGTGGTGGGCATGCAGACGGTGAAGGCCGCCGCGGTTGAGCCCATCGTGCAGAAGGAGTGGGAAGAGCGCCTCGCGGCCTATGTGACCACCTCGTTCAGCGCCACCCAGCTCGGTTCCCTGGGGCAGAACGCCATCCAATACGTGTCGAAGCTGTCCACGGCCTTCATCCTGTTTTTCGGGGCGAAGGCGGTGATCGAGGGTGACCTCACCATCGGCCAGCTCATCGCCTTCAACATGATTGCCTCGCAGGTGGCCCAGCCGGTCCTGCGGCTGTCGCAGATTTTTCAGGATTTCCAACAGGTTCAGGTCTCCGTGGAGCGGCTGGGCGACATCCTGAATGCGCCGACGGAACGCCTGCCGGCGGCCCGTGCCGCGCTGCCGCCGCCGCGCGGCGCCATCGAGATGCGCAACGTGACCTTCCGCTACAGGCCCGGCCTGCCGGAAGTGCTCAAGCACGTCTCGCTCGCCATCCGGCCGGGGGAAGTGATCGGCATCGTGGGGCCGTCGGGCTCCGGCAAGTCCACCCTGACCAAGCTGGTGCAGCGCTTCTATCTGCCGAGCGAAGGGCAGGTTCTGCTCGATGGGGCCGACCTCTCCCAGGTCGACCCCACCTGGCTCCGTCGCCACATCGGCGTGGTGCTGCAGGAGAACCTCCTGTTCAACCGCACCATCCATGAAAACATCGCGCTGGCGGACCCCGCCATGCCGCGGGCCCGCGTGATGGCCGTGGCACGCCTTGCGGGGGTGGACGAGTTTGTCGCCCGCATGCCGGAGGGCTACGACACCCAGATTGAGGAGCGCGGGGCCAATCTTTCGGGCGGGCAACGCCAGCGCATCGCTATCGCCCGCGCGCTGGTCACCAATCCGCCCATCCTCATCCTGGACGAGGCGACGAGCGCCCTCGACTATGAGAGCGAGCGGATCATCCAGGCCAACATGCGCCACATCGCGCACGGCCGCACGGTCATCATCATCGCCCATCGCCTCGCGGCGGTACGAGACTGCTCTCGCATCGTGGGCATGGTCGATGGACGCATCGTGGAGGTGGGCAGCCACGACGAACTGCTGGCGCGGCCAGAGGGACTTTATGCGCGGCTATGGGCCATGCAGACGGCGCGGAGCGCGTCATGACGGATTCCCCCGCAGCGGCCGCCGGCCGCACCGGCGCAGGATCGGCGACGGACGCCGCCCCCCGGACCACAGCCGCCCAGGCCCCGCCTTCTGCAGAATCCACCAGCGCCGCCGCCGGCGCACCCCCGCAGCAGCGGCCCGTGGAGCCGAAAAAGGCCGCGGCTGAAAAGCCGCGAGATGCTGACGCGGGCCGTCGCCCGGTGGACCGCGAGTTTCTTCCCGCGGCGTTGGAGATCCTGGACACGCCCCCCTCACCCGTGGGCCTGGGCCTGCTGGTCGCCATCTGTGCGCTCGCAGTCATTGCCCTGGGCTGGAGCTGGATCGGCACCGTGGACGTGGTGGCGGTGGCCAGTGGCAAGATCCAGCCGACCGGACGGGTGAAGGTGGTGCAGCCGCTGGAAGGCGGCCGCGTAGAGACGATTGCCGTGCGGGATGGCCAGGAGGTTGCGGCCGGGGCCCTGCTGATGCGGCTCGACCCGCGTGAGGCGGATGCCGACGTTGCAGGCCTTTCGGCCGCGCTTGAATCCGCGAAGGCGGAGGCGCTGCGGCGTCGGGCGGCGCTTGCGGCGGTAGAGCGCGGTGCTCCCGCCGAGGTCACGGCGTGGGGGGCGGACATTCCGCAGGACGTGCGCGAGCGCGAGGCCCGCGTGCTGAAGGGAGACGTGGACCGGCTTGCCGCCCAGCTGGCGACGCTCGACGCCCAGCGGGTGCAAAAATTGGCTGAGGAAGCGCGCCTCAAGGCGACCATCAGCGCCCAGCGCGAGCTATTGGCCACCCAGGACACGCGCATCGGCATGCGTGCCGAGCTGCTGGAACGCGAGGTGGGCTCCAAGGCCCAGCTTCTGGACGCCCAGGAAATGCGCCAGACCCAGGGCGTCAACCTGCGTGTGCAGGAGGGCCAGCTTGCGGAGGTCACTGCCGCCCTCGACGTGATCGAGCGCAACCGCGAGAACACAAAAAGCGCCTTCATCGCCGACAACGCCCAGCGTCTCGCCGACGTGGAGCGGCAGATCGAGGACACCCGCCAGCGCCTCGTCAAGGCGCGTGCGCGGCTGGACCAGATGACCATCACCGCCCCCATCGCCGGCACGGTCACCGCCCTTGCGGTCATCGGACCGGGCCAGGTCGTGACCACCGGCGAGGAGGTGATGCGCATTGTGCCTGAGGGCTCGAAGCTGGAGCTTGAGGTCTATATGCCCAACCGCGACATCGGGTTCGTGCATGTCGGCGCGCGGGTGGTGGTGAAGATCGATTCCTTTCCCTTCACCCGGTTCGGGACAATCGACGGGCATGTGCTGCGGATCGCCCATGATGCGGTGTCCGCCCCCGACGTGGAGCAGAGCCTCGCCTCGCCTGCCGCCACACCACGCACCAAGGGCGCCGCGGGCACCCAGCCCATGCAAAACCTGATGTTCCCTGTCACCATCGCCCTCGACGCCCAGTCCATGACCGTCGATGGCTCCACCGTCCCGCTCTCCCCCGGCATGACCGCCCAGGCCGAGGTCAAGACGGGACAGCGCCGCATCCTGGAATACCTCTTCTCACCCCTCATCGAGGTCGGAACCAGGGCTTTGCGCGAAAGGTGATCCGCAGGGAGCGCTCCCCTGCCCTCCGGCGCCCAGTGCAAAGCCGGCGGACGGCCTCGAATATTCGCGCGCTTCAACCCGCGCTGGGCAGCGGCGAGCTGTTCTCCGCCCTGAGCCCGCCGGGGGTGATGCAAGCAGTGTGGCCGACGGACGCCGGGGGCGCGAGCGCGCGCCGCTCGTCACAATCGGCCGATGTGAGGCGGCGTCTGGAGCGAGCTGAATGGTGACCGCCACCGAGAGCCAGCGATGCCGCACGGCAATCCAGACGCCGTGTCATGCCGCTTTGCGCCGCGCCTGACCGCCAGCCAAGCCCGTTGACCGCAAAATCCGCCCAGTGAGCCGCATTCGCGCATCAACTGCCCGGCGGCGCCCCGGCAGCGGCCGGGAAACCACCTCGCGTTTCGCCGATCGCCCCCGCCTTTTCAGCACCTGGAGCATTCGGAAAAACCGAGGGTGGATCGGTGGTCCGCGTGCCGGCGCCCACCCTCAGGCAAGAGCGTCATCCACAGGTGTCTGCGATTGAGGCATTATTTCTCGTCGAGGCCATTGCATTCGCCGCCGCCTCCTGGCATACGAACGCACCTGCCGCGACGCACTGAGGCGCGGCGAGATGGATGCGGGTGTAGCTCAGGGGTAGAGCACAACCTTGCCAAGGTTGGGGTCGAGGGTTCGAATCCCTTCGCCCGCTCCAGTTTCTTCAAGACATCAGGCACTGATGCAGGGTAGCCAAGCGCGCTTGCGCTTGCCGGCCGCGCATTCCGACATCGGGCACCGCTCAAAGAGCTCCTATGTTCAAAGAGCCCCTGTGTCGCTCTCAGATTTGCGACATGCCCTCGCGATCAAGCGCTTTTCGGCCCCGCAAAGGCCACGAGAGT
This sequence comes from Xanthobacter sp. NM-59, assembly GCF_021401125.1. GTDB lineage: Bacteria > Pseudomonadota > Alphaproteobacteria > Rhizobiales > Xanthobacteraceae > Xanthobacter. The sequence goes on from NZ_JACBFQ010000001.1 coordinate 949,965, forward strand.
CGCCGTCTTCAACGGATCTGAGCGCCCCAGGTCGCTCGCTCGGGGGGCACCCGAGAGCAGGATCCGCGTCCGCGCGAGACGCAAGGGATCCACCGCGCCGCGGCGCCTTGAAGAGCCGCATATCTGCGCACGGCTCACGAAGGCGCAGCAGAAGGGCACCCCTCGTCGCTAGGCACGATGCGCGCGACGCCGAGATCGTCACCTCCCCACATCCACGCCGCCCCTGCCCCTGCCCGCGAAGCCGGGCGGACAAATGGGATCATAAGATCGAGGGCTTTTTCCGCCTGCTCAGTGAGTTGAAGTGGCGCGGGCACGCGATGCCCCCGCGTCCGCGCATAACAAGTCCCGGGGTGTTTTCGCGGACGAGGGCACCGGTTCGCATGACAGAAACGCCAGCCCGATACACTAGGGGGCCACGACCTTCTGATAGGTATTCTTCAGGTTATCCTGAATAACGGTTGCCTTTCCCTTGGCGCCGAGCAGCAAGTCCTCCGTCGGCACGCGGGAGGCATAGCTCCAGCCTTCCGGTAGCTTAAGGCGTGTGGCGAGGCCGGGAAGCGCTTCATAGCTGAGCGTCGGGTCCACGATCTGCGCGTAGGATTGCATCACATACACCGCGCCATCCGGCCCCTTCAGCTCGAACACCGGCAAGCCGGCCTTGAAGCGATAGGTGGTTTCGCGGTCGATGGTCTGCTCGGTGAAAGGCGGCTGCATGGCCTGGCGCAGGCTGGGGCGCACCTCCGCGCGCTTCTGAAGCACGATCCCGCCCAGCGTAATCACTTCCCCGGACGCGGTGGCTCCCCCAGCAAGGATCTGATCCATAAGGAAATAGCGTGGCCCGTTCTTGATGACATCAAGAACATCAAAGTGCCTGCGCAGCTCAGATTCCGTCAGGGCGCGCCATTTTTCTTCCGGACAGGTGTCGTGCCCCAGCGTGTTGTAGACGCTTGCCTTCAGCCCCTCCAGGGTGACCTTCAACGGGATGATCTCGCAGTAACGCGCATTGCGAATTTCCGGCGGGACCTTGGCGGGAGGCGGCTCCTGCTGCGCGAATGCGGCAGAGCCGGCGGCAAGGGCCACGCCACCCGAAAACGCGAGGATCAACACCGACCGGAGCATGCGCACGGCTGAAATCCCTCCTTGAAATGACAGGAGAAATTGTTATCCGCCGCGCCCATCCCCCGGAAGGGCAAAACCATACCGGGCCAAAAAGAGGCAGCTCCGGCACCGCAAGACGGGTCGCGAGACAGATGCCGCGAGACATCGGCTCAGCGCGCGGCCCAGGCCAGCAGTTCGGCGGTGTCGGGCTCGTCCTCCACCAGCTCGGCCGGCCAGGCGCCGTCGCGCACCAGCTTCACCAGGGTCGCGTGGGCCAGCTCCTCGATGGCCTTGACTGCGTTGGACAAAGGCCGGTCCGAAGGGCGCACGAGATAGAGATTGCGTGACAGGACCGGCGTGCCCATGGGCCAGGTGCGCAGCACGCCATTGGCCACCTCCGCCCGCAGCGCCGTGCGCGGCAGGATGGAATAGCCGAGCCCGCCCGCCACCAGCAGCTTGATCTGGCCGTAGGTGTCGATGTCGATCACGGTGCTCAGATGCACCTTTTCCGCCAGCGCGCGTTCCTCCACCAGCTCCCGCAGGCCATGGCCGGGGCTGGGAAGGATCAGTGGAAAATCGCCGATCGCGGAAAAGGAAACCGGTCCCTCCGGCGGATGGGGCAGCTCGGAGGATTGCGCCGGCCCCAGCAGGCTCAGCTCCTCTGAGAGCACGCGGCGAGCCTGAAGCGTGCGCTCCGACACCGAGCGGTAGAGCACGCCCAGGTCGATCTTGCCCTCGCGCAGCCAGTCGAGCACGAAGCCACTCATGGCCTCGGCCACCCGCAGCTTGATCTTGGGATAGCGCCGCCGTGCTTCGCTGAGCAGCGGCACGCACAGCATCTCGCTCACCGTTCCCGGCAGGCCGAAGCGCACCTCGCCTTCCGGCTCACTCTGGCCGCGGCGCACCGCCTCCTGCGCCACCTCCACCTGATTGAGAATGATCCGTGCATGGCGCACCAGGGTCTCGCCCGCTTCCGTGGGGCGCACGCCCTGCGGGCTGCGGAACAGAAGCTCCACGCCCAGCTCCAGCTCCATGTTGCGCACGTGCTGGCTCAATGCCGGCTGCGCGACGCACAGGCGGTGGGCCGCCTTGGAGAAGGAACCCACCTCCGCGATGGTCACGAAATAGCGCAGCTGGCGCAGATCCATGGCGTCTCCCCGTCCTTGTTAGACGTAGAGCTTATAGGACCTGATTGCCACGACGGCAAAAATTATAGGTGGTCGGCTTTTTGCAGGAGCAGCGCGCGATGCGGCTGATCGAGCCGCAGACCCTCGCCCTCGGGCGTGCCCCATTGGCGCATCAGCGCTTCCACCTCGCCACGCAGGCGCGCCGCCGTCTCCGCCCGCGCGGGGTCCGCCGCGATCACCTTGGCGAGGAACGCGTCCACATCGGCGAAGCTGCGAACATCGTCGAAGTCGTGCGCGCGCAGCAGCCTTGCCGCCCCCACCTCAACCGTGCGGGTGATGACCGCCTGCGCCGCAAGGCGCTGCTCCGTCTCATCCTCCACCGGCCGCATCACCTCGAAGAAGGGCCCCTCCGCCAGGGGCTCGATGACCAGTACCGGACCGGCGCACACCCGCAGCACCTCTCCAAGGGCGGCATCCATCAAGGACAGGGGGACGTGGTGGAAGCTGTTGAGCAGCACGGCGGCGTCGAACGCGGAATCGGCGAACGGCAGCGCCTGCGCCCCCGTCTCCCGGAACTCGGCCTCCGGCACCAGCTCGCGCGCCGCGGCGATGGTCTGCGGCTGCGGATCCACCCCCACAACCTGAGCATCGCGGGCCACCAGGCGCCGCGCCAGGGCCCCGCGCCCGCAGCCCACATCCAAAAGGCGGCGGCCGCCCAGCGGCGCCAGCCACTCCTCGATCACCGCCAGCGGAGCCCCCTGGGGCCGCGCCTGCTTGGATCCGGCTGCGTTCCGCTCAGCCTGCGTCATGGGCTTCCTCCCTTTTTTGTTTTACTCGGCGGGGCCGAACTCGCGGCGCAGCGTGGCGCTGTGCTCGCCCAGGCCGGGCACCGGACCGAAATGCGGCACCGTGCGGTCGAACAAAGCGCCGGGCGCCAGATAGCGGACCGGACCCGTCGGCGTTTCCACCTCAACATAACGGTTCTGCGGGTGCACGGTGAGGTCTTCCATGGTGCTCACGCGGCCATAGGCGATTCGCGCCCGCTCCAGCCGCTCCACCATTTCGTCGCGCGAATGGGCGGCGAACACGGCGCACACCAGCTCCTCGAGCGCGGGACGGTTCGCAACCCGCAGACTGTTGCTGGTGAAGCGCGGATCGGTGGCGAGATCGGGCTGCTCCAGCACGCCGGCGCAGAAATTCACCCACTCGCGCTCGTTCTGGATCGAGAACAGCACCGACTTGCCATCCTGGCAGCCATAGGCGCCGTAAGGCGCGATGGTGGGATGGCTGAGCCCCGCGCGCTCCGGCACCTTGCCGCCATAGGCGAACTGCAGGAACGGCACGTTCATCCAATCCGCCAGCGCATGGTAGAGCGACACGGAAATGTGCCGCCCCACCCCCGTGCGCTCCCGACCAATGAGCGCCTGGAGCACCGCCTGAAAAGCGGTCATACCGGCGGCGATGTCGCACACCGAGACGCCCACCCGTGAGAGCCCGGCGGCATTGCCGGTGATGGACGAAAGGCCGCTTTCCGCCTGCACCAGCAGGTCATAGGCCTTCAGGTCCCGATAGGGGCCGTCCTCGCCATAGCCGGAAATGGAACAGGTGATGAGGCGCGGATTCTTCTCGCGCAGCGCATCGGGGGCGAAGCCCAGGCGATCGATAACGCCGGGCGCGAGGTTCTGAATGAACACATCGGCCTTGTCGAGCATGCCGGCGAGCACCTGAGCGTCGGCGGGCGACTTCAGATCGAGGCAGATGGATTCCTTGCCCCGGTTGAGCCAGACGAAATAGGCGCTCTCGCCATGGACGAGCGCATCATAATTGCGGGCGAAGTCGCCTTCCGGCCGCTCCACCTTGATGACGCGCGCGCCCGCATCGGCCAGACGGCCGGAGACATAGGGCGCCGCCACGGCCTGCTCGACCGAGACGACAAGTATTCCTTCGAGGTCACGAGGCATCGAAACACCGGCGGGCTGCATTCTGAGGAAGTGAGGGCCATTTCGCGCGCGCCGGCCGCCGGCGGGCGGGATGGCCCCAGCTGAGTGCACGGTTGCCGTCTCTGGCAGAAAAAGCAAATATAACTGAAGCCTAGGCGGCATAGCACAATGTTATGCCCCACTCTCTCACCGCCGGGGCAGCTATAGGCTGTGCATCTAAAGGCCAGCGCAAATCCATATTTCGTTGTTGGCACCGTTTGCGGCAAGTCTTGCGCCGCTTTCCACGCGAGCCGCCCCGTTCTGCGCGCCGGCGGCCGCCATTCTTCGCTTCACCGGAGGGAGCCTCATCATGACCCCCGCCCCGCGCCCTTCCGCACTGCGAAACGGACGGCTTGTCGCGCTGTTCGTACCCGCCACGCGCCCCGAGCGCTTCGCGAAAGCGGCCGCCGCCGGCGCCGACGCCATCATCATCGACCTTGAGGATGCGGTGGCCCATGCGGACAAGGCTACGGCCCGCGCCGCCGTCGCCTCTGCCCTGCCCGCGACGGGGCCGGTGTTGCTGCGCATCAACGGCGCCGCAACGTCCTGGCATGAGGATGACCTCGACCTTGCCCGCTCCCTTCCCCTCGCCGGCGTGGTCCTGGCCAAGGCGGAAAGCGCCGCCGAGGTGGCCCGGGTGGCCGGGCGGCTGGGGTCCATGCCGGTGGTGCCGCTGATCGAAAGCGCGCTGGGGCTCGCCCAGGCCCGCGCCATCGCCTGCGTGCCGCAGGTGGCGCGGCTGGCCTTCGGCTCCATCGATTTCGCGGCCGACCTCGGCTGCGCCCACACTCGGAACGCCCTGTTGGCGGCGCGTTCCGAGCTCGTGCTGGCCTCCCGTCTCGCCGGGCTCGACGGTCCGGTGGACGGGGTCACCACCGCCCTTTCGGACGGTGCCCTTGCCACCGACGATGCCGCTTATGCGGCGGAAATCGGGTTCGCCGGCAAGCTGCTGATCCACCCCAGCCAGATTGCCCCGGTCATGGCGGGCTTCGCCCCCTCGGCTGAGGAGATCGCCTGGGCCCGGCGCATCGTGGCGGCGCTGGCGGAAGGCGGTGCAGTCGTCACCGTTGACGGCGCCATGGTGGATGCGCCGGTGCGGCTGCGGGCGGAACGCATCCTCTCCCGGGCCTGAGCGCAAACGCGCTCGCCCCAAGCAGAACGAAACCCAGGGACGCTCAAGGACCCAACCCCATGAAGACCATCGGCAGCGACCAGTTCGAGGACATCCGCGACGCGGTGCGCGCCCTGTGCGCGGACTTTCCAGCCGAGTACCACCGCAAGGTGGACGAGGCGCGCGCCTATCCCGAAGAATTCGTGGATGCCCTGACCAAGGCCGGCTGGATGGCGGCGCTCATTCCGGAAGCCTATGGCGGCTCGGGCCTCGGCCTTACGGAAGCGTCCGTCATCATGGAGGAAATCAACCGCGCGGGCGGCAATTCGGGCGCCTGCCACGGGCAGATGTACAACATGAACACGCTGGTGCGGCATGGCTCGGAGGAGCAGCGCCGTAAGTACCTGCCGCGCATCGCGAGCGGTGAGCTGCGGCTGCAGTCCATGGGCGTGACCGAGCCCACCACCGGCACCGACACCACCAAGATCAAGACCACCGCGGTGAAGCAGGGCGACCGCTATGTCATCAACGGCCAGAAGGTCTGGATCTCGCGGGTTCAGCATTCCGACCTCATGATCCTGCTGGCGCGCACCACGCCGCTCGACCAGGTGAAGAAGAAGTCCGAGGGCCTGTCCATCTTCATCGTGGACATCAAGGAAGCCATGAAGAGCGGGATGACGGTTCGCCCCATCCTCAACATGGTGAACCACGAGACCAACGAGCTGTTCTTCGACAATCTGGAGATCCCGGCGGAGAACCTGATCGGCGAAGAGGGCCAGGGCTTCAAGTACATCCTCACCGGCCTCAATGCGGAACGCACGCTGATCGCGGCGGAGTGCATCGGCGACGGCTACTGGTTCATCGACAAGGTCACCGCCTATGCCGGCGAGCGCACGGTGTTCGGCCGTCCCATCGGCCAGAACCAGGGCGTGCAATTCCCCATCGCGGAAGCTTTCATCGAGGTCGAGGCCGCCAACCTCATGCGGTTCGAGGCCTGCCGGCTCTATGATGCCCACGAGGCGTGCGGCACCCAGGCCAACATGGCCAAGTACCTGGCGGCGAAGGCCTCCTGGGAAGCGGCCAATGCCTGCCTCCAGTTCCACGGCGGCTTCGGCTTCGCCTGCGAATATGACGTGGAGCGCAAGTTCCGCGAAACCCGCCTCTACCAGGTGGCCCCCATTTCCACCAATCTCATCCTGAGCTTCGTGGCGGAGCATGTGCTCGGCCTGCCGCGCTCGTTCTGAGGAGGCACTGGCATGGGCGACAATCCCGCACTCGACCTCGACCACCTGCGCACCTGGATCGGCCGCGAGGAGACCGCGACCGAGCTGGTGACCGCCGCCTTGGTGCAGCGCTATCGCGCCACCTTTGACGAAGAGCCCGGCGCGCCCGCCGACGGGGAGGTGGCCCCGCGCTTCATCCATCTGTGCCTTGCCCAGCCCGCCGCCATGACGCGGGCGCTGGGGCCCGACGGTCATCCCGCCCGGGGCGGCTTCCTGCCGCCAGTGCCCCTGCCGCGACGCATGTGGGCTGGCGGTGAGCTCACCTTCCGCGAGGAATTGCGCGTGGGCGACACCATGCGGCGCACCTCCCGGGTCGAGGACCTCACGGTGAAAGAGGGGCGCACAGGCACCCTCTGCTTCGTCACCGTGCTGCACACCATCACCGCTGGCGAGCGCACCGTGCTCACCGAGCGCCAGGACATCGTCTATCGTGGCCTCGACGCGCCGGGGGCATCGCCCCGCGCGCTGCCGGCGGCGGCCGACGGGCGTTTCCGGCGCGAGGTGGACCCCTCCGCAGCCTTGCTGTTCCGCTATTCCGCCCTCACCTTCAACGGCCACCGCATCCATTACGACAACCCGTATGTGACGCGCGTGGAAGGCTATCCGGGCCTGGTGGTGCACGGCCCGCTGCAGGCCACCCTCCTCTACCGATTCGCCGCCGAGCTGCTGGGGGCTCCGCCCGCGCGCTTCAGCTTCCGCGGATTATCGCCCCTGTTCGATACCGCGCCATTTTTCCTGCATGCCGAGGAAACAGGCGCCGGAACGCTCAAGCTGTGGAGCGCGGCGGGCGGCGGACCGGAAGCGATGGTCGCGCAAGCCGATCGGTAGCGCGGCTTCGAGCGGGCAACACCGCTTCGCGCGCCAAGGGCAGGTGAATGCAAAGCCTTGCGGCGCCTGCCGCCCGCCCGGCGCGGTGACACCCGAGCGAAACAAGAAAAAAGGCCCGAGTTTAAGGGCCTATGACGGCGGCCACACGGCTGCTGCACTGCAAAATGACCGCACGGCGGGTGCACTGCACCGACGGATATAAGCTTATTCTATCTCTGTTAGGTTCATTCTCTATTGGCGCGCGGGACGTGCTTCCGGATAATGCGCCAAAGGAACGCACCAGCGGTTCAAGAAGTGCGGAACAGGAGGGTGAGGGCGCGGCACGCGTCAATGCCCTTTTTTCAGAACGGATTGGGAGGAAAATGTGATGAATATCAGGATTCTCGGTGCGGCCGTGTTTGGCGCCGCGCTGCTCAGCGCCCCGCTCGCCATGGCGCAGCAGACGGTCATCAAGTTCAGCCACGTCACGACGCCCGACACGCCAAAGGGCAAGGGCGCGGAAAAGTTCAAGGAACTTGCTGAAAAGTATACCGACGGCAAGGTCAAGGTCGAAATCTACCCCAACTCCCAGCTCTACAAGGACAAGGAGGAGATGGAGGCGCTCCAGCTTGGCGCCGTGCAGATGCTCGCCCCCTCCCTCGCCAAATTCGGCCCGCTCGGGGTGCGCGCGTTCGAGGTGTTCGACCTGCCCTACATCTTCCCGGACAAGGAAGCCCTGCGCCGCGTGACCGACGGCGAGGTGGGCAAGAACCTGCTCACCAAGCTTGAGCCGAAGGGCATCAAGGGCCTCGCTTATTGGGACAACGGCTTCAAGATCATGACGGCCAACAGCCCGATCGAGATGCCGAAGGACTTCCACGGCCTGAAGATGCGCATCCAGTCCTCGAAGGTGCTGGAAGCCCAGTTCCGCGCCATCGGCGCCCTGCCGCAGGTGATGGCGTTCTCCGAGGTCTACCAGGCCATGCAGACCGGCGTGGTGGACGGCTCCGAGAATACGCCCTCCAACATCTACACCCAGAAGCACTACGAAGTGCAGAAGCACGGCCTGGAGACCAATCACGGCTACATCGGCTATGCGGTGATCGTGAACAAGGCCTTCTGGGAAGGACTGCCGCCCGACACCCGCGCCCAGCTCGAAAAGGCCATGGCTGAAGCCACCGTCTACGCCAATTCCATCGCCCAGACCGAGAATGACGAAGCGCTCGAGGCGATGCGCAAATCCGGCAAGATCCAGCTCTCCAAGCCCACGCCCGAAGCCACGGCCGCGTTCCGCAAGGCCATGGAGCCCGTGTACTCGGAAATGTCGTCTCGTATTGGCCAGGACACCATCGATCAGGTGCTCAAGGCCACCCGGTCCGTCGGCCAATAACCTCCCGGCCGCGTGCGGCGCGCTCTGGATTTTCCGGAGCGCGCCCTTTTTTCCCCATGCCCGGCCGCTCGGTCGGCCCTGGGATTGGGAGGACCCATGGAAGACCCGCTGCACAAACTCTATGTCATGCTCGGCGTGCTCGCCGTCACGTTCGCCCTCTATCTGGGCTATCGCGTGCGCAACGAGGGCCTCGGCGCGGCCCTAAGGCACACGCTCAACTACCTGGAAGAAACCATCATCGCGGTGCTGATGGCGGCGGCGACGCTGCTCATCTTCGTGGCCGTGGCCCAGCGCTACGCCGCCGGCGTGCCGCTGCTCTTCCCCTATGTGCGCGGCATCAACCTGGGCTGGGCCCAGGAAGCCTGCATCATCATGTTCGTCTGGATGGCGAAGATCGGCGCCGCCTATGGTGTGCGCACCGGCATCCATGTGGGCGTGGATGTGCTGGTGAACGCGCTTTCGCCGTCGCGGCGCTATGCGCTCATCCTCTTCGGGCTCCTGTGCGGCGCCCTGTTCACGGCGGTGGTGGGCTCGTTCGGGATGAAGTTCGTGATCGCCCGCTACGGCTTCGGCGACATGACGGCGGAGATGGAGCTGCCCTCCTGGATCGTCTATCTCGCGATCCCCATCGGCTCCTACCTCATGTGCTTCCGCTTCCTGCAGGTGGCGTGGTCGTTCCTGCGCACGGGCGAATTGCCGGTGCATGACCACGGGCATGTGGCCGGCCTTCCAGAGCTGCCCGGCACCGATAAATCCGACCTCTTTCCGAAGGATGCTCCGCGATGAGCGCCGCCATCATCTTCGGGCTGTTCCTGGCCCTCATGCTCACGGGCATGCCGATTTCCATCGCGCTCGGCATGACGGTGCTCACCTTCGTCTACACGCTGACACAGATCCCGGTCGACATCGTCGCCCAGAAGCTGTTCACCGGCATCGAGAAGTTCGAGATCATGGCGATCCCGTTCTTCATCCTGGCGGGTAACTTCCTCACCCATGGCGGCGTGGCGCGGCGGCTCATCAACTTCGCCACCAGCATGGTCGGCCACTGGCATGGCGGCCTGGGCCTGGCGGGCGTGCTGGCCTGTGCCCTGTTCGCGGCGGTCTCGGGCTCTTCTCCGGCCACCGTGGTGGCCATCGGCTCCATCCTGCTGCCGGCCATGCAGGCGCAGGGCTTTCCCCAGCGCTTCGGCGCCGGCGTCATCACCACCTCGGGCGCGCTGGGCATCCTCATCCCGCCGTCCATCGTGATGGTGATGTACTCGGTGGCCACCACCGGGCTGCAGATGACCGGCCCCAATGGGGAGCGCGTCACCTCCGCGTCGATCGGCGACCTGTTCATCGCCGGCATCGTGCCCGGCCTGCTGCTGGCCCTGCTGCTGAGCGCCACCACCTGGTATCGCGCCTGGAAGAACGACTATCCCCGCATGCCGAAGGCGACCTTCGGCGAGCGCTGGAAGGCCTTCCGGGAGAGCATGTGGGGCCTTTTGCTCATCATCATCGTGATCGGCGGCATCTATACGGGCGCCTTCACGCCCACCGAGGCGGCGGCGGTGAGCGCGGTCTACGCCTTCATCATCGCGGTCTTCGTCTACAAGGACATGGGCCTTGCGGACGTGCCGAAGGTGCTCCTTTCGAGCGCCAACATGTCGGCGATGCTGCTCTACATCATCTCCAACGCGGCCCTGTTCTCCTTCCTCATGACCAATGAGAACATCCCGCAGGCGATGACTGAGTGGATGGTGGGCCTGGGCCTGGGCATGGTGGGCTTCCTGCTCATGGTGAACGTGCTGCTGCTGCTCGCCGGCAACGTCATGGAGCCCACGTCCATCGTGCTCATCATGGCGCCCATCCTGACCCCGGTGGCGGTCCGGCTCGGCATTGATCCGGTGCACTTCGGCATCATGATCGTGGTGAACATGGAAGTGGGCATGTGCCACCCGCCGGTGGGCCTCAACCTCTATGTGGCCTCCGGCATCACCAAGCTCGGCATCAGCGAGCTGACGGTGGCGGTGATGCCCTGGCTGCTGGCGATGATCGGCTTCCTGGCGCTCATCACCTACGTGCCGGCCGTCACCATGTTCGTGCCACGCCTGCTCGGTATGTGACGCGCGCGCGGCCATCTCCCCCCGGGGTGGCCGCCCGCTCACCTTCTACGCTAAAGCTCCGCTTCCCCCGCCGGCGCGCCGCGGTTCGCGCACCCGGCCGCTTTCCTCAAGGATGAAGTCATGACCGGTCCGTCCGCTTTGCCCCGGTTCAATCTGGCCGAGCACTGCTTGGCCCGACAGGCCCAGCGCTTCGGCGATCGGCGTGCGCTGGTGCTGGTGGGTGATGGCGGCGCCACCGAGGAATGGACCTATGGCGCGCTCGACGCCGCCGTGCGCCGCCTCGCCGCCGGCTTCCAGAGCCTGGGCCTGCCGCCCCAGGCCCGCGTGCTCATCCGCGCCGGCAACGATTCCAGCTTCGTCATGGCCTATCTCGGCGTCATCGCCGCCGGCTATGTGGCCCAGCCCACCTCCGCCCAGCTCACGCTCGAGGAAGTGGTTGCCCTGTCACAGGATTCCGGGGCTTCGGCGGTGGTTCTGGGACGCGATTACCTAGCCGAGCGCGAGGGCTTCCCCCATTGCCTCGTGCTCGATCCGCAGGAGATGGAGCGCCTGGCCGCCCACGCCCCGCTCACGGAATATGCCGCGACGGCGGCGGACGACCCGGCCTATCTGGTGCACACCTCCGGCACCACCAGCCGGCCCAAGGGGGTGGTGCATGCCCACCGCGCCATCCTCGGCCGCAAGCCCATGCATAAGGACTGGCTCGGCCTTGGAGAAACCGACGTGCTGCTCCATGCGGGCGCGGTGAACTGGACCTACACCCTGGGCGTCGGCCTCCTCGACCCGTGGGCCTGCGGCGCCACCTCGGTGATCTATAACGGCCCGCGCGATCCGGCCGTGTGGCCAAGGCTGATCCAGCAGTGGGGGGCCACCATCTTCGCGGCCGTGCCCACGGTGTTTCGGCAGATCATGAAGAATTGCGAGATCAAGGACTTCGACCTGTCCACCCTGCGTCACGCGGTGGCGGCGGGCGAGGCGCTCTCGCCCCAGGTTCTCGCCGACTGGCACGCGACCACCGGCACCTGGATCTATGAGTCCCTCGGCATGAGCGAGGTTTCGACCTTTATCTCCAGCCGCCCCGGGGAGCCCATCCGTCCCGGTTCGCCCGGGCGTCCGCAGACCGGCCGGCGCGTCGCCATCCTGCCCATCGAGGGCGGCACCGAGCCCCTGCCGACGGGGGAAACCGGCCTTCTCGCCGTGCACCGCTCCGATCCCGGCCTGATGCTCGGCTATTGGCAGCGGCCGGAAGAGGAGGCGGCCGTCTATCGGGGCGAGTGGTTCGTGGGCGGGGACCTTGCCGCCTTCGACGAAGACGGGTGGCTCTGGTTCCACGGCCGCAATGACGACCTGATGAACGCGCTGGGCTACCGCGTGTCGCCCATGGAGGTGGAAAAGGTTCTGTCACGCTGCCCCGGCATCGTCGAGGCGGCAGCCGCTGAAACCAAGGTGCGGGAAGATGTCAGCATCATCACCGCCTTCGTGGTGACGCAGCCGGAGGCCAAGCCCGCGGAAGCCGAGGTCCTGTCCTTCTGCGCCGAGCATCTGGCCGCCTACAAGTGCCCCCGCAAGGTGGTGTTCGTGGATCACCTGGAGCGCACCCCCAACGGCAAGGTGAGCCGCAAGGCCATGGCGCGCAGCGTGGCGACCGCCTAGCGCGTTTCCGAGCGAAGCGCGGGCCGGGTCACCGGGCCGCGCCGCTCCGGTGACCGCAAAGGGGCCGACCTGGCTCCTCGACATGGCTCCTCCTGCCGGGGTCAGGTCCAGATCACCTCCGCCCGCAGGCCCGCGCGATCGGTCCGGTTTTCCAGCGACAAGCGCGCGCCGGCGCGTTCCGCGGCGAGGCAGGCGATGGTCAGGCCCAGCCCGCTGCCGGAGGAGCTGCGGTGCCGGCCGCGATAGAAGCGCTCCATCACAAGGGGCAGGTCCTCCGGCGGAATTCCCGGCCCCTCGTCCTCCACGCAGACACCTCGCTCCGTGCGCCGCCAGGCGATATGGCCGGCCCCGCCCATGTGCTCCACCGCATTCTCGTGGAGATTGCGCAGCACCAGATGCAGCGCCTCGCGCCCACCGCGCAAAGCGAGGCCATCAAGAGCCCCATCCACCGACACGTCCACCCCTGACGGCGTCGGAGCCTGCTGCACGATCTCGCGCAGCAGCGCACCGGCATCCACGCTGTCGCCCGCGCTCTGGGGCGGATTGGCCTCCAGCTTCGCCAGCGCGAGGAGCTGGCGCACCAGCCGCGCGGCGCGATCCACGGACACCAGAATCTGCCGCAACGCCCCCTCGCGGGTGGCGCCCTCGCCAGCGGAGAGGGCAATCTGCGCCTGGGTCTTCAACCCCGCCAGCGGCGTACGCAGCTCATGGGCGGCGAAGGCGGTCACCTCCCGCTCGTGGAGACGCGCCGCCTCCACCTTGCCGAACAGGCCGTTGAGCGCCTCCAGCAGCGGGCGGACCTCGGCCGGCGCGTCGGCGGGGGAAACGGGGCTCATGTCCTCGCCATCGCGGGCGGCGATCTCCCGCGCCACCGCCTCCAGCGGGCGCAGGCCACGCCCCAGGCTCACCCAGATGAGCAGCCCTAGCAGCGGCACGATCAGCACCACCGGCCCCAGCAGGCCCGCCATGAGGTCCCACACCAGACGGTCGCGCAGGCCCACGCGATCGCCCACCATCACCCGCACGCCCTTGTCGGAATCGAGAATGGTGTAGACGCGCCAATCCTCCCCATTCACCTCGCGCTGGGAAAAGCCCTCGGCCGGCCCCGCCAGCGCCTCTTCCGGCGCGCCGCTGGAGCGGGCGACGAGCTGCCCGCCCAGGGACCAGATCTGGCACGAGAGCTGGCGCTCATAGCCGGTTTCGGAAAAAGCCGGCGCCCTGGCGGCGGTGGCGATGTTGCCGTCCGCCACCAGCGAATGCACCATACGGGCGGCTTCCTGCAGGCGGGCATCCAGCACCCGCTCCAGCTCGCTGCGGCTTGAGGAATAGATCCAGCCCACCGCGCACAGCCAGATGGCCCCGGTGGCCGCCAGCAGGATGAGGAACAGGCGGCGCCGCAGCGAGCTCATGGCTCCCCCCGCAGGCGATAGCCGAGGCCGCGCACCGTCTCAATGAGGCTGCGGCCTACCTTGGCGCGCAGATTGTGGATGTGGACTTCCACCGTGTTGCTCTCCACTTCCTCCTGCCAGCCATAGAGGCGCTCCTCGATCTCGTTCTTGGAGCGGATCACGCCCGGGCGCTCCATCAGCGCGGCCAGCACGGCGAACTCCCGCCGCGAGAGCGCCACCGGCTGGCCATCCAGCCGGGCCGCGAAGGTGGCGGGATCAAGCTCCAGGGCGCCGGCCTTCAGGGTGGGCCCCGCCCGCCCCTGCCCCCGCCGGGCGATGGCGCGCACACGGGCGGCGAGCTCGTCGAGATCGAACGGCTTGCCAAGATAGTCGTCCGCGCCGGCATCGAGGCCCCGCACACGGTCGCCCGTATCGTCGAGGGCGGTGAGCAGCAGCACCGGGGTCGCATCCTCCCGCGCGCGCATGGCGGTGAGAATGTCGAGGCCGGAGCCATCGGGCAGCATCAGATCCAGCACCACCGCGTCGAAGCGGGTGGCGGCGAGGGCGGCGCGCGCATCGGCGCAGGTGGAAACCTCATCCACCGTCGCTCCGGAAAGCCCCAGCCCCACCTTCAGCCCGTCCATCAGGACCGGATCGTCCTCGACGACGAGTATCCGCATCTGCCTCTTCTCCTGCCACCCCGCCACCTTCTACCCCGAGCTTAAGGCTGGCTTAAGGTGGGCGGTCGAGAGAGCGGCCATGATGATGAGATCGCTTCTGCGCGGGGCCTTCCCGCTCCGGGCCGCTTCGCTCCTGGCCGCGCCATTCCTGCTTGCGCTGCTGGCCGTGGCGGGCGACGCATCGGCCGCCGGCGCTAAGCCGCTGAAGGCGGACGAAGCCTTCCGCCTCTCCGCCGAGCGCACCGCCGACGGCACGCTGTCCCTGGGCTGGCAGATCGCGCCCGGCACCTACCTCTATCGCGACAGCCTGAAGGCGGACCGCGCGGGCGCGCCCATCCAGCTCGCCACCTCTCCCGGCGAGGAGAAGGACGACCCGAACTTCGGCCCCGTGGAGGTCTATCACCGACAGGCCCAGGCGACCGCCGCCGGCCTGCCGGCCACGGGCGAGCTGAAAGTGTCATACCAAGGCTGCGCGGAAGCCGGCATCTGCTATCCGGTGGTGACACGCACCATCGACCTCGCGACGCTGGACATCAAGGCGACCGGCGCCAGCTCGCCGCTCTCCGCGCCCTCCAGCGCCTGGACCTCATCCGCGACCTCCCCCGCGCGAAGCGAACCGCCCGCCACCGCGGCGAAGGCGGGCGCATCCGGCCCTGTCAGCGCATCCCCGGCGTCGCCTCTTGCCGAGGCGGAGCCGCCGGCTGCTGGCGAGGGTACTGCCGCCGCGCTGTTCGGCGGCAGCCTGGGCGTATTGCTGCTGGCCTTCCTTGGGTTCGGCCTGCTTTTGGCCTTCACCCCCTGCGTGTTTCCCATGCTGCCTATCCTGTCCGGCATACTGGCCGGTGGGGAAAGCCGGCCAGGCCCGGCGCGCGGGTTCGCCCTTTCGGCGGCCTACGGGCTCGCCATCGCCGCCGCCTATGGCGTGCTGGGGGTGGCGGCCGGCTGGTCCGGCGCCAACCTGCAGGCGGCCTTGCAGACCGAATGGGCGCTGGGCGCCATGGCGGTGGTGTTCCTGCTGCTCGCCCTCTCCATGTTCGGCCTGTTCGATCTGGCCTTGCCGTCCGCCCTCGCGGCCCGGCTGCCGCGCGGCGGCGGCGGTTCGCTCTCGGGCGCGGCGGCCCTGGGGTTCGCTTCGGCCCTGGTGGTGGGGCCCTGCGTCACGCCGCCCCTGGCCGCGGCCATGCTCTATGCCGCGCAGACGGGGGATGCCGCGCGCGGTGGCGCGGCCCTGTTCATGCTGGGCCTGGGCATGGGGCTGCCCTTGATCCTGGTGGGCACCTTCGGCGCGCGCGTGCTGCCGCGCTCAGGCCCCTGGCTGGTGCGCATCAAGCAGGTGTGCGGCGTGCTCTTCCTGGGCGTCGCGGCGGTGCTGGCCACCCGCCTCATGGCGCCGCCTGCAGCCCTGGCGCTATGGGGCGTCCTGGCGGTGGGCCTCGGCGTGTTCCTGGGCGGGCTCGACCGCAGCTGGCCGGGCCGCCCGCCGGCAGCCCGGCTCGCCAAGGCGGCGGGGGTGGTCGCGCTGATCTATGGTGCCGCCATGCTGGTGGGCGCCGCCGGCGGCGCGGGCGATCCGCTGCGCCCCCTCGCCTTCCTAAACGGCGGACCGCGCACGGCGACGCCGCAGGCGGTGCAGGAAGCGCGCGTCTCCTCCCCCAAGGCGCTGGATGCGGCTTTCGCCCAGGCCAAGGCGGAGGGCCGGCCCGTGCTGGTCTCCTTCACGGCGGGCTGGTGCACGGTGTGCAAGTCCAATGAAGCGGTGATGGAGGAGCCCACGCTGCGCGACCGGCTGGCGCGCATGCCGCGCATCGCCGCCGACGTAACCGAATATGGCGAGGGGGAGCGCGCGCTCATGTCCCGCTTCGCAGTGATCGGGCCGCCCACTTTGTTCCTGCTGGACCCCTCCGGCCAGGAGCTGCCCGGCTCCCGCATCGTCGGCGCGGTCACCCCTCAGGACATTGAAGGCCTGATGGCCAAGGCCGGGCTTTGAGCACGGCCTTCCGAAAAACCGACAGCGCAATTTTCCAGAACACTCAACGGAGACCCCACATGCATCGCCGGGACTTCATCCGCCTTGCCGCCATGTCGCTTCTTCCTCCGGCCGTCATGGCCGGCACCGGTCGCGCGCTGGCGCAAAGCGTGGATGTGGAAGGCATTTTGCGCGATCCCGAGGCGCCCACCGCCGGGAACCCCAATGGCGACGTCACCATCGTCGCGTTCTTCGACTACAACTGCCCGTTCTGCAAGAAATCCGAGCCCGACCTCGCCCGCGTGGTGAAGGAGGATGGCAATATCCGCGTCGTCTACAAGGATTGGCCGATCCTCACCAAGGCTTCCGTCTATGGCGCGCAGCTCGCGCTCGCCGCCAAGTACCAGGACAAGTACCACGAGGTGCATGGTGCTCTCATGGCGATCCCCGGGCGCAAGATCCCCGAGGAGCAGATGCTGGAGGCGGTGAAGGCTTCCGGCGTGGACATGAACCGGCTCAACCTGGACCTTGCCCTGCATGGGCCGCAGATCGCCGCGCAGCTGAAGCGCAACAATTCGCAGGCGGAATCCATTGGCCTGCAGGGTACGCCTACCTATCTGGTGGGCCCGCTGCTGGCCTCCACCCTCGATTATGCGAGCTTCAAGCGCGCCATCGCCGAGGCCCGCCGCCGCCAGGCCGGTGGCCAGTGAGGGGAACCATGGACCAGCGCTGCCCCACAATGCCCATGACGCCCCGTCTCCTGCTCACCCTGTTGCTGCCCCTGGCCTTGGGCGCCTGCGTGACCGCCGCCCCCGATGGCGCCTCCAGCGGTGCCCGCCCGCGCCTTTCGCCCGCCGATGCCCAGCGCTACGGCGAGGTGCGCGACGGCGGCTACATCATTCCCGCCGCCGATCCGGAGGAGATGAAGACCCGCAACGTGCGCCAGCTCGTGAACGACCCCACCGGCCAGACGCCTGGCACCCTGGTGGTGGATCCAAAGAATCGCTTCCTCTATCTGGTGCAGGAGAACGGCAAGGCGCTGCGCTATGGCGTCGGCGTGGGCAAGGCGGGCATGGAGTTTTCCGGCACCGCCAGCGTGGGCTACAAGCGCGAATGGCCGAGCTGGCGGCCCACCAACGCCATGATCGCCCGCGAGCCCAAGAAATACGAGCCCTGGTCCGGCGGCATGGCGGGCGGCACGGACAACCCGCTGGGGGCCCGCGCGCTCTACCTGTACAAGGGCGGGCAGGACACGCTCTACCGCATCCATGGTACCAACGAGCCCTGGTCCATCGGCGAGGCGGTCTCCTCCGGCTGCATCCGCATGATGAACCAGGACATCATCGACCTTTATGGGCGCGTACCCAACGGCGCGAAGGTGGTGGTGCTGCCCATGTAGCACCACCCGCCCGCCCGGCGGCCTCACACAGGCACCGGCTCCCCCTTGACGCGGCGCAGCGAAGCAGCCTTGGCTGTGCCGTGGGGCAGGCGCGCGAGGCGCCTCGCGCAGCAGGGAATGGGCCGCACCGTGCCTCGTGAGACATCCAGTATTCCGGACCTGATCGCCACCACCACCGAGCTGCTCTTCCTTAACGGGCAAGCCTCTGAAAGCACCGGCGATTCCATCCGCCGGCTCGGCAATGCGCTGGGCGTGAAGGTGGACCTGCTGTTGCGCTGGGGCGAGGTGGTGCTGTTTGTGGAGGGCCACCCCGCGCCCATCATCCTGGCGGTGAAGCCCACCAGCGTGGACATGGGCCGGGTGGCCGCGGTGCTGCACCTCATCGATGAGGTGGCCGCCGGCCGGATGACCCCGGACACCTACGCCGCCGAGCTGGAAGACGTGACGCGCATGCCGCCGGTGAACGTGTTCCGCTTTGCAGCGCTGGCGGCGGCGGGCGCGGCCGCCCTGGGGGTGATCTTCGGCGCGGTCACCTTCGCCACCATCGCGGTGATCGCCTTCAGTGCCGGTTGCGGCGCCCTGCTGCGGCGCGCGGTGTCCCACCTGTCCCGCAACCCGCTCATGCAGCCATTCACGGCCGCCTTGTTCGCCGGCGTCACCGGGGTGCTGGCCATTCATGCGGGCATCGGGGTCGACCCGCGGCTGGTCCTGGTCTGTCCCTGCATGGTGCTGGTGCCGGGCCCCCACGTGCTCAACGGCACCATCGATCTGGCACGGGCGCGCATCACCATCGGCTCGGCGCGGCTGGTGTTCGCCGGCCTCGTGGTGCTGATGATCTGCGCCGGCCTGCTGCTTGGCCTCACCGTGGGCAACATTGACCTGCCGAATGCCGGCCCGGCCACCGTGGTGCCGTGGTATCGCGACGTTCTCGCCGCCGGCATCGCCGTCGCGGCCTATGGCACTTTCTTCAACATGCCCTGGCGCATGCTTCCGGTGCCCGTCCTGGTGGGCATGCTGGCCCATGGCGGGCGATGGGCGTTGCTGGGCGCCGGGGTGAACCTTGCCGCCGCCAGCCTTGCCGCCTGCTTCATCGTGGGGCTCATCGCCGCCCCGCTCGCGAGCCGCCTGCGCTATCCGTTCGCCGGCTTCTCGTTCGCGGCGGTAGTGTCCATGGTGCCCGGCGTGTTCCTGTTCGAATCCGCGGCCTCTCTGGTGGAGCTCACCACCCACGGGACGGATGCCTCGGCCCAGCTCCTGGTGAGCGCCACCGTGAACGGCATCACCGCGCTCCTCATCGTCCTCGCCATGACCGTGGGGCTGATCGTGCCCAAGATGATGTTCGAGCGCCACCGGAGCGGCCCGCGCAAGATCGGCTGACCTCGGCCCGATGACGCTGGGAAACCGATAGGGAACCGACGCGGCGTCATCGGCGTTGCAGGGGGTGCCGCCGGCCCAAAGGCGGCCCACCGCGCGAGGCAGGCCATGGCAGATGCTCAGATCGGCTGGATCGCCGCCATCATCATCGGCGGCATAGCGGGCTGGATCGCCTCCGCTCTCATGAAGAGCGAGAACGGACTGCTTCTCAACGTCATCCTGGGGGTGTTGGGGGCGGCGGTGGCGAGCGTCCTGTTCGGCGTCCTGGGCATCAGCTTCGGCGGCTGGATCGGCTACCTTGTGGCGGGCATCATCGGAGCCTGCATCCTCATCGTTGGATCGCGGGCCGTCCGCCGATAGGCGCGCGGGGTGGCGCAAAGTCACCCATAAGGTCATCCATTAGGTCAGCCACAAGCAATCAAGAGCGCGTAAAGAGCCTCGTTCAGATCATAGGGCGGGCTGGAGACAGGTCGTGGCCTGCTCCAGGGGACGGACGGGCATGAAGGTCGTGATTTTGGCCGGTGGGCGGGGCACGCGCCTGGCGGAGGAAACCAGCGTGCGGCCAAAGCCGCTGGTCGAGATCGGCGACAAGCCGATCCTCTGGCACATCATGAGCATCTATGCCCATTACGGCTTCATCGATTTCATCGTATGCGCCGGCTACAAGGGCTACCAGATCAAAGAATACTTCGCGAACATGGTGCTCCACCACTCCGACGTGACGGTGGATCTGGGGCGCAATGTCGTCCACTACCATCAGCGCGATACGCCGGACTGGCGGGTGAGCATCGTCGACACCGGCCTCGACACCCAGACCGGCGGGCGCCTGAAGCGCATCGGGCGTTACCTCACCCCCGGTGAGCCCTTCTGCATGACCTATGGCGACGGCGTCGCCAACGTGGATGTGGCGAAGGAGATGGCCTTCCACCGCGCCCACGGCCTCAAGGCCACCATGTGCGCCGTCGCGCCGCCAGCCCGCTTCGGCGCCGTGGCCATCGAGGACGACCGCGTCAGCACCTTCGTGGAGAAGCCCACCAACGGCAACCAGCGCATCAATGGCGGCTTCTTCATCCTGGAACCCGAGGTTCTCGACCTCGTGGACGGCGACGACACCATCTGGGAGCGCCAGCCGCTGGAGCGTCTGGCGGCGGAAGGCCAGCTCGCCGCCTATTCCCATGACGGCTTCTGGCAACCCATGGACACGCTGCGCGAGCGCATGCAGCTCGAAGACATGTGGAACAGCGGCCGCGCGCCCTGGAAGGTCTGGGCGTGACCCCATCCCGCCCCCGCCGTGGACCCGCGTCCCGGCCCCGCTCCACCGCGCCGGTGCACTCCGGAGCGGAGCGCGGCGCCCTATGAAATTCGTTCCCACCACCGTGGACGGCGTCATGCTCGTGGAGGTGACGCCGTTCGAGGACGAGCGCGGCCTTTTCGCGCGGACCTTCTGCGCCGACACGTTCCGCGCGCACGGGCTGATGGACCGCTTCGTCCACGCCAACACCTCCTGGAATCCGCGCAAGGGCACCCTGCGCGGCCTGCATCTCCAGGCCCCGCCCCGCGCCGACGCGAAGCTGGTGCGCGCGGTGCGCGGGCGCATCTTCGATGTGGCCGTGGACCTGCGCCCCACCTCCACCACCTACCTCAACTGGACGGCGGCCGAGCTCAGCGCCGAGCGGCGCAACGCCCTTTATATTCCAGAGGGTTGTGCCCACGGTTTTCTCACCCTTGAGGATGAGACCGAGGTGTTCTACCTCCACTCCGAGGTTTACGTTCCCGACCTCGCCCGCACTTACCGCTGGAACGACCCCGCCTTCGGCGTGGACTGGCCGGCGGCACCCACGACCATCTCGGCCCGCGATGCCGCAGCGGAGGATTACCAGCCATGATCGGCACTTTCATTCCGGAAATTCTGCCCTCCGCCAAGCAGGAGAGCGCCCAGGACGTCACGCTCAGCATCTGCGTGCCGACCTATAATCGCGCGCCGTTCCTGGAATACCTCCTGCCGCAGATCAAGACCTGGGGCGAGAGCTGGGACTTCACCTTTGAAGTCGTGGTGTCGGACAATCATTCGACGGACAACACCGCCGAGGTGGTGGAGCGCTTTCGGGCCGAAGGGCTGCCGATCCGCTACTTCCTGCAGGAAGAGAACAAGCTTCTCTCCAATCTGATCAGCGCATTTCACCGTGCCTGCGGCAAGTATGTGATCTACCTGGCCGACGATGACCTCATCCTGCCCGAGGCGCTGGCGGACACCATTCACTTCCTGCAGAACAACCCCGAGGTCTGCGCCTGCTACACGCCCTGGGAACTCTTCGACGACCTCAACAAGGTGCCGAAGGGAACCTTCTATACGCAGCCGGACGACCTCAAGGTGTTCAAGCCGGGCGATGAGGCCGATCTGATCGGCTATGTCATCGAGCACCACATCTTCCCGGAAATCGCGGTCTATCGGGCTGATGCCATTCGGCGGATCGTCACGGTGCCGCGCTTCTGCTACTGGGCCTTCAGCTATCTCACCACCCTTTCGGCGCTGGGTCCGGTCGCCTTCCGGCGGTCCGTATACTACCGCTCCGTCACGCTGACCCCGGTCATGCCCGAGCGCACCCAATGGGGTCTCGATGATGCCATGACCATCTGGGACAATTACCGTGGTGGCATCGAGTACATGATGTTCAACCTGATGCGTCGCCACAAGGTCGCCGCGACGGATGATATGCGGAAATCCCTCCGCGGCCTGATCGATTACTTCGTCGAGCAGCGCATGCGGGTGGCCATTCGCCTGTGGCTGCTGCGCAAGGACTATATCCGGGCCTATGAGCTCATCTGCCGGCTCTCTTATCTTGACCCCAGCATCATCAGCAGCTTCGAAAATCTGGAGAGGCTGCCTCTGCTCGTGATGGCGCAGACCCTCGCCCGCTTCGCCAATGGCATTGCGGAAGTGGAACGGCTGGTGGTGGCCGGGGTGGAGGATGGCCAGGCCCTCGGCAAGCTGCTGCGGGACGCCGGCCTTGAGCGGCGCATTTTGGTGATCCCGCCGCCCGCCACCCCTTCCGAGAAGAACCTGCGCACGAGCGTGGTGTTCCTCGCCAACGACAGCTTGCGCCAGGGCTTCCTGGACCAGGGCTACGCGCCGGGCCTGATCGTCAGCGAGCGGGACATCCGCGGCTCCGTCCTGCTGTAAGCGCCTTCCGGGCCGGCGTCTCAGGACGGTTCTGGCCAGAGGTTGCACACACCGACCACGACCGGCGGATCCCCCGGCCGTGGCGGCGCGCTCCCGAACTCCAGAAGATCGGGGCGGCCGAGGGCTCTCGCCGTGCGCTCCGCCAGCTCACGAACGGTCACGGGCACGCCCGAGCAGATGTTGATGGCTCCCGGCTGGCCCGTCTCGACGATGCGGGCCACCATGGCGCCCGCCTCCGCCACATCGAGGAAATCGCGCACCTGGGTGCCCGCCGAAAGGCGCGCCACCTCGCCCGCCGCGAGACGGGCGCGGATATAGGCGACGAGGCGCCGCTCGTCCTCCCCCTCGCCATGAAGATAGAACAGGCGCGCCCAGGAAAAGACGGTGCCGCCAGCGGCCTCGCCGGCAAAGAAGGCGGACAGGGTCTGGTAGAGCGCCAGCTTCGCGGTGGCATAGAGGCTGGCGGGCGCGAGCGGCGCATCGACGCTCAGGTGGTCGGACGGCAGGGCATATTCAAAGCAGGTGCCGACGCCAATCACATGCCCCACCCCCGCCTCGGCGGCGCCGCGCGCCAGGGCGAGACCGCCGCGAAGGCAGTCCAGGTTGAGCGGCGAGGCGAGATAGAGGCCGGGCGTGGCGACCCATGCCGCATGGATGACGGCATCCATTCCGGCCGTGGTCGACGCCCAGAACGACGCATCGTGCGCAAACAGGTCCGCCGTCTCCACCACGTCGGCCGGAGCCGAGAGGCGGTGCGCCGTGCCAGTCCTCACCACGGCTTTCACGCGATGGCCCCGAGCCACCAGCGCCCGGTGAATCTGCCGGCCAACAAAGCCCGTGGCCCCGGTGAGGAGAACGCGGCGGGCGCCATCACGCTGCGAGAAAGCGGTTTCGGGCCGGTCGGAAGACATGCGGGGGACATCCTCTCGGGTCGGAGTTCGGGGCACCTGCTTATGGCGGAAGCGGATGGCGCGAAGCTGGCGCCCGCGGGGACGGGCGCAGGGGTAGCGAACGCACAAGGCCGGCGACAGCCTCCCCGTTCATGGTCCCGCAGCGGGGCCACAACCCATGCCCGCCATGATGAGGAAACGAGAGCAGAAGCCATGACCGCGCCCGATCCGGCTGCCCTCGTTTCAGGGCCCCAGGCGTCCACGGGGCCCACCCCCCATCGGGGACGCGCCTGATGCCGCGCGCCGCCGCAACCCATCTGCGCCTCGTCTCCGACGCCCATGTCAGTCGCCATCTTACCCAGGTCCCAGACCTGGACACCGCATTCCACCTGCTCGGCGAAGCCAATGCGCGCGCGCCGGCCGGCGCGCCGGTGGTGCCCGGCCGTCGGAAATTGTGGCTTCACGGCCCCGATGAGATCACCCGGCCCGCCCTCGCTTTTCTGGAGGCGGTGGGCCAACCGGTCGCCGGAATCTTGGTCGACAGGGCCGCCGACGGCGTGGCGCATCCGCGCCATGGGAACATTCCCGTGCTGAGGGCAGAGGACGCCCCGCCGGAGGCGAAGGCCGCGGCGCTGGTGGCCATCGGCGCCCTGGCGATGCCGTTCGCGCCGATCGAGGCGGAGCTGAACCGCGTTGGCTGGTCCCATTGCGTGCCGCTGCATGACGTCACCGCGTTCTTTCGCGAGCAGCAGCCCTTCGGCGACGGCTGGTTCGCGCCCCGGCTGGACCCGGCGGAGATGGAGGCGGCCGGCGCCGTTCTGGCGGGCTTCGGCGACGCGGCGTCGCGCGCCCACTATCTGCGCTTCGCCGCCTGGCGGCTGGCCCGGCAGGAGTGGGACTTCAGCGACGCTCCGGTGGAGCCGGACACCTGCTTTTTCATTCCCGAAGTGACACGCGCGTTCAAGCCGACGGAACGGGTGCTCGACGCGGGCGCCTACGACGGCCGCGTGATCGCCCAATTCCTGAAGCGGACGGGAACGTCCGTGTCCACCATCTGGGCGGTGGAGCCGGACGCTGCGAACCGGGCCCACCTCCAGGCCCGGGTGGATCGATTCGACATCGATCTTCGCGCCCGCACGCAGATTCTGGACGCCGTGCTGGGTGCCGGCGCCGAGGCGGTGCGCTTCCATGGCGGGCTTGGTCCGTGTTCGCGCATCGCGGCTTCCGGAAGCCGCCTGCGGGCCGCCGTGCCCCTCGACGCGCTGGCCCTTGACCCGACATTCGTGAATCTCGATTTGGAAGGGGCGGAGCTCAATGCTCTGGCGGGCGCCCGCCAGACCCTGTTGAAGCACCGGCCGATCATCGCCGTCACCACGCACCACAGCGCTGATGGCCTCATCGCGACACCGTCGTGGCTGATGCGCGAGCTTCCTGATTACACCGTGTTGATGCGCACCCACGGATGGTGCGGCACAGGCGCGGTTCTCTACGCCATCCCCAAGGAGCGCTCAGCCCCATGACCGTCTTTGCCGATTCCAGCGGGTTCATCATGGACCTCGGCATGCATAATGGCGACGACACCGCATATTATCTGGCGCGCGGCTACAATGTCGTCGCGCTGGAGCCAAACCCCGTGCACGCCAATGCCGGGCGCATCCGCTTCGCCGATGCCATCGGCGCCGGGCGCCTGAAGCTGGTGGAGGCGGCCCTTTGGTCGCGCCGTGGCCTCCTGCCCTTTCATGTGAACGAAATCGACGATCGCTGGAGCAGCCTTGATCCCGAGCATGCCGCCCATGGCGGCGCGCCCACCCATGCCGTCGAGATCACGGCCCTCACGCTGGGCGACCTTTTCGACCGCTTCGGCACGCCGCTCTACATCAAGATCGATGTGGAAGGAGCAGAGAAGACCGTGCTGGATCAGCTTTCGCGCCAGCTCGTGAAACCGCTCTACACCAGCATCGCGGAAGGCCCCGTGGGCTTCGACTTCATCACGACGCTGGCCGAATGCGGCTATGACGGGTTCCAGCTGGTGGACCAGTCGGACTTCAGCTCGATGGACGATCCGGACCTTCCCTATACCTTCCCGGAAGGCTCCTCCGGCCCCTTTGGAGACGCCCTGCCGGGTCCGTGGCTGGATCTCGCCGCCGTGGAGGAGCTCTATTCCACCACCGTGCGCAGGCCCGATGGCGAGCGCATCGCGCCCGAAACGAGCACGTTCGACATCCACGCCACCAAGGTCTAGGCAACGCGAATTCCGCGGGGCCGCGGCGCCGCCGCACGCTTGCAACACAAGCCACGGGCAAGTCAGGGCGGCAAAGGTGCGGCCACAGGCTCATCCGCGACACCGCAGCAGGCGTCGCGGACGCAAGAGGACGAGAACATGGCCAAGGTGCAGAAGGCCGCATCCCGCTCGGGGACGGGCGCCATTCTGAAATCCATTCAGGATGCCAAGCAGGCAGCCACCCTGCACCAGTCCGGCGCCTATGCCGAGGCGGCTGAGCTTTACGCACGCATTCTGAAGCGCGACCCGCGCAACGCGCAGACCCGGCACATGCAGGCGCTCTGCTTCATCCGCCTGGGCCGGCTGCCCGAGGCGGTCTCCGCGCTGCGGACCGCCGCCAGCCAGAGCCCCAAGGACGCCAACATCCTGGCCAGCCTGGGCGAAGCGCTGATGAAGATCGGCGAGATCGCGGAGGCAAAGGCCGCCTTCGAGCGCGCCTGCGCCATCGAGCCGGAGCATCGGGCTGCGCGCCGGGCCCTGGCCCGCATCGTCGGCTCTGCTCCGGACGGGGTCGCGACCCTGCGCCAGTGGGTGGAGGCGCATCCCGGCGACGGCAACGCCATCCTGGCCCTCGGCCGGGCCATGATCGTGGCTGGCGAGAAGCCGAGCCTGGCCATCGAAGAATGGCTGGCGGCGGAAAAGCGCGGCGCCCTCAAGGTTCAAAACATCATCGAGGAAGCCGACCACGCCTACAACAATGATCGCCCAGAGGAAGCACTGGCCCTGTTCCGAGCAGCCGCGGTCCTCAGTCCGGGCTATGCCGCAGTTCACTGCAACATCGGCGCGCTGCTGATGGAGAACGACCTGCAGGGTTCCCTGCGGGCTCTGCAGACCGCGCTCACCCTCAATCCCGACAATGTCAGTGCGCTTCTCAACATGGCCAGCCTGTATTCGCGGCTGGGACGGCACTCCGAAGCCCTGGACTGCTATCTGCGCACGCTGACGCTCACGCCCGACAGCATTCCGGCCCATGTTGGCGCCATCGACATGAGCCACCACATCTGCGAGTGGGGCAATCTCGCCAAATGGGAGAAGGAGATTACCCGGCTTCTCGCGGGCGACGAGCTGATCAACGTCGATCCCTTCGTGCTCCTCAGCTGCGAGGTCACCCGCCACGATTTGCTGCGCGCCGCACGTGGCTGCAGCACCACCCGTGTTGCACGCGGCACGCCGCTGCCGCCGCCGCCGCCGCCCGCGGGCGATCCGAACCGCCGCATCCGCATCGGCTACCTGTCCAGCGACCTGCATGCCCACGCCACGGCCTACCTGACCGCGGGCATGTTCGAGCGCCATGATCGCGAGAAGTTCGAAACCTTTGCCTATTCCCACGGCATCGATGACGGATCCGAGACCCGCAAGCGGATGGAGAAGGCGTTCGACCACTTCATCGACATCCGCACCCTCACGGATCGCGAGGCCGCCGTGCGCATGCGCGAAGACGGCATCGATATTCTGGTGGATCTGAAGGGCTTTACGGGCGGCTGCCGCACCGCCATCCTGGCCCTGCGTCCGGCTCCCGTTCAGGTGAACTTCGTGGGCTTTCCCGGCTCCATGGGTGCCGATTTCATCGACTATCTCGTGGCCGACCGCATCATCATACCGCCAGAGACCGAGAGCGATTACGACGAAAAGATCGTCCTTTTGCCGGACTGCTACCAGCCCAATGACAGCACCCGCGCCGTGCCCTCGGCGGTGCCGAGCCGGGCCGAGTGCGGGCTGCCGCAGGATGGCTTCGTGTTCTGCTGTTTCAACAACACCTACAAGATCACGCCGGAGATTTTCGACGTCTGGATGCGCCTGCTGGACCAGGTGCCCGGCTCCGTGCTCTGGCTGTTCGAGGCCAACCGCACGGTCCGCGACAACCTGGCCTATGAGACTGCCGCGCGGGGCGTCGATCCGGAGCGGCTCGTCTTCGCCCCCTTTATCAAGGGCCAGGACAAGCACATCGCCCGGTACATGCAGGCCGACCTGTTCCTGGACACGCGACCCGTCAACGCCCACACAACCGCGAGCGACGCCCTGTGGGCCGGCGTGCCGGTGGTGACCTATCCGGGTGAAACCTTCGCGTCCCGCGTGGCGGCGAGCCTGGTCAGCGCCGTTGGGCTCCCGGAACTCGCCGTCTCCTCCTTTGAGGCCTATGAGGCTCTCGCACTTTCCATCGCGCGCGACCCGGCACGCCTTGCCGCGCTGAAAGCCCATCTGGCAGCCGCGCGCACCAGCTCTCCCCTGTTCGACACCGCAACCTTCACGCGCAATGTTGAGACCGCCTTCACGCGCATGCACGCCTTGCGCTGCGCCGGGAAAAAGCCGGAGCGCATCGTGATCTGATCGTCCGCGCGCTGCCGGCGAAGCATGCCGATACGGTGCATTTGATCGTGGTCAACGCCATTTCACCGTTTACACTGCAAGGCTTCAGCCCGGACTTCGACCCGCGTCGTTTCCGCCTTCTCCTCCCTGGCATCCGCCGGGCCGGGGACCGCCGTCGCGGGTGAGGGAGCCGGCGATCCGGCGTGGACGGCCGCGTCCCGCGCCGATCGAAGGCCCGATGCAGAGAAAGATGTGAGACATGACTGAGGATGGCACCCCCGTGGAAATCGTCACCGGCAGCGACGCACCGGAGGCGCCCTTTCTCCAGGCTGCCGCGGACAGTCTTGCCGATGAGCGCGTGAAGGCGGCCCAGGAGGCGAATGCCTCCGCCGTAGCCGATATCGCCGCGGATGAGACGGTGACGGAGGGGCTTGAAGCCATCATCGCCGGCTCGTCTCCGGACGATGCCGCCCGTCTTCGCGCCTCCCTCGGCCTGCCCAAGCCCCCGGGCCAGTCCCATGCCCGCAACGACGCCCTCTCCGACGACTGGCGCACGGGCGGCTACCCCTACAAATACCGGATTCTGCGCCGGGACTACGAGCAGCAGAAATTCCTGCTGCAGAGCGAACTTCTGAAGCTCCAATCCTGGGTGAAAGAAGCCCGGCAGCGGCTCATCATTCTGTTCGAGGGCCGTGATGCCGCCGGCAAGGGCGGCACCATCAAGCGCTTCATGGAGCACCTCAACCCGCGTGGTGCCCGCGTCGTGGCTCTTGAGAAGCCGAGCGAGGTCGAGCGCGGCCAGTGGTATTTCCAGCGCTATGTGGAGCACTTGCCCACGACTGGCGAGATCGTCCTGTTTGATCGCAGCTGGTATAATCGGGCCGGCGTCGAGCGCGTGATGGGCTTCTGCAGCAACGATGAGTATCGCGAGTTTCTGCGTCAGGCGCCTGAATTCGAGCGCAACTTGGTGCGCAGCGGAACCCACCTCATCAAGTTCTGGTTCTCGGTGAGCCGCGAGGAGCAGCGGCGGCGCTTCAAGGAACGCAAGGTGCATCCCCTGAAGCAGTGGAAGCTCTCGCCCATCGACCTCGCGTCCCTCGACAAGTGGGAAGATTACACTCGCGCCAAGGAAGCCATGTTCTTCCACACCGATACGGCCGACTCCCCCTGGACCGTCATCAAGTCCGACGACAAGAAGCGCGCGCGCCTGAACGCCATGCGCTATGTGCTTCACTCCCTGCCCTACACCGGCAAGGATCCCGGGCGCATTGGTCCGGTGGACCTGCTGCTGGTGGGCCGAGCCAATGCCGTGCACGAGCGCGACGAATACAGCTTCGGTGCACCGACCGGCCTTTAGAGCGCCCTGCCCGCCGCTGTCACCGCTTCGCGCGCCGAAAATGCGGCACATCACCGGCTAAAGCCCTCCCCGTTTCCGTGAAATGGGAAGGGCACCGGTGCGCCTGACCGCGGGATGCTCACTCAGAGGGTGCCCAACCGGCGCTCTGCCCGCGGCCAACAGGCCACGTCAAGCCAACCAACAGACCCAGGAACGGTCATTCCGGAATCGGCAATCGCCGGCCACCAATGTATTCTCTGAATGCGCCCTGTGGGCTTCGCTCGACCGCCCCGGCCATGCACCGAGCGAGCGTAGGCACTCAGCGCCCACCCTCCGTGCCGGTCGGGATCGCCGGGCGGTCTGGGCCGAAGTCCGGACATGGCTGGCGTTCGGACGCATGACCTCCCGCCCATCGCGGCCCGAGGGTCAGCATCGGGCCGCTCCCCGGGCCCTAAGGAGGTGCCCCGTCCCAACCCACGCGGAAAGCTGGGGCGCTTGGTCAATTCCGACGTGTCGACCTTAGACGCTGTGGTCCCGAATGGACGCGAGCACCAGGCGCGCGATCAGCCATGCAACGAAGGTCACGGCAACAACGCCCAGCAGGATCAGGAAACGCCGAGGAATCGTCGACTCTTGCGGAGGCGAGGGCGGAACGATATTCACCACGTAAAGTTTCTGGTGCTCAGACTGCAAGACCGCGCTCTGCAGCATGGCAGCAGCGGAATTGTATTTCTGCTGCGCAAGCTGAACGTCAATTTCCAGAAGCTTGAACCGGCTGATCAGGGGCGCCAGCGCATCGGTCCGCCCGGTCAGCCTGCTCTGCTCGGTCCGGATCTGCGACTCCAGCGACGCCAGCATGTTGCGGATCTCGACAGCGCGCGGAGAGTCCGGCGAAGCCGTGCTCGTCAAAGCGCCCAGCTCCGCCCGCTTCACCGCAACCTGCTCGCGCAGGGACGCAATGATCTTGCTGAAGCTCGAGGCCTCGTCCAGCGGATCCAACATGCCATTCTTCACTTGAAGATCGGTCATGGCAAGCATCGCCGCGCGCAAGCCGTCCTCGGCCTCCGTCAGCTGCACCTGCGCGAGGCGGATCATGTCAGTCCGGGCGCGCTCGTTGAAGGTGTTGACCAGCCGCTCACTGATGCGCGAGAGAACCTGCGCCATCTGGTAGGCGGTCTCCGGATCATAGGCATCCGTCGACAGGGTGATCTGCCCTTCGATGTCGGAATAGGAAACCGACGTGTGCGCCAGGTAATTTGCATACCGCGCTTCGTAGTCGGCATTTTTGGGCAGGCGATTGAACCAGTCGATGCTGCCGGACTTGAAACGATCACTCAGCTTCAAGGCCTTCTCAAGCTCATTGAAAGCCTCGCGCGACCGGATGAAGTTCACGACAGCAAACGATTCGTCGATCGCACGCTCCGCATATCCCTGCCCCGTCGGCGCGAGAGCGCCGGACAAGGTGCCCATGGACCCGCTATACGCGGCCGAATTGGTGGGATTGCGAATGGCGAGGACCGTATCGACGCGATATCCGTCCGGCGCGATCAGATAGAGGTACCCCGCCGCCACGATAATCGGCAAGGCGAAGAACAGCCGATTGAAAGTCTTGATGTTGGACCGCCAGAACTCGCGCACCGCCATCCGCTGCAAGAGCGGGGCGTTGGCCTCCTCAGCCACAACATCGTCGCCGGGCACCTTCAGCCAGTTGAAGATGGACCGGACATTGGCCGTGCGCTGCCGCAACCCGCGCAGAACAGGCCCCAGCCGCGGCGCCACCAGCGCCCGACTCGCGCGCGGGGCCTCAGATCCCTCGTCCTGGCCGTCTTGCTCCTCGCCCCGGCCAGCTGGCTTCAGGGCCGCCGCGCGCAGGCGCCGAAGGACGGCGGGAGCCTCGTTTGCCTCAACACTCGGCAGCTGAACCACCGCGGCCGGCCGGCGCCGACGCGGATTCGCCGCGCTCTCGCCATTGGCGCCAGGCACCTCGACGTCGTCAATCGGCGCAGCCGGACGTTGACGCAGATTCACGGGACTGTTCAAGCCGAACCCCTTCGCACTTTAGAGCGCATCATCACTCGCTTCGCCCCGCGGATCAACCCGCGCAGTCAAAGAGACGCCGGTAAAGACCTTGTAAGCCTCGCGCCTATTTTTGTATGTCTTTATGATTCCATTTTCCAAAACATAGAAGTCATCACAAAGATCCCTTATCGCCGCAGCGTTCTTTGAGACGATAATTAAACTGTGCGTTTTCTGCCTCTCAAGGATCAGCGTCTTGATATGATCGCGAAATTGGCGCGACCCGGCACACAATTGATCGTCCGCAACGTAGCAATCGAAATCAAGAGCATAGCACAAGCTCGTCGATGCTCTTACGGTAAAATCAGGGACCAGTTCCGCCAGAGGCCGATCCATATCCTGCGTGCGGATCTTTCCTATTTCCTTAACGGCCTCCAGCATGTCAGGGGCCCATGCCCCATACATGAGGCTGAGAAGGCGCACATTCGCGCGAATAGTCATGTCCTTACGGAAGATATCACGCGCACCCAGGGGCCACGACACGCGCATTCCGTGGATCACCCGCCCGGCGTCCGGCGCCATGTTTCCCGTCAGGATCTGCACCAGGGTTGACTTGCCGACCCCCGCCTCGCCCAGGACACCAATGGCTCTTCCGCGCGGAAAGATGGCGTCGACCCCCTTCAACACTTCCGTTTGGCGTGGCCGGAGCCCAATGGTTTTCGTCACCCCTTCGAGAACCACCGCCCCCCTGCCGCGCACCCGATCCACCCCGGACGGCACGACGCGCGCCCCCGGCGTGGCGTCCTCCACCTGGGGCGCGAGCGCCGAAGGGGACTTCGCCCGCCGGCGCGGAAGAACGTGCCACAGCGATTTCAGCATTCGCACACACCATCCCCCGCCGGCCCTTGCACGGCGCTCCCCTCAAGGCCGCGATGCCGCATGGCATCCCGAAGCTCAAACGCCAGCAGCCACATCGAAGGCATCTTCATCCGCCCCCTGACGCTGAGTGCTCGCCTGGGCGCGCTTGCGCGTCACGCGCTCAAGCATGAGGCCCAAGGCAATCGTCACCCCCACCGTGGAGAGAACATAAACCCAGCTCCCCATCTGAGTGATGTAGGTCTTGAAGTAGGCCGTGCGCATCAACTCCATGAAATGGAAAATCGGATTATAAATTAGAATTCCGCGAAGCATATAAGGCGCTTCTGGCCAGATGAACATGACGCCACTGGCCCACATGGCGATCATCATGAGACCGGCAACGACCATCTTCGCGAAGGGCACATAGACGAATAGTGCACCAAAGCATAAGCCGAGCGCGAAGCCCCAGATACCCATCAACAGCATCAGCAAAAATACCTGCACGGGATTTGCCATGAACGGCGAGATCCCAAGCCAATAGAAGGTGATGAAAACCGGAAATCCGATCATCATGTAAAATACGATGTTCAGGATCGCGCGGGCGGCCAACACATCAAGAGAGGTGACGCGTGGATTGGCGCGAAAAGCGCCTTTCGCGGTCTTGAAGGAAGCCACCCGAAACAACGTCGTGCGCAGCATCCAGAACAGGATCATCCCGGAGATCACGAATGGTATTACGGGCATACCGTGGTGGGTCGGCGCGCGCGTGACAAGGCGCAGGATCAACATGCTGCCGGTAATCACGGAAAGGCTGAGCAACTCTTCGAGAAGCCCCAGAGAACGCTTGGAGATGCGGATGGCGTACTCCGCCATCACCATGCCGATAAGGCTTCGCCATTGGTTTTTCACCGCTGTCGAGAACACATCATCCATTCCGAGCCTGCTCCCGCTCCATCCCATCCGCTCGTGACCCACCTCGACCCGCGCCTGTCGCGCAGCGGCGCACACCCATCGATAAATAACCAAGCATCGTTAACAAGCCTGCGCGCCGCACAATGGGCTGCCGATTGTGGCCGGAACATGCCGCCGACGCGGCCACGACCGCATTCCGCAGCGGAAGATGCCACGACTTCGTCGCCCGCGCGTCGGACCTAAGTATGAGTCGCCTAGGGCGCCGTCGTCGCTTAGGGTTGCATCACGAAGCTTCGGTGTATTGAGAATCGCCCTTCTGGCTCGGCCCTTCGCGGCCCCTGCCAAGCCAAAGCGACCGAAACGCCGGCAGCTTCAAACCGTACCGCTTTCCGGCATGGGAGGATGCCGAGGCACGGAACGCCAAATCATGTGAATCGAGAACCGCCTGGAATTCAGCTTGGCGCCGGGTGTGCCAACTGAGACTTCATGCGCGGATCTGTTGACGAAAGGCCGGATCCTGGGTCCTGCCGCACCGGTTTTCCGAGGCGGCATGAGAACCAGTGGGTTTCGTGCATGCACGCGCCTGGTGGCTGAAGGTCGCCTGGGGCTTTGCATCCGCATGGCACCCGCGGCAATGGCGCATCAAGCGCTCAATCAGAAGAAAATGGCCCGCGGAATAGCCCGCGGGTTGGAGAGGAGAATCCCATGGACAATTCCCTGGCCGCGCGGATCGCGGTCAATCCCGATTATCAGCGGTTGAAGTCCACCCGCTCGCGGTTCGGCTGGCTGCTGACCCTCGCGATGCTGGTCGTCTATTATGGCTTCATCGTGCTCATCGCCTTCGACAAGCAGGTTCTGGCCGCGCGCATCGGCCCGGGCGTCATGACTTGGGGTATCCCGATCGGCTTCGGCGTCATCGTCTTCACCATTCTCATCACCGGCATCTATGTGCGTCGCGCCAACGGCGAGTTCGACGCCCTGTCCGAGAAGATCAAGGCGGAGGTGCTGAAGTGAAGACCGCTCGCAACTTCCTCACCCGCGCGGCGCTGACCGCCAGCGTGGCGCTGATGTCCGCGCCCGTGCTCGCGGCCGGCGGCGATCTCGGCGCGACCGAGAAGCAGGCCACCAACTGGACCGCGATCATCATGTTCGCGTTGTTCGTGGTGATGACGCTGTTCATCACCAAGTGGGCGGCGGCCCGCACCAAGTCGGCGGCGGACTTCTACACCGCGGGCGGCGGTATCACCGGCTTCCAGAACGGCCTTGCCATCGCCGGCGACTACATGTCGGCCGCCTCGTTCCTCGGCATTTCCGCCGCGGTGATGACCAACGGCTATGACGGCCTGATCTATTCGATCGGCTTCCTGGTCGGCTGGCCCATCCTCACCTTCCTGATGGCGGAGCGCCTGCGCAACCTCGGCAAGTTCACCTTCGCCGACGTGGCGGCCTTCCGCTTCGCCCAGACCCCGGTGCGCGTGTTCGCGGCTTCCGGCACGCTGGTCGTGGTGGCGTTCTACCTCATCGCCCAGATGGTGGGCGCCGGCCAGCTCATCAAGCTGCTGTTCGGCCTCGACTACTGGATCGCGGTGGTCATCGTCGGCGTGCTGATGATGGTCTACGTGCTGTTCGGCGGCATGACCGCCACCACCTGGGTGCAGATCATCAAGGCGTGCCTGCTGCTCGGCGGCGCCACCTTCATGGCCGTGATGGTGATGCTCACCTATGGCTTCAGCCCGGAGAATCTGTTCGCCGCTGCGGTTCACGTGAAGGAGGGCATCGCTGCTTCCAAGGGCGCGAGCCCCGAGGCGGCGGCCGCCGCCGGCCAGTCCATCATGGGCCCTGGCAACTTCATCAAGGACCCGATCTCGGCTATCTCGTTTGGCATGGCGCTCATGTTCGGCACCGCCGGCCTGCCGCACATCCTGATGCGCTTCTTCACGGTGCCGAGCGCGAAGGAAGCCCGCAAGTCCGTGATGTGGGCGACCGCCTGGATCGGCTACTTCTACCTGCTGACCTTCATCATCGGCTTCGGTGCCATCACCTTCGTGCTGACCAATCCGGAGTTCCTGGACTCCCACGGCTCCCTCATCGGCGGCGCCAACATGGCGGCCGTGCACCTCGCCCATGCGGTGGGTGGCAACGTGTTCCTGGGCTTCATCTCGGCGGTGGCGTTCGCGACCATCCTCGCGGTGGTGGCCGGCCTCACGCTGTCGGGCGCCTCGGCGGTGTCGCACGACCTCTATTCGACGGTCATCAAGGGCGGCAAGGCCGACAGCGCCTCGGAGCTGAAGGTCTCGCGCATCACCACCCTGTGCCTGGGCGTGATCGCGGTGCTGCTGGGTATCGCCTTCGAGAAGCAGAACATCGCCTTCATGGTGTCCCTGGCCTTCGCGGTGGCGGCCTCGGCCAACTTCCCGGTGCTGTTCATGTCGGTGCTGTGGAAGGACTGCACCACCAAGGGCGCGGTGATCGGCGGCTTCCTGGGCCTTGCGGCCTCGGTGATCCTCACCATCCTGTCGCCGTCGGTGTGGGAAGCCACGCTCGGCTATGCTAAGGGTTCGGCGCCGTTCCCCTACACGTCGCCGGCTTTGTTCTCCATGACGCTGGGCTTCGTCGGCATCTGGCTCTTCTCCATCCTGGACAAGAGCCAGCGGGCGAGCATCGACCGCGCCGGCTTCCCGGCTCAGGAGGTGCGCTCGGAGACCGGCATCGGCGCGGCGGAAGCCTCCTCCCACTAGGTCGAGCGCGATGTCGCGGCCGGGCCCCACCTCGGCAGGGGGATCGGTGCCCCAAGACCCCTCACCAGGGTCCCTCCCCGTCGGGACACCGACCCCCCTTGATCCGCCCGGAAACGGGCGGGTCCACTCCCGGCGCCGCGAGCGCCGGGAGTTCGTTTCCGTCATGTCCTCGCGCGTGCGCGACGCCTATGTGCGCAAGCCCTTCTTCGTCGATGGCGGCACTGACCTTGTCAGCGTCTGCCGCGCTTTGTCCGAAAAAGGGCTGACCGACGCCCTGGTGCGTGATGGCGAACGCGTCGGCGTCTTCACCACCACCAATCTGCGCGATGCGCTGCTGCGTGAGACGCCGCCCCAGCTGCTGCCCGTGCGGGAGGTGGCGACCTTCAAGCCCTTCTCCGTCTCCATCGACGACGAGCTCTATGGCGCCATGCTGCTGATGCTGCGCCACCGCATCCACCGGGTGGTGGTGCGCGAGGGGGAGGCCATCGTCGGGCTGCTCAGCCAGATCGACCTGATGGCCTTCGTGGCCAGCCACTCCCACCTCATCGCCCTGGAAATCACGGAAGCCGCCGACACCGATGAGCTGAAGACCGCCGCCCGCCAGATCGACGAGCTCATCGGTGATCTTCAGGACGACGGCGTGCGTGTGGAGGTGATCGGCGAGCTGGTGGGCGAACTGAACCGCCTGCTGTTCCTGCGCCTGTGGGAGCTGCTGGCCCCGCCGGCGCTGCGGGAGAATTCCTGCCTGTTGGTGATGGGCTCGGAAGGCCGTTCCGAGCAGCTCATCAAGACCGACCAGGACAATGCGCTGATTTTGCGCGACGGCTTTCATTTCGAGGGGCTGGAGGACATCACCGCCGCCTTCACGGCCGGGCTGATCGAATTCGGCTATCCCCCCTGCCCCGGCGGCATCATGCTCAGCCGGCCCCTGTGGTGCCAGCCCCTCACGGGGTTCAAGGATACGCTCAAGCAGTGGCTGTTCGCTGGCCATGCCGAGGGGCCCATGCACCTCGCCATTTTCCTCGACGCGGCCGTGGTCGCCGGCGATGCGCGGCTGCT
Organism: Xanthobacter sp. NM-59; assembly: GCF_021401125.1. Lineage (GTDB taxonomy): Bacteria > Pseudomonadota > Alphaproteobacteria > Rhizobiales > Xanthobacteraceae > Xanthobacter. Next base: position 986,903 of record NZ_JACBFQ010000001.1, read on the forward strand.
GGAGGAGGCGCGCGCCCATCTCGACCATCTGCTACAGGACGACGCCGGCTATTTCTCGCGCTTCGCCCGCGCGGTGGAGCAGTTTGGGGATGGCGGCTCCTGGTGGTCGCGCCTGCCCGGTCTGCGCGGGCGGGGCGCGGCCGAGATCGATCTGAAGAAGCTCGGCATTTTCCCCATCGTCCATGGCATCCGGGCGCTGGCGCTGCAATATCGGGTGAAGCCCCTTTCGACGGTGGCGCGCATCGCGGCACTGGTTCAAGAAGGCCATCTGGACGCGCCCCTCGGCCGCGACCTGGCGGATGCGCTGCATTGCCTGATGGGGCTGAAGCTCTCCAACAATCTGCGCCAGCTGGCGGCCGGCCGGGCGCCCAGCAATGCGGCGCCGCTCGGCGAATTGGGCACGCTGGACCGGCAGGCGCTGAAGGACTCCCTCGCCATCGTGCGCGGCTTCAAGCAGTGGCTCGCCCGCCACTACCGGTTCGACCTGCTATGACCGGGGATGGCGACAGGCGCGGCAATGCCGGTGGCCCGCGCGCGGGCGTGCTCGTGGCCCTGTTCGGGGCGGCCCTGCTGCTGTTCAACTTTCCCCTGCTCGCGATCTGGAACGTGCCCGCCACCGTGCTGGGCCTGCCGCTGTTGCCGGTGGCGCTGTTCGCCATCTGGGCGGGGCTGGTGGCGCTCATCGCCCTGGCGAGCGAGGGGCGGCACCCCGGCAATGGCGGCGGTGCGCCATGATCTCCGCCCCCCTCGTCATCGCCGTCTCGCTGGGCTACCTGGCTTTGCTGTTCACCATCGCCGCGGCGGCGGACAGCTCCGCGGCCCGCGGGCGCTCCGTGGTCGCGAATGCGTGGGTCTATGCCATGTCCCTGGCGGTCTACTGCACCGCCTGGACCTATTTCGGCAGTGTCGGGCGGGCGGCGGCCGTGGGCATCTGGTTCCTGCCCATCTATCTCGGGCCTATGCTGGCGATGCTTCTGGCCTGGATCGTCATCCGCAAGATGATCCGCATCGCCCACACGTATCGCATTACCTCTATCGCTGATTTCATCGCCAGCCGCTATGGCAAGAGCCCGCTGCTGGCGGCGCTGGTCACGCTCATCACCGTGGTCGGCATCGTTCCCTATATCGCCTTGCAATTAAAGGCGGTTTCGGCTGGCTACCAGATCCTGACCGATCCCGTCGGCGCCGGCCCGGCCGCGGCGCCGCCCTGGTGGCAGGACGGCACCTTGCTGGTGACGCTGGCGCTGGCGCTGTTCACCATCCTGTTCGGCACCCGCCACCTGGACAGCGCGGAGCGGCACGAAGGCATGGTGGCCGCCATCGCCTTCGAATCCGTGGTGAAGCTGGTGGCCTTCCTCGCCGTGGGGCTGTTCGTCACCTACGGCCTGTTCGACGGCATGGGGGATATCTGGGCAAAGGCCCAGGCCTTTCCGGAGCTGGCGGCCCTGTTCGGCTCTGATGCCGCCGCGCGCTTCGACTACACGCAGTGGTTTGCGCTCACGCTTTTGTCCATGCTCTCGGTGCTGCTGCTGCCGCGCCAGTTCCAGGTCATGGTGGTGGAGTGCACCGACGAGCATCATGTGAAGCGCGCCGCCTGGGTCTTTCCCGCCTACCTGCTGGCCATCAACATCTTCGTTCTGCCGGTGGCCATCGGCGGCCTGGTGCTGATGGGCCCCGGCCGCGTGGATGCCGATTCCTTCGTGCTCTCGCTGCCGCTCACCCAGGGCGCGCCCACCCTGGCCCTGTTCGCCTATGTGGGCGGGCTCTCGGCGGCCACGGGCATGCTGATCGTCGAGACGATCGCTGTTTCCACCATGGTCTGCAACGATCTCGTGATGCCTGCCTTGCTCCGCCGGCCCGGCTTCGCGGCCCGCGCCGGGGGCGACATCACTGCCTTGCTGCTCAACATCCGCCGGGCGGCCATCATGGCCGTTCTGCTGCTGGGCTATCTCTATTTTCAGGTGGCGGGGGAGGCATATGCCCTCGTCTCCATTGGCCTCATCAGCTTCGCCGCGGTGGCCCAGTTCGCGCCCGCTCTGCTGGGCGGCATGTATTGGCGGGGCGCCACCCGCGCCGGGGCGCTGGGCGGGCTCATCGGCGGCTTTCTTGTCTGGGCCTACACGCTCATGCTGCCTTCGGTGGCGAAATCCGGCTGGCTGCCCGACGGCTTCGTTCGTGAAGGGCCGTTCGGCATCACCCTGCTGGCGCCGGAACGGCTGCTCGGCCTTGGCGGCCTCGATCCGCTGACCCATGCCCTGTTCTGGAGCCTGCTCGTCAACGGCGCGCTGTTCGTGGGCCTCTCCCTGCGGCGGGCGCCGTCCGGGCGGGAGGCGAGTCAGGCGCTGCTGTTCGTGGACGCCTTCGAGCGCCACCCGGAAGCCGGGGGCCCCGTGTTCTGGCGCGGCGTGGCGCGTCTCGATGACCTGATGGCCCTTGCCCGGCGCCTTCTGGGCCCCGAGCGCGCCCGTGCCCTGTTCGAGGCCCACGCCCACGAGATCGGCGCCGCCGACTTAAACGCTCTGGTGCCCGATGCGCGGCTGGTGGACCGGGTGGAGCGGGCCCTTGCCGGCGCGGTGGGCAGCGCCTCGGCCCGCGTGCTGGTCGCCTCCGTGGTGGAGGAAGAGCCCCTGGGTCTGAAGGACGTGGCCCAGATTCTCGACGAAGCCTCGCAACTGCGCGTCTACGCCCAGAAGCTGGAAGCCACCAGCGCCGAGCTGAAGGCGGCCAACGCACAGCTCAAGACCCTGGACCAGCTCAAGGACGACTTCGTTTCCTCCGTCACCCATGAATTGCGCACGCCGCTCACCTCCATCCGCGCCTTTTCGGAACTGATGCTGGATTCACCCGACATGGATGAAGCCCAGCGGGCGGAATTCCTCTGCATCATCGTGGCCGAGAGCGAACGGCTGGGGCGGCTGGTGAACCAGGTGCTGGACCTCGCCAAGATCGAGGCCGGCCTTGCCGACTGGCAGACCGAGGATGTTGACCTGGCCCGGCTGGTGAGGGATGCGGTGAAGGCCACGTCCGAGCTGTTCCGCGCCCACGGCGCGCGCGTCGAGGCCCATGTTCCACCTGAGGTTCCCACCGTGCGGGCGGATGCAGATCGGCTAATGCAGGTGCTGATGAACCTCATCTCCAATGCCGCCAAGTTCGTCCCTGCCGGTACCGGCCGTGCGGATGTGACGTTGCGGCAGGATGGTGATTCCCTGGTCGTGGAGGTGAAAGACAACGGCCCGGGGGTGCCGGCTGGCGAGCAACACACCATATTCGAGAAGTTTCGCCAGGGCGGTGATGCTCTTTCCCGGCCACAAGGGACCGGTCTTGGGCTTCCGATCAGCCGCCAGATCGTAGATCATTTCGGCGGAAGCATGTGGCTGGTGTCAGAACCGGGCGGCGGCGCGACCTTCGCGTTCAGACTGCCCCTCCAGCCGGGAGGAGGAAAAACGCCATGACCGAAACGCAGAACGGGACCTTCAACGACACCGCCCTCGCCAACAAGATCATTGGTAACGGCAAGCCCGCCGAAAAGGTGCTGATCGCGGACGACGAGCCCAACATCGTCGTCTCGCTGGAATTCATGATGAAGCGCGAGGGCTTCCAGGTACTGGTGGCGCGGGATGGTCTCGGCGCGCTGGAGGCCATTCGCCGCGAGCATCCGCGCCTTGTCCTGCTCGATGCCACGATGCCCGGCATGACCGGCTTCGACGTGTGCGAGGCCGTGCGTTCGGATGAGGATACCCGCGATACCCGCATTGTGATGCTCACCGCCAAGGGACGGGAGACGGACAAGGCCCGCGGCGTCGGCGCCGGGGCGGACGCCTATGTCACCAAGCCCTTCTCCACCCGCGAGCTGGTGCAGAAGGTGCGGGACATGATGGCGCCGGACGCCGCCGAATGAGGCTCCCCTGGCCGCTGATCGCCGCCATGGTGGCGCCGGGCCTCGCCCTGGCGCTGTGGCTGGCGCTTGGCGCCGTGGGCTTCTATGCCACCCTCGACGCGCCGGCGGCGGCCGCCCTGGCCGCCGCGCTCGGCCCGCTGTTGGAAACCCACGGCATGCTGGTGCTGTTCTGGTGGCTCGTGGCCGCCAGCGTCGGCGCCTGGGCGGTGCAGGTCCTCCATGAGCGATATATGGCGGCCCCCGCCCGCCTTGCGGAAGGCGCGCGTGTGCTGGTGAGCGATGCCTCGGCGCCGCCTGTGGCCGCCGGTGGCGATGCCGCGGCCCGAACCATTGCCGATGCGCTCAATGCCCTTTCCCAGGAGCGGCGCACACTGAAGCAGGAGATGGCGCGGCTGGTGGAGGATGCGAGCCACGCGGTGGCGCATCAGCGCGACCAGCTCGGGGCCCTGGTGGCGGAGCTGCAGCAGAGCGTGGTGGTGTGCAATCTGGAAGGCCGCATCCTGCTTTACAATGCCCGCGCCCGTGCCTTGTGCCGCCGCATTTCCCGCGCGCCGGGCGGAGCCGGTGGCGCGGAGCTGATCGGCCTCGGGCGTTCCATCCATGGCGTGGTGGACAAGGCGCTTATCGACCATGCCCGCGAAAGCGTGGACCGGCGCATTGTGCGCGGGGAGCCGGCGCCCTCCGCCCGCTTCGTCACCCACACCCCGTCGGGGCACCTGCTGCGCGTCAGCCTCGCGCCCGTGCGGGAAGCCGCCGAGGGGGCGCCGGCCACCGGCTACGTGCTCCTGTTGGACGACATCACCGAGGAATACGAGGCCGAGGCTCATGCCGACCGGCAATGGCTGACCCTGACCGAAACCAGTCGCGCGGGCCTCGCCAGCATCCAGGCCGCGCTCGACATGCTGGACTATCCCGATCTCGAAACCGAGGAGCGCGAGCGCTTCCAGGCGGTGGTGCGGGAGGAGGTGGCGGCCATGGGCGAGCGCATCACCGCCCTGGCGGCGGAGGCCTCCAGCGCCAGCAAGGCCCGCTGGCCGCTCCAGGACATGCTGGGTGCCGACCTCATCGCCGCAGCCTCCCACCACATCGCCGAGGCCACCGGGCTGGCGGTCACGGCCGATACGGTGGAGGGCGAGCTGTGGCTGAGCGTGGACAGCTTCTCGCTCATCGCCGCCCTCACTTTCCTGGCCCGCTGCGCGGTGGAGGGGCGTGAGGCCCCGGACCTGGAATTGCGCGTGTCGCGCGCGGACGGGCGCGCCCATCTCGACCTGTGCTTTGCGGGCGGCGCCGCGATCGCGGCCGGCTGGCAATCCTCGCCCATGGATGGCGCCGGCGGCGGCTCGCCCCTGAGCGTGCGCGATGTGGCCGAGCGCCATGGCGGAGAGGTGTGGCTGGAACATGCGCGCACGGGCGGAACGCCACGCGCCGTCTTCCGCTTCCTTCTGCCGCTGGCCTCCGCCGCTGCCGACACCGCGGCGCATGCGGGCGAGAGTCGGCCCGAATTCTACGACTTCGACCTGTTCGCCGCGAGCGAAGGCCACCACGAGCGCGACGACCGCCCGCTGGGGGAGCTGGCCTTCACCGTCTTCGACACCGAGACCACCGGCCTTGACCCGGCAGGGGGTGACGAGATCATCCAGATCGGCGCCACCCGCATCGTCAATGGCAAGCTGCTCAAGGCGGAATGCTTCGACCAGCTGGTGAATCCCGGCCGCTCCATTCCCGAGGCGGGCATTGCCATCCACGGCATCCGGCCGGCAATGGTGCGCGGCCAGCCCGCCATCGGCGAGGTGCTGCCCGCCTTCCATGCCTTCGTCTCCGACACCGTGCTGGTGGGCCACAACGTGGCATTCGACCTGCGTTTCCTGAAGCTGAAGGAGGCCGCCACCGGCGTCGTCTTCGATCAGCCCGTGCTGGACACGCTGCTGCTCGCCTCCATCGTGCACCCCAATGCGGAGGCCCAGAGCCTGGAGGCCATCGCCGCGCGGCTGGGCATTACCGTATCCGGCCGCCACACCGCGCTGGGGGATGCCCTCGCCTGCGCCGAGGTGTTCATGAAGCTGCTGCCCCTGCTGCAGCAGCAGGGCATCCGCACCCTGGGCGAGGCCCGCGCCGCCTCCGAAGACTCCTATTACGCGCGCCTGCGCTATTGAGAGCCGACGCGCCCCAGCGGGCGCCGCCCCGGCCCGCCAGGCTGCCAGTCGCCGGAAGGGATTCGCTGGCGCACCATGCCCGTGCGCGACATCGGCCCCCCTGCCACGTCGTCACCGGCCTCGCGCACGAGCATGAGCGGGACTCGCCGGCGGCAGGAATTGCCTCGGATCAGGTCAGCGTGCCCGCCTTTTAGCCACCCGGCCGCCGCCGGATGGGGCGCTGCGCCACATGCGCGCCCGTCGCGGGCTCCGGAATATTACGTATCATCAAGACGTTGCCTCGCCTCGCCCAGACCCCCGCACCGCTGAAATTTTTCTGAAATCCGCCTGAAATTTCAGCTTGAAGCCGGCGCACATTTAGCTTTGTCTATTACCTAATTCCGGTGGCGATCCTGGCATGGCCAGGGGGCTCCGGTCCTTCACCGCGCGGTGGCTGGCCCGTTGCCATCCCTTGCGTTCCTGTCCGTCTCCTGCGGGGTTCCATGCTCGCTCAGCAGATCGTCAACGGCCTGATGCTCGGGGCCATCTACATGCTGATGGCGGTGGCCTTCACCCTTGCCATCGGTGTGTTGAACTTCCTCAATTTCTCTTTGCCCGGCCTGTTCATGCTGGGCGGCATGGTGGCCTACGGCTTCATCAAGCTCGGCTGGCCCACCGTGTTCGCCTTCTCCGCCGCCTTGGCCGCGGCCGCCCTGGTGTCGCTGCTGGTGGAGCGCTTCGCCTACCGGCCCATGCAGGGGGGCGATCCGGAAGTGCCGCTGGTCTCCTCCCTCGGCTTCCTGGTGCTGCTGGAAAACCTGATGCTGATCTATTTCGGCTCGGACCAGCAGGCCTTCCCGGCTCTGGTGCCGGACCTCAACTTCCGCTTCGGTGGACTGGTGATCGGCATCGCGCAGCTCGGCTCGCTGGTGCTCTCCGTGCTGCTGGTGCTGTGGCTGTCCTGGTTCCTGAACTCCACCGCCACCGGCCGCTGCATCCGCACCGTGGCGGAAAACCGCGACACCGCCGTGCTCATGGGCGTGGATACGGGCCGGCTCGTGCCCATGCTGTTCATCGCTTCCGCCTTGCTGGCGGCAGTCGCGGGGCTGCTGTTCGCGGTGAACTACCAGCAGGTTTCTCCCTTCATGGGCGAGGGCGTCGGCTTCAAGGGCGTCGCGGCCATGATCGTGGGCGGCATGGGCTCCATCTGGGGCGCGGTGCTGGGCGGGCTTTTGATCGGCCTCGCGGAGGTGCTCTCCATCAGCTTCATCGGCGCCGACGTGGTCAACATCACCGTCTACGGGCTTCTGCTCTTGATCCTCATCGTTCGTCCGCAGGGCCTCATTGGGCGCCCCGCCACCCGGGAGAAGCTGTGATGAGCGGTTATCTCACCGGCGTTCTCGTCGTCCTCGCCTTCAATGTCATGGCGGCCTACGCGGTTTACCTGCCGCTCGCCGCCGGGCAGCTCAATCTCGGCATTGCCGGGTTCATGGCCATCGGCGCCTATGCCTCGGCATTCCTGACCAACGAATATCAGTGGTCCATGTGGGCCGCGATTCCGGTGGGCTCGGCGCTGGCGGGGCTCACGGGGCTGCTGATCGGCATCCCGGTGCTGCGCACCCACGGCATCTATCTGGCCATGGCCACCTTCGCGCTCGGCCAGGTCATCTCCGCCGTGTTCCTGAACCTTGAGGTGGTCGGCGGGGCCGCCGGCTATCCGGTCACCGATTATGTGGGGCCTTATGGGGTGTTCGCGGCCGCCATCGGCGTCGTGCTGCTGATGCTCTATCTCTCCCGCACCCGCTTCGCGCTCTATCTCACAGCGGTGAAGAGCGATGCCACGGTGGCGGACCTGATGGGCATCTCCGTGCGCGGCATTCAGGTGGCGGCCTTCGCGCTCGGCGCGGCGGTGGCGGGCTTCGGCGGCGCCTTCTACGCCCACCATTACAATTTCGTGGAAGCCCAGCATTTCAACGTGCTGCTCTCGGTCTTTACCGTCCTCTACGTGCTGTTCGGCGGCACCCAGACGGTGTGGGGCCCGCTGGTGGGCGCCGCCTTCTTCACCCTGGCGCCGGAGCTGCTGCGCGCCTCCGACCAGTGGCGCTATGCCCTGTTCGCCATCTTCATCATCGTCTTCATGGCCATGCGGCCGCAGGGCCTGGTGACCACCTCTCTGCTGCGCTTCACCCGCCGCCGCACCGCCACCGAGAGCGAGGAGGCCGCGTGATGACCGCCGCACTCTCCCTTAAGGGCATCACCAAGTCCTTCGCCGGGGTGCACGCCATCCAGAACCTCTCTTTTGAGGTTCCCAAGGGCGTCACCACCGCCCTCATCGGCCCCAACGGGGCGGGCAAGACCACCGTGTTCAACCTGGTGAGCGGGGTCTATGGCGTGGATGCTGGCACCGTCACGGTGAATGGCGTGGACGTGACGCACATGCCCTCGCGCAAGCGCATCACCACCGGCATCGCCCGCTCGTTCCAGAACATCCGGCTCATGTCCCACCTGACGGTGCTGGAAAACATGCTGGTGGGCCAGCATGTGCGCAATTCCTCCCTCGGCGCGCTGCTGACCCCCTATCGCCTGTTCCCCAATCACCGCTGGAAGGTGCAGGCCCGAGAGGCCCTGGCCGAAAGCGGCCTGGAGGAGTGGGCGGACGAAACCGTGGGCGCCCTGCCCTATGGGGTGAGAAAGCGCATCGACCTTGTCCGCGCGACGCTGGCCGGCGCCAGCCTGCTGATGCTGGACGAGCCCGCCGCCGGCCTCAACCCGTCCGAGACCAACGCCCTGCGCGACCATCTCAGGACGCTGATGGCCAAGGGCATCACCCTCCTCGTGGTGGAGCACGACATGCACTTCGTGGACAGCATCTGCCAGAACGTGGTGGTGCTGAATTTCGGCGAGAAGATCGCCGAGGGCCCGCTCTCCCAGGTGCGCCAGGATCCCAAGGTGCGCGAGGCCTATATCGGCTCGGAGGAGGCGTGACATGGCGCTTCTCGACGTTTCCGGCATCTCCGTCTCCTACGGCCGCGTGAACGCCCTGAAGGACGTTTCACTGCAGGTGAAAGAAGGCGAGATCGTCACCGTGCTGGGCGCCAATGGCGCCGGCAAGAGCACGCTGCTCAAGGCCATCCTGGGCGCTGTTCCGCTGAAGTCCGGCGGCATCACCTTCGCCGACCGGGACATGAGCCGCGCCGCGCCTCACAAGCGCATCGGCGAAGGGCTGGTGCTGGTGCCTGAGGGCCGGCGCATCCTCATCTCGCTGACGGTGGAGGAAAACCTGCTGCTGGGCGCCCATATGCGCCGCGACAGCGCCGCCATCGGCCGCGAGCTGGAAGCCATCTATGCCCGCTTCTCCAATCTGGCGGCGCGGCGGAACATGCTGGCCTCCTGCCTCTCGGGCGGCGAGCAGCAGATGCTCGCCATCGGCCGCGCCATGATGGCCAAGCCGAGGTTGATGATGCTGGACGAGCCCTCCCTCGGCCTGTCTCCCCTGTTCGTGCAGAAGCTGTTCGAGCTGATCCGTGAACTGAACCATGAGGGCCTCGCCGTGCTGCTGGTGGAGCAGAACACGGGCAAGGCCCTTTCCGTGGCGCACCACGCGACCGTGCTGGAGCTCGGCCGCGTGACCATGGCGGGCGATCCCAAAACGCTCGCGGACGATCCCCGCCTGCAGGCGGCCTATCTCGGCGCGGGGGAAGACGCCCCCGCCTGATTCGCCGGCAGCCTTTGCGCGGCGTGTGCGTGGAATCCATGGGCGCCGGTCGATGACCGGAGCCGTTGGCAAAAGAACCTTCAGAGGAGTTGGGACATGAAGAAGCAGGTCCTGTTGGGCGCCACCATGCTGGCGGCGCTGGTTGCGGGCGGCGCCGCCCGCGCCGAGGATGATCTGATCCTCGGTTACATGATGGCCAAGAGCGGCCCTTATGTGAGCCTTGCCAACACCAATGAAATCGCCGTCGACATGGCGGTCGAGGAAATCAACGCCAAGGGCGGCATCAACGGCAAGAAGATCAAGGTGGTGAAGTTCGACACCGCCGGCGATCCCAAGCAGGCCACCACCGCCGTGCGCTCCTTCGCGCAGGATGCCGGCGCGCTCGCCGTGATCGGCCCGTTCTCCTCCTCCGAGGTGCGCACCACCTTCCCGGTGGGCGAGCGCGAGGGCATCTCGCAGATGTCCATGGCCTCTTCCGCCCCTGGCCTCACCAAGGGCTTCACCTACGGCTTCCGCAACACCACCGACGAAGGCAAGGTGATCGATTCCGTGCTCGGCGCGGTGAAGGACAAGAAGCTGCCCATGGCCTCCGGCGCGGCGGCCTATGCCACCGATGACGTGGTGTCCAAGTCCATCGGCACCAAGGTCGTGCCGGCGGAGTTCGAGAAGTTCTCCATTCCGCTCAAGGGCTCGGTGGACTTCCAGCTGGGCGCCTTCGACCTGTCGCCCCAGGTGGCGCAGCTGAAGCAGATCAACCCGGACATCGTCGGCCTCGGCTCCCCGCCCGAGGGCGCCATCAACCTCGCCAAGGAGCTGAAGCGCCAGGGCGTTTCCACCCGCATCATCGGCGGCACCAACATGGCTGACCCCGAGCTGCCCAAGCGCATGGACGGCGCCGGCGAGACCATGACCATCGGCACCACCTTCTTCGCCGATGCCAACGACAAGACCAAGGCCTTCACGGAAGAGTTCGCCAAGCGCACCAAGGCCGCCGGCCTGCGCACCGATCCCAACCAGATGGACGCCTCGGTCTATGACATCGTCTACCTCTACGCGGAGGCCATGAAGAAGGCCGGCGTCACCGGCGACAAGGCCAAGGTGGCCGCCGAGCGCGCCGCCATCCGCGACCAGATCTCCAAGCTGAAGGACTATCCCGCGATGGAGGGCTCCATCTCCTTCACCGACGGCGACGCCGTGAAGCCGGTCTATGTGATCGAGGTGAAGGACGGAAAGTGGACGCTTCTGGACACGCGCCTGCCGAACTGACCTCGGCGAACGCGTAAGGCCGGCGCCCCATTTCTGCCCTGACCTGGGGCGCCGGCACCCTTTTTCTTGAAAAACGACTGACTAGTTCGAGGACCATGATGCCGGGCACCGCCCTCACCTTCACCATCCATGCCGACGGCCGCAGCTATGAAGAAACGCTGCTGATCCGCACCGCGGTCATCGCCGGCTGGACCGGTCGCGACAAGGTCGCGCTGGAGAAGCACATCGTCGAGCTCGAGGCCCTCGGGGTGCCGCGCCCGGCCTCCACCCCCATCTATTACCGGGTCGGAGCCTCGCGCCTCACCACGGCCGGCGCCATCGAGTGCGTGGGCGGCGATTCCTCGGGCGAGGTCGAGTTCGTGATCGTGGCGGCGGAGGGGCGCTATTTCCTCGGCGTCGGCTCCGACCACACGGACCGCAAGGTGGAGACCTACAACATCACGGTTTCCAAGCAGGTGTGCGACAAGCCCGTGGCCGCCGAGCTGTGGGCCCTGGACGAGGTTGCCGGCCACTGGGATGACCTGATCCTGCGTTCCTACGCCGTCATCGATGGCAAGAAGGAGCTTTATCAGGAGGGCACGGTCGCCGCGATGCTGCCGCCCGCCGACATTCTCGCCGGCTATGGCGCGCCCTTCGGCAACGGCGCCGTGATGTATTGCGGCACCCTGGCGGCGCATGGCGGCATCCGCCCGGCGGAGCGGTTCGAGTTCGAGCTGGTGGATCCGGTGCTGGGGCGCACCCTGCGCCACGGCTACGACGTAACCACCCTTCCCATAGCCGGATAAGCAACAGCAACACCCCGCCGGTCGCCACCATGCGGCCGGCGCGCGTTCAGGGACAAGACGAACATGCGGACGGAAGCGGCAAACACCCTGCTGGACGTTTCGGCGGAGCCGGTCGAGACGGCAGCCCCCGCCCGTTCGCTGCGCGACGAGGCCTATGAGCTCATCAAGGCGCGCATCATCATGTGCGTGTTCCGCCCGGGGGAAGTGCTGAGCGAGGCGGCGGTGTCCTCCGCCATCAATATCGGCCGCACCCCCGTGCGCCAGGCGTTCGACCGGCTTATGCGCGACGGCCTGGTGGAGGTGCTGCCCCGCAAGGGCATCGTGGTGCGCCCCATTTCCCATGACGAAGTGCACGACATGGTGGAAGTGCGCCTGCTGAACGAGTGCTTCTGCGCGCGCCTTGCCGCCGAGCGCGCGGAGCCCGCGCACCTCTCGGCGCTGGCCATCAACGTGGCCCTGGGCGTGGAGGCCGCCGCCAATCGCGACGTGGCGGAGCTGATGGCGCTCGACCGGGAATTTCACGCGACTATTTCCGCCGCGGCCGGCAATCCGGTGCTGGCCGAGATTCTGAAGAGCCTGCACGAAAAGGCGCAGCGGGTGTGGTTCGTCTCTCTGCGCGCGCCGGAGCACCACCAGCGGGTGGTGGAGGAGCACGCGGCCATCGTAGAAGCCCTGCGCTCCCGCGATCCCGATGCCGCCGAGGCGGCCGTGCGGGCCCACATCCGCTCCTTCGTCGACAACCTCAACCGCCAGCTCTGAGCGCCCCTTCATGCACGGGCGGCACCGCGCCCGACTTGAGCAGACATCCAGATGCATCATACCCTGTGGCCAGAGCCGCGCAGCCTCACGCCCAAGGCGGCGCAGCTTCGCGCCCAGGGCGCTCGCGCCGCACCGGTCTGCAGGCATCGCCGCAGGGCCGCCGCGCGACACACCGCCGCCCGCATCGCATTCGCCCAGCAACATTCGGAAACACTTAAGACTTATTCAGAAACACAGCCTTAGACCAGCCCCTGACGGCAGAATAAGAGCCGGGTTTTCATATTGGGGGTGGACATGGTTTCCGTTTCTTCCGTCTCGACATCTGTCACAACCGCCAGCTCCGGCAGCGGCTCGTCTGACATCTCCGCGCAGATCACCAAGCTGCGGGCAAGCCAGGTCGCCCTGCAGAAGCAGATCGACGAAGCGAATGCTTCCGAGGACATGACCGACGACGAAAAGGCCGAAGCCATCCAGACGGCGCAGAAGAGCCTCAATCAGGTCACGGCCCAGATCGCCGAATTGACCGCGCGGCTCAGCGCCCAACAGTCCCAGGAGACGGCCCAGACCACTCAGGCGAGCGCCTCCACGAAGGATGACGAGAACGCGAGCAATCCCTATGCCGTGATCGCCACCACGGACTTCTCCGTCTTCAACGAGAGCAACAGCTGACACTCCGGCGGCAAGAGATCAAGAAAGAGGCCCGTGAGCCAAGCTCACGGGCCTCTTTCTTCTTCCGGCCAGCGCAAAGGCCTCCCGGAGATACAGACGGGATGCGCCGCCTCACCCCTGCAGCAGGGCTTCCACGCCGGCCGCGATGGAAAGAAGCGCGCCATCCTGCCCACCGGCCGCGGCCAGCATCAGCCCCACCGGGGCGCCGGCATTCCCCGACAGCGGCAGGGAGATGGCACAGCCATCCATCATGTTGATGAGGGTGGGGTTGCGCAGCGCCGCGAGGTTCGCCTTGCCATAGGCGGCATCATCGCTGGCCAGGTCCGCGATGCGCGGCGGCAGCATGGGAGCGGTCGGCATCACCAGCGCATCATAGGGCGCAAGGCGGGCCGTGGCCTGCTGCACCAGCGCATTGCGGGCCTCGACCAGATCCAGGTAATCCGCCGCGGACTGCTCGGTCCCGCGCCGGATGCGCACGGACACGCGCGGATCATAAACGTCACCCTTTTCTTCCAGCAGCTTGCGGTGCACCGCATAGCTCTCCGCGGCCGTGAAGCCGCCCTTCGCGTTCATCGGCGCGATGTCCGCAAATTCGGGGAAAGCCTCCTGGCTCACCACCGCCCCCGCCTGCGAAAGACGCGACAGGGCCGCCTCGAAGACCATAGCCACTTCCGGCTCGAGCCCGTCGAGGGCCACCGTGGTCGGCACGAGAAGGCGCAGGCCCTTCAGCGGGCGTGCCGCCAGCGCAGCTTCGCCGACGCCCGAGAGGATGGCATCGAGCGCCGCGCAGCACGCGACGGAACGCGCCAGCGGGCCCACGCTGTCCAGGGTTCCCGACAGGGGAAAGGCACCCGCGCGCGGCACGCGGCGGGCCGTGGGCTTGAAGCCGGTGATGCCGCAGAAAGCCGCCGGGATGCGGCAGGAGCCGCCGGTATCGGTGCCCAGCGCGGCATGGGCCATGCCATCGGCCACCGCCACCGCGCCACCGGAGGAGGAGCCACCGGACACACGGCCCACGGCACGCTCGAACGGCGCGCGCGGATCACCATAATGGGGGTTCATGCCGAGGCCGGAATAGGCGAACTCGGTCATGGTGTTCCGGCCGATGATGACGAATCCGGCTTGGCGCAGCCGCGCCACGGCAGGGGCATCACGGGTCGCGGCGGGGGCATCCGCCAACACGCGCGAGCCGGCGGCGGTCACCTGCCCGGCCACGTCGAACAGGTCCTTCACCGAGATGGGGATGCCCGCGAAGGGCGAGGTCGCCGCGCCCGCCTGGCGCAGGGCGTCCTGGGCCTCGGCCGCCGCCAGCGCCGCTTCGGCATCAACGGAAACGAAGGCGCGCGCGCCCTCCCCGCCGGGGTCGCGGATCTGCTCGAGGCAAGCCTCGGTCAGCGCGCGGGATGTGGTGCGGCCCGCGGCGAGATCGGCTGCGAGCTCGGAAAGGGTAGGGTGAGGGGAGGCGATGAGGGGCAGAGCGGACGACATGGAGCTACCAGAATTGCACGTGCCAGAAATGACGCTGCCAAAAGCAGAAAACCCGCCCCGTCAGGGACACGGGGCGGGCGCATCGGGCGAAACGGTTCAGACCGGATCGTAATAATGGATTTCGAGCAGCATGCAGCCCTTTTCGGACTTGAAGGGCCCGTGGAAGGCTCCCGGAGGCCTCACCGCATAGGTGAAGGGCTGGAAGGATTCCCCACCCTCCCCCTTGTCGTCATTGCCCACGGTCAGGTCGCCGGAGAAGAGGAACACCTCTTCCCAATAGTCATGCACGAAGGGCTTGGTGGTGAAGATGCCGGGAGAGAAGCGCAGGATGCGCGTGCGCGAGCCCTGCTTGTTCTTCTCGTCCAGCACACCGGAAAGGATCTTCTGCTGGATACCGGGAGGATAGCCGGGAGGCACCTCCCAGCCGGTGGAAAGATCGACGGTCTTGAACTCGTCGTGGATCTTGTTGATGGCCATTCGGGGCAGTCCTTGATGTGAAATCCTTGGGCGCGCTCACTCGGCCGCTTGGGCCGTCGCGGCGGGCACTTCGTCGGCGAGGTCGTAGCTGGAGAGCATGCGGTTCACGAGATCGCCGGCCTTGTTCCAGTCATATGTGCGGAAGGAGTGGTTCTTCACCACGAAGCTCGCGCCGGCATAGAACATCTCATACTGCGCATGGCGCGAGGCGAACTCGGAGCCCACCGCGTCCCACGCCAGCTTGAAGAACTTCACGCGCTCGTCGGCGCTGGCGGCGGGCGACTGCTGGGTCTTGCGGATGAGGGCCGCCAGCTCCGGATTTTCGTAATCGTGCACCGAGGACGGCAGCATGATGAGGCCGCCGCCGGCCAGCTCCCGCAGGGTGGCGATGAGCTTGCCATAAAGCTGCTGCGCCATGGTCTGCGCGGCATAAAGGGTGTGCCGGTCGGGGATGAAATAGGGGCCATAGGTGGTGCCCTTGGCCTCCATGGCCGCCACGAAGGCGTCCACCATGCCCACCTCGGCGGCGAGCTGGCCCAGGGTCTCGCGCACCTGAGGGAAGTTGATGATGCCATTCACCTCGGCGATGCGCCGGGCAAGGCCCGCCAGGAAGCGCACCTTCACCGAAAGGCGGATCTGCGCCTGGTAGTTCTGGTAGACATGCGCCGGGGTGGCGTGGAACTGCTTGCCCACCATGGCGATGTCATCGACGATGAAGATCCGGTCCCACGGCACCTTCACGTCGTCGAAGTACAGCACCGCGTCGTTCTCGTCGAAGCGGCTGGCCAGGGGATTGTCGAAGACCGACGGCGCGGCCGCCTCATAGGACTTGCGCGAGAGCACCTTCAGGCCCTTCGCATTCATGGGAATGGCGAAGGAGAGGGCATATTTCTCGTCGCCCGGCTGCAGCGGCTGGATGCAGGTGACGAACACCTCGTTCGCCATAATGCCGCCGGTGGCCAGCATCTTGGCCCCGCGCACGGTAATGCCTTCCGCATCGCGGTCCACGATGGCCGCGGACAGGAACGGATCGGCCTGCTCGGCCGCGCCCTTGGAGCGGTCGGCCTGGGGATTGATGATGACGTAGGTGAGGTAGAGGTCGTTGTCGCGGGCGTAGCGGTAATAGTCCGCCAGCGCATTGGCGCGGGCCTTGTCATAGGCCTCGAACTGGTCGAGCCCCATATACATGCCGGCGATGCAGGAGGCGACGTGGTCCGGCGCGCGGCCGAGGAAGCCGCCATGCAGCTCGGTCCAGGCTTCCAGGCCCTTGCGGCGGGTCACCAGGTCCTCATAGCTGTGGGGCAGCTGCCAGATGCGGTTGGCGCGGGTGCCGGTCTCGGTGGCGAAGGTCATCAGCTCCGCGTTTTCCGGGGCGCTGTGAAAGTCGAACATCTTGGCGACCGAGGCCACCGCCCGCTCATAGCCGGGGTGGGTGGTCACGTCCTTCACCAGCTTGCCGTCGAGGAAGACCTCGCGGCCGTCCTGAAGGCTGGCGGTGTGCTGGGCTCCGTTCTTGATCATCTGGAAGGTCCTTCGATGTTGGCCGCGGTCGCTTCAGCGCTGCGGCATGTCGGTGGACGCAAGCGCATGATAGCGCCCGCGAAAGAAGATGAGAGGGGCCTCGGTGCTGGGGGCTGACACGCGCAGCACGCGGGCAATGAAAATCTCGTGGTCGCCACCCTCATGGACGGCGTAGGGCGCGCATTCCAGGTGTGCGAGCGCACCCTTCAGCAGGGGCACGTCATGGGCGCCGAGATGGTGGTCCACCGCGCTCCACTTGTCCTCCAGGGCACGGGCGAAGCGGTCGGACAGCTCGCGCTGGTCCGCGCCCAGGATGTTGATGCCGAACCCGCGCGCCTCGCGCATGGCCGGCAGCGACAAGGCGCGCCGGTCCACGGAAAACAGGACAAGGGGTGGATCGAGGGAGACCGAGTTGAACGAACTCATGGTCATGCCGATGCGCGTGCCGTCGGCGGCGCTGGCGGTCACCACCGCGACACCGGTGGCGAACTGGCCCAGCACCTGGCGAAAGGTGCGCGAATCCAGAGGAGGAAAGTCGGTTTGCGACATCTCAGGCTCGCTGGAAGGATTGGTTATTAGCTTTGTAACAAAGCTATCTCCGCAATGCTGATGACGTCAAGTGCATTCATGCCGATCCAGCCTTGCGGCTGGCGTGGAGCCGGCGCGCGAGCCGCTTCGTGCCGCAGTGCCCTCACCCGCATGCGGTCATGTTACATTCGTCCGCGACGGGCGCGAGGCCCCACCATTACCGGCGAACGGGTGCGCTCTTGAATCCTCCAGCCCTTCCCCCCGGTCCCCTCGTGGTCAAACTGGGCGGCAGCCTCATGCGGGGCGCGCCTCCCCGCGCGCTGCTGGCCCGCCTCGCGCCCCTGCCCGGCGTGGTGCTTGTGCCGGGAGGCGGCGTGTTCGCCGATGCGGTGCGCGAGGCCCAGGCGCTTCTCGGCTTCAGCGAAAGCGCGGCCCATCGCATGGCCATCCTCGCCATGGAGCAGACGGCCTGCCTGCTCCAGGATCTGGCCCCCACCTTGCGCCCGGCCCGCACCCTCGCCGGACTCGCCGCTGCCGGCACGGGCGCGGCCCTGTGGTTTCCGGCGGCGCTGCTGATCGGCCAGGCTGAGATTCCCGAGAGCTGGGACGTGACATCCGACAGCCTTGCCTTGTGGCTGGCGCGCCAGCTTCAGGCCCCGCGCCTGCTGCTCATAAAAGCCGAGGGCGCCGCCGTTCCGCCACCCTCGGGCACGCGCGCGGAGGATGTTTCCACCTGGAGCCGGCTTGGTCTGGTGGATCAGGCGCTTGAAGGCATGGCGCTCGGCTACGAAGGCGATATTGTGCTTGCCGCCGCGGACGATGCGTCCACCCTAGACACCGTCCTTGCCCCATTCGAAGCGGCGGGCAGGACCCACGAACCTTGAAGGGCGAAGGCCCCGATGAAAAAAGTGACCAATCCCCGCTGGGCGTGGGCCCTGACGGGCTCCGGCCATTTCTTCACGGAGAGCATGGAGATCATCCGCGAATTGGGAGATGTGGATCTCTTCATTTCCGCGGCCGCCGCCGAGGTCCTGCGCATGTACCGGCAGGACAAGGAGCCGCTGCCGGACACCGTGCACATCTATCGCGACGACAGCGCCTCTTCCGCCTCGGTGGGCCGCTTCTATCATGGGGAATACCACACGCTGGTGGTCTCCCCCGCCACCTCCAACACGGTCGCGAAGGCGGTCTGCGGCATCTCTGATTCCCTGGTCACTAACTGCTTCGCCCAGGCCGGCAAGTGCCGGGTCCACTGCATCGTGTTCGCCTGCGACAGCGCGCCGGAGCTCATCACCATGGCGCCGGAAGGCCCGGTGCCGGTCTATCCGCGCCGCATCGACCTTGAGAACACGCAGAAGCTCAAGGAATTCGACGCCACCGACGTGGCCGAGAGCCTGTCCGAGCTGAGGGTGGCCATCGCCCGCCGCCGGTCGGAGCTCGCCGCCGCGGGCCTCATTTCCCCGGCGAGCTGACCCATGGCGGAGCGGGTCGCGCTCATCACCGGATCCCTGGCGGAACCGCGCATTGCTCGCATCGCGGAGGCGATTGCGGACGAGGCTTTGCACCCGGTGGTCATCAATATCGGCGTGAAGGTGGCGGCGCTGATGACCGCCGAAATCGTGGAACGCCGCCTGAAGCT
Organism: Xanthobacter sp. NM-59; assembly: GCF_021401125.1. GTDB lineage: Bacteria > Pseudomonadota > Alphaproteobacteria > Rhizobiales > Xanthobacteraceae > Xanthobacter. The sequence goes on from NZ_JACBFQ010000001.1 coordinate 1,005,780, forward strand.
GCCCGATGGCATCGACCGGGTGGTGATGCCCGGCCGCTTCCGGGGCGATCTCGACCGGCTGGCCGCCCATTTCGGCATCCCCTTCGCGCGCGGGCCGGAAGAGGCGGCGGACATTCCTGATTATTTCGGCAAAGGCGGCGGCACCGCCGATCTCTCCCGGCAGGAGGTGATGCTGTTCGCGGAGATCGTGGACGCCACCCGCCTCTCGGTGGACGGCCTTTTGGAGCGCGCCCGGCGCCTGAAGGCCGACGGCGCCGACGTGATCGACCTCGGCGCCTTGCCCGACGAGCCCTTCCCCCATCTGGAAGAGAGCATCGGCGCGCTGAAGGCTGAGGGCTTCCGGGTGAGCGTCGATTCGTTCGACCTCTCCGAGCTGGCGCGGGCGACGCGGGCGGGGGCCGACTTCCTGTTGAGCCTCAACGAGACCAATCTCGACATCGCCAAGGAAGGCCCCGCCGTGCCGGTTCTGGTGCCGGCCAAGCAGGGCGACCTTTCCTCCCTCATCCGGGCGGTGGAGGCGTGCGAGGCCATGGGCCAGCCGTTCCTGGCCGACCCTATTCTCGACCCCATCCATTTCGGCTTCACCGGCTCCATCCTGCGCTATGCGGAGCTGCGTCGGCTGAAGCCGGAAATCCCCATCCTCATGGGCATCGGCAACGTCACTGAGCTGACGGATGCCGACACCACCGGCATCAACGCCATCCTCATGGGGGTGATCTCGGAACTGCATCTCAATGCGGTGCTGGCGGTGCAGGTGAGCCCCCATTGCCGCACCGCTGTGCGCGAGTTCGACCGGGCGCGGCGGGAATTCTTCGCCGCGCGCGAGGCCCGCTCTCTGCCCCAGGGCTTCGGCGGCGGACTGATGGCGCTGCGCGATCGCAAGCCCCTCACCACCACCGCGCGGGAGGTGGAGCAGCTTGCCGCGGAAGTGACCGACCGCGCTTTTCGCATCGAGGTGAGCGAAAAGGGCATTCACGCTTATAATCGCGAGGGCCACCACGTGGCCGCCGAGCCGTTTGCCCTGTTCCCCCATCTGAAGGTGGAACATGACGGCGCCCACGCCTTTTATCTGGGCGTGGAGACCGCGCGGGCCGAGATCGCCTTCCAGCTGGGCAAGCGCTACGCCCAGGATGAGCCCCTGCGCTGGGGCGTGGCGGGCGAGACCGGAGGCCAGGTGGACGAGGCCCACAAATTGACGTTCAAGGAAGCGGGTTCAACCCTCTCCGCCAAAAAGAATGCCGATCAGAAAGGCGAAAAAAGTGATTAGGGAGACCATCGTCACCACGGCTTCGCCCACCGGCGAGCCGCATGTGGCGCCCATGGGGGCGAGCGTGGTGGAAGGCGGCTATCTGCTGATGCCGTTCCGCCCCTCGCGCACCCTCGACAATCTCATGGCCACCCGCGCCGGCGTGCTCAATTTCACCGACGACGCGCGCATCTTCGCCGGCTGCGTCACCGGCCGCCGCCGCGATTGGCCCACCGTGCCCGCCGGCGCCGGCGTGCGCCTTGCCGAAACGCTGGCCCACGCTGAATTCGCGGTGGAGCGGGTGGAGGACGATGCCCAGCGCCCGCGCTTCTTCTGCCGCGTGGTGCGACAGGAGAGCCACGGCCTCTTCCAGGGGCTCAACCGCGCTGTGGCGGCGTGCGTGGAGGGGGCGGTGCTGGTCTCGCGCCTCCACATGCTGCCGCTGGATCAGGTAGAGCGCGAGATGGCGCACCTCGCCATCGCCATCGAGAAGACCGCCGGCCCGGCCGAGCGCGAGGCCTGGGGCTGGCTGATGGAGGCGCTCGCCGCCCACCGCGCCAAGGAGGCCTCATGAGCACCCCCGGCTTCCTCGCCTCCGTGGCCAATCTCGACGAGATGGAAACGGTCCTCGCCTGCGGCGTGGACATCGTCGATCTCAAGAACCCGTCCGAAGGGGCGCTCGGCGCCTGGCCGGAGGATCGGCTGAAAGAGGCGGTTACGCGCTGGCGCGCTCATCTGCCGGGCCCGAACCTGAGCGCCACCGTGGGCGATCACCCGCTCGATGCGGCCCGCCTCGCGGCCGCCGCCGCGCGCACCGCCGCCACCGGCGTGCCCCTGGTGAAAATCGGCTTCGCCCTGCCCCGGCATGGCGCGGAAGCGGCCCTGGCGCCGTGCCTTTCCGCGCTCGCGCCCATTGCGCGGGACACGCGGCTCATCGCCGTGCTGTTCGCCGATCAGGCGCCGGATATCGAGCTCGTGCCGGCTTTCGCGGCGGCGGGGTTTGCCGGAATCATGCTCGATACGGCGGATAAAGCGGCCGGCAGCCTGCGCGCACACCTGGCTGAGGCCACCCTGGCCCGCTTCGTGGAGCTGGCCCGGCGGCACAAGCTGATGACGGGCCTCGCCGGCTCCCTGAAGCTCCCGGATGTGGCCCCTCTGGCCGCGCTCCATCCCGATTATCTCGGCTTCCGGGGCGCCCTATGCGCCGAAGGCCGCACCGGCGCCCTCGATCCCGACCGCCTCGCTGCCGTGGCCCGGGCCCTCAGCGCCTCATGCGGGATCGCGGCATAGACCGAGCGCCTTTTGGACACAGGGGGCGGGCGGCGCCCCCTTCTCCGGCTTGCAAGTGGCGGCCCGGGCGCGTTCCATCCTTGTCAAAAGACAAGCTGTGAAGGCGCGATGGCCCGTTAGGGCCTCGCCTCTCCGCGTGGCACAGTTTCCCTTGCCCCTGGTTGGCTTGCCCCCGGTTCCCTTGGCGCAGGTTCCCTTGGCGCAGGCACTTCCTGCCCGCGCTCCTGACCTGCCGCCACGGTCCCCGTGGGGGAGCTGCAGCGTGCGAAGCATCCCGGTGGCGGATCGCCCTTTCGCTGGAGGCTCGTCGCCCCAGGGCTGCCGCGAAGACCAAGATCACCAGGCCAGCCATCCCCTTTCACCGCGCGAGACATGGCGACATGAGCTGGAGCGCCCCTCGGCCGCATCTTGCGCCGCAGATGAAACGCACGTAGCGGCGGCGACAGGCTAAGCCGCCGCTGTCCTCCTTCCCCTTCCGCCGGGGTCCGCAGGCTCCGCACGATGGAGGGGACGCCACAAGACCAAGTCGCGGGCGGGGCCTGCTCCCGTCGCGGAATCACGCTGAACCCAAGGAACGCGCCAAACGGACAGAGAAGCGGGACGCGCCACTCCCTCTGGCCAGGCGACCACCTTCCCGCCTCTTCCCCAGGCGGGCGCGGGCGTACTTGCTGCCTCGGTGGCGCGCCATCAGATGGAGGGAAAAGACCGCCCGGCTGCCTGACGCGCCAATGCCGTGGGTGCCGGAGCCGCGTCTGCGACGAGCATTCTTGCCGAAGGCAGACACAACCATGGGAACGCCAGCCCGTATATGGAAAGGAGGCCGGTTCGAAAAGTGCGATACGGCCTCAGCGCACGGCCAGCGCGGCGCGAACCGAGGCGTATTCGCGCATCAGCAGGTCACACAATTCCGCCGCCGGAAGAGCGCGGGCGAGCGGTGCGCCCTGCCCTGCCCACTGGGCGCCGAAGCTGGAATCACCGGCCGCCTTGGCCGCCGCATTCAGCGCCTTGCCCGCGTCATAGGCCACCGGATAGGCGGCGCGGGGCGCATCAAGATCAGCGGCGAATGCGGTGAAGCCGTTGGCGAGGCAGCGTGCCGGGCGACCGGAAATGGCGTCGGTCATCACCGTGTGAAGGGCAGCCTCGCTGGACAAGGCGGCCCGGTGGCCGGCATCGGCCGCGCTCTCCGGGCAGCCGATGAAGGCGGTGCCGAGCTGGGCGGCCAGGGCACCGGATGCCAGGGCCGCCGCAATGCCCCCACCATTCATGATGCCGCCCGCCGCGATCACGGGAATGGACAGCTCCCGCGCCAGCAGCTGCACCAGCGCCAGGGTGGAGAGGCGGTCGTCGGCCGCCTCGGGGTCGAACATGCCGCGATGGCCGCCGGCCTCGTAGCCCTGCGCCACCACCGCATCAATGCCCGCCGCTTCCACGAGCCGCCCCTCGGCCAGACTGGTGGCGGTGGCGAACAGCACCGCGCCCGCCGCCTTCAGCCGTCCGATAACGTCATCCGAGGGCAAGCCGAAATGGAAGCTGACCACCGCCGGCCGCTCCGCCACCAGCATCTCGACCATGTCCGGATCCGCGCGGAAGCTGCGATAGATCTCGTGAATCACCGTGGGCGGCGCCGCCCCGAAGCGAGCGAAGGCGGGTGCCAGGGCCAAAAGCCAATCGGCCTCGCGCACCGCGTCACGCTGTGCGGGCTCGTGGCAGAACACATTGACGTTGAAGGGCTTGTCCGTCAGCGCGCGGGTGGAGGCGATCAGCTGCCGCCCCGCCTCCGCATTGCCCGCGCCGAGGGCGATGGAGCCCAGCCCCCCGGCGGAGGCCACCGCCGCCGCCAGATTCGGCGTGGACGTGCCGGCCATGGGCGCCTGGATGAGGGGGATGGACATGCCGAGGCGGTGGAGAAGCGAGGTCATGGCGGAGCTCCCAAACGCTTTTCCGCCTTCTTACGGCCGCGCGCCCGGTCCGGTCCAGCCAACTCTAAACGCGCGAAGCGGCGGCCAGGGTGGACCGCCGCTTCGTTCAGGCGTTCTCGAGCGAAAACGCGTCAATCATACTTCACGTAGGCGAAGCGCAGATCGTGGGCGGGCGTGCCTTCCAGCGGCGTGTCCTCGCCCAAGCCGGGCTGCCACTGGACCACCTCTTCGATCTTCTGCGCCAGGGCGAAGTCGCGCACCGTGATGCCCTTGGCGTCGTGGGACATCAGGCGCACCTCGACCCACGCGTAAGAGGCGGTGAGGTCCGGGTGGTGCCACGCCGCTTCCGCAAGGTGACCCACCGCGTTGATCACCATCAAGGTGCCCTTCCAGCTGTTGGTGCGGTAGGTGCGGCGGATCCAGCCGTCCTCATAGCGCCAGTGGGGAAGGTCCCCCCTCAGCCGCTCCTCGATCTCGAGCGGCGTGAAGGTCTTCTTGCGATCGATGCTCATGACCCGGCTCCCTTCAACGGCCCGAGCGGCTCACAGGCCGTTCTGGCGGCGGGTGGCGGTGAGCGTGTTCTGGAGCAGGCAGGCGATGGTCATAGGGCCCACACCGCCCGGCACCGGGGTGATGAGGCCGGCAATGCCCTGGGCTTCCGCATAGGCCACGTCACCCACCAGCTTCGTCTTGCCGTCTTCCTTCGGAATGCGGTTGATGCCCACGTCGATCACCGTGGCGCCGGGCTTGATCCAGTCGCCGCGGATCATTTCGGGGCGGCCCACCGCCGCCACCAGAATGTCCGCCTGCCGGCACTCGCCCGGCAAGTCACGGGTGCGCGAATGGGCAATGGTGACGGTGCAGTCTTCCTTCAGCAGCAGCTGGGCAGCCGGCTTGCCGACGATGTTGGAGCGCCCCACCACCACCGCCTTCATGCCCGAGAGGTTGCCCAGATGATGCTTCAGCAGCATCACGCAGCCGAGCGGCGTGCACGGCACCAGCGCGTCGAGGCCCACCGCCAGGCGGCCCGCATTCACCACATGGAAGCCGTCCACGTCCTTGGCCGGATCGATGGCCGCCAGCACCTTGGTGGAATCGATATGGCCCGGCAAAGGCAGCTGAACCAGGATGCCGTTGACCGCCGGATCGGCGTTCAGCTTGGCCACCAGGGCCAAAAGATCGGCCTCGGCGGTCTCGGCCGGCAGCTTATGCTCGAAGGAGGTCATGCCGACTTCAAGGGTCTGCGCGGCCTTGTTGCGCACATAGACCTGGCTCGCCGGGTCCTCGCCCACCAGCACAACCGCGAGGCCGGGCTTGATGCCGCGCGCGCGGCCGAGCTCCGCCACCTCTTCGGCGATGCGGGTGCGCAGGTTGGCGGCGAAGGCTTTTCCATCAATGGGCTTGGTTTCGATCACGGAAGAAGATCCCGTCATTTGGCGCCGGCAAGGGCGGATGCAAGGCTGCGGACAGAAGCTATGGACAGAAGCTACGGACTTGGGCTGCGAACACAGGCCGCTGCACAGTCCACCGCGCCGCTCCGGCTCGCCGGCAGGGCACGCGATTGCCCGCCTGAAGCCCTCGCGGCGCGCCGAACCTGCGTGCGGCTCACCCGCGTTCACGTCACCCGCGTTCGCGTCGCCCGCGTTCTTGGCCGGCCGCCGGACACATGCAAGACAAAACCGCCGGCAGCCGCCGCGAAAGCGAGACAGCCGACCTTATACAGAAAATATTTTTCTTTAAAAGAAATTCGTGCGCCTGCGAGGGCAATCCCGATCGCTCAATCCACGGCGTTGAGCGGGGGCGGCACCTGCTGCGGAAAATCCCCCAGCTCGGCAACGTCATCGTCGGCGGCGGCAACGGCGCCGGTGCGCTGGCGTTCCACCATTTTCACCGCCGCCTCGAGCGATAGCGGGGGACCGAACAGATAGCCCTGCGCATGGTGCGCCCCGAACGCCCGCAGGAAGCGCAGCTGCTCGCGCGTCTCCACCCCTTCCGCGGTCACCGTCACGCCCAGCGAGCGGCCGAGCCGCACCACATATTCCACGATGGAGGCCGCATCCCGCTGCTGGCCCAGATTCATGATGAAGGAGCGATCCACCTTGATCTTGGTGATGGGATAGCGCCGCACATGGACCAGGGAGGCGTGGCCGGTGCCGAAATCATCGAGCGCCAGGCGGATGCCCCGCTCCCGCAGCCGCGTCAGCGCCAGGGCCGCGCCGGCGCCGGGGTCGATGATCGCGCTCTCGGTGATCTCCAGCTCCAGGCGGTTCGGATCAAAGCCCGTCTCCCGCAGAGTCGCCTGGATGTCGTCGGCGATGCCGGCAGTGCGCAGGTTGAGGGGGGAGAGATTGACCGAAAGCGTCACCCCCGGCAGTCGCCGCGCATCGGTGCAGGCGCGCCGGAGCACGAAGGCATCGATGCGGGTGATGAGTCGCGACCGTTCCGCAATCGGCACGAAGGCCCCGGGCAGCAGGCGGCCGCGCGTGGGATGGTCCCACCGCACCAGCGCCTCGAAGCCCACCACCCGCTCGGTCTCCACATCCACCTGCGGCTGATAGAGCACGGTGAGCTCGCCATGCTCCAGCGCCCGCACCACCTCCTGCTCGGTCCGGCGCAGGCGAATCTGCTCCTGCTCGAAGGCCACCTCGAAGTCGCGGAAGATGCCGCCCCCGTCAGCCTTGGCGCGATAAAGGGCGATGTCGGCCAGGCGCATCAGCTCCGCCGAGTCGTTCGCATCCTTCGGCGCCCGGGCCGCGCCCATGGACGTCGCGATCCGCAGGTCGAGCGAATCCAGCAGCACGGGAATGCTCAGCAGGCCGTAAAGGCTGGCCACCAGGCTTCCGAACTCCGCCTCGGTCTCGTAATGCGCGAACAGCACGAACTCATCGCCGCCGACACGCGCCACCGCGCCCCGCTCGCCGAGCCCTCCGCGCAGGCGCCGGGCCACCACCTGCAGCAGCTGATCACCCACCGCGTGGCCGTGGCTGTCGTTGATGGCCTTGAAGTCATCAAGGTCCACGAACACCACCGCCAGCTGGTCCGTGCGCCTGGGCGGCTTCAGGGCGGCATCAAGCAGGGTCACGAAGTGGCCCCGGCTGCACAGGCCGGTGAGCTGGTCCTGATTGATGATCTCCCGGGCCCGCGCCTCGCTCTCGCCCAGGGCCGCCGCCAGCCGCCGGGCCCGCAGCATGAGCACGAAGAAGACGACGCAAAGGGCCACCGCCACCACCAGCAGCAGCGGCACGGCGGCCAGCAGCAGGAAGGCCGCCGGCTGATCGCTGCGCCAAGTCAGGCGCACCGATGAGCTGTCGAGCAGATTCGGTTCCACAAGCTCGCTCTTGCCGAGATTTGCCGGCCTGTCGGAAAGAGTGAGCGCGCCGCCTTCAAGCGCGGCGGAGCGGGCCAGCGAGGAGAGCAGCTCGGAATCGAGCACATCGGCGCCGACGATCGCCAATGGCTGTGGGCTGGCAACAGCCTCGCTCTGCAGCCGGAACACGGTGGCGGTGAGAACCACCGCCTCGCCGTCCCCGACCGAGAGCCCGGCGGGATCCTCGCCCTTCGGGGCCTCGTGCAGCTCGGTCAGCAGGCGCGTGATGGCGGGCTCAAGGGCGTGGTGGGCCGCGCCCACACCCTGGCGCCCATTTTCCGAGGCGTAGATGGTCTTGCCGTGCGCGTCCACGATGTAGACGTATTCAAGACCCGCCGCCTCCTGCAGATGCCGGCCGAATTTCTGGTGGAGATCATCAAGGTCCCCACGCGCGATATGGGCGAGCAGATCCCGCTCCGTCATGACTCCGGAAAGGGCATCACGGATCCGGATCTCGCGCTCACGCAGGGAAGTCTTCACAGCCTCGATCTCGCGCGTGGCGACGACGCGGTCATGGCGCGAGATCGCGTAGCCGAGCGCCATCGCCGACGCCAGGAACAGCAGGAAGAGCGTCACCACCCCAAAAGCTAGGAATCTGTGCGCAACGGCGCCCTTGCGCGATGGAATGATAAGTCTCCCTCAACCAATCCCTGACGCCATCCGTTCTGCACCGCGGATGGCGCCCCCCCCGGATGCATGTTCGACACTTCTACCCGCCGCGCAAGCGCTGTTGAGGTATCCGGGGAGAAATTCCTAAGCCCCCGAGAACCACCAGGTGGCCAGGCCGAGAAAGGCCAGGAACCCCACGCAATCGGTCACCATCGTCACAAAGACGCCGGAGGCTACCGCCGGATCCAGCCGCAGCCGCGAGATGGCAAGCGGAATGAGGATGCCAAACAGCCCGGCCGCCGCCATGTTCAACACCAGCGCGGCCGAGATGACGAAGCCCAGATGCACGTTGGCGAACCAGAGCGCGGCGATGCCGCCCAGCAGGCAGGCGAGCGTTGCGCCATTGAACAGGCCCACCAGCAGCTCGCGTGACACGATTCGCCGGGCATTGTGGGTGGACAGGTCCTTGGTGGCCAGCGCGCGAACGGCCACCGTCATGGTCTGGGTGCCGGCATTGCCGCCCATGGAAGCGACGATGGGCATCAGCACCGCCAGCGCCACCATCTTCTCGATGGTGCCCTCGAACATGGAGATGATGGAGGCGGAGACGAAGGCCGTGCCCAGGTTCACCACCAGCCACGGCAGGCGGCTGCGCGCCGTGTAGACCACCGTGTCGGACAACTCCTCATCGGAACCCACGCCGGCCAGGGCGCGCAGATCCTCGTCCGCCTCTTCCTGGATCACGTCCACCACATCGTCGATGGTCATCACGCCCACGAGCCGGCCCGCATCGTCCACCACCGGGGCGGAAACGAGGTTGTAATGCTCGAACTTGCGGGCGACCTCCTCCTGGTCCTCGCTGGCGGTGACGACCTGGGCGTGCTCGCTCTTCAGCGCCGTGAGCAGCACCTGGCGGCGGCTGCGCAACAGCCTGTCGAGCCGCACCGCCCCCACCAGCCGATAGGCCGGATCCACTACGAACACCTCATAGAAGGTGTCCGGCAGGTTGGCGGTCTCGCGCATGTAGTCGATGGTTCGTCCCACCGTCCAGAACGGGGGGACGGCGATGAACTCGGTCTGCATGCGCCGGCCGGCGCTTTCCTCGGGATAGTCCAGGGAGCGCAGCAGCGCGACGCGCTCGGGCGCCGGCATCAGCTCCAGGATCGCCGCCACATCCTCCTCGGAAAGGTCTTCCAGGATGTAGACGGCATCGTCCGAATCGAGCCCGCGCATGCCGCGCGCCACGGTCTTGGGCGAGAGGCCGTGCAGGATCTGCACACGCATCGTCTCGTCCAGCTCGGTGAGGGCCGTGAAGTCGAAATCGTCGCCCAGAAGCTCGATGAGCCGGCGCCGGTCCTCGCCGTCGAGGGCCTCCAGCAGGTCGCCCATATCGGCTTCGTGGACGCTGCGGGTGAGCGCATGGAGCCGGTCCACGTCCCGCTCGCCGATGGAGGCGATGACCGAGTCGCGGAACGCCTCCGCGATATTGCCGGCCTCGTCGCGCACGGGCGGGAGGTGATCGCCGCGCTCGGCGTCGGCAGGATTGAGATCCTCGCGCATGGCTGCTCCCGATATCAACGAATTGGGGATTGGGCTTGCCCCGACGATCGGACCGGTCGTGCCGGATGCGTCGTCGGTGCGGAGCGCTGATCTGCCTCTAGTGCGCCTCCCGCTTTTAGGGAAGCGGCAAACGGTGCGCCAATGCGACGGTTCTGCAACAATTGTGGACCGAGACGCGTTTGCAACACCTTCATTTCGCCGCGAGCCGCGCCTAAAGCGCCTCCCGATCCTGTGAACGCAAGGGGGAACGGGCGTCATGGCACATGGGCACCGGTGGATGACGGGCACGCGCGACATTGCCTTCGCGCTCGCTCTGGGCCTTCCCCTCGCCGCGCAGTCGGCGGCTGCCGCTGAAAGCTGCGGGCCCGATGCGCTGGGCACAGCGCGGGTGCTGGAGGTCAACCCCAAGGGCGTGCAGGTGGGCACCAAGTCGTTCCCCGGCACCCTGCCCCTCGCCCCGCGCGAGGTGGTTCTGACCTTCGACGACGGCCCGTGGCCCAAGACCACCGAGGCCATTCTCGACGCATTGAAGGCGGAATGCGCGCGCGCCACCTTCTTCATCATCGGCGACAATGCGAAGGCCCGTCCCGCGTTGGTGCGGCGGGAGCTGGCGGAGGGCCACACCGTGGCCCACCATTCCATGACCCACCCGGCCGCGACCCTGGCGAAGCTGCCGTTCGACGCCGCGGTCGCCGACATCCGCAAGGGCATCGCCGCCGACGAAGCGGCCGCCTACGGCGCCAGCGGCGCGGTGCCCCGCGTGCCCTTCTTCCGCTTTCCCGGCTTTGCCTCCACGCCGGAGCTTCTCGCCTATCTCGACCGCTCGGGAATCGCGGTCTTCGGCGCCGATTTCTGGGCCAGCGACTGGAACAAGATGACCCCCGAGCAGGAGCTGGACCTGGTTCTGAAGCGTCTCGACGCCGCCGGCGGCGGCATCGTGCTGTTCCACGACACCAAGGCGCAGACGGCGGCGATGATTCCCGCTTTCCTGCGCGCCCTGAAGGAGAAGGGCTACAAGGTGGTGCACATCGTGCCCGCCCAGCAGCACGCCGCGCGCTGAGGCGCGCGGGCCGGCGCGCCCCAGGGCCGGGCGCGCGTTTTGCGAAATGGGATGCTGAAATGAAAAAAGGCGGCCAAGGCCGCCCTTATTTCACACACCGGAGCACCGGGCGTTCCATTCCTGGTGCGGACGAGAGGACTCGAACCTCCACGGGTCTCCCCACTAGCACCTCAAGCTAGCGCGTCTACCAATTCCGCCACGACCGCAGTCAGGATGGCACCACCGGGGTTCTCGAAGAGGACCGTGTCCGGCGGGGAGCCATCGTCTAACAGATCACCCAGAGCGCCACAAGAACTTCCTTCCGCGCGCACCGCCCGCCGCCGCGGCCTGTGGATGACATTTTGACAAATCCTTTTCCGATGCCGCTTTGCCGGGAAAGCACCCGCAGGGTGTCGGCGCGGAGAGGCGCCCCATGGCCCGGCGCGCGCGCCGGCCGGCATCGAGATTCGTCAGAGAATCTCCGACACGTCCGCCTTGTTTGAAATCGCTCTGGACGCAGGCCACCGATGGTTTATGCCGTTGCCCCATGTCCGCATCCATGTCCGCATCCCGATCAGCCCCCACATCGACGCACGCCCCGGTGCCTCGAGAAACCCTGGACGCCACCTTCCGGCCGCAGGACCCCGCGAGCCCACCTGTCCAATGGATGATCAGCGACGGTCTCGTGCCCTATGATGTGGCCCTGGCCACCATGGAAGCGCGCGTGGCCGCCATTGCCGACGGCACGGCGCGCGAGGCGGTGTGGCTGCTGGAGCATCCCCCGCTCTACACGGCCGGAACCAGCGCCCGGCAGGAAGATCTGGTGGAGGCCCGCTTTCCCGTGTTCGATGCCGGGCGCGGCGGGCAGTTCACTTATCACGGCCCTGGCCAGCGGGTGGCCTATGTGATGCTGGACCTGCATCGGCGGGCCCCGGATGTGCGGCGCTATGTGAGCGCGCTCGAAGCGTGGCTGATCGGCACGCTCTCCGCCTTCAACGTCACCGGCGAGCGGCGCGAGGACCGGGTGGGCGTGTGGGTGCGCCGCCATGGGGACGAGGACAAGATCGCCGCCATCGGCATCCGCGTGCGCCGCTGGGTGACCTTCCACGGCATTTCGCTGAACGTGGAGCCGGACCTGTCGCACTTTGGCGGCATCGTGCCCTGTGGCGTGCGTGAGCACGGCGTGACGAGCCTTGCCGACCTCGGCATTCTGGTCAGCATGCCGGAAGTGGATTCCGTGCTGCGCGTGGCGTTCGGGGAGGTGTTCGGCCCGACCGAGCTGGCCGAAGCGCCACTGTGAGCACCCCGCCGGGTGGACGTGAGGGGGCGCCGCCTGGAAGCGGCGCCCGAACGAGCCTCAGATGCCCAGCTTGGCCTTCAGGATCTCGTTGAGAGCCTGCGGGTTGGCCTTGCCGCCGGACGCCTTCATGGCCTGGCCGACGAACCAGCCGAGCATGGTGGGCTTGGCCTGGACCTGGGCCACCTTGTCTGGGTTCTTGGCGATGATCTCGTCGACCACCTTCTCGATGGCGCCGGTGTCGGTCACCTGCTTCATGCCGCGCTCTTCGACCACCACCTTGGGGTCGCCGCCCTCGGTGTAGATGATCTCGAACAGGTCCTTGGCGATCTTGGAGGAGATGGTCTTCTCCGAGATCAGGTCCAGGATGGCGCCGAGCTGCTCGGGCGAGACCGGGGACGTGGTGACGTCCTTGCCATCCTTGTTCAAGCGGCCAAACAGCTCGTTGATGATGAAGTTGGCGGCGGCCTTGCCGTCACGCCCCTTTGCCACCTTCTCGAAGAAGTCGGCGGTGTCGCGCTCGGCCACCAGCACGCCCGCATCATAGGGCGAGAGGCCGTATTCGGAGATGAAGCGGGCCTTCTTCTCGTCCGGCAGCTCGGGCAGATGCTCCTTCAGGCCCTCGACGAAATCGGCCTTGATGTCGAGCGGCAGCAGGTCCGGATCGGGGAAGTAGCGATAATCGTGCGCCTCTTCCTTGGACCGCATGGAGCGCGTCTCGCCCTTATTGGGGTCGAACAGGCGCGTTTCCTGGTCGATGGAGCCGCCATCCTCCAGGATCTCGATCTGCCGGCGGGCCTCCACCTCAATGGCCTGGCCGATGAAGCGGATGGAGTTGACGTTCTTGATCTCGCAGCGCGTGCCCAGCCCCTCGCCGGGCCGGCGCACGGAAACGTTCACGTCGGCGCGCAGGTTGCCCTTCTCCATGTCGCCGTCGCAGGTGCCGAGATAGCGCAGGATGGTGCGCAGCTTGGTCACATAGGCTTTCGCCTCCTCCGAGCAGCGCAGGTCCGGACGCGAGACGATCTCCATCAGCGCCACGCCGGACCGGTTGAGGTCCACGAAGCTCTGGGTGGGGGACAGGTCATGGATGGACTTGCCGGCGTCCTGCTCCAGGTGCAGCCGCTCGATGCCCACGGTGATGCTCTCGCCGTCGGGCAGGTCCACGATCACCGCGCCCTCACCCACGATGGGGTATTTGAACTGGCTGATCTGGTAGCCCTGCGGCAGGTCCGGATAAAAATAGTTCTTCCGGTCGAACACGGAGTGCAGGTTGATCTGCGCCTTCAGGCCAAGGCCGGTGCGCACCGCCTGCGCCACGCATTCCTTGTTGATGACCGGCAGCATGCCGGGCATGGCCGCGTCCACCAGCGAGACGTGGTCGTTGGGCTCGCCGCCAAAAGCGGTGGCGGCGCCGGAGAAAAGCTTGGCGTTGGAGGCGACCTGAGCATGAACCTCCATGCCGATCACCACCTCCCAGTCGCCGGTGGCGCCGTGGATGAGTTTCTTGGCGTCGGCGGGGCGCGTGTGAACCGTCATCGTCGTCCTAGTCCATATCGCGGCGGTGCCGCATTCGTCTTGTGTTCACCTACTCCGCGAGAGCGCGTCGTGGCAACCATCGCGACGCCGCGGCGCACGGGCGGGCCTCACGAAAAGATGGGGGACAAGGGCGCGTTTCGCGAGCCATGGCCTGCCTTATTTTCTCTGTATCAGGGCCTTGCGCGGGCGCCCGGGCCACGCGGAACGACACGGCCCTGACGCGCGCGGCAGCCATTCAAAATGAGGAAACGGCCATCACATGACGAGGGCGGAGGCGGCGAAATGAATGTCCAGCCCGGCGGCGCGATCAGCGCGGGTGGCCGCGCGGCTGCTGTCTCCACATTTTCCAAGCGCACGCGCCACGTCCAGATGAACGCCCATTTCACGCCAGGCGAGACGCTAGTGCTGACCTTCGCGCCGCGCGCGACCTTGCCCGGGGCGATCTGGGGCCTGGCCCCCATCCGCAGGCTAGGCCACTCCATCGTCTGTTTCGTCGACCTGGCCGACGCATGGTATCCCCAAACCGACATCCTGGAGTTGAAGGCGGCCATTGCGGACCGGCTTCGCAACTTTCGGCGCATCATCACCTATGGGCACAGCATGGGCGGGTATGCGGCGCTGAAGCACGGCGCGCTGTTCTCGGCCAAGCGCTCCGTGGCTCTGGGGCCCGCCTGGTCGGTCGCGCCGCAGGATGTGCAGGCCTTCGACGAGCGCCGGCCACGCCTTTATTACCGTCCCGATCTGCATGACGGCATGGCGATCCAGGCCGGAGACGCCCCGCCTGATGCCATCGTCGTCTTCGATCCCAGCCACCGGGAAGACCGGCTGCACTTCCAGGCGATTGCCGCCGCCGTTCCGCAGGTGAGAGCGGTCCCCAACCGGTTTGTCGACCACAGCCTTCTGTCGCCCTGCATCGATTGTGGCGCCGGCACCGCCTTCGCACGGGAAGTGATCGAGGGCACCGGGCCGAGCGGCCTGCGCAACCTCATCCGGCAGTCGCGCGGCGCCTCGCCCCATTATGTGGCGCGTGCCCTCGCCCAGCTCGACCGCGCCGGGCGACAAAAGGCCGTCGGCATGATGGCGCGGACCTATGGGATGCCCCTCGCGGGCTTCGCGCCCGTCCAATCCGAATTGCGACGCCTCGGCTATGGCATTCCGGACCTGCCGGAGCGGCCCTGGCTCCAGGTATTTCGCAACGGAACCATGCAGGAGGCCCGCGCTGCGGCGAGGGGCCAGCCTCTGGATGCTTTCCGCAAGCCCGCCGATATCCGCCGCTGGCTCGCGATCCACGCAGCGGTGCATGATTATGTCCGCATCGGCGCGTTTGTGGACCATGTCCTGGCCAGGGGAGAGAGCACGGACCGCGAGTATTTTCGCTATGCGTCCATCATCATGTCCGGACCGGCCACTGGTGATCGGCACCAATGTCGCGCGGCCAGGCGGCTGCTGGCCAGGATCCGCAACAAAAGATCCTATGCCTATGTCGCTTTGAAGATAAAAATCGACATCGCCATCCACAAACAGACGACCATTCCAGCGGAACTCTTTGTTTCGCGATACTCGAGGTCCGGCCGCCGGCTCACCTTGCCCGCGTTCAAGGGCGAGTTCATTCGCGGCATGGCGCTCGGGCTACCCCCCGGCACCTATGGCCTGAGCTACGACCTCGCCGCGGATGCGGACGTCGCGATCCATCTGGAAGGCGATGTCCTCGACAAAGGCGGCCACTCCCTCCGCAGCTCCCTCATCGGCAGGCTCATGGCCTTCGCCCGCGCCCCGAAGCGGGTGCGCCGGCTGACCTCGGGGCAGCGCCCGCTGGTGATGCGGGTGCCAAAGAACGCGAAGAATATGGAAACCTTCATCAACATAATCATGAAGAGCGATGGACAGGCGGCAGGCCACACCATCCTGTTTCGCGAGGTGCACCTAGTGCGCCTGTAGCGGACGGCTCCAAACACCTTGGCTCTCGGCGACGAACACGACGATGCGACCACCCAATCCGCACGCCCAGCTCCTGATGCCCCGCCTCTCGCGGTACCGCATGGCGGCGGCATTTGTGGCAGCGGACGCGATCTCTTTGGGCAGACCTTGACGTTGCGCAACTGCAAAACAGGTTTAAGAGAAGGCGGCCGCGACCCGCGCGAGGGCGTTTTCGTGCGTGCGGGACTGACGGTGCCGGGAAACGAAAGTGCGCTGCGCGAGGCGCTGCGGCCCGGGGCCGGAGGGGGCGCCATGAGGGAGGATGGAGAGATCGCATGCGGGGTCTAGAGCCGGCGTCTCAGCCGGTGACGTCGGACGACCGCCTCGCGCCCGGTCAGGATGCGCACGGCCGTGTGGTCCTGATGCTTCAGGGGGCCGCCTCGCAATTCCATTGGGGCCTTGCCTGCGCGCTGGAAAGCCGTGGCGCGCGCATCCTCAAGGTGCATCTTTGCGCTGCGGAGTGGGTGTTCTGGCCCGGCAAGGCTGTGTCTTATCGCGGGCGCCCGCGGAATTGGCGCCAGTTCGTCTCCCGCCTGATGCGCGAAAACGGTGTCACGGACCTGGTGCTGTTCGGCGATTGCCGCTTCTACCACGCCGAGGCGATTGTCGTGGCGCGCGCCCTTGGGATTCGCCGGCACCTGTTCGAGGATGGGTATCTGCGCCCCCACTGGATTACGCTTGAGCACGAGGGGGTGAACGCATTCTCTGATTTCCCCCGTGACCCGCAGGTGCTGCTGGCCGAAGCCGCGCTGCTCGGCCCGGCTCCGAAGGCGCGCATCTTCCATGACCGATTCGCGCTGCGGGCGGTCTGGGACGTGGCCTGGAATTCAAACCTGCTGCTGGGTGCCCTCGCCTATCCCCACTACCGTCGGCACACCATGCCCCATCCGGTGCTGGAATATGCCGGCTGGCTGCGCCAATTCGCGCGCGAGCGCGCCATCACCAAGCGCGACAGCGCCACGCGCAAGGCGCTGAAGGACTCGCACGCACCGTACTACATCCTGCCCCTCCAGCTGGATGGCGACTTCCAGATTCGCGTCCATTCCGACTTCCGCGACATGACGGAAGCCACGGAACTCGTCTTCGCCTCGTTCGCGCGGGCGGCGCCGGCCCATGCGCGCCTGCTGGTGAAGCGCCATCCCTTCGACGTGCCCTTGCGCGACCGGGGCCGCCAGATCGAGAAGCTCGCGGCGCGCCACGGCTTCGCCGACCGCCTCGTCTTCGTGGAGAGCGGGGATATCGTGCCCCTGATCGCGACCTCCTCCGGCACGCTGGTGATCAACTCCACCTCGGCCACCTTCGCGTTGAACCAGGGGGTGCCGCTGAAGGTGCTGGGCCGCGCGACCTACGACATTCCCGGCCTCGCCTTCCAGGGCTCCCTGGACGATTTCTGGACCAAGGCGGAACCGCCGGACCCGGAGCTGTGGGCGGCGTACAAGCGCGTGCTGCTGGAGCGCACCCAGATCAACGGCCGCTTCTTCTGCGACGACGGCATCGCCGCCGCCATCGCCGGCGCGACGCGGCGCATCCTCTCCACACCCGCCCCGGCACCGGCCGACAGCCCCCGATGAGTGCCCCCCCGGCCCCCCGTCATATCGTCATCACTGGCGCCTCAGGCGGGCTGGGTGCGGCCTTCGCCCGGCATTATGCGGCCCCCGGCGTGCACCTGCTGCTGATCGCCCGCGGCGCCGAGCGGCTGGAGCCGACCACCGCCGCCTGCATCGCCGCCGGGGCCCAGGTCACGGCACTCGCATGCGACGTGCGCGACGGTGAGCGCCTCGCGGCCGCGCTGGCCGTGCACGATGCCGCCCACCCCGTGGACCTGGTGGTGGCCAATGCGGGCGTGGAAGCCAGCGTCGGCCCCGATGGCGCGCCCGAACCCCTCGACGCGGTCCTGGCCCAGATCGAAACTAATCTCTCCGGGGCACTCGCCACCGTCGTGCCCCTGCTGCCGGCCATGCAGGCCCGGCGGCGCGGCGGCATCATCCTGGTGTCCTCCCTGGCCGCCTTGGAACCCTTGGCCGACCAGCCCGCTTATTGCGCCAGCAAGGCCGGACTTCTCGCCTGGGGTGAGGCGGCGCGGCCGTGGCTGCGGCGCTTCGGCATCTGCGTCACGGTGGCCTGCCCCGGCTTCCTCACCACCGGCATGAGCGACCACTATGAAGGCTGGCGCCCGCTGGAATGGAGCGCCGACAAGGCCGCCCGCCACATCGCCCGAGCCGCCGCCCGCGGACGCGGACGGGTGGACTTCCCATGGCCACTGGTAGCCCTGATCGGCCTCGGCAAGCTGGCCCCACGGCCCTTGCGCGAAGCCGTGCGCGACCTGCTGTTCCGGCTGAGCGTGCATTAGGGCGTTTCCACGCGACGGGGGCACCGGCGCGCGTGAAGGAAACGCCCGGAAACACGCGAATAGCTGGCTTCTGCATTTCCATGAAAAACTGAAGCAGCCTCGTGCCCCTGCGCGCGAAGGCGAATCGAGCTTTGCGTGAAGGGGGCGCGTCGACGGGCTCAGCCATGGCCCTGCCTGTGAAGCCTTTGAGCGGTCATCCGGGGCCGGGAGCTTGCGCACGCCCTGGCAGGCCATCCGCCCCCGCACCGAGAGAATCAGCCGCCCGCCATGAAGGGAGCGGTGAAGGGGGCTGTGCGTAGCGGAAGCCGGGCGCGCCCACGCCCTATGGAAATGCCGCCAATTACGCTACCTCTGGGGCGGCTGGGGGGAGAGCTCATGGTGTCGGACCGGGACGTGGCGCGGATGGCCGCCATCGCCGTGCTTGTGGTGGCGGGCTTCTACTTTGCATGGCAGCTCGCCAGCGTGTTTCTCACCGTTTTCGCGGCGCTGCTGGTGGCCCTGGCGCTGCACACCCTCGCGGTGCCCTTCGCCCGGCTGACTCGCATTCGCGAGCAATATGCCGTCTTTCCCGTGGCGCTGCTCGTTTTGGGGGCCCTGGGGCTGGTGGGCTACCAGTTCGGCTCCACCATCCAGACCCAGGTGAGCGCCCTGATCGAGGACCTGCCGACGGCCTGGGCGGTGTTCGAGGCGCGCTTCCACCTCAGCCAGATGATGCCCGAGCTGCTGCAGCGGGCGGAGGCGGCGGCGCCGTCCAGCTCGGTCATCCTCACCGCCGTGCAGAACTTCACCAGCAATCTGGCACAGGTGCTGGTGGGCCTGTTCCTGGTCGTGGTCGGCGGGCTCTATTTCGCGGTGGAACCAAAGCTTTACCGCAAGCTGTTCCTGGCCTTCTGGCGAGAGGCGGAACGCCCGCGCGTGCTGCAGCGCCTGACGCTGATCACCGATGATCTGCGTAGCTTCCTGAAGGCGCAGGTCATCGCCATGCTGGTGGTGGGCGTGCTCACCTTCATCGGGCTGACGGTGCTGGGCATTCCCTCCGCTCTGGCCCTCGCCCTGTTCGCCTCCCTGGCCGAATTCGTGCCCATGGTGGGACCCGTGGTGTCGGCCATCCCGGCCCTGCTCATCGCGCTGACGCTCGGCCTGGATTCGGCCCTGTGGACGCTCGCCATGTTCGTCGCGGTTCAGCAGACCGAGAGCAACATCATCACGCCGCTGCTCCAGCAGCGCATGGTGTCGCTGCCGCCGGCGGTGACATTGTTCGCGGTGGTGGTGTTCGGCAGTCTGTTCGGCGCTCTCGGGGTACTGTTGGCGACCCCGCTCACCGTGCTGGTGTTCGCCGCCTTCCGCGAGCCGGGCGCGCAGCGCGCCGAATGAGGCGCGGCGCACGCCCACGGGCCTTGCGCACGCCGGCGGAACAAGCGCGAGCGTGAGCGGCGGGGGCCTGCGGCGCCGCGCCCGGCATCGCCCCCGTTTGCCTCCACGAGACAGCCGTGTATGGTCGCGCGCCCCAAAGCGCGCCCAGGGCGCGCCCCGACGTGCTGAAGAGATGCCCATATGGCCCGCGATACGCTCGACGCGACTCCCATAACCTCCCGCGACGAACTGATCGCCTGGATGGAACAGGGCAACAAACCGGAAAGCGCTTTCCGCATCGGCACCGAGCACGAGAAGATCCCCTTCACCCTCGCCCGCCACGAGCCGGTGCCCTATGAGGGGCCCAAGGGCATCCGCAAGCTCCTTGAGGGCATGCGCCTCCTGCTCGGCTGGGAGCCGATCATGGAGGGCGAGCACATCATCGGCCTCGCGGACGTGACCGGCGGCGGCGCCATCTCGCTGGAGCCGGGCGGGCAGTTCGAGCTCTCCGGCGCGCCGCTCACCACCATTCACGAGACCTGCGCCGAGCTGAACGCCCACCTGGCCCAGGTGCGGGAAGTGGCGCAGCCCCTCGGCATCGGCTTCCTCGGCATCGGCATGAGCCCCAAATGGACCCGCGCGGAGACGCCGGTCATGCCCAAGGGCCGCTACAAGATCATGGCCAATTACATGCCCAAGGTGGGCACGCTCGGCCTCGACATGATGTTCCGCACCTGCACCGTGCAGGTGAATCTCGACTTCTCCAGCGAAGCCGACATGGTGAAGAAGATGCGCGTGGGCCTGGCCTTGCAGCCGGTGGCCACCGCCTTGTTCGCCAACTCCCCCTTCACCGAGGGCAAGCCCAACGGCCTGTTGTCCTTCCGCTCGGAGATCTGGCGCGACACGGACAATGCCCGCTCGGGCATGCTGCCCTTCGCCTTCGAGGACGGGTTCGGCTTCGAGCGCTATGTGGACTATGCCCTCGACGTGCCCATGTATTTCGTAAAGCGCGGCGACAGCTATATCGACGTGGCCGGCAGCTCCTTCCGCGATCTCCTGGCCGGCCGGCACCCTGCTTTGCCGGGCCAGACCGCGACCCTTTCGGATTGGGTGAATCACCTCTCCACCATCTTCCCCGAGGTGCGGCTGAAGCGCTTCCTGGAGATGCGTGGCGCCGATGCGGGCCCCTGGGCCACCTTGTGCGCGCTGCCCGCCTTGTGGGCCGGCCTGCTCTACGATCACAAGAGCCTCGACGCCGCCTGGGAGCTGGTGAAGGACTGGACCGCCGAGGAACGCCAGCAGTTGCGGGATGACGTGCCCCGTCTCGCGCTCCATGCGGAAATCCGCGGGCGCAAGCTGCGGGAAGTGGCTCGCGAGGTCCTGGCCCTCTCCAGCGCCGGCCTCGCGCGGCGCAGGCACCTGGACCGCCAGGGCCGGGATGAAACCCGCTTCCTGGCCCCCCTCGAGGAAGCCGCTTTCTCCGGCCGCTCACCGGCAGAGGCGCTGCTGGATCACTTCCATGGCGACTGGGCCGGCTCGGTGGAGCCCGCATTCTCAGCCCTCGCCTACTGACCCCGTCCCTTACGCTGAACAGCCATGCACTCATCGCATGGCGAAGACGGCAGACGGCGCGAGCTTCGCCTTTAGGATAGGGATGACTCGCGTCGGCGGTGCGCGCCCTCTCAATGGGCAGGGCCGGACGAGGCCCCTCCCACCAAACGCCGAAGCCTCCCAGCTCCGGAAGGCTTCCTGGAGCAGCCCATGCCGTCGGCCCGCGCGCACCAGCCCACCGCCTTCGGGCCCGTGGACCTGGTGCTTTATGCGATTACCGTGCTCATTTTCGGCAGTGGCTGGCTGCCTTTGCGCATGCAGCTCGGCGTGGTGGCGCCGGAAGTCTCCCTGGTCTGGCGCTTCCTCATCGCCACGGTGGTGATGTTCGTCCTGCTCGCCGTGCGGCGGGAGCGGGTGCTGTTCCATTGGCGCGATCACCTGGTGTTCGCGCTGTTGGGCGCAAGCCTCTTCTCCTTTAATTTCATCACCTTCTATTATGCCGGCTACCATCTGCCCTCGGGTCTGCTGTCGGTGGTGTTCGCGCTGGCGGCGGTGATGATTCCCCTCATCGGCGCCGCCGTCCTGCGCCAGCCGCTGCACCCGAAAGTGATTGCCGGCGCCGTGGTCGGGGTCGTGGGGCTGGCGCTGGTGTTCGGCCCATCCCTGGCCTCGGGCGAAGGGATTCACGGGGCGGGCGAAGGCCTGGCCCTCTCATTGGCCGGCACCTTCTGCTTTTCCGTCGGCAGCCTGGTTTCCGGCGTTGCCGGGCGGCGCGGCTATCCGCTGGTATCCATGACCGCCTGGGGCTTCTTCTATGGCCTCGTCATCATGGTGCTGATGGCATTGGCTCGCGGCGCGCCCTTCATGGTGGAGTGGACCACGCGCTATGTGGGCGCCCTGCTCTATCTGGTGGCAGCGCAGACCCTGTCGGGCTTCGCGGTCTATTTCCTCCTTATCCGCCGCATCGGCGCGAGCCGCGCGGGCTATGCCACCGTGCTCTTCCCGCTGGTGGCGCTGGCCCTGTCCACCTGGTTCGAGGCCTTCCACTGGACCCTGGCGGCCGCCATCGGCATCGCGCTGATCCTCACCGGCGCGCTGCTCGTGCTTTTGCCCCATCGCCGTCCGCCCCAGGAAAGCTGAGAGGCGAACGTGGTCGCCGGCGCTCGGGCTGAGCCCGCCACGGGGCCACAGCCGCAGCAACGGAGGCTGCGCCGTTCTGCCGCACCGCGCAACGGCCGGCGCGGCGGTCCCCTGCGCCCCTGCGACACCTCGTCAAAAGCCTTTGCCACGAGCCATTTAGGCGATAATTGATAGGCTGCGTCTATCAAAAATGACGAATTTATCTATTTTCCTTATCCGGACCATCCCCATATGTTGCGTCGCGAAGGCTTTCGGCCCTTCTGCATCGCAACCTGACCCAAGGAAATGTCATGTCTCTCGTGAATACCAAGATCAAGCCCTTCAAGGCCCAGGCTTTCAAGGATGGCAAGTTCATCGAGGTGAGCGACGCTGACCTGGCCGGCAAGTGGTCCGTGTTCTTCTTCTATCCGGCCGATTTCACCTTCGTGTGCCCGACCGAGCTCGGCGACGTGGCCGATCACTATGCTGAGTTCCAGAAGCTCGGCGTGGAGATCTACTCGGTGTCCACCGACACGCACTTCACCCACAAGGCGTGGCACGACACCTCCGACACCATCGCCAAGATCAAGTACACCATGCTCGGCGACCCCACCCACGAGCTGTCCACCGCCTTCGAAGTGCTCCGTCCCGGCCAGGGCCTGGCCGACCGCGGCACCTTCATCGTGGACCCGAACGGCGTGATCCAGGCCATGGAAGTCACCGCCGAGGGCATCGGCCGTGACGCCGCCGACCTGCTGCGCAAGGTGAAGGCCGCCCAGTACGTCGCCTCCCATCCCGGCGAGGTGTGCCCGGCCAAGTGGCAGGAAGGCGAGAAGACCCTCGCTCCGTCCCTCGACCTCGTCGGCAAGATCTGATCACGCCGACATCCGGTCGCGCCGCGATTTGATCGCGCGCAAGGCAGCCCTCCCCTCCCATGGGGAAGGCTGCCGCCACCGGCCGGAATTTTCTCCCTGATGTTCATCGGAGGATTGCCATGCTCGACGACACGATGAAGGCTCAACTCAAGACCTATCTGGAGCGGGTGGTCCGTCCTATCGAGATCACCGCTTTCGTGGACGACGGCGCCAAGTCCAAGGAAACCCTGGACCTGCTGAACGACATCGTCCCGCTCTCCGACAAGATCACCCTCACCGAGAGCCGTGGCGCCGAGGGCGCGCGCGTCCCCTCCTTCGCGCTCAACAGCCCGGGTGAGAATATCCATCTCGTCTTCGCCGGCCTGCCCATGGGCCACGAATTCACGTCCCTGATCCTGGCGCTGCTCCAGACCGGCGGCTATCCGCCCAAGGTGGAGCAGGTGGTCATCGACCAGATCAAGGGCCTCGACGGCGACTTCAAGTTCGAGACCTATTTCTCCCAGTCCTGCCAGAACTGCCCGGACGTGGTGCAGGCCCTGAACCTCATGGCCGTGCTGAATCCGAAGATCCAGCACGCGGCCATCGACGGCGCCCTCTTCCAGAAGGAAGTGGAAGAGCGCCAGGTGATGTCGGTGCCCACCATCTATCTGAATGGCGAAGTGTTCGGCCAGGGCCGCATGGGCGTCGAGGAGATCGTCGCCAAGCTCGACACCGGCGCGGTGGAGCGCGAGGCCAAGCGCCTGGCAGCTCTCGACCCGTTCGAGGTGCTGGTGGTGGGCGGCGGCCCGGCCGGTGCCGCGGCGGCCATCTATGCGGCGCGCAAGGGCATCCGCACCGGCGTCGCGGCCGAGCGCTTCGGCGGGCAGGTGCTGGACACCATGGCCATCGAGAACTTCATCTCCGTGCCCTACACGGAGGGCCCCAAGCTCGCCACCGCGCTGGAACAGCATGTGCGCGAGTATGACGTGGACATCATGAACCTCCAGAAGGCCGAGAAGCTCGTGCCCGGTGATGATGGCATCACCATCGAGCTGGCCAATGGCGCGGCGCTGAAGTCCAAGACCGTCATCCTCGCCACCGGCGCCCGCTGGCGGCAGATGGGCGTGCCGGGCGAGGACAAGTATCGCTCCAAGGGCGTGGCCTATTGCCCCCATTGCGACGGCCCCCTGTTCAAGGGCAAGCGCGTGGCGGTGATCGGCGGCGGCAATTCGGGCGTCGAGGCGGCCATCGACCTCGCCGGCGTGGTCGCCCATGTGACCCTGTTCGAGTTCGACTCGAAGCTGCGTGCCGACGAGGTTCTCCAGCGCAAGCTGCACAGCCTGCCCAATGTGGATGTGAAGCTTTCCGCCCGCACCACCGAGGTGCTCGGCGATGGCCAGAAGGTGACCGGCCTCACCTATGAGAACCGCGTTTCCGGTCAGATCCAGACGCTGGAGCTGGAGGGCATCTTCGTCCAGATCGGCCTTTTGCCGAACACCGAATGGCTGAAGGGCACGCTGGAGCTCAGCCCGCGCGGCGAGATCGTGGTGGACGAGCGCGGCCAGACCTCGGTTCCCGGCGTGTTCGCGGCGGGCGATTGCACCACCGTGCCCTACAAGCAGATCATCATCGCCATGGGCGAGGGTGCGAAGGCTTCGCTCGGCGCGTTTGACTACCTGATCCGCACCTCCGCTCCCGGCGAGCCGGAGAGCAAGGCCGCCTGATCGCACTTGCGATCAGCCTCACCCAACCCCGCCACCCGCCGGCCTCTCCGGCGGGTGGCTTTTTCAGATGCGAGATGACCCTTCGCGAGCTGCAATATCTCGTCGCCCTGGCCGATCACCGCAACTTCCGCCGCGCCGCGGAAGCCTGCCTGGTGAGCCAGCCGACATTGTCCATGCAGATTCGCAAGCTGGAGGAAGAGCTGGGCGTGCCCCTGGTGGAGCGCGCGCCCCGCAAGGTGATGCTCACCGCCGCCGGCCGCGATGCCGTCGAACGGGCGCGCCGCATTCTCAATGAAGTGGAGCAGATGAAGGAGGCGGCCCGCCGCAGCCAGGCGGCCGAAGGCGGCACCCTGCGGCTGGGCGTGTTCCCCACGCTGGGCCCCTACCTGCTGCCCCATGTGGTTCCCATGATCCGCGCGCGCTTCCCCCAGCTGGAACTGCTGCTGTTCGAGGAGAAGAGCGCCGACCTTATTGCGCGGCTGAATGCCGGCACCCTGGACGCCGCCTTCCTGGCCCTCCCCGTCCACGACCACCACCTGCACAGCGAATTCCTGTTCGAGGAACCCTTCCTGCTGGCGGTTCCCGGCGACCACCCCCTGGCCAAACGGCAGAGCCTCCATCTGGAGGAGCTGGGCCAGCACAATCTGATGCTGCTGGAGGACGGCCATTGCCTGCGCGACCAGGCGCTTGAAGTGTGCCAGCTTTCCGGCGCGCGGGAGACCAGTGAGTTCCGCGCCACCAGCCTGGAAACCCTGCGCCAGATGGTGGTGGCCGGCGCGGGAATCACGCTGCTGCCCATGCTCGCCATCAAGGGCCAGCCGCAGCAGGGGGAGAGCATCCACCTGCTGGACTTCGTCGATTCCCACCCCAGCCGCCGCATCGGCCTGCTGTGGCGTAAGACATCGGCCATGGCGCCGCTGCTGACGCAGATCGCCGAGGTGTGCCGCAAGCTGCCCGCCGACCTGCTGCGCCGCACCCATTAAGGGAAACGTCGTGCCCCACGCGGCGCGAAAGCGCGGTGTGCCGTGCAGGCCCGCCTGCAATCCAGGGCGGCAGCGGCGCCCAGCTGGAACGCGTTAAATCATTGGCGCGGCAAAACACTTTCCACAACCTGTGGCCTTCGAATTTTTCTAACTCGTCACAGACTGTGAAATATTTTACGGTTGCGACACGTCAATGCGGCGCAAAATTCCCTCGCTAGTTTTTCGGCATAGGTACGCCACGGCAGGATTGATCGGAACATAGAGAGGCGCGCGGGACCGGCACCTTGGGGGGGCCGGAACCATTTCCCCAGGCGCCAGCCTCTTCCGGCCCATCGCTGCCGTTCGCACCCGGAGGCGATGTCATGGATAACGACGTATCAGGAAAACGCAGATCGAAATGGAGGATCGCGGGCGCGGTGGTGGCTGCGGCAGCGGTGGTTGGGGCCGGCGTCTTCTGGTGGATCGTCACTCCCCCGCCTGTCGAGAACACGGGCCGCACGCTGCCCAAGACCGCTGATGCGGACCTGATCGCACGTGGCAAGTATGTCGCCGAAATGGGCGATTGCGTGGCCTGCCACACCGCCCCGGGCGGGCACCCCATGGCCGGCGGCCTGCCGCTGGAAACGCCCTTCGGCGTCCTCTATTCCACGAACATCACGCCGGATCCGAAAAACGGCATCGGCAAGTACACGTTCGGCGAATTCGACCGCGTGATGCGCAAGGGCGTGACGGCGGACGGGGTGCACCTGTACCCGGCCATGCCATATCCGTCCTACGCGAAGGTTTCGCCCGACGACATGTACGCCCTTTACGCGTACCTGATGCAGGGCGTTCAGCCCGTTTCCGAGCCCAACAAGGCGATCGGCATCGGCTTCCCCTTCAACCAGCGCTGGGGCCTCGCCTTCTGGAACTTCGCCTTCCTGAACAGCAAGCCCTTCGAGCCGGATCCGAGCAAGGACGCGGTGTGGAATCGTGGCGCCTATCTGGTCGAGAGCCTCGGCCACTGCGGCGCCTGCCACACGCCGCGCGGCATCGGCTTCCAGGAAGTGGCGATGTCCAACCGCGGCGCGAACGGCGACAAGTTCGTCTCCGGCGCCAAGGTCGAGGAATGGAACGCCATCAACCTTCGTGACCTGTGGACCGTGCCCGACACGGTGGAGCTGCTGAAGACCGGCCAGAACCGCTTCGCGACCGTCTCCGGCTCCATGACGGAGGTCATCCACAACTCCACCCAGCACTTCACCGACGATGACCTCGTGGCCATCGCCACCTATCTGAAGTCGCTGCCGACCCCCAATCCCCATGAAGTCACTCCGCTGCCGAAGAACGACACGGTGCCGGAAGCGATGTTCACCACCCGGGGCGGGCTTGCCTACGCGCAGTTCTGCACGGACTGCCACCGCCTGAACGGCGCGGGCGTGCCCAAGGTGTTCCCGCCGCTCGCGGGCAACCCCACCGTCAATTCCGATGACCCGGCGACGCTGATCCACATCACCCTTACCGGGTGGAAGACGGCGGAGACCAACGCCTATCCCCGTGTCTTCACCATGCCGGGCTTTGCCCGCCTGGATGACCAGGAAGTGGCCGAGATCCTCACCTTCATCCGCAGCAACTGGGGCAACAAGGCCTCTGCGGTGAGCGCGGATCAGGTGAAGAAGGCGCGCGCCCTGCTCGACCCCAAGGTCGACATGTCCAAGTTCGAGACGCCGCGCCTCGCCAACATGCTGAATGAGTCCAATGCAAAGCAGCTCGTGTGGGGCATGCGCCTCAACACCGAGACCCACACCCTGCTGCCGAACAATGTGGGCGACGTGCTGAACTGCACCAGCTGCCACCTGAATGCCGGCACGGTGGCGGATGGCTCGCCTTATGTGGGCGTGTCGGCCTTCTTCCCGAGCTATCAGCCTCGGGCGGGCCGCGTCATCACCCTGGAGGACCGCATCAACGGCTGCTTCCAGCGCTCCATGAACGGCAAGCCGCTCGCCAATGACGGCGACGACATGAAGGCCATGGTCGCCTACTTCAACTGGATGAAGGGCGCCACGAAGCCTGAGGACAAGGTTGAAGGTCGCGGCGTCGGCAAGATCGACCGCAACATCAAGCCCAATGTGGAGAACGGCAAGCAGGTCTACACGACCCAGTGCGCCGTGTGCCATGGCGCCGACGGCGAAGGCCTGCAGGATGCCAACGGCAACTTCATCTACCCGCCGCTGTGGGGCGACAAGTCCTTCAACATCGGCGCCGGCATGGCCCGCACCTACACCGCTGCCGCGTTCGTGAAGCGCAACATGCCCATCGGCTTCCACGAGAAGTTCCCGCTGGGACAGGGCGGCCTCTCGGACCAGGATGCGGTGGACGTGGCCGAATACTTCAGCCACATGCCGCGCCCCGACTTCCCCGGCAAGGTGAAGGACTGGCCGAACG
Source organism: Xanthobacter sp. NM-59 (assembly GCF_021401125.1). Lineage (GTDB taxonomy): Bacteria > Pseudomonadota > Alphaproteobacteria > Rhizobiales > Xanthobacteraceae > Xanthobacter. Next base: position 1,033,981 of record NZ_JACBFQ010000001.1, read on the forward strand.
GCAAGAGGCCTCCGGACGCCCGTTACTGATCCGGCTTCCCCGCGCTCCACAGGGGCGCGGGGCAGGCACCGTCACTGCGCTGAAACCGCCCGGGCCCCTCGGCCCGGGCGGTTTCATTTTTCGCGCCGGATCATGGGCCGCAACCGGCCCCCTTTGAGCGTGCTTCTGGGGCGCGTTGCGAGGGCGTCTTCATGAGCGTCCGCCTGGGGCATTTTCGAGCGAAGGGGATCGCCGATCGCGTGCAGGAAACGCGCCACGCCTCGCCCTGAAGGCTGCGGACAGGGGAGCAGGCCTCAGCCCCGGAGCGTGCGACAGAGAACCGGCAGCAGGGCGCAAGGCCCTCGCGAAATCAACCGCATGAACCTGCGCCGCCGCGATCGTTCCAGCAGACCGGAAGGCCGGACGAAACCGCTCCGCTGCGCCAATGGAAGAGGCTGGCCCCTGAACAGGCCTGAGCCGCGCGCCAAGGCTACGAGGAGCGAGCGGGGACACAAATCCGCCTCCGCTCGCCCCTCCCCGTCCGCAGCCGGCTTCAGCGCCGCAGAAGCTGCACGCGCACCTGCAGCGCTGTGGCGAACGCCCCAAAGGCGACGCCCAGCAGACACACCAGGCCCCATCCGCCCTGGTGCCAGGCCAGAAGGGAGAGGGCCGAACCCAGCGCCCCACCCATGAACATGGTGCCCATGAAGACGGTGTTGATGCGCGCCCTCGCCTGCGGGCGCAGGGCATAGACAATGTGCTGGTGGGACACCAGCGCGCTCTGGATTCCGAAATCCAGCAGGATGCAGCCCACCACTAAGCCCGCTATGGCCCCCCAGGCACCAAACAGAACCCAGGACGCCAGCGTGACGGTGACCCCCACCATGACCGCCAGCGCCGGCCCGCGCCGATCCGCTAAATGCCCCGTGAGCGGCGCGGCGAAAATGCCCACCGCCCCCACGAGGCCGAACAGGCCCGCCACATCCGCACCAAGATCGAACCGCGGCGAGGCAAGGCGGAACGGCAGGATGGTCCAGAAGATGGTGAAGGCTCCGAACAGCGCCGCCTGCGTGAGCGCCGCGACGCGCAGAGCAGGGAACTCCTTCCAAAGATCGAAGATGGAACGCAGCAGCCGTCCATAACCCAGGTCCGAATCCGGCCGGCTGTGGGGTAGCACCGCCGCCATGAGACCGGCGGCGCCGAGCGACAGCGGCACGGCCAGCCAGAACATCTCCCGCCACCCGCCATGGGTGGCGACGAAGCCGGCCAGGGTGCGGCTGAAGAGGATGCCGCTCAGCAGCCCCGACATCACCATGCCCACCGTCGCCCCGCGCCGCTCCGGCGGTGCCAGCTCAGCGGCCAGGGGCACGATCTGCTGGGCCACTGTGGAGGCGAGGCCCACCGCGAATGAGGCGACGGCCAGCGCCAGCGCGCTCGGCGCCAGGGCCGCCAGCACCAGCGCCATGGCGAGCACCAAGAACTGCGTGACGATGAGCCGACGCCGCTCCACGAGATCACCCAGAGGCACCAGCAGGAACAGGCCCACGGCGTAGCCGAGCTGGGTCGCCGTCGGAATGCTGCCGATGAGAGGCCCCGGCATATCGCGCCCGATCACCTCCAGCATCGGCTGGTTGTAATAGATATTGCCCGCCGCGATGCCGCAGGCGGCCGCCATTGCCAATGTCGCTCCAGCACCCGCAACGGGGGTCTTGGCCTCATGCGGTGTCATCTCGCCCGTCTCCTTGCGGCAGCCGGCCCCGGGGGAGCTCAGCGCCAAAGTGCCCTCGCCTCGACCATGCCACGGCAAAGAGGAGGCGGGCAGCGCGCCACCTCTTACCTCCACCAACGCGCGACCGCACCCCGAAAGCGACAGGACGGCGGGCGGCGGCACCAGATCCCCCAAGGGCACTCCCAGCCCTGCGGCAGGCTGCCCGCTGACGCGCGAGGAGGAGAGATGGAGGCGGGAGGGGCCGGCGCGCACCGTTCCCCCAAGGTATCGTTCCACCCGCGATCGATAATGCCCCACCAAGGTACCTACATATAAACAGCGAGATACAGCAACGCATTAGCCTTCCGTCTACATAGACTGAACAGTTTTGTAGCAGAATTGGCTGAAATCGCACATTCACTTGCAAACTGGAGCGAGTTTTCATTTTTCGGCTATACATCGCCGTTCATCACGCCACTAATTGCAGTGACCTCGCGTATCGCAATAAGGGGTAATCTACGATGCGCTCGATTTCGCTGAAAGCTCGCCTCATCATTCTGATTGCAACTTTTATGATAGGGCTTGTCGGTATCACCACTGTATTTCTGGTGGACTTGTACAAAAGCATGATGAATGAGCGCAAAGCTGCGATTCACAACATCGTGGAGATGGCTGTGACGCAGCTCAAGGGGCTCGATCAGGCGGTCCGCGACGGCAAGATCAGCCTGGATGTGGCGCACCAGCGGGCGGCGGACATGATCCACTCGACCCGCTTCGACGGTACCAACTATCTGTTCGTGCTGAATCAAGAGGGCGTGACGGTGCTGCACGGCGCGCGCCCGGAGCGCGAAGGCGTGAATGCGATGAATGAGAAGGATGCCTTCGGCAACCTCTTCGTTCAGAATCAGCTTGCGAACGGAAGAGGTAATGGCGGTTATACCACCTATTACTTCCCGAAGCCGGGTGCAGACCCCACTCCGCGGCAGAAGATCTCCTTCGAACTGGGGTTCGCCCCGTGGGAATGGGTGGTGTCCGGCGGTGTCTACGTGGACGACATCGACGCGGCCTTCTATTCGCAGATGCGGGTGCTGATCGGCATTATCGTCGTTGTCATGGCTGTCCTCAGCGTGGCGTCCTATTTCTTCGCCCGGTCCATTCTTCGCCCGCTCGACCGCCTCTCCACCGAGCTGCGCGCCATCGGCGACGGCAATCTGGACGTGGAGATTCAGACCGCGGAACGCAGCGACGAAATCGGTGTCATCGGCACCAGCGTGGTCTACATGCGCGACCGTATGGTGGAAGGCGAGCGGCTGAAGGAGCAGCAGGCCGCGCGCGACAATGCGGAACGTGACATCCTGGCCCGTCGCGAGCGTTTGGCGAAGGACTTCGTCGACCACATGCAGCGCCTGGCGACGGGCTTTGCCGGCTCCTCCCGCGAGGTGGCGGACGCAGCCAAGAACCTCTCGGCTACGGCCGAGGAAACCTCGCGCCAGGCACAGGCGGTGTCCGGCGCGGCGGAGGAGGCCTCTTCCAATGTGCAGACGGTCGCCGCCTCCTCCGAGGAGATGGCCGCCTCCATCCGCGAGATCAACGGGCAGGTGGCGACCTCCGTTCAGATCGCCGACACCGCTTTCACCGAAGCGGAAACCTCCAATGCCCGGATCTCCGATCTCGCATCGGCGGCATCCGACATCGGGGACGTCATCAACCTCATCAAGACCATCGCCGACCAGACCAATCTTCTCGCCCTCAACGCCACCATTGAGGCGGCGCGGGCGGGCGAGGCTGGCAAGGGCTTTGCCGTGGTGGCCGAGGAGGTCAAGCAGCTGGCGCTGCAGACCGCCAAGGCGACGGAAGACATCCGCAGCAAGGTCGGCGAGATCCAGCAGGCCACCAACACCTCGGTGCAGTCCATGACCGGAATCGCCCGCGTCATCGGCACCGTCAAGGATATCGCGGAGGCGATTTCGGGCGCCATGGAGCAGCAGAGCGCCGCAACCTCCGAGATCGCGCACAACTGCCAGCAGGCGGCCAGCGGCACCCATCAGGTGATGCAGAACATTTCCGGCGTCGGTCAGGCGGCGGGCATGACGGGCGCGGCTTCGACCCAGCTGATGACGCTCTCGAGCGGGCTCTCCGAGCAGGCCCACGAGCTGCGCAAGGCAGTGGACGACTTCGTGACGAACTTCGCGGCGGCCGCCTGAGGGCACCGCCCGACCTGACATGCCGATCGGAGCCCCCCTGACACGGGGGCCCCGATCGGCGCACAGATGATGGGGCTGCCGGCCCCTCTCGCCTCAGGGCGCAGGAAACACCGTCTTCCAGTCCTTCGCCATGTCCACCACGGTCCAGCCGTTGGTGGCCGCGGCGTCGAGGCCCTTGTCGAGCCGGCCGACCTTGGAGTCCCGGTCATAGGCCCATTCGCGCTTCGCATCCGTGTGGTGCACATAGCCGCAGAACTTCGGGCCCGACTTCAGACAGGTATATTGCAGCATCTGAAGGTCACCATCGGAATTGCCGAAGGCGAAGATCGGCTGGCGGCCGATATTCATCTGGATGCCCACCGGCTTGCCGGGACCATCATCGATAAAATCGATATCGGCCAGCTTCAGCACGTCGGGATGCCCATCCTTCAGCTCGAACTTCAGCTTGCCGGTGCTGCCCACGACCTTTTCCGGAGGAATGCCATACAGGGACTGGCTGAAGACCCGCATGAAATCGACACCGCCGCCGGAGACGATGAAGGTTTCGAAGCCGTTGTCGCGCAGATAGGATAGAAGCTCCAGCATGGGCTGGTAGTCCATGCGCGAGAAGAGCCGGTCCTTCTCCGGATTCTTGGCTGCAGCGATCCACTGCTGCACGATTTCGGCGAACTCGTCCGTGGTCATTCCAGCGTGGGTGGCGGCGACGACTTCGGCGATGGCGTGGTCGCCTCCGCTCAAGGCCTTCTCCATGTCCCCTTTCAGGATCGAGGCGAACGGCTCCTTCGTCTGCCATTCGGGGTGCTGGGGCGCCAGCGCCTTCACGCGGTCAAAGGCGAAGAAGAGTTGCACATAGACCGGCTTTTCGGCCCACAGCGTTCCGTCATTGTCGAAGACGGCAAGACGCTTTTCGACCGGCACGAAGTCCGGACCGCCCTCTTTCGTGACACGGTTCACGAAGTCGACGATGGCCGTCTTGCTGCCGCCATCGTTCCAGGAGGGCAGCGGGTCTTCGGCGGCCATGGCGGGCAAGCCGACAAGGGCCACCGTCGCGGCCGCAGCAAGGCACCGCAGGGTCAGGCGCATGATGTTCATCGCAAGCGGTCTCCGATAAGGCAAAACCCCGCCGGTGCCGTCAGGCACCGGCGGGGTTGATGTCGTGGAAAGCCCGACCCCAAGTGGGAGCCGGCCTACGCGGGGGCCTCAGTTGCCGGTGGGCAGGCCGATGGAGAAGCCCTGTTCCTTGAGCTGACCGCGCACGTTCTCGAACATCTGGTAACGCGAGATCGTGATGGGGCCGGTATAAACCTCGCTCTGCAGCTTGCGGGGCGGATACTGGATATAGGTCTTCATCAGATCGGCGACCGCCTTGTTGATGCTGACCAGAGCCCAGGTACGCTCCGTATAGTTGTTCATGAAGAGATCGTAGCGCTCCTGCGGGTCCTGACGCAAATCGAAGACCTGCGGCACGGTGGCCACATACTTCTCCGGCCCCTTCCAGCCCAGATTGCTGTCCACCGCCAAGCCGCCGGTGGGCTGGCCGTCGTCACCGCGCAGGTTGAACACGGCCTTCAGGTGGCCCAGACGGGCCGCACCGGGGGTCAGCTCGTTCTCGGTGAAGTAGAACCAAGCCTTGCGGGTGGGTTCACCCTTGCCGGTCCACACGGGCATCATGTCATAGCTGTCGAACATGATCGGCTTGCCGTCACGATCCTCCTTGGGCAGCTCCTTGATGCCGGCGGCGGAGGCGAAGGTCTTCATGAGATCGAGGCCGCCGACGATGGCCGCGCTCTTGCTGTAGGGCTTCACATGGCCGGGCCAGCGCACGATGGCCGGCACGCGGCTGCCACCCTCGCGGTCGGTGCCCTTGGTGCCGCGAAACGGCGTGTAGCCGGCGTCGGGATAGACATCCTGCCAAGCGCCGTTATCCACCGTATAGAAGACGATGGTGTTGTCCCGCAGGCCCAGCTCATCCAGCTTCTTCAAGAGGTTGCCGATGCGCGTGTCGAGCTCGACCACGGAGTCGGCATACTTGCTCTTCGACGGAGACTTGTGGATGAACTCGGGTGCCGGCAGGTTCGGCTGGTGGTTCTTCATGAAGTTGACGTTGATGAAGAACGGCTTCTTCGACTTGGCGGCATCATCAAGGAAGCCGAGGGCGGCCTTCTCCACATATTCGTCGAGGAAGGGAATGCCCACCACGCCCTTCTCAGGCGTGTTCACATATTCGCCGTTGACCTGGAAATCCTGCTTCGGCGCCTCGCCGGCCTTGCCCGACAGCGCGCCCTTGGTGACGCGCTGGAACATGGCCCGGTCCTCGGGGCTCATGTCGGGGAACCAATTGGGGTCGCCATAGGTGTAGGCGTTGAGATGGTACAGGAAGGCGTACTTCATCTCGTCATAGCCCTGGGCGTTCGGCAGCGCATAATCCGCCTCGCCCAGATGCCACTTGCCGGTGAAATAGGTGCTGTAGCCCGCCTGCTTGAGCACGGAGGCCAGCGTCCATTCCGCGTGCGGCAGGCCGCCGCCCTGGCCCTGGAAGGCCACGGTTGTCATGCCGGAGCGGTTCGGGATGCGCCCGGTCTGCATGGCGGCGCGGCCGGGCGTGCAGCTCGGCTGGCCGTAGAAGGAGGTGAACAGCATGCCGTCATCGGCGAGCTGGTCAAGGTTCGGCGTGGGCATGCCGCGCTCTTCGCCGCCCAGATAGGCGCCGAGATCGCCGTAGCCCGTATCATCGGAGACGATGAACAGGATGTTCGGCTTGGCCGCCTCCTGCGCGAAGGCCGGCGTCCCCATGGCCACCGCGACCGCGGTTGCAAGAAATAGTTGTTTCATCGCATCGCCTTACTTGTTCCGCCAGCCTTGTGCCCCGCATCGAGCATGCGGGCGCAGGCGGACATCAGGATGGATAGCAGCCCCCGCGAGTTGCAATCCGCCCTTCTGCCCGCCCCACTGACCCGGCCCTGACCGGACGAACTGACCGCTCTCAACGATCCACATCAAGCGCCTGTTCCCGTGCCCCCGCAGGAGGAACAGCCACGCTTTCGGTTGCTCGCGGGGCAGACAATGGGCAATGTTCGCCTTGGGCGCTTGTCATTTCGCGTCAGCAGCGAGGACAGATATGCCCTCATCCAGAACAATCGCCCTTGTGCGGGCACGCGGCTTCGGATCCCTGCCGGACATGCTCGAGGCGCAGGCCGGCGAAATGGCCGTGCTGCGCACCTTCGAGAGCGAGAGCGTGCCGCTGCTCGTGCGCAGCCAGCCTGACACGCCCATTCCTCTCGCCGCGATGATGGGCCTGTTCTCGCGCGCGGCGCACCTGCTGGCTGATCGCCTGTTCGGCCTCGAGGTGGGCGTGCAGATGAGCTATCGCGCCTATGGGCTTTGGGCGGAATATGGCGCACAGGGGGAGACCCTCGCGGATGGCGTTCGCCGCATCATTCTCACCAGCGCCGCCCACCTCACGGGCGCACGCCTGGAACTGGCTCCCGATCGCGGGCGCCGCATCTGGCGCTTCGTCATTCCGCGCTATGATGTCAGCGGCGTGCAGCATGCCGACCACCTACTTCCACCAATGCTCAGCTTCGCGAGGCAATATCTCGGGCCAAAGTGGCAGCCGGAACGCATCGAGGTGAGCTATGCGCGCGATGCCGATGCCCGCCTTCTCGAAGACAGGCTGCAGGCGCCCATCCGCTATGGATGCCCTGGCACCGGCATCGTTCTGCGGCCGGACGAACTTGCGCACCGGCGCGCGGCCCCCGCGCGGCCGCCCGGCAGAATGCTCAGCCTGCGTGATGTCGACGCCGACATTGCACTGCGGGACGCCCCGGAACCCGCCCGCGCCCTGTCCGCCATCGTCGCACTGCGCCTGCTGGAGGGATCCTCCGACATTGAAGGCGCCGCGCGCCTTGCGGGCATAAGTGTGCAAAGCCTGCAACGCCGCCTGCGGCAGAAGGGCTACACCTATCGGGAGGTCGTCGACGCGGCGCGGCGCGCGCGCGCCATTGGCCTCTTGATGGAAAGCCGGCGGCCATTGGTGGAGATTGCGCTGGCGCTGGGCTACGAGGACCAGGCCAATTTCACCCGCGCCTTCATCCGCTGGTTCGGCCAGCCGCCCTCTGCCTTCCGTCGCGCCCAATATCCGCTCGCGGAGCAGCTCGAGGGCACCGACATATAGCGCGCTTTCGCGCGGATCGGTGAAGCGCCGCGAGATTCGCAGCCGCCTTCTTCCCTAAGTCCTGAGGCAAGGAGGCCCCCGGTGGCAAAGCGAACGCACCAAAGACTTCACGCGCGCCACGGCCCTTCAGCTCACCGAGCAGCCGGTCGCGGAGGCGGCTGCGCGGCTGCGGCAAGGAGCAGGCTCGCTCAACGAGTGAAGGAAGCCGCACGCGAAGCTTGCCGCCGCAGCCCGCGATGATGAAGAGGCCGCACATGTCCGCCGTCTGGCGAGGCAAGCCAAAGGGTCGCGGCCGGCGCATTCGGACTAGGCGAGCCAGGTCGCGGGCAGGGAGTGAGCTTCACTCCCGAAATGCCTTGCTCTGCAGCCCTCGATGAGCCATCGCGGCAACGGTCACGACAACGCCGTGGCCGAGAGCGTCTTCGCCCTGCTCAAGCGCGAACGCATCCGCCGCAAGCATACGCGGCGGGATGCTGCCGCCCGTCACGTTCGAACGGCAGAACAAGGCGAAGGCCGAGGGCGTCTCGAAAAATCGGGGCGGTTCACCTCGCCGTACCGCATCTGAACATCTACGCTCCGATCCTGACGACCGTTCATCCGCCCCTGCGGTCCTACCGACAGTCCATGGCCGCGAGCACATTCACACGACGGTGACGGAAGCCCACGCCCTGTTGGAACCGCGAGCCGGCCGGGAGTAGCGCAGCCATTAGGTCATTTTCGCCAATGATCCCGATCGAATTCGGCACCGGCGATATGCGGCGGCGGCGAATGTGGGGTGCGCGCAGGTCGGGCCTGTTCCTGCAACGTCCCGCCCCTGCCCTCGCCCTTCGACCGTGGCGCAAGGCGGTGAACAGGCCAGCGAAGCTGTGCAGGAGCGGCCCTGCCAGGAAAACCACGCCGAGGTTAGCCGAGGGCCGGGAGCTATGAGCCCCAGCGTTCTGCTGTGATTTCAAAGTGAAGTGGTGCCGCGGAAGGGATTCGAACCCCCGACCCACGCATTACGAATGCGTTGCTCTACCAGCTGAGCTACCGCGGCACGCCCTCCTCATACGAACTGCGCGGGGCCTTTTCAAGGGTGGTGGAGGCGAAATGGATCCTGCGGACCGCCCGTCCACATCCTGCTGCCCCTTTTCCGCGACTGCGGGAGGCCACGTGTCTCGACTTCATCCCGCGTTTTGTGCCTTCAAACCACCTGGCGCAGCCCTGGAATGGCGCGCACAAGGTGGTTGATCGCGTCATCCCCCACCGTCTCACGGGCATAGGCGACGGTTTCGCGAACGGCCGTCTGCACCTGCGGCATGGTCAGGCCGAGCGCCATCATGCGATCGGCCACTTGCATCAGCCGCGCCATGCCGCCGAAATGACGCTCGCAGGCCGGTGGCGCAGGCTCATCGGGAATCTCTTCCAGCAGCGCCGGAATCCATGGATGGGCTGCCAGAAGGGGGGCCATGTCCTCCCGCGGAGCCTCGCGATCGAGGAATTTCAGCACTAGGCCCACGACCCCGCGTGCGGTTGCCGGGTCCAGATCCAGCCGCTGCGACAGCCGGGTGATGAGTTCATCCATGTGCGCTCCTGGAACCGGGTTGGGGACCTCAGCCCGCCTGATGGCGCGCGCAGCTTGCCCACCCCGGCGGGCGGGCGCAAGACGCGGCGCGTCACGAGCGCCGGGGTGGGCCGGCCGCCGGCTTGCCGCCAGGGGTGAACCTGCCGCCACGGGTGAACTTGCCCCCACAGGTGAAACCGCGCGACAACATCCCATCCGACTCGCCCTCCGGGCCTCCCGCCAGCGGGAGTTTCCGGAAGGAATGGTTCCAAGAGGACAGCTCCATGACGCCGCAAGCCCCCTCATCGAGCCCTGACGTGGACGGCAAGATCTTCCTCGGTAAGGTGCTCGGCCCGGAACCGGCCACGGCTGCCAAGGCGCGTAAAAGCGCGGCGCCAACCGTCATGGATGCGGACGAATACCTCACCTTGCGGCTCGCCAACCGTCATGGGCTGGTCACCGGAGCCACCGGCACGGGCAAGACGGTGACTTTGCAGGTGTTGGCGGAAGGCTTCTCGCGGGCCGGCGTGCCGGTGTTCGCGGCCGATATCAAAGGCGACCTCTCGGGCATCGCCATGCCGGGCGAGTCCAAGGATTTCCTGCTCTCCCGCGCCACCGAGGTGGGCATCACCTACACGCCCGACAGCTTCCCGGTGATCTTCTGGGACCTGTTCGGCGAGCAGGGCCATCCGGTGCGCGCCACCGTCTCGGAAATGGGGCCGCTGCTGCTGGCGCGCCTCATGAACCTCAACGACACGCAGGAAGGTGTGCTCAACATCGTCTTCCGCATCGCCGACGAGCAGGGCCTGCTACTGCTGGACCTGAAGGACCTGCGGGCGATGCTGGCCTATGTGTCCGAGAACGCCTCCCAGATCAGTGCCCAATACGGCAATGTGAGCCCGCAGAGCGTGGGCGCCATCCAGCGGCAGTTGCTGATGCTGGAGAACCAGGGCGCCGACAAGTTCTTCGGCGAGCCGGCCCTGGAGATCCGTGACATCATGCGGGTGGACCGTTCGGGCTACGGCACCATTTCGGTGCTGGCGGCGGACAAGCTGATGGGCGCGCCGCGCCTTTATGCATGCTTCCTCCTGTGGTTGCTCGCCGAACTCTTCGAGCAGCTGCCCGAAGTGGGGGATCCGGACAAGCCCAAGCTTGTCTTCTTCTTCGATGAAGCCCATCTGCTGTTCGACGAGGCGCCGAAAATCCTGCTGGAAAAGGTGGAACAAGTGGTCCGCCTCATCCGCTCCAAGGGGGTTGGCGTCTATTTCGTCACCCAGAACCCGCTGGATGTGCCCGACAGCGTGCTGGCTCAGCTGGGCAACCGGGTGCAGCACGCTTTGCGCGCCTTCACCCCGCGCGACCAGAAGGCCGTAAAGGCTGCGGCGGAGACCTTCCGCCCCAACCCGGCCCTGAACACGGCGCAGGTCATCATGGAGCTGGGCAAGGGCGAGGCCCTCATCTCCACCTTGGAGGGCAACGGAATTCCCTCCATCGTCGAGCGCACCTTGATCCGCCCGCCGTCCGCCCGCGTGGGGCCGCTCAGCGCGCCGGAACGGGCTGCCATCATGGCGAAAAGCCCGGTCGGCCACACTTATGATACCGCCATCGACCGTGAATCCGCCTTCGAGCGCCTACAGCAGCGGGCCGAGCAGCAGACAGCGGACCATGCGCGCGAAAGCTCGGCCCCGGCGAGCCCTCCCGCCTCGTCCAGCGGCGGTGGTGGGATTCTGGATTCGGTGCTGGGCACCGTGCTCGGCCTGCCCGAGGTGAAGGCCGAGCGTACCGGCCAGACCAAGCCCTCCTCGCAGAAGACGACCGGCGGCACCAAGGGCCGCACCGGCACCAGTGTGCCGAAGAGCGGAACGTCGAGCCGCATGTCTACAACCGAGCTGGTTGTACGGCAGGTTGCGCGATCGGTCGCAACCCAGGTTGGAACACAGCTTGGCCGTGCGATCCTGAGGGGTATTCTGGGAAGTATCAGCCGTTGATTTTCCTGATATTCCGCACCGAATAGAGCAAAAGTTCCATTAGGGCCAAAAACTAACACCTGACCCTGGTAAGGGAGCCTGTTGCCTGATGCACGCATAACAGGTATCTTCTGTTGTGACAGCGAGATTGCGGGGTCTCGCATGTCCCTTTTCTGAATGGTGCGTCTCATCCTGGTTCAGCCGGATGGGCGCCACAGCAGATGGAGCGCCTCATGAAGGTGTTACCGACAGCCCGCATTCTCATCGTTGACTCGCAGGTGGAGCGTCGCGAGGCGCTTCGCAATTCTCTCATCGCCTTCGGCGTTGGTGGCGTTCAGGAAGCCGGCAGCCTTGAAGCGGCGGCCGGCAGCATGGCCACCGGGCAGCCGGATGTGCTGATCGTGCACGCGGACAATCCGGATCAGATTCCGGAGAACCCCTATCGCGATGGCAATGGCGCCCCCGCGGTCCTGGTCGCCGAAGCCCCCACCCAGGCGCTGATGCGCGCGGCTGCCCGTGGCGGCTATGATGCCGCGGTCGGCGCGCCTGCCGCGCCTCCTCTATCGTCGCATCGGCTCTGTCATGCAGCGTGCCCGTCGGGTGGTGCGTGGCGGCGCGGTGTCCGCTCCGGCTTCCGCCGATCAGATTTCAGGCGATGCCGGCCATGTGGCTGCGGCGCCCTTGAGCTGACATGAAGCACGGCGCCAATGCGGCGCCGTGCCTGCGCGTTGCCGGGCGTTACTGCCCCCGCCCTACGACGGCTCCGACCTTTGCGCTGGCCCGCTCCCGCTGGATGCGTCGTGCCGCGCAAGGCGCGGGCGCGAGCCCTCCAGGCGCCCCCCCTTTCGATATGATGGCGTCGTGCGTCACGATCGTGTCGTGGGTCCCTGGGGGAAAACGCAAAGCGTCCGCCCTTTACCGTCGCGCGCCCCTGGCGCATCCTTCCACCGGCATGCAACCATCCCTCGCGAACGGCCGCTGGTGACGGCGGCGCCCTGGCCCGGATGGCACAATTCTGCCGAAAGGCCGGGGCCTTATGGCCGCCGGCAGGCGAGCACGCGACTCGTCGGCGGAACCGGGGCTGGCCCAGGCCCTGCGGAATGGAGGACATGATGACGGCGGTGGATCAGGCATTGGAGAAGGTCGATACGGGACTCGACGCGTCCCTGGCGCGGCTGTTCGAATTCCTGAAAATCCCGTCCATCTCCACCGATCCCGCCCACAAGTCCGCCTGCGTTGCGGCGGCCGAATGGGCGGCGGCCCAGCTCGCCGATCTCGGCCTTGCGGCACAGGTGCACCAGACGGCGGGCCATCCGGTGGTGCTGGCCCGCACCGACACGGGCGCGGCGCGCCGGGTGCTGTTTTACGGCCACTACGACGTGCAGCCCGTGGACCCCCTGAACCTGTGGCAGACCCCGCCGTTCGAGCCCCGCCTGGGTGAGACGCCGGATGGGCGGCGCACCATCGTGGCGCGGGGCGCGGCCGACGATAAAGGCCAGGTGCTCACTTTCCTCGGCGCCCTGCGCGCCATCAGGGACACATCCGGCCGCCTGCCGGTGGACGTGACCGTGATGCTGGAAGGCGAGGAGGAGTGCGGCTCTCCCAGCCTGCCCGCCTTCCTGGCGGCCCACGCGGACGACCTGAAGGCGGACATCGCTTTGGTCTGCGACACCGGCATGTGGGATGCGAAGACACCCTCCATCACCACGTCCCTGCGCGGCATCCTGCACACCGAGCTCACTATTACCGGCGCCAATCGCGACCTGCATTCGGGCCTGTTCGGGGGGGCGGCGGCCAACCCCATCCACATTCTCTCCAAGATCATCGCCGACGTGCACGACGCGAACGGCCGCGTCACCATTCCCGGCTTCTATGACGATGTGCGCGAGCCGCCGGCGGAGGTGCGCGCGCGCTGGGAAAAGCTCGGCCTTACCGCCGAAGGCTTCCTGGGGCCGGTGGGGCTGTCCCGCGCGGTGGGCGAGCACGACCGCATGCTGATCGAGCAGATCCAGTCGCGCCCGACCTTCGAAATCAATGGCATCTATGGCGGCTATACGGGGGAAGGCTCGAAGACCATCATCCCGTCCAAGGCCACGGCCAAGATCTCGTTCCGCCTGGTGGCGGACCAGGACCCGGCGAAGATCCGCGACGCCTTCGCGGCCTTCGTGGCGGCGCGCGTGCCGGCGGACTGCAAGGCGGAGCTGGCCAAGGCCGAGGGCTCGCGCGCTTTCATGGTGCCGCCCGAGAGCGCGGACCTCATCAAGGCGTCTGCCGCGCTGGAGGCCGAATGGGGCGTGAAACCGGTGACCATCGGCACGGGCGGGTCCATTCCCATCGTCGGCCAGTTCAAGGCCCTGCTGGGGGTGGATACCCTGCTGATCGGCTTCGGCCTCGACGACGACCGTGTGCACTCGCCGAACGAGAAGTATGATCTCACCTCGTTCCACAAGGGCACGCGCAGCTGGGTGCGAATCCTTGAGGCCATCGCCTGAAAGGTCCAGGGAGAGCGATGTCGCCGCTATCCCCGAAGTTCACCCCTGTGGAAGATTTCCCTTGCCGCGGAGTCATCGTGGCAAGGGACTCGTAAGGGCTAACCCTGTTAAACGAGATCCCCAAGCCGTGGACTCGTGACCATGCTCGATCTTCCGAACAAGGGGGAAATCGTCCCCACCTACCGCCAGGCGCCCCACAATCTGGAGGCGGAGCAGGCGCTGCTCGGCGCCATTCTGGTGAACAACGAGGCGTTCTACCGCGTCTCCGACTTCCTGGAGCCGCGCCACTTCTACGAACCGCTGCACGGCAAGCTGTACGAGGTGGTGAGCGCGCTCATCCGCGCCGGCAAGATCGCGACGCCCGTCACGCTCAAGACCTTCCTGCCCGCCGAGCTGGACGTGGCCGGGCTCACCGGCCCGCAATATCTGGCGCGGCTGGCGGCCGAAGCCACCACCATCATCAATTCCGAGGATTACGGCCGCGCCATCTATGACCTCGCGGTGCGCCGCGATCTCATCCAGATCGGCGAGGAAATCGTCAACGACGCCTTCGACGCGGCCGTGGACGCCTCGCCTCAGGAGCAGATCGAGCAGGCGGAAAAGCGTCTCTACGAAATTGCCGAGAGCGGGCGCTATGACGGCGGCTTCCTGAAGTTCGGCGATGCCCTGCGCGAATCGGTGGACATGGCCTCCAAGGCCTTCCAGCGCGACGGGCACCTTTCCGGCATCGCCACCGCGCTCGACGACCTCGACCAGCAGATGGGCGGGCTCCAGCCATCGGATCTCATCATCCTGGCCGGGCGACCGGCCATGGGCAAAACCTCGCTCGCCACCAACATCGCCTTCAATATCGCCGCCGCCTATCGCGGCGAGCAGAAGGCCGATGGCTCCATCGAGGCGGTGTCGGGCGGCGTGGTGGGCTTCTTCTCCCTGGAAATGTCGTCCGAGCAGCTTGCCACCCGTATTCTCGCGGAGCAGGCGGAAATCGCCTCCTACAAGATCCGGCGCGGCGACATCTCGGAATCCGAATTCTCCAAGCTCGCGGCCGCCGCCCAGACCATGCAGGCGATCCCGCTCTATATCGACGACACCGGCGGCATCTCCATCGCCCAGCTGGTGGCGCGCGCCCGGCGGCTGAAGCGCCAGCGCGGGCTCGATTTTATGGTTGTGGATTACCTGCAGCTCCTGTCCGGCTCTTCCAAGTCCTCGTCCCAGGGGCGCGTGCAGGAGATCACCGAGATCACCACCGGCCTGAAGGCCTTGGCGAAGGAACTGCAAGTGCCCATTATGGCGCTGTCGCAGCTTTCGCGTCAGGTGGAAGCGCGAGACGACAAGAGGCCCCAGCTTTCGGACCTTCGCGAATCCGGCTCCATCGAGCAGGACGCCGACGTGGTCATGTTCGTGTTTCGTGAGGAGTATTACCTCAAGAGCAAGGAACCCAAGCCGGGCACAGAGGAGTGGTTCAAGTGGGAGATCGAGATGAAGGCGGCCGAGAACACGGCCGAAATCATCATCGGCAAGCAGCGTCACGGCCCGACGGGGACGGTGAAGGTGCATTTCGAGCCCCAATTCACCCGCTTCTCCAACCTGGCGCGGGAGGACCACCTGCCGCCCCGGAGTTGACGGACGGGCAAGCCACAGGCGCCCCCGACGCCGCCGCCGACGCCGCCGCCGAGGCGTTCGCGGCCGCCGAGCCGGATGCGGGGGCGATTCTCACGGTGGACCTGTCCGCCATCGCCGACAATTGGCGTACCCTTTCCGCCCTCGCCGCCCCCGCCGAATGCGCGGCGGTGGTGAAGGCCAATGCCTATGGCCTCGGCATCGACCGCGTCGCCCCGGCCCTCTGGCGGGCGGGCGCGCGCACCTTTTTCGTGGCGCACCTGAAGGAGGCGCAGCATCTGCGCACCCTGCTGCCCGAGGCCACCATCTATGCGCTGAACGGCCTTCTGCCCGGCACCGCTCCGGCCTTCGCCGCGGCGAATCTCCGCCCCGTCCTCGGCTCGGCACCGGAAATCGGCGAGTGGAGCGACTATTGCCGTGACCAGGGGGTGAACCTGCCGGCGGCCATCCATGTGGATACGGGCATGCACCGGCTCGGAATTTCGCTGGAAGAGGCGGTGCGGCTGTCCGAGAGCTATCGGATGCTGGGTTTCACGCCCAGCCTCATCATGAGCCATCTCGCCTGCGCCGACACGCCCGGCCATGTGCTCACCGCGCGCCAGCATTTGGTGTTCGCGGACGTGGCGCGACGCTTTCCACAGGTGAAAGCCTCCCTCGCCAATTCAGCCGGCACGCTGATGGGGCGGGAATTCCGCTTTGATCTCGTTCGGCCGGGCATCTTCCTCTATGGGGGCGTCGCCATTTCTGGTGTGCCGCCGCTGCGCCCCGTGGTGCGGCTCGAAGCGCGGGTGATCCAGGTGGGCACCGCCCCTGCCGGCGAAACGGTGGGCTATGGCGCCACCCAGCGCCTCACCCGCGACAGCCGCCTGGCCACCGTGCATGTCGGTTACGCTGACGGCTTCTTCCGCGCCGCCGGCTCCACCGATGCCCGGCGCGGAGCCGAAGCCGTGCTGGCGGGCCAGCGCTGCCCGCTGGTCGGCCGCATCTCCATGGACCTCGCCACCCTCGACATCACCGACCTGCCGCCGGACACCGTGGCGCGCGGCGACAAGGCGGTGTTCCTGGGCGAGGGTATCAGCGTGGACGAGCTGGCCGAAAAGGCGGGCACCATCGGCTATGAGGTGCTCACCGCCTTGGGCGGGCGCTATCTGCGCCACTATATCGGCGGATGAAAGCGGCGCCCACCGCCCCGAATGCGGTGGGCATGCTCCGGCTCATCGCGTTGATGCGCATTGCTCAAGGGCACCGGTATCCACTTCGGTCGAAAAACGCCCGAAGTGGTATCCTGAAGCGTCACTCGCGTGTCACGCCCTCCTGTCAACCAACGGGCGGCCGTCCAGCAGGACGGATCTCCGATGGTTGAATGGAGACGTTCATGTCGCAAGCCGCGACGCCGCATCACGCCCCAGCGGCAGGCCACCACGCCTCTGCCAGGCGCGCGTCCATGGATCGAGACCATGGGCTCCTGGAAATCTTCCTGTTCTTCGCCCTGCTGATCGGGGGCCTTGGTTTTACCGGCTTCTCCATCTGGAGGGATGTGGTGGACTCGGGCACCAGCACGCTGGCCATCCTGCCCTTCCTCCTCCTGGTGGTGGCGCTGCTCATCGCACTCGGCTTCGAGTTCGTGAATGGCTTCCACGACACCGCCAATGCGGTGGCGACGGTGATCTACACCAATTCGCTGCCGGCCCATTTCGCGGTCATCTGGTCTGGCGCCTGGAACTTCCTGGGCGTTCTGGTTTCCTCCGGCGCGGTGGCGTTCGGCATCGTGTCGCTGCTGCCGGTGGAGCTGATCCTCAATGTGGGGTCCGGCGCCGGCATGGCCATGGTGTTCGCGCTGCTCATCGCCGCCATCCTGTGGAATCTCGGCACCTGGTCGCTCGGCCTGCCGGCTTCCTCCTCCCACACCCTCATCGGCTCCATCATCGGCGTCGGCGTCGCCAACCAGCTGGTGCAGGGGCGCGATGGCACCTCGGGCGTGGACTGGGGGCAGGCCGCCAATGTGGGCTACTCACTGCTGTTCTCGCCCATCATCGGCTTCATCGCCGCCGGCCTGCTGCTGCTGACGCTGAAGGTGACCGTGCGCAACCCCTCACTCTATCGCGCGCCGGACGGCCACAAGCCGCCGCCGTGGTGGATTCGCGGCCTGCTCGTGCTTACCTGCACCGGCGTTTCCTTCGCCCACGGTTCCAATGACGGGCAGAAGGGCATGGGCCTCATCATGCTGATCCTCATCGGCATCGTGCCCACGGCCTACGCCCTCAACCGCGCGGTGAACGTGGAGGAAGTGGCGCAGTTCCGTGCCATCGCCCAGGCCACGGAAGCCTCGCTCCAGCAGGCCGCCGGAAATGCTCCCGCGCCGGCGAATCCGCGCGCGGTGCTCACCGCCTATGTGCGCGACCACGAGGTCGGCGCGGACGTGCTGCCGGCGCTCGCCCAGGTGACCCGCGAGATCTCGGACATGGTGGGCACCCATGAGACGCTGGCGCAGGTGCCGGCGGCCTCGGTCTCCAACATGCGCAACGACATGTACCTCGCCTCGGAGACCATCCGGGTGATGGGCAAGACCGGGGCGCCGAAGCTGGATGCCACCGCGCGCGACAATCTCGGCGCGTTCAAGAAGCAGCTCGACCAAGCCACCAAGTTCATCCCGCTTTGGGTGAAGGTGGCGGTGGCCATCGCGCTGGGCCTGGGCACCATGGTGGGCTGGAAGCGCATCGTGGTCACGGTGGGCGAGAAGATCGGCAAGACCCACCTGACCTACGCCCAGGGCGGCGCGGCCGAGCTGGTGGCCATGGCGACCATCGGCGCGGCCGACATGTATGGCCTGCCGGTGTCCACCACCCACGTGCTGTCCTCGGGCGTGGCCGGCACCATGGCGGCCAATCACTCGGGGCTGCAGATGTCCACGGTGCGCAATCTGCTGATGGCGTGGGTGCTCACCCTGCCGGCCGCCATCGTGCTGTCGGGCGGCCTCTATCTGGTCCTGCGCCAAGTCATGTGAACAGCAAGACCACTCACGCGCCACGGCCGGGACGGACCTTCCGCCCCGGCCGTTCTGCATCCTGCAGGCGACGGAGAGCCTCCACAAGCGAGGTCGCCGCGCGACCTCAGCCGCCCCCACCCGGCAGCGATCCGAAACCGGCGCCGGTGGTATTAATCTGATGTTAACCATGTTTGGCAAAGCTGGGCACGTGCCTGAAGCGGCCAGGGACATGGGCTTGGAGCATCGCGGAGCACACCGCGCCTCAAACCTCCCCACAGCGTTTCCGGCAGCCAGATCTCGCGCCTGCGCACCCGTTGGGAGGCCCTCATGTCTGAACACCTCGATCTTTCAGCGGAACATTCCGGTCTCATCGACCGTTTCGTGGCCTCGGGCCGGTTCGAGGGCCCCCAGGCCGTTATCGGCGCCGCGCTGGCGCTCCTGGAGGGCCGCGAGCGCGAGCGCGCCGAGAAGCTCAGCGTGCTGCACGACGCCATCTCCGGTGAGATGGAGGCCACCTTCCGCGAGATCGAGCAGCTCATTTCTTCGGGCCTTGCCACCTTCCAGGCCCCGCTTCTGCGCGAGGCCTGCTGAAAGGCGGGCATCCCCGCCAGCGCCGCCGGCCAATGATATAAGCTCCCCCGGAGGACATGGCGGATTCGGCCGGCATGTCCGATCGGGATGCTCATGGCCAAACGCGACCACACATTCGTCTGCCAGTCCTGCGGCACCGTCTATTCGCGCTGGCAGGGCAAGTGCGATGCCTGCGGCGCCTGGAACACCATTTCCGAAGAAGTCGCCGTCGCCGCATCGGTGCCCGCCGCCCAGCGGGCCAGCCGCAAGGGCCGGGCCTTCGCCCTGGAGAGCCTGGAGGGCGCGGGCAACCCGACGCCCCGCCTCGTCTGCGGCATTGGCGAACTGGACCGGGTGGCCGGTGGCGGCTTCGTGCCCGGCTCCATCCTCCTCATCGGCGGCGACCCGGGCATCGGCAAATCCACCCTCCTGGTCCAGGCCTCGGCGGCGCTCGCCGCGCGCGGGCTCAACGTGGTCTATGTCTCCGGCGAAGAGGCGGTGGACCAGGTGCGCATGCGCGCCCAGCGCCTCGGCCTCGCCGGCGCCAAGGTGGGCCTTGCGGCCGAAACCAACGCGGAAAACATTCTCGCCACCCTCGCGGGCGGGCCGCCCGTGCATGTGGTGGTCATCGATTCCATCCAGACCATGTGGTCCGACAGCGTCGAATCGGCGCCCGGCACGGTGACCCAGGTGCGCACCTCCGCCCAGCTCCTGGTGCGCTATGCCAAGCAGACCGGGGCCTGCGTGATCCTCGTCGGCCATGTGACCAAGGATGGGCAGATCGCCGGTCCGCGGGTGGTGGAACACATGGTGGACGCGGTGTTCTCGTTCGAAGGCGATGGTGGCCATCAGTTCCGCGTGCTGCGCGCGCAGAAGAACCGCTTCGGCCCCACCGACGAAATCGGCGTGTTCGAGATGACCGGCGGCGGGCTGAAGGAGGTGGCCAACCCCTCCGAGCTGTTCCTGTCCAACCGCGATCTGGGCGCGCCCGGCACCGCCGTGTTCGCCGGCATGGAAGGCACCCGGCCGGTGCTGGTGGAAATCCAGGCGCTGGTCGCCCCCTCCTCCCTGGGCACGCCGCGCCGAGCCGTGGTGGGCTGGGACCCCAATCGCCTGTCCATGGTGCTGGCGGTGCTGGACGCGCGCTGCGGCGTGCGGCTCGGCGGACATGACGTTTATTTGAACGTGGCCGGCGGCTTCCGCATCAACGAGCCGGCGGCGGACCTGGCGGTGGCTGCGGCCCTGGTTTCCTCCCTCACGGGGGCCCCGCTGCCGGCGGATGCTGTGTATTTCGGGGAAGCCAGCCTCACCGGCGCCGTGCGGCAGGTGTCGCAGGCTCCGGCCCGCCTCAAGGAGGCCGCCAAGCTCGGCTTTGCCCGCGCCATCATTCCGGCCGGCGGCCTTGATGGCACAACGCCTCCGGTGGAGGTGGACGCCATCTCCTCCCTGGCCCAGCTGGTGGCCTCCATCGCCTCCCGCGCGCCCCGAAAGGCAGCCATGCGCCCCGCTCAAGGCACGGCGGGCGCCCGTTCCCGCGCGGCGGTAGCCGCCGCCGGCGACCCTGAGGACGAAGACTGACCCAACAGGGAGGATGACGAGCCGGGAAGCGCGGGCTATATGACCCGCGCGGCGCGCTCCGCATGGCGTGGAGCGGCAGGGTGCGCTTGTCCCGCGCGCCACCGACCACGGACCGATGCACCAATGCCTGTCACCCTACTGGACATCATTGTCATTTCCGTGATGCTGATTTCGGGCATCCTCGCCATGGTGCGAGGGCTGTTGCGGGAAGTCTTCAGCATCCTGTCGTGGGCTGTCGCCGCGGGCGTCACCCTCTTTTTCTACAAGCCTGCATTGCCTTATGTGAAGCAGTACATCTCCCAGGATACGGCGGCCACGGCCGCCACGGTGGGAATACTGTTCCTGGGCACGCTGCTCATCGCTTCCATCCTCACCGCGCGCATCTCCGACGTGGTGCTCGACAGCCGAATCGGCGCGCTCGACCGCAGCCTGGGCTTCCTGTTCGGCCTGGCGCGCGGCCTACTCGTGATGGTCGTTGCCTTCCTTTTCTTCAACTGGCTGGTTCCGACGAAGAGCCAGCCGCCGTGGGTCGTGGACGCAAAATCGCGTCCCGCCTTGCAAAGTGCGGGCGATTGGCTGATGGCCCAGTTGCCGGATGACCCTGAAAACACCATCTTGAACAAATTAAAGAAGCAGCCCGCCCCGGAAGAGGGTGATAATCCCGCAGCCCCGGCGGGGGGCCAGCGTTCCGACAACACGGGTCTCGGGGCTCAAGGCAGGGTGGCGTTCGCCGCCCAGGGAACCCAAGGAAGCCAACGGTCCCTTTCGGGCAATAACCCGCAGGTGGATCAGCAGGGTTTCAACCAGTTGCTGGAGAGCACGCGCGGTACCGGCC
This sequence comes from Xanthobacter sp. NM-59, assembly GCF_021401125.1. Taxonomy (GTDB): domain Bacteria; phylum Pseudomonadota; class Alphaproteobacteria; order Rhizobiales; family Xanthobacteraceae; genus Xanthobacter. The sequence goes on from NZ_JACBFQ010000001.1 coordinate 1,055,637, forward strand.
ACTAGGGCCGCCGAGCGGAGGTGCAAAATGGACAAGATGGACGCGGGCGGCATGAACGGCGCGGGCGACGGCACCCATTATTCCTCCGGGATCGATCTCGATCTCGACGGTGACAGCCTGCGCGAGGAATGCGGCGTGTTCGGGATCTACAACCATCCCCACGCCGGAGCGGTGACGGCCATCGGCCTGCACGCCTTGCAGCACCGCGGACAGGAAGCCGCCGGCATCGTCTCCTTCGATGGCCGGCGCTTTCATTCGGAGCGGCGGCTCGGCCTCGTGGGCGACGCCTTCTCCGACGCCGCCGTCATCGATCGCCTGCCGGGCGATTCCGCAGTGGGGCATGTGCGCTATTCCACCACCGGCGAAACCCTGCTGCGCAATGTGCAGCCGCTGTTCGCCGAGCTCGATTCCGGCGGCTTCGCCGTGGGCCACAACGGCAACCTCACCAATGGCCTCACCCTGCGCAAGCAGCTGGTGCGCGAGGGGGCCATCACCCAGTCCACCACTGATACCGAGGTGATTCTTCACCTGGTCGCGCGCTCCAGCAAGCCGCGTTTCATCGACCGCTTCGTCGATGCGCTCCAGCGGCTGGAGGGGGCCTACTCGCTGGTGGCGCTCACCAACAAGAAGCTCATCGGCGCCCGCGACCCGCTGGGCATCCGCCCGCTGGTGCTCGGCACCCTGGAAGGCTCGCCCATCCTGGCTTCCGAAACCTGCGCCCTCGACATCATCGGCGCGCGCTATGTGCGCGACGTGGAGAACGGCGAGGTCATCGTCATCGACGAGGACGGCCTGCAATCCTACAAGCCCTTCCCCGAGGTGCCGGCGCGCCCCTGCATCTTCGAGTACATCTATTTCGCCCGGCCGGATTCAGTGGTGGGCGGGCGCTCCGTCTACCAGGTGCGCAAGAAGTTCGGGCAGGTGCTGGCCGAAGAGGCCCCCGCCAATGCCGACGTGATCGTGCCCGTGCCGGATTCCGGCGTGCCGGCGGCGATCGGCTTCTCCCAGCATTCGGGCATTCCCTACGAGCTGGGCATCATCCGCAACCACTATGTGGGGCGCACCTTCATCCAGCCCACCCAGACCATTCGCGATCAGGGCGTGCGCATGAAGCACTCGGCCAACCGCTCGGTGGTCGAGGGCCGCTCCATCGTGCTCGTGGACGACAGTCTGGTGCGCGGCACCACCTCCGTGAAGATCGTGCAGATGATGCGTGATGCCGGCGCCAAGGAGGTGCATTTCCGCATCGCCTCGCCGCCCATCACCCATCCCGATTATTACGGCATCGACACGCCGGACCGGAACAAGCTGCTGGCCGCCACCCATGATCTGGAGGGCATGCGCCGCTATATCGGCGCCGATTCCCTCGCCTTCCTGACGGTGGACGGCGTGTATCGGGCCATGGGCTATGAGGGCCGCGACCCGGTGCGGCCGCAATTCACCGACCATTGCTTCACCGGCGACTATCCCACGCCCCTCACGGACCGTTCCGGCGCCGTCGGCGCGCAGCAGCTCTCGCTTCTCGCCGAAGCGAGCTGAGCCTTTCCGGCGCGGAGCCCTCCCTCCGCGCCGGGCCATGGCGCCCGTTCGAGACCTCCAGCGCCGGATCGGCCCGCCGCCCCTTATTCCGTTCAAGCCCATCTCACGGACCGAAGGCGCCGTCATTGCGCCCGCGAGCGCCTGCGGCGTCACAACCGGGGGAGAGCGCCGCGGAAGGCTGGACTTTGGCGACGAACGCGGCTCATCTCGCCTGCAACGATAACGCCCGCGGAGCATCCATGACCGATATCAGCCCGACCGGCGGCAAGCCCCTCGCCGACAAGATCGCCCTCGTCACCGGCGCCACCCGCGGCATCGGCGCCGCCACGGCCCTGGCCCTGGCCGCCGCCGGCGCTCACGTGGTGGCCGTGGGCCGCAGCGAAGGCGGGCTCGAGGAGCTGGACGACGCCATCACCGCCATCGGCGGCAATGCCACGCTGGTGCCGCTGGACCTGAAGGACAGCGAGGGCATCGACCGCCTGGGCGGTGCGCTCTATGAGCGCTATGGCCGGCTCGACGTCTATGTGGCCAATGCGGGCGTGCTCGGCCCGCTCTCGCCCCTGGGCCACGTGCTGCCCAAGGACTGGGACGCGACGGTGGCCGTCAACATCACTGCCAACTGGCGCTGCATCCGCTCGTTTGACCCGCTGCTGCGCCTCTCCACCACTGCGCGGGCCGTGGTCATCTCCTCCGGCGCCGCCCACAAGGCGCGGGCCTATTGGGGCCCCTATGCCATTACCAAGGCCGCGCTCGAGGTGATGGCCCGCACCTGGGCCGCCGAAGCCATCAACGGCAACCTCAAGGTGAACCTCTTCAATCCCGGCCCGATCCGCACGCAGATGCGCGCCAAGGCCTTCCCCGGCGAGGACCCCATGACCCTGCCGACGCCGGAAGAGGCCGCCGCCGCCATCCTGCCCTTGTGCCTTCCCGACTTCGCCGAGACCGGCAAGCTCTACGACTTCCCACAGCGCAAGCTGCTGAGCTTCCAGATGCCGGCCTGAAGCCTCTGGCGCCGATCCTGAAGCGTCATTGGCTCTCGCTCACTGAGTAGCCCCTGGATTCCAGGAGGCCTTCTTCGCTAAATTTTGAGGCAAGGAGGCCCCGATGGGAAAAGCGAACTTCACCGAGGACTTTAGGCGCGACGCGGTCCTTCAGATCACCGAGCGGGGTGACCTGATCCCCTGAACCTCCTCCAGATTTTGGTAGAGTCCGCTGCAGATGACGGGCGGACGAATGAAGCGTTCACGGTTCAGCGAAGATCAGATCATCGGGATATTGAAGGAGCAGGAGGCGGGGCTCGGGACGGCCGATCTGTGCCGCAAGCACGGGATCAGCGGAGCGACCTTCTACAAGTGGAAGGCCAAGTATGGCGGGCTGGATGTGTCGGACGCCCGCAGGCTGAAGACCTTGGAGGACGAGAACGCCCGGCTGAAGCGCTTCTGGCCGACGCGATGCTCGACAATGCGATCCTCAAGGATGTCGCAGCAAAAAAATGGTGACGCCCGGCGCAAAGCGAGATGCTGTGGCACACGCCTGCCAAGTGCACGGGGTGAGCCAGCGGCGGGCGTGCGAAGCTCTTGAGGTCGATCGCTCGAGTGTGCGCTACCGCAGCACTCGGGAACCGGACGTGGATCTGCGCGAGGCCATGAAGGCTGTCGCCTCGGAACGGCGACGGTTCGGCTATCGCAGGATTCACGTGATGCTGCAGCGTTGCGGCATCACGATGAACCTCAAGAAGCTGCGGCGGCTCTATAGCGAGGAGAAGCTGCAGGTTCGCAAGCGGGGCGGCCGCAAGCGTGCTCTGGGGACGAGGCGTCCCATGGTTGTGCCGGATCGGGCGAACCGTCGCTGGAGCCTGGACTTCGTCAGCGACAGCTTCACCGATGGCCGCCGTTTCCGGGTCTTGACGGTGGTCGACGACCATACCCGCGAATGTCTGGCTCTGGTCACGGACACGTCGCTTTCAGGTCGGCGTGTCGTGCGCGAGCTCGATGGTATCATTGCCCGGCGAGGGCGGCCCGAGGTCATCGTTTCGGACAATGGCACCGAGTTCACCAGCATGGCGATCCTGCGCTGGTCCCAGGACCGGCAGATCGACTGGCACTACATTGCTCCCGGCAAACCGATGCAGAACGGCTTCATCGAGAGCTTCAACGGCAGCTTCCGCGAAGAATGTCTCAACGAGACGCTGTTCTCGTCGCTTCAGGAGGCCCGGCAACGGATCTCCGCATGGAAGGAGGACTACAACACGAACAGACCTCACTCCTCGCTGGGCAATCTCACGCCCGACGAGTTTGCACGACGACTGGCAGATCGAAAACGGGCCGCATAGGCTCGAACATCAACCCAAGGACTCTCCTCAAAGCCGGAGGGAACATGGGGCTCAGGTCAAATCGTGTGGGATGAGGATCTTCCGCGTCCGGTTGGATGGGATCACCGCCGCCGCCCCGATGTCCGCCACGTGTCGGCGGAAAGCATTGCTGTCATAGGCTTTGTCGGCGAGCACGGCGGGACTGGCCAGGCCGTCCACCAACGCAGGAGCGACGGTGACATCGCCCGCCTGACCGGACGTGATGATGAAGCGCACAGGTCGGCCCAGTGCGTCGGCCAGCATGTGGACCTTGGTGGTCAATCCGCCTCGGGAACGCCCCAGCGCCCGATCGCCCCCCTTTTCTGCTCGCCGCCGGCTGGTGAGCCCGGACAATGGTGCTGTCGATCATCAGATATTGGTTGTCGAGATCGGCAGTCCGGACCTCGAACACCCGCTCCCATGCCGCGGTGTGGCACCACCGGCTGAAGCGCTTATGAACGCTCTTCCAGCGGCCATAGCGTTCGGGCAGGTCGCACCAACGGGCCCCGGAGCGCCAAACCCACAGACAGCCGTTCACGCACAAACGGTTGTCCGAACCGCTCCGGCCCGGATCCGTGGCTTTGCCTGGCAGCAACGACGCGATCTTCGCCCACTGGGCATCGCTCAACTCGTACCGTTTCGCGGCCATCGCAGGGCTCCGTGCTCCAAAAACACGCAACCCCAGCAATCAGCACTCTCCAGCCTTGGGAATCCTGAATGTCGATCCGACCTAGTGCGTTCGACGCCCAGCGCCTTGCACGCCCGACGCTGGCTAACCCCCTGCGCCGGACAGGCATGAGCCACGGCTTTGCGCCTCGCATCGGGCGTCACCATTTTTTTGAGCTGAAATCCCGCAGAATGGCGTTGTCGAGCATCTGCTCAGCGAGCAGCTTCTTCAGCCGCGCGTTCTCCTCTTCAAGCGCCTCCAGGCGTCGGGCATCAGACACGTCCATGCCGCCGTACTTCGCCTCGAACTTGTAGAAGTTCGCCGAGGACTGCCATGCTTGTGGCAGAGGTCAGCAGTCTTCGCCCCCGCCTCCCGCTCCTTTGGTATCCCAATGATCTGTTCCTCAATGAACCGTGTGGCTCGCATCCTCCGTCTCCATGGTCGATGGACTCAACGTAAATCTGGAGGAGGATCAGGATCTCAGGTCAGCTGGCCGTCGAGGCTGTCGAGCTCGCGACCCTGACTTACGTCGACCAATTCCGATCCCTGGAGCCCATCGGCAACATCCCCCGAGGCACGCGGCCGCGCCATGCTCGACAGGCAGAAACGGGCCGCACCACAGCTCCGGTGAGCCGAGCAGGATCAAACAACTCCTCCCGGATCTCCCCTCCATCGACGCCGAAGCATCTCATGCCGACGCCCCTGTTGAAGAGGGGCGTCGAAAGGGGGGCAGGTTAGCTATGCCAGGCTTTGCCTTGGGCCGCGACAAGCGTTGCGTCTGTGATCGTCGCATTGGCGGCGGCGGTGGGATCAAACGCAATGCCGTTTTCGGCCTGGTAGTCATTCGCGAAGCTGGCCATGGCCTGAACTAACGTATTCACCTGCTGGGCGGAGGTCAGCTCCAATCCGTCCTTGGCCGAGATAACGGACAACTGCTCCCAATCCCGGCTCGACGCGCCATCGTACCAGTCCTTGACGACGACTTTCCGAGTGGTGCCCAAAACGTCAATGATAAGATCATCCCCGGATTGAATGAACCAAAGATTTTCAGAGTCGAAAGCGATTTCCAGCTCGCCGCTAGGCCCAGTGTTGCCAGACACACCGTTGACGATAATCTCGCTTTTCTGGGATGCACCAAAGATATATGTATCCAAGCCGCCACCCCCCTTCAAAGTGTCGCTACCGCCACCGCCGTTCAGCGTGTCGGCCCCCTTTCCGCCATCAAGGATGTTGGTTCCACTGTTGCCAGTCAGGGTGTCGTTGAATGCGCTGCCCGTGATGTTCTCCACGTTCCGGATCACATCACCCAAAGCTTCACTTCCGCTCGCGCCCGAAGCCGTCGTCTGCGCACCACCCGACCTGAGGGTGACTTTCACCGATGCAGTCGAGGAGGCATAGCTCACCGTATCGACGCCTGCGCCACCATCCAAAACATCGGCACCTGCGCCACCCGAAAGAATATCGTCGCCGGCGCCGCCTTCCAGCAGATCATCGCCAGAACTGCCATTCAGCAGATCATTACCATCGCCGCCGATAAGAACGTCCGCTTTCGCGCCGCCGGTAATGTTATCATTGCCAGCCCCGCCGTCTATATAACCCTCTACCGCTGAATTGCCTTTGATAACATCATTTCCCTTGTTGGCAATCAAGGCTTCAAAATGGCCATCCGCAAGGTCAATAACCGCGTTGACGGATGAATTCAGGATCGCCGTATCGTACCCATCTCCGCCGTCAACCTGCCATCCTGAAACGGCTATGAATCCCGCTTCATAGTAATCCGAACAGTCCCACTGGCCAGATGCGTCGTAGCTCGCCTGGTCAAACAAGATCGTGTCATCCCCCGCACCACCTCGCAGGATATCCCTTTTCCCGAGGCCTCCATCAATGGTATCGTCGCCATCTCCTCCGGTCAGGAAGTCAGAGATGTAGGCTTGGTTCGAACCGGACAGGTAGACGGGGGTTTCCCCAAAGGCCGTGACCCAGTTTCCAAATGCATCAGTCGCCCCGACATAACCGGAGGCGTCGAGCTGGAGGCTGGTCAAATTATTGTAAAGTCCACCGCTTGAATACACACCTATTTTCATGTAGGGCACCGGAAAATTCCCTGCAATACGATAAGCCGCCTCGCTTCCATTGAGAAAGATATGCGTGGCCTGCAGCAATGGCCCGTGCTTTTCTGCACTTTGGAGCGAATTTATAAATTGTGCACGAGAAATTAGCTTCTGACCAATATAATATACAGCATCAGCTCCATTCTCATCAATGTAGGTCGCGAGATACGCCTGATCGGTACCGACAACATCCATGCTATCCACGGGAGCGCCGCGCATGTATGAGACATTGGCCTGGACGCGGAACACCCGAGCGCTGCTATCCGCGGTCACCGTCGCGTCGTGAGCGGCAATGATCACGGCATTGGAACCTTTAACTGTCACCGAAGCGCCGGAAGCAACAATAATACTACCATTGTTTATAGTGATGGTATTGTTTTCTCCAGTCACAACGGTATCAATTGTCCCATCGGCGAGCTTGATAGCGTTGTCATCTCCGTCTACGAAGGTCCGCATTCCGTTGCGGGAGGTGACCTCCACGATCTTGGACTTGCCGTTCGCACTCACGCTTGCCACGCTGTTGAAGTCGGCACCGCTGAGCGAGGTCGTCGTGCTGCCGTCGAGATGAGTTTCGATAACCTCAACCTGATCGAAAATCCCATCGTTGGTTTTGTCGAACCGCACGGTTTTGAGCGAACCGTCGGCAGTAACAGAAGTTTTGATCTCGTCTTGTGGAACTCCCTTATAGTTCAGGTGGTGCCCAATGATTGTGACGCTGCCATCGATATTCTGCTGGCTGGTTTCAGTGTAATCGACGTGACCATCGCCATCCACATCCGTATCCGAGACACGTGTGAGGCCATCGGCGCTCACAGTGGTAATGGCACGGCTCAGTGATCCATCGCTCCGTCGATCTATGATGCTGGTCCGGGAACTGCCATCGGCATCGACGGAGGTGGTCTCCGTATGGTCGGTGATCTTGTCCCCGTCTGTGTCTTTCCTCAGCGTGATGGTCCGGCCATCGGCACTGGTTGTCATGACCCCTTTCTGGACGAGGGCGCCGTCTGCGGCGACGTCCGTCACGGTCTCCACCCTGTGACCATCAGCATAATCAGCCACCCCATCGGTGCGGGTCTGGTCGACCTCGCCATCGCCGTCGAAGTCCCATTGGGTGGTTGTGGTCAGGCCGTCGACGCTCACGGACGTGGCGGAGGTGTCGGAAACCTTGCCATCGCGACCGTAATTGAAGGTGGTGCTATTGGTTCGGCCGTCCACCCCGGTGACGATGACGATCTTCTGATCAATCTTGCCGTCGCCATCCGCATCACAGTTCGTCGTCATGGTACGCCCGTCGGCACTGGTGAAGGTGGAGGATTGCCCCACCACGGTTTTTCCGTCGCCTGTCGCGTCGACCAGTGTGCTCTCCAGGCTGCCATCCACATTCTTGCAGCTGGTGATGCTCCGCATCCGATCAAGGGTCCCGTTGCCGTCGAAATCGCTCTTGATAATAGTGCTGAGGCCGGAAGCGCTGGTCGTAGTGATCGAAGAGGACAGTTTGTTGCCACCCTTCATCGCGGTCGCGACCCGTGTTCGGGTGCCATCTGCATTCAACGTTGTTTTGTCGCTCGATGACTGGTTTACCCCGCCGGAGCCGGCCACGTTCCAGATGCGGCTCCTGGTCAACCCATCGGCGCTGGAGGTTTCCGCATAAGCCGCCTTAAGGGCTTTTCCGGTACCATCGAAATAGGAAATAGTGTGTGTGGTGCGACTTGCGGAAACGACAGTCTCATCGGTCTTCACACTGTCGAAGGCCCCTGCACCGTCGAGGTTCCACTGGGTCGTCACCGACGCTCCGCTGGCCTGCGTCGTGACCACAGTAACATCCTTGCTGGAGGCTCCCGCGGCATAAGTCATGGTCTCGACCCGGCGGCCGTCGGCGGCGAGCACGACTTCGTCCATCAGCACCGCCTCGAAGGCACCGTCGCCGTTGGAGTCCCACTGCGTCGTGGTTGTCTGCCCTGTTGAAGTCTGGGCGATGATGCGCTGGTCGGACACAACCCCGGCCTTGGTCAGGTCCTGAGCGGTCGTCACGATCAGATCGTCATCGGCTTTGGTCGCGCCCGCTTGCAACACGCTCACAGTCTTCTGATCCACCCTGCCATCGCCATTGCGATCAAAGGTTTCGGTGGTGGTCAACTGGTCCGCGCTGATGATCGTCTGCCGGCGCGCGAAGAGCACGGCAGGAGACGTTGCACCGCTGCCCAGCTTGTAGTTCGAGACGGTCTCGGTCCGCGCGCCATCGGTTCCGACCTCGATGAGATAATCCTTGCGTGTGTCGAAAACGCCATCACCGTCGAAATCCCATTGGGCGATGTCGTTCAGCCCGTCGCCGCTGCACCACACCACCGCCTGCGCCGTCGCAAGGTTACCGGCGTCGAGATCGGTCACCGTCCGCGTGGTGCTACCATCAGCGGCACGCGCGGTGACATCGCTGCGAGAACGATCGACGGCGGTGTCCGCCCCGTCATACCAGCGGGTCGTTACCGAGAGGCCGTTGGCGCTGGTGACGGTCTGGACCCTGCCCTTCTGCGTGCGATCAGAGTTGTAATCGGTCCTCGTGACAGTGGTCCGCCCGTCGGTCGAGCGCGTGGTGGAGATCGCCTGGTCTGTTGCGCCGTCGCCGTCGAGGTCCACCCGCACGCTCACATTTCCACGGGGAGAGGTCGCGGTGGTGGTGCGGGAAATCAACTTCGGCGTCATCTCGCCACTCAGAACCGACACCGTGCGGGTCTGGTCGCCATCCACGTCGAGAACGGTCACGTCGCTGGTCACCGTCTCATAGGTTCTGTTCCCATCGGCATCGACTTGCGTGGTGATGCTGCGGCCATCGGCGCTGGTCGTCACGACCTGCACGCGAGCGCCCAGCACGCTGAGGCCCGTATTGGTCACGGTCTCGCGGGTGGAACCGTCACTTAGCAGCTCGCTGGCGTCCAAAATTGTGGCGTCGAATGTGCCGTCGCCGTCGAGATCCTGCTCCGTGGTCTGCGTCAGACCATTGCCGCTGGTGGTGACACGAGCGAGTTGCGTCAGTGTGGTGCCGTTGAAGTCTCGAACCGTCTCGACCGTCGAGCCATCTGCGGCGTGGGTGACCACGTCGGCACGGGTGACATCGGTCACGCCATCGCCATTCAGGTCCTGTTTGGTGGTGGCAGAGAGGCGATCCGCACTCGTCTTGGTGGTCGTGGTGTCCTTCGCCTTCCGGCTCAGATTGTAATTCACGACGGTGGTGGTGACGCTGCCGTCGGCTGCGGTCGTGCTGACCGTATTGCGGTCGCCGACCCGATCTCCGTTGAAGTCCTCGGACAGGCTGGTGGTCAGCCGGTTGGCGCTAACCTTGGCAATTGACAGCGAACGCCGCGAGCCATTTGCGTTGGTGATCTCCACCGTTTCCGTCTGGCTCCCGTCGCCGCCGGTCGCCAGCGTGTCGGTCTGGCCGCCATCAATGATGCCGTCGCCATCGAGGTCCCAGCGGGTCACGGTTTTCAGCCCATTTGCGGAGGTGGTGACCGTGGTTAGGCTGCGCAGGACATCCTTCGTACTGGCCGAGTAGGCGCCCTCATAGAGTGAAACGCTTGTGGTCACGCTGCCGTCCGCGTTGGTGACGGTCTGGCCAACTTCCGTCTCGCTGACGTTTTTTGCGGAATTCAAAGCGCGGGTGGTGATCCGCGACTTGCCGTCAGCTGCAATTACCGTATTCGTAAGCGAAACGAGGGTCGTTCCGGCATACAGGGAAAGAGTGTCGGTCTTGGTGCCATCGGCGCGGGCCTCGATGGCTTCGACACTCTCGGCTCGTCCATCGCCGTTGGCATCATTGGTCAGAGTGCGGGTGAGCCCGTCCTCGCTCCACACCAAGGTCTGCTGCGATAGCAGTGTGGTGTCGTTACCGGCGGTCACGCGGACCGTGCGCGTGGAAGAGCCGTTTGTGGCCACAACCGTTTCGTCGCGCAAATATTGGTCGGCGGTGCTGCTGCCCGAAAAAACACGCTCCAGGCGCGTGAGCCCATTGGCGCCAACAGTGGTGACGGTTTTGCCAAGAACGATGCCCGAGGCGCTCCGCGTGGTTTCCGTGGTGGTCGTATTGCCGCTCGCGCTTACCGACAGCCCGGTGACGCGGGTCAGATCAATGGTGCCGTCACCATCACTGTCGATGGCGGTTGAGGTCACCTTCCCATCTGCGCGGGTCGACAGGGTGGTGCTGCTGAGCAAGGTGCTGCCGGAGCCGCCATCGCCCGAGCGCAGCTCGATGGTCTCCACCTCGCTTCCGTCGGCGTTGACAACAGTCGCATCCCGACGCGTCAGCTCATAGGTACCGTCGCCGTCAACGTCCGAGCGCTGAAGCCGCGTGTGCCCTGTAGCGGTCACCGCGGTCGCGGTGGTCACGGTGTTGCCGACGACACTGCCATCCGGTGCCAGGTTGGTGATCGTGACGCGCGTGCCAACGCCCGTCACGCGCGTCTCGAGACGATCCGTGGTGCCGTTACCGTCGAGGTCGGTGCTGATGGTGGTGGTCTTGCCGTTGGAGCTGCGCACCGTGACCGCATTGTCGGTCAAGGCCCCTGTGACGTCGAAATTGGAAACGGTCATGGTGCGCGTGCCGTCGCTGTCCTTCGTACTGACGCGGGTCTGACGGCTTTCAAATAGGCCGTCGCCGTCGAGGTCCTCCATCAAGGTGCGGCTCAGCCCATCGGCACTGATGGTGGTAATGGTTTCTGTTGCAAAGGTGCCGTCAGTGGCGTAGGCCTTCAAATCTACGACCGTAGAACCATCCGACTGCCGGGTAGACGTGCGCCGGATAAGATCTCCCTCACTGTCATAGGCGAGTACCGTGTCCGCTGCGGCATAAGTCTTGCCGTTGCGCACGAAATTCGCTGAGCCCAAGATCTGGGAGCCGTCGGAAAAATTCTGCTCATTGTCGTCCGGGCTGAGCAAGATCTCGGTGATGCCGAGCTCGTCCAGGGTCATGAGCTGCCTGCCGCCCCGGCTGGTCGTCAGCAACACCTTGAACTTAGCCCACGCGTCATCAGCCGCGCTCAGCTTACCGTCGCCATTGCTATCGAAGACGTCGGCGAGAGCCTCCATGTCGCTCTCGGCGCCGGGGCTGTATTGCGTGAACTGGAAGGCCTGCGGATTCTCCACATCGCCAGAACCCGTGCGGTCATAGACCAGCACACCGTCTCCCGCACCCGCCCATGCGGTACGATGCACGGTGCCGTCGCCTTCCATGTCCATGTAGGTGTCGGAATCTGTGCTTTCGACAATGCTCACACCGTCGCCATTGAGGTCGAGCACCACCGGGAATGAGAAGCTGACGCCCCCCGACACGCTGAAACCACCACCGGAGCCATAGTCGAAATAGCCCCATCCGCTCACACCACTGCCATACCCAAACGACGGCACAGCCGGCGGGATATAGCCCCCCAGGCTCGGCCCGACGAAGCTCGCACCGGCGAGGTCCGCGAAGGAGCCGTAGCCGAGGCCCGAACTGATGAGGTCCTGCGAAATGTAGGAGGTGACATCAGGCGTCGACCAGTCGATGCTGCTCGTCACCTCGTTGCCTAACGGGCTCCAGAAGCTCAACTTCGACGCATCCGAAACCACAGGAGAGAGGCCATCAAGCCCGACATACGAGGCGCTATCCGCTGCATACGCAAACTGATCTGCCGAATCGACAAAGAAAGAAATATTATTCTTAAAATTATCGTACCCAATAATTACCGAATTATTAAAATAATGCCCGTTGCTCCATGAGATAACGTCATTGAATAGCGAATCATATGAATCGTACACAGCCTTGGAAAGCGGCATATCTACATTAGATGATGTATTAAATGTCATTACATCGGAAATAATGTATATAAATCCGCTAAGCGCATCATAATTCGCATTTGTTTTATCTGCAAGTGAATAATTATATCCAGGTACTATATACTCATATTCTACAACAGAGAACTTTTTATATAACTCTACATCCGATATAAGTTTATTGTTAATATTTTTATTAAATGATATATTAGAGCTTCCGTTAATTCCGATATCTACATCCATGTATTTCTTATAATAATATTTATTCTCCCACAAAATTTGTGGATTAAGCGCATCTACAAATTCTTCGATGAACGCATTAGGTATAAATACTCCTCCTGACACAAACCCTCCTTCCAAATTGCCAGGGACTGCTGCAGCCGCACTGAGATACAGGCCCGGCCCTTGATCCGAATTCACGCCAAAGCCCGCGAATCCAGCAATACCTCCTCCAGCGCCCAAGGCAGCACCCAAACCTCCAGCGACATCGTACGAAAGCGATTGCCCGCTAGCGAGGTCACCTACAGCGCCCTGTGTCGCAACGACCCAATAGTTAAACTACCCGCCTGCGAAACTTGATGAGCTGGTCCACACATCAGCTGTCGAAATATTTATATCAAACTGCTTGCCGACCGCTCCTGAAATACCAAAAAAACCTGGCAAACCATATACCGCACCACGGCCGGCCTGGAAAGAAATGACCATATTTGACATTTTCGCCTCCGAGAGCTCATTTGATTCTATTTAGTTCCGACGGTCAGCTTACTTCACATAAAAGATGAGATTATTATTAGTAAAAAGGCCATAGAGCTCGCAGTGACGCGGACGAATAATTTTAGTTGCTCCGGATCCATCGGGCCAGCGCCGATGCCACTCCTGCCAACTTCAACATTTTTTTCAATTTTTGCGAAAAAAACAAAACAAAAAAATAGACAAAAGCAAAATATCTGATATATAAATGAATATACATTACATTCAGCGCGCGTACATTTAAATGACATATTTTTAATTGAACACAATATACATTCGTATCGAATATATAAATTTATTACTATAATTATAGATGCTATTATGAACAACGCTGCGCAGTAGCGTGCTCCGCCGGCGCTCGTGAAAACTATATTCTTCTGCTTCATCTCTCCCGTCCTCCTTCATGCGCATATCTGAGCAGTGGAGAGAGGAGGAAGTCGAGGATGCGGCGGCGGCCGGTCTTGATCTCCGCCGTCACCGCCATGCCCGCCTCGATCGGACGAAAGCCCTGTTCCGTCTCCAGCCCCGTTTCCTGAACCGAAAGCCGAGCCACATAGGCCGGCTGGCGCGCCTGGCGGGCCTCGTCGCCGGAGGGTCCGGCGCCCGAAGGCGCTGAGGATCCGCCCACAGTGTCCCGGCTCACGCTCTCCACGACCGCGTGCAGCAGGCCGTAGCGGGTAAAGGTGAAAGCCTCCACCTTCACCTCGGCCGCCTGGCCCGCATGCACGAAGCCCACATCCCGGTTCATCAGTTCCGCCTCGATCTCCAGCCGCCCGTCGCCCGGCACCACCACCATCAGCTGCTGCGCGGGTGTCACCACCCCGCCAATGGTGTGCACGGCCAATTGCTGCACCGTGCCGTCCACCGGCGAGGTCAGGGTCTGGTCCGCCCGCCGGCGCGCCGCCTTCACCTTTTCCTCGCCATGCTCCACGGCCTGCATCTGCGCCTTGGCAAGGTCCGAGAGAAGACCCTTGCGATATTCGCTCGCCGCCTCCGCCCGCTGCCGCTCCAGGGCTTCGATCGCCGCCGCCGCTTCCTCGGCGCGATGGCCGTCCACGATCAATTGCTGCTCCTGCTCGACCACCCGCTGCTGCGCTTCCAGATACAGCACCTTGGTGCCGTAGCCCTTCTGCATCAAGGCTTCACGCATATCCCGCTGGTCCCTGAGCAGGGGCAACAATGCCTCCCCCTTGGCGATGGTGGCCTCCACCGAGCGCCGCTCCGCCGCCCTTTGGGCAATCTGCCGCTCAAGCCCGGCGAGCCGCGCCTGCTGCTCCGCCCGCTGCGCCTCCATCTGCCGCCGCGCGGTGTTCACGAGGTCGACAGACACGCCCTCAGGGGGCGTGAAAGAAGCCGGATCGTCGGCCAGAAGCGCCGACAGCCGGGCCATATCGAGCCGGTCCTGCGCCAAATCATGGGTCAACCGTCGCGCATCGGCCTCGCTCGCCGTCGGGTCGATCTCCACCAGCACGTCCCCGGCCTTCACCCGCATGCCGTCGCTCACCCGGATCGCGCGGACCACGCCCGTCTCCAGCGGCTGGATCACCTTGGTGCGGCCGGCCGGCACGAAACGGCCTTCCGCGGAGGCGATGATGTCGATGGTGCCGAACCAGCTCCACGCCAAGGCGATCATTGAAAAGCCGATGATGCTGGCGCCAATCGCCCGCCCCACGGGCGAAGGCGGCGTTTCCAGGATCTCCAACGCGGCAGGCAGGAACTCAAGCTCCTGCCGCCCACGGGCAGCCTCCTTGTGCGGCACCATGGGGGACGATGTGTCGGCTCCCATCATGCTTCTCCCGACTGAAGCCGGTGCAGGGTGGCATAGCGACCGCCCGCGCGCACCAGCACATCATGGCTGCCGTCCTCCACCAGCCGGCCGCGCTCCAGGGTGAGGATGCGGTCCGCATGGCGCACCGTCGACAGCCGGTGGGCGATGATGATGACGGTCCGCCCCTGGCAGATGCGCGCCATGTTCTGCTGCACCGCGCGCTCGCTCTCATAGTCGAGGGCGCTGGTCGCCTCGTCGAAGATCAGGATCCGCGGATTGCCGACGAGTGCCCTGGCGATGGCGATTCTCTGGCGCTGCCCGCCCGAAAGCCCGCTGCCGCGCTCACCCACCGGCGTGTCATACCCCTGCGGCAGCTCCAGGATGAAATCGTGCGCGCCCGCCAGCCGCGCGGCCTCAACCACCAGCTCCATCGACATTGCCGGATCGGCAAGCGCGATATTCTCCCGCACGGAGCGGTTGAACAGCACATTTTCTTGCAGAACCACGCCGATTTGCTGCCGGAGCCACGCCACGTCCACCATGGCGAGATCCACGCCGTCGATCAGGACCCGCCCGCTTTCCGGCACATAGAGCCGCTGCACCAGCTTCGCGACGGTTGACTTGCCCGATCCCGACGGACCGACAATGCCCACAACCTGCCCAGCACCGACCTCAAAACTGAGATCGGGGAGCACCGTGGGGCCGCCTGCGCGATAGCGGAAGGCCACGTGATCGAAGCGGATGGCGCCACGGAGCGCCGGCAATGCGGAGCGCCCCGGCTGGTGGGAGGGCTCGGGCGCCGTATTCAGAATGTCGCCGAGGCGCTCGATGGAAATGCGTGTCTGGTGGAAGTCCTGCCACACCTGCGCCAAGCGCAACACCGGCTGCGACACCCGCGAGGCCAGCATGTTGAAGGCGACCAGCTCGCCCACCGTGAGCGAACCCTCCATCACCAGCCGGGCGCCGAAATAGAGGGTTCCGACGGTCACCAGCTTGGCGGTCAGCTGCACCGCCTGGCTCGCCCAATTGCCCAGGTTCTGCACCTTGAAGCTGGCGCTCACATAGGCCGCTAGCTGCTCCTCCCAGCGACGCTGCATCTGCGGCTCGACCGCCATCGCCTTCAGAGTCTCGACACCCGTGACGCTCTCCACCAGCAGAGCCTGGTTCTCCGCGCCTTTATTGAACTTGTCCTCCCGCCTCCGGCGAAACAGGGGAGTCACGCCCGCCGAAATGCCGATAGAGATCGGGAATGATGCTAGAACGATAAAGGTCAATGTCGCCGAATATATGAACATCACGGCTACGAAGACGAAGGCGAACAGAAGATCCACCACAAGTGTTAGAGATGATCCGGTCAGAAAATTGCGGATGTTTTCCAATTCTCGCACGCGTGCGACAGAATCCCCCGCCCGACGGGCCTCGAAGTATGCGATGGGTAAACCCATGAGGTGCTTGTACAATCGCGCCCCTAACTCGACGTCGATTCGATTTGTGGTATGCGCGAAGACATGCGTACGCAAAGCACCAAGCACCGCTTCGAACACCGAAACCATCACGAGCCCAAGCACGAGGATGTCGAGTGTTGTCAAACCGCGATGCACCAGCACCTTGTCGATGATCACCTGAAAAAACAATGGTGAGATCAGCGCCAAGACCTGGAGAAAAAGAGAGGCCGCTAGAACTTCTCCGAATAAGGCGCGATACTTGTGCATCGCCCTCATGAACCAGGATATGTCGAACCGCCGCGCGAAGTCGGAAAAACGAGCGCGGCGCGCGACCAGAACCAGCCGTCCGCTCCACTGCGCCTCGAACGCCTCTCTCTCAACTTGCAGCGGCTGGCCTGACACCGGGTCGTGCACCAGCGCCAAATCCCCTGCCACCTTCGCGAGAATAACGAATGTGCCATCGCGGCGCGCCGCGATCGCCGGCAGCGGTGTGCCGCTGAGCTTGCGCCATGAAGACGAAACCGCCCGCGCCTTGAGCCCGAATGCTCGTGCGCAACGCAGCATCTCCACGGGGCCGACGGTTGCGCCACCGCATTGATGACGCAACTGCCGAGTTTCGGCCGCTACGCCGTGAAAACGCAACATAAGCAGCAGGGCGCCGAGACCCGAATCCGGCCCGGAGCCCGCATCTCGCTCGCTTTTCATGTGTGACCGCCCTGACACAACCGAGGCAAGAGGTAACAAGGCCCACCTCCGCTCGCAAGGTTGTTTTCCGAAAGCTCCATCTACCGTGGGGATATGTTTGGCTCTGCCGCATCACCGGTATGGGGAGCGGAGGGAGATCAGGCTGTCACGTTGGTTGCTGCGTCGGGCTGGGACCGAAGGGGCAGGTCTGACATAGAAGAAGAGGCCTCCGATATTCAGTCAGATGCGAGAAGAGATCTTTGATCTTGAGCTCAAGCCTTGCATCCTCGTCGCCGTGGACGCGCCAGATAGCCACGTTATTTGCGAAAGCGGTCAATGCGGCGGTTATCAGGTGGCGCGCGCCGTAATTAGGGCAATGCGCCAATGACGCATGCGAGCGAGATTCAGTGACGCCTCAAGCCAACCTTCGATCGGCCGGCCCGGGTAAAGAAGACAAAGGCCGCGCTCCGGGCGCGGCCTTTTTGTGCTCCACCTCAGTTTGGCCGCGCCACCACCATCGGCGGGCACGGGCGCCATCGCGGGGCGGCGAACGCGAGCTGCAGGCGTAGGCAAATGCCGCCGGCAATGGCGCCCCTGCCCCCTCGACTGGGAGCGCCAGAGTGAAGGGGTGGCGTGCACATGGCGCCCACGGCCCTCAAGCCGTGGCCCGCCGCGCCTCAGCCACGTCTGCAGTGTTCCATGCCTTGGCTTCCGAAAGCGCGTGGCCATACAGCACGATGCACGGTCCGCTCGCGCCCTCGGCCACCGCGCTTTCCACCGCCTCCGCCAGGGTCCCGATGGAGGCGGTGACCATGCGCTCCTCGGGCCGTGTGGCGGCAAACACCGCCACCGCCGGCGTGGCGGGGTCGAGCCCCGCAGGCACCAGGCGCCCCACCAGCTCCCGCAGCGTGTGACGCGGCATATAGATGACGGTGGTGGCCACCGGATCGCTGAGGGCCTTAAGGTCGAGATCCTCCGGCAGGCGCCCATTGCGCGCATGGGCCGTGACGAACTGAAGCCGCCGCGCATGATCGCGATGGGTGAGCGAGGCGGCCAGCCGGCTCGCCGCGCCCTGGGCGGACGAGATGCCCGGAACCACCTCCACCGGAATGCCCGCGGCGCGGCAGGCCGCGATCTCCTCTCCGGCGCGGCCGAAGATCATGGGCTCGCCGCCCTTGAGGCGCACCACCCGACGGCCCTCGCGCGCGAGGCTCACCATCAGCGCGTTGATGTCGTCCTGCTTGCAGGAGGGACCATAGCCGGTCTTGCCCACCAGCATCTTCCGGGCCTCGCGCCGGGCGAAATCGAGCACCGCCCCGGAAACGAGGTCATCATAGAGCACTACGTCGGCGGATTGCAGCGCGCGCACCGCCTTCAGCGTGAGCAGCTCCGGATCACCCGGCCCCGCCCCCACCAGCACCACCGATCCGCCGAACGTCGGCGCAGCAGCGTGTAGCAATGCTTCGCGGTCGGCCTCATCGGGGGCCCGGTTGGGCTCCATCAGTGCAAGGGCGCTGAAGCGCTCCCAGAAGCTGCGGCGCGCGGGTGCCGCAAGCCCCTTCCCCGCGATGAAGCCGCGCCAGGAGCGCGCCGCTTCCGCCCAGACACGGAACCCCAGCGGCAGCAGCGCCTCGATCTTCGCCCGCACAGCCTGAGCAAACACGGGCGCGGCGCCATCGGTGGAGATGCCGACCACCAGCGGCGAGCGATTGACCACCGCCCCAAAGGTGAAATCGCTCACCTTCGGCTTGTCCACCACATTCACCGGTGCGCCCGCCGCGCGTGCAGCCTGGGCAAAATGCCCGGCTTGCGCCTGATCCTGAAAAGCGCCCACCGCGAGGGCCGCGCCCGCCAGATCCTCCGCCGTCCAGGCGCGCGGGTGGAGGATGATCGGACCACGGGGAGGCTCCTCCACAAGGGCCTGAAGCGAGTCTTCCGGCGCCGGCGCATACACCTCCACGCGGGCGCCGGCGGCCGAGAGCAGTTCCACCTTCCAGGTCATGCCGGGCCCTTCGCCCGCCACCACCACGCGCCGGTCCTGAAGACCAAAGAAGAGCGGCAACCGCGCCAACGGCGCCATGTGGGCCGCGGCGGTGACGCGAGGGCTGCGGATGAGGCCGGACACGGCCATGGGCTCTCAACTCCATGAAACGCACCGGCCCATGCCGGCACATTTCACAGCATATGTGAGCACCAGATATTATTCAACACATAACGAAGTGAATTTTATAATTCACAATATTATGTCGTTTAATGAGCCTCATCCCAGTTGGCTGCGGCCCGCGCATCCACCTTCAGCGGCACGGCGAGCTGCACGGCTGGGGCGGCGGCTGTCTCCATCACCTCACGCACCAGAGGCAGGGTTTTTTCCACCTCGCCCTCGGGCACCTCGAACACCAGTTCGTCGTGCACCTGCAGCAGCATACGGGCGGAGAGCTTCGCCTCGTCCAAGGCCGGTTCCATGCGGATCATGGCGCGGCGGATGATGTCCGCGGCCGTGCCTTGCAGGCGGGCATTAATGGCCGCGCGCTCGTTGAAGGCGCGGATGGAGGGATTCTTGGCGGCGATGTCCGGATAGTGGCATTGCCGGCCGAACAGGGTTTCCACATACCCGTGCTCGCGGCAGAAGGCCTTGGTCACCTCCATATAGTCGCGAATACCCGGGAAGCGCTCGAAATAGCGCTTGATATACTGGCTCGCCTCCTCGCGCGGGATACCCAGCTGGTTGGCGAGGCCGAAAGCGGAAATGCCGTAGATAATGCCGAAATTGATGGCCTTGGCCCGGCGGCGCACCTCGCTGGGCATGTCCTTCACCGGCACGCCGAACATTTCGGAGGCGGTCATGGCATGGATGTCAAGCCCGTCCTGAAACGCCTGCCGGAGCGCGGGAATTTCCGCGATCTCCGCCAATAGGCGCAGCTCGATCTGCGAATAGTCGGCGGAAACCAGCTTGTTGCCCGCCTCCGCCACGAACGCACGGCGGATGCGCCGGCCCTCCTCCGTTCGCACCGGGATGTTCTGCAGGTTCGGATCGGAGGACGACAGCCGCCCCGTGGTGGTGGCCGCCAGGGCGTAGGAGGTGTGAACGCGATGCGTGTCACGGTTCACGAAATTGGGCAGCGCGTCCGTGTAAGTGGAGCGCAGCTTGGAGAGCTGGCGCCATTGCAGGATCTTCTGCGGCAGCGGGTGGCCCGATTCCGCCAGCTCCTCCAGCACATTGGCCTTGGTGGACCAGGCCCCCGTCGGGGTCTTGGAGCCGCCCGGCAGGCCCATCTTGCCAAACAGGATGTCCCCAATCTGCTTGGGGCTGCCCACATTGATCTTCTCGCCCGCGATCTCGCCGATCTCATCCTCCACCCGCGCCGCGCCCTGGGCGAACTCGGACGAAAGGCGCGCCAAAAGGGCCTTGTCGATGGAGATGCCCCGCGCCTCCATGCGCGTGAGCACGGGGATCAACGGCCGCTCCAGGGTCTCATAGACCGTGGTCTTGGCGTCCGAGACGAGGCGCGGCTTCAGCGCCAGCCACAGGCGCAGGGTCACGTCCGCATCCTCGGCGGCGTATTGGGTGGCGGGCTCCAGGGCGATCTTGTCGAAGGTCACCTGCGCCTTGCCCTTGCCCACCACCTCGGTGAAGGCGATGGGCGTGTGACCCAGGTGGCGCACGGAAAGCTCGTCCATGCCGTGGCCATTGAGGCCGGCATCGAGCGCATAGGAAATGCACATGGTGCAGTCGATGGGCGCCACTGTGATGCCGTAGCGCGACAGCATCAGCACGTCATATTTGGCGTTGTGGCCAATCTTGAGGGTGCCCTTGTCCTCCAGCATGGGCTTGAGGATGGCGATGGCGGCCTGAAGAGGGATCTGC
Source organism: Xanthobacter sp. NM-59 (assembly GCF_021401125.1). Lineage (GTDB taxonomy): Bacteria > Pseudomonadota > Alphaproteobacteria > Rhizobiales > Xanthobacteraceae > Xanthobacter. The sequence goes on from NZ_JACBFQ010000001.1 coordinate 1,076,618, forward strand.
CCGGCCAGCGGCTCGCTGAACAGCCCCTCCCCCGCGCCCACATGGGCGAGAGGAATATAGCAGGCCTCGTTGGGCGAAAGCGCCAGGGACACGCCCACCAGATCCGCCGACATGGGATCGAGCGAGGTGGTTTCCGTGTCGAAGGCGACGAAGCCCTGATCCATGGCCTTGGCGCACCACGCCTCAAGCTCGGCCGCATCGGTCACGCACTTGTAGGCGCTGCGGTCCACCGGCGTGGCGCGGGCGGCCTCGGCCCGGGCGCGGGCGAGATCGGCGGGCTTCAGAATGGAATCGCCGCCGGCATCCTTGGGCTGCGCGCTGGCAGCCTTTGCTCGGGCGGCCTTGCCCGTCTCCGGCTCGGCATCCTCTTGCGCCTCGCCGGGGGTGAACAGGCCCTGGGGAGCAAGCTTGGGGTCCGGGTCGATGAGGCTCGCGTCAATGCCATAGGCCTCGGCCACACGGCGGGTAATGGTGGTGAATTCCATGGCCTTCAGGAAGGCGACCAGGGGCTTGGCCTCCGGCTGCTCCAGCACCAGGTCCTCAAGCGGCACTTCCACCGCCACGTCCCGCACCAGCTCCACCAGCTGCTTGGAGACGCGGGCGGATTCCTCGTTCTCCATCAGCGACTGGCGGCGCTTGGGCTGCTTGATCTCACCGGCGCGGGCGAGCAGCGTGTCAAGGTCGCCATATTCATTGATCAGCTGGGCGGCGGTCTTGATGCCGATGCCGGGCACGCCGGGCACATTGTCAGTGGAATCGCCGGCCAGGGCCTGCACGTCCACCACCTTTTCCGGTGGCACGCCGAAATATTCCAGCACCTCCGCCTCGCCGATGCGCCGTTCCGGCCGCGCGCCGCGCCCGCCGCTCTCGCCGGATGCGGGGTCATACATGGCCACATGGGGGCCGATGAGCTGCATCAAATCCTTGTCGGCAGAGACGATGAGCACTTCCGCCCCCGCCTTCACGGCCTGGTCGGCATAGGTGGCGATGAGGTCGTCGGCCTCGTAGCGCGCCTGCTCCACCGGCACCAGGCCGAAGGCGCGCACCGCCTCGCGCATCAGCGGGAACTGGGGAATGAGCTCGTCCGGCGGATCGGAACGGTTGGCCTTATAAGCGGGGTAGAGTGCCTTGCGGAAGGAGTCTTCCGACTTGTCGAAGATGATGGCGAGATGAGTGGGTTTGATGCCCACCGCACCGTCGCGCACAAACTGGAACAGCTTGGTGCAGAACAGGCGCACCGCCCCCGTGGGCAGCCGGTCGGAGCGGAAATTATACTTCCGGTCCTGGTTGATGGACTGGAAATAGGCCCGGAACACGAAGGAAGAGCCATCCACCAGGAACACATGGTCTCCGGGCTGAATGGGGCGGGGCGAAGGGGACATGGCAGGAATCCGTCGTGGCGCCGGGCGGCGCGGGGCAAAGCGCCGCGCACGATGCCCCACGCCCGACTTCCGAACAACCCTGCAGGTCGCGCAGCCGCCCCGCGCCCGTCATCCCGGCCCCTCGCATCTGACGCGAGGCCTTGAGCCCCGGACACAGCGACATTTGTGGACGGACATTCAAGGAACGGGGATCCGTCGAACGCACATTCCCTTCCCGCATACGGGAGAGGATCAGGGAGGGGCAGCAAGACCGCCCCTTCCGCGAAACACAGCCTTCAAGCGCAGTGGTGCTTCGAGACCCCGCCCTTTCGCGTCCTTGCGTCCCGCGTTCGTCGCGGGCATCCCCTCCCCCGCAACCGGGAGAGGGGCGGCGGGAAGAACGCCCGGCGTCAGTGCCCGAGCACGGCGAGCAGCAGCAGGGCCACGATGTTGGTGATCTTGATCATGGGATTCACCGCCGGGCCCGCCGTGTCCTTATAGGGATCACCCACGGTGTCGCCGGTGACGGCCGCCTTGTGCGCTTCGGACCCCTTTTCGTGGCGCACGCCGTCCTTGTCCACGAAGCCGTCCTCGAACGACTTCTTGGCATTGTCCCAGGCACCGCCGCCGGAGGTCATGGAGATGGCCACGAACAGGCCGGTGACGATGACGCCCAGCAGCATGGCCCCCACCGCCGAGAAGGCCGCCGACTTGCCGGCCACCCCGCCGCCCGCCACGACATAAATGGCGAAGAAACACACCACCGGCGAGAGCACCGGCAGCAGCGAGGGTACGATCATCTCCTTGATGGCGGCGCGGGTGAGCATGTCCACAGCGCGGGAATAATCGGGCTTTTCGCGGCCGGCCATGATTCCCGGCTTCTCGCGGAACTGCCGGCGCACCTCTTCCACGATGGCGGAGGCGGCGCGGCCCACCGCCGTCATGCCCATGGCCGCGAACAGGAAGGGCAGCAGCCCGCCGAACAGCAGGCCCACCACCACATAGGGGTTGTCGAGGGAGAAATTGGGCGTGACGCCCGCGAAATAGGTGCCCTCCCCCGCCTGGGAGATGAAATATTTCAGGTCCTGGTTATAAGCCGCGAACAGCACCAGGGCACCGAGGCCCGCCGAGCCGATGGCATAGCCCTTGGTGACTGCCTTGGTGGTGTTGCCCACCGCGTCGAGGGCATCGGTGGACTGGCGCACCTCCTTGGGCAGGCCGCTCATCTCGGCGATGCCGCCCGCATTGTCGGTGACCGGGCCGAAGGCGTCGAGCGCCACGATCATGCCGGCCAGCGCCAGCATGGTGGTGGCCGCGATGGCGATGCCGAACAGGCCGGCAAAGCCATAAGCCGCCAGAATGCCGGCAATGATCACGAGGGTCGGCAGCGCCGTCGCCTCCAACGAGACCGCGAGGCCCTGGATGATGTTGGTGCCGTGCCCCGTCACCGAAGCCTGGGCGATGGACACCACGGGCCGATGGCCGGTGCCCGTGTAATATTCGGTGATGACCACGATGGCCGCCGTCACCAGCAGCCCGACAATGCCGCACAGGAACAGGGCCGTGCCGGTGAAGGCCGCCCCCTCGATGGCGCCGAAGCCCGGCAGCAGCCAGGTGACCGCCGCCAGAGCGAACACCGAGAGCCCGGCGGTTGCCAGAAGCCCGCGATAGAGCGCGCCCATGATGGAGGAGTTGGGCCCCAGCTTCACGAAGAAGGTGCCGGCGATGGAGGTGAGGATGCAGGCCGCGCCGATGGCCAGCGGATAGATCTGCATCACGTGGAGCGTGGCCGGGGTGGCGGCGAAGAAGATGGCGGCGAGCACCATGGTGGCCACCACCGTCACCGCATAGGTCTCGAACAGGTCCGCCGCCATGCCGGCGCAATCGCCGACATTGTCGCCCACATTGTCGGCGATGGTGGCGGGGTTGCGTGGGTCGTCCTCGGGAATGCCCACCTCCACCTTGCCCACGAGGTCGCCGCCCACGTCCGCTCCCTTGGTGAAGATGCCGCCGCCGAGCCGCGCGAAGATGGAGATGAGCGAGGCGCCGAAGCCCAGCGCCACCAGCGCGTCCACCACCGTGCGGCTGTTGGGGGCGAAGCCCAGGCCCGCCGTGAGCACCAGGAAGTAGACGCTCACCCCCAGCAGCGCGAGGCCCGCCACCAGCAGGCCGGTGACCGCGCCGGCCTTGAAGGCGAGATCCAGCCCACCGCCGAGGGAGCGCATCGCCGCCTGGGCGGTGCGCACATTGGCCCGCACCGAAACGTTCATGCCGATGAAGCCGGCCGCCGCCGAGAGCACCGCGCCAATGGCGAAGCCCGCCGCCACCAGCCAGCCCAGGAACACGCCGACCAGCACGAAGATGACGACACCCACCGCGCCGATGGTGAGATATTGCCGCCGGAGATAAGCTGCCGCCCCCTCCGCGATGGCGGCGGCGATCTCCTGCATGCGGGCCGATCCGGGATCGGCCTCCATGAGGCTACGGACCGCCCAGGCCCCATAAGCAATGGCCAGAAGGCCACAGGCGATGATCGGCAGCAGAGCCAGCATGGGGCCTCTCCTCAAGGGTTTCCGAGTCTTCGTTATTATACCAGCGAGTGTGTGTGGGAAGACGACAGCCGGCAAGGCCCCAGCCTCGCGCTGCGGTAGAGTTGACGCTCACATGCTGCAGCGCACCATCCGCCACCCGATGACGGACCCGGGCCAGCGGCCCGCCGCGCGCGGCATCGGCAGCGCGGAAACATTCGCCAGAAGCGGCAGAGTGCCCGCACCCATCCGCCGGCACGCCGGATGGGTGGCTGAGTGGCTCCCGCGGAAGCACTCCGGCACCAGCCTTTGCCTCGCCCCGCCGCGCGCGCCGCATTGCCGGGATTGACGGCGAGCCCCGCGTCCCCTAACCCCTGCGCCTTCATTCCCGGACATCGCCCCAACTTTCGAGAAGCCGCCGCGCATCATGGCCGAGACCGCGCAGAAGTCGCCCCGCATTTCCTTTGTTTCCCTCGGCTGCCCGAAGGCGCTGGTGGATTCCGAGCGCATCATCACCAGCCTGCGCGCGGAGGGCTATGAGCTCACCAAGAGCCATGCGGGGGCTGATCTCGTCATCGTGAACACCTGCGGCTTCCTCGACAGCGCCAAGGCGGAGAGCCTCTCGGCTATCGGTGAGGCGCTGGCGGAAAACGGCAAGGTGGTGGTCACCGGCTGCATGGGCGCGGAGCCCGACCAGATCACCGCCGCCCATCCCGGCGTGCTGGCGGTGACTGGCCCCCAGCAATATGAAAGCGTGCTCGCCGCCGTGCACCAGGCCGTGCCGCCCCAGCACGACCCGTTCCTGGACCTGGTGCCCGACCAGGGGGTGAAGCTCACCCCGCGCCATTATGCCTATCTGAAGATCTCGGAGGGCTGCTCTAACCGCTGCACCTTCTGCATCATCCCCAAGCTGCGCGGCGACCTCGTCTCGCGCCCCGCCGGCGAGGTGCTGCGCGAGGCGGAAAAGCTGGTGAAGGCGGGCGTGAAGGAACTGCTCGTCATCTCCCAGGACACCTCGGCCTATGGCCAGGACCTGCGCTATGCGCCGAGCCTGTGGAAGAGCGCCGATGGCGACAAGGAGGTGGCCACCCGCTTCCTCGACCTTGCCGCCGCCTTGGGCGATCTCGGCGCCTGGGTGCGCCTGCATTATGTCTATCCCTATCCCCACGTGGACGCGGTGATGGACCTGATGGCCGCCGGCAAGGTGCTGCCCTATCTGGACATTCCCTTCCAGCACGCGAGCCCCTCCGTGCTCAGGCGCATGAAGCGCCCCGCCTCCCAGGAAAAGACCCTGGCCCGCATCCAGTCCTGGCGCGAAAAGGTGCCGGACCTCACCTTGCGGTCCACCTTCATCGTCGGCTTTCCCGGCGAGACGGAAGACGAGTTCCAGGAGCTGCTGGACTTCCTGCAGGAAGCCGAGATTGACCGCGCCGGCGCCTTCAAGTTCGAGCCGGTGGCGGGGGCGGTGGCCAATGGGCTGGAAAACCCCGTGCCGGAAGAGGTGAAGGCCGAGCGCTATGATCGCTTCATGCGCGCCCAGCAGGCGGTTTCCGCCCGCCGGCTGAAGCGCAAGGTGGGCACGCGCCAGCAGGTCATCATCGATCAGGTGACCCCCTTCGGCGGCATCGGCCGCACCAAGGGTGACGCGCCCGAGATCGACGGCACGGTGAAGGTGGCCGCCCGCCGTCCGCTGCGCGTCGGCGAGATTACCTCGGTGAAGATCGAGGGCTCCGACGCCTACGACCTTTCGGGCACCGCCACCGGCTTCTGACGCCTCGCAGGCCGGCACCGGAAGAGCCGCGCCGGCATCGCGCCGTAGCTCTCCCGTGGCAGGCGGGTGAAATCCGCCTGTCGCTTCAGCCCTCGATCATTGTTGCATTGCACAAGCTGGGCCATTCGATTTAGGGTCTGCAGCCTTTCTCGAAGCGGCATCTGCTCAGGTCATCCGTTCCCGAACCCAGGGGCGCGTTGGGGCGCGGTCAGGCCGGTCCGCGTCGCGACACCTGTGAGTTTCCGCCGCGGAGCATTTGCATGTCTGTCCTTATCGGGCTGCTCGCCGGTCTCGGCTTCATTTTCATCGGCACGCAATTTCTCACCGCCAACATGAAGCAGGTGGTGGGTCCGGGCTTCCAGCGCCTCGTCGCGCGGGCAACGGGCCATCCGCTCCGTGCCTCGCTGGTGGGCGTGCTCGCGGGGGCAACCATCCAGAGCACCAATGCGGTGACGTTCATCGTCATCGGCCTGGTCTCGGCCGGGGCGGCCACGGTGCGCAATGCCATGCCCATCGTCACCTGGTCCTATGCGGGCTCGACCCTGCGGCTGCTGCTGGCGTCGTTCGACATCGACCTCGTCATCATGAGCGGCATCGCGGTGATCGGCTTTGCCTATCTGCTGGGCTATGACCGTGATGCGCGCTACCGCAACTTCGTCGCGGCCATGCTGGGCCTGTTCCTACTGCTTTATGGCGTGCAGCTGACCACCGACGCTTCCAGCTCGCTGCGCGACTCCGAAACGCTCAAGGCGGTCCTGTCCTTCGCCGACCAGTTCTATTTCTGGGGCTTCATCGCCGGCACCGCGCTCGCGGCCGTGGTGCAGGGGCAGACGGTTTCGGTGATCGTGGTGGCGCTGGCGGCGGCCGGCGTGCTCGCCATCGACCAAACCTTCCTCATCGTGGTGGGCGCCAATCTTGGTTCCGGCATCATGACCCTGGCGCAGGGGTCGAGCCTGAAGGGCACGGCGCGCCAGCTCAATCTTTACCAGCTCGTGCTCAAGCTGGTGGGCACGGCCATCCTGCTGCCGCTGCTCACCATCGAGCACTATACGGGTATCCCCCTCATCCGCGCCTTCGTCACCGATCTGACGGCGGATGCCGCGCTGCAGGTGACGGCGGTGCACTGGCTGTTCCAGATCGTCTCGGCGGTGGCGGCCTCCGCCTTCAACGGCCCGCTGTTTGCCCTCATCGAGCGCTGGAGCCCGCCGACCGCCACGGAGAACCTGAGCAAGCCCATGTTCATCACCGGCTATGCGGAAAGCCAGTCGGTGACGGCCGTGACCCTGGCCGAGCAGGAGCAGCGCCGCCTGGTGCGCCGCCTGCCCCACTTCCTCGACCAGGTGCGGAACAATCCCGGCGCCACCGCGGACGACGATGAAACCACCGCCAACGCCGCCAACGCCTCCCCCAAGGATCTGCGGCAGGCCGGCGACGAGCTAGCCCGGGACATCGACGCGTTCCTGAAGCGGGCCCTGCAGAATCCCGGCGCGCCCGCCGAGCAGGACGCGCTGATGGGCCTTTGGAACTGCAACCAATATGTCCATGGGCTGCATGCCGCCCTTGGCTCCATGGCCAAGACCCTGGCGGATCTCGCCAAGATCCCCGAGGTGGTGCCGACCGCCGCCAACCTCGCGGAGGCGACCCACGCCATGCTCACCTCGGTCATCGCGGAGCTGGAGAGTTTCGACGAGGATTCAGTCGACATGATCCGCGCCCTCACCGCCGAGCGGTCCGATGTCCTGCGCAAGATGCGTGAGGAGCTGATGGCCCGCGCGCCCAATGTGGCGCCCGCGCAGTGGCAGATGCTGTGGCAGGCCATGGACCATCTCGAGCAAACGGCATGGCTGCTGCGCCGCCTCACCGCCAACCTGGCCGCAGGCCCCATGGGCGACGCGGTCCGCCGTCGCGCAGCCTGAGAAGCTCCGCAGGCAAGCCTCGGCAGGAGAGACGCCGGAAACCACGCCCCCCGCGGGCACGCGGCGGCTCCGGATTCCAGCGGGCTTCGGCGATGGGGTCGCCATCACGTACGCCCCTCAAATTCGAGAGCATCGAAAGAGGCCCTACAAATTCACCCCGGCTGACGCCCGCCTCCGTTCGCCCAAGCCCGCTGGAATCCGCAGTCACAGCAGGGGCACACCACTCTTCAAGGGAGCGGAAAGTCCTTAAAGGTCAATTGTATAAGGCAGATAGAATGGCGGAGACGGAGTCCGACCTACTTCATGTCGCAGACATCCGCCCACTCCCGCCAACATTTAGAAAATATATGAGCGTCAGTGGATTATAGCGCTTGGCGTTTGTCGGCGTTCCGCGTCGTCCGCTACAATCCCGGCCCGGCGCTGGGGCAGATGCTGGGGCAGTAGGGTGGCGGATGGGACGCGAGACCAAGCGACTGAATGCACGCACTGTGGCGACCCTCACCACACCCGGACGCCATGCCGATGGAGGCAATCTCTACCTGTCTATCTCCAGCAATGGCGGCCGGCGGTGGATCTTCCTGTTTCGATGGGAGGGCCGGCAGCTGGAAATGGGGCTCGGCTCGGCACGCGATGTCTCCCTCGCACGGGCGCGGGAATTGGCAGATGCGGCCAGGGCGAAGCTGGCGGAGGGCATCAATCCCTTGCATCTGAAGCGGAGCGAGCGGGTCATTCCCACCTTCGGCGAGGCAGCGGACGCCCTGGTGAACGACATCGCGCCCGGCTTCCGAAATGCCAAGCACCTCGAACAGTGGCGTATGACCCTGACGGAGTATGCGGCGCCGCTGCGGTCCAAGTCGGTTGCCGAGATCACCACCGAGGATGTGCTCTCGGTGCTGAAGCCCATCTGGACCACGAAGAGCGAAACGGCCTCCCGGCTGCGCGGGCGCATTGAGCGCGTCCTGGATGCGGCCAAGGCCAAGGGCGATCGGTCGGGCGAAAATCCCGCCCGTTGGCGTGGCCATCTCGACAGCCTCCTGCCCAAACGCCAGAAGCTCCAGCGCGGTCACCACGCCGCTATGGCCTATTCGGCGGTGCCCGCCTTCATGACGCGATTGCACGCCCTCTCGGGTTCATCGAGCCTTGCGCTTGAGTTCCTGATCCTGACCGCCGCGCGCTCCGGGGAAATCCGAGAGGCCGTCTGGTCGGAGATTGATCTCGACACCAGGGTCTGGTCGGTTCCGGCACACCGCATGAAAGCCGGGCGGGCGCACCGTGTGCCCCTCTCCGAATCAGCCCTGGATGTGCTGCGGCGCGCGAAGGAGCTTCAGGAGCACCCTGAAGGCGACGCCTTCATCTTTCCCGGAGGAAAGCCGGGCAAGGCTCTGTCGGTGATGGCGCTGGACATGCTGCTGCGGCGTCTCAAGATCGAGGACACGGTGCACGGTTTCCGTTCGTCTTTTCGAGATTGGGCGGGCGAGGAGACGCCCTTTCCACGGGAGGTCGCGGAGGCGGCGCTGGCCCACACCGTGGGTGACGCCGTGGAGCGCGCCTACCGGCGTGCGGATGCTCTCGAAAAACGGCGTCAGTTGATGGAGGCGTGGGCGACCTTCCTGGCTCAGAAGCCAGGCGATCCGAAGCCGGTCGTTCCGGCGGAAGGCAACAGCGAAGCGTAACACCTGAGCGGGCTGATCAATAAGTCTATCAGCAGTGGCCGCCCTGGCGATGGCAGAGCGCATGTCAAGGCCTGTTGCTTACGCTACCCCTGCGTGCCAGATCCATTCTGACAAGCGCTGCACGCAGGGCGATGGATGACCGCAGCTTAAGCAGGGCGGAATATTCGCAACCTCGATACGAGTAGATGCACAGGGAGCGGTAGCTCCAGTAGACCCGATCGCTCAATAGAGTTCCGAACGATCGAAAGGCCTTCCAGAACTCGCCATAATGGCCGAATGCGGCCAACGCCTCCAACAGCTCTTGGCAGGTTAGTTGATCCTTGTCATAAACTCTTCTGTAGGCAGCGACCCGCCCAACAATATTGTTCAGCTGGGAAAAACTGTCGAGCAATGGTAGCAGGCGATCGATATCGGCAGCATTGTCAGTCGCACTTCCTATCTGAAGTTGCACTTTGAGATCGTCAGCGGCCGTCCGTATGAGATGGAGATCCTGCCATTCTCCCCGGCTGTAACGGACTTTTGCTGCGACGCTCATCCTGTCGGGATCGAGGTTTTCCCCGATGATTCTCCTCACGACTTTACCGATCACCGGAAGCTGTCGAAGGGCCTTCGCTACGAGCATGTCTAGATATGCACATTGAGCGTCGTGCACGTGGGTATCGAATGCTATGCGATCCTCTACCAGTGTATCCGCTGCACGGGCATGCCGTCGTCTGACCCGTAACAGCCCGACGATATTGCCGGACGTATAGTGTCTGCCTGCTTCGACAAAATGATCTCGAAGCCAATCGTCTGGGTTCTCCGTCCGGTCCCGGCGGGCGCTGATCGTCCGAACGACGTCAATCGACTTGCGATACGAACCGACACGCTCGAGCATGCTAGCGCGTAGATCAAGCGCCTGCAGGCTCTGTGACGCTACCGGGGTTAACTGCGCGAGTGCAGCAGCGGTCCCTACGGGACATGCGATGGAATGCAGGAACTCGGCTCGCCAGAGGTTGAAGGCATCCTGCTTGGCGGCCTCAGCGGCGAAAAGCGACGCTACGAGCTTCGGTTCTGACCAATCGGCCTCGAATCTCGATTTGCCAACAAGGAGCGCCGAAAACATCCTGTCGAACCCGCCGCCGCTTGCAAAGACGTTTGGAAAGTCCTGAGGATGCTGATGGACGTAGCGTAGATTATGGCTGGCATAGCTCAGCTCTTGGAGCGGGTCGGCTCGACCGAACAGCCACACCATGCGTGTATAGGGAGACCTGAAGAGGACCGGACAGATATCGAAATCACGGCCCGAGTAGCCCACCACTACAAGGTCGCGGCCACGGATGAGCTCCATCAGGAAATTTTGTTTCCACTTGGGGAGCATACCCTCCTGGGAGAGGCGGAAGACGAGCGATGATGGCTGGCTGACACAGCCGTGGATCTTGAATAAGGCTCTCTCGCGGGCAAGGTCTATTGTGTCACGCTGAGGTTTATCGATGACCGGAGTTGCGGCGATACCAGCGTGTTCGAAGAGCGTGTCGTAATTCGTCGTGATGATGTGAGCGAAGTGTCCAGCGTCAACTGCCTCTTTCACCGCAAGATGATAGCGGTTCCACCGGCCTTGTGAGTAGGTTTGCCGAAGGGCATCCTGACAAAATAGTATGTCTGGATAGTGCTGCAGAACGACCTCAAAAGGAGCATCAAGAGCGATCCTCTCGATGGTCGCTCTGGCGCCGGTCGTAAGGCCGAGGCTTTGGTCTGCCGTGGCCATAGGCGGACGTACCAAGCGCTGGATAAGCCCGTCGCTTACCAATTTGCCATTAGGCAAATTGCTTTCCTTGTCGGCCGACATGCCGCTGCCAACCAGCAGCACAGCGCCTTTGAACTGCGCATAGTCGAAGTCTTGGTGGATCATCGGTGTTCTTTCGGGCCGAAAGCACTCTCGTACAACGACGCACTCCATACGGGCAATTAAACTATCCTCCACCTGAAGTTAGGCGGTGTGGGCGGATTTGATAAGGATGAAGCTGAAAGCGAGGGCGAGGATTGCGGGGAAGCCGCGCTCCGTCTTCCCGCAGCGCAGGGCGACGCGCTTGAAGCGCTTGAGCCTGCCGAAGCACTGCGTGATGCGGGCTCGGCTCTTATAGAGCGCCTTCGGGCGAGAAAGCTGGGCGGTCCTTCGTGTTGGATTTGAACGGGATGGCGGGCGCGATGCCGCGCGCTCGGGCCCGCGCCCGGTTGGCCTTGGCGTTCTAGCCCTTGCCGGCGAGGACGGCACGCGGCCTGACATCGGGTCCAAGATCCAGCAGCAGCTTGAAGAGCGGGCTATCGCCGGCCTCGCCGCCGGTCAGGTGGAAGGCGATCCGCTACCTCAGTGGCGCCGAATGCGCACGACTGCTGAACGCGTGCCCAGAGGCGCTTCGTTCATTGGTACGCGGCGCGCTGCTGATACGCGCATCACCGAGAAGCACTATGCCCATCTCGCGCCGTCCTACGTTGCCGACACCATCCGGGCGGCCTTTCCGAAGCTTGGGATCGTACCGGAGAGCAATGTGAGGGAATTGGCGCCAAAGAAGGGATGACACGCAGACTTACGCGGCGTCGTCACCGACAGAGGTGCCGCTTCTTCCACTCGGAGCGCGATGATGCACCATGTCTTGGCATCTGGTACTCGGCCAGGATGTCGGACGCAGTGTGCCTCCGCAAGTCAGGCGAGCACTCCTCTTCAGGCTGCCTGGTTCGGTGCCACGGTCAGGTGAAGGCCCAGGGCGCCGATCACCTTCATAATGGTGGCCAACTCGGGGTTCCCCTCCGCGCTCAGCGCCCGGTAGAGGCTCTCCAGCGAGAGGCCCGCCTCCGGGCCAGCTCGGTCATGCCCTTGGCGCGGGCGATGTCGCCCAGCGCGGCGGTGAGCAACACGGAATCGTCTTCTTCGAGCACAACCTCCAGAAACACGACAATACTCTCGTCGCTGTCGAGGTGTTTGGCCACGTCCCAGTAAGTGGTTTTGATGGCCATCGCTTCAATCCTTCGTCTCGCGCGCCAGCACCTTCGCTGCGTCTATATCTTGGGATTGGATGCCTTTGTTCCCGCGATACAGCAGGATCACCAGCACCTTGTCCCGCTGGACGAAATAGACCCGATAGCCCGGCCCATAATGGATGCGCATCTCGCTGACGCCTTCGCCCACCGGCGCCGCGTTGCCTGCATCGCCGATGGTGAGGTGCTCGATGCGCGCGAGGATCTTCGTCCGCTCTCATGTCCCGAAGCCCGACGAACCATCTCGCGTAAGTCGCGGTCTGTCGGATTTCGATCATGCCGAAAATGTAGCCCATGGGCTACAAGCTACCCATGTCCCGGAGGCCGTCTCATGCACCATTCGACCTATGCCCGGAATTGACGTAGCGCCGGTGTATAAGTTCAACCCACGAGAGAAATGCGGATTGCCATTGGGTTGGTCGCACCCTGGCGCACACCACATCGCGGGGACGCATGAGCTGGTTTGGCAGACTGACGGGCTTTGAAGAGGCCGGCTATCACGAGACAAAGGACCGGCTGGAGGTCCGGGACGGACGCCTGCACTCGGGTGCCAATGGCCGGTCCTTCGGCATCGGCACTTTGGAGCTGGTGTCGCTGGACGAGCTGCGGCGCCGCGCTGGGGTGCCGGGCGACACGGGCGGCCTGAAGGTCGACTTCATCCACGCGGATGCCCGGCGGTTGCATCGGCGGCAGGAGAACGCCGGGGCGCTGTTCCAGGTGGCGTCCCAGTTCAACCTCTTGGAGATGGTGGGCTACGACGTGACCCCGGAGCGTGGCGTTGCCAAGTACGAGAGTGACCCCACCCAGGGCCCAGCCTGCGCCATAGCAGCCGGCGCAGCTACCATCTTCCGCAACTATTTCGCCCCCGTGGGTGGCGGCATCGGCCAGACCCGCGACCGGCAGCTCGACGGCTTGGCGGACCTCGGCGCCCGGCTCGGCGCGCTGACCGGCCGCCCCGTGAGCGATCTGTGGGAGATGCGCAACGGCTACGCCCTGTGCACGAAGGACGGCCTTGCCGCCATCGACGCGGCCGTGGCGGGTCTCGACGCCGAAGGGTTGGGCACCCTACGTGGCCTGCTGCGGATCGGGGTCCATGCCGATGTGGAGGTGACGGATGAGCCCGAGACGCCGGGCCAGAACGTGACGCAGGCTTTCTGCTCGGCGCTGCCGGTGAGCTACCAACGCAGCGTGCCCAAGGCGCTGTGGGCCACTTTCGCGAGCCTGGTGCTGGAGGCCGCCTATGAGGCGACCTTGCTCTGCGCCCTGGAGAACCTCGCGCGCGGCGGTTCGCAACGCGTGTACCTGACCCGGCTCGGCGGCGGGGCCTTCGGCAATGACGACCGCTGGATCAACGACGCCATCTTGCGCGCCCTGGAGCTGGCGCGGGCGTGGCCCCTCGACGTGCGCATCGTGGTGCGGGACCTCGGCGGGGTCGAGGGGCTGCGGTCCAACCTGAAGGCACGGGGGCTGGCTTCATAGCAGGACGGCAGAAGGTACTCCCGTCCATCGCAGCAACCGTTCCGCCGATTCCAGGATGTCCCGCATGTCCGCCAAGAAAATCGTGGTCTATTACCGCACACGCCCCGGCGAGCCCGTGGCCTCAGCGGCGGCGCTGGATGAGCAGAAAGCCGCCGTCGCGGCCGACCTCGCACAGCGCGATGTCACTGTCGTCGGTGAGTTCTGCGAAACGGATGACGGCGGGCTGGTGCGTCCGGCCCTGGCGGCGGCGCAACGGGCCTGCAACGCAGCCGGCGCGACCCTGCTCATTGCCAGCGTCGAGGCCATCGGCCGAGGGAACCCGTTCGTGCCCGCCATTTCCAGTGTGCCGGTGGAGTTCCTCCCGCGCAGCCCCGAGCCGCTCGGCAGCTTTATTCCCTGCCCGACAGGCCGAGGCGAGCAGGTGGCCCTTTGGCTGCGGCGGCACGGGGATGACCGGCGCATGTCCGTCTGCCTCGCCAATCCTGGGGCGGAGCCGTTGACCGGGATCGAGGTCGCCTCAGCCGGCATCACGGCGCAGCTTTCCGATCCCGAGACCGGCGGGCCACTCACCACTTCGGTTTCGACCCGGCACTTTCCGAGCCTTCCTGCCGGCAAATGCCTGATCGTCGATCACTATGATCCGCAGACGGATGGCGATGGCCTCACCGGATATGAGGTGAGCTTCACGGACCACGGCGGCCAATGCCGCACGGGACGCATCTATGTGGACAAAGGGGGCCCCACGCGTTTTTGGATGCGCCTTCAGATGACACCATAAGCGCGCCTTCTCGGCCCCGGCCGCCACGCCATCTCACTCGGCCGGCACGTCGCGCACCTGCCGGAGCAGGCCCAAGGGGTCGACGCCGATGGCTTCGGCCAAAGCGAGAAACTCGATCACGTCGATGCGGCGCTCGTTGCGTTCGATGTCGGCCACATAGGATTGCGGACGACCCAGCCGCTCGGCCACGGCCGCCTGGGTGAGGCCGGCCGTCTTGCGGGCCTCGATCACCAATTGGCGCAGGCAGGCATAGCGGGGCTGGCGCAGGTCACGCGGCACATCGAGCTTCCGATCCCCAATGGGATTTTGAGGGGATCGGTGAGTTAATCGACTTTTCGGATAATCGAGATTTCAGATAAAATGCCGCATTGTGCCTCCACTCACTCGCTCTCAAGTTGCGGCGCTGCGACGTCCGGCACGGGCGGGTGGAAGGCGGAACGGGAAGGGCGGATTCATTCCATGGTAAGCAAGGACAGGAAGCCCACTGAGGACAGCCGCTTCAGCAAGGTGAAAGTCGCCCTGGACCTGGCGCTGTACCTTGCCGCGAACACCAGCGGCCGGACCATCGACGACATCCAGCAGGAATATGAGCTGTCCCGCCGCACCGCCGAGCGCATGCGCGATCTGGTGGAGGAAGCCTTCGGCGAACTGGAGCGCCTGCCAGACTACGAGTCGAATGGACCGAAGGTGCGCTACCGCCTGCCTTTGCCCAAGGGCTTCAGCTTCCTCACCATGCCCACGGCGGAGGAACTGGCGGAACTCAGCAACCTTGCAGAGGCCATGCGGGCCCGTGACCCCGCGCGGGCCGACCTGCTCGACAGCCTCCGGCGGAAGATCGGCGCGGCCCTGCTGCCAAAGGAGGCGTTGCGCCTTGACCCGGATATCGAGGCCCATCTGAGCACGGAGGTGTGGGCCCATGTGCCCGGCCCCGCGCAGCTCTGCCGGCCCGAGGTGCTGAAGACCCTCCGCCACGCCCTTCTGGCCGAGCGCGCGGTGGAGGTCCGCTACCGCAAGATCGGGGAGGAAGAGCCTCACCTCTATCGCCTCGTGCCGTTCGGTCTCATCCTGGGCACGCGCCACTATATCGTCTCGGGTTTTCTTGACCGGCCGAAGCCCCATCTGCTGCGCCTCGACCGCATCGACCATGTCACCGAGCTGGCCGAGCCCGGCCGCCGGCCGGAAGGCTTCGACCTTCGGGCCTATGCCGATCGCTCCTTCGGCTTCTTCCAGGAAGAGCCGGAGCGCATCGAGCTGCTGTTCGCTCCCGCCGCTGCCGCCGAGGCCCGCAACACCGCCTTCCACCCGACGCAGGAGATGCAGGAGCTGGAAGACGGGCGCCTTCAGGTAACCTTAGAGGCCGGCGGTCTCATGGAGCTGGCGCATTTCCTGGCCCCCTGGCGTGACCATGTGGAGGCGGTGCGGCCGGAACGTCTGCGCAGCTTGCTGTCACAAACTGAGCGAGCAACGTGAATGCAGGGTGCGCCCTGAGGGCGTAACGGCATCGAACAGGACGAGGTCACAATGTCGGGTTTTCCAAAGCGTCTTTCCCTGATCGCGCTTGCACTGTTCTCCTCGTTGCTCCCAGCAAGCGTGTCGGCGCAGATCGTCGTCCCGGACGTGGAAAGATGGACCGACAAAGAGTGCAGGTGGCTGCATCGGCAGGCTCTGGACGCGTGCAAGAACCTCACCGACTGCACCGACACCAGCGATATGTCCATGTCGACGCAGCGGGGATTGAGCGCGCTGGATAACATCTTCACGGTTCGCAATCGCCAGGATTTTGATGGACTCTGCCTTAAAGTTTGCGAGACCAAGAAAATCCCCACTTACTCTGCCTTCAATAAGGGGTTTTGCGCCACCGTGAAGTCCCGGTAGTGCATGGCATCGCCGCGACCGGCGACCGCCCCCCGGAACTTCATCTTCTGCGTTGTGTGAGGAGCATCCCGCTCGCGTCGTCACCGCGTCGGGCAGTGACGAAGACAGAAAGTCTTCTGCTGAAGCCGTTGCTCCTCACGCTGAGCAAGCATCGTAAATGCAGAGATGCCCTTTTGCTCTTTGCAGGGGCACCGACACGTTCCGCAACATCACAGAGGTCCCAGAATGGCAGCGCATCCGACGATCGCACGACCCATGGCCTTCGCTCTTCCGGCCCTGGCTGTGCTGGCCATCGGCTTCATCAGCCCGGCTTTTGCGCAGAAGGGGCCGTTGGCGCAGATCCGGCCCGGTCTTTATTCCTTTGGTGAATATGGGGGCTGCGGCGATCCCGACGGGATGGATCACCTCTACATCGACAAGACGGAACTGCACCAATACGAAAATCACTGCAGGATCCGGTCGGTGCAGCCCCTTTCCGCCTCCTATATCCTGAAGATGGAGTGCGAGAGCGAAGGCGAGTTCTCACCGCGCATCTATGAGCTCACGCCGCAGCCTCCCGATATGTTGATCGTGAGGACGCGGGATAACGACACGGCAGCATCCGGGGCCGGTGATCCCACGACCTATCATTTCTGCCCGGCGGGCAGCCCCGGGACGGCGGCGAAGTGAAGCGTCGCGGGTTCCCCGTCATGCTGCCCCCTCTGCTGTGGCCACCCGCGTCGACATCAAGAAATAGCCCCGCGCCTCACGGTGCCCTGTGCGCCGCATTCCACCCTTACTCGCGACCGCGCGGGAGCCCTTCATGATGACCTCGAAGCAACAGACTGGCATCGGCTCTGCCCCTTCCCACTCCGCCGATGCGGTTCCCTGCGTTGGCATCTTCTGGTTCGTGATGCAGGCGGGCCGCCCCGAGCTTTTCACCTGCCGCACACCGTGGCCGGAGGCGGAGGACTATGGCGACTTCAAAACCGAGGCGATGGCCCATTACGATTTCTGGCCGAGGCTGCGGAAGAAGCTGAAGCTCATGGGCGAATATGAAGACTGGCCGCGCGGGCGCGTCGTCTATCATGTGCGCGATGAAGTCTTCACCGCCTATATCGACCGACAGCTGGCCGGCGACGGCTTCCGCGCAGCGATCCTCCAAGCTTTCCGCCTGCCACCCAAGCGGACCCGTTTCGCCTTCGATGCCCATTACAGCGGCGCGAAATTCAAGGTCTCGGGCCAGCCCGCCAGCTCCGGCGCATCGCCCACCTGCTAACGCTCTTTCAGAGAAAGGCCGTCAAATGACCTTCACGCGACGCCCGATGACGCCCGACGAAGAAAAGGCCGCGCATGACTTCATTGCCAAGTTCCAGGAAAAGGCGCTCCGCCGGGCCGCCCTTCGCAAAGCGGGCGTACCGCAAGTAGCCATCTTTTGGGTCACCAAGGTCGTCGGAAAATTTGAATTCCTGTCTCAATCGACGCCTTGGCCCGAAGCTGAGCAGGCCGGTGAGAATTGGGTGGAAAAATTTGCCCACCACAAGGAGTGGGATAGCCGTAAGGCAATGTATAAACTGGAAGGTGGCTGGACCGACTGGCCTCGGGGGCGAGTGAACTATAACCAGCCATCCGGCCTCTTCACAGTCTTCGCCGACCCACAGCTTGTGACGCCATATTACCAGAGCCAGATTCTGCGGAAATTCTCGCTTCCGGCTGGAGCGACGCGTTTTCAGCGAGACCCGCACTACGTCGCTAAGTTGCAGATTCCACTAACTTTGGACCCAGCCAGGGAAGACCCAACCGTCTGACTGCTCCCCACGCGAGCGGACCCACTTCGGCTTCGGTGCCCATTCTGGTGACGCGAGGTTCAAGGCATCGGAGCGGCCCGCCCGCTCCAGTTCATCTTGAGCTTCCGGCCGATTTTGGCCTCCGTAACACATTGGAAAGAGACAAGCGTTCTCAGGGACTTCTGTAAAGAGAGGTCCGTGCGCATGCTCCACGAGCTCCAGCTCAGGCCCGCAGACATGCCGTCAAAAAACCACGAGATCGACGAGGATGGCGAACGACATGACCCTTTCCTGGCCCGTGCGCATCATCGACTTCGAGGCGAGTTCCCTGGAGGAGGGTAGCTATCCCATCGAGGTGGGCCTCGCGGTGTGGCCTCGGAAGGACGCTCCCATCACGGTCTGGTCCACCCTGATCCGGCCCACCGACGATTGGCGCAGCTTCGGCCATTGGAGCTTGGCGTCACGACGGGTGCACGGTATCGCCATGAGCGAGCTTTCGGCCGGCATGGCCCCGCAGGATGTCGCGGCTCTGCTCAATGAAAAGCTGGGTAGTGGCCTCGTCTGGTGCGACGGCGGCCCCTATGATGCCTATTGGTTGCGCACCCTGTTCAGCGTCAGCAGCCTGAAGCCGAGCTTTGCCCTCGGCAATTGGTCGGCCCTTCTGCTCAGCCTGCCCGACGCGCACCGTGAGAGCGCCATGGCCGCGCTGGAAGCCGCGCCGCCCCGGCACCGGGCCGGGGCGGATGCCGAGCAGCTCATGCGCGCGCTCGCGGCGACACAGGAAGGCCAGGGCTGAGCTACAGCTTCAACTGCAGACCAGCGGCATCCCCCCGCGCGAGGCAGCGATTTGACCCAAGGTGCCGGCCTATACGTTCCAGCAAGGGGTCCAGCATCTCTTTCTTTTGTTTCGCGGTATAGCCAAAGACCACAAGGTGCACATCCACGGGCCGAGTGAGGTGCAGCGCCTCTCCATCAGCCACACGTTGGATAAGAGGCGAGAGCCGCCGCGTGCCCCCGCTCATCGTCGAGATGCGGGCGAGGTTATTGGCAACGACCTGATAGCTTTTGACGACAACGCCGCGCTGATCATTCAAAAATGTCTCGTATCCGCGGATTTGCGCGATCACGCCGCTGCTTTCATCATCCGACAAATCGGAATTGCCAAAGCGCTTGGCCTCCCAGAATGCCAACTCGATGCCGGAGCCGCCATCCTCAAACGTCGCAAAATCAATGCGCGGCACCCGACTGCTATCAATCTTCTCCCGGAAAGCGATCTCAACATCGATCAGGTTCGGATTGGCTTCAGCAATCTGCTGCACGCCCTGTTTCTCCTTGCCCGCATAGCGCTTGGCTGCTCTCTTCAATTTCTCCAGCGATACGCCGGGAACATATTTCCGAGTAAGGAGGACATCCGGATCGAACTGGAACGCACCTGTGGCCCCGTCAAGGCTGATCTGCGCCTTCAAATCCGGATTGAGTATGTATTTAGGATGCGTACTTACGGAAATACGTCCATTTTTTCCAATTTTTACTTTAAATATAGACTGTCCATTCCAGTAAACATTCAGATATTGGTTCCGGACGCCGATGACAAGGCTCGGGTCGCGGAGCACATCCTGCCACCAGCCGGGCTGGGCCGCCAGTTCCGCGAGGGCTTCCATGCCCTGATCTGTGATCCCGTGCCAAAACTCAGCCATTCACACCTCCCACCATTCGCCATCGCGCCGCACGACGACATTGTCGAACAAGGACGGGAACCGGTCCGCCTCGAAGGTGTGGATCGGCACCAGGGTCTGCGGCGCGATGGCGCCGGCAAGCCGTTTCAGATCGGGGATGGCCGCATGGCCCGAGGTGTGGATGACCTCGAAGCCGATGCCCTGCGCCTTCAGTGCCGCAAGGAGCGCGGCCGTCTTCTCATCCTTCAGATAGCCCGCCCATTGCGACCAGACGGCGTGGGCGCTCACCAGGCACTGAGCCTTCACGAGGTCATCGAGCAGGCTTCCCCGAAACAGCACGACATAGCGCTCCGGGTGCGCGGCGAGGTCCTCCGGGAACACCCGGTCGGCCTTATGGCGCTCGATCAGGTCAAAGCGCTCGGCCTTCTTCACCTTCACCCGCTGGTGCCAGGGCGTGAACAGCGCCACCTCAGGCCAGGAGGTTTGCGGGATGGTGTCCTTCCCGGTGGCGTGCAGCATCTCAGCCGCATAGAGGTCCACCATCAGGGTGCGCCCGTTGCGCTTGGCGGCGCGGAAGATCGTCACCACCCGGTCGATGTTCTGCGCCGAGGCCGCCGCCAGCACCATGCCGGGCGTACGGCCGATGACCTGGGTCAGCTCCGTCTCGATCTCGGCCTCGGTGGGAAAGCGCGCCCCTTCATCGAGCCGGCCGAGGCTGGAGCCCTCCATGAGCATTACGTGGATGTCCTTGGGCGGGCAATTCACCAGCCGGTCGAACAGGGCGCCCTTGCGGCCGTGGCTGCGGATGTCCCCGGAATAGAACAGCCGCCGCCCGCCGGCTTCCACCGTGAGTGCATAAGCGTCGAAGGCGGAATGGTCCACCAGATGGGGCGTGACGGTGAAGGGACCGAGCGCGAGCGGCCGGCCATCCTCAAGATGGGCCGCCGCCTGCAGCGCCGGCACGTCCTTGATGAAGAAGGACGAAGCGGCGAGGATGCGCTCGGTTCCCGCCCCCATATAGACCGGAGGGGCCCCGGTCGCGTGGCCGAGTAGCCCCCAATGGTCGCGGTGGCCGTGGGAGAGCACGACCCCAAGCAGGGAGGGATCAGGCGCGGCGAGACCCGCCACCTCCGGCAGCACGACAGGAACATCGGGTTCGGCATCGAGCGGAAGGCCGCAATCGAGCAGCAGGCGCTGCCCCTCGGCCTCCAGCTCCACCGCCGTCCCGCCGATCTCCTTCGTCCCGCGATGAATGCGTACACGCATGAGCGGGCCTCAGAGCTGGGCAGCGGCAACCGCCACCGCGTCCGTCCGCCCACCCCGCCATCGTCCTGTCGCGCGCATGTTCCGCCCCCCTGTTATCGCGTGGGTCGGAACGGTTACCACACACCTACGTCAATCTTGGGCGTAGCAGGATGATTTCCGGCGCCTGCGCACGCAAAAAGTGTGATTGGGCAGCTGGCCGCGAGCAAGGCGCCCGGCGCCCCTGTTGGCGCAGTCGCAGTGGTATTTGAGAACAGCGCTCGTGCATGCAATTCGACAGTGAATGCTGCGAAATAATCCGAGTCATTTTTGGCTCTCACCTGTTGAGAGAGCCTGGCCCCTTCAACGGTGACGATCTCCGGCCATCAGCGCCTCTCCCATGGCTGCACCTGCCAGGAACAAGCCGAGGACAAGAGCACCAGCAAGCATCAAGACAACAGCGATCATGCTCATGAATGTTCCTCGTCGGACGGGAAGCGGATGCGGGGATGATATCCCCGTGCCACGTCATTTTCGGTCGGTGCTTCCGGGTTTCGCAGGTAGAGCGAAAAGGCAGGGTTGCTCCCGCGAAAATGATGCCCGCCCACCGCCTCAGCGGGCCGGACACGCGAAAAGCGCGATCCGGCCGTTGATCGGCGCCGCCGGGGCAAAGATGTGCATTTCCAGTTCCAGGGTGGCGTCGGACGTGCGGACGAACGTGAGAAGCCCCTCGCTGCCTTTGGTCTCGCCAATGTCGCAGGTCATCACCCGCTCCTCGCCGCCATAGAAGGTCCGTGTCGTCTTCGTGCGGCAGGCGAGCTTGTTGAAGACGAACCCTTCGAAGTTCACGACGCCGCTATGCTGGGCGTCGCCGCACCCTGCCGGATTGTCGGCCCAGCGGCCGTAGGTCACGCCTTGCTGCGCGGTGGCCTCGCCCGCAAAGAGCACTACTAAAATACCAACAACTATCGCTGATCGCAGAATTCGCGCCACGCCCGCCTCCGCTCCTGCTGCACGCCCAAGCAGGTGCAGCCCAGCGGGAGCGTAATCGCCTGCTTCGTCAGAACCGGGCGCGCCAATTTTTGTCCGCCTGCGATGAGTCGGCGGAAAAGCCGCTTCTATATGGGCCAGTGCCACATCAACGGAGATCACGATGGCACAGGCAGACGGGCATGGCGCCCTTTCCATTCTTGAGTTCTGCAAGTGGGCCGGCATCGGCCGCACCTTGGCCTACAAGGAAATCGAGTGCGGCAAGCTCCGCATCAAGAAGGTGGGCCGGCGCACCCTCATCACCATGGATGAGGCGCGCAATTGGCTGGATGCTTTGCCCAGCGGCGCCGGGTGAGTGCGCCTTCCATGCCGCCAGCACGACACGGCCAGACAATTGACGCCCCAGCCTCCCACACACGGAAAGACATCACCATGCAGAACCAAGCCCTCCCCGCTGATTGGATCGGCGGACACGACCCCACGGGAGATTTCATCGAGATGTTGGAGATCTTCAACATCCCCTTCACAATGGATGACGACATGGAGGTGTTCAAAATAAAGGATCTGACGTTCTACCTCACCGGTGGCCGGATCGTTCGGCACGGCTATGGCCTGCTGCCCGAACGGGGCATCGACGCCTTGCTGGCGCTGCTGGGCCGCAGCCGGGACGAACTCCCACCTGAGCCCACATTCAATCCCGGACCATGGGGACCTTTCGGGCCACCCACGAACACCTGAGACCTTCGACAAATCGGACTCTGACAGCCTCCGCTGCCGTTCAACCCGGCGCGGAGGCTTTTGTTTTGCCCAGCAGCACGGCGCGAGGGCGCCCCCGGCAAACGAGACGCAGGTCAGCACTACTCACGCGCGGCGTCGCGCACCATATTCGCAATACCCCCCTGCGATGACGATCGCCCTGCCGTCCTCTCCCTCTCCCCTGACCATCTGCCCCAGATCACCCATGCCCCGGTGCGCTCTGCCACCACCTCGGCAGCAGGAGGAGAAAACCAAGATGAGCAGAAGCATTTTCCCCAGCGACGCTCCGCTGCCCGATGACCCGCCCCGGATGGTTCATGCCATCCATCGCCTAAACGCCCTCGACATCTGTTTCGAGCGCAAGACCGCCTATCAGCTCAAAATCGACGAATGGAATTTCTATCCCGGCCGGGGCACCATCGTCCGCGACGGCCACCCCGCCGCTGAACCAGACCGTGGCCTCGCCGCCTTGCTGGCGCGCTTGGAGCACCAAGACCGAGGCCGACACGCCCCCAATCGCGCTTAGCCACGTGGACCATTCATAACGCATTGTTATTCCGTCTCTTTTGGCGCTCGATTTCTGTAAAGACGAAACGGAGGCTCCCTATTCATGAAGATCCAAAAAACGGAGCCGTTTACACCACCAGCGCCCGCCAGACATGCACGACACGACAGTTCGCCGAGGAACCGCTTCATCGAGGCCGCCGCACCTGCCGTCCCTGGGCCTTCATGCCGTCACCGACACGCGGCAATCGCGGACGCACCGTGCAGCCGTGCCAGTTAAGAGCCCGCCGGGGAGGGCGCATATGTATGAATTCATCTGACACAGCAAAGAACCCGCAGTGGAGTGCGTCCGCTGCGGGTCGATTCAGTCAACTCGGCTGTCACATCCACAGCTCTCCAGCGTGGGTACTTCACGGAACTGGGATCGAGCCGACCGGATATCCTGCCCTGAGCTAAACAAGATCCATCGAGTCCAATGCCTTGAGTGTTTCTCTCAAAACTTCATTATGGTCAATCAGTCCGCGCCTGCACTCGCTATCCTGATATCGATACTCAGGCCTTACGTTGAGCATCGTAAATGGCGGCTTATATCCGGCGTCAGCTTGGGCCTTTTTCCCCATCGCACGAGCAATTCGCAATCGCTTTATGTCAATGCTGCCGGTTTCGCTGCGCCACACGGCCGCAAGCTTGTTGGTGTCAAGCTTCTCATAACCCTCTCCATTTGCCTCGCCTTTCAGCAACCTTGGGTCAAGGCCTTTCATGCAATACTGGAACCAGCGCCACTGGCTATGCACAGCATCCTGTTTATGGGTTCGCAGGAAAATGAACCCCTTCGTGCGCCTTGCATTAGCCGTATCACTATTGATGTCACTCAGCCACCGGCGAAAATCGTCCCGGTATTTGTCCGGGATATGAAATGACATGTGCGTATGATATCCATTATGCTTACCGTGTTCATTGACCGCGTAATAATATGCTTTCATTTCTCGATGAGCCGCGAATTTTCGGAATCGGTCCAAGACCCGATTGAGGGCTCCATTCATCTGGATGGTGCCCTCGTAACCGGCAAGGCGCCAAGAGAAGGTAACCTCGGCGTTCAACACAGCGCCCTGATAGTTCGCAAACAGGATGCCTTCGTAAAGGCGACACAGTTCATCTCGGCTGATGTAGCGCGTGGGCCGCCTCAGCCTCCCGCACCACGCCATGTCGCCCCTCGCCCCGGTCACACGAAGGGCAGGTGCAAATGGCCCCATGAACTGCCCACTGGACTGGGTGGAAAGTTGCGGGAGAATTACTGCAGAGGAGAACGAATCGAAGGACATGAAAGCGCCTCACAGGAGGTTGGCGAAGGCGCCCGGAATTTGCCGGACAATAAATATAGAGTTTTGGAAGCCGAATCAGACGGTCGCGAAGCTGCGTAATGTTGTCGCAGGGTGACAGGAAATATCGTCACTGATCAGCAATCAGGTGACGAAATGTCAGATAATACATATGGTTATGAGAACTCACTTCTCCCTATTGTGCCTCGTGAGATTCTCCAGCACTACCATGTGAATGAGCTGGGTGACACCCGCTTTGCGAGCTGTGCCCGCCTGCTTCAATCCATCTGGCGGGAGAGCCGAGGCCTGGCACCGGGCTGGCATCGGAGCCGGGACGGACGCCAGCGCATCCTCGGCAGCCGCCTCGATCCAGACGACGCCCGCCGGGGCCGCAACCTCCTGACCCCCGACATCGCCCGCCTGACCCGCCGCGCGACGGCCTATCGGGAGATTGGCGCCTTCATCGAAGAGCAGAGGCTCTGGGAGAACCTCCTGTCGAGCCAGCCGCTCACCTTCAACCTGTTTGCCCGCTGCCAGACTGCGCCCGACCACGGCCTCGCGCTCTTCAACCACCTCTTCCCCGGTTTCTTCGGCGAAGTCAGGAAGCTCGCCTTCGAGCACTCGCCCGGCCGGGGCGATCCCACCTATCTCGGTGACTACACCGCCTTCGACCTCTTCGTGAGCGGCCTTGCCCCGGACGGCAGCCCGGCCTTCATTGCCATCGAGATGAAATATTCCGAGGCCAGGCGCCAGCCGGGCCGAAGCAGCACGGCGCGCTACCGGGAGCTGACCCGCACCTGCGCCCTTCACCTCGATCCTGAAGCGCCAGACCTCCTGGCTGATCCGCTGGTTCAGCTGACTGCTGAACACCTCCTCGCCGCCCTCATCCGCGAACGGCTGGGGCCGGGCGCCCGCGCCATCTTCGTGGTCATCGCCCCGGCCGGCAATCGCGACGTCTGGAATGCCGTGGACCTCTACCGCACCATGCTGGCCGACCGGACCGATGGCGTGCCCTTCATGGCCCTGACGCTGGAGGCCGTGATCGCGGCCATCGGCGAGACCGGGGACCCGGACCTCGCCGCCCGCCTGCACGAGCGCTACACCGACTTCACGCCGGTTCATCGCCTGATCGAGGATTGGGAGCCGTTCACCGAGGGGTGAGCCGCACGAAGTCCGTCCGCTCCCTGCTTGGCGCAGCCGAGCGGACTGGCCTTGACGCCGCTATATGGTTCATACATTCGTTCATACAGAAGGGAGCATAGTCATGGTTGCGCTGAAGCTTGGAAAGATCGGCAACTCGGTGGGCGCGGTGCTGCCCAAGGAGGTGCTGGCGCGCCTCAAGGTGGGCCAGGGCGACACCCTCTATCTGACCGAGACCCCGGACGGCTACCACCTGTCGCCCTACGAGCCCGAGTTCGAGGCGCAGATGGAGGAAGCCCGCAAGATCATGAAGAAGCGCCGCAACGTGCTGCGTGAACTTGCGAAATGAGCGGGCACCATCGGGGCGAGCCGCGCTGGGTGAGCAAAGCCGTCGTTTTGGCTGTTCATGACGCCCAGCTTGCAGAGCATGGCGGCGGCCGGGGCGTACGGGACGAAGGGTTGCTGGAGACAGCTCTCGATCGCCCGAAGAACCGTTACCACTACATGCAGCCGGACGAGGCCGTCGGAGCGCCGGTGTCCACCTCCGACATGGCGGCCCTGGCCGCCGCCTATGCCTATGGCATCGCCAAGAACCACCCCTTCGTGGATGGCAACAAGCGCACCTCCTTCGTGGTGTGCGAGCTGTTCCTGGCCCTCAACGGCTATGAACTCGCCATGGACGACGCCACGGCAGTGACCACCTGGCTGGCGCTGGCCGCGAGCGAACTGAGCGAAGACGAACTGGCGGACAGGATCGCGGCATTGATCCAAAAGGCAGCGGATTGAAAACTCAGGGCCACGGCGGGTTCATACCCTGAAGAGGTGCCGTGTATTTCGGCCCCAGGCCCCTCTTTATATGACGTGAGCCGAAGCACTCCCGCCCGGCAGCGTCTCATCCCTGGCCTGGGTCCCTCTGCCTCAAGACCAACAACAGACCTCTTTCTTCCCATCTCTTCTACTCCAGCGGCTTCTTCCGCTGGGCTCTTCTCTCGACCTTCTCCGTAAAGCCACCCAGGCCGGGATGAGGCGCTCTTCTCACGCGAGAGGTCGTCTCATGTTCCCGCACGTTTCCGCCACCGGCCAGCACCAGCTTCTCGTCCGCCACCGCCGCCTGATCCACGCCCCGTCCGAGGCCATCATCCGGGCGTGGTGCAATCCGGCCCTCTTCATCAAGCTCCACGCGGCCGAGCCCGACATGGGCGTCGAGTTCAGCCTCAACCCGACGGACAAGCACCACGCCTCCGTCGCCCTCGGCAGGCCACACGACGATATCCAGGAGCGGTTGCCCCTCTGCATGAGCTATCAACCGAGCGGCCCCAGCGACGAGCGGCATGTCGCAGGTCCGACCGATGACCCCTACGCGATGCGTCTCGGCCTCACCCTGTCGCCGACGCTTCATCTTGCGGCGGGCACACACGCGGCCTCCGCCACCTCAAGAACATCCTGCACCCTGTCGCTCTCCGTCGCGGAAGGCGAGGTTTATGAAAACTGGGCATGGCCGCTGCTGAACGACGCCCTGCAGTTGCTCACTGATGCTTTGGGACGGGAAGCGACAACCGTCTGTGTGTAAGCCCCGGTAAATACTTGTTGCACTCCAAGACTCATTGGTTTGCGGAGCTGGGGTACTTGAAACCTCACCTTGCCTCCCATTTTGGGCGTTCAGCCTCATCGACCGACATGCGTCGTTGTGGACGGTTGCATGACACCAACAACAGACGTTACGCGACGCCACGCCTGCCGTTGGGCGCACAAGCCCGATATGAAAAATCATGCGCGCATCTATCGTCCTAGCTGGGCCAGAAACGATGAAGATGGGCACTATTCTTACGTTAAGCTATCTGGGGCGCACTACTGCTCCCGTAGCTCATGCCCGCACTTAACGCCGAGTCAGCTGTTTAATCATGGTTTGCGGATCGAGGCGCTCGAAGATAGCCTCGATGTCCCAACGGTGGTTTTCGGTTTCCTTGGCAATGGCGATGGCCCGCTCCACCGGAGTGTGTTTGCGGAGATCCTCAATCAGCGCCAGCAGCTCGTTGAGCAAGGCAGCTAACGCCGACGGCCGGCACAGGCTCATGTTCGCTGAGGGGTTGGCCGTGGCGTGCACCTTCCCCGCCGGTCCGACATAGACGAGTCCCAGGATTTTGTGATCTGGATAGGTCTGCGCCATCCATTCGAGATGGTCATGGCCCTGCGACACTTCCTTTTTGAAATAGGTCGCGGGATCGTTCTTGTCTGTTTTAAGCTCGAACCCGAGCTGGCGTGGGTTCACATCGTCACGCCAGAGGACGTCGGGTCCGGTTCCCTCGTCATTGTCGGGTCTAGTGGCGGTGAAGCCGAACAGCTCGCCGAGCACGCGGACGCCCGCTTCTGCCTGCTTGGGATCACCGTCGTTGATCAGTGCGAGGGTCTGCGCGAGCTTTTCCACCTCCGCTTCGAACTTGTTGCCGTGGCTGTAACGCTGCAGGCTTTGCATCGAACGCCCGAACGCATTCAGCTCGGGGATATCTTTTTCGCCGGCCTTGGGCGTCGGGCGCGGCAAGATCATAGCATTGCCGAGGCGGCGCATGGCGTGACCATAGACGGCGCGCGCCGCTTCCTTGTCGCCCTCGCGCTCGAAGGCGGCGCCAAGCCACAACGCATGCCATCCACCGAGCGGCGTGTCGTGCTGCGCCGTCGTGTCAACGGTTTTCTCCAGCTCCCTCCGGGCGCTCGTCGGATCGTCGTTCCACATCGCTGCGGCGTATTTGGCTTCGCTGAGCGCCGCCGCGATCATAAAGGGTTCAGCCACATTGTGCCGGGCAAGCTGATCTTGGTCGAGTTCGGCGAGCTTCACCTCGCGCTGATAATAGTCGAGCCACCCTTCGTCGCGTCCGAGCACGCGCTCGATCAGTGCGATTGCCTGCTTGCCGCTATTGATACCGAATGCCTCCTGAACCTCGCGCCCGATCAGCACTTGCTTCTGCAGAAGCGGCGGCAGCAGCGCGAGGTTTCGGTCGTTGCCGAGCCATTTGTCGAGGTCGTTGCCTTGGACGAGAAAGGCGCCATAGTCGTTGCGGCCGCGATTAATCCGGCCGAACAGTTGCGCGAGCCGGTTGGCGATGCGCACTGCGTGGACGTTGTTCATCCTCAGGAACTCCCACTGGTAGCGCTCCAACAGCGAGGTTCCCGACGGCAGGCCCTCCATGATCATGATCCGACAGGTGTCGTGCGGCAGGTCGATGCCATCGACCCGAGAGACCAGCATGAAGGCACCATCGTCGGCCTTGCGGAACGCATCGAGTTGGTCCGAGAAATTCTCCCGCGCCGGCGGCTCGGCCACCTTCGCCCAAGACTTAGCCCGCGCGTAGTCCGGAATGGCGATCACGACCTTCTGCGTCTCGACCAGCTTTTCCGCGAAGTCCGGACCGAAGCCGCCCTTCACCTTGCGCCCACTGACGATCAGCCGTTCGCCGTTGCCGGCATCGTTCGACGGGGTGATCGTCACGTTCGGCTTGCGGCCGAACGCACGAATGAAATCGGTCTGGCTCTGCAGCGTCGCCGAGAGATAAACGCGCCGCACCTTCTGCTGGAAGATGTCGAGCGCCAGCGACGGTAGGAACGGCGGGGTCAACTCGAACGCGCCGCGGGTGAACACCGCAGCGCACGCATTGATCCGGTCTTCGAGCCAAGCGAACGGATAGGTCAGGTCATCATGATCCTTGATCCCATGTCGCAGCAGGATCTCGAGCAGACGTTCGCTGCGCTCGTAAAGGCCATTCGGAGCGACGAACGCGGTCGAATCCCGCGATAAGTCAAGCGCATCGCGGAAACGCCCCGCAATGCCGAGTTCCTGGAAGTGTGGCTTGAACAGCTCGGCGATCTGTTTGAACATTTCCTCATGAGCGTATACGTCGACGCGCAGAGTGAACGCGTCGCGCAGCAGGCTCTCGGCGACATGAGCGTCGTCAAAGATGATAGCCTTCGGGAAGAAACGATTGAGCAGCGCGCTGTGCCCGTTGAACAGCGCCGCATAGGTTGTGATGCAGAACGCCTTGCCCATCTCGAACAAGTCGTTTGAGAATTTGCGGCGCACGCGGATCGAATGGTCGATGCCGATGCGATCCGCTTCCTCCGACGTCTGTCGCACCAGATCTATAGTTGAACAGGCATACAGAACATTCTGCAAACCCTCGTTGACAAGGCTCTGCGCTATCAGAAGGCCGACAATTGTCTTACCGGCCCCAGTGTTGAGCGAGACCAGTACGTCCTGCTGGCCTCGGGCGGTATGCCACTCTGTGAGCGCCTTGTCTTGGCCACGCCATAGATCATTGAATGTGCCGGACAAGCTCGGCAGCGTCTCGAAAATCCGGATCGGATCGATCGGCGCCTGCGCCTTCTTCGCTCTGCCAAGCTTAGAGAAGTCCATCAATTTCCCTCGCCAGCTTAGAAAACAAGGCCTCTTAATGAAGAGACTGTGATACTTATTCGCATTTACGGGCCACCTCAATGAGGTCGACACCGTCGCGGCAAGATCCGCCCAATTTCGAGGCATCCAGGACGCTGGCTGGAACACGGCGGCGCTTAACCGCCGTGTTCCAGCAGGATGGGCTAGCCATGACTAGAAGTCGTCGTCTCGCCAAACCTCGTCCAGCGCAGCTGGCGGAGGCAGATGCCCATAGAACGCTTGCCGGTGCAGGTGAATATTGATCCGTGCGGCATACATCTTAGGCATGCTATCGATCGCGAAGGCTTGCCCTGCGGCGGTTCCCTCAATGAGCTGCTCACCCCATATTCCAAGGCCTCCAGACCAGTATTTGCTGCCAGTGATTCTGATTGCTGCGGCCTGAAATTCCACGCTTTCAGCTTGATCTCGAGCAAAAACCCACGAGTTATCTGTTGGATAATCTATTCTATTCTTTGGCTGACTCGCATGCTGATAGCTTCTGGGTCTTGTGGTTCCCCAGTCCCCGTACACGATTCTTGGACGGTTGGTGGCACGTCGGATTTCGGCGATTAGCTCGCGATTGGAAAATCCTTCCTCCTCCGCCCCGTCATAAGGGGTGAAGTCTCTGGGAAAGGAAGTGCAAGAAATCGCGAGCGGGATTGTCGGCGGGATATCCGAGAAAAACGTAGTAATATAACCACTCGCGATCGCCACCACCATAAGTGGATTTTTGATCCAACCAAATTCAAGAACTATAGTATAATCTGAGGCGCCTTCCTCTGCCAGCTCTGCCGCCAGCGCAGGCATCCACTGCGGAAAGCCTGATCCAACATCCTCTGCAAGGTTCACCCTGATGCAAAATGTCCGATTATTCTCGCGTGCCCATGTGATCTGATCGCGTACCCTCTCAATCGGCTGCTGAGCCATCAACAAGCAGGGATTTGCGTTCGGATAGTTCGACAAGAGCTTCCACCACGCGTCAAGGTCTGCTGGCTTCTGCGCCAGCCGCTCCCAAAGTTCCTTGGCTTCGTTGTGATTATCGATGATGCGATAGTATGTGTCTACGTCGATGAAGTATGGGCGAGAGGGGTATGATTTTTCAAATTTGTCGAGCGCTCGGGACAAGGGTGTCGTTGCCAGCCAAGGAGCTAGCAACACAAGCGGAGTCAACCGATCTTTAGCGCTGCCCGGCAGCTCCTTCAGTCCGCTCAGCTCAGCAGGACGAATGCCTAGTGTGACCAAGTATTCTTGAACATCCATCGCCGATCACCCCCTCAGGCCATCTGCAACTTGATTTCCATAGCTGCCGTGGAGACGCCAAAGCGCCGAGCGAGGTCTTCGATGATCTCGCTCGTCATCGGCCCTGAGTATTCCGCCGTTGCCTCCGCCAGTGCGGTAGAAGGGATCACCAAGTCTGACGCTAGCCTGTTGGCTTCATACTCAATGTTGGCGGGTTGCCCAGAGCGCAGCAACACATTCTCCGACCAACCGCCTTCTGCCTCAACCCGATCCTTGTGCAAAAGGAAATGCGCCAACTCATGGGCAAGGGTGAATCTCTGGCGGTGCTTCGCCTCGTGGCGGTTGATGCGAATGACAAACTCTCCGTCTTCTTGCGCGATCTGACCCGAAGTGCCACGGGGAAGTGTTGAGAGCAGGACCTTGACGCCCAGTCGCTCCGCAATTGCACCGAGCTTGACCGGGCATTCAGAGAGATACCCGTCAATTTCAGCGCGAACCTCCGGAGCGAGGTTGAGGTATTCGCGGGAGGGCAGCCTGACCTCCCAGCCGTTTGATGTTGCCGCGTTGCTCATGCTTCGATCCATGATCTCTCCCTCCGTTTTCGTCAGGCTTACTCGTCCTCGTCGGCGACGTACCGCTCTGCGGTTTCCAGCTCTGGGTCGGGGCCACCGCTCTGCATCCGCATTGCTACACGCTCAAGGACGGTATCGAGTTCTCCCTGCTGAGCCATTTCGCGCAGGATTTTGTGCCCAAGCTCGTCATCCATGAGGGCCGCTTGCAGCGCTACCGGGAGTTTATCGCGCACCTTGGCATTCACGTTTGACTCCAAGTCGGCAGCCATGGTCTCGGTGATTTTTCCCTCAGCAGCTTCCTTCGCTCCGTTGGCGGCCTCGTCCTTGATCTCACGCAACGTCTTGAATGCGACCAAACCGACGGCCAACGCTCCGACAGTGACGGCCAAGCCAACAGCGTCAAGGAAGATGGTCGCTATGGTGAGTAACAGGTCTACGTAATCTGCCCTCGTCGGATCTGTATGTGCTACCTGCCCAGTCTCAGGCACCCCACCCAAGCCCAAATAGGATGGTAGCAGCGGCAGCGAAGCCACCGGTGATTGCGCACAGGATAGCGGCACTCACTTTACCCATAAGAACTCCTGCTGCCGCGATTCGCTTTCTCGTTTCAAGCGGAAACATAACGAGAACAAAATAGAGAAAATAGTCATTTCTACATGTCGGGCGGACCTATTTGCGCGCCATAGCCGCAATCTATGTCGCCATGGCATGGCCCCATCCACGAATCTCCACTCATTCAGACAATTTGCCTGGAGACGGTAGTTAGATCTTGGTTAAAACAACCTTGACGCGCACGTGACGCCCCTCCCTCTTCGGGAGCGGTGGTCTTACAATCCGCCGGACGGGATTCGGACCGTGACTACGTGGTCCGAACGTTCACCGAGGTCTGCTTTCAGGGCTATTTCTGGGCCAGAAGCACTCCCCGAAGCGGGCATTCCTAATGGCTGCCTCGGGTCAGCTGGAGACAAAAAAGCGCCGTGGCGGACCGCTCCGATGCATCCTTGGCTCCGCATTTCCTCTTGAACAGCATCCGAGATGCTTGGCCCGCGCGATGAGATCGTCATCGCGTGTGTTCCTGAGATTCGAGAGCACGGAAAGAAGCCCTACAGATTCAATCCGGCTGACGCCCGTCTTTGTTCGGCCAAACCCGCAGGAATCCGGTCTCGGCGCTGGGGCAGATGCTAGGGCAGGCATTTCTGCGAGACGAGACTTCCCTGAAATATCAGTCACATAAGGCAGATAGAGTGGCGGAGACGGAGGGACTGCGGAAGCCCGCACCCTCCAACAACTTAGACTGTCTAACCAGACTCAACGGGGACGTTGAGCGAAAAGGGGATTTCCCGGAACCGTCTAACCGCGACGGCCCTCCCCTCCCCGAAAACGAAACTGCCGCCCCGACTGGCATCGGAAGCGGCAGCAAAACGGGATACCACGGCGGCGGCATCAAGGCTTTTGATAGCACGGAGCGGCCCGCCTGGGCAACGCTCCACCAATACCCGCTGATGGAGTTCCGGCATTTTGACTGGCTGCGTCGGGCCGGTGTCGCGGTGGAAACCATCACGAGCCGCATGCCGATTCGTGTCGCCAAGGGCTCGGTTGCAGATGACGGATGCTTCGACGACGCCCCCGAGGGTGCGCCCTTCCTGGTGTTCGAGGAAGCCGAAGACCTGGTGTTCTGGCAACCGCGCACCGGAGCGCTCGCGACATGGCACGGGCGGGCCTTCGCCCTTGGTGAAGGTGCCATCCTCGATCCCCTCACCTATGCCTTCGACTGCAATCTGAACCTCTACGCCAATCCGCTGGCATGGCTTCAGGCCGGCTGTGACGGGTGTGTGGTGCTGGACTGGTCGCGGGCCTTCGATCATCTCCGGCATGCCTCGCGCATCGCCGTCTCTGAAGATCTCCTGTTTCTCTATCGGCGCCACATGAAACCCGCGCGCATGCCGGAACTGTCTGTGCTGGTGACCAGAAAGGCGGTGGTCGCATGAACCGCTATGAGCCGATCCCCATCGACGACTATCAGCGCATGACGAGCGAACCGACCCGGCCGCATGTGTCTTTCACGCGCACCAACACCGTTGCCATCATGGCAACAGCCTTCGAGCCCATTCGCTGGACCGTGGACGGCTATGTGCCCGAGGGCCTTTCGGTACTCGCCGGACGGCAGAAGCTCGGCAAGACGTGGCTGGCAATCGACTGGGCCTTAGCCGTCGCCACAGGCGGCTATGCCATGGGCTCGGTCGAGTGCGAGGCCGGTGATGTGCTCTATATCGACATGGAAAACGGGCCGCGACGCATCCAGCGCCGCATCGCCACGCTCTATCCCAATGCGGAGGACCGGCCGGACCTGTCCCGTCTGGAGTGGGTGACGGATGCTCCCGCCCTCGATAAGGGGTTCATTGAGGCCCTGGACGGCTGGCGCCAAAGCGTGAGACAGCCGCGCCTTGTCATCATCGACGTGCTCCAGCGGATCAAGCCGGCGGGCAACGCGAGCCGCAACAGCTATGAGAACGACTACGCGGCTTGGTCCCCGCTTCAGCGGTGGGCGACCGAGCACGGCATTGCCATCGTCGGGCTCCACCACACCCGCAAGGGCGGCGCGGACGATCCCCTGGAAAGTCTGAGCGGCTCCAACGGCCTGTCCGCCTGCGCCGACACGACCTTGGTGTTGGACCGGGACAGCAGTGGCACCACGCTCTATGTGCGCGGCCGCGACGTAGACGAGAAGGAAACCGCCATGCTGTTCAGCGGCGGGCTGTGGACCATCACGGGCGATGCCGCCGCGGTGCGCCGGACCACAGAGCGCAGCGCCATCCTCGACGCTCTGGAGGGCGCGGACGAGCCCATGTCACCGGGCGAGATCGCCATTGCCGCGAGCATGAAGCGGAACAATGTGGACTACCTCCTGCACCAGATGGGCAAGGCCGGCGAAGTGCTGAAGGCCGGACGGGGGAAGTACGTTCACCCTGACCGCAAAGACCTTCTTAGCGGGAACGACGATGCAGGGGGCGCTAAGAACGCTAAGAAACAAAGAAACGGAGAGGACAGACGGTCAATCCCTGAGGAACCCGTTGAAGATGAAGGGTTTGCGCTGGATCTGGTGAATGACGCCGATCTTAGCGGCGGCCATGACATCCCTAAGAACGATGAGCCCCTAAGAAGCGAGGCTAAGAAACCGGAGGCGTCACAGACCACCGCTGAACCCAATCAGGATAAGGGTTTGCCTGATGGTCAAAGGACCGATCTTAGCGTTCTTAGCGATCTTAGCGGCGGTGATCCTCTGGAGGGCAACCTGTCCCCTAAGGACAACAGCACCAGTGTTCTCGAATGGAGTGCCCGCGCCAAAGCACTGCTCCAGTCCGGCGGCATGAGCGTGGGGAGTGGGAAGGGAAAGACGCTCACCTCTGAAGGCGTGGCCCTGTTCCGCGAGATGATCGATGCGGGGTGTTCCCCGACCGTAGCCGGCCGCGTGGTGGGCATCACGAAGCAATCCGCCTGCACCCGTGCCAAGAAGCTGAGGGAGGCGGCCCATGGCTGATTGGCCCTACAACACGGCGGCCTGGGCACGTCTGCGCGCTGCGCACCTCGCGATCGAACCCATGTGCCGGGGGTGTGCAGGGGAAGGCCGGCTCACCCGTGCCAACACCGTGGACCATGTGGTGCCCATCAGCGAGGGCGGGAGTGCCTTCCCCGGACATGATGGGCTCGCGAGCTACTGCCCGTCTTGTCACTCCGCGAAGACCGCGCGTGGTGATGAGGCCGGCGCGATCCGAACCGCCAAGCCGAGGAAGGGGTGCAACCCGGATGGCTCGCCCCTCGACCCGGCGCACCCCTGGCATGGGAAATCGCTCAGGGCTGGCGGCGCAGGACCGGCGCGGAACACGAAAACTCAATTAGATGGCTGGAGGCGGCGGTAATGGGCAAGCGTGGACCCGGTGCCGGCCGTCTGCGCGCGGCGGCAAAGGCGGCTCCCGCGATTGTCTCTCACCCCTGGGACAAGGAAGGAATGCCGCCCGACGAGCGCGTAATGGCCTTCCTGCGCGAACTGCCGATCGTGTCCGGCCTGAGGGCCGGCGAGAGCATGGAATTGCTGGCCTTTCAGGAACAGTTCGTGCGCGGCGTCTATGGCGACGTTGACGACCTGCGCCGGCGGCGGGTGAGGCTGGCAGCGCTCAGTGTGGCGCGTGGCAACGGCAAAAGCGCGGTGCTGGCGGGCCTGTCCCTGGCGCATCTCTTGGGGCCGATGATGGAACCCTATGGCGAGTGCTATGCCGCCGCCCTCGATCGCGAGCAGGCGGGCGTCCTGTACCGCATGACGCGCGCCTATATCGAGGCCACGCCGTGGATGGCGGCGCGTGTCAACATCAAGGACTGGCACAAGGAGGTTGTGGACGAACAGTCGCAATCCATCTGGCGCGCCCTCACCTCCGATGCCCGGAAGGCGCACGGCCTGGCGCCCTCCTTCTGGATTGCCGACGAGGTGGCGCAATGGCGCTCCCGCGAGCTGTGGGACAACCTCGCCACCGGCATGGGAAAGCGTGCCCAGGCGCTGGGTGTCACCATCTCCACCCAGGCGGCGGACGACCTGCATTTCTTCTCCGAGATGCTGGACGCGGAGCCGGACCCCACCGTCTATGTGCAGCTTCACACCGCACCGAAGGACTGCGCCCTGGACGATCGCGAGGCGTGGCAAGCCGCCAACCCCGCATTGGGGGTGTTCCTGAACGAAGACCAGTTCGCGGACGCGGCGGCGCGGGCGCTTCGCTCCCCATCCTTCGAGCCATCCTTCCGGCTGCTGAACCTGAACCAGCGCGTTGCAGCCGAGGGGCGCTTCATCGAACAAGCCGATTGGGACGCCAACGGCGAGCCCTTCGATCCGATCGAGTTGGAGGGGCAAGCCTGCTATGGCGGCCTCGACCTATCGAGCACCCGCGACCTTACGGCCTTCTCTCTGTGGTTCCCGGAGGCCGGCAGGCTGCTGACGTGGCATTGGGTGCCGGCGGACACCATCGCAGAGCGAGCAGAGCGCGACAGGGTGCCTTATCCCCGGTGGGCAGATGACGGATGGATCGAGCGCACCAATGGCCGGGCCACCGACCGGCAAGCCATCGCGCGCCGGCTGGCGGACGTGCGACAGAGCTATGATGTACGGGGCATCGCCTTCGATCGCTGGCGCTTCGAGGATTTGGCGAAGCTGCTGAACGATGAGGGAATCGAACTTCCGTTGGTGGAGTTCGTGCCGGGCTTCAAGACCTATGCGGCAGCCTGCGACGCCTTCGAGCGCACGGTGCTGGAACGGCGAATGCAGCACAACAACAATCCGCTGCTGCGCTGGCAGGCCGGCAACGTCATCGTGGAGCAGGACGCCGCCGGCAACCGGAAGCCCTCGAAGTCCAAGAGCCTGGACCGTATCGACGGCATCGTCACCGCCATCATGGCCTGCGGGCTGGCGGCGAAGGATGAAGGGCCTGCGGTCTATCGAGGGGAAGGGCCTATGTGGCTGTAGGCAAGGATAGGTGCGAGCGTGATTCTCACACCTATTTTGCTAGTTACTCCTCTCCCGATCAATATGCATACCAGACAGCAAATAATCTGATACATATCGCAGCTCTTCGAGAGAAGCCCCCGAAAAAGCTTGCGCATTATGTCCAATCTCCGCAATTTGAGAGATTAGACTCATAAGATCATCCTTAGTTAGATTATTCTTAAGCTCTCCTGCTGTATGACATAGCAGCGTGATTTTCGTCAGACTCTCGACAAGGCCGCTA
Source organism: Xanthobacter sp. NM-59 (assembly GCF_021401125.1). Lineage (GTDB taxonomy): Bacteria > Pseudomonadota > Alphaproteobacteria > Rhizobiales > Xanthobacteraceae > Xanthobacter. Next base: position 1,114,409 of record NZ_JACBFQ010000001.1, read on the forward strand.
TAAGGAACGTCTTCGATCATTCGGCCCTTAAGGTTCTCGACCATCCTTAGCCTTTCTGAGCCTGACGCCAGGCCCTTTGCCATTCTCCGCTACGAAGATATGTCCGCCTCACGAAGACGGTATCTTGGAAAGAACTGTTTTTGCGACCTGCCTCTGAATAGGATTTAGCAATTTATATGCATACCCCTTACGCAAACGAACAACCAATATATTTACATTTATTCCAACAGTTTGAACGATAACATCCCTAACACTCCTCGCATCTGTTGACGTTTCTATTATTGCACACTGCTTTACAATTTGATGATAATGTGTGCACCCAAATCTAAACTGGAGCTTGTCACGAATTTTTTTATATTCGTTTGTTCGTCCACTGGAGTTTGGCAAATCGAATGTAACTAAATAATATCTGGGCATTGACATCCCCTCTTTAGCCTCACCCCGACCCCACCCCCATTCTCAGGGATGAACTCGACGCCGGCGGCCTCCAAGGCCTGCTGCAAAGCTTCTACGGTTCTACCCTGAGCCGCAAGAGGGCCAGGCTTCGCCTCAAGGCGCTTGATCGATGGCAAAGACACCTTCGACGCCTCGGCAAGGTCCTTTTGCTCCCATCTGATAAGAGCTCTAGCCGCACGAATTTGCTCACTTGTCAGCATATTTCACCCCAGGCGTTATTAATACCTAGGGTATTGACGAGACCCTACGGCTTGATTAATGCTTCGGGTATCGCATATCGCGACATCTGGAGCAACCAATGCCCAAGACCACCTTTGCGGCAAACGCCACCACTATGCCTGAAGCTCCAACCGTCTCCGACCTTGAGCCCATGGTTTGCGACATGGTGTTGACGGCCGGCATCGCCTCGACCCTGTTGGAAGATGCTTTCGACGGCGATCCGAAGGTGAGAGCCGGGCTCACCGGAGGCCGAGAGGACTGCTACTTCCTTCCGAGCGAGCATGTCGAGCAGCTTCTGTTCGCGGCCTATCACACTCAACGCCTCTGCCAGGAATTGAAGGAGGCCTATTACGCCAGCCTGCATGCCAGCTCGAAGCGTTAGGCGTGCCAGACGGGAAAGCTAAGAACAGCACCGCAAACGACAACCTGTCGCTCGCACCGGAACCGAGCGCAGCGCCTATGAGCGCAAAACTCAAATAGGGCTTGCGCGCCTCACCGGCCAACGCTATATGTCTATCACACATATAGGGGGAAACGGTGTTCATCGGACAGTTGGTCAAGGCCATCGCGGAGGCGACAGGAGTGCCGGAGGCCACTGTTGCCGTTTACACGCGCGTTCTTCGTGAATCAGGTTTGATTACGAGCGGTGCACGCGGAGTGAATGCGCCAAAGATGACAACCCTCGACGCTGCGCGCGTACTTCTGGCGATGATCATTACAGACAAGCCCTCCCGCGCTGCCGAGGCTGTTTCTGATTTCGGATCTCTGCGCAGCTCACAGTTCACTCCGCACCAGTCAGGCAAATGGGAGAACTTCAATTTTCGTAAGGCTCGCAAGCTTCCAGAGGATCACACCTTTGAGCAAGCCATCTGTACGCTGATCGACATCTATGCATTCGACAACTCAAAGAGCTATTTTCAATCTGCATGTCCGAAAATACATCCGGCATTTTCCTACAATCCGCTCTGCGAAATTACAGTTAGGCTATTTAATATAGATGCGAAAATAAATATCCCTGGCGGAGTGTATTACTACCACGACCCATTGATTATTACGAATCGAGATCCGCTTAGCGCGGAGGAGCTAACAGCGCTTACGGAAGCTCACCTGCACAAGTCTGACAAATACAAAAGCCTGATACGTGTTGAGAAGAAGGTTATGGCGGATGTCGTCGATGCGATCGCGCTCGCATTCCGCGAGGACGACCATTGATTTGCCCCCTTTCCAAGATCGCCGGCGCATGCCGGAGGTGGCCCGCCGAGATGGCGTGCCCGTCCCATAGAAGGACCCTTATCATGCCGAAAACGAGTGAGTTGATCGAACAGCGCGCGGCGATCGTCGCTCGCATGAACACCGCCCACGAGGCCGACGACGACGCGACCTTCACGGCGGCGGAAACCGAGCTGCGCGCCTTGGACACCAAGCTGGAGCGCGCCCGCAGGATCGATGCGGCCGACCGTGCCGAGGTGGGCAAGCCCCTCCACGGTGACACGGTGTTGGACCGGGAGCTGCGGCAGTTCTCCATCCTCCGCGCCATTGCTGGTGCCGCCGGCCTCCAAGGCGTCGATTGGGGCCGCGAGCGCGAGATGCAAGCGGAGCTGGCGAAGCGCGCGGGGCGCTCTCCCGAGGGCTTCTTCATTCCGACCGAGGTGTTCGAGACGCGCGCGCTCACCACCTCCACCGGCGCCGAGCTGGTGCCGACCGACCATCGTCCGGACCAGTATGTGAATGCGCTCACTGCCGCCTCTGTGGTGCGCGGCCTGGGCGCCCGCGTCCTGTCCGGCCTTACCGGCAACCTCTCGATTCCCCGCGAGACGGATAGCCCTGCGGTGGGCTGGGTGGCGGAGAACGCGGCCCTCACCTCCGACGATGCCGACTTCGACAGCATCACCCTCTCGCCCAAGCACGCCGGCGCGCTCTCCGAGTTCAGCCGCAACATGCTCTTGCAGGCAAGCCCTGACGTGGAAGGGCTGCTGCGCCAGATGCTGGCTCGCAACCTTGCCCTCGCCATCGACCGCGCGGCCATCCAGGGCGGCGGGACCAACGAGCCCAAAGGTGTGCTCTCCACCACCGGCATTCAAACCGTGGCCTCTCCCGCTTCCATCTTCGAGGCGGTGGCGGAAGCCGAGGCCAAGGCCGACACCGAGAATGTCGGGGCGAGCCGCGCCATCCTCACCACCCCGGAGCTGCGCAAGGTGGCAAGCCTTGCCCTTGACGGCATGGGTCGGCCGCTCGGTGTGGCGACAGTGTTCCACAACATTCCCACGTCCTTCTCGAACCAGGTGCCGAAGACCCTCGGTGCCGGCACCGAGCATGGCCTGATCTACGCGGATTGGTCCGAGCTGCTGATTGGCATCTGGTCGGAAATCGACATCCTCGTGAACCCCTTCGAGAGCACGGCCTATTCCAAGGGCAATGTCTCAATCCGTGCCATGGCGACGGTGGATTTCGCGGTGCGCCACCCCAAGGCATTCGTCTCCATTGAGGACGTGACGACCGAGACCCCGGCCATGGGGGCCTGAGCGATGGCGGCGCCTGACATGGAGCGGAGGGCCTTCCCCGAGGTGCGCGCCGCCGGGCGCCGCCTCGAAGGCTATGCCGCCACCTTCAACACCGAAGCCCGCATTGCCGGCTTCACTGAGATCATCGCCCCCGGCGCCTTCCGTGCGTTGGGAAGCGACGTGCTCGCGCTGCTGGACCACGATCCCGGCAAGGTGCTGGGGCGCACCCGTTCGGGCACCCTGCGGCTTCTTGAGGACGCCAAGGGCCTCGCCTTCTCCCTCGACCTGCCCGACACCCAGGCAGGCCGGGACGTGCTCGCTCTCGCGGAACGTGGCGACCTGGGCGGCATGTCGTTCGGCTTCACAGTGCCGAAGGGCGGCGAGAGCTGGCAGGGCACGCGGCGCACTCTGCGCACCGTGGGCCTCGCTGAAATCTCTGTCGTGCAGGCATGGCCCGCCTATTCCGGGACTGAGATCGCCTTGCGCGCTCGGCAGCATGGCGCCGATGCCGAACGGCGCCGCCGCGCCCTGATCCTTGCGGAGGCCACCAAATGGGCATGATCGAGCGCATTGCCGGATGGGCCGGCTATGAGAAGCGCGCCGCCGAAGATCCGAGCTGGCCCGCCCTGGCGCCGGGCCTCGGCTACTATGCGGGGCTCTCTGCGCGGGCGGCAGAGAACCTTTCGACAGTGCTCGCCTGCACCAATGCCATTGCCACCGCGCTCGCCTATGTTCCCGCGCTGGTCTATCTCCGCGACGGCGAGGGCAACCGGATCGAGATGCCGGCGCATCCCATGGGCAAGATCGTGCGGGGCGGCGTCAACGATCAGATGACGTGGCCGGATTTCCTCGAGCATTTCGTGGCGAGCACCCTGCTAACGGGGAACGGCCTCGCCGTGATCCTGCGCAGAGGCAACGGGCAGCTCGCCGGCTTCCGCTGGGTGCCCTGGGGCATGGTGACGGTGGCGGAGCTGTCGAGCGGGCGGCTCGCTTATGACGTGTCGGATGGCCGGGGCAATACCCGCCGCTATCTCGAAGGCGAGGTGCTCCACCTGCGCGACCGCACCGATGACGGAAAGATCGGCCGCTCGCGCCTCTCCCGCGCGGCGGACACCGTCAGCGGCGTGACGGCGGCGAATCGGCACGCCACGGCGTTCCTCGACAACGGCGCCGCACCCTCCGGCGTGATCGAGGTGCCGGGCACCATGAAGCCGGAGCAGCGCGCCACCCTGCGCGAGGGCTTCCAGGCGCGCCACGGCGGCGCGGGCAAAGCCGGCTCCACGCTGATCCTCGACGGCGGCATGAAGTGGACCGCCTCGCAAATCTCGCCAGAGGACGCGGAGCTGCTTGAAACGCGCAAGTTCGGCGTGATCGAGCTGTGCCGCCTCTTTCAGGTGCCGCCACCGATCGTGCAGGCCTATGAGAACAACACGTTCACGAACGCCGCTCAGGCCGGCCTCTGGTTCGCCACCTTCTGCCTCGCCCCGTGGGCGCGGAAGATCGAGGCGGAGTTTGCCCGTTCGGTGTTCCCTTCCGGTGGCTCCTATGAATTGGAGCTCGACCTGTCCGGCTTTCTGCGCGGCGACCCGGCCACCCGCTGGGCAGCGCATAAGATCGCCATCGACACGGGCGTCCTCGATCCCGACGAGGTGCGGCAGGTGGAGGGCTGGAACCCGCGCCCGGCCGGCCGTGAGCCCGCTCCCATCAACGAGCCCGCGCCGGGCAATGCAGAGGGGCAGGCCGATGGCTGACCTTGTGACGCTGGCCGAGGCTAAGCTGTATCTGCGCGTCGATCATTCCGACGATGACACGCTTATTGCTCTGTTGATCGGCGCGGCCTCCGACGCGGTGGGCGACGTGGCTACGGACTGGAACGGTGAAGGCGACGTGCCCGACCGCCTCAAGCTCGCCGTCTTGGCGCGCGTAGCCGTGAGCTACGACAACCGCGCCAGCGTGGAAGCTGCTACCGGCGAACTCGCCATGCTCACCCCTCTGCGAACGCTGGAGGTGTGAGCACCGATGGCGCGCCGTTCCACCCCCTGCACCCAGGCTGACATCACCCGCCTCATTAAGGCGGCGCTGGCGGCTGGCGTGGGCATGGAACGGATTGCCGGGGTGAAATTGACGCGTGACGGCGCCGTACTTCTCTTCGGAGAGCAAAAGCAGGAGCATCCCGACATCCCCAACGAGTGGGACGAGGTGCTGAAGAAATGAGCCGCCGCCTACCCCGATACGTGTCCGAGTTCGCCGACCGGCACGGCAAGATGCGCGTCCGTTTCCGCCGGAAGGGGCAGGAGGATCATTATTTCCAGTCGGTCCCGTGGACGCCGGAGTTCATGCAGGAATATCAGGCGTGCCTCGCCCGTGAGGCTGCGCCCGTCGTTCAGCCCGGCCTTAATCGCTCCAAGCCCGGCACATTCAACGCGCTCATTGCCACCTATTACGGCTCCCCCGAGTTCCAGGGGCTGGCAAAGAGCACCCAGGCAACCTATCGCGGAATCATCGAGCGGTTCCGGGCCAAGCACGGCGACAAGCGCGTGGTGGCGATCGAGCGCAAGCATATCAAGGCGATCATTGGCGCCATGCACGAAACGCCAGCCGCCGCAAATAATCTACTCGATCGGCTCAAGAGCCTATTCGGTCTCGCGCTCGACATCGGCATGCGACAGGATGACCCAACCTTGCGGATGCGTGGCTATAGCGCCAAGACCGAGGGGTTCCACACTTGGACTGAAGACGAGATCGCGGCGTTTGAAAGACGGCACGCGATCGGCACCAAGCCCCGCCTTGCCCTCGCCCTCATGCTCTACACCGGGCAACGCCGCTCAGATGCCGTGACGATGGGCCGGCAACACGTCACCGGCAACAAGATCAAGGTGCGCCAGCAAAAGACCGCGGCGCGCCTCGAAATTCCGATGCACCCCACATTGCTCGCTGTGATGGCGGGCACGCCTCGGGAGAACATGACTTTCCTCGTGACGGCGTTCGGAAAGCCGTTCACGCCGGCAGGATTCGGCAACTGGTTCCGAGAGCAATGCGACGCGGCGGGCCTCCCTCAGTGCTCGGCCCACGGGCTGCGAAAGGCCGCAGCGCGCCGCCTCGCGGAAGCAGGGTGCAGTAATCAGCAGATCAAGGCCATCACGGGCCACAAAACGGATCAGGAGGTGTCGCGCTACACCGCTGCGGCGAACCAAGCCTTGCTCGCGGAACAGGCCATGGCGGCCGCCTATGGAATGGAGGGAGAACAAAAATCGTCTAACCCGAATGAAGGGTTAGACACTTTCGCTTCTAACCCATTGAAAGGAAAGAGCTAGAGAATGAAGGTGGCGGAGACGGAGGGATTCGAACCCTCGAGACCCTTTTGGGGGTCTGCTCATTTAGCAAACGAGTGCCTTCAGCCTCTCGGCCACGTCTCCCGCTCGCTCTCCTATGCCGAACCGAAGACGGCTTTGCAAGGCACTGAAGTGGGTTTTCCAGCGAAACCCACAAAGTCGGCGTCAGCCGGCGACCCCCGCCGAGGCCGCGCCATAGGACTTTTCCTCCACCAGCCAGGAGCCGGAATGCAGGTTGATCTGCCGCTTCAGGACCGCCCTCTCGTCGTTCAGCACATAGACAGAGCGCGCCAAAGCGACGAAGGGCGCGCCAAAATCCTGCCTGGCCTCCAGGTGCCGCAGTTCATCCTCCACGTGCCAAAGGCGGCGATTCACGTCCAGGAGAGCGCCAAAGAGGTCTTCAAAACTGTCCGCCAAGCGCGATGACGTGCGCAGCTCCCGCAGCGCGTCCAACTCGCGAGAGACGTTGGCACGCTGGGCCTCGTCGGTCAGGTGCTCCATCTTCAGCATGAGGATGGTGATCTTGTCGTAGAGCTCGCCAACCGAGATCGGCGCGAGAATCATCACGCCTGCGGTGCTCATGGGGCCTCCTTCGCCTGCAGGAGCGCCTCGACGGCGGCCGCGATGCGGGTGAACACGTCGCCCCACTCCCCCGCCCGGCTTTGGCGGAAAAGGCGCACACTTGGATAGAGGTGCGTGCGCTCTCCCTCCCGTCCCCAGCGCCAGTCTGGCACCGCGCGCAGCGCCAGGAAGGCGGGGCGGCCGCGCGCGCCTGCCAGATGGACCAGCGCGCTATCAATGGTCACCACCACATCCAGATGCTGAAGAATGCCGGCGGTATCCACAAAGGTGCCCTCGGCATCGCGGTCAGCCGCGAGCCGCACGATGCGGTCCGCGAAGGGCACGTCGTCGATCTGCTCCTCGCCATACCCCCATTGGAGGCTCACCAGCTCAACCCCTTCGAGCTCCGCCAGCGGCGCGAAGGCCGAAAGCGGCGCCGAACGGCCCACATCCACCGCCGAGCTCGGATTGCCCTGCCAGTTGATACCCACGCGCAGGCGCGGCGGCGGCCGCACCACGACCGGCGCAGGTTCCTCCGGCGCATCCTCTGCGCCCGCGCCATCGGCGGAAGGTTCGGCGGAGCCGGGCGGCGCGTCGAGATCTGGCGGCGGCTCGGCCGCGGCGTCGTCCTCCCCCGGCTCCGGAAGCGTTTCCGCCAGACGCCATGTCCGCCAGCGGGCCACGCGCTCGGGATCCACGGTGAGATAGGGAGCGGACGGCCAGTCGGCCGGATTGGGGGCGATCAGCCCCGGCAAGCTGCCCACCGGCACCCAGCGCAATCCGGGCCGCGAGGTGTCGACGCTGGCGAGATCGCTGATCACGGGCACGCGCGCATCGATTCGCGACAGCAGCGGCGCATTCCGCCGCGCGGTGAGGAAGCGGGCGTGGATGCCGCGATCGGCCAGAAGCCTCACCAGCCGGCCGAACTGGATGAGGTCGCCGAGCCCTTGCTCGCCGAGCACGATCAGTTCTTCCACCGGCTCGCGCCCGTCCCACCGCGCGAAGGACAGCGGCACGTAGGCCGGCGGCATCAAGCCGCCACGCGCCTCATAGCCGGTCCATCCCTCCGGCCACCGCCCGTGGGCGAGGTTCTCCGCGCCGCAGACGAAGCGAACCACGGGCAGGCCGGGATCTGCCGCCAGCGCCGCGGCGGCGGCCCGCTCTCCACCGGCGACATCGCCCATGTCAAACCTCAAGGTGGCGAGCGAGATGTGGGCCAGCGCCAGCGTGGGGTCGAGGGTCAGCGCGGCCTCGGCATCGGCAAGGGCGCCGGCGGTGTCGCCCATGAGGCGCTTCACCTCCGACCGCTCCTGGAGCACCGGGGCGCAGGCGGGGTCGCGCGCCAGCGCATCGTCGCACACGGCAAGGGCCTCGTCCGGCTTCTGCTCCCGGCACAGCACGCGCGCCAGCGGCGCCGCCCAGGCGACGCGATCCGGCGCCACCGCCAGGGCGGTGCTGAAGGCCGCCCGCGCGCCGGCCAGGTCACAATTGCCGAGACACCCCTGGCCACGCAGGAAATGGGCGTCTGCCATCCGGGGATCGATGTGCAAGGCGCGGTCGGCAGCCGCGGCGACCTCCTCGAAGCGGCCGAGCTCCAGCAGCGTGCCCGCGGTGGAGATCCAATGGCGCGGCTCCCACGGCTGCATGGTGGTGAGCGTCTCGCAGTCGCGCAGGGCATCCTGCGACCTGCCGACACGCGAGAGGGCCGTGGCGCGATTGGCCAACGCCTCCGCGGCGCGGGGATCGAGCGCGAGAACGCGGTCGAAACGGGTCACCGCCTCTTCGTGGCGCCCCTGCGCCGCCAGCATGTTGCCGGCCAGATAATGCGCCTCGCCCAGGGTGGGGTCGAGGGTCGCGGCCGCCTCGTAGGCGGCCAGTGCCTTGTCCCAGGTCCGGCTCGCCTGATAGGCGGCCCCCAGCAGCACATGCGCCCCGGCAAGAGAGGGGAAGGCCTCGCAGGTGCGGCGGGCGGCCTGCAGCGCCTCCTTGAAGCGGCGGGTCTGCAGCAGGGCGAACACCAGCAGGCGCTGCACCTCGAACACCGGCTTGGGCTTCACCAACCGGCGGTAGATCTCGATCGCCTCATCCAACTTGCCCTGACGATGCAGCTCAGTCGCCCGGCTGAAGGCAGCACGTGCATCGGTTGACATGGGACGGCGGCTCCTGGAGATGCGCTTTCGGCGTCTCTCTTAGAGCACCTATGGTTGGAGGGAAACCCAATCCGCACGCGACGTCGCGCGGCATTGCCCCCGAGCGCAGGCCCGAACGGGCGCCGATGTCACCCGCGGGCGCGCTGGCCGAACAGGACCGCTTGGGCATCCTTGTCCTTGGCGATATCGAGGTTGCTGCGCTCCTCGGCGCTCAAGGCCAAGCCGCGCTGCACGGCGGGCCGCTCCATCACGCGCGCCAGCCAAGCCTTAACATGCGGGAACTCTTCGATATTCTGGCCCTGCCGTTCCCACAGCTTGGCCCAGCCCACGCAGGCAATGTCGGCAATGGAATACGCGCCCGCCAGATAATCCCGGTCCTTCAGACGCGCGTTCATCACGCCATAGAGGCGGTGCACCTCATGGGTGTAGCGCTCGATGGCATAGGGAATTTTTTCCGGCGCATAGATACGGAAATGATGGGCCTGGCCGGCCATGGGTCCAAGCCCGCCCATCTGCCAGAACAGCCATTGGTCCACTTCCACCCGCCCGCGCTCGTCGGCCGGGTAGAAAAGCCCGGTTTTGCGGCCGAGATACTGGAGAATCGCCCCCGATTCGAACACCGAGATGGGCTGCCCGCCGGGGCCCTCGGGGTCGAGGATGGCCGGCATCTTGTTGTTGGGCGAGATGGCCAGGAATTCCGGCTTGAACTGGTCGCCCTTGCCGATGTTCACGAGCTTCACCTCATAGGGAAGCCCGCACTCCTCGAGCATGATGGAGATTTTCCAGCCGTTGGGCGTGGGCCAGTAATAAAACTCTATGGGCTGGGTCTGCACCTGTGCCACGATTCGCTCCCCGAAACTCTGTCGTTCCGGCCGATCCTCGCGGCCGTGGGACGTCAACCAATGGCGACCAGGGGCATCGCGCCCCGCCGCCACTTCCGTCTCGACCGCTCGGATCGGGACGCACGCCGTAATGCCGGGCTCACGTTCCCGTCCGGCGGCGCATGGTTAAGACCTAACCATAGCACACAGGATCGGCAAGAGAGGTCCAGTTGAGAGGTCCGGTTGAGAGGTCCGTGGCGGGTAGAGGTATAGCCCTACGTCAGCTCGATCTTGAAACCGAAATGGGAGGACGCGAAGCCCAGCCGCTCGTAGAAACGGTGGCTGGCCTCGCGACGCCGGTTGGAAGTCAGGGCCAGGGTAACGGCACCCGCAGCACGCGCTTCCGCCATGGCGTGGCGGACCATGCGCTCCCCGATTCGCCGGCCACGCAGGTCGGACACCACCTGCACCCCTTCGAGAATCGCCCTCAATACGCCACGGCCGGGCAGGCTGTGGGCGAAGATGAGTTCGAAGGTGCCCACCACCCGGCCGTCGATCTCCGCCACATAGAGCCAAGTGGAAGGGTTGGCGCAGATGGCCTGGTACGCGGCCCGATAGTCCGCGAAGGCCTCGGCATCGGTGGTGTCGCCATGCCCGCCCACCTCGTCGTCGGCGAACAGGGCGACCACAGCGGGCAGGTCCTGCTCGTGCGCGAGGCGGAAAATCAGTCCATCGGGATGCAGTCTTACCGGCACAGGGGATCATCCGCAGGAAGAGGAGTGAGCTGCCAGTCGGTCCACCGATGAGGGTTCATCAGTGGAGACGACCACTTCACCGGCATTTCGACGGTGTTGCGCCCCGGGGGCGGCAGCAGGCGGAAAGGCAGGCCGTTGGCGATGCCGGTGATGCGCGCACAACCGGTGCTCTCCCGCGCGGGCGGGCGATATTGCAGCTCGGTCACGATCACCACGCGGGCGCCAGGCACCGCGGCCCGCAGGCGACCGGCGGACGTGCGGTCGTCGGCCACCAGCGTCGGCGCCGGGCCCAGCTGGTGCTTCACGGTGGGAGCCAGCCGATGGAGCGGCTCCGCCGCCACGCAGCGCCCACACAGCCGCGGATCGGGCCACAGGGGAATCGCCACCCGAACAGCGAGCACGCCCACCGCGATCGCCAGCAGCACGCCGAGATAGGCCGGCAGCCGCGCCCGCCAGCCGCCGACCCGCTCCAGCTCCGCAAACATGTAGACCGGCAGCATCAGCAGAAACACGTGGAAGTAGCGATCCCGCAGATTCGTGGAACCCGCGGCGAGCACCCCGACCAGCGCGGCCACAAGGCCGAGGATGATGACATTGCGCAGCACGCGACGGGCGCCGGCATGCTGCGCATCATCCCCCGCCCGCGCGCCTTCGCCACGGTTCCAGGGCAGGAAGATCAAGGCCGCGAGCGCCGCGAACGGCAGCGCATAGCCCGCGAGCGCCACCACGTAGCTCTGCACCACATCGCCCCAGCCCGATTGGGCGGCGCCGATGGTCTGGGCGGTGGCCGCCACCACGTCCTGCTTCAGGAAATGCAGGGCGAGCCCATAGACGGCCAGCGGCGCGGCCGCCACCAGGGCCGTGATCAGGATGCGCCGGTCGAACAGGGCACGGCGGTAGGTGGGCTCGAAGAGGCAGGCCACCACCAGGGCGCCGAGGAACGCCACAAACCCGAACTTGCCCAGCAGGCCGACCGCGATCCAGGCACCCAAACCCGCATAGAGGGCCGCGCTGGGCTTTCGCACGATGGCGATGAGCGTCAGCATGGCCCCCGCGATGGCCACGATCATCACGTTGGAATGGGTGAGGATGCGGTGGCTGTGATAGCCGATCACCCACAGGGCCGAGAGCGAATAGACAGCCGCCGCCTGCAGACGGGGATCGTGAATCACCCGCCGCGCGACGCGGTAGATCAGCATGGCGCAGGCGAACAGCAGCGCGTAGCGCAGGATCGCGAAGCTCAGCCGCCCGGTGCCAACGATCTGCTGGAGCCCATAGAGCAGCCAGTCGAAGAAGGGCGGGTTGCGCGGAACGTAGCTCAGCTCCAGCGACTGGACGAGATAGCTCTCGACCGCGTCGTCGACATTGATGGCCGATTCCAGGAAGGCGCCGATGGCTGCATGCAGCAGGCACCAGATGCCGACGATGACGGCCACACCCCTTGGCGTGGCCCAGAACGGGAGGGCCTCGCCCATCCCCGCCGGGCTCTCCTTCGGTGAACCCGGGTGCGGGGCGCGCGCTTGAATTTCGATCACGGGACTGACGCACTCCAACGGCCTGCGACCCCGTTTCTATAACCAGCATCGGGCCGCCGGCGCCACACGGCGAAGGCACCGGGGAACGCAAGGCGGCCGAGGTGGTGCAAACGGGTCACAGGGTCTCCAGGATGACGAACACCTCCTCGCCCCCCGCAGCAAGGGCGCTGTCGGCGGCATCGTGGAGCAGCAGGTCATCCACCCGTGCGCCGGGCGGGCCGGCGCGGCAGGCATCCACCATGGCTGCCACCAGCGCCTCGTCGCCGGCAACCACCGCCTCAACCGCTCCGTTGGAGCGGTTGCGCACCCAGCCCTTCAGCCCGCGCACCTGCGCCTCATACGCGCACCAGGCCCGGTAGCCCACGCCCTGCACCCGGCCACGCAACGTTATATGCACCACGCGCATGCGCACCTCCCCTGTCGCGGAGCGTCACGGCTGGCAGTTGCCGCCCGCCGGCAGCGCCTCGAAGGAGGTCATGCTGCCGATGAGCGCGAACCGGCCGTAATCGATCTTCAGGTCGCCCACCACGCCATTGTCATAGAGGGTGAAGCTCATCACATAAGCGGGCCCCTCGTCGATGGCACCGGGCTCGAAATAGCTGACCGCCACCGGATAGGAGAGATGCCCGGCCAGGGCTTCGCGGGCCGCGGGCGCCAGGCGCCCCCCGCCGCTGCCGGCCCGCCCGATCACGGCCAGCGTGTCATAGACCTTGGCGGGGTCGCTGGCGCCGTCATAGACCTTGGCCGAAAGCGTGCCCTCCCCGGCCGCAGCGGCCGCCAGAACTTTCAGCACGTGCTGCGTCGGCATCAGGATGGCGCCGTGAAGGACCTTGACCGCGTCATCGGGCCTGGTCACCACCACCTTCAGCGTATCCGCCCCCTCGCGCGTCACGCTGGCGGCGACCTCCTCGACCTCGTCATCGCTGTCGGTCTTGCTTTCGAAGCGATAGGCCGCGCCGTCCCCCGCCTCCCACGACTTGGAGGTGACGGTCTGCCGCGCGCCGCCCTTTTCCCCGCCCCGGCTCTCGCTGGTCTGTCGGGTCAGGGTGTCGTAGCCCGCGCAGGCGTCGCCGGTGAGCTGGTAATTGATGCTCCCGCTCATGTCCTCGAGCTGGCCCGTGGGCCGCGAGCCGTCCAGGGTGAGCGCATAGGTGGCCCGGTGGGGCAGCAGCGCCATGGCCGCCGCCGGCCCGCACAGGACGAGGGAGAAGGCGAGTTGTCCGCCCATGCACAGGAGCGCCAACGCGCCCGATCGAAGCCTCATCCGCGCCTCTCCTCCACATTTCCCGGCCGGCATTCCCAAAGGGATGCGCTTGCGTCCCACCCCGCCTTCAGCGAAGAGGAGGGCCCAATTGCGCACACCGTGTGGCAGGAACCCGCAAGGAGTCCTCATGACCTCGTCCATTGAACAGAAGCTCGCCGCACTCGGAATCACCCTGCCCACGCCCAATCCGCCGCTGGCCAATTATGTTCCGGTGGTGCGCACGGGCAATCTGCTGTTCATCTCCGGCCAGGTTTCCATCGACGCGGCGGGCAAGATCATCACCGGCAAGCTCGGCGGCGGCGTGGACATTGCCACCGGCGCGGCTGCGGCCAAGCTGTGCGCCATCAACCTGCTGGCCCATACCAAGGCCACCATCGGCGATCTCGACAAGCTGGTGCGCGTGGTGAAGGTGGTGGCGTTCGTGAACTCCACCCCGGACTTCGTGGACCAGCCCAAGGTTGTGAACGGCTGCTCCGACCTGCTGGTGGAAGTGCTCGGAGACAAGGGCCGCCATGCCCGCTCCGCGGTCGGCATCGCCGCCCTGCCCTTCGACGCGGCGGTGGAAGTCGAAGCCGTCATCGAAGTGGCCTGAACCTGACACGTCTTTAAACAGGAGCGCCCCGAAGTCTTCCCCGCTCCACGGGATGCGGAACGACTTCGGGGTTTTGAGTTCACGCGTTCTCCAGGTGAAGCGAAGGTCCGTTCGCGCGAGAACGCTCAAGGATGGGTGAGCTCTGGTGGGCGATTTTTCTTGGCTCACGGCGCGGCCCATCGCCCATCGCGGGCTCCACGATGCCGCAAAGGGCATCGTGGAGAACACGCCTTCGGCGGTGGATGCGGCCATTGCGGGCGGTTTTTCCATCGAGGTGGACCTTCAGCTCTCCGCCGATGGTGTGCCCATGGTGTTCCATGATGCCACCCTGGAGCGCCTCACCGCCGGCCAGGGGCCTTTGGTCGCCCTCACCGCGCGCGAACTCCAGGCCCTGCCCTTCAAGGGCTCCACCGACCACATGATGCGCCTGGACGATCTGCTGGAACGCGTGAACGGCCGCGTGCCCCTGGTGATCGAGCTGAAGAGCGAGCGCCACGCCAATACCGACCTTGCGGTTCGCGCCAGCCGCCGCATCGCCGCCTATGACGGCCCAGCCGCGCTCATGTCGTTTGATCCACGCCTGCTGCCCACTGTGCGCACACACGCGCCGGCCGTCGCGCGAGGCATCGTCGCCGAATTCGACTTCAGCGGGCCCGACTGGCCGGGCCTCAATGTGTTTCAACGGATGCTGCTCGGCCATCTGCTGCACTGGCCGGCCTCGCATTTCCAGTTCGTCGCCTACCGCGTGGCCGATCTCGATTCGCTGGCGCCGCAGATGGCCCGCCAGTTCGGACTGCCGCTGCTCACCTGGACCGTCCGCACCCCAGAGGATCGCGCCCGCGCCGCGCGCTATGCCGACCAGATGATCTTCGAGGGCTTCCTGCCCTGAGGGGCGGCCCTGCGACCGTCCGTCGCGCTTTCAGGGCGGCGCTGCGGTGCACACTGTATCCTTATGCCCGACGCCCGCATTCGCATTCTCCCGTCCCTGTCCGAAATCCCGGCGGCCCAGTGGGATGCCTGCGCCGCGGGCGGCGCGGCGCGGCCCGAGCCTTTCGTCAGCCACGCCTTTCTCTCCGCTTTGGAGGAGACCGGCTGCGTCAGCGCCAAGACCGGCTGGCTGCCCCAGCACCTGGTGCTTGAGGGGGCCGATGGAACAGTGACGGCCGTGGCGCCGGCCTATCTGAAGGGCCATTCGCGCGGCGAATATGTCTTCGACCAGGGCTGGGCGGATGCCTACCATCGCGCCGGGGGCAGCTATTATCCCAAGATCCAGGTGGCTGTGCCCTTCACCCCGGTCACCGGCCGGCGCCTGCTGCTGCGCGATCCGGCCGACCCCGCCGCCCGCCCGGCGCTGGCCGCCGGGCTGAAGCAGCTGGTTCAGCTGCGCGAGGCCTCGTCCGCCCATGTTACCTTCGCCACGGAAGAGGAATGGCAAAGCCTTGCCGCGCAAGGCTTTCTGCAGCGCACGGACCGGCAGTTCCACTGGACCAATGCCGGCTATGGCAGCTATGATGACTTCCTGGGCGCCCTCGCCTCCCGCAAGCGCAAGGCGCTGAAAAAGGAGCGGCGCGAGGCGCTGGCGGATAACATCACCATCGAATGGCTCACGGGCGCGCAGATCACCGAAGCCGCCTGGGATGCCTTCTTCGCCTTCTATACGGATACCGGCGCGCGCAAATGGGGCTCGCCCTATCTCAACCGCGCCTTCTTCTCCCTGGCGGGCGAGCGGCTGGGCGATCAGATCCTGTTGGTGATGGCCAGGCGCCAGGGCCGCTACATAGCCGGCGCGCTCAACTTTATCGGGGCGGAGGCCCTGTATGGGCGCTATTGGGGCGCCATCGAGGAGCACCCCTACCTGCATTTCGAGGTCTGCTACCATCAGGCCATCGACTTCGCCATCGCGCGCGGACTCAAGGTGGTGGAAGCCGGGGCCCAGGGCGAGCACAAGCTTGCCCGCGGCTACCTGCCGACCACCACCTATTCGGCCCACTACATCGCCCATCCAGGGCTGCGGGCCGCGGTGGAGCAATATCTGGAGCACGAGCGCACCTATGTGGCCGAGGACGCGGCCGTGCTGACCGATCTTGGCCCCTTCCGCCGCGGCGGCGAGCCGGAACAGGACTGACCCGGGCCCGGATTCCGCCCGGATCGAAGGTACCGTTGGCAGGAACGCCACACCCCTGAACCGAATGCCATTTCTCCCTCTGCCCCACGTTGCGGGACGGGAGGCGCCGTCGCTATAGTCGCCGCTCCCGCAATGAGGGGGTGCAAATGACGTATTGTTGTGGAGTTCTCGTGCGCGACGGTCTGGTGCTGATCGCCGACACCCGGACCAATGCGGGACTCGACAACATCTCCACCTTCCGCAAGCTCCAGATCTTCGAGGAGCCGGGACGCCACGTCATCGGCATCGCCTCCGCCGGCAACCTCTCGGTCACCCAGTCGGTCATCAGCCTGCTGAACGAGGGTGTGGAGGACGCGGAAACCGGCGAGCGCCACCAGCTGCGCGAGGCGCGCACCATGTTCCAGGCGGCGCAGCTCGTGGGCCGCGCCATCCGCCAGGTGCATCACATGAACGGCCTCGTGATGGAGCAGTCGAGCACCATCAATTTCGAGGTGTCGTTCCTGCTGGGCGGCCAGATCGCCGGCGGGCCCATGCGCCTCTATATGATCTATTCCGCCGGCAACTTCATCGAGTGCACGCAGGACACGCCCTTCCTCCAGATCGGCGAGCATAAGTACGGCAAGCCCGTGCTCGATCGCGCCGTGACCTACGAGATGGAGATTGCGGACGCGCTCAAGACCAGCCTCATTTCCATGGATTCGACCATGCGCTCGAATCTCGGCGTGGGGCTGCCCATCGACGTTCTGGTGGTGTGCCCCGACAAGCTCCAGGCCGAGCTGAAATATCGCATCGAGCCCGGCGAGCCCTACTTCCATGATCTGCGCGAACGCTGGTCGGCCGCCCTGCGCGCCGCCCACAGCTCCATTCCGCGCCCGCCCTACCTGAAGGCGGTGCAGACCTACGTGCCGCCCAAGCCCGACGACGAGGCCTGAGCGACCAACAAAAAAGGGCGCCCCTGCGGGCGCCCTTTTCGTTTCAGCCGCGAAAGCCGATCAGGCCTTGGCCTCGAGCTTGGCGGAAACGATCTTGTCGGGATCCTTCACCGGCTCGCCGCGCTTGATCTTATCCACATTCTCCATGCCCGAGATCACCTCGCCCCACACGGTGTACTGGCCGTCCAGGAAGCGGGCGTCGGCGAAGCAGATGAAGAACTGGCTGTCGCCGGAATCGGGGTTCTGGGCGCGGGCCATGGAAACGGTGCCGCGCTTGTGCGGCAGGGCATTGAACTCAGCCTTCAGCTTCTTGCCCGAGCCGCCCATGCCGGTGCCGGTGGGATCGCCGGTCTGGGCCATGAAGCCCTCGATGACGCGATGGAACGGCACGCCATTGTAGAAGCCCTCGGACACCAGCTCCTTGATGCGGGCCACGTGGCCGGGGGCGGCATCGGGACGGAAGGCAATGGTCACAGGCCCCTGGGTGGTCTCGAGGACCAGGATCTCTTCACTCATGGGATTGTCCTTTCGGAGCGTGGCGGGGGCGCGAGGCCGCCGCGCGGGGATTTCACTACAGGTGGGCGCGTTTTCAGAGGACGAAATGGCGCGCCGCGAGCGATTCTCCGCCACCCGTGCCCAAGCGGGCCGTGGCGGAGAACAGGCGCTCATGCTCTCACTTGGCGTCCTTGACGTCGGAGGCCACCTGCATCTTCACGATGCGATCGGGATTGGTCACCGTGCCATTCGCGGCGGCGGAGCCCTTCTTGATCTTGTCGATATACTGCATGCCCGACACCACCTCGCCGACGACCGTGTACTGGCCGTTCAGGCTCGGGGTTTCGTCCAGCATGATGAAGAACTGCGAGTTCGCGCTGTTGGGGCTGGAGGCGCGCGCCATGCCCACAACGCCGCGCTTGAACGGCACGTTGGAAAACTCCGCCGGAAGGTTCGGATATTTGGAACCGCCGGTGCCGTTGCCATACTGGCCGTCGCCGGTCTGGGCCATGAAGCCGTCAATGACGCGGTGGAACGGAACGTTGTTGTAGAAGCCCTCGCGGCTGAGCTGCTTCAGGCGCTCCACATGCTTGGGGGCGAGATCGGGCCGCAGCGCGATCACCACCCGGCCGTAGGGGGTGTCGAGATAAAGCGTGTTCTGCGGGTCGCTCTTCGGCTGGGCCGCCGCCGGCAGGGCGAAGGCGAGCGCGATGAGAAGTCCGGCGCAGACACGGCCGATTGCTCGCAGCATGAGGTTCTCCTCGGAAATGCCCCCCACGGGGGGCGAAACGAAAGCGGGATCCGCGATGGCAGCT
Organism: Xanthobacter sp. NM-59; assembly: GCF_021401125.1. Classification (GTDB taxonomy): domain Bacteria; phylum Pseudomonadota; class Alphaproteobacteria; order Rhizobiales; family Xanthobacteraceae; genus Xanthobacter. Next base: position 1,132,962 of record NZ_JACBFQ010000001.1, read on the forward strand.
CAGCGCCGGAAGCGCGTCTTCAGGCGCTCCAGCACCGGCGCCGGAACGAAAGCGGAGACATCCCCGCCCATGGCCGCGATTTGCCGCACGAGCGTGGCGGTGATGGGGCGGACCGAGGGGGAGGCCGGCAGGAAAACGGTTTGGATGGCCGGCGCCATGGCGGCATTCATGCCGGCCATCTGCATCTCATAGTCGAGATCCGTGCCATCACGCAGCCCGCGGATAAGCAAGCTCGCCCCCACATCCCGCGCGGTATTGACGATGAGCCCGTCGAAGGTGATCGCCTCGATGGCGGCATTCTCCTCGGCCGCCACCGGCGCGCACACCTCGGTGAGCATGGCCAGGCGCTCTTCCGCCGAAAAAAGAGGTGCCTTGCCGGGATGCACGCCAACGGCGAGCACCAGCCGATCGGACAGGCGGCACGCCGCGCGCACCACGTCCAGATGGCCGTTGGTGAGCGGATCGAACGAGCCGCCATAAATGGCCGTACGGGGCTTCATGCGCCCTCCCCTGTTCCTGCCCTGCGGTTCGGCCACGATCTGCGTCGAATGCGCGTGACCTTCGCTGCGGAAGGGTTAGCCGCCCCCGCCGGCCAGCGCAACCGGGGCCGTTGGCCGCGCCGCGCTCGCACGCCCTTTTCAAGACCCATCCCGGAGCAGACCTGCCTCCGCCGCCTGCGCCGCCCAGCAGCGTTTCATCAGCCGAACAGCCGCCACGCAACGGCCTGGATTGTCACGGACGGTCAAACCCCACCAGCCGCTCATTGTTGAGCCCGATCATGACCCATCCCGTGCAAGGGACCTCGGCCGCACATCGGCCGCATGCAACGGGTTGTACCCCTCTCGACCACACGGCCCCCTCATCCCGCAAAAGCTCACCGCGGATCGAGCCGCGCAATGCTCCTCGCGACCGGCAGTCGCCCGATCATGCGGAGGGCGCGCGACACGCCTCACCGGCTGTATTGGGGGCGCGATGAGGTCTCGTTCTGATCAACACAGGCGGAAGACTCTCCGGAGACAACTGGGGTAGCAACCGTTCTCCCCCCGGTCTCGCCCTCTGACGTTGCCCATCCTGGCCGCTCTATGTCCGATCGACATTTGAGACGCACGGTTTGCGAGGGCTCGTTCCCTCTCCGGCCCGCAGGGGAGAGTGAAAGAGGGGGCAGGACCGCCTGTGCCGGAACGGCCTGGGCCGGAACCGCCGCAGTGTGCAGCGACAGGAGCGTCAAGACTTTTGAGATGTTCGGAGCGTTGCCCTTCGCCTCGCCGACGGGGCCACCTTCCCAACGTTTTGCCCTCGACCTCTCCCCAGCAAACGGGAGAGGACGCCGCTCCATGAGGAATACGGCGGTGGTGGCATATCGGCTGCGCCACACGCGCTGAATGTCGATCGGGCCTAAACCAAAGCGGCCACCCCGCCTCATCACGCGCCGCGCTGCGGCAACGCCCTGCGCGCTGAAAACGACGGTGCTTCAAAGCAACGCAAAGCTAGATCGCGGAGAGGACTCGGCCAATCGTTGGCCAGGAACACGCCCCGCTAACCTGGAGCCGCACGATGTTCTCAGGCCCATCACGCGCGACTTCGACCGGCATGCAGCGTGTGCAGGCGTCGGCAATCCGGATCATTCCCCCCTCATCCGCGAACGGGAAAATCCTTCATTTTATCGATTAACGCACCTTCCTCGCGCGAAGCCGTGTCCACTTCGCTCGAAGAGCTCTAACGGCGCCCGGCCGCCAGCAGCACAGCAGCGCCGCCCACCAGAATGCCGGCCGACACCCGATCCGCGATCTGCGCGAAGCGGCCAGAAAGGGCAGCACGAGCGCGATCCGCAGCCAGCGCCCACAGCACGTCGCCGACCAAGGCCACCGCGGCAAAAACGAAAGCCAGCACCGCGATCTGCGCCAGCGGCTGCTCTGTATCCGTCACAAACTGCGGCAGGAACGCCGCATGGAACAAAAGCGTCTTGGGATTGGCAAACGCCACCGCCAGTCCACGCCCGAACGCGGCATGGGCGGATGGGGCGGACGTCGCAGGCCCGCCCCCCGCGCCGCGCCACTGACGGATGGCCAGCCACACCAGATAACCCGCCCCCACATAGCGAACCAAGTCGAAATGATGGGAGAAGGCTTCAACCAGATACGCGAGCCCCGCCGCCACCACCGCCAGTTGGGCCACCAGCCCGACATTGACTCCAGCGGCGGTCAGGATGCCCGCCCGACTGCCGTATCTCAGGCTGGTTCCGACGATGAGAGCCACATTCGGCCCGGGCGTCGCCGCAAGGGCAACGCACGCGAGCACGAACAAGGCCAAGCTCTCCAGCGGAATCATTCCTCCTGCGCCCCGCTCTCGTCGTCACCAGCATCGTCCGCGACATCGTCGCCGGCGGTATCCTCGCTGATGTGCTCCACCGAAACCACGCGCTCGCCATCCGCCGTGTTGAAGACGATGACGCCCTGGCTGGCGCGCCCAACGATGCGGATGCCATCCACCGGGCACCGGATCAACTGGCCGCCATCGGTGACCAGCATGATCTGGTCCGGATCCTCCACCGGGAAGGATGCCACCAGCCGGCCGTTGCGCTCGTTCACCGCCATGGCGACGATGCCCTTGCCACCGCGGCCGGTCACCCGATACTCGAAGGAAGACGTGCGCTTGCCGTAGCCGTTCTCCGACACCGTCAGGATGAACTGCTCCGCCTCGCTCATCTCCACATACCGGTCCTGGCCCAGCTGCCCGACGCTGCTTCCGTCCTCGTCCATGTCAGTCTCGGCCGCATCGCCGGCCTCGCCGCGCAGAGCCCGGCGCATCTTGATATAGGCCAAGCGCTCCTCGGCACTCGCCTCCACATGGCGGATGATGGCCATGGAAATGATGCTGTCGTCATCCTCCAGGCGAATGCCGCGCACGCCGACGCTGTCGCGCCCCTTGAACACGCGCACGTCCGTCACAGGGAAGCGAATGCAGGCTCCGCCCGCCGTGGTCAGCAGCACGTCATCGTCTTCCGTGCACAGCCCCACATCGGCAATGGCCTCGCCCTCGCCCAGCTTCATGGCGATCTTGCCGTTGCGGTTGACCTGCGCGAAATCCGAAAGCGCGTTCCGGCGCACCGTCCCGGAGGTGGTGGCGAACATGATCTGCAGGCGCGCATTCTCCGCCTCGTCCTCAGGCAGCAGCACCACCGAGGTGATCCGCTCATCGGATTCGAGCGGCAGGATGTTGACCAGTGCCTTGCCACGCCCCTGCGGCGCCGCCGCCGGCAGGCGCCACACCTTCAGCTTGTACACCTGCCCCTTGGACGAGAAGAACAGAACCGGCGCATGGGTGGATGCGACGAACAGGCGGGTAACGAAATCCTCGTCCCGCGTCTGCATGGCCGAACGGCCCTTGCCGCCACGCCGCTGCGCCCGGTAGGTGCTGAGCGGCACCCGCTTGATGTAGCCGGCGTGGGAAACGGTGACCACCATCTCCTCGCGCTGAATCAGGTCTTCATCATCAAGATCGCCGAAGCCTTCCACGATCTCGGTGCGCCGGGGCGTCCCAAACTCAGCCTTGATGGCCAGCAGCTCGTCACGAATGATGCCGCGCATGCGCGAACGGCTCGCCAGAATGTCGAGATAATCGGCGATCTCCGCCGCCAGCTTGTCCAGCTCCTCCGCGATCTCATCCCGCCCCAGCGCGGTGAGCCGCTGCAGGCGCAGATCCAGGATAGCCCGTGCCTGCTCCAAAGAGAGCCGGTACGTCCCATCCTCATTCAGCTTGTGGCGCGGATCGGCGATCAGCGCGATCAGCGGCGCCATGTCCTTGGCGGGCCAGTTGCGCACCATCAGGGCTTCGCGCGCACTCGCCGGGTCGGGCGCCGTACGGATGAGGCGGATGACCTCGTCGATGTTCGCAACGGCGATCGCCAGTCCCACGAGCACATGGGCGCGATCACGCGCCTTGCGCAGCAGGAACTTGGTCCGCCGCCGCACCACCTCCTCGCGGAAGGCGACAAAGGCGGTCAGCGTGTCATGGAGTGTCAGCACCCCCGGCTTGCCACCGGAAAGCGCAACCATGTTCACGCCAAACGACGTTTGCAGCAGGGTCTGACGGTACAGGTTGTTGAGCACCACGTCCGCCTGGGCGTCGCGCTTGATCTCGATGACCACACGCAGGCCGTCGCGGTCGCTCTCGTCGCGGATCTCGGAGATGCCCTCCACCCGCTTGTCCCGCACCAGCTCCGCGATCTTCTCGATCATCGTCGCCTTATTCACCTGGTACGGAATCTCAGTGACGATCAACGCCTCGCGATCCTTGCGCAGGCTCTCAATCGCCACCTTCGCCCGCATCAGGATCGAGCCGCGGCCGGTGAGATAGGCTTGGCGAATACCCGTACGGCCCAGGATAAGTCCGCCCGTGGGGAAGTCCGGCCCCGGCAGCAGCTCCAGCAGCGCCTCGGGCTCCAGGGACGGATCATCGATAAGCGCAACCGTCGCGTCGATGACTTCGCCGAGATTGTGAGGCGGGATATTGGTGGCCATGCCCACCGCGATGCCGCCGGCGCCGTTCACCAGAAGGTTCGGGAACTTGGCAGGAAGAACACTCGGCTCGTGCTCGGTATTGTCGTAGTTCCCCTGGAAATCGACGGTGTCCTTGTCGAGATCGTCCAGCAGAGTGTTCGTAATCTTCTCGAGCCGCACCTCGGTATAGCGCATCGCCGCCGGCGCATCGCCATCGACCGAGCCGAAATTGCCCTGACCATCCACCAGCGGCACCCGCATGGCGAAATCCTGAGCCATGCGCACCAACGCATCATAGACCGACTGATCACCGTGCGGGTGATACTTACCGATCACATCACCCACCACGCGGGCAGACTTACGGTATTGCTTGTTCCACTCGTAGCCATTCTCGTGCATCGAGAACAGGATGCGGCGATGCACCGGCTTCAGACCATCGCGCACGTCGGGCAAAGCACGGGCAACGATCACGCTCATCGCGTAATCGAGATAGGAGCGCGAGAGTTCCTCGGTAATGGAAACCGGCGTGATATCCGAAGGCGGCTCGCTGCCGGGCTTCGGCGTCTCGGGATCGGCCAAAAGTCGACACTCTCATCGTGATTGGAACGATCGACTTTTAGCCGATTCATCGCCCCAACGCCAGCAAAACCCCCCTGAGACAATGATTTTTATATATTGAAAATCAATGCCTTAGATGCGAAGTGCCGCGCCACGACCAAACATTCCGGCGGTTTTGCGTCGAAACCGGCCTGACGCCGTGGACACAGAGTCCGGATCGCCCCCTCCGGCGACATCCATCCTCATGGCGCAAGCGACAAGCACCGACCCGTTCCGACGCCACGTCCCGCCAATGCTTCCGCCGCAACGCGAAGTCCAAGGCGCACCCGCCTCCCCAGCCGCACGGCCTCGCGCCTCCGCATCGATCCTCAGAAGGGAATCTCATCATCCAAGTCGTTGGACGGACGCCCACCGCCACTCGCCCCGCCCGCGGAGCCACCCGACCTACGGCCACCACTGGAACCGCCACCATAGCCACCGCCGCTATAGCCGCCGCCGCTATAGCCGCCGCCCATCGGGCTCTGCGATCCGAAATCGGAGCCGCCGCCGAAATCCTCGCTTGCCTCCCCGCCAGACCGACCATCGAGCAAAGTCAGCTCTCCGCGGAACGGACGCAAGGTGACCTCAGTCACATAGACTTCGCGCCCGTCCTTCTCATACTTCCGGGTCTCGAGCTGCCCTTCGAGATAGACCTTCGAGCCCTTCTTCAAAAAGCGCTCGGCGACGTTGATAAGGTTTTCGTTGTAAATGGCGACCGTGTGCCATTCCGTACGGTCCCGCCGTTCGCCGCTTGCCTTGTCGCGCCAGCTCTCCGACGTCGCAATGCGCAGATTGCAGACACGCCCGCCGCTCTGGAATGAGCGAATCTCGGGATCGCGGCCCAGATTGCCGATCAGGATCACCTTATTGACGCTGCCGGCCATCACCCGCCTCCCCATTTCGCGCACCGCCCCTTGGGGCGTTCAATGTCGCGCACCCTATCCGCAGCGCGGACACATGCGAACCCCTCGCGGCGTTGTCCACCGCAAAGTCCGCCAGGGACGGCGAGACCGCACACCCAGCGGTCCAGGTGTTCCGCTTATGTTCTAGCCTCAGCCATGCGCAGGAGCAAGGCGTTTTTTTTTCGAAAGCCTCCCGGATTTTGACTCGCGCCGCAGCAAGGTTCTCGGTATGTTCTAGTCATGGTGATATTCGGGATTTAGGGCGCGCGACGATGACGCGGAAGCGACGGGACCCTACTCCGGACTTAGATGCAACGAAGCCGGATGCCTCCAAGTGCGGCCTTGGCGCATCCTAAGCGCTATGCATGGCGGGGACTGGAAAGCATGGGCATCTTTCGCCATCATGCCGCCTTCCCGCGCTTGCACCTCCCTGCTGCAAGAGGCGGCAGCCTCCCTACCCCAAATGTGTCGCGCCGGCGTCAGAGCCGCGCGGGTTGGATTTCATGTCGGATCGCGCCTTTCCCCCCAGGGGCTCCGCCCCGCTTGCCACGCCTGCTTCGAAAACCAGTGGGCAGCCGGCCCAGCGGCGCGACGCCCGCACCTTGTCCGTCCGGGGTGCGCGCGAGCACAATCTGAAAAACGTGGACTTGGAAGTTCCACGCGATGCGCTGGTGGTTTTCACCGGCCTGTCCGGTTCCGGCAAGAGCTCTCTCGCCTTTGATACCATCTATGCGGAAGGGCAGCGGCGGTATGTGGAGAGCCTCTCCGCTTATGCGCGCCAGTTTCTGGAGATGATGCAGAAGCCGGACGTGGACCAGATTGATGGCCTGTCGCCGGCGATCTCCATCGAGCAGAAGACCACCTCCAAGAATCCGCGCTCCACTGTGGGTACGGTGACTGAAATCTACGATTACATGCGTTTGCTGTGGGCGCGCACGGGCGTGCCCTACTCGCCGGCGACCGGACTGCCCATTGAGAGTCAGACGGTTTCGCAGATGGTGGACCGCGTGCTCGCCTTGCCCGAGGGCGCACGACTGTTCCTGCTCGCGCCGGTCGTCCGCGGACGCAAGGGCGAGTACCGCAAAGAACTTGCCGATTGGATGAAAAAGGGCTTCCAGCGCGTCAAGATCGACGGCACCTTCCATGAAATCGCAGACGCGCCCGCGCTAGACAAGAAGTTCAAGCACGACATCGACGTCGTGGTCGATCGGATCGTCGTCCGCCCGGATCTCGCACAGCGGCTTGCAGACAGTTTCGAGACCGCTCTCGGGCTGGCCGATGGAATCGCAGTGGCGGAATTCGCGGATGAAAAGGATGAGGCGGGTGCGCCGCGGCGCATTCTGTTCTCGGAGAAATTCGCCTGCCCCGTCTCCGGCTTCACCATTCCGGAAATCGAGCCTCGGCTTTTCTCCTTCAACAATCCGTTCGGCGCATGCCCGGCCTGCGATGGGCTGGGCGTTGAGCAGACCATCGACGCCGATCTCGTGGTGCCGGACAGGATGCGCTCTCTGAAACAGGGAGCTATCGCGCCGTGGGCGAAGTCGACGTCCCCCTATTACGGGCAGACGCTGGACGCCCTCGCCAAGCATTACCATTTCAATCTTTCGGTTCCGTGGTGCGATCTCCCCGAGAAAGCGCGTGACGTCCTGCTCTACGGCTCGGACGGAGAGAAGATCGTCTTTTCCTATAATGACGGAATGCGGGCCTACGACACCGAAAAGGCCTTCGAAGGCGTGGTGCGCAACCTGGAGCGGCGCTGGAAGGAGACGGACAGCGACTGGGCCCGAGAGGAAATTTCCAAATATTTCTCTACGGTTCCCTGCTCGGCCTGTGGCGGTTACCGGCTGAAACCCGAGGCGCTCGCGGTGAAGGTTGCCGGCAAGCATATCGGCGAGGTGGGCGAGCTCTCCGTGAAGGCTGCGGCCCGGTGGTTCGAGGCACTGCCGGCACAACTCACGCACAAGCAGAACGAGATTGCCGGACGCATTTTGAAGGAGATCCGCGAGCGGCTCAGCTTTCTTCTGGATGTCGGACTGGAATACCTCACGCTTGCGCGCTCATCGGGGACCCTGTCGGGCGGAGAAAGCCAGCGCATCCGCCTCGCCTCGCAGATCGGATCCGGCCTCACGGGCGTGCTCTACGTGCTCGACGAACCCTCCATCGGCCTGCACCAGCGCGACAATGCGCGCCTGCTCGACACGCTGAAGCACCTGCGCGATCTCGGCAACACGGTGATCGTGGTGGAGCATGACGAGGATGCAATTCTTGCAGCCGATTATGTGGTCGATGTCGGCCCCGGAGCAGGCATTCATGGCGGGCGGATCGTGGCGCAGGGAACGCCCGCGGAAATCCTTGCCGATCCGGCTTCGCTCACGGGGCGCTATCTCTCCGGCGCGCTGAGCGTGGGGGTGCCCGCGCGGCGCGCACCCAATCCTAAGCGCATGCTGCGCCTGGTGGGCGCGCGGGGCAACAACCTGAAGAATGTCACGGCGGAAATTCCGCTGGGCCTGTTCACGGCCATCACCGGGGTATCGGGTGGCGGTAAGTCCACTTTGCTGCTGGAGACGCTCTACAAGGCCGTGGCCCGCCGGCTCAACGGCGCCAGCGAGGCGCCAGCCCCATTCGACCGACTGGAAGGGCTGGAGCACCTCGATAAGGTCATCGACATTGATCAGTCGCCCATCGGGCGGACGCCGCGCTCGAACCCGGCGACCTATACCGGTGCCTTCACACCCATCCGCGAGTGGTTCGCCGGCCTGCCGGAGGCCAAGGCACGAGGCTATGGCGCGGGGCGCTTCTCGTTCAACGTGAAGGGGGGCCGCTGCGAGGCCTGCCAGGGCGACGGTGTCATCAAGATCGAGATGCACTTCCTGCCGGATGTTTATGTCACCTGCGATGTTTGCAAGGGCAAACGCTACAATCGCGAGACGCTTGAGGTGACATTCAAGAACAAGTCCATCGCCGATGTTCTCGATATGACGGTGGAAGAGGGGGCGCAGTTTTTCAAGGCAGTACCGTCGGTCCGCGAAAAACTGGAGACGCTGGAACGCGTCGGGCTTGATTATGTCAAGGTTGGCCAGCAGGCGACCACCCTTTCCGGTGGCGAGGCGCAGCGGGTGAAGCTCTCCAAGGAGCTGTCGCGCCGGGCGACGGGGCGCACGCTCTATATTCTGGACGAGCCCACCACCGGCCTGCATTTTCACGATGTGAAGAAGCTGCTGGAGGTGCTGCACGAGCTGGTCGAGCAGGGCAACACCGTAGTGGTGATCGAGCACAACCTCGAAGTCATCAAGACCGCCGACTGGGTCATCGATCTGGGGCCCGAGGGTGGCGATGGCGGCGGGGAGATCGTGGCGGCGGGCACGCCCGAAGCGGTGGCCGCCAACCCGCGCTCCCATACCGGGCATTTCCTGGCTGAAGTGCTGGCCCGCCGCCCCAATCCGGATACCGCAAAGGCGACCGGAAAGGCCAAGGGTGATAAGGCCTTAAAGGAAAAGGGCACAGCTCCAAGAGCGGATGAGGCCATCGAGGAGGCCGCGCCGGCGCCCCTCGAAGACGTGGAGGCCAGCCCGCCCAAGGCGCGCGGACCTCGGCGGCGCGTGCGTCGTACGCCTTGAGGTGGGCCCTGCGGCGAGAGATGTTCATCCTCGACGGCATGATGGGCGTTGATCGGGATTACGCGCAGCGCGCCAATCTGGCCCAGGGGTGATGCGCGTCACCCGGGCACAGAAAGAGCAGACCGCCCAGCAATGTGAGCGGCCGGAGGCAAAAGTACAGCGGGCAGCTGGAGCATTTTCCGGCCCACGGAATCAGCAGCCCCGGGACACTTGATCTGGCGGAATTGCCTCGCGCGAGCGCTATGCCAGTTCGCTCGCGGGCGCGGCCGATCCGATGGGCAGCCCGAACCGGAGGGAGGATCGGGTTTGCCCAAAGGCACGGCGGGCGGCCAGCAGGGCAAAGGCTTCGACTAACGATTTCGGAGACTGTCGCCTCTTGGCCCGCGCGCCAGTGCTTGAGTCTTCAGAGGGTGGACGTCGGGATTGGGCTCCTCGACGTTACTCCTGAGGCATCCGCCTGAGTGACCTTCTGACCGGCGCCCCAGCCGATGTCAGTCAATCTGGCCGCAAACCGCGGGTTCATCGAAGGTGCTGCTCAGCACAACGGCCGCCCTGCGCGCCTCCGGACAGCCGGGGCGATTTCAGGGCCGTCGCAGATCCGTTGCCACTGTACCGGGGCAGCTATTCGCCCCACTGGCAGACAGTGTCAGCGCTCAGCCATCTCAGGAGATGATGACCACGACAGTGCCCCGCCTGCCGCTGGCCATCCGGATTCGAATGCGCTCCCCGAGGCGGCGGCCGCCGCCCGCCCTTGCGCCCCGTCGGAGCCCCCGTCGCACCCGCAATAGCGCCTCCCTGACCCCGCGCCCGCAACCAGCAGAAGCCCTGAGCGCAACACACCATCGCCGCGGCGCCCCATGCCGGGCGTCATGCGCCGGTCACGGCGGAGGCGGCCATAGCAGCCACCCGCACACTGCCTATACGACAGGCACTACGCACATTTTTCAGCCGCATGTATCTGCAACTCATTGAAAAAACGAGGCTCATCCTCTGCGAGAATGGGCGGAGACTGCATGTGAGTTACGCATTGCTGCAATGCACATACCCCCATTTTATCCGGCGGCGGCTCCACCTATCTTGGCGTCAACAACGGGCGCGCTCCGCAGCGCCCCCTTCAAAAGCGTCAAGGAGTTGAATCATGTTTCTCTGGGGCCTTCTCGCGCGCCAGATCCGCCGTTGGCAGGTGTATAACCGCACCGTGAGCGAGCTGTCCGAGCTCGATGATCGCAGCTTGGCGGACATCAATGTGTCGCGCAGCGAAATTCGCTCGCTTGCTCGCGAAGCGGCCCTGCGCGCGGCCTGATCCGGCGCAACGTCTTCGCGAACTGTCCAAAATGGCCCCCTCCGGGGCCATTTTCGTTTCCGGCGACCTGCCGTGCGCGGAACGAACACGGGGTAAAGCGGCCCCGTGCGCCACCATCGGGCTTGAACGCTCGTTGATGCCTGTGGCACACACGCCGGTCTGCGCGCCTCCGCCACGACGGTTATTCCGCAACGGAATGGCATGCGCTCCCGTCCAGCCACGCAGAAGGAGAAGACGCGCATGGAAGCCGTTCACGTGATCGGCGCCGGGCTCGCCGGGTCCGAAGCCGCCTGGCAGCTGGCCCAGCGGGGCGTTCCCGTGGTGGTGCACGAAATGCGCCCCGTGCGCTCCACCGAGGCACACCAGACCGATGGGTGCGCCGAGCTGGTCTGCTCCAACTCCTTCCGTTCCGATGACGCGCAGGGCAACGCCGTGGGCGTTCTCCATGCGGAAATGCGGCGCGCCGGCTCACTCATTCTTTCGGCGGCGGACGCCCACCAGGTGCCGGCCGGCGGCGCGCTGGCGGTGGACCGCGACGGCTTCTCCCAGGCCGTCACCCGCGCACTCGCCGAGCACCCGCTCATCAAGATTCGGCGGGAAGAGATCGCCACCCTGCCGCCGGCGGAGTGGGACAAGGTCATCATCGCCACCGGCCCCCTGACCTCCGCGGATCTCGCGGCAGCGGTGCTGGAGAAGACCGGCGAGAATGCCCTCGCCTTCTTCGATGCCATCGCCCCCATTATCCATTTCGACAGCATCGACATGGACAAAGCCTGGTTCCAGTCGCGCTACGACAAGGAGGGCCCAGGCGGCACCGGCGCCGACTACATCAACTGCCCCCTCAGCGAGGAGCAGTACAACGCCTTCATCGATGCGCTGCTGGCCGGCGAAAAGGCGCCGCTGCGGGATTTCGAGCTGAAGACCCCCTATTTCGACGGCTGCCTGCCCATCGAGGTGATGGCGGAGCGCGGCCGGGAGACCCTGCGCTTCGGCCCCATGAAGCCCGTGGGCCTGACGAACCCCCACACGCCAGGGGTGAAGCCCTATGCGGTGGTGCAGCTGCGCCAGGATAACAAGCTCGGCACGCTTTATAATATGGTGGGCTTCCAGACGAAGCTAAAGCATGGCGAGCAGGTGCGCATCTTCCGCACCATTCCGGGGCTGGAGGGCGCCGAGTTCGCCCGGCTGGGCGGGCTGCATCGCAACACCTATCTCAATTCCCCCCGCCTGCTGGATAAGACCCTGTGCCTGAAGGCGGAGCCTCGCCTGCGCTTCGCCGGGCAGATCACCGGCTGCGAGGGCTATGTGGAAAGCGCCGCCGTCGGCCTCATCGCCGGCCGGTTCGCCGCCGCCGAGCGACACGGCGAAACCCTGGTGCCGCCGCCCCCCACCACGGCCCTGGGAGCGCTGCTCGGCCACATCACCGGCGGCCATCTGGAAGCGGAAGGCGAGGGTCCGCGCTCGTTCCAGCCCATGAATGTCAATTTCGGCCTGTTCCCGCCGCTCACGGAGGCGCCGAAGGGCGAGGGGGGCAAGCGCCTGCGGGGCGCGGAAAAGACCCTTGCTAAGAAGAAGGCCCTGGCCGCCCGTGCCCTGGCCGATCTGGCCGTGTGGCTCGACACCACGGCCTCGGCGGCTTAAGAGGCGGACATGGCGCGCACCTCTCGTCCCGTTCCTCCCGTCGAATATGACGCCGACCCGTCCCGCTTCGCCGTGGACACGGTGCTGAAGCGCGACGTGTTCTCCACCGTGGAGCGCGGCACCTGGACCGATGCCTCGGGCCAGGCTTGGCCCGCCGTGCGCCGGCGCTGGAACGAGGTTTCACCCTGGCTCGCGCTGCTGGCCCGCCAGCTCGCGACCCATGAGGTGAAGGCCCTGGAGAAAGTGACGCGCACCGGTGTGACCACTCCGCTCCTGGCGGTGGGCCACCGCTTCCTGGTGCGTGGCTGGGTGGAGGGCGTGCCCCTGCAGATCGCACGCCCCACGGGCGACAGCCACTTCTTCCACTCCGCCCGCAAGGCGCTGCACATTCTCCACTCCGCGGGCTATGTGCACAACGACCTTGCCAAGCAGCAGAACTGGCTGCGCGGAGCCGATGGCGAAGCCTGGCTCATGGATTTTCAGCTGGCCCTGCCCATCAGCCGTCGCTGGAAGATCGGCCGGGTGCTCGCTTACGAGGACCTGCGGCACCTGCTGAAGCACAAGCGCACCTACTGCCCGGACGAGCTCACGCCCCGCGAAAAGGCCATGCTCGCCAAGAAGAGCGTGCTCACCCGCGTATGGATGGCCACCGGCAAAAAGGTCTACCGCTTCGTGACGCGGCGGCTGCTGTCTTATTCGGATACCGAAGGCCGTGGCCCACGCGTGACCCAGGTCGGGCCGCGCATTAGCGCCGCGCTGAAGACTCATCCCGCCGTGGCCGATGCCCACATGTCTGATTTCCAGACCCTCGGTGGAAAGGTCGGCCTCTACGCCTTTGTTGAGCCGCGCACCCCGGTGACTGTGGAGGACCTGCGCGCGCACCTCACCCGCGAGCTGCCGGACCGCCCCCATCTCGACCATCTCCAGATTGTCCCGGCTCTGCCGCGCGCCGAGGATGGGAGTGTGCGGGACGACCTGCTGCTGTTGATCGCACGCAATCAGATCGAGATGCTCGATGCGCTGGCCAGTTCCGCCGCGCAGCGCGACCAGGTGGCGGAGATCGCGCGCTCGCGCCTCAACCTCACCGACCGCATCACCCGCCCCGCCGCCTGATCGTGGCCGCCGGGGCCAAAGTGCCCAGGATGCCACCGGCGAGGATCCACGTGATCAACTGGGCCCTGCAGCTGCAAGGCGATGCCTAGGCTTGGACTCGCTCGGCCTTAGGATCGCTCGACCTTCGAGAAATGCCCGCAGACACGAGACCCGTTCGCGCTCCCGCCTCTCCGGGCAACGCCAGGGCGCAGGCCAAGACCACCTTTTTGTAGCAGAACTCGGCATTCAGGGCCGACTGGCTTGGGCCGCCTTGAGCGTTGCCGTGGCCTCCCTCATCAACTCCCTCCATCTCCGCCTTCTCAAAGCTGCACCCCTGCAACCGGGAGCGGAGACCATGGCGGCCACAGCGGAACAGCGTCGCGGCGCGGCATAGGCGCTGCCAGGTGCGCGGAGACTCCGGCCCTGTCCTAGTCCACCTTCACCCACACCTTGCCGGCGGCCGCCTTCCGCGCCGCCCGCCAAAGGGCAAAGGTGCGCCACACCGGCGCCAGCCCCGGCACCTCGCTGAAGGGATGGCGCACCTGCGCAAGGGCCTTCAGGTCGCCCGGCACCAGTGCCAGCGTAAGGTAGGGTGCCGCCAGTGCCTTGCGTGTCGCGGGATGCAGCGCGGACAAGGCCTTCCCCGCCTGCTTCAGATGATGGCGCGCCTCGGCGCGCAGATCTGCGAACACCGCACGCAGCTCTGGAGTATCTTTCCCACCCACCGCCGCCTCGCGGTCGAGCCCATGTGCCGCAAGCATGTCCAGGGGCAGGAAGCACTGCCCGCGGCTGGCATGGATGGGGAACGCGCGCATCAGGCCCGTGAGCGCGATGGCTACCCCGCCATGGCCCGACGCTTCTGCAGCGCCCGCCGCCGCGTCGCGGGCCAGAATCAAAGCGGACAGCTGCAGCAAAGCACCCGCCGTCTCCCCTGCGTACCCCTCAAGGTCCGCAAGGCTCGGCATGGCATCATCGTAAAGATCAAAGATGCGCGCATCGATGAGGTTGATCAGGGACGCCCTGGGCAGGCCGAAGCGCTCGACCGTGTCGAGCAGGGCGAATGCGATGGGATGGCCCTCCACCGCCCCGCGCCCCTCTCCCTCGATCACCTCACGCCACCACGCGAGGCGCACCTCCCCCGGCAGCGCCTCCCGCACCAGCTCGCGCACCCGGGCCACGTCCAGGTTGAAGGCGTAGAGCGCCAGGAGGTGGCGGCGCACCGGCTCTGGCGCGAACAGTGCCGCAAGGAAGCGGTCGCGATCCTGCGCGCGCACGAGATCGGCGCAATGGGCATAGGCCGCTTCCAGGCGGTCGGTGGATGGAGCTTCGGCAGACATTGGCGTTGGATACGCCGAGAGCCCCTCGCCCGCCAAGGGACAAAGAACGCCCACCGCCATCCTCTTCGCCGAAAGAGCTCAGAGCGCGACCAGCGCCGCCCCCACCGGGCGCCCCTCTTCCAGGAGCACATTATAGGTGGACGCCGCAGCCCCCGTGGGCATCAGCTCGAAGCGCAGGCCCGCATCCCGCAACAGCTGCTTCAGCGGCTCTTTCAAATGGGCGGGGTCCCGCCCCGTGCCGATGAACAGAAGCTCGAATGCCCCCGCCTCCGCCAGGATGGGCGCGAGCGCGGCGGCATCGACATCCGACCAAGCAGCCGGCGCCCAGGGGCGCAGGCCGGAGGGCAAGGCCAGAAGCGAGCCGGCATGGGACATGCCGGCGAAATGGAAGAACTTCGGCCCGTAGCCGTCGATGGGCACCTGCCGCGGCAGGAAGGAGTCGTCCGGCCGCGCGGTCATGGCCTCACCTCTTCCTCTTGCCGCCTTTCGGCCCCTTGCCCGAGGCCTTCGCCGCGCTCTTGGCGGGCACGGTGGCAGCGGGGACCGGAGCGGACTTGCCCTCCACCACTTCCTCGGCCTCGATAAACTCGGCGGCTTCCTCCACGCTCAGCACGTCCTCAGGCCCAGCCTTGGCGGGTTCTTCGGCCTTCGGCTCAACCGTTCTGGAACGCAACCCGAGATGGATGAGGATCGGCGCCGCCACAAAGGTGGTGGAATAAGTGCCGATCACCACGCCCACCGTCATGGCCAGCGAGAAGCCCCGCAGCACCTCGCCTCCGAAGAAGTAGAGGGCCAGCGTTGCAAAGAACGTAGTGACGGAAACGATGATGGTACGCGAGAAGGTGGCGTTCACCGCCGTATCGAGCAGCTCCGGCAACGGCATCTTCTTGTAGCGCCGCAGCATCTCGCGAATACGATCATACACCACCACCGTATCATTGAGCGAATAGCCCATGATGGTGAGGATGGCCGCGATGGACGTGAGATCGAAATCGATGCCCAGCAGCGAATAGATCATCAGCGTGACGAAGATGTCGTGCACCGTCGTCACGATGGCACCCACCGCGAACTGCCACTCAAAGCGGAACCACAGATAGGCCAACACCGCCACTGCGCCGAGAATCATGGCGAGGATGGATTGGCGCACCAGCTCGGCCGAGACGCTCGGGCCCACCGATTCCACGCGGCGGATGGTGTAATCGGGACCGAGGGCGTTCTTCACCTCGCTCACAATGTTCTGCTGCGCCTGCTCGTTCTCGCCCACCTGGCCGAGACGGATCAGCACGTCCCGCGGCGAACCGAACTCCTGGATCTGAACATCACCGATTTCAATGTCGATGAGGTGTTCGCGCAGCGCGCCCACGTCGGCTGACCCCTGCGAGGTCTGCGCCTCGATGAGCGTGCCACCGCGGAAATCGATGCCGAGGTTGAAGCCCACCGTCGCGAACAGCACCACCGCGAACACGGAAATGGCCGCCGAGAGGGGGAAGCTGAAACGGCGCAGCTTCATGAACCCGATATGGGTGTGCGCCGGAATGTAGTCGATCAAAGGCATGAGCGGCGCACCTTCAGATGGGCAGCTTGGCCGGACGCTGCCACTTCACCCACCAGGCAATCATCAGGCGGGTGAGGGTGTAGGCCGTGAACATGGTGGTGAGCAGACCGAGGATATAGGTGACGGCAAAGCCGCGCACCGGTCCCGACCCACCCATGAGGAAGAGGATGACCGCCGTCGCAAGGGACGTGACGTTGGCATCCAGGATGGTGCCGAGCGCGTTCACGAAGCCCTTGTCGATGGCGGAAATCGCAGCCCGCCCTTCGCGGGCCTCGTCGCGGATGCGCTCGAAGATCACGACGTTGGAGTCCACCGCCATGCCGATGGTGAGCACCACGCCGGCGATGCCGGGCAGGGTCAGCGTCGCGCCCAGCAGCGACTGAAGCGCGAACATCAAGGTCACGTGCACGGCGAGCGCCACCAGGGCGAACCCGCCGAACAGGCCGTAGACCGCGATCATAAACACCGCCACGAGGCCCGTCGCCACATAAGCGGCGACCTTGCCGGCCTCGATGGAATCGGCACCGAGGCTCGGGCCCACCGTGCGCTCTTCCACCACCTTCAGCGGCGCGGGCAGAGCACCCGCGCGCAGCAGAATGGCGAGGTCATTGGCCTGCTGCACCGTGAACGAGCCGGAAATCTGGCCGGATCCACCCAAAATGGGCTCACGGATCACCGGCGCCGAGATCACCTGATTATCGAGCACGATGGCAAACGGACGGCCCACCGCATCCTGGGTGGTCGCGGCGAAGCGCCGGGCGCCGTTGGAATTGAAGCGGAAGGAGACGATGGGTTCGCGGTTCTGCGGATCGAAGCCCGGCTGCGCATCCACCAGATCCTCACCGGAAACACGCACCTGCTTTTCCACAAGATACGGCCGGCCATCCTGGCCATAGAGCAGATCCGACTCGGGCGGCGCGCGCCCTTCCAGCGCCTGCTCCGGCGACATGGACTGGTCGACCATGCGGAAGGAGAGCTTGGCCGTCTGGCCGAGCAGCGCCTTTAGCCGCTGCGGATCCTGCAGACCCGGGACCTGCACCAGGATGCGATTAAGCCCCTGGCGCTGAATGTTGGGCTCCACCGTGCCGAGCTGGTCGATACGGCGGCGAATGATCTCAATGGACTGATCGACGGCCGAGCGCATGCGCGCATCCAGGCCCGCCTGGGTCAGCTGCAGCGTGATGGCGCCCTCGCTGCCGGAGGACACGGTCAGGTCCATCTCGCCGCTGCTGCCGCCGAACACCGCATTGGTGACCGGCGCCGCAAGCTTGCGCAGCTCCGCCAGCGCCTTCTCCATGTCGGCGGGGTCGCGCAGACGCAGGGAAATGGTGGTGTCGCGGACGGCGAGGTTGCTGTAGCCGATCTTTTGATCGCGCAGCACACGCCGCACTTCGTCGCGCACCTGCTCGGCGCGCTCCTTGCGCAGCGCGTCGCCATCCACTTCCAGCAGGATGTGGGAGCCGCCCTGGAGGTCGAGGCCGAGGGTCACCCGGCTCGACGCCAGCCATGTGGGCAGATGCGAAAGCACGCTCTGCGGCAGCACATTGGGCAGCGCGAACAGGATGCCGAGGGCGACCGTGATGAGGATCGCCGCCGTTTTGAGTCGAGAGAAGTGCAGCATGTCGCGCGATCTAATGGAATCAGGAAGCCGCCGCTTCGTCCTTCGCCGGCTCGCCCTTCGAGCGGACGGTGGCGATCTGCGAGCGCATCTGGCGAACGCGCACGTTGTCGGCAATCTGCAGCTCGACCTCGTTCTCGTCCACCACGCGGGACACCTTGCCCACCAGGCCGCCAGCCGTCACGACCACATCGCCGCGGCGCAGGGCGGTCACCATTTCCTGGTGCGCCTTGGCCCGCTTCTGCTGCGGCCGCAGGATCAGGAAATACATGACCACGAAAATCAGCAGGAACGGGGCAAGCTGAATGAGCATGTCGGCCCCGCCGCCAGCAGCCGGAGCGCCCTGGGCGAAAGCAGGCGTGATGAACATTTGCGTCCTCGTTCGTCTGTTGGGGTCAAGAGGTCGGGACCATGCCGTAAGGATGCGTCCCATGCACTGCCGGAGGCGGCGAAGCGGGCGGACTATAACCACCGCCCCGGCGATTGCAAACGCGACCTGAAGGACGGCGCCCGCATCATTCCCCTAGGGAATACAAAAAGGGAGGCGCGGAGCACGCGCCTCACCGTCGCGGCCACCGCGCGATGCGCGGGCAAGAGACCGCAACACCTTGTTGGGACAAGCCCAGCGCCGCGCTTTCGGCGCGCTCGCCGGAGTGATGCCCCGCCGCGACGCCTATTGCGCCGCGGGAGCCGCCACAGTCTCCGCACCGGAATTTGCGGTATCGGAGATGCTGCTGCCCAGCTGGTTCACGTGAGTCGAATAATGCTCACGGGTATTGGGATCCACCACCGCCACCGGCGCGGCGATGACGAGGCCCGCGGCCGTGCCCACCGTGGAGGCGGCATCGGTGGAGAACTGCACGATGCGTTCACCCAGGCCAACTCGGGAATCGGTCATGGTCTGGCCCTGGGCGAGTCGCGCCCCGATGGACTGCACCACCTCCGGGCTCGCGGCGAACTTGCCGTGGTTCAGCGGGTCGTCGGTTTTCAGCTTGGTGAGGTCGAGAACGGTGATGTGGTATTTCTCGAACTCGCTGCGATAGGGCTCCTGGGTGGGATCCACCTGCCCGATGCGCGGCACATCGCCCCACACCCGCTTCGACACCGCCAGCGCCTTGTCGTCCTGCGAGACGAACAGAGTGAAGTTGGGCCGCGGCTCGCCGAACTCGCGGAAGATGGTGCGGAACACATCCGAATCCACGTCCGGCGCGGCCAGCATCACATTCTTGATCTTGGGCAGGATGTGGCCGTTGCGAATGGCCATCTGCCGCAGCGCCTCGAGGGTCACCACATTGCCCATGGAATGGGCAAGAATGGAGATCTCTCCCACGTTCGGGTCCTTGGCCATGAAGGTCAAAAGGCGTTCCAGGGCATCGCGCGAATAAGAGGTGCTCTCGCGATCATAACCATAGGCGAGCAGGCTGCCGCGCGACGGCCAGGTGAACAGCACCGGCGTCACGTCCGCCCCGGAATCGTGGATGATCTGGGCGAAGCGGAACACGGCATCGTCGAAGCGCTGATTATAGCCATGCACGAACACCAGAGCCTGCCGGCCGGGCGTGCGCTTGATGCGCGTGTTGAACCACTTGACGGCCTGCTCCTGCGTCATGTCCTCCAGACGGGTGGTCACGAAGTCCGTGGCCGGATTGCCGGGCACCGTCTTCGGCCACTGCACGTCGCCGGCCGCGCGGGCGCTGTCCGGCGGAATGGAAACGTCGATCTCCATGAAGCTCGGGGCGCCGCCGCGCTCGCCGGTATAAACGTCCGGCCCGTCGGTGCGGGCGCGCACCGTGGCCACCGCCATATTCACATGGGACGTGCCGGGCACATCGTCGGGAACGGGAATCAGAACCCCGCTCGGCCGCCCGCCACAGCCCGCAACCACGGCGGACACCACCAGCAACGCAAGAAGGTTACGCCACCCAAGTGCAGAGAAGGTCCGCAACGGCTCGACCCCATTTCACGAATTCTCAACCTGGATAGGGCAGCCGCCCATGCTCCGCAATCAGACCGAGGGCCAGAGGCCGCCGGCGGAACGCGATTCTTTCACAGTGTGGCCGCCGTGCCCGGAATGAGCGGCAGGAAGCGCACCGGCATCAGCTCGCGCACCTGATTGCCCGAGTGCTCCTTCACCACGCGCACCAGCATCTGCACCTCGTCACCCTTGCCCAGGGGGATCAGCAGCACGCCGCCAAACTTGAGCTGCTCCAGCAAGGCGGGGGGAATTTCCCGCGCCGCGGCGGTGACCATGATGCGGTCGAACGGCGCCCGCGAGGACATGCCCTGCATGCCGTCGCCCACATAGGCGGTCAGATTGCGCAGGCCCAGCACCTCATAGCGGGCCACCGCCTCGGACACGAGAGTGCGGTAACGGTCCACCGTCACCACTCGCGCCGCCAGATGCGACAGCACCGCCGCCTGATAGCCCGAGCCAGTCCCCACCTCGAGCACGGCATGCTCGGCCGTGGCGCCCAGCGCCTCGGTCATGGTGGCGACGAGACTCGGCTGCGACATGGTCTGCCCGCAGGGAATCGGCAGCGAGACATCGTCATAGGCGTGGGCGCGCAACTGCGGATCCACGAACAGCGGACGCGGCACGAGCTCCATGGCGCGCAGTACCGCGACGTCGCGAATGCCGTGCTGGCGGAGCGCCAGGATGAACGCCATCCGCTCCGCCTTTTCGCCCTCACTGCCCCCGCCGCTCATGCCCCACATCCACAGCTTGAGATGACACATTGAAATAATAGGAAAATTTGCCATATCTCAAGTTGAACTTTAACTTTAAGTTCGCAGACTGCTTTAAGAGATCATCCCCTCCCCTGCCCCATGCGCCCGGCTTCGCTCGATCCGCTGTTCGCGCCTCTCGACAGTCTTC
Organism: Xanthobacter sp. NM-59; assembly: GCF_021401125.1. GTDB lineage: Bacteria > Pseudomonadota > Alphaproteobacteria > Rhizobiales > Xanthobacteraceae > Xanthobacter. The sequence goes on from NZ_JACBFQ010000001.1 coordinate 1,153,998, forward strand.
CCGGCATTGGCCCGAAGCTGTTGCGCCCGTTTGCGCGCCTTCTCGGGCGTGATCCGCCGCGGGTGCTGGACCTGCTGTTCCACATGCCGTCGCAGTTTGTGGACCGGCGCGCACGCCCCTCCATTGCCGAGGCGATTCCCGAGACGGATGTGACCCTTGAGGTGCATGTGGAGGGCCACCAGCACCCGCCGGAAGGCAGCCGGGCGCCCCACCGCACCTATGTTTCAGATGCCAGCGGCAGCCTGGTGGTCGCGCATTTCAAGATGGATCGCGCCCGGCTGGAACACATGCTGCCGGTGGGCTCCACGCGCTGGTTGTGCGGCCGCATCGCGCTCTATGATGGCATGCGGCAGATGACCCATCCGGATCGCATCCTCGACGCTGCGGGGCTTGCCCGGCTGCCGCCGGTGGAACAGGTCTATCCGCTGGTGGAGGGCCTCGCGCCCGGCTATCTGCGCCGCGCCATCGAGGCCGCCCTCGGTCGGGTGCCCGAACTTACGGAGTGGATCCCTCCGGCGCTGGGGGCCGCCCAGGGCTGGCCCGCCTTTCGCGAGGCGCTCACCCGGATCCACCGCCCGCAATCGCCCGAGGAGGCGGTGCCCACCGGCGCGCCCTGGCGCCGGCTGGCGTTTGACGAGCTGTTCGCCCACCAGCTCACCCTTGCTTTCGTTCGCTCCCGGGAAGAGCGCACGGGCGGACGCTCCACGGTCGGCGACGGCAGCCTTTCGCGGCGCATCCTCGCCGCTCTGCCTTTCGCCCTCACCGGCGCGCAGCAGCAGGCGCTGGAAGCGATCCGCGCCGACCTTGCGGCCGAGCGGCGGATGCTGCGCCTGCTCCAGGGGGATGTGGGGTCCGGCAAGACCGTGGTGGCGCTGCTGGCCGCCGCCACCGCCATGGAAGCGGGCCGGCAGGCGGCGCTGATGGCGCCCACCGAGATCCTCGCCCGCCAGCACCTGGAAACCATCGCCCCCCTCGCGGAGGCGGCCGGCATCCGGGTGGCGGTGCTGACCGGGCGCGAAAAGGGCAAGGCGCGCGCGGCGCTGCTGGACGACCTGGCAGCGGGGCGCACCCAGCTCCTCATCGGCACCCACGCCCTCATCCAGGACGATGTTGCGTTTCAAGACCTCGCCTTCGTCGTCGTGGACGAGCAGCACCGCTTCGGCGTGGAACAGCGGCTGGCCCTGGCGCGCAAGGGCCAGGGCGTCGATATGCTGGTGATGACCGCCACCCCCATTCCCCGCACCCTGGTGCTGACCTTGTTCGGCGACATGGATTCCTCCGAGCTGCGGGAAAAGCCACCGGGGCGGCAGGAGGTGGACACCCGCGCCCTGCCCATGGAGCGGCTGGACGAGGTGGTGGCGGGGGTCGGCCGCGCCCTGGCGAAGGGCGCCCAGGCCTATTGGATCTGCCCGCTGGTGGAGGAGAGCGAAGCCTCGGACCTGACCTCGGTCACTGAACGGTTCGAGGATCTCAAGGCCCATTTCGGCGCCAAGGTGGATGTGGTGCACGGGCGCATGTCCGGCGCCGCGAAGGATGCGGCCATGGCCCGCTTCGCCTCGGGCGAAACCCGCCTGCTCGTGTCCACCACGGTGATCGAGGTGGGGGTGAACGTGCCCAACGCCACGCTGATGGTCATCGAGCACGCCGAACGCTTTGGCCTGGCCCAGCTGCACCAGCTGCGCGGGCGCGTGGGGCGCGGGGAAAAGGCTTCCACCTGCCTGCTGCTCTATCGCGGCCCGCTGAGCGAAACCGCCAAGGCTCGCCTTTCCGTCCTGCGCGAGAGCCAGGACGGCTTCCGGCTGGCCGAGGAAGACCTGCGGCTGCGCGGCGAAGGCGATGTGCTCGGCACCCGGCAGAGCGGCATGCCCGGCTTTCGAATCGCCCGGCAGGAGTTTCATGGCGCCGAGATGGAAGCTGCCCGCGCCGCCGCCGCGGCCATCATCCGCGAGGATCCCGAGCTGAGTGCCCCGGAATCGGAGCCGCTTCACACCCTGCTCTATCTCCATGAGCGCGACGCCGCCGTGCGGCTGCTCTCAGCGGGCTGACATCGCCCGACGCGCGCCGCATGCGATCAAGCCCCGGGGCCGGAGCGGGCGCATCCCGCCCCTTGCCCTGGCCAAACGGAGCCGGCATGGTCGACCCCATGACTTCCCCATCGCGCCAGCCACTGCCCCCTGGCGGCCCAGACCCGGTCCGCGACGGCCCTGTCAGTGACGGCGGCGCGGCCCCTTCCGGCACGCGCCAGGGCCAGCGGCGCGTGGATGCGCGCGCCATGCGCTCCGCCCTTTACAGGCAGATCCTGTTCGCCGCCGGAGTGGTGTTCCTCATCATCGGCATCATCGGCATGGTCGTGCCCATGATGCCGGGCACGGTCTTCCTCATCCTGGCCGCCTGGTGCTTCACGCGCTCCTCGCCGCGGGTGGAGGCATGGCTGCTGAACCACCGCTATCTCGGCCCCAGCGTCGTCCGCTGGCGCGAGACCGGGGCCATTCCGCCCGTGGCCAAGCTGTTCGCCCTCTCCAGCTTCGTGGGCTCATTTGCCGGCTCATGGTATTTTGGAGCGCCGCAAGGCGTGCTGATCTTCCTCGCCGCGCTGTTCGCAATCCTCGCCGTCTTCATCGTCACACGGCCCAACCGCTAGGCGGACACAAGCCGAGGAAACACTTGAACAGGCAGCATTAATGCTCTGTTTTTAAAACATAATTTACCATAACTTAAAGTGGCGCGAGAGTGGCCCCTGCCCGCTTTTGCGCGGCGCGGCAAACCTGGTTGCGTCCCCCATCCTTCGCCGCATAAAGGGCTGCGTCCGCGTGGCGGAAGGTGCTGCGCAGGTCATAGCCCGGGCCCACTTCGGCCACGCCGATGCTCACCGTCAGCGCGGGAATCCCCTCCTCCGCGCAGGTGGCGGTGGCCACCCGCAGCGCCTCGGCCTGAAGGCAGGCGCCCTCCAATCCGGTGCGATCCAGCAGCACCACGAATTCCTCACCGCCGATCCGCGCCACCACGGCCGATTGTGGCGCGCTGCGCTTCAGCATCGCACCAAAGGCGCGAATGGCGGCATCCCCCACCGCATGGCCGTGGACGTCGTTGACGGCCTTGAAATGGTCGAGGTCCAGCAGCAGCAGCGAAACCGGCCAAGCCGAGGCGGCGGCCCTTTCCAGGAGCCGCTCCGCATACTGGTCAAAGCCGCGCCGGTTGATGAGACCGGACAGAGGATCGGTTTCCGCATCGGCCTGCTTTTCCAAAATCACCGCTTGCAGGGCCTTGATGAGCAGCAGGAGTCCGGTCGCCACCAGCAGGATGCCGGAGCTGACCTGGGAGATGAGGGCGTAGGTGGTGCCGATATAGTCGGCGGGCCTCGCACCCGTGCCGATCTGGGCCGCGATCATCGCCTTTATGGGAAAGTGCAGGGCCAGCAGGGCAAAGCTGCCGGCCAGCACCAGATCGCCGGCGCGACGCGGGCTGTCATGCAGGATCACCCATACGCATGCCGCCATCGCCATGAAGAACGGCGATTGGTAGGCCAGTTCGCGGGCAAACGAAGGATGCGGCAACATGGCCTGCAGCGGCAACAGGAGCAACGCGTAGACCACGAGCCCCGCCACCAGCCGCCAGGGCGGTCGCCGACGGTAAAAAAAGGCCAGCGCGGGCACCATCAGCACCAGAGCGATCGCAAAGGTGAGAAAGACGAGGATCACGAACGGCGTGGTCCAGCCGCTATAGGCCAGCCCCAGCTGCGCCACCGGCGTCAGCACGCCCACGCCATAACTGGCGGCGAACCACACCGGTGCGCGATAGCCCGGATTCAGCAGCGCAATCGTGACATAGCTCGCCGCGAACAGCAGCGCGACGGCCAGGTTCATGACGAGAGTGAATCCAGCGGGCTGCATCCGGCTCGGTCTTCTCAGTTCCACCCACCAAGGACGTCCGGTGCACTGAACCACCGTGCCCAGCTATGGCGCACGCCAAAAGAGGCGCACCGCCATAGACGGCAAGCCCCCCTTCAAGCCTCTCCAGAGTAGCAACCTTTACCGCAATATGCACGCATTGTAGGCAATCGCCCGGCTACTCGACCGTGACGGACTTGGCGAGATTTCGGGGTTGGTCCACGTCGGTGCCCATTATGACAGCAGTGTGATAGGCGATGAGCTGCACGGGCAGCACATAGACCATGGGGCACACCACGGCCGGCATCTCCGGCAGGATCAGCTTCTGCACGGCATCGCCATGGGCCATCTCCGCGCCCCTGGCATCGGTGATGAGGATGATCCTGCCGCCGCGGGCCGCCACCTCCTCCATGTTGGAGACGGTCTTCTCGAAGATGCGGTCATGGGGCGCGATCACCACCACCGGCATCTTCTCGTCGATGAGGGCGATGGGGCCGTGCTTCAGCTCGCCGGCGGCGTAGCCCTCGGCGTGGATGTAGGAAATCTCCTTCAGCTTCA
>NZ_JACBFQ010000020.1 GCF_021401125.1 Xanthobacter sp. NM-59
GGGCGTGGAAGCGCCCGTGCATGGAGAGCCGGATGCGAGGAAACCCGCACGTCCGGTTCGGGAAGAGGGATGGAGAAACTCGTCTCCGAGAGGGGATGGAGCGCTTCATCTCTACTTTCACCGGGTCACTCCCTCAACGGACTTGCCGAAGAAGCGGCGGCGGTTCTGCTCCCAGAGCGCGGCGCAGGGCGGATTGATAGGGTCAGCCGTTTCGACCTGTGCGCAGCTCTTGAGATCCGCCGACCAGACGGGCGCCGCCTTGCCGCTTACGACGACGTCGGGCTCCGGTCGTCGACCTGCGACGGCAGCGAGCGCAGCCAGCACTGTGCCCACGAGGCCGGCGACGATGAGGGTTCGAAGCGCGGTGTCCCGGTCCATGGCCCCGCCTCACTTGCCGTGGAACATGGTGACGGCGGCCGGCTGATAGCTCGACCGCACGGAGAAGCGCCGGTAGCGTTCCTGACCTTCCGACACCGCAGTGGCGCGTTCGGCTTCGGACAGGGCCTGCGCCCGGCCATTGGCCGTGATCACAGCGGTGAGGTCGGAGAGCTGCTGGGCCTGGAGCGCCTGAAGCTGGTTGCCCGCCTGCATGGCCTGTAGCGCGCCGGTTGCGGCTTGGCTCTGGTCCACCAAGGTTGTGGACTGTGCCCGGTTGGTATCGAGGTTGCCGACGACACCGGCCTGCACCCTCATCGCATCCTGAAGCCCTGCGAGCGTGGTCTCCCACCGCGTCTTCGCCTGGGAGACGAGTTGTGCATCCGAGGCGCTCAGGGAGACGGAGCCGTATTGGCTCTGGAAGGCCTGATCGATGGCGCTGACGTCATAGGCGATCTTCTGCGCCTGACTGAGCAATTGCTGGGTGCGCTGGGCCGCCTGCTGGAATGCGCTGATGGAGGAATATGGCAGGTTCGCAAGATTGCGGGCCTGATTGATCAGCATCTGCGCTTCGTTCTGAAGCGAGGTGATCTGATTTGTGACCTGCTGCAGCGCCCGAGCGGCCTGAAGGACGTTCTGGGCATAGTTGGAGGGGTCGTAGACCACATACTGCGCAGCGGCCGGCGTCAGCGGGCAGAAAAGGAGCGGCGCGGCGACGAGCGTCGCCCGCAACGAACGACGGATCATGAGCGTGGCTCCAGATTATCGAGGGTGGGGATGAGATCGGCGGCCCAGCCAAGACCGCGATGCCGGAGCCAGGCGGAAAGGAAGCCGTCGCGGCCATGCTCGGCGAGGATCTGCGAGAGCGCGGCCTGGTCAGTCTTTGACGACGTGGCGCAGAGTGCGAGCGCCACCTGGGAAAGCCCGAGTTCGAACAGGCGATTGCCGCGTCGGGACTGGCAGTAATAGTCCCGTTTCGGCGTTGCCCGCGCGAGGATCTCGATCTGCCGGTCGTTGAGGCCGAAGCGTCGGTAGATGGCTGTGATCTGGGGTTCCACCGCCCGCTCGTTGGGGAGCAGCAGGCGGGTCTGACAGCTCTCGATAATGGCTGGGGCGATGGCCGAGCCGTCGATGTCCGAGAGGGACTGGGTGGCGAACACCACGCTGGCGTTCTTCTTCCGTAGGGTCTTCAGCCATTCCCGGAGCTGCTCGGCGAAGCCCGGGTCATCGAGGGCGAGCCATCCCTCATCGATGATGAGAAGGGTGGGAAACCCGTCGAGGCGGTCCTCAATGCGGTGGAAAAGATAGGAGAGGACAGCCGGCGCCGCGCTGGTTCCGATCAGCCCCTCGGTCTCGAAGGCCTGGACGGACGCCTGCCCCAGATGCTCAGCTTCGGCATCGAGCAGCCGGCCATGGGCACCGCCGATGCAATAGGGCCGAAGCGCCTGCTTCAGCGCATTGGATTGGAGGAGGACGGCGAGGCCAGTGAGGGTGCGCTCCTCCACCGGCGCGGAGGCGAGCGATGAAAGTGCCGACCAGATATGCTCCTTCACCTCCGGGGTGATGGTGACGCCTTCCCGGGTGAGGATCGCCACAATCCAGTCCGCGGCCCAAGTTCGCTCGGGTAGCTCGTCCACGCGGGAAAGCGGCTGGAGCGCAATGTCGTCCTCGGCGAGACCGCCGCCGAGATCGTGCCAGTCGCCTCCCATGGCGAGCGCAGCCGCCCGGATGCTACCGCCGAAGTCGAAGGCGAACACCTGGGAGCCGACATAGCGCCGGAACTGCAAGGCCATGAGCGCGAGCAGCACTGACTTGCCCGCGCCGGTCGGCCCCACCACGAGCGTGTGGCCCACATCCCCCACATGGAGCGAGAAGCGGAAGGGGGTCGCCCCTTCCGTCTTGCCGTAGAACAAAGGCGGCGCCGCAAAATGCGCGTCCTGCTCGTCTCCGGCCCAGACGGCGGAGAGCGGGATCATGTGCGCGAGGTTCAGGGTGGAGACCGGCGGCTGACGGACATTGGCGTAGACGTGCCCGGGCAGGCTGCTGAGCCAGGCATCCACCGCATTGATCGTCTCGACCATGGCCGTGAAGTCCCGGCCTTGGATCACCTTCTCCACCTGCCGGAGCTTCTCGTCCGCGATGCGGGGATCGGCGTCCCAGACCGCCACTGTGGCGGTGACATAGGCGATGCCGGCATGGTCGGCGCCGAGTTCCTGCAGGGCGAGGTCAGCGTCTTCCGCCTTGTTGGCGGCATCTGAGTCCACCAGCACCGACGCTTCGTTGGTCATCACCTCCTTGAGGATGGCGGCGATGGACTTGCGCTTGGCGAACCACTGCCGGCGGATCTTCGTGAGGAGCCGGGTGGCGTCGGTCTTGTCGAGGAGGATGGCGCGGGTCGACCAGCGATAGGGAAAGGCCAGCCGGTTGAGATCATCGAGGATCCCGGGCGTGGTTGCCGTGGGAAAGCCGACGATGGTGAGCACGCGCAGGTGCTGGTTCCCGAGCATCGGCTCGAGCCCGCCGGTCAGTGGCTGATCGGCGAGGAGCGCGTCCAGATACATGGGCGTTTCGGGGACACGCACCCGCTGGTGCCGGGTCGAGACACATCCGTGCAGATAGGTCAGGGTCTCGGCATCGTCGAGCCAGCGGCACTCCGGCATGAAGGCCTCGACGAGCCGCAGGACGCGGTCCGTGCGATCGATGAAAACGCTCAGTGCCTCATGGGGATCGACGCCGTCGCGTGCGCGGCCCTCATAGAGCCAGCTCTCCGCTCGCGCCGCATCCTCCGCCGGCGGCAGCCAGGTGAAGGTGAGAAAATAGCTCGACTCGAAATGGCTGCCGGCCTCGGCGAAGCCGGCCCTGCGCTCGACATCAACGAGCGCGGAGGCTGGGTCGGGGAAGACGCTGTCGGGATAGGCCCCAGCCTCATGCCGCTGGGCCTCCACGAACAGAGCCCAGCCGGAGCCCAGGCGCCGGAAGGCGCTGTTGAGGCGGCCGGCCACCGCCACCAGCTCGGCCGGCACGGCGGACTCAAGGTCCGGCCCACGGAAGCGTGCCGTACGCTGGAAGCTGCCGTCCTTGTTGAGGACGAGACCTGGGCCGACGAGGGCGGCCCAAGGCAGATAGTCCGCGAGCCGGCTCCCGTGTCGGCGATATTCGGTCAGGTTCATCATGGTGTGCCCCGGTCAGACCGACAGATGGGAGGGGATGCGCAGATGACGGCGCACCACGTCGACGGATAGTGGGTCGCGCTTGGCGGCCCAGACGGCGGCGAGGTGGCCGATCGCCCAGAGGGCGAGGCCCACGAGCCAGAGCCTGAGCCCCAGCCCGACGGCGCCGGCGAGCGTGCCGTTGAAGATGGCGAGCGCCCGCGGCGCGCCGCCGAGCAGGATTGGTTCACTGAGGGCCCGATGGACCGGGACGGAGAAGCCCGGCACCTCCCCCTTACCGGTCGGCATCAGACCAGCGCTCCGCCGCTGAAGGAGAAGAAGGAGAGGAAGAAACTGGACGCGGCGAAGGCGATAGAGAGGCCGAACACGATCTGGATCAGCCGTCGGAACCCGCCCGAAGTGTCGCCGAAGGCGAGCGCCAAGCCGGTCGAGATGATGATGATCACCGCGATAATTTTGGCCACCGGCCCTTGGATGGATTCCAGGATCGACTGCAGCGGCGTTTCCCACGGCATGGAGGAGCCGGAGGCATGGGCGGCGGATACTGCATAGGCAAAGGCGGCAACGGTGGCGGCCCCTCGCAGCAAGCGGCGACGACGGGAAACGAGGATCGAGGTCAAAGGGAGGTTCCTTCTTCGGTGGGAGGGATGGCGGGGGAGATCCGGTAGTCGCCGTCGGGGCCGAGCCCATCGACGTGGGCGAGCCCGGTGAGCCGGCGTGCGGCGCCACGGCCCGACAGCACGGCGATGAGGTCGATGGTCTCGGCAATCAAAGCGCGCGGGACGGTGACGACGGCTTCCTGGATGAGCTGCTCCAGCCGTCGCAGGGCGCCCATGGCGCTGCCGGCGTGGATTGTGCCGATGCCGCCGGGATGGCCCGTCCCCCAGGCCTTCAGAAGGTCCAGGGCCTCGGCGCCGCGCACCTCGCCGATGGGAATGCGGTCGGGCCGCAGCCGAAGCGAGGAGCGTACGAGGTCCGAGAGCGAGGCGATGCCATCCTTGGTGCGCAAGGCCACGAAATTGGGCGCGGCGCACTGGAGTTCGCGCGTGTCCTCGATGAGGATGACCCGCTCAGTCGTCTTGGCCACCTCCGCGAGGAGGGCATTGGTGAGGGTGGTCTTGCCGGTGGAGGTGCCGCCGGCCACCAGAATGTTGGCGCGGGCGGCGACGCCCTCGCGCAGGGCCTCGGCCTGCGCTGCAGACATGATGCCGCCGGCCACATAGTCGTCGAGTGTGAACACTGCGACGGCGGGCTTGCGGATCGCAAAGGTCGGAGCTGTGACGACAGGCGGGAGCAGGCCCTCAAAGCGCTCCCCCGTTCCTGGAAGCTCCGCCGAGAGCCGCGGCGTTCCGGCATGGACCTCGGCGCCGATATGGTGGGCAACGAGCCGAATGATCCGCTCGCCATCGGAGGGCGCGAGCCGCTCGCCCGTGGCGCCGAGGCCTTCGGACAGCCGGTCGGCCCAGAGGCTGCCGTCAGGGTTTAGCATGACCTCGACGACAGAGGGATCATCGAGAAGATGGGAGATCACCGGGCCGAGGGCGGTGCGCAGCATGCGCACGCCGCGCGACAGGCCTTCTGGATTGTGAGCTGAAGCTGCCATGTCATCCCCGCCGTGGCCGGGCGCGATGCAAGGACTTCCCGGACGGGGATGATTAAAGAAGGGGGAATTGGGGGAGATTCAACAACAGGAATGAGCCATCGCAGTGTGGCGTGAAAAGACAGGCAAAAGGGCCAATAGCTCTGACATCACCGTGGTCAGGAAAATAGCGCTGTTGACCCTTGTCGACCCTCAACTGCCATTTCAGCAACGTCCACTTTGCGCCCCATCTTCGACGTTTAAGGCTTCTGAGGCGGTTTCTGAAAGCGGTCATGGGTCCTTCTCCGCACCGGGACCCTAGCGAACAAATCTCCATTCAAAACGATCCAGTTTGTGGGGAGCAGAGTACAGGCTCTTAGGAATCTCCTTGCCGCTGCGGGTAATCAAGGGAGCGGGCTGCCCTGCATACAGGGCTCCTTGTTCGTTGCCGGCCGCAAGGGATGCGGTTCGACTTGCGCAAGCTAAATGTCAGCGTACCATTATTTAACGCAAAATGGACTTAATTCAGGGGGAGCTGATGGGCTGGAAAGGAACAATGCGTTCAATCGCAGCTGCGGCGCGCGCGGCAGAGCGCGAAGCACAACGTAGGCATAAGCAAGTTCAAAAGGCGCAGATGATTGCCGATTCAACCTCGGCGGTTGAGGAGTGGGAAAACTACGTTGAGAATTTGGTGTCGATCCACACGGATATGGTCGACATGATCGATTGGCATAAAATCGCAAGCCAGCCGGGCCCTCGCGAGCCGCATCAAGCAAGCCACCACCGCGATCGTGCTGAGATGGCCTCGGCCAAATTCAAGCCAAGCATCTTTCACGTCTTCAGCGGCGGTTCGACCAAACTTCGCATGCAGCTGGAGGCAAAGATCGACGAGGCCGCCGTTCTAGATCAAAAGCAATATCAGGATGCGCTCGCCGCTCATATGAAAGCAGTTGCGGAATGGGAAAACGAAACCAAGTTCGCCAAAAGGCTATTACGTGGGGAAGCCGCTGCCATCCGTCAGGTAATTGAGGAAATGCAATCCCTTTCCGAAACCGCTCTGGTGGGTACAGCTATCGAATTTTCCTTCGGTGAGAATTTCATCCACGCTAAAATCAGGATCCACGGCGATGACATAGTGCCAAGCATGCGCCTGAAGCAATTGGCGAGCGGCCGCCTATCTGAGACAAGAATGCCTGTCGGACAGTTCAACGAACTCTATCAGGACTACGTGGCTAGCGTCGCGCTCAAAACCGCAGGCGACCTGTTTCACATCCTGCCTTTGGATGAGGTCTATGTCACGTGTATGGCGAACATGCTGAACCTACAAATCGGACACCAGCAATGGATACCGATCCTTTCTGTTCAGTTCGTCCGAGACGGTTTCATGCGGCTCAATCTGTCCGGAATCGACCCGTCCGACGCCATGCGGAATTTCCGGCACACCATGAAATTCTCGAAGACGAAAGGCTTCTCAGCGGTGGAGCCGTTAGATTCGATCAACGACGGAACAGCGGATATATAGCTCACTTTATATATCGTTGTTCTGACGCTCCTCGACAGACAATACAGATACTTAAGCATGTATCGGAACAGAGTTACAGCGGCATCTCTGTTAGCACGCCTCAATTTGGGTCCGAGCTTGAGTATCCACTGTGTCGGAGTGCGCTCGCAATCGGTGCGGAAGCCGGATGTCGGTTTTTGGCTCCTGCCAGAAAATATCGGACCTTCCGCTTCCGGCCCCAAACCGGCCCTTCGTCCTCACCGCAGCGGACTTCTGCGTCTGGCGCACTGTGTCACCCACCCCATTGTCAATGGCGCGGATCCCCGTCGGATCCTGTTGGTGACCGTCTCCCGCGGGGCCGGCAGGAAATGCTCCGTCTCATCGCAAGGCGGGAGATCGCCTTACGTGCCACAGAACGTCCGCAGGACCTCTTCATCCGGACGCGGCGGCGCTTCATAACCCGCGTCGCCGGGCTTGTCCGAACAGGGTGTGGCCAGAACGCGGGCGAGATCATGAAATGGCGCATAGTCGCCGTCATCCACGGCGGCGCGGATGACGGCTTCGATCCGGTGATTGCGGGGGATGAAACGCGGATTGACCTCAAGCATGGCGCGCGCCCTCTCCTGGGGGGAGACGGGATCTTGCAGCAGCCGCGCCTTGTACCGATCGTACCAGACCTCGAGACGCTGCGGATCGGAGAACAGGTCGGCCAGCCCGGCAGGCGCGCTTTCATCTGCGGGCAGCCGTGACAGGTTTCGGAACGTGAGGGTGAAGTCCGCCTGTCCCTCGCGCATGGCCTCCAGGAGATCCTCGACGAGCCCGGCGTCCTCGGGCGCCTCGGTGGTGAGCCCGAGCTTCGCCCGCATCCGGTTGAGGTGGGCTTCTTCGAACACCTGCTTGAAACCGCCGAGCACCTCCTGAGCCGCCGCGACCGCCCGGTCCGGGTTCTCATCAATCAGAGGCAGCAGGGTCTCAGCCAGCCGCGCCAGGTTCCAGACAGCGACGCGGGGCTGGTTGCCGAAGGCGTAGCGGCCCAACTCGTCGATGGAGCTGAACACCTTTGCCGGGTCGTAAGTGTCCAGGAAGGCGCACGGGCCATAATCGATGGTCTCGCCCGAAATCGCCATGTTGTCGGTGTTCATCACGCCGTGGATGAAGCCCAGCGACATCCAGTGCGCGACGAGGCGCGCCTGCGCGCGGACCACATGGTCGAACAAAGCAAGGTATCGACTGTCCGCATCGGCGGCAGCGGGGAAATGCCGTGCGATGACATGCTCCGCCAGGCCGACGAGAGCCTCGGCGTCACCGCGTGCGGCCGCGTATTGAAAGGTTCCCACCCGGATGTGGCTCGCGGCGACGCGGGTGAGAACGGCCCCCGGAAGCCCGATTTCGCGCTGCACCCGCTCGCCGGTGGCGACCGCTGCCAACGCGCGCGTGGTGGGAACGCCGAGGGCGGCCATCGCCTCGCTGACGATGTATTCGCGCAGCACCGGCCCCAGGGCCGCGCGACCGTCGCCCCGTCGCGAATAGGGCGTGCGTCCCGCGCCCTTCAGCTGGATGTCGCGCCGGGTGCCGCTCCGGTCCACGATCTCTCCAAGAAGGACGGCGCGACCGTCTCCGAGTTGGGGGACAAAATGGCCGAACTGATGTCCGGCATAGGCGAGCGCGATCGGCAGGGACGCGCTCACGACCGCATTTCCGGAGAGCATCGCAAGGCCGTCCGCGCCCCCCAGCCACTGCGTGTCCAAGCCCAGCTCCTCAGCCAGCCCGTCATTCAGCCGGATCAGGGCCGGCCGACGGACAGCGGTCGGGTTCGCGGCTGAATAGAGGCTCTCTGGAAGCGCGCTGAAGGTGCTCTCGAATGCAATCGCCATGACCGGACCAATCTGATGAGGATTTCGCAATGTCGAAGAGATGGGGACGGGCGGCAAACTCGGCAAGGCGCGGCCGGCGCGGCCGTGCCGCCGGCGGGTCTCTCGGCGCGGGCGACGCCGTCCCTACAAAAGCGAAGGGCCGCCCCTTTCGGGACGACCCTTCCATTGTCCTGCCTGGAATGGGCAGCTCAGGCGAGCGCGACCCCCGAGGCGGAGGTCTTGCTCATGAGGACTGCCACGCGCGGCAAGTGACAATGAGACATCTGACCACCTCCTTTCAGTTGTTGAACGTTCCGCAGGATGTGGTGACGTGCTTTGCGATGTCAATGGCCGCGCCTCGAAGGCGCCTCGCCGCAAGTCGCACACCAAAGACCCGACACCGGAACGAAGTGAAGTGACTCGCTGTCATGTCAGCATGGGCCATGCGCGGCGACGAATGCTGATGTCATCGCGCGCGCGTTCTCTGCTCACCATGACCGGCCGCTGCCGTTGCCCGGCTTGTCTCGGGCCTCATCGAGCCGGTGTGAGGCGCTGTATTTTTGCAGCGAAGCAACGCGGTAGCACGCGAAGGCTCTCGCCCTTCCGACCTGGCCGGCCGATCGGGAGCGATGGACGGCGGGAGCGGCGCGCCGCCGGATGACGTTCCGCTCGTGTTGGGCCACGCCCCCTCCAGGCGATGGGAAAGGCGCAAAGCCGAACGCCCGTTTTCCGGCGAGGAGTCAAGGTCGGAAAATGGCGCGGCACGGCAGAGAGCCAACCTATGCCTGGCTCACGTGAGTGACATGAGCCTAATTGGCGCTATGGCTTCGAGGTGGTTCCCGGCAGATTCAGGTGGTAGCGCGTATATCTGCGCTCACCGGTTCGCGTCAGGGCGCCTTTCGCGACCAGATCGTGGAGGTCACGCGTGGCGGTCGGACGCGAGGCGTCAGTGATAGCGATGTAATTCTCTGCGCTCAGGCCACCCGTGAATCCGCCCGGTCCTTCACGGAAGAGCCGGGCGATCACCTTCTCCTGCCGTTCGTTCATCTTGTCGCGGAAACGATCGTAGAAGTGCGCCTTGGCGATGTGGAAGGCGACGCGGCCCAACGTCGTCTGCTGCGCCGCGATGATCGTTTCGGCGAAGTAGATCAACCAGCCGGTGATCTCGAGCGTCCGCTGATAGACCTCCAGCTGTTCATAATAGGTCTTGCGGTGCTGCTCGATGGTATGGGCGAGTGCGATCAGCGTCGGTTGTCCGATGTTCTGCGCGAGGGACTTTTCCGCGACGGCGCGACCGATCCGACCGTTGCCATCCTCGAAGGGGTGGATGCTCTCGAAATAGAGATGTCCCATCCCGGCACGAGTGAGGGCGGGCAGCGGTGTGCCGCCGTTCGGAGCCGATCCGTTGAACCAAGCGAGAAAGGCGGTCATCTCGTCGGGAACCTGGGACGAAGGCGGCGCCTCGAAATGCACTGTCGGTCGATCGTAGCGACCGGATACGATCTGCATCGCGTCTTCATGACGACGGTAACCTCCGATCGTCTCCAGATGCCGGCTATCCGCCATGAGCATGCGGTGCCAGCGGAACAGGGTATCGTCGTCCAGCGGATCCGCCCAACTCCGGTACAGATCAGCCATCATCTCCGCGATGCCGCGTTCCCTCGGCTTCACGGCGCGATCGTCGGTGTCGAGGCCAAATTGCCGACGCAGGGAGGATTGCACGCTCAGGCGATCCAAAGCCTCGCCCTCTATCGCGCTGGTCTTGACCGCCTCTTCGCTGAGGAGCTCAATTCGTAATTGGTCGCGGTCATCGTCGCCCACGTGGCGGACCGCGCCGATCACCTCTCCGGAGAGCAGCAGGAAGTGCCGCTCCAGCGGTTCAAGGGCAGCCGGATCATAGGTCAAATGCGGCCAATGAGGCTGCGTCCAATTCCATGCCATGAGCGATAGAGTCCCTCTCTATAGCTCGTATATTAGCGAATATCTGATTTATAGAAAGCCGTCCTATCGCTCACGCGACCCACGGGGCCGAAGTGCATTGTGGAACGAAGGGCGCGACTTTCTCCTCCTTGGCGCCGAAAACGCAATAGGATGGCACGGATCAGGGATGGGACATGGGATTCGGCGTCTTCATTCACCGCTCGGACTCGATCTACGATGACAGCCCGGCCGAGCAGTATCAATTTCCGTCGCAGTATCTCGGGCGGGTCGAGGTCTGCCTCGGCGACTGGATCGTCTACTACGAGCCACGGAAGGTCGCGGAGACGCGCGGCTATTTCGCGATCGCCAAGGTCGAACGTGTCGTGCCCGACCCGACGGCGCCCGGCATGTATCTGGCGCTGATCGAGCCCGGAAGCTACCTCGATTTCGTTCATCCGGTACCGTTCAGCGATGCGGATGGTGTCATCGAGCGTGGCGTGCTGAATGAGAATGGGCGGATTTCAGGTCGCGCGCAGGCCGCCGTGCGCGCGCTCTCGCCGGCCGATTTCGATCGCATCATCCGGCTCGGGCTGGATGACAGCGAACCGTTGCTTCCGCGCGTCGACGATGACGCGCCCGTTGCCGGCTTTCGTGAAGAGCAGGCGCCGTTCGCATTCGAGCAGCCCCGGGAACGGGTCAGCATCCTTTCATCGCGGATCGTGCGGGATCGGATCTTCCGGCGGGTGGTGCTGCGCGCCTATGACGAGCGCTGCGCGATCAGCGGGCTTAAGCTCATCAATGGCGGAGGGCGGGCCGAGGTCGCCGCGGCACATATCCGACCGGTGGAGGCGAACGGACCCGACATCATCAGCAACGGGCTGGCCTTGTCGGGCACTGCGCACTGGATGTTCGATCGCGGTCTGATCAGCCTCTCGGACGATCTCGAGATTCTGATCTCCCGGCAGGCCAACGACCCCGATAGCGTGCGGGCCTTCATCAACCGGAGCGGCCGTGCCATCACACCGAAAAAGACCCTCGAGCGGCCGCATCCGCACTTCCTGCAATGGCACCGGGAACACTGCTTCAAGCAGTGAAGCGGTGCGGCTACGCCGCCTCCCAGACGCGGTTCAGGATCTGTGCGGCGAGCGCCGCCTTGTCCTGCGGCAGGAAGCGCCCATAGTGCTTGGCCACCATGTCAGGCGTATCCTGGATGGCGTAGCTCGCCTGCTCATAGGAGCCGGTCTGCTTCAGGATATGGGTGGCGAGCACATCGCGGACACTGTGTGGGCCGTGCGGCAGCAGCCCCTTGATCGCGCCGCGATCCGTATAGGGATTATGGATGCCGTAGCGCTGGATTGCGAGCCGCCAGGCCTCATAGAAGGTATTCTGGCAATAGGCGGCATCCTTGCTGGTGAGTTTCACCGTCTTCACGAACAGCGTGCCGGGATCGGCGCCATTCTTCAGCAGTGCTCTCCGGTTCCGGTCGATATAGGCGTCGAGATAGTGGTAGATCCCATTGCGCTCGATTGGATCTACCTACAACGTCCGGCTTCGAACACCTCGCCAATGTCTATATCTGGCGGAGGGCCCCTTTCTCACGCTTTATAAACGCCGCTGTCCTCAGAAACCTCATGCGCCAGCGTCGTTCCCTTCGCGAGCCGCCGCCCCAGCGCCGCGACGAACGCCTCATACCGCTCCCCTGCTTTGGCTCGCGCAGCCTGGGCCGCCGACTCAGGCAATGCGGGTGTCGTGGCCAGCCAGAACCGCACGAACACCGCGAGCGTCTCGACAGAAATACCGAGGTCCCGCTCCAGCCGGGTCATCCGACGGTCCATCTGGTCAAGGCGTTTGGCGATTGCAGCTTCCCGCTGCTCCGCGGCGTCCGGCGACAGGAACGACGCGATGGCCGCCTCGGCGATCAGGGACTGAGGCTGGCCGCGCCGCGCGGCATAGTCGGCCAGCAGCCCCATTGTCGCGGGATCAAGATAGACCGAGATCTGCGCCTTCTTCTTGCGTGAGGCCATCACCGTCACAGCTCCATGCCATCATTGGGATCGAGTGAAACTTGGCGTGCCACGCCTTGCATGACGCCCGTCATGCGGCTGGTCCGGGCCATGTCGTCCTCGGTCTCCTCGACCAGGTCGATCTCGAACTCGTTCTGGAGTTGCGCAGGGATATCGACCGCCTCTACCCGCTCCAGTTCCGGCTGTTGGCGGTGTTCTGACCCGGTGGTGTCTTCATCGTCACTTCCCTCCACCATCAGGCTCAGCTGTGACGGCACGGGCAGAGGGAGGACGGTCCAATCATCGGCCCGCCGTTCGCTCGGTTCAGAAGCCTTAGGCGGATGCAGTACCCGCTCTCTGAATCGCTCATCCTCATAATAGCGCGCCTTCTTCGCCCGGATCGGCGGGGTGCCGGCCACCATGACGATCTCGTCGGCAGGTGGAAGCTGCATGACCTCGCCTGGCGTAAGCAACGGTCGGGCGGTTTCCGAGCGGGACACCATGAGGTGCCCGAGCCATGGGGAGAGCCGGTGACCGGCATAGTTCTTCATCGCCTTCATCTCAGTGGCGGTGCCGAGGGCATCGGAGACGCGTTTGGCGGTGCGCTCGTCGTTGGTGGCGAAGCTCACCCGCACATGGCAGTTGTCCAGGATGGAGTTGTTCGGGCCGTAGGCCTTCTCGATCTGGTTCAGGGACTGGGCGATGAGGAAGCTCTTGAGCCCGTAGCCCGCCATGAAGGCAAGCGCCGACTCGAAGAAGTCGAGCCGTCCGAGCGCGGGGAACTCGTCCAGCATGAGGAGCAGCCGGTGACGGCCGGCCTTCGCGTGAAGGTCCTCGGTGAGGCGACGTCCCACCTGGTTGAGGATCAGCCGGATGAGTGGCTTGGTCCGGTTGATGTCAGAGGGCGGCACGACGAGGTAGAGGCTGGTCGGGCGGGTACCCGTCACCAAGTCGGTGATGCGCCAGTCGCAGCGTCGCGTCACCTCGGCCACCACGGGATCGCGATAGAGCCCGAGGAAGGACATGGCGGTGGAGAGCACGCCGGAGCGCTCGTTTTCCGATTTGTTGAAGAGCTCGCGCGCGGCACTGGCGATGACAGGATGGGGCCCCGCCTCCCCCAGGTGCGCCGTCGTCATCATGGCTGAGAGGGTTGTCTCGATTGGGCGCCGGGGATCGGAGAGGAAACCAGCGACGCCAGCCAGGGTCTTGTCCCGTTCGGCATAGAGCACATGGAGAATGGCGCCGACCAGCAGCGCGTGGCTGGTCTTCTCCCAGTGGTTGCGCTTTTCCAAGGAGCCTTCCGGGTCCACCAGGATGTCGGCGATGTTCTGGACGTCGCGCACCTCCCATTCCCCGAGTCGGACCTCCAAAAGGGGATTGTAGGCGGAGGACCGCACATTGGTAGGGTCGAACAGCAGCACGCGCCCGTGCCTCGCCCGGAAACCGGCGGTGAGCTGCCAGTTCTCGCCCTTGATGTCATGGACGATGGCCGAGCCCGGCCAAGTGAGCAGCGAGGGGACGACGAGGCCGACGCCCTTGCCGGACCGGGTCGGGGCGAAGCACAGGACATGCTCCGGTCCGTCATGGCGCAGATAGTCCCCTCCGTGGCGACCCAGCACGACACCGTCAGGACCGAGCAGCCCGGCTGCGCGGATCTCGTCCGGCTCGGCCCAGCGGGCAGAGCCATAGGTCTCGACGCGCCTTGCCTCCCGCGCCCGCCAGACCGAGAGGCCGATGGCGGCGGCGATGGACAGGAACCCGCCAGAGGCGGCGATGATCGCCCCCTCAACGAAGATGCCCGGCGCATAGGCGTCGTAGAAATACCACCACCAGAAGAAGGCGGGCGGAGGGTAGGCGGCCCAGGGCCCCATCAGGAACCAGGGCGGCCCGAGTTGGTCCTGGAAGCCGAGCCGCCACGCCACGAACTGCGTGGCGCCCCACATGGTGGCGAGCACGATGGCGAAGACGAGGAGGATCTGGCCCCAGAGGATCTTGGTCGCGGACATAAGGCGCTCCGGTGATGGGTGAGGTCAGAGGCCGAGGCCGCGCTTGCGGCCGAAGGACCAGTCGATGCCGCCATCGGTGCGGGCGACGCCAGAGATGTGCTTGCCAAGCTGCTTCTCCAGGGACGGCGTCCAGGGCACGAGCTGGAAGCCGAGGCCGTCATCGATCATGGCGAAGCGGCCAGAGGCGAGCGCGAAGCGCTGGCGGTAGGTGCCGGCGACATAATCACCCGGTCCTGGTCGGTTGAAAGGCTGCCCCGTGTCCCCGGAGAGCTTCCCGCCCAGCGCGTCCACTTCCCGCCGGCGCAAGGTCTCGATCAGGTCTCGGGTGAAGGTGACACGCTGGCCCTGGCGCTCGGCCAGCCCCTCCCGGACTAGATGGTCGGCGCGACGATCCATGGCGTTGCGCACCTCGGCGCCGAAGCCGCCGTCCGAGAGGGATGCAGGCGCTCGGGAAAGCGTCTGCCGATCGAGCCAGGTGGCGCCCGAGGCCGTGATCTGGCGTTCGATGTCGAGGTCGGATCGGACGGCCATGGCGACCCGCTGCTGGCCCCGCCCATCTTCGAACCTCCGAAGCTCCACGACGGAGCCGGGAGGCCCGTCGCTTGCCGCATCGAGGTCATGCAGCCGGATGTGGTGGGTGCGACCGTCGACGCCGTCCACGACGGCATAGGCGGTCCCCTTCAGCTCATCATCGAGACCTCGATCGACGAGACGGCCGATGACGGGAGCGTCCAGGCTCTCGCCCGCAAGCACATAGCTGGCCGTGCCCCGCTCGATACCCTGGGCAGTGAGGGCCCGGTGCATTCGCTTGATGATGTCGCCCCGCTCGCCGAGGGCGCGCAGCGTCGCCTCAGCCTTCTCGTCGATCACCCACTGACCAGGACCGACCTCGTCGGAGAGGCCGAGGGCCTCGAGCTTGCGCAGCCGGCCGACTTTCTGCGGCAGGAAAGCGTCCGGCCCGCCATCGGCATCGCGCGCCACATCGATCACGCCCGCCTCGCGCTGATCGCGAACCAGCTGACAATCGAGCTGGGTCCAGCTCTCCGCCTCCACCTGCCGCTCGACGGCGCGGTGGATGTCGAGCTCCGTCCGCGGCCCCAGCTCCTGGGTGATCAGGTCCTGCGCGCGGGCGCGCATGCCCTCCTTGATGTAATCGCGGGAGATGACGAGGTCCTGGCCGTCATCTGTCCGGCCCCGCACCAGGATGTGCAGGTGGGGATTGTCGGTGTTCCAGTGGTCGACACCGACCCAATCCAGCTTCGCGCCGAGGTCCTTCTCCATCTGACCGACGAGGTCGCGAGCGAAGGACCTGAGGTCGGCCATGTCGGCTGCATCCTCGGGCGAGACGATGAAGCGGAAATGGTGACGATCGTCGGCGCATCGCTCCGCGAAGGCGCGGCCTTCCCCCTCCTCCGCACCCGGCCCGAACAGGCGCGCCTTCTCCCCGTCCCGGGTCACGCCCTCCCGACGCAGATAGGAAAGGTGAGCCGAGAGCGGTGCAGCCCGCACCGAGTGCCGCACCACGCGGGTCTTGATGACCACGACGCGCGAGCGCCCGGTGAGGAACCGATTGGCGACGATGCTCGCCGCCCGGCCACGTCCGAAGCGCGATCGGAGGCCAGAGGAGATGCGGCCGGACCGGGAGACGTGCCCGCCGGCCTTCTGGGCCGCCGCGAGGGCCTGGGCGATGAAGGGACGGGCGCGCTGGGCGCGGGTCGAGCGGATGCGGCCGGGGCGGATGCGGAATTCCCGGTCATCGGCCATGGCGCGCCCCTGTAGGGTGCGAGAAGACCAACGGGACCAGCGACTTGAGTACTCGGCGCACATTGCCGATCTGCAGCGCAATGTGTGTTTGGCTGCAAATTCCCGTACAAAAACAACGGCCCGACCGCAGCGCACCTTGCGCCCTTTTATCTCGCCATCGGACGGTTGTTTCCTGCGTCTCCCCTCCGGACCTGCGCCCCATTGCGAGAGAGCCCGACAGGATGCGAACGAGTCCGATCGTGGTCATGGTGCGCCTCCCGTGCCGCCGCGAGCCACGAACAGCCCATCAGACTGCGGAACGATGGCTGAGACATCGCGCACGTCAGACACCGGCTGTGCATGATCGGGTGACACCGGATCTGCAGCCGGCACGCGAATTGGCGGCAGGGCGAAGATCGGAGATCGGGACCAGGACGGCATCTCGATCGCCGGCGGAGCGGACAGCTTCCGCGCGTCGTGCTCAGTTTCGCCGTGCGCGATGTCCGGCGCCAGCTTGTCAACATAGGCGCGCGTCTCCAGAGGCAGCGGGTGCCCCTTCGGAGACGCCTCATCGCGGGTCGGCCCCGCATTGTAGGCGGCAAGGAAACCCGGATTGCCGTTGCGATCAAACAGCTCCCGCAGATGCGCGGCGCCGGCCATGATGTTGTCGTGCGGGTCATACGGATCGTCACCAAGGCCGTAATGAATGCGCAACTCGGCCCAGGTCGCGGGCATGATCTGCATCGGTCCCATGGCGCCCGTAGGCGACACCGAGCGCGGATCTCCGTCGCGTTCCGCGCGCAGCACAGCGCGGATCCAGGCCGCGGGAATGTCGAAGCGCTCCGCGGCCTCCGCGATGAAATCCGCATAGCGATCCACCGGCGACGGCGCCTTCTGGACCGCCTGAACCTCCGCCGGAAGCGCGGCAGTCGGCCCGCCCCAGGATACTCCGGAAAGGAGAAGGATGGCGGCGGCACGGTACCTCGCGCGCAAGCGCACAGGCCGGCGTATGGCAGGCAAAGTCAGTCTGGTCCGCAGCATGGCGGCCTCTCGAAACGGATGAGGTTTGAAGGCTCGGTGAAGTTCAACGCGTCGGCGCACGCCAGACGAAGTGACCGTCGCCGTCCTCGTCGGTGTAAAGCGGTGTCGCGCGGCCGATGACGGCGCTTGCCGGAATCGGCCCGAAATACCGCCCGTCAAAGCTGTCCCGCACGTCGAAATTCATGAGGAAGAGCTCGCCCTCCGTGAGGCGATGGCAACCGCGCCAGATAGGCAGCGGGCGGCCCATGCCGTCACGATCGAGCGCATCACCGAAGAACACCCCATCCACCGTGATGTCGCGACCGGTGCGGCAGACGTCCTGCCCCGGAAGCGCGGCGACGCGTTTCATCAATGGCACGCCGGAGCCCACATAGCCGCGCTCCACCATGAAGCGGGCGAGCGCTGCCGGCGGCCTGACGGCGAGCAGATCGGAGACCTCGAGCGTGCCCGTGGGCTCGACGGTATAGAGCCCCAGCGGCGCGCTGGCGGAGACGTTCCAGACCAGCTTCAGCGGCGTCGGAACGAAGGACGCGGCCGCGATACCCATCACCGAAAAATACGTCATCATGACATAGCCGAAGCGGGTCATTGTTCGCACTCCCGCCGCTTGAGCCAGGCCTGATGGCGCTCCAAGGTGTAGGCACGTGGCGTATGGCCGACAGTGAGACGATTGTGCACGTGCCGCCAATGATCCGGTGCGACGTCGGCGCCATGGATGTGGAGTGCTTCGACGGCATCGATGTGCTGGAGCACCTTTTCGACCTTCGGCCAGCCGTCGGCGCGCAACAGGATCTCGCCGCCGGGGCGCACGAAGGGCAGCGTCTGGAAGCCTTCGCCCGGCGCGACCGCGCGCACGATGTCGATGCGCGAGACCACGGTGCCGAAGTCGTTCGACGCCCAGCGCATGAAGGCGAAGACGCAGCCTGGCGCGAAGGAGACGATGCGCCGGCTGCCGTCGATGGTCTGGGCGTGAGCCGGCCGGCCGAACCGGATCCTGTTCTCGATCCGCTTCTCGATCCAAGTGAGCTCCACATGGGTGAGCGGATCGGCGATGGGCGCAGCCGGAGCAGGACGGACGGCGGCGCGGGATATGGGTTGCGACACGGATGTTCCGGTCATGACGCATCTCCTGGGTTTGGGGGAAACTCACGGGCGAGCAGCTCGCAGAGCATGTCCGCGACGGTCTGACCGCGGCCGAAGGCGGCGATCTTGATGCGCCCGCGCAGGTCGGGCGTGATGTCGATGGTCAGCCGCGCGGTGAAGCCGTCGGCACTGCCATTACTGGCGGATCGAGGCTCCGCCGCCTTGATCCACTGCTCGGGATCGGCCGGGCGGGCAGCAAAGCCCTTGCGACTGGGGCGCTCGCTCATGGCGCCGGCTTTCCGCGTGGGAGAGCGCCGATTTCTGTGGCGAGCGCCGTGATCTCCCGTGCGGCAAGTCCCTCCGCGTCGAGCTCGCTGACGAGTTGCCCCGACTGCGCCGAGGCGGCGAAGGCAACGCGCTGGCCGATGGTGCTCGCGAGCACCGGAGGATCATGATCCGCGAGCGTCTCGGCGGTCTCGCGGGCAAGCACGGTGCGGGCGCCGCAGCGGTTCAAGACGAAGCGCGCGGCAAGCTCCGGCCGGTAGATGCGAGCCTCCTTAAGGAGCGCCAGCATCTCGGCGGACGCCCACCCATCGAAGGGCGACGGTTGCACCGGGATCAGCACCAGGTCGGCGGCAAGTAGCGCCGAGCGCATGAGACTGGCGACGCGGGGCGGCGCGTCGATCACCACATGGTCGGCGTCGCGTGCGAGTTCCGGCGCTTCCCGATGCAGCGTGTCACGGGCGAGGCCGACGACGCCGAAGAGCCGCTTGCCACCCTCTCGGGCGCGCTGCTCGGACCAATCGAGGGCCGATCCTTGGGGGTCCGCGTCGATGAGCGTGACCCGCTTGCCGCGGTGCGCCCACGCACCGGCGAGGTGAAGGGCGAGCGTCGTCTTGCCGACGCCGCCCTTCTGATTGAGCAGCGCGACGATCATCGGGAAGCTCCCGGCGGACGGGAGGCAGCGGAGAGAGGCTTCCCGACCCGGACTGCGTCTTTACGGAAAGCCGGGAGCTGTCGATCCTTCGATGGCGCCGGTGCGGAGCGGTTATTCACATCGGCTTCGCGCGCAGAAAAGTTAGATTCTACGTTAGCCGGGGTACTGACCAGTGCCCCTTCGCCAGCGGTCTGGCGGTGGCGATGATGCCCTCCTGCGATCCAGGACTGCGGGGCGTGGTGCTCCGTCCGGATCGGCGACGGAGGCGGACCA
>NZ_JACBFQ010000021.1 GCF_021401125.1 Xanthobacter sp. NM-59
CTCGAAACAACGAACACCCGGCAGGGGACGACCGCTTCCGGAAATTCTCGGATAGCGGTCGGCTGCCGCTTACCCTTGTTTCAGCGCCCGGCACCCCGCCGAGCCGGTTCACCGGATAGCGGGCGGGAAACTACCTCAGCTCTGCAGTAGCGGCAAGATGCCTGTCCGCCGCCTTCCCGCCTTCAACAGCCGGCTTGCGCACCACCAAAGTGGATCGGAACCGGCGCCACAGACCACGATACCGTTAAAAGGCTCATTTTTGTTGCGCTGCACAAAAGGACTTTTCACACAGGATAAAATACGTTTACGATTACATATGGACCCGGCGCGGATGCGCTTCTGCTCTCCTGAGGAGACAGCAACGCGCGGCTGGCCGGAGCCCTGGGCCAGCCCTGGGCGCGACGCCCGCGGCCTGGCCACGAATCTCGGGAGTGACAACGACGGGACGGCACCCCTAACCTGTGGGTCAAGGACACCGTTCATGTTCATCGTGCTTTATGCCTGCCTCATCAGCGCCCCGGCCACCTGCCGCGAGGAGCACATCAACTTTTCCATGGAAGTGTCCGCTCCCATGGCCTGCATGACGACGTCCCAGACGACGCTCGCCCAGTGGTCGCAGGAGCACCCCCAGTGGCGCATTGGCCGCTGGAAGTGCGTGCCGGCCGAGCGCCTGTCCCACGACATCTGATCGCGCCGCCATCGAACACCGCCGCCCGCTCCTGACCAAGGCGCGTGGGCCCAATCACCCGGCCCACCTCCCCTTGCGTCCGCGGCGTCGCGCACCCATCCTCTTGGCATCGCGGCGTGGCATTGCCGCGCACCGGCCGATGCCGGAGGCCAGGGAGCGGACAACGAGATGAACCATCTGAAGACGGTGATCCTGCTGGCGGGCCTCACCGCTCTGTTCATGGTCGTGGGCTTCGCCCTGGGCGGGCGCAGCGGCATGATGATCGCTTTTGTCGTCGCCGCCGGCATGAACCTGTTCAGCTATTGGAACTCGGACAAGATGGTGCTGCGCATGTATGGCGCGCGCCAGGTGGACGAGACCACCGCCCCTGAATTCGTGGGCATGGTGCGCACCCTGGCGCAGCGGGCGGGCCTGCCCATGCCCAAGGTCTACATCATGGACAATCCGCAGCCGAACGCCTTCGCCACCGGCCGCAACCCGGAAAACGCCGCCGTGGCCGCCACCACCGGCCTGCTGCAGATGCTGCCGCCCGACGAGGTGGCCGGCGTGATGGCGCACGAGCTGGCGCACATCAAGCATTACGACACCCTCACCATGACCATGACCGCCACCATTGCCGGCGCCATCTCCATGCTGGCGAATTTCGGCCTGCTCTTCGGCGGCGGAAACCGGGGGAACAATGGCAACCCGTTCGGCGCCATCGGCACCATCCTCATGGCGGTTCTGGCGCCCATGGCGGCCATGATCGTGCAGATGGCCATTTCCCGTTCGCGCGAATATGAGGCCGATCGCGGCGGCGCGGAGATTTCCGGCCGGCCCATGGCGCTGGCCTCGGCCCTCGCCCGCATCTCGGGGGAGGCGCATCACCTGCCGAACTACGAAGCGGAGGCGAACCCCGCCACCGCACACATGTTCATCATCAATCCCCTGTCTGGGGCGCGCATGGACAATCTGTTCTCCACCCATCCGGCGACCGAGAACCGCATCGCCGCCCTGCGTGACATCGCAAGCCGCATGGGCCCGCCCTCGCGGCCGGCTGACGGCCCCTTCGGCACGCCGCCGAACGCGCCGGGCGGGCCCTGGGGTGGTGGCGCCCAGCCTCCGCGCGGCCCCTGGGGCTGAACGTCAGATCGCGCGAAGCCCATCGACCGGCCATGTGCGCACCAGCCCCGCGGCCGGCGCTGCGAATGCTCTTGTCCGCGCGGGGCAGGCGGGCCTTGTTCAACTGCGCCGCGTCCAGGTCCACCAGTCGGGCGGGGAAAAGAGGAAGGACCGCTGCCGCGCGCGGGCCAGATTTCCTGTCGAAGGCGGGCATGGCGCACTGACAGCGCGGGCCGTGCCCGTTAGCTTGGCGCCATGACCTCACGCCCTTCGTCCGCCCGCTCCAAAGCCGCCCTTCAGCCGGCCACCCCCGACGACACCCTGCCGCCGCCGGAAGCCATCGATCCGCCGATCGCGCCCGAGCCCGCCGCCGAAGCGCGCCCCGTCGAGGCCGCCCCCGCGCCGAATATGCCGGAGCCCGCCGCCCGGCCGGACGAAGGCCGCGTGACGCCCATGATGGCGCAGTATCTGGAGATCAAGGCCGCCAATCCGGACAGCCTTCTGTTCTACCGGATGGGCGATTTCTACGAGCTGTTCTTCGCCGATGCGGAACAGGCCTCGCAGGCCTTGGGCATCGTGCTCACCAAGCGCGGCAAGCACCTGGGGGAAGACATCCCCATGTGCGGCGTGCCCCTCGAACGGTCGGACGAATATCTGCACAAGCTCATCGCGCTCGGTTTCCGGGTGGCGGTGTGCGAGCAGCTGGAAGACCCGGCCGCGGCCAAGAAGCGTGGCCCGAAAAGCGTGGTGCGGCGTGATGTGACGCGCCTCGTCACCCCCGGCACCCTCACCGAGGATTCCCTTCTGGACGCCCGGCGCGAGAACGTGCTCGCGGCCATCGCCCGCACCCGCGCCGGCAGTGGGGCCGACGACTTCGCCTATGCGCTTGCCTTCACGGACATGTCCACCGGCTCATTCCGGGTGGCCATGACCAGCCGCGAGGCGCTTGGGGCGGACCTCGCTCGCATCGAGCCGGCGGAAATCCTGGTCTCCGACGCGCTCCTGGACGATGCGGAGCTGAAGACCCTGCTGCGCGATTTTCCGGCGGTGACGCCCCTGCCCCGCCAGAGCTTCGACGGCGCCAGCGCGGAAAAGCGGCTCGCCGGCTTCTTCGGCGTCGCCGCCCTCGATGCCTTCGGCCCCTTCACCCGGCCGGAATTGGTCGCGGCCGCCGCCATCGTCGCCTATGTAGAGCGCACCCAGCTCGGCGCCCGCCCCGCCCTCGCCCGGCCAGTGAAGGAGGCGGAGGGCGGCATCATGCTCATTGATGCCGGCACCCGCGCTAACCTGGAGCTGGTGAAGACCACCTCCGGCGAGCGGCGCGGCTCTTTGCTCGGCGCCATCGACCGCACGGTGACCGCCGCCGGCGCGCGGCTTTTGGCCCGCCGCATCGCCGAGCCGCTGACCGCCATCGCTGCCATTCGCGATCGCCACGACGCCCTGGGCTTCCTCATGGATGACGGCGAGCTGCGCCGCGCCCTGCGCGCGCGCCTGTCGGCCGCGCCGGACATGGCCCGCGCCCTCACCCGCCTTTCCCTCGGCCGGGGCGGCCCGCGCGATCTCGCCGCCATCCGCGACGGGCTCGCCGGAGCGCTTGATCTGGTGGGGCTGTTCGCCGCCGCGCCGCCCTCCGACATCGCCCGCGGCCTCGCCATCCTCTCCCGGGCCCCCGGCGAGCTGGCCCTGGAGCTGGAAGCGGCGCTGGGCGCCGAGCTTCCGCTTTATCGCCGCGACGGCGGCTTCGTGCGCGCCGGCTATGACAGCGAGCTCGACGCCACCCGCGCGTTGCGCGACGAGAGCCGCCGGGTGGTGGCCGCCCTTGAGCGGCGCTATGCCGAGGAGACCGGCGTCAAGTCCCTCAAGATCAAGCACAATGCGGTGCTGGGCTATTTCGTGGAGGTGACCGCCCAAAATGCGGACCGCCTGCGCGAGCCGCCCCATCTCGACGTGTTCGTGCACCGCCAGACCATGGCGGGCGCGGTGCGCTTTTCCTCCGTGGAACTGGGCGAGCTGGAAAGCCGCATCGCCAGCGCCGGCGAGCGGGCTCTGGGCCTCGAGCAGATCATCTTCGACCGGCTCGCCGCCGCCGTGGTGGATGCCGCCCTCACCATCCGCGAGGCGGCCGACGCCTTGGCCGAGCTGGACGTGACCGCCGCCCTGGCAGAGCTCGCCGCAACCGAGCGCCACGTGCGCCCGCATATGGAGGAGGGCTCAGCCTTCGCCATTTCCGGCGGCCGCCATCCGGTGGTGGAACAGGCGCTGGCGCGGGCGGATTCCGCCTCCTCCACCGCCTTCGTGCCCAATGACTGCGAATTGTCCCCGCCCGAGGGCGAGAGCGATGGGCGCATCGTGCTCGTCACCGGGCCGAACATGGCGGGCAAGTCCACCTTCCTGCGCCAGAATGCGCTGATCGCAGTGCTGGCCCAGGCCGGCGCCTTCGTGCCGGCGCGGGACGCGCGCATCGGCATCGTGGACCGGCTGTTTTCCCGCGTCGGCGCGGCGGATGATCTGGCGCGCGGGCGCTCCACCTTCATGGTGGAGATGGTGGAGACCGCCGCCATCCTGAACCAGGCCACGCCCCGCTCCCTGGTCATCCTGGACGAGATCGGGCGGGGCACCGCCACGTTCGACGGCATGTCCATCGCCTGGGCGAGCCTTGAGCACCTGCACGAGGTGAACCGCTGCCGGGCCCTATTCGCCACCCACTTCCATGAGCTCACCGCTTTGTCCCAGCGCTGCAAGCGGCTGTTCAACGCCACGGTGAAGGTAACGGAATGGCAGGGCGACGTGATCTTCCTGCATGAGGTGGTGCCCGGCGCGGCGGACCGTTCCTACGGCATCCAGGTGGCAAAGCTCGCCGGCCTGCCGGACGCGGTCATCACCCGCGCCAAGGCGGTGCTGGCTGAGCTGGAAGCCGCAGAGCGCGCCTCACCCGTCCAGCGCATGGTGGACGACCTGCCCCTGTTCGCCGCCCTGCGTCCGCAGCCGGCCGCCGCGCCCGCCCCGTCGGCGGGCCCAGACCCGGTGGCCGAGGCCCTCGACACCCTGGACCCGGACGCCCTTTCCCCCCGCGAAGCGCTGGATGCCCTCTATCGCCTGAAAGGCCTGCGTCAGCCACAGCATCCCGGGGGCCAACCGGCATCCAGGAAACCCCTATAGGCGAAGGTGTTCGGGCCCTTGCGTAAACGGAAACTGCGGCGCGGAAGGGCGCGGTTGACCCGATAAGGGCGGGCCCCTCCCGGAAATGTCCAGCGCGCCGGGCACGGGTCCGACAGCGACATACCCGTTTCGCGCATCTCACGGCCCTCGTCTGAGACGGGGCAAAGAAAAAGGCCGGCGGAGCACCCGCCGGCCTTTAATCTTCGCAGGGTCGTCAGTTGCCCTATTCGCCGGTCTTCTGTTCGGCCGGCGCCTGCTCCTGCTGCGGCTGCTGAGCGGGCTGGATGAGCTCACCCCAGGCGGAAAAGGCGTCGTTGAAAGCCTGGTCGCCCGCCTGGCCCTTCTCGAACACGAACACCGCCTTCTTGTTGTTGGTGTAGACCACCGGCACGTCGAACCAGGGATAAAGCTGGAGGAGCGCCAGGTTGCGCTGGCGATCGGCGGTCGACGGCGACAGGCCCACCAGGAACAAAGTGGGGCTCACCTTCACCGAGAGACCGGACAGCGGCACACCCTGGGCCTGCTGGCTCTGCTTCGCCCGCACACCCGGCACGTTGGCGATGCCGCCGAAGGCGAAATCCTGGGGTAGCTTGAACGAAATCTCGATGGTGTGCGACGCCGGCAGGGTCTGGTCCGTATTGCGGCGCAGCACGAAGCTCATGGCAATCTGCCGCTCGGGGATGGTGATCTCACCGCGCAGGCCGATATCCGGAGGAAGGCCGGGGCCGGAATTGAAGGTTTCCGTCTTCCAGGTGACGGTGCCCTCGAAGGTCTGGGGCGGACTGGTGCCGCCCGGGCTTTCCTCCAGCAACACAGCGCGGCTCGTGCCGACCGCGCGGCTCGGCACCGGGGCACGGCGCGCGGCCTCGCCCGCATTCGATGCCACCCGGTCCTCGCTCTTGGGCTGCTCCACCGGAGCGCTCGGAGCGGCGACGGGCGCCTGCGCCGTCTGGGTTTCGCCGGAAAAGAGGCCTACGCCCACGACGGCGGCCACGATGCCGCCCAGGACCACCAGCGCCAGCACCGCCCAGAGGGCGAATCGTGTCCAGGACGCCTTGCGCGGCTCAGGCGTGCGAACACTGGGACGCACGGGGGTCGCGGGCTCCCGGCTGCGCACTTCGCCGCGGCGCAGGGCGCCCCGGCGCAGCGTGTTTTCCTCCGCCGGCACCTCTGGTTCCGCCCCTGCCGCCGGCTCCGGTTCGGCGGGAGCCTCAGGCGCCGAAGCGCCCTCATCGGCAACGGTGGTCACATCCGGCGGCGCGGGAGGCGCGACAGGTTCGGGGGCGACGGCCTCGCCCACGGGCTCGGCCGCCGCTTCCGGCTTTTCATTGTCCTGGGGCGCGTATTCCGCCTCCAGGCGGCGGATGGCCTCCTCCAGGCCCAGCCGCTCCCGCGTGATCTCCCCTTCTGGAAGAGGCGGATCGACGCCACGCAACTGCCGGAGCAGCGCCGTGCGCGCGCGGTCGAACACGGCCTTCCGCGCTTCCGCAGTGTTCTGCGGAAGGCTGGAAACGGCACGTGCAAGGAGCGGGTAATAGTCAGCCATCAGCGCCTAAGCTTCGCCTTCGAGTTGAGGGACTCCGATCAATCCTGGAAAGGATTGTGCACCAGAATCGTGTCGTCCCGCTCGGGGCTCGTGGACAACACCGCCACCGGGCAGCCGATCAATTCCTCGACCCGCCGCACGTACTTGACCGCCTCCGCCGGCAGGTCCGCCCAGGACCGCGCACCAGCGGTGGATTCCTGCCACCCCTCCATGGTCTCGTAGATGGGCTCGGCGCGCGCCTGGGCCCCGCTTTCGGCCGGGAGGTGGTCGATCACTTGACCGTCGACCTTGTAGCCCACGCACACTTTCAGTTCGGTAAAACCGTCCAGCACGTCGAGCTTGGTGAGGGCGATGCCGTGGATGCCGCAGGTGCGCACGGTCTGGCGCACCAGCACCGCGTCGAACCAGCCGCAGCGGCGGGCGCGGCCGGTGACGACACCGAATTCGTGGCCCTTGCTGCCCAGCGTCTTGCCGACTTCATCGGTGAGCTCGGTGGGGAACGGCCCCTCGCCCACGCGGGTGGTGTAGGCCTTGGTGATGCCGAGCACGTAGTCCAGCGCGCCCGGGCCGATGCCGGTGCCGCTGGAGGCCGAACCCGCCACCGTGTTGGAGGAGGTCACGAACGGATAGGTGCCGTGGTCGATATCCAAAAGCGCGCCCTGGGCGCCTTCGAACAGGATGCGCTTGCCGTCGCGGCGCGCCTTGTCCAGCAGCTCCCACACCCGGTCCATGAAGGGCAGAACCTTGGGCGCGATGGCCAGCAGCTCGTCCACCAGCGCGGCGCCGTTCACGTCCTCGAGGCCGAGGCCGCGGCGCAGGGCATTGTGGTGGCTGAGCAGGCGGTCCACCTTCGCGGGCAGGGTTTTGGCGTCCACCAGGTCGATGAGGCGGATGGCGCGGCGGCCCACCTTGTCCTCGTAAGCGGGGCCAATGCCGCGCTTGGTGGTGCCGATACGGGTGCCGGCGGCGCCGGCCTCGCGCAGCGCGTCGAGCTCGCGGTGCAGCGGCAGGATGAGGGGCGTCGTCTCGGCAATGCGCAGCCGGTCCGGACCGACCACCACGCCCTGGGCCGCGAGACGCGCCAGCTCGTCGACCAGCGCCTGCGGGTCCAGCACCACGCCGTTGCCGATCACCGAGAGCTTGCCGGGCCGCACCACGCCCGAGGGCAGCAGCGACAATTTATAGGTGACGCCGTTCACCACCAGGGTATGGCCGGCATTGTGCCCGCCCTGGAACCGCACGACCACGTCGGCCTGCTCGGAGAGCCAGTCGACGATCTTACCCTTGCCTTCGTCGCCCCACTGAGAGCCGACCACGACCACGTTGGCCACGCTGAATTGCCTCCTCGCGCGGCGCGGGTCACATCGGCCCGCGCGAACAAAGCAAAGCCCCGGCTTCCGGCCAGGGCGTTGCCCATGTCTCTTACGGGATCAGGGCTTTGGAGGCAAGGCATGGCCGTAGCAGATGGTAACATAGTGTGATTGCACAGGGCGCGGCCGCGCGCCGCTGGCGGGAAGGGCGGGTTCGTGCTCTATCTCGCGCGATGAAACCGCCTTCGCGTTCCCCGCATCCGCCACGCCCCAGCGTTCCCGCCGGCTTCGCCGCCCGCCGCCTTGCCGTGGATGGGCTCGACCGCATCCTTCACCACAACACCACTCTCGAGGACGCGTTCGAGACCGCCCCGCCGGGGCTCGATCCGCGTGACCGCGCGCTGGCTTATCGCATCGTCGCCACCGCCCTGCGACGGATCGGCACGCTGCGCGGCGCGCTCAGCCGGCTGATGGAGCGCGGCCTGCCCAAATCCGCACCGCGCCTGGAGCCAATCCTGCTGGCGGGCGCGACTCAGCTCCTGTTCATGGACGTGCCGGACCATGCGGCCGTCGGCCTCAGCGTAGACCTTGCCCGCGCCGACCGGTCCACGGCGGGTTTCGCCGGCCTGGTCAACGCCGTGCTGCGGCGGATCGCCCGTGACAAGGCCGCCGTGCTCGACAGCCTCGACCCCTTCACCGCCGACACTCCCGCCTGGCTGCGCGAGCGCTGGACCGCCGCCTATGGCCAGGAGACCGCCCGCGCCATCGCCGCCATGCATGCGGTCGAGCCGCCCCTCGACATCACGGTGAAGGCCGACCCGGACGCG
Source organism: Xanthobacter sp. NM-59 (assembly GCF_021401125.1). Classification (GTDB taxonomy): domain Bacteria; phylum Pseudomonadota; class Alphaproteobacteria; order Rhizobiales; family Xanthobacteraceae; genus Xanthobacter. Next base: position 8,632 of record NZ_JACBFQ010000021.1, read on the forward strand.
TGGGCAGAAAGGCTCTCGGGTGAGGTGCTGCCCACCGGCACCGTGCGCGTTCTCCAGGCCGGCCCGGTGCGCCTCCTGCCCGGCTTCGCGGAGGGCGACTGGTGGGTGCAGGACGCCGCCGCCGCCCTGCCCGCCCGCCTGCTGGGCGATGTGAAGGGGCTTTCGGTGGCGGACCTGTGCGCGGCCCCCGGCGGCAAGACCGCCCAGCTCGCCGCCGCCGGCGCCACGGTGACCGCGGTCGACCGCTCAGCCACCCGCCTCGCGCGGCTGAAGGACAATCTCGCCCGGCTGCAGCTCACCGCCCAGGTGGTCGAGGCCGATACGCTCCAATTCACCGGCGGTCCGTTCGACGCGGTGCTGCTGGACGCCCCCTGCTCGGCCACCGGCACCCTGCGCCGGCATCCGGACATCGCCCTCTCCAAGCGCCCATCGGACATCGCCACCCTGGCGGCCCTCCAGGGCCGGCTCATCGACCATGCGGTGGGGCTGGTGAAGACGGGCGGCCTCATCGTCTATTCCACCTGCTCCCTGGAGCCGGAGGAAGGCGAGGAGCAGGTGGCCCGCCTGCTGGCCGCGCGCAGCGACGTGGAGCGGGTGCCCGTCACGGTGGAGGAAATGGAGGGCATCGCGCCGTTCATAACTCCTCAAGGGGATGTCCGCACTCTACCCAGTGAGTGGATGCGCGGGGAGAAGGAACGCTCGGGGCTCGACGGCTTCTTCGCGGCCCGTCTCCGGCGCATCGGGTGAGGCGGAACATTAATCGTTCCAAGGGGTTGGAGGGCTATGCGGAAGTCTGGCGGGGGTCGCCGGGCGCCGAAGGCCCGTCCGAATCATGGGCCGCGTCACCATAGGAGCTGATTCGCCGCCGGATGGGCCGAGGGGAGAGACGTCGTCATGTGGCATGGGCTAGCCGGGCGCTTCCATTCCACCGCGTCGCTCTCCGCGCCCCGGGCCGGGACCCAGAGGACCCACGTGAGCCGAGACAGCCTCGCCGAGCGCCTCCGCCTCGCCGCCCTCGTGGCGGGACAGTGGATGCGCGCGCTTGTCGGCCGCGCGGATGCGAGCGCCCTCGGCCTCGCTTATGCCCCGGTTCCGGTGCCCGAGCGGCTGCTCATCGCCCCCCAGGACCTGCGCACCGGCGACCCCACCCTGGCCGCCGAGATCTATTCCGGCCGCTTCGCCTTCGCCGGCAAGGCGGTGCAGCTGGACGGGCGCGCCCCGTTCGAGCTGGTGCCGCCTTCGGTGGATTGGGCCGCCACCCTGCACGGCTTCGGCTGGCTCGGCCACCTGCACGCCGCCAACACCACCATCGCCCGCGCCAATGCCCGCGCCCTGGTGGGTGACTGGATCCGCAATCCGGGCGTCGCCCGCGCCATCGCCAACCGGCCGGAAGTGACCGCGCGACGGGTGATCTCCTGGCTCACCCAGGCCACCTTCCTGCTGCAGGACGCGGAACTCGATTTCTACCGCCGCTTCATGCGCTCGCTGGCCCGGCAGGTGCGGCAGCTGCGCCGGGGCGCCACCGAGGCGCCGGACGGCTATCCGCGCCTCCTCATCATCATCGCCCTCACCTTTGCCGGCCTGTGCATGTCGGACCAGGGGCGGCTGCTGAAGGCCGCCCAGCGCCGCCTGAGCGAGGAGCTGGACCGCCAGATCCTGCCCGATGGCGGGCCCATCACCCGCAATCCCGGCATGCTCATCGACCTGCTGCTGGATCTCCTGCCCCTGCGCCAGGCCTTCACCGCGCGCAACCAGCCGGCTCCCGCCGCGCTGATGAACGCCATCGACCGCATGATGCCCATGCTGCGCTTCTTCCGGCATGGGGATGGCGCCTTCGCCCATTTCCACGGCATGGGCTTCACGGCGGCCGACCAGCTCGCCACCATTCTCGCCTTCGACGACGCGCGCGGCGCGCCGGTGGCGAACGCGCCCTATTCCGGATACCAGCGCCTGGACGCCAAGAATGCCGTGGTGATCGCCGATACCGGCCCGCCGCCGCCCCTGTCGGTGAGCTGGGAGGCCCATGCGAGCTGCCTGGCCTTCGAATTCTCCACCGGGCGCAACCGCATCGTGGTGAATTGCGGCATGCCGGCGGTGAACCGCGATCAATGGCGGCAGGTGGCGCGTTCCACCGCTGCCCATTCCACCGCGGTGATCGCAGACACCTCCTCCTGCCGTTTCCTGAAGGGCTCGCCCCTCACCCGGCTGGTGGGGCTGCCCATCGTCGACGGGCCGAAGACCGTGGACGTGCAGCGCGGTACCCGCAACGAAGCCATTCTGCTGCGCGCCAGCCATGACGGCTATGGCGCCGAGTTCGGGGTCATCCACCAGCGCTCCTGGCGGCTGGCCCTCGACGGCCACCGGCTCGACGGGGAGGACGTGTTCCGCCCCGCCGCCGAAGGGGCGGAGCTGGCCTCGCACCCGTTCGCCATCCGCTTCCACCTGCACCCCCAGGTGACCGTGGAGCGGTTCGACGATCCCCATACCGCCCTGCTCAGCCTGCCCAATGGCGAGGCCTGGGCCTTTGCCGCGCCCCATGTGCCCCTGGCGGTGGAGGAGAGCATCTACCTCGCCGCCTCCGGTGGGCCGCGCCGCACCTCCCAGCTGGTGCTGCTGGGCGATGTGCGCGACACGCCGCGCCTGGTGTGGACCTTCATGCGCACCCGCGAGGCGCCCAGCGGCAACCTCAACGGCACCTATATCGGCTCGCGCGGCACCGCCCGCCCACGCTGAAGCCACGCCGCGCGAAGGGCTCCCGGATCCGCGTGAAACACGGAGGTGCGCGAGAGCGAAAAGCGGAAGGTTGAGCCCTCCGCAGGGGTGGGCCGCGCGGTCCGCCCTTTCGAGTCCGGCCCATTAGTGCTAGGCGAACGTCACTTTTCGTTCACCGGAGCCGCCAACATGCCTGCCGATATCCGTCCCGTGACCCGCGCTTTGATCTCGGTGTCGGACAAGACGGGGCTGGTGCCGTTCGCCTCCGCCCTGGCCCAGCACGGGGTGGAACTGGTGTCCACCGGCGGCACCTCCAAGGCCATCGCCGAAGCGGGCCTGAAGGTGAAGGACGTGTCCGAGCTCACCGGCTTTCCCGAGATGATGGATGGCCGGGTGAAGACCCTGCACCCCAAGGTCCATGGCGGCATCCTCGCCATCCGCGACGATGCCAGCCACCAGGCGGCCATGGCCGAGCACGCCATCGCCCCCATCGACCTCGTTGTGGTGAACCTCTATCCGTTCGAGGCGACCGTCGCCCGCAAGGCGGATTTCGAGGAGACCATCGAGAATATCGACATTGGCGGCCCCTCCATGATCCGTGGCGCGGCCAAGAACCACAATGACGTGGCGGTGGTGGTGGACGCCGCCGACTATGAGGCGGTCATCAAGGAGATCGCCGAGCACGGCGGCACCACCTTGGCGACCCGCCGCCGCCTGGCCCAGAAGGCCTACGCCCGCACCGCCGCCTATGACGCGGCCATCTCCAACTGGTTCGCCCGCGAGCTGAAGGAAGAGGCCCCCGCCTACCGCGCCGTCGGCGGCAAGCTCATCGAGGCCCTGCGCTACGGCGAGAACCCGCACCAGTCCGCCGCTTTCTACGCCTCCGACGAGATCCGTCCCGGCGTCGCCACGGCCCGGCAGGTGCAGGGCAAGCAGCTCTCCTACAACAACATCAACGACACCGACGCCGCGTTCGAGGCGGTGGCCGAATTCCACCCCGCCCGCACCGCCGCCGTGGTGATCGTGAAGCATGCCAATCCGTGCGGCGTGGCCGAGGGCGCGAGCCTTCAGGAAGCCTATGCCAAGGCGCTGGCCTGCGATCCGGTGTCGGCCTTCGGCGGCATCATCGCCGTCAACCGCACGCTGGACGCCGACGCCGCCCGCGCCATGGTGGAGATCTTCACCGAGGTGATCGTGGCCCCCGACGCCACCGAGGAGGCCATTGCCGTGGTGGGCGCCAAGAAGAACCTGCGCCTTCTGCTCACCGGCGGCCTGCCGGACGTGCGCGCCTCGGGCCTCGTGGTCAAGACCGTGGCCGGCGGCTTCCTTGTGCAGGGCCGCGACAATGTGAGCGCCGACGACCTGGAACTGAAGGTGGTGACCAAGCGCGCGCCCACCGAGGCCGAATTGACCGACCTGCGCTTTGCCTTCCGCGTGGCCAAGCATGTGAAGTCCAACACCATCATCTATGCCAAGGACCTTGCCACCGTGGGCATCGGCGCCGGCCAGATGAGCCGCGTGGACTCCGCCCGCATCGCCGCTCGCAAGGCGGAGGACGCGGCGGCGGCCGCCGGCCTCGCGGTGCCGCTGACCAAGGGCTCCGTAGTCGCCTCCGACGCCTTCTTCCCCTTCGCCGACGGCCTGCTGGCGGCGGTGGAGGCGGGCGCCACGGCGGTGATCCAGCCCGGCGGCTCCATGCGTGATGCCGAGGTGATCGCCGCCGCCGACGAGGCGGGCTTGGCCATGGTGTTCACCGGCGTGCGCCACTTCCGGCATTGAGGCTTCCCTCCGCGAAGGACCTGGCCGGGCGAATGCCCGGCCGGAACCGCGCGCCTCACCGCCATCCGCATCGCAGCGACCGTCACGTTCCGCCGATGGTCAAGGCATCCTGAAGGCCCCCAGCGCGCAGGCCTGCGCTTCCAGCCGCCCGGCAGGCGCGCCATGGCCCCAGCAGTGGCGAAGAACACCGCCCACCGGCGTGTCGGTGGCCCTGCCAACGACGGCCCGTCAGGCCTCCTCATCGAGAGCGGAGGCGACCGGCTCCCTCCAGCGTGAACGCCACGGAAGTTGAGCCATCACGGCCGGATCGATAGAAGGCGAGTGACTTCGCCATTGCGGACGGGATAGGCCGCTGTCGTGGCCGCCGCCTCACGCCGTGCCCGGCAGGCTGACCGTCGGGGGCACGAAGGGACCTAAGATGAGTGCTTTGACCAGGATGTTTTCTGGCACATCCAGCCTCCTTTCCGGCCTGCTCAAACACAAGAAAGGCGCGGCTCCGCAGGAGATCACGAGCCTGAAGATTCCAGGCTGGTACCGTCCCCACCTGCTCCCGGAAACCAGAAGACTCATTCACGGCGACAAGCCGGTATTTTTATACATTCCGTGGATTGCCGAGCACACGGACGCACTGATCGCGAAGCTCGGAAGCGATCAGGGTTACACGCTCGTGCCCTTCGACATTTTCCAAGGTGTCGAGGACAACACCACGCGCCGCGAGATTTTTCGATTCGCGCAGGAGAACCCGGACGTGTACCGGAGGCTTGTTGCGCGTCGCCTCGTTCAATTGCGCAGACATATCTGCGGTATCATATTTACATTTGACTGGGCGCCCATTGCACACATGATCGCCAATGTATGCGCGGAGCTGGACATACCGCGCATTCTCATTCCACATGAGTCTGTCTTCGTCGATAGAGATAAATATTACTGGGACCCCACCACTCGCGCCTCGGTGCCAATCTCCGATCTGGTGCTCGGCTGGGGGCGACTGCAACGGGAGATCTTCCTGGAGCGCGGATACCCCGCGGAGCGCTTCCAAGTGGTGGGCGCGCCCAAGTTCGATCCATATGCGGCCTACCAACCGGCGCTGACCCGGGAGCAGTTCTGCCGGCTGTATGGTCTGCGCGCCGACCATAAGATCATCCTGTTCGCGACACAGCCGCTCGACTCACAGCTCGACACGCGCCAGGCGCGGAAATCCCAGGCCAGCGCCATCTCCGATCTGTTCGAGTACGCGCAAGCCCACGGGTGCCAGTTGCTGGTGCGGCTGCCCCCTTCAAAGGACGATGTCCTCGGTGACGAGCTGCGCACGCGCCTCATTAGGTCGCCCGCCGGAGCGGTGGACGACGCCCATTGCTACCTCGTCCCCCCGGAGGAGGCCGTATACCACGCGGACGTGGTCAGCTCAGTCAACAGCACGATGCTTTTCGAGGCGGTGCTGCTTGGGCGGCCAGCGCTTTCCATGAAGTATGTTGCCTTCGACCAGGTCTGGGAGAAGGTGGGAATTCCCGCCGCGCACAATCGCGAGGAAATGGCGGCAATCCTCGCCGACATGCTCGCGGGCCAATGGGCCCCGACAGAAGAAGGCATGGCCTGGGCCGCCGACATGTTCAGCATCGGCGCTTTTGATGGCAAGGCCTCGTCGCGCATCGGCATGGTGTTGGCGGATATCGCCAGCGGCAAGAGAAACCTGCAGCTGCGCGCCGATGCCGGGGAGCGTCTGTTCGCGGGGCAGAGTATCGACGTCGTCGGCGTCCCGCCCATCCCTGCTTTGTCGCAGGACCGCCAACCCCACCTTCTCTCGCTGCTGAAGGCCCGCACGCGCGTCGACCGCAACGGCGCGGCTGAGCTGAAATGGCTCTCGGGCGTGGATGTCTTCCTGCGCTGGGGCATGGGGGAGAGCGAGGAGGAGCGCGCGCAATTCGAGATCGCCCGCGCTTTGGGGCGGCCTTTGATCACAGCGGAAGACGGGCTGATCGGCCCACCAGGGGCTTCGCTGATCCTCGACGACGCCACGGCGCATTATGATGCCGCAGGAGGCTCGCGGCTGGAGCGATGGCTCAAGAGCGGCCCCGACCTCACGGTGGCCGAACGCCAGCGCGCGCAGGCCGCCATCAACCGGATCGTGAGCGGGCATCTGTCCCGCATTGGTCCCGCGACTGCGGCATGCCCAGCCATAGGCAGCAGCGAACACCGCAAAATTCTCGTCGTGGACCAAGCAATTGACGACCCCGCCGTGCGCTGCTCCGCAGCCGGGCAGGCAGCCTTTGCACAGATGCTGCGCAACGCCATGGACTGCTTCAAGGGCTGCGACATCATTATTTTCCGGGATTTCGCCGACGGCACCGGGCACCTCGGCGCCGACACCCTTACAGCGGCGCACATCGATCCTCAACTCATCGGCACCCAAGTCTTCGAGGCGCCCGCAGGGACCAATCCCCACGCCATCTTTCAGGCGGTTGACGAGGTCTTTGTGGTGACCTCCCATGTGGGCTTTGAAGCGCTCATGGCCGGCAAGACGGTTCAATGCCACGGGACCCCATTTTACGCCGGCTGGGGGCTCACCGAGGACCACGTGCCGACGGCAGGTCGCGGGCGCAGTCGCACGATAGAAGACCTGTTCCACGCCTCCTACATCCTGCATTCGCGCTATTGCGACCCACGAAGCGGCGAAGCAGTGGAGCTGGAGCAAGCCCTCGATCAGGTTGCAGCTGCTGCCCCTTGATCGCCTCCCGGCGCCCGCGCCGCTGGACCGGGCGATGATCGCTCAGCCCCGCGGGTGCGTTCAGGATGCTGCCTCTGCCGAAGATCACAGGGAAGCGCATCAGCTCCACGGACACATCGAGACCGAGAGGGAGGCCGGAGCCGTCCGGCCTCATGCGAAGGAACGCGGTGTGAACGAACGCGGTTCTCGAACCGGGGGCAGGTCCGGGCCACCTTCCGACGCCGGCAGGCAGACAATAGACCGAGCGGCCTCGCTGTAGACCGGACCATTGATCCCCCGGCGAGTTCGCCGCATTAATCACACGGGAAAGCACCGCTGCCCGCCACCATGACTCGGGCAGCAGCCTTGCTCCCAACCCGGAGGAGAAAAGGGGTCAGGCCCGGCTACTCGACCGTGACGGACTTGGCGAGATTTCGGGGTTGGTCCACGTCGGTGCCCATTATGACAGCAGTGTGATAGGCGATGAGCTGCACGGGCAGCACATAGACCATGGGGCAC
>NZ_JACBFQ010000022.1 GCF_021401125.1 Xanthobacter sp. NM-59
CGACCCTGCCTCAGGTCCGCCGGGCCGTCCTCAAGGCATTTTCCTCGACATCGCCAACTTGTCCCCACTGCCGAAGGGCCATCTGGAGACCGCCAATCTGATTCTGCCAAAGTAGTGCTAGGGTGTATCGACATTCAGTGCCTGTGGCGCGGGTCGTGACTCACCACCACCGTGTCGTTCATGACGCTCCCTCTCCCGCTTGGGGGACTGCGGTGGGGGCAAGACTTGGGAACTTGGCTCGGCGGCGAAAAAGTCTTGAATCCTGAGTCTCTGCGTTACGGAGGCGGTTCTAGCCCAGGCGGTCCTGGCCTCCCTCACTATCCCTCGCAAGAGGGAGAGGGAACGAGCTCCCGGCAAACCGTTCTTCTCAAATGTCGGTCGGACCCTAGGGCCGCCATTCCATTCGGAAGGTGCGGCGGCCGGACATGGGGTTTTCCCCCTCGCCGGTGATGGCAAGGCCCATCTTTTCGTAGAAGCGCACGGCACGCGGGTTCTCCTGGTTCACATCCAGGGCCACCAGAGTGGGGGAGATGCGCTTGGCCTCGGCCATCAGCTCTTCCGCCGCGCCCTGGCCCCAGAAAGTGGGGCCGACCGCGATCTGGTCGAGATAGCCGGTGCCGGGATGGATCACCACGAAGCCCGCCACCGCGCCCGCGCTTTCCGCCACCCGTGTGAGGGCGCCGCCGGTCGTCAGCTCATCCAGGTGCTGCTTGAGCCAGGGGCGCCGGGCCTCGAAATCGATCTCCGGCAAGGTCTTCACCCAGCTCGCAACCCATAGGTCGGCCATGGCCGGCCGGTCGGCGGCGATGGCGGGGCGCAGGGTGTAGAGGGGAGCAGCCATGGCGATTTCCGGAGTGAAGGCGCGCGGCCGATCCCGGGCGAATCAGCCATTCCCGATGAAACGCCAGCACGCTGGCTGCCGGCAAGGGCGGACGAGGAGCCGCGCGTTGGCGCCCGCGCCTGTTGGCTGGTCGCTCGGGATCGGCACCTCGGGATCGGTACCTGGGCGTCGGTACCCGGGATCGGTATCTGGGGTGGTGCCTGGGGATTGGCGCCTTTGGGGCACCGGAACGCCCGCGGGCATCGGGCAAGGCCGATGGGTCGCCTCCTCATCCCGCTCGTCCGGGGCGGGCTGGCGATGGCAAGAGGGCGCAGGGGGAGGTGCCGTGGCGGTGGGAGCGGCAAGCCTCCGCCGCATCTCGCACGCCGCGGGGGGGGGGGGGCTTCGTGTGCGCGGACTCCGCCAGCTTAGGCCGCTCGCCGCCGGCACTTGCCCCCGGTCCTTGCCCCGGGTCTCGGGCCCCGTCTTCGCCCCCGGTCTTCACGCCCCGTCCTTTCCGCTCGCGCAAGCGGAGGTGTGGGGCGGCGCGGGCGCGGCAATTCCCTTGCGGCGCGGGTGGCAGGAGGGAGCATGGCCGGGGCGGCCGCGTTTCGGGCGCCGGCGGCTCAGCCGGAGATGCGTCGGCCGGACCCCCTGTCCACCTCAGCGCACACTCAGGTATGCCGAAAGCGCTGGCGGATCTTCTCCTCCAGCTCGTCCCGCACGGCGCGGTAGGCGTTGAGGCGCTGTTCGCGGTTGCCGCCTTCGCGAGTGGGGTCCGGCGTCGGCCAGTATTCGACGTCGAGGGCGTTGGTGCGGGTCAGCTCCAGGGCGCGGTGATGGGCGCTGGGGCAGAGCGAGATGGCGAGGTCGAAGCCCAGCCCCTCATATTCCTCCAGCTCCTCCACGGTTTTGGGCCGGTGCTTGTGCACGTCGAGGCCGATTTCCTCCATCACCGCAGTGACGAAGGGATCGGGTTCCCCGGCGATGACGCCGGCTGAGCCCACATAGATGGACTTGCCGTAGAGATGGTGCAGCAGGGCCGCCGCCATCACGGAACGCACCACGTTCTGCCCGCAGATGAACAGAACCGATTGCGGACGCGTCGACCGCGAGCGAGGTACGTCAGGGTCCGCCACAGAGGGCATCGCCGTCAACCCTTCCAGTGCAGCGCGCAAATGAGGGTGAACAGGCGCCGGGCGGTATCGAAATCCACGTCGATCTTGCCTTTCAGCCGCTCCTGGAGCAGCTCGGAGCCCTCGTTGTGGGCGCCGCGACGGCCCATGTCGATGGCCTCGATCTGGCTCGGCGAGGCCGTGCGGATGGCCGCGTAATAGCTCTCGCAGATGAGGAAATAGTCCTTCACCACCTTGCGGAAGGGGGTGAGGGAGAGATGGTGCTGCACCACCTGCTCACCGCTCTCGCGCTTGATGTCGAGCACCAGGCGATTGTCCATCAGCGAGATGTCGAGGGTGTAGGGCCCATCCCCGGGATCACCACAGGGATGAAACGAATTGTCCTCGATGAGGTCCCAGATGGCGGTGGCGCGCTCGTGCTCCACCTCCGCGCCGGCATGGCCGAGGGAGGACGTGTCGACGTTGACGGCCGCGAGCCGGGAGAGGGATTTTTCGCTCATGAGCTCATTGCCCCCCTCCGGCATTTGTGCGGATGGACACGGACCGGCCGTGGGCCTGCAGGCGCTCCACCTCGGCCAGCCGCACGGCGGCGGTGCCCACCTTTTCCAGGGCGCTGGCGTCCAGCTTCAGGATGGAGGTACGCTTCATGAAATCGAGCACGCTGAGGCCCGAGGAGAAGCGGGCCGAGCGGGCCGTCGGCAGAACGTGGTTGGTGCCGCCCACATAATCGCCGATGGCTTCCGGCGTGTAGGCGCCGATGAAGATGGCCCCCGCATGGCGGATGCGCGCCGCGAGCCGGTCGGCGTCGGCGGCCTGGATCTCCAGGTGCTCGGGCGCCACCCGGTCGGACAAGGGCAGGGCCTCGTCCAGGCTGCGCACCTTGATGACGGCGCCGTGGTCGCGCCAGGAGGCACGGGCGATCTCGGCCCGGGGCAGGGTCTCGATCATGCCCTCGACGGCGGCCACCACGCGGGTGGCGAGGTCGTCCGAATCAGTGATGAGGATGGACTGGGCGGCGGTGTCGTGCTCCGCCTGGGCCAGAAGGTCGGCGGCGATCCAGTCCGCATTGGCGTCGGCATCGGCGATGATCAGCACCTCGGAGGGGCCGGCCACCATGTCGATGCCCACCTTGCCGAACACCTGCCGCTTGGCCTGGGCCACATAGGCGTTGCCGGGGCCCACGATCTTGTCCACCGGGGCGATGGTGTCGGTCCCGAAGGCCAGCGCCGCCACCGCCTGGGCGCCGCCCACGCGATACACCTCGTGCACGCCGGCAAGGCGCGCGGCGGCCAGCACCAGCGGGGCGATCTGCCCATCGGGTGCGGGCACCACCATGACGATGCGCGGCACGCCCGCCACCTGGGCCGGCACCGCGTTCATGAGCACGGAGGAGGGATAGGCAGCGGTGCCGCCTGGCACATAGAGGCCCACCGCATCCACGCTGGTCCAGCGATGGCCCAGAGTGACGCCGGCGGCGTCCACATAGGTCTCGTCGGTGGGGCGCTGGCGGGCATGGTGCCGCTCAATGCGGGCCTTGGCGAATTCCAGCGCCTCGCGCGTCTCGGCCGGGATGGAGGCGAGGGCGGCGTCGATCTCCGCGTCGGTCACGCGGATGCCCAGGACTTCCAGGTCCACCCGGTCGAAGGTGCGGGAGAGGTCGATCAGGGCCTTGTCGCCGCGCGCGCGCACGTCGGCAATGATGGCGGCCACCTGGTCCTGCACATCGACGGAGGCCTCCCGCTTGGAGCCGAGGAACTCGGCAAAGCGCGCGGCGAAATCGGAATCTTCGGTATCGAGACGGATAGGCATGGGGTCTTGCTAGATCAGGACGGGGGCGGAGGGAAGCCCCGCCGTCACGCTTGGCGCATTCGCGGCGCGGAAGGAGGGGCCCGCTTGCCTTGGGGCAGGGCGGTCAGGCGGCGTCGGTGCCGGATTGCCGGGCGGCCGGGCCTTCGTGGTGGGGAGTATGGGCGCAGCCCCAGGCCGGGCCCAGATCGCGCAGGCTCGCCTCGATGCATTCCACCTCGAGCCGCACCTCGGCGCCGCCGGAAAAGGTGAGCAGCACATAGCCCGAGGGCGTATCGGTGGGAATGAAGGTGACGGCCAGGAGATTGAGCACGCCGTTGCGCCGGGCGAGGTCCATGCCCCGGCATTTGGCGTCGCGCACGCGCTCGAAGTGCAGGCCCGCGCGCCGGCGCACCTTTTCATGGGTGAGCACCGCGCGGTCCCAGTCGAACCGGTTGAGCAGCAGGGCGAAGCGCTGGACCGTCGGCAGGAAACCCATGTCCGTCACCTTCACCACCGCATCCTGTAGATGGGCGGAGATGACGGCGAGGTCCTCTTCATCGAGGGCGAGCAGCTTGAGATCGGTCATGGCGGGCGCCTTCTGGGCATTTCTTCGCCGTTTCCCCGGCTTCCCTGGAGATAGAGAGCGCAGCGGCAGGTTTCAATGTCGCTGCGCGTGCATGGCAAGGATGCCGTGAGCGCGGCTGAGCGGGCCTTGCGCTTTCGCTTGCCTGTCCATGTCGCGGTGGGGCCCCTGAGGCGGGGCTGTCAGCCGGCCTGGTCGCGCACGGTGCCGAAGGCGTCGGTGGGCGGAAGCGGGCGGGCGAACAGATAGCCCTGCCCCAGGGTGCAGCCGTGGGTGCGCAGCCATTCCGCCTGCTGCGGCAGCTCCACGCCCTCGGCCACCGTGGTCAGGCCCAGGGCCTCGCTCAGGCTCAGCATGGAGGCGACGATCTTGCGGCATTGGGCGTCGCTGGAGAGGCGACTGGTGAAGGAACGGTCGATCTTGATCTTGTCGATGGGCAGCTCGTGCAGGTGGCGCAGGCTGGAATAGCCGGTGCCGAAATCGTCCAGCGACATGTGCACGCCCGCCTCGCGCAGCACCGACATGGCGCGCCGCGCGGCCTCGAAGTCCTGCAACAGGGCGGTTTCGGTGATCTCAAGCTCGATCCGGCACGGCTCCACCCCCATCTGCCGCAGCAGGTCGAGAATGGAGCCGGGCAGCTCGGGGTCCAGCAATTGCGGAGGCGAGAGATTGACCGCCACGCGCACGCTGTCCGGCCAGTGGCGGGAATCGTCGCAGACCCGGCGCAGCATGGCCTGCAGCAGGGGCCCGGCAAGGCCGGCATCTTCGATGATGGGGATGAAATCGGGCGCGCCCAGCAGCCCGCGGACCGGATGACGCCACCGCGCCAGGGCCTCGAAGCCCACGGTGCGCTGGGTGTCGAGGTCCACCAGTGGCTGGTAGAGGGCGATGATCTCGCCCCGTTCCAGCCCCGCGCGCAGCTCCGCTTCCGTTTCCAGGCGCTCGCGCCGGCGCGCATCCAGGCTGCTGTCATAGAGCGAATAGCGGTCCTTGCCGGTCGCCTTGGCCTGGACCAGCGCCGCCTCGGCGCAGCGCAGCAGCCCGGCTTCCGCGTCCCCATCACGCGGGAATTTGGCGATGCCGATGGAGGCGGAAACCCGGAGGTTCCGGTTCGGGGCCTCGATGTCATCATGCGCCGCCTGCAGGATCCGTTCCGCGAGGCGGAACAGGGCCTCCGTGCTCTCATTGCGCATGGGGAAGAGAATGGCGAACTCGTCCGCGCCGAGGCGGGCGAGGACGTCCTCCTTGCGGACGATGCCGCGCAGGCGCCCGGCCAGGGTGGTCAGCACTGCGTCGCCCACATCATGCCCGTGCGCGTCATTCACCTGCTGGAACTCGTCGATGTCGATCACCAGCACCGCAAGGCGCGTTTCATTGGATCGGGCCTGGCTCAAGGCCCGCGAAAACTCTTCCTGGAACAGCACGCGATTGGAAATGCCGGTCAGGCTGTCATAGCGAAACGCGGTCTGTGCCAGGTCCTCGGCCTGGCGGCGCTGCGCCACCTCCCGCTGGAGCTGGCGTTCGTGCACCGCCAGCACCGCGATCGAGGCGAACGCGGTGGTCAGCAGCAGCGCGAAGAGACCATCCACAGGCCAAGACGAATACTCCTTCGCGATGGTGCTGCTATATTCCAGAACGTTAAGGTTGTATAATACCGCGAACAGCAATAGCGCAGCGACGGCGATCGTAAGGTAGACTTTCCAATACCGCCGCCGGGATTCCGCTATGATGCGCTGCGAGGACATTTTATTGCTTCGCTTCTGATCGGGGAGCGTTTCTTCCGCTGCCAGCTCAATAATAGTCCGCAGGCCGGTGCTTGAATAGCCAAGGCGGTGCACGGGGGCATTGCCATTTGGTGGCAAAATGAAACAGCCCCGCGCCAGAGGCCGGGGCTGTGATCAAGGGCGATGATGGACGTTGGGCGAGCAGCTCAGCCGCTGATGCGCTCGATCTCGGCGCCACAGCGCGACAGCTTCGCCTCCAGCCTCTCGAAGCCGCGATCCAGGTGATACACGCGCTGCACCAGCGTTTCGCCTTCCGCCGCAAGGCCGGCGATCACCAGCGAGACGGAGGCGCGAAGGTCGGTGGCCATCACCGGTGCGCCGGTCAGGCGCTCCGCCCCCTCGATGGTGGCGGTGTCGCCGTCGAGATGGATCTTGGCGCCGAGCCGGGCCAGCTCCTGCACATGCATGAAGCGGTTCTCGAAGATGGTTTCGGTGATGCGCGAGCGGCCCTTCGCCTTGGTCATCAGGGCCATGAGCTGGGCCTGCAGGTCGGTGGGGAAGCCCGGATAGGGCGCCGTGCTCACCTCCACGGGCAGGATGCCCGCCCCGTTGCGACGCACGCGGATGCCTTCATTGGTGGCTTCCACCTCCACGCCCGCGGCGCGCAGGATGTCGAGCGCGCTCTCCAGAAGATCGGGCCGGGCGCCGGCCAGCAGCACGTCGCCGCCCGCCATAGCGGTGGCCATGGCATAGGTGCCCGTTTCGATGCGGTCCGGCAGCACGGAATGGCGGGCCCCACGCAGATGCGGAACGCCCTGGACGTGAATGGTGGCGTTGCCGGCTCCGGAGATGCGCGCGCCCATCTTCACCAGGCAATCCGCCAGATCGGCCACTTCCGGTTCGCGGGCGGCATTCTCGATCACGCTCTCGCCGTCGGCGAGGGCGGCGGCCATCAGAGCGGTATGGGTGGCACCCACCGAGACCTTGGGGAACACGATGCGCGCGCCCTTCAGACCCTTGGGCGCCTTGGCCAGCACATAGCCGCCGTCAATGTCGATATCGGCGCCCAGCGCCCGCAGCGCATCCAGGTGGAAGTCCACCGGCCGGGTGCCGATGGCGCAGCCGCCGGGCAGCGAGACCCGGGCCACGCCCATGCGCGCCACCAGCGGCCCCAGCACCCAGAACGAGGCACGCATGCGCGACACCAGATCATAAGGCGCGGTGGTGTCGACGATCACGCGGGCGTCGATCTCCAGCGTCTGGCCGGCATTGGGATCGTCCCCGGTGCGCTTGCCATTGGTGGTGATGTCCACGCCATGATTGCCCAGGATGCGCTGAAGCAGGGCCACGTCCGCGAGGCGCGGCACGTTCTCCAGCACCAGCTTCTCCTCGGTGAGGAGGCTCGCGATCATCAAGGGCAAGGCTGCGTTCTTGGCGCCGGAGATGGGGATGGTGCCGTGAAGCGCGTTGCCGCCGACGATGCGAATCTTGTCCATGCTGGTCCTGTGTCCCCGGAGGCCAAGCGGCCGGCGCCCGGTCCACCCGGGGCGCTGTTAAAAGTCAAGGTCTAGCGTGCCTTTCCGTCCGGCACAATCGCGGCCTCGCCCGGCCCATTCCCATTGCCACCATTGCGTGCGGTGTCCCGTTCCGCGCCGCCGTCCGGCGGGGGGGCTTCATCGGGGGAGCCGGCCTCGTTGCGGGCGCGGGTCTGGGCCTTGCGGCGCGCCAGATTCGCCTTGAGGGCGGCGGCCAGCCGGGCGGTCTTGTCCTGTGGCTGCGACATGCGGTCCACGTAGCCGTCCCATGTGGCCGATGCAAGGCCGCCGCCGGCTTCGATTCATTCCAGATCGTCCGCAACGGCACGTGGCGCGGTGTCATTTGCCGCGCGCTGTGCCATAGTCCCCGCCCGAACCTGCATGCGGGAGCCAACCCCTCGGGAGCAAGCATGACGCGCGCCGTCGATCCTTTCCTGAAACTCTCGTCGCCGCGCATCTTCCTGGTGCGCATGCTGGTATTCCTGGCCCTGTGCGCGGCCCTGGCGGCGGTGCTGCATCGCCAGATCTTCGCCGCCTTCCTCAATAATCCGGGGCTCAACGGCGTCATTTTCGGCGTCCTGGCCATCGGCATCATTCTCGCCATCCGCCAGGTGGCGCGGCTTTTCCCCGAGGTGGACTGGGTGAATTCCTTCCGCCTGGCCGATCCCGGCCTTGCGGTGGCGCGCACGCCCACGCTGCTGGCCCCCATGGCGGCGCTGCTGGGTGATCGCATCGGCCGCATGGCCATTTCCCAGACCACCATGCGCTCGATCCTCGATTCCATCGGCACCCGCCTGGATGAGAGCCGCGACATGGCGCGCTATCTCACCGGCCTTCTGGTGTTCCTGGGCCTGCTCGGCACCTTCTGGGGCCTTCTGGAAACGGTGTCCTCCATCGGCCAGGTCATCAGCGCGCTGCAGGTGGGGCCGGATTCTGGTTCCGTGTTCGAGGATCTCAAGAGCGGCCTTGCCGCGCCCCTCGGCGGCATGGGGCTGGCTTTCTCCTCCTCCCTCTTCGGCCTTGCGGGCTCCCTGGTGCTGGGCTTTCTCGACCTTCAGGCCGGCCAGGCGCAGAACCGCTTTTATACGGACCTTGAGGACTGGCTCTCCACCACCGTGCGCGATCTCGATCGCCTGCCCGGCCCCGAGCGGCCGGCGGAGGGGGGGGCGCTGCTGGCGCTGCCGGCCCCTTCGGCGGACATGGAGCCGCTGATCGGCGCCATCAACCGGCTGGAAAAAACCATGGCCGAGGCCGGTTCCCAGCGGGTGATCTCCGCCATGTCGCATCTGGCCGAGAGCCTCCAGGGGCTGGTGACGCATCTGCGCTCCGAGCAGGTGCTCATCAAGCAGCTCATCGACACCCATGGGCGCCAGCAGGAAGACTTGCGCCATCTGGTGGAGCGGCTCGAAAAGATCTCCGCCGACGCCGAGCAGAGGTGAGCCATGGCCCTGGGCCGACGCGGGCGCGACCGCCACATCGATTACTGGCCGGGCTTCGTCGATGCACTGTCGACGCTGCTTCTGGTCTTCATCTTCCTGCTGTCCGTATTCATGCTCACCCAATTCTTCCTCACCCAGGAGATGACGGGCAAGGACAACGTGCTGCAGCGCCTTCAGGCGCAGATTCGCCAGCTCACCGAGCTGCTCTCGCTGGAGCGGGCGAGCGGGCAGAATAATGAGACCGAGCTTGCCGCCGTGCGCGCCTCCCTGGAGGCGGCGGAGGCCGAGCGCGACAGCCTGCGCGGTCGGCTCGCGGCCACCCCGACCGCCCCTGACACCGGCCGCGAACAGGCGCTGGCCCGCGACCTCGACGCCCAGAAGGACGTGGCCAGCCGCGCCCTCTCGCAGATCGACCTGCTCAACCAGCAGATCGCCGCCTTGCGCCGCCAGATGGCGGCCCTTGAAGAGGCGCTGAACGCCTCCGAGCAGAAGGATAAGGAGAGCCAGGCCAAGCTTGCCGATCTCGGCCGCCGGCTGAACGTGGCGCTGGCCCAGCGGGTGCAGGAGCTGACGCGATTCCGTTCCGAATTCTTCGGCCGGCTCAGCCAGATTCTGGGCAACCGGCCCGAGATCCGCGTGGTGGGCGACCGCTTCGTGTTCCAATCCGAAATTTTCTTCGATCCCGGCTCCGCCACCCTGAAGCCTGAAGCCCAGGCGGAGCTGGACAAGCTGGCCTCCGCCATTTTGGACTTGGAGACGGAGATTCCGGCGGACATTAGCTGGGCCCTGCGCATTGACGGCCACACCGACAACCGGCCCATCGCCACCGCGCAATTTCCCTCCAACTGGGAGCTTTCGGCCGCTCGCGCCATTGCGGTGGTGCAATTTCTCATCAGCAAGGGCGTGAGCCCACAACACCTGATCGCCGCCGGCTTCGGCGAGTTCCAGCCCATCGACACCGGCACCTCGGACGAGGCCCACGCCCACAACCGGCGCATCGAACTGAAGCTGACGGAGCGATAAGGGGCTGTGCCGCCCGTGATTGACAGACTTTAAAAGTAAACACGCGCATCACGTGGGGGTGTTGTGGCGATGGATGAGGCGTGGGCTTGGCTCGGTAACATCGCAAACATATTGGCGGTGTTGGAAAAGGCCATCCAGCTCTTATTTCCGATTATTGCCGGTCTGTTTGTCGTCTGAAGGCTGCGCACGTGGTGGCGAAAGAGGCGGTGGGCCAAATCAGTCGGTGGACTGACGGCCCATGAAATCAGCGAGCTGAATGCCATCAGCCGGGATCGCTCGCGGATCCATCATGTCCGGACGAACGGGATGCCTGCCGTGCGCTTGGCAGGCAAAGTTTTGAATCGGCAAGACTATTTGAAGGTGGGCTGGGATGCGGAGAGGGTCTCACACACCGTCGATCAGTTGAAGGTTGCAAAAGATGGGGCGCATGCCCTTGCGGTGAGTAAAGAGTGGCAGTCGGAGCATGCGGAAGCGGTTTCCGTCTATTCCACCGTTTATTCCCGCATCGTTGCGGCCCGCCAGGCGGGTGAGAAGCCGCCAATTATTTCGTGCGGCGCAATCGTGTTCGACCCGGAACGCAGTCGCGTGTTGCTGATGCGGCGATCGGCGTTCGTTGCAACCTATAAGAACTGTTTCCATATCCTGGGCGGAAATTATGAGCCGGCCGATGATATCCATCATCACGACGATATCAGTCGAGAGCCCTTGTTGTATGCGGCGCTGCGCGAGGTGCGGGAGGAAACCTGCCTGCAGTTCCAGGAAGACAGCACGATGTATAGAAATGTGATCGTATCCCAGGAGGAGACGACCGGGTTTATTCAATATGTCATCGCGGGCATCGCCGTCAGCGACAAAAATATCGAAGATGTGAAGAGGTCAGGCGAGGGGGAGGTGGACTGGTATTCCCTGTCCGAGCTCGCCACGTTGATCACGGGTGAAAACGTGCGGTCGGCCAATGCGCGCTGGGTGCCATCCGGACTCATGATCCTGGCAGCCTGGCTTGCCATGGGGGCGCCCAATCAATACGGGCGGCGGCCCATTGCGACGGAAGCGCGGGAAACCTACAGGAAGATCAAGCCTCTTCTCTCGCAAGGCTTTGCGGAACACTGAGGCCGCAACCACTTCGCTGAAGCGTGTCCGAGGAAGTTGGATGCCGGTTTGCGTGAAGGACGCGCGTAAAACGAAAGGCTAGATTGAAGGCCCGTGAGCGGCGCGCACGGGCCTCCGGTATCAATTGTCCAGGAACGAACGCAGCTTGCGCGAGCGGCTCGGGTGCTTGAGCTTGCGCAGGGCCTTGGCTTCGATCTGGCGGATACGCTCGCGCGTCACCGAGAATTGCTGGCCCACTTCCTCCAGCGTGTGATCGGTGTTCATGCCGATGCCGAAGCGCATGCGCAGCACACGCTCCTCACGGGGGGTGAGGGAGGCCAGAACCCGCGTGGTGGTCTCGCGCAGGTTGGACTGGATCGCCGCATCGATAGGCAGGATGGCGTTCTTGTCCTCGATGAAGTCTCCCAGGTGCGAATCTTCCTCGTCGCCGATGGGCGTTTCGAGGGAGATGGGCTCCTTGGCGATCTTCAGCACCTTGCGCACCTTTTCCAGCGGCATGCCGAGCTTCTCGGCCAGCTCCTCCGGGGTCGGCTCGCGGCCGATCTCGTGGAGCATCTGGCGCGAGGTGCGCACGATCTTGTTGATCGTCTCGATCATGTGCACCGGAATGCGGATGGTGCGGGCCTGGTCCGCGATGGAGCGGGTGATGGCCTGCCGAATCCACCAGGTGGCATAGGTGGAGAACTTGTAGCCGCGCCGGTACTCGAACTTGTCGACCGCCTTCATGAGGCCGATATTGCCTTCCTGGATCAGATCCAGGAACTGAAGGCCGCGGTTCGTGTACTTCTTGGCGATGGAGATGACGAGGCGAAGGTTTGCCTCCACCATTTCCTTCTTGGCCTGGCGGGCTTCCTTCTCGCCCTTCTGCACCATCTGCACGATCTTGCGGAATTCCGCGATCTCCAGCCCCGTTTCGGTGGCCAGAGCGTGGATGTCGCCGCGCAGGTCCTTGATGCCATCCTTCTCGTGGGCCACAAAGCCCTTCCAGCCCCGCGAGCCCAGCTTGGACACGCGCAGCACCCACTTGGGGTCAAGCTCGGAACCCAGATAGTTCTTCAGGAAGTCGTCGCGGGTGACGCCATAGCTTTCCGCAAGGCGCAGCAGGCGGCCCTCAAGGGAAACGAGCCGCTTGTTGATCTCGTAGAGGTGCTCCACCAGCGCGTCGATGCGCGCCTGGTTGAGCGACAGGCTCTTCACGTCGAGAACGAGATCTTCCTTGAGCTTCTTCGCCTTGCGCTCCTGCGCCGGCGACAGGGTCTCGTTCTTGAGCTTGGATTCGACGTTCTGATCCTGCAGGCGGCGCAGCTTCACATAGGAGCCGGCGATGCGGTCGAAGGTTTCCAGCACCTTCGGCTTGATCTCCGCTTCCATGGCCGCGAGCGACATGGAGTTTTCCATGTCGTCCTCGTCGCCCTCCGGAATGGGGGGCTCGCCCAGAATGCCGTCCTCGCCCGCCTCGGGCGCAAGGGCGGCTTCCTCGCCCAGAGCCGCCGGCGGATTCTTGCCCTCGGGGCCGGCATAGGTGGCCTCGAGGTCGATGATGTCGCGCAGCAGAACCTTGCCTTCCACCAGCTCATCACGCCAGATGATGATGGCCTGGAAGGTGAGCGGGCTTTCGCACAAGCCGGCGATCATGGCCTCGCGGCCGGCCTCGATGCGCTTGGCGATGGCGATTTCGCCCTCGCGCGAAAGCAGCTCCACCGAGCCCATCTCGCGCAGGTACATGCGCACCGGGTCATCGGTGCGCTCGGCCGGCTCGGACTTGGTCTCGGAACGCGCCAGCGCCCGCGGAGCGGCTTCGGTCAGCTCGCCACCTTCGGCCTCCTCGGGCTCCTCGGGGGTTTCGCCTTCCTCGCCATTCTCCTCGGCCTCGGCCTCTTCGGCCTCGATCACGTTGATGCCCATGTCATTGAGCATGGCAAGGGTGTCCTCGATCTGCTCGGAGGTGACCTCGTCGGAGGGCATCACCTCATTGAGCTGCTCGTAGGTCACATAGCCCCGGCGCTTGGCGTTCTTGATCATCTTCCGGACGGCCGCGTCCGAGAGGTCGAGCAACGGCCCGTCGGGGGCGTCGGTCTCCTTCTCGGGCGCTTCGGTCGTCTCGGCAGATTGCTTCGCCATGGACATCTCCTGATGATCTCGCCGATCTTCAACGGCGAAATGGCGACGCAGCCCCCCGGGGCTCCGCCGCCTGTCGTATTCGGCTCCGGTCGCGCTCTTTTGAACACGTTACCGTTAAGCCCGCCTGAACGGCCGCCCATCCAACTGGATGGGTCACCCAAACCGTGTGATCCCCGCCCGCCCGAAACGGGCCTTCACCCGAGACCGCCTTTCCCGGCTTCGCGCACCGCGCCTAGACCGACCGCGCGGATCTGCGGCCGGACAGCGCGCCAAAGCCCTCCACCAGCGCGTCCATCCCTTCAACGGTGGACAGGCGCTCGTGGACGTCGCGCAGCCAGGCAAAATTCGCCTCGCTGGGGTCCTCCCCCAGGGATCTCTCAGCTTCCTTCAGTTCCCTAGATAGCGCGTAAGCCTTGCGATGCAAGGCCGTCCGCTGCTGCCACCAGAGTCTTGCATCCTCTTTTGCGGTATCAGGATAAGCTGGCCAGTCCATTTTCGGGTTGGAGAGGCTCTTGACCCTACGTGAGAGGTCCTCGAGGTCGGCCTGGTCGAGGCGCTCGGCCAAGGTATCCCCTTGATCCTCCGCAGCGGTCGGCCCTTCCAGGTGCGCCGCGACCAGCGCGTGCCGCAGCCGGTCCGCTTCCGGGTTGGCAAATGGCAGCTCCGACACATCCTCCGCCGCCTCGTCCAGCAGAAAGGGGTGGTTGATGAGGCAGAACAGCAACAGGGCCTCATTGCGGGGCAGTGCCGCCAGCGGCCCGCGCACCAATGCCGTTTGGGCGATCTCGCCGCCCACGGAGGCAAAGCCGATCTCGCGCGCCCCGCCGCGTCC
>NZ_JACBFQ010000023.1 GCF_021401125.1 Xanthobacter sp. NM-59
CCGCCTTCCGACACGAAAATCTTCTGGCCCTCACGCCGACATTCGTCGATTGCGCCAAAGCCCAGGCGCAGGCGTGGCGCCTCGCGCCGCAGGGGGCGCCGGTCGATGCGATGAACGCCATGTCGAACGTCACTTTCGCGGTCATTGAGAAAGCCGTGCTCGGCGTCACTGGGGCCTTCGATCGCGGCAAGTTTGTCGCCGCCTTGCAGGAGAGTTTCGCGGCCATCTCCTGGTCGCGGATCTTCACCCTGCTTCGGCTGCCGACATGGCTGCCGTTTCCCGGTTCTTCGAAAGTCAATCGCGACATGCGCTACCTTTACGACGAGACCGCGCGCCTCCTCGCGGCGCGGCGCGCATCGGGCGGGCAAACGCAGGCGATCCTCGATCGGCTGCTCGCCGCCAAGGACCCCGAAAGCGGCCGGTCGATGACCGACGCCGAACTCATCGCCAATCTCTACGGCTTTCTGGTCGCGGGGCATGAAACATCGGCGGTCGCGCTCGGCTGGAGCCTGTGGCTGCTCGCCAAGGACCAGGCGTCGCAGGAGCGCCTGCGCGACGAAGTGCGCGCAATCGCCGGCGACGCCGACATCAGCGGCGACAGGATCGAGGGGCTGCAATTTACAAAGCAAGTCATACAGGAATCGATGCGCCTCTTTCCGCCGGCCGCCGCGATTGGAAGACAGCCGCGCGAAGACATGATGCTAGGCCCGCATAAAATCTCGAAGAACGAGCCGGTCTATGCGGCGCTCTGGGCGCTGCATCGTCACGAGAAACTCTGGGACGCGCCCAACGCCTTCGACCCCGACCGCTTTGCGCCGGAAAAAGCCAAGGCGCGGCATCGCTGCGCGTACATGCCTTTCGGCGCCGGCCCCCGCATCTGCATCGGCATGGGGTTCGCGATGCTGGAGATGGTCGCCATTCTCGCCACACTCATTCGCGACTTTCGGTTCACGACGGTCGAAGGCCATCGGCTTGAGCTCGCCCCCGATTTCACGACACGGCCCAAAGGTGGGCTGCCGCTGATCATCGAAAAAATCTGATGGTTCGCGGCTATCGGGCGCAGGCAGGGCTCCCAATCCAGGTTGATGATGCGTCATCTCACCGCGTCATGGCCGCGCTTGTCGCGGCCATCCACGCCAAGACGCGACAAATCTGAAAATATGAGCCGAATATGCCGTCTCCGTGCGATGCATTTCGCGATGTCCCGGCGTGGATGCCCGCGACAAGCGCGGGCATGACGGTGGAAAGCGAGCCGAAATTGGCCCGAGTTCGAAGCCCTGCGGGCGCAGAGGGACCGGTTGCGTCTCAGCCCAAATGGCGGCATGTAGGCCGGAAATGCCCCTTGAAGCCTATCTGCCGCCGTCGCTGGCCCTGTGGCTGCTCGATCTGATCGAACAGGACACGTTCCTTGATCCGTCCGAAGCCGTGTTCGTGATCCTGGGCGAGCATAAGGAGCTGGCACCCCATGCCGATCTGCGCCGGGAACTACTCAAGCGCCGCATACAGGTGGCGGCCGATGATTCCCGACCGGGTATTTCGATGGAAGAAATGAAAGCCCTACTGCGCGAAAAGCGCGAAGCCCCCCTGCCCGAGCCGGCCAGATGGGAAAAGCGGTCCCGGCGCTGACGCACCGGGGCTTCTCTCTTGCGGCCCTCCGGTCACTTCGGCGCTATGTGGGAGCGCGTTCCCTCCGGGCCGGGGCCGGCTGCTCGCCGGCATCGCTCAACCAGGCCACACCCGCGACGCTAGCCCCCGGCCGTCCCGCTCTCATCATCTAGGGCCGTAGGGACGGCCGGGGGCGGGATGCAGGCAGACAACTTGCCAAATTGCTTGTTTGCCAACTTGCCAGCAATCAGGCAATCGCCTCAAGGCCCCTTTTCTGAATAACGGTCAGCAGCCGCAGCGCCGGGCCGCCGGGCTTCTTCACCCCACGTTCCCAATCTGACACCAGCCCCTTACTCACGTTGAGATAGCGGGCAAAGACAGGCTGCGAGATACGCTCACGCTCACGAATAGAACGGATTTCCTCGGGGGTCAGCGGCTCAACGGTTGTCAGACACCCCTCGTCAAATTCGCGCATCGTCTGCTTGTCGATCGCGCCGGACTCATAGAAGCCTTCCATCATCTCATGGACGGCCGCCAGAGCTTCACTCTTGTAAGTCTTGCTCATCGCAATTCACCTCGAACATTCGACCCGCAGCAACTTCCGCGTCCATCTGCGCATCTGCAAACCCCAAGACCAGCTTTGCGGCCTTCTTCAAGTAGGCTTCTTCCGCATCATCAAGGTTCGCCATATCGCTCTTGGCAAACCCGAACGCGAAAACCGCCCTCGTCTCCGCGCGGAAGAAAACCAGCGTTCGGAAGCCGCCAGACTTTCCAGCGCCGGGCCGCGCTACTCGTTGCTTGATAAGGCCGGCCCCTAGATCGGCGTCGATCTGGCCGCGCTCAGCCCGCTCTACAGCCTCACAAAGCATCGCGTCAGAGATTTTCTCCTTTCGGGCAAACTTGTGAAACCGGCTGTTTTTGAAAACCCTCACGCGACTTCCTCGCCCCTGAATGTATGACACATAGCGTTACACTTCAAGGCCCTTACCGCATCGCCGCTTTGCTGGCAATCAAGCACTATGTTTTGCCAGCAAGTCAGCAAGCGCCTCGCGCATGAGGTCTTCAATGGAGCGGTCGGTGTCGGCTGACAGCCGCTTAACCCGGCGATGTTCCTCCGGCTCGACCACGACCGTCACCCGCTTCATTCCGGCCCGCGTGGCGGCATGGTAACGCTTACCCTCGGCACGATCCGGGGTCGGCGCGGGGGCGGATTCCGCGATAGGCGCAACAGGCGGCGTGGTCTGCGCGCCCACGGCCTTCATGCTCGCGGCTAAACTCGGTCTTTTCGACATGGTTTTATCCCATCAAACTGCCAGTTTGCCAGCAATACCATTATGCCTTATTGCTGGCAATACAGCTTGCCGTCAAATCAGCAATTGGCCTCTAAGCCAGGTCAGCAATTCGGACACTTCCTCGCTGGCTTTGCCGGCCGGCTCATACTCCGGAGCGGTTTTGCCGGCCGTGAGCGCATGTCCGAAAGCCGCCCGCTGCTGGAAGGCGACGGGGGCAACCTCCAAGCCGTGAACCTGAACGGCTTCCCGCGCATCGGCCAGAAGCTGCGTGGCACGCGGCGGCACGGCGTTCAAAACGACAAAGGCCGGCTTTTGGGCGAGTTTCACCAGCTCGGCCGTGCTTCCGATCGCGCGAAGATCGAGGATTCCGGCTCGGCACGGGATCAACACCATGTCGGACGATCGCGTTGCCGCCATTGCGGCCGCTTCCGAGTGCGGCGCGGTGTCGATCACGACCAGCTCGGCCCCGCCATCGGTCGCGGCCTGCAAGCCTTGCGGCAAACGAGTGTGAGGAAGCGCGACGACAACCGGGGCCTCACCTTGTCGGCTATCGCCCCATCCGGCGGCGCTTGCCTGGGGGTCAAGGTCGATGATAGCGGCGGGAAGCCCGGCCGCCTCGGCGGCCGTAGCAAGGTGCAAGGCGAGGGTGGTTTTTCCAGCCCCGCCTTTTTGGCTGACTATGGCGATTGTTTTCATATTGCTGGCATAGCAGCAAACCGCATTGACGGCAAGAATTTTTGCTTAAATGCCTTATTGCTGGCAATACAGCAAATATTAAGCCCCGCCCTTGCCCCTCGCTCCCTCTCGAAAGCCCGTAGGACGGTTGCCGCCGGCGCGAACGTGGCGGTTTTGCTGTGAGGGTGCCGCCTCCCGATCCGCCTTATACGCGGATCGGAACCGCCGCAGGGCTGCGCAAGCAGCCCGAACAGCGGCGACCGCTTATGTTTGCCCTCTTAGATAAAGATCAGATGGGGATTCAGTCTGGTTATCGGACTCACGTTTCATCACACTCTTTGCCAGCATCACGAGGGCCTTACCGAGCGGGCTATCGCCGGTGTCGAGCTGCGTCCGCTCATCGAGGGGCAGGGTGGTCTTGTAGGCGTCGATTGCCTCGCTCCATGCCTGCTGATCCTGTCCATGATCAGCAGGCGGGGGCGGGGCCTTGCCGAACCTGCCGAGAAACTGACGGGCCTTTTCCGGCAAGGACAGGCGATAGGCGTTGCTCGTCTGCTGGACCTGTGGGCCGCGCCCCTCGTTGCCGGTCGGCTCGTAGCGCCGCAGCCAGTCGATGAAACCATGCGCCCGCAGGTTCTTCAGCGCCCGCACGATCGTATCGCGCGACCGGCCTAGCCGATCCATGATCGTGGTGATTGACGGCTCTAACCGGCCGGTGCGGAAGTCTATGAGATTGACGAACAGCCGCAGCACGTCGAGCGCCACCGATCCTAGCGGGCCGCTTCGCTCGCCCTTCTCGTGCAAGCCGGCCTCATTGTAGATTTCGGCCGCCTTCAAGATTGCCTGAACGTCCTTGCGCGTCGTCGGCCGCCATATCCGGCCCTCCGATCGGCCCCGGATATGACTATGCCGGCGAACTGGCGTCGGGCATCGCTCGGCCGGGGGCATGACCAGGCCAAGCCCGGCCTGTCCCGATCCCCGCCACGCCTCGCGGCGCTCATGGGCGAGCGTGGAGAGCTGCCCGGCGTCTTCCTCGGTGAGCTGGCCGGCGCTGTAGCGCGTCCATACCTCCCGCATGATCTCATCAAGCGCGCTTGCGCGCGCGCAGCCGATCGCGGCCGCGATCTGCGTCCTCAACATGCCTGTCGTCCTTCCATTTGAAGGACATG
Organism: Xanthobacter sp. NM-59; assembly: GCF_021401125.1. GTDB lineage: Bacteria > Pseudomonadota > Alphaproteobacteria > Rhizobiales > Xanthobacteraceae > Xanthobacter. Next base: position 4,742 of record NZ_JACBFQ010000023.1, read on the forward strand.
ACGGCGCGGACGGCAGGCACGGCTTTCCTGTTTCCGCAAGAATCAATCTTGCGGATTGGAGTGCTGTAGCGTAGATAAGGGGAGAGCTTTGGCCCCGTCTCTACGGTGTGTCTGACGGCCTACAAAAACGCTCGACCGTTGGCGCGGTCGGGCGTTTTGCCGTTATGTCCCTTGCTTCGCTTCGATATAGAGCCTCAATGCTTCCTCGATGATCGGCGCGCGGCCAAGCACGCCCCGCTGCTCCTTGATCTTGTCGATTTGGGCGAGAAGATCAGTCGGAACATACGTGGTCAGCGCGATACGGCCGGCCGCAAGCTGCCGCGCCCGATGGGCGGCAACGTCCTTCCGAATCCTTTCCGAGTCGCGCTTCATTCTTAGCAGTAAGGACGAACTCGCCCGATTCTGCAATCCCTTGCGGAAGGAACCGCGAAAGGCACTACTTCTAGGGCCGGCAACTAAACGTGGTTACGTCAATGCGTATTCACGTCAATGCGTTCTCAAGCGCCCGGTAGAGCGTGGCACGATGCACGCCCAAGAGCCGGGCGACTTCCGCCACCGGCTTCTTGTCGTCATGGATAAGCTGGCGGGCATGGGCGATCTGCTCGGCCGACAGGGCAGGGGAGGGGCCGAACTTCACGCCTCGGGCTTTCGCCGCGATCCGGCCGGCGCTCGTGCGCTCCACGATCAAGCTGCGCTCGAAATCCGCGATGCCGGCGAACACGGTCAACACCATGCGCCCCGCCGGCGTCGTGGTATCGGCCCACGGCTCGGCCAGCGAACGCAGGCCAGCGCCGGCCTCCTTGATCCGCTCCGCGATCGCCAGAAGGTCGCCGGTCGATCGGGCGAGGCGGTCTAGCCTGGTGATCGTCACCACGTCGCCGGCACGCAGATGGTCGAGCATCCGCGCCAGCTCGGGCCGATCCCGCTTCGCCCCGGAAGCCTTTTCCTCGAAGATGCGGACGCAGCCGGCCGCACCCAGGGCGGCCCGCTGCGCATCGAGGTCCTGGCCGCGAGTCGAAACGCGGGCATAGCCGATGAACACGCGGCCGGCGTCGGAATCTGGTCGGCTGCTCACGGCTTCCCCCTGTCGCAAATCATGTCGCAAGTTTTCTACCACTTGCGACAAAGACATGCGACACGAAAAGCCCTGATTTTCCGGGGGCGGCCGATCTGTTGCAGGTTTTACGACTTGCGCGACAAGGCTATGAGATGACGGGATCGTATAGCGTCGCTTGACACTATACGCTTAGCTTGATAGTGACGGCACATGAGAATCCGAAACGTGGTCCATAAGGGGTTGCGCCGCTTCATCGAAGATGATGACGCCACCGGCTTGCAGGCGGCCGTAGTGCCGAAAGTCCGTCGCATCGTCACCTTTCTGCAAGATATGGAGCGGGAAGACGAGTTGCGCACGGTCCCGAGCTGGAAGGCTCATCAGCTCACCGGCGATCGAAAAGGCACCTGGAGCCTGTTCGTCACCAAGAACTGGCGGATCACATTTCGGATCGACCAAACCGAAATCGAGATCATCGACCTCGACTATGAAGATTACCACTAGGAGGTGGCTATGAGTGCGATGCAGGGCATCCGTATGAAAAATCCCGCCCACCCCGGCGGCTTCGTCAAAAGTGAGATCATCGAGCCGCTTGGCCTTTCGGTCACGAGCGCCGCGCAAGTTCTCGGTGTTACGAGGGCGGCGTTGTCGGCCGTCCTGAACGAGCGCGCGCACCTTTCGCCGGAAATGGCGCTCCGGGTCGAAAAGGCTTTCGGCGTGTCGATGGATACGCTCATGCGGATGCAGAACAGCTATGACATTGCCCAAGCCCGCAAGCGGGAAGGGGAGATCAACGTCGCGCCCTTCAAGGGAAAGCCGCTCGATCCGCAAGCGGCGCTGATCTGAGCCGAAACAATAAGGACATGCCACGCCGAGCAGCGCGGCCAGGGGGATATTGAATGAAGAGTTTGCTCGAACAGCTTCCGGCCATCGTAGCCGAAGGCAAACGTGAAGCCGAGCGCGTCATGGAGCGGGCGGAGAGCAACTATCGCCTCGGCCTGCAAACAAGGGAATTGGTCATTCCCTCACGTGACAGCAACTGGCAAGATTTCCTCAAGGTCGCAGACAAGAAGGAGCAAGTATCAACCGCCGGAGAAAATCGTCTGATTTATGGCGACAATCTCTTGGCGATTGGATCACTCCTCGCTGGTGGTGATGACTCGGCATCGGTGCGCGGAAAAGTAAATCTCATCTATATCGACCCTCCTTATGATAGTAAGGCGGATTATCGGCGCAAGGTAGAATTACCCGGTGCATCCATCGAACAGCTTCCGAACGTGATCGAGCAGTTTGCATATACCGATACATGGAGTGAAGGCACGGCGTCATATCTGCGGATGATTACGCCCCGGCTTTTCCTTATGAAAGAACTTCTAACTCACAACGGCAGCATCGTTGTTCATCTGGACTGGCACGTATGCCATTATGTCCGCATGGTTCTTGATGAAATTTTCGGAAAGGCCAACTTTGTTAATGAGATTGTCTGGTATTACTACAATAAAATGCAAGGCAACGTGAACCACTTTGCCAAAAACCATGATGTTCTACTGTGGTATAGGGCAGGCGATGAATACACCTTCAACAAAATAAGGGTTGATCCACCCGACTTCGGCCGTTTGCGCGACGACAGACACCGCTCGGGGCGAAAAACGCTTGCCCAGCGAGCAAAATCAGGCGATCTTGAAGTCAAGCGGCAGGCCACTTGGGGAATGTCGGGGAAAACAATATTCGCCCGATCCACCTGCGCGGGTTCGCCCTCGTCATTGAAGCGAATATCTTCGCGGCGTAGGAGCTTTGCGATGTTTCACGATCCGGATTTCACGCCCTTTACGCCAAATGAGCGCCCGTCCTGGCGCTCAGCCAAACGCAATTTTCTCGAAAACTGGCCGCCTGACGCGTATCGCGAACCCTATTTCACGCTTGCGGGCGTCTGGCCGTTTGTCGGGCGCACGCATTATCTCACCGATCCCGAACTCATCGAAGACATGCTGATCACGCGCGCGGACAGTTTTACGCGCGACTTCATCACGGTCAGCGCACTGTCGTCCGTCATCAACCGCGATGCGCTGTTCTTTGTCGAAGGCGCGGACTGGAAATGGCAGCGGCGCGCGCTCGCTCCCGCCTTCCGACACGAAAATCTTCTGGCCCTCACGCCGACATTCGTCGATTGCGCCAAAGCCCAGGCGCAGGCGTGGCGCCTCGCGCCGCAGGGGGCGCCGGTCGATGCGATGAACGCCAT
>NZ_JACBFQ010000024.1 GCF_021401125.1 Xanthobacter sp. NM-59
TTCATGTGCGCTGGGCCCCTATCAAAGAAAGGAGTGCTTTGATTTTCATGCCGTTTCTGATCTCGCGGGGTGAGAGACCCTGCACACCGTGTGACGCAACATGCGGTGATAAGCAGACGGGTGAGGTGAACCGGGTGCTTCCGGCGATCCATAAATCAGCAGAACCCGTCAAAGCCGGGCGGACGGGCACTTCCGGCCCTGTCGGCGGTCCGGCCAGCGAGCTTGACATGGCGAGGGAAACCGAACCGATGGAGGACGCCTCGGCAAACGTCGGGACCTGCCAACTCGGAAGTGGGCAGGACGGTCGGTGGCGTCTGCCGCCGGCCGGTGGAGCGTTGGTCCGTGCTATGAATACATGGACTGGGGGTACGCAGCGTGCTGCGTGCCAGCCTCGATACGGGCTTGCGAGGTATCGAGACCGGATTCCACACGGGGTAAAGTCGGCGCCTAAAGCAGGCAAGAGATCAGATACGGAACCCAGGAACCTCGTCGTCGCTTCCGGCACGTTCGGATGCCGGATGGCTGAAGCGACCAGCGATCGCGACGACGAGGGGCGGAGCCTTCGTAGTAGTCCGAGGACGGGAAAGCCGTTCACATGGCGAAGGGAGGCAGTGGATACAGCGAGCAGGCAGGAGGTGGACCTATGTCCGACGAGGTGAACACCTCGTTCGTCCTCGACATGCAGCGCAAGCTGTATCGGTGGAGCAGCGAAATGCCCGACAAGGTATTCGCTGATCTGTTCAATCTCATATGCGACCGCAGAACCCTCACTGAAGCCTGGCGACGGCTCGCCCGCAACAGCGGCAGCCTGACACCGGGCACGGACGGGATGACGCGGCGAACGGTCGAACAACGGCCCGGTGGCGCTGCGAGGCTCCTCGAAGACATCCGAGAGGCGCTTCGCGACGGAACGTATCGCCCGGAACCTGTCAGGCAGCGGCTTATCCCAAAGCCCGGCAAGCCGGGGCAGTTCCGGCCACTCGGCATTCCCACGCTGATCGACCGACTGGTGCAGATGGCTTTGAAGCTGATCCTGGAACCCATTTTCGAGGCGGATTTTTATCCGACCTCCTATGGGTTCCGAAGAGGACGAAGCACTCATGATGCTCTGGAGCGAATCCAGAGGTTCCTCCACCCGACGAAGCGTGGACCTTCGGTCTACCGCCATGTCATCGAAGGCGACATCAAGGGTTGCTTCGACGCGATCGACCATCACGTCATGATGGAACGGGTGCGAAAACGCATCGGCGACCGCAAGGTGCTGAAGCTGATCCTCGCGTTCCTGAAGGCCGGCGTGATGATCGAGGGGACCGTTCGCCACCCCGTAACCGGCTCGCCGCAAGGCGGGATCATCTCGCCGATGCTGTCGAATATCTATCTGACGGCCATCGACGAGCGGTATGGGCGATGGTCCATGCGTCCTCGTGAGCCAAGTATAAATGCCGCCGCCCGAAGGGTCCGAGACCACAAGAAAGGCCGGCCGGTGTTTTACATGGTGCGATACGCGGACGACTTCGTCGTCCTCGTAGACGGCTCGAGGGAGCACGCGGAAGCGGAAAAGCTGGGGCTGGCGGAGTTCCTGAAAACGGAGCTCCGCATGGAACTGTCGATGGAAAAGACCCGGATCACCGAGGTTGGGGAAGGCTTCGACTTCCTCGGCTATCGGGTGGCCCAGACAAAAGCGCTCCACCCGAACAAACACGGGAATGGGCGTCGCGTCGGCAACCTCTTCATACCGAAGGGCAAGCTGAACGACCTGCGCCACAAGATCAAGGTCATGGTGAAAGGCATCCCGACGGGATGGTCGCTCGCCGATCTCATCGACAGGCTCAATCCTGTCCTGCTGGGATGGAGGAACTACTACCGTTATGCCACGTGGGCGTATCGGGAGTTCGCCCGTCTCGACTTCTGGATATGGCAGCGCGTGGGGCGCTGGCTGCGTAAGAAGCACCGAAAGGCGTCGCTGCGAATGCTGTGCCGCCGCTTCTTCAACAGTGCCCCGGGAAAGCGAAGGCAATGGACCGAAGGGTCCAGACACCTGCGGTTCCTCTCCGAAGGAGGAACCTTGCGGTACCCACACCAGAGCATAGAGAAACCGAACGGATGGAATGCGGAACGGCAATACGCGCAGCGCAAAAGCCTGCGTGGCTTCCAGAATGCAGTCCACCGCCTCAGACTTGTCTGAGGCCCACCCATGGGCGTGGAAGCGCCCGTGCATGGAGAGCCGGATGCGAGGAAACCCGCACGTCCGGTTCGGGAAGAGGGATGGAGAAACTCGTCTCCGAGAGGGGATGGAGCGCTTCATCTCTACTTTCAC
>NZ_JACBFQ010000025.1 GCF_021401125.1 Xanthobacter sp. NM-59
TGGCCGAAGGGGCGGCGGTGGCGGTGCTGGGCTTCCGCCCCGCCGATCCCACCGGCTACGGCCGGCTTTTGACCGAGGGCGACACGCTGCGCGCCATCCGGGAGGAGAAGGACGCCAGCGCCACCGAAAAGGCGGTGGGCTTCTGCAATGCCGGCCTCATGGCCCTTTCGGGGGATGTGGCGCTGGGTCTGCTGGAGCGCATCGGCAACGCCAATGCGAAGGGCGAGTACTACCTGACCGACATGGTGGAGCTGGCCCGCGCGGATGGCCTGAAGGCGGTCGCCGCCGAGGCGGACGTGGAGGAGGTGGCCGGCGTCAACAGCCGCCTCCAGCTCGCCGAGGCCGAGGCGATCCTGCAAGGGCGCCTGCGCCGGGCCGCCATGGCGGCGGGCGCGACCCTGGTGGCGCCGGAGACGGTCTTTCTTTCCGCCGACACGCGGCTGGGCCGGGACGTGGTGGTGGAACCCCATGTGGTGTTCGGCCCCGACGTGACGGTGGGGGATGACGTGGTCATCCATTCCTTCAGCCATCTGGAGGGGGCCTCTGTGGCGGAGGGGGCCAGCATCGGCCCGTTCGCCCGCCTGCGTCCCGGGGCGCGCCTGGAAAGCGGCGTGCGCATCGGCAATTTCGTGGAAATCAAGGCCTCCCACGTGGAACAGGGCGCCAAGATCAACCACCTCTCTTATGTGGGCGATGCCCATGTGGGGGCGCGCTCCAATCTCGGCGCCGGCACCATCACCTGCAATTATGACGGCTTCGGCAAACACCGCACCGAGATCGGCGAGGGCGCCTTCATCGGCGTCAATTCGGCGCTGGTGGCTCCGGTGACCATCGGCAAGGGCGCCTTTGTGGGCACCGGCGCGGTGGTGACCGACAGCGTGCCCGAGGATGCCCTGGTGCTGGCTCGCAGCCGGCAGACGGTGAAGGAAGGCTGGGCCCGCGAGTTCCGCGCCCGCAAGGCCAGGGAATGAGCCGCGCCCGCAAGTCAGGGATCCGCGCAAGTCAGCCCCCCTGCGAGTCAGCCCCCTGCAAGTCAGCGAGACTTGCGAGTCAACGAGACTTGCGAGTCAACGACCCTGCAAGTCAATGAGACTTGCAGGCCACGTCCCCGCTGAGGGCGGCCGCGCGGCGGCCGGCGCCCGCAGACAGGAACCGAAAGCGGAAGTGATTCTGGCCTTGCGGTGCAGCGGGGTAGGAATGAACCAGTCCCGCGGCGCACACCGATTCCCTGGCGGAAGCGGGGCGCGCGCAACGCAATGTGGAGCTTCAGTGCATGTGTGGCATCGTCGGCATCCTGGGTAAGAGCGCGGTCGCGGATCACCTGGTGGAGTCCCTGCGCCGCCTGGAGTACCGGGGCTACGATTCGGCCGGTGTCGCGACGCTGGAGAATGGCCACCTCGAGGTCTGCCGCGCCGAGGGCAAGCTGCGCCACCTTGAGCAGAAGCTGATGAAGCATCCGCTGCACGGCCATATCGGCATCGGGCACACGCGCTGGGCCACCCATGGCAAGCCCTCCGAGCGCAACGCCCACCCCCATGCCACCAAGCGGGTGGCGGTAGTGCACAACGGGATCATCGAGAACTTCCGCGAGCTCAAGCAGGATCTGACCGATCTGGGGGTGAGCTTCAAGAGTGACACCGACACCGAGGTGGTGGCCCAGCTGGTGGACCGCGAGCTGCTCGCCGGCCGCACACCGGCCGCGGCGGTGGAAGCCGTGCTGCCGCGCCTCAAGGGCGCGTTCGCCCTCGCCTTCCTGTTCGACGGTGAAAACGACCTGCTGATCGCCGCCCGGCGCGGCTCGCCCCTCGCCATCGGCTATGGCAGCGGGGAAATGTTCCTGGGCTCCGATGCCATCGCGCTCGGCAGCTTCACCGATCGCATCACCTATCTGGAAGAGGGCGACTGGGCGGTGCTGACCCGCGAGGGCGCCACCATCCGGGACGAGAGCGGCGCGGTGGCGGCCCGCCCCGTGCAGAAGGTGCCGGCCGGCGCGCTGCTGGTGGACAAGGGCAACCATCGCCACTTCATGGCGAAGGAGATCTATGAGCAGCCGGAGGTGATGTCCCATGCCTTCGGCCATTATCTCGACCTTGCCGCCGAAAAGGTCGCGCTGCCGGAGCTGCCGTTCGACCTGAAGGATGTGCGGCACATCTCCATCACCGCCTGCGGCACCGCCCTCTATGCCGGCGCTGTGGCGGAATACTGGATCGAGCAGTTCGCCCGCATTCCCGTCTCCATCGATATCGCATCGGAATTCCGCTACCGGGAAACGCCGCTGGAGCCGGGCGGGGTGACCATCGTCATTTCCCAGT
>NZ_JACBFQ010000026.1 GCF_021401125.1 Xanthobacter sp. NM-59
GTTAGCCGGGGTACTGACCAGTGCCCCTTCGCCAGCGGTCTGGCGGTGGCGATGATGCCCTCCTGCGATCCAGGACTGCGGGGCGTGGTGCTCCGTCCGGATCGGCGACGGAGGCGGACCATGGACTTCTATGCGGGACTGGACGTGTCGCTGGAATCGACCAGCGTGTGCGTGGTGAATGCCGAGGGCAAGGTGGTCCGGGAGGGGAAATTGCCCTCCGATCCGGATGCCATCGAGCTGTTCCTGGCCGAATGGGGCGTCCACCTCAAGCGGGTCGGGCTGGAAGCTTTTTCGTTCAGCGCCTGGCTGTTCTCCGCCCTCGACGACAAGGGCCTGCCGGTGTTCTGCATCGAGACCCGCCACACCAAGGCGGCTCTCAACGCCATGCTCAACAAGACCGACCGCAACGACGCGCGCGGTATCGCGCAGCTGATGCGCACCGGCTGGTTCCGGGCGGTCCACGTCAAGTCGCGCGAGGCGCAGGCGCTGCGCGTGCTGCTCGCCGGCCGCAAGGCGCTGCTCGGCAAGGTCATCGACATGGAGAACATGATCCGCGGCGTGATCCGGCCGTTCGGGCTGAAGGTCGGCGAGGTGTCGACGGGCCGGTTCGAGGCGCGCGTGCGCGAGCTGGTCGCCGGCCTCGGCGAACTCGAACAGATCATCGCGCCGCTGCTCGCGGCCCGCGCGGCGATGCGGTTCGAGTTCACGCGGCTGCATCGCATGGCGCTGGCGGCGGCGCGCAACGACAAGGCGGTGCGGCGGATGATGACGGTTCCCGGCGTCGGCGCCATCGTGGCGCTGACCTTCCGCGCCACCGTCGATGATCCCACGCGGTTCAAGAAATCCACGACCGTCGGCGCCCACTTCGGGCTGACGCCGCGCCGCTACCAGTCGGGCGAGACCGATTGGTCGGGCCGCATCTCCAAATGCGGCGACGAGGCGACGCGGGCGATGCTCTACGAGGCGGCGATCGCCATCCTCACGCGTATCCCCAAGAGCTTCAAGCTGCGGCTCTGGGGGCTCCGGCTGATGAAGAAGAAGGGGCTGAAGAAGGCGGCGACCGCGGTGGCGCGGGCGCTCAGCGTGCTCCTGCACAGGATCTGGGTCGACGGCTCGACCTTCCGATACGGCGCCGGCCTGAAGGGCGGCCGGCTCGCTCGCGCCTGATGAGGGGCTGAGCGATCCGACCGCCCCCACCATCGGCGTCACCAGGTTCCGCCACGGCGGAGCGGCGTCTCCCGGGGAGACGGGGATTTGGGCGAGATCGAAACTTGAGTTGCCGGCAGCCTTCGGGAAAAACCGCACGGCGCTTGTTAGCCTGACCGCCTGGTCTCCAGATCCCGGAATGTGGCGGACCCCATGCCGACCACGGACGTTAGCGAGTGCTCCTCGGAGAGACATGCGCCGCACCTCAGCGTGACGAAGTTGGACGGGAACGGCCGCAGCGCGGACAGACGGCGGCGCCCGCGCGTTCCGGCGCGCGGCTGCGTGCGTCATCGCAAGTAAAAGCGGCTTTACGGATCAGTCTGTCGGTGGCAGACTGAAATGGAGAGGCGTTGTCTCCACAGCTTGTTGCTGAACAACAACAAGTTAGAGTCAGTACGTTAGA
>NZ_JACBFQ010000027.1 GCF_021401125.1 Xanthobacter sp. NM-59
GCCTAGCACTACTTTGGCAGATTAACGGATTGATAACGTTGAGGTGTTGAGGTTTGCGCCCGGATGGGAGCGCAGGCCATGGCGAACTGGGATGAGGCGCTGGGGGAGTTCCTGAAGCCGTTCGTGGCCCTGCTGGGGCACAAGAAACGGCGGCAGATGTGTCCGCTCTATGTGGCGGGGCTGATTGGTCCGGGCGAGCGCAAGAGCATGCAGCCCATGGCCGAGCGGCTCGAGCCGGCACGGTATGACCGCTTCCACCATTTCATCGCGGATGGCCTGTGGGACGAGGCCCCCCTTGAAGCGGAACTCGCACGTTGCGCCGATCGCCTCGTGGGCGGCCCCGCTGCTGTCCTCGTCATCGACGACACCAGCCTGCCCAAGAAGGGCAGTCACTCGGTGGGGGTCGCGCCGCAATACGCCTCCATGCTCGGCAAGCGCGCCAACTGCCAGACCCTGGTCTCCGTGACGCTCGCACGCGACGAGGTGCCGGTCGCCCTGAGCCTGCGCCTGTTCCTGCCTCAGAGCTGGACCGAGGATATCGGACGGATGAGCGCGGCCGGCGTGCCGGAGCCGTTCCAGGCGCCGCGCTCCAAGCCCGAGATCGCCCTTCAGGAGATCGACCGCGTCATGGCGCAGGGCGTGCGTTTCGGTCTGGTCCTGGCCGATGCCGGCTACGGCCTGTCCGCCTCCTTCCGCCAAGGCCTGAGCACGCGCGGCCTCACCTGGGCCGTGGGCATCCCCAAGCACCAGAAGGTCTATGGCGCCGATGTTGCGCTCGTCTTCCCCGTTGCCGGACGCGGCCGGCCCCGCAAGCACCAGATCCCCGACCAGTTGTCTGTGTCCGCCGAGACGGTGCTGGCCGAGGCCCGATGGCGCAAGCTCTCCTGGCGGCGCGGCACCAAGGGGCCCTTGAGCGCACGCTTTGCCGCCTGCCGCATCCGGATCGCCGATGGACCACCCCAGCGTATCCACGACAAGGGCCAGCAGCACATGCCGGGAGAAGAGGCCTGGCTGGTGGGCGAATGGCGCACCTCGGGCGAGCGCAAATACTATCTGTCCAACCTGCCGGCCGGAGCCTCCCTGAAAAAGCTCGCCGCCGCCATCAAGGCGCGCTGGGTGTGTGAGCAGGCCCACCAGCAGATGAAAGAGGAACTGGGCCTCGACCATTTCGAGGGCCGCTCCTGGCGCGGCCTCCACCGCCACGCCCTGATGACCATGATCGCCTACGCCTTCCTGCAGCATCGACGCCTGGAACAGGCCACAGGAGAAAAAAAGCCTGCGATGGGGACCACCTCGACCGACCCTGCCTCAGGTCCGCAGAGCCGTCCTCAAGGCACTCTCCTCGACATCGCCAACTTGTCCCCACTGCCGAAGGGCCATCTGGAGACCGCCAATCTGATTCTGCCAAAGTAGTGTTAGGGCCGATCGACATTCAGCACATGCGGCGCCGCTATACCCCACTACCGCCACACGCCTCATAGCGCGGCTCCTCTCCC
>NZ_JACBFQ010000028.1 GCF_021401125.1 Xanthobacter sp. NM-59
GCGTGGAAGCGCCCGTGCATGGAGAGCCGGATGCGAGGAAACCCGCACGTCCGGTTCGGGAAGAGGGATGGAGAAACTCGTCTCCGAGAGGGGATGGAGCGCTTCATCTCTACTTTCACGGCGCAACTCCTTCCACGGGCTTGCCGAAGAAGTGGCGACGGTTCTGCTCCCAGAGCGCGGCACAGTGCGGATCGATGGGGTCGGCCGTCTCGATCTGGGCGCAGCTCTCGAGATCTGCCGACGAGAACGACGCCGTCGTCCTGCTCACGACAATATCGGGCTCCGGCCGCCGACCTGCGGCGGCAGCGAGCGCGGCCGGCACGGCGCCCACCAGGCCGGTGACAATGTGGGTCCGAAGCGCGGTGTCCCGGTCCATGGGTCCACCTCACTTGCCGTGGAACATGGTGACGGCGGCCGGCTGGTAGCTCGACTGGGCAGAGAAGCGCCCGTAGTGCTCCTGCCCCTCGGACACAGCAGCGGCGCGTTCAGCTTCGGACAGAGCCTGCGCCCGGCCATTGGCCGTGATCACGGCGGTGAGGTCGGAGAGCTGCTCAGCCTGGAGGGCCTGAAGCTGGTTGCCGGCCTGCATGGCCTGCAGCGCGCCGGTTGCCGCCTGGCTCTGGTCCACCAATGTGGAGGACTGCGTCCGATTGGTGTCGAGATTGCCGACGACACCGGCTTGGACCCGCATCGCGTCCTGAAAGCCCGCGAGCGTCGTCTCCCAGCGGCTCTTGGCCTGGGAGACGAGTTGTGCGCCTGAGGTGCTCAGGGAGACAGAACCGTATTAGCTCTGGAAGGCCTGATCGATGGCGCTGACGTCATAGGCAATCTTCTGTGCCTGACCGAGCAATTTCTGGGTGCGCTGGGCTGGCTGCTGGAATGCGTTGATGGAGGAATAAGGCAGGTTCACGAGATTGCGGGCCTGGTTGATCAGCATCTGCGCTTCGTTCTGCAGCGAGGTGATCTGGTTGGTGACCTGCTGTAGCGCCCGGGCCCCCTGGAGGAGGTTCTGGGCATAGTTGGAGGGATCGTAGACCACGTACTGCGCCACGGCCGGCGCGAACGGGCTGACGAGGAGCGGCGTGGCGACGAGCGCCGCCCTCAATGAACGGCGGATCATGGGCGTGTCTCCAGATTGTCGAGGGTGGGTCATCTTTTGCCTTTGCGAACAGGGGTACCCCGGCCCGATCGGTGGGCTCGATAAACCCTGAAGCACAGTCCCGTTGGAAGGGGAGATACGGCGCCTGCTGCGGCTGCTGTGCCCCTGGTTCAGAACGGTGAGATAGCGCCACGATCGCACGACGCATCCGTCGCAGGGCATGTTCAGATCGGTCGCCAACGAGCGGGAAGTGAAAGCGAGGGCTAGCACTACTTTGGCAGAATCAGATTGGCGGTCTCCAGATGGCCCTTCGGCAGTGGGGACAAGTTGGCGATGTCGAGGAAAATGCCTTGAGGACGGCCCGGCGGACCTGAGGCAGGGTCG
>NZ_JACBFQ010000029.1 GCF_021401125.1 Xanthobacter sp. NM-59
CGCTATCCGGTGAACCGGCTCGGCGGGGTGCCGGGCGCTGAAACAAGGGTAAGCGGCAGCCGACCGCTATCCGAGAATTTCCGGAAGCGGTCGTCCCCTGCCGGGTGTTCGTTGTTTCGAGGTTTTCCTTGGGTTCCGAGGCGCGCCGTTTTTCAAGGCGTTTCTTGTTTCAAGGCGCGCCTTGGGGTTCAGCGTGAGGCTGCACAAGAACAGCACCCGGTGAGATTTTTGGGAGGACGAGACCAATGGCGAAGATCAACAAGGTGATGGTGGGTGAGGCTCTGGTGGGCGACGGCAACGAAGTCGCGCACATCGATCTGCTCATCGGCCCGCGCGGCAGCGCGGCGGAAACCGCCTTCTGCACCAGCCTGACCAACAACAAGGATGGCTTCACCAGCCTCCTGGCGGTGATCGCGCCGAACCTGGCGTGCAAGCCGAACACGGTGATGTTCAACAAGGTGACCATCAAGGACGCGCGCCAGGCGGTGCAGATGTTCGGCCCGGCCCAGCACGGCGTCGCCAAGGCGGTGCAGGACGCGGTGGCCGAGGGCATCATCCCCATGGAAGAGGCCGACGACCTCTACATCTGCGTGGGCGTGTTCATCCACTGGGAAGCGGCCGACGACGCCAAGATCCAGTCCTACAACTACGAGGCCACCAAGCTCGCCATCGCCCGCGCCGTCAAGGGTGAGCCCTCCGCAAAGGAAGCCACCGAAAAGCGCGACGCAGTCAAGCATCCCTTCCAGGCCT
>NZ_JACBFQ010000002.1:0-547500 GCF_021401125.1 Xanthobacter sp. NM-59
CCGGCGGCCTCGCCGGCCGGGCTCGCCCAGCGCGCGGCGGGCGCGGCCGGTGACGCGGCCATGGGCGCGGCCTTCGGAGAGGGGCCATGGCCGGGCAAGGCCATCACCCAGCCCTTCATTCCCCTCATCCAGCTCGGAACGCCGGGGGCCGCCGGACAGGCGCCGTCCCTGGTGCGTATTCGCGATCTGGTGAGCAACGTCTATGGCGTGCTCTCGGGGGTCGCCAATGCGCCGCAGCCGCCGGTCGCGGCATTCCAGATCATCTCGGCCCAGGGCCGCAACCAGGGCAATGACGCCTTCACCGCCCTGCGCACGGATTCCGCTTTGCGCCCGGATCCGGTGCGCGCCGTGCTGCAGAGCGTCGCCGACAATGCCTGGGCGACGCTGCTCGGCCTCGCCCGTGACAACGTCAACCAGGCCTGGAAGCAGGAGGTGCTGCCGGTGTGCGAGAGCGCCATCGCCCGCCGCTATCCGGTCTATGCGGATGCGCGCGACGACATCACACTGTCGGACTTCACGGATTTCTTCCGCCCCGGCGGCACAATGGACAGCTTCTTCCAGCAGTATCTCGCCCCCTTCGTCACCGAGCGGCGCGGCACCTATGTGCCCCTGTCGCCGGACGCCACGCGCGCGCTCATCGGCCAGGAGACGCTGGCGCAATTCAACCGCGCCCGGCAGATCCGGGAGGCGTTCTTCCCCAATAAGGGGCCGACCCTGCTGGTGAAATACGGGGTGCGGCCCACCTTCCTGTCGCCGAACGTGCTGCGCGCCACGCTCGACATCGACGGCAACGACATCGTCTATCGCCACGAAGCCCCGCGCACCTATGACATGGAGTGGCCGTCCAAGGGCGAGGCCAGTACCGTCACCGTCACACTGACCCCTGTGGAGGGGCGGCAGACCCAGGTGCAGCGCTCCGGCTCCTGGGCCCTGTTCCGCTTCGTCTCGGGCTTTGGCATGCGCAGCCGGGGCGACACCCAGGCCGTGCGCGTGCAGGGGCCCGACGGCCAGAGCGTGACCTATGAGCTGCGCGCCGCCAGCGTGAACAACGCCTTCGCCCTCGGCGCCCTGCACGCCTTCCGCTGCCCGGACGACCTATGAGCCAGCATGACACCCAGCGCGGCGGGCTGTTCGGCAAGATCCCGTCGAAGGACGACTTCGTGCGGCGCAACCTGCCCATGACCTTCGTGACGCCCTGGGACAACTGGCTGACGCGGGTGATGGCCCAGGGCACCCTGACGGATGCCCCCGCCTGGAAGGCCGCCTATCTCACCAGCCCGCCCTGGCGCTTCGCCCTCGACCCAGGTGTCGCCGGAGACGGGGGCTGGATCGGGGTGCTGGCCTCCTCGCTGGACCGGTTCGGCCGGGCCTTTCCGCTCACCCTCGCGGTGCCTTTCAGCCGCCCGCTTGGCATCCTCGATCTGCATGAGGACACCGGCCCCCTCACAGAGGCGCTGGAGGCGATGGTGCTGCAGGTGATCGAGGACGCGCTCGACCTGGAGGAGGCCGCCGCCGCCTTGCCCGATCTCGCCCGCCGCCTGCTGCCGCCGGCGGCGGAACCGGTGCTGCGCACGGCGCGGGAAGGCCGCCGCCGCACCGACCGCGCCTGGGTGCTCGCGGGCCGCAGCCTGCCGTCCGTGGGCTGGGCCGCGAGCGACCTGCTCACCTGGTCCCTGCGCGCGGGGGCCACCGGCCCGGTGGGCCTCACCTGCTGGTGGCATGAGGGCTGGGAGGCACAGCCGCCCATATGGCTGATGACCCGTGGCTTGCCGGACGCCGGCATGTTCGAGCGCATGATGAACGGCAACTGGGCGGACGACGCGCCGGAGACCGGTCAGCCATGACCCTTCGTGGCCGGCCGCCCTCTCCGCCCGCGCCGCCGGAGCTGGCCTTTCGCGCGTCCGCCGCCACCCGCATTGGCCCCCGCCACCCGCAGAACGAGGATGCGCACCTGGTGAGCGAAGGCGCCGGCCTGTTCGCCGTTTCCGACGGCATTGGCGGGCTCGCCGAGGGGGAAGTGGCGAGCCGCGCGGTGGTGGAGCTGCTGCACCGGGGCGTGACAGCGAATGCAAGCCTCGACGCCCGCGTGGCACAGGCGCACGACGCGCTCTATCGCGCCAATGCCGCCTTGTTCCAGGCGGGAGAGGAAAGCCAGCGCCCCATGGGGGCCACGGTGGTTGCCGCCCTTCTGGGGGAGGGCTGCGCGGTGTGCCTGTGGGCCGGGGATTCGCGCGCCTATCTCGCCCGCGCCGGCGCCCTGCATCCGGTGACGCACGACCACGCCATTCTCGGCCGCACCAGCCGGAATGGGCCGCCCCGCACCCTCGTCACCCGCGCCATCGGCCCGGACGAGGCCGTGGACATCGACTGCACCATCGTCGAGCTCCAGCCCGGCGACACCCTGCTTTTGTGCTCGGACGGCGTGTATGGCGCCATCGGCGATGCGCGCCTGGAAACGCTCCTCGGCGCCACGCCGCCGGCCGATGCGGAAGAGGTGGTGGCGGAGGCGGTGGCGCGCGGCACCCGCGACGATGCGACAGCCATCGTCATCGCGATCCGGCCCGCGGGGGCGGCCCATGTCTCGCCGCGATGAGCCCGCATCCACGCCGCTCGGTGGCAACGGCCGGCCGACGGTTCTGCCGCCCTATCTCGGCCTGCGCCTCAAGAACCGCTACGAGCTGATCCAGGTGGTGGGGCGCGGCGGCATGAGCACGGTGTTCCATGCGGTGGACCATGTCCGCCTGCGCGCCCGCGCGCCCCGCGCGGACGTGGCCATCAAGCTCGCCACCCTGGCCGCCCCCTATGACGGCGCCGCCCGCGAGCTGATTCACCGCGAGGCCCAGCGCATGCTGGAGCTGGTCCACCCCAACATCGTGCGCGTCTATGACAGCGATCATGACGGCGACCGTCACTTCCTGGTGATGGAGCTGCTGCGCGGGCGCACCCTTTCCGCCATCCTCAAGGAGCGCCGCGGCAAGGGGCTGGACTGGGCGCAGGCCTGCGGCTTCATCCGCGCGGTGGGGGCGGCGCTGGCGTGCGCCCATGCGCACGGCCTCATTCACGGCGACCTGAAGCCCGGCAACGTGTTCATCTGCCAGGACGGCAGCGTGAAGGTGCTGGATTTCGGCCTGTCCCAGCGCCCGGAGGCGGCCCGGACGGACGATGCCGATGCCACCGTGCACCTGCTCGGCCTGGTGGGCGCACTGACGCCCGCCTTCGCCTCCCCGGAGCGGCTGGAGGGGCGGGCGCCGACGGCGGCGTGCGACCTGTTCGCCTTCGGCCTCTTGACTTATGTGGTGCTGACCGGCACCCACCCCTTTCAGCGGCGCGATGTCCTGGCGGCACGCGCCCGGGGCAGCCTGCCGCGGCGCCCGGAGGGGCTTTCCGCCCATCGCTGGCGTGCGCTGAAGGCGCTGCTCGCCTTCGAGCCGTCCGAACGGCCGGACCGGGTGGAGGATTTCACGCGCCGCTTCCTCGCCCCGCTTTGGTCCCTGCCGGACCTTCGTTCGCGCTGGCGTGCCGGCGCCTCCCTCCTCGCCGCGCGCAGGTCTTCGCCATGACGGACGCACCGACCAACACGGACGCACCGGACGCGCCGAGCACCGAATTGCAGGCGCTCCAGAAGCTGGACCGGCTGTGCCGCCAGATCGCCCGTGGCAATTACGATTATACCGATGAGCTATTCGCCCTCACCTGCGCCCAGGAGGCCTCCTCCACCGTTCGCGAGCTGGCGGAATCCTTCGGCTTCATGCTGGTGCAGGTGGAGGCGCGCGAAACGCGGCTCACCTGGCTCATCGAGGAATTGCAGGAGCTGAAGGCCCAGCTCGAGGAGGCCAATGGCCGCCTGCGGAAGGAGAATGCCACCCTCACCACCGCGGTGGCACAGCTCACGGTGGAGATCGACCGCCAGCGCTTCAAGCGCGAGGTGGGCGCCATCACGGAATCCGATTATTTCCAGAATCTCCAGCGCCGCGCGCGGTCGCTGCGCGAGCGGCACAAGGCCGCCCAAACGAAGGATCGGGAATGACACGCATCATCTCCACCCATTCCTATCGGGGCGGCACCGGCAAATCGACCATCACCGCCAACATCGCCTATCTGCTCGCGGCGCAGGGCCAGCGCGTGGGCGTGGTGGACACCGACATTCTCTCCCCCGGCATCCATGTGCTGTTCGGCCTCGACGCGGACACCGCCCACTTCACCCTCAACGACTATCTGTGGGGCCGCTGCGCCGTCGAGCAGGCGGTGATCGACGTCACCGCCAACGCCTTCCCCGCTGGCGCGCCCAAGGGCGGCAGCATCCACCTTCTGCCCTCCAGCATGCAGGCCGGCGAGATTGCCCGCGTGCTGAAGGAAGGCTTCGAGGTGGACCTGCTCAATGAGGGCTTCCACACTTTGTGCGAGCGCCTCGACCTCGATTACCTGCTGATCGACACCCATCCGGGCGTGAACGAGGAGACCCTGCTCTCCATCGCCATCTCGGACACGCTGCTCCTGGTGCTGCGCCCCGACCACCAGGACTATCAGGGCACGGCGGTGACGCTGGAGCTGGCGCGACGGCTCGACGTGCCGCAGCTGCTGCTGGTGGTGAACAAGGCGCTGACCGCCTTCGACCCCAAGGAGCTGGCGGACCGCATCTTCAGCGCCTTCCGAACCCCGGTGGCAGCGGTGCTGCCGCTGAACGAGGACCTGGTGCGCCTGGGCAGCTCCGGCATCCTCGCCGCCCTGTCGCCGGACAGCGATTATGTGAGCGGCCTGCGCCCCGTGGCGGACATCGTGCAGCGCTGAAGCCGAAAGAAGCGCCCTCAGCCGCCCTGGAACGCTTTCAGGAAGGCGATGGCGTTTTCCGGACGCCGGGCGCGCTCAAAGGAGAGGGCCGCCGCAAGGGCCCGCTGCATGGCATCCGTCAGGCCGCTGATGGGCGGCGGGGCAAGGCCCTGCTCCAGCGCATCGATGGACGGCAGCCGGTTGAAGGGATGCCGGCGCGTCAGCAGCAGGTGGATGATGCAGCCGAAGGCATAAATGTCGTCCCGCGCGTCCCGCGGCTCACCGCGCAATTGCTCGGGGCTGGCATAGGTGGGCGACACGGCATCGAGCGACAGCGCGTCGAAATCCCCCGCTCGCGCCGCGTTGGCAATGCCGAAATCCAGGATCTTCAGCCGCCCATCCGTGCCCAGAAACAGGTTCGCCAGCTTGAGGTCGGCATGGGTGACGCCGCGCGCATGGGCATGGCCGAGCCCCGCGAACATGTCGCGAATGGCGTTCCAGGCGGCGGGGCTTCCCGCGAAGGCGGCGTCGTCGCGCAGCTTCACATCCAGGGAGCTGCCCTCCAGCAGCTCCATGACGATGAAGGGATGGGCTCCGTCGCGATCGAAATCATGCACGGCGACGATGTTGGGATGGGAGAGGTCCTGGGTACGGCGGGCCTCCGCCTCCATGGCGCGCAGGGCGTCGGGGTGGGCACCGAAATCGCCGTGAAGCAGCTTGATGGCCACGTAGGGCCGGCTGCCGGCGGCTTCCACCCGGCGACGATCCACGGCGCGATAGACCACGCCCATGCCGCCGCGCCCCAGCTCCGCATCCAGCACGAACCGGTCGCGCAGGATCTGCCCCACCCGGCTCTCGTCGCGCCCGCTGCGGCCCAGCACCAGCGGCCGGCCATGGCCGTCGGCGCTGCTGCGGGCGTCGCGCCTCAGCCGGGCGCTGCGGAACGAGGCCAGGGCATCGTCCAGCTGGCGCTGGTTCTGCCGCGCCCGCGCCTCGCCCCCCTTGCGCAGGTCCTTGAACTGGCCGAGCAGCGCGGAAAGCACCACCGCATCCACCCGGTCCTTCAGCCCCTCCCCGCTGCCTGTGGGCGCGGGGGCGACCGGCTCCACCGGATCGGGAGCGGCGGCATCGGGACGGCTCGCCTCCTGGAACAGCAGCATGGCGAGGTCGTAGGGCATGCGGCCGAGATTGATCTGCTCCTGAAGCGCGGCCGAAAGCTGCGTTGTGCCCGGCGCGCCATCCTCCTCCAGAGCCTCTTGCCGGCACAGGGCGCGCAGCTCCGTCACGAGCTGGTCGAACGATCGCCGGCCCTTGACGAAATCGGCGAACAGGCTGTCCAAATGGGGGTCGATGGCCGCTCTCCCTCGGTGTCACACCCGCCCCGGCTGGCGGATGTCGTAGCGTGAGAGCTTCTCCACCAGGCTGCGCCGGGAAATCTTCAACAGGTCGGCCGCGCGGCTCTGGTTCCACCCGGTCTCGCGCAGCTTCACCTCAATGATAGCAGCTTCGTAGTTCTGCACCATTGCCCGAAGGCCCGCATCGTCCTCGGCCGGCTGCACCACGGGCGCCGGCATGGCGCCGCCAGCGGCCAGCTCCGCCGGCAGGTGGCGGGGCTCCAGCCGGTCGCCATCACACAGCAGCACGGCCCGCTCGATGATGTTGCGCAGCTCGCGCACGTTGCCGGGAAAGCGCCATGTCATCAGGCTGTCGAGGGCCTGCGCCGTCAGCGCCGGTGGCCGCCGGCCGAGGGGCCGGCACGCCGCCGCCAGGAAGTGCTCGATAAGAGCCGGGATGTCGCCCGTGCGCTCCCGCAGCGGCGGCAGGCAGATGGGGAAGACCGAGAGGCGATAATAGAGGTCCTCGCGGAACTTCCCGTCCGCGATCTTGGCCGGCAAATCCGCATTGGTGGCGGCGACGATGCGCACATCCACCGTCTCAGTGCGGGTGTCGCCCACCCGGCGCACCTCGCTCTGGCCCAGCATGCGCAGGATTTTCGATTGCAGGCCCAGGGGCATGTCGCCCACTTCATCCAGGAACAGCGTGCCCCCCTGGGCCGCGTGCACCAGGCCCGGCCGGTCGGCGCTCGCGCCCGTGAAGGCGCCGCGGCGATAGCCAAACAGCTCGCTTTCCAGCAGATGCTCCGGGAGGGCCGCGCAGTTCTGCACCACGAACGGCCGGCCGCTGCGGGTGCTGGCGGCGTGCAGCATCTTTGCGAACACCTCCTTGCCGGTGCCTGTCTCGCCCAGCAGCAGCACCGGCACCGTGGCCGGCGCCGCCCGCCGCAGCAGGGCCAGCGCCACCTGGAACGACGCGCTTTCGCCGATGACGCCATTGCCGGGCCCGGCCTGCGCACCGCGCAAACGGGTATTCTCCTCCTCAAGATCACTCTTCGCCCGGTCGAGCTGGCGGATCAGCCGGCGGTTCTCATCGAACAGGCGCGCATTGGAAATGGCCACCGCCGCATGGGCCGCAAAGCAGCGCACCACCCGCTCGGATTCCGGGCTGAGGGCGTGGGCCGGCTCATCGGCATCCATGCGCACATTGACGAGCTGGAGCACGCCGAGGGTGAAGCCTTCCAGCGAGCGCAGAGGCGCCGCCACGAACGAGCGCGTGCGAAACCCGCTCGCCGCCTCCTGCGCGTGGAGGGGCGAGAAATCGAGGCCGCTATAAGCGCGCACGTCGGCGATGTTCACCACCCGGCCGGTGACCGCGGCATAGACGTTGGGATCATCGAGATTGAAGGAGTTGGCCGCCCGGTAGAGGGAGACGCTGCGCCCACCCTCCGCCACCTGCGGCGCCACCGCATTCTGCCCCACCAAAGCGTGCATCTCGCGCCCGGTATGGTCGAGCACCAGGATGCGCCCGCCCTCCGCCCCGGTCAGCCGGCGCGCCGCGCTTACCACGGCATTGAGGAGGGTGGCGAGATCGCGCTCGGTGGCCAGCGCGCTCGTCACCTCCATCAGCTCCTCCAGGGGGCTCAATGGATCGCTGCGGGTCCCATCCACGGTCGGGCGGCCCTATGCCATCGCCTCTTCGGGCTGCGGCGCCTTATCGGGCAGGCCGTCCCCTCTCCCCTCGCCGACCACCGGCGGAGTGAGACCGGGTGCATCGAGCCGGTAGAGAAAACGGCCATCGGGCGCCACGTCCACGAACACGCCATTGATGGGTCTTTCCTCGCTCATGCGGGCGAGCAGCTCGGTGGCGATCTCCGGCAGCAGGGTGCGCGAGACAATGTGATCAATGTTGCGCGCGCCGCTCTCCACTTCCGTGCAGCGGCGGGCGATCTGCTCCACCACCGCGTCGGAATAGGCAAAGGCCATCTTCTGGCTGTCGGCGAGCCGCCGCCCCACGCGATCGAGCTTCAGGCGCACGATATCGCCCAGCGTGTCGCCCAGGAGCGGATAGAAGGGCACGATCTGCATGCGGGCCAGCAGCGCCGGCTTGAAATAACGCGACAAAGTGGGCCGGATGGCTCCGACGAGATCCTCCATGGACGGCCGCTCGGCGCGCGTGCCCATGTCGGTGATGATGTCGGTGGCCAGGTTGCTGGTGAGGATGACGATGGTGTTCTTGAAATCGACCACCCGGCCCTCGCCGTCCGACAGCACGCCCTTGTCGAACACCTGGTAGAACAGGTTCAGCACTTCCGGATCGGCCTTTTCCACCTCGTCCAGCAGCACCACCGAATAGGGCCGCTGGCGCACCGCCTCGGTAAGGATGCCGCCTTCGCCAAAGCCCACATAGCCGGGCGGCGAGCCGACCAGCTTGGAAACCGTATGGCGTTCCTGGAACTCCGACATGTTGATGGAGACCAGGAAGCGCTCACCGCCGAACAGCAGGTCCGCCAGCGCGGTGGCGAGCTCGGTCTTGCCGACGCCCGAGGGCCCCACGAACAGGAACACGCCCATGGGCTGGGTGGGGCTGTTGAGGCCGGCCTTGGCCGCCCGCATGCCCTCGTCGATGGCCGCCACCGCCTGGGCCTGGCCCTTGATGCGGCGGGATAGATTTTCCGCCAGCGCGAGCACCGAGGCCGCCTCGTCGCGCACCATGTTGCCCACGGGGATGCCGGTCCAGTCGGCGATCACCTGGCCCACCGTCTCCGGCGTCACCTCGTAATGCAGCAGGCCGGCCCGGCCCTGATGGGCGCGCAGCTCGGCGAGGGTCGCCGCGAGGGCCGCGCGCAGCTCCGCCTCGCGCTCCGCCGCCATGGGCGGTTCCGCTTCGGCTTCAGCGGTTTCCGCGGCCAGGGCGTTGAGCTGCTGGCGGAGGTCGAGCACCCGGTCCACCAGCAGCTTCTCCGCCTGCCAGCGCGCCTCCAAAGCGGCGATGTCGGCGTGCAGCACGTCGATTTCGGTGCGGATTTCGGCGCAGCGCGGGTCGGGCGTGGTGCCCAGGGTGGCGTGGTCGCGCTCTAGGGCGGCCAGCTCGCGCTCCAGCATGGCGATGCGGCGCTCGTTCACCTCCAGCGCGCGCGGCCGGCTCGACAAGGAGAGCTTCACCCGCGCGCAGGCGGTGTCCAGCACGTCCACCGCCTTGTCTGGCAGCTGGCGGCCGGAAATGTAGCGGGCCGAGAGCTGGGCCGCGGCCATCACCGCATCGTCGCGCACATAAACATTGTGGCTGCGCTCATAGACGGGCCGCAGGCCGCGCAGGATGGTGGCCGCGTCCGCCGGGCTGGGCTCGTCCAGCTTCACCACCTGGAAGCGCCGCTCCAGCGCCGCGTCCTTCTCGAAGTATTTCTTGTATTCGCTCCAGGTGGTGGCGGCGATGGTGCGCAGCTCCCCGCGCGCCAGAGCCGGCTTCAGGAGGTTCGCCGCGTCGCTTCCGCCAGCGGGACCGCCGGCGCCCACCAGCATGTGGGCCTCATCGATGAACAGGATGATGGGCGTGGGAGAGGCCTTCACCTCATCCACGATGCCCTTGAGGCGGTTCTCGAACTCGCCCTTCACCCCGGCCCCCGCCTGGAGCATGCCGAGGTCGATGCCGATGAGCTCCACCTGCTTCAGGAAATCCGGCACGTCGCCCTGTGCGATCTTGAGGGCCAGGCCCTCCACCACCGCCGTTTTGCCCACGCCCGGCTCGCCGACGCAGATGGGATTGTTCTTCCGCCGCCGGCCGAGAATATCGATAATCTGCAAGATCTCGCGATCCCGACAGAAAACCGGATCGATTTTTCCGGCACGCGCCAGGGCCGTGAAATCGGTGGCGAAGCGGCCGAGCACGCTGTCCGCCGCGCGGCTTGAGGGGGTGCCTTCGACGCCGGCCGGACCGGGCACCATTGGTGCGCGCGTCTCCGACGACTTGGCGAACAGGTCTTGGAACTTCGCCTTCAACTCCGCCGCCGGCACCTGGCGCAGGGTGTCCCACCACTCCGCGAGGCCGAAGCGGTTGGAATTCTGCAACACCGCCAGCAGCATGGTGCCCGAGCGCACCGCCGTCAGCGACAGTTCCACCGACCCCACGAGCCACGCATCGGTAATCGCCTCGATGAGGCTGGGCGCGAACACGGGGCGGCCGGGATTGCCCGGCTTCATCTCCTCCACCGCCCGCTGCAGCCGGCGCTTGAGCAGAGGCACGTCCACCTCGAAATGGCGCAGGGCGAGCGGCAGGTCACGGTCCGCGTCGTCCACCATGGTGAGCAGGAGATGCTCCACCGTGACCTCATAATGCCCACGCCCCACCGCAAGTCCGGCCGCCGTCTCCAGCGAACGCTTCACATAGGGGCCGAGGCGATCCAGGAGGGACTTGAGGTCGAGCGACAGCATCTTCACAACCCTCACGGTGCTGATTTACCAGCGCCAGGACGCAGGCCGCCCCCGGCACATGCATTCCGGGCCACGGGAAAACCCCGGCCGGCCCGCGCTTGCGGCGGCAGAAGACTGGCAATACGTGACCCCGCAATGACAAGGCGCGCGCGGCCGGAGACAAAAGCCAGCCGCGCGCAAAAACCGTCAGGTATTGGGCTTGCGCCAGTCGTCGGAACCGGAGGTACCGGCCTTCTCGTGCGTCCAGGTCACCTTGCGATAGGTGAAGGACCAGTCCTCCATGTGCTGGAGCTTGCTGTTCTCTTCCATCAGGGCATTGGGGATCATGCCCTTGCCGTCCACCAGCACGGCGTCTTCCCACTTGATGGTGAAATACTTTTCCTGCTGGCCGGAGGTGGAGGTGCGCCAGAAGGAAAGGGTGATCTCGGTCAGCACCTCGCCGGTGGCAAGCGCCTGCCACAGCAGGGGAGAGGCCTTGTCCATGTATTTGGTGATCGTCGCGGGCTGATGCACGCGCGTACCCGTGGGCTGGCCCGACTGCGGGTCGCGGGGGATGATCACGTTGGAGGAGAAGGCCTGGACGATGCACTCGTCCTCATGCCCTTCCTGCCAGAGGTTGCCCACGCTGTCGTTCGTGAAGGCGCCCTTGGTGATCTCGCCCTGCTTCTCACCCTTGATGGAAATATAGGCGGGTTGCGGCATTTCATCCTCTATCGATCACGACCGGGATTCTCCCGGCAGCCCCTCTTACGCAACCCGCATGCCAGTATTGTCTCAGAAATACGTCAACACGGAAACAAGACGCGAGCCGTTGTCTATCAAGGCTGCAGTCTCCACAACCAACGACTGGGAACAACTTTATGCCTGCCGGAGCGATTGCGCGGAAATCTGCGCAGTTCCCGAAATTGCGCACGCTTCTGCTCAAGCCCCCGCGCGGTGGTCAGGCGCCGGGCCCCACGCGCCCCACGGGGATGAGCGCGCACTCCACATTCAGGAAGGCGCGGGTCTTCAAATCGAGGATGGCGTTGCCCTCGCAGCGATATCCACCCTCCCCTTCCACCGCCTCGCCGCCCACCGCGTACATCAGCGCCGCGCGTCCGGCATAGGTCACCGACTGGTGCGGCGCGTGGGTCAGGCTCAGCCGCAGCCGCACGCCGGCCAGGGTCAGGTCCTGCCACGAGGTGGCGCGGTGACCATCCGGATGGCGGCTGATGGCATCGCGCACCGCGGCGGAGAGGATCATTTCCCGCGGGTTCATGTCCCGCACCGGCGGCTGCCAGCTCATGCCACCTCCTCCTGCGCCGCCTCGGGCGCCATGGTCGACCGAAGGGCGGCGAGCGCATCATCCCAGCGGCCCGGCGTGCTCTGCCCGATCACGCGGAGGGTGGGGTACCACAGGGCGCGCTCCGCCCGCCGGGCCCATGCCCAGGGCTGGTGCGCGGGGCTGAGCACGATGCCCTCGCGCCCCAGTGCTCCCGCCACATGAAGCGCCAGCGCGCCCGGCCCCACCACGAGGTCGAGCTGGGCGATGGCCGCCGCCAGATCGCGGAAATCGCCGAAATGCGCACCGGCATCGACGATGGACGGGTGAGCCGCCAATTGCCGGCGGCTGGCGTCGAAGGCCAGGGACACCCATGTCCCGCGGCCTTCCGGCCGCTCGCCGAGCGCCGCCATCAGCGCGTCCAGCATGATGCCGGGCTCGTCCTCGTCCCAGACGAGCCCCACCAGCGGCCGTGGAAATTCAGAAAATGCGGCGCGCCAAGTCTCATCGCGGCGCGCTTCGACCGCGAGGTAGGGCGCCGTGGGAAGCTCCGCTCCGTCCTCCGCGATGCTCACGCCCACGAGGGCCGGCAGATCCGTCAGGGCCACCGCATCGGCTGGCGGCCGATCCGTGGTCGGGGCAAGGCCGACAAGGCCCGCCAGCACTGGCTGAAGCTCCGGCTCGGCATGACAGGTGAGACGGCTACCCGCCGGCGCCACCTGCCGCGCGAAGCGGCCGAGCAACACCACATCCGCCGCCGGCGTGCCCAGAGGCACCGCGAGCACCGGGGGAGACGGGGGCTCGGCGGCAGGGGGCCAGACCTCGCCGACGCGGCCCAGCGCCAGCCGCAGATCGTCACCCATGGCCTTCACCGCGGCCGCCGCGGGCGCCTGCCGCGCCGCGACCTCGACGAACGACAACGCCCGCTCCAGATCCCCACCAAGCCGCAGCAGCTGCGCCATGCGCAGCAGCTGGTCTACATTTTCCGGATCGCGCCGCACCAGCGCACCGAAGGTCGCCAGGGCGCGAGCGCCCTCGCCTTTGAGGATGAAGCGCGAGGCCAAAAGATGATTGGCCTCCACATGGTGGGGGGCGGTCGCGACGATGCGGCGCAAATGGCGCTCGGCCTCCTCCCACTGGCTCATGTCCACCAGCCGCCGCGCCAGCAGCAGCGCAGCGCCGTGGTCCGTGGGCGCCTGCAGATAGGCCTGCCGCGCGAGCTCCAGCGCTTCGGCCCGCCGCCCCGTCCGCGCCAGGACCTCCGACAGCAAAGCGAGATCCTCCCCCTCCCCCGGGCGCAGCTCCAGCGCCTTGCGCAGGGCCTGCTCCGCCGCGAACGGCCCATCGGCCATGAAGGCAATGCGCCCCGCCAGCGCGTGGGCCTGCGCCAGAAGCTCGAGGCCCTCCTGCGGCCGCCTGTCGAGCACCGCCGCCACCTGGTCCCGCGCGCGGCCGAGATCGCCGGCCGCCAGCAGGAAGGCGGCAAGGGTCAGGCGATGCGCGCCCGCCGCGGGCTCCAGCTCCACCGCCCGCTCGAAACAGAACAGCGCGTCGTCCTCGCGCCCCGCCA
Organism: Xanthobacter sp. NM-59; assembly: GCF_021401125.1. Lineage (GTDB taxonomy): Bacteria > Pseudomonadota > Alphaproteobacteria > Rhizobiales > Xanthobacteraceae > Xanthobacter. The sequence continues at coordinate 13,364 of NZ_JACBFQ010000002.1, forward strand.
GGCGATGGACCATGCCGAGACTGGCCACGATGTCCGCCCGCCCCGGCTGGTGGCTGGCGAGCGCGCCGAGCAGCTCGAAAGCATGCTCCACCTGCCCCTGGGCGATGAGGAGAGAGGCCCGCAGCGCCAGCGCATCCACATGGGCGGGCTCGGCCGAAAGCACGTCCTCCACCAGCATGTCGGCCGCATCCATGCGCCCCGCCGCTATGAAGCGGCGCGCGGCCTCCAACGCTCCTTGCGGGTTGATCTCCATGCGCTCCATGCTAGCCCACCGTCACCCGCGTGCCGTCGAACCGAAGGTCTTCCTTCGCCCTGACAACGGCGCTGTGGGCGGTTTCGACGGAAACCTGATCCACGTTCCGCACCAGGGTTCCCACCTCGCTCACGTCGGCGCCGGTGATGCGTGTGGTGCGCTCGCCCGCCTGCACCGCCAGCGCGTCGGCCACCGTCTCGCTGCGGCGCGCCGTGGTGCGCAGCAGGTCCGCGATGAAAGCCGCCATGCGCCCGACCAGGCTGAACGAGGTGGCGAGCACCCGCACCGTCTCGCCATCCACAGTCGCTTCCCGGCCCTGCAGGGTGAGCCGCTCGCGCCCCTGAATGGCCACATCGGGCGCGGCCAGCACCACGCGGCGGGCACCGGGCACGGCAAGGGCCATGGCATCGGGCAACAGGCGATCGAGCACGGCCAGCACGAACACCTCGCCGTCCGCGCGCGCCACCAGCACGCGGTCGCCGGCCTCCGGAACGAGCAGGCAGCTCAGCGCTTGGCGCGCCCATAGCCGCTCGTCCCCAATGGCGACGCCGATCCGGCCATCTGCCTCCACCGCGAACACCCGGGCCGGCAGCAAGCCGGCGGCCGAGCTGGGGCGCGGCGCCTCCGCCGGCTGCGGGGCGCTGCCATCACGCGTGCCTTCTCCATCCGCAAGGACCATGTCACCCTCCACGATCACCGCGTGTTCAAGACAGAAACGCCCCATCCGCCGGGGCCTACATGTAATTGGCCATGCCATAGGTGGCAGCCATGATGCTGCCGGTCTGGGCCAGAGCCTGAACCGTGTAGGTGGCCGCGCTCGACACGCCGGAGGCCACGGCGGAGCTCACGGCCTTAATGCCCTTGGTCGCGTAAAAGGCGGCGGAATTTTCGTAATTCACGCTCCAGATCTTCTTGGCGACGGCGCCGAGATTGGTTTTCGTGATGGCAATCTTGTCATCCTTCACCGTTGCCTTGAAATCCGTCCACGCGATCTTCAGATCGGAGTTCGTGATCTTGGTGGCATTTCCGGTGATGAGATCCATCTTCAGGCCGACAATGGTCTCGAATTTCAGTCCCAGCTGGAAGTTCGTGGTCGTGGCCAGCTTCACCGATTCCTCTGTGCCCAGGAACATGGCGAAGGAATTGCCCTGCGTGTACTTGGTCGAGTTTCCGTAGATCCAGTCATAGGTGTCGCCATCGGACTTGGTCGTCACCGTGTTGGTGGCATGGATCAGAATGTCGGCCGGGCTTGCGGAGGTCCCCGCCTCGATGGTCACACCATTCTTCGTGTTCAGCGTATACTGGCCATTGTCCACCGTGTGGCGTGAATCACCATTGGCGGTCTTGGTGGTATGGCCGGCGCCATACTTCATGAGCCCCGCGCCCTTCACGTTGACATCGAGATCATCATCCGAATACAGCAGAACGCCCTTGCCGGAGGGCGTCTGCTCGCTGGAACTGACCTTCGACTTTTCCTTCGCCGTCTTGGAGGACGAGGCCTTGGCGCCGTAGGGATCGTCCTTGTTCTTGTTCCCCTGGTCGGTCTGCGTCACGCTGGATGTGGTGTATTTCAACCCCGACTGGGCGCTGGCATCGTCGGCATAGGCGCCGAGGCGCAGATAGGTGCCGGACGCTGTCGCCCCGCTGGCGCTCGACGGCGGCGCATCGGTCACCGCCTTGGGCACGTCGAGCCGCAGATAGCGCGCGGCGGAGCTGTCGGCGCCGTCCTCCATCTCCATCAGCAAGCCGCCGGTGGTGCGGATGACGTTCGCCGTCTGGTCCCGCGAGGTCGCGGGATCCACATTGCTCTCGTTGAACGCCGCGCCGAGGATCACCGGCCGGTCGGGATCGCCGTTCACATAGCCGACGAGGACCTCGGTATTGCGCACCAGCGGGAAGTGCAGGCCGCTCACCACGCTGTCCGCGCTGGAGCCGGCATAGGGCTGTGCCTGGCGGATGGGCGCCGAACCCTTGCCGGCCGTGTTGCGGCTCGAAGCCTCATTATAGCCCAGGCCCAGGCGATAGCGCCCGTAATCGTCCAGCGCCGCCCGCTTGGTGCCGGTGTCCTCGGCTTCCACCATGGCGTTGAACACGCCGGCCATCACCGGCCGCGGCGTCACCCTGCGCGGGCGGAAGACCTGGCTTTTCTTGATGGCCGTGAACGTATTTTGATAGGGCGTTGGCGCGACATCGAAGGCATAGCCCAAAGGCCCGCGCTTTCCGGCCTCGTGGCGCACCTCGAGCACCACATATTCCGTGTTGAAGCCGCCAATGTCGTGCTGTTGCAGCGTGAACACCTGCCCGGCGCCCAGGGGGCAGGCCGTGCTCCGGCACTCGAAGGTGCTGGTGGGCCAAGCGGCTTCCTCGGCGCGGATGTTGGCCAGCGCCTCGCCCTCGTCCCGGGTCAGGTAATGGTCGCCATATTCCACCACGCCGCCGACGCCGTCGGACTGGGTCTGGCTGGCGCTCACCAGCATGTCCGTATCCGGCTTCTGCTCGCTGAAATCGCGCAGCTTGAACTGGCGCACGGCCGGGCGCGCCAGCCATTCCAGCGAAGTGACGGCCGCCTCGCGCACCGCCACCGTGGTGGCCGCGGGCTTGAAGCGCAGCGGGCTCGCCGTGCTGGTGGGGAAGGCGGAATTGTTGGCCGCCAGCACCAGCTTCTCCTTCACCGCGCCGGCGGAGGTGAACGTCTCGAAGAAATAGAAGACGCCATAATGCTCGCAGACGCGCGAGAAAAACTGGAAGTCACTCTCGTTGAATTTGCTGATGTTCTTGCGCTTGTAATCATTGGCGACGGAATCGCGGATCTCGTAATCCAGCGTCACGCCACGGTCGGCCACGGTGGCGCCGTCATAGAGCGAGCCGGAGAGAACGCCGTCGAGCAGGTCCTTGAGCCCCAGCTCGCTATCGGGCGCGAACACCGCGCTCTGGCGGAAATGGTCCAGCAGCGTGAGCCGCGGGCCGATCACCACCGAATAGGTATAGCTGTTCACGTCGATCTTGTTGAGCAGGCGGAATTCCAGCACCACCCCGCCGAACACCCGCTCCTGCGCATCATGCTTAACCCGGAACCAGGCCGGCTTGCTCACCACGCTGGAGCCGGTGAGGTCCGACATGCCGATGAACACCGCCTCCAGACGGAACGGGCGCGAGACGCCCTCCTCCGCCGTGAAGGTCTCGCACTCATAGTCGGCAAGACCCAGATCCGGGACGGAAAGCTGGAGCTGCAGGCGCTTGAACGGCAACCCTCCGCCTCCATGGGCGGGCGCCTCGTGGCCTGGAGGCTTGTGGCCCGAAGGCTTATGGGCCGAGGCCTCCATCGGCGGCGCGGAATTGGACATGGCTTCGCCTCCCTCTGGCGGCCGCGCCTCAGCGCAGCGACATCACCTTCATCTGCGACGGCGAGATCGTGAGCCCGGCCGCATTGGGGCAGGCCCCATTCTGCTTCGTGGGCCCGCTCATCTTGATGGCGGGCATGCCGCCAATGAAAAGATTGGTGGATCCGGAGGCCGCCGACACCGGCCCCATCATCAGGTTCGACACCATGCCCAGGCCCACGCCCGCCGTATCGCCATTGGAAAGCGGCTTCTGGGTGAGCAGATTGTGGGCCGGCATGCAGGTCAGGCACACCTTCGTCTGCGTCGGCACCGCCGTGTTGGACAGGCCGATATTCGGATATGGCAGCGGCACGATGGCCGGCCCGACGGGCGTGCGGCAGGTGTCGGGAAAGGCGAAGTCCATGGCCGGCAGCGGCCCTTGCGAGGTTACGAACATCTAGGCCTCCTCCTGCCAGGGGCGGACCTTCTGCGGCGCATAGAGTTCCGCCACCGCCCGCGCTGGCTCCGTTCCCAGAACCCCGCCCGAAGCGCCCAGGGTCAGCAGCCCATCGGTGGAGCTGCGGTGAAAATTCGTTCTCAGGAACCGCGCGCCCGAGGCGTCCGCCCCATCGAGCCGCGCCCGCGCGAGCTGCGTATAGGCCATTCCGGCGCCCATGAAGCGCGCGCCCGGCGCCTGCGCCGCGTTCATCACCGCCATGCTCAGGTCCGCGTCCCGGAAATCGGCGCCGCCCAGGCGCGCGTCCTCGAAATTGGCATTGGCGAGCCGCGCCCCCGCAAAGCAAGCACCCGTCAGGTCCGCCTTCGAGAAATGCGCGCTGTCCGCGTGGACGCCGGAGAAGTCGGCGCCCGGCGCCACGCATTGCATGAAAAATCCGCCAGTCAGATCCATGCCCGCGAGGATCGTCTGGCTGAGGTTCGCGCCCATGAGATTGGCGCGGGCGAGGCGCACGGCGCGCAGGTCGCGCCCGGACAAGTCCGCGTCCACCAGCAGCACGCTGTCACACGACAAGCCATCGAGGTGGGCTTCACGCAGGTCCGCCCGGTTCATGAACATGCGCGTGGCGGTGGCGCCCGAAAGGTCAATGCGTGCGATGTCGCATTCCAGGGCCGAAATGCCATCAAGCTTCGCGCCGGCGAAGGCCGCGTCGCCCAAATCGCACTTCAGCAGCGCGCAATCACTGAGCCCCGCGCGGGAGAAGCGCACGCCCGCCATGGTGCACTCGACGAAATTCACCTTCTCCAGGGCAGCGCCGATGAAGCTTGCGCCGGTGAGGTCGCAGCGCGTGAAGGCGGTGTCCTTGAGCTGCGCCCCGGTGAAGACCGCCCCCGCCAGATCGCACGCCATGAAGCGCGCCGCACCGAGCCGTGCGCGATCGAAACGGGCACTGCGAAACGCCGTTTGGTGGAGCACACCGGCGGTCAGCTCCGTGCTCTCCGTCCAATCGGTCAGGGAGAAATCCCCGCCTTCATGGAGCAGGTTGAAGCGCACGAAGGTGAGAAGCTCCTCACGAGCGGCGGCCATGGCGGCGGGATCGCGCGCGGCTTCGCTCATGCCACCCCTCCCTCTTGCGCCCGCTCAGCCATGGACCGTCTCCAGTGCCAGCGGGGAATTGAGCAGGTTGGCGCCGGTGAGGTCGGCGGCGGTGAGATCGGTGTCGGTCAGATCGGCCCCGAACAGATTGGCGCGGCGCAGGCTCGCCCGCGTGAGGCTGGCACGGTGAAGCTGCGCCTCCATCAGCTGCGCCCCCGCGCAATCGGCATCGGCAAGGTCGGCACCGTCGAACAGCGCGGAGCGCAGGCCCGCGAGGCGGAAATCGGCCCCCGCGAGACGCGCCGCGTTGAACACCGCGCGTTCGCAGGTGGCGCGCCGGAACACGGCCCCCGTCAGATCCGCGCCGAAGAAGCTAGTGCCGTTGCAGAGCCCTTCCGCGCAATCGAGCCCTGAAAGCCGCGCCTCGCCGATGAAGGCACTGCCGCGCAGGTCCGCGCGCACCGCGGACAGGTTCGGCGCCGTCAGCTTCATGAAGGAGCAGCGGTCAATGAGGGCCCCGTCGAGGCTCGCACTCGTAAAATCAGTCTCGAGCACCTGGCAGCGGCGCATCTGCGCCCGGTCGAAGCGCGCGCCCGGCGCGCTCACGCGCAGGAACAGGCCATCCTCGATCCGTGCCTCCGTCAGGTCCGCGCCCGCGAGGTCGCTGGAGATGAAGCGCAGGCCGGCCAGCATCGCGCGCCGCACACTGGCGCCCGCGAGGCACGCCTCCATGACCAGCCCACCTGAGAGCCGCGCCCCATCCAGCCGCATGGCGCGGCCGCTCACCCCACTGAGGTTCGCCTCGGTCAGGTCGGCGCCGCTGAAATCCGCATGGTCGAGCCGCGCCTCGGTCAGCGCCGCGCTGGCGAGGTTGGCGCCGCACAGGCGTGCATTGCGCAGATTGGCTCGCTCCAGAAAGGCGCCGCTGAGATCGAGACCCGACAGATCCGCCCCCGCCAGGTCCACCCCCGCCAGATCGCGCCCCGCCAGCGACAGCCCCGCCCGCACCTGCTCCAGCACCGCATCCCCGAAGCGCCGGGCCGCGCGGGCGGTGAGCGGGCGCTCGGGATAGGACGCCTTGGCCGCCATCCGGCGCATGGCGGCGGTACCCTCGATAAGGCGCGCCTCCGCCTCGTCGAGGCGTTGCAAAGCATCGGCCAGGGCCGCGTCCTTGGCTTCCACCGCGCGCTGCGGCCCAGGCGTGTCGGCGCCGACCGGGAACGCCAGCCCGGACAGCAGCGCATCGATCGCATCGGCCGGATCCGACACGGGCAGCCGGGGCAGGAGGGGCGCGATCTCCCGTCCCGCCCGCGCGAGTTCGCCCCGCGCGCCCTCCACCATGTCCGCCGACACCTCGGAATGGGACAGCATCTCGTCGAGAAGGCTCGTCACCGAGGGCGCGCCGACCTTGGGGGGCAGCCCCGCGGGAAGCTCCGGCAGGGCGGGTAGCTCTTGGGCGGCCGCTTCGTGAAGCTGCGCCCTGGCATCGGCCAGCGGGCTCCCCTCCGGCAATTGGAGGAAGCGGGCCATGGCTTGGGCGAAGAGGGTGTCGTCGTCGCCCCCGTTCTTCAACCCATCGATGAACAGGCCGCGCCAGTCCTGCGCCGCGGCCGCTTGCCCCAAGACGTCGTCGAGCAGGCTTAAAGCCTGCGGATTCCCTGCCCCTCCCGCCGGCGCCGCGCCAATTCCGGCGAGGCTCTTATCGATCTGCGCGGCGATGTCCTGGCCGGTCAGCGGCTCCAGCGTGCCGAGCAGCGCGTTTACCTGGGCCGGACCCGCGCCCGGCTGCTGAAGCGCCTGCATGGCGTCGAGAACCGGCTGTCCACGATCCTTCAGCGCCTTGAGATCGGCTTCGGCGCGCAGCTTCAGCTCGTCCAGCAGATCGAGAATGTCGCCCAGGTCGAAGTCGCCTTCGGCCAGCTCCTCCGGGGTGGGCAGCGGCAGCGGTTCTGGCTCGGGCAGCGGCGCCGGGCGGAGCATGGGGGGCACGCCGGCCTCGTCCATGGTGCGATTGGCCATGAAGTCCATGGCCTGCGCGCGAAGGGCCGCCTGCTGCCGTGCGCGAGCCATGCGCGCCGCCTTGCGGCGTTCGATCTCGGCCGGGTCGCGGGGCGGCGTGAGCTGCCATTCGGAGAAGGCGAAGCGCGCCATGGTGGCGGGATCGCACCGCACCCGCCGCACCTGGGCATAATGGGACACGGGGCGGGGCGGCGCACCCAGGTGCTCATAGGCCGCCATCACGTCGCTCACGTCCTTGCCCTCGAAATCGGCCACCGGCACAACGCCATGCCACACGAGAACACCGCGCCGCGCGCCGGCCAGGAACCATACCGTGTCCAGCGCCAGCGCCACCTCGCTCCAGACTTCCCCGCGCCCGACGAACACGCGCGGCACGATGCCGGGCAGCCGGCCCTCCATGAGCGGCGCCTGGGCGGAGAAATTGTGGAGCCGGTAGGGCTCGTCACCGCGCAGATAGGCGGAAAGCCACTGGCTGCGCGGGGCGGTCATGAAGAAATCGGGATGGATATCGTCCGGCAGGCCCGGGGCGACATCCCGCATCCAGGCCGCGTCATAGGTGCCCGCCAGCTCCTGCCGCGCCGGGTCCAGCAGGTCCACCGGCCCGAAGACGGCTGGCGGCGGCTGATCGAGGATGGACTGGATGAGACTGCCTGGGTCCTCGACATTGGGCAGCGCGACCGCCTCGCCCCCACCCACGCGATCCACCGCGTTGAAGCCGAGCCCCTCGCCATTGCTCCCATGCCCTGGCCCGCCGAACGCGCGTGCGCGGGACAGCAGGAGATCCGCGATGGGGCGCGGCGCGGAGGGCGCGTAACGCCCGCTTTGATCCGTGGTCCACCAGCGATCGCCGAAGACGGCGAGGCGCTTGTGCAGGCCGCCGATCTGCGCTTCCAGCAGCAGCGCCCCGGCCTCGGGCGCATGGACCCGGCCGCCGATGAGCACTTCCGCGCGCGGCTTGGGCATGCCCATGTCGAGCGCGCCACCCGGAGGCAGGGCCTGGGCCGCCATCGGCCAGAGATTCTGCTCACTATCCAGGCGCGTGGCATCCGCCAGGTCGAAGGCCGCCAGCACGGAGACGATGAAGCGCCCACCGTCCCGCCGACGCTCCACCTTGTGGAGCAGCCCGAGCGTGCGCGGTTTGATGATCTGGGGCATGGAAGCTTCTGCACAGGCTTGAACGCGCGGGAGCCAGCTTCCTTAAGGCGGTATCTTTACAGCCATGCGACGCAACGCAACCGTGCACCGCCCCGCGCTTCATCCGCCCCGATTGCCACGATGCCTTCGGGCGACGCCGTCCTAGCCAAAAATCTCGGCGGTGAGGCCCGCATACCAGCGATCGGCCTCCACCGCCGCCTGCGCCCGCACATCACTCGGCTCGCCGGTCTGCGAGATGAAATGATCCTCCTCGCGGATGCGCCCGTCGGCCGGCGCATAGGTGCCGCCCACCTTCACTGCGTCATCTGTGTCGATGAGGCTCCAGCAGATATTGGCATAGCGCGCCTCGGCGGCCGGCGCCCCCAGGAGCGCCGCGCGGATGGCGGCGGCCGCGACCTGGGCCTGGCTGTTGGCGGCGAAGGCGGATTTGGGCATGTCCCCGGCAATGGCCGCGTCGCCCAGGACGAAAATGCGCGGATCCATGCTCGAGGCCATGGTCTGCGGCTCGATCGGGCACCAGCCGGAGGGATCCGCAAGCCCCGCCTCGCGCGCGGTGGCGCCCGCCATCTGCGCGGGAATGACGTTGACCAAGGCCGCGTTGGCATAGGTCTCGAAGCCCGTGACCACGGTCCCCGTCTTCGGATCGACGGATTTCAGCCCGTCGCTGATGTCCGGCGCCATCCATTCGATCATGCCGGGATAGCGGGCCTCCCACCCTTCCTGGAACAGCCCCTGCTTGGAGAACTTCTCCTTCGGATCGATGATGAAGATCTTGGTGCGCCCGCGCCCCGTGCTCTTCAGCCGGTGCGCCATCATGGAGGCGCGCTCATAGGGCGCCGGCGGGCAGCGATAGGGATTGGGCGGAGCAATGATGACGATGACGCCGCCATCGGGCACCGCATCCAGCTTCTGCCGCAGCAAGGTGGTCTGCGGCCCGGCCATCCAGGCGTGGGGCATCTGCTCTTCCGCCTCCCGGCTCCAGCCGGGCACGGAATCATATCTCAGCGCGATGCCGGGGGAGACGACCAGCCGCTCATAGCCGAGGCGCGAACCATCCGCGAGGTGCACCTCGCCGCGATCCCGATCGATGGCGCGCGCCGCCTGGGGAATGACAGTGACGCCGGCCCGCGCCAGCCCGTCATAGGCGTGCACGAGGCTCTCGAACGGCACGAGGCCACCCAGATAATGGTTCGAGCGGAAGCAGGTGACATAGCGCGCTTTCGGCTCCACCAGGGTGACCGACAGGCCCTCCGTCTGCGCCAGATAGCGCGCCAGGGAGGCGCCTCCCGCCCCGCCACCGATCACCACCACGCGCGGCCGCCCTTGCCCGAGCACCGCCGGCGCGGGAACGAGCGCGGCAGCGGCAGCCATCAGCGAGCCGCCCAAGAAAGAGCGGCGAGTGTGAGAGCGGCGTGTGAGGGAGCGGGGCGCGGGCGTCATGGCCTCAGCCCACCTTGAGATAGGCGAAGCCCTTGCTCTGCAAGGCGCCCACCGTGGCCACGCCGGACGGAACGAAGGCGATGTAGGGCTCGTTGCGAGCCTTGGCCCGATCGATCCCGTTCCGCTCGAAGGTGAAGGCGCACAGATAGATTTTCAGGCCGTTCTTGGAGAGGGATTGCACCTTCTCCGCCAGTTGAGGATCAAGGTTTTCCTTGGCCCACTGCGTGTCTTCGAGATTGTCGAGGAAGAATTTCACGCCGCCCGCATGGGCCACCAGGGCGATCTGGATGGCGAACGGGTCCGCCCCATAGGCCGCATAATGGTTCGAGATATTGTTCAGGGTCTGGGCGAAGCGGGCATGGTCGCCATAATCGCAGTGATACAGGCAGGCGACATCCGCCTCCTTGTTGATGTCCTTCATCTGAAGCATGCTCTGCGCGGCCTCCGCTGCCACCGGAAGGGCTCCGGCGAGCGCCATGGTGCCGAGGAACGCCCTGCGATCAAGATGCGGCATCCTCTCCTCCCTGCTCCGGCGCCTTGATGCGCCTGTGGTTTGAACGTGTTCGTCACGGCGCCACCGGGCCAGCACCTATTTCTTCTGTCCCTCAGCGTCGAACTGCGCCAGGAAGGCGATGAGGTTCGCGCGCTCGGTGTCGTTCTTCACGCCCGCAAAGGCCATCTTGCCCTTCGGAGCCAACACCTTAGGATTGGTGAGATAATTGTCGAGCGTCGCGAGGTCCCACATCTTGCCGGCGGCGGCGCCGTCCTTGATGTCGGCGGAATAGGGATAGCCCTCGAAATGCGCCCAGTGGGCGCCCACGATGCCGTTCAGCGGCGGGCCCACCTTGGTCTTGGCGCCGGGGCCGATGGCGTGGCAGGCCATGCACTTCTTGAAGACGACCTCGCCCTTGGCCGGATCCCCGGTGATGGCCTCAGCGGCCGTGGTCGCGTCCGCGGCAGGTCCTTCCGCGCGGGCGGCCGCGGTCATAGGCAGCAGGCCGGCCAGAAGGCCAGCGAGAAGTGTGATCTTGCGCATCTTGTCGGTCCTCCCTGGCTGGCATCGCTAAGCGGCAGCCTTTTTGTTGATTGTACTCCTCATTGCGCTCCCGCGCCCCGGATCATTCCAGGTTCCCCTATTCCAGATTTCCCTTGGGCGCGTCCTCGTCAGGGGTCACATTGAGGATCTGGGCCCGGGCGGTCACATGAACAGGGCCGGAACAGTCCTTCATGCAGGGATTGCTTTTCCAGAAGGCTTTTTCGGTCGTCTCGCGGTCATCTTCATAGAAATTCGGCTGATTGGGCAGCTGCACCTTGGGGAAGTTTTCCTTCGAGAGCACGAAGTCTTCCGGCACCAGATCGTTCAGGTTGAGAAGATAGGCGACGATGGCATAGGTCTCGTCAGCGGACAAAGACTGGTTGTTGCCGAAGGGCATGGCCCGGCGCACATAGTCGAAGGCGGTGGAGGCATAAGGCCAGAACGAGCCGATGGTCTTTTCCGGCCGGTCCGATTTCAGCGTGCCCTGTCCGCCCGCCAGCACCGGCCAGCGCCCCGCGCCCTCGCCGAACTCGCCATGGCAGGTGGCGCAGTTCTGCAGGAACACTGCCTCGCCCTGCTTCACCGATCCGTGGCCTTCAGGCAGCCCCTCGCCATCGGGCCGCACATCGATGTTCCAGGCGGCGATCTCCTCCGGCAGCGCGGGGCGGCCGAGGGCGGGCGCCGAGGCGGACGCCTTTTGATGGGGCGCGGCGGATTGCGCCCAGGCTGGCAAAGCCGTCACGCCGATGAGCGTGGCCATGCCGGCCGCGAGCAACGCCTCAGCCGACTTCCACATTTTCCGTCTCCCCGTTGGAGCGCACCAGCCAGGTCTGGATGCCGTTATTGTGGTAGATGGAATTGGTGCCGCGCACGGCCCGAAGCTCGTTCTTGGTGGGCTGCACATAGCCGGTGTCGTCCATGGCGCGGGACTGCACCATGAGCTCGTCGCCCGCCCAGTCGAAGTCCAGGTAGAAACGCGTCATGGCCATCGGCATGGCCGGACCCTCGATACGCGCGGTGGTCCAGTTGCGCCCGCCGTCGAGGGAGACATCCACCCGCTTGATGGTGCCACGCCCGGACCAGGCGATGCCCGAAATCACGTTCGGTCCCTTGTGCTTCAGAGGGGCCTGGGGGCTCGGGCTCGTCACCACCGATTTCGCATCCATCACGAAGGTAAAACGGCGCGAGCGGCCATCGGCCAGGAGGTCCGTATATTTGGAGGTTTCCTCGCGCTGCTGCCACGGCTCGTCGCCCACCTTGAGACGGCGCAGCCACTTCACCCACATATTGCCTTCCCAGCCCGGCACCACGAGGCGCACCGGATAGCCCTGCTCGGGCCGCAGCGCCTCGCCATTCATGGCGAAGGCCACCAGGCAGTCCTTCATGGCCTTTTCCAAGGGGATGGAGCGGGTCATCACCGCCGCGTCGGCGCCTTCCGCCAGCACCCATTTGCCCTTGGCCTGCACCCCCGCCATGTCCAGCAGGGTTTTCAGGGGAATGCCGGTGTAGAAGACATTGTGGATCATGCCATGGGTGAACTGGCAGCCATTGAGCTGCGCGCCGCGCCACTCCATGCCGGAATTGGCCGCGCATTCCAGGAAATAGGCCCGGTTCACCCGGCCCGGCATGCGCTTGATGTCCTCCAGCGTGAACACCAAAGGCTTGTCCACCAGACCGTGGATCATCAGCCGGTACTTGTCCGGATCAATCTCCGCCTCGCCACCATGATGGCGCACGAAGCACAGGCCGTTGGGGGTGATGACGCCGTCGAGGGCATAAAGCGGCGTGAAGCTCACCGAGCTTTCGCGGCTGGCCGTCAGCCACTCCACCTCGCGCCGCACCACATCCTTCTCGAACATGGAAGGCTTGCCATAGGGGTTCACATTCACCCCCGCACCCAGCATCTTCGACCATTCGGGCACCGGCACGATGTTGGGATCCGGCCCTGCCGCGAGAGCCCGCCCGGCCAAGGCCGAGCCCCCCGCCGCAGCACCCGCCCCCATCCCCAAAGCGGAAAGGAAGCCGCGCCGGGAGAGGCTGGCGGCGCGCGTTCCGGAAGGCATTTTTTCGGGGCCCTGCTGGCCGGGCCCGCTATGTTGGGACATGACGTCCTCCCTAATATTCTAACATTCGCAGGTTTGAATATTTTTGGCGCGCCACCGCAGCGGCGCGCGGGGATCACGCGCCGATGACTTTCACCGAGCTGTTGGGGGCGATGGTCACGGGGCCGGCGGACGCCACATAGCGCTCCACCACCTCCCAGATGGGCGGGCCTTCCACATTCTGGGCGACCGAGGCCCAGCCGGCGACCGTATAGGCCTTGTCCGCCTCCAGCGGCTTGCCGGTCTTCAGGAAGGTGAGGTCGGAAATGCGCTCGCCCACCCCCTTCGACACGTCGATGGAATAGCCCACGCCCCCCACCCGCACCATGTCGCCGCCACCCTGGAAATACGGGTCCGGGTGGAAGATGTTGTCGGCCACGTCTTCCAGGACATCCTTCAACTGCTTGCCGGTCATGGTATTGCGATAGCAGGCGGGATAGGTGATGGCGGTGGCGTTGGCGATGGCCTCGAAGGTGATGGGGTCGCCCGGCAGCAGGGTTCCGCCCCAGCGGAAGCCCGGAGACAGGGCGATTTCCGCATCCCGCTCCTTCAGGAGCGCGTCGCAGATCATGTCGTCGAAGGTGCCGTTGAAGTTGCCGCGCCGGTAAAGCAGGCTGTCGGTGCGCCCCACCTCGCGGGCAAGTTCCGCCGCAAAGGGCGCGCGCAGCTCCCTCACCAGCTTTTCCATCTCCGGATCGGGGGTGATGGCATCGGAAAACACCGGGATGAGCTGGAACCTGTAGCCGGTGACCTTCTTGTCCTTCACATCGAGGTCGAGGCGCGAGATAAACTTGCCGTGGGAGCCGGTGGCCACCAGCAAAGTCTGGCCCACTTCCACCACCGCCGGCATGGCATCATGGGTGTGGGCGGTGAGGATGACGTCGATGCCCTTCACCCGCGAGGCCATCTTGCGGTCCACATCGAAGCCGTTGTGGGAGAGCACCACCACCGCGTCGGCGCCATCGGCGCGGGCGGCGTCCACCTGCTTCTGCATATCCTCCTCGCGAATGCCGAATTCCCAATCCGGGATCATCCAGCGCGGGTTGGAAATGGGCGTGCGCGGGAAGGCCTGGCCGATCACCGCCACCTTGGCCCCGCCCTTCTCGAAGGTCTTCGCCGCATCGAACACCGGCTCCTGCCATTCCAGCGAGCGGATGTTCTGGGCCAGGAAGGCGAAGGGCGCCTTCTCCTTGATCTCCATCACCCGGTCGGCGCCATAGGTGAACTCCCAGTGGCCCACCATGGCGTCGAGGCCCAGAGCGGAGAACACCTTCACCATGTCCTCGCCCTTGGTTTGGAGCGAAGACCAGGAGCCCTGCAGGCCGTCGCCCCCATCCAGCACCAGCACCTTGTCGGCGCCCCGCTCGTCGCGGATGGCCTTGATGAGGCGCGCCATGCGGTCGGCCCCGCCCATGCGGCCATAGGCGCGGGCCAGGGCCGTGAAATCGAGGGAGGTGAGCGCATAGGCGTCGCGCGTCTCCGGCTTCAACTTGAAGTAATCGAGGAAGGCCTCGTCGGTGAGGTGCGGCGGCTGCCCGCGCGCCTCACCGACGCCGATATTGGTGGACGGCTCACGGAAATAGAGCGGCACCAATTGGGCGTGGATGTCGGTGAGATGGAGGATGGTGAAGGTGCCGGGCTTGCCAAAGCGCAGCAGGTCCGCCTCGCTCAGGGTGCCCTTCTCCACGGCCTGGGCCAGCCCCGGCCCGCCGGCGGCGATGAGGGCGGCGAGCGCCGTTCCGGCGGCAAGAAAATCGCGTCTCGAGATCATGGCATCGCGCTTCCCGCGTTGAGGGCCGCCGCGTTCACTCCACTTGCGGCCGGGCGAGGACATGGACCCGCCGCTCACCGGATCAATCATGCGATCCGGCGCGGCTCAGCCCCGATGATGCGGACGGCCGGGGATGCTCCCCGGCCAAGGTCAGGCAACGGTGAGCTTGGCCGTAGCCTTCTGCTCGGCGCCGTGATCGTCCGTCCAGGTGAAGGTCAGCTCTCCGCTTTCCTTCGCCTTGTAGAAAAAGGACTGGTACGGATTCGCGGAAATGGAGGGAAACCATTCCGCCGTGAAGAAAGGCTTGCCGTTGAACGCAGCCTGGAAGGTGTGGATGATGTCGCGCGGCACGGTCTTGCCCGACGAATCCTTGCGCTGACCGCTCTCCATGTCGTGGGAAATCAGCGTCTTGATCTCGATGATCTCGCCGGCCTTCGCCTGGGCGGGCACACGCACGCGGGGCGTGGACTTGATGGCCATGGTGGGTTTCCTCCAGATTTTTGTTTCGCGGTGATGGGTCTCACGCGCGCTTTTTCGAGGCGGGCCGGCGGTCAGCCGCCGCAGCCGCCAATGGTGACCTTCACCTGCGCCTTGGCCGAATAAAGGGCCCCGTTGGACATCTCCGCCACCGCGATCACGTTCTGCGTCTGGGCGAGGCGCATGCGGGTGGAGGCGGCCGCCTTCCCGCTCTGCGGCGTGAACTGGTAGGTGACCACCTGAGGCAACGGGTTGCCGTCCGCGAAGACGTGGACCGACTTGACGAAATCAGAATCGGTCATAGGACTTTCCACATCGATATTGATGGGAACCACCAGACCATTTTCGGCGATCTCCGGCAGATCAAGCTTGATCTTGCCTTCACCCATGCTCTTACCGCCGAACAGCTTCTTCATCTCGTCCGCCACCTGGGCCTCGGTGGCCAGGCTCATGCGCGGGGCCAGCACGGCGGCAAGCGCCGCTGCCCCGACCAATTGAAGCGCCCGGCGGCGACTGGGCGCACGGGTGGCGTCTTGGTGAAAGGTCATCCGTTTCCTCCCCAACAGCCCCGAGAATGGGCCATAAGCTATTGTTTTGATTTTTGATTCGTCCGACGCGAATTTCGTCGTCGCCGATCAATTTCACATATTGTGATATCGATTTTTTTGAATGTAAAGTAGCTCCTATCCGCCGATTGAAGCTTTCTATGAAGGCCGATCGGGCGGATCGGAAGGGCGCCTTCATAAGGGCTTCAGCAGAGGGCCCGCGGGCGTCCCGCCAGATTTCGGGAGGATATATGCGACCCAAAATCCGGTTTTTCACAACCGTGTGCGCACTCGCGCTCGCCCTCATCCCCTTCGTCCCGGCGCGCGCCCAGGACGATGCCAGCGAGAAGGAGATCGAGCGGTATCGCGCCATGATCAACGACCCCATGGCCAATCCCGGCTACCTTGCGGTGGACCGGGGCGAGGCCTTGTGGGCCGAAAAGAGGGGCAAGAACAACGTTTCTCTGGAAACGTGCGACCTCGGCCAGGGCCCCGGCAAGCTGGAGGGCGCCTATGCCGCCCTCCCGCGCTATTTCGCCGACGCCAACCAGGTGATGGACCTGGAGCAGCGCCTGTTGTGGTGCATGGAGAAGATCCAGGCCTTCGACACCAAGCCCCTGGTCTCCAAGCCCTTTTCCGGGCCCGGACGGGGCTCTGACATGGAGGATCTCGTCGCCTACATCGCCAACAAGTCCAATGGCATGAAGATCGCGACACCGCTCGATCATCCCAAGGAAAAGGAGGCTTATGCCCTAGGCGAGGCGCTGTTCTTCCGCCGCTCGTCCATCAACGACTTCTCCTGCTCCACCTGCCATGCGGACGCAGGCAAGCGCATCCGCCTGCAGGCTCTGCCGCAACTCGACAAGCCCGGGAAGGATGCGCAGGACACCATGGGCTCCTGGCCCACTTACCGTGTCTCGCAAAGCGCGCTGCGCACCATGCAGCACCGCTTGTGGGACTGCTATCGGCAGATGCGGATGCCTCCCCCCGATTATGGCTCGGAGGTCATCACCGCCCTCACCGTGTTCCTGAACACCCAGGCGGCGGGCGGTGAGATCAACGTGCCCTCCATCAAGCGCTGAGAGGAGAAGAGCCATGAAGACGCTGTTGATCGCCGCCGCTCTTCTCGCGCCCGGCGCGGCATGGGCCCAGCAGATTCCCCCCGCCCCGCCGGCCGTGGTGGAGGCCGCCGTGAAGGCGAGCTTCACCAAGCTGCCGGACGGCTGGGCCGCGCGCCTTGTGCCCGACGAAACCATGCTGGTCTGCTCGCAAACCCGCAACCAGCCTTCCCAGCAGCAGGGCGAAGCCATCATGGCGCGCGAGGCCAAGACGGTGAAATATCCGCAAGGCAGCGTGCTGGGCGACTGGAAGGCGGGCGAGAAGGTGGCCCAGAACGGACGCGGCGGGCAATTCTCCGATCCGCCGGGAACCGTGAGCGGCGGCAATTGTTATGCCTGCCATCAGATGGACCCGCGCGAGGTGAGCTATGGCACGCTCGGCCCCAGCCTCGCCCATTATGGCGCCGATCGGAAATATGCGCCGGAGGACGCCAAGGCCGCCTTTGCCAAGGTCTACAACCCGCAGGCTGTCTTCGCCTGCTCGTCCATGCCGCGCTTCGGACATAACGGCGTGCTCAGCGAGCAGCAGATCAAGGACGTGGTGGCCTATCTGTTCGATCCGGATTCGCCGGTGAACAAGCCGGCGAAGTAGAGCCTCGTTTTCCTCTGAGCGAGGTTCCCCCTCAAGCCCCGCCACCGTGCGGGGCCTTTTCTTTGCGCCTCAGCCGCGCCGGTCCTCCCCGCGCGCCAGGAAATCGTCGAACGAGCCGGCCCGATACGCCCCCTGCGCCACATAGCGGAAGAAGGCCGAGAATTCCGCGCGCGAGAGCAGGCCCGGCATGCGCGCCACCTCCTTCGCCTGCCCCTGCTCCAGGGCGAAGAACTGGAAAGTGGGGGTGACGCGGATGCGCTGCTGTTGGCCCAGCGCCTTTTCCGTCAGGCGGTTGCCATCGAAGAACGTCACCTCCCGCGCGCCAAACAGGTCCAGATGGACGATGTCAAAAGCAGCCCGGATGGGGTCGGCAATGGCGGGGTCGGCGAAATAGACGGTGTGCAGCGTCTTGCAATAGATGCAGCCGCGCTGGCTCCATTGCAGCGCGAAATGCCGGCCGGTGGAGGTTGCCGCCGCAAGATCCTCCTTCAGGTCCAGGAAGCTCTCCACATACCAGTCCTGGGTGTAGAGCCCGTCGTCTCCCAGGCGGGCGTCCGCGACGGCCGGAATCGGGAGCAAGGCGAGGCCGGCGGCCTGCAGCACGGCCCGGCGGGAAATGAGCTTGTCAGAGGCCATGATCTTTCTCCGCTAGGCTTCCTGGTCGGGGCCGCATCAGCCGATGGTGCCCAGGCCGGGGGCATGCTCCAGCAGCCATTGGGCCACCTCGGGCATGAAGCCGGTCATGAAGGCGATGCCGGTGAGGATGAGCAGCCCCCCGGCCACCTTCTCCACCAGCCCCAGGCCCCGGCCTGCCGCCCGTGCCCATGACAGGAACGGGCCGGTAAAGGCAGCGGCCACAAGGAAGGGAAGGCCGATGCCCGCCGCATACACCGCCAGCAGCAGCATGCCCTTGCCCACGGAGGCTTCCGCCCCCGCCACCATCAGGATGGCGGCCAACACCGGCCCCACGCAGGGCGACCAGCCGAAGCCGAAGGCCAGCCCCACCACCAGCGGCGTCAGCACGCCCACCGGCGCCGCCCCCACATCGATCCGCGCCTGACGATAAAGGAAGGGAATGCGCACAAGCCCCGTCATGTGCAGCCCGAACAGCACCAGCAGCACGCCGGACGCCAGCGTGAGCAGCTCCACATGGTCCATCAGCAGGCGGCCGAGGCTGGATGCGGTGGCGCCCAGCAGTACGAACACGATGGAGAAGCCCAGCACAAACAGGCCCGCCGCGCGCAGCACGCGCCCGCGCGAGGCCGCCGCGCCCACCCCGCCGGCCGGCGCCGCCGCGCCCGTCAGGAAGCCCAGATAGGCGGGCACCAGCGGCAGCACGCAAGGAGAGGCGAACGACAACAGCCCCGCCACAAAGGCGCCGGGCAGGCTGATTTCCAGCGACATGGTCTTCCCCGCGAACGTTCCTCCGGCCCTCCGCACAGCCCATGATGTGCCGCGCGTGACGAGCCCTGTGGCCGCGCTTTGGCGGCCGCGCCGCGTGCGTTGACCCGCCGCGGCTTCTTGTCTTGCTGAAGATATATGCGAATGCGATTATATGAGAAGAGAAATCGCACATTGCCCGTTCACACCCACTCGCCTCCCCACCGCAGTCCGAGCCCAGGAATGACGCGCATCCCACCTCCCGCTCTTTCGGCTTTCGCCCTCGCTATGTGGAGCCTGGCCAGCGCCTCGCCGGCCCGGGCGAGCGAGCTCGTCATGTTCGAGCGCAGGGGCTGCTCCTATTGCCAAAAGTTCGAACAGGACGTGGCGCCGGTCTATGCCAAGACCGAGGAGGGCCGTCGCGCGCCGCTGCGGCGCATCGATCTTTCCCAGGGCGTTCCGCCGGAAGTGGCGCTGGCCGCGCCGGTGCGGTTCACGCCCACCTTCGTTCTGGTGGACGAGGGGCGCGAAGTGGGGCGCATTACGGGTTATGCTTCCGATGAAGCTTTCTGGGGCCTGATGGCGGCGCTGACGGCACGCCTGAACGCCGGCCAACCTTAGGGCCGCTCAGGCGGGTGGGGCGGCACCCATCTTGCTTGAAAGCGTCCCGGGCGTGGCCCGCCATTGATGGATCAAGGGGTTCAAGACCATGTCGCCGATCGTGTCCAGGCGGATCGAGGACGAACTGCGCGAGGGCCCGGAGATTTCGCCGGAGCTGGACCAGTTGATGCGCAATGCCCGCGCGGCAAGCGACTTCCTCAAGGCCCTCTCCCACGAGAATCGCCTGCTGCTGCTGTGCCTGCTGGCCGAGCGCGAACTGTCCGTGACGGAGCTTGAAAACATCCTGTCCCTGCGCCAGCCCACCGTTTCCCAGCAACTGGCGCGGCTGCGCCTGGACGGTCTCGTCACCACGCGGCGCGAAGGCAAGGCCATCTATTACAGCCTCGCCAACGATGATGTGCGGCGCGTCATCGCCGTCATTTACGACATCTATTGCACAAGCGCGCGCTGTAGAGAAGAATAGCAAGAAAATCGCGCCGTGCCGGCGAAGGGACGCTGAAAAGACGCCCGGGAACATCCCGGAAAGCGCAAGACAAGTCCCCGCCGGCATCTATGGGAGGAGGCGGCGCCATGGAGATTTCAAGCCCCTGGTGGGCCGCTCTCGCAGGCCTCCTGGTCGGGGGAATTGCGGGTTTCTGCGTCTTTCGCGCACGCCTGTGCACCTTCGGCGCCCTTGAGGACGCCATGGTGGGCCATGACTGGCGGCGCATGAAGGTCTTCGGCCTGGCCTTGGGCCTCGCCATCGGCGGCACCCAGCTGCTCACGCTCACCGGCCTGCTCGCACCCGAACGCACCCATTATGTGCCGGCGCTGCTGCCCTGGTTCGGCATTCTGCTGGGTGGCCTGCTGTTCGGGCTCGGCATGGCGCTGGTGGGCACCTGCGCCTTCGGCTCCCTGGTCCGGCTCGGATCGGGTGATCTGCGCAGCCTCGTCGTGCTGCTGGTCTTCGGCGCGGTGGCCTATGCCACCCTGCGCGGCGTCTTCGCCGGCTTCCGCGTGGATGGGCTGGAGCGCATCGCCATCGCGGTGCCCGCGGGCACGGCTTCCGACCTGCCGTCCCTGCTCGGCCGCGCGGCGGGGCACGACCTGCGGCCCTGGCTCGCGGGCCTTGCCAGCATCGCCCTGGTGGGGATTGCCGCCCTGGATCGCAGGCTGTGGCGCGCGCCGCGCCTGATGACGGCGGGGGTCGTGCTCGGCCTCGGCGTGGTGGCCGGCTGGCTCGCGACCACGCTGCTGGTGGACGAGTTCGCGCGGCCCACCGCGCCCCAAAGCCTCACTTTCGTCTCGCCCGTTGCGCGTGCGCTGTTCGGCCTGCTGCTCGACCGTGACGGGCTTGCGGAATTCGGGGCCGGCAGCGTGTTCGGCGTTGCACTCGGCGCCTATGTGGCGGCCCGGCGCGCCGATCTGTTCCGCTGGGAAGCCTTCGATGACCCCCGTGAGATGAAGCGCCACCTGCTGGGCGCGGTGCTGATGGGTTCGGGCGGCATCCTCTGCGGCGGCTGCACCATCGGCCAGGGTCTCACTGCCGGCTCGCTCCTGGCCCTCTCCTGGCCGCTGGCCATGGTGGGCATGGCCGCCGGGGCGCGGCTGGGTATCGCCTTGCTGATGGAAGGCTCGGTGACCCAGTTCCTGCGCGCCACCCTCTTCGGTCGCCTCAACTGGCGCAACGATCCGTGAGGACCATGCCCCGGGGCCGCTGATCGCTGCCCGGCGGCCGCGCGCGTGCCACGCAGGCCTTCGGCATGACGGCCCCTTGGGAGGAACGCAGGACGCGGGCATGCCGCCCCCCGTCCACGCCTCCCCCCAGTCCGGCGGCGGCGAAGCGGGCCAGCAGGGCATCGCGCGCGGGCGGCGATGCGGCGCTGGTGCTTGTCAACGATGCTTGAAGACCATTCCCGGTGCCGATGCTCGTGGCCAAGCAGCGCTCGTGTGCAACGCTGGTGCACGGCGCTGGTGCTTGGCATGACGGTCTCTCGGAGGAATAGAGGACGCGGGCGCCGGCCGCCTCCGTCCGCCTCCGTCCGCCCCCTCAGGCGGCGGCGAAGCGGGCCAGCAGGGCGTCACGCGCCTCGGCGATGCGGCGATAATGCTCGTCGCTACCGCCGGCATCGGGGTGGGCCTGCTTGGCGCGGCGTCGAAAGGCCGCGTTGATCTGGGCAACCTCCAGCTCCCCTTCCAGGGGCAAATCGAGGGCCTCGCGATGGGTGCGGCCATCGTCCCCCGGTTCGGCGCGGAACAGGAAGGCCCGGCGCGCCTGCTGCGCTTCCAGGCGCAGTTCCACCTGGTCGATCTGCCAGCGCGCGCGTGACATCACCAAGCAGGCGCCGAAGGAGATGCGCCCCTGCCCTTCCAGCTCATCGAAGCTGAACGGGCCCACCATGTGATACGGCTCCGCCAGAAAGGCCGAGCGGCCGGTTTTCCCCGCTTCGACGCGGCCGATGGCCACCATGTCGAGGATGCCCAGCGAGCCGTTCCAGATGACCCATTGCTCGTTGTCCGCCATGGCGCACGCTTCCGTACATGAATCGGAGCCGCGCGCCCTCGCTTTGTCGCAAAGGGGCCGCGGCGGCAGGATCGCCGGTGCCCCCATGCAGGTTCGGCGCCAAGCCAGCGCCTCGCGCGCGCAAAGCCAGCGCTTCGCCGCCCCCTCCCCCGCTTCACGGGACGCCGCGCGACGAGGGCGCAAACGAAAACGGCCGGGCACCGCTTCCGCTGCCCGGCCGTCCAAAACCACTTCAGCGCCGCGCGGCGCCTTGGCATCAGACCTTGTATTCGTAGAGCAGGCGGGCGCGGATGGTGCCTTCCAGGGCGCGGATGTCTTCCAGCACGCGCTGGCTATCGGCCGCCGAGGCATCGGCGTCGAGCACCACATAGCCGACGTCGGCATAGGTCTCGTAATACTGGGCGGCGATGTTCACCGCGTGCTTGGCCAGCACCTCGTTCAGCCGGCCGAGCATGCCCGGCAGGTTGCGCTGCACCTGGATGAAGCGGGTGCCCAGGGGGCGCGCCGGCAGCTGCACCTGCGGGAAGTTCACCGCGCCGACGGTAGAGCCGGTGTCGCTGTAGTCCAGCAGCTTGCGCGCCACCTCGGAGCCGATGCGCTCCTGTGCCTCCAGGGTGGAACCGCCGATATGCGGGGTGAGGATGACGTTGTCGAGCCCCTGGAGCGGCGAGTTGAAGCGCTCTCCATTGGCCCGCGGTTCCACCGGGAACACGTCCACGGCGGCGCCCAGCAGGCGGCCTTCGCGCAGCGCCTCGGCGAGGGCGTCGAGGTCCACCACGGTACCACGGCTGTTGTTGATGAAGTAGGAGCCCTGCTTCATCATCGCGAACTCGGCGCGGCCGATCATGTTGTGAGTGGCCGGCGTCTCGGGCACGTGCAGGCTCACCACATCGCTCTGGCCCAAAAGCTCCGCCAAGGTGGCGGTGGGCTCGGTGTTGCCCAGGCGCAGCTTGTCCATGATGTCGTAGAAGATGACCCGCATGCCCATGGCCTCGGCCAAGTTGGACAGCTGCGAGCCGATATTGCCATAGCCGATGATGCCGAGGGTCTTGCCGCGCACCTCGTAGCTGTTGGTGGCCGACTTGTCCCAATCGCCCTGGTGGGCGGCCGCCGAGCGCGAGGGAATGCGGCGCAGCAGCATGACGATTTCGCCGATCACCAGCTCCGCCACCGAACGGGTATTGGAGAAGGGCGCGTTGAACACCGGCACACCCTGCATGCGGCAGGCGTCGAGATCCACCTGGTTGGTACCGACGCTGAAGCAGCCCACCGCGATCAGGCGATCCGCGGCATCCAGCACCTTCTGGGTGATGTGGGTGCGCGAGCGGATGCCCAGCAGGTGCACGCCCTTCACCGCCTCCAGCAGCGCGTCGCCCTCCAGCGCCTTGGTGAGGCGGGTCAGGTTGGTGTAGCCGGCGGCGGTCATCATCTCCACAGCGCTGTCGTTCACGCCTTCGAGCAGCAGCACCTTGATCTTGTCCTTGGACAGCGACAGGTGCGGCGAATGGGTATGGCTGTCGTTCACGATCTCAGCGTCCTTCAGCGATGAATGAGCGAATGGCGGAAAACCGGGTGGGAAGCTCGGCTGGGCTCGACACGGCGGATTCGTCGCCCGCGGCGCGCTGATCCGCGGGCGGGCGAGAACTTAGCGCTTTTGCCGCCCGCGTCTAGGCTCCGGGTGGCCTTCACCCCCTCCGAAAGTCGCGCAAGCGTGCTTTTGTGGCGTCCCGCGGCGCCCGCGACAAAATGCGCGCGCCGCGCGAGCCCCAACCTGCCGCTACGCAACATCCCGAATGGGCGGCGCAAAGCGGCGCGGCGACGCATTAGCCCCTTTTTGGCGGACCCTGGCCACCCTTTGGCCGCCTCGCCTCAAACCGGGATCCGCACCGTGGCGCGCAGGCCCCCAAGCGGGCTGTCGGCCAGGGTGATGTCGCCGCCATGGACGCGCGCCACGTCACGGGCGATGGCAAGACCGAGGCCGGAGCCGCCCTCGTCCTGGTTGCGCGCATCATCGAGCCGCAGGAAGGGACGGAACACGTCCTCGCGCTTTTCCTCCGGAATGCCGGGGCCGTCATCGTCCACGTTCACGATGAGCCAACGGGCGTCGCGGGCGCCGGAAATCTCCACCGTATCGGCGTGGCGCACGGCATTGTTCACGAGATTGCCGATGCAGCGCTTGAGCTGCTCGCCCTTCACCTCCACCAGAGGCGGGCCCATGAAGCTGGCGCGGGCGGTGGCGCCGTCGCGCTCGGCATTCTGCCGCAGCTCCTCGATGACGGCGCCCATGTCGGTGAGGCTGGAGGCCTCGCCCGTATCCCCGCGGGCGAAGGCCAGGTAAGCCTCCAGCATGCCCTGCAGCTCGTCCACATCCTTCTTCAGCGCGGCCGTATCGGCATTGTCCGGCAGGAAGGCCAATTCCAGCTTGAAGCGGGTGAGGATGGTGCGCATGTCGTGGGAGACGCCGGCCAACATGGCCGTGCGCTGCTCAATCTGCCGCTCGATACGCCGCTTCATCTCCAGGAACGCCACCGAGGCGCGCCGCACCTCCCGCGCGCCGCGGGGGCGGAAATTCTCCACATCGCGCCCCTTGCCGAAGGCCTCGGCCGCGTCCGCCAGGTTTTCGATGGGCCGGATCTGGTTGCGCAGGAACAGGATGGCGACGGCGAGCAGAACCAGCGAGGTGCCCACCATCCACAAGAGGAAGATGTGGGAATTGGAGGCATAGGCCGTATTGCGCGAAGCAAAGATGCGCAGCACCGCATCCTTCATCTTCACCCGCACCTCGATGAGGTTGGAGCGCCCCACGGTGTCGATCCAGAACGGCAGTGTCAGCCGCCGGCCGATCTCCCGCGAGAGCGCGCTGTCGAGCACCGAGAAGAAGGGCTTCGGCCCCGGCGGCGGCAGCGGGTCCGGCGGCAGCACGGAAACGTTGAGCTGGAGATCCCGCCATGCGATGCGCCGCAGGGCCGCGTGGTCGTCCATGGGCGGCAACTCCCCATAGAGATCCACCACCGCCGCGATGTCCTGGCTGACGGCGGCGGAGAGCCGCCGCGTCACCGTATTGTAGTGCCGCTCCATGAACACGAACGCCACCACGGACTGCAGCAGCACCATGGGCGTGACGATGATGAGCAGCGAGCGCGGATAAAGCCCCTTCGGCGTCACCCGGTTGAACCAGTGGCCGAAGCGGTGGTTCGCTTCCCGCAGCAGGCCGATGACGCGGCCGAGGCCCGACAGGCCGCTTTCCACGAGGCTCAAGGCGTAACCACCAGCCGATAGCCGATGCCGCGCACGGTCTGGAGATAGACCGGATTGGCCGGGTCCCGCTCCAGCTTGCGCCGCAGGCGATTCACCTGCACGTCCACGGCCCGTTCGCTGGTCGCGCCGCCGCCGGCCAGCGCCAGGCGCGGCACCGTCTCGCCGGGCTCTTCCGCCAGGGTGCGGAGCATGTCGCGCTCACGCTCGGTGAGGCGCACGATCTCGCCGTCACGTGTCAGCTCGCCGCGCTCCAGATGGAAGGTGAAATCCCCAAAACGCACGCTCTCGATGGCCTTTTGCGCCGGCGGCAGGGCCCGCTTGAGGATGGAGCCGATGCGCAGCAGCAGCTCGCGCGGCTCGAACGGCTTGGCCAGATAGTCGTCCACCCCCGCCTCGAGGCCGGTGATGCGGTCCTCCGTCTCAGCGCGGGCGGTGAGCATGAGGATGGGCACGGCGGACGTCTTCCGCAGCGAGCGGGCGAGATCCACCCCGCTCTCGCCCGGCATCATCACGTCCAGCACCAGCAGGTCGAAGGTGAGGCCCTCCAGCCGGCTGCGGGCCTCGGCGGCGGACGCGGCGGTGGTGACACGGTAGCCGTTCTCCACCAGCAGGCGCGACAAAAGGGTGCGGATGCGGTTGTCGTCGTCCACCACCAGGAGATGGGGCACGTCATCCGGCAATTGCGGGACCGAACGGGTCTCGGGGCTCGCCTCGGCGGTCGGGTCGGACATCACGGAGCTCCCTCGTGCACCGGCCCCTGCGAGCCGGCGGTTCGGCGCGGCACGGCGCCGGCCACGCGCTGCCTCGGCTGTGCACGGCGCGCGCGCCCCGCGTCAAGCCCGCAGCACCGCCCGTGGCCTGGCCCTCACCCCCCGCGTGCGCGGCGCATGCGGTCGGCGCGCTGAATCAGCCGCTCCACGGAGGCCCGATCCTCCGGATCAATCATGGCGAGAAGGAAGCGGTGCACGACCTCTTCCGAGCCAGGGCCGGCGGCATCGAGCGCGCGGGCGATGCGGCGACTCTGGATACCGACGAAATCCCGCGCCAGCTGCTGCGCCTTCTCGGTTGGATAAAGAAGGCGCTGGCGCCGGTCGGCGGCTCCCGCCCGGCTCTCCACGAAGCCCTCGTCCACCAGCTCCCGCAGCACGCGGCCCAGGCTCTGCTTGGTGATCTGGAGAATGTCCAACAGGTCCGTGACGCGCATACCGGGGTTGCGATTCACGAAATGGATCACGCGATGGTGAGCCCGGCCAAACCCGATGGGCGCCAGGATCTCGTCCGGATCACCAACGAAGTCCCTGTAGGCGAAGAATAAAAGCTCGATCAGATCAACCAGCGGCACGCCATCCCGGATCTCCTCGGGACCGGTGCGCGCGCGGGGATCGGCCGGCGCGAGTGCGATGTTTATGTCAGCCATATTGACTTTTTCGATGCGATCGTTACGTAGGAAACCAGTTTCGCGAAACGATCGGTCGCCAGTGAGCATTGGAGTGATCGAACATTACGCGATCGATCCGCCGGTTGCCACCCTCGGAAGCCGGCGTAATGATATTTCCACGGATGACCGCCGCCAAGCCTCCGCAAGGAGCGGCAGGCTCTTCGGCGATCAATGTGGGAGGAAGCCGCGCGGACGACGCGGCCTGAACAGGAGCAAGGACAATGAGCGCACCCGGTATCCCCATGGATCAGCACGAAGGCTGGATCTGGTTCGACGGCGCGATGGTGCCCTGGGCGGATGCCAAGATTCACGTGCTCACCCATGGCCTGCACTATGCCAGCACGGTGTTTGAGGGCGAACGCGCCTATGGCGGCGAGATCTTCAAATCCATCGAGCATGCCGAGCGCCTGCGCCATTCCGCCGAGCTCCTGGACTTCACCATTCCCTATTCCATGACCGAGATCGTCGCCGCCAAGAAGGAGACGCTCGACAAGAACGGCCTGGTCAACGCCTATGTGCGCCCGGTGGCTTGGCGCGGCAGCGAGACGCTGGGCGTCGCCGCGCAGCACAACAAGGTGCACATGGCCATCGCCGTGTGGGAGTGGCCGAGCTATTTCGATCCCGAGCAGCGCATCAAGGGCCTGCACATCGACCTTGCGGAGTTCCGTCGTCCCGATCCGGCGACCATTCCGTGCAAGGCCAAGGCGGCCGGCCTGTACATGATCTGCACCATCTCCAAGCACCGGGCCGAGCGCCGCGGCTTCGCCGACGCCATGATGCTGGACTATCGCGGCTATGTGGCCGAGTGCACCGGCGCCAACATCTTCTTCGTGAAGGATGGCGTGCTGCACACCCCCATCGCCGACTGCTTCCTGGACGGCATCACCCGCAAGACGGTGATCGAGCTGGCCCGTCGCCACGGCATCGAGGTCGTCGAGCGCCACATCAAGCCGGAAGAGCTTGCCACCTTCACCGAGTGCTTCGTCACCGGCACGGCGGCCGAGGTGACCCCGGTGGGCGGCATCGCCGACTGGCGCTTCACCCCGTCGGGCATCACCCACCAGCTCATGGACGCCTACACGGCCGAAGTGCAGCCCAAGAAGCAGGCCGCCTGAGCAGGCGACCTCCGGAAGGGGCCCTGGCGGGCCTCTCCTGCCTCGTTCCTGTCGTTCCGGACGGCGCCTTCGGGCGCCGGACGGTGCGTATTTGCCCCCGCCCGCCCGGGCCGGGGGCTTTTCGCGTTTTGCGATCCGGATAGCGCTTCCGAGCGAAGTGGGAATCGGTTCGCGTAAAGGAAGCGCGTAAGACCACGAAGACAGGCCAGCCGGCGGAGGCTCATGCCGGCAGCCCGGCGCTCCGATCCGCCAATGTGCTCGTGCCCCTTGGGCCAAGGGCTCACGGCCGGGGCCCGGAGGCAGCCGCACCCCTCTCATGGCGCGGAGGGGCGATCACACCGGCCGGCGTCAGACGTGCTGGCCGCCATTGATGTGGATCTCGGCCCCGTTCAGGTAGGACGAGATGTCCGTGCACAGCACATAGATGATCTTCGCCACTTCCTCCGGCGTGCCGAGCCGCTGCATGGGGATCTGCGCCACGATCTTTTCGGTGCCCGGAGAGAGGATGGAGGTGTCGATTTCGCCAGGGGCGATGGCGTTCACCCGGATGCCCCGCCGGCCGAAGTCGGAGGCCATCTCGCGCGTCAGCGCCGCCAGGGCCGCCTTGGAAGTGGCATAGGCCGCCCCCGCGAAGGGGTGCACCCGCGAGCCGGCGATGGAGGTGACGTTCACCACCGAGCCCTTCGCCTTCTCCAGCTGCGCCGCCAGCCCCCGCGCCAGGATGATGGGCGCGAAGAAGTTCACCTGGAACACGTCCACCCAGGTTTCCAGGTCCGTGTCGAGGGTGCCGAGGCGCGATCCGCCCTCCCCCTTGGGCGAGATGGCGGCATTGTTCACCAGCGCGTGGAGCATGCCGTCGGGCAGGCGGCGCTTCACCTCATCTATGGCGGCGAGGGTGCTGGCCGGGCTCGACAGGTCCACCTGGAGATGGTCCTCCGGCCCCGCGCCCCAGGGACATTTCTCCGGAAACGCCTGGCGCGAGCAGGTGATGACGCGCCAGCCGGCGGCCGAGAACAGCTTCACCGTCGCATGGCCGATCCCGCGTGAGGCGCCCGTCAACAGCATCACCGGCTGCTTGCCGTCCCCGTCCGTGAGCGGCGGCATCGCGGCGCCCGGAGTCATGCTCGCGCCCGGAGTCATGGCCGCGCCCGGATTGATGGCCGCGCCATGGTCCACGGGGCAGCGCAGCGCCGGCCCATCAGCGGACGCGGGCGCCGATGCGTGCTCAACCGGGCGAGCCGGCTCGGCGCCGGGCCCGGCTTCCGACGGCTGCTGCGCATGGGGGCATTGGGGCGCATCACTCATGTCCGCATCCTCGCGAATTGGTCGGGCCTCGCGCAGGCGCCACCTTCGACGCCCGCAGCCATGCCAGGAAAGCCGCGCTCTCAGGCCGGAAAGAAGGAGCCGGCGCGCTGAACGCCCGGCACCGCGCGGCGCTGGGAGCTTGCCGCCCTCAGTCTTTCTTGCGCAGACCCTTGAGCACGGTGTTGAGCACGGTCAGGGCCACCGCCGGCAAGGCTGTGTCGAGCGGGTTGCGCACGAAGGCCGCGAGCCGCGACACCCCCGCCCCGGCCACCTGAAGATCGTTGTTCACCGCCGCCAGCGCCGCAGCATGCACCTCATTGGCAAGCTGGAGCTCGCGGCCCGGCTTCACCTGCGCCGCCAACAGCGCCAGCAGAGCCGCCAGCACCAGCGCTCCACCGCCCATGATGGCGGCTGCGATGATGGCGCCGTAGAGCGTTTCGAGGGCGAGAAAGCCGGCAATCCCCAGCATCACGAGCCCGAACCCCGCGACCACGCCCGCCACCGCGTAAAAGCCGGACTTCGCCGCCACGCGACGCAGATGAATTTCCGCGATGATGAGATCCGCGCGCAGCAGCACGCGCACATTCCGCACCAGGCTGTCCAGATCGCTCATCGTCCCCTGCCCCTTTTCAAAAGCCCGCCGACAACGGCGCCGGCCACAAGGCACAGCGCCACCGCCGTGATCGGATGCGCCCTCACCCAGCCGTCGGCGGCGGCAGGGTCCAGCCCGGTGGCAGCCTCCGGTGGCGGCTCGCACACAGGCCGCTCGGCGGCCTGCGCCGGCTCGGCCACCTCCGGCCGGCCCTTCGCAAGGTCGGCCCGCAGCGCCGAAAGGCGTGCGGCCATGCTGCTGTCGGTCATGCCATTCCCCATCGAGACGCGGCACGCGCCTGCACGCAGCATGGAGGACCACGACGACGCCCTGTCAAGCGTGCGGGCGCTGCCGCCGCCTTCCGCACCAGCGAACAAGCGGGCGATCCAAGACGCTCGAGCGCTGCTATAAGAGGCGCCAAGGGAGGGCCCCATGTCACGGCGCATCGACTATTATTTCTCCATCATCAGTCCCTGGAGCTTCATCGGCCACGCCCCATTCATGGCGGTGGCGGCGCGCCACGGCGCCGAGGTTGATGTGCGGCCGGTCTCGCTGGGGCCGGTCTTTGCCGAAACCGGGGGGCTGCCGCTGGCCCAGCGCCCGCCGCAGCGCCAGCGCTACCGCATCCTTGAGCTTCAGCGCTGGCGCGTGAAGCGGGGAATCGATTTTCACGTGCACCCGGCCTTCTGGCCGTTCGACCCCACCCTGGCGGACCGCACCGTCATCGCCGCCGGCCAGGCGGGCCACGCGGTAAACGATCTGCTGGCCGGCCTGTTCTCCGCCGTGTGGCAGCAGCAGCGCGACCTCAGCGACCCGCAGGTCATCGCCAGCGTCGCCGACGCCGCCGGCCTGCCCGGGGCCGAGCTGGTGAGCGCGGCAGGCGGCGAGGCCGCCGGCACCGCCTATCTCGCCAATCGCGATCGAGCCCTTGCCGCCGATGTGTTCGGCGCGCCGGCCTATGTGCTCGACGGAGAGGTGTTCTGGGGCCAGGATCGAATCGAGCTGCTGGACGACGCCCTCGCCAGCGGCCGCGCTCCCTTCCGCCCCGACCTGAGCTGAGAGACGGGACAGCGGCGGGAATCCGCGCCCATGGGGCACGCCCCGCTTCGGCCCCGATCCGGAGGGAGGATCAACAGTAGAGCCGCGGCCCGCAAGCCGTGGTTCTCATCGCAGAATGCTCCGGCGCTTCACCTTGCGGCAGGCGCCGGCGTCTGCATGATTTCACGCAAACCGGCATCCAGCGCCGGCAAGATGGGCCCGAGGAGACCTGATGACGATGCTCGCCCGTTCCGTCGCGCTCACCGTCCTTGCGCTCACCGCGTCCGGCCTTTCGGCGGCGGCCCAGACAACCGCCCAGGAGCCGGCGCCCGCCGCGCCCCAGGCGCGGTTCGCCCTCGTGCCGGTGGACGGCGGCGCCCTCAAGATCGACACCCAGACCGGCAAGGTTTCCCGCTGCGCCAAGGACGCCACCGGCTTCACCTGCACTGCCGTGCCGGACACCCGCGACGCCTATGAAGCGGAGATCGCCCGTCTCCAGGCGGAAATCGCCGCCCTGAAGCAGGGTGCCCCGACGCAAGGCGGCGCCCCGAAGGCCAATCCCCCGCAGGCGGGAGCCGAGCCCTCTGATCTCGACAAGGCGTTCGACTACGCCACCCATTTCTACCGCCGCCTGCGGCAGATGATCGACGAGCTGACCGGCCCCGACAAAGGCGAGACGCTCTGACGCGCCCCCCGGCGGCCGGCTTGCGGCGCGTCAGAAATCGCTGAGGAAGGCATCCGCCTTCTTCAGTGCCTGGTCGGTGAGCGTGCCGGGAAAGCCGATGAAGACATGGCAGCCGCCGGGATAGACATCGAGCGCGGCGCCATTGCCGGCGGCGAGCCAGGCATTGGCCATGAACAGCGTGTCATCCAGCAGCGGGTCTCGCGTGCCCACGGTGAACAGCGCCTTGGGCAAGCCCTTCAGGTTGGCGAGCAGCGGCGAGACATCGGGATCACCGGCCCGCCCCTCCAGGCGCAGGTAATTCTCAACGAAGCGCTCCACATCGCTGCGGTTGATGACCAGCGGCAGGTCGCCCCAATTGCGCACGGAGGGCGTGAGCCGCAGGTCATAGCAGCCGGCGGTGAGGTTAGCCGCCGAGAAGGGCGTGAGGCCGTGGCGATCACGCAGGCGCACCAAAGTGGTGACGGCCAGCGTCGCTCCGCCCGATTCGCCGCCGATGGCGAGCCGCGTGGTGCCGAACCGATTCTGCGCCTCGTTCACCAGCCACAGGGCCGCGGCCTCGCAGTCGTCAGGACCGGCGGGATAGGGCTCCTCTGGCGCCAGGCGATAATCCACGGAGATCACCGCAAGGCCACAGCGGGCGGCGATGCGGTCGGTCAGGTTCTCGTTCTCGCGCGCCGAACCCAGGGTCCAGCCGCCGCCATGAATGTGGAGGTAGACGCCGCGCGGCGCCCCATCGGGCATCAGCACCCGCACGGGAATGGGCCCGCGCGGCCCGGGCAGGACTTCCACATGGGCGCGCTTGCTCTCCGGCGGCAGGGGAAACGCCCCCTTGCCCGCCAGCCGGGCCGCCCGCACCTGGGGCAGAGGCACATTCCAGCGCTCCGGCATCGCCAACATCGTCTTGACGATGGCGTCATTCACCATGCGCGTGTCGGGGGCAACGGCGGTATTGGAGAACACCGCTGAATCGAGAACAAGCTTCGACATCGGGGGAGGTCCTGGCTCGGGCGTCACGTTCGTTTGATTCCGCCGTCGGGCGGCGGTGCGCGGCCAAGGTTGCAGGCTGGACGCCGGGAGGCAATACAGACCCGCATCCGCCGCAGTACAGGCATGTGCCAATGTCCCGTCTCAACCGTTCTCCGGCTCGCATCAGCCCCCTCGATACCCACGCCGAATGCCGCCTCGCCGTCACCACCAGCGGTGAAGGCTTCACCGACATCACCCGCGAGGCGGCCGCGTTCCTGACCGAGATCGGCGCCCGCGACGGGGTGCTCATGGCCTTCTGCCGGCATACCTCTGCATCCCTGACAATCCAGGAAAATGCTGACTCCGACGTGCAGCGCGACCTGCTCACCGCCCTCGACCGGCTGGCCCCGCAGAATGGGGGCTGGGTGCATGACATGGAGGGGCCGGACGACATGCCCGCCCACATCCGCACCCTGCTCAGCGGGGTCAGCCTCGCCATCCCGGTGAGCCGCGGCAGCCTGGCGCTGGGCACCTGGCAGGGCCTCTACCTGATCGAGCACCGCCATACCCAACACCGACGCGAAGTGGTATTGGCGTTCTCGGGATGTACAATGGCGCTAGGCTGACGCTTGCCACAGCATCGCCATGGATTGATGATCGTAAACGACGATTCGTTGCGTGGGCGGCGGGCGAGCGGGAATAATGTGTCCAGGACCGGGCGAGAACGCATCAGCTTCCAGGGAGGATGAATTGGGAGAAGCCGCCGGAAGTGAATTGCGTCTCGTCATCGCCGACGACCATCCGCTGTTCCGCGGCGCCCTCAAGGAAGCGGTGCTGAACCACCACCCCCGCGCCACCATTCTGGAGGTGGGCACGTTCGACGAGCTCACCGCATTACTGGAACGCGACGCCGATTTCGACCTCGTGCTGCTGGACCTGACCATGCCGGGCGCGCGGGGCTTTTCCGGCCTCATCTATCTGCGCGCGCAATATGCGGCGCTGCCGGTGGTGGTGGTTTCCGGCAATGAGGAGCCGGCGGTCATCCGGCGCTGCCTCGATCTTGGCGCCTCCGGCTTCATTCCGAAAACCATGGACACCCGGCAGATGCGCGAGGCCATCTCCGAGGTGCTGAAGGGCGAGGCCTTCGTGCCGCCGGACATCACCCTGGGCGCGGGCAGCGACGGGGAAACGGACGTCATCATTGCCCGCCTTGCCACCCTCACCCCGCAGCAGGTGCGGGTGCTGATGATGCTGGCCGAAGGGCGGCTCAACAAACAGATCGCCTACGAGCTCTCGGTGTCCGAGGCCACCGTGAAGGCCCATGTCTCCGCCATTCTGCAGAAGCTTGGAGTGGAAAGCCGCACTCAGGCCGTGATCGCCGTCTCCAAGGTCGAGACCGGCCTGTGGACGCAGCCCCAAACCTGAGACACTTTCTCTGCGGCGCATGTGGCTGCCTGCCGGATCAGGCCTCCGGCGCCTTGCGCCCATGAGAAGGGGCGCGGCCCCAGGGCTTCGCGCTCACGCCGCCGCCGGACACGAACCGGCAATGAGTGCATGAAGACGCCATCGACGCGCGCCTCTGACCGGCTTAATGCCACTTGCCTCGTTGATCCGCTCGCCTTGCTGCTCCACTTGCCTTGCCGAGCTCCTGCCGGCACAGACACCGCGCGTAAGCGGGGACATTTTCTTAACGGGCCGCGGTGTTCACTCCCCTCCCGACAGCGTGGATGGCGACGCCATCGCGGCGTGAGCAACCGAACCGAACTTCGCGTGGACCCCCATGAGCGACGACACCGCCTCCTCGACGCCCGGCGCGCGGCGCTCCATCCTCGACGCCATCACCGTCTATGCGCGCCCGAGCGTGCTGGTGGTGATCCTGCTCGGCTTCTCCTCCGGCCTGCCGCTGGCCCTCACCGGCACCACTCTCTCGGTGTGGATGACGGAATCGGGTGTCAGCCTGGGCAGCATCGGCCTGTTCTCCCTGGTGGGCCTGCCCTACACGCTGAAATTCCTCTGGGCGCCCCTGGTGGATGCGCTCGACGTGCCGGTGCTCTCGCGCCTTCTGGGCCGGCGGCGCGGCTGGCTGTTCGCCACCCAGCTCGCCCTCATGGCCGGCATCCTCTTCCTCGGCGCGCAGGATCCCTTGGCCTCGCCGTTCATGGTGGCCCTGGGTGCCCTGCTGGTGGCCACCATCTCCGCCACCCAGGACATCGTGGTGGATGCCTTCCGCGTGGAGCGGCTCGACACCTCCGAGCAGGCCGCCGGCATGGCCGGCTATGTGGCCGCCTATCGTATCGGCATGCTGGTGTCGGGGGCCGGCGTCATCGCCCTGGTGGCTTACCTCGAGTCGCGCGGCGCGGTGCGGGCCGACGTGTGGTTTTGGGGCTATGTGGCGGCCGCGGCCTTCGTGGTGGTGGGCATGATCGCCACCTTCATGGCCCGCGAGCCCGCCGCCCCCCTGCGCGAGGAGGGCGTGGGGGCGATGGCCCGCGTGGCCAGCACCGCGGTCGGGGCGTTCAGCGAGTTCATGGCCCGCGATCAGGCGCTGGTGATCCTGCTGTTCGTGCTGCTCTATAAATTCTGCGATGCCTTTGCCGGCGTGCTGAGCGCCCCGTTCGTCATCTCCATCGGCTTCGACAAGGCGACCTATGCGGGCATCGTGAAGGGCGTGGGCCTCATCGCCGCGCTGCTGGGCGGGTTCGCCGGCGGCTTCATCGCGCGCGCTCTGCCGCTCGCCACCTGCCTGTGGGTGGGCGGTATTCTCCAGATGGTGTCCAACCTCGCCTTCACCGCCCAGGCGCTGATCGGCGTGAACGTGGCGGCGCTCACGGGCACCATCGTGGTGGAAAATTTCACCGGCGCCATCGGCACGGTGATCTTCGTGGCCTACCTCTCCGCCCTTTGCGGGGCGCGCAGCCACACCGCCACCCAATATGCGCTGCTCACCGCCCTGACCGCCGTCGGCCGCACCTTCCTCGCCTCGGGCGGGGGCTTCATCGCCGAGGCGACGGGGTGGCCCCTCTTCTTCATCATCACCACCCTTGCCGGCCTGCCGGGCCTGGCATTGCTCGCCTACCTTCAGGTCAAAGGGCACTTCCGCAACCTGGCCCACGAAGACCGGGACTGAAGCGGCGCGCAGCGCCCCTTCCCCGCTCTCGGCGGGGAATGCAGCACCCACGCACCTATTTAACGTCTATTATTTGTATATATTTTCAGTTCACATGCATTTTCTGACATGATATCGATTGAAAAAGTGGAATGTGATTTCGGACGTATTTTTGAGTGAAAAGGAGCCCCAGATGATCCACCGCCGCACCTTCCTCGCCTCGGTGCTGTCCGGCGCCATGGGAGCGGCCATCGCGGGCAGCGTGGGTCCGGGTTTTGCCCAGTCGGCACAGCCGGCCAGTGGCCCGGACTCCATCCTCAACGTCTCGTACGACATCGCGCGGGAGCTCTTCGCCGCCGAGAACGCCTTGTTCGTGCCCCTGTGGAAGGACAAGACCGGCCAGCAGCTGACCGTGAACCAGAGCCACGCCGGCTCCTCCCGCCAGGCCCGCGCGATTCTCGAAGGTCTTGAAGCGGATGTGGTGACCTTTAACCAGGTGACCGACGTGGAGGTGCTGGCCAAGGCCGGCTTCGTCGCCAAGGACTGGCAGAAGAAGTTCCCCAACAACGCCTCGCCCTATTATTCCTTCCCCTCTTTCCTGGTGCGCGACGGCAACCCCAAGGGCATCAAGGACTGGTCCGATCTGGTCCGCGAGGATGTGAAGGTCATTTTCCCGAACCCGAAGACCTCCGGCAACGCGCGCTATACCTATCTTGCGGCCTATGCCTATGCGCTGGAGAAGAATAACGGCGATACGGCCAAGGCCGATGCCTTCGTGAAGGCCCTGCTGGCCAATGTTCCGGTGTTCGACACCGGCGGCCGTGGCGCAACCACCACCTTCGTGGAGCGGGAAACCGGCGATGTGCTGGTGACCTTCGAGGCGGAGACCCGCGCCATCCAGAACCTCTACCCGGACCGCAAGCTGGTGACCGTCACCCCCTCGGTGAGCCTGCTCGCGGAATTCCCGGTGGCCGTGGTCGACAAGGTGGTGGACAAGCGCGGCTCGCGCCCCGCCGCCACCGCCTATCTGGAGTTCCTCTACTCCCCCGCCGGCCAGGAGGTGGCCGCCAAGGCTTTCCACCGCGTGGTGAATCCCGAGGTCGCCGCCAAGTACAAGGACCAGTTCCCGCCGGTGCGGCTGGTGAAGGTGGAGGACGTGTTCGGCGGCTGGAGCAAGGCCCAGGCCGATCACTTCGCCTCAGGCGGCAAGCTGGATGAGGTGTTCGTCGGGCGCTGACCCCCGCGGCAGCTCGCGACACGTGACGGCCGGGCCAACGCCCGGCCGTTCGCGTCTTAGGGGGTGGGATCTGGCACAACGCGACAACCAGCCTGTCGCACTTCCTCCAGCCCCTGTTCCGCAAGGCCAGAAAGCGCAAGCGGAAGCATTGAGCAAAGCGTTGGGAAATTTGATGTATCTCAAATTTTAGATCCAGCGGCACGGATTTTGAATGGCTCCAGGCTCCGCGTCCTCAATCCAAAGAGCCGCCATGTCCGATGTTGCCGAAAGCGTTGAAGCCCTGGAGATTCCCCAGGTCTACACGCACCATGTCTTCTGCTGCTTCACCCAGCGCCCGCCGCAGCATCCGCGCGGCTCCTGCGGCGCCAATGGCGCCCAGCCGCTGTGGGACCGCCTGGGCAAGAAGCTGGAGGCCTCCGGCCGGCGCGACATCGCCATGACCGCCTCGGGCTGCCTGAGCTTCTGCTCGGCGGGGCCCATCATGGTCGTCTATCCCCAGGGGATCTGGTACACGCCCAAGACCCCCGAGGACATCGACGAGATCGTCGAATCCCACCTGCTGGGCGGCAAGCCCGTGGAGCGGCTCATCATCGTCCCGCGCATCTAGAACGCTTCCGAGCGAAGGGGGCGCCGGTACGCGTGAATGAAACGCGTACAAACAAAAACAGACGGCTTCAGTGCCACCCGGAAAAGCTGAAGCCGTCCGGCCGCCAAGCCCGCCACGGCCGCTCAGCAGGCCCCCGGCCCGGCGCTGCAGAGCCGACGAAAAACCGCGCCGCGACAACCCGCGCGCGTGTCGACGCATATCATACCCCCGCCCATCCCCCTTGCCAGCACCCGCCGCCTGCGGCACACGAAGAGCGCCGCGGGTGCCGGCCGGCCGAAAGGCGCAAAGCCGCATCCCGGTTCCAGGGCTCAGGCCCAAACTGATCTGAGGAGACCGCCCCGATCCGCCGGCTCGGCGGGGGACGGGCCTCTTGCGGGGATCGCTCCATGTCGTCGTCCATCTCGCCTCTCGCGCCCCAGTTCGTGCCCCAGCTTCTGCCCGTGCCCGGCGTGGTCTTCACCACGGCGGCAGCGGGCATCCGCTATCAGGGGCGCACCGACGTGCTGCTCATGTCGTTCGTGCCGGGCACCACGGTGGCCGGCGTCACCACCCGTTCCCTGTGCCCCTCGGCGCCGGTGGAGTGGTGCCGCGACCTGCTGAAGAAGGGCAAGGCGCGCGCGCTGGTGGTGAATTCGGGCAATGCCAACGCCTTCACCGGCAAGCTGGGCCGCGAGGCCACCAAGCTCACCGCGGAAATCGCGGCGGTGAAGCTGGGCTGCAAGACCAATGAGGTGTTCCTGGCGTCCACCGGCGTCATCGGCGAGCCGCTGGACGCCACCAAGTTCGAGCCCGCCTTGACCGAGGCCGCCGGCCGGCTGGTGGACTTCCCCTGGATGGACGCCGCCCGCGCCATCATGACCACCGACACCTTCCCCAAGCTGGCCACCGCCGAGGTGCTGCTGGATGACGTGCCGGTGCGCATCAACGGCATCGCCAAGGGCGCCGGCATGATCGCGCCGGACATGGCCACCATGCTCTCTTTCGTCTTCACCGACGCGCCCATCGCCGCCGACGTGCTGCAGAAGCTGCTGTCCAAGGGCGTGAAGGACAGCTTCAACGCGGTCACGGTGGATGGCGACACCTCCACCTCCGACACCCTGCTTCTGTTCGCCACCGGCATGGCGGAGGAGCGCGGTGCGCCGCGCATCAAGGATATCGACGATCCGCGCCTGAAGGCCTTCCGCCGCGCCTTGTTCGACCTCTTGGGCGACTTGGCCGAGCAGGTGGCCCGCGATGGCGAAGGCGCCCGCAAGCTGCTGCGGGTGCAGGTGAATGGCGCCGTCTCCAAGAAGTCGGCGCGGCGCATCGCCATGTCCATCGCCAATTCGCCTTTGGTGAAGACCGCGGTGGCCGGCGAGGACGCCAATTGGGGCCGCGTGGTGATGGCCGTGGGCAAGGCCGGCGAGCCCGCCGAGCGCGACCTGCTCACCATCTCCTTCGGCGACAACCGTGTTGCCCATGAGGGCGCGCGCGACCCCGATTATGACGAGGCCGTGGTCTCGCAATACATGAAGAATCCGGTGATCGACCTCACCGTGGACATCGGCCTCGGCCGTGGCTCCGACCGGGTTCTCACTTGCGACCTCACCAAGGAATATGTCGCCATCAACGGGGACTATCGCTCGTGAAGATCACCCTGGTGGTGGCCTGCGCCCTCATCGACGCCGACAACCGGGTGCTGGTGGCCCAGCGCCCGGAGGGCAAGTCGCTGGCGGGCCTGTGGGAGTTTCCCGGCGGCAAGATCGAACCCGGCGAGCGGCCCGAGCAGACGCTCATCCGCGAGCTGGACGAAGAGCTCGGCATCACGGTGAAGGAGGCCTGCCTTGCCCCTCTCACCTTCGCCAGCCACTCCTATCCGGATTTCCACCTGCTGATGCCCCTGTGGATCTGCCGGCGCTGGGAAGGCCCGGTGCTGCGCAAGGAGCACCAGGACCTCAAATGGGTGCGCCCCGGCAAGCTGCGCGAGCTGGCCATGCCCCCGGCCGACGAGCCGCTGATTCCGCCGCTCATCGATCTGCTGGGGCCCTGAAGCGTCTCCTTCGCCGGAGGCAGATCCCGCAGGACGGAAACGGGGAAGCGCAGCCTCCGGGCATGGAGCCCGCGCTGCCGCCCCGACACCGCCGCCCCCTCCGGCAGGCGGGATTGGCGACCGGCGAGGAAGAGGTATCATACGCAAGAGTGCGCTCCTCTCCGACGCGCGCCCTTCCCCGCTTGCGGAGGAGGGTTGGGGGCAAGGATGCGGGAAGTCCGAAATGCTGCACCGGGGCGAAAGGCACAGCCTCAAACGGCCATCGCTCCTCTGGGGCCCCCCTTCGACCCAGCTCGCACCGCCCCATCCCTCACCTACACGCGGGAGATGAAGGGCACCGGCCGCCGCGCCGTTGCCGCGTGAATGTCGGTTGATCCGGGCATTCGAGCATCCCACACCATGAAGACGCCCCCGCCGCGGGCGAGCCGCCCGCCACGAACCTGCCGAGCCTGACATGCCGCCCGCCACCGCCACCCGCATCGGTCTTGTCGCTATCGCACTGTGGGCGACGCTGGCGCTGTTCACGGCCGCCACCGGGCAGGTGCCCGCCTTCCTGCTTACCGCCCTCACCTTCGGCATTGGCGGGCTGGTGGGGCTGGGGGCGGCCATCGCCGGGCCAGGGCTGAAGGTGCTGGCGCAGCGGCCCATGGCCTATGTGCACGGGGTGGGCGGGCTGTTCGGCTACCACTTCCTGTACTTCGCGGCGCTGAAGCTGGCGCCGCCGGCGGAAGCGGGCCTCATCAATTATCTCTGGCCGCTGCTCATCGTGCTGCTCTCGGCTACCCTGCCCGGGGGCGGCCTCACCCGAGCCCATGTGCTGGGAGCCGTCATGGGCTTCGCCGGAACGGTGGTGCTGCTGGTGGGCAAAGGCGGCTTCTCCGGCATCGAGGCGCGCTTTGTGCCGGGCTATCTGGCGGCGTTCGCCTGCGCCTTCATCTGGGCCATCTATTCGGTGGCCTCCCGCCGGTTCGCCGACGTACCTACCCACGCGGTGGCGGGCTTCTGCCTGGTCACTGCGCTGCTGGCCGGCCTGTGCCACCTGGCGTGGGAGGAAACCATCTGGCCGGCCGACGCGCTGCAATGGGGCGCGGTGATCGCCCTCGGCGTGGGGCCGGTGGGCCTTGCCTTCTATGCCTGGGACATCGGCATGAAGAAGGGGGATGTGCAGCTTCTCGGGGTCGCCTCCTATGCGGCGCCGGTGCTCTCCACCCTGCTGCTGGTGGCGGGCGGCTTTGCCGCGCCCACCGCCTCGCTCGCGCTCGCCTGCGCGCTCATCGTGGGGGGCGCGGTGGTGGCGACGCGCCGGCGCCGGAAGGCAAGCTGATTGTCCGCGCGCCATCGCCCGCCCCATGGGGAGCCGCCCGGCCCGGCGACGCCTTGCGCTCCCACCGCTAAAGTCCTAGCACTCCGGCCGGTTCTCCCCGGGCGAAGAGCCGCCGCGGCGCCCTGGCGCGTCCGGTTTCCGGCGTCTCTCGCCTGCAACAGCTGAAGGAAACATCCCATGGCCACCCACAAGCTTCTCCTTCTCGCCGGCGACGGCATCGGCCCCGAGGTGATGGCCGAGGTGAAGCGCGTCATCGCCTGGCTGGAGCGCGAAGGCCTCGCCTCGTTCGCCATCGAGGAAGACTTGGTGGGCGGCAGCGCCTATGACGCCCACAAGGTGGCCATCACCGACGCCGCCATGGATCGCGCCAAGGCGGCGGACGCGGTGCTGCTCGCGGCCGTGGGCGGCCCCAAGTGGGCCAATGTTCCCTATGAGGCGCGCCCTGAAGCCGGCCTGCTGCGCCTGCGCAAGGATCTCGGCCTGTTCGCCAATCTGCGCCCGGCCATCTGCTATCCGGCGCTCGCCGACGCCTCCTCGCTGAAGCGCGACGTGGTCGAAGGCCTCGACATCCTGATTGTGCGCGAGCTGACCGGCGGCGTCTATTTCGGCGAGCCCAAGACCATCACCGATCTCGGTAACGGCCAGAAGCGCGCCATCGACACCCAGGTCTATGACACCTACGAAATCGACCGCATCGCCCGCGTCGCCTTCGACCTCGCCCGCACCCGCCGCAACAAGGTGACTTCCTCGGAGAAGCACAATGTGATGCGCACCGGCGTGCTGTGGAAGGAAGTGGTCACAAAGGTGCACGACGCCGATTACAAGGACGTGGAGCTGGAGCACAACCTGGCCGATTCGCTCGCCATGCAGCTGGTGCGCTGGCCCAAGCAGTTCGACGTGATCGTCACCGACAACCTGTTCGGCGACGTGCTGTCGGACATCGCCGCCATGCTCACCGGTTCGCTGGGCATGCTGCCCTCCGCCTCCCTGGGCGCGGTGGACGCCGCCACCGGCAAGCGCTCGGCCATGTATGAGCCGGTGCATGGCTCGGCCCCCGACATCGCCGGCAAGGGTATCGCCAACCCCATCGCCATGATCGGCTCGCTGGCCATGGCGATGCGCTACTCCTTCAACCAGGGCGATGTGGCCGACCGGATCGAGGCCGCCATTTCCGGCGTGCTCGACGCCGGCAAGCGCACCGCCGATATCCGCACCCCGGGCGCCGACGTGATCTCCACCCAGGGCATGGGCGAAGCCATCATCGCCGAGCTGGACGCCGCCCGCGCCTGATCGCCGCTTCGCGTGGCGGGCCGCCTGCGTGCCCGCCACGCCCTTTCCCGCCCATGGCGCGCGCCTTACACTGACCGGGTTTCAGATGCGGTTCGCCGCTTATGTTTCTGGTCTTTGTCGAAGGAGCCGTCATGGCCCGTTCCCTTACCGCGTTTCTGCGCCGCGCCGATGTGCCCGCGCGCGATGCCCTGCAGCCGGCGCTCGACGCGCTGAAGCTCAAGCTTACCCTTGATGACGGCTATGTGCCGCTGAAGTCCTCCGGCTACCTGCCCTGCACCCTGGACGGGGAGGATGCCGGCTTCACCATCCGCTTCCATGATGTGGATGCCGACCTTGAGGCCCTGCCGAACCTGAAAGCCGCCTTGGACGGCCGGGACGTGGCCGTGGACTTCAAATGGAGCGGCGACGTCCGGGAAAAGGTCAGTGCCCTGGGCGTATGCGCCGCCCTGGCGAAAAGCTTCAACGCGCTGGTGCATGATTCTTCGGAAGACAAGCTACTCACCGCCACCGCCCTCGTCTCCCAGGCCCGCGAGGAACTGGAAGCCATGTGACGCATGCGGAAGGCGGGAGCAGTCCCGCTTTCCCAAACCCCGGCGCGTGAGCGAACCAAGCCCCAACTTCGCGGGGCGCGACCCCAAACAAAAAGAGGCGCCGAAGCGCCTCTTTCCGGTGAGCGGGAGCTCAGTTCTTCGCCGGAGCGGCGGGCGCCGGGGTAGCCGCCGGAGCGGGCGTGCCGGCGGCGGGGGCCGCCTTGTCCACCTTGGCCTCGCTGCGCAGCTTGGTGACGAGATCGGCCTGGGCCTTGCGGGTCAGATACTGCTCAAGCTGCGGCTCCACCTGCTCATAGGTGGGCACCGGCTTGGTGCGCTTGTCCTCGATCTTGATGACGTGCCAGCCAAACTGGCTCTTCACCGGATCGGAAACCTGCCCCTTGTCGAGCTTGAAGGCGGCGTCGGCGAACTCCGGCACCATCTGGTCCTTCGTGAAATAGCCGAGGTCGCCGCCATCGTCGGCGCCATCCTTGGAATATTCCTTGGCGAGCTTGGCGAAGTCCTCGCCGGCCTTGGCCTTCTTGGCGATTTCCTTGGCCTTGGCCTCGTCATCCACAAGAATATGGCGGGCGTGGACCTCCTCCTCGGCGGAAGAAGACTTCACGAACTCGTCATAGGTCTTGTGCTTCAGCTCGTCGGACAGCGCCTTCTTGGCCTCCTGGGTCATCAGCGCTTCCATGAGGGCCTTGGCGCGCAGATAATCCAGGCGCTCCTTGAAGGCCGGGGTCTGGTCCAGCTTCTGCGCCTCGGCGGCCTGGGCCAGCAGCGTCATGTCCGTCAGGAAGGAGAGCACATAGTCCTGGCGCGCCGGGCCCTGGATCTGGGGCGGCAGGCCGGGGCCAATATCCTCAGCGGCGATCGCCACTTCGCTGGCGCGGATAGGCGTGCCATTGACAGTCACCAGGACCGGGTCGGCATCCGCCTTCGCGGCCGGAGCCGGGGCAGCCGCCGGAGCCGCCGACTGGGCGAAAACCGGACCGGAAAGGGAAACGAAAGCGACGGACGAGGCAAGGGCAGCCGCAAGGGCCGCGGTGTGGACGGAACGCTTCATGGGTCCGGTTTCCTCGGGGATTGGGGTGCACCCCATAACGGCGCGCACCCTTGCTCAGCTCTCCTTGACTGGCAAGTGGGCATTGTTGAGGCGCCTCCTTGAAGGATGCGTGACCACAAAGCCTCTCGCCGGGGGCTTCCGCTCCGGCTCAAGAGCCTGTATAAGGCGCGCCTTCAGATAAGAAGAGGTTTCGCAGAGGCTCGCGCGAACCGCCGCAGTGGGCGAGACCTGTCTTAGGATGTCTCGTCTTCAGGAGTTTGGACAATGGCCGTCCCCA
The DNA here is from genome assembly GCF_021401125.1 of Xanthobacter sp. NM-59. Classification (GTDB taxonomy): domain Bacteria; phylum Pseudomonadota; class Alphaproteobacteria; order Rhizobiales; family Xanthobacteraceae; genus Xanthobacter. The sequence continues at coordinate 57,117 of NZ_JACBFQ010000002.1, forward strand.
AGAGAAAAACCTCGCCGTCCCGCCGCGGCATGCGCCGCTCGGCCGACGCGCTGAAGCAGCCCACGTATGTGGAAGACAAGGATTCCGGCGAGCTGCGCCGTCCCCACCACATCGACCTCAAGACCGGCATGTACAAGGGCCGGCAGATCCTGAAGCCCAAGGCGGAAGCCTGAGCTTAAGAGGTCTGATACCGCAGGTCCGGCGGCCGCCTGAACAGAGCCGCCGCCGAACCTTCCTGCGGTCTTGAGCCCGGCATGCCCGCGGACCTTCCGTGGGCATGCGAAAAATTCCCTATGTGGCGCCCCGGCGCCGTCAGAAGGCGCCGACAGCGCAGCGCACCACACCATCGCAGAGAATCGGCTTCCGAGCTCGCATGGTTGGACATGGTGCCCCCTGTCGCCCATCGCCCCCCTAAATTCCGCTCCGCACACCGGCCTGCTCCGTCGGGCGGCGCCATTGCTCATTCCGCGGCCACGCTGCAGCCAACGCGCACGGGATCGGCTGGGTTAAGGCGTGAGTGCGACCGCATCCGCCCCACCCGAGCGGCATCGACCGCGGGCCATGGCGTGCCGCCGGCCTCCCAAGACATCTTGCCCCCAGCCCAGGGGCTCTCCTGCCGCCCGCCCAACGCGGCTGGCCAAACGCCTCGCAAGCGGACCGGAGCATGCGCGGCCGGGCGGAACACGGCCTTCCCTTCCGGTGAAGACGTCCCATCGACGAAAGAAGAATTCCCGAGCGTCCCGCGGCAACCGAACGGTGACATTCGGCGGGGCAATGTGCCTGTCGATTCAAGCCTCGCGCGATGCGTGCGCACACGCATCGCCGCTCCTGCCCAAAGGAAGTCCCATGCTGACGCCGGTGCCGCTGCTGATCATCCCTTTGGCGCTGTTCAACATCGTCGCGTTTCTCACGCCCAGCCTCGACTGGAGCTCGCCCCTTGCCCTCATCTCCATGCTCTCGGGCGCACAGTGGAAGATCACGCTGGCGGAAGCCTTCATCGCCGTGTGCCTGCTCTTCCTCTTTTTCGAAATCCTGAAGTCCACCCGCATCAGCTCCCGCTCGCTCGTGGACCACATGCTTTCAATCCTGCTGTTCGTGGTGAGCTTGGCGGAATTCCTGCTGGTGCCGCAGGCGGGCAAGTCCGTCTTCGCCTTGCTGCTGTGCGTGATGCTGCTGGACGTGGTGGCCGGCTTCTCGGTGTCCATCCGCGTGGCACAGCGCGACTTCGCCGTGCGCCCCGACGCGAGCTGACGCGAATCGCCGAAGCCTGCCCAGCGGCACGGCGCACGCCGGAGCTGCTCTGCAGCCTTTCAGCGGATGCGGGGGAACACCAAACGGCGGCCGGAGCCCACGCCCAGCCGCAGCGTTTCCTGCAGGCGTTCCCGGGCCAAAAACACAAACGGCCCATTCCGCGACAGACGGAATGGGCCGTGAGGAAAAGAATCAGGCGAAGGCCAGAAGCCCCCGCTGCCGCGCGGCAGAATGCGCCCTCAGTTATTGCCGCCGAAGCCACCATTGGAGTCGCTGTCGTCCGGCCCAGGCTGCGACGGAGTGACATCCGGCGAAGGCTGCGGCGCCGAATACGGCTCGCTGGGAACCGGCGGGACCACCGGCGGCGCCGGAGGCTCGGCCGGGCGCTGGGAGAGCTGCGCCAGCTTCGCCTGCATTTCCGCCATCTGCTGCTTCAGCGCGTCAAGCTCGCCCGGCCCGCCGGGAGCGGCGGCCGGCATGCCCGGCGCCGGAGGCGCGCCCGCGGGCGATTCGACAGCCCCGCCCTCACCCTCTTCCCCCTCTTCGGTCTTGGGGAAGGGCAAGAACATGTGGAAAGCGCGCTCGAACATTTCCATGTTGCGCCGCACATGATCGTCGAGGCCGGAGAAGCCGCCGCCGGTCAACGTCTTGGTGACGTGATCGCGAAACTTCTCCTGATCCTTGGTGAAGCTGTCGATGGAAGCTTCGAGATAGCGCGGCACCAGCATCTGCATGCTGTCGCCGTAGAAACGGATGATCTGGCGCAGGAAGGCGATGGGGAGAAGGTTCTGCCCCTTATTCTCCTGCTCGAAGATGATCTGCGTCAGGACCGAATGAGTAATATCGTCGCCGTTCTTGGCGTCATAGACGATGAAATCCTCGCCGTCCTTCACCATGTTGGCGAGGTCTTCAAGCGTCACATAGGTGCTCGTGCCCGTGTTATACAGGCGACGGTTGGCGTATTTCTTGATGGTGACTGGCTCTTGTGATTTTGCCATTGTCCGGTCATCCAATCTCCTTGGGGGTGTTGCCACGTTAGGGCGTTTCGACCCACATAGCTACCAAATTATGTGCACCGCGCGCACCAACCGTGCAATGCAACCGCCCCGTCGCCGGCCGGGCAAAATGGAGACGGCTCAAAGGTGGATCATCAGCCGGAGGTCGCACTTGTCAGCCTCCCGCCGGCCATGACATGGATTCGCAATATGACATGGGTCATTGACACAAAGTCGTGGCCGATCTCGATATAATGCCGGCATTCAAAAGCGGCGCAAAGCCGCCCCCGCCTGTTCCAAGTCCCAGGAGAAGATCATGAAGGACGAGGTCGTCATCGTCGCTGCGGCGCGTACCCCCGTAGGCTCGTTCAACGGCGGTCTGGCTCCGCTGCCCGCGCATGAGCTCGGCGCCATCGTCGTCAAGGCGGCGCTGGAGCGGGCGGGTGTTCCGGCCACTGCCGTCAGCGAAGTCATCCTCGGGCAGGTGCTCACCGCCGCCCAGGGCCAGAACCCGGCCCGCCAGGCCTCCATCAAGGCTGGCCTGCCGATCGAGAGCCCGGCCTGGACCGTGAATCAGGTGTGCGGTTCCGGCCTGCGCACGGTCGCGCTCGGCGCCCAGGCCATCGCCAATGGCGACAGCGACGTGGTGGTGGCCGGCGGCCACGAATCCATGAGCCAGTCGGTGCACGCCGCGCACCTGCGCAACGGCCAGCGCATGGGCAACCTGGAATTCGTCGACACCATGATCAAGGACGGCCTGTGGGATGCCTTCAACGGCTACCACATGGGCATGACCGCCGAGAACGTGGCCCGGCAGTTCCAGATCACCCGCGCCGAGCAGGACGAGTTTGCCGTCGCCTCCCAGAACAAGGCGGAAGCTGCCCAGAAGGCCGGCAAGTTCAAGGATGAAATCGTCCCCGTCACCATTTCCACCCGCAAGGGCGACGTGGTGGTCTCCGAGGACGAATACATTCGCCACGGCGCCACCATCGACGCCATGACGAAGCTGAAGCCCGCCTTCGCCAAGGATGGCACCGTCACCGCCGGCAACGCCTCCGGCATCAATGACGGCGCCGCCGCCGTGGTGCTCATGAGCGCCGCCAAGGCCAAGGCCGAGGGCAAGACCCCGCTGGCGCGCATCGTGTCCTGGGCCCAGGCCGGCGTTGACCCGTCGATCATGGGCACCGGCCCCATCCCGGCTTCCAAGCTGGCGCTGGAGAAGGCCGGCTGGACCCCCGCTGACCTCGACTTGATCGAGGCCAATGAGGCGTTCGCCGCCCAGGCCATCGCGGTCAACAAGGGCCTCGGCTGGGACACCTCCAAGGTGAACGTGAACGGCGGTGCCATCGCCATCGGCCACCCCATCGGCGCCTCGGGCACCCGCATTCTGGTGACCCTCCTGCATGAAATGCAGAAGCGCGATGCGAAAAAGGGTCTTGCCACCCTGTGCATCGGCGGCGGCATGGGCATTGCCATGTGCGTCGAGCGGGATTGATTCGTCACCGCCCTGTCAAAATACGGGCCGCGACTTTTGATCGCGGCCCGAGACACTCGCAACCTTTCCCACAAATACCTAGACACAAACGGAGCGTGGCTCGATCCGCTTCGGAATGTTTGATTTAGTCTTGGTCGAGCCAACATGTATGGAGGGAACTATGGCGCGCGTCGCATTGGTTACGGGTGGCACTCGCGGAATTGGCGAGGCTATTTCGGTCGCGCTCAAGGCTGCCGGCTTCACGGTTGCCGCCAACTACGCCGGCAATGACGAGGCCGCCAAGGCCTTCACGGAGAAGACCGGCATCCCCAACTTCAAGTGGGACGTCTCCAATTTCGACGCCTGCAAGGACGGCATCGCCAAGGTCGAGGCCGAGGTCGGCCCGGTCGACGTGCTGGTCAACAATGCCGGCATCACCCGCGACGCGCCCCTGCACAAGATGTCGCTGGAGCAGTGGAACGCGGTGATCAACACCAACCTGTCCAGCTCCTTCAACATGTCCCGCAACGTGATCGAGGGCATGCGCGCGCGCGGCTTCGGCCGCATCGTCTGCATCTCGTCCATCAACGGGCAGAAGGGCCAGTTCGGTCAGACCAACTATTCCGCCGCCAAGGCCGGCGAGATCGGCTTCGTGAAGGCCCTGGCCCAGGAGAGCGCGAAGCACGGCATCACCGTCAACGCCATCGCGCCCGGCTATATCGGCACGGAGATGGTCCGCGCGGTGCCGGCCGAGATCCTCGCCAAGATCGTGGCCACCATCCCGGTGGGCCGCCTGGGCGAGCCGGAAGACATCGCCCGCGGCGTGGTGTTCCTGGCCTCCGATGACGCCTCGTTCATCACCGGCTCGACCCTCACCATCAACGGCGCCCAGTACATCTGCTGATCGCGCGCCATCGCGCTCGAAGCCGGCCCGTGCGCGCGGGCCGGCTTTTTTGTGCCGAATCGCAGCCTGCGGCCGATCCCTCAAGCGAGCGGCTGGAGCACCCGCCGCACGGCGTCGGGAATCGCCACCGGCCGCTGGCTGGCCCGGTCCACATAGACGTGGACGAAATGGCCCTGGGCGGCAGCCTGCTCGTCCTCGCCCTGAAACAGCGCGATCTGGTAGCGCACCGAGGAGGAGCCGAGCTTGGCCACCCGCATGGCCGCCTGCACGGGCGCCGGGAAGGTCAGCGAGCGGAAATAGGTGCAGCGGGTCTCCACCACCAGACCGATGATGGGGCTCGACTGCGGATCCAGCACCCCGTGGGTGATCAGGTGCTCGTTCACCACAGTATCGAAGTAGGAATAATAGACCACGTTGTTCACGTGGCCGTAGACATCCACATCCGCCCATCGGGTCGAGAGGGTAAGAACGTGGGGAAAATCCTTCAGCAAGACGGGCTCTTCCCGTCCTGAAGGTTTCGCCGTCGCGTCGGTGCCACTCATCTGTGTCCTTCCCCCGTTCCAGGGCCCCTGCCAGGCGCCCGTACAGAGCGCATCTTGCGAAAATCCATCGCCCGATGCGGCCTGACCTTTCATTTTGCGGGCTTCAGCGCCGCTGGCCGGCGCGTCTATCCCCAGGCGGCCTTGTAGATCGCAATAATATCCTGCGCCAACAGGGGGCGCGGATTGTTGGCGAGAAGGCGCGTCTGGCGCTGCGCCGCCGCCGCGAGGCCCGCGAGATCCGTTTGCGGAATGCCCGCCTCCTTCAGGCTTTCCGGCAGCCCGATCAAAGAGAGAAAGCGCCCCAGCCGGGCGGCGAACGCATCCGCCCGCACCGCCGAATCGCCCACATCCGGCGCTTCGGGAAACAGCCGATCGAGCAGCCCGGCATAGGCATGGCCCGCCACCGGCGTGTTGAAGCGCACCACATGGGGCAGAAGCAGCGCTGTGGCGAGGCCCGAGGGCAGGCCGTGGCGCACGCAGAGGGGATAGGCCAGCGCGTGGGCGGCGCCCACGGGGGCGTTAGCGAACGCCTGCCCCACCATCAGCGAGGCGGACAGCAGGGCTTGGCGCGCCCGCCGATCCGTTCCGTCCTGAACCGTCAGCGGCAGCGACCACGCCAGCAGGCCCAGCCCGCCTTCCGCCAGGGACTGGGAAAGGGGATTGGCATTGGCGTTGGCGGAGGTGAAGGCCTCCACCGCCAGCGCCACGGCGCCGGCACCCGCCGCCGCGGTCTCGGCCAGCGGCGCGGTAAGGGTGAGATCCACGTCCAGCAAGGCCGAATCGGCGATGAGGCAGGAGGCGATGACAGACTTTTTCTCCCCGCCGGCCACCACCACCGCCAGCGGCGTCACCTCCGCGCCGCTGCCGGCAAGGGTGGGGATGAGGATGAGCGGCAGCCGCGGGCCCGTGGCCAGGCCGGTGCCATAGATCTCCGGAAGAGCATCGTGGCCGGTGGCGAGCAACGCGGCAAGCTTGGCCACGTCCAGGGCCGAACCTCCGCCAAGCCCCAGCACGCCCTGCGCCCCCATCTCCACGGCGGCGGCGGCGGCGGCCATGACGGTTTCTTCCGATGGGTCGCGCGGCACCTCCTGGAACACGCGATGCGCGACGCCCGCGGCCCGCAGCGCCTCAAGCACGATGGCAAGACCACCCGCCCGCGCCACACCGGCATCGGTCACCACCAGCACGCGCTCCACGCCCGCAGCGCGGAACTGCTCGCCCACCTGGCCCGAGGCACCGGCGGCGCAGACGATGCGCGCGGGCGTGTTGAAGACGAATCCGGCCATGCGCTTCCCCGCCATCGCTTCCAGCACAGGCCGGTGATGCTGCCGGTTTACCGCCGGGCGTCAAGGCTGCAGCGCCGCCGTGCCGATCAGAACCTCGGCACCGGCGGTCAGGGCGCGCCGTCTTCCGGGGTGGGAATCGGCCCGTGGCTGGCCCCAAGGGCGGCAGCAAGGCTCATCTTGGCAGAGCCGGGGGCGAGCGGCTTCTGCTGGCTTTCGTGGGGCGCCCAGCCGGAAAGCCACACAATGTCGAACGTTACCCGCAGCCGCCCGTCCGGATCGGCGAAACGCTCGGCATAGACCTCCGCGGCCCGCAACAGCGTGTCGCGCCGCAGGGGCACGCGCCGGCGCTCCGCCAGCGCATTGGCCGCGCCCATGCGGCGCAGCTCCGAGAACAGGGTGAAAGGCGAGCCATAGCGCACCACGATGCGGTCCGTGTCCGCCACCGGCAAGGCGAATCCCGCCCGCTGCAGCAGGCCGCCCAGGTCGCGCACATCCACGAACGGCGCGACGCGGGGCGAAATACCCCCGGTGGTCTCGCTTTCGGCAATGGTGAAGGCCTGCCGCAACTCCGTCAGGCTGGAGCCGCCCACGAAACCGGCAAGAAACAGCCCATCGGGCTTGAGAGCCCGCCGCACCTGGGCGAGCACGCCCGGCAGATCATTCACCCCCTGCAAGGCCAGCGCAGACACCACTAGGTCGAGCGAGCCGGGCGCGAATGGCAACGCCTCCTCGTCAGCCACCACCGCATCGCGGCGCTGCCCCAGTCCCTCGGCCAGGGGCGCGGCGGTGAACAGCCGGCCGATGGCCGGATGCCCCGCCAGCGCACGGGCCACGGCATCGGTGGGGGTGCCGAGATCCAGGGCGGTGGCGAAATGGCGCTTCACCGCTCCCAGCCTGTCGGCCAGATCCTCCGCCACGCGATCGAGCAGAAAGGTCTCCGCACCGAGCCGGCCGGCGCGGGCGAGGCGGCGGCGCTGAAGGGCACGATCGAACACGAGGGGCGGGGTCTGGCTCATGGCCCGGATATAGGCCCTTCCCCGGCCGGATGCACGCTGGCGATATCCCGCGGCACATTTGACAGTCAGCTGTCGTTTTGACACTATGCTGTCGTTATGAATGCCGATTTCGATCCCTTCCTGCACCCCACGAGCCGCCTGGCCCTGGAGGTGTTCCGCCTCAACGGGGCGCTGATCGCGGCGGGCGACATGCTGGTGGAGCCGCTGGGTCTCACCAGCGCCCGCTGGCAGGTGCTGGGCGCGATCACCCAGGCCGAGGGCGGGCTGCCCACCGCCGGCATCGCCCGGGCGATGGGTCTCACCCGCCAATCCGTGCAGCGGGTGGTGGATGATCTCGCCCGGCTCGGCCTGGTGCGGTTCGCCCCCAATCCCCATCACAAGCGGGCCAAGCTGGTTCAGCTCACGCCCGAGGGGCGCATGGCCTCCGCCGCCGCCAGCGCCCGCTGGGCACCCCTGGCCGAGGCCCTTGCCACCGCCGTCACTGTCCCGGCGCTGGACGAGGCGGCGCAGGTGCTTCACCGGCTCGCCACCGCCCTCGCCGCGCTGACCGCTCCGTCATCGGGGGACACGCCATGATCCGCCGCCTGCACCCCCTGGCCGGGGGCATCGCCTTTCTGACCATCCTGCTGTTCTGGAGCTCCACCATAGCGGCTGAGGCCTTCGGGGATGGGGCGCTGGTGGCGTGGGTGAAGACGGCCATCCTGTGGGGAATGGCGGTGCTGGTGCCGGCCATGGTGCTGGTGGGCGCCACCGGCTTTCGGCTGGGCGGACACTCGCGCGAGCCACGCATCGCCGCCAAGCGGCGGCGGATGCCCGTCATCGCCCTCAATGGGCTGTGCGTGCTGGTACCCTGCGCCGTGTTCCTCCAGGCCCGCGCGGCGGCCGGCGCATTCGACACCATCTTCATGGCCGTCCAGGCGCTGGAGCTCGCCGCCGGCGCGCTCAACATCACCCTGATGGCCCTCTCCGTGCGCGACGGACTGGCCCTGGCCCACCGCCATCCGGCCAAGGCCTGAGAGGGCGCAGCGAGCGCCCAACCGGGGCATGACCGAGCGACGCGGAACAGGTTAGCGTGACGCAACCGCGTAAGGGCGGTCGCGGATCGATCGACACGCGGGAGACACGGGCTGGCCTGGCGCCCACCCCCGCAGTCGTTCAGGGGGCGCAAGCGGCGGGACCGCCTCTGAGGCGCCACAGCTGACGGTTCACCGCAGAGAAGCTTCCGACGCGCTACCCCTTACCTCATTGCCGGCCGCGCATTCTGGATGTCTTGCCCCCTCCCCCGCCCTCCCCCGCAAGCGGGAGAGCGAAGAGCACCATGAGGAACACATTGCGGGTGGGGCTTGGCTCCGCCACGCGCGAAAACCCTTCCGAGCGACGTGGGCCCCGGTTCGCGCGGACAGGAAACACCCGAAAACGAAAGAATGGACTGTTTCAGTGTTTCCGCGAAAAACTGGAACAGTCCAAAAGCCGATGGGTCCTAGACCGGCTGCAGGCGGGGCGCGGTCGCCGGCTTCAGGGTGCGCGGGGCCGTCTCGCCATCGAGGTGCAACACGCGGTCGTGCAGGTCCACCAGGGTGGAGCGATGGCCGATGGAAATGAAGGTGGCCTTGGGCAGAGCCGTCCGCAGCAGGCGATAGAGCATCGCCTCGGAGGCCTCGTCGAGGGCGGACGTGGCCTCGTCCAGCAGCAGCACGTCCGGCTTTTCCACCAGCGCGCGGGCGATGGAAAGCCGCTGCTGTTCGCCCAGCGAGAGCATGTGCGGCCACAGCCCCTCCTCATCCAAGCGCTCCACGAGGCCGGCGAGCCCCACCGCCTGCAGCACCTCCACCGCCTTTTCGCGCGGCAAGCTGTCGGCGGAAGCGGGATAGGCCAAGGCGGCATCGAGCCGGCCCACCGGCACATAGGGCTTCTGGGGCAGAACCATCACCTTCTGCCCGGCGGTGCGGGCGATGCGGCCGGCCCCGTGGGGCCAGATGCCGGCGATGGCACGCAGCAGCGTGCTCTTGCCCGAGCCGGACGGCCCGGTGATCAGCACGCATTCCCCATGATCGATGGTGAGCTCGTCGGTGGCCACCAGCGGCGCGCCGCCGGGCAGCCGCACCTCAACCCCCGACAAGCCGAGCGCGGGGCCCTGCCCATGGGTCGGCGCCTCGAAGGCGGGACGTTCCGCCTGGGCCCGCGCCCGGGCGATGGAGGCCTCGAAACCGGTGAGGCGCTGCACCACCGAAACCCATTCGGCCAGCGACACATAGCTCGACACGAAGAAGGAAAAGGAGCCCTGCACGGAGCCGAAGGCGGAGGCCGTCTGCATCAATTGGCCGAGCTGGATCTGGCCGGTAAAATAAGCCGGCGCCACCACCACATAGGGCACGATGTTGGAGATCTGGCTGTAGCCGGCGGTGAACCAGGTGAGCCGCTTCTGCGCCTTCATCAGATCGAAGAAATTGCCCCACACGCGGGAGAAGCGGCCTTCCAGCCTGCGGTCCTCGGCCTTCTCGCCATGCAGGAGGGCGATCTGCTCGCCATGCTCGCGCACGCGCACCAGGTCCACGCGGAAGTCGGCCTCGTAGCGCTGCTGGTCATAGTTCAGGCGCACCAGGGGCCGGCCGATGAGATGGGCGAGCCACGTGCCCGCCGCCGCATAGATGAGCGCCGCCCAGAACAGATAGCCCGGCACCGACAGAGCGTGGCCGAACAGGCTGAAGGCCAGCGGCCCCGAGAGGTTCCAAAGGATCACCGAGAACGAGACCAGCGACACCACCGTTCCCAGGAGCCCGATGCCGACCCCGATGGTGCGCCCCACGAACAGCTGCACGTCCTCGGCAATGCGCTGGTCCGGATTGTCCGCCGCGTCGCCCGACAGGCGCAGGCGGTAATGCACATCGTCGGTCAGCCAAGCGTCGAGATAGCGCTTCGTGAGCCAGCGGCGCCAGCGGATCTCCAGCCATTGCTTGAGATAGAGCTGATACACCGCCACGACGATGGCGCCCGCCGCGATGAGGCAGAAAATCAGAAGCTGCTTCTGGAATTCGGCGAAGTTCTTGTCCTGGATGGCGTTGTAGAAGGCGACGTTCCACTCGTTGAGGATCACGGTGGCGCCCACCCAGGCCAGCTCCAGCGCGATCACCGCCGCCAAAAGGCCGATGGCCACCCAGCGTTCCTCGCTTCGGAAATAGGGCACCGCAAGGCGGCGGATGTCGCCGAGAAGGGACAGAAGGGCGCGCACCGGCATCGTCTCCGCAAAAGATCCGTCCGCCCTTGTGGCGCCAGGAACCTGACCGCACCATGGCGGCCACATGAACGATTGGAAAGGTGGCGCAGGGGAAGCGGGAATGCGCCCGGGCGTCGCCACGCGGGCGGGCGACATGAAAATGCCCGGGACCAGCCCGGGCATGATCTTGGAACCATCGGATCAAGCATGCGCCCCGCAGGGCGCTCTCGCCAACGCCGGCGCGGCGCCTGGGCGAACCCCGTCGGCCCTGGTCACAGACCGGGGCCGAGGGTCTCACGCCTTCTTCACGAACTCCGTGCGCAGCACCAGGCCCTTCACCTTCTCGACCTTGCAGTCGATCTCGTCCGGGTCACCGGTAAGGCGGATGCCCTTCACCAGGGTGCCGCGCTTCAAGGTGACGGAGGTGCCCTTCACCTTGAGATCCTTGATGAGGGTAACGTTGTCGCCGTCCTTCAGGATGGCGCCGTTGGCGTCCTTGACTTCCACGTCACACCTCCTTGGCCAGCTCGCGCAGGCGGAACTTCTGAATCTTGCCGGTCGAGGTCTTGGGGATCGGCTCGAACACAATGTGGCGCGGGCACTTGTAGCTGGCGAGATGGGTCTTGCAGTGGGCCATCAGCTCCTCGGCGGTGGCGCTCATGCCATCGCGCAGCTCCACGAACGCCACCGGGGTCTCGCCCCATTTCTCGTCCGGCCGGGCCACCACGGCGGCGGCGCTCACCGCCGGGTGCTTGTAAAGGGCGTCCTCCACCTCGATGGACGAGATGTTCTCGCCGCCGGAAATGATGATGTCCTTCGAGCGGTCCTTGAGCTGGATATAGCCATCGGGATGCTTCACCCCGAGATCGCCCGAATGGAACCAGCCGCCGGCGAAGGCATTGTCGGTGGCGGTGGGGTTCTTGAGATAGCCCTTCATCACCGTGTTGCCGCGGAACATCACCTCGCCCATGGTCTCGCCGTCGGCGGGCACGGACTCCATGGTCTCCGGATTCTTCACGTCCAAGGCTTCGAGCGCCGCATAGCGCACGCCCTGGCGGGCCTTCTTCACGGCACGCTCGGCGGCCGGCAAGCTGTCCCACTCCGAATGCCAGTCATTGACCACCGAGGGACCATAGACCTCGGTGAGGCCGTAGACGTGCACCACGTTGAAGCCAGCTTCCTGCATGGCGGCCAGCACCGCTTCCGGCGGCGGGGCGGCGGCGGTGATGAACTCCACCTTGCCGGGCAGGGGCCGCTTGTCGGCCTCGGGAGCGCCGAGCAGGGTCGACATGACGATGGGCGCGCCGCACATGTGCGTGACCCCATAATCGGCGATGGCGTCGAACATGGCCTTGGCGCGCACCTGGCGCAGGCACACATGGGTGCCGGACACCAGAGTGATGGACCAGGGGAAGCACCAGCCGTTGCAGTGGAACATGGGCAGGGTCCACAGATAGACGGGATGCTTGCCCAGGGAACAGGTCACCGCATTGCCCACCGCCAGCAGATGCGCACCGCGATGGTGATAGACGACGCCCTTGGGGTCGCCCGTGGTGCCGGAGGTATAATTGAGGGCAATGGCGTCCCACTCGTCGTCCGGGCCCTTCCAGGCGAATTCCGGATCGCCGGTCTCAAGGAACGCCTCATATTCCATGCTGCCGATGCGGTCGCCCTTGCCGGCATATTCCGGGTCGTCATAGTCGATGACGATGGGCTTGCGCACGGCCATGGCGAGGGCCGCCTTCATCACCGGCGAGAATTCGCGATCGGTGATGAGCACCTTGGCCTCGCCATGGTCGATGGTGAAGGCGAGGATGGCCGCGTCGAGGCGAGTGTTGAGGGAGTTCAGCACGGCGCCGGTCATGGGCACGCCGTAGTGGGCCTCCAGCATGGCGGGAGTGTTGGTGAGCATCACCGCCACGGTGTCGTTCTTGCCCACGCCCAGCTTCGTCAGGGCCGAGGCGAGGCGCCGGCTGCGGGCGTAGAAATCACGATAGTTCCGGCGCAGCGCGCCATGGATGATGGCGGTATGATCCGGAAACACCTTGGCGGCGCGTTCCAGGAAGCCGATCGGGGTCAGAGGCTGGTAATTGGCCTGATTGCGGTCAAGATGCAGGTCATAGATGCTACCCGCCATGGTATCCCCCTTGAAATCCTTGTCCGCCTCCGGCCGCCTTTCCACTTCCGGTCAAGCGGCAGGCGCGGAGGAGCATCGAATGGCGCGCGTCGCGCGGCGCGCAACCTAGCCAGCGCCTTGAATCAGCGCAATCGACGGCACAATAGAACAAGGCCTTTATCCATCCAACCAAGGTCGTACGCAGTTCTGCGTACTTGCTCCTTTGAAGGGGCATCGGCACTAACCAGAGCAAAGAAATGCCGAAAAGGGAGACGTCCATGGACAGCATGAAGAGCAGCCGGTACGCTGAAACCTATGCCCGCTGGCGCGACGATCCGTCCGCCTTCTGGGGCGAGGCCGCGAAAAAGATCGACTGGACCACCCCGGCCACCAAGGTTTTCGATCCCGACGCCGGTGTTTATGGCCGCTGGTTCGAGGGCGCCGTCGGCAATACCTGCTTCAATGCGGTGGACCGGCATGTGGCCAACGGCCGCGGCGAGCAGGCCGCCATCATCTATGACAGCCCTGTCACCGCCTCCAAGCGCACCATCACCTATGGCGAGCTGAAGCACGACATCGAGACCCTGGCGGCCGTGCTGCTGGACCTGGGCGTAACCAAGGGCGACCGCGTGCTGGTCTACATGCCCATGGTGCCCGAGGCGCTGGTGGGCATGCTGGCCTGCGCGCGCATCGGCGCCATTCACTCCGTCGTGTTCGGTGGCTTCGCCGCCAAGGAGCTCGCCACCCGCATCGAGGATGCCGAGCCCAAGGTGATCCTGGCCGCCTCCTGCGGCATCGAGCCGAACCGGGTGGTGCCCTACAAGCCGCTGCTCGACCTTGCCATTTCCATGTCGGCCGTGAAGCCCGAGCACTGTGTGGTGCTGCAGCGCACCCAGGGCCCCGCCACCCTCACCGAGGGACGCGACGTGGACTGGGGCGAGGCCTGCGCCGCGGCCTCCGCCGCCGGCAAGGCCGCGCCATGCGTGGATGTGGCCGCCACCGACCCGCTCTACATCCTCTATACCTCCGGCACCACCGGCAAGCCGAAGGGCGTGGTACGCGACACCGGCGGCCACATGGTCGCGCTCACCTGGACCATGGAAAACCTCTACGGCATCAAGCCGGGCGAGGTGTTCTGGGCCGCCTCCGACATCGGCTGGGTGGTGGGGCATTCCTACATCGTCTATGCGCCGTTGCTGGCCGGCTGCACCACCCTCGTCTATGAGGGCAAGCCGGTGGGCACGCCCGATCCCGGCGCCTTCTGGCGGGTGGTGGAGGAGCACAAGGTGGTGGCCCTGTTCACCGCCCCCACCGCGCTGCGGGCCATCAAGAAGGAAGACCCGGACTGCACCTTCAAGACCGGACGCGACATGGGCCACTTCCGCACCCTGTTCCTGGCCGGCGAGCGCGCCGATCCGGACACCGTGAAGTGGGCCGAGGACAAGCTCGGCGTGCCGGTGGTGGACCACTGGTGGCAGACCGAAACCGGCTGGGCCATCGCCGCCAATCCGGTGGGGCTCGGCCTTCTGCCCATCAAGCTCGGCTCGCCCACCGTGCCCATGCCCGGCTTCGACGTGCAGATCGTGGACGAGGCGGCCAAGCCCGTTCCCGCCGGCACCATGGGCTCCATCGTGGTGAAGCTGCCGCTGCCTCCCGGCTGTCTGCCCACCTTGTGGCAGCAGGATGAGCGCTTCAGGGAAAGCTACCTCGCCGACTATCCCGGCTTCTACAAAACCGCCGATGCCGGCTTCATGGATGATGACGGCTATGTGTTCGTCATGGGCCGCACCGACGACATCATCAATGTCGCCGGCCACCGCCTCTCCACCGGCGGCATGGAGGAGGTGATCGCCTCCCATCCGGACGTGGCCGAGTGCGCCGTGATCGGCGTCAAGGATTCGCTGAAAGGCGAGGTGCCGTGCGGCTTTGTGGTGCTGAAGGCGGGCGAGCGCCGCGCACCGGAAGTCATCGAGAAGGAACTGGTGGGCCTGGTGCGCGACCGCATTGGCCCGGTGGCAGCGTTCAAGCTTGCGGTCACCGTGAACCGCCTGCCCAAGACCCGCTCCGGCAAGATCCTGCGCGGCACCATGAAGAAGATCGCCGACCACGACGCCTGGTCCATCCCCGCCACCATCGACGACCCGGTGGTGCTGGAGGAAATCGAGGGCGTCCTTAAGGATCGCGGCATCGGCTGAAGAAAAAAGGCGCCCGCGAGGGCGCCTTTTTGCTGTGCCGGAGCGCCTCAGTCGCCGGAGCGCCCGCCCCCGCGCGACGGCTCGAAACACGTGTAGCCGATGAAGCACTGGGCCTTGTCACGCGTCGGCACCCACTCCGGCTTCAGCTGCATGTCGTATTCGCAAAAGCTGAGATCGCGCACGTAGCGATCATAGAGGGTGGGCGAGGTGGCGATCACCACCGCCCCCTTCTGCTCCACCAGCCGCGCGACCTGTGCGCAGGTCATGTCCGTGCTTCGCGGCATGCTCTGGGCCGCTGCGGCTGATGCCACCATAACCAGCGCGCCCGTTACAACCATCGCCTTGATCATTCTGGTCCTCCGGACCTCCCGCTGACCCGGCTGGACCGCCGGCCAGCGCCTGCTGCCTCTCTGCCATCATAAGCGTACGGCAGCGGCTCTGGAATTGCGCCGCGACAATGCCAGGCAATGCCGACCGAGCGGGTGATGCCGCCTCCGCGCTTCGGGGGCGCGCCCCCGAAGCTTGGCCGGCACGGCCCCCGTTCCCGCTACTGTCCCGACAGCCCGCCATAGGAGGGTTCGAAGCAGGTGTAGCCAACGAAACACTGCTGTGTATCCCGCGTCGGCACCCACTCGGGCTGCAACTGCGTAGCCACCGGACAGAAGCCCAGATCGCGCACATAGCGGTCAAATTGGTTGGGATAGGTGGTCATCAGCACTGCACCCTCCTCCCATACCAGCATGGAGGCCTCCGCACAGTCCATGTCCAGGGTACGTGGCCGCGCGTCCACCGGCACCGAGGCAAGCACCAGGAATACACCCGTAAGCAGAAGCGTTTTTCTCATTTTACCGTCCTCCGGGCTTGCGCCGGACGGCCCCACCCCCAGCGTCCTGCGCTGGTGCCATCCGGCCTCCCGGGCGGCGCGGACGCACCCGCCCGCCACACGGAGGCGCGATCGGCCGCTTCACCCAAACCAAGAGGTAAAGCACACTTGCCGACACCGATTCGGATAGCCGCTTGTAGGTGGGAAACCCCGATCGCCGTACAATCCACCCGAAGCGGTATGGCTAAAACCTAAGTCTTAAGACGTATAGATGCCGCACAAGACACGCCAACACTTCTAGTCGGCTACATTATACCCCCGTGTGGCGTGGAATATTTATCGCCACGCGCATGCGGGCCGAGCGACGCCCGCCCTAGCCACGCGCGCCTGGCTTCACGGAAGGCAATCGATCGGCCGCGTCGGGCCCTGACAATCCCTTATGGAGTAATGGCCCAGCGTCGCCCGCGCACCCCAAGCCTGCCCGCCGGACCTTTCCAGATGTTCCACGCGCCTGCCCCCGGTGGGCCACACCCGCGCGAACCGCATTATCAACTACAGATTGCCTCAGCGGACGAGATCCGCAGGCCTTTCCACGGCATCCGCAACGCCCCGCCGCACGCCCCGGCATCGCGGTGCGATCACGCACAAGTGCTTAGTTTACAGATATTTTACCATGCCGCCCCATAACTGCCCCAGGGTCGACGCTCGCATTACAGCATTCCACACGCATTTAGGTATCTGGGTGCGAGTTCGATGGGTTGCAGAGCGTGGTTTTCGGTGTGGTGTGGCATGAAAGCTACGGAATCTTCCTGCGACCTCTGCTACACCAATCTCACTGGGCGGAGCGAGACGGCTGCGAATGCACTCGGCCTCTTCGGCTCACCGGTTGTAACCCAAAAATGGGGGATTAAGTGATGAAGCGGTTCCTTCTCGCCACTGTCGCGCTGGCGGCGCTCTCGGCTCCGGCCGCGGCTGCTGACCTGGCGACGAAGTACCCGGTCAAGGCCATTGCGGCTCCGGTGTTCTCCTGGACCGGTTTCTACATCGGCGCCAACTTCGGTTACGGCGGCGACAAGTACTCCTACGACTACTACACCGGTGGTCCGCTGGTGTATGGCTACGCCGGTTCGGCTGATGCCAACTCCTCCGGTTGGTTCGTCGGCGGTCAGCTCGGCTACAACTATCAGTTCGCCAATAACGTGGTCGTCGGTCTCGAGACCGATCTGCAGTGGGCGAACATCTCCGGCCAGGTGGCTGGCGTGAGCCTCGGCGGCTCCAACTGGATCGCCGGCTCCAACACCGACTACTTCGGCACGATCCGCGCTCGCCTCGGCTACGCCTTCGACCGGTTCCTGCCCTACATCACCGGTGGTGCCGCCTACGGCAACGTGCAGAACACCCTGACCCAGGGCGCCTACTTCCCGCAGGTCAGCAACTCCTCCACCAACTGGGGCTGGACCATCGGCGCTGGCGTCGAGTATGCCATCACCAACAACTGGACGCTCAAGACCGAATACCTGTATGTCGACCTCGGCAGCAGCGACTTCGGCCCGCTCAACGGCGTGATGGTGAGCGGCGACACCAAGTTCAACACCATGAAGGCTGGTGTGAACTACAAGTTCTGATCCTTTTGGAAGCGGCGCGCTCGGACGGGCGCGCCGTTTTCCATGATCAGAGCGGGCATAGAGGTATATGGCGCACGCCATTTCGCCTTGCCTTGGAGCGCTGGACATTGTCCGGCGCTTTTTCTTTGGTACGTGTCTGGCACGTGAGGGGCCCTGCGCGGGCCTGGATAGCTGCAGCCCCCGCTCGCTTCAGCTTGCCGCCTCTCGAGTCCCCGAATCGCCCCGAACTTCGGAGCTCCGCGCTAAGTGCGCGAACTCGGACGCTCCGATGCCAACCACCGGCTCAGCCTGACGCCCCGAATCTGGAAGCCGTAGACCGCCGGCAGCATTGGCTGAGTTGATCGCGTGCAGAGCCACGACGTCAGCGCGCGACCAGAATTCGAGAAGGCCGGAGAAGCACTACCTTCTTCTTTGACCCGACGGGGGCGGCCGCTCCCCGCAGCTTCATCAAGCGCTACGGCCATCGCCGCGACGCGCCTGCCCACACACGCTGCCGCACGATTCGCGCAATGCCGCGCGACCACCACCCAAAAGTGCATCCCACACCCGCGAACCCGGCAGCCCATTCTGCCGCGCCCGGCGCCAGCCGAAATTCGGGAATCTGGCAAAAAGAGCAATGCATTGCTGCATCGCCCTCCCCCCCCCCCCCACCCCAATTATGCCGTCATCGGCACCTTTCCCCTCACCTGAATTACGGCCGCTCCCCACTCCGGAAGAGCCTCAGCTTCAATCAGACATCAGGCCGCATCACATCCGACCGACTTATGTATTCGGCGCGTTTTTATGAAGCGCATTACATGTATATCCGCGCGCATCGCGATCACCCACATGCGTTGAACCGCCGGCGACGCGACACGCTGCTACCGAGCCGCCGGAAATGACGGAACGGCATCTGGCAGCATGCCCCGAAAGAGGTATTATCGCCTGCACCACCCAAATTTCGCCATGTTGTTTCAAGCGCACTGTGGCAGGAAAGATACGCCATTTCTCAGCAACCGCTGCTAGAACGAAGAAGATGAGTGGAACAGGTTCGACCTCTTCGCGCCGAACCTGTTCCACTCAATAAACGACGAAACCCGTCCCAAGGGGGCTCAAATGAAGCGGTTCCTTCTCGCCACTGTCGCTCTGGCCGCGCTCGCTGCTCCGGCCGCTGCTGCCGATCTCGCCACCAAGTATCCGGTGAAGGCCGTGGCCGTCCCGGTGTTCTCCTGGACCGGCTTCTACATCGGCGCCAACGCCGGTTACGGCGGAGACAAGTTCAATTACGACCTGAGCTATCTCGCGGTCCCGGTGACCAGCGCCTCGATCACGTCGTCCGGCTGGTTCGTCGGCGGTCAGCTCGGCTACAATTACCAGTTCGCGAACAATGTGGTCGTCGGCCTCGAGACCGATATCCAGTGGGCGGACATCTCCGGCACGGTCGCCATCGGCCCGTACTCGGCTGGCTCCAGCGTTGACTACTTCGGCACCATCCGGGCCCGCCTCGGTTATGCTTTCGATCGGTTCCTGCCCTACATCACGGGCGGCGCGGCCTATGGTCGGACCTCGACTGACGTCACCTGCATCACCTGCGTCGGTGTGACGGGCAATGCCACCACCAGCTGGGGCTGGACCCTCGGCGGCGGCGTGGAATACGCCATCACCAACAACTGGACCCTCAAGGCCGAATATCTGTATGTCGACCTCGGCAATGCGAACAACATCGCCTCTTTCGCCGGCTACAGCATCGACAACGACACCAAGTTCAACTCCATCAAGGTGGGTGTGAACTACAAGTTCTGATCTTCACCGAGAGATCAGGAAAAGCCCGCCGCTCGCCGGCGGGCTTTTTTATTTGTGCGGGACGTCACATCGGCGCGTTCCCCCGCGCATGCGATCGCCCGGTTGGCGACAGGGCAGCGCGCGACGAATTTCGGGCATGCTGAGATCCGCACTGTCTGGAAACAGATGCCGAAGCCACCTTACGGCTCTGCCCCGGAGAAAATTCCATCCCCCACGAGGCGGTGCATCAGCGGCCCTGCGGAGCTCGCTTTTCCCATTTCAACGGATCGGGAAAATGCACTAGCCTCCGTCCATGAGCGCCGACATCCCTTTCGATCGTAACTTCGATTCTCCCGCAGGCGTGCTGATGCCGGTGACGCCACAGGTGCGCCGCATCGTGGCCCCCAACCCATCGGCCTTCACCTTCACGGGTACCTGCACCTACATCATCGGCCATGGCGACGTGGCCATCCTCGATCCCGGACCGGACAAGCCGGAGCACATCGACGCCTTGCTCAAAGCCGTGGCGGGTGAGAGCGTCTCGCACATCGTCGTCACCCATACGCACCGCGATCATTCCCCGGCGGCCGCCGCCATCAAGGCCGCGACGGGTGCCAAGATCGTGGGCTGCGGCCCGCACCACGCGGCCCGCCCCCTGCACATCGGGGAGGTCAACCCGCTCGACGCCAGCGCCGACACCGATTACGTGCCGGACCACGCGATGGCGGATGGAGAAACCGTGTCCGGGCGCGGCTGGACACTCACCGCCGTCGCCACACCGGGGCACACCGCAAATCACCTCGCCTTCGCTTTGCGTGAGGACGAGCTGCTGTTCTCCGGCGACCATGTGATGGCATGGGCCACCTCCATCGTCGCGCCGCCGGACGGCGCCATGGGCGACTATATCGAATCCCTGGAACGTCTCGGGCACCGCGAGGAAAAGACCTATTTGCCAGGGCATGGCGGGCCGGTGCGCGATGCGCACTCCTTCGTGCGTGACTATCTCGACCATCGCATGGCGCGCGAGGCCGCCATCCTGCGGGGCCTCGACCGGTCCGCTGAGACCATTCCGGACTTGGTGCGCGGAATTTATATCGGCCTCGATTCGAAGCTGGTGGGCGCCGCCTCGCTCACGGTGCTAGCGCATCTTGAGCATCTGGTTGCGAGCGGGCGCGTGGAGACCGAAGGGCCGCCCGCCATTGACGGCCGCTTCCGCCTCGCGTCCTGAGCCTCGGAGGCCAGCGGGCATGTGCGGCCGCTTCGTTCAACATCGCGCGCCGCTGGCCTATGCAGAGCATTTCGGGCTCGACCTGGCGCTGGTTCAGTTGCCCAATTGCCCGCCACGCTACAATGCCGCCCCGACCCAGGACCTGATGGTGGTGCGGCTCAATCCGCACACGGGGACCCTCGACCTTTCGCTCTTGCGATGGGGTCTGGTGCCGGTCTGGGCGAAGGATCCCAGCGGTGGGGCGCGGCTTATCAACGCCCGCGCGGAAAGCGTGGCGGACAAGCCCACCTTTCGCGAGGCATGGCGCAAGAAGCGGCGCTGCATCATCCCCGCCGATGGATTTTTCGAGTGGCAGCAGCGCGATGGCGCGAAGCAGCCATTTTACATTACCCCTGCCGATGGCGCGCCCCTGGCGTTCGCAGGCCTTTGGGAGGGCTGGAAGGACCCCTCCACCGGCCAGTGGCTGCGCACCTTCACCATCATCACCTGCCCAGCGAATGAGAGGCTTCGCCCGCTGCACGAGCGCATGCCCCTCATGTTGGCCCTGGCGGACATTGCCCACTTCCTGGCGGATGACGACCCGCGGCCCCTACTGCAAGGTCGCGCGGCCCCGCAGGTAACCTATTGGCCGGTCTCCACCGCCGTGAATGCCGTGCGCAACGATGAGCCGGACCTCATCACGCCCATCGGGCCCGCAGCGTGAGCGACGCGCCCGTCGCAGCGCCCCGAGCGCGCCGTCAACTCAGAGCGCCTCGCCGCGCAGCAGCTTCGGGATGGAGCCGGTGAGGCCGGCGGCATCGCGGATGAACAGGCCCTTGAGTCGCGGCAGGCGGTCCACCAGCCCCAGCCCCACGTCGCGCACCGCCCGCAGGGCATCGGAGTGGTTGGAGAACAGGCGATTGAGCCCGTCCGTCGCCACCCCCATGGCCAGCGTATCGAAACGCCGCCAGCGCTGGTAGCGCTCCAGCACCTGGGCGGAGCCGAAATCCAGCCCCACCCGCGCGGCATCGGTCACCGCCTCGGCCAAGGCGGCCACGTCGCGCAGGCCCATGTTGAGGCCCTGGCCGGCGATGGGGTGGATAAGGTGGGCGGCATCGCCCACAAGCGCCAGCCGTTCACCGATGAAGCTGCGGGCCATGGCGAAGCCCAGCGGATAGGGGCGCGGGCGCGTCACCGGCTTCACCCACCCCAGGCGATGGCCGAAACGCTGCTCCAGCTCCTCCTGAAACAAAATGGAGGGAAGGCCGGCCAGGCGCTCCGCATCGGCCGTGCGCTCGGTCCAGACGATGGAGCTGCGGTTGCCCGGCAGCGGCAGCAGGGCGAACGGGCCGGCGGGCAGGAAATGCTCCTCCGCCCGCCCCTCGTGGGGGCGCTCATGCTCCACCGTGAAGGTGAGCGCGCTCTGGCCATAGCTCCAGGAGACGGTGTCGATGCCGGCCATGGAGCGCAGCCGCGAGCGCGCACCATCGCAGGCCACCAGCAGGCGGGTGGAAACCGAGCCGGCACCGGTGGTCAAGGCTACGCCCACCCCTTCGCGCGTGAAGGCGGAGACGCTGTCCGCCTTCAGCTCGATGCCGGCGGCCTCGGCGGCGGAGATAAGCGCGCGCTGCAGCACCGCATTGGGCACCATGTGGGCGAAGGCCTCGCCGGGGGCGACATCGCCGTCGAAGGTGAGGAAGGTGGGGCGCGCCACATCCTTGGTGCGGCTATCGGTGACCACCATGGAGAGAATCGGCTGGGCCTCGGCCTCGATGCGCGACCAGGCCCCCAGCACGGTCAGCATGCGCCGGCCGCAGGCGGCGATGGCCGAGCAGCGCTCGTCGTCGATCACCGGATTGGCGAGCATAGGGTCGAATAGGGTGATGCGGGCATCGGCCCCGAGCCCCTGGCGCAGCGCCAGAGCGAGGCTGAGCCCCGCGAGCCCGCCGCCGACAATCGCCACATCGCTCATCGCGGCCGGCGCGGAGAAAAGGCCCGGCCCGGTATAAGGCGACGGCGCGAGGGGGCTCTCGAACTGGCCATTCATGAATGGATCTCCTCACGCGATCTCGTCTATCCCGCATCGCCGCGGCTCATTCGCGGCGATGCGGGCATTGCACCAAAGGCCCTGCAGCCGCCCGGCGGAGATGACCACCGCCGCAAACGGCATCTGCCTCACCTATACGCACTTGACGCGCCACGCGGGGGCGTGGCGTGTTCGTGACTCGTCATTCCCCGTCCCGCGCGTCAGTTTTCCGCGTCGCGGGCTTCCGCAAGGCTGATCTCATGACCGACACGCCGTCTAGCGACGTTGAAGCGCTTCTGTCCATCCTCGACCTGGAGCAATTGGAGATCAATCTGTTCCGCGGTCGCAGCGGCAATCCGGGTGGCGGGCGCGTGTTCGGCGGCCAGGTGGTGGCCCAGGCCCTGGTGGCGGCGCGCCGCACGGTGGATGCCCCGCGCGTCACCCACTCGCTCCACGGCTATTTCCTGCTCGGCGGTGACCCCACCGTTCCCATCATCTACGAGGTGGACCGCATCCGCGACGGGCGCTCCTTCACCACCCGCCGCGTGGTGGCCATCCAGCATGGCAAGGCCATCTTTTCCATGGCGGTGTCGTTCGAGCTGGAAGAGGACGGACTGGAGCACCAGAGCACCATGCCGGACGTGCCGATGCCCGAGAACCTGCCGCCCGACGAAGTCTGGCGCGCGCGACTGGTGGAGCGCTTCCCCGAAGCCGCGCGGCGGGACTGGATGGCCATCAAGCCGCTGGAGATCCGCCCCATCTCCACCGACCCGGCATATATCGGCAGCCTCGGCGTGCGGCCCAGCCTCTGGGTGCGCGCCCGCACCGCGCTACCGGACGACCTGCCCACGCATCAGGCAGTTTTGGCCTTCGCTTCGGACTTCTCGCTGCTGCAGGCGGCGTTATTGCCGCATGGCAAGTCGGTGTTTGATCGCGACCTGCAGGTGGCCAGCCTCGATCACGCGCTGTGGTTCCATCGTCCGTTCCGGGCGGACGAATGGCTGCTCTACAGCCAGGAAAGCCCGGCCGCGTTCGGCTCGCGCGGATTCTGCCGGGGCGAGTTCTTCACCCGCGATGGCATTCTCGTGGCTTCCGCAACGCAGGAAGGATTGATGCGGCGCGTCACGCCCAAGTGACGCCATCGGCACCGTGATGGGGCGGGCGAACGGGGCAGCGCCCGCCCATTGATGATGTTTAAGGCTCATTGATTAAAAAGTAGGCCAAAAAGCGGCAACCTTCGGGCGCCGCCACTCCCTTGCCTTCCATGGCGATAAAATAAGCAGCGGGAGTCGGGCCTTTGTCGCATTTGGCACGGTCCTTGATTCCGTCTTGCGCAGGCTTGCCAGCCGCGGCGCGGAAATCCCCGTCCCGCTCGGCGAAGCCATGAGAAAACATCGGCTGGGCGGTTCGCGAGGGTGGGCTTCGCGGCGCCGTATCCAAGCCCATCAGGGGACAGGGACCGATCCATGAAGATCGTCATGGCCATCATCAAGCCATTCAAGCTGGAGGAGGTGCGCGACGCCCTCACCGGTATCGGCGTCCACGGACTGACCGTGACCGAGGTGAAGGGCTACGGGCGGCAGAAGGGCCACACCGAGATCTATCGCGGCGCTGAATATGCCGTGAGCTTCCTGCCGAAGCTGAAGATCGAGGTGGCGGTGGCTGCCGACCAGGTTTCCAAGGTCGTGGAGGCCATCACCGCCTCGGCCAAGACCGGCCAGATCGGCGACGGCAAGATCTTCGTTCTCGCCATCGACCACGCCGTGCGCATCCGCACCGGCGAGACCGACGCCGACGCGCTTTGAGCCTTCCTCATTTCACGGAGCCATATTCCATGACGTTCAAGACGTGGACCCGCGTGGGTGTGCCCGCGCTCCTGGCTGGGGCGGCTTTCGCCCTGCCGGCCCTTGCACAGCCCGACATGGCGCCGGCGGCCGCTTCTCCCGCCGCGGCTGCCGCCGTATCCACCGTGAACAAGGGTGACGTGTCCTGGATGATGACCTCCACGGTCCTCGTCCTGCTGATGACGGTTCCCGGCCTCGCTCTGTTCTACGGCGGCCTGGTGCGCGCCAAGAACATGCTCTCCATCCTCATGCAGGTGCTCACCATCACCGCGGTGATGATGCTGGTGTGGGCGATCTACGGCTACTCGCTGGCCTTCACCTCGGGCAATGCCTTCATCGGCGGCTTTGAGAAGGCGTTCCTGGCCGGCGTCACCGCCGACAGCCTCGCGGATACGTTCACCAAGGGCGTGCAGATCCCCGAGTTCGTGTTCATCGCCTTCCAGATGACCTTCGCGGCCATCACTCCGGCCCTGGCCATCGGCGCCTTCGCCGAGCGCATGAAGTTCCCGGCGGTGGTTCTGTTCGCCGTGCTGTGGGGCACCTTCGTCTACTTCCCGATCGCCCACATGGTGTGGTTCTCGGAAGGCTACCTGTTCACCCTGGGCGCCCTCGACTTCGCCGGCGGCACCGTGGTGCACATCAATGCCGGTATCGCCGGCCTCGTCGGCTGCATCATCGTCGGCAAGCGCATCGGCTACGGCA
Source organism: Xanthobacter sp. NM-59 (assembly GCF_021401125.1). GTDB lineage: Bacteria > Pseudomonadota > Alphaproteobacteria > Rhizobiales > Xanthobacteraceae > Xanthobacter. Next base: position 82,098 of record NZ_JACBFQ010000002.1, read on the forward strand.
AGGAACAGCTTCCGCCCCACTCGCTGGCCTTCACCATGGTCGGCGCCTCCCTGCTGTGGGTCGGCTGGTTCGGCTTCAACGTGGGCTCGAACCTGGAAGCCAACGGCCTCGCCACCCTGGTGATGATCAACACCTTCCTCGCCACCGCCGGCGCCATCGTGGGCTGGCTCGTGGTCGAGTGGCTGGTGCGCGGCAAGCCCTCCATGCTCGGCGGCGCGTCGGGCGCGGTGGCCGGCCTCGTGGCCATCACCCCTGCCTGCGGCGCCTCGGGCCCCATGGGCGCGATCGTGCTCGGCATCGTCGCGGCGCTGGTCTGCTTCTTCTTCTGCACCGCGGTGAAGAACGCCCTCGGCTATGACGACAGCCTGGACGTGTTCGGCGTGCACGGTGTCGGCGGCATCGTCGGCGCCATCGCCACGGGCATCCTGGTGTCGCCCGCTCTCGGCGGCGGCGGCGTGGCCGACTACTCCATGGGCCACCAGGTGTGGGTGCAGACCCAGGCCACCCTCGTGACCATCGTGTGGTCGGGTGTGGTTTCGGCCATCATCTTCTTCGTGCTCAACATCATCATCGGCCTGCGGCCGTCGGTGGACGTGGAGCGCGAGGGCCTGGACCTCAACGAGCACGGCGAGCGCGCCTACCACTCGTGAGCTCGGCGTCCTGAGTTCCCCGGGGGCGCAGCCCGCCCCCGGTTTTTTTCCGGCCCTGTCCGGTCCCAAATAATAAGAGGGGAACCAACGGACCCCGGCACCATCTGGCGCCGGGGTCTTTTTGCGTGCGCGGGCCTGGCTCCCGGCCATGACCCCGCCGCCGCGCCCATCTGCGGGCTTTCCCCCGCCCCGGCCGCCTGCTAGAAGCCCAGCTTCGGATTTGCTTCACACGGCCCGAGGATGACCCACGCCGACAAGGCTCCATTTTGGTGGGGCGGCACGCCATTGCCGAGCGCCACGCCGCAGCGCGCCATTCCGCCGAGCGCGCCCGCAGCGCGTGTTCGCGATGCGCGAATTATCGGCCCGGTCCCCCGCCGGCGCGGCTGACGCGCGCGGGGGCAGCCGGGACCTTTCGCCGTGTTCGCCCCATCGGCCGCCCTGCGGCCCTTTTTTCCGAGCTTTTCCATGACCGACAAGACGTCTTCCGAGCCCGCCGCGCCGGATTATTCCAAGACCCTGCTGCTGCCGGAAACCCAGTTCCCCATGCGCGGCGGCCTGCCCAAGAAGGAGCCGGAGCTGCTGGAGCGCTGGAAGCGCCTCGACCTCTACTCCCGCCTGCGTGAGGTGGGCCGAGGCCGGCCGCGCTTCGTGCTCCATGACGGCCCGCCTTACGCCAACGGCAACATCCATATCGGCCATGCGCTCAACAAGATCCTCAAGGACGTGGTGACGCGCTCCCAGCAGATGCTGGGCCACGATTCCAACTATGTGCCCGGCTGGGACTGCCACGGCCTGCCCATCGAGTGGAAGATCGAGGAAGAGAACTACCGCAAGAAGGGCAAGGCCAAGCCCGACTTCTCGGACGCCGAGGCCATGGTGGCCTTCCGCCAGGAATGCCGCGCCTTCGCCCAGCACTGGCTGGACATCCAGCGCGAGGAGTTCAAGCGCCTGGGCGTGGAAGGCGACTGGGACCACCCCTACACCACCATGGCGTTCGCCGCCGAGGCGCAGATCGCCCGCGAGATCATGAAATTCGCGGAAAACGGCCTGCTCTATCGCGGCTCCAAGCCGGTGATGTGGTCAGTGGTGGAAAAGACCGCTCTTGCGGAAGCCGAGGTGGAGTATCACGACTTCACCTCCGACACGGTGTGGGTGAAGTTCCCGGTGGTGTCCGGGGTGAAGGACGACCTGGGTGGCGCCTGTGTGGTCATCTGGACCACCACCCCCTGGACCATGCCCGGCAACCGCGCCATCTCCTTCTCTTCCAAGATCGCCTATGGCCTTTACGAGGTCACCGACGCCCCGGCCGACAACTGGGCCAAGGCCGGCGACCGGCTGATCCTGTCCGACAATCTCGCGACCGACGTCTTCAAGCAGGCCCGTGTCACCGCCTTCGCGCGGGTGCGGGACGTGACGGCGGCAGAGCTGGGGTCCCTCAGGTGCGCCCACCCGCTGGCGAAGCTCTTTCCCGACACCGTTGCGTCGGCTCACGGCTACAGCTTTGCGGTTCCGCTCCTGGACGGCGACCACGTGACCGACGACGCCGGCACGGGCTTCGTCCACACCGCCCCCGGCCATGGCCGCGAAGACTTCGAGATCTGGACCCAGCACCGTCGCTGGCTGGAGGAGCGCGGTATCGGCTCCGCCATCCCCTACACGGTGGACGGCGACGGCTTCTACACCGCCCAGGCCCCTGGCTTCGAGGGCAAGCGCGTCATCACCGACAAGGGCGAGAAGGGTGACGCCAACCAGGCGGTCATCGACGCTCTCGTCGCCGCCGGCAACCTCTTGGCGCGCGGGCGGGTAAAGCACCAGTATCCCCACTCCTGGCGCTCCAAGAAGCCGGTCATCTTCCGCAACACGCCGCAATGGTTCATCGCCATGGACCAGGATATCCGCAATGGCGACGGCAGGGCGGCGAACCGCCCTGCCACCCTCAACGGCAACGTGCCCGACACCCTGCGCGAGCGCGCGCTGGCGGGCATCAAGACCGTGGAATGGGTGCCGGCGGCGGGCGAGAACCGCATCACCGGCATGATCGCCAACCGGCCGGACTGGGTGGTCTCGCGCCAGCGCGCCTGGGGCGTGCCCATCGCCGTGTTCGTGAAAGAAAACGCCTACGGCGAGGCGGAAATCCTGCGGGATCCGGAAGTGAACGCCCGCATCGCCACCGCCTTCGAGGAAGAAGGGGCCGACGCCTGGTTCAAGGAAGGCGCCCGCGAACGCTTCCTCGGAGAGCTCGCCGCTGAGCCCTGGGTCAAGGTGAACGACGTCCTCGACGTGTGGTTCGATTCCGGCTCCACCCACACCTTCACCTTGGAGGTGCGCCCCGATTTGAAGGCGGTCCGCGCGCCCGAGGGCAAGGACAAGGTGATGTATCTGGAAGGCTCGGACCAGCATCGCGGCTGGTTCCACTCCTCCCTGCTGGAGAGCTGCGGCACCCGCGGCCGCCCGCCTTATGATGCCGTGCTCACCCACGGCTTCGTGCTGGACGAGGACGGGCGCAAGATGTCCAAGTCGCTGGGCAACGTCACCTCGCCGCAGGACGTCATCAAGGCATCCGGCGCCGACATCCTGCGCCTGTGGGTGTGCGCCTCCGATTATTCGGACGATCTGCGCATCGGCCCGGAGATCCTGAAGACCACCTCCGACACCTATCGCAAGCTGCGCAACACCATCCGCTGGCTTTTGGGCTCGCTGCACCATTACCGGCCGGAAGAGCGGGTGGCCTTCGCCGACATGCCGTCGCTGGAGCGCTTCATTCTCAACCGGTTGAGCGAGCTCGACGGGGAGATCCGCGCCGCCTATCGCGCCTTCGACTATAAGAAGGTGCACGCGCTGCTGACCTCCTTCATGAACATCGAGCTGTCGGCCTTCTATTTCGACGTGCGCAAGGACGCGCTTTATTGCGACCCCCTCTCCTCCCTCACCCGCAAGGCCTGCCTGACGGTGCTGGACGAGACCTTCAACCGGGTGGTCGCCTGGCTCGCGCCCATCATGCCCTTCACCACGGAAGAGGCCTATCTCGCCCGCACCGGGGACGAGGAAGGCTCCCTGCACCTCACCACCTTCCCCGAAACGCCCGAGAGCTGGCGTGATCCGGCCCTTGCGGAACAGTGGCGCAAGGTGCGGCAGGTGCGGCGCGTGGTGCTCGGCGCGCTGGAGGTGGAGCGGGCGCAGAAGCGGATGGGCTCCTCGCTGGAGGCCGCGCCTGTCGTCCATGTCACCGATGCCGCCCTGGCCGATGCCTTCGAGGGGCTCGACCTTGCCGAGATCTGCATCACCAGCGCCGCCAGCCTGGTGCGCGGCGATGGCCCGGCGGATGCCTTCCGCCTGCCCGACGTGCCCGGTGTCGCCGTGGTGCCCGCCCGGGCGGAGGGCCGCAAGTGCGCCCGGTCCTGGAAGATCTCGCCGCAGGTGGGCACCGATCCTGAGTTCCCGGACGTGACGCCGCGCGACGCGGCCGCGCTGCGGGAATTCTACGCCGCGGCGAAATGAGCAGGGGAGAGGCGCGATGACCCGAGTCCGCCTGGGGCTTCTCACCGCCCTTCTGGTGCTGGTGGCCGATCAGGTCACCAAGACCTGGGCCATCGCCTTCATGGCGACTCAGGGGCCGGGTCTGGTCCCGGTCGCGCCTTTCCTCGATCTCGTCGCCCTGTGGAATGCCGGCATCAGCTATGGCCTGTTTCCCCAGGGGGAGACGGGCCGCTGGGTTCTGGTGGGCATCAAGGTGGTGGCGGCGCTGGCCTTCACCGTGTGGCTCACCCGCTCCCACCGGCTGGTTGAAAGCGTGGGGCTCGGCCTGCTCATCGGCGGCGCGCTGGGCAATGCGGTGGACCGGGTGGTGTATGGCGCGGTGTTCGATTTCATTTCGCTCCACGCCTTCGGTTACCGCTGGTACGTGTTCAACGTGGCCGATATTGCGGTGGTTGGCGGTGTCGGCCTGCTGCTTTATGATGCCTTTTTCGGGCGTGCCTCAAAAACGCCGCCCTCTCCGACACCTATGTCATCCAAACCTGAAGCAGAGCGCGAGCCTTAAGGGGAGCACCATGCGCGTGAGCCCAATGACCCGGCCCGATGCAGCGACGCAGGCGAGGCCTATGCACCGTTTGACGACCGCCCCCAAGGCCCTGAAGCCCATTCTTGGCGCCTGCGCGCTGAGCCTGATGCTGGCCGGCGCCTTCGCCCGGCCCGCCGCGGCACAGGACCAGTTCAATTCCAATCCTCTCGACAGCATGATGGAGCTGTTCGGCCTGAAGGACGAGGCGCCCAAGCCCGAGATCGATTATCGCGAGCGCGCGCCTTTGGTGGTGCCGCCCGTCACCGCGACCGAGGCCCTGCCTTCGCCCGAAAGCGCCGCGCACCAGCAGAATCCCAACTGGCCCAAGGATCCGGACATTGCGCGCCGCCAGCGCGAGGCGGCCGCGGCCAATGCACCCGTGGTCCGCGACGATCCCGGCCGCCCGCTGCTGCCGTCGGAGCTGAACAAGGGCCGCAAAAAAATTCTCGGCGTCATCCCCACCGAGCCCGTCGCCACCGGCACCACGCGCGATGAGCTGATGCCGAGCGAGCTGGGCTCCAAGGGCTGGCTGCCCTCGCTGACCGGTGAGAAGGACAAGCCCATGGTCTTCACCGGCGAGCCGGAGCGCGAGACCCTGCTCCAGCCCCCGGCGGGCTACCAGACCCCTGCCCCCAACGCGCCCTATGGCGTGGTGGAAAAGAAGCAGGAGCCCTGGAAGGTGCCCAACCTTTTCGACCGGACGAACTGAGTGCGTTCCCCGCCCCCGCTGGCACCCCAGCGGGGGCGTTTCGTTTCTCCTAAAGGTCCTTGCCTTGGCCGGCGTCCGGCGCCGAACAGGCGCTCAAGCCGATCATCGCCGCGCGCGGCGCCCGAGGCCGCCCATGGCCCCGTCACCGCGCGGATCACTCCGCCCGCGAGGTCCGGTGTCTGGCGCCCCGTCGCCTTTTGGCCGACATCGCTCTCCTACTCGCGGCGTGGAATCGCTCAATTCGCGGCGCCGCCTCTGGCCTTCGTCGGCAAAGATCCTATCTTTCAAGAAACGTGCGTGCCGTCCGGCGCGTGCATTGCCGGAAGATCCGCCACGTGAAGATGAGCCGTTTTGCCATGGTTGCCATCCTCGCCGCGAGCGCCGCTGCGCTCGCCCCGCGCGCCGCGTCGGCCGCGGGACCCGATATTTCCCAGTTCACCCTCGATAACGGCCTTCAGGTCATGGTCATCCCCGATCACCGCACGCCGGTGGTCACCCACATGGTGTGGTACAAGGTGGGATCGGCCGATGAGCAGCCCGGAAAGTCGGGCATCGCCCATTTCCTCGAACACCTGATGTTCAAGGGCACCGAGGCCCATCCCCAGGGCGAGTTCTCGGCCGAGGTCGCGCGCCTGGGCGGACAGGAGAACGCCTTCACCTCCCAGGACTACACCTCCTATTTCCAGCGCGTGGCCAAGGAGCACCTGGAAAAGGTGATGGGCTTCGAGGCTGACCGCATGACCGGCCTCAAGCTGTCCGATGAAGTGGTGCTGCCCGAGCGCGACGTGGTGCTGGAAGAGCGCCGCATGCGCACCGACAACGAGCCTGGCGCGCGGCTGGGCGAGATCATGCAGGCCACCACTTACGTCAACCACCCCTATCAGCATCCGATCATCGGCTGGGAGCACGAGATCAAGCAGCTGAACCGGGAAGACGCGCTCGCCTTCTATCGCCGCTATTACGCGCCCAACAACGCGCTGCTGGTGGTCGCCGGCGACGTGACCCCCGACGAGGTGCGCGCCCTGGCCGAGAAGACCTATGGCAAGGTGGCGCGCGCCGACACCCCGCCCCGCAACCGCCCGCAGGAACCGGAGCCGCAGGCCCACCGCCGGGTTTCCCTTGCCGATGCCCGGGTGGCGCAGCCGAGCGTGCAGCGCTCCTATCTGGTGCCCTCCGACCGCACCGCCGCCCCGCGCGAGGCGGAGGCGCTGGAAGTGCTTTCCCAGATCCTCGGCGGCGGCCAGACCGGCCGGCTCTATCGCCAGCTGGTGGCCGAAAAGGGCCTCGCGGCGGGTGCCGGCTCCTGGTACCAGGGCACGGCTTACGACGCCACGCGCTTCGTGGTCTATGCGAGCCCGCGCCCCGATGTGAGCCTGGACGACCTTGAGGCGGCCCTCGACGCCATCGTGGCCGAGGTGGCGGACAAGGGGGTGGACGAATTGGAGCTGCAGCGGGCCAAGACCCGGCTGACGGCCGACATGATCTACGCCCAGGACAACCAGGCGACGCTGGCCCGCATCTATGGGGCGGCCTGGGCCACCGGCACCAGCGCCGAGGACGTGCGCTCCTGGCCCGAGCGGGTGAAGGCGGTGAGCGCCGCCGACGTGCAGGCCGCCGCCAAGCGCTACCTCACCGCCGACCGCGCGGTGACCGGCTACCTGAAGACGGCGCCGGCCGCCGCCAAGAAGGACGATCGCTCGTGAGGGCGTGGTCCCCCGCTTCCGCCGGGCGATCCTTCGGGATCGCCGGCTGGTTCTTTTTCGTGATGGTGACGATGGCTCTCTCCCTCATTTCCAACACCGAGGCCCAGGCCCAGCAATCGAGCCGCATCACCGAGGTGACGAGCCCCGGCGGCATCAAGGCCTGGCTGGTGCATGACACCACGCTGCCCCTCATCGCCATGGAATTCGCCTTCCTCGGCGGTGCCGCCCAGGACGGGCCGACCAAAGCGGGGCTGGCGCATCTCACCGCCTCCGTGCTCGACGAAGGCGCCGGCGATCTCGACGCCCAGGCCTTCCAGCAGAAGCTGGCCGACCACGCCGTGGAGCTGCATTTCGACGCCGGGCGTGACGAGATGCGCGGTTCGCTGCGCACCCTGTCGGAAAATCGCGACGTGGCGTTCGACCTGCTGCGCCTCTCCGTCAACGCGCCGCGTTTCGACAACGAGGCGGTGGAGCGCATCCGCGCCGCCATCATGGCGGGCCTGCGTCGCCGTTCCACCGAGCCCAATTCCATCGCCGGCGAGCGCTGGTATGCCCTCGCCTTCCCCGATCATCCCTATGGCCGCCCGGTGGACGGCACGCTGAAGAGCGTGCCCGAGCTAACGCGGGAGGACATTGTCGGCTTCGCCAAGCGCACCCTGGCGCGCTCCAACCTGCGGGTGGCGGTGGTGGGCGATATCACCCCCGAGGAGCTGGGCCAACGGCTCGACGCAGTGTTCGGCAGCCTGCCCGAAAAGGCGGAGCTGACGCCGGTTGAGAACGTGACGCCCCAGCATATCGGCACGGTGGACGTCATCCCCCTGGATGTGCCCCAGTCGGTGGTGGTGATGGGCACGGTGGGCCTGGAGCGGCGTGATCCCGACTTCATGGCCGCCTACGTGCTCAACCACATCCTGGGCGGCAGCGCCTTCTCCTCCCGCCTGTTCAAGGAGGTGCGAGAGGCGCGCGGGCTCGCTTACTCGGTCTATTCCTATCAGGTGGCCCTCGCCCATGTGGGGCTGTGGTTCGCCGGCACCGCCACCAAGAACGAGCGGGCGGCGGAATCCATCTCGCTCATCACCTCCGAGTTCCAGCGCATCCTCGATGACGGCCCCACGCCGGAGGAGCTGAAGGAGGCGAAGAGCTATCTCACCGGCAGCTATGCGCTGCGGTTCGACACCTCGTCCAAGGTGGCGGGGCAGCTGCTGCAGATCCAGCTCGACGCGCTTGGCATCGATTACATCGATCGCCGCAACGCGCTGGTGGAAGCGGTGACGCTGGACGACATCAAGCGCGTGGCCGCGCGCCTCGCCACCGCGCGCAAGGCGCTGGTGGTGGTGGTGGGCAAGCCGGTGGGCCTGTCCGGCGGCTGATCTTGATGCACCGGAAGGCAACGGGCGCGCGGCGCCCGTTCACCATGTTTCCGGCTTTTGGTCACCAAACCGTAAATGGGGGGCCTTCGCACGGTGCGTTCATCGTACCGTTTGGTATAACCACGCCATATGGATAAGCCTATGGAGATGAGCGACATGGGACGCCAACTGGCAAGCGACACGGCCCCTGCGCCGGCAGGAACCTCCGCACGCGGCCTCGTCGGCTTGGCCCTGGCGCTGGCCCTGGCCGGATGCGCCTCGGGCGAGAACCTCGACGGCAGCTTCGGCGCCCAGGATACGGGCGTCGCCACGGGTAATGCGGCGGGCGTGAACAGCGCCGCCACGCCGGCCCTCACAGTGGGCACCGGCGCCAATGCCGTCACCTATGCCTGCCCGAGCGTGACCGTGCGCACCGGGGCCGGCACCTGGCAGGTCACGGAAGGTGGCGCGCTGCGCTACCAGGGCAATGTGGGCCAGCTGGCCCGCGAATGCGCCATCGCCGGGCAGACCATGACCGTGAAGGTCGGCATCGAAGGCCGCGTGCTGCTGGGCGAGAAGGGCACGCCGGGCACCGTGCGCGTGCCGATCCGCGTCGCCGTGGTGGAGGAAGGTCCCAACCCCAAGACCGTCACCACCAAGTTCTTCACGGTGCCGGTTGAAATTCCCGCCGGCCAGCAGCAGTCCGCCTTCACCGTGATCGAGGACCAGCTCAGCTTCCCGCTGCCCAAGCCCGACGAGGTCGAGCGCTACGTGGTCTATGTGGGCTACGATCCGCAGGGCGAAAAGCCGAAGCCCGCCGCCTCCTCCAGGCCGCGCAAGCCCAAGCCGAAGCCCGCCGCCGAGACGGCCGCGCCGGCCGCGCCGGCCGCTCCGGCCGCGGCCGCGCCCAAGCAGGATCCGGGCGCGCCCAGCAGCGACGTGTTCGGGCCGCCGCCCTCCGGCCCCTCCAGCAGCGGGTCGAGCCATAGCGGAAGCAGCAGCGGCTCCAGCAGTGGCGGCTTTGCCCCGCCGCCCTCCTCGGGTGGCTTCGAGCCCCCGCCGAACTGATGACGCGGGGCGAAAGCCCTCCGCATCGCTGCGACCAAGGTCGGCGTCCGCCCCCGGTTGACGCCGCCACGGTTTTTCTTATTGTGCGATTGACGTTGTCTATGAAGCGGAATCGGAGCCTTGGTTTCCGCCGCTTCTGGCATCGTCTCGGATGATCCCTGCGGGAGAGACCGGCTGCGCGCGACGAGCGGGCAGAACCGGCGCCGAAGGCGCAACCGCCCCGGAACCGCTCAGGCCAAAGGACCGCAGGGGGACGACGCTCTGGAAAGCAGCCGCGGCACGCGCCGGCGGCTCACCGAAGGAGTAAGCCGCGCCAGTCCAAACGGCGCGGTGAAATCTCTCAGGTTCCGCAGACAGAGGGGGCGCCCGAAGGACTCAAGGTTTCCGAACCCGGTCCCCCAACCTGGCGCTATCCCCCCGGAGCTGCGATGACGCACGCCGTCGACCCTCTCCTCAAGACCCTGTTGCACACCACCCCTTTGTTCGCCGCCCATGTGGCGCTCGGGGCGCGCATCGTGCCGTTCGCCGGCTATGAGATGCCTGTCCAATATCCTGAAGGTATCCTGGCCGAGCACGCCTGGACCCGCGCTCATGCGGGCCTGTTCGACGTCTCCCACATGGGACAGGCGATCCTGGAAGGGCCGGACCACGCAACCTGCGCCCGGGCCCTCGAAGCCTTGGTGCCGGCGGACATCTCGAACCTGGCGCCCGGCCGCCAGCGCTATTCCCAGCTCCTTGACGCGAGCGGCGGTATCCTCGATGACCTGATGGTCACCCGCCCGGCTGACCCGAAGGAGGATGGCCGCCTGCTGCTGGTGGTGAACGCCGCCTGCAAGGCCGCCGATTTCGAGCACATCTCCGCCCATCTGCCAGCCAATGTGCGCCTGGCCCCCCTGCTCGACCGCGCCTTGATTGCCCTTCAGGGCCCCGAGGCGGCGGCCGCCATGGCGCGCCATTCCCCGGAGGCCCTGGCGCTCGACTTCATGGCGGCCGGCCCCGCCAGCTTCGACGGCATTCCCGTCCACGTCTCCCGCTCTGGCTATACGGGCGAGGACGGCTTCGAGATCTCGCTTCGCGCCGCCGATGCCGAGAAGGTGTGGAGCGCGCTGACGGCCGAGCCGGAAGTGAAGCCCATCGGCCTCGGCGCGCGCGACAGCCTGCGCCTGGAAGCCGGGCTCAGCCTTTACGGCCACGAGATCGATCCCACCACCTCGCCGGTGGAAGGGGGCCTTTCCTGGTCCATCCAGAAGCGGCGGCGCGCCGAGGGCGGCTTTCCCGGCGCCGCGCGCATCCAGCGCGAGCTTGCGGAGGGCCCCGCGCGCCTGCGCGTTGGGCTAAGGCTGGATGGGCGCGCCCCGGCCCGCGAGGGCGCCGAAATCCTCCATGACGGCGTCCAGGTGGGCGTGGTGACCTCCGGCGGCTTCGCGCCGACGCTGGGGACGCCCATCGCCATGGGTTATGTGCCACCGGCGCTCGCCGCGCCGGGCACGAAGCTCGAGCTTCTGGTGCGCGGCAAGCCGCTGGCCGCCACCGTCACCCCCCTTCCCTTCGTGCCGACGCGCTATGCGCGCAAATCGTCGAAAGAGGCCTGAAGCATGACCATCGTGCGCTACAGCAAGGACCACGAATATGTGCACGTCGACGGCGACGTGGCCGTGGTCGGCATCACCTCTTATGCCCAGGGCCAGCTCGGCGACATCGTGTTCGTGGAGCTGCCCGAGCTCGGCAAGGTGGTGGAGCAGGGCAAGGAAGTGGCCGTGGTGGAGAGCGTGAAGGCCGCCAGCGAGGTCTATGCCCCCGTCTCCGGCGAGGTGATCGAGGTGAATGCGGAGCTGGAAGGCAATCCCGGCCTCGTGAACCAGCAGCCCGAAGTGGACGGCTGGTTCCTGAAGCTGAAGATCTCCAACCCCGCCGAGCTGGACGGCCTGATGGACGAAGGCGCCTACCAGGCCCTCGTCGAGAGCCTCGGCTGAGGCCATGGCCGGCGACTTTCGCGCCACCATCCGCTGGAGCCGGGAGGCCGAGGTGTTCACCGACGGCCTCTATTCCCGGGCCCATCTGTGGGTCTTCGACGGGTTGGAGGTGCCCGGCTCGTCGGCCCCCTCCTCCGTGCGCCTGCCTTATTCCCGCGCGGATGCGGTGGACCCGGAGGAAGCCCTGGTGGCGGCCACCTCCAGCTGCCACATGCTGTTCGCCCTGGATTTCGCCCGCCGGGCCGGCTTCCGGGTGGACAGCTATGAGGACGCCGCCCAGGGCGTGATGAGCCCCAATGATGCGGGCAAATTCTACCTCTCCCGCATCACCCTGTCGCCCATGATGGTGTTCTCCGGCGACAGGCGGCCCACCGACGCGGACGTGGCCGCCATTCATCATCAGGCGCACGCGGAATGCTACGTGGCGAACTCCCTGCGCGCCGAGATCATCATCGATTTTCGCTATCTGACGGTGTGAGACCTTCTCATGCGTTACCTTCCCTTGACCGCCGAGGACCGCGCCGAGATGCTGGCGCGCGTCGGCGTGCCCTCCATCGACGCTCTGTTCGCGGACATTCCGGCGGACAAGCGCACCGCCGCGCTGCCGGACCTTCCTCCCGCCCAGGGAGAGATGGAGGTGGAGCGCGCTTTGTCCCGCCTCTCCGCCCGCAACGTGGTGGCGGGCGCGGTGCCCTTCTTCCTGGGCGCGGGGGCCTATCGGCATCATGTGCCGGCGACCGTGGATCACCTGATCCAGCGCTCGGAATTCCTCACCTCCTACACGCCCTACCAGCCCGAAATCGCCCAGGGCACGCTGCAATATCTGTTCGAGTTCCAGACCCAGGTGGCGGAGCTCACCGGCATGGAGGTGGCCAACGCCTCCATGTATGACGGCTCCACCGCCGCCGCCGAGGCGGTGCTGATGGCCCACCGCATCACCAAGCGGCGCAAGGCGGTGCTGGCGGGCAACCTCCACCCCCATTACCGCGCCACCATCGAGACCATCTCCCATTATGCGGACGATGCGGTGGAAGCCTTGCCGCCCAGCCCGGAAGGCGGGGAGGACCTGATTTCCGCCATCGATGGAGCGACCTCCTGCGTGGTGGTGCAGAGCCCCGACGTGTTCGGCAATCTGGTGGACCTGAAGCCCATCGCGGAGGCCGCCCACGCGGTCGGCGCGCTGCTGGTGGCCGTGTTCACCGAGACGGTGTCGCTCGGCCTTGTGGAACCGCCGGGGGCGCAGGGCGCCGACATCGTGGTGGGCGAGGGCCAGTCCTTGGGCAATGCGCTGAATTTCGGCGGGCCCTATGTGGGCCTGTTCGCCACCCGGCAGAAATATGTGCGCCAGATGCCCGGCCGCCTTGCCGGCGAAACCGTGGACGCGGAAGGCCGGCGCGGCTTTGTGCTGACCCTCTCCACCCGCGAGCAGCACATCCGCCGCGAGAAGGCGACCTCCAACATCTGCACCAATTCGGGCCTGTGCGCGCTCGCCTTCACCATCCACCTGACGCTGCTGGGCCAGCAGGGCTTCACCCGCCTCGCCACCCTCAACCACGAGGCCGCCTGTGATCTGGCGGACCGGCTTCAGGCTGTGAAGGGGGTGAGTGTGCTCAACGCCACCTTCTTCAACGAATTCACCGTGCGCCTGCCAGTGCCCGCCGCCGAGGTGGTGGAGAAGCTGGCGGCCCGCGGCATCCTGGCCGGCGTGCCCTATTCGCGCCTCGCGCCCGGCGCGGGGCTCAATGACCTGCTGCTGGTGGCCGCCACCGAGGTGACCACGCCCGAGGACCGCGCCGCTTATGCCGCCGCCCTCGCAGAGGCGCTGGCGTGACCCGCGCCCGCCGCACATCCCCCTTTCGGAGCTGAGCCATGAATCGCGAAGGCCGCGGCGCCACCGCCCCCGTCACCCCCCTCACCCCTGCACCGGAAACCTTCACCGGCAACCGGGCGCTGGATCTGGAAGAGGGCCTCATCTTCGAGGTCGGCCGCCCGGAAGTCTCCGGCGTGGACCTGCCCGAGCCCAAGGGCACCGCCCACCGCCTCGGCGGGCTGAAACGGGCGGCGGCGCCCGAGCTGCCCGGCCTCTCCGAGCCGGAGGCCATGCGCCATTATGTGCGCCTGTCCCGCATGAATTACGGCATCGACAGCGGGCTGTTTCCGCTGGGCTCGTGCACCATGAAGCACAATCCGCGTCTCAACGAGAAGATGGCGCGCCTTGAGGGCTTCGCGGACGTGCATCCGCTGCAGCCCCTCTCCACCGTCCAGGGGGCGCTGGAGCTGATGGGCGAGCTGTCGCGCTATCTGCTGGCGCTCACGGGCATGGCGGCGGTGGCGCTGCCGCCCAAGGCCGGCGCCCATGGCGAGCTCACTGGCATGATGGCCATCAAGGCCGCCCATCTCGCGAAAGGCTCGACCCGCCACATCGTGCTGGTGCCCGAAAGCGCCCACGGCACCAACCCGGCCACCGCCGCCCTCATCGGCTATCAGGTGAAGGCCATTCCGGCGCGCCCGGACGGCACGGTGGATGCGCAGACCGTGCGCGACGCGCTGACCCCCGAGGTGGCGGCGCTGATGCTCACCAATCCCAACACCTGCGGCCTGTTCGAGCGCGATATCGTGGAGATCGCCGCCGCGGTGCACGAGGCGGGCGCCTATTTCTACTGTGATGGCGCCAATTTCAACGCCATCCTGGGCAAGGTGAGGGTGGCCGATCTCGGCGTCGACGCCATGCACATCAACCTGCACAAGACCTTCTCCACGCCCCATGGCGGCGGCGGTCCTGGCGCCGGTCCGGTGGTGCTCTCGCCGGCTCTCGCCCCTTTCGCCCCGGTTCCGGCGCTGGTGGCGCGGGACGGCACCCTCACCCTGGTCGAAGAGAAGGGCGCGGCGGGGGCCGAACAGGCGCTGGGGCGCATGAGCGCGTTCCACGGCCAGATGGGCATGTTCGTGCGGGCTCTCGCCTGGATGCTGTCCCATGGCGCCGACGGCATGCGCCAGGCCTCCGAAGACGCGGTGCTCTCCGCCAATTATGTGCGCGCGAGCCTCATGGACCTGATGACCGCCCCGTTCGCGGAGCGGCCGGCCATGCATGAGGCCCTGTTCGACGATACGTGGCTCGCCGGCACGGGCATCAGCACCCTGGACGTGGCCAAGGCCCTGATTGACGAGGGCTACCACCCCATGACGGTCTATTTTCCGCTGGTGGTGCACGGGGCCATGCTCATCGAGCCCACGGAGAGCGAATCGAAAGCCTCCCTCGATTTGTTCATCGGCGCCTTGCGGGACCTCGCCATGGCGGCGAAGGCGGGGGACAAGGAGCGCTTCCTGGGCGCCCCCCATTACGCGCCGCGCCGCCGCCTGGACGAAACCCGCGCGGCCCGCACCCCGGTGCTGCGCTGGGTGAAGCCCGCGCCACTGTCCGAAGCGGCGGAATGAACGGCAGCGGGGAGTGGCGCCGCGGCCATGTGACCGCCTGCCATCCTCCGCGCCGACGCGGACGGAAGGTCGCGCGCCTTCCGCTCAGCGTGAGCGTCATCGAGCGAAATGGAAACCTGCTCGCTCGAAAATGACGTCAAGATTCGGCACGGGGGTCTTCTGCCTCGGTCCGCGCCCCCCTGAAGGATGGGCCCCGCCCTCCCGAAAGCCGCAGCTTCCCCGCTTTACGGGGAAAGGGATCGGCCATGGCCGATCGGCCCCGCCGGCCACCACGTCCCCACACGACAGGCCGGACCGGCGCCGCGGACCGCACGCCACGCCGCTTAAAAGCGACTTCCCGAACCTGCGGCCCGAGGCACCCCGCCGATCAGCAACAGAAAAGGCCGGTGAGCGATGCTCATCGGCCCTCCTGGCATTTCCAAATCATTGAACCGGCGCAACTCCCCCGCTTCGCCGCGGCGCGGTGGTTCGCGGCGGCGTTCAACGGCGGGAGCGCGCTTTCAGCGCTGCGGGCTGGTGGTCACCCCCGCTTGGTGGTTACCCCCGCTTGGTGGTCATGGCGATGATTCGCTTCGCCACGAACAGAGAAGCGGGAATAGCGAGCAGCGCACCGACCGCGGCGGCAATGGGAATCGCGCGCATGTCCGTCTGCGCCGGGCTCGGCACGGCAAGCACGAGAATGACCAGGCTGCCGGCGAAAGCGACGGACAGGATCACCCAGATGAGACTCGCAATCTTCAGCATGGCACCACCTCGTTTTTAGAGGCCCTCAATATATTGCCAAAAGAGCATGGTTTCTTGACCTTGATCAATAAGGGGGCACCCCTGCGTCACCTCGCCCTATGGGCTTATGCCCGCTGGGGCACTCCCTTGCGTGAGGGGGCGCATGGACGATCGGAGTGGATATGACCGCCTTCTGGGACCAGCGATACGCGCGTGAGGACTATCTCTTCGGCGTTGCGCCCAATGCCTTTTTGGCGCGCCAGGCCCCGCGCCTGAAGGCGGGATGGCATGCCCTCGCCATCGCCGATGGAGAGGGCCGCAACGGCGTGTGGCTGGCTGAGCAGGGGCTCAGCGTGCATTCTGTGGATTCTTCCGCCGTGGCCCAGGACAAGGCCCGCCGCCTCGCCGCTGAGCGGGGCGTGGAGCTGCAGCTGGAGCTGGTGGACCTTTCCAGTTGGGCCTGGCCCCTCGCCGCTTATGACGTGGTGGTGGGCATCTTCATCCAGTTCCTTCCGCCCGAGCAGCGCGACCAGATGTTCGAGCATGTGCGCAAGGCGCTGAAGCCCGGCGGCATGGTGCTTTTGGAGGGCTACCGGCCCAAGCAGGTGGAATACCGCACGGGCGGCCCCTCCACCCCCGAGAATCTCTACACGGAAGAGCTGCTGCGCGCGGCTTTCGCCGGATTCGAGATCTTCGAGCTTTCAAGCTATGACGCGGAGATCGCGGAAGGCAGCGCCCATTGCGGCATGTCGGCGCTGATCGATCTGGTGGCGGTGAAGCCCGGCGCCTGATGCCGGCCTGTCGGCCCCGGAGCCAAAGGCCCTCTTCCGCGAAGAGGGCCTTTTTCATCACACCGGCGGGGCGAACTTGAAGGCCATGCCGATGCGGTTCCACGCATTGATGCCGGCAATGGTCACCGTGAGATAGAGCGCCTCGCTCTCCGAAAACTCCTCCCGCAGGCGCGCCCAGGCCTCGTCCGAGGCCGGCTCGCCGTCCAGCAGAGTGAGGGCTTCGGCAAAGTCGAGCGCGGCCTTTTCCCGTGCCGAGAACAGCTCGGCATCGCGCCAGGCGGCCAGAAGGTCCAGCTTGGCTTCCGACACGCCGGCCTTGCGCGCCACGCCCAGATGGAATTTCAGGCAGAAGGCGCAGCCATTGAGCTGGGAGGCGCGCAGCTTCACCAGCTCGGTCAGCCCCTTGTCGAGCCCGGCGGCATCCACCGCCTTGGTGAGGGCGCCAAGGCCGGCATAGACGTCCGGCGCCTTGGCGGTGAAATCCTTGTAGGTGGGGCGGGAAAGGGGATTGGCCACGACTGGTCCTCACACTGCGGACGGGATAATATCAAAGCTCGAATATTATATCAGAGCTTTGATATGGGTGACAATCCATCTCCGCCGGCCGCCGGCGAGGGCAAGCGTGGCACCGAGGGCCACCTGGGCTACCTGTTGCGGCAGGCCGCCACGGCCTATCGACAGCGCATGGAAAAGGCGCTGGCAGACCTGGGCGTGACCGCCCCGCAATTCACCCTGCTGACCATGCTGAACGCCTATCCCGGCCTCTCGGGCGCGGACCTTGCC
Organism: Xanthobacter sp. NM-59; assembly: GCF_021401125.1. Lineage (GTDB taxonomy): Bacteria > Pseudomonadota > Alphaproteobacteria > Rhizobiales > Xanthobacteraceae > Xanthobacter. The sequence continues at coordinate 99,342 of NZ_JACBFQ010000002.1, forward strand.
CGCATCGCGCTGGTGACACCCCAGACGGTGAGCGTGATCCTGGCGAATCTCGAACGCGCCAACCTCATCCGCCGCACTCCCCACGGCCGGCACGGACGCATCCTGCAAGCCGCGCTCACGCCAGCCGGCCAGCAATTGCTGATTGAGGCACGCGAGCGGGTCCACGCCCTCGATCCCGGTTTGAGGGCGGGTCTCACCCCGCGGGACGAAGCCGTGGTGCGCCAGTGGCTGGCGACGGTGGCGCAGATATCCCCGGATGAGGACTTTCAGCTCTTCAGCCGGTAGCCGGTGCGGAACATCCAGCTCACGATGAGCAGGCAGATGGCCAGGAACCCCAGCGTCATGCCGAAGCTCACCTCCACCGCCACGTCGGACAGGCCGAAGAAGCTCCAGCGGAAGCCGGAGATGAGATAGACGACCGGGTTGAACAAGGTCAGCGTGCGCCACACCGGCGGCAGCATGTCCAGCGAATAGAAGGTGCCGCCCAGGAAGGTGAGCGGCGTCACGATCAGCATGGGGATGAGCTGCAGGCGCTCGAACCCGTCGGCCCAGATGCCGATGATGAAGCCGAACAGCGAGAAGGTGACCGCCGTGAGCACCAGGAAGCCCAGCATCCAGAACGGGTGCCGCACCTCCATGGGCACGAACAGCGCCGCCGTGGCGAGGATGATGAGGCCGAGCAGCACCGATTTCGTGGCCGCCGCCCCCACATAGCCGCACACGATCTCGAACGGCGACACCGGCGCCGACAGGACCTCATAAATGGTGCCGGTGAAGCGCGGGAAATAGATGGCGAACGAGGCGTTGGCAATGGACTGCGTGAGCAGGGTCAGCATCATCAGGCCGGGCACGATGAAGGCACCATAGGCCACATGCTCCACCTGCGCCATGCGCGCGCCGATGGCGGAGCCAAACACCACGAAATAAAGGGAAGTGGAGATCACCGGCGACACCACGCTCTGCAGCAGGGTGCGCTTGGTACGCGCCATTTCGAAGCCGTAGATGGCGCGGATGGCTTGCAAATTCACGGGTGCGGCCTCACGAGGCTGACGAAAATATCTTCAAGCGAGCTTTGCGCGGTGCGCAGGTCGTCGAAGCCGATGCCGGCGGCGGCGAGATCGGAGAGCAGCCGGCCGATGGGCGGCTCGTCCTCCGCCCCCTCGGCGCCATAGCTGTAGGTGAGCTTGCGGCCGTCCGCCGAGCGGACAAGGCCATAGGATGCGATCGCTTCAGGCACCTGCTCCAGCGGAGCGGACAGCTCAATGGTGAGCTGCTTCTGCCCCAGCTTGCGCATGAGCGTCGCCTTGTCCTCCACCAGGATGATCTCGCCCCGGTTGATGACACCCACCCGGTCGGCCATCTCCTCGGCCTCCTCGATATAGTGGGTGGTGAGGATGATGGTGGTGCCCTTGTCCTTCAGGGCGCGCACCAGGCGCCACATGTCGCGCCGCAGCTCCACGTCCACGCCGGCGGTGGGCTCGTCGAGGAACAGCACTTCCGGCTCGTGGGAGAGCGCCTTGGCGATGAGCAGGCGCCGCTTCATGCCGCCCGAGAGGGTCATGATCTTGGCGTCGCGCTTCTCCCACAAAGAGAGGCTCTTCAGCACCTGCTCGATGTAAGCGGGGTTCGCCGCCTTGCCGAACAGCCCGCGCGAAAAGCTCACCGAGGCCCATACCGTCTCGAACGAATCGGTGGCCAGCTCCTGCGGCACCAGGCCGATGCGGGAGCGGGCGGCGCGATAATCGTCCACGATGTGATGGCCCGCCACCCGCACCTCGCCGGACGTGGCGTTCACCAGCCCGCAGATGATGGAAATGAGCGTGGTCTTGCCCGCGCCATTGGGCCCGAGCAGAGCGAAGATCTCGCCGGGCGCGATCTCCAGGTTGATGTTCTTCAGCGCGCTGTGACCGGTGGCATAGGTCTTCGACACAGCACGCACACTGACGACGCCGCGCCCCGGCGAGGCGGCCGGAGGAGCGGAGGGCGTTGCGGAAGGCAAGGACGCGGCTTGAAGCATGGCTGGGGCATGACCTGAAGCACGGCACCGCGAGCAGCAGGGCTCACGGCACACGGAACGGGGCGAAATCCGAAGCGCTTTCGAGCGAGCGGGATCTCGGCTCGCGTGAAGAAAACGCATCAACTCAAGGATTTGGAGCATGCCCTTGCTTACGTGAAACACGGGAATGCTCGGAACGGCACGAAACGCGGCGGGGATATGGCTCAGGCCGGTCGCGGCCCTCGCTCTGGCCCCGCCGGCCGGAAGGAAGCCCGCCATGGCCCCCTTGCATGCCTGGGGTTAGATCACGCCCCGCCCTTCGGGAAAAGCCCCCTCAGGGAAAAGCCCCACCGGCAGGAACGGCTCCCCGGCGCCGCCCCGCGGCCGGCCCGAAAGAAATGGCGCGAAGGCACGGCTCAGGAAACGCAAAAAGAAAAAGGCCAGGGCGACGCCCTGACCTTTTGCACCTGCGCCTTCCTCCTCCGACCAAGGCTGGCCGGAGAACGGCTTGCCCGCGGGCCGGCGCCCGATCACACCGGCTGCATGGCCGACAGCCGCCAGGGGCCGCCGGCCTCACGCACGAAGGTCCACAGCTCGGTGCTCTGGCCCGGCCGGTCGCGGTCGCCGGAGAGGAAGCGACCGGTGGCGCGATCCACCACCACGTCCCGGCTCTCATAACGCATGGCCACGGTGGCGTATTCCTGCATGCCCTCGCGCCAGGCTTCGGCAATGTCGCCCTGCAGCAGCTTCACATCCGAAACCTCGTTGCGCACGCCGCGCGCGGCATTGGCCTTCATCTCGTCCGCCATGAAGGCGAACACGTCCGGCGTGGTGCGGGCCTTCAGGACCTCCTCGTCCTCGCGGCCGAACGCGGTCTCGATCTCGCCGAGCAGGCGCTCGAAGGTGTCGAGATCGGCGCCGGTCACGCCGATCTCATCCACCGGCCCGCGCCGGGGCTGAGCCGGTGCAGCAGTGGCGGATGAAGTGTGAGAAGAGCCCATGGCGCCCGGCCAGCCACCGCTGCCGCCCGGCGCCGCGGCGCGGCCATAGGTCCCGGCGGGAACCGGCTGCTGCTGGCGGCGGAAGAAACGGATGGCGAGCATCACCACCAGCGCCAGTAGCGCGCCCTGGAGCAGCAGGCCCAGGAAGCCGGCGAAGCCACCCAGCCCATGGCCCAGCAGCATGCCGATGAGGCCGCCGATCAGCAGGCCGCGCATCAGCCCGCCCGCAAGCCCGGAGCCGAAGAAGGACGAACGCGGCTGCGGCCGGGCGGCGCTGGCCGCCGGATTGGTGCTCGGCGTGGTCGAGCGCTGCAGCGGCGCCGTATTGGGCGCCGTCGTGGTGGGCGGCGGGGCGGAATAGGTGCGCGTGCCACGGCTGCCGGCGGACATTCCGCGCTTGGCCTCCGCCGTATCCGTCACCATCACGCTCAAGGCGGCGATCATCGCCACCACAGCCAGAATCGGCCTCATACCCACGAACAGCCCTCCCTTCGGCCTTGCCAGGTTCCTCGGCATCACGCCGAACGCCCCTCCGGAAAGGACATTTCCGGCGCGCACCTCCACGCCCCGCGCATCATTCCGCAGGGGAATGGCGTTCATATGGGGTGTCCCGGGCAGGATTGCGAGGGGTATGGGTTCTGAACGGGTGGATTTGGTCTATGAAGGGTCACCCGTCGTCCAAAGCGGATCGCCCATGTCGTTCCGGAACCCCATTTTGTCACGGCGCGGCGCCCTGCGCGCTGCCCTCTCGGCCACCACCTGCGCCCTCGGCCCGGCGGCTGCCCTTCGTGCCCTGACCGGCCCCGCCCGCGCGGCGGAGGACAAGGCAGCGCCCCTGGGCGTCACCGTGCGCAACCAGAGCACGGCGCCAAGCTGCAACGGCCCCGAGAATGTGGCCCTGACCCTGGTTTCTCCGCAGGTGCGCCGGTTCCGGGTCGAGGCGCGGCACCCGGCCTATGTGCACACGCTGGTGACCGACCACAGCGTGCCGGCCTATCTCGCCTGCCCGCCCGCCCCCGCCGCGGCGACGGCTTCCAGCCCCAAACCGGCCACCGCGCGCCGGGTCACCCTGCACGAGACACCCGAGCTGACGGTGGTGGGCTATGTCCTGCCCGATGCCGGGCGGCGTGCCGAGGTGCCCTTCCGGGTGGCGGAGGCCGCAACCCCCGGGCTCGACAAGGTGGAACTGTGGCTGAAGCCAGCCGAGCGCGGCGCCACGGTGATCGAGCTGTTCCTGGCGGACGGCTCCTGGCGCCTGCGGCCGCTGCCGCCGCCTCCCTTGGCCACCAGCGCTTTCAGCGCCTCGGTGCTGGTGGGCCCGGTGGCACAGGAGGAACGCCTGCTGGTGAAGCTGAAGGAAGTGGGCTTCGCGCCGCAGGCCCGGGCTTTCACCCTGCATTTCGCCGATGGCGGATCCGCCCGCGTGCATTTGGCGGGGCTCGATACGGAATCCCTCGCCCTTGAGGCGGAATTCAGCGACGGGCTGACGGCGCCGTTCGCGGCCGTGCGCGCCCATTATGCGGTGGAGAGCGAGGCGGACATCACCCGCGTGGCGTGGCGCACCGCCTCCAGCGCCCCATTTGGCGAAGCTCCGGTGATGAGCTTCGACGACGCCTCGGATGTGACCCTGCTGTGGGCCGGCCGGCTGGCCCCGGCCCGTCCGGCGCTCACCGCGCCGGACCTGGTCTTCACTGGCTTTACCGGCGCCTGAGGACGCCGGTTGCGGCCGAGGCGGGGATCACTCCTCGTCTTCGTCCTGCTCCTCGGTCTTCTTGGAGCCGCCGAGCTTGGCGAACACGGTTTCCAGATCGAGGGATTCCCGGCCACGGCCGGTGGGCTCCTCCTGCTCCTCGGCGGTGGTGATGTCCACCGGCAGCAGGGTGGCGCCACGTCCCTCGGCCGCGAGGGCAGCGGGCCGGTCCTTGGCGGCGCGCTGCACTTCCAGGTCGAGGTCGATCTGGCTGCACAGGCCCAGCGTCACCGGGTCCATGGGCGAGAGCTGGGCCGCGTTCCAGTGGGTCCGGTCCTTGATGGACTGGATGGTGGACTTGGTGGTGCCCACTAGGCGGATGATCTGCGCGTCCTTCAGCTCGGGGTGGTTGCGCAGCAGCCACAAGATGGCGTTCGGCCGGTCGTGGCGGCGGGAAACGGGCGTGTAGCGCGGGCCGCGGCGCTTCTTCTGCTCCGGCAGGCGCACCTTGGATTCCAGCAGCTTCAGGCGACGGTTGGGGTCCTTCTCCGCCAGGGTGATCTCATCACGGGAGAGCTGGCCGGAGGAGATGGGATCAAGCCCCTTGATGCCCTGCGCCACCTCGCCGTCCGCGATGCCCTTCACCTCCAGCGGGTGGAGCTTGCAGAAATCGCCGATCTGCTCGAACGACAGTGCCGTATTGTCCACTAGCCAGACAGCGGTGGCCTTGGGCATCAATGGGGTATTCGTCGACATGGCGGCCTCTGAGGCTTGGGTTCGTGCTCGTCAGGTTCGTCTCGCGCGCCATCGGGGCGCGCGGTGCGGCGCGTGGAGCGCTGCGGATGGGCATATGCGGGCTCGCTTGCGCGCCCCCTTCCCCAGGGGCTGACCGCGAAACACATCGCAATGTCCAGGATCGCATCAACATACTCATCCCGGCCGCGACTTGCAAATGCCGCCGCGCGGCACCTGCCCGCAAAACAGGCGCCACCCCGCGCGCCCAAAGGACGGGCAAGCCCGCCCGCCACGCGGCGCTTGACAGTTGGCCCGGCGCGTTCCCTTCTGCCAGAATGCCGCAAACGGACCCCTCGGCCATGGACGCCGCCTCGACGCCCCTCAGCAAGCCCCCCCTTCAGATCCTGCTGTGCGCCCCGCGCGGTTTCTGCGCCGGCGTGGTGCGGGCCATCGAGGCCGTGGAGGAGGCCCTGAGGCGCCATGGCGCGCCGGTCTATGTGCGTCACGAGATCGTGCACAACAAATATGTGGTGGAAGCCCTGCGCCGGAAGGGCGCGGTGTTCGTGGAGGAGCTTTCCGACGTGCCGGACACCACCGCGCCCGTCATCTTCTCCGCCCATGGCGTGCCCAAGAGCGTGCCGGTGGAAGCCGCCGGCCGCAAGCTGTTCGCCATCGACGCCACCTGCCCCCTCGTCACCAAGGTCCACCGCGAGGCGGAGGTGCACCACCGCAAGGGCCGCCACATCCTGCTGATCGGCCACCGGGGCCATCCCGAGGTGGTGGGCACCATGGGCCAGCTTCCCGAGGGCGCCATCACCCTGGTGGAAACGCCGGACGATGCCCGCACCGTGGCGCCGCCCGTCGGCGCGACCCTGGCCTATGTCACCCAGACCACCCTTTCGGTCGACGACACGGCCGGCATGGTGAAAATCCTGCGCTCGCGCTTCCCCGACCTTGTCGAGCCCCACAAGGAAGACATCTGCTACGCCACCACCAACCGCCAGGAGGCGGTGAAGCAGGTGGCGCCCAAGGTGGATGCGCTGATTGTGGTGGGGGCGCCCAATTCGTCCAACTCCCAGCGCCTGCGCGAGGCGGCCGAGCGCGCCGGATGCCCGCGCGCCTTGCTCGTGCAGCGCGCCGGCGACATCGACTGGGCCAGCCTCGGCCCCATTTCCCGGCTCGGGCTCACCGCCGGCGCCTCCGCTCCCGAGGTGCTGGTGGAGGAGATCATCGACGCTTTTTCCGAACGCTTCTCGGTGACGGTGGACACGGTGACCGCCACCGAGGAGGACGTGTTCTTTCCCCTGCCGCGCGCCCTGCGGCCGGATGCGGCGGAGTAAGTCGTGGCCGTCTATACTGACGTTTCTGCCGCCGAGATGGCGGATTTCATCGCCCGTTACGACATCGGCACCCTCACCTCCTTCCACGGCATCGCGGAGGGGGTGGAGAACTCCAATTTCCTGGTGCAGACCACGGGCGGCACCTTCATCCTCACCCTCTATGAGAAGCGGGTGGCGCGGGGTGACCTGCCCTTCTTCGTCGGCCTCATGCAGCATCTGGCGGCGCGCGGCCTCTCCTGCCCGCAGCCGGTGGCGCGGCGCGACGGAACCGTTCTGGGCGAGCTCGCCGGGCGACCGGCGGCCATGGTCACCTTCTTGCCGGGCGTCTCGGTGCGGCGCCCCACCGCCCATCATTGCGCCGAGCTGGGCGCGGGCCTCGCGCGGCTGCACCTCGCGGGCGCGGACTTCACCATGGAGCGGGCCAACGCCCTCTCAGTCGCCGGCTGGCGCCCGCTGTTCCAGGCCGCCCACGGCGCCGACAGCCTCGCGCCCGGCCTCACCGACACCATCGCGGAAGAACTCAAGGCGCTGGAGGGGGATTGGCCGAAGGGCCTACCCTCCGGCATCATCCATGCCGATTTGTTCCCCGACAACGCCTTCTTCCTGGACGAGCGGCTGTCCGGCATCATCGACTTCTATTTCGCCTGCACCGATGCGTTCGCCTATGACGTGGCCATCTGCCTCAATGCCTGGTGCTTCGAGACGGATGGTTCCTACAATGTCACCAAGGGCCGCGCCCTGCTGTCCGGCTATGCCGCCTTGCGCCCGCTGAGCGAGATCGAGGTGACCGCCTTGCCGCGCCTGGCCCGCGGCGCGGCGCTGCGCTTTCTGCTCACCCGGCTGGTGGACTGGCTGAACGTGCCCGAAGGGGCGCTGGTGAAGCCCAAGGACCCGCTGGAATATCTCAAGAAGCTGCGCTTCCACCAGCAGGTGGCCGGCGCCGAGGATTACGGCCTCATTCCATGAAAAAGTCAGTCGAGATCTTCACCGACGGGGCCTGCTCCGGCAATCCGGGCCCCGGCGGATGGGGCGCCCTTTTGCGTTTCGGCGCAAATGAGAAGACGCTCAATGGCGGCGAGCAGCTCACCACCAACAACCGCATGGAGATGACAGCCGCCATCAGCGCCCTGGAGGCGCTGAAGGAATCCTGCGCGGTGGAGCTGCACACCGACAGCCAGTACCTGAAGGACGGCATCACCAAATGGGTGCACGGCTGGAAGCGTAACGGCTGGCGCACCGCCGACAAGAAGCCGGTGAAGAACCAGGATCTGTGGGAGCGCCTGGACGAGGCGCTGAAGCGCCACGAGGTGCACTGGCACTGGGTAAAGGGCCATGCCGGCCACCCCGAGAACGAGCGCGCCGACGAACTGGCCCGCGAGGGCATGGCGCCGTTCAAGATGAGACGGGCAATCGGCGGATCGCAGGGCGCCTGAACGCCCGGACCTGCGGCACCGGCGCGTGTGCGCGTTTTTCGCGGATGCAGAAACGTTCCGAGGGCATGGCATTGCGTTCTTTCTCAACGCCGGCGCCATCCCCTGTCCTCAAAAAGCGCCAATGAGCTGAATGCAAAGAAAAACCCTTCCGGCCTGAGCCGGAAGGGTCGTTGAAACGTCTCGACGCGGATCGAAGCGCGGCGCCGCAGCGCGGCTCACTTGCCGCGCTTGAAGTCGTTCCAGGTCTTGGTGATCACGCGCTGCAGCTTCGGATCGTTGGTGGTCACGATGAAGAGCCGCGAGAACACCTCCTTGTCCGGATAGATATTCGGATTGTCGAGGATGTCCTTGCTGATCAGCTTCTGCGACGCCAGGTTGCCGTTGGCGTAGGAGATGTAATCGGTGTTCTTCGCCGCCACTTCCGGACGCATCATGTAGTTGATGAAGGTCAGCGCCTCATCCACATGCTTGGCATCCTTCGGAATGGCGAAGTTGTCGAACCACATGAGCGCGCCCTGCTTGGGGATCACATAGGCGACGTTCACCGGCGTGGTCTTGGTCTTCTCGGCGGCTTCCTGGGCGCGGGTCTTGGCCTGGAACACGTCGCCCGACCAGCCCACGGCCAGACAGATGTCGCCGCGCGCCAAGGCATTGATGTAGCCCGAGGAGTCGAACTTCTTGATAAACGGCCGGATCTTCGCGAGCATCTCGCCGGCCTTCTTGATGTCATCCGGGTTCTTGGAATCCGGATTGAGGCCGAGATAGTTCATGGCGGAGGGAATGACCTCCTCCGGCCCGTCCAGCATGTAGACGCCGCAATCCTTCAGCTTGGAGAGGTTCTCCGGCTTGAAGACGATGTCCCAGGTGTTCATGGGTACGTCGCCAAGACGCTCCTTCACCTTGTCGACATTGTAGCCGATGCCGGTGGTGCCCCACATATAGTTGACCGCGTGGGCATTGTCGGGATCGTAAGCGGCAAGGCGCTTCTCGATCTCGGGCCATGCATATTGCAGGTTCGGGATCTTGGACTTGTCGAGCGGCATGAAGATGCCGGCCTTGATCTGCCGCTGCAGGAACGTGTTGGAGGGCACCACCACGTCATAGCCGGTCTTGCCGGCGAGCAGCTTGGTCTCCAGCACCTCGTTGCTGTCGAACACGTCGTAGCGGACCTTGATGCCGGTCTCCTTGGTGAACTCCTCGATCACCGTCGGGTCGATATAGTCCGACCAGTTGAAGACGTTGACCACCTTCTCCTGGGCGAAGGCCGGACCGCCAAGGACCATACCGGCCCCGAGCGCGACGCCCAGCCCCACTCCGAAGACAGCCGCTTTGATAGCGCTGCTCATCCGCTCTTCTCCTCTGAGAGACGGCGGGATTGTCCCTCCCGCCCGCATGAAAGAGGCTATTGCGTCCCGCTGGGGCTCTCAACCGGAAAAGTCAAAAGCCCTCAGCAAAAGCATTAGCTCGGCCGACGCCCGGGTGACCGGGGCCCGGAAAAGGAAAGAGAAGGCGAATGCGGGTGCATGTTCGACTTCTCCTGACATCATAGATAGGTTTCGTATTCCAGCGGCAGGATGACGCGCGTGAAGGCCGCCAATTCTTCCTCCTTCATCACCGCATACACCCTGCGGTATTCCTCGCCGAACGCCTTGGCGATGAAGGGGGAGGCGCGAAAGCGGGCGACCGCGTCGGCCATGGAAGGGCTCAGCTGCGGCGCCTCGTGGTCATAGGCGTTGCCGGCCAGAGGCGGCGGCGGCTCGATCTTCTGTTCAAGTCCCTCCAGCATGCCGGCCAGGATGGCGGCAAGCACGAGGTGCGGATGCGCCTCCGCGCCGGCGATGCGATGTTCCAGCCGCCGGGCCTGGGGCGGGCCATTGGGCACGCGCACCGCCACCGAGCGATTGTCATAACCCCATGTCACCGAAACCGGCGCATAGCTGCCCGGCACCAGGCGGCGATAGCCGTTGAAGCTGGGCACGAACAGCAGGGTCGAATCGAGCATGGTGGCCAGAAGGCCGCCGGCGGCGTGGCGCAGCGCGTCGTCCCCCCCGTCCGGCCGGGCGAAGAAATTGCCGCCGTCCTTGTCCACCAGGCTCACATGCACATGCATGCCATTGCCGGCGAAATCTACCAGCGGCTTGGCCATGAAGGTGGCGCGCAGGCCATTGCGCCGCGCCACGCCCTCAATGAGGCGGCGGAGCAGAATGGCATCATCGGCGGCCGCCATGGGGTCGGCGCGATGATAGAGATTGACCTCGAACTGGCCGGGCGCGGCTTCCGAAATCACGGTGTCGGCGGGCAGCCCCTGGGCCACGCAGGCCTCGCGCACTTCGTGCAGCACCGGCGCGAAGGCATCGAGGTCGGACATGGAATACATGTTCTGCCGCGGCTGCCCCGTGGCGCGGAACACGGGCTCCGGCGCCTCACCGGCCTCACCGGGCTTCATCAGGTAGAATTCAAGCTCGAACGCGACGCAGGGGGTGAGGCCCAGCGCGTCAAAACGGGAAACGATCTTCGCGAGCTGCTGGCGCGGATCGAGCCGCCAGGGGCGCCCGCGCGGCGAGCCATCGGGCTCGAACATGGTGATGAGCACCTGGGCGGTGGGGCGCGAGGCCCAGGGCACCGGCTTCAGCGTGCCGGCCACCGGCCAGCATAGGCCGTCCTTGTCGCCGGTTTCCAGATGGATCTCGGTCGCCTCCACCTCGCAGCCCCACACGTCGAGACCGAAGATGGACAGCGGAATGGCGACCCCATCCTTCCACACCTTGCCGATGGAGGTGCCGGGCAGCCATTTGCCCCTGAGGACACCGGACGTATCCGGTAGCAGGACCTCCACCACGTCGGGGGTGCCGAAGGTGTTCAAATAGGCCGCGGCCTCATCCTTCGGCGCGCCTTGCGCCGCAGGTTCGAGAGGCTGGCCGGACGCAGATGCCGGCATGATGCTCCAGGCGACTGGTTGCAGGACCTCCATCCAAGCGCGAAGCCGCGAAAGCTTCAAGCGTCACGATGGCCTTCCGTGCGATCCGCGTTCACCGGAGCGCGCCGGACGGGCGCGCGAACCGGGCCCCCGTTCGGGATCCGGGAGCGCGGGCCCGTCAATGCCGGGGCCGGGGCGGGCTTCGCGCGCCGCCCCGCGGGCAAACGCCTCAGCCGCGCTCGATGTCGAAGCCGGCGGCCTTCCAGGCCATGATTCCACCCTGCATGTGCTCCTCGAACGGCAGGCCGGCGCGCTGCGCCGCCGCCAGCGCCTGCTGCGAGCGCTGGCCCGAGCGGCAGGAGAACACCAGGCGCTTGCCCGCCGGATCCGGCAGCGGCTCCACGCCGAGCCGGCTGAGCGGCACGTTCACGGCGCCGGGAATGCGCTCGGCCGCGACTTCGTTCAGCTCGCGCACGTCCACCAGGAGAATGGTGCCATTGGCCATTCCGGTCTTCACGTCGGCGGGGGTCAGATGGGTCACGACCCCACCGAAGGGATTTCTTTCGCTCATGAATGCGACGTCCTCGAAAAGAAGCGCGAACCCTGCACCCGTCTTATGCTGCAACGCAAGTCCAATGACGCCGCGCATGCCCCATGCACAACCTTTGATAGGCATACGCCTCCAATAAACCCCATGGGCCCGCATGTGGAAAAATCGGGCCGCCGCGCCAAGGCCACAGCCAAGCCTGATCTTCGTCAGACTCTTTGCTCATGTGCCGTTCATGTTGGCCTTGGTAAACCGCCCTTCGTCATCAGATCTGTGCCCCTCGCACACGGGCCTGACGGGAAGGGGATGACAGGAAAAAATCATGCTGATCCGCGCCGGGCTGGTCGCCCTCATCCTTGCGGGCGCTCTCGCGGGCTTCGCCCCGACAGCGCAGGCGCAGAACAATTCCGCCTCGGGAGGGCTCATGGGCGGCCCCACGGGCTCCAGGATCGACCTGCCGTCCAACCACCAGCCCCCGCCGGCGGATTATGTGCCCGGCGCGGACAATGTGCCGCCGGCCGATTACGTGCCCGGCGCCGATGGCGCGCCTCCGGCGGACGCCGCGCCCGGCCCCGGTTCCACGCCGCTGCCGGCCTATGCGCCGCAGGTCTACTATATGTGGGGCCCGGATGGGCAGTGCTACATGCAGGGGGCGAATTGGGAAACGGTGCCCGTTTACCGTCGCTACTGCGAGTGATCCAACAGGACTGTTGATCGGTTCCGTTCCCCCGCACGGTTCCGATCAATGGGAAGGCGCCGGCTCTTCGCCGGCGCCTTTTCCATTCCAAGGGCCCGCCATCCTCGCCGCCGCCCCCTTGCCGCTGCCCCCTGGTCCCGCGGCGGCAAAGCTGCTCAGATGGCGGATAAATCCTTCGTCCGATTCTTCTGGGTGCTGCGCTTCGTGTTGAACCTGCCCGATCTCGATGCTCTGCGGAGCGGCGGCAAGCGGACCGTCGCCTTGGCCCTCGCCGCGGTGGAGACCCGGCGCGGCCAGCCGGACCTCGTGACCCTGCTCGATGCCGCGGCCAAGGCCGGCAAGGCCCACGTTTTGGGCCTGACGGGTCCGCCCGGCGTGGGCAAGTCCACCCTCACCAACGCCCTCGTGCATCGCGCCCGCGCGGCGGGGCAGACGGTGGCGGTGCTCGCGGTCGACCCCTCCTCCCGCCGCACCAAGGGCGCCCTCCTCGGCGATCGCGCCCGCATCCAGACCGACCCGGAGGACCGGGGCGTGTTCGTGCGCTCCATGGCGGCGCGCGACCGGCTCGGCGGCCTCTCCGACGATGCCATTGCGGCGGTGGCGCTGCTGCGGGCCGTCTATGACCTCGTGATCGTGGAAACCGTGGGCGTCGGCCAGTCGGAGGCGGACATCTCCCTGGTGGCGGACACGGTGGTGCTGTGCATCCAGCCCGCCTCGGGCGACAGCCTGCAATTCATGAAAGCGGGGGTGATGGAGCTGCCGGACATCATCGTGGTCACCAAGGCGGACATGGTGGAGGTCTCCCGCCGCGCCGCCTCGGAGGTCGCCGGCGCGCTCTCCCTTTCGGGGGGCAGCGAGGCCTGGAAGGTACCGGTGATCCGCCTTTCCGCCGCCAGCGGCGAGGGCCTCGATGCCTTCGACGCGGCGGTGGACAGCCATCGCGCCTTCATGGCCGCCGAAGGCCGGCGCGAGGCGCTGCGGGCGGCGCAGGAAAGCAAGTGGGTGGAGGAGGCCATCAAGGTGCGCTTCGGCACCCATGGCCTCGGCCGCGCCCGCAGCCTTGCCACCACTGCGTGCACCCCCTTCGCCAAAGAAGCGGAATTGGCGGCCCGGTTAACCTCCGATCAACGGTGATCGGTCAATGTTCTTGTCTGTCGCCGGCACGCAACAGCCGGCGCGCTAAGGGCGCTTTCCCGCGGGCCGCGACACGCACCGCGCAGGGCGCATGAATGCGATCATCCCCGGCATGTGCCGCGAACCAACGCGGCCGGCCCGGCAATGAGCGGACGAGGGCAGAACCCATGGCTTCTTCGGATGTGTGGCGGCGCGCGCTGCCGCTCGTCGTCGCCGTCGGCGTGCTGGCCCCGCAGCCGCGGGCACCGAAGGCGGGCGAGCTGGGGCTGATGGACCGCCCGGGCGCGACGGCTCTCCTCTCCGCCCCCCTTGCCGCGCCCATGCGCACCCTGAAGGTCGCGACCCTCGATTTGCCCCAGCCCATCGGCACCATGCCGTCCGTCCCCGACCTGCCGGCCGAGGCGAAGGCCCCGGCTCCACCCCCCGCGCGCGCCGTCACCGCCGACCGGGACTATCAGTATCCCCCGCCTTTGGTGATGGGTGACCCCGAACCCGCCGCGCCCGAGGCGGCGCCGATCCGGGTCGCCAGCCTCACGCCCGATCCGGCCCCCATCGCCGCCAGCCCGGCGGCCATGGAAGAGCCCGCAGCTTCGACGGCGGACGACGCCTCCGCCATTCCCACGATCGCGGATACGACCCCGGCCGCCAGCGCTCATCTTGAGCTCGCTCTCGACCTGCTGCTGGAACTGCCGGTGATTCAGGACGATGGCGCAGGCCTTGCGGCCTCGACCGCCTTCGGCCCGGATTTTGACGGCATGGAAGCCGCGGATGTGGCCCTTCCGGCTGAGCCCGAAATGGTTCCCGACGAGAGCGCGCCCAGCAACGCCTTGACCGAGGTTTCCCCCGGCGAGGCGTCCGCTCCCGCCGTGCTGCACGACACCCGCACGGTGTTTGCAAGCGATCCGCGCCAGTTCCCGCCGCTGGCCTTTGAATACCACGCCTTGGCCGACCAGGGCTTCGTGCCCCAGCCGCTGGCCCCACCGACGCCCGCCCCCGCCTTGGCCCCCGCCGTGGTGGAGCAGAGCGCCGAGCGCGACGGTATCTGGCCCTCTCCGGCGCAGCGCCTGGGCCTTGCCGGCGCTGGCCTCGCCCGCGCCCAGAAGTGCCTGGCGGAAGCCATCTATTTCGAGAGCCGGGGGGAGCCGAAGCGCGGCCAGATCGCGGTCGCCCAGGTGGTGGTGAACCGCGTATTCTCCGGCTATTACCCGGCGGATGTGTGCGGCACGGTCTATCAGAACGCGCATCGCCACCTCGCCTGCCAGTTCACCTTCGCCTGCGACAATGTGAAGGACGTGATCCGCGAGCCCGACATGTGGGTGCAGGCCAAGCAGATCGCCGCCGAAATGCTGGATGGCAAGCTGTGGCTCGACAGCGTCGGCCGCGCCACCCACTATCACGCTTATTGGGTGCATCCGAGCTGGGTGCGGGAGATGAACAAGCTCGACCGCATCGGCGTGCACACCTTCTACCGCCCGCGACGCTGGCAGGGCTGAAGACGCGGCGGGAGGGGCCATGATCGAGGACAGCTTTCTGGCCCGCCCCCATCCGGCCTTCCGCGAAAGCTACATCGCAGCCCTGCGGGAAGGCTTCGTGTGGGCCGCCCGCGCGCCGCTGGCTGAGGACGCTATCGCCTTTGCCGCCAGCCACTTCCCCGATTATCTGCGCCGACTGGATGAGGACGGGCAGATGCCCAAGCCCGGCGGACCGGCGCTGAGCGGCGTGCCCGCAAACACCTTCTGGCTGGTGAGTGGCACAACCTTCATCGGCGCGGTGAACATCCGCTCTCGCGTCGATACCCCGGCCCTCACCCATTTCGGCGGGCATGTGGGCTATGCGGTGCGCCCCTCGCTGCAAGGGCGCGGCTATGGCCGCCACCAGCTGGCGCTGGCGCTCGACATCTGCCGGGGCATGGGCCTCAGCGTGCCGCGCCTGAGCTGCGCCGAGGACAACCACGCCTCGCGCCGGGTCATCGAGGCCAATGGCGGCCTGCTGCTGCGCCGCTGCCCGCCCGCATGGTACGCACCCTACCCATTCCGCCTGTACGAGATCCCTCTGCTGTAGCCGGCCGCGGGGTGGCCACGTCCCTGCTTTTCACTCGGGCCTGCCCGACAAGTGGGGCACCGAAAGCAGTCGATGAAAGCAGCGCTCACCGCTCATCGCCAGTCAGCAGCGGGGCGCAAGCGCCTCCTCCCCAACCCAAGTCCCGCAGATTGGCGCCCCGAACCTGGCGCCCCGAACTTGGCGCGACCGGAACGCCGCTTCCACGCGGGACCGAAACTCCGCCCCAGGGCATGGCTCCATCCCGGAGCGCGTTCGAGCGAAGCGGATGCCGGCCCGCCTCAGGAAGACGCGTGAACGCGATGCGCCGGAGCCCCTTCATTTCCGCGACGGGAGCGGCGGCACGGCACCGCGCGCTTCCCCCTAAGCGAGAAAAGAAAACGGGCCCCGCTGCGCGCAGGGCCCGCGTCTTCGGAATAGGTCGGCACGCCGCCGCCGGCAGGCGGGAAGCCTTGCGGCCCCCTGCCCGCAGCTGCGTTCAGTCCGCCGTCTGGGCTTCCACCACCGCGACGGCCGTCATGTTGACGATGCCACGGGCGGTGATGGAGGGGCTCAGAATGTGGGCAGGCTTCGCCGTGCCCATCAGGATAGGGCCGACGGGCAGGGAATCACCCAGCACCTTCAGCATGTTGTAGGCGATGTCGGCGGCGTCGAGGTCGGGCATCACCAGCACGTTGGCCACGCCCGAGAGCCGCGAATGCGGCAGCGCGCGCTTGCGGATGTCCTCCACCAGAGCCGCGTCGGCCTGCATCTCGCCGTCCACCTGCAGGTCCGGCGCCCGCTCGCGGAGGATATCCAAGGCCGCCCGCACGCGCTTGGCGGAGAGCGTCTCATGGCTGCCGAAATTGGAGTGGGAGAGCAGGGCCACCCGCGGTTCCAGGCCGAAGCGCCGCACATGCGCCGCCGCCAGCACCGTCATTTCGGCGAGGTCGGGAGCCGTGGGCTCGGTCTGGATCTGGGTGTCGCAGATGAAAAAGTTGCCCTTCGGGGTGATGAGCAGCGACAGCGCCGCCAGCTCCTTCACCCCCGGTGCACGACCGATGATGTCGCGCACCTGGCGGAAGTGGCGGGTGAAGCGCCCCTCGATACCGCACAGCATGGCGTCCGCCTCACCGCGCCGCACCGCCAGCGCGGCGATGACGGTGGGATGGGTGCGCACCAGGGTACGGGCGGCATCCGGCGTCACGCCGCGGCGGCCGGCAACCTCGATATAATCGCGCACATAATCGCGGTAGCGCGGATCATCTTCCGGATTGATGAGGTCGAAATTCTCGCCCGCCTTGATGGACAGGCCGAAGCGCTTGATGCGGGTTTCCACCACATTGGGGCGCGCCACCAGGATGGGACGGGCGATGCCCTCTTCCACCACGGCCTGCACGGCGCGCAGCACGCGCTCGTCCTCGCCCTCGGCATAGATCACGCGCTTGGTCTCCTGCTTCGCGCGGGCGAACAGGGGGCGCATGATGAAGCCGGAGCGGAACACGAAGTCGTCCAGCACCGCGTCATAGTGGTCGAAATCGGTGATGGGGCGGGTGGCGACGCCCGTCTCCATGGCCGCCTTGGCCACCGCCGGCGCGATGCGCAGGATGAGGCGCGGATCAAACGGTGAGGGAATGAGCGAATCGGCGCCGAACATGCGGGTTTCCCCGCCATAGGCCCGGGCCACCACGTCGGAGGGCGTCTCGCGGGCGAGCTCGGCGATGGCCTCCACGGCGGCCATCTTCATGGCGTCGTTGATGTCGGTGGCGCCCACGTCCAGCGCCCCGCGGAAGATGTAGGGGAAGCACAGGACGTTGTTGACCTGGTTCGGGAAATCCGAGCGGCCGGTGCAGATCATGGCGTCGGGCCGCGCCTCGCGCGCCAGCTCGGGCATGATTTCGGGCGTGGGATTGGCGAGCGCCATGATGAGCGGATTGTCCGCCATCTTCTTCACCATTTCCGGCTTCAGCACGCCGCCGGCGGACAGGCCCAAGAAGATGTGCGCGCCCTCGATGACTTCATCGAGGGTCCTTTTGTCCGTCTGCTGGGCGAACTTTTCCTTGTAGGGATCCATCAGGGTGTTGCGGCCCTCATAGACCACGCCCTCGATGTCACAGACCCAGATATTCTCTTTCTTCGCGCCCAGCTTCACCAGAAGGTTGAGCGAGGCGAGCGCGGCCGCGCCGGCGCCCGAGGCGACGATCTTGAGATCCTCGATCTTGCGCTTGCCCACTTCCATGGCGTTGCGCACGGCGGCGCCGACGATGATGGCGGTGCCGTGCTGGTCGTCATGGAAGACCGGGATCTTCATGCGCTCGCGCAGCTGGCGCTCCACCTCGAAGCACTCGGGAGCCTTGATGTCCTCAAGGTTGATGCCGCCGAATGTGGGCTCCAGCGCGCTGATGACGTCCACCATGCGGTCGACCGTCAAAGCGTCGATCTCGATGTCGAACACATCGATGCCGGAGAACTTCTTGAACAGGACGGCCTTGCCCTCCATCACCGGCTTGCCGGCGAGGGGACCGATGGCGCCGAGGCCCAGCACCGCCGTGCCGTTGGAAACGACGCCCACGAGATTGGCGCGGATGGTCAGCTCGGCCGCCTGGAGCGGATCGGCGGCGATGGCCTCGCACGCGGCGGCCACGCCCGGCGAATAGGCCAGCGCCAGATCGCGCTGATTGCCCAAGGGCTTGGTGGCCTGAATCTCCAGCTTCCCGGGCCGAGGCAGGCGATGGTAGACGAGAGCGCCGGAACGCAAATCATCGGAAATATTCGACGCCATCCTTGTCCCTGCTCCTTCACCCGTCATAACGTTACTTGGATACCGTGCCAGCGTTCGCATGTGTATGCCGGCACGATCTCGTTATGATCTGTCTTGCGTTAGTCCTGAAACGGGGGCGAAAGGTAGCTGTGCGGTTCGGCGATGTCACGGTCTACCGCACAAATTGAGCAATGCTGCGGACGCAAAGGAAGGCTGTGCGTAGCGCAGAGGTCCGGGACGAGGACTTTTCCCATGAAGAAACCGCTTGTCATCGGCATCGTGGCCGTCCTCGCCCTGGGCATTGGCGGATATGCCGGTGTTCAATACTGGGCGCAGAAGAAGGCCTATGCCGTCATCGATGACGCCCTCGCCCAGGTGCGGGCCACCGGGGCCAAGGCCAGCGTGGGGTCCAGCGCGGTCTCGCTGAAGGATCGCAGCCTGACGCTGGGTGACCTCTCCGTCACCTCGGCGGACGGGGCCGTGTCCCTCACCGTGGCCCAGTTTTCCGCCCACGGGGTGGGCGCGCCCACCAAGGACGGCCGAATCACGGCCGACAGCATCGTCCTGGAAAATCTCACCCTCACCCGCACCGACGGCGCGGACGGGCCGCGTGTGGTGGAAACCCTGCCCCATGTGGCCATCGAGCGCTTCGCCGGCCCGCTGGTGGTGACGCCCACCGCCGGCAACGCCGCCGACATGGTGAATGCGAACCCGGTGGTGCTGGCCCTGCGCCAGCTCGCGAGCGTCGACGCCGCGCGCATCGACGTGCCCCATGCCGTCACCCGCGTGACCCCCGGCAAGGCCAACCCGCTGCAGCTCAATGCACGCGAGCTGACCCTGGACGGCATCGCGGCCACCGATGTGCGTTCCGGCAAGGTAGCCCGCCTGTCCGTGGCGCGCCTGCTTTCCGAAGGTCAGCCAGCGGATGGAGCCGCCCAGGCGGCGGCTAACGCCGCAGCAAACGCCACCGGCGCGGGGGCCGACGGGGCGAAGGGGAACGACGAGCCGGCCAATCCCGCTCTGGCCGAGGGCAGCGGCCTGCCCCGCGTTCAGGCGGTGGCGATCGTGGCCCGCGACATTGACATCACCCCCCTCCTCGCCCCCTCGGCGGACAGTGACGGAGCCCTGCGCGCGGTGCTGGGGGCGCTGGAAACCGGCGCCTTCAACATCGAGCAACAGGACGACGTGCGCACCGAAGGCGCGGGCATGACCCTCACCGCCGTCGCGCTGCGGCCGGCGGCCATCACCGCGGCCCGCCTCGCGGCGCTGGAGGCCCTGGCGGCGGACGAGCCGCCGACCGATCCGGCGCCGATGCTGAAGGACGCCACCGATCTGCTGAAGGGGCTGGCCTTCACCGCATTCGAGGTGCGCGACATGCGCACCGTGGAGCCGGTGGGCGGCGGCCGCGCGGCCTTGTTCGCGCTCAAGGCGTTCGATGCCGGCACCCTGGCCGAGCTGCGGTTCGAGGGCGTCGATGGCGACAGCGACGGGCAGGCCGTCAAGTTCGGCACCATTTCCGTGACCGGGCTCGACCTACCGCGCCTGCTCACCATCGCCCATGCCGACGATCCGACCCAGCCGGACGTGGCCCTCTCCGGCTTCCGCGCCCTCACCGGCGTGACCGCGACCGACATCGAGGTTCCGGTGGAAGGCAGCGATGACACCCCGGCGGAGCCCGTGACCATCGCCCGCGCCAGCCTCACCTGGGGCGCGTTTCCGGACCCCGCCGCCGGCGAGCTGCCCGGCCGCATCCTGTTCGAGCTCAAGGACGTGAACGGCCCCATCGACGCGGAGGACGGCGAGCCCTTCAACACCCTGGCGGCCGCCGGGCTGAAGCGGGCCACCTTCTCCATGGCGCTGGGCGCCGCCTATGACGCCGGCACCCAAAGCATCTCGGTCGGTCCCGCCGACGTCGAGGTGAAGGACGCCTTCCGCACCGGCTTCAGCGCCCGGCTGGACAACCTGCCGCCGGCGGCGTTCGCCTCCGAACAGGCGTTCACGGGGGCGCTGCCCGGGGTGAATATCGGCCCGATCAGCGTCACCATCAGCGATCATGGCCTGGCGAACCTGGTGCTCCAGCGCCTCGCCGATGCCGACGGCCAGGGCCTGGAAGAGTATCGCGCCCATCTGCTGGACCTGCTGAACGAAGGCATTGCCGCCGTGGCCCCCGGCGCGCCGGAGACGGCGGCGGTGGCGGAGGCCATCGCCCAGTTCATCCGTGATCCGAAGACGCTGGAGATCACCGCCACGCCCAAGGGGCGCGTGCCGTTCCTCGCCTTCCTCAATTCGGATGATCCCACGGAGCCGCTGCAGCTGTTCAGCTTCTCCGCCGTCAACAAGCCCTGAACGCGAAAGGGGGGCGGGCGCCACGCCGGCGCCCGCCCCCCTTTTTTTGCGCCCGAGGCCGGGTCTCAGCCGCCGGCCTTTTCCAGCGCCGCGAGATCGATGGCGGTGAGGAACGCCTTCTTCTCCGCCTCTCCCGCATTGCCGTCGATGGTGATGAAGGTGGCGCCGCTCAAAAGCTGCACCGCGCCGTCCTTGGTGACCACGGCCGTGCGGCCGCGATCGCGGAACACCTTGCCCATGGCGCCGAGCATGCCGGCATTGGAGAACATGGCCGCCATCTGCGCCACCATGGGGGACTGGGCGATAATCTGCACATTCACATGGGTGTCGCCCTTGCTGTATTCGCGCTTGGCGATCAACCCGCCGCCGAACATGGCGGCCGCGGCCGCGTCGGTCTCGGTGGCGCCTGCGGTCCAGCCGGCGGGCGCCGGGGGCAGGAACTTGGCAAGGCCCTCGGCATTGCGCTGGGCGAGGAGCTGGGACGCCACGTCCAGCGCCTGCTTGGTGGTTGCGGTGTCGCCGGCCGCATAGGCCTTCTGGGCCTCGGAGATGGCGTCGGCGATCTCATCGGCCCGCGCCGCCGGCGCGGCAATCAGCGTCAGGGCAAGAACGGCTTTCGGCAGGATGCGGATCAAGGGGGCTCTCCCGGATCGAACAGGCGGGCGCAGACTGCCGGAACGTCATCCGGGCCGCAAGCCACGGCCCCGCTCAGGGCACCAGAAAGCGACGGCTCTTCTCGTCCCAGACCTTGATGCCGATGCGCAGGGCTTCATCATTGGAGACGAAATTCATCTCGTCCGCCGAGGCGCGAAACATGATGCGCAGGAAGTCCAGGTCTGTGCCGATGGCGCGAAGGTAATCAGCGACATCGAGCACGGTTCGCTGCGTGCGCTGCTCCAGCGCGGCCATGTCATTGGCGCTATAGGTTCGGTCCGCAGGGAAACGGCTCCGGAAGGAATGGAAGCCCAGCTCGCTCGACGATGATTTGGCGCGCCATGGTGCGCCGCTCCCGTCTCGCCCGCCGAGGAAGGCGAGCGCGCAGGCGCTCAGGCATCCCGCGCCATTCCCCTCGATGACGGTGCGCACGCCAAGTTCATGGAAAGCGCGGCCCAGGGCCATCCCCTCGTGAAGATTGCCGCCCGGCGAGTTCAGGTAGATCGCCGTACGTTTTCGCGCCGGCCGCTGCGCTAGATAGGCGCGGAACCGGTCGGCGTCTCCCTTTTCTACGGTGCCGGTAGCGAGCACGGCGAGCAGGCTCGCGCTGTCGTTCTCATGTCCGGAGAAATCCAGGGCATTCACATCCTGGATTGCAGGTAGCAATGCCAGAAGAGCCAGTACCACACGGAGCGCCGACCGGCCTCGCAAGGCCGGTCGGAAGACAACGCCCCCGGGGCGCAACGGCCTGCCCCTCACTTCTGCGGAGGCACCGGGCGGATGTGGAGCTCGCGCAGCTGCTTGGGGGTGGCCTCGTTGGGCGCGCCCATGAGCAGGTCCAGGGCCTGCTGGTTCATGGGGAAGATGGAGATCTCGCGCAGGTTCTCGGTGCCGCACAGGAGCATCACGATGCGGTCCACGCCTGCCGCCATGCCGCCATGGGGCGGGGCGCCGTACTGGAACGCGCGATACATGCCGCCGAAGCGCTCGATCACGGTGGCCTCGTCATAGCCCGCGAGCTCGAACGCCTTCACCATCGCCTCGGGACGATGATTGCGGATGCCGCCGGAGGCAATCTCGTAGCCGTTGCAGGCGATGTCGTACTGGAACGCCTTGATGGTGAGCGGGTCCTGCGTCTGCAGCGCTTCCAGGCCGCCCTGGGGCATGGAGAAGGGGTTGTGGGAGAAGTCCACCTTCTTCTCGTCCTCGTCCCATTCATAGAAGGGGAAGTCGACGATCCAGGCCAGCTCGAACCGCTCGGTGTCGATCAGGTTCAGGTCCTCGCCCACCTTGGTGCGGGCGGCGCCGGCGAACTTCACGAACTTCGAGGGATCGCCCGCCACGAAGAAGGCGGCATCCTCCGCCTGCAGGCCCAGCTGCTGGCGGATGGCCTCGGTGCGCTCGGGGCCGATGTTCTTGGCGACCGGGCCGGCGCCCTCATTGCCCTCGCGCCACATGATGTAGCCGAGGCCGGGCTGGCCTTCGCCCTGCGCCCAGGCATTCATGCGGTCGCAGAAGGCGCGCGAGCCGCCCTTGGGCGCGGGGATGGCCCACACCTCGTTCTTCTCCACCTCCAGCAGGCGGGCGAAGACCTTGAAGCCGGATTCACGGAAATGCGTGGAGACGTCCTGCATTTCCAGCGGGTTGCGCAGGTCCGGCTTGTCGGTGCCATATTTGCGCATGGACACGGCATAGGGAATGCGCGGCCAGTTCTGGGTCACCGGCTTGCCGTTCGCGAACTGCTCAAACACGCCGCGAATGACGGGCTCCACCGCCGCGAAGATGTCTTCCTGCTCCACGAAGCTCATTTCCAGATCGAGCTGGTAGAACTCGCCGGGCAGGCGATCGGCGCGCGGGTCCTCGTCGCGGAAGCAGGGCGCGATCTGGAAGTAGCGGTCGAAGCCGCTCATCATGATCAGCTGCTTATACTGCTGGGGCGCCTGGGGCAGCGCATAGAACTTGCCGGGATGCAGGCGGGACGGCACCAGGAAGTCGCGCGCGCCCTCGGGGGACGAAGCGGTGAGGATGGGAGTCTGGAACTCGAAGAAGCCCTGGCCCTTCATGCGGGCGCGCATGGCGTCGATGATGGCGCCGCGGGTCATGATGTTCTTGTGCAGCTTCTCGCGGCGCAGGTCGAGGAAGCGATACTTGAGCCGCGTCTCTTCCGGATATTCCACGTCGCCGAACACAGGCATGGGCAGCTCGGCGGCGGCGCCCAGCACTTCCAGATCGGTGGCGTAGACCTCGATGGCGCCGGTGGCCAGATCGGGGTTTTCCGTGCCCTCGGGACGCGGGCGCACCTTGCCGTCGATGCGGATCACCCATTCGGAACGGGCCTTCTCGGCGTCCTTGAAGGCGGCGCTGTCGGGGTCCACCACCACCTGGGTGAGGCCGTAATGGTCGCGCAGATCGATGAACAGCACGCCGCCATGGTCGCGGATGCGGTGGCACCAGCCCGAAAGCCGAACGTGCTCGCCGACCTCGGCGGTGGTGAGCGCGCCGCAGGTGTGGGAGCGATAGCGGTGCATCAGATTGCCCTTTCAAGGCTGAAAATATGAGACACGGGGAGCCTTCCCCGCCGGCGAGACCCCGCGCGCAGCCGGCCCGGCGCGCGCGGAACCGCGCTGGCACAGTCCGCCCCGGCCGCAGCGCTGACGCGCGCCGGCGCGGACTGTCCGCATCTGAAGCGGGGCGAAGGTGCATGCGCCCCGTCCCTTGTCAAGCACACAGTCCTATTTCACCATTCGCAAAGCGTGTTATGAGCATGACTTGCGTCAACCGCGCGCCTGTCCGAAGGCGGTGGTCCGACGCCCAATGCGAGAGACCGAGTGAGTTCAGGCGTTTCCCCCTCCGGCCCCGCATCGCCCCCTTCCCGTCTGGAAGCCATCGGTGGTGGCGAGCCGGCGGATGTCGCGCAAGCGCCCTCGGCGCGCCGCCTGCGCCCCCGCGCCCTGTTGATCGGCCTCGGCGTCATGATCTGCGCGATCATCTGCCTCGGCACCGCGATCCTGGTGACGGCCCTCTACCGCCAGAGCTACGCCGAACATCGCCGCGAGGTGCGCAACCTTGCCCTCAGCCTGGCGGGACAAACCGACCGCGCCTTGCAGAGCCTGGAGCTGGTGCAGCGCAGCCTCGCCGATCGGGTCGCGGACGCGAATGTCGCGACCCCGCAGGAATTCGCCACCTTCATGGGCCAGCGCTTCATGCACCGGCTGATGCGCGAGAAAATGTCCGGCCTGCCCCATGTGGACGCCATCTCGGTGGTTGGCAGCACCGGCAAGCTGCTGAACTTCAGCCGCGCCTGGCCTATTCCCGACCTTGACCTGTCGGACCGCGACTACTTCATCGTGCTGAGCAGCATGAAGGGCCCGCCCACCTTCATCGCCGAGCCGGTGACCAACCTCATCACCGGCGCCGTCACCCTGTTCCTGGCCCGGCGCGTGACCGCCGCGGACGGCACCTTCCTCGGCCTCATCCTCGGGGCGATGGAGCAGGCCTCATTCGAGCGCAACTTCTCCACCATTGACCTTGCCCCTTCCGGCCTCATCGCCCTGGTGCGCGATGACGGTGCCCTCCTGGCCCGTGTTCCGGGCAGTGCCGCCCGCTTCCCCCGAGACGCGGCGGTGCGGGCCGAGATGGCCCGCGCCCTGTTCGCTCCCGATGCGAGTGACGTGATCCCCGCCGGCATTCTCGACGAGCACGAGCGGGTGGTGGCAGTGCAGAAGCTGGCCCATTTCCCGCTCGCCGTGGTCATCAGCGATGGCACCGACTGGCTGGAGGCGCAGGCCTGGAAGGAGGTTCTGCCCATCATCCTGGCCGCCGCGCTGGTGTGCTGCCTGATTGGCAGCGTCATCTTCTTCGTGATTCGCCAGCTGGATGGCGAACGAGCCTTCTCGGAAAAGGAACACCGGCGGGCCCGCTACGACGCCCTGACGGGCCTGCCCAACCGCCTGTTCTTCTCCGAGCGCCTCGCGGCGCGCCTTGCCCACGCCGAGAGCCCCCCACTCGCCCTGCTGTTCATCGACCTCGACTACTTCAAGAGCGTCAATGACACGCTGGGCCACGATATTGGCGATTCGCTGCTGCAGGCCGTGGCCGAGCGCCTCCTGGACACGGTCGCGCCGCACGATTTCGTCGCCCGGCTCGGCGGCGACGAGTTCGCCGTCATCTGCCGGCAGGCCGCGGGCGACCGCAGCGCGGTGGCGGCCGCCGAAGCCATCATCGAATCCCTGAAGGCGCCGTTCCTGCTCGATCACCATCAGGTCCTCACCGGGTGCAGCGTCGGCATCGCCACCTCCCCCGCGGATGGGAACGATGTCGCGACCCTGCTCAAATGCGCCGATCTCGCGCTCTACGAGGCCAAGAATGACGGCCGCGGCAATGCCCGCCTGTTCGAGGCCAATATGGGCGCCGTGGCCCGCGCCCGGCGCGACCTGGAGCTCGACCTTCACGACGCCTGGGAGCGCCACCAGTTCCGCCTCGCCTACCAGCCCATCTTCGAGGCCGCCAGCGGCCAGCTGGCGGGCTTCGAGGCGCTGTTGCGCTGGCACCATCCGGTCCGCGGCGAGGTGCCGCCCGAGCGCTTCATTCCGGTGGTGGAAGAATCCGGCCTCATCGTGAAGGTGGGCGGCTGGATCCTCCGGGAAACCTGCCGGACGGCGGCGAGCTGGCCCGGCCACCTGTTCGTCTCGGTCAACGTTTCCCCCGCCCAGTTTCGCGGCGGCGGCACCCGCCAGCAGGTGCGCGACGCCCTGGCCACCAGCGGCCTCGACCCCACCCGGCTGGAGCTGGAAATCACCGAATCTCTGCTGCTGAAGGCCGACACCTCGGTGCGCACGCTGCTGGACGAGTTCCGCGCGCAGGGGATCATTCTCGCCCTGGACGATTTCGGCACCGGCTATTCCTCGCTGCGCTACCTGCAGGTGCTCAACATCAGCCGGCTGAAAATCGACCAGAGCTTCATCCGCCACGTGGTGGACGATCCCCACACCCATGCCATCGTGAAGGCCATCCTCAGCCTGGCCGAGGCGCTGGAGCTGAAGACCACGGCCGAAGGTATCGAGAACGAGTCGCAGCTCGCCATCCTGCGAGAGGAGGGCTGCACCCACCTGCAGGGCTACCTGCTGGGGCCTCCCATGTCGGAGGAGGACGCCGCGGGCCTCGCCCGCGGCGCCGCCGCCTGAAGACCGCCATCGCCGGCCCGGCCCATGCTCCGACATCCGGACAAATTCACGCCACAATCCCTTCCGCCCGCGACCCGAGGCGGCTATGTTCGAGCCCATGGATCCGATCACCACGACCGACGCTCTCACAGCGGCTTGCGAGCGTCTTGCCCGCCATCCCTTCGTCACCGTGGACACGGAATTCCTCCGCGAAACCACGTTCTGGCCCAAGCTTTGCGTCGTGCAGGTGGCCTCCCCGGAAGAGGCCATCGTGGTGGACGCACTGGCCCATGGGCTGGACCTGACCCCCTTCTACCGGCTCATGGCCGACAAGGAGGTGATGAAGGTGTTCCATGCCGGCCGGCAGGACATCGAGATCATCTGGCATCTCGCCCGCCTCATTCCCCACCCGGTGTTCGACACCCAGGTGGCGGCGATGGTTCTGGGCTACGGCGACAGCATCTCCTATGACCAGCTTGTGCAGCGCGTGTGCGGGCACGCCATCGACAAGTCCTCCCGCTTCACGGACTGGTCCCGCCGCCCGCTCAGCCCGGCCCAGCTCGTCTATGCGATGACGGACGTCACCCATCTTCGGGACATCTATGTGAAGCTCACCACCGATCTCGACACCCGCGGACGTGGCGAGTGGGTCGGGGAGGAGATGCATGTCCTCACCTCGCCGAGTACCTATGACCAGAACCCGGATAGCGCCTGGGAACGGCTGAAGTCGCGCGTGCGCAAGCCGCGCGAGCTGGCGGTGCTGGTGGAGGTGGCCGCCTGGCGTGAGCGCGAGGCCCAGACCCGCGACCTGCCGCGCGGCCGCGTCATCAAGGACGAGGTGATCGGCGAGATCGCCGTGCAGCAGCCGCAGACGCCGGAAAAGCTGTCGGAGCTGCGCTCCCTGCCCAAGGGCTTTGAGCGCTCGCGCTATGGAGAGGCCGTGATCGAGGCCGTGAAGCGCGGCATCGCCCGCGATCCACGCTCCCTGCCCCGCATCGAGCGTGACAAGCCCCTGCCCAACGGGGCCAGCGCCACGGTGGAGCTGCTGAAGGTTCTGTTGCGGATGACCGCCGAGCAGAATGCTGTGGCCGCCAAGGTGCTCGCCACCACCGACGACCTGGAGCGCATCGCCGTCGACGACGAGGCGGACGTGCCGGCTCTGAAGGGCTGGCGGCGCGAGCTGTTCGGCGAACGCGCCCTCGCGCTCAAGGCCGGGCGCATCGCCCTCGCCGTGGAGAAGGGCCGCGTGATCGCTGTGGAGCGCTGAGGCCCCGCGCGAGGGTCAATCCAACGAGCTCTCCCGAAAGGAGAGCGACCTTGGAGAGCCCTTGACCCTGGCCCGCCGGGCGCCCCGCCAAGACCAAGCCGGGCTTACGACGCCGGGCTTACCACGTGCCGGCATGTGCCCGCGTGCTCGTCCCGTCGCCCGGGGCGGCGTGCGGATCGAACAGGCTTGGAAGCGATTGACTATTCGCCCCTGAGCCGTCCCCTGCTGATCACGCCACGGGTGTAGCCATCCCCCCGGCCCATGGCAGTCGAGGATGCCCCTACGTCAACACTCCTGTCGGGATAGTGCTCCCAGGCATGTGAGCCTTCCCTAATCGGCATCAAAAGCACGAGCGCATAGCTGGAGCGATGAGACTTTCCCAACGCCTCGTCGACTATGACCGTCATTTTCCATAAGCGATTGCAGTACCCGAATATTTTCCGTTCGGCACGACCTCTTGAACGCCTTTCATGACTGGAACACCGGCGTCGACCAGCTGTTTACTGAAGAGGTTCTTCTTTCTTTTCTCGATACACGCCCTGACCTGTTTCTTGGTCACGACGATTTTCCGAGAGGCACCATCGGCGCGCGGATCCCCAGGTGACGTCTTTTTCAGGCGGGACGAGGCCTTGCATGCGAGAGGCCATGCGCTCCCCCGCTGTATAGGCCTTGCGGCAGCACCGCAAAGCCACAGAATATTCTACCTATGATTGCCTTTCCGGCACCTGCATCTTTTCGGCCTTCTGCGCGCACCAACGGGCCCGCTCGGTGGCCGACGCATGATGGGCATGATCGCGACGGAGGGAGCGGAAACGCTGAGCGTCCCCCCTCCGCCCCCGGCCAGCGGCACCGGCCCACTCTCGGCGGTGCGCCGGTGCCCGGGGCTCAGTCCACCACTTCGGTGTGCGGCTCGCGGCCGATGAGCTTGGCGAGCTGGCGCAGGCGGCCCTGCACGCGCTCGTTCACCAGGGATGCCAGATCCCGCGGCACGCTCAGCACCAGCTGGTCGCCGCGCACTGCCAGCGGCGTGCGCGACAGAATCCCCGGCATGGCGGCGGAGAGCAGGTAGCCCACCCGCATGGCGCCGCCCAGGATGCGCGCGCGGTCCAGCTGCCCGGTGCTCACCAGCTCCAGGATGCGCGTCTCCGCGTCGTCGGCGCTGATGCCCACATGGCGGAAATAGACCGACAGCGCCAGATAGGCCCGCCCCGGATGATCGAGCCCGGCAAGGGCCGCGTGGGCGATCATGTTGAGGCTCTGCTCACCGCGATAGTCCGGATGGGCGCGCCAGCTCACATCCGAAAGCAGGCAGGCAGCCCGGCGCAGGCGGGTTTCATCGGCGCTCTCCTCCAGCACCGGGGAGGAGGCGAAGAAGGCATCCGTCCACCCCACCAGCTCCTCGCCATGGCGCGGCGAGCGCGAGCGCAGCGCATTGAGCTCGGCGGCCGCCAGCAGCAGCGGATCCTCGGCCCGGTTCTCCTCGTTCATCAGGGAGTAGAGCAGGCCCTCACGAACGCCGAGCGCCGAGATCACTACTTCCGCGGCGCGCCCCTGGCGAACAACGTTTTCCAGCACCAGCGCCCCATAGGCCAGCAGCGGGCGACGGGCATCGGAGATCACGTCGATATGGGCGAGGGTGTCAGCATCGGCGCGATGGACGATGCGCGTGAAGTCCAGCGCCTCGCGCGCCGGAATCACGTAGCCGTGCATCACATGGAGCGGATAGCCCTTCTGGAACATGTGCAGACGCGCCAGCGCCCGCCAGGTGCCGCCCACCGCATAGAAGGTGCGCCCAGCCAGATCGCCCAGCACGCCGGCGTCGGGCATGGTCTCCTTGATGATCTTCTCGGCCTTGCGCGGCGAGCGCGAGGAGCGGTCCTGCAAAGCGAGGCCACCGAGCGGCAGGGTGATGCCCGTGCCGATCCGCCCGCCCTTCACGTTCACCAGCTCCAGCGAGCCGCCACCAAGGTCGCCCACCACGCCGTCCGGGTTGTGGACACCGGCGAGAATGCCGCAGGCGGCCAGCTCCGCCTCACGCTTGCCCGTGAGCAGCTCGATGGTGGTGCCGCAGATGGCCTCGCACTCGGCGATGAAGGCCGGGCCGTTCTCCGCGTCGCGGGCCGCGGCGGTGGCCAGAGCGTGGATCACCTCCACGCCCATGGCATTGCACAGGGCCTTGAAGCGGCGCAGCGCCGAAAAGGCGCGCTGCACCGCATCCTCCGCGAGCCGGCCGGTGGAGAGCACCTCCCGCCCCAGCCCGCACAGCGCCTTTTCGTTGAAGATGGGAGTGAGCGCACGGTTCATCCCCTCGTACACCACCAGGCGCACGGAGTTGGAACCGATGTCGATCACCGCCACCGGCGCCCCGACCGGCAAGCGGCCGGGTGCCCGATGGAGGCCGTCCGTCACCTCAGCGGCGGACGAGGAGACTGCGCGGCGAAGAATCCTTGAGAGACTTTCCACGTCCAGACAAGCTCGGGTTGGTCATGAAATATTGATGGGCGTTGAACGGTTCCTCGCCCGCGGCGGGGACTATGCGTTCCGAGGAGCCATCCGGCAACACCCGCCAGCTCTGCTGGTTGTCGATAAGGTTCGCGACCATGATCTGGTCGAGCACCTGCTCGTGCACCGTCGGGTTGGTAATGGGGCACAGGGTCTCGACCCGACGGTCGAGATTGCGCGGCATCAGGTCGGCGGAGGAAATGTAAACCACCGCCTGCGGGCTCGGCAGGCCGTGGCCGGCGCCGAAGCAATAGATGCGCGAGTGCTCCAGGAAGCGCCCGACGATGGACTTCACCCGGATATTTTCCGAAAGCCCGGGAATGCCCGGCCGCAGGCAGCAGATGCCGCGGATCACGCAATCCACCTGCACCCCGGCCCCGCTGGCCTCGTAGAGGGCATCGATGATGACCGGGTCCACCAGCGAGTTGCACTTCAGCCAGATGGCCGCCGGGCGGCCGGCCCGCGCGTGCTCGATCTCCTCGCGGATGTGCTGGAGCAGGCGCGGCTTGAGCGACACCGGCGAGACCGCCATGGCATCCAGCTCGCCCGGCTCCGCATAGCCGGTGATGAAGTTGAAGATGCGCGCCACGTCCTGCGCGATCACCGGATCCGCCGTGAAGAACGATAGGTCGGTATAGATGCGGGCGGTAATGGGGTGGTAGTTGCCGGTCCCCACATGCACATAGGTGGCGAGCGTGCCGCCCTCCCGGCGCACTGCCATGGAGAGCTTGCCGTGGGTCTTCAGCTCGATGAAGCCGAACACCACCTGCACGCCCGCGCGCTCCAGGTCGCGCGCCCAGCGGATATTGGCTTCCTCGTCGAAGCGGGCCTTCAGCTCCACCAGCGCGGTGACCGACTTGCCGGCCTCCGCCGCCTCGGCCAGCGCCTTCACGATCGGGCTGTCGGAGGAGGTTCGGTAGAGGGTTTGCTTGATGGCGACGACGTTGGGGTCTCGGGCCGCCTGGCGAAGGAACTGAACCACCACGTCAAAGGATTCATAAGGGTGGTGAACAAGAATGTCCTTTTCGCGTATGGCCAGAAAACAGTCTCCGCCGTTCTCGCGAATGCGTTCGGGAAATCGGGCGTTGTAGGACCGAAATTTCAGGTCCGGCCGATCCACCGACACGAGCTGGGAAAACTCGTTCAGCGCCAATACGCCGTTCACCACGAAGATCTCGTCGTCATGCACGCCGAGTTCGCGGGCCATGAAGTTGCGCAGTTCCTCCGGCATGGCGGCATCGGCCTCCATGCGGATCACCTCGCCATAGCGGCGTTGCTTCAGAGCGGTCTCGAACAGGCGGACGAGGTCTTCCGCCTCCTCCTCGATTTCCAGGTCGCTGTCGCGAACAACGCGGAACACGCCCTGGCCCTTCACATGGTAGCCGGGGAACAGGTTCGCGATGAACAGGCCGATCATCTGCTCCAGCGTCATGAAGCGCGCGCCCGGGGCGGCGGCGAGATCCGGCAGGCGGATGAAGCGCTCCACCTTGGCCGGAACGCGGATAAGCGCGTTCATGCCCCGCCCGTCGCCCTCGCGCACCAGCTGCAGCGCCAGGGAGAAGCCGAGGTTCGGGATGAAGGGGAAGGGGTGCGCCGGGTCGATGGCCAGCGGCGTCAGCACCGGGAACACATGGTTCAGGAAGTGCTTCTCCAGCGCCACGCGATCCTCGGCGGTGGCGTCGGCCCCGTCCACGAGGGTAACGCCCGCGCCGGCGAGATCGGTGCGCAGCTCGCGCCAGCGCACCTGCTGGTCGGCGATGAGCTGGGCGGCGCTCGCCATGATCTTGGTGAGCTGCTCGGAAGGGGTCAGGCCATCGGGGCTACGGGTCTGCACGCCTTCGCGGATCTGCTCCTTCAGGCCCGCCACGCGGACCATGAAGAACTCGTCGAGATTGTTGGCCGAGATGGAGAGGAAGCGCAGCTGCTCCAGCAGCGGGTGGCTGCGGTTGGAGGCCTCTTCCAGAACCCGGCGATTGAAGTGCAGCCAGGAAATCTCGCGATTGATGAAGCGGTGCGGCGACTGCGCCAGCGCAAGAGCCTCTTCGACGGGCACGGCCTGGGCATTCTCGGGAAGGGTCTCGTCGTCTCTCAAGATTGCGGCTTCCTGTGCGCTCATCGTCGGCTCCCTGATGTGCAGGCGGACCATGGCTGCCTTAGGTGACTACTCTATGACGGAGCGCGACCGGTCGCCGCCCCTCCCCCGCCACCATTTCAGGGGTCGTCGTCGGCATCCTCGCCCGGCTCGTCCTCGGGCATGGCGAGATCGGGGTGGGCCTTGAGCACCTGCGCCGCCAGGGCGCGGGTA
The DNA here is from genome assembly GCF_021401125.1 of Xanthobacter sp. NM-59. Lineage (GTDB taxonomy): Bacteria > Pseudomonadota > Alphaproteobacteria > Rhizobiales > Xanthobacteraceae > Xanthobacter. Next base: position 131,866 of record NZ_JACBFQ010000002.1, read on the forward strand.
ACCGGCCGGTGGGCCGCGAGGGCGGCGCGGTCCAGCGCCTCCACCACCTTCTGCGCTCCCGCCACCGAGCGCGGAATGCGCAGCAGCAGATAGCTCACGGTGGCCTCGTCCACAGCCAGCTGACGGTCGGAGAACAGCTTCAGCAGCAGGGCCGCGAGCAGGTCGTCATCCGCCGGGGCGATCTCGAACACCGGCACCGCGCGCAGGCGCGAGGCGAGATCCGCGGTGGCAAGGCGCAGCTTGGACGGGGGCGTGCGGGTGGTCATCAGCAGGAACGCCCCCTGCTCGCGCGCAAGATTGAGGAGATGGAACAGCGCCGCCTCCTCGAACGGGGCGGCGTCGAGATCCTCCAGCACCAGGGCGCCGGACGCGAGCGCCGCGGGCACGCCGGCGCGCTCCAGCTCGCGGGCGGACAGGGTGCGCGCGCCGGAGCGGGCGGCGAAGATGGCCGCGAGGTGGCTCTTGCCCGCCCCCTCCGGCCCCACCAAGCACACCACCTTGGACGGCCAGGCGGGAAATGCGTCAATGAGCGCCAGCGCCGCCGCGTTGCCGGGCGCGGCCAGGAAATCCTCGCGCCGCGACGCCGGTTGCGCGGGCCATTCGAGGGGAAGCTGGCGCGAGGTTCCGTCGCCAACAGCCATGGGATCAGCGCCCCTCCGGGGGCAGCGCGCCCTCGCCCGGGCCGCGATAGAGCGAGGACGACAGGTATTTGGCAATGGCGAAGCGCGCCAGCACCCCCACCACCGCCGTCAGCGGAACCGCCAGCAGCAGGCCCACGAAGCCGAACAGATAGCCGAACGCCAGCAGCGCGAACATCAGCCACACCGGATGCACGCCGATGCTGTCGCCCACCAGCTTGGGGTAGAGCACATAGCCCTCGATGGTCTGGCCGACGATGAAGATGCTGAACACGATGGCGATCATGCTCCAATCCGGGAAGAACTGGACGATGGCCACGCCCGTGGACAGCACCAGCCCCGTCAGCGAGCCGACATAGGGAATGAAGGACACGGCACCCGAGACGAGACCGATGATCAGCCCGAAATTGAGCCCCGTCATCGACAGCGCGATCGCGTAATAGGCGCCGAGGGCGAGGCACACCAGCGCCTGCCCGCGCACGAAGCCGGCCACTGCCCCGTCCATGTCGCGGGCAAGGGTGCGCACCACGTCGTGGTAGTGGACGGGCACCAGGGCGTCCACGAACTCCACCATGTCGTCCCAGTCGCACAGGATGTAGAACATCACCACCGGCGTCACGACCATGAGCGCGAACATGGAAATGACCGCCTGCCCCCCGGCCCACACCGACGACAGCAGGCCGAGCAGATAGGAGACGCCCTGCGTCATCAGCTCCGAGATGGAGCGCTGCATGTCCGGCAGCCGGTCGCCCACGATGTGGCTCAGCCACTCGCGATTCTCCTCCGTCACCAGGCCTTGCAGCCGGGCGACATAGGAGGGCAGGCGCTGGATGAACTCGAACAGCTGGGACGCCAGGATGGGCAGCGCCACCAGGAAGAACAGCACCACCAGCAGCAGCATCACCACCACCACCGCCAGCGAGGCGATGGTGCGCCCGACCCCCAGGCGATGCAGGCGAATCACCACCGGATTGAGGAAATAAGCGAGCACGATGCCGGCCACGAACGGCAGCAGGATGCCGCTAAGCAGCCACAGCGAGAGCACCAGGACCGCAAGCGCCCCGACCCAGAACCAAAGCCTGATGCGCAAGGGCATTCCTTCTCCCCCGCCGTCGGAGCTCATGCCGGAGCCTATGCCCGCCCCCTTGCCGGAGCGAAGCCCCCAGCCCGCCACCGCGGATGGAGCGGACGCCCCGCCCGCGCGGTTGGGTTCACCATTCAACTGGCCATGTGGCGCGTCCATTCCGCGAGATAGGCAGCGGCGGAAAGCCCCGTCAAGAGCCCCACCGAAACGAGGCCCAGGGTGAAGGCCTGCGGCACATGGAAGCCGAAGCCGGCGCTGGCCAGCACGAAGGCGGCGAAGGCGATCTGCGCCGCCGTGTTCAATTTCGACACCAAGAGCGGACGGATGGCCACCGGCCGCGCCACCACCAGCGAGAGCACCACCGCCCCCACGATCATCACATCACGCGAGACCACGGCGATGGCCACCCAGCGCGGGATGAGCTCCATCACCGCCAGCGCCACATAGATAGAGACCAGGAGCGCCTTGTCGGCCACCGGGTCGAGATAGGCGCCGAGCTCGGTCTGCATGCCGAAGCGCTTGGCGATGAAGCCGTCAAGCGCATCGGACACGCCGGCCGTCAGGAACAGCCAGAAGGCGAGCTGGGTCTCGCCCACGCCGATGGCCCACACCACGGTGGGCACCAGCAGGATGCGAAACAGGGTGATGATATTGGGCACGCTCACGCCTTCACCTCCCCTCGCGCCATCATGCCGAGACCGCTCATCCTCCGCCACCCGCGATGCTCACGCCGGATTGCGCTTCACCACCAGCGGGCCGAACGTCTGCTGCGAGGCCATGGCCTGGATGCGGGTGATGTTGACATGGCGCGGCAGGGTGCAGGCGAAGAACACCTGCTCGGCGATGTCCGCGCCCGTCATGGGGGTGGCGCCGGCATAGACGTTGCCGGCACGGTCCTTGTCACCGCTGAAGCGCACCACGGAGAATTCGGTTTCCGTCATGCCCGGCTCGATATTGGTCACGCGCACGCCGGTGCCGGCCACGTCGGACCACAGATTGAGCGAGAACTGCTTCACGAAGGCCTTGGTGGCGCCATACACATTGGCGCCCGGATAGGGATAGTCGCCAGCGGTGGAGCCGGTGAGCACCACATGGCCTTCGCCCCGCGCCACCATGGCCGGCAGGGTCGCCCGCACGGTGTAGAGCAGGCCGTTGATGTTGGTGTCCACCATGGTGTCCCAATCCTCGATGTTCGCCTTTTGGGCCGGCTCCAGGCCCAAGGCGAGGCCGGCATTGGCGAACACCACATTATAGTTACGGAAGGCCTCCGGCAGGCTGGCCAGCAGCTCCTCGATGGCCTTCAGGTCGCGGGTATCGACCACCGCCGTATGAATCAGCTCGCCATACTGGGCCTTCAGCTCCTCGAGCCGCTCCACGCGCCGGCCGACGGCGATGACGCGGGCACCCGCCTGCGCGAAGCGGCGCGCCGTGGCGGCGCCGATGCCGGAGGTGGCGCCGGTGACAAGAAGCGTCAGGCTCCGGGGATCGAGGTGCTGGGTCATAGGCTGCTCTCCTGCTGCGGGGCGAATCAAGGGAATGCGGCGTGACAAGGAAGGCCGAGGCCGGTCATCGTGGCTGGATAACGCCACCGAAACCATGCGTCCATCCATCGGTGGAGTGCGGTATTTAGGTGCCTAACCAGCCTTGCTGCTGCCATCTTCTGCGGAAAGTGTGGTCCATTCGCACCCACCCTGAGGGAACAAGGCTTTGCGACCTGTTCCCAAGGCCGGGTGAGATCCGAACGTCGAATGGGCCGGCCGTCGCGGGGGCGCCATAAGGTGTCGCGAAGGCAGGACCCAGGGATGCGGGGCGCGTCCGGAGAGTGTTGATGCAGAGTGTGTGGCGCAAGGTGCTGACCGGAGCGGGAACCGCTTTGGCGATGGGAACTCTGGCAGCGGCCCTCTCCGGCTGCAGCACCGAGCTGGACGGCTTCGGCAACAAGCCCTCGGCCATGGCGGCCAATCGGGTCGACGCCCCTCCGCCGCTGGTGGCCCCCACCGGCGCCGTGGAAACCTCGCCCGCGCCCGCGCCAGCCACCGCGGCCCCCGCGCCGACGCAGACCGCCTCCGCCGCAGAGGCCATCACGCCCCGCAGCACCGCCAATAATGTGCCGCTGGCGCCGCCCCCGGCGAATCCGGGCGGGGCCGCCTATGCGCCCACCGCGGCGAAGGAGCAGATGTCCGGCGCCTGGACCTTCTCCTGGGACAATGGGCAGAACACCTGCCCCGTCACCCTGTCCACCGCTCGCGGCCTCAGCGGCATGTCCGCCCAGGCCGACGTGTCCTGCCCCAGCGACATCTTCATGACCAAGGGTTGGGACATGATGGGGCCGGACCTCGTCCTGCAGAATCACCAGGGCAAGGTCACCGCCCGCCTGCGACCCTCGGGCCCGAACCGCTATGTGGGCGTGCTGGCGGAGACCAACCAGCAGGTGGTCCTCACCCGCTGAGGTCACGCGGCCACAGCTCGCGGCCAACGCGCGCAGGCATTCTCGCGGCTTCATCTTCGTCCTGAAAATGGGAAAGGCCAGCTCCCTGGCCTGGCCGGGCCGCGCGCCGTCGCGGTGCCATCCCGGCGCGCCCGCACGGACGCCCCTCAAATCACCTGCGCCTGAGAGCGTCCGGTGCGGCCCAGCCCCGGTGAGCATGGGCCCGCTTCCAGGGACCGGGAACGCGGCTCTGCTTGGAGCCCCTTCACGCGACGCCGCGCGCGCTGCACCCGGCACATGTCGCCGGCAAGATACTCACTCGCGCCCCCATGCCGTCGGCTCAGCCGAACAGCACGGCCATCACGATCACCCCATAGGACAGGGCAAAGAAGACGCTGTCGCGGAGAAGCTGGCGCTGAGCCGTCGTCATGTTCATAGATCCCTATTTTCTATGAACATGATCGACATTAACGATGACGTCAATACACAACGTTTATCGGCGATATGGAATGTGCCTCTCAGTGCCCCTCGAAGCGTGGCGGGCGCTTGCCGACAAAGGCGGCGGCCCCCTCCGCGAAATCGAACGTGCCGGTGCTGGCAATGAACGCCTCGCGCTCGGCATGGAGCTGTTCCGACAGGGTATGGGAGAAGGAGGAGCGCAGCAGGTGCTTCACGCGGCCATAGGCGGCCGTGGGCCCGGCGGCGAGCCGGCGCGCCAGAAGCTCGGTCTCGCGGGCGAGATCGGCGGCGGGCACCACCTTGTTCACCAGCCCGAGGCGCAGCGCCTCTGCCGCGTCCACCAGGTCCGACAGCAAGGTAAGCTCCATCGCCTTGCGCAGCCCGACGATGCGCGGCAGGGAGAAGGTGCCCGAGCCGTCGGGCGTGGTGCCGATGCGGGTATAGGCCATGGTGAACTTGGCATCATCGGCCGCCACCACCAGGTCCGCGGCAATGGCCACCGACAGGCCGGCCCCCGCCACCGCCCCCTGCACGCTCGCGATCACCGGCGCCGACAGGCCGGCCAGGGTCAGCATCGCCTGATGGAAGGGATCGATGATGGCCGCGGCCACCTGCGGTGCGTCAGCGCCCGCCGCATGGAAGCGGCCCACATCGCCCCCGGCGAGAAAGGCCCGCCCCTCCCCCGACAGCACCACCACCCGCACCGTATCGTCCTGCGCCACCCGGTCGACCGCGGCCTTCCAGGCAAGAATGCTGGCCTCATCGAGGGCGTTGAGCACCTCCGGCCGGTTGAAGCGGATGCGGGCGATGCCCTCGGCCACGTCGAGCAGAACAGGCGGGGAAGGCGGAACGGCGGTCATCATGGGATCTCCTCGGCTTTCCTCTCGGCGGAACACGCGGCGCCGCCGGCGGAGCGTGCACGGGCCATCGCATCGGAGCAAGGGGAGCCGCGCACGGTTTCAGTCCCGCATTTTACATCGTATTTTAGTGTGATTTTTCATATTGCACATCATATGACGATATTTTAGCTTCTAATCACGGACAACAATCGTGTTAATCACACTGATTTTGTCAACTTTCAATTCCGAGGGCCGCACACATGACCTCTCCGCTGCAACGCAAGCTGAAGATTGCGGGCCCCACCGCCATCACCGCCAATCGCCTCGCCGACGGCGTGGTGGTGTGGCTCACGGCGGGCGGTGGATGGAGCCTCTCCATCGGCGAGGCCACGGTGGCCACCACCGCCGAGGAGGTGCAGCGCCTGCTCGCCATTGCGCAGAGCGATGAGAACACGGCGGTGGGCGCCTATGCGGCCCGCGTCGCCCTCACCCCGGAGGGTCACGCCATTCCGGTCAACCTGCGCGAGCGCATCCGCGTGGGCGGCCCCACCATCACGCCCGCCGCGTCCCCCGCCCGCGCGGCCTGAAGAGAGCCTGATCCCCATGTATGTTCATGACGCGTTCGACCGCACCTTCCTCCAGGAGCGCGTCGCCGAGTTTCGCGACCAGGTGGCCCGGCGCCTCTCCGGCGCGCTGACGGAGGAGGAGTTCAAGCCGCTCCGCCTCATGAACGGCGTGTATCTGCAATTGCACGCTTACATGCTGCGCGTGTGCATTCCCTATGGCACGCTGAATTCAACCCAGCTCAAGGCCCTCGCCCGCGTGGCGCGGCGCTATGACCGGGGCTATGGCCACTTCACCACCCGCCAGAACATCCAGTTCAACTGGATCAAGCTCGCCGAGCTGCCGGACGCCATGGCGGAGCTGGCGGAAGTGGGCATTCACGGCATCCAGACCTCGGGCAACTGCATCCGCAACACCACCACCGACGCCTTCGCCGGCGCCGCCCGCGACGAGATCGAGGACCCGCGCCTGTACGCGGAGGTGATCCGCCAGTGGTCCACCCTGCACCCGGAATTCACCTACCTGCCGCGCAAGTTCAAGATCGCCATCACGGCGGCGAAGCATGATCGCGCCGCCACCCGCGTGCATGACGTGGGCCTGCGCCTGCGCCAGCGGGACGGGCACACCGGCTTCGAGGTGATGGTGGGCGGCGGGCTGGGGCGCACGCCCTTCATCGGCCAGACCATCCGCGACTTCCTGCCGAAAGAGGACCTGCTTTCCTATCTGGAAGCGATCCTGCGCACCTACAATCTCGGCGGCCGGCGCGACAATATCTACAAGGCCCGGGTGAAGATCCAGGTGCACGAAATGGGCCCGGAGGCCTTCGCCGAAAAGGTGGAAGCCGAGTGGCAGGCCATCCGCGACGGTGCCTTGCGGCTCGACGAGACCGCCATCTCCGCCATCGCCGACCGCTTCGTGAACCCCGATCTGCCCCCCCTGGCGGACCATCCCCCGGAGCTGACGGCCGCCCTCGCGGAGCCGGCCTTCGCCCGCTGGCACGCCAACTCGGTGGCACCCCACAAGGCCGCGGGGCATGCCATCGTCACCCTTTCCCTGAAGCCGGTGGGCGGCCCGCCCGGCGACTGCACCGCCGACCAGATGGACGCGATCGCGGACCTCGCCGACCGCTACGCCTATGGCGAGATCCGCGTGGCCCACGAGCAGAACCTCGTCTTCCCCCATGTGCGGCAGAAGGACCTGCCCGCTTTGTGGAAGGCGCTCGACGCCATCGGCGTCGCCACCCCCAATGTGGGGCTGGTGACCGACATCATCTCCTGCCCGGGCCTCGATTATTGCTCGCTGGCCAACACCCGCTCCATTCCCATTGCCCAGAAGCTCACGGAGCGCTTTGCCGATGATGCGCGCATCGCCGACATCGGCCGGCTGCACGTGAACATCTCCGGCTGCATCAATGCCTGCGGCCACCACCATATCGGCCATATCGGCATTCTGGGGGTGGAGAAGAAGGACGAGGAGTTCTTCCAGATCACCCTGGGCGGCAAGGGCAATTCCAAGGCGCGCCTGGGCGAGCTGATCGGCCCGGCCATCCCGGAGAGCGAAATCGTGGATGCGGTGGAGCGGCTCGTCGAGACCTATCTGGAGCTGCGCACATCGCCCCAGGAAACCTTCATCGCCGCGGTCGAGCGCCTGGGCATCGAACCGTTCAAGGAGCGCGCCTATGCCCCTCGTTAAGTCCGGGACGATCATCGCCGATCCCTTCACCGCCGTCGCCGACGACGCCCCCTTGCCGGACGGCCCGACGATCGTCTCCGCCGCGCGCCTGCTGGCGAACAAGGAGGCCCTTTTCGCCCGCAATGTCGCGCTTGGCGTGGCCTGGCCCAACAATCGCGACGTGGCCGAGCTGGAGCCGCTGCTGCCCCGCCTTGCGCTGGTGGCACTGGCCTTTCCGAAGTTCCGCGACGGCCGCGCCTTCAGCCAGGCGCGCCTGCTGCGCGAGCGCTACGGCTTCACCGGCGAGCTGCGCGCCACCGGCAACGTTCTGCGCGACCAGCTCCTGATGATGGCGCGGGCCGGCTTCGACGCCTTCGAGCTGGAGAAGGCGGCCGATGCCGGCACCGTCCACCGCGCGCTCACCAGCTATTCCATCTTCTACCAGCCCACGGGCGACGGCCGCCGCACGGCCGCCGAGACCCGCCGCGCGGCGAAGGGACGACTGGCATGAACGCGACGACGAGCACGGCCATCGGCGCGGCCGCGAGCACCACCGGCGCGCCGCCCATCGCGGTGGCCCAGCCGCTGCCCCTCGACGTGTTCGCCCTTGACGCCGCCCTGCGCCGGACCGAGCCCCAGAAGATCATTGAGATCGCGCTGGCCCTGTTTCCCGGACGCATCGCGGCGGTCTCGTCCTTCGGCACGGAATCGGTGGTGCTGCTGCATCTCATCGCCCAGGTGAATCCGGCGACGGCCGTGGTGTTCCTGGACACCGGCCACCTGTTTCCCGAAACCCTGGCCTATCGGGACCAGCTCACCGAGCTGCTGGGGTTGACCCAGGTCCTCACCGTCACCCCCGACCCGGCGGCCCTGGCCGCGCGCGATGCCGGCAACGGCTTGTGGGCGGACGACCCGGACACCTGCTGCGCCCTGCGCAAGGTGGAGCCGCTGGCCCGTGCCCTCTCGCCCTATTCGGCCTGGATCAACGGCCGCAAGCGCTACCAGGCGCAGACCCGCTCCACCATTCCGGTGGTGGAGGGCGACGGCGCGCGGGTGAAGTTCAACCCGCTGGCCACCATGGCCCGCGAGGATCTCCTGGCCTATATGGAGCAGCATAAGCTGCCCCATCATCCGCTGGAAAAGCACGGATTTCTGTCCATCGGCTGCATGCCGTGCACCTCACGGGTGAAGCCGGGAGAAGACCCGCGCGCCGGCCGCTGGCGTGGCCGTGCCAAGACGGAATGCGGCATCCACCTGGGTGAGGGCATCTGACCCCGGGGCGCGCGCCGCCTGTCGCGAAGCCGCATCCCGCTCGCCCTGGAATCGGCCTATGATGGCCTGGACGATGGCCTTTTCGCGCGATGGAACCGCGCCCAGACCACCACGAAGGACGCACTTCATGAGCACTCCCGCGCAGGACGCGCCCCCGGTTCACGGCGCCAGCGAGGGATTGCCCACCGGCGTGGTGGAGAGCCACGGGCGCGCCCACCACGGCTACCGCCCGGTGAACACGGAGCCGCGCGCGGTGCGGGTGGCGCTGACCGCCCTGGCCCTGGCCTTCCTGGGCCTGTTCATCGGCCTGCCGCTGGTGGCGGTGTTCGTGGAAGCGCTCAAGCGGGGCGTTCCCGCCTATCTCGAAGCCCTGGCCGATCCCGATGCCCTGGCGGCCATCCGCCTTACCCTGGAGGTCGCGGCCATCTCGGTTGCGGCCAATCTGGTGTTCGGCCTCGCGGCCTCCTGGGCCATTGCCAAGTTCGAGTTTCCCGGCAAGAGCGTCATCATCTCGCTGATCGACCTGCCCTTCTCGGTCTCGCCGGTGGTGGTGGGCCTCATGTTCGTGCTGCTGTTCGGCGCCGAAGGCCTGTTCGCGCCGCTGCTTGAGGCCGCGGACGTGAAGATCATCTTCGCCCTGCCCGGCATCGTGCTGGCCACCGTGTTCGTCACCTTCCCGTTCGTGGCGCGCGAGCTCATTCCGCTGATGCAGGAACAAGGCACCTCCGAGGAAGAAGCCGCCGTTTCCCTCGGCGCATCGGGGCTGTCCACCTTCTTCCGTGTCACCCTGCCCAATGTGAAATGGGCACTGCTCTACGGCGTTCTGCTCTGCAATGCGCGGGCGATGGGCGAATTCGGCGCGGTTTCGGTGGTGTCCGGCCACATTCGCGGCCTGACCAACACCATGCCGCTGCACATCGAGATCCTCTATAACGAGTATCAGTTCGTGGCCTCGTTCGCCGTGGCCTCGCTGCTGGCCCTGCTCGCTTTGGTGACACTGGTGGCCAAGACCATTCTGGAGCACCGGCTGGCCCAGGAAGAGGGCTGATCCCCCCCTGCCGGTCCGCCGCGGCATCGTGATTTCGCCATCGGCGCGCTTCACGGTGGGCCTTGAGGCGATGCGGCGCTGGATGCGGTGCTATAAAGGTGCGCCGGCTCCGGAACGCATCCGCGATCGGAGCGCCACCGGCAGGGTGCCGGGGCTTGCGGCCGCAGTGCTGAGGAGAATGCCCGTGCCCCCGTGGATCATCGTCGCTCTGGGAACCCTCGGCGCCGCCGCGCTGGCCAAGGTGATCGCCGCCGAGACGCGCAAGGTCAACGACCGCATGGACCGGCAGCGGGCCGCCGAGGACGGCGAGCTGAAGACCATTCCCCTGGTGCGCGACCCCGTGACCGGAGACTATCGCCCGCGCCAACCCTGAGTCCCCACGACCGGAGCGCATATGCCGAGAGGCTCGGCGCTCCCGGCCCCGGCTCGGCTCCCGGCCCGCCTTGGCTCAAGCGCCGCGCGGGGGAGGCTGAGCCCTTGGCCTGACGCGTGACCTGCCGAGCCTTGGGCGTGATTTGTGCCTTGGTCGCGATCGGAGCCTTGGCCTTGATTGACGCTTGGCCTTGATTGACGCTTGGCCTTGATTGACGCTTGGCCTTGATTTGACTCGTCGCCGTGACCAGAGCTTGGCCGTGACCTGAGCTCGGCCGCGATCGGAGGCTCGGCCGCGATCGGAGGCTGGGCCGCGATCGGAGCCTTAGCCGTGACCGGAGCCTTAGCCGCGATCGGAGCCTTAGCCGTGACCGGAGCCTGGGCGGCCCGGCGCGGCGGCACATCTGGCTCGCGGCGCTCACGCCCATGACGCTCGCGCAGGAGCGCCAGCCTTGTGCGCGTCAGGCCGGTGGCCCTCCGGCCTCAGTCCTTGGAGGGAGCGCAGGCGACTGCCGCGCCCAGGGTGGCGTTGCCGCAACCGGAAGCGGCGCGGCGCGCCATCACGCTGCGCCGATGCTCGGCCGTGATGGCATAAAGCCCCGCTCCCACCACCAGCACCATGCCGATGCTGGTCCACGCATCCGGCAGATCGCCGAACACCAGGAAGCCGGAGACGAGCGCGCCGAACACCATCAGGTAGCGCAGCGGCGAGACCGAGGCGACCGGCGCATGGCGGAAGGCGAACACCAGCAGCAGCGTGCCGGCGGCGAAGGCCGCGCCCGCCAGCAGCACCAGCCCCACCGCCTGCAGGGACAGGCCGTGCCACGGCTCCCACAGCGCGAACGCCCCGGCGCTGGCGATCAGCACGAAGGTGGACGACACGCCCACCACCGAGCCCGGAATCTCCATGCCGATGCCCCGCGTCATCACATCGCGCGCCGCGCCGCAGAAGGCCGCGAGGGCCGGCAGCAGGGCCACGGCGGAGAAGGTGGCGGGATCCGGCCGGGTGACGATGAGCGCGCCGCAAAAGCCGATGATGATGGCGCACCAGCTCCGCCAGCTCACCTTTTCGCCCAGCATGGGCACGGCCAGCGCCGTCGTCATCAGCGGGGCGACCATATAGATGGTGGTGGATGAGGCGATTGGCATCACCGCCAGCGCCGCCACATAGATGAAGGTGGTGAGCGCATCGAGCCCCGCGCGCGCCAGCACCCGCGGGCGCAGCACCATGGGCAGCGCCGCCAGGTCGCCGGCACGGGCCACCAGCGCCAGGATGATGGCGGCCGAAAGCAGGGTTCGCAGGAAGATGGCCTCGCCCAGGGGGATTTCCCGCACGGCCATCTTCAGGCAGGTGTCGTTGGTGATGAACATGGCCATGGCCAGCGCCATGGCGATCACGCCCTTCACCGCCATGCTCGCCACTCCGGATTTGCCCGGCGCGCCCGATGGGCCTGTGCTGACACCCGTCCCGTTCGTCATGTCTCGCCTCTCACGCGGCCTTCTGCTGCGCGCAAATCATGGGTCTCCGCGCCCGGGCCCCCGTCCCCCGCCGAGATGCTGAGGGTACGGCCCCGCACCCACGGCAACAGCTGCGGGCGCGCCCGGCACGTTCAGGCCAGAGCCTCCGGCGCCACAGGCAGCCTCCGGGCCCCCGCAGGGCCAGCGGGAGCCGGCGCGAGGGGTGGATGGGCTGGGGTGCTCGGATACGTTCTATGCGTCGTATTAGCCCATCGGCGCAGCACCGCAGCGCGCGGAATTCTGGCCCCTTATCGGCCAGCCTTGCGCCGGACGCATGGCGGCGCCACCGTTGCGCCGCAATGGCAAATGGAGGGTTAACCGCCCGTGGTGCTCATGTGGCGCTGCACCGCCGGGCCATGGGCGCGATCGATGACGAAGTCGTGGCCCTTGGGTTTGCGGAAGATGGCGGCGTCGATGGCCGTGTTAAGGGCCTCGTCCGAGGCCGAGGCGCGCAGCGGGGCCCGCAGGTCCGCCGCATCCTCCTGGCCGAGGCACATATAGAGGGTGCCCGTGCAGGTGACACGCACCCGGTTGCAGCCCTCGCAGAAATTGTGGGTGAGCGGGGTGATGAAGCCGAGCCGCCCCCCGGTCTCCTTCACCTCCACATAGCGGGCGGGCCCGCCGGTGCGATAGGCGATGTCGGTGAGGGTGAAGCGCTCCTCAAGGCGGGCGCGCACAGTGTCGAGGGGCAGATACTGGTCCACCCGGTCCTCGCCCGTATCGCCCAGCGGCATCACCTCGATGAGGGAGAGGTCGTGCCCCTCGCCGTGGGCCCATTCCATGATGCGGGCGATCTCATGCTCGTTCACACCCTTGAGGGCCACCGCATTGATTTTCACCTTGATGCCCGCCGCCTTGGCGGCCGCGATGCCGTCCAGCACGCGGGAAAGGTCGCCCCAGCGGGTGATGGCGCGGAAGGTGTCCGCATCGAGCGTGTCGAGGGAAACGTTCACCCGCCGCACGCCGCAACCGGCCAGGTCGCCCGCATAGCGCGCGAGCAGCGACCCATTGGTGGTGAGCGTCAGCTCGTCGAGCCGGCCGGTTTCCAGATGGCGCGAGAGGCTGTGGAACAGGGTCATCACGTCCCGCCGCACCAGGGGCTCGCCGCCGGTGAGGCGCAGGCGCCGCACACCGCGCTGCACGAAGGCGCTGCACAGGCGGTCCAGCTCCTCCAGGGTGAGAAGGTCCGGCTTGGGCAGGAAGGTCATGTGCTCGGACATGCAATAGACGCAGCGAAAATCGCATCGGTCCGTCACCGAGACCCGAAGATAGGTCACCGCGCGACCGAACGTATCCACCAGCGGCCCCGCCTCGCGGCCCGCCGCCACGCCGGGCCGGTCCATCAGGTCTCTCGACACAGCACTCACCGTCGCGCTCACGTCGCCTCTCTCCTGGCCATCCACCCCACGCACCCCGACCGCCGGCTTTTCGCCGATCTCACGGGAGCCCGTCGCCGCCTGCGGCAGCGCGCGGACTTCGGCGCCCGTTCCTTATATCGTATGCAACAGAGCCATGAACAGGGATGCGGGCGCACAAAGCCGTGCCCGTTGGACATCCCGCCCAGACAGGGAACATGCGTCATGACCGAACAGATCACCCAGCAGGAAACGCCCCTCGCCGCAGCCCCGCAGCCCGTGCCGGCCGCCTGGCCCAGCGAGATCCGACTTGCCGCCGACAAAAGCGCGCTCGACATCGCCTTCGACGATGGCGCCCGCTTCTCCATTCCCGCCGAGCTGCTTCGGGTGGAAAGCCCCTCGGCCGAGGTGCAGGGCCATGCGCCCTATGAGAAGATCACGGTGGCGGCCAAGCGCGCCGTGCGCATCACCGGCATCGAGATGACGGGCAATTACGCCATCCGCATCACCTTCGACGATGGCCATTCCACCGGCATCTATCCGTGGGCCCTGCTCTACCGCTACGGCCGCGACCAGACGGCGCTGATGGCCGCCTACGTCGACGCCCTCAAGGCCCGCGGGCTCTCGCGCGACTGACCGTCCGGGCCGCGCCGGACGACCTCAGGACAGGCCGGCGATGAAGCCGTCGGGGGCCACGTAGATGTGCTCCGACGCCGGGTGGGACGGCAGGCCCGGCATGGTCATGATGTCGCCCGCATAGGCCACCACGAAGCCGGCGCCCGCCGACAGGCGCACGTCGCGGATGGGCAGAGCGTGCCCGCTCGGCGCGTTGCGCAAGGTGGGGTCGGCGGAGAAGGAGTATTGGGTCTTCGCCATGCACACCGGCAGCCGGCCGAAACCCGCCGCCTCGAACTCCCTGAGGCGGTTGGTGGCGGCGGTGGAGAAGTCCACCCGGCCGGCGGCATAGATCTCCCGCGCCACGGTCTCGATCTTCTCCTTCAGCGGCATCTCGTCCGGGTAAAGGAGGCGGAAGCTGCTCGGCCGCTCGGCCAGGGCCTTCACCGCGCGGGCCAGCTCCTCGGCGCCGGCGCCGCCATCGGCCCAGTGGGAGCACACATGCACCTCGACGCCCATGGCCGCGAGCGCCGCGCGCACGGCCTCCACCTCGGCCGGGGTGTCGGTGGTGAAGCGGTTGAGCGCCACCGCGACGGGCAGCCCGAACTTGCCGAGATTCTCCACATGGCGCTTGAGATTGGCGGTTCCGGCCAGCACCGCCGCGACATTCTCCGGGCCCAGCTCCTTCACCGGCACGCCGCCATGCATCTTCAGCGCCCGGATGGTGGCCACCACCACCGCCGCCGAGGGGGCAAGGCCCGCCTGCCGGCACTTGATGTCGAGGAACTTCTCGGCCCCGAGATCGGCGCCGAAGCCCGCCTCGGTCACCACATAATCGGCCAGGGCCAGGGCGCTCCGGGTGGCCATCACCGAATTGCAGCCATGGGCGATGTTGGCGAAGGGGCCGCCATGCACCAGAGCGGGCGTGCCCTCCATGGTCTGCACCAGGTTCGGCTGGAAGGCGTCGCGCAGCAGCGCCACCATGGAGCCGATGCCACCCAGCTCTTCTGCGCTCACCATGCGCCGGCCGCGCGTCTGGCCCACCACCATGCGCGCGAGGCGGGCGTCGAGGTCCTCCAGGCTGTCGGCCAGGCAGAAGATGGCCATCACCTCGCTCGCCACCGTGATGTCGAACCCATCCTCGCGAGGGAAGCCGTTGCCGGGGCCGCCGAGGCCGATGGTGATGGAGCGGAGCGCGCGGTCGTTCAGGTCCATCACCCGCCGCCAGACGATGCGCCGGGCGTCGAGATCCAGGCTGTTGCCCCAATAGATGTGATTGTCGATCAGCGCCGAGAGCAGATTGTGGGCGGCGGAGATGGCGTGGATGTCGCCATTGAAGTGCAGGTTGATGTCCTGCATGGGGATGATCTGCGCCCGCCCGCCGCCGGTGGCGCCGCCCTTGGCGCCGAACACCGGGCCGAGGGAGGGCTCGCGCAGACACACGGCGGTGCTGGCGCCGAGCCGCGAGAGGGCGTCACCGAGGCCGATGGTGGTGGTGGTCTTGCCCTCCCCCGCCGGCGTGGGGCTGATGGCCGTGACCAGGATGAGCTTGCCCTTGTGCCCGCCCACCGGCGTTGCCGCCGGCTGCTCCCGGTCGAATCCCGCCCCCGCGCCGGCCTCGAGATCGGCGATGAAATCGAGAGAAAGCTTCGCCTTGTGCGGGCCGTAACGGAAGATGGCGTCGGCCGGAATGGAGAGCTTCGCCGCCACCTGCTCGATGGGCAGCGGCGTCACGCTCGCGGCGATGGCGGCATCCGAGGCCGGGTCGATGGGGCGGGCGGTTCTTTGGTGCATCGGTCGTTTCCGGGGCGGCAGGGCGAGCCGACCCTAATGCACCCTTTGCTTCTCCCGCAACGCGGGATGGCGCCTCCAGGCACCGAAATCGCGCTCCGAAGGCGCGAAATGCACATTCGGATGGGCTCGAGGACCCCATCCGGCGCCCATTTCGGCCGCCCCGTGGCGAAAATCCGCCTTCAGCGTCTCCCGAGCCGCCTCCGGGAGCGAGGCGCCAGCGGCTAATCCACCGGCACCTTTTGGTCGAGCAGGCAGCGGTCGCGGCCGGCGCGCTTGGCGGCATACACCATGAGATCGGCGCGGTGGATGAGCTCGGCCAGGGTTTCCGTGGGCCCGGCCTGGGCGACACCGAAGCTGGCGGTAACCGCGCGGCCATCGCTCAGCTCGTCGAAGCGGGTGGCGCGCAGGACCCCGCGCACCCGCTCGACAATGGCAAGGGCCGCCTCGCCCGAGGCGCGCGGCAGCAGCAGGACGAATTCCTCGCCGCCGAACCGCGCGGCCACGTCCCAGTGTCGCAGCTCGCTGGAGACGATGTCCGAGAACTGCCGCAGCACCCGGTCTCCCACCGCGTGGCCGAAGGTATCGTTGATGGATTTGAAGTGGTCGAGATCGCAATAGGCCACGCTCAGCGGCCGCATGCCGGCATTGTTCCAGAGCGGCGTCGCCACCAGGTGGAATCCGCGCCGGTTGAGCAGGCCGGTGAGTGTATCGGAGCCGCTCTCGCGCCGGAAATCCTCGATCACGTCCAGCGCCACCGCCACGAACAGCATGAGCGCGATGAGAAGGCCGCTGATGAAAACGCTGAAGTTCATCACCTGCCAGAACGGCGAGGACGAGAAACCCTTGCGCATCTCCACCGGATCCGCCCCCGCGGCGATCAGGGCATCATAGCGGGCGAGATCCCCCGCGATGGGCGCGGTGAGAAGGGTGCGCACGAAGAAATGCAGGCCGAAGACCAGCAGCACCCAGAAAAAGGATTGATCCAGAAGCCCCCTGCGGGTGCGAAGGCGCAAGGCCGCCAAGGTCACCATGAACCCATAGCCAAAGTTCTGCACGTAGATGCGCAGCAGAAGGCTTCGGTCCACATAATAGAAATAGGTGGTCAGCGCGACGACCGCGAGGGCCAGCGCCACCGTCAGCTTCTCCTGTCCAGGCTCCTGGAAGCGCAAGCTGACCCCCTTCACCAGAAGGGAGATGCAAAGCGTGTAGATGACCGTCGAGATGACCGAATTCAGCCCCGGATCCCGCGGGATGAACAGCATCTGCGTCAGCGCCGCGAGCGCGTAGCAAAGGAAGGCGAACGACAGCACCAGGATGTAGAGCCGCTCGCGCCTATGCGTCCAGACACCAAAATAGAGCGCGGAAAAGAAGAAGGCGACAATCGGCCCCGTGTAAAGATAAAGGCCGCCGCTGGCCATGTTCTCCTCCACACCCCAATGTGCCGCCGCTTGAGCTGCGGTCCTTTCCGCCCGAAACGACTGTGCCTGCACTGCCCGCCGCCCCGACCGGCGCGGAGGTTAGCGCGATCCGGCTACGGCGTGCAGTGGCTTTGCATCCGGAAACGGAGGAAGCCGAGGCCCACCGGTGAAGAAAAGGCTCCCGGTCCACCCCGCCGCGCGGGTCGCTGGAAGGCGCTGCCTCAGCGCCGGTAGAGCCAGATCCGCAATTCGTCCTTCAGCCGGCGGAAATCGTAGAAGGTGAAGGCCAACAGCGCCGTCGCGCACAAAGCCAGCACCAGCGACACCGCGCCCGGCCAATCGAGGGCGGAGGAGCAGAAATCATAGACCAGGTAGGTCAGGAGCAGGGTGACCGCGAGGGCCACGCCGAAATAGATGCGCGCATCGAGCCGCGCCAGCGCGATGCCCACGCCCACCCAGATGACGACGGCGATCAGAATCGCCCAGCCCCAGCCCAGCCCGAACTGGCGCGCCACGAAATTGCCGCCGGCGGCGCACAGCAGCACGAAGCCGACCAGCAGCAGCAGGCCCGCCCGAAGGCGGAGGATGGAGGCTTTTCGTGCTCCGGTCATTGGGCTGGACATGGTGCATCCCTTGCGATGAAAGCGAGCCACTCCACATGGGGGACACCAAGGCGGGAATCCAGCGCGAATTCCCGCTGCAAAGTCCTTTTCGGCGCGAAGCGGCCCGGGGAGCCTACGATGCGGCGAATGCTGGTGGTACTCAATGCCAAAGCCGGCCGGGTGCTCGATCTCGGCGCCGAGCCCGTGCGCCGGCAGGTGGAAGCGGCCTTGACCCGCGCCGATCTCGACGTTCAGGTCGTGCTGGCCACCGGGGAGGAGATGTGCCGCCAGATCCGCGAGGCGCCCGCGGCGGGCCATGACATCGTGGTGGTGGGCGCCGGCGACGGCACCCTCTCCTATGCCGCCTCCGTGCTGGCTGGAACCGACACCGTGCTGGGCATCCTGCCGCTCGGCACCATGAACCTGCTTGCCCACGATATCGGTCTGCCCCGCGACCTCGACGGGGCGCTCGCCGCCCTCACCGACGCCCACCCCATGCGGATCGACCTCGGCACCATCAATGGGCGGCCCTTCCATGGCGTCTCCGGCGTCGGCTTCTTCAGCCAGATGGCGCTGGCGCGCGAGCAGGCGCGCGAGCATCATGGGCGCGTGGCGGGCTGGCTCATTGCCCTGGCGAAGGCAGCCTTCCGGGCCGGGCGTTTTTCCCTGGAGCTGGAAATCTCTGGGGTTTCCCATCCGGTGGAGGCCTATGCCGCCCTTGTCACCGTCAACGCCTTCGACGCGCCTGGCCTGCACCGTTCAAGGCTCGATGGCGGGGAGCTTGAAGTGCTGGTGGCGGAAGATCGCGGCACCCTGGCGCGCCTGAAGGCGGGCGCGGACGTGCTGGTGGGCGCCTGGCGTGACAATCCCGCCATCCATCGCTTCACCAGCCCACGCCTCACCATCCACGCCCGGCGCAGCCGCGCCTGGGTCGCCACCGATGGCGAGGCCACCCGCGAAAGCCTGCCCCTGCGTTATGCCATCGCCCCTGGTGCCCTGCGGCTGCTGGTTCCGCGCGGCGCCGCGCAATGGCGCCATCACGACGAGGAGATCACCTAGAGCGCCAGCCGGCGAAGCGGCACCGGCGCGCGTGAGGGAGCCGCGTTAAAACAAAGGGATCAGCAGCTTCTCTGCTTCCATGAGAGGCGAAGCGCGTCGGCGCTGGGCCCCTCCGGCTGGAACAAGATCCCGAAATCATCGCTCCACGCGGCGACTGCGGATATGCTCGCGTCCCCATCCTCAGCTCACCGTGCCCATGCCTTCCGCCCTCGCCCTCTCCCGCGCCACTCCCGTTCCGGCGGCGGCGTGATGGATTTTCCGACCCCGCTCATCCCCGCCCGCCTGATCCGTCGCTACAAGCGCTTTCTGGCCGATGTCACGCTGGAAGACGGCACCGAGACCACGGTCCACGTGGCCAATTCCGGCGCCATGACCGGCCTTGATGCGCCCGGCAGCCAGGTCTGGCTCTCCCGCTCCGCCAATCCGGCCCGCAAGCTGCCTTTGAGCTGGGAGCTGGTGGAGGCGGATTTCGGCGCCGGGCCGGAGCTCGTGGGCGTCAACACCATGCACCCCAATGCCCTGGTCGCCGAGGCCATCGCCGCCGGGCAGGTGGATGGCCTGCGTGGCTATGGCGGGCTGCGGCGGGAGGTGAAATACGGCCACAACAGCCGCATCGACATCCTCCTGGAGCACAACGCCCGCCCGGCCTGCCTGGTGGAAGTGAAGAACGTGCACCTGATGCGCGCCGCCGGCGCCGCCGAGTTTCCCGATTGCGTCACCGCGCGCGGCTCCAAGCATCTCAACGAGCTGGCCGCCCAGGTGCGGGAAGGGCGGCGGGCGGTGATGGTCTATATCAGCCAGATCGGCTCGGCCCGCTCCATCGCGCTCGCCCGCGACCTCGACCCGGCCTATGGCGCCGCCTTCGATGCCGCCCGCGCCGAGGGCGTGGAGGCCATTGCCCTGCTGTGCCGCATCACCCTTCAGGGCATCACCGTCGCGGGCGAAATTCCCATGCTCGGATGACCTTCATGGAGGCACAGCGCTTGCTTTGGCGGCAAGTTGGCATAAATCTTGGGGGATATATCCGATACGACAGACGCGGCCGCGCCCTGGCGCCGGCCAGCGATAAGGCAGGACCATGACCTATGTGGAGGCGGCGGACGCGCCGCTCAGAAAGACCGGACACATCAAGCTCTACGGCCCGGAAGGGTTCGAGGGCATGCGCAAGGCCGGTCGCCTCGCCGCCGAGATTCTCGATGCCATCGCCGAGATGATCGGCCCCGGCGTGACCACCGCCGCCGTGGACGACCTGGTCTATGAGTACGCGGTCTCCCACGGCGCTTATTCCGCCACTTTGATGTATCGCGGCTACCGCTATTCGGTGTGCACCTCCATCAACCATGTGGTCTGCCACGGCATGCCCAATGCCAAGCCGCTGCGCGAAGGCGACATCGTGAACGTCGATGTCACCATCGTTCTCGACGGCTGGTACGGCGATTCGAGCCGCATGTTCGCCATTGGCGAGATCCCCCGCCGGGCCGAGCGGCTGCTGGATGTGACCTACGAATCCATGATGCGCGGCATCGCCGCCATCAAGCCCGGCGGCCATGTGGGCGACATCGGCGCCGCCATCCAGGAATTCGTGGAGCCGCAGCACATGAGCGTGGTGCGCGACTTCTGCGGCCATGGCGTAGGCCGCGTGTTCCATGACGAGCCCAACATCGTGCATGTGGGCCAGCGTGGCACCGGGCCGGAACTGGTGCCCGGCATGATCTTCACCGTCGAGCCCATGATCAATCTCGGCCGCCCGCATGTGAAGGTGCTCTCCGACGGCTGGACCGCCGTCACGCGCGACCGCTCGCTCTCCGCCCAGTTCGAGCATGCGGTAGGCGTGACCGAGACGGGCGTCGAGATCTTCACCCTCAGCCCCAAGGGCTACCACAAGCCCCCCTACGCCACCGTGTGACGGCGGCGCGCCCCGAAGCGGGGACGCGGCCCGCGGCGACGTAGCCTGGCTGCGGCGAAACACGCACCATCGGGATGGATCGTTTCGATGCATCCGCATGCCTGGAGTGGCGGGGAAGGAACCCATGGCGGAAGAGCCCGACGGTGGCCTGAGCGAGGCCCCGCACTTCCACGGCCATCGCGATCGCCTGCGTGCCCGCTTCCGGGAGGCAGGCGCGCAGGCGCTCGCGGATTACGAGCTCCTGGAGCTGATCCTGTTCCGCGCCATCCCCCGGCGCGACGTGAAGCCCCTGGCCAAGGCCCTGGTGGAACGGTTCGGCTCGTTCGCCGAGGTCATCACCGCTCCCGCCTCGCTGCTGGCCCAGGTGCCCGGCGTGAAGGACGCCATCATCACCGAGCTGAAGCTGGCGGAAGCCGCCGCCCAAAGGCTGGCCAAGGGGCAGGTGAAGCGCCGCCCCGCCCTCTCCTCCTGGAGCGCGGTGATCGATTATTGCCGCACCGCCATGGCCTATGCCGAGCGCGAGCAGGTGCGGGTTCTGTTCCTGGACAAGCGCAACCAGCTCATCACCGATGAGGTGCTCCAGACCGGCACGGTGGACCACGCCCCGGTCTATCCGCGCGAGGTGGTGAAGCGCGCCCTGGAGGTTTCCGCCTCGGCGCTGATCCTGTGCCACAACCACCCCTCGGGCGACCCCACGCCCTCGCGCGCAGACATCGACATGACCCGCAAGATCATCGATGTGGCAAAGCCGCTCGGCATCGAGGTCCACGACCACATCATCGTCGGCAAGGATGGCCACGCCAGCCTCAAGGGCCTGCGCCTGATCTGACGCCTTCGCCAAACCCGCGACAGCTGCGCCCCCAAACGCCTTTTGCCTTCGAGGCGCCCTAACGGACCCGCCGCGCCTTCGCTTGGCCCGAGCGGCGTGAGCGCACGTATGTGCCAAGTCAGCCCCGGCGTGCCAAATCGACCCCGGCTCGCGTGGAGTAAGCGCATCAGCTCAAGACGCCAGGGCCCCAAAAGAAAAAGGGCGCCGCGCGAGTGCGCGACGCCCCTCATCCGTCAGATGACGGAAGATATCACTTCAGCTTGCTGAAGGCGGTGTCGAAGGACAGCGAAGCCACGTAGCGATCGCCGCAGGCGTTGCTCGCGCCGCTGACGAGGGCGCACTGATCGCCGCTCAGGTCGCTGTCATAGTAACGCAGGTCGAGGGTAGCGGCCTTGTAGGTGAAGCCGAGACCGACGTTCCAGGTGGTGTAGTCGGGCATGGTGTGGTTGTTCCACGCCACATAGGCGGTGGTGGTGCCGAGCCACTGATAGCCGAGCTCACCCGACACGTAGAAGCCGACATCCTGCACCGGGCTGTACTTGCTGAAGTCGAGCTTCAAAGTACCGGACAGGTAGGTCTCGGTGGCGCCCGAACCGGCGTAGCTGTCGCCGTAGTACAGGTTCGCGCCGACAGTGATCATGTCGTTGAACGCGTAGGTCGGCTTGAAGTAGATTTCCCAGTAGTTGTAGTCCGTGTCCTTCCACTCGTCGGGCCAAGCCAGGCCGTTCGAGCCACCCGGATACGCGTAGTACACGAAGCCGGCGTCGAGGGTCAGGCCACCCCAGGAGTGACGCAGGCCGGCATAGAGGTCGATCTCAGCCGAGCCGGTGGACAGGAAGGAGACGTTCGAAGCCCAGATGCCGGCATAGAACCAGTCGAGAGCCTGGAACTCGGCATAGCCCTGAACGGCAGCGTTGCCATTGGTCTGGGTGATGCCGCGGAACACGTAGTCGGTGGTCAGCTTGGTGCCGAAAGCGATGTCCCAGGCCGGGGCCGCAGGCTCGGGTGCCGCAGCCTTCACCGGATAGGACAGATCGGCCGCCGAGGCGGCTCCGGCGAACAGCATGGACGCGGCGACCAGTGCAATCTTTTTCATATGTATGTACCCCAGCAGAGATTTAAGGAGATAAAAATCAACTCTGCTGCGAAGTCCAATACGAAAAAAAAGGCATGTCGTGCTTCCATTTTAGGCAAACCCGCATGAATGCTGGATTTCTGTGTTGCCATTCGGCAACGCTTAGGGCCGAACTGGAATTCAAGCATCTTCCTGACAGGAAAACCCGCAACCCAGCATGCCCCAAAACCGTCACGGACGCGTCATGAGAAGGGGCCGATTTCGCTCCGGGACCCGCGCCCAGGTACCGTCATCCTGCCGGGCGAAGCGAATCGTTGTCCCGGCGGCAACACCTCGGACCAGGATGTTGCCTCCGGACAATTCCCAGGTCGAAGCGCCGAAACGGGTCAGGATCTCGTCGCAGTCCGGCGCCACCCGCAGCCGGTAGCGCCCCTCGGCGGCGGGCGTCTCCTCGAAGGTCCAGCGGCACACCGGCGCGGCGCCGCGCTCGCGCGACAGGAGCCACTCCCCCATGACCTCCTCTGCCGTCGCCGGCAGCGCATCGGAAGCCGCGGGCGGACCGAGGAAATAGACGCCATCGCCCTCCCTCAGCGCCTCGAAGCTGCCGCCGGTCGCCTCGGTGAACTCGGCCACGAGCCCGCCCCGGGCATTCAAAAGGCGGATCGACCCGGAAGCGTCGGGGATCCATGCGGTCACCTGCGGAATGAAGGCGATGGCCGTGCAGGCCGCCGGGTCGAGCTGCACCGCCAGCCCCGCACCGGCGGGCTCCTGCGCCAGGGTCAGGTCGCAGCGGCGCTCGCCATCGGCACTGGTGAGGCGAAACGGTCCGGCAAGGCGGGCCGCCATCTGGCGCGCGGCGGCGTCGATCTTCGCATCCGCGACCACCGTTCCGCCGCCACCCGGGGCCTGCGCGAAAGCCGCCCCCGAAGCCCACAGCGACACCATGGCGAGCAGCGCACCCGCGCCCATGGACCGAACCGGCATCGCAGATCTCCCCTCACGCCCGATTGAGAGCATTGTCCGCCCGGCTTGGGCCGCGTCAATGGCGCGGCCCACCCTCTGTCAGCGACGCGGCCAGGGCGTCTCGGGCACCGGAGTGAGCGGCCCCCTGCCCTCGAACCACGACACCAGATTGTCCACCACCAGCTGCCCCATGGCCGTGCGCGTATGGACGGTGGCCGAGCCCACATGCGGCAGCAGCACCACATTATCGAGCGAGAAGAACGCCTCGGGCACATGGGGCTCATGGGCGAACACGTCGAGCCCCGCCGCCAGGATGGTTCGCGCCTGAAGCGCCGCCAGCAGCGCCGCCTCATCCACCACGGAGCCGCGCGCCACGTTCACCAGCACCCCCTGCGGGCCCAGCGCGGCGAGCACCTCGGCATTCACCATGTGGCGGGTGGCCGGGCCGCCCGGCACGATCACCACCATCGTGTCGACCGCGCCAGCCATGGTCATGAGGTCGGGGAAATGGGTGTAGGCGAGGTCGGGCACCGGCCGGCGGCTGTGATAGACGACGCCGACGCCGAACGCCTCCAGGCGCCGGGCGATGGCGCGGCCGATGCGTCCCATCCCGAGCATGCCCACCATGCGCCCCCGCAAGGTTGCGGTGAGGGGAAACGCCCCCTTCACCCACTCGCCCGCGCGCACGAAGCGATCCGCCTGGGGCAGGCAGCGCACCGTGGCCAGCAGCAGGCCAAGGGTGAGGTCCGCCACCTCCTCGTCCAGGACGTCCGGCGTATGGGTCACGACGATGTCGCGGGCGGCTGCGGCCGCCGCATCCACCGTGTCATAGCCGACGCCGAAATTGGCGATGATCTCCAGCGCCGGCAGGCGATCCATCAGCGCCCCGTCCACCCGCGCGGCGCCCCGGGTGGCGATGGCGCGCACCGACGCCGGATCGAGCGAATCGAGCTCCGCGAGCGGACGCAACGTGAAGTGCCCCGCCAGCTGCGGCTCCACCACCTGTTCCATGACCGGCCCGGTGAGCAGGAGGGTCGGGCGAGCAGGCGTGGTCATGGCGGCGGTCTCCCTGGATCAGGCCCCGTTCCACGGAATCGGGGTCATGCCGAACCTTATTGAGCTGACGCGGCGTCCGCGCGCGGAGCGGTGTCCGCGTCGCGCAACAGCGCGCCGGCGACGGCGCGAACCTGTTTAAGACCGCCGTCGGCCGCCCTCAAGCGCCGCGCGACTTCCCCTGCGAAGCTTTGCCCGCTTGCCGCAGCGCCCGGGCCATGGCACCGGTTAGGCGTTGCACAGACGCTTTTGTAAGCAACAATTCTTATTGAGGCAGGAGGTGGGGATGATCGAGCGGCTGATCGAATCGATTCTGTTCCGCAGCCGCTGGATCATGGCGCCATTCTATCTGGGGCTGGTGGTCGCGCTGTTCGTGCTGCTGTTCAAGTTCGGGTCGGAGGTGGTGCATTTCGTCACCCACGCCCTGGGCGCCAGCGAGAGTGACACCATTCTCGGCATCCTGGCGCTGGTGGACCTGACGCTGACCGGCAATCTGGTGCTCATCGTCATCTTCTCGGGATACGAGAATTTCGTGTCGAAGATCGACCCGGCCGGCCATCCCGACTGGCCGGAATGGATGACGCGCGTGGACTTCACCGGCCTCAAGCAGAAGCTGCTGGCCTCCATCGTCGCCATCTCGGCCATCCAGCTCCTGAAAGCCTTCATGGACCTTCCCAAGGGCTACAGCCAGGACACGCTGACCTGGCTCGTCATCATCCATGTGGTGTTCGTGGGGTCGAGCCTGCTGCTCGCCTGGTCGGACAAGCTCTCCGGCAACAAGCACTGAGAACCATCATGCGGCAGGGGAGAGCGGCGTCCGCGGAGGCCGCCTCCACACCGGGCTGAAGAAATAGGCACGCCTTCATCTTCAGCAGAACAGGGCCTTTTGCAATGCAACGGGCTTCCCGTCGGCGCCAAGGCCGGGCCAAGCCCGCCGTGGAGCGAAAATCTAGCGAGCCGGCATCGCATCTCACCTTGAGAAATCCTGCGTGAGGGTGCAGAACGTTGCGCGCCCGGGGGTGGAGCGTTCACAATGCATTTCAACATGGTCATCATTCAGCCGGCGGTGGCGTTGATCGCAGGCGTGCTGATCCTTGTTTTTCCCCGCCTTCTCAATGTGCTGGTGGCGCTCTACCTGATCCTCGTCGGGCTCACGGGTTTGCTGGGCCAATAAGGATTTCGCCCAAATAACGACGAAAGGAGCGCCCTAGAACCTGCCGGTGCGGTTGATGCCTGTTGCACTGCGAGCTAAAGCATCCGCCCATCCAGCAAGTCCCGCGCCCCTCCACAAGGGATCTCTTAGATGACGAAATGGGTCTACACCTTCGGCGACGGCAAGGCCGAGGGCAAAGCCGACATGAAGAACCTGCTCGGTGGCAAGGGCGCCAACCTCGCCGAGATGTCCAACCTCGGCCTGCCCGTCCCGCCCGGCTTCACCATCACCACGGAAGTGTGCACCTATTACTACGCCCACGGCGAGACCTACCCGGCCGAGCTGAAGGGCGATGTGGAAAAGGCGCTGGCCCAGGTGGGTGAGCTCACCGGCAAGTCGTTCGGCGACGCCGCCAATCCGCTCCTGGTCTCGGTGCGCTCGGGCGCCCGTGCCTCCATGCCCGGCATGATGGACACGGTGCTCAATCTCGGCCTCAATGACGAGACTGTGGAAGCCGTGGCCAAGCTCGCCGGCGACCGGCGCTTCGCCTATGACAGCTACCGCCGCTTCATCACCATGTATTCCGACGTGGTGATGGGCGTCGCGCACCACCACTACGAAGAGATTCTCGAGCACTACAAGGCCGAGAAGGGCTTCACCCTCGACACCGAGCTTTCGGCGGACGACTGGGCCTTCCTCATCACCAAGTACAAGGCCAAGTACCAGGCCGAGCTGGGCAAGCCCTTCCCGCAGGATCCCCACGAGCAGCTCTGGGGCGCCATCGGTGCCGTGTTCGGCTCGTGGATGAACAATCGCGCCATCACCTATCGCCGCCTGCACTCCATTCCGGAGAGCTGGGGCACGGCTGTGAACGTGCAGTCCATGGTGTTCGGCAACATGGGCGAGACCTCGGCCACCGGCGTCGCCTTCACCCGCAACCCGTCCACCGGCGAGAACGCGCTTTATGGCGAGTTCCTGGTGAACGCCCAGGGCGAGGACGTGGTGGCGGGCATCCGCACCCCGCAGGACCTCACCGAGCGCGCCCGCATCGCCGCCGGCTCCGACAAGCCCTCCATGGAAAGCGCCCTGCCGGACGCCTTCAAGGAATTCGAGCGCATCTCGCACATCCTTGAAAACCACTACCGTGACATGCAGGACATGGAATTCACGGTGGAAAAGGGCAAGCTGTGGATGCTGCAGACCCGCTCCGGCAAGCGCACCGGCAAGGCCGCTTTGCGCATCGCCGTGGAGCTGGCCAATGAGGGCCTCATCTCCCAGGAAGAAGCGGTGGGCCGCGTCGAGCCCGGCTCGCTGGACCAGCTGCTTCATCCCGCCATCGACCCCAAGGCCCCCCGCACGGTGCTGACCACCGGCCTGCCGGCCTCCCCCGGCGCCGCCGCTGGCGCCATCGTGTTCTCGGCCGACGAGGCCGAGCAGTGGAAGGAAAAGGGCCGCAAGATCATCCTCGTGCGCGCCGAGACCTCCCCTGAGGACATCAACGGCATGCATGCCGCCGAGGGCATCCTCACTTCCCGTGGCGGCATGACCTCCCACGCGGCGGTGGTGGCCCGCGGCATGGGCAAGCCCTGCGTCTCCGGCGCCGGCGCCCTGCGCATCGACTATGGCGCGCAGACCATGACGGTGGGGGGCGAGACCTTCAAGAAGGGCGACTTCATCACCATCGACGGCGGCACCGGCCAGGTGCTGAAGGGCGAAGTGCCCATGCAGCAGCCGGAGCTTTCGGGCGAGTTTGTCACCCTCATGGGCTGGGCCGACAAGGTGCGCCGCCTGAAGGTGCGCGCCAACGCCGAAACCCCCTCCGACGCCCGCATGGCCCGCTCGTTCGGCGCCGAGGGCATCGGCCTGTGCCGCACCGAGCACATGTTCTTCGATGCCGGCCGCATCCTCGCCGTGCGCGAGATGATCCTGGCCGACGACGAGGCCGGCCGCCGCGCCGCTTTGGCGAAGTTGCTGCCCATGCAGCGTGATGACTTCGTCGAGCTGTTCGAGATCATGAAGGGCCTGCCGGTCACCATCCGCCTGCTCGATCCGCCGCTGCACGAGTTCCTGCCCCATACCGAGGCGGAAACCCTGGAAGTGGCCAAGAGCCTGGGCGTTGCGGTGGAGCGCATTGAGCGGCGCAATAAGGAGCTGCACGAAATGAACCCGATGCTCGGGTTCCGCGGCTGCCGCATCGCCATCGCCTTCCCCGAGATCGCGGAAATGCAGGCCCGCGCCATCTTCGAAGCGGCCGTGATCGCCGCCAAGAAGACGGGCGAGGCCATCGTGCCCGAGATCATGGTGCCGCTCATCGCCACCAAGGCGGAGCTGGACATCGTCGGCGCCGTGATCCGCAAGGCCGCGGCCGATGTGGAGGCTGAGACCGGCGCCAAGCTCACCTTCCAGGTGGGCACCATGATCGAGCTGCCGCGCGCCGCGCTGCAGGCCGACAAGATCGCCGAGAGTGCCGAATTCTTCTCGTTCGGCACCAACGACCTCACCCAGACCACGTTCGGCGTGTCCCGCGACGACGCCGGCACCTTCCTCGGCACCTACGTGCAGAAGGGCATTGTGGAGACCGACCCGTTCGTCTCCATCGACGTGGAAGGCGTGGGCCAGCTGGTGAAGCTGGGCGCCGAGCGCGGCCGGGCCACCCGGTCCAACCTCAAGCTCGGCATCTGCGGCGAGCATGGCGGCGACCCGGCCTCGGTGAAGTTCTGCGACAGCATCGGGCTCGACTATGTGTCCTGCTCGCCGTTCCGCGTTCCGATCGCCCGTCTCGCGGCGGCCCAGGCCGCCCTCGCCCACAAGAAGGGCTGAACCACCCGTCGCACGGCCCCGTGCGATCCTGCGCCTCATTCGCCCGCCGATGTTTCAGCCGTAACATCGGCGGTGCGGAGGAACCACGATAGCGACGCGTACGTTTCGTCAGATGGCAGTGCTGGCTCTCGCCGGCGCTGCCTTTTTCATATCGGCGGCGCCCGGCCGCGCGGTCGAGCTGGACAATTTCCTGACTGGCCTCGATGAATGCGCGTTCCCCAAGAAAGGGAGCCCGTTCGCGGTGTTCGCCATCTCCATGCTGGAGCGCTATGGCAACCGGCCCGGCAATCCGCGCGGATACTCCGCCGACCGCACCGATGTCATGCTCACGGTGCCGCCGGACCTGGAGAGCGCCTTCGGCCCGCCGAGCACGCACAATTACGGGGAATATACCCAGGTCGTGGTGCCGGTGGACGGGACCTTCGGCGGGCTACCGGTGAGCAACATGCAGTTCACCTTCGGCAACCGCAACGGCATTAAGGCCCTGCTCATCACCTTCGCCGCCAGCCATTCAGACGTGGCCGTGGTGTTCGGCGATTCCATCGAGCGCGGAGACGAGGCCGGCCAGGATGCAGGCTTCCGCGGCGACGGCTATTCGGCCGAGATCCCCCCCGGCGAACCGGGCCGCATCAGCTGCGACTGGTCGAGCTGAGCCGCGCCCGGCGCTACCCTTTCATTAACCATTTCCGCCTAATCTGAGACTGTTCCGTGATGCGGAGCGGGGCCAGAGGCGGGCTACCGCGCCGCACGCCTCAGTCGACGAGCGCGCCGCGTCCGGACAAAAAAAATTCGCCCGCCGAGAAGCCCGGCGGGCGAATGAACCGCTTCACATTGCGGAAGAACGCGTTCCGAAGGAACAGACGCCTTCACTCGGCCTCGCTCGCACCCGCCATCGCCGCCGGCGCGCCAACGTCGCTCGTCTGGCTTGCATTCAGCGCCATGCCAGTGAGCGCATAGCCGAGCACCAGAGCGGCAAACACGGCAATTCGCTTGAACATTTCTTCACCCCGACCCAGAACGTCGCGCCCGAGCTCTCGGCTCCTGTCGACGAATCCCGGCGCGGAATGTGTTCTAGCGCCACAAAGACAAACGGACGATAAACGCCGCACAGAAATCACCGCCGCAGCGCACAAGCGTGCCGCCCTGTTGCAGGAATGGCACGCTCGCGCTCCGGTCGCAGCAGCGGCGGCCCCGTGGGAGCCGCCGGCCGCGAGCCCGGGGCTCACTCCTCGACGACGCCTTCCTCGGCCGCCACTTCCGCAGCCACCTCGGCGCGGGCCACGGCCAGCTCGGCCTCGATCTCGGCGTCCTCGTCACGGGCCGTGCGCACGTCCTCGCCACGGGCCTGACGCTCGGCCTCGTCGGCGTTGCGGGCGACGTTCACGGTCACGGTGACCTCGACTTCCGGGTGCAGGGTCACCGGCACCGGATGCAGGCCGAGGGTCTTGATGGGGTGGTTCAGCACGATCTGGTGGCGGTCCAGCGTGAAGCCGGCGGCCACCAGGCCTTCGGCGATGTCACGGGTGGAGACCGAACCGTAGAGCTGACCGCTCTCACCGGCCTGCCGGATGGTGACGATGATCTGGCCGTTGAGCTTCTCGGCCACCACCTCGGCGTCCTTGCGACGCTCCAGGTTCCGGGCCTCGAGCTCCACCTTCATGTGCTCGAAGCGCTCGCGGTTGGCCTTGGTGGCACGCAGGGCCTTGCCATTGGGCAGCAGGTAGTTGCGGCCGAAACCGTCGCGCACCTTCACCACTTCGCCCATCTGGCCGAGCTTGGCAACGCGCTCAAGAAGAATGACGTCCATTTGTATCTCCTGGAATGTTCATGTGTCCGAGATTGGGGAAGCCGCTCAGCGCCCCCCGGTCGCCGGCGGCGGCAGACCGTCGGCGAGGCGCGAGCGGAAATCGAAGATGGCGTCGGTGAAGCCCAGCACCGCCATCGCCAGCACGGGCCAGCCCAACACCAAAGTGGTGAGCCAGACCCCCGCCAGAACTAGAAAACGCGAACCGGACCCCACGGTAATGGCATGCACCACCGCAAAGCCCTGCAAGGCGAAGCCCAGCACCAGGGTCGCGGCCGCGACCGATCCGGCGAGCCCCAGCATGCCCGGCAGCAGCGTCACCACCATCGCGACAGCAAGTGCGAAGCCGGCGATCCGGGGCAGGTGCAGGCCGGAAATCTGCGGCCAAGGCCGCGCCAGACGATCCGAGATCCGCGCCGCACGGCCCGCCAGATAGAGGCAGAACAGCTGGGATACCATGGTGATGAGACCAGCCATGGGCGGCAGCACATGGGCCATGAAGGCGCCCAGGCTCTCCGCATCGTCACCAGGACTGCCCGCGGGTACACCCACCATGGCGTCGAACGCCACCGTCACCGCAGCCTTGTAGGACTCATAGTCCGTGGCCATGGACAACACCGCCACCCAGACCCCCACGGTGGCGAACGCCGCGGCGAGCAGAACCAGGCGCCCCACCGGAAACCATGCAAGCTGCTCCGGATCGGCTTCGTCGGAGCGCGCCAGCATGGCGGCATAGGCCAATGCGAAAGCGGGTGCCCCAATGCCCACCGCATAGGCGAGCAGGAAGGCGCCTCCGAACATCAGGCCGAGGCCGACGCTGGCGAGCACCACGGAAAGTCCGGCTGCAATGGGGGAGAAGGCGATGCCGGCGATCATGACCGGCAGCGGCGCCAGATAGAAGAGCGGGACAGCCAGCACCGATCCCGCCGCGACACCGGCGGCAAGCAGAGCGGAGGCCGCAGCAGCGGCAATGGCGATGAGAAGGATCGGTCCCATTCGACGAGCTGTCCCGCATGCGAGCGGTTAGAGGCGGATCAATCCGCCCCAGCCAGCGCCCCGGAGGTCATTCCCCGCGACGTGTCGTGCGTGGAGGGGCCGCCGGAACGGCCCCTCGCAAAGAGCGTGTGATCAGCGGATCACGAACGGCAGCAGGCCCAGGAAGCGGGCGCGCTTGATGGCGGCCGCCAGCTCGCGCTGCTTCTTGGCGGAAACCGCCGTGATGCGCGAGGGGACGATCTTGCCGCGCTCGGAAATGTAGCGCTGCAGGAGCCGCACGTCCTTGTAGTCGATCTTCGGCGCGTTAGGGCCGGAGAAGGGGCAGGTCTTGCGACGACGGAAGAAGGGACGGCGCTGGCCGCCGCCGGCGCCACCGGTCGGAGCGAAAGCCATCAGTTCTCCTCCTCGCTCTGCTGGGTCTCTTCAGCCGGACGCGGACGGCGCGGACGGTCCTCACGGCCGCCGAAACCACGGTCGCCGCGCTCACCGCGCTCGCCGCGATCCTCGCGGTCACGCTTCTGGAG
Source organism: Xanthobacter sp. NM-59 (assembly GCF_021401125.1). GTDB lineage: Bacteria > Pseudomonadota > Alphaproteobacteria > Rhizobiales > Xanthobacteraceae > Xanthobacter. Next base: position 163,725 of record NZ_JACBFQ010000002.1, read on the forward strand.
CATGGCCGACGGGCCTTCCTCGTGCTCCTCGACGCGCAGCGTGAGGGAGCGCAGGACGTCCTCGTCGATGCGCTGCTGACGCTCCAGCTCCTGGATCGCCGCCGCCGGGGCGGTGATGTTCAGCAGCGTGAAGTGCGCCTTGCGGTTCTTGTTCATGCGATAGGTGAGGGACTTCACGCCCCAGTACTCGGTCTTGCCGACCGAGCCACCATTCGCCTCGATGACACCCTTGAAACGGGTGGTAAGTTCCTCGACTTGCTGCGCCGTAACATCCTGGCGCGCGAGGAACACGTGCTCGTAAAGCGGCATGTGCTCATTCGCCTTTCGTTGTCTCCGTCCACCGGCGCCGAGCCCTTCTCGCCTTTTCCGAAAGGCGCGAAGCACGGAAGGCGGGGACACGGGACGACGGGCTTTTCGCCCTGCCCTTCCGCTCATCCCGATGGGATGGGCGCAATGGCCGTCCGTTCAGCCCCCGGCCGGGTGCGACGGAAGCGGCGCGTATAGCAGGTTTCAGCGGAAAGGCAAGCTGCCGCCTCGCCGGGCTTTCAGCCGCCGCGCCGGCGCCCGCCGAGCTGGGCCACCTGGAGCACCGCGCGCTCGCAGATGGCGGGGGCCAGCGCCGCATTGCGCCGCGCCGCCAGAACCGCCTCATCCACCGCCAAGAGCGCCTTCAGGCAGCGCGCCGGATCGAATGCGCGCAGCGCCTTTTCCAGCTTGGGCTTGCGGGAGAAATGCACCATCGGCCGGGCGCCATCGATCACCCGCTCGGGGCTCTGGCCGGCGGCCACCTGGAGCGTCATCTGGTGCAGGCTGGACAAGGCGCGCAGAAGCGCCCCCAGCACCGCATCAGGCCGGGTGGCGGCGCCGAAAGCCTTGGCGAGGGCGGCCACCGCATCCCCGGTCTGGCCGGCAAGGGCGGCATCCACCACATCGTCCATGGCAAGGGCGGAAGCATCCCCCACGATGATGCGGACGTCGTCCAGCGTCACCCGCCCCTGCCCCTGGGCATAAAGGGCGAGCTTGGCGATCTCCCCGCGCGAGGCCAGCCGATCACCGCCGATGAGGGAGACCAACAGCTCGCGGGCATCGCGATCGATGGAAAGGCCGGCTTCGCCCATCATGGTGTCCACCAGCCGGGCCAGGTCGCGCTCGGTGTCGGCGTAGCAGGCGATGGCGAGGGCGTTGGGCGATGATTCGCAAAGGGAGCGCAGGGGTGCGCCGCGCTTCAGGTCGCCCGCCTCCACCACCACCAGGGTGCCGGTGGGGTTTTCCAGGACCGGCTGAAGCGCCGGCACGAAATTGCGATTCCCGGCCCGAACCCACACCACCCGCTCACCGCCGAACAGGCCGATGGTGGACGTCTCGTCGATCAGGCGCTGGGGATCGGAGGCCAGCTCGTCCCCTTCCAGGCGAACCAGGGCGAAGGGGTCATGGGCATCGGGGATCGAGCGGCGCACCAAGCCTTCGGCGCGCTCGCGCACAAGCCCCATGTCGGGGCCGAAGATGAGCACCACATGGCGCTTGGGATCCCGCCGGGCGAGGGCCGCCTCGGCGTCGCCGGGGCGAACCGCAACCATGGATCAGCTACCGGACGCCTTGGCCGGCTGCGGCTTCGGCAGCTCGTTGGCGGCACGGAGGAAATAGGCCACCAGCTCCGCCTTGATCTGCTCGGCCACGGCGCGCGAGGCACGAGCCTGGGCATCGTGCTGGGCGCTGTAATTGGCAAAGCGCTGGTCGCTCAGGTCGACGGAGGCTGTGCCCACCGCCTCGCCGCCGGCAATGGGCTTCTTCTTGTCGTCGTCGGCGCGCACCAGCCGCCAATTGGCAGCCACGCGCATGATCGCATTCTCGGCGAGGCCAGAGGACGAGTTCACCAGCGCGGTGGACGAGGTGGTGCTGGTGGAGGTGTAGATCTGGAAGGTGGCGCCCTTCGGATTTCCCGCCCCACCGCCGAGCAGATAGATCAGCTCGTTGCGCAGCTCGTCGCCGAGCCGGCCCTTGATCTCCATCACCTCGACATCCTGGAGCTTTTCCTGGAGGCCGGGCCCGCCAACGGTGGCGTTGTCCGCATAGAGCGGCTGGAAGCAGCCGGCGAGCGCGCCGGACAGGAGCCCCACCACGGCGAGGCGCGCCAGAAGGCGCGCCGGGCGGCGGACAAGTGCGCCGGGTGCCATCGCGGCCCCGGCCGTAGGAGTGTCAGGCAACGACATTCACGATCCTCTGCGGCACCACGATGATACGCTTCGGCGCGCGGCCGTCGAGAGCCCGCTGCACGCTTTCCAGCGCCAGCACCGCCGCTTCCACCTCCGCCGGGGTGGCCGCGCGGGGCACCACGATGTCGTCGCGCTTCTTGCCATTGATCTGAATCGGCAGCGTGACGGTGTCCTGCTTCAAGAGCTCGGGCTCCGTCTGCGGCCAGGGGGCCTCGGCCACCAAGGTGTCGTGGCCCAGGCTCGCCCAGCACTCCTCGGCCAGATGGGGCGTCATGGGCGCCACCACCCGCACCAGCATCTCCGCCGCCTCCCGCAGAGCGAAGGCAAGATCCGCCGGCACACCGTCCTTCGCGCCACGGGCGGCCGCGACCGCGCCGCCGAACACGTTGGCGAATTCGTGCACATGGGCCACGCCCACATTGAAGCGCAGGCGCTCGATATCCTCCGCCACCGCGGCCACCAGTCCGTGGGAGGCGCGACGCAGGCCGAGCGCGTTTTCACCGAAGCTGTCGGGCTTCGCGGTGCCCGCCGGCGCGCCGAGCTCGATGGCTTCGTGCACCATGCGCCACACGCGCTGCACGAAGCGCCAGGCGCCTTCAATGCCGCTCTGCGTCCACTCGCTGTCGCGCTCGGGCGGGGTGTCGGAGAGCATGAACCAACGGGCGCAATCCACGCCATAGGTGTCGGCGATGACCTCGGGGGCCACCACGTTGCGCTTCGACTTGGACATCTTCTCCGGCGGGGAGACGATGACGGGCGTGCCGTCGGAGATCTTCTCCGCCTTGCCCGGCCCCGTGAGCTTCACCTCCTCCGGGTAAAGCCACTTGCCGGCCTGGTCCTTGTAGGTCTCGTGGACGATCATGCCCTGGGTGAACAGGCCCGCGAAGGGCTCGCTCACGTCCACCCGGCCACATTTCTTCAGCGCCCGCGTGAAGAAACGCGAATAGAGCAGGTGCAGAATGGCGTGCTCGATGCCGCCAATATACTGGTCCACCGGCAGCCAATGGGCCACCGCCGCCTTGTCCAGGGGCTTGTCCACATTGTCCGAGGCATAGCGCAGGTAATACCAGGACGAATCCACGAAGGTGTCCATGGTGTCCGTCTCGCGCCGGGCCGGCTTGCCGCATTTGGGGCACGGCACGTCCCGCCACGCCGTGGCGCGGTCCAGCGGATTGCCGGGCTTGTCGAAGGTGACGTCGTCGGGCAACTGCACCGGCAGCTGGTCGCGCGGAACCCCCACCGGGCCGCAGCTCTCGCAATGAATGATGGGGATGGGGCAGCCCCAATAGCGCTGGCGGGAAACGCCCCAGTCGCGCAGGCGGAAATTCACCTTGCGCACGCCCTGGGGGGCATCGCCCACCCGGAAACGTTCCAGCTGGCGGGCCACCGCCTCCTTGGCCTGCTCGATGGTCATGCCATCGAGGAATCCGGAATTGAACAGCGTGCCCTCGCCGTCATAGGCGATCTCCTCGACGCGGAAGGCGCCGGGATCGGTCTCGGGCGGCAGCACCACGGGCACCACGGGCAGCTTGTACTTGCGGGCGAAGTCGAGGTCGCGCTGGTCGTGGGCCGGGCAGCCGAAGATGGCGCCGGTGCCGTAATCCATCAGCACGAAGTTCGCCACATAGACTGGCACGGTGCGGGCGGGATCGAGCGGATGCACCACCTTGAGACCGGTGTCGAAGCCCTTCTTCTCCTGGGTTTCGATGATCTCGGCGGAGGTGCCGCCCTTCTTGCATTCGGCCACGAAGGCGGTCAGCGCGGGATTGCCAGCCGCCAGCGCCTGGGTGAGCGGATGGTCCGGCGAGAGCGCCACGAAGGCGGCGCCGAACAGGGTGTCAGGGCGGGTGGTGTAGACCTTCACCGCCTTCTGGCCCTCGGGCGCAAAGCCCTTGGCGAACTCGAACAGCACCTCCAGGCCCTCGGAGCGGCCGATCCAGTTGCGCTGCATCAGGCGCACCTTTTCGGGCCAGCGGTCGAGGGTGTCGATGGCGTCCAGCAGCTCCTGGGCGAAATCGGTGATGCGCAGGAACCATTGGGAGAGCTTGCGCCGCTCCACGATGGCGCCCGAGCGCCAGCCGCGCCCATCGATCACCTGCTCATTGGCGAGCACGGTGTGGTCCACCGGATCCCAGTTGACCTCGCTCTCCTTGCGATAGGCGAGGCCATGTTCCAGGAAATCCAGGAAGATGCGCTGCTGCTCCACATAATAGCTGGGGTCGCAGGTGGCGATCTCGCGATTCCAGTCCAGGGAGAGGCCGAGCAGTTGAAGCTGCTCGCGCATGGCGGCGATGTTGTCGTAGGTCCAGCTTTTCGGGTGGATGCCGCGCTCGATGGCCGCGTTTTCCGCCGGCAGGCCGAACGCATCCCAGCCCATGGGGTGCAGCACGTTGAAGCCGCGCATGCGCTTGTAGCGCGCCAGCACGTCGCCCATGACATAGTTGCGGCCATGGCCGATATGGATGCGCCCCGACGGATAGGGGAACATTTCCATCACGAAGAATTTCGGCCGCGGGTCGTCATTGCGGGTGCGGAAGATGCCGCGCTCGGCCCAGGTCTTCTGCCAGCGGGGTTCCGCCTCGCGGGCGTTGTAGCGGTCGGAGCCACGCTCCGAGTTGCGATCTTGCGTCATCGTGCCGTTCATATACCTGTGCCGGAAACCTCCCGGCAGAAAGCTCCAGCGCCGCGCGGGCCTGCCCGATGATACCGCCGGCAGGGTCCACGGGGCGCGCTCAGCCCCTTGCCCGTCGGGGATCCCGAAAGCGGCGGGACTAGGACAGAAACCGGCGCGCCGGTCAACCACCGCATCGCAACGCGAACGCCCCCGCCTGGCCGGAGGAACGCCCCGGCGGCGGGCGGTCTCCCGCCATCCTGTCTGGCCCCAGGCCGGTTTGAGTTATCATAGGGCAGTTTGACTTGCCTCAAGCGCGACCATCGTCCATCAAGCCCACTGCAACGAGGAAAGGGATGGCGATGGGATTTGTGCGCCACGGAACGCTGCTGCAGCTCGCAACTGCGACAATCGCGACCCTGGTCACATCGAGCGCGGCCCTGGCGGCGGACGGCGTGGCAACCCTGAACGGGGCGGAGCTCTCGCCCATATGGGCTATCCCGTTCGTCGGCATGCTCCTGTCCATCGCGCTGTTTCCGCTGCTGGCGGGGCACTTCTGGCATCATCATTACGGCAAGGTGGCGCTGTTCTGGGCGGCCGCCTTCGCCATTCCGTTCGCCATCGTCTATGGCCCGGCCATGACCGGCCATGAGGTGGTGCACACCGCTCTGCTGGAATACATCCCCTTCATCATCCTGCTTTATGCGCTGTTCACGGTGTCGGGCGGCATCCTCATCACCGGCAACCTGCACGGCAGCCCGGCGGTGAACACGGCCATCCTGGCTTTCGGCACGCTCATTGCCAGCCTCATCGGCACCACCGGCGCGTCCATGGTGCTGATCCGCCCGCTGCTGCGCGCCAATGACAACCGCCGCTACAATGTGCACACGGTGGTGTTCTTCATCTTCCTGGTGTCGAACATCGGCGGCTCGCTCACCCCGCTGGGCGACCCGCCGCTGTTCCTGGGCTTCTTGAAGGGCGTCAACTTCTTCTGGACCACCACGCACCTGCTGCACGATACGGTGGTGATCGCGGTGCTGCTGCTCGCGGCCTTCTACCTGCTCGACCGCTATTTCTATGCCAAGGAAGGCGGCCGCCGGCCGAAGATGGACCCCACGCCCGACACCGAGGGCCTGGGCCTGCGCGGCGCGCAGAACATTCCGCTGCTGGGCGGCATCATCGGCGCCATCCTGCTGTCCGCCCTGTGGAAGCCCGGCATCGTCTTCAACGTCTACGGCACCCATGTGGAGCTGCAATGGATGGTGCGCGACGTGCTCCTGGTGCTGATCGCACTCGTGTCGCTTGCCATCACTCCCAAGATCATCCGCGAGCGCAACGGCTTTGACTGGGAGCCCATCCTGGAGGTGGCCAAGCTCTTCGCCGCCATCTTCCTCACCATCATTCCCGTCATCGCCATCCTGAAGGCGGGGCTGGACGGGGCCTTCTCGCCGCTTGTTCAGATGGTGACGGGGCCGGGCGGGGAGCCGGTGAACTTCTGGTATTTCTGGCTTACGGGCGCGCTCTCCGCCTTCCTGGACAATGCGCCGACCTATCTGGTGTTCTTCAACCTCGCCGGCGGCGACCCCCACCACCTGATGGGGCCGCTGGCGGTGACGCTGGAGGCCATTTCGGCCGGCGCGGTCTTCATGGGCGCCATCACCTATATCGGCAACGCGCCCAATTTCATGGTGCTGTCCATCGCCCGCCACCGCGGCGTGAAGATGCCGACCTTCTTCGGCTACATGGCCTGGTCGCTCACCTTCCTGCTGCCCTGCTTCGCGCTGCTGACCTTCCTCTACTTCCTGTGAGGCAGGGGAGGCCCGGCATGCCGGGCCTCCGGAAAGAACAACGCCCGCCCCGTGGAACGGGACGGGCGCGGGGATTATCGCGGGAGCGCTGATTCGCCGGGGCGGAAGCGCTTTCGCCTCACTCTCCCGCCAGGCGCAGGGGCGAGCGCTGGCGGGTCTCCACGGCGCGCAGGCGCGCCTCCTCGGCCTCGATATAGCCGCGCGTGAGCGGCACCGCCTCCTGCCGGGCCGCGAGCTGAATGTGGAACACATTCAACCCCTGGTGGCGAAAGCCCATCTCGCTGCCGGCGAGGTAGAATTCCCACATGCGGCAGAAGCGCTCATCGGTGAGGCGCGCCGCCTCGTCCCACCGGGCCAGGAAGCGTTCGCGCCAGGCCTTCAGCGTCTCCGCATAATGCAGGCGCAGCAGCTCCACATCCGTCACCACCAGCCCGGCGCGCTCGATGTGGGGCAGCACCTCCGACAAAGCGGGGATATAGCCGCCGGGGAAAATGTATTTGGCGATGAATGGGTTGGTGACGCCGGGCGGGTCCGAGCGGCCGATGGAATGCAGCAGCATCACCCCATCGTCCTTCAAGAGGGCGCGGACCTTGCGGAAGAATTCGCCGTAGTGGGCAACGCCCACATGCTCGAACATGCCGACGGAGACGATGCGGTCGAATTTCTCCGGGATATCCCGATAGTCCTGCAGGCGGAATTCCACCCGCCCCGCGAGGCCCGCTTCGTCAGCGCGCTCGCGGGCGAGAGCGAGCTGCTCTTTCGACAAGGTGACGCCCGTGACCTTCGCCCGCGCCATCTGCGCCAGATAAAGGCCGAGGCCGCCCCAGCCAGAGCCGATGTCGAGCACCCGCAAGTCCTCCCGCTCCAGCATCAGCTTGGCGGCGATGTGGCGCTTCTTGGCGAGCTGCGCGTCGTCCAGGCTTTGGCCGGGATACTCGAAATAGGCGCAGGAATATTGCCGGTCCGCATCCAGGAACAGGGAATACAGGCGCCCATCCAGGTCGTAATGGTGCGCCACGTTACGCTGGGAGCGCGCGCGCGGATTGAACTGCGCCAGCCGCCGCACCAGCATGCGCGCCCAGAAGAAAACCTTCGAGGTGACCGTCGTCGTCGATGTGGACGTGGCCGGCTGAGCCATGAGCAGATCGAGCAGATCGGCGATGGAGCCTTCCTCCATCACCAAGCAGCCGTCCATATAGGCTTCACCGAGCTTGAGCTCGGGATCGAGGAGAATGGCCCGCTGGATGGCAGGTGTGGTGAAGCGCACTGCCACAGGCGGCCGATCCGGCGCCGGATGACCGATCGTCACCGTGCGGCCAGAGGCCATGGTCACCTTCAAGCCGCCATTCACCACCACGCGACGCAAGACACTTTCTAACAACCGCGACATCGGCCGTCTCCGCGCTCATGGTCGAGATCTGCCCAGGCCTTTCTCCCGTTGCCGGCTACGTCCGCCGCCAGGGAACCCGACTGAAGCGCCGGCCTCCGGTCGCGTCGCGCACCCGTTTTCCGGGTGATGCCGCCATTCCTCATTCATGCCTGCATACCGGGCGTTTGCAATCTACCGGATGGGATATCCCAGAGGCACAATCGTCGTATCACGACCGAAAGGGCGTAGCCGGTGGAATGAAACCACCAAGAATTTCACAAGACAAGTTTCGCGCCGCCCCTGGCGCATAATTTTTCGCCGCTCAGACACATCGCCCAAGATAGAGGCAGCCTCGACGCCCGTGCTACGGGCCTGCCCCGCCGCCCAAGAGCACCGCCACCCAAGAGCACCGCCACCCAAGAGCACCACTGCGCGCAGCGCCGCAGGCCGCGCGCCTTTACTCCGCCGCGAGGGGCCCTTAAGCGAAAGCCACCTTTCGCAAAAAAGTTCCCCCTCATGCTCCGCAAACTCTATGACTGGGTCATCGCCTATTCGGCGAAGCCTTCCGCCCCCTGGGCCCTCGCCTTCGTGTCGTTCGCGGAGAGTTCGGTCTTTCCCATTCCGCCGGACGTGCTCCTGGTGCCCATGACCCTGGCCCGGCCCGAAAAGGCGTGGCACTACGCGCTCATCTGCACCATCGCCTCAGTGGTGGGCGGGCTCGTGGGCTACGCCATCGGAGCGCTGCTTTATGAGAGCGTCGGCAAGTTCCTGATCGACCTCTACGGCTACGGCAACAAGGTTGACGCCTTCCGCGAGGCCTATGCCCATTACGGCCACTGGGTGATTTTGCTGAAAGGACTGACGCCCATCCCCTTCAAGCTGGTGACGATCACGTCCGGCTTCGCCGAATACAATCTCGGCTGGTTCATTGCGCTGTCCATCATCACGCGCGGTGCGCGCTTCTATTTGCTGGCGGCGCTGCTGCATTATTTCGGGCCATCCGCCCGCGAATTCATCGAGAAGCGGCTCGGCCTCGTCACACTCGGCCTGCTGGCGGCGGTGGTGCTGGGGCTGTTGGCGGCAGCCTATCTGGTCTAGCTCGCCTGCACGCGCAGCCAAGCCCGGGCGCGTGAAGAAGGCCCGTTCAGTCAAAAATTAAGGCATGTCCGCGATTCGCTGAAACGCAGGCATGCCCTCGCACCGCCCCTCCCTCAGAGGATCGCGGCACCACTCCAGCCGAGTGAGTTGCCGCGCTTCCCCGCATCAAAGAAAAGGTGGCCCTGCCGTCACTCGGTTCCGGCAGGGCGCGAGAGGACGGAGGCGGAACCCGCATCGGTGCTGCCGGGCGTCCCGCTACCGGCGCCGGTCGGCTCGGAAGATATCTCGGGAGCCGCCGGCTGCACCGCAGCGGCAGGCGCCGCCACCGCCCCATTGGACACGCCCCCGCCCGCCGGGGCACTGGCCGGAGTGGCGACAGCGGGCGCCGGCTCCACAGCTGCAGCCCCCGCCGGAGCGGACGTGGCGGGCGGCTGAGCAGTCGGGACCGCAGCAGGTGCGGAAAGCGCCACGTCCGCCTCTGCGGGCCGCGGCTGCGGCAAAGGTGCGCTCGGCAGGGGAGTGCTCGGCAAAGGCCTTGGCGGGGCATTGGTGATCCGCGCCGGCGGCACCATCACCGGCGCGCGGCGCGCGGGGCCGGGAGGCGGACCTGGAGGCGGGCCTGGCGGCAGGCCGGCAAGCGGCCGGACATTCAGCACCTCACCGGAATAGGCATCGACCCGCAGGCCGACGAACCCATCCTCGTCCACGGCGGTAACCTGATAGACGCGACCCGTCAGGGTGGGCCGGGAAATACGCCAATACCCCATGGCCTGCAGCCGACGGCGCACCTCCGCAGGGGGCAGCATCACATAATGCAGGGTCCCGCGCGGCGGCGGCCCGTAAACGGGCGGGCGCTCCACCACATAGGGCTCCTCCTCATAGATCAGAAACTGGGCCGAAGCCGGTGGCGCCGCGATCGCCGCGGGAATCACCACCGCCCCGCCGGCCAGCAGGGCCGCGAGGCGTACGCGCCGGCGGGCCGACATCGCGGGGGAAAACCACAAGGAAGGGGAAAAGGGCATGATCGAGCGTCACCTGCCAAGCCGAACCGGCCTGCCCCATGGGGATGGCCGCTGAGGGCACTAGAGCCGCCCAATGCGGCGGCGTTTGGACCGCTCCAAGGCCGCCGCGGCCCGCTTTCCGCCGCTTCCGCGCCAGCACGGCATCGAAACACCGTTGCGTGGCCGCGCCAGCCTCCGCACCCTTCTTTCGCGGCAGACGAGCCATGCGCAATTTTTAGTCATAAAGCCGTCAGAGAGGCCATCCTGGAGCTTGTGAAATGTTCATTTTTCTGCCATCGTCCGATGGATAGGGCAACTGTGCTGCCCTATCCCCCACATTGCCGGCCTTTCTTGCGCAGCGCCCGCGCCTGCGCGGCGGCGCGTGCGATCTGGTGGCGTGGAAGTTGCAGCACACGACGAGAGAGATAGACCATTGCGCGGTGCGCGGTGGCACGGCAGTTTGGGGCGAACGGCGGGGGCCGGATCGCGCCGGCCTGTCGGCGCGCGACGCCGCAGCGCAATGGGGCCAGCCGGGTCGGAAGCCAGTGACTTCCGACCCGACAGATGAAAAGGGACGACAAAATGGCAGGGACTGATCGCAAGGATGGCTTGAGCGGAAGCGTGGCTCCGGGTGCCGCCGCCGTGAAAGACACGGCGATCGTTGGTCGTCCGGCACCGTTCGGCCTGTTCGACCCGGCGCATGAACGGGATGCCTGCGGCGTGGGCTTCGTTGCGGACATCAAGGGCCGCAAGTCGCACAAGATCGTCGAGGACGGCATCAAGATCGTGCTGAATCTCGAGCACCGCGGCGCCGTGGGCGCGGACCCGCGCGCCGGGGACGGCGCCGGCATGCTGGTGCAGATCCCGCACAAGTTCTTCGCCAAGGAGGCCGCGCGCCTCGGCTTCACCCTGCCCGAGCCCGGCAAGTATGCCGTCGGCCACCTCTTCATGCCCCGCGACGCGGAAGGCCAGGAGATCGTGCGCGCGGTATTCGAGCGCGCGGTGGCGAGCGAGGGGCTGAGCCTCATCGGCTGGCGCGACGTGCCCACCGACAATTCCTCGCTCGGCGTGAGCGTTCTGCCCACCGAGCCCAAGCATGTTCAGGTGTTCATCGGTCACGGCGAGGATATCGCCGACGAGGACACGTTCGAGCGCCGGCTCTACATCCTGCGCAAGGTCATCTCCAACGCCGTCTATGACGCGCGCGACCCGCGCACGCAGGGCTATTACTCCGTGTCCCTGTCGTGCCGGACCCTGGTCTATAAGGGCATGTTCCTGGCCGACCAGCTGGGCGCCTATTATCCGGACCTGCATGATCCGGACTTCGAGAGCGCGCTGGCCCTCGTCCACCAGCGCTTCTCCACCAACACCTTCCCGGCCTGGCCGCTGGCCCACCCCTATCGCATGGTGGCCCATAACGGCGAGATCAACACCCTGCGCGGCAACGTCAACTGGATGGCCGCGCGGCAGGCCTCGGTGGATTCGGAGCTGTTCGGCTCGGACATCTCCAAGCTCTGGCCCATCAGCTATGAGGGCCAGTCGGACACCGCCTGCTTCGACAACGCGCTCGAATTCCTGGTGCAGGGCGGCTACTCGCTGCCCCACGCGGCCATGATGCTGGTGCCGGAAGCCTGGGCGGGCAACCCGCTCATGGATAACGAGCGCCGCGCCTTCTACGAGTATCACGCCTCCCTCATGGAGCCGTGGGACGGCCCGGCCGCCATCGTCGCCACCGACGGCCGGCAGATCGTCGCGACCCTGGACCGCAACGGCCTGCGCCCGGCCCGGTACATGGTGACCACCGACGACACCATCGTATTGGCCTCGGAAATGGGCGTGCTCACGCTGCCCGAGGAAAAGATCGTCACCAAGTGGCGCCTCCAGCCCGGCAAGATGCTGCTGGTGGACCTGGAGGAAGGCCGCCTCGTCCCCGACGAGGAGATCAAGTCCGAGCTCGCCAAGGCCCACCCCTACAAGGAATGGCTGACGCACACCCAGCTCGTGCTCGAAGACCTGCGCCCCGTGGAGGCGCGCGAGGTGCGCACTGACGTGTCGCTGCTCGATCGCCAGCAGGCCTTCGGCTACACCCAGGAAGAGCTGAAGCTGCTCATGGCGCCCATGGCCATCACCGGCCAGGAGGCCGTGGGCTCCATGGGCTCCGACACGCCCATCTCCGTGCTCTCCAACAAGTCGAAGCCGCTGTTCTCCTACTTCCAGCAGAACTTCGCCCAGGTGACGAACCCGCCCATCGACCCGATCCGCGAGGAACTGGTGATGAGCCTGGTCTCCTTCATCGGGCCGCGGCCGAACATCTTCGACCTGGAGGGCAATGCCCGCCGCAAGCGCCTGGAAGTGCGCCAGCCCATCCTCACCAATGAGGACCTGGAGAAGATCCGCTCCATCGGCTTCATGGAGGAGCGGTTCGACACCCGCACGCTGGACATCACCTATGCCGCCGACAAGGGCGCGGCGGGCCTGGAAGGCGCGCTAGAGCACCTGTGCGACCGCGCCGAGGCCGCCGTGCACGGTGGCTACAACATCATCATCCTGTCCGACCGCATGGTGGGCCCGGACCGCATCCCGATCCCGGCCCTGCTCGCCACGGCAGCGGTCCACCATCACCTCATCCGCAAGGGCCTGCGCACCTCCGTGGGCCTGGTGGTGGAGACCGGCGAAGCGCGCGAAGTGCACCATTTCGCGTGCCTGGCGGGCTATGGCGCCGAGGCCATCAATCCCTATCTCGCCTTCGAGACGCTGCTCGCCATGAAGGACGAGATTCCGGAGGAGGTGGACGACAAGGAGATCGTCAAGCGCTTCATCAAGTCCGTGGACAAGGGGCTTTTGAAGGTGATGTCCAAGATGGGCATCTCCACCTACCAGTCCTATTGCGGCGCGCAGATCTTCGATGCGGTGGGCCTCTCCTCGGAGCTGGTCAACAAGTACTTCTTCGGCACCGCCACCACCATTGAGGGTGTCGGCCTTGCCGAGATCGCCGAGGAGACGGTGCGCCGCCACCAGCTCGCCTTCTCCGACGCGCCGATCTATCGCCTCGCGCTCCCGGTGGGCGGCGAATATGGCTTCCGCATGCGCGGCGAGGACCACGCCTGGACGCCGGACACGGTCGCAACCCTGCAGCACGCCGTGCGCGGCAACGCCCAGGACAAGTATCGCGAGTTCGCCAGCATGGTGAACGCGCACAGTGAGAAGCTGCTCACCATCCGGTCCCTGTTCCGCATCCGCGAGGCGGAGGAGCTGGGCCAGCAGCCCATCGACATCACCGACGTCGAGCCGGCTTCCGAGATCGTGAAGCGGTTCGTCACCGGCGCCATGTCGTTCGGCTCCATCTCGCGCGAGGCGCACACCACGCTCGCCATCGCCATGAACCGGATCGGCGGCAAGTCGAACACCGGCGAGGGCGGCGAGGAGCCGGAGCGCTTCAAGCCCCTGCCCAATGGCGACAGCATGCGCTCCGCCATCAAGCAGGTGGCCTCGGGCCGGTTCGGCGTCACCGCCGAATACCTGGTCAATGCCGACGTGATGCAGATCAAGGTGGCCCAAGGCGCGAAGCCCGGCGAAGGCGGCCAGCTGCCCGGCCACAAGGTGGATGCGGTGATCGCCAAGGTGCGCCACTCCACCCCGGGCGTGGGCCTCATCTCCCCGCCCCCGCACCACGATATCTATTCCATCGAGGATCTGGCGCAGCTCATCTACGACCTCAAGAACGTGAATCCCGACGCGGACGTGTCGGTGAAGCTCGTCTCCGAGGTGGGCGTGGGCACGGTTGCGGCGGGCGTTGCCAAGGCGCGCGCGGACCACATCACCATCTCCGGCTTCGAGGGCGGCACGGGCGCAAGCCCGCTCACCTCCATCAAGCATGCGGGCTCGCCCTGGGAGATGGGTCTTGCTGAAACCCAGCAGACCCTGGTGGCCAATGGCCTGCGCTCGCGCGTGGCGCTGCAGGTCGACGGCGGCTTCCGCACCGGCCGTGACGTGATCATCGGCGCCCTGCTGGGGGCGGACGAGTTCGCCTTCTCCACCGCGCCGCTGATCGCGGCCGGCTGCCTGATGATGCGCAAGTGCCACCTCAATACCTGCCCGGTGGGTGTCGCCACCCAGGACCCGGTGCTGCGCAAGCGCTTCAAGGGCACGCCCGAGCACGTCATCAACTACTTCTTCTTCGTGGCCGAGGAAGTGCGCGAGTACATGGCGCAGCTCGGCTTCCGCAAGTTGGAAGAGATGGTGGGCCGCGCCGACGTTCTCGACCAGCAGCAGGCCATCGACCACTGGAAGGCCAAGGGCCTCGACTTCTCCAAGCTGTTCGCCCAGCCGGCGAAGCCCACGGACGAGCGCCTTGCCGGCATCCGCCACACCGAGCGCCAGCATCACCCCATCGAGAAGGTGCTCGACCGTACCCTCATCGAGAAGGCGGCGCCCGCCCTGGAGCGCGGCGAGCGCGTGGAGATCGAGACCCCCATCCGCTCGGTGGACCGTTCCGCCGGCGCCATGCTCTCGGGCGCCGTGGCCAAGCGCTACGGCAATGCGGGCCTGCCCGATGACACCATCCATGTGCAGCTCACCGGCACTGCGGGCCAGGCCTTTGGCGCCTTCCTGGCGGCGGGCGTGACCTTCGATCTGGTGGGCGAGGCCAACGACTATGTGGGCAAGGGCCTGTCGGGCGGGCGCATCATCGTGCGGCCCCCGGCGCACTCGGCCATCGTTCCGGAACAGTCCATCATCGTCGGCAACACGGTGATGTACGGCGCCACCGAGGGTGAGTGCTACTTCCGCGGCGTGGCGGGCGAGCGCTTCGCGGTGCGCAATTCCGGCGCCATCGCGGTGGTGGAAGGCACCGGCGACCACGGCTGCGAGTACATGACCGGCGGCGTGGTCGTGGTCATCGGCCCCACCGGCCGCAACTTCGCGGCCGGCATGTCCGGCGGCGTGGCCTATGTGCTCGACGAGGACAAGACCTTCGCCAAGCGCTGCAACCTGTCCATGGTCGATCTCGAGCCCGTGGAGGAGGAGGAGGACCTGCTGGAGCGCCTCCACCACCATGGCGGCGACCTGGAGTTCAAGGGCCGCATCGACGTGCACTCCGACATGTCGCGCCACGACGAGGAGCGCCTGCACCAGCTCATCGCCAAGCACCTGCACCACACGGGCTCGGCGCGGGCGCAGACCATCCTCGACAATTGGGCCGACTATCGCTCCAAGTTCGTGAAGGTGATGCCGGTGGAATACCGGCGCGCTCTGCGTGACATGGAGAAGCTGCGCGGCCTGGCCGCGGCTGAGTGAGCCGACACCCGCCCCCTCTCCCGCTCGTGGGGGAGGGCCCGGCGGGGAGAGCGCTGCCCTGACGGTCGCGCCTCTCCTTCCGCCGACATCGCGACACGGCGGAGGCCGCCTTTCCGGCCTCCCTCATCCCAAGCGCGGAGGAGTTGGCTGAACGGCAACCGCCGGCGCGCGCGAACAGGTTCTGCGCGCGGTTTCCGCCTCCTCAAGCTGTTCTAATTCTTGTAATGGAGCACGGTGCGCAGACGCGGCGCGCGCGGCGGCTCCCGCAACGAGGTTCCAATGGGCAAGGTCACCGGTTTCCTGGAGATTGATCGGCGCGAGCAGAAGTATCAGCCCGCCTCCGACCGCATTCGCCATTTCCGCGAGTTCACCCTGCCGCTGCCTGAATCCGAGGTGGTGAACCAGGCCTCGCGCTGCATGGATTGCGGCGTGCCCTTCTGCCACGGCCCCACCGGCTGCCCCATCCACAACCAGATCCCGGACTGGAACGACCTCGTCTATCGCGGCGAGTGGGAAGAAGCCGTCCGCAACCTGCACTCCACCAACAATTTCCCCGAGTTCACCGGCCGCGTCTGCCCCGCCCCGTGCGAGGAAGCCTGCACCCTGAACCTCGAGGACATGCCCGTCACCATCAAGACGGTGGAGCAGTCCATCGCCGACATGGGCTGGAAGAAGGGCTGGATCAAGCCCGAGCCGGCGGCCGTGAAGACCGGCAAGACCGTCGCCGTCATCGGCTCCGGGCCAGCCGGCCTTGCCGCCGCCCAGCAGCTCGCCCGCGCCGGCCATGACGTGCATGTCTATGAGCGCGAGCCCAAGGCCGGCGGCCTGCTGCGCTACGGCATCCCCGACTTCAAGATGGAAAAGAAGCACATCGACCGCCGCGTGGCGCAGATGGAGGCCGAGGGCGTCACCTTCCATTACGGTGTCAATGTGGGCGTGACCACCTCCCTCCAAGAGCTGCTGGACCGCCATGACGCGGTGCTGCTGGCCGGCGGCTCCGAGGCCCCGCGTGATCCGCAGCTCACGGGCCAGGAGTTTGAGGGCGTGCATTTCGCCATGCCCTATCTGGTGCAGTCCAACCGCCGCGAGGGCGACGAGCAGATCACCGAGCTGCCCATTCTCGCCGCCGGCAAGCATGTGGTGGTGGTGGGCGGCGGCGACACCGCGTCCGACTGCGTCGGCACGGCCTTCCGCCAGGGCGCCCTGTCCGTCACCCAGCTCGACATCCGCCCGGTGCCGCCCATGAAGGAGGACAAGCTGGCGGTGTGGCCTTATTGGCCCACCAAGTTCCGCACCTCCTCTTCCCAGGCCGAGGGCGCCGAGCGCGAGTTCGCCTGCGCCACCTTGGGCATCGAGGGTCGCAACGGTCGCGTCACGGGCGTGAAGTGCGCCCGCGTGGATGCCAAGCGCCAGCCCATTTCGGGCACCGAGTTCGTGCTGCGCGCGGACCTCGTGTTCCTGGCCATCGGCTTCGCCCATCCCCTGCACGAGGGCATGCTGGCTGAAAGCGGCGTCTCCCTCGACAAGCGCGGCAACGTCAGCGCCAATGACGAGGACTATGCCACCTCGGTGCCGAAGCTCTATGCGGCGGGTGACATGCGGCGCGGCCAGTCCCTGGTGGTGTGGGCCATCCGCGAAGGCCGCCAGGCCGCCCACGCCATCGACAAGGCGCTTATGGGCGCGAGCACCCTCCCGCGCTGACGCGCGTCGGCGCCCGGACCCCTCCGGGCGCCATTTTTGGCCGACGACAGTGAGCAAGCCGCTTTCGCAGATGTGACCGGGGTGGGATAGGCCCTGCCCCTGCGACCCAACCATTGCTTGGGAACCGCGGCCATGAGGGCAGCGACTGACGGTTGAACCGGGGCCGCCTGCCGCTCAGCTCCCTCCCCGCCAAGCCACGTCGGACACCGACCGCAACAGCTGGGCGGCATGGGAGATGGGAACGGGCGGCACGGGTGTCGTCACAGCGACAGTCACCAATCGCCGAGGTCTTGCCTCTGTTCCGGCGGCGCATATTGCGCGAAGAACTGTCGCCAAAATCGCACCACCGCATTGAACAACCTCGACGCTGGCTGCCAGCGATACTCCGCCGCGTCGGGCCCGAAGTCGATCAGCAGATATTCCTCACCCGTCACAAATGGCCTCGGGTCATCCGAATTCCCCTCATCGAGAGCAGCCTCCGCGTTGTCAAAGAGGAACGGTGCACTGGATGCGCGATGGCTGTCGAAGCTCTTTGGATGACCAAAATGCTTTGCGCCGTTGGTAAGCTCCTGAATGGTTGGAAACCACACACAGGCTGTGTCAATCCACCTAAGGAAGTCCTTCTTCTCCTTAATTTTAAGCGCCTTGCAGGTCGCATGGCCTTTCTTCAGCCAATCGCCCCACACCCATTCATGCAGGTGAAACGCGGTGATTGCGCAATTGAGCGCAAGCCGCGCCGAGGCGGGCTCTTTCTGATAGTCCGCGAAATCCGCCTCCAGCTTGTCGAGAAAATCACGGGCGGTGCGGATGTCGAACATGGCTGCGCCGGATTTCGTCTTCCTGCTCATCGCAAGACCTCGCCATTGTCCCACGGCCGCCATTGAGGCCCGCAGGCCTTGTCCGCTGGCTCGGCACCGGCCTGGGCCAGCGCCTTTCAGAATACCATGCAAAGCTCGTCGTTCCGCAACGAGGGCCAAGCACCCATTGGTCGCGGCGTCGGCCCAGCCGCCAAGCGCTGCCAGCCCAACTTGCCTCGAACGGCCTGCTCCACCACCGGCCCGCAAGCCTCACCCCTCCCCCATGGCCTCCCGCCGCCAGGCGCCCGGGCTCTTGCCGGTCCATTTGCGGAAGGCGCGGTGGAAGGCGCTGGGCTCGGAGAAGCCCAGCTCCGCCGCGATCTCCCCCACATCCCGCCCCCCTGCGGCAAGGGCCTCCATGGCCAAGGCCCGGCGCAGCTCATCCTTGATGTCGCGATAGGTCTGGCCCTCCAGGCGCAGGCGGCGCCGCAAGGTGGGCTCCGGTATGCGCAACTGGGCCGCGAGCTCCACAAAGCCCGGCCAGCTCACCGGTGGCGTCGCGCGCAGCCGCGCGCGGACCTTGGCGAGGAGGCCCGCATCGTGCCGGTAGCGCACCAGGATGTTGGCCGGCGCCCGGCGCAGGAACTCGCGCAGGGCCCGCTCGTCGCGGATAGCCGGAAGCTTCAGGAAGTCCGCGTCGAAGACAAGCCGGCTTTGCTCCTGGCCGAACCGCACCGGCGCACCGAAGAACAGGCGGTAATCCGCCCCATGGGCTGGCGGACCGCATCGGAAGTCCACCCGCCGCAGCGGAATGCGCCGGCCCACGAGCCAGCACGTAATGCCGTGCACCACGATCCAATAGGTGCGGTAGGCGAAGGCAGACCGGGGCGCGCCCGCGTCCTTCAGAACGATCTGGGCCAGCCCTTCGGCCACCACCAATTCCCCGTAGGGATCATCCATGACGAGCCGCAGAAAGCGCAGCGCGCGCTTCAGCGCCTGTTCCAGGGTCGCGGCGGACAGGATGGCGTGGCAGAGCAGCGTGAAGCTGCCCGAGCGCATGGGCCGCGCGCCCTCGCCGAAGAACTCGTCGTCGATCGCCTCCGCGATGGCGAGCCACAGCGCCCCATAACGCTCGGCCGACACCGGCTCGCTCACCTTAGCGGGTAGCCCGGCCCGGGCCAGCAGCACGGCCTCATCGATGCCGCGACGGCGCAGGCATTGCAGCGCATCGTCCACAAAGCCGGGCGAGATCATGCGCCGTTCCATCGCCCCTCCCCCGCTTCTGTCCGCCTTTGCCGGCGAATATTGTAAAATCGATCACAAAATTAGTCCCATTTGGTCATCGTATGCCACCTCCATCCATCGCTAGATCGAGGCAATCGAGAATGCGTCCCCGCCCACCGCGAAGCCGGGGACCGATGGAGGAGCACCATGGCCGACGCCCCCACACCCGCGCCCACCCATGCAGAAGCGGTTCGCGGCTTTCAGCTCGCGGACGTCGCGGCGCTGCTCGACGGCGATCTGGAGCAGGGCCTCAACGCCTGCATCGAATGCTGCGACCGCCATGTGGCATCGGGCGGCACCGCCCTCGACTGGGAGAGCGCCGACGGCCGCCGCGCCAGCTACACCTTTGCCCAGATGAAGGAGCTGTCGGCCCGCTTCGCCAATCTGCTCACCGCCCAGGGCATCAAGCCCGGAGACGTGGTGGCGGGCCTGTTGCCGCGCACGCCGGAATTGCTCATCACAATTCTCGGCACCTGGCGGGCCGGGGCGGTCTACCAGCCCTTGTTCACCGCCTTCGGCCCCAAGGCCATTGAGCACCGGCTGAAGACCTCGAGCGCGAAGCTTGTGGTCACGGACAGCCACAACCGCCCCAAGCTGGACGAGATCGAGAAAGCGCCGAAAGCCGCCCTCGTCACCCGGCCCGGCGAACCGGCGCCGCGGGTGGACGATCTCGACTTCCATGCCGAGCTGGCCCGCCAGAGCCCCGATTTCGCGCCGGTGCTGCGCAAGGGCTCGGACCTGTTCCTGATGATGTCCACCTCCGGCACCACCGGCCTGCCCAAGGGCGTTCCGGTGCCGCTGAAGGCGCTGATGGCCTTCACCATCTACATGCGCGATGCGGTGGACCTGCGCCCCGAGGACAAGTTCTGGAACATCGCCGACCCCGGCTGGGCCTATGGCCTCTATTATGCCGTGACGGGCCCGCTGCTGCTAGGCCACGCCACCACCTTCTATGACGGCCCCTTCACCGCCGCCGGCACCTACGATGTCATCCGGCGCCACGGCATCACCAACCTGGCCGGCGCGCCCACCGCCTACCGGCTGCTGATCGCCGCCGGACCGCAGATGGCGGAGAAGGTGAAAGGCCAGCTGCGCGTGGTTTCCAGCGCCGGCGAGCCGCTGAACCCGGAAGTTATCCGCTGGTTCGCGGAGCATCTCGATGCCCCCATCCACGACCATTACGGCCAGACTGAGCTGGGCATGGTGGTGAATAACCACCACCGCCTGAAGCACGAGGTGCATCCCGGCTCCGCCGGCTTCGCCATGCCCGGCTACCGCATGGCGGTGCTGAATGAAAAGGGCGAGGAGCTGCCGCCCAACGTGCCCGGCGTGCTGGCGGTGGACATGGCCCATTCCCCGCTGCTGTGGTTCACCGGCTACTGGCGGCAGGAAACCCCCGCCATGGCCGGCGGCTATTACCGCACCGGCGACACGGTGGAGCTGGAGCCCGATGGCCGCATCAGCTTCGTCGGCCGGGCGGATGACGTCATCACCTCGTCCGGCTACCGCATCGGGCCGTTTGACGTGGAAAGCGCGCTCATCGAGCATCCCGCGGTGATCGAGGCGGCGGTCATCGGCAAGCCCGATCCGGAGCGCACCGAGCTGGTGAAGGCCTTCGTGATCCTGCGCGAGGGGGTGGAGCCCACCGACGCCCTGGCCGAGGAGTTGCGGCAATATGTGAAGCACCGGCTCTCGGCTCACGCCTATCCGCGCGAGATCGAGTTCCGGACCGAACTGCCCAAGACGCCCAGCGGCAAGCTTCAGCGCTTCATGCTGCGCAACCAGGAAGCCAACAAGATCAAGGACAGCGCCGCCTGAGCGGGCAGCGCCAACGACAAATCGGGGGAAAGTCCATGCAGATCAAGGACCGCGTGTTTCTCGTCACTGGCGCAGGCTCCGGCCTTGGCGCCGCCGTCTCCCGCCTGCTGGTGGGCGAGGGCGCCAAGGTGGTGGGGCTCGACATCAATGCCGCGGCGGGCGACAGCGTCGCCACTGAGCTGGGCGATGGCTTCCGCTTCCTCAAGGCGGACGTGACCAGCGAGGCGGACGGTCTCGCCGCCGTGGCCCTGGCCAGGTCGGCGTTCGGCGCCGTGCACGGCCTCGTCAACTGCGCCGGCGTGGCGCCGGGCGAGAAGGTGGCGGGGCGCGAGGGCCCGCACCGGCTGGAGAGCTTCGCCCGCGCGGTCTCCATCAATCTCATCGGCACCTTCAACATGCTGCGCCTCGCGGCTGATGCCATCACGAAGGAAGAGCCGGGAGTGGATGGCGAGCGCGGCGTCA
Source organism: Xanthobacter sp. NM-59 (assembly GCF_021401125.1). Lineage (GTDB taxonomy): Bacteria > Pseudomonadota > Alphaproteobacteria > Rhizobiales > Xanthobacteraceae > Xanthobacter. The sequence goes on from NZ_JACBFQ010000002.1 coordinate 185,182, forward strand.
TCATCAACACCGCCTCCATCGCCGCCTATGACGGTCAGATCGGCCAGTGCGCCTATGCCGCCTCCAAGGGCGGGGTGGCCGCGCTCACCCTGCCGGCGGCGCGGGAGCTGGCGCGGTTCGGCGTGCGGGTGGTCACCATCGCCCCCGGCATTTTCGAGACGCCCATGATGGCCGGCATGCCGCAGGAGGTGCAGGACGCCCTGGGCAAGAGCGTGCCCTTCCCCTCCCGGCTCGGCCGCCCGCCGGAATATGCGGCGCTGGTGAAGCATATCGTCGAGAACATCATGCTGAACGGCGAGGTCATCCGCCTCGACGGCGCGCTGCGCATGCCGCCGCGCTGAACATAAAAGGGAGGAAACACATGACCGCTTCGGATCCCATCGTCATCGTCGGCGCCGCCCGCACCCCCATGGGCGGCTTCCAGGGTGACTTCAAGGATGTCACCGCCTCCGCCCTCGGCGCCGCCGCCATCCGTGCGGCGCTGGCGCGCGCGGGGCTGGCCGCCGACCAGGTGGAAGAGGTCGTCTTCGGCTGCGTGCTGCCCGCCGGCCAGGGCCAGGCGCCCGCACGCCAGGCCGGGCTCGGCGCCGGGCTGCCGCTCTCGGCCGGCGCCACCACCGTCAACAAGATGTGCGGCTCGGGCATGAAGGCCGCCATGTTCGCCCACGATCTCCTCACCGCCGGCTCCGCCGACGTGGTGGTGGCCGGCGGCATGGAGAGCATGACCAACGCCCCCTATCTGCTCGACCGCGCCCGCGCCGGCTATCGCATGGGCCACGGCCGGGTGCTGGACCACATGTTCCTGGACGGCCTGGAGGACGCCTATGACAAGGGCCGCCTGATGGGCACTTTCGCGGAGGATTGCGCGGAAGCCTACCAGTTCACCCGCGAGGCGCAGGACGCCTTTGCCATCGCCTCCCTCACCAAGGCGCAGAAGGCCATGGCCGACGGCTCCTTCGCCGCCGAGATCACGCCGGTGACGGTGAAGGCCGGCAAGGCCGAGCGCGTGGTGGAAACCGACGAGCAGCCGCCCAAGGCCAAGCTGGACAAGATCCCCACCCTGAAGGCCGCATTCCGCGAGGGGGGCACCGTGACCGCGGCCAATTCCTCCTCCATCTCGGACGGGGCGGCGGCGCTGGTGCTCATGCGCCGGTCGGAAGCGGAACGGCGCGGGCTCACGCCGCTCGCGGCCATTGTCGGCCACGCCACCAATGCCCAGGCGCCGAACCTGTTCACGACCGCCCCGGTGGGCGCCATGGAGAAGCTGGCGCAGAAGACCGGCTGGGCGCTCAAGGATGTGGACCTGTTCGAGATCAACGAGGCGTTCGCGGTGGTGCCCATGGTGGCCATCAAGGACCTCGCTTTGCCCGAGGAGAAGGTGAACGTGCATGGCGGGGCCTGCGCACTCGGCCACCCCATCGGCGCCTCGGGCGCGCGGGTGATGGTGACGCTTCTGGCGGCGCTGCAGAAATACGGCCTCAAGCGCGGTGTCGCGTCCCTGTGCATCGGCGGCGGCGAGGCCACCGCCGTGGCCATCGAGCGGCTGAACTGAGGGGCACGAGCGCGGCGGGAAGACCTGCGGCGCCACCTCACCGCGTGATCCTCCGCCGGACCTGTCGCGGGTTCAGGCAATGGACGCGCGCCCATGCGGCAGGCACGCGGCCATGTGCCCCGCCGGCCACGGGCCTGCAAGCCCCCTCCCGCTCGCGGGGGAGGGTCAGCGGGGGAACGGGGCGCAGCCGCCGGGGACACCCTCTGAAGGCTGCTCCCCCGCATCCGCCTTCCGCCGCCTCGCCCGCAAAAGGGAGAGGGAGAGGGAGAGGAGCCGCGCCCCGCGCTCGCGCCCAAACCGCAGATCGCCGCAAACGACCAACCGCCCTGGCGACCGACCGCCCAGGTGCCCAACCGCCCAGGTACCCAACCGCCAAGGTGCCCAACCGCCGAGGTCACCGGCCGCCCAGGCCGCCGACCAACGACGCCAACACCTGCGACAACCGAACCCCACAGGCCCGAGGACCCCACTCATGATCCTCACCGAGACCCAGACTGATATTCGCGATGCCGTCCGCGCCTTCGCGCAGGAGCGGCTCGCCCCCACCGCCGCCGCGCGTGATCGCGCGCATGCCTTTCCCCGCGCCGAGCTCACCGAGATGGGGACGCTCGGCTTCCTCGGCATGCTGGTGCCGGAGGAGCACGGGGGCTCGGCCACCGATCTCGTCTCCTATGCGCTGGCACTGGAGGAGATCGCGGCGGCGGACGGCGCCTGCTCCACCATCGTCTCCGTGCATTCCTCCGTGGGCTGCGGGCCCATCGTGAAATTCGGATCGCAGGAGCAGAAGCAGCGCTTTCTGCCTAAGCTCGCGAGCGGCGAATGGATCGGCGGCTTCGCCCTCACCGAGCCGCATACCGGCTCGGACGCCGCCGCCATCCGCACCCGCGCCCGGCGCGAGGGCGACTCTTATGTGCTCAACGGCGCCAAGCAGTTCATCACCTCCGGCAAGAGCGGGGATGTGGTGATCGTGTTCGCCGTCACCGATCCGGATGCAGGCAAGAAGGGCATTTCCGCCTTCATCGTGCCCACCGACACCCCCGGCTATGAGGTGGTACGGGTGGAGGACAAGCTGGGCCAGCATGCCTCCGACACCTGCGCCCTCGCCTTCAACGACATGCGCATTCCCGCCGAGCTGCGCCTGGGCGCTGAGGGCGAGGGGCTGAAAATCGCGCTCGCGAACCTGGAGGGCGGGCGCATCGGCATCGCAGCCCAGTCGGTGGGCATGGCCCGCGCTGCGTTCGAGGCCGCCCGCGCCTATGCCAAGGAGCGCGTCACCTTCGGCAAGCCCATCTTCGAACATCAAGCCATCGCCTTCCGCCTCGCCGACATGGCGACGCGCATCGAAGTGGCGCACCAGATGGTGCTCCACGCCGCGGCCCTGCGCGAGGCGGGCCGGCCCTGTCTCACGGAAGCATCCATGGCCAAGCTTTTCGCCTCGGAAACGGCGGAGCAGGTGTGCTCGGCCGCCATCCAGATCCATGGCGGCTATGGCTATCTGGCGGACTTCCCGGTGGAGCGGATCTATCGGGATGTGCGCGTGTGCCAGATCTATGAGGGCACCAGCGACGTGCAGCGCATCGTCATCGCCCGCAGCCTCTGAGGCGCGGCTCCCGCCATAAATGCCCTCTCCCGCCTGCGGGGGAGGATGGGAGGGGGAGAGGCTCAATTCTTCCCCCCTCCCGCGCCGGCCACCTCTCCGCCGCGCGCCCCCCTCCCTCGCAAGCGGGAGAGGCAGAGTGCGCCGCCCCAAGCATGCGGTCTCAAGCGCTCTCGGCCTCAAGCGCACGGCAGAAAATGCGCGGCCTGAGCCGCCCTTCGACCTCCAAATCAACACAGCGGCCGCCAAGGCCCGCCCGAGGAAACGCCAGATGACCGAAGCCGCCAGCCCAGCATCGCACACCAGCCCAAAAGGCCCCCTCGCCGGCCTGCGCGTCGTCGATCTCTCGCGCCTCGCGCCGGGGCCCTATTGCACCATGCTGCTGGCCGATCTCGGCGCCGAAGTCATCGTGGTGGGCGGCGGGCGCGCGGGCGTCGCCATTCCCGAACTGTCACGCGGGAAGCGCTTCATTTCTCTGGATCTGAAAGCCCCGGCGGGCCGCGACGCGCTGCATGCCCTGGTGAAGACCGCCGACGTGCTGGTGGAAGGCTTCCGCCCCGGCGTCGCCGCCCGCCTGGGCGCGGGCTATGAGGAGCTGTCCGCGCTCAATCCGAAGCTGGTCTATTGCTCTCTCACCGGCTTCGGCCAGGACGGCCCGCGCGCCCAGGAGGCAGGGCACGATCTCACTTATCTTGCGCTATCCGGCGTGCTGGGCGGCCTTGGGCCCAAAGGTGCGCCGCCGGTGCCGCCGCTCAATCTGGTGGCCGATTTCGCGGGCGGAAGCCTCGTGGCAGCGCTCGGCATCCTGGCGGCGGTGATCGAGGCGCGCGGCTCAGGCCGGGGCCAAGAGATCGACGCGGCCATGGTGGACGGCTCGCTTTCGCTCATGGCCATGCACCTGCCCTTGTGGCACACGCCCCATTGGCCGGCGCGGGGCGAAGGGCTGCTGGCGGGCGATAAGCCTTTCTACCGCACCTATGCCTGCGCCGACGGGCGCTATCTGGCGGTAGGCGCGCTGGAACGCGGCTTCTTTGAAAATCTCTGGCGCGTCCTCGATCTCGGCGCGGTGCCGGACCACATGGCGGCGGCCAACTGGCCCACCATCGAGCGCACGTTGACCGAGACCTTCCTCACCCGCCCGCGCGATGAATGGGCGGCCCTGTTCGCGGGCACCGATGCCTGTGTGGCGCCGGTTCTGGAACCCCACGAAGTGTGGGACGAGCCCCACATCGCCGCACGCCATCCGACCTCCGGCCCCCATGAGGTGCCGGCGGTGCCGCGCCTCTCCCGCACCCCCGCCATCGCCCGCCCCCTCGACCAGTCCGACCAGAGCCGCGCGGTGCTGGGCGCGCTCGGCCTTTCCGAAGCGCAGATGGATGCCGCCATCGACCCACCGCAGAAAGCCCAGCGCACCGGCCTCGATTGGCCACCGGCCCTGCGCTGAGAGCGCACTGAGCGGAACGAAAGCGCGGCCGGCCCGTCGGCACGGACCGGCACCGCGCCCATCACACACTTAAAACGTGTATCGACTATTTCCCGAGCGCTGAAAGGTCCCATATCACCGCGCACATCCTTGTGGCCCCGCCCCTGCTCGGCTTAAACAAGCTGAAGCGTTGCAGGAAAGCCGAGACCGTGCAGACGTTCGGTTATCCCGGCGGGGTCATTTCACTTAAGGATGTTGCTCCATGTCGAACATCATCGAAGACATCTATACTGAGCCCGAGGATTTTTCGCCGGATACACTTGCCAATCTCGGCCCCCTGCGCCGTCTTGCCGGCGTGTGGCAGTCGGACACGGGGATGGACGTGAACCCCAAGGCCGATGGCCCGGAGCGCCGCGCCTTCAGCGAAGTCGTAAAGATGGAGCCCATCGACCCGCAGACCAACGGCCCCCAGTTGCTCTATGGCCTGCGCTATCACGTCCACATCACCGCGCCGGGGGAATCCGGCACGTTCCACGACCAGATCGGCTATTGGCTGTGGGAGCCGGCCACCGGCCTCATCATGCAGACCATCGCCATCCCGCGCGGCCAGGTGGTGCTTGCCGGCGGCACGGCCGGGGCGGCCGACAAGACCATTTCGGTGGAAGCGCGGCGGGGTGACACCCGCTTTGGCATCAGCTCCACCACCTTTCTCGAAGACGCCTTCCGCACCGACTTCTATCGCATCGACATTACCTTCAACGACGATGGCAGCTGGACCTATGTGACCCGCGTCGATCTGGCGATCCGGGGCCAGGAGCCGGCCTTCAACCATACCGACACCAACACCCTGCGCCGCATCCTGCGGCCGCGGCCCAACCCCATGGCGGCCACCCCCATGGAAGGCGCCGAGGGCTGATCCCCACTGCCCGTGAGCGCTGCTCATGGGCCTCGGGTCACACCCGTGCGGCGGCGGTCAAAGACCGGGGCCGATGGTGTGAAGGATCGGGCTCCCACGGCGGGAGCCCGTCCACCTGAAGCGACTTCAGCGGGGCGCGGTGCCGGCCAGCATCTTTTCCACCTCGTCGCCCAGCGCCAGGGCGCTGGTGAGGCCGGGGGACTCGATGCCGAACAGGTTCACCAGCCCCGGCACGCCGTGGACCTGCTCGCCCTGCAACACGAAATCCGGCGTCGCGCCGTCCGGCCAGTCCAGCTTGGGGCGGATGCCGGAATAGCCGGGAATGAGGTCGTCCTCCGTCACGTCCGGCCAATAGCGGCGGATGGAGGCGAGGAAGGGTGCGCGGCGCGCCGGGTCCACCGCGTAATCGCGCGTCTCCACCCATTCCACATCGGGCCCGAACCGCCCCTGCCCGCCCAGATCGAGGGTGAGGTGGGTGCCAAGGCCGCCCGGTTCCGGCACCGGATAGATGAGGTGGCGAAACGGCACCTTGCGGGCGCAGGTGAAGTAATTGCCCTTGGCATATTTCGGCCGGGGCACGAAGCGTGCCTCCAGCCCCTCAATGCGCCCGGCCACAGTGGTGGCGTCGAGCCCCGCGCAATTCACCAGGACCCGGCAGCCGAGGGTCAGCGGGGCTTCGCCGCCCGCCTCCACCACGAAACCGTCATTGCCCACCTCAGCCCGCACGAAGGGCGCGGCGAGCGCCACCATGCCGCCCGCTGCCTCCAGGTCCCCTTGCAGCGCCAGCATCAGGCCATGGGAATCCACGATACCGGTGACGGGCGAGAACAGAGCCGCGTGCACGGACAAGGCCGGCTCCAGGGCCTTCACCTCGGCGGCATCGAGCAGGCGCAGCTCTTCCACCCCGTTGGCCTCGCCGGTGGCCTTCAATTTCTCCAGATAGCCCACCTCGTCCGCACTGCCGGCGACGATGAGCTTGCCGATGCGCGACACCCCCACCCCATGGTCGGCGCAATAGCCATAGAGCGCGCGGCGCCCGGCCACGCACAAGCGCGCCTTGAGACTGCCGGGGGCGTAATAGATACCGGCATGGATGACCTCGGAATTGCGGGCGCTGGTGACGGTGCCGATGGCGCCTTCCGCTTCCAGCACGATCACGTCGTGCCCTGCCTGCGCCAGCGCCCGCGCCACCGCGAGCCCCACCACGCCCGCGCCCACGACGATGCAATCCACCCGATCCATGCCCGCTCCCGTTCTCTGCCTGCGGCGAAACGCACCATAATGCGCGGAGGTGTGCTTTCAAGCCGAGCGGGTGGCCCGTTTTCGGGTCACAGCGCGCTCCCGCGAGACGCAGAACCCGATCGTCATTCGACGCGGGCAGTTCACGAATGGCGCATTCCCGCTCCCGCTTGCCGGAGAGGGAGGGGCCGGCGTGTTCCGGCGATGCAGACGACAGGCATTGAACGCGCCATCGCCCTTCGCAGCCCCCCGTTCGCCTTGCTGCTCCGTGTTCGTGCCCAGCCCGCTGGTCCCCTCCCCCGCAGGCGGGAGAGGGAGAAGCGGCCGGGCGCTGAGCGGTCGGGTCGGCCGCCAGTCGGTGGCCCTCCCGTCAGCGATAGAACAGGCCCACTTTGTCGCCCGCCACGTCCATCACCGTGATGTCCATGTCGTAGATGGCGCGCAGCACATCAGAGCGCATCAGCTCGGCGGGCGGGCCCTGGAACGCAAGGCGGCCGTCGCGCATGGCCACCACGCGGTCGGCATGGCAGGAAGCGAAATTGATGTCGTGGAGCACCACCACCACCGTCTTGCCCAGCTCGTCCGCCGCCCGGCGCAGCAGGCGCATGGTGGCGGCGGCATGCTTCATGTCGAGATTGTTCAGGGGCTCGTCGAGCAGCAGATAGTCCGGGTCCTGCGCCAGCACCATGGCGATGAAGGCGCGCTGGCGCTGGCCGCCGGACAGCTCATCCAAGAAACGGTCCTTCAGCGCATCGAGGTCCACATAGCCGATGGCGCGCGCGACCATGTCTCGGTCCTCGCCCGTCAGGCGTCCGCGCGAATAGGGGAAGCGGCCGAACGCCACCAGTTCCGCCACCGTGAGGCGCGGCGTCACCGCATTGGCCTGCCGCAGGATGGCGAGCCGCCGCGCCAGCACGGGACCCGGCACGGCGGTGACATCCTGACCGTCAAGGGTGACATGGCCGCCGCTCGCCGGCATCAGCCGCGCGACGATGGACAGGAGCGTGGACTTGCCCGCCCCGTTCGGCCCGATGAGCGCGGTGAGCCCGCCGGGCGGCAGGTCGAAGGACACGCCATCCAGCACCCGGGCAGCGCCATAGGCCTTGGCGAGATTGCGGATTTCAATCACGACCGGTCCCTCCGCAACAGCAGCAGGATGAAGACGAGCCCGCCCACGAACTCGATGACCACGCTCAGGGTGGTGCCCAGGTTCAACAGCCGCTCCAGCACCATCTGTCCGCCCACTAGGCAGATGACGGCCACCAGCACCGCCGCCGGCAGGGTGTAGCGGTGACGATCCGTGCCCGTGAGGTGATAAGCAAGGTTCGCCACCAGCAGGCCGAAGAACAGCACCGGCCCCACCAGCGCCGTGGACACGGAAACCAACACCGCCACCAGCGCCATCAGCAGCGCCACCACCCGGCGATAATCCACCCCCAGATTGATGGCCGCCTCGCGGCCCAGGGACAGCACGTCCAGCACCGGCGCCAGCCAAAGGGCGAGCGCGCTGCCCAGCACGATCACCACCCCGGCGAGGGGCAACAGCGTGGTGTCCACCGCATTGAACTGGGCGAACAGCAGCCCCTGGAGCACGGCGAAGGCATTGGGATCCAGCACCCGCTGGAGCAGGGCCGCGAGGCTGCGGCACAGCACGCCAAACACCACGCCCGTGAGCAGCAGCAGATGCAGGCTGTTGCGCCCGTCGGCGAACAGCAGGCGGAACAGCAGGAGCGCCGCCGCCACCATTACCAAGGCCTCGCCCAGAAAGCGCAGGCGCGGATCCAGCATCAGCACCGCCTGGGCGCCGAAGGCGAACACGGCAAGGGTCTTGAACACCACGAACAGCGCATCGAAGCCCATCACCGCCGGGGTGAGGATGCGGTTCTGCGTGAGCGTCTGAAACACCACGGTGGAGACCGCCACGGCCGTCGCCACCGCCATCAGCCCGGCGAGCTTGGTGCCGCGAAAGGTGAGCACGAAGCTCCAATTGCCCCGCGCCCCCACGGTGAGGAAGGCCGCCATGGCGAGCAAGGCGAGGGCGGCGAGCAGCAGCAGCGTCCGCGCCGGCCTTTGGGAGAAGAGGCTAGCCAAGGCGATAGCGCCGCCCGAGCAGGAGATAGAGAAACACCGCGCTGCCCACGACACCGGCCACGGTTCCCACCGGGATCTCATAGGGAAAGCGGATGAGCCGGCCGATGATGTCGCAGGCCAAAAGGAAGGCGGCGCCGCACAGCGCCACCCAGGGCAAGGTGCGGCGCAGATTGTCGCCCATCACCAGCGCCACCACGTTCGCGACGATGAGGCCCAGAAAGGGCACCGTGCCCGCCGTGACCACGCAGGCAGCCGTCACCAGCGAGACGATGACGAGGCCGAGCGCCACTACCTTGCGATAATCCAACCCCAGATTGGTGGCGAAGGCATCGCCCAGCCCCGCCACCGTGAACCGGTCCGCCGCCACATAAGCGAGCACGGCAAGGGGCACGCTGATCCACAAGAGCTCATAGCGCCCCCGCAGCACGCCGGAAAAATCCCCCGTGGTCCAGGCGGCGAGCGCCTGCAGCAGATCGAAGCGATAGGCCAGGAAGGTGGAGACGGAATCGATCACTCCGCCCAGGATCAGCCCCACCAGCGGGACGATGAGCGTGGTCTTGAGGCTCAGCCGATCGACGATGCGCAGGAACAGGAAGGTGCCGGCGAGGGCGAACAGGCCCGCCACCAGCATCTTGGCCAGCATCGGAAGATCAGGCGCCGCCACCATCACCACCACCAGGCCCAGGCGCGCCGCCTCGGCGGTGCCGGCGGTGGTGGGCTCCACGAAGCGGTTGCGGAACAGCATCTGCATAATCACCGCAGCCACCCCCATGGAGAGGCCGGCGAAGATCAGGGCCAGAGTGCGCGGCACCCGGCTCGCCAACAGCACCAGCAGCGCCTGGCTCTCCCCGCCCGACCACAGGGCGGAAAGGCTCATGTCGCCAACGCCGATGAAAAGGCTCGCCGCCGCCAGCACCATGAGCAGCATGAACGCGGCCGCGAACGCCCCCGGAGCCACCGGCCACCGGCCGGCCGCCCCCGCCTGAACGGCGCTCATCGGGCCACGCCAGCTTCCGGCGGCGCCCCATCCGCGCGGGTGCCATCGAGCGCCGAAGCGAGGGATTCCAGCGTCTCCGCCACGGCCCGGCCGCCGCCCGCCGTCAGATACCAGCGAGGCGCGTCGAGATAGACGATACGGTCGGCCTTGGCGGCGGCGGTTGCGGCGATGATGTCGTTGTCGAGCACCACCTGGGCCGCCCCGGAGGCACGGCCCACGGCCGCGTCGCGGTCCAGCACCAGCAGCCAGTCCGGATTGGTCTTCAGGATGTATTCGAAGGAAATGACGTCGCCGTGGGTGTCCCCCGCCTGGCCGGTGGCCACCGGCGTCAGGCCGAGATCGCCATAGAGCCAGCCGAAGCGGGAGCCGGCGCCATAGGCCGAGAGCTTGCCGCCATTGACCATGATCATGAGCACGCGGCCCGCCTGCGGCGCCACCGTCTTCACCCGCGCGAGGGCCGCCTCGATCCTGCCATTGAGCGCGGCGGCCTCGCCCTGCTTGCCGAACACGCGGCCCAGCGTCTCCACATTGGCCCGCGCCCCGGCGATGAAATTCCGCGGATCGACAGTGAGGTCGATGGTGGGGGCAAGGGCCGCCAGCTCCGCATATTTCGGCGCCGAGCGGCCGCCGACGATGATGAGATCCGGCGCCAGCGCCGCAACCGCCTCATAATCGGGCTCGAACAGGGTGCCGACTTTCACATGGCGGCCGTCGCCATAGGCCTTCAGCGGCCCGGGCAGAACCGCATCTGGCACGCCCACCACCGCCACGCCCATGGCGTCCAGCGTGTCGAGGGAGGGCGCGTCGAACACCACCACGCGGGTGGGGCGCTGGGCCAGCACCGTCTCTCCGCGTGCATGCTTTACCACCACCGGGTTCGCCGCCGCCGGCAACGCCGCGAGCGCTGCCAGAAGGACGATGGCCCAAAGGAGGGGGGCCAAAAGGACCGGGGCCAGGAGACAGGCGGCCGGGCGGAAGAGCCTCGGTCGCATGAGAAGGCCCAAGGACCGGCGCGCAAGCGCGAGCGCCGGGCTCCACCGTCCAGCCGCCGTCACGGCACCCGGCCAGCGGGCCACGGGGCACACATGCCGCAACGAAAAATGAGAGTGGAAGCTCTGGAAGCGGCTATTGATTGAAATTAGAATAAATAAAAACAAGAGCCGAACCTCGATCTTATCGAGAAAATTGCAGACTCTCGGCGCGCCACCGAAATGTTGTTTCTCCGCCGATGCTTCCCTCACTCATCTTATACATGCCCATGGGCGTCAAGCCACTCGCTCATGCGCGCGATGGGTCGAATACAAGCCTGGAAGCGCCTGGAGTGAACCGCCTGGAATGACGGATCAGGAAACGAAGGATCCGGCAACGGCCGCGCGGATGAGGCACGGCATTCAAGCCGCACAATGCGGAGGCCGGCGAACGGGGAACCGCGCCGCCCTCGGGTTCCCTCGCACGTCGCGAGACCCCTGCGGGGGATGAGCGAGGGGCGATCAGGCGCCCCCGTCGCTTTCCCGTGCCGCACACACACGCTCTCGCTCCTCGCACACGTTCATGCGAGGAGCGGACGCATTTCCACTGCCCATTTTCCCGGCCCCAAGAAGCGGGAAAATGCGCCCAGGCCACGCCAGCGGGTAGCTGCCCCCTGCCCTGTCACTCCTCCCATCCGGTGACGGAGTGGCGCGGAGGCGTCAGGGCCGCAAGCCGTTTTTCAGCACCTGCAGTTCGGCCAGGGCCCAGTGCTCGCGATCCCGTCCGGCGGGACATCCTTCCTCGCGCCAGATGGCGCGCGCGCGCCGACGGATCTGGTCCCGCTCGAATTCCGAAAGCGCAGCCCGCCCGCTCTCCGATGCGGCCGGGGAAGTGGTTCCGGTGGTATTCGCGGCATCGCTCATGTCGTCCTCCCTATGGCTGCTCGGGCGCATCCGGGCTCCCTTGACCTCAGCCTCTGTTGCATCAGGCTCTCCTGCCTCAGGCCCCCTTGGCCTCGTCCCCGGGGGCCCGGACCGGAGCACCCTCGCCTCTTTGGAAACGACGCGGCGGCCGGCTGGTTCCCTCCCCATGCGCGAGCGCCATTCCCTCGGCGCCGCTCCGGCGTTATGGGAGGGATCCGCGAGCGGACGGGCGGACCACGCGCCGCCCCACCAAGGACACGAGGAGACGGGCGGTGACGGCGGCGAACCTTCCTCCCATGAACACGTTTCCCGATGCGGCGCGGGAGATCCTCGCGCGCCTCGGCGTTCCGGCCACCCGCCTCGCCGGCCCGCGCGCCGCGCGCACCCCGCTGACCGGCGAGATCCTCTCCCATGTTCCCGAGGCCGGGCCGGACCAGGTCGAAGCCGCCCTGGCGCAGGCAGGCGTGGCCTTTCGCGCCTGGCGCGCTCTTCCGCCGCCGCGCCGGGGCGAGCTGGTGCGCCTGTTCGGCGAGGAGCTGCGCGCCGCCAAGGGCGACCTGGCCCGCCTCGTCACCCTGGAAGCGGGCAAGATCCCCTCGGAGGGGGCCGGCGAAGTCCAGGAGATGATCGACATCTGCGATTTCGCCACCGGCCTTTCGCGCCAGCTCCACGGCCTCACCATCGCCAGCGAGCGCGCCGACCACCGCATGATGGAGACCTGGCATCCGCTGGGGCCGGTGGGAGTCATCTCCGCCTTCAATTTCCCGGTGGCCGTGTGGGCATGGAATGCGGCCCTGGCGCTGGTGTGCGGCGACCCGGTGGTGTGGAAGCCCTCGGAGAAGACCCCCCTGACCGCCCTGGCGGTGGAAGCCGTGTTCGCCCGCGCCACCGCCCGCTTCGGCGGTGCGCCGGAAGGGCTGCTGAGCGTGCTCATCGGCGGGCCCGAGGTGGGCGAGGCGCTGGTGGACGATCCGCGCGTACCGCTGGTCTCCGCCACCGGCTCCACGGCCATGGGCCGGGCGGTGGCGCCGCGGCTCGCCCAGCGTTTCGCGCGGGCCATCCTGGAGCTTGGCGGCAACAATGCCGCCATCGTCTGCCCCTCCGCGGATATCGAGCTGACGGTGCGGGCCGTGGCCTTCGCCGCCATGGGCACGGCCGGCCAGCGCTGCACGACCCTGCGCCGCCTCATCGTGCACGAGGACATTCACGACACCCTGCTGGAGCGCCTCGGCCGCGCCTATGCATCGGTGAACGTGGGCGATCCCCTGGCGGCGGGCACCCTCGTCGGCCCGCTCATCGACGAGGCCGCGTTCGAGGCCATGCAGGTGGCCCTGGAGGCCGCGCAGGCGTCGGGCGGCCGCATCGTCGCGGGGGGCGAGCGGGTGGGTGGCGAGGCCCTGCCCGGCGCCTTCTACGCGCGCCCCGCTTTGGTGGAGATGCCGGAGCAGACCGACACGGTGGCCGCCGAAACCTTCGCCCCCGTCCTCTATGTGCTGCGCTATCGCGACCTTGACGCCGCCATCGCCCTGAACAATGCGGTGGGGGCCGGCCTTGCCTCGTCCATCTTCACCACCGACCTGCGGGAGGCGGAGCGCTTCCTTTCAGCGTCGGGCTCCGATTGCGGCATTGCCAATGTGAATATCGGCCCCTCGGGCGCCGAGATCGGCGGGGCCTTCGGCGGCGAGAAGGACACTGGCGGCGGGCGCGAGGCGGGCTCCGACGCCTGGAAGGCCTATATGCGCCGCGCCACCAACACCATCAATTACGGCCACACGCTGCCGCTGGCTCAGGGGGTCGCCTTCGACATCGGCTAATCGGTGCCCGAATGCGGCCTGGCGCCGCACGCCCGGCGCCGCCAGGCCAACGGCCCGCGGCCTGGCCAGTGCCGGCTTCCACCGCAGGTCGCAGCCCCGGCCGCTTTCGCTATGGGGCTGATTTGCTCTAGCGTTAGGGCAAGTCGATGCAAGGGCGAATCGGCGCCCGCGCGCGAGGCGCACCGGCCCCCCGGGGCCGCCGCGCCTTTTTGCCCGATGTTCGAGGGGGCGAGCCATGCTGATCGAACGAACCGCGCATCGCCCGCCGCCACCGCGACCTTGTCACAACACGCCGGATCACGGGGGCATTGGCGCCCTTCCGGCATCCCACCCCAGCAGGAAAGGCATGCTCATGCTGCATCCCAAAGGCCTGATCAGATCCATGGCGGCGCTTGCCGTCGCGGGGCTGGTCACGGGCACCGGCGTTCCGCTTGCCCTCGCGGCGCCGCCCGAGCAGATGGAAGATCGCGCCGCGACCACCATCGACCCCGCAGCCACCGCCGCCCTCTCCGCCATGGGCAAGTATCTCGCCGGCCTGAACAGCTTCGAGCTGACCGCCCGGACCACCATCGAGGTGGCGCTGAAGGACGGACACCAGGTGGAGATCGGCGGCCTCGTCCATTACTGGGTGAAGCGGCCCGACCGGGTGCGCATCGACAGCGAGACGGACACCGTCTCCCGCCAATATTTCTTCGACGGCAAGACCTTCACCGTCGTCGCCCCGCTCCACGGCTACTTCGCCCAGACCGCGGGCAAGGGCAGCATCGGCGAGACGCTCGCCGCCGCCGCCGACACCTTGAACATCGAGGTGCCGCTCGCCGACCTGTTCGCGTGGGGCACGCCGCAGACCCCGCTCAAAGAGTTTGATCGCGGCTTCTACGTGGGCACCGCCAAGATCGACGGCACCGCCACCGAGCATTACGCCCTCATCGGCAAGGACATGGACCTGGAAATCTGGGTTCAGCAGGGTGATGTGCCGCTGCCGCTGAAAATCGCCCTGGTGGATCGTCGCGTCGCCGGCAGCCCGCGTTTCTCCGCTACCCTGGCCTGGGTGCCGGCCGCCACCATTCCGGACAGCATCTTCACCTTCGCCCCGGCCGACGGCATGGCCCGCATTCCGTTCGGTAAGGCGAATGGCGACACGCCAGCCGGCGCCGCCCCCGCCGACGCGCCCAAGGGAGGCAAGTGATGAAACCTGCGATGTCGAAGCCACGCGCGCTTCGCACCCGCGCGCTGCGGCGCGCCGGCGCCGCCCTCGCTTTGGCCGCCCTCGTTTCGCAGCCGGCGTCCACCGCTTTGGCCGCCGGCTTCCATGGCGGCGGCGGAGGCTTCGGCCACGGCGGCATCTCCATGGGCGCGCCCCACTTCAATGCCGCGCCCAGCTTCAACGCGAATCCCGCCTTCAACCGGCCGATCCCGCCCGGCCACGCCTTCGTGCCGCCGCCCGGACCCCATCCCATGCCCGGTCCCCATCCGGTGCCGCCTCCGCCGGGACCGGGGCCACTGCCTCCGGGGCCGCACCCGCTCCCGCCTGGGCCTGGTCCTCACCCGCTGCCGCCGGGGCCGCACCCCTTGCCGCCGCCTCCCGGGCCGGGGCCCCATCCCATGCCTCCTCCGCCGCCTCCGGGGCCCGGGCCTTATCCGCCCTATCATCCCGGCTATTGGCCCGGCCCCTATTATCCGAACAATTGGGGCGCGGCGGCCGCTGGCGCTGCGGTGGGCGCGGCCATCACGGCCGCGGCCATCGGCTCCTACGTCTATTCGCTGCCGTCCACCTGCTCGCAGGTGATCGTCAACGGCATCGCCTATCAGAGCTGCGGGCCGAACTGGTACCTGCCGCAGTTCCAGGGCGGCAGCGTCGTGTATGAGGTGGTTCCGAACCCCAACTGACAGCAAAGCTGGCGGCGCTTCCAGGCGCCGCCTGCCCCTTCCCAGCTGCCGCCGGCCTTCCCTGGCGCCGCTAGCCTTGCCGGCCAGCGCATCAGCGGGCGCCCGGCACGATGGCGCGCCTTAGCCCGGCAGCAGGCCGCGCACCAGAAGATCGTGATATTCCAGTGCCACTTCCTCGGCCGACTTGCCCCGGCCCGGGCGGAACCAGCGCACCATCCAGCTCAGCAGCGACAGCACGGCACGGCCGCTCATCGCCTCGCCCACGGCGCGGAACGAACCGTCCGCCACGCCATCGGCGATGATCTCGCGCAGCAGCCCCTCATGGGCGTCGCGCAGGGCCAGCGCATCATCCTTCAGCTCACTGTTCGCCATGCCGGAGAAGCCCACCAGCATGGTGACGAAGCAATCATAATTGTCCGCCAGGAAGCGGGCATGCGCCACCATGTATTGGCGCAATTGGTCCACCGGCGGATCCTGCCGGTTCACCGCGATGGCCGAGGCCTCATACAGGCCGGTCAGAGTGAAAATGATGATGGCGTCATAAATCTCCTGCTTGGAGGAGAAGTAATTGTAGATGGCGCCTTTGGAATAATTCATGGCGCGGGCAAGCTCCGCCAGGGAGCCGGAGGAAAAGCCTTTCTCGGCAAACAGCCGCGCCGCCTGCTGCAGGATTTCCGCGCGCGGATCATCGAGCAAGGGCGGACGCCCCAGCGGCCGCGGCGCCGTGGCCTTCGAGGCAGCTGCCCCGCGGGGCGCGCTGGCAACCTTCGGCGTGCTGGCAACCTTGGGCGCACCCGCGACAGCGGGAGGACCAGACGGCGACGCCGCCCGTTCGCCGCCCGCTTTCGTCGCCCGCGCCTTGCGGCTCGGGGCAGGAGGCCTGGTTCCGACATTGCCAGCCATCTCCACCGGGGGCGCGAGGCTCGACGCCTTGCCGCGCCGGACCCGCGCCGGCTTTAGCTCCTTCTCGCTCAACCCATCCTCCCCGGCACGCCTCGATGCGCGTCTTGTTCCTGCCGCGCGGCCATCGGCAGCCTCGGGCTACCCCGCTCTTAACGTTCGCAGGGCGCAGGCGAAACCCACCCGGTGCGGCGCGGCGCACAAGGCCCTTGACCGCACCCTTCGAATTATATACCGACTGGTCGGAAAGTAAATCACGGCGACCAACCATACCGAGGAGACACGTCCATGGCCGCATCTTCCGCCAAGCCGAAGTTCGACTGGGCCGATCCGTTCGATTTCGAGAGCCAGCTCAACGAGGAAGAGCGGCTGGTGCGCGACACCGCGCGTGACTATGCGCAGGAAAAGCTGCTGCCGCGCGTGACCTCCGCCTATCTCGACGAGCGCTTCGACCGCGAGATCATGAATGAGATGGGCGAGCTCGGCCTGCTCGGCTGCACCATCTCCCCGGAATACGGCGGAGCCGGCCTCAACTACGTGTCCTACGGCCTCGCCGCCCGTGAGGTGGAGCGGGTGGATTCCGGCTATCGCTCGGCCATGAGCGTGCAGTCGTCCCTCGTCATGCACCCCATCAACGCTTACGGCACCGAGGAGCAGAAGAAGAAGTATCTGCCCAAGCTCGCCACCGGCGAGTGGGTGGGCTGCTTCGGCCTCACCGAGCCCGACGCCGGCTCCGACCCGGCCGGCATGCGCACCCGCGCCGAGAAAATCGACGGCGGCTATCGCCTCAAGGGCGCCAAGATGTGGATCACCAACTCCCCCATCGCCGACCTCGCGGTGGTGTGGGCGAAGTCGGCGGCCCATGACGGCGCCATCAAGGGCTTCGTCGTGGAGCGCGGCACCAAGGGCTTCACCACCCCGAAGATCGAAGGCAAGCTCTCGCTGCGCGCCTCCATCACCGGCGAGATCGTGCTCGACGACGTGGAGATCCCGGAAGAGAACCTGCTGCCCAACGTGTCCGGCCTCGCCGGCCCCTTCGGCTGCCTGAACCGCGCCCGCTACGGCATCGGCTGGGGCGCCATCGGCGCGGCGGAAGCCTGCTTCGCCCAGGCCCGCCAGTACACGCTGGACCGCAAGCAGTTCGGCCGCCCGCTGGCCAACACCCAGCTGGTGCAGAAGAAGCTGGCCGACATGGCGACCGAAATCGCCCTGGGCCTGCAGCTCGCTCTGCGCGCCGGCCACATGATGGACGCGGGCACGCTGCCGGTGGAGACCATCTCCTTCCTGAAGCGCAACAATTGCGGCAAGGCCCTCGACATCGCCCGCGTGGCGCGCGACATGCACGGCGGCAACGGCATCTCGGCCGAGTTCCACGTGATCCGTCACGCGGCCAACCTCGAGACCGTGAACACCTATGAGGGCACCCACGACATCCACGCCCTCATCATCGGCCGCGCCATCACCGGCCTTCAGGCGTTCTTCTGATCGGCGCTCTCCCGAGCGCCCTTGTGCCCTCTCCCCTCGCGGGAGAGGTTAGGGCGAGATTCCGCCCCGCCTTTCCCCTCTCCCCCGCGGGAGAGGGGCCCTTATTTCCGAGTTGGAAGAGTTGACATGTCCGCCGAAAAGCCCGCCCCCCTTGCTGGTCTTCGCGTCCTCGAACTCGCGCGCATCCTTGCCGGCCCCTGGTGCGGCCAGATGCTGGCCGATCTCGGCGCGGAAGTGATCAAGGTGGAGCGCCCGGGCGCCGGCGACGACACCCGCACCTGGGGCCCGCCCTTCCTTAAGGGCGCCGACGGGGCCGAGCTGGGCGCAGCCTATTTCCACGCCACCAATCGCGGCAAGCGTTCCGTGGCCATTGATTTCGAGACCGCCGAGGGCCAGGCGGCCATCCGCGCGCTGGCGTCCCAGTGCGATGTGGTCATCGAGAATTTCAAGCTCGGCGGCCTCAAGAAATACGGGCTCGATTATGAGAGCCTGAAAAAGGTCAATCCGCGCCTCGTCTATTGCTCGGTCACCGGCTTCGGCCAGGACGGCCCCTATGCGCCGCGCGCGGGCTATGACTTCCTGGTGCAGGGCATGGGCGGCATCATGGACCTGACCGGCGACCCCGACGGCGAGCCACAGAAGGTGGGCGTCGCCTTTGCCGACATCTTTACCGGCCTTTACGGCACCATCGGCATTCTCGCCGCCTTGCGGCGCCGCGAGACCACGGGCGAAGGCGGCTATGTGGACATGGCCCTGCTCGACACCCAGGTGGGCGTGCTCGCCAACCAGGCCATGAACTACCTCGCCTCCGGCAAGGCGCCCAAGCGCATGGGCAATGCGCACCCCAATATCGTGCCCTATCAGGTCTTCCCCTGCGCGGACGGCTATTTCATCGCCGCCGTGGGCAATGATGGGCAGTTCACCCGCTTCTGCGCGGTGCTGGGTGCGCCCGAGCTTGCCGGAAACGACGACTTCAAGACCAATCCGGCCCGCGTTGCCCATCGGGCGGACCTGGTGCCGCAGCTCTCGGCCCTCACCCAGACCTTCAAGCGCGATGACCTGCTTGCCGCCCTGGAGAAGCAGGGCGTGCCGGCCGGCCCCATCAACACCGTGCCCCAGGTGTTCGCCGATCCGCAGGTGATCCATCGCGGGCTGCGCGTGGACCTGCCCGAGGCCGGCGGCGGCACGGTGCCGGCCGTGGGCAGCCCCATCGTCCTCGATGGCGAGCGGCAGGTGGCCAAGACCGCCAGCCCCCGTCTCGGCGCCGACACCGAGGCGGTGATGGCGCTCATCAAGGACATCATCGGAAAGGTGTGACGGCGAAAGCCGTCTCACCCGTCGGACGGCGGCGAACGGGCGGGGGTCCGCCCGCCGTCCGACCACCCCCTCCGAGGCCGCCGCCTTGCTCGCGCCACCGGGAAGTGACATGGGTAAAGAGCCCATGATCCGCCTCCCATGAACCGCTTCGCCGCCCTCATCGACCGGCTCGGCTTCGAGCCGGGGCGCAATGCCAAGATCCGCCTGATGGCGGACTATTTCCGCTCGACCCCCGATCCCGAGCGCGGCTTTGCCCTGGCCGCCCTCACCGGCGCCTTCTCCTTCGCCAATGCCAAGCCGGCTTTGGTGCGCACGCTCATCATGGAGCGGGCGGACCCGGTACTGTTCGAGATCTCCTACGATTATGTGGGCGATCTGGCGGAAACCGTCGCCCTCATGTGGCCCAAGGCAGAGGGCGCGGAGGCGCACGCGCCCCTGCTCTCGCGGATCGTGCAGGACCTTGCCACCCTGCCCAAAACGCGCCTGCCGGGCGCGCTCGCCACCTGGCTCGACGGGCTCGACGAAACCGGCCGCTGGGCGCTCTTGAAGCTCATCACCGGCGCGCTCCGCGTGGGCGCCTCCGCCCGGCTGGCCAAGACCGCCGTGGCGAGCCTCGGCCCCCTCACCGCCGACGACGTGGAGCTGGTGTGGCCGGGCCTGAGCCCGCCTTACACCACGCTGTTCGCCTGGGCGGAGGGCCGGGGCCCGCGCCCGGAAACCACCAATCCCGCACCCTTCCGCCCCGTGATGCTGGCTCATGCCATCGAGGAGGCGGACTTCTCCACCCTCGCGCCGGGCGACTTTTCGGCGGAATGGAAATGGGACGGCATCCGCGTGCAGGCGGTGGCGGGCGTGGATGGCGCCGGGCAGAAGGTGACGCGCCTTTATTCCCGCACCGGCGAGGACATTTCCGCAGCCTTTCCCGATGTGCTGGAGGCGCTGGACTTCGAGGGCGCGCTGGATGGCGAGCTGCTGATCGTGCGCGCGGGGCGGGTGGAGCCGTTCGGCGTTCTCCAGCAGCGGCTCAACCGCAAGAGCGTCACCCGCAAGCTGCTCACCGATTTTCCCGCCCACATCCGCGCCTATGACCTGCTGGCGGAGGGCACGCAGGACCTGCGCGACCAGCCCTTCACCGCGCGGCGCGCCCGCCTGGAAGCACTGGTGGCGAAAATGGGCTCTCCGCGGCTCGACATCTCAGCCTTGGTGCCGTTCTCAAGCTGGGACGACCTCGCCGCCGCCCGCGCCACCCCCGCCGCGGCGGGCGGGGATGCGGAAGCCGTGGAAGGCGTGATGATGAAGCGCGCCGACAGCCTTTATCTCCCCGGTCGCCCCAAGGGGCCATGGTGGAAATGGAAGCGCGATCCGCACACGGTGGATGCCGTTCTGATGTATGCCCAGCACGGTCACGGCAAGCGCTCATCCTATTATTCAGACTACACTTTCGGCGTCTGGACGGCGGGGGAGGACGGCGATGTCCTGGTGCCCGTGGGCAAGGCCTATTCCGGTTTCACGGACGAGGAGCTGAAGACCATCGACGCCTTCGTGCGCAAGAACACCGTCAACCGCTTCGGGCCGGTGCGGGAGGTGGTGCACGAGAAGGAGGCGGGGCTGGTGCTGGAGGTGGCGTTCGAGGGCCTTTCCCGCTCGCCGCGTCACCGCTCCGGCCTCGCCATGCGCTTTCCCCGCATCGCGCGTCTGAGATGGGACAAGCCACCGGGAGAGGCGGACCGGCTGGAGGCGCTGGAAGCGCTCCTGAAATAGACCGCGCCGACGCCTGATCCGCCTCAAGCTCCTGCCGCAAGCCGTCGTCCGCTTCGCTTGAAAGCGCCCCTATTGGCTTGCCCACACGATGCGGGCCATCCACTCCACCTGGTCGAGAGGCAGCAGGCGGTCCTCGTGGGCGGGGTTGAGGGAGCGCAGCTCGATCTGCCGGGCGGTCTTGCGCACCAGCTCCTTGGCCATCACCTCGCCCTCGCGGGTCTTCACCACCACCCGGTCGCCCCGGCGGATGTCCGCCTGGGGCGAGACCACCACGATGTCGCCATTGCGATACACCGGCTCCATGGAATCCCCGGCGATCTCCAGCGCGTAAGCGTGGGGGTCCTTCACCTCGGGAAACATGATCTCGTCCCAGCCCGCCCCCACCGGAAACCCTGCATCGCCGAAAAAGCCGCCGCGGCCGGCCTGCGCGAAACCGATCTGGGGAATGGAATGGATCGTTCCCTTCATGGGCGTCGCTTCCTCCTCGAAGCCGTCGCCGCCCAGATGGCCGGACAGCTCCGGCTCCAGCAAAGCGAAGAAATGCTCCACGCTGGTGCCGGTGGCATCCAGCGCCTTGGCGATGCTCTCGGTGGAGGGCCAGCGCGGCCGCCCATCCGTGGTGACCCGCTTCGAACGATTGAAGGTTGTGGGATCGAGCCCCGCCCGCTTGGCGAGACCGGACGTGGACAGCCCATGCTGCTCGGCCAGCTGATCCACCGCCCTCCAGATCTGCCCGTGGGTGAGCATGGTCATGTCGTGTCCTCGCGAGCCTTGCACATGATATGAATTTGTTCCCTATTTGTCCAGGAACCAAATCCTATTGCAACCTAATCACAACCATACCGCGCATTATGGCGTGTGTTATGCACGAAAATCACGGGGCTCCGCCTGTCCGGATGAATCAGGGCTTAAATCAGGGCCCGTATCGGGGGAGGACGCCAGGTCCCTTCGCCTTTGCCTCACCGGCGCCCGGTTCGCGTGGAAAAGGCTGCGGATAGACCCATGATCCAATGCCGCAGGGAGCCCCCATGTCTCGCCCCATCTACAAGATCAGCCCCTCGGGCCTCTGGGCCAGGGCCGAGGCCGAAGGCGCCTTCACCGGTGCGGCGGTGGATCTGGCGGACGGCTTCGTTCATTTTTCCACCGCCGCGCAGGTGCGCGAAACGGCGGCGCGCCACTTCGCAGAGGCCACCGACCTGAAGCTGGTGGCCGTGGATGCGGCCGCCTTGGGCGATGCGCTGAAATGGGAGCCCTCGCGCGGCGGCGCCCTGTTTCCACACCTTTACGCACCATTGCCCCTTTCCGCGGTGATCTGGGTGAAGGATCTCCCCCTCGGCGCCGATGGCGCCCACATCTTCCCGCCGCTGGATTGACGCGCTTCAGGCAACCGCGAACGTGCGGCGCATCAGGGATGGCAGGCGCAGGGCCTGCAGCACGCCGCGCGCCACCAGGAACACCATCAGCGCGGCCCACAGCCCGTCATTGCCGAATGATCGCAGGGCCCACCAAGCGGCGAGATAAAAGCCCACCGCCACCAGCATCAGGTTGCGCATCTCGCGCGACCACAGGGCGCCGATGAAGACCCCATCGAAAGCAAAGGCGCCCACCCCCACCACCGGCAGCAGCGCCGCGTAGACAAGGTAGCGCCGCGCCTCATCGCGCACCTGCGCGCTGGTGCTCATCAGGTCGATCAGCGCCGGCCCCACCAGCAGGTAGAGCACGCCGGCCGCGAGGGCGAAGCCGAAACCCCACATCAGCACCAGCTCGATGCCGCGCGCGAAATCGCTCCGCCGGCGCGCACCCACGGCGGCCCCGCACACCTGCTCGGCGGCGGTGGCGAATCCGTCGAGGAAATAGGCGGCCAGAAGGCCCAGATTCTGCAGCAGCGCATTGGCCGCCAGGGTCACATCCCCCGCCCGCGCGCCCTGTGCCGCGAAGAAGAAGAAGGCGAACATCAGCGCCGCCGTGCGGATCATGATGTCGCCATTGAGCAGCAGGGCCTCGCGCAGCCGCGCGGCATCGCGCAGCACCGCCCCGGGGACGCCGCGAAACAGGCCTGCCGGCCCGCCGCCCAGCAGGCGCACGCACACCGCGAGCCCCGCCACCGTGCCCGCCGCCTCGGCCACCAGCGTTCCGGCCGCGGCCCCCGCGATACCGAGCCCCGCGCCCAGCACCAGCACGATGGTGAGCGCCATGTTGAGCAGGTTCATGCCCATCTGCACCGCCAGCGCCCGCCCGGTGCGCCCAAGCCCCGTGAGCCAGCCCAAAATCGCGTAATTGGCCAGGCTGAACGGCGCTGCGAAGATGCGGACATGGTAGTAATCTGCGACCGCCCCGCTGACCTCGGCGCTGGCCCCCGCCAGCTTCAGGGCCAGGGCGAGAATGGGCACCTGCAGCAGCACCAGCCCCCCGCCGCAGAGCATGGCGATGAGCAGCGCGCGGGCGAGCACCGCCCTCTTCTCCACCCCATCGCCCCGCCCCACCGCCTGGGCGGCGAGCCCCACCGTGCCCATGCGCAGGAAGCCGAAGCCCCAGAACAGCATGTCGAAGATGACGGATGCCAGCGCCACCCCGCCGAGCAAAGCCGCATCGCCGAGGCGCCCCACCACCGCGGCGTCCACCACCCCCAGCAGCGGCGTGGTGAGATGCGCCACCGTCATGGGCAGGGCGATGGCGAGCACCCGCCGGTGCGTGACGGGCCCCTCGCCCCCGCTCATGGGCGCCGTCTCAGCGCCGAGCGCTCGCGATGCGCAGGATGAGCCACAGCGGCACCACGATGACCGCGCCCAGCAGGAAGTAGCGCCACAGCCGCTCAACCGCCTCGAAGCCGAAGGAGAACAGGCTGCGCACCAGCCGTTCCAGGCTCTGGAAGATGTTCATGGGGTCGAGCCCCAGCGCCGCCAGGATCACGCCCACCACGACCGACAACACCACGAGGCGCACCAGCACCCAGGCGGGCGAGCCGCCAAAGAAGCGGGTGAGCTCGTTATTGTCCGACATGGCGCGTCTCCTGTGCTCTGCGTCGTTTAGAGCAAATTCAGCCAAAGTGTAACGCGGTTTTGCGTCCGCATCCGCGATCTCCCAAGACGCCGGGGCAGGTTCCAGCAACCCGTGCGCGAGCATCGTCCCCCAGCGCAGGCCCGGTCGCGCCGGGACGATTCTCGCACACAAACTGCGGGACCACATCGCCCATCCCCTGCAACGGGGGCGCCCCTTGGCAGGGCGCTCGGGCGAAGGGCGCCGGGCCATGATCCGCTCGACACGGGACGCGTCTGCCGCTACGGCATTGCCGCAGCTTCGCACGCGCCCTCGCACGGCGCGTCGCAGGACCATCGACGGACACATGCGGGCGCCGGCGAAAGCACGCGGCCGCGAGGAGATGAGGCCCCCGATGACTTTCACCCTGCCCCGCCTTTGCGCCGCGTTCGCCCTCGCCCTGTCGCTCCTGCTGGGTCCGGCCCCCGCCTCTCCGGCCAGGGCCGCCGCGGAACCGGCGCGGACCATCATCATTCTCGACGGTTCCGGCTCCATGTGGGGGGTCGCCGGTGGCAAGCGCAAGCTGGTGGTGGCGCGGGAGACGGTGGAGAATGTGATGTCCCGGCTGCCGGCCGACCGCGAGGTGGGGCTGATGGCCTATGGCCACCGCCGCAAGGGCGACTGCGGCGACATCGAATTGCTGGTGCCGCCCGCCGCGAATTCCGGCCCGGCCGTGCGCGAGGCGGTGAAGTCCCTGCGCTTTCTTGGCATGACGCCGCTCTCCGCCGCCCTGCGCAAGGCCGCCGAGGCCCTACGCTACACCGAGGGCCCGGCCACCGTGGTGCTCGTGACCGACGGCATCGAGACCTGCGACGCCGACCCCTGCGCCACCGCCGCCGAGCTGGAGAAGGCGGGCGTCGCCTTCACCGCCCATGTGATCGGCTTCGGCCTCACGCGCGAAGAGGGCGCCCAGGTGGCCTGCATCGCGCAGAAGACCGGCGGCCGCTATATCGAAGCGCGCGACGGCGCCTCCCTCGACAAGGCCCTCACCGAAACCGTGAGCGACGCACCGCCCGCCAAGCCGGAACCCCAGCCCAAGGCGGCACCCCACCATCCCGGCGCCCCCATGATGCTGAATGTGGGACTTACCCCCACCGGCCGGACCACGGCGACCAAGGCCACCCCGGTGACGCAGCCCAGCTTCCCGCCCACCGGCACCATCGCCCAGTGTGAGGCCGCCTGCACCGCCGATGCCACCTGCGCCGCTTGGCGCTATGAGCCCAAGGGCAGCTATTTCATCGACCATGCGCGCTGCGCCCTGTTCGACGGCGGGACGGAATTCGAGATCGAGCGCTTCGACCCTGCCGACGGCTGGGCCTCCGGAATCAAGGACGGTCATCGGATGCTGGTGCGTCCGTATCTCATCGCCGTGACCTTCCAGGCCGACGGCGCCGATGCGCCCGTCTCCTGGTCGGCCGTGCCCGCCCCCGGCCAGACCCTGCCGCCCGAGGCCTGGGGCGCGGCCGAAGCCAGCGCCGACCCGGTGCGCGGCGAATTCCTGCCCGGCACCTATGACGTGCTCGGCACGGTCACGGAGGGCCCCTCGGCCGGCGCCACCTTTGGCGCGCAGGTGAAGATCACCCCCACCAGCCAGACCGCCTTCACCATCCCCCGCGCCGCCAACCCGGCACGATAGGGCGCCTCAAACGAAGGGGATCCCCCCTCGCGCTGAGAGGGCGCGCCAACGCAATGGTCCGGGGTCTGGCGCCTCCCTTCAGCGGAAGATCCAGACCACGCAGGCCACCGCGAGCAGCACCAGCAGCGCCGGCAAGCGATAATCCGCGACCCCGCGCCAGGGGCCGCAACTGTCCGCCCGTCGCCACAGGCTGATGTCGCTCCGTTCCGGTCCCGGCTTCGGAAAAATGCGGCTGACGCTCACGCCCACCAGCGCGGATGCGAGGGTCGAGAGGCCCGCCACCACCGTGAAATGCGGCAGCGGATCCATCATCCCGCTCCGCGCGAAATAGGCGCGCAGCACCAGCAGCCCGAGCCCGAGCCCATGGCCAAACACCAGCGTGGTGAGGGCACCGATCGCCGTCATGCGCGGCCAGAACATGCCGAGCAGGAACACCGCCACCACGGGCGGCACCGCATAGGAGAACACCTGCTGGATATAATTGAAGAGCCCGGGAAAATCGCGGATCACCAAGGGCCAGAAGGCGGCCACGACGATGAACAGGCCGGTGACCACCCGCCCCAGGCGCACCGCCCTCTTAGGGCTCCAGTCGCGGCCGTGTGCACCCGCGAAATCATACATCACCAGGGTGGCGGCCGAATTAAGGGTGGAATCGATGGTGGACATGATGGCGGCCAAGAGCCCCGACAGCACCAGCCCCACGACGCCCACCGGCAGGAAATGGCTCACCATCATCGGAAACACCTGGTCGCCCTTGTCGAGGGGCGGCAGCAGCGCCACCGCGAGCGCCGCCGGCAGGGCCATCATGAACAAGGGCAGGATTTTCAATGCCGCCGCCAGCAGCGCCCCTCGCCGCGCCGCCTCCAGCGAGCGCGCGCCGAGCACCCGCTGCATGATGTATTGGTTCGCCCCCCAATAATAAAAGCCGAGCACCGGCAGACCGAGCAGCACCCCGGTCCACGGCATGCTTGGATCGGAAGCCGGGCGAACGAGGCTCAAATGCTCCGCCGGCACCGCCGCCGCCATGGCCGAAAAGGAAAAGCCGAAGCGCGCGAACACCTCATAGCTGAGCGCCATCGAGCCGGCGATGAGCACCAAAGCCTGGATGACATCCGTATAGACAACACCGCGCAATCCGCCGGCCAGGGTATAGGCCCCAGCGAACAGGGCGAGGCCGATGCAGGCGGGCACGAACGGCAGACCCGGCACCAGAACCTGAAGCACCAGGATGCCCGCATAGACGCTGCCGGCCGCATCCACGAAAATGGAAAGGAAGATCGTCAGCGCCGACACATAGCGCTGCACGCCCACGCCGAACCGCCGGCCCAGATATTCCGGAATGGTGGTGAGATGGGTGCGCAGTAGCACGGGAATGGTGAACACCGCCATGCCCACCAGGATCACCGCCGCCCACAGCTCGTAGTGAGCAACCCCGATCCCATCCGTATAGGCCGCTCCCGCGACGCCGATGAGCGTGGTGGAGGAGATGTTCGACGCGAACAGCGACAGGCCGATAGCGACGCCACCGAGACTGCGACCGGCCAGGAACAACTCTTCCGCCGAAGTGGATTTACGCGAGACGATGACGCCGATGACGGCCACCACCACAAGATAACCGACGATGACACCGAGATCGATGGAATGCAGAGAGATCATATCGGGCGACGTCACGTCCCTTCTGTCTCGAAGATGCGCAAACATCTTCTGCCATTGGAGGACGGCGCCGAGATCCACGGGCACCGATGCGAGGAATGCCTCGGGGTAACACAGCCCAGTTCAGGTGTGAACCCGCACGGCGCCGCGCTGCCCGCCGGATTTGCTTCCCAGCTGGAAACCTGCTAAGCACCGCCACTTCACGAGGACGGCTACGCCGATCCGCCGACCGGACCCAAGGGTCCGGAGGTCACCGCCCGACAGCGCGTTGCGCCCTCGGGCGCGTTTGGCGTTGCCTCCACGCTCGTGAACCGAAACAGGACGCCCATGTTCGATAACCTCTCCGACCGCCTCGGCGGCATACTCGACAAGCTGAAGCGACGCGGCGCGCTGACCGAAGCCGACGTCGGCGAGGCCATGCGCGAGGTGCGCCGCGCGCTCATCGAGGCGGACGTCGCCCTCGACGTGGTGCGCTCGTTCACCGACCGCGTGAAGAAGCGCGCCGTCGGCATCGAGGTCATCAAGTCGGTGACCCCCGGCCAGATGGTGGTCAAGATCGTCCATGACGAGCTGGTCGCCACCCTGGGGTCGGATGCAGATCCCATCGATCTCAATGCGCCCGCGCCTTTGCCCATCCTGATGGTGGGTCTCCAGGGCTCGGGCAAGACCACCTCCACCGCCAAGATCGCCAAGCGCCTCACCGAGCGCAACAAGCGCCGGGTGCTGATGGCCTCGCTCGACACCCGCCGTCCGGCGGCCATGGAGCAGCTGGCCACCCTCGGCACCCAGGTGGAAGTGGCCACCCTTCCCATCGTCGCCGGCCAGAGCGCGGTGCAGATCGCCAAGCGCGCCATCGATGCCGCCAAGCTCGGCGGCTACGACGTGGTGATGCTCGACACCGCCGGTCGCGTCACGCTGGACGAGGCGCTGATGGCGGAGGTGGCCGAGGTGAAGGCCGCCACGGGCCCGCACGAAGTGCTGCTGGTGGCCGACAGCCTCACCGGCCAGGACGCGGTGAACACCGCCAAGGCGTTCGACGAGCGCGTGGGCCTCACCGGCATCGTGCTCACCCGCGCCGACGGCGACGGGCGCGGCGGCGCGGCGCTCTCCATGCGCGCGGTCACCGGCAAGCCCATCAAGCTGCTCGGCACCGGCGAAAAGATGGACGCGCTGGAGGATTTCGACCCCCATCGCGTGGCCGGCCGCATCCTGGGCATGGGCGACGTGGTGGCCCTGGTGGAGAAGGCCGCCGAGGCCATCGATATCGAAAAGGCCAAGGCCACCGCCGAGCGCATGCGCAAGGGCACCTTCGACCTGGAAGACCTGCGCGGCCAGCTCATCCAGATGCAGAAGATGGGCGGGCTCGGCGGCCTCATGGGCATGCTGCCCGGCGTCGCCAAGGTGAAGAACCAGATCGCCTCCGCCAATCTGGACGACAAGGTGTTCAAGCGGCAGGTGGCCATCATCGGCTCGATGACGGCCAGGGAGCGCGCCCACCCCAAGCTGCTCGACGCCTCGCGCAAGCGCCGCATCGCCGCCGGCTCCGGCACCAAGGTGGAGGAAATCAACCGCCTCCTGAAGATGCACCGGCAGATGGCGGACGTGATGAAGGCCATGGGTGGCAAGGCCGGCAAGCGCGGACCGCTGGCGGGCCTGGCCAACATGATGGGCTTCGGCGGCGGCGCACCCTCACCCGAAATGCTGCAGGACATGGCTGAGAAGATGGGCGCGGGCGGCGCCGGCGCGGCGGGCGGCGGCCTGCCACCGAACTTCCCCGGCCTGCCCGGCGGAGGCCTGCCGCCCAGCTTCCCCGGCGGCCTGCCGGGCTTGCCGGGACTTCCCAAGGGCCTGCCGGGACTGGGGAAGCCCAAGAAGAAATGAGTTTTGAGAGATGAGCCCGATCACGGCGTGGATATTGGAAAATATCCAGATCGACTTGGGCAACCTGGTTGTCGGCGTGGCCACCATCTTCATCGCGATGGTCACGCTGAGAACGACGATGGCCAACATCCGGATGGAAGCCAATCATCGGATTGCCTCCTTCCGGGTGACCTGGATCGAAGAACTGAGAAGCAACGTTTCAAAATTCATTGGAGCCGCGCACATCCTGAAAGGCAAGGTACTGGAGAATACGAAGGCCGAAACAGACGATCTTCATACCGACATCATGAAGATCGAAACCTACATTCTCCTGATGCTGAACCTGCATGAAGAGGAGCAGCGGCTCCTGAAGGACGAATTGGAGCAGACCCGGACCACCCTCATCCGCTTCGCGGAGACAAAGGACCCGAGCCTGGGCCAAGTCATCGACGAAAACCTGACGACGATATTGGAAGCAACCTCGAAAATCTTGAAGACAGAGTGGGACCGCGCGTCCGCTGAAATCAAGAAGAAGAACTGAAGAAAGGTAGTATCATGTCCCTCAAGATCCGTCTCGCCCGCGGCGGCGCCAAGAAGCGTCCCTATTACCGCATCGTGATCGCCGACAGCCGCTCTCCGCGTGATGGCCGCTTCATCGAGAAGATCGGCACCTTCAATCCGCTGCTGGCCAAGGATGCCGTCGAGCGCGTGGTGCTCGACACTGAGAAGGCGAAGGCCTGGCTCGAAAAGGGCGCCCAGCCCACCGATCGCGTGGCCCGCTTCCTGGACGCCGCCGGCCTCATGAAGCGCGACGCGCGCAACAACCCCAAGAAGGCCGAGCCCGGCGAGAAGGCCAAGGAGCGCGCCAAGGAGAAGGCCGAGAAGGCCGCCGCCGCTGCCGCCCCGGCCGAGGAAGCCCCGGCCGAGTGAGGCTGAGCGTGGCGCGTGGGGTCTCTCCCCGCCGCGCCGCCCGCCGGCGCATGCTGACTGGCGCCGGCCTGAACACCGCACGGGGCACCCGCCCCGTGCCTTGTGTACCGATCACAAGCCTTGAGCGGCTGCAGTGCACCCTCACACACGTCGGGCGGAACCGCCCCGGATCGCATGAGTCCTCATCCGACAGAGCGTTTCCGAGCGAGGTGGGAACCGGTGCGCGTGCAGGACACGCGTGGAAACAGACCACCCCGCGGCGAAGAAGCCGGTTCCGGGCGACACCGGCCGAAGCCCCCCTCGCGCCTCTGCGCGGCCTATCCTGGGGCCCGGCGCGCGGGGAATGCCGGCGCCACGGCGCACCGAAAGCGCAGTGGCTTCGGTGGGCATAGCGCCACAGCTCATGCCTTGGGCACGGCAAGGACCGCGCGAGCTCTCAGCCCCCAAGACGGAGAGGCACACGAGACCGACGGGCGCGTACCCGATGCGGCGCCCGGCGTCGCCAATGTCCCTCTTGCTCAAGGGCATGGGTGCAGGTCCGGATGAGCGCGCGTCGTTCGCGCCGGAATCTTCGTTCGGGCCCTGGCCCTGCACTTTGCCCCCTTCGTTGGCCGCGAAAGGAACCCCGTTGGCGCACGCGCCTTGACGCCCGCCCCTGCGCCCTATCTCAACCACGACGCGCGCCTCCGCCCCCATCGCAGCGTCATTCGGCGCGGCGGGATACCGTTCCGGCTGAAGAAACGGCTGTGACTCCATAGCGTTGAGGATGATCTTGGCCTCCGCGAAGCGGGGAGAAGGCTCAAGGCCGCATCGGGAACCTGACGCGCGCGATCCAGCCCGGGGGATTTACACTCCCCTCCCGCTTGCGCCCCGTTTGCGCCCGCCCAGGCTCACGGGGCCTTTGCAGCGTGGGCGGGACTTCCTATCTAAAGCTCTACCGCCCGTCCGCCGGCCTGTTCGGCGCCTCGCGCCGGCCCGCATCTAGACAAAGGCGCCTGCGCGCCCCATTCCTTCACCCCCTTTTCTTCTGGAGCGCTTTATGTCCGAACCCCTGACCCTCTCGTTCGCCAAACTCACCTCCGCCCCCAAGGGCGTGGTGATCGTGCTCACCGACGAGACGCTGGCGTTCGGCACCGCCACCCAGAAGCTGCTCAAGGGCGTTGACGGCGCCTTGACCCGCGCCTTCGACGCCGAACGTTTCAAGGGCAAGGCTTTCACCGGCGTGGACCTGCTGGCGCCCGCCGGGCTTGACGCCCCGCGCCTCATCGTCCTGTCCGTCGGCAAGGCGGCGGAGCTGAAGGCCACGGATTTCCTCAAGCTCGGCGGCGTCATCGCCGGAAAGATCCCGGCCAGCGCCCGCGAGGCCAGCGTGGTGGTGGAGCTGCCCGGCACGAAGATCGCGCCCGAATCGGTGGCCGAGATCGCCCTGGGCGCCAGCCTGCGGGCCTATGAGTTCGACCGCTACAAGACCAAGAAGAAAGAGGACAACGAGCGCGGCCCGCTCACCCTCAATGTCCTGGTTTCCGAAGAGGCTGCGGTGAAGCGCGCCTGGGCCGCCCGCGAGGGCGTGGGCGAAGGCGTGCTCATCGCCCGTGACCTGGTGAACGAACCCGCCAACGTGCTCGACCCGGCCGAGTTTGCCCGCCGCATCGAGACCCAGCTCGGCGCCGTGGGCGTCGAGGTGGAAGTGCTCGGCGATGCGCAGCTTCACGAGATCGGCATGCGCGCGCTGCTCGGCGTCGGCCAGGGCTCCATCAAGGAAAGCCGCGTGGTGGTGATGCGCTGGAACGGCGGCGCCAAGGATGACGCGCCGGTGGCCTTCATCGGCAAGGGCGTCATCTTCGACAGCGGCGGCATCTCCATCAAGCCCGCCGCCGGCATGGAGGACATGAAGGGCGACATGGGCGGGGCCGCCTGCGTCACAGGTCTGCTTTACGCGCTCGCCGCCCGCAAGGCGAAGGTGAACGCGGTGGGCGTGGTCGGCCTGGTGGAGAACATGCCCGACGGCGCGGCCCAGCGCCCCGGCGACATCGTCACCTCCCTGTCCGGCCAGACCATCGAGGTCATCAACACGGACGCGGAAGGCCGGCTCGTTCTGTCCGACGTGCTCTGGTACACGAAGGACCGCTTCAAGCCCAAGTTCATGATCGACCTTGCAACCCTCACCGGCGCCATCCTGGTGGCCCTGGGGCAGGAATATGCGGGCTTGTTCTCTAATGACGACACCCTGTCCGCCAACCTCACCAAGGCCGGCACCGAGACCGGCGAGAAGGTGTGGCGCCTGCCCATGGGCCCGGAATACGACAAGCTGATCGACAGCAAGTTCGCCGACATGAAGAATACGGGCGGGCGCAATGCCGGCTCCATCACCGCCGCCCAGTTCCTCCAGCGCTTCGTGGAGAAGACCCCCTGGGCGCATCTGGACGTGGCCGGCACCGCCATGTCGTCGCCCGCCTCGGACATCAACAAGAGCTGGGGCTCGGGCTGGGGCGTGCGCCTGCTCAACCAGCTCGTGAAGGACAATTACGAGGCCTGAGGTCCGCCGCAACTGTCTATTGACGGGGCCGCTCCGCCGGCCCCGTCTGCTGCACGTGGCGGGAGTGAATGCCGTTCCCAGCGGCCCTCCCTTGCGCCGCCCGCGCAGCCGCGTGAAAAAGGCGGACATGCAGAGGTCCGCCAGCCGCCATGACTGAAGTCCTGTTCTATCATCTCGAGCGCCGCCCTCTGGAGCAGGTGCTGCCGACGCTGCTGGAGAAGTCCCTGGAGCGGGGGTGGCGGTGCGTGGTGCAATGCGGGTCGCCCGAGCGGCGTGATGCACTCGATTCCCATCTGTGGACCTATAATGAAGCCTCCTTCATGCCCCACGGCACGGAGGCCCAGCCCCAGCCCGAGCGCCAGCCGGTGCTGATCGCCACCACCGAGGCCAATCCCAACGGCGCCCAGATCCGCTTTTTGGTGGATGCCGTGCCCCTCTCCGACGCCAGCGCCTATACCCGCGTCGTCCACCTGTTCGATGGCCGTGACGAGGAGCAGGTGGCCGCCGCCCGCGATCGCTGGCGCGAGGCCAAGGCCCAGGGCCACGCCCTCACCTATTGGCAGCAGGAGGAAACCGGCCGCTGGGTGCGCAAGGCCTGACGCCGAAGGCCGGCGAGGCTGGCGCGCCTCCCATCGCGCGGCTCGTTCAGCGGCGGTCAAGGCCGACACCGATGGCGCCCCGCTTCGAGTGTTTCCGCGCGACATGGAAACCGGTTGGCGTGAAGGACTTCCGCGAAAACAGAGGGATGGACTGTTTCACCCTCTCCCTGAAACACTGAAACAACCTAGGTCGCCAGCGCCTCCATGAGCGCACGCAGGGCCGGCGCGCGCGGCGGCAGCGCGGCATGCAGGCATACGATGCGCCGGGCATGGGCCGCAGCGTCGGGCAAGGGCAGGACGTGGACGCCCGCGTCCTCCAGCCCCGGCCACAGGGGCACCAATGCGTGCCCCATGCCGCGAGCCACCAGAAGGGCGATGGTCTCCAGCGCGTCGAGGTCGCAGCGCACCTCCGGATACAGGCCGCGCGCCTTCATATAGTCGGCGATCAGCCGCCCGCCCCAGGAGGATGGATCATAGCGGATGAACGGCTCTGCCTCGATGGATGCCGCCACCTCCTCCACCCCCACCGGCTCGCGGCTCAGCAGCACCAGGGGTTCCGTGCGCAGGGCGTGGCAGGCGACAGCCTTGGGCAACAAAAAGGGCGGCGCCACCAGGATGGCGGCGTCGAGCTCGCCGCGCAGCAGCAGCTCGTAAAGGTGGGCCGAAGAGCCGGGCACCAGTTGCAGCTTCAGGCCCGGCGCGGTGCGCGACAGGGTGTCGAGCACCTCCGGCATCAGCCCCGTGAGCATGGTGGAGATGGCCCCCACGGAGAGCTCGCCGGCCAGGGCATCCCCCGCAATGTCGTCCTTCAGCAGGGCCGCTTCGCTCAACAGGCGCCGCGCCCGCGGCAGCAGGGCAAGGCAGGCCTGGGTGGGCTGGGCGGCGTGGGCGGTGCGGGCAAGAAGCGCGCAGCCCAGCTCCCGCTCCAGTGCCTGCACGCGCTGGCTCACGGCCGCCGCGGTCAGCTTCTCCCGCCGCGCGGCGGCCGCGATGGAGCCCGTCTCCGCCACCGCCACGAGGCTCTGAAGGAAGCGCAGATCCACAATTTTTCCTTATGCTGAGACATGGGATTATGTAGTTTTTATATCGTATGGCCTGCGCTAATCAGCAGTCAAACCTCGCAGCCCCGGAGCCGCCCATGACCGCCGACAACACAGCCCAGACCATCCCTGCCCGCTCCCTGTTCCACCTGGCGTTCCACGTCACGGACCTTGATGCCGCCCGCAAGTTCTACGGCGGCGTGCTGGGCTGCGCGGAAGGCCGCTCCACGGATACCTGGGTGGATTTCGACTTTTTCGGGCACCAGATCTCCCTGCATCTGGGCACCCCCTTCCCTGTCACCCGCACCGGCAAGGTGGGCGATCACATGGTGATGATGCCGCATTTGGGCGCCGTGCTGCCGCTGGATGACTGGTTCGCACTGGCGGACCGGCTGCAGAAGGCGGGCATCGCCTTCGACATTCCGCCCATCATCCGCTTTGAGGGCGAGCCCGGCGAGCAGCGCACCATGTTCTTCTTCGATCCGGCTGGAAACCCCATCGAAATCAAGGGCTTCAAGGACTTCGCGGGCGTCTTCGCCCATTGATGATCAAGGGCCCGTGGGTGCATCTCACGGGCCGCCACGCCAGCCTTGCGGCGGGTCGTGAAGACGGCCGGTGCCAGCCGAGGGCCGCGCCCGTTGGGATGAAGCCGTGCCGGGCGCACGCTGCCGCGATTTCAGAGCCGATCCACCGGCACCGGCTTTCCAAACAGCCAGCCCTGCGCGATGGCTTCCGGGAACAGAGCCAGGATGTGTGCCGCCTGCTCCGGCTCCTCCACCCCCTCCACCACCAGATCCACCTTCAACGAGCGCGCCGTGGCGCAGATGGTCTCGACGATGGCTGAACTCGCGGCCGCCTTGCCGATGGCCCGCGTGAACATCTTGTCGATCTTGATACCGCTGATGGGCAGCCGGGCCAGATAGGCCAGGTTGGAATAACCGGTGCCGAAATCGTCGATGAAGAACTTGTAGCCGCGCGCGCGCAGGGTCTCGACCGCTTCCTTGAGCTGGTCATGGTCGGCCGTGGAGCGCTCCGTCAGCTCCACCACCACCCGGGCGGGCGCGACGCCATGGCGCTGCACTTCCGCGTCCAGGTAGTTCAGCAACTTCATGTCCAGCAGATCCGTGACGGAGAAGTTGATGTGGACGTCGAAGTCTTCATCACCCGTCAGCCGGTCGCGCATCTCCGCAAGGCTCATGCTGATGACGCGGCGCGTGATGACGCTGATGAAGCCCTTGTGCTCCGCGATCGCGATGAAGATATCCGGAGAAATGAGGTGGTCCTGCTCGTCGGTCAGGCGCGCCAGCGCCTCCACCCCAACAATGCGTCGGTCGCTGAGGCGCACGAGCGGCTGATAGACCATGAAGAGCCGGTCAAGCGCCACCGCGCGTCGGATCTGTTCGGGCAGGGAGGCAAGCTTCCGGCGGCGCAGCGCCAGCGCCAGGCCGAGGGACCCCGCCGTCACCGCCCCCGCCGCGCCGAGGCCCAGCCAGATGGCCGCCGGCTGCTTCAGAATGCTGACATTCGAGAGCGATGCCACGGCACAGATGTCGATGCTCTCGGCACAGGAGGCCGTCATCAGCCGCGGGCCGAATTCAAAGGGCTTCTGGCGCGTGCCGAGCCGCTCCTTCATGCCGCGCGTGTCGCCGAATGAGCGAAAGACATAGCTGCCGTCTCGGGTCAGGACCAGGGCCGCATGGCCATGGTCCGGCGCCTCGTAAAGCTTGAAGGCCGCCGGCGCCGTGAAAGCGATGACCGAGCCCCGCCGGGCCATGGACACCATCAGGCGGGGATCCATGGGGCTGCGCACATGCCGCCACAGCTCGGTGCCGCTCGCCTGGCGGCGCTGCGGCGGATCCAGCTCCACTGGCTCCGGCAGATGCCCCCAACCTGCCGAACAGACGACGCGGTTATCCACGACACGGGCGATGTCGCTCAAATACTCGTTCAGGAACAATGCATAGCGCATGTTCTCAAGGTCCCGGGCGGAGCAGATCTCGGCGCCATGGCGCTCGACCTCTTCCATGGTCCTAACCTGCGCCTGCGCGACAGCCACCGACCTTTCGAGCACGCCATTCAGATAGCTCGTCAGGCCCGCCCAGGAGATCTCCACCAGCGCGATCTGCCCCGCCAGGATGAACAGGAGCGCCCCCACGGCCGCGAAGGCCAGGATGAGGATGTGATCCCTGTTGGTGGTCCGCATGCGGCCCATGTCCACCAGCCTTTCGGCGCCCCCGCCGCCCGTGCGCGCCAGCGCGTCGGGACATGTTTTCCATTTTGAGCGGCACGGGGCCCGCCCTGCCACCATCGCTTCGCTACAGCGAAGCTCACCCCCGCATCAAGACCAGCGCCCCTGGCACAATCGACCCGCGTCTTTGATCTGCGGTCGGCAGGCACGACCACAGGCCCATGAGCCAAGCTTACGAACATCGGGTCTTAGCGCGTCGCCGTCCCCGCGGTATTGCGCTGGCGCATTGCCGCGACGAGAATCGTCCGCGCGACGCGAGAAAATGCGCCGCGCGAACGAGACATGACGAAGAATGACCGGCGCCGAAACCGCCCCGCCCCGGCGGGACGGCTTCAGCCGGCGACGCTCCAATGCAGCGGGAAGGTGGGATCGAACACCGTCAGCATCCCCTCGGCGGTGGGGATCTTGCGCGGATAGTCCACGACATCCCCCTTGGTGAGGGTGATGCGCGCCTCGTTCGGCGGCAGGCGGTAGAAGGCCGGGCCGTTGAGGGAGATGAACGCCTCCAGATTGTCGAGCGCGCCATCCTGCTCGAACACCTCGGTCACCGCCGAAAGGGCGTTGGTGGCGGTGTAGCAGCCGGCGCAGCCGCAGGCGCATTCCTTGGCCGGGTCGAGATGGGGCGCGCTGTCGGTGCCCAGGAAGAAGTGGCGGTCGCCGGAGGTGGCGGCGGCCCGCACCGCCAGGCGATGCTCCTCGCGCTTGGCCACCGGCAGGCAGTAATAATGGGGCTTGATGCCGCCCACCAGGATGTGGTTGCGGTTGATGATGAGGTGCTGGACCGTGATGGTGGCGGCGATGTCGTCGCCCCCCTGGCGCACATAATCGACGCCCTCACGGGTGGTGATGTGCTCCAGCACCACGCGCAGGCCCGGCGTGCGGCGACGCAGGGGCTCCAGCACGCGCTCGATAAACACCGCCTCGCGGTCGAACACGTCCACCGCCGGGTCGGTCACCTCGCCGTGCACGCACAAGGGCAGGCCGATCTCGGCCATGGTGTCGAACACCTTCTGCACCTTGGAGAAATCGCGCACGCCCGAGGCCGAATTGGTGGTGGCGCCGGCCGGATAGAGCTTCACCGCATGGATGAGGCCATCCGCCTTGGCCGCCTTCAGGTCGGCCGGGTCGGTCTGCTCGGTGAGGTAAACGGTCATGAGCGGATCGAAGCTCATGCCCGCCGGCACCGCCGCCAGGATGCGCTCGCGATAGGCCGCCGCCTGGGCGCCGGTGACCACGGGAGGCACCAGGTTCGGCATCACGATGGCGCGGGCGAAGTGGCGCGCCGTCTCGCCCACCACCGCCTGCAGCACCGCACCGTCACGCAGATGCAGGTGCCAGTCATCCGGCCGGCGGAGGGTGAGGGAGCGGGGGGCTTCGGCCATGGTGGTTCCTTCGCAATGCTTGCAGGCGCGCGCACGGGCCCGCCTTCGCCGCGGAAATCGCCATGGAAGCGCGCCCGATGCAAGCCCCTTTGGCGCCCCTCAACGGATCATGAAGCCGATGGCGATGGCATTGGCGATGTCGATGAAGAAAGCCGACACCAGAGGCAGGATGATGAAGGCGGTGGGCGCCGGGCCGTGGGTCTTCGTCACGGCCGTCATGTTGGCGATGGCGGTGGGCGTGGCGCCCAGGCTGATGCCGGTGAAGCCGGCCGAAATCACCGCCGCCTGGTAGTTCTTCCCCATGGCCGGGAACACGATAAACAAGATGTAGGCCACCGACACCAGGGTCTGCAGCCCCAGCACCACCGCCAGCGCCGGCCCCAGGCCGCCAAGGGTCCACAGCTGCATGCTCATGAGCGACATGGCGAGGAAGATCTTCAGCGACAGGTCCGAGATCAGCGCCAGCGCCGGCGTGCGCGCCGGCCAGGGCGCGCGGCGCAGCACCAGCGGCACCGTGTTCGTGATGATGATGGCCACCAGCAGGCACACCACGAACAGGGGCAGCTTGATGCCCGTCATCTCGACCAGATCCTCCAGCCCATAGGCGATGAGGATCACGATGTTGAGCACCAGCAGCGAGCTGAGGATGTTCGTATAGGTGACCTTGCCCGCGTCGGGCCCCACATCCTCCTCCGGCAGGCCGACCATGGGCGGCTGGATCTCGTCGGAGCGCAGCTTGAAGCGATTGATGAGGATGCCGGCGATGGGGCCACCCACCACGCTCGCCAGCACCAGGCCCAAAGTGGCGCTGGCGATGCCGATTTCCAGCGCGTTGGCGAGGCCGAACCGCTCGGAGATGATGGGCGCCCAGGCGATGGTGGTGCCATGCCCGCCGATCAGCGACACCGAGCCCAGAAGCGGCCCGATGCCATAAGGCAGCCCCAGCACCGCGGCGCCGCCCACCGCCACCACATTCTGCACCACCAGATAGACCACTGTGAGCAGCAGCAGGATGAGGAGCGGCTTGCCGCCAGTCGCGAGATCGGACAGCCGCGCATTGAGGCCGATGCCGGTGAAGAAATACAGCAGCAGCATGTCCCGCGCGGTGAGATCGAACGAGATGGCCAGCCCGAACACTCGATAGGCGATGAGGGTGCAGATGGCGGCCAGCAGGCCGCCCGTCACCGCCTCGGGAATGTTCCAGCGCCGCAGCGGCGCGATGATGCCGTTGAGGCCCGCCCCCACGAAATAGACCAGGATGGCGATGGTGAAGGTCAGCAGGCCCTGGGCCTCGTAGGTCGCCGGCATGTCGCTCCCGTTGGTTGTTGGCAGAAGGGTCGAACGCCCTGCATCAGGGTGTCCAAGGAAGCACAAAATGGCGGAGGCCTCACCCCCGCATCGCATCGCGGGCTCAATGCCGCCAAAGGCCACTCAGCCGCGCTCGCCCCCTTGATGGTGGGTGAAGTGGTCGGTCAGGGCCAGGACCGCATAGCCGCAGATGAAAATGACATTGGCCAGGGCCAGCCACTTCACCTGTGCCTCGCTCACCGAAATTTCCAGCTTCATGAGAGCCTTGAGCAAAGTGATGCCGGCAATGGCCATCATGGAGGCGAACAATTTCTGCTTGAGCCCGGAAAAGCTCACCCGGCGCATCCAGCCCGGCCAGCCCTCCGCGTGGCGGCGGTCGATTTGACCCACGAAATTCTCGTAGCCGGAACAGATGATGATGACCAGCAGCCCGCCCACCAGGGTGAGGTCGATGAGGCTCAAAAGGCCCATCAGCACCTCGGTCTCGCTGGCGGAGGCGAGGCGCCAAGTGAAGGCCCAAAGCTGCATGAAGAAGGAGGCGACCGCCAGCACCAGGGCGAATGCGAGGCCCAGAAACAGCGGCACCAGGGCATAGCGGCAGAGCACCACGAGCAGCGAGATCAGCAAGGCCATGCGCCCTCCGCTGCGGAAGCCGGCGCCGAGCCTTCGCCCGGCGCCGCATATGGCGTCAGAAGCTGCCCACGGCGGAGCCCAGGACGATCACCACCACCAGCGCCAGCAGGGCGCTGACGATGCCGGACATGACGATGTCCATGTAGCCGTCCTTGTGGCTCACCCCGCAGACGGACAGCAGCGTGACCACCGCGCCATTGTGCGGCAGGCTGTCCAGGGTGCCCGAGCCGATCACTGCCACGCGATGCATCAGCTCCGGATTCATGCCGATCTGCTGGGCGATCTGCATGTAAGTGGGCCCCAGCGCGTCGAGGGCGATGGTGAGGCCGCCCGAGGCGGAGCCCGTGAGCGCCGCCAGGATGTTGGTGGCCACCGCCAGCGACACCAGCGGCCCGCCCTCGATGCCCAGCACCCAGTTGCGCACATCCTCGAAGGCCGGGGTTGCCGCCACGATGGCGCCGAAGCCGACCA
This sequence comes from Xanthobacter sp. NM-59, assembly GCF_021401125.1. Classification (GTDB taxonomy): domain Bacteria; phylum Pseudomonadota; class Alphaproteobacteria; order Rhizobiales; family Xanthobacteraceae; genus Xanthobacter. The sequence goes on from NZ_JACBFQ010000002.1 coordinate 225,388, forward strand.
GGCTCGCCACCGACAGGATGGGCAGGACCGAGGCATTGGCGCCCGCAGCCATGGTGGCGCGCAGCACCGGCACCGAGCGGAAATTGATCGCGACCACAGTGATGATGGCCGCGATCAGGGCCGTGATAACCGACCACACGCCGCCCACGGCCGCCAGGGTCACGCCACCCCAACGCTCTTCGGCCAGGAACGACACGTCGATGTTCGGCAGCACCGCGAAGGACATCAGCAGGTTCACCGCCACCACCACGACGATGGGCAGGGCCGCGAGGAGGATGGGCGGGCCCACCGGGCTCTCATCGCTGTGCTCGATCTCCGCCGGGTCGAACGCGCCGGAGGTGGTGGCGCGCTCACGCACGATGGGGTCTTCCGCCGCCTTCTCCACGCTTTCCGCCGGGTCCAGCACGATACCGCCGAAGCCCTCGCCGCGGGCGCGCGCCTTGCTCTCCGCCCGCTTCAGCCACCACAGGCCGAAGCCGAGCATCACCGCCGAGGCGATGAGGCCAAGGCCCGGCGCCGCGAACGGCGTGGTGCCGAAGAAGGGCATGGGAATGGCGTTGTTGATGGAGGGCGTGCCGGGCATGGCCGACATGGTGAAGGTGGTGGTGCCGAGCGCCACCGCCGCCGGCATCAGCCGGCGCGGCAGCTGGGCCGCCCGGAACAGCTCGATGGCCATGGGCACCAGCACGAAGAAGGCCACGAACAGGCTGACGCCGCCATAGGTGACGATGGCACCCGCCAGCACTACCGCCAGCACCGCTCGCTGCGCCCCCAGCTTCTGCGTCATGAACTGGGCGATGGAGGTGACCGAGCCGGAATCCTCCATCAGCTTGCCGAACACCGCGCCCAGCAGGAACAGCGGGAAGAATTGCGCGACGAACTGCGCCGCGTTGGGCATGAAGGTCTGGGTCCAGCTCGCGAGCAAGGGCTCGCCCGCGAACGCCGCCACCAGAAGCCCCGCCACCGGCGCGATGATGAGGATCGAGGAACCCTTGAAGGCGAAATAGATAAGGACGGCGAGGCCGACCAGGATGCCGAGGAGGCCCATAGGTTCAGCTCCGCTGGTTCAAAGTTCAGACAGGAGTTGTTCGAAGTCCACGGTGGACGCCTTGCCGATGTCGTTGCCGTGCTCGGTCAGGAACACGTCCGCCGCCTTGCGCCCCTCGTCCCTCAGCCAGGAGATGAACTCCCATTCTGCATTGAGCTTGGAGGAAAAGCCGAGCGCATTCATCACCGGGTTGCGCACCACATGCACGCGCATGCGGGCCCAGTCGCAGGCCTCCGTGTCACCGGTCAGCTGGCTCGCGTGGCGCTGCAGCAGCGCCATCATGTAGAGTTCCTTCACCGCCACCGAATTGAACGACACCTCGTTCAGCCGGTTGAGGATCTCGGTGGGCGTCTTGGGCGTGCCGGCCCGCTCCAGCGGATTGATGGGGATGAGGATGGTGTCGTCGCTCTTCAGCTCGCTCACCAGCGGCGCCAGGGTCGGATTGCCCGAATAGCCGCCATCCCAATAGGCCTCCCCGTCGATCTCCACGGCCTGGAACAGGGTGGGCAGGCAGGCCGAGGCCATCAGCGCCTCGGGCGTGATGTCGGCGTTGCGGAACACGCGCGGACGGCCGGTGCGCACATTGGTGGCGGTGATGAACACCTTGATGGGGGACTGGCGCAGCCGCTCGAAATCGATCTGCTTTTCCAGGATTGGCGCCAGCGCGTTGCGGCCCATGGGGTTGTACTGATAGGGCGAGAACACCCGCGTCATCAGGTCCATGAACAGGAAGCCCGGCGCCGTGTCGAGCGACCAGCGGCCCATGACCTTGTCCCAAAGGGAGCGCTGGAAGGGGCTGAAGCGCGCTTCCTCCGAGACATGGCGCCAATAACGCGCCAGCGCGTCCTTGGCCCCCTCCCGGCCACCGGCCGCATAGCCATCGGCCAGCACGGCGGCGTTCATGGCACCGGCGGAGGTGCCGGAAACGCCCTCGATCTCGAGCCAGGTTTCCTCCAGGAGGCGGTCGAGCACGCCCCAGGTGAACGCTCCGTGAGAGCCGCCGCCCTGCAAGGCAAAGTCGACCAGAACCGGTTCCCGTTCCATTTGCGATCCCCTCTTCGCAATCGGCGCGCCACCATCCCGGTCGGCGCGCGCTGGCTCTTCATTGCAGGGGCCGGCGTCCGGCCCCGTCCCTCCCCGTTTTCATTATCGTGGGCGAACGGCCCGAAGGCAGCCCGCTTGCATTGTTCTCAGGCCGCCAAGGTGTGGCCTGCTTCGGCGGGCCCATCCTCGGCCGGCGCGTGCTCGGGCGGCGTGTCAGGACCGAACCACAGCACATAGAGCGCCGGCAGGAAAATGAGGGTGAGCACCGTGCCCACCAGCAGCCCGCCCATGATGGCGAACGCCATGGGCCCCCAGAACACGGTGGGCGCGATGGGGATCATGCCCAGCACGGTGGACACCGCCGTGAGCATGATGGGCCGGAAGCGCGCCGAGGAGGCCGCAACCACCGCATCCCACACCTTTTTGCCCGCAGCGCGGTCCGCCTCGATCTGGCCGATGAGAATGACCGCGTTCTTGGTGATCATGCCGATGAGCGCCAGCACGCCCAGGATGGCCACGAAGCCCAGCGGCCGGCCGGAAACCAGCAGCGCCGCCACCACGCCGATGAGGCCGAGCGGCGCCACCGACAGCACGATGACGAGACGCTGGAAGCTCTTCAGCTCGAACATGAGCACGGTGAACATGATGAGCAGCATCACCGGCACCACCGCCATGACCGAGGCGAGGGAGGCCGCGCTTTCCTCCACCGTGCCGCCCACCGCGATGTCGTAGCCCGCCGGCAGGGTCTTGCGCAGGGCCTCAATCTTCGGCCCCAGCTCATCCACCACCGTTTCCGGCAGCACGCCCGCCTTCACATCGGCCTGGACGGTGAGCGTGGGCACCCGGTCGCGCCGCCAGATGACCGGGTATTCCTGGTCGAACTGGAAGGTGGCGATCTGGCTCAGGGGCACCGTGCGGCCATTGGGCAGCGGCACCTGGAGATTGGCCAGGGTGTCGAGGGAGACGCGCTCCTCGTCGGTGGCGCGAGCCACCACGTTGACGAGGTAGATGTCGTCGCGCACCTGGGTGATCGGTGCGCCGGAGAGCACGGTATTGAGCACCCCGGCCAGTTGCTGGGTGGAGAGGCCGAGAAGGCGCGCCTCGTCCTGGTCCACCTCGATGCGCACCTGTCGGGCCGGCTCGATCCAGTCGTAATTGACCTTCACCGCGTCCGGATTGGAAGCGACCGTCGCCGCCAGATCGAACGCGATGGCGCGCACCTTCTCGATGTTCGGTCCCGACACGCGATACTGCACCGGCCAGCCCACGGGCGGGCCCAGTTCCAGCGGCGAGATCCGGGAGACGAGCTGCGGGAAGTCTTCCGCCAGCGCCTTTTCCAGCTTCTTGCGCAGCCGGTCGCGGGCGGCCACGTTTTGGGCCACGATGACGGTCTGGGCGAAGAAGTCGTTGGGCAGCTGCACGTCCAGGGGCAGGTAGAAGCGGATGGCGCCACGGCCCACATAAGTGGACCAGCGCTTCACGTCCGGATCACCGGTGAGGATCTTGTCGAACGCCTCGGCCACCGTTTCGCTGGCATAGATGGAGGCATTCTGCGGCGAGGCGAGATCCACCAGCAGCTCGGGCCGGTCCGACGAGGGGAAGAACTGGCGCGGGATCAAAGGCAGCGCCAGCACCGAGAGCACGAACAGGCCGATGGTCACCGCCACCGTCACCCAGCGCATCTTCAGGCACAGGGTGAGGAAGCGGTGATACATGCCGAGCACGCCCTTCGGCGGCGCGTCCGGGTCGGGAATGCTCTCCTTCGGCGGCGCCTTCAGGATCAGCACCTGCATCAGCGGCGTGAACAGCACCGCCACGATCCACGACACCAGCAGCGCGATGGTGACCACCGCGAACAGGGTGAAGGTGTATTCACCCGCCGAGGAGGCGGCGAAGCCCACCGGCACGAAGCCCGCGACCGTCACGAAAGTGCCCGCCAGCATGGCCGCCGCATAGGCCTTGAAGGCGTAGGACGCGGCCGTCACCTTGTCATCGCCGGCGGCGAGGCGCGTCAGCGTCGCGTCGGTGGTGGTCATGGCGTCGTCCACCATCAGCGCCAGCGCGATGATGAGGGCGCCCAGCGAGATGCGCTGCATGTCAATGTGCGCCATCTGCATGAGCGCGAACACGATGGCGAGGGTCAGCGGAATGGCGAGCGCCACGATGGCCCCCGCCCGCACGCCCAGCGCGATGAACGACACCACGAGGATGATGGCCACCGCCTGCCACAGGCTTTCCATGAACTCGGCGATGGCGATGTTCACCGTCACCGCCTGGTCGGCCACCAGATGCGCCTCGATGCCGATGGGCAGGTTGGCGATGAGCCGGTTCATGGTGGCGTCGATGGCCTTGCCCATGGCCAGGATGTCGCCGCCATCCTGCATGGCGATGGCAAGGCCGATGGCGGGCTGGCCATTCACCCGGAACATGGGCTGGGGCGGGTCCGCATAGGCGCGGCGGATGGTGGCGATGTCCGCGAGGCGGATCAGCCGGCCATTCACCACGAAGTTCACATTGGCGATGTCTGCTTCCGAGTTGAACGCGCCGGAGACGCGCACCGACATATTCTCCGCACTGGTGCGGATCTCGCCCGCCGGCTGCACGATGTTCTGCCGCTGCAGCGCCGCCAGCACCGCCGTGCGGTCGATGCCCAGGCTCGCCAGCTCGCGCATGGAGAATTCGAGGAAGATGCGCTCATCCTGCGCGCCCAGGATCTCGATCTTCGAGACATCCTGCACATGCAGCAGCTCGGAGCGAATGTCCTCCACATAGTCGCGCAGTTCGCGCTGGGTGAAGCCGTCCGATGTAAAGCCGTAGATGATGCCGAAGGTGTCGCCGAACTCGTCATTGAAGAACGGCCCCACAATGCCCTGCGGCAGGGTGTGGCGAATGTCGCCCACACTCTTGCGCACGTGGTACCAGATGTCCGGCACCTCGGCGGCGGTGGCCGAGCCCTTCAGATGCACGAAAATGGTGGTGGAGCCCGCCTTCGTGTAGCTCTCCAGATAATCGAGCTTGGGCACTTCCTGCAGCTTGCGCTCCAGCCGCTCGGCCACCTGCTTGAAGGTTTCCTCGATGGTGGCGCCGGGCCAGTTGGCCTGCACCACCATGGTCTTGATAACGAAGGTGGGATCCTCGGCGCGGCCGAGATTCCTGAAGGCCATCACCCCCGCCACCACCGCGATGGCCATGAGGTAGATGATGACCGAGCGATGCTTCAGCGCCCAGGCGGAGAGATTGAAGCCCTTCACAGCCCCGCCCCCGAGCCGGCGGCACCCAGCAGGCGCACCTTCTGCCCGGGATGCAGGGCCTGCACGCCGGCGGTGACCACGATCTCGTCCGGCTTCAGCCCCTCGGCCACGGCCACGGCGGCGGGCGTGAAGCGCAGCACTTCCACATTGCGCAGGCTCACCGTGTGGGCCTTGGGGTCCACCACCCACACCGCCGGCTTGTCGTTCACCCGGGTGAGGGCGCTGGCCGGCACCTCGATCACCGGGCCCGTATCAGCCACCACCCGTCCGGTGACGGTGGTGCCGAGCCGCATGGCCGCGGGCGGATTGATGAGGCCCACGCGCACGCGGAAGGTGCGCGTCACCGGGTCCGCCTGGGGCGCGATCTCACGCACGCGACCCAAGGTGGTCACCGCCGGGTCGCTGGTGAGGCTCACCTCAACCTCGCGGTCGCCGGACGCCGAACCCAGGAACTGCGCCGGCACCTCGAACACCGCATCGCGGCCATCCTGGCGCGCCACCTGGATCACCACCTGGCCCGCCTGCACCACCTCGCCCGGCTCGGCCCGGCGCTGGGTGACGACGCCCGCGCTGTCGGCCTTCAGTTCGGTATAGCTGAGGCGGTCCTCGGCGATCTTGAGCTGGGCTTCCGCGTCATCCACCTGGGAACGGGCGGCGAGGAAGGCCTGCTCAGCCTGCTCATACTGGGCGCGCGGGGTGAAGCCGCGGGCCAGCAGCTGGCGCTGGCGCTCATATTGGTTGCGGGTCTGCGACAGGCTGGCATTGGCCGCCGCCAGCGCGGCCTGGGCCGAGCGCACCGCATTCTGCTCATTCTGCGGGTCGAGCCGCGCCATCACCTGGCCCGGCTGCACCTGATCGCCCACATTCACCAGGCGGTCGATGACGCGCCCCCCGATGCGGAAGCCGTAGGAGGCCTCGTTCTCCGCCTCCACATGGCCGGTGAGGGACAGGGACTCGCTCGCAATGCGATTGGTGGTGACGATGGTGCGCACCGGCCGGACCTCGGTCGCGGCCTCCTTCTTCTCCTCGCCGCAAGCGGACAAGGCGAGCGCCACCACGCCGAGCGCGGCCACGCGCGCGAGCCACGGCGCAAGAACGCTCCCCCCGCCCGAAGACATCGACAGCCCGCCATCGCGCGCGCCCACCATCCGCCGTCTCGTCATCAGCGCAGCCACGAACGTTTCCTTTCCGAGCGCACGCGCCGCTACCCCGAAAGCCCGGAGCCGGATACCCGCGCAGCGCACACACCAACCATATTCAATGCTGACCAGGAACAGGTCTGCGAAGTGAAATTCGCCCCATCAATAGCCGCGTTCCCGCGACGCAGCAAGGCATTCACCCGGAACCGCGGAGTTGACGACAATCAAAACGGCGGTCAAAATTGATGTACTTGCGAAATAATGCTAACAATACATTGAACTATTCAGATGGACTTGAGTGGTTTATCAGAACACCACCAAACCGAGGGCAAAATAAGAGGACCCCATCGCCACCATCAAGCCACGCGGCATCAAGCTTAAGCTCGCGCGCCCGCTGAACCGATGGCATCTTCCGAGCCGCCTATGGGTGGGCAAGTGTGCGCCCGAGCCACCATCACGCGGCTGCACACTTTATTCAGATGATTACGGTGCAGGCCCGTGCGCCCATTGGGCGCATCAATACAGAACGCCCTTCACAGAGCTGCACTTTCTACGTCACCACCTCTTCGCCTGCTGAAGCCCAGTGGCGGAAAGAACTTCCCGCGATCCTGCAAGGCAGGCCGACCACGACACGCCTCAGGGATGCTCAAGGCGTCCTTCCACCCGCCAGCGATGGCGGGAACAACGGAATTCGCCATGGTCATGATACCGATCCGGCAGCCAGAGGCTAGACAGTACCTCCACCCGCTTTATAACCTGAAGATGCCACAAATGGCGGCCTCAACACGGCCGCGTGCTTGCGGTTAAGATTGCCGGCCGGTACCGCTCGACACGTCCCTCGCCGTCGAAGCACCTTTACACAAAGCGGATACCGGTCCGCATGGAGCGAGACGTCAGCCTCGAAATCTCGACCGCTTGGCGCGTCCCAGTGGCGCGCGTTGCAACCGCGGGCCCGAATGCAGCTTGCGGCCGGACGCCGGGTGGAAACGAAAGGGCAGGAGAATGGATCGGATCAAGGTCGGGGATGTCGAGCTTGCCTGGAGACAATGGGGAGAAGGCGATGTCACGGTCCTGTTCATCCACGGCAATCTCGCCAGCAAGGAGTGGATCGAGCTGGCGGCGCCGCATTTCCCGCGCGGCGTACGCACCATCGGCATCGACTGGCGCGGCTGCGGCGACAGCGACAAGCCCACGCCCCTGCCCTGCTTCTCAAATTACTCGGTCAGCCAGCATGCGGACGACATGCTGGGCGCGCTCGACGCGCTGGGCGTCTCCTTCTGCCACCTGGCCACCCATTCGGCAGGCGGCATCATCGCCACGCGCATGCTGCTGAAGCAGCCGGACCGCTTCGGCCGCATCTTTTCCCTCTCCCCCGTGGGTCCGCAGAGTGTCGACTTCCCGCCGGAAAAGGCGGCCTATTTCGACCAGATGAAGAAGAGCAAGCCGCTCACCCGGCAGATCATGGCCGCCACCTGCATGACGCTGTTCGAGCCGGACAGCTTCGCCAAGGGTCCGGTGCGCTTCAAGCCGGATGTGGGCGCCCGCGGCGACCTGTTCGACCGCATCGTGGACCAGACCTTCGCCGTTTCGGACGGCATCTGGTACGGCACGCCCGTCACCCTCACCAAGGAGGCCCAGAGCGGCGAGCTGAAGGCGCAGATGAACGCCATCAGCCACCCCCATCTGGTGGCCTGGGGCACGCTGGATACGGTGATCCGGGAAGCGGACCTGAAGCTGATGGCCGATGCCATGCCCGATTGCCGCTTCGTGGCGGTGCCGGGCGTCAGCCATTCCATGAATGTGGAAGCGCCCGAGCTTTATGCCGGCTTCTTCGGTGCCTGGTTCGGCGGCCTGTCCTGCTGAGCGAGCCTATGGCGTGATGGGCGGGGAGAAGGCCGCCCCGGCCATCACATAGGCCAGCACGAACGCCAGCATCACCACCGCCAGCGCCGCCGTGGACCAGCGGCGCAGCACCATGTCCAGCAGCACGGCGCTGTCGCGCACGCGGGCATAGAGCGCGCCCAAGGGCGCCGCCGCCGCCAGGATGTCGCCCGGCGGCACCTCCGAGAATCTGGGGGGCTTCTGGTAGATCAGCGCGCCCACTGCAAGGCCCAGCGCCACCGGCCACAGCCCCTTGATGAGCGTATCGAGGCTGAAGAGCGTGCCGAGGGAGAGCCCCGTCACCGGCGTGAACAGGCCGAACGGCAGCAGCACCGCCACCAGGCTGAGCGCGGCCCAGGGCACCAGCAGCCCGCGGGGAGCGAGCGCCTCGCCCCCCTCCTGCGCCACATCCAGCAGCAACAGCACGTAGCGCGCCATGAGCAGCGTGGTGCCGCCGGCGGACAAAGCGAGCAGGAAGGCGGCAAGCCCATCGCCCATGGGCGCCTTCACCGCATATTTCGCCAGCGCGCCCCCGGTGAAGGGCAGCCCGGCGAGGCTGAGGCCCAGCAGCGCCGCCACCGCCAGCACCGGCAGCAGCCGCCCGCGCGGGGTTGACGCCACGACGCCGACCGTGAGGAACATGGCGCCCTTCAGCAGCATGTGGTTGACCGCATAGAAGGCGGCCAGGGCGGGCACCGCACCGTCGCCCGCCTTCAGCCCCATGCCGAGCACCGCCGCCACCACGCCCATCTGGCTGACGGTGGAATAGGCCAGAGCGCGCTTGGGATGGCGCTGGGTGAGACCGATGGCGACGCCATAGAAGGCCGTGAACAGGCCCACCGCCAGCAGGCCCGCGCCCCAATCGGGCCAGCCCTCCCCCCAGGGCAGGAAGCGGATGAGGCCGATCACCCCCGCCTTCACCACGATGCCGGACAGCACCGCCGAGCCCGGCACCGGGGCCACCGCATGGGCCAGCGGCATCCACACATGGAGCGGGAACAGGCCCATCTTCATGGTGAAGCCCACCAGCAGCAACAGCAGGATCGCCTCCTTCCAGGGCGAGGCGGAAAGGCCGGCCACCGCGTCGCGGATCAGCGGATTGGCGTCGGTGACGCTGGAGGCAAGCATCACGAAGGCGGCGATCAGCAGCGCCTCGCCCAGCACAGTCAGGGCGAGATAGACCCGGCCGGCCCGCCGGGCCTCGGGCGTGTCGTCATGGGTGGCGAGGCCGTAGGCGGAAAAGCTCACCAGCGCATAGGCGAGATAGAAACTCGCCACGTCCGCCACCAGGAACACCGCGAACGAGCCCGCCAGCGTCAGCAGCCACCACACGCAGAAGGTGCCGCGCGCCGGATCGTCCTTCAGGTAGAAGACGGCATAAAGACCCGCCGCGAGCCACAGCAGCGCGGCGCCGCCCAGCAGCACCGCGCCCGGCATGTCCAGCGCGAAGGTCAGGCGGAAGGGCGGCGGCACCACCAGCAGAGACTGGCCCACCGGCACCGCCAGCGCCGCCACCAGCCCCGGCAGCGGGGCCAGCAACAGCAGCACATCGGCCCGCCGCCGAACCCACGGCTTGATGGCGGCAAGCGCCAGCAGCAGCGGCAGAGCCACGGCGGCGAGAAGCAGCAGGTCGCTCGTGCTCATGTTCCCCATCACGGCACCAACCCGGCCCAGCTCGCCGGCCGGCCGATGAACAGGAAGGACGAGGGCTCCAGCGGCACGAAGCCGAAGCCCACCGCCACCAAGGCCAGCGCAAGCGCCACCCATTCGCGCCAGCGCGCCACCGGGCGAACCGCCAGCGGCTCCGCCGGCCGCTGCAGCGCCAGCCCCACCACCTTCAGCACATAGCCGCCCGCCAGCAGGCCGCCCGCCAGGATCACCGCCGCGATCCACCACGCATCGAGGTGGATGGCCGCGCTCAGCAGCATCACCTTGGCGATGAAGCCGCCCGCCGGCGGCAGGCCCATGAGGGAGAGGCCCCCGAGCCCGAAGGCGACGAGCGCCACCGGCACCGCCCGCCCGACGCCGGAAAGGCCCGAAATGCGGTCATGCCCCAGCGCTTCCGCCATCAGCCCCGCCGCCATGAACATGGCCGCCTTCGAGAAAGCATGGGAGGCCAGATGCAGCGCCCCGCCGGTCCAGGCGAGCGCGCTCCAGGGGCTCGCCACCACCGCCAGGGGGAACATGAGGAAGAGGTAGCCGATCTGCGCCGCCGTGGAATAGGCGATCAGCAGCTTCAGCCGCGGTTGAGCGAGGGCGACGAGGCTGCCCACCAGGATGGCCGCCGCCCCGAGCCCGGCCAGAACCGGCGCCACCGCCACCGCGAGCCCGGTCGGGGCCAGATCCAGCCAGAACCGCACCAGCAGGAAGATGGGCGCCTTGATGACCACCGCCGAGAGCATGGCGCTCGCCGCCGGTGGGGCGCCGGAATGGGCCGGCGGCAGCCACAGATGCAGGGGAAACAGCGCCGCCTTCGCCATCATGCCCACGCTCATGGCCGCCAGCGCCAGCACGAAGCCGGGGCTCGCGCTCGCCGCCCGCGCCACCAGGATGATGTCCAGCGTGCCATAGAGGCCGTAGATGATGACCGCGCCCAGCAGGTAGAGCACCGAGCCGAACAGCGCGAACAGCAGGTAGCGCAGCGCCGCTTCCACCTGAGCCAGCTTGCCGTCCAGGCACACCAGCGGCACCGCCGCGAAGGTGAGCAGCTCCAGCGCCACGTAAAGGGTGAAGAGGTCTTCCGCCAGGAATACTAGGTTCAGGGCGCTGAACACGCTTGCCAGCAGCATCCAAAAGGCCGGCGGCATGCGCCCGCGCGCGACCCGCCCCGGCGCGGCCCCCGGGGTCGTCATGGCGAACAGGCCGGTGGCGAACAGCACCACCGCCGTCATCACCAGCATGAAGGCGGAAAAGCCATCGGCCCGCAGCCCCACGCCCAAAGGCGGACGCCAGCCGCCGATGAAGGTGGCGAGCGCTGCCCCATCCGCCCCCACCCGCGCCGCGAGCGCGAGCGCCACCAAAAGGCTCGCCAGCAGAACCAGCACCGAGAGCCGCTCCGCCAGCCGTGGCGGCGCCAGCAGCAGCGGCGGCAGCGCGAACAGGGGCAGGATGACCGCCCCGACCAGCAGCATGTCGCCCGCCAGGGCCGACCCGAGAATGCCGCTCACGCCTCGCCCTCCGGAGCCGGACGGGGCGCGCGCGCCTTCTCCCGCAGCTCGGCGAGGCGCCGCAGCAGGGCCACAGCCAGCGCCGTGGCGGAAAAGGCCACCACGATGCCGGTGATGACGAGGGCCTGCGGCACCGGATCCGCGCCGAAGCCGGCCCCCGCCCCGCGCCGCGCCACCACGCCGAACACCAGGAACACGCCGCCCCCCAGCAGGTTGAAGGCGAGCAGACGCGCCAGCGCATCACGCCCCACCATCAGCCCATAGATGCCGATGGCGGACAGGGCGGCGCCGAGAAGGCCCATGACGGTGGGCGTGCTCATGCCTTCCTCCCGGCCGGCGGCCCCAGCACCAAAAGCGCCAGGGCGACCGCGATGGATGCCGTGATGGCCACCTCGACGGCGATGATGAGCGGCTTGGTGATCCCGTCGGGATAGTCGAGGAAGGCATCGGCCACGAACCAGCCGGCGATGCCAACGCCCAGGAAGGCGAACGGCCCAGCGAGCAAGGCCAGCCGCAGGCGGCGCCCGCCAAGGGCCGGCGCGGGCATCAGCCCCGCCATGATGGCCAGCAGCGCCATGGCGGCCAGCACCGCCCCGCCCTGAAAGGCCCCGCCGGGCACATCCGCCCCCGCCCAGAACAGATAGATGCCCACCAGAACACCCACCGGCACCACCACCCGCGCGAGGAAATCCAGCGCGCCGGACGGCGGCGCCGGCCATAGGGGCGCCGGCCGACCGCGCCACAGCGGATCAGGCGAGAGCGACCACACGCCGATGAGCGCCACCAGCAGCACCACCGTTTCCAGCAGGGTATCGAGCGCGCGGAACACGATGAGCACGCCGGTGACGGGATTGCCGAGATCGGTGGCCGGCAGGTTGGTGGCCACCTGGGGCGCCAGGCTCGGCGCCGGTTCCGGCAGCAGCAGCACCACGGCCGCCAGCGCCGCGAACACGCCCAGCGCCAGGATGGCGGCGCACACATGATAGAGCAGCCCGACGCCCCGCTCGCGGCTGAAGCGCGCATCGCCTGCGGCCTGCAGCAGGACCAGCCCGGTGATGCCGCCGCCGACCGCGATTTCCGTCAGCGCCACATCCGGTGCCGCCAGCCGCACCCAGATGAACCCCAGCACCAGCCCGTAGGCCATGAAGGCGGCCACGCGGGCGAACGCATCGCCCCCCGCCACGGCGCGGATGGCGACAGCGATGGCGACGAGGGCCAGGGGGGCATCCAGCAGCAGGCTCACGGCGCCGCGCCCCCCTCGCTGTCCTTCCGCTGCGCGGCCCGGTAGGCCACCTCCGCCATCAATTGCGAAACCGCCCCGGACGACACCTGCAGCAGCAGCCAGATGCCCACCATCTTGGCCGCGGCCAGGACGCCCCACAGCGCGACCGCCTGCGGCAGCAGGCCCAACACCACCAGGCCAAGGCCGATATTGTCAGCCTTGGTGAGGGCATGCAGCCGCGCCAGCGCGTCCGGCAGGCGCAGCAACCCCACCGTGCCGACGATGAAGAAGAGAAGGCCCGCCGCAACCACCAGCAGGGTGAAGATGTTGAGCGCCAGGGTCACGGCGCCCCCCCGGGTCCGGGGCCGCCGCCGGCATGCTCGCGCAGCGACACGGCGCGAAAGGCGGCGATGGCGCACGCGGCCAGCAGCGCCAGCAGCAGCGCCGCATCCAGCACCGCCGCATCCTCCTGCGCCACGGCGAGGAGAAGCAGCACCGCGATGCCGCAGGTGCCGAACAATTGCAGCGCCATCATCCGGCCCGCGCCGCCGCTGCGCCACACGCCCAGAAGACCGGTCGCGCCGATGAGCACCAGCAGGCCGGCGGCCGCGACGAGAAAATCAACCACGCGGCTCCTCCTGTTCCGGCGCCACGCCGGGCCCGAGGACATTCAGGAACACGGTGAGATCGGTCTCCAGCTCTTCAAGGACCGGGCCGTCCATGTCGAGCACATGGAACAGCAGCGCATCCGGCTCCTCCCCCAAGGGCAGCGTCCCGGGTTGAAGGCTGGCGGTGGCGGCGAACGCCTGGCGGGCAAGCCCCGGCGCGAGGCCGCAATCCGCCGCCAGCACCCCAGGGGCGATGGGCAGCGAGGGCCGCAGCACCCTGAGCCCGACATCAACGCCCGCAGCCACCGACCGGCCCAGGAAATGAAGCATGAACACGGCGAGAGCCCGAGGGTCGGTCCAGCGCGCTGCCGGCGGCAGAAGCCGCAGGCTCAGTTCGCCACACAGCACGCTCACCATCGCGCCGGCCATGAGATCGGCGATGCCCACCCGGCCAAGAGCGACCCAGGCCAGGAAAAACCAAAGGCTGCGCACGGCACGCTGCGTTGGCGTGGCGCGGGCCGTCTCGCCTTCCACGGGATTGCGGATGAAGCTCATGCCCCACGCCCGCCGATGGCCGGGCTGAGGGCGGAAGGATTGCGCCCGTGCGCCATCATGCCAGCCCGCACATGCTGGCGGCACGGCCGCTCGCACCCGATGGAGCGCCGGCCCCCAGGCTTCGCAGTGTTCACCATCCGCCGGCTCCGCAAGGTCAGCACCGTCCGATCGACCCCTTCGTGTGCCCGGTGGCCGTCAGGCGGCCAGCGCGGCAGCTCGCCACGCATATTCCGAGCACATCTGCGGGGCGAGAGCCACCCCATCTTCGATGAAGACGCCTGTGATACCTCCCGCAAGCGTGGACAACGCCGCGACGATATCTCCAGCTGGCAATCGCTCCCGACCGGCCGTTTCACGCGACCCACAGTCCAGCAAACTCAGCGCCGAACGGGGTCCTGTAGCCGTCAGGTGGTACGCACCGTGATTTCCTCCTTTACCGCCATCGATTGACGGTGGCAACGTGTGCACGTCACCACCCACCGCGCATTGGCGGGCCTTCCAACCCGCTGCCAAGCCACGGGTCCGCGGCGGCGGGCCATGGCGGGCAACACCGGCCGTCCCGTCTTGCCAGCGTCGCGAATTCAGACGAAGGTCCGCGCTGCCCCATGGTGGAACTCCCGGGCAGGCCAAGCGAATCAGGCCATTCCACCCAACCCAAGAGGCGTTTCATGAGCGATCTCGTCGTTTTCGGCTTCAGCGGTCTCCACCAGGCGGACGAAGTGCTCAACAAGCTGCGCTCCCTGCAGAAGGCGCACCTGATCGATCTTGAGGACGCCTGCGTCGTGGAGCGCGAGAGCGACGGCAAGGTGCATGTGAAGCAGGCCGTGAACCTCACCGCTCTGGGCGCGGCGCAGGGCGGCACCATGGGCGCGCTGTGGGGCGGGCTCGTCGGCCTTTTGTTCCTCAATCCGCTGGCGGGCATGGCCCTGGGTGCGGCCGCCGGCGCGGGCGCGGGCGCGCTTTCCGGCTCGCTGTCCGACTACGGCATCAACGACGACTTCGTGAAGCAGCTGGGCGAGACCATTCCCGCCAGTTCCTCCGCCTTGTTCGTGCTGGTGAAGAGCGTGACCTTCGACAAGGTGCTGCCGGAGATCGAGCCCTACAATCCCCGCGTGCTGAAGACCTCCCTCTCCAATGAGGACGAGGCCAAGCTGAAGTCCGCCATCGCCGCCGGCTCCGCGCCCGCGGCCTGAGCGTCCGCGCCGCCCCTCACCTGCGCTCGCCGCCGGCCCGCCGCCGGCGGCGCAGCTTCGCGCGGCGGCCACCATCCCATGGATCAATGCTATAGGTGGTGCCTCGCGTATTGCGGCTCCCAGCCGCCGATCCGCCACCCGGGGCCGACATGACCGACATCGCCACGCGCGTCTACAACCACACCTGGAAGATCGACCCCATCGTTCGCTCGGTGCTCGACACCGACTTCTACAAGCTGCTGATGGGGCAGACCATTTTCCACCGCCACCGGGATACGCGCGTCACTTTCGGCATCCATAACCGCTCGTCCCACATCCGCATCGCCGACATCATCGACATCGGCGCCCTGCGCGAGCAGCTCGACCATGTGCGCGGCCTCTCCCTCACCCGGGGCGAAAGCACCTGGCTGCGCGGCAACATGTTCTATGGCAAGCGGCAGATGTTCTCGCCCGATTACATTGCCTGGCTCGAGGCCTTCCGCTTTCCCGCCTATCACCTGGAAAAATGGGACGGGCAATACGAGCTGACCTTCGAGGGGCCCTGGGTGGAAACCACCATGTGGGAGATCCCCGCCCTCGCCATCATCAACGAGCTGCGCTCGCGCGCCGTGCTGAAGGACATGGGCAAATTCGAGCTGCAGATCCTCTATGCCCGCGCCATGGCCCGCGTGTGGGAAAAAGTGGAGTTCCTGCGCACCCTCGGCCCCATCAACATCGCCGATTTCGGCACCCGCCGCCGCCACGGCTTCCTGTGGCAGGACTGGTGCGTGCAGGCGCTGATCGAAGGTCTCGGCGAAGGCTTCCTCGGCACCTCCAACTGCCTCATCGCCATGCGCCGGGAAGTGGAAGCCACGGGCACCAACGCCCATGAGCTGCCCATGGTCTATGCCGCCCTCGCCACCACCGACGAGGAGCTCGCCTGGTCGCCCTACCAGGTCCTCGCCGATTGGCAGGACGACTACGACGGCAATCTCCGGATCATCCTGCCGGACACCTACGGCACCTCCGGCTTCCTGGCGCACGCGCCCGACTGGGTGGCCCGCTGGACCGGCATCCGCATCGACAGCAAGGACCCGGTGCAGGGTGGCGAGGAGGCCATCCGCTGGTGGATCGAGCGCGGGCAGGCCCCCACCGAGAAGCTCGCCATCTTCTCCGACGCTCTCGACGTGGCCGAGGTGGCGCGCATCCACAACGCCTTCAAGGGCCGCCTGCGCATGGGCTTCGGCTGGGGCACCCTGCTCACCAACGACTTCCGGGGGCTCGTGCCCGACGGCGCATTGGACCCCATCTCCGTCGTCTGCAAGGTGGTCTCGGCCAATGGCCGACCCGCAGTGAAGCTCTCCGACAATCCCACCAAGGCCATGGGCCCCGCCGGCGAGCTGGAGCGCTATCGCCGCGTCTTCGAGGTGGGCGCCCAACAGGCGCGGCCGGTCCTGGTCTGAACCAGCGCCGGCGCCGCTATCCGCAACGCCGCGCTCGTCCGCGAGGAGGGCGGACAGGGAACTCCCCTTGGGCCCAGCCGGACCGGAGCCGCTGGGGAGCTGACACTTCAGCGTCGGCCCGCCGGCACGTTTTCCGTCCGCATCGGTTCGCGGCTATGGCTTCTGGCTTTCGTGGTCTCGCGTGTCTTGGTGCGGGCGCCATCTCCTGCATTCCGAAGCGCTCCGGATGCCGCGCCGTGCTACACGCTCAAAGCGCCCTGGGCAGAGCCGGCGGCGCGCACGGTCGCCGGGTTGGGACGGGCGACAAACATCGACGCCACCGGGAATGACCCAGCGGTCGCATGCCCGCCCGCGCCTGCTGGGTCAATGACCCGGGAAAGAGACGAGCGAGCGCACCGGCACGCCCAGCGCTTCCAGCTTGGCGACGCCGCCAAGGTCCGGCAGGTCGACCACGAAGCAGGCGGCCACCACCTCCGCGCCGCACTCGCGCAGCAGGTGCACCGCGCCGACCGCCGTTCCGCCGGTGGCCACGAGATCGTCCACGAGCAGCACCTGCTGTCCCGGCTCCACCGCATCCACATGCATCTCGATTTCGTCCTGGCCGTATTCCAGGGCATAGGCCATGCGCACGGTCTGGTGCGGCAGCTTGCCCTTCTTGCGGATCGGCACAAAGCCCGCGGACAGCTGATGGGCCACGGCGCCACCGAGAATGAAGCCGCGCGCCTCGATGCCGGCGACCTTCGCGACCTTGCCGCCAGCGAAGGGCTGCACCAGCTCATCCACCGCGCGGCGGAAGGCCCGCGGATTGCCCAGGAGCGTGGTGATGTCGCGAAACAGGATGCCCGGCTTGGGATAATCCGGGATCGTGCGGATCGAGGCGGCGAATTCGTTCAGCGTCATGGAAGGCTCCTGATGCCGCGGACGCGGGCGCCCGGTGGGCAAACCAGCGACCTAGCGCAAGCCGCGGCGGGCACACAGAATGAAGGGGGCGCGCAAAAAGAAAAAGGGCCCTTGCGGGCCCTTTCTCGGTGCGATTCCTGCGCTCAGTGCGCGACGTTCTTCCACACCTTCTTCTTCGTGAAGTAGAGCAGCCCGCTCAGCACGATGAGGAAGATGACGACCTGGAAGCCGATGCGCTTGCGCGCATCGAGGTGCGGCTCCGCCACCCACATCAGGAAGGCCGCCACGTCCGAGGCATACTGGTCCACGGTCTGCGGAGAGCCGTCCGTGTATTCCACCAGACCATCGCTCAGCGGGTTGGGCATGGCGATCTGGTTGCCGGGGAAATACTTGTTGTAGTGCAGGCCGGACTGGACGTGGACGTCCTCGGGCGCTTCCCCGTAACCGGTGAGGACGGCGTGGATGTAGTCGACGCCATGCTCCTGGTACTGGATGAAGGCATCCGTGATGAAGCCCGGGAAGCCCACATGGTAGGAGCGGGCCTTGGCCAGCACCGACATGTCCGGCGGCAGGGCGCCGCCATTGGAGGCGCGGGCGGCCTGCTCGTTCGGGAACGGCGCCGGCCAGTGATCGGACGGACGGCCGGGACGCTCGAACATGTCGCCGGAGTCATTCGGCCCGTCGGTGATCTGGTAGCCGCTCGCGATCTGCTTGACCTGCGCCTCGCTGAAGCTCGGGCCACCCGGCTGCCCCAGGTTGCGGAAGTACAGGAAGTTCGCGGAGTGGCAGGAGCTGCACACTTCCTTGAACACCTTGAAACCGCGCTGAAGCTGCGCCGTGTCATAGGTGCCGAAGGGACCCGCGAACGACCAGGACAGGCGCGGGGGACGGCCATCATGGCCGCCACCCTCGGAAGCCGTGGCGGGCGCCACGAACAGGAGCGCCGCAGCGGCAGCGCCGAAGAGAATGCTACGGATGGTCATGGCTGTTCTCTCCGCGCCCCGTCACTTGGTCTCGGGGGCGGACGCGCCGGCCATGACCGTCGCGCCACCCGCCGCATGCTTGGCGAGCACGGCATCCGCGATGGAGGCCGGCAGGGGCTTCGGCTTCTCGATGAAGCCGAGCAGGGGCAGGATGATGAGGAAGTGGACGAAGTAATAGACCGTGAAGATGCGCGACACGATCACGTACCAGCCCTCGGACGGCTGCGAGCCGAGATAGCCCAGGCCCACCGCCACCACCACGAAGATCCAGAAGAAGATCCGGAACAGCGGGCGGTACCGGGCCGAACGCACCTTGGAGGTGTCGAGCCAGGGCAGGAAGGCCAGCACCGCGATGGCCGCGAACATGGCCAGGACGCCGCCGAGCTTGTCCGGGATGGACCGCAGGATGGCGTAGAAGGGCAGGAAGTACCACTCAGGCACGATATGGGCCGGCGTCGACATGGGATTGGCCGGAATATAGTTGTCCGAGTGCCCGAGATAGTTCGGGGTGTAGAAGATGAACCACGAGAAGAAGATCATGAACACCGCGATGGCGAACACGTCCTTCAGGGTCGCGTAGGGGGTGAAGGGCACCGTGTCCTTGCTCACGCTCTTCACATCGATGCCGTCGGGGTTGTTCTGGCCCACATGGTGCAGAGCCCAAATGTGGAGACCGACCACGCCGGCGATCATGAACGGCAGCAGGTAATGCAGCGCGAAGAAGCGGTTGAGGGTGGGGTCACCCACCGAGTAGCCGCCCCACAGCCACTGCACGATCACCTCGCCCACCACCGGGATGGCAGAGAAGAGGTTGGTGATGACGGTGGCGCCCCAGTAGGACATCTGGCCCCAGGGCAGCACGTAACCCATGAAGGCGGTGGCCATCATGAGGAGGTAGATGATGACGCCAAGGATCCACAGCACCTCGCGCGGCGCCTTGTAGGAGCCGTAATAGAGGCCGCGGAAAATATGGATGTACACGGCAATGAAGAACATCGACGCGCCGTTGGCGTGGATGTAGCGCAGGAGCCAGCCGAAGCTCACATCCCGCATGATGTGCTCGACCCGGGCGAAGGCCACCGGAGCGTAAGCCACATAATGCATGGCCAGCACGATGCCGGAGACGATCTGCACCACGAGCATGAAGCTCAGGATCGCGCCGAAAGTCCAAAAGTAATTGAGGTTCTTCGGCACCGGATAGGCGATGGCCGAAGAATGCACCAGCCCCACGATGGGCAGACGGCTTTCAAACCACTGCGCCACCTTGTTCTTGGGCTGATAGGTGGAATGTCCTTCCATGGCGTCCAACCTTTATTGCGCCGGCGACGAACCAGCGTCAGCCGATCACGATCTTCGTATCGGAAGTGAAAGCATAGGGCGGAAGGGCAAGGTTGAGCGGCGCCGGTCCCTGCCGGATGCGGCCGGAGGTGTCGTACACCGAACCGTGGCACGGGCAGAACCAGCCGTCATAGGCCCCCTGATGACCCAGCGGCACGCAACCGAGATGGGTGCAGATGCCGATCACCACCAGCCACTGGTCCTTGCCGGCCTTCACGCGGTCTGCGTCGGGCTGGGGGTCGCGCATGGAGGCGAGGTCGGCCTTCTGCGCCTCTTCGATCTCCTTCTTGGTGCGATGGGAGATGAAGATGGGCTTGCCGCGCCACTGCACGGTCACGATCTGCCCCTCGGCGATGGGGGAGAGGTCCACCTCGGTGGTGGAAAGCGCCAGCACGGAAGCGTCGGGCTGGAGCTGCGACACGAACGGCCACACCATGCCGGCAACGCCCACCGCGCCCACGGCGCCGGTTGCGATATAGAGAAAGTCTCGACGCGTCGCCTTCTGCGACGTCTCCGCATGTGCCACGGCGCTGATCCCCCTTCTGTCGTCCGCCGCTGTCCGCATGGGGGGCTGGACCTTCCCGGTCAGGCCCCTGCGCACGAATATGGCAGAGCGATGAAGCCACAATTATCCATCTTCGAGCGCCTCTAATTGCACCCTCGCCTCATCTTGTCCAGATCATGGCCATGCGGCACGCGGTCTTTTCCCGCGGTGCGACAACGGGGCAATGGCAGCGGGCGTAAGGTCAACACCGCCGCGCAGAGCCCCCGTCATGTATGCAATCGCCGGCTAAGCACACGAAAGCAAAGAATTGCAACCGTATAGGGCGGTTAATCCCTTGTGCGCGCGGGATTCGCCACGGTAACATGCTCATGTAACCTTCCGCCGGTGCAGGCGCCCTGCATTGAACTACCTCATTCCCTATAGGCAGCGTCACATGCGCGCGTGGTGTATCCCAGCAATCGCTTCCCTTGCCGTGGCGATCTCAGGCTTCAGTACCCCGAAGGCCGAGGCCGCCTCCACGCTTCCGGTCACCATCACCAACCTCACCGGCTATACGGGCAAGATCTACGTGACCGTGTACGGGTCCACGAACCCGAACAAGAACGACACTTGGTATTATGTCGCCCAGAGCGGCAAGGCCACCAAGTTCAAGGCATCCACTGCGGCGAAGAATTACGGCTTCTCGTTCTCCGGAAAAAGCACCACCCTGCGCGTGCCCATGCTGCAGTCGGCCCGGGTCTATTTCTCCTTCTGCGAGCCGATCACCCTCAGCGTCAACAGCAAGGGCAACCCCTCCACGCCCGACGGCTGGACCCCGGGTGAGGGGAATTTCGAGACCCCGTTTGACTTCATGGAATATACCTGGGTGACGAATTCCGGCGTGGGCGGCGGCACGCAGATCTGGGCAGACACCACCCAGGTGGATGCCTTCGGCCTTCCCATTCGAATGACCCTTTCCGGCAAGCCCGGCGGCGTTGCCACCACCCTGGTCGGCGGTTTTGACAGCGCCACCGCCGGCACCAACATCATCACCGCCATGACCAAGGCGGGCGCGCCCTGGTCGAACCTCATCGTCAAGGACGCACAGAAACGGCCGATCCGCATCATCTCGCCGGTCCATGCGATGGCGCTGAGCACGAAGGATCCGAACTACTTCGATAATACCCACTGGAACAAATATATCGATCAGGTCTTCACCTATTACGCCAACGCAAAGAATACCTTTTCGATCGATACCGGCGCCACCACCTATACCGGCACGGTGACCAATAACCAGATGGTGCTCACCCCCAAGGGCGGCGGCACGCCCACGATCTTCGGCAAGCCTGACACCCCATATCTTTGGGCCAATGGCGCGCCACCGGTCAGCGGCGGCAACGTGGCGCTGTTGCAGACCTATATCCAGGCGGCCTTCCTGCGCTCCACCTTCCTGACCAACAAGACCCTGTCGAACTGCAGCGGCGCTGCGCCCTACACGGCTTCGCCGGTGAATCAGTATTCCAAGCTCATTCACCAGTATGCCTACAACAAGGGGGCCTATACCTTCCCCTATGACGATGTCTGCTCGCAGAGCAGCACCATCTCACTGCTTCAGCCGACGGCGCTCAACCTGACGCTGTACCCGCTGAACGGATCCATGGCGAAGGTCACCTGCCCCGCCTCCAGGAACTGATGATGGCCCGAAGGTGCCCGCCAGCGCCGGCGGGCACCCTCCCAGGGCTCCCATGATGCTTCTCGCCCTTTATTGTCCTGACATCGCACAAAACGCCGGCACCTGCCTGCGCACCGGGGCCTGCTTCGGTGTTCCGGTCCACATCATTGAGCCGGCGGGCTTTCCCGTGGGCTCGGTCGCCTTCCGGCGGGCCGGCATGGACTATATCGACGCCGTGGACTGGCACCGCCACGCCAGCTTCGACGTCTTCCGCGACATGGTGCGGACACAGGGCCGCCGCCTGGTGCTGTTCACCACCGGAGCCGAACATGCGTTCACGGATTTCCGCTTTGCACCCACGGACGCGCTGCTGTTCGGGCGCGAGTCGGCCGGCGTGCCGGAGGCCGTCCATCACGCAGCCGATGCGCGCGTCACCATCCCCATGCGCGCGGGGCTGCGCTCCCTCAATGTCGCGGTGAGCGCGGGCATCGGGCTTGCCGAGGCCCTGCGCCAGACATCGGGCTTTCCCCGGTCCTGAAGCCTGTCCGGGCGAAGCGGGAGTGGCTCACGTAAGGGAAGTGTGTCACATCAGTCCCGGACGAAGGCGGAGGATCAGTGCCGCAAGCGGACCCGAGCGCGGGCCTGCGGGGGAAGGCGGGCCCCAATGTCCGCCGTGGCGGTTTGTCCAAACGCCCATGAGGCACACGCGCGCGCCTTTGGTATAAGAACTCCTTTTCCGCCGACAGCAACGAAAGCCCCATGTCCGCCGCTCCTCCAACATCCGCCCCGCCCCCAAATCCCATCCTGAGCGAGCGTCAGGCGCGCGCCCGTGCCTGGTTCGAGGAGCTGCAGGGCCGCATCATCGCGGCGTTCGAGACATTGGAGCAGGAAGCGGCGGCGGAGCTCTACGGTCCCACGGCGGGCCGCTTCGAACGCACGCCATGGGCGCGGACGGACCACAGCGGCGCGCCCGGCGGCGGCGGCACCATGGCACTCATGCGCGGGCGGCTGTTCGAGAAGGTGGGCGTGCACACCTCCACCGTGTTCGGCGAGTTCGCGCCCGAGTTCCGCGCGCAGATTCCCGGCGCCGCAGAAGATCCGCGCTTCTGGGCCTCCGGCATCTCCCTCATCGCCCACATGGCGAGCCCGCACGTGCCCGCCGTGCACATGAACACGCGCTTCGTGGTGACGACCAAGGCATGGTTCGGCGGCGGCGCGGACCTCACCCCGGTCCTGGCGCGCCGGCGCACGCAGGACGACCCGGACACCATGGCCTTTCACGCGGCCATGCAAGCGGCCTGCACGCCCCACAAGGTGGCCGACTATGGCCGCTACAAAGCGTGGTGCGACGAGTATTTCTTCCTGAAGCACCGGAGCGAAATGCGCGGCGTTGGCGGCATCTTCTATGATTATCTCGACAGCGCGGCCAAGGGCACCGGCAGCTTCGAGGAGGACTTCGCCTTCACCCGCGATGTGGGCCTGTCCTTCCTCGACATCTACCCCAGGCTGGTGCGCGCCAACATGGCCGCGCCCTGGACCGCCGAGGAGCGCGAGGAACAGCTGATCCGCCGCGGACGCTATGTGGAATTCAACCTGCTCTACGACCGCGGCACCATCTTCGGCCTGAAGACCGGAGGCAATGTGGATTCCATCCTCTCGTCCATGCCACCAGTTGTAAAGTGGCCGTGATAGGCCTGTCATGATGCCCCGATAATGATGCAGGCGGCGCGCATCGCGCCGCAATCGGGGAGAGGGACATGGCGTTCGAGCCGGGAGAGATCGTTCAGCTCAAGTCGGGAAGCCCGGCCTTGACCGTGGTCGAGGTGCAGGAGCAGGACGTCAAGGTGGTGTGGTATGCCGAGGAAGTGGGCGAGTTCCGCTCCCAGAGCCTGCCGGCCGTGTCCCTCGAGACCCTTGATCTGACTGAGTTCGAGATCGAGGAAGACGGGGACGAAGGGGAAGAGGACGAGGACTGATCCTCACCCCACACGCATTCGCCCTACACCATCGGCGCCGGTCTTCGACCGGTGCCAACGGGGTGCGCCCATGAACCCGCTGGCGCGACCGAGGGCCGATGAGCCAGGCTCGCGGGCCCTTGGCGTGCAGCTCCGGCCGCCCAGCCCGGCCTTTGGCGGGGCTTTGGGCGCTGGGATCTTTGGCGACGCGTTACGCAACATCCTCAGCGGAAAAATGTCGTGGCGCGCGAGCCCCGGGCGGCACCAAGCCGCTCCCCCCGCACAGACGCGCCGAGAGCGCCGCAGGGCGAGGCGGAATGGCGTGAGCGCGAACAATTCAGCTCAGCACCGGCGGGAGAAGCGCTCTTCTTCGTCATCGACGGGCGAAGGTTCACGCCAGCTCAGCCGCCGACTCCCTCCGTGCCCAGCGCGGCCTGGATGAGCGCGTCGCGGGCCTCATTCCCCCCCGGAAAATCGGCATCCACCCAGGCATTCTCCGCATAGGCCAAAGCGCGGCCCAGTCCCGGGCCCGGCTTCAGGCCGCCGGCCAGCAGATCGGCGGCGGCCACCGGCAGGCGCGGCGGCGCCCAACTGGTGGCCAGCGCCACGAGGGGCGCCATGTCCGCACGCCCGCGTGCGGCCGCCAGCAGCGCCCGATCCAGAGCCGCCTCGGCACCCGCGCGGTAAACAAAGGCGCGCTGCGCCTGGAACGGGGCGCCCTGCGCCGGCAGGGCCGGGCGCGACGAGGCCATGGCGAAGAGGCGCTGCATTTCCACGTTCGACAGGCGCAATTTCTCGCGCAGGCGCGGCACATCATCCGCCACGCGCAGCGCCAAGGCGGCGAGCCGGCGGATGGCGTCCGGCGCCACGCCGAAGTCCGCCTCGCGCGCGACCAGCCGGCTGAAAGCCCCCACGTCGGCCAGCCCCGCCAGAAGCGGCTGGATGAGCCCACAATCGCTCATCACGTGCAGCGTATGCGCCGCCCCCGGCGCCAGCAGCAGCTTGAGAAGCTCGGCCCGCACCCGCTCGTGGGAAAGACCGCGCAGCCCCTCGCGGCAGCGGATCGCGGCGTGCAGGGCCAGCACGTCCACCGGTCCCTCGCCATAGGCGGCATGGAAGCGGAACAGGCGCAGAATGCGCAGATAATCCTCGCGGATGCGGTTCTCCGCGTCGCCGATGAAGCGCACGCGCCGGGCCGCGAGATCGGCCAGCCCGCCCACCAGATCCACCACCATGCCATCGGGCGAGGCGTAAAGGGCGTTGATGGTGAAGTCGCGCCGGGCGGCGTCATGCGCCCAGCTGCGGCCGAAGCGCACCACGGCGCGGCGGCCGTCGGTCTCCATGTCCTCGCGCAGGGTGGTGACCTCATAGGCCTCGTGGTCCACCACCACGGTCACCGTGCCATGGTCGATACCGGTGGGCACGGGCTTCATGCCGGCGCCGCGCACCCGTTCGCTCACCACCTGGGGCAAGGCGGTTGTGGCAATGTCCACGTCGGTCACCGGCCGGCCCAGCAATGTATTTCGCACCGCGCCGCCCACCACGCGCGCTTCCTCGCCGCCGCCATTGAGCACGGCCAGCAGGTCGCGCAGGCCATGGCGGCTCCAGAAATCGGCCCCTGCGAGAGATGTTCCGCTCATTCGTAATGCCCCGGCACGAAGTGGCCATCGCGGGTTTCAGCCGGAATGTAATGGCTGCCCGGCGGCGCGCTGCGTCCGCCCTCGAACAGCAGCAGCCCCACGATCATCAGCGCCAAGGCGGCCACCACGAGGCCGGCCAGAGCGCGCGGCGACCAATGCTCCGGCACCACCGAGCCCTTGGTGGCAATGAGCAGCGCGCCATAGAGCACGAAGGGGGTGAGGAACAGGGCCAGTTCCACCAGCACGGTGCGCAGCATCAGGCATAGACCCGTTCATAAAGGTTCCGCAGCATGCCGGCGGTGGCGCCCCAGATGAAGCGCCCCTCATACGGCATCGCATAATAATGGCGCAGGGTGCCCTTCCAGTTCCGCGACTGGCGCTGGTGGTTGGCCGGTGTCATGAGGAATTTCAGCGGCACCTCGAAGGCCTCGTCCACCTCGGCGGGGTTGAGGGTCAGGCCATAGGCCGGATCCACCAGGCCCACCACCGGCACAATCCAGAATCCGGTGCCGGAGAGATAGCCGTCGAGATAGCCCAGATGCCGCACCAGGGCGCCATTCAGCCCCACTTCCTCCCACGCCTCGCGCAAAGCGGCGGCCTGCTCATCGGCATCCTCCGGATCCACGCGACCGCCGGGAAAGGCGATCTGGCCCGCATGGTTGGAGAGCTGCGCCGACCTCTGGGTCAGCAGCACGCCGGGCTCGGGACGGGCGATGATGGGCACCAGCACCGCCGCGTGCCGGGGCGGGGCGGTGGGCGCAAGGCCCTCAAGGCTGGGCTGCAAGGCGTGGTCGCCATTCACCCGGCCGAAGGCGGTGTCCGTATAGAAAGGCGGCGGCTCCCGGGAGAGGCCGCGGGCCGCCCGGTCCAGGAAATCGGCAAGGCCGGAGCCCGGCGCGGCGGTTATGGCAGGCGCGTCGCTCATGAGGTGAGCCGCTCCAGGTCGGCCGCCGGCATGATGGGGAAGAACGCCCCGCCGGAGGCGATGCCGAACATCTCCCGCCCGTCCACCACGCGCACCTCGCCCGCCGCGACGAGATCGAAATAGACCGCCCGGGTGAGCCGTGCCTCAAGCCCGTTGCGCACATGCACATAGGGCACGAACTCGCCGGGCGCGGCCCCGGGCGCGAAGCGCAAAGCGTGGCCGGGACCGCAGCGCACGAGATCATCAAGATTGGTGCGGAACACCAGGATGCGGCCGCTCGCGCCCTCCTCCTCCGCCATCTCCACCGCCAGGAACGGGGCGTCGTCCACCTTGATGCCGATCTTCTCCACCGGCGTCTTCAACACATAGCGCGCGCCCTCGCGGGTGAGCACGGAGGCGAACAGGCGCACCAAAGCCGGCCGGCCGATGGGCGTGCCCATGTAGAACCAGGTGCCGTCGGCGGCGATTCGCATATCCATGTCGCCGCAATCGGGCGGATTCCACTTATCCACCGGCGCCGGGCCCGAGCCGCCGGCCGCGCGCGCGGCTGCCAGCAGCGCCTCCAGCCGGCCGCCCCGATCGGCTGCCGCGCCTGCTGGCGCCTCGGTCTGCGCGAGGGTTTGCGTGCCCTGCCCGCCCGCCATGATCTCGTCCTCGCGGTGAGTTGAGAAGATCCCGCCCTCTCCCGGGGAAGAGGGATTAGACGGAACACAATCTTATCGTAAGCTCTCTATCCGGGTGGCGCGACCTTTGCACGGCGAAATCCGGTCGAAGCCCGCAGCGCGGGCGGAACGGGAGCCGTCGCCGGGCGTTTTGTTGCCGCTTTTTGCGGCAAGCCTCGTGCGATGCAGGCCCGATGTTTTGGTGCACGGAGAGTGGTGATGGCGGCTGCCGGCGAGACCTTCGACCTCGATCAGATGATCGTCCGCAATGCGGAAACCGCCGCCGGCCACGTGAAGGCGGCCAAGACCGCCATTTCCGGCGTCATTTTCGGCCAGGACGCGGTGGTGGAGCGGGCGCTCATCACTATTCTCGCCGGCGGCCATGCGCTGCTGGTGGGCGTGCCGGGCCTCGCCAAGACCAAGCTGGTGGAGACGCTGGGCACCGTGCTCGGCCTTGACGCCCGGCGCGTGCAGTTCACGCCCGACCTCATGCCCTCCGACATCCTCGGCGCCGAGGTGCTGGAAGAGACGCCCGGCGGCCAGCGCGCCTTCCGCTTCATCCGCGGGCCCATCTTCGCCCAGCTGCTGATGGCGGACGAGATCAACCGCGCCTCGCCGCGCACCCAATCGGCCCTGCTCCAGGCCATGCAGGAATATCACGTGACGGTGGCCGGCGAGCGCCATGACCTGCCCAAGCCCTTCCACGTGCTCGCCACCCAGAATCCACTGGAGCAGGAGGGCACCTATCCCCTGCCCGAGGCGCAGCTCGACCGCTTCCTGATGCAGATCGACGTGGACTATCCCGACCGGGAGGCCGAGCGGCGCATTCTGTTCGAGACCACCGGCGCCGAGGAAACCAAGCCCCGCGCCGCCATGAGCGTGGAGGACCTCGTTTCGGCCCAGCATCTGGTGCGGCGCCTGCCGGTGGGGGAATCCGTGGTCGAGGCCATCCTCACCCTGGTGCGTTCCGCCCGCCCCGGCTCCGAGGGCGCGGAGCAGCGCTTCATTGCCTGGGGCCCCGGCCCGCGCGCCTCCCAGGCGCTGATGCTGGCGGTACGCGCCCGTGCCCTGCTGGACGGTCGCTTCGCGCCCTCCGTGGACGATGTGGTGGCCCTGGCCGAACCGGTATTGAAGCACCGCATGGCACTCACCTTCGCCGCGCGGGCGGAAGGCGAGAGCGTGCCCCACATCATCCGCCGGCTGGTGGAGCGGCTCGGCTGACGCGGGCAGGATCGAACGCAGTGGAAGAGACCTCCCCCGCCTCCCGCACCGTGGCCGAGGCCGCCCTTCAGGCCGCCGGTCTGGTTGCGGCCATGCCGCGCCTGGTGCTGGAGGCGCGCCGCATCGCCTCTTCCGTCGCCCATGGCCTGCACGGGCGGCGGCGCGCGGGCGCGGGCGAGAACTTCTGGCAGTATCGCCGCTTCCTGGGCGGGGAGCCGGCCGCGCGGGTGGACTGGCGCCGCTCGGCCCGGGACGACCATCTTTACGTGCGCGAACGCGAATGGGAGGCCGCCCACACCGTCTGGCTCTGGCCCGACCTTTCCGCTTCCATGGACTATGCCACCGCGAACCACCCGCGAAAGCGGGAACGGGCGCTGGTGATCGCCTTCGCCTTGGCGGACCTGCTGGTGCGCGGCGGCGAGCGGGTGGGCATGCCCGGCCTGATGCCGCCCAGCGCCAACCGCAACATCGTGGAGCGCATGGCGGAAAACCTGGTGCTCGCCCCCGCGCTGCCGGCGAGCCTGCCGCCCCTCTTCACCCCCGCGCCCACCTCCGAGCTGGTGCTTTTGGGCGATTTCTGGAGCCCGGCGGACGAGGTGGCGGCGCGCATCGCCGCCCTCGGCTCCAGCGGCGCCCATGGCCACGTGGTGCAGATCGTGGACCCGGCGGAGGAGACCTTTCCCTTCTCCGGCCGCATCGAATTCGCCGATCCGGAAGGGGGCGAAAAGCTCACCGTGGGCCGCGCGGAAAGCTGGCGATCGGATTATGAGATGAAGCTCGAGGCCCATCGCGCCCGCCTGCGCGCCGCTGCCGAGCGGCATGGCTGGAGCTTCATCGTGCACCGCACCGACCAGCCCGCCAGCGCGCTTCTGCTGAACCTGCACATGCGCATGGGTGTCGGCGGCCCGGCACTGGCGATGGGGGGACGTGCCTGATGTTCGGCCTGCCCCTCGCTTTCTCCGCGCCGCTGCTGCTGTCCGCCTTCCTGGCCCTGCCGCTGCTCTGGTACGTGCTGCGGGTGGTGCCGCCCAAGCCGCGCACCCTCGCCTTTCCGCCCACGCGGCTGCTGTTCGACATCAAGCCCAAGGAGGAGAGCGCGGCGCGCACGCCCTGGTGGCTCACCGCCTTGCGCATGCTGCTGGCGGCCCTTGTGATCCTGGCCGCCGCCGGCCCCATCTGGAACCCGCCGGCGGCGGGCCCGGCAAGCGAGGGGCCGCTGCTTCTGGTCATCGACCAGGGCTGGCCCGCGGCGGGCCAGTGGGAGGCGCGCATGTCCGCTGCCGGCGCGCTCATCGACGAGGCGGCCAATGCCGGGCGCGGCATCGCCCTCATCCCCACCGGCGACGTGCCGCGCGACGCCACCCTTCTCACCCCCGCAGCCGCCCGCGACCGGCTGCGCTCGCTGCAGCCGGTGCCCTATGCGCCGGCCCGCGCCGAGGCTTTCGCCCTGGCGGCGAAGATGCGCGCCGGAGAGCCCCAGGCCGGCATCGTCTTCCTCTCCGACGGCGTGGACATGGCTGCCGATGGCGACCTTGCCGCCGCCCTCGCGCCCCTGAAGGAGGGCTCTTCGCTGGTGGTGAGCGGCGGCGCCGCCGCGCCGCTCGCCCTCGCCAACCCGGAAAATGGCGCCGACGCCCTCACCGTGAAGGTGCTGCGTCCCGCCGGCGGGGCACCCCGCGCCGGGCGGGTGGAAGCCAAGGACATGCGCGGCCTCACCTTGGCCGACGCCCCCTTCACCCTGCCCGAGGGCGCCAACGCCAGCGAGGCCCGGTTCACGCTGCCGGTGGAAATCCGCAACGAGATCGCCCGGCTCGACATCGTGGGCGAGACCTCGGCCGGCGCGGTGCAGCTCATCGACAAGAGCTGGCGGCGGCGCACCGTCGGCATCGTCTCCGGCACCAGCACGGACACCGGGCAGCCGCTGCTTGCCCCCACCTATTACCTCACCCGCGCCCTCGCCCCCTATGCGGACCTGCGCGTGGCGGAGACCGGCTCGGCCATCGAGAACATCAACCACTTCCTGGAGCAGCGCGTGCCCGTTCTGCTGCTGCCGGACGTGGGCACCATTCCCCCCGCCACGCGGGCGCGGCTGGCCCAGTTCGTGGAGAATGGCGGCGTGCTGGTGCGCTTCGCCGGCCCCCGCCTCGCCAATGCGCAGGACGATCTTTTGCCGGTGAAGCTGCGGCGCGGCGGGCGCGTGCTGGGCGGCTCCCTCTCCTGGGAAACGCCCCAGCCGCTGGGCGCGCTGACCCCGGAAGGCCCGTTCCGCGACATGAAGGTGCCCACCGACGTGAGCGTGAACCGGCAAGTGCTGGCCGAGCCCGACAGCGCCCTGGGCGAGCACACCTGGGCGGCGCTGAGCGACGGCACGCCCCTCGTCACCGGCACCCGCATGGGCAAGGGGGCACTGGTGCTGTTCCATGTCACCGCCGACACGTCCTGGTCCAATTTGCCCCTTTCCGGCACCTTCGTGGACATGCTGCGCCGCGTGATCGCCCTTTCCGATGCCCCGCCCGCTCTCGAGGCCGGCGCTGCCGACGCGCCGCGCGGCCTGGAACGGCCGGAGATCGCCACCCTCGCGCCCTCCCGCGTGCTGGATGGCTTCGGCGCCTTCCACCCGCCCGGCCCCATGGCGCGGGCCATTCCCGCCGATTTCACCGGCCGCGCCGGGGCCGACCATCCCCCCGGCTTCTATGGCCCGCCCGACGGGCTGGTGGCCGTAAACGTGCTTCTGCCCTCCGATGCGCCCAAGGCCATCGACTTTTCCGCCCTCGGCCTGCGCACCGAGCCGCTGCAGGAGAGCACGCCGCGAGACCTTGCGGGCCTCGCCCTCATCGCCGCCATGGTGCTCCTGCTGCTGGACACGCTGGCGGTGTTCTATCTGGCGGGCGGCCTCACCCGTCTCGGCGGGAAGCGGGCCACAGCCGCCGCGCTGATGGCCCTTGCCCTGCTGGCGGCCGCGGCACCGCCCACACCGGCCAGGGCCAGCGACGATGCCTTCGCGCTCCAGGCCACGGGGCAGACGCGCTTCGCCTTCGTCGTGACCGGTGACCCCGAGGTGGACGACATTTCCCGCGCGGGGCTCAGCGGGCTTGCCACCTTCGTGGGCCAGCGCACCGCCCTGCAGGCAGGGGAGGCCATGGGGGTGGATCTGGCGAAGGACGAGCTCACCTTCTTCCCCTTTATCTATTGGCCCATCCTGCCGAACACGCCGGTGCCCCCGCCCGCCGTGCTCGCCAAGCTCGATGCCTATATGAAGCAGGGCGGCACCGTGATCTTCGACACCCGCGACGCCATCGAGGCGTCCAACGTGCCCGGCGCGCCGCTGACGCCCGCCGCCGCGAAGCTGCGCCAGATCCTCTCCGGCCTCGACATTCCCGAGCTCGCCCCGGTGCCGCGCGACCATGTGCTGACCAAGGCCTTCTATCTCCTGAAGGACTTCCCCGGCCGCTATACCGGCGGCACCACCTGGGTGGAGGCCCTGCCCCCCGGCGACGACACCGACCGGCCGGCCCGCGCTGGCGACGGCGTCTCGCCCGTCATCATCACATCCAACGATCTGGCGGGAGCCTGGGCGGTGACGCGATCGGGCGAGCCCATGCTGCCCCTCACCCCCGGGGAGCCGCGCCAGCGCGAGCTCGCCTTCCGCGCCGGGGCCAACATGGCCATGTATGTGCTGACCGGAAACTACAAGGCCGACCAGGTGCACGTGCCCGCCCTCCTGGAAAGGCTCGGCCAATGATCCGCGCCGCATACAAGGGGGCCTGACATGAGCTACGGCCTTTCCTTCGCCCCCTTCGTCTCCTGGCAGGTGCTGATCGCCTTCGCGGCGGCGGCGGCCGTGCTGGCGCTGCTGCTCCTGGCCACCCGCACGCGCGGCGCTGCCTTTCGCGCCCTGGCCCTGCTGGTGGGCCTGGCCGCCCTCGCCAACCCCTCGCTCACCCGGGAGGAGCGCGAGCCCCTGCCCTCCGTGGTGGCCGTGGTGGTG
This sequence comes from Xanthobacter sp. NM-59, assembly GCF_021401125.1. Taxonomy (GTDB): domain Bacteria; phylum Pseudomonadota; class Alphaproteobacteria; order Rhizobiales; family Xanthobacteraceae; genus Xanthobacter. The sequence continues at coordinate 257,706 of NZ_JACBFQ010000002.1, forward strand.
GACAAGAGCGCGAGCCAGTCCTTCGGCGAGCGCACCGCCCAGACCGAGGCCGCCCGCGCCACCCTGGAAGGCCGCCTCAAGGCCCTGCCGGGGGTGGAGGTGCGCACCATCACCGCCGATGCCAATGCCAGCGATGGCGACGGCACCCGCCTGTTCTCCGCCCTATCCGCCGGCCTTGCGGACGTGCCGCCGGAACGGGTGGCGGGCGCCGTGCTCATCACCGACGGGCGGGTGCATGACGTGCCGTCCAATGCCCAGTCCCTGGGCTTCTCGGCGCCCATCCACGCCCTCGTTTCCGGCCAGGACGGCGAGCGCGACCGGCGCATCGCGCTGGAAAAGACGCCGCGCTTCGGCATCGTGGGGCAGAAGCAGTCCATCACCTTCCGCGTGACCGACGAGGGCGTGCCCCCCGGCGCGCGCGTGGGCGTGACCGTGCGGCGCGACGGCGAGGTGATCGCCCGCCCCATCGTCACCGCCGGGCGGAGCGAGAGCATCGACGTGGACATCACCCACGCCGGCCCCAACATCGTCGAGTTCGAGGTGCCCCCCCTCGAAAACGAGCTGACCACGGTGAACAACCGCACCGCCGTGGCCATTGACGGCGTGCGCGACAAATTGAAGGTGCTGCTGGTTTCCGGCGAGCCCAACGCCGGCGAGCGCACCTGGCGTAACCTCTTGAAGAGCGACGCGAATGTGGACCTCGTCCACTTCACCATCCTGCGCCCGCCGGAGAAGCAGGACGGAACGCCCATCAACGAACTTTCGCTGATCGCGTTCCCCACGCGCGAGCTGTTCCAGACCAAGATCAAGGATTTCGACCTGATCATCTTCGACCGCTACGCCCAGCAAGGCGTGCTGCCGCAGGTGTATCTGGACAATATCGTGCGCTATGTGCGCGGCGGCGGCGCCGTGCTGGTAGCCTCGGGCCTCGATTATGTGGAGCCCGGCTCGCTCTACAACACGCCGCTGGACGAAATCCTGCCGGCCGTGCCCACCGGCGCGGTGACCGAAGCGCCCTTCCACCCCCGCCTCACCGACAAGGGCAAGCGCCACCCGGTGACCCGCGATCTGCCCGGCGCCAATGCCGAGCCGCCCAATTGGAGCCGCTTCTTCCGCGTGATCGACACCGTTCCGCGCTCAGGCACGGAGCTGATGGCGGCTCCCGGCGACAAGCCCATTCTGCTGGTGGACAAGGCCGGCGAGGGGCGCGTGGCCCAGCTGCTGTCCGACCATATCTGGCTGTGGGCGCGCGGCTATGAGGGTGGCGGGCCGCACATCGACCTGCTGCGGCGCCTCTCCCACTGGCTCATGAAGGAGCCGGACCTGGAAGAGGAGCGCCTGAAGCTCACCGTCGCCGGGCGCGAGCTGACGGTGGAACGCCAAACCATGGGCGACAGTGTTCCGCCGGCCGTGGTCACCACCCCATCCGGCGCCACCCGCACGCTGACCCTCAAGGAAGCCAAGCCCGGCCTGTGGCGCGCCACCACCCCCGCCGACGAGCTGGGCCTGTGGCGGGCCACCAATGGCGAGCTGACGGCGCTGGCCAATATCGGCCCGCTCAACCCCAAGGAATTCGCCGAGGTCACCAGCACCCGCGAGGTTCTTGCCCCCATCGCCGCCGCCACTGGCGGGCGGGTGTGGCGGATCGCCGATCTCCCCGGCGGAGTGCCACGGGTGGTGCAGGTTTCCTCCGCGGACCGGCTGGCGGGCGACGACTGGATGGGCCTGCGCACCCGCGACGTGTCGGTGGTACGCGGCATCGGCCTGTTCCCGGTGTTCGCGGGGCTCAGCGGCCTTCTGCTGCTGCTCGGCATGCTCACCGCCACCTGGGTGCGGGAGGGACGCTGACGGCCCGATCCGCGCCGCGCCCGGGATTGCCGCACTGTCCGGGGAACCGGAGGCGCTCGCCGCGCGCGTCGCCTTTCGCGCCGGGAACGCGCCCTTCGCACCCCGGCGAGCCGGTCTCCTGCACTGTGTGGGACTGCTGGGCTGAGCAGGACCCCTTTCACGCGGGGCGAGCGCGCAGCGAAGGTCTCAAGCCCGGCGGATGCGCGCGCACGTCGAGTGACACGAGCCAGCCAGCATCTCGTCCATCGACAAAAGAGGGGCCGCGGCAGTCGCTCAGCGGCAAGGCGGGGCCCCGGAATCGTGGCTTCGCGCTCACCTCGTCCATGATTGGCGTCGAGATCACCGGGATCACCGGCTTGCGCGCCAGGCTCTCCGCCTCCGGGCGTCCGTTGAATGGACGGGCGGAAGATAGCAGTGGGCAGGCCAAGGCCGCACCGGCACGCCCGCGAACGCGGTGCAAGCTCCGGCGTGGCCGCGACAAACGCGCTCGCAACACCATCGCGGCGGGTCTGGCGTGCCGTTGGCCGGCCGCGTGCGCTCCTCCCCGCGTTCAGTCGCCCGTCATTCCGCGCCTGAACCGTTGCCGTGACACCAGTCCTTCACACCAACCGGGGGTCGCTTCATTGGGAAATGGCTTCGTCACACGTGTCGCGCACGGCGACACCGCTGCCGCGATCTCCCCCGACAGGCCGACGGAAACGACCACCGCATCCTACGCGCGGTCACAAAAGCTCTTCGGCCGGCAACCAAAGGGAAGCGAGTCGTATGAGGGAGGTGTATTGCGCAGCAGAAAATGCAGGCGGCTCAACTGCGGGAACGCAGGAGCATGGGCGGATGGAATGAGGGCGTTCGCCGGGGGTCGACGAACGCCCTTTATCCAGACCGATGACGCTGACACCTGACGATCGGCCTACACCCTCCAAAGCAAGACGCAGGCCAACTTCAGAAAATCCAGATATATGATGCGCTCTCGGCGCATACACTAGATATAGATATGCGCCAATGGCGGAGACGCGCGCGCTGCAATTTGGTTTTGCATTTTGCGAAACCTGCATAAGCATTTTGCAAAATGCAAAACAGTTCCCGCCGGCGATGCCCTACCAAAGCACCGGGAGGCCGCGCCGTCTACGGCGCGCCCCCTCGAACGCTCACTCGTGCCATCCGGCAGAGGCCCCGCGACTGTGGCCTGGGCTTGTTGTGCCATGCCGAGCTTGCGCGGAGGTGGCGGGTCACCACACTTCGCAGGCTGCCCTCAGCCGCGAGGCTTCGCGCGCCCGCTTTCGGCCACCAGCCACATGTCGAGGAAGCCATCGAGCCAGCGGCACACGGCGGCGTCATAGCGGCTCCAGCCGGCCAGATGCGCCTCGCCCGGCTGGGCGCCACGCTTGGTGAGGTTGTGCGCCCCCCGGACGGTCCACAGGCACATCATTTCCCGCGTCACTTCGGGGTGGAACTGAAGGGCGTACGCACTCTCGCCATAGCGAAACGCCTGATTGGGAAAAACCTCCCCCGTGGCCAGCAATTCCGCCCCGGGCGGCAGCTCGAAACCTTCCGAATGCCAGTGGTAGACGTGGCTCGGCCAGTTCAGCAGCGCGGCTCCAGTATCGGTGGCGGCGAGGGGATAATAGCCGATCTCGCAAGCCCCCTCCTGATGGGGGGACACCTGGGCCCCCAGGGCCTTGGCCATCATCTGTGCACCCAGGCAGATGCCCAGAAGCGGCGTTTCCGCCTCCAGCGCCTTGGCGATGAAATCGATCTCGGCACGCACGAAGGGCAGATCGTCATTGGCGCTCATGGGCCCGCCGAACACCACCGCCCCCGCATAGGATGACAGCGTATCGGGCAGCGGATCACCCAGAGCGGGACGCCGCACATCCAGCCGATAGCCGCGCCGCTCCAGCCGCTCGCCCACGCGGCCGGGCGTGGAATGAGCCTGATGCACGATGATCAGAATGTCGGTGCAATCCACGCTCTCGCGCTCAGGCGCATCGGCGCGCGCGCACGGCGGGCGGGTCCCGTTCTCCTGAAGCGCATCAATGCCGCCGGCAGATGCGGCGGACCGCGGCGCTGCCATGGCCCCAGCCGCGGGACCGGCTCCGCGCGTTTCATCGCGCGCGCCTTGTTCCCGCGCCGCGCCGCAAAACCCACCTGTCCAAGCGCTAGTCCTGTCGTTCACCGCCGTTTTCCGCCTCCTCACGGATCTCGCGACGGATCTCGACCCGGTCGCGCGTGTCCACATTCAGCAGCTCCGCCGCGCGCCACACGAGATTGTCCTCAAACTCGGTCAAGGTGCCGTCCGCGAAGGCCACCTGGAACATCATCTCCACGATGCGCCGGCGCCCCTCATCGTCCAGCGCCCGGTTCAGCACGCTGGTGAAAGCATAAAGATCAACGGCTTCCGCATCCTTGGCAATGGCCAATTCCACCAGGGCGTCACTTTCGGTGCCGCTCAGCGCGAAACGATCCTCCAGGACACGCTTCAGCACCGCGCGTTCCGAATCGGTGACCACGCCGTCGACGGTGATGACATGCACCAGCAAGGCGGCGGCAGCGAGGCGGTAATCATCGGCGCCGAACGCCGTCAGCTCCCGGCGGCCACCGGTGATGTCCGAGATGAAGTCTGCAAGGCTGCGGAACATGCTTTGGGGCATCCTGTGGCTCGAAACGGCGTCGCGGAACCCTGAGGGCCCGTCGTCGCACCGGTGAACAAAACGGAACTCGATGCTACATGGGCGCGAGGCGCCGGCACGCAAGGGCCGTGGCCCTTCACCCTGCCCCGCCCCTTGCCATGATGCCGCCACCGAGGCAACCGCCGCAACCGGGAACCGCGGGCCGGCCCACCCCTGCGGCGAAGCCCGCGATGTGCCATGATGGGCGATCGGGAATCGAACCGCGCCGGGCCGGAGCCGGCAGAGCAGGAGGCCATCCAGTGCTCGATCAGCCCGCCGGCCGCGGCACCATCCTGCTGGTGGAGGACGAGCCGTTCGTGGCGCTCGTGGCCCAGCAGGTGCTGGAGGACCACGGCTTCACGGTGACAGTGGCCGCCCATGGCCGCGCTGCCCTGGAGCATGCGGGCAATTCCGCCGGCCAAGCGCTGCTGCTCGCCGTGGTGGACATGGGCCTTCCAGACATGAGCGGGGGCGATGTGGTGCGCGCACTGCGCGGGCTCCTCCCCCATCTGCCCGTCATCGTCGCCACGGGCTATGCCGCGGAGGAGGTCGAGGGCGAGCTCGCGGGGTTGGACAAGGTGGTGGTGATCCGCAAGCCCTATGACGTGCGAACCCTGCGAGCCACCCTGCGCGGCTTCGACATCGACATGCCCGAGGACTAGAAGCACCACCGCCGCCGCGTCGACATCAGCCAGGATGATCTGCCACCACGCGGAAGGCGCGATGGAAGGCTGGCGCGCGGACATGGCTGGCGCGGCCTGCCCGCACGCAAGCCTTGCCCCGCCCCGCCGGGCCTGCGAAAAGGCGCGGCCATGATCGTTCTCGACGATATTTCCCTGCGCCTCGCCGGCCGCCTGCTCATCGACCACGCCTCTGTCGCCATTCCGGAGAATGCGCGGGTGGGCGTGGTGGGTGGCAACGGCTCGGGCAAGACCACTTTGTTCAAGGCCCTGGTGGGCGAGTTGGAGCTGGAGAGCGGCGCCATCCGCCTGCCCAACCGCACCCGCATCGGCCGCGTCGCCCAGGAGGCCCCCGCCGGCCCCGACAGCCTCATTGAGCGCGTGCTCGCCGCCGATACCGAGCGCGCGGCCCTGCTGAAGGAGCGCGAGACCACCGCCGATCCCATGCGCATGGGCGAGATCGAGGCGCGGCTGATCGACATCAACGCCCATTCGGCTCCGGCGCGGGCGGCCACCATCCTGGCCGGCCTCGGCTTCGACGAAAGCGCCCAGAGCCGGCCCTGTTCGGAGTTCTCCGGCGGCTGGCGCATGCGCGTGGCGCTCGCGGCCCTGCTCTTCACCGAGCCGGACCTGCTGCTGCTGGACGAACCCACCAATTATCTCGACCTCGAAGGCACGCTGTGGCTCCAGGATTACCTGGCCCATTATCCGCGCACGGTCATCCTCATCAGCCATGACCGCGATTTGCTTGATTCGTCGGTGGACCACATCCTGCACCTCACCGGGCAGAAGCTGACCCTCTACAAAGGCGGCTTCACCTCCTTCGACCGTCAGCGCCGGGAGCGGCTGCTTCTGGACCAGAAGGCCCGCAAGAAGCAGGAAGCGCAGCGGGCGCACATGGAGTCCTTCGTGGCCCGCTTCCGCGCCAAGGCCACCAAGGCGAAGCAGGCCCAATCGCGCCTGAAGGCCCTGGCGCGACTGGAGCCGCTGGCCGCGCAGGTGAGCGAGGAGGCGGCGTCCATCTCCATCCGCCATCCCGAGCGGCTGCTGTCCCCGCCCATCGTGGTGCTGGAGAAGGCGGCGGTGGGCTATGTTCCCGGCAAGCCCATCCTGCGCAATCTCGACCTGCGCATCGACGAGGATGACCGCATCGCTTTGCTCGGCCCCAACGGCAACGGCAAGTCCACCTTCGCCAAGCTGCTGGCGGGCCGGCTTTCCACCGATAGCGGGCGCATGGTGCGCGCCGACAAGCTGGAAGTGGCCTATCTCGCCCAACACCAGCTCGACGAACTGCGCCCCAATGACAGCCCAGCCGAGCATGTGCGCCGCCTGATGCCCGACGCCCCGGAAGCGCGGGTGCGCGCGCGGGCGGCCGAAATGGGCTTTTCCGGCGGCGCGGCCGACACCAAGGTGTCGTCCCTCTCGGGCGGCGAGAAGGCCCGCCTGCTCCTGGGGCTGGCCACCTTCCACGGGCCGCACCTGCTCATCCTCGACGAGCCGACCAACCATCTGGACATTGAGGCGCGCGCCGCGTTGATCGAGGCGCTGAACGATTTTCCCGGTGCGGTCATCCTCATTTCCCATGATCGCTATTTGCTGGAAGCCTGCGCCGAGCGGCTGTGGCGCGTCTCCGGCGGCACCGTGAAGCCCTATGAGGGCGATCTCGACCAGTATCGCACCGAGGTGCTCTCCAAGGCCGACGGCGACCGCATGACCAGCGAGGGCCGCAAGGAGAAGGCCGCCACCAAGGAGGAGAGCGCGCCGGAGCCCAAGCGCCGCATCGCCACGGGTCCGCTCAAGAAGCGCATCCGCGAGCTGGAAAGCCAGGTGGAGAAGCTGGAGCGGCTCATTTCCCTGCTCGACACCCGGCTGGCGGACCCAGCCTTGCACGCCAAGGCGCCGCTGGACGCCGCCCGCTATGGCCAGGAGCGCACCACCGCGGCGGCGGCCCTCGCCAAGGTGGAAGAGGAGTGGCTCACGGTGAGCGCGGAGCTGGAGGAAGCGGGGGGCTGACAGCCCATTGCCGCGGAAACGCACGGCCGGAATGCGGCCAAGGGAGCGACGTTCCCCTCGACATTCGCCGCGACACCGCCGCGCGGCCTGTCCGAGCGCGCGGGGGCGCTCAGCTTGTGGGCACGCGCCCCAAAGCGGGTTCCAGGCCCGGTTCCATCACCGGCGCGAGGCGGGTGCGGCGGATCATGACCGGCCGATAGAGCTGCTTGGTGGCTTCCACCACCAGCACGCCGGAAAAGGGCAGCGACAGGCGCGAGCCCACCCGCTCAAAGGCGACCGCCGTGCGCAAAAACCAGCGGCTGGGCGGGGCGTAGAGCGCCTCGCTCCACCCCACGGGCGTGAACAGCGCCTCGCGCAGCAGTCCCACCACCTGGCCACGCGAGAAGGGCCGGCCATTGCCGAAGGGCGTGGTATCGAGCCGCGCCCACACGCCGCGCCGGTTGGGCACCACCGCCAGCAGACGCCCGCCGGGGGCCAGCACGCGCCACACCTCGCGCAGCATTTCGGCGGGGTTGCTGGTCATTTCCAAAGCGTGCACCGCCACCACCCGGTCCATGCTGGCGGTGGGCAAGGGCAATAGCAGCTCATCGGAAAGGGCGGCGAGGGCGGGGCCGGTGGACGGCCAGCGCACCACGCCCTGAGCCGCGGGCATCACCGCGATGCAGCGCTCCGCCTCCTCCCGGAACACGCCGAGAAAGGGGATGGCATAGCCCAGGCCGAGCACGGAAAGGCCGGTGACGTCCTCGAAGCGGGCGCGGATGGCGCGTCCGAGCAGCCGCCGGGTAATGACGCCCAGCGGCTGGGCATAGAAGTTGCGCAGGTCGACCACGTCGAGATTCATGCCGCTGCCCGCGATCCCCTGGCTGCCGAGATCCCACATGCTGCGAAAGTCCGGATCCACGCGCGCGCCCGCGCCCGTTGTTCAAAGGCCATGAATAGAGCATCGTCGCGGCCGGGTCGCCAGGCTTCTCGCGGCGACGGTGCAAAAGGCGGGACAGGCGCAAGCGCCACGCCTCTGCTATCATCGCCGCGGGCCACTGCCCCGGAGGACCCTTTCGTGCCGGCGGAGATCCGTCTCGTTCCCTGCCTCAGCGACAATTATGCGGTGCTGCTGCATGATTGCGTGACCGAAGCCACCGCCGTCGTGGACGCACCCGACGGGGAAGCCATCATCGCCGCCGCCGATGCAGCCGGCTGGGCCATCACCGAGGTGCTGGTCACCCACCATCACGCCGACCATGTGCAGGGCATCCCCGCGCTCAAGGCGCGCTATGGCGCCACCGTCGTTGGCCCGCGCAAGGAGGCGGATGCCATTCCCGACATCGACGTGGTGGTGGAGGATGGAGACCCCGTCGCCGTCGGCGGCCTGGTCGGCCGGGTGCTGGAAACGCCCGGGCACACGCTCGGCCATGTGGTCTATCTGTTCGAGGGGGAGCGGCTGCTGTTCAGCGGCGACACCCTGTTCTCCCTGGGCTGCGGGCGCGCGTTCGAGTGCGAGCCGGCCGTGCTGTGGCACTCCCTGGCCCGCCTGCGCGCTTTGCCGGGCGACCTTTCCGTCTATTGCGGGCACGAATACACCCTGGCCAATGCCCGCTTCGCCCTCTCGGTGGATCCGGATAATGGGGACCTGAAGGCGTTGGCCGCGCAGGTGGAACAGGCCCGCGCCGAAGGCCGCCCCACCGTGCCCTCGCGCCTCCAGGACGAGTTGAAGGCCAACCCCTTCCTGCGGGCGGACGATCCCGCCCTGGCCGAGCGGCTGGGGCTCGCCGGGGCGGAGCCGGCGGCGGTGTTCACCGAACTGCGCGCCCGCAAGAACGACTTCAAGGGCTGAGCCATGGACCGTGCCGATACCCTGGACCCCAGCCTTGCCGCGGCGGACATCATCGCGCTGCTTGGCCTCCAGCCCCACCCGGAAGGCGGCCATTTTCGCGAAACCTTCCGCGACGTGGCACCGGACGGCGGGCGCGGAAGCTCCACCGCCATCTATTTCCTGCTGGCGGCGGGAGAGCGCTCCCACTGGCATCGTGTGGATGCGGTGGAGATCTGGCATTGGCATGCCGGCGCGCCGCTCACCCTTTCGGTGGCCGATGACAAAGGCCGCAGCGACCTGCTGCTGGGGCCGAAGCTCCATCTGGGGGAACGCCCGCAAGGCATCGTGCCCGCCTTCGCGTGGCAGGCGGCCGTGAGCACTGGGGCCTGGACCCTCGTCGGCTGCACCGTCGCCCCCGCCTTCGACTTCGCCGGCTTCGAGCTGGCCCCACCCGGCTGGTCGCCGGGCTGAGGGTTTCTGGCGTTTTTCGAAATCGGCCAAGGGCTTCAGCTTTTTGAGCCGGGCTGTCTCTCCGCGAGACGCGGCCCCGTCCGTTGCCCCTCATGGGGCAAGCGGAGCGTCCCTGAGCGCACGCGTGGAAATCAGCGAAGGCCTGCTGCCCGCAGCCAGAGACCAAATGGCCGGCCGATACGGGTGTGCCGGGTGAGAACAGCGGAGAGGCCAGCCCGGGGCGCCTTTGCCCCTCGGACCCATGACAAACCTCATGGCCCGCACACCGGACCATTTCCGCGTGCCGCGAAGCTGGAGGGCATTCAACAATTCCTTGATTTATTTTATTTATCGGCGCCCCGGTATCCACTTCACTCGATACCGTTCCACACGGTCGAGGCGAGCACCGGACGCTCTCCGGCCACGGCTGGAAGGACGCACGCCGAGTTCCGGACAGGCCTGCAGGCCGCCGACGTCGGCGCGCCCCAGGCTCCGGTCACCCGGCCCCGCACCGGGCGGCGCCGTCAGCTCTCGCCGCCCCGGCCGCCATGGGCGGCGGACAGGGCGATGGCGTCGCCCTCCACCACGTCGGCGGTATCGCTGGCGCCCATCAGCACCAGCAGCTTGGCGCGGGCCCGGTTGACGCGGCTCTTGATGGTGCCGAGGGCGCAGCCGCACACCTCCGCCGCCTCCTCATAGGAGAGGCCCGCGGCACCCACCAGCACCAGCGCCTCGCGCTGGTCGTCGGGCAGGTGGGTCAGCGCCTCTTCCAGGGATTGCAGGGTCATGGACCAGTCCTGGCTGGGGCCCACATTGCTGTCCTGCTGGGCCAGCACCGACAGGCCCTCATTCTCGCGCCGTCGCTTGCGCATGTCGGTGTAGTAGGTGTTGCGCAGGATCGTGAACAGCCAAGCCCGCAGATTGGTGCCCGGATCGAACCGATCGATATTGGCGAGCGCCTTCAGCAGCGTTTCCTGAACCAGATCGTCCGCCTCGGTGCGGTTGCGGGTCAGGGAACGCGCGAAGGCACGCAGCGCCGGCAGGAACTCCAGCACCTGCATGCGCAGGGGCGGTTCACTGTCGGGGCTGCTCGCGTGCGGGCGTGGCGTCACGTCCATGGCGAACCCTCGCATACGAAAATGCCGGGTGCGCCTGCGATCCGCCAATGGCGGGCCTTCGGCGCGATCCGCACGCGCCTTGCTTCACCACGAAGGGGGTGATGGCACTTTCGCCATCGGTTGAAACGCCCACCCTCGCGGCCTGCGCTGCGCATCTGCCTCATCTTAAGCCAGTGTGGACGTTTGCGGAAGGCGCACGCTGAACGCGCGTGCGGCTTCACATTCGCGTGAAGCGACATGGTCCCACGCGGCGGGGGCCGCGCCGCGCCCATGCTCTCATGCGCTGCGGCTGCCGGAGCCCTGGCCGCCGTGCTTCTGGCCGCCCTTCTGCCCCGCCTGCGAGGCGAGCGTGCGGTTACGCGAGAAACTGCGCTGGTCATCCGAAACGCTCTGCCCACCCTTACGGCCGGCGGCGGCGGCCAGCGCCCGGTTCTGGAAGAAGCTGCGCTTCTCGGCGGGCACGCTCTCCCCACCCTTGCGGGCAATGGCGCGCTGCTTTTCCGCATCCATGGCCGCGAAGCCACGGTGGGATGGGGCCTTTGATTGAACCTTTTCCATCACTGCTGCTCCTGGTCCCTTGCTGCTGGCGTCCGGCCTGAGGCCGGCTTGGCGACCGGGGGCCGGCTCCCCTGAATGGCCTTGGGCCGGGTTTGGAGAGGGCCTGAACGATCCGGAATGGGCGTCGGCTCAAAATCCGGTCGCATAACCATGAACGTTGCAGAACGGCAGAGGTTCCCGGCCCATCGTCCGGGAATGAGCAAGACGGCTCAGCGGCAGGGAAAGGCGCCGGTGACGACCATGCGTGCCCCATCGGCCACATGCACCAGGCTGCCGCCCAGCTGCGCGGCAAAGCCGTGGGCGAGGTCGCCGGTGGTTGCCGCCTCCGGCACATTCGCGCTCACGCGGATGGAGAGCATGCCATCCGCCAGGCCGCCGGTCAGCGTCAACGCGGCGGGCTTGTCGGCCCGCAGCGTGCTCTCGCTGCCACCGGTCAGGCCGAGCACGATCTCCACCACCATCAGCGCGAGCGGCACCGCCATGTCGGTGGGCAGCGCGGCATCCTGGGCTTCCACGGTGATCCGCGCCGGCCGCTCGCAGGCGCCCTCGAGCAACGCCGCCAGCTCCCCCAGCAGCTCCCGCAGGCGCACCTGCGAGCCGTCGGCCGCCTCGTAGAGGATGCGATGCACCAAAGCCAGCGTGTTGACGCGGGTGCGCAGCTGGTCGAACCGGCGCCGGTCATCACCGCGCATTCCCGCGCCATAGAGGCTGATGAGGCTGACCACGATCTGCAGGCTGTTCTTGATGCGGTGGTGGATCTCGCGCACCAGCGCGGTCTTTTCCGCCAGCGCCTGGCGCAGCTGGCCATCACGCTCGCGCACCGCCAGCGCCATGTTCTCCACCGCATGGCCGAGGGCGCGGAACTCGCTGGGCGCGGCATCGATGCGGGTGGGGCGGAAGGCGTAGTGGCCCTGGGCATAGACCGCCGTCACCCGCCGCAGATACAGCAGCCATTGCAGCACGATGCGGTCCACCGCCAGCCACAGGCCGATAATGCTCGCCACCACGATCACCGTGGGCAAAGCGAAGCTGGCGGCGACCGTGAGCAGGGTCCAGCGGAACAGTCGGCTGGTGGGCATGGCGAAGGCGGCCACCAGCCCGTCGCGGCCCAGGGGGGCGGTGGCGAAGGTGTAGTCGCGGCCATCGGCGGTGCCCACGTCGCGCAGGCCACCCGCATCGGCGGTCATCTCCTTGCCGGCGAACAGAACGGCGGAGACCTGCCGGGCGTTGGAGAGCAGTTCCTTGCCCTCGGCGGAGAACAGCGCCACCACCCCCTGGCTGGCGGGAGTCTCGCGGCGCAGCCGGGCTTCCAGCCAGGACACGTCGATGGACAGGCCGATGGCGCCGGAAAAGGTGCCGTCCCGCTCGCGAAGGGGCAGCACCCCCACCAGGACCTCGGTCTGGGCGGCCCGGCTGAACACCCGCTCCGACAGCAGGAATCGCGTCTCGCGCGTCGCCTGTCGCCACCAGCCTTGGCCCGATACATCGCGCGCCTCCAGCGGCAGGGCCGAGCATTCCACCGCGCCGTTGCGGTTCATCACGCCGATATTGCTGGCGAAAGGCAGGCTCAGCACCGCGCCGTGCAGAATGGCCTGGCAGGAGGGGCCAGCCTCGCGCACATCGGCGACATTCTGCAGGGCCCGCAGCACGTTCTCCGCGGAGGCGAACACTTTTTCCAGGGTCGAGGCATCGGTCAGCACATGCTGGAGCAGGCGCTGGCGGGCCTCCTGCTGGGCTGCCTGGAGCTGGAGGGCGCCCTGGACAAAATTGAGCCCCGCAATGGGGGCGAGGGCGAACAGCACCATGACGATGAGACGGCGGCGGACGCTGTCCAGAAGGCTGCGCGGATGGCCGGCCGCCGCCTCGAAGATCGCGCCGCGCTCCTTATGGCGCGCGCGCACCGCCTGCGCCTTCACCCACTCCATCGACAGCTCCGACGTGACCTGCCATCGTTCCCTGCCCGCATCCGCGCGACGCGGCGGGTGAAGCCAGATTTCATCCGGTTTACAATGCAAGGGGTTGCCAGCAGGTTCCGATCACGCGGGAACTTTCCGACGGAGGGGCGTCGATCACGTCCCTTTTATTGCCCGGTTCGTGGTCAAGACTGCTGCTTCGGCGAACACGACACGCCCAAAAAACGATGCACGAGAACGATGCACGAGACATCTGGGGGAGGGGCCATGTCCATGAAGGGGTCATCCATCAGGGGGGCGAGTATCAGGGAGCAGCGAATGCCGCATTCCTCGATCATGAAGCAGCTTCCCGCGCTTCGGCGCTATGCCCGCGCGCTGCTGGGCTCCCAGCAAGCCGGCGACGGCGCCGTCAGGGACACACTCCAGGCCCTGGTCGAAGGCCGGGTGGCTCTGGATGAAGGGATTTCGCCCCGCGTCGCCTATTATCGGGCCTTCCACCGGGTGTGGAACCGCAAGGCCGCCGGGGCACCGGACCTGCGCGCCGATCAGCGGCTACAGTCCATGGACCTGTCTTCCCGGGTGGCGTTCCTCCTGACCGCCATGGAAGGCTTCTCCTATACCGAGGCCGCGAGCATTCTCGGCATCTCCATCGAGGAGGTGGAAGCCCAGGTGATCGCCGCCCAGCGGGACATCGACCGCCAGACCGCCACCCGCGTGCTCATCATCGAGGACGAATGGGTGATCGCCCTCGACCTCCGGAGCATGGTGAGCGACCTCGGGCATGAGGTGATCGGCGTCGCGCCCACCCATTCCAAGGCCGTGGAACTGGCCGAAAGCTGCGATTTCGGCCTGGTTCTGGCGGATATCCAGCTGGCCGACGGCTCGTCCGGGGTGGATGCGGTGAACGACATTCTGGGCTCGCGCGACGTGCCGGTGATCTTCATCACCGCTTTCCCGGACCGCCTGCTGACCGGCGAGCGGCCGGAGCCCACTTATCTCATCACCAAGCCATTCCTTTCGGAAACGGTGAAGGCCACCATCGCCCAGGCCCTGTTCTTCCATCAGGCCCGCGGCGCGCCCGAACCCGTCGCCCGCATCGCCTGAGCGGAACGCTCCGCCCGTCCCTTGTCCTTCCCTTGCCGTTCCCTTGCCGTTTCCTTGGGTTCTGGCGCATCCTCCGCGCCGCACCCGCAGCAGGAGCTTTGCCATGGTTGAGAAGTCCGCAGCCGCCAAGAGCGCGTCCACTGAGAGCGAAGCCGCCAAAACCGATGCCGCGAAGACCGACGCCGGCCTCGACATGGACGCCATGCGCGCGGAACTGGAACATCTGCGCGGCGAGCTTTCGCGCCTGCTGGACGCAGTGGGCGAAAGCGCCCGGCAGGCCGCCGACGATGTGGCCATTGCCGCCGAGGCGCAGGCGGAAACCGCCGGCATCTGGGCCGAGGGGCAGTGCGAATCGCTGCGCTCCAGCATCCGCGAGCGGCCGCTCACCGCGTGCGCCATCGCCGCCGGCGCCGGCCTCATCCTGGGGCAGATCCTGCTCCGCCGCTGAGGCGCCTTGTCGCCCGACGATGCCGCGCCGGGCCTTGATTTCGCGACCGCGCAGCCGCGGCGGATTTTCTGGCGGGGACCGGCGGCGCCCCGGCCGGCCCATCGCTGCGGCCGAAGGCCGGCTGATGGGCGGATGGCTCCACGGGAGAGCTCACCGCCCGCACGCCCCGGCGCATGATCCCGGCTCCCGCTTGGCGGCGGGCGCCGACACGGGCGACATCACCCTGAATGCGGGCGGGCTCAATCATGCTTCCGGCTCGCGGAGCGGGGAGAATGCTTTCGGCCCATCGAGCTGAGGCGCCTTCCAGCCGGCGACCCGCCCGACGCTTCACGCGCCAACGCCCGAGAGGCGCCTTTGTGAGCCTGGTCCGCTGCGACAGAGATCGGCGCTGTCGATCCGCCTCGACGCGGGCTCCCGCCACGCCGCCAACCCGCCGTGCGAGCGGGAGAAAGCCGTTTCGCCCACCTCCCCTTCCCACAGGCCTTTGCGCCAGCCCAATGGGCTCGCTTTAGCGCCGGATGGCAGAAGGCCCGTGAGTAGTGCGCACGGGCCTTCGGTCTCAGTTGTTGTTGCGCCGGTTGGTCTGCGGCCGGGCGCGCTGCTGGGGATTTGCCCTCTGCTGGGGTCTGGCGTGCTGCTTCGGCCGGGCGTGATGAGGCGCATTGGCACGAGGCTGCTGGCGCTGCGCGTTCGGACGGTTGGCGGGACGGTTCTGCCCGGCATTGGGACGGTTGGCGTTCGGACGATTCACGTTCGGACGGTTTGCCGCGGGCCGGCTCTCCGGACGATTCGCGCTGGGGCGATTGACGTTCGGGCGGTTCACATTCGGCGTGTTGCCGGGACGGCTCTCCGGCCGGTTCACGTTCGGACGATTAATCTCCGGCCGCGTGCCCGGGCGACCCTCCGGACGGTTGATGTTCGGCCGGTTGATCTCCGGCCGCGTGCCGGGGCGGTTGTCCGGACGATTGATCTCCGGCCGCGTGCCCGGGCGACCCTCCGGACGGTTGATGTTCGGCCGGTTGATCTCCGGGCGCGTGCCCGGGCGGCCGTCCGGACGGTTGCCGGGGCGGTTCACATCCGGGCGGTTGATTTCGGGGCGCGTACCGGGGCGGTTGTCCGGGCGGTTGATGATAATGCCGCTATTGCCGGGCTGATTGATGTTGATTTCGGGCCGGTTGATGATCGGGCGATTGCCCGGCCGGTTGCCTTGCCACGTGCCGCCACCGGGACGGGACGGCGGACGCATGGCCGGCCGGTCGGGCCGCCCCGGGCGGCCGGCGTCAGGCCGGCTGTGCGGCGGGCGGGGGTGCCACGGGCCAGGCCCCCAGGCCGGCGGGCGCGGACGCGGCCCCGGGCCCCAGCCCCAATGGGGCGGCTGATGCCAGGCGGGCGGGGCCACCCAGATGGTGTTCCAACCCCGGTTGTTCCAGCCCCAGCGATTGTTCCAGCTCGAGCCCACCAGCACCCCTGCCCCGAAGCCCAGGGCCCCGGCGGCAAAGGTGTTGAACGCGGTATTGGGATTGTAGACCGGCACGTAGACGCGCTCCGGATTGGCCGGCTGGATATAGATGGTGCGCTGGCCGGCATCCTCGCGGGTGGTCACCACCTGCTGCGGCGTGGTGGCGAGGTTGCCCACCTGCTCGGCCTGCGCGCGCAGCATCTGAATGGCGTTGGACACGTCCTGCGGCTGCTTGATGAAGGCGAAGCCGAGGGATTCCGTCCATTCCATGTGCTTGTAGAGGTTCTTCAGCACATCCGGGAAGCGCGTGAGCGCCTTCACGGAGGAATCCCAAGGCTTGCCGTCCAGGGCCGACAGGTCGCCGTGGCGCGCCGTATTGGGATTGCGCTCCACCCAGCGATAGGCGGCAACGATCTGGTCCGGGAACGCGGCGGCGGGCAGCAGGATGGCCAGCAGCGGATCCGGATAAAGGGCGATGGGCGCCAGCAGGAATTCCAGCTCGGCCAGGGTGTAGAGCTCGGGCGCGAGCTCCGGCGCCGCGGCCGGCACCTGCGCCGGAAGGGGCGGTGCCTGGGTGGGCGCGGGCGAAGCCTCCGCAGCGGGCGCCGGAGTGGCCGCCGCGGGCGCCTCGGGGCTCTGCGCCAAAGCGGGCCCGACCGCGGCCGACCAGCCGAACACCGCAGCAACCGCCATGCGCGACCAGTTGCCGGCCCAGGCCGGCGGCCCCTTTTTGCGAACGCAGCTCGTCATCCCTGTCTCCAGCGTCACCACGGCGCAGATCCAACGCTGATTGAGGGCGCGCCGCAAGGCGCTGGATCAATCTTGGGACGGGCCGCACAGGGCTGGGACACGCCGCGCAGCCAGCTGCTGCCCAGCGCGCCCCCGGGCGATCCCGGAGCCAGCCTCAGCGCCCCGCGCGGCGGGCGCGCACGGCGGCGCCGAAGGCGGCGAGCAGGCGCGCATTGGGCGCCGACAAAGCGGGCTTGTATTCGGGATGCCACTGCACCCCCACCGCGAAGGGATGATCGCGCAGCGACACGGCCTCCACGGTGCCGTCGGGCGCGAGAGCTTCCACCGAGAGCCCCTCCCCCACCGTGTCGAGCCCCTGATAATGCAGGGAATTCACCGAAAACCGCGCCGCCCCGAAGGTCGCCTCCAGGGGCGAGGACGGTGTCAGTTCCACCTCGTGCAGGGGCCCATATTGCAGGTCGAGCGGCCCTTCCTCGGGCGAATGGTGGTTCATGCGCCCGGGCTGGTCGGCAAGGCGGGCATGCAGGGTGCCGCCCAGGGCCACGTTGAATTCCTGAAAGCCGCGACAGATGAAGAGCGACGGCATGCCGCGCGCCACCGCCGCCCGAATCAGCCCCAGCGCGAAGCGGTCACGGGTGGGGTCGAACGGCCCCGGCGCATCTTCCGGCCCGTTCCAGTGGCTCGGATGCACATTGGAAGGGCTGCCGGTGAAGAAGAATCCATCCACATGGCCGAGCAGGGCGTCAATGTCCGCCTCGAATGCGCCCGGCGCCATCACCGGCAGCGCCATGACGGGCAGGCAGCCGGCGAAGTCATAGACCGCCCGCGCATATTTCTCGCCCACCATGAAATAGGGCAGCTCGGTCTCGTCCTTCAGGTCGCCGACCACGGCCACCAGCGGCTTGCCTTCAGCCATTTTCGCAAAGCTCCCGGAACCCGCTCACTCGCCCAGGCTGTAGCGCACGCCGAGGCGCAACTGATGGCCGCCCAGCTCGTCGATGCCGACGCCCGTGATGCCCGGCAGGTCCGGGGCGCCAAGGCTCACATAGCGGTATCCGAGGTCGATGGTCCAGGTGTTCGACACAGCGTAGGACACGCCGGCCCCCAGGCTCCAGGCAAAGCGCCAGTCGTCGCCGAAGCTGGGCAGGCCCGCCGGCGGCGTGATCTGGTCGATAGCAAAGCCCACCCCGCCGCTGAGATAGGGCGTGAAGCCGGCCAAGGTGATGACATCCCAGTACAGGCTGGCGAGCGCCACCGTTGAATCGGCCTCGAAGCGCCCCAGCACCGTGTCGACGCCGCCAAGGTTGAGATAATCGATGCCCACTTCCGCCCGCAGCCAGGGCGTGAAGCGATAACCAAGACCGGCGCCGATGGACCAGCCCGAGGAATGCCCCGAGCCGCCCGTGGGCAGGGCGCCGGTGAACAGCGTGTCGAAGGAGCCGTCCACATAGCCGGCCACATAGCCCGCGTCGGCGCGCAGGTACCAGCCGGCCGCGCCCTCTTCCGCCACGTCCGGCGGGGCGAGGGAGAAGTCACCGGCCTTGCCCAGCAGCGGCATGTCGTCATCCGCCCGCGCGGCGACAACCGGAGCAAGAAGAAGAGTCGCCGCCAGTACGGAAACCGAACGCCACATCACGCACCCACCGCATCACTGTCTCGATGGGGAAAGGCTCGCACGGGAAGGCTTAAAGTCGAATTAACCCTGATGGGAAGTTAAAGCCGGAGTGGCGCCTGCGGAATCCGGCATCCGGGGAGGTCTATGCTTGGCCGTCCCTGGGGCGCGGCACGAAGGCAGCCCTCAAGAACGCCGAAGGCCGGGACAAGCCCGGCCTTCGCGTTATCGCGGGATCTGTCGGCGCTTCGCCGCGCGGCTTCAGGCCGCCACGCGCTTCAGGGCGTCAATGACCTCGTCCACCACTTCCTCGATCAGGTCGCGGTCATCACCCTCGCCCATCACGCGGATCACCGGCTCGGTGCCGGAGCGGCGGATCAGCAGGCGGCCGCGATTGGACAGGCGCCGCTCGGCATCGGCGATGGTGGTCTGCACATTGGCATCCTCCAGCGGCATGCCGTTGCCATAGCGCACATTCTTCAGCACCTGCGGCAGCGGGTCGAAACGGTGGCACACCTCGGATACCGGCCGGCCCTGCCGCGCCACCACCGCAAGCACCTGCAGCGCCGCCACGAGGCCGTCGCCTGTGGTCGAGAAGTCGGTGAGGATGATGTGGCCGGACTGCTCGCCACCCACATTATAGCCCTCGGCGCGCATGCGCTCGAGCACGTAGCGGTCGCCCACGGCGGCGCGGGCGAGGCCGATGCCCTGCGCGTTGAGGTGCCGCTCCAGGCCCAGATTGGACATGACCGTGGCGACGATGCCGTTGCCGGAGAGCCGACCATCGGCCTTGAAGCTCTCGGCCACCACGGCCATGAGCTGGTCGCCATCCACCAGATGGCCCTTCTCGTCCACCAGGATGACCCGGTCGGCGTCCCCGTCGAGGGCGATGCCGATATCGGCGCGCACCTCCCGCACCTTGGCGCTGAGCGCCTCGGGCGAGGTGGAGCCCACATCGCGGTTGATGTTGAGCCCGTCCGGATCGACGCCGATGGAAACCACCTCCGCGCCCAGTTCCCACAAGGCTTCCGGCGCGACGCGATAGGCCGCGCCATTGGCGCAGTCCACCACCACCCGCAGGCCGTCGAACTTCTGATCGCGCGGCAGCGTGCCCTTGGCATATTCGATGTAGCGGGCGTGCACGCCCTCCAGCCGGCGGGCGCGGCCGATCTCGGCCGGCCTGGCCAGGTGGCGGGAGAGATCCTGGTCGATCAGCGCCTCGATCTCCCGCTCCGTCTCGTCGGAGAGCTTGAAGCCATCGGGCCCGAACAGCTTGATGCCGTTGTCGTCGAACGGGTTGTGGGAGGCGGAGATCATCACCCCGAGATCAGCCCGCATGGAGCGGGTGAGCAGGCCCACGGCCGGGGTCGGCATGGGGCCAAGCAGCAGCACCTCCATGCCCACGGAGGTGAAGCCAGCCACCAGCGCATTCTCGATCATGTAGCCCGAGAGGCGGGTGTCCTTGCCGATCACGACCCGGTGGCGGTGATCGCCGCGACGGAAGGTGAGGCCCGCGGCCATCCCGACCCGCAGCGCGATATCGGCGGTGAGCGTCGTATTGGCACGTCCACGCACCCCATCGGTGCCGAAATACTTGCGCGACATGTCCCCTCATACATGCTGGGGCCAGCCTGAGGCCCGCCTCCCGGTATCGTGATGGCTTAGCATCCCTTCGCCCGCCGCGCGATCACATCTCGTGACTGCATTTCACAGGGTTTGCGCGGGGCGGAGCGGATCAGAGCTTCGCCATCATGTCGTTTTCGTGGTCACTGCCCGATGGGCGTCGGCGCCGGCGTGGCGGCGAGGGGGAACAGGCCCGGCTCCTTGCCGTCCAGCTTCACCTTGGCCATGTCGATCGCCTGCAAGGCGGGATTACCGTAAGTGGTGAAGGTGTAGCGCATGTTCTTCAGGTCCGCATAAACCGTCCACTCGGTCAGCTCGTTGCCGGAAACGCCACCGCCGGCGGCGGAATCCGACTGCGTCACCACCGAGCCGGGAGCGATGTCGAACGAGCTCATGATGTGGCGCACGGTGGTCAGCCCCTCATCCACGGTCGCCGGCTGGGGCGCGAAGCGCGAGAAGAAGAAGGCGCGCACGAAGCGCGAGGGCGAGAGCACATCTCCGGGCAGGCCGTGCAGCCCCGCGCCCGTGGACGGCGGCGAGATGGTGAGCGGACCCACGCTCATGGAATCCGGCTCGGCCGCGCCAAGATTCACATATTGGCCGAGATTGGCCAGGTGCCAGTCGAAGCCGGGGGCGTTGGTGAGCACGCCGGTGGGGTTGTCGTACATGTGCAGCTCGCCGCCCACATATTCCACCACCAGGCTGGCGCCGCTGGCATCGTGCAGCGTCATGTGCACCGGCACCGGGCCCTTGAAGGTTTCCTGTGGCGCCGCGCTCACCTTGATCTTCGGCATGGCCGCCTTCACCTCCGCCACCGTGGCGAAGGAGGTGAGCACGTAGGTGAGCATCTCAAACGAGGCGATGGAGTTCTTGGCCTCCGCCGGCGTCACGTCCTGGAACTTGGCGAGGCCGGGCAGGTAGAGCAGCCCGCCGGCGAGGCCCTTCTCGTTCATGCCGTCCACGAAGATCTTCATGCCCACGCCATTGAGGCCGACGGCGGCATATTTGCCGGTCCAGCTCAGGCCGGTGCCGGCCTGCCCGGTGGGGCCGGTGCCGGTGAGCGCGACATTGCGCGGCATCACCATGGCCTGCGACTGCAGCGGCAGGCTGAACTCCATGGTGCGGCCATAGACCACGCCGCCATCCTTCGCCTTCAGGATCAGCGAGGTGCAGGCCGAGGCGGCCATGCCCTGCACCAGCAGCGCCGTGCCGGCGAGGAGGGCGGTGGCCGTGTGCTTCATCTTCCGCATGGGGTCATCCTTCCTGCAGTCATCAAGGTGTGGATCAGGCCCGGACGCACGACGTAAAGGGACCAAACGCGACGCTGCCCCCTGCCGCCCGCCTCTTGATGGCGAATGGGCGGTCGTAATTGCGCCCGTCACCATAAAGGGTGCGCCCCTTGCCGACACCCCCGGAGGCTCCCTTGAAGGCCGTCGCGCTGGCAAGAGGGTTAACGCTCCGCATTGCGCATCACCCCGCGCCGATGCTACCGCTCCGCGACGCTTTTCCGGAGATTGCCGACCGTGTCTGCTTCCAAGCTCGATGTTCTCGCCATCGGTAACGCCATCGTCGACGTGCTCGCGCGGGCAGAGGATGACTTCCTGGCCACCCACGACATGAACAAGGGCGGCATGGCGCTGATCGACGAGCCGCGGGCGGAGGCGATCTACGGCGCCATGGGGCCCGGCACCGAGATTTCTGGTGGCTCGGCCGCCAACACCGCCGTGGGTGTTGCGGCGCTGGGCGCCCGCGCCGGCTTCATCGGCAAGGTGAAGGATGATGGGCTGGGCACCGTGTTCGGCCACGACATCCGCGCCGCCGGCGTCGCCTATGCCACGCCCGCCGCCGCCAATGGCGCCGCCACCGCCCGCTGCCTCATCCTGGTGACGCCCGACGGCGAGCGCACCATGAACACCTTCCTGGGCGCCGCCCAGGACCTCACCCCCGCCGACATCCAGAAGGAGATGGTGGAAAGCGCCGCCGTCACCTATCTGGAAGGCTATCTGTGGGATCCGCCGGCGGCCAAGGAGGCCTTCCTCGCCGCCGCGAAAATCGCCCATGGCGCCGGCCGCAAGGTCGCCCTCACCCTCTCCGACTCCTTCTGCGTGGACCGCTACCGGGCAGAGTTCCTGGAGCTGATCCGCTCCGGCACGGTGGACCTCACCTTCTGCAACGAGGCAGAGCTGAAGTCGCTCTACGAAACCGCCGATTTCGATACCGCCCTCGTCGCCCTGCGCAAGGACGCCAAGGAAGCGGTGGTGACCCGCTCGGAGAAGGGCGCCTCCTTCGTCACCGCCGGGGCGGTGGTGAGCGTGCCCGCCGTGCCCGTGGAACGGGTGGTGGACACCACCGGCGCCGGCGACCTGTTCGCCGCCGGCTTCCTGGCCGGCGACACGCGCGGGCTCGACCCGGCCACCAGCCTGCGCATCGGCGCCCTGGCGGCGGGCGAGATCATCACCCAGCTCGGCGCCCGGCCGCAGCGCAACCTCATCGACCTCGCCCGCGAGGCCGGCCTCATCTCGTGAGCGAGGCCGGACAAGGCGGCCCCCCGCCCACGATACGGCCAGCGCCCCCGCCAGCGCCCCTTGCCGATCCCGGCGGACAGTCGGGGCGGGCGCTGGCCGCCATCACTGCGCGCGCGCCCACCCTCATGGTGCTGGGCGGCGCCGGCACGGGCAAGACCACCTTCCTGCATGAGCTGCGCAAGGCGCCCATGGGGCGTTCCTTGGGGCGGCAGGTGTTCCTCGCCCCCACCGGCGTGGCGGCGCTGCAGGTGGGTGGGCAGACCATCCATTCCTTCTTCGGCATTCCCCCGCGCCTGCTCAATCCCGACGAGGTGAAGCCGCGCGTGCAGGTGCGCCGCCTCCTGAAGAAGCTCGACCGCGTCATCATCGACGAGATCTCCATGGTGCGGGCCGATTTGCTCGACGCGGTGGACATCTCCCTGCGCATCGCCCGCGACAATTCCGAGCCCTTCGGCGGCGTGCAGATGGTGCTGGTGGGCGACTTTCTGCAGCTTCCGCCCGTGGTGCCCATGGCCGAGCAGGAGATGCTGGAGCGCATGGGCTATGAAGGCCCCTTCGCCTTCCATGCCAAGGCTTTGGCGGACCTCGCCACGACCGGCGTGCCGTTCACCCATGTGCACCGGCAGACCGACCGCGCCTTCATCTCCATGCTGGATGCGCTCCGGCGCGGGCGCGGCGCGCGGGAGGCGGCGGAGGCGCTCAACGAAGCCTGCGTGCGGCCTCATCGCGAGGGCGCGCTGCCGGTTCTTTTGACCCCCACCAATGCCCGCGCCGATGCCTATAACGCGCGCGGCCTCGCCGCCCTGCAGGACAGCGGGCGGGAATTCTCCGGCTTGCTGAAGGGCGAGTTCGGCCTGGAGGGTGATCGCCTGCCCGTGGCGGAAAAGCTGGTGCTGAAGCGCGGCGCCCGGGTGATGGCGCTGCGCAACGATCCGGCCCGGCGCTGGGTCAATGGCTCGGTGGGCACGGTGGTGGGCCTCGGCCTTTCCAGCGCCCTGGTGAAGCTGGATACCGGCCCCACCGTGGAGGTGGACGCCTTCACCTGGGAGCGCATCCGCTATGGGTGGGACGAGCGCACCGGTCGCATCGAGGCGCAGGTGGTGGGCACCTATACCCAGCTTCCCCTCGCCCCTGCCTGGGCGCTGACCATGCACAAGGCCCAGGGCCTGACCCTGGACGACGTGCGCATCGATTTCGGCGAAGGCGCCTTCGCGCCCGGCCAGGCCTATGTGGCCCTTTCCCGCGCCCGCTCCATCGAGGGCCTGTCCTTGGTGCGCCCCATTCGCGGTTCCGACGTGCGGGTGGACCGGCGCGTGGCCGCCTTCATGGAGCATTTCGAGGCGGAGGAGGAATAAGGCACCCGCCCCCTCTCCCGGCGCTCAGCCCCGGGCGCGGGCGGCGCGGGTGGGCAGCACCAGGCGCTCGACCCAGTTGCGGATTTCGACCGTCCGCTTGTCCTTGGAGATCACCGCCCCATCGATGCCGCAGCGCCACGCCAGGGCCTTGTTGCCGGGCTCGCGCTCAAAATGCTCCAGGTCGGCGATGAAGGCGGCCTCCTCCTCCTCATCGGAAAAGAAGCCTTCCGCCACCAGGGAGGGCCGCAGGCGGCGGAAGATGGCCGCCATCTCGCGGAAGGGATATTCGGGGTGGTACTGCACCGCCCAGCAGGTGGACAGGCCGGCCGTGAACTCCGCCGCCTGCACCTGGGAATGGTCGTTGGTGGCCAGCAGCCGCGCCCCTTCGGGCAGGGCTTCCACCTCGTCCAGGTGCACGGTCATGGCCTCGAACACCAGGGGCTTGTCGGCGAACATGGCGTGGCCCTGGCCATGGGTGGTCTGGCGGATGCGGCGGCCGAAGCCCACCTCCCGCCCGCGCGGATTGAGCCGCACGCTGCCACCCGCCGCCGCCGTGAGCAATTGCAGGCCCCAGCAGCTGCCGAACAGCGGCACTCCGGTGGCAAACGCGGCCCGGATGAGGTCGAGCTGCTGCTCCACCTCCGGCCCGCCATGATAGATGTTGAGCGACGAGCCGGTGATGGCGATGCCGTCATACCCCTCCAGCCCCGCGCTGTCGGGCAGGTTGGCGCCGGGATCGGCCGGATAGCAGATGTCCACGGTGGCGCCGGGGGCCAGCTCGCGCAGCAGCTGGGCATAGCCTTCGCTCGCGGCCTGACCACCGAAATGGATCTGGCGGGCGCGGGCTTCGGCGGTGTTTCCTTCGACGACGAGCAGGCGTGGGGCAGGCATGATGGCGTCGGATCCTGGAGGCATGTTCGGACGAACTGGATACCGGCTTGCGTCCGGAAAATGCGTTAACGTCAGGGCTTGCGGCATTCCCCGGCCGCAAGCGGGCCACCCCGCGCGACGGGAACGCAAGCTCTCGCGGCCCCCGAGGTGTCGCGGCCCTTTCACCACGGCCTTCGAGGAAGGCGATGGCGGCAGCATACGGCCCATTTTGACCAAAGCGAGGATACGCTGCATTGCGAAGGCGAATGCGACGCGGGCTCAGCCCCAAGGCCGCCCCAGCCATTGACGCGTCCCGCGCCGTCTTCCTTCACGGCGGATGACGTCGCCCCACCCCGGCGCAGGCCGGACCCAAGCGCCGCGCGAGCCCTGCTCGAGTGCTGAGCAGGCTGCCCCGAGTGCTGCTCTTGCCGGCGCGCGTCATCGCTTGCGCGATGAGGTAATGCCGGCACTCGGCGACGGCCCGCGAGGGGGCTCGAAGAGGGGGCTACAGGACAAGGCTCCATAGTCTTAGGTTCCGCCCGATGCCAGCCGGGCCCTCCGCACCTCCGGCCGGGCCTCAAGAGCGGGCGGGCGCGGCAGTGGCCTTGGGTCGCGCCCCCGTGAAGCCCACAACGGCCCGCCCTGATGCCGCCCGGGAACCAGGGCCGATGGTCTCAGACGTCGTCGTCATCGTCGGCGGCGTCCTGCTCGTCATCGGCGCCGCCATCGGTGCCGAGCTTCTCGGCGAGGTTCTTTTCCACCTTGCGCAGCAGCTTGCGCAGGCGCTTGCGCTCCTTGCCGTCGAGCCCGGCCACCATCTCGTTTTCCAGCGTCTCCCACACACCATCGATGGCCGAGGCCCGCTCCAGCCCGGTCTCGGTGAGAAACACCCGCACCAGGCGGCCGTCACCGTCGGTGGTGCGGCGCTCCACCAGACCCTGGCTGGTGAGGCGGGCGATGGTCTTGGAGGCGGTGGGCGGGCGCACGCGCAAGGCGGCGGCGAGATCGCCCATGGTCCGGCCATCCTGCTCCGACAACAGCTTCAGCACCGATTCCTGGCCCGGAAACAGGCCGAGGTCGCTGAGCAGCCGCGCGGAAAAAGCGCGTTGCAGCCGCGCCGTATGGTTGAGCCGATAGCCGATGGTCTTCGTGAACGGGTCCTTCATGGTCTCCCCCACCGCACGCAGAGCCCCTGGCCTCCCGCGCCCGGCCGCCCTCGCGTGCTGCCAAGGGAAACGTCCGGAAAAACGGAGGTCGTGCGAACCGTCGCGCCGCGCGCGATCACCACGGGCCTCATTATCCGCGCCGGCTTACATTTTTACGAAGGTTTAAAAATCATCGGGCCACCGCAGGGTCCGCGCCGCTTGACAGCGGGGCCCGGGCATCGCTTGGTTCGCTCATGACATCGTTCTCCCCCCCGGATGCCTCTGCCCCGCAGGCTGAAGACGCGGTCGAGACCAGGGCCCGGCAGGAGGCGGATGATCCGCACTCCCCGGTGGCGCGCTTCGGCCCCTCCAAGCCCCTGCGGCTCGATGCCGGCGTGCTGCTGCCCGATCTGCAGATCGCCTACCAGACCTATGGCGAGCCCAATGCCGCCCGCACCAATGCGGTGCTGGTGTGCCACGCGCTGACCGGCGACCAGCACGCCGCGAGCCTCAACCCGGTAACCGGCAAGCCGGGCTGGTGGGAAACCATGGTGGGGCCGGGCCGGCCCATCGACACCGATCGTTTCTACGTCATCTGCGCCAATGTGCTCGGCGGCTGCATGGGCACCACCGGGCCGTCCTCCACCAATCCCGCCACCGGCGCGCCCTATGGGCTCGACATGCCGCTCGTCACCATCCGCGACATGGTGAACGCCCAGGCCATGCTGCTGGACCATCTGGGCATCGAGAAGCTGCTATGCGTGGCCGGCGGCTCCATGGGCGGCATGCAGGTGCTGCAATGGGCCGCGAGCTATCCGGAGCGGGTGTTCTCGGCCCTGCCCGTCGCCACGGCGGCGCGCCATTCGGCCCAGAACATCGCCTTCCACGAGGTGGGCCGCCAAGCGGTGATGGCCGACCCGGACTGGCGCGGAGGCCACTATCTGGCGGAAGGGGTGATGCCTTATCGGGGCCTTGCCGTGGCGCGCATGGCCGCGCACATCACCTACATGTCGGACCAGGCGCTGCACCGTAAGTTCGGCCGCCGGCTGCAGGACCGCGCCATGCCCACCTTCGGCTTCGATGCCGACTTCCAGGTGGAAAGCTATCTGCGCCACCAGGGCGAATCCTTCGTGCAGCGCTTCGACGCCAACTCCTATCTCTATGTCACCCGGGCCATGGACTATTTCGACCTCGCCGCCGACTATGACGGCGTGCTGGCGAACGCCTTCAAGGGCTCGAAGACCCGCTTCTGCCTGGCCTCCTTCACCTCCGACTGGCTATTCCCCACCGACGAGACGCGCACCATCGTGCATGCGCTGAACGCCTCCGGCGCCAGCGTCTCGTTCGCGGAGATCGAGAGCGACAAGGGCCATGACGCCTTCCTGCTGGATGAGCCCGAACTGTTCGCCATCGCCCATGGCTTCCTCGACAGCGCCGCGCGCGCCTTCGGGCTGCCGCCGGCGCGCGGGAGATGAGCATGGCCCTGCCTGAAGAAACACCGTACGCCGGCGCGCCGCGCCGCGGGGGCGTGCGCGTCGACCTTGTGGTCGTTTCGGAGATGGTGAAGCCCGGCTCCCGCGTTCTGGACGTTGGCGCGGGGGACGGCGCGCTGCTGGAGCTTTTGGCCACCACACGCGACTGCGACGCGCGCGGCATCGAGCTTTCGCGCGAGGGGGTGAATGGCGCCGTGGCGCGCGGGCTCGCCGTGATCCAGGGCGACGCAGACGTGGACCTGGCCCACTACCCCGATGATTCGTTCGACTATGTCATCCTCTCGCAGACCCTCCAGGCCACCCGGCGCCCGCGCTGGGTGCTGGAACAGATGCTGCGCATCGGCCGGCGGGCCATCGTCTCCTTCCCCAATTTCGGCCATTGGCGCTCACGTCTCGACCTGCTGGTGAACGGCCGCATGCCGGTGACGGAGAACATGCCCTTCCGCTGGTACGAGACCCCCAACATCCATTTCTGCACCATCCGCGACTTCGTGGCCCTGGTGGAGGAGCTGGACGCCAAGATGGAACGGGCCGTGGCCCTGGATTCCTCGGGCCACCGAGTGCGCTTCAACATGCCCTGGTGGGTTTGGAACCTGCTGGGCGAACAGGCCGTGTTCCTGCTCTCCCGCAAGGGCTAGGCGGGAGCGGGAACAGCGCGGGCGCGGGAACAGCGCGGGCGCGGCGCCGTCCCGAGCGTTCCGCTCCACGCGGGCCCTCGCCCAAGGGTGGGCGGAGCGGCGCGGCCTCACACCGCCGGCGCGCGGGCCAGCTCCAGCAGAGCGGCGGCGGCGCGCGAGTGGTAGCGATCGGCATGCCGCAGCGCGTAGAAGCTGCGGGGCGGCAGCGCCAGGGGCAGCCGCGCCAGGGTGCCCGCGGCCAGCTCCGAGCGCGCGACCAGATCGGAAATCACCGTCGCGCCCGCCCCGGCGATCACCGCACTCAGCACCGCCTCGTTGGATGGGAGCTCAAGCGTCACCCTGAGCCGGTCCGGTGCCACCCCCGCCCGCAGCAAGGCGCTTTCAAACACCTGCCGCGTGCCCGAGCCCGGCTCGCGCAACACGAACGGCAGCTCCAGCAATTCTTCCGGGGTGATTCGCGCCCGCCCCACCCAGCGATGGGACGACGGCACCACCAGCACCAGTCTGTCGCCGGGAATGACGCTCTTGGCCAGCAGCACCTCATTGACCTCGCCTTCCACAAAGCCGAGATCCGCCTCCCCCTGCAGCACCGCCGCCGACACCTGCGCCGTATTCCCCACGGATAGCGAAAGCTCGATTTCCGGATAGAGGCTGTGGAAGCGGTAGAGCAGCGGGCCAAGCCAGTAATTGGCAATGGTCTGGCTGGCCATGAGGCCGAGGCGGCCGCGCTTCAGGCCCGACAGATCGGCAAGCACCGTCTGCGCCGCCTCCACGCGCGCGAGAATGGCGCGGGCCTCCGTCAGGAAGCCCGCGCCCGCATCCGTCAGCTCGATGCGCCGGCCCACCCGGTGGAACAGCGCCACCCCGCAGGAGGCCTCCAGCGCCGCCACCGAGGCGCTCACCGCCGATTGCGTCATGTGCAGGCGCTCGGCGGCCCGCGTCATGTGCAGGTGCTCGGCCACCATGGTGAACACCCGCAGCTGTTCCAGCGTCATCGTCCCATCGCATCAGCTCATGAAAGTCGCGATGAGGATAAAGCTCAGCGTGGAGATGAAAAGCCAGGCGGCGGCGCCGAGCATCAAAGGCCGCAGCCCTTTCATGCGCAGCTTTCGGATGTCCGTCTCCAGCCCCATCGCGCCCAGCGCCACCGCCAGCAGGAAGGTGGTGAGAGTAATGAGCGGGCTCTTCACCTCTAGGGGAATCACCCCCGTGCTGTTCACCATCACCATCGCGATGAAGCCGAACACGAACCACGGCACCGGCGGCTTGGCGTGATGAGCATTGGCATCGCCCCGCGCCTTCCACAGCGCGACCGCGCCCAGGCCCAGCACCAGCGGCGCCAGCAACATCACCCGCGACAGCTTCGCCACCGTTCCGAACTCACCCGCCTGCTGCCCCCCCTGGAACGCGGCCGCCACCACCTGTGCGACCTCGTGGATCGAAGCACCGGTCCACAGCCCATAGGCGTGAGCATCAAACCCCGTATAGGGCAGCAGCGCCGGCATCAGCACCATCGACAGCGAGCCGAAGACCGTGACGCACGCCACGGCATAGGCCACATCCTCGTCCGACCCACGGGTGACGGTGTTGGTCGCGATCACCGCCGAAGCGCCGCAGATCGACGTTCCCGCCGCAATCAGCTCAGCCAGCTTGGCTTCCACACCCATCACCCGGCCAAGCCACCGCGTGATGAAGAAAGTGCTCGCCAACGTGATGGCGACGATGGCGAAGCCCGCCACACCCACGGTCCGCACCTGGGCAAAGGTCAACTGAAGGCCGAGCAGCACGATGGCGAAACGCAGCACCCGCCGGAGCGCGAATTTCACGCCTGCGGTCGCCGCCCGGGGCGTGCCCACCAGATTGTGGTACGCCATGCCGATGAGGATCGAGATGACCAGCGGGCTAAGCATTCCCAGCCCGGGAAGCAGCCGCACCGCATACGCCGCCGCAGCGATGACGCAGGTGACCGCGAGGCCCGGAACGATGCCTTCGTGAAGATGCCGCAGGGCCCGCACATGGCGCCGCGATGGCTGCTCCATCGGGCTGGGGGCGGCGGATGTGTGCTCGACCATGATGATGTCCTCGGTAGGTGCGCGGACCATCACAGATCGGCATCAATCGCTCCAACACGTTATATTTCTACATTCAATTATTATTTTCGATTGATTGGCGCGCACCGCCCGCGAGTCCGCCCTCTCCGGGTGCCTCTCGGCCCCAGGCGGGGGAACGCCGCCGCGGAGCACGTTGCGGTCACGGCAAATCCGTACCGCAAAAGCCTGCAAAGACGCCTCTCGCTCCGGCCCGCGCCCGGCATCCCCTTGCTTTTGCCCACCGGCAGAAGATAAACGGCAGTCACTTCCCGGCTCCCCACCCGCCACCGCCACAAGGCGAGACAGGCAAAGCGCCGGTCAGATCCAGCCACCAGATCACTCGTTGCATGACGCGAAGGACGTCTCGCGTGTTACACGCGTGGGCCAACACCTTGAAGCTCGTCCCTGCTTTCCGAGTTTCGGAACAAGCCGTGTCGGCTCGGCCACCGGAAGGGCCCGAGCGACAAGCTGCACTAACCGAGGAACCCGCCACGCGCTTCCACCGCGGCCCGTGCTTCCCGCGCATCGCGCCAAGCTGCGCCCGAGCCGCAGAAGGCCACGGCGCCCCTCTGGCCCGCCAAATAAAAAAGGCCGGGCACAAGGGGGCCCGGCCTTTCAAAATACACCCACCTTCGCCCAACTCAGTGAGCAGGAGTGGCCTTAAACCCGCGCTCCAGCGCCTCAGCGACCTGCTCCAGATCCGCAAGCTGGCGCTCGGCCCGCTGGCGCTCCGCGTCGCCCTTCGCGTCTGAGACGTCTTCCTTCGCATCCCGAATCTGCTGCCGCAGATGTGCGGGATCGATCTCTTCCACGGGCTTGGCCTCTTCGGCCAGCACGGTCAGACCCGCCTGATTCACCTCGGCGAAGCCGCCGCGGACGAAGTAGCGCTTGGGCTCTCCCTCCGACTTGATGGTCAGAATGCCGGCCTTCAGCGTGCCGATGAAGGGCGCATGGCCGGCCAGAACACCGAACTCGCCCTCCGCACCGGGCACAATCACTTCGCTCACCGCGCCGGAGAACACCAGGCGCTCGGGCGAAACCAGTTCAAAGGGTAAGCTCGCCATCTTCGTCTCCGGTTCCTTCATCTCCGGTCGCTCTGGAGGTCGCGCATCCCTGGCGGGCCGCTCCCCACACCCGCGTGGCACGCGCGCCGTTCGGCGCCCTGCCCCGGATCAATCTCCGCGCTGTTCCAGTCCTGCTGAAACGCCGCGCCAACCCGCTTGGCGGACCAAGCCCGACACAAGAAAAGGCCGTCACCCGGATAGGCCCAGCCCCTCGTGCGCCTTCGCCCGCACCGCAGTTCCGGAGCGGCACCGCCGACCGGTCCCGCTCCTGCGCATCTTGCATCGGCACTCCGCCCTCGCGAGCGGAGCGCCGCGCACATCACGCCGCTTCGGCAGCCAGCTTCTTGCCCTTCTCGATGGCTTCTTCCATCGAGCCGACCATGTAGAAAGCCTGCTCCGGCAGGTAGTCGTACTTGCCTTCCACCAGGCCCTTGAAGCCCGCGATGGTGTCCTTGAGGTCGACGAGCTTGCCCGGAGAACCGGTGAACACCTCGGCCACGTGGAACGGCTGAGACAGGAAGCGCTCGATCTTGCGGGCGCGCGCCACGGTGAGCTTGTCCTCTTCGGAAAGCTCGTCCATGCCCAGGATCGCGATGATGTCCTGAAGCGACTTGTAGCGCTGCAGGGTCTGCTGCACCTGGCGGGCGGTGTTGTAGTGCTCTTCGCCGAGGATGGTCGGCGACAGCATGCGCGAGGTCGAGTCGAGCGGATCCACCGCCGGGTAGATGCCCTTCTCCGCGATGGAGCGCGACAGAACGGTGGTCGCGTCCAGATGGGTGAAGGAGGTCGCCGGCGCCGGGTCGGTCAGGTCGTCGGCCGGCACGTAAATGGCCTGCACCGAGGTGATCGAACCCTTGGTGGTGGTGGTGATACGCTCCTGCAGGGCGCCCATGTCGGTGGCCAGGGTCGGCTGGTAACCCACCGCCGAAGGAATACGGCCGAGAAGGGCCGACACTTCCGAACCCGCCTGCGTGAAGCGGAAGATGTTGTCCACGAAGAACAGCACGTCCTGACCCTGGTCACGGAAGTGCTCTGCGACGGTCAGGCCGGTGAGCGCGACGCGGGCGCGGGCACCCGGAGGCTCGTTCATCTGGCCATACACCAGCGCGCACTTGGAGCCGGCCGCGGAGCCACCATGCTCCTTGGGGTCCTTGTTCACGTTGGACTCGATCATCTCATGGTAGAGATCGTTGCCCTCGCGGGTACGCTCACCGACGCCGGCGAACACGGAGTAACCGCCGTGCGCCTTCGCAACGTTGTTGATGAGCTCCATGATGAGCACGGTCTTGCCCACGCCGGCGCCGCCGAACAGGCCGATCTTGCCGCCCTTCGCGTAAGGCGCCAGCAGGTCGACGACCTTGATGCCGGTGACCAGGATCTCCGCTTCGGTGGCCTGCTCCGCATAAGAAGGAGCCGGCTGGTGGATGCCGCGCTTCTGCTCGAAGGAGATGGGCCCCACCTCGTCCACCGGCTCGCCGATGACGTTCATGATACGACCCAGCGTGCCATCGCCCACCGGAACCTGGATCGGTTCCCCGGTGTCTTCCACCGCGGCGCCGCGCACGAGACCCTCGGTGGCGTCCATGGCGATGGTGCGCACGGTGTTCTCGCCGAGGTGCTGGGCAACCTCAAGAACCAGGCGGTTGCCCTGATTGGTGGTCTCCAGCGCGTTGAGAATCGCCGGCAGATGGTCGTCGAACTGCACGTCGACGACGGCGCCGATGACCTGGGTGATGCGTCCGACCTTGTTCGCCATATTCGTCGTCCTTCGTATCTTCGGTCGCGAGGCGTCAGACGGCCTCGGCGCCAGAGATGATCTCGATGAGTTCCTTCGTGATCATGGCCTGGCGGGTGCGGTTGTAGGTGAGCGTCTGCTTCTTGATCATTTCGCCCGCATTGCGGGTGGCGTTGTCCATGGCGCTCATCTGCGCGCCATAGAAGGACGCCTGATTCTCCAGCAGCGCGCGGAAGATCTGCACGGCGATATTGCGCGGCAGGAGATCGGCGAGGATCTCTTCTTCCGTGGGCTCGTATTCATAGACCGGCCCCGCCTCGGTGGTGTCACGCTCGGGGAAGGTCGCGGGGATCAGCTGCTGGGCCGTCGGCACCTGCTGGATCACGCTCTTGAAGTTGGAATAGAAGAGCGTGCAGACGTCGAACGAGCCGGCGTACAGCATCTTCAGCACCTTGGAGGCGATGTCATTCGCTTCCTTGAAGCCGATGTTGCGCACGGCGCGCAGGTCGACCACATCGATGATGTGGTCGGGATAGACCCGGCGAAGCTGGTCGGCGCCCTTGCGGCCGACGCAGAGGATTTTCACATCCTTGCCTTCCGCCAGCAGCAGCTGCGCCCGTTCGCGCGCCAGGCGCACGATCGAGCTGTTGAAGGCGCCGCACAAGCCGCGTTCGCCAGTGCACACCAGCAGCAGATGCGTCTGGGTGTGCCCCGTGCCGGCCAGCAGCACCGGCGCCTGGGAGTTACCGACGATGCCGGCGGCAAGGTTGCCCAGCACCGTTTCCATGCGCTCGGCGTAAGGCCGCGCGGCTTCCGCCGCCTGCTGAGCGCGACGCAGCTTCGCCGCGGCGACCATTTGCATCGCCTTGGTGATCTTCTGCGTCGCCTTCACCGAGGCGATGCGGTTTTTAAGGTCCTTCAGACTCGCCATCGCGCCCGTCCGTCAGGTTCGAGGAACTATCGAGAGCCGATCAGGCGAAGCTCTTGGCAAAGGCGTCGAGCGCCTTCGTCAGCTTCTCTGCGGTGTCCTTGGACAGTTCCTTGGAAGTGCGGATGGCCTCGAGGATCTCGGGATGCTCGGAGCGCAGGGCCAAAAGCAGCCCCTGCTCGAACTCGCGGACCTTGGAGACCGGCAGCGGGTCGAGGTAGCCGTTGGTGCCGGCGAAGATCACCGCCACCTGCTCTTCCACCTTGAGGGGCGAGAACTGGCTCTGCTTCAGGAGCTCGGTGAGGCGCGCGCCGCGATTCAGCAGCTTCTGGGTCGAGGCGTCCAGGTCCGAGCCGAACTGGGCGAAGGCCGCCAGCTCGCGATACTGGGCGAGGTCGCCCTTGATCTTGCCCGCCACCTGCTTCATCGCCTTGATCTGGGCAGAGGAGCCCACGCGCGACACCGACAGGCCGACGTTCACCGCCGGGCGAATGCCCTGGTAGAACAGGTCGGACTCGAGGAAGATCTGACCGTCGGTGATCGAGATCACGTTGGTCGGAATGTAGGCCGACACGTCGTTGGCCTGGGTCTCGATGACCGGCAGTGCGGTGAGAGAGCCGGAGCCGTTGGCGTCGTTGAGCTTCGCGGCGCGCTCAAGCAGGCGGGAGTGCAGGTAGAACACGTCGCCGGGATACGCTTCGCGGCCCGGGGGACGACGCAGCAGCAGCGACATCTGACGATACGCCACGGCCTGCTTGGACAGGTCGTCGTGGATGATCAGAGCATGCATGCCGTTGTCGCGGAAGAACTCGCCCATGGCGGTGCCGGTGAACGGCGCCAGGAACTGCATGGGAGCCGCGTCGGAAGCGGTGGCGGCGACGACGATGGAGTATTCCAGCGCGCCCTGCTCTTCCAGCACCTTCACGAACTGCGCGACGGTGGAACGCTTCTGGCCCACCGCGACATACACGCAGTAGAGCTTGGCCTTCTCGTCGTTGCCCTGGTTGATCGGCTTCTGATTCAGGATCGAGTCGAGCGCCACGGCGGTCTTGCCGGTCTGGCGGTCGCCGATGATGAGCTCGCGCTGGCCACGGCCGATCGGGATCAGGGCGTCAATGGCCTTGAGGCCGGTCTGCATGGGCTCATGCACGGACTTGCGCGGAATGATGCCAGGGGCCTTCACGTCGACGCGGCGACGCTCGGTGTATTCGATGGGGCCCTTGCCGTCGATCGGGTTGCCGAGGGCGTCCACGACGCGACCCAGCAGACCCTTACCGACGGGAGCGTCGACGATGGCGCCGGTGCGCTTGACGGTCTGGCCTTCCTTGATCTCACGGTCGGAACCGAAGATCACGATACCGACATTGTCGAGCTCGAGGTTCAGCGCCATGCCGCGCGTGCCGTTCTCGAACTCGACCATCTCGCCGGCCTGGACATTGTCGAGGCCATAGACGCGGGCGATGCCGTCGCCAACGGAGAGAACCTGCCCGACCTCGGAGACCTCAGCCTCCTGGCCGAAGTTCTGGATCTGCTCCTTGAGGATGGCGGAGATTTCAGCGGCTCGAATGTCCATCAGCGGACCTCTTTCATCGCATGCCGGATAGAATTGAGTTTGGTCTTCAGCGAAGCATCGACCATGCGAGAGCCGAGCTTCACGACGAGACCACCGAGGATGGACGGGTCGACGGTGACGTCGAGCTGCACGTCCTTGCCGGTCTTCTTGGCCAGCGCATCCTTCAGCTCGGCGAGATGCGCGTCGCTCAAGGGCTGCGCCACCGTCACCTGCGCCGTGGTCTCGCCGCGCTTCACGGCGACCAGGGCACTGAAGGCGGCAATCATCTGCTGAAGCGCAAACAGCCGGCGATTCTGCACCACGAGCTTCACAAAGTTGCCCGCGAGGCCGCCGATTTCGGCCTTTTGCAAAACCGCGGTCATGGCGGAAAGCTGCACGTCGGCCGTGAAGACAGGACTCTTCACCAGCCGCGCCAGATCCGCACTTTCGGCAATGAGGGCCGACAGGCGATCGAGATCCGTTTTCACGGAATCAATGGCGCCGGCTTCATCCGCCAGTTCGAACAGCGCGGTCGCGTAGCGCCCCGCCATGCCTGACACGATCGTATCCGCCACCCGCACCTCTCTCGGACTTGCGGCCGCCCCTGGGCAGAATGCCCCGGCTTCGACCCAAACCCTTGATCTGTTGGGAATATTGATAGTGCGATCTCGCCAGCGGGCGAAACCCCACCCTCGAAATCCCGGGTTGCCTAACACAGGCAGATCAAGGCGGCAACATGACCGGAGGATGGCGCATAGGCCGCATTGCCGCACCGGGAGCATCACGGTGCCCGAGCAGGGGCACCGCAGGCTGTAGCGGACACCCACCACAGGGCGCAGGACGCCTCGGAGCGAGTGCGCCGCAGCACCTCTGGAAGCCGCATGAATGAAAGAAAATCGGGAAGGCGGCTCAGAATTTTCCGCAGGGCCTTCGGCGCGGGCGGCGCGCAACCGTTGCACGAATGCAGCGCTGGGCCGATTACGAAAACGTCCCCGCGCAAAGATTGAGCGGGGACGCTGTTCTGCACCATTTTTCGGCAGGGGAAAGTGTGCCCTTCGGGCTCAGTTCGCCTGCGTGGTCTTGTTCGGCGTCGCCGGGAAGGCGGCGTTCTTCACCGTGCCCTGCATGAGCTCGACAGCAAGCTTCAGCTGGGTGTCGTCCTTCGGGTCCGGCGGCACGTAGGAAGGCGAACCGGCCTGCTCGTCCTCGCCATTCTTGAGGTGCCCCTTCAGCGAAGCCTCGCCGCGCGTGGGGTCGCCGGAAGCGCCCAGCTTGGCCTTCACGTCATCGGGCATGTCCTGCACCAGGACGATATCGGGCTCGATGCCCTTGGCCTGGATGGAGCGGCCCGACGGCGTGTAGTAGCGCGCGGTGGTCAGCCGCAGTGCGCCATTCTGCCCCAGGGGAATGATGGTCTGCACCGAACCCTTGCCGAAGCTGCGCGAGCCGAGCACCGTGGCCCGCTTCTGGTCCTGCAGGGCGCCGGCCACGATTTCCGAGGCCGAGGCCGAGCCGCCATTCACCAGCACGATCACCGGCTTGCCCTTGGTGAGGTCGCCGCCGCGCGCGTTGAAGCGCTGGGTTTCCTCGGGATTGCGGCCGCGGGTGGAGACGATCTCGCCACGATCCAGGAAGGCGTCGGACACGGCGATGGCCTGATCCAGCAGGCCGCCGGGATTGTTCCGCAGATCCAGGATATAGCCCTTGATCTTGTCGGGACCGATCTCGGCCGTGAGGTCGTCGATGGCCTTCTTCAGGCCGTCATAGGTCTGCTCGTTGAACGAGTTGACGCGGATATAGGCGATGTCGCCGGACTCCACCCGCGAGCGGACCACCTTGATCTTGATGGTGTCGCGCGTGACCTTGACGTCGATGGGCTTATCCGCGCCCTTGCGGACGATGGTGAGGGTGATGGGCGTGCCCACGGCGCCGCGCATCTTGTCCACCGCCTCGTTCAGGGTCAGGCCCTGCACCTGCTCGCCATTGAGCTTGGTGATGAGGTCGCCCGCGAGCACGCCAGCCTTGGCGGCGGGGGTGTCCTCCATAGGGGCGACGACCTTCACCAGGCCGTCTTCCATGGTCACCTCGATGCCGAGGCCGCCAAACTCACCCTTGGTCTGCACCTGCATGTCGCGGTGATTCTTCGCGTCCATGTAGGAGGAATGGGGGTCGAGCGACTGGAGCATGCCATTGATGGCCGACTCGATCAGCTTCGAGTCCTCCGGCTTCTCCACATAGTCGGAGCGCACGCGCTCGAACACGTCGCCGAACAGGTTCAGCTGGCGATACGTATCCGAGGAGGCTGCTTCCGCCGCCGTGCCGAGGATCGCGCGCGGCTGAACCGCGGCGACAGCCACCAGCGCGCCGGCCGCCACGCCGAAGAGAAATAGGGATGTCCGACGCATTATCCGCGCACCTTCTGACTGTCCGTTGCCGCCCACCACGGGGCAGGATCGATGGAGACTCCGTCCTTGCGGAATTCAACATACAATTGGGGCTGTCCCGAGGCTGTGCCAAGGGAGGAACCTGAAGTCGCATCCGCCGCGCTTGCGCGCGCAAGGCCGCCCATGACCGCTACCGGCTCGCCCGCGAGGACGAACTGGCCGAGATCCACTGTGATCTTCTCCATACCTGCCATCAAGATATGGTATCCGCCGCCCGCGTTGATGATCAAGAGTTGGCCGTAGCTGCGAAAGGGCCCGGCATAGACCACCCAGCCGTCCGCCGGCGCGGTCACCGGGGCACCGGCGCGGGTGGCGATGCTGATGCCCTTGGCGGCCGCGCCCACGTCGTCAGCCGCTCCGAAATCACGCATCCTTACCCCGGCCACCGGCAACGGCAGCAAGCCTTTGGCATCCGCGAAAGGAATGGCGGGCGCGATGCGCGCCGGGTTCTGCAAGGCGGCAAGGTCCGCCTTGGTGGTGGTGGCGGGCTCCGGCAAGGCGCGCGCGGCATCCGCGGCTCGGGCGGCCGGCGGCGCCTCCGTCTCCATGCGGGTCACGAGATCGTGCACATCCGTGGAGCCGCGGGCCAGCGAATCAACCTGCGTCTTTTCCCCCGGCGGCACCGGGCTGGCTTCCGCCTGGCGGCGCTGGCGCTCCCCCACCAGGGCTGCGAGGCGCTTGCGGTCCTGGTCCAGGGCCACCTTGAGCTTGGCGAGACTTTCCCGGGCGGTGCCGAGCTCGCCGCGCACCCGCACCAGCTCCGAGAGATCGGCGGCCAGGGTTTCCGCCTCCACACGCATTTCGGGCAAAAGCGAGCCCAGCAGAATGGCGGAGCGCACCGCATCAAGGGCATCGTCGGGGCGCATCAGCAATGCGGGCGGCGGGTTGCGGCCCATGCGCAGCAGCGCCGCCAGCACTTCCGCCAGCACGTCGCGCTGCTTGGCGAGGGAGGCGGAAAGCTCCGTCGCAGTCTTGTCGAGGGCGCCAATGCGGCCTTCCACGTCAATGAGCTGCTGCTCCACGGCGCGCGATCGGTTGGCGGTCTCGATCAGCAATGCGTTGAGCTTGGCGCGGTCGCCCTTGGCGGCTTCCAGCTCGGCGGCAAGGCGCTTCTGGAACTCTTCATTGCCCTTCACGTCGGCCTTGAGCGCCTCCGTGTCCAGCCCCTGCCGCACGGGCGAGGCCGGGGGCAGCGGCACCCCGGCGGATGGGCGCGCGCCGGACGGCCGCAGCGGCGCGGGCGCCACCGGCGGCGACGGCTCCTGCCCATGGGCCGGCCCCACCGGCCCGGCAAGGCCGATGACCAGGGCGCACAGGAGCGGGCCGGTTCGCTGCTTCATGAATCAAGGCTTAAGGCGACAGGGTTGAGGAGTTGTAAAGGTCTGTGGCGCGGCGCCACCTTTGCCCCCGAATCGCCATCGCGCCGCCCGGGCGGAGCCCCCGCCCGCCCCCGGCGCGCGGCCGGCGGAAGAGGCAGGGGACAGGCCGGGGCGGAGGGCCGCCGGTTCCGGCCGCGATCAGGCGGCCTCCATGCCCTCGAGCTCGGTGATCATCCGGTCGATGAGCGAAAGGCCGGTCTGCCAGAAGGCCGGGTCGCGCGCATCGAGCCCGAACGGGGCCAGAAGCTCCGAATGGTGCTTGGTGCCGCCCGCCGACAGCATCTGCAGGTAGCGCTCGGCAAAGCCATCCGACGCCTTCTCGTAGACCGCATAGAGCGAGTTCACGAGGCAATCGCCGAAGGCATAGGCGTAGACGTAGAAGGGCGAGTGGATGAAGTGGGGGATGTAGGTCCAGAAGGTCTCGTAGCCGGCGCCCAGATTGATGGCCGGGCCCAGGCTTTCGCTCTGCACCTTCATCCACAATTCGCCGATGGCGTCGGAGGTCAATTCGCCCTTGCGGCGCTCGGTGTGGACGTGGCGCTCGAACGTGTAGAAGGCGGTCTGGCGGACCACCGTATTGATCATGTCCTCCACCTTCTGGGCCAGCATGATCCTGCGGGCCTGGGGCGTCTCCGCCTTGTCCAGCAGCCGGCGGAAGGTGAGCATCTCGCCGAACACCGAGGCGGTTTCCGCAAGGGTCAGCGGGGTCGGCGCCATCAGCGCGCCCTGGCGGGCGGCCAGCACCTGGTGCACGCCATGGCCCAGCTCATGGGCCAGCGTCATCACATCGCGCGGCTTGCCTTGGTAGTTGAGCAGCACGAACGGATGCGCGGACGGCACGGTGGGATGGGCGAAGGCGCCCGGCGACTTGCCCGGCCGCACCGGCGCGTCGATCCAGCTCTTCTCGAAGAACACCCCGGCGATCTCGGCCATCTTCGGCGAGAAGGCGCCATAAGCGGACAGCACCGTGTCCTTGGCCTCGTGCCAGCCGATGTCGCGGGTTTCCACCTTGGGCAGTGGCGCGTTGCGGTCCCAGAACTCCAGCTTGTCCTTGCCGAACCAGCGGGCCTTCAGCGCGTAATAGCGGTGCGACAGGCGCGGATAGGCGGCGCGGATGGCCTCCACCATTGCGTCCACCACCTCCTTTTCCACCCGGTTGGCCAGGTGGCGGGAGGAGGCGACATCGGGGAAGCCGCGCCAGCGGTCGGAAATTTCCTTGTCCTTGGCCAGCGTGTTGGTGATGAGGCTGAACAGGCGCAGATTCTTGGAGAAGGTCTCGGCCAGCCCCTGTCCGGCGGCGCGGCGCACCTCCTCCTTGGAATCCTGCATCAGGTTCAAGGCCGGCTCGATGGCCAGCTCCTGCCCGTTCACGGAGAAGCGCAGGGAGGCCATGGTCTCGTCGAACAGCCGGCTCCAGGAGGAGCGGGAGGGGTTCGACTTCTCGTGGAACAGCTGCTCGATCTTGTCGTCGAGCTGGTAGGGCTTGTCCTTGCGCAGGTCCTCGACCCACGGCCGGTAGTGGCCCAGCGCCGGGTCGGCCATGGCGGCTTCCAGCGCCTTGTCGTCCAGCCGGTTCAGCTCCAGCGTGAAGAACAGGAGGTGGGTGGAGGCGTCGGTCAGCCGCTCCTGGATGTCGCCATAGAACTTGGCGCGGGCGGGATCGGAGGTGTCGCCCGCATAAATCAGGCTGCCATAGGAGGCGATTCGGCCGATGAGATCGTCGATCTCCTCATAACGCTTCACCGCGGCGCCCAGGGCGGGGCCGGCATCGGCGGCCGCGAGCAGAGTGGCGAGCTTGCCCTTGTAGGCCTCCTCGAATGCCTTGCACTCGATGTCCGCCTTGATGAGGTCCCCCTCCAGCTCCGGCGCGTCCATGGCCGGGTAGAGATCGGCGAGGTTCCATTCGGGCAGCGATTCGGAAACGGCGGCGGCGGCGCCGGCGGTCACCCCATGGACCATCCCGAAGCCGGCCCCGGCGGGCGCGGAAAGGAACGGCAGGTCGGCGGGGCGGGAATGAAGCAACATGGAACCTCCGGGAAAATCGGGGCGGGTGCAATCGGCACCGTCATAGCTCGCCTCCCACGATCGCCTCAATGGCGGGGCGCCGCAAGCGGGCCGCGCCGCCCCACCCGCGCCACCGGCAGGCGCCGCAGCGGCACACGAATGCGTGAAGCTCAGACTTGCTTAACCATCACCGACCAAGCTGGCCGATGTTCGCACCACGCCGGAATCCCATGAAACCCTTGCTGCTGCTGGTCGAAGACGACCCCGTGGAAGCCCGCCGCCTCGAATCGGCCGTGGCTCTGATGGGGTATGAGGCCACCCACGCCCGCGACGGAGACGAGGCCCTGGCCCTCATGGAGCGCGTGGCGTTCGATGTGGTGCTCCTGGATCTCGTGCTGCCCGAACTCGACGGAATGGGCCTGCTCGGCGCCATGAAGGCGCGCGGCCTGTGCGTGCCGGTGGTGGCGGCGGTGACGGCGGAAAGCATCGACATGGCAGCCTCCGCCATCCGCGCCGGGGCGCGCGACTTCGTGGTGAAGCCGGCCGGGGCGCTGCGCCTGCAGGTCGCCCTCGCAAATGCCATTGCCCTCGGCGGCGCTCGCAAGACGGTGGAGCGCGACACGGCGGAGCACCTGCCAGTGGAGCGCCTGCCAGTGGAGCGCCTGCCAGTGGCGCCCGCCCCCGCGGCGCCTGCGCGTCTGGCGATGGTGGGTGAATGGCCGGTTCCGGCGGGCTTCGGCGCCCGTCCGGGCACGCTGGCTTCGGCAGCCCAATCCTCGGCGCCCCAATCCTCGACACCCCCCTGGGTCGACCATGGCGGCCATGTGCGCCCGCTGGAGGAGATCGAGGAAAAGGCCATCCGCTACGCCTGCGCCCATTACGGCGGACGGCTCACGGAAGTGGCGCGCCGGCTCGGCATCGGCCGCTCCACCCTTTACCGCAAGCTTTCGCGGCTCGGCCTTGCCGTTCCTGAGGGACGCGAGCCGCCGCACCATTCGGAACCAATTGCAGCCCAGATTGTTGCGGCCGAGTGACAAGCTCACGAAAAGGCCCGGCAGCTCGCGCTTGTGAGTTGATTGGAAACCTTCGGCACGGCACCAAGCAGGGGTATAGCGGCGAGGAGAGGACCATGGGGGTCAGGGCCATCGGGCATTCAATGCCCAGCACGGGACGCAGCGGCGTCATGAAGGCCTCAGCGATGGATCGGTCTTTCGCCCGTGTGCTTGGGGTCAGCGTGCTCAGCCTCGCTCTGACCCTGTCCTGGCTGCCGGCGGCCGAAGCCGGTCCCGCCGACACCGCGCCGGGCCTGTCGCCGGCGGCGGCATCCGCCCGCGCCCTGCTGAACGGT
Source organism: Xanthobacter sp. NM-59 (assembly GCF_021401125.1). Lineage (GTDB taxonomy): Bacteria > Pseudomonadota > Alphaproteobacteria > Rhizobiales > Xanthobacteraceae > Xanthobacter. The sequence goes on from NZ_JACBFQ010000002.1 coordinate 300,331, forward strand.
CCGCGTCCCTCTGCTCCCGTCACCACCCATGCCGGCATGGGCACCGCCGATCCCCCACTCCCCGCCCCCATCGCGGGCGGGGTCGACGCGGCGGGCAATGGTGAGGCGGCGACCCGTCCCGCGAGCCAGACGCAAGCCAGCGGCATCGATGCCGCCGGCAATGGAGAAGCTCGCGCCGCACCAGCTCCCACAAACCCGGCGGCCGCCTCGAACGGGCGACCGGAAGTGGCTCCCGCGACCATGTCCGCCGCCAGCGATGCGGCCCGCGCTGTTCCCGAGGGCCAGGCGCAGGCGGCGCCCGCGCACGTAAACACAGTGCAGGCGAACACGGGGCAAGCGAACACGGGGCAGCCGAATCCCGTTCAGGCGGTTCCGGCACAGGCCGCGGCTCGGCCGGCCACAGCGGTGCAGCCCGCGTCGACGCAGGGCGCCACTGCGCAGGCTGCTCCAACCCAAGGGACTCCGGGCCAAGCAGCTCGGGAGCAGGCGGCTCCGGCACAGCCTGGCGCCGCGCAAGCCGTCGCTGCGCCTGCCAGCTCAACGACGCCCGCTTCAGCGCAACCCGCCCAGGCGGCGGCTCGCGGCCCGGTGCCTCCCGCCTCATCCGCGCAGCAGGCCCCCATCCAGGCGCAAGCCCCCTCCACCGTCGCCGCACCTGTGCCCCCGGCGCCGGCGGCCGCTTCCCCGGCGGCCCGCGCCAACGCCGCGCCCGTGACGGCTCCGGCTTCCACCGCCGCGACAAGCCCGGCCGCTGGGACCATGCCGACTGAGGGCCCCGCTGCGGCTCCCGTGGCCGCCGCGCCCATCCAGGGGCCGCTGGCTCCCGTGGCGGAGGCGGTCGCCATGCAGATCGCCCAGCCGGGCGGCCTCGGCTCCACCAAGAAGGAGGCGGAGGCACTCTCCGCTTTCTATGGCGCCCGCCAGGGCCTGCCCGTGTTCGTGGACGAGCGTGGGGTGAACGCGCGTGGCGCGGCGGTGCTGGCGCGGCTGCATGCCGCCGCCGAGGATGGCCTTGACCCCGCCGACTATGCCGTTGCCCTTCCGCCGCGCGGCGCCGATGCGGCGGCCCTCGCCCAGGCGGAGCTGCGCCTTGCCGTGGCGGCCCTGACCTATGCCCGCCATGCCCAGTCCGGCCGCTTCGAGCCCAGCCGCATTTCGGACCTGGTGACGCCCAGCCGCGAAATTCCCGATCCCGCAGCCATTCTCGCCACCCTGGCGGAGGCCCGCGACGCCAACGCCACCCTGGCCGCCTTCAACCCGCCCCATACGGGCTACAAGGCACTGAAGGCGCGGCTTGCGGTGGTGGATCGCCCGCGTGACGCCAGCCAGGTCATGATCCCCGCCGGCGGCCTGATGAAGCCGGGCGACAGCGATCCCCGCGTACCGGCCTTGCGCGCGCGCCTGGGGCTTTCCGGCGCGCCGGGAAACCTCAGCTATGACCCCGCCCTCGTGGACGCTGTGAAGGCGTTCCAGGTGAGCGCGCGGCTGAAGCCCACGGGCGTGGTGGGAGCTGGCACGCTGACCGCCCTCAACCGTGCCGTGGTCGCCACCCCCAGCGCCGACATGAAGGCCGAGCTGATCGCCAATATGGAGCGCTGGCGCTGGCTGCCGCGTGATCTGGGCGCCTATTACGTCTGGGTCAACATCCCCGAATACCTTGCCCGCATCCATGAGGGCGACAAGGTGATTCACGAGACGCGCATCGTGGTGGGCAAGAAGGAAACGCCCACGCCCCTGCTCACCCAGGACATGCGCTATGCGGTGGTGAACCCGGCCTGGAACATCCCGCCCTCCATCGCCCGCAAGGAGATGATGCCGTTGCTGCGCTCCGACCCCGACGCACTGTCACGGCGCGGAATCGAGGTGGTGCGCAATGGCTCTGGCGGCTACACCTTCCGCCAGTCGCCCGGCGAGCGGAATGCCCTTGGCCGCATCAAGTTCATGTTCCCGAACGACCACTCGGTGTACCTGCACGACACCCCCTCCAAGTCCCTGTTCTCGCGGGACGAGCGTGCCTTCAGCCACGGCTGCATGCGGGTGCAGGACCCGCTGGAGTTCGGCGAGGTGCTGTTCAATATTGGCCTGCCGGGTGAGAACTGGAGCGCCCAACGCATCGGCAAGATGTTCGGCGGCAAGGAGCGCTATGTCACGCTCAAGCAGCGCATTCCGGTGCACGTCGTCTATTTCACCACGTTCGTGAACGACGCCGGACGCATCGAAACCCGCGACGACATCTACGGCATCAATGCGGAAGTGAAGTCGCGCCTTGGCCTCGACAGCGCACGGCGCCGCCTCGCCGAGGGCAACGCCTCCTCCGCCCGTCGCTGATTCGTGCTGCACAGGCCCATCCGCGCGGCTAGCCCGCGCGGATGGGCCTGCCACCGGCCTTTATTTTTCCAGACACACCCACCGCCCCACCGGGCGGCGGCGCCGCATTTACCGCTATCCGATTGTCAGGGATGCGCTTTCTCCAGCGGTACGCGACTGCTGGAATATCGGACGCAACCGACCAGAGAGCCAAATTGCCGCACTGCGGCAGGCCATTGAATCATCAGCGTTACTTGCCTATGGCTTTTTCGCCACAGCCCCGTGCCAGCTTCCAGCACGTTTTCGCCATACTCCCCCGCTAGTCACGGTTGTGTGAGCGGTCACGAGAGTGTGACCAACTCGTGTGCCATGCGTTGGGGGGAGCGGGTGTCAATTCACCCTTAACCGAACCCGGCAAGACTCCGTTAGCTTCGCGTCGCGGTCATCCGCGGCGTCACTGAAACCAGAGCCTCGGGTTCGCGACATTGGCCAGGAACTTCGCATCGACCGCCGCGTCGATCCTCCCCCGTCCCTTCCGGCGCGGCGCGCGCGTCCTGCGCGCCTCCGCCATCGGTGTGACGCTCCTGGTGTGCGGGTCGACCTCGCTCCAGAACGCCGTCGCCAATGGCGACACCCGCACCCTCACCCTCCATCACACCCATCGCGGAGATACCGGCACCTTCACCTTCAAGAAGGATGGCCGCTACGACCCCGCGGTGCTGGAAAAGATGAACGTGTTCTTGCGCGACTGGCGCAATGACAAGGCCACCAAGATGGACCCCCACCTCTTCGACGTGGTCTGGGAGGTCTATCGGGAAACGGACGCGAGCGCGCCCATCCAGATCGTCAGCGCCTTCCGCTCGCCGGAGACCAACGCCATGCTGCGCTCGCGCAGCCGGGGCGTCGCCAAATTCTCCCAGCACATGCTGGGCAAGGCCATGGACTTCTACATTCCCGGCGTGAAGCTGGTGGACCTGCGCGTGGCCGGCCTGCGGCTCCAGCGCGGCGGCGTGGGCTTTTATCCCACCTCCGGCTCGCCCTTCGTGCACATGGACACCGGCAACGTCCGCCACTGGCCGCGCATGACCCGCGACCAGCTCGCCCGCGTCTTCCCCGATGGCAAGACCGTCCATGTGCCCACCGACGGGCGGCCCATGGCCCATTATGCCGAGGCGCTGGCGGAAATCCGCTCGCGCGGCTCCAATGCGGGCGTCGCCGTCGCTTCCGCCGATTCCGGCAAGGGCATGAAGAATTTCTTCTCCGGCTTCTTCGGCAGGAAGGATGCGGAGGACGAGGAGAACGCGCCTGAAACCGCCGTGGCCGATGCCTCCGGCAGCCGCGACGAGGAGAGCGCGCCCGCCCAGCGTTCCGCCCCCGCGCGCGTAGCCCAGGCGACGCCGCTGCCCGTGGCGCGGCCGGCCGAGGTCGCGGCCGGCGTCATCGCCACCCAGCAGGTGGCCGCCGCCGCGCTGGTCGCCCCCCTGCCCCAGCGCCGGCCCAGCGAGGCGCAGGCGCGCACCCAGATGGCCGCCGCACCCCTGCCCGCCATCATCACCCGCGGCAGCGAAGGCGGCTCGCGCGAGCTTCTCGGCTATGCGGCCACGAGCGATGTGTTTGGCCCCGCACCCCTGGCCGGACGCGGCGCCGCAAGCCTTCAGGCCAGCCCGCAGGCGACGGCCCACGCCACCGGCGCCCGGCGCCCGCGCGATCGCGCCCGCGCGCCCCAGGCCATCGCCTTCGGCCGCCTGTTCCTGTCGCCGAGCCTGTCCACCGAGCTTTATCTGCGGCCGCCGGAGCTTCGGGTCTTCACGTCCTTCATGTCAGCGCCCAATGCGGTGGTGGCCATGGCCTTCTCGCGCGATGCCAGCTTTGGCCTGAAGTCCAGCTTCAGCGGGACCGCCGTGGCCGACGTGCCCACCTTCACCTTCCGCACGCCCGCCTACGCCCTCAACCAGCGCATGTGAGGGCGTGCGCCCGGCGCATGCCCCTGTGGCGGGTAGCGCACTGTCGTCGGGCCAAAGCGTGAGGCATTTCCGGCCGGGGCCATCATTCCGCCCCGCCTCTATCGCCACGCCGGCCCGCCGCGACGGTCCCGCGCCGGGATGCGTGCACGGCGGCACGGACTGGCGTCGCAAGCCAGGATTGGGCAGCCTGAGGATCCGGTGAACGCCACTCGGATGCAAAGCCTCACGGGCCTTTGAGAAGAAAGCTCCCCGGCCGAGAGCAACGCAGCCGCACGAGTACCGTGCGCCCGCCCATACAAAAAAAGCCCGCCCCTGGACAGAGGCGAGCCTTTGGTGGCGAGCTGCTGTTGGAGCGGGCCTTTTGAGATGGGGAACGACCGCAGGACGGGTTCCCGGGCAGCCACCCGGCAGGCCGAAGCCGACCGGCGGCGCACGCTCACATGAAGATGCCGAGCGCCTGGCAGTAGAGCTCGACGATGGCGTCGTGCTCCTTGCGCTCGTCCTCATCCTCCTTGCGGAGCTTCAGGATGGTGCGCAGGGCCTTCACGTCGAAACCGTTCGCCTTCGCTTCGGCGAACACGTCCTTGATGTCGTCGGAAATGGCCTTCTTCTCCTCCTCGAGGCGCTCGATGCGCTCGATGAAGGACTTGAGCTGTTCCTTGGCGAAGCCCGCGGGGGCATCCGACATGTCTTCTTCCGCCACCTGGCAGGTCTCCTCAATCTGATGTGCGACGATAGAGGCCCCCAGCCCGCCCCGCGTCAAGGAACCATCCCCATTATCCACGCGGCAGGGGCACGACCGGCGCCACTGCCTCAAGTTTGCCTCCTTGCTGCCCCGATCGGAGGCGAGAAACACCGGCCGGCCCGCCCTTGACCCCCACATGAGCCCCCTTGGGTCTCCTTGAGCCCCCCATGAGCCCCCCTTGGGCCGCCGGCCATTGACGGATCGCGCGGTGAAAGGCACACAGCCCTCGACATGCTCCGTTGTCCCGCCCCACCGACAGCGCGCAAGCGCATCACTCGGACATCATTTTTTCGCAGCCGGCGCGCGAAGCTGACGGCGCGTCTGGCCCTTGTCTGCGGCCTGGCGCTCGCCCCCAGCCTCGCGCACGCCGACTTCCGCCTGTGCAACCGCACCCAGAGCCGGGTGGGCGTGGCCGTTGGCTACAAGGACGGCGACACCTGGAGCACCGAAGGCTGGTGGAACGTCGCCGCCAACAGCTGCGAAACCCTGCTGCGCGGCGACCTGGTCGCGCGCTTCTACTATCTCTATGCGGTGGATTACGACCAGGGCGGCGAGTGGGCCGGCAAAGCCCATATGTGCACCCGGGAAAAGGAGTTCACCATTCGCGGCGCCGAGGACTGCCTGGCCCGCGGCTTCGAGCGCACCGGCTTCTTCGAGGTGGATACCCAGGAGCAGAAATCCTGGACCGTGCAGCTCACCGAAGGCATGCAGACCCGCACGCCCACGGGCCATGCGCCGCTGCCGCCGCCCCCGCCGCCGAACTTCCGGCCGAAGCCCAACTGAAGCGGCACCCGCCCCGTTAGAGTGTTATCGGTGACATGGACACCGCTCACGGGGGGAGAACGCGTCTCCTCGATCAGCTCGAGCATTTCCCCGACATCCGTAAGGGCGCCTAGATGTCCCGCCCCTCAACGGTCAGCGTCAGCTGTCCTTCGAGCTCCTTGGCGCCATCGAGCCGTGGATTGACCGCCAGCGCCTTGCGGGCGGCTTCCAGCGCGCGCTTGTCGTCGCCAATGTCGTGCAGGATCAAAGCGAGGGCGTAGAGCATGGCGAAATGGCGCGGCTCGCGGGCAATGACCTCGCGGATGTCGGCCAGCGCCGCTCCATAATCGTCGCGCATATAATAGATGGTCGCGCGCTTGGAGAGCGCGCCGATGTCGTCGGGATCGATCTCGATGGCCTGCCCCAGGATCTTCAAGGCGAGATCATATTGCTTGGCCTCGAACGCCACGCTGGCGCGGATCATCAGCAGATCCACGCTGGCGCTGTCGGTGGTGTTGAACAGCTGCTCCAGGCGATCGCCGATGATCTTGGCGCTGCGGTCGTCGGGCGCCACCTTCAGCGCCGCGAACAGGCCTTCAAGCTGGGTGCGCTTGTCTTTCGGGACCTTGCGGGGCGCATGAGGGGCCGCCCCTTCGGGAGAAGGCGCGGCAGCAGCGTCCGGCGCCGGACCGGCCAATCCGCCAGCGGAATCATTGGTGAGAGCGAATGCGGGGGCTACAGCGAGCAGCAGGCCCAGAACGAGCGCCGGCAGCACAGCCAGCCCCACGAGTGTCCTCAACCGCACGCGCAGCCGCACGAAAAGGCGGGGAGAAACGGAAGGCAGCTGAAGGAGGGGCTTGGTTTCTGCGCTCATGGTCTCGGCACTCATGAGGGGAGTGTCGGACGGCGCGCGGTGTTCGTCAACGACGGCGCGGCACCTTGGCCGCGTCCGCCCTTTCACGTTGCGGCGACGAATCGTCGGCGCGCTGGCGCCTCAGCCCTGGCGGGCCTTGTAGCGCTTCTGGGTCTTGTTGATGATGTAGACGCGGCCCTTGCGGCGCACCAGACGGTTGTCCCGGTGACGACCGAGCAGCGACTTGAGGGAATTGCGGATCTTCATGACACTCGCCTTCGGGCCGACCGCGGCGCGCGTGCCGCGCGGCTCGTCGACACTCTCTTGATGGATTGAGCGGGCGTGATAAGCGGCGGCGGCGCCGATGTCAATCCACCGGCCGCCGCGTCTTCGCCTCAGGCCCTGTGGTACGGGTGGCCGGCGAGGATGGTGACCGCGCGATAGAGCTGCTCCGCCAGCATGACCCGCACCAATTGGTGGGGAAAGGTGGCCGCGCCATAGGCCAGCAGCAGCTCGGCCCGGGCGCGCACCGCGTCCGAAAGCCCGTCGGCCCCGCCGATGACAAGGGCGAGCGCAGGCATTCCGCCGTCACGCAGGGCGCCAAGGCGGCGGGAAAAATCCTCGCTGGAGACGTTTTTGCCGCGCGGATCGAGCACCATCAGCCCCGCTCCGGGCGGCACGGCGCCAAGAATCGCCGCCCCCTCCTCCGCCATGCGGTCTTCGGCGCGGCGGGCAGCGGATTCGGAAATCTCCACCATATCCACAGCGGAGAATCCCTGCGCGCGCCCAGCGGCGCGGGCGCGCTCAAGATAACGGGCGACGAGGTCGCGCTCGGCCCCGGCTTTCAGCCGGCCGACACAGACGAGGAGCAGGCGCACGCGCGTTCAGCCTTGAAGCCGCCGCATCCCCATCAGGAACGCGGCGTGCCCGACCACATCTTCTCGATATTGTAGAAGGCGCGCACCTCGGGCTGGAAGACGTGCACGATCACGTCGTTCGCGTCGATCAGCACCCAGTCGCAGGCCGGCTGGCCTTCGACACGCACCTGCTTGATTCCCGCCGCCTTCAGCGCCTCCAGGAGGTGCTCGGCGATGGCGCCCACATGCCGCTGCGAGCGGCCGGAGGCGATCACCATGAAATCGGCGATGGAGGTCTTTCCGCGCAGGTCGATGGAGACGACGTCCTCGGACTTGTCATCTTCCAAGCGGGCCTGGACGAGGGCGAGGATCTCCTCGGGCTGCGGCGGCGCGGGGGAGATCGTGGCCGGCGGCATCATCTGGTCACTCGCCATCTGGTCATTCACCATGGAGCTGGTGACCATGCCGGCCGCCTGGACCGGGGCCTTGTGGGCCGGAGCCATTGTGGACAGGGGTCCATATCCTCTCAAGTTGAAAGCGCCGGGCCATCTGCCACGGGCGCAAGCATTAGAATGTAGGAAAATCAACGAATTTTCAAGGGTCGCCCGCATCAGTCCGTTGCCAACGCGGTCTCCCGGCGGCGCGCGGCGCGGATTCCCGTTGAAGAAACGGGAGATTTCAGCCCGTGCAGGAACAGCCAGGCGGGTGCGGCAAGCCCGGCCAGCGTGCCCGCATCGCTCTCGTCCACCCGCCAGCGCGCCAGCGCCTGGGCAGCCGGAGAGGCCGTGGCGGCAAGGCTTTGGCCCATGCGGTCCACCACCACCATGGGCAGGCGGCCGGCAATGGCCCGCCAGCGCTGCCAGCGGTGGAACTGGGCCAGATTGTCCGCCCCCATGATCCACACGAAATGCACTTTCGGCATACGCCGCGTGAGCGCGGCCACCGTCTCATAGGTGTAGCGCACGCCCAGCGCCGCCTCGCAGCCGGTGACATCGATGCGCGGATGGTTGGCCACCCGCCGCGCGAACGCGATGCGCTCCTCCAGCGTGGGCAATTCGCGATTGTCCTTCAGCGGATTGCCCGGCGTCACCAGCCACCACACCCGGTCCAGCCGCAGCCGCCGCAAGGCGAGCAGGCTCGCCGCGCGATGCGCCTCATGGGCGGGGTTGAAGCTGCCGCCGAACAAGCCGATGCGCAGACCCGGCGTCGCAAACGGAATGCGCCGGGCCTCGCGGGCGCAGGGCAGCCCCCGCTCGCCCCCGGCGCGCGACAGGCACGAACGCCCATCCCCCGCCCCGCCGCTCAGCGCAGGGGCGGAAGGCTGGGGCAGGAGGGCGCTCGCCGAAGCCGGGCTCACGGGCACATTCCGTGGGTCGCGCGGATCAGGGCCGGGTCTGGCCCGAGCCGTGGATGCGATACTTGAAGGAGGTGAGCTGCTCGGCCCCCACCGGCCCGCGTGCATGCATGCGGCCGGTGGCAATGCCGATCTCGGCGCCAAAGCCGAACTCGCCGCCATCGGCGAACTGGGTGGAGGCATTGTGCAGCACGATGGCCGAATCCACCTCCGCCAGGAAGCGATCCGCGGCCGCCTGGTCCTGGGTCACGATGCAGTCCGTGTGGTGGGAGCCGTGCTGCTCGATATGGGCGATGGCGGCATCGAGCCCGTCGACCACCTTCACCGCCAGGATGGCGTCGAGATATTCGGTGTCCCAGTCGCTGGCGGTGGCGGCCTCCACGCGCGGGTCCACCGCCTGCACGGTCTCGTCGCCGCGCACGGCGCAGCCCGCGTCGATGAGCATTTCCACCAGCGGCTTGAGATGGGTGGCCGCCACCGCCCGGTCCACCAGCAGCGTCTCGGCCGCGCCGCAGATGCCGGTGCGGCGCATCTTGGCGTTCAGCACCACGGTCTTGGCCATGTCGAGGTCGGCCGCCTTGTCGATGAAGACGTGCACGATGCCGTCGAGATGGGAGAAGACGGGCACGCGGGCATCGCTCTGCACCCGGGCCACCAGGCTCTTGCCGCCGCGCGGCACGATCACGTCCACCGTCCCGTTCAGGCCGGCCAGCATGTGGCCCACAGCGGCCCGGTCGGGCGTGTTCACGAACTGCACCACGTCCACCGGCAGCCCGGCGGCGGACAGGCCGGCCACGAACGCCTTGTGGATAGCGCCCGAGGAGGCGAGGCTGTCCGAACCGCCCCGCAGGATCACCGCATTGCCCGAGCGCACGCACAGCGCCGCAGCATCGGCCGTCACGTTCGGCCGGCTCTCATAGATGACGCCGATGACGCCGAGGGGGGTGCGCACCCGCTCGATGATCATGCCGTTGGGCCGGGTCCAGCGCTCGGTCACCTTGCCCACGGGATCGGGCAGGCCGGCCACGGATTCGATACCCTCGGCCATGGCCTCCACCCGTTCGGGCGTGAGGGTGAGGCGATCAAGGAACGACCCGGTCATGCCCTCCGCCTTGGCACGGGCCAGGTCAGAGGCGTTGGCAGCCAGGATGTCGGCGCAGGCGGCCCGCACGGCGGCGGCGGCCGCGTTCAAGGCGCGGGTCTTGGTGTCGGCATCGGCCAAAGCGAGGATGCGGGCGGCCGCGCGGGCGCGCTTGCCCATGCCCAGCATGGCGGCTTCCAGCTCGGCCGGCGGCAACGCCTGCTGCGTGGCAGCGGGGGCGATCATGCTGGCGGCAGAGGCGGTGGCCATGGCATCACTCTCTAAAATAAGGGGTTGCGGCCCTTCCAGGGGCCGCCGGGCATTCTGTATCACGTCCGCCGGAGAAATCGACACCCGGAAACCGGCGCCGGTACGAGCGCGACATTAAACATGGCGCCGGCGCTTCCCCGCGCAAGACCGGCGCATGCAACCCAGCTTTGCCCCCAGGGGAGCTATGCCAGGGGCGCTGTGCCAGGGGCGCTGTGCCAGGGGCGCTGTGCCCTCACTCCACCCCCAAGGCCATGTCGTCCCGGTGCACCATCTCCGAGCGGCCGGAGACACCGAGCAACTCCTCGATCTCCGCGGTGGAACGCCCCATGATGCGTTGGGCGGTCTCGGAATCATAGGCGACGAGGCCCCGACCCACTTCCGCCCCATCGGGTCCGCGCAGCAGCACGGCGTCACCCCGGTCGAACACGCCTTCGATGCGCTTCACGCCCGCCGGCAGCAGGCTGGCGCCGCGCCGCAGGGCGGCCACCGCCCCGTCGTCCAGGTGCAGCGTGCCGTGGGGTTCCAGGGCGCCGGCGATCCAACTCTTGCGCGCCCGCACCGGATTGGCGGAGGTGAGGAACCAAGTGCAGCGCCCGCCTTCGCGAATGCGCCGGAGGGGATTTTTCACGTGGCCGGTCGCGATCACCATGTGAGTCCCGGCGGAAGTGGCGATCTTGCCGGCCTCGATCTTGGTGCGCATGCCCCCGCGCGAAAGCTCGGAACCGGCCGCGCCGGCCATGGCCTCGATCTCGGCGGTAATGCGCGGCACCACGGGAATGTGCTGGGCATCCGGATCCTTGGCCGGCGGGGCGGTGTAGAGCCCGTCAATGTCGGAGAGCAGCACCAGCAGGTCCGCGCTCGCCATGGTCGCGACCCGCGCCGCCAGGCGGTCATTGTCGCCGTAGCGGATCTCGGAGGTGGCGACGGTGTCGTTCTCGTTGATGATGGGCACGGCGCGCAGGTCCATCAGCCTGCCCAGGGTGGAACGGGCGTTCAGGTAGCGCCGCCGCTCCTCGGTATCACCCAGGGTCAGCAGCACCTGGCCGGCATTGATGTCCTCGTGAGAGAGCGCCTCCGCCCAGGTGCGGGCCAGGGCGATCTGGCCCACGGCGGCGGCGGCCTGGCTGTCCTCCAGCTTCAGCGGGCCCGGCGGCAGGTGCAGCACCGTGCGCCCCAAGGCGATGGCGCCGGACGACACCACCATCACGTCACAGCCACGGCGGTGCAGGGTGCCGATATCCTCCACCAGGGAGACGAGCCACGGCAGGCGCACCCGGCCCCGGTCGCGGTCCACCAGCAAAGCGGAGCCCACCTTGATGACGATGCGGCGGAAATCGGTGAGGGCGGGCGGCGTGGCGGGGACCAGGGAGGCCATGGATGAAGACCGAAAAGGCGCCGGGGCGGGCGGAAGCATCCGTCGACGGCGGAAGAGAGCCCCGGGGCGAACCCGGAGGCGGGCGCGCCATGCGCCACCGCGACGGCATAGGCCATGCGGTTGGAGGAATTCAAGCCCGCCCCGGCGACGAGCGGGTCCGCGCGGCTTCGGTGCAGCAGCGGCCACCTCCGCCGCCACGACGGGTGACAAGGCGACAGAACCGCCTTGCCCCTGCCCTTTCGCCGGGCACAATCGCCGCCATGCACGCCTGTGCCGATTCGGCCGCCCTCCTCCTCACAAGCATCGGCATCGCCGGCGCCGAGCTTCTGCTCGACCCCTCGGGGGCGGCGTTTTGGGTGGAAGAGCGGCTGCTGGTGGTGGCCGACATGCACCTGGAAAAGGGCTCCGCCTTCGCCCGGCGCGGGCAGATGCTGCCGCCCTTCGACACCCGCGACACCCTCGACCGGCTGGAGCGCCTCGTCGCCCGCCACCAGCCGCGCACGCTCCTCGCCCTCGGCGACAGCCTGCACGACCGCTGGGCCGCCGAACGCCTGGACGATGATGCGCGCATGCGCATCCGCGCCCTTGCGGCAAAGGTGGATCTCGTCTGGATCGCCGGCAATCACGACCCCGCCCCCCACGATCTCGGCGGCACCTGCATCGAGACGCTCGCCCTCGGCCCCCTGCGCTTTCGCCACGAGCCGGAGGCGGAAAGCTGCAACGAGCCGGAGGCGGAAAGGTGCAACGAGCCGGAGGCGGAAAAGTGCCACGAGCCGGAGGCGGGGGAGCGCAACAAGCCGGACGCAGAAAAACGCGACCAGCCGGAGGCGGGGGAATGCAATCTGTCGCAGACGGGGGCGTTCTATGTGCCGCCGGCTGAGACGTGCGGTGCCTCTGAGGCGGGGAGGATGATCCTGCCCCATGCGGCGAGCGACCAGCCGGACATGATGACGGGCGAAGTGTGCGGCCACCTTCATCCGGCGGCGCGGGTGGTGGTGCGGGGACGCAGCCTGCGGCGGCGCTGTTTCGTGTCCGATGGCACGCGCCTGATTCTGCCGGCCTTCGGCGCTTTCACTGGCGGACTGGACGTGACCGCGCCCGCCATAGCCGGGCTGTTTGCCCGCGGCCGGTTCGAGGTGCACCTGCTGGGCGACGGGCGCACCTTCCGCCTGCCCGCCCCCCGCCTCGGCGTCGCGTGACGCCAGCCGCGGTCCGGAGGAAATCCCCCTCCGCCCGCATTCGCCAGCCACCGGCGCAGGCGCCGAAGCCTTCCGCCGCGCTGCCCACTGACCACCACTCTGCAGGCGTCACGGGCGTCCGCGACGCTGGAATCCCGCCGCAGCGGACTTCACATGATGTCCGGGCCGTGGGCCGACGGCGCATGGGCCGGCAGAGCACCGTGTGCAGCCGGCAATTGCGCGCGCCCCTGACGCCTCCCGGCTCCACTCAAGGACCGGGATCGATCGGCATTCCCGAAGGAGATGGCGGGCAAAAGACCCGCTTCCTCCCCTTCTGCGGGTGAAGGAAGCCGCCGGCGTCGGCTCGGCGGCGCGGACGACGGCATGCAAGGCCTGGCGGCGCTCCGAAGCGTTGCCCTCTGCCTCGCTGTGGGGGCCACATTTCCAACGCCTTGCCCCGCCCCGGGCCTTCCGGCAAGCGGCCGAGGAGCCGCGGCATGAGGAATACCGTGATGGCAGGCTACAAACGTCGCCGCGCGGGCTGAATGAGGACCGATTGCAGCTCACGGTAACAGGAGCCGCACAACCCGACCGTCTCCCTCAGGCCGCGTGCGGACAAAGGCGTCGGAAGGGATCGTCGGGTGTGCCACCTTCGCAACCCGTTGGCCTCCGAGGCGGCGGCGGAGCGCACAGCGGCGGCCAGGAAAGAGGTCTCCGGTTGATCCGTCCACCGAAGCCGCCCCACGGGCAACGCGCGCCTCCAGGGGCGCGTTGGAGGGCTCGCAGGCTCCCCGGAAAGTAATACCCCTAGCCTCACGACGATGGTGGACCCTCACGCCCACCGCCAGCGTAAGCCGCGCCCACGGCGCGCCAGTCTGCCGGCCATAGCCCCGGGAGAGCGGGCGATGGGGCGCCTACCCGCGCCGGCGGCGGATGCGCACATAAAGGGCGCCCTCCCCGCCATGGCGCCGGCCTGCCGATTCAAAGCCGAGGACGACGCCGCGCAGATCCGGCTCGGCGAGCCATAGCGGCACGGAGCGTCGCAGCACGCCCCTCCCCTCGCCGAAATGGACACCCGTAAGCCGCTCCGGATCACCCTTGCCGGTAATCACCAGCACCACCGCGTGGCCCAGCGCCTGCGCTTCCAGCAGGAACAGGCGCAGCCGGTGATGGGCGACGGCTTGGGTGAGGCCGTGCAGGTCGATGCGGGCATCCACCTCCGCGCCACGCGTGAGGCGGCGGCGGGCCTTCGGCTCCAGCGGCGCCAGGGGAAGCGTGGGGCTGGCCTTGGCGGCCGCCGGACGCGGCGCCGGATTCGGCGATGGGGCGGAGGGGGGAGCAGGTATGGGCTCGGGCAGCGACGCCGCAGTGGGAGCTTCCCCCTCCGGCTGCGGCTTCAGGGGCTTCACCTCCCGCACCACATGGGCCCAGAGCGCCCGCTCCTCCGCGCTCAGCAGCCGGCGACGGCCGCGACGGCTCATGCCACCCGCGCCTTCATGGTACCCGCGCCCGCGACGCCTTGACGGCCGGGAAGGCCACGGCCAGGGCCTCCGGGCCGGAGAAGCGCGGCACCAGCAGGGTGAAGCGCCCGCGATGGCGGATGCGCCCCGCCACCGAGCCGGCATTGGCACCCGTGCCAAAGAACAGGTCCGCCCGGCCGGGCCCGACGATGGCCGAGCCGGTATCCTGCGCGATCATCAGCCTCTGGAACGGATCGGCTCGCCGCGGGGCAGACAGAGGCAGCACCGCTTCCACGAACACCGGCGAACCATAGGTGTAAAGCTTGCGGTCCACCGCGAGGGAGCGTTCGCTCGTCAGGGGAACGCCCTGCGCGCCCATGACACCGTCATTGTCGGTCAGGGGCAACGCCTTGAAGAAGACGAAGGAATGGTTCTCGCGCCGCAGCTCGCGACCGGCCTCCGGATTCTGCTCCATGAAGGCGCGGATCCGATCCATGGACATCTCGTCCCGCGGCACCAGCCCCCGCTCGATCAGAAGCTTGCCCACGGGCGTATAGGAGCGCCCGTTATAGCCGTCATAATTCAGGCGCAGCACGCGCCCGTCCCGCAGGCGCACGCGGGCCGAGCCCTGGATCTGCATGAAGAACAGGTCCACCGGATCCTTGAGATAGGCGATCTCCAGCCCCCGCCCCTTCAGGGCGCCATCCTCGATCTCGGCCCGGTCGTAATAGGGCACCTCGCGCCCGTTCTCCATCCGCACCGCGCCTCCGCCATTGGCGGCGACGCCGACGCGCATGACGAGATCCGAGGGACGCGCATAAATGGGGATGTCGAAGCCGTCGCCGGGAACCAGGGAACCTTCCACCTCGGGCTCGTAATAGCCGGTGAAGAAGGCGTCGGGATGCCGCTCGGGCACCACCCGGTAAGGGCGGAAATTGAGCTCGAAGAACAGCCGCGCCACGGCATTGGAGGGCTCACCGGTGGCCAGGGAATCGGCTGCGGCGCAGGCCCGCAGGAGCCCTTCGCGCAGCGTGTCCGCCGAACTCGCCCCGCTGTCGCTGGAAGGCTGCCTCAGCGCCTCGCAGCTGGCGCGAAAAACCCTGAAGGCGGCCGCGTGGTCATCCTCCCGCCAGCCCGTCAGCTCCGGGAACGACACCGGCATGAGCCGCGCACCCGCAATCTCCGGCGCCGTCATCGGCTCCATCCCCCAGGAGGACACCTCGCAGGCGGCCACCCGCCGCGAGCCTTCCCCCGGCGCGGTGCCGATCAGCGTCCGCGCGCCGCTCTCCGCTCGCACGGGGGCCGCAGAGGCCAGCACCAGCCCCATGAGGACCAGCCCCATGAGCACCACCCCCGTGAGGACCAGGGCCCAGGTCATCGTCCTCGGGCGCGGCGCGCCGGGACGCGCCTTGCCGCCGTGCTCGCCGAATGCCACCACGATACCAGCCTCACTCCGCCGCTTCGGTGGCCACGAGCTTCCAGTTGGGATTGCGTGAGCCGAGGTCGCGGGCGAAGGTCCACACATCGGTCACATCCGCCACGGTCTCAGGGTCTCCATCGACCACGGCGCCGTCGCGCCCCCGCGTCGCGGTGATGAGCTGGGACACGAAGCGCACCGTGAGGCTCGCCGTCGACCCCTGCACCACCGCCTGCACCAGATCGGCCCGCGAAATGGCCACGAAACGCGATTCCATGGTTTCGCCGCGGCTCTCCCGGTCGGCGATGGAAGCGGCGAATTCGTCGTAGACCTCCTTGGACAGGAGATCCTTCAGGCTGCGCCGGTCGCCATTGGCGAAGGCGGTCACGATCATCTCATAGGCGGCCTTGGCGCCGGTGAGGAAGTGCTTGGCGTCGAAATCAGGTTCCCGGCGCGCGACCTCGTCCAGTGCCGCGGCCTGGGGGCTGCCCTCGGCGGCGACGCCGTCCCAGCGATATTTCGGCGGCTCGTCGGCGTCCGCGTCCGTGTCGACGGGCTGCGGCATGCCGGGATTCGCGGTATTGCGCTCGGGCAGCTGCACCACATTGTCGGGCGCCGGCTGGGGCGGGCGAGCGGTGTCGCGGGAATAGGGATCATAAGGCGGCCGCTCGCGCCCCGTGCGCTGACCCAGCACGCTGCGCAGCCGTATGAAGATGAATACGGCCAGAGCCAGGAAGATGATCGTGTAGATATCGATCACTGCGTTTCGCCATGCCTGCGGCGTACCGGCCATTGCCGACACGCCTGGTTTAGCCCGATCTCGAAGCCCGCGCGCCGGATGCCGCCGCACCGCATGCGCTGCCTCGCCGCTTTATGTACGCTGCACCGCCCGTCACGCCACCCCCCATCGGTCGATGGCGCACATATTTGCTGCACCTTACGGCAGGCGGGGCAGCCGCGCCACCTTACAGCACGGGGGGATGGAACTCCGGCGGTGCCGGTGTCCGGGTCCTTCTCGCGAAGATTGAAGGCGGAAAAGAGACGGGCCGGCGCTAGGGGCGGCGGAATTCTCCACACGCGGCGTTCCCGGCGAAAAGAAATTGAGCCGGCGCATCTTCTCCACAGGCTGTGCTGCCCACTTTTCCGGAAAATGCTCTAGATTGCGCGCCCCTCTTTCTTCCACCCCAGCCGGATCGCGCCCATGGCCCCCAACGTCCTCATCGCAGACATCGGCGGCACCACAACCCGCATCGCCCGCAGCGGCGCGGATGGCGTGCCCTTCGACGTGCGGGTGGAGACGAATGATTCCTATGTCTCCGCCGAGGAGCTGATCGGCGCCTATCTGGACGACCTCACCGGCGAGGCGCCCCGGGCGGCGGTGCTGGCGGTGGCCGGGCCGGTGGAGGGCGACGACATCCGCCTCACCAATCGCGACTGGCACTTTTCCCGCTCGGCCTTGGGCGCGGCCTTCGACCTCAAGCGGGTGGAGGTCATCAATGATTTCGCCGCCTTCGCCCATGGCGTGCCGCAGCTTGGCCGCGAGGATCTGCTCGCGGTCGGCGTGGGGCGCGCCGCGGCCGGGCGCCCGCGACTGGTGTGCGGGCCCGGCACCGGCTTCGGCACGGCGCTGATTCTCACCCGCGAGAGCGGCTATGACGTGCTGCCCAGCGAGGCCGGCCACATGCGCTTCGGCGCCGTGGCCACGGACGAGGCCCGCATTATCGCCCACATGGTGCGGGACCTGGGCCCGGTGGTGGTGGAGCATGTCCTGTCCGGTAGCGGTCTGGTGCGGATGCACCGCATCCTCACCGGCGAGCAGCTCTCCTCCCACGCCATCATCAAGGCGGCGGCGAACGGGCAGCAGAGCGAAAAGGAAAGCTGCGCCGTGTTCCTGCGGGTGCTCGGCCGGGTGCTGGGGGACCTCACCTTGGCCTTTGAGGCGCTGGGCGGGGTGTATGTGGGCGGCGGGCTCGGCCGCGCCTTGGCGCCGCTGTTCACCGAAAGCCCCTTCCGCGCTGCCTTCGAGGATCACCCGCCCTATGGCGAGCGCCTCGCCCAGGTGCCGGTTCATGTGGTGACCCATGCCGCGCCTGGCCTACTGGGCACGGCGCGCCTGGGCCGCCGGCTGCTCCAGGAAGATTGACCGCCGCGCGACGGCCGCCCTTCAGAACCGGTAGAGCGCGCTCAGCACCAGTCCGTTTTCCTGCGGAGCTTTGCGGGCCAGCCAGGTGCTCACCACCGCGGCCTGAAGGGTCATGGCCTGGCTCCAGTCATAGGCCACGCCGAGCTGCAGCTTGTAATACTCATAGGAGACATCGAAATAGGGCCCCTCTCCCGCCCCCTCGGAGAGCACGTTGAAGGACTGCACCAGCCCCTGCCAGCGCTCCGCGAAGCGCACGCCCAGGGTGAGGTCCGCATGCAGCTCGTCGGGCGGATCGCCGAAGCGCATGCGTTGGGCCAGCTGCAGGTCCACATAGGCCGGCATGTCCCACAGGGTGAACGAGAAGCCCGCCAGCAGCCGCAGGTCCAGCTCCCCATCCTCATATCCCACCGCGGCCGCGCTGGAGGAATCGCCGGTGCCGGACAGGCGCCCGACCACCTGGGCGGAAACCACAAGCCCGTGCTCTCGCCCCTGCTCCTGCCACAGGCGCACCCGCACCCCGGCATCCGTGTAGCCGAGGCCCGAATAGGAGGCGGGGTCAGGGTCCCCAAGGTTCACCGACAGATATTGGGGCGCGACAATCAGCGTCAGCCAATCGGCGATGCCGTATTCAAAGACGAGCGTCACCTCCACCTTGTCATAGGGGCGGCTGTCATAAAGGCGGGAGGAGGGACCGAACTCGGAGGACGACGACACGGCGGAGCTCTGCAGGATCACCTGGCCCGAGCCGGCCGCGAACGTCCAGGCCCCCGCCCGCGCCTCGCTGGGCGCAAGGCCCAATCCCGCCGCCACAAGGCAGGCGATTGCTGTCGATGAAATTACTCTTATTGGTTGAGACGGGGAGGAGGGCGAGCGATCATGCGAACGCCCCGCCGCTCGCAGGCCTGGACCACTGCCCCTGCCCTGCCCCTGCTCCATGCCCGATTGTCCCGGCCTTCCTGCAACTATAGCGGAAGTTGCCCGGCGCCTGTCAGCGGCAATACGTCTCCATGGCACCTGACCTAGAGTGACCTTGCGTAAATTTCATCTTCCATCGTCTTGCCGCCCTATGCGGAACCAACCATATTGACGCACGAACCCGCAGGTGCGCTTTGGCGCCGGCAAAGGGTTTTAAGAGTTTCTTGAAGGGGAACGACGATGTCCGATTATGATCGCAACGTCGCCGGGCGTTGGAACCCGTCGGTGGCACGCTCGCAGGCCGCGATCGACCAGGGGCTGCGTTCGTACATGCTCAGCGTGTACAATTACATGACGCTGGGCCTCGCCATTACGGGCGCCGCCGCGCTCGGCATCTACATGCTGTCCGTCACCACCGACCCGAGCCTTGCCGTGGGCCAGGTGAAGGGCGGCATCATGCTCACCCAGCTCGGCTACGCTTTGTTCGTGAGCCCGCTGAAGTGGGTGGTGATGCTGGCGCCGCTGGCAGCGGTATTCTTCCTGAGCTTCCGTGTGGAGCGGATGAGCGTGGCGGCCGCGCAGATCACCTTCTGGGTCTATGCGGGCCTGGTGGGCGTGTCGCTGGCCACCATCTTCCTCGTCTACACCCATGAGAGCATCGTCCGGGTGTTCTTCATCACCGCGGCTTCCTTCGGCGCGCTGAGCCTTTACGGCTACACCACGCAGAAGGACCTCTCCGGCATGGGCACGTTCCTGATGATGGGCCTGTTCGGCATCATCATCGCCTCGCTGGTGAACATCTTCCTCGGCTCCTCGATGCTTCAGTTCATCGTGTCCGTGGTGGGCGTGCTGGTGTTCGCGGGCCTCACCGCCTACGACACCCAGCGCATCAAGGAGATGTATTTCGAGGGCGACGACGTGGCGGTGATGGGCAAGAAGGCCATCATGGGCGCGCTCACCCTCTATCTGGACTTCATCAACCTGTTCATGATGCTGCTCCAGCTCTTCGGGAACCGCGGCAACGACTGACGCATTCCAGGATCGCACGATTTGGAAACCCCGGCTTCGGCCGGGGTTTTTTTTTGCCTGGACGGTGCGGCGGCACCCGCCCCCACGCCCCGGCGGGAGGCCGGTAGCCAATGGCGCTTTCGCGCTACGCTCAAGGAGCATAAGAGGGTTGTGCGTGCTGTCCGTGCGAGGCCGAATCGGCGGACCGGCGCCAGAGGCGGGCGCGTCTATCGCCACAGGCGCGCTTTAGCGCCTCTGCATCCCTCGCAGCTTTGTGGAAGACAGGTCCATGCCGATCCGCCCAGCCACTCCCGAAGACAGCCCCGCCATCGCTGCCATCTATGACGCCGCCGTGCTGGCCGGCACCGCCTCCTTCGAGATCGACCCGCCCGGGCCGGAGGAGATGGCGCGCCGCCAGCAGGCCATCATCGCCGCAGGCTATCCCTTCCTGGTGATGGAAGAGAACGGACAGGTGGTGGGCTATGCCTATGCCAGCGCCTTCCGCCCCCGCGTCGCCTATCTGAACACGGTGGAGAACTCGGTCTATGTGGACGAGACCATGCACGGCCGTGGCATCGGCAAGGCCCTGCTGGAGGCCCTGATCATCGAGTGCGAGGCGCGCGACTTCCGGCAGATGGTGGCCGTCATCGGCGATAGTGGCAATGAAGGCTCCATCGCCCTGCACCGCGCCTGCGGCTTCGCGCCCATCGGCACCCTGCCCGCCACCGGTTTCAAGCTGGGGCGCTGGATCGACACCGTTCTGATGCAGCGCGCCCTCGGCCCCGGCGCCAGCGCCCTGCCGAGCCGCTGAGGCGCGGCGCCGGCGGCGCTTCGGCGCGGCAGGCTTCCGCAGTGGAGTTCGCGCGCGAAACATGAAAGGCCCGGAAGCACCGCTTCCGGGCCTTTGTCGTCAGCGGGTGATGAGGGTGCCGGCGCCGTGGTCGGTGAGAAGCTCCACCAGCACGGCGTGGGGCACCTTGCCGTCGAGGATGACCACGCCTTCCACGCCCTTTTCCAGGGCATAGATGCAGGTTTCCACCTTGGGGATCATGCCGCCGGAAATGGTGCCGTCGGCGATCAGCGCGTGCGCCTCGGCGATGGTGAGCTTGGGGATGAGCTGCTTGTTCTTGTCCAGCACGCCGGGCACGTCGGTCAGCATAAGCAGGCGCTTGGCGCCGAGCGCGCCGGCAATGGCGCCGGCGAAGGTGTCGGCATTCACATTATAGGTGCCGCCATCCACGGCCGCCGCCACCGGCGCCAGCACCGGCACCAGGTCGCGGCCGAGGATCTGGTCCAGCACCATGGTGTCCACGGTGTCGGGCTCGCCCACGAAGCCGAGGTCCACCACCTGCTCGATCTTGCTGCCGGGATCGACCACGGTGCGGCTAGCCTTGCGGGCGCGCACCATGTTGCCATCCTTGCCGCACAGGCCGATGGCCTTGCCGCCGGCCTCATTGATGAAGCCCACGATCTGCTTGTTGATGGAGCCCGCAAGCACCATCTCCACGATCTCGACGGTGGCTTTGTCGGTCACGCGCAGGCCGGCCGCGAACTCGGACTTGATGCCGAGCTTCGTCAGCATGGCGCCGATCTGCGGGCCGCCGCCGTGCACCACGACCGGGTTCACCCCGGCCTGCTCCAGAAGCACGATGTCGCGCGCGAAGTGGCGGGCCACTTCCTCGTCGCCCATGGCGTGGCCGCCGTACTTCACCACGATGATGGTGTCGTCATAGCGCTGCATGTGAGGCAGCGCCTTGGCCAGGACTTCAGCCTGGAGCTGCGCTTCCGCGATGGGGGACAGGACGGTCTCGGTCATGGAGATCTCGCTCAAGCGGGTCAGCCCGAGGGGCTTTTGAGGGACCTGCGGGCGGGTGCCGGCGCCGGTCCCTGGAACGGCGCCCTCATAGCCCGTTCGTCGCCGCCGGGGAAGGGCGCGTGCCGCTGTTGACAGGTGACGGGAGGGTCATTCCACCGCTCGCGAAAACGTGATGATAAGGAGCCTCCGGCGCACCACAATCGAGGTGCGAAGAGCACGCCGCACGGCGTGTCCACCGGGTGCCGAGACCGCCGCTGTTCGAGACCATCACCGCTCCCGCATTCAACCCAAGCATGCACGCTTCAGGGCGGGCATCCTCAGGCAGAACCCCTCCATGTCCGCCCAGACCCAGTCTCCGACCCCGAAGGCACCTTCTGCCGGCCTGCGCCTGCCGCCCCGGCGCCCCCATGACCTGTCGCGCGGCCTCATCGCGGTGCTGTTCGTGGTGTGCCTGGCGATCGCCGCCATCCCGATCCTCACGCACCCCATTCCACCCCTGTCGGACTATGTGAACCACCTGGCGCGCATGCACATCATCGCCGCGCTGCCCCTCGACAAGGATTTGGCCCGCTTCTATTTCCTGGATTGGTCCATCCTGCCGAACCTGATGATGGACATGGTCGTTCCCATCATCGACCGGTTCACGAACATCTATCTGGCGGGCGAGATCTACACGCTCATGTGCTTCGCCCTCATCACGGGCGGCACGCTGACCTTGCACCGGGCCCTGTTCGGCAGCTGGTCGGCCATTCCCCTGCTCGCCTTCCCGCTGCTCTACAACGCCATCTTCCTCGTTGGCGTGATGAACTATTATTTCGGCATCGGGCTTGCGCTGTTCGCCCTCGCCTTCTGGAGCCTGCTGCGCGACAGGCCCTGGCCGGCGCGCTACGCGGTGTCCACGGCGTTCGTTGTGGCCCTGTTCTTCTGCCACCTGTTCGCCGCCGGCGTTTACGGCATCGGCATTCTCTCGTTCGAGCTGGGGCGCCTGTTCACGCGGCGCAACACGCCGCTGGTGCCGCGTCTGGTGGATTTCGTCGCCTCGGGCCTGCCGTTCCTGGTGATGGTGCCCATGCTCATCGCCAGCCCCACCTGGGGCCTGTCGACCCAGAATATCTGGGAGCCCCAGGGCAAGCTCCAGGGCGTCGAGTTTGTCATCAACGTCTATTACGACATCGTCGCCTTCGTGCTCACCGGGGTGGTGGTGCTGGCGGCGGCCTGGGCCATTCAGCACCGGCTGCTGCGCACCAGCCCGCTGCTGGTGCCGCTGCTGGTGGTGTCGGGCGCGGTCTATCTCGCCATGCCGCGCGTGGTGTTCGCTTCCTATCTCGCGGACCAGCGCCTGCCCATCGCCATCGCCTTCATGGTGCTGGCCACCATCCAGGTGGATCTGCGCCACCGTCTGGCCCAGCGCGGTTTCATGGTGGTGCTCATCATGCTGTTGGCCGTGCGCGTGGGCGAGGTGCAGATGGTGTGGAACCGCCTCACCCAGTGGACGACGAATTTCGACAAGTCCATCAGCCTCATCCACCCCGGCTCGCGGGTGCTGGTGGCCTATGCGGACGCGCAGGGCGGCAACGACCCGCGGGACCTTGGCCTGGTGCATGCCGCCTGTCTCGCCATTATCGAGCGCTCAAGCCTCGTCACCACCGCATTTGCGGTGAAGGGCAAGCAGATCCTGCGCGTGCACACCCCCTATCGCGACCATGTGGACACCGAGGACGGCACCCCGCCTTTGGTGGAACAGCTGCTGCTGACCGAGGAGGAATCCACCCCCGACGGCCCCCGCTACTGGGACCTGTGGCCCCAGCATTTCGATTATGTCTACCTGCTGTTCACCGAGCGCGGCGCGCCCAATCCCGATCCCGACCGGCTGAAGATGGTCTATGAGGGCGAGCGCTTCCAGCTCTACCAGGTCATCGCGCCCAAGCCGGCCACGCCGCCCGCCGCCGCCAGCAACTAGGGTGTTTTCGGGCACGCCGTTCCGTGTGAGGAAAGCGCGCCTGCTCCATGAATGGGAGCCCCCGCCCATTTCATAAAGCGGGGAAATGCGCCAAGAGAGGCCCCCGGCGTCATGGCGCTGTCACCCATTTCTGTCAGGGCGGGACATTCCCTGCCCCGACAGCACGCATCCGGAGTCGTGATGGAATCCGTCCTCACCCATGCCCGCCTTGTCCTGGACGACCGCGTCGTCGAGGGTACGCTGGTGGTGCGCGACGGCCTCATCACAGCCGTGGAGGAAGGCCGCAGCCACATCGCCGCGGCGGTGGACTGCGCGGGCGACTTCATCTGCCCCGGCCTCATCGATCTGCACACGGACGCGCTGGAAAGCCACTTCGTGCCGCGCCCCAAGGTGTTCTGGCCTGACGCCCGGGCCGCCGCCCTGGCCCATGACGGGCAGGTGGTGGCCAGCGGCATCACCACCGTGTTCGACGCCATCTGCGCCGGCGGCTTTGACCAGGCCAAGATGGAGCGGCGCGAGCTGTTCACCGTCATGCTCGACGCGGTGGAGGACGGGGCGGACCTGTTCCGCGCCGATCATCGCATTCATCTGCGCTGCGAGATGACGGATCCGGACCTGATGAGCCTGGCCGCCCCGGCCCTGGAACGGCCGAAAGTGGGCCTGGCCTCCCTCATGGACCACACGCCCGGTGCGCGGCAGTGGCGCAATGTGGAGAGCCTGCGCAGCTTCCTTTTGGGCATCGGCAAGACCGCCGCCGAGGCGGAGGCGGAGATCGAAACCCGCGCTGCCCGCGGCCGCGCCTCGGTGGCGCTCAATTTCGGCCCGCTCTCGGACCTGCTGCGCGGCACCTCCATCATCCGCGCCAGCCATGACGACACCACGCCGGAGCATGTGGAGCTGGCGCAGGACGCGGGCTGCACCATCAGCGAGTTTCCCACCACCGTGGTGGCGGCGCGCTCCGCCCATGCCGCCGGCCTCACCACCATTGGCGGCGCGCCCAACGTGGTGCGCGGCGGCTCCCACTCCAACGGCGTGGCCATGAAGGATCTGGTGGCCGAGGACCTACTCGACGCGCTGGCTTCCGATTACGTGCCCGCCAGCCTGCTGCAGGCGGCGACCGCGCTCCACTTCCGGCAGGGTGTGCCGCTGTGGGATGCGCTGGCACTGGTGACATGCGCGCCGGCGCGCATGGCCGGCCTTGCCGATCGCGGCCGCCTCGCCCCCGGTCTGCGCGCCGACATCACGCGTTTCCACATGGTGGAGGGCACGCCTGTGGTCCGGCAGGTGCTGGTGAGGGGCGAGCGCGTCTTCTAGCCGTCCGGCCAGCCCCGTAACACGCCGCGCGCAGCTCACCGGTGCAGGACCGCGACCGTTCTGCGGCCGCCCCGCGCTCAAGCCAAGAGAAAGACCGACAAGCGGAGAGCGCTCAGCCTCAGAAGGCCGGCGGCAGGTTGCCCACCGGGAAGCCCCCAAGCCTGAGGCTACCGGACTTGAAGGTTACCGCGAAGGTGACGCCCTTGCGCCCCTCCACCTCGGCAGGCTTGCCGACCATGGCGAGGGCCCCCACCACGGGCGAGAGCTCCGGCGGCACCATTCCGGCCTGGTCGAGCTGCTTCATCAGGTCATTGAGCCCAGCAAAGCCGAGATCCAGATTGCCATTAAGCCGCCCCGCGGGATCCAGCGACAACGCCCCCTTCGCGGAGGCCACCACCTGCGGCGTGGTGATGGCGAAGCGGTCGAGCCGCGCCACGCCGCCGGCCGCAGCCCACGCCTTCAGGCGCTGCGCCACCGGCATGGGCCGCAGGTCCGCCGCCGCCGACACGAGGCCTTGCAGGGATACATCCACCGGGCCAGGGCTGCCCGCCTCCGACAAAATGGCGCTTTCCCCACCGGTGACGCCGGCTGCATATTCCAACCCGTCCGGCCCGGAGGCCGCCGGCACGCGGCGGACGTGGAATTCCAGCAGACGCGCGGAAAGCAGGGAGCGACCCGACGTGTCCGCCGGTTCCTCGATCCGCGGATCATGCACGGAAAGGGAGAAGCGTTCCGGCTGGCCGCTGAGATCGCCGACGCCGCTCATCTGCAGCAGGCTCCAGGTGGCGGCGTACGACTGCCCGGTGGTCCGGTTCTCCACCCGCGCGGGCGGCGTGAATTCGGAAACGATGTGGTTGGGCGCCCAGATCTGCGCCACCGCATGGGCTGCCACCGCCGTCACCCGCATGGGCTCTCCGCCGCGGGTTTCCAGGCTCGGCTCCATGCACACCAGCTCGAAGCGGAAGGGGAAGCCCGCGAGGCGACGATCCGCGCAATTCCAGATGCGCCCGAGCCGGGCCTCGCGATCCACCCAAGCGTCAATCTCATGTTCGGCGCGATTGGCCGCGTAGACCCAGACGCCGCTCCAGATCACCGCCAGCAGCAGCAGGAGCACCACGGGCACGATGACGAAGCGTGAGGTCAGGTGCTTGGCGGGGGCGTCTGCGGCGGGCATGCGCATCCTTCTCCGTGGGCGGCAGGGCGGGTGCAGTGCGAATCGGCATCGCCGCGCTTGCGGCGGACGCCGGGCGCTGTTAGGCGACGGCGGAAGGGATCTGTCAACGCCAAGGATATCCGCGCCGATCATGACGGAAGATGACGGAGCTGGCCACGACCGCTGGGTGTTTGCCTACGGGTCGCTGATGTGGAACCCGGGCTTTGCCTTCGCCGAGCGCTGCGAGGCCCGGCTGATCGGGGCCCACCGCTCGCTCTGCGTCTATTCCTTCCACCATCGCGGCACCCCGGAGGCGCCCGGGCTGGTGCTGGGGCTGGAACTGGGTGGGTCGTGCCGTGGCATCGCCTACCGGGTCAGCGCCGAACGGTGGGCCGAGACCCACGCGTATCTGACGGCCCGCGAGCAGATTTCAGGCGTCTATCGCGAATGCGTGCGCCGGGTGCAGCTGTTGGACGGGACGCGGCGCGCGGCGCCGGCCACGGCCTATCTGGTCAATCGCGGCCACGCGCAATATGCGGGCGCGCTCACGCGGGAACAGCAACTCGCACTGGTGAAGCGCTCCCACGGCAAGTCCGGCCCCAATGCGGATTACGTGTTCTCGACCGTCAGCTCCCTTGAGGAGCTGGGGCTGGCCGATCCGGATCTGGCGTGGATCGCCCATCATCTGCGCCATGAGCACGGATTGCCCCACGCGGCGTCGCAGGCGGACGGCGATTCGGAACGCGACTGACACGCGCCGCTGCGGCGAAGCACCGCCTACAGCCACGCCCGAAGCGTGCGTGTAGGCGAAGGCGCAGATGCCGTTTCCCCCGCGAAGAATGAGAAGGTCCGCTCAGGCGGCGTGGCGGCTTGCGAGTTCCGCGCCGCGCACCACCATGGGCAGGCGCGGGGCCCGAGCTTCCAGCGCGCGGCAGGCGGGTAGAGGACCGGTCAGCAGCCGAACGAGCCCAGGAGGGGCATTCTCCCCGAGCACATGGATGTGGATTTCGTCGGCCTCGAGCCGCTGCGCCATGCGCCGCGCATCCTCGCCGCTGCGTCCCACCCACATGGCCATGGAGCCGGCGGGCGTGCGGCGGGCGACGATGGCAAGGGCATCCGGATAATCGGGCGCCTCGTCAGCCGGATAGACCGAAAACACATGCCGCACGCCGTCTCCATCGCGCCAGAAGCGGTAGCGCGCTCCGAGCGCGCCGTGCTTCAAACCGGTGAGGCAGCCGGCGTCGGTCAAGGGAATGAGGAGCGAATCAGTCGCGTTCATGGGAACGAAACTAGAACACCCAAGAATCCCGATCAAGAGTTTTCCACAGTAGTGGACAACGGGGATGACGCGGCCTCCCGCAGGAGTTCCGGAGGCGCCCTCTCGCCCAGCTCCCTCAGGCCCTCTTCGAGCAGGCGAGTGCTGGCGGTTTCGATATCGCTTTCGAGCCGCGCCATGAAGGCGGCGCGGCCGAGCCCCGGCGCGATCGGCGGCAGGATATCGACCCGGATGGTGCCCGCCCGCTTGATGAACGCGCGGCGCGGCCAATAGAGGCCGGAATTGAGCGCCACCGGCAGGCAGGGCACGCCCAGCGCGCCATAGAGGTGCGCAACGCCGAACTTGTAATCCGGCGGCGCACCCGGCGGCCGGCGGGTTCCCTCCGGGAAGATCAGGATCTGGCGGCCATCCTCCACCTCGGCGCGAGCGATGCGGGTCATGGCCTTCAGCGCGCTCATGCCGGCGCTACGGTCCACCGGGATCATCCGCGCCTTCTTCAGGTGCCAGCCCAGCAGGGGAATGAGGGTCAGTTCCTTCTTGAGCACGAAGGCGGCGTCGGAGAACAGCGGCAACAGGGCCAGCGTTTCCCAGGCGGATTGGTGCTTGGCGGCGATCAGCAGGGGGCCGGCCGGAATGTTCTCGCGGCCAGCGATCTCCACCCGGACGCCGCAGATGAGCCGCAGCAGGGCGCTGTTGGTCTTCGACCAGCCCAGCACCGCATATTTCCAGTGCACCTTGCGGGGTAGCAGCAGCAGCGGCAGGAAAGCCACCACATAGATGGTCGTCACCGCATAGAATGCGGCCAGGAATACCAGCGAACGCAGCGCCGTCACCACTTCGGAAAGCTCCCTCTCGCCCCTTGTATCAGGGGTGGCATGCATCAGGGGGTGGCAAGGGCCTCGGCGCGGATGCGCGGGTGCTGGGGGTCGGCCTGGGCCACCGCCTGCACCGGGCGGATCTGCGCCTTCGCCATCATGTACTTTAGATATTCCTTGAACAGCAGCTTCACCGTCGCCGGATCGCGCCACCACTGTTCCGTCTCCATGCGGGAGGTCACCACCGGATAGGCCACCAGCTCCACATCGGGCAGGGAGTGGTTGAGCTCCACCAGGGCCCGCGGCATGTGCCAGGCCGAAGTGACCACCACCAGCGAGCGGAAATTCTGGCTGCGGGTCCACTCCGCCGCCTCGATGGCGTTGCCGCGCGTGTTCAGCGCCTTGTGGCCAAGGTCCACGCAGCAGGAAATGAGGGCCTGCCCGCCGGGCAGGGTGCGACCGAGCTCGCCCGGTGAGGTCACCGGATTGACGCCGGTGATGAGCAGGCGCTTGCCCCGCCCCTCGGCCAGCAGGCTCACCGCATCGGCGATGCGGGAAGCCCCGCCGGTCAGCACCACGATGGCATCGGCCGACTTCACCTGCACCGGCTCGCGGGCGGCGATCTGGGTGAGGAAGCCGAGGAAACCGGCCAGAACCGCGAGCACCGCCAGCCCCACCAGCAGCACCGTGCCCTTCACCAACCGCCGCAACAGCGTGCGACGCCACGTGGGCGCGCGGTGCGGCAGGGCGTTGACGGGCGCGTCGGGCCGATCGGCGGCGTCCCCCGGCCGCTCGCGGCGCGGGGCGCGGGCCACGGAGCCCGCCAGCAAAGGCGGCATTTCAGTCGTCGTGCTCATACTCGCAACCTTGCGGGCCGAATGCGGCAGACCCGAGGTGCCTCCGCCACGGCCCTGAACGGCCATGGATTTCACTGTATCGTCCTCAAGGTTCGGTAAACGGTGACGCGCGAGGTGAGGGCGGTGGCGAATGCCACCACCGCCACTGCGCAGGCAATGCCCACGAAGCCCCAGATGCCGGGATTGAGCCAGGCGAGGAAGGTCGGGTCCTCCGGATCCCCCACCACGGAAAAGCGCGGCAGGGCAATGATGGCCCCGAACACCGCCGCCGCGGCACAGCCGCCCAGCAGCCCGCCCTCGGCGCCGATCTTCAAAAAGTGGCGCTGGAACTGAGCGGCGATGAAACCGTCGCGGGCGCCCACGAAGTGCAGCACCTCCACCACCGCCCGGTTGGTGGCTACCGCCGCGCGGGTGGCGAACACCACCGACAGTACCGTGGCGAGCCCCACCAGGGCCAGCAGCACCACGCCGGCGATCATCACCCCTTCCGCCATGGCACCCAGGCGCTGCGACCACAGGCGGTGATCGTCCAGCGAGGCGGTGGGGATGCGGTCGCTCAGGGTGCGCCGCAGCTTGGCGAAATCCACCGGTGTCGAGCCGTCGAGCTTCAGCACCACCACGCGCGGCACCGGCAGGTCGCCCAGGTCCAGCCCCGAGCCCAGCCAGGGCTCCAGCAGCCGCCCGGTTTCCTCGGCCGAGAGAATGTGGGTTTCGGCGATGCCGGGAGTGGCGCGGGCGATCTCGGCCGCCAGCTGCACCTGGGCATCGGTGGCGGCCGGCTCGCCGGCGCGGATCTGAATGGTCACCTCGCGCGTCACGTCGGCGCGCCACTGGCCGGCGGTGGTGCGCACCGCCATCACCGCCCCCACCGTGAGGGACGCGAGGAAGGTCATGATGGCCACCACCGCCACCAGAGTGTGCCCGGCGATGGTGGAGCGCGGAACGATGGAGGTCTGGGCGCGCGCCTTCGCGGGGCGCGCGGCCTCTTCCGGGGCGGCCGCGCCCTTTGTGGCGAGGGGGGCGGTTTCAGTCGTAGACATAGAGGCGACCGTCCGCGATCACGAGGCGCCGGGCATCATACTGGTCCATGAGCGCGATGTCGTGGGTAGCCAGCAGGACCGAGGTCCCGGTGCGGTTGAGCTCGATGAACAGGCGCAGCAGGCGTCGCGCCAGAGTGGGGTCCACATTGCCGGTGGGCTCGTCCGCCAGCAGGAATTCCGGCCGGCCGATGAGGGCGCGGGCGATGGCGGCGCGCTGCTTCTCACCGCCCGAGAGCACGGGGGGCAGCACGTCCATGCGGTCGCCCAGGCCCACCCAGCCCAGCAGCTCGGTGACCTCGCCGCGATAGCTCGCCTCGTCGCGCCCCAGCACGCGCAGCGGCAGCGCCACGTTCTCATAGGTGGTGAGGTGGTCGAGCAGGCGGAAATCCTGGAACACGATGCCGATGCGCCGGCGCAGCACCGCCACCTCGTCCGGATCGAGGGACGACACGTCCCGCCCGAACAGGGTGATGAGCCCGCGCGTGGGCTTCAGCGACAGGAAGAGCAGGCGCATAAGGGTGGTCTTGCCCGCGCCCGAGGGGCCGGTGAGGAACTGGAACGAACTGGGCGCGATGCCGAAGGACACGTCCTTCAGCACTTCCTGCCCCATTCCATATCGCAGACCGACATTCTCGAATCGGACCAGATGTTCCACCCTTCCTCCGAATCGTCCGTTGTGTTGATCCGCCAACATAAACGAAGCCGGCCGCCCCGCCCACCTCGCCGCGGGCCCGGCCGCGCTCTGGACGCCCGCCGCCATCCGGTCCATGCTCGACCAAGTTGAGCGAGGACCCATGCCCCTGCCGAATATTTCCATTCTGTTCGACGAGAACCGCATCGCCGCCCGCGTCCGCGGCGTGGCGGACGAAATCGTGGCGGCGGAACCCCACAACATGCTGGCCGTCGTCGTGATGAACGGCGCCTTCATGTTCTCTGCCGATCTCCTGCGCGCCCTGCATGCCTCGGGGCTGACGCCGGAGGTGGAGTTCATGCAGCTCTCGTCCTATCGCGAGGCCACCGTCTCCTGTGGCCAGGTGGACATCCTGTCCGACGTGCACTCCGACGTGCGCGGGCGGGACGTGCTGCTCATCGACGACATCCTGGAATCCGGCCGCACCCTGGCCTTTGCCAAGGACCTGCTGATGGCGCGTGGCGCCCGGCGGGTGCTGGTGTGCGTGCTGCTGGAGAAGCCGGGGAAGCGGGCGGTGCAGGTGCATCCCGATTTCGTCGGCTTCGTGTGCCCGGACCTGTTCGTGGTCGGCTACGGCATGGATGTCGCCCATGCCTTCCGCCAGCTCCCCTTCATCGGACACATCGTCGGCCTCGCCTGAGGCCGACGACGCTCCGCCGTCAGCCTGAATTGCGCAGGCCGGCGGAGATGCCGTTGATGGAGAGCTGGATGCCGTGCAGCACTTCCTCCCGCGCGGCCGCCTCCACCCCCTCGGCGGGGGCCGCGCCCTGCTGGCGGTGCAGCTTCAGGAACTCGATCTGCAGGTGATTGAGCGGATCGAGATAGGGAAAGCGCGCGCGAATGGAGCGGTCGAGGGCGGGATTGCCCTCCAGCGGCCGCGACTGCTCCATGATGATGTTGAGATGGGCGACGGTGCGCTCATGCTCGGCGCGGATGCGGCCGAAGATCTCCGCCCGCAGGCTCTCGTCCGGCACCAGCTCCGCATAGCGCGAGGCCACCGCCAGCGAGCTTTTCGCCAGCACCATGTCCATGTTGGAAAGCTGGGTGCGGAAGAAGGGCCATTCCCGGTACATGGCCTGGAGCAGCGACATGCCGTAGTCGGAGCGCCGCCCGATAAAGGCTTCCACCGCCGTGCCGAAGCCGTACCAGCCCGGCAGCATCAGCCGGCACTGGGCCCAGGAGAACACCCACGGGATGGCCCGGAGCGAGGCGATGGACCGCGTCTTTGCCCGCGAGGCCGGGCGCGAACCGATGTTCAGGGTGGCGATCTCGGAAATCACCGTGGACGACCAGAAGTAATCCTCGAAGCCCTCGGTCTCGTAGACCAGGTTTCGATAGGCCTTGAAGGCATCGCTGGAGATCGCCTCCATGGCGCTCAGGAATTCAGGGCGCGGGGCGCTCTCCTGCGGCTGCAGCAGCGAAGCTTCCAGGGTGCCCGCCACCAGGATTTCCAGGTTGCGCCGGCCCACGTCGGGATTTGAATATTTGGAGGAGATGATCTCCCCCTGCTCGGTGATGCGGATCTGACCGTTCACCGCCCCACCCGGCTGGGCGAGGATGGCGTCATAGCTCGGCCCGCCGCCGCGGCCCACCGAGCCACCGCGGCCATGGAACAGGCGCAGCCGCACCGAATGGGCGCGCGCCACCTCGATGAGGCCGATCTCCGCCTTGTAGAGCTCCCAGCCGGAGGTGACGAAGCCGCCATCCTTGTTGCTGTCGGAATAGCCCAGCATCACCTCCTGCTCGCCGCTGCGGCTCGCCACCAAGCGGGCATAAGCGGGCAGCGAGAAGGCGCGCTCCATGACGGCACCGCAGGCCTTCAGGTCGTCGATGGTCTCGAACAGGGGGATGATGTTGACCGCGCTCGTGCCCTCGGCGGAAACGAGCCCCACCTCCTTCAGCAGCAGCGCCACCTCCAGCAGGTCGGAAACGCTCTCGGCCTTGGAGATGATGGAATTGGGGATGGAGAGCGGCCCCAGCTCCCGATGGGCGGCCGCCGCCTCCCGGAAGATGGCCAGCTCCGAGCGGGTCTCGTCCGAATAGGCCACAAACGGCGAGGACAGAAGCCGCGCCGTGCCCAGCTCGCGCACCAGCAGATCGACCCGCGCCTCCTCGCTCAAGGCGGCGTAGGAGGTGCCCGGCACCACCTTCTCGAACAATTCCGCCACGGTGCGCTCGTGCACGTCGGAATTCTGCCGAAGGTCCAGGCAGGCGAGGTGGAAGCCGAAGCAGTCCACCGCCCGCCGCAGGCGCCGCAGCCGGCCGCGCGCCAGGATGCGTGAGCCGTTGGCGCACAGAGAGAGATGGATGGTATCGAGATCCGCCTTCAGCCCCTCGGCGCCGGCATAGGGCTCCACCTCCGCCGGCCCGCCGGCGAGATGGCTCGCCGTGGCCTCCACCCGCGCCAGGATATAGGCCACCGCCAGCCGGTAGGGCTCGCCCCGATGGCCCGGCACCGGGTCCGTGGAGCGGGCGACCAGGGCTTGCAGCTCCGGCGAGGTGCGCACCTGCCGTCCCGACAGGGACAATTCCAGCCCGAGGGCGGCCAGCTCGGCGGCATAATGGGCAAAAATGCGCGCGCGGTGCAGGCGCATCGTGTTTCGCAGCACATCGGCGGTGACGAAAGGGTTGCCGTCGCGATCGCCGCCGATCCAGCTGCCCACCCTCAGGAAGGGCGGTAGCTCGAGCTCGGGCGCGTCCGATCCCTCGGCCTCCGGCCCCTTGGTCAAGGCATCCTCGATGGCGCAGTGCAGGCGGGGGAGCTGATCAAGGAAGGTGTAATCGTAATAAGAGAGGCCGTTCGTCACCTCGTCCAGGACGGTGAGCTTGATGCGCCGCAGCAGCGCCGTCTGCCACAGGGTCAGCACGGCCCGGCGCAGCGCCTCCTCGCCCTCGACCCGCTCCTGGGGGGTAAGGGCCATGCGCTCGCCCCGGTCCAGCAGCTCGGCAATCTCCATCTCCCGGTTCAGGGTGCTCTTGCGCCGCACCTCCGTGGGATGGGCGGTGAGCACGGGGCTGATCTTGGCGCCCCGGAAGAAGGCCGCCAGCGCCGCCGTGTCCACCCCCTGCTCGCGCGCCAGGGCGAACGAGCGCGCCAGGCTGCCGCTGGCCGGCGGCGCCGCGGTCATGGCCGCCTCGCGGCCGCGGCGAATGTGGTGCTGGTCCTCGGCGATATTTGCGAGATGGGAGAAATAAGAGAAGGCGCGGATGATCTCCACGGCCCGCTCGGGTGACAGGCGCGGCAGCAGGGCCGCCAGTTCCTGGCGCGCCTCCTCCTCGCCGCCGCGATGGAAGCGCAGGGAGGTCTGGCGGATGCGCTCCACCAGGTCGAACACCTCCTCACCCTCCTGGATGCGGACCGTGTCGCCGAGAATGCGTCCCAGCCGCCGGATATCCGCCTTCAGCGGCAGATCCTCCAGGGTGTCCGGCCCCTCCGCGCTCTCCAGTCCCAGATCCACCGGCATCATCCCGCGCGTCATGCTGCGCCCCGTCCCGAGCCCGGAGGAATCGCGCTTCGTGGCGGCGCAAACCCATTCCCGGCCTTGATTGGTGCTTTTCCGACTCGCCCCCGCGAGGTTCGGAAACGCTTGAGAGCCCGACCCTAGTGTTTCGGAAATTTCGCGTCAGCGAAAGAGCCGGCCTGCTCAGCCGGCGATGCCGGCTGCCGCTTTGGCCGCCGCCGTCCTCTCCAACGCCAGATGGGCGCTGCCGCGCAGAAAGGCGAAGGAGCTGGCAAAGAAATCGGCGAGCGCCTCCTGCCCACGCTCGGTCAGCCGCCCCGCCCCGGCTTCCGCATCGCGGGACAAAAGCCCGCCGGCCTGCGCGTCCTTCAGCAGTTGCAGCACATGGGCGCGGGAGACATGAAAGCGCCGCGCCAGCTCGGCGATCGAGGGGGAAGCCTCGCCGGCCACGGCAGCCACATGCAGCGCCATCAGGATCATGATCCCGCTGTCCCGGTCGGCCAGCTCGGCGATCGAGGGAGCATCGTCCAGAACCCGGTAGCCGGCGCGAAAGCCGTCGCCCAGCGCAATGGCCACCGCATCGAACACCGCGCGATCCGTAAGGGCGGTCTCCAGTTCCCCAAGCTTCGGGTCAAGGGTGGAGAGCAAGCGATATTGGATCTGCCAGCGCTGGAGCTGCAGGCTCACCATGCGCGGCGTGGGCTCCAGGGGCTTCACGCGCCGGTCTCCGCCATGTTCGGCGGGGGCCAGATAGCCGCCCCACCGCAGCAGCGCCAGCATGGCCTTGGCCCGGCCCCGGCTGCACACGCCGGTTTCGGCCGCCAGCGCCGCCATGTGGCTCACCGTCAGGCCGCCACCGCGCGCCTCGGGCAGCGCATGCAGGTACAGCGCAAGAAAACCGAAGAGAAGGCGGCCCCGATCATTCAACACCCGGTTGAGCAGGCGGTTGCCGCTATAGAGGCCGACCATGGAGGCGGCACTTTCATCCATCGCGGCGGGAAAGGCCGGGTGGGTCCGCACCCATTGCCGCGCCTCCACGCCCACCGCATCGGCAAGCCATTCGCAGACCCCACGGGCCTGCGCCGCCGTATCGTACGCCCCACTCACACTCGCCCCCGAACGGTAGACCCTGACCGCCTCGCGAACGGGAGCCTATCGGCTTTTGCCGCCGCGCGGGAGATACGGGAAGTAGAAAGAGGCCAACTTTCGGCATTGAGCGGGGCAAAAAGCCGTCCTAGCCCTTAGCTCGGCCGGACCCTCCGTGAGGTAAATCATGTCCCGCTTCGCCTTGATCGCCATGGCGGCCGCCACCCTGAGCGCCGCCGCCTTCGTCTCCCCGGCCTCTGCAGTGGTCTACTGCAAATCTGTTGGTGTTCCAAAAGGTTGCGTGGCTCGCCCGACGGCTCCCGCCGCCCGCGCGGCTGTGCACTGCACCCGACCCGGCTACCCCGTCGGCTGCGTTCCCGGCGCGGGCGCGCCCGGTGTCGGCGTCACGCCTGGCGTCGGTGTCGGCGCGCCGGGCGTCGGAGTTGCTCCGGGACCGGGCGTTGCTCCGGCCAATGCCGGCGGCCCCGTGAACCGCATTGGCGTGCGCTGACCACGAACACGTGTGATCTCAGTCGCGCATTCGTCCCTCGCCCTGCCGCGCGGCTCCACAGCCTTCACAAACCCGGCCTTCGCAAGACTGTCGCAGGCCGCGCGGAAGCTTGCGCGCACCGGCCGCCGGCGTGCGACACCCGCCTTTCTGATTCTTGAACCTTCACTGCCGTGATGGAGACCCCCTGACATGAAGAAGCTGCTTCTCGCCTGCGCCGCCCTTGGTGCCCTTTCCACCCCCGCTCTGGCCGATCAGGCTTCCGCGGACAAGTGCGCCGCCGGCCTCGATGCCAACGGCCAGGCCATCTACGCGGCGGCCGCGCCGCAGGCGGCTTCCACCTCCGACCTGCGCGGGCTCGTGACCACTGTCACCAAGTCGCTGGTGGGCAGCGGCGCCGTCCCCATGGGCTCCGCCCGTGGCGCGGCCGAGGCCGCCGGCGCCTGCCTCGCCAAGCTGCGCTGACAACGCAGACGCTGCACGGGGCGGCCCAAGGCTTCCCGTGCAGCGTCCGCCCGAAACTCCCGCCGGCCCACGGGGCCCTGCGCCGATCCCGCACGCGGCCGACGTCCCCACCCGCAAGGGGCATGATCTCGCGCCGGAGGGGCGAAGGCAGCGGATCCTCGCGGACGGCGCGAAGGACAAGCCAGCCCCCGCCGCGCAACAACCGGCGTTCGGCACGAATCCTGTTGCCGTGTGTCGCGCCGCCGTCGCGCGGCCGGCCCCGCGCCTCAACTCCCAGTCGCCGGCCGATCCTGATTGTACTAAGCATGGGCGGAACAACCTTCCTGCGCCCCACGCGCGACGGAAACCGCCTTATGCCATTAACGCCCGACGCCTTGCTGGCGCTGCTCGACGCCCAGGCCATTCCGGCTGAGACCTTCTCCCATCCCCCGCTGCGCACGGTGGCGGAATCCAAGGCGCTGCGCGGCAGCGTGCCCGGCGCCCACACCAAGAATCTGTTCCTGCGCGATGCCAAGAAGAACTATTTCCTGGTCACCGCCGCCGCCGATGCCGAGGTGAACCTGAAGAG
Source organism: Xanthobacter sp. NM-59 (assembly GCF_021401125.1). Taxonomy (GTDB): domain Bacteria; phylum Pseudomonadota; class Alphaproteobacteria; order Rhizobiales; family Xanthobacteraceae; genus Xanthobacter. Next base: position 337,030 of record NZ_JACBFQ010000002.1, read on the forward strand.
CCTGCGGGCGCCGTTGGGCGCGCGGGGCTCGCTCTCCTTCGGCACGCCCGAAGCGCTGTTCGAATATCTGGGCGTGCTGCCGGGATCCGTGACCCTGCTGGCGCTGGCGAACGATCCGGACCACCGCGTGACATTCGCCATCGACAGCGCCTTGCTGCGCGCCGAGGCGGTCGGCTGCCATCCGCTCACCAATACCCGCACCACCGTCCTCACCCCGCAGGCGCTGCGCAGCTTTTTCGCGCTGACCGGCCACCAGCCGGTGCTGCTGGACCTCCCCTCCCTGGCCCATGACGCATTGCAGCCTGTCGCCGGCTGAGGGCGGGGCCATCACGGCGCCCCCCTGCCCTGACGCCGCTGCACGCCCCTCCCCCAAAGGCCCGGCAATGCGCTGACTACCGACATAAAAGCGGCCCGCGAGCCTGGCTCGCGGGCCGTTTTCACTTTGTGACATCCCAGGACGCGGCCCCGGCCGGAGCCGGGGCCGGCAAGATCAATTGCCGCCGTCGAGCACGCGGCGGGCGATAACCTGAGCCTGGATCTCGGCCGCGCCCTCGAAGATGTTGAGAATGCGCGCGTCGCACAGAATGCGAGACACCGGATATTCCAGCGCGAAGCCGTTGCCGCCGTGGATCTGCAGCGCATTGTCCGCCGCCGCCCAGGCGACGCGGGCGCCCAGGAGCTTGGCCATGCCGGCTTCCAGGTCCGTGCGGCGCCCCTCATCCTTGGCGCGCGCGGCGAAATAGGTGATCTGGCGGGCGATCATGGTTTCCACCGCCATCATCACGATCTTGTCGGCCACACGCGGGAAGGCGAACAGGGGCTTGCCGAACTGAATGCGCTCCTCGGCGTATTTGAGACCCACTTCCATGGCCGCCTGGGCCACGCCCACGGCGCGGGCGGCGGTCTGGATGCGGGCGCTCTCAAAGGTGGTCATCAGCTGCTTGAAGCCCTGGCCCTCTTCCCCGCCCAGCAGGTTCTTGGCCGGCACCTCGAACCCGTCGAAGCCGATCTCGTATTCCTTCATGCCGCGATAGCCGAGCACCTCGATCTCGCCGCCGGTCATGCCCTCGGCGGGGAAGGGGTTCTCGTCATTGCCGCGCGGCTTCTCGCCGATGAGGATGGACAGGCCCTTATAGCCCGGCTCGTTGGGATTGGTGCGCACCAGCAGCGTCATGATGTCGGCGCGGACCGGATGGGTGATCCAGGTCTTGTTGCCGGACACCTTGTAGACGTCCCCCTCTTTCACCGCGCGGGTGCGCAGGGAAGCGAGGTCGGAACCGGTATTGGGCTCGGTGAACACGGCGGTCGGCAGGATCTCGCCCGAAGCGATCTTGGGCAGGTAATGGCCCTTCTGCTCGTCGGTGCCGCCAGCCAGGATCAGCTCGGCCGCGATCTCGGAGCGGGTGCCCAGCGAGCCGACGCCAATATAGCCGCGCGAGAGCTCCTCGGTGACCACGCACATGGCCTCCTTGGGCAGGCCCAGGCCGCCGAACTCCTCCGGAATAGTGAGGCCGAACACGCCCATTTCCGAGAGCTGGCCGATGATTTCCAGCGGAATGTATTCGTTCTTCAGGTGCCATTCGTGGGCGTGGGGCGCCACTTCCGCCTCGACGAAGCGGTGCATCTCCGTGCGCATGGCCTCCAGCGTCTCGTCGAGGCCGGCCTCGCCGATGGTGCCGGTGGGATGGGCAATGCGGATGATGTCGGCCAGGGCCGCGCGGCTGGCGGCGGTGTTGCCCTTGGCGACCAGGGTAGCCACGGCCTCCTCGGCGGCGAGGGCCAGAATGCTCTCGACCGGCACATACAGGTCCGTGAGGCGGACCACCTCGCCCTGGCTCATGGGAATGCCGCCCAGGATCTGGGCGATGTATTCGCCAAGGCCGATCTGCACGATCAGCTTCTCGGTCTCGCCGAACTTGCCCATCTCGGTGAGCCGGTCGGCATAGTGCACGAGCTCGCGCACGGAGAAGACATAAGTGGCGAGCCAGGCGAGGCCGTGGGTGGCGCGCTGCTCCTTCTCCAGCAAAGCGGAAGAGATCTTCGGGCCGTCGATCACCTTGGCGCGCACCGCGGAGGCGGCCTCCGCCAGCAGCTTCTCAAGGCTCGCCGTCGCGATTCGGCCGAGGGCGACCGCGTCGATGGGGTTCTGATCGACGGGACGGAGGGCTGCGCTGGCGGACATGGACGATGATCTCCCTTTGTGCATCGCGAAAACGTATCTTGCCCCGGAATGCTTCCAAAGCAACGACAGACTTAAGCCGCCACAGCCATGGACGCAGACGCGCGCAACGGCAACCCCGCCGCGCTCACGCCCCGCCCTCCTCCATTTCCGAGAGGCGGGCGACCAGCTCGTCCAGATTCTCCATCATGTGGCCGCAGGCGGAGATGGCCGAAAACACCGCCCGAAGGTCGGTTCCGCTGGCATCGTCGAAGGTGCCGGCGGCGTTGAGCCGCTCCACCTCCCCGTCGAGCGCCACCACCGCCGCCCGGGCGGCTTCCGCGGCGGCGGAGAGGTCCACGCCTTTCTCGCCGTCCAGAAGGAGGGCCACCGCCTCCATGTAGCCGGTGAGCCCCGCCACCGCCCCGTCCAGCCCCGGGCCCAGCAGCATCACGATTCGCTCGGACAAAGGGGTGTCGGTGCCGCGCAGCAGGATGATGACCGAGTGCCACAGCCGCCGGCAGGAGCGCACCACCGGATTGGGGTCCGACTGCCCCGAAAGGGCCCGCTCGGCCTGGGCCTCGGCAATGCGGGCATCGGCGGCGCGCAACGCCTTGCGGGCCTTGGCGTTGAGGGCATCCATCCGGCCCGCGTCGAGGCCGCGCCCCAGCAGCCCGTCGCGCCCCAGGCTGAGCAGCTCGGCGCACAGGCGCACCGCCGTGGCGCAATGGGGAAACAGGAAGGCCACCGCCCGCGCCGGCAGGATCAGGAGCGCGCACAGCACGCCCACCACGCCACCGATGCCGATCTCGAACACCCGGTGCAGGCCCGAGATCCACGGGTCCACATGGGTGGGGTCGGACAGCAGCACGATCACCGCCGTCACGGGTGCCAGCTTGAAGCTGGTGAAACGCGCGGCCAGGGTGCTGGTGAGCAGGATGGACATGCCCAGCATCACGAAGGTGAGGAGCGCCGACGGCCCGGCCACCATGGCCGCCCCGACGCCCACGACACCCCCAACCACCGTGCCGAGGGCGCGATCAATGGCCACCGAAAGGCTCGCGCCGATGGTGGATTGCACCACCAGCACCGCCGTGAGCACCGCCCAATAGCCATTCGGCAGCTTGAGGCCATAGGCCAGGCCGTAGGACACGAGCGCCGCCACCGCGGCCTTCAGGCCGAGCGTGTAATGACCGCCGGAGAAAACTTCGCCGAGGCGCTTGAGCGAGAACGAAGGCATCGCGAGGAACTCTCCGCGGAAAAGCGTGCGGCCATGACCCGCCCGGCGCACCGAAGGCGGCATTGCCCCTGCTGATCAACGAAAGCGCGCCTGAACTCAAGGGGGTAGGCGAGCCCCTGTCCACCCGGCGCCCTGCTGCGGTGCGGCAGGCTTGAACGCGCGCTTGCCAACCATAAGGGAAAGCCCGATGTCTCGGAGGGATCAGCGGGGACATTCATGCTGCGACGCATCATCCATATCAGCCTCGACGCGGTGTGGACCTTCAGCACCGATGATGGCTGGGCCATTTCCAGCCACATCGCGCTGTCCGCCCTCATGTCGCTATTCCCGTTCCTCATCTTCGTGACGGCTCTGGCCGGCTTCCTGGACCTGCGCCCGCTGGCGGCGGAGACCATTCCCCTGCTGCTGGAGAGCTGGCCCCGGCAGGTGGCCGACCCCATCTCCCGCGAGATCTACAATGTGGTCGATCAGGTGCGCACGGACGTGCTCACCTATGGTGTGCTGCTCGCCATCTACTTCTCGTCCAACGGCATTGAGAGCCTGCGCATTGGCCTCAACCGCGCCTATGGGGTGAAGGAGGCGCGGGCCTGGTACTGGCTGCGCCTGGAATCCATCGGCTATGTGCTGCTCTCCGCCGCCGCCATCCTGGCCCTGTCCTTCCTGGTGGTGCTGGGCCCGCTGCTGTGGCAGGCGGCCGTGGCCCATCTTCCGGCGCTGAAGCCCTTCTCCCACATCGTGACGCTGGCGCGCTTCGCGGCCACCTCCATCATCCTGGTGGTGACGCTGGTGGTCGCCCATCTGTGGCTGCCGGCGGGCCGGCGGAGCCTGGCGGAAGTGGCGCCGGGCATCCTGGTCACGCTGGTGCTGTGGCTGGTGGCAGCCTCCGCCTTCGGCATGTATCTGGCCGAGTTTCCCGCCAACTACGTCACCACCTATGCCGGCCTCGCCTCGGTGATGATCGCCCTGGTGTTTTTGTACCTCACCGCCTCCATCTTCGTGTTCGGGGGCGAGCTCAATGCCGCCATCTCGCGGGACTACAAGGCCCGCATGGCCCAAAGGGACGAAAACGTGGTCCGCGAGAAGCTGACGGCGGAGGCGGAAAGCTGATGGAACACCCGCCCCAGCCCCGGGAGGATGGGCGCCAGTCGCCCACCGCGCGCACGGTGCAGCGGGGCGTGCTGCGGCATCTGGCGGCGCGCGGCGTGGTGGGGGTGACCGAATTTTCGCTGGTGAGCGGCCGGCGCGCGGACATCCTGGCCCTCGACGGCAAGGGCGAGATTTCCATCATCGAGATCAAGTCGTCGGTCCAGGACTTCCGCACTGACGGCAAGTGGCCGGAATATCGCGCCTTCTGCGATCGCCTGCTGTTCGCCGTGCCGCTCGATTTCCCCACCGAGATCCTGCCCGGGGAGGCAGGCCTGCTGGTGGCCGATGCCTTCGGCGCCGAGCTGCTGCGCGAGGCCCCGCGCCATCCCCTGCCGGCCGCCACCCGCAAGGCGCTGACGCTGCGCCTTGCCCGCACCGCCGCCAACCGCCTCGCCGCCCTCTACGACCCCGACCTGATGCGGCTCGACATCTGAGCCGGGGGCAGAGCCTGAGGGCCGATGGACATTCGGTGCGTGGGGCGCGGCTTATCCCCCACCACCGTGTTCCTCATGGCCTGGCCCCTCTCCCGCTTGCGGGGAAGGGCTGGGGTGGGAGCAAAACGTTGGGAAGGCGGCCCGCGCCGGTGACGCCGGCAAGGGGCAGGGCAACGCCTCGCAAATCTCAAAAGTCTTGAATCTCCGGCCTCTGCGCCCCGACGTTGTCCTAGCCCAGGCGGTCCTGCCCCCTCACCTTCCCCGCAAACGGGGGAGGGAACGAGACCCGCCAGCCCCTGCCTCTTCAATATCGATCGGACCCAGCGCGCGGGGCCTGGTTCACGGGCCCTGGCCCAGCTTGCGCGGCCCGGGAGCAAGCCCACCGTGCTTCGATCGAAGACCAAAGGCAGGAAGGCCAAGCCGGCGGCTTTGGCCCGCCCGCGCCGGCCCGCCATCACCAGAGCGGCCGCGGGGCAGACCCGACCGCCCTCCCGAGGCGAAAGCCCCCGGCATCGCGCGCAAAGCCCAGCGGTCGGCAGAAGCGCGAAAGCGGGCCGAAACGCACGGTGTCGGCCCTTGTGGCCTGCTCATGAGCCGGCCATTCCCCGGCCATTCCCGGTGAGCGGCGGCAAGGCTCCGCCGCGGCACCACGCCGTCGACAGCGGACCGGCAAGCCGTGAGCGGCGGTCCCGAGCTTGACGCGGGACCGCCCTCCATGCGCGAATGCCCCAAGCCCCGCCGCCCCACGAGCCGGTGCATGGCGGCACGGATCCGAGCCCCGATCCGGCCCGGACCGAAGCGCGCCTGCGCTCCTCAGCGGGGCGCGCGCTTGGCCAGGATGCGCTGAAGCGTGCGCCGATGCATGGAAAGGCGACGCGCCGTCTCCGACACATTGCGCCCGCACAATTCATAGACGCGCTGAATATGCTCCCACCGCACCCGGTCCGCCGACATGGGGTTTTCCGGCGGATGGGGCTTGTGGTCGCCGGAGGCGATGAGCGCGGCCACCACGTCGTCCGCATCGGCGGGCTTGGCGAGATAGTCCACCGCGCCCAGCTTCACGGCGGTGACGGCGGTGGCGATGTTGCCGTAGCCGGTGAGCACGATGGCGCGCGCGCCGGGGCGATGCTTCTTCAGTGCGGAGATCACGTCGAGGCCGCTGCCGTCGCCCAGGCGCATGTCCACCACCGCGAAGGCGGGCGCGGACTCCTCCACGCGGGCGAGGCCGTCGGCCACGGTTTCGGCGGTGGCCACCTGGAAGCCGCGCGCCTCCATGGCCCGCGCGAGGCGCTGCAGGAAGGAGCGATCGTCGTCGACGATCAGGACCGAACGGTCTTCTCCCACTTCGAGCGGCGTCGTTTCATTCATCGTTATGTGTCCTCGGCATCCGGGGCGCTGGGGCAATGCGCCGTCACATCTAAACAATGGCGTTCAGGAACGGGTGAAATTCCGCGTCCGCTTTTACGCGCCTTCGGTGGCAGAATAGTCAGCTGCGCGTCCCTTTGTCGCGTCATCATCCATTTCTATGGCCAATGCGCGCCGGGGCCAAGTGATGCGGATGGAAGCGCCGGTGGCCGGCGGCGGGCGGTTCTCGAAGGTGAGGGTGGCGCCGGTGCGCTCCAGCAGCGTCTTGGCGATGAAGAAACCGAGCCCCAGCCCGCTCTCCTCATCCTGGTCGCCGCGATCCTCCAGGCGCTCGCGGGCACGGGAGGTCACATAAGGCTGGCCGATGCGGGCGCTCACCTCGGGCGAGAAGCCTGGGCCATCGTCCTCCACCACCATGACGAGGCTGGTGGGGGTCCATTCCGCGGCGATGTCCACCCGCGAGCGGGCGAAATCGACGGCATTTTCCACCAGATTACCGAGCCCATAGAGCAGGCCCGGATTGCGGCCGATCACCGGATCATCGGGCCGCCCCGGCGCATTGATGACGATGGCGATGCCAAAATTGCGGTGTGGCTCGGCCACTTCCTCCAGCAGCACGCGCACCGGCATGCGATCGAACGGCGCATCTCCCGACCTGAGCGAGGTCAGGGTTTGAAGAATGTCGCGGCAGCGCCCCACCTGGTCGCGCAGCAGCGACACGTCATCGGCATAGGGCGCGCCGGGCGGCATGGCCCGCTGCATCTCCTTCACCACCAGCGCGATGGTGGATAGCGGCGTGCCCAGCTCGTGTGCCGCAGCCGCCGCAAGGCCGTCGATGGCGGACAGATGCTGCTCGCGCGCCAGCACCAGCTCGGTGGCCGCCAGGGCGTCCGCCAGCTCGCGCGCCTCTTCCGCCACCCGCCAGGCATGCAGGCCGATGAAGCCGATGGCCACAGTCAGCGAAACCCATATGCCCGCCAGATAAAGCTCTGGCAGCACGGGCAGCGCTTCCCCCGCCCAGGGCAGCGGGCGCGCCCACAGGCCCACCGCGCCGGCGCAGGCCGCCGCCAGAATACCCAGCACCACCGTCGTGCTCCAGGCGAGCGCGGTCGCCGAGATCATCACCGGCGCAAGATAAAGCAGCGCGAACGGGTTCTTGAGCCCGCCCGTCAGGTAGAGCAGCGCCGTGAGCTGAAGAAGATCATAGGCCAACAGCGGACCCGCCGCAGCGTCACTTAGGCGCCGAGCCACCGGATACTTGATCCGCAACAACACGTTCACCATCGCCGAAAGGGCAACGACCGCGAAGCAGGAGGCCAGCGGCAGGGGAAAGCCCAGCAGCAGATGCACCACCACCAGCGCAGCAACCTGACCCGTCACCGCCAGCCAGCGCAGGCGAATCAACGTGTCCAGCCGCAGGCCGAAGGAGCGCCCGTGAAGCGGCGGAGCGAAAGCGGGATTCATCGTTTAGTCACTTTCAGGCAAGCCTCCGCGCCGAAGCTGTGATGTCGCAATGCGCGACATTGTGACATCTTGGCCATACTTCATCGCGAGGAACGGCGTATATCCTTTGTCGGCATTGACCACATAAGAAAGAGAGCACACGCTCTGCTTCTAAAATAAAGCGTGAAACGCAACATAAAGCGAGGAACGCACAATAAGCGAGGAAATGCCATGGCCATCGGAGACTTCACGGGCTCGACCCAGCGTCCGACTCAGGGCGAGTACGGTGGTGATCTGGGCTACACGACGCCGCTCTACTGGCTCTACGAGATGGGGCATGCTGCCCTCAACCCCTCCCGCGCCATGGCCGACGCCAGCCGACTGTTTCTGAAGAACCCCATCAACCCGGTGTCCCACACCACCATCGGCAAATCGATGGCGGCGGCCTGCGAGCTGTTCGAGCGCACCACGCGCCGCTACGGCAAGCCGGATTGGGGCATCCGGGAAACCCTTGTGGATGGCCAGCGCGTGCCGGTGCACGTCAACACCGTGTGGCGCCGTCCCTTCTGCAATCTCCTGCATTTCGAGCGGGCGTTCGAGCATCCCCCAGCGGCCCGCCAGCCGAAACTGGTGGTGGTGGCGCCGGTGTCCGGCCATTACGCCACCCTGCTGCGCGGCACGGTGGAGGCCATGCTTCCCAGCCACGACGTCTATGTGACCGATTGGGTGGACGCCAAACTGGTGCCCCTGGCCGAGGGGCGGTTCGGCCTTTCCGATTACGTGGACTACCTCATTTCCATCTTCCACCGCCTGGGCGGGGACTGCCATGTGATGGCCGTGTGCCAGCCGGCGGTTCCGGTGATGATGGCCGTGGCCCGCATGGAGGCGGAAGAGGATCCCTATGTGCCCAAGTCCATGACCCTCATGGGCGGGCCCATCGACACGCGTGAGGCGCCCACCGCGGTGAACGCCATGGCGAAGGACCGCGGCATGGACTGGTTCCGCCGCAACGTCATCACCACAGTTCCCTGGCCCCATGCCGGCGCGCTGCGGGAGGTCTATCCCGGCTTCCTCCAGCTCAACGGCTTCATGAGCATGAATCTCGACCGCCACGTCCAGGCCCATTGGGACCTGTTCACCCACCTGGTGAAGGGCGACGGCGATTCGGCCGAGAAGCACCGCGACTTCTATGACGAATACCTGGCGGTGATGGACCTGACCGCCGAATTCTATCTCGAGACGGTCGAGAACGTCTTCATCACCCATGCCCTGCCCAAGGGCGAGATCCTGCATCACGACCAGGTGGTGAAGCCGGAGGCCATCCACCGCGTCGCGCTGATGACGGTGGAGGGCGAGAAGGACGATATCTCCGGCATCGGCCAGACCCGGGCGGCCCACAAACTGTGCCCGCGCCTGCCCGATCACAAGCGGGCCCATTGGGAACAGCCGGGCGTGGGTCACTATGGCGTGTTCAACGGCTCGCGCTTCCGGTCGGAGATCGCGCCGCGCATCGCCGAGTTCATCCTGCGCCAGGAATTTCCTGACGGCATTGTGCAGGGCAACATGAAACCGGCCCCCATGACCACCGGTTCAGAACCCGCGGAAACATGCCACGAGCCTGACATTTTTGCCCTGCCGGCGAACGTCACCTCACTTTATCCACGGAATGCTGCAACTTAGCTCTGGCTGAGGACGCCAATTCTGGAGAAGATGACACCCAATCGTCATTAGGCTCCTCGTGCATGGTGTCCTCATGCCGCTGTTTCGTCGCCCGGACCTGAAGGCGCCACCGAAGCGCTGTGAAGCCATCGAGCTGGAGCTCGATGGCGAGGCCCTTTGCGTCTCCATCCGTCGCCATCCCCAGGCCCGGCGGCTGACCCTGCGCGTGCGCTCCGCCACGCGTGATGTCACGGTCACCGCCCCGCCCCACGTTTCCCTGGCCGCCGCGGGCGATTTCGTGCGCCGTCACCGCGAGTGGATCCGCGTGCGCCTGGGTCGCCTGCCCGAAGTGGTGCGCTTCGAGCACGGCGCGCTCGTGCCGGTGCGCGGCGAGCCGCACCGAATCATCCACCTGCCGGATGCCCGCGGCACCGTGTGGCTCGGCCTCGACGATGAGGGCGGCCCGGCCCTGTTCGTGGCCGGGGAGGCGCCCCATGTGGCGCGCCGCGTCACCGATCACCTCAAGCGCGAGGCGCGGCAGGACATCGCCACCGCCGTGCAGCGCCACGCCGTGGCGGTGGGGGCGAAGATCGGCCGCATCACCCTGCGCGACACGTCGAGCCGCTGGGGCTCATGCTCCGCGAAGGGGGACCTCTCCTTCTCCTGGCGCCTCATCATGGCGCCCACCTTCGTGCTGGACTACCTGGCCGCCCATGAAGTGGCCCACCGGCTGGAGCTGAACCACGGCCCGCGCTTCTGGAAAGTGGTGGAAAGCATCTATCCTGCCCGCCGCGAGGCGGAAGGCTGGCTGCGCCACCACGGCGCCAGCCTTCACCGCTACGGCGCCTGACTGCGGAAAACACGCCCGGCGGGAGCCCGTCAGCGATCGCGGTTTTCGGCCTGACCGTCCTTAGCGCCCTTTTCCAGGGTGAACAGCAGGTGCGCCGCCACCGGCAGCGCCACCGAGAGCCCGGCGAAGCGGAACAGGTGATGGGCGCTCATGAAGGCGGGATCATAGCCCATGGCGAAACCGAGCGCCGTCATGGCCTCCAGCGCGCCGGGCGAGAACGCCGTCAGCAGCTTGCCGAAATCGTCCCCGGTCAGGACCGCGGCCAAGGTCGCGAACACCGTGGCGACTGCGATCGCCACCAGAAACGCGCCGAGCGACACCCAGAAATAGGAGCGGATGGCCGAAAGGCTGGTGCCGATGAAGCGCGCGCCCACCCCCGCCCCCAGCCCCACGAAGGCGGGCACCAGCAGCGCGCGCGGCATCACCGCATCAGACCATCCGCCCATATGCAGCGCCGCGCTGCCGGCCAGCGCGCCGAGAATGAGGCCGCCGGGCACCCTGAGGGCCGCGGCGCCGAGGCCGCACGCGGCGGACACCGCGAACAGGATCACCACATCCAGCAGCGGTGAGACATGGGGTTGCGGCTGCAGGCCACCGCCGGCCAGGCCCATGGCCCCCAGCACATTGGGCAGCGCCGCCACCAGCAGGAACAGGCGCAGCGTCTGGGCAAAGGCCACCCGCCTCAGGTCCACGTCGCGCTCATCGGCCATGGCGAGCACGGCGGAAAAGGCGCCGGGTGCCGAGGCATAAAACGCGGTTTCCAGGGACCATCCGCCGACGCGGGTGAGGAACAAGGCGCCGCCCGCCATGGTGCCCACCACGCTCGCGGCAAGACAGGCCATGCTGATGGGCCAGGAGCCGGCATGGGCCAGCATATCGGGCGTCAGCACCGTGCCCATGGAGGCGCCCAGCACGGTGTAGGACAAAAACCGCACCCATTCGGGTACCGCCACCGGAGCCCCGCCCACCGCCAGAACGATGGTGAAGACCAGCGCGCCCGAGATCCAGCCCGCCGGCAGGCCCAGCGCGGCGAACAGCGCTCCGCCCACGCTCCCCGCCACAAGGGTGGCCAGCGCGCCGAGCGCGGTCCGGATGGCCGCCGTGGAAGGCCCCCTCATGCTCCGCCCTCAGGTCCGGGGCGTGGACGCGCGCGCGCCACCGGCATTGGCCTCGATCCAGGCCGCGAGGCGCCGGGCGGCCTCCGCAAGCTGGGCCTCGCCGCGGGCGAAGCACAGGCGCATGAAGCCCTCTCCGCCGGCGCCGAAGGCGGTGCCAGGCGCGATGCCCACATTGGCTTCGTCCACCAGGGTCAGGCCCAACCGGCGCACATCCGCAAAGCCCTCAATGCCGAAGAACAGGTAGAAGGCGCCCTTCGGCTTCACCAGGTCCACCTTGCCGGTGGCCAGCAGCGCGTCGGCCACGATGTCCCGCCCCCGCCGGGCGCGGGCGATCTGCTCGGCCACGAAGGGCTCACCCTGTTCCAGCGCCGCGATGGCGCCCCGCTGCATGAAGGCGGCGACCCCGGAGGTGGAATACTGGATGAGGTTCTCGATGATCTGCCCCAGCCGCGGATCGGCCTCGATCCAGCCGATGCGCCAGCCGGTCATGGCCCAGTTCTTCGAGAAGGTCTGGATGAAGAGGATGTGGTCATCCGGGCTCATCACATCATGGAAGGAGGGCGCGCGCTCCCCCTCGCCATAATAGAAGCGGCCATAGATCTCGTCGGCGATGATCCACAGCTTGTGGCGGCGGGCGAATTCGAGAACCGCCTGCAATTCCTCGTGGGTGGCCACATAGCCGCTGGGATTGGAGGGGGTATTGAGGAAGATGGCCCGCGTGCGCGCCGTCACCGCCGCTTCCAGCCGGCCGATATCAAGGGAGAAGCCCTCCGCGCCATAGGCCAGCGGCACATGCACCGGCACCGCCCCCAGCTTCTGCGCCCCGGCCGCCGCATTGGGCCAGATGGGCGAGGGCAAGAGAATCTCGTCGCCCGCGCCGAGGGCGATGGAGAAGGCCACGAGGATGGCCTGCATGCCTGAGCCGGTGACAAAATAGCGTTCCGGATCCTCCGCGACGCCGTAAAGGCGCGCCATATAGCGGGCGATGGCCTCGCGCAGCTCGGGCAGGCCCCGCTGCCAGGTGTAGAAGGTCTCGCCGCCATGGAGCGCGGCCGCCGCGGCGTCGCAGATGAAGCCGGGCGTGGGCACGTCGCCCTCCCCCGCCCACAGGGGAATCATGCCCGGACGCGAGCGACCATAATTCATCACCTCGACGATGCCGCTTTCCGGCAGCGCCACGATGTGCTGGCGCACCTGCGCAAGATAGGGATCCTCGAACAGGAGCGGAGCCGAAGGCGAGGCGGGAGAAGAAGAGGACATGGAACTCATCTCGAAGGGGCTGCGGCATGAACCGCGCGGACCATAGCGACGGGAAGGGACCCTGGCCCATCAATTCGCGTGACACCGGCATCAAGCGTCCTGATCGGTTTGCACCGATGCAAGGCAATCTTGCAAGCGCGGCCGTTGTTCATCGGCCAAGGGGCTCCTAGATCGCCAGTGCGATCCTTGTTCATTCCATTCCTGTTCTTCCCTTTGGAACCCATCATGAAGCAGAAGATCAACGATGCTGCCCTGGAGCAGCTTTTCCTCGGCGCCCGCTCCCACAATGGCTGGACCGACCAGCCGGTGACCGACGCGGAGCTTCACGCGCTCTACGACCTGGTGAAGCTCGGCCCCACCGCCATGAACACCCAGCCCGCGCGTTTCGTCTTCGTGCGCTCGGAAGAGGCCAAGGCGCGGCTGAAGCCGGGCCTCGCCCAGGGCAACTACAAGGCGCTGGCCGCGCCGGTGATCGTGCTGATCGCCTATGACCTGAAGTTCTACGACAAGATTCCCGAGCTCTTCCCCCACAATCCGGGCGCGCGGGACATGTTCGTGAACGCCCCGGCCATGGTGGAGCCCCACGCCTTCCGCAATTCGTCGCTGGAAGGGGCCTATCTCATCATCGCCGCGCGGGCGCTGGGGCTCGATGTCGGCCCCATGTCCGGCTTCGATGCCGCCAAGGTCGATGCGGAATTCTTCCCTGACGGCACGGTGAAGACCAACTTCATCGCCGCCCTCGGCCATGGCGACCACACCAAGCTATATGATCGCCTGCCGCGGCTGGCCTTCGCGGACGCGGCTCAGATCCTCTGAGATCACCGGTTTCGTGCGTTTTTGCGCGCGAACCTCGGGCCGTTTGCGCCGGTTGGGTCCGGGCGGGTTCAGTCCGTGCCCGGATCGGCCACGAAACCAGCGGAGGCGATGCCGGCGAGCGCCGCCGCCTCGTCATTGTCCGAAGTGTCGCCCGAAATGCCGACGGCGCCGATCACCCGCCCCTCGCCATCGCGCACCAGCACGCCACCGGGCACCGGAATGAGCGAGCCGCCGATGGCGGCCGTGGCGGCGCTGATGAAGAAGGGCTGATCCTGCGCGCGCCGGAACAGAGAGCGCGAGCCCATGCCCAGGGACAAGGCGCCATTGGCCTTGCCCATGGCGATATCGCCGCGCTTGAGACTGGTGCCGTCCTCCGCCGAAAAGGCCTTCAGGGCGCCGCGCGCGTCGAGCACGCACACCGCGAGCGGGTTCATCTCCTGCGTGCGCGCATGGACGAGGGCGGCGGTGATGATCACCTGCGCGGTTTCCAGGGTGAGGTTTGCGGCGCTGGCGGGCAAGGCGCGTCTCCGTGATGTTGCGGCCGGCGCGGCTTCGCCGTCCGGGCAAGTGGCGATGGTCCGTCTGTAGAGCAATTCGCCCCGCCATTGAAAGGCTTCGCCGGCGGCTGCGGGTGTCCAAGGCCGCGCGAGGCCCCCGTCGGATGGCCCGGAGCCCCGCCCGGGCCCCACTTTTTTCACCGGCGCCCGCTCCGCCATGGCAGCATGGAGCGCCCCATTGAATCGCGCTGCGCGGGGCGTCCGCCTCTCCGGCCGTCACGGGCCCTGGGGTCACGGGCCCTGGGTCCCGTGACCCCAGGGTTCCCTGAGGACCCGGCTTGGCGGGCGCTCGCGCAGCGACCGGCCGAGGCTGCCATGACCGATCCCCGTTCGCCTGCCCCCAACCCGCCGGCCGCGCCCCGGCGCAGCCGGGAGCCCGGCCATCGTCGCAAGTTCCTGGTGGTGGTGGACGACACGCCCGAATGCGACCGCGCCGTCTATTATGCGAGCCGCCGGGCCGCCGGCACCGGCGGCGCCCTGCTGCTGCTGGGCGTGCTGGAGCTGGAGGGTGTCAACCAGCAGTGGCTCGGCATCGGCGACCTCATGCGCGTCGAAGCCACCGACGACATGAGCGCGCGCCTTCAGAAGTTCGTCGCCCGCGCCCGCCAGGTGGCCGGGGTGGACGCCGAGACGGTGATCCGCGAGGGCACCAAGGCGGAAGCCGTGCTCGCCTCCATCGCGGAGGACGAGGACGTGGCCATCCTGGTGCTGGCCGCCGGGGTGGGGCGGGAGGGGCCGGGCCCCCTGGTGAGCGCGCTGGTATCCTTCCATTCCGGCCATTTCCCGGTGCCCATCACCATCGTCCCCGGCGCGCTCACAGACGCGGAGATCGACGCCCTCGCCTGAGGCGCCACGGGAGTGTCCCGACTGGACAAGACCCGTCGCGGATGGTGAGTTGCAGGGAATGAGAAGAACGGGCGGCGGTGCGGGTTCCGCCGCCGGACGGGGGACATGCTTCAGGCTTCGGTCGTCATCTTCGCCGCGCTGGCCTATATCGGCTTCCTGTTCGCCATCGCGAGCTTCGGCGACCGGCTGCGCCCCTCCGAGAAGCGCCGCTCCGCGCGGCCTATCATCTATTCGTTGTCGCTGGCGGTCTACTGCACGTCCTGGACCTTCTTCGGATCGGTGGGCCTTGCCACCACCCAGGGCTTTGACTTCCTCACCATCTATCTCGGCCCCATCATCCTGATGACGGTGGCCGGCCCGGCCTTCCTGCGGGTGGTGCGGCTGGCCAAGGCCAACAACATCACCTCCATCGCCGACTTCATCGCCGCCCGCTATGGCAAGCACCAGGGCATCGCGGCGCTGGTGGCCCTGGTCGCGCTGGCCGGCTCCATCCCCTATATCTCGCTGCAGCTGAAGGCGGTGTCGGCCTCGCTGCTGGCGGTGCTGGGCTATTTCGCTGGGCAGGCCACCCAGGGCACGCCGGCCGGCGACCTCGCTCTGTTCGTGGCCTGCGCCATGGCCGCCTTCGCGGTGCTGTTCGGCACCCGCCACACCGACGCCACCGAGCACCAGAACGGCCTGATGCTCGCCATCGCCACCGAGAGCATCGTGAAGCTCGCGGCATTCCTGGCGGTGGGCATCCTCGTCACCTTCTTCCTCTTCTCCGGCCCCGCCGACCTGTGGCGCACGGCCGCCGCCGCCGGCGTGACGGCCCCCTTCACGCGCGGCCTGTCGCTGGAGAACTGGATCACCATGACGATCCTCTCCGGCGGCGCCTTCATGCTGCTGCCGCGCCAGTTCCACGTGGCGGTGGTGGAGAACAAGGGCGAGGAGGAGATCCGCCGCGCCCGCTGGCTGTTTCCTCTCTATCTCGTGCTCATCAACCTCTTCGTGGTGCCGCTGGCGCTGGCGGGCATGACGCTGTTCCCCCGCGAGGTGGTGGACAGCGACATGTACGTGCTGGCCGTGCCGCTGGCCGCGGGGGCGGAGGGGCTCGCCCTGCTCGCCTTCGTGGGCGGGCTTTCGGCGGCCACCGCCATGGTGATCGTGGAGAGCGTGGCGCTGGCCATCATGATCTCCAACGATTTCGTGATGCCCCTGCTGCTGCGCCGGCGCGCCAAGGACGCCGGCGCGCCCGAGCCCAACGACATGGTGGGCGCCCTGCTGCTGGTGCGCCGGGTCGCCATCCTCGTCATCCTGCTGCTGGCCTATCTTTATTACCGCATCATCGGCGAGGTGCAGCTGGCGCAGATCGGCCTGCTCTCCTTCGCCGCCGTGGCGCAGGTGGGCCCGGCCTTCGCCGCCGGCCTCACCTGGCGGCGCGCCACCGCCAAGGGCGCCGTCGCCGGCATCCTCGCCGGCACCCTCATCTGGGCCTACACCTTGATGCTGCCGAGCCTGGTGGAAGCCGGCCTCGTCGCCCAGAGCGTGCTCGACGCCGGCCCCTTCGGCATCGGCCTGTTGAAGCCCACCGCGCTCCTGGGCCTCACCGCCGGGCCGCTGGCCCATGGGGTGGCCTGGAGCCTCGCCGTCAACACGCTGGTCCTGGTGATCGTCTCCTTCCTCACCCGCCCGAGCCAGATCGAGGAGGTGCAGGCCGAACTGTTCATGGCGCGGAGCCCGGAGCAGCCCCCGCACCGCCCCTCATTCCTGCGCTGGCGTTCCGCGGTCACGGTGGGCGAGCTGATCTCCACCGTGGGGCGCTATCTGGGGCGCGATAGGGCCCAGGCCGCCTTCTCCGCCTATGCGCGCATCCACGATGTGGACATCGACCCCCACCGCGAGGCGGACGCCACCACCGTGCGCCATGCCGAGCACCTGCTGGCGGCGGCGGTGGGCGCGGCCTCCTCCCGCCTTGCTCTGTCGCTGCTGCTGCGCAAGCGGGCGGTCTCCACCAAGGCGGCGTTGAAGTTGCTGGACGATGCCTCCGCCGCCATCCAGTACAATCGCGAGCTGCTGCAGAGCGCCATCGACCATGTCCACCAGGGCATCGCCGTGTTCGACCGCGAGCTGAACCTGGTGTGCTGGAACCGCAGCTTCGGCGAGATGCTGGAGCTGCCGGCGGACTGCTACACCGTCGGCGCCCCGCTCAGCGCCATTCTCGCCAGCGCCCCGCGCCCGGAGGGCTGCCGCGAGGGGCTGGTGACGCGGGTGGAGCGCTATGCCCTTCCCGCCCCGGGCTTCTCCGAACGGCTGGACCAGAACGGTCAGGTGATCGAGACCCGCTCCGACCCCATGCCCGATGGCGGCATCGCCGTCACCTTCACCGACATCACGCCCTCGGTGGAGGCCGCCCAGGCCCTGGAAAAGGCCAATGAGAGCCTGGAACGGCGCGTGCGCGAGCGCACCGACGAGCTCGTCTGCCTCAACAAGGCGCTGGAGCGCGCCAAGGCCGAGGCGGAGGAGGCCAATATCTCCAAGACCCGCTTCCTCGCCGCCGCCAGCCACGACATTCTTCAGCCCCTCAATGCCGCCCGCCTTTATGTGACGAGCCTGGTCGAGCGCGCGAAAGGGGCGGAGGAACAGCGCCTGGCGGGCCATGTGGACGCCTCCCTGGAGGCGGTGGAGGAAATCCTCGGCGCGCTGCTCGACTTGTCGCGCCTCGACAGCGGTGTGCAGAAACCCGAGATCGCGCCCCTGCGCATCGGCGAGGTGCTGAAGCAACTGGAGATCGAGTTCGCGCCGCTGGCACGGAACAAATCCCTCGACCTCACGGTGGTGCCGAGCTCCCTCACCGTGCGCTCGGACCGGCGCATGCTGCGCCGTCTGTTGCAGAACCTCATTTCCAACGCCATCAAATACACCCCCCAAGGCCGCATCCTGGTGGGATGCCGCCATCTGGCGGGGCACGTGCGCGTGGAGGTGTGGGACACCGGCATCGGCATCGCACGGACGCAACAGAAGATCGTGTTCCAGGAGTTCCAGCGCCTGGACCAGGGGGCGCGGGTGGCGCGCGGGCTTGGGCTCGGCCTCTCCATCGTGGAGCGCATCGCCCGGGTGCTCGAACATCCCATCGCCCTGCGCTCTCGGCCCGGCATCGGCTCCGTCTTCACCCTGGAGCTGCCGCTGGCGAGCGCCATCCCCGCCGCGGAAACCTCTCCCCAGCGCCCCAGCGGACCGGGCGCCCCCCTGAACGGGCTCACCATCCTGGTCATCGACAATGAGCCGGCCATCATCGAGGGCATGAAGCTCCTGCTCACCGGCTGGGGCTGCACCGTGATCACCGCGGGCGATGCCGAAGCGGCCCTGAAGGCGGTGCAGCAGGCCGGGATCACGCCCGATATCGCCCTCGTCGATTACCACCTCGACGGCGGCCTGGGCATCGACGCGGTGATGACCCTGCGGTGGAAATTGGGGAAGCTCCCGGCGGCCCTGATTACCGCCGACCGCAGCCAAAACGTGCGCGATGCCGCCCACGCAGCCGAAATGGTGATCTTGAACAAGCCTTTAAAGCCGGCGGCCCTGCGCGCCATGCTGGCCCAGTGGCGGCTCTCCCGCACCGCCGCCGTTTAGGTTTGGTTAACCACCCGGCCAAGCTCCGCAAACACGTTCTCGATTACGCCGCGCTTCATCCCCATGAAGGTCAAATAAACGCCCCGATCGGACGGCGTACTGGACGCGTGCCAGAGAAGCACGCCCTCGCGGCAAGGAATTGTTACCGAATTGTTAACACCGGTCTCTTTTCTTTGCCGACTTGTACCAACGAATACAATTGGAGAGCGGCTATGACGATCACGATCAACGTTCCCCTCTTCCCCATGCGGAAAGAGATCGCGGCGCGCAAGGAGCGGCGCGGATTGAAGATTGGCACGCTGATGTTCCACAACGTGTTCGGCTCCAAGAAGGCGGCCCGGCGCTACAGCCGCGAGGGCCTGGAGTTCGACGTTTCGGACTTCGCCAAGCCGAACGGCTCCGGACGCTGATTCCTCGCCGGAGGGAGCCCCTTGCCGGGGCTTCCGCCGAAGAGCAAGGCGAGCCAACTCACAAGAGACGTTCGGGCGCACCGCCCCTTCCGCGCCCCGCATGGCATCGCGGCCCGTCATCCGCTAAGGTCGCGCACCATCTCGAACAGCGCGCGTGGTGCTTCCCCGTCATGACGGACCCCAATTTTCAGCCGACCCCGTCACCCGAAGATCCCCATGGGGCTCAAGGGCCCGCTGGGCTCCGCGACGGGAAGGCGGACACCCATTTCGGCTACCGCACCGTGCCGCTGCAGGAAAAGCAGGCCCTGGTGGACGACGTGTTCCACAAGGTGGCCCGGCGCTACGACATCATGAACGACTTCATGTCCGCCGGCCTGCACCGGGTCTGGAAGGACGCGCTGGTATCCAAGCTGCGCCCGCCCACGGGCGAGCGCCCGTTCCGCCTGCTGGACCTTGCCGGCGGCACCGGCGACGTGGCCTTCCGCGTAGCGGAGGCCGGCGGCAGTGGCACGCATATTACCGTCGCCGACATCAATACCGAGATGCTCGCGGTGGGCCGCGAGCGCGCGGAGAAGCGCGGACTTTCCGGCAAGGTGGACTTCCAGGAAGCCAATGCCGAGGAGCTGCCCTTCCCCGATCGCTCGTTCGACGCGGTGACCATCGCCTTCGGCATCCGCAACGTGCCGCGCATTCCCATGGCGCTCAAGGAGATGCGGCGCGTGCTGAAGCCCGGCGGGCGGGCTTTCGTGCTCGAATTCTCCAAGGTGGACGTGCCCGGGCTCGACAAGATCTACGAGACCTATTCCTTCAAGGTCATCCCCGCGATCGGCAAGCGGGTCGCGGGGGATGCGGAGCCCTACCAGTATCTGGTGGAATCCATCCGCCGTTTCCCCCACGCGGAAGCCTTCGCGCAGATGATGCGCGATGCCGGCTTCAAGCGCGTGGACTTCATGCGCATGACCGGCGGCGTGGTGGCGCTGCACTGGGGTTTCCGCATCTGATGGCCGCTGCGGCTGAAAGGCGCTCGACGTGATTTTCCTTCTCGCCGATGCGGCGCGGCTCGTCCGCGCCGGCTACGTGCTCGCGCGCGAAGGCGTGCTTTCGCTGGTGTCGCCGGCGGCCGCGCCGCCGCTCGCCCGGCCGGCCCTGCGCATCGCCCGGCTCATCGCCCGGCGCGATGCGGGCAGCCGCTCGGCCCGCTTTTCCGCCGCCTTGTCGCGGCTCGGCCCTTCTTATGTGAAGCTGGGCCAGTTCCTCGCCACCCGGCCGGACGTGGTGGGCCCCACCGTCGCCCGCGACCTGGAGGTGCTGCAGGACCGCATGCCGGCCTTTGGCCAGGAGGCAGCCGAACGGATCGTCACCGACGCCTTCGAGCGACCGGTGAACGAGGTGTTCCCCGTGTTCGGCCCACCGGTGGCGGCCGCCTCCATCGCCGAGGTGCACAAGGCCGAGGTGGTGGACCCCGACGGCACCCGCCGCGATGTGGCGGTGAAGGTGCTGCGCCCGGGCATCAGCCGGCGCTTTTCCGCCGACATGGCCAGCTTCCGCCGGCTCGCGGAATTCGGCGAGAACACCTTTGCCGAGGCCCGGCGGCTGCGGCTGACCAGCGTGGTGGACACCATGGCCCGCTCGGTGGCCATGGAAATGGACCTGCGCCTGGAGGCCGCCGCCTATGCCGAGCTGGCCGAGAACACCCGCGAGGATCACGACCTGCGCGTGCCCGAGGTGGATTGGGACCGCTCCACCCGCGACGTCCTGACCACGGAATGGATCGACGGCATCAAGCTCTCCGACAAGGAGGCGCTCATCGCCGCCGGCCATGACCTTAAGGACATTGCGCGCATCGTGATGCAATCCTTCCTGCGCCAGGCGATGCGCGACGGCTTCTTCCACGCCGACATGCACCCCGGCAACCTGTTCGTGGACGCGCAGGGCCGCCTGGTGGTGGTGGATTGCGGCATCATGGGCCGCCTGGGCCTCAAGGAGCGCCGCTTCCTGGCGGAGATCCTCTACGGCTTCATCACCCGCAACTGGCGCCGCACGGCGGAGGTGCATTTCGAGGCGGGCTACGTGCCCTTCCACCATTCCGTGGACGATTTCGCCCTCGCCATCCGCGCCATCGGCGAGCCCATCCACTCCCGCCGCGCCGACCAGATCTCCATGGCGCGCCTCCTCGCCCTGCTGCTGGAGGTGACCGCCCTGTTCGACATGCAGACGCGGCCCGAGCTGCTGCTGCTGCAGAAAACCATGGTGGTGGTGGAAGGCGTCGCCCGCTCCCTCGACCCGCAGCTGGACATGTGGAGCACCGCCGCGCCCGTGGTGGAGGACTGGATCACCCGCAATCTCGGCCCGGTGGGACAGCTCCAGCGCGCCGGCCTCAGCTTGGGCGAGGTGGGCCATTTCGCCACCGAGGTTCCCGCGCTGCTGACCCGCACCGCCCGGGTGGTGGAGCAGCTGGACGAGGCCACGCGCGATGGCATCCACCTGTCGCCGGCCTCGCTGGACGGCATCGGCCGCGCGGAAGCCCGCCGCGCCTTCTGGGGCAACGCCGCCCTGTGGGTGATCGCCCTCGCCTTGCTGGGGCTTTGGCTGAGCTGAAGCGTTCCCGAGCGAGATAGCCGCTCGGGAGAGGCTGCCACATTCGAGGAAGGCAGGACATCAAGGCAGGAGACTCGAGCGCCATTCGATGGGCTGCAGCCGGGTGGCGGCGGTCGGGGCGCGTGGCTGCCTTGACGTGCCCTCAGCGCAACCCACCTGCATGGCCCCTCCCCGCGGCGGGGCGCACGGAAAGCGCTGCAGTGCAGAATGAAAGGCTCGTCATGATGCGAGCCCGCGCATCTTGATCGCCTCTGCCGAGCCGAACCCATCGGCGGTCTCTGGAGCATGTTCCGGGCAGTGACGGTGCCTCCCCCAGGCCCGCGCGGATCGCCCCCTCCCCCGCCGCGGGGCGCATGGAAAGTGGTGAATGGTGGAATGAAGGCCCCTCTCTATCGAGAGAGGCCAGGCCTCCCGCCATCTTGGTCGCCTCAGGCGCACGGGGCCCATCAGCCGTCTCCAGAGCGCGCTCCGTTAGCAGTGACGGCGTCCTCCTCCTCCGGGCCCGCGTATCGCCCCCTCCCCTGCCGCGGGGCGCATGGAAAGCGGGCGGGGCGGAATGAAAGGCCGGTCCGGGAGAGAGCCCGCGCCATCTTGGGCGCCTCTGTCGGGCCGGGCCCATCGGCCGTCTCCGGATCACGTTCCGTTGGCAGTAACGGTGGCTTTCTCCGGGCCCCCGTGGATTACCGCCGCGCCACGAGGCGCATGGAAAGCGGTGCAGGGCAGGATGAAAGGCTCGTGATGATGCGAGCCCGCGCATCTTGGTCGCCTCAGGCGGGCGGGCCCCATCGGCCGTCTCCAGACCACGTCCGGTACCAGCGACAGGCGGCACGCCTTCCACCACCAGCGATAACGCCCCCTCGCGGCATGGTGAGCGCAAGAGTTTCAAACAGCGCCGCGATGCCCTGCCGGAGTGCGCGCGCTATGGCGCCGAACGCTCAGGGGCCTGAGCAGGAGCCGGCGCGCATGAATAAGGGTCACCGGCCATGATCCTGTCACCGAGGATCCGGTTCGCGGTGATGCCGCAGCGCCGGCCTGCCTCGTCCGCCCTGCGCGGAGCAACTCAAGGCGGCGGCGAGGCACCGTTCGCCAAGCTTGGCGCAGCCAAGTTCGCGGATGAGGCCGCGGCGGCTTCCCATTCGCCACACCCGCCGACGGGAAATGCGGACTGGAGCGCGGCCCGAGGCTCGGCAGCCAGCGGAACTCTCCGGCGCGGGACAAAGGCGGTAAGGCTGAAAGAGTTCCGCTCGTCGAAGTGCCCTGGCACTCGGGGGAACATAAGATGCGCTCGACGCGGCGCGCAGCGCGCGGGCGGAGGTGTTGGATACCGACACTCTTGGCACGCCAACGCAGCGTGAAACTCAGGCGCCACAGTCTTCGAAGAGCAGTGGGGCAAGTCTCTGAAGGGTGCAGGGGGAGCGCATGTCATGCGGTCCGAAACATAGAGGCGCATATGCGTCGCCTGCCCGCTCCGCCGGGCCTCTACGGCGACGCACCACATCCGCCCCGGCGGCTGGCGCGGCCGGGGCGGTAGGAGCGATGGCGGACCGCGCCTCAGCCGCCGCGGCGCTGCTGGCCGAGGCCCATCTGCTTGGCGAGCTCGGAGCGCGCCGCCGCATAGTTCGGCGCCACCATGGGGTAGTCCGCCGGCAGGCCCCACTTCTCCCGGTATTGCTCAGGCGTCATGTTGTACTGCGTGCGCAAGTGACGCTTGAGCGACTTGAACTTCTTTCCGTCCTCGAGGCACACGATGTAATCGGGCGCCACGGACTTCTTCACCGGGACCGCCGGCTTGAGCTGCTCCACCACGGCCTCGGTCTCGCCCGTGGAGATGCGCTGCAGCGCAGCGTAAACATCGTTGATGAGCACCGGCAGTTCCGCCGCCGCGACGGAATTGTTGCTCACGTAGGCGGAGACGATGTCCGCCGCCAGGGCGACAAAGGAATTTTCTTCCATTTCTTCGGTCATGGCACTTTCTTTTTGCCTGTGACGAGAACCACACCCAAGCTGCGGAACGCAGGCCGGGGACCTGCGGCAGCCGGTCTTTCCCACCCCGAAACGGGCGGCCCGCTTCGATTCGGTGGCATACAGCAATGTATAGGTGTTAAGTTCGTACGCACGCAAATGCAAGTAGAAATTCAGAAACCGTCATGTACTTTCAAGTTGGACTTGGTCCCTTCCTTCTCTGCATTTGCCAGACCTCGTCCCCGCCCCGCCGGTAGAGCGGCGCGCATGCCTTGCCAGTGCGGGAGGGGATGCCTACCTGAAGGCAAACACAGCGGGGTTTTCATGCCCAACACCCTTCCCGACCCAAGCTCCAAGCCGCAGGTGCCCCAGGACGACGCCCAGGATGCACCGAAGGACACCCCCACGGGCACCGGCCCGGCCAAGGTCACCAAGAGCGAAACGGAATGGCGCTCCTGCCTGACGCCCGAGCAATTCCGCATTGCCCGCGAGCACGGCACAGAGCGCGCCTTCACCGGCCCTTATTGGGACGAGAAGCGCACCGGCCTTTATCGCTGCGTGGCCTGCGGCGCGGCCCTGTTCCGCTCCGAGGCCAAATATGATTCCGGCACCGGCTGGCCCAGCTTCTTCTCCCCCGTTTCCGCCGAGGCGGTGGTGACGCACGAGGATACCTCCCACGGCATGCGCCGTATAGAGGTTCGCTGCGCCCGGTGCGACAGCCATTTGGGCCATGTTTTTCCCGATGGGCCGCAACCCACGGGCCTGCGCTTCTGCATGAACGGAACCGCCCTTTCCCTGGAAACCGATGAAGGACAGCCCCATGACGGCGCCTGAGGCCCCGCGCGCCGCGCACCACCCCTCCTCCCGCACCATTCATGGCGTGGCCCTTACCGACGATTACGCCTGGCTGCGCGCCGACAATTGGCGTGAGGTGATGCGCGACCCCGCCGTGCTCTCAAGCGAGATCCGCACCTATCTCGAGGCGGAAAATGCCTACGCGGATGCCTATTTCTCCCCGCTCGCGGACCTGCGCCGCGCCCTGGTGGCGGAGATGCGGGCCCGCATCAAGGAGGATGATTCCACCGTCCCCGCGCCCGATGGCGCCTTCGCCTATTTCAGCCGGCATCGGGAAGGCGGCCAGCACCCCCTCGCCTGCCGCAAGGCGATGCCAGACGGGGCCGAGCAGATCATCCTCGACGGCGACCTGGAGGCCAAGGACAAGGCCTATTTCCATCTCGGCCACTGGCGCCACACGGCGGACCATCGGCGCTTCGCCTTCGCCGCCGACGAGCAGGGCTCCGAGCTCTACGGCATCCGCATCCGTGATCTCTCCACAGGCGCCGACCTGCCGGATGTGATCGCGGAAACCACCGGCGACCTGCTGTGGAGCGCCGACGGCAACGCGCTCTATTACATCCGCCGCGACGCGGAGCATCGCCCCTCCAAGGTCTACCGCCATGTGCTGGGCACGGCACCGGAGGCCGACGCGCTGATCTATGAGGAGCCCGACAAGGGCTTCTTCGTCTCGCTGGCGGAGACGCAATCGCGCGCCTTCGGCCTCATTTCCTGCGGCGACCACCAGACATCCGAGGTCCATCTTCTCGACCTCTCGACCCCGGATGCGCGCCCGCGCCTGGTGGCGGAGCGCAGCTCGGGCGTGCGCTATGAGGTGGAGCATCACCCGGCCCTGAGGGGTGAGGACACGCTCGTCATCCTCACCAATGCGGACCAGGCGGAAGACTTCAAGATCGTCACCGCCCCCACAGCCGCGCCCGAGCGGCGGAACTGGCGTGATTTCGTGCCCCATGCGCCGGGCCGCATGATCCTCAGCCACACCGTGTTCGCACGCTTCATGACACGGCTGGAGCGGGAGGGCGGCCTGCCGCGCATCATCGTGCGCGACCTGGAAAGCGGCGCCGAGCATGCGGTGGCGTTCGATGAGGAAGCCTATGCGCTGGGGCTGTTCCCCGGCTTCCCGTTCGACACCCGCGAGGTGCGCTTTACCTACGCCTCCATGACCACGCCGTCGGAGGTGTGGTCCTATGACATGGCCAGCCGGGAACGGGCGCTCTTGAAGCGCCAGGAGGTTCCCTCGGGCCATGATCCGGCCGACTACGTCACCCGGCGTATCTTCGCCCCGGCGCCCGATGGCGAGATGGTTCCGGTGTCCCTGCTCTACCGCAAGGGCACGCCGCTGGACGGCACGGCGCCGCTGCTGCTGTATGGATATGGAGCCTACGGCATCACCATACCGGCAAGCTTCTCCACCAGCCGGCTTTCGCTGGTGGACCGCGGCTTCATCTATGCCATTGCCCATATCCGCGGCGGCACGGACAAGGGCTGGCGCTGGTATTCGGATGGCAAGCTCACCCGCAAGACCAACACGTTCACCGATTTCATCGCGGTGGCCGACCATCTGGTGCGGGAGAAGTTCACGACGCCGGCGCGCATCGTCGCCCATGGCGGGTCGGCGGGCGGCATGCTGATGGGTGCGGTGGCGAACATGCGGCCGGAACTGTTTGCCGGCATCATCGCGGAAGTGCCGTTCGTGGACGTCCTCACCACCATGCTGGACGACACATTACCCCTCACGCCACCGGAATGGCCGGAATGGGGAAATCCCATTTCCGACCCCGATGCCTTCACCCGGATCCGGCGCTATTCACCGGTGGATAATGTGCATGCGGCGGCCTATCCGGCCATCTTCGCCCTCGCCGGGCTCACCGACCCGCGGGTGACCTATTGGGAGCCGGCCAAATGGGTGGCGCGGCTGCGCGCGTTCAACACCTCGCATGCCCCCATCCTGCTGCGCACCAACATGGATGCCGGCCATGGCGGCGCCTCCGGCCGCTTCGACCGGCTGGATGAGGTGGCCCTGGTCTACGCCTTCGCCCTGAAGACCGTGGGCGCGCTCACGCCGGCGCGGGCGCCAGAGCCCGCCTGAGCAAGCGGAAGTGGAGAAGGGCCCAACACCCTTCTCCACGACTTCACACGATGAGACTGCTGGATGTGTAGGTGAAGCCGCTGCCCACCGCGATCACAAGATCCGCCCGGGAGTCGCCGTTCACATCGCCCTGCAGCAATCCATTGGCCAGCCGCAGCTCCCCGGCGGTACCCGAGAAGGCCGACGAGCCCACATAAACGAAGGCGTCGTTGACGCCGCTGTTGGTTGTGTTGGCGTCGATGGCCGAGAGGTTCAGCCGGTCGCCTGCGGCGGTGGAAAAATCCGTCAGGGTGTCATAAGTGCTGCGGTTTGAATCCGACACGGTGGTGTAGACGAAGGTGTCTCGTCCGCTGCCCCCCGTCAGGGTATCGGCGCCCACCCCGCCGGTGAGAGTGTCATTGCCGCCCCCGCCCCAAAGCCGATCACTGCCGCGACCGCCGGTGATGGTGTTGCTGAAGTTGTTGCCGACCCCGGTGAAGGACGACGAGCCGGTATAGATCAGGCGCTCCACGCTGGTGCCGAGCGTATAGCGCGAGAGGGTCGTACGGACCGTATCGAAGCCCTCGCCCGCCACTTCGACCACGACATCACCAATGGAGTCCACGTAATAGGTGTCGTCGCCGGCACCACCGGTCATGCTGTCGTTGCCGGTGCCTCCCTCAAGAAGGTCGTTGCCAACGCCACCGACGAGCCGGTCGTTGCCCTCTTGGCCATAGAGCCTGTCGTTGCCGGCACCGCCATCGAAAATGTCATTGCCAGTGCCACCAAGCAGACGATCGTCGCCGCCGTAGCCATAGAAGGTGTCATCGCCGGCATTGCCATAGATGACATTGACATAACTGTTGCCGATGAGGCGGTCATCGCCGGATCCACCATTCGCGTTCTCGATGATGACACCGAGAGCGATGCCGATATTGCCGGTGAGGCCGCCAATATTGGAGAATCGGCCCGCACGCAGATCAATGAGCTGGTTCACCGCATAGCCGGAGGCATTGAGCGTGTCGGTGCCGGCATCGTCCACGATCGTGTAGCTCGGCGCCTCGCTGTAATTGGCGAAGTCGTAGAGCGCGGCGGTGGCGCCGAGGACGGTGGAATTGAACCCATAGACGGTATTGCCGGCATGGGTGGTGCCGCGCCCGTACATGGCGCGGACGGCATAGATGTCCGCCATCATGGGCGTCATCACAAAGCGGTCACTGCCCTGCCCCGCCTCTCCCTGGCTGAAGTAGGACATGACCGTCATCTGCCAGGAATCGTTGGCATAGATGGCGTCAGTCGCATAGGTCCCGCTGCCGTCATAGGGCCCGGAATGGCCGAGCCCGAGGGCGTGGCCGATTTCATGGATAAAGGTCTGGAAGGTGTAGCCGTCGACGCTGCTGTCGCCGCCCTGCCAATTGGCCGCCACGTTGACCGTCGCCGCGGTGATCGATGAGCCGGAGCTCCACCACTGGCAGAAGGCCCCGCTCTGGTTCTGCGTGAATGAGATGGTCGCCGAACCCGTGGTCTCCGTGAAGCTGATGTCGCAAATATCCGACCAGGTGGCCAGAGCCAGCCGCGCGAGCCCGGCCCGCTGGGCGCTGAGGCCGGTCAGGTTCACGGTGATGGGCGTATCGGTACCGGCGATCGTCAACCCGCCATTGGTCCCGAAGCGCAGATAATCGGAGATCTGCTGCACTGAATAGGTGGGCAGGCTGGCCGCCGCACTCATGGAACTTGCCGTCGCCTGAGCCTCACTGATGGACATGCTTCCCTCGCCGCCACGTACATCTTCGAAGCGCGAACCTAGCAGATCCTCTCCCCCGACGTTCAGCAACCACGCACCTGCCCTCCACTTTGAGCCGGCCGCCCGCCGGTCGGTGAAACCACGCGCCATCTTCCCGCCAATGCCCATCCAGCTCCATTGACGCCCCATGATTTCCCATGTTAACCCATCATTACCCAAAACATGATGGGCGGCCTTCTGGCCGTCGCCGGGCGCGTCCTCCTTCGGGAGAGGCCCGGAAATGGGGAGGCACCCCGGCGCCGAGGAGCGTTCCATGGACCGCTTCGTGTCCACCTACACGATGCGTCTTGACGCCAAGGGGCGGGTTTCCATCCCTGCGCCGTATCGCGCGGTGCTGGTGAAGGACGGCGCGGAGGGCCTCTACTGCCATCCGAGCCTCGCCGAGCCCGCGCTGGATGCGGGCGGCAACCGGCTGATTGGCGAGATCGACGCGCTGATCGACCGCTACCCGCCCTATTCCGAGGAGCGGGAAGAGCTGGCCGCCGCCCTCTACGGCACCAGCGAGACCTTACGCATCGACCCGGAAGGCCGGGTGGTGCTGACCGAAACGCTCAAGGCCCACGCCGGCATCACCGATCAGGTCGCCTTCGTGGGGCTCGGGCATAAATTCAGGATCTGGGAACCGGAGCGGCTGAAGGTGCATCTCGCGGAGGCCACCCAAAGGGTGCGCGAGCTGCGCCGGGCCATCGGCTCCCGCGCCTCGAACCCAGGGAGCAGCACGGTATGACGACGGGCCACGGGGTCGGCCCCACCGACGCCGTAGGCGGACCGGCCCGTCATCTTCCCGTAATGCTGAAAGAGGTTCTGGCGCACCTCGCGCCGAAGGATGCCGGCACCTATGTGGACGGCACCTTCGGCGCCGGCGGCTACACCTCCGCCATCCTCGCCGCCGCCGACTGCCGCGTGCTCGCCATCGACCGCGACCCCACCGCCATTGCCGGCGGACAGGCCCTGGTCGCCGCATCGGGCGGGCGCCTGACCCTGGTGCAAGGCCGCTTTTCCGAGCTCGACAGCCTCAGCGCCGAGGCGGGATTCGTCCCGCTCGACGGGGTGGTGCTGGATATCGGCGTCTCCTCCATGCAGATCGACGAGGCCGAGCGCGGCTTCTCCTTCCGGCGCGACGGGCCGCTGGACATGCGCATGGGCGGCGATGGGCTGTCCGCCGCCGACGTGGTCGCCACGATGGACGAAGTGCGCCTCGCCCACATTATCTGGGCCTTCGGGGAGGAGCGCCAGTCGCGCGCCATCGCCCGCGCCATCGTCAAGGCGCGGGAGGAGACCCCCATTACCCGCACCGCGCAACTGGCGGAAATCGTGTCGCGGGTGGTGCGCTCCAAGCCGGGCGAGATCCACCCCGCCACCCGCACCTTCCAGGCCCTGCGCATCGCCGTGAACGAGGAGCTGAACGAGCTGGTGGAAGCCCTGGCGGCGGCCGAGCGGGTGCTGAAGCCCGGCGGCCGGCTTGTGGTCGTCACATTCCACTCGCTCGAAGACAGGATCGTTAAGACTTTTCTGGCAAACAGGGTAAAGGCACCGTCCGCGTCGCGTCATCTGCCGCTCGGAGAGGGGCCGGAGCCCGCCTTCCGCCTGGTGGCGAAGGGCGCGGTGGAACCCGGTCCCGACGAAGTGGCAGAGAACCCGCGCGCAAGGTCCGCGAAGCTTCGCGCGGCCGAACGCACGCTCGCTCCGGCGCATCCGGGCGGTGACCTGATGGGGCTGCTACCGGCCCCCTCACCGCAACGGCATGGGCGGAGACGCTAAAGAGAATGTTTCGAGTCGCCAACATCTTGATGGTCGGCGCACTCCTGGTGACCGCCGCGGTGGTGTACCAGCTCAAATATGCCTCCACCGCCGAGGCCGAGCGGCTCGCCACCCTGCGCAGCCAGATCCGCAAGGAGCGCGACGCCATCGCCGTCATGCGCGCCGAATGGGCGCGCCGTACGTCACCCTTCTACATTCAGGGGCTGGTGGAACGTCACCTGGACCTGAAGCGGCTGGACGTGGAGTCCATCTCCGAGTTCGACGACCTGCCCCCCAAGCCCGCCAATGGCGGCGACGGGATCGGCGGCATCATCGAGGCGCTGGAGGATGCTCCGCTCGTCACTTCCTCCACCGGCAAGGCTTCGACGCCCATGCCCAATGGAGGGGCCCCCGCGGCCGCCGGAAATACGGGCGCCGCCAGCATTCCGGCCACCTCGGCCATACGCCCCAAACCCGCGCCCAAGCCGCAGGCCACACCGGTGGCTTCGGCGGGCGCGCCCCTCACCACCGGCAGCATCGCTCCGCGTCAGCCGGCGGCCCCTCGCCCCGCACCCGCAGCACCACCGCCAGCGGCCGAAAGCGGAGGCGAGGATTCCCCGGTCGCCACCTTCTTCAAAGGTTTCCTGAGCGTGCGCTGACGAGGTCGCCATGTCCGAGAACATGTCCGAGAACAACACCGACGCCACGCTTGGCCCCGATTCCGCCCGCGCCGAGCAGGTGCACGGCGACGCCCACGCGCCGCTGCCGCCCGAGCCTAAGGTCTCGCTGGGCGACGCCCTCAACGGCGCCGCGATCCTCGCCGGCCGCGCCCTCGCGGGCGGTGGCGCGAAGGCCGGCGGGCGCCTGGGTGGCGCGGCGCTTTGGGTGGCGCGGGCCCTGGAGCGCGGCATCGAGGCCGTGGGCGCGCTCGCCGTGCGCCTGGTCACCGGCATCGGCAAGCTCAGCTTCCGCAGCGTGGCCGGGCTTGGGATGCTGGCCTATCTTGGCGCGCGCAAGTTCGCGCGCGGCCTGCTGGGCCTCGACCGCGGCAGCCCGGACATGGTCGCGCGGGGCCGCATCAAGCTGCTGATGGCAGGCTTCTGCCTGGTGTTCGTGGCCATTGCCGCGCAGCTCACCCACCTTGCCCTCACCTCCGACCCCGGCGCCACGCGCGGGCGCGGATCGGACGCGGTGGCCTCGGCACGGCCGGACATTATCGACCGCAACGGCGACATCATCGCCATCGACGTGAAGTCGCCCTCCTTGTTCGCCGAACCGCGCCGGCTGCTCGACCCCGACGAGGCGCTGGAAGGCCTGATCAAGATCCTGCCCGACCTCGATGTGGAAGAGACGCGCAAGCGCCTGAATTCCGGCAAGGGCTTCGCCTGGCTGAAGCGCGAGATCACCCCGGCGCAGCGCCGCGCGATCCATCGGCTGGGCCTGCCCGGCATCGGCTTCCTCAGCGAGAATCGCCGCATTTATCCGGATGGGCCCATCCTGTCCCACGTCATCGGCGGCGTGAACGTGGACAACCAGGGCATTGCCGGCCTTGAAAAGTGGATCGACGGGCGCGGCCTCTCCGACCTGCACCTGGCGGGCTTCGCCACCGACCGCCAGCAGGAGCCGGTGCAGCTCTCCATCGACATGCGCGTGCAGCACGCGGTGCGCGACGAGCTGATTCGCGCCAAGGACAAATTCTCCGCCCTCCACGCCATGGCGGTGGTGACGGACGTGAATACGGGCGAGATCATCTCCATGGTCTCGCTGCCCGACTTCGACCCCAACGTGCCCGGCAATCCGGCCAGCGACGCCTACCTCAACCGCCTCACCACCGGCGTCTACGAGATGGGCTCCACCTTCAAGGCCATGTCGTTCGCCATGGCGCTCGATTCCGGCAAGATCGGCCTCAACTCCACCTTCGACGCCCGCGCGCCGCTGCATTTCGGCCGCTTCAAGATCTCCGACTACCATGCGGAAAACCGGGTGCTGTCGGTGCCCGAAATCTTCCTGGCCTCGTCCAATATCGGCACCGCCAAGATGGTGCTGTCGCTGGGCGTGGAAGCCCACAAGGTGTTCCTGAGGAAGATGGGCCAGCTCACCCGCCTGCGCACGGAACTGCCGGAAAGCTCCCTGCCCATCGTGCCCAGGCACTGGGGCGAGGTGAACTCGGCCACCATCGCCTTCGGCCACGGCCTGTCGGTCGCCCCGCTCCAGGCGGTGATGGCGGTGAACTCCATGGTCAATGGCGGCTATCTCATCCCACCCACCTTCATCAAGCGCGACCAGCAGGAAGCGCAGAAGGTGGCGACCAAGGTGCTGAAGACCGACACCTCCGACAAGATGCGCTACATCATGCGCCTCAATGCGGAGAAGGGCACCGCCAAGAAAGCCGACATTCCCGGCTACATGGTGGGCGGCAAGACCGGCACCGCCGAGAAGGTGGTGAACGGCCACTATGCCAAGCATAAGCTGCTCACCTCCTTCACCGCCATCTTCCCCATGGACAAGCCGCAATATCTGGTGCTGGTGATGCTGGACGAGCCGCAGCCCGCTCCTGGCACCTATGGCTTCGCCACCTCGGGCTGGAACGCGGCGCCCACCGCCGGCGCCATCGTGGAGCGCATCGCGCCCATGCTGAACGTGGCGCCCCGCCAGAACCTGCCCACGGCCGAGCAGATGCTGCGCACCCTGGCGCCCAAGGTCGCGGACCGGCAGTGAGCGCTCTTCCGGCCGATACCGGGCCGCGAACGGCGACCGGGCCTTTCGCCTTGCGGGAAGGCCCGCCGGCCCGGTTCGGCGCGCCCCGGCAGGAGTGCCCGCGGTCTCATTCCCATTCCCTGGGGTGACAGCCCGTCACCTCAATGCCATGAACAGCAGCAAGAGGAGGCTCCGATGACAGACCACACCCTCGGATCGCTCCTCGGCGGTCACGCCCGTATCCTGGCCCCCCACGCCTGCGCCCTCCGCATCGAGGGCGTGACGGCGGACAGCCGCAAGGTGAAGCCCGGCTTCCTGTTCGTGGCGGTGCCCGGCACCCATGCGGATGGCGCCCGCTTCATCGCCGACGCGGTGGCGCGCGGGGCTACCGCCGTGCTCATGGAGCCGGTGGCGCCCCTTCCCACCCAGGCCGGGGGGAGCGCCTATCCCCACGTCTCGTTCGCCTTCTCGCTCGATGTGCGCCGCTCGCTGGCGCTGGCGGCGGCGCGCTTCTATCCGCGCCAGCCCCAGGTCATCGCCGCCGTCACCGGCACCGCCGGCAAGACCTCGGTCGCCTATTTCCTGCGCCAGATCTGGGAGCGGCTGGGCCACAAGGCCGCCTATCTCGGCACCATCGGCCTCGTGACGCCGGACGGCGCCACCTATGGCAGCCTCACCACGCCCGATCCGGTGGAGCTGCACGCCATTCTCGACGACCTCGCCGGCAAGGGCGTGACGCATATGGCGCTGGAAGCCTCCTCCCACGGGCTCGACCAGCGCCGGCTCGACGGGGTGCGGCTTTCCGCCGGCGCCTTCACCAATCTGGGCCGCGACCATCTCGACTACCACCCCACGGTGGAAGCCTATTTCAAGGCCAAGCTGCGCTTGTTCACCGAGCTTCTGCCCGTGGAAGCCACCGCCGTCGGCGTGCTGGACGCGCCCTATGCCGCCACCGCTTTGGCCTGGGCGGAGACGCGCGGGCTCAAGACCCTGTCCTTCGGCGACGATTTCGCCGGCGCCACCATTGAGGTGCTGGACGTGAAGCCGGCCGGCGCCAGCCAGATCATCCGCTTCGGCGACGGCACGGAAATCGCCCTGCCGCTGGCGGGGCGGTTCCAGGCCGACAACGCTCTGGTGGCCGCCGGCCTCGCCATCGCCTGCGGGGCCGAACGCAAGGACGCGATGGCCGCCCTCTCCCACCTGAAGGGCGTGCCGGGACGGCTGGAGCGCATCGGCCACGACCCCGCCCACCCCGTCTTCGTGGACTATGCCCACAAGCCCGAGGCCCTCGCGGCCGTGCTCGACACCCTGCGCGGCGCGGTGAAGGGGCGGCTCATGGTGGTGTTCGGCTGCGGCGGCGACCGCGATCGGGGAAAACGCCCCATCATGGGCGCAATCGCAGCGGAAAAGGCCGACCTCGTCATCGTCACGGACGACAATCCGCGCAGCGAGGACCCCGCCGCCATCCGGGCCGAGATCCTCACCGCCGCCCCCGGCGCGCGGGAGATCGGCGACCGGCGCGAGGCCATCCGCGCCGCCGTGGCGATGATGCAGCCGGGCGACGCGCTCGTGGTGGCGGGCAAGGGCCACGAGACGGGCCAGATCACGGGTGGACAGACACTGCCGTTCTCGGATGCGGCGGAGGTTCTCGCCGCCCTCGCGGAGGTTGGAGCATGAGTACCGGCGCGCGCCGCCTTTATCGCCTCGACGAGATCACCCAAGCCATGTCCGCCACGCCGCGCGGACCGGTGGGCGACGTTTCCGGCATCTCCATCGACAGCCGGACGCTGAAGCCCGGCGACGCCTTCTTCGCCATCATGGGCGAGAATTCCGACGGCCACGATTATGTGGAACGGGCCATCGCCGCCGGCGCCGCCCTCGCCGTGGTGGCCCGCGACAAGGCGGACCGCTTCGGCCCTGATGCCCCGCTGCTGCTGGTGGACGACGTGCTGGGCGGCCTCACCGCCCTAGCCTGTGCCGCGCGGGCGCGCTCCAGGGCCGGCATCGTGGCGGTGACGGGCTCGGTGGGCAAGACCACCACCAAGGAAGCGCTGCGCCTGGCGCTGGGCGCGGATGGCGAGACCCACGCCTCCGCCGCCTCCTACAATAATCACTGGGGCGTGCCCCTCTCCCTCGCCCGGCTGCCGGAAGAGGCGCGCTACGGCGTGTTCGAGATTGGCATGAACCATCCCGGCGAGATCACGCCGCTGGTGAAGCTGGTGCGGCCGCAGGTGGCCATCATCACCACCGTGGAGCCGGTGCACATCGCCCAGTTCTCCGGAATCGAGGAAATCGCCGACGCCAAGGCCGAGATCTTCGACGGGCTGGAGGCCGGCGGCGCCGCCGTGCTCAATCTCGACAATCCCCTGTTCGCCCGCCTGAAGGCATCCGCGCAGGCCAAGGGCGTCGCCCGCATCGTCACCTTCGGCGAGAGCGAAGGCGCGAACGTGCGGCTGGAAACCGTCTCGCTGCAGCCGGCCTGCTCGGTGATGGTGGTGGACGTGATGGGCACGCGCATCACCCTCAAGGTGCCCATGCCCGGCCGCCATGTGGTGCAGAACATGCTCGCCGTGCTGGCGGCGGCGAAGCTGCTGGGCGCGGACCTGGCGCTGGCCGCCATCGGCATTTCGCGCCTTACTCCGCCGCCCGGGCGCGGCGTACCGATCCAGCTGGCGGTGAAGGGCGGCGCGGCCACCCTCATCGACGAGAGCTACAACGCCAACCCCGCCTCCATGCGCGCCGCCATCGACGTGCTCAGCCGCACCCCGGTGGGGCCGCGCGGCCGGCGCATCGCCGTGCTCGGCGACATGCTGGAGCTGGGCGACGGAGCCGCCGCCATGCATGCGGGGCTGGCCCAGGCCCTCAAGGAGGGCCGCATCGACATCGTCTTCTGCTGCGGGCCGCTGATGCACGCGCTGTGGCAGGCCCTGCCGCCCGAGCGCCGCGGCGGCTATGCCCAGCACGCCACCCATCTCGAACCCATGGTGGCCGCGGTGGTGCGCGCCGGGGACACGCTGATGGTGAAGGGCTCCAATGGCAGCCGCATGGGGCCGCTGGTGAAGCGCCTCTCCGAGCGTTTCCCCGCCAGCGAGGATGCGCTGCTCTAGACTTTTTCCCCGTTTCACAGAATCGGGGAAATGCTCTAGCTTGTTGAGTTAACGCGTTTTCTTCACGCGAACCCGCATCCACCTCGCGCGAAAACGCTCAAGTACCACCCGTCTCATTGCCGGGCTTTGCGTTCCGTCCAGGCTTTTTGATCTCACGCATTTTCTTCACGCGAACCGGTGTCCACTTCGCAGGAAATGCTTCGAGGATGACCCATGCTTCAGTGGCTCGCCGAACTCCATCAGTCGCTTCCCGCCGTCAACGTGTTCCGCTACATCACCTTCCGCACCGGCGGCTCGGTGGTGACGGCGCTCCTGTTCGTGTTCCTGTTCGGACCGTCCATGATTTCCACCCTGCGGCTGAAGCAGGGCAAGGGCCAGCCCATCCGCACGGACGGACCCCAGTCCCACCTGCTCACCAAGAAGGGCACGCCGACCATGGGCGGGCTCATGATCCTGTCAGGCATCGTGGTGGCGACACTGCTGTGGTCCAACCTCGCCAACCCCTATGTGTGGGTGGTGCTGCTGGTGACGCTCGGCTTCGGCATGATCGGGTTCTATGACGACTACCTGAAGGTGACGAAGCAGACCCACAATGGTCTTTCCGGAAAGACGCGCCTCGCCATCGAAGCGGTCATTGCGGGTGTTGCGGTCATTCTCATCATGAATGTCGGCAAAGCGGGGCTTTCGACTTCAGTCTCTTTCCCCTTCTTCAAGGACCTGCTGCTGGACCTTGGCGTGTTCTTCGTGTTTTTCGGGGCTTTCGTCATCGTGGCCGCTGGCAACGCGGTGAACCTCACGGACGGGCTGGACGGGCTCGCCATCGTGCCGGTGATGATCGCCTCGGGCACGTTCGGTTTCATTGCCTATCTCTCGGGCAACGTGGTGTTCGCAGACTATCTGCAGATCCACTATGTGGCCGGCGTCGGCGAGCTGGCGGTCATCTGCGGCGCGGTGATGGGCGCGGGCCTGGGCTTCCTGTGGTTCAACGCGCCGCCGGCCCAGGTATTCATGGGCGATACCGGCTCGCTGGCCCTGGGCGGCCTGCTCGGCACCGTGGCGGTGGCCACCAAGCATGAAATCGTGCTCGCCGTGGTGGGCGGGCTGTTCGTGCTGGAAGCGGTTTCGGTGATCGTGCAGGTGGCGTCCTTTAAGCTCACCGGCAAGCGCGTGTTCAAGATGGCGCCCATCCACCACCATTTCGAGCAGCTCGGCTGGACCGAGCCGCAGGTGGTGATCCGCTTCTGGATCATCGCCGTAGTGCTGGCCCTCATCGGCCTCGCCACCCTGAAGCTGCGCTGAACGCGCCCTTCCCGAAAACGAAAAAGGCCCGGTGGAGCGATCCACCGGGCCTTTGTCTTGATGGGGCCGCGACCTACTTGTCGCAGGTCTTGATGCCGACCAGCACATAAGCCGGGCAGAAGCGGAAGACAGCCGTGAGCAGCATCACGAGGCCCACCGCCCCAATCAGCCACGCCCAGCCGCCCAGCCCCGCGAGGGCCGGAACGGAACCGCCCACGAACGGCACCAGCAGCAAAACGATACCCACGACAAACCGCAGCACGCGGTCAATCCCACCCACATTCGGCGTCATCTCAGCCTCCTGATCTCAATTCTACATTCAATGTTTTTAATGTAGCTCGCTGTCAATGCCTCTTTTCCCGAAGGTCACTTCGTCGCGGCGGCCGGCTTCCCGCACAACGAACAGCGCTTCCCTCGCGGCGCCGCCGGGATTAGACGAGAGCACGACCGGCCAGCCGGCTCCTGATTGCGCCAGATCGAGAATTTGCCAGCCATGACTCCCGTCACCGTCTTCAAGGATCAGACCGTCGCCCTTTTCGGGCTCGGCGGCTCCGGGCTCGCCACCGCACAAGCGCTCCAGGCGGGGGGCGCCCATGTGGTCGCCTATGATGACGCGGAGCCCCAGCGCCGCAAGGCCGGCGAAGCAGGCATCACGGTCCAGGACCTGCACGACATCGACTGGACGGTGGTCCAGGCCCTCGTCCTTTCGCCGGGCGTGCCGCTCACCCACCCCCAGCCCCATTGGTCGGTGGACCTGGCGCGGGCAGCCGGGGCCGAGGTGATCGGCGACATCGAGCTGTTCTGCCGCGAGCGGCAGGCGACCGCCCGGCGATCGCCCTTCATCGCCATCACCGGCACCAATGGAAAGTCCACCACCACCGCCCTCATCACCCACATCCTGAGGGTGGCCGGGCGCGACGTGCAGATGGGCGGCAATATCGGCACCGCCATCCTCTCCCTCGCCCCGCCCAAGAGCGGGCGGGTGCATGTGGTGGAGTGCTCTTCCTACCAGATCGACCTTGCCCCCTCCATCGACCCCTCGGTGGCGGTGATGCTGAACATCACTCCTGATCATCTTGATCGCCATGGCAGCATCGAGAATTACGCGGCGGTGAAGGAGCGCCTCATCACCGGGGTCGAGGGTGGCGGCGCCGCCATCATCGGTGTCGACGACGACTTTTCCGCCGCCATGGCAGACCGCGCCGAGCGCGCGGGCAAGTATGTGGTGCGCCTATCCATGCGCCGGCCCTTGGCCGACGGCATCTGGCGCGAGGGTGAGACACTGGTGGTGTCCGAGGGCGGGGCCGAGCGGTTCCGCCTGAATCTCGGCGGCATCGGCTCCCTGCGCGGCGTTCACAATGCGCAGAATGCGGCCGCCGCCTATGCGGCCGCCCGCGCCGTGGGCGTGGCGCCGGAAATCATCGCCGTGGCCATGAAGCGCTTTCCCGGCCTCGCCCATCGCATGGAGCAGGTGGGCACGAAGGGAAACGTGCTGTTCGTCAATGACAGCAAGGCCACCAATGCCGATGCCACCGAGCGGGCGCTGGTGAGCTTCCAGGATATTTTCTGGATCGCCGGCGGCAAGCCCAAGACCGGCGGCATCACGCCCCTCGCCCCCCATTTCGGGCGCGTCGCCAAGGCCTACCTCATCGGCGAGGCGGCGGAAGCGTTCGGCGAGACCCTCGGGCCGGCGGTGGCGCATGAGATCGTCGGCACCCTCGACAAGGCGGTGGCCGCCGCCACGCGGGACGCGGAAGCCTCCGGGCTGGAACATCCGGTGGTGCTGCTTTCGCCGGCCTGCGCGAGCTTCGACCAGTTTCCCAATTTCGAGGTGCGGGGCGATGCCTTCTGCGATCTCGTGAAGGATATTTCCGGGGTGGAGCTGCTTCCGCGTGCCACCCCACCCGTCGCCCAGCAGGAGCCTCCCCGCTCCGGCCATCCGGGAATGCCGCCCCACGGCATGCCGAAAGGCATTGGGCATCCGGGAATGGGGCATCCGGGTGGTCACCCCGGTGCAGGCCATCCCGGCGGCACGCCTCACAAGGGCCCCGCCGGCACCCCCTGATCCGTCAGGAAACCCGCCGCCAAGAGGCCGCTCTCAAGGGCCGCCGATCAGCGCGGCAAGGTCCCGTTCAGGAACAGCCGCACGCAGCGCCGGATACGGGTTCGGCGCGCGGCGGCGTCCGGCTTCTGGGGCTCACCATCGGCCTTGGGCAAATCGGCGCCGAACATCATGTCCATGAGGATGCGGGCGGTAGCCGTGGCGTCCTCCACCACCAGGCGCCCGGCTGCGGCCTGCGCCGCAAGCCAGGCGGCCAGCTCCGCCCGCGAGGGATCGGCGCCCGCATGCTCCAGAATCTGGTGCAGCTCGGGGAAAAGCGGCCCCTCCACCAGCACCAGCCGCAGCAGCGCGCGGCGCGCGTGGTCCTCCTGCTCGGTGAGATCCACGCGGAAGATGGCTTCCAGCGCCGCGTCGAGGGGCAGGTGCGCGTAGTCACCCGGCAGCGCCAGCATGCTTTGCCGGTGCGCGTCCACCACCGCGGCGAACAGGTCTGCCTTGCCGGGAAAGAAACGGTAGAGGGTGCGCTTCGACATGCGGCATTCCGCCGCCACCGCGTCCATGGTGGTTCCGCCATAGCCCGTGTGCAGAAACAGGCGGTAGGCGCCGGCCACAAGGGCGGCACGCTGCGCGGCATCGCTCGCCGCCTTCGGCCGCCCGGGTCCCCGCCGCCCGGCGGGCGAGCTGGAAACGTTCTGAACGGCACCAGGCACCTTGACAGGCTTGGCCGGACGCATTCACCTCCCCCCGAGATTGACAGCGGCACGTGCCGACAATATGGGTAATTTAAAGTTTCCTAAATCGAGTCTCCAGTGATTTGTCCTTGCCTCCTTGGTCACGGCCTGAGGGCGGAGGTTTTGGTCGAAGGTTACCCGCACTGTCAGCGCACGCTTCGGATGCCACCGGCCTCCGGCGGAGACCGTAATGTCGTGCCTGCCCCGAGGGTGAGAGCCGCGTGACTCAGTTTACCCCCATTGCTTCCGGTGCTCGCCGTACCGCCCGACGCCCCCCGCTCGCGTCCGCGCCGCGGTGCGACGGCGAGCCTGAACGGCTTTGCGCACGGGGAACACCACCGCGCGTGACGCGCGCGCGTCCGCTCCATGCGCTCGCCCGCGGCACACTCCTGTGCCTGCTTCTGGCCGGCTGCTCGGTGGGGCCGGACTATGCCACGCCCTCCTTCGACCTGCCCGCGCGCTGGCAGGACCAGAGCGGCATGAAGAAGGAGCCTGCCGCGCCCCAGCTCGCCCATTGGTGGGAGCGGATGAAGGACCCGACCCTCAACGCCCTGATCGACACCGCGGTCGCCGGCAACCTGGACGTGGCCACCGCGAAGGCGAAGATCCGCGAGGCGCGCGCCACCTATCGCCAGCAGGTGGGCGGCCTGTTCCCCCAGGTGGACTTTTCCGCCTCCGCCACGCGGGGGCAGAACGGCTCGCGCGTGGGCAGCGGCGGCGACATCACCGTGGGCGGCCTCTATACGGACTATCAGGCTGGCTTCGACGCCTCCTGGGAGCTGGACCTGTTCGGCGCCAACCGGCGCGGCGTGGAAGCCGCGGGCTTTGCCGCCCAGTCGGCGGAGGACGACCTGCGTGGCACGCTGCTGACCTTGGTGGGCGACATCTCCTCCAATTATGTGGCCGT
The DNA here is from genome assembly GCF_021401125.1 of Xanthobacter sp. NM-59. Lineage (GTDB taxonomy): Bacteria > Pseudomonadota > Alphaproteobacteria > Rhizobiales > Xanthobacteraceae > Xanthobacter. The sequence continues at coordinate 377,774 of NZ_JACBFQ010000002.1, forward strand.
GCGGGGCTATCAGGCCCGCATCGCGCTGGCGCAGCGCACCGCCGCCTCCCAGCGCGAGACGGCCGCGCTCACCCGCACCAAGCTTGAGGCGGGCGCGGTTTCCGCCGTGGACCTGTCCAACGCCACCGGCCTTGCCGCCTCCACCGAGGCCAATATTCCCGAGCTGAAATCGCAGCTGGCCCAGAGCATTCATCGCCTGAGCGTGCTCACCGGGCAGCCGCCGTCCGCCCTGGCGGCGCAGCTCAATCGTGGCGGCCCCATTCCCAGCCCGCGCAACCGGGTGTCGAAGGGCGTGCCCGCAGACGTGCTGCGCAACCGGCCGGACGTGCGCCAGGCTGAACGCACCCTGGCCCAGTCCACCGCCCTCATCGGCCAGGCAGAAGCGGCGCGCTATCCGGCCATCAGCCTGACCGGCAACATCAATACCGACGGCACCAAGGTGGGCGATCTGGTGCGGGGCTCGGCCATCAGCTGGTCCTATGGACCCACCTTGAGCATTCCCGTCTTCACCGGCGGCCAGCTCAAGGCCGCCGTGGAGGTGGCCGAGGCGCAGCGCGACCAGAACTTCCTGGCCTACCACGCCGCCATTCTCACCGCGCTTGAGGATGTGGAGAATGCCAGCGTCGCCCTGAACCAGGAGCGGGTGAAGGCCGGCAAGCTCTCCGAGTCCGCCTCCTCCTACCGGGAGGCGGCGCGGCTCGCCCGCTCGCTCTACCAGAACGGCTCCACCAGCTTCCTGGAGGTGCTGGACGCCGAGCGCTCGCTCTATTCGGCGGAGGATTCCCTGCTGGTGAGCCGGGTGGCCATCGCCACCGACTATGTCGCCCTCAACAAAGCCCTGGGTGGCGGCTGGGATGGCACCATGGACGTGACCACCCCCGCCGTGGTGGACACCAATACCGGCCCGCATTTCTCCCAGATTCAACAATGAGACGCCCGTGCCTTCCTCTCTGATGCCGCGCGCGGCCGCACCCTCCAGGCCCCTCCCCTCGCCCCTCCCCTCCTGCCCCGGGAGGCGCCCATGAGCCCCGCGCAGCTCAACGGGGCCCGTTCCGGGCGGCGGCGGATCATCGTCATCGGCGCGCTGGTCATAGCCGCGATCATCGGCTTACTGCTCATCAAGGATTCCCTGTTCGCGCCCGAGCCGGTGAAGATGATGACGGCCCGTGTCACCCGCGGCACGGTCGAGGAAACCGTGCTCGCCACCGGCACCCTGAAGCCGGCGAAGCTGGTGGCGGTGGGCGCGCAGGTTTCCGGCCGCATCACAGCCATCAAGGTGACGCTGGGCGAAACCATCCGCCAGGGTGACCTGGTGGCCGAAATCGACTCGGTCACCCAGCAGAACGCCCTGCGCACGGCGGAAGCCTCCCTGGCCGCCGTGCACGCCCAGAAGGCCGAAAAGGAGGCGAGCCTCGTGCTTGCCCAGCAGACCCTGGCGCGCCAGAAGAAGCTGGTGGCGCAGACCGCCGTTTCCCAGGCCGATTTCGAGAGCGCCGAGGCGGAGGTGGCCACCACCCGGGCCCAGATCGCGGCGCTTGAGGCCCAGATTGCAGAGGCCGAGGTGGCGGTGGACAATGCCCGCGTCAATCTGGGCTACACCCGCATCACCGCCCCCATGGACGGCACCGTGCTCTACATCGTCAGCCAGGAAGGCCAGACGGTGAACGCCGCCCAGACCGCGCCCACCATCATCATCCTGGGCGACCTCCAGACCATGATGGTGCGCGCCGAGATTTCCGAGGCCGACGTGGTGAATGTGAAGGCCGGGCAGAAGCTTTATTTCAACATTATCGGCGAGCCCGACCGGCGCTATGAGGCGACGCTCGAATTCATCGAGCCGGCGCCGGAATCCATCACCAGCGACAGCGCGGTTTCGACATCCTCCACATCCAGCACCAGCAAGTCCTCATCATCATCCAGCTCGTCATCCACCGCCATCTACTATAACGGCATCTTCTACGTGCCGAACCCGGAGGGGCGGCTGCGCACCTACATGACGGCGGAGGTGCACATCATCCTTGGCCGTGCAGCCGACGTTCTTACCGTCCCGTCCATCGCCCTCGGCCCGCGCCAGCGCGATGGCAGCCACACGGTGCAGGTGCTGGAAGCCGACGGCCAGGTGACCAGCCGCGCCGTCGAGGTGGGGCTGAACAACAAGACCCGGGCAGAGATCAAGAGCGGCCTCAAGGAGGGCGAGACCGTGGTCACCGGCCAGCTCTCCGGCACCGGCGCCCCCAATGCCACGCGGCGGATGCCCCCGCCCCCCATGGGCCTGTGACGGGGGGTGCGCGCATGGGCACACCGCTGATCGAACTCAACAAGCTGCGGCGGGAATATCCCGCCGGCGAGGGCGTGCTCACCGTCCTCAAGGACATCGACCTCACCATCGAGGAAGGGGAGATGGTGGCCATTGTCGGCGCCTCCGGGTCCGGCAAGTCCACCCTCATGAACATCCTGGGCTGCCTCTCGCGCGCCACCTCCGGCAGCTACCGCATCGCCGGGCGCGAGACCGCGGACCTTGATCCCGACGAGCTGGCGGCCCTGCGGCGCGAGCATTTCGGGTTCATCTTCCAGCGCTATCACCTGCTGGGCGAACTGACGGCGCTGGGCAATGTGGAGATCCCCGCCATCTATGCCGGCTGGGCGCCCGGGGCGCGGCGCGCGCGGGCGCTGGAGCTGCTGGGCCGCCTGGGCATGGGCGAGCGTACCGGCCACCGGCCCGGCCAGCTTTCCGGCGGCCAGCAGCAGCGCGTGTCCATCGCCCGCGCACTCATGAACGGCGCCAAGCTGATCCTGGCGGACGAGCCCACCGGCGCCCTCGACAAGGCCTCCGGCGAGGAGGTGCTGCGCATCCTCGACGAGTTGCACGCCGAGGGGAAGACCATCGTCATCGTCACCCACGACATGAACGTGGCGGAGCGGGCGGAGCGCATCATCGAGTTTTCCGACGGCGCCATCATCTCCGACCGGCGCACCGGCAAGCGGACCCAGCCCGCCGCCGCCCCGCCCGACCCCACCGAGGGCGCGGCCTTGGACGCCGCCGCCACCCGCTCCTGGCAGGCGCTGGCGATGCGCTTCCAGGAGGCGTTCCGCATGGCCCTGCTGGCCATGAACGCGCACCGCCTGCGCACATTTCTCACCATGCTGGGCATCATCATCGGCATCGCCTCGGTGGTGTGCGTGGTGGCGCTGGGCGAAGGATCGCGGCGCAAGGTTCTGGCCAATATTTCCTCGCTGGGCACGAATACGCTGGAGATTTTCCCCGGCAAAACCTTCGGCGACGTCAGATCCGGCAAGATCACGACATTGGTGGTGGGCGACGCCCGCGCGCTTGCTGAGCAGCCCTATGTGGCGGCGGTGACACCCACCGTCTCCACGTCAAAGACGGTGCGGTTCGGCCCTACGGAAGCAACCGCCCTGGTGAACGGCGTCGGCGCCCAGTATTTCGAGGCGCGCGGAACCAAGCTGGCCCAGGGCCGCTTCTTCGACGCCGCCGCCGTGCGCAGCTACGCGCAGGATGCGGTGATCGACGAGAACACGCGCAAGACCCTGTTTGCCGATTATTCCGGCGATCCCATCGGCGAGGTGATTTTGGTAGGGGACGTGCCCTGCCGCGTCATTGGCATCACCGAGCAGCAGCAGGGCGGCTTCGGCTCCAGCCAGAACCTGTCCATCTATTTGCCCTACACCACGGTGCAGGCCCGCATTCTCGGCACCACGGCGCTGCGCTCCATCACCGTGCGGGTGAATGACGATACCGACACCGCCTTGGCCGAAACGGCGGTGACCGATTTCCTCACCAAACGCCATGGCAAGCAGGATTTCTTCATCCTCAACACCGACGACATCCGCAAGACCATCACTTCCACCACAGAGACGCTGACCCTGCTCATCGCCGCCATCGCCCTCATCTCGCTGCTGGTGGGCGGCATTGGGGTGATGAACATCATGCTGGTGTCCGTGTCCGAGCGGGTGGCCGAGATCGGCGTGCGCATGGCGGTGGGCGCGCGGCAATCCGACATTCTCCAGCAATTCCTCATCGAAGCGGTGCTGGTCTGCCTCATCGGCGGCGTCGCGGGCATCGGGTTGGCGCTGGGCTTCGGCGTGCTGTTCGCCTATGCGGGCTCGAACTTCACGCTGGTCTATTCGCCGGCATCCATCGTGGTGGCGTTCGTGTCGTCGAGCCTCATCGGCGGCATTTTCGGCTTCCTGCCCGCCCGCAGTGCCTCCATGCTCGACCCGGTGGAAGCCCTGTCGCGGGATTGAGTGGCAGTCGGCGCCCTTCGCCCGCCGCCGGCGTTACAGCGGGGGCGGGAGGTGGCACTCCGGGAAAAGCGGGCCTCGCAGCGACCGTGACATCACGGGCGTACAGCCCGGGCACACTTTTTCCGAGCACAACCCATGGTCACACAGCAGGCACCATGGTAATCTTCCTCTCGGTCAGCACGAGCCGGCCGCCGCCCTGCGTCGACATGAGGTCGCCGCCTCTTCCCGGGCCTGCGCGCACATGAGGTGCCCGCGGCTCCCGCCTCGCAGGAGGGGCACATGGTCACCGGCGTCAGCAACAATTCCGCCAACATTCTCACCCTGTTCCAGACCGGCAAGGAAGCCGGCACCGCGAACAATGAGGAAACCCTCGCCAAGATCCAGGAGCTGGCCAAGGAAGCCGAGCAGATGAAGGCCGGCACCAGCCCCGCCCAGACCCAGGGCGCAAGCGTGGCGACCAATGCGTGGATCGCGGCGAGTGCCCCACCGGCGTTGAGCAGCGCGGAGGTCGAAAAGATACACTCGGCAGCTCAACGTGCGATCGAGATGTACGAGAATCCTCAACCGTCTGATCAAACCGTCCGAGGCCTCACCCAGAGCCTCGCCGACGCAAAATTCTCGCTCACAATTACCGATCTCAACACGCTGGTCGGAGAGATCTCGAAATACAACGCAGCTGTCCACCATTTAAATGGCTTCAAGCAAGCGGTAAATGTTTATGTCGATTGGTTTGATCGACTTAATAGCAATGCGACGTCTTCGCATATGGGTGGCGCAATCGATGACCTGAGGGACGCAACAGGAGCCATCATAAAAAATCTGCAATCCGACCTTTTTCTGACAAGGGGACGAGTCAACACATCTCCGAGCGCAATTGACAATGGGATCGAATACCTTAATTCACACTTTATTGTCGACGGCGCGATCGCGACGAGGGGCGAAGATGGACTGTATCGCCTGGGCACCTTTACATTAAGTTATTCAAGTGACTATATGTTATATAAATCTGACGGATCCGGGACACTATTCGCAAACACAACGACCGTACGTGGCCATGATGTATGGACTGAAATATATTCGGGTGACGAGTGGATCTGGGATCGCAGCTAGATAGCATACGAGCTGATTGATCACTCAGGCGCCGCCCATTCATGATGGGCGGCGCCTGCCTTTTCAGTAAACTTGGCTCGTTTCTGTAAACACGAAATCTGAATTTGTGAGCGATAAGGATGCTCCGTTCAAGATTTTAAATTCCAGAGATCCCATATTTACAACAAGCGTGGACGGCACCTCGCCATCTAGATGGGTGATCATACTTGAGGGGTCATACAATCCAGTCATGTGGATATAAATAAGGTCCTCACCCTGCGTGAAGTCCTCTATCGTGTCCGTGCCCTCATTCGGGAAAAAGTGGAACTCGTCACTGCCCGCCCCGCCGATGAGGGCATCATCGCCCCCAAACCCATAGAGCTGGTCGTTCCCGGCGCCACCATCCAGCCAATCCGCATTGGCACGGCCGCGCAGGGCGTCATTTCCACCGAGCCCTTCTACTGTCATGATAATTGGCGTCCCATTGACGTCATTCTTATGTGAAAGCCCCGATCTCAGCAGGTTATCACCATTATTACCTTTGACACCAATGATATCGACCAACTCAATGTTGTCCAAATTCAAGCCGTTACCCACGAGATAAGCGCGCTTAACGGGGTCCGTGTTCTCGATCCTTTCAATTCCAGACAGAGAGGCGATGTTGACATCATACTGACTGTAAGTTGAATTGGCGCGAATGCTGAGCGTGTCGAAATCTGCGCCACCGTCGTAGAACACGGCGTGATAGCTCACGGTCGCAATCGGCGTGCGCATGGCTGTGGGCGCGCGGCAATCCGACATTCTCCAGCAATTCCTCATCGAAGCGGTGCTGGTCTGCCTCATCGGCGGCGTCGCGGGCATCGGCCTGGCGCTGGGTTTCGGCGTGCTGTTCGCCTATGCGGGCTCGAACTTCACGCTGGTCTATTCGCCGGCATCCATCGTGGTGGCGTTCGTGTCGTCGAGCCTCATCGGCGGCATTTTCGGCTTCCTGCCCGCCCGCAGTGCCTCCATGCTCGACCCGGTGGAAGCCCTGTCGCGGGATTGAGTGGCAGTCGGCGCCCTTCGCCCGCCGCCGGCGTTACAGCGGGGGCGGGAGGTGGCACTCCGGGAAAAGCGGGCCTCGCAGCGACCGTGACATCACGGGCGTACAGCCCGGGCACACTTTTTCCGAGCACAACCCATGGTCACACAGCAGGCACCATGGTAATCTTCCTCTCGGTCAGCAAGAGCCGGCCGCCGCCCTGCGTCGACATGAGGTCGCCGCCTCTTCCCGGGCCTGCGCGCACATGAGGTGCCCGCGGCTCCCGCCTCGCAGGAGGGGCACATGGTCACCGGCGTCAGCAACAATTCCGCCAACATTCTCACCCTGTTCCAGACCGGCAAGGAAGCCGGCACCGCGAACAATGAGGAAACCCTCGCCAAGATCCAGGAGCTGGCCAAGGAAGCCGAGCAGATGAAGGCCGGCACCAGCCCCGCCCAGACCCAGGGCGCAAGCGTGGCGACCAATGCGTGGATCGACGCGACGGAAACGGCGCAACAGCCCACGTCGACGACTACGGAGACGCCGTCATCCACTGAAGGGTCCAAGCCGAAAGTGTACGCGATCCAGGACCCAAGGGAACTTGCTGAGGCAATTAAGCAATATAACGGGGCTCTCCTCGGTATAGATGCTGCGCGGGCTAAGCTAGAAGAAAATAAGGCGCTTCTCGCAGCAGCCACCGATGGACATGACATCGATCGCCTCACGAGTGTCGTTGAATTAAATCTTTACATCGTATCCAGGGCGGAAAACCTCCTTACGGATTCTCCAACTCGTATTGAGCGCGCTGCGGACGAAATGTATGAAAAATGGAATGTTGGTGGCAGCATCCTCACAAAGAATGATGACGGCACGTATGGGATGGGACAATTTGATATAAACTTAAAGGATAATGGAATTCGCACCTATTACTCTGATGACAACGGCGCGATTTGGGAAAACAAAAGGCACTCTGTAAGCGAGTCTGACTCTTGGGGCCAGATTGCCCAAAGTGATAAAGATGGGACTCGAGTCATTCGGACATCCCCGAATAGCTGAGACCAAAATTCGTAAACGCAGTTTCGGCCTTATCGGCTACTCCACAAATTTAAGGAAAGAAATTTAGGCACTCCAACCATTTTCCGCACCCACCGTAAGGTGGGTGCGGAAGTTGTGGTACTCAGTAGACCGGGGTTGCCTCTGTAAGGACGACGTCAGAACTCGTAAGCGTCATGGAAGCCCCATTTTCAATTTTCAGCCTTACAGATCCGATATTCACTATTAAATCGTTGGCGTCGACTTCTGTCGTCATCGTGGAGATGTTGTACAATCCCGTCATGTGGATATAAATAAGGTCCTCACCCTGCGTGAAGTCCTTTATCGTGTCCGTGCCCTCATTCGGGAAAAAGTGGAACTCGTCACTGCCCGCCCCGCCGATGAGGGTATCATCCCCTCCAAACCCATAGAGCTGGTCGTTCCCGGCGCCACCATCCAGCCAATCCGCATTGGCACGGCCGCGCAGGGCGTCATTTCCGCCGAGCCCCTCTACCGTCATGATAATTGGCGTCCCATTGACGTCATTCTTATGTGAAAGCCCAGATCTCAGCAGGTTATCACCATTATTACCTTTAACACCGATGATATCGACCAACTCAATGTTGTCCAAATTCAAGCCGTTACCCACGAGATACGCGCGCTTAACGGGGTCCGTGTTCTCGATCCTTTCAACTCCAGATAGAGAAGCGATGTTGACATCGTACTGACTGTAAATTGAGTTCGGGCGAATGCTGAGCGTGTCGAAATCCGCGCCACCGTCGTAGAACACGGCGTGATAGCTCACGGTCGCAACCAGAATGTCGTTCCCACCATCTCCATAAAGATGGTCTGCCCCCATATAGCCATAGATTTCATCGTTATCGGCGCCGCCATAGATATATTCGGCGTCGTTGGAGCCGATAATGAAATCGTTTCCGGCATCGCCATAGATGGATCGAGATCCACTCGATGTCGCGCCGCTGAGCCGGATCGTATCGTCGCCGGCACCCCCGTGGATGCTCACGTTCTGCGCCATGGGCACGTAAATGGAGTCATTTCCCGCACCACCATCGATGATGACGCTGGAGATGGACAAATTGGAAATCGTGATCGTGTCGTTCCCGCCGTATCCATAAACGCTCCAGGTGGCGGCCCACGTGGACACGTTCAGCTCATCGTTTCCCTCGGTTCCGGACTTCGTCGCCATGGCCTGCATCTCCTCGCAGAATGGGTGCCTACGGGAGAATGTTACCACAAATTGCACATTTGGTTGTTACACGACGATATCACAACCCACATTATCCGCCATGCCGCGGCGCGCGCTCAGCCGCTCCGGTGCCAGCGCGCCCGGGCTCTCGGCCCAATATGGCGCGCTTGCGGGTGAGGCTCCAGTGATAGCCGGTGAGGTCGCCGCTTTTGCCCCGCACGCGATGGCAGGGCACCACGAAGGAAATGGGGTTCTTGCCCACCGCCTCGCTAAAGCCCTTATCGCCGGCCCTTGCGCATGCCGCGCACCAGACGACGCAGCGGATTGCGCATCCGCCGCTCTTCCCGCAATTGCTGATCCTTCTCGGCCATCTGCTGCAGCAGGGTGCGCATCTCACGCTTGAGAGCCACGTTCTGCTCACGCAGCACGGCCATATTGGTCTCGACCGCATCCTCGACCCGAACCTTCGACGGGTCCGCCGTCCGGGCGAAGGCTTCGCGGGCGGCCTGCTGATCAATGCCCGGCAAGAGGGGCTTCAGCGTTTCATAAAGGTAGTCGCCATCCTGCGCGAACCGCGGAAAATGCAGAAAGGTGAAAGGAATGCCCGCGCGGCTGAGGCGCTCCACCAGATGGTAGAAACCAACGGCCAGGACGCGCTCGACATCCTTTTCGTCCAGCGAATAGATCATGCCGCCCGGCACGGTGCCCCAGACATCCCACGGCTCTTTCAGCTCGGCGAGCCAAGGCGCCCTTTCCAGCATCGCCTGCTGTTCCACGACCGCGCGGCTGCGGGCCGCCTGGCTGAGATCGCGAATGGGGATGATGACCCCGTCGGTCTCAAACCGCCCGCTCTCTATGAGCTCGTCGATGACGAGATAGAGCCAGGGATTCTTGATGACATAAGGGGTGGTCTCATCGTCCAGCAGATGCAGCGGCACCTCAAGCCCGGCATTGGCATTTTCATCCACGGGCGAGTCGGGGTTGCGCGTCAGCGTGGTATCGAGCCCCAACGCCGTGAGATAATGCACGAGGAAAGTCGTGCCGGCCCGCCCGGTCCCCGCGATATGCAAGTGACGTCCCAAAGCACTACCCCTCGATAAATTCACGGCCACGGCCAGAGATGGACCCGCGCACCCTATCGCGGAGGCCCATTTTTTGATTGCGGGAGTCATTAGACCCCGGATGCGCCCGTTCTCTAGCCGCAGCGCGAGCTGCGGTCCAGAGCGCGCGCGGATCTCTTGCTCTTTTGGAAACGGACAAGGCTCGTATGCGCACAGAGGTGAAAGAAGCGGCGGGATCGCCCCTTCGGCGCGCCCCCGCTCTGTTCCCTCGCCCCGCGTGGCTTTCGTCATCGACATCCGTGTGGTCGCGTCAAGGCCGCGCCATGTCAGCGCGCCCGGCCTCCCAGCCCAATATGGCGCGCTTGCGGGTGAGGCCCCAGTGATAGCCGGTGAGGTCGCCGCTCTTGCCCAGCACGCGGTGGCAGGGCACCACGAAGGAAATGGGGTTTTTGCCCACCGCTGCGCCCACCGCCCGGGCCGCCTTTGGCCGCCCCACATGCGAGGCGATGTTGGAATAGGTGGTGGCCCGCCCCATGGGAATGTGCAGCAGCGTCTCCCACACCCGGATCTCGAAATCCGTGCCGATGAAGATGATGCGCAGGGGCTGGTCCTCGCGCCAGGCGCCGGGATCGAAAATGTGGGCCACCATGGGCGCGGTGGCGGCGGGGTCCTCCACATAGGTGGCGTTGGGCCAGCGGGCGCACATGTCGGCGAGCGCGGCCGCCTCCTCGCCCGCATCGGCGAAGGCAAGGCCGCACAGCCCCCGCGCGGTGGACATGGCCAGGGCCCGCCCGAACGGCGAGGGATGAAAGCCATAGCGAATGACGAGCCCCGCCCCGCCCGCCTTCCACTCCCCCGGCGACATGGCCTCGTGCACCACGAACAGATCGTGCAGCCGCCCCGGCCCCGACAGGCCCAGTTCCAGGGCGGCGTCGAGCACATTGGCGCTCTCCGCGACGATGCGCCGGGCGCGATCCAGCGTCAGGGCCTGAAGGAAGGCCTTGGGGGTCAAGCCGCACCAGCGGCGAAACAGATCCGTGAGCGCACGGGAGGAGACGCCCGCGGCAGCCGCCATCTCCTCCACCTCCGGCTGGCACCGCACATGTTGGGAGATATAGGCCACGGCGCGGTGCACCACCTCATAGTCGCGGGCGGCGATCTCAAGGGGCGTGGCGGGGCTCGCGGTCATCGATCCCAGAAGGCCGGACGGCAGCGGGCAGGCGGCGGCTTCAAGCACCGAAGTGTCTCCATTTCATCGAGCGTCGCCCATTTCAGCAGGCTCGCCAAGCGGCGGCCACCCGATTTCGCCGCGCCGAACGGGCCCCTCAGCTCGCCACCTTGTCCGCCAGGGCGCCGAAACGCTCGGAGAAAACCAGATCCTCCAGCGCCAGCCGCTTGCGCCAGCCGGCTCGCTCCAGATCCGGCGTGGTCTCGAAATGGTCCACATAGCCCACGCACAACAGCGCGATGGGAATGATGGGCTCGGGAATGCCGAGAATGTCGCGCAGGTCCTGAAGCGACAGGATGGACACCCAGCCCATGCCGAGATTTTCCGCCCGCGCCGCCAGCCAGATATTCTGCACCGCGCAGACGGTGGAATAGATGTCCATGTCGCTCTGGTGCGTGCGCCCGAGCACCACCGGCCCGGCGCGGTCGCGCTCGCAGGTGACGCACAGCAGCAGCGGCGCCTCCAGCAGCCCTTCCAGCTTCAGTGTGCGATAGAGCGCCGCCCGCTCCGGCTCAAACATGGCGGCGGCTTCCGCATTGGCGCGGGTGAACGCCGCATGCAGCCCCGATTTCGTCGCCTGGTCACGGATGACGATGAAGTTCCAGGGCTGCAGAAAGCCCACCGATGGCGCCGCGTGGCCCGCCGCCAGCACCCGGCCCAGCACCTCGTCCGGCACCGGATCGGGCAGGAAATTGCGGCGCACGTCGCGCCGCTGCGTGATGCAGCGATAGATGGCGGCCCGCTCGTCGCGGGTGAAGCTGTCGTCCGGCGTCATGCCGCATCCTCCCGGCTGGGATTTTCGTCCATTCGGCGGCAATTCGCCGCACCGGTCAAGCCGGCAATCCGCGCCTCACCCATTGTTGCCCAGGGCCGGCAGCGGGCCCAGCAGGCACCCGAGCGCCTCGCGCCACAACCCGATGCGCCGCCGCCTCTCCTCCTCCCCCATGCGGGGCTCGAACCGCCGTTCCCGCCGCCAGCTGCCGGCGAACACATCGGGCGGGGGAAAGAAGCCGCATACGAGGCCGGCCAGATAGGCCGCGCCAAGCACTGTCGCCTCGCGCAGGACCGGGCGATCCACCGGCGCGCCGATGATGTCCGCCAGCCTCTGCATGGTGAAGTCGGACGCCGCCATGCCGCCATCCACGCGCAATACCGTCTCCCGCCCGCCGGGGCCGCTCCAGTCCGCATGCATGGCCTGCAAAAGGTCCAGGGTCTGGAAGCACACGCTCTCCAGCGCCGCGCGCGCAAGCTCGGCGGCACCGGTGGCGCGGGTGAGGCCGAACAGGGCGCCGCGCACCTCCGGCCGCCAATAGGGCGCGCCGAGGCCGACGAAGGCGGGCACCAGGATCACGTCCTGCGCGTCATCCGCCCGAGCGGCCAGGGGCCCGCTCTCGGCCGCCTCGCCGATCAGCTTCAGCCCGTCGCGCAGCCATTGCACCGCCGCGCCGGCGACGAAAATGGCTCCTTCCAGCGCATAGGTACGCCGCCCGTCGAGCTGATAGGCAATGGTGGTCAGCAGCCGGTGGCGCGAGGTCACCGGCACCTCGCCGGTATTGAGCAGCGCGAAGCAGCCGGTGCCATAAGTGGATTTCATCATGCCCGGCGCGAAGCAGGCCTGGCCCACCATGGCCGCCTGCTGGTCGCCCGCCACCCCGCGAATGGGAATGGGCGCTCCGAACAATGCGGGGTCCGTGAGCCCGAAATCCGCGGCACTGTCCCTCACCTCCGGCAGCATGGCCGCGGGCACCCGGAACAGGGCCAACATGTCCGCATCCCAGGCCCCCTTGCGGATGTCGAACAGCAGCGTGCGCGAGACGTTGGTGGCATCGGTGGCATGCACCCGCCCGCCGGTGAGGCGGAACAGCAGGAAGCTGTCCACGGTGCCGAAGGCGAGCTCGCCCCGCTCTGCCCGCGCCCGGGCGCCGGGCACCGCATCGAGGATGTGGGCGATCTTGGTGGCGGAGAAATAAGGGTCGATCACCAGGCCCGTGGTGGCGCTCACCCTGGGCTCGTGCCCGGCGGCCACCAGGCGGGCGCATTCGCCGGCCGTGCGACGGTCCTGCCACACGATGGCGCGGTGGATGACGCGGCCCGTGTCGCGCTCCCACACCAGCGTGGTTTCCCGCTGGTTGGTGATGCCGATGGCCGCCACGTCGGCCGCGCCCGCCCCCGCCGCCCGCAGCGCCGCGCGGGCGCAGGACAGGGTGGTGGACCAGATGTCCTCCGCCTCCTGCTCCACCAGCCCCGGCGCCGGGAAATGCTGGGGCAGCTCCTGGCGCGTCTCGGCCGCCACGGACGTATCGGGCCGCACCAGGAGCGCGCGCGAGGAGGTGGTGCCCTGGTCGAGGGCGAGAACGTAGCGGGTCATCCAGCCTCCCCTGCGGGTTTTCGAGCGGATTGGTCACCGGTTCGCGTCAAGAAAACGCGATAAGACAATATCTTAGCGCGCGTTTCGTGAGCCGGCGCGAACGCAAAACGCTCCATGGAGTTTTCGCGCGAAGCGGGGACCGGCTCGCGTGAGGAAAACGCGTCGACTCGGCGGGCCGGAGCCCGTCCCGATTCCGCGAAATGGGCACCGCCACGGGCGCGTTCATTTGCGGCGCGCCACCCTGAAGGCCATGTAGGTGGCGAGCATGGCCGCCGCCTCAACATCGAGCCTCAGCCCGATCTTGGTGCGCCGCCACAGCACGTCGTCGGCGCTGTGGGCCCATTCAGTGTCCATCAGAAAGTCCACCTCGCGCTGGTAGAGGCCGCCACCGAACCCATCGCCCAGATCGTCCATGCTCCGCACGCCATCCAGCAACTGCCGGGTCCGCGTGCCATGGGTCCGCGCCAGCCGGCGCAGCAAAGCGGGATCCAGGGCGGGAAAGTCCCGCCGCAGCTCGTCCACCAGCGTCTCGAAACCCTGGCGCGGAAAATCGCCGCCGGGCAAATTGGTGCCGGCGGTCCAAGGGCCGGTGATCCCGGCGCCACCCGCCATGGACAGATGCGGGGCAAGCTTTTCGAGGGCCGCCTCCGCCAGCCGGCGATAGGTGGTGATCTTGCCGCCATAGACGGTGAGCAGCGGGGCGGCGCCCTCCTGCGCATCGAGGGCGAGCACGTAATCACGCGTGGCGTCCTGGGCCTTGCTGGCGCCGTCGTCATAGAGCGGGCGCACGCCCGAATAGGTCCACACCACATCCGCCGGCAGAACCGGCGTCGCGAAATAGCTGCTGGCGGCGGCGCACAGATAGGCGACCTCGTCCGCCGTCGCCGCCACGTCCTCGGGACGGCCGTGATAATCCTGGTCGGTGGTGCCGATGAGGGTGAAGTCCCCCTCGTACGGAATGGCGAACACGATGCGCCTGTCCGCATTCTGGAAGATGTAGCAGTGGTCATGGCGGAACAGCCGCCGCACCACGATGTGGCTGCCCTGCACCAGCCGCACCTTCGCCCCGGCCACCCCCACGCTCTCGCGCACCGCGCCCGCCCAGGGGCCGGCTGCGTCCACCAGCGCCCGCGCCCGGATCTCGCGCGGCTGCCCGCCCTGGAGGATGGAGACCACCCATTCCGCGCCGTCCCGCCGCGCGCCCGTCACCGGCGTGCGCGGAAGGATGCAGGCGCCGCGGGCGGCAGCATCCAGGGCATTGAGCACCACCAGGCGGGCATCATCCACCCAGCAGTCCGAATATTCGAAACCATGCCGGAAGCCGGGCTTCAGCGGCGTGCCCACGGGATCACGCCTCAGGTTCACCGCGCGGGTAGCGGGCAGCCGCTGCCGGCCGCCGAGATGGTCGTACACCCACAGGCCCAGGCGCAGCATCCAGGCCGGGCGCAGCCCGGGCAGATGGGGCAGCACGAAGCGCAGCGGCCAGATGATGTGCGGGGCCATGCCCCACAGCACCTCGCGCTCCTCCAGCGCCTCGCGCACCAGCCGGAACTCGCCGTGCTCCAGATAGCGCAGGCCGCCATGGATGAGCTTGGTGGAGGCGGAAGAGGTGCCGCTGGCAAGGTCGCGCTGCTCCAGCAGCACCACCGAGAGCCCGCGCCCGGCGGCATCGCGGGCGATTCCGCAACCATTGACGCCGCCACCGACGATGGCGAGGTCGAAGATCCGGGCCTCGTCATGGATCTGCGGCGCTGCGACCATCCCAACTGCTCCCACCCGGCTGCGCGGCCCAGAATCGGCGCGGGTCAGACCATGGCGGCTCGCCGGGCCACGTCAACCTCAATCTCCGCCGTGGGCACCCGCGGCGCCGGCCGCAGCCGGCAATGGAATGAGGACGCCTTGCGCAAGCGCGGCCGGCAGGCCAGCATGGCGGCAACGAGAAGCCCGCGCGAAGCGGGCTCCGGGAGAGGAAACGGTCCGTTGCGGACCCATGCCGAGGAGCCGACACACAATGAGTCTGACCCGTCGCACTCTGTTGCAGGCGAGCGCCGCCGCCGTGTTCACCGGAGGCGTGTGCGCCCCCTTCGTGGCGCGCGCCCAAGGGGCCGAATTCTCCTACAAGTACGCCAACAACCTGCCCGTCACCCACCCCATGAACGTGCGCGCCGGCGAGATGGCCCAGGCCATCAAGGCTGAGACCGGCGGGCGGGTGGAAATCAACATCTTCCCCTCCAACCAGCTCGGTGGCGACACCGACATGCTGAGCCAGCTGCGCTCCGGCGGCATCGAGTTCTTCACCCTCTCCCCGCTCATCCTGTCCACCCTGGTGCCCAACGCCTCGGTGAGCGGCATCGGCTTCGCCTTCCCGGACTATGCGAGCGTCTGGAAGGCCATGGACGGCAAGCTCGGCGAATATGTGCGCGGCCAGATCGCCAAGGCCGGCATCGTCGCCATGGACAAGATCTGGGACAACGGCTTCCGCCAGATCACCACCTCCACCAAGCCCATCGAGACGGCGGCGGACCTGAAGGGGCTCAAGATCCGGGTGCCGGTCTCGCCCTTGTGGACGTCGATGTTCAAGGCCTTCGGCTCCTCGCCCGCCAGCCTCAATTTCGCGGAGGTCTACACCGCCCTTCAGACCGGCACGGTGGACGCGCAGGAAAACCCGCTCGCCATCATTTCCACGGCGAAGCTGTACGAAGTGCAGAAATACTGCTCGCTCACCAATCACATGTGGGACGGCTTCTGGTTCCTCGCCAACCGCCGCGCCTTCCAGGCGCTGCCGGACGACCTGCGGGCCATCGTCGTGAAGAACATCAATGCCGCCGGCATGAAGGAGCGCGAGGACGTGGCGGCCATGAACGCCGCCTTGCAGAAGGACCTCGCTGCCAAGGGCCTCGCCTTCAACCCGACCACGCCCGACAGCTTCCGCGCCGAGCTCGCCAAGGCCGGCTTCTATGCGGAGTGGAAGGCCAAGTATGGCGACGAGGCCTGGTCGATCCTGGAAAGCTACACCGGCAAGCTGGGCTGAGTTGCCGCCCATTCAGGGAGCCCTCGAGCAAAGCGGCTTCGCTCGAGGGCTCCCCGTTGCGGGCCGTGCCGGCAAGGCGTACCAAGGCACAATGGATCAGGTCCTTCGCCTGCTGATGCGTATGGCCTATTGGGTGCGCCGGCCGCCCTCGCGTGCCCGCATCATCGTCATGGCCGCCGTGGTGGCCATCGCGCTGGCCTGCGTGCTGGTCGAGGCGGTGTGGGGCTGGCCGTCCTGGCTGACGGTGGGCCGCACGCCGCGAAACCTCGGGTTCCACCCGCTTTAGGGGTGCTGTCCACGGCCCGGCGGCGTCCGCCCCTTGCCTTTCGCGTCGCACTCCTGTAACGAACGCGCCTTCGGACCGGCCGGCGAAAAAGGGCTGCCGCGACGGTTCAGACCGCTCAACAGCAACAAGAGGCTGAGCGTCCATCGCCCCGCAAGGGTGTGATCGGTCGCGGCCACGGAGAGCCAAATGCCCAAGATGAAGACCAAGTCGGGAGCCAAGAAGCGCTTCCGCCTCACGGGTACGGGTAAGGTCATCGCCGGTCAGGCTGGCAAGCGCCACGGCATGATCAAGCGCACCAACAACCAGATCCGCAACCTGCGCGGCACCACCATCCTGAGCGAGAGTGACGGGCGGGTTATCCGCAAGCACTTCCTGCCCAACGGCTGACGCCAGTCACGATCTGTAAGGAGCTAAACCCATGGCCCGCGTGAAACGTGGCGTTACCGCCCACGCCAAGCACAAGAAGGTCTATAAGGCCGCCAAAGGCTTTTACGGCCGTCGCAAGAATACCATCCGCGCTGCGAAGTCCGCCGTTGAGCGGTCGATGCAGTATGCGTATCGCGATCGCAAGGTGAAGAAGCGGAACTTCCGCGCTTTGTGGATCCAGCGCATCAATGCCGGCGTGCGCGCCCTTGATCTCGACCTGACCTATTCGCGCTTCATCGACGGCCTCACCAAGGCCGGCATCGAAGTGGACCGCAAGGTGCTCTCGGATATCGCCATCCACGAGCCCGACGCGTTCAAGGTCCTGGTGGAGCAGGCCAAGGCCGCTCTGGCTTGATCGCCGCTTTGGCGTGATTGCCGATCTGGCCTGACATTTCCGTCTTTCCAAGACCTGCGAAAGCCCCGACGGACCTCCGTGCGGGGCTTTTGCACATGGCGTTCCCCATTTCGGGGCCTCCCCTTTCGGAGCCTCCCCCACTATAAGCGGCGCGACCCATCCCGCCTTGATGGCCGCGGGCCATCGGGCCCATCCGCGACGACTGGCATTTGAAGGACCGCTCAATGTCCGACCCCGTCAACTCGACCCTCGACACCCTGGAGCAGGAGCTCTCCGCCGCCATCAATGGCGCTGCGGATGAAGCCGCTCTGGAGCAGGTGCGCATCTCCGCCCTCGGCAAGAAGGGGCAGGTGTCCGAGCTGCTGAAGTCCCTCGGCGGCATGAGCCCCGAGGAACGCAAGGTGCAAGGCCCCGCCATCAACGGCCTGCGCGACCGGGTGCAGACCCTCCTCGCCACCCGCAAGGACGCCTTGAAAAGCGCCGCCCTGGAAGCGCGCCTCGCCACCGAGCGGGTGGACGTCACCCTGCCCATGCGCGAGACGCCGGCCGAGACCGGCCGCGTGCACCCCATCGCCCAGGTGACCGAGGAGCTGGTGGCCATCTTCGCCGACATGGGCTTCTCGGTGGCGGAAGGTCCGGACATCGAGGACGACTTCCACAATTTCACGGCACTCAACTTCCCGCCCGGCCATCCGGCCCGTGAGATGCACGACACCTTCTTTTTGCCGCCGGACGAGACCGGCGGCCGCAAGGTGCTGCGGACCCACACCTCGCCGGTGCAGGTGCGCACCATGCTGTCGAAGAAGCCGCCCATCCGCGTCATCTGCCCGGGCCGCACCTATCGCTGCGATTCGGACCAGACCCACACCCCCATGTTCCACCAGGTCGAGGGGCTGGTGATCGACAAGGGCGCCCATCTCGGCCACCTGAAGTGGATCCTCGAAGAATTCTGCAAGGCTTTCTTCGAGGTGGAAGGCGTGAAGATGCGCTTCCGCCCCTCCTTCTTCCCCTTCACCGAGCCGTCCATGGAAGTGGACATCCAGTGCGACCGCTCCCGCCCCGGCGAGATCCGCTTCGGCGAGGGCAATGACTGGCTGGAAATCCTGGGCTGCGGCATGGTCCATCCCAATGTTCTGAGGAATTGCGGGCTGGACCCGGACGAATACCAGGGCTTTGCCTGGGGCATGGGCATCGACCGCATCGCCATGCTGAAATACGGCATGAGCGACCTGCGCGCCTTCTTCGAAGCCGACGTGCGCTGGCTCTCCCATTACGGCTTCCGCCCGCTCGATTTCCCCACCCTCGCCGGTGGCCTGAGCGCGTGAGAAGGAGGCAGGACCAATGAAATTCAGCTATTCCTGGCTCAAGGAGCACCTGGAGCCCAACGCCTCCTTCGAGGAGATCGTCGAGCGTCTCTCCCTCATCGGCCTGGAGGTCGAAGGGGTGGAGGACAAGGCCAAGGCTCTTTCCGCCTTCGTGGTGGGCGAGATCCTCACCGCCTCCAAGCACCCCAATGCGGACAAGCTGCAGGTGTGCTCGGTCTCCATCGGCGCGGGCGAGCCCATCCAGGTGGTGTGCGGCGCGCCCAATGCCCGCGCGGGGCTGAAAACCGTGTTCGCGGCGCCGGGCACCGTCATTCCCACCAATGGCATGCAGCTCAAGATCGGCAAGATCCGCGACGTGGAAAGCCGGGGCATGCTCTGCTCCGCCCGCGAACTCGGCCTGTCCGAAGAGCATGACGGCATCATGGAGCTGCCGGTCGACGCCCCCGCGGGCGCGCCCTTCGCGGAAGTGATCGGCCTCGACGACCCGGTGGTGGAAATCGCCGTCACCCCCAATCGCGCCGATTGCCTGGGCGTGTCCGGCGTCGCGCGCGACCTTGCCGCCGCGGGCCTCGGCGAGCTGATGAATCCGCGCATCAAGCCGGTGGAAGGGGCGTTCCCCTCCCCGGTTTCCGTGCGGCTCGATTTCGGCGACACGCCGTCGCTGTGCCCGGCCTTCGCCCTGCGCGTCATTCGCGGCGTGAAGAACGGCCCCTCGCCCCAGTGGATGCAGGACAAGCTGCGCGCCATCGGCCTGCGCCCCATCAACGCGCTGGTGGACATCACCAATTTCATGACGTTCGACCGCAACCGCCCGCTCCACGTCTTCGACGCGAAGAAGGTGACGGGCGAGCTGGTGGTGCGCCGGGCCAAGGCCGGCGAGACCCTGCTCGCGCTCGACGGCAAGACCTACACCCTTGATGACACCATGTGCGTCATCGCCGACGACAAGGGCGTGGAGAGCCTTGCCGGCGTGATGGGCGGCGAGGAATCCGGCTGCGACGACGCCACCGTGGACGTGGTGGTGGAATCGGCCCTGTGGGAGCCCATCAATATCGCCCAGACGGGGCGCAAGCTGGGCCTCAATTCCGATGCCCGCTTCCGCTTCGAGCGCGGCATCGACCCGGCCTTCACGCTGCCGGGCCTGGATCTCGCCACCCACCTCATCCTCGACATCTGCGGCGGCGAGCCCTCCGAGGTGGTACTGGCGGGCGCCATTCCCGACACCACCCGCACCATCGCCTTCCCCCTTTCGGAAGTGAAGCGCCTCACCGGGCTCGACGCGTCCGAGCAGGAAATCCGCGACGTGCTCACTGCCCTGGGCTTCGGCCTGTCGGGCGCGGCGCCCGTGCTCGAAGTGGTGCCGCCCTCCTGGCGCGGCGACATCGAGGGCAAGGCGGACCTCGTGGAAGAAGTGGTGCGCATCCTGGGCCTGGAGCGCGTCCCGGCCACCGAGCTGCCGCGCGGCGAGGATGCGCGCAAACCCATCCTCACCCCCCTCCAGCGCCGCAGCCGCAAGGCCCGGCGGGGGCTCGCCGCGCGCGGGCTCGTGGAGGCGGTGACCTGGTCGTTCGTCTCCCACAAGGAGGCCGAGCTGTTCGGCGGCGGGGCGCCGGCCATCGCGCTGTCGAACCCCATCGCCGCCGAGCTGTCGGACATGCGGCCGAGCCTGCTGCCGGGCCTCATCCGCGCCGCCCAGGCCAATGCGGACCGGGGCTTTGCCGACACCGCTCTGTTCGAGGTGGGCCAGACCTTCGCCGGGGACAAGCCGACGGACCAGAGCCAGTGTGCCTCCGGCATCCGGCGCGGCACGGCCAAGCCCTTCGGAGCCGGCCGCCACTGGTCGGGCACCGCCGGGGCGGTGGACGTGTTCGACGCCAAGGCCGATGCGCTGGCGGCCCTTGCCGCCTGCAACGCGCCGGTGGCGAACCTCCAGGTCACGGCCGATGCACCCTCCTGGTATCACCCCGGCCGCTCGGGCTCCCTGCGGCTCGGCTCCAATGCCATGGCCCATTTCGGCGAGATCCATCCGGCCGTGCTGGAGGCGCTCGATGTGAAGGGGCCGGTGGTGGGCTTCGAGATCGTGCTCGACAAGATCCCAGAGCCCAAGGCCAAGCCCACCAAGGTGAAGCCGCAGATCGACCTCTCCGCCTTCCAGCCTGTGACCCGCGACTTCGCCTTCCTGGTGGAGCGCACGGTGTCGGCGGCGGACATCCTCAAGGTCGCCCAGGGGGTGGACAAGAAGCTCATCACCTCCGTCGGCGTGTTCGACCTCTATGAGGGCAAGGGCATCGACGAGGCGAAGAAGTCGGTGGCGGTGGAAGTGACCCTTCAGCCGCGCGAGCGCACGCTCACCGATAAGGAGATCGAGGACGTGGCGGCGAAGATCGTCGCCGAGGTCACCAAGAAGACGGGCGCAACCCTGCGCGCCTGACCGGTTGCGGCCTCGCCCCAGGAGGGACGAGGCCGCCACTCAAGTCCCCACGGGGCGTCAATTGCTCCCCAGCGTCTTCGCCTTGATCTTCTCGAAGTCCGTGTCGGAAATGGCGCCGGAGCGGTGCAGCTCCGCCGCCGTATGCAAATCCTGAAGGGAGCCCCCCGGCGCACCACCGCTGCGATAGGAGCGGTAGGCAAAAAACCAGCACAGGGGCAAAGAGATCGGCCAGAAGGGGATGAGCAGCCCGGCGATCATCCACAGCACCGTGGAGAACTTGAAACTGTTCGCTGTCGTCGACATGGAGACTCCTTGCATCCGCGCGCAATGGTTGCATAGGCAACAACAGCACGTTTAGGGTGCGCCTCCACCAAAATAAACCTAAAAGTGTATCAGCACGGCAGCGCCATTTACCAATCCGCGATGACGGATGGCTCTCCCCTTCCCCGCCGTGATTTGCGGCTCTTTCCGTCACAATTTTCGTGCTATCTCGCCGCCGCAAACACGGCCGTACAACCCGGCGGCCCATCGGGGCCCCATCAGCCGCGTGGAGAAGCGTCGCATGTTTCCCGTTCCCAAGCCCGTCTTGACGCCCAACACCTACGCCTACGAGTCCGAGCCCATGGTGAAGCCCACCGGCTTCCGGGAATATGACGCGCGCTGGCTGTTCCAGAAGGAAATCAACCTGATGGGCGTGCAGGCGCTGGGCCTCGGCCTCGGCACGCTGATGCACGAAATGGGTGTGCGCCCGGAGATCGTCACCGGCCACGACTTCCGCAGCTATTCCTCCTCCATCAAGCTGGCGCTGGTCAGCGGGCTGATGGCGGCGGGCATCAAGGTGCACGATATTGGCCTTGCCCTCTCGCCCATGGCCTATTTCGGCCAGTTCGCTCTCGACGTGCCGGCGGTGGCGATGGTGACCGCCTCCCACAACGACAATGGCTGGACGGGCGTGAAGATGGGCGTCAACCGGCCCCTCACCTTCGGGCCGGACGAGATGACGCGGCTCAAGGAGATCGTTCTTGCCGCCAAGTTCGACGCCCGCGGCGGCGGCGCCTATCATTTCGTGCAGAATTTCCCCGACACCTACATCAAGGACCTCACCGACCGGCCGAAGCTCTCGCGCAAGCTGAAGGTGGTGGTGGCCTGCGGCAACGGCACGGCCGGCGCCTTCGCACCCAAGGTGATCGAGGCGCTCGGGGCCGAGGTGATCCCGCTCGACTGCGAGCTCGACCACTCCTTCCCGAAGTACAATCCAAACCCGGAAGACATGGAGATGCTCCATGCCATGCGCGACGCCGTGCTGGAGCACAAAGCGGACCTCGCGCTCGGCTTCGACGGCGACGGTGACCGCTGCGGCGTGGTGGACAATACGGGCGAGGAGATCTTCGCCGATAAGATGGGCGTGCTGCTGGCCCGCGACCTCGCCAAGCTGCATCACGGCGCCACTTTCGTGGTGGACGTGAAGTCCACCGGACTGTTCGCCACCGATCCCGAGCTCATCAAGCTGGGCGTGAAGGCCGATTACTGGAAGACCGGTCACTCTTACATGAAGCGCCGGGTGAACGAGACCGGCGCCCTGGTCGGCTTCGAGAAGAGCGGCCACTATTTCTTCAACAAGCCGGTGGGCCGCGGCTATGACGATGGCCTCGTCTCCGCCATCGCCGTGCTCGACATGCTGGACCGCGCGCCGGGCAAGAGCCTTGCCGAGCTGCGCGAAGGCCTGCCCAAGACCTGGTCCTCCCCCACCATGTCGCCCCACTGCGCGGACGAGGCCAAGTATGGCATCGTCGACGCCGTGGTGAGGCACTATCAGGACCTCGCCGCCAAGGGCGCCCTGGTGACCGGCCAGAAGATCCGCGATCTGGTGACGGTGAACGGCGTGCGCGTCACCTGCGAGGACGGCTCCTGGGGCCTGGTGCGCGCCTCCTCCAACAAGCCCGAACTGGTGGTGGTGGTGGAAAGCCCCGTCTCCGAAGCCCGCATGCGCGAAATGTTCGCCGAGGTCGACGGCGTGCTGCGCACCCACCCGGAAGTGGGCGAGTACAACCAGAAGATCTGATCCCGCCACGAGCTGGAATACGCCACGGGGACCGGCACGCCGGTCCCCGTTTCATTTTAGGGCCCACTCCGACCGCAGCCCTTTTGCATGGTTACACCGCAGCGGTCTTTCCTGTGTCCTGACCCGGCGCCTTGAGGCGAACCGCGTGCCCCCTTCCGAACCGCTCAGGCGATGGTGTCCACCACGCCGCCATCCACGCGCAAGGCGGCGCCAGTGGTGGCGGAGGCCTGCTTCGAACAGGCGTAGACCACCATGTTCGCCACCTCCTCCGGCGTCGCCGCGCGCTGGATGATGGAGCTCGGGCGATGCGCCTTCACGAAGGCCACTGCTGCCGCCTCGACGCTGATGCCCGCCTTCTCCGCATCCGCCTTCAGCATCTCCGCCACCCCTTCGCTCAGCGTGGGGCCGGGCAGCACCGCATTCACCGTCACCCCCGTTCCTGCCATCCGCTTGGCAAGTCCGCGCGCCACCGCAAGATTGGCGGTCTTGGAGAAGCCGTAATGGATCATGTCGGCGGGAATGTTGAGAGCCGATTCCGAAGAGAGGAACACCACGCGCCCCCAGCCCTGCGCGGCCATCGCCGGCAGATAGGCGCGCGAAAGACGCACGCCGGACATGACATTCACATCGAAATAGGTCTGCCACACCTCGTCATCGGTCTCGAAGAAGTCGCCGGGGCCGTAAATGCCCACATTGTTCACCAGAATGTCCGCGTGCGGCACGGCCTTCACCAGCGCCGTGCAGCCCTCGGCCGTGCCGAGATCGGCCACGACACCGCTTACGGTTCCCGTGGCCTGCAGCGCCTTCACGGCAGCGTCCACCGCCGCGGCCTTACGGCCATTCACGATCACCTCGGCGCCCGCGGCCGCCAGCCCCTTGGCAATGGCGAAGCCGATGCCGAGCGTGGAGCCGGTGACGATGGCGCGCTTGCCCTGAAGGTCGATGTTCATGGGATCATCTCCTTGAAATACTCTTGACCTGGGAACCCGGCCATGGCGGCGGAGCTCCGCCCGCCCGGCTTATGACGGCCCGCGGGGCGGGAGGGCTCAGGCACCCTCCTCGGCGCATGCCAGGGTGCCGGCCTCTTCGCCTGCTGCGTCCGTGTTGCCGCGCCGCTCAGAAAGATAGGCCGTAAGGATGGCGCCAATCGGCACGAGACCGGCCACCAGCGGCACCGCCCACAGGCCCGGTCCGCCATCGATCACCCAGCCCCCCAGCGCCGCGCCGATAGCATTGCCCAGGTTGAAGGCGGCGATGTTGAAGGAGGAAGCCAGGCTCTGGCCCGCGCCCCTGGCCTTCTGCAGCACCCACATCTGCAGCGGCGCCACCGTGGCGAAGCCCGCCGCGCCTAGAAGCGCCACCGCCACCACCGCTGTCAGCTTGTCGTCGAGGGCGAGCGTCAGCCCCATTAGCACCAAAGCCAGCACGATGAGGCTGCCATAGACGGTCGCCACCAGCCGGCGGTCCGCTAGGCGCCCGCCCAGCAGATTGCCCACCACCAGCCCGCCGCCGAACACCAGCAGGATGGGCGACACCGCCGCGTCAGAGAAGCCGGTGATGCGGGTCAGCATGGGCGCGATATAGGTGAAGGCCGCGAACACGCCCACCCAGCTCAGCACCGTGGTCGCAAGGCCATAGAGCAGAGCCGGCCGGCGCAGCACCTTCAGATCATCCGCAAGGCGGGTGGTGGAGGGCGCGCCATGGTCCTTCGGCACCAGCAGCGCGATGATGGCGAAGGCCACCACGCCCACCCCCGTCACCGCCACGAAGGTGGAACGCCACCCCGCCAGCTGGCCGAGCCAGGTGCCGAACGGTACGCCCAGAATGTTCGCCACCGTGAGGCCGGTAAACATGATGGCAATGGCGGAGGCCTTCTTGTTGGCGGGCACGAGATCGGTCGCCACCACCGAACCGACACCGAAGAAGGTGGCGTGGGCGAAGGATGTGAGCACCCGCGCCGCCATCAGCCATCCATAATCGGGCGCCAGCGCACAGGCGAGATTGCCCACCGTGAACACGGCCATGAGGCCGAGCAGCACCTTCTTGCGCGGCCAGCGGGCGGTGAGCGCGGTCAGCAGCGGGGCACCCACCACCACTCCCAGCGCATAGCCGGAAATGAGCAGGCCGGCGGCGGAGATGGACACGCCGAGATCGGCGCTCACCTGCAGCAGCAGGCCCATGATGACGAATTCGGTGACGCCGATGCCGAAGGCTCCGGCCGCGAGCGCATAAAGTGCGACAGGCATGGTGCACGCCTTTTGGAAACAGGGGGGCTCCCGGCTCACCCGGAGCGGATGCAGCGCAACATGGACCCATGGCCGCTGGTGAACTAGCATGCGCCAGGTCACAACATTCATGACGTGGGTTCACAAATGGCCATGGAGGCGCCCCGCGACGCCAATCGGTTCGCCGAGATGGAGGTGTTTACCCGCGTGGTGGAGCAAGGCGGCTTTTCCGCCGCCGCCCGCGCCTCCAATCTCACGCCCTCAGCGGTGAGCAAGCTGGTGGCGCGTCTGGAGCGGCGGTTGGGCGTGCGGCTTCTGGTGCGCACCACCCGCAAGCTCCAGCTCACGCCAGAAGGGGCGGCCTTCTACGAGCGCTGCGCCCGCATCCTGGACGAGATCGCGACCGCGGAGCAGGAAGCGGCTGCCGGCGCCGCCCCGCGCGGACGGCTCCGGGTGAACGCGTCCGTGCACTTCGCCATGGTTCACCTGCTGCCGCTGGTGCCAGCCTTCCTCGCCATCCATCCGCAAATGAGCATCGAGGTGACCGTTACCGACCGGGTGGTGGACCTGCTGGAGGAGCGCGCGGATGTGGCGATCCGTGTCGGCCCCATGCGTGATTCGCGGCTTGTTGCCCGCAAGATCGCCAAAGGCGGCGCCATGGTGGTGGCGTCCCCCGCTTATATCGAGCGGGCCGGCACGCCACGAACACCCGAGGACCTCGCCCGCCACAACATGCTGGGCTTCACCTTCACCCGCATCGTCGAAGGCTGGCCGTTCCTGGACGGCAAGGGCGGCATCGTTTCGGTGCCCCCGCGTGGCAATGCGCAGGTGAGCGATGGCGAGGCCATGCACACGCTGGCATTGGCCGGCCTGGGCCTCGCCCGGCTGGCCGAGTTCCAGGTGCGGGCGGATGTGGCGGCCGGCCGGCTGGTGCCGGTGCTGGAGCATCTCAATCCCGGCGACGCCATCGATGTGCACGCCGTCTATGTGGGTGGTTCCGGGCCGCTTTCCGCCCGCATCCGCGCCTTCGTGGACTTCCTCGCCGCGCAGGTGCGCATCTGAAAGCCCCCCTTCCCTGGCGAGAGAGCATTAACCGTCTCCCCAGCCAGACGCGATGAGAGGTATTTTAGTAGACCGCCTTTACCTCCCCTCAAGGGGGGCCGCCTAGCTTTCCCCCTGCGGCCCACGGGCCGCGACCTGTCCGCCACCGGGATCGCCTGTGACCCGGGACCGTTTCGGAAAGCGCCCATGAAGCTCTTGATGTCCCGCTTCATCCACGAGGAGCATGGCTCCACGGCCCTGGAATACGGCCTCATCGCCGCCGGGCTGTCCATTGCCATCATCACGGTGCTGGCGCAGATCGCCACCACCTTCTCGCGCCTGAAGACCACCGCCGCGATCGCGGGCAACTGACGCGCGACACCGCGCCCAAGATGCCGACGGACCCCGCCGACGGGCCCCGCCGGGAAAGAAAAGCCGGAGGATGGCCATGGACCGGATGCACCTGTTGAACCTGCTGCTGCTGGGCCTCTACCCGGCCCTGCTGTGCCTGGCCATCGGCACCGACCTGTCCCGGCGCATCATTCCCAATGCCGTGGTGGTGACCCTGGCGGCCGCGTTCGCGGCGGTGGCCTTTCTCTCTCCGCTCGCCGATCTCTCGCTGCGGCTGATGGTGGCTGGGGCGGTGACGGCTGCCGGCTTCAGCCTGTTCGCCCAGGACATCATCGGCGCCGGCGATGCCAAGCTCGCGGGTGCCCTGGCCCTGTGGCTTGATCCGGCCCAGGTGCCGCTGTTCCTCATCGTCTGCGGCCTGATCGGCGCGGCGCTCACCCTGGCCGTCACCTGGGGCGCGCGCGCCCGTCGGCTGTCGGCGCCCCTGTCCCGCCCGGCGGCTCTCATCGCCCGCACCGGCGAAACCCTGCCCTATGGCGTCGCCCTGGCGGGGGCCGGCCTGCTGTTGCACCCCTATTCGAGCCTGATGGCGCTGACCTGAGCCGCACTGGAGCTGCTGTCCGACGCCCGCCGCAGTCCAGACCTGCGCTCGGCGGCTGCGGATCGCTCTTCTAGGATTGCGGCCGGGCGTGCTACCTCCTGAAGGGAGGAGTTCAACATGCTCGATTGCTTCGCCCCCTCTTCCGAACAGAGCCTGCCGGTGTGGTGCGTGCGCGCCACCGACCTCGATCCCGCTTCCGAAGCCAGCCCCCTGCCCGCCGCCGTGCGCGCCTTCGCCGCTTCCGCCGGCTTCAAGGCCGAGGCGGGCAAGCTTTTGCCCGTGCCCGGCGCCAGCGGCCTGCTGGCCGGCGCCCTCTTCGGCATGGCCGCGCCGGAGAAGGCCGATGCCTTTGCCTGCGGCGCGCTGGCCACCCTTCTGCCCCCCGGCATCTGGCACCTGGAGGGAGAGCCCGGCGACCGCGCGCTGGCCGCCCTCGCCTTCGCACTCGGCACCTACCGTTTCACGCGCTACCGCAAGGCGCCCGCGCGCGCCGTGCGCCTCGCTCTGCCCGAGGGCGTGGACGAGGCCGACCTCACGCGCAAGGTAGAGGCCATTACCCTCACCCGTGATCTGGTGAACACCCCCGCCAACGATCTCGGCCCGGCCGAGCTGGAGGACGCCGCCCGCGCGCTGGCCGCCCGCCATGGGGCGCAGTTCCGCTCCATCGTCGGCGAAGCCCTGCTGCAGGAAAATTTCCCCCTGGTCCATGCCGTGGGCCGTGCCGCCGCGCGGGCGCCCCGCCTCATCGAGATCACCGCCGGCGACCCCGATGCGCCCAAGGTGACGCTGGTGGGCAAGGGCGTGTGCTTCGACACCGGCGGGCTGGACCTGAAGCCCTCCGCCGCCATGCTGCTGATGAAGAAGGACATGGGCGGCGCCGCCAATGCGCTGGGCCTTGCCCATCTGCTGCTGGCGCGCGGCGCCAAGGTGCGGCTGAAGGTGCTCATTCCGGCGGTGGAGAATTCCGTTGCCGGCAACGCCTTCCGCCCCGGCGACATCTTCCCCAGCCGCAAGGGCCTTTCGGTGGAGATCGGCAATACCGATGCCGAAGGCCGGCTGGTGCTGGCCGACGCCTTGGCGCTGGCGGACGAAGAAGCCCCAGATGTGCTGATCGATTTCGCCACCCTCACCGGCGCCGCCCGCGTGGCCCTGGGCCCGCAGTTGCCGGCCGCCTTCACCGACGACGACACCTTCGCCACCGAACTGGCCGCGGCCGCCACCGCCGAATCGGATCCGCTGTGGCGCCTGCCCTTGTGGCGGCCCTATGCGGGCATGCTCGACTCAAAGGTGGCGGACACCAACAACGTCTCCTCCGGGCCCTTCGCCGGGGCGATCACGGCCGCCCTGTTCCTGGACAAGTTCGTGAGCGCGGCCAAGACCTGGCTGCATCTCGACCTGTTCGCCTGGAACCCGTCCACCCGCCCCGGCCGCCCGGAGGGTGGCGAGGCGCAGACCATCCGCGCCCTCGACGCGCTGCTCGCCGCCCGCTACGGCTGACGCCATGGCCCTGCCCCAAGGCTTTGACCCGCGCCTGACGCCCGCGCGCGAGGATCTCGCCGCCGCCCATCTGAAGGGCCTCATCGACGCCCCCCGCTATGTGGAGGGCGCCGAGCGCGAGGTGGCGGAGTCGGTGGCCCCCGTGCGCCGCCGCCCCTCGGGCGATGCCCCCCTCGACACCGAGGCGCTCCATGGCGAGCGCCTCACCGTCTATGCCGATGACGGCGAAGGCTGGGCCTTCGTCCAGCTCGCGCGTGACGGCTATGTGGGCTACGTGCCCTCGGATGCCCTGCGCCCTCCGGCCGCGGCGCCCACCCACAAGGTGGCGGCGCCGCGCACCTTCCTGTTCCCCGGCCCCGACATCAAGATGCCGCCCCGCGGCGCGCTCTGCTTCGGCAGCGAAGTGGTGGTGCGCGAGGAAAAGGGCGCTTTCGCCGCCACCCGCGACGGCTTCATCTTCATGCGCCATCTCGCGCCCCTCGCCGCGCGGGAGACGGATTTCGTGGAGGTGGCCACCCGCTTTCTCGGCGTGCCCTATCTGTGGGGCGGACGCTCGGCGCTGGGGCTCGACTGCTCCGGGCTGGTGCAGACCGCCCTTTCCGCCTGCGGCATTCAGGCCCCGCGCGACAGCGACATGCAGGAAAAAGCGCTCGGCCGCCCCGTTGCGCTCGACGCTCCGCTTCAGCGTGGCGACCTTCTGTTCTGGCCTGGCCATGTGGCCATGGTGGAGACGAGCGACCTGCTGCTGCATGCCAATGCCTTCCACATGATGGTGGCGCGCGAGCCCCTCGCCCCCGCATTGGCGCGCATCGCCGCCGGCGGCGCGGTGCTGCGCGCCGTGCGCCGCCTCGACCCTCCGGAGATTGCGTGATGACCGAAGCCACCCACCATCTTGCGGAGGTGCGCGCCGCCATCGCCAAGGCCTGCCGCGAATTCGACCGGCGCGCGGAGGACGTGACCCTGGTCGCGGTGTCCAAGACCTTTCCCGCCGAGGCCGTTCGCCCGGTCCTTGAGGCCGGGCAAAGGGTGTTCGGCGAGAACCGCGTGCAGGAAGCGCAGGGCAAGTGGCCGGCGCTGCGCGAGGCTTTCCCCGATGCGCGCCTCCACCTCATCGGCCCCCTGCAATCCAACAAGGCGCGGGAGGCTGTGGCCCTGTTCGACGCCATCCACACGGTGGACCGCCCCAAGATCGCTGCCGCGATCGCCGCCGAGCAGGCGCGCACCGGCAAGGCCCTTGAGCTGTTCGTCCAGGTGAACACCGGTGCCGAGCCGCAAAAGGCGGGTGTTCTGCCCGAAGCCGCAGACGCCTTCATCTCCGAGTGCCGGGACGTACACGGG
This sequence comes from Xanthobacter sp. NM-59, assembly GCF_021401125.1. GTDB lineage: Bacteria > Pseudomonadota > Alphaproteobacteria > Rhizobiales > Xanthobacteraceae > Xanthobacter. The sequence goes on from NZ_JACBFQ010000002.1 coordinate 408,015, forward strand.
CTCACCCTCGCCGGCCTCATGTGCATTCCCCCGGCCGATGCGGTGCCCGATCCGCATTTCGCCCTTCTGGCGGAGATCGCGGCCCGCAACGGGCTGAAGGGCCTCTCCATGGGCATGAGCGGCGATTTTCCCGCCGCCATCCGCCAGGGCGCGACCCATGTGCGCGTCGGCAGCGCCATCTTCGGCCACCGCCCACCGATCGCCTGACCCCACCCTGTGGAAAATTCCCCACCACCGCGAGGCAAGGCTTGCGGCCCTCCGGGAAGGCGGCTATAGAGACGGCCTTCCCGCGACGCTCCCATCGTCTAGCGGTCTAGGACGTCGCCCTCTCACGGCGAAAACAGGGGTTCGAGTCCCCTTGGGAGCGCCATTCTTTTCGAAGGCTTAGCCCCGCGCACAGCGAGACTTTTGTGTTCCCGGGAAAGAATTTGGGGAGTATGCGTCGGTGAACGTAGGCGGATTTCTGCGGGTTTGAGCGCACACCGCGCGGGCTGACGGAGCTTCGGACACATTGTCAACCGCACTTTGGCGACACGACACCAAACTAGGCTCCCAATCGCTGCTCAAGAGGTGATGCGGCGCCGAAGGTGCACCAACAGCAGGCCGCTACGGCGCTTTCCTTTTGTCTCCAGTTGACCCATCTCTGCCGCTCTGAAGAAGGGCTATTTCGCCTATGCCGAGCGGAATGTGGAGCGCTTGAACTCCCAGAGGGGCCGCGCAGCAAGCAGATGCTGGCTGCCGACCAGATCTTCGCGGCCGGCACCAGATCCAGCGATTCCGTGGCGCTAGAGCCTTTCCGTTCGCATTAGCTCACGTCAAATGCTCTAGCTTATTGTCTTGACGCGCTTTCTTCACGCGAGCCGGCATCCACTTCTCTCGAACATGCTCTCACCATGGCGGGCAAGGCCTCCTTTCTGGTCTACTCGCCCGAATGTCGGCCCTGCGCTTGCCAATATCGTGGCCAGCAAGGCCGCCTATGAGGCAGTGGTGCGCAGCATGAAGGACCTCGCCGGCCGCAAGATGGGTGTCACCCGATCCCAGTCGCTCACCTGGCTTCTGGGTGTCGCCATCACCGAGGCCGCAGGCCTTGAGGGCAAGGTGGAGTGCCGGCCCCCGGGCGATTGCACCACCATGCTCGGCGCGGTGAAGGCGGGCTCGGCGGAATGATTGCATCGCCTATTTTTCTATACTCAGGGCTACCGAGAGCGAGGGCCGGGGCGCGCCCATTTTTCGCCTCTTATGATGACGATGACTGGAATTCCGCCTTCAAGGGCGCCCTGCCCGGCATTGGCGTCGATGTGTTGAAGGAGAACCTGAACGCCAAGCGGGCCGAGTTGCAGATGCTGGTGGATGGCCTAGTGAAGGGCACCGACTTCATCAAGCACGTCTCCCTGGAAGAGATCGCCGAGCTGACGAAGGCGGACTTCCAGCCCTCGACACCGCTTCCGGCCTTGGTGAGCGCCGCCAAAAAGTTCAAGGCGACCTGAAACTTCGACAATCTCTACACACCCAAGGCCTATGCCGACCTTATCAGCGTGATGGGCGCGACGGACGCATGTATTCCACCGCTGAGCCCGCCGCCAAGGCCAAGTTCGAGGACATCGTGGACAATTCCTTCGCGCTCAAGGCACGCGGAAAAGCATGAGGCCAGCCATGATCCGGATCGAAGCGGCCAGCAAAACCCATAGCTCCAAGGCCACACGGCCATCGGCAATGTCTCCCTTACTATTGAGCAGGGTGAATTCGTCTGCATGGTGGGCCCGGGCGCGTGCGGCAAGAACACCCTGCTCAAGATGATTGTGGGCTTCCAGACGGTCTTGACCAGCGAGATCACCGTGGATGGCGCCATTGTGCGCCCACAAGGTATCGAAGCACCTCAGCCAACTGTTCCAGAGGGACACCGTGCTGCCCGGCACACGGTGGAGCGGAATGTGGGCCTCGGCCTGCGCCTTGCCGGGTGACGGCGGCGCGCATCACCATGGAGCCCCTCAGCACCATGGTGTTCGGCCTGGGCCTGCTGGCGAAGGTCGCCACGGCCTGTGTTCGTGCTCTTCTTCATAAGCCTATTCAATACATTGAATAACCCATCGCCGAGGGAGCGACACCCTCTGCAATTCTGCCAATCCCTGGGCGCCTCGCCGCGGCAGATCTTGTAGAAGGTGCGGGTGCCGACCGCGCTCGCCTGGACCTTCGCGGCCCTGCCCAATGCCATCTCCTTCTCGCTGGCGGCGATGGTCATCGCCGGGTTCGTCGGCACCACCACGGGCACGGGCTACCTGATCGTCTTCGCCCTCTCCAAGCTGAACGCCAACGAAATGCTCGCCGCCATCACGGTGCTGGCGTTCGCGGGCATCGCCCTCGTCGCGCTGGCCGAGCGAGTGTACCGCCGGCTGCTGCGCTGGCCCCCGCAATTCAACAAACGCTGCTGCATCGGGAGAGGGCCGCCATGAGCGACACCAAAACAGAAGCCATCGACTGCTTTTTCTGCACGAACTCCGACTGGGCCTATTTCGGCAATCCGCCCGTGAAAGCCATGGGCGAGCGCTACGGCCCTCCCGTTGATGATTACCCGGTCGATATCGGCTCGGTCTATGCCCGCACCGGGGGCATCAAGCTGCCGTTGCGATCGAAGGAGCGGCGCCACTATCGCTTCCTGGGGATGCGCCGCTTCCGCGGCATTCTCAGCAGGCCCATCAACCCTCCAGGCCAAAGACATGAGGCCGTCGGCGGAGATCCCGGCGTGCTTCGCCATCGCCGCCATCCAGCTCAGCCTTGATGGGGAGCCCGTCATCCACGTCATCATGACGGCGTTGTGGGTGGAAGGGCGCGATATCGAGAACACCGCCCCCCTCATCGCCACCGCCGCAGCCCTGGGGATGGATGGAGACGCGATCCTGGAAAATACGACAAGAATAGGGACAACACCGTGTCGCACGGTGTGTTCTGCGCACCATCCTACTTCTTTCGCGATGAAGGTTTCCGGGGCCAGGAGCGGCTCGACATGCTGGACGCCACCATCGCCCTGGCATTGAACAAGCCCGCCATTCTCCCCACCCTGAAGGTCGCATCATGATCCGCCGCACCGCCCCCGGCCCACGCCTTTCGGCCGCTACCGTCCATGGTGGGGCTCGTCCACCTGTCGGGCCAGGTGCCGGATGGTCGGTCCAACCCGGTGGAGGACCAGGGCACGGCAGGTTCTGGCGAGGATCGACGCCATCCAGGCTGAGGCCGGCACCGACAAAAGCCGGATCCTGACTGCCACCGTCTGGCTGCCGGCCATCGCCGATTTGGCGGCCTTCAACACGGTGCGGGATGCCTGGGTGCCGGCGGATGAGGCGCCGGCGAGGGCCGGCCTGGAAATCTGCCTCGCCGACCCCGCCATCAAGGTGAAGATCGGCTGCATCGCGGCCCTGCCCCGACGCCTGCGCGCGGGCCGCCCGAAGACCGCTCCCGCCTCCGGGAGCGGTGATGACCACGCTTTGCCCCACACAGGGCGCGGGAGACGGTGCTGCGCCCTCCCGCTCATTTGGAGACACATGGTGCGCCCTTGGGAGCGACCCTGCACATGACCGCCGACGCGCCCCTCGACACGCGCCTGAGCCCGATGGATCCGCGCGCAGCAGGAGCAGCCTCCATCGCCTTTCATGGCCTGGTGCGCCTTCCGCACATCACGCCGAGGGCCTTCCTGCCCATGCGCGCCATGCCGGAAATCACCCTGGTGGCGGGACGGGGCATAGAAGGCGACCGCGACACGATCGGCCGCGAGGAAGCCTTCTATTCCGACCCAGCCGAGTACGGCCGCCGGACCAGCCTGCTCGAGATCGAGACGCTGGAAGCGCTGCAGCGCGACGCCGGCATCATCCCGGGCTCCAAGGAGCACCGGCGCAATGTGAGGGTGGAGGGCGTGCTGCTCAACCATCTGGTGGGCCGCCGCTGCCTGCTCGGGGAAACATGGCCGGAGGCGACCCGCCTTTCCATTCCCTGCCGCCATATCGAAGAGATGACCGGCAAGGCGATTTTCGACCCGCCCATCAATCGCGTGGACGTCAATTGCCACATTCTGGAAGGAGGCGTGGTGCGCATGGGCGATGTGGTGAGGAGTCTCTGATGCCGCCCCCGCCGCATTCGCGCCGCCATCACCGCACGCGGCACCGAGTGCGATATGGTGCATCTGGTGCTGCAGGATCCGGATCACCGGCCCCTCCCGATTCCACCAGACCGGCGCCCACATCGACCTCTATCTGCACAACGGGATAACGCGCACCTATTGACCCTGAACGATCCCGTCTTTGGCGACCGCTACGAGATCGCCGTGAAGCGCGAGGCCGCCGAGCGCGGCGGCTTTACGATCACCTGCAGGTGGGGACGAAGTCGGCGTGGGTCTCCCCGGGGCGCCGCTCCGCTTGGCCCCGCGCCACAGCTCTTCACCGCTGGCGGCATCGGCGTCTCCCCATTCCTCTCCGCCTGCGCGGCCCTGCGGCGGGCGGCCCGCAGTGATTTTCACCTGCACATCATGGCACGCGGCGCGCCCCCGCTCGGTGCGGCCCTCAACGGGTTGATCTCGGCAGGCCCTGCCACCATGCGCGACACCGCCAGCGTGCCGCGCGCCCGACGTAGCGCCACGACGTAGCGCCACGACATGGCGAGGCGACTGGCCGCCCATGACGGGGACGCCGCCTGCCGCGGACCCGAGCCGATGCTCGAGGCCTTCGCAAACGCCACTGCGGGCTGGGCCTGCGCGCGGGTACACCTTGGGCGCTTCTGCGCGCCACCGCCGAAAATGCCGCCCGACGCCCAGCCCAACGCATGGGTGCTGGCGGGGGCCCGCATGCTTGAGGCACTGACCGGGAGCGGCATCGATGTGCCCCATTCCTGCTGCTGCGGCCTGTGCCGGGTGACGTGGACCGAGGGCGAGCCCATCCACCGTGACCGCGCGCTGAAACCGGCCGAGCGCGAACACACGCGGCCCGCCTACATCCCCCTTTCCGCCGGCCCGCGCCTGGTGGTAGATCTCTAGCCGCGCTCCACTGTGCCCCACAGATCCAGATGGCGCACAGACTCGACATCCGCCGCACCCTTTGGCGTGACCGCATAAGCTTGCGCATGGGGCCGAAAATCACGCGAACCGCGCGGTTATCTCGACAGTATTTTCATTTGCGCGCTGCGATGCCGCACGATTTCACAACCGCGACGCGGACATGACATATTATTATTTCACCACACCATCGCTGAAACGGACTGAAACACTGTCATCGGGACAATAGAGTCGTTTGCTAGATCAGCGCCTTAGGGGGCCGCGTGCCGCGGTCCTGCAAGGAAAGGCGGGGTCAGGGCAATGAACTCGTCGGATGTCACAGTTCGCAATGTGGCGGCGCGCGCGGGATGCTCCGCCGCCACCGTCAGCAGGGTCATCACTGGCAACGGGCCAGTCAGCGAGGATATGCGCGGCCGCGTGGTGCGGGCGGCTCTGGAACTTGGTTTTCCTATTGCCCGGGCGTTTCCGGAAACCCGGCCCATCATCAGCATCCTCATTCCCAGCCTCACCAATCCGGTGTTCGCCGCAGCCGTGGATGGCATCGAGCGCCGCGCGCGCGCCCATGGGCTCTCCACCATCCTGGGCCAGTCCAAGTACGACCCCGCCCAGGAAGAGGCGGTGGTCGCCGCGCTGATCGGCGAGAGGCCCATCGGCATGGTGATGACGGTGTGCGACCCCGTCACCAGCGTGGCGCTGCGGCGCGCCAGCAGCGCCGGGCTGCCGGTGGTCACCATCTATAATGAAGGCACGCCCAAGGGCATCGCCGCCGTCTGCGTGGATAATCGCGGCGCCGTGCATCGCATGACCGATGAGCTGATCGTCATGGGTCACCGGCGCATCGTGTTCGTGGGCGGCAACTTCTTCTCATCCGACCGCTCAGCCCGTCGCTATGAGGGATATCGCGACGCACTGAACCTTGCGGGGCTCACGCCCCTGCCACCGATCGAGGTGGATTTCATCGATGCGGCCAAGGATATCGACCTGACCGACGTGGTCGCGACCGTCCGCCCCACCGCCATCATCGCCTCCAACGACCTGTTGGCGGTCACCGTCATCGGCTCGCTCCGCCGCGCCGGCCTTTCGGTGCCGGAGGATATTTCCGTGGTGGGGTTCGATGGGATCGATTTTGCCCGCCACATCGCGCCGCGCCTGTCCACCATCATGCAGCCCTCGCAGGCCATGGGGGTGATGGCCGCGGCGCTGCTGCTCGACATGGCCGCCGGCCACAAGCCGCCCCAGCAGCTCCAGCCCGACGTGGTGATGCTACCGGGGGAGACCATCGCTCCCCCGCGCTCCCATGCCGTTCCCTCCTCCTCCCCCCGCCCGTCAGCCAGAAAGATTTCCCCATGAAAGCTAAACTCCTAGCCCTCGGCTTTGCCGCCGCCATCGGGCTCATGTCCGCCACCGTGCCCCAGGCGCGCGCGGCCGATGCCATCTGCTACAATTGCCCGCCGGAATGGGCCAATTGGGGTGAGATGCTGAAGAAGATCCATGCCAAGCTCGGCATCGAGATTCCCGGCGACAACAAGAATTCCGGCCAGGCCGTCGCCCAGATCATCGCGGAACGGCAGAGCCCGGTGGCCGATATCGCCTATCTGGGCATCAATGCCGGCATTTCCGCCGCCAAGCAGGATTTGGTGGAGGCCTGGAAGCCGGCGCGCTTCGCCGAGATCCCCGCCGGCCTGAAGGATCCCGAGGGGCGTTGGTGGGCGGTCCATCAGGGCACGCTCGGCTTCTTCGTGAATGTGGACGCGCTGAACGGCGCCCCGGTGCCCGCCTGCTGGGCGGACCTGAAGAAGCCGGAATATCGCGGCCTCGTGGGCTATCTGGACCCCACTTCCGCAGCCGTGGGCTATGTCTCCGCCGTGGCCATCAACACCGCGCTCGGCGGCAGCTTCGAGAACTTCACGCCGGCGGTGGAGTATCTCAAGGCCCTCTCGGCCAATGATGCGATCACCACCAAGCAGACTTCTTATGCCCGCGTGGTCTCCGGCGAGATCCCGATCCTGCTGGATTACGACTTCAACGCCTATCGGGCCAAATATACAGAAAAGGGCAAGTTCGCGTTCGTGCTGCCGTGCGAGGGCTCCGTCTCCTTTCCTTATGTGATGACCCTGGTGAAGGGCGCGCCGCACGCGGAAAACGCGAAGAAGGTGCTGGATTATCTGCTTTCCGACGAAGGGCAGCTGTTCTGGAGCACCGCGTATCTGCGCCCGGCTCTGCCGGTGGCGATGCCGGAGCAGATCGCCGAGAAGTTCCTGCCGGCGAGCGAGTATGAGCGCGCCAAGGCCGTGGACTGGGCCGCCGCGCAGGCCGCGCAGGCCGATTTCTCCAAGCGCTACCTCAACGAAGTGCGCTGAGCCCCAGGTGCATCCGCCTGCGGGGTGATGAACCACCCCGCAGGCCCCTTCCCCCCAAACGCAGGAGCTATCGGTGCGCAGCAGATCCTTCGATGTCCTGCTCATCCTGCCCGCGGCCATCTTCACTTTGGCCTTCCTCATTCTCCCCCTGGCACGGCTGACCGTGGAGGCCGGCACGGGACCAAGCGGCTTTGCCGGCTTCTTCGCCATTCTCACCGAGGCGCGCTATCGCAACAGCCTTCTGGTGACCCTGGCGCTGTCCATCGTCACCACCCTCGCCACCCTCGCGCTTGCCACCATCGCGGCGCAGACCCTGGCCCACCGGAAGTTCCCCGGGCGCGGCCTGCTGCTCTCGCTCATGACCTTTCCGCTGGCCTTTCCCGGCGTGGTGGTGGGCTTCATGATCATCCTGTTCGGCGGCCGGCTGGGCCTCGTGAACAGTCTCAGCATGGCGGCCTTCGGCACCCGCGCCATCTTCGCTTATTCTTTGTTCGGCCTGTTCCTGGGCTATGTCTACTTCTCGGTGCCGCGTGTGCTGCTGACGCTGTTAGCTGCGGCCGAAAAGCTCGACCCCTCGCTGGTGGAAGCCGCCCGGTCCCTGGGCGCGGGGCCGCTCGCCATTCAGCGTGATGTGGTGCTGCCCGCTTTGTTTCCGGCCATGTACACGGGCGGCGCGCTCTGCTTTGCCACCGCCATGGGCGCCTTCGGCACCGCCTTCACGCTCGCCACATCCATCGATGTGGTGCCCATGCTGATCTACACGGAATTCACCCTGGCCACCAATGCGGGCATGGCGGCCTCCATCTCCATCGCGCTCGGCGCCATCACCTGGGCCGCGCTCGCCTTGGCCCGCAGCCGCGCCATGCGCGACACCAAGGGAGGCTGACATGGGGTTGCGCTGGACCACCCTCGCCGGCTTTGCCATCACCGCCCTCATCGCCCTGTTCCTGGTGGTGCCGGTTCTGCTCTCCGTCTATGCGGGGCTGAGCGTGAATTATGCGCGCGGCATCTCCGCCGGCTTCACGCTGGATTGGGTGCGCCAGGTCTGGAGTTTGTATTCGGACACGGTGTGGCGCAGCCTGATCGTCGCGCTCATGACCTTGGCGCTGACGCTGCTGATCGGCGTGCCGGGAGCCTATGCCCTGGTGCGCCGGGGCGGTCGCTTCGCCCGCATCGTCGAGGAACTGGTGACGCTGCCGGTGGCCATTCCGGGGCTGGCGCTGGCGCTGGCGCTGATCCTGGCCTATGGCGGCTTCGGTGCCTTCCGCCAATCCACGTTGTTCGTGGTGGTGGGCCATGTGCTGTTCACCCTGCCGTTCATGATGCGAGCGGTGATCGCCATCCTGGAAACCATAGACTGGCGGACGCTGGATGAGGGCGCGGCGAGCCTCGGTTCGCCGGCCTGGCTGCGCTTCTTCGATGTGATCCTGCCCAATGTGCGGCCGGGCATCGTGGCCGGCGCGCTCACGGTCGTCACTCTCTCCATCGGCGAATTCAACCTGACCTGGATGCTGCACACGCCGATGACGAAGACGCTGCCCGTGGGCCTCGCCGATGCCTATGCCTCCATGCGCCTGGAAGTAGCCTCCGCCTACACGCTGGTCTTCCTTATCATGGTCATTCCGCTGCTCATCGGCCTGCAGCTGGCGGCGGACCTCACCGAGAAAAGGACGAAATCATGAATGCCCGCGCCGAGGCCTTCACCCGCTGCGGGTCGGCCATCACCACCAACGCCCTCACCAAGACCTTCCACGGCCATACCGTGCTTCAGCCGACCCATCTGGAGATCGCCTCGGGTGAGATCCTGGTTCTGCTCGGCCCCTCCGGCTGCGGCAAGACCACGCTGCTGCGCCTAATCGCCGGGCTGGAGCAGCCCGATGGCCCGAACATGATCCGCTTCGATGGCGAGGATGTCAGCGCCCTGCCCATCGAGAAGCGCAATGTGGGCATGGTGTTCCAGTCTTACGCCCTGTTTCCCAACATGACCGTGGCCGAGAATGTGGGTTATGGGCTGAAGGTAAAGGGCATCCGCCGCAAGCAACGGGAAAGTGAAACCAAGCGCCTTCTTGCTTTGGTGGGGCTTGAGGACTATGCCGATCGTCGCATCACCACGGTTAGCGGCGGCCAACGCCAGCGCACCGCGCTCGCGCGCGCGCTCGCTATCAAGCCCCGCGTGCTGCTCCTGGATGAGCCCCTCGCGGCGCTCGATGCGGTGCTGCGCGAACGGCTGCGGGTGGAAATCGGCCTGCTGCTGCGCGAGTTCGGCATCACCGCCGTCTATGTCACCCACGATCAGGCGGAAGCGATGGCCATTGGCGATCGCATCGCCGTGATGCAGCGCGGGCGGATCGAGCAAATCGGCGCGCCAAAAGCCATTTATCATCGCCCTGCCAATGATTTCGTGGCTGATTTCGTCGGCACCATGAACCGGCTTGAGGGCCGCGTCAGCGACGGCATCCTTGCGGTGGATGCCGAGCACACCCAGGCTCGACTGAGGGTCGGCGGCGGCGATCGCTCGGCCGTGGTCTGCTTCCGGCCCGAGGTCGCGCGCCTCACCGCCGGCCCCGGCGCCATTCGCGCCCGGGTGATCGCGACCACCTTCTTCGGCGCCACCCAGCGGCTGGTGGCCGAGGTGGCCCCTGGCCGCCAGCTGCAGCTGGATCTGGCCTCCAGCCTGCATTTCGCCCCCGGCCAAATCGTTGCCTTCGACGCCGACCCCCAAGCTATTATCGAATTTGAGAAAGACGCCTGAGCTATGCTCATCGCCCAGATTTCCGACCTGCACATCCGCCCCCGGGGTCAGCTGGCTTACGGGGTCTCCGAGACCAACCTGTTCGCGGAACACGCCATTCACGCGTTGCTGCGGCTCGATCCCCAGCCTGATTGCGTGCTCGTGACCGGCGATGTCACCGATTGCGGGCTGGAAGAGGAATATGCCATCGCCGCCGAGCTGTTCTCGCGGCTGCCCTTTCCCGCCTATGCCGTGCCCGGCAACCATGATCTGCGCGAGCCCTTCCGTCGCGCCTTCGCGAGCGGCGATTACCTGCCTGCGAGAGGCCCGCTGAACTATGCCGTGTGGTGCGGCCCCATGCGCATTATCGGCCTAGACAGCGTGGTGGCCGGCGCCAGCCATGGGGAGCTGCCGCCCGAAACCCTCGCCTGGCTCGACGCCACCCTCGCAACGGATCGCCATGACCCGACCCTGGTGATGCTGCACCACCCGCCCTTCGACACTGGCATCGGCCACATGGATGCCGCGCGGCTGTTCAAGGGCGCCGAGGGACTGGAACGCGTGGTGGCCGCCCACCCGCAGATTCAGCGCGTGCTCTGCGGCCACGTCCACCGCTCCATCCAGCAATTGTTCGGCAACACGTTGTGCCAGATCGCCCCCTCGGTCGGGCATCAGGTGGCCCTCGATCTGCATGCGGACGCCGCCTCCTGCTTCGTGCTGGAAGCACCGGAATTCCTGGTGCATCACATCAATCAGGGCCGGGTCGTCACCCACGTGGCGAAGGTGGATCGGGCTCCGGGCCCCTTCCCCTTTATCCTGCCGAAAGAATATCCCGGACGCGCCGGCGCTTCTGCCCGCGCGGCGACCGGCGAGCAGCTCGCCGTCCATTCCTGACTCCGCCGACAGACCTTTCCGCGCGCCCCTGCGGAAAGGTCGTTCCCGGAGCGCTTTTCTGCCGCTCAAAAGTAATAACGTCACTGGAACACGTTTCAGCTGGCGTCATTCGGCCGGCATCGAGACCAGAAATGATGATTCCGCCACACCATGGCACACCCATTTCGGGAAGGATGCGCGTCATGTCCAATGAACCCACGTCCATGGCCCGCCCTCAGGGGCGCTCATCGACTAAAAAACAGCCTATGAGCGGCCATTGAAAGATGTCAGTGCACTTGAACATGTCGTCGTGATCATGTTCGAGAACCGCTCTTTCGACAATATATTCGGATACCTGCACCCTCCAGCAACCTGCCGGAGGGACAGAAATTTGAAGGCCTCACGGGCGGCACATACTGGCCCCTGTGACCAGATGGCGAGACACTCTATGCCCACATCTACCAGGGCGACTATAATCAAGCGCTAAAAAGCCCCGACCCGGATGCGGGTGAGGAATATCAGCACGTCAATACCCAGCTGTTCGGCACCATCAACCCCACTGAAAACGCCGAATTGACAGCCCAGAAGATGCTTCCCCCCTACAATGTGCCGACCAACGGCACCATCGACATGAGTGGGTTCGTTCTCGATTATTTCTACAACATCAAAATCATCCTCAAGGATAAGGAACAGGCCCACGCCAAGTGCGGCCAGATCATGGGGTCATTTGACCCTGAGATGCTTCCGGTGCTCTCCACCCTTGCCCGCAATTTTGCGGTCTATGATCACTGGTTCAGCGCCATGCCGTCGCAGACCTTCTGCAACCGCGCCCTCTTCCATGCCTCCACCTCATCCGGCTTTGTCACCAATTCCGGTGCCCCCGGCTACAAGAAATGGTTCGAGCTCAATCCAGCGACCACGATTTTCAACCAGCTGGAAGAGGCAGGTCTGCCATGGGCCGTCTATTTTGATGAGAGCCAGCTTGTCTCCATCACCGGCCTCATCAATCTCCATGCCCTCGCGCCCTTCTGGCACACGCACTTTCGTTCCATGACCGACTTCTACAACGATGTGAAAGCCGGCACGCTTCCCGCATATTCTTTCATCGAACCTCGCCAATTTTTTTGCCACAACGACATGCACCCGCCCCTCACCTTCACCATAGCAGGCATCACCATCGATCCGATTTATGACACTCGGGCTGGCGAAGTGCTGTTGCATGATGTCTATTCAGCCATTCGCGACAGCGAGAGCCCGACAGGATCGAATGCCATGAACACCACGCTGCTGGTGACCTTCGACGAGCATGGCGGCACTTACGATCACGTGCCCCCGCCGGCCGCCGTGCCGCCCCAGAACCTTGGCGACACCGAATGCGGCTTCGCCTTCGATCGCCTGGGTGTGCGGGTGCCGACCATAGCCATTTCCGCCTATACGCGCGCCGGAACGGTCATCAATGAAGAAATGCACCACGGTGCCGTCATCGCCACCTTGTGCCGCAAGCACGGGCTGGCGCCGCTGACGGCCCGCGATGAAGGCGCCCGGGATATCGCCAACGCCTTCAATCTCAAAGACCCACGGCCCGCGTCCCAATGGCCGCAGACCCAGCCGGCGGCGGTGCCTGCCGAGCCGCAGGCCGGCCAGTTCACCGGCGCGCTCGCCCAAACTCCGCTGACACCCCCCGGGCGCTCGATGATGGGCCTGTTGGTGGAGGCCTATGGCGCCCCCGGCGAGCAACCGCCCGAGACCAATGGCGCCGCCTATGAAACGGTTCAACGCCTGGCCAAGGGGCTGTTCCGGATAGCCCGCAGCGGCAGTAGCCGGCACAATACGCGGCAAGAAGGGGAGCAAACACCTTTTCTTCCCGCACAAAATGCGGATACATCGCGCCACAGACGCCTCTTTATACCATATCAGGGAAAGCCGTCAGCTCAGATCGTCTTTCCATAGAAGGCGATTTTCGATCACGCAGGATGAATGATCCTGAGAGCGGCGGCGTTCACGGGGAACGTATCATATCCCTACATCAAGAACACGATCCCGCGCGCCAATGCCCACGCACTTTCGAGTGGGGTAAGGACTTGTCACGCATGGCGGAGGGGCATGAAGCTCTTGATCAAGGCCCAACTGCGGATCCTTCTCGGATTTTCACGCTGATCCTCCTCACCATCGCCATGTGGTGGGAATTGAACATGGCGCCCACCCGGCAAGATGATGGCGCTGCAGCCGCGCGGCGCGCGCAGGATGCGACGGGTGCAGCCAATATCGGCCCCACGCTCCATCGCATCGTCGCAGATGGCGAGACCAACCTGACCCTCGAAGAAACCCGCAACGATTGGGCTGAAACCCTCGCCAGGCAACGTGAGATCGCGCGGCGAGTGTACTAGCCCCCCCCAGCTCCGCAAGCCGACGAGTTTTGGAGCGGAACACGATGCCCAGCATTTCCCGAGGTCATGTACAGATGGCTGTCGCTTCCCGTTCCAACGCTTCGACCAGCAACGGCAGCGCATTAACCACCAGTGGCCAGCCCAATCTTCATAAAGCTCACCTTCCGCGACGAAGAGCGACAGGGTGCAGGAGGTCCTTGGGGTGACAGAGGCGGCGTGTGTGCCCGCCGCACGATGAAGCGTCGGCGACAGGGTGAGGCCGAGGGGCGAGTGCTCCTGGATGACATCATGGGGGCTACCGAGGATTACTGTCTTCCACGTTTCTGCAGTTCGGTTCGCTTGCGATCAGCGCTGAGGTCTCAGGAGGTTCCATATTCAGCTCAGACACGGATATGGAGCCTCTGTTTCGTTTTTATGTTGCGAACTGTCCAAGAAGTGAATGTTTACCAGCGTTTTATGGGGTATCGCAGTGGCTTAAGCGCGATTTTTGGGGTGAGCGGTCTTGCCGAGGGCCAATAGGCGCGCCAGCAGGGTGGTTAGGCCGCGATCGGTCTCGGCGGCGGGGGCCGCCATCCCGGATGGTCGTGCCCCGGCCAGGATAGAAATTCCATTCGTCGATCTTGAGTTGGTAGGCGGTCTTGCGCTCGAAGCAGATGCAGAGGGCATTCAGGCGATTGATGGCATGCACCATCCGGGGCGGGCCATTGGGCCACGGGCCGTCGCTGGGAAAAGCTTCTGCTCAACTTGGTTTTCTCCTCCCGCGGCCGCCGAGGTGGTGGCAGAGAGCACCAGCGCATGGGCAATCTGGGGGAGAGGGAGAAGACGGCAGGGGGATTGTCATCACAGGGGTGTATTGCGAATATGATGCGTGAGACCGCGTGTGAATATCGATGACCAGCGTCTCGCGTGCTTCAGACCTACCCCGCCTTCCGCGATTTCTATCGCGGCACCAAGGAGGGCAATGGGGAGAGCGAAGGCGCGGGATTTCGTCCGCCACCTCACCCAGCGCGTCATTCTCATCGACGGCCAGCAGCTCGGTGATCTGATGACCGGGCACAATGTGGGTGTCCGCCTCGCCCGCGCGGTGGAGTTCAAGCGCCTCGACGAGGACATCTTCGCCGACGAGGAGTGATGTCCGGCCGGGCGCGGGATGCGCGGCGTCATGCAGCTGGTGCAAGGGCGGCGCGCTCCATGGCCAACCACGGCCCTTTCGTTTATGGTGCCGCGCTTTCCAGCCGGATCGTCTCCCCGTGACCCCCGCCACCCGCCTGCAAGACACCCTCGATCTGTTGAATGAAATCGATAGCCTTCCGCGCCCCGCGGATGCTGTCGTTTCCGCGTGGTTTCGGGCGCACCGCTATATCGGCGATGCGGATCGCGGCGCCATTTCCGATCTGCTCTATGCGCTCCTGCGCCACCATGCGCGCCTGGGCTGGTGGCTCGCGCGGCATGGCCGGCCCGATGTGGCGCGCAACCGGCTTCTGGCCTGGCTCGCGCTCGACGGCGGCATGACGGTGAAGCAGGTGCAGGGCCTTTTCACGGGCGAAAAGTTCGCGCCGGCGGTGCTGACCGATCACGAGCGCGCGCTGCTCATCAAATTGCAGGGCAGCCCCCTCACCCATTCCGCCATGCCGGACGAAGTGCGCTTTGAATGCCCGCCTTGGGCGCTGGAGCCGTTGCGGCGCCGGTTCCAGGACACTCTGGCGCACGAGATGGCGGCGCTGCTGACGCCGGCCCCGCTCGACCTGCGCGTCAATCCCATCAAGTCCACCCGCCAAGACATGCTGCGCGCCTTGCAGGACCTCGGCCTGCGGGCCGAAGCCTCCGCCATGGCGCCCTATGGCATCCGCGTGCATGAGCGCCGCTCATTGGCCGGTCTGCCCATGCTGAAAAGCGGCGAGGTGGAGATTCAGGACGAAGGCTCCCAGCTGGTCGCCATGCTGGTGGACGCCCGGCCGGGCGAGCGCGTGGTGGACTTCTGCGCCGGCGCCGGCGGCAAGACATTGGCCATCGCCGCGCAGATGGCCAATAAGGGCCACGTCATCGCCTGCGATGTTCTGGAAGGGCGGCTGAAGCGCGCCGCCGAGCGTTTCCGGCGGGCGGGCCTGCACAATATCGAAACCCGCCCCCTCGCCAGCGAAACGGATCGCTGGGTGAAACGCCACAAGGGCATGTTCGATCGGGTGCTGGTGGATGCGCCCTGCAGCGGCACCGGCACATGGCGGCGCAATCCCGATGCCCGCTGGCGCGAGCTGGGGGCGGGCCTTGAAAACCTCCTGCCCCTCCAAGCCCGCATTCTCGCGAGCGCCGCGCGGCTGGTGAAGCCGGGCGGGCGGCTGGTCTATGCCACCTGCTCCATGCTGCCCGAGGAGAACGAGGCCCAGGTGGCCGCGTTCCTGGCGGCTTTTCCCGCCTTTCATGTGGTGCCGCTGTGCGAGGCCGCGCCGCAGCTGACCTGTTCGGCCCACCCCGACTATCTTTCGCTGACGCCCGCGCGCCACGATACCGACGGCTTTTTCGCCGCGGTCATGCAGCGCGAAGCCGCGCCCGCTGCCCCGCCGCCCGTGGCAGAGGCATAGAGCGCTGGCGAGCGAGGCGGATAACGGTTCGCGCGAACGACACGCTTGAGAACAAGACAGTCCAGGATCGATCGACATTCAAGCGAGACGATCCGCAAGTGACAGGATTTGCCGGGGCTCGCTCCCTCGCCCGCTTGCTGGGGAAGTGAGGGAGGGAGCCGGATCGCCTTCGCCTGGACCGCCACAGTGGCGCGGAAGGTGGAGATTCAAGACACTTTTGGGATTTTCGAGGCGTTGCCCTTCGCCCGGCGGCCAGGGCTCGCGTTTCCAACGTTTGCCCCCTCCTCGGCAAGCGGGAGAGGGCGGAGCGCCATGTGGAACAGGTTGGCGATGGAACATAAGCCCCGCCGCGTGCGCTGAATATCGATTGATCCCAGCGGAGCGCGGGTGGGCCCTCACTTGCTCGGCAGGCGAACGCCCTTGGTGGTGAAACGCTGTGTGCCGCTGGGGCGGCGCACCGGGCGCGGCGTGCCGGCCGCTTTGCCGGTGCCGGGCGGCTGGTGGGCCGGCACCAGCTGGTCGGGCCGCGAGCCGATGAGATCGGCGCGACCCATCCGCTTCAGCGCCTCCCGCAGCAGCGGCCAGTTTTCCGGATCGTGGTAGCGCAGGAACGCCTTGTGCAGGCGGCGCTGCCGGAGGCCCGTCACGGTCGCCACCTGCTCGCTGCCCCCATGCCGCACCGCCCGCAGCGGATTGACGCCGGTATGGTACATGGCGGTCGCCGTGGCCATGGGCGAGGGCAGGAAGGTCTGCACCTGATCGGCGCGATAACGGTTCTTCTTGAGCCAGAGCGCGAGGTTCATCATGTCCTCGTCGGTCGTGCCCGGATGCGCGGCGATGAAATAGGGGATGAGATAGTATTTCTTGCCGGCCTTCTTCACCGCCGCGTCGAACATCTCCTTGAAGCGGTCATAGGTGCCGATGCCCGGCTTCATCATCTTGTCGAGCGGGCCGCGCTCGGTGTGCTCGGGCGCGATCTTCAGGTAGCCGCCCACATGGTGGGTCACGAGCTCCTTGATATATTCCGGGCTCTTCACCGCCAGGTCATAGCGCACGCCGGAGGCCACCATCACCTTCTTGACGCCCTCGACCTCGCGCACCTTGCGATAGAGGCGGATCAGGTCGTCGTGGGAGGTGTTCAGGTTCGGGCAGATGTCGGGGAAGACGCAGGAGGGCCGCCGGCAGGCCGCCTCTATCTTCGGATCCTTGCAGGCCATGCGGTACATGTTGGCGGTGGGCCCGCCAATGTCCGAGATCACGCCGGTGAAACCCGGCGTCTTGTCCCGGATCAGCTCGATCTCGCGCAGGATCGAGCCTTCCGAACGGTTCTGAATGATGCGCCCCTCATGCTCCGTGATGGAACAGAAGGTGCAGCCGCCGAAGCAGCCGCGCATGATGGTCACCGAGAACTTGATCATGTCCCAGGCGGGGATCTTCGCATCGCCATAGGCGGGATGCGGCGCGCGGGCGTAGGGCAGATCGTAGACGGAATCCATCTCCGCGCTGGTCAGCGGAATGGGTGGCGGGTTCAGCCACAGGTCGCGGTCGCCGTGGCGCTGCACCAGCGGGCGCGCATTGCCGGGATTGCTTTCCCGGTGCAGTACCCGCGAGGCGCGGGCATAGGCCTCCCGGTCGTTCTCCACCTGCTCAAAGGAAGGCAGGCGGATCACGGTGTCGCCGGGGCGGCGCGCGGCGCCCTCATCGGCGCTGTCGAGGTCGTCGGCATGCAGCTCCGTATAGGTGTCCGGCACCCGGCGGAACAGGGCCACGCCCCGGATGGAGTCGAGATCGCGCGGCGCCTCGCCGGCGGCCATGCGGTTGGCCACCTCGATGATGGCGCGCTCCGCATTGCCGTAGACGAGCAGATCCGCCTTGGAGTCCGCCAGGATGGAGCGGCGCACCTTGTCGGACCAGTAGTCATAATGGGCGATGCGGCGCAGCGAGGATTCGATGCCGCCGAGCACAATCGGCACATCCTTGAACGCCTCGCGGCAACGCTGGGTGTAGACGATGACCGAGCGATCCGGCCGCCGGCCGCCTTCCCCGTTGGGGGTATAGGCATCGTCGTGGCGCAGCCGGCGGTCCGCCGTGTAGCGGTTGACCATGGAGTCCAGGTTGCCGCCGGTGACACCGAAGAACAGCCTGGGCTTGCCCAGCACCTTGAACGGCTCGGCCGACTGCCAATCGGGCTGCGAGATGATGCCGACCCGGAAGCCCTGGGCCTCCAGCAGCCGGCCGATAATGGCCATGCCGAAGCTGGGATGGTCCACATAGGCGTCGCCCGTCACCAGCACGATGTCGCAGGCGTCCCAGCCCAGCGCTTCCATCTCGGCGCGGCTCATGGGCAGGAACGGTGCCGCCTTGCCGTCATGCGGACGGAGGCACGGCAAGGACTTCGCGGGATTTTCGGGGGCTTGGGGATCCATGCGCCCACGCATAAGGCCCCACAGCGGCGAATTCAACTCACGCTATCGCGGCTCACAGCCAAGCTCCCGCAAGCGGCCGGAGGCTTGGCCGCGATCACCCCGCCGCGCGCGCCCTGTCCGCATCGTTCGCGAACAAAGCGATCAGCGTCGCCACATCCACCGCGTCCTGCTGCTCGTCCTTCAGGTAGCGCGCGGCGTATTCGGCCCACAGGCCGCTTTCCAGGAAATAACGGAAGGACTCCGGGTCGAGGTGCCCCTCCTTGCACATGAAGGCCATGATGCGCAGGGACTGGGACAGCGTCTTGGCGGGCTTGTAGGGGCGATCCGATGCGGTGAGCGCCTCGAAGACGTCCGCTAGCGCCATCACCCGCTCTTCCGTCGAAAGGTCGGCCGCCGACAGGCGCCGTGGATAGCCCTTGCCATCCATGCGCTCATGGTGGGTGGCGGCAATCTCCGGCACCCGGGACAGGTGCGCCGGCCAGGGCAGGCTTTTCAGCATCACATAGGTCTGCACCACATGGTCGTTGATGGCGAAGCGGTCCTCCGCGGTCAGCGTGCCGCGGCCGATGGAGAGGTTGTAGACCTCGCCCTTATTGGCGCGATGTTCGGGACAGGCCATGTCGAAGCCATAGGCGTTGGCCGGGTCGCCCTTCCCAAACGTCGGGCGACGGTGGCCCCAGGGCACCACATGCTCGGGGCGGTCCGCCAACAGCGTTTCCTGCGCCGGCAGCGGGCACGCGGCGGTGCCGTCGAGCTGCCGCAGCTCTTCCACCGAGAGGCCCAGGCGGTCGTCGAAATGGCGCAGCCAGATGCGCCCCGCAATGGTCCGGAGGCGCGCGATCGCCTCCTCGCTCATGAACTCGCCGCCCACATTGCTGGCGGCGACGAAGGCAAAGTCCTCCCGCAGCACGGCCTGGGCCGCATCCCGCATGGCTTTTGAGCCCTCAGGCGCGGCACCGGCAAGGAGGCGCTGGAGGTGGGCGATCTCCTCATCCCGCCAGAGCACTTCGAACCGGGTGCGGACTTCATGAATGCGGTTGTGGACGGCTTCGAGCTTGGTCGCCTTGTCGATGATGTGCTCCGGGCTCGTCACCTTTCCGCAATCGTGCAGCCACGCGCCAAGATGGAACTCGTAGCGCTGCGCCTCATTGAAATGAAAATCCCTGTAGGGCCCTTCCGTCTCGTCGGACATGCGGTCGACGATCATGGTTGCGAGCTCGGGCACGCGCCGGCAATGGCCGCCCGTATAGGGGCTCTTGGCGTCGATGGCGTCGGCGATGAGAAGCACGAACCCGTCCAGCAGGTTCTTCTGTGCCTCAAAAAGCTGCCGCATCTCGATCGCCGCCGACAACGCCCCCGAAAGCCGCTCCGCGAAAGCACGAAAATCCTCCCCAACGCGCACGTCCCCCGCTGGACGCTCAAGCAGCAGCAGGCCGACGGGCTCGTTCTGCCGGCTGCGCAGAGGCTGGGCGTATGGGCGCTGCTCAGCCGCCATCATGGGGGGGGCATCCCCCGCCTGGTCCGCGAGAATCGCCAGAGGCAGCTCTCGCGAAAAATGCCCTTGGGTCATTTCCATGTCGGGCCCCACCGCCACGGCAGCCCGCGCCAAGCTGTTGCCCGCCGCATTGACGAGATACACGGCGCCGGCGGTGGAGCCGGTCGCGGCGACCGTCTGCTCGAGCACCTTTTCGAGCATGCGATCAAGGCCCGGCTCGCTGCCCATCGTCTCCGCCGTGGCCAGGAACGTCTCGATGGTCCGGCAGGCCTTGCCCAGAGCCGCGTCCAGCTGACGGACTTCCGAAATCCAGCTGTCGGAAGCGGGCGATGCGCTGAAGTCGAAGCGCGTCAACCGCTCCGCCTGGTGCGTCAGGCCAGTCAGTGAGCGGCCGAGCCACCGCCCCACCAGCCAGCCGATCGCCAGCAAGGCAGCCATGAGGCCGAGCGCCACCCAAAGCTGGCGCGCGAGGGCGGAGCGGGCTGCGGCGAGCAGGTCGGTATCCGGCACCGCCACGAGAAGGGCTAGGCCCCGCCCCTCGAACAGCCCGAGGGGCACGCGCACCCCGAACCATGATGCGCCGTCAGCCTCGAAGCTCACCGTTTGCCGGGGCGCGGCACCGCTCGCGGCCAGCGCCGCCAGCGCCGGGGCGTCGAGATCCGCGACCGACGTGGGGGCCGCCCCCTCCCCCGACGGGCCAGGATTTCGGCCGTAATCCATATAGCCGTAAAGGCTGCCATCATCGCCCACCACCGCGAGTTCGGTGCGCGGGGTCAGGCGCAGGCTGGCGAGGGTGAGGGCCAGGTCCGAAAGACTCTGCTCCAGTGCCACCACCGCATCGTGCCCTGGCGTCGCGAGGCTCTGCGTAAGGCCGATTTCCCTCGTGGTGAAGAAGCGATACGGGCTGGTGAGATATTGCCCGCTGCTCTCCATCGCCCCCTTGTACCACGGGCGCGTGCGCGGATCGTAGCCGGACGGCGCCTGCGCGCGCGTCTCCACCAAGCGCAAATCCCCGTCGAAGAAGAGCCAGCTTTCCGTCGCCTCGCCCCCGGCCTCCCGCGTGATGCTCTGGACCAGATAGGCCGCGTTGGCGGGAGCTGCGAACGCCGACGCCTCCTGCGGCGAGCGAAAGGGCCGCACCAAGAAGAAATCGCCATCCGCATAACCGATGAGAACGGCGGCGGCAGCGGGCAAATTCGTCAACAGCTCCGCGAGCATCGGCAATCGCGCCAGCCGCTCCTCAAGGGAGGTTGCCGCCACGAGCGGGCCGCGCGCGAGGTGGCGCAGGCTGATGCGCCCCGGGTTGAGGCGGCGCTCGAGCCTCTCTTCAATGCGTTCGCCAATGGCCAGGGTCCTGTCGTGGGCGGCGTCAACCAGCGCCGTGCGGGCGGCGGACCACCCCTGCCACATGAGGGCGCCACCCAGCGTGCTCATGGAAACAACAACGACCGCCGCGACAAGAACCGGCAGGGAGAAGCTCACTCGCATCGGAAAAACCCTGGGAGGTTAAGAGAGCCGCGCACATCCAACATATGGTCGACCGGCGAATTTCCGATCCGCCGGGCTGGTGCAACGAGCGCACCCGCCACGGGAGATATAAACACGCCCCGCCCGGCGCCAAAAGTACCTTCGTTCAGCTGCCGCCCGGGGGCCGAGCCATCGCCGGCGATGGGAGGGCTGGCGCAGCATCAAAAATCAGATTACTTCCAATCGGGCTTCGATTTACTTTGGCTCCGAGGGAATAGCCATGGGTCTCGTTCTGGCGATCGCCGAGGTCAGCGTGGTGGGGTTCGGGCTTATTCTCCTCGTGGCCCAGATCATCGCCCACGGTATCGGCTTCTGGATCGGCAAGCGGGATGTGGCCCGGCAGACGAACCCGGAGACGGTGGGTGTCGTGGTGGGCGGCATGCTCGGCCTGCTGGCGTTCGTGCTGGCCCTTACCCTGTCCTTCGCCAACAACCGCTTCAGCGAGCACCGGCAGGGGAGCCTCGCGGAGGCCAACGCCATCGGCACGGCCTGGCTCCGGGCCGCGGCCATCGGAGGCCCGCGCGGAGAGGCGATTGCCCGCCTGATCGAAGACTATGCGCAGGTCCGCGCCGGCTTCGTCCGGGCCGGCCGCGATCAGGCGACCATAGACACTCTCAACCAGCGCACCGGCATGCTTCAGTCCCAGATATGGGGGCATGTCTCCGCCATTGTCCGCGAGCAGCCGAGCCCGGTGTCCAGCGCCGTGATGGTGGCAATGAACGAGATGTTCGATGCCGGAACAAAGGAGCGCTTCGCCTATCACATCACGTTGCCGGCACAGTTGTTCTGGCTCCTCATCGGCATGACGCTGCTGAGCATGGGCTGCCTTGGCTACCAGTTCGGCCTCAAGAAGCGCTCATCGCCTGTCCTTGTCCTCCTTCTCACCTTCATGTGGACGTGGGTGATCGTGGAAATCCTGGATCTCGCCTCCGCACGGCTCGGCACCATCCGCACCGACACCGCCGTCTATGAATGGACCATCCAGAGCTTCAAGAGCGGCGTCACGATCCCTGAGCTGCCGCAGTGATTGATGCTCCGGTCGGCCTCCGAAAGGGGACGCGCCCATGAGCTTGGCCTATCGTCCCATGGCGAGCGGGAAGGTCACGGCGGCAAATCCCGCCATTCCCTGCAGGCGCTTGACCACATCAATCTCGCGATAACCCCTGACGCGGGCGTTCCCGCGAGCTGGAAATTATAGGCCAGCACCCCACCCAAAGCTGTGACACGCCCCTCGAGATCACCCAGCCGCGCGCCGCTGCCCCCGTGATCTGATCGTAGTAATAGCCCACGACCCCCGGCAAGAACTCTTTGGTGATTGCCTTCATTACCGCCCACACCACATGACACTCGGTGCCAGTGGTGTAATCGGTCACGTCATCGGTGCCGTTGAAGGTGGCGCCCGCGGCCACGGCTGCCACCCGCTGGCAGGATCGAGCCGGGTCACCGCCGTCGAGAGGTCCGTCGCCACGCGATGAAACGCAAGCTTTGCGATCTCGCCCTCGTAGTAGTCGCCCGACGGAACCTTGAGAAGCGCGGCGACGTTCTAATGCCAGTTGCCGGAATGCCATCCCAGCGCCATGGAGGCGACGGGATTACCCGTGTCGAACGCGCTATCGCTCGCCCGGCGCCCGATGGGGCTCACCACGGTCGGGTGCGCGACCAGTTCCGCGTTCACCCGGGGCCGGCCGAGCGGCACGATCAGCCCTAACGCAAGGCTGCCACCAGCAACCTCCGCCGGTAGAACCCAGGTTCCCGTCACCAGATCCGCAACGATATCCGCGCGCACATCGGCGATGATACTCCCGCCCGGGCGGCGATTCCCAGCTGCGGCACGTAGGCCGCCTTGGGCTCGCGTCCGTTGAGTCATAGCTTTCGAAGGGATCCATGCGGATATTGAACACGAGAGGCGCCGTACGCGGAAAACGTTCGCGTAGTCGGTTTCCTTTGTCGCGAAGTTGAAACTCCACGGATCCATGCAGGTCGCCATGAGGCGCGATTCATAGTACCAAAAAATATGATCGCGCGCGGAGTGCCCGCTCTTCGCCGTCCAGTACGTCTGGTTATTTACCCCGTCGATATATTGCCTTTTCTGACCCATCAGCTTCTGCGCGACAGTGTCCACGCCCGCCGCCGCGAGGCTGGTGAACATGTCCTGGTGCCCCTGAATGCCATTGAGCGTCCGGCCCGGCTTGATCGCACCCGACCACTTGATCATGGAGATCACGCACACGCAGCGTTCATAGGTGGTCATCTTCTCACCGCGGATGCGCGTCGTGGCACCGTGAGGCCGGGAGGAACACTCCGCAGCGTTGTCGGTCGAGTACCAAACGATGGTATTGCCATCGAGGCCATTCTGCTTGAGAAACTCAAGGACCAAGCCGATGTCATGGTCGTGCTGAAGCATGCCCGCGCCATGAAGATCCGCTTTCGATGTGTATTTTTCCGCTGCGTACGGCCATTTAGGGTCGAGACTCGATCAGAGCCAGAAGGCGACGGCAGTGGCGAGCGCTACAGCGGAGAAGCAGTTGGCCGCGAGCTTATCGTAGCGGGTATGAACGCGCCGGAAGTCCTTGAGACGGCAGAAGGCGTTCTCGATGAGATGTCGGCTTCGGTAGCGCTGCTCGTCATAGCGGATGGTGCGTTTGCGATTTCGGCGACCCGGTATCACGGGGGTGCCCCCACGTCGCGTGCCAGGCGGCGTAGCCGCTCGGCATGGTAGCCCTTATCGCCCAGCAGGTAGCGCATGGTGCCGGCCCGTTCGGGAAGCTCGGGGGCGGCCTTCATGTCGCTGACGTTGCCGGGTGTCAGCATCAGCGCGTAGGGACGGCCGATGACGTCGGTGAGCGCGTGGACCTTGGTTGTCCAGCCGCCACGCGAGTAGCCGATTGCCTGCGCCGCGCGCCCCCTTTTGCCCCGAACGCCACCCGCTGCGCCTTGATATAGGTGCTGTCGATCGCTGTGCTCTTCGTAACCGCGCCGGCATCCACCAGCGCGTCGAGCAGCTTGAGCCAGAAGCTCCGGCGAGACCACCGGTTGAACCGATTGTAGATCGTCGTTGAAGGCCCGTAGTCGGCAGCGCAATCACACCAGCGACAGCCCACCTTGAGCACGTGTAGGATGCCGGAGATCACCCGCCGGTCATCAACACGACGAGCGCCGGGTTGGTTCTTCGGCAGATGCGCCTCAATCGCTGCCGATGCCCCATCCGACAACTAGAACAACGCCATATCCCATCCCCCGTGATCCACTCCTCCCGCGAATCACGAAAACCAACCCTGCTCAACCCGCTGATTGGCTTTTGACCCTAGAAGCCTCACCATCCACGAGTTCGCCAGCAAACTCGGAACAAGAAAACATGCTATTTTCACCTGAGATACAATCCATTAAACACAGATAAGGAAAGAGTGTTCGATGGACACACGATGACCCTTCCATCAGCACGCTAAGCTAAGCCGATATACTGATGACCACGCATTTTATTGCCGACGCGTGAAGATCGAGAATACGCCAGCCTACGCATCCCGCAGGGCCTCGGCCTCTTCAGCGGCGGACATGATGGCCGTGGCACATCACCAAAACATACCAGATAGACGGTATGTTTTTGGTCTGCTATGAGGGCACGCCATGTCACAGCTCCAGCATCTGAAGGTGATGAAGGTGCCCTTCCTTCCCTCCGCGGTCCGCCTGCCCCTGGCCGCCTCCGTTTTCGCCATGCTCGGGATCGCCGGCTGCGGCGAAAGCAATGACGCCATCGCCACGGCGGCTCCGCCGCCGGCGTCCGTCGCGGTGGTGACCGTCGTGCCGGAGACGCTGCCCATCACCAACGAGTTGCCCGGCCGCATCGCGCCGACGCGGATTGCCGAGGTGCGACCGCGCGTCTCCGGCATCCTCGTCGCGCGGGTGTTCGAGCAGGGCAGCGTGGTGAAGGAGGGGGACGTGCTCTACCGGATCGATCCGGCCCCGTTCCGGGTGAAGGTGGACAGTGCCAAGGCCACGCTGGCGCGGGCGGAAGCCACGCGCACCCTTGCCAAGCAGAAAGAGGACCGGCAGGCCCAATTGAAGAGCCGGCAGATCACCTCAGATCAGAGCTATGACATCGCCGTGGCGGAGCTTTCCCAAGCCGACGCCGACGTCGCCGCGGCGAAGGCCGGGCTCGACGCCGCCGAGCTGGACCTGCAATACACCGAGGTGCGTGCACCCATCGGCGGGCGGATCGGGCGGGCGCTGGTGACGGAGGGCGCACTTGTTGGCACCACCGATGCGCAGAGCCTGGCCACCATCCAGCAGCTCGATCCCATCTATGCCGACTTCACCCAGTCGGCGAACCAGTTGCTTGCGCTGAGGCGCACCGCGGAGGCGGAGGCCCGCGCCGCCGGCTCCGACGCGAGCCGCGCGCACGTCGTCCTGAATTTCGACGACGGCACCCCCTACGCCCACATGGGCCGCTTCCTGTTCTCGGAGGCGGCGGTGGATGCCAGCACCGGGCAGATCATCCTGCGCGGCGAGTTTCCCAATCCGGCTGGGGACCTCCTGCCGGGCATGTATGTGCGCGTGCAGATCGTTCAGGGCGAGCAGGCCGATGCGCTTGCCGTGCCCGAGCGCGCAGTGCAGCGCGATGCCGGCGGTGCGGCCCAGGTCTTCGTCGTCGGTCCGGACAATAAGGCGGAGCTGCGCAAGGTCACGGCGGGGCGGATTGTCAACAACCGCTGGGTCATCGATCGCGGGCTGAAGCCCGGCGACAAGGTGGTGGTGGAAGGCTTCCAGACCCTCGCCCCCGGCGCGCCCGTCGATCCGCAGCCCTGGCAGCCCGGCGCTTCCGGCGCCGGCCCCGCCACCGAACGCTGAGGCGAGCCGATGCCTAATTTCTTCATCGACCGGCCGATCTTCGCCTGGGTGGTCGCCATCTTCATCATGATCGGCGGCGCCATCGCCATCCCGCTGCTGCCGGTCTCCCAATATCCCAACATCGCCCCGCCGCAGATCGCGGTCTCCACCTCCTATCCCGGCGCCTCGCCGGAGGAGCTCTATCAGGGCGTGACCCGGCTGATCGAGGAGGAACTGAACGGCGTCAACGGGCTCATGTATTTCGAGTCCACATCGGATACCTCCGGCGCGGTGCAGATCACCGCCACCTTCGCGCCCGGCACCTCGGTGGAGCAGGCCTCGGTGGATGTGCAGAACCGCATCCGGCGGGTGGAAGCGCGCCTGCCGCGGCCGGTGGTGCAGCAGGGCATCACCGTGGAGGAGGCGGCAAGCTCGTTCCTGCTCGTGGTCGCCCTCACCTCCACCGACGGCAGGACCGACGAGCTCGCGCTCGGTGACTACGCGACGCGCAACGTGCTGAGCGAGCTGCGGCGCATCGGGGGCGTCGGCAAGGCCCAGCTCTTCTCCACCCAGCGGGCGATGCGGGTGTGGGTGGACCCCGACAGGATGCTCGGCCTCAGGCTCACCGCCGACGACATCACTCAGGCGATCCAGGCGCAGAACGCCCAGGTGGCCGCCGGCCGCATCGGCGCGCTGCCCAACCCCGTCAGCCAGGAGACCTCGGCGCCGGTGCTGGTGAAGGGCCAGCTCGGCACGCCGGAGGAATTCGGCGCCATCGTGCTGCGCGCCAATCCGGATGGCTCCATGGTGCGCCTGCGCGACGTAGCGCGCATCGAAGTAGGCGGGGAGGACTACAACTTCACCAGCCGCCTGAACGGCCAGCCCAGCGCGTCGGTGGGCATCCAGCTCTCTGCCACCGGCAATGCGCTCGCCACCTCCCAGGCCGTCAAGGCGAAGATGGCAGAGCTGGAGCGCTTCTTCCCGCCGGGCATCCGGCAGTCCATCCCCTACAACACGACGCCCTTCGTCGAGATCTCCATCAAGAAGGTGCTCCAGACCCTCGCCGAAGCGGTGGCGCTGGTGTTTGTCGTGATGTTCGTGTTCCTGCAGAACGTGCGCTACACCCTCATCCCCACGGTGGTGGTGCCGGTGGCGCTGCTCGGCACCTGCGCGGTGATGCTGGCCGCGGGTTTCTCCATCAACGTGCTCACCATGTTCGCCATGGTGCTGGCCATCGGCATCCTGGTGGACGACGCCATCGTGGTGGTGGAGAATGTCGAGCGCCTGATGGCGGATGAGGGCCTTTCCCCGCGCGAGGCGACCCGAAAGGCCATGGGGCAGATCGGCGGCGCCATCGTCGGGATCACCCTGGTGCTCACTGCGGTGTTCGTTCCCATGGCGTTTTTTCCCGGCGCCACCGGCATCATCTATCGCCAGTTCAGCCTGACAATGGTGGTCTCCATCCTGTTCTCGGGCTTCCTGGCGCTCTCCCTCACGCCGGCCATGTGCGCCACCTTCCTGAAGCCCGTCCCGCAGGGCCATCACGAGAAGCGCGGCCTGTTCGGGGCGTTCAACCGCGGCTTTGCGCGCACCGCGCACGGCTATCGCGGGCTCGTCGGCTGGGCCGTCGACCGCGCCGGGCGGATGATGCTGGTCTATCTCGCGCTGCTGATCGGCCTTGGCTGGGCGTTCATGCGCCTGCCTGCGGCCTTCCTGCCCACCGAGGACCAGGGCTACCTGATCGTCGACATCCAGACCCCGCCAGAAGCCACCGGCACCCGCACGCTGGAGACGGTGAAGAAGGTGGAGGCCATCTTCATGAAGGAGAAGGCGGTTGCCGACGTCTTTGCGATCCAGGGCTTCAGCTTTTCCGGCAACGGCCAGAACGCGGCCATCGCCTTCGTGGTGCTGAAGGACTGGAGCCAGCGCGGCCCCGAGGACAGCGCGGAGGCCATCGCCGGGCGCGCGAACATGGAGTTGTCCGGCATCCGCGATGCCATGACCTTCGCCCTTTCGCCGCCGCCCATCGAGGGGCTCGGCACCTCCGCCGGCTTCACCTTCCGGCTTCAGGACCGCTCCGGGCGCGGCCATGCCGCCCTTGACGCGGCCGGCGGCCAGCTGCTCGCCGCCGCCGGCGCGAGCCCGGTGCTGGCGGGACCGCGCATCGAGGGCCTCGCCAATGCGGCGCAGCTGCAGCTCGTCATCGACCGGGAGAAGGCCAACGCCTTTGGCGTCGCGTTCGCCGACATCAACTCGACCATCTCGGCCAATCTGGGCTCATCGTATGTCAACGATTTCCCCAATGCCGGGCGCATGCAGCGGGTGACCGTGCAGGCCGATGCGCCGCGCCGGATGCAGGCGGCGGACCTCCTGAAGCTCAACGTCCGCAATGCTTCCGGCGGCATGGTGCCGCTCTCGGCGGTGGCGCATCTGGAATGGTCGAAGGGGCCGACCCAGATCGTCGGCTTCAACGGCTACCCGGCGATCCGCTTGGCGGGCGAAGCCGCACCCGGCAGGTCCTCGGGCGAAGCCATCTCGCAGATGGAGCGCCTCGCGGGCCGGTTGCCGGCCGGCTTCGGCTTCGAGTGGTCCGGCCAATCGCTGCAGGAAATCCAGTCCGGCACCCAGGCGCCGTTCCTGCTCGCTCTCTGCGTGCTGTTCGTGTTCCTGCTGCTGGCTGCGCTCTACGAGAGCTGGTCCATCCCGCTTTCGGTGATGCTGGTGGTGCCGCTCGGCGTCATCGGCTCGGTGGTCGCGGTGATGCTGCGTGACATGCCCAACGACATCTATTTCAAGGTCGGGCTCATCGCCATCATCGGCCTCTCGGCGAAGAACGCCATTCTGATCGTGGAGTTCGCCAAGGATCTGCACGCGGAAGGGCGATCGATCCGCGAGGCGGCGCTGGAGGCGGCATTCCTGCGTTTCCGGCCCATCGTCATGACCTCGCTTGCCTTCATCCTCGGCGTCACCCCGCTGGCGATCGCGGTGGGTGCAAGCGCTGGCAGCCAGAATGCCATCGGCACCGGCGTGCTCGGCGGCATGCTCTCGGCCACCCTGCTCGCGGTGGTGTTCGTGCCGGTATTCTACGTGGTCGTGTCGCGCCTGTTCGCGCGGCGCCGGCCGACGCAGGACGCCGGTGCAGCGGATGCAGAGAAAGGTCCGGCATGAGTGAAGCTCATCGCCGCAAGAAACAGCCCCAGGTGGTGCGCAGCCAGCTTCTGGAAGTGGCCGCCCGGCTGTGCCTGGAAAACGGCTTGCACACGCTGACACTGGATGCGGTGGCGCGCGCGGCAGACGTCAGCAAAGGGGGATTGCTGCATCATTTCCCAACCAAGCGGGACCTGCTGGAAGCCTTGCACGAAGAGCTTCTCGGCAGTTTCGAAAAAAGGCTGGAAGAACTGATGGCGCAGGACGTGGACCCGTACGGCCGCTTTACCAGAGCCTACCTTCTCGCCAATCTCGACGGCCCGGACCATGAAAATGCGGAGCGCTGGAACGGCCTTGCCGTACTGCTGCTGGCTGAAGCCACCATGCGAGAGCGTTGGGCGGAGTGGATGAGCTGCCGGCTCTCAGCCCTTGGCCCCGAGGAGAAGACTGTCGCCATGCAGATCGTGCGCGCGGCCGCGGATGGCGTGTGGCTCGCCGATCTGACACATGTCGGCACCTCCTCCGAACACGATCGCGAGGAGATGATCGAAGCGCTTCTGGCCATGACACGGATCCCGCGATCCGGCGCCAACTGAGGGGGCCGATCTGGCGTCCTTCAGCTGAATGGCAAGGGGGCCCAGCCGTCGAAGGCGCAGGCCTACGGATGTTGCGCGAAAGCATGGGCATTGACGCGTGAGACGTGTGACGAGCGCACAGCGCCGATCACACGTCGTCATGTCCGCAGCCAAGCCGGTTTGGTGTTTTCGGACAAGGCTGTCAGGCGGGCGCGTCAGGCGCGGTCGGGGATCGCCGCGGTGATGATGACTTCGACCTTGTAGTCCGGAGTGGCAAGTTTCACTTCGCCCGTGGCGCGGGCGGGGGCCCCGTGGCCTGCGACCCATGCGTCCCAAACGGCGTTCATTTCCGCGAAGTCCGACATGTCCGCGAGCCAGATGGTGGCGGTGAGCAGGTGGTCGCGATCGCTGCCGGCCTCCGCAAGCAGGGCATCCACCTGTGCGAGGACCGTCTGGGTCTGCGTGGTCACGCTCTCTCCCGGCGCGCCGACCTGCCCGGCGAGATAGGCGGTCTTGCCGTGCACCACGGCCTGACTCATGCGGGGACCCTGGTGAAGACGGGTGATGGTCACTATTCAGCTCCTCTACTGATAACGGAACATGTTGAGATCATCGACGCGGATCGTCGGGCTCCTGCCGCTGACGAGATCCGCGAGCAGCGCCGCCGAGCCGCAGGCCATGTTCCAGCCCAGCGTGCCGTGGCCTGCATTGAGATAGAGATTCGAATAGCGGGTTGCACCAATAATCGGTGTGCCATCCGGCGTCATGGGGCGCAGGCCGGTCCAGAAAGAGGCCTGAGCCTCGTCGCCCGCGCCGCCGAACAAATCCTCCACCGAATGACGCAGCGTGCGATAGCGCGCGTCGGGAAGGTCATGGTTGAAGCCCGCGGCCTCGGCCATGCCGCCGACCCGGATCCGTGTGCCGAGACGGGTAATGGCAACCTTGTAGGTCTCGTCCATGACGGTGGATACCGGAGCGCGCGTCTTGTTCACGATAGGAAGAGTGATGGAGTAGCCTTTGACGGGCGAGATGGGCAGCCTGAGGCCGAGGGGACGAAGCAGCGCCGACGTAAGCTGCCCAGCGCGGCGACGAACAGATCGCCCGCGATGTCGCCGCTAGAGGTCTTTATGGCGGTCACACGCCCGCGGTCTTCCTTACGGGCGGAGATGTTCACGCCGTGGCGGAAGGACCCGCCAAGGCGCTCGCCCTGCTGTGACAGCGCGTTGGTGAACTTGTAGCGATCGCCGGTTTCGTCTCCAGGCAGGCGAAGCCCACCGATGATCTTGTCCTGTGCAGGTGCCAGCCCCGGCTCCGCAGCAACGCAGCCTTTCCGGTCGAGCACCTCGAAGGGCACGCCGTCATCCCGGAGCACTTCGATGTCCTGCGCGATGCTGTCGAGCTGCTTCTGGCTGCGAAAGACCTGGAGTGTGCCCTGTGTGCGCGCGTCATAAGTTATTCCCGTATCGGCGCGCAGAGCGAGGCGGCAGCCGCGGCTGTACTCGGCCACGCGCACCATCCGTCCCTTATTTTCCATATATCGCTCGGGCGTGCAGTTGCGCAGCATGGCGAGGAGGCAGCGCGAGTCCGCGAGAGCTGCCATCGGTCGGATGACAAGCGCGGCGTTCTTCATGAACACCCACTTGAGTGCCTTCATGGGAATGCCGGGTGCAGCCCAGGGACAGGCATAGCCTGATGAGATTTCTCCGGCATTGGCGAAGCTGGTCTCCAGGCAGGCGACTGCTGGCGCTCGACGACTGCGACCTGACGGCCGCTCTTGGCAAGCTACGGCTTGCTGATCGCCACATGCTCAGCGGAATTATCTTCGTCAATCGTAAGGGGCTGCGCCGGCGGGATGCACCAAGGGAATATCGGCCGCCAAAAACGTTATATGGCCGCTGGTAGCGGTCGAGCGAGATGGGCGCGGGCGGTCGGACTCGAACCGACATATCCGTAAGGAGGGCGGATTTTGAATGCGTTGAAGGGTGGTGCGGATGGTCGGACTCGAACCGACAAGCCCTTTCGGGCGCGGCATTTTGAGTGCCGTGCGTCTACCAATTTCGCCACATCCGCATGTGGCCGACGCTGCGAGCGACAGGCGCCGAGCGTCAGGTGCGGGCTCCTATACGACACCTGTGCGTGAACCGCCAGAGCCTTTTCAAGCGGCTCTCCCCCGGCCCGCGAAGCGAAAAGGCGGCCGCACGAGAGATGAAGGACCGGCCGGGGGAGAGCCACGCACGGGCCCGGTCCAGCCGCTCCATCGACAGCAAGCGGGCTGAACAGCGCCAGCCCGTCATCGTTCGCATCCCGCCGGAGGGCGATGCCCGAGCCTATTCGGACAGGCGATGGATGTCGTGGACCACGATCCCGATATCATCGGGCTTCTTCAGCCATTCGCCGCGCTGCAAGGTCTTCACAGTGTCCTCATAGCCAGTCTGCCAATGGTCGTTCATGGACGCGTACGAAAACTCGTAGTCCTTCGATTCCCGCTCGTAGCTCTTTTCCTGATAGATCAGGTGACAGATATTGACGGGACCCGACGATGCGTAATCGTCAATGAGCGCCTGATCCTCGTCCGAGCGCAGCTGCTCGGGAATACGCTGCAGCGTTTCGTAGAGCTTCTGTCGCAGCTCCTGCACCCGGCGGAACACATCGGTGGTGTAGCGCGTGCGGCTGGAATAGCCGATATCCTTCTGGCGCTCGCTGACATCATACATGTCGCGCGGCAGCGGGCCGCGCGCGCTGAAGAGGTCCACCTGGAACACCAGGGCGCTGGGATGGTCCGGCTGGTCGAGCAGGAATTGCAGCGGCGTGTTGGAGACGACACCGCCGTCCCAGTAGTATTCGCCATCGATCTTCACGGCCGGAAAACCGGGGGGCAGCGCGCCCGAGGCCATGATGTGCTCGGGAGCGATCACCGTTTCCTTGTTGTCGAAATAGATGAAGTTGCCGGTGCGCACGTTCACCGCCCCCACGGAGAAGCGCTTGACGCCGGAATTGATGAGGTCGAAGTCCACCAGCCTCAGCAGCGTGTCGCGCAGGGGCGAGGTGTCGTAGAAGGAGGTGGCGCCAGTGGCCCCCGCCGGCAGCAGCCAGGGATTGGGCACGCGGGGGCGGAAGAAGCCCGGCTGGCCGCGCAGGATGGTGAGCGTGGCGCTCATCTGGTTGCGCATCTGGCGGAAGATGTCACCCTCAGGCGCCCAATACGGGGCCTTGTGGCCGGAAATGGTCTCCCAGAACTCACGCAGCCGCGGCACCCGGTTTTCCGGCGTGTTGCCGGCGATGATGGCCGAGTTGATGGCGCCGATGGACACGCCCGAAATCCAGTTGGGCTCACAGCCCACCTCGGCCAGCGCCTCATAGACGCCCGCCTGGTAGGCGCCCAGCGCGCCACCGCCCTGGAACACGAGGGCGATGCGGTCATATTGATTGACGGTGTCACACAGATCGGGCGGCAGAATTTTCTTGGGGCGCGAGCTGTCGGTCATGGCCTTGGGTCCTGGCATCACGATTAAGCCGCGCTCCGGACGGAGCGGCAAGCGCCGTCCGGCCCGTGCGGCATGGTCACGAAGGGGAATGCGCCGGCCCGCTTTCGAGGTGCCGGCGCCGGTTCACTTCGCCGGTTCGGCGAGATAGTCGTAGATCACCGTGCCCATGCCAAGGGTCAGGTCCGCTTTCAGGTGCACGGCGGAGAGAACCTCCAGCACCGGAAGCTGCGCCACCGTGCACAAAGCGTGCGGATAGAGGCCGAGGGCCGAAGGGCCAACCCAGCATTCCTTCAGCGTCACGTCTTCCAGGAAGTAGCGCACCAGCTCGCAGACGCGCGCCGTGCCGTCCACGTGGGGAATGATCTTCAGCATGTAATTGGGCGCGAGGAGGGAGGCGAGCACCTTCTCCTTGTCGGCGGCCACATGCTTGTAGCCCATGGTGGCCTGGGCGCACAGCACGCTGCCGTAATGCAGGGTGCCGACCAGGGTATCCTTCTCCACCTTCAGCTTGGGGTGGGCATATTTCTTGGGGAAGCCCCACAGCTCGCGTCCGCCGGCGATGGGGGATTCATCGTCCAGGTACATGCCGTGGACATAGCCGCCCTCGACGCCGTTGAACTTCACCGGGATGACCTGTCCCGTCTCGGTATAGTCGCCGAAGCCGGTGGAATCCGGCATGCGGATGAACTCATACTTGACGATGGGCTCGACGATCTCGAGCGGCTCGGGAACCACCTTGGCCAGCGCCGCGGGATCGGTGCGGTAGGTGATGGTCATGAATTCCCGGTCGATGAACCGGTAGGGCCCCTTGGGATAAGAGGGGCTGGTGAGCGGCATCGAATAGGCGGTGCGGCGGACGTCGTCGATCTTCATCGGCGGAAATCTCCGGCTGCGCGGATCTCGCGGATGCGAGAGGAGCATGACACGTTAGCGAATAAAGCTGCGCCGTGACACCCCCGCGACGGTAATTCCGTAATCCGGCCAAATCTTTCCCCAAACCTAGAATGCGAGCAATCCGCCATTGCCCGCGGCGGTGCCGAACACCAGGGCACCACCGGCCGGATGCCAGGCCATGGCGCTCACGCCATCGCCGCCGGCGGTATTGGTGGGGGCCCGCAGCAGGATCTCGGCACCGTCGGTGATGCGCGCCATCATCACCATGCCATCCTCATAGCCAAGCGCCAGCACCGGGTCGCTGGGATGCGGGGCCACGACCGTGACGCGCGAGCCGGCCGAAGGGGCGAGCATGGTCGGCTGCTTGCCCATGGGCCCGTCCTTCGCCTGGAACGGCCACAGGATCGCCTCGCCCGAGCCGGAGGTGGCCAGCCACTTGCCATCGGCGGTGAAGGCGAAGGATTTTACCCGCGAGGGATAGCCGGTCATGCGCATATGGGCACCGTCCACCACGCGCCAGCCGTGCAGCGCCGGCTCCTGCATGGTGGTCACCACGAAGCGGCCATCGGGAGAAAAGGCGACGCCCAGATGCGAGCCCTTCCAGCCCAGAACCTCGGGCTTTGCCCCCGCCGCATTGGGAAACCAAAGCGTGACGCCGCCGTAATGGGCGATGGCCAGCCGCAGCCCCTTGGGCGCGAAGGCGAGCCCGCCCACGGTGGAGGGCGCCTCAAAGGTGCGCACCTCGCCCTTGGCGTTCAGCACATAAGCGGTCTTGCCGGCAGAATAGGCCACCGCGCCGTCGGGCCCCAGGGCCACGCGGTCGATCCAGCGTCCCTTGTGTTCCGCCAGCACGCGGGTGGCGCCACCCGCGGTGGTCTCGACCACACGTCCGTCATCGCCACCGGTGACGAGCCGCGTGCCATCACCCACGGCCGCGAGGACGGCGCCATCATGGGCGTCCACCGTCGCCGGCGCGCTGCCGGCGAGCACGATGCCGCTGGTGGCGGTCACCAGGGCCGGCACCAGGCCGAGGAAGGCGGCGGCGATGACCTCGCCCTCCACGCTGAAGGGCTGAACCTTGTCGGTGAGGCTGGAGGGGGCGGACGACATGAGGCGGGACTCCCGGACGCGGACGCCTCCCTTTAGGCGCACCCCGTCACCGACCGCAAGGAGAGTTCGCATCCCCGCCCCCGGCCGCTTCGCCGGACCGGAGGACTGGCCGGCGGTTCGCAGGCTTTGCCATCATCCTGGCCTTTGGCCTATGAGCGGGGCGTGATGTTCTCCCCTCCCCTTCCCATCGATGCGGTGCTCGGCGCGCTCGCCGCCACCCTGGCCAAGTCCCCCTGCGCCGTCCTGGTGGCGCCCCCCGGCGCCGGCAAGACCACTCGGGTGCCCCTGGCGCTGCTCGAAGAACCCTGGGTGAAAAGCGGGCGCATCCTGATGCTGGAGCCCCGCCGCCTCGCCGCCCGCGCCGCCGCGGCCCGCATGGCACAGACCCTGGGGGAAAAGGTGGGGGAAACGGTGGGCTATCGCGTCCGCCTGAAGGCGGAAGTGTCCCGCCGCACCCGCATCGAAGTGGTCACCGAGGGCGTGTTCACCCGCATGGTGCTGGACGACCCGGAGCTGGCGGGCGTTGCCGCCGTGCTGTTCGACGAATTCCACGAGCGCAGCCTGGATGCGGACCTGGGGCTCGCCCTCGCCTTGGACAGCCAGCGCTCCCTGCGCGACGACCTGCGTCTTCTCGCCATGTCCGCCACCCTGGACGGCGCCCGCGTGGCAGGGCTGATGGGCGATGGCGACACCCCCGCCCCGGTGATCGAGAGCGAGGGTCGCGCCTTTCCGGTGGACACGCGCTACCTGGGCCGCGACGCCCGCACGCCCATTGACCGCCAGATGGCCGACGCGATCCTTCAGGCCCTCTCCCGCGAGCGTGGCTCGGTGCTGGCCTTCCTGCCCGGCGCCGCCGAGATCCGCCGCACCGAAGGGCTGCTGCGCGAGCGCGTGCGGGACCCCGACACGGACGTTGTCGCCCTGTTCGGCGCCCTCGACGCGGCGGAGCAGGACCGCGCCGTGCTGCCGGCTCCGGCGGGCAAGCGCAAGGTGGTGCTCGCCACCTCCATCGCCGAGACGTCGCTCACCATTGAGGGGGTGCGGGTGGTGGTGGATAGCGGGCTGTCCCGCGTGCCCCGCTTCGAGCCCGATGTGGGCCTCACCCGGCTCGAAACCGTGCGCGTCTCGCGCGCCAGCGCCGACCAGAGGCGCGGCCGCGCCGGTCGCACCGAGCCCGGCATCTGCTATCGCCTGTGGGGCGAGGGTGAAACCTCCGCTTTGCCCGCTTTCGCCACGCCGGAAATCCTGGCCGCCGACCTCACGGGGCTGGTGCTCGACCTCGCCCGGGTGGGGGTGCGCGATCCGGCGAGCCTGCCCTTCCTCGATCCGCCGCCCGCCCCCGCCGTGAGCGAGGCGAAGGCCCTGCTGCGCCTGCTCGGCGCCCTCGATGAAACCGACGCGGTGACAGCGCTGGGCCAGCGCATGGCGCGGCTGCCTTTGCCACCGCGCCTCGCCCACATGGTGGTGATGGGCGCCGACCGGGGCGCCGGGCAACTCGCGGCCGATATCGCCGCCTTGGTCTCCGAGCGGGGCCTTGGCGGCGATAGCGTGGACCTTCTCCACCGGCTGGAGGATTTTCACCGCGACCGCTCCCGCCGGGCGGAAGACGCCCGCCGCCTCGCCGGGCGCTGGGCCGAGCTCGCCATGGCGGGCGCGGAGCGGCAGAAGGCCGAGCCCCCTTCCCCCGCCGCGCTGCTGGCCCTTGCCTATCCCGACCGGGTGGCGAAGGCGCGGGGCGACGGCACGCGCTTCCTTCTCGCCAACGGCCGCGGCGCCGTGATGGACCCCGCGACCAGCCTCGCCCGCGCGCCTTTTCTCGCCGTGGCCGAGGTGGGGGGACGGGCGGAAGCCGCCCGCATCACCCTGGCCGCCGCCCTGAGCGCGGAGGATGTGGAGGCCCAGTTCGCCGACACCATCACCGAGCAGACGGAGGTGGCTTTCGATGCCGGCTCCGGCGCCGTGCGGGCGCGGCGGGCGCGCCGGCTCGGCGCGCTCGTGCTCGCGGATGCGCCACAGCCCGTGCCGGCCGACGGCGTCACCGCCCGCATTCTGGCGGCGGGGTTGGCCGCAGACGACCTTTCACGCCTGCCCATGAGCGCGGCCTTGAAGCAATGGCGCGCCCGCATCGCCTTCCTGCGCGCGGCCGAGGGCGAGGACTGGCCGGATCTCTCCGATGCCGCCCTCGCTGCCACCGCCACGGACTGGCTCGCGCCGTTCCTCGATGGCCGCACCGGCCGTTCCGATGTGGGGGCCGATCTGGTGTCGAACGCGCTCCACGCCCTGCTGCCTTATGGGCTGACGGCGCGCCTGGAGGCCGAGGCGCCGACCCATTTCACCGCTCCCACCGGCTCGCGCCTGCCTATCGATTATGGCGCGGAAAGCGGGCCGCAGGTGGAAGTGCGGGTGCAGGAATTGTTCGGCCTGAAGACGCACCCGGCCATTGCCTGCGGGCGCGTGCCGCTCACGCTGGCGCTGCTTTCGCCCGCCCACAGGCCGATCCAGGTGACGAAAGACCTGCCGCAATTCTGGCGCGGCTCCTGGCGCGATGTGCGCGCCGAGATGCGCGGGCGCTATCCCAAGCATCCCTGGCCCGAGGACCCGGCGGAGGCGCCCCCCACCACCCGCGCCAAGCCACGCGGCACCTGACCCGGGCACCGGCGCCGAGGCTCATTCCCCTCCGGGGCAAGCCCCGGCTTGCCCGGCGGCCGAGGCCGGCCGGGCCGCGATGCTCACTCCTCCGGCGGCAGCGCGCGCGGACGACCGTCCTTGTCGATGGCGACGAAGGTGAACACGGCCTCGGTGACCTTGGTGGTCTCCTCGCTCTCGCGGGCGCGGCGCCAGGCCTCCACCTCGATGCGCATGGAGGTGCGCCCCGCCTTCGCCAGGCGGCCGAACAGGCTCACCTCGTCACCCACCAGCACCGGCGAAAGAAAGCTCATGGCCTCCACCGCCACCGTCGCGGCACGGCCGCGCGAGCGACGGGCCGCCACGTTGCCGGCGGCAAGGTCCATCTGAGACATCAGCCAGCCGCCGAAGATATCCCCGCTCGGATTGGTATCGGCCGGCATGGCGATGGTGCGAATGACCGGAATGCCGTCGGGCATCTTCGACTCTTTATCGTACATCCTCGTTTCTCCAACGGCCCGGGCCGGTCATGCCGCGACCGCCCCGGCGCCCGCCCCCGCTTAGACAAAAACTGCGGTCCACACACCCAAATTTGATCCAGCTCAGAGAATCGATGCGGGATCTGTGGTTCCTTGCACTTGTCCATGTCTTTTCGGGGCAGACAGGGCATGGATCACCGGCTCCGCCCGGCTGTGTGGGCGGAGCCGGTATCTTCTCTTTTCATCATTCTCTCTCAAGCTCGATTATTGCATATCTGCGTACCGTTCCATGCCGGACCGGGGCGCTGCCCGGTCGTGCTTGCCAGGAGAGTCCCGCCATGCGGCCGTCCCCCAAAGCTCTTCATCTCCGTAAAGCTGCGCGCCGCGCTCTGGTCGCGCGCGCCCGGCACGCCACCGCGCGGGTGGCCGCCGGCATCGGCCTTTCCCTGGCGGCGCTCGGCACGCTGGCCCCAGTCGTTGCGCAGGCCTGCACGCGCGCGGTCTATCTGGGCGGTGAAGGGGTCGTGATCACCGGCCGCAACATGGACTGGTCGGAGGACATGCGCTCCAATCTGTGGGCGTTCCCGGCCGGCATTGAGCGCAATGGCGCGGCGGGCGCCAACACGCCCAAATGGGTGTCCAAATACGGCAGCATCACCGCCTCGGGCTATGATGTGGGCACTGCCGACGGCATGAACGAAAAGGGGCTTGCGGCCAATCTGCTGTATCTGGCCGAGTCCGAATACGCCAAGCCCGATGGCCGCCCGGCGCTCTCCATCAGCCTGTGGGCGCAATATGTGCTCGACAATTTCGCCACCGTGAATGAGGCGGTGGAGGCGCTTTCCAAGGAACCGTTCGTGGTGGTCACCGCTGTGCTGCCCAATGGCCGGGCGGCACAGCTCCACCTCGCCATTTCCGACGCCTCCGGCGACAGCGCCATCTTCGAGTATCTAGGCGGCAAGCTGGTGATCCACCACGGGCGCCAGTATCAGGTGATGACCAATTCACCGTCCTACGACCAGCAGCTCGCCCTCAATGCCTATTGGGAAGAGATCGGCGGCACGGTGTTCCTGCCCGGCACCTTCAGGGCCGCCGACCGCTTCGCCCGCGCGAGCTTCCTCATCAAGGCCCTGCCCACCAAGGCGGAGCCGGCCATCATCACCGCCGTGCCGGACCACTCTTATGCCAATCAGGCGGTGGGCAGCGTCGCCAGCGTGATGCGCGCGGTAAGCGTGCCGCTGGGCTTTATCGAGCCCGGCTCGCCCAACATCGCCTCAACCATCTGGCGCACGGTGGCCGATCAGAAGAATCGCGTCTATTTCTTCGATTCCGCGACCAGCCCTAACACCTTCTGGGTGCCCATCGAGGATCTGGACCTGAAGCCCGGAGCGCCCGTCCGCAAGCTGCCGCTGACCGGTGGCAGGTTCTATTCCGGCAATGCGGCCAAGGCTTTCGAGCCGGCCACCTCATTCACCTTCCTGCCGGTGGATGTGAAATAGCAGCGCCAGCGCGCGGTACCTTCAGAAAACGGCGGCGGCGCATTGACTTTCGCGCGCCGCCTCCTTATCGAAACGCCTTCGCGTGGGCGATTGCGCCCGCACTCCGAAACCGACCGAAAGAAGCCCACCCTCCGGGTTCACTGGAGAGGCGCGGCTGAACACGAAAGCGAGACAGAATGTTCGCGGTCATCAAGGCAAACGGCAAGCAGTATCGCGTTGCCGCCGCCGATGAAATCACCATCGATCACCTCGAGGCCGAGGTGGGTGCCGTCTTCACCTTCCCCGTGCTGATGCTGGGTGGCAAGGTCACCGCCGTGGGCAAGCCCCACGTGGATGGCGCCATGGTCACCGGCGAGGTGGTCGAGCACACCCGCGGTGACAAGGTCATCGCCTTTAAGAAGCGCCGCCGGCAGAACTCCCGTCGCAAGCGCGGCTTCCGCGCCGACCTGACCGTGGTGCGCATCACCGAGATTTCCGGCCTGGGCGAGAGCGTCAAGGCCGAGGCCAAAACCGCAGGCGCGCCGGCCCCCGAGGCCGCCGCTGGCGCCTGATCTGAACGAGGAGAGCAACAATGGCTCATAAAAAGGCAGGCGGCTCGTCCCGTAACGGTCGCGATTCAGAGAGCAAGCGCCTTGGCGTGAAGAAGTTCGGTGGCCAGGCGGTCATTCCGGGCAACATCATCGTGCGCCAGCGCGGCACCAAATGGCATCCCGGCACCAATGTGGGTATCGGCAAGGACCATACCCTGTTCGCCCTTGTGCCCGGCAAGGTCGAGTTCCGCACCAAAGCCAACGACCGAACCTATGTATCGGTCGTTCCCGCCGCCGCCGAGGCGGCTGAGTAAGCCGGCGAGACCGCATAAATGCAGGATCCCGCCGGTCTCGTCGAACCGGTGGGAGTCTCTGTCAGGCCCCTGAAGCGCCAAAGCTGATCGAAAGATCCGGCGCCTCACGGACTGGGCTCCGAACGAACCGGGGAGACGGGACGTCTTCCCGGTTTTCGTTTGTCCAGCCGACAGGAGCCCGCCATGACCATCGTCGAGCCGCCCCACGAGAGACCTCTCGCGGAGTCCAGTATCCCCGTCCTCGAAACCGATCGGCTGGTGCTCCGCGCGCCGCGCATCGAGGACGCATATGCCGTCGCGGAGCTCGCCAACAATCGCAAGATCGCGGAAATGACCGCGAACCTGCCCTTTCCCTATCGCGCCTCCGATGCCCACGCCTTCGTTGAGAGCCTCGGCGCCACGCCCCATGCGGCCACCTTCGCACTGCTGCTGAAGCGCGAGGGACATCTGGAATTTGCCGGCATGTGCGGGTTCGGGCGCCGACCCGGCGAGACCCTTCCGGAGCTCGGCTACTGGGTCGGCGAGCCCTTCTGGGGGCTCGGCATCGCCACCGAGGCGGCACGCGCGGTCATTGACTACGTCTTCTCCCAGACCGATATCGAAGCCCTTTCCGGCGCCGCGCGCGTGGTCAACCCCGCTTCGCGGCGGGTGCTGGAGAAGTGCGGCTTTCAGTGGTGCGGGGTCGGCCTGTGCCAGGTGCGCGCGCTGGGCGCCTCCGTGCCCGTGGACCGCTTCCAGCTCGACCGGCGCACCTGGGCCTCTTTGCGGGCCTGGGGCTCCACCCTCCTGCCGCACCTGCGCGCCGCCACCCATTGAGAGCTGGAGCCCGTGAGCTTGCCTCACGGGCTTGCCTCATCGGAGCGCCTCATGGGGTTGCCTCAGGTCCGCGCGGGACTTGGCCGGCCCGGCCGTCCCCGGTCGATGACTAGGGCCGCTGCTCCGGATTGAAGTGGCCGCACCGCTCCCGGAAAGGCCTGCCGCGATCGTCCGCGCGGGTTCGCCGGATCGCATTCTTCCCCTACGGCAGAGCTTGCCTTGCGGCGCCGCAAGCGCCATCACACGGCGAACCGATCGCAGGGGCCGCCGCCATGAGCAAGCACCACCATCACGACCTTCCCTATCGCCCATGCGTGGGCCTGTGCGTTTTCAACGGGGCCGGCAAGGTCTTCGTCGGCCGCCGCCTCGGCGGGCCGGAGCATGTGGACGCCACCCACTCCTGGCAGTTGCCCCAAGGCGGGATCGACAAGGGCGAGGACCCCTTCGACGCCGCCTTGCGTGAGCTCTATGAGGAAACCTCCATGCGCTCCGTGCTGAAGCTGGGCGAGGTGGAGGACTGGTTGTCCTATGACCTGCCGGGCCGCATTGCCGGTGAGGCCTGGAAAGGCAAGTATCGCGGGCAGACCCAGAAGTGGTTTGCGCTGCGCTTCACGGGTGTGGACGGGGAAATCAACATCTCCACCCCCGGTGGCGGCGTGCACAAGCCGGAATTCATGGACTGGCGCTGGGAGGATCTCGACCAGATCACCGATCTCGTCATCCCGTTCAAGCGGCCGGTCTATGAAGAGGTGGTGAAGAACTTCCGCCGCTTTGCGAGCCTCTAAAGCCTCCGCGCGGCGGCCCCGGCGGGGCGGCTCTAGGGCACCCCCGCCGCCTTCAGCTCCGCCACCTTTTGCGCCACGAAGTCGAGCCGGTCCTGGCCGAAATAAAGCTCGCCATCCACCACATAGGACGGCGAGCCGAACACGCCGGCCTCGATGGCGGCGGCAGTGTTGCGCTCCACCTGCTCCGCCGCTTCCACCGTATCGGACAAGGTCGCGAGCCGCGGCCCGTCGAGCCCGACTTCTTGAGCCAAGGCGATGAGATTGTCGCGTTCGGAGATCTGCATGTCACGCGCCCACACCGCTGACAGGCAGGCGCCTATGAAATCCGCCGGATCCATGCCGGCCTTCTGCGCGGCGGCGATGAAGCGGCACGCCGGCAACGTATCCGTGGGCCAGAAGGCGGGATCGGTGTTGATGGGAATGGCAGCGCGCTTGGCCCAGCGCACGATGTCCAGCTTGCGATAGGCATTGCGCTGGGGTGACTGCTTGGCCGGTGCGGTCGAGCCGCCGGCCGCGAACACCTTCAAAATGTCCACCGGCCGCCAGAGGATGCTGGCGGCCGCCGTCCGCGCGATGTCCCTCAGCCGCGCGTGCCCCAGATAGGCA
This sequence comes from Xanthobacter sp. NM-59, assembly GCF_021401125.1. GTDB lineage: Bacteria > Pseudomonadota > Alphaproteobacteria > Rhizobiales > Xanthobacteraceae > Xanthobacter. The sequence continues at coordinate 451,117 of NZ_JACBFQ010000002.1, forward strand.
TAGCCGGATTGCGGGCTGAAATAGCAGATGATCTCGGGCACGAGCGGATTCCTTTTTGCAGCATCGGGCGCGGGCGTTCGAGCGGGCCCGAACGGACCCCGCCAGCCTCGCGCGAAATGCCGCCGCGCTCAAGAATCGGCTTCGCCCAAGACCTCTTCGGCGGCAAAGCCATAGGTGCGGCCGCAGAATTCGCAGGTCACGGTGACCCGGCCATCATCCTGCACCATGCCGCGCCGCTCCTCATCGGTGAAGGAGGCGAGCACCCCGGCCACGCGCTCGCGCGAGCAGGAGCAATGGGCACCGATGGCCAGGGGCTCGAACACCCGCACTCCGCGCTCATGGAACAAACGGTAGAGCAGACGCTCGGTGGAGAGCTCCTTATCGAGCAGCTCCACGTCCTCCAAGGTCCCCATCAGCGAGCGCGCCTCGACCCAGGCATCGTCCTCGTCGAGGGTGTGCGGCGCAGTGCCCTCGGGCGCGTCACCGGGCGGCATGTCGGCCATGCGGGCGCGGGAGGCATCGTCGGGCAGGAACTGAGCCAGGAGCCCGCCCGCCCGCCAGGACGAGGCCTGGCCGCCGGGGCGCAGCTCCTCGCCCACGGCCAGGCGCACCTGCGTGGGGATCTGCTCCGACTGCCGGAAATATTCGTGGGCCGCCGCCTCCAGCCCCTCGCCGTCCAGCGCCACTACGCCCTGATAGCGGTTGGCGGAGATGCCCTGATCGATGGTCATGGCCAGATGGCCGCGCCCCAGCAGGGCAGCCGGAGAGGTGTCGTTGCGCTTTTCCGCCTCGGCCAGGGCATCCTTGTCGTAGCGGGCATAGGCGCGGATCTTGTCGGGGCTGACGAAGTCGGCCACCACCATGTCCACCGGGCCGTCGGTCTGGGTCTGCAGGATGAAGCGGCCCTCGAACTTCAGGGACGAGCCCAGCAGCACCGCCAGCGCCACCGCCTCACCCACCACACGCTTCACCGCGGCGGGGTAATCGTGGTGCACCAGCAGCGCATCAAGGGTGGAGCCCAGCCGCACGGCACGGCCGCGCAGGTCCAGCGCGTCCACCTGAAAGGCGGTGACGATGTCATCCTGCGCCTCCTGGCGGGCGCTGCGCGAGCGCTCGGAACTCATGCGCTCCTCCTCATCGTGGTTCGGCGTCTTCCAGCGATACGCGATACCGGGTCGCACGAAGGCTGCATCGACGCAAGGAGCCGGCAAGCCGGGTGACCCCGGCAAGCCTTGTTGAACACCGACGGCTCCGATACCGGCCGCGCGCACCCTATCACGGGCGCCCGACGGCCGGCCACCGGGCCGCCTAAGGCATCATCCGGCGGTGTGGAAGCACCAGGCCAGAATACCCTTCTGGGCGTGCAGGCGATTTTCCGCCTCGTCGAACACCACGGACTGCGGGCCGTCCATCACCTCGCTGGTCACCTCCTCCCCGCGATGAGCGGGCAGGCAGTGCATGAAGATGGCGTCCTTGTGGGCGCGGGCCATCAGCGAGCCATTGACCTGGTACGGCTTCAGCAGATTGTGGCGGCGCTCAGCCTCCTTATCGCCCATGGAAACCCAGGTGTCGGTGAGCACGCAATCCGCGCCCTCCACCGCCTCTTCCGGGTCACGCATGAAGGTGACCTTGGCCTTGGTGCGCTTCACGAAGTCCTTCAGCGCCTGGCGCGGGCCCAGCTCCTTCGGCGTCGCCACCTTCATGGTGAAGTCGAAGCGCTCGGCCGCGTGGACCCAGGACGCCAGCACGTTGTTGGCGTCACCGGTCCAGGCCACCTGGCTGCCCTGGATGGAGCCGCGATGCTCCTCGAAGGTCATCACGTCCGCCATCACCTGGCAGGGATGGGAAATGCGCGTGAGGCCATTGATGACCGGCACGGTGGCATAATCGGCCAGCTCCATGAGGTCATCATGATCCAGGATCCGGATCATGATGGCGTCCACGAAGCGGGAGAGCACACGCGCCGTGTCGGCGATGGTCTCGCCACGCCCGAGCTGCATCTCGTGGCCGGTGAGCATGATGGTCTCGCCGCCGAGCTGGCGCATGGCCAGGTCGAACGAGACGCGGGTGCGGGTGGAGGGCTTGTCGAACACCATGGCCAGCGACTTGCCGACGAGGGGACGATCTTCCGCCCCCGCCTTGCGCTTGGCCTTCAGGTCCTTGGACAATTCCAGCACCTTGCGCAGCTCGTCCGCCGGGATTTCCGACAAATCGAGGAAATGGCGCACACCGTTCTCCGTCATTCCGCTGCCCCCTTGGCCGGAGCGGGCGCGAGAGCCTGCTCCAGCCGCACACATGCGGCCTCGATCTTTTCCACTGCCAGGTCCGCCTCTTCCGCCGAAACGATGAGAGGCGGCAGGAGCCGCACCACATTGTCGGAGGCGCCGGGGGCCAGGAGTCCCTCTTCCCGCAGCGCCACCACCAGATCGCCGGCCGGCACCTGGGCCTTCACGCCCAGGAGCAGCCCCTTGCCACGCACTTCCGCGAGCACGCGCGGATGACGCGCCACCAACTGCCCCAGCTTCTCCTTGAGCCGGGCGGAGATGGTGTTCACATGGTCGAAGAACCCTTCGGCCAGAACAAGATCGAGCACCGCATTGCCCACCGCCATGGCGAGCGGGTTGCCGCCATAGGTGGACCCGTGGGTGCCGAGCGTCATGCCCTTGGCGGCCGCCTCGGTGGCCAGGCACGCACCCATGGGGAAACCGCCGCCGATGCCCTTCGCCACCGCCATGATGTCCGGCGTGATGCCTTCCCACTCATGGGCGAAGAGCTTGCCGGTGCGGCCCACGCCGCACTGCACCTCATCGAGGACCAGCAGCAGGCCCTTTTCATCGCACAAGGCGCGCAGGCCCTTCAGGAATCCCTCGGGCGGAACGCGCACGCCGCCCTCGCCCTGCACCGGTTCCAGCAGCACGGCACCGGTATAGGGGGTCACGGCCGCGCGCACGGCATCGAGGTCCCCGAACGGCACCTGATCGAAGCCCGGCAGAGCCGGCTCGAAACCTTCCAGATACTTGGCGTTGCCGCCCGCGGCGATGGTCGCCAGGGTGCGGCCATGGAACGCGCCCTGGAAGGTGATGATGCGGTTCTTCTCCGGATTGCCGTTCGCGAACTGGTATTTGCGCGCCATCTTAATGGCGCACTCCAGCGCTTCCGCACCCGAATTGGTGAAGAACATGGTGTCCGCGAAGGTCGCGGCGGAAAGGCGCGAAGCCAGCTTCTCGCCGCCGGGAATGCGGAACAGGTTCGAGGTGTGCCAGAGCTTCTTCGCCTGCCCGGCCAATGCCTCGACCAGATAGGGATGGGCGTGGCCCAGCACGTTCACCGCGATGCCGGCGGTAAAATCGAGAAAACGTCGCCCGTCCGTCGTGACGAGCCAGCAGCCCTCTCCCCGTTCGAAATCGAGGTCGATGCGCGCATAGGTCGGCAGAACGGCGGTGATCACGTGATCCTCCTGAGAACGAGCCTTGATCCGGCAACATTACCGGCCAAAGACGACGTCTCCGTTGCTGGTTGCGAGCCAAAATCCAACGCGAAAGCACTTTTCGCGCGGGAGATCAGCCGGTGAATGCTCCGGAAGATGGAGCGAACGCAGGCTTGAGCCGTGGAAGCGCCGCAATGACGGACCAGAAGAACCGCCATCGCCTTCGCGGCGCAGGCCCCGGACAAGCGAGAATTAAAAAGGGCCGCCCCAGCGGGGGAGCGGCCCGACACCCGTGAATACTAATGATCGCGCGCGCGAGGTCAACATTTCTCCACGCATCTTCCGCCGAGCAGGCGCTCACGGCGCGCAGCGGCGGGCGGACGCCAAGGAACTGGGGAAAACGGCGTCAGAACGTTAACCGACTCTGTCGCTCGCGCAGGGTATATTGTAGCGTGCTGACCGTCGCCTACGAGATCTCGTGCGACTGAGCTTCCTGGGACCCATAGGTTGTTAACCTTCTGCATGCGGAGCGCATGTGGGGCCGAGGAGGGAGTCCGAGTCGTCTCCGGCAGCATGGCGGTGCTGCCGCCACGGCGGAAATAGGGTGCCGCGTATCCGGCGCCGAGAAGATGCGGCAGATGGAGAAGAGCGATGAGCTGGAATGACGAGCGCGTCGAACTCTTGAAGAAGCTCTGGAGCGAAGGCCTCTCCGCGAGCCAGATTGCCAATGAGCTGGGTGACATCACGCGCAATGCCGTGATCGGCAAGGTGCATCGCCTCGGCCTGTCCGGCCGCGCCAAGACGGCGACGCCGGCGGTGCGCCCGCAGCGCCCGGCGGCGCGGCCCGAGGGCCAGCGCGAGCAGCCCCGGCCGCAGCGCCCGATCACCCAGGGCAACACAGCCCTTGCGGCAGATATCGACGACATGCCGGAGGAGGCACCCGCCCCCGCGCCGGCGCCTGAAACCAACAGCAACGTCGTGCCCATGGGCCAGCGCTGCACCATCATGAACCTGACCGAGAGCACCTGCCGCTGGCCGGTGGGAGAGCCGGGCACCGACAGCTTCTATTTCTGCGGCGCCAAGAGCAATCCGGGCATGCCCTATTGCACCCATCATGCCCGCATCGCCTACCAGCCGGTGCAGGATCGTCGGCGCGATCGCCGGCTTGCCTATCTGTGAGCGCCCCATACGGCGCCTGCCCTTCGGGCGGGCGCCGCTGGTTTCGGGATCTTGAAGGCTTGGCTGCATCCGGATTTCGCCGGGCCTAGATCCAGCAAAGCGCGGCGCCTGCCGAAGGGGCCGGCCACCAGCACCACTTTTGCGGCCACTGAAAAGCGCAGTGTTTGTTGCCGCATGAGGCGCCGGCATTCACATCAAAGCGCCCGCGCCGCCGGCAACATCTCCGGACTTTTGCGCATTTTGGTCTTTCGACGCGCCGGATACGGTCTCGCGGGCGGAATACACTCCCGAGCGTTTCTCGGACTTGCGACACAGCTCTAAATCAATGATTTAAAGCGCACCCTCGCGCGGCGCGCACGTTTCGTCGCGCGAAAACCCTCTGACGCCTTCCCCTGCCAAAGCAGGGAATACGTGTCGCAGCGCTCAGTGCGCGCGGGCAAACATCTCGTTGAACGAGTAGCCCGCCCCGCGCACGGTTCGGATGGGGTCGGATTGGCGCCCGCGATTGATCGCCTTGCGCAGCCGCCCCACATGCACATCGACGGTCCGCTCGTCGATATAGACATCCTGTCCCCACACGCCGTCCAGAAGCTGCTCACGCGAGAACACCCGGCCGGGGCTCTGCATGAGAAATTCCAGCAGCCGGAACTCGGTGGGCCCCAGATGCACTTCCCGCCCGGCGCGGTGGACACGGTGGGTTTCCCGATCGAGCTCGATGTCGCCGGCACGCAGCAGCGTCGCCACATGTTCCGGCTTCGCCCGCCGCAGCAGCGCGCGCACCCGGGCCAGCAGCTCCGGAACGGAGAAGGGCTTCACCACATAATCGTCCGCGCCGGTGGCGAGGCCACGCACGCGCTCGGTTTCCTCGCCACGGGCGGTGAGCATGATGACCGGCAGACGCTCCGTCTCCGGGCGGGTCCGCAGCCGGCGGCAGAGCTCGATGCCAGACAGGCCCGGCAGCATCCAATCCAGGATGACGAGATCGGGCACGCTTTCGCGCAGCCGCGTTTCGGCATCATCGCCGCGGCCGACATTTTCGACCGCATAGCCCTCCGACTCCAGATTGTACCGGAGCAGAAGGGTGAGCGGCTCCTCATCCTCGACGATCAGAATACGCGCCGGCACAGTCTCTCACCCATGTCGAACATTCGGTCGCCGGGCGCCATTCCCGCGACACCGGACCGACGGCGGAGCCAGGGCCCCGCCGCCGAGCTCAAACTCACGCCGTGCGGCCAGGAAAGGCCACGGTGGTGTCGCTGGAGGCGTCCGCCTTCGGGCGGCTCTCCGGCAACACCTGACCGGTCACCATGTAGTAGACGACCTCGGCGATATTGGTCGCATGGTCACCCATGCGCTCGATATTCTTCGCGCAGAACAGAAGATGCGTGCACACGGAAATGTTGCGCGGATCTTCCATCATGTACGTCAGAAGCTCGCGGAACAGCGAGGTGTACATGGTGTCGATGGCGTCGTCGCGGCCCCACACGTCGAGCGCCTTGCTCTCGTTGCGGCCCGCATAGGCGTCCAGCACCTCCTTGAGCTGCTCCAGCACCAGGTCAGACATGTGCTCCACGCCACGCACCAGCTTCTGGGGGTGATATTCCCCCTCGATGGCGATGACGCGCTTGCCCACGTTCTTGGCCAGGTCGCCGATGCGCTCCAGGTCGTTGGCGATGCGGATTGCGGCGACGATCTCGCGCAGGTCGCTGGCCACCGGCTGGCGCTTGGCGATAACGAGCACCGCCTTGTCCTCGATGTCGCGCTGCACCTGATCGATGCCGGCGTCGAGGGAGACCACCTTCTGGGCGACGCTGATGTCGCGCTTGATGAGGGCAGTGACGGCGTCGGCGACCAGGCGCTCCGCCTGGCCTCCCATCTCCACGACCTTACGGCCGATGTCCTTGAGTTCGACGTCGAACGAGGTGACGGTATGATCGGGCATCTGTACCATTCCCCTGGCCTCAGCCGAAGCGGCCGGTGATGTAGTCACGCGTCTTGATTTCCTTCGGGTTCGTGAAGATCACGTCCGAAGGCGCCACCTCGATCAGCTCGCCCAGATAGAAGAAGGCGGTGATGTCGGCGCAGCGCGCGGCCTGCTGCATGTTGTGGGTCACGATGACGATGGTGAAGTCGCGCTTCAGCTCGTCGATGAGGTCCTCGATCTTCGAGGTGGAAATGGGGTCCAGCGCCGAGGTGGGCTCGTCCAGCAGGATCACCTCGGGCCGCACCGCGATGGTGCGGGCGATGCACAGGCGCTGCTGCTGGCCGCCGGACATGCCGAGCGCGGAGGTGTTGAGGCGATCCTTCGTCTCGTCCCAGATGGCCGCCTTACGCAGGCACCATTCCACACGCTCGTCCATCTGCGACTTGTTCAGCCTCTCATGCAGGCGCACGCCGAAGGCGATGTTGTCATAGATGGACATAGGGAAGGGCGTGGGCTTCTGGAACACCATGCCGATGCGGCTGCGCACCACCGTGGAATCCAGCTCCTTGCCGACGATGTTAACGCCGTCGAACAGCACCTGTCCTTCCGCGCGCTGGCCCGGATAAAGGTCATACATCCGGTTGAACACGCGCAGCAGCGTGGACTTGCCGCAACCGGAAGGCCCGATCATGGCGGTGACGCGCTTTTCGGGAATTTCGAAGTTGATGTTCTTCAGCGCATGGCTCTGGCCATAGTAGAACTGAAGACCTTCCACCTTCAATTTCACCGGCGCGGGCGGCGCATCGGGCCGGGCCGCGACCGAGGTGGCGATGCTGATGGACGGATCGACCGCAGACGTCATCTGAGCCTCACTAGATTTGGGTCGCCCGGGGGCAGCCGGGCTTGGGTCCTGTGCGGCCCGGCACAAAGGGCGCCGGGCGGAAGAGCGGGGCGCATCGCGCAGGTGACGCGCCCATGTTCGTTCAATGGCCGCGCGACAGCACGAGGCGCGAGACGACGTTCAGCACCAGCACGCCCACGGTGATGATGAGCGCACCCGCCCAGGCGAGAGCCACCCAATCGTCGAAGGGGCTGCCAGCATATTGATAGATCGCGACCGGCAGGCTCGCCATGGGGCTGTTGAGGTCCAGCGACCAGGCATTGTTGCCGAGCGAGGTGAACAGCAGCGGCGCCGTCTCGCCGGCCGCGCGGGCGATGGCGAGCAGCAGGCCGGTGACGATGCCGGCGCGCGCCGCGCGCCAGGTGATGAACATCACCACCTTCCACTGCGGGGCACCGAGGGCGAATGCCGCCTCGCGCAGGCCAACGGGGACCAGGTTCAGCATGTCCTCGGTCGTGCGCACCACCACCGGGATCACCAGGATGGCGAGAGCAAGCGAGCCGGCCCAGCCGGAGAAGCCGCCCAACGGCACCACCAGCAGGGTGTAGATGAACAGGCCGACCAGGATGGACGGCGCCGACAGCAGGATGTCGTTCACGAACCGGGCGGCCGCGGCGATCTTCGTGCCCTTGCCGTTCTCGGCGAGGAAGGTACCGGCAAAGATGCCGATGGGCGCGCCGATCAGCATGGCGATGCCCACCTGGATCAGCGACCCGACGATGGCATTGGCGAGGCCGCCATTCTGCCCGGGCGGGGCGGTGACATTGGTGAACACCGAGAAGCTGAGCGCCGGCAGACCGCGGGCGAGCAGCGTCCAGAGAATCCAGCCGAGCAGGAACAGCGCGAGAAACGCGAAGCCGGTCGAGAGCGCCTTCACGACGGCGTCCTTGGAGCGGCGAGCGGCGAGCGATGCCATGGGTGACGACTCCCGGATCAATCCATCCGGGAGCGCACGAGCGCCCGGGACAGTGCCAGCACGATGAAGGAGATGACGAACAGGATGAAGCCGAGCTGCAGCAGCGAGGTCAGCTTCAGCGAGCCGAGCTGGGCTTCCGGAAACTCGTTGGCGATGGCGGACGCGATGGTCGCGCCCGGCGCAAACAGGGAGGCCGACAGTCGCGTGGCATTGCCGATGACGAAGGTCACCGCCATGGTCTCACCCAAGGCGCGGCCGAGGCCGAGCATGATCGCGCCCACCATGGCCGTGCGGCCGTAGGGCACCGACACGTTCTTGTAGACCTCATAGGTCGTCGCGCCGACGCCGTAGGCGGATTCCTTCAGCATGGGCGGAACCGATTCCAGCGTCTCGACGAACATGGCCGTGATGAAGGGCAGGATCATCACCGCCAGGATCAGCCCAGCCGTGAGCATGCCCGAGCCGAGGGGCGGACCCTGGAACAGCAGGCCGAGGAGCGGCAGCTGGCCGAGCGTGTCGATGAGCGGCGGCTGCACATAGGCGGCCATGAGCGGGACGATGACGAAGAAGCCCCACATGCCGTAGATGATCGAGGGCACCGCGGCGAGCAGCTGCACAGCCACGCCGATGGGCTGCTTGAGCCTCTGGGGCGCGATCTCGGTGAGGAAGAAGGCAATGCCGAACGACAGCGGCAGCGCGACCACCACGGCGATGACGGCGCTGAACAGCGTGCCATAGATCATCACCAGGGCGCCGTAATTCTCGGTCACCGGATTCCAGCTGGCGGTCCAGATGAATTCGAGGCCGAAGTGCTGCAGCGCGGGAAGGCCACCCTGAAACAGCTCGGCAATGATGAGGCCGAGCAGGATCAGGACGAAAATGCCGCTGCCCCAGAGCAGGGCCACGAAGATGGGATCGGCGATCCTGCCGGTTCCCTTGGCCTTGCTGATGGGTTCGACCGGAGCCGACCCCAAACCGTCCATCGTCGCTTCCATCTGATGCCCATCCCTGCGCCGCCTTGGGCGACCTTGAGTTGCGACCTCGCACGCGCCCGATCGAACCGGGCCGCGGACCTTGCGTGGGGACATGACTGGCACCGGGCACCCCGACGGACAGCCGCCGCGCACCTCGGACTCAACCAACGGACGAGCGCCCATTACCTGGCAGCGTCCGTCACCTGGCGAAGGGCAGCTCCCGCACGGTCCGCCCGCTCACCCGAAACCTTGCCCGCGCCGAAGCGCGAGCAAGGCGTTTTGCTCAAAGCCGGATCAGAGGACCGGCTTGCCTTCGGGGGTGAGGATTTCCTTCTTGAAGGCTTCCTCGACCCGCTTCACCACCGCTTCCGGCAGCGGGATATAGTGGAGCTTCTCCGCCATCTCGCGGCCTTCCTTGCCGTAGGCCCAGGAGAAGAACTGCATGGTCACGCGAGAGGTCTCGACGTTCTTGGGGTCCTTCGGCAGCAGCACATAGGTGGGGCTGACGATGGGCCAGGCGGTCTCGGCCGGAGCGTCGATCATGGACGCGGCGAAGTCCTTGGCATTGTCCCAGTCGGCGGCGGCAGCGGCGGCCTCGAAAGCCTTGGTCTCGGGCACGACGAACTTGCCGGCCCTGTTCTGCAGCTGGGTCACCACCAGGTTGTTGGCGGCGGCGTAGATGAACTCCACGTAGCCGACGCCACCCTTGGTGTTCTTCACGTTGCCGGTCACGCCCTCATTGCCCTTGGCGCCCGCGCCAGCCGGCCACTGCACGGAGGTGGCGGAACCAACCTTGGACTTCCACTCCGGGCTCACGGCCGAGAGGTAGGACGTGAAGATGGCGGTGGTGCCGGAGGCATCCGAACGGTACACGGGCACGATGGCCTGCGAGGGCAGCTTCACGCCGGGGTTGAGGTCGGCGATCGCCTTGTCATCCCACTTGGTGATCTTGCCGAGATAGATGTCGGCGAGCACCGGTCCGGTCAGCTTGAGCTGGTTGGTGGCGATGCCCTCGACGTTCACGGTGGCGACCACGGAGCCGATCACGGTCGGGAACTGCAGCAGCTTGTTGGCGGCGAGCTTCTCGGCCGGAACGGTGGCGTCGGAGGCGCCGAAGTCCACGGTGCGGTTGATGATCTGGTTCTGACCGCCGCCGGAGCCGATGGACTGATAGTTCAGGGCGTTGCCGGTCTTCTCCTTATACTTCATGCCCCAGGCCTGGTAGACGGGGGCCGGGAAGGAGGCGCCGGCGCCGGTGAAATCAGCGGCCTGAGCGCTGCCAGCGAACAGCATGCCGGTCACGGCGAATGCGCCGAGAGCAGTGGTGAGCTTCACGATTTCTCTCCTTGCCAATGTCGTTGCTGCCCGACGACCCCGAGACCCCCAAAACCGCACCGAATACCGCGCATCAACGATGCGCTGGAATGGCACGCTTTGGCCCCGGCCGTGACGCAACACTGGGCTACGAACTTCTAGTCCGTGCGAGGCAAGGTTCTATGACCCCGCCATGACACAGGGATGACATATCAAATTATTGCGATCCCTGCGTTATTTCTATTTCCCCGGCGAAAGGTCGAGCCGCACCGCGAAATTCGCCCCCGCGCCGAGGGTGCTGTCGATGTTCAAACGGCCCCGGTGGCGGGCGACAATGTGCTTCACGATGGCCAGTCCGAGGCCGGTTCCACCCTGGTCGCGGCTGGCCGCCACGTCCACCCTGTAAAATCGTTCGGTCAGCCGCGGAAGGTGCTCCGGCGCGATGCCGGGACCGAAGTCCCGCACCGAAATCACGGCCACCGGCCCGCGCGGACCGGGCTCCCGGCTGAGCGTGACGTTCACCTGCTTGCCGCTGGCGCCGTATTTGAGCGCGTTTTCCACCAGGTTTTCAAACAGGCGGATGAGCTCGTCGCGATCGCCGCGCACCGGCAGGGGCGCCGCATCGTCCTTCAGCTCCAGCTCTATGCCGCGGTCGGCGGCGAGGGGGGTCAGCGTATCGCACACATGAGCCAGGATGCCGGCAAGCTCCACCTCGGTTTCCGGCTGCACATGGGCATTGAGTTCGATGCGCGAGAGAGAGAGCAGGTCGTCGATCAGCCGCGACATGCGCCGCGCCTGGGCCGCCATGATGGTGAGGAAGCGCTCCCGCGCCGCCGCATCGTTGCGCGCCGGGCCCTGGAGGGTCTCGATGAAGCCAGACAGCGAGGCCAGGGGCGTGCGCAGCTCGTGGCTCGCATTGGCCACGAAGTCGGCGCGCATCTGCTCCACCCGGCGCTGCTGGGTCAGATCGCGGAAAGTCAGCAACACCGCGTCGGGCGAGGCGCCCGGCCGGTTCCAGCTCTCGGCGTCCAGGTGCAGCGGCACCACATGGGCCTCGAGCCAACGGTCGAGCGGCACACGCTCGGCAAATTCCACGCGGCGCGGCAGGCCGTCGGTCGCCGCCGCGCGCACCGCATCCAGCACCTCCGGCACCCGCACCAGGAATGACAGCGGATCGCCCACCCGCGCCGGGCCGATGGCCAGGGCCACCCGCGCATTGGCGGTCATGATCTCGCCTTCCGGCGTCAGCAGCAGGGCCGGCTCCGGCAGCGCGCTCACCACCGCCTCGACCTTCGCATCGTCACGCCTGCTGGCGGACGGCACGGCGGCCGCCACAGGCGCCTCGCGCGCCGGCGCCGGCCAGAAGGCCGCCACCGCCACCAGGCCCCCGAGCGCTAGGCCCAGCAATGGATGGAGCAGTCCGAACACGACCCCCAGCGCGCCCACCACCAGAGCCGCGGCCAGCAGCGCGAGGCGGGGTGCGGCCACCCGGCCCCAGCCCAAGCGGGGACGCGTGCCGACGGGGGCTGCCTGTTCCTCCACCGCGCTCCTGTCCGGCATGCTCATCGGCCCTTTCTCCCAGCCCGTTCTTGCTCTTGCCCACGTGGTCTTGCCCACGTGGTCTTGCCCATCCGGCCACGGGCGCGGCCGCTCTCCTGCCGGGACAAGGGGCAGAGCCCGCAGCCTGTGGCGCGGGCTCGAAGATCGGCGAATCACGCCCGCGAACGTGCGAGCGGCCAGGATCATCGCGCTGCACGAAGGCATTACGACAATTTTCGCTGCTCGGCGAATGCCCTGCGGAACTTCTCCGGGTGCCCTGTGTCAAATGGTGACGTAATGTGAACGCGACATGTCCCGAAGAGACCGGAGGGTGCGGGCATGTCTGCTATGACGTCCCTTCGAAAAGGGAGAGATTGATGCTGGCGAAGCGAATCTTTCGGGCTTGCGGCGGTACCGCGCTGGCCGGACTGGGATTGGCCGTGGGCCTCGGCGCGGCCGGCGCAGAGCCCCTGCCCTTCCCCTCCGCCGACTTCAGCCTGAAAGCCAATCTGCCCCGCGGTACGATCATGGACATGGCCTACAGCCAGGGCAAGATGCGGATCGCGGTGAACAACCCGGACACGCCCGGCAGCATGGTGGGCATCATCGACCTCACCGCTCACCGCATGATCATGCAGAGCCCGCAAATGCCGAAGGTGGCGGTGGAAATCGCCCTGCCGCCGGAATATGTGGTGGGCGCGCTGGCCGGCACCGGCACCAAGGGCGAGCGCTCCGAGGTGGCCGGGGAGCCATGCAATCTCTGGCAGGTGGACCCGCCCGCCGACCGCAAGGTGGGCCCCACCCAGGCGTGCATCACCGACGATGGCATCGCGCTACGGACCGAGGCCGAGATCAAGGGCACCAACCGCGTGCTCTACGAAGTCACGAGCCTCACGCGCGGCCCGCAGGATCCCAAGCTGTTCCAGGTGCCGCCGGGCGTGAAGGTGATGAAGATGCCCCAGGGCAAATTCGGCTCCATCCTCGGCAAGGTCGCCCCGGCGCAGTCGCAATAGCCGCGCCATGGCGCCTCATCGCGCCAGCCGGGAGCCTTGTGGCCTGAAAGCGCCTTCGGGCAGCTCGACAGGCCGGAAAGAGGCGGGCGGCAGGTTGCGCCGGTGCATTTGGAAGACAGGCTTTGACGGCGCGTTGGCTCTTTGACGCAGCGGGGTCAGCGCGTCCGAAAGCCGCGCTCAGCGCCTGCGGCTTCGCCAATGCGCGCAACGCAAGCGGGGGCAGACCAGCCCCGAGGGCAACAGCCTCATATGTCCGACGAACGCCCGCGCCCGTTGGAAGGTCAATTCGCCATTTCTGCGCACGCCCGTGGCACAAACCGGCAGCCGCTTTTCGGGAACACGTCGAGAGTGCTTTCCGCTCGTCCAACCTCGCGGAAAGCACTCTAACATGTTGCTTTATATGGAGTTCCTAGACCCCCGCTAGCGCGCGGCGCGGCGGGGGAGGTCAGCGGGGGTGTCTGAGACGGGCGGGGCCACCTCATCGGCGCGCTCCGCCGCCTCGGCCGCAGCCACGCAATCCTTGCGGCGACCAAAGCTGAAGGTACCCAGGCGGATTTCGCGCGCGCCCAGCAGGGTCAGCGCGAAGGCGAAGGGCACGATGTAATAGAACAGGCGGAAGATGAGCAGGGCGCCCACCATCTCCCCCATCTCGAACTGCGGCAGCGCCACCAGCAGCGCCGCGTCAAACACCCCCAGGCCACCCGGCGCATGGCTCGCGAAGCCCAGAAGCGTGGCGGTCACGAAGATCACCGCGAGCGAGATCGGGTCGATATAAGGATGCGCCGGCATCAGCATGTACATGGCCGCCGCGCACAGGCTGAGATCCAGAATGCCGATGCCCATTTGCAGCAGCGTGGAGCGGCCCGCCGGCAGCGTCACGAACCAGGAGGACCGGCCGATGGTACGCGGGGCGGCCGACACCCAGGCCACATAGCCCGCCAGCAGCAGCAGCGCGGCAATGCCGATGATGCGGTTCACATGGGGAGGCAGGTGGTCCACCGCCGTGGCGGCGTCGGGATGAATGGTGATGCCGAGGCCGAGCACCGAGAGGTTGCCCAGCCAGAAGGTCAGGCCCGCCACGAAGCAGATCTTGGCCACGTCGATGGCGCCAAGGCCCCAGGCCGAATAGATGCGATAGCGCACCGAGCCGCCGGTGAAGACGGTGAAGCCCACATTGTGGCCGACGGAATAAGAGCAGAAGCCTGCCAGCGCCGCCACCCGGTAGGGCACCTCGGTCTTGCCGATGGTTCGCAGGGCGAACCAGTCATAGAAGGTCAGCGTCAGATAGGCGCAGGCCACCAGCACGAATGCCGCCGCCACATGCAGCGGGTCCTTCGCGGACAGAGCCTTCGTGACGTCCGCGAACTTGAGATCGTGCAGCATCCGGTACAGCACCACCGCCGCAAAGGCGATGACGATGAGGCTGGCCACCAGGCCCAGACCGTGCAGACCCACTTTGTCGCGCAGAAAGGCCCAAACCTTGGAGAGACCCGATCTCACACCCATACCGACACCATCCCCCCGCCCCTGGACGACACGAAGCGCGCTCCAGGCCCGCTTCCTCCGCAACATGAACGTTTCCTGCCCCAGGCCGCGACGGCTTTTCGCCGAAGGCACGGCCTTGTGACCGCCTGTCCCGGCCGGACACGATGCGCACAAAGCACCCAAAAGCGTCAGCTTGCGGGCAGGTTCCTCGATGCGCTCATCACATCTTCACGGGGTAGCCGATCTCCACCGTGCGCGCCCGCGGCAAGCCGAAGCGGTCCACCGAGCGTTCCGCGTTGCGGGCAAGGAAGGCGAAGACATGGGCCACGATGTCGCGGACCCGCAGCACCTCGTCCGGCGGGATGATGCGTTCGTGGCCGATCACGTAGACGGCGGCGTCCGGGTCGATCCCCCGAGCGCTCAAGGCGGGGCCGAGCACAGAGGGGACATCGATCTGCTGCATGTAGCCGAAGCGCAGATCCACCCGCACGAAATTCTCATTGAGCGTGGTGACCCGCACGCGGTCTTCCACCGAGACCCGCGGACGGGCAGCGATCCACACCGAAACGATGATGGCCTTCTCGAACCGCACCTTCAGTAGCTCCGCCATGCGCGAGAGCGCAACGGGCGTCATCGCGCCGGCACGGGACAGGAAGATGGCCGTGCGCGGACTGTCCACGTCGCTGGAGCGGTCCTTTCGGCCCATGAAGGCGTCGAGCGGCTCGGTGAAGCGCACCTGCTGCGCCACCACAGCCTCGAGGCCCCGCCGCCAGCTCACCATCACCAGGATGATGATGCCGGCAATGGTCAGCGGCAGCCAGCCGCCTTCCTCGAGCTTGGTGAGATTGGCCGAGGCGAAGGAGAAATCCACCGTCAGCATCAGCACCGCCATCAGCCACACGGCCGGCGCGGGCCAGCCCCAGGAGCGGCGCACCTGGGCGATGAACAGCACCGAGGTGGTCACCATGGCGAACGCCACCGCGATACCGTAGGCCGAGGCCAGCTTCTCGGAGGCGCCGAACCCGATCACCACCGCGATGCAGGCGATCATGAGCAGCCAGTTGAGACGCCCCACATAAATGTGCTGCTCATTGTGCTCCGAGGTGTAGCGGATGCGCATGGGCGGCAGGTAGCCGAGCTCGATCGCCTGCTTCGCCAGCGAGAACACGCCGGTGATGATGGACTGCGAGGCGATCACCGTCGCCGCCGTGGCGAGGAACAGCAACGGCACGTCGAACAGATCGGGCGAGAGATCGTAGAAGGGGTTGCGGACCGCGTTGGGGTCCACCAGCAGGATCGCGCCCTGGCCGTAATAATTGAGCAGCAGCGCCGGCATGGCCACGAACAGCCAGGCCCGGGCGATGACCTTGCGGCCGAAATGGCCGAGGTCGGCATACAGCGCCTCACCACCGGTCACGGCCAGAAAGCAGGCGCCGAGGATGACGCCCGCAAGCCCCGGATGGTTCAGCATCAGCATCACGCCATGGCGCGGGTCGAGCCCCGCCAGCACCTGCGGCGCCTGCACGATGCCATAGATGCCCATGGCCGCGAGCGCGGTGAACCACAGCAGCATGATGGGCCCGAAGAAGGAGGCGATGCGCTCCGTCCCCAGCCTTTGCGAGAGGAAGATGGCAAGCAGCACCAGCACGGTGAGTATCACCACCCAGTGCTCAAGCTCCGGCGAGATCACCTGCAGCCCCTCGATGGCGGAGAGCACCGAGATGGCCGGCGTCAGCACGCCGTCGCCGATGAGCATGGCCGAGCCGATGAGGCCCGCAGCCAGGAGATACCACCGGATTCCCAGCGCACTGCGGTGCAGGTCCAGCAGGGTGACCAGAGCGAGGATGCCGCCTTCGCCGTCATTGTCGGCCCGCAGCACCAGCATCACGTATTTCACCGTGACGGAAAGGATGATGCTCCAGGTGATGAGGGAGAGGAGGCCGAGCACGTCCTCCCCCATGAAATTTGTGCCGCCCACCGCGAGCACGCCCTGCTTGAGGGTGTAGAGGGGGCTGGTGCCGATATCGCCGAAGACGACGCCCAGGGCGCCAACTTCCGCTGCGAAAGGCATGACGCGCGTGCGGTCACGGGTGAGGCTGGTGGCCATGGGGCAGCGTCCGGCCTTCAGTGAGCACGCGCGTGGGAAAATGGAGCGATGCGGATCAAGATGTCGCCATCACTTTCGCACCAGGTCGCACCCTGTGACCCGAACGGAGCTTCGATCAAGGGAGGCCCCCGCAGCACTTGATCCCGCATCATAGCGGTCCTCTCACACCTATCCCTGTTCGCGCAGGAAGACAATGCGTGGCCGCACGGCACCCCACACGGGATTTGACCCGCGCCCGCAGATCGCCCAAACCCGGGCCGAAAGACGAAGCCGACATGACCTTCCGCGCCAGCATCCTGACCCTTTATCCCGAGATGTTTCCCGGGCCCCTGGGCCACGCCCTCGCGGGCAAGGCCCTCGCCCGCGAGCTGTGGACCCTCGAGGCGCTGCAGATCCGGGACTTCGCCCTCGACCGACACCGGTCCGTGGACGACACGCCCGCCGGCGGCGGTCCCGGCATGGTGATGCGGGCCGACGTGCTCGCCCGCGCCATCGACGCCGCCGCCCCGCCGGGCGATCCCCGCCCCCGCCTGCTGATGACCCCCCGCGGCCGTCCGCTCACCCAGGCCCGGGTGCGGGAGCTGGCCGCCGGCCCCGGCGCAGTGATTCTGTGCGGCCGCTTCGAGGGCGTGGATGAGCGCATCGTGGCGGCGCGGAACCTGGAGGAAATCTGCGTCGGCGACGTGGTGCTCTCGGGCGGCGAGGCCGCCGCTTTGCTGCTGCTCGACGCCTGCGTACGCCTCATTCCCGGCGTCATGGGCAAGCTGGCGAGCGGGGAGGAGGAGAGCTTTTCCAAAAATCTCTTGGAATATCCGCAATATACGCGCCCCCAGGAGTTCGAGGGGCGCCCCATCCCCGAGGTTCTGGTCAGCGGCGACCATGCCCGCATCGCCCGCTGGCGGCGGGCGGAGGCCGAGGCCATCACCCGGGCCCGGCGCCCCGACCTGCTGGGCAATTGGCCACGCGCCTGTGACGCGCCCATGAAGGAAAGGGAATGACACCACCCTCATTCTCATGTATGGAGCCGCGTCCCCTGAACTGACAACGACACGATGCGGCGCCGGGGCGGGCGTGGACCAGATCCGCGTTTCCAAATAAAGACGCCGCTAGAGGTTGGTGACATGAACATTATCGAGACGCTCGAAGCCGAGCAGGCGGCGAAACTCGCCGAAAAGCGTGCCATTCCGGCCTTCCAGCCGGGTGACACGGTCATCGTGAACGTGAAGGTCGTGGAAGGCGAGCGCACCCGCGTGCAGGCCTATGAGGGCGTGGTGATCGCGCGCTCGGGCGGCGGCCTCAACGAGAGCTTCACGGTCCGCAAGATCTCCTATGGCGAAGGCGTGGAGCGCGTGTTCCCGGTCTATTCGCCGCTCATCGATTCCATCAAGGTGGTCCGCCGGGGCAAGGTGCGTCGCGCCAAGCTCTATTATCTGCGCGACCGTCGCGGCAAGTCCGCCCGTATCGCCGAGCGCCAGGAGCGCACGGCCGACGGCAAGATCAAGAAGAACAACGCGGCTCCCGCCGCCGAGTGATCGCCGGGCGCACCTGCGCCGCAAGCGACCCGCGTTTCACGCCGCCGGCCTCGCCGGCGGCGTTTTTGTTTGCCCTCCTCACGCCCCCGGCGGCTCCACATCCTTGAGGCGCGAGAGCAGCCCGTCCGGGTCCGCGTCGAACATCCGGCGCGCGGCGTCCAAGCCGCTCAGGCCGCCCACGTGCAGCCAGCCATCCACCAGCAGCTTGGGCGCACTCCAGCCGCCGTCCGCCTCCGGCATGGATACCGTGCGCAGGTGCGGCCAGACCAAGGCCTCCGCATCGAGATCACGATAGAGCGCATACCAGTTGCGGCCGCCGGCATCGGTGTCCAGCAGCCGATCGGGGCCGAAATCCAGCGCCATGTCCGCGAGGCCGCCGTCGAACACGCAGAAGCCCGGCCACAGATACCAGGCCTTTGCCCGCCGGCTCCAGCGCCGCACCCCATAGACCGGCTGGCGGGCCACGCAGGCCGCGAGGTCCATGGGCTTCAGCGCCACAAAACCCTGGTCGAGCAGCGCGAAAGCCCCTGGCCCGACAGGGCGGATGATGTTCTGCAGCACCCAATTGGCGGCGACCGATGAGATGCGCGCCGACAAACCATGGGTGAAGGGCACCGGCGGCAGGGCCAGATAAGGCAGGCGCCGCTCCCCCGCCAGCACAGCGTGGCGGGTGCGGGCCTCCGCATCGCAGGAGGTGTCGCACACCAGCAGCGGCGTGTGGGGAAGAAACCGCGCCATGGAGTCCGCCAGCAGCGCCACCGCTTCGGGCGCGTTATAGGCGATGGTCAGGGCCAGCGTTCGCGCGCCCCGCTCTCGCAGCGCGCGCACCACCGCGTCCTGTCCCGCCGCCACGCGGCTGCCATAGGCGTGATCGAGGGACGCGTGGCGCACATGGTTGAGCCATTGCAGGCCCGGCACCTGGGTCAGCCGGCCCGAAACCGCCAGCGGCTCGCCGCCCTTGGCGCGGGCCATGCGAGACGCCCGCAGGCGCGGCCCCTTCACGCGCACACACCGGTGCGTCGCGCGGCGATTAGGCCGGACCGGAGGGGCAGGCAACGACCGCGCGCCCTGCCGAGCGACTTCCTGCAATCCATCCCACCGCCCTCACTCCCCATGCCACTCCCTCCTCCTGCCGGTCCGGCGAGGTTTCACCGCCTGCGGCCGCAAGAGGCGATCGCCGCCGGCGCCTGGCGCATCCGCCCGCCCCGAGAATGCGGACGTGCCGCGGATCTTTGGCATGGGGGTCGCTTCTCACACGCGGCGGCCCCGCTGCCGGAAAGCCAGCCGGTCCGGGTTCAGTTTTTCATGGAGGGGCAGAAACAGTCCATCCTTTCGGCCTCGTGCCCTGCTTCATCCCAACTCGGCGGGCAGCGCGCTACGGCTTGGATGCGGCTGGCCCGGTCGGAACGGGCGTCGTCCGGTTCAGGGCATAAAGATACGCCTGGCCGCTGCCATCCGGGCGCGGGAAGCGGCCGAGCAGCTTGAAGCGCTCCGGGTGAGCCGAGATCGCGTCCTGCATCTGCTCTTCCAGCGCAGCCTCCGACCCCGCGCTTCCCTCGACGAGAGCGATATAGCCAACGCCGAGCCCGTCCAGCCCAACAAGGAGATCTTCGGGAGTGGCAAAAAGCGGTGTTCCCGTCGCCGGGCCGGGGCCACGGACGGCAAGCACCATGCGGCCCGGCATCACGAAGCTGCGGCGGGCCTGATCTCGCTGCGCGACGGCAGCCACCAGCGCGCCTTCCGAAGACCGATCAGCCAGCACCAGCAAGCTCGGCGGGCGGCCGGTTTCGGAGAGAAAGGTCTGCGCGACGGGGTCAAGGCCAAGGCTCGGCTTGCTCACACTCGCCATGACCGCGGGAAGCGCCGCGAACAGCATGACCAGCGCCACCATCAGGCCCGCGAGCGTCCTCCACCCGCTCGTCACCAGCGCCATCAGGCGCAATCCGCCCGCCGCGGCCAGAATGACGAGCGGGGCATAAAGCGGCAAGCCGGTGTCCGGCCCCGGCAAAGGCCACGCCCGCTCGGCCAGGACGAAAGCCAGCGAAAGCACCACCAGGACCGGGAGCAGCGCCGGCCCATCCTTCCGTCGCGTGTCCGCCAGCACGAACAGCACGCCCGCCACCGCCATCGCCGCGAGAACGACGCCGAGCTGCCCCAGGACGGCGAGGCCTTCATGCGGCGCCATGTGGCCGGACAGGGCCGCCGCCGTGCGCACCATGGGAAATGTGCCGATGGTCCACGGCCCAGCGACCACCAGGGCCAGCCCGAACGGCAGCCAGAACACCCCGCGTCGCAGCAGGCCGAAGCGCCGGGTCAACAGAACAGACATGGGGAGCAGCAGCAAGGCGAGGCCCGTGGCCTTGGTCAGGATCGCCGCCGAGGCCAACAGGCCGAACACCATTGCGCCACGCAGGCACGGCCGCTCAAGAAAATCGGCATAGACCACGGCCGCCCAGAGCATCAGCACAGCGAGAGGCAGGTCGAGCCCCACCACCACGGTTGCCTCCCTCAAACTAGGCAGGACCATCAGCACCGCGCCGACGGCCACGCCCGGCAACGGCCCGAAGCATTGCGCGCTCAGCCAGCCCGCGCTCGCCACCAGGAGCGCGGCGAGGAAGGCCGGCAGCAGGAGGATTGCCGGCGTCGAGGGCTGCAGCAAGCTGAACCACAGGCCTTCCACCAGGTAGTAAAGCGGCGGCCACAGCCCGAGCACGACACGGGGAAAGTGCAGCCCATATTCCGCGATGAAAACCAGCGGGTTCTGGAGCCCCGACGACAAATAGTTCAACACCATGAGGCCGGTGACCACATGGCCCGACTCGTCGGGACCCGTGGCTGAGAACTCCGCCATGTAGGCGCCCGCCGTGCGCTGCTGCACCACGATCAGCACGGTAAGGAGGGCCGTCAGGATGAGGAAGCCGAGGCCCTGCAGCGCGGCGGTGCCAAGGCTTCGCGGGGTGCGCTCCCGAACAATGTCGTTCGCCAACTCGACTACTCCGCCAACACAATGCGGCCTCCGGCGCGCACGCGGCGAGACACCGCGCACCGCGAACCGGCTCAGGGCCGCCTTGTAAAAGCACAGGGGTCCGGCGTCTATGCCGGGGACGCGGCACAGGACGCACGACGGGCGGAGGTTGCTGAATGCTGCGGCGGGCGCCGCCGAGCGACTTGGGAAACGGCCCTCCTGAAAAAATGCCCATGACGGCAGGCGAGAAGATTGTCTCGGTATTTCTCTATGACCCGGAAACAGGCGCGTTGCGGATGCCTGCCACTGCCGGAGCATGCCAGCCGCCCCGGGGCAGGACGTCTCACCGGCGCCGACAGCGTCGCTCGTGCCGGTCGAATGGCCGTCCGGGCACGGGGAGCCGAAGGCTGCCGTGCAAAAAGGCCCCGGGCATACGCCCCCGGTGGCGGGGGTTCAGGTGCCGCGCTCGGCCTTGCTGAAATTGCTGAGGTCGCCCTGCCGCTCCGCCTGCTTGCGCCAAACCTTGGCGGCTGCCTTCAGCTTGGCTTCCGGAGCGATGCGCGACATCAGGCGATCAAGCTTGAGGCTTCCGCATTTCGGGCACACGGGCGTGTCGGATATGCCGACGAGCAGCTCGCTATCCGTGTTGCAATCCTGACAATGAAAGCCATAGAGCGGCATCACGCGGCCTCTGTTCCAGCGCCCGGCGGCGCCTTGAAAGAATTGGCGTCGCGCCCCGATCCGGTTCAGCCGGCGCGCGGCTCGACGCACGCAGTCCACGCAAGTTTCGTGCCGCCCTTCCCTCCATCAGGCGTCGCCGCTGGGCAAGACCAACCGGCCTTCGCCATCGAACGGAAAGAACGGATTGTGCGCGACCTCCCAGAGGTGCCCATCCGGATCCGCGAAGTAGCCGCTGGTGCCGCCCCAGAACACTGCCTGGGCCGGCTTCACGCAGCGCCCGCCGGCCCCGACCGCCCGCGCGATCACTTCCGCCACCGCGCCGCTGTCCGCCACATTGCAGGCGAGCGTGAGCCCACGGAACGCCGGCAGGTCGCCCCCCGGCGGCAAAGTCGCATCCTCGGCCAGATGGTCGCTCGGATAGAGGCTGAGCACCACGTTGCCCGCCACGAAGAATGCCACCCCGGTGTCCGCCGCCGCGCGCCGCTCAAGCCCCATGGCCGTATAGAAAGCGCAGGCCCGCGGCAGGTCGGATACCCCGAGCGTGACCAGGTGCAGGCGGAAGGGAGCGTCGGGCGCCATGGCGGCCTCAATCGAACAGCGAGAGCTGCTCGCCCATGGGCTTGGGGTGCCGGAAATGGGCCGTGGAAAGCTTCGCACCGCGCCCATCCAGCCCCAGCCGGCGAGCCGCGATCTCAAACCTGCGCCCCAGGGTCCAGGCATAGGGCCCTTCCCCCCGCATGCGGCTGCCGAAGGCCGAGTCGTAATCCTTGCCCCCGCGCATTTGCTGCATCAGCGCCAGCACATGGCGCGCTTTGTCCGGGAAATGGGTGACCAGCCATTCGCGAAACAGATCCGCCACCTCCAGCGGCAGGCGCAGCAGCACATAGCCGGCCTCGCGCGCACCGGCCGCCTTGGCCGAATCCAGGATGCGCTCAAGCTCCATATCGTTGAGGGCGGGGATCAGCGGCGCCGTCATCACCGCCGTGGGAATGCCCGCCTCGCTCAGCCGCTGGATGGTCCCGAGCCTCCGCTGCGGGCTCGCGGCGCGCGGCTCCATGATGCGCGACAGATGAGGGTCGAGAGTGGTGATGGAGACCGCCACCTTCACCAGCCCCTTCTCGGCCATGGGCGCGAGGATATCGAGATCACGCGCGACCAGCCCTGATTTGGTGACGATGGCCACCGGATGGCCGAAGTCACGCAACACCTCCAGGATGCGGCGCGTGACCTGGTACTGCCGCTCGATGGGCTGGTAGGGGTCGGTATTGGTGCCCATGGCGATCACGCGTGGCTGATAGCCGGGATGGGACAGCTCCCGCGCCAGCAGCTCCGGCGCGTCCGGCTTCACGAACAGCTTGGTTTCGAAATCGAGCCCCGCCGACAGCCCGTGATAGGCATGGGTGGGGCGCGCGAAGCAATACACGCAGCCGTGCTCGCAACCGCGATAGGGGTTGATGGAACGGTCGAAGCCGATATCCGGCGACTGGTTACGGGTGATGACCGTGCGCGCGCGCTCCTCCGTCACCTCGGTCTTAAACGGCGGCAGGTCTTCGAGGGCCTCCCAGCCATCGTCGAACCGCACCCGAGCCACCGGCTCGAACCGCCCCGCCGCATTGGAAACGGCCCCGCGCCCGCGCCGCCGCTGGGCTTCCACGACCAGTCCCGCGGCCTCGGCGGCGGAAGGGGCGACAGCCGGCACATCCGCTGCCGCTTCAACACCCACCGACTGCTGCGGGCTTTCAGCGGCTGCGCGGCGCGTTGCTGCGCGGTCCTCCTCCAGCCGGCCGAGGACCGCCCGCGCGCGCTTGGGCCCCGCGCTCGCCGCCGGCTGCGGAGCCGCTCCGGCGGCCGCCTTGCGGCCGGCGCCACCCGCCACCTTGGGACCGGCGGACGACCGCCGGCCCGCCTTTGGCGGCGCAAGGGAATCGGAAGGCCGCTGAGCCACCTCCAGATCGAGAGGCGCCAGCAGCGAAGGGGCTGGAGGGTGAGCATTCAGATTCATGAATCAAAAGCTAACACCGCCGCGCGAACGAAACAAGAACATCGGCGCGCAAATCGCGTTTCCGGAACGGATGCGAGCTTGGCGGGGCGCCGTGGTCTATTGTACGCTGAAGTACTCCGCTCACAGCGGTTGCCAGATGTCGGAGCCTCCGTTAAAGCCCGTAGAGGCTATGCGCCGAAGGGAGAAGAACATGGCGGATCATGCGACGTTTGAGTACGCCACCGCCGACGGCAACGATTATGCCGAGCACCTGCGCACATACGCCTTATTCACGGCGCTGACGAAATGGGGAACCGTCGCGGTCGCCGCCGTGCTCGTCCTTATGTGGATCTTCCTCCTCTGAGCCTTTGAAAGCCCGGAGCACTGGAGACATCTCAGATGAAAATCGCTGTCGTCGCCGAGGTTAACCTCGGCGAGCCGAGGGTCGGTGCGACCCCGGATACGGTGAAGCGTCTCGTGGCCCTCGGCGGCACTGTCGTCGTCGAGAGCGGCGCAGGCATCAAATCCGGCATCATGGATGCCGAATATGTCGCGGCTGGCGCCACTATCGCCGCCTCGGCGGCCGACGCCCTGTCCGGTGCGCAAGTGGTACTCAAAGTGCGGCGCCCTGAGGAAGCCGAACTTTCGTTGTATACACCGGGAGTCATCGTCCTCGCCATCATGGATCCCCATGGCCACGAGGCCGCGCTTGAAGCCATGGCCAAGGCCGGCGTCAGCGCCTTCGCCATGGAGCTGATGCCCCGCATCACGCGCGCCCAGGTGATGGACGTTCTCTCCTCCCAGGCCAATCTCGCCGGCTATCGCGCCATCATCGACGCGTCCTACGAGTTCAACCGCGCCCTGCCGCAGATGATGACCGCCGCCGGCACCGTGCCCGCGGGCCGCGTCTTCATCATGGGCGCGGGCGTGGCGGGCCTGCAGGCCATCGCCACTGCGCGGCGCCTCGGCGCCATCGTGACCGCCACCGATGTGCGCCCCGCCTCCAAGGACCAAGTGGCCTCGCTGGGCGCGAAGTTCATCGCGGTGGAGGACGAGGAGTTCAAGCAGGCGGAAAGCGCCACCGGCTACGCCAAGCCCATGTCGGCCGAATATCAGGCCAAGCAGGCGGCGCTCGTGGCCGAGCACATCAAGAAGCAGGACATCGTCGTCACCACCGCCCTCATCCCCGGCCGGCCCGCGCCGCGCCTGGTGAGCGCCGAGATGGTGGCCTCCATGCGGCCCGGCTCGGTCATCGTCGACCTGGCAGTGGAGCGTGGCGGCAATGTTGAAGGCTCGGTGGCCGGCGAGGTCGTCGAGATCGGTGGCGTGAAGATCATCGGCCACCACAACATGCCGGGGCGGCTCGCCGCGTCCGCGTCTCCGCTTTACGCGAAGAACCTCTACAACTTCTTTGAGACCATGGTCGACAAGTCGGCGAAGACCTTGGCCGTCAAGTGGGACGATGAGCTGGTGAAAGCCACCCTGCTCACCCGCGACGGCGCCGTCGTGCATCCGAACTTCGCCAAGAAGACCGAGGGAGCTGCGTGATGAACCCCGTGACCGCACAAGCCGCGGCCGACGCCGCAGCCCAGGCGCGCGCTGCCGCCGAGATCGCCCGCCAGGCCGCCGAAGCCGCCCAGATCTATGCCGATCAGGCCGCGACCGCCCTCGGCGGGGCGGTGCATGCCGCCACCGGCGGCGCCATCGACCCGTTCGTGTTCCGCCTCTCCATCTTCGTGCTGGCGGTGTTCGTGGGCTATTACGTGGTGTGGTCGGTGACCCCGGCGCTCCACACCCCGCTCATGAGCGTCACCAACGCCATCTCGTCCGTCATCGTGGTGGGCGCGCTGCTCGCGGTGGGCGTGACCACCGTGGGCGATGCCTCGCACGCCTGGTGGGCGCGCATCTTCGGCTTCATCGCCCTCATTCTGGCAGCGGTGAACATTTTCGGCGGGTTCATGGTGACCAGCCGAATGCTCGCCATGTACTCGAAGAAGAAGTGAGGCCGCACCCATGAGCGTCAATCTCGCGGCCCTGCTCTATCTCGTTGCGGGCGTCCTGTTCATCCTCGCCTTGCGCGGCCTTTCCCATCCCACCACGTCGCGACGGGGCAACCTGTTCGGCATGGCGGGCATGACCATCGCCGTGCTCACCACCCTGGCCCTGCAGCCTCCGTCCGATGCTGTGGGCTGGGTGCTGGTGATCGCCGGCCTTGCCATCGGCGGCGGCGTCGGCGCCGTGGTGGCCAAGCGCATCGCCATGACGGCCATGCCGCAGCTGGTCGCCGCCTTCCACTCCCTGGTGGGCCTCGCGGCGGTGCTGGTGGCGGCGGCGGCCCTTTATGCCCCGCGCGCCTTCGGCATCGGCGATCCCGGCCACCTGCACGGGGCGAGCCTTGTTGAAATGTCGCTGGGCGTGGCCATCGGCGCCATCACCTTCACCGGCTCGCTGATCGCCTTCGCCAAGCTCAACGGCAATATGAGCGGCAAGCCGATCATGCTGCCGGCCCGCCATTTCATCAATGGCGGCCTGGCCCTGCTGCTGATCATCCTCATCATCGCCTTCGTGAATACCGGCTCGATCGCGCTGTTCTGGATCATCACCGTGCTGTCGCTGGTGCTCGGCGGGCTGCTCATCATCCCCATCGGCGGCGCGGACATGCCCGTCGTGGTGTCGATGCTGAACTCCTATTCGGGCTGGGCGGCGGCCGGCATCGGCTTCACCCTGGGTAACACCGCGCTTATCATCACGGGCGCGCTGGTGGGCTCCTCGGGCGCCATCCTGTCCTACATCATGTGCAAGGGCATGAACCGGTCCTTCATCTCCGTCATCCTGGGCGGCTTCGGTGGCGATGCCGCCGCCGCCGGCCCGGGGGGGAAGGCCGAGGACCGGCCGGTGAAGCAGGGCTCGGCGGACGACGCCGCCTACATCATGCGCAATGCCGAGAAGGTCATCATCGTGCCCGGCTACGGCATGGCGGTGGCCCAGGCCCAGCATGCTTTGCGCGAAATGGCTGACTTCCTGAAGGAAGAGGGCGTCGAGGTGAAGTACGCCATCCACCCGGTGGCCGGCCGCATGCCCGGGCACATGAACGTGCTCCTGGCGGAAGCCCAGGTGCCCTATGACGAGGTGTTCGAGCTGGAGGACATCAACTCCGAGTTCGCCCAGGCGGACGTCGCCTTCGTCATCGGCGCCAATGACGTGACCAACCCGGCGGCCAAGACCGACCCGCAGTCGCCCATCTTCGGCATGCCCGTTCTGGACGTGGAGAAGGCGAAAACCGTGCTCTTCATCAAGCGCGGCATGTCGGCCGGCTATGCCGGCGTGGAGAACGAGCTGTTCTTCCGCGACAACACCATGATGCTCTTCGGCGACGCCAAGAAGGTGACCGAGGACGTGGTGAAGGCGTTCGGCCACTGAGCCCGCGCCACCGGCCACGAAGCCGGTGGACCATGCAAGAAACCGACGGCCGCCGGCATCCACCGGCGGCCGTTGCGCGTTAAGAACAACCCCATGTCGCGAAAGACAGATTGCTTTTCGCGATTCAATGGCGGGCGAAAAGTCTCTACACTCGCCATTGGAGCGGGATGATGGGCGCCGGCCAGGGCCGGGGTCCGCCGGACCAAGGCGGCCACGGGTCCGCCGAGGCAAGGGGGCACGAGGTGAGGGGTCCAGCGTATCGCGGCGTCGCCACGCCGGCAGGAACGGCGCGCGGCAGCCAAGCGCACCGCGCCGGGCGCACACGCCACGGAACCCACCTCGGCGCGCCCGCTTTCGCGCGACTGATCGGTGGCCGGCACGACGCGGCGAATGGCTGCGCGCGGACGAGACGCCCGCCCGAAACATGTGCGCCAGGGCAACTTCAGCCATTCGCAACAGCGTCAAGGCAATCGATCCTCTCGTTTTTCCGACTTTCCTTCCGGCGCACCGAAGCCCATTTCGCGCGGATGGGCTCTCACTCTCAGCCCGCGCGCGCTGCCGGAACCTGTCCACGCGCTCCGGGCCTCCGCACGGGTCGGCGCCACAGCTGGATCCCCAGCGGAAGCGCTGAGCCCTACTCTCACGCCCTCAGCCGCGCAGGCCAGGCCGGCGAGCGGGGTGCGCCGTGGTGCGGCGAAGATGGCCCGAAGCAGACCGCGCGCGCCCGTCCCCCGGAGGCTCTCCGCAGGCCAGGTACTTGGCCATTCAACGTTTTCCAAGTTGCTGCGACCCACGGCGCAGCCTTGCCGGAAAGCTTCGACCGCCACATCCGATCGCCCAAGGCGTCGCCAACCGGCGCATGCCGTTTCCCGGTGTCCAACGGGGTCTCCCCGCGCGCGGCGCGTAGCGTCGGCCTCCCCCTCGTCAACGCACCGCAGGATGGTGCACGTGACCGCCGCCCCTCCGGCGGGCGCCGGGCGGATGCGCGGCCTTGCCCCCCCTCCCCGGTCCTGTGCTCCAGAGGCCGCACCCGTTTGCGCGCCCGGCGCGCAGAACAGCGTCTTCCAGTCCCCCACCAGTCCGCTGAACGTCCGCGCCGGCAGGCTCCGAGCCCCATGCGAGGCCGGCCGTGACTGTGCCCCGGGCCGCCGTCCGCCTTCAGTTCGAACCCGCATTTCCCCTCGACGCGGCCGTGGGGCTGGTGGACTATTTCGCCGATCTCGGCGCCAGCCACATCACGGCGAACGCCTTGCTCGCCGGTCGCGCGGATCTCCCCGGCGGCGTGGTGGACCACGATACCGTCGAGCCCCGCATCGGCGGCGAGGAGGGGCTGCGCCAACTGGTGGCCGCGCTGCGCCGCCGGCAGATGGGGCTCATCGTCGACATCACCCCCGCCGCCATGGCGGTCGGCGGCGCCGACAACGAGACCTGGAACGACCTGCTGGAGTGGGGCCGCGACAGCGCCCATGCGCACTGGTTCGACGTGGACTGGCGCGGCGCTGATCCGGTCCTGCGCAACAAGCTGCTGGCGCCGTTTTTGGACCAGCCCTATGGGGTGGCCCTGGATGCCGGCAGCCTTCAGCTCGCGTTCGACAGCGCGCAGGGGCGCTTCCTGGTGCGCCACCATGCCCACGCCTTCCCCATCTGCCCGCTCCACTACGCGGAAATCCTGGAGGCGGCCGAGCTGACCGGCTCCGACGAGCTGGCCGCGCCCTTTACCCGGCTGCCCCGCCTGCGGCCCGACCCGCAGGAAGCGGAAGCCGCCCGCCGGACCTTGATGGCGCGCGCCGCCACGCCCGAGGGGCGCACGCTCATCGCCGCCGCCTGCGGCGCCTTCGACAGCCGCACCGAACCCGGCCGCGAGCGCCTGCACCGGCTGCTGGAGCGCCAATCCTTCCGGCTCGCATGGTGGGGCACCGCCGCCGACGAGCTGAACTGGACCCGGCTGCCCGACACCACCGCCCTCGCGGCCATCCGCACGGAGCGGCCGGACGTCTTCGATGCCACCCATGGAACCCTGGTCCGGCTCTATGCGGAGGGGCTGGTTGACGGCTTCGTCATCCGCCAATGGGACCTGCTGGGCGACCCCGCCGCCTACACCCGCCGCCTGCGCCTGAAGCTGGAGAGCGCGGCCGCCTCCCGCCCCGCGGGCCTCCCCGCACTCTATCTCGCGGCTGGTACGGTCGGAGCCGGGGACATTCCCCCCGGTGGCGGCATCGTGGCCGGCACCGCCGGCGCCGAGGCGCAAGAGGATATCTCCGCCGTGCTCCACGACCCGGCCGGCGGCACGCCGCTGGGCGATCTGTGGGTTTCCGCCACCGGCGAGCGCCAGCGCTTCGACGACCAGCGGGCCCTGGCACGCCGCCAGGCCCTCGCCATGAGCTTCGGCGCCCAGCTCGATCGCGTGGTGGACGCTCTGGTGGAGGTGGCGCGCTGCGATCTCAAGACGCGGGACACGCCCCGCGCCAGCATCGCGCGCTGCGTGCGCGAGCTCGCGGTGGCCCTGCCCATCCGCCGCACCTATGCCGACGTGGATGGCTTCGACGCGGCCGACGCCGCCTTGTTCGCGGCCGCGCTGAAGCGGGCGCGCCGCCGCTTCTCGCCCCTCGACCTCCCGGTGGCGGAGCAGATGGCCGCGTGGCTCGGCGGCGAAGCACCGCGCCAGCTCGGCGATTTCGAGAAAGCGGGCGCGCGCGAGGAGGCCATTGCCGCCTTCCAGCAGCTGACCGCCGCCCTTGGCCGGGAAGCCCTGGACGAGATGCTGGCCGCCCGCTTCGGCCGCCTTGTCTCGCGTAACGAGCCGGGGTCCGATCCGGCATGGATGGGCCTTGCACCCGACGCTTTTCATGATCGCATGGCGGCCCGCGCCAGTCGTAGCCCCCACGCTTTGAGCGCCACCGCCGGACCGGACCAGCAGCGCGGCGAGGATGCCCGCATGCGGCTGGCCGTGCTTAGCGTCGCGCCGCGCGAGTGGGAGGCCCTGCTGTGGCCGCTCTTGGAGATCACGGCCCCCTTCCGCTCCCGGCTGGTGGACGGTGTCGCGCCGGAGCCGCGCGATGTGGTGATCCTCGTACAAACCCTCATCGGCGCCTGGCCCCACGGCCTGCGCGCCGACGACGCGCTGGGCCTCGGCAGCCTGCATGACCGCGTGAAGGCATGGTGGATGGAGAACCTCCGCCGGGCCCGCATGCGCACCCGCCCGCATTTTCCCGACACGGCCTATGAACAGGGCTGCGCGCAATTCCTCGCCACCCTGATGGAGGGGGAGGCCGGCGCGCCGGCCCGCCGGCTCATTGCCGCCTTTCTGCCCCAGCTCGCCCGCGCCAGCGCCGTCAATGCCCTGTCGCAGGTGGTGCTGAAATGCACGGTTCCGGGCATTCCGGAACTGTTCCAGGGCACCGAATTCTGGGACTTCGGCCTCGGCGCCGGCGACGGCGCTCCGGCAGTGGACCATCTGGCACGCGCCGACGCCCTTGCCACCGGCGGCACGCCCGACTTTCTGCTGGAGAGCTTTGCCGATGGCCGGGTGAAACAGGCCACCATCGCGCGCCTTCTTCACCTGCGGGCGACAGAGGCTGCCCTCTACCGCGACGGCGAATATCTGCCCCTCCCCGTCCAGGGCCCACGCGCCGCCCACGCATTGGCCTTCGCGCGCCGCCATCGGGACGCCATGGGCGTGACGGTGGTGACGCGGCTGGCCTATGGGCTGCTCGGCCTGGAAACGGCCCTGCCCAAGGTGGCGCCGGGCCTGTGGCAGACCACCCGTGTCACCTCTCCCGAGCTGAGCGATGGGGCCTATCGCGACGCCCTCACCGGACGCGTGGTGGAAGTCCGCCTCGGCCGCTTCGATCTTTCCGATGCGCTGGACAGCTTTCCGGCCGCGGTGCTCCTGAAGATGTGAGGCCCGCGGCGGAACGGGGGCGGGCTGACGACGTTGATGGGCCAACACCCACAGGTGGGGGCCAGGGAGACGTCCATGAGCAAAGGCCACGCCCACAAGAAGACTGCCCAACCGCACACGCCCGAAGCCTGCCGAACACCGGAATCCGTGGCTCGGCAGCTCGACGACGAGCTGGAGCAGAGCTTCCCCGCCAGCGATCCACCCTCCATGGTGCGTGATACGCCCACGCCCATTTGCGGGGAGGAGGCGAAGCCCCAGCACCCGCGCGGCCACCACGAGAAGAAGCACGGGCACGGCTAGAGCGTTGCCGAACGACGTCGCAGGCCGCGCGCGGGAGAGCGATCAGGTCCGCGGCCGCTGGGCGCGCGGGCGGCCGGGGCCGTCACCGGGGGCCGGGATGAACTCGTCATGATCGGCGGGGATAAGGTCGAAGCGTCCCTGGCGCCAGGCCTCCCGCGCGTCGTCGATGCGCTCCAGGCGGGAGGAGACGAAGTTCCACCAGATGTAGCGCGGCCCCTCCAGCGCGGTGCCGCCCAGCAGCAGCACCCGCGCCGCCGTATGCGCCCGCGCCCGGGTGGCGACGCCATTACGGATCACCAGCATTTGCCCGGCGGGGAAACGCGTGCCATCCACCTCGACCTCGCCGTCCAGGATGAAAAGCGCCCGTTCTTCATGCTCGGCATCGATCGGCAGCGCCGCCCCGGGCGCAAGGCGCACGTCCACATAGACCGCCGGCGCGGCGACCGGCACCGGCGAGACTGCGCCGAACGCCGCCCCCAGGATCACCCGCGCCGACACTCCCCCATCCTCCACCAGAGGCAGGGCATCGGCGCCGGCATGAACGAATTCCGGCGCCCCCTCCTCCCGCGACTGGGGCAGAGCCAGCCAGATCTGCACGCCGGAGAGGCTGCCGCCATGGGCTTTCACGGCCGCGTCGTGCCGCTCCGAATGGACGATGCCGCGCCCCGCCGTCATGAGATTCACGGCGCCGGGGGTAATCACCTGCTCGCTGCCCAAACTGTCGCGATGAATCATCTGCCCGTCGAGAAGATAGGTGACGGTGGCGAGCCCGATGTGCGGATGTGGCCGCACGTCCTCCGCCTGATGCGGGCCGAAACGCACGGGCCCCATACGATCGAAGAAGATGAAGGGGCCAATCATCTGCCCCCGGGTGGAGGGCAGCACCCGCCCCACCTCCATGCCGCCAATGTCGCGGCTGCGCGGCAGCAGAACGGTTTCCACAGCCGCGCAGCCGGCGGCGTCCCCGAGCTCGGGATCTGGGCAGGGAACGAAGCTCATGGAACGAAACTCATGGAACGAAACTCATGGGCAGCAGCCTCCGGCGCAGCGAGCTTTTCCGCCACCAGCGGCAAAGGGGTGCCGGTACGGAGCAAAGGAGCGAGGACATCATAGCCCCGATCCGAATATGCTCCATCGCAAATGCCGTCCTGGGCCGCACAGGCTGAGAACCGCCCGGCACGCCGAGAGGCGATCTTTCCCCCGCGCTGAGGAAGCTCCAACGCAACGGCGAGGCGCCGAGGCGGTCGGGTACATCCGGATTTCCCCGCCCCGCTCCGACGCGGCGGCCACCTCGCCACCACGCGGCGCAATGCGAATTTCCCCTCAGGGGCGCTTCAGAGCGGAGTGGATCCGCCTCGCGTGAGGGAAATGCCCGAAGGCCCGGCGCATATTCCATGCGCAAACGGGTATCCACTTCACGGTAAAGGGCCTTAGTAAGACGCCGCTCGCGAAGCCGGCCCTGGCGCGCCGAAACCGCTCGCCGCTCCGGCCCGCGTTTGACCCTCCAATGCCGGGCCTTTCCATGACCACCGACATCGCCACCAGAACCTATATCGAAGCGCGCCTCGCCAATGAGGGGCCGAGCATGACGCTCGCCTATTTCTTCTGGCTGTTCCTGGGGCTGTTCTCGGCCCACCGCTTCTATCTGGGCAAGACCGGGACCGCGATCCTGCAGATCATTTCCTATTTCTTCGTGGTGGGCATCATCTGGTTCGTCATTGATGCCTTCCTGCTGCCCGATCTCGTTCGGGCCCGGCAGGAGGAGATCCGCCGCCGCATCGCCAGCGGCATTGTGTCCTGAAAAAGCGGCCCGCTGAGGCAGCCGCCCAACAAAAAGGGGTCCGGCGATGCGCCGAACCCCTCTTCTCATGCAATTCCGGCGAACGGGCGCCGATCAGGCCATCTCGCCCACGGCCTTGCGCTCGTTGCGCTTGCGCTCGTTGGGATCGAGGAAGCGCTTGCGCAGGCGGATGGACTTGGGCGTCACTTCCACCAGCTCGTCGTCCTGGATCCAGGCCAGAGCGCGCTCAAGGGTCATGCGGATCGGCGGGGTCAGGCGCACCGCCTCGTCCTTGGAGGTGGTGCGGATATTGGTGAGCTTCTTGCCCTTCAGCACGTTCACTTCCAGGTCATTGTCCCGGTTGTGGATGCCCACCAGCATGCCCTGATACACCTTCCAGCCCGGCTCGATGATCATCGGGCCGCGATCTTCCAGGTTCCACAGGGCATAGGCCACCGCCTCACCCTGCTCGTTGGAGATCAGAACGCCATTGGTGCGCCCGGCGATCTCGCCCTTATAGGGGGCGTAATCGTGGAACAGGCGGTTCATGATGGCGGTGCCGCGCGTGTCGGTGAGCAGCTCCGACTGGTAGCCGATGAGCCCACGGGTGGGAGCGTAGAAGACGAGCCGCTGGCGGTTGCCGCCGGAGGGGCGCATCTCGACCATCTCGGCCTTGCGCTCGCTCATCTTCTGCACAACCGTGCCGGAATACTCCTCGTCCACGTCGATGAGGACTTCCTCGATGGGCTCCATCACGGTGCCCGCCTCATCTTTCTGGAACACCACGCGCGGCCGCGACACGGCCAGCTCGAAGCCCTCGCGGCGCATGGTTTCGATCAGCACCGCGAGCTGCAGCTCGCCGCGGCCGGACACGAAGAAGGAGTCCTTCTCGGTGGATTCCTCGATCTTGAGGGCCACATTGCCTTCCGCCTCGCGGAACAGGCGGTCGCGGATCACGCGGCTCGTCACCTTGTCGCCCTCGGTGCCGGCGAGCGGCGAATCGTTGACGATGAAGGTCATGGTCACGGTGGGCGGGTCGATGGGCTGGGCAGCCATCGCCTCGGTCACCTCGGGAGCGCAGAAGGTGTCCGCCACCGTGCCCTTGGACAGGCCGGCGATGGCGACGATGTCACCCGCCACGCCCTCCTCGATGGGCTGACGCTCCAGGCCGCGGAAGGCCAGGATCTTGGAAACGCGGCCCTGCTCCACCAGGGAGCCGTCCTGCGCCAGAACCTTGATCGCCTGGTTGGGCTTCAAGGTGCCGGAAGTGATGCGGCCGGTGATCATGCGGCCCAGGAAGGGGTTGGCTTCCAGGAGCGTGCCGATCATACGGAACGGGCCTTCATGCACGGTCGGCGCCGGCACGTGCTTCAGCACCAGGTCGAACAAGGGCGCCATGCCCTGGTCCATGGGGCCTTCCGGGCTATCGGCCATCCAGCCGCTGCGCCCGGAACCGTAGAGAATCGGGAAGTCGAGCTGCTCGTCGGTGGCGTCGAGCGCCGCGAACAGGTCGAACACCTCGTTGATGACCTCGGTCGGGCGCGCGTCGGAGCGGTCCACCTTGTTGATGGCCACGATGGGCTTCAGGCCGATCTTGAGCGCCTTGCCGACCACGAACTTGGTCTGCGGCATGGGGCCTTCGGCGGCGTCCACCAGCACGATGGCGCCATCCACCATATTCAGGATGCGCTCCACCTCGCCGCCGAAATCGGCGTGCCCGGGGGTGTCGACGATGTTGATGCGCGTGTCCTTCCACACCACCGAGGTGGCCTTGGCGAGGATGGTGATGCCGCGCTCTTTTTCGAGATCGTTCGAGTCCATCACGCGCTCAGCCACGCGCTGGTTCTCGCGGTAGGAACCCGACTGCTTGAGCAATTCGTCCACCAGGGTGGTCTTGCCGTGGTCGACGTGGGCGATGATGGCGATATTGCGCAGCTTCATGGGCTTCCAGCACCAAAATGCGGGTCCGAGTTCCTCGGGCCCGCCGGAGAAGAGGGAAAGTTGCGGTGCAAAATACACACTAAGGGCCGAAGATCAATGCGCGGCTGGCATTCTCCCTGCGCGGGTGGCATCTGAGGCTGGTTGGCGCGCCGCTTTTCCGGAGGGTTCATGCAGGTTGAAGAGATCGTGTTCGGCCTTCTGGTCAGCGCCCTCACCATCGCCATCCAGGCCGTCATCACCCTCATGCTCGTTCATGCCCTGCAGAAGCGCGCCCACCGCCGGGTGAAGGAACACTCGGTGCCGACGCTGCTGGTGGTCATGTGCGGCACCGGGGTGGTCCTGACCCTCGGGCACCTGGTGCAGGCGCTGGCGTGGGGCGTGCTCTACGTGATGGTGGGCGCCGCGCCGGCCGATGTCGCCTTCTATCTGGCCATCGAGAACTTCACGACTCTCGGCTATGGCGATGTGCTGCCGGCCCACGAATGGCGGCTGCTCGGCCCGCTCACCTCCTGCAACGGCCTGCTGCTGTTCGGCTGGTCCACGGCGCTGCTCTATACGGTCCTCAATCGCGCGGTGCAGACCCTGCGCCTGTATTGACCTTTTTTTTCTGCCCGACAGCGCCGCAAAGGTCCCCTTGCGCGGTGTCGCGCGCTCCGATAGAAAA
Organism: Xanthobacter sp. NM-59; assembly: GCF_021401125.1. GTDB lineage: Bacteria > Pseudomonadota > Alphaproteobacteria > Rhizobiales > Xanthobacteraceae > Xanthobacter. The sequence continues at coordinate 487,061 of NZ_JACBFQ010000002.1, forward strand.
TCGAGCGCTCGCTCGACTTTCCTGGCGGGCCTGTTGCGCCGCAAGATGTTCCGCATCACTGCAATCATCCCGAGCGGCGCTGTCCGGAGGTGGAATCACCACCCCGGCAAGAGCGGAGAGACGCCATGGATTTCGCCATCTCCCCCGAGCTCGAGGCGCTGAGGGCGCGCATCGCCGCCTTCGTGGCCGAGGAGATCATGCCCCACGAGGCGGATGCCTCCGCCTATGACGCCCACGAGAACATCCGCCCCGATCTTCTCGCCGAGCTGCGCGCCAAGGCCCGCGCCGCCGGCCTGTGGTGCCTGCAGCTGAAGCCGGAGAATGGCGGGCTCGGCGTCGGCCGCATGGGGATGGCGGTGTGCTATCCGGAAATGAACCGCTCCATCTTCGGGCCGGTGGTATTCAATTCCGCCGCGCCCGACGACGGCAACATGATGATGTTCGAGGCGGTGGGCACCCCGGATCAGAAGGCCCGCTGGCTCGCCCCCATCGTCGCGGGCAAGGTGCGCTCCGCCTTCGCCATGACCGAGCCCCATCCCGGCGGCGGCTCCGACCCCGGCATGATGCTCACCCGCGCCGAGGCGCAGCCCAATGGCAGCTATCGCCTCTACGGCCGCAAATGGTTCATCACCGGCGCGGAGGAGGCCGAGCACTTCACCGTGATCGCCCGCACCTCGGATGATCCGCGCACGGGGCTGACCGCCTTCGCGTTCCACCGCAGCGCGCCGGGCTGGCGCATCCTCCGTCGCATTCCCATCATGGGACCAGAGGAACATGGCGGCCATTGCGAGCTGGAGTTCGACGGGCTGGAAATTCCCCCAGAGGACATCCTCATGGGCGTAGGCAAGGGGCTGAAGGTGACGCAGATCCGCCTGGGCCCGGCGCGCCTCACCCATTGCATGCGCTGGCTGGGCCTATCCGCCCGCTGCGTGGAGATCGCGCGGGAGTATGCTTCCGAGCGCCACGGCTTCGGCATCAGGCTCGCCGACCGGGAGAGCGTGCAGCTCATGCTCGGCCGCCTCGCCATGGAAATCGAGATCGGCCGCCTTCTGGTGATGAAGGCCGCTTGGGAACTGGACCGCGGGGGCCTTGCCCGCAAGGAAGTGTCCATGGCCAAGATCCAGGCCGCCAACACCCTGCACAAGGCCGCCGACACCGCCATCCAGATCAATGGCGCGCGTGGCTATTCCAAGGATACTGTGCTGGAGTGGATCTACCGCTATGCCCGCCAGGCACGCCTGGTGGACGGCGCCGACGAGGTGCACCAGATGGTGCTGAACCGATTCCTGGACAAGGAACAGGGCGCCTTCTGGCGCTGGCCCGTGGCCGGGGAGAGCGCGAAATGAGCTTCGGCTTCGACGTCGCCGCCATTGATGCCTATCTGAAGGCCGCGATCCCCGGCCTTGCCGGGACGCCGCGCCTTACGCCCATCGCCGGCGGGCAGTCCAACCCCACCTTTTTCGTGGACTACGACAATCGCGCTTTGGTGCTGCGCAAGCAGCCGCCGGGCGAGCTTCTGCCTTCCGCCCACGCCATCGACCGCGAATACCGCATCATCCGCGCTCTGGCGCAGACCGATGTGCCGGTGCCCCCGGCTCTGCTCTATTGCGAGGACCGCGCCGTCATCGGCACGCCCTTTTATGTGATGGAGAAGGTGGACGGCCGGGTGTTCCACGATTGCACCCTGCCGGGCGTGGAGCCGGAGGAGCGGCGCGCCATGTATCGCGCCATGGCGAAGACCCTCGCCGCTTTCCACAATGTGGACGTGGCGGCGGTGGGCCTTTCCGATTTCGGCAAGCCCGGCAACTACTTCTCCCGCCAGATCGGGCGCTGGACCCGACAATGGGTGCTCTCGCGCACGCGGGACGACGAGAATATCGAGCACCTGACCACCTGGCTGCCGGCGCACATTCCGGCCGATGACACCACGACCCTGGTGCATGGCGACTATCGCATCGGCAATCTCATGTTCCATCCCACCGAGCCCAGGGTGGTGGCGGTGCTGGACTGGGAGCTTTCCACCCTCGGCCATCCTTTGGCGGACCTGGCCCATTGCGCCATGGCCTGGGTGTCGCAGCCCGACGAATATGGCGGCATTGCCGGCCTCGATTTGAAGGCTCTGGGCATCCCCGAGCTCAGCGATTTCGTGGCCGATTATGCGGCGCTGGCTCGCCACGGACAGGCGCTCACCGACTTCCACAAGGCCTTCGCCCTGTTCCGCTGGGCGGTGATCTTCGAGGGCATCGCCGCGCGCGCCAAAGCGGGCAACGCCAATTCCGCCAATGCCGCGGACACCGGCCGCCTCGCCGCAGCCTTCGCCCGCCGCGCTGCCGATCTCACGCGCGGGTGAACGTCCCACCGCGCGACCATTGCGCGCGAGGGGCAGGAGGGGTAAGGAGAGGGAACCAAACAAGCGTTTGATACAATTTGCGTGACGGACCGGCGCAGGTTGCCGGAAACCGTTCCGCAAGCGCATCATCCGGCGCACCAGCGCCCATGAAAGCCGGGAGGAACAGGGCATGCAGCGATTGGCAGTCATCGGCGCCGGCCTGATGGGTGGCGGCATCGCCCTCGACGCGGCGCGCCACGGCATCGACGTGGTGGTGTTCGACCAGCGGCCCGACGGGGTGGCGAAGCTGAAGGAGCGGGCCGCCAAGGTCTATGGCCGCTGGGTGAAAAATGGCCGCATGGCCGAGGCTGACGCCACCGCCGCCCTCGCCCGCCTCTCCCCCGCCCCCGATCTCGCCGCCGTCGGCGCCGCGGATGTGGTGATCGAGGCGGTGTTCGAGGATCTCGCCGTCAAGCGCGAGCTGTTCACCGCCTTGGCGCCCCATCTTTCCCCCGCCGCCATCCTGGCCACCAACACGTCCGCGCTGAAGGTGGGAGATCTGGCGCAGGGCTTCGCCTTCGCGCCGCGCTTCCTGGGCCTGCATTATTTCAGCCCGGCGGAAGTCTCACCGCTGGTGGAAGTGGTGCGCTCGGAGGCGACCTGCGACGCCACGGTGGACCGGGCCCTCGCCTTCCTCAAGGCCACCCGCCGCACGCCCTTGCCCTGCAAGGACCGGCCGGGCTTCGCCATCAACCGCTTCTTCTGCCCCTATTACAACGAGGCCACGCGCATCGTTGAGGACGGCATCGCCGGTACCGCTGACGTGGACCAGGTGGCCCAGGAGCGCCTCGGCGCTGCCGCCGGCCCGTTCACGGTGATGAACCTGGTGCGCCCGGCGGTTTCCGCCCATGCCATGAGCAACCTTGCCGCCCTCGGCCCGTTCTACACCACCAGCCGCATCTTGAAGGCCCAGGCCGAGAGCGGCGCCGACTGGCCGCTCGACGTCCGCGTGGCGGGTGCCGACCTCGATCTGGTGGAGCGCCGCCTGCTGGGCGCTTTGGTGCTGCCCGCCTTGGAGCTGGAAGCCGAAAAGGTGGCCGCGCCCGAGGCCGTGGACCAGGGCGCCGTTCTGGCCCTGAAGTTCAAGGAAGGCCCTTTCGCCCTCATGCGCCGCTATGGGGACGCGAGCGTGGAAGCGGCCGTGCGCGCTCTGTGCGAGCGTGACGGCCACCCCGTGCCCGCCTTCGCCCCGGTTGAGGCGTGAGCGGCGCGACCCGTTCAGCGGCGGCCTGAAGGCCGCGGCCCTTTGTTCGGCATGACCTCCGCCGCCCGCCGGCGTGCGGCCCCCAAGGTCCGAGGGTCCCTGGTTCCAGGGTCCCCGGTCCCGAGGCCGCAAGCCCTGTTTTCCTTCCATCCCGCCGGGCGGTGACGCCCGCTCACAGGTTTCGGGAGACACCCGCATGAGCACGACCGAAGTCTTCATCGTTTCCGGTGCCCGCACGCCCATCGGCGATTTCGGCGGCGCGCTGAAGGACATTCCCCCCACCGCGCTCGGCGCCCATGCGGCCAAGGCCGCCATCGCCCGCGCCGGCATCGAGCCGACCGATGTGGGCCACACGGTGGTTGGCAACGTGATCCACACCGAGCCGCGCGACATGTACATTTCGCGCGTGGCGGCCATGGAAGCGGGCGTGCCCAAGGAGGTGCCGGCCCTCACCGTGAACCGCCTGTGCGGCTCGGGCCTCCAGGCCATCGTCAACGCCACCCAGCTCCTGAAGCTGGACGATGCGCGCATCGCGCTCGCCGGCGGCGCCGAGAGCATGAGCCGCGGCGGCTATCTCATGCCCGCCGCCCGTTGGGGCCAGCGCATGGGCTCCGCGAGCGCCGTGGACATGATGGTGGGCGTGCTCACCGATCCCTTCGGCCACGGCCATATGGGCGTGACCGCCGAGAACGTCTCCGAGCGCTACCAGATCACGCGCGAGGACCAGGACGCCATGGCGGTGGAGAGCCATAAGCGCGCCGCCGCCGCCATCGCCGCCGGCTATTTCAAGGACCAGATCGCCCCGGTGGAGATCACCACCCGCAAGGGCACCGTGGTGTTCGACACCGATGAGCATGTGCGCGCCGAGGTGACTCCGGCGGACATGACCAAGCTGCGCCCCGTCTTCAAGAAGGACGGCACGGTGACCGCCGGCAACGCCTCCGGCATCAATGACGGCGCCGGCATGGTCATCCTCGCCACCGGCGAGGCGGTAGTGGAAAAGGGCCTGAAGCCCATGGCGCGGCTGGTTTCCTACGGCCTCGCCGGCGTCGATCCCTCCGAGATGGGCATGGGCCCGGTGCCGGCGGTGAAGACCGCCCTCGCCAAGGCCGGCCTGACCCTGGACGAGATCGACATCATCGAGTCCAACGAAGCCTTCGCGGCCCAGGCCTGCGCGGTCAGCCGCTCGCTCGGCTTCGATCCGGCCAAGGTCAATCCCAATGGCGGCGCCATCGCGCTTGGCCATCCGGTGGGGGCCTCGGGCGCCATCCTGCTCATCAAGGCCATCTATGATCTGCAGCGCACCGGCAAGCGCTATGGCCTCATCACCATGTGCATCGGTGGCGGCCAGGGCATCGCAACGATCGTCGAGCGGGTCTGAACCGCGGGCAAGGTCAGGGGTCCGACGGGGAGACCCTCGGCGGCGGCGTCCCGGGCTCAGGTCCGGGGCGCCGTTTGCGTTTGAGACGGGGCATGGGCGTTTTCGAGCACGGTGGAGATCGGCCCGCAGGACGAAAAGCGTCAGATCAACGGTTCCGACCGCTCCTCGTCGCCGGCCAAAGGAACGGACCTAGCCGCGCGCCTTCTTCACGGCTCTGGCCGGCTTCTCAGCCTTGGCGGCCGCCGGTGCCGCGGGCGCGGGGGGCGGCGCCAGGGCGGCCAGCACGAAGTCGCTCACCCGCGCGGCGTAGGTGGCGGCATTGACGCCGCGCTTCCTGTATTTGCCCCGCTTCACGTACCAGTCCTGAAGCAGCGGCTTGATGAGGGTGGCGGTGAAAGCCACGTCATCCACCGCGAAGCGGCCCATGCGCGCGCCCTCCTCCAGCACCTCGGCGAACATGCGCTCGGTGGCCAGCTCGCTTTCCACCGCCGCCTTGCGGGCGGGCGGGGGAAAGGCCTTCGCCTCCATATAGGCGAACACGAACCAGGGCTGCATGGCCTCCGACAGGGAAACATGGGTCGCGATGAGCCAGGCCAGATGCTCCGCCGGGTCGGCCCGCACCTTGTCCGGCACCGCCCCGAGCGCCTCGGTCACCGCATCGGCCACCTGCTCCAGGATCATGAGCAGCAGCGTGTCCTTGCCATCGAAATAGGAATAGAGCCCGCCCATGCTGATGCCCGCCACGCGGGAGAGATCACGCAGTGTCGTGGCGTGGAAGCCCTGCCGGTTGGACAAGGTGAGCACCGCCTCCACGATGCGGGCGAGGTTGGCCACCGCCACATGGGGTTTCTGCACCTTGATGGTGTCTCGGTGCCGCTCATAGATGCGGCCGCAGAGGGCTTCCAGCGCATAGTCCGCCCCCGGTGCGGGCCGCCGCTCCTTGCTCAACGTCCTGTCTCCCCATGCGCTTTCGACTGCGTCCCGGCTATGTATCACAGGATGCCGCGCTCGAAAGTCAAGCGAGCGTTCGTTCGATCGCAGGCGGGCGAGCAAAAAACATCTGCGCCCGGCCGCGAGGGATCGGGCCAAGGAATGGCGCTGACCGCCGCCGCAGGGCTCAGCTATGACTTGAACGGCGGGGGTGAAACGCGGACGAAACCGCCGGCGCGAACAGCCAGGCATCCCTCCCATGCCTGTCGATCGGCGCTTGGAGATCCGCGATCCATTCAAGCCCGACACGCAGGGACCTCATGCAGCGCCCCCTCGCCCTCGCCACCGCAGCGTTGCTGCTCTTCCCCACCGCCCGGGCCGCCCACGCCGCGGGACCGGATATCTGCGTGCCCTATGCCAATGCCATGATCGCGATGACGGTCCGCGGGCAGAAGGCCAAATGCAACACCTTCGCCAGCACCCCGCTGGATTGGGACAATCATTTCAACTGGTGCTCCAGCCAGGGCCCCGCCAAGATCAAAGAGGCAGAGGACCTCTGGTCCGCCAAGCTCGATGGTTGCCTGCTGTCCTCCGCCCAGCCCACGCCCCAGCCGGCTCCCGCCACCCCGCGCGGCAAGCCCATCGTCAATGCCCTGTCGGGCAAGTGCATGGTCGCCGCCGATGGTGTCGGCGGGCGCAATGGCGTGGGGCTGCTGATCTGGAACTGCAACGACTCCCGGATGAATGCCGCCAATCGCTGGGAGCTGACCAATGGCGGCTTCATCCGCAACGTCGCCACGGGCAAATGCGTCGACGTATCCGGCGCGCCGGGGGCCGCCGATGGCAGCGCGCTGCTGGTCTGGGACTGCGAGAGCTCCGGCCGCAATCCCAATGGCAGCGTGACCGATCAGCGCTGGGAGCTGCGCGGCGGGTTCATCGTGAACCAGCTCTCCCGCAAATGCGTGGACGTATCCGGCGCGCCCGGCACCGCCGATGGCGCCAAGCTGCTGCTTTGGACCTGCGAGAGCTCCAGCCGCAACCCCAATGGCAGCGCCACCGACCAGAACTGGCGCTTCTGAAGCCGTTCCCCGCGGCAAGACCTCTCGTCGCGGGGAACCAGACGGCGTGATGGCGCGCCGGAAGAAAACCCAGGGCGCGGGCTTAATGGCCGGCCGGATGGGGCCCCTCCAGAACCTTGAGATATTCGATGATGGCATAGCGCTCCGAGGGCGAGAGCCGCGCCACGGACGGGTCCGGGAAGACATGGCCGGCATTGGAATTGCCCTGCACGCTCGTGTCGAACAGGAACAGGCCGGCGCGCTCCTTTTCCGGGATCTTGTCCGGTTCGGAGACATAGCCGAGCTTTTTCGCGTCATAGCGCACATGGCCCACATAGAAGCGCTTCGGCCGCTCTTCCGGCGGCGACAGCAGGTCGTAGACCGTCGGCACCGAGCCATTGTGCAAGAACGGTCCCGTGGCCCACACGCCGGCCAGCGGCCCTGCCTTATAGGCCAGCGGCCCCACCCAGCCCGCCTGCGGTGCCGTGCTGCCGGGCGCGAAGCGCCAGCCGTAATAAGCAAGCCGCGCATCCCCGGAAATGGCGAGATTGCGCAGGTCGTTCTCGGCGATGTTGCCCACCATGGCCACCAGGACCTGACGGGCCGGCACCTCGCGCGCACCACCGAACGCGGGCGCCAGACTGCCCGTCTGCGCGGTTCGCGTCGCGAAGTTCATCAGCATTTTCGGGTCGGTCTTGACGGTGGCGAGGTCCACCATCTTCACCGCCAGCCACTGCCGGCCGCCCATGGCGTCGGCGGCGGGGGTGAGCGGATAGTCCGGCCCGCCATGGCAGCTCGCGCAATATTGCGCATAGAGCTTGGCGCCGCGCCTGGCGCGCATCTGGCTCACCTTGCCCAGCTCCTTCGGCCAAAGCGGGGGCTGCAGCGCGGCGGTCCAGGTCTCCAGCGCCTTCAGGCTCTCGATGAGCGCGCTGGAGGAGAAGCTGCCGGGCATCCCATTACCGATGGAGGGATGGCCGAACACCCCCAGCACCTCGCCCAGGTTCCGCCCCAGCGGATTGCCGGCGACGCCGTTCCACTGGGCGTAGCGCTGGGCCGGCGTGGTCCACAGGAAGGGATAGCTCACCGGGGCATCGGGAACGCGGAAGTTCTCCGGCTGGCCCAGGGACTCCGCGGCGACCGCGTTGAGAATATGGCCGAAGGCATCGAGCCGGCCGCGCCCATAAGGTTCCGGCGTCCAGCCGGCGGCCTCGATGCGGCGGATTTCCGCCGCCGTCGCCTCCAGAGCCGGGCGCACCGCCCGGGGATCCGCCTTCAGCCGCGCGGCGAAGCGCTGGAACTTGGCAGGGTCGGCCAGGGTCGCGTCCAGCGCCTTGGACAGGCGCGCCATGAGCATCTGGAAATCGCCCAGGGATGCGCCGCCATCGATGCGAATGCGGGTCTGTCCCACCTGGATGTCGTTGGTGTGGCACGCGGCGCAGGTGAGCCCCACCGCCGGACCAAACGCGGCGCCGAGGCGCGGGTCCTTGACGAAGCCGATGGGCAGGCCATCCGGATTGAGCTCTGAGCGCCCTTCCGCCGGCAGGAATCCGGTCTCGGCGATATAAGAGGGATCGAGGAAGAGACCGGCAGCCGTGGGCTGCTCCAGCGCCGTGAGGAAGGCATAGGGCAGAAGCTGGCTGCCCTGCGGCGTATAGTAGAATTCCTCGCGGCGCTCGGCCGACCAGCCTTGCTCCAGGTGCACCACCTTCGCCGCGGTCTTGCCGCCCGCCGCCGGCTCCTTGCGCACCACCGCGCCGGTCAGCGCCGCGAGAGCCACCACCGTGGCGAACCCGCCGAGCACCACCCATTTCGTGCGCCTGGGTTGCGTGCGCTCCGCGCTCTCCTGCCCCACCATGTCGTTCTCTCGTGCTGTCGCTGGTGCTGCGCGGCCTCCGCATGGCGCCACAGCAGGGTGGACTCCGGCCGGCCCTTGGCCATGCGGATGGAGATTCGGGTGTGATCGACCCGCAGCCTAATCCAGAACGGTTCCAGCCTGTATGACCGGGACCGCGTCTTTTGGTCCGGCCACCACACGGAGAGGCCCCAAAAGAAAACGGGCGGGATGGCTCGCGCCCCCGCCCGCTTCCAGAACTCAACGCGCCGCAGGGGCGCGCCGATGAAGCCTCACAGACCCACTTCGAACTTGGCGGCGGTCTTGGCCTTCACCTCGTCGAGCGAGACACCCGGCGCCAGCTCCTTCAGCACCAGGGTGCCGCCGCGCTTGGTGAACTCGAACACGGCGAGATCGGTGATGACGAAATCGGTCACATGGGTGCCGGTGAGCGGGAGGGTGCAGCGCTCCACCAGCTTGGGCGCGCCGGACTTCTCCACATGCTCCATGAGCACGATCACTTCCTTGGCGCCGGCCACCAGGTCCATGGCGCCGCCCATGCCCTTCACCATCTTGCCGGGCACCATCCAATTGGCGATGTCGCCGTGCTCGGACACCTGCATGGAGCCGAGAATGGACAGGTCCATGTGGCCGCCGCGGATCATGGCGAACGAATCGGCGCTGGAGAAATAGGCGGTCTCCGGCACCTCGGTCACGGTCTGCTTGCCAGCATTGATGAGGTCGGCATCCTCGTCGCCCTCAAAGGGGAAGGGGCCGATGCCAAGCATGCCGTTCTCGCTCTGGAAGGTCACGGTCATGCCCGGAGGCAGAGCGTTGGCCACCAGAGTGGGGATGCCGATGCCGAGGTTCACGTAGAAGCCGTCGCGGATCTGCTGGGCGGCGCGGGCCGCCATCTGGTCACGAGTCCAGGCCATCTCACTTCACCTCTTCGCGCTTGCGGGTGGTCACCTTCTCGATCCGCTTCTCGGCGTCCTTGGCGACGACGATGCGGTCCACATAGATGCCCGGCGTGTGGATGTGATCTCCGTCGAGCTCGCCGACCTCCACCAGCTCCTCGACTTCGGCCACGGTCACCTTGCCGGCGGTGGCCATCATCGGGTTGAAGTTGCGGGCGGTCTTGCGGAAGACGAGGTTGCCGGCCTTGTCGGCCTTCCACGCCTTGACGATGGAGAGATCGGCGTGGAGCGCGGTCTCCAGCACATACATGTGGCCGTTGAACTCGGCGGTGGGCTTGCCCTCGGCGATCACGGTGCCGTAGCCGGTCTTGGTGTAGAAGGCCGGAATGCCGGCGCCGCCGGCGCGAATGCGCTCGGCCAGGGTGCCCTGGGGATTGAATTCCAGCTCGAGCGCGCCCTCGATGTACAGCTTCTCGAACAGCTTGTTCTCGCCCACATAGGACGAGACCATCTTCTTGATCTGGTCGTTGGCGAGCAGGATGCCGAGGCCGAAATCATCCACGCCGCAATTGTTCGAGATCACGGTGAGGTGCTTGGGGCCGAGGTCGCGCAGCGCGGAGATGAGGTTCTCGGGGATGCCGCAGAGCCCGAAGCCGCCGGCCATGATGGTCATGCCGTCGGCGACGATGCCGTCGAGAGCACTTTTCGCGTCGGCGAAAACCTTGTTACGCATCGATGAAGTCCCTCCGTGGAGCCGGTTCCATCCCCCGATCAGTTCGGCGGCCTTGCCGGCGAAGGCAACCGTGACCCGCTTCATCTGTCTCGCGACATGAACGGACGCCGCCCCGGCACCCCGGTTCCAGGCCCGGCGGAGCTCTCGACGATCACCAAAGGAGGAACCTCCCGAAGGTCCCGCAGGGCAGCGCCCGCGCGCCGTGGCGAATGGCGGCGGTCAAGGTGTTTCGTAATGCGCGCCGCCGGTCATGCCAAGGGGTTGAGAGACGTCTTCACCCACGATGTGCGGAAAGCACTGCACAATGAAAATGCTGCATTGCGAAGACTTGCACGAAGATCTGGTGTCGTGACTTGAGGGCGGCCATTGGCCACCCGCGCCCTCTCCTCCCGGCCGAAAGGCTGGCGCAAAAGAAAACGCCCGGCCGAAGCCGGGCGCCATCCTGGTTCATCGCGGATCCGAAAGCGGCGCTCAGCCGGCCACCGCCTGGGGGTTCACGCTCTGGCGCTTCATCTGCAACTTGTTGAGCGCGGTGATGTAGGCGCGGGCGGAGGCAACCAGGGTGTCCGGGTCCGCCGCGCGGGCGGTCACCACCTTGCCGTTCTCCTCAAGCCGCACGGACACTTCCGCCTGGGCGTCGGTGCCCTCGGTCACGGCGTGCACCTGGTAGAGCTCCAGCTTCGCCGTGTGGGGCACCAAGGCCTTGATGGCGTTGAAGGTGGCGTCCACCGGACCGTTGCCTTCGGCCTCCTCGGTCTTCACCGCGCCGTCCACTTCCACCTTCATGGTGGCGCGCTGCGGCCCATGGGTGCCGGCGATGATGGACAAGGAGATGAGCTTGATGCGATCGCTGGCGGCGACAATGCCTTGATCCACCAGCGCCTCGATATCCTCGTCATAAACCACCTTCTTGCGGTCGGCGAGGTCCTTGAAGCGGGCGAAGGCGTCGTTGAGGGCGTTCTCGCCCAATTCGTAGCCCATGGCCTTGAGCTTGTCGCGGAAGGCGGCGCGGCCGGAATGCTTGCCCATCACCAGCGAGGTCTTGGAAACGCCCACGCTCTCGGGGGTCATGATCTCATAGGTCTGGGTGTGCTTGAGCATCCCATCCTGGTGGATGCCACTCTCATGGGCGAAGGCGTTCCGGCCCACGATGGCCTTGTTGTACTGCACCGGGAACGAAGTCACCGCCGAGACGAGCTTGGACGCGCGGGTGAGCATGCGGGTGTTGATGCCCGTCGCATAAGGGAAGGCATCGGAGCGGGTGTCGAGGGCCATGACGACCTCTTCCAAGGCCGCATTGCCGGCCCGCTCGCCAATGCCGTTCACCGTGCATTCGATCTGCCGCGCGCCACCAGCCACACCGGCGAGCGAGTTGGCGACCGCCATGCCGAGATCGTTGTGGCAGTGCACGGAGAACACGGCCTTGTCCGAGTTCGGCACCCGCTCGATCACGGTGCGGAACAGTGCCTGGTATTCGGCCGGCGTGGTGTAGCCCACGGTGTCGGGGATGTTGATGGTGGTGGCGCCAGCATTGATGGCGGCCTCCACGCAGCGGAAGAGAAACTCCATCTCCGTGCGGGTGCCATCCTCGGCCGACCACTCCACGTCGTCCACATGATTGCGGGCACGCGACACCGAGGCCACGATCATCTCGAGGACCTGATGCGGCTCTTTCTGGAGCTTGTACTTCATGTGCACCGGCGAGGTGGACAGGAAGGTATGGATGCGGGCGCGCTCGGCATTCCTCACCGCCTCGGCGCAGCGATCGATGTCATTGAGCGCGGCGCGGGAGAGGCCGCAGATGGTGGCGCGCTTGGCGCGGCGGGCGATCTCCGACACGCTCTCGAAATCGCCGATGGAGGCGATGGGAAAGCCCGCCTCGATCACGTCGACGCCCATGTCGTCGAGCAACTCGGCCACCTGGAGCTTCTCTTCGAAGCTCATGGAGGCGCCGGGGCACTGCTCGCCATCACGCAAGGTGGTGTCGAAGATGATGACGCGGTCCTTCTCCGAGGCGGGGACGGAGGAGGTGGATACGGGTTCGGTCATCGGAACGGTCCTTCTCGCATTCCGGCGGGCGCCTGCTCCATCCTGGGAGCGATCTCATTGATGAGACTGGGGCGCGGCATGTGCCGGATCATAAGCCGAAACAGTCGCCGGGTCTTCTGCCGGCGGCGGATCCAAGTCCCCTGAGTGCCCAGGCATAGCCCGGCCGGCGCTCAGGGGCGGCTAAGGAGCAGAATGGCGCGCAGAATAAGAGCGTTGTTCCCGGGAACCAGCTTGGTCCGGGTGGCAGAGGCGGCGATCTTGGTCGTGCGGGACGACACGGGGCTCAGCTCTCGGCGGTTGCGCTCAGGAGCCGTTTTGATACCCGACCGGGAGCGACAGCGCAAGGGGTTGATGCAACGCCAGGGAGAAACAGGGCCGCGCGGTCGCGACCCCGCATCTTTCAGCTGCGCGCGTCAGCTCTGCTCATGCTTGGGCTTCTCCGCCGCGCGGCGGCCGAAGTCGGGGGCGGCGGTCTCCTGGCCCTGCTCGATGATGGAGCGGCGGATCGCCCGGGTGCGGGTGAAATGCTCGAACAGCGCATCCCCGTCCCCATAGCGGATGGCCCGCTGCAGCGCCGTGAGGTCCTCCGTGAAGCGGCCCAGCATTTCCAGCACCGCATCGCGATTATAAAGGAACACGTCGCGCCACATGGTGGGGTCGGACGAGGCGATGCGGGTGAAGTCTCGGAAGCCGCCGGCGGAAAACTTGATGACCTCCGAGGCCAGGGTCTCTTCCAGCTCCGCCGCCGTGCCCACGATGTTGTAGGCGATGAGGTGCGGCACGTGGGAGGTGATGGCCAGCACCAGATCGTGGTGCTGGGCGCTCATGAACTCCACGTTCGCGCCCATGCCGCGCCACAGCGCCGCCAGCCGCTCCACCGCCGCCGGGTCCGCCCCCTCGGGCGGGGTGACAATGCACCAGCGGTTTTCGAACAGGCTGGCGAAGCCCGCATCAGGGCCGGAAAACTCGGTTCCGGCCACCGGATGGGCGGGCACCAGATGGGCGTGCGGCGGCACATGGGGGCCCATGGCCTCCACCACCGCGCCCTTCACCGAGCCCACGTCCGAGAGGATCGCCCCCGCCTTCAGCTCGGGCCCCACCTCGGCGGCCACCGCGCGGGACGCACCCACGGGCACGCAGGCCACCACGATGTCGGCGCCGCGCGCGGCCTCGGCCGCCGTTTCCACGACCTCGTGGGCAAAGCCCAGCTCGGCGACACGGCGGCGCACGGCCTCGTCCCGGTCACTCACCACCAGCGTTTCCGCCAGGCGCTTCTCGCGCACGGCGCGGGCCACCGACGAACCGATGAGCCCCGCGCCGATCACCGCCACGCGTTTTGCGACGGGACCGCTCACGCCGGCTTTCCTTCCAGAAAGTCCTTCAGCGCCTCGATCACCTTGATGTTGGCCTCCTCGCTGCCCACCGTCATGCGCAGGGCATCCGGCAGGCCGTAGGACGCCACCGAGCGCAGGATGAGCCCGCGCCGGGTGAGGAAGGCATCCGCCTCCCGCGCCGTGCGGCCGGGCACCGGCGGGAAGTGGATGAGCAGGAAGTTGGCCACGGATGGCGTCACATTGAGGCCGAGCTTCCCGATCTCGCTGGTGAGCCAGGGCAGCCACTGCTCGTTATGGGCGATGGAGCGCTCGATGTGCTCCACGTCCGCCACGGCAGCGGCGCCGGCCAGCAGCGCCGGCGTGTTCATGTTGAACGGGCCGCGCACCCGGTTCAGGGCGTCGATGATGGCGGACGGCCCCACCGCCCAGCCGATGCGCAGAGCGGCCAGGCCGTGGATCTTCGAGAAGGTGCGGGTCATCAGCACGTTCTCGGTGGAGAGCGCCAGCTCGAGCCCGGTCTCGTAATCGTTCCGGCGCACATATTCCGCATAGGCGGCGTCCAGCACCAAGAGCACGTTCGGCGGCAGGCCGGCATGCAGGCGCTTCACCTCGCTGATGGGGATATAGGTGCCGGTGGGGTTGTTGGGATTGGCGAGATAGAGCAGGCGCGTGCGCGGCGTCACCTTGGCCAGCAGCGCGTCCACGTCGGTGGTGAGGTTCGCTTCCGGCGCCACCACGGGCACACCGCCGGCAGCCAGCGCGGCGATGCGGTAGACAAGGAAGCCGTGCTCGGAGAACAGCACCTCGTCTCCCGGTCCCACGAAGGTGTGGGCCACCAGGCTCAACAGCTCGTCGGAGCCGGCGCCGCAGATGATGCGCTCGGGATCCAGCCCCTGGGCGCGGGCGATGGCCTCGCGCAGCACATGGGCCGCGCCGTCGGGATAGTCCTGAAGGTTCCGGGCCGCCGCGTTGAAGGCCTCGATCGCCTTGGGGCTCGGGCCGAGCGGGGTCTCGTTGGAGGAGAGCTTGAAGACCTTCTCCACCCCCGGCGCATGGCTCTTGCCCGGCACATAGGCGTCGATCTTGAGCACACCCGGACGCGGCTGCGGACGGGCGGGGATGGCAGGATCATTCAGCACGGCGGACATTGAAGGCTACTCCAGCACTCTTCCAGCCGGCCGCGCTCCGGGCCGGCTTCACGTTCGGCCGGGGACCGGCCGTTTCTCCGGCTTTCTGTCACGCCCAAGGGGCGAAGGCCGGCTCACGATTTCACGTCACGAGCACACTTTATGGAGGGCGGCATGGCTGCCCACCTCGCGCGCGCTGCGAATGCCGGCGCCCGCGCCGGTCACCGCGTCGAGCACCTCGTCGATGCGATGGCCCGGCGGCACGGACACCAGCAGCGCCGCCCCGTCGAGGGCCTCATCCGGCGCGACCAGGATTTCCGCGAAGGCCGGCAGGGAATGGCCCGCCGCCGCGCTCCAGCCCGAAACCCGCACCGAGTGCACCCGCACCTCGGTGACCGCCGCATCGGAAATGGGATGGGAAACCACAAACACCGGCAGCGCGGCCGGGTGGTCGTCCCGCTCCACGAACGGCAGGCGGGCGATGATCTTCGGCGCGCCGTCGGCCTCCAGCGCAATCCACCACGGCGTGGTGCCCACGGCGGCGGGCAGCAAGCCAAGGTCACCCTTGGAGGCGGCCACCGCCTCGATCACCCCATTGGCGCCCATGTGGGGCACGAACGGCACGGTGAAGCCGAAATGGAAGCGGGCGCTGTCGCGCATGGCCGGCTCGCCCACGGCCAGGTCCGCATGCACGCTGTAGGGGGCCTGAACATAGGTGAAGGTGGCGATGATGACGCGCCAGATGCTCTCCACCGTGTCCAGCGGCAACAAGCCGTGGTGGCGCTCCACCAGGCGGCGCATCATGTCCGCCTCGCGGGCGGGGCGGAAGGCGGAACCGCCCTCGGCGCCCTGGGTGCGTTTCACCTGCACCAGACGGTCGATGATCTCGCTGCGCTCCATGAGCAGGAGATGCATGGCCGCGTCGATGCGATCGATCTCAGTGCGCAGATCGGCGAGGGAGGGGGATGCGAGAGGTTGTGTCATGATCTAGCCGGCTTGCGGGGAGGCTTAGCGGGAACGGGACCGAGAATCAAAGGATTGTTGTACGCTTCGCCCCGATGGCCGCAGGCGGGAGGGGCATCGCTCAGGTGGCGCCGGGTGGCGGCAGGTCCGCGCCCTGCGGCGGACGCAGGCGGGCGGCGCGCTCGGCGGGCGAACGCAGCACCGGCTTGAAGAAGCCGGCGGTGGACCCCGCCACCAGCCAATAGACCAGCCCCCCCGCGAGCCCGGCGGCGATCACATAGAAGGGATCGTGCACCACCCGGTTCACCTCCGCATCGGAGCCGAACATCTGCGCGCCGATCCAGGCGGATATGGCGCCATTGGCCACATGGAACATCCAGGAGCGCACCGCGAACAGCTCCGAGAACAGGATGCCCACCGCGGCCACCAGCCAGATGGCGGACACCAGCAGCGCCATCAGCGCTCCCGCCGCCACCACCGCGATGACAAGGCCCAGCACTGCCTCGTCCGGACGGGGCGTGTCGAACAATGTGCCGATGCGCCATTCGCCGATGAGGATCACCGCCGCCCCCGCCGTCACGGCGGCAAGGTAGCCGAGGGGAACCAGGATCAGGCGGAGCAGCAGGCGAACCAGGGAATCCATAATGCCTCATACCATCGGCCCGGTGCGCGACCGGCGCCAAGGGATCTTGTTCACGCGCCGCGACGGCCCCGCCAGACGCGGGCGCGCGGGCCTGGGGCTGGGCCGTCAGGCCGGCTTGTGGCAGACGGCTTCCACATTCACGCCGTCGGGGTCCAGCACGAAGGCCGCGTAATAGTCGGGGTGGTAATGGGGGCGCAGGCCTGGCGCGCCATTGTCCCGCCCACCGGCGGCCAGGGCCGCGGCATGGAAGGCATTCACCATCGCCCGGTCCGCCGCGGCGAACGCCACATGGAGGTAGGAGGAGCGGCCCGGGCCGCCGGAAATCCAGAATTCCGGCTTGCCCGCGCCGAAGCCTACGGCGGCATGGCCACCGGTTTCGGCCGCGCTCACCTCCATGGCGATCGACAGCCCCAGCGGCGCAAGCGCGGCGGCATAGAAGGCCCGCGACCGTTCGAGATCCGAAACCGAGATGCCCATATGGTCCAGCATGGGGCCCTCCCTTCGGCCGGACCGCGCGGGCCGGCGTCTCGCGTTATTCCGCCGCCTCGGCGGAGGCGGCCATGGCGCGGTAGGCGAGGCGCTCGCGGGCGGAGAGCTTCTCACTCTCGCTCTTGAGCTGCCCGCAGGCCGCCAGGATATCGCGTCCGCGCGGCGTGCGCACCGGGCTTGCATAACCGGCGCGGAACACGATGTCCGAGAAGCGCTCGATGGTCTCCCAGTCGGAGCACTCATACTGCGTGCCCGGCCAGGGATTGAAGGGGATCAGGTTGATCTTGGCCGGCACCCCTTCCAGGAGCTTCACCAGCGCCCGCGCGTCAGCGGGGGAATCGTTCACGCCCTTCAGCATCACATATTCAAAGGTGATGCGCTTGGCGTTGGAGGCCGCCGGATAGGTGCGGCACGCCTCCATCAGCTCCTTGATGGGATACTTCTTGTTGATGGGCACCAGCACGTCGCGCAGATCGTCGCGCACCGCATGCAGCGAGATGGCGAGCATGGGGCCCACCTCCGCGCCCAGCCGCTCGATCTCCGGCACCACGCCGGAGGTGGACACGGTGATGCGGCGCTTGCCGAGGCCCAGGCCGTCGCCATCGGAGAGGATCTCGATGGCTTCCTTCACGCTGTCGAAGGCATAGAGCGGCTCGCCCATGCCCATGAACACGATGTTGGTCACCAGCCGGTCGCCCTCGGTGGGCAAGCCGGGGCCGACCGCGCGCTCGCGGCCGGGATAATCGCCCAGCCGGTCGCGGGCCACCATCACCTGACCGACGATCTCGGCCGCCGTGAGGTTGCGCACCAGGCGCTGGGTGCCGGTGTGGCAGAAGGCGCAGTTGAGCGTGCAGCCCACCTGGCTAGAGACGCACAGGGTGCCGCGATCGCTCTCGGGAATATAGACCGTCTCGATATCGTGGGGCTTCTCGCCAGGCTGGTCGGCGGGAAAGCGCAGCAGCCATTTGCGGGTGCCGTCCTGCGACACCTGCTCCATCACGATTTCCGGCCGCGCCAGGGTGAACGCCTCTTCCAGGCGCGCGCGCAGATGCTTGGAGACGTTGGTCATCTCGTCGAAATGGGTGGCTCCGCGCAGATAGATCCAGTGCCAGAGCTGGTTCACCCGCATGCGCCGCTCGCGCTCGGGCACGCCCGCGGTGGCCAGGGCGTCGGCAAGCTTGGCCCGGTCGAGCCCCACCAAAGAGGGCAAGGTTGTGGCAGGCGCGGGCGCGCCAGCCTCCGCCGAAGGGCAGGACGGGGGAGCGGAAACATCGACGCTGGCGGCGTCGGCAGGATCGGAAGCGCGGGTCATGGCGTCACACATAGTCTGTCCCGCCGCGCCTTTCCACAGGCTCGGCGGGTCGCATGACGCCTTCAACCAGCATATTGGGGCGCCGCCGCGGCGAAACGGGACCGCGGCGGCCGGCCAACCGGCCTATTTGCACTCCTGCGCCGCGCGGTCGAGCGCCTGGGAAATGCCGGAGAGGGAATATTTGTCCGTGGTCTTGTTGCCTCGTCCCGAAACGCTTTCCACCGTCAGGTCGCGCCCCTTGCGCATGGCGTCCACGAGCTTGGTCTCGTCAGCCACGTTGCGCACCCAGGCGCCCTGGTCCTTGGTGTAGAGCTGGAGCGTCAGCGAGCCCACGGTCAAGGTGGCGTCGGAGCCCTCCTTCACGGGGAAGCCGACAGTGATGCTCACCTCATTCTTCACATTCTCGCCAGGGCGGGTGGAGATGAAGAAATAGGCGGGATCACGGCTCAGCCCCGCCGGCAGGCGGGTCTTCGGCTGGGAAATGGCGTAGCAGACCTTGGGACTGGACGTGGACACGTAAACGCTCCAGTCGCCGAACTGCGCGACCGGTTTCGACTGGCCCTGGCCCTGGGCCATAACGGGCGTGGCGACCACAGCGGCGAGCAATGCGCCAACGAGCGTTGAAAGGCGCTTCGAAAGACGCGTCGGACGGACACGACGGGGTGCCATAGCTTCTCCTTTTCGTTGCGGCCCGCAGCGAGGGGTGGCGCGGGCTGGCGAAACTGAGGGTGTGAGCCTGTGTGCCGCGTGAGCGATCGAGGCGGTTCCGGCAGGATGGCAAGCATGCCTTGCGTATTCTTAAACCGGCGCCTGCTCTCACCTCAATGTGTGCAAAACTCGAACTTCCAGGATTGAAACGCAAAGGGGGCCCTTGCGCGATCCCACCCGCCATGGCGCCAATCCGACAGGACGAGAATGTCCCGCTCAAGCCCCTTCGGCGCGGTGGAAGGCCATCCTAGCCGCCGGCCCTTTGCGAAAAGGTAAACGAATGGTGAGCGGGCGCGAACGATACGGGAGGCTTGGGCCATGAAAGCAGTCTTGTGTGTGCGCCACGGACCGCCGGAGACCCTGGAAATCGTCGATCTGCCGGATCCCACGCCGGGTCCCGGAGAGGTGGTCGTCGATGTCGCGGCCATTGGTCTCAACTTCTTCGACACGCTGATCATCCGCGACCTCTACCAGGTCAAGCCGCCACTGCCCTTCTCCCCGGGCGCGGAGTTCGCCGGCCATGTGGCCGCCCTGGGCGAGGGTGTCACCGACCTGGCGGTGGGCGATCGGGTATGCGGCTACATCACCTCCGGCGCGGCGCGCGAGAAGGTGGCGGTGCCGGCGGAGTTCCTCGCTCGTGTGCCCGATGATCTTGACCTCGTGAAGGCGGCCGGCCTCATCGTCACCTATGGCACCGCGCTCTATGCCTTGCGTGATCGCGGAGAATTGAAGGCGGGCGAGACCCTGGCGGTGCTCGGTGCCTCCGGCGGCGTGGGCCTGGCGGCGGTGGAGGTGGGCAAGATTCTCGGCGCCCGCGTCATCGCCTGCGCCTCGTCGCCGGACAAGATCGCCTTCGCCCGCGCCCACGGCGCGGATGAGGGGCTCGACTACAGCACCGAGGACCTGAAAGGCCGCCTGAAGGCCCTCGCCGGCCCGCGCGGGCTCGACATGGTCTATGACCCCGTCGGCGGGGATTATGCCGAACAGGCTCTGCGGGCACTGGGTTGGGAAGGGCGCTTCATGGTGGTGGGCTTCGCCGCCGGCGCCATCCCGAAACTGCCGCTCAATCTGCTGCTGCTGAAGAATTGCGACGCGCGCGGCGTGGCCTTCGGCGCGCAGGCGCGGGCCAATCCAAAATGGCTGCGGGATACGGTGCAGGATCTGGTGGGCTATGCCCGCGAAGGGCGGATCTCGGCCCATGTCGATTCCACGTTCCCGCTCGCCCAGTGCGCCGCCGCCATCGACGAAATCGCGGGCCGGCGGGTGAAGGGCAAGGTGGTGCTCACCACGCGGTGAGCATCTTTCCGCGCCTCAGCCCTGGCTGTGTCAGTGCTGGTCGCTTCCGTGCTGGTCGCTTCCGTTCTTGTCGCGTCAGTTCTGGCGACGCACGTCGTCCAGGGCGTCGCGGGCGGCTGAATGGTGATGCGGCTTGATGTGGTCCGACAGCAGGCGCATCGCGGTCATCAGCACCGCGGCGTCGTCGGTGAAGCCCAGCACCGGAAACACGTCCGGCACCGCATCCACGGGCAGCACGAAATAAGCGAGCGCGGCCAGCAGCGTCGCGCGCACCTTCAGCGGCGTCGCGCGGTCGAATGCGGCGAAATAGGCGGCCGTCGCTTCCTGGGCGAAGGGCACGAAGGTGGCCTGCCGCTTCAGCTTCTTCCAGAACCCGTTGCGGACCCGGGCCTCGTCCTTGGAGGCCCCGGCCTCGTTGGCCCCATTCAGAACACGCCACTCCAGAGCGGCGAACTGAGCGGTATTGGAAGATGTCGTCATGGGCAATACTCGATCACGGCCGCCGCGGACACAAGATCCCGCGGGCACCGCGCCCGCGATTGCGCCGACGACCTGCCGTCATTTGAAGCAGTTCATGTGTCAGGAAAATGAATTCTGCGCCGCGGCGCAATATCAAGCTGCGGCCAGCGGTCCAAATAATAGTTTTTCTAAAGTGCGGCGCCGGCTCACATCCCCCTCACCCGAGGGGATAGGCGGCCTCCACAAGATAGGGTCCGCCGCCCACGGAATCGCGCGAGGAGAACAGGACGAAGCGCGGAACATGAAATACCGGGCTGCGATAAGGCCCGCGCAAAGCGAGATAATCAGCCACCTGCCGGCTGGACGCATCGCGCAGCCGCGCCAGGGTGACATGGGGGCGAAAATTGCGCCCCTCCGCGGCGAGGCCGAGCCGCTGCATGATGCGCTCCTGCTCGGCCTGGAGCTCCATGATGGCGGCATTGACCTTCACCGCCGCGAACAGGGAGCGCGGCTTGCGCCCTCCGAACTGGTCGAGCCCCTGCAACATCAGCTCGAACGCGGGCCGCCGCACGGCGCCCAGCATGTCCATGATGTCGCGCCCCATGGCGTCGTCCACGTCACCGACAAAGCGCAGGGTCACATGGTAGTTTTCGGGATCGATCCAGCGTGCCCCGGACAGGCCTCCGCGCAGCAATGAGAGGCCGAGCCCCACATCGGGCGGGATCTCGAGGGCGGTGAACAGGCGCGGCATGGCGGCCTCCGCGTGACGTCGGGCGCGTGACGCCCGGTACGATCCTGCGCCCATCAAAGGAGATTCGCACGCCCAAGGAAAGCCGGGGAATGCGGCCGGCGCCGCCGGATCCACATCCCCGCGCGCAAAACCCCGGCCCCGCTTTATTTCGGTGCCGGCACCAGAATATCGATGGTCAGCGCATCGGGCGCCGTGGTGGTGAGATCGGTGCGGTACTGCTCCACATAGAGCTCGTCCGCGTTCACATTCTTCTCGTCCAGATAATTGGCGATCTGCTCGTAGGTGTTGTCCATATCGGCGAAGGAGCCGGAATGGGTGAACTTCAGCACCTTGCCCGTATAGGAACCGCCGAGCTTGATATTGCCGGAGGGCTTCTGCGTGGTGGTGCCGGAAAAGGGCATCTGCACTTCATAGTCGAAGCCGAGATCGTCGCTGGAGCTGTAGACCACCAGCACGTCCCCCTTGCGGGCGAGGCCGAGCCTGCCCAGCTCCTTGTCCAGGGTCTTCATGGTGGCGACCAGCTTGTCGTAGGCCTCCTCCCAGGTGGCATGGCCGGACAGGGTGATGACCGGAACCGGCTGCAGGCTCACCTCCTCCGGCGCCAGCGCCTTGACCGGTGCGGGCGCCACCGGCGTCGTTTCCACCGGCTTGGGGTCCACCACCGGCGGCGGGGTCAGCGTATCGTCCTTCTGGGAGGCGGGCGCGGGCGCGTTCTGCTGGGCAAGAGCCGGCGCTGCGGAAGCCAGCAGCACGAGCGAAAGCGCGACACCCGCGATCCGGCGGGCGGGCGCACTCCGCGCCGGCCGGGTGGCGAACGTCATCGAGGTTCCATAAGCATCGTGCGCCGCGCGAGCCGCCATCATTCATCCTCCGTGCCGGCCGCCAATGGTCCGGCAACGTCACCGTTTCTAGCATGTTCGTTGGCATGTTCGAGGCAAGAGTGCGGCCGCGCTGCGGCGCGCATCGGAAGCAACACTGCGGCCGCGCTGCGGCACGCGGGGGTGGCGCGCGCTGCGGTTCGGCGCCATATAGGATGGGACGAATTTCCCCATGTCCGCCGGGCCCGAAGGATGGCCGAAGTCCCATGCAGCCGCTTGCCCATCGCCCCTTCGTGAAGATGAACGGTCTCGGTAACGAGATCCTGGTGCTCGACCTGCGCGACGCGCCGGTGGAGATCTCGGCCGCTGACGCCGTCGCCCTCGCCCGCCCCCAGGCGGTGCCCTACGACCAGGCCATGGTGCTCTATCCCCCGCGCCGGGAGGATACGGCCGCCTTCGTGCTCATCCTGAACAATGACGGGTCGCAATCGGCCGCCTGCGGCAACGGCACGCGCTGCATCGCCGCCTATGAGGCTGAGCGCACCGGCGCCAGCCACATCGAGTTCGAGACCGATGCCGGCCTCCTCGACTGCCGCATCCATGACGACGGCACCGTGACCGTCGACATGGGCGCCCCCCGCCTCGACTGGCGAGACATTCCCCTCTCCCACGACGTGGGCGACACTGCCGCCGTGACGGTGCCCGGGTTCGAGGCGCTGGGCCCGGCCAGTCTCGTGAGCATGGGCAATCCTCACGCCGTCTTCTTCGTGCCCGATGCCGACCAGGTGGACGTGGAGGGCCTCGGCGCCGCGCTGGAGCATCATCCCCTGTTCCCCGAGCGGGCTAACATCTCCTTCGCCAGCCTCAAGGGGCCGGATGACATTCTGCTTCATGTGTGGGAGCGCGGCTCGGGCCGCACCCGCGCCTGCGGCACCGCCGCCTGCGCCACCGCCGTCAGCGCCGCGCGCACGGGCCGCACCGGCCGCGCCGTGCGCATCCACCTGCCCGGCGGCGATCTCGACATCGAGTGGCGGGCCGGCGACGACCATGTGCTGATGACCGGACCCGTGGCCTACGAGTTCCGTGGCGAGATCACCCCCGCAATGCTCGGGGAGAGCGCCTGATGGCGCAGGCCGCCGCGCCCGTGCGGGTGGAGACCTTCGGCTGCCGGCTCAATGCGCTGGAGAGTGACGGCATGCTGCGCGCCGCCGCCGGCGCGGGGCTGGAACGCACCCTGGTGGTGAACACCTGCGCCGTGACCGGCGAGGCGGTGCGCCAGGCGCGGCAGGCCATCCGCCGGGCCAAGCGGGCTGATCCGGACCTGCGCATCGTGGTGACGGGCTGCGCGGCCCAGACCGAGCCGGCCAGCTTCGCGGCCATGGGCGAGGTGGACCTGGTGCTGGGCAATGCCGCCAAGGCGGCCCCCGCCACCTGGGATGCCGCCCGCGCCACCCTGGACTTCGGCCTTGACGCCGAGGCCCGGGTGCGGGTGCAGGACATCTCCACCGTGCGCGAGGCCACGCCCCATCTGGCGGAAGCCTTCTGCGGGCACACCCGCGCCTTCGTGGAGGTGCAGAACGGGTGCGACCACCGCTGCACCTTCTGCATCATCCCTTATGGGCGCGGCCCCTCCCGCTCCGTGCCCATGGGCGCGGTGGTGGAGCAGGTGCGCCGGCTGGTGGACAGCGGCCACCGCGAGGTGGTGCTGACCGGCGTCGACCTCACCTCCTACGGCCAGGGCCTGCCCGGCCAGGCGACGCTGGGCCGCCTGGTGCGCGCTTTGCTGCGGCAGGTGCCGGAGCTGGAGCGGCTGCGCCTGTCCTCCATCGATGCGGTGGAGGCGGACGGCGAGCTGCTGGCCGCCTTGGCCGAGGAGCCGCGCCTGCTGCCCCACCTGCACCTGTCGCTGCAGTCGGGCGACGACCTGGTGCTGAAGCGCATGAAGCGCCGCCACAGCCGCGCCCAGGCCCTGGCCTTCATCGCCACCCTGCGCC
Organism: Xanthobacter sp. NM-59; assembly: GCF_021401125.1. Classification (GTDB taxonomy): domain Bacteria; phylum Pseudomonadota; class Alphaproteobacteria; order Rhizobiales; family Xanthobacteraceae; genus Xanthobacter. The sequence goes on from NZ_JACBFQ010000002.1 coordinate 511,450, forward strand.
GCCTGCGGCCGGACCTGGTGCTGGGCGCCGACATCATCGCCGGCTTCCCCACGGAGACCGAGGCGCAATTCCGCAACACCCTCGCCTTCCTGGAGGAAGCGGGCATCGCCTTCGTCCATGCCTTTCCCTTCTCCGCCCGCCCCGGCACGCCCGCGGCGCGCATGCCGCAGCTTGATCGCGCCGAAGTGGCGGCGCGCGCGGCGCGGCTGCGGGACCTTGCCGGCCGGCAGCTGCATCGCCACCTCGCCGGCGAGGTGGGCCGCCGCCGCAGCGTGCTGGTGGAAGCGGGCGGACGCGGGCATACGGAACATTTCACACCGGTGCGTCTCGCCCGGCCGCTCACACGCGGCACGGTGGCGGAGGTGCGCATCTCCGGCCACGACGGCGCGCGCCTGATCGCCGCCTGAGCGCAATTCAAGGAACGGCCAGACGCCATGAGCCAAGACGACGCCCACTCGGACGCCCTCCCGGACGCCGGCAACGCCCCCACCGAAGCTCCGAAGAAGAAGCGCGGCTTCTGGGGCTGGCTGACGGGCCGCGCCGACGAAACCAGCGCGCCTCCACCAGCGGAAGAAGGGGAAGCAACCGCGGGGGAAGCAACCGGGGCGCCGGCGCCCGAGCCCGCCGCAGCGGAAGCTCCCACCGACGCGCCGGCGGAGACGGTCGCCACCGATGCCGCCGCGCCCCCCGCTCAGGCCGCCCCCGTCCAGGATGCAGCGGCCCAGGAGACACCGATCCCGGATACACCCGCGGCACCCGCCCCGGAGGCACAAGCCATAGCCGGTGCGTCAGCCGCTCCGGAAGAGCCGGTCGACACCGCACTGCAGGCGGCCGCCCTGGCGCAACCGGACGCAGCGACTCCTGCGGCAGCGCCGACGGCCGGGGACGCCGCACCCTCGACGTCCGGCATCGAGACCGCGCCACAGGCGCCCGCTGCCCCCACCGAAGTGCCAGCCATTGCCGACACTCCCGCCGCAACTGAAGCGCCGGTGGAGCCCACACCACCGCAATTGGACGTCGAGCCACCGCAGGGCACGCCGACCGCATCGGCCCCCAGCACCGCGCAGGAGCCGATGGCTCCCCCGACCCCGCCTGACGTTGCCGTTGCGACGGCCCTCACCGCGCCCCTCCCGCAAGGAGCGGGACAAGAGGCGGGCGATGAGGCCGAGCCGGAGCAACCCCAGGCGGCGGATGCCGAGGAGGCTGCGGCGGACGCTCAGCATGAAGAGCCCGAGCAGGCCGCGACCGAGCCCCGCAAGAAGGGCTTCTGGGCGCGGCTGGCCTCGGGGCTCGCCCGCACCGCCTCCAATCTCGGCCAGGGCATCACCGACCTTGTCTCCAAGCGCAAGCTGGACGCCGACACCCTGGAGGAGCTGGAAGAAGTGCTCATCCGCGCCGACCTGGGCGTGGAAACCTCCATGCGGATCGTCGAGGCCGTGGGCAAGGGCCGGCACGACAAGATGATCTCCCCGGAGGAGGTGAAGGGCCTCATCGCGGCGGAAGTGGAACGCATCCTGGAGCCGGTGGCCAAGCCGCTTGTGGTGGAGCACCTGCGGCGCCCGTTCGTGGTGCTCATGGTGGGCGTGAACGGCTCGGGCAAGACCACCACCATCGGCAAGCTCGCCTCCCAGTGGCGGCACGAGGGCAAGAAGGTGGTGCTGGCGGCGGGCGACACCTTCCGCGCCGCCGCCATCGACCAGCTCAAGGTATGGGGCCAGCGCACCGGCACCAAGGTGATCGCCAAGGAGCCCGGCGCCGATGCCGCCGGTGTCGCCCACGACGCGCTCACCGAGGCCCGCGCCGATGGGGCGGATATTCTCATGATCGACACCGCCGGCCGCCTCCAGAACCGCACCGAGCTGATGGCGGAGCTGGAAAAGATCGTACGCGTGGTGAAGAAGCTGGAGCCGTCGGCGCCCCATGCGGTGCTGTTGGTGCTGGACGCCACCGTGGGCCAGAACGCTTTGTCGCAGGTGGAAGCCTTCACCCGCATCGCCGGCGTCACCGGGCTGGTGATGACCAAGCTGGACGGCACCGCGCGCGGCGGCATCCTGGTGGCCATCGCGGCCAAGCACAAATTGCCGGTTCACCTCATCGGCGTCGGCGAGGGGGCGGACGATCTGCAGCCCTTCACCGCCCGCGACTTCGCCCGCGCCATCGCTGGCCTGGAATGAGAACCTGGAATGAGAAAAGGCCCCGCCCGCGACCGGGAGGGGCCTTTTTTCTCAACCTGCCCGTGGGCAGACGCGCGGAACGCTCAGCGCGCCGCGCGCTTCTTGCCCAGCCGGCTGAACATGTCCGACGCGGTGAGGATCACAAGAGTCACCAGCATCGCGGCAGTGGCGGTCAGGGCCGACACGATCAGGAAGGGATATCCGAAGAAATAGACCAGCGCCGCGAACAGGACCAGCAGGTTGAAGATAAAGTAATAGCGCGCGTCGGGCAGGCCATGGACCGCATCCCTGAGCAGCCAACCGACCACGGGAACATGGAAGAACGCGCGCGCAACAGCCTGCATGGCGACACCATCTCAAATTTTACGGGTCTTCATCCTTAAGGGATGACGCTGGCGGCGATCCTCAATGATTTTTTGATCTGGATCAAGAAACCAGACACCCTCGCCGGAGCGACAGGTTGCCGCGACCGCCGCCCTGCCCTTCCGGCACATCTCGCAGCGTCAGAAAGCCTTGCGCCACAGGCTGCTACGGCGCGCCTGGCGCAATATACCGATCTCGGCAAGGATGGCGTCAGCGGCCCGGCGCCGGCTCTCGCTGGAACACGATCAGGTCGAGGGACGGCGCGGCCGCGCGCCCGCCGAGGCGGGTCAGCATCGCGTGCACCTGGCCGCGATGGTGGGTCTGGTGGTTGAACAGGTGATCCAGGGCGCTCGCGCAGCTCTGCGTGAACTGGCGGCCGCTGCTGTTGGCATAGGTGATGGGCCCCGCCAGCCGTTCGGGATCCAGGCCCGCAACCAGCGCCTTCAGCCGCTCATCCTCCACCACGCGCAAGGCCCGCAGGCGGGACAGATCGGCTTCCAGCAGGGTGTCGAGTGGCGGCTGGGCCTCGCCGGTATCCAGCAGGCGGGAGAGCCAGATGCGGTCGATCACCACGAGGTGATTCAGCGTGGCGGTGATGGAGCCGAAGAACGCCCCCGTCGGGGTCGCGCACCGCTCCGCCCCCAGCGCCTCGGCGGCGTCGAACACACGCGCATTGGCCCAGGCATTATAGCCGGCGAGCTGCGTATAGCTGCGCATCACCAATGCCTCAGCGGCGCCGTGCGTTGCGGATACCCCCTTTTCCATGCTGCCTCCCGAAAGCCTGCCCCGCGCTGAAGCTCAGCATGCGGCCGCCGAAGCGATTGAAAAGAGCCTATTCGCCAGACGGGCGGCCACGCGAGGCAGAGCCACGTGCCGCCCCCTTACCGGAGCCCTCTTGCCCGCGCCCCCCTTGCCGGCGACCATCCCTTGCGGGCCGTGCACCGAAGGCTCCGTGGACCTCAAGAACAGGTCGTGGCCCACGACCGCTTGCGCGCGAACCGGTCTCTCCGACGGGCAGGCGTATCCCCATTCGGTGAAACGGGCCACCGCACTCGCCAGCTTGAAACAGCCTCGCCGGAGACAAGTCCCCGGCGAGGCGAAGCATGTGGGCGTCGGCTCAGCGGCGGAATCCACCACCGCCACGGAAGCCACCTCCCCCGAAGCCGCCACCGCCGAAGCGATCGCCGCCGCCGAAACCGCCGAAGCCGCGATCAAAGCCGCCGCTGCCGAACCGGTCGCCGCCGCCGAAATCGTCGCTGCGGAAGCTGTTGCCGCCGAAATTATCCACCCGCTGCTGGCCCCAGGAGCGCGCGCGCGCCTCATTGTCCAGGTTGCGGGTGTCGTAGTTGTGGTCCACGTCGTGCCAGCCGGTGGTCGTGTTGCGGTTCCAGCCGGTGTCGGAGTGGCGATAGACGTTGCCGTCGTGGTCCACCATCACATTGCCGTTGTTCCAGGCGGCGGCGGTGTTGGTGTGGGTGTTCACGGCGGCGCCGCGGCTATCCACGTTCACATTGCCGTGGTTGTCCGTGACCGCGGTCTGCGAGGCATGGGCGGTGCCGGTCGTCGGGTTGTAGCCGGCGGATTCTCGGCCCGCCGCCGCATTGCCCGTATAGGCATTGCCCACCACTCCGGAGCGCGAGGCCCCCTCGGCACCGGTATAGGCGTTGCCGTGGGTTTCCGCGCGGCCGGCGGCATAATTGCCGGTGTAGACATTGCCGGTGGCGCCGGCGCGGGAAGCGCCCTCACGGCCGGTATAGGGATTGGCGTGCGCCCCCTCGCGGCCGGCTGCCCAATTGCCCGAATAGGGATTGAACGCCGCGGCCGAGCGGCCGGTGAAGGCCGTGCCGTTGGCGGTGGTGCCGCGCCAGTCGCGCCCGGACCAGCCGGTGCCGTTCCAGGTGGTGCCCCAGGCGTGGTTCACCGTGGCGGCGCCGCCCCAGCGGCCATAGACGTTGGTCTGGTTGATGTTGGTGTAGCCCCAATGGCCGCCCCACGGCCCCGGACCCCACGGATGCGGCCCCCACGGCCCCGGACCCCACGGGCCGGGACCCCAGGGATGCCAATACGGCCCCCAATAGGGCCCCACCGCCACACTCCAGGGCCAGCCGGCCGCGAAGCCGAAGGCGAAGCCTTCCGCCGCGCCCAGTGCGAAGCCGGCGCCGAGCCCGTAAGTGACCGGGCAGGAAACCCAGTAGGTGCCCACATAGCCGGGGCAGGAATAGCCCGTGCCATAGACCACCGTGCCGCCGGGAGCGACCACGACGCCCATATAGCCGGGCGTGTAGCCCACCACCACCGCATCGGGCGTGCTGCCATAGATGCGGACATAGGTGACGTAGTGCACGGGCGAGGAAACGGGGATGGTATAGATGGCATCCGGCACCACGTCCGCCACCCGCCACGGCCCCATGGGCGTGGTGGCCACGAACCAGATGCCGTTGGCCACCGCGTAATAGCGCTCCGCATTGAAGCGGATCACCGGAACCGGCGTGTTCACGGCATACGCCAATGCGGTGCCGGTAATGGGCTCGAACCGCGGCGTGCCGTCATAGACCACGTTCAGCGGCACGTCGCGCTTCACGGTGGCGGTCTGCGGAATGGTGGCGGCGATGGCCGCCTCCTTGGCCTGCGGCGTGCCGGCCACCGAGACCAGCACATTGGCCTTGGGATCGTTGGGATTGATCTTGGAGAAGTCCGGCGGCAGGGCGTTGGAGGGCACGAACGCCCACGGCCCCTTGAGGTCGACTGCCTTGAACCAGCGGCCGGCGATCAGCACGTAATAGGTGTTGCTGGTGGTCTCCAGGAACACAGCGTGGTCGGCGTTATTCATGGTGAGCAGGTTGGTGCCCACCACCGGCAGCATTTGCGGCTGCCCCTCGGTCTGGATCAGCTCGCTCGGCTTGGTGGTCACCAGGATCGCCGGCGGCGGGGTGATGGCCTTGCCATCCTTGCCCAGCAGCGGATCGGCGGCGAGTTCGTCGGTGGCCTTCTTGGCGGCGGCCACCAGGGCGTCGGAGGCCTGCGGCGTCACCACCCAGGTGCCGCCCAGATTGGTGGATTCGTACCACGAGCCTGCGGCCTGCAGGTGATAGGTGCCGGCATCATCCAGCAGCAGCAGCGGGCGGGTATTGATGACGCGGCGGAAGCCCGTGACCCCGGTGATGGGCTTCAGCACCGGCTCGCCGGCGAGGGGAATCTGCACCGTGGCGGTGGTGACGAACAGGATCTGCGGCGGGGAATTGTCCACCGGCTGGGTCTTCAGCTCCGCCAGCTCCTTGTTCACCGCATAGCTCGCCTGGAGCTGGTCGAGGGGAACGGTGAAGCCTTCCGGCGGCAGGTGGGCCTGCAGCGTGTTGCGGATGAGGCTCGCCTTGCTGGGATCAGTGGGCACCTCGACGCCGGTGATGGAGAAGCTGGCCACATGCACGAGGCCGGCGGGCTTATCCACCGCGACCCGGCTGGTGAAGCGCACCATGCCATAGGTCGGCGCGCCGGACGTGGCCCCGATGGCCACCGCCGCGCGGCCGCTCATCACGTCGCCGTCCCAGGCATCGATCTGCGGCTGATAGAGCTGGATCTGCTGGTCGTCCGGCAGCGGATAGCTGCGCGGCCAGGTGGGTGCCTGAAGGGGGGCCTGGCTTGTCGCGGTTCCCTGGCCGGCGGACGGAGCGCTCTCCTGCGCCTGCGCGGCGCCGAGCGGCGCGGTCAGGAAGGCGGCAAGAGCGGCGGTGACAGCCAGCGCCGTCGCCGTTCCGCGAGCGCGTCCGGCCGTCGCTGCGATGGCCGAGGCGTCCCGGGTTCGAGACCTTGTCATGGTAGCTCCCTTTGCCCCGCTTTCCACGCGGGCGCCTAGGCGTAGCATGATCGCACCTCTCCGTCTGCCGGCTTCGCCGCCGCCTCCAGCTTAATCTTGCCCGCAACCTCAGGTTACGAGACCATGGGCCCGGCGCCCGCCTCGGCGGCCGGCGCGCGGACCATTGGGAGGGCTTCATGAACAAGTACCTCGCCGAGCTGATCGGCACCGGCGTCCTGGTTCTGTATGGCTGCGGCTCGGCCGTGCTCACGGGCTATCCCACCGCGCCCATCGGCGTGCTGGCCATCGCCTTCGCCTTCGGCCTGTCGGTGACGGCCATGGCCTATGGCATCGGCCCGGTTTCCGGCTGCCACATCAATCCCGCCGTCACGCTGGGCCTGTGGGCGGCGGGCCGCCTGCCGGCGGCGGAAGTGCCGAAATACTGGGTGGCGCAGGTGCTGGGCGGCATCGGCGGGGCCGCCATCCTCTATCTGGTGGTCACCGGCAAGGTCGGCGGCTACGACGTGGCAAAGTCCGGCCTCGGGCAGAATGGCTGGGGCCCCGGCTTCGGCGGGGAATATGGCATCGGCGCCGCGCTGATGGTGGAATTCGTGGGTACCTTCGTGTTCCTGGTGGCCATTCTCGGCGCCACCTCCAAGGCCGGGTCGGGGCCGGCGGCCGGCCTTGCCATCGGCCTCACCCTCACCCTGGTGCACATTGTGTTCGTGCCGGTGACGGGAGTTTCCGTGAACCCGGCGCGCTCCATCGGCCCGGCTCTATTCGTGGGCGGGCAGGCCATCGCCCAGCTCTGGCTGTTCATCCTGGTGCCGCTGATCGGGGCTGTCGTCGCGGGCTTCATGTTCAAAGCGAAGCTCCTGGAAAACTGAAGCCCGGTCGCGCGCGATGGCATCGCGCGGTGCCATCGCGCCTTGCCATCCCGGCCGTTCGCGGCTAATCCGCCGGGGGTGGGCGCAAGGGCGCCTGCCGCCCAATTGGTCAGGGCGTGGCCAGCGTCAGCAGCCGACGCGCCCCCTGCCGCGAGGACCCGATGGCTCAGGACGGACTTTCCTATCGTGATGCGGGCGTCGACATCGACGCCGGCAATCGCCTCGTCGATCTCATCAAGCCGCTGGTGAAGGCGACCCGCCGCCCGGGCGCGGATGCTGATATCGGCGGCTTCGGCGGCATCTTCGATCTCAAGGCCGCCGGCTATTCGGACCCGCTGCTGGTGGCCGCCACCGACGGCGTGGGCACCAAGCTGAAGATCGCCATCGAGACCGGGGTGCATGACACCATCGGCATCGACCTCGTCGCCATGTGCGTGAACGACCTGGTGGTGCAGGGCGCCGAGCCCCTGTTCTTCCTGGATTATTTCGCCACCGGCCGGCTCACCCCGGAAGTGGGCGCCAACATCGTCGCCGGCATCGCCCATGGCTGCCGCGAGTCGGGCTGCGCCCTGGTGGGGGGCGAAACCGCCGAAATGCCCGGCATGTACGCGGACGGCGACTATGATCTCGCCGGCTTCGCCGTCGGCGCGGTGGAACGCCACGGCCTCCTGCCCCGCCCCGATGTCGCCCCCGGCGACGTCATCCTGGGCCTCGCCTCGGCCGGCGTGCATTCCAACGGCTACTCCCTGGTGCGCCGCATCGTCGAGCGCTCGGGCCTGAACTGGGACGAGCCGGCGCCGTTCGCGCCGCAGACGAGCCTCGGCAAGGCCCTGCTGGCCCCCACCCGGCTTTATGTAAAGAGCTGCCTTTCCGCCATCCGCTCCACCGGCGCGGTGAAAGCCCTCGCCCACATCACCGGCGGCGGCATTACCGAGAACCTGCCGCGTGTGCTGCCCCAGGGCACCCTGGCGCGCATCGACCTCGACAACCTCATCGTCCCCCCGGTCTTCCGCTGGCTCGCCACCGCCGGCAACGTGGCGCCGGAAGAGATGCTGCGCGCCTTCAACTGCGGCGTCGGCATGGCCGTGGTGGTGCCCGCCGAGCTCGAAGAGAAAATGGCCGACACCTTCGCCGATGGCGGCGAGAGCGTGGTGCGCCTGGGCGTCATCGAGCCCGGCGCCGGCGCGCCCCACGTGGTCTATGGAGGCTCCGCCGATTTCGGGTTCCCGGCATGAGCGCGCATCAGGGGGGTGTTCCCGCCCGCAAACGGGCGGCGGTGCTCATTTCCGGGCGGGGCTCCAACATGGCGGCGCTGGTGCGCGCCGCCGCCGCGCCTGACTTTCCGGCCGAAATCGCCCTGGTGCTCTCCAATCGCGCCGATGCGGCGGGGCTGGATTTCGCCCAGTCCCACGGCATCGCCACCCATGTGCTGAGCCACAAGGGCTTTGCCGACCGCGAAGCCTTCGATGCCGCCCTCGACGGCGTGCTGAGGGACGCGGGCGTGGAGATCGTCTGCCTCGCCGGCTTCATGCGCCTGCTCACCCCCTGGCTGGTGGAGCGCTGGCGCGACCGCATGATCAACGTCCACCCCTCGCTGCTGCCGAGCTTCAAGGGCCTGCACACCCATGAGCGGGCGCTGGAAGCGGGCGTGCGCGTGCATGGCTGCACCGTGCATTTCGTGCGCGCGGAGATGGACGAGGGGCCGATCATCCTCCAGGCCGTCGTGCCCATTGAGCCCGGCGACACGCCGGACGTTCTGGCCGACCGGGTCCTGACCCAGGAGCATGTGATCTACCCCAAGGGCCTGGAACTGCTGGCCGCCGGCCGGCTGACCGTGGCCAACGAGCGGGTGGACATCGCCGGCGTGGAAAAAGGCCTTCAGCCCCTGATCGCGCCGAAGGTCTGATCCCAGCCCCTCCGGCATTGGGCGGACGGGATGACGCCGGGCTTTCCGGTCCCCACCGCGCCCCGCTCACGCGTGCGGCAACGGCAGAAAAGAGGCTGGGGCGCCGCCCAGCCCCCGGCCTCCGCAGCCTCCGGCCCATGAAGCCACGCCCTTCCCACAGCCGCGACGAAACCAGCCAGAGGCCGTGCCCCGATCCGCAAGGCGCACACGGCCCCTCGTGCCCCCCCCCTCCTGCCAGCCCCTGGCGGCACGAGAGAGCCGGCACAAGACGAGCGCCCATCGCCTTGAGCCGTACGCGGCCACGCGGGCGCCCCGATCAATCGAGCTTCAGGACCATGGCGTGGCCCCGGGGCTCGCTCCCACTCCCGCCACGGGGGAAGGGAGCGGCCAGGAGCGCCTTGCTGCGGCGGGCGTTTGGCGCTCACGCGGACGGACTTACAGGGCGTTGCCCCTGCCTCATGGCCGGCTCAACGTGCCCCGCGTTTTCCCCCGCAGCGCCGCAGCCATGCTGATGTCGTTGATGTTCCCGGCGCTGACCAACAGCGCACGGGGCCGGCCGCGCTCGTCTGCCAGGCCGTCGAGCCTGGTGGTATGGCCGCCCCGCGATTGACCTATGGCTTGACTAAAGGCCCCCTTTTGCGCCGACCGCCGAGCGGTGCGCCTTGATGGGGTGGCGTCGATGGCCGCTCGGTCGAGGATGCCGCTTTGCCCAGTCAGCGCCTCGAGCATCTGCGGCCACAGCCCCTGCCGGCTCCAGCGGTTGAAGCGGTGTAGACTGTCGTGCAGGGGCCGAACTCCGACAGGCAGTCGCGCCACCGCGTCCAGCCCCTGAGCCTAGAGACAATGCCAGCGATCGCCCGGCGATCGTCCACACGGTGAGCGCCCTTGCGTCCCCACGACAGCAGCGGCGCGACCCGAGCCCACTCCTCGTCGTTAAGCCGCTGAAGCTGCTTGGCACTCTTCAACGCTCCCTTTCAGAAGCCTTGAATCAGACCCCCGCGAGCACCACCACCGCGCATCAAGTACCGACCCTGGGTCCAATCGACATTCAGTGCGTGTGGCGCGGCTTGTCGCTCACCGCCACCGTGTTCCTCACGGCACGGCACCCTCTCGCGCGTGCGGGGAAAGGCGGGGGTAAAGCGTTGGGAGGGTGGCCGCGGTGGGCGAGCGGAAGGCAATGCCTCGAAAATGCCGAAAGCCCAGAATTCCCATTCTCCGCACCACTGAAGCGGTCCTGCCCCTTCCTCCCCCGCAAGCGGGAGAGGAACGCGCCTCTTAAATGTCGATCGGAGCTAGGCCTCCACGCGGGCGAGGCGCACGCGGTTGTCGTGAAAAGCGGCGCCGCCCACGGGGGCGACGGGATCCGCCCCGGTGAGAGTGTTGATGCCCAGCCCGCCCCGATGGGCGCGATTGGGCTGGATCTGCTCGGACACCACCACGCCCCGCCGCAGCCCCTCGAACAGGCGCGCCTTCAGGAGCACCCGGCCCCGCGCGCTCTCCACCGCCACCATGTCGCCCTCGGCGATGCCCGCCGCCGCCGCGTCGTCCGGATGGATGAGCAGCGAGGGCGCCCCCTCGCGCGCGGCGGAGGTGGCGGTTTCGCTGAAGGTGGAGTTGAGGAAGTTGCGGGCCGGCGCGGTCACCAGGCGGAACGGATAGTCGGCGTTCGCCTCTTCGATCACGCCCCAGTGGTCCGGCAGGGCCGGCATGTCCCCCACCGGCCCGAACTTGCCCGGCGCGCTGAATTTCAGCCCGGCCCAATCGGCGGCGAAATGAAAGCGCTTGTCGGAATGACCGAAGCCTTCGAGGAAATGAGCTTCCGCGAAAGGCGGGCGCACATCCAGGAAGCGCGCGGCCTCCAGCTCCGCCAGGGTGCCGCGGCCGCTCGCCTGCAAGGTGCGGTCGATGAGCGCGCGCGGGCTCATCCCGAAGCCGGGATGGCTGGCCCCCAGCCGCGCCGCCAGGGCGCACACCACATCGTGGTTGGAACGGCATTCGCCCGGCGGCTCCACCAGCTTCGGCCCGAACAGGATGTGGGGATGGCCGCCGGCCTGGTAGAGGTCGTCATGCTCGGTGAACATGGTGGCCGGCAGCACGATATCGGCCATGCGCGCGGTGTCGGTGAGGAACTGCTCGTGCACGACCACGAACAGGTCGTCGCGCGCGAAGCCCGCGCGCACCTTCTCCTGCTCCGGCGCCACCGCCATCGGATTGGTGTTCTGAATGAACAGCGCCTTCACCGGCGGCCCGCCCGCCAGCGCGTCCTCGTCGCCGGTGAGGATGGGGCCGATGCGGGACTGGTCGAGCGCGCGCGTGGTGGGATCGCGCACATCGAGCCCCTCGATGAGGGTCTTGTTCCAGCCATAGATGCCGGACACCGAATGCAACGCGCCGCCACCCTCATGCTGCCAGGCCCCGCTCACCACCGGGATGGAGGCCACCGCATGCATGTTCACGGCCCCGTTGCGGGTGCGCGAGACGCCGTAACCGATGCGGAAGAAGGCGCGCGGGGTGGTGCCCACCAGCCGCGCATAAGCCTCGATCTCCGCTTCCGGCAGGCCGGTAATGGCGCTGGCCCATGCGGGCGTGCGCGTCTTCAGGTGGTCTTCGAGGGTCGCGGTGTCACGGGCATAGCGCTCCAGATAGGCGCGGTCCGCCAGCCCGTCGCGGAACAGCACATGCATCACCGCGCAGGCGAGCGCCCCATCGGTGCCGGGACGGATGAGCAGGGCCAGGTCCGCCTGCTCCATGGTGGGCGTGCGATAGACATCCACCACCGCGATCTTCGCGCCCCGCGTCTTGCGGGCATGGATGGCGTGGGTCATCACATTGACCTGGGTCGCCACCGCATTGGTGCCCCACAAGGTGATGAGGTCGGAAGACGCCATCTCACGCGGGTCGGCGCCGGCAATGCGGCCCGCCCCCGCCAGATAGCCGCTCCAGGCCGGATTCACGCAGATGCTGGAGAAGAAGCGCGAATAGCCCTTGGCGTGGGTGAGGCGGTTGAGGCCGTCGCGCATCACGAGGCCCATGGTGCCCGCATAATAATAGGGCCAGACCGATTGCGCCCCGTGGGCCAGCTCGGCCGCCAGCAGCCCTTCGGCCACCCGGTCCAGCGCCTCATCCCAGGAGATGGGCGCGAACGCGCCGGAGCCCTTGGGCCCGGTGCGCCGCAGTGGCGTCAGCACGCGATCCGGATGGTTGGCGCGCTCCGCGTAGCGGGCCACCTTGGCGCAGATGACGCCCGCCGTGTAGCCATTGTCCTTCGCCCCCCGAATACGGCCGATGCGGCCCGTGGGCTCGATCTCCACCTCCAGCGCGCAGGTGGAGGGGCAGTCATGGGGACAGGCCGAGGCCCGCACGAGGGCGCGCGCGCGGGCGGCATCGGAAGGCGGGGGAACACGCGTATTCATGGGCGGAACATTAGAGCGTTTTGGAGCGAAGTGGGTACCGGCTCGCGTGAAGAAAACGCTTCAACCCGGTGCGCTGAAGCCTGTCCCCATTCCCTGAAGAAAGGAACTGCCTCAGACGCGCCCCGTCGCCCCATTTTGCGAGCTGCAGCAAGGGCTTTCCTGCGGATAGATGCCGCGTGCGGCTCAGGCTTCCCCGCCCACAGCCGCGCGGCGACGCATCACCAGGCCCACCGCCACCACGAAGGCCGCGCCAAGGCCGCTCGCCACATAATGGGGCAGCGCCGCCGGGTGCAGGCCATCGTGGTTCTCAACCACCAAAGCGGGGTTGAGGTGCGCCAGCAGGTCCACGGAAAGGGTGTCGCGCACCAGCATGTCGCCCGCGATCCAGCCCAGCAGCGCCGCGCCGGCCCAGATGAGCACAGGCAGGCGCTGGAGCAGGGTGAGCAGCACCTGGGCACCGAACACGATGAGCGGAATGGTGAGCAACAGGCCGAACACGAACAGTTCCGCGTGGCCGCGGGCAGCGGCGGCCACCGCCACCACATTGTCGAGGCTCATGACCGCATCGGCGATGGCGATGGTGCGCACCGCCTTGAACAGGGTGTCGGCGGCCTCCACCTCGTGGCCGTCATCATCATCGCCGACGGCCAGCTTGATGGCGATCCAGAACAGCAGCAGCGCGCCCACCACCTTTAGCAGCGGAATGCCGAGCAGCAGAGAGACGGCGAGAGCGAAGAGAATGCGCAGCACCACCGCAGCGGCGGCGCCCAGCACGATGCCCCACTTGCGCTGCCCCTTGGGCAGCGAGCGGCAGGCGAGCGCGATCACGATCGCATTGTCGCCGGACAGCAGCAGGTCGATCCAGACGATCTGCAGCAGCGAGAGCCAGAAGTTGGGGGAAGTGAAGTCCATGGGAATGTCCCGTCGGTTCCGCAATGGCCCGATGGCCCCGAAAGCCGGCGGGTCGCTGGCCTGAGGATCCGGAAGGCTCAGCCCTGCCGGCCGGAGAAACTGCGGGTCGCAGAGCGCGCGGGGCGGAACGCCCTCTCCGCGGCACCTGTGACGGGGTGTCTTAAGGTGAAGCGGCCGTCGCGTCCAGAGCGGGCCGACATCGGCACCGCACAACGGCGCCGGGACAACAACGCACCCGTGAGAAGCTGCGGGTGGAAAGGGGCCCGGCCGTCCGGTGCCAGACCCCCTTGAACGTCCTTGCGGACGTCAGCCGACGATCTCGTTGCCGGCGAAGAACTGGGCGATTTCCACCGCGGCGTTCTCGATGCTGTCGGAACCGTGGGCGGAATTCGCCTCGATGGATTCGGCGAACAGCTTGCGGATGGTGCCCTCGGCGGCGTTCGCCGGGTTGGTGGCGCCCATCACGTCGCGATACTTCGCAACGGCGTTCTCGCCTTCCAGCACCTGCACCACCACCGGGCCGGAGGTCATGAAGGCCACGAGCTCACCGAAGAAGGGGCGCTCCTTGTGGACCGCATAGAAGGTCTCGGCCTGAGCCTTGGTCATCAGCACGCGCTTCTGCGCGACGATGCGCAGGCCCGCCTTCTCAATCACGGCGTTGACGGCGCCGGTGAGATTGCGACGGGTCGCGTCGGGCTTGATGATCGAGAAGGTGCGCTCGATCGCCATGGGAATCACCTGTCTTTCATGGGGAGGAATAGACCGCGCGTCGGCGGATGGCGCGGCTCTTAGCAGGGGCGCCAGCCAGGGGCAAGGGACACCGACGCGCGCCCCCCCTGCAATGGGCGCGCGCCACCGCCCGCAGCGAGGCCTCAGAGTTTGCGACGACGCACCAGAACCGCGCCCTCGAACTCGAACACCAGCTCGCCATGCTGGTTGGTGCCGGTGTTGTAGGAGCGCACCACGCCCCATTCGGGCTTGCTGCGGCTGGCGGTCTTCTCCGTCACCGCCGTGGTGTAGGTGATGGTGTCGCCGGCATAGACCGGCTTCAGCCAGCGCATGTTGCGGAAGCCCGGGGAAGCGCCCGCCGCCCGCACCGGCTTGCCCTCGGCGATGGAGCGCGTCTGGTATTCCATCAGGCACTTCATCCAGGTGGCGGCGGTGTGCCAGCCGGAGGCGCACAGGGCGCCGAAGGGCGAGCGCTTGGCCGCTTCGTCGTCCGTGTGGAAGGGCTGGGGATCATAGTCCGTGGCGAAGGCGATGATCTCCTCACGGGTGAAGGTGTGGCTGCCGAGGGTGGCGGACAGGCCGATTTCCACGTCTTCAAAGTAGTTCATGCGAGGCGCGCCCCCGGGTTGCGGCGTCCGATCATGATGAGGCAGGTCTGGCTGACGGCCACGGTCTTGTCCGCCTTCACCAGCTCAAACTTGAAGGTGACGAGGCCCATTTCCGGCCGGCTCTTGGAGGTGCGCGCCTCCAGTACCGTGCGGCGCAGGGTCAGCACGTCGCCGGGGCGCACCGGGGCCAGCCAGCTGTTCTCCGTGACGCCCGGCGAGCCCATGCCGGCGGTGCGCAACAGGAAGCCGTCGCAGATGAGGCGCATCATGATGGCGCAGCTGTGCCAGCCCGAGGCGGAAAGCCCGCCCAGCACCGATTTCGCCCCGGCGGCCGCATCGGTGTGCATGGGCTGGGGATCGAACTCCCGCGCGAAGGTGACGATTTCCTCCTCGGTGATGGTGTGGGACCCAAAGGCCTTCACCTCACCGACGACGAAGTCCTCGTAGAAGAAATCCGGCAACACGCGCCTCCCCTGTTCGTCCCGATCCAAGGGGAGGATGACGCAAACGTCAAGCTGTCGCGCGGAAAGGGCGTGGACAGCGGGCGCCAGGGTCCGCTCAGCCGCGCCCCGGCGCAGGATCGGGAGCCATGTGGCGCAGCTCGAACGCCATCACCTCGACACCGTCCTCGCGCCGGGCGCTGTTGCGACGGTGGAAGACGCTCCAGCCGGGACGGCTGCCGCTGGCCCGCGCCTCCAGAACCTGGGTGAAGAAGACCAGGGTGTCGCCGGCGCGCACCGGCGCCTTCCATTCCAGCCCCTGCAGGCCAAACCCCACCCCCACCGGCGCGATGACGCTGGGATGATCCACAGGCGAATCAGCGGCGGAGGGATGGGCGCGCACGAAGGCTCCCATCCAGGCGCACACCACATGCCAGCCGGAAGCCACCAGGCCGCCGAAGGGCGACTGCCGCGCCGCCTCCGGATCCACATGAAAGCCCTGCGGATCGAAGGCGCCGGCAAAGCGCCGGATCTCCGCCTCCGTGAAGGTGAGGCGGCCGATCTCCACCGGTTCCGGCATGGCCGCCCCGCTCAGTTGGCGAAGCGGAAGTGCAGCACGTCGCCATCGGCGACGGTGTAATCCTTGCCTTCCAGGCGGAAGCGGCCGGCCTCGCGGGCGCCGGCTTCGCCCTTGAACTTCACATAGTCCTCATAGGCCACCGTCTCGGCGCGGATGAAGCCCTTCTCGAAATCCGTATGGATCACGCCCGCTGCCGCCGGCGCCTTGGTGCCGCGGGTGATGGTCCACGCCCGCGCTTCCTTCGGCCCCACGGTGAAGTAGGTGATGAGGTTCAGAAGGTCGTAGCCGGCGCGGATCACCCGGTTGAGGCCCGGCTCGTCGAGGTCGATGGCCTCCAGATATTCCTTCTGCTCCTCGGGGGAGAGCACGGCGATCTCGCTCTCGATCTTGGCCGAGACCACCACCGCCTTGGCGCCCTCCTCCTTGGCGCGGGCGAACACCTGGGCGGAGAGGGCATTGCCCTCCTTGGCCGAGGCCTCTTCCACATTGCACACATAGAGCACGGGCTTTGCGGTCATGAGGCCCAGCTGGGAGAACAGCCTCTCCTCCTCCGGCTTCACCTCGGCCATGCGGGCGGGCTTGCCGTCGCGCAGCTGCACCAAGGCGCGGTTGACGAGGTCCAAGGTCTCCTTGGCCTCCTTGTCCGCGCCCTTGGCCTTTTTCTCCAGAGTGGAGAGGCGCTTTTCCAGGCTTTCGAGATCGGCCAGCATCAGCTCGGTCTCGATGGTCTCGATGTCGTCGACGGGAGAGACCTTGCCCTCCACATGGGTCACGTCCCCATCCTCGAAGCAGCGCACCACATGGGCGATGGCGTCGCACTCGCGGATATTGGCCAGGAACTGGTTGCCGAGCCCCTCTCCCTTGGAGGCGCCGCGCACCAGGCCGGCAATGTCCACGAAGGTGAGGCGGGTGGGCAGGATCTGGCCCGAGCCGGCGATCTCCGCCAGGGTGTCGAGGCGCGGATCGGGCACCGCCACGTCACCCACATTGGGCTCGATGGTGCAGAAGGGGTAGTTGGCCGCCTGGGCCGCCGCGGTCTGCGTGAGCGCGTTGAAAAGGGTCGACTTGCCCACGTTCGGCAGGCCGACGATGCCGCATTTGAAGCCCATGGCTCAGGTCTCGAACTCATCGTGGCCGCGCAAGGAGGCACCCCCAATGGGCACCCGCTCCCGCCGGCCGAGGTGGAGGTGGCGCCGGTTGGCGCACACGGAAGGATGTTCGCCGCCGCTCTTAGAGGGTTTTGGCGCGAAGGGGAAACCGGTTCAGGCAAGAAAACGCGCCGGCCCGGCAAATTGCCGCGCGGCGCCGCAGGACGGCTGCGGGACCAGACGCCCTCAGCCCTTCTCACCCACCCTTTTCGGGTCGGCGAAGCCCTGGGCGTCCATGAACAGATGGGCGCGGTTCTGGAATTCGTCGGCGCGGCCAGTCACCAGCAGGTCGGCGAAATCGGCGCAGGCGTCGCACAGAGCGTCGAGCCAGCCCTTCTCGGCCTTGGCGAAGTCGCCCAGCACATAGGGCATGACCATGGCCTTGTCGCCGGGATGGCCGATACCGAGCCGCACCCGCCAATAGTCATTGCCGCATTGGGCGGTGATGGAGCGCAGCCCGTTATGGCCGGCATTGCCGCCGCCCTTCTTGATGCGCAGCTTGGCCGGCGGCAGGTCCAGCTCGTCATGGAAGACGATGATGTGGTCGAGGGGGACCTTATAGAAGCGCATGGCCTCGCCCACGGCGCGCCCGCTCTCATTCATATAGGTCTCGGGAAACAGGGCGATCACCTTCTCGCCGCCGATCTCCCCTTCCGCCGTCATGGCCTGAAAGCGCTTGCGCAGCGGGCCGAGACGATGGCGGCGGCAGATGGCGTCCAGCGCCATGAAGCCGATATTGTGCCGGTTGCCGGCATATTTCGGGCCGGGATTGCCGAGCCCTGCGAGCAGGAACATGAGGCGCCTCCGGCCCGAAATGGATCAGGTCATTCGCGTCAGCGAGAACGCGACCGGCCCTGGAGCCGGTCGCTCGATCAGCCAATCAGGATGGCCAATCAGGATGGCCAATCAGGATGGCCAATCAGGCCTTGGGCTCTTCCGCGGCCGGGGCCTCGGCGGCCGGCTCGGCGGAGACGGTCGGGGCCACCACGGTGGCGAGGGTGTCGTCGCCATGGCCGGCCCAGGTCACGCCCGCCGGCAGCTTCACCTTGGAGAGGTGGAAGATGTCGCCGAACGCGGCGCCGGTGAGGTCCACCACAACCGCCTCGGGAATGGCGTCAGCCGGAGCCTCGAGCTCGACGGAATGAGCCACCACGTTGAGGGTGCCGCCCGCCTTGAGAGCCGGGGAGGCGTCCTGGTTCACGAAATGAACCGGCACTTCCACGGTGAGGGTCGTGCCCTTGGACACCCGCAGGAAGTCCACGTGCAGGGGGAAATCCTTCACCGGGTCCATCTGGTAGTCGCGGGGAATGACACGATGCTTCGTGCCGTCCACGTCCACCTCGAACAGGGTGGTGAGGAAGTGGCCCGCATAGATGGCCTTGTTGACCTCGATGAAGTCCAGCGAGATCGTGACGGGGTCCTGCTTTTCGCCGTAGATGACGGCGGGCACGCGTCCAGCGCGGCGCTCGGCACGGGCGGCCCCCTTGCCGGCCCGCGCGCGCGCCACAGCCTTCAGTTCCTTGATGGCGGTCATGGCACTTGATCCTGAATTCTTGAGGGTTCAAACGGCCAGCGGCCGCAATCGCGGCCGCATGGCTCCGCAGCGCAACACGCCTCCAGGGGGGCGCATGTTCCGCGCGAAGGCGCGCTTATAGCGGCATGGCTGCGCAAATGCAACGCCGGCGCCGCCCCGCAGCCCTTCGAAGGCCCGCTATTTGGGCGTTTCACCCTGGCAGGCGGCCGGGCGCCCCTGGCCGAACCAGTTGCCGCATTTGTCGCAGGCGGTGAGGCCGAGGGCGAGGCCGGCGACCAGGGTCAAGCGAACCAGAACCCGCATGGATGCTCCAAATATCAGCGCCGCACGCATAGCGGCCGGTGGCTGCGACCATAATGGATCCCGCGCCCGAGGAAAGCCGGCGCCCGCGCCCCGGGCCGCAAAAACCCGCTTTCCCCAGCAACCCGGACCCGGACACCTCCGCGCGCCGCGCGAGTTGCCTTCGGGAAAGCAGGGCCTTACAGCCATTCTCTTGCCCCGCCCTGCGGGGACGTTGCGGCCATCCGAAGCGAAGAGGGACACCATGCTCCAGCGGATTCTGCTCCTGCTCGGTGAATCATCGGCCTCGGAGACGGCGCGGGCCACCGCCTTCAAGCTCGCGCAGGAAACCGGCGCGGGCCTGGCAGGGCTGGCCGGCGTCGACCTTTCCGCCCTCGATCTGCCGACCTTGGGCCGGGCCGGTGCCAGCGCCCTGAAGGCGCGCGTGGAAGCCGAGCTTCTCGCCGAGTCGGAGGCGCTGCAGAAGCGCCTGCGCGCCCAATACCAGCAGCAATGTGCCGATCGCAGCATTCCCTTTGAATGGCTCTCGTTCGAGGGCGATCCCCAGGCGGCGCTGCGGATGGCGGTGGAAACCCGCGACTTGGTGGTGACCGGCCACGACACCGGCTTCCACGCCGGAAGCGAAGTGCCCCTGCCCGACCTCCTCTCGCAGCTTCTGGCCGCCACCCCCCGCCCCTTCCTGGTGTGCGGCGAGGAGATGCCGAACGGCGGCGACGTGCTGGTGGGCTACGACGCCAGCATGCCGGCCATGCGCGCGCTCCAGATGTTCGCTCTCACCGGCATCGCGAAGGGCCGGCGGGTAAAGGTGGTGTCGGTGGATACCGGCCAGGAGACCGCCGCGCGCAACGCTTCCGCCGCCGTCTCCTATCTCGCCAGCCATGGCTATGGGGCAGAGGCAGCGCCGGTGGCCTCGCGCGTCGACATTGCCGAGGTGCTCCGCCTGGAGGCCACCGACATGAAAGCGGGCCTGCTGGTGATGGGTTCCTATGGCCATCGGGGCTGGCACGAGCTGCTGTTCGGCTCCACCACCCACAAGCTGGCCGAAAACCCGCCCTGCCCGCTCTTCGTCTACCACTGAGGAAGCGCGGCGCCGACGCCTGCGCGGTTCCCGGAGCGGCCCGGCGATCATCTGCAGGGGGCGCGGACTTGGAGGCTTGGGGGACCATATGCCCCCTGCCATCCCCCCCCCACCCCGTTTCCCCCGACCTCACGCCCCTGCCCCATGGGCGGCCTTGCCTCGCCGCGGCGCCCGTGCCACCGTCGGGCACCCGCGCCGCGCTGGAAGTTCCTGACCCATCATGCTGCTTTCCCCTTCCCGCCCCGACCTCGGCGCATGGCCCCCGATGGGCTATGTGGAAACCCGCCTCGACCGCGCGGCCCATCTGCGAAGCACCGCGCATGCCCTGCGTTCCCACGCGGAGGCGCGCGCCTATGTTTTCGGCGGTGAGCTGGTGGCCCTGAAGCCGGCCCGCGAGGCGGGCGCGCTCGACAATCCCCTTCTTTCCCTCGCCGAAGCCCGGCCGTGGTGCGACGAGCGGATGCTGTTCCTGGGCCTGGAGGGCAACGCGCCGCGCTTTGGCCTCTCCTTCGACCCCGGGCGGCGGGAGGAGATCGAGGCCCTCGGCTTCAAGGTGACGGACCTGCGCTCCATCGCCGCCGGCGGACTGGTAGCCAATGACGACCTGGGCTCCCTGGCCACCGGCAAGGCCCTGTTCGGCTGGCACGGCCGGCATCGTTTCTGCGCCAATTGCGGGTCAGAGACGCGGGTGGTGGAGGCCGGCTGGCGGCGGGACTGCCCCAGCTGCGGCGCCCAGCATTTTCCGCGCACCGACCCGGTGGCCATCATGCTCACCGCCCGCGGTGACCGATGCCTGCTGGGCCGCCAGCCCCACTTCCCGCCCGGCATGTGGAGCTGCCTTGCCGGCTTCGTGGAGCCAGGCGAAACCATTGAGGACGCTGTGCGGCGCGAGACCATGGAGGAAGCGGGCATCGCGGTGGGCCGCGTGACCTACCATTCCTGCCAGCCCTGGCCTTTCCCCATGCAGCTCATGTTCGGCTGCCTCGCGGAGGCCACGTCCGAAGCCATCACCATGGATCCCGGTGAGCTGGAGGCGGTGCGCTGGTTCTCCCGCGAGGAGACCGCCGCCCTCATCGCCCACGCCCACCCCGACGGTCTGTTCGCCCCGGTGACGGCCGCCATCGCCCACCACCTCATGCGCGCTTTCGTGGAAGGCGCGCGTGCCTGAGGCCGCGCCCACCCGCTCCGTGCTCTGGCGGCTGCTGGACCGCGCCTTCCCCCCGCCGGGTGGGCGACATAGGCAGGGCCGGCGCCCGCCCTCGCTGGTCTATGGCCTCAACGACCCGGTTCCCAGGCCCAATCTGCTGACCCTGGCCAGCCAGCACGCCATGCTGGCGGCCACCTTCCTGCTCTACCCTATCCTCGCGGCCACCGAAGTCGGCCTGCCGGCGGCGCAGACCACAAGCATGCTCACCGCGTGCGCCCTGTGCATCGGCATCGCCACCGTGCTGCAATGCCTGCCCACGCGCTTCGGCAGCGGCTACCTGGCGGTGCACATTCCCTCGCCGGGCGCCATTCCCCTGGCCCTGCAGGCGCTCACCCTTGGCGGCGTGGGGCTATGGGGCGCCACCATGTTCACCGTCGGCGTGGCGCAGATATTCGTTGCCCGGCTGGCCCGGCCACTGCGGGTGCTGCTGCCGCCGGAAGTGTGCGGCGTGGCGGTGACCATGCTGGGCGTCTCCCTCGCCGGACCGGCCTTCCGCCGTGCCTTGGGCATGGCGACGGAGAGCGCCGAGGTCGCCCCCGCAGCCTTCATGACCGGCGCCGCCACCCTCGGCCTCATCGTTGCCGTCACGGTGTTTGCGCCGCGCGGGCTGAAGCTGTTCGCCATGCTGACGGGGGCGAGCCTGGGCTGGGTGCTGGCGGCGATGCTGGGTGTGGACCACCCCGACGCCGCGCGAATCATCGCCGATACGCCGCTGATGGCCTGGCCCGAGCCCACCCTGCCCGATCTGCGCATCGAGCCCAGCCTGCTGCCGCTGATGGCTCTGCTGGTGCTGATCAATCTAGTGGACGTGCTGTCCGTCACCGTCTCGCTGGAGCGCATGAATGACGCCGACTGGCGGCGCGCCGACATGCGCGCGGCCCAGCGCGCGGTGACCGCCTGCGGCATCGGCAATATGCTCAACGGGCTGAGCGGCGGCTTCCAGTCGGGCCTGTCCTCGTCGTCGGTGGGGCTGGCCTTCGCCACCCAGGCCACCGCGCGGGTGATCGGCATCGCCGCCGGCGCGCTCATCTTCGCCATCGCCTTCTTCCCGAAGGCCATCGTGGCGCTCACCCTCATTCCCTCGCCGGTGATTGGCGGCATCCTGCTTTATACTTCCGCCTATCTGGTGGTGGCGGGCATGGACCTCATCGTATCGCGCCGGCTCTCCGAGCGGCGGGTGTTCCTGGTGGGGCTCTCGGTGCTGGCGGGCCTCTCGGTGGCGCTGCTGCCACTGAAGGAGCAGATCCCGGCCGCGCTGCAGCCCCTGTTCTCCACCCCGCTCACGGTGGCGGCGTGCAGTGCCATCCTGCTGAACATCCTGTTCCGCATCGGCATTGCCCGCGAGACCGGGGAGAAGGTGCCCGAGGGCGCCCACGCCTTCCCCTTCGCGCGCGATTTCCTGGAAAAGCAGGGCGATGTGTGGGGCGCCCGCCGCGACGTGATCGCCGCCGCCATCCCCACCGTTGCCCAGGCGCTGGAGCTCATCACCGACAGCGGGCTCGCGGAAGGCCCGGTGGAGCTGCGCGCCCGCTTCGACGAGGCCCACCTCGACGTCTATCTTCTCTATGATGGCGAGATCGTGCAGCCGCCCAAGGAGCGCCCCTCGCCCGAGGCGCTCTTGGGCGATGCGCAGGAGGTGGCGGGCTTCACCGCCTACATGCTCCAGCGCCTCTCCGATCATGTCCGCTTCGGCCGCAGCCAGGGCCGCGCCCGCATCGCGCTCCGCTTCGACCACTGAGCGGAGCGCGCCGCCGGCTCAGGGGTTTTCCGGTCCCACCTGGAGGCTCGCGCGGAAGGGATGGGCGGGATAGACGCCCAGAATGCGCATCTCCCGGGAGAAGAAGGCCAACTCCTCCAGCGCCAGGCGCACGGAGCGCTCGTCGGGGTGCCCGTCCACGTCGGCATAGAACTGGGTGGCGGTGAAGTGCCCGTCCATCTGGTAGGATTCGAGCTTGGTCATGTTGACGCCATTGGTGGCGAAGCCGCCCAGCGCCTTGTAGAGCGCTGCCGGCACGTTGCGCACCCGGAACACGAAGGTGGTCACCACCGGGGCGCTCTCGGCCGGCGCCCATTCGCCATTGCGGGCCAGGATAATGAAGCGCGTGGTGTTGTGTGCCTCGTCCTCAATGTTCTCCTTGAGGATGTCGAGCCCGTAGATCTCGGCCGCCAGGCGCGAGGCGATGGCGGCGCGGGTGGGATCTCCTGCCTCAGCGATCTCGCGGGCGGAACCGGCCGTATCCGCCCCGATGAGCGGGGTCAGGGACAATTCGGCGATGGCCTTGCGGCACTGCCCCAGCGCCATCACGTGGCTCTGCACGGTGCGGATGGTGGCGAGGCTGGCGCCGGGCACGGCCATCAGCTGGTGCGACAGGGGCAGGAAGTATTCGCCCACGATGTTCAGCTTCGACTGGGGCATCAGGCGGTGAATGTCCGCCACCCGGCCGGCCACCGAATTCTCGATGGGGATCATGGCAAGCTCGGCCTCGCCCCCATCCACCGCGGCGAAGGCATCCTCGAACGTGGCGCAGGGCAGCGCCTCCAAGTCGGGAAAGGCCTCGCGGCACGCAATATGGGAATTGGCCCCCGGCTCACCCTGAAACGAGATGCGACGCATCCTGGACACTCACCGCCCCGCGCCGCCTCCCAGAAGGGAAAGCCACGATGCCCGCTCGCGATGCGCGGGGATATCCACCCCGAGCGGAACTCGATCCACCATGCCGGAAGGCCGCCGGCTGCGACAACGCCGCGCGCCCGCCGCACCTGCCCCAAGGCCACGCCCCAGGGTCGCCAGCGCGCCAGCGCGAAGGAATTAAAGGCCGGGCGCGGAACCTCTCCGCCGGATCGCTTCCGAACGGTTCGCGACACCGCGGTGACGGCCCCGGCAGGCGCCTTAATACGGGTTGCGCCGTTCCAATCAAAGTGCTTAGTGTCGCCGAGAATGCGCGGAGGGGTTCGCGCGCGTCATATTATAGGGATAGGAAGCACACCACCGCGCGCTGCCCATTTCGCGGGTCGGGATGCTCCAAAACAAGGGCTTCGAGGGGCATAGCGCCGATGACCTTTTTTGAATTGAACAAAATTGCAGGTGCCCTGCTGGCGACGCTGGCATTTGCCGTGGGCATCGGGATTACCTCCCAGATCCTCTTCACGCCCGACGCCCCGGCCAAGCCGGGCTATGAGATTGCCATCGAGGAAGCTGGCGCGACCGCGACCAAGGTGGCTGAGCCGACCATTGAGGAGCTGTTCGCCACCGCCTCGGTGGAAAAGGGTGCGACCGTCGCCAAGAAGTGCGGCGCCTGCCATAATTTCGCGGAAGGCGCCGGCGCCAAGGTCGGCCCGGATCTCTACGGCGTGGTTGGCCGCGATGTGGCCAGCGTCGAGGGCTTCGCCTATTCGGCGGCCATGAAGGCCAAGGGTGGCAAGTGGACTCCGGAGGCCATCAACGCCTTCATCACCAATCCCAAGTCCGCCGTGCCCGGCACCGCCATGGGCTTCGCCGGCCTGCCCAAGGCCGTGGATCGCGCCAACATCATCGCCTACCTGAACTCGCTGTCGCACAATCCCCAGCCCCTGCCCACCGCCGCGGCTGCCGCTCCCGAGGCCGCGCCGGCCAAGTGAGGCGCTGCCAAGCGAGGTTGAAGGCTGAAGATTGAGGGCGGCGGGGCGAGCCCCGGTTCACCCGCCGCCCTCCAGCCCGTTCAAGGTGTCGCGGAAGGCGAGCCGGGAGCGGGCAAGGCGGCTCCAAGCGCTTGGGCCTTCACGCATTTGTCAGACATGCGCTGTTCAAAAAGGGCCGGTCCGCCAGGATCGGCCCTTTTTGTTGCCCCAGCGGGGAGGCACCCTGCGATCCGGTTCCGTGCCTCACCCGGGCTGCCCGCCTTTCCCACGTCGCGGCCGGCGCCATAATCGGGTATTGCGGGGAACCGCGGACCTGTATCCGGAGACGTCGATGCCCCTGCTCACCCGCCGTGCCTTCACCCTCGCCACCGCCCTTGCGCCAATGCTCGCGACGCGCGGCTTCGCCGAGGAGGCCGGCGCGGCCACCGGGAGCACGGCCGCCAGCCCCCCCAGCTTCCGTCACGGCCTCTCGCTGATGGGCGAGCCCCGCTATCCGGCCGGCTTTCCCCACTTCGACTATGTGAACCCCACAGCGCCCAAGGGCGGCGTGCTGCGCCTGGCGGAGGATGGCGGCTTTGATTCGCTGAACTTCGTCATTCCGCGCGGCAGCCTCGCCAGCGGGCTGAGCTTCATCTACGACACGCTCATGACGTCCGCCTATGACGAGGTGGCGAGCGAATATGGCCTGATCGCCGAAGGGGTCAGCTACCCCGCCGACTTTTCCTCCGTCACCTACCGGCTGCGCGAGAGTGCCAAATGGCATGACGGCACCCCCATTTCCGCCGAGGACGTGGTGTGGTCGTTCGAGGTGCTGGTGGCCAATAATCCCAACCAGAAATTCTACTATTCCCACGTGGTGAAGGCGGAGAAGACCGCCGAGCGGGAGGTGACCTTCACCTTCGACCAGGCCGGCAATCGCGAGCTGCCGCAGATCGTGGGCCAGTTCATGGTGCTGCCGAAGCACTGGTGGACGGGCACCGGCCCCGACGGCAAGCCGCGCGACATCACCCAGGGCACCCTGGAGCCGCCCTTGGGGTCCGGCGCCTACCGCATCAAGAACGTCGTGCCCGGCCGCTCCATCGCCTATGAGCGTGTGGCCGACTATTGGGGCAAGGATGTCAATGTGAACGTGGGCAAGGACAATTTCGACGAGATCCGCTACGAATACTTCCGCGACGACACCGTGATGCTGGAAGCCTTCAAGGCCGACCAGTATGACTTCCGCGTGGAATCCTCCGCCAAGAACTGGGCTACCGCCTATGACTTCCCCGCCCGCAAGGACGGTAAGGTCATTCTCGAGATGTTCGAGAACCGCGCCTCGGGCGTCATGCAGGCCTTCATCCCCAATCTGCGGCGCGAGAAGTTCCAGGACCGGCGCGTGCGCCGCGCACTTAATTACGCCCTCGATTTCGAGGGCATGAACCATGCGCTGTTCTTCGATCAGTACAAGCGCATCAATTCCTATTTCTCCGGCACGGAACTCGCCTCTTCCGGCCTGCCCCAGGGCCGCGAGCTTGATATTCTGGAGAGCCTGAAGGGCAAGGTGCCGCAGGAGGTGTTCACCACCGCCTACACCAACCCCGTCAGCGGCGACGAGACCGCCCGCCGCGCCAATCTGCGCGAGGCCACGCAGCTCATGAAGGCCGCCGGCTGGGAGGTGAAGAACCGCAAGCTGGTAAACGCCAAGGGCGAGGCCTTCACCATCGAGATGCTCATCGCCAGCCCGGCGTTCGAGCGGGTTGCGGTATTCTACAAGCCGGCGCTGGAGCGGCTCGGCATCACCGTCACCATCCGGCTCGTGGATTCGTCCCAATACATCAATCGCGTGCGGGCGCGGGACTTCGACATGATCGTGTCGGGCTGGGGCCAGTCCCTGTCGCCTGGCAACGAGCAGCGCGACTTTTTCGGCTCCTCCGCCGCCGATCGCGAAGGCTCGCGCAACTATGGCGGCATTCGCGACGCGGCGGTCGATACGCTGATCGACAAGGTGATCTACGCCACCGACCGCGCCGACCTCATGGCCGCCACCCACGCATTGGACCGGGTTCTGCTGTGGAATGAATATGTCATTCCGGCCTGGACGCTGAACTACACCCGCACCGCGCGCTGGGACCGCTTCTCCCATCCCGCGCCGCTGCCGGCCTATTCGTTCGCCTTCCCGGACATCTGGTGGTTTGATGCAGAAAAGGCGGCCAAGATCGGCCAAGCCAAATGACACGGCGGTGCAACGCGACCTGGTTCCATGACGTGATCGGCCTCATCCCATGACGCTCTCCCGCCGTTCCCTCCTCCGCATCGGCGTCGGCCTCTCGGCTGGCGTGCTGGGGCCTCGCGCCTCCCGCGCCGAAACCACCGCGCCGGCGGATGAAGAAGGCGGGCGCTCCGCGAAGGCCGAGATGCGCCATGGCATCTCCTTCTTTGGAAACCTGGGCTACCCGGCGGATTTCACCCACTTCGCCTATGTGAATCCGGACGCGCCCAAGGGCGGCCCTTTCTCGCAGATGGGCCGCACCACCTTCTACAACCAGTCGCTGAACACCTTCGACACGCTGAACCCCTATAATCAGCGTGGCAACGGCGCCCAGGGCATCGAGCTGATCTACGACACCCTCATGGCCGCCGCCGGCGACGAGAAGAGTGCCATGTATCCGCGCCTCGCCACGGGGGTGGAGATCGCCGACGAAGGGCTCACCTATCGCTTCCCGCTGAACCCCAAGGCCCGCTTCCATGACGGCAGCCCCGTCACCTCCGCCGATGTGGTGGCCACCTTCGCGGCCCTGAAGGCGGATGGCTACGAGACCATCCGCATGGCCCTGCGCGACCTCACCAGCGTGGAGGCGGATGGCGAGCGCACGGTGGTCATGCGCTTCAAGCCTGGCCGCGCGCGCGATGTGCCGCTGACCGCCGCCGGCATGCCCATTTTCTCCAAGGCCTATCTGACGCAGCATCCGTTCAGCCAGTCGTCCATGGACCTGCCTTTGGGCTCCGGCCCCTACAAGGTGGCGCGGCTGGAGCAGGGGCGCTTCATCGAATATGACCGGGTGAAGGACTATTGGGGCGCGGACCTGCCCACCATGAAGGGCCGCTTCAACTTCGACACGGTGCGCTACGAATATTTCCGCGACCGCATCGCCGGCTTCGAGGGCTTCAAGGCCAGGACCTATCTGTTCCGCGAGGAATTCACCGCCCGCGAATGGGCCACCCAATACGACTTCCCCGCCGTGCGCGACGGACGGGTGAAGCTGGAGACGCTGCCGGACGAAAGCTTCTCCGGCGTGCAGGGCTGGTTCCTCAACACCCGCCGCCCGCAATTCTTCGACCGCCGGGTGCGCGAGGCCATCGGCCTTCTGTTCGACTTCGACTGGACGCGGCGGAATCTGATGTACGATTCCTACCACCGCACCGTCTCCTTCTTCCAGAATTCGGACATGATGGCGCAGGGCCTGCCCTCCCCCGCCGAGCTGAAGCTGCTGGACCCGTTCCGCGCCCAATTGCCGGAAGACGTGTTCGGCGAACCCTATGTGCCGCCCGCCTCCGACGGCTCCGGCGAGGACCGGGCCCTGCGGCTGAAGGCGGTGGAGCTGCTGAAAAGCGCCGGCTACATGATCCGCCAGGGCAAGCTCGTGAACGCCAAGGGCGAGCCCTTCAGAATTGAGTTCCTCGAGGACAGTGGCGCCATGGAGCGCCACCATGCCCGCTTCATCGGCCATTTGAAGAAGGTGGGCATCGAGGCCAGCTTCCGCATCGTGGACCCCGCGCAATATCAGGCGCGGCTTCAAACGTTCGACTTCGACGTGGTGACCCGCCGCTACAGCTTCGCGCCCTATCCGGGCGACGAACTGCGCGCCTATTTCTCCACGGAGGCGGCGCGCACACCCGGTTCCTACAATGTGGCGGGCATTGCCGACCCGGTGGTGGATGCCCTCATCAACCAGGCGCTGGCGGCAGAGAATGCGGAAGCGCTGATCACCTGCTGCCGTGCCCTCGACCGGGTGCTCCGCGCCGGGCACTATTGGATTCCCCAATGGTATTCGGGCGAAAACCGCATTGCCTATTGGGACGTGTTCGACCGGCCCAAGGTGAAACCGCGCTATGAGCTGGGCGTGCTCGACACCTGGTGGAGCACCGCACCCGACGGGCAGAAGGCCGAATGAGGCCGGCCGGCGAAGCGCGGGCCTGGAGCGCAAGCCCGGCGCCCAACCGCGGGGATCTGGGACGCTTTGCCGTGGCGCAGGCTCGCGCGCAAAGCTGCCGCCCGCGTTCGCGGGGATTGCTCCAGCATGTGGCGCCGACGCATTTTCTTCACGTCGGCCGGTATCCACTTCGCTTGAAAACGCTTTAGTCTGCGCCGCCAGTCCGGATCGGGAGACGCGATGCTCGCTTACATCATCCGCCGCATTGCCCTCATGGTGCCAACCATGCTCGGCATCATGCTGGTGTCGTTCGTGGTCGTTCAGTTCGCGCCTGGCGGGCCGGTGGAACGGGTGATCGCCCAGCTTACGGGCGACGACGTTTCCGCCACCTCCCGCGTGTCCGGCGGCGGGGGAGATTTCACCGGCGGCGCGGCTGCGGCCCAGGCGGCGGGCGCGGGCGATGCGATCGCCTCCAAATATCGCGGCGCCCAGGGGCTCGACCCCGCCTTCATTGCCCAGCTCGAAAAGCAGTTCGGCTTCGACAAGCCGCCCCACGAGCGCTTTTTCAAGATGATCAAGGATTACGCGACCTTTGATTTCGGCCGCTCCTATTTCCGCGACATCACGGTGCTCGACCTGATCGCGGAAAAGCTGCCCGTCTCCATCTCCCTCGGGCTGTGGATGACGCTGATCACCTATGCCATCTCCATTCCGCTGGGCATCGCCAAGGCCATGCGCGACGGCTCGCGCTTCGACATGTGGACCTCGGCGGTGGTGATCATCGGCTATGCCATCCCCTCCTTCCTGTTCGCTATCCTGCTCATCATCCTGTTCGCCGGCGGCTCGTTCTGGGACCTGTTCCCGCTCCGGGGGCTGACCTCAGAGAACTTCTGGCAGATGAGCTGGCCCGAGCGGATCGTGGATTATGCGTGGCACCTGGTGCTGCCCATCACCTCCATGGCGCTGGGCGCCTTCGCCACCATGACGCTGCTCACCAAGAATTCGTTCCTGGAAGAGATCCGCAAGCAATATGTCACCACCGCCCGCATGAAGGGCCTCACTGAAAGCCGGGTGCTCTATGGGCATGTGTTCCGCAACGCCATGCTCATCGTCATCGCTGGCTTTCCGGGCGCGTTCATCTCGGCCTTCTTCACCGGATCGCTGCTGATCGAGACCATTTTCTCCCTGGACGGGCTCGGCCTTCTCTCGTTTGAAAGCGTGCTCAACCGGGATTATCCGGTGGTGTTCGCCACCCTCTACATTTTCTCGCTCGCCGGCCTCATCGTCGGCCTTGTCTCGGACCTCACCTACATGCTGGTCGATCCGCGCATCGACTTCGAGACGCGGGAGGTCTGAACCATGGAGAATGTGCCCCTGCTCCAGCCGGGCGAGCCCACCGACGTGCCCGCCGCCCGCGAGCTGCCCCACGGCGCCCTGCCGCCACCCGGGGAGAACCCGCCCGGGCACAAGCCCCGGGGCCGCTTCGACCTCTCGCCGCTGAACCGGCGGCGGGTCGCCAATTTCCGTGCCAACGGGCGGGGCTATTGGTCGTTCCTCGTCTTCATGGTGCTGTTCGTGGTGTCGCTGGGCGCCGAGTTCATCGCCAACGACAAGCCCATCCTCGTCTCTTATGAGGGGCACTATTACGTGCCGGTGTTCCGCGCCTATCCGGAAACCACTTTCGGCGGGGATTTCGAGACCGACGCGGACTATCGCGACCCCTACCTTCAGAAGCTCATCGCGGAGAAGGGCGGCTGGATGGTGTGGCCGCCCATCCGCTATTCCTATTCCACCCACAATCTGGACCTGCCGACCCCGGCCCCCTCCCCGCCCACCTGGATGCTCACCGAGGACCAGTGCAAGACGGTGGCGGAGAAGAAGGGCGTTGCTGGCTGCGCGGGCCTGGAGTGGAACTGGCTGGGCACGGACGACCAGGGCCGCGACGTGCTCGCCCGCCTCATCTATGGCTTCCGCATCTCGGTGCTGTTCGGCCTCACGCTCACCATCGTCTCTTCCGTGGTTGGTGTGGCCGCAGGCGCAGTGCAGGGCTATTTCGGCGGCTGGGTGGACTTGCTGTTCCAGCGCTTCATCGAGATCTGGACGGCCATTCCCTCGCTTTACCTGCTGCTCATCATCTCCTCGGTGCTGGTGCCGGGCTTCTGGGTGCTCCTGGGCATCCTGCTCCTGTTTTCCTGGGTGTCACTGGTGGGGCTGGTGCGGGCGGAATTCCTGCGGGCACGCAATTTCGAATATGTACAGGCGGCGCGCGCCCTGGGGGTGGGCAACTTCACGCTCATGACCCGGCACATCCTGCCCAATGCCATGGTGGCCACCCTCACCATGCTGCCCTTCATCCTCTCCTCGTCCGTGATGACGCTCACCGCCCTGGACTTCCTGGGCTTCGGCCTGCCGCCGGGCTCGCCCTCGCTGGGTGAATTGCTCTCCCAGGGCAAGAACAACATCCAGGCGCCGTGGCTGGGCCTCACCGGCTTCTTCACCGTGGCGGTGATGCTGAGCCTGCTCATCTTCACCGGCGAGGCGGTGCGCGACGCCTTCGACCCTCGCAAGACCTTCGCGTGAGAAAGGAGAGCGCAAGATGACGGCCCCCCTCCTTTCCATCCGCGACCTATCGGTCGCCTTCCGCCGCGAGGGTTCGGAAACGCTCGCGGTGAAGCACGTCTCGTTCGACATCACCAAGGGCGAGACCCTGGCTCTGGTGGGCGAGAGCGGCTCCGGCAAGTCGGTCACCGCGCTTTCGATCCTGAAGCTGCTGAACTATCCCGCCGCGCGCCACCCCTCCGGCGAGATCCTGTTCGAGGGGCGTGATCTGCTCACCGTCTCCGAGCGGGAGCTGAGAGGCGTGCGGGGCAACAAGATCACCATGGTGTTCCAGGAGCCCATGAGCTCCCTGAACCCGCTCCACACCATCGAGCGGCAGGTGGGCGAGATGCTCATCCTGCACCGGGGCCTTTCCGCGAACGCCGCCCGCGCGCGCACCCTGGAGCTGCTCGCCGAAGTGGGCATTCCCGATCCCGCCTCGCGGCTTTCAGCCTATCCGCACCAGCTGTCGGGCGGCCAGCGCCAGCGCGTGATGATCGCCATGGCCCTCGCCAACGAGCCGGACCTGCTCATCGCCGACGAGCCCACGACCGCCCTCGACGTGACGGTGCAGGCGCAGATCCTCAAGCTTTTGAAGGATCTTCAGAAGCGGCTTGGAATGGCGATGCTGTTCATCACCCACGACCTCAACATCGTGCGCAAGATCGCCGATCGGGTGTGCGTGATGCAGCATGGCGAGATCGTGGAACAGGGCGGCGCCGAAGAGACCTTCCTGAACCCGCGCCATCCCTACACCCAGGCCCTCTTGAAGGCCGAGCCCAAGCCCGATCCCGCCCCGGTGGCACAGGACGCACCCGTGGTGGTGGAGGCGGAGAACCTCAAGGTCTATTTCCCCATCAAGCGCGGCATCTTCCGCAAGACGGTGGGCCATGTGAAGGCGGTGGACGGGGTCTCCATCTCCATCCGCCGGGGAGAGACCCTGGGCGTGGTGGGTGAATCGGGCTCCGGCAAGACCACTCTGGGCCTGGCGCTGCTGCGCCTCATCTCCTCCGCCGGGCCCGTGACCTTCCTCGGCAAGCGCATTGACGGGCTGGGCTTCAAGGAGCTGCGCCCGCTGCGGGCCGACATGCAGATCGTGTTTCAGGACCCGTTCGGCTCCCTTTCCCCGCGCATGTCGGTGGGAGAGATCGTGGAAGAAGGCCTGCTGGTGCACCAGCGCAGCCTTTCCGCCGAAGCGCGCGAACAGCGCGTCATCGCCGCCTTGGCCGATGTGGGGCTCGATCCCGGAACACGACACCGCTATCCGCACGAATTTTCCGGCGGCCAGCGCCAGCGCATCTCCATCGCCCGCGCCATGGCGCTGGAGCCCTCCTTCGTGGTGCTGGACGAGCCCACCAGCGCCCTCGACATGATCGTTCAGGCGCAGATCGTGGAGCTGCTCCGCGCCCTGCAGAGGAAGCGCGACCTCACCTTCATGTTCATCTCCCACGACCTGCGCGTGGTGTCGGCCCTGGCGAGCCGCATCCTGGTCATGCGCAACGGCCAGATGGTGGAGGAAGGCCCGGCCCGCGCCGTGTTCGAAACCCCGCGCGAGGACTATACGCGCGCTCTGTTCGCCGCCGCCTTCTCCCTGGAAAGCGCCGGCGGCGAGGTGGTGAGGCAATGAGCAAGATGGACAAGCCGCCCCTGCCCGGCGATGGCCCCGCCGACGTGGATGTGCAGGGCCCCACTTTGATCGCCCCCGGCTATCGCCCCTATGAGCGCTATGTGGCGCGCCTTCTTGAGGCGGATGGCAGCGTCATCACCCAGACCCGCGATATCCTGCGCGGCGGCCGGGTGGTGGGGGTGCTCGCTTTTGATCCGGCGCGCGACCAGGTGGTGCTGGTACGTCAGTTCCGGTTGCCAGCCTATCTCGCACTTGGGCGGGAGCGGAGCGATCTGGTGGAGATCGTCGCCGGCGGCGTCGAGGCCGGCGAGGCGGACGAGGCGGCCGCGCGCCGCGAATGCGTGGAAGAGACCGGCCTGGCGCCGGGCCGCATGGTGCCCCTCATGCGGCTGCTGCCCACCCCCGGCATCACCGACGAGCAGGCCACCTTGTTCCTGGCGCAGGTGGACGCGAGCCGCCTGCCGGAGCGGGCCGGCCTTGCGGAAGAGGACGAGGTCATTCGCCCGCTCGCACTATCGGTGGACGACGCCCTAGACATGCTGTCCGCCGGCCGCTGCGCCAATGGCTATCTCATCATCGCGCTGCAATGGCTCGCGCTCAACCGGGGCCGGCTGCCGGGGCTGCTGGCGGCGTGATGGCGGAACAGCCCCCTGTTTTCAGGGGGTCCAAGAGCGGTTCCACGCCCGATC
This sequence comes from Xanthobacter sp. NM-59, assembly GCF_021401125.1. Taxonomy (GTDB): domain Bacteria; phylum Pseudomonadota; class Alphaproteobacteria; order Rhizobiales; family Xanthobacteraceae; genus Xanthobacter. The sequence continues at coordinate 545,187 of NZ_JACBFQ010000002.1, forward strand.
GACCTTAAGAAACAAGGCTTGGCCAGGACGGCATCCGGCTCGCCGCTCTTCGGCTTGCGGAAGGGGGCTGAACGGTCTTCGCGCCACGTAGGAAATGCGCGGCAGGAGGGCATAGAGCGCTTTGGGCCTTCCCGCTTTGTACTGCGGCACCCCTCATTTCACACGCGTGCCCCTCACCAGCCTACTCCCTCCGTGGGAGCGGGAACCGCGGAGAGACATGCTTTCCGACGCGCGGACCGGCCTCGCCCTTTCACGACATCACGCCCCTCCGCCGAGCCGGGCAAGATCGAACGCGGCCACGTCCTGCAGCAGCTCCACGAAGGCATGGGCGCCGAACTCGGCCGCGGCCTCGCCCTTCTCCGCCGTGGCGCCGCGGGCATCACCCATGGCGCCGGCGGCGCTCAGATCCTCGCTGAGCCAGGCGAAGCCGACGGGATGGTTGGCGCGCAGGCGCTTGAAGGCGCTCTCCATGTCCACCGAATAGGGCACGAAATCGGCCGCCTGGCCCATGTCCACCAGCTCTGGCCGGAAGGCCAGCATGAGGGAGGTTTCCACCTCCCCGCCATGGATGCCATGGGCCCGCTCATGATCCGCGAACAGCCCCGGCGGATAGCCGAACCGGTGCATGGAGGACATGGCGACCAGCATTCCATGATCCAGCCGCAGTGTGCGGGCCACCAGATCAATCACCGGCACATTGCCGCCGTGGGTGTTCATGAGCACCAGCCGGCGCACGCCCGCGCGGGCAAGACAGGCCCCCAGCTCCACCCAAGCGGTGATGGCGGTGGCCGGTGACAGGGTCAGCGTGCCGGCAAAGGTCTGGTGCTCATCGGATTTGCCGACCGCCTGCACCGGCAGCACGACCACGTCCAGCGCGTCCGGCACCAGTGGCGCGATGCGGGCCAGATAGCCCTCCGCGATAAAAAGATCCGTCCCGAGGGGCAGATGCGGGCCATGCTGCTCCACCGCCGCCACCGGCAGCACCGCGACGAGGCGCGATTTGTCGAGGGCCGCAATGGCAGGCGAGGACAGTTCCGACCATCTCAAGAACACGTGCGACGCTCCCGGCGGGCGCTGCCCGCTCCCCTTCCCCAGCGACCACAGCGGCAGCGACCACAGCCGGCGGGCACCCGCACGCATCCAACCGCCACGGCGGCGGACATCAATGCTTGCGGCGCTCCGTGGCGAGGTCGTCCATCAGGCTTTCGATGCGCTCGGCGTTCGAGCCGAGATCGCGCATTCCGTACCTTGATGCCGAGCGCATATCCACCCGCGCGCCCTTGGGCGTGGGCCGGATGCGGATCACCACATCATTTCGATAGCCCATGACGCGGGAGACAGCCACGGCCTCAATCCGCCCATCGCGCTGGGTGCCGCGCGGGGGGGCCGCATCTAGAATGTGCCAGCCGCGCTTCTGCACCAGGGTCAGCACAGCATTGAACGCCTCTTCGGGCGTTGCGCTGAGATCAACGGGCTTGATGCCGGGATAGCCCATACGCTGCGCATTCGCCGCCAGGGCGTCCGGCGCGGAATGGCCATTGGCCTCCCGCGGGCTGGCGAGCAGCAGAGCGTGGAAGTGTGGCGGATCCTCGAGATCGGTGGAGATGTCCGCGAGCTCGGGCAGCATCATGCCGCGGGCAATGACCACGGCTGGCGCCGACAACACGACAACCGCGAGCGCAACCGCAGCCATGGCCCGGCCAATGCCGACCCATCCGCTCTCCCAGGTGATAAAGAAGGCTACCGCCCCCAGCAGGCCGCCCAGGGCCGCCACCGCTAGGCCCGCGGCGAACGCCACCGTTGCCAGCGTGAAATCCAGAATGCCGAGCCGATACAGCAGGATCGACAGCACCAGAACCGGCACCGCGAACAAAGCGAGGCGGAAGCTCCACCGGGCCGTGGGCGACACCCGCTCTTCAATGTACAGACGACGCCTGATCATTCGCTTTGGTCATCCGCCCGCCACGGCCCCTTCACCCCTGACATGAAGGAGCCAGGCCTCATTGGCAAGGGCCCGGCATCAGAACGCGCTCCGAATCATCACGCGGCCCCCCGCACCTCCACGGTGATGCGCCGGTGCTGAAGGGCTTTGCCTTCAGTGTCCCGCGCCGGCGAAAAGCACGTCAGGAAGGTCGTCCACGCTCTCGACCACAAGATCCGCGGCATCCGCGAGGTGCCCCACCGGAGCCGGTCCGCTACGCACAAGGATGAAGCGCGCCCCCGCGGCGCGGGCGGCATCGAGATCATGCGCGGTGTCACCAACCACAGCCGTTCGCTCCGGGGCTACCCCCGCCGCGGCCGCTCCCGCAAGCAC
>NZ_JACBFQ010000030.1 GCF_021401125.1 Xanthobacter sp. NM-59
CTAGCACTACTTTGGCAGAATCAGATTGGCGGTCTCCAGATGGCCCTTCGGCAGTGGGGACAAGTTGGCGATGTCGAGGAAAATGCCTTGAGGACGGCCCGGCGGACCTGAGGCAGGGTCGGTCGTGGAGGTCCCCGCCGCGGGCTTTTTTGCTCCTGTGGCCTGGCCCAGGCGGCGATGCTGGAGGAAGGCGTAGGCAATCATGGTCATCAAGGCATGGCGGTGGAGGCCGCGCCAGGAGCGGCCCTCGAAGTGGTCGAGGCCCAGCTCCTCCTTCATCTGCTGGTGGGCCTGCTCACACACCCAGCGCGCCTTGATGGCGGCGGCAAGCCTTTTCAGGGAGGCTTCGGCCGACAGGTTGGACAGATAGTATTTGCGCTCGCCCGAGCTGCGCCATTCGCCCACCAGCCAGGCCTCTTCTCCCGGCATGTGCTGCTGGCCCTTGTCGTGGATGCGCTGGGGCGGTCCATCGGCGATCCGGATGCGGCAGGCGGCAAAGCGGGCGCTCAAGGGGCCTTTGGCGCCGCGCCGCCAGGAGACCTTGCGCCATCGAGCCCCGGCCAGCACCGTCTCGGCGGACACAGATAGCTGGTCGGGGATCTGGTTCTTGCGGGGCCGGCCGCGCCCGGCAACGGGGAAGATGAGCGCAACATCGGCCGGATAGACCTTTTGGTGCTTCGGGATGCCCACGGCCCAGGTGAGGCCGCGTGTGCTCAGGCCTTGGCGGAAGGAGGCGGACA
>NZ_JACBFQ010000031.1 GCF_021401125.1 Xanthobacter sp. NM-59
GGCTCGGTGGAAGACCTCGAGCTCGAGGACGTGATGAAGGTCGGCTACCAGGACATCCGCTGCGTGGAGTCCGGTGGTCCGGAGCCGGGCGTGGGCTGCGCCGGCCGCGGCGTGATCACCTCCATCAACTTCCTGGAAGAGAACGGCGCGTATGAGGACATCGACTACGTGTCCTACGACGTGCTGGGCGACGTGGTGTGCGGCGGCTTCGCCATGCCCATCCGCGAGAACAAGGCCCAGGAAATCTACATCGTCATGTCCGGTGAGATGATGGCCATGTATGCGGCCAACAACATCTCCAAGGGCATTCTGAAGTATGCGAACTCCGGCGGCGTGCGCCTGGGCGGCCTGGTGTGCAACGAGCGCCAGACCGACAAGGAGCTGGAGCTGGCGGAGTCTCTGGCGAAGAAGCTCGGCACCCAGCTGATCTACTTCGTGCCGCGCGACAACATCGTGCAGCACGCCGAGCTGCGCCGCATGACCGTGATCGAGTATGCGCCCGACAGCGCCCAGGCCCAGCATTACCGCAACCTGGCGACCAAGGTGCACGGCAATGCCGGCAACGGCATCATCCCGACCCCGATCACCATGGACGAGCTCGAGGACCTGCTCATGGAGCACGGCATCATGAAGGCCGTCGACGAGAGCCAGGTCGGCAAGACCGCCGCCGAGCTCACCGCCTGAGTGTGATGACGCCGGCCGGGACGCTCCGCGACCCGGCCGGGACG
>NZ_JACBFQ010000032.1 GCF_021401125.1 Xanthobacter sp. NM-59
CGGTCATGGGGCGCGATCACCACCACCGGCATCTTCTCGTCGATGAGGGCGATGGGGCCGTGCTTCAGCTCGCCGGCGGCGTAGCCCTCGGCGTGGATGTAGGAAATCTCCTTCAGCTTCAGCGCCCCTTCCAGCGCCAGCGGATAGTTCGGGCCGCGGCCGAGATAGAGCACGTCCTGCGCATGCGCGAGGGTGCGGGTCAGCACCTCGATGTCGGGGGCGAGCTTCAGCGCCTCGGTCATCAGGCGCGGCACCTCCATGAAGGCGCGCACCAGCCGGCGTTCGTCATCCTCCGCCACATGCCCCGAGGCCCGCCCCAGCGCCACCGCGAGGCAGGCGAGCGTGGCGAGCTGGCAGGTGAAGGCCTTGGTGGAGGCCACGCCGATTTCCGGACCCGCCAGGGTGGGCAGCACCATGTCCGCCTCGCGGGCGATGGTGGAGGTGGCCACGTTCACCACCGCAACCACCTTCTGCCCGCACGCCTTGGCATAGCGCAGGGACGCCAGGGTGTCGGCCGTCTCGCCCGACTGGGAAATGACGATGGTCACCCCGCCCGGCTCCAGCGGCGTTTCCCGGTAGCGGAATTCCGATGCGATATCGATGGAGACGGGAATGCGGGCGAACTGCTCGATCCAGTATTCCGCCAC
>NZ_JACBFQ010000033.1 GCF_021401125.1 Xanthobacter sp. NM-59
ATCGGCGTCATCTTCTTCCTCTATGGCGTGTCGCTCGCCACCCGGCGGCTGCTGGAGAGCGCGACCCGCTGGCAGCTGCACCTGGTGGTGCAGCTCGCCACCTTCGCGCTGTTCCCGCTGGTGGTGGTGCTGGCCATGCCGCTCATCAACCGGCTGATGCCGGAGGAAGTGGGCATCGGCTTCTTCTTCCTGGCGGCGCTGCCGTCCACGGTGTCGTCGTCGGTGGCGATGACGTCGCTGGCCAAGGGCAATGTGCCGGTGGCCATCTTCAACGCCTCGATCTCCTCGCTGATCGGCGTGTTCGTCACGCCGCTGCTGATGGCGTGGTACCTGCACGCAACCGGCGGCTCCATGGCGCTGGGCGATGTGATCGTGAAGCTCATCATGATCGTCATCCTGCCGCTGGTGGTGGGCCAGCTGGTGCGCCCGCTGCTGCTGTCGTTCGTGGAGAAGCACAAGCTGATCGTGAAGATCGCGGACCGGGCGGTGATCCTGGCGATCGTCTACAACGCGTTCTGCGACAGTGTCGCGGAAGGGGTGTGGAGCGGGCACAGCGCGCTGCTGCTGATCGGCATGGTGGCGGGTGTGGGGCTGCTGTTCGCGGTGGTGTACTGGCTGCTGGGGCT
>NZ_JACBFQ010000034.1 GCF_021401125.1 Xanthobacter sp. NM-59
CCATCATTAATTCACACCGGTGTGAATTAATGATGGAGTTGGTGCCCTTCCCCGGACGCGTCAATTTTATATACTTTTGACGTTGCTATTTATATTTGACGTTGCTTAATTATATTAATTACAGTTGTTATTACTTGTGAATGTTCTCGATTATTCTATTCTATTACGTCATTTATATTTGACGCCTGCTCTTTCGCGTCCTGGCTCGTCGACCGCCCCCGGCTGCCCATCTCGTCGTCAATTCTATGCTTATGAATACTGTATTTCGTCACCGAAACGACTGTATATCGTCAATTATAGTTGATTAGATACATTGCGCGGTCTTTATGCCACCGAAAGGTCCCGAGGCCTTGCGCTCTGATGCCGCGTCAATTTTATTCCTGATGGATCGTATATTCTATTGACGCCCGGGCGCGTCGCGCCGTATATTTTATATACGCCGCCATCGCGGTCACGGAGTCCAATGATGCTCGTTGCCCCATGCCAAGCCGACCACGGCGCCACCTTCGTCCTCTGCGACGAAAACGGCGCCATCCTCCTGCGCACCCTCGGCAACACCCCTGAGGACAAGGCCCACGCCGTCTGCGCAGCAAATGCCATCAACACCAGGGCGCCTCTC
>NZ_JACBFQ010000035.1 GCF_021401125.1 Xanthobacter sp. NM-59
GCGAGCGCAAGAGCATGCAGCCCATGGCCGAGCGGCTCGAGCCGACACGGTATGACCGCTTCCACCACTTCATCTCGGATGGTCTATGGGACGAGGCCCCCTTGAAGCGGAACTCGCCCGCACCGCCGACCGCCTCGTGGGGGACCCGATGCCATCCTCGTCATCGACGACACCAGCCTGCCCAAGAAGGGCAGCCATTCGGTTGGCGTGGCGCCGCAATACGCCTCCATACTGGGCAAGCGCGCCAACTGCCAGACTTTGGTCTCCGTCACACTCGCGAGGGACGAGGTGCCCGTGGCCGTGGGCCAGCGCCTGTTCCTGCCTCAGACCTGGACCGATGATGTCGAACGCATGGTCACCGCCGGTGTACCAGAGCGGTTCCGGGCACCGCGCTCCAAGTCTGAGATCGCCCTTGATGAGATCGATCGCGTCAGGGCGCTGGGCGTGCGTTTCGGACTGTTCCTGGCCGATGCCGGCTACGGCCTGTCCGCCTCCTTCCGCCAAGGCCTGAGCACACGCGGCCTCACCTGGGCCGTGGGCATCCCGAAGCACCAAAAGGTCTATCCGGCCGATGTTGCGCTCATCTTCCCCGTTGCCGGGCGCGG
>NZ_JACBFQ010000036.1 GCF_021401125.1 Xanthobacter sp. NM-59
CGGCGTGGGCCTTGTCCTCAGGGGTGTTGCCGAGGGTGCGCAGGAGGATGGCGCCGTTTTCGTCGCAGAGGACGAAGGTGGCGCCGTGGTCGGCTTGGCATGGGGCAACGAGCATCATTGGGCTCCGTGACCGCGATGGCGGCGTATATAAAATATACGATGCGACGCGCTCATGCGTCAATAAAATATACGATCCATCAGGAATAAAATTGACGCTGTGTCAGAGCGCGAGGCCTCATGACCTTTCGGCGGCATAAAGACTGCGCAATGTATCCAATCAAATATAATTGACGATATACAGTCGCTTCGGTGACGAAATTCAGTATTCATAAGAATATATTTGACGACGAGATGGGCAGCCAGGGGCGGCCGACGAGCCGGGGCGCGAAAGAGTAGGCGTCAAATATATGCGACGTAATAGAATAGAATAATCAAGAACATTCACAAGTAATAACAACTGTAATTAATATAATTAAGCAACGTCAAATATAAATAGCAACGTCAATAGTATATAAAATTGACGCGTTCGGGGAAGGGCGCCAACTCCATCATTAATTCACACCGGTGTGAATTAATGATGGAG
>NZ_JACBFQ010000003.1 GCF_021401125.1 Xanthobacter sp. NM-59
CCGCGCCCGGCAACGGGGAAGATGAGCGCAACATCGGCCGGATAGACCTTTTGGTGCTTCGGGATGCCCACGGCCCAGGTGAGGCCGCGTGTGCTCAGGCCTTGGCGGAAGGAGGCGGACATGCCGTAGCCGGCATCGGCCAGGACCAGTCCGAAACGCACGCCCAGCGCCCTGACGCGATCGATCTCATCAAGGGCGATCTCAGGCTTGGAGCGCGGTGCCTGGAACCGCTCTGGTACACCGGCGGTGACCATGCGTTCGACATCATCGGTCCAGGTCTGAGGCAGGAACAGGCGCAGGCCCACGGCCACGGGCACCTCGTCCCTCGCGAGTGTGACGGAGACCAAAGTCTGGCAGTTGGCGCGCTTGCCCAGCATGGAGGCGTATTGCGGCGCCACGCCAACCGAATGGCTGCCCTTCTTGGGCAGGCTCGTGTCGTCGATGACGAGGATGGCATCGGGTCCCCCACGAGGCGGTCGGCGGCGCGGGCGAGTTCCGCTTCAAGGGGGCCTCGTCCCATAGACCATCCGAGATGAAGTGGTGGAAGCGGTCATACCGTGTCGGCTCGAGCCGCTCGGCCATGGGCTGCATGCTCTTGCGCTCGCCCGGACCAATCAGCCCCGCCACATAGAGCGGACACATCTGCCGCCGCTTCTTGTGCCCCAGCAGGGCCACGAAGGGCTTCAGAAACTCCCCCAGCGCCTCATCCCAGATCGCCATGGCCTGCGCTCCCATCCGGGCGCAAACCTCAACACCTCAACGTTATCAATCCGTTAATCTGCCAAAGTAGTGCTAGGCCCCACCAACATTCAGCCCACGCGGCATGCACTTCTGCGCAGCCAGCAACGTGTCGTTCATGACGCTCCCTCTCCCGTTCTTGTGGGGCAAAATGTGGGGAGCGGGACCGAGCGGCGCGGGGGCCGCGCGGCGATGAGCCGAAAGGTCTCGAACACCAATCCCTTCTACCGCAGGGCCGGTCCCGCCCGATCCCCAGCCCTCTTCCGCCCGGAGTATGGGGGCAGTCCCGGCGGGGAACGACAGGCATCCAAGGCGTGGAGGCTGTTCCCAGGGCCTTCGCCTCGCCGCCGGGTCCCCACGCCCAACGTTTTGCCCCAGCCCCTTCCCGGCCGGCGGGAAAGGGCGCGGCGACAGGGACGCTGAATGGCGAACGGCCCCGGCCTCGGCGATAACGGGGCGCATGCTGCCTGCGGCCCCGTTGCAGGCCGGCGCCCGCTGGGTTCACCACAGCGCGGCGCGGGCTTGAGCAACAGCCCATGAATGCCGACGACTTCCACTCGCGTGCCGCAGGCTTCAGGAGCACACCCCGGCGGCCCGCCCTACCCTGCCGCGTTGAACTGCAGAGCGGCGAGGCGCGCATAAAGCCCGCCTTTGGCCACCAGCTCGGCATGGCTGCCCTCGTCCACGACGCGGCCTGCCTCCATCACCAAGATGCGGTCGGCGGACAGGACAGTGGCGAGGCGGTGGGCGATCACCAGAGTGGTGCGCCCCTCCATGGAGCGCTCCAGGGCGGTCTGCACCAGGGTCTCGCTCTCCGCATCAAGGGCGCTGGTGGCCTCGTCCAGCAGCAATATGGGCGCCGCGCGCAGGATGGCACGGGCGATCACGATGCGCTGGCGCTGGCCGCCCGAAAGGGTGACGCCCCGCTCGCCCACCTGTGTGTCCCAGCCCTGCGGCAGGCGCGCCACGAACTCGTCCACCAGGGCCGCGCGGCCGGCGGCTTCCACCTCCGCGTCGGTGGCATCGGGTCGGCCGAGGCGGATATTGCCGCGCACCGTGTCCGCGAAAATGGCCACCTCCTGCGGCACCAGCGCCATTTGGTGGCGCACCGCCACCGGATCGCAGGCGTGAATGTCGATACCGTCGAAGGTGATGCGGCCCGCCTGCGGATCGTAGAAGCGCTCCAGCAGCTGGAATACCGTGCTCTTGCCCGCCCCCGAGGGGCCCACCAGCGCCACCCGCTCGCCGGGGCGGATCTCGAACGCGATATTGTGCAGCGCATTGGCATCAGGCCGGCTGGGATAGGCGAAACTCACCTCCTCGAACCGGATGGCCCCCGCGATGCGCGCCGGCAGCGCCGTGGGCTTCGCCGGCGCCTTCACCTGCGGCTGCACCTTCAGGAGCTCGGCGATGCGCTCGGCGGCGCCGGCGGCGGCGGACGCCTCGCCCCAGGTCTGGGAGAGATCGCCCAAAGACGACGCCGCCAGCACCGCATAAAGGACGAATTGGCTGAGGGCGCCGGCGCTCATGGTGCCGTTGAGCACCGACTGGGCGCCCACCCACAGCACCACCACGATGGAGGCGAACACCAGGAAGATGCCGATGGCAGTGAGAATGGCCCGCGCCCGGCTTGCCTCCTGCGCCGCTCCGAAGGCCCGTTCCACCGCCCCGCCAAAGCGCGCCAGGGCCGCGCCCTCGGCGGTGGAAGCCTGGAGCGAGCGCATGGCGCCCAAAGCCTCGGCCGCATAGGCGGAAGCATCCGCCAGGGTGTCCTGGGCGGCGCGCGAGCGGCTGCGCACCTTGCGACCCGCCGCCACCAGCGGCAGCACGATGATGGGAATGGCGATGAGCACGAGGCCGGAGAGATGGGCGCTCGTCACCACCATCATGATGATGGAGCCGAGGCACAGCACGAGATTGCGCAAAGCGGTGGAGGCCGAGGCACCCACCGCCGCCTTGATCTGCGTGGTGTCGGCCGTCAGCCGCGAGGTCAGCTCGCCGGAACGGGCGGTATCATAAAAAGCGCCGTCCAGGGTCACGAGGCGGGCGAACACCGCCGTGCGCAAGTCCGACACCACCCGCTCGCCCAAGGTGGTGACGAGGTAGTAGCGGGCGGCGGACGCAGCGGCGAGCACGGCCACCACCGCCACCAGCACCTCGAAATAGCGATCCACCAGCCCCGCCTGGTCGGCGGCAAAGCCGAAATCGATCATCCGCCGCACGGCGAGCGGCAGCGCCAGGGTCGCGAGGGCGGCAATCAGGATCGCGCCGAGCGCCGCGAGCAATCGCCCGCGATAGCGCACGAGATGGGGCCACAATCCCTTCAGGGGGCCGAGGGAGCGTCGCTTGGGCCGCGCATTCTCTTCAAATGCAGGTTGGGCGGCGGGTTCGGGGGCAAGGTCGGCTTGTGTCAAAGGTGGCTCTCAGCTATAGACCCGCCACTTCCGGCAGGAAACGAATTTGAGCGCGTCGGGAATTTACGGGATCGTCCCGTGAGCCCGGCGAGGCCAAAAGGATTGAGACAATGAAGAGCGATATCCATCCCGACTACCACTTCATCAAGGTGGTGATGACGGACGGCAGCGAGTACACGACCCGGTCGACCTACGGCAAGGACGGTGACACCCTCCAGCTCGACATCGATCCGCGTACCCATCCGGCCTGGACCGGCGGCACCCAGCAGCTGATGGACCGCGGCGGCCGCGTGTCCCGCTTCAAGAACAAGTTCGGCGCGCTGCTCAAGGGCTGAGCCCCGACCGCGCCCGTGCCTTTGGGAGAGCTGCGCGCCCGCGCCGCAGCTTCCCTCACGCAGGTGTGAAACACCAAAGGGCGCCAGGAAGCGCAACGATCCGGCCAAAGGCCCGCTCTCGCGGGCCTTGCCTCCGCAAGGGGCGTTTTCGGAACCGACGACAAGCCGCGTGCATCCCACGGATGCCCACGCGGCTTTTTGCTTTTGAGCGCCCCTGCGGTGCGCGCGATCTGAGCCAGTCGCCGCGATGATGCCAGGCGCTGTGGGGGCAACAGCTGATGGCGTAGCTTTTCCGCCCCCAAGGGGGGCTCAGGGGCGGGCCGGAGCGCGGCTCCCACGGGCTTTTGCACCTTCCGCCGTGTCGCGGGAAAGCGGAAAGGCTCTGGAATCAACCGATATTCAGGAGGCAAGCGGAGGCTGGAGCCTCACTCCCGACAGCTGACCAGGGGCTATGACCGCCTCGATGGCTGCGGAGTTCGAAAGGCAGGCCGCCGCAGATTTCCGAGCCGTTGCCTCACATCGCCGCCGTATCGCTTCAGCTTCTCATGGAAGCGCTAAAGCAACCTATCCTTTTGTTTTTGCGCAGCTCTTTCACGCGAACCGCTTTCCCCTTCGCTCGGAAACGCCCTGAGCCCGCATTCCGAACGCCGGCGCCCTCCCCTGCGGGCGAGAGAGGCGGCCCCCGCGCAAGATGCCTCCCGGTGCCCGGCCAGGAGGCCATCGCTGATGCTGAAGGTCGATCCTCGCGGTTTTTTACGCGCGGTCCTTCGGAAATCCGGCGTCTGCTTTGCTTGGCGTCTGCTTTGCTTGAAAGCGCCCTAAGCGTCGTTCTCAGGGGTCACCAGGCGCAGCCGGGGACGCGCTGGAGCCGATGGCTCCTCAAGGTCCGTCTCGCCATTGAGGGACCATGGCCCCACCGCATCCAGCCCTGCGGGCAGCTCGGTGGTCTCGAAGGCCAGCGTGTCCAAAAGCGCCAGCACCTGGGCGGCGAGGCCGGAAACCTGAAGCAGCACCACTTGAAGGGCGGGAGCCCGTGCACCGCGCAAGGCCGGCGTAAGCACTTGCGCCACCTGCTCCGGCAGATGCAGCCGCTCGGCTTCATCGCACGCAGGCGTCGGCGCCATGTCACCTTCGGCCACGGCGCGCAGCAGCATCAATGCGGTGGACAGATCCAGCAGGAGAACGGAGAGGCCGCCACGTCCGGCCCCATCGAGCCCAACGGTGACGCGGTCATCGGCGAGACGCGCGCGCGCCTCGGCCAGCAGCGCCATGCCGCCCGCGAACACCGGCTCCAGAGCCGCCGACACCGTTCCCGCGTTTTGTCCCACGCGCCGCCACCTCTCCGCCATCCGCCTTCGCGCGGCGCCACATGACGCCGCCGCGCGCAAAAGGTAAAGGCCGCTAAAGGCGCGCCCCATGGGGAAACCGGGCACGAGAGGGGCGAAAGGAGCCCTTCGAAAGAGGAGCCGCCTTGCGGCGGCTCGTGAGTCTGACAGGGAGAGTTGCCAGAAGTCCGGGGCTAAAGCTCCATGCACCGGACAGACGCAGTTTCACACCGCAGGGTTAACGCGAAGTTAACGATCCCGTGGCAGGCACGGCCCACGTCCAGTTGCCTCAATCTACGGGCGGCAAACGATTCGCCGCGCCTCCCGCGCTAGAACTTGAAGGCGGCGTCCGCGGCGGCACGGGAGGCCTCCTTCTTCGCGAGGGCGGCTTCCAGGCGCACAATCTCGCCTTTGAGCGCCTCGATGCGCTCCCTGATCTCATCCACCGAGAGGCGCGACACATCCACACCCACCAAGGGATCGGACGGTGGCGCCGGCCGTTCCTCGTCCATGCTCATCCTCCTCTCGCTGCTCCTCCGCATGTTAGCGGGCCCTCCTTCCGCCATGAAGGGGGCTGCTGAAGGGGCAGTGCTTTGCGTCCGTCGGCGGCGGGGCTACAAAGCGCCACCTGAGCCTTTGGGAGCCTTGCCATGACAGAGCCGGCCGTGCCCGCCACCATGACCGCCATCGCCATTTCCAAGCCCGGCGGCCCCGAAGTTCTGGTGCCGGAGCAGCGCCCGGTTCCCCGGCCGTCCCCCGGCGAGGTGCTGCTGAAGGTGGAGGCGGCCGGCGTGAACCGGCCCGACGTGATGCAGCGCCGCGGCCTTTATCCGCCGCCGGCCGGCGCCTCCGACATTCCCGGCCTGGAGATTGCCGGCACGGTGGTGGCGCTGGGCGAAGGCGCGAGCCACTTCAAGATCGGCGATCGCCTGTGCGCCCTCGTCTCGGGCGGCGGCTATGCGGAATATTGCACGGCGCCGGAAGCCACCTGCCTGCCCATCCCCACCGGCCTTTCCGCCCCCGAGGCCGCGGCCCTGCCCGAAACGGTCTTCACCGTGTGGAGCAATGTGTTCGAGCGCGGCGGGCTTAAGGCCGGCGAGTGGCTGCTGGTGCATGGCGGCAGCAGCGGCATAGGCACCACCGCCATCCAGCTCGCCAAGGCCTTCGGCGCGCGGGTGATCGTGACCGCGGGCTCCGACGAGAAATGCGACGCCTGCCTGAAGCTGGGCGCCGACGTGGCGGTGAACTACAACACCAAGGACTTCGTGCCCGAGGTGAAGAGCGCCACCGCCGGCAAGGGCGCCAACGTGATTCTCGATATCATCGGCGGCCCCTACATCCAGAAGAATTACGAGGCCGCCGCCGTCGACGGGCGCATCGTGCAGATCGCCTTCCAGAAGGGGTCCAAGGCCGAGGTGGACTTCATGCGCGTGATGCTGAAGCGCCTCACCCACACCGGCTCCACCCTGCGCTCGCGCCCGCTCTCGGAAAAGGCGGCGCTGTCCGCGGCCGTGGTGGAGAAGGTGTGGCCACTGGTGACGGCGGGAACCGTGCGCCCGGTGATGGACCAGGCCTTCCCCCTGAAGGACGCCGCAGCCGCCCACGCCCGCATGGATTCCAGCGCGCATATCGGCAAGATCGTGCTCACCGTCGGCTGAGCGTTGCCGAGGGAAGTGGGCACCGGTTCGCACGAAGGAAACGCATGCGAACGAAAGGATAGACCGCTTCAGCGTTTCCAAAAAACGTGAGAGGCGGTCAAAGCGCGGGGACGACGAGAGGCGCCCCCGCGGTGCGCGCGACCAGGCACGGCATCCCTCGCCCCCTCTCCCACGCGGGTGAGGGCCGGCGCGTTGAAGCCCGAAATGCCGCTTTTGAGCGGATGACGGCCCTCCAGGTCCGATCAACGTTCAAGAACAGCGGTTTGCCGACGGCGCGTTCCCTCTCCCGCTTGCGAGGAAGAGGGATGGAGGGGACAGGACCGCTTGGACCGTGACCGCCTCAGCGGTGCAAAGATTTGAGATGCAAGACTTTTGGGACTTTCGAGGCGGTGCCATTCGCCGTGCCGCCGGGGGGCACTTTCCCGCCGTTTTGCCCCCCAACCCTCCCCGAAAACCGGAGAGGAAGCCGCGCCACGCGCATTGAATGGCGACAGGCCTGAGGGCGCCGACGAATCTGGCCACCACGCCTCTCCCCGCTTCCCGCCCTCCCCCGCAAGCGGGAGAAGGCACACGAATTGGGGACGCGCGGCGGGGGCCTTGCGGACCGAAGGGGGCCGGCTCAGCCTTCCAGTTCTTCCTTGAGGATCTCCAGCCGCAGCCATTCCTCTTCCGCCGCATCCAGCTCGGCCTGGGCCTTGGCGAGGGCGGCGGAGGTTTTCTCGAAGGTGGCCGGGTCGCGGGCGTAAAGACTGGGATCGGCCATGGTCGTGGCGAGCTTGGCGATCTGCGCGCGCAGCTTGTCCATGGTGTCAGGCAGCGTCTTCAAGGCGTGCTGCTCGTGGAAGGAGAGGCGCTTTTTCGCTTTTTCCTTCGGGGCCGCCTCCTTTGCCGCCTCCTTCGGCGCGCTCGCGGCGGTGCCGGCGGGTGCCTTCGCCTTGGCCTCCACGCCCCGCCCGCGCTGGGTGAGCATGTCCGAATAGCCGCCCGCATATTCGCGGAACAGGCCGTGGCCCTCGGCCATGATGACGCTGGTCACCGTGCGGTCCAGAAAGTCACGATCATGGCTCACCAGGATCACGGTGCCGGGATAGTCGGCCACCATTTCCTGAAGCAGATCGAGGGTTTCCAGGTCGAGGTCGTTGGTGGGCTCGTCCAGCACCAGCAGGTTGGAGGGCAAGGCCAGGGCCCGCGCCAGCATCAGCCGACCCCGCTCGCCGCCCGAAAGCACGGAAAGCGGCGTATTGGCCTGCTCGGGCGTGAAGAGGAAGTCCTTCAGATAGCCCATGACGTGCTTGGGCGTACCGCCCACCATCACCGTGTCGGAGCCGCCGCCGGTGAGGGCGTCGCGCAGGGTCGTGGTGGGGGCGAGCGCCGAACGCTTCTGGTCGAGGGAGGCGATTTCCAGGTTGGTGCCCAGCTTCACCGTGCCCGAATCAGGCGCGATCTCGCCTGTCAGCAGCTTGATGAGCGTGGTCTTGCCCGCCCCGTTCGGCCCGACGATGCCGATGCGGTCGCCGCGCTGGATGCGGGTGGAAAACTCCTTCACCACCTCCTGCTCGCCATAGGCCTTGGAGATGGCCTTGGCCTCGATGACCAGCTTGCCGGAGGTCTCGCCCTCGCTGACCTGGAGCTTCACATTACCCTGGGCGCGGCGTTCCTCACGCCGCTCCTTGCGCATGGAATGCAGGAGGCCCAGGCGCCGCACGTTCCGCTTGCGCCGCGCGGTGACGCCGTAGCGCAGCCAGTCCAGCTCCGCGACAATCTTGCGGTCGAGCTTGTGGCGCTCCGTCTCTTCCTGCTCCAGCACGCCGTCGCGCCAAGCCTCGAAGCCGGAAAAGCCCTGCTCCAGCCGCCGTGTCTCGCCGCGATCGAGCCAGACCGTGACGCGGGACAGGTTTTCCAGGAAGCGCCGGTCATGGCTGATGAGCACGATGGCGGATTTCAGCGACCTAAGCTCGGTTTCCAGCCACTCGATGGCGGGCAGATCGAGATGGTTGGTGGGCTCGTCCAGCAGCAGCACGTCCGGCTCGGGGGCGATGACGCGCGCGAGCGCCGCCCGCCGCGCCTCCCCGCCAGAGAGATGGGCGGGGTCCTCCTGGCCGGTCAAACCCAGCTGTTCCAGGAGATATTGGGCACGGTAGGCGTCGTCGCCGGGGCCGAGGCCGGCCTCGACATAGGCAAGCGTGGTCGCATAGCCGGTGAAGTCCGGCTCCTGCGGCAGATAGCGCACGGTTGCGCCGGGCTGGAAGAAGCGCGTCCCGTCATCGGGCGCGATCAATCCCGCCGCCACCTTGAGCAGCGTCGACTTGCCCGAGCCGTTGCGGCCGACCAAGCAGACTCGATCACCGGCGGAGACGGACAAGTCCGCCCCGTCGAGGAGAGGGGTGGCGCCGAAGCGCAGATGGATGTCTTGGAGCAGGATCAGCGGTGGGGCCATGACGCCCGATTTAAGCCACCGGCGGCGGAACGCAAAGGGGATGCGCTCCGCCTGCGCCCGAGAGGGCCCGGTGCCGTCCGAGCGACGCCGCTTCCGGCACCGCGCACACGACATCGCCCGGGGCCCGCCCGCAGGCGCGTGCCTTCGGCCTTAACCGCGGTCCATCCGCCGCCGCAGAGCAAGGCCCCACGTCGGTGACATCACCGGTTGATCATCAATGGATTGTGGACGATTCGCCGAGGCGATTCATTTCGTCCTTGAGGACAAGCTTTCTGCGCTTGAGTTCCGCAACCCGGACCGAGTCCTTGGCGGGGGAGGCAAGCTCGCGGGCGATCTCCTGATCGAGAGCCGCGTGGCGACGCTTCAACTCCTGAAGGTGCGACTGGATGGACATACTGAGCCACTCCCTGTCTGCATCACGCTTTTGAGTGTGTCATGGAGCTGACGTGAAGTCGACCACCTTTCTTGCTCTTTGCGTCGGAAGATGTCTTGCAGTGCGAAAAGCCCATGCCATAGTCGTTTGGCGCGCTCGCGGCGCGCGGCGGGCACCGGGTGCGGGACCCGTTCTGTCGAAGATGTGATCGAGGGCATGGCGGCGCTCCGCCGCCATGTGGGGAACGTCCTTTCGGGGGCGCAGCGGGGGAAGCCCCGGCCGGCGCGGCGGGCAATCGTCGCCAATGGGCACCGACCCGTCCTTTGGGGGATGCGGATCGGCCGCCCTGCCTGACGGCATCACCCTTTCGGGGGTGTCGCCCGCGGGTGACCGGGCCGGGCGCGGGTTGCGACGGATGGGTGCATGACCATTGACGAGGAACGGGATCTGAAGATCCTTCTGGAGCGTCTGAGGCAGGAGCATCGGGATCTCGATGTCGCCATAGAAGCCCTGACCGTGGTTTCGGGCTCCGACGTGCTCCAGGTGCAGCGGCTGAAGAAGCGCAAGCTCCAGCTCAAGGACCGCATCACCCATATCGAGGATCAGCTCTTCCCCGACATCATCGCCTGAGGCGAAGGCCGGACGCCGCCAGGGCGGCGTCCGCTCGCGCGCAGACGCGGGCGCTCGCCCGCCGGCTCAGAGCTGGCCGAGCAGGGCAGTGGCGCCGGAAACGTCAGCCTTGCCGGGCGAATCCTCGACATTGAGCACCTTCACCACGCCGTCTTCCACCACCATGGAATAGCGCTGGGACCGAACGCCGAGGCCAGCGGCCGAACCATCGAAGGTGAGACCCAGGGCTTTGGAGAAGCTCGCGTCGGCATCCGCCAGGAACAGGATCTTGCCGGCGGCGCCGGAGGCATTCTCCCAAGCCCCCATCACGAACGGATCATTCACCGCCACCACGGCGATGGTGTCGATGCCTTTGGCCTTGATGGCATCGGCATTGGCCACGAAGCCTGGGAGATGGTTGCGGTGGCAGGTGGGCGTGAAGGCGCCCGGCACCGCGAACAGCACCACCCGCTTGCCCTTGAACACCTCGTCCGTGCTCTTCTGCACCGGACCATCGGCGGTCATCACACGGAAGGTGGCGGAGGGCAGGCTTTCGCCAACCGAGATGGACATGGCACTCTCCACGAGAAAACGGCCGGGAACGGCCGCTCGCGGACAATACGTAGTTTTCCGGAGGAGGAAAGGGCCCCGATTAAGGCTGCGCCACCGCCTGGGTGGTGATGGAACGCGGCGTGTCGGACAGCGTGAAGGTGAGCCGGGCCGCGCGGGGATCCGCTCCGGCTGGCACGCCTTCCAGCGGCAGGGTGAAGCGGGCCAGGCCATCAGGCAGGGCCGTCTTTTGCGGCAGCGGCAGGGCCCAATGGGCATCGGGGCCTTCCACGAACAGGTCGGCCATGGGCGTGCCCACCCGCGCTTCCACCACCAGCTGGGGCGGCGTCGCACCCTCATCCAATCGCACGGAGAGGATGGAGGGGGCGCCCGGCGCCCCCAGTTCCGCCGGCTCGGGCACCTTGGCGCGAGCGCTGGCGATGCGCTTCGCCACCGCCGGGTCGGGCGTCGTTTCCAGCTCCAGGGCAAGGCGGGCATTGGCCGGCATGCACAGCTTCTCACACACGGCGAAGTCCATCACCATGTCGAGCCGCGCCGGCTGCGCCGGATCCTTCAGCGTCACCGTGAGCGGAAACAGCACGCTCGATTTGTAGCCGATGGAAAAGCCGTCGCTGCCATCGGAAAAGCGGCGCGGCGCCGGCCAGCCGACCTTCACATCAGCCACGTTCTGCGAGCCCTCGAAGGAGATCAGGGGCGGCACGCCGCTGTCGCCGGGATAGCGCCAATAGGTCTTGTAGTGGGGCTGCAGGCGGATTTCGATGCCCGCCTCGCGCGTCGCCCCGCTGCCGCCGGCCGAGAGCAGGCGCACCTCCGCACCAGGCAGGCTCACCGCATCGGTTTCCGCCGCCCGCGCGCTGGTCCAGAACGCCAACACGGCCGCGAGCACAGCCAGCCTCCCCGCCCACACGGCGATCTTATGGTCGGCGGACACGGCGGGATCGGAGCCGGCGTGCGCCGCGCGGCCAGATGCGATGCTTGTCATATGCTGGCGGTAGCCTCTCGCGCCCCCGGGGCAAAGCCCCCCGCATGCACAAGGCTGTGAGCAGACGCGGCGCACCATCGCCTGCGGCCGGGGGACAAGAGCACGTGATGCCCTGTCCACATCCGCTCATTCCCAAAACACCCGATGCGCGGTACGCTTGCAGCATGAACGCGACTGATACCCCGAACGCCCGGGAAGGCGGCGCGCGCTTCCTCGACGGGCAGATGCTGATCGCCATGCCCACCATGCGCGACGAGCAGTTCGCGCGCACCCTTGTCTATGTCTGCGCCCACTCCTCGGAAGGGGCCATGGGCATCGTGGTGAACCAGCCCGCGAACCACATCGATTTCGGTGAGCTGCTGGTGCAGCTGGACGTGGTGCCCGCAACCCAGCGCATCCTGCTGCCCGAAAGTGCCGGCGCCATCAAGGTGCTGAAAGGCGGGCCGGTGGAGACCGGCCGCGGCTTCGTGCTGCATTCGGCCGATTATTTCATTGAGAATTCCACGCTGCCCATCGATGACGGCATCTGCCTGACGGCGACGCTGGACATTCTGAAGGCCATTGCCGGCGGCACCGGTCCGCATAATGCGGTGCTGGCGCTGGGCTATGCCGGCTGGGCGCCCGGTCAGCTGGAAGCGGAGATCCAGGCCAATGGCTGGCTGAACTGCCCCGCCGACCCGGACCTGATCTTCAGACGCAGCCTGGAAACCCGCTACGACGCTGCCCTGAAGAAGCTGGGCATCGACCCCGGCATGCTCTCCAGCGACGCCGGCCACGCCTGAGGCAGCGAGCAGCAGCGTAAGGCCGCGGCGTTCGTTCTCGCTCCGTCGAGATCCCGCCTGAGACTGGGTCCTCGGGGTCTTGGCCGTTGCGGTGCTCGCCTGTTCGGCCCGCGTCTATGGGCTCCGAAGCCGCTGATCCTGCCCCGGCAGGCGACCCGGAGGGGATTACGCGCAGCCGACGTTTTCAGCTGCGGCCCCACTGCTCTCAAATTCGGAAAGTCGCCCCGGGGCAGCAGTCTTGCGCGAACTGCCCGCACGAGAACTCCACGCGCCCGGCAGCTGGCCGCCGCGCGCATCGAGCACCGACTGGAACACCGACGGGAACACCGGCGCCCATACCGGCGGACGGCCAGTGCTGGCGGGGGCCTGTGCCGGCGGTGCGAATGGCCAGCGCTTCCGAACCAGATCAGGCTGCGAATGACGTCAGCGAAGACCGCGCCCAGGTCCACGCGCACAGCGCCTGCCGCGGCCCACCCCATCCGGGCACGCCTTCGATGCCGCCAGCCCTTCAAGGCGTGACTGAATAGAGGAAGCGCCGCGTGGACCTGACCGGCGCGTCACTCGGCAGCGGCGCGCTTCTTCTTCGTATCCGCCGGGGCGGGCTCGATGAGGGTGCGGCAGTCCTCGGCGGTCAGCGGCTCACCGAACACGACGCCCTGAGCATATTCGCAGCCATATTGGGACATCTGGACCGCTTCGTTCTCGCGCTCCAGGCCTTCCGCGATCACGTCCATGCCCAGCTCGTGCGCCAGCTCCACCAGCGAGTTGACGATGATGGGCCGCGCCGCCCGGGCCGGGCCCTTGGCGGTGTCGCGCACGAAATGCTGGTCGATCTTGATGGTGTCGAACGGGAAGCGCTGGAGATAGGAGAGCGAGGAATAGCCGGTGCCGAAATCGTCCAGCACCAGGCCGGCGCCCAGCTCCCGCATGCGGCCCAGCAGGACCGCGGCATATTCCGGATTTTCCATCACCAGCGTCTCGGTGATTTCCAGCTTCAGCGAGCCCGGCGCCACATGGTTGCGGGTGAGGACCGACTTCAGGTCCTGCACCAGATCATGCCGCAGCAGCTGGCGCGAGGAGACGTTCACATGCACAAACAGCGGCGGGTCCACCCGCAGCATGCGCTGCCAGATGGCCAGCTGTCCCGCCGCCTTTTCCAGCACATAGAGGCCGAGATCGAGGATGAGCCCGGTTTCCTCCGCCAGCGGCAGGAATTCAGAGGCGGAGAGCTCGCCCAGGCGCGGATGATTCCAGCGCATATAGGCCTCGAAGCCGCCAATGGCGCGGTCACCAAGCCGCACGATGGGCTGATAGCGCACGAAGATCTCGCCATTGTTCAGCGCCTCGGCCAGCTCGGCCTCCAGCACCACGCGATCGATCTTCTGCTGGCGCATGGCGGGGCGGAACACCTCGATGCGGTCGCCGCCGATGCGCTTGCCGTAATACATGGCGAGCTCGGCATCCTTCATCACCTCATCGCGCTTGCCCACTTCCGGGCCGGACAGCACGAGGCCGATGGAGGCGGTGACGAACATCTCCCTGTCGGCGAAGGTGATGGGCGCGCGCAAAGAGCGGCGCAGGGTGTCGGCGAAGGTGGTGATGCGCTCGGGGTCGCGCTCCGACATCAGGATCAGGCCGAACTGGTCGCCCGAGATGCGGGCCAGCGTGTCCTGGGGGCGCAGCAGGCGCATCAGGCGGCGGGAGACCGTGAGCAGGATGGAATCGGCCACCGCCATCCCCACCTGCACGTTCACCTGCTTGAAACGGTCCAGGTCGATCACCATCACCGTCGGCTTTACCTTCGGATCCAGCCGAGCGAGGACGAGGGCCTGCTCCAGCCGGTCGAGGAACAGCTCGCGATTGGGCAGGCCGGTGAGGTTGTCGCGCACCGCGTCGTGCAGCAGGCGCTCGGCGGCGATGCGCTCGCCGGTCACGTCGAACAGGGTGCCCACGCAGCGCACCACCTCGCCATCGGCGCCCACCACGGGGCGGGCCTTCAGGTTGAAGGTGAGGTAGTGGCCATCAATGGCCTTCAGGCGGAAGTCCTGGTCGATGCGGCCGCGGCGCTGGTCGATGATGCCGTCGAGGGTGGCGCGGAAGCGGTCGCGGTCGGCGGGGTGCAGCACCTCCAGCCAGCCGGCGGCCTCGGTTTCCAGCGAATGGCGCTTCAGGCCCAGGGCCTCCTCCGCCTCTGGCGAGGTGTAGATCCGGTCGGTGTCCACGTCCCAGTCCCACACGATGAGACCGGAGCCGGCCAGCGCCAGCGCGCGGCGCTCCAGCTCGGAGGTGGAGCCCTGGATGCCGCCGATGCCGGCGAAGGCGTGCTGCATCACGGTGAAGCCGATGAGCATCACGATCAGCACCAGGCCACCCGACAGGGCCGCCGAGGCGAGATCGTTGCTGATGACGCCGGCCACCGTGAGCCCCGCCATGAGCACCCACACCAGCAGCAGCGACCAGGTGGGGATGATGAGCACCGCCCGGTCATAGCCGTGCTGAGACAGCCACAGCACGATGCCGAACCCGGCCACCGCCACCGCCAGCAACGACAGGCGCGCGATGCCGGCCGCCACCGGCGCGTCAAGCAGCGCCACCACCACCAGGGCGGCCAGGAAGGTGAGCCAGCCGGCGGCCACGTGCACATAGCGCACGTGCCAGCGATTGAGGTTGAGATAGGCGAACAGGAACACCAGCAAGGTGGCGGTGAGGAAGGCCTCGCCCGCCGCCCGCCAGAACTGCTCAGCCAGGGGCGACAGCCCGAACACCTTGGACCAGAAAGCGAAATCGAGGCCGATATAGCCCAGCACCGCCCACGCCAGCGCCGCTGCCGCCGGGAACATCACCGAGCCCTTCACCACGAACAGGATGGTGAGGAACAGCGCCAGCAGGCCGGCAATGCCGATGACGATGCCATGGTAGAGGGTGAAGGCGTTCACCCTCTCCTTGTAGGCATCCGGCTCCCACAGATAGAGCTGCGGCAGGGTAGACGAGCCGAGCTCGGCCACGAAAGTGACGGTGGAGCCGGGATCGAGCGTGACGAGATAAACGTCCGCGTCAGGCGAGTTCTGCCGCTCGGGCTTGAAGCCCTGGCTGGGCGTGAGCGAGACGATGCGTCGATTGCCCAGATCCGGCCAGAACAGGCCCGAGCCCACCATGCGGTAATGGGGGGCGACGATGAGGCGGTCCACCTGCTCATCGGTATTGTTGGTGAGCGCGAAGGCGATCCACTCCGCGTGCTGGCGCCCATCGGCGCTCTGCACCTCGATCCGCCGTACCACGCCCTCGGAATCCGGGGCGGTGGAAATCTGGATGCGTCCATTGTCCGTGGTTTCCCGCGTCACGGCGGGGGCAAGGTCCGTCACCTTGGCGTCGAGCCGCAGCGCAACGGGCTCCATCGCGCGCGCCGGCCCACTGCCGACCGAGACGAGGGCGACAGCCAGGGCGACAGTCAGGACAAAAGCGATGGTCGCGGCGATGAATGAACGCAACGTCAGGTCTCCGCACCCGCTAAGGTCGGGCGGCGATTTGTTCACTAACGACGGCATACGGCCGGAGCAAGGCGACCCCAACCGTACCATTATACGGTCAAACGCGGTACCGCAGCCTCCCGCAGCCGGATCGACAGCTTGGGACCGCAGCCATTCTAAAGCATTTCGCCGTTCAATGAATCGGGAAAGTGCTTTCAACTCTCATTTGCGGCACCAGACGAGGTGCCGAACCCGCTGTAAGGAATCCCTATAGCCGCCTCGCGGCCCGGTGGGAATCCCCTCGCGCCACGGCAGGCGCCCCCGCCCCTCACAGCTTCGCGCGTTCGATGCGCGTGGGCAGAGGGCCGGGGATCCAATTTGAGCCAGATCAAAAAGCGGCCTGCTTCTTGCTGCGATGCACCCATCCAGCCGGAATGGCGGGCGCGTGTCGGGTTTGTCGCAAACCCGACAGGGCGTCGCGCCGTGTCTGTCCGTGGACCCACCCCGCCAGCCCGCGGCTTCCTGTCCGCGGGTCGCCAGGCGGCTTGGGACGAACTTGGGACTAAGAGGTGATCGATGAAGCTCGTCGTCGAACGTCTGGTCGTCGAATCCCTGGTGAACGCCTTTCCCGATCAGGCCCACCTGCTCGCCCAGCCGCGCTTCTCCAATCGGGTTGAAGTCGGCCTCGACACGCTGAAGGCCGACGAAATCGCCCATCTGCACGATCTGGTACGGCAGAATGGCGGCACCCCCATTCGCGGCCAGGACGAGCAGCTCGCCAACATGGTGCGCGTCTTCCAGTATGATGGGCCGAAATTCGGCCCCGACGACCTGGAGGACCTGGCCGGCGCGCTGGCGCTGTTCCTGGTGGACAATTGCATTCGCGGCTGGCTGTTCCGCATGAATCCGGGCGGCAAGCCCGAGCCCTACCTCATCACCCGGCTCGATTACACCCCCGCTGGCGAGGAAGAGGCCGGGCGCGTGATCATCGAGCTGAAGGCCAACAGCCGCGGCCGCACCAGCATGGAAAACGTGCTGATCCGCTCCAAGGACCTGCGCGGCCTCACCATTCCCGGCACGCTGGCCGCCAAGGGCTGGCTACTGGAGGACGCGGCCCTGCTCGCCTCCTTCGACGGCGAAATGGTGCGCTATTTCGACTGGCGCGGCCGCTATGGCCAGCAATTCTCCGCCACCGGCACCGGCATCTTCGCCGAGGACCCCACCGCCAACCGCCGTGACACCGACTGGGCCCGCAAGTCCACCATCGTGCTGTCCTCCTCGGGCTCCGAAACCCGGCTCGTCAATGACGAGGAGCTGCTGGGCGAGCGAACGCTGGGCCTGGAAACCTCCGGCTTCTTCCTCGACAAGCTGGTGAAGAAGGCGGAGAAGCAGAACTGCTTCGACATGGCGGTGGACGAGGCCTTGAAGAAGGCCAAGGACAGCGTGCCCAAGGGCGCCTTCACGGACATGCCCGTGCACCCGCTCATCCTGATGTTCCACCTGGAACTGCACCACCACGTGTGGGTGCATGTGGACGACATCAAGCCTTACGAATACCACCCCGAGCTCAAGCAGAAGCTGGTTCTGCCCCCCGAGCAGACCGACCTCATCGACATCCTCACCGCCGAGATGAACACGCTCATGGACGACATCGTCGTGGGCAAGTCCGGCGGCACCACGGTGCTGTGCGCGGGTCCGCCCGGCGTCGGCAAGACGCTGACGGCCGAGGTCTATTCGGAGATCATCCAGCGCCCGCTCTACCGGGTGCATTCGGGCCAGCTGGGGCTCGATGTGGCCACCATGGAGAGCCAGCTCAAGGACGCCCTCACCCGCGCCCAGCGCTGGGGCGCGGTGATGCTGATCGACGAGGCGGATGTCTATATCAAGCGCCGGCAGGACAACCTCACCATGAATGCGGTGGTGGGCGTGTTCCTGCGCGTGCTCGAATATTTCAACGGCCTTCTCTTCCTCACCACCAACCGGGTGGACGATATCGACGAGGCCATCGTCTCGCGCTGCATCGCCCTCATCAAGTATCACGCCCCGGGCCCTGACGACCGGCGCAAGATCTGGAAGGTGATGGCGGAACAGTTCGGCCTCGGCCTCTCGGACCCGCTCATCGACCAGCTCGTGCAGCAGTTTCCGGAGACCTCCGGCCGCGACATCAAGGGCCTGGCCAAGCTGGTGTCCAAGTTCTGCTCGCAGAAGCAGGTGCCTCCGTCCATCGAGATCTTCCGGCGCTGCGCCATCTTCCGCGCCCTGGACGTCCCGCCCATGGAGGCGGCAGAATAGGCTCGCCCCGCGCGAAGACCG
Source organism: Xanthobacter sp. NM-59 (assembly GCF_021401125.1). Lineage (GTDB taxonomy): Bacteria > Pseudomonadota > Alphaproteobacteria > Rhizobiales > Xanthobacteraceae > Xanthobacter. The sequence goes on from NZ_JACBFQ010000003.1 coordinate 18,004, forward strand.
GAGAGCCCGCGCCCAGAGCGCGGGCTTTTCATTTCCGCCCCGCCGACGTCCCAACGGGCACCGACCAAAGCTATACCCCATGCGACATAGCTTCGCAGCGCGAGGCCATTGTCCCCCAGCCTTCCGCGGTTTCGCGGCGCGGCGGGGGGAGGAGCGTATTTTCCGCAACTTGTTTCTTGGCGGACGGGCGCCTAGCTAACCCCTCCAGGGACGACATCCATCGTCTGCGCCAAGGTCTCTCCCTACGGGCCTGCGATCTTGCTCCGCATAAGACAGGAGAACGAAGATGAAGGTCTCTGCGCGCAATGCTCTTTCCGGCAAGATCGTCGATCTGAAGAAAGGCACCACCACCTCTCACGTGGTGATCGATGTGAACGGCATGAAGGTCACCGCCTCCATCACCAATGAGGCCGTGGAAGACCTGGGCCTCAAGGTGGGTGGCGAAGCCACGGCCATCATCAAGTCTTCGGATGTCATCATCGCCGTGGCCTGAGGCGGCGCGTCGATCTGATTTCACGGCCGGCGCCTCGGCTCTTTCCATTTTCATCGCAGCACTAAAGCCGCCGGTCCCTTGGGCTTTATGCGTTTCCCTGGCGCGAGTGGGGTTCCACTTCGCTGGGAAACGCTCTCGTCTGGCTGCGCTTGGCTCCAGCGAGCATCGGGAGAAGACACAATGAAGGTTTCCGCGCGCAACGCCCTTCCCGGCAAGATCGTCGACATCAAGAAGGGCGCCACCACAGCCCATGTGGTGATTGACGTGAACGGCCTGAAGGTCACCGCTTCCATCACCAACGAGTCCGTGGACGAGCTCGCCCTCAAGGTGGGCGGAGACGCCACCGCCATCGTGAAATCCTCTGACGTCATCATCGCGGTGGCCTGAGGCCACCCCAGGGCCCGCGCCGCAGGCCGCATTGCGGGCCGCGTCGGCGGCGGGCCTTCCGCTTCTTTCTCATTCGAGGTTCAGGAGAGCATCATGAAGGTTTCCGCCCGCAACGCTTTCCCCGGCAAGATCGTCGACATCAAGAAGGGCGCCACCACAGCCCACGTCGTGCTGGACGTGAACGGCCTCAAGATCACCGCCTCCATCACCAACGAGGCCGTGGACGATCTGGGCCTGGTGGTGGGCGGCGAAGCCACGGCCATCGTGAAGTCGTCCGAAGTCATCGTGGCGGTGGACTGAGCACGGATCCGGGCCGCCCTTGCCCTCGGCCGGGCGGCCCCACTTCGGCGGCACAGCGGAAGGAGATCAGCGGCCGTTGAAATGGACGGTCCCTAGTCCGGAAAGATCATATCCGCCAAGGGCCTGCGCCCGCGCCTGCAAAGCCGGCGTGTGGCAGAAGGCCACGAACTTCTGGAACGGCGGATCAAAATAAGCCTTGCGCCAGACCAGAAGGTCGAACCGCTCTTCCACCAGCGGCACGAAATCCAGGTTGAACTGGCGCGCCGCCGCCTCAATGCCCAGCCCCGCGTCCGCCCGCCCACTGGCAATGGCCATGGCGAGATCGGTTTCCGAGCGCTCGACGGTATCCACCATCATCAGGTCCGCGCGCCGCATCTTCGCGTCTTTCAGCAGGCGATCGAGCACCAGCTCGCTTCCGGCCTCCGGCTGGCGCTGCTGAAAGCGCAGGCCGCGGGCATCCTTCAGGCTCGCCGGCGCGCGCGGCAGGTCCGGGCGCGAGATCAGGCCCCGGCTGCGGCGCCCCCACTCCAGCAGCACCCACGGTTCCTGGCCGAAGCGCTCCTCCACCACCGAAACGTTCCAGCCCTCCCCATCGGGCACATGCAATCCGGCGGCGATGCACCCGCCCGCCGCCGCCCGGTCCATGCCATCGAGTGTGCCGTCGAAGAAGGCTGCTATGCCGGAACGCGATTCGCGAAGCGCCCATTCCAACAGCGGGTCATGCCCGCCGGCAAACACCAGGGGACGCGGCGTCGCGGCGCTCGCCCCGCTGGGCTCCTCCGCCTCGCGCCCTTCGGTTTCGGCGCCCAGCCAGGTCTCGATTTCCTTTCGGGGAAACAAAAGCTTGCCCGTCACTTTCCGAAACGGAAGAGAGCCCGCCGCCACCAGGTCGTAGACCTTGCGCTCCTTCACCCTCAAAAGGGTCGCGAGCTCACGCGTGGTGAGAAATTCCGACATGGCGAAGTCCGAAAAAAACGCAAGATGCCCGGAAGGAACAACAGAATAAGGCTATATCCGCATAGATACGCCGTCACGGAAGGGACGCAAGCGAAACCCGCGCCGGGCCGGCAATGCCTTGCCCAGTTCCGGCGGGCGGCCTAGAGCCATGGTCGAAACGGCGGGCGCCCGCTGGCGCTGCCCCCTCATGTCCCAGATCGAGGAAACCGCATGGCTCGCATCGGCATCGTCACCATTTCGGACCGCGCCAGCCAGGGCGCCTATGAGGACAAGAGCGGCCCCGCCATCGAGGCCTGGCTGCGGCACGCCATCACCACGTCCTGGACGGTCGACTATCGCGTCATTCCCGATGGCTTCGAGAGCGTGCGTGATACGCTGATCGAGATGTGCGACCAGCAACAGCTCGATCTCATCTGCACCACCGGCGGCACCGGCCCGGCCCCACGCGACTTGACCCCGGAGGCCATGGCCGCGGTAATCCACAAGCCTCTGCCCGGGTTCGGCGAGCAGATGCGGCGCATTTCCCTCAATGAGGTGCCCACCGCCATTCTCTCGCGCCAGGAAGCCGGGGTGCGGGGCAAGACGCTGATCGTGAACTTGCCGGGAAAGCCCGCCTCCATCGCCGTATGCCTCGGCGCGGTGTTCCCCGCCATTCCCTACTGCCTCGACCTGATCGGCGCGGCGCGGATCGAGACCGACCCCGCCGTGGTGGTCGCGTTCCGCCCCAAGGGGGCCTGAGCGGGGGCGCCCGGAAGCCGCCCGGGCGCCGTCTTAGACCACCACCACGCCGTGGTGCTTGGCCTCGGCCTCCGGCTCCACATGGATGGTGAGGATGGCGTCCTTCATGTCCTCCGCGAAGGCGGTCTCGATGCGGTCGCAAATGGCATGCGCATCGGCCACCGTCATGCGGTCGGGCACCACCATGTGGAACTGCACGAAGGTCATGCGCCCGGCATGGCGGGTGCGCAGATCATGCACCTCCAGCGCCCCTTCGGCGTGGGTGGAGACCAGCTCGCGAATGCGCGCGACCACGTCCGGCGGCGCCGCCTCGTCCATCAGGCCCGCCACGGATTCGCGCATCAGGCCCCAGCCCATCCACAGCACGTTGAGCGCCACCAGGCCGGCGATGAGCGGATCGAGCTGCGGCCAGCCGGTGATGGGCACCAGGACGAAGGCCACCAGCACCCCGACGGAGGTCACCACATCTGAAAGCAGGTGCTTGGCATCGGCGATCAAGGCCGGCGAGCGATGGGCCTTGCCCACCCGCATCAGCACCCAGCACCACACGGCGTTCAGAACCGTCGCCGCGCCGTTGAAGAGCATGCCGGTGAAGGGCTGGTCCGGCAAATGCGGATCCAGGAGGCCGTTATAGGCCTCCCGCAGGATGGTGACCGCCGCCAGGGTCACCAGAACCCCCTCCACGACTGCGGAGAGATATTCCGCCTTGTAGTGGCCGAACTGGTGGTTGGCGTCCGCCGGGCGCGAGGAAATGTGCAGCGCCACCAAGGCCCCAAGTGAGGCCGCGACGTTGATGATGCTTTCCAGCGCATCCGAAAGCAGCGCCACCGAGCCGGTGACCCACCACGCGATCGTCTTCAAGCCGAGAACAATGATGCCGACGAGCACGCTCGCCGCCGCCACCCAGAGGGCTCTGCGGGTCATCCGGGACCTCCTGTCCTCGCCTTCGCCGTGTTGGGACATCCGAACCGCATCGGGCCACGGGACGCAAGGCGGCTCGTGCGGAGCGGCCAGTTTTTAGCGATTCCAATCTTGCCCTGCAACATGGCGGAGCGCGGCGCAGCGCCTCAATGCGCCATCTGCGCCAGCGCGTTTCGCATGGGCTGGCTCGCCACATGAATGACGCCGTCGAAGGGGCTGCTCATTTCCAGGATCAGGAACAGCGCGCCCGCTAGGGAAAGGGCACAGAGAAAGAAGGCCGCCAGCGACACCGCATTCACCGGCGCGAACAGGCCGAAGCTGATGAAAATAAGGGTGAGCCACACGATGATGACGCCGATGAACACCGGCGGCACGGAGGCGACCGCCTCCCCCACGACGGTCCAGCGCAGGGCGGCGAGCGTCTTGTAGGCCTCCAGGGATTCCGTGCGCAGCTCCCGCGCGCGCTCCGTCTGCGGCTCAAGGGCCCGGATCTGCAGCCCCACCCGCTCCAGCAACCGTTCGGACGCCTCGCTCTGCACCAGGGCGTTCGCGCCGCCGTCCTCCGGCCAGGTTTCCGCGATGGCGTGCCGGGTATAGGCGACGAGCGCCGCGCGGGCGCCGTCGGCGCCAGGGCCATAGGTGCGCAGGGCCACGTCAAGGGTAATGAGATCGGTAGCGAAGCGCTGAATGTCGCGTTCGGTGGTGTCGAAATTGCCTTTCACCGATGCGGTCATCAGGCCGAGAATGAGGGACGCCATGGCCGCGACCATGCCCACGCCCAGCTTCACCGCATCCTCGGTTCCCTTGGACAAGTGCTCTTCCCGGAGCCGCCGGGCGCCCCACATGCCCAAGCCCACGCCGCCGAAGAGGCCGACGAAGACGACGATCGCCACCAGCAGTGCCTGCATCCGCTTCCCCCCGGGCGCCGGCCTGCCAGGCCGTTGCACCTCTCCCCGCGCCCCAGGTGGAAGGCATGGCGCACAGGGGCGCCGCCCGTCCGAAGGAAGCGGCGTCTCAAATCATGATTTTCGGGAAGATACAACGGGCGGGTGCGAACCCGGCACCGGCGGGCGCCCGAGATTCGCCCCTCGGGGAGGCAGGCCAAGGCCCCGCGCGGCCGCAGCCGCGCCGGGCGGTCCGCTGAACTTATTCCGCGGCTTTGGAGGAGGCGTCGGAGGGGGCGTCCTTGCCGGGCACCTCGGCCGCCAGCTTGGCCTCGGCGTCCTCCTGGGTCTTCAGCACGTCCGGATGGGGCATGGACATGATGTTGTAGCCCGAATCGACGAAGTGCACCTCGCCCGTCACACCCGTGGACAGGTCCGAGAGCAGGTACAGCGCAGAGCCACCCACTTCCTCGATGGTCACGGTGCGGCGCAGCGGGGCATGGCGCTTCTGATAGTTGAACATCAGCCGCGCGTCGGCGATGCCGGCGCCCGCCAGGGTGCGCACCGGGCCTGCGGAGATGGCGTTCACGCGGATGCCAGCCGGACCATAGTCCGCAGCCAGATAGCGCACGGAGGCTTCAAGGGCCGCCTTGGCCACGCCCATCACATTATAGTTCGGCATCACCCGGGTGGACCCGCCATAGGTCAGGGTGATGAGCGAACCGCCATGGGGCATCAGCGCTGCAGCGCGCTTGGCGATCTCGGTGAAGGAGAAGCAGGAAATGACCATGGTGCGCGAGAAATTCTCGCGGCTGGTATCCGCATAGCGCCCCTTCAGCTCCGATTTGTCGGAGAAGGCCACCGCATGCACCAGGAAATCCAGGGTGCCCCACTTTTCCTTCAGCGTCTCGAACACCGCATCGACGCTCTTCACATCCTCAACGTCGCACGGCAACAGGATGGAGGAGCCGACACTCTCGGCCAGGGGCCGCACGCGCTTGGCCATGCCTTCGCCCTGGTAGCTGAAGGCGAGCTCCGCCCCCTGCCCCGCCAGCGCCTTGGCGATGCCCCAGGCGATGGAGTGGTCGTTGGCGACGCCCATCACGAGCCCGCGCTTGCCTTTCATCAGGTCCTGCATCACCCACCCTTAGAGCATTGTCCCGAGGGGACCGCACCTGTCCGCGAAACCGGTCCGGAGGCCCATATTCAGGTCCGCCCCCGCGCCCGGCACCACCGCAAAGCGGCAGCGAAATCGCACATCACCCGGCGATAGCAGACGCGGCCCCGCCGCGCCACGCTTTCGCCGTCACCTCTTCCGACCGATCTTTACAATGCGTGTACGCGGACGAGCCGCCCTCACGCATCCAGATGCTTGATGACGAGGCTGGCATTGGTGCCGCCGAAGCCGAAGCCGTTGGAGAGCACATGGCCGAGCTTCGCATTGTCCACACGCTTGCGCACGATGGGCATGTCAGCGAAGGCCGGATCGATTTCCTCGATATTGGCGCTCTCGCAGATGAAGCCGTTCTGCATCATCAGGATGGAATAGATGGCCTCGTGCACGCCGGTGGCGCCCTGGGAATGGCCCGTCAGCGACTTGGTGGCCGAGATGGGCGGGCACTTGTCCCCAAACACCGCGCGAATGGCCTCGATCTCCTTGAGATCACCGATGGGGGTCGAGGTGGCGTGCGGGTTGATATAGTCGATGGGCGCCTTCACCGTGCTCATGGCGAGCTTCATGGCGCGCTCGGCACCCTCGCCGGAGGGAGCGACCATGTCGGCGCCGTCGGAGGTGGCGCCATAGCCGACGATTTCCGCATAGATACGGGCGCCGCGCGCCTTGGCATGCTCCAGCTCTTCCAGCACCAGCACGCCGGCGCCGCCGGAAATCACGAAGCCATCGCGATTCTTGTCATAGGCACGGGAGGCCACGGCCGGGCGGTCATTATAGGCGGACGACATGGCGCCCATGCCGTCGAACAGCACGGACAGGGTCCAGTGCAGATCCTCGCAGCCGCCGGCAAAAATGATGTCCTGCTTGCCGTACTGGATCAGCTCGTAGGCATTGCCGATGCAAATGTTCGTGGTCGCGCAGGCGGCCGAGATGGAATAGCTCAGCCCCTTGATCTTGAACCAGGTGGAGAGCGTCGCGGAGGCGGTGGAAGCCATGGCCTTGGGCACCGCGAACGGGCCCACGCGCTTGGGCCCCTTCTCGCGGGCGATGTCGGCCGCCTCGACGATGGTCTTGGTGGACGAGCCGCCCGAGCCCATGACGATGCCGGTGCGGATGTTGGAAACCTCATTGGCCTCCAGCCCCGCATCGCGGATGGCCTGATCCATGGCCACATGGTTCCAGGCGGTGCCGCCGCCGTGGAAGCGCATGGCCCGGCGGTCCACGACCTCCTCGGCGTTCAGGGTCGGCGCGCCCTGCACCTGGGAGCGAAAGCCGAGCTTGGCATAATCCTCGGCAAAGGTGATGCCGCTCTTGGCCTCTCGCAGGCTCGCGAGGACCTCCTGCGTGTTGTTGCCGATGGACGAGACGATGCCCATCCCGGTGACGACGACGCGGCGCATGTCAAATCCCCATTGGAACGCACGGTTCGGGCCTCGGCCCCTGTCCTGGCCGGCCTCGAGCGGAAGAGCTCAAGGGCCAGGCGGGCTCGCCGATGCTCCGGTTTCGCCCTGCCGCCGGGGTCCGTTCACAGGTCCCGTCGGCGGAAGGCATGATGGCGGCGGATCGTGGCGGCGCCTTGTCAGGCGCCGGCCATGGCCGCCGGCTCGGCCTGGAACAGGCCGACCTTGAGATCATGGGCGCGGTAGATCACGTTGCCGTCGGCGGCCAGCCAGCCGTCGGCGATGCCGAGCACCAGCTTGGACCGCATCACGCGCTTGAAGTCCACGCCATACACCACCTTCTTCACCGAAGGCAGCACCTGGCCGGAAAACTTCAGCTCGCCCAGGCCCAGCGCCCGCCCGCGGCCGGGCGAACCCAGCCAGCCGAGGAAGAAGCCCACCATCTGCCACATGGCATCCAGGCCCAGGCAGCCCGGCATCACCGGGTCACCCTTGAAGTGGCAGCCGAAGAACCAGAGGTCCGGGTTCACATCGAGCTCGGCGCGCACCATGCCCTTGCCGAATTCGCCACCGGTCTCGGAGATCTCAGAAATGCGGTCGAACATGAGCATGGGCGGCAGCGGCAATTGCGCATTGCCCGGCCCGAACAGCTCGCCACGTCCACATGCGAGGAGGTCCTCATACCCGAAGCTGGTCTGCCGTTCCGCCATTTCTGAGATAAATCGCCTTGCTGCCCAAGAGGGTATTGTCCCTGAGAAGGGTCTTTTTCCTCAAGAGGGTCGTTTCCACCGGGCCCTGCGGCCCGCCTCCGAAATCGAGCCTTCGAGATCGGCGGCGGGCACTCCCTAACATAGGCAAGGGCGCGCTCAAAGTCATGAAAGCGTCACGGCGTCGAAAGACCCCGCGTGAGGCACGCCAACACGCCGGAAGGTGGCGGGGTATATTGAGGCACCTTGCCGCTGCGAACACGATCGGGTGAGATGGCGCGCGGCGCGCAGCGTCCCCTTTTCCCATTGCCAGACCATGGAGCCACAGCATGGCAATCTTGAAGGAGTTCCAGGAATTTGCCGTGAAGGGCAACGTGGTTGATCTCGCCGTCGGCGTGATCATCGGTGCGGCCTTCGGCAATATCGTCACCTCGCTGGTGGGCGATATCTTCATGCCGGTCATCGGCGCCGTCACGGGCGGCCTGGATTTCTCGAACTACTTCGTGCCGCTGGCGAAATCGGTCACCGCCGAGAATCTGGTCGATGCCAAGAAGCAGGGTGCGGTGCTCGCCTACGGCGCCTTCATCACCATCGCCATCAACTTCCTGATCGTGGCCGCGGTGCTGTTCCTGCTGGTGCGCGGCATCAATGTCCTGCGCCGCAAGCAGGAAAAGCTACCGGTGGCCCCCACCCGCTCCGAGTTGCTGCTGCAGGAGATTCGCGATCTTCTCGCCAAGGATGCGGCGAAGGAGGGCGCCGGCCGCACCCCCGGCGCCTGACGGCCGCACGCGAGCGCCGCGCCCGAATCGGAGCACGGCGCAGGCGTCAACGCACGTCTGCGCCCACCGCATCGCTCACGCTGCGAAATCCATCCGCCTTGAGTCGCGCCGCCAGATCCGCCTTCACGCGATTCACCAGGCCCGGGCCGTGGAACACCAGCGCGGAATAGAGCTGCACCAGGCTCGCCCCGGCGCGGATCTTCGCATAGGCGTCCGCGCCCGACGCGACGCCGCCGGCGCCGATCAAGGGCAGGCGCCCCTCCACCAGCCGCGACAGGGCCGCGAGACGCTCCGTGGACAGGCTCATCAGCGGCTTGCCCGAAAGGCCGCCGGTCTCCCCCTTGTGGCCGGAGCGCAGGGAGGCGGGGCGCGACAGGGTGGTGTTGCCCATGATGATGCCATCCACCCCGGTCTCGAGCGCGACCTCTGCCACGTCCGCGAGGGCGGCGTCGTCGAGGTCGGGCGCCACCTTCACCAGCAGCGGCGGGCGGCCCGCCGGGTCCGGAATGGAGGCGTTGCGCACGGCCAGAACCTGGGTGAGCAGGGCCGACATTTCCGAGCGCGCCTGCAGCGAGCGCAGGCCCGGCGTGTTGGGCGAGGAGATGTTGCAGACGATATAATCCGCCAGCCGGCAGGTGGCCGAGACGCCAGCGGCATAATCCTCGATGGCGTCCTCGCTCTCCTTGTTCTTCCCCACATTGGCGCCGACGATGCCACTTGCGCGGCCCTCCGCGCGGGCGGAGCGGCGCCTGCCGAGCTGGAAGACGAACGGCGCCAGCCCCTGGCTATTGAAGCCGAAGCGGTTGATGACGCCCTCATCCTCCTCCAGCCGGAACAGACGCGGCTTGGGATTGCCGGGCTGCGGGCGCGGCGTGACCGTGCCCGCCTCCACGAAGCCGAAGCCCAGCTTCAACACCGCATCCACCACCTCGGCATCCTTGTCGAAGCCGGCGGCGAGGCCGATGGGGTTGGGGAAATCGATGCCCCACACCTTCGTCGCCAGCACCGGATCGTCCGGCCCGGAGAAGTTCGGCACCAGCCCCTTGCGCAGGGCCTTGATGGCCCAGGTGTGTGCGCGCTCGGGCGAGACGAAGCGCAGCAGCGGCCGCGCGAGGACATAGAGATCCATGGCGATCACTCGCCGGTGACGGCGGTGCCTCCGTGGGCCTTGGACCAGCTGTGGGGGTCGTGCAGGAACGATTCGATCTGGGCGACCTGCTCGTTCTCGAACCGGTTGGACTTCTTCACTTCCGCCAGGATGTCCCACCAGGTGGCGAGGCGGTGCAGGGTCAGGCCCGCATCCTTCAGGATGCCGGAAGCCTCGGAGAAGATGTCGTAATAGAAGAAGACGAAGCAGTGGTCGCACTGGGCGCCGGCGGTGCGCAGGGCGTTCACGAAATTCACCTTGCTGCGCCCGTCGGTGGTCAGGTCCTCCACCAGCAGCACCCGCTGGCCGGGCGCCAGATGGCCCTCGATCTGCGCATTGCGGCCGAAACCCTTGGGCTTCTTACGCACATACTGCATGGGCAGCATCATCCGGTCGGCCACCCAGGCGGCAAACGGAATGCCCGCCGTCTCGCCGCCGGCCACGGTGTCGATCTGCTCGTAGCCCACTTCGCGATAGATGGTGGAAATGCCGAAATCCACCAGCGTCTGCCGCACGCGGGGGAAGGAGATCAGCCGGCGGCAGTCGATATAGACCGGGCTCGCCCAGCCGGAGGTGAAGATGAAGGGCTCGCCAGACGAGAAGCGCACCGCCTCCACTTCCAGGAGCATCCGCGCCGTCTGCTCGGCGATGGTTGCCTGATCCGCAAAAGCTGTGACATTGGCCATGGTCGGCGCGCCTTTCGGTCGGGGAAGAATGTCGGGTCCGGAACCCGGAGGCCGCGCGAAGGCCGGCCCAAAGGCGGCCATATATCAGAGCGCGGCCACAACGCCACCCCGCCTGCGACAACTGGAGCCGGCAAAGTCACAGGAACAGCGTGGCGCCGCGGCGGTCCGCATCCCCCCGCGGGCGCGCTCAGGCGGCCTTGGCGAGACTTGCGGCGTGCTCCAGGGCCATTTCCAGCCGGTCATTGCCCCAGAACAGCTCGCCGTCGGAGGTCACGAAGCTCGGCGCGCCGAACACGCCGCGGGCCTTGGCCTCCTCGGTCTGGGCGCGCAGCCTGTCCTTGTTGGCGGGGGCTTCGGCCTCGGCGATGATGTCGCTGCAGAAATGGCCGAGCCCGGCCAGCACCTGGCGCACCGTCTCGCGGTCCGCAATGTCCCGCCCGCCGGCGAACTCGGCCTGGAACACCGCGCGGCTGTAGGAGGGGCGACCGGCGTCGTTGAGGTAGATCGCCACCCGCGCCGCCAGCAGGCTATGGGCCGGGAACGGATCGGGCCGGGTCACCGGCGGCAGCCCCTGCTGGGCGGCGAGGCGGTCCATGTCCACCCACATATGCGCGCCCTTGATGGGAAAGGCGTTGAAGGGCGACGTGGTGAGGCCCTGGTCGGCGAAGATGGGGCCGAGCAGGAAGGGCTTCCAGTTCACATGGACGCCCGCCTTCTCCGCCGCCGCCGTGATCCGCATGGCGGTGAGGTAGGAATAGGGAGAGGCGAACTCATAATAGAAATCGAGCGTGGCGCTGGTCATCGGTCCCTCCTCCCTGTAGATGCGCAGGCGGTGGGAGTGTGTAACCGCTCTTTGGAGTTCCGCAAGGGCGGTAACTTCCGCATTGCCGAACCGCCGGAGCCGTGCGCAAGCAGCGAACACCGTGCGGGCCTTTGCGAGCTGCCCCGGCGCGGGGCGGCCGGCCCATGGGAGCTAAGGTGACGCCTTGAGGTGGGTACTGTTCTTCGCGCTGGTGATCGGCGCCGCGGTGGCGATTCTCTTCACCGTGTTCCCGCAATGGGACCTGGCCATCACCGGCCTGTTCTGGGATGCCTCCCACCGCTATTTCCCGGTGGCCGGGGAGCGCTGGGCGCAGCTGGCGCGCGCTTTGGGCAATTACATTCCCTGGCTCATGGCCGCGCCCGCCTTCGTCGCGCTGGTGCTGAAGCTGGTGTTCCCCCGGCGGCGCATGTTCATGTCGGCGCGGGCGGCGGTGCTGCTGGCGCTCACCATGGCGCTGGGACCGGGCCTGCTGGTCAACGGCATCCTGAAGCAGGAATGGGGGCGGCCGCGCCCCGTGCATGTGAACGATTTCGGCGGCAAGGACGAGTTCCGCCCCTGGTACGCCACCGACGGCACCTGCCCCGGCAACTGCTCCTTCGTGTCCGGAGAGGGGGCCCTCGGCTTCTGGCTGGTGGCCCCGGCGAGCCTCGTGCCGCCCGGCCCGCTGCGGGCGGTGGCGCTGGTGGGCGCGGTGGCGTTCGGCGCGGCGGCGGGCGGCCTGCGCCTGACCTTCGGCGGGCATTTCTTCACCGATGTGGTGTTTTCCGGCGTGCTGGTGGTGCTCATCATCGTGCTGACGCGCCTGTGGCTCTATGACCGGCGCGGGGCGCCCTCCGACGCCGTGGTGGAGCTCGCCATCGGCCGGGTCGGGCTGAAGCTCCAGAAGGGCGCGCGGGCGCTGTGGCGGCGGGCCTTTGGCCGCCGCAGGGGATAGCACGCCCCGCCGCTCCCCTCTTCCCGCAGACCTCCCCCGCGGACGCCGACCTGCTCGCGCCGCCGGGGCCCCTTGCCAGCGCGGCGCGCGGGCCTATAGTCCGCGCCAGTTTCCCTGAAATCCTCACTTGCTTCGAGAGACCTGATGGCGCGTGACGTGAAGAAGGTGGTGCTGGCCTATTCCGGCGGGCTCGACACCTCCGTGATCCTGAAATGGCTCCAGACCACCTACAATTGCGAGGTGATCACCTTCACCGCCGATCTCGGCCAGGGCGAGGAGCTGGAGCCGGCCCGCAAGAAGGCGGAGCTGCTCGGCATCAAGCCGCAGAACATCTTCATCGAGGACGTGCGCGAGGAATTCGTGCGCGACTACGTGTTCCCCATGTTCCGCGCCAATGCGGTCTATGAGGGGCTCTACCTGCTGGGCACCTCCATCGCCCGGCCACTGATCGCCAAGAAGCAGATCGAGATTGCCCGCAAGATGGGCGCCGACGCCGTCTCCCACGGCGCCACCGGCAAGGGCAACGACCAGGTGCGCTTCGAGCTCGGCTATTACGCGCTGGAGCCGGAAATCACCGTCATCGCCCCCTGGCGCGAGTGGGACCTGACCTCCCGCACCCGCCTGCTGGAATTCGCCGAGCAGCACCAGATCCCGATTTCCAAGGACAAGCGCGGCGAGGCCCCGTTCTCCGTGGACGCGAACCTCTTGCACTCCTCCTCCGAGGGCAAGGTGCTGGAGGACCCGGCCGAGGAAGCCCCCGAATACGTCTATCAGCGCACCATCTCCCCGGAGGCGGCGCCCGACGAGCCCACCATCATCACCATTTCCTTTGAGAAGGGCGATGCGGTGGCCATCGACGGCGAGGCCCTCTCTCCGGCCACCCTGCTCACCAAGCTGAACGCGCAGGGCAAGGCCAACGGCATCGGCCGCCTCGACCTGGTGGAAAACCGCTTCGTGGGCATGAAGAGCCGCGGCGTCTACGAGACCCCCGGCGGCACCATCCTGCTCGCCGCCCATCGCGGCATGGAGAGCATCACCCTCGACCGGGGTGCCGCCCACCTCAAGGACGAGCTGATGCCGCGCTATGCGGAGCTCATCTATAACGGCTTCTGGTTCGCGCCCGAGCGCGAGATGCTCCAGGCCGCCATCGACCATTCCCAGGCCTTCGTCACCGGCGAAGTGACGGTGAAGCTCTATAAGGGCAACGCCACCGTCATCGGCCGCAAGAGCCCCTATTCGCTCTATAATCAAGAGCTGGTCACCTTCGAGGAAGGCGCGGTCGCCTACGACCACCGCGACGCGGCGGGCTTCATCAAGCTCAATGCCCTGCGCCTGCGCACCCTCGGCAACCGGGCCCGCAAGATCTCCGAATAAGGGGCCCCACGCCCCACAGGAAGGCCGGTGCGCACCCGCGCGCCGGCTTTTTTTTGCGCCCGCCGCTGCGGCTATTGCGCCGGCATCCCCGCGCCCCATTGCGCTGCGGCAGTTCGGACAATGGCGCCCGCCGCAGCTTGGTCTAGACTGCGACATTGCAACCTATTTGCAGTTTGGCGCCCATGCGGCATCCTATATTTAGAATTATTCTAAATCGGAGTTCCCGCCGATGATGTCCTTTTTCCCCGGCCGTCGCCGCTTTTCAGATCTGTCGGAAAAGGAGGTGCTCGCCCTCGCCATCTCCTCCGAGGAGGACGATTCCCGCGTCTATGCGGATTATGCCGATGCCCTGCGCAAGGATTATCCGGACACCGCCAAGGTGTTCGAGGCCATGTCGAAGCAGGAGAGCGGGCACCAGCGCAACCTCACCCGCGAGTTCGAGCGCCGCTACGGCCCCCACATCCCGTTGATCCGCCGCGAGAACATCACCGGTTTCTACACCCGCCGCCCAGTCTGGTACGTGTGCAACCTGGGCATTGAGCGCATCCGTCAGGAAGTGGGCCTGATGGAGGACGAATCGGCCAACTTCTATCGCCACGCCAAGGAGCGGGCGACCGACCCCGGCACCCGCGAGTTGCTCGAGCGCCTGCTCGGCGAGGAGATGCAGCACGAGGAGATCGCCGGCGAGCTCGCCGCGCGCTACCTGCCCGTGGACAAGAAGGAGGAGGAGAACGAAAAGGCCCGCCGCCAGTTCGTTCTCACCTGGGTGCAGCCGGGCCTCGCCGGCCTGATGGACGGCTCGGTGTCCACCCTCGCGCCCATCTTCGCCACCGCCTTCGCCACCCAGAATTCTCACACCACGCTGCTGGTGGGCCTGGCCGCCGCCGTGGGCGCGGGCATCTCCATGGGCTTCACCGAGGCGGTGCACGATGACGGTGTCATTTCCGGGCGCGGCTCGCCCATCAAGCGCGGCATCGCCTCCGGCTCCATGACCGCCCTGGGCGGCCTCGGCCACGCCCTGCCCTATCTCATCCCGGACTTCTGGACCGCGACGGCCATCGCCATCGCCGTGGTGTTCGTGGAATTGTGGGCCATCGCCTTCATCCAGAACCGCTACATGGAAACGCCGTTCTGGCGCTCGGTGATGCAGGTAGTTCTCGGCGGTGCGCTGGTGCTGGCGGCGGGTATTTTCATCGGCGGCAGCTGAAGCCGCCTCCGCCACACATGAACACCACGGGCCAACAGCCCGGATTTCGACGCCGCGGCCCACCGCGGCGTCCGTCATTTGCGCAAGATCATGGTTTCGCCGGGGGCGCGGGGCGTTAGCATGGAGGCTGACTCGCATCCAGGAGGCGGCCATGTTCGCCATGGTTCTCAAGCATGCCGGCGAAAAGCTCGTCGGAGAGACCAGGCCGGACCCCACGCCGGGTCCCGGCCAGGTGCTCATCAAGGTGACCGCATGTGGGGTCTGCCGAACGGACCTTCATGTGGTGGATGGCGAATTGCCTGAAACCCATCTGCCCATCGTGCCCGGCCACGAGATCGTCGGCCGCGTGGCTGCGCTGGGTGCCGGCGTATCCCACCTGAAACTCGGGGAGCGGGTTGGGGTGGGCTGGCTCGGCCACGCCTGCGGCGTATGCCCCTATTGCGTCGGCCACCAGGAAAACCTCTGTGACACCCCTGACTTCACCGGCTGCACCCGCGACGGCGGCTTCGCCACCCACGCCATCGCCGACGCCTCCTTCACCTACCCGCTGGGGGAGATCGGCGACGATGCGGCCATGGCGCCGCTCCTGTGCGCCGGGCTCATCGGCTGGCGGGCCCTAAAGGCGGCCGGCGAGGGCCGCCGCATCGGCATTTACGGGTTTGGCGCGGCCGCCCACATCATCGCCCAGGTGGCCATCGGCCAGGGCCGGCAGATCTTCGCCTTCACCCGCCCGGGTGACACCAAGGCGCAGGACTTCGCCCTCAGCCTGGGCGCGGTCTATGCCGGGCCCTCGAACGAAGCGGTGCCGGAGCTGCTGGACGCCGCCATCATCTTCGCCCCCGCCGGAGAGCTGATTCCGCGGGCGCTCCGGGCGGTGCGCAAGGGCGGCACGGTGGTGTGCGGCGGCATCCACATGAGCGACATTCCCACCTTCCCCTATCGCTGGCTGTGGGAAGAGCGGAAAATCGTCTCGGTGGCCAACCTCACCCGCGCCGACGCCCATGAGTTCCTGGCCCTGGCGCCGAAGGCGGGCGTGACCACCCACATCACCCGCTACCCCCTGACCCAGGCCAACGAGGCCCTGGACGACCTGCGCACCGGCCGCCTCACCGGCGCCGCGGTGCTGATTCCGGAGCAATCGGACAGCTGAAATGACAGAGCCCACCCGGCGAGGGTCCCGCCGGGTGGGCTCTGGAACGCTTTTCTGGAACGCCTTGGCGCGAAAGGGACGCTGGCGCGCCCGCAAAAACGCATGAACTCAAATCATTCGGGCATGGCTTGGCCAGATGCCCTGGCCTGCCTGAGGCAAGGACATGCTCCGGCTCCGAGCGCCGCGCTCCGCCGGGCCCTGCCGAGGGGCTGGCCCCTCAGCGCTCCATCACATAGGTGCCGGGGGCCGGGCACAGCGGCATGTAGCCGGGGGCGCCCAGCGGCGGCAGGCCGAAGGTGCCCGCGCTGGAATGGGCGGTGAGCCATTCCTCCCAAGCCGGCCACCACGAGCCTTCCTCGGGCGCCAGCACCTCCACCCATTCGTCGGGGCCCAGGTGCATCTCACCCAGCTTCGTGGTGTGGATGCGATAGTGGCGATGCTTGTGGCCCGGCTCGCTGACGATGCCCGCATTGTGGCCGCCGGAGGTGAGCACGAAGGTCACGTCCGTGTCGGTGAGCTGGTGGATCTTGTAGACCGACTTCCACGGCGCCACGTGGTCGCGCTCCGTGCCCACCACAAACAGGGGCACGCGCAGGTTCAACAGCGACACCGGCCGCCCGTCCACCTCATAGCGGCCGGCGGCAAGGTCGTTGTTCAGGAAGAACTTGCGCAGATATTCCGAGTGCATGCGATAGGGCATGCGGGTGGCGTCGGCGTTCCAGGCCATGAGGTCGTTCATAGGCGCGCGCTCACCCATAAGGTATTCATGCACCATGCGCGACCAGACGAGATCGTTTGAGCGCAGCATCTGGAAGGCGCCGGCCATCTGCCCGGCCGAAAGGTAGCCCTGGTTCCACATCATGGCTTCGAGCAGATAGAGCTCGCTCGGGTCGACGAACAATTGCAGCTCACCGGCCTCGGAAAAGTCCGTCTGCGCGGCGAACAGCGTGACCGAGGCCAGGCGGTCGTCATTGGCCCGGGCCATGGCGGCAGCGGCGACGGACAAAATGGTGCCGCCCAGGCAGTAGCCCACCGCGTGCACCTTGCGGTCCGGCACCACCGCGTTCACCGCCTCCAGGGCCGCCATCACGCCCAGGCGGCGATAGTCCTCGAAGCCGAGATCGCGATCCTCCTCCCAGACATTGCGCCAGGAGATGCAGAACACCGTGTGCCCCTTCTCCACCAAGTAGCGCACCAGGGAGTTCTGGGGCGAAAGGTCGAGGATGTAATACTTCATGATCCAGGCCGGCACGATCAGCACCGGCTCGGCCTGCACACCCGGGGTGGTGGCGCGATACTGGATCACCTCGATGAGGCGGTTACGGAAGATCACCTCGCCGGGGGTCGCGGCCACATTCTGGCCGGGCACGAAATTCTCGGCCCCTTCCGGCGGCTTGTTGGTCACCTTCCGCATCATGTCGTCGACGGCGTTGCGCCAGCCCTGGACGAGGTTCATGCCCCCGGTCTGCATGGTGCGGCGCACCACCTCCGGATTGGTGAAGGGGTTGTTGGAGGGCGAGAACATGTCGAGCATCTGGCGCGCCACGAAGGCCACCACCGCCTCGTTGTGCGGATCCACGCCGGGCACGTCGTGGGTGGCGTTGTGCCACCATTGCTGCTGCAGCAGGAACGCCTGCTCCCACATGCGGTAGGGGAAGGACTGCCACTCCGGCGCGCGGAACCGCTCGTCGCCGGGCAGGGGCGCGATGGCGGGCTCGGTGCCGCGGTCGAGGCCGGCGGCCAGCATGCTGGTGGCGAAGCGGGCCATCTTGCGCCCGGCCTTCACCGCGAGTTCCGAGCGCTTGCCCGGAGCCGCCGACAGATGCATCCACCAGTCCAGGAATGCCACGGTGAGCGCGGTCGGCGAGAAGCCGGAGGTGATGTGCCCCACACAGGCCGCCACCGCCCGGTCCACCGCCCGCAGGGCCTCGAGGCCGCTGCCCCGGTCGAAATCGCTGTCGTCGAGCCGGCTCAGGCTGGCCAGCGCGTGTGCCACCAGCCGGTCCGGCCGCGCCAGCTCCATCATGCCCAGCTTCAGGCCCGCATTGTCCTTGGCCGGCTCGATGACAGCGGGAAGGTGCGCCACGGGAGCCGGCTGCGCCACGGCGGAGGCGCCGCCCGGCAGCCTGTCCTTGCTTCGATCGACGGACGCGACAGGGGTTTCCGAAGACATCGACCGCTCATCCTCACGTCTCGACACGGGACCGCCCGCGTCCATTCCAAAGCCGCGCACGAAGCGCGACTGCGCCAGGAGCATTTCCCCTTTCACGGAAGCAGGGCAATGCTCTCGCTCATCCAGCCGGGGCGTTTTCTCATCCAAAGCGGCATCGGCTTCACGCGAAAACACGCCACGGCGAACGGCATCCCATGATTGTGTGTCACCATGTGGCCGCGCGCGCGCCGCCGCAAGGGTATGTGAACGCCGCGCGTCATCACGCCGCCGCCGGGGGCACGAGCCGGCGGCGCCATTTGCGCGCGAAATGGCGGGAGGGTTCGCGGAACAGCGCGCCGTGCAGGCGTACCGCGTGCCGCTTCAAGCGCTTCTGCAGTCGCGACATGGCGAGGCTCAGCCGCTGCGTCGCCCCCTCCCCCAGCTGGCCGGAAGCCTGGTGGAGCATGGCCCGCAGGATCTCGATGTCGTGATGAGCGCCCAGCACATCGCGCAGCCGCTGCGCCCTGCCGGCCCGGGTCGCGCCCTGGCCGCCGAAGGAGGCGGCCGCGAACCCCATCTGATAGCGGTGGGCCACCACCCTCTTGCGGGTCTCGTGCATGGCCAAGGCGTTGCCGAACCGCCCACGCCGGGCGGCGCGATAGCCGCGGCGCAGCCCCGCCACCAGATCCGCCGCCGCCGCATCGGCCTCCAGCCCTCCCGCCAGGCGGGCGCGGGCATCGACGAGAAAGGTGCTCAGGCTCGCGCGCAGGGGCGCAATGGCGGTCTCCGCCGTCGCATCGAAACCGATGACGGCGCGCGCCTCCTTCAGGTCGCAGGCAAGAACCAGCCCGGCCTTGTCCAGCAGGTCGAGCGCCTCCTGGGCGGTGGCGTGGTCGCGGGCCTGGGCGAATCCGCGCGCCACCTCGGCCGCGTGCCGGCGCGCCTCCCGCGCGCCATCGGTGGCCAGAAGGCGCAGCAGCGCGCGATATTCCTTCAGCCCCTTGCGCACGTCATGAACCATCTCCACCGGGTCCGTCTCCGCCCCCGCCTGCCCGATCTTGTCGATCATGGCGTGCAGCGCGCGGGCCAGAGGCGCCGGGGCGGCCGCCATGCTGTCCCCGTCGGGGGCGAAAACGGGAGGGGGAGCGTCGAGAGTCTGCGTCATCTGGCTCGATCCAGGTGGCCCCGGAAATCTCCGAGCAGGAACACTCCGAGCACGGGATCCGCGGGAAGGTCACATGGCGAATCGGCCACAGCGCGGCGAGCGCGGGATTGCCGATCCACCGCGAAGGCTACTCCCATCCCCCCGCGGGCGCGACTCGCCGGCTCGCGGCGGCACCGGAACGACGCGCCCAGGCGCGATGGGAACCGCGAGACGGAACGCCTCCTGCCCGTATCGCGGTGCCGTCGATTGCATACACCGCCCCCATGGCGGGGCGGTGACGCCGCTTCAGGACCTTGCCCGTGTCACGGCCCCAGCAAGGGCCCGAGGGGTTGATTTAACGCTGCGTCTTCTCGCGGGCCAGTGTCCAGGCGACCCCGAAAACACCCTAGCGGGACCCCGCCCGCCAGCGCGCCATCACGGTGGAGGCGAGTACGGCGGCGGCGATCGATTTCAGCACGTCCCCAGGCAGGAACACCGCCGTGCCGAGGGCAGCCCGTTCCAGCCCGATGCCCGCCACCAGGGCCAGCGCCGGAATTCCGCACAGATAGACCACCAGAACGCCGCCCACGAACGCGGCAACCAGTGCCGAGAGAAAGGCCGAAAACCGCAGGCGTTCCGCCAAAAGGCCGGTGACATAGGCGCCCGGCACGAAGCCCAGGAAGAACCCCACGGTGGGCCCCGCCAGCACGCCGAGACCGCCGCGCCCACCGGTGAGCAGGGGCGCCCCCAGCAGAACCACCAGCACGAAAAGGGCACTCGCCGCCGCCCCGCCGCGCGCGCCCAGCATCAGGCCCGCCAGCATCACGGCCAAGTTCTGCGTGCTGATCGGCACCCCGGGCAGGACCGGGAGAAAGATGGGCGGCACCAGCCCGAGCGCGCCGATGAGCGCAGCCATGAGCGCCGTGCGAACCAACATCCGTGTGTCCACTCACCCTCTCCCCTCACCGGCCGGCGGCGTCTGGTCGGCCGCGAAGCCACGCGCCTCCAGCGCTTCGGCCACCTGATCCGCGTTTTTCAGCACGCCCGCGAAGAAGGCCCCCACCAGGGCCAGGCCCGGCCGCCGGCCGCTGCGGGCACGCCAGGCCTCGGCGCGGCCATGCCAGCCCGCCACCAGCACCGGAACGAAGCGCAGCACCAGCGCCACCGCCAGCGACAGCCGCCGGGCGTCCAGGCCCAGCCGCTCGAACGGGCGCAGCACCACCATCAGCGCGTCCATCATGTCCTGAAGGCGGGTGGAGAGGGTGACGAGATCCGCCAGCAGCACCATCAGCAGAATGCGCAGGATGCTGGCCGCCGCCACCTCGAACGAGGCCGCCCAGAGCTGCAGCGCGCCGATCATCAGCAGCACCGGCAGCAGCGGGCGCCACTGGAAGAGCCGCGCCACGCCCTGCCGCCCGAAGCTGGCATAAACGATCACCACCACCGCCAGGGCCAGCACCAGCACGAACGGGTCGCCCACCGGCACCAGCAGCACCGAGAGCGCCGCAAGTCCGATCAGCTTCACCCCCGCCGGCAGGCGATGCAAAAGGCTGTGGCCGGCGAGATAGCCGCCGATCATGCGACACCCCCGGCCGGGTGGCCGCGTCCGCGGGCACGGGCGTGGGCATGGGCCTCGTAAAGGGCGATCACCTCGCCCGGGTCGCCATCGGCCGCCACCTCGCCGGCGTGCAGCCACAGCACCCGCTCGAAGCCGGCGAACAGGCTGAAATCATGGCTCGCCATGATCACCTGCTGGTTGAGGCCGGCGATGCGCTCGGACAAAGCCAGGCGGGTCGGCAGGTCGAGCGCGGAAAAGGGCTCGTCGAGCAACAGCACGCGCGGCCCCGCCGCCAACGCGGAGAGAATGCACACCAGCTGCTTCTGGCCCTCGGAAAGCTCGTCCACCGCCCGGTCGCCCCAGCCGGCGCAGCCATGTTCGGCCAGCAGCCTCTCGGCGATGGCCTCGGCGCCCGCCTTCGAGGCCCCCTGCTCCAGCGGGCCGAAGGCGATCTCCTCCCGCACCGTGGGGAAGATGATCTGATGATCGACGTTCTGGAACACGAAGCCGACATGGGCGGGCAGCCGCCGGCGATGGCGCCGCGTCTCCAGCCCCGCCACTTCCACGGTGCCGGCATCGGGCAGCATGAGCCCGTTCAGCAGCCGCAGCAGCGTGCTCTTGCCCGAGCCATTGTCGCCGATGAGGCCGATGCGCCGTTCCATGAGCGAGAGCGTGAGGCCGGAGAACACCACCCGGGTGCCGCGCGTCACCTCCACCCCATGCAGGCGCGCGCCCCCTTCGGAGGCGGCGGACGGAACGGGACGACGGGCGGAGAAAGGAAACGGCATGGGGCACCTGCGCTTCCCCTCGATATACCGAACTCGACCACGCGCAAACCCTGCTTGGCCCCACGCGCAGCCTTGAGGCCGGCCGCACCGGTGACGCGGAACGCTGGCGGGCGACGGGGCCGCACGCCCGGCCGGGCGAACGACCTGCGGGGGGGCCAGACCACCTGCGGCGTGTGAAGGCGAGCAGCGCTTGCCGGCCAAATGTCAGGCAAACGGTCAGCCCAAAAATCAGCGCAAGTGTCCGCCCAACGGCCGGGGCAACCGCCAGCGCAAGCCTCGCCCCAGGATCCATCGCATTCCGGAAACAGACGTTGGCCAGAGGCGCGCGCCCGCCCACCCTGTTGCGGCTGACGGAGAGGCCCGGAGCGCCTCGCGGGCGCCAAGGATTGGCGTCCAAGGCATAGTGGCGTGCTGTCCGTGGCGTTGCCCTTTGCGGGCCGGCCCGGCCGACATCCCCAATGCTCTGCCCCTCCCCCGCGAGCGGCAGAGGGAGCCCCAAGGTGAGGAATATCAAGGGACGGAAGCCTCAAGGGATGCGCTGAAGGTTGGCTGATCCCAACTCGCGCCTCGCGCGGGGCCTGACGTGGCACCCAGAGCTGTCACCCGAAGTGTCGGCGCAGGCCCCACCCCAAGTGGCGCCCCAAATTGCGCGCCACGCCGCGCCCCAAATGTCGCGTCGGGTCTCGCGCCAGGTGACACGCCCCCGTGCCACGGCGTATCTGAAAGGTCAGCGCGCGGGGGCCTCGTCCGAAGCCGGGCCCATTGTTCCATCGTGGCGACGGCCACCCGCCCCTATCCAGCCCTCGCGCGGCTCCCATGGGGCTGCCGGCGGCATGGTCCGCTTATCCGAAGGTGAGCCCAGCGTGAACACCCCGAGCCCCGAGAACGAGACCGCCCCGGCGCCCGAAGCCGGCATTGTCCTTGGCGCGCCGGTGGAAGGCCCGCCGGCCCGCCCGCCCGTGCCGGTGACCCTGGAGGGGCGCTTCGTGCGTATCGTTCCGTTCGACGTGGCGCGCCATGGGCCGGATCTCTTCGCCCTCTCCCACGGCGCGCAGAAAGAGGCGCTCTGGGCCTATATGAGCGCCGGCCCGTTCGCCGACCTCTACGCCTTCACCCTTCACTATGCGGAGGCCGCCACCAAGGCCGATCCCCTGTTGCTCGCCATCGAGGAGACCGGGAGCGGACGGGCCGTGGGCCATGCCTGTTACATGCGGGTAGAGCCGAAACACCGGGTGGTGGAGGTGGGCAACATCCTGTTCACGCCCGCCCTGCAACGCCGCCCGGGCGGCACCGAGGCGATGTACCTGATGGCGCGCCACGCCTTCGAAACCCTGGGCTTCCGCCGCTATGAGTGGAAGTGCAACGCGCTCAACGCCGGCTCGCGGCGGGCGGCCGAGCGGCTGGGCTTTTCCTTCGAAGGCCTGTTCCGTCAGCACATGATCATCAAGGGGCGCAACCGGGATACCGCCTGGTTCGCGCTGCTGGATGGGGAATGGCCGCGCGCGAAGGCCGCATTCGAGGCCTGGCTCGACCCCGCCAATCACGATGCCGAGGGCCGGCAGCGCCGCACCCTCGCCGAGCTCCGCGCCACTCTGGTGGAGAGGAGCTGAGCCGCGTCAGGCCGCGGCGGGGGCGAAATCCTGCTCCACCAGCGCGGTGATGGCGGCCCTCAGCTCCGGCAACAGCCGGCGATATCCGCGCGCCCGCTCCTTGAGATCCGGCACGCGGGTGATGTCCTCGAACCCCCATCCCCGCAGGCGCAGCAGGTGCATCCAAGGCAGGCGGCGGGCGGCGCGATGGGCGTCCTCCACCAGCGCTACGGCCAAATCCACCCGCGGCGCGCCCGAAAGAGCGAACAGCTCCGCCGGCTTGGCGGACAGGCCATCAGTGGCGATGCCCTCCCGCTCCAGGCATTCGAGCGCAACCGGATCCACCGGGCCGGTCATGGCGGTCGCCGCGCTGAAGGCCCGCACCCGCGCATAAAGGTGCATCGTCAGCGCTTCTGCCATGAGGCTGAGGCCGGCATTGTCCCGGCACACGAAGAGGATGGACGGACGCGTGATCATGAGGCCCACTCCTGTCACGGGGTCGCCCCGCACCTGCCCCCGGTAGTTGCCGCCACACTTTCCGCCCCACTTGCTCCGGCGGCGATTCGGCTCGGGCGGGAAACTAGGCGCGTCCCTCGACGCGGACATGACAACGGCCGTCCCCTGGCCATCAGCGCGAAGAGATTTTTGCTGCCGCGGGCCCCTGGCGTTCACAGCCAAAGTCTTGATCGGCAAAAACTATCCGAAGAATTCGAAGAACAGTACGCCGCCCCCGCGAGCGCCGCGGATTTCACATTGATCTTGCGTTAACCATTCGGAAGTTGTTCCACGAGATCAATGGGATGCTGGCGGACACCCTGATTCGCGAACCCTTCGCCGGCTGCCAGATGTGGAGGCGACAATGGCGAAGACAGAAGTCACCAGCGCCGCGGTGAGCAAGATCGCCGCAAAGGCGCTCAAGGATCCCGGCAGCATTACTCACGACGAGATCAAGAAATTGGCTGCGTCCTGCCTGACCCAGGCCGCCGATAAGCCGAAGGCCGAGCCCAAGACGATACCCACGGCGGCACCCAAGGCCCCCGCCACCAAGGCGGCGAAGCCGTCCACGGTGAAGGCCACCGCAGCGAAGGCGCCCGCCCCCAAGGCCGCCGCCCCCGCCAAGGCCGAAGCCGCCAAGACTGCCGTACCTGTTTCTGCCGTGCCTGCTGCTGCTGAGCCCGCTCCCGCCAAAGCCGCGCCCGCTAAAGCCGCCCCTGCCAAGCCGGCCGCGGTAAAGCCGGCCGCGAAGCCGGTGGCAAAGGCCGCGACCAAGGTCAGCAAGACCAGCGCGGCGGCTAAGCCGGCCGACGTTTCGCCCTCCGAGAGCGCATCCAGCACCGCGAAGCCGGCCCCCAAGGCCGCCAAAGCCACCGCGACCAAAGCTACCGTCACCAAGGCCACTGCAGGCAAGCCGGCCGCGAAGGCGACCTCGGCGAAGGCAGCGGAACCCAAGACCCCCGCGGAACCCGCCCCCGCAATGCCCGCCGTGGCGGCCCCTGCGGAGAAGGTGCCTGCGGAGAAGGCATCCACCGCGAAGAAGCCTGCCCCCAAAACGGCCGCGACCAAAACCGCCGCGACCAAGAGTGCCGCCACAAAAAGCGCGGCCACCAAGTCGGCAGGTCCCAAGACCGCCGCGGCGCCGAAGCCCGCCACTGGGAAGACCGCACCCGCGAAGACGACGCCCGCCAACCCTGCGGTCGCAAAGCCTGCGGTCGCCAAGCCTGCGGTGACCGAGACGGTGGCCGCTAAGCCCACCACCGAGAAGGCGGCTGCCGCGAAGACTGTGACCACGAAGCCAGCGGCCGCTGCGAAAAGCCCCAAGGCCCCGGCTAAACCGGCCTCCAAGCCGGCGGCGAAGGCCCCCAAGAAAAACTGACACGTAAAACTGACACGTAAAGCCGAGTTCGGGGAACTGGGCACTCGGCATTCGGTTTCGGGCGCGAACTGAGGTCGGCAGCGCGAAAGCGGGGGCCGAGAGGTATCGGCGGTGGCGCATCCGGGGGGTGTGCGTCCCCGGCATGGCCGACGGAAGCCCCTTCCGTTGGCATCCGCAACCGGACGGCTCGCGCGGCGGGGGCAGGTCCTGCACCCGCCGGCGCGCATTTGCCGCCGCGACGACTTCGACCCGCGGAACTTCGATCATGAAGGCTCCGGCCGGAGCATGGACACCGGCCGGAAGATGTCGTCACTGCTGCGGCAGCGGACCGGCGCGACCGATATTGAAGATCTGCACCCGGCGGTTGATGGCGGCATCGGGATGCTTGGCATCCTGCAGCGCCTCCTCACCGAGCCCCACGGCCTGAATGCGGCGCGGATCCACACGGAAAGTGGTGGTGAGCGCCTGGGCGATGGCGTCCGCCCGCTCCTGGCTCAGCTTCATATTGTATTCGCGGGTGCCAGTGGCATCCGTATTGCCGACCACCAGGAACTTGTAGCCGAGCAGCACGGGGTTGTGCATCGCGTCCGCGATGGAGCCGAGGGTCTGGTAGGACGACGGCTTCACCATCGCCGAGTTCAGATCGAACTCGATCTCCACATTGATCTGGGCCAGCTTGTCGAGCTGCAGCGCCAGCGGCGGGCGGCTCTCGGGCGGGCCCTGATACTGCATGTGGGCCTTGGCGAGATCGCGCAGCGCTTCCACCGACACGCCGGGCACGTCATCCACCGAGGCGGTGAGGCCCTGAACGATCTCGGAATTGGGGGTGAAGGCCTGGGCCGCGGCCGGCGCGCTGGCGCCGAGGGCGAACACCGCCCCGGCGCACAGGGCGCTGAGCGCGAGGGTGATACGCGAGGCGATCATGGAGCCCGTCTCCTGCTTCTTAGCGGCGCGCATCAGCGATAACCCGCATTGGTGAGGGCGGTGGTGCAGGTCTGGCTCACCACCTTGGAGGCCTCCAGGAGGCAGGACACGAGATTGCCGTCGCCGGGCACCACGCCGGAGCAGAACTCCGCGCGGTCGCGATCGCACGCCTTGTAGACGGCCTTTTGGGCCTCGGCGCGAGCCTCAGTCATCTGGCGGATGGATTCATGGTTGGCAGCGCAGGCCGGCGACAGATTCGCCTGATGCGTCACGAGGCACTGATAAATGGCGCCGTTGCCCAGATTGAGCCCACGGCAGTGGCGCATGATGTCTTCGCCACAATGCTTGGCCAGCAGGCCGGCGGCCTCGGCATAGCTCACCGTCTGCGCATGGGCCGACGCCGCCGGCAGCGCCATCAGCGCCGCCAGGACAAGTCCTGCGAACTTCATACGTATCTCCCCCTCAGCCCGGGCCGTTGGGCGGCCCGACGCAGATTGACCATGACGGTGGGAGAACGGTCAACGCTGAAGATCGACCGGAAGCGAGAATGGACTAATTCTGCCGGACGCAGGTTTCGGTCTCGATCTCTTCCCCGGCCGCGCCGACGACGCCAAGGGGATCGGCCGCGAGTTCGAGATCGGTGGCGTCCACGGCGGTCGTGGCCACCGGCGCCTCTGCACCTGCGGAGCGGGATGGACGCAGCAGCACATGGCCGCAAATGGCCACCAGCGCCATGGCCGGCATCAAGGTGGTGAGCGCCGCCAGCGGCGAGGGAAACAGCACCGCCACCGCCGTGCCCAGGAAGCCGCCGCCGATCTGCATGAAGCCCATCAGCGCAGAGGCGGCGCCGGCGATGGCGGGAAAGCCGGCGAGCGCCGCCGTGGTGCAGCCGGGCAGCACCATGGCCACCCCGCACGCCCACAGCCCGATGGGCCCCATCACCGTGAGGGTCGAAGGTTCAAGGACCCTGAGGCCGATGCCCAGGCCGCACGCCCCCGCCGTCACCAGCACCAGGCCAATGGGAATGAGGGCGGACGCGCTCATGGTCTTCAACAGCCGCCCCGCGATCAGGGTGCCGAACATGTAGGAGCCGGTCTGCGCCAGCATGGCGAGGCCAAACTGGGTGGGCGTGAGCCCCACCTGCTGGATCAGCACGAAGGGCAGCAGCGCGGCGAAGGTGTAGATGGCCCCGAGCCCACCCCCCAGTACCAGGCTCGCCCGCATGAAGACGCGGTCGGACAGCAGGCGGGCATAGCTCTTGAGGATACCAACGGGCGACGCCAAGGACGGGTCCCGCCCGCGATTGGTCTCGGGCACGAAGAAGGAGAGCAGCGCCAGCAGCACCACGCCATAGATGGCCATGGCGACAAAGATCATGTGCCATCCGGCGGTGCCCAGGATGAGGCCGCCGAGGGTGGGCGACACCGCCGGCCCGATGGCCAGCATGGTGCCGATGAGGTTCATGATTCGCGCCGAGGTCTGGCCCGTATATTGATCACGGACGATGGCGCGGGAGATGGCGATGCCCGCCGCGCACCCCACGCCCTGCAGGCCGCGGCCGAGGATGAGCCAGCCCATGCTGGGTGCCCAGGTGGCCACCAGCGCGCCCAGCATGTAGACGCTGAAGAAACCCAGCGCCACCGGCCGCCGCCCGAAGGCATCGGACAGGGGCCCGCAGGCCAGCTGGGAGAAGGCGAAGCCCAGGAAGAACACCGTCAGGGTCAGCTTCACGGCCGCCGGCGTCGTGTCGAAGACGCTGACCAAAGTGGGCATGGCCGGGGTGTACATGGCGAGGCTGATGGGGCCGAGCATCACCATGAGCGCGCCGACCATGGCGACGCGCACTTCCGACATCATGGGCGCCGGCCCAGGGGATGAGGGCGCCTTGTACTCGGCAGGCTTCATTTTTCGTCTTTGTCCCCGTCGTCGCGGCAATCCTCCTCGCGGCAGCGCGCGAGATTGTCGCGGATCTGCACCAGAAAGTCCCTCAGGCGGGTCTGATCGGCCGCGGAGAAGCCGGCGAGAGCCTCCCCCCGCGCCACCGCCGCCGCAGACTGGACGCCGGCCAGGAAAGGCTGCGCCTCCGCCGTGAGCCGCACGATCTTGGCCCGCCGATCCCGCGGATCGGTCTCCCGCGCCACCAGCCCCCGGCTTTCGAGCGCGTCGAGGAAGCCCACCAGCGTCATGGGCTCCACGTTCATCTTCACTGCCAGGGCACTCTGCCGCAGGCCCGGATGCTGGTTCACATAAGCGAGCGTGCGCGCCTCGCCGGCCGTGAGGCCAAGGCCGGCCTGGGTGAAGGCACGATCAATGCGGGCGCGGTAGAGCCGCGCCGCATCCACGAGAAGAAAGCCAAGAGGAGTTTCTGCCATATCACGCCAACCATATAATAAGGTAACCTTAGCTTCAATGCCCTTCACCCGCGCGCGACACGATTCGTGTTGCGCCCACCGCCACGCGACCTATGTGTGAGGGGCCCCTTTTGGAGAGTGCCCATGCCCTGGTCGGTGACCATCGGACGCCTCGGCGAGACCGCCATCCGCATCCATGTGACCTTTCTTCTG
Source organism: Xanthobacter sp. NM-59 (assembly GCF_021401125.1). Lineage (GTDB taxonomy): Bacteria > Pseudomonadota > Alphaproteobacteria > Rhizobiales > Xanthobacteraceae > Xanthobacter. The sequence goes on from NZ_JACBFQ010000003.1 coordinate 46,657, forward strand.
TTCCTGGTGTGGATCTGGGCCGCCTATTACCGGACCGGCGGCGCCGATGCGGCCTGGCAGGGCGTACTATTCGTCGCCCTGCTGTTCGCCTGCGTGCTGCTGCACGAGCTGGGGCACGTCTTCGCGGCCCGTCACTATGGCGTGAAGACACCTGACATCACCCTGTGGCCGTTCGGAGGCATCGCCAGCCTGGAACGCATGCCAGAAAAGCCTTCCGAAGAGCTGGTGGTGGCCATTGCCGGGCCGCTGGTGAATGTGGCCATCGCCGCCGTCCTGCTGCTCATCCTGGGCGCCGGGCTGAATGTGGATGACCTGTCCAAGATCGAGGACCCGGGCACCTCCATGCTGGTGAAGCTGGCGGGCGCGAACATCTTCCTGGTGGTGTTCAACCTCATCCCCGCTTTTCCCATGGATGGCGGGCGGGTGCTGCGCGCGCTGCTGGCCATGAATATGGGCTTCGGCCGCGCCACGGCGGTGGCGGCCTCCATCGGCCAGGCCATCGCCATCGGCCTGGGGCTGGCGGGCATTTTCTTCAATCCCATGCTGATGATTATCGGCGTGTTCGTGTTCCTGGCCGCGTCGGGCGAGGCGGGACAGGTGCAGCTCAAGGAGGCCTCGCGCGGGCTGTGCGTGGCCGATGCCATGATCACCCACTTCGAGACGCTGGGGCCCAGCGCCACCGTGGACGACGCCGCCGACGCCCTCATCCGCACCACACAGCGGGAATTCCCGGTGGTGGACGGGGCCGGCCACCTGCGCGGCGTGCTCACCCGCGACGCCATGATCCGCGCCATGAAGGACGAGGGCCCGCAGACGCCGGTGATCCAGGTGATGCAGCCCAATGTGCCCACCGTAGACGCGCGCGCCCGGCTGGACGCCGCCCTCAAGCTCATCACCAGCGAGCAGGTGCCCGCCGTGGGCGTGGTGGACGGAACCGGCCGCCTCGTCGGCCTGCTGACGCCGGAAAACGTGGGCGAGCTGATGATGCTCCACGCCGCCCGCCCCGATCGCGGCATGGGGTTCCACCGCGCCGCCTGATCGGCAGCCGAAAGGCGCCGCCCTCCGGGAACACGCGCTCCCGCGCGCGGCGCCGCGCGCGTCATGCACAATCACCAAGATCGAAAGAACATGGGAAGGCCCCGGCGCCGGTCATATGCCGTGAGGGGCGGCTTTCATTCGCCTATGAAGACGAAAACGCCATGTCATCCGATCGGATTTCGCACGATCGCGAATAGGATTTATTCGATCCATGGATATATACTTCGTCCTGCACGTTGTCGGGCCCGTCTTCCTGCTCCTTGGCCTTGGATATTTCGCGGGACGACAGAAACAGTTCAGCGGCGAGCAGATGCGCGGCCTCACGACCCTCGTGCTGCGCTATGCCATGCCCGCCGCCCTGTTCCTCGGCATGGCCCAATTCGATCGCGAGCTACTGCTGCGCCAGGGCCCGCTGGTGCTCATCATGCTGCTGTTCTACAGCGGCTTTTTCGTTCTGGGCTACACCCTGCTGCGCGCGGCGAGGCAGCCGGCGATGGACGCCGCGCTGCTCTCTTATGCCGGCACCTCCAAGGCGGCGACGGTCTACGGCCTCCTGGTGCTCACCCAGCTCTTCGGCGCGGATCTGGGGCGGGCCATGGTCGGCCTCAGCGCGCTGATCATGAACCTCACCCAGCTGTCCCTGGCCATCTACCTGTTCAAGAGCGCGGGCACGGGCGAAGCCCCCTCCATCCTTGCGACCTTGCGCAAGACCCTGGTGGATCCGCTGGTGATCGCGCCGTTTCTTGGTGCCGTCATCGCCCTCAGCGGCTTCACGCTGCCGGCCGTCATCAGCGACATCATGGAGCCCCTGGCCGAAACGGCCGGCCCGGTCGCCATCTTCGCGGCGGGCTTGGCCATGGCCACGTTCCGGCTGCATCTCGGCTCGCGCGCGGTGGTGCTCGCCGTGCTCAACAGCCTTGTCGTGATGCCGGCGCTGTTCTTCGTGCTGCTGAAGCTGTTCGGGCTCTCCGGGCCGGTGCCCCAGGCCGCCTTCGTGGTCTGCCTGCTGCCGATCGCGTCGAAGGCGCTGCTCTTCTCCGAGACCTATGAGGAAGAGGAAGGCCCTGTGGCCTCCATCCTCCTCATCACCTCGCTGGCCCTGTTCATCACCATCCCGCTCGGGATCTGGCTGACGAGCTTCCTCTAGCTTCGCCGCCGGCGGAGGCGCTCAGGTCCGCTGCGCCACCATGAAGTAGTTCACGTCCAGATCGTCCGAGAGCTTGAACTCCCGCGTCAGCGGATTGTAGACGAGCCCCGCCTTTTCGCTGGGCGCATAGCCGGCGGCGGCAAGTGTCGCCTCCAGCTCGTCGGGGGTGATGAACTTCTCCCAATGGTGGGTGCCCGGCGGCAGCCAGCGCAGCACATATTCCGCGCCCACGATGGCGAGAGCAAAGCTCTTGGCCGTGCGGTTCAAGGTGGAGAGGACGAGCACGCCCCCGTCCTCCACCAATTGCCCGACGGTGCGCACGAACAGGCCCACATCGGCCACGTGCTCCACCACCTCCAGCGCCACCACCGCATTGAAGCGCGAGCCGCGGGCGGCCAGCTCCTCCGCGGTGGACGGCAGGTATTCGATGTCGAGCCCCGAGGCGCGGCCATGGGCGCGCGCCACCTCGATATTGCCGGGGGCAGGGTCGACGCCGGTCACCTGGGCGCCCATGCGCGCCAAAGGCTCGCTGAGCAGCCCACCGCCGCAGCCGATATCGAGCACGCGCAGGCCGTGGAGCGGGCGCAGCGCCTTCTCATCCCGGCCGAAATGGCGCACCAGCGCGCCGCGCAGGAAAGCGAGGCGCGCCGGGTTCATGGCGTGGAGCGGGGCCATCTTGCCCTTCTCGTTCCACCACTCCGCGCCGAGCGCTTCAAAGCGGGCGACCTCTTCCGGATCGACCGTGGCCTGGGTCAGCGGCATTTTCGGCCTCCTTCTCGCGATCGGGGCGGGCTCATGCCCGTGAGCTTTAAGCAGGGAGCGCGCCCGCCACAAGGCCGCCGGAACGAAACGCGACGCAGCGCCGCGACCTGATTCGCACGCTCTTTGTCGCCCGTTCGTTCTCCATCGGGTCATCCACACCTTTCGCCCTCGCCCTTCCGACCCAATATGATACACACCCCCCAGAGCCGAGCCGACGAAGTCGAAACCGATGGACGACATCACCCAATGGGCCGTATTGCCGCGCACCGTGAGGGCGCGGGGGGTGAGCGCCATCCTCGGCCCCACCAATACCGGCAAGACCCACCTCGCCATCGAACGCATGCTGGCCCACGAGAGCGGCATCATCGGCCTGCCGCTGCGCCTGCTGGCGCGCGAGGTCTACCAGCGCATCGTCGAGAAGGTGGGCCCCAGCCAGGTCGCCCTCATCACCGGCGAGGAGAAGATCAAGCCCAAGGGCTCGCGCCGCTCGCCGCCGCGCTACTGGGTCTCCACCGTGGAGGCCATGCCGCGCGACCTGGACGTGGCGTTCGTCGCCATCGACGAGATCCAGGTGGCCACCGACCTCGACCGTGGCCATGTCTTCACCGATCGCCTTCTGAACCGGCGCGGGCGGCACGAGACGCTGCTTCTGGGCTCGGCCACCATGCGCCCGCTCATCGAGAAGCTGCTGCCGGGCGTGAACGTGATGATGCGCCCGCGTTTGTCCACGCTTTCCTTCGCGGGCGAGCGGAAGATCTCGCGGCTGCCGCGCCGCTCGGCCATCGTCGCCTTCTCGGCGGATGAAGTCTATTCCATCGCCGAGTTCATCCGCCGCCATCGCGGCGGGGCGGCGGTGGTGATGGGCGCGCTGTCCCCGCGCACCCGCAATGCGCAGGTGGAACTCTACCAGTCGGGCGACGTGGACTATCTGGTGGCCACCGACGCCATCGGCATGGGCCTCAATCTCGACGTGGACCATGTGGCCTTCGCGTCCGATCGCAAGTTCGACGGCTGGCAGTTCCGCCGCCTCAACCCTTCCGAAATGGCGCAGATCGCGGGGCGCGCCGGCCGCGCCCTCTCCGACGGCACCTTCGGCACCACCGGCCGCTGCCCGCCATTCGAAGAGGAATTGGTGGAGCAATTGGAGGCTCACACGTTCGACACCGCGAAGGTGTTGCAATGGCGCAACTCCGTCCCCGACTTTTCATCCACACGCGCCCTGCTGGCCTCTTTGTCGCATCCCCCGCGCGAGGAAGGACTGACCCGCGCGCCCACCGCCGACGACGTCGCCGTGCTGGAAATCCTCAGCCGTGACACGGAGGTGGCGGCCCGCGTGACCTCGCCGCAGCAGGTGGAACGGCTGTGGGAGGTGTGCCAGGTGCCCGACTATCGCAAGGTGTCCCCGGGCGCCCATGCGGAGCTGGTGGCGACCCTTTTCGGGCATGTGGAAGGGGGTGGTTTCATCCCCGATGATTGGTTCAAACGTCAAATCGCCTTGACCGATCGCCAAGAAGGCGACATCGACACACTGTCGAGCCGGATCGCGCAGGTGAGGACTCTCACCTTCGTGGCCAACCGGCCCGACTGGCTCAGGGATCCGGAGCACTGGCAAGGCGTCACGAGAGGGGTCGAAGACAAGCTGTCCGATGCATTGCACGAAAGGCTGGCCCAGCGTTTCGTGGATCGGCGGACCAGCGTGCTCATGCGGCGCCTGCGAGAGAAAAAGATGCTCGAAACTGAAATCAGCAAGACCGGCGACGTCACCGTCGAAGGACATGTCATCGGCCATCTCCACGGCTTCCAGTTCCAGGCGGAACCCACCGCCGGCGGGGAAGAGGCCAAGGCGCTGCGCGCCGCCGCCCAGCAGGCGCTGGCCGGCGAGATCGAAGCACGCGCCACGCGCCTCGCCCAGGCCGTGGATGAAGCCTTCGTGCTCACCAATGATGGCACCATCCGCTGGACCGGCGAGGCCGTGGCCAAGCTCATCCCCGGCGACGAGGTCCTGAAGCCCCGCTTCAAGATCATCGCCGATGAGCACCTCACCGGCCCCGCCCGCGACCAGGTGGAGGCCCGCCTCGCCCTGTGGGTTTCCGCCCATGTCGACAAGCTGCTGGGCGCGCTCACCAAGCTTCAGGCGGCGGAGGACATCACCGGCATCGCCCGCGGCATCGCCTTCCAGATCGTCGAATCGCTCGGCGTGCTGGAACGGGCCCGCGTCGCCGAGGACATGAAGAGCCTCGACCAGACCGCCCGCGCCACCCTGCGTGGCTATGGCGTGCGATTCGGTGCCCACCACATCTATCTGCCGGCCTTGCTGAAGCCCGCGCCCCGCGCCCTGGCGCTGGAGCTGTTCGCGCTCAAGCATGGCGGCCTCGCCCAGAAGGGCCTCGACGAATTGCCGCACCTGGCGGCGTCGGGTCGCACCTCCATCCCCGTGGATCACGAGATCCAGAAGGGGCTCTATCGCGCCGTGGGCTTCCGCGTGTGCGGCGAGCGCGCGGTGCGCGTGGACATTCTGGAGCGGCTCGCCGACCTCATCCGACCGGCGCTGGACTGGCGCCCGGCTTCGCCCGGGCCCAAGCCCGCCGGTGCCGTGGATGGGCGCGGCTTCACCGTCACTGTGGGCATGACCTCGCTGGCCGGCTGCTCGGGGGAGGATTTCGCCTCCATCCTGAAGTCGCTGGGCTATCGCATGGAGCGCCGCGCGGCCCCGCCGCCGGAGGAACCCGCGGCCGAGGCCGCGGCTCCCGCCGAGCTGCCGCCCGCGCCGGAAGGCGCCATCGAGGCCGACCTGCTGTTCGACGCTCCCGCCGAGACCCCGGCTGAGGAGATCGTGGCCGCGGAAGCCGCCGCGCTCGACGCCGGCGCGCCCGAGGTGGCCGAGGCCATTGCCGCGGAAGTCGCCGCCGACCTGGCGCCGGCCGAAGCTGCCCCGGAAGCCGTAGAGCCGGCCCCCACCGATGAGGCGGTTGAGACGGAAGTGGCTGTCGAAGCCATGGAAGTGGCCGGCGACCCCACTGCGGCCGAAGTGGCCGCCGAAGTGGAAACCGCAGCCGCACCCGGCGGCGCGGAAGCCGTGGAAGGCGCTCCGGCCGAGCCGGAGATGATCGAGGTGTGGCGGCCCGGCCGTCCCCCGGGCGGACCGCGCCGCGACCGTCCCCAGCGGGGTGGCGAGCGCTTCGGCGGCAAGGACGGCGAGCGCAAGGAAGGCGGCCATCGCCGCGGCGGCGAGCGTCGCGAGGGTGGCCCCGGCCATCGCCGCCCCGAGCGGAATGACCAGGCGCCCGCGGCCGAAGGTGCGGCACCGGAGGGCGAGCGCCCGCCGCGTCCGCCCCGGGGCGAGCGTCCCCAGCGTGGTCCGCGCGACGAAAATCGCGGCCCGCGCAATGAGCATCGGCCCGCGCACCAGGAGCGCCGCCGTGACAAGCCGGTGGATCCGGACAGCCCGTTTGCCGCCCTTGCCGCCCTCAAGGCGCGCATGGAGACGGACAAGAAGGGCAACTGACGGCCGCGCCGGCAGCACATCGGAGCCGAGAGCGCACCCCGAAAAAGGGTGACCGCTCCCGGCGCCGACCATGATGGGATATCGGTTCGCGTGAGGAAAACGCGGTCACGAGACGCATCACGCAGCGGGCGCGAGGGCCCCGATCGCGCCGGCGGGGAGGACTCGGCCGCGCGCGACGCCGAGGATGGGCCCGGCCGGCAGCGGCTGGATCGCTGGATCTGGCACGCCCGAATGGTGCGCAGTCGCACCGATGCCGCCGATCTCATCCGCGCCGGCCATGTCCGCCTGGATGGAACGCGCGTGAATTCGCCCGCCCAGCCGGTGCGGGCGGGCAATGTCTTGACCATCGCCCTGAACGCCCGCGTCAGGGTGCTGCGCGTGTTGAGCTTTTCTGAACGGCGCGGAGATGCTACATCAGCTTCCGCGCTTTTCGAAGAAATCACCGAAAAATAAAGTGCAATAATATGGCGCGGCAACCGCGCGCTTGCACCCATCAGGCGGGTGCGCTACGCGAGGTCGCGAAAGGGATTACCATGGCTTACGTCGTCACCGAGAACTGCATCCGCTGCAAGTATACGGATTGTGTCGCCGTGTGCCCCGTGGATTGCTTCTACGAGGGCGCCAACATGCTCGTCATCCATCCGGATGAGTGCATCGATTGCGGGGTGTGCGAGCCCGAATGCCCGGCCGAGGCCATCAAGCCCGATTCCGAGCCCGGGCTGGAGAAGTGGGCGGCCCTAAACGCCGAATACGCCCAGGTGTGGCCCAACATCACCATCAAGCGCGACGCCCTGCCGGACGCGAAGGAATGGGACGGCAAGCCCGGCAAGGAGCCCATGTTCTCCGCCGAGCCCGGCACCGGCGACTGAGCCTTCCCTCCGGATCTTCTTGCAGCGAAGGGCGGCCCCTGCGGCCCGCCCCGGCGGCTTGGACGGCGCTCCCATCGGCTGGTGCTGCTCAACCTTGAGCGAAGGATCAAGGCGGACACTGTTCGCCTGGGCGGCTGCGGTGACAGTATTTGCAGCGTGTTTCGATCCACGCTCCCACGCGGGGAGCGACCCGGCTTTTTTAGCTAGATTTTCTAGGGTTTCATGTTTCGATCCACGCTCCCACGCGGGGAGCGACGACGGCACCCTCGATCTCGTTGACATCGCGATCATGTTTCGATCCACGCTCCCACGCGGGGAGCGACTATCAGTCCAGAGTTCAAGATACTTGAAGTTATGCGTTTCGATCCACGCTCCCACGCGGAGAGCGACCTCCGTCATTGCGTCGGCGGCTGTGATCTATGCGCGTTTCGATCCACGCTCCCACGCGGGGAGCGACGCTTCGAGATTGACGAGCTAGTGGTCTGGCCCGCGTTTCGATCCACGCTCCCACGCGGGGAGCGACCGGAGGCTGGTCAGTCCTGACCGGCGGAGCTAAGTTTCGATCCACGCTCCCACGCGGGGAGCGACTCCCCACGGGGTGTCAAGCGGTTTTAATTAATCGTTTCGATCCACGCTCCCACGCGGGGAGCGACCACCTGCGCCGTCAAATCGCCTCCGACCTAGGCCTGTTTCGATCCACGCTCCCACGCGGGGAGCGACGCAGTACGCGGCCCGACGCAGCGTCGAAAATCGTGTTTCGATCCACGCTCCCACGCGGGGAGCGACTCGCTGCCTTACGGCTCGCGCGATAGGCGGGGTAGTTTCGATCCACGCTCCCACGCGGGGAGCGACCAGGGCGGAGACGCTGTCGAGCACCACCGTCTGGTTTCGATCCACGCTCCCACGCGGGGAGCGACTGGGCGCCGGAGAGGACGAGCGAACCGCCTCCCCAGTTTCGATCCACGCTCCCACGCGGGGAGCGACCAGGTGGCCCGCCGCCGGCGCGGCTGCGCCTGACGATGTTTCGATCCACGCTCCCACGCGGGGAGCGACCGCATCGGACAGGTCGAAATAGATCACCGCCTTGGTGTTTCGATCCACGCTCCCACGCGGGGAGCGACATCCGACCCTGATCAAGCCGATCATGAAGGCGCCTGTTTCGATCCACGCTCCCACGCGGGGAGCGACCGGTAACGACGTGTCGACCGATCATGTCTGCCAGGTTTCGATCCACGCTCCCACGCGGGGAGCGACAGGATGACCGCCATGATTAACAGGAATGGTAGGAGTTTCGATCCACGCTCCCACGCGGGGAGCGACAACATGCTGCGAGGCGTCATCGCCAAGCTCCCGATGTTTCGATCCACGCTCCCACGCGGGGAGCGACATGCTGTGACCGAGGGCTCTTTGCCGGGCCGCGATGTTTCGATCCACGCTCCCACGCGGGGAGCGACCCAACGGCGAGCTGCGCCGCGCTGTGTGCGCGAAGTTTCGATCCACGCTCCCACGCGGGGAGCGACCCACGATCTCGACCCAGATCAGGAGCAAGGATGGTTTCGATCCACGCTCCCACGCGGGGAGCGACCCTTGTCGAACACGAATAGGGAGGAACAAGCTTGTTTCGATCCACGCTCCCACGCGGGGAGCGACTCGGACGGCTCCTTCGGCTTCGGCATCAGCACCTTGTTTCGATCCACGCTCCCACGCGGGGAGCGACGTCCAGAGACGAAACGCAGTCGTCTCCAGCTCAGGGGTTTCGATCCACGCTCCCACGCGGGGAGCGACCAGTGTGCGTTTGGGCGATCGTGCCACGACCAAGATGTTTCGATCCACGCTCCCACGCGGGGAGCGACTGCCTTCGCTTAACCCATTCTCCGCAAAGAGCAACTCGCGCTCCATGCGCGAACCGCATGCGTCGCCCGCGCTCCTGTCCGCCGGCCGCAGGGCAAGGAAACGCCAGACGCTGCGAGATCAAGGACTTAGGGCCAGCGCGAACCGGCCGGGGAAAGCGCGTGCGCTTGCGGTTCGCGCCGGCGCCCCACGGAAGGCGTCCTTCGAGGGCACAGCCGCAAGCCAGCCACTCAGGGCAACTGCTTGAGCTGCTCATACTGAGATACCACCACATGCCCCTCGGCATCCAGCCAGGCGCGGCCGTATTTCGCTTTCACCAGGGTGTCGACCGGCTGATAGATGGTGCCGCCCAAGGGGGGCTGCGCGCCCGGCCTCAAGCATGGCACGTCCAGTGCCACCGCCATGCCCGGCCGGAAGGCGGCACCGCGCTCCACCTTTCGCACCACGCCCTTCACCCGGCATGCGCCATAGCCGCCGGCCGGGGTGGTCACGGTCTGCACCCGCAGCACGATGACGCTCACCGCATCGCGCCGCGCATTCTCATAGACATAGGGCGGCATCAACGCCGCCGCCGGGCCGGCCGCGACGACAACGGCGAACGCCAGCGCGGCCTTAAGGCCCCCGCGCGCACCCGCCCGCCGCCGGGCCGGAAAGAGCCCGCCACCGCCAGCCATGCGCGCTTGTGAAAATCCCTCGCCCATCGGCCCGTCTCCCTCGCGTTCACCGTTTATCGCCGCGCGGTTTCGCACTATATAGCCGCCATGCTCGAAACACCTGACCACGGCGCGGCGCGCGCGGCCGCCAAGCCGGGCGATTTGCCCGATTATGCCCGCCGGCGCACCTTCGCCATCATCTCCCATCCGGACGCCGGTAAGACGACGCTCACGGAAAAGCTGCTGCTCGCCTCCGGCGCCATCCGCATGGCCGGCCACGTGAAGGCACGCGGCGAGCGCCGCCGCACGCGATCCGACTGGATGGAAATCGAGCAGCAGCGCGGCATTTCCGTCACGTCCTCGGTGATGACGTTCGAGAAGGACGGCATCGTGTTCAACCTTCTGGACACGCCCGGCCACTCGGACTTCTCGGAAGACACCTACCGCACCCTGTCCGCCGTCGACGCGGCGGTGATGGTGATCGACGTGGCCAAGGGTATCGAAAGCCAGACCCGCAAGCTGTTCGAGGTCTGCCGCCTGCGCGACATTCCCATCTTCACCTTCGTGAACAAGGTGGACCGCGAGGGCCTCGACCCCATCGCCCTCATGGACGAGGTCTCCTCCACTTTGGCGCTGGACCTGACGCCCCTCACCTGGCCCATTGGCCTCGGCGTTGATTTCCGCGGCCTCATCGACATTGCGGGCAAGAAGGCGCTGCTCGCCACCGAGCGCGGCGGCCCCCTGGTGCGCGAGGTGCCCTTCAACGAGCCGGAGGACCTGATCGGCCTCGAAGGCGTGGAAGAGCGCATCCTCACCGAATCCATCGAGAGCCTGACCCTGGCATTGGGCGTGCTGCCGCCCTTCGATCTCTCTTCGTTCCGCGAAGGTCACCTCTCCCCGGTCTATTTCGGCAGCGCGCTGAAGGAAGCGGGCGTGGCCGAGCTGCTGGACGGCCTGGGCGCCGTCGGCCCCAGCCCCCTGCCCCGCTCCGCCGCCGGCGAGCGCATGGTGGAGCCCCAGGAAGACATGGTCTCCGGCTTCGTCTTCAAGGTGCAGGCCAACATGGACCCGAACCACCGCGACCGGGTGGCCTTCGTGCGCCTGTGCTCCGGCCGGTTCAAGCGTGGCATGAAGCTCTACAATGCCCGCGAGAAGCGGCAGATGGCCATCGCCAACCCCATCTTCTTCTTCGCCCAGGAGCGCGAGACGGTGGACGAGGCCGTGGCCGGCGACATCATCGGCATTCCCAACCATGGCATGCTGCGCGTGGGCGACACCCTCTCCGAGGGCGAGACCATCCGCTTCGAGGGCCTGCCGGACTTCGCGCCGGAAATCCTGCGCCGGGTGCTGCTGGCCGACCCCATGAAGGCCAAGCAGCTGCAGAAGGCCCTGCAGGACATGGCCGAGGAAGGCGTGGTGCAGGTGCTGCGCCCCATGTCCGATCCCGCGCCCATCGTCGGCGTGGTGGGCACCCTGCAGCTCGACGTGCTGGCCGCGCGGCTGGAGAAGGAATATGGCGTGCCGATCCGCTATGAGGCGGTGTCCTTCGTCACCGCCCGCTGGATCACCGGTGATCGCGCCGAAGTGGACCGCTTCCTGGAATCGAACCGCTCCTCCACCGCGCGCGACCGCGACGATGCGCCGGTCTATCTCGCCCGCAGCCAGTGGGTGCTCGACCGCGCCATCGAGGAATGGCCCAAGCTCAAATTCGTAGCGGTGAAAGAGCGCGGCTGAGGCCGTTTTTCCGCTTTGTCTTCAAACTCATCGCGCGGCGCCCCCTGGCCGCATGGAGGAACACCCATGTCCGACCTCAAGCAGCTTGAATCCGTCATCGACGCCGCCTTCGAAAAGCGCGCCGACATCGGCTTTTCCACCATGGGCGAGGTGCGCCAGGCCGTCGACACCGCGCTCGACCTGCTCGATTCCGGCAAGGCCCGCGTCGCCGAACGCAAGGAAGATGGCTCCTGGCAGGTGAACCAGTGGCTGAAGAAGGCGGTGCTGCTCTCCTTCCGCCTCAACGACATGGTGGAGATCGGCGGCGGCCCCGGCGGCGCCCATTGGTGGGACAAGGTGCCCTCCAAGTTCCTCTCGTGGACCGAAAAGGACTTCCGCGCCGCCGCCTTCCGCGCGGTGCCCGGCGCCATCGTGCGCCGCTCGGCCTTCATCGCTCCGAATGTGGTGCTCATGCCCTCCTTCGTGAACCTCGGCGCCCATGTGGGCGAAGGCACCATGGTGGACACCTGGGCCACGGTGGGCTCGTGCGCGCAGATCGGCAAAAACGTGCATCTGTCCGGCGGCGTCGGCATTGGCGGCGTTCTGGAGCCGCTGCAGGCCGGCCCGGTGATCATCGAGGATGATTGCTTTATCGGCGCGCGTTCCGAGGTGGTGGAAGGCGTGGTGGTGCGCACCGGTTCCGTGCTCTCCATGGGCGTGTTCATCAGCGCGTCCACCAAGATCGTCGATCGTGAGACCGGCGAGGTGTTCATCGGCGAAGTGCCGCCTTATTCGGTGGTGGTGCCGGGCTCCATGCCGGGCAAGCCGCTGCCGAACGGCCAGCCGGGCCCGTCGCTCTATTGCGCCGTGATCGTGAAGCGCGTGGACGCCCAGACCCGCTCCAAGACCTCCATCAACGACCTGCTGCGCGACTGAGCACACCAGCAAGCCCAGAGGCGCGGGATGATCGGCGGGCATTTTGCCCTCCGATCATCCCGCATCGGCCGGAGGTTCCGGCCTCGGCCCGGCCGGCCTGTGCATCGCTGTGAATGGCGTTGCGATAAGCTGAGAATCCCGCTTGCGCAACGCGACCGAGGCTGTATATTCCGCGACCTCGCTAGGACGCAGCGCATCAACCGGCGCTGAATTTCCCCTGTCTGCGACGGGGATGACCGAGTGGGGCCGCAGCTGAAAAGCATGCGGTGCTGAGAGCGCTACAGACGGCAAGCCTGTTTGAAGCGCACTTCAGCGAGTTGCCATGCGCGCCAAGCGCATGCGGCTGGAGAGGTGGCCGAGTGGTTGAAGGCGCACGCCTGGAACGCGTGTATACGGGCAACCGTATCGAGGGTTCGAATCCCTCTCTCTCCGCCATTTTTTCTCTTTAATGTATTCACATTGCTTGTGTTATTTGGACGCTAAGCGATTCAACCCGCCCAGTAGAGTTGCTAGGTCCTCACAAAGGGGGCCGCCGCCTTCGATCGGGTGCCCCGCGATGGGGTGCCTTCGCGACGGCATTATATGCTTGCGACATGCCCTTGTTTATCTCCCCCTATGCCACCAATCCAGAAATCGAAAAATTATTATATATCGTCTCTCTATGCTGCATTTCAGGTTTTCCGTTCCAGGAAATATCCAGCGAATAAGCATTCTACATTTGAGTACCAGCCATGCGTAGCAGTCACAAAAAAGACGCCCCGCAGGACGCACTAGGTATTGGGAAAATAGCGGGCCTCAGGCTTTGGCCCCGCTTGCGAGGCTTGGGCGGTTCAGGTCGTTTGCCCCCGGACCGCGACAATCCTGATGGAGCGCTCGTTGCTGCTGATAGGAGAGCCTGAACCTTTGCCCGAGGTGAGGTCGGGCTTTAATGGAAGGTTTCATCAAGCCAGTCGAAGACCACTTGTGCCATCAGGCTGCGGTTTTCCATGACCACATGGTTGGACGCTCCCTCGGCCTCGGGCGTAACCACGACAGCCTTGCGGGCATTCGCCAGGCCGTCGATACACAGCCGGGTCTGGCGTTCGATTTCGGGGTTTTTCTGCTCGCCTCCCGCCACCACGATTAGGGCCGGCATTGTGACTTTCGCCGGATCGAAGCGGAAATCGCGGTTGGCGGCGACCAGCCCCGGAAGGTTATTGAGATCGACCCCGAACCGCCATGCGATCAATTGGCTGGTAATCCGGGCGAACGAGGACCAGCGCTCGACCACTTCGAGCGTGGCCGTGGCCACCGCCATCTGGGCAACTCCCGCGCCGGCATCGACCACGCAGTTATTCATCACCAGAGCCGAGATGCGGGGTTCCCGCTCCGCGCTCTGTCCGACGAACCCGCCGCCGCTCGAAATGCCATAGAGAGCCAGCCGCTTCGGATCGACGTCGTGTCGGGACAGGGCATAATCGACGACCGCTTTCATCGGGCTGGCGATATCGGGCCGGAATATGCGCCCGTCCATCGGGAGCAGACCCTGGCCCGGCAGGTCGACGGTCAGGAAATTATAGCCGCGTTCAAAAGCTTGCGGGCCGATATAGAAGTACTGGTCCTCGGCGAAGGTTTCCGCTCCGCCGATCATGATCAGTGTCTTCGCCGGAGCCTCGCCCGGCGCCGCCTTGCGGAAATATCCCGGCAGCACGCCGCCAGCGTAGGGAATCCCGATCGCTTCGAGCTTCGGCTCGAGCAGGGCTCCGGCCTTTTTCATCAAGGCACGGCTTCGTTCTGCGGTCGGACGGAAACGGGCATCATCGGGCAGCATTGCCACCAGTGCGAGGCGATTGGCGTAGCTGGCGCGCAGGTCCTGGTCTCGCGCACTGACCAAGTGCCCCTTCGCCAATGCCGCGGCGCCGCGCGCCTCGATCAAACTGGCCATTTTCAGCCAGGCGGCGCTCCAGCTTTGAGCGTCGCCGTCGCGGATTGTCGCGGCGGTGGCGAATGCCTCGCCGATTTCCACTCCACGGTTGACGGCGGCGCCCAGTACAAGCGAGCCGAAAACGAAATCCATCGTCGTGTCGCTGAAGCGCACCTTGATATACGAGACGTGGGGATCAACAGCAGGGTCGTCGGCCAGAACGGGCGTCGCAACGAAAACCATTGCCGCCAGAGCGATGAAGGTGGTCCGCAGGTGTCGCATCCTCATCCGGATTCCTTCGAGTAAGACCTTCCTGTGATCATCGCGTCAGGCCGAAGCGCGACACGCTGTCGATGAAGTCGCCTTGCGCCTTGTACAGCCCCTGCTCAACACGGATTTCATCGGCAAAGTCGAGGCTGCGATCGCCTGCCGCCTCATAGGCCGGCCAGCTCGGCAGGCCCGGCCCGTTGGGGTCGCCGGTTCGGGCGAAATTGACCCAATAGGCCATCACCTGGTCGGAAAGCGCCAGATCGAGGCTCGTATAGCCTTCGCCGTCCGCCATGTTGCCGAAGACATAAGCGAGATCGACCCCATGAAAAGCGCCAAGCTCGCGCGCCCGCGCCGTATCGGGCTTGCGGGTGAAGCGGTAGAGGTAGGCGCGGCTTCCCGTGCGCTCCAGCGCCCGCGCCATGAAACGCGCCGGCGCGGCGTTGACCGCCACTGAAATGAAATGGTTGATGGCGGCATGAACCTCGCCATCGCCCGCCGCCGGGAACGCCTCGAGAGCTGCATCCGCGCGGTCGGCGAAGCGGGCCGTCATGAAGGCCCGATAGCGCTGAAGCGTCAGGTGCTTTTCGCCGCGCAGGTAGGTGGTGCCCTCGTCTCCGGTCGAGCCGACGATCATCGGCACATGTGGACGCGCAGGATCAAGCGCCGCCGCCGCGGGGTCGTCGGGCAGCACCGTGCCGTCGAATACCGGAGCGAAAAACAGGCCGGTATCGAAAAGGCCAGTTTTGCAGTCCGCCGCCGTCACCACCTCCATCGGCGGTTTGGCGCGCAGGCAGGCCAGCTCGTCTTTCGCGTCAGTGCAGCCCAGCCGGGCGCTCAGGGCCTTGCTCATGGCCGCGACCGCAGTCTTGTCGCCGTTGAATGTCGGATTGAGAAATTCCGAGCCGATGATCGGCCCGCCGCTCTCGGCTATGGCGCGCTGGAACAGCCCAGCTGCCGGTCCGCTCAGGGTGAGGAGTGACACCGAGCGCGAGCCAGCGGACTGGCCGAACATGGTGACATTGCCGGGATCACCGCCGAACGCGGCAATGTTGCGGCTCACCCATTGGAGCGCTGCGATCTGGTCGAGCAGCCCGAAGTTTCCGGAGGCCTCGGGGGCAGGTCCATTCGCGCGCGCAGGATGGGGAAAGAAGCCGAGCGGTCCCAGGCGGTAGTTGATTGTCACCACCACCACGCCCCGACGGGCAAGGTTGGCCCCGTGATATTCCGGCTGGAATGACGCGCCGAAATTGAAGCCGCCGCCGTGGATCCACACCATTACGGGCAGTTTCACCGCGCCTGAGGCATCGGGAGTCCAAACATTGAGGGTGAGGCAGTCTTCACTCGCCTGCTTTTCCAGAAGTCCGGTCTGTGGACAGGCCGGGCCGAAAGCGATGGCAGCGCGGGGGTTGGTCCACGCATCCGGCCGCTGCGGCGCACTCCAGCGCCGATCGCCAACCGGGGGAGCGGCATAGGGGATGCCAAGAAAGGTGTTGATCCCATCCTCTGTACGCCCTGACACCACGCCACTGTCGAGGCGGACTGTCGGCGCTCCGTCGTTACCGGCCGGCGCCGGCCCGCCGAGCGCCAGCCATGCGGCGAGGCAAGAGGCAAGGAGCGAACGAGGTCCTGCCGCTGGAACGGACGTTCCCATCGGCGTCATTTCTTGAAGACGTCGTCGAGCCAGTCGAACACCACTTGTGCCATCAGCCTGCGGTTCTCCATCAGCACATGGTTGGCGGCGCCTTCATTGAGCGGCGTCACCAACCAGCTCCTTGTTGGGATGGGCCAGCTCTTCCATGCAAACCGCCTGCTGGCGCCAGGTTTCCGGGTTCTGGTGTTCGTCTTCGCCGATCACCGACAGAGCCGGCACCTTCACCTTGGCCGGCTCGAAGGTGAAGCCCTTGTTGGCCGCGGCCAGCCCCGGCACATCGTCCATCGGCACGCCCCACCGCCAGGCGACGAGCTTCACCGTATTGCGGTGGAAGGCGGTAGAGATTTCGAGCCTCTCGGCAGTGGTGGTGGCCATCGGGGTCATGGCCGCGGACAGCGCTCGACGTCGACCACGCACGAGCTCATCGCCACCGCCTTGATGCGCGGATCCTGCTCGGCGGCCTGGTGGGCGAAGCCGCCACCGCCCGAAACGCCGAAGACCGCCAGTTTCGAGGTGTCGATATCCTTGCGGGCGACGAGGATGTCGTGAGCAGCGTCTTGTGCGGCTGGACATCATTCGCCGCCCTGGGGAAATATCCGGGCAGCCTGGCGCCCTCGAAGGGAATTTCGAAAGACTCATGCGCTGTATCGACGATTTCGCCGGCTCGCTTAGCCAAATCGTATAGTTTATCTCCAGTTGCGCGCATCTGCGGATCGTCCGACATCATTCCAAGGATAGCGAAGCGATAATAATTGGAAGCGCGCAGGAGCTGCTGGCGGGTGCTGCGCGTGCGGCCCTCGGCTAGCGACTTCAAGCCGCGCGCCTCCACGCGCGCTGCGGTTTTCAGCCATTCCTCCTGCCAGCTGGCGACGTCACCGTCTTGATATTGCCGGCGGTGTGATGGACCTCTCCGGCCTCAGCACCGCCGTTGCTGATCGCACCCAGCACCACCGACCCCGAGGTGCGATCCATATCGGAATCCGCGAACTGGCCGCGCACATAGGGCGCATGCATGTCGAATTCCTTGACGGCATCCCGCGCTTTCGTGTCCTCCGCAAGGGCATTGATGGAAAAGCACGACGCAAGCAGTCCGGCGGCTAGAAAGACGCTCGCTATCATATGACTACGATCCGTCATGCCCCCTTATAGATGTCGCCTTCATTCGATTCGATACCCGAGAAGACGTCAAGAGGTGGCTCCGGGATTTTCGACAGTGGCGTCGGTGGGTCTAGCGACTGGGAACGGTGGCGATTTCGCCGCATTTCAGGAGCGTTTGGACGGGCGACCGCCTGGGTAGCGGCAAGCTCATCACGTTGCTCGATGATCTTCCCCGGAGGAGAGGTTCTGGCTGGTCTGGCCCCAAAGTGCCCACCACTCACCGAAGCTGCGCGCTTTCATCGATTTTTGTTTCGGGCGGCTCCTGCCCACGCGATAGCCGTAGGCGAGCCCGCAGGAGCGCTAACCTGCAGCGCAGCGTCTTCGTCTCAACCGGCATTCACACGCAGCACGGTTTTTAATGTGCGCAAGTCTCGCTCATACGCGGGCACGATGCCCGCCAGATGTGCAACGGCGTTCATCAATGCCAAGATCGTTGCCCGGCATTGCTCGATCCGCGCCTCGACCCGTTCCAACACAAGGTGACTGAGCTGTTTCTCCAGCCCGGCATAAAGGCGCGCATAATCCACGCCCACCACCTGGCGCAGCTCTCCCTCTTCGACCAACAGTTCGTCGAAGCCGAGCCCCTCGTCGAGAATGATGGGCGCGGGCCCTTGGAACGAGGCCGGCAGGTAATCCGCAAGATGCTCCTTTTCGGCCTGGATACAGGCGAGCCGCAGGGATTGAGACAGGTCCTCGCACACCCTGTCGACCGCGCGCGTGTCCGCGTGCCGTTCCAGCAGCTGCGCCAGGACCGGAACCACCTCGCGCCACACCGATTCAATTATTCGCTCCTGCTGCTGGGCGAGCCGCTCGAGAGCCAATCGGGCCTCCGCGTTCAGGGTCTCCAGCAATGGCAGGAGGCGGGCGCGCAGCGTGCCCAGCACATGCTCTTCCTGGTGGTGCAACAAGGTTTCGGCGGGCTTGCGGCGCTTATAGGCGAGCGCCGGCTCGACAATGGCGAGCAACGCGGCGTAGAGACGCTCGAACCCGGCCTCTTCCATTCCCATCGAGGTCTGCCCGTGCGACCGCGCCATGTGCACCGAAATGGACACTGGCAGCTTCAGCTGGGCGGCGTCCACCCGCATCGCGGCAAGCTTGTCCTGCGCCCGCGCCGTGACGTCGGCCTCCTGCTGCGCCCGGTTCTGCGGCGTCTTGTTTCGCAGGCCTTTGACCAATGCGCCGTCGATCTCGTCTTCCTCATAAAGGTCACTGCGCGTCACGACCGGCAGCAGCGGCTTAGCGCGTGCCAGCTCGCGGCCCAGGTCCTCCAGTTCCTGCACCTGGCCCGGCGCGGCCGAGCTTGTGAGCCACAGCACACAGTCGGCACTATCCGTGAAGCGCTGGGTCAGCTCCGCCTTGTCCGGCGTCACCGAGTGCAGCCCGGGCGTGTCCAGCAGCAGCAGCTTTGCCCCCAGGCGCACCCCCTGGAGCCGCGCGGTGGTTTCGGTCGCGCCCTCCCTGAAGGGCTCTTGCGTGTCCACGATGCGCCCGTCGTCGAGGTGGAAATAGCCCACGGCCTTGCCCTCGGCCGCGAAACGCTCCGCCAGGAAATTGCAGAACGAGCTTTTGCCCGCGTTGAACGTGCCGAACACCAGCAGGATGGCATGATCCTCAAAGGCGTGGGCCAGTGCCTGGGCCGGCTGCAGATCCACCCATTGCCCTGCCCAGGCGGCTATGCTGTCCTTCAACAGACGATTGACGGCATCCGCCTGCCGGGCGAGCGTGCTGCCGTCCCGCAGGCCATCGCGGTTCAAGGCGGCGGTGTCGAGGTCACGGGTCAAGTGACCAAATCGATCGGTCAGTTTTCGCAGGATCGCTTCCAGATCCTGCTCGAAGAAGTCGAGGGCGTCGACGTCAGACATGAAGCGGTATTCGTGATTTGTGTCCGCTTTCATGCGCCGGCCTCTAGAGTCTCTAAGGCCATGACTGCACGCTCCATCGCCTTCAGCTCGATCTCGCTCGAGGCGATTTTCGCCCTCAGGACGGTGCTGGCTTCCGACAGCTCGAAATATCGAGTGAATTCTCCCTGCAGCCTCTCCCGGCCGGGGGCTTCGCAGAACATGTGGCGCAGATCGTTGCGGAATTTCACTGATACACCCATCACCGCAACCATCACGGTGTTGAGGCTGCCGGCGGCTGTCTGCTGCTCCTTCGGCAGACCGCTCACCCCCTGGCCGATAAGGAAACTGTCGATCTGGATGCAGGCGCGGGAATAGCCGATCTGAATGCGCGCCCGCTCCAGCTTAGCCTCAGTCGTCTTGTACTTGTCCTGCGCGGTATCGGGGATCATGGCATAATCGGGAATGGGTGCATTCACGACCTCCTCAATCTCTCGCCCGACCTTCGCGAACACGGCATCGAGCCCTTCTTTGAAGTTCTGCAGCAGGCGCCGCTGCTTCTGCCGCAGTGCGGCCAACTCCTGCTCCCGACGCCCGGAAAGCTGCTGTAGCTCTTCGCGAATCTCGGTGAAAAGCAGGCCGGTTTCGTGGGATCTCGCCGCCGGCACGCGGCCCAGGGCCTCATCCAGCGCCGTGCGAAGGGACGGCATCCCGCTCTTTTCAACCAGCAGCGTCTTGCCGGCCTCGACGCCATGGCGATGGCGCGTCGCGGAGACGACGTGCGGGGCGATATGCGGCACCTGAATCGTGATGGCCTGAAGCACGCTCGCGAGCTCGCCGTCATCCGCCAGCTGGTCGATCTGAGAGAGCACGAACAGAACCTGGCGCCGCGTGCGCTGCTCATCCGCACACAGCTCCTCCAGCAAGCGCCGTTCCGTCTCGTCCAGCTCACCTTGCTTGGCGGTGTGCACGAACAGGCGAATATCCGATTTCAGCCATGCGGCTTGCAGGGCCTGCCGGTCATCCTCATTGGCCACGTCCGCGTCCAGCCCCGGGGCGTCGAGCCAGCGCACGCCATGGCTGAGGTGTTGGGACAATGTGGTGGTCTGGCGTTTGTCGGCCACGACAAAGACGTCGCGGCTCACCAGCTCATTCAACAGGCGGCTTTTGCCATGGTTGTACTTGCCGATGACCGTAACGATAGGCTCGCCGTCCTGTGCCAGCTCTTGCAAACGGGCGAGGTCATGCGCCCGGCCGGGCAATATGGCCAGGATATCCCGCCGGGCCTCGTCCGCGCTTCGTGCGCTCATGGCCGGCTCCTCAATCCTGCAGGAATTCGAGCAGCGCCTCGTTGAACGCCTGCGCCGATTCCAAATTGACGATGTGCCGTCCCGGCAGCGAGAGGTGACGGCCGCTCTGGACGTGGTCGGCGATGTCTTGGAGATCTGATGGGGGGCACACGGCATCGTCGTCGCCGGAAATGGCGAGGACAGGATTGCAAATCGCGCCGATCTCAGGCCGCAGGTCCGCGTCCGCCAGGGCCGCGCAGCAGCCGTTATAGCCCTTGGGATCGACTTTCGCGAACGTCGCCAGAATGCCTGCGGTGAGCGCCGCGTGCTCCGCATTGAATCGAGGTGTGAACCATCGCTCGGCGGTGGCCGGCACCAGGGGCGCGAGGCCGCTCGTCTCCACGGCGGCGATGCGCGCCGCCCAGCCCTCGGCATCGCCGATCTTCGCTGCTGTCGCGCACAGCACAATCTTGCCGAGCCGGTCTCCCGCGTGGAGGCCCAGCCATTGGCCGGTGAGGCCACCGATGGACAAGCCGCAGAAATGGGCGCGCTCGATCTTCAGAGCGTCCAGCAGCGCCAATGCATCTCCGCCCAGATCGCAAATGGAATAGGGGCCGGGTGGGGTGCCCGATTGGCCGTGACCGCGACAGTCATAGCGCAGCACCCGAAAACGCCCTGTCATCGCCGCCGCCTGCGGGTCCCACATCCGCAGGTCGGTGCCGAGCGAGTTGCAGAACAAGATCCAGGGCAAGGCCCGGTTCGCCGCGTCGCCATCGATGCGATAGTGCAGCCTGTGGCTCGGCAATGCGAGAAATGCGTCTTCGGACATGCCATGGCTTTCGATTATTGCGGCAACATCGTTCCGGTCGCTCAGCCGCGCCTGATGACCCAGGCCAGCCGGCGACCGCGTTTGGGTGGCCCTAACGAGATCGGCGGCAGCTAAGAGCGCTGCCGCCGGATCACGCTCAGGCCGCCGCGCGGGCGCGCTCGACGACTTGGTTGTCCTTGCCGCCGACCAGAGCCGTCAATTCGATGTTGAACTCAATGTCCCGATAGGCGTCCTCGTCGAAGCCGACCGCACGGCCGTCATTCTTGTCCACCACGTGCGGCACCAGCCCTTCGCGGGTCGCGAAGGCAAAGTCGTCCCAGGTCAACGGATCGCCCTCGATATTGAACTGCGTCGTCAGCTTGCGGAACTTGTCCGTGGTGACGAAGTAGTGCACATGCGCCGGGCGATTGCCGTGGCGGTTGAGCTGGTTCAACAGGGTCTGGGTCGCTCCCGAAGGCGGGCAGCCATAGGACGCCGGCATCCTGGTCAGAACTTCGTACGTGCCATCCGCCGCGGTGCGGATCGCACCGCGCAGGTTGAACTCGCTCTGCCGGCCGGTGGGATCGAAGTGCGAGTAGAAGCCCTTGGAATCGGAATGCCAGATTTCGACCAGCGCGCCAGCGACCGGAGCACCATCCGGCCCGGTGACCCTGCCATGGATGTGCAGCGGCACGGTATCCGGATCAGGGTTTTTGTCGAGGCGGGCCTTGCCTTCCATCACCGGCGCGCCGGCCACATAGAGCGGGCCTTCGATGGTGCGCGGCGTGCCCCCGGAGATACCGAGAGCCTTGTCCTCGGCATCGAGGCGCATGTCGATATAGTGCTCCAGGCCGACGCCGGCCGCCAGCAGCGCGGCTTCGCCGTCGGCGCCGAGCTTGTTGATGTAATTAATGCCCGTCCAGATCTCGTCCGGCGTCAGGTCAAGATCTTCGATCATCTTGAACAGGTCGGACAGGATGCGGTGCACCACCAGCTTCGCCCGCTCGTTGCCGCCGGCGCCGTCGAGATTGGCCACCACGCGCAGGAAATCCTGAACCTCTTTGCCACTGAAAATATTAACGCTCATCTGTTGTTTCCTCCACTTCATTTTGACGCTACGGCTTGAGAAAAGCCACGCATGGCCCTGGGTGTGTCTTTGGCTTTTTCAGGTGTCGTCTTCGCGGACCGACGAGGCGTGGCGACAGAGCGGCGTCACCAGAATCTTCATGTAGGGAAACAGCGGCAGACCCGTGAGGATCTCATGCAGCGCTGAATTGCTTTCTACATCGAATATACTGTAGTTCGCGTATTCGCCCGCGATGCGCCAGATATGACGCCATGCGCCGCTGCGCTGAAGCTCTTGCGAATAGGCCTTTTCACGCTGCTTCAGCTGCGCTGCCACCTCCTCCGGCATGTCGAGCGGGATGTTCACGTCCATTCTCACATGGAAAAGCATTTCTGCTATTTCTCCTGTTGATCTATACGAATTCGATCCTCTGATCGTGGCTGCTCGCCCCGCTCTCGCCCCTTCCGGCTCGCCGCCCTTGAGCGTCGCCGCGCTCCGGCGCGACGGACCTGTGATTTCGGCGCTTCGTTCAGGATTAGCAGGGGCGCGGAGGACCTCCGCGCCCCTGCTACGGCGCTATGCCGGGACCGCCTGCAAGGCGGCGGCACGGCGGGCATTGCTGGCGGCGAACACCAGCATGGCGAGCGTCGAGAGCACCGCGGGAATGGCAAAGATCAAGAAATTCTGCTGCAGCGGCAGCTCCTGCGCCAGAAGCACCCCGCCCAGCGTCGGCCCCACGATGGCACCGATGCGCCCGACGCCCGACGCCCAGCCGAGGCCCGTGGACCGCACTGATAGATTGTAGAGCTGCGCCACGCTGGCATAGAGCAGGATCTGCGTGCCGATGGTCGTCGCGCCGGCGATGAAGACCATGAAGAACAGCAGTGCCGGCGGCAGCCCGAACCCGATGAGCGCGATGGAGACCGAGGCAGCGGCGAAGAAGCCCACCACCACCTTCGGCAGGCCGAACTGATCCCCGAGCCGACCGCCGAGGATGGCACCGAGCATGCCGCCGAAATTGAGGGAGAACAGGCTCAAAAGGCTCGCCTTCTCGGCATATCCCACTTCCTGCAATACCTTGGGCAGCCAGGACGAGAGCAGGTAGACCAGCAGCAGGCAGCAGAAGAACGACGCCCACAACATCAGGGTGCTCACCGCCCGATGATGGCGGAAGAGTTCCACCACCGAGGCCGAGACGCCCTTGGTTTCAGTGAAAACCAGCTCGTCATCGGCGTCGAGGCCCTGGGACGGTGCGATGCGGGCATAGATCCGGCGAGCCTCGTCCTGCTTGCCCTGGCGGATCAGGAAGCCCAGAGATTCAGGCAGCTTCCACAAGATGAGGGGAATCATCGCAAGCGGAAATGCCGCAATGAAGAACATCGACTTCCAGCCAAATTGCGGGATCAGGCTGATGCCGAGGCCCGCCGCAACCATGCCACCCACTGAATAGCCCGAGAACATCACGGCCACCATGGTGCTGCGTAGACGCTTGGGCGCGTATTCGTTCATCAGCGCCACGGCATTCGGCATCAGGCCGCCGCAGCCGAGGCCGGCCACGAACCGGAACATCGCAAATTCAGTCGGAGAATTGGCGAAGCCGGCCAAGAGCGTCGACAAAGTGAACAGCAGGAAGCTGATGGCAATGCCCTTCTTGCGCCCGATCTTGTCCGCTAGCGGACCGAAGATGAGGGCACCGAACATCATCCCGAACAGGGCCCAGGCCTGAAGGGCGCCAGCCTCTGGCTTGCTGAGACCCCATTCCTTCATGAGCGCCGGCAAGACCGTGCCTGCGACGAAAACGTCATAGCCATCGACGACCAGCAGCGCGCCGCAGACGATGGCCACCATCCACTGGAATCCCCCAAAGGGGACGGAATCGACCACCTCGGTCACATCGATTTTTTTCATGGTTTCCTCCCCGGAGGGTTTTTGCATTTTTGTATTTTGAGGTTCTTACCGCCGTAGATCTTGCGCGCTATGCACTTTCCTTCAACGGCACATTCGGCGTGAATTTTTCATAGTAAAAGCTGTTCGGCTCGACGCCGTTGGCATCGAAATATTGCCGCACCGCATCCACCATGGGCGGGGGGCCGCACAGATAGACGTCGGGGTGGGCCGTGCGGAGCATGTCTTCCGGCATGTATTGCGTCACCCA
The DNA here is from genome assembly GCF_021401125.1 of Xanthobacter sp. NM-59. Classification (GTDB taxonomy): domain Bacteria; phylum Pseudomonadota; class Alphaproteobacteria; order Rhizobiales; family Xanthobacteraceae; genus Xanthobacter. The sequence goes on from NZ_JACBFQ010000003.1 coordinate 71,269, forward strand.
GCCCTTGCGCGGATGTTGCGAGGCCTCGTCCGCCACCACCGTAGTGAAGCTGAAGTTCGCCAGCCGCGCGGTATAAGCCTCCACGGCGTCCACGAGGACGAGATCAATATCACGCGTCACGCCGTAGATGAGGTGGATCTTCTGCTGAGAGCCGCCGCGGGCGAGCACCTCGAGCATCGACAAAAAAGGCGCAAGACCGGTACCGCCGGCGAGCATGAGAAGCGGCCGCTGCACCTCTCGCAGATAAAAGCTCCCGAACGGTCCGGTCAGGTTCAGCTTGTCGCCGGGCTTTGCTTCGGCCAGCCAGCCGCTCATCACCCCGCCTGGGATCATTCTGATCAGAAAGGAGATCTGCTGGTCGCCGGGGGCCGAGGAGAAGGAATAGGAGCGGCTGCGGCCCGTACCAGGAACGTCGATATTGACATATTGGCCCGGCAGAAAGGCCAGCGCAGGCGCGCCGGGGGCAAGGTCCAGATCGAGCACGATGGCGGAGTCATTATGACGGGTCACCTGGGCGACCGTGGTTGAGAAGGTCTCCTGCCCGGTCTTGCAGACGAGCGAGCTCACGGGGACGTTGATGACGCAGTCGCTCGAGGGGGTCATCTGGCAGGTCAGCACCAGCCCCTCTGCGGCCTCGTCCTCGGTCAGCGCGTCCTCGATATAATCGGTGCCGAGATCGTAAGTGCCGCTTTCCGCGCGGCACTTGCAGGTGCCGCAGACGCCGTCGGAGCAGTCCATCGGCAGATTGATCTTGGCACGGAAGGCCGCGTCGAGCACCTTTTCACCGGCTTTACAGTCGATAAAACGGGTCACCCCGTCTTCGAAATTCAGTGCGATCCTGTAGCTGGACATGGAACACTCCCTAGCTCCGCAGCGACACCCATCACACGTGATAGATGTCGATAACCTGACGGATGTAGTCGTTCTTGAGGACGATCTTTTTGTTTGAAATGAGCAGTTGGCCGGCGACGTCACGCAAGGTCACGAATGCAGTACCGAAGAACTGGTCAGTGACCTTGTACCGGTGGCTCAGGGTGAGGAAATTGTAGCGAAAATCCGCCTCCTCGCTCCGCGTCGCGAGCAGTTCGACGTTACTGACGTAATGACTCGTGCGCGGCTCCGGCATGGAGGCGCTGGAGCGCTCGGTCTTGATGCGGAAGACCCGATCCTCAAGGCCGTCGCGGTTGGGATAGTAGATCAGGGAGATCTGCGATTGCGGATCTTCCGTGAGCTTGTCATCGTCGTCCCACGCCGGCATCCAATAGGTGACGTCCGGCGCATAGCAGGCGAGCCATTCATCCCAGGCGCGATCATCCAGCAGCCGGGCTTCGCGATAGAAAAGGGCCTGAGCGGCTTCGGAGGAGATGCTCATCGGTCTGCTCAGTTCTTCTCTGCGGAGAGCGCGTCGCGCATCACCTTGGCCCAGTATTCGTGCTGACGAACGAACAGTCCTTCGTCCTCGCTGCGCTCGCCGGACAGCAGCGGATGAAGGCCCATGCGCTTGGCATTGTCGTCGGGCCCCTCGATCCACAAAGGCGCGCCACGGGACAGATCGTTCCAGGGGGCGGCGATGCCGGCATAGCCTGCCTGGCAGGCGCGGAATTCTTCAAGGTCATCGGCCGTGCCCATGCCGGACACATTGAAGAAATCCTCGTATTGGCGAATGCGGGTGGCCCGGTCCTGCGCGCTTTCGCCCTTGGGAGCGAAGCAGAAAATGCTGATCTCGGTCTTGTCGACGCTGATGGGGCGGGTCACGCGGATCTGCGTGCTGAACTGGTCCATCAGGAAGACATTGGGATAGATGCACAGATTGCGGGTCTGGTTGACGATGAAGTCCGCTTTGTCCGCGCCGACGCGGGCGGCGATCTCGTCGCGATGTCCATAAACAGGGCGGACCTCGGGATTCATGGTGTTGGTCCACAAAAGGATGTGGCCATTCTCGAACCCGTAGACGCCGGCGACGGAACGGCTCCAGCCATTGGCGTCGACCGCCTTGGTACCCTCTTCCTTGCGGCGTCCCATGGTGGCCGCATAGTTCCAGTGAACGGAGCTGACGTGATAACCGTCGCAGCCGTTCTCCATCTGCAGCTTCCAATTGCCGTCATAGATGTAGGACGAGTTGCCGCGCACCACTTCGAGCCCATTCGGAGCCTGGCTGACGATGTGGTCGATGATGGTCTTCGTCTCGCCGAGATGATCCTCAATCGAGGAGACATCCTCCTTCAGGCTGGCGAACAGGAAGCCACGATAGTTCACAAAGCGTGGCACGCGCTTGAGATCGTGAGATCCGTTCTGACCGAACTGGGGCGGATATTGGGTGGTCTTCTCGTCCTTCACCTTGAGCAGCTTGCCGGTGTTGGAGAAGCTCCAGCCGTGGAAGGGGCAGGTGAACGTGCTCTTGCTGCCGTGCTTGCGCCGGCACAGCATGGCGCCGCGATGGGAACAGGCATTGATGAGCGCGTGGAGCTCTCCGGTCTTGTCACGGGTGACGACCACCGGCTGGCGGCCGATATAGGTGGTGTAATAATCGCCCTTCTCGGGGATCTGGCTTTCGTGAGCAACGTAGACCCAATTGCTCTCGAAGATGTGCTTCATCTCCAGCTCGAAGAGTTCTTCGTTGGTGAAGATGTCGCGGCGGCAGCGGAAGACACCGGCCTCCTTGTCGTCCTGCACGGCGTTTGCCAGCAGATCGTCGAGATCGGCGGGTTTTTCAGCAATGGCGGACATGGCTTTCCCTCCCTAGATGGAGCGCTTCAACCGGTGGCGGGATGGGGGACCTGCAGCGCAAGCCCCTCAGAGTTTCGCCCGCATCTGGTGTGCGCGGCTCGTTGGCCTTCTTGTTCTGATCGTCAAAGAGCAACGCTGGTGGCGTTGCGGATCTTGTCGCGGCTAAAGAATGCCACGCGGTCGTCATCAAGCTCGATGCCGAGCCCCGGCCCACGCGGAACCGTCAGCTCGAAGTCGCTATAGTCGAGCGGCTGGGCGAGGATTTCCTCGGTCAGGAGCAGGGGGCCGAACAGTTCGGTGCCCCATTGCAGATTGGCGAAAGTGGAGAAGAGCTGGGCCGAAGCGATGGTGCCCACCGCGCCTTCCAGCATCGTTCCGCCATAAAGGCCGATGCCCGCTGCATCGGCGATGGCCGCCACACGCTGCGCATTGAACAACCCGCCGCTCTGCTCGATCTTGACGGCAAATACATCCGCGCCGGCGGTCTTGGCGATTTCGAATGCCGTCTCCGGCCCGTGCAGGGACTCGTCCGCCATCAGCGCCACCGGAAAGCGCCGCACCAGCCGCCCCAGGGCCGAGGCGGAGGCGACCGGCTGTTCAACCAGCTCGCAACCGGCATCAGCCAACGCCGCCATGCCGTAAGCCGCCTGGGCTTCGCTCCAGGCCATGTTGACGTCGACGCGCACCGCACCGCGGCTGCCCAAAGCGCGCTTGATGGCCGCTACATGGGCCACGTCGGCGCTGGGCGTGCGCGCACCGATCTTTAGTTTGAAGATCTTGTGCCGGCGGAGCCCCAGCATCTTTTCCGCCTCCGCGATATCCTTGCCGGTATCGCCGGATGCAAGGGTCCAGGCCACGGGGAGGCGATTGCGGAGCCGACCGCCCAGCAGCTCGCTGATCGGCAGGCCGAGCCGCTTGCCGTGGGCGTCGAGCAGGGCGGTTTCCACCGCGCATTTCGCGAAGCGGTTTTCCTTGATCATCTTTCCGATGCGCGCCGTGAGCGCGCGCACCGCGGTGGCATCCTGCCCCACCATCAGGGGTGCGAAATAGGTGTCGATGGCAAGCTTCATGCCTTCGGGGCTCTCGCCGCCATAGGCCAGCCCGCCGATCGTGGTCCCCTCGCCGATGCCGACGATCCCGTCGCTGCAGTGAATCTTCACCAGCATCAGGGTCTGGCCGTTCATGGTCGCGACCGACAACTTGTGCGGCCGGATGGTCGGCAGGTCGACGAGCATGGTCTCCACCCGCTCAACCACGGGGCCGAGGGGAGAAGCTGTGGAGATGACGTGTGCAAAGGTGGCGCTCATGGGAACACCTTGCGACGGGGACCGGCCGGACGTCCAAAACCTTTTACGTTTCCAATTATGCGTATAAGGTATGAAAGACGAAAAAATAGCGATATTCTGTGCCTTGCCGCGACGCAACATACCAAAATCGATGGAAACTTTTATACCACGGGAGGGCTGCGGCCATGGATCTTCGCCAGCTTCGCTACTTCACTGCCGTCGCTCGCGAGCGCAGCTTCACGCGCGCGGCTCAGCTGCTGAACATCGCCCAACCGCCTTTGAGCCGACAGATCCAGTCGTTGGAGGAAGAGCTGGGCGTGGCCCTTCTCATCCGCAACAGCCGGCCCGTACGCCTGACAGAAGCCGGCCGCTTGTTCTACGAGCAGTCGCTGCAGGTTCTCGGGCGCGTCGAGCAAATGCGAGCGGCGACGCGACGCGTGGGGCTAAACCAGAACAGTGTGCTGTCCATCGGCTTCGTGGCCTCCACCCTTTACGGCGGACTGCCGTCGCTGGTGCGCAAGCTGCGCCAGCGGGCGCCGGAGACTGAGATCCAGGTGCTGGAAATGGCCTCCGTGCAGCAGATTCCGGCGCTGAAGGAAGGGCGCATCGACATCGGCTTCGGCCGCATGCATCACGCTGACGCGAGTGTCGTGGGTATTGTTCTGCGGGAAGAGCGCCTGGTGGTGGCGATCCCCAAGGGCACCCCCCTCGCGCAGGAACACGGCCCCCTGCCGGTCGGCGCCCTGACGGGTGAGCGGGTCATCGTTTATCCCAAGGAGCCGCGGCCGGGATACGCGGACCATGTGCTCAACCTGCTGCATGGCCATGGCGCCCGGCCGGCGGAGGTGCAGGAGGTTCGTGAACTCCAGACCGCTTTGGGGCTGGTCGCCGCGGAGGCGGGCCTGTGCATCATTCCCTCATCCGCACAACAGATGCGGTCGGATGTGCATTACCGGCTGCTGGAAGGCGAGCGGACGAACTCGCCGGTGATCCTGTATCACAGGGTCGGTGACAACTCGGTCCAGATCAATCTCGTCAAGGATCTGATCCAGGAGATGTATGCGGAGAACCCGCCGTGGCTCAGTGGCGAGCACAATCTCGCCACGCGCCCGTCTTTCACCTGAGCCACTCTTTCTAGGCTCGCGCTCGCGCTCGCGCCCCCTGCCCTCCCGCGCAAGCGAGAGAGGAAGCTGCTGGGGAAGAGGGCTGAGGTCGCGGCCGATGTGACGGGCTTGGCCTCGCCCCTTCATTGAGATCGACCAGATCTAGCCCTGATCGCCGCCGCCGACCGGCAGGACGGTTCCGGTGATGTAGGACGCCTCCTCGGAGGCGAGGAACAGGATTGCCGCAGCGATCTCGCGCAATTCGCCGTATCGCTTGAGATGGGTGGAGTCGAGGGTCTGGTCGACAACTTCTTGCATCCAGCTCTTGTCCTGTTCGGACAAGGGATCGGTTCCACGGGGAACACGGCGCGGCGGGGCGCTGACGCCGCCGGGAGCAACCGCGTTCACGCGGATGCCCGTGCCCGCAAGCTCGAAGGCGAGGGAAACCGTGAGCGCGTTCACGCCCCCCTTGGCGGCGGAATAAGGCAGCCGGTTGATGCCCCTGGTGGCGACCGACGACACGTTCACGATGGTGCCGTGGCCCTGTTCCAGCATATGGGGCAAAGCGGTGCGGCAGCCCCACAGGGTGGGGAACAAGGAGCGGCTGATTTCCGCGGTGATCTGGCGCTCGTCAAACTCCTGGAACGGCTTCATCCAGATCGCGCCGCCCACATTCGTCACCAGAACATCGATCTTGCCGAACGCCGCCTTGGCGCGCGCCATGACGGACGCGTTGCCGGCATAGGTTTCGAGATCCTCCACCATGGCGACGGCGCGGCCGGCCCCATGGGCGGCGTTAATGGCGCTCGCCACCTCGTCGACGATGGGCGAGCGGTCGACCAGCAGCAGGCTGGCGCCGTCCTCCGCGGCGTCGAGCGCCACCTGCTTGCCCACGCCCTGTGCCGCGCCGGTGACGACCAAGCTCTTGCCCTCGAAGCGCCGGGGGCGGCTGCTCTGATCTGACACGCGTATCTCCCTTCCTGTGCTGTCTCGTTGAGTTCGTCGCCGACGGATCGGGCGCGTTTTCCGGCCCGATCCGCTTCGCTCGACAAGCCGCTAGTGGGTGACCACGGGCACGGCGGCTTCGTCGCTGTCGGAGCGGCGCACCTTCAAGGTGGCGAGCGCGGCCACGGCGAGGGGGATAGCCAGGGCGATGAAGTATCCCGACGGCCCGGCACCGGACAGCAGCTGCCCGCCAATGGCCGACCCCACAATGGCGCCCGAACGGCCGATGCCGATGCCCCAGCCCGTGGCGGTGGCGCGCAGCTGGGTGGGATATGCGTTGGCAATCAGATAGTTGAGCACCAGCTGCTGGCCGCCGATGCCAAATCCGGCCACGGCGATCAGGGTGAACACCACCGGCCAGCGATCTCCCGCCAGCCCGAGGCCGATGGCCACGGCGATGCCGACCATGAACATGACCATGAGCAGCTTGCGCGGATCAACCTTGGGCAGCAGCGAGGACAGGGGCAGGGCCATGAGGATGAAGGCGGCGTTGACCACCACCGTGCCATAGGCGGCGTGGGCCTTTTCCAGGCCCAGGGTCGTCAGCGCCGTGGGCAGCCACTGGAGCAGGAGGAACCAGGCGATCCAATTGAAGAGATAGATGGCCGAGATCGCCAGGGTAACGCCACGATAGCGCGCCTCGAACAGGCCGGCGATGGAGCCGCCGTGCTCCACATCAGCGGGGCTCACCAGCTGCACGTCGCGGGCAATGGCCTGGCCGGTCATCTGCTCCAGCAGGCGCCGGGCCTGGTCCTGTCCGCGCATGTCCTTGCGGGAAACGAGGTAAGCGGGAGATTCCGGCAGGAGGAAATAGATGACCACCATGAGTGCGAGGGGCACGGCGCCGCCGAGCAGGAAGATGCCGCGCCAGCCCAGGAGCGGCAGCCAGCTCGCCGCGATCAGCCCGCCCAGCATGGCGCCCGCGGGCAGGCCCAACAGCACGCCGGTGAGCATGAGGCCCCGCTTCGAAGCGGTGCTGTACTCACCCGCCAATGCCAGCACCGAGGGCGTCGCGCCGCCCATGCCGAGGCCGATGAGGAAGCGCAGCACGATGATCTGCGTGGGTGAGGTGGCATACGCGCCGGCAAGCGAGAACAGGCCGAACAGGAACACCGCGATCAGGATCGCCTTGCGGCGGCCGAACCGGTCGCCGAAGCTTCCCAGCCCCATGGCGCCGATGGCCATGCCGATGATGCTGGCGGTGATGACCCAAGTCATGTCCGCCGGGGTCATGTGAAAGTCCTGGGCGATCGCCGGGCCGATGAAGGCGATGGACTGGGTATCGAAGCCGTCGAGCAGGGCGATGACGAAGCACAGGCCGACGACTGCCCACCGGCGGCCTGTCATGGATCCCGCATCGATGATCTGCTTCACATCCCGCGTCAGCGGAAGACTGTTTGGCATCGGGGCATTTCCTCAGAGGTTTCTTGGTTCTTGAAAGCTATTGGCGGCGCTTCACCACGCGCGCCGGGGGGCTGCTTAAGTCTCTGCGTCGCCCCCTCGCGGCTGCTGCGGGAGGGGCGGGCACGGAACATGCCCGCTTGCCATGCCCTTCGCGGAAGAGGCGCGGGGGCGGTGGCGCGCGGGATCGGCCATGGAACTGGCCGTGGAATTGGCCCGACAAAAGACCGGCATGACCCTTTCCGACGCTGGCTGAAGTGATCCAGGAAGGAGCGCTTGTGATGCCGGTGAAAAGGCAACAGCTCCCAGCTTCAGGCTATACCGGCCCTCTCGCCTGATCTAAGATCAACTCGGTATAATTTGATACCGGACGAGTATATTGCGCTGAAGTCTCGTCTTGTCGCACTCGTCTTAGCGCACACGCAGCGGTGGAAATTGTGCATCGCAATAGAAATATTGCATAGCGGCGACTAGCGCAGGATTTTCCTGATCTCTCCCTGAACGCAGCGCAAGGCGGGGAGATATTTCGTGACCAGGGTTTCGGCCTCCCCGCCGACTACCGGCAGCCCCAGATTGAGCGCCGCGACCGTGACGCCCCGCGCATTGAGCAGGGGCACAGCGATGGAGCGCAGCCCCAATTCCACCTCCTGGTCGATCACCACATAGCCCTCCTCGCGGGCCAGCCGGAGCCGGGCCATGATGGTCTGCGGATCGGTCAGAGTGTGGGGGGTGCGAGCCACCAGCGGGCGCAGGGACAGGCGCCGCAGCGCTTCGGCTTCCGGCAGCGCCGCCAGCAGCACCCGGCCCATGGACGTGCAATAGGCCGGCAGGCGCGAGCCCGGCATGAGGGCGATGGACATCACCTTGCGCTGGGCCGCCCGCGCCACATAGACGATCTCGTCCTCGTCCAGGATGGAGACGGAGGTGCTCTCCTCCAGCTCAGCGGAGAGTAGATCGAGCCAGGGCTGCACCACCTGCGGCAGGGGCATGGCGGCAAGGCAGGCGGTGCCCAGCCGCAGCACGCGGGGGGTGAGGGTGAAGAATTTGCCGTCATAGTCCGCATAGCCCAGATGGGCGAGGGTCAGCAGGCAGCGCCGCGCCGTCGCCCGGTCGAGCCCGCTCGCCTCCGCCACCTCGGTGATGGACTGGCGCGGGCGCTCGGCCGTGAAGGTCTCGATCACCGCCAGCCCCTTGGCGAGGCCGCCCATGGTGTCCCGTTGGCTGATGCTCATTGCGCTGCCCTTCGGCCTGTCTGTTATGTGCGATATGTCAACAAATAATCTATATCGCACAAATCCCGTTGCCGTCGAGCGGGGCGGTTCCTATTCATCGGGGCATCCGAAACGAACGCCGAAATGGCGCAACAGGGACACCCATGGACAAGACGATCGCCACACTCGCCGAGGCGGTGGCCGGTATCGGGGACGGTGCCACGGTCATGATCGGCGGCTTCGGCGGCTCCGGCGCGCCGATCGAGCTCATCCACGCCCTGATCGACCGCTTCGTGAAGACGGGCAGCCCGCGCGGCCTCACGGTGGTCAACAACAATGCCGGCAATGGTCATGTGGGGCTCGCCGCCATGATCGAAGTGGGCATGGTGACGAAGCTCATCTGCTCGTTTCCGCGCTCGGCGGACCCGAGGGTCTTCACCGAGAAGTATCTGGCGGGCGAGATCGAGCTGGAGCTGGTGCCCCAGGGCACGCTGGCTGAGCGCATCCGCGCCGGCGGCGCCGGCATCCCGGCCTTCTATACCCCCACCTCCTACGGCACCGAGCTCGCGCGGGGAAAGCCGGTGGAGGAGTTCGAGGGGCGGCCTTATGTGCAGGAACGCTGGCTGAAGGCGGATTTCGCCTTGGTGAAAGGCCAGCTCGGCGATCCCCGCGGCAACCTCACCTACAGCAAGGCCGCGCGCAACTTTAACCCGCTGATGTGCATGGCGGCGCGCCAGACCATCGCCCAGGTCTCGCGCATCGTGCCCGCCGGCGACATCGACCCCGAAAACGTGGTCACGCCGGGCATCTTCGTCGACCAGTTGGTCGAGGTGCCGAACCCGCAGCAGGAGGAACTGCTGAACCGCGCCGGAGCAACCTATCCATGACCGCCAGCGACGACATCAAGCTTTCCAACGCGCAGATCGCCTGGCGCGCGGCACAGGACATCACCGACGGCGCCTATGTCAATCTGGGCATCGGCTTTCCCGAGATGGTGGCGCGCTATCAGCCGGCAGGCCGCGAGGTGATCTACCATACCGAAAACGGCATTCTCGATTTCGGCCAGGCTCCGCCCGCGGGGCAGGAGGACTGGGACCTTATCAATGCCGGCAAGAAGGCGGTGACGCTGAAGCCGGGGGCCTCCTTCTTCCACCATGCCGACAGCTTCGCCATGGTGCGCGGCGGCCATCTCGACGTGGCCATTCTCGGCGCCTATCAGGTGGCGCAGAATGGCGATCTCGCCAATTGGAGCGTGGGCGCCAAGGGCGTGCCGGCCGTGGGCGGTGCCATGGATCTGGTCCATGGGGCGAAACGGGTGGCTGTCATCACCGAGCACGTCACCAAGAGCGGCGAGCCGAAGCTCGTGGAGCGCTGCACCCTGCCGCTCACGGGCGTCGGCTGCGTGACGCGGGTCTATTCCAGCCTCGCCGTCATCGACATCGAGAACGGGCGTTTCGTGCTGCGCGAGAAGCTGCCTTCCCTCACGCTGGAGAAGCTGCAGTCCCTCACCGGTGCCCAGCTCGTCACCACCGGCCCGGTGGGCGACCTGATCGTGCCTGAACTCTAGGGCGGGCCTCGTTTCATCGAAACGGCACACGGCCCGCGATCCTTGCTTTAACGCATTTCTCTTGCGGAAATGCTTTGGGAGTCCGCAATGAACGACGTCTTCATCTGCGATTACATCCGCACGCCCATCGGCCGCTTTGGCGGCGCCCTTGCGTCCGTCCGCGCCGACGATCTCGGCGCCGTTCCGCTGAAGGCCCTCATGGCCCGCAATCCGGGAATGGATTTCGGCGCGGTGGATGATGTGATCTTCGGCTGCGCTAACCAGGCGGGCGAGGACAATCGCAACGTGGCCCGTATGTCGCTGCTTCTGGCCGGCCTGCCCCTGGGCGTGTCGGGCACCACCATTAACCGACTGTGCGGCTCTGGCATGGATGCCATCATCACCGCCGCCCGCGCCATCAAGGCGGGCGAGGCAAAGCTGATGATCGCCGGCGGCGTGGAATCCATGTCGCGCGCACCGTTCGTCCTGCCCAAGGCCGAAACCGGCTTTTCCCGCCACGCCGAGATTCACGACACCACCATTGGCTGGCGCTTCGTCAATCCGCTGATGAAGGCGCAATACGGCGTGGATTCCATGCCCGAGACCGGAGAGAACGTGGCTGAGGATTTCGCCATCAGCCGCGCCGACCAGGATGCCTTCGCCCTGCGCTCGCAGGCCAAAGCATCCGCCGCGCAGCAGGATGGCCGCCTTGCCCGGGAGATCGTCCCCGTCACCATTCCGCAGCGCAAGGGAGAGCCCGTGGTGGTGGACCGCGACGAGCATCCCCGCGCCACCACACTGGAGGCCTTGGCAAAGCTGCCCACCCCCTTCCGCAAGGGCGGATCGGTGACGGCGGGCAATGCCTCTGGCGTGAATGACGGGGCGGCCGCGCTCATCCTCGCAGATGAAGCCACGGCGGCGCGGCATGGCCTCACGCCCATCGCCCGCGTGCTAGGCGGGGCGGCGGCCGGCGTGCCGCCGCGCATTATGGGCATCGGTCCGGCGCCAGCCTCGAAGAAGCTGATGGCGCGCCTGGGCCTCACGGCGGCGGATTTCGACGTGATCGAGCTGAACGAGGCCTTCGCCTCGCAGGGGCTCGCCACCCTGCGCGATCTCGGGATCGCGGACGATGATCCGCGCGTCAACCCGAACGGCGGCGCCATTGCCCTGGGTCATCCCCTGGGCATGTCGGGCGCCCGCATCACCGGCACGGCGGCGTTGCAGCTCGCCCTCACCGGCGGCAAGCGCTCCTTGAGCACCATGTGCATCGGCGTGGGCCAGGGCATCGCGGTGGCCCTGGAGCGGGTCTGAGGCGTCTCCTCGCGCCCTTGGGTGAAACACCTCCGGTGTACCAGAGGCCACGTTGTGTGAGCTCTGCGGCTCTCTTCCGCTGGTCGAGCCGAGCGTGTTCTTCGGCTTCGGCCGGCGGGATGTTCTCGCCAGGCCTGCGGCCCATGGATGCGCTCGGCCTTGTCGAGCTCATCGATCCCCCAGGAGGGCGTTGTCGTCGCTGCCGCCGATGGCGGCGCTCAGGATTCATCGATCAGAGTCGGAATGCGATGGCTGCGGCGATGCAGATGGCCGACAAGACGGTGTGGGCGCATCGGTTATAGCGTGTAGCGATACGGCCCCAGTCTTTCAGCTCAGCGACCAGGTTCTCGATCCCGTGGCGTTGGTGACAGAAACTGCGGTCATTGCGATAGGGACGCCTGCGGCTTCCCGATGGGGGAATGCGCGTCGTGAGGGCCTTGTCGGCGATGAGAACCTTGGCCGGTGGCAGGGCTTTGAACAGGATGCGCGCGCCCTTGCGGTCGCTCATCAGGCGTTCGGTTAAAAAGCGCGACGACGGGCTGGCCCTTCTCCGCGCAGACCATGTGCAGCCCGGAGTTCAGTCCACCCATTGTGGGCCCGCTGCCCCGGCTTCAGGCCGACGCCGATGGAACGCAATTAACAGTTTCTGCTATATTTCAAATGGCCTCCCGGACGCCCCTGAACGCCCGCGGGATACAGTTCCAGGTTGCTCGCCGCCACCGATGCCACATTTGCCGATTTGGCGAATGATTTGCCGCCAATGGCCGCCGTTCGCCCGCTAAGGTCCCCTTTCCGATGCGCGCTGAACTGTCTTTGTTCGCGAATGCTGAGGGCGGTCATAGCAGCGACCTCGCTGCCATTTCGCATCCGAGCAGCAGCAGGCAGGCCAGAAACCCACGACGAAAGGCCAAGGGGCTGATCCGGTTGCGAGCGCGCTGCCCCACCCACATGCCTGCCAGCGCAGGGACCACGGATAGGGCTGACAGCGCGAGATGCTCGCTCTGAAAGGCTCGATGCGCGCCAAGACCAACCGCCATCGCAATCGTCGACACCGTGAAAGACAGGCCAAGCGCCTGCACCAGATCATCCTTCGCGAGCCCAAGCGCCTGCAGATAGGGCACGGCCGGAATGACGAATACGCCCGTTCCTCCCGTCACTGCGCCAGTAACCCCGCCGATGAGCGGCGACAGCCAGATTTCAGCGTGGCGGGAAACACTGAACTGTCCAGCGAATAGCGTATAGGCGGCATAGACAATGAGGGCGACGCCGAGCAACGTCGTCGTCACTTCAGCATCGCCGCTGGCGATCCAACTCGATCCGAGCAGGGTTCCCGCGACGATCGCCAGCATCATCGGCCACAGTCGCCGCAATTGCGAGGCGAAGCTCGGTCCGGCCGCGAGTTGCCACACATTGGTGACGAAGGACGGGACGATCAGCAGGGTTGCGGCCGCCAATGGGGAGATGAAGGCGCCGAGCACGCCCATCGCGACGGTCGGAAGGCCCATTCCGGTGACGCCCTTGACGAGCCCTGCGGCGAAGAAGGTCGCCAGGACGGCGGCGAGTGTTGCTATCGGAAGATCAAACATTCCAGAGGGCTACCGCATCGGGCGCTATCGACAATGCGGATCTCGCGATAGCAGACTTCGGATATGCCGAAGGCTGAAGATCGACTATTCTGCCCTCATGCGCTTCGACCTCACCGATCTTCGCCTGTTTCTTGCCGTTGCGGATGCTGGCAGCATCACGCGCGGCGCGGTCGATGCCGGGATGTCGTTGCCAGCTGCCAGCGAGAGGCTTCGGGATATGGAAGCGGTGGGCGAAGTGCTGCTGCTCCATCGAGGCCGCCGTGGCGTCGAGCTGACTGAGGCCGGTGAGGCCCTCGCTCATCATGCGCGCACGATCTTGCGCCAAATGGCGCAGATGCGCGGCGAACTCGGACGTTACGCCAAGGGGCTGCGCGCCAATATCAGCATCCTCGCCAATACGGCGGCCGTCTCCGAGTTCCTGCCGGAGCGGCTTGCTCCATGGATGATGGTCAATCCCCAGATCGACATCGAACTGAAGGAGCGGCAGAGTTTCGAGATTGCGCGAAGTATTGCCTCAGGCTTTGCTGAGATCGGCATTCTGTCGAATGCAGCTGGGACCGAGGGGCTGATCTTGCGCCCGTTTGCCATCGACCGGCTCGGCGTCGTGTTTACGGCCAATCACGTTCTCGCGGGAAAGCGACGGCTTCGCTTTGCCGATGTGCTTGATTATCATTTCATCGGCCTGATGGATGGTGCCCTGCAGAAACATATCGAGATGCAGGCGGCGAGGCTGGGCGCCAGGATCAAGCTGCGTGTGGCGCTCCGCAGTTTCGAAGGCATTTGCCGTATGGCCGGCGAGGGCGTCGGTATCGGCATCGTGCCGGAAAAGGCGGCGCGGCATTGGAAGCGATCGGCGCGGATAGGTTTCGCGCGGCTTTCTGACGACTGGGCAACCCGCCAGCTTTCGGCCTGTGTGCGCAACGAGGCGGACTTGACCCCCGCGGCGCTCAGCCTGTTCGACCACCTGACCTCGAGCCCTTACCTCTGAGGCGACCTGACACGCTCCCCGTCAGGCAATCCCGTCCTGGTCCATTGCGTGCCAAGCGGCGACGCGCGCCATGACCCTACTCATCAGCTGCGCCCAGCTCGCCCCGTTCGCCGCCCTATGGAAACCGATGCGCCGGCCCATAGATCAGGCATGGCAGGAAAGGCTCCGACTGCCGATTATACTGAGATATTGTGGCGCTTGTTCTCGTCAGGCGGCGCATCGCCACGCGCGAGGACCGAGGTGGCCACTCATTATTCCCCGCCGTCTGCCCCGAGACCGCCGTCGCTTTCCGGCTCTGACGCATGAACCTTGAGCCTAGGGTGTGGGCTGCGCGGTGGCGAAGAGGAACTTGGGAATGCCTGCTGTAAGCCTTTCACGGCATTGGTCATACGGGCTTGGAACGCAGACCGAAACGATCATACAGAAAGGCTCTGCTGGCGAATTGGAACTCGAGGCCGCGATCGGCCTGCTGAATGCTCGTGGGCTCCGTTTCCGGCTCCGCCGCGCCAGCGACGTGGCTCGGGAGCACCAGCCGGTGGACAACCGGCGCGCTCGGGAAAGGACCCGTAGCAGAGGGATAAAGTGAATCTCCCGGTCGCTCACGCCCAGCCGCGTTCCGATGATCTCATCCTTCTCCACCCTGAAGTCGGGCAGGACCTGCGCCAGTCCACCACGGCCAGGGCGGCCGTGCTCCTGCGGGCGAAAAGGCGTCCGATGCTGTCGGCCTCAACGGAGCTCCACTGCGGATCGCCATCGCCCAATTCCCATGCGAGCGATGCCATCGACGCAGAACAGGATTGGATCGCCACCGGCCTGGTCTTCGAGGGCCGCGAGGGTCACCACCGCATCGCGCACCAGATTGCGGATCACCAGCACTTTCGCGCCGTCGCGGGCGGTCGCGAGGGCCCTTTCGGCGATCTCCCCGGGCTGTCCGATGGTGCTGGATGGCACGACCTCCACCCGCTTCGATCGGCTTTGCCCGATGGCCAGCCGCATCACCGGGTCGCCCGCGCCACCCTGCGACAGGGCTGGGTGAGGCATGGCGATCACGTCGTTGAGCGCAGGAAGCGGAGTGTGGCGCGTTCCCGGCGCGAGCAGGCGGGCGCGCGCCACCGTGCCGAGGGTTGCCGACAAAAGCAGCGCCTGACCGCCAGCGGCAACATGCTGCTCCAGCAGCCGTTCGAGCAGTGCGCTCATATAAGCGTCGGAAGTATGGACTTCGTCCACCGCCAGCAGCGAGCGGGAGAGGCAGAAGCTGCGCATCTGGGCGTGCTTCACCCGCACGATGCCCAGCAGGGCCGGGTCAATGGTGCCCAACGCCACTGGCGCGGTGAGAAAGCGCTTCGGCCTCTCGGCGGCCCAGCGGGGGCGCTTTGTGTCCTCGTCGGGGTCGTCCGTCCATTGGGCGCCGAAGTCCGGCGGCGGGCGCAGCGGGTCTCACCGGCAGCGACATCACCGGGCAGAGCGCGCACCACGTCCAGCTGCCCTTCCCCAGCAGGCGGTCGCATGCGGCTTGAATGCGGGCATGCTTGGCACTCGCAGCGCCGCGCGTCGGCAGGGCGAAATAAAGCCCGTCCACCATGCTGTCGGCAAACAGGTGGGCGAAGCGCCGGAACGCCGCCTCGATCTTGCCGGAGCCGGTTTCGGCCTCCAGGCCCACGATCGGCCCCGCCAGCTCTGCGACCGCCAGTTGGAGGGGCGAGGGTGGATAGGGGCCGATGGCGGAAAAATCGAATACAGCAGGCAGAAGATGCCGCATTTTCCTGGGGTCGAGGCCGAGCCGCTCCACCAGATCACGGGCGCGCACCCGCGACAGGTCGAGACGCGACGGTGCTCCCGCCTCGGAAAAAGGGAAGGCATCCGGGGCGCTATCGGAGCCCAGCCGGTCAGCGAGCTGCAGCAGCCCCAGGAAAGCGTGCCAGAACGGCGCCGGTTTCAGGAGGTTGGGAAGCAGGGGGGCCTCCCGGCTCAAACGCCGCGGGCCATCCGTGCCGCGCGGTATCGATCAGCGTTCACACGGCCGTGATTGGATCGCGCTCCAGCGTCGGAGCCCAAAACGGCCCGAATGGCGCGCGGGCCTGGAAATCAGGGGGGCTCGCCATGGTGGCCGAGGATGATCGCCAGCAAATGCACGCCATTGGCAGCCCGGGGCTCGGCGGCATCCAGGCCGGTTTGCTGGCGGCGGGAGCGATCGGCCGCCACGTAGATGGCCTCGGTCACATGGCCCCGTCACCGCGCTGAAGGCGGTGGTTGGCCTTGCCGAAATCATGAAGGAAAGCGAGGGCGCAAAGCCGCGCGGTCCGGACCGGCAGCACGTCCGCCACGCCGGCAAGAGCAGCCAGCCGGCGCTGGATCAGGCGCAGCATCAAAAGCGCCACCGCCGCCACGTCGGCGCAATGATCCGCCAGCGGGTCCCATGCCTGGAACGGCGCGCGAAGGGGGAGATCCATGGTCCGTCACGGGGTCCAAGTTGACGCATGGGGACGAGCCAAGATCGATTGCAACCAGAGTGAGAAGGCAACTGGAATGCTCGTACATGCCGAATGCGCTGGACCTTGCCTGTATTCGCATCCTTGATCGCAAGGCTAACGAGCAGCCCTTCACCCTTCCCGATCCCTATGCCGCTTTGCTGCGGGACGAGGTGGCGAGCCTTCCGTGCGCTGCGTCCGCGCCAACGCCATGCGTGGCACGCTTTTCTGTGCCAGCTTGGTGCGCTGGCCTGCCTCAAGGCGGATTTGGAAGAGCCCCCGCCGGACGCCGAAAGCTGGCGCGCTTTGCTGCGCGGCCTGACGCCGGACTTTCCGGGTGATGAGCCCTGGCATCTCGTCGGTCCGCCGGACCAGCCGGCGCTGCTCCAGGCCCCGGTCCCCTCGGGCCGGCACGACGACAAGCAAGCCGGCGGCCTTGGTCTCGAAGCCCTCGGCACCCCACCGCGACGACTGGCGGACCTTGACGGGGCTCTGGCTTCTGTGTGGCAGGGCAGTCCGCCACATTTCATCTTCTTGATAGTGCTTTAAAATCAATATGTTATATCCAAAGAACTCCCCCGCCCATGCGGGGATGGACCGTGCATGATACAGCCGAAGGACACCACCGACGCGGCTCCCCCGCCTGCGCGGGGATGGAGCGTTCCGCGTTCGCTACGCTGACTTTCCGGACACCGCTCATCCCGACAAGGCGCCGAAGACCACCTTGAAGGCGGAGGTCGACCAGGAGGCCTGGGAAAGCCTGCGCCGCACCCGCTCGCGCCCCTTCCCGCAGCACGGGAGCGGCCGGGGGGCGCTGAAGGTTATTCAACCCTCTCAGTGATCAGGTGATGAAGGTGCGCGCGGTCTAACGCCCTTTCGAGCAACGTGGGTACCGGCGCGGGTCGGGAAAGCGCGCTCGCTTCATGCCAGCGGCGCCGGCCCCTGCCCTGCCACACAAGCCTTTGGCCGGCTTTCGGCGGCCGGGGAAAACGGGCGGCCGCGGCGCCGGAGGACCGGCCCCGCTTCGAAGGCGCCCGCGCGTGGCGGGCATGCCCCTGGCGGCACGGGACGGAGGCGCACGGCCCCGCCCCACCCGGCGTGCAGACGCAGCGGCTCAGGCCACCCGCACCATCGTCATCATGCCACCGGCCATATGGTAGAGGTGGTGGCAATGCAGGAACCATTCGCCCTTCGGGCCAGCATCGAAGGCGATGGTCACCGGCACACGTGGCGGCACGATCACCGTGTCGCGCACAGGCCCGGAAAAGCGCCGGCCACCAAGGCCCACCACCTGGAAATGATGGCCGTGAATGTGCATGGGGTGGCTCATCATGGTCGGATTCATGAAGGTCATCTCCACCCGCTCGCCCTGGCGGACATCAAACGGCACATCCTCGCCATGGACGCGGCCATTGATGGTCCAGCGATAGCCCGGCTCCTCGCCCAGCATCACGGGAAAGGCGCGGTCCGCCGGCCGGACGGCCAGGGGCCGGGCCGCGGCCAGGGTGCTCTCGAAGGAGAGATCGAGCAGGCCCTGGGCCTGCTCTGCCGCTTCCGCCACACGCGGGATGGTGGCGCCGGCAGTGGCCAGGATGAGGCCGGTGCGCGCGGTGGCGCCCTCCACCTGGGCCAGCACCGGAAAGGCGCCTCCTTCCTTGGGAATGTCCACCACCAAGTCTATGCGCTGGCCCTGCGCCAGGGGGAAGGCCGGCGCCCGCACCGGCACGCAAGGGGAACCATCCACCGCCACGCAGCGGGGCTCTAGCCCCGGCACGGTGATGAAGAAGGCGGTGGCGGTGCCGCCATTGATGATGCGCAAGCGCACCGCGGCGCCCTTCTCAACCCGGACGACTTCCGGATCGGCCAAAGTGCGCCGGTTGGCGAGGTAGGCGTCGTAGGCGACATCATTGGCATGCGCCATTCCGGCCATTCCCGCGCCGCCCATCGCGGTTCCGCCCATCATGCCGGCGCCCATCCCGTGGCCGGCGCCCATTCCGTAACCGGCGCCAATGGGCGGAGTGGGCATGCTCGCGGGGCCCATCCCCGCCTGACCCATGCCCCCGTGACCCATGCCTCCGTGACCCATGGCCCCGTGACCCACGCCGTCATGGCCCATGCCTTGCTGCCCCATGCCTTGCTGCCCCATGCCGGGGGCGCCCATTGCCTGCGACGGCATAACGCCGGCGCCATGGGCGCCGTGGCCGCCCGCCGCACCGAGCTCGGCCAAAATCTCCTGCGGGCTGCGGAAGGCGAAGTCGTGGAGCATCACCACCACGTCCTGCGCCTCGCCCGCATCCGCCTCGCGGGTGATGAGGGGGGCGGCGAGCAGCTGCTGCTCGGTCATGGAATGGGAGTGCATCCAGTGGGTGCCGGGGGTGAGCGGATAGTCCACCGCATCGGTGCCACCGGGGGCGAGGGGCGTGCCATCCGGCCGGGCTCGGTCCTGCTCCGGCGGCGCGAAGATCTGCCCGTGCCAATGCATCTGCAGGGGCGTGCCCGAGGCGTTGACGAGTGATCCGGAGAGGCGGTCGCCCTCCTTCGCGAAGATGCCCTCGCCGGAGGGGCCGCGCACCACGAACACCTTGGCCGCCTTGCCCTGCACCTCGATGGTCGTGCTCTCGGCGGTGAGCAGCGGGGGCACCTGGGCGCGCAGCGGCCCGGCCAGCGCCAGGGCGCCAAGGGCGCCGCCGCCGATGAGAAGCTGGCGGCGGTTCAGAGCGAGGGGGGCACGCGGATCGATGGACATGGAAGCGGTCTCCGGCAGGGCCCTGAAGGCGCCCGCAAAGGGAGGGATGGGCTTAGAAGCTGGCCTCGATACTTGGCCTCAGTACTTGGCTTGGGCCGTGGAGCCGTCGGGCGCGGTGATCTGCACCACCCCCTTCACCCCATGGGGCACGGGCTCGGCCGCCGTGCCCGACAGGCGGCCGTCACCGGCGGGGGTGAGGGCAAAGCGCTGCGTCTTGCCGTTCACCAGCAGGATGGCGTTGGCCTTGTAGCCCTCGGCGGAAATGGGCTTGTCCGCCCCATTGGAGAGGAAGACCGAGACGGCGGGGCTGCCGTCGGCCACCAGCTCGGCATGGAGATGGCCCGCATCCACCCGCACGCCGCCATGGGCGCCCGCGCCCGGCTCATGGGCAAAGGCCGGAGGAGCGACAAGCGGAGCGGCGAAAAGCGCGACGGCGACGAAAACGGGGAGGATGTGGCGGGTCATGGAAGGCTCCGGTCAGAAGGCGTCGGCGGGCGTCGCCGGCGCGGCGGAAGGAGAGGCCGGCGGCGCCGCCGCCACGAGCCGCTCCAGGGAGGCGCGGCCGTAGCGCAGGACGAGGACGGGGGTGAGCACGGCGTCGAGCAGCGTGGCGCTGACGAGGCCGCCGAAGATGGTGATGGCCACCGGGTGGAGGATCTCCTTGCCGGGCACGTCCGCCCCGCTCATGAGCGGTACCAGGGCGATGCCGGCCGAAGTGGCGGTCATCAGCACCGGCGTGAGGCGCTCCAGGCTGCCGCGCCGGACGAGCTCGGGGCCGAAGGTCATGCCGTGTTCGATGGCGAGATTGATGATGTGGCTGATCTTGAGGATGCCGTTGCGCGCTGCGATGCCCGTCAGCGTCACGAAGCCGATCATGCTCGCGACCGAGAGCGGTTGGCCGGCGAGCCACAGGGCCACCACCGCGCCGATGAGCGCCAGCGGCACGCTGCCCATGATGACCAAAGCGAACAGCGCCGAGCGATAGCGGCTATAGAGCACCGCGAACACCAGCAGCAGCGACACCACCGATAGCGCGCCGATGGTGCGCATGGACTCTTCCTGCGCCGCGAAGGTGCCCTCCAGGCTGGCGGACACGCCCGGCGGCAGGGGCGCCGCCGCCAGCACCCGGCGCATGTCCGCGACGATTGCGGCCATGTCGCGGGCGCCATTCGTGTTGGCGAGCACCACGATGCGCCGGCGCCCACCCTCGCGCAGGATCTGGTTTGGCCCGTCCGTCTCCTTCACCTCCGCCATATCGGAAAGGGGTACCCAGCCCGAGGGGGTTTCGATGAGAAGGCCGGAAAGGCCCGCCGTGGTGCGTTCCCCGTCATGGAGGCGCAACACCAGGTCGAAGCTGCGGGTGCCGTCCACGAGGCGGGAGACCACGCGGCCATTGGAAAGCCGCTCCAGCGCGCCCGTCACCTGGGCCGGCTGGAGGCCCTGGAGGGCGGCGCGCTCATAATCCACGCGCACCGCCAGCTCGGGCACCCGCGTCTGGCGTTCCACCTGCAGGTCCACGAGGCCGGGAATGGCGGCGAGGCGGGTGCGCAGCTCCTCGGCGCTGGCCCGCAGGGTGTCGAGATCATCGCCGAACAGCTTGAGCGCGATCTCGGCGCGCACGCCCGACAGCATGTGGTCGAGCCGGTGGGAAATGGGCTGGCCCACATTGAAGGCGGCGGGCAGCACCGCGAGCCGGTCGCGGATGTCGGCGGTGATCTGGGCGCGGCTGCGTCCGGAGGGGGCGAGATCCACCTCGATCTCCGAGGCGTGGACACCCTCCGCGTGCTCGTCCAGCTCCGCCCGGCCGGTGCGGCGGCCCACGGCCTTCACCTCCGGCACCTCCAGGATGAGCTGTTCCGCCACCAGCCCCATGCGGTTGCTTTCGGCCAGGGACAGCCCCGGCCGGAACGACATGGAGATGGTCAGCGAGCCCTCGTTGAAGGGGGGCAGGAAGGCTCGCGGCAGGCTGACCGCCGCCCCCAGCGCGGCGATGAAGAGCACGGCCGTGGCCCCCATCACGAGGCGCGGGCGCCGGAAAGCCCGGGACAGAACCGCGCCATAGCCCCACTTCAGGCCGCGCACCAGCGCGCCTTCCCGCTGCTCACGGGCGCCGCGGCGGGCCAGGGCCGGCAGCAGGTAGAAGGCCAGCACCGGCGTGAGGGTGATGGAGACGATGAGGCTCGCCAGGATGGAGACGATATAGGCCTGCCCGAGCGGGGCGAAGAGCCGCCCCTCGATACCCGGCAAGGCGAACAGGGGCACGAACACCAGGACGATGATGAGGGTGGCATAGACGATGCCCGACCGCACCTCGCGGCTCGCCGCCACCACCACATCGAACACCGGGCGCGGCACGGCCGCCGCCGCATTCTCCCTGAGGCGGCGGAAGATGTTCTCCACGTCCACCACCGCATCGTCCACCAGCTCGCCAATGGCGATGGCGAGCCCGCCCAGGGTCATCGTGTTGATGGTGAGCCCGAAGGCGTGGAACACGATGGCTGTGGTGAGGATCGAGACCGGGATGGCGGTGAGCGAGATGAAGGTGGTGCGCCAGTTGAGCAGAAAGGCGAACAGCACCACGGCCACCACCGCCATGGCCTCCACCAGCACTTTCTCCACATTGCCGATGGAGGCGGAGATGAAGTCCGCTTGCCGGAACACGGGCGCGGAAATGCGGATGCCGTCCGGCAGGGTGCGGTTGAGGTCCGCGACCGCATCTTCCACGGCGCGGGTCAGCGCCAGGGTGTCCACCTCCGGTTGCTTCTCCACGGAGAGGATGACCGCCGGCTGGCCCATATAGCCCGCATCCCCCCGCTTCAGCCGGGCCCCATAATCCACCTCCGCGATCTGGTGGAGATAAACGGTGCCGCCGCCGGGTCGGGGCAGCGCCAGGCCCTTGAGATCGTCGAGGCTCAGGGTGCGGGCGAGGTTGCGGATCAGGAACTCCCGCCCGCTCTGGTCGGCGAAACCACCGCCGGAATTGGTGCCGAACCGGCTGAGCGCCGCCTCCAGCGCGTCGAGCGAGATGCCATAGGCGCGCAGGGCCGCGAGGTCCGGAGACACGCGGAACTGGCGCACCTCTCCCCCCATGGGGATCACCTGGGCGATGCCGGGAATGGAGAGCAGGCGCGGGCGGATCACGAAATCCGCCACCTCCCGCACCGCCATGGGCGACGCGCTCTTGCTGGTCACCGCGAACATGAGGATCTGCCCCATGATGGAGCTGATGGGCCCCATCTGCGGCGCCACGTTCGCCGGCAGCCGGTCGCGCACCAGGGCGAGGCGCTCGGCGATCTGCTGGCGGTTGCGATAGATGTCGGTGCCGTAGTCGAACTCCACATAGAGCACGGACAGGCCGACCCCGGAGATGGAGCGCAGGCGCATGAGCCCCGGCAGGCCGGCCAGTGCCGTTTCCAGCGGCACGCTGACGAGTTGTTCCACCTCCGCGGGCGCAAGGCCTTCCGCCTCCGTCATGATGGTGACGGTGGGGCGGTTGAGGTCGGGCAGCACGTCCACCGGCAGGCGGGTCGCCGCGAAGGCGCCGTAGAGCACGAGGACGGCGGCGAGCACCAGCACCAGCAGCCGGTTGCGCAAGGAGTGGGAGACCAGGAAGGTGAACACGGCGGCGCCTCAGCGGACCTGGCCGATGAGCTCGGCGCCGGCGGTCACCACGCGGCGGCCGGGCTCCAGCCCGGCGACCACCAGCATGCGGGTGGCATCCAGCGGCTCCACCCGCACCTCGCGGGGCACGAACAGCTCGGCGCGCGTGTGCTCGTAGACGACGGCCTCGCCGTTGGCCCCACGCACCACCGCCTCGCGCGGGAGGGCGATGCCCGTGCGCGGCGCGCCGGACGCCGCCAGCACCGTGAGGCGCTGGCCAACCCGCAGCCCCTGGCTGTCATGGGTGATGGCGAACTGGATCGGCATCGCCTGATTGCGGTCCGACAGCCCGGCGCCAAGGAAAGCCAGCGCCACCGGGCGGCCATCGGCAAGTCGGCCCTGCGCGCCGTCGCGGCCCGCATCGGGCTCGAAGCTCAGGGCCTCCACCCACAGCCGCTCGGGATCGATGATGCGGAACACCACCGTGTTGGGATCGGCCATCTGGCCGGCCACCGCATCGGCGCTCGCGATGACGCCGGCCACCGGCGCGCGCAACGCCTCGGGCTCGCGCTGCACCCGCTCCAGATTGGCGCGGCGGGTTTTCAGACCCTTCAGCTCCAGTTCCGTCTCCTCCACCTCCCGGGCGGTGACCGCGTCCTTAATGGCGGAGAGCCGGTCATAGCGGCGCTGCACGATGGCAAGCTGCTGGTCCAGCTCATAGCCCTGCTGCTGCAGGTCCTTCAGATCGGATGCGGCGATGGGCGGATGCACATAGGCCAGCACGTCGCCCGTCTTTACCCGCGTGCCCAGGGGCTTGAAGCCGCCTTCCGGCGGCGCGAGGCGCCCGCCCACGGCGGTCTGCACTAGGCCGCTGGCATTGGCATCGGGGATCACCCGGCCCGGCAGCTCCACCACGCGGGGGAAGTCGCCGGCGGAGGCGACGAGGGTGCGCACGCCGAGAATGCGCTGGCTCGGCTTCGGCAGCAGCACCGAGCCATCGGCAAGCCTCTGGGCGGCATCGCGGGGCACCGCCTTCGGCACGCTGTCGGCGGCGCGGGCCAAGGGGGACAAGAGGCTGAGTGGGGTGATGAGGCCCGCGAGGAGCAGGAGCGCCGCCGTCCGCCGCCGCAGCGCCATCAGCAGCACACCGGCAACAAAGCCGATCCCTACCCCCGCGAGGAGGCTGAGGCCCTGCCCGCCCATCTGCGCCAGTGCGGCCCGTTCCGGCGGTGACGGGGGCGATGTCGTGCTCTCCTTGGCGGCGGGAACCGTGAGCGTGGCGGCCAGAAGGTCCACCGCCTCGCCCGCGGTGACCGTGAAGGCGAGATCGTGCGCGCCGGGCGCTGCGAGGGCGCCCGCGGGCAGCACAAAAGTGCCCGGCGCGGCGGGCCGCGCCGTCGTGGTGCCGGCGGGGGTATCCACCTCTATGGTGGCGCCCTCCACCGGGGCGTTGTCCGCGAAGCGATCGAGGAAGATGCGCAGCTCCTCGCCCCGCAGCACGGCCACCAGCTCAAAGGCGGCGGAGGCCGCTTCAGCGCGCGGCGCGAGGCTTTGGGAGGCGGCGGGCGGCGGCGCGCCGTGGTCGTGCCCTTCATGGGCGTGGGCGCTTCCCGCCAGGCTCGCCGCCACGAGCAGGGCGCAAATCACGCCACCCCAGGCTTGCGCCGACCACCGCGCCAACTGTCGCACCATGCCTTGATCCGTCCGTTTGCTGGTCCGTCCGGAAGGCTGATAGCGCGCGGCCTGTCACGCCGCGTATCGCTTCTGTATCAGTTTGTTTCAACGCACCCCTTGGGCAGCACGACCCTTACCTCGAGCCCGCCCCGGGGGCGATTGGCGAGGGTGAGGGTGCCCCCATGGCTGCGCACCGCCGCCTGGGCGATGGTGAGGCCGAGGCCGACGCCGCCGGTGGCGCGGCTGCGCGAGCTTTCGAGGCGCACGAACGGCTCCATGACCGCCGCGAGCTGGTCTTCGGGAATGCCGGGCCCCTCATCGCGGATGGTGAGCACCGCATCCGCACCCTCTTGCCTCAGCTCGAGACGGGCGCAGCCGCCATAGGCAAGGGCATTTTGCACAAGGTTCGTCAGCGCCCGCTTCAAGGCGATGAAACGGCCGGCGACCACCAGCGTTGCCGGCGCGTCGAGGGTGACGTCCCGCCCTTGGTCATGGGCGTCGTTGACGATGGTGTCCAGCAGGGCGACGAGATCGATGGGGCGCGCGGGCTCGTCGGCGCTCTCCCCGCGCAGATAAGAGAGCGTCGCCTCGACCATCTGCTCCATCTCGGAAATATCGGCCACCAGCGCATCCCTCAGGGCCGGGTCCGCCACCTCTTCCGCATGGAAGCGCAGGCGGGTCATGGGCGTGCGCAGGTCATGGGACACCGCTGCCAGGGCCTGGGTGCGCCGGCGGATCAGGTCGGCAATGCGGGCCTGCATTCCGTTGAAGGCGTGGGCCAGCTCGCGCACCTCCCGCGGGCCGGTCTCCGGCAGCGGCGCGAGCGGGCGATCGGCGTGCGCCCGCGCCACCGCGCCCGCCATGGCCCGGAGCGGGCGGGTGAGCCAGGCCGAGATGGCGAGCGAGATGAGCAGGACGCCCAGCGCCATGAGACTCGTGGACAGCACCGAGCCATGGCCGGCATCCACCTGTGGCGGCGAGGCGAACAGGCGCACATTGGCCCAGCTTCCGTCCGGCAGGCGCAGGGAGGCCACCGCCAGATGCGGGTCCGCCCCGGCCCCGATCAGCACATCATCCGGCGCCAGCTCGGGCACCAGAGCGTGCACCTCGTCCAACAGGCTCTGTTCGCCAGGCCGCAGCGGGCGGCCCGGCGCGGCGATGGGGTCACGGCTCCAATGGGCATCGATGGCGCCGCCGGAGAGGTCATGGGCCACATTCTCCCGCTCGGCGGAGGGCACGAGGGCCAGCGCCCGCTTCACCGAGGCCAGCTGCTCCGCCAGCCGCGCTGTGTGGGCGACGTGGCGCTCGCGCTCCATGGCGTGCTGGTAGGTCCACAGGCTGGCCAGATGGACCGCGACGATGCCCACCACCGCCACCACCGCGGTGCGCGTCGCAAGACTGTCGAAACGACGGATCACGCCCACTCCACTTCCGCGGAAGAAAGGTCTCCCGCGCGCCGCAAGGCCCGCGCGCTCTCCGCGCCTCCCTTTTCGCCTCTCCTGAAGCGGAAAGCCGATCATATTCGCCGGCCGCCCGATACGCCACGGCGCCGCCCGCCGAGGACCGGCCCCCGTGACCGCTACCGCCACCCGCAATTTGACTTTGCCGCCCGCGTCGGGAGGAGGATAGTGCTTCCCGCCGCATCTGCCTCGGGCCGGCTCGCAAGCGCAGCCGGCGGACAAAGGGAGGGTGGAATGATCGAGCTGCTCGAAGGCTTCCCCTTGAACGTCGTGGCCATCCGCGCGTCCGGCGAAGTCACCAAACACGATTACGATTCCGTGCTGACGCCAAGGATCGAGGCCGCCTTCGCGGGCCAGTCCAAGGTCCGCGTCTATTATGAGGTGGGTGGCGACTTCTCCGGTTTCGAACCCGGCGCCATGTGGGCCGACTTCAGGATGGGGATGGCCCATCTCACCGGCTGGGACAAGGTCGCCGTGGTTACCGACGTCGCGTGGCTGCGGCAGGCGACCGAGTTTTTCCGCTTCATGATGCCGGCCGAGGTCAAGGTGTTCGCCCTTGCCGATGCGGAAGCCGCCAAGGACTGGATCCGCGCGGCCTGACGGCATGCCCCATGGCCCGCCCTCACGCGGGCCGCGAGGCCGGGGTGAACGCAAGCCTCAGGACAGCCCTGCCCCCTACCTGCTTAAGTAGGGGGAGACAGGGCATGAATTTTTCGATCAAGACTACGCTGATCGTCCTTTTCTCGGCGATCGCGGCGATTCTGGCTGCCATCAGCGTCAGTTCGCTCATCTCCGCATATGGCCGCAACCAGAGCGCCGATGCCGCCGCCACCTATGTGCGCGCGGACCAGGGCCTGTTCAGCGCCTATTCGGCCTATCGGGTGGAGCGCGCGGATGTGGGCTCGGTCCTGCCGCTGTCGGCGGACAAGGCACAGCCCGTCATCAGCAAGATGATGGAGCGCCGCGCCACCGCGGATAAGGGCCTCAGCGAAGCCCTCGCCCAGCTCAACGAGATCGATCAGCCCGCCGCGCAGGCCGTGGCGGAACGCCTGAATTCCATCGTTGCGGCCATCGGCCGGCAGCGCTCGGAAGTGGATGCCGCCCTGCGGCTGCCGGTCGAGGCCCGGGACACCAAGCTCGCCGGCCGCGTGATGACCGAAGCCCATGCCATTCTGGGCCAGCTGGAGCAGGCCACCGTGGCCGTGGAGCGCGAAATTCGCGGGCTGGAGCCCAGCCTGCTGCGCTTCATCGTGCTGCGCTCCGCCGCCGGCACCGCGCGCGTGGCCGCAGGTGACGCCTCCCTTCTCATCAGCGCCGCGCTGCGCACCAAGACCCCGTTCACCACCGCCAAGAGCCTCGCCTTGGCCGAGCAGAACGCGAAGGTGCAGACCGCGTGGAGCGAAGTGCAGTCCATGGCCGAGGGATCGGACATGCCGGCGACGCTGAAGACCGCCATCGGCGCCGCCGACGAGGTCTATTTCTCCGGCGAGACGGCGGCCCTGCGGCAGAAGCTGACCGAGGAGCTTTCCGCCGGCACGCTGCCCAACATCGACACCGAGGTGTGGCGCTCCAAGTCCATCGCCTCGCTGGAGAACCTGGCCGCCGTGGGCCTGGCGGCCATGGACAGCCTCGCCGACGAGGCCGGCGCCATCGCCGCGCACTCCTGGTCCACCCTGCTGTCCTATGCCGGTCTTCTGGTGCTGGCGCTGGGCGTGGGACTGGTGGGGCTGTTCGTGGTCGTCGAGCGGGTAACGCGCCCCATCTCCCATCTCACCGCCGCCATGGAGGCGCTTGCGGGGGGCCAGCTCTCGATCGCCATTCCCAACACCCATCGCCGCGACGAGATTGGCGGCATGGCGAAGGCCATGCTCGTCTTCAAGGAGGAAATGGCCCGCAACGCCGCACTTGAGGCCGAGGCCGGCGCGGCCCGCGAGCGGGCCGAACTGGAGCGCCGCGAGAGCATGATGAAGCTCGCCGGAGAGTTTGAAAGCGCGGTCGGCGCCATCATCGGCGGCGTCGCCTCCGCGTCCGGCCAGCTGCACGGCACCGCCCGCGCCATGGCCGAGGCCGCGCGCCGCACGTCGGAGCAGTCCACCGCCGTCGCCGCCGCCGCCGAGCAGGCCTCCACCAATGTGGTGATGGTCGCCTCCTCGGCCGAGGAGCTCGGTTCCTCCGTGGACGAGATCGGCCGCCAGGTGCAGCAGTCCGCCCAGATGTCCGACGTGGCCGTCGCCGAGGCGGAGAAGACCGGACAGGCGATGCAGGACCTCGCCCAGGCCGCCTCGCGGATCGGCGACGTTGTCGGCCTCATCTCCAGCATCGCCGGGCAGACCAACCTGCTCGCCCTCAACGCCACCATCGAGGCGGCCCGCGCCGGAGATGCCGGCAAGGGCTTCGCCGTGGTCGCCTCCGAGGTAAAGGCGCTCGCCACCCAGACCGCGAAGGCGACGGAGGATATCGAAAGCCAGATCGGCGCCATCCAGGCCAGCACCAAGCACGCCGTGCAGGTCATCGAGACCGTCGGCAGCCAGATCCGCAAGATGAACGATGTCGCCTCCAGCATCTCCGCCGCGGTGGAGGAGCAAGGCGTCGCGACGCGCGAGATCGCCCGCAACGTGGACCAGGCCGCCACCGGCACCAATACCGTGAGCGCCCACATCTCCAAGGTGGCCCAGACCGCCGACGAGACGGGCGAATCCGCCGGCCACGTGCTCACCGCCGCGGCCGCCCTCTCCGACCAGGCCACCCAGCTCGAGGCGCAGATGCGACGCTTCCTGCAGACCATCCGCACCGCGTGAACCGGACCGGGTGGGCGGGGCCAGTCCTCGCTCACCCGGTGGCGACCATCTCCCGCACCGCGCGCAGCAGGAATTCATCCTGGTAATGGCCCGCGGCGAAGGACAAGCCGACCGGGCAATTCTCGACGCTCAGCAGCGGCGCGGAGATCTCCGGCAGACGGCCGACACCGGCAAAGGCCGTGATGGCCATGGTTCGCCCATAGAAATCGCCGACCGCCTCCAGGGTGCGAAGCGAGCCCTTCAGCGGCGCGATCACCGGCGTGGTGGGGAAGCAGATGACGGTGCCCGCGGCCAGAAAGGCGTTGATGGCCGCGAACAGCTGCTCGCACCGCGCCAGGCTGTCGAGCGCGGCGATGCGATCGAACTTCAGCACGTTCTGATAGGCCATGGAGAAGGTGAAGCCGAGCTCCGGTCGCGCATTCTCGATCCAGTTGCTGACCGTGCACTGAAATTCCGCCGTCTGCAGATCCCTGAGGGCCTTTTCGTTGCAGTCGGAAAGGCTCATGCTGAGATCGGTGATTTGCGCGAACGGCAACCGTTCGAGCCGGATTCCGGTCCGCGCCGCGCAGCCCGCCAGCAGCCGCTCGGCGGCCTCGCGCACGGCCGCGTCGGCGATGTCGAGGGCATCCTGCAACACCACGATGCGCCGCAGGGGCGCCAGTGAGCCCGCGCAGCTGCGCAGCAGCACCCGCATCGCCCGCTCAAGAATATCGAAGCGCGACGCCAGCGCCCCGACAGTGCTCACGCTGGGCATGAAGGGCAGGACCCCGGCTTCCGAGATCCGGTGCAGGGAAGGCCGCATGCCCCAAAGGCCGCAGAGGCTGGCCGGCACGCGGATGGAGCCGCCGGAATCGGTGCCAATGGAAAAATCCGCGATCCCGTTCGCCACCGATGCCGCCGACCCGCTGGAGGAGCCGCCGGGAATGCGTTCCGGGGCCCTGGCGTTTCGCGGCGTTCCGAAAAACGCGCTCTCGCCGTCCAGGCTGTAGGTGAACTCGTCGGCCACCACCTTGCCCACGCATCGCGCGCCCGCCGCCAGCAGCTGGTCCACGCATAGCGCATGGTGGCGCGGTGCCGGATGCGCGCCGCGCCACGCCGGACTGCCAAATGAGGTTCGATGGCCGGCAATGTCGATATTGTCCTTCACCGTGAAGGCGAGCCCGTCGAGGGCCCCCGCGCGATAGGGCGGGAGGGACAGGCGCTCGACAAGGGATCCGGACGGATCGGGGGCGGAAGGCAGCTGGGGCATCTCGGCCTTGGGCTTTGGGCAGGCGGCGCATGGCCCCGCGCCGACCGACAGGGCGGCCGACGGGGAGAATGCCCACCACGGTCAGGGCATGGAGCTATAGCGCAGCACAGGGGCTCCGCTCCATCCCGCATGGCGGCAACGGGCCCCGCTGTTCCCGCCCCTGCCGGCCGCTTCCCGGCGCCTCCCCCGGCCTCTTGCCTCGGCCTCTTGCCGGGGCCTCTTGCGCGGCGGCCGCGAACGGCATATGAATTCAATAATTCAATCTCAATTGAGATATTGAGAAATGGACGAAGCTCAAGCCCTTGCCGCCTTCGCCGCGCTGTCGCAGGAGACGCGGCTGCGGATCGTGCGCCTTCTGGTGCAAGCCGGGCCGGAGGGTCTGGCGGCCGGCGCCATTGGCGAGGCCATCGGCGGTGCCTCCTCCTCGCGCCTGTCGTTCCATCTTGCCCATCTGGAGCAGGCGGGTCTGGCGCGCTCGCGCCGGGAGGGCCGCTCCATCATCTACAGCGCGGTCTATCCGGCGCTGTCGGACCTCGTCGCCTTCCTGATGAAGGATTGCTGCAACGGCCATCCGGATGTCTGCACCCCCGCTGTCGCCGCCCTTTCGTGCTCCTGTGAACCCGAGGCCGAGGAAACCCATGCCTGACGCCGCCCCCCCGCACATCTACAATGTGCTGTTCCTGTGCACCGGCAATTCCGCGCGCTCCATCCTTGCCGAGAGCATCCTGGCCCATGATGGCGCGGACCACTTCCGCGCCTTTTCCGCGGGCAGCGCCCCCAAGGGCGAGGTAAACCCGTTCGCGCTGCGAGCGCTGCGGGCGGCCGGCTACCCGTCCGAGGGCTTTCGCTCCAAGAGCTGGCTGGAGTTCGCTGAGCCGGGCGCGCCGGTGATGGATTTCGTCTTCACCGTCTGCGACAACGCCGCCGGCGAGGCCTGCCCCATCTGGCCCGGCCAGCCCATGACGGCCCATTGGGGCATCGAGGACCCCGCCGCGGTGGAGGGCACCGACATTCAGAAGGAGGCGGCCTTCAACGCCGCCTTCCGCTATCTGAAGAACCGCATTTCGGCGTTTACCGCACTGCCCATTGCCAAGCTGGACCGGCTCGCTCTCGGCAGCCGCCTGCGCGAGATCGGCCAGCTGGACGGCGCCACCGCGCCCCGCCCCCATGTCGCGTGAGGCCGCCATGGATGTGGTCATCTATCACAACCCGGCCTGCGGCACCTCGCGCAACACCTTGGCGATGATCCGCAATTCCGGCATTGAGCCGCACGTGGTGGAATATCTGAAGACGCCGCCCGCGCGTGAGCTGCTGCGGCAGCTCATCGCCCGCGCCGGCCTTCGGGTGCGCGATGTGCTGCGCGAGAAGGGCACGCCCTATGCCGAGCTCGGCCTCGGCGACCCGGCCCTGTCCGACGAGGCGCTGCTGGATGCCATGATGGCCCATCCCATCCTCATCAACCGTCCCCTCGTGGTGTCCCCCAAGGGCGTGCGCCTGTGCCGGCCGTCCGAGCTGGTGCTGGAGCTGCTGCCGCCGCAGCAGGGCGCCTTCACCAAGGAAGACGGCGAGCAGGTGGTGGACGCGGCCGGCCACCGCATCGCTGGCTGATCCCAAGGAGACACGCATGTCCCTGTTTGAACGGTATCTCACCGTGTGGGTGGGCCTGTGCATCGTCGCCGGCGTCATCCTCGGCCATCTCGCCCCGGCGGTGTTCCAGGCCATCGGCGCTGTCGAGGTGGCGCAGGTGAACCTGCCGGTGGCGGTGCTCATCTGGCTGATGATCGTGCCCATGCTGCTGCGCATCGATTTCGCCGCCCTCGGGCAGGTGGGCAAGCACTGGCGCGGCATTGGCGTGACGCTGCTGGTCAACTGGGCGGTGAAGCCCTTCTCCATGGCGTTCCTGGGCTGGCTGTTCATCGGCTGGCTGTTTCGCCCGCTGCTGCCGGCGGACCAGATCGACAGCTATATCGCCGGCCTCATCCTGCTGGCGGCGGCGCCCTGTACCGCCATGGTGTTCGTGTGGTCGAACCTGACCCGGGGCGAGCCGCACTTCACCCTGTCGCAGGTGGCCCTCAACGATGCCATCATGGTGGTGGCGTTCGCGCCCATCGTGGGCCTGCTGCTGGGCCTTTCCGCCATCACCGTGCCGTGGGGCACGCTGGTGCTTTCCGTGGTGCTCTACATCGTCGTGCCGGTATTCGTGGCGCAGCTGCTGCGAGGCCGGGTGCTGGCGCATGGGGGCCCGCAGGCCCTGGAACGGCTCCTGTCGCGGCTCGGCCCGCTGTCGCTGGTGGCGCTGCTCGCCACCCTGGTGCTGCTGTTCGGCTTCCAGGGCGAGGCCATCATCGCCCAGCCCTTGGTCATCGCACTGCTGGCGGTGCCGATCCTGATCCAGGTCTATTTCAATGCCGGCCTCGCTTATGTGCTGAACCGCATGGCCGGCGAGGCGCACTGCGTGGCGGGCCCCTCCGCCCTCATCGGCGCCTCGAACTTCTTCGAGCTGGCGGTGGCGGCGGCCATCTCGCTGTTCGGCTTCACATCGGGCGCGGCGCTCGCCACGGTGGTGGGCGTGCTGATCGAGGTGCCGGTGATGCTGTCCGTGGTGTGGATCGTGAACCGCTCCAAGCGTTGGTATGAAGGCGAGGCCGCAACCCGCGCGCCCGCGAGGAGCACGCAGTGACCCACGACACCCTGCCCAATGTGGATGCCGCCCTGCTCGACATCCCCACCCTCGACCGGCTGATCCCCGCGGCGCCCTCGCGCCATCCCCCGCGCATCCTGCTGCTCTACGGCTCGCTGCGAGAGCGCTCGTATTCGCGCCTCCTGACGTTGGAGGCGGAGCGCCTGCTGCGCCGCCTCGGCGCCGAGACGCGGGTATTCCACGCCGATGGCCTGCCCCTGCCGGACGCAGAGCCGGTGGAGCACCCGAAGGTGCAGGAGCTGCGTGAACTGGTGCTCTGGTCCGAGGGCCAGGTGTGGTGCAGCCCGGAGCGGCATGGCGCCATGAGCGCGGTGATGAAGGCGCAGATCGACTGGATCCCCCTGTCCCTCGGCGCCATCCGCCCCACCCAGGGCCGTACCCTGGCCGTGATGCAGGTGTGCGGCGGCTCGCAATCCTTCAACGCGGTCAACCAGATGCGCATTCTCGGCCGGTGGATGCGCATGCTCACCATCCCCAACCAGTCCTCGGTGGCGAAGGCCTATGCCGAGTTCGACGACGAGGGGCGGATGAAGCCCTCCGCTTATTACGACCGGGTGGTGGACGTGATGGAAGAGCTGATGAAGTTCACCCTCCTCACCCGCGACATCTCCCCCTACCTGACCCACCGCTACAGCGAGCGCAAGGAAGAGGCCGCGAAGCTGGAAGAGAGGCTGGCCCTCGGCGCGGCCGTGCGGTGAGCACAGCCGCCCCCGTCGCGTCCCCCGGCCCGGAGCCGACCGCCGGGCGGCGGCTCATCGCCGCCCTCGGCATCGTCCAGATCTTCGCCTGGGGCTCCTCCTTCTACCTGCTGGCGGTACTCGCGGCGCCCATCGCCCGCGACACCGGCTGGCCGGCGCAATGGGTGATGGGCAGCCTCTCCCTGGGGCTCCTGGTGGCGGGGCTCGTCTCGCCGCGCATCGGCGCCTTGATCGAGGCCCATGGCGGCCGGCCGGTGCTGGGCGCAGGGTGCGCGCTGCTGGCAGCGGGGCTCGTCATTCTCGCCCTTGCGCCAAACCCGGCGATCTTCGCCCTCGGCTGGTGCGTGATGGGCGCCGGCATGGCGGCAAGCCTCTATGACGCCGCCTTCGCCACCCTGGGCCGGCTGCACGGCGCGGCGGCCCGGCGCCCCATCACCCTGCTCACCCTCTGGGGCGGTTTTGCCAGCACCGTATGCTGGCCGCTCTCCGCCTTTCTGGAAACGAAGATCGGCTGGCGCGGCACCTGCCTCGCTTATGCGGGGCTGCACGTGGTCCTGTGCCTGCCGTTGGTGGCCACGTACATCCCCGCCATCGCCCCGCGCGGCGCGGTGGCCGGCACCGCCGCACCGCGGCCGGCGGGAGCGCTGCGGGGGAGAGATCTGAAGGCGTTCCTGCTGCTGGCTGGCATCATCACGCTGGCCGGCGCCATTGCCTCCGCCATGTCGGTGCAGGTGCTCGCGCTGCTGCAATCCCGTGGCTTCAGCCTCGCGGAGGCGGTGGCGGCGGGTGCGGCCATCGGGCCCGCGCAGGTGTTCGCACGCATCATCGAGCAGCTCAGCGGCGGGCGGCACCACCCGCTGTGGACCATGGTGTGGGCCGTGGCGCTGATCGGCCTCGGGCTTGTGCTGCTGGCACTGGGGCTGCCCATCATCGCCATCGCGCTCGCCGCCTATGGCGCGGGAAACGGCATTTTCTCGATCGCGAAGGGCACGGTGCCGCTGGCGGTTCTGGGAGCCGAGCGCTACCCGGTGCTCGCCGGCCGGCTTGCGCGCCCGGCCCTGCTGGCCCAGGCCCTCGCGCCCCTGGTTGCGGCCCAGCTCATGGCCACGGGCGGCGCCGGCGCGGTGCTGGCTGCGCTGCTTGCGCTCTGGCTGGTCGCGGCCGCCTTGCTCGCCCTGCTGTGGCGCGCGCATTGAGCAGCGGCCCGCTCATGTCCCCTGCAGCCGATAACCCACGCCGGGCTCGGTGATGATGAAGCGCGGATTGGTGGCGTCATCCCCCAGCTTGTCACGGATATGGCCGACGGCGATGCGCAGATAGTGGGTGTCGTCCGCGTGGGCGGGACCCCACACCGTGGACAGGAACTGGCGGTGGGCGATGAGCCGCCCGGGATGGCGCGCCAGCAGCGCCAGCACGTCGAATTCCTTGCGGGTCAGCCTCACCTCGCGCCCCTCCAGCCGCACCGTCCGGCTGGCGAAGTTGACGCTCAAGGGCCCGATCACCTGCTCGGGCGGCTCGCTGGGCCGATCGAGGCGGTTGCGCAGAAGCGCGCGCAGGCGCGCCAGAAGCTCACCGGTGGAAAAGGGCTTGGTGACGTAGTCATCAGCCCCGGCGTCGAGGGCAGCGATCTTCTCGGCCTCGCCGTCGCGCACGGACAGGACCAGGATCGGCACCCGTGACCAGCCGCGAATGGCCGCGATCACCTCCTTGCCGTCCATGTCCGGCAAGCCGAGGTCGAGCACCACGCAATCGGGCGCGGAGGTGGCCGCAAGCTCGATCCCCTGGCGCCCACGCTCAGCCTCCAGCATGTCGTGGCCACCGCTCGCCAGCGCGATCCGCAGGAAGCGGCGGATGGGTGCGTCGTCCTCGATCACCAGAATGCGGGTGGCTGGGCTCGTGGCTGGGCTCGTGGCTGGGCTCGCTTGGGTCATGCGCCGTCATCCAAGGGGGACTGCGGGGCGAGCGGCAGCCGGAGCGTGATGGCCGCCCCGCGCCCGCCCGGTCCCGCCTCCGCCTTCACCTGTCCGCCGTGAGCTTCCACAAGCCCCCGCACGATGGCAAGGCCCAGCCCCGTGCCCGCCGGCCGCGCATCGCCCTGGGTAACGCGGTGGAAGAGATCAAAGACCTTCTCCCGCTCGCCCTCTGGAATGCCGGGCCCCTCATCGGCCACGGTGACGACCGCATCGCGGCCCTCGGCGCGTGCAGAGAGAAGGATGGAGGTGCCCGGCGCGGCATATTTCGCAGCGTTTTCGAGCACATTGGTGAGCGCCTGGCCGATCAGCACCGGATCCACATCCAGCATCGGCAGATCACGCGGGATACTGACCACGACCGTGTGGGCCGCGAGCACCCGCGCCAGATCCGTGCGCACGCGCCCCACGATCTCCCCGAGCTCCACCGGTGCGCGCTTGGGGCTGAGGGCGCCGTGGCCGAGGCGGGTCATGTCGAGAAGGTTCTGCACATAGCGGTCGAGCCGCCGCGCCTCGTCCAAGGCGGTGAGGATGAGCTCCCGCCGGTCGGCCGGGCCGATGCTGCCATCGTCATTCTCCGCCAGGGTGGAGACGGTGCCGATAACGGTGGCCAGCGGCGTGCGCAGGTCGTGGCTCACCGAATTGAGCAGCGCCCCGCGCAGCCGCTCGCTCTCGGCCGAAACCCGCGCATCCGCCAGCTCCCCGGCGAGGCGGACCCGCTCGATGGCCACCGCCACTTGGTCTTCCACCGCCAGCAGCAGGCGCCGGGTTTCCGGATCCAGGCCGCGTCCACGGTCGCGGAACCGCACCCCGATCGCACCCAGGGGCCGCTCACCCGCCGCCAGCGGCACGAACAGCCACGCGCTCATGGGCAGGGTGGCGGTGCCCGAGCCCGCCGGCTGGTTCTTCTCGAACGCCCAGCGCGCCGCCGCCTCCGCGCCCGCGTCGAGATCCTCGATGGTGGGATGGCCCTGCACCTGCTGCAGGGTCCCCTCCGCATCGGGCATCAGGATGAGGGACTGACAGTCCAGCGTCGCGGCGATGTGGTAGGCGCCGGCCCAGAGCACGTCGTCGGCATTGCCGGCGGAGGCGATCTTGCGGGCGAAATCGTAGAGGGTCTGCGTGCGCCGCTGGGTGGCGCGCATGGTTTCCACCTGCGCCTTCAGCCGGCCGGCGAGGCTGCCCGTGAACACCGCCCCCACCAGGAACACCAGAATCGAGACCACGTCCTCCGGATTGCTCACTGAAAGGGTGTAATAGGGCTCGGTATAAAAGAAATTGTAGGCCACGGAGCCGAGGACCGTGGCCACCAGCGAGGCGCCCAGCCCGTGCCGGGCCCCCACCACCAGCACGGCGGTGAGATAGATCGCCGAGATCGCCCCGCCCGGCAGCGCATCCCACAGGCCAATGGGCCACGCGATGAGACTGGCGAGGGCGATGGCCGCCACCGCGGCCACATAGCCCCGCCATTCCGGCTTGAGATGGCGGGCGTGGGCCAGGGGCCGCCGCCCCGGTCGCCCGTGGGCCGTGACCAGGGTGACCTCGAAATCGGTCGCCGCATCCAGCAGGCGGTCGGCCACCCGCTCACGGAACAGGCCCGCCAGCCCTTGCCGCCAGAAGCCGCGCGAACGCGCGCGCCCCATGACGACGCGGGAAACGTTGCGCCCCCGGGCGTAGCGCAGCAGCTCGGCAACCACGTCGGATTCCGCGTGGAGCGTCACCGTCTCCGCGCCCAGGGTTTCGGCCAGATGCAGCGCCTCGCGGGTGGCGGCGCGCGCCTCGGGCGGCATGGCCTCGTGGCGCGGGGTGACCACGGTGGCGACGATCCAGGGGATCCTCGCGCGCTCGGCCATGCGCTTTCCGGCCCGAACCAGGGCCTTGGCCACCGGCGCCTCGTTGACGCAAACCAGCAGGCGCTCCTGGGTCGGCCAGGGCCCCTTCACCGCATTGGCCTGCATGTAGGCCAGCATGTCGGCATCCACCCGGCTCGCCGCCGTGCGCAATGCGAGCTCGCGCAGCGCCGTCAGGTTGCCCTTGGAGAAGAAGTTCTCCAGCGCCCGCCCCACCTGCTGCGGCACATAGACCTTGCCCGCCTTGAGCCGCTTGATGAGCTCCTCCGGCGGCAGGTCAATGAGCTCGATCACGTCCGCCCGCTGGAGCACATGATCAGGCACCGTCTCCGCCACCTTCACGCCGGTGATGCGGGCGACGATGTCGTTGAGGCTCTCGATATGCTGGATGTTCAGGGTCGTCGTCACGTCGATGCCCGCGTCGAGCACCTCCAGCACATCCTGCCAGCGTTTGAGATGGCGCGATCCCGGCGCGTTGGTGTGGGCGAACTCGTCGATGAGGGCGAGCTGCGGGTGGCGGGCGAGCAGGGCGTCAAGATCAAGCTCGCTCAAGCTTTGCCCGCGATACGCCACCGGCCGCCGCGGCAATTGCTCCAGGGTGCCGAGAAGACCGGCGGTGTCGGCGCGGCCGTGGGTTTCCACCAGGGCCGCGACCACGTCTTCCCCCGCCTGCTGGCGCGCGCGGGCCTCCTCGATCATGGCGAAGGTCTTGCCCACGCCCGGCGCGGCCCCAAGGAAGATCTTCAGCCGCCCGGGCGCACCCCGGCCGCGGGCCTCGGTGCGGGCCTCCTCCAGAAAGGCCTCGGGTGCCGGGCGCTCATCGGCTGTGCTCACCATGAAACCGTGGCCCCGTGTGCTGCACCACCTCCGTGTGCCCCAGCGACACGGAAGTGGATTATCATTTTGTTTATACGCGTGTTTTTCACGTGAACCTGCTCCCCCCCCCGGAAGCGCCCTATGGCTTCAGCGCGTCGAGAGCAAGGTTGAGCGCCAGGACATTGACCCGCGGCTCACCCAGCAAGCCGAGAGCCCGCCCCATGGTATTGCGGCGGACGAGCGTGCGCACCTGGGCTTCATCGATCCCCCGGGCCCGAGCGACCCGCATCACCTGGAACGCGGCCGCCGCCGGCGTGATGTCGGGATCGAGCCCGGAGGCCGAGCCGGTCACCAGATCGGCGGGAACGGGGCCCCCGCCCAGCGCCGCCACCCGCGCCTTCACCGCCTCCGCGAGCGCGGCCGAGCTGGGACCGAGGTTGGAGCCCGAGGAGCTCGCGGCATTGTACGGGCTCTCCAGGCTCTTCGCGGGGTCCAGCGGATCGGGAGCGGTGGTGGCTGAGGGGCGGCCATGGAAATAGCGCTCCGACGTGAACGACTGGCCCACGAGGCGCGACCCCACTATCCGGCCGCCGGCTTCCACCACCGAGCCATTGGCGGCGCGCGGAAACGCCGCCTGCGCGAGGCCCGTGACAGCGAGCGGATAGGCCAGGCCGGTGAGTGCCGTGAACAGCAGCAGCAGGACCAAAGCGGGGCGAGCATAAGTGTTCATGTCTGTTCTCCGCTCACGCGAGATGCAGCAGGTCGACGAGAAGGTCGATCGCCTTGATGCCGAGGAAGGGCACAGCAAGCCCTCCGATGCCATAGACGAGCAGGTTGCGCCCCAGCAGCGTGGCGGCGGGCGCCGGCCGGTAGCGCACGCCCTTCAGCGCGATGGGGATGAGCGCGACGATGACGAGCGCATTGAAGATGATGGCGGACAGGATGGCGGACTGGGGCGAGCCGAGCCCCATCACGTCCAGCGCCGCAAGGCCCGGATAGGCAGCCACGAACAGCGCCGGCAGGATGGCGAAATACTTCGCCACGTCGTTCGCCACCGAAAAGGTGGTGAGCGCCCCGCGCGAGATGAGCATCTGCTTGCCCACCATCACGATCTCGATGAGCTTGGTGGGATCGCTGTCGAGGTCGATGAGGTTGCCGGCCTCCTTGGCGGCAGGCGTGCCGGAGTTCATGGCCACCCCCACGTCGGCCTGGGCGAGGGCGGGCGCGTCATTGGAGCCGTCGCCGCACATGGCGACGAGGCGGCCTTCCGCCTGCTCGCGGCGGATCAGCTCCAGCTTCTTTTCCGGCGTCGCCTCCGCCAGGAAGTCGTCCACGCCGGCCTCGGCGGCGATGGCGGCGGCGGTCAGCGGGTTGTCGCCGGTGATCATCACCGTGCGGATGCCCATGCGCCGCAGCTCGGCGAAGCGCGCGCGGATGCCCGGCTTCACCACGTCCTTGAGGTGGATGACACCCAGCACCCGCGTGTCGCGGGCCACCACCAGCGGCGTGCCGCCCGAAGAGCCGATGCGCTTCACGATCTGGTCCACCGCCGGATGCAAGGCGGCGCCCGTGAAGGCGGCCATGGCGTCCGAGGCGCCCTTGCGGATCACCGCGCCGCCCTTCAGGTCCACCCCCGACATGCGGGTGTGGGCGCTGAAGGGCACGAACTCCGCCGCCTCCGCCCCGCCGGCATCGAGGCTGAAGCGCCGGCCGGCGAGATCGACGATGGACTTGCCCTCGGGCGTCTCATCGGCGAGCGAGGCGAGGAGCGCGGCCTCCGCCAACTCCCGCTCGCTGACGCCGGGGGCCGGCTCGAAGGCGTCCGCCATGCGGTTGCCGAAAGTGATGGTGCCGGTCTTGTCCAGCAGCAGCACATCAATGTCTCCCGCCGCTTCCACGGCGCGGCCGGACTTGGCGATGACATTGGCCTTCACCAGCCGGTCCATGCCGGCAATGCCGATGGCCGAGATGAGCCCGCCAATGGTGGTGGGGATGAGGGTGACGAACAGCGCCACCAGATAGACCAGCGGAATCTGCGTGCCCGACCACGATGCGAAGGCCGGCAGCGTCACCACCACCAGCAGGAACACCAGGGTGAGCCCCGCCAGCAAAATGTCGAGGGCGATCTCGTTGGGCGTCTTCTGCCGCTTTGCCCCTTCCACCAGGGCGATCATGCGATCGAGGAACGTCTCGCCGGGCCGGGCGGTGACGCGCACCACCAGCCAGTCGGACACAAGCCGCGTGCCGC
This sequence comes from Xanthobacter sp. NM-59, assembly GCF_021401125.1. Lineage (GTDB taxonomy): Bacteria > Pseudomonadota > Alphaproteobacteria > Rhizobiales > Xanthobacteraceae > Xanthobacter. Next base: position 111,711 of record NZ_JACBFQ010000003.1, read on the forward strand.
CCGTGAGCGAGCAGCGGTCGCCGCCGGATTCGCGGATCACCGGCGCGCTCTCGCCGGTGATGGCGCTTTCGTCCACGCTGGCGACACCCTCCACCACCTCGCCATCGGTGGGGACGATGTCGCCCGCCTCCACCAGGATGAAGGCACCCGCCTCCACCCTCTCAATGTCCTTTTCAGTGATGGCGGAGCGGTCCGCCGGATCGGCGAGCACCTTGGCCCGCGCCGCGGATCTGGTGGCGCGGAAGGCGTCGGCCCGGGCCTTGCCCCGCCCCTCCGCGACCGCCTCGGCGAAGTTGGCGAACAGCACCGTGAACCACAGCCCAACCGTGATCTGGAGGCCAATGGCGAAGGCCGGCCCGCCGCGCAGCCCCTCGCGCGCCACCAGGATGGTCGCGACGAGGCTGACAAGCGCGGTGGAGAAGATGACCGGATTGCGCGCCAGCGCGCGCGGATCCAGCTTGCGAAAGGCGTGGCCCATGGCCGGCAGGATGATGCGCGGCGCGAACAGGCCGAGCTCGGCGGGAGAATGCTTGCTCATGTGGGGCCTCAAAAGGTTCTGCCCGCCAGCAGCGACACCTGCTCGGCGATGGGGCCGAGGGCGAGGACTGGCAGGAAGGTGAGCGCGCCGATGATGAGGATGGTGGCGAGGAGAAGCGCCACGAACAGCGCGCCATGGGTCGGGAAGGTGCCTGCCGTGGCCGCCGCCGTCTTCTTGGCGGCGAGGCTGCCGGCGATGGCGAGGATGGGAATGATGTATCCGAACCGCCCCAGCATCATGGCGATGCCGAGGAAGGTGTCATGCCAGGCGGTGTTCGCGGAGAAGCCCGCGAATGCCGAGCCGTTGTTGCCTGTGGCCGAGGAATAGGCATAGAGCAGCTCGGAAAGGCCGTGGGGGCCGGCATCCTGCACGCTGGCCGCGGCGGTGCCCGCGGCGATGGAGAGCGCCGCCAGCACCAGCACGCCAAGGGGCATGACGAGGAGCGTCAGGGCCGCGAGCTTGATCTCGCGGGCCTCGATCTTCTTGCCCAGATATTCCGGCGTGCGCCCCACCATCAGGCCGGCCAGGAACACGGTGAGGATGACGAACAGCAGCATGCCCGTGAGCCCCACGCCCGCCCCGCCGAACACCACCTCGCCCAGCTGCATGTTGAGCATGGCCACCAGCCCGCCCAGCGAGGTGAAGCTGTCATGCATCGCGTTCACCGAGCCATTGGACGCGGCGGTGGTGGCCGCCGCCCACAGGGACGAGCCGAGCACGCCGAAGCGCACCTCCTTGCCCTCCATGTTGCCCGCGCCGGCGATGACGAGCCCCGCCTGTTGCGGATTGCCGGCCGCCTCGGCCGCGTAGATGGCGGCGAAGCCGGCCACGAACAGCAGCGCCATGGCGGCAAACAGCGCGCGCCCCTGCCTGCGATCGCCCACCATGCGGCCATAGGTGAAGCAGAACGCCGCCGGCAGCGCCAGGATGGCGAGGGTGGAGAGGAAGTTGGTGATGGCGTCGGGGTTCTCCAGCGGGTGGGCGGAATTCACATTGAAGAAGCCGCCGCCATTGGTGCCGAGCTGCTTGATGGCCACCTGGCTCGCCACCGGACCAAGGGCGATGGTCTGCCGTGCCCCTTCCAGCGTGGTGGCATCGAACGCGGCGGCAAGGGTCTGCGGCATGCCGAACGCCACGAAGACCAGGGCGAGCAGAACGGCCCCCGGCATCAGCACATAGAGGGTCGCGCGCACCAGATCGGCCCAGAAGTTGCCGATCGTCCGCGCCTGGCGCGCCGCGAACCCGCGCGCCACCGCCGCCGCCACCGCCATGCCAGTGGCCGCGGACAGGAAGTTTTGGGTGGTGAGGCCCGCCATCTGGCTGAAATTGGAGAGCGTGGTTTCGCCCCCATAGGCTTGCCAGTTGGTGTTGGTCACGAACGAGATGGCCGTGTTGAAGGCGAGCGGCGCGGCCAGCCCCTCGAAGCCCTGCGGATTGAGGGGCAGGTAGCCCTGCAGCACCAGGATGGTGAACAGGAGCGCGAAGCCGGCTCCATTGAAGGCCAGAAGCGCGAGCGCATAACCGGTCCAGCGCTGGCTCTCCACGGTTCCGGCGCCCGCCGCGCCGAGCAGCGCCCGCTCCACCGGCGCCAGGAATCGGACCTTGTCCGTAAACACTGCCGCCATGTAGGCGCCGAGCGGAAGGGCGATGGCCGTCAGCACCGCCAGGTAAAGGGCGAATTGGATGAGATCGCTGGTCATGCCCATCCCCATCAGAACAGTTCCGGGCGCAGCAGCGCCACGAGCAGGTAGACGAACAGCGCGGCGGCAGCGCCCAGGCCGAGCACGAGATCAAAAGGCATCGCCGCCGCCTTACAACCGGTCCGCAGCCAGGACAGCGGCGGAGCAGAGCGCGAAGAGGGCCAGCCCGCCGGTGAAATAAATGAATGCTTCCATGATGATGGCTCCATTGCCGATGCTGCTGGAGCTACCCCCCGCCCGCATAAAGGCGATAGGTGGAAACGCGCCGGATGCGTAACGCGGGCGTAAAGCGGCCGCCCGGGGCGCCGCCCGGACCTGGAGAGGCGCCCCGACATGCGCGCGCCGGCCGGCGATGGGGTATTTCACGGACTTCCTGCGACCCCGCCGTTCCGTTAGGCTCCGCGCCCGCGCAGCTTGTGGACGACGGGTGTTGCCGGGGTGGATTCGGTTTCCCGCCGCCAAGGGGCGCTGCATGGTGTTGCGGCGAGGGGCCGTGACACCATCATGGGGCGGTTCACGGCCGGCTTCGGCGGGCCTGGGGGGATGGAATGTCTTTCAAGAACTTGTCGCTGACGGGCAAGGTCGTCAGCCTTCTCTTGCTGCTGGCCGTGCTGTCGTTCGGCGCGATCCTCTACGCATCGTCCCAGATGACGGCCATCAACGCCGTCGGCACGAACATCATTGAGGGACCGGCACCCGCCATCGCCAATCTCGCGCGCTCCAACCGGCTGCTGCGACAGGTGGAAATCGGCATCTACCGCCTGCTCGTGGGCCAGACGCCGGAGGAGGACGCCGCCGCCAACCGGCTCATCGAGCAGGTGCTGAAGGACTACAAGACCCGCACCGACCTCATCAAAGCGGAAGCTCCCGCCTTCGCACCGGACATGGAGCGGGTGGTCGAGCGCGTGAAGCAGACCATGGACGGGGACTGCGGCGAGGTCATGCGCGCCGCCGCCGCCGCCCGCTCCGCCGAGGACATCGCCCGTGTCGGCCAGGTGATGCGCACCACCTGCTCGCCCAAGATCGACGACCTCGCCAATTCCACCACCGGCATCAACAAGCGCCTCACCGCCGCGATGGAAGCGGAGAACGCGGCTGCCACCGCCCTCGCCAACCGCACCGCCTGGATGGTGACGGTGGGCATGGGCCTCGGCACCCTGCTGGTGGTGCTGCTGGCGGTGCTCATCACCCGGCGCTTCATCGTCGCGCCCGTCACCGATTCCATGAATGTCATGTCCGCGCTGGGCCACGGGAACCTGGACGTGGAGGTGCCCCACGCCGATCGCCACGACGAGGTCGGCGCCATCGCCAAGTCCCTCGTCGGCCTGCGCGGCCAGCTGCAGGAGGCGGCCCGCATGCGCGCCGCCCAGGCCGAGGCGGAGGAGAAGTCCAAGGCGCAGATCCTTCGCCGCAGCAAGCTGGCCGAGGAATTCGTCACCCACATGCAGCAACTGGTGGCCGGCTTCGTGCACTCCTCCGGCGACGTGGCGACGGCGGCGCGGAACCTGTCCGCCACTGCCGAGGAAACCTCGCGCCAGGCCCAGGCCGTGGCGGCGGCCTCCGAGGAGGCGTCCACCAATGTGCAGACGGTGGCTTCCGCCTCGGAAGAGATGGCGGCCTCGGTGCGCGAGATCAACGGGCAGGTGGCCCACTCCGCCAGCGTCGCCGACATGGCGTTCACCGAGGCGGAGACCTCCAACGCCCATATCGGCAATCTGGCCAAGGCCGCCGTCGACATTGGCGAGGTGCTGGACCTCATCCGGGAAATCGCCGCCCAGACCAACCTGCTGGCCCTGAACGCCACCATCGAGGCCGCGCGCGCCGGGGATGCCGGCAAGGGCTTCGCGGTGGTGGCCACCGAGGTGAAGCAACTGGCCGACCAGACCGCCAAGGCCACCGACGAGATCGCCTCCAAGATCCGCGAGATCCGCGAAGCGACCGACAGCACGGTGACGTCCATGGCCGAGATCATGCGCGTCATCACCACCATCAAGGAAACCGCCACCGCCATCGCCGGCGCGATGGAGCAGCAGGGGGTGGCAACCTCGGAGATCGCCCAGAACTGCCAGCAGGCAGCCGCCGGCACCAGCGAGGTGGCGCAGAACATCACCGGCGTCGGTCAGGCGGCGGAAACCACCGGCTCCTCCTCCGCCGAACTGCTGGGCCTGTCCAACGGACTGTCCACTCAGGCCAGCGACCTGCGCAATGTGGTCGACGCCTTCGTGAAGGATCTCGCCGCCGCCTGAGAAGGCCCGCGCCCGCGGGAAGGCCACCCAGGCGAGACGGGCCAGGGCAACACGATATCGGCATCGCTTGCCGCCCGCGGGTGCATTTTCCCGCGGGCCGGCGTAGCCTGCGCGCCCCTCCCCCTTCGCGCGGACGCATCGTGAAGAAGATCGGCTTCCTCTCATTCGGGCACTGGACGCCCTCCCCCCACTCGCAGACGCGCTCGGCCTCGGATGCGCTGCTGCAATCCATCGAGCTGGCGGTGGCGGCGGAGGAGCTGGGGGCGGACGGCGCCTATTTCCGCGTCCACCACTTCGCCCGGCAGCTGGCCTCCCCGTTCCCGCTCCTGGCGGCGGTGGGCGCGCGCACCCGGCGCATCGAGATCGGCACCGCCGTCATCGACATGCGCTATGAAAACCCGCTCTACATGGCCGAGGACGCGGGCGCGGCCGACCTCATCGCCGGCGGCCGACTCCAGCTCGGCATCAGCCGCGGCTCGCCGGAGCAGGTGATCGACGGCTGGCGCTATTTCGGCTACGCGCCGGCGGAGGGCGAGAACGCCTCCGACATGGCCCGGCGCCACACCCAGGTGTTCCTCGAAATGCTGCGCGGCAAGGGCTTCGCCGAGCCCAACCCGCGCCCCATGTTCCCCAACCCGCCGGGCCTGCTGGGCCTGGAACCCCATTCGGAAGGGCTGCTGGAACGCATCTGGTGGGGCGCCGGCTCCAACGCCACGGCCGAATGGGCCGCCCGCATCGGGATGAACCTGCAGAGCTCCACCCTCAAGGACGACGAAGGCGGCCTGCCCTTCCATGTGCAGCAGGCCAGCCAGATCCGCGCCTATCGCGCCGCCTGGAAGGAGGCCGGCCACAGCCGCGAGCCCCGCGTCTCCGTCAGCCGCAGCATCTTTGCTCTGGTGGACGACCGCGACCGCGCCTATTTCGGCGGCGGCGGCCAGGAGCAGGACCAGGTGGGCTTCATCGACGAGCGGACCCGCGCCATCTTCGGCCGCGGCTATGCCGCCGCGCCCGACGTGCTGGTGAAGCAACTGGCGGAGGATGAGGCCATCGCCGAGGCGGATACCCTGCTGCTGACGGTGCCCAACCAGCTCGGCGTCGACTACAACGCCCATGTCATCGAGATGATCCTGAAGCACGTGGCGCCGGCCCTCGGCTGGCGCTGAACCGCTTGCGCGGGCGCGCCTGCGGGCAATAGATTGTTCCGGTGTCTCACGGACACGCCGAAACAGTCCGTCCTCTTGCTTTTACGCGTTTCCTTCACGCGAACCGGTTCCCGCTTCGCTCGGCAACGCTCTCGACAAGGCCATGTCCAAGGCGACCCGCGCAACCAAGATGCTGGAACAGGCGAAAGTCGCCTTCACCCTGCACACCTATGATTACGATCCCGATGCCGAGCGCATCGGGCTGCAGGCGGCCGAGGCCATCGGCGAGGCGCCCGAGCGGGTTTTGAAAACCCTGATGGCCCTGGTGGATGGCCGCCCCGCCTGCGTGATCGTGCCTTCCGACCGCGAAGTCTCCATGAAGAAGCTGGCGGCGGCCTTCGGCGGCAAGTCGGCGCAGATGATGAAGCCGGCCGAGGCCGAGCGGATCGCCGGCTACAAGGTGGGTGGCATCAGCCCCTTCGGCCAGATGCGCCCGCCGCGGGTGGTGATGGAGGAACAGGCCCTGGCCCACCCCCATGTCTTCATCAATGGCGGGCAGCGCGGGCTCCAGGTGCGCCTAGACCCCCGCGATGCGGTGCGGGTCCTCAACGCCACCGTCGCCACCGTGGTGGCCTGATCCGGGCGCGGAACCGCCCAGGCTCCGTTACGTGATATTGCGCGCCCGCCCGCCGGGCGCCACAGTCGGGCCTCGACACTGCGCCGCAAGGGCCAGCGCTCCCCGTGGGACAGCCTCATGGGCCGACAGCCCTGGCGACGCTCAAGCGAACCCACCCGTCGCCGGGCGAAAGCCGGAGCCGGTGGCATGACACTGAAAGCCGCGCGCTCAAGACGCGGCAATCGGGAGGATGAGGCCATTTTCCGGAGACTGCGTTCTCAGCGCCGGCTGGCGCTGGCAGCCATTGCCATCGCCATGCCGCTCGCCGGCGGCGCCCACGCCAATGACGACGTGCTGGAGCGGACCGCCGAAGGGCGGGAGCAGGTGCTGCAAACCCTTGATTACGCCAACACGCGCTATTCGCCGCTGGCGCAGATCGATGCCGGCAATGTCGGCCGGCTGAAGGTGGCCTGGACCTTTTCCACCGGCGTGCTGCGCGGCCATGAGGGCGCGCCCCTCATCGTCGACGGCGTCATGTATGTGCACACGCCCTTCCCCAACGTGGTCTATGCCCTCGATCTGGACCATGACGGCCGCATCCTGTGGAAATACGAGCCGCGGCAATCCCGCGAGGTGGCCGGCGTCATGTGCTGCGACCTCGTCTATCGCGGCCTGGCCTATGCCCAGGGCATGGTGTTCCTGCATCAGGCCGACACGACCATCGTCGCCCTCGACGCCCGCACCGGCGCAAAAAGGTGGTCGGCCGTGAATGGCGACCCGAAGATGGGCGAATCCAACACCGCCACCGTCATGCCGGTGAAAGACAAGCTGATTGTCGGCATCGCCGGAGCGGAGTTCGGCGCGCGCGGCCACCTCACCGCCTACAGCCTGAAGGATGGCAAGCGCCTGTGGCGCGCCTATTCCACCGGGCCCGACCAAGACATGCTGGTGGACCCGGAAAAAACCACGGAGCTGGGCCGCCCCATCGGCAAGGATTCTTCCCTCAAGACCTGGGAGAGCGACCAGTGGAAGACCGGAGGCGGCGCCACCTGGGGCTGGTTCGCCTACGACCCGAAGCTGAACCTCATCTATTACGGCACCGCGAACCCTTCCACTTGGAACCCCACCCAGCGGCCGGGCGACAATAAATGGAGCCAGTCCATCTTCGCCCGCGACGCGGATACGGGCATGGCGCGATGGGTCTACCAGATGACGCCCCACGACCAGTGGGACTATGACGGCGTCAACGAGATGATCCTCACCGACCAGCCGGTGGATGGAAAGCCCACGCCCCTCCTCACCCATTTCGACCGCAACGGCTTCGCCTACACCCTGAACCGCGAGACCGGCGCCCTGCTGCGGGCGGAGAAGTACGACACCGCGGTGAACTGGGCCTCGCGCATCGACCTGGACAAAGCGAGCCCCACCTATGGCCGCCCGCAGGTGAACGAGGCCTATTCCACCCAGGCGCGGGGCGAGGACGAGACCTATTCCGGCATCTGCCCCGCCGCCCTCGGCACCAAGAACCAGCAGCCCGCGGCCTATTCCCCGAAAACCCGGCTCTTCTACGTGCCGACCAGCCATATGTGCATGGATTACGAGCCGTTCCACGTGGACTACACCGCCGGCCAGCCTTATGTCGGCGCCACCCTCTCAATGTATCCCGCGCCCGGCGGCGATGGACGCACCGGCGCCTTCATCGCCTGGGACGATGCGAAAGGGGCGCCCGCATGGTCCAATCCGGAGCTGTTCTCGGTCTGGTCGGGTGCGCTCGCCACCGCCGGCGACGTGGTCTTCTACGGCACGCTGGAAGGCTATCTGAAGGCCGTGGATGCGCGCACGGGCAAGGAGCTCTACCGCTTCAAGACCCCTTCCGGCATCGTCGGCAACGTCACCACTTACATGTATAAGGGCCGGCAATATATCGCGGTGCTGTCCGGTGTGGGCGGCTGGGCCGGCATCGGCCTTGCCGCCGGGCTGACCGATCCGGATGACGGCTCGGGCGCCAACGAGGCCTATGCGGCGCTCAACAGCTACACCGCGCTGGGCGGCCAGCTCACGGTGTTCGCCCTGCCCGATGGCGAGTGAGCCGCCCTGCGGGCTGGACACTCCAGACACCTTGGCAGACCCGCCAGCCATGCACTAACACAGGGGAGCAGGCACACAGGCCGGGCGCACAAGGGCGCGCCCGGGGCGCGGGGCGGAATTGCCGATGACGGTCGCGGGCGGGTGGCCAGACAGACAGCAGGCGGGCGTGCCCATCCCGGGGACGGGGGCCTTGTCCACGCCCTTCTGGAAGGCCAATCTCGCCGCCTGGCTCTTCATCTCCATGCTCGGCATCGCCACGCGAACGCTGTTCTTCGGCAGCTTCGCGGACGCCGTGATCCTCACCTTGCTGCTGGATTCCATCGGCTTCGTGCTCACCAGCCTCGCCCACGAATTCCTCAGCCGCCGGCCGCGGCCGCAATTTCCCGCGTTTCGGCTCATTCCTCTGGTCATCGTCGCCGCCATCGCGGGCGGGGCAGTGGAGATGGCGGCGGCGGAAGGGCTGCGGGCCCTGTCCTTCTCCCAAGGGGAGTTCCAGCGGGCCTTCGGCGGCCGCATCGTGCCGATGCTGTATTACACCAGCATCTTCCTGGGCTGGGCGCTGGGCTATTTCTGGTTGACCGCAGATGTGGCCGCGCGCACCGAGCATCTTCGGCGCAGCGAGGCGCAATCGGCGGCCGCGCGGGCGGAGCTGCAGCAGCTCAAGGTGCAGCTCGATCCGCACTTCCTGTTCAACGCCCTGAACACGTTGACCGCCGAAATCCCCGAGCGGCCCGAAATCGCGCTGGAAATGGTGCGGCGGATCGCCGGCTACATGCGCTATTGCCTCGACCACAAGGAGCGCTCCGTCTGCCCCCTCGCCGACGAGATCGAGGCGGCGCGCTCGTATCTGCGCATCCAGGAGCTGCGCTTCGACGATTGCCTGACCTGCACCGTCGATCTCGACCCGCAGGCCGGAGACTTCCCGGTGCCGCACCTCATCCTCCAGGGGCTGCTGGAAAACGCGGTGAAGCATGGGCTTAGGCCCACCACCGGCGCGCCCCTGCGGATCGATGTCGCCGTGCGGCGGCATGAGGATGTTCTGTCGGTGGTCATCACCAATCCGGGCACCTATGCGCCGCGCAGCGGCCCCGGCTCGGGGCTCGGCCTCGTCAACATCCGCCGCCGGCTGGAGCTGCATTATCCGGGCGGGCACCACCTCGCCATTGGCCAGGAAGGGCCGCTGGTGGTGGCCCGCATGAGCCTCAAGGGACCCATATGCTTCGCGTGATGGTGGTGGACGACGAGCCGCCGGCCCGCCGCAGCCTCAAGCGGCTCCTTTCGGCCCATCCGGACCTGATGGTGGCGCGCGAGGCCGGCAGCCTCGCGGAAGCGCGCGACAGCCTTGCCAGCGTGCGCCCGGACATCCTGTTCCTCGATGTGGAGCTGGGGGACGGCAAGGGCTTCGAGGTTCTCACCCAGGGCGAGGTGAGGCCGGATATCGTGTTCGTCACCGCCTATAGCAGCTATGCGGTGGAAGCCTTCGCGGTGGAGGCGGCGGACTATCTGCTGAAGCCGGTGGAGCCGGAACGCCTCGCCCTCACCCTCCAGCGCCTGCGCGAGCGGCGCGCCCACCGGGCCGACCAGGAGCGCAAGCTGCGCATCCAGATGCCAGGCCGGCACGTGATGGTGGCGCAGAGCCGCATTCTCTCCCTCACGGCGGAAGGGGATTTCACCCGCATCCTCGTGAGCGACGAGAAGGAATTGCTGGTCTGCCGCCTGCTCGGCCAGTTCGAGGCCGAGCTGCCCGACCCGCCCTTTCGCCGCCTCAGCCGCTCGCTCATCGTCAATATGGGGCAGGTGCAGCGGGTGGAGAACATGGAAGGCGGCCGCGCGCGGCTGGTGCTCGGGCCGCAGGCCCATTGCCTCTCCCTCGGCCGGGCCGCCGCGCGCCGGCTGAAGGACGCCGGCGCCTAGAGCCCTTCCGCGCGCCGCGGGAACCGGTTCGCATAAAGGATACGCACGAAAACAGAAGGATAGGTGGCTTCGACGTCTCCATGAAAAGCTGAAGCAGCCTGAGCACCGCATCCCGGCCCAAGCGGGCGTGCTCCGGCACGGGCGCCGCGCGGCTGGAGTGCGACCGGAATAGTGTCCCGCAACGGCTCAAGCGCGCCTGAGAGGCGGAACCGCTGCATTCAGGCACCCTTGGCGCGGGTGATGAGAGGGATCCAAACGGGGGGCGTCCCCTGCCCCGACAGCGTGGCCTCAGCCCTCCGGGCCCGCGCCGGTCGCCCCGTCCATGGCCTCGCGCAGGCGTGCCGCGGCGGCCCGGCCGATAATAAGGGGTTCCACCAATCCCAGCAGGGTCACGCGCACCGCATCGCGGCTGCGGGCATCGACGCTGCGCACGCGGTCCCGATTGACGATGAGCGAACGCCCCAACCGGAAGAAGGGGGGCGACGGCAGCAGCGTCTCGAACTGGCCTAGGCTGCGCAGCATCATGACCGCCGGCCGCGCGGACAGGAGGACATGGCTGAAATCCCCCTCCGCGCGCACCGCCACGATGTCCGCCACCGCCGAGAACACCACGCGGTTGGCGGATCGCAGCTCGATCAACTCGCCGGTCTCCCTGCGCTCGCCGGAGAGCTGGCGTTGCACGCGGTCGAGGGCAGCATGGAAGCGCTCGGGCGCGACCGGCTTCAGCAGATAGTCCACCGCATCCACGGCGAACGCCTCCACCGCATATTCGGCATGGGCGGTGACGAAGATCACCTTCGGCGGCTCGTCCACCGCCGCCAGCAGGTCGAAGCCATCCCCGCCATTCAGGCGAATGTCCAGGAAGACAAGGTGGGGCCGGGTGGCGGCGATCAGCTCCAGCGTCTGCGCCACGCTCTCCGCCTCGCCGACGATTTCCACATCGTCCCGCCCGGCCGCCAGGCGGCGCATGGCGCGCCGCGCCAGCGGCTCGTCATCGGCAATCAGAACGCGGAGCACGGCTCCCCCTCCAGTCGCAGCACGGCGACGACGCGCCCTCCGCCGGGCGCGCCATCATCACCGGGGGCCTGCTGCAGCGCAAAAGTGTGGCGGCCGGGATAATGGACGTCAAGCCGCCGCCACACATTCGCAAGGCCGATGCCATGATGGCGCGCGGCACCCCCCGCGGCAGCGAGGCGGCCGGTGTTCGACACCTCCACCCGCAGCGCCTGCCCCTCCGCCGCCACCGCCACGCGCACGTCCAGCCGCCGCGAGCGGTCGCCGTGCTCGAAGGCGTTTTCCACCAAAGGCTGCAGCAGCAGGTTGGCGATCGGCCAGGAGGCGACCGCTGGATCCGTCTCTACCACCGCCTGCACCCGCTCGCCGAAGCGCGCCTTCTGGATGCGCAGATAGGCGGAAAGTCCCTCCACCTCCGCCGCGACCGACACCACCGGGTGGCGAATGCCCGCCAGCAGGTGGCGCAGATATTGGGTGAGGTCGCGGATCATGGCCAAGGCGGCATCGGGATGTTCCGGCACCTCCTCCGCCAGTCCATTGAGGGCGTTGAACAGGAAGTGCGGATCGAGCTGAAGCTGAAGGGAGCGGATCTCGGCCTTCAGCGCGTCCATCCGCGCCGCCACCGCCCGCTCACGCGCGCGCTGCCTGGCCTGCTCCGCCCGCACCCAGAAATAGCAGATGCTCCAGGCCAGGAAGGCCAGGCTATAGTGCGCGAGGGGCAGGATCACCTGCTCCAGGGGATCCCAATCGGGAACGCGCCACCCCAAGGCGCTCCGCACCACGCCGATACCCGCGAGCCCAAGCCCCGCCGCAAGCGGCGAGAACAGCGTCACAAGGCCCACCGTGCGCAGGTTCAGCTGGCCCTCGGCGCACAACCGCCCGTAGAGCCAGCGCAGGCCCGCGGACAGGAGCACCCACGCGGCATAGGCAATAAGGGTGAGCACCACCGCTTCCGGCAGCGCACCATAGAGCAGCTGGCGGTTCACCAGGTCCACCACGGCGAACAGGCCCCAGCCGACCAGTTGCGCGGTCCAGAATGAGGCTCGCGGCTCTCGCGTCGGCGCGATGGCCGCCCCTGCCGTTACTCCGCCAGCGTCCACCGCAGCCCCTCCGGGCCGCCCAGCATGCGGACGACCTCCCCCATCGATCAGTATTCACCAGCGCCACCAGCGTCAATTGCTCGAATCCCGCCACAAAAAGGCCGCGCCGGCGCCATCGCCGCCTTTGGTGCGCGGGGCCAGCCCATGGGGCCACCTGCCACGATCATCGACTTTTCTGCCGCGCTCATCGACTAGCGCGGCCCGGCGCGATGATCATCTGGGGAAGACATGCCATCTGCTCGCTTCGAGACAGGAAACGGAGCACCACAGCGATGGACATGGCGAACACTTCTGCGCGCGGTCCTGAAGGTCTGCCGGGCGCGAGCGCGGCGGGCCAGCCGGGTCGCATCGGTTCCGTGACACTGCCCACCAATGGCCCGCTCAGCACCATCACCGGGTTCGACCCCACGGCGGACCAGCTGGATCTCGGCTCCTCTTCCGTTCACGACCTGATCGTCGAGGACCGGGCCGAGGGCCTCGCCTTCACCGATCCCGGGAGCGGACGGGCGGTGCCGATCGAGGGCGTGTCGCTCGGCCGGCTCACCGTGGACAGCTTCGTGCCGGTGAAAAACCACCATCTGCGCATGGGCCTCAGCGGCACCCTGGCGTCGAAACAGGGCCAGGAGGCGGCCCCGCACACGGTCTATGCCCGCTCCCGTAAGGCGGGGCAGCTGGACCGCGTCACCTTCGATCCCGCCACCGACGTGGGGGACTGCCGCACTTACGGCAGCCGCGAGCAGTTGTTCACGATGGACAGAACCGGGGGTTCCGTCATCGGCGACCCGGCCACCGGCCAGCCCCCTGTCCCGCGCCACATGAAGATGGCGGAGCTGTCCGCCGGCACCTTCCTCTTCACCGGCTCCCAGGCGCGGGAAGACCATGTCTGGTCGCAGCTCGGCCTCACTGCGCTGCCGGAGACGCTGGTCATCGCGCACCGCACCATCGCCACCGGGCGCTGGCCCACCGCGGCCGGCACCGGCGCGCCGCCATCCGGCGACGCCGCGCACGCCACCGCCGGCAGCGGCTAGGTCGCCCAATCCGGCCCCTCACCTTCGCGCCGGGCGAAATCCGGGCGGAGGTCCCCATCCCCGTCATCGGCGCCACGACGGCACAAGCCGACGAGCGCCTTACGCTGACGCTCTCCGACGCGAGCGGCGCCAGCCTCGCCACCACTACCGGAACCATCATGAACGACGACACCAACAGCACCGACACCATCAGCTTCAGCGTCCGCGACAACTGGACCGCCGGCTTCGTGGGCGACATGACGCTGACCGCCCAGGCCGCCCTCGATGGCTGGACCGTGGCGTTCGACGCCCCATTCGAGATCTCCAACATCTGGAATGCGGAGATCGTCAGCCATGTGGGCGATCATTATGTGATCCGCAACGCCGCCTGGAACGGCACCGTGGCCGCTGCTGGCGAGGTGAGCTTCGGCTTCCAGGCCTCCCCGGGCGGCGCCACCGCCACCGTGAGCGATTTCGTCCTCAACGGCACGGCCGTGGACGGCGGCGGTGATCCCACGCCGGAGCTGCCCGCCCTCGCCATCACCGACGCCCAGGTGACCGAAGGCGATGACGGCACCTCCTATCTCACCTTCACGGTGAGCCTGTCGGCGGCCTCCGCGTCCGATGTCAGCGTGCATTTCGCCACCGCCGACGGCAGCGCCACTGCGGGCGAGGACTATGTCGCGAAGAGCGGCAGCCTCACCTTCGCCGCCGGCGAGACGGAAAAGACCATCCGCGTGGCCGTGCACGGCGACACCGCGGTGGAAGGCAATGAGACGCTCACGCTCAGCCTCTCCTCCCCTTCCGGCGCGACTTTGGCCGATGCCAGCGCCACCGGCACTATCACCAATGACGATGTCGCCCCGCCCGCCGTGCTGCCCACCGTCTCGGTGTCCGGCACCACGGTGGTGGAGGGCAATCCCGGCACCGGATCGGGCGATGCGGCCGATGGCTGGTTCTCCACCTCCGGCAACCAGATCGTGGATGCCGACGGCAATTCGGTGAAGATCGCGGGTGTCAACTGGTTCGGCTTCGAGGGCACGAACAATTCCCCGAACGGCCTGTGGACCCGCAGCTATACCGACATGATGGACCAGATGAAGGAGCTGGGCTTCAACACCATCCGCCTGCCCTTCTCCTCCGACATGCTGCATGCCACCACGGCGTCGGGCATCGATTACTCGCAGAATCCCGATCTTCAGGGCCTCACGCCCCTGGAGATCATGGACAAGATCGTGGACTATGCCGACGAGATCGGCATGAAGATCATTTTGGACCACCATCGCTCATCCTCGGGCGCCGGCACGTCCGAGAATGGCCTTTGGTATGACGCCGCGCATTCCGAGGCCCAATGGATCTCCGACTGGCAGATGCTGGCCGAGCGCTATGCGGACAATTCCGCCGTCATCGGCGCCGATCTGCACAACGAGCCTTACAACGGCACCTGGGGCGGCGGCGGCGCCACCGACTGGGCGGCGGCGGCCGAGCGCGCCGGCAATGCCATTGGCGAGGTGAATTCCAACTGGCTCATCTTCGTGGAGGGCGTGGGCACCTATGAAGGCGAAAGCTATTGGTGGGGCGGCAATCTCATGGGCGTGCGCGACCGGCCCATCGCGCTCGAAGTGGACAACAAGCTGGTCTATTCGGCCCATGACTATGGCAATTCCGTCTATGCCCAGCCCTGGTTCCAGTCGTCCGACTTCGCGGCGGATCTGCCGGAGAAGTTCCGGGAGATGTGGGGCTATATCTACGAAGAAAACATCGCGCCGGTCTATATCGGCGAGTTTGGCACCAAGCTGGAGGACCCCAAGGACGCGCCCTGGCTGGAGGCCCTGACCTCCTATCTGTCCGGTGACTTTAACAATGACGGCACCACCGACATTCCGGCCGGCGACGAGGGCATCAGCTGGACCTATTGGTCGTGGAACCCCAATTCGGGCGACACCGGCGGCATCCTGGCCGACGACTGGCGCACCGTGCACACGGAAAAGCTCGCTTATCTCGAACCCATCGAGTTCGACCTCGGCGACGGCTCGGGCGACGTGGGAAGCGGGGATGCCAACGCCGCGCTGTTCGTGATCTCCCTCTCGCAGGCGGCGAGCGAAACCGTCACGGTGGATTATCACACCGTTGCCGGCACCGCGGATTCCAGCGATTTCACCGCATCGAGCGGCACCATCACCTTCGCGGCGGGGGAGACCACCAAGGTGGTCAGCATCCCCGTGACCGCCGACACGGCGGTGGAGGGCAACGAGCATTTCTCCCTGGTGCTCACCGATGCGGACGGCGCGGTGATCGGCATCGCGGAAGGCGTCGCGACCATCGCCGACGATGACGGCGCCGGCCCCGGTGTGCCCAGCCTCTCCATCGCCGATGCCCAGGCGGCGGAGGGGGAGGCCGGCGCGGCGGGCACCCTTGCCTTCACCGTGAGCCTCTCGGCCGCCTCCGAGGAGGCCATCACCGTGAGCTATCACACCGCCGGCGGCACCGCGACCGAGGGCGTGGACTATACCGGCATGGACGGCACCTTCACCATCGCCGCCGGCGAGACGCAGGCCACCATCCATGTGCCGGTGATCGGCGATTCCACCGTGGAAGCCGATGAGCGCTTCACCGTGGTGCTCACCGGCGCCACCGGGGCCACCATCGCCGATGGCAGCGCCACCGGCACCATCGTCAATGACGACGCCGCGCGCACGGGTGACCAGCTCGCCTTCACCGTCAATGACGATTGGGGCGCGGGCTTCGTGGGCAGCATGACGCTGACCCCGGAAGCGGATCTCAACGGCTGGACCGTCGCCTTTGACGCCGATTTCGACATTTCCAACATCTGGAATGCGGAAATCGTCAGCCATGTGGGCGACCATTATGTGATCCGCAACGCCGCCTGGAACAGCGACGTGGATGCGGGATGCCCCGTGACCTTCGGCTTCCAGGCCTCGCCCGGCGGAGCGGAAGCGGTCGCCAGTGGCCTCACCGTCAACGGCGCCGCCATCGCCAGCGAGGCGAGCCTCACGGCCGCCTCCGCCGAACTGGCGAACGACGTGCTGCTGACGGCGGCCCTGTCCCACCTGTCGACCAGCGACACGGCCTTTACGGCCGACGTGACCCTGCACAATGGGGGCGAGGCCACCGCCGGCTGGAGCGTGGAGATCGACACGCCGTTCGAGATCACAAGCGTGAGCGGCGCCGAGATCCTCTCGCACACGGCCGATGGCTATGTGCTGGGCCATACGGACGGCAACGGCGTGATCGGCGCCAATGACGATCTCACCTTCTCCATCGCCGGCACCGGCCGGTTCGACGCGTCGCAGTTTGGCATCCTGGTCTGAGGCCCGCACCTCGCCAGGATGGGCCGGCGGCTTTCGCGCCGCCGGCCACCCTTTTCACGCACCGCCTCCTCCCGAGCGATCGCCGCGCGCCGGCGAGGAGACGGTGCGCCCCCGCCCCGGAGGATCGCCCTTGAAGCCCCTTTCCCCCTCCCCCGCCTCGCGCGTCGGCGCGGCCCTCGCCGCCTGCCGGGGGGCGCTGGCGACGGTCGGCGTGTTTTCCGCCGTCATCAATCTGCTGATGCTGTCGGGCTCGTTCTACATGCTCCAGGTCTATGACCGGGTGCTGACCTCCCATTCGGTGCCCACCCTCATCGGCCTGTCGGCGCTGCTGCTGTGCGCCTTCGCCCTGCAAGGCTTCCTCGATGCGGTGCGGGTGCGCATGCTGGCCCGCATCGGCGCCCGCTTCGACGCCGATGTCGCCCCCGCCGCCTTCGAGGCGGTGCGGCGACTGTCCGTGCTCGGCTGGCGCTCGGAACAGGCGGGCCAGCCGGTGCGCGATCTCGACCAGATCCGCGCCTTCCTGGCCTCCCTCGGCCCCACCGCTCTGTTCGACATGCCGTGGATGCCGCTCTTCATCGCCGGCTGCTTCCTGCTGCATCCCTGGCTCGGCGGGCTGGCGCTGTTCGGCGGGCTCGTCATCTTGGCCCTCACCGCGCTCACCGAGATGAAGAGCCGCGCCGCCACCCGGGCCCAGCTCGAAAGCCGCGCCGTACGCGAGAGCGTGGTGAATGCCAGCCGCCGCAATGCGGAGGCCATCACCGCCATGGGCATGGGCCCCGCCTTCGCCCGCCTCTGGCTTGAGGCTCACGGCCGGCACATGCGCGACTGGCTGGCCGGCGCGGACATCACCAGCGCCGCCGGCGCCGCGGCGAAGGTGTTCCGCATGGCGCTGCAATCGGCGGTGCTGGGCCTCGGCGCCTATCTCGCCATTGAGGGGGAGATTTCCGGCGGCGCCATGATCGCAGCCTCTATCATGACGTCCCGCGCCCTCGCGCCCATCGAGATCGCGGTGGCCAACTGGAAGGGCTTCGTCGCCGCCCGCCAGAGCCTTGCGCGCCTGAAACGCACCCTCGACATGCCGGCCCTGGCCACAAGCAGCTCCCTGGCCCTGCCGCCGCCCAGCCGGCACCTGGCGGTCGAAAATCTCATCGTCGCCGCGCCCGGCAGGCAGGCGCCCATCCTTAAGGGGCTGAGCCTCACCCTCAAGGCTGGCCAGGGGCTGGGCATCATCGGCCCCAGCGCCTCCGGCAAGTCCACCCTCGCCCGCGCCTTGGTGGGCGTGTGGCCGGCGCTGAAGGGCGATGTGCGCCTCGATGGCGCCGCCCTCGATCAATGGGGTGAGGAGGCCCGCCACATCGGCTACCTGCCCCAGGATGTCGAGCTGTTCGACGGCACGGTGGCGCAGAACATCGCCCGCTTCGACCCCGACGCCGCCTCAAAGGCCGTGGTCGCAGCGGCGCGCGCAGCCGGTGCCCATGAGCTCATCCTGCGCCTGGAGCGGGGCTATGACACGCCTATCGGCGAAAGTGGGGCGGCCCTTTCCGCCGGCCAGCGCCAGCGCATCGGCCTTGCCCGCGCGCTGTACGGGGACCCGTTCCTGGTGGTGCTGGACGAGCCCAATTCCAACCTCGACCAGGATGGCGATGCGGCTCTGACCGCCGCCGTGAAGGGCGTGCGCGGGCGCGGCGGCATCATCGTCGTCATCACCCATCGGCAGGCGGCCATTGCCGGCGTCGACCTGGTGGCGGTGATGGCCGATGGCGCCATCAAGAGCCACGGGCCGAAAGACGAGGTTCTGCAAGCCCTGGCGCGACAGGCCGGCGTCTCCCGCATCCCCCAGCCGAAGGTGGCCTCATGAGCAGCCCGCACGATCCCCGCCATGAGGCCAGCCGCGCCCTGCGGCGGTTGGCCTTGGCCGGCGGCTCCGCCATCGCCCTGTTCGCCGGAACCGTCGGCGTGTGGGCCGTCACCACCTCCCTTTCGGGGGCAGTGGTCGCGCCCGGCCAATTCGTGGTGGATGGCAATGTGAAAAAGATCCAGCACCCCACAGGCGGCATCGTCGGTGCCCTCGAGGTGCGCGAGGGGGACCTGGTGCAGCAGGGCGCGGTGGTGCTGCGCCTCGACGACACCATTCCCCGCGCCAATCTCCAGATGATCTCCAACCAGCTCGACGAATTATCCGCCCGCCGCGCGCGCCTCAAGGCGGAACGCGACGGCCGCGCGGCCATGGGCCCGGTGCCCGAGCTGGAGCCGCGCGGCACTGCCCCGGACATCGCCGCCTTGATCGCCGCCGAGGAGCGCCTCTTCTCCGCCCGCCGGGAGGCGCGGGAGGGGCAGAAGGCGCAGCTCATCAAGCGCATCGGACAGCTGGGCGACGAGATTGCCGGCCTCAAGGCCCAGCAGGAGGCCAGTGCGCGCCAGAGCGTGCTCATCGCCGAGGAGCTGGAGGGGGTGCGCGGGCTTTATGAGAAGAACCTCGTCTCCATCAGCCGCAAGGCCGTTCTGGAGCGCGACGCCGCCGAGCTGGACGGGCAGAAGGGACGGCTCATCGCAGCGGTGGCGGAGGCCGAAGGCAAGATCGCGGAGACCAATCTTCAGATCATCCAGATTGATGCCGGCCTGCGCGAGGACGTCATGCAGGAGCTCCAGGAGGTGGAGAGCAAGATTGCGGAGCTCACCGAGCGCCGCGTGACCGCCGAGGACCAGCTGAAGCGCATCGAGATCCGCGCGCCGGTGACGGGTTATGTTCACCAGCTCGCCCTGCACACGGTGGGCGGGGTGCTGACCCCGGCGGAGCCGGCCATGCTCATCGTGCCGGCCCAGGATACGCTGCAGGTGGAAGCGCGCGTGAACCCCACCGATATCGACCAGATCGCGCCCGGCCAGATGGCCCATGTGAAGGTGCGCGCCTTCAACCAGCGCACCACGCCGGAGCTCAAGGCAAAGGTCGAGCGCATCGCCCCCGACACCAGCCGCGACCAGCAGACGGGGGCCGTCTACTACACCATCCGCCTGGCGGTGCCGAAAGAGGAGCTGGCACGGCTGGCGCCCCACGGCGTGGCGGCGGGCATGCAGGCCGACGTGTTCGTGAAGACCGTGGACCGCACGCCGCTGGAATACATCGCCAAGCCCCTGCACGACCAGATCGCCAAGGCCTTCCGCGAGCGCTGAGCCGCCCGGCTGGTGCGAAGGACACCGGTGCCGATCCCCTTGGCGCCGGCAGAGCGCGCCCGCCGCCCTCCACGGCGGGCGCCTCGCTCATCAAGGCGCGACACCCTCACCTATCCGGGCCTGCCCTGCCGACAGGTCACGGATGCCCCGAGAGGCCGCGCGCCCGTCAGTTCGCGCCGCGCCCGGTGACATCTGCGTTCACCGCCTTCCGCCCCGGCCGCAGCCGTTCCAGCACGGTGAAGAAAGCCGGCACGAACAGCACCGCAAGGCCCGTGGACGCCAGCATGCCGCTGACCACCGCGACACCCAGCGACACACGCGCCCCGGCCCCGGCCCCAGAGGCGAACACCAGCGGCAGCATGCCGAAGATGAAGGCGAACGAGGTCATTAGGATGGGCCGGAACCGCAGCCGCGCCGCCTCCACCGCGGCAGCCGCGGGCTCCAGGCCCTCGGCGCGCTTCTCGCGGGCATATTCGACGATCAGGATGGCATTCTTGGCGGCGAGCGCGATCAGCAGGACGATGCCGATCTGCGTGTAGAGATCGTTCGACATCCCTGTGAGATCGAGCGCCACCACCGTACCCAGCAAGGTGAGCGGCACGGCCAGGATCACCGCCAGCGGCTGCACCCAGCTTTCATATTGCCCGGCCAGCACGAAGTAGACGAGCAGAAGAGCCACGGCGAACACATAATAGATCTGCTGGCCCACCACCTGTTCCTGATAGGACATGGCGGTCCAGGCCGTGCCCATGGAGGGCGGCAGCGACTTCGCGGCGACTTCGCCCATGAGGGTCATGGCCTCGCCGGAACTGAAGCCCGCCGCCGGGCTGCCCACCACCGTCGCGGCCGGATAGAGATTGTAGAGCGTGACCAGAGCCGGGCCCGCCTCGTCGGCAATGCGGGCGACGGTGCCGAGGGGCACCATCCGCCCATCCGCGCCCTTCACCTTCAGCTTCAATACGTCGCCGGGCTGGAGCCGGAACGGGGCATCCGCCTGCACATAGACCTGGAACACATTGTTGAACTTGGTGAACTGGTTCACGTAAGTGGAGCCGATATAGGATTCCACCGCCTGGAACACCTGACCCACGGTGAGGCCCAGGGCCTCGGCCTTCACGCGGTCCACCACCAGGCGCAACTGCTTCACCTGCCCGTTGAAGGTGGAGGCCACGTGGGACAGGCCGCTCTGCGTGGAGGCATTCTCCACCATCTGCTGGGCGGCGTTCTGCAGAGCCACGAAGTCCGAGCTGCCGTCCTTCAGCTCCACCATCATGGTGAAGCCCGAGGCATTGCCCACGCCCTGGATGGGGGGCGGCAGCATCACCTGCGCCACCGCCGTGTCCAGGCCATCGAGGGCGGCGCGGGCCTTGCCCGAAATGCTGGCGATGCTGAGATCAGCCGTCTTGCGCTGGTCCCAATCCTTCAGCACCACATAGAGCATGCCGGCATTGTAGAGCGTGGCATTGTTGTCCAGCGGCGAAATGCCGGACACGCCGATGACCGTCTCCACACCCGGCACCTTTTCCACCAGCTTCACGGCCGCGGTCACCGCCGCGTCGGTGCGCGCCGAGGAGGCGGCATCGGGCAGGCTGAGATTGACGATGAAATAGCCCTGGTCCTCTTCCGGCAGGAAGCCCGTGGGCACCCGCGAGAGCCCGTAAAAGGCGATGCCGATCAAGGCGAGCCCCACCAGCGTGGTGGGCAGCGCGAAGGCCACCAGCTGGCGCACCAGCGCCGTATAAGCGGCTTCGCAGCGCCCATAGACGGCGTTGAAAGCGCGGTAGACGATATTGCGCTCCTCCGGCGGCACGGACTTGCGCAGCCACAGGGCGCATTGGGTAGGCTTCAGCGTCACCGCATTCACCGCGGAGATAAGCGCGGTGGCGGCGATGACGAGGGCGAACTGCTGATACATCTTGCCGGTGAGCCCCGACAGCGTCGCCGCCGGCAGGAACACCGCCATCAGCACCAGAGTGATGCCGATGATGGGCCCGGTGAGCTCGCCCATGGCCTTCACCGCCGCCTCATGGCTGGACAGGCCGTCATCCATATGGCGCGCCACACCTTCCACGATGACGATGGCATCATCGACCACGATGCCGATGGCGAGCACCAAGGCGAACAGGCTGGTGGTGTTCACCGTGTAGCCCATGAGCGCCATGGCGGCGAAGGCGCCGATGATGGTCACCGGCACGGTGGTGGCCGGCACCAGCATGGCCCGCCAGTCCTGCAGGAAGATAAGGATCACCAGCAGCACCAGCACCGCGGCGATGATGAGGGTCTCGTAGACTTCGTCGATGGAGGCGATGACGAACTTGGTGCTGTCGAAGGACACCTTGTAGTCGAGCCCCTGCGGGAAGGTCTTCGAGAGCTCCTTCATCTTGGCGTTCACCGCCTCCGCCACCGTGAGCGCATTGGCCCCGGTGAGCTGCGAGATGGCGATGGCGGCGGAGGGCATACCGTTCAGCGTCGCGGTGTGGCCGTAGGCCGCCGAGCCCAGCTCCACGCGCCCCACGTCGCCCACCCGCACGATGCGCCCGCCATTGCCGCTCGCGGCCTTGACGACGATGGTCTCGAAGTCCTTAGCCTCGCTGAAGCGGCCGGTGACGTTCAACACATATTGGAAATTCACCATGGCCGGCGTGGGCGGCGCCCCCACGAGGCCGGCGGTCACCTCCGTGCTCTGCTGCGAGATGGCGGTGACCACGTCGGACGGCGTCAGCCCGAAGCTCTGCAGCCGGTCGGGATCAAGCCAGATGCGCATGGCATAGTCGCCCGCGCCCATCACCGTCACATCCCCCACGCCCGGCAGGCGCGCCAGCTCATTCTGCAGGCTGATGGTGGCGTAATTGGAGAGGAAGAGATTATCGAAGCGCCCATCCGAAGAATAAAGATTCACGAACTGAAGGATGGAAGTCGACTTCTTCCTGACCGTCAGCCCCTGGGTGGAGACGGCAGAGGGCAATTGCGCCGTGGCCAGCGAAACTCGGTTCTGCACCAGCACCTGCGCCATGTCCGGATCGGTGCCGATCTCGAAGGTGACCACCAGGGAATAGGTGCCGTCGGAAGCGCTGGTGGACTGCATGTAGATCATGCCTTCCACCCCATTCACCTGCTGCTCGATCGGCAGGGCCACGGTGTCCATCACCGTGCGGGCGCTGGCGCCCGGATAGCTCGCCGTCACCGAGACCGTGGGCGGCACCACGTTGGGATATTGCGATACGGGCAAGCTCATGAGGGAGAGAGCGCCCAGAAGAACAATAAGAAAAGCCAGGGTGTTGGACAGCACCGGCCGTTCGATGAAGAAGCGCGAGAACATGGCTTCGCCTTCCAAATTGCCGGTTATGTCAGGGGGTGGTCTTGGTGGCCGGGCTCGTCTTGGCGCCGGGGCCGCCATCGGCACCGGTCAGCGCCGCGGGCGCGGGCTTGGGGCCTTCCGGCGGCGCGGCCATGGCGCCGGCCACCGGGTTCACCGTGTTGCCGGCCACGGCGCGCTGGATGGAGCCGATGACCACCTTGTCATCGGCCTTCAGCCCCTTCGTGATGACGCGCAGCTGGCCTTCCACCGGGCCAGTGGTGACCTGGCGCTGCTGCACCACATTGTCCTTGCCCACCACCATCACATAGCTGCCCACCTGGTTGGACAGAACGGCGGTGTCATTGACCAGCAGGGCATTTTCAATGGTGCCGGTCGCCACCCGGACGCGAACGAACAGGCCGGGCGTGAGCCTCAGCTGAGGATTTTCCAGGGAGGCCCGCACCTCCAGCGTGCCGGTGGTGGCATCGATCCGCGGCGCGATATAATCAATCCGCCCCTTATACTGGAAGGCGAGGTCCGGCTGCAGGGCCACTTCCACCGGAAGCGCATCTTCCGCCTTCAGGATCCCCTGGGCGCTCTTGCCCGATCTGGCGAGGTCGGCGAGCAGGTCATGCTGCTGCTGCTCGGAGATGTTGAAATAGACGTCGATGGGATCGACCTGGAGAATGGTGGCGAGCTTCGTCGCCCCCGTCCCGCCCACCAATGCGCCCACATCCACCAGATGCCGCGTCACCACGCCCTCGAAGGGCGCGCGCACCGTGGTGTAGGCATAGGAGGTCTCGGCCAGCTGCAGACTGGCCTCGGCGGAGGCCACCTGCGCCGTGGCGGTGTCGAGCGCGGTCTTCGCCACATCGACGGTGCGGGCGCTGGAAACCTCGCGCTCGCCGAGCGCCGCCTGGCGGTCATACTCGCGCTGGGCGTTGGCCTGCGTGGCGCGGGCGCTGTCGAGCGCCGCCTTTTGCAGGTCAACCTTGGCCGCGTACTCCGCCTTTTCGATCTCGAACAGCACGGCGTCTTTCTTGACCACCGCCCCGTCGCGATAATCGATGGCGGTCAGGAAGCCTTCCACCCGTGCCTCAAGGTCCACCGCCTTCACCGCCACCGTGTTGCCGGTGAATTCGGAATAGAGCGTCACCGGCATCTGCACCGGCGAGGCGACAGTCACCTTCGCGGCGGGCGGCGCCTCATAGGCGTTTTTCTCATTGCATCCGCCCAGCAGCAGCGCAGCCGCGGCCGCCAACACGCCGGCGCCAGCCGTGCGCGCAAATCCATGCCCCCGCTTCATGTCGTCGAGCTCCGTCCCGCTGCACCGTCAAACGAGAGGTCTCCGCCCAAGACCTAGCCGGCCCTGACATGCCAGCCAAGTCACAGCTCTTAATGGACGCACCTACCTCTCGCCACAGGAAATGGCACACCCGCGTGCAATCGGCCCATTTTCGTGCGCGGGACCGTTGCCAATGCCCCGCGCGTCGTCCCGCCCTGCAACGCGTCACGGCGATGACATCGCGCGCGGGCGCCCCGCCGTCGACCGCAGCAGCCACCAGCCCCGCTGCATGGGATATTACTTGATTTTGAAAAGCATGAGCGGCGGAAATGTTAGGAAACACCAGTTACGTTATTTCGCAAAAGCCGCTCTTCAGCTTTCCCCAGCGCCAGCTATGCTGACCACCGGCGACCGACACGCCCTCTCACGGCGCCCGGCGACGGCCCACGAAGGCATATCCGGCTGACTTCCAGGAAAGGCTGACCCGATGCTTCGCTTCCTTATCCTCGGCGGCGCGTGCCTTGCGGCCGGCGCCGCGCTGGCTCAGCCGGGGGCGGGCCCCGGGCCCGATTTTCACCCCCGGCCCCTATGCGTTCCGGTGGCCGTATCGGGCCAGGCAGCGGCCAAGCCCTGCCCCATTCCGCCCCCGCCACACCCAGGCATGGCACCGCTGGAGGAAGGCTCCCCCTGCCAGTGCGGGGCGCTGAAGGGCCGGGTTCAGAACGGCCCCCGCCCGGAGTGACATCCCGATTTCTGGCAAGGAAAGTCCCCGAGAGGAGACCGGCAACCGGGCGTGCCACCCCCACCGCGCTCTGGTATCAGACAGAAATGTGGGGGCCCCGGGAGGTTTCATGTCACTGTTGCGAACATTGTGCACGGCCGCCGCCCTGGCTTTCGGAGCCCTGGCAACGCTGGCCCCCAGCACCGGCCGGGGTGCGGAAACCCTGGCAGCAGCTGTACCGCCGCCCACCGAGGTGACATCCGGCGTCAGCTACCAGCTCATCGGCCGCTGGGACGCGGACCGGCTGAACCAGATCCTCATCCAAGAGGCCCCGCAACAGTTCGGCGTGGAGGTGTCCACCTCACCGGCGCGCAACGCGGTGCGGCTCTATCGCGTCTCCTACACATCGGTGGTGCCCGAGCGCGGCAACGCGCCCATCGTCGCGAGCGGCCTCCTCGCCATTCCCGACACCGCCGCGACCAGCTTTCCCATGCTCTCCTACCAGCACGGCACCGTGTATGGGAAAGAGCAGGTACCCTCCTTCCCTGACCAGTCGGTGGAAACCCGCCTTGCCCTCGCCCAGTTCGCCGGCCAGGGCTATGTGGTTATTGGGGCAGACTATTTCGGAATGGGGGCCAGCAAGGAGCCAGAGGGCTATCTGGTGAAGGAGAGCCAGCAGCAGGCCACCTTCGACATGCTGATGGCCGCCCGCGCCGTACTGGCGCACCTGAAGATCTCCACGACCAAGCTGGTTCTTGGCGGCTGGTCGCAGGGCGGGTTCGTGACCATGGCGTTGCTGGAGAAGCTGGAGAGCGCCGGGGTGCCCGTCGCCGGTGCGGCCACCGCCAGCGCCCCACCGGACATCTTCCTGGGGCTGAACGGCTTTTTGAACTTTCCGCGCAAGAATGACGCGAGCTGGGTGCCCACTTTATTCATCCTCACCGCCTTTTCCTACGAGCACTATTACGGCATTCCCGGCCTTGCCCACGCCTTGTTCACCGCAGACAGCTACGACATCGCCCGCAAGATCTACGAGCGCGAGCCTTACGAAGAGGCGCAGATCCCAACCGATCTGCACACGCTGATCCAGCCGGAATACTTCAAGCCTGAGGTGTTTGCGGCCTCCGCCTATGGGCGCCTGCTGAAAGACAAGGCCCACGCCTATCGTTGGGTCATCCAAAGCCCGGTGCGCAACTATTATGGCGAAGCCGACGAGATCATCTCGCCCGGGCTTGGACAGCTGGTGATGACCTATCAGCGCGCCATGGGTCGCGGTAACACGAGGGTGGAGGCCCTCTCCACCGGGCAGACGGACCACCGCGGCACCTACGCCACCGCGGTGCCGCTGTGGAAGGCGTGGTTCGACAGCCTATAGCGCCTCAATTCCTGAGGCCCGGGGCCTCCTGGCCGGTGCGCGCCACGTATTCCGTATAGCCGCCCGGATAATTGTGAATGCCGTCCGGGGTCAGCTCCAGCACCCGGTTGGAGAGGGCCGCCAGGAAGTGGCGGTCATGGGAGACGAACAGCATGGTCCCCTCATAATCCGCCAGCGCGGCCACCAGCATTTCCTTGGTGGCCATGTCGAGATGGTTGGTGGGCTCGTCCAGAACCAGGAAGTTGGGCGGGTCGAACAGCATCTTGGCCATCACGAGCCGCGCCTTTTCACCACCGGAGAGCACCCGGCAGCGCTTTTCCGCATCGTCCCCGGAAAAGCCGAAGCAGCCCGCGAGCGTGCGCAGCGCCCCCTGCCCGGCCTGGGGAAAGGCGTCTTCCAGGGTCTCGAACACAGTGCGCTCGCCGTCCAGGAGATCCATGGCATGCTGGGCGAAGTAGCCCATCTTCACGCTGCCGCCGATGGCGACACTGCCCTGATCGGGCTCGGCAGCGCCCGCCACCAGCTTCAGAAGGGTCGATTTTCCGGCCCCGTTCACACCCATCACGCACCAGCGTTCCTTGCGGCGGATGGAGAAATCGAGCCCCTCATAGATGACCCGGCTGCCATAGCTCTTGTGCACGCCCTTCAGGCTGGCCACGTCCTCGCCCGAGCGCGGCGGGGCGGCGAACTCGAACGCCACGCTTTCGCGCCGGCGCGGCGGCTCCACCCGGTCGATCTTCTCCAGCTTCTTCACCCGGCTCTGCACCTGGGCGGCATGGGAGGCGCGGGCCTTGAAGCGCTCGATGAACTGGATCTCCTTGGCCAGCATTGCCTGCTGGCGCTCATACTGCGCCTGCTGCTGCTTCTCGTTCATGGCGCGCTGCTGGGCATAGAACTCATAATCGCCCGAATAACTGTTCAGCACGCCCCCATCGATCTCCACCACCTTGTTGACGATGCGGTTCATGAAGGCGCGGTCATGGGAGGTCATCATCAGCGCGCCGTCAAAGCCCTTCAGGAAGGCTTCGAGCCAGATCAGGCTTTCAATGTCGAGATGGTTCGAGGGCTCGTCGAGCAGCATCACATCCGGGCGCATGAGCAGGATGCGGGCCAGCGCCACGCGCATCTTCCAGCCGCCCGAAAGCCGGCCCACATCGCCGTCCATCATCTCCTGGCTGAAACCGAGGCCCGCGAGCACTTCGGCCGCGCGCCCTTCCAGCGCGTAGCCGCCCAGCTCCTCGAAGCGGGCCTGCACCTCGCCATAGCGCTCGACCAGCGCCTCCATCTCATCGGCGCGGTCCGGATCGCCGAGGCCCGCCTCGATCTCCTTCAATTCGGCAGCGACGGCGCTCACCGGGCCCGCGCCGTCCATCACCTCGGCGAGGGCGCTGCGGCCGCCCATCTCGCCCACATCCTGGCTGAAATACCCGATCGTCACGCCCCGATCCACGGAGACCTGCCCCTCGTCGGGCGGCTCCTGGCCGGTGATCATGCGGAACAAGGTGGTCTTGCCGGCGCCGTTGGGGCCCACCAGCCCCACCTTCTCGCCCTTCAGGAGCGCGGCCGAGGCCTCGATGAAGACGATCTGCTTTCCGTTTTGCTTGCCGATATTGTCGAGGCGAATCATGGGCTGGAATCTCGGGACACGTTGGCGCGGGCCATAGGCCATGTAGCTCGCGGGGGAAAGGGCAAGCTCGGGCTCCCGCCCACCGGCGGCGTTGCAGGCCAGCATTCAGAACGGCGTGATCTCAGCCTGCAGGCGCGTTCACGCCACGCGCCGCCCCGCCTCGATCCGCACGATCTCGTCCGCGAACTCGGATGCCGCAACCGGATCGTGAGTGATGAGGATCACCGTTCGCCCGGCCGTGGCCTGGGCCAGCGAAGCGAGCAGGCGGCGCGAGGTGGTGGCATCGAGATTTTCGGTGGGCTCGTCAAGCACCAGGATCAGCGGTGCCCGAAGCAATGCGCGCGCGACCACGAGCCGGCGTGCCTGCCCCGCCGACAGCCGCGCGCCGCCCTCGCCGATCCAGGTGTCGAGCCCGGCCGGCAGCTCCGTCACGAAAGCGGCAAGCTGCGCCTGCTCCAGCGCGCGCCCCATGGCCCCCTCGTCCGCGTCCGGCGCGGCGATCAGCAGATTGTCGCGGATGGTGCCGTTGAAAAGCTGCGCATCCTGGGCCGCGACACCCACCAGCCGGCGCAGATCCTCAGGCTGGTAGCGCCTCAGATCATGGCCGCCCAGCCGGATCTCACCCTCATACTCGAAGAACCGCAGCAGCAGCCGGCCGACGGAGCTCTTGCCCGCGCCGCTCGGCCCGAGAAGGGCCACATGGCGGCCGCTGGGGATGGTGAGGTCGAGCCCATCGAGCGCCAGCGGCGCGTCGGCGCCATAGCGCAGGCGAACCGTCGAGAAATCCAGGCCGCCATCCTGCGGAACCGGCGAAGGCTCCGGGCCGGCGACGATGGCGGGGGTGCGGTCCGCAAGATCGAACAGCCGGCGCGCGGCGGCCATCACCTCGCCCCACCGCTGCATGGCCGCCGGAAGCGGGGCCACCGCCTCGAAGCTCGCGAGGGCCGCCAGGGTCAGCGCCGGCACCATGGCCGGCGCCAGTCCCGAGGCCGCGACACTCGCCGCGGACAGCAATGCCGCCGCCCAAAGCGCAAAGCCCGCGCACAGCCCCACTGCCGCTTCCGCCCATGTGCCGGAAATGGAGGCGCGGCGCTGCGCCTCCACCAGCGCCTCGCTCTGGGCCGAAATCGCCGCCAGCTGTCGCTCTACCGCGCCCGCGGCCCGCAAATCCGTGGCGCCCTGCAGCGCATCCACCACCGCCACGCGCAACTGCGCGCGCAACGCCACCGCGTCCGCCCCGGGCGCCGCCGCCGCGCGCCGCGCGAGGGCGGGCCCCACCGCGCCGGCGCAGACCAGAAGCACCCCCACCACAAGGCCGGTCGCGGGATGCAGCGCCAGCAGCACCGCCACCACGACCACACAGCACGCCACCGCCACCGCGATCGGCGCGCCAAGGCGCAGATAGGCATGCTGCAGCGTGTCCACATCCGCCTGAAGGCCGGTGGCGAGGTCGGCGCCCCGCTTGTCCATCAGCTCGGCCGGCGCCAGCGGCTCCAGCCGCTGGAACAGCCACAATCGCAAGCCCGCCAGCAGCCGGAAGGTCGCCTCGTGGCTCAGCAGCCGTTCGCCATAGCGCCCGCCGGTTCGCAGGATGGCGAATAACCGGATCCCCGCCGACGGCAGGAAATAATTCATGATGCCGGTGCTCACCCCGGCAATGGCCATGGACGCGATGAACCACCCGGCGACGGTCATGAGACCGATACTGGCCAGCACGGTGATGCTGGCCACCACGCCTGCAAGCACCATCCAGCCACGATAGGGCCGCGCGAGGCCGATGAGCCGGCGCATGATCGCCACATCCGCGCTCATGGCTGCAACCCCGCATCCCGCAACAGCTGAGCGAAGCGGTGGCCATCCGCCTCCAGCGCCTCGCGCCGGCCCTGCTCCACGATCTTCCCGCCATCCATGAAGATCACGCGATCCGCGAGTTGGACCGTGGCCAGCCGGTGGGCGATCACCAAGCTCGTCCGGTTGGGCGCGAGACGGCGAATGGCCTCGGTGACGACGGCCTCGGTCTCGCGGTCCAGGCCCGCGGTGCCTTCGTCCAGCACGGCCAACGGCGCATCCGCCTTCAAGAAGGCACGCGCAAGAGCGATGCGCTGCACCTGCCCGCCAGAGAGGGTCTGCCCATGCTCGCCCAATGGCGTGTCGTAGCCCTGGGGCAAGGCGGTGATGAAGCCGTCCGCCGCCGCCAGGCCCGCAGCCGCGCGCGCGGCCTCCGCCGTAATGGCAGGGTCGCCGAGCCGGATATTGTCGAGCACGGTGCCTGCGAACATATGCGGCCGCTGGGGCACCAGGGCCACATGGCGCATCCAGTATTCCGGCTCTATGGCGGAAAGGTCGTAGCCCGCGGCGCTCACGCGCCCGGCCTGCGGGCGGATAAAGCCGAGCAGCAACGCCAGAAGCGTGCTTTTGCCCGCCCCACTTGGCCCCACAAGGGCGGTGATCTCGCCCGGCTCCAGGCGCAGCGAGACGTTCTCGACCGCCGGCCGCCCGGGCTCCCAGGCGAAGGAGACGTCTTCCATTTGGAGCGTGAGCGGCGCGGCAAGAGTCGGCTGCAGGGTGCCTTCCGGCTCGGGCTCTTCGTTCAGAATGTCGACGATCCGCTCGGCGGCCGCCAGGGCTTCCATGCGGGCATGATAGTCCACGCCGAGCTGGCGGAGCGGCGCGTAGAATTCAGGCGCCAACAGCAGCACGAAGAAACCCGCCTCGAAGCCCAGATCCCCGTCCAGCAGCCGAAAGCCGATCAGCACCGCAACCAGGGCAATGGCCACAGTTGCGAAGAATTCCAGAGCCAGCGACGACAGGAACGCGATCCGCAGCACCGCCATGGTGCTGACACGATAATCCTCCGAAGCCTGCGCAAGACGCTCCGCCTCGCGCCCGCTGGCATTGAGCGCTTTCAGGGTCGTCAGTCTTTGCAGGCCATCGAGCAGCTGGGCAGACAGCCGGGTGAGGCGCCGCCATTGCTTACGGCTCGCATGCTCCGCGCCAAGACCCAGCAGCACCATGAACAGGGGAATGACCGGCGCCGTCACCAGCAGCACAACGCCCGAAATCCAGTCGCTCGGGAGCACCACAGCGAGGATGATCAGTGGCAGCGCCGCCAGGATGCCGGCGTGGGCGAGGAAGCGGGCCACGTAGGGCTCAAGCGCATCCACCCCCTCCACCACCAAAGTGGCCGCCTCACCCGACGCCCGCCCGGAAAGGCGGGCGGGACCGAGGGCTTGAAGGTGCCGCAGCAGGTCGGCGCGAACCTGGGCCTTCAGCCGCGCGGCGGCCCCGAGGGCGCCGCGATCTGCGGTGGAGGCGAGGAAGAAGCGCAGAAGCAAAATCACCGGAATGGGCAACAGCCACGGCAAGACCGATGCGAAACCGGCACCCGCCATGACGACAGGCGTGATCGCGTGCGCCAGCAGCCACGCCTGCGGCACCACCAGCGCCGCCGCGAGCGCACCGAGCACAGCCGCCCGGCGGATCGAGCGGCCGGCGGCAGCCTGTGCCTGCCCACGCAGCCACCGCTCGACCACCCGGCTCGGCCGATGGGGCGGGTTCGAAGTGTCGGCCATGGCGTCGGCGTTTTGGGGCGCGGCGGCGGAGGCCGCGCCCGACAAGGCGTCCTGCGAGACCGAGGAAGGGAGATCCGCGGTGTTCAGGCGTGGGTTCCGCCAACCGGACGTGTGGGGGCGTTGCCCGCCACGACGCCCACCACATCCCCCTCGGCGGAGGCATTGGCCGCATCTTCCTGCGCCTCGAACAGCACGCCGGCGGAAGAGGCGACGAGGATCATGAAGCCCGTGCCGAGAAACCAGCACATGTACCAGGGCCCATAATCACCGATGATGATCCCCAGTAGGACGGCAAGACCCGCGACCACCAGGGCGATGATGTAATTCAGGAGCATGGTTGGTCTCCTCAGAGCGCGTGGTCGGAGGCTTCGATCTGCTTCGGATCGATTTTGCCACGCATCACCCAGAACGCCCAGCTGGTGTACCAGATGATGAGCGGCATGAAGATTAGCGTGAAGCCCAGCATCCACGACAGCGTCCGCAGGCTCGAACCCGAGTTCCAGATGCTGAGGCTATGCGACGGGTTCGAGATCGACGGCATCAGGAAGGGGAACATGGCCGCTCCCACCGTGCCCATGACGCCGATCCAGGCCAGCACGCCGAACCACCAGCCCACCAGGGGCCGGCGACCGAGGTGAGCGAGCACGCCCACGATGATCGCGGCATAAGCGAGACCCGGGAACACCCACAGCACCGGATGGCGGAAATAGTTGGCCAGCGCCGCGCCGGGCACATAGGCCACCTGCTGGTGGAGAGGCGTCTGCGCCGCTTCCGGCGCCGGACCCGACACCAGCTCGTAGCCGCTCATGGTCGAGAACCACAGGCCAGCGACGGAGAAGACCACCAGCGCCACGATGCCGAAGGTGATCGCGGCCTTGCGGGCCCGCGCCGAGACCGGGTCGGTTGAGCCGCTCGCCAGGCAGCTGCCGCCCATATAGATGGCCAGCGACACCGACATCAGCCCGCACAGGATGGCGAACGGGTTGAAGAGAGAGATGAAGCTGCCCGTATAGTAGGAGGTGAGCCGCCAGTCGAAGTGGAATGGAACACCCTGCAGCACGTTGCCGATGGCGGCGCCGAACACCAGCATGGGCACGAAGCCGCTGATGAAGAGCGTGGCATCCCACACCGCGCGCCAGCGCTCGGACGGCATCTTGCTGCGATACTCGAAGCCGAGAGGCCGCACGATCATGCTCCACAGGAGCACGAGCATGACGATGTAGAAGCCCGAGAAGGCGGTGGCATACACCAGCGGCCAGGCGGCGAAGATGGCGCCGCCGCCGAGGATGAACCACACCTGGTTGCCGTCCCAGTGGGGGCCGATGATGTTCAGCGCCACGCGCCGTTCGGCATCAGTGCGGCCCACATAGCGCAGCAGCGTGCCCACGCCCATGTCCATGCCGACCATGGCACCGATGCCGGTGAGCAGGACGCCCAGCAGCACCCACCACAGCACCTTGAGAACGGCATACGCCTCGAAAGCAAAGCCTTCCATCTCAGTAGGCCCCCGCCAGCCGAACCGCACCCACATGCCCGGGCTCCTCGGGGCCCTTGCGGATGAAGTGCACCATCAGGAAGATCTCGACGATCGCGAAGATCGTGTAGAGCAGCACGAAGCCCGTCAGCGAGAAGACCATGTAGCCGACGCTATGGGTCGAGGCCGACAGCCAGGTGGGCAGCAGCTCATACACGGTCCAGGGCTGGCGCCCCACCTCCGCCACCACCCAGCCGAACTCGCAGGCGATGTACGGGACCGGGATCATCAGCACCGCGATCCACTGGAACCAGCGCTGGGTCTGCACCTTGTTGGTCAGAGACATCAGCGCCGCGAGGACCATGTAGGCCAGCAGCAGGAAGGCGATGCCCACCATCACGCGGAACGACCAGAACACCAGCCACACTTCGGGAATGGTGTCGCGCGCGGCACGGGCAATGTCGGCGTCGGTGGCCTTCATCACATCGCCGTCGGCCGCATAACGCTGCACAAGGAAGCCGTAGCCCACATCCTTCGCATGGGCCTGGAACTGCGCCAGGGCCGCGGCGTCGTTGGGATTCGCGCTCAACGTCTCCATCGCCTTCACGGCGGGGATGCCATTGCGGATGCGATCCATGGCCTGGGCTTCGAGCTGGTCCGCGGCCGGCAGGGTTCCGCTCAACGAATGGGTGACCAGCAGCGACAGCATCGCCGGAATCTCCACCGGGAACAGGTTGCGCTGCTGTTCCTGGTCGGGGAAGGCGATGAGGGTCAGCGGCATGGGCGGCTTGTCGGCCGTCCACAGGGCTTCCATCGCCACCAGCTTGGTGGGCTGCACGTGGGCACCCACATAGCCGAGCGCGTCACCCAGGGTGATGACGCCGGGAGCGCCCAGCAGGCCGAAAATGGCGCCGACGCGGAAGGAGCGCCTGGCGAACTCCAGGTGCCGACCGCGCAGCATGTACCAGGCACTGACACCGCACACGAAGACCGCGGCGGTGATGTAGCCGGCGAGCACCGTGTGCACGAACTTGGCCTGGGCGTCCGGATTGAAGAACAGGGCGCCGAAGCTGTCGAGCTCCATGCGCATGGTCACCGGATTGAAGCTGGCACCGGCCGGATGCTGCATGAAGCTGTTGGCCACCAGGATCCACAGCGCCGAGAGGTTGGAGCCCAGCGCCACCAGGTAGGTGACGAACAGGTGCTGCCCCTTCGACATGCGGTCCCAGCCGAACACCATCAGGCCGATGAAGGTGGATTCCAGGAAGAAGGCCATCAGGCCCTCAATGGCCAGCGGGGCACCGAAGGTGTCGCCGACGAAGCTGGAATAGAAGGACCAGTTGGTGCCGAACTCGAACTCCATGGTGAGGCCAGTGGCCACGCCGAGCGCGAAGTTGATGAGCAGCAGCTTGGTCCAGAACTGCGCCATCGACTTGTAGATCTCGCGACCGGTGGTCACGTAGATCGTTTCCATCACCGCGAGCAGCACGGTGAGGCCCAAGGTCAGTGGCACAAAGAGGAAGTGGTAGAGCGCCGTGGCCGCGAACTGAATCCGCGACAAATCCACGACAAGGTCGTTCACCATCACAAGCCCCCCCCTTGCGCGACGGCGTACCCGCCGGTGACCCAAAAGGGCCCCGGACGGATGACAAGACTCCCAGATCGTACCGGGAGAATGGGTGATACCTCTCGGATTCGTCAACCACTTAACACCATTTTAAGCTGCGTCATCGGGACGGCTTGCCTCGACGCGATGCTTGCAGTTTAAATAGCGCTTCAAACACAGGTTGTTCGCCGGCTTCGGGAGAGGCGCGGCTCAGAAGGTCGGCGGCGTGCAGGCACTGACCACTTCGCACGGCACCGGGCCCACGCAGCGGAAGCGGTGCGGCCGGCGACTTTCGAAATAATAGCCGTCGCCGGGCCCCAGGATGCGGCGCTCCGCTCCCACCGTCACTTCCAGCCGTCCGCTGAGAACGATGCCCCCCTCCTCGCCGTCATGCTCCAGGGGAATCACCCCGGTATCGGCGCCGGGCTGGTAGCACTCCTTCAATATTTGAAGGCTGCGGCCGAACAGGCTCTCCCCCACCAGGCGGAAGGAGATGGGCCCCTTGCCGATCTCCACCAGTTCGTCCGCCCGGTAGAACGCCTTTTTCGGCGGCGCGGGCACGATGGCGAAGAAGTCCGCCAGGCTGATGGGAATGCCGTCGAGGATGCGCTTCAAGGCGCCGACGGAGGGATTGCTCTTGTTCGCTTCGATGAGGGAGATGGTGGAATTGGCCACCCCCACCCGTTTGGCGAGCTCCCGCTGCGAGAGCTTGTGAAGCTCGCGCACATAACGCAGCCGCCCGCCCAGATCCTCCGCCACGGCCAAGTCCCCCACCGGCTGTTGCAGTCGTTGCGTGATGCGCAACAGGCTACACCTGGGCCTCGTATTTTCAATGGGTTATTTATTTTGAAAAAAGGACTTGTTGCGCGTTTTGCGGCGTGGTCTGCCTGCTCCACCTCGAACCAGGGGATCATCATGACCACCGGCAAGCCCAACACGCCGAGCCTCTCGAATTACTGGATGCCGTTCACCGCCAATCGGCAGTTCAAGGCGGCACCGCGCCTGCTCGCGGCGGCTGAGGGCATGTACTACACCACCGATGACGGCCGCCGCATGCTGGACGGCACCGCCGGCCTGTGGTGCGTGAATGCCGGCCACGGCCGCCGCCGCATCGCCGAGGCGGTGGAGCGCCAGCTGTCCGTTATGGATTACGCGCCCTGCTTCAATATGGGCCACCCCATCGCCTTCGAATTCGCGGAAAAGCTGGCCGCCATCGCGCCCGGCGGGCCGGACGCGCAGATGGACCGCGTGTTCTTCACCGGCTCCGGATCCGAATCGGTGGAAACGGCGCTGAAGATCGCCATCGCTTATCAGCGCGCCATCGGCCAGGGCACCCGCACCCGCATCATCGGCCGCGAGAAGGCCTATCACGGCGTCGGCTTCGGCGGCATCTCGGTGGGCGGGCTGGTGAACAACCGCCGCATGTTCCCGCAGATCCCCGCGGACCACATGCGCCACACCCTCGACGTCTCCCGCAACGCCTTCACCAAGGGGCTGCCCGAGCACGGCGCTGAGCTGGCGGATGACCTTGAGCGCCTGGTGGCGCTGCATGGCGCGGAGACCATCGCCGCCGTCATCGTGGAGCCCATGTCCGGTTCGGCCGGCGTGATCCTGCCCGCCAAGGGCTATCTGGAGCGGCTGCGCGAGATCGCCACCCGGCACGGCATCCTGCTTATTTTCGATGAGGTCATCACCGGCTTCGGCCGCGTGGGCGCGCCTTTTGCCACCGATTATTTCGGTGTCACGCCCGACATCGTCACCACCGCCAAGGGCATCACCAACGGCACCATTCCCATGGGCGCCGTGTTCGTGAAGCGCGGCGTGCACGATGCGCTGATGACCGGGCCGGAAAACGCCATCGAGCTGTTCCACGGCTATACCTATTCCGGCCATCCGGTGGCCTGCGCCGCCGGCATCGCCACGCTGGAGGTCTATGCCGAGGAAAAGCTGCTGACCCGCGGCGGTGAGCTGTCCGAGACCTGGCAGGAGACCATGCGCGCCCTGAAGGGCCTGCCCCACGTCATCGACATCCGCAATATCGGCCTGGTCGCCGGCATCGAGCTGGAGCCTCGACCCGGCGCGCCCGGCGCGCGCGCCTATGAGGTTTTCCTGGATTGCTTCGAGAAGGGCGTGCTCATCCGCGCCACCGGCGACGTGCTGGCCATCTCCCCGCCCCTCATCATTGAGAAGGAGCAGATCGCGGAGATCGCCGACCGCGTGGCCGACGCCATCCGCCGGACAGCCTGATGCCAAAGGCCCCTGAACGTGAGTCATGAGCCTTTGCTCATGGGCCTCTCATCTCGGGCCTTTGGTTACGCCCGCGCAGCGCTTGAGCGTGACCCACCTGGCGACGGTCGAAGACCGGGGCCGATGGTGTAAGCCGCCCCGCCCTGCGTTGTGAGAGTTGGAGCCCGGCGGCGGAAACGCGGCCGGGCTTCGTTCATCGCGGCACGAAATGCGCCAGCGCCGAGAGCAGAACATCGGCGCCGGCGGCCACATCCTCTTCATCCACATGCTCGGCCGGATGGTGGCTGATGCCGCCCCGGCAGCGCACGAAAATCATGGCGATGTCGGTAAGGTCGATCATGGCCATGCCGTCATGCCCCGCCCCGCTGGGCAGCTCCAGCACCCGGTGGCCGGCCCCTCGGATCGCCTCGGCGAGCTGGGCCCGCAGCCAGGGGGCGCACTGGGCGGTGCCGTTGTCATGGGTCTTGATGATGCGCGCCTTCAGGCCCCGGCGGGCGGCGATCTCGTCAATGGCATCCACCACGTCGGACACCGTCTCGCGGCGCTGGGCATCGTCGGCGGCGCGGATGTCGATGGTGAAGACGGCGCGGCCGGGAATGACATTGGTGGCGCCGGGCAGCGCCTCCATCTGACCTACGGTGCCCACCACGCCGAGCCCCGCGCGCGCCAGCTCCTCCACCGCCAGCACGCATTCGGCGGCGCCCGCCAGGGCATCGCGCCGCAGCGTCATGGGCACGGTGCCGGCATGGCCCGCCATGCCCTCCAGCTCCACCCGGAAGCGGCTGGCCCCGCTGATGGCGGTGACGACGCCCACCGGTAGGCCCTCCGCCTCCAGCACCGGCCCCTGCTCGATATGCAGTTCGAGATAGGCGAGCACGTCCGAACGCCGCCGCGCCGCGCGGCCCACCCGCGCCGGATCGAGACCGAAGGCGGTCATGGCCGCGCGCACCGAGACGCCGTGGGCGTCCCTGGCCTCCAGCGTGCCTTCGTCGAAGGTGCCCGCCACCGCGCGGCTGCCGAGCAGGGTGGAGGAAAAGCGCACGCCTTCCTCATCACAAAAGCCCACCACCTCAATGGCATAAGGCAGGCGCGTGCCCACTGCCGACAGCGCTGCCACGCATTCAATGCCGGTGATGACGCCCAAGGGTCCGTCCCATTTGCCGGCATTGCGCACGGTGTCGTAATGGGAGCCGACCATGAGGGCCGGCGCGCCCGGCGCATCGCCTTCATAGCGGCCCACCACATTGCCGATCTCGTCGAGGCGCGCGGCCATGCCGGCCTCGCGCATCCAGCCGAGGATGAGGTCTGCCGCCCGGCGGTGCTCGGGCGAGAAGGCGATGCGCGTCACCTCCCCGTCCCGCTCCGAGATGCGGGCCAGTTCCGCGATGCGGCGGACGATGCGCGCCGCCATTTCGGCGGGCCGCGCCATATGCGCTCGCTCCATGGTGCGATATCCTCCCCTGTTCATGGCCTGCCTCTCCATTCGGGGCACGAGGGCTCCTTGCCGCTCCGCGTGAGGCGCGGAGCGGATGCCGATGTCTTGGGTCTCAAGCGGCAGCGCGCTGCCGGCGGTCGTTCGCGCCTAGTTCTGGTGCCCGACGAACTGGGCCAGCTCGGGCGTCGCGGGATTGGCGAACAGCGCCTTGGGCGGGCCTTCCTCGTGCACGCGGCCCTGGTGCATGAAGACCAGCTTGGTGCCCACCTCGCGCGCGAAGCGCATTTCGTGGGTCACCAGGATCAGGGTCATGCCCTCACTGGCGAGTTGCTCCACCACCTTGAGCACCTCGTTCACCAGCTCCGGATCGAGGGCCGATGTGATCTCGTCACACAGCAGTACGGTGGGGCGCATGGCCAGCGAGCGTGCGATGGCCACGCGCTGCTGCTGGCCGCCGGAGAGCTGACTTGGATAAGAGTCGAACTTGCCGGCGAGCCCCACTTTTTCCAGCAGCGCCTCGGCCATGGCGCGGGCCTCGCCCTTCTGCTCCTTCACGACCACGGTCGGGGCGAGCATGATGTTTTCGCCGGCCGTCAAATGGGGGAACAGGTTGAACTGCTGGAACACCATGCCCACGTGGCGGCGCAGGGTGCGCAGATCGGTCTTGCCGTCGCCCACCGCCATGCCATCCACCGTGATGGCGCCGGCCTGATAGGTCTCCAGCCCGTTGATGCAGCGCAGGAGCGTGCTCTTGCCCGAGCCCGAGCGGCCAATGATGGCCACCACGTCGCCGCGCCCCACATCCAGCGACACGCCCTTGAGGACCTCTTGCGCGCCATAGCTCTTGCGCACGTCCCTGATGCTAACGAGCGACATTGAGGCGACCCTCCAGACGTTTGGAATACCAGGACAGCGGGAAGCAAAGGGCGAAGTAGATCAGCGCCACCAGCGAGTAGACGAGGAAGGGCTGGAAGGTGACGTTGTTGAGCATGGTGCCGGCCTTGGTCAGCTCCACGAAGCCGATGATGGAGGCGAGCGCCGTGCCCTTCACCACCTGCACCGAGAAGCCGACGGTGGGCGCCACCGCAATCTTCAGCGCCTGGGGCAGGATGACGTAGCGCATCTGCTCCCAGTAGGTGAGCGCCAGGCTCTCAGAGGCCTCCCACTGGCCCTTGGGGATGGATTCCACGCAGCCGCGCCAGATCTCGGCGAGGAAAGCGGAGGTCCAGAAGGTGAGCGCCAGCCAGGCCGCGACCCAGGGGCTCACCTCGATGTCGAACAAGGCAACGCCGAAGAAGAACAGGAAGAGCTGCATGAGCAGCGGCGTGCCCTGAAACAGCTCGATATAGCCGATGGACAGAACACGCAGCGTCTTGCTGTGAGAGACACGGGCCAGCAGCAGCAAAAGCCCCACGAAGCCGCCGCTGACGAAGGCGATGAGCGACAGAAGAATGGTCCAGCGCGTCGCCAGCAGCAGGTTTTGCAGGATGATCCAGAAGCTGAAATCGCTCATGGCCCTCACCCTTTCGGGAACATCGCCCGGCCGATGCCGCGCAGAAGCGCGCGCAGGCCAATGGCGAGCAGGAGATAGAGAAAGGCGGCGACGATATAGACCTCAAACGCCCGGAAGTTCCGCGACTGGATATAGTTGGCCGCGTAAGTGAGATCCTCCGCCGAGATCTGCGACACCACCGCCGAACCGAGCATCACAATGACGATCTGCGAGGACAGTGCTGGATAAACCTTCATGAGCGCCGGCTTCAGCACGATGTGGCGGAAGATCTCCCACCGGCTCATGGCCAAGGAGGCGCCTGCCTCCAGATGGCCCTTGGGCACCGCCTCGATGCCGGCCCGGATGATCTCGGTGGAATAGGCGCCGAGATTGATGACCATGGCAATGAAGGCGGCCACATCTTCCGACAACTTCACCCCCAGGGCCGGAAGCCCGAAGAAGATGAAGAAAAGCTGCACGATAAACGGCGTGTTGCGGATGATCTCCACATAGACCCGCGTCACCGCGCCGGCCCATTTCGGCCCGAAGGTGCGGGCCCAGGCCCCCGCCGTGCCGAGCGCGAGCCCCGCCACGGTGGAGGTGAGGGTGAGGACGATGGTGAACACCAGTCCCCGGGCGAACACATCCCAATAGGGAAGAAGATCGCCAAAGTTCAGTTGCTGGATCACGGCTCCGCTCCCTGGCGATCAGCTGGGGTGCGGGCTCAGAAATTGGCGGGCAAGGGCGCCTTCAGCCAGGTTTCAGAGAATTTGGCCAGCGTGCCATCCGCCTTCGCCTTCGTGATGATCTCATTCACCTTGGCGAGCAGCGCCGGCTCATCCTTGTTCAGACCCACATAACAGGGGCTGTCCTTGATGACGAACTTCAACTCCGGCTTGCGGCTGGGGCTCTTCTCCGCCACCGTGGCGGCCACCGTATTGCCGGTTGCGATATAGTCCACCTGGCCGGAAATGAAGGCGGAAACGGTGGCGTTGTTGTCCTCGAAGCGCTTTACCGTGGCGTCAGCGGGGGCGAGCTTGGTCAGCTCCTGTTCCTCGATGGCGCCGCGCGTGGCGCCCACCGTCTTGCCCGAGAGGCCCGCCGCCGCTGTCACGCCGTCACCGTTCAGGCCATAGACGCCCGAGAAGAAGGGGGCGTAAGGCACGGAAAAGTCGATCACCTTCTCCCGCTCGGGATTCTTGCCTAGGCTGGAGATGACCAGATCCACCTTGTGGGTCTGCAGATAGGCGATGCGGTTGGCGCTGGTGACGGGAACGAGCTGCGCCTTCACGCCCAATTGCTTGGCGATGTAATTGGCCATGTCGATGTCATAGCCGCGCGGCTGAAGGTCCGGCCCCACCGAGCCGAAGGGCGCGAAGTCCTGCGGCACCGCGATGCGGATCACCTTCGCCTTCTCGATCTCGGCGAGCGTATCGGCCTGGGCCGGCAGAGCGGCGGAGGCGAAGACCGCGCCGGCAAGGGCGAGAGCCGTGCATTTGGCGGCAGCGCGCATGACCATGTTCATGGAAGACATCCTTATCCCCGAAACAGCCTGGAAGGTCGCCCGTGTCGCCAGGGGGAATGCCCCTCGGTGCCGAGCGTTGATGCGACTGTCGCTCCGGCGTATGAATATGTCCAATATATGATTGAACTAGATTGATATGCCATGGATATTGATCTGAGACAGCTGCGCTATTTCCTGGCGGTGGCGGAGGAGCTCTCCTTCACCCGCGCGGCGCAGCGCCTGAACATGTCGCAGCCGCCCCTTTCCCAGGCCATCGCCCAATTGGAGGCGGGGTTGAAGACGCGCCTGTTCGCCCGCACCAGCCGGCGCGTGGAGCTGACCGCCGCCGGCCAGGAGATGGAGGCCCAGGCGCGCGCCCTGCTGGCCCAGGCGGAACGGGCACAGCAGCAGGTGATGTCCGTGGGCGCGGGCCACTCGGGCAAGATCGAGATCGGCGCCACCGGCACCATTTTGCGCGGCGGCCTTGCCCGCTGGCTCGCCGACTACCGGCGCCAGGC
Source organism: Xanthobacter sp. NM-59 (assembly GCF_021401125.1). GTDB lineage: Bacteria > Pseudomonadota > Alphaproteobacteria > Rhizobiales > Xanthobacteraceae > Xanthobacter. The sequence continues at coordinate 153,733 of NZ_JACBFQ010000003.1, forward strand.
GCCGCAGGTGCGCACGGTGATTTACGAGCAGGCCCCCGCCCTGCAGGTGAAGGACGTGCTGGAGCACCGCACCGACATCAGCTTCAACCGCACCGACATCGGCCTGGACCGCTCAGTGGCCCGGCACCCGGAGCTGGGCTGCACCCTGGCGTGGCGCGAAAGCATCTCGGTGATCCTGCCCCTCGGCCACGCGCTCGCCGCGCAGCCCGTGGTGGCCCTCGCGGATCTGGCCGACGACGAACATGTGATGCTGCACCCTGAATCTTCGGAATTCGCGCGCTATATCCAGAGAAGCTGCGTGGAAGCCGGCTTTCTGCCGCGGGTTTCGCAGCAGGTGGTGGATTCCCAGTCCATTCCCAGCCTCATCGCCGCCGGCTTCGGGGTGGCCCTGGTGCCATCCTCCACCGCGCGCTTCACCAGCGACGAGGTGGTGTTCCGCCCAGTCACGCCGGTTTTGGTGGCAGATGTATACATGATCTATCGCCTGCGGGAGCAATCCCCTGCCGTCCACGAATTCCTGCGCTGGCGGAGTGAATCACTCTAAACTTGGCGCGAATTTTGGCTAACTTCCGCAAAGTAATCACCCACATGGACCGTGAGAGCCCTGAGACACAAGCGCGCATATGGTCACTTTCACACGAGGAAACACTCAATATATTTGTTTGATCCATATCAAATAAAATATATTCTCAAAACATAAGCCACCTCAACATGACCCACACGACAACAACCCTTTCCGATGGTGCTGCAACGGGGGCATCCGGGCAAGGTTGCGGGTGACATAGTGGGGCGCGGCCGCGCGAAAGACATCGCCTGCGGAAGACGACGCGGGGCCGCGGGTGAAGCCACCACCAGCCATTGCCAGCCGATCCCAGCACCTGCGGACGAGGTCGGGCGGCTTGCCGCGACCAGATCCACGAGCCGCCCCTTCCGCGCTCCGGCTGGGTGCTTGCGCTTCCCCATGGAGCAAAACTATCGTCAGGGGAAAATATTGCGCAACTTGAACCGGCGTGGCGCGGGGCATTCCGGATGCCCGGCACCGTTTTCCGCCGCTCCACATAAGGGTCATCACCATGCAGAGCTCCGATCTCAACGGGCCGGTGGCAAACTGGTACGCGCGCCCGGAGGCCGCCTCGGACACGCACGCCATCATCGAAAAGCTCATGACCACCCATGCGACGAAGCTGGTGGGCATCTTCTATGAGACGTTCATGGAGGATCCGGAGGGCGCCAATTTCCTGAGCCACCAGATGGTGGAAACGCGCTTGGTCCATTCCCTCAAGCAATGGCTGCTGGATCTGTTCGCGGCCCCGGAGGCCGAGACCCAGAGGAAGATCGGCGAGGTGCATGCCCGCATCAAGCTGCCATTTGGCCTCGTCATCAAGGGCGCGGCCCTGTTGAAGGCCGAAATGGCCGACCTTCTGGTGAAAAGCGACCTGGACCGTGCCGGCCTGGCCTCAGCCATGGTCTTCGTGGATGCGCGGATGGACTGGGCCATGGGCCTCATGAGCGAGGCCTACATGCAGGGCTCCATGCGCCGCGCCCAGGTGGACGAGGCGTTCCGGCTGTTCGCCGTAGGGCAGGATGTGTCGGTGACGCGCGAAACGCAGAATGCCGCCCTGATGGAGTGGCTGCAATCGGTGCTGTTTCCGCTGCTCGATTCCAGCTCCAATGCCAACCTTATGCCCCTCGGCAAATCGCCCTTCGGCCTGTGGTTCCACCACCGCGCGGGCCTCATCTTCCAGGGTGCGCCGGGGCTTGAGGTCATCTATGGCAACCTGAAGCAGATCGACAACATCGTGCTGCCCAAGCTGCATGAGGCGCGGACCAAGGGCGGCGAGGAGCTGCGCCTGCAACTGGCACGGCTGCGCGCACTGGTGGATGAGATCAAGTTCGTGCTGGGAGACCTGTTTCAGGGCATCGCCGGGGTCGAGGGCGGGCGTGACCCGCTCACCCGCGCGCTCAACCGGCGCTTTCTGCCCACCATTCTCGGGCGCGAGATCTCCATCGCCGCCACCACCGGTTCGCCGTTCACCATCCTCATGGTGGACGTGGACCACTTCAAGCAGATCAACGACCGCTGGGGCCATTCCACGGGCGACTTGGTGTTGCAGCAGGTGGCCGATGTGGTGATGGACACCGTGCGCTTCAACGATTTCGTCTTCCGCTATGGCGGCGAGGAGTTCCTGATCGCACTGGTGGAAGCCAAGGTGGAGGAAGGCTTCGACATCGCCGAGCGGGTGCGCACCCGCCTCGCCGAGCGCCAGCTGCGCCTTTCCGATGGCAGCCACATTCAGGTCACCGCCTCCATCGGCGTGGCCACCTATGGCGGCCACCCGGATTACGTCCAGCTTGTGGATGCCGCCGACCGCGCCCTCTATGCCGCCAAGCGCAGCGGCCGCAACCGCACCATCATCGCCCAGGAGGCTCCCGCCGGCGTGGCGTAGGCCACTGGCCGGCGCCGCCCCGCGCCAGGCGAGGGGCGCGGCGCTGGCCCTCGGCGGCATTTCGTTGTAGCGGTGGATCATCGTCGGCACGGCAGGACTCATCCTCCTGGCAGTGCCGGCGGGCCGCGCCCCTTTCCCGTCCATGCGGAAAAGATGATCCCATGGTGAAATCCTCTCCTGAAGACGCCGAGGCCCCGAAGAGCAGCGGAAAAGGCGGCCCGTCGCAGCGGGAGTGGCGCATCCAGGACCTGGAGGAGCGCCCGGGCTTCCTCATCCGGCGCCTGCACCAGATCCACCTGGCCCTTTTCAACGAGGAATGCTCCGCCGAGCGCATCACGCCCGTGCAGTATTCCGTGCTCACCGCCCTCGACCAGATGGGAACGGTGGAACAGATCGCCCTGTCGCGCGCCGTCGGCCTCGACCGCACCAACATTGCCGATGTGGTGGCGCGCCTTGAAACGCGTGGCCTCATCACCCGCACCATCTCGCCACGCGACCGCAGGATGAAGCTGGTGAGCCTCACCGAAGCCGGCCGCGCCTTGCTGGAGCGGGTGCAGGACAGCGCCGCCCGCGCCCATGAACGCACCGTCGCCGCCCTGCCGCCCGAGGAACGCGAGCGCTTCCTCAAGTCCCTGCGCCTGCTGGTGGCCGCCAATAACGACATCAGCCGCTCGCCCGTGGGCGGTCTCGGCGAGCCCTGAGCGCCAGGCTTCGGGCGCGCCCGCTTATGGCTTGAGCCGCCCCCGCACCGCCAACAGAGCGGCGTGCCGCGTGCTTGCCCGCCAGCTCTCCCACCTGCGTTCCCAACCGCCGCGCCCCTGCGCGGACGCCGCCGTGCCACGGCCTGGTGACGCCGTTTTCACCACGGCATCGCATCGTGCACGCAAAAGCGACGCATTATGCGCATCTTGTAAGCAGAGCAGCTCGCGCGGCTTAGCGCCGCCGCCGGCCCCCATCCTCACATTTCTGCGCAAGCCCTTGCCGGCTCTGCCTTTTGGCCGCCGACCGGATGGATGGCACACTGCATGCAATAGTTCGGCGGTATACTGATGATTTTCCGCGAACGCGGACATCGCGCAGGGAAATACTCATGCTTGATGCGCCGGCCTTCCAGGAAGGCTTCGATATTGTGGTCTGCGGCGCGGGAGCCGCCGGATGCGTGGTGGCGGGGCGGCTTGCAGCCGACCTCCACCTCAAGGTCCTGCTGCTGGAAGCCGGCGGTGAAGGCGACGTTGAGGAGGTGCGTAACCCCCGCATCTGGATGCGCAACATCGCCTCGGAGCGCGATTGGGACTTCCGCTCAGAGCCCTGCACCGGCCTCAATGGCCGCCGCGCGCCCCTGCCCATGGGCCGGGTGATGGGCGGCGGGTCGGCCATCAATGGCCTGGTCTGGGCGCGCGGGCACAAGAGCGATTTCGACCTGTGGGCCGCCGAGAGCGGCGATGCGGGCTGGAGCTATGAATCCGCCGTCGCCATCTACAAGCGCATCGAGGAGTGGGACGGCCCCGCCTCGCCTTTGCGCGGCACGAACGGCCCCATGCGCATCACCTTGCCGGAAAACCCCATTCCGGTGGTGCACGGCCTGTTGGACGCGGCCGAGGAACAGGGCATTCCCAAGGTCGCGGACCACAATGCCGAGGCCCTGGCCGGTGACGGCTGCGCCGCCATCGCCAATGTGAACATCGCCCGCGACGGCTCGCGCATCACCACCGCCTCGGCCTATGTGGCCCCGCGCCGCCACCAGCCGAACCTCACCGTGGTCACCGGCGCCCGCGTGCGGCGCGTGAGCATCGAGAACGGCCGCGCCACGGCGGTGGAGTTCGACCGGGGCGGGGCCGTGCACACGGTGCGGGCACGGCACGAGGTGGTGCTGTCCCTGGGCGCCATCAACACCGCCAAGGTGCTGATGCAGTCCGGCATCGGCAATGCCGCGCACCTCAAGCAATTCGGCATTCCGCTGGCCCGGCATCTGCCGGGCGTGGGGCAGAATCTTCAGGATCACATCCTGGTGGCGGGCTGCGTGTTCGAATATCGAACCCCCGAGCCGCCGCGAAACAACTCGGCCGAGTTCACTTTCTTCTGCAAAAGCGACCCGTCTTTGCCCGCGCCGGATCTCCAGCCCATGCTGGAGGAGTGCGCCTTCGGCTCCGAGATCACCCGGCCCGCTTACAATCTGCCGGTGGACCCCGCCCACGCCTTCACCCTTGCGCCCGGCCTGCTGCGGCCCAAGAGCCGGGGCCAGGTGCTGCTGACCGGCGCCGGCCCGGACGATGCGCTGCGCATCGAGGCCAATTTCCTGAGCGCGGAAGAGGATGTGACAGCCCTCATCCGCTGCATCGAGATCTGCCGCGCCATGGGCCATTCGGAAGCGCTGAAGCCGTTCGTGAAACGCGAGCTGATGCCCGGCCCGCTGGACCCGGCGGAGATGGTGACCTTCCTGCGCAATGCCGCCGGCACCTATTTCCACGCCACCTGCACCGCCAAGATGGGTCGCGACGAGATGGCCGTGGTGGACGGCTCGCTGAAGGTCCACGGCATCGCCGGCCTGCGGGTGGCCGATGGCTCTATCATGCCCGCCATCGCCGGCGGCAACACGCTGGCGCCCTGCGTGCTCATCGGCGAGCGCGCAGCCGATCTCATCGCCCGCGACCTTTCCTCATCCTCCTCCCTGAAAGCCCCGGAATGCGACGGAGCCTGCGCATGAATCCCGCTTCCTATGACGTCATCGACGGCGTTCGCACCTACAAGCTGTTCATCAATGGCGAGTGGGTCGCCTCCAGCCGCAACATCACGGCCGACAGCATCAACCCGGCCGATGGCAGCCTGTTCGCCCGCACCCAGCAGGCCGGCGCCGCCGAGGTGACGCGCGCCATCGAGGCCGCCCACGAGGCATTCGCGGCCTGGGGCTCCAGCCTCGCCAGCACCCGCGAGAAGATGCTGCTGAAGGTCGCCGACGTGATCGAGCAGCGCACCCCCGAGATCCGCGACATGCTGATCGACGAATGCGGCTCGGTGTTCAACAAGGCCCTGTGGGAGATCGACTACGTCACCGACTGCCTGCGCAGCGCCGCCGGCGACGTGCGTCATGTGATGGGCGAGACCATGCCCGTCACCCAGCCGGGACAGATCTCCATGTCGGTGCGCCGGCCACTGGGCGTGGTGGCGGGCATCGCGCCGTTCAATTCGCCCTTCCTGCTCTCCATGAAGAAGATCGCGTTCGCGCTCGCGGCCGGCAACACCTTCGTGCTGAAGCCCTCGGAGGAGACGCCCATTTCCGGCGCTCTCATCGCCGATCTGTTCGAGGAAGCGGGCCTGCCGGCCGGCGTGCTGAACGTGGTGCCGGGCGTGCCCGCCGAGGTGGGCGACATCATGATGGCCGACCCGCGGGTGAAGCTCGTCACCTTCACCGGCTCCACCCGCACGGGCCGCCACCTGGCGGTGGAAGCGGCCAAGCATCTCAAGAAGTTCTGCCTGGAAATGGGCGGCAAGAGCCCGCTCATCGTGCTGAAGGACGCGGACCTGGACTATGCGGTGAATGCGGCCGCCTTCGGCGTGTTCCTGCACCAGGGCCAGGTGTGCATGGCCAATTCCAAGGTGATCGTGGAAGCCCCCATCTTCGACGCCTTCGTGGAGCGCTTCGTGGCCAAGGCGAAGACCGTTCCGGTGGGCCACCCGCGCGACACCACCTCGGTCATCGGCCCGCTGATCCGCGAGAGCCAGTGCGCCTTCATCGACACCCAGCTCGCCGATGCCAGGGAAAAGGGCGCCCAGGTGCTCACCGGCGGCACCCATGAGGGCCGCTATTTCCAGCCCACCGTGCTCTCCGGCGTCACGGCAGACATGCGGATCTACCACGAGGAGAGCTTCGGCCCCGTGGTCTCCATCATCCGCGTGGCCGACGCCGAGGAGGCGCTGAAGGTGGCCAACGACACCGCCTATGGCCTGTCCGCTGCCGTCATCACCAACGACCTGCAGAAGGCGTTCGACCTCTCTTTGCGGCTGGAATCCGGAATGGTGCACGTGAACGACTGCACCATCTCCGACGAGCCCCATGTGCCGTTCGGCGGCGTGAAGAATTCCGGCTTCGGCCGCGAAGGCGGGCGCTCGTCCTGGGAAGAGCTGACCGAGCAGAAGTGGATCACCATCCAGATGGGCCAGCGCGAATTTTCTTTCTGACCCCTGACCTCAATCCTTTCCCCAGCTGCCCGAGCGCAGCCTCAACACAGGACCGTTGCGCATGATGACTGCCCCGATCATGAAGAGCGCCCTCTTCGCGGCGTTCGTTGCCTTGGCCGCGCTGCCCGCGCGCGCCGCCGAGATCCCGGCCAAGCCCGAGGCGGGTGCCCTCACCGTGGGCGTGCAGCCCTGGCTCGGCTATGGCCCGCTGCACATCGCGGCGGAAAAGGGCCTCTACAAGAAAGAGGGCCTCACCGACGTCAAGATCGAGAACTTCGTCGAGCAGAAGGACATCAACGCAGCGGTCGCCAGCGGCGCGCTGGACGTGGCGGCGGTGCCCACCAATGCAGCGCTGAGCATGAAGGCGGCCGGCCTGCCCATCAAGATCGTCGCCCTGCTCGACGTCTCCACCACCGCCGATGCCATCCTCGCCGGGCCCGACATCACCTCCATCAAGGACCTGAAGGGCAAGAAGGTGGCCTACGAGCAGGGCGCCACCTCCGACGTGCTGCTGCAGTACGCGCTGGCCGCCAACGGCCTTTCCATCGCCGACATCGAGCAGGTGCCCATGCCCGCCGCCAATGCCGGTGGCGCGCTCATCGCCGGTCAGGTGCCAGTGGCGGTGACCTATGAGCCCTATCTGTCCACCGCCATGCAGCAGGACCCCAAGCTGAAGCTGCTCTACACCGCCGGCGTCAATCCCGGCCTCATCTCCGACGTGCTGGTTGTGCGTGAGGAAACCCTGAAGAAGAAGCCCGGCCAGGTGCTCGCCCTGCTCAAGGCCTGGGACGCCGCGCTGAAGGACTACAACGCCGACGTCGCCGGTGGCCGCGCCATCATCGCCAAGGCGGTGGGCGCCAGCGTGGACGAGCTGAAGACCGCCTTCGACGGCGTGGTGTTCTACTCCATGACCCAGAACAAGGACGCCCTGCCCGGCTCCTTCGCCACCAAGACCCTGGGCGACGTGGCCGATGCCTCGCAGAAGGCCGGCCTGTTGGACAAGCCGGTGGCGGCAGGTGACTTCATCATCGTCGACTTCGTGAAGGCCGTCCCGTGACGGCCCTGGACGGCGGCCTTCGCGGCCCCAACACAGGTGAGGCGACATTGGCCCATTCCGCCATGAACCCGACCCCGAATGCCGCACCGCCGTCCATCCGGCCCGGTCCGCGCCGTCGCAAGCGGCGGCGCGGAGGGTTGCGGGCGCCCATCAGCCGTGGGCGCTTCGCCGGCATCGCGGTGCTGGTGTTCGGCGCCATCGCGCTCTGCTGGGTCGCGGCGGCGGCGGCGGGTGTGGTGCGCCCCATCTTCCTGCCCTCGCCCATGAGCGTCATCGCCCAGCTCGGCAAGCTCGCCGCCGACGGCACGCTCTGGAACGACATGGGCATTTCCATCTACCGCATCATGGTGGGCTTCCTCATCGCCTCGGTGATGGCGATCCCGCTGGGGCTGCTGGTGGGCAGCTATTTCACCTGGGAAGCGGCCATCGAGCCCCTGGTGGATTTCGTGCGCTACATGCCGGTGGTGGCCTTCGTGCCGCTCTCCATCCTGTGGGTGGGCACCGGGGACGCGCAGAAGTTCCTCATCATCTGGATCGGCACCTTCTTCCAGCAGGTCCTGCTGGTGATGGACGTGGTGAAGCGGGTGCCCAAGGACTTCATCGGCCTCGGCCGCACGCTGGGCCTGCCGGACCGCAAGATCATCAGCCGCATCATCCTGCCCAGCGCCATGCCGGGCATCTGGGACACGTTGCGCATCAGCCTCGGCTGGGCGTGGACCTGGCTGGTTGTGGCCGAGCTTGTGGCCGCGACCTCGGGCCTGGGCTACCGCATCGTGGTGGCGCAACGGTTTTTCCAGACCAACACCATCTTCGGCTACATCCTGCTTCTGGGCGTGCTCGGGCTTCTCACCGACCAGCTCATGAAGGCGGCCGCCACCCACCTCTTCCGCTACACCACGAGGGGACGATGACCGCGCCCGCCACCTCCATGGCCACCCCAAAGCTGGCCATCCGCCATCTCAATAAGAGCTTCGGCGCCGGCGCGCAGCAGATCGAGATCCTGCGCGACATCAATCTCGACCTTGCCACCAACGAGTTCGTCTCCCTGGTGGGCACCTCCGGCTGCGGCAAGAGCACCCTGCTGTCCATCGTCGCCGGGCTCGAGACCTTCGATGATCCCACGAGCGGCACCGGGGACTATTCCCCGGTGCATATCGACGGCGCGCCGGTGTTCGAGGCGGGGCTCGACCGGGGCGTGGTGTTCCAGTCCTATACGCTGCTGCCCTGGCTCACCGCCCGGCAGAACGTCGAATTTGCCCTACAGGCCGCCGGCATGGAGGCGGCCGAGCGCCGCCGCGTGGCGGAAGAACACATTGCCCTCGTGAAGCTGGAGCACTTCGCCAATGCCTATCCCAGCGAGCTTTCCGGCGGCATGAAGCAGCGCGTGGCCATCGCCCGCGCCCTCTCCTACCGGCCGAAGATGCTGCTCATGGACGAGCCCTTCGGCGCCCTCGACGCCCTCACCCGCCAGCAGATGCAGGAGCTGCTCATCGAGGTGTGGGAGAAGCACAGATTGACCGTGCTGTTCGTGACCCACGACGTGGAGGAGGCGGTCTACCTCTCCGACCGCATCGTGGTCATGGGCATCGGCCCGGGCCGCGTGCGCGAGACGTTCCAGGTGGACCTGCCCCGCCCGCGCCCGCCGGAAATCGTGGAGAGCGAGGACTTTCTCGCCCTCCAGCACAAGGTTCTGCGGGCCATCCGCGAGGCGGCCCAAAGGCTGCCATCCTGACACCCCTCTTCCGCGTTCATCACCCCCCCATGACTGGCCGGCGCCCTCGGGTGCCGGCTTTTTTTTGCGCCGGGGGCCGGGCACGAAAAAGGGCGGGATCGCTCCCGCCCCTGGTTCCGCTCCAGCGCCGCCCGGCCGTGGCCGTCACCCGCCGAGATAGGCCGCCCGCACGTGGGGATCGCCGATGAGCTCGGCGCCCTGCCCCGCCATCACGATGCTGCCGGCTTCCAGCAGGTAGGCGTAATCGCACAGCTCCAGCGCCGCGAAGGCGTTCTGCTCCACCAGCAGCACCGTGGTGCCCGCATCGCGGATGCCGCCGATGATGGAGAACATCTGCTCCACGATGTTCGGCGCGAGGCCGAGGGACGGCTCGTCGAACAGCACCAGGCGCGGGCGGGACATGAGGGCCCGGCCGATGGCCAGCATCTGCTGCTCGCCGCCGGAAAGGGTGCCGGCCATCTGGTGGCGCCGCTCCGCAAGGCGCGGGAAGCTCTCATAGATGCGCTCATAGTCCTCGCGCAGGCTGGAATCGCCGCTGCGCAGATAGGCCCCCATGGCGAGGTTGTCGGCCACGCTCATGTGCGGGAACACCCGCCGGCCTTCCGGACAATGGGCAACCCCCATGCGCAGCATCTTCTGCGGGCCGGCGCGGGTCACGTCCTCGCCATCGAGGCGGATGGTGCCGGAGCGGGCCGGAACGAGGCCGGAAATGGTGCGCAGCGTGGTGGACTTGCCCGCCCCGTTCGCCCCCACCAGGGCCACCAGCTGGCCCCGCTCGACCTTGATCGAAATGCCCCGAAGGGCCGTCACCTGGCCGTAGCCGCAGACGAGATCGGAAATCTCAAGCATGGGCCGCCTCCTTCTCTTCCAGCCGCGCCGCGCTCTTGCCGAGATAGGCCTCGATCACCGCCGGATTGTTGCGGATCTCGGCCGGCGAGCCCTCGGCGATGAGGCGGCCGTAATTGAGGCACACGATGCGGTCCGAAACCTCCATCACCATGGGCATGTCGTGCTCCACGAGGAGGATGGAGACCCCCTCCCCCCGCACCTTGCGGATGAGACGCACAAAGCCCTGGGTCTCGGACGCGTTCATGCCGGAAACCGGCTCGTCCAGCAGCAGCATGCGCGGCTCGGTGGCCAGCGCCAAAGCGAAGCCCACCAGCCGTTGCTCGCCATAGGACAGCGAGCCGGCCAGCTCCTGCGCCCGATGGGACAGGCCGACGAGATCGATGATCTCCTCCGCCCGGGCCCGGGCCGCCTTCTCCGCGGCGCGGGCGCCGGGGGTGGGCAGAAGGCGGTCCAGGAGGCCCGGGCTGCCGAAGCGGTGCAGGCCGATCAGCACATTGTCGAGCACCGTGTCGTCGGCGAACACGCTGGTGCGCTGGAAGGTGCGGGCAAGGCCCAGGCGGGTGATCTCATTGGGCCGCGTCTTGGCGAGATCGCGGCCGCGGAACACCACCCGGCCCTGGGTGGGCTTCAAGAAGCCCGACATGATGTTGAAGGCCGTGGTCTTGCCGGCGCCATTGGGTCCGATAAGGCTCAGGATCTCGCCTTCGTGCACATCGAAATGCAGGTCCGAGATGGCCGTGAGCCCGCCGAAGCGCATGCCCACATGCTCCACATTGAGGATGGTGCTCATGGGCGGGCTCCCGCTTCGAGGGGCTTGCCCGGCGCCGCCTTGGGCGCCTTGCGGCGCGTCAGGGTCTCGAGGGCCGGGACGATGCCCTTGGGCATCACGAACAGGATGGCGATGAGGATGGCGCCATAGACGATCCACTGCGCCTCAGGCGCCATCACCGGGCGCAGCGCCACCGGCAGCAGGCCGAAGATCAGCCCGCCCACCAGCGGCCCCGCCAGCGTGCCCTTGCCGCCCGCCACCACCATGATGACCATTGTGACCGTGTAGGAGAACAGGAACACGTCGGGATCGATGATGCGGATGTAGTGGGCATAGAGGCTGCCGGCCGCCCCCGCCATGGCCGCCGAGATGGTGGCCGCGATGGTGAGCGTGCGCGTGGCATTGATGCCGAGCGACAGCGCCAGGGACTCGTTCTCCTTCAGCCCGCGCATGGCCCGGCCGAAGCGCGAGGCCACGAGGCCGCCGACCACGAGATAGCTCAGCGCCGCCACCACCAGCACCAGATAATAGTTCTCCACCTTCGAGCGCAGCGTAAGCTCGCCGAGGCCGGGCAGCGGCAGCGTCATGTTGGGAATGGACGTGAGCGCCAGGGGCCCCTGGGTCAGCTCCACCCAGTTCAGCGCCACCAGCCGCACCACTTCGGCGAACGAGATGGTGACGATGACGAAATACGCCCCGCGCACCCGGAACGACAGCCGACCGATGAGAAAGCCGGTGAGCCCCGTGATGACGATCGCGAGCAGGAAGCCCACGATGGGGTCCCCGCCCTCATAGGTCACCCGGAGGCCGAACGGCAGGCCCACATCGAACCCAAGCGCCGTGAGCGCGCTCACATAGGCGCCGATGCCGAAGAAGGCGACGTGCCCCAGGCTCAGCTGGCCGGTAAAGCCCAGGAGCAGATTGAGGCTCATGGCGCAGATGGTGAAGATGCCCGTGATGATGAGGGCGTTGAGCAGATAGGGATCCTTAAGGACCAGCGGCAGCAGCGCCGCCGCCACCAGGAAAAGGGGGGCGAGAAGCTTGGTCATCCGATCCGCTCCGCGCGGGCGAACAGGCCGGTGGGCTTCACCAGCAGCACCGCGATGATGATGAGAAAGCCCATGGCGTCGCGATAGCCCGAAGAGATGTAGCCGGCGCCGATCTCCTCCGCGAAGGCCAGGATGAAGCCGCCAATGGTGGCGCCCGAAATGGAGCCCAGCCCGCCGAGGATGACGATGGCGAACGCCTTCACCGCGGCCAGGTCGCCCATCTGCGGAAACACCACATAGACCGGGCCCAGCAGCGCGCCCGCGGCCGCCGCCAGCGCCGAGCCGATGGCGAAGGTGGCCGTGTAGATGAGGGACACGTTCACGCCCATGAGCGCGGCCGTGTCATGATCCTGAAAGGTGGCGCGCATGGCGCGGCCGAGCTTGGTGCCGTTGATGGTGAAATAGGTGAGCACGATCAGCGCCAGCGCCGCGAAGAACACGAACAGGCGCACATAGGAGAGCGAGACCGGCCCGATCACCAGCGGCTCGGTGGGAAAGGGCGTGGGCACGGCCTTGGCGACGCCGCCGAAGATCCACAGGGTGCCCGATTGCAGGATGATGCCGGTGCCGATCATCACCAGCATGGTGGTGTCGATGTCGGACCGGCGCAGCGGGCGCAGCAGCGCGAATTCGATGATCGCGCCCATGATGAGGCCCGCCACCACCGCCACCGGCAGCGCCACGAAGAAGTTGAGCCCCAGCGCCACCGCCGCCAGATACATGGCGTAGGCACCGAAGGTATAAATGGCCCCGTGGGTGAAATTCACCACGTTCATGATGCCGAAGATCAAGGTGAGGCCGATGCCGAGGAGCGCATAGGTGCCGCCAAGCACCGATGCGTTGACGATGTGTTGTAGAAATTGGTCCATCCGGCCTGTCCTTAGAGCCAATCCAGCAGAAGCATGACGCGGTGCTGCGTTCGGATTTGTGCTCTCACGGTGAGTTGGAACAGGTTCGGCGAACCGGTGCTTGCCGAGCCTGTTCTAGGGTCGTTCGGGGCAAGCGCGGCGCGGCGGCTGAACCGCGCCGGCAAGGGCAATGCAGGAGAGCGAGGGGGCGGCGCCGCTGCCAGGCAGTTGGCATGGGAGCCGCCCCTCGCCCCGTTCCCCTCCCTTGCGGGGAGCGGGAAGCGGCGATGGCTCAGAGCTTGACGGGCGAGATCTTTCCTTCGGAAATCTCGATCAGATAGACCTCGGGCTTGCTCTGCCCGCTCTCCTTGCCCGCCGGGCCGGCCTTCTCGAACTTGATGGGACCGTTGAGACCCTTCAGGTCCACCTTCCAGAAGCCCTTGACGATGGAGGCCGGATCGGTGGCGCCGCCGGCCTGGATGGCGGCCGCGATGGTGCGGATGCCGTCATAGCCGCGGAAGCTCTCGGTGGTGCCGGCGAAGTCGTAGCCGCGCTTCTTCCACTCGTTGATGAAGTATTCGGCCGCCTGCGGGTTGGGGCTCTTCTCGGGCCACCAGGGAGCGAAGGTGACGAGATGCATCGTGCCGTTGGCGGTGGCGCCGGCCTGGGCCACGATCTGGTCCGGGTTCTGCGAGCCGCCGGTGGTGATGATGCGCTTCTTCAGGCCCAGAGCGGCCATCTGCTTGAACAGCAGGGTGAGCTGGTCCACCGCCGCGGTGATCATGATGGTGTCGGCGTCGGAAGCCTTCAGCTTGGCGAGCTGGGCGCTCATGTCCTGGGACGACTGGTCCATGGTCTCCATGAGACCCACCTCGACGCCCTTGGACTTCAGCAGCTTGGAGAAGTCGGCGGCAGCGCCCCGGCCCCAGTCATTGTTGATGACCAGGAAGTCCACCTTCTTGATGCCGAGCTTGGCGGCGATGGGGCCGAACGCCTCCGCCTCCACCGCCGACGGCGGGGCGATGCGGAACACATAGGGATTGCCCTGGGTGGTGATCTTACCGGAGGACGAGGTCTCAACCAGCATCGGCACCGAGTATTCTTCCAGCTTCGGCATGGTGGCCAGCGTCAGGCTGGAACCCCAGGCGCCCATCATCACCGGAACCTTGTCGGAGGTGATGAGCTTTTCCGCCACGGCGGCAGCCTCGGTCGGGTTGCTCTTGTTGTCCTCGATCACCAGCTCAATCTTCTTGCCGAGCACGCCGCCCTTGGCGTTGATCTCGTCGGCGGCGATCTTCGCGCCGTTGGTCACATAGGTGCCGGAAGCCGCGAAGGCGCCGGTCAGCGGCTCGTTCACGCCAATCTTGATGGTGTCGTCGGCGGCGAAGGCCGTGGAGCACATCAGCGCGAAGGCCATGGCGGCCAGCGTGGTCCTGCGGGTCATCTGCATGTTTGAACTCCAGTTTCTCGGGGCAAAAGGGACTTGGTTGGGAAAAAGGAACTTGGTTGGGAAAAGGGGAACGAAGGCGCTACCCGCCGATCAGCGCCTTCAGGCGCTGGGCGAGGAGCGAGAACAGGAGGCGCAGCGGATTGACGCCGCCGCTGGAGGCCGCGGGCGCCGGGGCGCCCTTCAGCCGGGCCTCGAGATGGGCGGCGAACTCCGCGATCAGCCGGCCCGCCACCTCCCGAACGAGGCCCGGACGGCCGAACTGGGCCAGCGGGCCCTTCAGCGTGTAGCCCACCGTCAGGTCCACCCGCGCCGTGCCGGGGGCCGCGCCCTCCAGCACCCGGTAGCGGATCTCGCCCTGGGTGGAGGAGCGCCCGTCAGCCCCCGCGCCCAGGATGACGCCGCTCTGGGTCGCCTCGTCCCGGGTCACGCGCGCGGTGCCGCGGAAGGTGGTGGAGATGGGACCAAGCTTCACCTTCATGCCGCCCTCGACCCGCTCGGGCTCGGGCATGGCCTCCACCACCGCGCCGGGCAGGCAGGCCGCCACCTCGCGAATGTCCGCGAAGAAGGCGAACACCTGCTCGGGCGGGAAGGCGAGCTCAAAGCTCTGCTCGAAGCTGTTGGCGGGCTTGAAATCGGTGGAGATGGTCATGGTGGCGGCGGCCGGCGGCGCGGCCTTTTCCACCACCAGCGGCACCGTGGCCACCGCCTCGCCCGAGCGCGCACCCACCGGGCCCAAGGCCCGCGCCTCGGTCACCGGCGCGATGCCACGGGCGCGCCGGTCGGCGATGACCGAGGCCACGGCCTTCACGATGCCCGCATAGCCGGTGCAGCGGCACAAATTCCCGGCCAGGCCGTAGCGGATGCGCGTCTCATCGGGCTCGGCCAGGCGCAGCACCAAGTCGCGCGACGACACCAGCATGCCCGGGGTGCAGAAGCCGCATTGCAAGGCATGCTCGCGATTGAAGGCGGCGCGCAGCTCGCTCGTCACCTCGTCGTCGTCGAGGCCCTCGATGGTGGTCACCTGCGCGCCGGCGCAGGTGGCGGCGAAGGAGAGGCAGGCGCGCGCCGGCTCTCCATCCACCAGCACGGTGCAGGCGCCGCACACCCCATGCTCGCAGCCGATATGGGTGCCGGTGGCGTCGAGCGCGTCGCGCACATAGTCGGCGAGATTGGTGCGCGGCTCCACATCGGCCGCCACGGCGCGTCCGTTGAGGGTCAGGGCCACGGTCCGGGTGGTGCCGGATGCACGCAAGGGGGCGTTCATGCGGCGCTCCTGGAACTGGGGGATGACTGGGGGGAGAAGAGGCCATCGGCCTGCCGCACCGCGCGCCGCAACACCTCGACGTGAATGTGGCGCTCCACCGGATCGCTCACCCCCGCGTCGAACAGGGCGATGGCGGCGGCGGTGGCATCGAAGCGGCCGGCGAAGCCCGCATCCACGCGGCCGCCGAACAGCTCCCGCGCATCGGCGATGACGAGAGGGGGCGCGTCGATGGCGCCCATCAGCGCGCGGGCCGTGCCCTTCTGCGGGTCGACCAGCAGCGCGCCGGTGGCGTGGGCGAACTCGCCCACCTTGCGGCAGTGCTTCGCGTAGCCGAAACGGGCGCTCGCCGGCACCTTGGGCACGCGCACCGCCACCAGCATCTCGCCCGCGCCGAGCGCCGTGGACAGGGCGCCGGTGAGGAAATCCCCCAGCCCCAGCCAGCGGCGACCGGAGGGGCCGGCGATCTCCACATCCGCGCCGAGGGCGGAAAGGGCATTCACCCAATCGGCGGCGGGGTCGGCATGGGCGAGGCTGCCGCCCATGGTGCCGCGATTGCGCACCGCCCGATAGGCGATGCCCGCGGCCACGCGGCTCAGCACATGGGCGCCCACATCCGGCGCGCGCCCATCCTCCACGTCCGCATGGGTGACGAGGGCGCCATAGACGATAGCCCCCTCCTCCTCCCGCACGCTCTTGAGCGCGGCGATGCCGGTGATGTCCACCACCAAAGAGGGCTGGGCGAGGCGCAGATTGAGCATGGGCCCAAAGGACTGGCCACCGGCCATCACCTTGGCGCCGTCTCCGCCCTCCGCCAGCAGGGCCACGGCGGCCTCGATCTCACGGGGACGGGCGATCTCGAACGGGGCGGGCTTCATGCGGCGCTCCTGTTGGCCGAGGCGCCCTGCTTCTCGACAAGGCCGGCCTCGCGGGCGGCAAGCACCTGCTCGACGATCCGCCGGGGGGTGACGGGCGAGCGCATCATCTCCACGCCCAGGGGACGCAGCGCGTCATTGATCGCGTTGGCGATGGCCGCAGGCGGGGCGATGGCCCCACCCTCGCCGATGCCCTTCACGCCGAAGCGGGTGTAGGGCGAAGGCGTCTCCATGTGGCCGATGAAGGGGGCCGGCACTTCCGGCGCCCCGGGCAGCAGATAGTCCGCCAAGGTGGAGGCCAGCGGCTGGCCGGAGCTGTCGAACGCCATCTCCTCATAGAGGGCGGTGCCGATGCCCTGGGCGAGGCCACCCAGGATCTGGCCATCCACCACCATGGGGTTCACCAGCACGCCGCCGTCTTCCACGATGACATAGTCGAGCAGCTCCACCTCGCCGATCTCGGGATCCACCGCCACCACCACCGCGTGGGTGGCGTAGCTGAAGGTGCCGCTGTCGCGCAGAGGCTTGTAGCCGGAAGTCACCTCCAGGCCGCCGCCATCCACGTCGGCGGGCAGGTCCTGGGGCCGGCGATACCAGGTGTGAGCGATCTCGTTCACGCCCACATCGCCATGGGGGCCGATGACGCGCCCGTTCTCGAACCGCACATCCGCGAGGTCCGCCTGCAGCATGTGGGCGCCGATGCGGCGGATGCGCTCGGACAGCTCCGTGCAGGCGGTGGCCACCGCGCCGCCGGCCATCACCATCACCCGCGAGCCCCAGCTGCCGGTGGAATAGGGCGTCATGGCCGTGTCGCCATAGAACACGCGGGTGCGGGCGACCGGAATGCCGAGAATCTCGTGGGCCACCTGGGCCAAGGTGGTTTCCAGGCTCTGGCCGTGGGAGTGGACGCCCACCCGCAGTTCGAGCCCGCCATCGGGGGTGAGGCGCGCGCCGGCCTGCTCGTGGCCCGGCACCATGGGAATGCCCCAGCCGGAATAGACCGAGGTGCCGTGCGCCCCCTGCTCGCAATAGATGGACAGGCCGAGGCCGATGCGACGGCCGTCCGGCTCACCCGCCTTCTGGCGCGCGCGCACCTTTTCCGGGTCGATGGCGATGAGCGCCCGCTTCAGGACTTCCGGATAGTCGCCGCTGTCGAAGTGCTTCTTGGTGATGTTGTCGAAGGGCATCTGCTCCGGGCGCACCAGATTCTTGAGGCGCACCACTTCCGGCGGCAGGCCCAGCTCCGCCGCGAGCGCATCCAGCGCCACTTCCAGCGCGAAGCACACGCCGGTGCGGGCGACGCCGCGATAGGGCAGGATCGGGCACTTGTTGGTGGCCACCGACCAGGTGCGGCAGCGATAGGAGGGGAAATCATAGGGCCCCGGCAGGATGGAGGCCACCTGCGCGGCTTCCAGGCACGCGGAGAAGGGATAGGCCGAATAGGCGCCGCTATCGACGGTGGCCTCGCAATCGATGCCGCGCAGCGTGCCATCGCGCTCGGCATAGAGGGTCAGCTCGTAATGGTGCTCGCGGCAATTGGCGTTGGCCGTCAGGTGCTCGCGGCGATCCTCCAGCCAGCGCACCGGGGCGCCGAGCTTGCGCGCCAGCCAGGCCAGGCACACATCCTCCGACAGCAGAATGGCCTTGTAGCCGAAGCCGCCGCCCACATCGGGGGAGATGATGCGGATCTGTCCTTCGTCCAGCTCCAGGCATTCGGAGAGGCCCGAGCGCACGATGTGGGGCATCTGGCTCGCGGTATAGACCACGAGCTGGTCCATGCGATGGTCGAGATGCACCACCGTGCCGCGCCCCTCGATGGGCGCCATGCACTGGCGGGCCGTGGAAATGGTGCGCGTCACCTTCACCGGGGCGTCGAAGGCGGCCTCGATGTTCACATTCACCAGGGATTCGAGGAAGACGTTGTCGCCCCAATGCTCGTGCACCAGAGCGGCGCCGGGCTTCCGCGCCTCCAGCATGTCGTGGAGGGCCGGCAGCTCCTCCAGGTCCAGCTCCACCCGAGCGGCCATGTCCTCCGCCTCGGCGCGGGTGGGGGCGACGCACATGGCGATGAGCTCACCCACCTGGCGCACCTTGTCGGTGGCCAGAACCGGCTGTTCCGACACCTTGAAGCCGGGCAGGCCGGACACGGCGCGGATGTTCTTCACCCCGTCGAGGTCGGCGGCGGTGAAGACGCGGCCCTTCAGGTCCTCCGGCACGTGAATGCCGCGGATGCGCGCATGGGCCAGCGGGCTGCGCACGAAGGCCACGTCCTGCATGCCAGGCAAGCGGATGTCAGCGATATACTGGCCGCGCCCGCGCATCAGCCGGTCGTCTTCCTTGCGGGGCAGGCGCGCGCCCACGCCCTCGCCCGGCTGGGTGACGTCCTTCATCATGCCGTCCTTCCGCTGACGAGATCGAGGGCCGCGCGCGTCAGGCGACCTTCCGGGTCGCGCAGCTCTTCGAGGATGGAGAAGTGGTTGGCCCCCGCGATGGGCAGCACCGAAACCGGCGCGCCGGCCGCCACGCGGCGCGCGGCGAGGGCTTCGGAATCGTGCACCAGCGCGGGCACCTCGGCCGTGCCGTAGGAGATGGCGAGATGCTTGCCGCAGACCGGAAGGCGCAGCGGAGAAAGGGTCGCAATCTCCTCGTCCGAGAGCTGAAGCGCCCCATTCAGGAAGGTGTCGCGGATGGGGGCGAGCTCATACACGCCGGAAATGGCGAGGCCCGCCGTCACCAGCGGATGGCCGAGCTGCATCACCGCCAGTTGCGCGCCGGCCGACCAGCCGGAGAGCACCACCGGCCCGGTGACACCCAGCCGCCCACCCTCGCGCGCCAGGAAATCGAGCGCGGCGCCAATCTCGGCCACGATGTCGGCCAGCCGCGCCTCAGGCGCCAGCGAATAGCTGGGCAGCACCACCGACCAGCCGTGAGCGGCGAGCCCTTGCGCATAATGGGCGAACACCTCGCGCGAATTGCGCTGCCAGTAGCCGCCATGGAGGAACACGAGAGTGGGGGCACCGGCCGCGCCGGAGAACAGGTCCAGCTTCTGGCGCCCGCCGGGGCCATAGGCGATGTCGAGCCCCTCCGGACGTGCGGCGCGATAGGCGGCCGCCGCCACATCGCGCGCGGCGACCCAGTCCGCGCTGTCGGCCACCGCGGCATTGTTGTTGTAGGCGGCATCCCGCTCGGTCTGGGACAGGGTGTCCCAGACCTCTTGCGGAGCCTTCTGCGTGGCGGGCGCGCTCACGCCGCCACCACTTCCGGCAGGATCGGCGCATCAGCGTCGAAGCGCTCGCCATTGCGCAGGCAGAAGGCCGGCGTCAGCAGGCGATCGGTGACCACCTTGGTGTCCTCGTTGTCGCGCAGCAGGAAGCTGCCGCGATTGTCGTCGAGCACCGAGATGTCCGCCGCATAGCCCACCTTCAGGGCGCCGAGACGATCCGAAAGGCCGAGCATGGCGGCAGGGTTGGCGGTGACCATGGGCACCACCTGCTCCAGCGGCAGGCCCAGGGCCATCATCGAGCTCATCGCCTGAGTGAGGCTGAAGCGGGCCTGGCCCTTGAAGGGATGATTCTCGTCGTCGGGATGCTCGGCGGGGGTGCCGGGAGGGGCCGGCACATAGGTGTTGTAGCCGTGCATGTCGGCGCCCAGCGTGTGGGGCACCACGCCGGCCGCGATGGCCTTCCTGGCGATGCGGTAGGAGAAGTGGCTGCCGTGGCCCACATCGATCTTCAGGCCGCGATCGAGGGCCGCCTTGATCACGTCGTGCACCTTGCCGTCGCGGTTCACGAAGCCGCCCGGATTGCGCGTGAACGGATGGGCCAGGATGTCGCCCTCCTTCAGGAGCGGAATGACCCGGTCCAGGATGGTGTCCGCATCCTCGCCATTGGTGCCGCTCGCCGGCAGGCCCCACAGGGCGCCAAAATGGACATAGAGCGGGATCTCGGCGCGGCGGGCGATCTCCACCGCCATTTCCATCACCTTGATGCCCCAGCGGGCGAAGCCGCCGATTTCCGCATGCCCCTTGATGCCGCGCACCAGGTCGCGGTTCGCGATGGCGGCCCGTACGGTGGCGTCCACATCCACGCATTCAGGGCTGTAGAGGTTCGGATAGTAATGGCCTTCCAGGCCACCGACGAGATAGGCGGAGAGGAAGGAATAAACGCGGGTCTTCTTCGGCTCCACCATGAACTTGCGGAAGCCCGGCAAGGTCATGCAGGAGGCGCCGCCCTGATCCACCACCGAAGTGACGGCGGAGTGCACGCCCACCATGTCCGGATCCAGCCCGAAGCGGCCGCTCACATACTGGTAGCAGTGACCGTGGGTATCGATCATGCCCGGCAGCACCAGCTTGCCCGAGACGTCGATCACGGTGTTGGCGCTCGCCGGAAGAATGGTCTCCTCAATGGCGGCGACCCGTCCGTCGCGCACAGCCACATCGAACACGCCATCACGCCCCGAAGCCGGGCAGATCACCCGCCCACCCTTCAGAAGGATGTCGTAACCCACTGACTTAACCATAAAATTCTCCGTCGTCGGCGAGCGATCCGTGACCGCTCAATTACGAAGCATGCTTCGCATCTCAATATGCAGGGGGCATGCCAACGATTGACATGAATCAAGCGAAAGGGTTTGAGACCGGCCGCGAATGACGCTGCGACAGCCGACGTAACGGCGGGCTCCGAGGGCCGAAGGTGGCGCGGTGACGGGGGTTTACTTCCGCTGCCTGCGCTCACGGCACCGTCGCCCGGCAAGCATGCAAATTGTCTCCAAACGCGGAGCGCCATCGCCCTCCATGCGCGCCTTGAGCCGCGCTGGCGCAGCTGCGGGCAGCTTGAATTGCTCCAATTTTATGCAAACTGGCGCCCAGGAAGGCAGCAATGCAGAACAGCGTGCAATCCACCCGTCGCGGCGGCGCCAGCGGCGGGCCACACCCGCCAAAGGCTGGGGCAAACGCGCGCGCGGCCCCGCCGGCGCGATGCTCTCCTACGGGTCGTCAGATCGGGGCGTTGGCAGGATCAGCGGATCGCGATCAATGCAGGTGGCGGCGCACCCAGCGCCAGATCACCCGGGCCCGCGCCTTCAGCTCGGCGATGCGCAGCGAGGCATAGAGCCGGTCGCGCACCATCCCGGTCGTGGTGATGACCCAGGCGGCGGCCGGCAGTGTCATCAGCTGGGCGCGACCGGCCGAATAGACGCGCTCGATGAGCACGAAGCTCACCAGATGGGCCAGCAGCAGCACCAGGGTGCCCGTGCGCACATGGCCGTTGGCGATATGCAGCATGGCCAGGAACTTGACCGGCTCCACCACCGCATAGGGTACGCCGATCAGCACCAGCACCGCCAGCGGCGGCAGGCGCGACACCCAATGCTCGAACCGGCGCACCAGCCCCAGCGCCGCGAGGCGCCGCACCAGCGGCTGGTAGAGCGGCCGCACGATCTCATCGACGATGATGATGATGCCGACGAGGATCCGGAACGCGATCCGCAGCAGCGCAAATAACAGGTTGCGGCGACCGCGACGGCGCGGCGCGGAATCAGCGGGCATGACGCCTCCCCACGCGCCCGCGCGCGGACGGGCGCCGCCGGGGGGCGCTCACGGCCCCACCAGGGTTGACGGCACCTCGCGCGAGGTCATGGCGCCGAGCACGAAGGCAAGGTTCGCGGCAGCGACCAGGGAGGCGGCATGGGCATCGGCCTGGGCCTGCCGGGCCGTCAGCAGGCCGCTATCGGCGGCCGTCGCCACAGTGATGTTGCCGACCCCCGTGCGATAGGCATCGAGAGCGGCGTCGTAGGTCACCGCGGCCGCATCCGCCAGCGCGGTGGCGGCGCGGTAGGAGGCGAGCGCCGAGCGCAGGGTGTTGGCGCTCACCACAATCTCACGCGCGGCGGCGTCCTTGGCCTTCTGGTAGGTGGCCTCGGTGGCGTCGGCGAGGGATTCCGCGTTCTTGAGCTGCGCCGCGCGCAGCCCGCCATCATAAAGCGGCACCGTGGCGCCCAGCATCACGCCTGAGGCGGCGGATTGCTGGCCGATGGTGGGCAGGCCTGTGGCGCTGAGGTTGGTGTTGCCGGTGGCCGCCACCGCGCCCAGGAACACCTTGGGCATGAAGGCCGCCTCGGCCGCCGTGATGCCCGAGCGCGTCGCCTTCATGGCGGAAAAGGCCGCCAGCACGTCCGGCCGCTGGGCGAGCGCGGCGGAGATCATCTTCTCCGTGGGCGCATCAACGCTCTCCGGCAGGCGCCGCCCGCTCGCAGCCCGCACCTTCAGCTCCGTCATGGGGGAAACGCCCATGGCGGCGAGCAGCGCCTGATAGGCATCGCGCTCGCCCCCCTGCGCCTGCACCAGGCCGAAGCGGGCCTGGGCCACCTGCTGGCGGGCCTGGGCCACCTCCACCGTGGTGCCGAGCCCCTTCGCCATCCGCTCATTGGCCGCATCCTCGATCTTGCGGCTGTTGGCGAGATTCTGTTCGGCCAGCCCCACGCGGCTGCGGGCGGCGCCATAGAGGAAGTAATTGCGGGTCACATCGAAGATGATCTTCTGATGCAGCCCGTTGAACAGCACGTTGGTGGCATCGGCATTGTGGCGGGCGGCATCAGCCAGGGCGTTGCGCTGGCCGAAGTCAAACACCAGCCACTGCAGGGCGATCTGCGGGGAGATGCCGTTAATCTTGGTGCTGGCCTCGTTCACGCCGCCGATGGTCACCGGCAGGGGCGCCGAAAACTTCTGGTAGCCGCCGATCACATTGGCCGAGATGTAAGGCAGGAAGGTCGCTTCCACCATGCCGGTCGCGAGCGCCGCCTGCCGCGCCTGCTGCCAGGCCACCCGCGTCTGCGGGTTCTGGTTCTGGGCGATATCGATCAGCTCCGGCAGGCTCAGCGTCCTGTCGCGCGGAATGTCCGGCGTGGCCTTCACCTCGCCCACCTGCGGGTCTGGCCGCACCGAGAAGTCGCGCACCGGCGGAGCGGAAGGCGCCGCGCCATTTGTAGCCGCGTTGACATCGCCGGCCGGCGCCGGCCCGGCCGAGGCCTCCCCCGGTGGGGTCCAGGGCTCGGAGGGGGACTGCGGCGCGCTGTCGAGCGCGCTCAGCGCGCAGGCCCCGAGCGCCAGGCACGAAACCGCCATCGCCCCCGCCCTCAGCAGGCGCCCGAGCGCTTTGAGTTGGCGCGGCATCTTCACGCAAACCTGCATCCACTTCGCCCGAAACCGCTCGCCCTGGCGCCAGAGCGGCGCCCAGCCGCGCTCGCGCGCTGCGCCCCCGAGCGGGGTCGCGGCGCATCCGCCGATGCCCACTCGCGGGTCCTTCCCCATCGTCGGGCGCCGTAACGGCCGCGCCTCGGATCGCGCCATTGCCATCACCCCGCCACCAGCCGTTCGATCTGCGCAAGATGCGGCATCGGCCCGCCCGGCTCCGCGGTCTCGGCCCGCATCGCCGCGCCGGTGTCATCGTCGCCGCGCTCCGCCCCGCCGCCGGGGGCGACCCGGGCGGCTAGCTGATCCAGACGCCGCGACACCCCCTCCTCCAGCTCCGATGCGAACAGCAGCGGCGGCAGCATGGCCTTGATCTCGCGCACCAGCCCCCGCATCCGCATCTGCAGCGCCGCCGAAGGGCGCTCCGAGCGCGGCTCGAACGGCAGAAGGCGGAGCTGGCTGAAGGCCTTATCCACCTCGGTCTCGACCAGGGCCGCGTCGTTCGTGGCGATCCGGCGGGCGGCTGGCGGCATGGCGGCGAG
Organism: Xanthobacter sp. NM-59; assembly: GCF_021401125.1. GTDB lineage: Bacteria > Pseudomonadota > Alphaproteobacteria > Rhizobiales > Xanthobacteraceae > Xanthobacter. The sequence continues at coordinate 177,977 of NZ_JACBFQ010000003.1, forward strand.
GCGCGACAGGCCGCGCAGGGCCTGCGCCAGATGCTCGCGCGCATCCACCACCGCGCTCTTCGGCCAGATGCCGGTGAAGATCACATAGACCACCAGATTTCCCAACAGGATGCCAACCACCCGGTCGCGCCCGGAATCCATGTCCAGGCTCGGCGCGAAGCCGCTGAGGATGGTGAGCAGGAAAGCGAGCCCCACCTGCACCCCGGCATAGGAAATCCGCTCATTGCCGGTGGACACCCAGGCGCCAACCAGCACCCCCGCGAACACCAGCGCCATCAGCCCGCCCACCGACGACAGATGGGGAATGACGAACAGGATGGAGGCGAACCCCAGCCCCGCCCCCACCAGGCAGCCGCAAATGCGCAGGGCCAGCTTGTGCACGGTCTCCCCCGTGGTGCCCAGCGCCGCCACGTAGCAGGTGATCATGGCCGTGTGGATGCCCTGCCAGTTGATCAGCGAATAGATGATGTAGCAGGAAATGGCGGCGGCCGTCGTCTTCAGGGCGTAGCGCTGGTAATCGGGATTGGTGAAGGCATCCGGCGCCAGGAAAGGCGGCTTGGCGGCCACCGCGTCCGTCCCCCCATTTGGCTGCGAGAACCCGGCGAGCAGGCGCCGCGCCGTGCCGGCGGGCGAGGCATCGGCCTCCACCGCCTCAGGCTCATCCGCGGCGGCCGGGCGGCGACCAGCGGAAATGGCGGCGGCCGCGGCGCGGCAGCTCTCGGCGAGCCCCGCCCGCGCCTCCGCGGCAAGGTCGGCTGGCAGCGCCGCCACCGCCAGCAGCAGGCGATAGCTGCTGGCAGCCGCGCCGGCGAGCCACGCCACACGGGCCGCCGGCGCAGTGTGGAACAGGCGCGCAAGCATCACCTGCTGGTCGGCATCGGCGAGGCCCTCCGCCAACTCATCATCAAGACGCTCCGGCTCCCGCCGCTCCAGAGCCCCGGCGGCGGCCACGAGCCGGCGCGCCACCAGCTCCCGCAGCAGGCGATGGGGCGAGCTGCCGAGCACCAGATAGAACGCGATCATCGCCACCATGGGCATGACGGCCATCTGCCACGCATAGAGCAGGCCCCGCGTCGCCACCTCGCCCACCGGGAGCTGGTCCACCAAGGTGAGCACGAAGCCGATGACCAGCGCGATGATGGAGCCCGTTTCCCCCAGCTGGGAGGCCGCGCCCAGATACACGAAGCCGAATGAGGTGAGGGCGATGACCACGATGCGCAACAGCGGAAAATCGGCTGTGAGCTGGATGACCGGCGCCATGGCCAGCACCACGACGCTGGCAAGGCCGATGAGGCCGATGGCCTGCCCCACGCATTCCGCCCCGCTGGGCCGCGCCAGGAAGATGACCAGATAGCAGCCGATGGCGGCTTCCGGCACCTTGTAGACCATGGCGATGCCGGCCACGATGGCGCACAGCAGCGCCACCCGCCAGGTCAGGGCGAAGCGGCCTGGGAAAGGCTGGAGATCGCGCCAGGCCTGGCGGGCGACACCCCGCCAGGGGGATTCAACAGCCGCCGCCATGATGCACGGTCGCGGTGGCCGAGGCGCCGACGCGCATCAGCTCGTCCGGTGGCTCCATGAGGCGGATACGCACCGGAAAACGCTGCGCCACGCGCACCCAGTCCAGGGTCTTAGGCACAATAGGCATCTTGCGCGGCAGGTTGATGAGCTCCTCGGAGGCCACGCCCCAGCCGATGCCCTCCACCCGCCCGCGAATGGCCCGGGTGCGATCAGCCAGCGCATAGACGGTGGCGCAATCGCCCACCGCGATGCCCGGCAGCTCCGTTTCCAGGAAGCCGGCGGAGACGAACCACGCCCCCGTATCGATGAGCGTGAACACGGATTGCCCCGGCAGCACGAACTCACCGGCCGCGACCGCAAGGCCCACGACCTTGCCATCGAACGGCGCATGCACCTGCGTATTGGCCAGCGCCCGCTCGGCCAAGGCGAGGGCCGCGCGGCGCGCCTCCACCAAAGCGGTCGCGGCGGCCACGTCGCTCACCAGGGCATCGGCCGCCGCCTGCTGGTGCAGCGCCTGCTTCAGGCTGATCTCGGCGTCGCGCTTGGCGGTGGCCGCGTCGTCCACCTGCTGTGCGCTCACATAGCCCTTGGGCCGCAATGCCTCGAGCCGCGCCAGGGTCTGGGTGGCGAGGTCGAGGTTGGAGCGGGCCCGCATCACCTGCTCGCGCGCGATGATGGCGTTGGAACGCTCCGCCTCCACCGCGCGCTGGCGATCGGCAAGGGCAGCTTCCGCCATCTTCAGGTCGGCCGCCGCCTGCTCCTTCTGCAGGCGGTAGGAAATGGGATCGAGGGCGAACAGCAGCTCACCCTTGCGCACCGCGCCATTCTCCTTCACCCCGAACCTCTCGATGCGGCCAGGGACGGCGGCGGCGATGTTCGCGGCATCGGCGGTGATCACCGCATCCTGGGACAGCGGGTTCAACTCCGCATTGCGGAAGTAGCGCCAGCCGAACACCACCGCGGCCGCAACCGCGACCAGGCTGACGATGATGCCCAGGCGGCGCGAATGGGGTTTCACGTCCTCATCCATGGCTATCGTCCGAAGCCCAGGAGGGACACCAGGAAGCCGAGGCCGGCGGCGATGCTCACATAGATGGGCAGGCGGAAGGGCAATGCGTCATCAACCCCAAGGCGCACGAACACAAGGCGCACCAGCACGGCGCCCAATATTCCCGCGAGCGCGCAAGCGAGCCATGAGGGGAAATAGGCCCCAAAGAACGGAAGGGATGGCGCCCCCGCCGGCGCGCAGCCCGCAAGAAAGCCCGCGGCGCCGAACAGCACCGACTGGCGGGCGAACCGGTGAGCGAGGCCACGCAACCGCGCGCCGGGATCGGGGCGCCCGATTTCAGGTCCGGCGCCAGGTAGCGCGGCACCAAGCTTTCCCCGGCGGACGAGATCGGACAGGACAGGCACCCTCGGCAGGAGATGAACGAACGGAACAACGGCCAAGCCTTAACGGATTGGTAACGGAACCCGGCTGGGGGGACAAGCCGCCCCTCCCTGCCGGCGAACGCGCCGAGGGCCAAGCGCCCGAATGCCAGGAGGAAAATGCTGGCCTGAAAGCCGCCCGGCGAACCGAAGCCGCCCCCGGCTCTTCCCCTCCAGCAAAGGGAATGGCCGCGCGAATCGCCGCCGCCTCGTGGCGGGACGCATTGGCGGAGCGCATCCCGCGGGCATCGGCGCGCCGCCCTCACCAGCGGGCGCCGTCGCCCAACCACAGCACATAGCTCGCCCACGGCGCAGCCTCGGCGAAGCGTTCGTAAGCGCGGCGGGCGCCGTCATTGTCCTGCGGCGCGAGCCAGCGCAATTGCACCCAGCCGCGCGCCAGCCCTTCGGCCGCCACCGACTGAATCAGCTGCTCCGCCAGCCGCCGGCCACGCATTTCGGGCATCACAAAGAGGTCGTCCAGCTGCCCGGCCCGCTGTCCGGAAATGGCCTCCGGCAGATCGAAGAACACGGCGAACGCCACCGGCTGGCCATGGACGAACGCCCCCAGGATTTCAGCGACCGGATCCGCCAGCAGGCGCGCTGCGGCGGCCACATCGGGCGCGCTGGGCTCGCGGGCATGGCGTAGCGCATCCCCATAGCGCGCGAGAAGCAGCGCAAGGCCCTCGGCATCGTCCCGTTCGAGAGGGCGCAGGGTGATCTCCTGTTCGCCGGCCGCCTGCCCTGCCTCCATGACGCTCCCCTCCCGCCGCACCCGGCCAGCCGGGCCGGCCCACCATCCCATAGCGCTGGATGCAGAGCTTGATGCGCCAGGGGGCGCGCGGCAACCCGCCAATCACAGGCGCGAAGGCTCGCCTCTGGACGAGGAGCCGGAACCGGGATCCACGGCCGGAAGGGGCCCTTTCCGGCCGGCATCGGCACTGCCCCTGGCGAGGAGCCGCACTGTTGCGCCTTTGGCCATTCTTCCATCCGCGCGGGCCATGGGTTCGCCGCCCCAAATTCAGGGACACAAAATCCATGAAGAATTTTCCCGGCAGAGCCTCCGCGCCGGGGGCCAGCGGTCGGGCTCGACGGACACTCAAGAACCCGATCCGGCATAGGGCCCGTTCCGTCCTGAGCTTGCGGACGAGGGTGAGGCGGGGAGACCGGCCCCCTCGGTGGGGCAGAAGATGAGCGTTCAGGGCGGGCTTATTTTCCGTGCACATCGCCCTTCCGCCGCGCCGCCAGCCGTGCCCCGTCCCGGACATATCGCCCCTCCCCAGCTCTCCCACGCGAGCAAGAAAGGGGCGCGGCATAGGAAACAGCTGGGCCCGGAATACGCCTCCTCGCGGGTACGGAGTGTCGATTGACCAACGGCCGCAGCGGGACGAGCTCGCGCCCCAAGGGCGCTTGAGGCCATCTCCTGCCTTCCGCGCCCGAAGGCCCGCCGCTCGCACCACCAGGCGCAGGATCAGCGGCGACAGCGGCGACAGCGGCGACAGCGGCGACAGCGGCGACAGCGGCGACAAAGAAAAGGGGCCGGAGAGCAGCTGCTCGCCGGCCCCTTTTATTCCCTCTCCCAACGGCCCTCAAAGGGCGGCGGTGGGAGGCAGCCTCAGGCCTGGGGCTGGGGCTCGATGGAGCCGCCGGCACCGCCGGGGCGCGGCCGGTTCTTCGGCGTGGGAATGGCCGAGCCGCGCGGATTGGCCGGCTCGATCACGCTCTCGCGGTTGGGCTCCTTGCCGTTCAGCAGGTCCACGATCTCATCGCCCGAAAGGGTCTCGTATTCGAGCAGCCCCTTGGCCAGGGTTTCGAGGTCCTGCTTCTTTTCGGTCAGGATGCGCGTCGCCTCCGCATAGCCCTCGTCAACCAGGCGGCGCACCTCCCGGTCGATGGTCTGGGCGGTGGCCTCGGACACGTTCTGCTGACGCGACACCGACATGCCCAGGAAAACCTCATCCTGGTTGTCGCCATAGGCCACGGTGCCGAGATCCGCGGAGAAGCCCCAGCGCGTCACCATCATGCGGGCGAGGCGGGTGGCCTGCTCGATGTCGGAAGCCGCGCCGGAGGTGACCTTGTCGTGCCCGAAGATCAGCTCTTCCGACACGCGCCCGCCCATCATGATGGCAAGGCGGGAGGTCATCTGCTCGTAGCTCATGGAGAGCTTGTCGCGCTCCGGCAGCTGCATCACCATGCCCAGCGCGCGGCCACGGGGAATGATGGTGGCCTTGTGCACCGGGTCGGTGGCCGGAACGTTGAGGGCGACGATGGCATGCCCGCCTTCGTGATAGGCGGTGAGCATCTTCTCCTCTTCCGTCATCACCAGCGAGCGGCGCTCGGCGCCCATCATCACCTTGTCCTTGGCGTCCTCGAACTCCTGCATGGTGACCATGCGCTTGTTGCGCCGGGCCGCCATCAGCGCCGCCTCATTGCAGAGGTTGGCGAGGTCCGCGCCGGAGAAGCCGGGGGTGCCGCGGGCGATCACCTTCAGGTTCACGTCGGGCGCCACCGGGATCTTGCGGGCATGCACCTTCAGGATCTGCTCGCGGCCCACCACGTCCGGGTTCGGCACGATGACCTGACGGTCGAAGCGGCCGGGACGGAGCAGCGCCGGGTCGAGCACGTCCGGACGGTTGGTGGCGGCGATGAGGATGATGCCCTCATTCGCCTCGAAGCCGTCCATCTCCACCAGCAGCTGGTTGAGGGTCTGCTCGCGCTCGTCATTGCCGCCGCCGAGGCCGGCGCCACGGTGGCGACCCACCGCGTCGATCTCGTCGATGAAGATGATGCACGGGGCGTTCTTCTTGGCCTGCTCGAACATGTCGCGCACGCGGCTGGCGCCCACGCCCACGAACATTTCCACGAAGTCCGAGCCGGAAATGGTGAAGAACGGCACGTTGGCCTCACCCGCAATGGCGCGGGCCAGCAGCGTCTTACCGGTGCCGGGAGGGCCCACCAGCAGCACGCCGCGCGGGATGCGCCCGCCAAGCCGCTGGAACTTCTGCGGATCACGCAGGAATTCCACGATCTCGGTGAGGTCGCTCTTGGCCTCGTCGATGCCCGCCACGTCCTCGAAGGTCACGCGGCCATGCGCCTCGGTGAGCAGCTTGGCGCGGCTCTTGCCGAAACCCATGGCCTTGCCGCCGGCGCCCTGCATCTGGCGCGACAGGAAGATCCACACGCCGATAAGGGCGATGAAGGGCAGCCACGACACCAGAAGGCTCACGAACCACGGCACGTTGTCCGACGGGGGACGGGCCGTGATCTGCACGCCCTTGCCATACAGCCGCTGCACCAGCGAGGGGTCGCTCGGCGCATAGGTCTGGAACTGGCGGCCGTCGGTGAAGGTGCCGGAGATGTTCGGCCCCTCGATCACCACGTCGCGCACGCGGCCGAGATCCACGTCCGAGAGCAGTTGCGAGAAGGAGATGTCGTTCGCGCTGGTGCGCTGGCCCGGGCTCTGGAACAGGGAGAACAGAGCGAGCAGCAGCAGAACGATGATCACCCAAAGGGCGAAATTTCGTAGGTTGGCGTTCATTGAACCCTCGTGGGGACAGCCGAAAGCTCTGCTTCGCTCAAGCTACCCTTAGGGAATGAATATCCCATAGGACACCCGTGGCGGCGACACCTCCCGCACCGTCTTGCCGTTAATTTAGGTGCGCACTCGGGCGTTGCCAAGGCAAAGGGGCGCGATCGGGAGTGAAATCGCGGTGACGATCGCGCGTTCCGGACAGGGATGAGGATGCGGCCGGCAAGCGGGTGCCGGCGCTCGAAGGCGGGTGGGTGGCGGCCTCACGCGCTTGCCTCACGCGAAAATCGCCCCGGCAATCAGGCTCCGCGGCGTGGCGGGGCCGGCATCACGCTTACGCGCCCACGCCGGACGGCGACCAGCGCCCCCGCCAAAGTGCGACGAAAAGCGCCGCCGCCCGCGGCAAGGTGATCGCGCAGGGCCTCGGTGAGGACCTCCAGCTTGCCGAGCTCCACCGGTCCCTCCCGCCCCATGGCGGCCACGCAGCGGCCGAGAAGGCGCAAAGCCACCTCCTCCGGCAGGCTTGAGAAGACTTCCGTGGGCAGGTGCCACGCTTCGGGTTCACGGATCAGGCCGAGCGCGGCCGTGTCGGTAGCGACCTCGGCGGCCGCGTCGAGCCGCGCCACGCGGAGCGCGAACTGGCCCAGCCGGCGGGCATCCAACCCCTCCTGCGCCAGTTGCGGCGCGAGCTGGCGCAGGCGGGCGCGGGTGAAGCGGGGATCGGTGTTGGCCGGGTCGCGCACGAAAGGCACGCCTGCCTCCTCCAGGGTCGCGACCAGCCGCGCCTTGGCGACCCCCAGCAGTGGGCGCAGCAGCGCCACGCCCTCTCGTTCCGAAACCGCCCGCATGGCCGCCAGGCCGGAAAGGCCGGAGCCTCGGGCGAGGCGGAACAGCACGGTCTCCGCCTGATCGTCTTGCGTATGGGCGAGCGCGATGGCCGGTGCTCCCACCTCCCGCGCCGCCGCGAACAGCAGCCGGTAGCGCGCGTCTCGGGCAGCGGCCTGGAGGCCATGCGCCGGCTTCGGCCCCTCCCACACCAGGGTCCGGTGCGGCACGCCCAGATCCGCGCACAAACGTGCCACGCCCTGCGCTTCCGCCGCGGCCTCCGGGCGAAGGCCGTGGTCGACGGTGGCGGCGCACAGGATCGGCCCCCAGGGCTGCGCGGCGCGCCAATGGGCGGCGAGCCACAGCAGCGCCGTGGAATCCGGCCCGCCGGAAACAGCGATCAGGATAGAGGGAAAGGAGCTGAACCCCGCGAGCAGGCGATCGCGCTCGGCGGTATCGAGAGCGCGCGCGGCCTCAGCAGCCGACACGCTTTTGCTCACGCTCCACCGCCTGGCGGATGGCGGATGGCGCGCGCGGATACTTGCGGTCCACCTCCAGGAAGGTGGCGCACGCGGTTTCCTTCTCGCCCAGCCCCGCCAGCGACTGGCCCAGGCGCAGCAGCGATTCCGGAGCGCGCACGGAGTTCGGATACTTGGTCGACACCTCCAGGAAGGAGGCGGCGGCATCACCGTAATTCTTGCGCAGGAACAGGCTTTCCCCAAGCATGAAGGTGGCGTCCGGAATGATCCGGTCGCCGGCATGAGCCTGGATGATCTGACGGAAGGTCTGCTCCGCGCCCGCATAGTCCTGGCGCTGCAGCTGGTTCTGGCCCTGGTCGTAGAGGTCCCGCGCGGTGCCGCCGCCGGAGGGCAATGCGGCGACCTGGGTGCCGGCCAGCGATGAGCCGGCGTCCCCCTCGCCGACCGGGCGCGAGAGCCCTGCGGAGGCGCTGGACGGCGAGCCCAGCGGCTGCGGCACGCCCGGCGCCGCGGGATCGGCATGGGGATCGAACGCGTCGGAGCGCTTTGCCGGCGCGGCCGGAGGCAGCATGGGTCGGCTCACGGCACCGCCCACGGCGGGAACGGCCGCGGCACCCGCGCTGCCACGGCCACCCGCGCGCGCGTCAGCCTCGTCCTGCAGGCGCTTCACCTGCGCTTCAAGCTGCTGATTGCGATACTGGAGCTGCTCCACCTGGCCGGTCAGGTTGCGCAAGGCATTCTCCATGCGATCGAGGCGCATGACGGCCTCGGAGGCCTCCGCCCCGTGGCCCGGGTCCTGCACTGGAGCCGGCGGCTTGAAGAGATTGCCGAAAATGTTGTTGTCCTGCTGCGCCGCGGCCGGGCCCGCCATGGCGAAACCGAGGACCACCGCCGGCAACGCCGCGCGGATCTTCCGGAAAGAGGGCAGAATCAAAGGCATGGGGCTCGCAACGGGGCTCGCTGGGTCTTAAAGCACGAACCGGTCGCAACCGGCTTCCGCGCGCCCGAATCCCGCTTCGGCAAGGGGCGCCGGCAGGGCCCGCTCAGGCCCGCCAACAGCTTGTTCCCAAAGGCAAAGACAGCGGCCGCACGTGCCTTGCAGCATAAAGCGGCGATCGCGTCCAAAGTGTGACCCGCACCGCGGCGTTCACAGGCACCGGGGGAGAAAGGCGAAAGCCGGTGCCCGGGAGAGCACCGGCCTTGCGCACATCCGGTTAGCGTCGAGCGGCTCAGGCGCCGCCGGCGTTCAGCACGGTCACAGCACGACGGTTCTGCGACCAGCAGGAGATGTCGTTGCAGATGGCCACCGGGCGTTCCTTGCCATACGAAATGGTGCGCATGCGGGCCGGGTCGATGCCACGGGCGGCCAGGTAATCACGCACGGCCTGGGCGCGGCGGGCGCCGAGGGCGATGTTGTATTCGCGGGTGCCGCGCTCGTCGGCATGACCTTCGATGGTGAAGGTGTAACGGTTCCACTGCTGGAGCCACTGGGCCTGGCGATCAAGGGTCGCGCGGGCCTGGGGGGTCAGGTCGGTCTGATCGCTTTCGAAGAACACCCGATCGCCCACCGCCACCACGAATTCCTGCGGAGAACCGGGAGGGCCGCCCGCTCCGCCCATGCCGGCATTCTGATTCTGATTGTTGGCACACGCGGCCAGCGCCAGCGCGAAACCGAACACAGCCGCGAACCGGAAGCCGCGAACAACCTCAAGAAAACGCATTCCGGTGTCTCCTTATCTCAACGCAAACCGGATGGGCTCATCTAGCCGCTCGCCGGTTAAGCGAATGTTCCGTGCGCCCACCGTCGCGCACCCCCAAGACGAGACCCTGCCGAATACTGGGCGCTATGGTTTCTCATCCGTTGACGCTCAGGTTTCACGCATGATCTCAACGCGCGTGGGATAGCCGGCGGCCGCAAGGCCGCAGACGTGCCCTCACGGGCGCTTCCCATCGCTTTGATTTCAAGAAGGCTGGCGGCTTCGCAGCGCCGACCTTGAATGTTCCCTTGGTGCTGCCGCCTTGGGGCGGCATCATGGCAACCTTGTGCACACGAAGGGGCGAAGCCAATGCGGCGCGCGACTGTGGCGCGCCGGTCACACCGAAAATGCCGGCTCAGGACCGCAGCGGCGACCAGGCGGGATCCGAGGCGTAGCTCGGCGTGGGCACGCGCTGCTCGTTATATCCGGTCACGTCCACCGTGTAGAGCGAGGGGCCGGAAGCGCCGCCCGGATCGCGGAAGAACATGATGACCCGGCCGTTCGGGCAGAAGGTGGGGCCTTCATTATGGTAGCCCTCGGTCAGCACGCGTTCGCCCGAGCCGTCCGGCCGCATGACGCCGATGGCGAATCGCCCTTCCGCCTGGCGGGTGTAGGCGATCCAGTCGCCGCGCGGCGACCAGACCGGGGTGGAATAGCGCGCCGTGCCGAAGGAAATGCGGTGCTGGCCCGAGCCGTCCGCGTTCATGACATAGATCTGCGAGGAGCCTCCGCGATCGCTCTCGAAGCAGATCTGCCGGCCATCCGGCGAATAGCAGGGCGCCGTGTCGATGGCCGGAGTGTCAGTGAGGCGGGTGGTGGCCTTGGAACGCAGGTCCATGACGAAGATGTTGGAATTGCCGCCCTGCTGCAGGCTCATGATGACGCGCTGGCCATCGGGCGCGAATCGCGGCGCGAAGCTCATGCCCGGGAAATTGCCCACCACCTCGCGCTGCCCGGTTTCGATGTTGAGCAGGAACACCCGGGGCTCGCCCTGGGCGTAGGACATGTAGGTGATTTCCTGGCTGGTGGGCGAGAAGCGCGGGGTGAGCACCAGCGAATCACCGCGGGTGAGATAGCTCACATTTGCGCCGTCCCAGTCCATGATGGCCAGGCGCTTGATGCGGCGTTCCTTGGGTCCGCTCTCGTCCACGAACACGATGCGGGTATCGAAATAGCCCTTCTCGCCGGTGAGCTTCTCATAGATGACGTCGGCGATGATGTGGGCGATGCGCCGCCAGTTCTCCGGCTGGGCCACGAACTGCTGACCGGTGAGCTGCTGGCCCGCCACCACGTCCCACAGGCGGAACATGACCTGGAAGCGCCCGTCCGACTGGCGGGTGACGCGCCCGGTGACCAGCGCCTGGGCGTTGATGACGCGCCAATCCTGGAAGCGCGGCGTGTCGGGATTGGAGATCTGCTCCACGAACGCCTTGGGATCGATGGGCGCGAACAGGCCGCAGCGCTTCAGATCGGAAGTGATGACGCCGGAGATCTGCCGCCCCATCTCGGTCTCGCCGAGCAGATCGGTGATGGCGATCGGGATCGGCTGCGGGGTGCCGCCCGTAATGTCGAGCTTCGTGGCGGCGAGAGCCGGCAGCGCGCCCAGGGTGGCGCCGGCGGCGAGGAGACCTCCTGCGCCGGCGACGAAGCGGCGACGTGTCAGCGCGGATCCGAAGCGGTCGAACGGGGGCATCACGGTCTCGGGGCCTCTGGGGTTCGGCCGCTGTGCTGCGAAGGAAACCGCGCGGCGGCCATAGACGGACGAAAAGAGTTAAAAGACGAAGCGCGAACGCGCCATGACAAAAAGCGCCTTCACCGGGTCAAGCGGCATTACCGCTCAAACTCCTGTGGCCGGAAAGTCAGATCCATGCTCTTCCACTGCGCATAGGTCTCCTTGCGGAACATGGTGAAAGGCTGGCAGCGCACCAAGGCGGCCACCGCCGTGCGGGCCACCGCCGGACCATAGGTGGAGGCGCTGCCGCCGATCACCGTCGGTTCAATCCGCAGCGTGCCATCCATCTTGAAGTCCACGCGGATGTCCACGAACACGTTTTCCTGCGGCGGAATGCCGGTGGTGTTCCAGCATTGCCGCATGCGGGCGCGGAAGGCGTCAATCTCGCTCATGCTCAAGGTTGCCGCCTGTCCGGAAGGCGCGCCGAGGGACGAGGTGGTGGACGTCTCCTGGGCGCTGGCCACCCGGCGGGTGGGGGTGCGCTTGTCGAGCAGTTCCTTGATCTGGTCAGTATTGAACTCGCGCGATGGCGCCTGCTGCGCCTGCACCGGGCGCGGTGGCGGCGGCGCAGGTTTCTTGGGCGGCAGCGGGGTCGGGGCCACCTTGGCCTCTTCCTTGGGCTGCTCTTCCTTCGGCTTGTCTTCCTTCTTGGGCTCGCTCTTCAGCGCCTCGTCCACCTTGGGCTCGGGCTTGGGCGGGGCCTCGACCGATTTCTGGGGCGCCGGCGGCTTGGGCGGGGCTTCCACGGGCTTGGGCGGCTCGGGCGGCACATCCACCTTGGGAGCGGGCGCGAGCGCGGGCGGCGGCGGCGCGGAAGCCTCCACCGGCGCATCCTTGCTCACCTTCAGCTTGGCGTCTTCCACAGGGGTTGGCTCGGCCACCTGCTCGGCCACCTGCTTCTGCTTCTCCGCCTTGGGCGCGGTCTTCGACCCCTTGGTGAGCTTGGTGAAATCGCTGGCGGAGATGACGTCCACCGGCATGGATTCGGGCATGGGCTCAAACGGCTTCGCCCTGGTGAAGGACACCAGGGTGAGAACGAGGATGGCCGCATGGGCGATCGTCGATGCCGCAAGGCCCGGTTTCATGGCCGTGACTTCAGCTCCCCTGATCCACTTCGGTGACAAGCGCCACCTTCTTGAAGCCGGCGCCCGAGAGGCGGCCCATCACCCGCATCACGGTGCCGTAATCCACCTTCTTGTCGCCGCGCACAAAGATGCGCTCTTCCATGCCGCCGCGCGCCTGGGTGACGGCCTGCAGCTTGGTGACGAGGTCGTCATACTTGATCTCGCTGTCGCCCAGGAAAATCTGGCCCTTGTCGTTCACCGAGAGGGTGATGGGCTCCTTGTTGTCCTGGTTCACGGCGCTGGCCTGCGTCTGCGGCAGGTCGATGGGCACGCCGACCGTGAGCATGGGCGCGGCCACCATGAAGATGATGAGCAGCACCAGCATGACGTCCACCATGGGCGTCACGTTGATCTCGGCCATCACGTGGGTGGGGCGGCGGCGCGAGCGCCGGCTCTGCCACCCCGAAGCGCCTCCTCCTCCCATGCCCATGGCGTCAGCCCCGCTCGTCGATCTGCCGCGATAGGATGGCGGAGAACTCGTCCGCGAAGCCTTCGAGGCGCTGAGCCTGACGGCCCGTCTGGGAGATGAACTTGTTGTAGAAAATGGTCGCGGGAATGGCCGCAATGAGGCCCATGGCGGTCGCGAACAAGGCCTCCGCGATGCCCGGCGCCACCACGGCCAGCGACGTATTCTTCGACGCCGCGATGGACTGGAACGAGGTCATGATGCCCCACACCGTGCCGAACAGGCCAATGAAGGGGCCCGCCGAACCCACGGTGGCCAGCACCAGCAGGCGCGATTCGAGCCGCTCCACCTCGCGGGCGATGGTCACGTTCATCACCTTGTCGAGGCGCTGCGAAAGCCCGGTGAGCGAGCGGGCGCCGCCCTCATAGGTGCGCTTCCACTCGCGCATGGCGGCGACGAAGATGGCGGCCATGCCGTGATTGTTGCGCCCGGAGAGGGTGCGATACAGCTCTTCCAGGCTCTGGCCCGACCAGAACACCTGCTCGAACTGATCCATCTCGCGCTTGTTGCGGCCGAACAGGATGGTCTTGTCGACGATGATCGCCCACACCCAGACGGACGAGGCGATGAGGCCCAGCATCACCAGCTTCACGACGAAGTGGGCTTGCAGGAACAGGCCAAGGAAGGAAATGTCCGCGGCAGGCGCGGCCATGGGCGCGGCGGCCACCGGCGGCGTGGGCACGGCGCCCATGTCCTGTGCCAGGGTCGGCGCGGCGCCCAGCACGACAAGGCCCAGGGCCAGAAGCGCGACGGTGGCCAGGGGACGAAGGGCGCGGCCCGCAAATGCCGGAACCCGGACAGGAAGAGGCGACGCAATCGCAGGCGCCCGGCTGCGCCTGCTCATCTGATCGTTCATTCTCGGCTCCGCTGCACGCAGCTCCTCGCTGCGCGGGACAACTCCGCCCGTTTGTCCAAAGTATCCCGGTGTTTGAGCGGGGGACTCTGTCCAAACTTTGACGGGAGCGCTCTTTCGTGCTGCGGCGCGAAGAAAACGCCGCAAGGCTCGGCAAAAACCTAGGCACGAACAGCCTTAAGGCCAGGTTAGCGAAGCACCCGGAGCTAGGACTTAGCCGTTGTTTTCGCCTCTTCCCCAGCGTCACCATCCGCCGCGCGCGCATCGGCGAGAGTCGCCTGCCGCAGGGAGTCGGGGATGCGCTTGGCGCGGCCCTGGGAGACGAAGGCCACCCGCACCATGGCGGACACCAGCAGCTCACCGCCCCGCTTCACCTTCTGGGACAGGGTGATGGACGCCCCCGCCACATCCTTCGACAGGGTCTCGACGTGCAGCACGTCATCAATCTTGGCGGGCTTGAGGAAGTCGATCTGCATGGAGCGGACGACAAAATGGAAGCCCGGGGCCTCCTCGGCCGCCTGGGCGAACAATTCGCCCTGCACCACGCCCAGAAGGCGCATGTAGTCGGAGCGGCCGCGCTCCATGAACTTCAGGTAATTGGCGTGGTAGACGATGCCCGAGAAGTCGGTGTCCTCGTAATAGACGCGCAGCGTCAGCTCGTGGCCGCCTGGAATGAGCCGCCCCGCCAGATGGGGATGGGCCTCAAGCTCGCCCGGCGCCACGGTCCGCTCGCCCGAAAGATCCGTCTTCATGCCGTCGTCCCGAATTGCTGCGCGGCCGAAGAAGCAGCCGCCGCCTTCGGGCGCACACCTACCCCTCATCCTCGAACAAAGGCAAGTTCGCGGGGTTTTCCGCCTCCCGCTTGGGCTCCGGCAGGCCGAGATGGCGGAACGCGATGGCGGTCAGCATGCGCCCGCGCGGAGTACGCTGGATGAAGCCCTGCTGCACCAGATAGGGCTCCACGATCTCCTCGATGGCGTCGCGCGGCTCGGAAAGGGCCGCCGCCAGGGTATCCACGCCCACCGGACCGCCGCCATAATATTCCGCGATCACCGTGAGATAGCGCCGGTCCATGGCATCAAGGCCAGCGCTGTCCACCTCCAGGGCAGACAAAGCACGGTCCGCGATCTTTCGGTCGATGGCCTTGGCCTCCGCCACCAGCGCGAAATCCCGCACCCGGCGCAACAGGCGCCCGGCGATGCGGGGCGTGCCGCGGGCGCGGCGGGCGATCTCGGTGGCGCCGTCGGGCACGATGGCGATGCCCAGCACCTTGGCTCCGCGCACCACGATCTTTTCCAGCTCTTCCACCGTGTAGAACTGAAGCCGGATGGGAATACCGAATCGGTCGCGCAGCGGCGTGGTGAGCAGGCCCGAGCGCGTGGTGGCGCCCACCAGAGTGAATTTCGGCAGCGAGATCTTCACCGAGCGGGCCGCCGGCCCCTCGCCAATGACGAGGTCCAGCTCATAATCCTCCATGGCGGGGTAGAGGATTTCCTCCACCGCCGGGGCGAGCCGGTGGATCTCGTCGATGAAGAGCACGTCGCGCTCTTCCAGGTTGGTGAGAATGGCGGCGAGGTCGCCCGCCTTGGCGATCACCGGGCCGGAGGTGGAGCGGAAGCCCACCCCCATTTCCCGCGACATGATCTGCGCCAGCGTGGTCTTGCCCAGGCCCGGCGGGCCCACGAACAGCACATGGTCCAGCGCCTCGCCGCGGGCGCGGGCGGCCTTGATGAAGATGTCGAGATTGGCGCGCGCCTGGGCCTGCCCCACGAACTCGCCCAGCATCTGGGGGCGCAGGTGGAGCTCGGCGTCGTCTTCGCGCTTTTCGCCTGAAACGAGGCGGCGAGTGTTCATATGGAATGCCTGTGGCACGGACGGCCGGAGGCCCCGTGGATCGCGCTGCATCACCCTGGGGTGAAATCACCCCGAAAGTGCCATGACGGGGGCCGATCGCCAAACAGCGGCCCTAAGTCCTTATTTCGCCAGCTCCTTGAGGCCCAGGCGAATCAGCTTTTCGGTGGTGGCGTCCTCGCCCGCCTCGCGCATGGCGGCGGCGATGGCGCCATGGGCCTGGGGCGGGCCATAGCCCAGATTGACCAGGGCCGAAATGGCGTCCGCCACCGCACCACCCTCTGCGGCCACCACGCTCTCGCCACCAAGCGAGGGCAGGCCGAGATCCGACGACAGGCCACCGGGCACCTTGTCCTTCAGCTCGGTCACGATGCGCGTGGCCACCCGCGGGCCCACGCCCTGGGCGCGGGCGATCATGGTCTTGTCGGCCAGCGTCACCGCCTGGGCGAGCTCGCTGGGGCGCAAGGTGGAGAGCACCGCCAGGGCAATCTTGGTGCCGATGCCCTGCACCGTCAGCAGCAGGCGGAACCAGTCCCGCTCCGCCTCCGAGCCGAAGCCGTAAAGGCGGATCATGTCCTCACGCACATGGGTCTCGATGACGAGGCTGGTCGCCTCTCCCATGCGCGGCAGGTCGCGCAGGGTGCGGGCGGAGCAGTGCACCAGATAGCCGACACCGTGCACATCGAGGATGAGGTGATCCTCGGCCACGGTGTCCACCACGCCCTTAAGCTTGCCGATCATTCAAATTCCCCAGCTCGCCGACCGGCCGTGGCCAATGGCGGCGCGCGCCTTCCCGCTCTCCTGCCCGCACCCGCGCGGCCGCCTCACGGGATCGCGGCGCACAGAAAGACGAAGCTCGCCACCGCGCCGAGGCCGGTGCGCACCATGTGCAGCTGCCCCCAATTGGCCATCAGCCGCAGCGTGTCCTCGCCCGCTTCCCCCTCTTTCGTGGAGATGAGGCGCCGGTTGGTGGGCATGATGCCGATGAAGGTATAGGGCCAGTTGGCCAGCAGCAGCACCCCGCCCGCCAGCCACTGCCAGTTGCCGGTCATCCAGAACGCGCCGGCGCCGAGCACGAAGCCCAGCAGCGAAAGGCTCGCCTGCATGGCCGCGCCGCGCCGATAGGCCGGCTTCCATTCGCCCAGCGCCGCCGGTGCGGCAAGGCGCAGCCGTGCCGGCTGCTCCGCCACGTTGATATAGAGCGCCGCCCCGGTGAACAGGGCCGCCACCAGAAGCGCCAGATGCCCCACGATCATCCGCCGGTCCCCCACCCCCGCCAGGCGCCGCCGGCCTGGAGCCTGTCCCCGCCGCGCGGCGGCTCGGACACGCCCTCGATCGCTCGCCCGAGCATGGCGCTCGAAAACGCCCCGGAGCATGCGCCCGCCCCGCGAGATCAGCGGAATGCCCCAGCCTGTTGAGTTGACACGTTTTTCTCACGCGCGCCGGAATCCACTTCGCTCGAAAGCGCCCTAGAGCACATTCAGCGCGCGGGCCGCGGCGCCGCGATGATGGGCGTGGGTGACCGCGATCGCAAGGGCATCGGCGGCATCCTCGCTCTTCGGCGCGGCCTGGGGCAGCAGGATGGTGATCATCATGCGGATCTGCGCCTTCTCGGCCCGGCCCGCGCCCACCACGCTCTTCTTCACCAGAGTGGGGGCGTATTCCGCCACGCTCAGCCCCTTGAGGGCGGGGGCCAGCAGCACCACGCCGCGTGCCTGGCCCAGCTTCAGGGTGGAGGACGGGTTCATGTTGACGAAGGTCTCCTCCACCGCCGCCTCATCGGGCTCATAGCGGTCGAGAACGGCCATCAGCCCGTGGTGCAGCTCGGCGAGACGATCGCCCATCGGGGCGTCTTCAGGCGGCAGGATGGCGCCGCAGTCCACATAGCGCAGGCGCGGCCCATCCGCCTCGATCACCCCCCAGCCGGTCCGGCGCAGGCCGGGGTCCAGGCCGAGGATGCGCACGGCGTGGTTGGGACGAATCGGGGTTACGGTCATGGACATCAGGGTGCGCCGCCCGCCTCGTCAAGGAAAGCCCCCGGGCGCGCCCAGGATGCCGTTTCATGCACCCGACGGCGCAAACGCCGCCGGAATACCCTCAGTGCTTGCTGCCGAGAGGGTTGCCCGAGAACAACATGTTGTTGGCCACCAGGGTGTTGGCGCCCAACCCATTGGACGCCACGTGCTCGCCCGCCTCGCTGGCGTTCCATTCGGGAGGAACCACGACCACATTGGCCGCCTCGTTCATGGGCTTGGCGACGAACGCGTCAGCCGCCTTGCGGGCGCGCGCCAGGGTGGCCTGGTCCGCCTCGCGGGCGAGGGCATCGCGCTTCTCGGCGCTGTCCTGGTCGCCCTGCCGCGCGGCGATGTTGAACCATGTGAGCGCCTCGGTGAGATCGCTGGTGCCGGAGAAGCCACGGGCGAAGATGATGCCCAGATTGTGCTGGCTGTCCTTCAACCCCAGCTCCGCCGCCTTGCGGAACCACTTGAGCGCCTCGCCCCAATCGGGATTGCCCTCGATTCCCTGGCTGTAGAGCACCGCCAGATTGTGCATGGCCCGCACATTGCCCTGCTCCGCCGCCCACTTATAGAAGCGGTAGGCCTCGTCGACATTGCGCAGATTGTTCTCATAGAGGCTGCCGAGCCGGTAGCCTGCCGGCGCATAGCCGCGCGAGACCGCATAGCCCAGCCACTTGATGCCCGCATCAAGATCCTGCGGAATGCCCACGCCATCGGCGAAGCGCACCCCCTCTTCGTAGGCCGCCGCCAGGTTGCCCTCCAGCGCCGCCGTGCGCAGCGGCTGCGGGCCGGTGGGCGCCGGCAGGTCCGCCGTGGACTTGGCGGCATCGGCCGTGGCCGCCCCTGCGGCCTTGCCGGTCGTGCCCCCGCTCGGGCTCAGCGCCGCCAGCGGATTGCCCACCTCACCCATAAGGCGGGAGGCCTCGGCCTTGATGGCGTCGCGGTGGGTCCAGGCGGTGCCCGCCGTGGCCGTGGCCAGGATCACGAGCGCCGCTGCGGCGATCACCGCCGGCGAAAGGCGCGCCGCCATGGGGCGCCGGGCCGCCGCGCGATTGCGATCGACCCGCGGGCGCGTGCCCGAACCGGCCGCACGACCGGGAATCTGCACATCCGCGGTGCTGCGGCCACGCCGCACCTTCTTCGTCCGCGGAATCACCGGATCGGGTCGCACCTCGCCCAGATCCGGCGCCGCTGCCATACGCTGCGGATCGGGCGCGAAGCCCGGCTCCGCGAAGAAATCATGGGGCATGCGCGGGGTCGGCGCGGCCTCGGCCCCGTTCGGCGCGAACGGCCGGAAGGACTCTTCATCCGGCGCGGACACGAAGGGCTCACGCCCCTCATCCGTGCTCAGCTGCTCGCCCGCGCCATTGTCCTGGGCTGCGGCGGAGACATCATAGGCCGGGGCGTCATAGGCGGTGTCTTCATAGCCGCGAGGCTCGCAGGCGGCGGCATCCGGAGCCGCGCCATCTTGCACTGCAGCTTGGCCGGTCGCGGCCTCATAAGCCTGCGCGTCGTCATAGAATACGTCTTCCGGCCGCGGCGTCTCGTCGACCACGCAGGCGTGGGCCACCCATTCATTGTCGCTGGTCCGGCCCAGCTCCACGGTGCGGTCTTCGAGCCCGCGCGCCAGGTTCTCACCCAGAATCTCCGAGGCGCGACGCTCAACATGCTCCTGCCGGGCTTCAAGGGCGGCAAGGCCACGCTTGAGCCCCACCACCGCCTGGCCTGCCGGATCACTGGAAACCTTGCGACTGACGGCTTCCACCGCCACTTCCACCGCTTCCTGCGTGGCTTCCGCCGAAGCCGCATGGACGCGGTGCATCTCCTCCCTCATGTCCGCGAGGAGGGCCTCGATATCGTCCAGGCGTTCCAGGCGGGCATGGGCATCCTGGAACCGTTCCGTCAGCACCAGCAAGTGGTGCTCCACAACCTCCGCCAGCGGGCTCGCCGCCGGCGCCTCGCCGCGCGCGCCGTCAAGCCGGTCGAGCAGCGGCGCAAGGTGCCCCGCCAGCTCGGAAGCCACGGCCGGCGGGAGGGAGGAAAGGTATTCAGAGACCTTGTCGAGCCGATCATGGATGCCATGCACATTGGCTTCCATGCTCGCGTCCATGTGCCGGCGCAGGTCCTCGGCCACCGCGCCCTGCTCGGCGCGCAGGTTGGCTTCGTAGGCATCGACGCGGGAAATGATGGCCTCGGCATTGCGCTCGAAGCTCTCGGTGGCCTGCACCACGCGCTGGGCCGCCTCGCTGCTGCTGCGGCTGACCTCCTCGGCGCAGACCGCAAGCCTTTCCGCCAGCGGCTGCAGCGCGGCACCCGACATCGTGCGCGAAACCAGCGACTTCAGCTCGGCCGACTGCGCCTGCAGCCGCGCCACCTCCACCGGATCCACGGCGCGGGCGTTGAGAATATCGATCTTGCGCGAGAGCATCTCGACACCGGCGGACAAGGCCTGGAACCGCTCCGGCGCCCGCATCTCGTCAAGCGCGGTGCGCAGCTCCAGCAGCTCTTCCGCCAGGTAGGCCATCTCCTCGTGGCCGGCGCCGAAGCCTGCCCCGCGCATGTCCTCCACCCGGTGATGCAGGAGGGTAATGGCGCGGTCCATCTCCACCACCGCGCGCCGGGGCGCGGCCTGTGAGAGGCGCGCCCGCAGCTCGCCGACTTCGGAACGCAGTGCGTCGAGGGGCTCCGTGTGAACGGCTTCGCCCCGAGCCGCAGCCTGACGGGCCGCCGTCGGGTGGACCCAGGAGGCGGACGGGTCACGGTCGCGGGGGTTCCATGCCGGAGGAGCCTTCCCGTTGGGGAGCCGCATGGGCTCCTCGATAGCCGCGATGACGGGATCGGAGATGGGCGGCGAAACCCAGCCGCGATCCTCCTCCGGGCCGGCACCTGCCGGCGCCGACGCTCCCGGATGACCACCTCCCAAGCCGCGCCGAGGTGCAGCCGCGGCATTGGCCGATGCCATCCGCTGTGTCCGCTCCGTCCGCTCCATGCCCGCCTCCCTGCGGCTGGGAGAGCCCCGAGAGGGTGCTTTCATACCATGACCGCAATGCGTGATTCGCTTCATTCAGCATCCGGCCGATATGGTAAATGCGCGGTTAAACGGCGGATTCTGACGGTTTTTCAGCGTCAGGTAACGGTTACTTTCCCCTACGGTAGCCCGTTGACTCTCCCGGCGGGGCGATGCCGTGCGCTACAAAATTCGACGTGACGGAGCGGAAATCATTCTGCCCGCTTGCGCCGTGGTTTCGACCATCCAGGGGCGCGGTACCGGAGGGCATTGCCGCCGGCACAGCTTCCACCAGCGGCCAAGGCGAGCCCGGGCGAAAGCCCTTTGATCTCCCGCGATGTGCACACCGCCGTTGGACGCGGTGCCGTGGGCGCCAGTTCGCGTCGGCTCCACCGACTGGCAGACCCCGCCGACCATCCGGCGCGGACACAAGGAAACTCGCGGCCCACCGGCAGGCGCAAGCTGGTGCGGCCGCGCCAAGCGCAATCCCACGGGCGCCCAGGCGCCGTGAGACGGGAGTGACCATTTATGGATGTAACGACGACCTACGATGTCGCCCACACCTCGGGCCACGCCGCGCCGGCCGGGACCATGGCTCCGCCGGCCTCCCCCATGGAAGAGGTCTTCACCATCGGCGATCTCGCCCGCGAATTCGGCACGACCCTGAGGGCCCTGCGCTTCTATGAAGACAAGGGCCTGCTGGCGCCGCGCCGTGACGGCATGACCCGTCTTTATTCGGTGGCCGACCGTGAGCGGCTCGCGGTGATCCTGAAGGGCAAGCAGCTCGGCTTCACCTTGGCTGAGATCCGCGCCCTGGTGGCGGCCAAGACCGGCGTTCCCGCGGTGAGCAATGTGCCCGCGGCCGGCGAGAGCGGCGCCGCCGGCGGCCTTGCCCTCACCCGCGAGCGCTGCCTGAGGCAGCTGGCGCAGCTCGAGCGCCAGCGCACCGAGATCGATGCCGCCATTCACGAGCTGAAGGGTATCGCCGACAGCCTCGCTGCGGCCTGAAGCCTTGCGGCCGGAGGCCCTGCCTCCGGCCCTTTCCGAGAGTTTGAGCGGTGCCCCTCTGCGCCCGGCGCCTGAGGAATCGGCTCTCAAGCCACTCGGGCGCCCGCCAGCGGTGCCGAGGGCGTCCCAGAAGCCGCGCACGCCTTCTCTCGCTCAGGGCTCGGCTGATGCCGCGGGCCCTCAGGAGAGCTCACGGCGGCGGGCGCACCGCGCTTCTCCCCATCGGCACGGCGCCGCAGCGGGACGGACGAACGCCCCCCCGACAGCGAATGCGCCGCAACGGCGCTTCTCAGCTTTGCTGCAGCGGGCAGTCCCGCCGGCCCACCGCAGCGGGCCGGCGCAAGATCTCAGTCTTCGCTGCTCAGCTTGGCGAGCATGGCTTCGGACAGCTCGAAATTGGCCGTCACGGTCTGCACGTCGTCATTGTCTTCCAGGTTTTCCACCAGACGCAGCAGCTTTTCGGCCGTCTCGTCGTCCACCGCCACGGTGTTCTGGGGGCGCCACACGAGCGCTGCCTTGCGCGGCTCGCCGAACTTGGCTTCGAGCTGCTTCTGCACCTCCGCCAGATTTTCAGCCGCGCACACCACCTCGTGGCCATCCTCGTCGGACGACACGTCGTCGGCGCCGGCCTCGATGGCGGCTTCCATCATGGCATCCGCATCGGCCTTGGCAGCTTCGAACTCGATCACGCCCACCCGATCGAAACCGAACGACACCGAGCCGGTTTCACCCAGGTTTCCGCCCGACTTGGTGAAATAGGAGCGCACTTCGGAGGCGGTGCGGTTGCGGTTGTCGGTCAGCGCCTCCACGATCACCGCCACGCCGCCGGGGCCGTAGCCCTCGTAGCGGATCTCCTCGTAGTTCTCCATGTCGGCGCCGGCGGCCTTCTTGATGGCGCGCTCGATATTGTCCTTGGGCATGTTCTCGGCGCGGGCCGCGAGGATGGCGGCGCGCAGGCGCGCATTCATGTTGGGATCGGGCAGGCCCATCTTGGCCGACACCGTGATCTCGCGCGCGAGCTTGGAGAACAACTTGGAGCGCACCGCGTCCTGACGGCCCTTGCGGTGCATGATGTTCTTGAATTGTGAATGCCCGGCCATGGCCGTCACCATCCCTTGATAGACCGATCCCGCGCGCCGCCGCTGCGGCGCCGCTCGGATCGATTGCGTTGACTGGAGCCGGCCTTATAGGCGGGAGCCGGGGAGATGGGCAAGGTGGGGTGCGCGCGCGCCGCAGCTCCCCTTAGGTCAGCGCCTCAGCTCTCCCAAAAGGCGGGCCGCGTCTCGCCCAGGCTGCCGCCGAGCCGCACCGGCGCGACCTTCACCGCAAGACCCGAGCGATCATCGGTCTCCACCGCCACGCCGCACATGCTGGCCGGCCCGTTCGCCGGCTCGAACCGGCCCGAGGCGAGCTTGCGGGTGAAGCGGCGCAGCGGCTCTTCCTTGTCCATGCCGATCACGCCGTCATAGCAGCCGCACATGCCGGCATCGGTCTGGAAGGCGGTGCCACCGGACAGGATGCGGTGATCGGCCGTGGGCACATGGGTGTGGGTACCCACCACCAGGGAGGCGCGGCCGTCGCAATAGTGGCCGATGGCCTGCTTCTCGCTGGAAGCCTCGGCGTGCACGTCGACCACCACCGCGTCCGCGACCTCGCCCAGCACCGCGCCATCCAGGGCGCGGTCGAGGCCGGCGAAGGGGTCGTCCAGCGGATCCATGAAAATGCGGCCCATCACGTTGAGCACCAGCACCCGCGCGCCATTCTTGGCCTCCACCAGCGCGGCGCCGCGGCCGGGCGTACCGGGCGGATAGTTCAGGGGGCGCACCAGCGCCGGCGCGCGCTCGATGAAGATGAGGGCCTCGCGCTGGTCGAAAGAGTGGTTGCCGAGAGTGATGGCATCGGCCCCGGCGGCCAGCAGGTCCTCATAGATGCTCTCGGTGATGCCGAAGCCGCCGGCGGCGTTCTCCGCATTCACCACCACCAGGTCCAGCTTCCAGGAGGCGACAAGGCCGGGCAGGCGCGAGGTGACGATCTCCCGCCCGGGCCGCCCCATCACATCGCCGAGAAAGAGAATGCGCATCACTCAGACCCCGTGCCCTTCACCGCAGGAAAACCCCTCCGCTTCAGTTACCATCACATCCACCGGTTCGTCATGGGGTTCCGCGGGCACCTCATCCACCTGCTGGCAGGCGAAGGCGAAGCCGATGGCTTTCACTGGCCGGTGCCGGCGCAGCTCCTCGAGGGTGCGATCGTAAAAGCCGCCGCCATAACCGATGCGCAGCCCGCGCCGGTCGAAGGCGGCCAGCGGCACCAGCAGCACGTCCGGCACCACCTGCGGGCAGTCGGCGCCCGGGGTGGGAATGCGGAAGGCCCCCGCCGGCTCCAGCTCAGCCCCCTCCCGCCAATGGCGGAACAACAGGGGCAGGCCGCGCCCCACGATAACCGGAAGCGCCAGATCGGCGCCGCGCGCCCACAGCGCGCGCGCAAGGGGAAGGGTGTCAATCTCGTCGCGGAAGGAGGCGAACAGCGCGATGCGCCGGCCCCGCGGCGCGCGAAGCTCCGGCACCGCGGATAAAGCGTGAAGCGCAGCCTCACCGGCCGCATGGGCGCGGGCGACACCGCCCATCTCCGCCCGCCGCGTCAGCGCGGCGGCGCGCAAGCGGGCCTTTTCGGCGCTCAGCTCTTCAGGGGAGGTCATGGTTTGCATGAAACGTGCGGAGCCACAAAGCCGTCGGAGGTCGATCCCGGGAAACCTACAACGTAGGTGGGCGCCGTGTGTCCAAGTCCTGGGACGAGGTCAGGGACAGCTCCCTTAAGGATCGATAAGGCCCCGGGGAATAGTCTCCTAACGCACCCCGCAGCCCCGCTTTGCCAATGTAGGAAGCTTTGTTCGCCGGCGCCAGCCCCCGCCCGCACGTTATCCCGCGCAGAGCGCGGAAAGAGCCGGGCGCGCCGCGCGTCAGCCCATGCCCACGGTGCCGCGCTCGGTGGGCACCAGCTCGGCCACCAGGCGCTCGATGCGCTCCGCCACTTCCTCGATGGTGCGGGCCACCTCGCTCTCGCTCTCGTGGATCCGCTCCAGCGCGGAGGCGCGGGCGTCGCGCTGGCCCTCGATGTCGCTCTCCAGGGCGCGGATGCGGCCGCGGGCCTCGGCCAGCTCGTCGGCAATGGTGATGGCAGCCATCACCACCAGCCGCTGGTCCCCAATCTCGCCGAAGGCGGTGCGCAGCTGGGAAATGCGGCTGTCGATGTCGTGCGCCAGCCGCACCAGATGGTCTTCCTGCCCTTCGTCGCAGGCCATCCGATACTGGCGACCGGCGATGGTGACGGAGACATGGGGCATGGGCGATCAGCCGCCGTGGGTCGCGAGCACGTCGCGGATGGTGGTCATGGCCACGTCCAGGCGGCGCGTGACCTCGCGCGCCACCTCGCCCACCTGCCCCGCCTCGGATTGCGCACGGTCGAGATCAGCCGCAAGCCGCGCCCGGTCATTGCCCAGGGCATGGAGCTGCGCCTGCAAGGCGGCCTGATGACGATCCGCGTCGCGCCGCCGATCCAGGGCGTCGACCAGCGAATCGAGGGCCGCATTGAGGCGCCGGGTCGCCGCCATAATGGGGGCGTCCTCGATCGGGGGGCGTTGCTTCAGCGCGTACATGGCAAAAGTGTAGCTGAGTCGAGGGCCAGCGCGCCACCGCTCCCGAGGTTGTCAACCAGAATGAACGGGCGAAATTTCGCGTCACGCTTACCAGGTCGTTGCCAGCATCTTGACCACCCAGCACCCGCGCGCCCACCGGTGAAGCCCCGCTGAAGGCCTTGCCGCGGTGCGGTATATTCCCATCCCGAGGCGCTCCTCCGGCACCCGCTGAAGGCGAGCAATGCCCTATCGGCAATCGCCGCGACGAACAAGCGCGCCCATCTTGCACCGCAACCGGCTTGACGGCAGGGAGCATGTGCGTTTGACACCCCCGCGAGCGCTGCTATCTAGACAGCCGCCAAGGCAGGCGCCCGCCGACCAGGCCACACTTCTGCTCCAATGGATGGAGCAGAACCTGGGCGCGGCCCATCGGAGGGCCGCCCGCGCGTGCCGCAATTTTTGAGGGGCTCATGTCGAACCGCACCCGCCACGATCGTATGGCCAACGCCATCCGGTTCCTGTCCATCGACGCCGTGGAAGCCGCCAATAGCGGGCATCCGGGGCTGCCCATGGGTGCGGCGGACATTGCGACGGTGCTGTTCAGCCGCGTTCTGAGGTTCGACCCGACCGCGCCGCGCTGGGCCGACCGCGACCGCTTCGTGCTCTCCGCCGGCCACGGCTCCATGCTCCTGTATTCGGTGCTGCACCTCACGGGCTACAAGCAGCTGACCATTGACGAGCTCAAGCGCTTCCGCCAGCTGGGCTCGCTGACGCCCGGCCATCCGGAAAACTTCGTCACCGAGGGCATCGAGACCACCACCGGCCCCCTGGGTCAGGGCATCGCCACCGCCGTGGGCATGGCCATCGCCGAAAAGGCGCTCGCCGCCCGCTTCGGCTCCGATCTCGTGGACCACCGCACCTATGTGCTGTGCTCGGACGGCGACCTCATGGAGGGCATCAGCCAGGAGGCGGCGGACCTTGCCGGCCACCTGAAGCTCTCCAAGCTGACGGTGCTGTGGGACGACAACCGCATCTCCATCGACGGCCCCACCTCCATTTCCACCTCCACCAACCAGCTGGCGCGCTTCGCCGCCTCCGGCTGGGCCACCGCCGAGGTGGACGGGCACGACCCGGAGGCCATCTTCGCGGCGGTCGAGGCGGCCAAGGCCTCCGACAAGCCCACCTTCATCGCCTGCCGCACCACCATCGGCTTCGGCTCGCCCAAGAAGGCGGGCTCCGAGAAGGTGCACGGCTCGCCGCTGGGCAAGGACGAGGTGGCCGCCACCCGCGCCGCGCTCGGCTGGGAGGCCGGCCCGTTCGAGGTGCCGCAGGACGTCGCCGCCGACTGGCGCGCCGCCGGCGCCCGGGGCCAGGCGGATCGCGCGGCCTGGGAAGCGCGGCTCGCCGCCGCCCCCGCCGAGCTGCGCGCCGAATTCGAGCGCCGTATCTCCGATACCCTGCCGGCGGGCTTCAAGGCCGCGGTGGTGGACGCCAAGGCCAAGGCGGTCGCGGCCGGCGGCGCCGTCGCCACCCGCAAGTCGTCCGAGGCGGTGCTCGACACCCTGGTGCCGGTGGTGCCGGAGCTGTTGGGCGGCTCGGCCGACCTCACCGGCTCCAACAACACCAAGGCGAAGAGCGCCAAGTCGATCACCCCTGACGACTTCTCCGGCTCCTTCATGCACTGGGGCGTGCGCGAGCACGGCATGGCCGCGGCCATGAATGGTATCGCGCTGCACAAGGGCCTTGTGCCCTTCTCCGGCGGCTTCATGGTGTTCTCGGACTATTGCCGTCCGGCCATCCGCCTTGCCGCCCTCATGGGCGAGCGGGTGATCCATGTGCTCACGCACGATTCGATCGGCCTCGGCGAGGACGGCCCCACCCACCAGCCGGTGGAGCATCTGGCCGCCCTGCGCGCCATCCCGAACCTTACCGTGCTGCGCCCCGCCGACACGGTGGAAACGGCGGAAGCCTGGCAGATCGCCATTGAGAACACGGAGGGCCCTTCCGCCCTCATCCTGACGCGCCAGAACCTGCCTCTGCTGCGGGCCGACGCCACGGAAGAGAACAAGAGCGCCGCCGGCGCCTATGAGATCAGCCCCGCGAGCGGGCCGGCCAAGGTGTCGCTGTTCGCCACCGGCTCGGAAGTCTCGCTGGCGGTGGACGCTCAGAAGATTCTGGAGGCCCAGGGTGTCGCCACCCGCGTGGTCTCCGTGCCCTCATTCGAACTTTTCCTCGCGAAGTCCGCCGCAGAGCGGGCGAAGGTGATCGGGGAAGCGCCCGTGAAGGTGGCGGTGGAAGCCGCCATCCGCATGGGATGGGACGAAATCGTCGGTTCGGATGCCGCCTTCGTGGGAATGACCTCATTCGGCGCCAGCGCGCCAGCAAAGGATCTCTTCGCCCATTTCGGAATCACTGCGGAGAAGGTGGCCGAGGCCGCCCTGGAAAAGCTCCGGCAGGCCTGAGTTCCGCGCACGGCGGGCGCGAAAATCGCAGCGGCGCGGATGTCCGCAGCCGCGCCCACAAGATCGAGCCGTGCTGGCAAGCCGGCTTAAGGAGGATGAAAGATGAGCGTCAAGGTGGCCATCAACGGTTTTGGTCGCATCGGCCGTAACGTGCTGCGCGCCATTATCGAATCGGGCCGCACCGATATCGAGGTGGTGGCGATCAACGATCTCGGCCCGGTCGAGACGAACGCCCACCTCATGCGTTTCGACAGCGTTCACGGCCGCTTCCCGGGCGAGGTGAAGGTGGCCGGCGACACCATCGACGTGGGTCGCGGCCCCATCAAGGTGACCGCCGTGCGCAACCCGGCCGAGCTGCCCCACAAGGAGCTGGGCGTCGACATCGCCCTCGAGTGCACCGGCATCTTCACCTCGAAGGAGAAGGCCTCCGCGCACCTGACCGCCGGCGCCAAGCGCGTGCTGGTCTCCGCCCCGGCGGACGGCGCCGACCTCACCGTGGTGTTCGGCGTGAACCACGACAAGCTTTCGGCCGAGCACCTGGTGGTGTCCAACGCCTCCTGCACCACCAACTGCCTCGCCCCCGTGGCCAAGGTCCTCAACGATGCCATCGGCATCGAGAAGGGCTTCATGACCACCATCCACTCCTACACCGGCGACCAGCCCACGCTGGACACCATGCACAAGGACCTCTACCGCGCCCGCGCGGCGGCCATGTCCATGATCCCCACCTCCACCGGCGCCGCCAAGGCTGTGGGCCTGGTGCTGCCGGAGCTGAAGGGCAAGCTGGACGGCACCTCCATCCGCGTGCCGACCCCGAACGTCTCGGTGATCGACCTCAAGTTCATCGCCAAGCGCGCCACCACCAAGGAAGAGATCAACGAGGCCATCCTCGCGGCGGCCAATGGTGCGCTGAAGGGCATTCTCGGCACCACCGACCAGCCCAACGTCTCCATCGACTTCAACCACGACCCTCACTCCTCCACCTTCCACCTGGACCAGACCAAGGTCATGGAAGGCACGCTGGTGCGCGTGCTGTCCTGGTACGACAACGAGTGGGGCTTCTCGAACCGCATGAGCGACACCGCCGTCGCCATGGGCAAGCTCGGTTGATCGGGTAAGGGAGGCGCGACAATGATCGCCTACCGCACCCTCGACGACGCCGACCTCGCTGAAAAGCGGGTTCTGGTCCGGGTCGACCTCAACGTTCCCATGGAGAGCGGGCGCGTCACCGACGACACCCGCATCAAGGCCATCCTGCCCACCATCCGCGCCATCACGCAGAAGGGCGGCAAGGCGGTTCTCCTCTCCCACTTCGGCCGCCCCAAGGGCCGGGACGAGAGCCAGTCTCTCGCCCCGCTCGCCAAGGCGCTGGAGGCCCAGCTCGGCCATTCGGTGGCGTTCGCCTCCGACTGTGTGGGCGAGGAGGCGGCTAACGCCATCTCCCGCCTCGCCTCCGGCGACGTGATCGTGCTGGAGAACACCCGTTTCCATGCGGGTGAGGAGAAGAACGCGCCGGACTTCATCAAGGCGCTCGCCAGCCTCGGCGACGTCTATGTGAACGACGCCTTCTCCACCGCGCACCGCGCCCATGCCTCCACCGCCGGCATCGCCAGCATCCTGCCGGCCTATGCGGGCCGCTGCATGCAGGGCGAGCTGGACGCGCTCACCAAGGCGCTGGAGGCTCCCGAGCGTCCGGTGCTGGCCGTGGTGGGTGGCGCCAAGGTGTCCTCCAAGCTCGAGCTGCTCGGCAATCTCGTGCACAAGGTGGATGTCCTGGTGATCGCCGGCGGCATGGCGAACACCTTCCTGGCCGCCATGGGCCACAAGGTGGGCAAGTCCCTGTGCGAGCATGACCTCGGCGACACCGCCCGGGCCATTCTCGAGGAGGCGAAGAAGGCCAAGTGCGAGATCGTGCTGCCGGTGGATGCCGTCGTCACGACCGAGTTCAAGGCCAATGCCCCCCACCGCGTGGTGGATGTGGACCATGTGGGCGACGACGAGATGATCCTCGACGCCGGCCCCGCCACCGTCGCGCTGGTGAAGGAGAAGCTGAAGGGCGTGAAGACCGTGGTCTGGAACGGCCCGTTCGGCGCCTTCGAGATCGCCCCCTTCGATGCCGCGACGGTTGCCGTGGCGCAGGAGGTGGCGGCCCTCACCAAGGCTGGCAAGCTCTTGTCCGTGGCGGGCGGCGGCGACACGGTCGCGGCGCTCAACCACGCCAAGGCGGGCTGCGACTTCTCCTATGTCTCCACCGCCGGCGGCGCCTTCCTCGAATGGCTGGAGGGCAAGGCTCTTCCGGGCGTTGAGGCCCTGAAGCCCGGCGCATCGGCTTGATGACAAGGGGCGGCCCTCGGGCCGCCCCGCTTGCGCGCGGGGGCGAGTTGTGGAAACTCCCCCAGCGTTACCGAAGATCCCACAGACGGCCAAGGCAGGACGAACAAACATGACGGCTGAGCTCGACACGAACGCTCAGAAGATGGTGGCCAGCGGCAAGGGCATCCTGGCCGCCGATGAAAGCACCGGCACCATCAAGAAGCGTTTCGACGCCATCGGCGTGGAGTCCACGGAAGCCAACCGCCGCGATTACCGCGAGCTGCTGTTCCGCTCCACCGAGGCGATGCAGAACTACATCTCCGGCGTGATCCTCTATGACGAGACGATCCGCCAGAAGGCCGCCGACGGCACCCCGCTCGTCACCCTCATCGCCCAGTCGGGCGCGCTGCCGGGCATCAAGGTGGATGCCGGCGCCAAGCCGCTGCCCTTCTGCCCCGGCGAGACCATCACCGAGGGCCTCGACGGCCTCGGCGGTCGCCTGAAGGAATATTATGATCTGGGCGCCCGCTTCGCCAAATGGCGCGCGGTGATCGACATCGCCGCCGGCATCCCCTCCCGCGGCGCGGTCGAGGCCAATGCCCAGGCGCTGGCACGCTATGCGGCCCTGTGCCAGGAAGCCGGCATCGTCCCGATCGTCGAGCCCGAAGTGCTCATGGACGGCGACCACTCCATCGACCGCTGCTACGAGGTCACTCAGCTCGTGCTGAAGGAGACCTTCAACCAGCTCTTCCATCAGCGCGTCCGCCTGGAAGGCATGGTGCTGAAGCCCAACATGGTGGTGCCCGGCAAGAAGGCCGCCAAGCAGGCCTCGGTGGCCGAGGTGGCCGAGAAGACCGTGCGCCTGCTGAAGAATTGCGTGCCCGGCGCGGTTCCCGGCATCGCCTTCCTTTCCGGCGGCCAGTCGGACGAGGAGGCCACCGCCCATCTCGACGCCATGGTGAAGCTGGGCGGCCTGCCGTGGGCCCTCACCTATTCCTACGGCCGCGCCCTACAGGCCGCGCCGCAGAAGGCGTGGTCGGGCAAAGTCGAGAACGTGGCCGCCGCCCAGGCCGCCTTCACCCACCGCGCGCGCATGAACTCGCTGGCCTCCAAGGGCCTGTGGTCCGCGGAGCTGGAAGGCAAGAAGGCCGCCTGATCCACGGGCCGAATTCATCCGCAGATGAGGGGCCGGCCTCCGCCGGCCCTTTTTCATGCCCGGATGCGCGCACTCGCGGCCGCCGCCGCCAATTTGCCCCTTTCTTGGCCGACCGATCCTGCCATGTCCCAATCCGCCGATCCCATTCGCGCCCGCCTGATGCTGATTCTCTCCTCCGCTTTGCCCCCCGGGGAGGCGGCGGCGCGGGTCGCCGCGGGCGATGTGGCCGCCGTCGTGGTGCGCGGCGGCGCGGCGGTGCCCGATGCCGCGCGCCTGCGGGCACTGGCGCAGCCGCTCCAGAAGGCCGATTGCGCCGTGCTGCTGGAGGATCACGCCGATACCGCCAAGGCGGCCGGCCTGGACGGCATGCACGTCGAGGACGCAACCAGCCTGCCTGCCGCCGTCAAGCGCTTGAAGCCGGACGCCATTGTCGGCGCGGGCGGTCTCACCGGCCGGCACGAGGCCATGGAAGCCGGGGAAAGCGGCGCCGATTACGTGATGTTCGGCTCCCTCGACGGCAGTGATTTCGCGCGCGCCTGCGCGCTGGTGGCGTGGTGGAGCCCCCTGTTCGAGGTGCCCTGCGCCGCCGTCGCCCGTTCCCTCGACGAAGTGGAGGCCCTCGCCCGCGCCGGGGCCGACTTTATCGCCCTCGGAGCGGAATGGACCGGCGGCGTGGACGGCATCGCCACCATCGCGGCGGCACAGGCCATTATCGATTCGACTGCGGCGGACCCGGCCGCGGGCCCGGCATGATGACCCGTCCGCCCTCTCCCAGGGGAATGGCCACCGGACAGCACGGTGCTCCCGCACACCGGGGCCTGAACACCCATTCCCTCCTGAGGCTCTGGGCAGGCCCGCTCGCCCTCCTCCTCGCTTTCGGCCCGCTGGCGGTGCCCGCCTGGGCCCAGCGCCCGATCCAGCTTGCCGAGAACAGCAGCAAGACCAAGCCTGCGAAGACGCCCCACGGCAAGGGCGAGCAGAAGGGCGACCAGAAAGGCGCGGACGCGCCGAAGGCGGATACCCAGCCACAGCCCGCCGGGCCCGGCCATCTCGGGCAGTCTCCCGCCGCACTCGGCCGTTATCCGCAACTGGATACCATGGGCGGCAGCGGCGACCTCGCCTTTGGCGCCTATCAGCGCGGCTTCTACATCACGGCGTTCCACGAAGCGCTCAGGCGCATCAAGGAGCAGAACGACCCGGTGGCCATGACGCTGCTGGCGGAGCTCTACACCCACGGCTTCGGGGTGCCCCACGACCCCAAGAAGGCCATCGAGTGGTATCAAAAGGCCGCGGACAAAGGCTCGTCCGACGCCCAGTTCGCGCTCGGCCTGATGGCCCTGACCGGCGACGGCCGGCCCGCCGATGAGGAGGAGGCCGCCAGGATGTTCCGCAAGGCGGCCGACAAGGGCAACGCCGCCGCCGCCTATAATCTCGGCCTGCTCTACATGCAGGGCCGCAAAGTCCAGAAGGACATGAAGCAGGCCGCCCACTGGTTCGAGATCGCCGCGGAACGCGATCTCGAAGACGCCCAGTACGCGTTGGCGGTTCTGCTGAAGTCGGGCAATGGGGTGGAGCGCGACCTGCCCGGCGCCGCCCAGCTCATGGGTCGCGCCGCCAACCTGGGCCATGTCACGGCACAGGTGGAATTCGCCATCATGCAGTTCAACGGCATCGGCGTGCCAAAGGACGAAGCGGCGGCGGCGGCCATGTTCCGCAGGGCCGCCCTCGCCGGAAATGCCATTGCCCAGAACCGCTATGCCCGGCTGCTGGCCGCCGGCCGCGGCGTGGCGCCCGACCCGGTGGCCGCCGTCACCTGGCACCTGATGGCCAAGAGCCGCGGACTCGGCGATCCCATGCTCGACGGCGTGGCGGACAAGCTGAGCCCCGCCGACCGCCAGAAGGCGGAGGACCAGGCCCGCCGCTGGGGCGCCGACCAGCCTGCCGACGCAAAGACGCACTACGTGCCGGGCCAGACCGCCCCGGCCGATGGCAAGAGCGCGCCCGCAAAGCCTGCGCAAGCAAAGCCCGCGAACGCGAGTCCTGCCAAGCCCCCGCCGGCCAAACCGCCGTCGGACAAGTCACCGCCGGCCAAGCCCTAGGCCATTTTCAGCTTTCGCGGAAACGCGTTTGCGCAAAGCCGCGGGCTGAGGCCGGCAGCGGCCCAGCCGCCTTGACGTGGCAGCCCAAGGCGGGCACACGTCGGCACAACACATCCTCGGCCCGCACCCGCCTTTGCGTACCGCCGGCCCCACCATCAGAGTCCGCGCATGATCCGCTCGCCCCTCATCACCGTCATGGTCCAGGCCGTCCGCAAGGCCGGCCGCGCCCTCATCCGCGATTTCGGCGAGGTGGAGCAGCTGCAGGTCTCCACCAAGGGCCCGGCCGACTTCGTTTCAGCCGCCGACCGCAAGTCCGAGGACGTTCTGTTCACGGAGCTGTCGAAGGCGCGCCCCACCTACGGTTTCCTGATGGAGGAGCGCGGCCGCGTGGAGGGGAGCGACGAGGCCAATGAGTGGGTGGTGGACCCTCTCGACGGCACCACCAATTTCCTGCACGGCATCCCCATGTTCGCCATCTCGGTAGCGCTGGTGCGCAATGGCGTGCCCATGGCCGGCGTCATCTTCAACCCCGCCAATGACGAGCTGTTCGTGGCCGAGGCCGGCCAGGGCGCCTACCTCAATGACCGGCGCCTGCGCGTCGCAGGGCGGCGCAGGCTGGCGGAATGCGTGGTGTGCTGCGGGCTGCCGCACATGGGCCGCGGTGACCACGAGCAGTTCAACCGCGAGCTCTCGGTGGTGCAGAAGCAGGTGGCGGGCCTGCGCCGCACCGGCTCCGCCGCGCTCGACCTCGCCTGGGTGGCCGCCGGCCGCTTCGACGCCTTCTGGGAACGCAACCTTGCCCCCTGGGACATGGCCGCGGGCCTGGTGATGGTGCGTGAGGCGGGCGGCTTCGCCTCCGACATGGACGGCGGCGACAAGGTGCTGGAGAAGGGCCATGTGCTCGCCGGCAACGAGCTGATCCACCGCGACCTGGAACGGCTGCTGAAGAGCGCCTGATCCAAAGGTCCGGGCACGCATCTCCTGAGCCTCCCGTTTTCCGGACCTCGCATCTCCAAGACCTTGGGCTTTCTGGGCCTCGCGCTTTTTGGAGCCCGAGGTCGAGCCCGCGCAGGCTGCACGCGCCCCCCTGGGCCACGTCCGTTTCGCAGCGGCGAGGGAATACCCTGAGGCGGGGAAATGCCGTGACGCGTTGAGCGTGCGCGTTTTCCACACGCGCACTGGCATCCGCCTCGTTCAAGACCGCTCCCGAACCCGCTCTTAGGCGGGAGCCGGCACATGTCGCCGGCTGGTGGGCGGGATCGGCAGTGGTTTCGCGCGGGGATAGGAGCTCGCGTGAAAATCACGCGGCCGCTCGGTCACCCCAGCCCTTTCCCCGGTTTCGCGAAGCGGGACAGGCTTGCAGGGTCCGCCTCCGGCCCCGCCATGCCTCACCGCCGGGCGAACAGCTTTTCCACGTCCTTGAGGGAGAGCGTCACGAAGGTGGGGCGGCCGTGATTGCATTCCCCGGAATTGGGGGTGGCCTCCATCTCGCGCAGCAGAGCGTTCATCTCCTCCACCCGCAGGCGACGGCCGGCGCGCACCGAACCGTGGCAGGCCATGGTGGCGGCCACATGCAGCAATCGCCGCTCCAGGGGCAAGGCGTCGTCCCACTCGGCGGCATGCTCGGCGAGATCGCGCACCAGCCGGCTCACATCCGCATCCTTCAGCAGCGCCGGCACCTCGCGCACCAGCACCGCCCCGGGGCCGAACGGCTCCACCACCAAGCCGAGGGCGGCAAGGTCGGCAGCCTTCTCCCCCAGGCGCTCCGCGTCGGCGGGGTCGAGATCAACCACGGCGGGGATGAGCAGGCCCTGGCGTGCGACGCCGTCGCGATCGAGCCCCGCCTTCAGCTTCTCATAGACCAGCCGCTCATGGGCGGCGTGCTGATCCACCAGCACCAAGCCCTCGCGGGTCTGCGACACGATGTAGGTCTCGTGCAGCTGCGCCCGCGCCGCGCCCAGCGGGCGATCGAGATCCCCCGCCTGCACCGGCGCCGCATCGGCCCGCGCGTCGGCGGAGGGGGGCGCGATGTCGAAGGAGCCCTGCGCCGGCTCCTGCGCCCGCGGCGCATAGCCCGCGCCATCGGTCTCCGCGAAACTGGCGGCCTCGCCGGGACGGGAGACGGAGGACCGCCAGTCATAGCCCCCCCGGGGCGCGAAGGCCGCAGCGCGCCGCCAATCCGTCGTGGGCCCGGCCGGGCCCGGCTGGGGCGCGCCGAGCGCCGGCGCGGGCGGCTCCAGCTCCGGGGTCCGGGCCAGGGCCACCAGCCGGTCCGCGATGGTGGCAGCGGTGCGCGGCACCCGCGCCGCCAGCGCATCGGTGAGGGTGCGCACGATCAGCGCGCGCACATTGCCGCCGTCGCGAAAGCGCACCTCGGTTTTCGCCGGGTGCACGTTCACGTCCACTTCCCTGGGATCCAGGGAGAAAAACAGCGCCAGCACCGGATAGCGATCCGAGGGCAGAAGATCGGAATAGGCGCCGCGAATGGCGCCCATCAGCAGCTTGTCGCGCACCGGGCGGCCATTCACGAACAGATATTGGCTGAGCGAATTGGCCTTGGAATAGCTGGGCAGCCCGGCCAGCCCCTCCAGCACCACGCCGCCGCGCTCGCCCTCCACCGCGATCACGTTGCGCCCCACCTCGGCGCCCAGCACGTCGGCGAGGCGGGCGGCCCGGCCCTCGGCATCGCAGGGGCGGGCGGGCCAGGTGACAGCCGGCTTGTCCTCGGCCACCAGGGTCACCGCCACATCCGGCCGCGCCAAGGCCAGGCGGCGCACCACGTCCACCGCGGCCGTCGTCTCCGCCCGATCGGACTTGAGGAATTTGAGCCGCGCCGGGGTGGCGAAGAACAGATCGCGCACCTCCACCCGCGTGCCCTCGCCCAGCGCGGCCGGTCGGGGCGGCGTCACAATGCCCCCATCCACCCGCACCTCGAAGGCGTGGGCGGCGCCCCGGGGCCGGCTGGCGATGGCGAGATGGGCCACGGCGCCGATGGAAGGCAGCGCCTCGCCCCGGAAACCCAGGGTGGAGATGGCCAAAAGGTCTTCCCCCTCCAGCTTGGAGGTGGCGTGGCGCTCCACACAGAGGGCCAGGTCGTTCGGCCCCATGCCGCTGCCATTGTCGGTGATGCGCACCAGTTCGCGGCCACCGCCGTGAATCACCACCTCCACCGCGGTGGCGCCGGCATCCATGGCGTTCTCCATCAGCTCCTTCACCACGGCCGCCGGCCGCTCCACCACCTCGCCGGCGGCGATGCGGTCGATCAGGATGGGGGGAAGGCGGCGAATGGTCATGGGCACCGGGCGACTCAAGGGGAGGACAGGCGGATGTTAACGCGGATCATGGCGCGGGAACGGACGCCGCGCCCGCCATCCCCGCCTTTACAGCAGGCGCGCGCGCCAGCCATGATCCACCCGAACGGGGCATTGGGAATGGACGGGCTCTCCTGCCGGCTGAAGCGGGCCGGCGCCGCCGCGCGGCGGGTGGCATCCGGGGTGCTTGATTTCGCCCTGCCGCCGACCTGCGTCGCCTGCGGACGGATCACGGGCGACGCAGGCGGACTGTGCCCCAGCTGCTGGAGTGCTCTGGACTTCATCACCCCGCCTGTGTGCGAGCGCACCGGCGCGCCCCTTCCCGCCCTTGAAGGGAAGGGCGACGGTGGCGGGCCCGCCGCCCCTCGCCTTTCCGCCGAGGCGGTCGACCATCCTCCGGCGTTCGATCGCGCGAGATCCGCCGTGCTGTTCGGCGACGTGGCCCGCAGACTGGTGCACAACCTGAAATATGCAGACCGGCTCGACGTGGCGGTGCCCATGGCCCGCCTGATGGCCCTGGCCGGGCGCGAGCTGATCGCCGAGGCAGACCTCATCGTGCCGGTGCCGCTGCATCCGCTGCGCCTGTGGCGGCGGCGCTTCAACCAGGCCGCCGTGCTGGCGCGCCGGCTTGCCCCGGCGGAGGGTGCCGCGGTGCAGGTGGACCTGCTGCGCCGGCGCCGCGCCACCCCTTCCCAGACCAAATTCGGCCGGCGCGAGCGGCAGGCCAATGTGGCGGATGCCTTCGCGCCATGCCGCGATGCGGCATCAACGCTGGCCGGGCGGCGCATTCTGCTGGTGGATGACGTCTACACGACCGGCGCAACCCTGGATGCGTGCGCCCGCGCTTTGCGCCGCGCCGGCGCTACCCATGTGGACGCGCTCACGTTCGCGCGTGTTGTCGACTTCGCATGAAGCCTTATGATACGTCACTTTCGTGACGGCGCCTCTGCCGTTTCACAGGCCCCGAATGTGACGACCCATGAAGCAGATTGTCATTTATACGAAGAGCTGGTGTCCCTATTGCCACTCCGCGAAGGAATTGCTGCGCCGCAAAGGCTGGACCTTCACCGAGGTTGACGTGACCACCGATGCCGAAGGCCAGCAGGAGATGTCCCGCCGCGCTGGAGGCCGCACCACGGTGCCGCAAGTCTTCATCGGCGATACCCATGTGGGCGGATGTGACGACCTTTATGCCTTGGACCGCGCCGGCGAGCTCGATTCCCTCGCCGCGTAACCGCTTCGCCGCCGGAGGAGCGCGCAGCCGCGCTCCAGGGGCACCGGCGGCGAGAGAACAGCCCGGCAAGGCCAGGCTGTCGCGCGGGGTCTTCGGGGTCCCGCCATCACTTCTTTGCGAGGGCCCATCAGCCGCCATCCCGGGTCAGGCGCCGGGCCCTGTCCAGCGCTGGCGCCCAGGCCGCGCGGAGCGGGCCGCGGGTGATCGGATCACGCGCCACGCCCCGTGCAAAATGCGCGGGCGCTCACTATCTTCCAATGTGTTGGGGCAATGCCACGCAAACGCCCGCAGATAGCGAAGGCAACCTGAATGACCTCCCTCGACACCGCCCAAACCCTGCGCGTCGGCCTGGTGCAGCTGCGGACGGGCCGCGATCCCGCTGCCAATCGCGAGGCGGCGGCGGCCTTGATCCGCTCGGCGGCCGGGGAAGGCGCGCGCTATGTGCAGACGCCCGAGACCACCAACATCATGGAGCTGGACCGCGGGCGGCTGTTCGAGCTTCTGGCCGAGGAGCAGGACGACGCGACCCTCGCCGCCATGCGGGAGCTGGCGCGCGAGCTGAAGATCCACCTGCACATTGGCTCTCTCGCCCTCAAGGTTTCCGAGACCAAGGCCGTGAACCGTGCCTTCATCATCGATCCGGAGGGCGAGATTTCCGCCCGCTACGACAAGATCCACATGTTCGACGTGGATCTGGGCAATGGCGAAAGCTACCACGAATCCAGCGCCTACAGGCCCGGCGAGCGCGCCGTGACGGCAGGTGTGGACGGCATCCGCATGGGCCTGTCCATCTGCTACGACCTGCGTTTTCCCGCCCTCTACCGCGCCCTGGCGGAAACGGGCGCCAAGGTGCTCACCGTGCCCGCCGCCTTCACGCGGCCCACTGGCGAGGCCCACTGGCATGTGCTGCTGCGCGCCCGCGCCATCGAGAACGGCGCCTATGTCCTGGCTGCCGCACAGGGCGGTCGGCATGAGAATGGCCGCGAAACCTATGGCCACTCCCTGGTGGTTGACCCGTGGGGCCGCGTCATTGCGGAAGGCGGCGCGGAGCCGGGCTTCCTGCTGGCGGAAATCGACATGAAGGAGGTCGCCATGGCGCGTGCGCGCATCCCCTCCCTCACCAATGGCCGGCGCTTCGAGGTGGCCGACGCCCAGCCGGCGGGCCGGCTGCACGTGGTGGGGAGCGCGTCGTGATTCTCTATGCGCTGCAGTGCGCGGCGGGGCACCGGTTTGAAAGCTGGTTCCCCTCCTCCTCCAGCTATGAGAACCAGCGCGCGCGCCAGCTCGTGAGCTGCCCGGCCTGCGGCTCCACCGACGTGGAAAAGGCCATCATGGCCCCTTCCGTGGCACGCACCGACCAGCCCCGCCCCCCAGCCGAGGCTACCGCCCCGGCGCCGGAGGCCGCACCCGAGGGCGCGCCTGCTCTTCCCGTCCTGTCCCAGCCCGAGGCGGAGCTGCGCGATCTCATGCGCCGGCTGCGCGAGCATGTGGTGAAGACGTCGGATTATGTGGGCGGTGAGTTCGCGGATCTCGCCCGCAAGATGCATGAGGGCGAGGTGGAGCATCGCTCCATCTATGGGGAAGCCACGCCTGACGAAGTGAAGTCCCTGCACGAGGACGAGATCGAGGTCTTCCCCCTGCCGATCCTGCCCGACGAGCGCAACTGAGCCGCACCGGCTTCCTTCGTGACATCAGACGAGGCCCGCGTTTCAAGCGGGAAGCGCTCCGGATGACGCCCATTGCCCATCCGCGAGGGCGCGGAAAGGCGCATCCCGCCGGTGCGGCACCCCACACAATCGCAGGCAATCTAAGGCCTTTGGCGCGGCGCGTGGCCAGACCGCGGCCCCGCTCAGACCGGAGCGGGAGCCGCCTTGCCTGCGGCCAGCTTGCCGGAGCCCGCATTGGCCGTGGAACGGGGCGCCTTCGCCGGAGGGGCCGGCAGATCGCCATCCACATCGCCCTCGGAACTCCGCATGCGGTCCATGACCGCCTTCTGCACCTTCTCGAAGGCCCGCACCTCGATCTGCCGCACGCGCTCTCGGGAGACACCGAACTCGGAGGCGAGATCCTCCAGCGTCATGGGATCTTCCGACAGGCGGCGCGCCTCGAAGATGCGGCGCTCGCGATCGTTAAGCACGGAGAGGGCGCCGGCCAAGGCAGCGCGGCGATTGTCCAGCTCCTCGCTTTCGGCGAGCTGCTCTTCCTGGTCCAGGCGCTCGTCCACCAGCCAGTCCTGCCACTCGCCGCCCTCGGAATCCTCGCGGATGGGGGCATTGAGGGAGGCGTCGCCGCTGAGGCGGCGGTTCATGTCCACCACCTCCTGCTCGCTCACGCCCAGCTTGGTGGCGATCTGCGCCACCTGATC
The DNA here is from genome assembly GCF_021401125.1 of Xanthobacter sp. NM-59. Taxonomy (GTDB): domain Bacteria; phylum Pseudomonadota; class Alphaproteobacteria; order Rhizobiales; family Xanthobacteraceae; genus Xanthobacter. The sequence goes on from NZ_JACBFQ010000003.1 coordinate 218,146, forward strand.
GGGCCTGAGGTCGCCTTCCTCGAGGGCGGAAATCTGGCTCTTGGCCTTGCGCAGGTTGAAGAACAGCTTCTTCTGCGCCGCCGTGGTGCCCATCTTCACGAGGCTCCACGAGCGCAGGATGTATTCCTGAATGGAGGCGCGGATCCACCACATGGCGTAAGTGGCAAGGCGGAAGCCCTTTTCGGGCTCGAACCGCTTCACCGCCTGCATGAGGCCCACATTGCCCTCGGAGATGACTTCCGAGATGGGCAGGCCATAGCCGCGATAGCCCATTGCGATCTTCGCCACGAGGCGCAGATGGCTCGTCACCAGCTTGTGAGCGGCTTCCCGGTCCCCGTGCTCGCGCCAGCTCTTGGCGAGCATATATTCCTGTTCGGGTTCCAACATGGGAAACCGGCGGATCTCTTCGAGATACCGCGTCAGCCCCCCCTCGGCGGAGGGGATGCTCATGGTCTTGGCCTGGGCCATGGAGGATGCCTCCTGTTTCTGCGGTCCCGATGCGGGCGACCGCGCGCAGCTGCGTGACGCCCGCCGCAACTTTCAACCATACATAATGACAGCGCGCCCGAACAGGCTTCAATTCCTCACGTCATCGCGAGTGCGGTGCGAAATGGACAGGGCCTCGCGCAAGGCGGAAAGGTCCGCCGGCAGCTCGCTCTCAAACGAGAGATGCTCCCCCGTCACCGGGTGGGCGAAGCCCAGCCGCGCGGCATGGAGCGCCTGGCGCCCCAGCCCAGCCAGCAGCTCGCGCGCGGCGGGATCGAGCCGCGCCGCCTTGGTGCGGAAACCCAGGCCATAGACCTCGTCCCCCAGCAGCGGATGGCCGGCATGCGCCATATGGACGCGGATCTGGTGAGTCCGGCCCGTCTCCAGGCGGCATTCCACGAGGCTGGCCACCGCGGTGCCATCGGCCCCCGCATAGGTTTCCAGCACCTGCCAATGGGTGATGGCATGCCGCCCGCTGGCGCGCACCGCCATCTTCTGCCGGTGGGTGGGGTGGCGATCGAGGGGCGCATCCACCGTGCCGCGCAGCTCCGGCACACCCCACACGAAGGCGAGATAGGCGCGCTCCAGCGGCCCGGTGCGGCCGTGATCGGCGAACTGGGCCGCCAGGCCCTGGTGGGCCTTGTCGGACTTCGCCACCACCAGCAGGCCGGACGTGTCCTTGTCGATGCGGTGCACGATGCCCGGCCGCTTCACCCCGCCAATGCCGGACAGGCTCTCCCCGCAATGGTGCAGCAGCGCGTTCACCAGCGTTCCGGAGGCGTGCCCCGGGGCCGGATGCACCACGAGGCCCGCCGGCTTGTCGATGACGATCAGCTGGTCGTCCTCATAGGCCACGGTGAGGGGCAGGTCCTCCGGCTGCGGCTCGGCCGGCTCGGGGGGCGGCAGCAACAAGGTGAAGACATCGCCGGCATTGACCCGTCCCGCCGCGTCGCCTACCACACGCCCGCCGGCGCTCACCCGCCCTTCGGCCACCAGGCGCTGGATGCGGGTGCGGCTGAGGTCGGGCGCGAGGCGCGCGAGCACGCGATCGAGCCGCGCGCCCTGGTCCTCCGCCCCGGCCGTCAGGGTGAGCTCGATCGCGGCCTCGCCATCGAGACCGTCATCGAGGATGTCGTCCGCGACATCATCATGCTTCATCCGCGCGTCAGTCTTCTTCATTCACCACAGGTCCGCCAAAGGTCCGCTCATGTTCCATCGCCCGCCCCCTCCCGACACCCCCGAAGAGGCGCTGACGCCGGAGCAGGAGCGGGTCATCACCAAGTTCCGGCGCTTTTCCAGCATGTCCATCCTGGTGATGGTGCTGGGCGTCGCGGCGGTTCTCGGCGTCATCAGCTACCGTATGATGCGCGCCAAGCCGCTGGCCACCGGCGAGGTCACCGCGCTGCTGCCCAAGGGCGCGAAGATCACCTCCACCGCGGTTTCCGGAGACGCCGTGGTGGTGGTGCTCGACATCAACGGCTCCACCGAGATCCGCACCTTCGATCTGCACACCCTGGCGCCCGCCGGCAAGCTCCGCTTCGCCGTGGAGCCCTGAGGCGCCAGCCGCCGCTGGCGGGCCAGCGCGCCCGCCAAAGCCGCTTATTGCAACGAGCCCTCGCCATCGCCCGGCATGCGCGCCAGCAGCATCTGGGTGATGGCCACCAGCATGTCGGCCCGCGCCTTCAGGGTCTCCGCCTCCAGCAGGGCCTGCTTTTCCAGCGCCCCATAGGGCGACATTACCGACAGGGTGTTCACCAGCGTCTCGGTGCCGGCCTGCCGGATGCCCTCCCAATCGGCTTCGAGCTGATTGGCGTCGAGAAAGGCCGCGAGCGCCTCCAGCAGCGCGGAGCGGTCCACCTCAGCCTCGCCCGCGGGCGCGAAATCGGTGCCGAAGGGCGCCGTGTCGATCTTCGCCTGGCGGTAGGAGGTGGTGACGTCCAGCTCCTCCATCACGCGGTAGCGGCAGATGCCGGTGAGCGTGATGAGATATCGCCCGTCGCCGGTTTCACTGAACTCGGTCAGCCGGCCGACACAGCCCACCTTGTGCAGCGCCGGCCCGCGACCGGTGGCAGGCACGGTTTCGTCCGGCTGCACCATGCCGATGAGGCGCGAGCCGCCCAGCACGTCGTCCACCATGGCGAGGTAGCGCGGCTCGAAGATGTTGAGCGGCAACTCGGCCCGAGGCAACAGCAAGGCGCCGGTGAGCGGGAACACCGGAATCACCGGCGGCAGATCCGCCGGCGACAGGTATGTCTTGTTGGAAGCCAAGGGTCGAGATCCTTCGCGTCTAGGGCCTTCAGGCGAACATGATCGCCGACAGCTTCTTGCGGCCGGTCAGGGTGAGGGGGTCGGTGGGGCCCCAGGCCTCGAACAGCTGCAGCAGCTGCTTGCGCGCGGCGTCCTCATTCCAGGCGCGGTCGCGCTTGACGATGTCGAGCAGGTGAACCATCGCGTCCTCGCGGCGGCCACGGGCATGGAGCGCCAGGGCCAGATCGAAGCGGGACTGATAGTCCGCCGGGTCGATGTCCACCTTGGCCTCGAGCGTGGCGAGATCGCCCAGCGCGGCCGCCTGCTCCGCCAGCTCCACCGCCGCGCGGGCGGCCGAGATGGCCGGGTCGTTCTGCTTGTCGGCGGGAACGGACGCAAGCGTCGCCTTCGCCTGCTCAAGGGCGCCGGCCTGCACCTGGGTGCGCACCAGGCCGGAGAGGGCCGCAAGGTTGGCGGGGTCCTCGCCCAGCACGGCGGCGAAGATCTCGGCCGCGCCCGCAAGGTCGTTCTGGGCCAGCGCCGCCTCGCCGGAGGCCAGCACCTCGGCGACATCCGCGCCCTCCGCGCCGCCACCGCCACTCAGGAGGCGCTCGATGAAGCCCTTCACCTGGCCTTCCGGCAGCGCGCCCATGAAGCCGTCCACCGGCTGTCCGCCCACGAAGGCGTAGACGGTGGGAATGGACTGGATGCCGAGCTTGCCGGGAATGACAGGGTGCTCGTCAATATTCATCTTGGCGAGGCGCACCTTGCCCTTGGCCGCCTTCACCACCTTTTCGAGGATCGGGCCGAGGCTCTTGCAGGGGCCGCACCAGGGCGCCCAGAAGTCCACCAGCACCGGGCGGTGCTTGGACTCCTCCATGACATCCTTCATGAAGCTCTCGGTGGTGACATCGATGATGTCGCCGGCGGGCGCCGCTCCGCCATTGCCCGCGCCCGCTGCCGCGCCGTTGGCGCCCGGCTGATTGAACAGCATGTGTCGGCTCCTCGATCCCTGCCCGCGATGTCGCGGCCACGCTTCGTCCCTTAGATGGGGCGGCGACGGCGACGCGCAATCGCTCCACCCGCCTTCTAGCCTTTTCCCTTCGCGAGCGTAAGGCACGCTCGCGCGTCGCCATCGTGCGATCGCGCATCGCCGCATTCTGGCGCTATGATATGTTCTCCCTCGCGCCTGGAGCTGCCCCCATGAGCGAAGACAGCAGTGAACATTCAACGCCCGCGCGCGACAACCACCCCCTTCCGGTGGATGCCGGCCCGGCCGTGCCCACCAAGCTGACGACCTCCAAGACCCGGTGGGCGGAGGAACGGCGCTTCATCACCGGCCATGGCGACGCGCCGGGAAAGGAGCGCCTGCCCCCGGGCCAGCACCTGGTGACCGACTGGCCGGTGCTGGACCTGGGCGAGCAGCCGCAGGTGCCGCTCGCGGCCTTCCGCCTCGATGTCACAGGCGCGGTGGAGGCTCCGGCCTCCTGGGATTGGGACGCCTTCATGGCGCTGCCGCAGACCCGCTTCGTCAGCGACATCCACTGTGTCACCACCTGGTCGCGCTACGACAATGCCTGGGAAGGTGTCTCCACCCGCGCCATCCTCGATCTGGTGCGCCCCACCGCCGATGCGCGCGCGGTGATGCTGCGCAGCCACGACGGCTACACCACGAATCTCCTGCTCGAGGATTTCGCCGATCCCCTGGCGCTGGTGGCCCATTCCTGGGAGGGCGAAGCGCTCACCCGCGTCCATGGCGGGCCGGCGCGGCTGGTGGTGCCCCACCTCTATTTCTGGAAGAGCGCCAAGTGGCTGCGCAAGATCGAGGTGCTCACCGCCGATAAGGCCGGCTTCTGGGAGCGGCGCGGCTACCACATGCGCGGCGAGCCCTGGGCCGAGGAGCGCTATTCCGACGACTGAGCACAAGGGCGCCCAGCCTCACGGCGCCTTAAGAAGGGTCGCCACCTGCGCGGCGGCCCTCTCTCCCGATTGCCAGGCCCCGCCCACGGTGCCCCACAGGCTCTCATGGGCATGCTCACCGGCAAACAGCAGGCGCCCCGCCACCACCTCCAGGAAGGCGCGGCGCATATTGCCGGCCCCCGGCAGGGCGCACGACATGGCACCGAGCGCCAGCGGCTCGCGGCCCCAGGCCGTGCTGTGGACGCGGCCGATGCGACGGGCCGCATCGGCGCCGAATTCGCGGGCGATGGCCTCCGCCAGCACCGCGCGCACCCCCTGCGGTGATGCATTCTCCACATTCTGCGCGAACCGCCCGCCCACCTCCAGGCTGTAGAGGGCGCTGCCCGCCAGGCGGGCCCGCAGCGCATAAGCCTGCGCCCCTTCAGTGCGGAAGAAGATGGTTTCGTCGGGCAGGAAGCCGGCGGGCGCGCCGGGCCATTCAAAGACGATGTGATTGAAGATGCCGAGCGGAATCCTCTCCGCCGCCGCGCGCTGGCGCGCCGGCAGCTGGGGAATGCGCAGCTTGCCCGCGGCCAGGAGGCTGGGCGGCACCGCCACGATGACGAACCGCGCCGTGAGGCTGCCACGCCCGGTGACCACCACCACACGCTGCCGGCTGGTGAATTCCACGGAGCGCGCGGCCGTGTCCAGCTGCACGGCGAGCGGCGTGGCGAGGCTCGCCACCAGCGTGCCGATGCCCTGGCGGCAGACACTGGCGCCGCCGCGCTCCTCCGCATGGGCGACATCCACGGTGGAGACGTCTTCCAGGTCCCTCGCACGCAGGAACGGCCCGGCCACGAACCGCGCCGATGCCGACCAGGGGCCGAGCTCCGGCATCACCCGCGTGGCAGGCATGTCGCGCCCGGCATCGCCGGCGGCCACGATAGCCCGCTCGCCCCGGCGCACGGCGCCCACGAAATCCTCATATTCGGGATCACGCGCCTCCTTGCCGCCGAGATACAGGCGGCCCGCCTCGGGCGCGGCGGTCACCTCCAGCCCGGCGGCGCGGCCGAGGGCGGGAAGCGGGGTGGCGGCGGGAAAATCGAGGCGGTTCGCACCCAGATCGACAGGCACGCCGAACGTGCCGCTGTCGGTGCTGGCGCGCCCGCCCACGCGGTGGGCCGCCTCGATCATGGTGTAGCTGATTCCCGCCTCGGCCAACTTGCGCGCGGCGGCGATGCCGGCGGCGCCCGCGCCGATGATGATGACGTCCGGCTGGGAGGTCTGCCCCAGCGCGGCATAAGGCACGCCGGCCAGCGCCAGCGCCGCGCCAGCCCTCAGCAGGCGGCGGCGGTCGAGCGGGCGATCAAGGGCGTGCGACAGGGGATCTGAGGGCAGCTTCGACACGGCGCGCAACCTATCACGCCCCCCGCACGCGGGCGAGGGGCTGGGCATGATCAACCGTCAGGAACCACAGGCGCGCAACGGGCGCCCCTCCTCCGCGCGCTGGGACTGCGGCACGGCCTCCGCGATAGGGCGGGAGGCTGGCATTCAAGGTGGACTGGCCTTTCCCGGCGACCCGTCCCCGCCTCGCCGGGCTCTCCCCCACCTTCGGGCCCCGCCCCAGCGCGCGGGGGGAGGGCCAGGACGTGCGGAACAGCCGCTGGCGGGACCTAACCTTCGCCACGGCTAGCCACAGTCGATCGGCCCCATGGGGCGTCGATCGAGCTTGGGGGGGACCGGTCCTGGGGGGGGGCGACCGGTCTTGGGGCTGACCGGTCTTGGCGGCCTGGGCGCGGGACCACATGCCACGGCCGCTTGCGCCTCCCCCGGATCTCCGCCCCTCGGAGTCAGCTCTTGCGCTCGGCGACGAAGTGCGCCGCCGCCTTCAGGGTGTCGCCGCGCGGGCCGAACCCGGCCAGGGCCGCCTCGGCCTGGGCCACCAGGCCGGCCAGCTCGTCCCGCGCCGCGGGCAGGCCGAGGCGGGAGACCAGCGTGCCTTTTCCGGCCGCCTCATCCTTGCCCACCTTCTTGCCCACCGCATCGGCGGAGCCTTCCACGTCGAGGATGTCGTCGGCGATCTGGAACGCCGCGCCCAGCGCCAGCCCATAGGCCGCCAGGGCGGCGCGCTCGGTGGCGTCGGCGCGGCCAAGGATCGCCCCCGCCTCCACGGAAAACAGCAGCAGCGCGCCCGTCTTCATGGCCTGGAGCCGGCGAATCGCCTCCACCGGCAGCGCCAGCGGCCGCCCGCCGTCGAAGCGCCCCTCGGCCGCAAGGTCCAGCATCTGCCCGCCCACCATGCCGCCGAGCCCGGCCCCGCGCGCGAGGCCCCGCACCAGCTCCAGCCGCACGGTCGGGTCGGGGTGGGTATCCTCGCCGGCCAGCAGGTCAAAGGCCAGAGTGAGCAGGCCATCACCGGCGAGGATGGCGCTCGCCTCGTCGAACGCCTTGTGCACGGTGGGGCGGCCCCGGCGCAGGTCGTCATTGTCCATGGCCGGCAGGTCATCGTGGATCAGGGAATAGCAGTGCACGCACTCCACCGCCGCGGCCGCCGTGACCGACGCCTCCACCGGAAGGCCGAACAGCGCGGCCGCCTCGATTACCAGGAACGGCCGCAGCCGCTTACCGCCACCGAGGGCCCCGTGGCGCATGGCGGCCAAGAGGCGGGCCGGGCGCTCCCCCTCCCCCGGCAAGGCTGGATCGGCAAGGGCGGCAGCGAGGCGAACCTCGGTGACGGTGGCGGCGGCTTCAAGGCGCAAAGCGAGCGATGGGGTCACGGGGGAACCTTCGTGCAGCGGGCGGGGACGGGCGGCCGGAACCACAGGCGATGCACCTTCCCCCGGTTGACGCATCGATCCGGGTGCCCCAACCAGGAGGCAAGGTCAAGGCGCCCGCTTCCGGCGCGGCCGAACGGCGTGGCCGCCGGAGCGGGGGCCACCGGCATGGAAAGGCGACCGCGAGAGGACTTGCGATGATCCGGTTCCTAGCCCAGCTCGCGCTGGCGCTTCTGGCCATCCCGATGGTTCTGGCGGTGCTCTACAATTTCAGCAATCCCGCCTCCACCCTCATGCTCTACCGGCTGGCGAGCGGCCAGAGGGTGGAGCGCATCTGGACGCCCATTTCCCAGATCTCGCCGACCCTGGTGCGCACCGTGGTCGCCTCCGAGGACACGCGCTTCTGCAGCCATAACGGCATCGACATCACCGAAATGCGCCGCATGGCCGAGCGGGCGGACGACCTGGAGGACCTGCGCGGCACCTCCACCATCACCATGCAGGTAGTGAAGAACCTGTTCCTGTGGCAACACCCCGAAGTGCCGCGCAAACTGTTGGAAATGCCGCTGGCGCTCTGGCTCGACCTCGTCATGAGCAAGCGGCGCATCATGGAAATCTATCTCAACATCGCCGAATGGGGGCCGGATGGCACCTTCGGGGTCGCCGCCGCCGCGCAGGCGTCCTTCGGCATCCCGCCGGCGCGCCTCAATGCCACCCAGTCGGCCCGGCTGGCGGTGATGCTGCCGAACCCTCGACGCCGCAGCGCCGCCAATCCCGGCCCCGGCCTGCTGCGCCTCGCCGATCGCCTCCAGGCACGGGTGCCGCGCGAGGCGCCGGACATGATCGCCTGCCTCGGGCTGCGCGATTAGGAGCCTTCCGAGCCGGAGCCACCCATGCGCCGGCGCGCGAAATGGCGCAGGCGGCGCGGCGAGCTTGATTGTGCCCCTTTTTGTCGCCACATGGGCGCAAGGAGACACCGCCCCAATGCCCCAAGCCCCAACGCCTGAAGCCCCAATGTCCGGAGCCCCCGCCGCGCCCCGCCCCGCCATCAGCCCCATCCTGAAGATCGCCCTGGAGGTGGGTCCGCTGGTGCTGTTCTTCGCCGCCAACGGCTATGGCGGCATCTATGTGGCGACCGGCGTTTTCATGGTGGCCACCTTCGCCGCCCTGGCTCTGATGTGGGTGCTGGCGCGGCGCATCGCGGTCATGCCCCTTGTGTCGGCCGGGGTGGTGCTGGTGTTCGGCGGGCTTACCCTGTGGCTGCAGGACGACCACTTCATCAAGCTGAAGCCCACCATCGTGAATGCCGTTTTCGGCGTGCTGCTGCTGGGTGGCCTGGTGGCGAAAAAGCCGCTGCTGCCTTATGTCTTCGACGGCATGGTGAAGCTGACGGACGAGGGCTGGCGGGCCCTCACCATCCGCTGGGGCATTTTCTTCCTGGTGATGGCGGTGGCCAACGAGATCGTGTGGCGCAACTTCTCCACGGATACCTGGGTCGCCTTCAAGTCCTTCGGCTACCTGCCGCTCACCTTCGCCTTCGCGATGGCCCAGGCGCCGCTCATGGCGCGCTACGAGCTGAAGGATGAGGCCGAGGATCTCGCCCCGCACAATTGAGCGCGAGCGCGGGAGAACGCGGTTGACGCCATCGCCCGCTATCCCCATAAGCCCATCAGAGGGCGAGGAATGCTGACGAAAAAAGGCAAATACGGGCTGAAGGCGGCGGTGCATCTCGCGCGCCTGCCGGCGGGCGCCTCCACCCAGGTGGCGGACATCGCCGACAGCAACAACATTCCGAAGAAGTTCCTGGACGTCATCCTGGGCGAGCTGCGCAATGCCGGCTTTCTCGCCAGCAAGAAGGGCAAGCTCGGCGGCTACCGGCTCGCCAAGGCGCCGGAAGACATCGTGGTGGGCGACATGATCCGCGCCCTCGATGGGCCGCTCGCCCCCTTCCCCTGCGCCAGCCGCAACGCCTATGAGCCGTGCGAGGACTGCGACGTGGCCACCTGCGAGGTCCGCATCCTGATGGTGCGCGTGCGCGACGCCATCGGCACCGTGCTCGACACCACGACGCTGGCGCAGATGCGCGACATGTCGCACGAGGCTCTGACCTCGTTCGTCGACTATATCTGAGGGCCGCGAGATCCGCTGGCGCCAGTAGATCTTGGCGGCCACTCTGCCAGGCGGAATGGAGCTCGCTGCGGGCCTCCGCGTTTCACGGAATCGAGTCAGAGCTCCAGCCCATTGAGCTGGCGCGCTTTCTTCACGCGAACCGGTGCCCGCCTCGCCCGCATAGCTCCTTGTGTGCGGGAGCCGACGGCGCCCGCTCCACCGCCCTCACTGCTGGGCGGCGAGGAATTTGCGGAAGCGCACCAGCGCCACCATGAAAAACAGCATGCCGATGGCGAAGGTGGCGAGAAAGCGCGGCCACACCGTATCCATGCCCGCCCCGCGATAGAGGATCGCCTGGGCGAACGCCACGAACTGGGTGGAAGGCGAGGCCTGCATGGCCGTCTGCAGCCATTGGGGCATGCTCTCCAGGGGCGTGAAGCCGCCCGACAGCATGTTCATTGGCAGCACGATGAGGAAGAATAACAGCCCGAATTGCGGCATGGAGCCCGACAGCGTGCCCAGGAAAATGCCCAGTGCCGCCGTGAAGAACAGGTAGAGCGCCGTGCCCACAAGGAACAAGGGCACCGAGCCAGCGATCTGCATGCCCATCACCATCTTCAGCACCACCACGATGGAGAAGGTGGAGCCCAGAAGGATCACCGTGCCATTGGCGAAGATCTTGGCCAGCATGATCTCGGACGGATGAACCGGCAGCACCAGGAGATGTTCCAGCGTGCCGTGCTCACGCTCGCGGATCAGCGCCGCGCCAGCCAGGAGCACGGACAGCATGGTGATGTTGGTGATGAGGCCCATGGTGCCGGTGAACCAGGAAGATTCGAGCCCCTGGTTGAACGCCACCCGGATCTTCAGCTCCGCCGGGGCCGGAGTGTCGCGCCCGGTGCGGGACACGAATCGGTTCACCTCCTGCTGGAAGATGCCGGAAATGTCCGTGGCCCCGAGCCCCGCCTGCATCAAGGCGGTGGCATCAATGAGAAGTTGCACGCTGGGTGAGCGCCCCGCCAGCACGTCCGATTGGAAATCCGGCGGGAAATTCAAAACGAAGGTGTAGCGCGCGGCATCCATCTCCTTGTCCACACGCCCCGGGTCCAGCGACACCGGCGGCTGGAAGCGCGGCGGCAGGAAGGCGTCCAGGATGGCGTGGGAGAGGGCGGAATTGTCCTCGTCCACCACCCCGATCGTGGCGCGGTGAAGATCGTGCTTCATGCCGTTGGCCTGGATGTAGATGGCCGCCGTGAAGGCATAGAGCACCAGGATCAGCAGCGCCCGGTCCCGCCACAGGGAAATGAGCTCCTTGACCAGGAGGTGGCGCACATTGTTCACGCGGGCCGCGAGGCGGGCGCCCAGGCTGAGCCTTTGGGGAGCGGGTGCGGCCATCTCACGTCTCCTGTTTGCGCAGGATGAGGTGGGCGATGAGCAGCAGCGCCGGCCAAAAGGCCGCCGTGACGAGAATGAACGGCACGAGCTCCATGAAGCCCAGCCCCTTGGTGAAGGCGCCGACGCTGATGCGCATGAAATAGGTGGTGGGAAAGAAGGTGCCCACCGCCCAGGCCGCCCCCTCCAGGGTCGCCACGGGCTGCAACAGGCCCGAAAACTGGGTTGCCGGCATCATGGTGCCGATAGCCGTGCCGAACAGGGCCGCCACTTGGGTATTGGTGAGGGTGGAGGAAACGAGGCCGATGGCGGTGGTGGCCAGCACATAGACCACCGCGCCCAGGAACAGCCCCAGGAACGAGCCCTTCAGCGGCACCCCGAACAGGAAGAGAGCCAGCCCGACCATGACGAAGAAGTTGAACACCGCCACCGCCACATAGGGCGCCTGCTTGCCCAGCAGGAATTCCAGCTTCGTCACCGGCGTCACATAAAGATTGGTGATGGAGCCCAGCTCCTTCTCCGTCACCACGCCCAAGGCGGTGAGAATGGCGGGGATGAAGATGAGCATCAGCGCGATCACCGCGGGCACCATGGCGTCCACGGACTTGAACGACTGGTTGTAGCGGTAGCGCATCTCCAGGCTGGCGGCGGTGGTGAGGCTGCGCCCCGCCTCCTGCGCCGCCTGCTGCAGGAACTGCAGGTGCACCTGCTGCACATAGCCCTGTATGGTCTCGGCGCGGAACGGCATGGCGCCGTCAATGGTCACCAGCACCTCGGTAGGCCGGCCGGATCTCAGATCCGCCCCGAAATCCGGCGGCAGCTCGATGGCGAAGGCGATGTCATTGGCCTTCAACCGCCGGTCGAGGTCGGCGGGGTCCGCGAGCGGGGCCTCGGCCACGAAATAGGTGGAGTGGGCGAAGCCATCGATATAAGCGCGGCTTTCGGCGGTCTGGTCACGATCGAGCACGGCGAAGCGCAACTTGTCCACGTCCAGCGTGATGCCGTAGCCAAAGATGATCATGAGAATGGCGGTGCCCAGCAAGGCGAAGGCGAGCCGCACCGGATCACGCCGCAGCTCCAGCGTCTCGCGCCAGGCATAGGCGCCGAGCCGCGACCAGGAGAAGCTGGAGCGGTGGGCGCTGGTGGCCGCGGGCGGCGGCAGGCGGGCATCGGTCTCGGCCTCGCGCCCGCCCATCTCCATATAGGCGATGAAGGCTTCCTCCAGCGAGGCGGCCTTCTGCGCCTGGCGCAGCTCCTCGGGTGCACCGGTGGCGATGACCCGGCCCGCATGCATGAAGGAGATGCGATCGCACCGCTCCGCCTCGCCCATGAAGTGGGTCGAGACGAAGATGGTCACCCCCTCCTCGCGCGACAGGCGCTGCAGGTGGTCCCAGAAGCCGTCGCGGGCCACCGGGTCCACGCCCGATGTGGGCTCGTCGAGGATCAGCAGCTCGGGATCATGCAGGATGGCCACCGCGAGCGACAGGCGCTGGCGCACGCCCAGAGGCAGGCCGTCGGAAAGGGCGTCGAGATGCTCCGTCAGGTCGAAGTCGTCGGTCAGCTTGGCGATGCGCCGGGCCGCCGCGTCCTCCTCCAGGGAGAACAGGCGGGCGTGCAGTTCCAGGTTCTGCCGCACCGTCAGCTCGCCATAGAGCGAGAAGGCCTGGGACATGTAGCCCACCCGGCGCCGGGTCTCGATGTCGGCGGGGTCCACCGGCACGCCGAACAGCAGGGCCTCGCCCTCGCTGGCCGGCAGAAGGCCGGTGAGCATCTTCATGGTGGTGGACTTGCCGCAGCCATTGGAGCCCAGGAAGCCGAAGATCTCGCCCCGGCGGATCTTGAAGCTTACATGGTCGACAGCCACGAAATCCCCGAACCGCCGGGTGAGCCCGCGCGATTCGATGGCGATGGGCGCGTCGTCCGGAATGGGGGCGCTGCGCTCGGCCCCGTCCCCATCCCCGCGCCGATCCTCGGGCAAAAGGGAGATGAAGGCGCGCTCCAGATTGGGCTGGCCGGTCCTTTCCAGCAGCGCCGCCGGGCTGTCATCGGCCAGGATGCGGCCTTCATCCACCATCACCACCCGCCCGAAGCGGGCCGCCTCCTCCATGTCGGAGGTGGCAACCAGCAAGGTCAGCTGCGGGCGGTCGGCGCGGATGGTTTCCACGAAGTCCCAGAACTGACGGCGGGAGAGCGGATCGACGCCGGTGGTGGGCTCGTCCAGCACCAGCAGATCGGGATCATGCACCAGGGAGCAGCACAGACCGAGCTTCTGCTTCATGCCGCCGGACAGCTTGCGCATGAGCCGCCCGGCGAAGGGCGTGAGGCCCGTGGCCGCCAGCAGGGGCGCCACGCGCGCGCCCTTGGCATCGGCATTTTCCCCGAACAGGCGGGCGAAGAAGGCGATGTTCTCCGCCACCGTGAGGTTGGGATAAAGATTGCGCCCCAGCCCCTGGGGCATGAAGGCGATGCGCGGCTGGACCAGGTCGCGCTGGCGGCGCGTGGCCAGGTCCGCGCCCAGCACCTCCACCGTTCCCGCCTGGATGCGCTTGGCACCGGTGATAAGCCCGAGCAAGGTGGACTTGCCCACCCCATCCGGCCCCACCAGGGCGACCGACGCCCCTTCGGCAATGGTAAGGTCGATGCCGTCCACCGCCGTGGTGTCGCCATAGCGGTGGCGAATGCCCGCGAGGCGCACGGCCGCCGGGCGGCCGCCCCCGGCCGCGCCCGAAGGCGCGGGGGTCCCGGACGAACGCTCCGATGGTGTGTTCACGATCCGCTCCCGCACCGACGGCACGCGCCGCTCACTTCGGCGCCCCCGCCTTCGGATCGCCCTTGGAGGCATCGGCTCCCTCCGCCGGGGAGATGGGCACGGACTTCACCCTGTCCGCGTCGTCGGCCGCCGGCTGGCCGCCGGCCCCCTTCGCCGCCACGGCGGCCTGCAGCACCAGGTCGGAATCAAGCCAGCTCGGCCACTGGGCGGTGGGATCGAGCCGCACATAACCCATGCCGGTGACGCCCGTCTTGGCCTCGTTGATGTATTTTTCCACCAGCGACTGTGGCACCCGCAGCTTCACGCGAAACATCATGCGGTCGCGCTCGCTCTGGGTCTCCACCTGCTTGGGCGTGAACTGCGCGCGCGCCGACACGAACGACACATTGGCCGGCACCGCCCGGTCCGGCAGCGGCTCCAGCAGCAGCCGCGCCTCGGCGCCCAGCGCCAGCCGGCCGGCGTCGGAAGCGGGCAGGAAGACGGTCATGTAGACATTGGAGAGGTCGAGCAGGGTCAGCACCTTGCCACCGGCCGCCAGCACCTCCCCGGGCTCCGCCAGCCGGTAGAGCACGCGGCCCGCCTTGGGCGCGACCAGCGTCCCGTCCTGGACCATGCGGGTCAGGCGCTCCACCTCCGCCTCGGCGGCGCGGATGGCCGATTCGCTGGCGGCAAGGCTGCTCTGGGCAGCCGCCAGCGCCGCCTGGGCGGTGAGCTTGGTTGTGCGGTACTGGTCCACCTTCTGCACGGTGGTGAAGCCGCTGGCCACCAGGGTGGTCTGGCGTTCCAGCTCCTTGGTGGCGAGATCGAGTTCGCCCTTGCGCTGCTCCACCACATGGGAGGCGGTGTCGCGCGACTTGATGGCCTGCTGTTCCTGGGCCTGGGCGGTGCGCAGGGCGGCGGCGGTCTCCTCCACATCCATGTGGGCGACCACCTGGCCTTCCTTCACGAAGTCGCCTTCCTCCACCAGCACGTCGACCACGCGGCCGGCGGCCTTGGTGGCCACGTCCACCTCGGTGGCCTCGATGCGTCCGTTGCCGGCGGCGAAGCCGGGCGGCAGGCTGCGCGCACGCGAGGCGAAATAATAGGCGCCAACCCCTCCGATCGCGACCACGGCGAGGAGCAGGACGATAAGCGACACGGTCCGCTTCATCAGCGAAGAGCCTCCAAGACACGGAATTCGCACATGCCGTGCGCATCCCCCCGCTTCAGCGGGGCTCGTCACGATCCGCACGGACTGCCGCAACTCGGTCGGCGGATGTTCCTTCTTCCCACATCTGCCGGGGCCGCTGCAATGCGGCATCACCGGCCACGCGCGGCCCATACCCGGCATCGTCGTCGCTTTTGCGACACTGGAGCCCTTCCAACGGACAAGGTGGAGGCGTTTGTTCGTGGTCCGTAATTTGCCTCGCAACGGGAAGGATCCGTTTCAGAAGGCAAGCGCGATGGCTTTCACCTCGATCTGCAACACCGACGCCGTCAGCGAAGGGGGCATGGGCCTGTTCCAGGCCGGGAAAAAGAGTGTGCTGCTGCTCTGGCCGGCGGGCGGCGAGCTGAAGGCCTACCGCGGCCGCTGCCCCCATGCGGACGTGCCGCTGGAAGGCTCCACTTTCAATGGCGCCGTCATCACCTGCCCGCACCACCAATGGGGGTTCGACGCCACCAGCGGCAAGTGCGTGACCCACCTGGTCCGCAATGCGCTGCACCCCTATCCCCTGCGCATCGAGGGCAACGAGATCCAGGTGGACCTCGGCCCGGTGAGGGCGCCGCGCGCCCCCGCCGCCTGATCCCGCCGGCTGATCCCGCCTAGACCCGACGCGGGACGAACCGGCGCGGGGCGCCGCGCATCCACGCACCCCCGCCCCGCTTTCCTGCGCGCATTCCCCACCCGCATGCCCTGCCCCAGAGGCATTATCCAGAAAAATGCAGTCGACACCGCAGGAAATGACACCCTAAAATACCAGATCAAGATGTCGTGGCACGTGAGAGACAGTCATCTTTACGAAGCGGGCGAAACTAACATCCTGGACGTTGCGGAACTACACTGAGACGACCTGGGGTCGCGCCACCTTCCAGCAAGCATAGCGTTGAAGTGCCATCACAAATGGGCGTGCATCACCTGGGATCGGGGCAGGATTCCAGGCGGGAACCAAGGGCGGGGGGCGTATGCGCAGGCAGGGTCTATTCCATGTGCTCGGCATGGGCACGGCCATCGGGGCTATGCTGGCGGGCGCTCCGGCTCTCGCGGCGGATCTGAATTCCTATAAGGCCCCTTCGCCCCCGCCGCCCGCGTGGAGCGGCTTCTATGCGGGCCTGAATGCGGGGTATGGCTGGGGCACCTCCGGGTCGGCTCAGACCACGGGCGTCGCGCTGCTGGACGCCATTTCCGGCAGCCCCGCCTGGGGCACGCCTTATGGCTATACGGCGCTTGCCAGCACCGGCACGTCCACGTTCAACCCTTCCGGCGTCATCGGTGGCCTGCAGGCGGGCTATAATTTTCAGCTGAATCCAGGCCTTGTTGTCGGCATCGAGGCGGACCTCCAGGGGGCCGGCATCTCCGGCAGCGGCGCACTGGCCAGCATCGTCGCCTACGGCCCCGACGCCTCGGGGCTGATCGACACGGCCGCCGGCGGCATTCACGTCTCCAGCAGCCTCGACTGGCTGGGCACGGTGCGCGCCCGCATCGGCTATCTGGCCACGCCCGCCATCCTTGTCTATGCCACGGGCGGCCTGGCCTATGGCGGGGTCACCGCCACCCAGACGGCCTCCCTCGCCTTCGCGGACGACCAGCCTTTCACCTACCCCACCTTCGGCGGAACCGCGAGCGCCGCCGAGACCCGGCTGGGCTGGACCGCCGGCGGCGGCGGCGAATGGGCCCTGACGCCGGGCTGGAGCGTGAAGGCCGAGGCGCTCTATTACAATCTCGGCAGCGCCACCTTCACGGGCGCGCCCGCGGGAGCCATCGACACGGACGGCTCGGCCGGCCCGCCCGGCGGCCTTCTGTTCGCCAATCAGGCCTCCACGCGCATCACCTATGACGGGGTGATCGTTCGCGGCGGCATCAACTATCACTTCAATGCCGGGGCGGCGGCGAGCGAACCGGCAACCTCGGCGCCCCAGGCCTGGACCGGCTTTTATGGCGGCCTCAATGCCGGCTACGGCTGGGGCACCTCCAGCAGCGCAGACACCCGCGCGATCCCGGTCATCGACAATCTGGCCGGCGATCCCTTCTGGCTCACCCCCGCAGGCTTCACCGCGGCGGCCAATACGGGCAGCGCCAGCCTTTCACAATCGGGCTTCGTGGGCGGCGTCCAGGCCGGCTACAACATGCAATGGTCGCAGCTGGTCGCGGGTATCGAAGCAGATATCCAGGGCGCCGGCCTGCGCGGCCAGGGGCGCTATTCCGGCTTCGCCCAAACGGGTCCCGATGCCTCCGGCTTCACGGATGCGGCCATCGGCGGCGGCACCGTCACCGCCAATATCGACTGGCTGGGCACCGTGCGCGCCCGCGCCGGCTACCTGCCCATGCCCGGCCTGCTGATCTACGCCACCGGCGGCCTCGCCTATGGCGGCGTCAGCGCCAGCACCTCCAACTCGGTGATGTTCGCCGACAACTTCCCCGACCTTTACCCCACCTTCGGCGGTGCCGGCGGCGGCTCCAAGACCCGCACCGGCTGGACCGTTGGTGGCGGCGGCGAATGGCTGCTCGCCTCCCGCTGGAGCGTCAAGGCGGAGGCGCTCTATTACGATCTCGGGAGCGAGACCTTTGCCTCGTCTCCCGTGGGCGCGGTCGATCCCGATGGCAACGCCCTGGTCGGCGGGGTACCCGGGGCCACCATGTTCGCCAACGTGCCCGTCACCCGCGTCAATTATGACGGGGTGATCGTGCGCGCGGGGCTCAACTATCGCTTCAACTGACGCCTCGACCGACGATTGGGCCTCTCGCCCCGTCGGGCCACCTTCCCCATCAGCACCCAGCCCATCCCGCAGCTGCCAGGGCGGCGGCAGGGACCCGAGACAGCCGGGAGTAAGCACGATGCAGACGAAAACAGGTTTCGCCTCCCAACGACCGGCCCCAAGGGGCGCGACGGCAGCGACCGGGCTCACCCTCGCCGCCCTGTTGCTGGGCTTCCCGACGCCGGAAGCGAAGGCGGCCAGCGCGCCGCTTACCTGCAAGATTGGAACGGAAAAGCATTGTTATAAAGAAGTCCGCATCGTCAACAATACGGGCGGAACCATCTATATTGTCATCCAAGGCTCGCAACACCTCGACGCAGCCGCCATCAACTGCCCCACCGGCGGCGATCTCTGGCTTCAGGGCGCGTTCGCCGACACGTCGCAATGCTATGCGGTCAAGAATAATTATTATATCTACGTGAACCCCACCAAAGGCATTGCCAACGGCGCGACCGTCTCCATCACGCTGCCCTGGTGGTCCAAGCTGAATACGAAGCGCGATCCCGCCGCCGATACTTATGTGGACTGGTGGCAGAGCGCCCGCGTCTTCGTGTTCGACGACCAGGCCGCGCTGAAGCAAAGCTACAATGTGAACGCCGGCCGCCAGGGCAAGGCCGTGACGCTGGCCTCTGGGAGCCCCGCCCCCGCCTGCAACACGGCCCTGAAGGGCAATGCCTGCGACAGCAACGACATGCGGACCTACCGGGTCACGACGATCCCGGGCAGCGCCATCGACCTGCAGACTCCGTATCAGCTCAGCGAATTCACCTTCGCTGACGTCCTGAACCAGTCGAACACCGCGATCGTGGCGGACCTCGATGCCAATTACAATGTGTCGTACGTTGATCAGATCTACCTGCCGGTGGCCATTGCTCCCCTCACCAGCAGTGGCAAGGTGGGCTATATTGGCAGCGTCATGTCGGTGAGCGATTGGCGGACCCGGCTCAAGACCTTCACCGGCGCCAATTCCAGCCTGACCGCAGCCACCAAATGGCCCATCTACAACAATCCGGTCACGGCATCCAAAAAGCGGCTTTACCCCAATGCGGGCATTCGCGTGCCATCCGCCGCTTCCGCCTTCAACTTCTACATGGACCCCACTTATATCGACGCCCCGAAGACGCAGCAGCCGCTGCTCATCGCGAAATCCGGCATCACGCCGCCGACGCTGATCGCGAACATGCAGGCGAACTGGAAAAACTGCACCACTTCTCCCTACAAAAACTGCCCGTCCCACGCCTTGTACGCACCCATTTCCGCGAGCTTCAACCAGAATTACAAGAGCTTCCTGGCCAACAATTGCTGGAACAAGACTACCGGACCGAGCTTTCTGGCCCCGCAGAGCAACGGCCTGCCAAATATCAACACCTACCTCTTCTTCTTGTATGGATGGGCCGCGTTCAATAACAATGGCTGCACCGCACCCGCGCTGCCACAGGCCAACGATCCACCCAGCCTTTACGGTAACGCGCGCGTCAATTACGACACGATCCAATACAATTACGCTTACCCCATGTTGAATTCCACCGGCGCGCGGATGTTCAACCCCTATACCCAGCTGATCCATGGCCCCACCAGCAAGGGTTTTCTGGGTGCCACGGCCTACGCCTTCTCGGTGGACGATCTGGTCAGCCTTCAGAAGCGCCCGGCCAATGGCCTGGTGTTCGCCATCGGCGGCAGCAAGGGCCTGCCAAGCGCCACGATGCTGCCCTCGAGCCCTCCCGCCGCCTATAACTGGTACACGGCATCCCTGAACCTTGGATCGGCGGGCCCTGGCAAGGTTGGCTGGAAGGCCTATGGGCTCTGTTCCAGCACCACCAACGCGCTGTTCCCCTCCTCCACGCCCGGCGCGATCGGCCTTGATCCGAACATTACGCCATCGCCCTGCATGATCACGCTGACGGACACCAAGAACAGGCAATACCAGTTCACCATAAAGTCGTTTAGCGCCTCCGGCACGCCGCCCTACCAGATCTGGCCGGCCTTCACCCCGTCTGGCACGAAGACTTTGGATCCCAATGTCGTCCAGTGTTCCAGCAAGGACAGCTGGTGCAAGAGCGCCGTGGAGACGGCGACCAAGGTGACCGCCGGCCAGGCCGCCCCGCCGACGTTCACCCTGGCCACGCAGCCGCCGTTGCAGAACTGAGTGCATGTCCCGCGCGGCGGCCAGCGCCGCGCGGGAAAACTCACCTCGCCGGGACATTTCCAAGCGACGTGATTACATGCACGGAATGCGCGAACCTTCTGTTCAGGTCCGTCAGCGCGCGGCCATGGGGGCGGAAGGGCTCCATTGGAGCGCCAGCTGCTGGGCCAGATTGATCTGCGCCCGGCTCATCTTGCTGGCCACCGCGTCGCGAATGCGGGCATAGGTCTCCCGCTCCTGGCGTCCGGCCCGCGACGCGGCCAGGATCAGCCATTTCTGAGACAGCACCGCGTCGCGCGGCACGCCCCGCCCCTTGTCGTACAGCACGCCCAGAAGATATTGCCCGCTGGGGTCGCCGCGCTCGGCCGCACAGCCGTACCACCAGGCGGCCGCGGCAAAATCCTGCGGCACCCCGTGGCCGTATTCGTAAAGCAGCCCGAGCATGGCCTGCGCCCGTGCGTGGCCCGCTTCCGCCAGCCGCGTCAGCAGGGCGGCGGCCGCCATGTAATCGCCCTTCGCGTACAGCGACATGGCCTTCGCGGTCTCGTCCGCGCGCGCGCCGGCGAAAGCGGGGCCCGCCGCCATCGGAGAAAGCCCGAGCAGCGCCGCCAAGGCAAGACGGCCAAAGGCGGAACCCCACGGCGCCACGCGCCCGCGCCGACCCGACCCAGCGGTGTTCTGACCGTGCCCCGCCATGGCTCAGAACCCTCCCCATGCCATCAGATCGAGATCCAGCGCCCGACCCAACGCCCAAGTGATCCAGATGGCAGGCGCAAGGAACAGGCCGAACGGCAGGCGCCGCTCAAGCCGCAGCCGCCCCCGGCCGGCCAGATGCCCGACGCCGATCACCAGCAGGGCCGAAAGGGCGGCGATCTCGATGGCGAGCGGGATCTCGCCCACCTCCAGCCACACCCCGGCGACCCCGGCCAGTTTCACATCCCCAAGGCCCAACCCGTCACGACCGCGCAGCGCACGGTAGGCGCCGCGCAAGGCCCAGAATGCCGCCGCCAGCGCCAAGCCGCGCGCGGCGGCCTCCAGGGGAAAGACCAGCTGCCCGCCCAGGGTCGCGGCGTAAACGAGCCCCAGCGCCAGGCCCGCCGCGTTCAGGCTGTTCGGAATGATGAAGAAGCGCGCGTCCACCAACGCCACGGCGGCGACCACCGGCACGAAGGCCACCGCCGCGAGAGCACCGACCATGGCCTCCCAGCGGCCCTCAAGCCCCCCGGCGAGGAGAAAGCTGGCCGCCATGGCGCCAGCCACCACAAGCGAGAGGACAATGGCCGGCCCCGCCCCCAGGGCGGCCCACCCGCGCGCCAGCAGGCGATGGGGCGCCGCGACATGAGCCGGGGCGCCGCGGTCCATGGGAAGCTCGCAGGGGGCACCCATGGCGCGGCTCACCGGTTGAGAATGGGCTGCGGGCCGCCGGGCGGCACGCCCACCGAGCCCTTCATCTTGGCGCGCAGTTCTTCCGCCACCGTGTGCGCATCCACATTGTCGCGGATGATCTGCGGCCGGATGAAGATGATGAGCTCCGTACGCTTCACCGTATTGTTGGTGTGCGCGAAGGCGTCGCCGACGCCGGGGATCTGGTCCAGCACCGGCACGCCCTGGCGCACGCCATTGCTGCGCTCCATGATGAGGCCGGCGAGCAGCACCGTCTGCCCGCTCGCCACGGCGATGGTGCTCTTGACCTTGCGCTGGGAGACGGTGGGCGTCAGCGTGCTGCCGGAGCTGCCGCCATTGCCGCCGGTGGTGTCGGTCTGGGTGACGTTGCTGATCTCCTGCTCGATGTCGAGCCGGACCTGACCGTTGACGTTCACCCGCGGCACCACATTCAGGATGATGCCCGTATTCTTGTATTCGATGGTGTTGACCACCGTGTTGGAGCTGGACAGCACGGTAGCGCTGCCGGTCGACACCGGCACCTCGTCGCCCACCTGGAGCGTGGCCTTCTGATTGTCCACCACCACCACCGACGGATTGGAGAGCACCTTCACGTCGGTGACGGTGTGCAGGGCGTCGAGGATCATCTTCGGCTGATTTTCTCGCCCCACCAGCAGGTTGAAGCCCGGCAGCACGCGGTTGATGGCCTGGTCGGTGACGCTGCTGGACAGGGTGTTCAGGGCCGAGCCGTTATTGCGCCCCAAGCCCAGATCCTTGCTGGTGAGATAGAACTGCACGCCATAGGCCAGGGTATCATTCAAGGTGACCTCGGCCACCGTGGCCTCGATGGCCACCTGGAGCTGGGGCTGGTCCAGCTGCATCAGGGTGCGTTCGATGATGCGGTAATTCTCCTGGCTGGCGAAGATGAGCAGCGAGTTGTTCACCGCATCCGCCGTGATGCGCACGCCCGTCATCACCGGCCCGCCACTGCCCGCCGGCGCGGCATTGCGCCCGCCGCCGGGCGCGCCGGCGTCCTCGCCCTCCTCGCCACCCGGCTGGCTTTGCGCCTGGGGCGGCGCGGGCTGGCCCAGGCGCTGCTGCACCGTCAGGTTCTGCCCTCCGCCCGAGGCGGACATGCCGGAGCCCGGGGCGATCTGGCTCGCCGCCTGGTCAATCCCGGCCGAACCGCCGCTGCCCACGAACAGATCATTGAGCACCTTGGCCATCTGCCGCGCATCGCCATAGCGAAGCCGGTAGACGCGCACCGCCACGGTGCTGTCGGAGCGGTCGAGCCGGTCGATCCAGGTGGCCGCCGTGCGCAGCAGCTCCGGCTTCTTGGCCACCACCATGATGGAGTTGAGGCGGTTGATGGCCTGGAGCTTCACCAGGTTGCGACTGAGGCCGCCCTCCCCCGAATCGAGAATGTTCTCGAGTTCGGAGATCACGGCCTCGGGCGCGCTGTTGCGCACGGGATAGATGCCCACCGACTGGCCGCGCATCCAGTCCGCGTCGAACGAGAGGGCGGTGCGCACGGCCTGCTGGCGCTCGGCCGCCGTGCCCTGGATCAAAAGCAGGTTCCGTGAGGGGTCCGAGCGCACCGAGCCGGCCTGAAGGGCGAAGCTGTCGAGCAGGGGAATGAGGGTCGCCGCCGACACATAACGCAGGGGCACGACGGAAACGCCATAGCCCGCCTCGGGGCGACCGCCGCCCATGCTGACGCTGCCGGAGCCGGCGGCTTCACTGAGCGGCACCAGCCGATAGCCGGAGGCATCGTGCACCATGGCGATGCTGTTGGCCTTCAGCGCGGTTTCCAGCACATAGGGCAGGTCCGCCTTGGGCACCGCCCGCACCGATGACAGGCTGATATTGCCCTGCACCCGCGGATCGATGACGTAGGGCTGGCCGAGAATGTCGCCGAGCACCACCTTCGCCACCGTGGCGACGGGCGCATCTTCAAAATTGAGATCGTAGCCGGAGCCGGCGGCCGCGGCGCCCGCGCCGCCCCCCTCCGCCGGGAACGACGCCGCCGGATCACCTCCGGACGCGAAATATTCCACCGCGCGGCGATTGTCGGGAATCTGGGGAGAGCCCGGCACCGCGCTCGTCTGGCGCGGCGACAAATCGAGCGCGCTCACCTGGTCCATCACGCCCTGAGGGCGCGTGTCATCCTGGATTCCGGAGCAGGCCGCCAAACCCATCGCGACGAGCAGGGCACCAAGGCGGAGGGCGCCGAACGAGCGGAAAAATCCCGATCGTGGGGCAAACCGGTCTGGCCGATCGTTCCGCAAACTGGCCCCGCCCTCTCCCTCATGTCGGCGTGCGGCCCGGCCTCGGGACCGAGGTCGCCTGCCGGCGAGAGTTCAAATTTCTAAATTTTCGGTTAACGCCCTTCAACCCCTGCTCAAGCGGAAGCATAAAGAGGAAGGAAGCCCATCCACAGGATAGCCCCTTGTCCACACGCCTTGAGCCACAATGATGCGCGCAAGACGAGCAGAACATCATGCATGTGCACCTGCGCTGCCCCTGCCGTCGCCGGAGCGCCTCGCCTCCGGCTTTCTCCCCCAGGTCCACGGCCGAGGCACGTTGACGCCGCGCGGCGTTGCTGGGATTGTTCGCGGCATGGGCGGTACCGCATGGACGCGGCTTTCAACCCCGTCCCGCCGATGAGCGGAGCATCGACAGCGCCCATGGAGCGTGTTTTCCAGCTCGGGTCCCGCGCCGTCGCGTCCGGCCTCCGTTCAATTTTGGCGATCAAGCGCGCCCGCGCCGCCGGAGGGCTGCGGGCATGAGAGCGGATGGCGTCGACGCCTTTTGCCGATACCTGGCGCAGCACGGCCATGTGGTCGGCGCCGATGGCGCTGCTGGGGTGGAAGGCGGCGGCTCCACGCTGCGGCGATTGTGGGACACCACGGAGCTGTCATCGGCGGAGTTCGCCCAGGCGGTCGCGACCTTCTTCGGCCTGGAGCGCATGGAGCTGCCCCAGTTGCTGGCCGCCACATCGCTCGCCGACCGTTTCTCGGCCCGCTTCCTGCGCGAGGTGGCGGCCGTGCCGTTCCGCGCCGCGGACGGTTCCGCGCGGCTCGCCTTGGGCGACCCCACGGACGCCAGCGTGCTGCGCGCCGCCGAGATCGTGCTTCAGGAGAACGTGACCCCAGTGGTGGCCGCGTTCGAGGACATCGCCACGGTGCTGGCCGAACGCCTGGGGGCCGACGAGCCGGCCGCCGAAGCCTCCGCGCCCCGCGCCGACGACGACATTGACAGCCTGCGGGACCTCGCCAGCGGCGCACCGGTGGTGCGTGCTGTCGGCGACCTGCTGGAAAAGGCGATGGAGCTGCGGGCCAGCGACATCCATATCGCCCCCTATCGGGGCGCGCTGGAGGTGCGCCTGCGCATCGACGGGCTGTTGCGGCAGGTGGCCTTTCCCGCCGATGTGCTGCCACAGGCGGTCATTTCCCGCGTCAAGATCCTGTCCGGCCTCGACATCGCCGAGCGCCGCCTGCCCCAGGACGGCGCCGCCCGCCTGAAGCTCGGACGCTCCGAGATCGACATTCGCGTGGCCATCATGCCCACCCAGCACGGCGAGACGGCGGTCATCCGCCTGCTCCCGCGGGATCGCGGCCTGCTCAGCGTGGATCGGCTGGGCCTCGGCGCGCGCGATGCGGCGACGCTGGAACGCCTCATCGCCATGCCCCACGGCATGATCGTGGTGACCGGCCCCACCGGCTCCGGCAAGACGACCACGCTCGCCACCGTGCTGTCCATGCTCAACACGCCCACGCGCAAGATCCTCACCATCGAGGACCCGGTGGAATACGAAATCCGCGGCGTGTGCCAAAGCCAGGTGAAACCGGCTATCGGCCTCACCTTCGCCACCGCCTTGCGCTCCTTCCTGCGCCAGGACCCGGACGTGATTATGGTGGGCGAGGTGCGGGATCCGGAAACGGCGCACATCGCCGTTCACGCCGCGCTCACCGGCCACCTGGTGCTCACCACCCTGCACACGGACACCGCGGCGGCGGCGGTGCCGCGCCTGCTCGATCTCGGGGTCGAGGCCTTCCTGCTGAAATCCACCCTGCGGGCGGTGGTGGCGCAGCGGCTGGTGCGCCAGCTGTGCGAGCGCTGCAAGCGCGCCCATACCCTGTCCCACGCCGATACCACCGGCGATCCACGCTATGCCGCGCTCGGCCTCGCGCCGGGCGAGACCGTCTATGAGCCCCAGGGGTGTGAACGCTGCGGAGGCGCCGGCTATCGCGGCCGGCTGGGCGTGTTCGAGATCCTCACCCTCGACGACGACATTCGCGAGATGATGGACCACCGCGCCGGAGCGGGCGCCCTCGACCGGGCCGCCATCGCCGCCGGCATGTCCACCATGCTCGACGATGGCATCGCCAAATGCCGCGCCGGCCTCACCTCGGTGAGCGAGGTGCTGCGCGTGACCACCGTGCGCTGACCATGGCCACCTTCAGCTACAAGGCCCTGACCCAGGCCGGCCAACTGGTGAGCGGCGAGATTTCCGCCCCCACCGAGGCGGAGGTGCGCCGGCGCATCGAATATCTGGGCCTGGTGCCGGTGGAGACCATGCCGGCCGGCCGCGGTGCCGGCCGGCCGGGCGCGCGGCCCGGCTTTCGCCTGCCATCGTTCGGCGCCGCGCCGCGCGCCCAGGACGTGACGCTGTTCACCCGCGATCTTGCCTTGCTGCTGCGGGCGGGCGCGCGCCTGGACGAGGCGCTGGACCTGCTGGGCGGAGACGCCGATCTTGGCCGCATGCACGAGCCGGTGCGCCGCATCCGCGCCGCCGTGCTCTCCGGCGAGGGCTTCGCGGAGGCCCTGGCCGCCCGGGAGAGCCTGTTTCCACCGGTCTATGTGGCGCTGGTGCGCGTGGGCGAGGCCTCCGGCACTCTGGACCGGGTGCTGGAGCTTCTGGCGCAGGAGCGCGCGCGGGCCGAGGCGCTCCGCCGCAAAGTGGTGGAAGCGCTGCAATATCCCGCCTTCGTCCTGGCGGCCGCGGGCGCCGTCCTGGTGTTCTTCCTCCTGTTCGTGCTGCCGCAATTCTCCGGCGTGCTGCGGGACATGGGCGCCAAGCTCGACCCCATGGTGGCATTCCTGCTCGATGCCTCCGACACCCTTCAGGCCCACACCGACGCGCTGGCCCTCCTCGCCGCGCTGCTGGCGCTGGCGCTGTGGCTGGGGCTGCGGCAGGCCAGGACGCGCGCGGCGCTCCTCGGGCTTCTGGCGCGGCTGCCACTGGTGCGCACCATTCTCGTCTATCGCCGCTCCGCCATGTTCTGCCGCAACCTCTCCATCCTCATCGGCAATGGCGTGACGCTGACGGCGGCGCTGAAGATCCTGGTGGAGGTGGTCGCCAGCGGGCCGGACGGGGCAGTGTGGTCGGCGGCGGCGGAGAAGGTACGCCACGGGGGCCGCCTCTCCGATGCCTTCGCCAGCGGCGAGGCGCTGCCGCCCATGGCCATCCGCATGCTGCGCCTGGGGGAGGAGACGGGCCAGCTCGCCCTGCTGTCCGGCCGCATCGCCGACTTCTACGAGGAGAAGCTGCAGCGCGCCCTGGCGCGTCTCGTCGCCATTGTCGGCCCCGTGTCCATCATCACCATTTCGGTGGTGGTGGGCGGGCTCATCGTCTCGGTCATGACCGCATTGTTGTCGGTCAGCCAAAGCATTGGATGAACAGCATGTGGATTGCCCCGCGCCGGGCCCGCGCCCTCAAGCTCCGTCGCCGTCAGGGCGAGGGGGGCTACACCCTGGTGGAGCTGCTGGTGGTCATCACCATCATCGGCCTGCTCACCGCCCTGGTGGGGCCGCGCGTGCTCAATTATCTCGGCGACTCCAAGGTGAAGACCGCGAAAATCCAGATCCAGGGCTTCGCCAGCGCCCTCGATCTGTTCTACCTGGATGCCGGCCGCTACCCCTCCTCCTCGGAGGGGCTGAATGCCCTGGTCCAGCGCCCGGCCGGCGTCGGCACGTGGAACGGCCCCTACCTCAAGGGTGCGACCGTGCCCCAGGACCCGTGGGGCAAGCCCTATCTCTATCGCGCCCCCGGCCCCAACGCGCCCTACGAGATCGTCTCGCGCGGCTCCGATGGCCAGGAGGGCGGCACCGGCAACGCCGCCGACCTCTCCAGCTCCGCCAAAAGCGGAACACCCTGATGGGGCGGAACACGCCACGCGGGCGGCCGCGCGCCGCCATCCGCCTCACGCCGGCCAGCTGACGGGCGACCGCCGGTGGACGCGCGCCGCACAGGCCCCCGCGAAGCGGCGGGACCAGACCCGGAGAGGCAAGCGGGCGAGGCCGGCTTCACCCTGCTGGAGGTGGTGTGCGCGCTCATCATCGTGGCGGCCCTGGCCGCGCTCGCTCTGCCGCGCATTCCCCTTGGAACCTCGCGTCCGCGGCTGGAGGCCCTGGCGGTGGAAGCAGCCGCGGTGCTGAAGGCCGATCGCTCCGCCGCCATGCGCCAGGGCCGCCGCGTTGCGACCCTGGTGGACGCCCCGGATGGCCGCCTGCGCTCCGGTTCCACCGGCCGCCTGCTACGCCTGCCCACCGATGTGCATATTGAGGCGCTTCTGCCCCGCCGGTGCGGCGGGCAGGAGGTTGAGGCGCGGATCGAGTTCTTTCCCAGCGGCATGTCCTGCGGCGGCGTGGTCACGCTGTCCCGCGGCGGCACCAGCTTCGAGGTCCGCGTGAACTGGTTGACGGGAGGGGTGGAGATTGTCCCGCGCCACGCCTCCTGACAGGCCCGCAGACGCCCGACGTGCCCCCCCGTCGGCGCCGCGCATGCGCGCGGACCCCGCCACGCCCGGGCCATGCACCCCCGCCAGCCGCGCGCCCACCGGGCCCGGCCATGCGATCACGCCCGCCCTACAATCCCCGAGTGCGGCAGCGGGTGGGCCAGGAGCCTGGAACGCGTGTGGGAGCCAGCCTTTGTCTCGACCGGAAGCGAAGGGTCGGGCCATGGCCGCACGCGACGGCGGGCAGGCGGGCTTCACCCTGGTGGAAGTGCTGGTGGCGCTGGCGGTCACGGCGGCAGTGATCACCGCCATCGGCCTGCTGATCGGGAGCAACGCCCGCGCCACCCGGGCACTGGAGCGCCACGCCGCCTTGATGGCCGCCGCCCAGGCGGTGGAAGCGGGCATTCCCCCCCGCGCCCGGCTCCGTGACGGGCGCATCGAAGGCGCCGTGGCGGGCCACGCCTGGCGCATGGATGTGAGCCCGATGGATGTGGGCGCGATCCCCGACGACGCATCCTGGCTGCCGCGCCATGTGCGCATCCGCGTCACCGGCCCCGGCGGCGACGCCGTCGAGATCGAAACCGTGCGCCTCGTGCCCACCGGCGCCGCGGATACGGCGGAGGGGGATGCCGCCGACGACGCCACACCGAGCCCGGCGGATGGCGCGCAATGACCCCTCCCACGCACCAACCCGCCGGCTTCACCCTGTTGGCAAGGCGCATCGCCCCGGTGCGCGCTGCGTGGGTGATATCGGGCCTGCCCGCCCTGCCGGCACGGTGGCTACCCATCGGGAAACAAGACGACGGCGGAAGGGGAGACCAACGCCGCGCCCAGCGCACCGGATGGCGCGCGATGATCGGTCCCGCCCACCGTCCCGCCGGCTTCACCCCGGTGGCACGGCGCATCGCCCCCGTGCGCGCTGCGTGGGTGATATCGGGCCTGCCCGCCCTGCCGGCACGGTGGCTACCCATCGGGAAACGAGGCAGCGGCAGGCGCCGCCACGTCCAGGACAGCGGATGGCGCACAAGGACTGGCCCCGCGCACCAGCCCACCGGCGGCACCCCAAT
Organism: Xanthobacter sp. NM-59; assembly: GCF_021401125.1. GTDB lineage: Bacteria > Pseudomonadota > Alphaproteobacteria > Rhizobiales > Xanthobacteraceae > Xanthobacter. Next base: position 247,110 of record NZ_JACBFQ010000003.1, read on the forward strand.
GGAAAGGCGCGTCGCCCCGGTGCCCGCCGTGCGGATGATAGCGCGGGTGATATCAGGCCTGTCCGTCCCGGCGGCGCGCTGGCTGCTCATCGGGGAACAAGGCGACGGCGGAAAGATTGGCCGACGACGCCCAACCCGCCACGCCGAATGGCGCTCAATGATCGGTCCCCCGCATCAGCCCGTCGGCCCCACCCCAGTCAAAATGCGCGTTGCCCTGGTGCGTGCCGCGGGGCCGGTATCGGAGCTGTTCACCCTAACTGCGGGGCGGCTGCCCAACTGGAAACCACGCGACGGCGGAGGCAGCGGCGGACGACGCCACGCCCGCCGCACCGGATGGCGCTCTATGATCTGCCACTCCCTCCGGCCCGCCAGCTTCGCTGCGGTGGAACGGCGCCTCGCCACGGTGCGCGCCGCGCGGGCGGAGTCGGGCCACTCCCTCCTAACGGCGCAGGGGCTGCCCAACTGGAAACAGGGCGACGGCGGAGAAATTGGTGGATGCCGCCACGCCGCCGCAACGGGTGGTGCGCAATGACCCGTCCCGCGCACCACTCTGCCGGCTTCACCCTGGTGGAAATGCTGGTTGCCCTGGTGCTCGCGGCGCTGGTGGTGTCGGGCCTGTCCGTTCTGACGGCGCAATGGCTGCCCAACTGGAAGCGCGGCATCGAGCGGGTGGATAATGCGGAGCGGGTTGCCCTCGCCTTGCGCCGCATCTCGGCCGACATCGGCGCGGCCACCTTCGTGCCCGCCACGACGGAACGCCCGCGCCCGCTGTTCGCGGGCGGTCCCTCCGCCGTCACCTTTGTGCGCACGGCGCTGGGGCCCAATGCACGGCTGGGCCTCGAAATCGTCCGCCTCGCTGCCGAGGGCGGCGGGCTGACGCGCAGCACCGCGCCCTACGTGCCCCGCGCCGCCGGCGATGCCGCGCCACGGTTCGGCGCGCCCGTGCAGCTGTTGCGGGCGCCCTACCAGATCGACTTTTCCTATTCCGGGGAGGACGGATTGTGGCGCGGCTCCTGGTCCGATGTCGACCAGCTGCCGCGCGCCGTGCGCATCGTGGTGCGCGATGGGCGCACGGGCCGGCCGCTGAACGTGTCCACCGTCGCGGAACTGCATGTGGAAGCGCCGGCCTCCTGCCTCAGCAGCGCCATGCTGCCGATCTGCAACGGCTCCGGCACCTCGGACTTCGGCCCGGCCCCACCGGCGGAGGGACAGGCGCCGTGACACGCCCTGCCCGCATCCTTCGAGCGCACGGACAGGATGGCTTCATCCTCGTCGCCGTCCTCTGGATTCTGGTGGCCCTCGCCACCTTTGCCGGCGCCTATGCGGCCTATGTCTCCGCCACCGCGCGCAACGCGTCGGCGCTGCAGGAGGAGGCCGCCGCCCGCCCCCTGGCGCGTGCGGCGCTGGAGCTCACCGCCTTCCAGCTGCTGGCCCAGCCGGCGACCGCGCGGCCGGCGAGCGGCAGCTTCTCCTTTCGCATGGGCAAGGCGCGGGTCGCCGTGAGCTATGTGGAGGAAACCGCGCGCATCGACCTCAATGTCGCCCCGCTGGAGCTGTTGGCCGGCCTGTTCACCGCCCTCGGCGCCGACCCGAAGGCCGCCGAGGCCGATGCGCGCCACGTCGTCGCGTGGCGATCGAGCGACCCGGAGGAATCCCCCCCGTCGGAAGCCGCCCTCTATCGCGAAGCCCAGCTCGGCTATGAACCGCGCGGCGCGCCTTTCGTGCATGTGGACGAGCTGTGGCTGATTCCCGGCCTGCCGGCGGAGCTGGTGGCGGCGGCGCTGCCCCACGTCACCGTTTTCAGCGGCCAGGCGCAGGTGAACGCCGCCATCGCCGGCCCGGTGGCGCAGGCCGCCGCCGACTTCGCCCGGGCCGGGGACAAGACGGACGAACCGCAGCAAGACCCCGGCCGCTCCGACGCTGTCAGGGTGACAATCCGCGCGGATTTCGATAGCGGACGACAGCGGACCATCGAAGCGGTGATCCTGCTCCGCGTGGCCGGCGACGTGCCCTATCGCGTGCTGGCCTGGGACGAGGACGCGCCGGGGCCTGCACACGGGCGCTTGTCGGCGGAGCCTGGGGGATTGGAGAGCGGGCAATGACCCTCACGGGGCTGATGGATCTGTTCTCCGCCTGGCTCGACACGGTCGCCGGTTTCATGGCGGAGCTGCTGGCGCGGGCCCGCCACCGCGAGGCTCTGCGGCTGACCGAGGCGGCGGGGGGCGTGTTCCAGCTCGCCCTGTCCAACGGCGCCACCATGGCCCTGCGCCTCGACGGCCCGAATGGACCCGATGTGCCCCAGGCCATCGCGGCGCGGCTGAAGGACCAGCCGGTGGAACTCCGCCTCGACGGGCGGCGTCTGCTGGCGCGCCCCCTGGAGCTGCCCAAGGGGGCCGAGCCCTACCTGCCCGGCATCGTGCGGGCGCAGATCGACCGCCTCACCCCCTGGACGGCCGAGGAGGCGCTCTATGGCTGGACCGCGCCACAGGAGGCCCCCGGCGAGCGCATTCGCCTGACGGTGGCGGCGACGCCGCGCGGCGCCATCGCGCCCCTCCTTTCGCGGCTGCGGGGGCTCGCGGTGGGCCCCATCTCCATCGTCGCATCCCTGGAGGAGGCGACCGGCCCCACGCCCGTGCGCTTGCTGGAGCAGCACGACGGCGCGCCCTGCGAGGCGGGGCGCATCCGCAAGATACTGATGGGGCTGCTGGCGGGTACAGCGCTGCTGGCCGCCGCCACGCTGGTCATCTCCGATTTCGCCGTGCGCAGCCTGAATGAGGAGCTGGCGGGCATCGAACAGAGCACCGCCGCCACGCGGCGCCTGCTGCTGGCCGCGCGTGACGGGCTGGGGGCCGATGGCCCGGCCCTGCGCGCCCTCGAACGGCGCAAGCGCGAGGCGCCCATCACGACCCTCACCCTGGAGGACCTGTCGCGCGTGCTGCCGGACGACACCTACGTCACCGACCTGCAGATCAGCGAGGACCGGGCGCGCATTGCCGGGGTCTCCGCCGCGCCGGCCGGGCTGGTGCGACTCCTGGAGCAATCCGGCCACTTCACGGGCGTGACCTTCGTCGCCCCCACCACGCCCGTGCCCCACGGCCATGGCGAACGCTTCGACATCGAAGCCCGCATCGTGCCCCACAGCGCCCCGCCCGACGCCAGCAAAGCGGGAGCCGCCCCATGAAGGTGGAGGGGACCAACGCCACGACGCACAAGGGCGCGGCCAACGGGCGCGCGCTGGCCCTGCGTCCGCTGCTCGCCAGCCTGGCCTATGTCGGGCTCGTGCTGCTTCTGCTGCTGGCCACCGCCGAGGCGCTGCTGGACCTGACAGCCCGCCGCGCTGCCGTCGACGAAGCTGGAGAAACGCTGGCCCAGCTGCAGGCCCGCCGCACGCCCCTGGGCGCGCCCGGAACCGGGCAGGCGAACGGCTCCCCTTTCCTGGACGGCCCCACCGTGACCATCGCCGGAGCCGGCCTGATGCAGCGCCTGTCCCGCGCCGTGGCGGCGGCGGGCGGGCAGATCACCTCATCCCGGGTGGAGCTGCGCGACACGCCGTTTGGTCCGGACTTCATCGCCGTCGACGCCAGCCTCTCCATTGCCCAGGCCGACCTGCAAAAGCTGCTCTACGATCTTGAATCGGGCCTGCCATTCCTGTTTGTCGGCCAGCTGGCGGTGCACCCGCAGGGCCAGCGCGCCGCGACCGAGGACGCCCCCCAGCGCCTGCTGGTGACGCTGACCGTCTATGGCCAATGGCGGGGGACACCATGAGAAGGCTGCGATGGCTCGCGGGGCGCCTGCGCGCGGCGATGCTCCTTGCCTCCGCCATGGCGTGCCCGGCACTGGCGGACGACACGGGGGCGCCGGCACGCGTCGACCTCGGCTTGCCCGCGCGACCCGGCGCGGCGCCTGGCGCGCCGACCGGCAACCCACTCTGGTCCATTCCCCTGTCCACCCTCTCAGCCACGCGCGAGCGGCCCATTTTCTCCCCCTCCCGGCGCCCCCCGCCGGACGCGCAGGCCAGCGAGCCGCCGCCCGAGGAGCCGGAAGTGCCGAGCAGCGAAAGCGCGCCTGAAGGGCCACCGGACCTGCGTCTCGTGGGCACGGTCACGGGGCCGGACCAGGGCTTCGCGCTCTTCCAGGAGGCGCAATCAGACCACGTCTTCCGCCTTCGCACCGGGGAGGAGCATGAAGGCTGGACCCTCCAGTCCGTGCAGGCGCGCGGCGTCACTCTGAGCAAGGATGGGGTCGATGCCACCCTCACCCTTCCCGAGCGGGAAGAGGGTGCGACCCTGCATGACGGGGAACCCGCCGCCGACAGCCCCTCCGAGCCCGCGGACGCCGAGGAGCCCCCGGCCCCGAACGAAGCCGAGGAGTCGCCCGCCCCCGATGCACAGGAAGAGCCCGCACCAGCGGCCCCGGAGGCCAACCCCGAGGACGGGGCGCCGTCTCCCGAGAACTGAGAGAACGATCTTAGGGACGATGCCTCAGGCGGCGCTGCGCCAGTTGGGGCGGATGACCTTCGCGAACAGCTCGATATCGGCCCGGCGCTTGGCGAAATCCGGACACAGGGGCTTCAGCAGCACTGTGCGAGGGGCGAGATCGGTCGCGAAGGCGGCCAGCTTGGTCTCGACATCATCCACCGTGCCCACCAGGGAATCGGCAATCATCCGGTCGAGGGCGAACCAGGGCGTCCAGTTCGGCTGGGCCTGCTGGGTGGTGGCCTGCATGCGTTCCACGAACGGCCGCAGGAAGGCCTGCGCTTCCGCCACCGCCTGCTCGCGGGTGGCGGCCACATGGTAGAAGCGGATGAGGGTGAAGCGGGGGTCCGCCGCGGGCGCGGCCTGCCGGTAGATGCGCAGACTCTCGCGCGCGCCGTCCAGGGGAAAGGGCGGCGCCGCCATCACGCCGTAGCCGCGCGCGGCGGCCAGCTCCAGCGCCTCGCCGGTCGCGGTGGCGAAGAAGGTGGGGATGGGGGATTGCACCGGCCGGGGCACCAGCTCCACCCCGTCAAGATCGAAGAAATCACCCTTGAAGGTCACGGACGGCTCATAAAGCAGCTTCTCGATGACGGTGAGCGCCTCCAGCGTCTTGGCGCGGGAGGTCTCCTTCTCGGTGTGGAAATGCTTGTTCTGCACCGGAAACGGCCCGCCCTTCGCCACTCCGAGATTGAGCCGCCCGCCGGAGAGGATGTCCACCGTGGCCACGTCCTCCGCCACCGAAATGGGCTCGCGGAACGGCAGCAGCACGGCGGCGGAACCGAGCCGGATGCGGCTCGTCTGCCCGGCCAGATAGGCCAGGAGCGCAAGGCAGGAAGGGCTGGCCGCGCCGGGGTTGAAATGGTGCTCGGCGACCCACGCCTCCTCGAAACCCAGATCCTCCACCAGGCGCACCAGCTCGGTCTGCTCGGCATAAGCGGACACATAGTCCTGCCGCGGATTTTCATAGGTGCAGAAAAGGCCGAACTGCATGGCTGGCTCCAGACGCGAAAAAGGCGGCGCGGCGCCGGGAGGAAACCGGCCGCCGCGCCGTAGGCCGTGTGCACATCGCGGGGCAAATGCCCGCATGCTATATCTATATGAATATAGCGTGAGAGTCATTGTCCCGCATGGTCGCAGCCCCCGCGTGTGAAATGGCGCGCGCGGGGCCGGGATGTCTTTTCTCCGGCTGCCGAACACCCTAATCAGGAGCGATCCTGCTTTGCCCGGAGCTTGCGATGACCGAATACGTCTTCCCCCCGCTGCCCATCCCCACCTTGCCTGTGGTGGGCGAGAGCACCGTCTTCCCGGTTCACCGCATCTATTGCGTCGGGCGCAACTATGCCGACCACGCCATCGAGATGGGCCACGACCCCAATAAGGAGCCGCCCTTCTTCTTCCAGAAGAACCCGGACACGCTGGTGCCCAACGGCGCCACCGCCGCCTATCCCAAGGGCACAGAGGACCTGCACCACGAAATCGAGCTGGTGGTGGCGCTGAAGTCCGGCGGCAGCGACATTCCCGCCAGCTCGGCGCTGGACCATGTGTATGGCTATGCGGTCGGCCTCGACCTCACCCGCCGGGATATCCAGGCCGAACTGAAGAAGATGGGCCGCTCCTGGGAGCCGGCCAAGGCGTTCGAGGATGCCGCCCCGTGCTCGGCCCTGGTGCCGGCGAGCCGCATCGGCCATCCCGCGAGCGGCCGCATCTTCCTCAATGTGAACGGCGCGCTGAAGCAGCAGGGCGACCTCAACCAGATGATCTGGAAGGTGCCGGAAGTGATCGCCACCCTCTCCACCTTGTTCCGCCTCGCCCCCGGCGATCTCATCTTCACCGGCACGCCGGCGGGCGTGGGCCACATTTCCCGTGGGGATCATCTGGAAGGCGGTGTCGAGGGCGTCGGCACGCTGGATGTCCGCTTCGCCTGACGCGAGGCCATCAGGGCACGCGCGTCACAGGCTCCGGTCCGGAACCGGGGCCTGTGACGCGGCTCAGACCCTTCAGGTCACGAACCGGCCCGGATCCGCGAGCCAGGTGGCGACAGCCTCCCGGGTAGCGGCCAAGGCCGCCGCGCCCACGGCCTCGCCCACCGCCGTGTGCAGGCCGGCATAGGGCAGGCCCTCGCCGCTGGCGGGGGCGCTCATCACCACGCAGTCGGTGCCGGTGCCGGAAACCGGCTCGGCGGCGCCCTCGCGGCGGAAATCGGCCTCCAGAATGGCACGCGTGCGCGCCTGCACCACGATGGAGGAGGCCTCCAGCAAAGCCGCATCGCTCAGGGGCACGTCCACCGCCGCCAGCATGTTCACCGTGCCGGCGGACAGATGCGCGGCCGCCTCGGGCGAGAAGCGCGCGCCCACACGCTCCCCATTGTTGAGCCCCAGCGTGACGAGGCAGGCGGCCGTCACCCCCTCCACCGCGCATTGGGCCCAGTGGTGGTGATCCACATTGCGCGACGTTAGCAGCCCCACCGCCTCGCCGAGGCCGGCGGCGTCGAGCCGGCCCCTGAACCACGAGAGCACGTCGAGATCGGCGGTGAGATCGCGGTTGCGCACCTCCAGCCACGCCACCGCCCGCGCCGTCACGAAACCCGGCCGGGTGATGGACCACGACACCATGCGCTGAGGCGTCGCGAAGCGCGCCACCAGCAACGGCCGCGCCGGCTCCACGACGAACAGGGGCGGATGGGCGGTCATCATGCGCATGGGCGCCCTCCGCGCGCCGCATCAAACGCGGCGAGGTGGACGGCCGATGGAAGGCTATGGGAGCGGTAAGAAATCACGGGAATGGCGCGACCGTTGGAGGGGCGCGCACCATGCACAGGCCGCGCGCGCCTGTCTACCGACGCGCGAACCGGCGGGAAGTACCGCGGTCGGTGGCCCAAATGGAGCACGCGCACCCGCACGCCCGCTCGCCCCCCCCGCGCAGCTCAGGGCCTCGCGAGCCCAAGGCCTCGCCCGGCACCTTTGGCAAGGTGGGGTAGCACGCTGTGGGCAGGTCGGGGCCGCCCCCCACGCTCGTGCGCACCTTCCCTGCTCAGGGCGTCACGAAGCCAAGGCGGCGTCCAGCGCCTTGGCGAGGCGGGGGTCATCCGGCGTGACATCGGGGGAGAAGCGCGCCACCACGGCGCCGTCCCGCCCCACCACGAACTTCTCGAAATTCCACAGCACATCCGCCCCGGAATCGCGCGTCAGGCCGCGCTTGGCGAGCCGCTCGCGCATGCTGGCGGCGCCCTCGGCCTCCGGCTGGGCCGCCTCCAGCGCCGTGTAGAGCGGGTGCCGCTCCGCGCCCAGCACCGAGATTTTCGCGAACATGGGGAAGGAAACACCGTAATTCAGGCTGCAGAAGGAGGCGATCTCCGCTTCCGTGCCCGGCTCCTGGGCGCCGAAATCATTGGCGGGAAAGCCCAAGACCTCCAGCCCCTCCCCATGGCGGGCGTCATAGAGCTTCTGTAGGCCTTCATATTGCGCGGTCAGGCCGCATTTGGACGCCACGTTCACGATCAGCAGCACCTTGCCGCGATAGGCCCCAAGGGTGGCCGGCGTGCCGTCGATGCGCTTCAGCGGAATGTCGTAAAGCGAAGAGGGGGAGAGTTCCTGCGACACGAGCCGCCTCCTGAATGCTGGCCATGCTGTGGCGCGGAGCCTAGAGCATTTCCGGGTGTCACGAAATCGAGGAAACGTTCTAAATCATTGGGTTCAGGCGTTCCTTGACACGGGCGGGTTGCCACTTCGCTCAAAGGCGTTCAAGCCCAGTGGCGTTTTTGCGAAAATCGAGACAGTTCGCGGCTGAAAACGCGAAGCCGCTTTCCCCGCGCAAGGCATTGGGCCGGCGGAAAAGCTCCCACTCGCGTGCCTCACTGCCGTCGCTCGCGCGGGACGCTGTCCCGCTCCCAGGCGGCGAGGCGCAGATAAAGGGTGGAGCGGGCGATGCCGAGGCTCTTGGCCGCCTTTGAGAGATTGCCGCCGCTCGCCTCCACCGCCGCCAGGATGGCCGAGCGCTCCAGCGACTTGAGATCGTTGCCTTCTTCCACGGGCACGGCGCCCGGGCCGCGAATGTCCGCCGGCAGGTCGTCCAGCTCGATGGGGCGGGTAGGGTCGGTCATGGCCACCAGCATGTCAGCCACGTTGCGCAGTTCGCGCACATTGCCGGGCCAGGCGTGGGCCTTGAGAGCGTCGCGCACCGGGCCGGAAAAGCGGGGCGTGGGCCGCCCGGCGGCAAGGGCGGAGCGGCGGGCGTAATGCTCCATCAGCAACAGGATATCGTCGCCCCGCTCCCGCAGCGGCGGAATGGCGAGCCGCAGCGCCGCGATGCGGTAATAGAGATCGCGCCGGAAGCGCCCGGCCGACACCTCCGCCGAAAGGTCGCGATTGGTCATGGAGACAAGCCGCAGCTCGACCCGGCGCGCCGCGTGCCCGCCCACGCGATACACAACGCCATCCTCCAGCACCCGCAGCAGATAGGATTGCAGTTCCAGCGGCATCTCGCCGATCTCGTCGAGGCAGAGCAGCCCGCCATTGGCCGCCTCCACCTTCCCGGCGCGCCCGCCGGCATCGGCGCCGGTGAAGGCCCCCTTCTCGTAGCCGAACAGCTCGCTGGCGATGAGATCGCGCGGGAGCCCGCCGCAATTGACCGGAACGAACGGCCCGCACGGCAGCCGCGCCCCGTGGATGGCGCGGGCGAAAACTTCCTTGCCCACGCCCGTCTCGCCTTCCAGCAGCACCGGAACGCCGCTTTCCGCCATACGCCGCGCCTTCTCACGGGCGGCAATGAGGGTGGGGCTCTCGCCGATGATGTCCTCGAAGCCCGTGGGCGCCTCCGGCGAAGCCAGATGGGGCGCTTCCCGCCCGCTGGTGCGCAGGCGCCGGGGGGCGTGCAGCACCACCACGCCGCCAATCTCCTCCCCCTCCTCGCGCACGATTTCCAGGCTCGCGCCGGGCAGAAGCTCACCCATGCGCTGCACCCATTCGCTGGGGTCGCTCTCTCGCACCGGCATCAGGCGGCCACCGGCCAGCACCGTATCGTTGCGGCGCACCAGCTCCTTCAGCGCCCGGTCGGTGGAGAAGATGAGCGCGCCGGTGCGGCTGAAGGCAATCACCTCCTCGCTCAGCCACAAGGAGCGCTTGTTGAGGAAGTGGCGCAGCACCAGGTCCTGCTCCAGCGCGATGCGCCGGGCCAGCACCGCCTCGATCTGGTGGGCGAGGGCCACCGCGTGGGCGAGGTTCTGCGGGTTGAAGGTGTCGGTGGAGCCGGAAATATCCACCGCGCCCAGCACATTATTCTCGGTGGGGTGGCGCACCGGAGCGGCCGCGCAGGTCCAGCGCTGCACCGCCGCACAGAAATGCTCGTCGCCGTGGATCTGCACCGGCTTGCCGGCGGCGAGCGCGGTGCCGATGGCGTTGGTGCCGATTTCCGCCTCCTGCCACACCCCGCCCCGCTGGAGCTTCACCGCAAGGCCGGTATCCACCGCGCGGGCATCGCCCTCGGTCTCCAATATGGTGCCCGAGGGGTCGGTGAGGATGAGCATGGAATGGGCGTCGGCGAGCAGCGCGCGGGCCTCGTCCATAGCGGGGCGGGCGGCATGGACGAGGCGCAGATTCTGCTGGCGGCGGCGATGCAGCTCAGCCTCGCTCACCAGGGGCGCCTCGGCCCGGCTGGCGGCGATGCGGTGCGCGCGGGAACGCTGCCAGGAGGCGATGACCGCCGGCCGCACGGCGGGCGAGGCCACCCCTTCCTGATGAAAACTCTCCCAGGCCCGCTTCAGCTCCTGCGCCGTCGGCGTGGAGGACGCGCACGAAACGCCGGACGTCGTAATGGCGATGGTGCTGACTGTCACCGGCAATGCCCTCCCGGCCTCGGGCGCGCGGGTCCCGGCGCGGCACCTTGAGCCGTTGGCCGTCAGCGAGGGCGTTTCCCGAGCCTCAGCTCCGCCCTTGAGACGGCGGTTTCTCCCTTCACCGTCGAATTCTGTCCGCCCGGCTTGCGTCGCGCGTCGATCGACTTTGGTCGAAGGATAGGCCCAGGAGCGGCGGGAACACAAGTCCACTCGGACCCGTTCGCAAGTGCTTCCTGTCCGATCGCTGATGTTCGGACGACAGATGTCCGAGTTTCGGACAGTTCAGAAATGGAAATAAGGCTGACCTGCCATGTCAAACCATTGAAAAAGGGACAATTGCCCGCAGCTGGCACGGCTGGCATGTCTTTCGCGAGGTCTTCCCCCGTGAACCGGCCCTCGAACGAGGCCGGCCTGATACAGGGAGGACACCTCGTGAACGTGCCCGTTGGAAACCTGCGTAACGTCCAGGTGCTCGGCATCGATGCCGGCGGCACCATGACGGATACGTTCTTCGTGGATGCGAGCGGCGACTTCGTCGTCGGCAAGGCCCAGTCCACGCCCCAGAACGAATCCATCGGCCTCATCGCCTCGTCCGAGGACGGCCTCGCCAATTGGGGCATGTCGCTGCACGATGCCCTCGCCCAGCTCCAGACCGGCGTCTATTCCGGCACCGCCATGCTCAATCGCGTGGTGCAGCGCAAGGGGCTGAAATGCGGCCTCATCGTCAATGGCGGCATGGAGGACTTCCACCGCATGGGCCGCGCGGTGCAGAGCCATCTCGGCTATGCCTATGAGGACCGCATCCACCTCAACACCCACCGCTTCGACCCGCCGCTGGTTCCCCGCCAGCTCACCCGCGGCGTGACCGAGCGCACGGACATGATGGGGACCGAGGTCATCCCCCTGCGTGAGGACACCGCCCGCAAGGCGGCCCGCGAGCTGATCGCCAACGATGTGGAAGGCATCGTCATCTCGCTGCTCCACTCCTACAAGAACCCGAAGAATGAGCGCCGCGTGCGCGACATCGTCATCGAGGAAGTGGCCAAGAGCGGCAAGTCGATCCCGGTCTTCGCCTCGGCCGATTACTATCCGGTGCGCAAGGAAACCCACCGCACCAACACCACCATCCTGGAAGGCTACGCCGCCGAGCCCTCGCGCCAGACGCTGAACAAGATCTCCAGCGCCTTCAAGGAGCGCGGCACCAAGTTTGACTTCCGCGTGATGGCGACCCATGGCGGCACCATCTCCTGGAAGGCGAAGGAGCTGGCGCGCACCATCGTGTCCGGTCCCATCGGCGGGGTGATCGGCGCGAAATATCTGGGCGAGGTCTTGGGCTACAAGAACATCGCCTGCTCGGATATCGGCGGCACCTCGTTCGACGTGGCTCTCATCACCCAGGGCGAGATGACCATCAAGAACGATCCGGACATGGCCCGGCTGGTGCTCTCTTTGCCGCTGGTGGCCATGGATTCGGTGGGCGCGGGCGCGGGCTCCTTCATCCGGCTCGATCCCTACACCAAGGCCATCAAGCTCGGCCCGGATTCCGCCGGCTACCGGGTGGGCGTGTGCTGGAAGGATTCGGGCATCGAGACGGTGTCCATCTCCGACTGCCACGTGGTGCTCGGCTATCTCAACCCGGACAACTTCCTGGGCGGCGCCGTGAAACTCGACCGCCAGCGCGCGGTGGACGCCATCAAGGTGCAGATCGCCGATCCCCTGGGCCTCTCCGTTGAAGATGCGGCCGCCGGCGTCATCGAGCTCCTGGACAGTGATCTTCGCGATTACCTGCGTTCCATGATCTCGGGCAAGGGTTACTCGCCCGCGAGCTTCGTGTGCTTCTCCTATGGCGGCGCGGGCCCGGTGCACACCTATGGCTATACGGAGGGCCTGGGCTTCGAGGACGTGATCGTGCCCGCCTGGGCGGCCGGCTTCTCGGCCTTCGGCTGCGCGGCGGCGGATTTCGAGTATCGCTACGACAAGTCCCTCGACATCAACATGCCGCCGGACGCACCCGAAGCCGACAAGGTGAAGGCCGCGCAGACGCTGCAGGCGGCGTGGGAGGAGCTGACCCACAACGTGCTGGAAGAGTTCAAGCTGAACGGCTACTCGCCCGACCAGGTGAAGCTGCAGCCCGGCTACCGCATGCAGTATCGCGGGCAGCTCAACGACCTGGAGATCGAGAGCCCCATTCCCAGCGCCAGCACCGCCGCCGACTGGGATGCCGCCACCGAGGCCTTCAACGCCACCTATGGCCGCGTCTATGCCGCCTCCGCCCGCTCTCCGGAGCTGGGCTATTCGGTGACCGGCGCCATCATGCGCGGCACGGTTCCCATCCCCAAGCCCCGTATTCCCAAGGAGCCTGAGGAAGGCGAGACCCCGCCGGAGCAAGCAAAGGTGGGCACCCGCAAGTTCTATCGCAAGAAGAAGTGGGTGGATGCGCAGCTCTACAAGATGGAAGCCCTGCGCCCCGGCAACCGCGTCACCGGCCCCGCCATCATCGAATCCGACGCCACCACCTTCGTGGTGCCCGACGGCTTCGAGACCTGGCTCGACGGCCACCGCCTGTTCCACCTCAAGGAGGTGTGAGGCCAAGCCAATGTGAGGGCACGGCGCGTCGCGGTCAGCCAGCCGCGGCGCGCGCGAAAAGACCCGTCGATGGAAACAACCCAAGGAATTCGATCATGAACGTCAGTGTGAACCAGAAGAGCCTTCAGGGCGCGGCCCGCGGCGTCGTGCGCGGCGGCGAGACGCTGAAGGAGCATCGCGACCGGCTCATGGCGGCCACCAAGGCCTCGGGCCATTATGCCGGCCTCACCAAGCTGGAGCTGCGCGAGGCCGAACCCATCCTCTACAACAAGCTGTTCTCCCGCCTGCGGGCCGGCGTGGTGGATGCGCGCGAGACGGCCAAGAAGATTGCCGCCTCCCCCATCGTGGAGCAGGAGGGCGAGCTGTGCTTCACCCTCTACAATGCGGCGGGTGACAGCATTCTCACCTCCACCGGCATCATCATCCATGTGGGAACCATGGGTGCGGCCATCAAATACATGATCGAGAACAATTGGGAGGCCAATCCAGGCGTCAACGACAAGGACATTTTCTGCAACAACGACGCCCTCATCGGCAACGTCCACCCCTGCGACATCCACACCATCGTGCCCATCTTCTGGGAAGGGGAGCTGATCGGCTGGGTGGGCGGCGTCACCCACGTCATCGACACCGGCTCGGTGGGTCCGGGCTCCATGTCCACCGGCCAGGTGCAGCGCTTCGGCGACGGCTATTCGGTCACCTGCCGCAAGATCGGCGCCAATGACGAACTGTTCCGCGACTGGCTGCACGAAAGCCAGCGCATGGTGCGCACCACCCGCTACTGGATGCTGGACGAGCGCACCCGCGTCGCCGGCTGCCACATGATCCGCAAGCTGGTGGAAGAGGTGATTTCGGAGGAGGGCATCGAGGCTTATTGGAAGTTCGCCTATGAGGCGGTGGAGCACGGCCGGCTGGGCCTGCAGGCCCGCATCAAGGCCATGACCATCCCCGGCACCTATCGCCAGGTGGGCTTCGTGGACGTGCCCTACGCCCATGAGGACGTGCGGGTGCCCTCCGACTTCGCCAAGCTCGACACCATCATGCACGCCCCGTGCGAGATGACCATCCGCAAGGACGGCACATGGCGGCTGGATTTCGAGGGCGCGAGCCGGTGGGGCTGGCACACCTACAACGCCCACCAGGTGAGCTTCACCTCGGGCATCTGGGTGATGATGACGCAAACCCTCATCCCCTCCGAAATGATCAATGACGGCGCCGCCTATGGCACCGAGTTCCGCCTGCCCAAGGGCACCTGGATGAACCCGGACGACCGGCGCGTCGCCTTCTCCTATTCCTGGCACTTCCTGGTCTCGGCCTGGACGGCCCTGTGGCGCGGGCTCTCGCGCTCCTATTTCGGCCGCGGCTATCTGGAGGAGGTCAACGCCGGCAACGCCAATACTTCAAACTGGCTCCAGGGCGGCGGCTTCAACCAGTATGACGAGATCCATGCCGTGAACTCGTTCGAGTGCGCGGCCAACGGCACCGGCGCCACCGCGGTGCAGGACGGCCTTTCCCACGCCGCCGCCATCTGGAACCCGGAAGGCGACATGGGCGACATGGAGATCTGGGAGCTGGCCGAGCCGCTGGTCTATCTCGGGCGGCAGATCAAGGCGTCCTCGGGCGGCTCCGGCAAGTATCGCGGCGGCTGCGGCTTCGAGAGCCTGCGCATGGTCTGGAACGCCAAGGACTGGACCATGTTCTTCATGGGCAACGGCCACATCTCCTCCGATTGGGGGCTGATGGGCGGCTACCCCGCCGCCTCCGGCTATCGCTTCGCCGCCCACAAGACGGACCTGAAGGAGCTGATCGCCTCCGGCGCCGACATTCCGCTGGGCGGCGACGTGGACCCCGAGAACCCCACCTGGGATGCCATGCTGCCCAAGGCGCAGATCAAGCGCGACAAGCAGGCCATCACCACCGAGGAGATGTTCGCGGACTACGACCTTTATCTCAACACCATGCGCGGCGGTCCCGGCTTCGGCGACCCGCTGGATCGCGAGCCGGCGAGCGTGGCCGACGACATCAATGGCGGCTACGTGCTCGAGCGCCTCGCCGGCGATGTCTATGGCGTGGTGGTGAAGAAGGGGGCCGATGGCCTCTATGTGGCGGACCTGCCCGCCACCGAGGCGGCCCGCGCGCAGATGCGCAAGGACCGCATCGCCAAGTCGGTGCCGACCACCGAATGGATGAAGGGCGAGCGCGAGAAGATCCTGGCCAAGGACGCCTCCACCCAGGTGCGGCAGATGTTCTCCGCCTCCTTCAAGCTGGGGCCGAAGTTCGAGCAGCACTTCCGCAGCTTCTGGACCCTGCCTGAGAGCTGGACCCTGCCGGAGGAAGAGATCGGCGTGCCCACCTATGGCTCGCGCTACTCCATGGACCTTTCCGAACTGCCGGACGTGCACACCGTGCAGCTCGTGGAGGAGTGACCCTCCAACTGGGCGGCGGCCCGTCCCCGCTGCCGCCCACCTTTTTCTCAAAGTTCAAGATCAATGGGAGGAACACTCAGATGGCCTATACCCGCGCCAAGATCGAAGACCTGGTGGAAGGCAAGATCGATCCCGATACCCTGCACCAGATGCTCTCCACCCCCAAGGATCCGGATCGCTTCGCCACTTATGTGGAAATTTTGCAGGAGCGCGTGCCGTGGGATGACAAGATCATCCTGCCCCTGGGCCCCAAGCTCTACATCGTGCAGCAGAAGGTTTCCAAGAAATGGACCGTGCGTTGCGAGTGTGGCCATGATTTCTGCGGCTGGCAGGACAATTGGAAGCTCCACGCCCGTATTCACGTGCGTGACACGCCGCAGAAGATGGAGGAGATCTATCCCCGCCTCATGGCGCCGACGCCTACCTGGCAGGTGATTCGCGAATATTTCTGCGGCGAATGCGGCACCCTCCACGACGTGGAGGCCCCCACGCCCTGGTATCCGGTGATCCGCGACTTCGAGCCGGACATCGACGCCTTCTATTCCGAATGGCTCGGCCTGCCGGTGCCTGAGCGGGTGGACGGCTGAGGCCGCGGGCCTGCGCGATCCCTGTCGGCCCCCGGTGATCGGCCGGGGGCAAGACGTGAGCGTTTTCGGGAACGATGAACCCGGTTCATGTCACGAGGACGTGTCAACGCCCCCCGCCTTCAGACGCCTGCGGTGCCTGAAGGCTCCATGGAGCAGGTTCCGCGAGCGGGGGCGAGCGGGATGGGCTCCAGAGCGCGAACCGGCCTGCCCCGCCGCGCGCCCAAGGGAGTGGCGTTTCAGCGCCGCTCCCACGCCGCCGCCCCTTCCGGAGAGCGCGGCAGGAAGCCGATGCGGCCATTTTCCCCATCAAAGGCCACCACATAGTGGCGGAAGAAGCGCTCGCCGGAATTGGAGCCGTGCCCGGGGCGGATGCGCACGTCATGGTGCCCTTCCGAGTGGAAGCCAAGGCGGAAGGTGTCCGGCACCTCCATGTCGACCCGCGCACCGGCACGCACGAAATCGCCCTCCAGGAGCTCGGGGGAAATGGCGTCCAGATTGATGTCCATGGCGCTGCCGCCGGTGTCGAAGATCACCGGCCCGCAGGCGGGTGCGCCTCCCTCCACCGAGAAGCAGGCCTGGATGCTGTCCGCGATCCAGAGCGGCAGCTTCCCATCTTCCGTAGCGGCGGGATCGGCGGGGCGCAGGCGGGCGAAGCGAAAGCCGCGCATGGCTTGATCGTCCAGCCCGATCAGCACCCGCGGATCCTCGCGCGCCACATCCACCACGAAGCCGTTGCCCAGCGCGCCGGGCAGGAAGCGCAACGGGCTGAGCATGCCCGCTCCCTTCCTGTCGAAACGCACCCCCATCACCCCCACCGTATCCTTCACCAGCCCCGGACAATGGGGCTTGGCCTCCAAGCAGGTGATCTGCGTCACCACATGGACCGGCACTTCGCCGACGGTGCGCAAGGTCGGGGCGCCAATGGTGCGGAAGGCCACCTGCGCATAGCCCAGATAGCCCTGGAGCTCGGTCCCGTCGCCATAGACCTCGCGCACCGGCTGGTCGGTCCGGCGCACATTCGGCCCCACATGGCTTTCCAGGATGCGCAGGCCCGTGGAGCCGGTATCGAAGGTCACCCGGGCCGGCGGGCCGCCCGCCACCTCGATATCCACCAGATTGGCGATGATGGCGTGCCCCTCTTTGTTGAAGAGCGGCAAGGCCGCCTGCGCCCGCGCCGGCACCGTGCACACAGCAAGGCCGGCCGCCATAGACAAGGCGGCCAAAACCAGACGGGCCGCGTGGAGAGGGGAAAAGCGCATGTCCGCGTCCTCGCAAACCGGGGCCTGCCTCTGGCCTGGATGGTAGTTGAAGACCATACCAGGGGATGCGCCATGCCCTGTCAATGGCGGGTGGCGGGCGCGATCGCGTTCCATGGGGTGGCGCCGGGCGCCAGCACGGCCTTGCGCTCCACCTCCGCCAGCGGGGTGTCGGTGGCGATCAGGCGGTGATCGTAGAGATAGCCGGGCAGATAGCCCGAGGCGAGGATGCGCCAGTCGAAGGGCATGCCCGGCTCCACCAGCCGCGCCAGTTGAAACACCACCGTGGTGCAGTTGGTGGTGATGGTCTGGTAGAATTGCGGATGATCCGCCAGCATGTTCCCCTTGTTCGCGAAGATGAGAAAGGCAGCCCGCATCTGGGCCGGCGTCAACCTCAGGGGATAGCGGGAGACGCGCTCGCCACGCGCATCGGTGCGCAGATGGATGATGTCGCCCGGCGTCGCGGCGATCAGCACCAGCTCGAACTGCTTGAAGAAGCCACCGATTTCCGAGAACTTCTCGCCCCGCTCGCGGCGGATCTCGGCCGAGAACACCACATATTGCCCATCGGAAAAGCCGAAGCCCACCAAGGTGTGGGCGATGGCGGGGCTTGCCCAGACGGAAGAATAGACATCCACACGGTCGAGCTGGTCCAGATCGAAAGTGAGCGTTTGCCAGCGCGGCGCGGCGTCATTTTCCGTGCGCCACTGGAAATCACGGACATTGTGCAAGGTTACGCGGCTGCCTTCGACATCCGCGGTCACGCCGCGCGCCACGTCGGGGTCCCAGTCGCGATGGTTGGACGGAGCGATGGAAGACCACCACAGCCCCACCGCCACCAGCGCCAGCAGCAGCGCCGCCAGCGCCCGGCCCGGCCGCAGAAAACTCAGCGGAACAAGGGCCAAGGCGGCGAGCAGCGCCAGCCCCATCAGCGGCGCGCGCCACCCCATTCCGGCCTGATACCACAGGGCCGTGGCCGTCCACGCGCCGAGCAGCAACGCCGCCAGCGCCACCAGCCCGCAGGCGAGAAGCCGCCCCGCGGCTCGCCACGCCCCCCGCATCTGCCCCCTCGCCTCGCCCATTCCGTCCCGCATTCCGCCGCTATACAACCACGCCCTCTTATCACGAAGGCGGGCGGGGAAGAGTGGGCGCATCCGGCATGCGGGGCGCCGCGCGCTACCTCTTCAGGGGCCATCGACGCCGGGCGCGTCCTGGCGTAGACCCGGCCTTGACGCGCCCCGCGGGGCGCGGTCCCGTTGGGCCCCTTCCATCGGCCCATTCAACAGCGTGCAAGGAGTGTTGCCATGTCGCAAGCCGTCCACACCCCCGTCCGTCGCGTCGCCGTCATTGGTGCGGGCACCATCGGTGCGAGTTGGGCGGCGCATTTCCTGGCGCACGGCCTCGAGGTGGTGGTGAGCGACCCCGCCCCCGGCGCGCAAGAGCACACCCAGCAGCTCATCGACCGCGCCTGGCCGGTGCTTCAGGCCCTCGGCACCGCCAAGGGCGACCCCAAGGTCTGGCGCTTCGAGCCCGACCCGGTGAAGGCGGTGGAGGGTGTCGATTTCGTCCAGGAGAACGCGCCCGAGCGCTATGAGGTGAAGCGCAAGCTCCTGCCCCTCATCGATGCCGTGCTCCCCAAGGAAGTGGTGATCGCCTCCTCCTCGTCGGGCCTGCTGGTCACCCGCTTCTCTGAAGGCTGCCGCTTCCCCGAGCGCTGCGTCATCGGCCATCCCTTCAACCCGCCCCACCTGATCCCCCTGGTGGAGGTGGTGGGCGGCAAGAAGGCCAGCCGCGAGGCCATCGACGCCGCCATGGCCTTCTACAAGGCCATCGGCAAGCACCCCATCGAGATCCACAAGGAAGTCACGGGCCATGTGGCCAATCGCCTGCAGGCGGCCCTGTGGCGCGAGGCCATCTATCTGGTGCAGGAGGGCGTGGCCTCGGTGGCCGATATCGATGCCGCGGTGAGCGAGGGGCCGGGCCTGCGCTGGGCGCTCATGGGCCCGCACATGACCTTCAACCTGGGCGGCGGCCAGGGTGGCCTCGCCCACTTCATGGAGCATCTGCTGCCGGCGGTGGAAAGCTGGTGGGCCGACCTCGGCACCCCCGACATGACCGAGGCGCTGCAGAAGAAGCTGGTGGAAGGCGTGAACGCCGAGGCCGACGGCCGCTCCATGACCGAGCTGGCGCAGTGGCGTGACAACCTGCTCACCGGCATCATTACCATGCGCGCAGCTTCCAGCGCCGGCGCCGAGGCGGCGGCCGCCGACAAGCGCCTGGACGAAGCCCTGGAGGAAACCTTCCCCGGCAGCGACCCGGTTTCGGTGACCCGCCAGACGCCCGCCGAGGACATCGAGGGCGACCCCTCCGCCGAGCGCTGATCCTTCTTCCCCCATGGGACCCGTTCCCATGGGGGGCCACCCGGCGGGGCGCGGGCTTTCCGCGCGCCCCGCTCGCCTTAGCCGGCGCAGATGGCGGCGGCCAGTTCCACCAGTTCCATGTCGCTGCCGCGCCGCCCCACGAGCGAGAGGCCGATGGGCGCGCCATCCACCTCAGCCAACGGCAGGGAAACCTGCGGCAGGCCGGCGAGCCCCGCCGTGCACAGCAGGTTCATGGCCAGGTGGCGATAGGTCACCTCCGTATCGGCGGCGGCCGAGCCCTTCAGCGGCGCGCAGCGCGGCGTGGTGGGCAGGACCAGGACGGTACCTTCAGCGAGCAGGGCGCTGGTGCGCCCGATCACCGCCTCGCGCACGGGGCGGGCCGCCTCCACCTCGGCGGGGTTGAGAACCGCGGCGGCGGCGAAGCGCTCGGCCACGCCCGGGCCGAACTGGGGCCGCACCGCCTCGATCCAGCCGCCCACGCTCTGCCAAATCTCCGCCGCCTGCAGCGCCCGGAACGCGGCCGACCAGCCGGCGAGCCCCTCGGGCGCCAGCACCACGCTTTCGGCCGGGGCCACCGCCGCTTCCACCCGCGCCACGGCGGGGGCGAGCGCGGCACGCACCGCATCGTCCACCATGGCGAAGGCATCGGTGGCCAGCAGCAGGCGGGAAGGCCGCGGCGCCGGCGCTTGGGCGTCCAGCAGCACCGCGCCCACCGCCGCGAACACCTGCGGATCCCGCGCGAACCAGCCCACGCAATCAAAGCTGGGCGCGAACGGGGCGATACCCGTCGCCGGAACGGCCCCATGGGTGGGCCGCATGCCCATGATTCCGCAATAGCTGGACGGCACCCGCACCGAGCCGCCGCAATCCGAGCCCAAGGCGAAATCCACCAGGCCCGCCGCCACGGCCGCCGCCGAGCCGCTGGACGAGCCGCCCGGCACCCGCTGCGGCGCGGCGCTGTTGAGCGGCGTGCCGTAATGCACATTTTCGCCGGTGAGCGAATAAGCGAGCTCATCGGAAATAGTCTTGCCCACCATGGTTGCGCCGGCCGCGAGGGCACGGGCCACCGCCGCCGCATGGGCGCGGGCCGGCTCATGGGTGCGGGCCCAATCGGGATGGCCGTTGCCGGTGACCACGCCGGCCACGTCCAGCACGTCCTTCACCGCGAAGACGAGGCCCGAAAGCGGCCCCTCCGCCGCCCCGGCGATCTCCATCCGCGGCCCGGGCAGGAAGGCCCCGACCCTCTCCGCCTGCAGAACCCAGGCGGGGGGCAAAGGAAGGCTGACGGGGGAACGGAAACCGGACATGGCAAAACCTGGGGCAGGAGGAACGGCGGGCCGCCGCTGGGCGGCCGCCACCGCGACAAAGGTGGCGCGATGGCGGATGACATGTAAGTAAATTTTTGTATATATGTCGAGAGAGCCTTTTCCCGTTCGCGACGAAAGCCCGAAGCGTGTCCCTGCCCCCTGCCGCCGAGATGACGGAGGCGCGCCCCGCCCCGCCCGCCCGCAAGCGCGATGCGGCTGCGACCCGCGCGCGCATCCTGGCCGCCGCCCGCGCCGCCTTCGCGCGTGAGGGCTTTGCCGGCGCACGGGTGGAGCGCATCGCCCGCGCGGCGGACACCAATGTGCAGATGATCTACCGGTATTTCGGCGACAAGGAGGGGCTCTACCGCGCCGCGCTGGAGGCCACCTACGCCCATCTGCGCGGGCTGGAGCAGGGCCTCGACCTCGCCGCGCTGCCGCCGCTGGAGGGGGTGCGGCGGCTGGTGGAATTCACCTTCGACTATCTGCGCGACACGCCCGATTTCGTCGCCATCATCCGCAACGAGAACATGGCCGGCGCCCCCTTCGCCCGCCAGTTGCCCCAGCTTGCGAGCTCGGTTCAGCCGCTGCTGGACGCCATCGGGCAGCTGGTGGCGCGCGGGGTCCGCGAGGGGGTGTTCACCACCCATCCGGCGGCGGCGGAGCTCTACCTCACCATCCTGTCGCTCTCCATCACCCATGTCGCCCAGCGCGACACCCTCTCCGCCCTGTTCGGTTTCGATCTTTCGGACCCGGACTGGCTGGCCCGCCGCCGCGCCCAGGTGGTGGAGGTGGTGCTGCGCTATCTCACAGCTCCCGCGCCGGCCGCCGCGCCGCGCGTGCGCCAGCCGTGAGCCCCTCCCCTTCAACCCGCCCGGAGCTGAGATGACCCGTTTCGACTGGACCGCCGGTTACGCCTCCCGCCGCCTGCCGCTGTTCGGCAACAATGTGGTGTCCGCCTCCCACCCGCTGGCCTCGCAGGCGGGCCTGCGCATGATGTGGAAGGGCGGCAATGCGGTGGATGCCGCCATCGCTGCGGCGGCCGCCATGACGGTGCTGGAGCCGTGCAATAACGGCCTCGGCTCGGATGCCTTCTGCATTCTGTGGGATGGCCAGAAGCTGCAGGGCCTCAACGCCTCTGGCCGCGCGCCGCAGGGCTGGAGCATCGACTATTTCCGCGCCCGCTACGGCGCCGATGCCAAGCGCCCACCCCAGCGCGGATGGGACGCGGTGACCGTTCCCGGCGCGGTGGGTGGCTGGGTGGCGCTGTCGGAACGCTACGGGCGCCTGCCCTTCGCGGACCTGCTGGAACCCGCCATCGAGATTGCCGAGCGCGGCTATCTGGTTCCCCCCATTGATGCGGTCAAATGGGAAATGGCGACGGCGCTGGCGGACCTCGTGCGCCAGCCGGGCTTCGCGGAAACCCTGCTGCCGGCGGGGCGCGCGCCGCGCGCCGGCGAGCTGTTCCGCATGCCAGGGGCCGCGCGCGCCCTCACGGCCATCGCCAACACCAAGGGCGAGGCCTTCTATCGCGGCGAGATCGCCGAGGCCCTCGGGGCCGCCGCCAAGGCCGCGGGCGCCGCCATCACCGCAGCCGATCTTGCGGCCTACGCGCCGGAATGGGTCACGCCCATCGCCCAGAACTATCGCGGCCACACGCTGCACGAGATCCCGCCGAACGGCCAGGGCATCACAGCGCTGATGGCGCTGGGCATGCTCTCCCATTTCGACATCGCCAGCCTCGACCCCGATGGCGCGGACGCCCATCACCTGATGATCGAGGCCATCAAGCTGGCCTTCGCGGATGTCTACCACCATGTGGCCGACCCCACGCACATGCGCGTGTCGGCGGACGACATGCTGGACCCCGCTTACCTCCAGTCCCGCGCCCGCCTCATCGACATGAAGCGCGCCCAGCCCTTCGCGCCGGGCAATCCCGTGAAGGGCGGCACCATCTACCTCACGGCGGCCGACGCCAGCGGCATGATGGTGAGCTTCATCCAGAGCAATTTCAACGGTTTCGGCTCCGGCGTGGTGCTGCCCGAATGGGGCCTCTCGCTGCAGAACCGGGGCCACGGCTTCTCCCTCGACCCGGCGAGCCCCAATGCGGTGGCGCCGGGCAAGCGGCCGTTCCACACCATCATCCCCGCCTTCCTCACCAAGAATGGCGCGCCGGTGATGAGCTTCGGCGTGGTGGGGGCCAACATGCAGCCCCAGGGCCATGTGCAGACCCTGGTGCGGATGCTCGATTTCGGCCAGAATCCGCAGGCGGCCTGCGACGCGCCGCGCTGGCGCTTCAATGCCGGCCTCGCCCTCGACATGGAAGCCGCCATGCCCCAGGCCACCCGCGACGAGCTGGCCGCGCGCGGGCACAAGCTGACGGTGAACGCCGACCCCTACCACGACTTCGGCGCCGGCCAGTTCATCTGGCGCATGGGCGATCCGGCGGTGGAAGGCTATGCGGCCGCCAGTGACCCCCGCCGCGACGGCGCGGCGGCGGCGTTCTAGCCCCCCGCGACGGCCACGGGCCTCGGGCGGGACCGCAGTCCCCGCCCGAGATCAGCCAAGCTCGAATTTCACCTGACGAGCGGCGTGGGCGGCGACGATCTTCTTCATGGCGCCGATGAGCTGGCGCGTCTCCTCGGGGCTCAGCATCTCCACGGTGGCGGCATGGGCCTGGCGGGCTGCCGCCTCCATCTGCTCCAGCAAAGCGCGCCCTTCCTGCGTGAGCGAGCAGCTCTGCGAGCGGCGATCGGTCGGCGAGGTGCCGCGCAGCACCAGCCCGCGCGCCTCCAGCCGCTTCAGCGCCCCGGTGGTGGTGGTGCGATCGAGGGCGACCAGGCGCGACAGGGTGGTCTGGTCCGCCGCCTCGCGATCGGCCAGGGCCGACAGCAGGGAATACTGAACTGGCGTCACCCCGAATGGCGCGCACAGCTCGGCGAACAGGCTGACATGGATCTGGTGCACGCGCCGGGCCAGGAAACCCGGCCGGTCGAACAGGGGCCACGCCGCCTCGGGCGCAACCTCTGCGGGTGAAGGACCTGCCTCCTTCTTCCTGGACGGTGCCATCTCGTCTCCTCCCCACCTGCGGACCGCGCCGGCCCCCTTTCCCGCGCCACGCCGGAACGCCGTGACAGCATGCCTCGACAGGACTTGCCAGGATCGCGCCCGCGCCGCAATGCCGAAGGACGCGGACCACGCGTCATCCCCGCCACGGCGGCGCGCCCACGACAGCCGACCTGACGCCGTGAAAAACCCTTGAAAACCCTGGCGGGAGGGACCCGCGGACCCCACGCCCCAGGGTCACGATCCTGTGAGTCGACGGATACAGCTTCCGCGCCACCGGTGGAACGCGCGCTTCTCTTGCGTTTCCCGTCTTATTTTCCGGCTGCGGTAAAAGATGCACCGTTCCCGCATATTGCCGGACACAGGGCCGGTCGGTATCCAGCTGACCCAACAAAGAAGATAAATAGAACCCAGCAGTGAAAGGCATCACATGGCCAACACGACAAGCGAGCTCGAGACGCTTCTCATGGAGCGCTCGCTCACCGACGCCCAGCTCCTGGCGGCTGCCGAAACCGCTTCGGACTATCGCATTCTCCCGGACGCGACCGTGATCAAGATCGGCGGCCAGAGCGTGATGGATCGCGGCCGCGCAGCCGTCTATCCGCTGGTCGACGAGATCGTCGCCGCCCGCAAGCAGCACAAGATGCTGATCGGCACCGGCGCCGGCACCCGCGCCCGCCACCTCTATTCCATCGCCGCCGAGCTCAACCTGCCGGCCGGCGTCCTGGCGCAGCTCGGCTCCTCGGTCGCGAACCAGAATGCCGAGATGCTCGGCCAGCTGATGGCCAAGTATGGCATCTCCTCCGTGAGCGGGGCCGGCATGTCGGCCGTGCCGCTGGCCATCGAAGAGGTGAATGCCGTGATCTTCAGCGGCATGCCCCCCTATTCGCTGTGGATCCGCCCCTCGGCGGAAGGCGTCATCCCGCCCTACCGCACCGACGCGGGCTGCTTCCTGCTCGCCGAGCAGTTCGGCTGCAAGGCGATGATCTATGTGAAAGACGAGGACGGCCTGTTCACGGCCAATCCGAAGACCTCCAAGGATGCCACCTTCATTCCCAAGATCTCGGTCGACGAGATGAAGGCGCGCGGCCTGCACGACTCCATCCTCGAGTTCCCGGTGCTGGATCTGCTGAAGCAGGCCCGTCACATCAAGCAGGTGCAGGTGGTGAACGGCCTCGTGCCCGGAAACCTCACCCGCGCCCTGGCCGGCGAGCACGTCGGCACCATCATCACCGCGAGCTGAGGAGCCAGGCCATGAGCGAACTCAACAACAGCATCAAGCACGTCGCCTCGCCGCTCGCGACCCAGACCCTTCTCGACGGCCAGCTGGTTCATCCGGTGGCGGATGTGCGCCCCATCAGCCTCCTGCCCTGGCTGCAGGTGGTGAAAATCGGCGGCCGCTCCATCATGGACCGCGGTCCGGAGGCGATCCTTCCCATCGTCGATGAGCTGCGCAAGCTGCTGCCGGAGCACCGCCTGCTGATCCTCACCGGCGCCGGCATCCGCGCCCGCCACCTCTACACCATCGGCCTCGACCTCGGCCTGCCGGTGGGCTCGCTGTCGCCGCTGGCGGCGAGCGAGGCGGGGCAGAATGGCCATATCCTGGCCGCGCTGCTCGCGCCCGATGGCGTCTCCTATGTGGAGCACCCCACCATCGCCAGCCAGCTGCCGATCCATCTGGCCGCGGCCCGCGCCGTGGTGGGCAGCGCCTTCCCGCCCTACCACCACTACGAGTTCCCGAGCTCGCGCATCCCGACCCATCGGGCTGACTCCGGTGCGTTCCTGCTCGCCGATGCCCTCGGCGCGGCAGGGCTCACCATCGTCGAGGACGTGGACGGCGTGTACACCGCCGACCCCAAGGGCCCGGACGCCGACAAGGCCCACCTGATCTCGGAGACCACTTCCGCCGAGCTCTCGAAGGCCACCGGCACCCTGCCCTTCGATCGCGCATTGCTGGACATCATGGGCAATGCCCGCCGCATCGACCGGGTGCAGGTGGTGAACGGTCTCGTTCCCGGCCGCCTCACCGCCGCCCTGCGCGGCGAGCACGTGGGCACCATCATCCACACCGGCGCGCGCCGGGCGTGAGCTGCCGGGCCTGACCGGCCGGCCTTGCCGAGCATGCCGCACCCGCCTGATGCGCGGGCGCGGCATGCTGCGTTCTGGAACGGTGACGGCGCCCAAGCCGCCGATCCACCGACACCGCGCAAACGCCTTGGGTGACATCGCCCCCTCTCGCCCTCTCCCACGCGGGCGGCAGGGCTCAGTGCGTCACGTTCCCTCCCATCCGGGCGACAGGACGCCTCCGCGCCATGCAGGGGAGAACCTCTTCGCCAACCTCCGGGAATGGAGCCGCACCACCACACGCCTGGATCACCGCGCGGGCTGCATTCTAGCCATCCCGCTAGCACCAGCGCCCCCGGCTCCAGCCGCTGCGCCTCAGGCCTGAACACATAGGGTCGATCGACATTTCAGAGGCGCGGTTTGCCGGGGGCTCATCCCCTCTCCCACTCGCGGGAAGGGTGAGGGCGCGGGCAGGACCGCCTGGGCTCGGAGTGCCTGCGCCACAACCGCCTCGGTGACGCAGAGGCGGGAGATTGCAGACTTTTGAGATTTCCACGGCGCTGCCCAGCGCGTCGCTGCCGGGGCCCCGGCCCAACCTTTTGCCCCAGCCCTCCCCCGCAAGCGGGAGAGGGAGCCGCGCCATGAGGAACACGGTGGTGGTGTGAGATAAGCCGCGCCACACGCACGGAAGGTCGACAGGCCTTAGCGCATGGCCTGTGCGGTCCTGAGGATCGGCCCGTCGCAGTGCGGCCATTCGGGACGATCACTGCCGAGGCGGGGCGTCGCGCGGGGCCAGCCGCAGGGTGTTTCCGACATCCGCAGCACCGGGCCGAGCGTCTTCAGATCACCATAGCTGGTGCCGTCGACGCGCACCGAAAGGGCTTCGAACTCTTGCGGCGACAGGTGGCCGGAGGCGTCGGCGAAGTCGGCCACCAGCCCTTCGCGCTGGAGCAGCATGGCCGACTGGCACAAGGACACCTGCACCCGGTAGCTGCCCCCTTCGCGGGCGCGGCGGGCAAGGGCCAGCATGGCCCCGTAGGCGCCGAGGAAGCCGGTGATGAAATCGCACATGAAGACCGGCGTCAGCTCCGGCCGCCCGGCTCCGCTCAGCGTGCCCTGGGTGTGGCAGATCCCCGTGACGGCCTGCGCCACCTGGTCCCATCCGGCCCGATCGGCAAACGGACCGCCGGAGCCGAAGCAGTTCACCGAAACATGGATCAATCCCGGCCGCAGCGCCATGAGCTGTTCAAAGCCGAAGCCATGGGCGGCCAAGCGGCCGGGCCGATAACCGTCAATGAACACGTCGGCGGTGCGCGCGAGCTCGCGCAGGCGGGCCGCCTCCTTGGGTCGGGTGAAATTCAGGAAGGCGCTGCGCTTGCCATGGCTGGTGTCGCGCACGAAGGCGGGCACCTGCGGCAGTTCCGGCGCCGTCACCATGAGCACCTCGGCGCCATGCTCCACCAGGCTGAGCCCGGCGGTCGGGCCGGCGAGGATGCGGGTGAGATCGAGCACGCGCAGCCCCGCCAAGGGCGCATCGCCGCCCGCCGGCAGCGGTTCCGGTGCGCTGTCTGCCACCTTGGTGATTTCGACAACTGGCCGCGCGGCGAGATAGGCGCCGTGGGGATGGGACAGCCATTCCTCGGGAGTGCGCACCTTGCCGCCGCAGGCGCCGGCGGCGGCAAGGGCCTCCTCCAGCTGATCGGCGCCCCACCGCCCCACCGCCGTGGCCACATCCTGCACAGTGCTGTTGCAGGCGAGCACGTGCAGCACCCGGCGTTCGAGATGGGGCAGATTGGTGTGCGGCAGGAGCCAGCCGCCGTCGGCCGTGGCCCAGGGCTGGGTGAGCGCCACCATGTGCTTCATGGCGGCGGAAGCGGGAATGGAGCGGTATTGGCCGTCCTCGCCCTTCAGCAGGGTTTCCTCGCCGCCGGAAAGGGAGGTGGCCGCCGCGGCGCGGGCGTCCACGGCAATGGCCTGGCGGCGTCCGGTGCGCAGCTCCCAGAGGTCATTGGCCGCGACCCCACGGGCGGCGAGCACCGCCGCCGTCACCTCGCCGATGCGGAACGGCGTGGCGTAGAACGGATCGCGGCCGGTGAGGGTCACCTCGTCGGCGGACAAAGCGGGGCCGGAGCGGATCTCCATCAGCTCGCGGAACGTGTTGAGGGCTTGCGGATTGATCTTGGTCATTGGGTCCTGATTACCTTTTCGAGGACGGGCGCGACCAGATGGGCCGCGCCCGTCAGAAGTGCGGAAGGAGCATCCCGGCCAGTTGCCCGGCCGCGCGGATCAGGCGGCGTCCGGCAGCGCGCGGGCGCCCCGCCGTTCCACCACCGAGACCAGCCAGCAGGTGAGGAAGGCCAGCGGCATTGAGATGAGGGTGGGCGGATCCAGGCTCACCACCGGCGCGGCGAAGCCGAACACCTTCACCCACATGGAGGGACCCAGAATGGTGAGCCCGACGGCCGCCAGCAGCCCGATGCTGCCGCCGGCGATGGCGCCGCGCGTGGTCAATCCGCGCCAATAGATGGACAGCACCAGCACGGGGAAGGTGGACGAGCAGGCGATGGCGAAGGCCAGCGAGATCATGTAGGCGACGTTCTGCCCCTGGAAGGCGATGCCGAGCGCGATGGCGAAGAGGCCGAGCGCGACCGTGGCCATGCGCGAGATCTTCAGCTCCCGCGCCTCGTCCACGCGACCCTTCAGGACCACCCGGGCGTAGAGGTCGTGGCTCACGGCGGAGGCCCCGGCCAGCGTCAGCCCCGCCACCACCGCGAGGATGGTGGCGAAGGCGACCGCCGAAACCAGCCCCAGCATCACGTCGCCGCCCAGGATGCGGGCGAGGTGAATGGCCACCATGTTGACACCACCGATAACCTTGCCATCCGCGCCGACGGCGGAGGCATCACCGGACAGGATCACGATGGCGCCAAGGCCGAAAATCGCGGTGGCGGCGTAGAAGGTGCTGATGAAGGCCGTTCCCCACACCACCGAATTGCGGGCGGCGCGGGCATCGGGGACGGTGAAGAAGCGCATCAGGATATGCGGCAGCCCGGCCGTGCCGAACATGAGCGCAAGCGCCAGGGACAGGGCCGAGAAAGGCGACCGGGAAGCGGCCTCCGGCGCGAGCACGCCGGCGCCCCGCGCATGGGCCGAGGCAGCCCCCTTGAGCAGGGCCGACAGGTCGAAGCCGAACCGCTGCAGCACCAGCACCGCGATCAGCGCGCCACCGGCCAGCATGAGGCAGGCCTTCACGATCTGCACCCATGTGGTCGCCATCATGCCGCCGAACATGACGTAGCAGATCATCAATGCGCCCACGAGCGTCACCGCCACCTTGAAGTCGATGCCGAACAGCAGCTCGATGAGGGCGCCGGCGCCGACGATCTGGGCGATCAGGTAGAAGGCGATCACCACCAGCGAGGCCACCGCGCCGAAGATGCGCATGGGCGTTTCATCGAGATTGAGGCTCACCACGTCCGAGAAGGTGAACTTGCCCAGCTGCCGCAGCCGCTCCGCCAGCAGGAACACCACGATGGGCATGCCCGTGGAATAGCCGATGGCATAGATGTAGCCGTCAAAACCCCTGGCGAAGATCAGCCCCGTAAGGCCGAGGAAGGCGCCGGCGGAAAGCGCGTCGCCGGCAAGGGCAAGGCCATTCTGCAGGCTCGTGACATTGCCGCCCGCGGCATAGAAGTCGTTGGTGCCCTTGGTGTTGCGCGCCGCCCACCAGGTGATGGCGAGCGACAGCGCCACGATGGCGAGAAAGCACCCGATGGCGAGCATGTTCATCGCGCCGCCCCTTCCGCCGAGAGCAGGGAGCGCCGCGCGAACGCGGCGTCTTCCCGCCGGTTTGCGGCCACCGCATAGCCCACGGTCAGCACGAAGCCGAGGCCGATCACCCCAAGCCCGAGGGCGAACGCCCAGTTGAAGGACCCGCCGGGCAGGACCGGCGCGGCCAGCAGCTCCGGCGCGAAGGCACAGAGCGCGGTGAAGGCGAGATAGAAGCCGCTGAGAATGGCGGTGGCGGAAAGGCCGAGCGCGGCGCTCCCCCCGGGGGACGCGTGCTGCGGGGTGGTCTGGAAGGTCATGTTTTTGTTCCCGTCTTTGGAAGGCCGACGCGCGCGCCGCAGCCGTCCTCCGAAGCGGAGCGCATGCGCGTCACGGAATGCGGCGCCGCGGTTGGGAACGGGTCCGGCCGCCGATTGCCTCATTTATGATCAGATTTTCCCCTGATCATTTTCGAGGCTAGCAATGGCTTTGACATTCGGAAAATGCTTTGATTTGATCTTAGTCATCTGAAAATGAGATGACTGATGCAGAGCGCCGACCTCGAATTTTTCCTCGCCGTGAGCCGTGAGGCCTCCATCGGCGGGGCGGCGACGCGGCTGAACACCGCCCAGTCCAACGTCACCAGCCGCATCAAGAAGCTGGAGGCCGACCTCGGCGTCATCCTGTTCGAGCGGCATTCGCGGGGCGTGAAGCTCACCTCGGCGGGCGAGCGGCTTCTGCCCTTCGCGGCGGAGGTGGGACGCCTGCTGCGCGAGGCGCGCCTGTCCGTGACCGCATCCGACCGGCCGCGCGGGCCGCTGCTGATCGGCGCCATGGAAACCACCATGGCGCTCCGCCTCAGCGACCGCCTGGTGAGCTTTTCCGGCCTTTATCCGGATGTGGACCTGACCCTGCGCACCGGCACCACCGCCGAGCTGACGGAGCTGGTGCTGCAACAGGAGCTGGAGGGCGCCTATGTCTGCGGGCCGGTGGCTCACCCCCGCCTTGTCGCCCGCCGGGCGTTTGAGGAAGAGCTCACCGTGGTGGCGGGACCGGATGTGCGCACGCTCGATCTCTTCGCGGATCGCGGACAGGCGAACATCTTCGTTTTCCGTCGCGGCTGCTCCTATCGCCAGCGCCTGGAGCAGCTCCTGGCGCGCCGGAACATCGCCGTGGCGCGCACCCTCGAATATGGCAGCCTCGACGCCATCCTGGCCTGCGTCTCCGCCGGCATGGGGCTGACGCTGCTGCCGGTCGACCTCGCCGCCGCCCAGGCGCGCAAGCACGCCGTCTCCCTCCTGCCCCTGCCGGAGGATGAGGCAAAAGTGGAA
The DNA here is from genome assembly GCF_021401125.1 of Xanthobacter sp. NM-59. GTDB lineage: Bacteria > Pseudomonadota > Alphaproteobacteria > Rhizobiales > Xanthobacteraceae > Xanthobacter. Next base: position 278,184 of record NZ_JACBFQ010000003.1, read on the forward strand.
ACGCTCTTCATCCGGCGGGCACAGGTCTACGTCTCGCCCGCGCTCACAGCCTTTCTGGATGTGGCGAAGCTATCGGCCGGCGGCGCGCCGGAAGCGGGCAACGCCGCCGCAGCCTCTTCGCTCTGACCAGCAAGGCCACCCTGCGAGGCACGGCCTCATGGTCGTGTCTCGATGGATCAGGAGCCGCGAAACCGAAGACGTCGACCTCGCGCCAACAATCTTCAACCACCGGCATGTCACACCGTCGCGGCGCGACGGCCAGCTGATCCGCCAGGTGCGGATCACCGCGGGGGAAATGACCGACCCTCTTGTTTTTACAGGCATCCCACACGCGAACCGGTTCCCGCTTCGTCGCCCCCTCGGCAGGTCCCCTGCCCGCTTGGCGCCTAGCGAAAGGACAAGCCGATGCCGCCCGGCATCGGCCCTGCCCTCGGGCGACAGGTGGGCTGAACGGCGCATCCGTCGCTTCTACCAGCGGATGCGCAATGCGCCGCTGGCGCCGGCGCTGTTGTAGCCCTGCGCCAATTGGGCATCGAAGGCGGCGGTGAACGACAGGCCCGCGCCGGCGGCAAGCTCGATGCCCGCATGAATGTCCGCAGCGTCGCTCACAGTGGGCAGAGCGTTGCTGGCGAAGGAGAAGCCCGGCAGCTCGGAGAAGCTGCGCGGCACGTCCCGATCCGGACTGAAGTCATGCATCCACGACATCCGCAGGAAGGGGGTCAGGGTGCGCCTGTCATCGAGCGTCCAGTGGGCATCGAGCTGCGTGCCCAGATAGAGCGGCAGCGCGGTGATGGAGGTGGCGTCATAGCTCAGCCCGGGTCCCCGGGTCGCGAACAGCTCGGCGGCCGAACCCTGCCACAGCTGCATGGGCTGGAACGCCGCAAACGGCGTGACCTTGGCCGTGCTGCCGGGAATGGCGAAGGCATAGCCCACCTCCAGCCGCCCGCCCAGAACGGTGCTGTCGAAGCCGGAATCCGTGGACAGAGCGAGGCCCAGGCCGTTCAGGTTTCGGCCCATGGAGGTGTGGCCATATCCCAATGCGGCGGTGGCCGACACATAGGCCGGCCCGGCCACATAGGCGCCGTAGAGGCTGAGATTGCCGTAGTTCGTGCTGGTGCTGGCGCCGTAATCGGACGCATCCAGGCTGGAGAACGAATAGTTCACCGCGCCGCCAAGCAGCAGCGGTGCATCCGGCAGCTCCCCGTCGAGCCCCATGGTGGCCCCCACCGTGCTGCCGGAAATGCCGCCGCCCCAGGTGGCTGTGCCCATGGGCGCGAACCAGAAGCCCCGGCCGAACGCCGCCGCGCCCTCGCCCTGCTGTGCCATGGGGGCGACCCCGACGCCGCTTCCGGTGCGCCAGCGATCGATTTCCCCGGTCACCGCGAAAAGGCTGGATGCCGTGGCGTTCATCATCGCCATGGGCACGAGGGAGGCCGCATTGCCGGAGACGATGTCATAGGCGCCGCCCAGGCTCGCCGCGTCGGGCACGTCGAGCAAAGCGGGGACGATGCTCTCGAACAAGGGCGAGGACCCTCGGTTCTGAATGGCGCCGATCAGCGCGCCCGTGAGCTGGCCGCGTTCGGAGAGGCCGGCGGGGGTGAAATCGACGGCGGCGCCCAAAGCAAGGCCGCCGCCGGCCGGCTGGAGGCTGTAGCTCAAGATGGCCGTGTTGCCCGCCACCGAGAGCGCATCGAGGTCGATCCCGCCTTGGGCGGAGAAGAAGGAGGCGGAGAAACGGCCCGGCCGCGCATGGGCCGGGTCCATCAGCGCACCGCGCACGGTGCCCGACAATTGGGCCGAGCCGGTCACCACATAGCTGTCCGCCTGGGTGGCGTCCTGATCCATACGCACCACCAGCGTGCCGCCCGCCTTCTGCTGGAAGTCGCCGTCGATAACGGTGGTGCCGACGCTCGCCAGACCACGGGCCAGGGTGCCGGCATTCACCAGCAGGCCGGTTCCGCCCAGATCCAGCGCGCTGCCGGCCACGAGGGTGCCGGAGGCGAGGTTCGTCACCAGGTTCGCGGCCCCCGCGGTCAGGGCGAGGTCGCCGATCAGGACGCCGCCATTGGAGATCTCGGCGAAGCCCGCGGTGGTGCGGATGGCCAGCCCACCGGCGCCGTCCACGGTGCCGAGCGTGCCGAGATTGGTGATGTAGGTCTCAAGGCCGTCGCTGGTGATGGCGGTGCCGCCGGCACCCCCCACCACCGAGGCGCCCGAGGCGATGGTGATGATCGGGTCGCCATTGCCCTGGGCCAGGATGCCGCTGGCGCCAGAGCCGGTGACGGTCACCGAGCCGCCCGTATTGACGTTCACCGTCACCTTGCCCGAGCTGGAGGTGGAACCGTTCACCAGCTCCATGGTGGTGCCGTTCATCACCAGCCCGCCGCCATTGCTGGCCGATTGGGCAATGACACCCGTCGCGCCCTTGCCGGTGGTGGCGACGGCCGCGTTGATGTTCACCGTCACCGCGCCGCCGACGCCGCTGCCGGACGGCGTGTTGCTGGTCAGTGTCTCGTTGTCGGCCAAGGCTGCGCCGCCCCCACCGCCGATGGATTGGGCGAGCACACCCACCGCATTGGTGCCGGAAGTCAGGATGGCTCCGCCCACGGTGACATCGACCGTGCCGCCGTCGCCGGAAGTGCTGCCGCCGGAGAAGACCACGTTGTTGGAGGCCACGCCGATGCCGCCGCCGCCACCGATGCTCTGCGCGATGATGCCGAGCGCGGTCGAGCCGGCCGTGGCTATGGTCCCTGCGGTGGAAACGGAGACGCTGCCGCCATCGCCTCCGCCACTGCCGCCCAAGGTCAGGGTCTGCGCTTTGGCGAGGACCATGCCGCCACCGCCGCCGATGGATTGAGCGACGATGCCGTGAGCGTATTCGCTGGTGGTGGTGGTGTTCCAGCCGTTGATCATGGAGGCGCTCACTGCGCCGCCATTACCGCCGGCGCTGCCGCCGAGGGTGACGGTGCCGGAACTGCTGCTGCTGGAAACATCATCCATGACACGAGCCGCGACACCGCCGCCGCCCGCGATGGATTGAGCAACGATGGCCACAGCCCACTTGCTGGCGGTGCTGACATTGTTGCCCGTCAGCAGGCTCACCGTGCCAGCGGCGGCGCTGGCGGAGCCCGTCGCGCCCAGAGTGATCGTGTCATCGGTGGTGACGACGGTGGAGCCGTCGCCGCTGGCGAGCACACCGGCGACGCCGCCGCCACCGGAGATGGACTGCGCCACCACACCCAGGGAGGCAAGGCCCAAGGCGGTGACGGAGCCGTAATTGTCGAGCGTCACATTGCCCGCCGTGCCGCCGAGGCCGTTGGAGCCGCCGAGGGAAAGGGTGATGCTGCTGGTGGCGGCGCTGCCAGTGATCTCGGCCGATCCCGAGGCCAGTCCGCCACCCCCGGCGATGGACTGCGCCAGCACCGCCGGGGCCAGCGCGCCCGAGGTGGATGTGGACATCCAGTTCTGAACGCTCACCACGCCACCGGCGCCGCCGCCACTGCCGCTGCCCCCGAGGGCGATGCCGGCCGCATAGCTGGCGGAGCCGCTATCGGACGAGGCGGAGGCCATCACGTCGCTGCTGCCGCCAGCCCCGCCACCGCCGCCAATGGATTGCACCAGGAGGCCGATGGCGCCCGTGCCGGCGGTGAAGACCTGGGCCGAGTCGGTGGAGACATCCACCTCCCCGCCATCGCCGCCCGAACTCCCTGCCCCGCCAAGGGCGAAGGTGGCGGTGACATCGCCAGATCCAGTCGCGCTGCCATTGGAACTGCCGCCGATGCCGCCACCGCCGCCCACCGACTGGGCCACAAGGCCATGGGCGAATGCGCCGGCGGTGGAAAGCTGGATGACGCTGTAATAATTGTCGTAGGTCAGCGAGACCGCACCGCCGTCGCCCGCCGCGCCTCCGGTGCCGCCCAGAGCGAGCGAGGTGGTCACATGCCCGCCGCCGCCCGCGCCCGAGGTCGACGATCCGCCGAGGCCGCCGCCGCCACCCACCGACTGGGCGATGATGCCCGCCGCGTTCGCGCCGGTGGTGGTGATGGCCGCCCAGCCGCTGGCGGAGACCGAGCCGCCGTCATTGCCGGTGCCGCCCGATCCCCCGAGGCCCAGGCCGGCAGCGATGTTGCCGCTCGAGGCGCTGGAGGTGGAGGAGCCCCCCGCGCCGCCACCGCCGCCGATGGACTGGGCGAGGATCGCCGTGGCGCCCGCGCCGGACGTCACGAGCGCCGCCGTGGCCGACACGCTGACGCTCCCGCCCGTCTGCCCGCTGCCGCCGGAGCCGCCGAAGGCCAGCGCGATGTTGGCGTCGCCGCCACCCGCCGTGGTCGAGTTGGCGGCTCCCGCGAGGCCGCCGCCGCCGCCCACCGACTGGGCGAGAATGCCATAGGCCTGGAGACCCGACGTGGTGATCGCCGCCTCGCTGTCCACGCTCACGCTGCCACCGGTGCCGCCCGTTCCGCCCGTGCCCCCGAGCCCGAAGGAGAGCGCATAGGTGCCGCTATTGGCATTGGACGTGACCGCGCCGCCCGCGCCGCCGCCGCCGCCCACGGACTGGGCGAGAATGCCGGTGGCGTGCATGCCCTGGGTGAGGATGCTGGTAGCGGAGGTCACGGAGACGTCTCCGCCCGATCCGCCCGCGCCCCCGGAGCCGCCAAGCCCCATGGCCAGCGCTACGCCGCTCGATGCGGAAGACGAGGTGCCGGAGGACGAGGCCGATGCGCTGGCGTCGCCCGATCCGCTGCCGGCCGTCGCCGCTCCCGTGAAGGCTCCACCTGATCCGCCGCCGCCACCAATGGACTGGGCGAACACGCCATAGGAGGCGTCTCCCAAGGTGGTGATGCCGAGCGGCACGCCGGAATAGCTGTCGGGCGCGTTGAGGGTGACGGTCACAGTGCCGCCGTCGCCGCCTCCCGCGCCGCTGCCGCCCAGGCCCAGCGCGAGGGAGACCGTGCCGCCGGACCCCGACGTGCTGGAGGAGGCGCCGCCCGATCCTCCGCCCCCACCCACCGATTGGGCGAAGACCGCGCTCGAATTGTCGCCCGCCGTGTAGAGGGTGCCCTGGCTGGTGACGCTCACGCCGCCACCGGTGCCCGCGCCCGATCCCGAGCCGCCGATGGAGAGGGACAGGCTGCTTTCGCTGGCGGAGGAATTGACGGTGCTGGACCCACCATTGCCGCCGCCGCCCCCCACCGATTGCGCGAAGATGGCCGGCGAATTGGCGCTCGAGAGGCTGGTGGTGGTGCCGGTGAGGTCGACGCCCGTGACGATGATGTCAGCGTTGGTCACGCTCACCCCGCCGCCGGCCCCTCCGGTGCCGCCGCTGCCGCCGAGGCCCATGGCGAGGGAATAGCCGCCGTCCGATCCGGCCTGGCTGCCGCCTTTGTCCCCCTGCTGGCCGGCGGCCGAGGAAGTCTCGTCGCCGCTGGCGGAGCCGGAGAGGCTGCCGGTGGAACTGGAGGCGGAGTTGGAAGATCCGCTCGACGGGGTGACGTTGGAGCTGGCGAAGCTGGAGCCGCCATTGCCCCCGCCCCCGCCCACGGACTGCGCGAAGATGCCCGCCGCGTTCGCGCCCAGCGTATTGACATAGCCGACCTCGGAGCTGCCCACGGTCACGTCCACCGTGCCGCCATCGCCGCCGCTTCCGCCCGTGCCGCCGAGACTCATGGCGATCGCGGCCTGTCCACCGCTGCTCGCGGTGCTGGAGGACGACCCGCCATTGCCGCCGCCACCGCCCACCGATTGGGCGAAGATGCCCGCGGACCCCATGCCGGTGGTCGCGAAATAGCCCGTGACGTCGACGCTGACCGTGCCGCCGGCGCCGCCATTGCCGGCCCCTCCGCCCAGGCTGAAGGAGGCGGCATAGGAATCGCCGTTGGCGTTGCTGGCAGCCGAGCCGCCATTGCCGCCGCCGCCGCCGATGGACTGGGCCAGGATGGCGGAGGACTGGTCCCCGAAGGTGTAAATGGAAGAGATGGAGGAGATGGTCACCGTGGCGCCGTCGCCACCGGCCCCGCCGAAGCCACCCAATGTAACCGACGCGGCTATGCCCGAGACCGCGCCGTCATCGCTGCTTTCCGGCGCGCTGCTGGAGCTGCCCGACACCGCCGAGCTCACATTGCTGGCGGTCTGCCCGGCTCCGGCTCCCGCCACCGATGTCACGCCCCCCTGGAGCTCCTGGCCCTCGCCTGCATCGCTGGTGCTGGAGGCGGCGCCGCCATTGCCGCCGCCGCCGCCGATGGACTGGGCCAGGATGCCGGAAGACAGGAGGCCATAGGTGATGAGGGTGCCGCCGCTGCTCACGCTCACCGCGCCGCCCGCCCCTCCACCATCGCCGAAGCCGCCGATAGCGATGCCGGCCGCATAATCATTGCTGGAGGCGCTCGCCTGCGACCAGCCGCCATGGCCACCGCCGCCGCCGATGGACTGGGCGATGATCGCGCTGGAATGGGCGCCGGTGGTGGTGATCTGGCCGGACGTGAGGCTCTCATTGGATGCGACGCTGACGGTGCCGCCGGTCCCGCCCTCCGCGCCGCCGCCGCCGATGGCCACCGCCACCGAGGCGGTGCTGGCGACCGCATTGGCATCCGCCGAGCCGCCATTGCCGCCCGAACCGCCGATGGATTGGGCGATGATGCCCGCCGACTGGTCGTTCACGATGCCCGAATAGCCGGTGAGAATGGAGCCGGCCTGCACCACCTGAACCCCCGCGCCATTGCCGCCCGAAGCGCCGCTGCCGCCGATGGCGACGCTCGCCGCCATGCCATCGGTCTCATCCGGCGTGCCGGACAGGCTGAACACGCGGCTCGATCCGCCATTGCCGCCGGCCCCGCCGATGGACTGGGCCAGGATGGCGGGGGCAAGGGTGCCATCGGTATTGATGTCGGTGGCATAAACGCTCACCGCGCCCGCCATCTGGCCCGAGCCGCCGCTGCCGCCGGTGGCCGCCGCGCCGCCCACCGAGACCTTGGCATCGCCGCCGCCCGTGGAGCCGCTGCCGCCGATGGCGAACCCGCCATTGCCGCCATTGCCGCCGATGGATTGGGCGAGAATGCCGATCGACTGGGCCATACTGGTGGCGATCGCCGCGTCCGACGTCACCGTCACCGTGCCGGACCCGCCACCGGACCCGCCATTGCCGGCGATGCTGACATCCGCCGCGAACACGATGGAGCCCGCCGCGCCGGCGCTGAAGCCGCCATTGCCGCCATTGCCGCCGATGGACTGGGCGATGATGCCGGGCGAGATCAGGCCGTTGGTGATAATGGGCGAGTTGCTGTCCTGCAGGACGGTGACGCTGCCGGCGGTCCCGCCGCTGCCGCCGTCACCACCCAGCGCGACCGCGGCCGATGCGCCGCTCGCCAGCGAGCCCGCCACGTCCCAACCGGCATTGCCGCCCGATCCGCCGATGGACTGCGCCATGATGCCGGGCGACTGGGAGCCATTGGTGATGAGCGTGATGTTGGTCTGCGTCACGCTCACCGTGCCCGCCGATCCGCCGCTGCCTCCACCGCCGCCAATGGCCACATTGGCCGCGACCCCGCTGTCCAGCCCGCCGCCGACCGCAAAGCCGCCCGCGCCGCCTGTGCCGCCCAGCGACTGGGCGATGAGGCCGCCGGACATGGGGCCTAGGAGGCTCACCAGACCACTGTTGAAGATGGTGACCGCGCCGCCTGCGCCGCCCGAACCGCCACCGCCGCCCACTTCGAGGCTCGCGCCGTCGGAGCCCGACAGGGAGGCGCCGACCGCGAAGCCGCCCGCGCCGCCGCCGCCGCCGATGGACTGGGCGAGAATGCCCGGTGCATTGCCATAGAGGGATGCGGTGCCCGCCACCTCGGTGGTGGTGGTGACGGTGGAATAGGTGGTTACCGGAACCTGCACCGTTTCATAAATCGGCTCCATCTCCTCATAGCAGAGGGTAATGGTGCAGCTGTAGACGGTCTCATAGCCCACCACGACATTCTCGGTCTCCACGGTGGTGGTTGCGACCTGCGTCGTGGTGGACAGCGTCACCGTGCTCGGCACGATGATGGAGTTGTAATTGTCGACCGTCACCGCACCGGCGGAGGAGCCGTCGCCGCCGCTGCCGCCCACCGCCAGGCTCGCCGAGCCGTCGAGGCTGGCATTGCCGGTGGCGGCAAAGCCGCCCGCGCCGCCGCCGCCGCCGATGGATTGGGCCAGGATGACCGCCGCGCCGCCGCCGGAGGCCGTGAGCGCCCCCCAATTGGCGATGGTGACCTCGCCGCCATCATTGCCACTGCCGCCGCTGCCGCCGATGGAGGCTGCGACCGCCGCGGAAAGGGACACGTCCCCGTCGATGCTGTTGCCGCCAGTGCCGCCGCCCCCGCCGATGGACTGGGCCACCAGCGCGCTCGCCCCGACGCCCGTGGTGGTGATGGCGCCGGTGCCGAAGGACGAGCCCCACAGATTGCTCTCATTATAGAGCACCACCGTGTTGGCCGCGCCGCCGGCGCCGCCCGAGCCGCCGATGGAGATGCCCACCGCAAGGGCGCCGCTGCCGCCGCCGGAAATGCTCGATCCGCCCGAACCGCCACCCCCGCCGATGGACTGGGCCAGGATGCCGTGAGCCCGGACGCCACTCGTGGTGATGACGCCGCCGGGATTTTCCGCGATGACCACATTGCCGTCACCGCTCGCGCCACCCGAGCCGCCGATGCTGGTTGTGATCGAAACGGCGTACGCCACATCGCCCGAGAAGCTGGCGCCGCCCGAGCCGCCGCCGCCGCCGATGGACTGGGCGAGAAGCCCGATGGAATCATCACCCAGGGTGGTGATGTTGGTGCCGTTGGTGCCGCCGTAGATGATGCCGCCCGCGCCGCCGGAGCCGCCCGAGCCGCCAAACGACAGGGCCACCGCCCCGCCCGCGCTGCCCGACAGGGACGCCGCATAGCCGCCCTCACCACCGCCACCGCCAATGGACTGGGCGATGATGCCGGGAGAGACCGCCCCGCCGGTGGAGATGGTGACGCCGGACAGGAGCGAGCTTTGGAAATAGGCCGACGAGGTCCCCGCGCAGGTGCCCGCATTGCCGGAGGTCGCCAGCAGGCCGGACACGCTGGTGCAGTTCACAGCGATCGCCCCGCCGTCGCCGCCGTTTCCACCCGAGCCGCCATGGCTGATGGCCACCGCCGCGACCGCCGACAGCGCCAGCGAGACCGCGCCGCCGGCCGCGCCGCCACCGCCGCCGATGGACTGGGCGAGAATGCCGGCGGAATTCACTTCCAGCGTGGAAATCGAAGCCGAGTTGGAGACGAAGACGGAATCCGCATCGCCGCCATTGCCACCCGCCCCGCCCACCGCGATCGAGCTGCCCACCACTGAGCTTGCAATGCCGAAGCCGCCGGTGCCACCGCCGCCGGCGATGGACTGGGCCTGGATGCCGAAGGCGCTGCCGGCGCTGCTGGAGGGCGGGGTGCTGGTGCTGCAGGCATTGCCGGTGCAGATCACGCCGCTATTGATCACCCCCACCGTGCCGGCATCGCCACCGCCGCCACCATCGCCGCCCGTGTCCGTGCCGCCGAGCAGGACGCCCGTGACACCGTCGCTGAAGGCGAGCCCACCCGTTCCGCCGGCCCCGCCGATGGATTGGGCGGCGATGCCGATGGCCGATGCGTTGGTGAGGTTGATGAACCCGGAATTGGTCACCGAGACGGCGCTACCGCTTCCCCCCGGGCCGCCAGTGCCGCCCAAGGCGTTCAGGCCATAGGAAATGCCCGCATCGCCACCGCCGCCACCGGCCGACTGGGCCTCGATGCCGCGCGAGCCCGCGCCATTGGAGGTGAGCGCGCCGGAATTGGTGACAGTGACCGTGCCCGCGCTGGCGCCATAGCCACCGGAGCCGCTGCTGCCGCCGCCGCCGAAGATCCAATAGCCGCTGCCGCCGCTGCCCGCATTGGCGCCATAGCCGCCGACACTCTCAGCATAGATGACGATGGCATCCTGGGCGGTGATGGCGGCGGTGTTGTCGAGAATGGCCGCGCCGCCCACGCCGCCCCAGCCGCCATTGCCGCCCTTGCCGCTGCCATCGCCATCGCCGCCGGCGCCCCCATTCCCGCCCGCGCTCAGGACGGCGATGCCCACCGCTCCGGTTTGGGTGGTGGTGATGGACACGGAATTGGTCAGCTGCGCCGTGCCGCCGTCGCCACCCGTGCCGCCCGAACCGCCCCAGCCGTTCATGGACTCCGTATTACCGCCATTGCCGGCCTGGCCGCCGTGGCTGTAGACGATGATGCCGCTGCCGGAGAAGGCGTTGCCCGAGCCACCTTTGGTGGTGATCGTCACGGTGCCGCCCGGCTCGCCACCGGCGCCATTGCCGCCATTGACCTCGCCGGAATTGCCGCCGGTGCAATTGCTGTGGCCACCGGTGCCACCGGACCCGCCGGTGCTGCCGATCAGGGCAAATGTACCGTCATAGCTGCCGCCGGCGGAGAGATCGTTGGTATAGGTTTCCGTGATGTCCGGTCCAGGCGAGCCCGAATGGCCGCCACCGACATTCGCGTAGAGGCCGTTGCTGTCCGGACAATTGTATCCCGCACTCCCGCCCGAGCCCTGTGCCTCGTCCTTGGGAATGTAGTAGTTCGGGCCGACGGTGACGTTGCTGGTCTGGGCGTAGGCGGACAGGCCGCTCGACGCCAGGGCGAGAGGCACGACACTCGCCAGAACCGCGAGCCCGTTGAGCCCATCCGCGGCAGTGTTCGACAAGCTCTTGCGCGACATGACCGCCCCACGCCTTTTGCCACGCAAAATGCCGCAGGCACGACTTGCCAGCCCAACAATACGCAGCCCCTCGATTTTAGAAGCTAGGCCGGAACAGCGCGGCGGGGCGATGCCGATTTTTAACCCGATGCCCCAGCGTCCAGACGCAACGAAACATGAGCGAAAACGAGCACCGCGGGCACCACTGGAAATTAAATGTCAGTACACTTTATATTTACGGACTATATGCGTAATTTTATGATGAAATTATATTATTTAGTCGGGACACTAACTGGCCTTCCGAAATGTATATGGAGGCCACGCCTTGCTCGCAGAGCGGCCAGGGGACGCATGGGCAGGCAATTCTCCGCCCCGACCCGCAGGCATGTATTTCATGACTTTCGCGTGGAGCCTTCCGCCATCGACGAAACCCGCAAAGAGATCCCCACCTGGGGCAGGGCGCGGCGGAGCCGCCCCGTGAAGGTTGGTCAAGAATGATGTAGCCACGCCCTCGCATGGCTTTACGCGCGGTCGCATCGGTGTGCGGAGCTGGCATGCCGGTAGCCAGCAACGTTACCGGCACACGTTTTGTCGCAAGGGATGCTCCGAGCCTCGGCCAGCCCGCCCAAATCGGCAACCACTGGCGAGATCCGCCATGAAAGCCACCTCCAAGGATCGTTCCAGGAAGGCCTTCAAGCGGGCCCCACTCCATCACCGGCCAAGCCTTTCCCGATGGCAGGAACGGGGCGGCGCGCTGGTGCCCGGCGCGGCAGTCCAGTTCGAAACGACCGCACGCCAAAGCGACGTGATCGGCGAACGGGAACCCCTCACGGTGGGAGGCGCCGATATTGGCATCTGCGAAGCGGAGCGGACGCTGATCTCGCCGCGGTCCACCCCACGACAGGCCACACCGAAGCTTCGACAACGGCGTGCTATCGACATGAAACCATCGGGAAGAGCCGCAAGGCTGCGTCATTCGCAAGGAGAAGCGGAGCAAGTCGTCAACGCAAGCGAGAAACGCGGCGCCCGCCGTTCAGCTCAACGGCAGTCCGACAAGCCCTTGTCACAGCTCGCGAAATTGGAGCGGGCGATGGGAATCGAACCCACGACATACAGCTTGGGAAGCTGTCGTTCTACCACTGAACTACGCCCGCATCGAAGCGCACCATAGACAAGGCTCCCGCCTCTCAGCAAGTGCCAAGCCGCATTTGCCCACACGCTTCGTGGACCCACGCCAATGGTGGCGCCATCGCGCTCGGTCCGCGCTTCCGTCCGCGGCCGCGCAGCCGCATCCTGTCCCCGGCGCAGCCCGCATTGCTTGCGGGGCGGGCGCGTCCCTCTCCCTTGGCTCTTGTGATCGGGCGCCACCCGTGGCACCTGTGCGCCGCACAAAAGGAGACGTTGGCATGGCTGAAGGCATCCCGGCGGCGAACCCGGTCGGCGCGCCCCCCCTTATTGCCGGGCTTTCCACATTCGCCGGAGAGTACGACATCATTCTCTGCGACGTGTGGGGCGTCGTGCATAATGGCGTGCATGCCTTTCCCGCAGCCTGCGCGGCGCTCGGCCGCGCGCGGGCGGGTGGCGCCAGCGTGATCCTGGTTTCCAATGCGCCGCGGCCCAACAGCGCCATCGTCACCATGCTGGACGGCTTCGGCGTGCCGCGCACCAGCTATGACGGCATCATCACCTCCGGCGATGTCACCCGCACCCTGCTTTCCGCGCGCGGCAAGGCCAGCGTGTTCCATCTGGGCCCCGAGCGGGACCTCAGCACCTATGACGGGCTCGACGTGGTGCTGAGCCAGCTGGAGAGCGCCGATGTGGTGGTCTGCACCGGCCTGTTCGACGACAATGTGGAAACGCCGGACGATTACGCCGGCATGCTCAGCGAGATGAAGGCGCGCAATCTGCCCTTCATCTGCGCCAATCCCGATCTGGTGGTGGAGCGCGGCGACCGGCTGGTCTATTGCGCCGGCGCCATCGCCAAGGCCTATGAGGATCTTGGCGGCGAAACCGTCTATTGCGGCAAGCCCTATCTGCCCATCTACGAAACCGCACTCGCCTTGGCGGAGAAGCTGCGCAAGGGGCCGGTGGACAAGGCCCGCGTGCTGGGCATCGGCGATGCGCTGCGCACCGATATCGCGGGCGCCAACGGGGCCGGCTTCGACAGCCTCTTCATCGCCGGCGGCATCCATGCGGCGGAGCTGAAGGCCGTGGATGGCGCGGTGCCGGACACCGCCTCGCTCGCCGCCTTGTTCGAAGGCCATGCCCACCCGCGCGGGGTGATGCCACGCCTTGCCTGGTGAGGCCGCGCAAGCGCCGGCCGGCGCAGGCTTCCCTTGACGGGCCTGCCCGCCTGTGCCTAGAGCCTGCGGTCGTCAGGGGCGCCATGGTCCGAAAGGCTGTGTGGCCGGAGACGCCGCAGGGCCGCTAAAACAGTGTTCCGCCCACATCGGGTTCCCACGCCGCCGAGGGTTCGCACGCCGCCGATGCCTGTTTCCCCCTCTCACGCCTTCCTCGTCCTGCGGGGGCCGGATCGGCTCCCGGACAGCCTGTCGCACCCGGTGCTCGCCATCGGCAATTTCGATGGGGTCCACAGGGGCCATCGCGCCGTGTTCGAGACCGCGCTGGCCATGGCGCAGGCCAAGGGCGTGGCGGCGCTCGCGCTCACCTTCGAGCCGCATCCGCGCAGCTTCTTCAGCCCGCAGACCGCGCCCTTCCGCCTGACGCCGGAAGCGAGCAAGCTGCGGCAGATCGAGGCGACGGGCCTTGCCGGCGCCATCGTGCTGCCGTTCGACCACGCCCTTGCCACCATGGAGCCGGAAGCCTTCGTGCGCGACATCCTGGTGGGGCGTTACGGGGTCAGCGGCATTTCGGTGGGGTTTGATTTCCATTTCGGCCGGGCGCGCGCCGGCTCTCCCGCCTTTCTCGAAGGCGCGGGGCGGCGGCACGGTTTCGACGTGACGGTGGTGGACCCCATGCGCGACGAGGACGACCCCATTTCCTCCACCGCCATCCGCAAGGCGCTGGCCGCCGGCCAGGTGGGCCATGCCGCCCACATGCTGGGCCGTCCCTTCTCGGTGAATGCCGAGGTGCGCCATGGCGACAAGCGCGGACGGACCATCGGCTTTCCCACCGCGAATCTGGCGCTGCCCGGCAATATCGAGCTCGCCTTCGGCATCTATGCGGTGCGGATCACCACTTCCGACGGACAGCGTCATGACGGAGTGGCCAATTTCGGCCGCCGCCCCACCTTCGACAATGGCGCGCCCCTGCTGGAGGTGCACATCTTCGACTTTGCCGGCGATCTTTACGGCCAGCGCATCGAAGTGGAGTTCCACGCCTATCTGCGGCCGGAGCTGAAGTTCGACGGCATCGACGCCCTGGTGGCCCAGATCGTCGAGGACGCCCGCCGCGCCCGTGAGGTGCTGGCCAAGGTCTAGGCGGATCGACATCCAGCGCGCGTGGCGCGGCTAATGTCCCACGACCGTGCTCCTCATGGCGCAGCCCCTTCTCCCGGTTGCGGCGGGAGGGCTGGGGTGGACAACACGCTGAAAAGATGGCCCCGGCGGCGCGACGAAGGGCAACGCCTCGAAAAGTCTCAAAAGTGCTGAAGTTCCAGTCTCTGCGCCACTGAGGCGGTCTGGACCGAGGCGGTCTGGACCGAGGCGGTCCTGCCCCGCCCTCACCCTCCCCCGCAAGCGGAAGAGGCAACGCGCCCCGGCAAACCGTGCCTCTTAAATGTCGATCGGACCCGGGGGCTTGGGCATTCGGAGCCTGGGGTATTCGGGCCTTGGGTAGCAGAAGCCTTGGATATCCGCCGTCTTGCGCCTCTCCGCCTTCGCGGCGCCCGCTGCGACCGAGTCGCTCCGGGGTCTCGTCGCCCGGACGCCCCCAGACACGCAGCGGCTCAGCATCGGGCGAACGCCTCCGACCGTGGGCAAGCTGCCCGCAACACAGCTGCGGGAATGCGCTAACACGTTGATATCGCGCAGTCTTGAGATTACGCACGACGCGTCCCGCCGCCTGAGATCTCCTCTCGCGCGGCGCCGAGTGATTAGCCGCACCTTAACCGTATTGGGCGCACAGTGGCCGCAATCATCGTCGATCGTGCGCCGAGGCTGCCCATCTTGCCCGCCCCCGTTCCCGCGCCGGCCTCCGTGGAGGACCGCCGCTCGCCCTTCATCCGCCTGGCCGAGCTTCTCGCCGGCATCGAGCCTGGTCGCGCGCCACTGAGCGCCGCGGTGGGCGAGCCGCAGCACACCATGCCCGATTTCGTGGGGCCGGTGCTGGCGGGCAACCTCGCCGGTTTTGGCCGCTATCCCCGAGCCGAGGGTACCCCGACCTTCCGCGCCGCCGCCGCCCGCTGGCTGGAGCGGCGCTATGCCCTCGCCCGGCCGCTGGACGCGGATCGCGAGGTGCTGGCCCTCAACGGCTCCCGCGAGGGGCTGTTCTCCGCCGCCATTGTGGCGCAGCGCCTGGCGGCCCCGCGCAAGCTGGGGCCCGGGCAGAAGCCGGCCATGCTGCTGCCCAATCCATTCTATGCCGCCTATGCCGCCGGCGCGGAGGCGGCCGGCTGCGAGGCCGCAGTGCTGCCCACCACTGCCGCCAGCGGCTGGCTGCCAGACCTCGACGCCCTTGACCCCGCTTTGCTCGACCGCACGGTGGCCATCTACCTCGCCTCCCCCGCCAATCCGCAGGGGGCCATCGCCTCCCCCGCCTATCTCGAACGGGCGCTGGAGCTGGCGCGGCGCCACGGGGCGTTCCTGTTTTCCGACGAGTGCTATTCCGAGATCTATCTCGGCGCGGAAAAGCCGGCCGGCATCCTGGAGGTGGCCAAGGGCGACTTTACCGGGGCCATCGCCTTCAACTCCCTGTCCAAGCGCTCTTCCCTGCCCGGCCTGCGCTGCGGCTTCTGCGCCGGCGATGCCGCCTTCCTCAAGGAATTCCTGGCCTTCCGCTGGGTGGCGGCGCCGCAGGTGCCCGAGCCGCTGCAGGCGGTGGCCGTGGCCGCGCTGGAGGATGAGGCCCACGTGGCCCATTCCCGCGATCTCTACCGTGCGAAATTCGATCTCGCCGACACCATCATTGGCGATCGCTTCGGCTATTCACGGCCCGGCGGCGGCTTCTTCCTGTGGCTCGATGCTTCCCACCTGCGGGGAGCGGCGCACACCGGTGGCGAAGCCGCGGCGCTGCGGCTGTGGCGCGAACAGGGGCTGCGCACGGTGCCCGGCGGCTACCTCGCCCGCCGTGATCTTTCCGGCTCCAACCCAGCCGAGGACTGGCTGCGCGTTGCGCTGGTCCATGACATTCCCACCTCGGAAGAGGTGCTGAAGCGCCTCGTCGCCGGCCTCGCCGCCGGATCGGACTGAAGGAGATCTGCGCCCATGCCCGCGACCTCCAGCACCGCCCGCCGCTCCGCAGACGCGGTCATGCATACGCGCATGCAGCCGCAGACGGCGCGCCTCGACCTCATCCCCGAAGTGCTGCGGCAGGGGGTAAAGCGGCGCAGCCGCGAGATCATCGGCGTGGGGCTCGCCATTGCCGGCGTGCTCGCCACCGCCGCGCTCGTCACCTGGTCGGCCTCCGATCCGAGCTTCTCCAACGCCACCGACTCGGCGGTTCACAACATTCTGGGCCGGCCCGGCGCGATCCTGGCCGACCTGCTGATGCAGCTGTTCGGGCTCGCCTGTCTCGCCATCGTGCTGCCCCTCGTCTACTGGGGCTGGCGGCTCATGACCCATCGGCCCTTCGGCCGCGCCAAGCTGCGCATCACCGCCTGGGCAGTGGGCGTGGTGGGGGCCTGCGCCTTTCTCAGCGCCGTGCCGCGGCTGGGCACGTGGCCCACCACCACCGGCCTTGGCGGCGTGATCGGCGACCTGTTCGGCCGCATCGCGGGCTTGTTCGGCACCGGCATGGTGGAACCCGTCGGCCAGACGCTGGTGGGCGCCATCGGCGGCGTAGTTGGGGCGTGCGCGCTCTTCCTCGCCTTCGCCGGCGGGCGGCGCACGCCGCTCAAGCCCGCGGACGCCCTGTCCGACGGCGATGACGCGGACGAGGATGACGAAGACGAGGACGACGGCACCTCCGTGTCCCTGGGCGCGCTCACCCACACCATGCTTTCGCTGAAGGCCCGCGTGCTCGGCTCCCACAATCTGGCCGCGCTGGCGCCCTCGGGCCTGGCCCGCGACCCGCGCGAGCGCGACAGCTCCGACCAGCGCGTGGAACCGCGCATGAGCGGGCTGGGCGGCGAGGCGCCGCACCGGGGCGGCGAGGAGGCCGAGCTGGAAGAGGATGCGGAGCTGATCGCCGAAAGCGCCACCACCCGGCGCCGCCGCGGGGCCCGCAAGCAGGCCGGCCGCAAGGGCCACTACCAGTTCCCGCCGCTCGATCTTCTGGCTCCGCCCGCGGCCAGCAAGGCCCCCGCCCTCACCCCCGAGGCGCTGAAGGAAACCGCCGCCCTGCTCGAAGCCACGCTGAAGGATTTCGGCGTGCGCGGCGAGATCGTGGACGTGCGCCCCGGCCCGGTGGTGACCCTGTACGAGCTGGAGCCCGCGCCCGGCATCAAGTCCTCCCGCGTCATCGGCCTCGCCGACGACATCGCCCGCTCCATGAGCGCAATTTCGGCCCGTGTGGCGGTGGTGCCGGGCCGCAACGCGATCGGCATCGAGCTGCCCAACGACAAGCGCGACAAGGTGCTGTTGCGCGACCTGCTGGCCACCAAGGATTTCGGCGATTCCGGCCACAAGCTGGCCATCAGCCTGGGCAAGACCATCGGCGGCGATCCGGTGATCGTGGACCTCGCCCGCATGCCGCATCTGCTGGTGGCGGGCACCACCGGGTCCGGCAAGTCGGTGGCCATCAACACCATGATCCTCTCGCTGCTCTACCGGCTGAAGCCGGAGCAGTGCCGCCTCATCATGATCGACCCCAAGATGCTGGAGCTGTCGGTGTATGACGGCATCCCCCATCTGCTCTGCCCGGTTGTCACCGACCCCAAGAAGGCGGTGGTGGCCCTGAAGTGGGCGGTGAAGGAGATGGAAGACCGCTACAAGAAGATGTCCAAGCTCGGCGTGCGCAACATTGACGGCTTCAACGCCCGGGTGCGCGAGGCCGCCGAAAAGGGCGAAACCGTCTCCCGCACCGTGCAGACCGGCTTCGACCACGACACCGGCGAGGCCATCTATGAGCGCGAGGAGCTCAACCTGGATGCCCTGCCCTACATCGTCGTGGTGGTGGACGAGATGGCCGACCTGATGATGGTGGCGGGCAAGGAAATCGAGGGTGCCATCCAGCGCCTCGCCCAGATGGCCCGCGCCGCCGGCATCCATCTGGTCATGGCCACCCAGCGCCCGTCCGTGGACGTCATCACCGGCACCATCAAGGCGAACTTCCCCACCCGCATCTCGTTCCAGGTGACCTCGAAGATCGACAGCCGCACCATCCTGGGCGAGCAGGGCGCCGAGCAGCTGCTCGGCCAGGGCGACATGCTCTACATGGCCGCCGGCGGGCGCACCCGCCGCGTGCATGGGCCCTTCGTGTCCGACCAGGAGGTTGAGGACGTGGTGAAGCACCTCAAGGCCCAGGGCGTGCCCGCTTACATCGAGGCCGTGACCGCCGAGCCGGACGATGACGACGAGGACGGCGCGGTGTTCGACAAGGGCGGCTTCGGCGAGGAAGGGCAGGATCTCTACTCCCAGGCCGTGTCGGTGGTGATGCGCGATCGCAAGTGCTCCACCTCCTACATCCAGCGCCGCCTGCAGATCGGCTATAACCGCGCCGCCTCCCTGGTGGAACGCATGGAGAATGAGGGGCTCGTGGGCGCCCCCAACCATGCGGGCAAGCGCGAGATCCTGCTGCCGGAGGAAGCGGCGGAATGAGCCCCGGCGCCCCCGCCGCCCGCCACGCCGCTTTTGGCCGCGCGACGGTCGCGGACGCCGGGCGGGCAAAGGCGGCAACGCGCCTCGCTCCCACCATCGCTCTTGCATCTGTGACCACCGGGCCACAGGATCGCCATAGGCTGCCGCTAGGGGCTATGCTGCAGCGTCTGTGCCAGCCGGCTCCGGGATTCGGCCCGGTGCGCACCCGGCTTTCCGGACAGATGCTGCCCCAGGTGCCGCCCTCTTTCAGAGACCGTGAATGATGCCGAGCCGTTTCTTTGTCCCGCGTGTGATGGCAGCAAGCCTCTGGCTGGCGGCGTCCCTGGCGCTGGCGGCGCCCACCGCCGGCTGCGCCCAAGGCACCTTGCCGCCCGGCTCGCTGTGGGGCGGGCCCCTGGATGGCGGCGGCAATTCCAGCGCTTCGGCCCCCGCGGCGGGCCAGCCCTCGGCCCCGCTGCCCCCGCGCCGCCCGAATGCGCCCTACAATAACACCACCACAGCCGAGGTGCGACCGACCGCACCCGCCGCCGCGCCAACGCCCGCGCTGCCCGATGGGCGGGCAAGCCCTGCCACAGTGGCGCGCATCACCAATTACTATAATTCCGTGCAGTCCATGACGGGCACCTTCACCCAGACGGATCCCGACGGCACGCGCCGCACCGGCGACTTCTACATGCAGAAGCCCGGCCGCGTGCGCTTTGAATATGACCCGCCGAGCCCGGTGGAACTGATCGCCAACGGCCAGTCCGTGGCGGTGCGCGATCGCAGCCTGAACACCCAGGACGTGACCCCCCTGGACCAGACGCCCCTGCGCTTTCTGCTGGCGGAGCGGGTGGACCTCGCCAACGATCCCAACGTGACCGGCATCTTCCAGGACGACCGCTTCATCACGGTCACCATGCAGCACCAGGTGCCCATGCTGGGCACCTACCGCCTGCTGATCCTGTTCGACGCCAAGACCTCGGCCCTGAAGCAGTGGGTGGTCACCGACCCCCAGGGCTATGACACCCAGGTGACACTGAACAAGGCGGACGTGAACAAGCGCCCCGACCCGCGCCTCTTCGTCATCAATTTCGAGCGGATGCTGCAGTAAGGCGCGCGCTGGCGGCGGCCCCGCCAGTTCCCCAGCGGTCAAACGGCACTAAAATACCACATCCAGCGTGTGACGCGCCGGCCGCGCTTGCCAGCGGCGCCATGTGGCGGCAATCTCCGCTCGACAAGTCGTTTGGCGGGTGTATGCCGGAGCATCGTCTCACCGGGCGACTGGACATGGGAAACTGCCGGATCATGATCATGGAACGTGGGAATGCCGCGGCTGGCGAGGATCACGCGGCTGCTGAGCACGGGCTCCGCTCGGGGGCTCTGAGCCGCCGGTCGTTTCTGTTCGGCTCCGCCATCGGCCTCGGCGCGCTCGGGCTCTCCGGCTGCGCGGGCCTGGACGGCATGAGCGTCGCCGAGGCGGAGAAGCTTTACGGGCCTGTCCCCACCGAGAAGTTCCCCATTCCCGGGGTGGATGTCAGCAAGGTCAACCCCAAGTATTACCGCCGCACCGTGCGCTATGAAAGCAAGGAAGCGCCCGGCACGATCATCGTGGATCCCGGCAATTACTACGTCTACCGCATCGAGGAAGACGGATACGCCACGCGCTACGGCGCCAATGTGGGCCGTTCCGGCTTCCTGTGGAGCGGCGACGCCTATGTGGGCCGCAAGGGCGAATGGGCGACCTGGACCCCGCCCAAGGAAATGATCAAGCGCCAGCCGGAAGCCGCCAAATATGCCGGCGGCATGCCCGGCGGCCTCGATAACCCATTGGGCGCGCGCACGCTTTACCTGTACCAGAACGGCAATTACACGCTCTACACCATCTACGCCACGAGCGACCCGGAATCGATCGGCACCGGCGTCACCAGCGGCTGCGTGGGCCTCCTGAGTCAGGACATGATTGACCTGTATTCCCGCACCCCGGTGAAGACCAAGGTGGTCGTGCTGCCGGCATAGTAGCGGGTGGGAGCGCCCGTCACGGACGGGCTTGTTCCGAACACGTGTGTTTCCTATATTACCGACACGGGTGGCGCCCACGGGTGCGGCCCGTTCGATGGAGAGTGGATGTCAGAGCTTGTGTGAAGAGGCTCTCTGAATCTCAGAGAGCCGCGTGAACTGGAAACCGCCGGGTGCACGCGCACCGGGGTGTTTTTTCACGTCTGTCACACGAGACATCCATGAATATTTCACGACATGAACAACGTGCGCTGCACGTGCTGGCGCTTGGCGGCGGCATTCTGCACGCGCGCGACGACGGCCCCAAGATCACGTCCGTGACCTGTGTCACGCGCGAGGGAATGGTGCTGGCTGACTTCGACCTTGAGATCTTCAAGCGGCTGCGCCGGAAGCGGCTGATCGAGTCGCGATCAGGCCGCCCGTATCGCATCTCGAAACGCGGCCGCACCTTTGTTCGCGCCCAACTGGACAATCAGGGGGCATGACATGCTGATCCGCAACGAAGCGGCCGCAGATATCCCGGCCATCAGCCAGCTTGTCACCGAAGCCCTCCGGCTGCTTCCACAGGCCACTGGGACTGAGGCCGGCATCGTCGAGAGGCTCCGCGCGGAGGGCGCGCTCACCCTCTCGTTGGTGGCCGAGGACCAGGGAGCCGTCATCGGCTATCTGGCCGCCTCGGCGGCACGGATCGGCGCGCAGGACGGCTGGGGGCTGATCGGCCCGCTGGTCGTCCTGCCGTCCCGACACCGCCAGGGGATCGGTTCGGCCCTGATGGCGGAGGCCCTCCGCCGCTTGCGCCAGACCTGCCGGGGCGCGGCGCTGGTGGGCGATCCCGCTTATTACGGCCGCTTCGGCTTCCGCGCCTTTCCCGGCCTGGGCGTAGCAGGCTGCCCGCCCGAGGTGGTCCAGGCGCAGCCCTTCGACGGCGCTGAGCCGCGCGGGGAACTCTTTCATCATCCCGCATTCGGCCTGCACCAGCAGGAGTGACGCCAAGCCGGGCGGCAACTCAAGGGATGTCGCCCGGCCATTCATCGCCGCCCCGCATCAGGCTCGGGCTCCACCCTTGCGCCCTCGCCTCGCCTGCTCTACCCCTAAGCTTCCCTGCCATTTTTCAAGCCGTTGCTGCCTTGTCCCTCACCATCGCCACCTGGAACATCAATTCCGTTCGTATCCGGCTCGATATTCTGCGCGAGGCCGTCGCCGCGCTGAAGCCGGATGTCCTGTGCCTGCAGGAAACCAAGTGCCAGGACGACAAGTTTCCCCTCGCCGCCATCCGCGACCTGGGGTTCGAGCATATCGCCCTGCACGGGCAGAAGGGCTGGCACGGGGTGGCCACCTTCTCGCGCCGGCCGTTCGCTGAGGTCACGCGCCAGGAATTCTGCGGCAAGGGGGATGCCCGCCACGTGGCGGTGACGCTGGCGCCCGAGCATGGGCTCGGCAAGCCTATCACCATTCACAACTTCTACGTGCCCGCCGGTGGCGACGTGCCGGACCCGGAGCTGAACCCCAAGTTCGCCCACAAACTCGCCTTCCTGGACGAGGTCACCGCCTGGCCGCAGCTTCTGTCCGACGCGACCGCCGAGGACCGCCACGCGGTGCTCGTCGGCGACCTCAACATCGCGCCCCTGGAAAGTGATGTGTGGAGCCACAAGCAGTTGCTCAGCGTGGTCAGCCACACGCCCGTCGAGGTGGAGCGCATGGCCCGCTGGCAGGCCGCCGGCCGCTGGGTGGACACCATGCGCCGCTTCGTGCCGCCGGAAGACAAGCTGTTCACCTGGTGGAGCTATCGTTCGCCCAACTACACGGTGAATGATCGCGGCCGCCGGCTCGACCATGTCTGGTCCAGCCCCACTCTGGCGCCCCACGCCACCGCCATGACCGTGCTGAAGGATGCGCGCGGCTGGGAAAAGCCCTCCGACCACGTGCCCGTCGCCCTCACCTTCGCCTGAGGTCACAGGGTGTTCGAGCGGCGCGAGCCGCGGCGCGCGTGACGCAACCATGCGGGCCCAACCGGCTGGCTGTTCGGCAAATTCCGTGAAACGGGGAAGGCCCCGCGCGTCACGCGGCGGCGGGTTGCCTCAGCGGCGGCGGGGAGCCGGGCGGGACCGCTCCAACTCGGCACGCACGCCGTCGAGCGCCCGCATGGTCTGCTCCAGGCGCTTGGCAATGGCGCGGCGCAGCTTCGCCGCGGCCCGGGGATGGCGCTCCAGCACCAAAATGAAATCCGCCCGGGCGATGCGCAGGAGCTCGCATGGCTCCACCGCCACCGCGGTCGCGGGGCGCGGGGTGGGCGCCACAAGGGCAATCTCGCCGATGAGGGCGCCCGGCTCCACCGCCATCACCGCCCGGCGCACGCCGTCGCGGCGGATGTCGGACAGCTCCATGCGCCCGCTCAGCAGCACATAGCCGCAATCGGCGGTCTCCCCGGCATGGAACAGGGTTGCGCCTTCCGCCAGCGCCACCCGCTGGCCCGCCGCCACCAGATGGGCCAAAACGGTGTCGTCCAGCGCTGAGAAAGTGGAGATGGCGCGCAGCAGCGCGACATCCTCTTCCGGCACGTTATCCAGCTCGTCTTCCCGGTCCACGGGCGGTCCTCCTCGCGGCCGGCGCGGCGGCCCTGGAGCACGTTCCGCGCGCATCGGGGCACGCCCCGGGCTTCCGCGTCGACGCACTCTCTTCGCGCGAACCCATGCCCATGGGGTCACCCTCGCGCGCTCCGCCCGCCTTCGCGCGCGAACCACGCTCCAGGTCCGTGCGACGGCGCATTTTCCGGACGCGAGGCGCCAGCCGCCTCCCTCGAAAATGCGCCCGCCGCCTCAGGGCACCAGCTTGTAGCCGCCCGCCTGGGTGGCGAGCAGGGTCGGATTGGCCGGATCAGGCTCGATCTTCTGCCTGAGGCGGTAGATGTGCGTTTCCAGCGTGTGGGTGGTGACGCCGGAATTGTAGCCCCACACTTCCTGCAGCAGCGTCTCGCGCGGCACCGGCGTCTTTCCGGCCCGGTAGAGATAGCGCAGGATGGCGGTTTCCTTCTCGGTCAGGCGGATCTTCGAGCCGCGCTCGGTGAGCAGCAGCTTGGCCCCCGGCCGGAAGGAATATGGCCCGATGGCGAACACCGCGTCCTCGCTGGCCTCGTGGGAGCGCATCTGCGCGCGCAGCCGCGCCAGCAGCACCGAGAAGCGGAAGGGCTTGGTGACGTAATCATTGGCGCCGGCGTCCAGCCCCATGATGGTGTCGCTGTCGCTGTCATGCCCGGTGAGCATGATGATGGGCGCCTTGAAGCCATTGCGGCGGATCTGCCGCACCGCGTCGCGGCCGTCCATGTCCGGCAGGCCCACATCCATGATGACGAGGTCCACCGCACCGTTCTTTGCCGCCTCGATGGCGGCGGCGGCCGAGTCGGCCGGAACGGGTTCGAACTCTTCCTGGAGGGCAAGCTGCTCGATCAGGGCATCGCGCAGCTCCGGGTCGTCCTCCACCACCAGGATCTTCCACGCATTCGCCATCGAATCCTCCTGTGCCCTTGCGGACACGCTCATGGTGCAAGTACAGCACGGCTCAGGCGCGGTGCAAATTTTCCCATAACAGAATCAACAGCGAGCGGTAACAGGCTGGGTCGTCGCATGGAACATCCTGTGGGCATCTCCCTCTTGCACGTCCACCGCCGCCCCGGGCACCGCCATGAGGGGGTGCTGAAGGCCGGCGAGCGCGCCATGCGCGTGGCCATCGGCCGCTCGGGAATCAGCCCCGACAAGCGCGAGGGCGACGGCCGCACGCCGGCCGGGCGCTGGCGCGTCCTCGGTTTGCTCTATCGCCCCGATGCCGGCCCGCACCCGCGCACCGCTTTGCCCTGCCGGCCCATCGGCCGCCGCGATGGCTGGTGCGACGCGAGCGGCCACCGGCTCTATAACCACCCGGTACGGCTGCCCTTTTCCGCCTCCCACGAGCGGCTGTGGCGGGACGATGCCGTCTATGACCTGGTCCTGGTGCTGAACCACAACACGCGCCCGCGCATCATGGGCCGGGGCTCGGCGGTGTTCATCCATCTCGCCCGGCCGGGATTTGCGGCCACCGAGGGCTGCGTGGCGCTGCGGCGGTCGGACATGCGCCGGCTGCTGGCCCGCCTGACGCCCGGCGCCGAGATCCTCATTCACGCCTGAAACCCTTGGCCCCGGTGCCGGACCGGCGCCGAGGGTCTCCGCGCGGGCTTGAGCGAAAACCCATGAGGGCGGCTCACGGGCCATTGGCGGAGCCGCTCAATCCAGGGTCTGGCGGAAGCGGGCGACGGCGATGCCCATGGCCACCAGCATCAGGGCAAACAGCGCCGCCGCGTCCCCCCTGAGATCGGCGAAATCCGAGCCCTTCAGGAGGATGCCGCGAACCATGCGCAGGAAATGGGTGAGGGGCAGCACCTCCCCCACCCATTGCGCCCACAGGGGCATGCCCGAAAACGGAAACATGAAGCCGGACAATAGGATGCTCGGCAAGAAGAACATGAAGGACATCTGCACCGCCTGGAGCTGGTTCTGCGCCAGGGTGGAGAAGGTGTAGCCGATGGAGAGGTTGGTTGTGATGAAGAGCAGGGTCGCCGCCGCCAGCATCCAGGGCGAGCCCTCCACCGGCACGCCGAACAAAATCATGCCCGCCGACAGGATAAGCACCGCCTGCAGGATGCCCACCGCCACATAGGGCACGATCTTGCCCAGCATGATCTCCACCGGGTGGATGGGCATGGACAGCAGGCTTTCCATGGTGCCGCGCTCGATCTCCCGCGTCACCGAGAGGGCGGTGAAGATGAGCATGGTCATGGTGAGGATGGTGCCGAGCAGGCCGGGCACGATGTTCAGCTGGCTGGTGCCGGCCGGATTGTAGCGCCGGTGCTGCACAATCTCGAACGCCGCCGCGCCCGCCGCGTCCACGAACCGCTCACGGGCAAGGGCCGTGCCCACCACGCCGGAGAGCGCCGCCAGTGCATTGGCCGAGCCCACCGGATCGGTGGCATCGGCCGCCACCAGCAGCTGGGGTTTCTCCCCCCGCCTGAGGCTGCGCTCGAAGCCGGCGGGGATCTCCACGAAGAACAGCACGTCGCCTGCTCGGATCAGGTGCTCGGCCTCATCCGCGCTCTGCACCTCGCGCACGAAGGCGAAGAAGGCGGTGTTGCGCAAGGCGGCGAGGATGGCGCGGCTGATCTCATTGTTTTCATGGGCGAACACCGCCGTGGGCAGATGGCGCGGCGTGGTGTTGATGGCATAGCCGAATAAAATGAGCTGCAGCAGCGGGATCATAATCATGGTGGCGAAGGTCACCCGGTCGCGCCGCAGCTGGATGAACTCCTTCACGATCATCGCCGAGATGCGCCGCACCACGCCCAAAGCGTGCGCCACGGGCCCGTGGGGGTGGGCGTGGTCGGGGGCGCTCATCGCAGATCGTCCTTGGACCGGCCCATGAGGTCGATGAACACATCCTCCAGCGTCGGCGCATCCTTGCGGAAGACGAGCCTGGGGTCGCCCCGGAAGGACGCGATGGCCGCCTCCAGCGCCACCGCGTCGCGGCCGGAAATGTGAAGCTGGGTGCCGAAGGGCGCCACCATGTCCACTCCCGGCCGCGCGCTCAGGCTGCGCGAGAGGGACGAGACGAGCTGGCCGGCCGCATGCCCCTCCACCCCTGTCACCTCCACGGTCCAGGTGCTGAGGCCCGAGGCCGCGATGACGTTGGCCACCGTGCCCTGCGCCAGCAGCTTGCCATAGGCGATGTACGCGATCTCGTGGCAGCGCTCGGCTTCGTCCATGTAATGGGTGGAGACCAGAACAGTGAGCCCATCGGCCGCCAGATCGTGGATCTGCGCCCAGAATTCGCGCCGCGCCTTCGGGTCGACGCCGGCCGTGGGCTCATCCAGCAACAGCAGATCGGGGCTGGGCAGGATGCAGGCGCCCAGCGCGAGGCGCTGCTTCCACCCGCCCGAGAGCGAGCCCGCAAGCTGCTTGCCGCGCCCGGCAAGGCCCAGCCGCTCCAGTGCGGCGGTGGCCGCCTTCTCCGGCTGCGGCACGCCATAGACGCGGGCGACGAACTCCAGATTCTCCCGCACCGAGAGGTCCTGATAGAGGGAGAAGCGCTGCGTCATGTAGCCCACCCGCTCGCGGATCTTCCGCGCCTCGGTGCGGATGTTCATGCCAAGGCAGGTGCCCTCCCCGGAATCGGGGGTGAGCAGGCCGCACAGCATGCGGATGGTGGTGGTCTTGCCCGAGCCGTTGGGGCCAAGGAAGCCGTAGATCTGGCCGCGCATCACACGCATGGTGAGGTGGTCCACCACCATGTGGCCGCTGAAACTCTTGGAGAGCCCCTCCACCGAGATGGCGACATCGGGCGGCGGCTCCATCCGCGCGCTGGCGGCGGCCTCCATCATGGCGCGCCGCCAAGGCTGACGGTGACCGGCTGGCCCGGCCGGGCGCGGGCCGGTTCATCCGGCCGCGCCTCGATGAGATAGACGAGCTTGGCCCGCTCCTCCCGGCTGTAGATCACCGGCGGGGTATATTCCGCCGACGCGGAAATGAAGCTCACCTTGCCGGTGATGGGCGGGCAGCCATCGCAGGAGACGGTAACGCTCTGGCCCGCCGACACCTTCGGCAGCACCTCCTCCGGCACGAAGAAGCGGATCTTCACGAGGCCCGGCGGCAGCAGCGAAACCACCGGGCGCCCCTCGGGCACCAGTTCGCCCACGCGATAATAGACGGTCTGGATCGCGCCCGCCGCGGGGGCCTTCAGGGTGCGCCGCTCAAGGCGCACCTCGGCGGCGGCCACCGCCGCCCGGGCCGCGCGCGCGGTGCCCTCCGCCGCCTCGATCTCCTGGGTGCGCGAGGCGATGCGGGCGGCCGCGATGCGCCGGCGCGCCTCATCAAAGGCGGCCTGGTTCTGCTCGAACGCATGCTGGGCGTTGTCGAGATTGGCCTGCGAGGACGCGCCCTTGGGCACCAGGTCCTTCTGGCGGGAAAGCTCGATGCGCGAGAGGTCGAGCGCCGCCGAGGCGCGCCGCTCCGCCGCCTCCAGCACCGCGATCTCCTCGGGCCGCTGCAGTGGCGCCTGGGCATTGGCCAGGCGCGCTTCCGCCTCGCGCAACTGGGCCTTGGCGCTGTCGAGGTCCGCCACCTGAAGGTCATCCTCCACCGTGGCCAGCACCTCGCCCTTCGAGACGGCATCGCCCTCCTTGACCGCAAGGGCGCGGACGCGGCCCGGCTCGTTCGGCCCGATGAAGATGAGATCGCCCTCGATATAGCCGGAGAAGCTGCGCTGTGCGCCGCCATCGCAGCCGGCGATGAGAAGCGCAGCGAATGCGAGCGGAGCGAGGCGCGCGCGCCGGGACACCGAATGAAGCCATTGGCGCATCAGCTGCATCCCCCTCCCAGGCCCGCCAGTAGAAGATCTCGATGGGCCGCCAGCAACGCCCGCGTGTCGAGCGGATCGAGCGTCGCGAACAGCCCGTTCCACACCACCGCCAGGATGGCCGGCGCCACCACAAGCTGCGGAAAACGAATGGCCAGGTCGCTCTTCAGCTCGCCCCGATCGAGGCCGCGCTGCGCCACCTGGCGGATGAGCGCGAGGCCGCGTGAGACGACCTCGCGGTGATAGAACGCGGCAAGCTCGGGAAAGCGCGCGCCTTCCGCAAGCATCAGGCGCACCAGGGGAGCCGCCGGCCCTTCCAGCACGCGATCCGCCATCAGGCCCAACAAACCTTCAAGCAGCTCGGCCGTGGTTCCGGGGAAATGGGCGACGAGGCTGCCGGCATCGGAGAGAACGGACGTGATATTCGCCTCCACCAGGGCCCGGAACAGCGCGTCCTTGTCGGTGAAGTAGAGATAAAGGGTGCCCTTGGCGACGCCCGCCCGGCGCGCCACCTGATCGAGCTTGGTGTGGGCGAAGCCATGGGTCGTGAACTCCACCAGGGCCGCATCAAGAATGGCCCGGCGGCGCGCCTCGCGGGCCATAGGGGCCGCACGGCGCCGCGGTGAGAGCGTAGCGCTTTCTCGCGCACCGGCCACCGGCAGGCGCGGCCCCTCCAGCCCAGCTTGGCGTCCCGCCGGTCTCTTCTCCTCGGACGATGTCTCGTTCCTGGCCATGACCCTGCCGATCCCGCACCATGACTGACCCGTCAGTCATATACCAGACAGAGGGAGCGTGACACAGCTTCGCGCTGTGGAACCCGTCGAAATCTGGCCGGATCCAAACACCGGTGGGGCCGCAGCACCCGCCCCGGGCAGGAAAGGCCCCTCTTCGATTGGTTCGCGCCGCCGTGCAGGCCCCATATGCAATGGCGGCTCAAGACACTCGCAGTGGCAAGCCGCGTTCAGTCTTCTCCCTGCTCCTGGCCTCTCCCATCGCGAGCCAGAGGCGGGGCAGCAGCCGCCATTCAGCGGGAAAGCTTGAAGGTGCAATCGCCTTCGGGAGCGGCCGGCTCATCCCGTATTCGTCCCGCCGCCGCGCTTCCGCCGCAAATGGGAGAGGAGGCTGTGGTGTGAGCGACGGCCGCTGTGCCGGCATCCGTCCGGGATCAAAAGCGTTCCGCCATAACGCGGTGGCAGAGCGCTCCGACATCCCCAACTACGGAGGAGCAAAGGCGCGCCGGGCCGTCACTCCGGGCGCCGGTGCTTCGCGGCATTCCAATGGCCTGCTTGTCGCCGCATCGTGCGCTTCGCAGCATTTGCCCCCGCCCCTCTCCCGCCCCGATCCAGCGCGAGCGCTTCCGGCCGCAGGTCCGAGAACCCCGGCCATCGTTAGAGCAGCAACGGCTGAAGCGGGCCGAGGGACGATTGGGCTGGCCCCTTGCCGCACGGGGTTCGACCCACCTGAGCCGCGACATGCTCCCATTGTGCCGACGGCCGACCCGCTCAACGCCGGCCGCCAATCCCCGCGCCGCGACGCCCGCTGCGGAACTCGGCGGCAGCATCGCCAGCCGCGCCGTTTCGACAACAGACGGCAGTCACAGCCATCCCGCCACTACCTGCCCCTGTAGCGAAAGGCCCGGTGCGGGAGACGGCGCGCGGTGAGCCCGGAACAGCTTCATGCCTCTGCCACGGCCCCGCGCTGAAACGGCACCGCCCTCCCCCTGGCAGCCGACGGCCCCGAAGCATTCGGGCGCAGCCGCCGCGCGCCATGCGGAGGCTTCAGCTCAAGATGCCGGTGCCTTCGCGTCGCCGGGCGTGTTCCAGGGTGAGGGCCGGGGCAGCGGCATCGCGTGGCCCCCCAAATGCAACTGGGGCCGGACGCGCCTCACGCATCCGGCCCCAGAAGATCTTGGCTTGGTGGCCCTCACTCCGCCGCGGCGGGGTGCTGCGGCGGTGGCGCGCCCTTGGCGCCGTGCCCTCGGAAGCTCGCGAGCCAGCGTGCGAACACGTAGAACACCGGCGTGAACACGAGGCCGAACAGCGTCACGCCGATCATGCCCGAGAACACCGCCGTGCCCAGGGCCTGGCGCAGCTCGGCGCCGGCGCCCACGGCCCACACCAGCGGCACCACGCCCAGGATGAAGGCGAGCGAGGTCATGATGATGGGCCGCAAACGCAGCCGCGCCGCCTCCACCGCCGCCTCGCGCCGGCCATGGCCATCGTCCTCGAGCTGCTTGGCGAACTCGACGATGAGGATGGCGTTCTTGGCCGCGAGGCCGATGAGCACGATGAAGCCCACCTGGGTGAGGATGTTGTTGTCCATGCCCCGCATGATGACGCCGATAAGCGCCGCCACCAGGCACATGGGCACGATGAGAATGACCGCCAGCGGCAGGGTCAGGCTCTCATACTGCGCCGCCAGCACCAGGAACACGAACACCACACCCAGCGCGAAGGCGAAGATGGCGGTGTTGCCCGCCCGCTCCTGCTGGAAGGCGATGCCCGTCCACTCATAGGCAAAGCCCTGGGGCAGGATCTTCTGGGCGAGGCCTTCCATGATCTTCATGGCCTGGCCCTGCGAGTAGCCCGGCGCCGGCGAGCCGTCGAGCTCCGCCGCCGGATAGAGGTTGTAGCGCGGCACGCGATAGGGGCCGGAAATGTCGCGCACGGTCGTGAACGAGCCGAGCGGCACCGTATCCCCATTGGCCGTGCGCACGCGGATGGCGAGCACGTCCTTCGGCTCCATGCGGAACGGCGCGTCAGCCTGCGCCTGCACCCGGAAGGTGCGGCCAAACATGTTGAAGTCGTTCACATAAGTGGAGCCGATGAAGGTCTGGAGCGCGGTGAACACCTCGTTCACATTGACCTTCAACAGCTGCGCCTTCTCGCGGTCGATGTCGAGATAGAGCTGCGGCGTCGAGGTTTCGAACAGGGTGTAGACCTGCTGCAGCCCCGGGGTCTGGGCGGCCGCGCCCATCATGGCGTAGGTGGCGTTGCGTAGGGCCAGCAGCCCGGCGCCGTCGCGATCCTCCACCATCATACGGAAGCCGCCGGCATTGCCGATGCCCTGCACGGGCGGCGGCGCAACCACGATCATCTGCGCTTCCTGGATGGAAGCCATCTTACCGAACAGCTGCTTCTGGATCGCCCCGGCCGAGCGGCTGGGATCGCCCCCGCGCACCGAGAACGGCTCCAGGATCACGAACATGGCGCCGGCATTGGGGGCGTTGGTGAAAGTGGCGCCCGAGAAGCCGACGATGTTCACGATCCGCGCCACGCCCGGCGTGCCGAGCACGAGGTCACCGGCACGCTTCATCACCGCTTCCGTGCGCTCCATGGAGGCCCCCGGCGGCAACTGCGCGACGACGATCAGGTAGCTGCGGTCCTGCTGGGGAATGAAGCCCTGCGGCGTGGTCGTGAACAGGTAGCCGCCGAAGGCGACGATGCCCGCATAAACGATCAGCACCAGGGCCACCACGCGCACCAGGCGCGAGGTCATCCAGGCATAGCCGTTGCCCAGCCCCTCGAATCCGCGGTTGAAGATGCGGAAGAAGCCGATCACGGGCCACGCATACCAGGCGTGATGCTCGTGCCCCTCCCTGTGCGGCTTCAGGAGCAGCGCGCACATGGCGGGCGAGAGCGTCAGCGACACCAACAGCGAGATCAGCGTGGACCCCGCGATGGTGAGCGCGAACTGCTGGTAGAAGGCGCCTGAAATGCCGGTGATGAAGGCCGTGGGCACGAACACCGAGGACAGAACCAGCGAGATGGCGACCAGCGCGCCGCCCACCTCGTCCATGGTCTTGTAGGCCGCATCGCGCGGGGAGAGCCCGGCCGCGATGTTTCGCTCCACATTCTCCACCACCACGATCGCGTCATCCACCACGATGCCGATGGCGAGCACCAGGCCGAACAGCGAAAGGTTGTTCAGCGAGAAGCCGAACAGCGCCATGACGAAGAATGTGCCCACCAGCGAGATCGGGATGGCCAGGATGGGGATGATCGCCGCCCGCCAGGTCTGCAGGAACAGGATCACCACCACCACCACCAGGATGATGGCCTCGCCGATGGTGTGCACCACCGCGTCCACGGACTGCTGAATAAACTCGGTGGGGTTGTAGTAGATGCCGTATTCAAGACCTTCCGGGAAGGTCTTGCGGATGCGCTTCATCTCCTCCACCAGCGCGTTGCCGGTGGCGAGCGCGTTGGAGCCCGGGCGCTGGAAAATGCCGAGACCGATGGAGGGATAGCGGTCCAGGAACGAGGTGGAGGCGTAGTCCTGGGCGGAGATCTCCACCCGGCCCACATCCTTCAGCCGCACCAGGGCCTGCTCGGTCTGCTTGATGACGATCTGGCCGAATTCCTCCGGCGTCGACAGGCGCCCCAGCGTGCGCACGGCGATCTGGAAGGCGTTCTGCTTCGGCACCGGCGGCGAATTCAGAATGCCCGAGGCCACCTGCACGTTCTGCGCCTTCAGCGCCGCCACCACGTCGTTGGAGGTGATGTTGAGCTGCGACAGGCGGTCCGGATCGATCCAGATCTGCATCGCGTATTCGCGCGAGCCGAACACCGTGATGGAGCCGACACCGTCGATACGCGAAAGAACATCCTTGATCTGGATGTTGGCGAAGTTCGACATGAACAGCGGATCACGCGAACCGTCGGGCGAATACAGGTTCACCACCAGCAGCATGTCTGGCGATGACTTGGCGGTGACCACGCCCACCTGCTGCACCTCGGCGGGAAGCCGCGGCTCGGCAATGGCCACGCGGTTCTGGACCTGCACCTGAGCGGTGTCGAGATCGGTGCCGAGGTCGAACGTCACCTGGATCGAGAAGCGGCCGTCCGCCGTTGAGTTGGACGAGATGTAGAGCATGTGCTCCACACCGTTGATCTGCTGCTCGATGGGCGCGACCACGGTGTCGGCCACCGTCTCGGCGGAGGCGCCGGGATACTGGCCCGTGACCGTGATCACCGGCGGGGCGATCTCTGGATACTGCGCCACCGGCAGGCGCAGATAGGACACCGCGCCCAGGATGATGACGATGGTGGAGACCACCGACGCGAAGATCGGGCGATCAATGAAGAAGTGGGAAAAGCGCATGGATGCGTCCCCCTCACTTCGAGGTCGCGGAATCGGCGGCAGGCTTTGCAGCGTCGGACTTCGCAGCGTCAGGCTTGGCCGGTTCTGTCTTCGCGGGCTCCGGCTTCGCAGCGTCAGCCTTGGGCGCATCAGCCTTGGGCGCATCAGCCTTGGGCGCCTCGGCCATCTGCGGGGTCACGGTCACGCCCGGGCGCACGCGCATCAGGCCGTTCACCACCACCGTATCCTGCGGCGTCAGCCCTTCCAGGACCACGCGCTGGTCGCCAGACAGCGAGCCGAGGGTGACGAAGCGCTGGCTCACCTTGTTGTCGGGGCCCACCACATAAACGAACTTCTTCACCTGTTCGGTGCCCACCGCCATGTCCGGCACCACGACAACCTCGTGCGGGTCGGACGAGTTGAGCCGCAGCCGCGCGAACATACCGGGGCGGAACAGGCCGTTGGGATTATCGAACACGGCACGGCCACGGATGGTGCCCGTCTCGCGGTCGATCACGTTGTTCATGAAGTCCATCTTGCCCTGGTGCACGAAGCCCTTGTCGTCAATGAGCTTCAGCGCCACCGGCTCACCCTTGATGTCGGCCTTGCGGCGCTGGATGCGCAGCAGAGCGGCCTCGTCCATGGTGAACTCGAAGCGGATGGGATCGGTGGAGACGATGACCGCGAGCAGGGTGGGCGTGCCGCCCGTGCCGCCGGTCACATAGTTGCCCACCGAGACCCGCCGATCGCCGATCTGGCCGGAAACCGGCGCCTTGATCTCGGTGAAGTCGAGATCAAGCTGCGCGGACCGCACGGCCGCTTCCTGGGACTGCACGGTGGCGGCGGCGGTGCGCTCGGCCTGGGTGCGCTGGTCGAAGGTCTGCTTGGAAATGGCCGTGGAGTTGCGGTCCTCCAGCAGGGTGCGGGCGCGCTCCAGATCAGTCTTGGTGAAGTCCAGATTGGCCTGGGCCTGGGCCAGATTGGCCTGCGCCTGCTGCAGGGCGATCTTGAACGGGCGCTGGTCGATGGTGAACAGCAGGTCGCCCTGCTTCACCGCCTGGCCGTCCTTGAAGTGGATCGCATCCAGGTAACCGGACACGCGGGCGCGCACGTTCACCTCGTCGATGGCGACGAAGCGGCCCACATATTCGTCCTGGTCGGTAACGGTGCGGGTGGTGGGATGAGCCACCGTCACCGGCGGCGCCGGCGGCGGGCCAGAAGGCGCTGCGGCCTGCTCGCCGCACCCCGCGAGCAGCAGGGCGAGAGCGGCGGGCGCATAGAAAAGGCTTGAGCGCATGGAATGCGTCATCAAATCCGGCTCCTGGCGGATCCTTGGTGATCCGCGAAAATTCCCGTCAAGGGATTTGGGGCGAAGGGTTCGGCACTTCCCGCAACCGACGAGCCGAAACCGGAATGAGAGGCGTTCCGATAGCATAAGCCGCTGCGATGCAAAACGGCTGACTTGCCGAAAACCCCTTTCCACCCGACCTTGGGACACGACGAACGGTAAGCCGTGACTTTCTGGCAACGCTGCCGCAGCGCCGCCGTCCGCGCCGAAATCCGGCCAATCCGCCTCAGATCGGAAGCGCCGGCAGGCGTCGGCCCATCACCCCCGCCAGGAAGCGCCGGCCCAGCAGCAGCACGACAGCAGCGGCGTAGACGGCGCCTCCGCCGAGCACGACCAGGGCCAGCATCACTTCTGCGCGAGCGGGAAGGTTCGGCGGCAGCAGCCAGGCAGCCAAGGCCTGTGTGCCCCACAGCGCCGCAGCCACCACCACCAGCACCGCGCCCAGCCGCGCCAGATGCCCGCCGAGCGCTTCATCCCCCAGCGGGAATCCCCGCCGCCGCGCGAATACGATGAGAAGGCTCACGTTGATCCAGCCCCCCACCGCCGTGGCGAAGGCAAGGCCCACCTGGGCCAGCGTGCCCATCAGCGCAAATTTCAGCGCCACATTGAGCGCCACCGCCGTCAGCGAGGCAATCATGGGGGTGCGCGTGTCGCCGCGTGCATGGAAGGGCGCGATGAACGCCCGCACCACCACGAACGCCAACAGGCCGAAGCCGTAGGCGCGCAGGGTCGCCGCCGCGTCCGCCGCGTCCGCCGCGGTGAAGGCGCCGCGGGCGAACAATGCGCGCATGGTCAGGTCCGGCACCACCAACGCAGCCGCTACGAAGGGAATGCCGAGCAGGGTCGCCAGCTCGATGCAGCGCGCCTGGGCATGGGCCGCGCCCTCATCGTCCTTCACGGCAAGTCGGCGCGCCATTTCCGGCAGCAGCACCGTGCCCACCGCGATGCCCACCACGCCGATGGGAAGCTGGTTGATGCGGTCCGCGTAATACAGGGCCGAAAGCGCGCCGATGGGCAGGAAGGTGGCGATGATGGTGTCCGCGAACAGGGCGATCTGCACCCCCGCCGAGCCGATGATGGCCGGCCCCAGGGCCTTCAGGAACTGGCGCGTGCCCGAATCCATCTTGGGCCGGCCGAATCGCAGGCCGATGCCGTGGCGCTCGGCATCCAGCCCCACCACGAACAGCTGCGCCACGCCGGAAATGAGCACGCCCCATGCCGCCGCATGGCCGGCGGTGGGAAACAGGGCCGCCGCCAGCAGCGTGCTCACCATGCAGATGTTGAGCAGAATGGGTGCCGCCGCCGCCACCGCGAACCGCTCGGACGCGTTGAGGGCGCCGGAAACCAGCGTCGCCACTGAGATCAGCGCCAGATAGGGAAAGGTGATGCGCGTAAGCGTCACCGCCAGGTCGAAACGCTCGCCATCGAGCGCGAGGCCCGGCGCCAGCAGGCTCACGAATTGTGGGGTGAAGCCCAGGGCCAGCGCCAGCAGCACGCCATGCACCAGCATCATGGCGGTGAGGATCTCGTCCGCGAACTGCCGCGCCGCCGGCACCCCGCTCTGCTCCCTCAGCCGGGCGTAAGTGGGCACGAAGGCGGCGTTGAAGGCCCCTTCCGCGAAGATGGCGCGAAAATGATTCGGCAGGCGGAACGCCACCAGGAAGGCGTCCGCCACCGGCCCCGCGCCCAGCACCGCGGCCATGACCACATCGCGGATGAAGCCGGCAAGGCGCGAGAGCAGCGTGAAGCCGCCGACAGAGAGAATGGAGCGAAACATGGGGCCCGGCGCGCCGTGAGAAATGCGGAGCGGAAGCTAGCCGGTCACGGGCCCCGGCGCCAGCGTCGCGCCGCGCCCGGCGCGCGCACCTGCGGGCGCTCGTCAAAAACCCTGCCCCTCAATGACAATGGCGCCCCTGAGGGCGCCATCACCGCTATCACATCCGGGTCAAAACCCGCGAAAGCCCTCAGGCGCCGAGGCCCCGGCGCACGGCGGCGATGATGCGATCCTGCGTCGCCTCGTCGAGATAAGCGTGCATGGGCAGGGAGATGACTTCCTCCGCCAGCGCCTCGCACACGGGCAGGATGGCGCCCACCGCCGGATAGTGGCGATAGGCCGGCTGCAGGTGCATGGGCAGGCGATAATAGACCGCCGTCGGCACGCCGTCCGCCTTCAGCTTCTCAGCCAGGCCGTCACGCACGCCGGGCTGAAGCCGCAGGGTGTATTGCGCCCAAACGGAGGTGGCGCGCGGGTCCACCGCCGGCACCGTGGCCACATCCTTCAAAAGCGCGTTGTAGCGGCGGGCCACCTTGTCGCGCGCGGCAATCTCTTCCTCGAAGATGGCCAGCTTCTCCAGCAGCACCGCCGCCTGGATGGTGTCGAGGCGCGCCGTCATGCCGATGCGCACGTTCTGGTACTTGTCCACCCCCTGGCCATGCTCGCGCAGGCTCTTGAGGATGGTCACCAGCTCCTCGCTATCGGTGAAGATGGCACCACCGTCGCCGTAGCAGCCCAGCGGCTTGGCGGGGAAAAAGGAGGTGGCGGTGGCATCGCCGATGGAGCCGGTGCGCCTGTTGTTCCAGGTGCCACCGAAGCCCTGGGCAGTGTCGCACAGCACCTTCAGGCCGTGCTTTTCCGCGATGGGCAGGATGGCATCATAGTCCGCCGGCTGGCCGAACAGGTCCACCGGGATCACCGCCTTGGGGGTGAGCCCCTGCTCCACCGCCACGGCGATGGCGGCTTCCAGGCTCTCCGGGTCCATGTTGAAGGTGTCTTCCTTCACATCGACGAACACCGGGGTGGCGCCCACCCACGGCACCACCTCGGCGGTGGCGCAGAAGGTGAAGGCCGGGCAGAACACCGCGTCGCCCGCCTTCACGCCCCAGGCCATGAGGATGAGCGCCAGCGCGTCGGTGCCCGAGGAGCAGCTGACCGCATATTTCGAGCCGGCGAACGCCGCCAGCTTCTGTTCGAGCTCACCCACCTGCGGCCCATTGATGAAGCGGCAGGAGGAAAGCACCGCCTGAACCGCGTCATCGATCGTCCGGCCGATGCGGGCGCGCTGCGCTGCAAGGTCGATGAAGGCGATGGGCGCGGCGGTCGCGGGAGACGTCATGAGCCAAGTCCTGGAATGAAGCCGGGCGGGAAACCCGGGAGGAAAGCGAATCAGCCGATGGCGCGGCGCTGGGCCGGCTGGGCCGGTCCGTGCTCGGCGAGGCAGGAAATGGCAATGTCGAGGCTCGCCACGCCCTGCTCGCCGGTCACTTCCGGCGTGCGGCCGGTGCGCACGGCGGCCAGGAAGTTCTCCAGCTCCGCGCGCAGGGGCTCCGCATAAGCCACCGGCAGGTGGCGGGTGGAATAGGAACCGTCCGGCCGGTAGTCGAAATGCTCGGTCACCTGACGGGTGAGCAGATCGCCGATCACATACTTCTTGGCGGTCGCCACATGCACCGTGCGCGCCTTGAAGGGGGTGAGCCAGTTGGTGTTGATGTGCGCCAGCACGCCGGAGGCGGTGCGGAACTGCAGGAGCGCGATATCCTCCCGCGCCGCCAGCGCCGCCGAGGTCTGCGGCTGCACCTCGATGATTTCCGAATCGGTCAGCCAGCGGATGAGGTCGATGTCGTGCACGGCAAGGTCGATCACCACGCCCACATTGGACATGCGCGGCGGGAACGGACCGACGCGCGTGAAGGCCACCGAGAGGATGTCCTCACCGCGAATGGCCTCCTTCACCGCGCGCACGGCCGGATTGAAGCGCTCCACATGGCCGACCATGAGGGTGACGCCCTTCTCGCGCGCCGCCTCGACGATCTCGCGCCCCTCCTCCGCCGTGGAGGCGATGGGCTTTTCCACCAGCACCGCGCAGCCGGCGCCGATGACGTCCAGGGCCACCGGATGGTGCAGGTGGGTGGGGGCGGCCACGATCACCGCGTCGAGGCCGAGATCGAGCAGCGCCTTATGGCTGTCGACCGCCTTGCAGCCGAGGAAGCTGGCGACGCGCTCGGCCTGGGCCTGATCTGGATCGGCCACCGCCACCAGTTCAGCGCCCGGCAGCTCGGAGAGCACGCGTGCGTGGTTGGAACCCATAATGCCGATGCCCGTGACACCGACGCGAAGGGCGCGCTCGGGCGCAGCCGGATGAGCCATGACAGCCCTCATTTCTTGTTCACGGTGCCGGCTCCTAGCACGACAATCGAGGAAGAAGCGAGGCAAGCGGCGAAAGTGTCCCGCCCACCGCGTTCAACAATTGCGTCCCCGTGTTACCGGCGCCCCTCCTGACGTTGCGGCGGGCAAAGGCCGGCAAGAGGCTGGCAAGGCTTGAAATCCCGCGCACGGCCGCCCGCTTCAACGTGCGCCGGCGGGGCGAACACTTCCCTCCCGGCCGCCATGAGATTAAGGGACGCGCCACGCGCGATGCAGCATCGCGAAAAACGGGCAGGATCCCCCATGCGCAAGATTGTCGCCGGTAAGCTTCACGGCATCACCGTCACCGGAGCCGACCTCAACTATCACGGCTCCATCACCCTCGACCCTGACCATTGCGAGGAAGCCGGCATTCTGCCGATGGAATTCGTGGAGATCTGGAACCGCAACTCCGGCGCGCGCATCTCCACCTATGTCATCCTGGGCGAGCGCGGCTCGCGCTGCTGCGTTCTCAATGGCGCCGCCGCCCGCACCTGCCAGCCCGGCGACGAGGTCATCATCTGCAACTCGGTCTATGTGAGCGAGGAGGAGATCCCGGCCCTGAAGCCGCGCGTGCTCACCTTCGACCGGGAAAACCGCGTTACCGGCCGGCTCGTCTACGAGGTTGAGCGCGAGGCGGACGGCCGCTACCGCTTCTCCATCCGTGACGAGAGCGGCACCGCCCAGCCCATTCCCCTGCGCAGCGCCCCGCGCGGCTGACGCTAGGGCGCGTGGGCCGCGCATGCCACGAGCCCAGGCTCGCGCGGCGCCAGAGCGCGGCCCTGAAGCCCCCACCTGAGCACCCACCTGAGCACCCACTTGGGGGCTCACTTTGGGGGGTGCTCACCAAGGACGACGCCGGCAGCGGCATCGCGGTGCGTGCCGCGACCCATCAAAACGGCAGCGACGCCCAAAGCAAAGGGGCTCCCCGGCACTGGCCGGAGAGCCCCCTTTTTTTTCAGATGCGCGGCGATCAGAACTTGTAGTTCACGCCGGCCTTCACAGTGTTCATGTTCAGGCCGCTCGTGGCGGTGTCGCCGTTGATGTAGGTGACGTTCTTGTTGCCGTAGTCGAGATAGAGATACTCGGCCTTGACGGTCCAGTTGTTGGTGATCGCGTATTCCGCGCCGCCGCCGATGGTCCAGCCCCAGCGGGTGCTGTTCTGGCTGAGGCCCCACGGGGCATCGAGAGAGGTGTTGGCCCAGGCCGCGCCGCCCGTGAAGTAGGGCAGGAACCGGTCGAAGGCATAGCCCACGCGGCCGCGGATGGTGCCGAAATTGTCCACGTTGCTGGACACCACATTGCCGCCCACCGGGCCGCCCAGCAGCAGGTTACTGTTGCTGATGCTGGAGAATTCCAGATCCGCCTCGGCGCCGAGCACCACATTGTTGGCGAACTGGAAGTTGTAACCGGCCTGCAGACCACCAAACACACCGTTGGAATTGCCCACGTCATAGCCGTAGGAGAAGCCGCCGGTGGTGTAGTCGAAGGCGTTGTCGGCCCAGCCCCAGCCCACGTTGCCGCCGATATAGAAGCCCGTCCAGGAGAACATCGGCACGGGGACCACGGCGGCCTTCACGGGATAAGCATAGCGGCCGGAGAGATCAGCGGCAGAGGCGGAGCCAGCCAGGAGAGCCAGGGCGGACACGCCGAGGAGGGCACGCTTCAACATGACGAATACCTTCTTGCTTCATTTCGGCTCGCCCGAAAGCGACGGCCGACCATGGGAGACTTCATACAGACCGGAGCCGCGCACGTCTGTAGCGATTGCGCCACACCGGATAAATCAAAAACGGCTGAGATGTGGCAAAACGTTTCCCGTTCCTTACAACACTCAGCAGCCGCTCTGTCAAACAAGGCCCAACATGGGCATGACCACAGTTGCGCCTTATTTGCGATACCTTCCAATGCACCCGAAAACTGAACAGATAGTTGAAACTTTGGAAGGTAATATTCTGTCCACAGGCTGCACAGCCAGAGACAAAAGGCGTGAATGCGATATTCCGAAGGGTAATTACCTCCGGATACTCAACCCACACCCTACCCCTGCAACCTGTCGCGCCCACCCGAGTGCAAGACGACAGCGGACTGCTGGTTTCGCCCTCAATCTGAGCGCCGAAAGCTGACCAAATTGGGCAAGCCCCCAACTCCCACCACCTATGCTGAACGCGGGGTAAATCCCATATTCCATTGATTTATATGTATATTTTTACATCCCGCGAACGCCAGGCCGCATTCGGGCGTCGCTTTTGCGCTCGAATGGTTGACCGCTGCTTAAGAGTGCGGTGGATGCCGCAAGGCCCCTGCGACCTGCGATTGGCGCAAGCGCATTCGGGCGGAAGGGTTCCCGGTGCGCGTGGAGAAAGCGCGTTAAGTCAACAAATTAGATCATTTCCCCGTTTCCGCGGAATGAGGAAATGATCTAAGTTGCGCCCATGACCGGCAGACGCCCCAAGGACCCACCCGAACTCCAGCTTTCTGACGCCGCACCCGCCATCCCCGGCGGGCCGAACAGAAGCGTGACAGCCGCGCCCCGCGACGAGGCGGCGCAAGGCGAGCAGCCGCCGGCGGGTCCGGAGGCGGAGCCGGCTGAGATCCCGCTCATCGAGCTGACGGATGAAGCGGAAGCCCCGGCCGAGGCGACGCTTGCGTTTGGCCGCGCCGCCATCGTGCGGGCGGTGAAGCTCGCGCCCGCGGGGCCCGGCGTCTACCGCATGCTGGGGGCGGACGGCACGGTGCTCTATGTGGGCAAGGCCAAGAGCATCAAGAAACGGGTGCTCAGCTATACCCGCCCCGTGGGCCACACCAACCGCATCGCGCGGATGATCGCGGCCACCCATTCCATGGAGTTCGTATCCACCCGCACCGAGCCGGAAGCGCTGCTGCTGGAAGCGAACCTCATCAAGCAATTGAAGCCGCGCTTCAATGTTCTGCTGCGCGACGACAAGTCATTTCCCTATATTCTCATCACCGCCGACCATGATGCCCCGCAGATCACCAAGCATCGTGGCGCGCGCAACCGGCCGGGAGACTATTACGGCCCCTTCGCCAGCGTGTGGGCAGTGGATCGCACCATCAATGCACTGGAGCGCGCCTTCCTGCTGCGCTCGTGCTCCGACAGCTATTTCGAAAACCGCTCGCGCCCCTGCCTGCTGCACCAGATCAAGCGGTGCGCCGGCCCCTGCACCGGCGAGATCACGCCCGCCGATTACGCCCAATTGGTGCGCGAGGCGAAGGCCTTCCTCTCCGGCCGCTCCCGCGCCATCAAGGAAGAGCTGGCCAAGGAGATGGAGCAGGCGGCCGAGGTGCTGGAGTTCGAGCGCGCCGCGCGCCTGCGTGACCGTCTCGCCGCCCTCTCGGCCGTGCAGGGCAGCCAGGGCATCAATCCCCGCTCGGTGGAGGAAGCCGACGTGTTCGCCTGCCACCAGGAGGGCGGGGCCACCTGCATCGAGGTGTTCTTCTTCCGCACCGGGCAGAACTGGGGTAACCGCGCCTATTATCCCCGCGCCGACCGCTCCCTGGACGAATCGGAGGTGCTGGGCGCCTTCCTCTCGCAATTCTATGAGGACAAGCCGGCCCCGCGCCTCATCCTTCTGTCCCACAAGGTAGAGGAACAGGCGCTGATCGCCGAGGCGCTGTCCGAAAAGGCCGGGTTCAAGGTGGAAATCGCCGTGCCCCAGCGGGGCGAGAAGCGCGATCTTGTGGACCACGCCCTTCAGAACGCGCGCGAGGCGCTGGGCCGCACTTTGGCCGAAACCGCCACCCAGGCCCGGCTGCTGGAGGGGGTGGCCAAGGCCTTCCACCTGCCCCGCACGCCCCAGCGCATCGAGGTCTACGACAACTCCCACATCATGGGCACCAATGCGGTGGGCGGCATGATCGTGGCGGGGC
Organism: Xanthobacter sp. NM-59; assembly: GCF_021401125.1. GTDB lineage: Bacteria > Pseudomonadota > Alphaproteobacteria > Rhizobiales > Xanthobacteraceae > Xanthobacter. Next base: position 320,650 of record NZ_JACBFQ010000003.1, read on the forward strand.
CGGAAGGCTTCCGCAAATCGCAGTACCGCAAGTTCAACATCAAATCGACGGACATCGTCCCCGGCGACGATTTCGGCATGATGCGCGAGGTGCTGCGCCGGCGCTTTTCCCGCCTGCTGAAGGAAGCCCCGCGCCCTGGCGTCGAGGAGGAGGAGCCGGCCGTGGTGACGGCGGCGACCGCTCCGGAGCCATCGGCGGACCAGCCCGATTTGCCGGAAGTCGACACCCCCGATACCGAGCTGCCCGACACCGAGCCGCCCGACACCGAGCTGCCGGACGCCGAGCTCCCCGACACCGACAGCCCCTTGCCCGATGCCGAGGGCGCTTCGCCCTGGCCGGACCTGGTGCTGATCGACGGCGGCCTGGGCCAGCTCAATGTGGCGCGCGAGGTCCTGGACGAACTGGGCATCACCGAGGTGCCGCTGGTGGGCATCGCCAAGGGGCTCGACCGCGAGGCGGGGCGCGAGCAGTTCTTCATTCCCGGCCATCCGCCGTTCCGCATGGAGCCGCGCGACCCGGTACTTTATTTCATCCAGCGCCTGCGGGACGAGGCCCACCGATTCGCCATCGGCTCCCATCGCGCGCGGCGCAAGAAGGACATCACGGAAGCCGGGCTGCAGGCCATTGCGGGTGTGGGCCCCACCCGCAAACGCGCGCTGCTGCGCCATTTTGGCACCCTGAAGGCCATCGAGCGCGCCTCCCTCGCGGACCTGGAACAAGTGGCCGGAATCAATGCCGCCACCGCCAAGGCGGTCTATGATTATTTCCACGAGAAGCCGCCGGCCTGAGCCGCCGGCCGCCACAAGCGGGTTTCCCCTCCGCTCCCGGCGGAATAAGAAGGGGGGTCCGCGACCCCCTATCGCCTCTGCGAAGTGACAAGCATGGCCGACGCCGCAACGCGCCCTTCCCCCTCCCCCGGCCGGGGGCATGCCCTTTCCGTGCCCAACCTGCTCACCTATTCGCGCTGCGTGGCGGTGCCGCTGGTGGCCGCCTGCCTGTTCTGGTCGGACATCCTGCATGGCGGCCTGTGGCTGCGCTGGGTGGCGCTGGCGCTCTACATCGCCGCCGCCATCACCGATTTCTTCGACGGCTACCTCGCCCGCGCCTGGCAGCAGCAATCGGCCATCGGCCGCATGCTCGATCCCATCGCCGACAAGCTTCTGGTCTCCACCTGCCTGCTGATGCTGGCCTCAGACGGCACCATCCGGGGCTGGTCGCTGTGGGCCGCCATCGTGATCTTGTGCCGGGAGATCCTGGTTTCCGGCCTGCGCGAGTTCCTGGCGGAGCTGCGCGTGTCGGTACCCGTGTCGCGGCTCGCCAAGTGGAAGACCACGGTGCAGCTGGTGGCCGTGGGCGTGCTCATCACCGGCCAGGCCGGCGAGCGGCTGCTGCCCGGCATCAATCTGGCGGGGCTGACGCTGCTGTGGATCTCGGCCGTGCTCACCCTCTACACGGGCTATGATTATTTCCGCGCCGGCGCGCGCCATCTGGTGGAGGACGAGCGGTGAGGATCCTCTATTTCGCCTGGCTGCGCGAGCGGGTGGGCGTTGCCGAGGAAGAGCTCGATCCGCCGGCCGCGGTGGTGAGCGTGGCCGATCTCGCCCGCTGGCTGGCGGCGCGCGACGAGGCCCACGCCGCCGCCTTCACCGACCCCAAAGTGGTCCGCGCCGCCCTCGACCGGCGCCATGTAAAGCCCGACGCGCCCATTGCCGGCGCGCGCGAGGTGGCCTTCTTCCCGCCCATGACCGGAGGCTGAGCCATGGCCGGCGACATCTTCGAGGTGCGGGTACAGGCCGAGCCCTTCGATGCCCCCGCCGAAGCCGCCCGGCTCAGCAGCGGCCGCACGGATGTGGGCGCGCTGGTGACCTTCACCGGCCTGTGCCGGGCTGATGCCGGCGAGGCGCCGCTGACCGCCTTGGTGCTGGAGCACTATCCCGGCATGGCGGAGGAGGAAATCACCCGCCACCTGGAGGAAGCCCGCCGGCGCTGGCCTCTCCAGGGCGCGGTCATCATCCACCGCTTCGGCCGCATCGTGCCCGGCGCGCCCATCGTGATGGTGGCCACCGCTTCCGCCCACCGCGCCGCCGCCTTCGCCGCCGCCGAGTTCCTGATGGACTGGCTGAAGACCGGCGCGCCCTTCTGGAAGAAGGAGGAGCGCGGCGCGGCCGCGACCGGCGGGTGGGTGGCGGCGAAGAGCTCCGACGACGACGCGGCCGCGCGCTGGAACGACCCCGCCAAGGCCGGCGAGCGCTGACCAGGCGTCCCATGCCACCTCCGAGAACGCGGTGAACGGGCCCTCAGGGGTGTTCTCCACCGGCCCGGGCGGTTTCGTAAACAAGTGGTTAACGACCTGCCCCGATACCTACCATCTCCATAAAAACAGTTTGATCTCAATCATTTGCGCGAACGGCTGAAACCTACCGCCAAAGCCGCCCGGGCCCCCTCCGAACGGGCGATCCACCGGCTGTCTCTTTGAAAACGCTCGACAAGACGGTACAAGAAACTCGGCCAGACCCAATCGTCATCCGCATCCGAAGGAGAAGTGGGCACGCTGGGGTCGACGATGTCCTTGTGGGGTGGAGCTGAGTGATGGAAAACCCGCGCGTATATGTGTACCAGTTCGCCACCGGTGCCCAATGGGCCGCGGGGGACAGCGTGGAGACCTATCTCCGCCGCCTGCTGGACGTGGATTTCATCCAGAACCTGCGCGCCGACCGCCTAGCGGCCCTGAGCAGCTTCCTGGACGAGGCTTTCCAGCTCGCCCATTCCCTGGGCTGGACCGGATCGGCCCGTGAGGCGCCGCAGATGTTCTCGCTGCCCGGCATGCCCGTGGACGAGGAAGTCTACATGATCGCCTGGGAGCAGGAAGACGGCGTGGCCTTCATCGCCTCCCCGTTCCCGCTGCCGTGGCTGGACGCGAAGGCCTCGCGCACCACCGATTCGAGCCGCGCGGTTCCGGTCACCAATGCCCGCCCGGCCGCCGCTCCCGTCGCCCGTCCCCAGACCCTCGAAGTTGCCCCTGCCAGCGCCCGGGAGGACGCTCGCGACCCTTTTTCGGATTTCATCCGGCGCGATGAGGCGCCGCGTCTAACCCGCGAGCCCGGTCAGGACGAAGAAGGCGGCCGCCGCTTCTTCTGAGTCCGTAAAACCTTTGCGCCATGCGCCCTCGGGCGCGTGGCGTTGCCTTTTGGGAGTGTGTAGGGCTCAGGCCCGCCCTTCCGCGCCGGACGCGACAGGGCCGCCCTCACGGCACTTGGCCCTTTGGCCTCTAAGCGTTTCCGAGCGAAGTGGAAACCAGGACACGCGCACAGGCCGCCAACGCCATCGGGACACGTCGCGCTTCGGGTCTCCACCCGACCAGGACGAGAATGTCCACAGCGCACCTTTCGGGCGCGCATCGCGCATCCTTGCGCCACCTTACCCATATACCGCTCTCGTACCCCTCTTGCCCCAATCGCTGAAAAGCCCCCACGCGACTCGCCTCAGGGCTGCCCGCCGGGAGGGGCGTCGCGCTTGGCGATGGCCTCCAGCATGCGGCGCTGCCAGCGGTCATTGCGCTTCATGTGCACCGAAATCACCGCATGGGCGGACGGCAGCAGCAGAAACGGCGCGAACACCAGCCCCAGCAGCACGCAGGGCACGATCATGACGAGGTTGACCACGGCCGAGATCGGCTGGCCGTTCAGCAACAGCCCCAGCGGCGGCAGCAGGGCGGCGAGAATATAGATCATCGGGTTCGCACCTCCGCCCTCGCCCCATGGGCGCGACACATTTCCATTCTGCGCATATGGGCGGCATCGTCGGCGCTGCAAGCGTCCCCCTGGGGCGACCCGGCAAATTCGCGCGCGCCGCGCCGGCCTTCCTTCGCCCGGCCATCTCAGGGCCCCCGCCACGGGCTTCGGCCGAGCGATTTGGCAGCCGGCACGCGACTTCGGCCTCGCCCGCTGCCGCAGGGGCCGGCCCCATGGCCTCTTCATCCCTCGGGCAAAGTGACTTAAAGAGGCGGCACGCCGTCAGGATGCCCCCGTGCCGCGCCTCATTCTGCCCCCGCAGGTTCTCATTCCCCTGATCGTCGCCTGCGCCCTGTTCATGGAACAGGTGGACGCGACCGTCATTTCCACATCCCTGCCCGCCATCGCCGCCGATCTGCATGAGGACCCGGTGGCGCTGAAACTGGCGCTGACCTCCTACCTGCTCTCCCTGGCGGTCTTCATTCCCGCCAGCGGCTGGGCGGCGGATCGTTACGGCGCGCGCACGGTTTTCCGCTCCGCCATCGTCATCTTCACCCTGGGCTCGGTGCTGTGCGGGCTGTCCACCTCGCTGGCGGATTTCGTGCTGTACCGCATCATCCAGGGCCTGGGCGGAGCCATGATGGTGCCGGTGGGCCGGCTCGTCATCCTGCGCGCGGTGCCGAAGTCCGAGCTGGTCTCGGCCTTGGCCTGGCTCACCATTCCCGCCTTGCTGGGGCCGGTGATCGGACCGCCTTTGGGCGGCTTCATCACCACCTATTTCAACTGGCGGCTGGTCTTCTTGATCAATGTGCCCATCGGCGTGCTGGGCGTGTTCCTGGCCACCCGCTTCATCGAGAACGTGCGCGCCGAGGATGTGCCGCCCCTCGACCTGAAGGGGCTGGTGCTCTCCGGTGTCGGCCTGGCGGGCGTGGTCTTCGGCTTCGCCGTGCTGGGGCAGGAGCTGGTGCCGCTGTGGGTGGTGCTGACGGTGCTGGGCATCGGCGCCATCTCGCTTGCCGCCTATGTCCACCATGCCCACCACACGCCCCATGCGGTGCTCGACCTGAAGCTGATGCGCTACCCCACCTTCCGCGCCTGCGTGGTGGGGGGCTCGCTGTTCCGCATCGGCATCGGCGCCCTGCCCTTCCTGCTGCCGCTGCTGCTGCAGCTGGTCTATGGCCTGTCGCCGTTCTCCTCCGGGCTCATCACCTTCTCGGCGTCGGCGGGCGCCATCGTCATGAAGATGACGGCGGCGCGCATCCTGGACGCTCTGGGCTACAAGCGGGTGCTGACGGTGAACGCGGTGGTGTCTTCGGGCTTCATCGCCGTGTGCGCCTTCTTCACCTCCGGCACGCCCTATTGGCTCATCGTGGCGCTGCTGCTGCTCGGCGGCTTCCTGCGCTCGCTCCAGTTCACCGCCCTCAATGCCCTGAGCTATGCCGAGGTGCAGGACCAGGAAATGAGCCGCGCCACCTCGTTTGCCAGCGTGGCGCAACAGGTCTCGCTCTCCACCGGCGTCGCCCTCGCCGGGCTGGTGCTGGAAATGATGCGCGGCGGGCAGGAGCAGGTCCACGTCACCCAGCAGGACTTCAACGTGGCCTTCCTGGTGGTGGCTGTGGTGAGCGCCCTCAGCGTGTTCCACTTCATGCTGTTGCCGAAGAATGCCGGCACCGAGCTGCGCGCCAAGCGGCCCAACCTGCCCGATCCGCGCAGCCAGGTGGAGCAGCACTGAGCCCGCCAGCCCAGGCATGCCCCAAGCTTGCCCCGGGGCCTCCCCCGCAGGCGAGCCGCGGCCCCGGCATGCTTCAGCTTTTATGGAAACACGGAAGCGGCTTCGCCCTTTGTTTTCCGTATTTCCTTCAGGTGGACCGGGTCCCGCGTCGCTCGGAAAGGCTCTCGCCCACGCGGAGCGCGGTCCGGAAACCCGCCCCAACCGCGACAGCTCCCGTCCAGCGCTGACTGACGGGCCCGGAGCCGGCTCGCGCGCCTTCCGTGGCGGAGATCGGCCGGGCCCGCGGAGTCTGCCCTCAGTCTGCCAGGTGCCCGCTCTCCTCGGCCACACCCTGCTCGTCGCCGCCCTCCTCGGCCGCGCCCTTGCCGCGATAGCCGGTGGCGAGCACATAAAGCTCGGCCGAATCGGCGCGGCTGGCGGCCGGCTTCATATGGCGGACCTGGGCGAAGTCGCGCTTCAGGTCCGCCAGCAGCGCGCCCTCCGTGCCGCCTTGCAGCACCTTGGCGAGGAAGGCGCCGCCGGGGGCCAGAACCTGCCGGGCGAAATCCGCCGCCAGCTCCACCAGCGCCACGATCTTCAGATGGTCGGTCTTCTTGTGGCCGGTGGCATTGGCCGCCATGTCCGACATCACCAGATCCGCCGGCCCGTCCAGCATGGCGAGCAGGCGCTCGGGCGCGTCGGGGTCCAGGAAGTCCATCTGCTCGAAATGAACGCCGGCGATGGGCTCCATCTCCAACAGATCGATGCCGACGATCTTACCGTGCCCCGCATCGAGCCCGATCTTGCGTGCCGCCACCTGGCTCCAGCCGCCGGGCGCCGCGCCGAGATCGACGATGCGCATGCCCTTCCTGAGCAGCTTGGCCTTCTCATCCATCTCGATGAGCTTGAAGGCGGCGCGCGAGCGCCAGCCCTCCCGCTTGGCGCGGGCCACATAGGGGTCGTTGAGCTGGCGCTGCAGCCATTTCTGGGACGAGGTGGTGCGGCCGCGCGCGGTCTTCACACGCACCTTCAGGGGGCGGCCATCCGGGCCATGGGTGGGGGTGCTCACGACCGTGCATCCTTTCTGCGCGCGGCGCGATCGCCGCCGCCCCGCACGCGGCCATGCTCGCCCGGCGCGGGGGCATCGGCTGGCGCCGCGCCCCCTTCGGCGCGGCGGTGCCGCCTCCAGGCCCCATCGGCCCGCATCAATTGAACCAGCATGCCTTCCCTCAAACCACGATCGGCCACGCGCAGGCGCTCCGCCGGAAACACCTCGCGCACCGCCTCCATGATGGCGCAGCCCGCCAGCACCAGATCCGCCCGCTGGGCACCGATGCAGGGATTGGCCACCCGCTCCTCGAACGACATGCCCATCAGCCGGTCCACCACATCGGCGATGCTGGTGTCGCTGAGCCAGGTGCCGTCCACCCGGGTTCGGTCGTAGCGGTCCAGCCCGAGATGGATGCCCGCCACCGTCGTCACCGTGCCCGAGGTGCCGAGCAGGTGCATGCGATGGGGTGGACGCAGGCCCCAGCTCTCGCGCACCCCCTCCAGCATGCCACGCACCTCCGCCACCATGTGGCGGAACACATCGGGTGAAACCCGCACGCCGCCGTGGCGCTCGGACAGCGACACCACACCCACCGGCATCGAGATCCAGGCGCGGATGCGCGCCCGCGGCGGGCCATCATCACCCGCAGACCGCCGGCCGAGCCACACCACCTCGGTGGAGCCGCCGCCAATGTCGAACAGCACCGCCCCGTCGCTGTGGGGATCCACCAGTGGCGCGCAGCCGGCGGCGGCAAGGCCCGCCTCGGTCCGGCGATCCACCACTTCCAGGTCGAGGCCCGTGCGCTCGCGCACGCGGGCGCAGAAATCCTCGCCATTGACGGCGGCGCGGCACGCCTCGGTGGCGATGACCCGGGCGCGGGTGACGCCCCGCTGGACCATCTTCGCGGCGCACACCTCGAGCGCGGCCCCAGCGCGCTCCATGGCCGAATCACCCAGCCGGCCGGAAGCGGTCAGCCCCTCGCCCAGGCGAACGATGCGGGAAAAGGCATCCACCACGCGAAAGCTGCGGGATGTGGGGCGCGCCACCAGCAGGCGGCAATTGTTCGTGCCGAGATCGACGGCGGCGTATACCGCCTCGTCCGGCGGCACCGGTCGCTCCGGTCCCCGTGGCGCGAGGGGCGGCCGTGGGCCACGCCTCTCGCTCCCAGATCGGGGAGACGGCTCCGAGCCCGACGCGGACCCGTGCGTCTCGTCCCTCATGTCCATGCCCTCGCCAAAAGGCGGAAAATGCGCTCAAGCCCGGTGTGCGCGTCACACCCCGGCTGCGCCTTGGGCCCAAGTCTAACAGCGCCTCCCGGCGGCGCAATGGCGGCCGGCTATGCGGCCGCGTTTCGGTCGGGGATGGAGAGGGAAAGGCCGGCCGCCTCCACATCGGCGCGGAACGCCTTCACTGCGCCCAGGGAGAGTTCCGCAGCGGTGCGGGTACCCAGCTCCGGCAGCTTTTTCAGCACATCGGCCGGGGCGGTGATGATGTGGCAGCCCATGCGATCGGCCTCGATCACGTTCCACACCTCGCGGGTGGAGGCCCAGATGACCTCGACGTTGGGGGTGGCGCGGGAGAGCTCCACCGCCCGTGCCACCGCCGGCACGTAATCCAGGCCCATGTCGGCGAGCCGGCCGGCGAACACCGAGATGCAGGCAGGCGCGCCGCCGGCCAGGGCCGCCACGCCCTCTTCCACCTGCGGCAGGTCGAACACGGCGGTGAGGTTCACCTTCACCCCTTCCTGCGACAGCTCGCGCACCAGGGGGGCGAGGGTTTCGCCGCTGGTGGTGCAGGCCGGCAGCTTCACATAGACATTGGCGCCCCAGCTGGCGATCAGCCCCGCCTGACGGCGCATGGTGGGCAGATCGTCGGCGATCACCTCGAACGACAGGTGCCGGTCGGGAACGGCCTCCACCAGGGCGCGGGCGTGGGCCTCGTAATCGGTGACGCCGGCCTTGCGCAGCAGCGAGGGGTTGGTCGTGAAGCCGGCAATGTGCCCGTGGCGGGCCATTTCCACGATCTGGGCCTTGTCCGCCCCATCGGTGAACAGCTTCACCTTGAGCATGTCGAGGGTCACCGGCATTTGCGCACTCCCATTGTCGCCGCCCACATTGTCACCGCCCTTATGGGCGCCGCCCCGCCGTGGCACCATCCCACGCGACCGCGCTCACGCGATCGGGTGTGGAGCCTGTTGGCGCATTCATGTTTCATTGACCATGCGGCAAAATCATCCTGCTTCGCAACGATCATGAAACGCCTTCAGGGCACCTTGGGGTCCAAACGGATCGTAAGGTCATGAGGGTGACAGGATGATCGCAGCGGACATGGTGGAGCGTATGGCGCAGGCGATGCACGCCTTTTCGCGCACCCGCTATCCGCTTCTGGAAGCCTGGGAAGACATCGCGCCGGAGCGCCGCGCCTATCAGCGCCAGCTCGCGGCCCACGCGCTGCAGGCCCTGACCGCGCACGACATCATCGAGATCACATCCCACAACGCGCCGGAAATCGTGGCGCTGCCGGTGGAGCCCAATCCCTGGGCGCTCGCGGAGCTGCAGGAAGCCGCCATTTCGGACAATGGCACCGCCATGGATGCCCGCCGGCGCTACCGCTCCTTCCTGGCCACGGCCTCGCTGCCGCTGGCCACGCGCTACTCGGACACCGCCGTCTGATTCGCAGCCGCGCCTTCAGGCCGCGCCGGAGCCACGTGCTGTCGCGCGCGCCCTGACGGCCCGGCGCGAGACGGTCGCGCCGGCGATCCCCCTGAAGCCATTACCCCAAAGCGATCATTCGGCGGCGATGGCGAGCGGGCAGCGGGCCGCCTCGGCCGCGATCTTGTCCAGGAAGCGGCGGCACTGCTGCTCCCGGTCGTAGCCCAGCAGGGTGCCGAGCATGAAGTCTTCCTCCGGGCTCAGAAGGTTGAGTGGCTTGGTGACGAAGCTGCGCGCCACCGCCACATAGGCCTCCCGGCCGAAGAACACATTCACCTTGGACGCGCCCACCCGCTGCACGAAGTGGTCGATCCCGTCGCCGCGAAGTTTCGCGACGACGGGGGCGGACTCCAGGAGTCCCAGGGTCATCAGGAACAGGCCCCGCACCCCACGACCATATTCATAGAGGTGATGGTGGAAGAGCCGGAGCGCGACCGGGTCTACACCAGCTTGCTGAGCCATGCCGTGACCCGCTTCTCCGTCATGCCCGACTGGCCGTCCTGATCGAGGGCGAGGCCCACGAACTGTCCGTCGCGCTCGGCGGTGGAGGTGGAATAGTCGTAGCCGGTGGTGTCGGTGAAGCCCACCACCACGGCGCCCAGCTCGGTCACCTCATCATAAAGAATACCCATGGCATCCACGAAGGAGTCCGGATAGGTCGCCTGGTCGCCGGTACCGAACAGCGCGACTTTCTTGCCTTGGAGCTTCGCCTCTCGAAGCTTGTCTATGTTGTCCTCCCAATCCGTCTGCAACGTCCCGTCGCCATAGGTGGGAGAACCGAGGATCAGCAGATCGCAATTCTCGAAATCGGCCTTGGTGGCGCTCTTGATGTCGACACTGCGGCCCTGACACTTCTTGGAAATCTTGGAGGCGACACCCTTGGTCGCGCCGCCGTCCGATCCGAAGATGACGGTAACATTCATGGGTCGTGTCTCTTTATTGAATTGTTCAAAATCAAAAACAAAGGACGTCGCAAGGTGGGGCAGACGCCCGACTTTCAGCGCATGAAATCTAGATGCGCGCTGCAAGCACCCTCAAGATAGGACAACACCGAATTGTGTCAAAGAAAAATATATGTTATTTGCAGCGCATTCGAAACACTGCATTTTCGAGAGCAATTTTAAATTCAAATCTTGTTTTGATTTATTCTGATTTAAGTTGGGCGGCCGACAGGCCGCAATCTCCCACCCAGCGGCGCGTGACGCCTTGCGGCGGGCCCGTGCATCTCCCCCCGCCGCAGACACAAAAAACCCCGGACCGGCGGGCGCCGATCCAGGGTCGCGCATGAGGCGAGCGGCGCGAAGCCGCCGGCTGAAAACCTCAGTTCTTGCTCTTGTCCACCAGGGCCTTGGCCTTGATCCAGGGCATCATGCCGCGCAGCTTCTCGCCCACTTCCTCGATGGGGTGGGCGTTCACGCGGGCGCGGGTGGCCTTGAACGAGGTCTGGTTGACCTTGTTCTCCAGCATCCAGTCGCGGGTGAACTTGCCGGACTGGATGTCGGTCAGCACGCGCTTCATCTCCGCCTTGGTCTCGGGGGTGATGATGCGCGGGCCGGTGACGTATTCGCCATATTCCGCGGTGTTGGAGATGGAGTAGTTCATGTTGGCGATGCCGCCCTCATAGATGAGGTCGACGATCAGCTTCATCTCGTGCAGGCACTCGAAATAGGCCATTTCGGGGGCGTAGCCGGCTTCCACCAGGGTCTCGAAGCCCGCGCGGATCAGCTCCACCGTGCCACCGCAGAGCACCGCCTGCTCGCCGAACAGGTCGGTCTCGCACTCTTCCTTGAAGGTGGTCTCGATGATGCCGGCGCGGCCGCCGCCGATGGCGGAGGCGTAAGAGAGCGCCAGGTCATGGGCGTTGCCGGTGGCGTCCTGGGCGATGGCGATGAGGGTCGGCACGCCGCCGCCCTTGAGGTATTCGCCGCGCACGGTGTGGCCGGGGCCCTTGGGGGCGGCCATGAGCACGTCGAGATCCTTGCGCGCCTCGATCAGGTTGAAGTGGATGTTCAGGCCGTGGGCGAAGAACAGCGCCGCGCCTTCCTTCATGTTGTCATGAAGGCTGTCGCGATAGATGTCGCCCTGCAGCTCGTCAGGGGTGAGCATCATCACCACGTCGGCCCACTTGGCGGCCTCGGCGGGGGAGAGCACCTTGAAGCCCTCGGCCTCGGCCTTCTTGGCGGTGGCGGAGCCGGGACGCAGGGCGATCACCACATCCTTCACGCCCGAATCGCGCATGTTCAGCGCGTGGGCATGGCCCTGGCTGCCATAGCCGATGACGGCGACCTTCTTGCCCTTGATCAGGTTCAGGTCGGCGTCGCGATCGTAATAAACGCGCATCAGTGTCTCCTTGTGGGCGTTTGTCCTTGAGTGGCGGCGGGCCGCGCCGGCGTCTTGCACCGGATCGCGGCCAAAGGGAACAGGCCTGGCGGCCAGATCAGAGAGCGGTGGGCCCGCGCGAGATGGCGACAACGCCGGTGCGCGCCACCTCCACCAGGCCGAGCGGCTCCATGAGATGGGCGAACTGGTCGATCTTGTCGCTCTTGCCGGTGATCTCGAACACGAAGCTCTCGCGGGTGGCGTCGATGACGCGGGCGCGGAAGGCTTCCGCCAGGCGCAGCGCCTCCGAGCGGGCTTCGCCGGTGCCGCGCACCTTCACCATGGCCAGCTCGCGCTCCAGGTAATGGCCCTCAACGGTGAGGTCCTGCACCCGGTGCACGGGCACCAGCCGGTCCAGCTGGTTGCGGATCTGCTCGATCACCATGGGCGTGCCGGTGGTGACGATGGTGATGCGCGAAAGATGGCTCTCCGCGCTCACCTCGGACACGGTGAGGCTGTCGATATTGTAGCCGCGGCCGGAAAACAGGCCGATGACGCGCGCGAGCACGCCCGGCTCGTTGTCCACCAGGACCGAGAGGGTATGGCGCTCGATGCGCTCTTGAGCTTCAGGCATGGATGGCTCGAAAGATGGGGTCGGCGGGAACCCCTCCCCCGCACGGGGGGAGGGCCGGAATGGCGGGACGAGAGGACCGGGAAGCCCCGGTCACACCAGCATCTTGCCTTCGTCGGTGATGGCTTCGTCGAGATCCACGGCCATGTCGCCGAGGATCATCTCGTTATGGGCGCGGCCCGAGGGGATCATGGGGAAGCAGTTTTCCTGCTGGTCCACGATGCAGTCGAAAATCACCGGCCGCTTCACCGAGATCATCTCCTGAATGGCCGCGTCGAGGTCGGCCGGCTTGTCGCAGCGGATGCCGACGCCGCCGAAGGCGTCCGCCAGCTTCACGAAATCGGGCAGCGCCTCCGAATAGGAGTGGGAGTAGCGCCCGCCATGGAGCAGCTCCTGCCACTGGCGCACCATGCCCATATACTTGTTGTTCAGAATGAACACCTTCACCGGCAGGTCGAACTGCATGGCGGTGGACATTTCCTGCATGTTCATCTGGATCGAGGCTTCGCCCGCAATGTCCACCACCAGCGCGCCGGGATGGGCCTTCTGCGCGCCGATGGCGGCTGGCAGGCCATAGCCCATGGTGCCGAGGCCGCCGGAGGTCAGCCAGCGGTTCGGCTCCTCGAAGTGGCAGAACTGCGCCGCCCACATCTGGTGCTGGCCCACCTCGGTGGTGATGTAGACGTCCTTGTCCTTCACCGCATTGTAGAGCCGCTCAATGGCGTATTGCGGCTTGATGATGGTGTCGGAGGCCCGGTAGGCGAGGCACTGGCGCGAACGCCAGCGGTCGATCTGCGCCCACCACGCCGTCAGCGCCGCCTTGTCGGTCGAAAGACCCTTGGCCGCCCAGGCGCGGCTCATGGCGCCGAGCACCCTGGCCACGTCGCCGACGATGGGCAGGTCCACCTTCACGTTCTTGTTGATGGAGGACGGGTCGATGTCGATGTGGATCTTCTTGGAATGGGGCGCGAACGCATCCAGCCGCCCGGTGATGCGGTCGTCGAAGCGCGCGCCGATGCACACCATGACATCGCAATCATGCATGGCGAGATTGGCCTCATAGGTGCCGTGCATGCCCAGCATGCCCAGCCACTGCGGGTCGGACGCCGGGAAGGCGCCGAGGCCCATGAGGGTGGAGGTCACCGGCACGCCGGTCTCGCGGGCGAAGGCGCGCAGCAGGCGGCTCGCCTCCGGGCCGGAATTGATGACGCCGCCGCCGGTGTAGAAGATGGGCTTCTTGGCGGAGGCGATCATCTCCACCGCCGCATTGATCTGCGCGTCCTCGGCCTCCAGCTTCGGACGGTAGGTCTTGTGCTGGATGTTCTCGCGGCCGACATAGGTGCCGGTGGCGAACTGCACATCCTTGGGAATGTCGACAACCACCGGGCCCGGGCGCCCGTTCTGCGCCACGTAGAAAGCCTCGTGCAGCACGCGCGCGAGGTCGTTCACGTCGCGGACGAGGTAATTGTGCTTGGTGCAGGGCCGGGTGATGCCGACCGTGTCGCACTCCTGGAAGGCGTCATTGCCGATGAGGTGAGTGGCCACCTGCCCGGAAATGCAGACGATCGGGATGGAATCCATCAGCGCGTCGGCAAGGCCGGTCACCGCATTGGTAGCGCCGGGGCCGGAGGTGACGAGCACGACGCCCACCTTGCCCGAGGAGCGGGCATAGCCTTCCGCCGCATGCACGGCCGCCTGCTCGTGCCGCACCAGGATGTGCTCGATCTGGTCCTGAAGGAACAGCGCGTCATAGATGGGCAGAACGGCGCCGCCCGGATAGCCGAAAATATGCGCCACGCCCTGGTCGGCGAAGGCCTTGATGACCATTTCGGCGCCGGTCATCTTGGTGCCGGTGGGGGTGGCGGTGGCCGCGGAGGCGGTCGCAGTGGTCATGGCGTTGGAACTCCCTGGCGCGGAGGCGCCGCAAATCTGGCTGTCATCGCATCGGATCGAGGCACCAGGATGCGAACGCATCCCGCCTCGGCATCGATGGCCGCGCGGGCTGAAATCGTTCAGGCTCCGCGCCGACCGAGCCGCGAACCGAAGGAACGCGGCGGTTCAGAAACGACGAAGGGGCCCCAAGGGCCCCTCGTCACGCGCCACGTCCGTTCGAAACAGCCTTCTCAGGCTGGACCGATCGTGGCGCCCCCGGATACGAGAAGAATAACGATGTTGCGCATGGTCACGCAGGCCCTTTCAAAAGTTGCGCGAAATTACCGACCGTCGCGCAAGGCGTCAAGCATTGATCGCGCCCGCCCGCATCACCCGCGAAAAGCGCCCCGCCGCAAACCGGAGCGCGGCTTGGTCCGCTCCCTGTTTGACGCGGCGCGAAAGCGCTGGCACACCTCTTGCCGAGATCCTTTTTGAGGGATTGACGCCGGAAGCAGCATTCCGGCTCCACCCCGTTGCATCGGACCGCCTCCGGCCCCCATGAAGTTCAACCGCCTGCGACTTGTGGGCTTCAAGACCTTCGTCGAGCCCACCGAACTCGTCATCGAGCCCGGCCTGACAGGCGTGGTGGGCCCGAACGGGTGTGGCAAGTCGAACCTGGTTGAAGCGCTGCGCTGGGTGATGGGCGAGAGCTCCCACAAGGCCATGCGCGCCCAGGACATGGACGACGTGATCTTCTCCGGCACCACCGGCCGGCCGGCGCGCAACATGGCCGAGGTGGCGCTGCAGCTCGACAATTCGGACCGCACCGCCCCCGCCGCCTTCAATGAGTGGGACGAGCTGGAGGTGGCGCGCCGCATCGAGCGCGGATCCGGCTCGGCCTATCGCATCAATGGGCGGGACGTGCGCGCCCGCGACGTGCATCTGTTGTTCGCCGATGCCTCCACCGGCGCCCGCTCACCGGCTTTGGTGCGGCAGGGGCAGATCGGCGAGATCGTGGGCGCCAAGCCCAATGCCCGCCGCCGCATCCTGGAGGAGGCCGCCGGCGTCGCCGGCCTCCATGCCCGCCGGCACGAAGCGGAAAACCGCCTGAAGGGCGCCGAGCAGAACCTCGCCCGCGTCGAGGACGTCATCACCCAGATGGCGTCCCAGGTGGACAGCCTGCGCCGCCAGTCGCGCCAGACCCAGCGTTACAAGGCCCTGGCGGCGGAGATCCGCCAATGCGAGGCCACCTTGATGTGGCTGCGCTGGCGCGAGGTGACAACCGCTTTGGCCGAGGCCGAGCGGGCGCTTTCCGCCTCCCAGCGCGACGGGGCCGAGCTGACGCGCGTGCAATCGGAATCCGCCCGGCTTCAGGCCCTCGCCGCCCATGCGCTGCCGCCATTGCGCCAGAACGAGGCCGAAGCCGCCGCCGCCCTGCAGCGCCTGACCCACGCCCGCGAGGCGCTGGACAAGGAGGAAGCGCGCCTTGCCGCCCGCCGGCAGGAGCTGGAACGGCGCCTGGTTCAGCTCGCCCAGGACCTGGAGCGCGAAAAATCCCTGTCCGCCGATGCCGAAGGGGTGCTGGAGCGCCTGGACCTGGAGGCGGAAACCCTGCTGGCCGAGCAGGAAGAGGCCGCCGAGCTCTCGGCGCTGGCCGCCGACCGGCAGGAGGAAGCCGCCGCCCTGCTGGAGGAGGCCGAGCAGCTCCTCCAGGAAAAGACCACCCATTTTGCCGATCTCGGCGCCCGCCGCGCCAGCCTGGAGCAGACCGCCAAGGAGATCCGTGACCGGCTGCTGCGCAATGCCGCCGAGCGTGCCTCGGTGGAGGCGGAGGAAGGCCGGCTGAACCGCGAGGCTGGCACCGCCGCCTTGGACGACATCCGCCTCAATGCGGAAATCGCCCGCGAGAGCCTGGCCGAGGCCGAGGAAACGACCCTGGCCGCCGAGGCCGCCCACACCGCTGCCCGCCGCGCGGTGGAGGAGCTGCGCCCGGCGGTGAACGAGGCGGAAAAGCGCTTCGGCCGGCTGGACGCGGAAGCCCGCACCCTGGCCAAGCTGCTGCAGTCCACCGATCACCGCTTTCCGCCCGTGGTCGACCTGCTGTCCGTCGCCAAGGGGTATGAGACCGCCCTCGGCGCCGCCTTGGGCGATGACCTCGACCTGCCGGTGGCGCCGGAGGCCCCCGCCCGCTGGGCTGGCGTGGAGATGGACCCGGCGGACCCGCCGCTGCCGCAGGGAGCCACGCCCCTGTCGCGGCACGTGACCGGGGCTCCCGCTTTGGCCCGGCGCCTAGCCCAGGTGGGCATTGTGGAGCCGGCCGAGGGGCCGCGCCTGGCCGTTCTGCTGAAGCCGGGACAGCGCCTTGTCTCCCGCGCCGGCGACCTGTGGCGGTGGGACGGCATGGTGGCCGCCGCCGATGCGCCCACCGCCGCCGCCCGGCGCCTGGCCGAGCGCAACCGCCTCGCCGACATCGAGCAGGAGGCCGCCGCCGCCCACGAGGCCGCGGAGGAGATCCGCGCGAGCCTCGCGGACCGTGAAGGTGAGCTGCGCCTGGCCGCCGCCGCCGAGACCCAGGCGCGCGAGGCCCGCCGCACCGCCCAGCGCGCCGCCGAGACCGCCCGCGCGGTTCTGGAGGCCGCCGAGCGCAAGGCCGCCCAGCACATGGCCCGCCTCGCCGCCATCGCCGAAGCCCGCGCCCGCCTTGCCGCCGTGCGCGAGGAGGCCGAGGCGCAGATGGAGGACGTGCAGGGGGAGCTTGCCGCCCTCGACATGCCCCAGGTTCTGGAAGCCGAGCTGGCGCGCGCCCGCGCAGAGGCCGGCGAGCGCCGCGCCGCCTTGGCCGAGGCCCGCGCCGCCGCCGACGCAGTGCGCCGCGACAGTGCTGCCCGCATGAAGCGCCTGGAGGCCATTGCCGGCGAGCGCCGCTCCTGGCAACAGCGCGCCGGGGGCGCGGGCGAGCGCCTCGCCGCCATCGAGACCCGGGCCGAAGAGGCCCACACCGAACTGGCGGAGATCGAGGACGCCCCCTCGGAAATCATCCGCCAGCGCCGCGCCCTGATGACTGGCCTCGAGGAAGCCGAAGCCGCCCGCCGCGCCGCCGCCGACCGGCTGGCGGAGGGAGAGGCCGCCTTGGCCGCCGCCGAAAAGGCCGCCCGCGACGCGCTGGAGGCCATGTCCCAGTCGCGCGCGGAAGCCGCCCGCGCCGAAGCCCGGCTGGACGCCGCCCGCCAGCGCCGCGACGATATGGAACGTGAGATTTTCGAGGCCCTGGAAGGCCCGCCGGACGTGGCCCGCACCCAGGCCGGCATCACCGATGACCAAAATCTTCCCGACCCTGGTCCCATCGAGGCGATTCTGGAGCGGGCCAAGCGCGACCGCGACCGCCTGGGTGCCGTGAACCTGCGCGCCGACCTGGAGCTGGAGGAAGCGGAGGCCCGCCACACCTCCCTCACCACCGAGCGCGACGACTTGATCGAGGCCATCAAGCGCCTGCGCGGCGCCATACAGAGCCTCAACCGCGAGGCCCGCGAACGGCTTCAGGCGTCATTCACCGTGGTGAACGCCCATTTCAAATCGCTGTTCGACACCCTGTTCGGCGGCGGCGAGGCCGACCTTGTGCTGACCGACGCCGAGGACCCCCTGGAAGCCGGCCTCGACATCATCGCCCGCCCGCCCGGCAAGAAGCCCCAGACGCTCTCCTTGCTCTCCGGCGGCGAACAGGCGCTGACCGCCATGGCGCTCATCTTCGCCGTCTTTCTCACCAATCCGGCGCCCATCTGCGTGCTGGACGAGGTGGACGCGCCCCTGGACGACGCCAATGTGGAGCGCTTCTGCACCCTGCTTGAGGAAATGACGCGCCGCACCGACACGCGCTTCCTCACCATCACCCACAACCCCATCACCATGGCGCACCAGAATCGCCTGTTTGGCGTCACCATGGCCGAGCGCGGCATCTCCCGCTTGGTTTCGGTGGATCTCCAGAGCGCCGAACGCCTGCGCGAAGCGAGCTGAAACGCCGCGCAAACCACACCCGCGCACCGCGCAAAGTCCCTTGCGGCACACCAAACAGGCAGCGTGCCCGCCTACCCCCCTGTTGCCGCGACGTCGCACAGCGCGCAAAAAGGGGCATTCCACGTTGTCGCAGCCTTATTTTTAATTCGTATTTTCATAGACTTAAGTCACTTTGCGTGTGCCTTGACACCCAATTTTGACACAACTATGGTGCGGCCCGGTTTCGAGGGGTGGAGCGTCCGCTTCGCCCCGGAGCCGAGGTTTGCGCCATGTCTGAGCCTGAACATTCTCCCTCTGGAGAGCGCCACCGGGCCGCTGGCAAGTCGCAGGCGCCCGGTTCCGACGATTCCGAGCTCGGCGCGCGGCTGGAGCAGCTCGACACTTCGTTGAGCCAGGCGCGCTCGAAGCGGGAAGTCCCTGCGCCCAAGGGCGCCAGCGACACCTCATCCCGCTCGGGCGTGGCTCTCGCTTTCCGCCTGGGCGCGGAATTTGTGTCGGGTGTGCTGGTGGGAGCGGCCATCGGCTACGGGATCGACACGTTTTTGGCGATCGCCCCCTGGGGACTGATCGTCTTCACCCTGATCGGCTTCGGCGCCGGGGTGCTGAACATGATGCGCGCGGCGGGCGAAGGCCCCTCGCGCCACCGCCCGAAGTCCTGATGCGCCCGTTGCGGCGGCTCGGATCCAGGGGGAACGGTAGGCGGTCGCGGCCGCCGGCGGGTTTTTAAGGCGGCCCCGGCCGCAGCGTTCTTGAAGGCGGCTTCGGCCGCCGGGTATCGGCCACGGCGGACACGTCGTGGAGTTGAAATTGCGGCGCTCGCGCCGCGTGGCTTGGAATTGCGGCGCTCGCGCCGCTTGTCTTAAAATTGCGGCGCTCGCGCCGCGTGGCAGGGGGCGCGTTCGGATGACCGTCGATCCGATCCATCAGTTCGAGATCAAGCGCTTTGTGGACCTGCTGAACATCAGCGGCGTGCAGTTCTCTTTCACCAACGCCGCCGTGTTCATGTTCGGCATCGTGGCCATCATCTTCTTCTTCCTCACCTATGCCACCCGTGGCCGCACCCTGGTGCCGGGCCGGGCGCAGTCGGTGGCGGAGATGAGCTACGAATTCATCGCCAAGATGGTTCGTGATTCGGCGGGCAGCCAGGGGATGGTGTTCTTCCCCTTCGTGTTCACGCTCTTCACCTTCGTGCTGGTGGCCAATCTGGTGGGGCTCATCCCCTACACCTTCACCGTCACCGCCCACCTCATCGTCACCGCCGCTCTGGCGCTGCTGGTGATCGGCACCGTGATCGTCTACGGCTTCTTCAAGCACGGCACCCACTTCCTCCACCTGTTCGTGCCCTCGGGCGTGCCGGCCTTCCTGCTGCCGTTCCTGGTGGTGATCGAGGTGGTGTCCTTCCTGTCGCGGCCCATCAGCCTCTCGCTTCGTCTTTTCGCGAACATGCTGGCGGGCCACATCGCGCTCAAGGTCTTCGCCTTCTTCGTGGTGGGCCTTGCTTCGGCGGGTGTCGTGGGCTGGTTCGGCGCCACGCTGCCCTTCTTCATGATCGTGGCGCTCACCGCGCTCGAGCTGCTGGTGGCTGTGCTGCAGGCCTACGTGTTCGCGGTGCTCACCTCAATCTACCTCAACGACGCCATCCACCCCGGTCACTGACCGGGGTCGCGTAAGCGTTCGCGAGCAAGTTCCCACCCGTTTCGTTAATCCAACAGGTTCTCAAGGAGCAGTCCAATGGAAGCGGAAGCTGGAAAGTTCGTCGGTGCCGGCCTCGCCTGCCTCGGCATGGGTCTCGCCGGCGTCGGCGTCGGTAACATCTTCGGCAACTTCCTCTCGGGTGCGCTGCGCAACCCGTCGGCCGCCGATGGCCAGTTCGCTCGCGCCTTCATCGGCGCGGCCCTCGCGGAAGGTCTCGGCATCTTCTCGCTGGTCGTGGCCCTCGTTCTGCTCTTCGTGGCCTGATCGAGGTTTGCTGAAAAAGAGCCTCGCGCCATCGCGCGGGGCTTTTGGCACAAGTTCAAGTCAGGCGGGCCAGCCATGATGAAGACGTGGAAGTTGACTGTCGCGGTGGCGATGACCGGTGCGTGCCTCATGGCCGCCCCCCTCGCCCTTGCTCCGCAGGTCGCGCATGCTGAAACCGCGGCCCCGGCGGACAAGGCGGCGGCGCCCGCCAAGCCCGTTTCCGGCCACGCCGCCGCTGGCGAGCATGCCAACGGCGCGGCCGAGCACAATCCCGTGGACGCGCACGCGGTGAAGTTTCCCCCGTTCGATGCCACGACCTTTCCGTCCCAGCTTCTCTGGCTGGCGATCACCTTCGGCATTCTCTATCTGCTGATGAGCCGCGTGACCCTGCCGCGCATCGGCCGCATCCTTGAAGAGCGTCACGACCGCATCGCCGACGATCTCGAGGAAGCCAACAAGCACAAGGCCGAGAGCCACGCCGCGCAGACCGCCTACGAGAAGGCTCTGACCGAGGCGCGCGCCAAGGCCAATGCCATCGCCGGGGAAACCCGTAATCGGCTTGCGGCTGATTCGGATGCTAATCGCAAGGCGCTCGAAGCCGACCTCGCTGCCAAGCTGGTCGCCGCGGAACAGCGCATCGCCACCACCAAGACCGACGCCATGAGCCACGTCCGCGGCATCGCCGTCGACACTGCGGACACCATCGTGTCCACGCTCATCGGCAGCTCCGCTCCGCGTGCTGACGTTGAGAAGGCTGTTGATTCCGCGCTTGCCGCGCGGACCGCCGCCTGACCGTCGCCGGCTGAATTACCGCTCCGATCGGCTTTCGTTTCGGAGTAACGCGGATGCCAAATGGCAAACGCATCGCGTACCAACGACGCCTTCCTTCGCGCCGCGCACATTTCGTCTCGGCAGGCGGAGGAAGGTGAGACACTAAAGAACCCAGGTGTGAGAATCGGGGGACCGCCGCCGAAGGGCGCGACAGCCAGGTTCCGACCATTTTGAGGACCGTGACATGCACGAGATGGAACTGGCGGAACTCTGGGTCGCCATCGCCTTCCTGGTGTTCGTGGGCATCCTGATCTATGCGGGCGCGCATCGTTCGCTTACCGCGGCTCTCGACAAGCGCGGTGCCCGCATCGCAGCGGAGCTCGAGGAAGCCCGCCGGCTGAAGGAAGAGGCGCAGAAGCTCGTGGCCGAGTTCAAGCGCAAGCAGCGCGAGGCCGAGGCCGAAGCCGAATCGATCGTCACCGCCGCCAAGGCGGAAGCCGAGCGTCTCGCCGCAGAGGCCAAGACCAAGCTTGAGGACTTCGTTTCCCGCCGCACCAAGATGGCGGAAGAAAAGATCGCCCAGGCCGAGAAGCAGGCCATTGCCGATGTTCGGGCCATCGCCGCGGACACCGCCAGCCGCGCAGCCGAAGGCTTGCTGAGCGCTGCAGCCAAGGGCGCCGCCGCCGAGCGGCTGGTGACCAACGCGCTGTCAGAGGTCAAGTCCAAGCTCAACTGATGGCAGCGCAGCCGTCACCTGTTTCAGTCACGCATCTCAAAGCCGCCCGCATCCCGGGCGGCTTTGTTCGTTTCAAGGGCGCATCCGCACGCGCGCTACTCCTTGAAATCGCCGCCAGCCTGAGCGACACCTGATACATGCGGATGGTTGCTGCCCTTTCCTTTGCCCCGTTCCCAGCCCTGCTTGAAGGCGGGTCTAGGCTGGCTCGCCGCATGTCTGCCCGAGGCCTGCTGCCCCACCTGCTTGCCCTTTTTGCCGTCGCCCTTGGGCTGGTCATTGTGCCGGCGCCGGCACGGGCTCAGCCCGACCTTTTCTTCTTCCTGCGCCCGCCGGCGCCCGTGCCCCAGGCCCCGCGGAACAACCGCAATAATGGGTGGTGGCCCGGCTTTGGGCCGCAGCAGCGGCAGGTGGAGCCGGTTCCGCAGGCCCCGGCTGCTCCGAAAAAGCGCGAGCCGCCGCCGGAGCCTGAAGGCACCGTCTATGCGAGCGCGGACGCCGCAACCCAGAACAAGCGCCAGCCGCCCAGCCAATTCGCCCTCGTGCTCGGCGACCGCATGGGCGGTCAGCTCGCGCAGGGCCTCGCCGATGCCTATGTGCCCGATCGCGGCCGGCTCGCCATCGTTGAATACACGGTGGACGACAGCGGCTTCCTGTCCACCCCCGTGGATTGGATCGCCAAGGCTCCCCCCGCCATCGCCAACGGACGCCCCAATGTCACCGTCCTCGCTCTGGGGGCGGAGGACCTGAAGCCCATCAAGGACGGGGAGCTCCTGCTGGAGCCGCTGACCGACCGCTGGATCGAGCTCTATAGCCGCCGCGTGGATGAGGTTCTTGCGTTCCTGCGCGATAAGGCCGGCCGCGTGATCGTCGTCGGCATCGCCCCCGTGGCCAATTCCAGCGTTTCCGCCGATTACGAGCGGCTGAATGAAATCCTGCGCGCGCGCGCCGCCCGTGCGGGCCTGCCCTTCGTCAGCGTCTGGGACGGGTTCGTGGAAGAAGATGGCAAGTATCTGGTCACCGGCCCCGCGGTGGACGGCCAGCGGCGGCGCCTGCGCCTCAATGATGGCGTGCGCTTCACGCGGGCAGGGGGGCGCAAGTTGGCATTCTTCGTTCAGAAGGACCTCAATCGCCTTCTGGAGGATCCCGCCAAGCCCAGTGCCTCGCCCGACAATGCGCAGCCGGCGCTGAGCCTCGCCGGTGCTCCGGCCAGGGCGGACGCAAAGCCGCTGCCTGTGGCGGCCCAGTCCACGGCCCCTGTTCCAAGCGGGGCACGCGCGCTGAAGGACGGCATCTCCCCGCCCGCCGTCCGCGGCCGCGCGGACGACTTCTCCTGGCCGCCCCCTTCCGCCGAGCTGCCGGCACCAGTGCAGAAATAGCCCCGCCAACGGACGCCCCCCTTCCGGCGTGCGTTTGGCGCGTGCTGCAGCTGCGGCCTCCCGCCGAACGGGAACCCGCGCCACTTCCCTCCGGGCGTGGCGCCTGCCAGCCGCCGGTATCAGCAGCGGCGTTTTCTCGGTGCTGGCCGGACGAGATCCCGCCCGTAACTTGCCGCGCACCGCGCGCCCTTTCCGGCGCCCGTCGCGCAGGAGCGCGATCTCCGTGCTCTGTATTTTTCCGCGTCGCGGCAGGAGGGTAAGGGCGGCGTTTCGGGAGCTCGGGCAGCGCTCGCGGCAGGTTCCATCTTCCCCGCTGAGTGCCCCTGTGGCCCGACGCAGCCACCTTTCCTCGGGCCACGTCGCGCGCCTCACCGCCGGCAACCATGTCGTGTTCGGACCCAGGGGCGAAGCAATGGGCCACGAGCGGCCGACGCAACGGACGCGGCAGGCGACCTTGCGCGCCGGGGCAGTTCGCGTGGGCGAACACGTCCCTGCCCCCGGGGACGCAGGCTGACGCCGCGATGCCGCAGCGCGAGAGATCGCGCATTGCCAGATCACATACCCGCGGCCCGATGGCGCGACCTCCCCCGCCGGCGGCCCTCGGGCTCCCGGTGCCACGATGGACTGCGCGCTGTGCGCGCCCGCTTTGGGCGTACGCTTGAGACCCGGAACTGCGCACCGCAGGACGCTTCCCGCCGCGGGCGCGACGCCTTAAGTTCGCACTGCGTTCAACTGGGAGCTCATCCATGACCATTCGCCCGCGCCGCAGCGTTCTCTATATGCCGGGCTCCAATGCCCGCGCCCTGGAGAAGGCGCGCACCCTGCCGGCCGACGCCGTGATTCTCGATCTCGAGGACGCGGTGGCCCCCGACGCCAAGGTGGAGGCCCGCGGCCGAATCGTCGAAACCGTGAAGGCAGGCGGATTCGGACCCCGCGAGGTGGTGATCCGCATCAACGGCCTCGACACCCCGTGGGGCTCGGACGATCTCGATGCCGCCGCCAGCGCCGCGCCCGATGCCATCCTGGTGCCCAAGGTGCAGAGCGTCGAGCAGCTCATGACCGTCGGCCGCCGGCTGGAGGCGCTCGGCGTGCCGCAGACCACGCGGGTCTGGGCCATGATCGAGACCCCCCTCGCCATCCTGGACATCAAGGCCATCGCCGCCTGCGCCAAGGATCCCGTAACCCGCCTCGCGGTGTTCGTGCTCGGCACCAACGACCTTGCCAAGGAAACCCGCGCCGCCTTGGTGCCCGGCCGCGCGCCCATGGTGGCGTGGCTGACGCTGGTGGTGGCCGCCGCCCGGGCTTATGGCGTGGAAGTGCTCGACGGCGTGTGGAACGCCTACCAGGACACCGAAGGCTTTGATGCCGAATGCGCCCAGGGCGTATCGTTCGGCATGGACGGCAAGACGCTCATTCACCCGAGCCAGATCGAGCCCTGCAACCGCGCCTTCTCACCGCCAGAGGCAGAGGTGGCCCGCGCCCGCGCCATCATCGCCGCGTTCGCGCTGCCGGAGAATGCGGGCAAGGGCGTCATCACCCTGGACGGCCGCATGGTGGAGCTGCTGCACGCAGAGATGGCCAAGCGCACCGTCGCCGTGGCCGACGCCATCGCCGCGCGGGGCTGAGGGCCATGACGCTGCGTGTGGTCATGGTCGTCTATCCGCGCATGACGCAGCTCGATCTCACCGGCCCGTTCGAGGTGCTGAGCCGCCTCGAAGGGGTGAAGATCGAGCTGGCGTGGAAGAAATGGCGCAAGCCGGTGGAGGATGCCTCCGGCCTCAGGATCATGCCCACCGTGGCGTTCGGCGGGCTGTCGGAGTGCGACCTGCTGTTCGTGCCCGGCGGCCCCGGCCAGCTTGATCTGATGGAGGATGTCGAGGCGCTCGATTTCCTGCGCCGCATGGCGCAGGGCGCGCGTTTCATCACCTCCGTGTGCACCGGCTCGCTGCTGCTGGGCGCGGCGGGACTGCTGAAGGGCTACCGCGCCACCTGCCACTGGCTCTCCCTGCCCCAGCTTGCGCTGCTGGGCGCAGAGCCGGTGGCCGAGCGGGTGGTTGTCGACCGGAACCGCATCACCGGCGCCGGAGTCACCTCCGGCATCGATTTCGCGCTGACGCTCGCCGGGCAGATCGCGGGGGAAGACGAGGCGCGGCGCATCGCCCTCGCCATGGAATACGACCCCGCGCCGCCCTTTCCACCGGCGGGCACCGCGCCCCGCCTCGTGGCCGAGGTGCGCGCACGCACGGCCGCCTTTCAGGCCCGCCGCGAGGCCGTGGCCCGCGAGGCGGGCGCGCGGCTCGGCCTCATCCCGCCGGCCTGACCCGGCATCCCCTCCACGCCAACCCCGGCAGTGCCCATGAAGCTCTATCGCTACCTCACCGGACCCGACGACACGTCCTTCTGCAATCGCGTCACGGCGGCCCTCAACAAGGGCTGGCAGCTCCATGGCGCGCCCACCCTCACCTTCGATCAGCAGAAGGGCCGCGTGATCTGCGGCCAGGCCATCGTGAAGGAAGTTCCCGGCGAGTGGAGCGAGGACGTGAAGCTCTCCGACTACTGACACCGGCCTCGGCGGCGCCCCCCAGAGGGCGCTTGCCTGCCCGGGGCGCCCCCAAAAGGGCGCTTGCCTGCCTCGCCAAGGGGGGCGCGCCAAATGGCCCGCGCCCCGACCTGCCCTCAGCTGTTCTCAAGCCGTAGCCGGCCCCGGCATCAGCACCACGGCCACTTCCACCTCGTCGCCCGCCTCCAGGAAGGAGGCCTTCACCGCCGCCATCAGGCGGGCCACCACGGCGCGCGTCTCGCCCACGGTCCAGGCATCGTCGAAACCCAGATGCAGCTCGACGAACATCTTGCCGCCGAACTGCCGGGTGCGAATGTCCCCCAGCTCCGAGAAATCGTCGAAATGGGAGGTGAGCACCTTCAGGATGCGCAGCTGGCCCGCCTCGCCGATCGCCTGATCGAGCAGGGAGCCCACCGAATTGGTGAGCATGGCCAAGATGTTGTAGACCATGAAGCCGATCACCACGAACGATGCCATGGGATCGAGATAGTAGATCCAGTAGATATCGTTGAAGAGCGAGGTGATGACGGTGACGATGAACACCGCGCCCGAGGAAATGGCCGAAACCAGGTGCACCCGCGCCTGGGCCGCCAGCACCGGCGACTTGGTTTCCTGCGCCAGCCGCAGCGCCTTTCGGTTCAGCACCACATTGCCCGCGACCGCCGCCGCCGTGACAAAGAGGCCGAATTCCGCCCCGCTCACCCCCTCGGGATGGATGATGCGAGACACGGCCTGCGTGCCGGCGATGATGACGAGCGCGCTCTGCAGCAGAGCGATCATGAGCTCGGCGAGGTTTTCGAGCTTGCCCAGGCCATAGGCGTATTTGCCCGTATTGGCCTTGTGGGCGATGCGCAGCACCAACCAGCAGGCCGTGAGCGCCGTAAGATCGAAGGACGTGGCCAAAAGATCCGACAGGATGGCCGAGGAATTGGTGAGCGTCGCCGCCAGGATGTAGAAGGGAAACAGGCAGGCCGTGAAAATCATGGCCTGGAACGACAGTTTCTGGCTCGCCGATCCCGACACCGCATGTCCTCCGTTGGTGGCCGGCATCAGGACCGCCGCGGGGCCGTTCGTCAAGCACCCAGAGCGCGCTGAGACACCACCGGCCGTATGCCCAGGGCGAATGCTGAGGACGAGCGCGCGGATCCGCCGTGGCGGCATTCGGCGCGGTTGCCAGCCTCCCGCCCCGTCTGCCAACATGCGCCACCACCCCTGGGGGAGCATGATGAGCAAGACCAACAAGGGCAATTACTTCGAGGATTTCAAAGTCGGCCAGGTGATCCGCCACGCCACGCCGCGCACCGTGACCGTGGGCGATGTGAGCCTCTACAGCGCCCTTTACGGGACGCGCTTCGCGGTGCAGTCGGCCGACAGCTTCGCCCAGGATATCGGCTATGCCCGCGCGCCGGTGGACGATCTGCTCACCTTCCATGTGGTGTTCGGCAAGACCGTGCCCGACATCTCGCTCAATGCCGTGGCTAATCTGGGCTATGCGGGCGGGCGCTTCCTCGCTCCGGTGTATCCGGGCGACACCCTGACCGCCGTCTCCGAGGTCATCGGCCTCAAGGAAAACTCCAACAAGCAGAGCGGCGTGGTCTATGTGCGCTCCACCGGCTTCAACCAGGACGGTGTGGAAGTACTCGACTATGTGCGCTGGGTGATGGTGCGCAAGGCCGATCCCGCCTCCCCCGCGCCCGAGCCCGTGGTGCCCAAGCTGCCCTCCGCCCTGGCGCCCGACGCCCTCGGCAGCGCGGTGCCGGTGCTGGATCTCGAAGGCTGGAATGACGACCTTTCCGGCAGCAAGGCCCGCTTCGGCGACTATGAGGTGGGCGAGCGCATCGATCATGTGGACGGCATGACGGTGGAAGAGGCCGAGCACATGCTGGCCACCCGCCTCTACCAGAACACGGCAAAGGTGCATTTCAACCAGTTCACCGAGGGCCAGGGCCGCTTCGGCCGCCGCCTCATCTATGGCGGTCACGTCATCTCGCTGGCGCGGTCCCTGTCGTTCAACGGCCTGGCCAATGCCTTCCATGTGGCCGCCATCAATGGCGGACGCCACGTGGCGCCGCTGTTCGCCGGCCTCACCGTGCACGCCTGGAGCGAAATCCTCGACGCCCAACCCTTGCCGGGGCGCGAGGATGTGGGCGCCCTGCGCGTGCGCACCGTGGCCACCAAGGATCGCCCCACCGCCGACTTCCCGTACAAGACCGGCGACGAGTACGACCCGAGCGTGATCCTCGATCTCGACTACTGGGTGCTGATCCCGCGCTGACGCTCCGCCCCGCTCTCCGGCGAAGCCGCGGCCCGCTTGGGCTTGCGCGGCGCGGCGGCGGGCGGGGCCGCCCCCATGCCCTGTTCCGGCAGCGCCGGGGCGAGGGTGTAAGCCGACATGAAGCGCCACACCTCCTCGCCCGCGTCGATGTCGTGGTTGCGCAGGCCCAGGAATGGCGTGGCCAGATCCGGCCGCGTCTCCACCCGAGCCGGCGACTGGTGGCCGCCCCCTTCCACGCTCAGCAGCGTCACGGTGGCGCCATCGCGGCAGCCCTGCCAGGTGCGCTCCGTCACCGTCGTGCCGTCGAGCGGATCGACATCCGGCAATGCGCGCTTGACCGGAGCCCCGCAGCCATTGAGCCGCGCGAAGAAGGCCGCGCTGTCGGGCGCGGAAAGGGTCGCGCCCATGGGCGTCCAGAACCCGTTATAGGTGATGACCGTGTCGGCCGTGCCGTGGATGAAAAGCATCGGCACCGGTCGCGCCGGCCGGCACTCCTCCCGCGCATTGGCCGGGGTTGTGGCCATGATCACCGAATAGGCCGCGAACAGGTCCGCATGCTCGCAGGCCATGCGCTCCACCATGAAGCCGCCATTGGAGATGCCCGTCAGGTAAATGCGGGCCGGATCCGCCACCCCATCCGCCACCAGCTTCGCCACCAGGGCTACCAGGAACGCGGCGTCATCACCCGGCCGCAGCACCGCCTTCAACCGCATGGCGGCCGGGCGGCTGTCATTCCACACCTTCCCCTCGCCCTGCGGATACACGGCCACGAAGCCGTTCGCGGCCGCCGCCGCATCCAGCCCGAAATAGGCGCGAAAGCTCTGCGGCGTCTGCATCGCGCCGTGCAGCGCGATCACCACGGGCGCCGGTCCAGCCACCCCCGCGGGATTGGACACGAGATAGGTGCGCGTCTCCTGGCCCACCTCAATCTGCTGACGATTCGGCGCCGCTCCGGCAAGGGATACCAATGCGAGCATTGTGGCGCCCATAACGACTGTGGCTTTCGCGCACCACCCCGCGAGTGAAATTGCGCGACGCACACCACCGCCACAGCTCCCACAGAGCGCCCGAAACAAGCCCACCACCACCGATACCATGCCAGGTAAAATCCTTGAAACCAAAGGGAAACGGGACGGCGCCCCCGAATCGTCCAGGCGCCTCCATTCAGCCAGAAATGGGGCGCGCGCGGGGCCGCACTGTGGCCTGATTATCACAGGTCTTCCGACAAGCACGATGGACTTGATCTGAATCAATCCTATTCTGTGGCCACGGCGTGATGTCTATCTCACGAAAAATTCACATCTGCGGGAGTTGGGGGATGAACAAGTTCGGTTTGGGGGTTGCGCTCGCGGCGGCGTTCGGCGCACTGGTGGCCGGCAAGGCCGTGGCCGCGGATCTCTCGACGCCCGTCTACAAGGCGCCGGCTGTTGAAGAGGCCCTGAGCCCCTGGATGATCCGCATCCGCGCCCTGTGGGTGAAGCCGGAGAACGGCGGCGTGGTCACCGGCGACCCCTTCGCCGACCTCAGCTACTCCGACTCGGTCATCCCCGAGCTCGACATCACCTACTTCTTCACGAAGAACATCGCCGCCGAATTGATCCTGGGCACCACCCGCTCCACGATCACCGGCCAGGGCTCCCTGTCGAGCCTCAATGACATCGCCAAGGTGTGGATCCTTCCCCCCACCCTGACCCTGCAGTATCACTTCACCGATTTCGGCCCGTTCAAGCCCTATATCGGCGCCGGCGTGAACTACACGTTCTTCTATAACCAGGACGTGAAGAACTCCGCCTTCTCCTCCATCGACGTCAACGACGCCTGGGGCTTCGCTCTGCAGGCCGGCTTCGACTGGATGTTCGACAAGCATTGGGGCGTGAACGTCGACGTGAAGAAGATCTTCATGGAACCCGACTTCGTTCTCCAGGTCGCCGGCTCGGGCGCCACGGTCACCGGCCGCGCCGACCTGAACCCCTGGCTGATCGGCGGTGGTGTGACCTATCGCTTCTGATCCCAGACGGATCTGCTGACTACGAAACGGCGCCGGAGCCTCTCCGGCGCCGTTTTTGTTTCCCCACCGGGCTCTCACGGGCGCTATGCTCAGGGTGCGTCGAAGCGTAGCAGGGGCGCGAGCGAGGCCCTCCGGCGCACCCGC
The DNA here is from genome assembly GCF_021401125.1 of Xanthobacter sp. NM-59. Taxonomy (GTDB): domain Bacteria; phylum Pseudomonadota; class Alphaproteobacteria; order Rhizobiales; family Xanthobacteraceae; genus Xanthobacter. Next base: position 350,516 of record NZ_JACBFQ010000003.1, read on the forward strand.
GCCGGCCGTCCCGCCCCTCTCCCTCGCGGAGCCGGTCCGCATGCTGCGATGCGAGACAAAAAGTGAAGCGTTTTTGGGATACAAGGGTGCGCATATGGGTGTAAGGACAAGCTGTCGGCCCATCGCCGCCCGGCGGCCATGTCCCACCGCGACACCGAACATGGCGACGGCCAAGGCCCAATCCAACCTAGGGCCAATTGCGCCGCCGCCACCATCCGAGCATTAAACCGCAACCTTTCCGCTTTGGAATCGTTGCGAACTGGTCACGATTGAGATACCTGATCGGTCAATTTTTGGAGGAGGCCCATGGCCGATAGTCCTTCGCGCGTCGAGCGCCCGCTTTCGCCTCACCTGCAAATCTACCGCCCGCTGTTCACGATGGTGATGTCCATCGTGCACCGCATCACGGGCATCGGCCTCTATTTCGGCATGGTGCTGTTCGTGTGGTGGCTGCTCGCTGCGGCGTCGACCCCATCCGCCTTCGCCGCCTACAGCTGGCTGGCGGGTTCCTTCATCGGCCTTCTGGTGCTGTTCGGCTTCACCTGGGCGATGCTGCACCACGCCCTCGGCGGCGTGCGCCACTTCATCTGGGACTTCATCCACGGCTTCGGGCCGCAGGAGCGCATGCTGCTCGCCAAGGCGACGCTGGCTGGCTCGGTGACCCTCACCATCGTGCTGTGGATCATCGGTCTCGCGGTCAAGGGCTGAGGACAGCGCACATGAGCAACCCCACCCATACCCCCATGCGCACCCCCCTCGGTCGCGTGCGCGGCCTCGGCGCCTCCCACACCGGCACCGAGCATTTCTTCCTGCAGCGGGTCACTGGCCTTGCCAACCTGCTGCTGATGATCGCCTTCATCGTCATCGTCATCCGGCTTGCCGGCGCCAGCTACGCGGAAACCCGCGCGGTGCTCGGCCAGCCTTTGGTGGCGGTGATCATTCTGCTCACCCTCCTCTCGGTGACCGTCCACATGCGCCTTGGCATGCAGGTGGTGATCGAGGACTACGTGCACACCGAAGGCTTGAAGGTGGCGCTCATCATCGCCAACACCTTCTTCACCATCGCGATCGCTCTCGCCGGCGCCTTCGCCGTGCTCAAGATCAGCCTGGGAGGCTGACACATGGCCGATACAGCAACCAACGAGGCAGCCGCGCCTTCGAAGCTCGGCGCTGCCTATCCCATCGAAGACCACACCTATGACGTGCTGGTCGTGGGTGCCGGTGGCGCGGGCCTGCGCGCCGTGGTGGGCTGCTCTGAAGCCGGCCTGCGCACCGCCTGCATCACCAAGGTCTTCCCCACCCGTTCTCACACCGTGGCCGCCCAGGGTGGCGTCGCCGCCTCCCTCGGCAACATGGGAGACGACCGGTGGGAATGGCACATGTACGACACCGTCAAGGGGTCGGACTGGCTGGGTGACCAGGACGCCATCGAATACCTGGTGCGTAACGCGCCGGCCGCCGTCTACGAGCTGGAGCATTGGGGCGTGCCCTTCTCCCGCACCGAGGACGGCAAGATCTACCAGCGCCCGTTCGGCGGCATGACCACGCACTTCGGCAAGGGCACCGCCCAGCGCACCTGCGCCGCCGCCGACCGCACCGGCCACGCCATGCTGCACACGCTTTACGGCGCGGCGCTGAAGCACAAGGCCGAGTTCTTCGTCGAATACTTTGCCATCGACCTCATCATGGATGAGGAAGGCAAGTGCCGCGGCGTGGTGGCCCTGAAGCTCGATGACGGCACCATTCACCGCTTCCGCGCGCACCTCACCGTGCTCGCCACGGGTGGCTATGGCCGCGCCTACTTCTCCGCCACCTCGGCCCATACCTGCACCGGCGACGGCGGCGGCATGGTGCTGCGCGCCGGCCTGCCCCTGCAGGACATGGAATTCGTGCAGTTCCACCCGACCGGCATCTATGGCTCGGGCTGCCTCATCACCGAGGGCGCCCGCGGCGAGGGTGGCTACCTCACCAATTCCGAAGGCGAGCGCTTCATGGAGCGCTATGCCCCTTCGGCGAAGGACCTTGCGTCCCGCGACGTGGTTTCGCGCTCCATCACCATGGAGATCCGCGAAGGCCGCGGCGTCGGCAAGAACAAGGACCACGCCTTCCTGCACCTCGACCACCTGGACCCGGCCATTCTCCACGAGCGCCTGCCCGGCATCTCGGAGAGCGCCCGGATTTTCGCCGGCGTCGACGTGACCCGCGAGCCGATCCCGATCCTGCCCACTGTGCACTACAACATGGGCGGCATCCCGACGAACTACTTCGGCGAGGTGCTGGACAAGCGCAAGGGTGACCCCGACACCGTGGTGCCCGGCCTGATGGCCATCGGCGAAGCAGCCTGCGTGTCCGTGCACGGCGCCAACCGCCTCGGCTCCAACTCGCTCATCGACCTTGTGGTGTTCGGCCGCGCGGCCGGCCTGCGGGCCGCCGAGCTGGTGAAGCCCGGTGAGAAGCATAGCCCCCTGCCGGAAAACAGCGCCGAGCTCGCGCTCTCGCGCCTTGACGCCGCCCGCTACGCGAAGGGGTCCACCCCCACCGCCGAGCTGCGCCTCAAGATGCAGAAGGTGATGCAGAACAACTGCGCAGTGTTCCGCACCGGCGAGGTTCTGGAAGAGGGCAAGACCCTCATCCATGAAGTGTTCGATCACGCGAGCGACATCGGCGTGTCCGATCGCGGCCTGATCTGGAACTCGGATCTCATGGAAACCCTGGAGTTCGAGAACCTGATCGGCCAGGCGGTGGTGACCATGGAAAGCGCGGCCAACCGCAAGGAAAGCCGTGGCGCCCATGCCCGCGAGGATTATCCGGACCGCGACGACGCGAACTGGATGAAGCACACCCTCGCTTACTTCGACTCGAAGACGGGCGCGGTGCGGCTGGACGATCGTCCGGTGCACACCTACACGCTGACCAACGACATCCAGTACATTGAGCCGCGCAAGCGCGTGTACTGACGCCACTTCCTCGACCGCGCGCGGCGTGAGCGACGCGCGCGGCCATGGCCAGAATTCCTGCGGGCGGTCCGGCTTCAAACGACCACCGCTCCAGCGATCCAGGACGTCCCATGGCTGAGTTCACTCTCCCGAAAAACTCCCAGATCACGACGGGCAAGGTGTGGCCGAAGCCGGCCGGCGCCAAGAAACTGACCGAGTTCCGCATCTATCGCTGGAACCCGGATGACGGTCGCAACCCGCGCATCGACACCTATTATGTCGACCGCGAAGACTGCGGCCCGATGGTTCTTGATGGCCTGATCTACATCAAGAACAAGATCGACCCGACCCTGACCTTCCGCCGCTCCTGCCGCGAAGGTGTGTGCGGCTCGTGCGCCATGAACATCGGTGGCACCAACACCCTCGCCTGCACCAAGGGCATGGACGAGGTGCTGGTGAAGGGCGTCGTGAACGTCTATCCGCTGCCGCATATGCCGGTGGTGAAGGATCTCGTTCCCGACCTCACCCGTTTCTATGCGCAGCACGCCTCCATCGAGCCCTGGCTGCAGACGGACACCGCCGCTCCCGAAAAGGAATGGCGCCAGTCCAAGGAAGACCGCGAGCAGCTCGACGGCCTTTATGAGTGCATTCTGTGCGCCTGCTGCTCCACCTCCTGCCCCAGCTATTGGTGGAACGGTGACCGCTATCTCGGCCCGGCGGCCCTGCTCCAGGCCACCCGCTGGCTGAAGGACAGCCGCGACGAGCGCACCGGCGCCCGCCTCGACAACCTGGAAGATCCCTTCCGGTTGTATCGCTGCCATACCATCATGAACTGCGCTCAGGCGTGTCCGAAGAGCCTCAACCCGGCCAAGGCCATCGCTGAAGTGAAGAAGATGATGGTCGAGCGCCACATCTGAAAAATCAGAACGGCACGAACCTCGTTCGTGCCGTTCTTGTTTCTGCGTGCCCGCTCGTAGCGAAACGCCACCTCCCTCTCCCCGGAACGCGCACTGATGTCGACGCGGAGCGCGATGCGCCCTCGCCGCGGTCCACGTGTAGGCTCAGCCAAGTGGATACCGTGCCGCAGCCTGCTGGACACCCGTCGGACGCGCTTCAGGGCGCAGGCGCCGACCACGCGTCGCCGCGTGTGGCGGCCAGCATCGCTCCCCACAGACCATAACTCTCCCCCCAGCAGCGAATGCCCGCGCCCTAAGCCGCGTCCCGTGCCACCCGGCTAAGCCCGATGGCCACTTGGCGGACGCGCTCTGCCACGAGCGCCGTGAGCGATCTGGCAAGACCGCTTAAAGGTTGCGATCGCGCTTTCAATGGCGGCTCCCGCATGGTAAAAGCGAGGAGGTGGCAACCGGGGGAACTGGCCGCCCGTATTGGAGAAGTGCCATGTTGCGCCGTATGTCCATCATCATCGCTCTGCTGGCGCTTGTCGTGCCCTTCATCGCGACCCATCCGGAGCGCAGCTTTGAGCTGTTTGCGGGCCTTCTCATCACCTTCAGCACCACCAGCACGCTGATCTTCTTTGCCTTCGCCGTCACCGCCTTGGTGTTCGGGTTTGATCGCGCCTATCAGGGACGCGTGGTGCAGGCTCAGCCGGCTGAGGATGGCCTCGGCGATCAGTTCGTTTCCTGATCGCGTTATCGCGCCACCCCCTGGCGATCAGCGAGTGTAGCATTGCGCCGGGACGTGGTGCAGCGCAATCAAAGGTCTCCATTCTGCAGGCCGGCTTCGACGGAGCGTGAGCGTCGACGTGACGAAGATCGTCAATGAATCCGACTTCGTTCCGCTCGGTGACTATGATGAGAGGCGCGGGTGTGATCTGCAGCTGAGGGAGCCGGCGCGCGGCTGAAGAAGCCTGTGTATCTGGGCACGTTGTGAGGGTCTTCCCCATGCTGCTTTGTGCCCCGTGGCCCCTCCTCTCGCGCGTGTAGCTCATCGAAGAACTCGCCCATCTCACACGCACGCGCCAGGCCGAGCGGCGCGCAGAGCGAAGACGGCTTCAGCAGGCGTACTAGGGACAGCGACGCCTCTGTGAGCTCGGGGGATAGCCTTTCGCGTCAGGACCGCACGCCAATTCCGCGCGATCGGGCGCATTCCGGCTCCAAGGGGCCTCGCGACTACACGAGGCACTCCCCCCGCACTCCCGCGCTTGCAGCTCCGGCAGCCCCACACGTGGCGCAATTGCCGGGCGCCCTCAGAGGCGGCATGTCCAGCTGGACCAGAATTTCTTCTGGTAGAATGGGCGCATTTCGATTTCCCGGTAGACACGCCACAGATTGTCGTTGGGCTGGGGGCACAGCCGCATCATGGCCGTGGTCGGATTGCCCTGCCAGCCATCGGGAATGTGGATCTCCACAGCGATGCGTCCGGTACTGTATTCGCTCTCCTTGCCCCACCACAGGCTGGGCAGCGCCTTCGCCAGATAGGCGCGGATCACCACGTGCGGGTCGGTCGGCAACAGCCGGTTCATCGGGGTCAGGTTCCGCTGCATCGGCAGGTCATTGAGGTCGAGGATCTGCAGCTGCGCAGCGGCGGGCGAGGCTCCCGCCACCATGGCCAACGCAGCCAAACCACCGCACACCCTTGCGAAACGGCCACGCCCGTGCTTCATGGACAAAGGCTCGCCCACGGCCCGGAGGTCTTTCCGCGTGCGCGTCATTTCTCGAAACCTCTCTGCCTCATTCGCCATGCCCATGCCCCGAGGGGGGAACGGGCCGGCTCGTCCGCCAGCATTCCACCGGCCTGCCGCGCGATCGTCATCGCCGTCCCGCCTTGCGTGAATCCCGCCCGCGCGCGGCGTCATCCGATGCCGACGCGCGCAAACCCTATTTCAGCGCATCGCGCCTTCCAAGAGCCGCATGAAGCTCCAGCTCCAGCCCATCCTCCGCCTGATCGTGTCCCAATGGGCCTTCGGTGCCGCGCTCGTGGTGCGCGGGCTGGAGCTGGTGGGCAAGCTCGGCCTTTATATGCTCACCGCCCGCATTCTGGGCGTGTTCGAAGCGGGCCTGTTCTTTCTGTGCAATACCTGGGTCAGCGCGGCGGCAACCGTCGCCCGGGGCGGCTTCGAGAAGGCGGTGATGCGCCACATCGCCGCCGAGCTTGCCGTGGGGCGCACGGTGGAGGCCCGCAAGGCGCTGCTGCAGGGCACCTTGTGGGTGACGGCGGGGGGCCTCGCCGTCAGCATCGCCACCGTTCTGGCGGCCGAGCCGCTCGCCACCTACGTCTTCAAGGAACATGAGCTGACGGTGCCGCTGATGATCTCGGCCGCATCCATTCTCCCGCAGACCCTGTGCATCTTCTCGGCCCACGCGCTCACGGGGTTTCAGCGCGGAGTGGCGGGCCAGTTCGTGCAGAACGGCCTTTGGCCCGTGCTCACCTTCGGCGCGCTGGCCATCGGCATCCATACCCTGCACGGCATCCTCTATGCCTTCGCGTTCGCCAATATCGCCAGTGCCGCCCTGGGCTTCGGCCTGCTGGTGGGCGAGCGGGCGAAGCTGCGCTCGCGCGAAGCGCGCAACACGATACCGCCCGCAGCGCCCTCGCGCGCCGTGGAGGGCATGCCCGCCCTTTGGCGCACCGCTTGGCCACTGGCCATCGTCGAGAATGTGCAGGCGGCGCTGAACTCCATCCCCACCATGGTGCTGGCGGCCTACGCCTCCGCTGCCGCCGTGGGCGCGTTCAGCGTGGCCAGCCGAATCACCGTGCTGATCTGGGTGGTGATCATCGCCATCTCCACCATCGCCGCGCCCTCCTTCGCCGCGGCCCACCGTGTGGGTGACTGGGACCAGCTGCGGGCGCTCAATCGGCGCGCGCGCCTCGCCATCGCGGCCTGTGGCGTGCCGGCCATCGCGATCATGCTGCTGGCCCCCACCTGGCTGCTGCATCTCATCGGCCCCGGCTTCGAGATGGCGGCGCCGGCGCTCATGATCATGGCCATCGGCCAGCTCATCAACTGCCTGCTGCCCACGCAGGACGTAATGCTGGCCATGACGGGCCATGGCCGGGTGCTGCGCTGGCTGAATGGCGCCCAGCTCGCCAGCTGCATCGTGCTGTGCTTCACGCTCATCCCACCCTACGGGATGGTGGGGGCGGCCATCGCCACCTCGCTCTTCATCGCCCAGGGCGGTATCGGCACCACGCTCGCCGTGGTGAAGCTGATGCCCCGCGCCTATTGATCTGCCCCGGCGCGCGAGAGGCGACTTAACGGCAAAGTAATCGGCTCCCGCCATGATTCGCCGGCGCGTTCCGACAGGCGCGGCTCGCGCAGCGAGCACGCCGGCGTGGACGATGGGAAGCCGACGCCGGATGGATGACGCCGCAGCGGCGTGAACGGGCAGAGGCGAAGGCTGCAGGGGGAAGCATGTCGATGGCGCAACAGGCCGGCACCGCGGACGAGACCGCACTCGCACCGGCTGCCGCGGAAGGATCGAGCTTCACGCTGCGCGATTTTCTTATCGCCACCTTCTTCCACATCCGCGTGGTCATGGTGGCGGCCCTGGTGCCGCTGGTCATCGGCATCGTCGCCGCCGCCTTGGCGAAAACCGAATACACCGCATCCAGCCTGCTGCTGGTGATCGTGAACCGCGAGGTGTCCACGTCCAGCAACGTCACCGACAGCGGCCCCGCCGTGCTCACGGTGGAAGGCCTGAAGCAGGTGGAATCGGAAGTGCAGATCATCGAAAGCGCCGATGTCATCCGCACCACCATCGAGCAGATCGGCATGGACCGGCTGTTCCCGCCGGGCCTGCTGACCCCGGTCACGCGCTGGCTGAATTCCGACCAGGACGAAATGGACCTGGCCATTGAGCGCTTCCGCAAGAATCTCAGGGCCACCGTGGTCGCGGACTCCAACATCATGGAAGTCCAGTTCACCAACCCAGACCGCGAGATCGCCATCAAGACCACCGATGCGCTGGTGCAGAACTATCTGGCCAGCCGCCGCAAGGTGTTCGAGAACCCCACCGCGAAAATCCTGATGCTGGAGGTGGAGCGCTTCAAGCGTGATCTCACCACCGCCGACAACGACATTGAGGCGCTGAAGGCCAAGGTGGGCGTCATCGACTTCAATCAGGACGCCATCCTCGCCTCCAACCAGATGGACAGCGTGGTGCAGCGCATCCGCCAGGTGGACGAGCGCGATGCCACACTGGGCGCCCAGCTCAAGGAAGCGGAAGCCCAGCGCAAGGCGCTGCCCGATTCGGTGTTCGACTTCTCGGAGAAGACCGACGCCCTGTCCGGCGACGACAGCACCAACCTTCTCACCGGCCTGCTGCTGGAACGCGACCGCCTTGCCGCTCAATACGCCCCCGGCAGCCCGCTGCTGAAGGAAGTGCAGAAGAAGATCGACACGATGCGCAAGCGCGTCGCCGATCGGGGCCAGAACCCCTATTATACGGACCGCGCCTCGCGGAACCCGTCCATCAACTATGTGGACAATCTCATCCTCAACCTGAAGGTGGAGAAGGATTCCCTGGGCCGCCAGCGAGCCGAGCTGGAAGAGCAGCGCGTGGCCGCGCAGCAGCGCATCAACACCCTGCGCGGCGCCGAGACCCGCCTCATCGAGCTGACCCGCCAGCGCGAGACCCTCAGCGAAGGCTATCGCGAATATCTGCGCCGCGCCGTGGCTGCCAATATCGAAGAGACCGCCGCCCGCACGCGCCAGTCCAATGTGCGCCTGGTGCAAGAGGCTGGGGCCGCCGTCACCAAGCGCTCGCTGCTTCTGCCCATGCTGGCGGGCGGCCTCCTGGGCGGCATCCTGTTCGGCGCGGCGGCTGGCGCCATCGCCTCGGTGCTGCGCACCACCTTCATCATGCCCAGCGAGCCAGAGCGCCTGCTCGGCCTGCCCAATCTCGCGACCTTCGACGACGGCGCCGAGCACCGCACCAACGCCGCCGTGGATCAGGCCATCGGCAGCTGCGCCACCCTGCTGCTCGACACACGCATCGATGACCAGCCGCTGCGGGCCATGCACTTCCTCACCGCCGAGCGCGAGGAAACGCTGCCCTGGTTCTGCCGGCGCCTGGCCGAAGAGTTCGCCACCCAGCGCCGCATGCGCACCCTGCTGGTGGATCTCAGCTCGCGCATGCCCTATCCGCTGCACACCGGCCATGCGGAGGTCATCGGCGGCCTCGCGGTCACCACCACGCCGGTGCCGCTCCTGTGGGCGGCGGCGGATGTCGACACCTCTCCCCTGCTCTCGGTCCGCCTGCCGGTGGTGGAGGGCGAGGAGATGATGAAGGCGCTGAAGTCCTCGTTCGACTGCATCGTCATCTGCTCCAGCCTCCAGGGCACCTCGCTGGTGACCCAGCGCCTGACCCAGCTGGTGGACGGCAACATCCTGGCCGTGCACGCAGAGATCACCCGCAAGCCGGCCGCCGTGCACCTGAGCGATACCGTGGCGGAGGCCGGCGGCACCCTGCTGGGCCTGATCTTCTTCGGCCGCCGCTATTACCTGCCCAACTGGCTCTATCGCCGCGCCTGAGGGGCGGCGAATCACCCCGCCTTCCGGCACCCCGGCAAGATTCTCCGCTCGAGAAAACAGACGGGCGGGCGCGACCTCAGGCTTCGGCCGCGGTCGCGCCCGCCCGTTCTGATTCGTTCTCGTCGCCAAACGGTCCCGCCATGCCCCCGCACCGCGCGGTTCGGACGCGAAAATGGGGCACCTCTCGCGTTACCTCCGCCCAAAATGGCCGTTCGGCCACAGCGCAACACTCTCGACATCGCAAAAACAAAGACTTGCGCCGTTCATATCTTGCGCCGCACGCGCCCGTTAAGGACTTTCTTAACCACGGGGCTTTAGCGTCGGTTAACCAAGAATTGCGGTTCAGCTCGCGCCTTCGGCATACTTCACTGTGCCGGACTTCCGGAGCGAGGCTGAGCGCGTGTTGCGAACGTGTCACTTTGGGAGTCGTCGATGGTCTTGCCCCGGTGCGGTTGGATTGCATCCGCTCGCCATATGGTGCGGGGACGGCCCGGCGCGCCCCTGTCCGCGGCCCCGACCGCATTGATGCTGCTGCTCGGCGGCGCCACCCTCACCGGCTGCGTGACGCTCTCCAACGCGCCGAGCACCAACACGCCGCCCCTCACCACCGGCCAGGAAGTGCGCTTCACCGAGGTGAATGCCGACCGCTTCCGCCCCTGGAGCGACGCCGCGCCCGCCTATCGGGTCAATCCCGGTGATCGTCTGAAGATCAAGTATTTCATCACCCGCGACATGGACGAAGAGCTCACGGTGAGCCCAGACGGCACCATCGCGCCGCGCGCCATCGGCCAGATGCGGGTGGAGGGCGCCACCCTGGGCGGCATCGAGGAGCAGATCCGCCGCGCCTCCCGCAAGGAGCTGGTGGACCAGAAGGTGGTGGTGTCCCTGGAAGCCGCCGCAGGCCCCCGCATCTATATCGGCGGCATGGTCACCCAGCCCGGCATGATCAAGCTGGAAAGCTCCGGCACCAGCGTGCTGCAGGCCCTCATGATGGCCGGCGGCCTCAACTCCGAGGCCCGGACCGGCCAGGTGGCGCTCATCCGCCGTGGGCCTGACAACCTGCCCATGCTGAAGCTGATCGACGTGCGCCAGATCATCGAGACCGGCTTCTCCGAGGACGATGTGCCGCTCATGAGCGGCGACATCATCTTCGTGCCGCGCAGCTCCATCGCCGAAATCGATCTGTGGATCGACCAGTTCATCAACCGCGTGGTGCCGTTCCAGCGCACGTTCAGCTATACCCTCGGCAGCTACACGCAATACGGTGGCGGCTCGACCACCGTCCTGCCCTGACGCGCGCAGGCGCCGCCCCGGTGGCGCCTGCAACCGGCCTGGCGGAGCCGGAAGGACCCAGCCGCACCGGCAGAGCCAGAAGGACGGATCGAAGTCATGCCGCAGCCAGTCACCCCGCCGCAGGTGTCCCTTCCGGCCGACGTGAAGACTGTGACCTTCCTCAACGTGCCGTTCGCGGACCTCGACGTGGAGGGCGCCGCCGCGCTGATCGCCTCGCGGCCGCCGGGCGCCCCCTTCGCCTATGTGGTGACGCCCAACGCCTCCAACCTCACCCGGCTCAACGAGCTGAAGGATCCGATCTTCATCGAGATCTACAAGAACGCCTGGCTGCACACCATGGACGGCTCCGTGCCCCGGGCCCTCGCGCGCCAGCTGTTCGGCCTCGACATTCCCCGCGCGCCCGGCTCGGACATCACCACCGCTTTGTTCGAGCACCACATCAAGCCCGACGACGCCATCACCATCATCGGCGGATCGCAGGAGATGCTGGAGCGCCTGAAGGCGCGCTACCACCTCGCCAACGTGGCGATGCATGTGCCGCCCATGGGCTTCATCAACAAGCCGGAGGAAGTGGAGCGCTGCGTCGCGTTTGTGCTGAACCATCCGGCGCGCTATGTGTTCTTCGTCACCGGCTCGCCGCGCTCGGAATATGTCACGCGCCTTGTCTGGCAGCGCGGCACGGCCGTTGGCACCGGCCTGTGCGTGGGCAATTCGCTCAACTTCCTCACCGGCCTTTCCACCCGCGCGCCCCACGCCTATCGCCGCCTGGGGGTGGAGTGGCTGCACCGGCTGATTCAGGATCCCAAGATCCAGGTGAAGCGGGTGTTCGTGGATTCCATGCCCATCTTCCTCACCGCCGCCAAGGCGCGCCTGAACCCGGCCGCCTATGGCATGGCCGCAGACGGCACGGATGGCCGGGGACCGACCCCATGAGCCTTGCCGCCCCGACGCGCCGGCGAAAGGTGGTCATGCCGCTGCGGCAGCTGCCTCGCACCCGCGCGTCCCGGAGCACCAAGATCTCGATGGTGGGCACCCTGGCGCTCATCTTCGTGATGCCGTTCTTCGCGCAGGTCTTCCACTATCTGAACGAGCTGCCACCGCCATACTTCCTCTCCAAGGCGTGGCCGTTCCTCATGTTTCCGTTCAGCCTCTATGCCGCCATCCGCCTGCGGCTGCCGGGGCGGAACATGTTCCTGCTGCTGTTGGCCTACCTGCTCGGCTTCACGCCGCTCATCTCCATCATCCAGCTCGGCAACGGCCTGCTCGACGCCATGGCGACCACGGTGAAGGCCTGGCCATTCACCTATTATTTCGCGTTCGCGGCGGTGCTGTCGCTGCTGGGGCTGCCGCCGGAGCGGGTGCGGGCGGTGTGCCTTGCCTATGGCATGGCCACCTTCGTGCTGCTGGTGCTGCTTTATGGGCTGGCGCCGCGTTCCTGGTATGTGACCGACCCCATCAACGGCAAGCTGCTGCAGTACGACACCGACCGCGGCCGGCGCGTCTACATGTCGATGTTCTTCGGCATGATCTTCATCTTCTACCTGGGCCGCAGCTTCGTGCTCGAGCACAAGCGCTTTCGCCTGTTCGCCATTCCGATATGCCTGCTGATCCAGGTGCTGACCTACAAGCAGCGCACCGCCATCGCGGTGGCGGTGCTGGTTTCGGCCTATGGCATCGTCATGTCCATGCCCGGCCGCATGCGCCGGCTCGCCATCGGCGTGGGGCTCGCCATGCTGGTGCCCATGCTGGTTCTGGTGGCGGCCAAGCTCGGCCTGTTCGGCGGGTCCGGCTGGGACAGCGTGGAGCAGAGCCTGGGCGGCTCGCTCTCGGTGCGGCAGAACTCCAGCGCCCTGGCGGTGCGCTTCCTGGGCGACCACACCTTGCGCTGGATCTTCGGCGTGGGGGCGACCACGCGCTTCGGCTCGGTCACCCTGGCCGACATTTTCGGCTACAGCCAGTTTTTCGTGTCCGATCTCGGCTGGCTCGGCGTGGTGTTCGAATATGGGCTCGTGGGCGCCATCATGGTGCTGGTGGTGCATGTGTGGGCCTATGTCGCCATCGCGCGACGCGGCATGGCCCTGCGCGACCCCTTCGTGCTGGCCCTTTCCGACTATGTGCTCTACCTGCTCCTGACCTCCGCAGTGTATTCCCTGGTGCTGCAACCGGGCGAGCTGGGCGCCGCCCTGGCGCTGGCCTTCTATATGTCGGCGGCGGCACGGCTGCCCGATCCGCCCCCGACCCTCACCCCCATGCGGCGCACGCGCAGCTGGGTCCGGCGAACGAAGCCGATCACCTAACATCGGGACCGCCCTGCCGCCTCATCTTTCCAGAGAAACGGTATCCACTTAGGCTGAACGGGCACTGAAGGAAAAACTCTTACCTCGAAAGCCACTATACTTGAACTAATGGCATTCACGCTGCCCGCTTAAACAAGCTGGCGATAGGCGAAATGTCGCGACCACAAAAGAATGGCTTTTTAACTCTTGCGGAACTAGGCTGCCCCGGAAAGCCGCGTTCAAAGCATCGTCCCGCCCCTGCGATATCGCCTTTACACCCCTGTCATCGGCAAGACCGCCTCGGCTTGGCGCGGATTGTCTTTCGGAGCCTGAATGTGACCGTCATCGGCGTTAGCGATTCTCACAATTCGGCGGTTGCCGCCCTGTGCCAGGATGGAACGATTGCCGCGGTGCAGGAGGAGCGGCTCCGGCGCGTCAAGAACTATCACAACGTGCCCACCATGGGGCTGGAATGGCTCGTGACCCATACCGGCGTGGCGCCGCAGGACGTCTCGGTCCTCGCCCTGGCCGGAATGCCCACGGTGCCGCTGGATCGCGCCGGCTGGATCGATGTGTTTCGCCGTTCCGCCCACTGGCAGGGCCGTCTGCGCACGGCCATCGGCCAGACCCCGCTGCGGGCGGCGGTGGAGCGCAAGCGGGCGCAGGAGCGGCTTGATGCCTATGTGGCCCTGGGCTTCCGCCCCGAGGCGATCAAGGTCTATGGCCACCACGCCTGCCACGCCGCCACCGCCTATTACGGCCAGAGCGAGCGGACCGAGCCCGTGCTGGTGCTGACCGTGGACGGCGGCGGCGACGGCCTGTGCGCCAGCGTCAGCATCGGCCAGGACAACAAGCTGAAGCTGCTGCACGAGGTGCCCTATGCGGACTCGTTCGGCACGCTCTATGCCGTGGTCACCTACATGCTCGGCATGGTGCCGCTGGAGCACGAATACAAGATCATGGGCATGGCGCCCTATGCGGCCATGTCCGGCAGCCGACGCATCGCCGACCGATTGCACACCCTGTTCCGCTGGGTGGACGAGCGCACGCCGGTGTGGCGGCGCGCGCCCGGCGTGCCGCACACGCTGCACATCCAGCCGGTGCTGGAGAAGCTGTTCTTCGAGCAGCGGTTCGACAACATCATGGGCGGCGTGCAGCTCTTCACCGAGGAAATCCTCTGCGAGTTCGTGCGCCGCGCCATCGCGGAAACGGGCATCCGGCGCCTGTGCCTGTCCGGCGGCGTCTTCATGAACGTGAAGGCCAACAAGCGGATCATGGAGATGGAGGAGGTGGACAGCCTGTTCATCTTCCCCTCCTGCGGCGACGAGACCAACGCCATCGGCGCGGCCTATCTCGCCCGCGCGGAGCATGAAGGCGGCGCGGCGGTACCGCCTTTGTCCTCCATGTATCTGGGGCCGGAATGGTCGGCGACCGAGATCCGCGACGATCTCTCCGAATGGGTCGACCGCGGCGACATCGTCCTGTCGCAGCCCGACTCCATCAACGATGCCGTGGTCGAGCTCCTGATGCAGGGCCACGTGGTGGGCCGCTTCGCCGGGCGCGAGGAGTTCGGCGCGCGGTCCCTGGGCAACCGGGCCATCATCGCTGATCCGCGCAACCCCGACGTGATCCGCGAGATCAACGAAATGGTGAAGAGCCGCGACTTCTGGATGCCGTTCGCGGCCTCCGTGGCGGCCGAGCATGCAGACCTCTATCTGCGCAACCCCAAAAATGTTGCCGCGCCCTACATGATCCTCTCCTTCGACACCACCGAAGCGGGCGGCGAGCAGCTGAAGGCCGGTACCCACCCCTATGACCGCACCTGCCGGCCCCAGGTGGTGACGCAGGAGAGCAACGCCGAATACTGGGATCTCATCCACCGCTTCGCTTCGCGATCAGGGGTGGGCGGGCTTCTCAACACCTCCCTCAACCTCCACGGCCTGCCGCTGGTGCATCGCCCGCGCGATGCGGTGCATGTGCTGCTGAATTCGGGCCTGAACTGGCTCGCCGTGGGCCCGTACCTGATCACCAAGCCCGCCGCCTGAGGTGTCGGGCCCGGGTGCCGGGGGCGGAAAACATTATGGGCGAATGCAAGACCCTGGCGCCGGGCGGGCGCGGCCCGCAGCAGCTGCATCCCGCACCAGCACCTGCGCGCCTATCCGGCCTTTTGCGCCATGGTAGCGGGTGCCTGCGCGGGCAAATTGACGGGGGGCACGCAAACGTGAGAGCTGAACCCCATGTGTTCATGCAGGCGGAGCCATGCTTTTGCTTGCATTGACATCCTTTGTTTCTTCCCATGTCTTCCGCCCGGGCGAATTCGGCGTCGCCCCCGCGCTTGCCACTTCTTTTTCCTGGATGGCGGATCGGCTTTCGCAGGCGACTTTCGTCCAAGGACCCATCTCAACGCGATTTTCGCGCCGGACACGACGGCGGGGGCCATGATGCTAAAGCGGATCAAGAAGCTTCTGAACGAACAGGCGTTCAAGGAAGCACCTGTCGCGGTTCTCGGACGGGTCGCGTGCCTGGCCGCCCTGGTGGGGCTCGGCCGCAAGCCGGCATTCCATCTGGTGCCCGGCGGCGCGCGCATGGAGGTGCCGGCCGACCTGCGCTACACCACCGTGTCCGCCTTTCTCCTGCGCGATGAGGTGGAGCCGGAGCTCAAGCACATCAACAATTTCGTCGCCAAGGGCGACATCTTCGTGGATGTGGGCGCCAATATCGGCCTGTTCAGCCTGAAGGTCGCCCCCCACGCCGGGCGCGTGGTGGCGGTGGAGCCGGGCAAGGAAGCCGGCGACCTGCTGGCGGAAAATATCGCGCTCAACGCGTTCCAGAACGTGACGCTGGTGCGCAAGGGCCTCGCCGACGCCGCCGGCAAGGCCACCTTGTTCCACAATCCGGTGGGCGACGATCCCCAGGCCTTCTCGCTCGTCAATGACGGCGCCGCCACCGAGGCGGAGGAGGTGGAGATCACCACCCTCGACGCCCTGGTGGCTGACCTCGGCCTGCCGCGGGTGGACTGCATCAAGATCGACGTGGAAGGCGCCGAGCAGCGGGTGCTGGCCGGCGGCATGAAGACCATCTCCGCCAGCCTGCCCACCATCATCTTCGAGATGAACTGCCCTGCTTTGCTGTCCAGCGGCGGCGATCCGGCCGCGCCCTGGAACACCCTGGCCGGGCTTGGCTACCAGTTCTTCCGGCTGAAGTGGGACGGCTCTCTCACCGCCCTGTCCACCCGGCCCACGGAATTCTGCAACATCGTCGCCCGCCACCCGACGGGCGCCGCCGCCGCGTGAGGCCGCAGCCGGTGAGCGAGGCTCACCGGCCAGAGGCTCAGTGGCCATGAGTCAAGACCGGGCCGCGCTTGAGGGCACCCATTCGGCGCCGGTCAAAGGCCGGGGCCGATGGCCCAGAGCCCGGCTCAAGACAGCAGAGAACATTCAAAGAAAAAGGCCGGCGCGCCCTGCGTGCCGGCCTTTTTCTGCGTCTTTGCGAAAGCGCCACCGGCCCGGGGCTGGGCCGAATGCCGCCCTCGGGCCGTATGCTCTCACATATTGGGGTAGTTCGGGCCCCCGCCGCCCTCGGGGGCGGTCCAGGTGATGTTCTGGTTGGGGTCCTTGATATCGCAGGTCTTGCAGTGCACGCAGTTCTGCGCGTTGATCTGGAAGCGCGGACCCTCGCCGCCCTCCTCCACCCACTCGTACACGCCCGCCGGGCAGTAGCGGTTGGAGGGGCCGCCGAACACGTCGAGCTCCGACGACTTCTGCAGGGCCATGTCCGCCACCTTGAGGTGAACCGGCTGGTCTTCCTCATGGTTGGTGTTGGAGATGAACACCGAGGAGAGCTTGTCGAAGGTCAGCACGCCATCGGGCTTGGCATAGGTGATCTTCTTGCACTTGGCGGCGGGCTTCAGGCTGGCATAGTCGGCCTTGCCGTGCTTCAGCGTGCCGAACAGCGAGAAGCCGAAGGTGTTGGCCCACATGTCCAGCGCGCCGAGCGGAATGCCCACATAGGTGCCGAGCTTGGACCACAGGGGCTTCACATTGCGCACCTTCTTCAGGTCCTCGCCCACGGCGGAGGTGCGCCAGGCATTCTCATAGCTCGAAAGCTCGTCATGCCCGCGCCCGGCCACCAGCGCCTCGGCCAGATGGTCGGCGGCCAGGATGCCGGAGAGCACCGCATTGTGGCTGCCCTTGATGCGCGGCACGTTGACGAAGCCGGCCGCGCAGCCCACCAGCACGCCGCCGGGGAAGCTGAGCTTCGGCACGCTCTGGAACCCGCCCTCGGTGATGGCGCGTGCGCCGTAGCTGATGCGCTTGGCCCCCTCGAAGGTGTCGCGGAACATAGGGTGGGTCTTGAAGCGCTGGAACTCGTCGAAGGGCGAGAGCCAGGGATTCTGGTAGTTCAGGTGGACCACGAAGCCCACCATCACCTGCTCATCCTCCATGTGGTAGAGGAAGGCGCCGCCGCCGGTCTTGGAATCGAGCGGCCAACCGAAAGCATGCTGCACCAGGCCGGGCTTGTGCTTCTCCGGCTTGACCTTCCACAATTCCTTCAGGCCGATGCCGAACTTCTGCGGCTCGCGCCCCTCGCCCAGGCCGAACTTGGCGATGAGCTGCTTGGAGAGCTGGCCGCGCGCGCCCTCGGCGAACACGGTGTAGCGGCCGCGCAGCTCCATGCCGCGGGTGAATTCGGGCTTGGGCTGGCCATCCTTGCCGATGCCCATGTCGCCGGTCGCGATGCCGCGCACGGCGCCCTTCTCGTCATACAGCACCTCGTTGGCGGCGAAGCCGGGATAGATCTCCACCTCCAGCTCTTCCGCCTTCTTGGCGAGGTAGCGCGCCACATTGCCCAGGGAGCCGACGAAGTTGCCGTGGTTGTTCATCAGCGGCGGCATGGCGAAATTGGGCAGCTTGGCGCCGCCGGCCGGGCCGAGCAGGAAGAAGTGGTCCTCGATCACCTCGGTCACCAGGGGGCGCTCGTCATCCTCGCGCCAGCCGGGGAGAAGCTGGTCGAGGCCCGAGGGGTCCACCACCGCGCCGGACAGGATGTGGGCGCCGACTTCCGAGCCCTTTTCCACCACCACCACGGAAATCTCGGCGCCGCGCTCGGCGGCCTGCTGCTTCAAGCGGATGGCCGTGGCCAGACCGGCGGGCCCGCCGCCCACCACCACCACGTCATAATCCATGCCTTCGCGTTCAGGCAGTTCCGCCTCGCTCATCCGTGAAGCTCCCGTTTACGTCATCGTGCTTTCGTTGGAGTTCTTCCACGGTTGGGCCGTTCTGACAATTCGCGAGATGCCTTCCGGGTGCGACGACTTGACCGATCGGGTGGTTGTCCCCATGTCCGTGAAGGCACATACCGCAATGCACTGCTTCACCGGCGAGCCCGCCCGTGCCATAGGTTCGCCATGCAGAACGCGTGAGGGGCGCCGCCGCTCCCGGCCTGGACATCCATGACCGACTTCCTTCCGCCCGACGACTGGTCCGACCTTCTCGCCTTCCATCTGGAAGCGGGGGTGGACATCGCCGTGGGCGAGGAGCCGGTGGATCGGTTCGCCCAGAGCGCCGCCGAGCAGAAGGCCCGCACCCCGCGGGGTGGGGAAGACGAGCTCAAAACCGCGCCGGCGCCTGCGGCGCGGCCGGCCGCGCGCCCCGCCGCGCCGCGCCCCCAGCCGCACAGCCCCACCATCGCCCCCCATTCGCCGGACGAGGCGGTGATGGCAGCCCGGGAAGCCGCCCGTGGCGCCGCCAGCCTGGAGGAACTGCGCGCCCTCCTGGAGGCGTTCGAGGGCTGCGCCTTGAAACGCACCGCCAGCCGCCTCGTCTTCGCCGACGGCAACCCGGCAGCGCGGGTGATGTTCGTGGGCGAGGCGCCGGGACGGGACGAGGACCAGCAGGGCCTTCCCTTCGTGGGCCGGGCCGGGCAGCTCCTGGACCTGATGCTGGGCGCCATCGGCCTCGACCGGTCCAGCGCCTATATTGCGAACATCATTCCCTGGCGCCCGCCGGGCAATCGCACGCCCACCCCGCAGGAAACGGCCATCTGCCTGCCCTTCATCGCCCGGCAGATCGAGCTGGCGGATCCTGATGTGCTGGTATGCCTGGGCGGCCAGTCGGCGCAGGCTCTGTTCGCCACCACCGAGGGCATCACCAAGCTGCGCGGCCGCTTCATGGATTACGAAACCGGCACCCGCACCATCCAGGCCCTGGCCACCTTCCACCCGGCCTATCTGCTGCGCACGCCCATCGGCAAGCGCCTCGCCTGGCGCGACCTGCTCGCCATCGAAGGCGCCTTGGCCAAATCCGCGCCGCGCGAAAGGCCGCCGGCGCCGGGCCGGGCCTGATGCCGGCCTCGGGCAGCGGTTTCAGCCGACGAGGCAGCCGCCGCCGAGCGGCGCGTTGACGAGGGAGGAATTGCGATAGCGCGGGTCGGAGGTCACCTCCTTGCCCACCCACGGCGGCAGCGCCACCTTTTCCTCGGGATGCTCCAGCTCCACCTCGGCCACCACGAGGCCGGCATTGTCGGCGCCGAAGACATCCACGGTCCACAGCTTGCCCGCATGGACAATCGAATAGCGGGTTTTTTCGATCAGCGGGCGGGCACAGAGATCGTCGAGCATGGCCTCGGCATCGCCAAGGGGAATGTCGTATTCATACTCGGCCCGGGAGATTCCCTCCGTCTTGCTCTTGACGGTGATAAAGGCGCGCGGGCCGGCCACACGAACACGCACCGTGGTTTCCGCCCCCAGGCACAGATAACCCTGCCGGATCGCGCAGGCTTTGGCACCTTCACGCCAAGCCTCTGAAACCACGAGAAATTTTCGCTCGACTTCGACGCCCATGGCACTGCATCGCATCAGTTTGGATGCACATAATATCGGCAGCCAGGCGGCGCACGTCTAGCCACCTACAAGTTATGAGCCGGCAAAACTATCGACGAGATCCTATTTTTCCGAGTTATTCCTGCCGCTTATCCCGGCCTGCGTCAAATGGATACCACGCATGCACGGCGCACGGCAGGCAAATACTTTTCGCCTGCCGACACAATGCAGCCACCGCCCCCGCGCGCCGAGGGGGCAACTTCCTGTTTTCATTGAAATACAGCTTCTACACCTGTTCCTTCCGGCCGCCCTTGGGGGCTGCCGCGGCGTCGATATCGTAGCGCGAGGGCGGATCATCGGCGCCGATGATGGTGATGCGCATGATATTGGTGGTGCCGGGCTGGGCGAAGGGCACGCCAGCGCAGATGGCGAGCCGGTCCCCCGGCGCCCCCAGGCCGTGGCGCACGGTGGTGCGCACCGCCGTGTCCACCATCTCGCCGAAGGAGTGGATGTCCTCCTTCATGTGCACCGCGTGCACGCCGTAGGACAGGGCGAGCCGGCGGGCCGTCTCCATCTTGGGGGTGAGGCCCAGGATGGCGAGCTTCGGCCGCTCCCGCGCGGCGCGCAGGCCGGTGGTGCCCGAGAGGGTGAAGGCGACCAGGGCCGCCGCATCCACCGCCACCGCCGCCTCGTAGCTGGCCTTGATGACGGCGTCGCCGATATTGTTGCCCCATTCCGCCTCGGAGGCGCCCAGCACCTTGCGGTAGCCGGGGTCGTGCTCCACGTGGCGGATGACGTCATCCATCACCTGCACCGCCTCCACCGGGTACTGGCCGGCGGCGGTCTCGGCGGAGAGCATGACAGCGTCCGTCCCCTCGTAAACGGCGGTGGCCACGTCGGAGACCTCCGCGCGGGTGGGGACGGGCGCGAGGATCATGGATTCCAGCATCTGGGTGGCGACGATAACCGGCCGGCCGAACTTGCGCGCCTCCGCGATCATGCGCCGCTGCAGCGCCGGCACCTCGGCCAGGGAGATTTCCACCCCCAGGTCGCCGCGCGCCACCATGATGGCGTCGGAGAGTTCCACCAGCTCGGTGAGGTGCTCCACCGCCGAGGGCTTCTCCATCTTCAGCATCACCGAGGCGCGGCCTTGGATGAGGGCGCGGGCCTCATGAATGTCCTCCGGCTTCTGCACGAAGGAAAGGGCGATCCATTCCACCCCCGCCGCGCAGGCAAATTCCAGGTCGGCGCGGTCCTTCTCCGTGAGGGGGGAGAGCGGCAGCACCACGTCGGGAATGTTGAAGCCCTTCGTGTTGGACAGGCGCGTACCGGCCACCACCTGGGCTTCGAGATAGCCTGGCCCCTTCTCCACCACCTTCAGGCGCACCTTGCCGTCGTCGCAGAGGACCGTGGAGCCGACCGGCAGCGCCTCCAGAATGTCGGGATGGGGAATGGGCACGCGCCGCCCCTCGCCCAGCCGGTCCGTGTCGGCGTCGAAATGCAGGATGTCGCCGGGCGTGATGGCGATGGCGCCTTCCTTGAACCGGCCAATGCGCAGCTTGGGCCCCTGCACGTCGGCGATGACGCCGATGGGGCGGCCCACCTCCTTCTCCAGCCGGCGGATGCGCTCCAGCACCACGCCATGGTCGGCCTGGGTGCCGTGGCTGAAATTGAGGCGGAACACGTCCACGCCAGCGCGGAACAGCGCCTCCAGCTTCTCCTGCGAATTGGACGAGGGGCCCACGGTGGCCACGATTTTCGTGGCGCGGTCGCGCTTCGTGAGCGCTCGCTTGTGCGGCATGACGGGTGTTCCTCCGGTTCCGGGGTTGGCCCTCGGGATTGGCGCGCGGCAGCTTCACGCTTAGCGACATCATGCGACAGGGGCGTCTCCGCATAAAGTCGCATAAGGGACAGCACCCCTGCCCTTCCCGCCCCAGCCCCCAGCTCCGGGCACGCTTTCGCCTTCCCGGCCACCACCGGCTTCGGCTAGTCTGTCCCCGCGTCATGATACCCAGCGGACAGCCGCCCCGGCGCGGGAGACCTGCGATGAGGATGCCCCGGAAGAGAGTGCTCGCCGTTCGACCGGCATGGGCGGTGCTTGCCCTGTCTCTGGCGCCTTTGCTGGCGCCCGGGCCGGCGATGGCACAGGAGCTGAGCCAATTGTCCTGCCGCGCCTTATGGTATCAGCGTAATGCCATCTATGCGGAGCAAGGCTATTGCTTCAAGACGGCGGACGCCATCGCCACTTTTGGCGAGCGCTGCTATCCGCCCTATGGCCAGCTCACGCCCGAACAGCAGCGCTATGTGGACCAGGTGCGCTATTGGGAAGCCCGCAAGGGCTGCAAATGACGCCGGCCTGAGCCTTCCGACCCGCCTTCCGCAACGGGATTCGGGCGTTTCATCGCAGTGATGCGCGCCGGATTGTATGCTATCGCTCCCCGCATCCGAGGCATCCCCCGGCGGTGAGGACGCTCCTTGGCCGCGCGCCGATGTGCGCGGGCGGGGGTGATGGCTCCATTGCTTCCCCGGGAGCCCCCAACACGCCCCGCCGACAAGCGGGCACGTCGGCCCAGCGGAGGCAGCGCCATCACCACCTCTCCCGACACCGATCAGCGGCCGGACAAAAAGCGTCTGTCCGCTTTCCTCTCCCGCTTTCGCGGATCGGCCCGGCGCGATCTCAACGTCACCATGACGGCATCGGTGGCGACGGGCCTCATCATCATTCTCCAGGCATTCCTGGTGGCGCGCATCCTGGATGGCGTGCTGTTCCAGGCTCGCCCGGCCCTCGCCTTCACGCCGGAGATCGCTGCGCTCGCCACCGCCATGGCGCTGCGCTTCGCCACCCAGTGGGCCACCGAGCGCTTCGGCTTCGCCGCCGCCGCGCGGGTGATGCGCGCCATGCGCGCCGCCCTGCTCGACCGCGTAGAGAAGATCGGCCCCGTGGGCCTTGCCGAACGCAGCACCGGCGAACTGGTGGCCGCCCTGGCCGAAGGCGTGAAGGCGGTGGAGCCCTTCTATTCCCGCTACATTCCCGCCTCCGTCCTGGCGGTGGTGCTGCCGCTCGCCATCCTCGTCGTGGTGTTCCCCCTGGACTGGGTCTCCGGGCTCGTCTTCCTGTTCACCGCGCCGCTCATCCCAGTGTTCATGATTTTCATCGGCAAAGGGGCGGAGCGGCTCAACCAGAAGCAATGGCGCCGGCTGGCCCGCATGTCCGGACACCTGCTGGACGCGGTGCAGGGCCTGGCCACGCTGAAGGCCTTCAATGCCGCCGGCCGCATGGGGCGCCAGGTGGCGGATGTGGCGGACGGCTACCGGCGCGACACCATGGCGGTGCTGCGCATCGCCTTCCTCTCGTCCCTGGTGCTGGAATTCTTCGCTACGGTCTCCATCGCCATGGTGGCGGTGTTCATCGGCTTCCGGCTGCTGTGGGGCGAGATGGACTTCTTCACCGGCCTGTTCATCCTGCTGCTGGCGCCGGAATTCTACGCGCCCCTGCGCGCCATGGGCACCGCCTACCACGCCCGCATGGAGGCGCTGGGCGCCGCCGAGCGCATGGTGGCCCTGGAGGACGTGCCCGCTCTGGCCGAAACGGGCGGGGCCACCCCCTTGCCCTCGCCCAAGCGCATCGAGGTGCGGTTCGAGGATGTGCACCTCACCTTTCCCGATGGCCGCATGGCCCTCGATGGGGTCAGCTTCACCCTGGCGCCCGGTGAAACGGTGGCCCTGGTGGGCCCTTCCGGCGCCGGCAAGTCCTCCCTCATCCA
Organism: Xanthobacter sp. NM-59; assembly: GCF_021401125.1. Taxonomy (GTDB): domain Bacteria; phylum Pseudomonadota; class Alphaproteobacteria; order Rhizobiales; family Xanthobacteraceae; genus Xanthobacter. Next base: position 374,098 of record NZ_JACBFQ010000003.1, read on the forward strand.
CCTGCTGCTCGGCTTCGTGGCGCCCACCTCCGGTCGGGTGCTGGTGAATGGCGTGCCGCTGGCGGAGCTCGACCTTGCCCAATGGCGGCGCGCCATCGGCTATGTACCCCAGCGTCCGCGCCTGTTCGCCGGCACGCTCGCCGCCAACATCGCCCCCGGCGAGGCCGCGCCCGAGGCCGCGCGGCTTGAGGCGGCGGTGGCCGAGGCCGGCCTTGCGGACGTGGTGGCGGCCGTGCCCGGCGGGCTCCAGGGCCGTGTGGGCGAAGGTGGCAGCGGCCTTTCCGGCGGCGAGGCCCACCGCCTTTCCGTGGCGCGCGCCTTCTATCGCGACGCCCCCATGGTGGTGCTGGACGAGCCCACCGCCCATCTCGACAGCGAGAACGAGGCCAAGGTGGAAGCCGCCCTGGCCCGCCTTCTGCCGGGGCGCGGCGGGCTCATCGCCGCCCACCGGCTCTCCAGCATCTCCGGCGCACACCGTATCGTGGTGATGAACCGCGGCCGCATCGTCGAGGAGGGCGACGCCGCCACCCTCCTCGCCCAGGGCGGCCTTTATGCGCGCCTCGCCGCCGGTGGCGACGCCGATTTCTGGGAGGCGGCCCAATGAAGGACTTCCTGCGCCTTGTGGCGCTCATGCGACCCCAGGCCCTGTGGATGGGCGTCGCGGTGCTGCTCTCGGCCTTCGCGAGCCTCGCCCACATGGCGCTCATGGCCACTTCGGGCTGGTTCATCACCGCCATGGCGCTGGCGGGCGCGGCGGGCATCGCCATCGATGTTTTCGCACCGGCGGCCTATATTCGCGGCTTCGCCATCGCCCGCACCCTCTCGCGCTACATCGAGCGTCTGGTGGGCCACCAGGCGACGTTGAAATTCGTGGCGAGCCTGCGCCCCTGGTTCTTCGTCCGCCTCACGCCCCTGGCCCCGGCTGCCTTGCAGGACCAGCGTAGCGGCGACCTGCTGGCCCGGCTGAAAGGTGATATCGACCGACTGGAATTCGCCTTCCTGCGGGTGATCTCGCCGGTGGCGGCCGCGCTCATCGTGCTGGCCGTAGGCCTGGCCTTCATCGCCGGGCATGATGAAGCCATGGCGCTGGCGGTGGCCGGCGCCGCGCTGTTCGCCGGCCTTGTGCTGCCACTTCTGGTGCAGCGGCTCGCCGCGCCCGCCGCCCGCGCCGTCACCGCCCATGGCGCGGAGCTGAACGCCGCCTTGGTGGACCACCTGGAAGGCCGCGCCGAGCTTGACATCTATGACCCGAACCGGCGCCACCGCGCCGCCGTGGACGCCACCTCCAACACCCTCATCGCCTCAGAGGGCCGGCTGGCCGGCATTGCGGGCTTTGCCGGCGCGGGGGTTGGCCTTGCGGCCCAGGCAGCCCTGCTGGCGGTCATCCTGATCGGCGCGCCGCGCGTGCTTGGCGGCAGCCTGCCGGGACCGGACCTGGTGATGCTGGCCCTGTTCTCCCTGGCTCTGTTCGAGGCGGTGGCGCCGCTGCCGCTGGCCTTCCAGACCCTGCCGGGAACGCTCGCCTCCGCCCGCCGCATCTTCGCCCTGGTGGACCGTCCCGCCCCGGTGGCCGAGCCCGCCGCGCCGAAGCCGGTGCCGGCCCGGGGTGCCCTTGCCTTCAGCCATGTCGGCCTCACCTATCCAGGCGCGCACGCGCCGGCGCTGGAGGATGTGAGCTTCACCCTGGAGCCGGGCCGGCGCATCGGCATCATCGGCGAGAGCGGCTCGGGCAAATCGAGCCTGGTCGCCCTGGCCCTGCGCTTCCGGGCGTCCGGCACCGGCGAGGTGCGTTTCGCGGACGACTCCGTCGCCGCCTATGACACCGATGCGCTGCGCGCCCGCCTCGCGGTGCTGGCGCAAGGCGACCACCTGTTCTCCGCCACCATTCGCGAGAACCTCGCCATTGCCGCGCCCGGCGCCGACGACGCGGCACTGAAGGGCGCCTGCGCCAAGGCGGGCATCCTCGCCTTCGTGGAGAGCCAGCCCGAGGGGCTCGACACCTTCGTGGGCGCCCATGGCGCGAAGGTTTCCGGCGGCGAGGCGCGACGCCTCGGCCTTGCCCGCGCCCTGCTGAAGGATGCGCCCATCCTCATTCTCGACGAGCCCACCGAGGGACTCGACACCGAGACCGAGCGGCGGGTGATGTCCGCCGTGCTGGAGGTCACCGAGGGCCGTGCCCTGCTGCTGATCTCCCACCGCCGTGCCCGGCTCGACGCCATGGATGAGATCATCGTGATGGCGGAAGGGCGCATCACCGCGCGCGGCGCACCCGCGAGCATCCTGCGGGACCTCGACGGCGCACCAGCCCCCTGAGCCCCAGGGCGGGCATATTCCGTTGAGGAATGCGCATGCTGCGCCGGCTCATGTGGTAAAAATGATGAGCTGCGTGGCGAAAAAGGTTCACATCTACCGGGCAACGAGGGGTTGTAATGCAAATTGGGCGCACATCTCCTCCATTTTGGGGATGTTGCCCACGCCACATCCATGAGATGAAAAAAGCGCGCGAGGCGACCGGACGTTTCCAATCGCGCTCAGCCTGACGATCTTCCCCCGCGGATCGTCAGGCTGACGTTTTTTGCGCGCCCGGGTAGGAAAATGGGCCTCAACCCTCATCCCGGAAGCGGTTTGTGATGGGATAGCGGCGGTCGCGGCCGAAATTGCGCGGCGTCACCTTCACGCCCGGCGCCGCCTGACGGCGCTTATATTCGGCAATGGTAAGAAGGCGCTCCACCCGCTTCACCACCGCCGGGTCAAACCCTTCCTCGATCACGCTTGCAACCGGCGCCTCCAGCTCCACCAGCCGGAACAAAATGGCGTCCAGAATGGAGTAAGGCGGTAGGGAATCCTCGTCCTTCTGGTTCTCGCGCAGCTCGGCGGTGGGCGGCTTGTCGATGAGGCGGTCGGCGATCACCGTGCCGCCGGGGCCCAGCGCCCAGGCCGGCTTCCAGGCATTGCGCAGGCGGGATAGGCGGAACACCTCGGTCTTGTACAGATCCTTGATGGGATTGTAGCCGCCATTCATGTCGCCATAGAGGGTGGCATAGCCGGTGGACATCTCGGATTTGTTGCCGGTGGTCACCACCATGCCGCCGAACTTGTTGGAAATGGACATCAACAGCGTGCCGCGCACCCGCGACTGAAGATTTTCCTCCGTCACGTCCCGTTCCCTGCCGGCGAACACGGGCTGAAGCACCGCCTCCAGCCCTTCCACCGCGGGGGCGATCGGCAGGGTGTCGTAGCGCACGCCCAGCGCATCGGCGACCGCAGCCGCGTCGGAAAGGCTCTCGCCAGAGGTGTAGCGGTAGGGCAGCATGATGCAATGCACCCGTTCCGGCCCCAGCGCATCCACCGCCATGGCCGCGCACAGGGCGCTGTCGATGCCGCCGGAAAGGCCGATCACCACGCCCGGGAAGCGGTTCTTGTTCACATAGTCCTTCAGGCCCAGCACGCAGGCGGCATAATCGGCCCTGTCCTCCTCGGTGCGGTCGGTGATGCCGCCCTCGGTCATGGCCCAGCCGGTGGGCAGGCGCTCCCACCGGGTCACGCGCACCCGCTCCTCGAAGCTGGGGAACTGGAGCGCCAGGAAGCGATCGGCGTTGAGGCAGAAGGAGGCGCCGTCGAACACCAGTTCGTCCTGGCCGCCCACCTGGTTCACATAGAGCAGCGGCAGGCGGCTCTCCACCACCCGCGCCACCGCCACGTTCTCCCGTTCCTCATAGACCGAGCGGCGATAAGGCGAGCCATTGGGCACCAGCAGGATTTCGGCCCCGGTCTCGGCCAGGCACTCCACCACGTCCGGCCCCCAGATATCCTCGCAGACGGGCACGCCCAGGCGCACCCCCTTGAACGGGATCGGCCCCGGCATGGGGCCGGCGGCGAAGACGCGCTTCTCATCGAACACGCCGTAATTGGGCAGGTCGACCTTGTGGCGAACCGCGGAAATGCCGCCATTCTCCAGCAGCAGCACCGAATTATAGAGCTTGCCGCCCTCCACCCAGGGCGAGCCGATGAGCAGAGCCGGGCCCTCCACCGTTTCTGCTGCCAGCTCTTCCATGGCCTTGCGGCAGGCGGCCTGGAACGAAGGCTTCAGCACCAGGTCCTCGGGCGGATAGCCGGCGATGAAGAGTTCGGAGAACACCACGAGGTCGGCGCCGGAAAGCCGCGCCGCGTCGCGGGTGCGGCGGGCCAGCTCCAGGTTTCCGGAAACATCGCCCACGGTGGGGTTCAGCTGGGCGACGGCAATGAAAAGGGTGTTCGCGGGGGTGCTGGCGGGCGTGTTCATCGTGCTCATCTACCGGGCCGGCGGGAAGGGGGGAAAAGCAGGGGGGCGTTCACAGGCCGTAGCGGGCCCACAGGGCGCGCTCCTCGGCGGCGGCGACGGCGCCGGCCGCCGCATGATGGGCAAGGCTGGCCGAAAAGCCGCCGGAGCGGCGCAAAAAGAAGGGCTTCGGCGCTTCCATCAAGGGCGTCTGAACCTTTTCGCCATAGCGGGCGCGCAGGGTGGAGCGTACATCGCCCAACCCGTCGAGCAACCCCAGGCCGAGCGCCTGGGTGGCCAGCCAGAACTCGCCCGAGAACAGGGTGGCGTCATCCGCCGTCAACGTCACGCCCCGGCGCGAACGCACCAAGTCCGCAAACACCACGTGCAGTTCCTTCAGCAGGGTGTCGAGCCGCTCCACATCCTCCGGGCGCTCGGGCTGGAAGGGATCGAGGGTGACCTTCCGCTCGCCGGCCGTGTAGACGCGCCGCTCGATGCCGAAGCGGGCAATGGCCTTATCCAGGCCGAAGCCGGCGCTCACCACGCCGATGGAGCCCACCACCGAGCACGGATCGGCGAAGATCTCGTCCGCAGCGCAGGCGATCATGTAGCCACCGGAGGCCGCCACATCCTCCACGAAGGCGAAGACGTGCTTCTCCTTCTCCTCCGCCAGCGCCCGGATGCGCTTGAAAATGAGGTGCGACTGCACCGGCGAGCCGCCGGGCGAATTGATGAGCAGCGCCACCGCCGGCGCCTCTTTCATCGCGAACGCCTTCTCCAGCGCCTTGGCGCAGCCGGCAAGGGTGAGCGAGGCGGAGAAGGGAGAGCTCATGCCGATGGCGCCGGAAAGGCGCACCACGGGCACCACCGGCGCCTCGGGGCGCCAGCTCTTGGGCAGAAGGGCGCGCAGGCGGCGCGGGAGGAAGGAGAGGGGATCGGCCATGCTTGAGATGTAAGCCGCGCAGGCGACGGCCTCAAGGCACCGCGAAGCCCGCCGCCAGGATCTTTCCAACGACGCGCGACACACCCGCCGCGCCGGACGAGCCCGCGGGCGAGCCCGGAGCCACGCGGCAAGCCCCGCCCTCGCTCAGCCCAAGCCCTGCCGATTTGTCTTGCCGCCGACGATCCGTCTTGGCCCGAATGATCCGTCTTGGCCCGAGTGATCCGTCTTGGCCCGGATGATCCGTCTTGACCCGGATGATCCGATCTGGCGCTGACGACCCAACTTCGCCCTGACAATCTATCCTAGCCCTGGAGATCTAGCCTTACCCCAGGGAATTATCCTGGCCGTGATGGTCAGTTCTAGCCCTGATGATCCGTCTGGCCACTGACCATCAGGCCGAACCCCGTCGATCCGTCCGGGCCCCAATGATCCGTCCTGGCCCCAACGATCCGCCTTGGCGGGGGCTATCGGTTCCGGCCTTGCCGATCATGCCCCGACCACGCCCATCGATCCGGCGCCGCCCCTCGGTCCCAGCCGCGCATTTGTCTTGGCGCAGAGGCGACGCCCCGCGGGCCAAACCCCATTCGTTGAACAAGGCTCACGTCCAGCCAACCGGATTCGGGGATGGAGATCCTGGCCCGATCGTCGCCCCACAGGGCAACTCGCCCCAGCCGCCCGACGGCGCGGCGAAGCGGCTGCGCGGCGCGGCGCGCCCGCCTCAGCCCAGGCCCTGCGCATCACGCAACACCGCCTCTGCGGCGGCGGTGGGGTTGCCGTGCGCATCGGCGAGCGCCAGGCCGGGCAGGAGACGCAATGGGGTGCGCCGGCCCTTCACCGCCCGCACCAGCAGGCGCACCGCCGGCGCATCCGGCCGGGGATGAACCGCGAGAAGCTCCGCCGCGCCGAAGCGCCCGGCAAGCGCGCCGAGAATCGCCCCCAGCTCCTCCGGTCGGTGGATGAGACACAGCACGCCCCCCGGCGCGAGGCACCGATAGGCCGCCTTCACCCATGCCCCCAGCAGTTCCCCCGCCGCCATGTGGGCGCGGGCGCGGCCCGCATGGGGCGAGATCTGGTGCGCGGCATTCGCGTTGAAAGGCGGGTTCATCAGCACGAGGTCCGCCGCCCCCGGCTGCGGCTCCGCCGGTCCGGATGGACGGGCAAGGGTGAGCACATCCCCCGCCACGACGGTGCAGCGCGCCGCCCAGCCGTTGACGTCCACATTCTGAAGGGCGAGGGCCGCGAGGTCCGGATCGATCTCCACCAGCGTGCCGCGCGCCTGCGGCACCCGCGCGAGGAAGGACAGCCCCGCCCCGCCCACGCCGGCTCCCAGGTCCACCATCGCGCGGCAGGCCTGCGGCCCCAGCGCCGCCAGCAGCACCGCATCATGCCCCACCCGATGGCCACGGGCCGGCTGCCGCAGCGCCACGCGGCCACCCAGAATGGCATCGCGGGTGACATCGGCGGGTGGATTTTTGCCCAAGGGGGGAATCATGGCGGATCCTGCAGGGCCGCGCCGAAGCCGGCCTCCATCAACAGGCGCCGGGCGCGGTCGGCATCCTCGTCCACCACCAGCAGGCGGCGGGGCAGAATACCGATGGAGCCTTCAAGAGCGCTGATATGCGCATCCGCGACCAAATGGCCGATTTCCGCCGCATCGAGCAGGGCTTCGATGGCGCCGAGCAACACCAAGTCATTGGTTCGCAGCAGCTCCCGCATCCTCACCCGCTCCCGCCTTGAACCGGCATCCATGTGGATGCGGCCCCTGCCCTTGGGGTCGAACTGTTGCGAACCCCTTGCGCCAAGCCCCTGGGCATCCCTATGGTGCGCCCGCAAAATTGACAAGCGGGGGCGTTTCTTGGCCATCGTTCTTCCGTTCGAGCCCAACGAGCCGTCCATTGACGCCCTGGTGCGTCTCGTGAAAGCGGACATGGAACGCGTGAACGCCGCCATTCTGGCGCGCACCGGCTCCGACGTGGCGATGATCCCGGAGGTGGCGAACCACCTCATCTCTTCCGGCGGCAAGCGGCTGCGGCCGATGCTGACGCTCGCCTGCGCCGCGCTCAGCGGCTATGAGGGCGACGGCCACATCAAGCTCTCCGCCTCGGTGGAGTTCATGCACACCGCCACCCTCCTCCATGACGATGTGGTGGACGAGAGCGACATGCGCCGGGGCAAGCTGGCCGCCCGCAAGCTGTGGGGCAACGAGGCCAGCGTGCTGGTGGGCGACTTCCTGCTGGGCCAGGCCTTCAAGATGATGGTGGAAGTGGGCTCGCTCACCTGCCTGGACATCCTGTCCAACGCCGCCAGCGTCATCGCCGAGGGCGAGGTGATGCAGCTCGCCGCCGCCAAGAACACCCAGACCTCGGAGGACGACTATCTGGCCGTTATCCGTGGCAAGACGGCCGAGCTGTTCGCCGCCGCCTGCGAGGTGGGCGCGGTGCTGGGCGAGCGGCCCAAGGCCGAGCACGCCGCCTGCCGCTCCTACGGCATGAATCTCGGCATCGCCTTCCAGCTGGTGGACGACGCGCTGGACTATGGCGGCAGCCAGCAGAAGCTCGGCAAGAACGTGGGTGACGACTTCCGCGAGGGCAAGATCACCCTGCCCGTGCTGCTCGCCTTCCGCCGGGGCGACGAGAGCGAGCGCGGCTTCTGGCAGAAATGCCTGGAGCATGGCGACGTGACCGACGCGGACCTCAAGCAGGCCATTGCCCTGCTCATGAAGCACCGGGCGCTGGCCGATACGGTGGAGCGCGCCCGCCACTACGGCGCCATCGCCAAGGATGCGCTGGCCCTGTTCCCGGCAAGCCCGGCCAAGTCCGCCTTGTCGCAGGCCGTGGACTTCTGCCTCGCCCGCGCCCACTGAGCCCGCGCCGGCTCACGCTCCGCGCGGGCCGAGCACGATGACGGCCGCGCCGGCGAGGCACAAAGCCGCGCCGGCCGCGTCCCAGCGATCGGGCCGAACGCCTTCCACGGCCCACAGCCACGCGAGCGACGCCACGATGTAGATGCCGCCATAGGCCGCGAAGGCCCGCCCCGCCGCCGGCGCATCGACGAAGGTGAGCGCGACAGCAAAGGCGGAGAGGCTGGCAAGCCCCGCCAGCAGCCACCACGGCGACCCGCCATGGCGCGCCACCTGCCAGAAGGCAAAGCAGCCGGCAATTTCGCCAAGAGCCGCGAACAGAAAAGCGGGCAAGGTCATGTCGTCCTCATGGGCGGTCGGGGCCTGCGGCGATTGCCGCTTCGAGCGACAAGGCTTCGGCCGGGCCGGGCCGGGCAAGACGCCTATTGTACCACCACCCCAGCCCTGTGGGACGCGGCCCGACACGCGCCCGCATACGCCCCTCCTGCGCATACCCTGCATGCCCCTTGCCCCACGCGCCCTTATCCCACGCGCCCTTGGGGCCTCGCCCCGAACACGCACCGAGGATGCAGAACGGCGCTGACGGCCTCCCCCACGCGGCCCCGGGGCCGAGCCCTTCGGGTGCCCCCAGCGCTGTGACCGCCTCTCCATGCGGAGGCCGCCCCTTTACCGTTAAGCCGTCGCGGATGAGCGGTGCGGATCGGCCCGCGCCATCATGGGCAGGATTGCGCGGCCCGCCCCCGCGATCTGGTACCCGAAGTCTTCGGGGCACGAAGAATCCGGGCGCGAAGAAAGGGCCTCGACTCGATGTGCCTACGACGATCGACGCGCCGCGAAGGGAGAGGCCCAAGCCTGCCACCCGGATGCCCCCGACAGCGCCGCGTCGCCCATTTGCGGCCGAGCGCCCACAATGCAGAATAGAAAATCACGCCCGCGATATGGCTTCAGCTCTTATGTGGACGCTGGAACACGCTATCGATTTGCTTTTACAGGTTTCCGTAACGCAAATCGCTTCCCGCTTCGCTGGGAAACGTTCCGGACCAGAGGGAAGGATCGCGAAGGCCATTGCGGGTTCAAAGCCGGAACCATCTCCGTGGGTCTCGGAGGGCGGGGCGCGCATGGTTCCTTGAATGAACAAGCCTTTTGACACCCCGGCGCCCACCGCGCTCGGACACGCCCGATCTCTTGCCCCCCGGAGCGGCCGCTACTTAGGCGAAAGGGGAAACGCGCCCAACCCGTCGGATGGCGATCGCGCTCCGCCTGAAACGGCTTCTGCCCGGCTGCGGAGGAACAGGATCGCCCCAGCTTTCGCAGCGCGTAAGCCCGTCACCCCTCCCTGTCATCTCGGGCGAAGGCAATCTCCGGCGTAGACGCGGCCGCCTCAGCGCAGAACCGTGGATCGCACCCACCAGTCCGGGTGTGCGGCCGTCACCCGCCGGGCCAAAGCAACGGCGGAGCGGCAGCTCTGGGTGAGGGCGAAAACGGTGGCTCCCGAACCGGACATGCGCACCAGCAAGGCTTCGGGCAGGCTGGCCAGATGCTCCATCACATCCTGAATGCGCTGGGCCACCACACGGGCCGGCGGCTCCAGATCATTGGGTAGAGCGGCCAAGGCGGCGCGGAGCGCCCCGGCCTCGCGCGGGAGGGTGGCCGGATGCTCCGGCCCCGGCAGCACTTCCCCGGCACGCAGGCCCAGGGTGCGGAACACATCCGCCGTGGGCACCGCCACCCGGCAGTTCACGAGCACCGCTGGCAGAAGCGGCAGATCCAAAGGCGCGGACAGATCATGACCGACGCCACGCATGATCCGCGCCCGGGGGTCGAGGCACACGGTCACGTCGGCGCCGGTGGCGCGGGCCGCCGCGAACAGGCGGGGATCATCGGCCGCGACACCGTTGAGACCGGCCAGAAGGCGCAGTGCCGCGGCGGCGTCGGACGAACCCCCGCCCAGCCCGGCGGCCACGGGCAGGCGCTTCACCAGGCGGAACGCGCCAAGCCTTGCTCCCACCACTTCCCGCGCGAAGGCAGATGCGGCCTTGAGCACCAGATTTTCCGCGTCGGGGCCCGCATCCACGGCTGTGGGGCCGGCCACGTCAAGCCCCAGCGGCGCTCCGGGATCGAGCGAAACGAGATCCGCCGCGCCTGCGAATGCTACGAGACTCACAAGATCATGATACCCATCTGGCCGTCGGCCCGTGACCCTCAAGGTCAGGTTGATCTTGGCCGGAGCCTTGGCGACGAGCGGATGCATGGCCGCCCTTATGCCGCGCCGCAGGAGGGGCCGCAAGGTTCCGCCCATGCCGGAAGCGGACGACCCACGGGGCATTAGGGGGCGGCGGAACACCTTCCGCCGCCCCCTCGCCATGGCATCAAGACCGCGTGACGGCACGCAAACTTGCGGCGCACGCGGAAAGCGGCCATCCTCCCGCCATCTCGCCGCGCTTGAATAGCGCGTTGCAACGGCCGCACAGGCTCTTCAGGATTCTCGATCGGTGAAGATTCCCCGCCTCTCCTCCTCCGTGGCCCTGGCTGTCGGCCTTGCCGCGGTGATGCACCTTGCTTTGCCCGTCACGGCACGCGCCGAGGCCCCGGCGGACCTGTCCGTGGATGAGGATCCCACCGTCTCGGGCAGCTACCTTGCCGCGCGCTTCGCCAGCTCCGAGCGCGATACGGACGCCGCGGTGACTTATCTGCGCAACCTGCTGCGCCTTGATTCGCGCAATGCGGAAGTGGTGGAGCGCACCTTCTTCGCCACCCTGGTGGACGGCCAGATGGACGAGGCCATGAAATTGGCCGAGCGCCTGGTGAAGGTGGACCGCACCCACCGCATCGCCCGCCTCGCCCTGGCGGTGAAGGCCATCAAGAAGAGCCAGTACCAGACCGCGCGAACCAACCTTTCCCTTTCGGTGCGCGGCCCCATCGGCGATCTCACCGCCACGCTGCTCGCCGCCTGGACCTTCTTCGGCTCGGGCAACACCAAGGGCGCGGTGGAGCTCATCGACCACCTGCAGGGGCCCGATTGGTATGCGCCGCTGAAGGCGCTGCATTCGGGCCTCATCCTCGACGCCGCCGGCAATCGCAAGGAAGCGGGCAAGCGCCTCGCGGAAGCGGTGAAGCTCGACCCCGGCTCCTTGCGCACGGCGGATGCCTATGCCCGCTGGCTGTCGCGCAACGAGGGCAAGGAACAGGCGGTCGCCGCCTTGGCCGAGTTCGAGAAGGCCATGCCGAACCACCCCATGGTGCTGGCGGAGATCAAGGAGCTGAAGGCCGGAAAGGCCCTTCCGCCCCTCGTCACCACCGCCCAGGAGGGGTCCGCCGAGGTGCTCTACGGCCTGGGCGCGACCCTGGGCCGGCAGGGCGGTGAGGATCTCGCGCTGGTCTATCTCCAGCTTGCCCACTGGCTCGACCCGCAGCACCCCTTCGCCACCCTCACCCTGGCCGACCTCTACGAGCAGCTGAAGCAGCCGCTCAAGGCCATCCAGGTCTATGAGAAGGTGCCGCCCACCTCGCCGCTGTGGAACAATGCGGAGGTGCAGCTCGCCCTCAATCTCGACGCGGTGGACAAGTCCGCCGAGGCGCGCAAGCACCTTCAGGAGCTGATCGCCGCCAATCCGAAGGATCTGGAAGCCATCGTGGCGCTGGGCCGCATCCAGCAGTCGCGCAAGATGTTCCCGGAGTGCGCGGGCACCTACAGCAAGGCCATCGACCTCGTTCCGAATCCGGACAAGGGCAACTGGGCGCTGTTCTACTTCCGCGGCATCTGCAACGAGCGCAGCAAGAACTGGCCGGCGGCCGAGGCCGACCTCAAAAAGGCGCTCATCCTCAATCCTGACCAGCCCCAGGTGCTGAACTATCTGGGCTATTCCTGGGTCGACCAGGGCGTGAACCTGGACGAGGGGCTGGACATGATCCGCAAGGCGGTCTCCCTGCGCCCGGACGACGGCCCCATCGTGGACAGCCTGGGCTGGGCCTATTACCGCCTCGGCCGCTATGACGACGCGGTGAACGAGCTGGAGCGGGCGGTGGAGCTCATGCCGCAGGATCCGGTCATCAACGACCATCTGGGCGATGCTTATTGGAAGGTCGGCCGCCCGCTGGAGGCCGGCTTCCAGTGGAACCACGCCCGCGACATGAAGCCCGAGCCCGACGCTCTCGCGAAGATCGAGAAGAAGATCCAGGGCGGTCTCGACGCCGTGGACCAGCCGGCCCCCGTGCGCAAGGCCGAGGAAGACAAGAAGGCCAACTGAGCCTTCCACCCACAACGCGGCCCGCCTTGTGGCGGGCCTGCTGGGGTTAAGTGCGACCTGGGACTCAGTGCGACCTGGGACTCGGTGCGGCGCGCCCCGGCCCACACCGCGCTGTCGCTTGCCGGCCCGTGCGGCCGGCCCCGCAGGGGGGGAACAGCTCCCCACCACGGCTCGACGCGCCCAGGACTGAGGGAGCGAGCGCCTTGGCCACGCACATGCCCGTGCCACCGCTGAGAGCACCTCCACCCAAGGCCCTTTCGCCCCAAGCGCGCCTTTCATCCCAACCGCCCCTTGGGCGCCTTCAACTTCACCATATGGCTGAAGGGTACCAAAGCCCCGCGCCGACGGAGCGCATGAACGCTGCTGGGCCAAAAGCGGTAACTATCAGCGTCAACGGAGCGGGATGGCGCCGGGGGTCGAGGCCGATTCCGGACGCCCCCGCAGCACCCCTCCCCATTCCCTGAAGGCGACGCACCCTGCGCTCGGGCTTCGACCGGTCATCGGCGCGATGAGACCATCGCACCGGCCCCATTTCCCGCTCAAGCGATTGGAAACAGAGCTATCGGTACCGCCCCGCGAACACCGGAGCCCGAACGCCAGGCCCCGGACAAGCACCACGCGTCGATAACGCGGCCGCCCTGGCTTGGGGACCCGGCGCCACAGCCCCGGCGTGAGGTCCTGGCGTGAGGTCCTGGCGTGAGGTCCTGGCGAGACCGTGCTGGCAAGCACCCTGGCTGTGCGACCGCATTTGTGCAACCGCCTCGGCACGAGCACCTTTGTGCGACGATCCGGTGCGGGCGTCCCGGCACGGGCGTCCTGCCAGGGACGTCCTGGTGCGGCTGTCCTGGTGCGGCCCGACGCGGCGGAGGCCGCAGAGGTGTTCTGGCGTGGCGCCGTGCGGCGCGGTAGCTTGGCGCGAGGGCGAGCACGAAAAGCCAAGGCGGAATGGGCGCGAGCCTCCGCAAGGATGAGATGGCATGGATGAATTGGCTTGGCTGGTGGTCGTGTTGCTCGCCTTTCCGGTCATGGCGCTGGTGGGCCTGATCCTCAGCCTCAAGCAGCGCACCCGTCTGCGCATGCTCGAAGCGCGGGTGGCGCAGCTCGAGGCGGCCATGGCCACACAAACCGTTGCGGAGCCTGTCTTCCCCGAGCCGGCTCGCGCGGCACCGGTGCGCCAGCCGTCCCCACCCGCGCCGGAGCAGGTGACAAGAGCCGCAAGGCCCCCTCGCGCGCGGCTTGGCTCGCAGTGGAATCTCAGTCGGCTGCGTGAGAATTTCAGTGGGATCGAGGAGAAGATCGGCGCGCGATGGGCGGTCTGGGTAGGCGGCCTGGCCCTGGCGCTGGGCGGCGTGTTCCTGGTGCGCTTTGCCGTGGAACAGAACCTGATCGGGCCCGCCGGACGAATCGGCCTTGGCCTCGCCCTCGCTTTGGCCTTGCTGGCGGCGGGTGAAGCCCTGCGGCGCCTCGACCTGCGGCAGAGCCCCGCCGCCACGCCGCCGCAGGGGTGGCCCCAGGTTCCCGGCCTGCTCACCGCCATCGGTACCATGACCGCCTTCGGCAGCCTCTATGCGGCCCACGAGCTCTATCACCTCATCTCCCCTCCCGTGGCGGTGGCTCTTCTGGGGTTGACCGGCGCCGGCACCGTGCTGGCCGCGCTGCTGCACGGCCCCGCGCTGGCGGCCCTCGGCTTTGCCGGTGCAGCGGTGACCCCGTTCCTCGTCGGTTCGGACGAACCCAATGCCTGGGGCGTGGCGCTGCTCATCATCATGGTGGGGGCGGCAGCGCTGGTGGTGGCGCGCATCCGGCTGTGGCGGTGGTTCGCGGCGCTGGCGGTCGCGGGCATGGGGGCGTGGGGCTTCACGCTGCTGCTGTTCGCCGTGCCCCAGGCGGTGCCGGCCGCCGGCGCGCTCGCCTTGGCGCTACTGGCGCTCACGGCCGGGCTGCTGACGCCAGACCATCTCTTGGGTCCGCCGGGCGGCGAGCGTCCGGATCCCGTCGCCACATTGGGCGCTGCCCTGGCCCTCGCCGTCGCGGCCTTCGCCGCGCAGCAGGGGGAAACGGCGGCGCTGCCGCTTCTCGTCTTCATCATCGCCGCACTTGGAGCCCTGGCGCTGGCGTGGCGCGCCCCGGCCGCCACCTTCGCCGCCTTGACGGCGGCGCTGACGGCTCCGGTGATCCTTGCCGCCTGGGCGTTTCCGCCCCTGCCGGCCACCAGCATCGCCCCCGCCGGGCCGCTGGCGGGCGCGGTGCCGGAGCCTGCGCCGCTCGCCTTGGCCTCCTTCGCTCTCTATGGCTTCCTAATGGGGCTGCTGCTGGCGGGGATCGGCGTCGCGGGGGCTTGGCGCGCGCGGCGCGACCTGTTCGGGCTCGGGTGGGCGGCGGCGGGCACGGCCGGCCCCCTGCTGCTGCTGATCGCCGCCTACGGCCGCCTCACGGAGCTGGACCGAAGCCTGCCTTTCGCCGTTTTGGCCCTGGCGCTCGCCGCTTTGTTCACCGCCGCGTCCGAGGGTCTTTCCCGCCTGCGGCAATGGCCCGCCGCAGCCGCCTTCGCCACCGGCGGCGTGGTGAGCCTGGCCCTCGCCCTCGCCTTCGCTTTGGAGAAGGGGTGGCTGACGGTGGGGCTCGCCCTGGCCGCCCTGGGGGGCGCCTGGGCCTCCACGCAGCGCCCCCTGCCGGGCCTGCGGCAGCTCTCGGCGGGGCTGGGCCTCGTGGTGCTCGCGCGGGTGGGCTGGGACCCGACCATTGCCGGCACGGACCTCGGGACCCTGCCGATTCTCAACTGGCTGCTGTGGGGTTATGGGGTGCCCGCGCTCGCCTTCGCCGGCGCGGCGCGCCTGCTGGCGCGTGGGGGCGACGACTGGAGCCGGCGGGTGCTGGAAAGCCTCGCCTTGGTCTTCGCCATCCTGCTGGCGGCCCTGGAGGTGCGCCACCTCGCCCATGGCGGCGATGTCTTTGCCGCCGGCACCCGCCTGTTCGAGACCGGTCTGCTCGCCGCGCTCTACGGAGCCTATGCGGTGGGGCTGTCGCGGCTTGCCACGGTGACGGGGCGCGCCTTCTACCGCCTGTTCGCGGATCTGGTGGCCGCGCTGGCGGCGGTCTGCGCCCTCGCGGCGCTGACGGCGGACAATCCATTCATGACCGGCCAGAGCGTCGGCGGCGTCGTATTCAATGACCTGCTCGTGGCCTACGCCCTGCCAGCCGGCCTCGCCTTGCTCTATGCGGCGGGCCTGCCGCCCGAGCGCCGGCGGCTGCGGCTCGGCGCCTCGGCCCTCGCGGTGGTGCTGGCGCTCGCTTATGCCACCTTCCAGGTCAGCCGCCTGTTCCAGGGGCCCGTCCTGTCGGCCGACCGCATCGGCGCCATGGAGTGGTATGCCTATTCCGCCACCTGGCTCGCCTTCGGCATCGTGCTGCTGGGCCTCGGCCTGTGGCAGGGCTCGCGCAGCCTGCGCCTGGCGTCAGCGGCGGTCACCATCGCCACCGTGCTCAAGGTGTTCATCTCCGACATGGCGGACCTTGAGGGCATGCTGCGCGCGGTGTCCTTCATCGGGCTCGGCGTGGTGCTGGTAGCCATGGGCTGGCTCTACCAGCGCCTGCTGGCCCATAAGGGAGAGCGCGGCGCTAGCCGGCGCGAGGACAGCGAAGAGTAAGCGCGCATTCATTCGCGCTTTCCGCGATGCAATGGCGTAATGTCACCGGCGTTCAGCAACCGGCACGGGTGCAACACGGATGATCGCCTGGGATGATTTCCGGCTGGTGCGGGCCATCGCCGAAACGGGCTCCCTCGCCGGCGCGGCGGAGCAGCTGGCGGTGAACCATTCCACCGTCTTCCGGCGGCTTGGCGCCCTGGAAACGCATATCGGCACCCGCCTGTTCGACCGTTCCCGCTCCGGCTACGTGCCGACCCCCACCGGCGAGGAGATGGTGCGCCTGGCCGAGCGGATGGGCGAGGAAGTGGCGGCCGTGGAACGCCGCATCACCGGCCAGGATCTGCGGCCCTCGGGCGAGCTGCGGGTGACCACCAACGATTCCATGCTCATTCACCTGCTGACGCCGGTGTTCGCCGGCTTTCGGGAGGTCTATCCGGAAATCCGGCTGGAGGTGGTGGTCAGCAATTCATCCCTCAGCCTGTCCAAGCGCGACGCGGATGTGGCCATCCGCGCCAGCGACCGGCCCGGCGACGCCCTGGTGGGCCGCCGCATCGCCAGCATCGGCTGGGGGGTCTATGCCCGTCCGGACATGGTCCCCGGCGGCCGTCTGGAACCGGGCGAGCTGCGCCGGCACGACTGGATCGGCTTTTCCGACGCCCTCGGCGGCATCAAGCCGGCCAAATGGCTGCGGGAGCGGGTGGGCGAAGAACGGCTGGTCTATCGCGTCAATTCAGTGCTCGGCCTTGCCGAGGCGGCGGCCGCCGGCATCGGGCTCACGGTGCTGCCCTGCTTCATCGGCGCCCGCACCCCCGGCCTGCGGCGCTTCCTCGGCCCTGAGCCGGAAATGGCATCGGGCCTCTGGCTGGTGACACACCCGGACATCCGAGCCACCGCCCGCGTCCGCGTGTTCATGGAACACGTGGGCCACGAGCTGCACCGCCAGCGCGCGCGCATCGAGGCGGAGGACGAGCCCTCATCCCCGGAGCTGCAGGCCGGCACGGGGCCAGCGGGGGAACCAGCCCTTTAAGGTCGTCCGGAACGCCCTTCCCTACAGACCAGCGGCCGCTGGTCCTCCCCCAAATGGCGACGGGCCGAACCTAGGCGTCCGGCTCAGCGCGAGACGAAGTCGGAGCTGTTCCGAGCGACTGGGAACAGGGTCGCCCGACGGCGCGCCACGCGGAACCTGGAGCCTCTTGGGGTGGGAGGGAAGCCACGTCCTGGGGCGTGCCATCCCATCGCCTGAAGGCATCGCCCCCGGGGCCGGTGCCCGAGGAGCGGGCACTCTCAAGTTGACGCCGGACACTCATTGTGGAGCAAGCGGACCGGAGGTCCGGAAAGCGCGGCGGAGGAGCAGCACGCAACCCGACCGGAGATCGGGACACCGACGACGAGCGCCAGAAGGATGAATGTGAAACAGGGGCCTTCCGCGCCCACTGGGCGGGGCGCCCGTTCAGGGCCCCTTGCCCTCAGCTGCCCAAAGCCTCTCTCAGCAGAGGCTCATTTGGAAGAGACTCACTCCGCCGAGGCTTCCTGGGCGGCGGTGCGCGAGCGGCTGCGGCGCGAGGCCACCTGAGGGCGGTCGCGCCCCGTCCGCTGGAAGTCACACCACATGGTCTGCACACCCGAGAGGGTGCCGCGGAAGCTGCCGGGCCCGGTTTTCACCACATCGAAGCACGGCTCGAAGCTCATGCCCTTCACGGCGCCACACACTGCGCCGCTGCGCACACGAAGGGTGTTGGCCGGCAGGCGCACAAAGCGGGCCGGCGCCTCGCGCAGGGAGATGATCCCGGCCACCGAGCCGTCAGCATTGACCCGCCCGGAGCCCTTGGAGCCCTCGAAGCAGGTGAAGGAGAAATCACGCCCGACAACGAACGCCCGCGCCTGTTCAGCGCTGAGCTGTTCCTCGGCCCGGGCGGCGGTGGTCAGCGCCGGCCCCGTCACGATGGTGGCGAAGCCGACAGCCGCAAGAAGAGTTTTGCGCATGGCTGGTTCGCTAAATGCTTGTCGTTTCAGCCGCCCACTTGCGCAGACCCGCCCCGGCACTGTCAAGGGCCAGCTCCGCCACCCGGCCCGGAAAACGCAATTCCCGAGCCATTTTTCCCGGCACTGTGCCCGCCGGGACGCGCGATTTTAACCCTGCGTTCACACACTCACCACCACCGGCCGCTTCACCGGTTCCTCGCGGATCGGCAGGTTGATGGCGGCGGAAGCGAAGGAGAGCGCGACGGCGAGCCACCACACCAGGTCATAGGAGCCGACCGCCTCATAGATCTCGCCGCCCAGATAGACGCCGATGAAGCCGCCCACCTGGTGGGAGAAGAAGGCGAAGCCGTAGAGCATGGCCATGTAGCGGGTGCCGAACATGAGCATGACGAGGCTCGATGTGGGCGGCACCGTGGACAGCCAGAGCAGCCCCAGCACCGCCCCGAACAGGTAACAGCTCAGCGGCGTCACCGGCAGCATGATGAAGGCTGCGATGGCCACGCCGCGCCCCGCATAGATCCAGGCCAGCAGCCACTTGCGCGACACGCGCCCGGTGAGATAGCCGGCGCCGATGGAACCGGCCATGTTGAACAGGCCAATCAGTGCCAGCGTCACCGCGCCCACCGAAAGGCTCATGCCGCGATCCACCAGGAAGGCCGGCATGTGCACGGTGACGAACGCCAGCTGGAAGCCGCAGGTGAAGAAGCCCAGCACCAGCATCACATAGCTCGGATGGCGGAACGCCTCGGACAAGGCGGCGCCCACGCTCTGCTGGTGCACCGCCGCCGGGCCGGCCGGGCGCGCGGCCCCCCGGGTGGCGAGGGCCAGCGAGAAGGGCATCACCAGCAGCAACGAGATGCCGAAAACGATCAGCGTTTCCTGCCACCCCACTGCCTGGATGAGCCCGGTGGTGAGGGGTGGAAACAGGAACTGGCCAAACGAGCCCGCCGCCGTGGCGGCACCGAAGCCCAGCGACTTCAGCCGGTCCGGCAACAGCTTGCCGAACGCCGCCAACACCAGATTGAACGAGGCGGCGGAAAGGCCGAACCCCACCAGCACACCGGCGGTGAGCTGCAGGGCGCCGGGCGTGCTGGAATAGGCCATCAGCACGAGGCCGGCGCCATAGATGAGCGCGCCCGCCCACAGCACCCGCACGGTGCCGAACCGGTCGGCGATGGCGCCGGCGAAGGGCGAGCCCAGGCCCCACAGGAGATTCTGGATGGCCACCGCCAGCCCGAACACGTCGCGTCCCCAGCCGAATTCCCGCGACATGGGCACCAGGAACAGACCGAACACCGAGCGCGGCCCAAACGTGACCATGGCGATGACGCAGCCGGCGACGATGATGAGCAGCGCCGGCAAATGACGCCCGGGAGCCGAGGCCGGAGAG
Source organism: Xanthobacter sp. NM-59 (assembly GCF_021401125.1). Lineage (GTDB taxonomy): Bacteria > Pseudomonadota > Alphaproteobacteria > Rhizobiales > Xanthobacteraceae > Xanthobacter. The sequence goes on from NZ_JACBFQ010000003.1 coordinate 393,426, forward strand.
GATGAGGCAGGTGAGGCGGACATGACCCGTTCTTTCCGCGCGGCAAGACCGTCCGCCGCGATTCGAGGTCATGTTAATGCCCGCCCGAGGGCTGTGAAAAATCAATAATAGAAAAGAAACCCATGAGACTTCCGAATGGAAGCCTCATGGGACCGTCCGTGTCGGATCGCAGCCCGCTTCGAGGCGACGCGGAGAGACCCGCTCCGCCCCTGCGAGCCCATCGGTCAGCCCCCGCGCGGGCCCTCACCACGGCGCGGGCCATCCCCGCGGCGGGGGTGAGGCGTGCCGAAGAAGCTGCGCAGATCCTTGCGGGCAGCCTGCTCGAAAACCTTCTTCTGGGCGGGATCGAAGGTCTTGTAGAGCGGATCCAGCGTATCCGCCACCTGGCGCAGCTCGCCGGAAGCGGTGGCCATGCGGTCGGAGGCGGCGCGCATCCGGGTCACCATGTCGGGACGGGCGGGACGCTGGCCAGACTGGCGGGCGGCCTGACGCGCAGCGTGCAGGGCATCCATCCGCGCGGCGCGCTCCTGGGCCACATTGCGCAGCGTGGTTTCAAACGCGGGCCACAGCTTTTCCTGATCGGCCGTCAGCTTCAGCGCGCCCTTGAGATCAGCAATGCGGGCGTCGAACACCGCAGCCCGCTTTGCGGCCGTGGCCTGCGGGTTCGCCGGCGCGGCAGCCGGAGGTGCTGCCGTCTGGGGCGCAGCCTGCTGGGTGCTCTGGGGCGCAGCCGCATCGGCGGGGCCGGCGGCATGGGCGATCGCCGAGCCGGCGAGAAGCGCGGCGGTGGCGGCGGCGATAACGGCTCTCTTCATCAGATCCTCCTTAAAGGATGGCCGCACCATGGCCCCACCGACCCCGCACCTCAACTTAAAGTTCGGTAATTATCCTTCCCGCGACTGGGTTTGAATAGCACCTTGACCGGCCCCTCACGCAGCGGCGGGACGCGGCCACAGGACCTGCGTCTTACGGGTGGCCACCGCGCCGTCCGCCGGATCGTAGCCACGCCGCTCCATCTCGCAGCGCCACATGCCCGGGCTGCCGGAAACGCGATAGAGCGCATAGGCCCCCGCGCCACGGTCGTCGTTCGGCCCGGCGGAAGCAGAAGGCACGCCCACCACGGGAATGGAGCCCCCCTCCCCGGTTTCCACCTGGCCGAGAGCCGCGCGATGGTCGTGCCCGTGCAGCACCAGCTCCGCCCCGGATTGGGCCAGCACCGCGCGCAGGGCCGCCGCATCCTTGAGATCGCGGTGAAACGGCCGGTGGCCCACCGGCGGGTGATGGATCATCACGACGCGGAACAGCCCCTCCGTCCCCAGCGCCGCGAGCAGCGCCCGCAGGCGGCCCAGCTGGGCCTTGCCCACCTCGCCACTGGCAAGGAAGACCGCCGTCGGCACGGCGGTGGAAACGCCCACCACCGCCACGGGCCCGCGCCGCCGCACATAGGGAAAGGCGTCCACGTCCACCGGCGTATGGGGGTGGCTTTCATCGCCGCGCAGGAAGGGCGCCCAATGCTCCAGGTGGTAGTGCATGGCGGAGCGCACATAGGCATCGTGATTGCCGGGCACCACGCTCACCGTTTCGGGCGCGCCGAGGGAGGTGAGGAAGGCGGCGCCCGTATCGAACTCGGCCGGCAGGCTCACATTCACCAGGTCGCCGGTGACGCAGATGTGGTCCGGCTTCTGCTCCTGCAGGTCGTCCATCAGCGGGCCGAGGGTCGAGGCGCCGAAATTGCGCCGCCGGGCGCCGATCCAATTCATCATGCCGAAGAAGCGCTTGCCCAGCAGCTCGGACAGCTGCGCCTCTGGAATCGGGCCAAGATGGGGATCGGACAAATGGGCGAGCACGAACATGACGGCGGCGAGCCTCTCGAGCTTTCCTGAGCATCCCCGCTCCACACGATCCGGGAACGCTCCAGCCTATTGAGTTGACGCGTTTTCTTCAGGTGAACCGGGCCCCACCTCACTCGAAAACGCACTCGCGCGAGGAAGGCCCGCCACCCTCGCGCCCCTCCTTTAGAGCATCCCGTGGGCCGCGCAACCTCGTTGCCGGCGGGGCGGAACTGAGAATTCATTTGCCTCCCGCATCGGGGGCAACAATCCTGGTGCGGCGCGGCAAGCCGCGCTATGCCTCGATGCCCCGCCCGGGGGGACCGGTCAGGAGCCTTGTCACGACGTGCGCGCATTCCGCTTCATCACCTTCATCGCCCTCGCCATGCTGCCCCTGCGCGCGGAAGCCGCCCATGTCTCCGTGCGTGGCAATGAGATTCTGGTGGACGGGCGCCCCTTCATTCCCAACGGCGCCGCGGGCGAAACCCGCCTGGCCGAGCTGAAGGCGCTGGGGGCCAATGTGGTGCGCACCTATGGCCAGGAGCCCGGCGAGATCCTCGATGCGGCGCAGCGGGCCGGGCTGAAGGTGATCGTCGGCTTCTGGATGGGGCAGCCCCGCCTCGGCTTTGATTACCGCAACCGTCAGGCAGTCGATGCGCAGCTCGAGAACCTGCGCCACATGGTGGAAAGATACCGGAACCACCCGGCCCTGCTCATGTGGGGCATCGGCAACGAGGTGGAGGTGGAGCTTCCGCCGGCGGAGGTGCAGGCCACCGTGTGGCCGGCCATCGAGGAGGCCGCGCGCATGGTCAAGACCCTCGATCCGAGCCACCCCACCCTCGCGGTGCTGGCGGAGGTGGGCACCGACAAGGCCCGCCAGCTGAAGGAGCTGGCCCCCTCCATCGACGTGCTCGGCATCAATGGCTATGGCGACGGCCTGCTGACGGCGGAAACCCGCGCCCGCGCCCAGGGCTGGGCCGGCCCCGTGGTGTTGACGGAAATGGGCCCGCTCGGCCACTGGGAGGCCCCCAAGACCCCCTGGGGCGCCCGCATCGAGCCCACCTCGTCCACCAAGGCGGACCTCATGCGCCGCTACCTGTCCATGGCCAGCCATTCGGGCGTGGGCACCATCGTCTTCCTCTGGGGCCAGAAGCAGGAGGTGACGCCCACCTGGTATTCGCTGCTGCTGCCCAACGGCGACTGGAGCGAGACGGTGGAGGTGATGGCGGACCAGTGGGACGGCACTCCCCCCGGCGGCGACAACCACGCTCCGCGCATCCTCTCGCTCCAGCTCGATGGCCCGGTGCTGCTGAAGCGCAACGGCATGACCCAGCTCCGCGTCAACGCCACCGATCCCGATGGCGACCCGCTGAAGGTGGAATGGCAGGTGATGGCCGAAAGCACCGCACCCAGCCTCGGCGGCGATCCCGAGCCGGTTCCGCCCAGCTTTCCGGAAGCCGTGCACGAGGCGGGGCCGAACATGGTCCGCATCGGCCCGCTCCAGCCCGGTGCCTACCGCGTGTTCGTCACCGTGCGCGACGGCCGAGGCGCCGCCGCCACCGGCAACGTGCCGATCCTGGTGCGGTGACCCCGGCCCCGCGCCGCACGCTCCGCATTGCCGGGCATCAGCGGGAGGGCGCGATTGCGGAAGCCATTTTCATTGGTGATTTTCTTGCGGAGAGCTTTTGATGGCGAAGATTGACAGGCTGCTGGTGGGCGAGGCCCTGGTGGGCGACGGCAACGAGGTGGCGCATATCGACCTCATCATGGGCCCGCGCGGCTCGTCCGCCGAATATGCGTTCGTCAGCGCGCTCACCAACAACAAGGACGGCTTCACCACCCTGCTCGCCGTGGTGGAGCCGAACCTGCTCGCCAAACCGAACACGGTGCTGTTCAACAAGGTGACCATCAAGGATGCCCGCCAGGCGGTGCAGATGTTCGGACCCGCCCAATATGCGGTGGCCAAGGCGGTCACCGACAGCGTGGCCGAAGGCATCATCCCCATCGAGGAAGCGGACGACATCTTCATCTGCGTGGGGGTGTTCATCCACTGGGACGCCGAGGACGACGCCCGCATCCAGGACTTCAACTATGAGGCGACCCGGCAGGCCATCCACCGCGCCGTGACCGGCTCGCCCCGGCCGGCAGACGCCATCGCCCGCGCGCACAGCGCCCAGCACCCGCTCGCCGCCCGCTGATCCCGCCGCCAGCGCGCGATTATACCGGCGCGCGCACGTCCGCCGGCACTTCGTCCAGCTTGCCGGTTGGGGCAAGGAATTTGATGAGCTGCACCGCCCGGTCGCCGGGGGAGGCCAGCTTGGCGATAATGCCGCGCAGCGCCTTGAACTCCTGCGCCGACAACGGCTCGAACAGCGAGTCGTTGGCGGGCACCTGAACCTTGACCAGCTCGGTCAGGCGCCGTTCCGCCTCCGCCGTCACCGCCAGCACCACCCGGCGGCGGTCCTCCGGGTTCACGGTCTTGGTGACGAGGCCCGCCGTGACCAGCTTGTTCACCTCCAGGGTGATGAAGGCGCCGGACAGATGCAGATGCTCCGCCACCTGGTTCACGCCCAGATTGGTCATGCGGTCGCTGAGCCGGGCGATGGAGGTCAGGATCGTGTATTGCGTGCCGGACAGGCCGATCAGCCCCCCCAGCCGGTCCCGCACTTCCTCGATGACCGCGGCGAACGCCAGCATGTCGTGCAACAGGTCGCGAAAGGTGACATCGGACCTGTCCACCAGGAGGGCCGGCCGCGAGACCGTGAGCGGCAGAGGCTTGCGACCCTTGGCTGGCTTCAACGACATGACACGGCACTCCTCCGGCAACTGCGCGCCGCCCCGCAGCGGATGCGGCGCGCTTCCATCCCCGGTATTAGCTATTTGCGATAGCTATATGATATCACCGGTCCGGTCGAGTGAGCATCCGCCAGACGGTCAGGGTCGCCCAACCTTCGGGTCATGGCTGCGCGCGGGCGGGGCCGGGAAATGGCCCGCCGAAAAATGCTGCGGTGCGCGCAGCCGGGTTACGCAAGGCTCATTCGGTACTGGCGGGACGCAGGCCGCCATACGTGTTCCACGGCGTGGCCACCAGCCACCCGCAATCCACCGGCAGGTTCACCCCGGTAATGGCCGAGGCCTCCTCCCCCGCCAGGAAGGCAACCGCCCGGGCCACTTCGTCCGGCTCCACCAGGCGCTGCATCGCCGCGTTCGCCTCCAGGGCCGACACGTCCCGCTCGCCGCGCGCGATGGCCTGCCGCAGAGCGGGCGTGAGCGTGTAGCCGGGCGAAACCGCGTTCACCCGCACCCCTTGAGGGCCCCACTCGGCCGCCAGGCACTCGGTCATGGCGATCACGGCGGCCTTCGCAGGGCCGTAGGCGTGGAGGGGAACCGACCGCAGGCCGGTGATGGAGGCGATGTTGACGATGCTGCCGCCGCGCCGGGTCAGCATGGCCCGCGCGAAGGCCAGGCAGGCCACATAAGTGCCGCGCTGGTCGATGCGGATCACGTCGTCCCAGCGGGACAAAGGCAGGTCGTGGGGCCGCTCCGGCGGCTGAAGCACCCCGGCGCTGTTCACCAGCACCGCCACCGGGCCGAACTCGGCCTCAATGGTCGCGGCGCAGGCGGCAAGGCCCTCCGCGTCGCCGACATCGGCCGCGTATGCCCGGCCGCCCACCTCGGCGGCGAGCTGCTCGGCCGGCTCCAGGCTGCGGTCGAGCACCGCGACGCGGGCCCCCGCCTGGGCGAAATGGCGCACACAGGCGGCACCGATGCCGCTGGCGCCACCGGTCACCACCACCACGGGCGCGACATTTCCAATCGAGCGCTCGCTTTTTAAAACGGACATGCCTTTCCTCCCTCACCTTTGCTTGGAGAGGCGGATGGGTCCTTTCCGCGTCGCTGTCAATGGGTGGATATCAAGTCGGGCGCTTCGCCACCGTTCGAAAAGGGCGCCATGAAGGCTGTGCAATCGGATTGCGCGATCGGGGCACAGCTGGCCGCAAGGGGCCTCCCCCGGGGAAATCCTCGGGGGAGCACCCGCATTGAAAAAGGCGATCCTCAGGCCTTGGCCTGGCCGCGCTCCATGGCCTCGACGATCAGCTTGTGGGCTTCCGCCTTGTCGCCCCAGCGCAGAACCTTCACCCACTTGTTGGGCTCCAGGTCCTTGTAGTGCTCGAAGAAGTGCTCGATCTGCTTCAGCGTGATCTCGGGCAGATCGGTGTATTCGGCCACCTTGTCATAGCGCTTGGTGAGCTTGGAGACGGGCACGGCGACGATCTTCTCGTCCTGGCCGCTCTCGTCCTCCATCACCAGCACGCCGACCGGGCGCACCGCGATCACGGAGCCGGGCACCAGGGCGCGCGTGTTGCACACGAGCACGTCGGCCGGGTCGCCGTCGCCGGAAAGGGTGTGAGGGATGAAGCCGTAATTCCCCGGATAGCGCATGGAGGTATAGAGGAAGCGGTCCACGAACAGGGCGCCGGACTCCTTGTCCATCTCGTACTTGATCGGCTCGCCACCGATCGGCACTTCGATGATGACGTTGACTTCCTCCGGGGCTTTCTTGCCAGTTGGAATGGCTTCGATGCGCATGTCAGTCTCGCTTCCAGCTTGGGGTCGCGCGGGAATGACTCCGCGCGGGCGCTACCGCTGCCAAGCGAAGGCGATCTTGTCCAGCGTTTTCGTGCCGAACCGTTCATTGGACGATGCGACCGGTTGCCCTCCCAGCGCCGTATAGAAACCCACCGCGGCTTCGTTTTCCGCCAGCGCCCACACCACCAGACCACCCAGGCGCGCCATCGCCAGATCGCTGCGCGCAGAGGCGAACAGGCGCTGGCCGAAGCCCAGGCCCTGGAACTGGGGATGCAGGTAGATCTCATAGATCTCGCCGCCATAGGGCAGCGCCTTGGCGCGGTTGCCGCCGTAATTCACGTAGCCGGCGAGTTCGTTGCCCACCTTCAGCACGTTGAGACGGCTGCCGCGGGCGATGGCGGCTTCCCACCACGCCGGGCCGCGCCGCTCCACCATGCGTTCCAGCTCCAGGCCGGGGATGAGCCCGCGATAGGTGGCGCGCCAAGCCGCGTCGTGAACCGCCGAAATGTCCAGGGCATCGGCGGGTTTCGCTCTTCGGATTTCGATGACGAGCGTGCTCATGGATGAATGGAAGCAAACCTTCACCCGTCCTTCAAGACATTTCGGAACCGGGCACGGTAACGTCATTTTCAGATGACAGGCGGGCCGGCCTTTCCCCGCCGTGGGACGGGCGCTAGCATCGCGCCGCCGAAGGAATCGTCCGGAGGCGTTCCGGCGGGGTCGCCTCGCCGCATCGTGATCCCCGAGGTCTGGCCGCCCCGTGCGCATGCTCCGATTTCTTCTCCGCTTCGTCGGCTTCTGGCTGGTGGCCGGCGGGTTCGTGGCGCTGATCGTCGACGGCACGCGGTCCATCGCGGCCTCGCAGGTCCTGTTCACCTCGGTGGGCGACGCCTGGGGCGTGATCGCCCCGGAAAAGCTCGATGAAGCGCAGGCCAGCGCCACCGCCGCCGCGCCCTGGCTTTGGCCGAAGCTGGTGGAACCGCTGCTGGGGCTGCCGGCCTCGGTCATGCTGGTGGTGGTCGGCCTCGTCCTGCTCGGCCTCGGGCGGGCGCGGGAGCGCTCCCGCTTCCAGGCGAGCTGAAACGCGCGGCCAACCGGCGAAGGGCCTCCCGCAGGCAGCGGCGAGACCCCATATTGGGCCCACACAGCAACAGCGCCCCACCGACGCGCCGGCGGAGCCGGACGGGTTCGGCGCACGCGGGAGCCTCGCCATGCTCTTCATGAGGAAACCACTCAACCTGCCCACCGCCGCCGAGGCGCTGCCGGGGCGGCCGGCACCCCTGCCCACCGCCACCACCCATTTCGTCTCGGGCCACCCACTGAAGGGACCCTACCCCGAAGGGCTTCAAAGCGCCGTGTTCGCGCTGGGCTGCTTCTGGGGCGCGGAGCGCAAGTTCTGGCAGCAGCCCGGCGTGTGGGTGACCGCCGTGGGCTATGTCGCGGGCCTGACGCCCAACCCCACCTATGAGGAAGTCTGCTCAGGCCTCACTGGCCACACCGAGGCGGTTCTGGTGGTCTATGACCCGGCCGTGGTCACTTTCAAGGCCCTGCTCAAGCTGTTCTTCGAGGCCCATGACCCGACCCAGGGCATGCGCCAGGGCAATGACGTGGGCACCCAGTACCGGTCCGGGATCTATGTGTCGGGCGAGGAGCAGATGGCCGCGGCGCAGGCGGCCAAGGCGGCCTACGAGGCGGTGCTCAAACCCCGGGGCTTCGGCCCCATCACCACCGAAATCGCGCCGCTGGGCCCGTTCTACTTCGCCGAGGATTACCACCAGCAATATCTGGCGAAGAACCCCAACGGCTATTGCGGGCTGGGCGGCACCGGCGTGTCCTGCCCCATCGGTACCGGGATCGCGGCGCAATAACAGGGGCTTGCGGAAGCGGCCGCCTCTTTCCGGAGGCCGCTTCCGCTCAGCGTGGCGCTGTGCCGTAGGCCGCGAGGAAAACGCGCACCGCGCCGTCCACGGTCGCCTTCAGCTCGTCGGGCGAAGGAGCTTGGCTGGTGCCGAACAGCAGGCCCTTCGCCAGCTTGCCCTGGCACAGATTGAAGAACTGGAAGGCCGCCATCTCGCAGTCGTCCACCTTCAGGTGGCCGAGTTCCACCTGCCGGGCGATCAGAGCCGCGAGCCGCTGGCCACCCTGGCAGGGGCCAGCCTCGAAAAAGGTCTGGCCGATGGCGGGAAACTGCTCGGCTGCGCCGATCACCATGCGCAGAAGGCGGATGTGCTCCGGTGACACCATCATCGACATGAAGCTCTCGCCGATGCGCTTCAGAAGGCTTTCCGCATCGCTGTCGGCCGGGCCGTACTCGAACAGGCGTTCCGCCGACTTGCGCCGGTCCACCTCCACCAGGGCCTGGAACAGCTCGACCTTGCCGGCGAAATAGGAATAGATCGTCGCCTTGGAGACGCCGCTGGTGCGGGCGATCTCGTCCATGCTGGCGCCATCGAAACCCTTGTCGAAGAATACGCGGCGGGCGCCATCTATGATGGTGCGGCGCTTGCCGGTCTCGGGCTCGGTGCAGGCCGCCATGCGCGTGGCCTGGAACTCACTCGTACTCGATTGCCTCATGTCCACCTTCCTGCCCTCACTTTGCTTAGGGGCAGCGCGGCCGACTGTCAAAGAAATTGACTGAACGGTTTGGTTCAGTCTAATTGAGAGGCCGCCAGGACTGAACTGTCTGGTCAAGCGTTCCAGTGTGGAGAGGCTCCGTGTCCCAGGCCACCAAGTTTGAAGCAGCCGAGCACGAAACGGGCTCCCCGCCGCCGCCCGGCGTCACCGTTCTCAAGACCCGCCCGGCCGATACCCCCGCCCCGGCGGCCGAGGCCCCGGTGGCGGCCGGCCCCGCCAAGCCCAGCCGTAAGCGCCTCGTTCTGGGGGGCGTGCTGGCCCTCCTGTTGGCAGCGGGCGGCTGGTATGGGGTGCAATGGTGGCAGGTGGGCCGGTTCGAGGTGTCCACCGACGACGCTTATGTGAGCGCCGACACCTCCATCCTGGCCGCCAAGGTGGCCGGCTATGTGAAGAGCGTGGACGTCTCCACCAACCAGCGCGTCAGGGCCGGCGACGTGATCGCCCGCATCGATGACGGCGACTATGTGCTGGCCGTGCAGGCCGCGGCGGACAAGATCGCCACCCAGGAAGCCGCCCTCGCCCGCTTCGACGAACAGCGCAAGGCGGCGGAGGCCGCCGTCGCCCAGGCCAAGGCCCAGCTTGCCGCCACCGAGGCGGACAAGCAGCGCGCCGAGCTGGAATTTGAACGGCAGGACAAGCTCGCCAGCTCCAATTTTGCCAGCCGCTCGGTGCTCGACAATGCCCGCGCCGACCGCGACAAGGCCAATGCCAACGAGCTCTCCGCCACGGCGTCCGTGGCCTCCGCCGAGGCTTCCCTGGCGGTGCTGAAGGCGCAGCGCATCGAGGCCGAGCGGGTGCTGGCCGAATATCGCACCGCCCGCGACCAGGCCCAGCGCAATCTCGACTTCACGGTGGTACGCGCCCCCATTGACGGGGTCGTGGGCAATCGCGCGGTGCAGGTGGGCCAGCTGGTGCAGCCCGGCACGCGGCTCGCCGCCATCGTGCCCCTCGACGCCGTCTATGTGGACGCCAATTTCAAGGAAACCCAGCTCGGCCGCCTGCATCCGGGTCAGAAGGTGCAGATCTATGTGGACGCCTATCCGGACCGCGACCTGACCGGCACCGTGGAGAGCGTGTCGCCGGCCTCCGGCGCGGTGTTCTCCCTGCTGCCACCGGAGAATGCCACCGGCAACTTCACCAAGATCGTGCAACGCATTCCCGTGCGCATCGCCCTTGATGCCCACACTTTGGAAGGCCACCGGCTGCGGCCGGGCATGTCCGTGACCGCCGTGGTGGACACCCGCCCGGACACCCATTGAGGCCCGGAGCGGTGAAGACCCGAGCCGCGCCCAAGGCCGGAGGCTGACCCATGTCCATGGCCACCACAGCCGCCCCCGCTCACGGCATGGAGACAAGGCGCATGTTCGCCTTCATCTCCATGGTGTTCGGCATGTTCATGGCGATCCTGGACATCCAGATCGTCTCCGCCTCTTTGGCGGAGATCCAGGCGGGGCTTGCCGCCTCGTCGGATGAAATCTCGTGGGTGCAGACCAGCTACCTCATCGCCGAGGTGGTGATGATCCCGCTTTCGGGCTTCCTGTCGCGGGCGCTGTCCACCCGCTGGCTGTTCGCCGCCTCCGCCGCCGGCTTCACCATCATGAGCTTCATGTGCGCGACGGCGACCTCCATCGAGCAGATGATCATCTATCGCGCGCTCCAGGGCTTTCTGGGCGGCGGCATGATCCCCACCGTCTTCGCGGCAGCCTATTCGGTCTTCCCGCGCGAGAAGCAGCCCATCGTCGCCCCCCTCATCGGCCTGGTGGCGACGCTCGCCCCCACCATCGGCCCCACGGTCGGCGGCTATCTCACCGACCTGTTCTCCTGGCACTGGCTGTTTTTGGTGAACGTGGTGCCGGGCATCTTCGTCATCATCGCCACCATTACGCTGGTGGATTTCGACGAGCCGGACTTCGCCCTTTTGGACCGGTTCGACTGGTGGGGCCTGCTGTTCATGGCCGGCTTCCTGGGCAGCCTGGAATATGTGCTGGAGGAAGGGCCCACCAATGACTGGTTCGAGGACAACGCCATCCTTCTCTTCGCCATCGTGTGCGCAGTGTCGTCGGTGGCCTTCTTCGCGCGGGTGCTGATGGCGTCCCATCCGGTGGTGGACATCAAGGCGTTCGTGAACCGCAACTTCGCCATCGGCTCGGCCTTCAGCTTCGTGCTGGGCATCGGGCTTTATGGGCTGACCTATCTCTATCCCATCTTCCTCAGCCGGGTGCGGGGCTATTCGGCGCTGCAGATCGGCGAGACCATGTTCGTCACCGGCATCGCCATGTTCCTCACCGCGCCCATTGCCGGGCGGCTGATGACCAAGCTCGATCCTCGCGTGATGATGGGTGTGGCGTTCGCGGGCTTCGCGGTCGGCACCTGGTGGATCACCTTCATCACCAAGGACTGGGACTTCTGGGAGCTGCTGATCCCGCAGATCCTGCGCGGCACCTCCTTGATGCTGGCCATGATCCCCATCAACAACATCTCGCTGGGCACCCTGCCGCCGGACCAGCTCAAGAATGCCTCGGGCCTGTTCAACCTCACCCGCAATCTTGGCGGCGCGGTGGGTCTCGCCCTCATCAACACGGTGATGAACCACCGCTGGGACCTGCATCTGGCGCGCCTGCACGAGAGCGTGCAATGGGGCAGCGCCACCGCCATCGAGCGCCTGGACGGGCTCACCGCCACCTTCTCCGGCCTCGGCTCCAACGCCGCCGATGCGGCGCTGAAGCAATTGGCGCTGATCGTGCGCCAGCAGGCGCTGGTGATGGCCTTCGCCGACGTGTTCGCCCTGCTGACGGTGCTGTTCCTGGCGCTGATCCTGGCCGCGCCGCTGATGCGCCGCCCCAAGCCCGGCGGCGGCGGGGGTGGTGGCCATTGAGCGGAGCCGGCCGGCTCAGCCGCGCACCTCGGCGGAGAGCAGGTCGTAATTCTCCACCACGATGCATTGGCGGCTGACGGAGATGAGGCCGCGCTTCTGGAACTTGTCGAGGGTCATGGTCACCCATTGCCGGGTGGCGCCGACGATGGCGGCGAGCTGGTCATGGGTGAGCTTGCGCTCGATGACGAGCCGGTTGCCCTCACGCCGGCTGGACGTATCGGCGAAGATGATGAGGAGCTGCGCCAGCCGCTCGGTGACCGAGCGGGTACCCAGCATCTGCACCAGAGCCGAATAGCATTTGCCTTTCGCCACCAGCCCCTCGATGAGGCAGATGGCGAAGCGCGGCATGGTCTCCGCCAGGCTGCGGATCTTGGCGCCGGTGAGGTAGAGCACCTCCGCGTCGTCATGTACGTCAGCCGACCAGACATGGCTGCCGCCGCCGAACACTTCCGGCCCGCCCACGAAATGGCCCGGCGTCCATAAAGCCAGGGTGATCTCGCGGCCGGCGGGGCTCACATAAAAGGTGCGCACCGTGCCGCTCTCGATGAGCCAGATGCCGCCATGGGTGTCGCCCTGGCGGAACAGCTGCTCCCCGGCGGCGAGCTTCCGCGGCACGCCGGCCGCGCGCAAGCGGCTGATCTCCTCCGGCGTCAGGCGCTGGAGAAAATCGGCCCCGGCATTGAGCTCGTCCGTCTCGTCGCTGAGGAAGACGGCGGAGAGGCTGGCCTCGCTGTCCTTGAGTGCGCCCATGCGGCGCTCCATGTCGCTCACCGTTCCCTCACTGGCTCTGCTGCGCGAATGCCTTGAGGCTCTCGGCGCGGATATGCTCATGGCAGGCGCGCTTCAGCTCCATGAAGGCGTCCGTGGTCGCCATCTCGGAGTCGCGCGGGCGCGGCAGGGTCACCTTGAGGTCGGCGATCACCGAGCCGGGGCTGGCGCTCATGATGACGATGCGGTCGGCGAGGAAAATGGCCTCGTCCACGTCGTGGGTCACGAACACCACGGTGATGCCGAAGGCGCTCCACATCTCCAGCAGGCTTTCCTGCATCATCAGGCGGGTCTGGGCGTCGAGGGCGCCGAACGGCTCGTCCATCAAAAGCACGCTGGGCGAGTTGGCCAGCGCCCGGGCGATGCCCACGCGCTGCTGCATGCCGCCCGAAAGCTCGGCGGGATAGGCGTTCGCGAACTTGGCGAGGCCCACCATTTCCAGGAAGGTGGAGCCGATGGTCTCCAGCTCCCGCGCCGGGCGCCCGGCCACCTTGGGGCCGAACACGATGTTCTCGCGAATGGTCTTCCAGGGAAACAGCGAATATTGCTGGAACACCATGCCCCGCTCGGGTCCCGGCCCGCGCACGGGCACGTCATCCACGATCACCTCGCCGGTGGAGGGGCGCACATAGCCGGCGATGGACGACAGCAGGGTGGACTTGCCGCAGCCCGACGGGCCGAGAATGCACACGAACTCGCCCGGCTTGATGTCGAGGCTCGTTTCCATCACGGCCGTATGGGCCTTGCGCCCGCTGCCGAAGGTGATGGCCACCCCATCCACGCGGATATGACCCCGCCCCGCGCTGGACCGCCGGCCGCCGAGCGCCGTGAGGCGCTCGCTGAAGGACACCACTTCTTCCATGGTCCTGGCTCCGAATTGCGTTGCTGAAGCGTTTTCGAGCGAATCCAGAGCGCTCAGCGCGCCCGGCGCTGCCACTTGAGGAACGGCCGCGCGGCCAGGCGCACGAAGGCGGTGGAGGCCGTGCCGAGGGCGCCGGTCACCAGCATGCCGACGATGATGTCCGGATAGTCCACCAGCGAATAAGCGTTCCAGGTGAAGTAGCCGATGCCGTACTGGCCGGAGATGATCTCGCCCGCCAGCAGCGAGAACCAGCTCACCCCCATGCCCACCGCAAGGCCGGTGACGATGTTGGGCAGGGCCGCCGGCAGGATGACGTTCCAGAAGATCTGGAAGCGCGAGGCGCCCAGCGACTTGGCGGCGCGGATCAGCACCGCCGGGGTCTGCTCCACCCCCTGCATGGTGTTGATCACGATGGGGAAAAGCGCGCCCAGGAAGGTGATGAAGGCGATCGAGGCCTCGTCCGTGGGCCACATGAGGATGGCGAGGGGAATCCAGGCCACGGCCGGAATGGGGCGCATGATCTCGATATAGGGCGCGAACAGCGCCGCTCCGAACTTGGAACGCCCCATCAGCGTGCCCAGCGCGATGCCCACCACCGCCGCGGTGAGGAAACCGGCGGCGATGCGCAGCACCGACACCTCGATGTGCACATAGAAGACCGGGTCGAACACATGCTTGGCGAAGGCCGCGAACACGAGGCCCGGGCGCGGCACGTTCGAGAAATTGATGAAGAAGTCGACCTTGTTGACGCTCATCACGTGCCACAGGCCGATGCCGATGGCGAGGCCGATGGTGCCCACCACCAGCCCATAGGCCTTGGCCTGGAACCAGGCCACCAGCGCATTCACCCCCGCGCGCGCAAAACCCACGCTGGGCGGCTGGCCGTTGCCCTTGATGTCCCGGGCCCCCTGCCCCGCGACAGCCGCGCGGGGCGCGGCCGCGGCCATCGGGGCCGGTTCCATGGCGGCTCCCGCCGGAACGGCATAGGCCACCTTGTGTTTCAACGCCTCTTGCATGGAACGACGAGTCCTGAAGCAGAATTTGCGGGCAAAGGTTCAAGAACGGGCATGGGAGAGCGGCGCGAAGCTCGCGCCGCTCCGCCCCTCACGAGGCGATGGTTTCCCAGCCGACCACCTTGCCGCCGGAGCTCTTGGCGAAGGCCTCGGCCTCGCCCTTCTTCATGAAGGCGACGAGGGCACCGTCCTTGCCTTCCACGAAGAAGGCGACCTTGCCGAACAGCTTGAGGCCGGTGGCCTGGTCATAGACATAGGTGGCGAGCACGCTCTTGCCGTCGCCCTTGGCCTTCCTGGCTGCCTCGGTCATGGCCTTGATGCTGTCGAACTTGGTGACGCCGGCACCGTCGACCCACATTTCAGCGGGCTTCAGGCCGGGCGCGCCGGGCTTGGAGGACACCACCTCCTTCACCGCCGCATCATAATCCTTGCCGCGCGCCTTGAAGGCGGCCTTCACGAAGGTGGGGTCCACCCAGCGGTCGAAGTCGAGCGGCGAGAGGTTGGTCTCCTTGGCCAGCAGCGCGTGGTCATACTTCAGCGCCTTGACCCACTCGGGCTTGATGGAGGCCTCGAACGTGGAGATGCCACCGGGGCTGAAATAGAGGTAGAGCACCTCCTTCTCGATGCCGGTCCATTCGGACACCTTGGTGGCGGCCTCCACCGGGTCCTTGGCGATCCAGTCCTGCGCCTCCATGGCGGCCTCGATATAGGCCTGGACCAGCTCGGGATACTTGTCCGCGAACGACTTGAGCACCACGGTGCCGTGGAAGGTGGGAATGTCCGCCTCGCTGCCGTCGTAGATCTTGCGGCCGGTGCCGCGGAACTCCATCACCTCCGACCAGGGGCAGAAGTCCGCATGGGCGTCCACCTTGTCCTGGGCGATGGCGGCGACCCCCACCGGCGGCGACTGGTTCTGGATCTTCACCTCGTCGAACATCTTGGCGTCGCGCAGGGCCTTCAGGGTCATGCCCCAGGCGGCGCTGCCCACCGGCACCGAGATGGTCTTGCCCTTGAGCTGCTCCAGGGAAAACACATCCGACTTCACCGGAACCACGATGCCGTTGCCCGTGCCCTTCAGATTGTAGCCGGTGACGGCGATGAAACGGGTTTCCGCATTGCCGCCGGCCTGAAACTTGGCGCCGTTCACGATCAGCGGATAGTCGCCCATCACGCCGAAGGCGAGCTTGCCGGCCAGCATCTGATTGGTGATGGGCGGACCGGACGTGTAGTCCTGATAGACAACCTTGTAAGTTGCATCCTTGTACTTGCCGTCATGGGGCAAGTGCTTTTCGAGAAGACCCAGCTTCTCCAGGATGATGCCGCCAGGAACGGTGTTGGTCACGGTGCTCTGATGGCCGATGCCGATCTCGATCGTCTCGGCGAAACCGGGCGCGCTCATGAGCGCCGAAAGGGCTACACCGAAGAGCATCGAATGATGTCGCATGTCTGATCCCTCGAAAGCTGCCACTTGTCCTAAATTGCCCTTCAAGGGGCGCAACAGCCGTGCCAGAGGCCATCTGCATGCCGAGGCTGGAGCTGGAAAAGGTCCAGAAAACAAGGCGAAGCGCCTAGGCACCATGGAGTGGCCGGCGACCACTGCCCGCGATTTCATCGCTGCCCGCTGCACAAGCATGCCGCAGTTGGTGCCCGCGTGAGCAGGCCGGCTCGCGCCGCAATAATACAAGTTCGCCAAACCCCTTCCGTCCGCCGCGGGTGCTGGGCCAGCCGTGGCCCCTCAGCAGCGCCCACCCGCCACGCGGGCGAAAGGGCCAGAGCGGGGCGCCCACACGGACCAGATGCGCCAAGGCAGCAAGGCGACGCACCCGACGCCGGGATCATGGTGCGGCGCATCCTTTAATTCAATTATTTTGATAAATTTAATGCACAATATGTGCGCAAAAGAGCGCGCAGGCCGCATTCACCAGCGCGGGATACGCGCCTTGAAGCGGTGGTTGCCGGCCGGGGCGTAGAGATTCTCGAAATCGATGGGCCGCCCGTCCATGGCATGGGTCAGCCGCTCGATGTGGATCACCGGCGCCCCCGCCTTCAAGGGCAGGTGGCGGCACAGGTCGTCGTCCGCCTCCATCACGCTCATGGTGATGTCAGCGAAACCAATCTCGATGTTGAGAGCCGTCTCGATCAGCTTGAAGATGTCCACCCGCTGCAAGTCGAGATCCAGCAGCACACGGCCCACGTCCAGCGGGAAATAGCTCACATCCATGGACATGGTGATGCTGGCGGCGATGCGCAGCCGCTCGATTTTCACCACCTCCTCGCCGCGCTTGCCATTGAAGGCACGGGCCACCTGGGCGGGCGCCTCCACGATCGCCGCGCTCAGCACCTCCGAGCGGGTGGCGATGCCCAGCGGCTCCATCATCTCGCCGAAGCCCTGGAGCCGCCCAAGGTCCTGCATGGCGCTGATGGCGCGGACGAAATAGCCCTTGCCCTGGTGGGACGTGACAAGCCCGCTCTCGCGCAGCAGGTCAAGCGCCTGCCGAACGGTGATGCGGCTGACCTGGAACTGCTGAGCCAGCTCCTTCTCGCTGGGCAAGGCGGTGCCGGGGGTAAAGCGCCCCTCCAGCACGGCGCCGAGCAGCCAGTCTTTCAGCTCGAGATATTTGGGAACCTTCGGCGCCTTGGGTGCGCCGGCTGCCTTGCCCGCGTCGCGCGCCGCCGGGACCGGGAGCGGACCAAGGGCGCCCTCCGCCTGGTGCCGCGGGTCCGCACAGGGCGGCGCGGCGGGCGCGAGTGCGACGCGCGTTCCAGGCGTCACGCGGGGAGAGGGCAGCTTCGTTCCAGCGGGCGCGATGGCGGGTCTCCCGACTTTCACCCAATAAGGGTCGTCCGCCCAACGGGGCGCGTCATCCCCTCGCGGGGCATGGGCAGTGAGGACAACATTAGCCGCCCCACGGGCCATGGCAACCCGCCCGCCGCCCGCACCGGGCGCCGGCCGCACGTCCGCGTCCACGCCGGAGCCCCGCTCACGCGAAGGGTCCCGAGGCGGACGCGGCGTCATCACAGCTTCCCTCAGCCGATGCGCCCGAGGGCCCAGCGCACATTCTTGCGCACGTCCGGATCGGGATCGTCCACATAGCCTTCCAGATAGGTCCGGCACGAGACATCGGCGATCTCGCCCAGGGCGGCCGCGGCCTCCTTGCGCAGATTGCTGATTTCGTCTCCCAAAGCGGCGCCGATCTGCGGCACGGCCTCCACCGCCTTGAGCAGGCCGAGGCTGCGTATGATCTTCACCCGCACCTGCCATTCCGGATCACCGATGGCGGCGAGCAAAGGCGCCACCGCGCGGGTGAAGCGGGCCTTGCCCAGGATCTCCGCCGCCACTTCCCGCACCGACCAGTCGGCATCGGCAAGAGCGCGGATGAGTGCCTCGCCCGCATGGGTCGAGCGAGAAAAGCCGAGCGCCCCCACCGCCGTGCGGCGCACGTCCGCATGGGCGTCGCGGGAACAGGCGATGAGCGCGGGCAGCGTCTCTTCCACCTTCAGATAACCGACGACGCCCAGCGCCTCCACGCGCACCCGCGGGTCGGCATCCTCCAGGGCCCGCAGGCCGAGCGGCAGCGCATCGGGACGGCGCAGCTCCTTGATGCCACGCAAGGCGGCGGCGCGCACCAGTGGATCGTCATGTGCGATGAGCGGGAAGATGGGATCGGCCGCGGCCGGATCTTTCAGCTCGGCCAGGCTGTCAGCGGAGGCGCGGGCCACCCGGTGGTCATGGTCCACCAGGCCGATCACCAGCATTTCCGCTGTCTCGCGGCCGTCGAACTCGCCGAGCGCGATGGCCGCCTGAAGCCGCACTTCCGGCACCACGTCCTTCAGGGCGGAGCCGATGAGGGCCACCGCATCCTGCTCAGCGGTGTCGGCCAGCTCCATCACCGCCACCCGGCGCACGCTGGGATCCGGATCACGGAGCTTTTCGGCAAGGTCGTCGAGGTCGCTGAACGCCTCGAAGGGCTCGAAGGTCATGGCGCGCCTCACTTCAGCAGATAGGGAATGTTGACGGTGACGGCGCCGGTGGGGCAGTCCGCCTCACAGGGCATGCAGTACCAGCACTCATCGAACTTCATATAGGCCTTGCCGGTGAGTTCGGAGATGCGTAGCACGTCGAGCGGGCACACATCGACGCACACGGTGCAACCCTTGTCGGCAATGCACTTATCCTCATCGACGATGACCGGGACCGAGGTGGACGTATTGGCCAAAGGCATGGGGCAGATCCTTCAATGACTTCCGTTTTTCTTACCGATGCGCCTTCGATCACGCCTTGGCCGTGATGCGCTGCTTGTAATAGGCGTCCTTCTCGTCGTCGGAGATGGGGATGACATAAGGCTGGATGGCCCGCTTCTCGCAGCCCATCGTGCCATCCTCCTGCTTGCCCAGGAGCACGTGGCACTTCCAGTCCTCGTCGTTGCGCTCGGCGAAGTCGGTGCGCCAGTGGTAGAGGCCCCAGCGGCTTTCCTGGCGATAGAGCGAGGCGCAGGCCGCCATGTCCGCGCAATCGAGGATGGAGGCCACTTCCATGGCGCGCATCAGCTCGTGGGAATCGCGGGCGACCATGGCCTCTTCCATGTCCGCGCGCACTTCGGCGAAACGCTGCTGGGCCAGCTCGTATTTCTTGGTGACCTTCGGCGGCTGCAGGTAATCATTGACCAGGCGGCGCACCTTGTACTCGATCTGGTTGGGCGGAATCCCGTCCTCGCGCTTGGTGGGGGCCAGAACGCGCTCCTGCTCCGCCAGCACGTCGGCGCGGTCATAGTCATCGAAATCCACGTCGCGGATGAAGTCGATGGCATGCTCGCCGGCAATGGCGCCGTTGGTGAAGGCGCCCAGCATGTAATTGTGCGGCACGCTGGCCATGTCGCCAGCCGCATAGAGGCCGGGCACCGTGGTGCGGGCGAACTCGTCCACGAACACGCCGGACGCCGAATGGCCCGAGCAGAAGCCGATTTCCGAGATGTGCATCTCGATCATGGTTTCCGCATAGCGGGTGCCGCGCTGCTCATGGAACCGCCCGCGCGAGGGGCGCTCCACCGTGTGCAGGATCTGCTCGATATGGTCGGCGGTTTCCTTCTTCAGATGGTTCAGACGCAGGAACACCGGGCCATTGCCCGACTGGAGCTCCTTGTAGAACTCCTGCATCATCTGGCCCGACCAGTAGTCGCACTCGATGAAGCGCTCGCCATTGGCATTGGCGGTGTATCCGCCGAAGGGGCCGGCCACATAGGCGCAGGCGGGGCCGTTATAATCCTTGATGAGCGGGTTGATCTGGAAGCATTCGAGGTTCGCGAGCTTCGCCCCGGCGTGATAGGCCATGGCATAGCCTTCGCCGGAATTGGCGGCGTTCTCATAGGTGCCGAACAGATAGCCCGAGGTGGGCAGGCCCAGGCGGCCGGCCGCACCCATGCTCATGATGACCGACTTGGCGCGCACCACCAGGAATTCGGCGGTGCGGGTATTCACCGCAATGGCACCGGCGATGCGGCCGGATTTGCCCGTCAGCAGGCGGGTCGCCATGTAGCGGTTGGAAATGAGGATGCGGGCGCGGCGGAGTTGGCGATAAAGCGCCTTCTTCACGGTCTCGCCATTGGGCATGGGCAGCACATAGGTGCCCATGTGGTGGACCTTCTTGACGTCGTAATCGCCGTTTTCGTCCTTCTGGAAGCGGATGCCGAAGCGATCCAGCTCCTGAATCATCTCGAAGCAGTTTTCCGCATATTTCAACACCGCCGCCTGGTCGACGATCCCATCATTGGCGATGGTGATTTCCTTCGTATACTGCTCAGGCGTCGAGTGGCCGGGAATAACCGCGTTGTTGAGCCCGTCCATGCCCATGGAAATGGCGCCGGAGCGCTTCACATTGGCCTTTTCCAGCAACACCACCTTGGCGTCGGGATTCTTCATCTTGGCTTTGTAGGCCGCCATGGGGCCCGCCGTGCCGCCGCCGATAACCAGCACATCGCAGTCGATTTCCGAAAGTCCGGCCGTGATCTCGTCCACGCGAGCCTCCTTCAATTCCGTGTTGGGCTGAACTTGAACAGTTCCAGCCGGGGCGTCGGTCAAGGAATTGCATTGGCCGGAGAAAAGTCATTTCTTCCTTCCATATCAGATAGATGTGAGAGTTCCTGGAGGAGCGCCCAGGGGTAAATGCCCCGGTCGTGGCCGTCGGAGAAGGAGAGGTTGAGGCCGTAGCTGCCGAGCAGGCTGACCTCGGTGAGGATGATGTCGGCGCGCACCGGCGCCTCGATGCCCATGAGGCGCAGCCGCTTTTCCCCGGCCGATTGGGAATGGGCGCGCAAGAGCGGAGCCGCCAGCGCCTCGCGTGTGCCATCCTCCCACACGAGGGTGAGCCGGCTCTTGTCGGCCGACAGGCGAATCTCCACCGGGGGATTGGGATTGGGCGGGGTCATGGGCGCGTCTCCGTGCAGGATCGCGCAAGATCAGCACCACGCCTGACGGCGCCGATAGCAACAACTTGACAGACCCCACGCACGGCCGCCGCTAGACCGAGAGCCATCATCACCATTTCAGGACGCGATCATGGCCTTTGTCGTCACCGAGAACTGTATCCGCTGCAAATACACCGATTGCGTGGAGGTCTGTCCGGTGGACTGCTTCCACGAGGGCGAGAACATGCTCGTCATCAATCCCGAAACCTGCATCGACTGCGGCGTGTGCGAGCCCGAATGCCCCGCCGACGCCATCGTGGCCGACAGCGCGGAGGGGGCGGAGCCCTGGCTTGAGATCAACCGCAAATACGCCGCCTTGTGGCCCTCCATCGAAGCCCGCATCGAGCCCCTTTCCGATGCCGAGGACTGGAACGGCCGCCCCGACAAGCTCCCCCTCCTCAGCGACAAGGCCGCCGACGCCCGCTGACACCCGCCAGCCCCACGGACACAGCCATGACCCTGCCCCTTTCCGCCGAGGCCCTCGCCCAGCAGGCGCCCGACGGCATCTTCATCGAGACCGTCACCAGCGTGACCCACTATACGGACCGCCTGTTCCGCTTCCGCACCACGCGGCCGGCGAGCTTCCGCTTCCGCTCCGGCGAGTTCGCCATGATCGGCCTGCTGGCGGAGGGAAAGCCGCTCTATCGCGCTTATTCCATCGCCAGCCCGTCCTGGGCGGAGGAGCTGGAATTCTTCTCCATCAAGGTGCCGGACGGCCCCCTCACCTCGCGCCTGCAGATGGTGCGCCCCGGCGACGGCCTGCTGATGCGCAAGAAGGCGACGGGCACCCTGGTGCTCGATGCCCTCACCCCCGGCCGGCGGCTCTACATGTTCTCCACCGGCACCGGCATCGCCCCGTTCGCGAGCCTGATCCGCGATCCGGAGACCTATGAGAAGTTCGACGAGGTCATCCTCACCCACACCTGCCGCGAGGTGGCGGAGCTGAAATACGGCTTCGACATCGTGGAAGAGGCGCTCGGCGACCCGCTGGTGGGCGAATATGCGCAGGGCAAGCTGCGCCATTATGCGACCGTCACCCGCGAGGACTATGCCCACACCGGCCGCATCACCGATCTCATGACCAGCGGCAAGCTCCATGCCGATCTCGGCGTGCCGCCGCTCGATCCGGCGGTGGATCGCGGCATGATCTGCGGTTCCCTCGCCATGCTCCGCGACACGCGCGACCTGCTACTGGCGGCCGGCCTGGACGAGGGCTCGAACGCCACCCCCGGCGCCTTCGTCACCGAGCGCGCCTTCGCCGAATAGGCGCCCCGCAACAGGGTCGGCGCGCCCGACACGCGTGGCCCTGGAACCTGTTCGTGCGGCGTGGCGCTGGTTCGCGCGGCTGGAACGCGTCGGCTCGATCGGTTCGAGCATGTCACCGTTTCGGTGTGGCGGACAACACCCCCGCCCGCACACCACGCCTCGGATGAGGCCGAAGAGATCGCCGGCGGCCCGGATCGACTCCGGGCCGCCGTGCACGTGACGGCGGCGATGCTTGGCGGCGGTTTCTGCACCGCCATCACGTTGCCCTGGAGCGCTTTCGAGCGAGGGGAAACCACCTCACGTGAAGAAAACACGCTCAATTGATGCTTTGAAGCGCCTTTGCGTGGAAGCCCCGCTTCGCGCTGAGGAACGGCCTCGACCTGTCCGTGGCCCGCGCGGCCCCGAACCGCGCGCGACCGCGAGCCGCGCGGCGCCCTCAGCCGATCTTGAAGGAGAGAACCTCGGTGGGCATCTCCACTCCGGGCATGTTCTTCGGATCAGCCACCGGCGGGTCGACCACCATGCGCACGGGCACCACCCCCGCCCAGACGGGGAAGTCGTAGTCCTCCGCCTCGTCCTCCGGCTGGCCGGTGCGCACCTTGGCGGACGCCTCGGTGATGGGCAGCGAAAGCAGGGTGGTGGCCTTCAGCTCCTTGTCCTTCACCGGCCGCAGGCGGTCCCACTGGCCGGGAATGAAGCCCTCCACGAAGCGCTGGAGCTGGTGGCGCTTCTCTTCCGGATCACTCACCATCTCGGCCTTGCCGAAGATCATCACCGAGCGGTGGTTGATGTTGTAATTGTAGGCCGAGCGCGCGAGCACCAGCCCGTCGAACAGGGAGACGGTGACGCACACCTCCTGCCCCTCCACCGCGCGGAGCATGCGGCTCGCGGCCGAGCCGTGCCAATAGATGCGGTCGCCGTCGCGCCATTGCAGGGTGGGGGTGACGATGGGCCGGCCCTCATGCACATAGGCCACGTTGCAGACCGGCATGGCATCCAGGATGGCGTGGATGGTCTGCGGCTCGTAGTTGGCCAGCCAGTGGTAGCGCTTGACGCGGGTGCGCTCGCTCGGGGCATCGGACATCACGGGAAACTCGCCTTCGCGACAGGAATGGCGCACCATTGCCTCGCGCTCCGTCACGCGCATAGGTCCGCCGCGCTCACGCCGGATGGTGCCAGCGCGCGGGGGCTGCGTTCATTGTCGCCGCTCCTCCCCCCGATTTCCCTGCCATGCTGCCCATCCCCCTCGACCGACACTCCGCCGTGACCCTCCAGGAGCAGATCTGCGAGGCCCTGCGCGCGCGGATCGCCTGCGGCGCCCTGCCGGGCGGCGCGCAGCTCAGTGCCACGCGGGAGCTGGCGCGCGCGCTCGGCGTGTCGCGCAATACGGCGGTGCTTGCCTATGAGCGGCTGGCGAGCGAGGGCTTCGTGGAAATGCGCCCCCACCGGGGCGTGTTCGTCGCCGATCCGCCGCCGGGCGCGCCACCAATGGCGGAGCCGCTGCCGGCCCCAGCGGAGGCGCCGACCGGCGCCGCCGGCCCCCACCTTATCACCCGGGAGGATGCGCGCCCCATCTTCGACCTATGGTATGCGCGGCCGGACCCGCGTCTGTTTCCGGCCCATGCGTGGCGGCAGCTCGGCCATGCGGCTCTCGGCGCCTGCGCGGTGGGGCTCAGCACCTATGGCCCGGTGGGTGGCGAGCCGCGCCTGCGCCAGGCCATCGCCGATCATCTCGCCGTCCATCGCGGCCTCGCGGTGCGACCTGAACAGGTGGTGGTGACGAGCGGCGCCCAGGAAGCGCTCAACCTCATCGCCCGCCTGCTGCTCGAACCCGGTGACACGGTGGTGGTGGAGGATCCCGGCTATGAAGCCGCCGCCCAGGTGTTCGAGGCCCACGGCGCGCGGATCGTGACCGCCCCGGTGGACGGAGAAGGGCTGGTGCCCGCGCTGGCCCCGGGGCTTCGCCCGCGCCTCATCTATGTCACGCCCGCCCACCAGTTTCCCACCGGCGTGGTGATGAGCCCCGCCCGGCGCGCCGCTTTGCTCGCCACCGCCGCCCGCCATGACGCGCTGGTGGTGGAGGATGACTATGACGGCGACATTCTGCTGGAGGGGCCACCGGCTGCCGCGCTCGCGGCTCTGGACGGGGGGCGCCGGACCATCTTCGTCGGCACCTTTTCCAAGACCCTCGGCTGCGGGCTGCGGCTCGGCTACATGGTGGTGCCCCCGCATCTGGCGGCCGCCGCCGAGGCGACCAAGAGCCTGATGAGCTACGGCCAATCCTGGCTCGACCAACAGATTCTCGCCGCCTTCCTGTCCCAGGCGCGCTACCAGCGCCACCTGAACCGCCTGCGCACCGCCTGCCGCGCCCGGCGCGATGCGGCCCTCGCCGGCCTGCGCGAGACCTTCGGAAATACAGTGGCCGTATCCGGAGGCGCCGCCGGGCTCCACCTCTACTGCACCCTGCCCGATGGCGCGCCCGAGGCGGCCCGGCTCGCCGCCGCGGCGCTCGCCGTGGGGGTGGGCCTGCACCCGGCCGAAGCCTGCGGCGTGCACAGCGCAACGCGGGACCTGTCCCGCACCCTTCTCATCGGCTTCGGCGGCCTGACACCGGAGGAACTCGCGCTCGCCTTCACCCGCCTCCGCCAAGCCCTTGCGCCCGCTGCCGCGCGCCCGTGCGGCGACCGCTGAGGCGCATGAAGGGTGCCGGCCGCCCCGGCGCGATGCACATAGCCCTTCGCGCAGGCAAAAGGCGCGCGCCCCTGGCATGCCCAATGCGCCCGCTTGGCGCAGGGCCTTGTCCGATGCGCGCCCTCCGCAAGGCTCACACGGAGGCTGGCGGGAACGCGTTACGCGGGCGAGAAACACAACCGCTGACCGGCGAGAGCAGTTTCGAGCAAGATGGACACCAGCTCGCGTGCAGGGAATGCGCCGGCCCGACGATTTCGAGCATTTCCCTGTGCCCGCAAGACAGGGAAATGCTCTAAGCCCTTGCCGGAAGCCTCCGCGCGCGAGACAACTGCCAGCCCCCCGGCGGCCGCTTTCGCGCCGCGCTCCCGCAAGAAAGGACCCTTCCGATGGCGCCGGTGAACGAGCTCGATCCCCTGCCCTCCCCCTCGGGAAGCTATTGGAAGGCGTTCTTGATCGGCGAGATCCCCCATCTGGTGATTCTCGCCCTCACCATCGGCGGCGTCGCCTATATCAGCCTCATGCGCCGGCCCCTGGAATATTACTGGGACGTGGTGGCGGTCGTCATCGCCAGCGTCTCCATCTATTCGGGCTGGCCGCAGGCGAAGAGCGACAAGCAGCGCTGGCGGCTGGTGTGGACCCAGGCGCTCCATTGGGCCGCCTTCCTCATCACCATGCGCCTCGTCTTCCTGCCCTCGGTGCAGGCCATCGCGGATGTGGATTCCACCAATCTCGTGGTCCTGCTGCTGCTGGCGCTCGGCACCTTCGTGGCCGGTGTCCACGCGCCGTCCTGGCGCATGGCGCTCAATGGGGTGGTGATGGGCGCCAGCGTGCCCGCCGTGGCGTGGCTCGATCGCTCGGCCCTGGTGCTGGCCCTGGTGGCCATGGTGCTGGGCGCCATGGTGCTCGCTCTGGCCTGGTACCATTTCCGCGAGCGCGATACTTATTGAGAGCCACACAAAGATACCACCATCGGCGCCAGCTTGCCCGCCGGGGGCATCTTGTTCAATATTTGTTCCCATCCGAACGATTCGTACGGGACGATGGGAGCCGGCGGGGTGCATCTCGACACGCTGAATGACAGCCAGCGCCATGCCGCCGCCCATGGCAGCGCGGAGCTGGCCCAAGGCGGCGTGGGCGGTCCCCTGCTGGTGATTGCCGGTGCCGGATCGGGCAAGACCAACACCCTGGCCCATCGGGTGGCGCATCTTGTCCTCAACGGCGCCGACCCCGCCCGCATCCTGCTCATGACGTTCTCGCGCCGCGCGGCGGAGGAACTGACGCGGCGGGTGGAGCGCATCTGCACCAAGGTGCTGGGCCCCAAGGCCGGGCCGGTGGGCGAGGCGCTCACCTTCGCCGGCACCTTCCACGCCATGGGTGCGCGGCTGCTGCGCGAATATGCGGGCGAGCTGGGCATCACGCCCGACTTCACCATTCATGACCGGGAAGACTCGGCCGACCTCATGAATCTGGTGCGCCACGAGCTGGGTCTCAGCGCCACCAAGACGCGCTTTCCCGCCAAGGGCACCTGCCTTGCCATCTATTCCCGCGCGCTGAACGCCGAGGCGGACCTCACCACCGTGCTGCGCCAGTCCTTTCCCTGGTGCATTGCCTGGAGCGAGGAGCTGAAGCGCCTGTTCGCGGCCTATGTGGAGGCCAAGCAGCGCCAGAACGTGCTCGATTACGACGACCTGCTTCTCTATTGGGCCGAGGCCCTGCGCGAGCCGGCTTTGGCCGCCCACATGGGCGCGCGCTTCGACCATGTGATGGTGGATGAGTACCAGGACACCAACCGCCTCCAGGCCGCCATTCTGCTGGCGCTGAAGCCGGACGGGCGCGGCCTCACCGTGGTGGGGGACGATGCCCAGTCCATCTATTCCTTCCGCGCCGCCACCGTACGCAACATCCTGGACTTCCCGCAGGCCTTCTCGCCGCCGGCGCAGATCGTGACGCTGGAGCGCAATTATCGCTCCACCCAGCCCATTTTGGCCGCCGCCAACAGCGTGATCGGCGAGGCCAAGGAGCGCTTCACCAAGAATCTGTGGTCCGAGCGCGCCTCCGCCCGCCGCCCGCGCCTCGTGAATGTGCGCGACGAGGCAGACCAGGCCCGCTTCGTGGCCGAGGAAGTGCTGGCCCACCGCGAGGCCGGCACCCTTTTGAAGCAGCAGGCGGTGCTGTTCCGCGCCTCGCACCACTCCGGCGCGCTGGAAGTGGAGCTGACCCGGCGCAACATTCCCTTCGTGAAGTTCGGCGGGCTGAAGTTCCTGGACAGCGCCCATGTGAAAGACCTGCTGGCGGTGCTGCGCTTCGCCCAGAACCCGCGCGACAAGGTGGCCGGTTTCCGCCTTTTGAACCTGCTGCCAGGGGTGGGCACCGCCTCCGCCACCCGCATCCTCGATGCCATGGCTGAGAGCCCCACGCCGCTCCAGGCGCTGGCGGCCCTGCCCGCCCCGCCGCGCGCGGGGGCGGACTGGGCGGCCTTCATCATCCTGATGGAGAGCCTCGGTGCCGCCGATGCCCACTGGCCGGCGGAACTTGGACGTGCCCGGCGCTGGTATGAGCCCCATCTGGAGCGCATCCACGAGGATGCGGACATGCGCCGGGCCGATCTCGTGCAATTGGAGGCCATTGCCGCCTCTTATCCGGGCCGGGCGCGCTTCCTCACCGAGCTGACACTGGACCCGCCCGACGCCACCTCCGCCGAGGCCGGGCCGCCACTGAAGGACGAGGATTACCTCATCTTGTCCACCATCCATTCCGCTAAGGGGCAGGAGTGGAAATCCGTGTTCGTGCTCAATGTGGTGGATGGCTGCCTGCCGTCCGATCTCGGGGCCGGTTCGAGCGAGGAGATCGAGGAGGAGCGCCGCCTGCTCTATGTGGCCATGACCCGGGCGAAGGACGACCTCGACCTTATGGTGCCGCAGCGCTTCTTCGTCCACGGCCAGCATGCCCGGGGGGACCGGCACGTTTATGCCAGCCGCACCCGCTTCATCCCCGACCGCATGCTGAACCTGTTCGAGGCCCATTCCTGGCCCCCGCCCCAGGCCGTGGCCGGAGCCGCGCCGCTGGCCCCCGCCATGGTGGACGTGCGCGCCCGCCTGCGCGGCATGTGGGGATAGCTGGCTGCGAAGGCAGGTCCCCGGTCGCGTGAGGAATGCGCCTTAATGCAATGAGTTCGAGGGTTTGCCAGCTTCCGTAAAGCCAGCGAATGCTCTGGGAGCAAGCGACATTCAGCGCACGCAACACGGCCTAGCACTACTTTGGCAGATTAACGGATTGATAACGTTGAGGTGTTGAGGTTTGCGCCCGGATGGGAGCGCAGGCCATGGCGAACTGGGATGAGGCGCTGGGGGAGTTCCTGAAGCCGT
>NZ_JACBFQ010000004.1 GCF_021401125.1 Xanthobacter sp. NM-59
ACAACGCGTTCTGCGACAGTGTCGCGGAAGGGGTGTGGAGCGGGCACAGCGCGCTGCTGCTGATCGGCATGGTGGCGGGTGTGGGGCTGCTGTTCGCGGTGGTGTACTGGCTGCTGGGGCTATTCTGCCGGTTTGCGGGGTTCAACCACGCGGACACGACGGCGGTGCTGTTCTGCGGCTCGAAGAAGTCTTTGGCGACGGGGCTTCCCATTGCCAAGGTGATGTTCGGCACCTCGCCGCAGCTGTCGCTGATCATCACGCCGATCATGATCTACCACTTCCTGCAGCTGGTGGTGATCGGCTTCATCGCCGGCGGCCGCGCGGCCAAGGGCGAGGTGCTGGAAGCCCTGGCTCAGGAAGAAGCCGCCGAACCCTCCCTCATCGCCGACGACCCTCGCGACAAGGCCTGAACAACGGGGCCTGGGAGGCCGCGCGCGAGATTGTCAGCCCCGAGGCGTCGATCCGGGTTTAGATTGAGCGGGGAGGGGAGGGCGAGCCCCAGGCGGAACCCGGCGCCGTGGGCTCATGTCCATGCCGATTTGCTTCGATCGGACGCGGCGGCCGGAGGAGGATCATGCGATGATGTATGGCGACGGCGTTATGGGCTTCGGCATGTGGGGGTTTTGGCTTTTTGGCCTGCTGGTCCTGATGCTGGTGGTGCTGGGCATCGCCGCCCTCATCAAGTATCTCGGCCGCTAGCGCGCTTTCACCCCTTCCTTTCGGCGCACCGTGCCGGGCGCGATGAGGAGCAGGGCGGCGAGCACCGCGAGGAGTGCGCC
The DNA here is from genome assembly GCF_021401125.1 of Xanthobacter sp. NM-59. Lineage (GTDB taxonomy): Bacteria > Pseudomonadota > Alphaproteobacteria > Rhizobiales > Xanthobacteraceae > Xanthobacter. The sequence continues at coordinate 780 of NZ_JACBFQ010000004.1, forward strand.
GCCGATGAATGTCGCCTGGGCGCCCAGGTTTTCCCACAGCAGGCCGGCCGCAAGGCTGGCGAGCAGCGTGGCGCCGCCGGTGGCGAGGTTGAACAGGCCGAAGGCCGAGCCGCGCAGCTCCGCCGGGGCATGCTGAGCCACGAGCTTGGCGAGCAGCCCTTGGGTGAGTGCCATGTGGGCGCCCCATAGCACGATGCCCAGGAATGCCCCCGGCAGGCCCGGCGCGAAGGCCAGAGCCAGATCCGCCGCCACCAGCACGGCAAGGCCGCTGAACAGCAGGCGCTGTGCCGGGGCCTGGTCCGCCCAGGCGCCGGCCGGATAGGCGCCGAGGGAATAGACCACATTCATTGCCACCAGGACGAAGGGCGCGAGCGCCAGCGGCAGCCCCTCGTCATGGGCCTTCAGCACCAGGAAGGCCTCGCTGAAGCGGGCCAGGGTGAACACCACGCCAATGGCCACCACGCTCCAGAACGGCCGGCCGAGGCGTTTGAGATCGGCCATCCTCACCGGAGGCGGGCGGGCGCCGGCCTCGGCCGCCACGGCCCGGTCCTCCACGCCCAGCACCACGCAGAGCACCGCCAGCGCGCCGGGGATGAGGGCGACCCAGAACACCGCGCGCATATCATCCGAGAACAGCGCCATGAGGACGATGGCGAGAAGGGGCCCGGCGAAGGCGCCCACCGTGTCGAGGGCCTGGCGCAGGCCATAGGCGCGACCACGGATTTCGTCGGGCGTGACATCGGCCACCAGGGCGTCTCGCGGTGCGCCCCTCATGCCCTTGCCAACGCGATCGGCGAACCGCGCCGCCAGGACCATGCCCGGCGCGCCGGCCAGGGCGAAGAAGGGCTTGGAGGCCGCGCCGAGCCCGTAACCCAGCAGGATCAATGGTTTGCGCCGCCCGAACCGGTCCGAGAGATAGCCGGAGAACACCTTTGCGATTTGTGCCGTGGATTCCCCGACCCCCTCGATCAGCCCGACCATGGCGATGCTCGCGCCCAGCGTGCCCGTGAGGAACAGGGGCAGCAGCGCGTGGATCATCTCCGAAGAGATATCCATGAACATGCTCACCAGGCCGAGCGCCCATACGGTGCGCGGAATGGCGGGGCGCGCACCCGCGCGCTGCGGGCCGGCCTGCGGCTGTGTCGTCTGTTCGCGCGGCGTCATCTGGCTCTCACCATCGTCATCACCCGGGCGCCATATGATACGGGCTGCGGTTCGCGGGCAACCATTTGACCGGGCGCGCGACGGTTGGCGGCGCGGGCGGCGTATCGCCTCGGCCGATGGCGAAGGGACCTGCGGCGGGGAGTGTTGCCGGCTCTCAAGGACCAGGAGGCGCAACGGCCCGCGCGCCCACTCGTGAGCGGGACGCATGGCCCTAGCCAAAGCCGGGCGGTCGCTGGCGCTTCTCCGCCATGGCGAGCGCGCCGCTCCGGAGCTTCGCCCTCCAGGGCACCACGGCGCGCGTCAGCTGCGCTCGACCTCGGGCACGAACAGGTAGCCGGCGCCGCGCACGGTCTTCACCATTTCCGGGCCGCCATGGACATCGAGCTGGGCCCCGAGCTTCTTGCGCAGCCGGCTCACCTGGATGTCGATGGCCCGGTCGAAGCCCGTGGCGGTACGGTTCTTGGCGGCGTCCATGAGCTGGTCGCGGTTCAGCACCCGCTGGGGGTGTTCCAGGAAGGTGACGAGCAGGTCGTATTCACCGGTGGAAAGGTCCACCACCGCCCCATCCGGATTGGTCAGCTCCCGGCGGCGCGTATCCAGCGTCCAGCCGCGGAAGGTGAGGCGGGCGCCGCCGGATGTCGCCGTTCCGCCCGCCGGCCGCGCCCGCCGCAACACTGCGTGAATGCGGGCGAGCAGCTCCCGGGGGTTGAAGGGTTTCGCCAGATAGTCGTCGGCGCCGAGCTCCAGCCCCACGATGCGGTCCACATCGCCGCCGCGGGCGGTGAGCATGATGATGGGGACCTGCGAGCTGCGCCGGATATCGCGGCACAGGTCCAGACCGCTCACGCCGGGCAGCATCACATCCAGGATGATGAGATCCACCGGGCCCGCCGCCATCACCTCCCGCATCTCGCGGGCGTCCTGGGCGGAGGAGACCTTCAGCCCGTTCTCGCGCAGGAACTTGCCGGCGAGGCGGCGGATCTCCGCATCGTCATCCACGATGAGGATGTGACCTTCGGGCGACACGGGCAGCACACTCCTGAACCGGCTGCGGCACCGCCGGCCGGTGCCGCGCCTTTCTTCTACCCCGCGCCGGTGCGATTGCCGAGAGATGAGCGGCGCGGGGGGCTTCCGGGGCGGGACATTGGACAAGCCGGAAGACCTGATATGATTGCCGGCACGCATGGACGGGCGCGGGGCACATGCCCCTTGCGGGTTCCACGCGCGAGGCCGATCGGTGGAGGGGCGGGGCAATGGCGTCCTGGCTCCGGCGGCGGCCGAAGGCTGCGCGCGGCACCGCGCGGAGCGCCCGACAGCACCCATCATCCTGGACCCATCGACGCGGCTGCGCGGGCGCGGCTCTGGATCCATTGCTCCTGGCTGGCTGGTCCCTGTCGTTTCACGGGCCCGCCCTCATACTCCTTCCAAGAATGAGGGGATCGCAACGTGAGTGAAATGACCGTTTTCGAGGCCCGGCGCGTCATCACCATGGACCCGGACCGTCCGGACGCGACCCATCCGGACGCGACTCATGTGGCGGTGCGCGACGGGCGCATCCTTGCCGTCGGCGCGGCGGAGGATTTCGCGGGCCAGCCGGTGGATCGCCGCTTCGCCGACTGCATGATCCTGCCCGGCTTCGTGGAAGGCCATGCCCATGTGATGGAAGGCACCCTCTGGAAGCACACCTATGTGGGCGCGGGCGATCGCCGCAACCCCGCGGGCGAGCTGGTTCCCGGCCTCTCCTCCATCGACAGCGTGGTGGAGCGCCTCGCGCAAGCGCATGCGGCGTCGCCCACGGACGAGACCCTGGTGGGCTGGGGCTTTGATCCGCTGCACATCAAGGGCGCGCGCCTCACGCGGCGGGACCTCGACAAGGTGTCCGCCGAGCGGCCGATGGTGGTGTTTCATGCCAGCCTGCACATCATCGTGGCCAATAGCCGTGTGCTGGAAATGGCGGGCTTCGATGCCGACACGCCCATCGCCGGTGTGGTGAAGGGCGCCGATGGCCAGCCCTCGGGCGAGCTCCAGGGCATCGCCGCTCGCCTGCGCCTGCTGCGCGCCTTGGGCTGGACCTCCTGGGCGGGCGAGCTGGAGGCAGCGGACGTTGCCCGCTTCGGCGCGGCGGCCCAGGTGCAGGGCATCACCACCATTGCCGACCTGCATAATGACCTGCCCGACAGTACCATTGAGATCTATCGGGCCGCCTGCACGGAGGATCTGCCGGTGCGGATCGTGCCGGCGCTTGCCTCCGCCTCCTGCGCGCCAGAGGACGGGGTGGCGCGCATCGCCGCCTTGCGCGCCCACAATACGGAGCGGCTGCGCTTCGGCCTCGTGAAGATCATCGTGGATGGGTCGATCCAGGGCTTCACCGCCCGCCTCGGCGCTCCCGGCTATCACAATGGCGCGCCCAACGGCATGTGGTATGTGGCGCCCGATGATTTGAAGCGCATCGTCGGCATCTATCACGCGGCAGGTGTGCAGCTTCACATCCACACCAATGGCGATGAGGCGACGGAAGCCGCCCTCGACGCCATCGAGCTGGCTCTGAAGGCCGCGCCGCGCGCGGATCACCGGCACACGCTGCAGCATTGCCAGCTCGCCCGCCCCGCCCAGCTCGAGCGCGCCAAGGCGCTGGGCGTGTGCCTCAACCTGTTCGCCAACCACGTCTATTATTGGGGCGACATTCACCGCGACCTCACCGTGGGACCCGAGCGGGTGGCGCGCATGAATGCGGCCAAGAGCGCGGGGCGGCTGGGCATTCCATTCTCCATCCATTCGGATGCGCCGGTGACGCCCCTTGGTCCCCTGTTCGCGGCCTGGTGCGCGGTCAACCGCATCTCCTCGTCCGGCGCCGTGCTCGGGCCCGATGAGCGGCTGAGCGTCGGCGAGGCGCTGCACGCGATCACCCTCGGGGCCGCCCATACGCTGCATATGGACAGCGAGGTGGGCTCCATCACCCCCGGCAAGCATGCCGATTTCGCGGTGCTGGCGGAGGATCCCTTCGCGGTGGCTCCGGAAAAGCTGCGGGATATTTCCGTTGTCGCCACCGTGGTGGGCGGCAAGGTCTTCCCGGCGGCGCGGCCATGATGCAGGGCGCCACCCGTTTGGGGCGGCCGCGCCAGCCGCTCACCGTCATCGGCGGCTTCCTGGGGGCGGGCAAGACCACGTTGGTCAACCGCCTGCTGGCCGGCGGCGCGGGTCGCTATGCCGTCCTGGTCAACGATTTCGGGGCGGTCAACGTGGACAGCGATTTGATCGCCAGCCACGATGGGGAAACCCTGCGCCTGACCAATGGCTGCATCTGCTGCAGCCTCGGCGACGGCTTCCTGGGCACCCTGGCGCGGGTTCTGGCGGAGCCGGTGCCGTTCGATCACATCATCATCGAGGCGAGCGGCGTCGGCGACCCCGAGGCCATCGCCGAGATCGCCATCATCGAGCCGGACCTGCGCCTGAGTGCCATCGTGGTGGTGGTGGACGCGGAAGCCTTCCCCGCCCAGATCGCGGATACCCGCCTGGGCGATACCTTGGCGCGGCAGGTGCGCGCTGCGGATATCCTGCTTTTGAACAAGTGCGACCTCGCGGGGGATGAAGCCAAGGCGCGTGCGCGCGCGCTCCTCGCGGAGCTGGCGCCGGGGCACCCGGTGGTGGAGACGGTGGGCGGCCGCATGCCGGCGGACATCGTTGCCCCCGGCCTTATCGGCGAAGAGCGCCCGCGCTTTCGCGCCACGTCCGCCGCCGATCACGAGGTGGCATTCGATCGCTTCATCTATCGCCGCCCCGGCGCGTTCGAGGCCGGCGCCCTGCGCGGCGTGCTGGAGCGCGCGCCTTCGTCCGTGCTGCGGCTGAAGGGGTGGGTGCGCCTGGGCGCGACAGCCGAAACCCGCGTGCTCCAGATGGTGGGGCGCCGGTGGACTCTCGCGCCTGCCTCATCCCCTGCGCGGGGGATTGAGCTGGTGGGCATCGCGGCCAGTGACGCCCATGCGGGCGAGGCTTTGGCCGATCTTCTGGACCATGCCCTGGTGCCCGCCGCCGATGGTGGGCCCGACTTTTCTTCTGCCATGTCCCGCAACCCCTACGGAGACGATCCCCGATGCAACTGACCAAACGCGCATTCATCGCCGCGGGCTTTTCGTGCCTGCTCGCGCTCGGGGCGCCCGCCAGGGCCGAGACCATCGCTCCCCTCGTGATCGGCACCACCCAGGTGCCGCGCCACTTCAACGGCGCCGTGCAATCGGGCCTCGCCACCGGCATGGTCTCCACCCAGCTCTTCGCCAGCCCGCTGCGCTTCGACGACAAGTGGACCCCCAAGCCCTATCTGGCTGAAACGTGGGATGTTTCCCCGGACGGGCGCACGGTGACGCTGCACCTGGTGAAGAACGCGGTGTTCCACGACGGCCAGCCGCTGACCTCCGCGGATGTCGCCTTCTCCATCGACATCATCAAGAACAACCACCCGTTCAAGACCATGCTGGCGCCGGTGGAGAGCGTGGACACGCCGGACGCCTATACGGTGGTGATCCACCTGTCGCGGCCGCATCCCGCCTTGCTCCTGGCCATGTCTCCGGCGCTGATGCCGATCCTGCCGAAGCACATCTATGGCGACGGCCAGGACATCCGCACCCATCCGGCCAACCTCGCCGTGGTGGGCTCGGGCCCCTTCAAGCTGGTGTCGTACAAGCAGGGCGAGACCATCGAGCTGGAGCGGTTCGACAAGTTCTTCCTGCCGGGCCGCCCGAAGCTCGACCGCGTCATCTTCCGCATCCTGCCGGACAAGAACAGCCTGGTGATCGCCACGGAGCGGCACGAGGTGAACATGCTGCCGTTCCTGACCGGCGTTCTGGACGTGAAGCGCCTTCAGAAGGCGCCCGGCGTGGAGGTGACCGCCAAGGGTTATGAGGGCATCGGCCCGCTGAACTGGCTGGCCTTCAACACCAAGAAGAAGCCCCTGGACGATGTGCGCGTGCGCAAGGCGCTGGCCTATGCCGTGAACCGCGATTTCATCACCCAGAAGCTGCTGGGCGGCACGGCCAAGCCCTCCACCGGCCCCATCGTGTCCGGCTCCCCGCTGTTCGAGCCCAATGTGGAGCAGTACAAGCTGGACCTGAAGAAGGCCGAGCTGCTGCTGGACGAGGCGGGCCTGAAGAAGGGCGCCGACGGAAGCCGCATAACGCTGACCATCGACTACATTCCCAATCAGAACGAATACCAGCGCAACATCGCCGAATACCTGCGCTCCGCCTTCAAGCGCATCGGCGTGACCCTGGAAGTGCGCGCGGCGCCCGACTTCGCGACCTGGGCGCAGCGTGTGTCGAACTTCGACTTCGACCTGACCATGGACTCCGTATTCAACTGGGGTGACCCGGTGATCGGTGTGGCGCGCACCTATCTCGGCAGCAATATCCGCAAGGGCGTGATCTGGTCCAACACCCAGCAATACAGCAACCCCCGCGTGGACGAACTGCTGGAGGCGGCGGCCATCGAGACCGACCCCGCCAAGCGCAAGGCGCTCTACAGCGAGTTCCAGAAGATCGTGGTGGACGAGGTGCCGATCACCTTCATCAACGTGACCCCCTACGAGACCGCCTACGACACGCGCCTCACCGGCCTGCCGGATTCCATCTGGGGCGTGCTGTCTCCGCTCGACGAGCTCACCTGGTCGTCCGGGGCTGCCAAATGAAGGGAGGCGCCGCCTTGTGGGCGCGGGCCGCCCGGCAAATCGTCAACATCGTCGGTCTGCTGCTGGCGGTCGTCGTCCTCAACTTCCTGCTGATCCAGACGGCGCCGGGTGACCCGGCGCAGGTGATCGGCGGGGAGATGGGCGGCGCCTCGCCGGAAGTTCTGGCCCAGATCCGCGCGCAATACGGCCTTGACCGGAGCCTTCCCGAGCAGCTTTTCACCTATCTCGGGAAGGTGGCCCATGGGGATCTCGGCTATTCCTTCTACTTCAACCAGCCGGTCACCACGCTGATCCTGGACCGCCTGCCGGCGACGATGCTCTTGGTGGTCGCGGCGCTGGTCCTGGCGGTGGTGGTGGGTGGCGGCATGGGGGTGCTGGCGGCGCGCAAGCCGGATGGGGCGCTGAGCCGCTTCGTTTCGGTGGTGTCCACGGCGGCCCACGCCGCGCCGGTGTTCTGGACCGGCCTGATGCTGCTGGTGCTGTTCTCCTCCGTGTGGCCCATCCTGCCGGTGGCCGGCATGGTGGACCCCGCCGCCCAGTATTCCGGCCTTGATCACGCGTTGGACGTGGCCCGCCACATGGTGCTGCCCACGGTGACGCTCGCCATCGTCTATATCGCCCAATACAGCCGGCTGATGCGCGCGAGCATGATCGATGCGCTCCATGCCGACTATGTGCGCACGGCGCGGGCCAAGGGCCTGTCCGAGCGCGTGGTGGTGGGCAAGCATGCGCTGCGCAACGCGCTCATTCCCCTCGTCACCATGGTGGGCATGCAGTTCGGCCAGATGTTCGCGGGCGCGGTGCTGGTGGAGACGGTGTTTTCATGGCCGGGCCTGGGCCGCCTGGTGTTCGATTCCATCCTGCGGCGCGATTATCCGACCCTGCTCGGCATCCTGTTCTTCTCGGCGCTGCTCGTGATCCTTGTGAACCTCGTGACCGACCTGGTCTACCGCCTGATCGATCCCCGCATTCGCACCGGGAGAGCCGCATGAGCGCCTCGCTGCCGACCACACAGACCGGTGCGCCGCAAGGCGTCGCCTCTCCGGCGGGCACGGCGCTGCGCCTGTTCCTGTCCAATCCCATCGGCCTTGGGGGGCTCATCATCCTGGTGGTGCTGGTGTTCGCCGCGTTGGCGGGGCCGCAGCTCTACGGGGTGGATTCCCTCGACATCGTGGGCATGCCGTTCCAGCCGCCCGGCGACGATCCCATTTTGGGCACCGACTATCTCGGGCGCGATATCCTGGCGGGCCTGCTCCAGGGCGGGCGGGCGAGCCTGGCGGTGGGCTTCACATCGGCCCTGATCACGGTGGTGATCGGCGTTGCCTTCGGCTCCCTCGCGGGCTTCTTCGGCGGCGCCGCGGATACGCTGCTCATGAAGATCACCGAATTCTTCCAGACCTTGCCGACATTGCTGTTCGCGATGGTTCTGGTGACGCTCTTCGGCCAGCATCTCGTGGTCACCACCATTGCCATCGGCATCGTCTCCTGGCCGCCCACGGCGCGGCTGGCTCGGGCCGAGTTCCTGCGCCTCAGGGGGCTGGAATTCGTGAAGGCGGCCCGGGCCTCGGGCGCGGCGCCCGCTTATCTCATCTGGCGGGTGATCCTGCCCAATGCGGCGCCGCCCATCGTGGTTTCCGCCACCCTGGCGGTGGGCACCGCGATCCTGTTCGAGGGGGCGCTGAGCTTCCTGGGCCTGGGCGATCCCAATGTCATGAGCTGGGGCCTCATGCTGGGCCAGAACCGGGCCTATGCCCTCGATGCGTGGTGGACGGTGATGTTCCCGGGCGCGGCCATCTTCCTCGCGGTGCTCGGGACCAGCCTGGTGGGTGATGCCTTCAACGACGCCATCAACCCCCGCCTGAGGAAGCGCTGAGCATGATCCCGATTCTGTCCGTTCGCGACCTCACCGTCTCGCTGAAGCGCGCCTCCGGCACGGTGCCCGTGCTCGAACGCCTCTCGTTCGAGCTCGATCGGGGGCGTACCATAGCTCTGGTGGGGGAATCCGGCTGCGGCAAGAGCATGACGGCGCTGGCCATCATGGGCCTGCTGCCCGATGGCTTCGCCCTGGAGAAAGGCTCCATCCTCCTGGATGGGGAGGACGTCACAAAGGTTCCTCCCGCCCGCCTCCGGGCGCTGCGGGGCAATGCCATGTCCATGATCTTCCAGGAGCCCATGACGGCGCTCAATCCGGTGTTCACGGTGGGTGACCAGATCTGCGAGGCGCTGCGGCTGCACCAGGGGCTCGGCCGGCAGGCCGCCATGGAGCGGGCTTTGGCCATGCTGAAGGCGGTGCAGATCCCCGCCGCCGAGCAGCGCCTGCATGCCTATCCCCACGCTCTGTCCGGTGGCATGCGCCAGCGGGTGATGATCGCCATGGCGCTAGCGTGCCGGCCCAAGCTGCTGATCGCCGACGAGCCCACCACCGCCCTCGACGTGACCGTCCAGGCCCAGGTGTTCGATCTCCTGAAGGAGTTGCAGGAGGAGATGGGCACGGCCATCGTCCTCATCACCCACGACCTCGGGGCGGTGGCGGACATCACCGATACGGTGGCGGTGCTTTATGCGGGGCGCTGCGTGGAACATGGCCCGACCCTGGAGGTGATGGAGGCACCGCGCCATCCCTATACGCGCGGCCTGATGGCCTGCTCGCCCCACCTGCGGCTGGGCGCGGCGGCGGCCGGCGTGCCCGAGCCGCTGCAGGAAATCCCCGGGCTGGTGCCGCCTCTGGGCCAGCGGCCCCCCTCCTGCGCCTTCGCGCCCCGCTGCGCGCGGGCCACCGACAAATGCTCGGCGCAGGACCAGCCGCCTTTGGCGGCGATCTCGCCCGACCATGAGGTCTCCTGCTGGCATCCGGAAGAAAGGGCCGTGGCATGACGGCGGTTGAGAACGCGCGCCCGCGCCCCATTCTCCAGGTCAATGACCTGACGGTGCATTTCCCCGCTGCGGGCGGCAAGGTGGTCCACGCCGTGGATGGCGTGAGCTTCGTGGTGCATGAGGGGCGCAGCCTTGGCATCGTGGGGGAGTCCGGCTCGGGCAAGTCCACCACGGCGCAGGGGGTGATGCGGCTGGTGCCGGCCACCTCCGGGCAGGTGGTGCTGCGGGACGAGGATTTCCTCGCCATGCGCGGCGGCCGCCTGCGGGAGGCCCGTCGGCGCATCCAGATGGTGTTCCAGGATCCGTTCGCCTCGCTGGACCCGCGCCGTCAGGCCGGGGAACTGGTGGCCGAGCCGCTGCGCCTGCTGGAAGGCCTGTCGCGCCGCGCGGCGGCCGATCGGGTGGCCGAGCTGCTGCCCACCGTGGGCCTGCCGCCGGAAGCGGCCTTCCTCTATCCGCACCAGTTCTCGGGCGGCCAGCGCCAGCGGCTGTGCATCGCACGCGCGCTCGCCACGGCGCCCGAGCTGATCGTGTGTGACGAGGCGGTGTCGGCCCTCGACGTGGCCATCCAGGCGCAGATCCTCAATCTGCTGCGGCGGCTGCAGCAGGAGCGGGGCATTGCCTATATCTTCATCTCCCACGATCTGGGCGTAGTGCAGCACCTGTGCGACGAGATCGCGGTGATGTATCTCGGGCAGATCATCGAGCAGGGCCCCACCGCCAGCTTCTTTTCGGCGCCCCGACATCCCTATAGCTGGTCCCTCATCTCCGCCGCGGTGCCGGCCGGGCCCCTGCGCGAGCGCTTGAAGGCCCGGTATCTGGTGAAGGGCGAGCCGCCGAGCCCCATCGATCCGCCCGCCGGCTGCCGCTTCGCCGGCCGCTGCGCCTTCGCGGTGGACCGCTGCCGGACCGAAACGCCGCTGCCGCGCCCCGTGGCGCCCCGCCATTTCGTCGCCTGCCACCGTGCCGGGGAGATCGAGGCCCCGGATTTCTCCAGCGGGGAAATGGCCCGGTCGGCATGAACGACCCTTCGCCTGTCGCGGGGCACGGCTCCAGCGATCTGCACAATAGGCAGGCAATGCCGGATTTCGGGTCGGCCTTGCTCGCCCCCTGTGCAGCGGCCCGCTCCCCTGGAATACCACGCGAAGGTATTAAGGTGGCTCGTGGCATCGAACTTGCTTTTCAAGATGGTCAACGTCTTGGAAGAGCAGGGGTCGACGTGGAAGACGAACTCCGCTGGAAGCGCATTTTTGGAGAGCCGGACCGCAGCGGCGTGCCTTTGCATGTGCAGCTTCGGCGCTCCATCGTGCACGCGGTGGAGACCAACACTCTGGGCGCTGATGTGCGCCTGCCGTCCTCGCGCCAGCTCGCGAGCCTGCTGGGTATCGCGCGCAACACGGTGAACGCCGCCTATCAGCAGCTGGTGGACGAAGGCGTGCTGGTGGCGCGCGAGCGCTGCGGCATTTTCGTGGCCTTGTCGGCGCCGAGCCGGACGCCCCGTCTGGTGCCGAAGGCCGACGGCGATGACTGGTCGGCGCGCTTCGCGGTGCGCCCCTCGGCTCAGCCCCAGATCGCCAAGCCGCGGGACTGGCTCTCCTATCCCTATCCCTTCCTGTTCGGCCAGTTCGACCCGGCCCTGTTTCCCAGCAATAACTGGCGCGAGAGCGTGCGGGCCGCCTCCCATGTGCGGCAGATCAACGGCTGGGCCGGCGACCTCATCGACGAGGACGACGCTGATCTCGTCGAGCAATTGCGGCTGCAGATCCTTTCCCGGCGGGGTATCATCGCCAGTCCCGACGAAATCATCGTCACCATCGGCTCGCAGCAGGCCCTGTCCATGCTGGTGCAGCTTCTGGTGGGCCGCGACACCCCGGTGGGGGTGGAAAATCCCGGCTATACGGACATCCGCAACATGGCCCGGCTCGCCACCGACGATGTGGTGAACCTGGACGTGGACATGCACGGCGTGGTGCCGGATGCGCGGCTGGCGAGCCGCAAGGTGGCCTTCGTCACCGTGGGCCATCAATGCCCCACCACGGCGGTGATGCCGCTTTCCCGGCGGCGGGAGCTGCTGGCCATGGCCGAGCGCCACGATGTCGTCCTGGTGGAGGACGATTACGAGGCCGATGTGGCCTTCGACGGCGGGCCGGCGATCCCTTGCCTGAAGAGCCTCGATACGGCCGGGCGGGTCATCTATGTGGGCAGCTTCTCGAAGGTGCTCGCGCCGGGGCTGCGGGTCGGCTACATCGTCGCGGCGGCGCCGGTGGTGGCGGAATTGCGGGTGCTACGGCGCCTGATGCTGCGCCATCCGCCCTCCAACAATCAGCGCAGCCTCGCCATGTTCATCGCCCTTGGGCACTACCGCCACCATCTGCGGCGGAGCGGGGAGGTGCTGAAGGAGCGGGCGGACCTCATCAGCTCGCTTTTGCCGGAGCTGTTTCCCCAGTGCCGATGGCGCCGCGACGCCAGCGCCACCAGTTTCTGGATCGAGGCGCCGCAGGGCACCGACATGAGGGCCCTGGCCGAGACCGCGCGCGAGGCCCATGGGGTGCTCATCGAGCCCGGCGACATTTTCTTCGACCGCCCGGAGGAGGCGCGGCGCTTCTTCCGGCTGGGCTTCACCTCCATCGCCACGAATCGGATCGAGCCGGGGCTCCGGCGCCTCGCCGCCATCATGCCCGCCCATGCGCCCCATGCGCCCCTGGCGCGGCTGCGCCAGAAGGGCTGACGGAGGCTCGGCTCCCGGGGCGGTTCGCGGCATGTGCCGCAGACGTATGCGGTGCTCCGGCGGCGCGGCGTCTCCGGCCAGCGCGGTGGGCCTTTGGTGGCCGTACCGCCCCGGCTTGCCGCGCGCTCTGGGGACGGCTAACCCTGTGGGATCGGCGCCCCCGGCCGGCCGCACCACTCGCCGTCAAATTCTCGGCCGAACTCGGATTGTCATGCGCATTGACGTGGCCTTTTGCGATCGGGTCGGCATCGCACACGAAATCCTCGCGGCGCTCGCCACCCGCCGCCTCAATGTGACGGCGGTGGAGGTGGCCCCGCCCCACGTCTTCATTGATGCGCCGGATCTCTCGGAAGCGGCCTGGGTCGATCTGTGCGACGCCCTGCTGTGTGTGGATGGGGTGACCGCCGCGCGGCGGGTGGACATCCTGCCCGTCACGCGGGATCGGCTGCATCTGGAAGCGCTGCTGGCCGGCATGCCGGATCCGGTGCTGCTGGTGGATGCGCAGGGCACGGTGCTCATCGCCAACGCGGCCACGGCTGCGGTTTCGCGCCGACGGGTGGAGGAGATCTGCGGGCAGGGCCTGGGGGATCTCCTGGCTGATGGCGGGTTGCTCGCGGATCTGGTGCGCTCGGGCTTTCGCTCCGCCCCTCGGGAGGTGTCGTTCGGCGGGGTGCCGTTTCAGCTCGACGTGGTGCCGGTCTTCGATGGGGGGCTTTTGGCGGGTGGCGTGGTGACCCTGCTTTCGCCCCACCGGCTGGGGGCCCGCATGCGCGGGCTCCAGACCCAGCCGGAGCGGGGCTTCGACGCCATCTTGGGCAGCTCATCCGCCATCCAGTCGCTGAGGAAGCGGGCGGCGCGTGTGGCGGAGGTGGATGCCCCCATCCTCATTCTTGGCGAGACGGGCACCGGCAAGGAGCTGGTGGCCCAGGCCTGCCACCAGGCCAGCCGCCGGCGCGAGGCGCCCTTCCTGGCGCTCAACTGCGCGGCGGTGCCGGAAAATCTCGCCGAAAGCGAGCTGTTCGGCTACGCCTCCGGCGCCTTTTCCGGTGCCGAGAGGGGCGGCAAGCCGGGGCTCATGGAGCTCGCGGACGCGGGAACGGTGTTTCTGGACGAGGTGGGGGAAATGTCCCCCTATCTGCAATCCAAGCTGCTGCGTTTTCTCAATGACGGCTCGTTCCGGCGGGTGGGGGCGGAACGCGAGAGCCGGGTGGATGTGCGCATCATCTCTGCCACCCACCGCGACCTGGCCGCCATGGTCGCGGCCGGCACCTTCCGCGAGGATCTCTATTACCGGCTGAACGTGCTCACGCTTGATGTCCCGCCTTTGCGGGAGCGGGGCGAGGACGTGGTCCGCCTTGCCCGCCATTTCGTGGCCCGCGCCGCAGTGCAGTCGCGCCGGGCGGCACCGCAGCTCTCGCCCGAGGCGGAAGCGGCACTGCAGCGCCAGCCCTGGCCGGGCAATGTCCGCCAGCTGGAGAACGTGATCTTCCGGGCGGTCACCATGTCTGATCAGCCGGTGCTGGAGCCCGCCGACCTGATCCTCGCCGACCGCGACGCAGCCACGGCGCGGGTCCTGGCGGAAGAGGAAATCATGAGCTGGGACAGTGCCATAGAGCGCTTTGAGAAGGCCCTGCTGGCGCGCCTTTATCCGCAATTCCCATCCAGCCGCAAACTGGCGGCGCGCCTCGCCACCTCGCACACCACCATCGCCGATCGTCTGCGGCGCTATGGGCTGACGCGATCGTAAGGAAATCCGTACGTCGGACGGGTTTCCGGACAGTTGCGGCAGGCCATTGAGGAATAAGCGGAAACTCTCCACCCTTGAGCGTGGGTGTACGGATTTCCGGACGTGCAGGGCTGTGGTCCTGGTATCAATGCCTTGATTTTGCAGGAAAAGCGTCTTGGCACGGATGATGCGGAGGAAGGGGAAGCCCGTCCAGCAGGTGCCCCGCAATGTCCAGGCCGCTTCCGAAAACCTCTGCCGAACCCGCTCCCCGTCTCGTCGCAGGCGGGGATGAAAGCCTTGCCGCGCCGACGCGAGCCGGCGCCGTGGTCCATGTGGATCTCGATGCCATCGTCGGCAACTGGCGGCACCTCATGGCGGTGGCCGCAGGCGTGCCCGCCGCCGCTGTGGTGAAGGCGGATGCCTATGGGCTCGGCTCTGGTCCTGTCGCATCGGCCCTGGCGCGGGCCGGCTGCCGGACCTTCTTCGTCGCCCACCCGGAAGAGGGGATCGCTTTGCGCGCGGCGGTCCCGGCGGCCGATATCCTCGTGCTGCACGGTCTGGTGCTGGGCATGGAGGCGGACATGCGCGCCCATGGGCTCACGCCGGTCCTGTCCACCCTGGGCCAGATCGCGGCTTGGTCGGCGGAGGCCCGCGCCTGCGGCCGGGCCCTGCCGGCGGCGCTGCATGTGGATACGGGAATGGCCCGGCTCGGCCTGTCGGAAGCGGAGGTGGAGCGCATTGCCGCCGAGCCCGAGCGGCTGAAGGGGCTGGATCTGCGGCTGGTCATCAGCCATCTGGCCTCGGCGGAAGAGCCTGACAATCCGTCCAACGAGCGCCAGCGCCTCGCCTTCGAGCGGCTGCGGGCCCGTCTGCCGGCGGCGAAGGCTTCGTTCGCGAACTCTTCCGGCGTGTTCCTGGGCGCGCCCTATCATTTCGACCTGCTGCGACCCGGCGCGGCCCTCTACGGCATCGCGCCGCGCACCGGCGCGCCCAATCCCATGGCACCCGTGGTGCGCGTTTCCGGCCGGGTCCTGCGCGTGGCCGAGCTGCCGGAGGGCACGGCGGTGGGCTATGGCGGGCGCTATGTGACGCCCGTGCCCCGGCGCGTCGCCACCGTCTCGGTCGGCTATGCGGACGGCTTCTTCCGGGCGCTCGCCGGCAAGGCCCATGCGGGGTTCTCGGGTGTGAAGCTGCCCATGGTCGGGGCCGTCTCCATGGACATGATCACCGTGGACGTGAGCGCCCTGCCGCCCGATGCCCTGCGCGAGGGCGCCTTTATCGATGTGATCGGCGGCGATGCGGATGGCGTGGACACCCTGGCCGCGGCCGCCGGAACGATCGGTTACGAGCTGCTCACCTCGCTGGGCGCCCGCTATGAGCGCCGCTGGCATGGCGCCGGGCACACCCTCTGATTTTGCTGATTTTGGATTCCGGAACCGGGAAGCACGCCATGAAGGTCATTGTTCTGGGTAGCGGCGTGGTGGGCACCACCACCGCATATTTCCTTGCCCGCGCCGGCCACGAGGTGGAGGTGATCGAGCGCAAGGAGGGGCCGGCCCTGGAAACCAGCTTCGCCAATGCGGGCGAGGTCTCGCCCGGCTATTCCTCGCCGTGGGCGGCTCCCGGCATTCCCTGGAAAGCGGTGAAGTGGATGTTCGCCCGCCACGCGCCCCTGGTCATCCGCCCCACCCTCGATCCGAGGATGTGGAGCTGGATGCTGAAGATGCTCGCCAATTGCAATGCTGCCGCCTACGCCGTGAACAAGGGGCGGATGGTGCGCATTGCCGAATATAGCCGCGACGTGCTGCGGGAGCTGCGGGCGCAGACCGGCATTCATTATGACGAGCGCAGCCAGGGCACGCTGGAGGTGTTCCGCAATCAGAAGCAGATCGATTCCATCGCCGGCGACCTCAAGGTGCTCGATTCCTTCGGCGTGCCCTATGAGGTGCTGGACCGGGCCGGCTGCATCGCCGCCGAGCCGGGGCTCGGCCTGGTGGGTGAGAAGATCCTGGGCGGCCTGCGCTTGCCTGGGGACGAGACCGGCGATTGCTTCCTGTTCACCCAGCGCCTGGCGGAGATCTCCAAGGGCCTGGGCGTGACCTATCGCTTCGGCACCGGCATCGAGCGCATCGTGGCGTCGGGCGGGCGGGTGAGCGGCGTCGTCACCTCCGCCGGCACCCTGCGGGCGGATGCGGTGGTGGTGGCGCTGGGGAGCTGGTCGCCCGATCTCGTGCGGCCGCTGGGCTTCTCTTTGCCGGTCTATCCGGTGAAGGGCTATTCCCTCACCCTGCCTATCGTGGATGCCGACGCGGCCCCGGTATCGACGGTGATGGACGAGGCCCATAAGGTGGCCATCACCCGCCTCGGCGACCGCATCCGCGTGGCGGGCATGGCGGAGATCTGCGGCTTTGACCTGAAGCTGCGCGAGCAGCGCCGGGCCACGGTGGCGCATGTGGTATCGGACCTGTTCCCCAAGGGCGGCGATCTCGCCAAGGCGGAATTCTGGTGCGGCCTTCGGCCCATGACGCCGGACGGCACGCCGGTGATCGGCGCCACCTCCTGCAAGGGCCTGTTCCTGAACACCGGCCACGGCACGCTCGGCTGGACCATGGCCTGCGGCTCGGCCCGTCTGCTGGCCGACATCATGTCCGAGCGCAAGCCCGACATCTCCACCGAGGGCCTGGATTTGGGCCGCTACGCCGCCTGAAAAGCCTGTCGCGAAATGCCCGTGTGGTGTTCGTCACGCGGGCCGAGATTCAAGGCGCACCGGCCTTCCATGAGTGCCCGACCAGCCCCGCGAGCGCCCGCGCATTCGCGGGGTTTTTCGTTTGCGTTTTGCCTCGCGCTGCTCCTGCTCGGCCGCGTTGCCGCTTGGGCCTGAACCCTGGCATGTGGGCCGGTGGCCCCGTCATTGACCGCCGACTGGACCTTATGCCCACGGCCGATCGCACCACAAATGGGAGCCACGATCCAACAGGCGCAACGCGCGCCGGAAGAAAGGGCGCCCGCCATGGGACGATCCGGAACGAACGTCCGCGCCAGCGGCTGAGGCACATCCCCCGTTGCACGGGCGGGATGGCCCTAGCGCATTGATTCGAAATGATTTGTTGCGCGCGCCCGGGCTTCCCACCCGCTTGAAGACGCTTGACGTTCGGTCTGAAGGCCGCCGTTGCGCGCTCCGCTCCGCGGCGTCCGGCCACTGCGCCGGCCGCGTTCCCCCGCACCCCTTCGCATGTCTTCTGATCGCCGCCGCGCGATGTTCCGGGACCAGGTGCCGAATTCCATGTCCATGCTTCTTTTCGGCGGCATCTCCTTCCTGGCCGCGGCCTTTCGTGGACTGACCGGCTTCGGCTACGCGCTCATCGCGGCGCTGGGCCTGTTCATCTTTCCGTCGCCGGCCGATGGCGTCGCCTTCATCCTCTTCATCGACCTGGTGTTGACGGTTCTCCTCCTGCTGGATCGGGACCATGGCCGGGTGGATTGGCCGGTGACGCGGCTGCTGCTGGTCATGGGGGCCGCCGGGGCGCTGTGCGGCAGCCTGCTGGCGGTCCATCTCGACGACCAGACGTCCAAGCAGGTTGTCGCCCTCGCCATCTTCCTCGCGGCGTGCGTGGCCATGATCCGCCGGCCGCCCGCGTGGCTGCGGCACACCGCCTTCGGCGCCGGCATCGCCTTCCTGGTGGGCGGGCTGCTCGCCGCCTTCGCCGTCGGGGGGCCGCTGATCGCCGCATGGCTGCTGGCGCGCAGTTCCGACCGGCGCCTGGTGAAGGGCACGCTGGCCGTCTTCTTCGGCGCGGTGGATGCGCTGAGCCTTCTGGCGCGCGGGATCGTCGGCGCGCTGGGCCCGGACCTTCCCGACCACATCGCGGTCTATGCCCTGCCCACCTTCGCGGGTTTCGCGCTCGGCCGCGCTTTGAGCAGCCGCATGGGCTTCGAGACCTGGCGCCGCATTTCGACCGGGGGCCTTCTCGCCATCGCCGCCGCCGGCCTCATTCAGACCGTCCTCGCGCTCAGCCGGGACCTCCTCCCATGAAAATGAAGGGCGACAGAATGTCGAAGATCGCACTTGTGACGGGCGCCACCGCCGGCTTCGGCGACGCCATCGCGCACCGCCTGGTGGGTGATGGCTGGCGCATCATCGCCACCGGCCGGCGCCGCGAGCGGCTGGAGGCGCTGGTGGCCGAGCTGGGCGGGCCACGGGTGGTGCACGCGCTCGCCTTCGATATCCGCGACGAAGCCGCCACCAAGGCGGCCCTCGCCGGGCTGCCCGAGGACTTCCGGCCGATTTCCGCGCTGGTGAACAATGCCGGCCTCGCACTGGGGACGGGGGGCGCGCAGGACAGCGACCTCGACCAGTGGAAAATGATGATCGACACCAATGTGACGGGCCTCGTCACCATCACCCGGCTGGTGCTGGATCAGCTCATCGCCACGCGGGGCGTCATCGTCAATCTCGCCTCCATCGCGTCCAACTGGCCCTATCCCGGCAGCAACGTCTATGGGGGCACCAAGGCCTTCGTGCGCCAGTTCTCCCTGGGCCTGCGCTGCGACCTGTCGCGGCACGGGGTGCGGGTGACCTCGCTGGAGCCGGGCCTCTCGGAGAGCGAGTTCACCCTGGTGCGCACCGGCGGCGACCAGGCCGCCTATGACGCCCTTTATGCCGGCGCCAACGCGCTCCAGCCCCGGGACATCGCGGAGGCGGTGCGCTGGGTCGTCTCGCTGCCCGCCCATGTGAACGTGAACAGCCTGGAAATCATGCCGGTGAGCCAGTCCTGGGCGCCCTTCGCGGTGCATCGGGCGTCGGCGAGCTGAGCCGCGCCCTGCTTTGAAATTCAGGCCGCGCATCGCCGCGGGCCATCCCCATGCAAGGAGAAGATCGATGAACGGAAGCCTCCGGTCGAATGACATGCAAGAGGTGATCGAGGCCGACCGGGCCCATGTCTGGCATCATTTGTTCCAGCACAAGGCGTTCGAGACCACCGACCCGCGCGTGTTCGTGGAAGGCAAGGGCATGCGGCTGTGGGACGCCACCGGCCGCGAATTCCTGGATGCCGTCTCCGGCGGTGTGTGGACGGTGAATGTGGGCTATGGCCGCGCCAGCATCGCCGATGCGGTGCGCGACCAGCTGGTGAAGCTGAACTATTTCGCGGGTTCGGCGGGCTCCATTCCGGCGGCCCTGTTCTCCCAGCGGCTCATCGAGAAGATGCCGGGCATGACCCGCGTCTATTATTCGAACTCCGGTTCCGAGGCGAACGAGAAGGTGTTCAAGATGGTGCGCCAGATCGCGCACCGGCACCATGGCGGGCGCAAGTCCAAGATCCTGTTCCGTGAGCGGGATTATCATGGCACCACGCTCGGCACCCTGGCCGCCTGCGGCCAGCCCCAGCGCGCCGAGCAGTATGGCCCGTTCCCGGCCGGCTTCGTGGAAGTGCCGCACTGCCTCGAATATCGCAGCCAGTTCGGCAAGGTGGACAATTACGGCGAGATGGCCGCCGATGCCATCGAGCAGGTGATTTTGCGCGAGGGGCCGGACACTGTCGGCGCCCTCTGCCTGGAGCCCATCACCGCCGGCGGTGGCGTCATCACCCCGCCCGCCGGATATTGGGAGAAGGTGCAGGACATCTGCCAGCGCCACTCCGTGCTGCTGCACATCGACGAGGTGGTGTGCGGCGTGGGGCGCACGGGCGCCTGGTTCGGCTACCAGCACTATGGGATCAAGCCGGACTTCGTGACCATGGCGAAGGGGGTGGCCTCGGGCTACGCGGCCATTTCCTGCACTACCTCCACCGAGGAGGTGTTCAACCTCTTCAAGGATGACCCGGCCGATCCCATGTCGTTCTTCCGCGACATTTCCACCTTCGGAGGCTGCGTGGCGGGGCCGGCGGCGGCGCTGGAGAACATGCGCATCATCGAGGACGAGAACCTGCTGGAGAACGCCCGCAACATGGGCATGCGCCTGATGGACGGCCTGAACGCCCTTTCGGAGCGCCATGCCGCCATCGGCGAGGTGCGCGGCAAGGGCCTGTTCTGCGGCGCCGAACTGGTGGCGGACCGGGCCACCCGCGAGCCCGCCGACGAAAAGCTTGTCCAGGCGGTGGTGGCGGACTGCATGGCCCATGGCGTCATCATTGGCGCCACCAACCGCTCGCTGCCGGGCTACAACAATACCCTGTGCCTCAGCCCCGCCTTGATCGCCTCCGCCGACGACATCGACCGGATCGTGGAGGCCATCGACGGGGCCCTGTCCCGCGTGTTCTGAACAGCGCCGGGGCGCTGCCCCGGCCGCTCCCGCCGCGCCTTGGGCCGAAAATACAGAGGGCCGGGATCGTCATCGGCGATCCCGGCCCTCTGTTTCTGGAAAGGATGCGAAGGCGCCGCGGCCGTCTTCAGAGCGCGCCGGTCTTGAACGGCAGGATGGCCTCGTACGCCTTGGCGAAGGCGAGCAAGGCGCGGTCGTCGCGCGGGCGGCCGATGAGCTGCATGCCCATGGGCAGCCCCTCCCGGAAGCCCACCGGCACGCTGATGACCGGGCACCCCGAGAGGGTGGCGGGCACGATCACTTCCATCCAGCGATGGTAGCTGTCCATGGCGCGGGCGCCGATGGCGCGCGGCCAGGTGGTCTCCGCCGCGAATGGGAACACCTGCGCCGAGGGGATGGCCAGCACGTCGAACGTATCGAAAAGGCGGCAGACCTCCCCATACCAGCGCCCGCGCGCCTGGATCGCGGCCGACACGTCCGCGGCGCTGAGGGCCAGCCCGCCTTCCACTTCCCAAATGGCTTCGGGCTTGAGCAGGGGCCGCTTTTGCGGATCCTCATAGAGGGGCTTGAGGCGGGCGAGCTGGTTGAATTGCCTCAGCACCACGAAGGTGCGCCACAGCTCCTCGAAGTCGAAGCGCGGGGTGATGGCCTCCACCTTCGCGCCCATGGCATCCATGGACTTGAGGGCGCTCTCGCACAGCTCGATGATGCCGTTCTCGAACGGCAGGTGGCCGCCAAGATCGCCGAGCCAGCCCACGCGTGGGGCCGTGGGCGCCACGAGATCGCCGAAGAGGGGATGGGCCGGGTCGAGGGAGAGGGGCGCGCGCCGATCATAGCCGGCCATCACCTCCAGCAGCAAAGCGAGGTCCTCGACCGTGCGGGCCATGGGACCATCGGTGCTGAGCTGGCCGAAATAGGGGTCGGCCGCCGGCCAGGACGGAACCCGGCCCTGCGACGGGCGAAAGCCGAAGATGTTGTTGTAGGCCGCCGGATTGCGCAGCGAGCCGCCGAAGTCGCTGCCATCAGCCGCCGGAACCATCCCCAGCGCCAGCGCCACCGCCGCTCCGCCGCTCGATCCGCCGGAGGTGCGGGAAGGGTCGAAGGCGTTGCGCGTTGCGCCGAAGACGGGATTGTAGGTCTGCGAGCCGAGGCCGAATTCCGGCGTGTTGGTCTTGCCGATGATCAGCGCGCCGGCGGCCCTCAGGCGCTCCACCAGCAGCGAATCCGTCTGCGGGACGAAGTCCGCGTAAATGGGCGAGCCGAATGTGGTGCGCAGGCCGCGCGTGGGGCTCAGATCCTTCACCGCCAACGGCAGGCCGTGGAGCGGACCGAGCGGCGAGCCCGCCGCCACCTGGGCATCGGCGGCCTCTGCCTCGCGCAGCAGCTGCTCGCGCGGACGCAGCGAGACCACGGCGTTGTAGGTGGGGTTGAGGGCCTCGATGCGGTCGAGAAAGGCGGCGACGATCTCGCGGCTCGAAGCCTGCCGGCCGTGAACCAGGCGGCTGAGAGGCGCGGCGCCCAATTCATGAAATGCAGTCATGTGGGATGGCTCGTCGTTCGGATGGGATCTGTGATGGGCCGGGGTAGCCCGCCATTGTGCCCAGTCCAAGCCCGTTCGTCGGAATTCTCCAGATCCAGACACGCCCGAAGCACGGGTCCACGCCCGCGCGCGTTGGGGGCGCTGGGCCCAGGTGACCTCAGAACATTCCCCGCTTCGCGGAACAGGCGGTACCCGGCGGCGTGTTGCCTTGACGCGCCCCCTCCCTCTCCCGCTTGTCGGGCAGGGGCAGGGGCAGGGGCAGGCGTGGTGGCAGATGAACGCCGCGCCCCAGTGAACGCCTTCCGCCCCGACGAGCTGCCGCGCGTTCAAAGCCGGCATTCTGAATAATCGGGAGCATCCCGGCTCCCTCCCGCATCCCCCCGCAGATGGGAGAGGGAGGGAGATGCTTGCCAAACCCCGTCGCCGGAAGGCCGATCCGCTCCTACAGCTTGTAGGAGCTGCGGAAGGCGCCCCAATGGCGGCCGGCGATGAAGATGGGGGCATCCACCTCGCGCATCATCACCACCTCGTTTCCCATCTGCCGGGCATAGACCTGCACCAGATAGGGCTTGGTGTTGCGTGCCGCCAGCAGGCCCGCACGGTCGTCGAAGATGCGACGGTTGCGGCAGTTGGCGTTGTTCCACACCGGGTCGCCTGCCCGCTGGGGCTTGGAATAGCGGGCATTGTGCACCGGCAGGTAGCCGTTGATGTCCACCGCGACGCAGAATGCGAGGCTGCGGTCTTCCTCGACAATCGCCTCGATCAGGGTGGGTAGCAGCCGCTCCAGCAGCGGCAGGGATGGCGTCACCATCTGCTGGGGGTCGGTGCCGGGCACCGGCTGGTAGTGGGTATCGAACAATTCTTCCTGCGAGATCAGCCTTTTCCTCAAGGCCTCTTCCAGGGCCAGCTGGATCTTCTCGGCGGCGGCCGTGGCGCGGGCGATGGCGGGGGCCGCATCATGGGCGAGGGCGGCGATGCGCGCGATGACCGCAGGTGCTGCCTGATCGTCGAAGGCGATGTGGCAGCCCAGTTCGCTGAGCCCCACCACCCGCCCGGAGAGGGTGCCCATGCCGGCCAGTTCCAGCCGCACCGTGTTGCCAACCACGGGCGCCGGCGACAGGGCGGCAAGCAGCACGCCGCCCTGGGAGAGGTCCAGCGTCCTCACGCTTTGGCTGGAGCCCGCGAAGCTGATGTGGCCGGGGATTTCCACCGGCCAGCGCTCGAAGCGGCGGCGATCGCCCATGGCGGTCTGCCGCAGCACGCTGAGCAGGTGGCGCGACATCTCACGCACCCCATCGGCCACCTTGCCGGTGCTTCGCTCGATCTCGGCGCCGGTTTCCGCCGCGGCGCCGGTGGCGGCGCGGATGGATTCGGCGCGGGTCGCCACCGTCTCCGCGAACCGCTCCACGGCCTCCGCGCTCTGGCGGATCTCGTCCATGGTCGCCACCTGTCCGGCGACCGCATCGGCCACCCGCGCCGCCACCGGGCTGATCTCCGCGATGGTGCTGCTGACCCGCCCAATGGCCTGGTCGCTGGACTTGGCGGCGGCGTCCAGGCGCTCGATCTTCTGGGAGATGTCGGCGGTCGCCTTCTGGGTCTGGCCGGCCAGCGACTTCACCTCGTTCGCGACCACGGCGAAGCCGGCGCCCGCCGATCCCGCCCGCGCCGCCTCGATGGAGGCGTTGAGGGCCAGAAGGTTGGTCTGGCGCGCAATGTCCGCGATCAGCGCCACGATGGCCTGGATCTGGGTGATCGCGCCGTGCAGTTCCTGGGTCGCGGTGACCACGTCACGGCTGGCCGCCTCGGCCTCGCCGGCGAGCCGCCCCGATTCCTGGGCCTGGCGGCCGATCTCGAAGGTGGTTTCCGCAAAGGCCCCGATGGCCCGGGCAAGGCCGGCCGCATCCTCCTTGGCGGAGGCGGTTTCCGCGGTCATCTCCTCGCTGTCGCCGCGGATGCGCTCCATGTCGCGCACGCCGGCGGCGGCGCTCGCGCGCATCTCGGCGCCCGCACTCGCAAGCTTGCTCTCCGCGCGCCGGATGTCGGCTTCCAGCAGGATGATGAGATTATCGTCCCTGCGGGCGGCGTGCGCCGGCGCCGCTTCCGCTGGCGCCGCTTCCGCTGGCGCCGGTTCTTCGGGCGCCGGTTTGCTCGTCGGCTGTGCCGCGGCAATGTCGACCCTGGCCGTATTCCTTGCCGGAAATCCCCACATCAGAGTGTTCCCCCTCCTCAGTGAATGGGGCGCCGGCGAGCGGGTCGGTCCGCTGCGCACGCACCCATTCCCTCGCCCGCTGGCGCCTCTTTGCGGGCGCCATGGGGGCGTTTCAGCGCGCAGCCTACCCATCTCCCGCCACCGGTTTCAAGCGCGCGCAGGCGTTGCCGACTTTCGTCGAATACGCGCTGCGGGGCGAGACGCGCCCTCCGGCTGTCATGCGCGGACAATGGGGACCGAGCGGCGCGCTTCCCCCCTGTCCGAGCTCTGATGCGTCCTTTGCCGGCGCATCATTTGCGGGAGAGGGTGGCCGGCGCGCCGCCCTTCAACCGTGGCTCGGCGCTGTGCCGGCGAGCGGTCCGCCGCTCCA
Source organism: Xanthobacter sp. NM-59 (assembly GCF_021401125.1). Lineage (GTDB taxonomy): Bacteria > Pseudomonadota > Alphaproteobacteria > Rhizobiales > Xanthobacteraceae > Xanthobacter. Next base: position 25,327 of record NZ_JACBFQ010000004.1, read on the forward strand.
GGGATCGAGGCCGCCACCCAATGCCGTGCCTCGATGCCGGGAGCCTTGAACGCCGGCACAACGCGAGCCGATGGCAGGGGAGCACTCTTTGCCGGGGGCGGCAACGCGGGAAGCTTCAGATATGGAGTGAAGCGGCCTTCTGCGTGCATTGCGGCGCGGCATTGCACGCCGGCTATCATGCGGCGCGCGATCCTCCCAGCGCCGACGGCGCCGGTCTCAGGAGATGCGCGAGACGGTGCGGGGCAGATGGCAAGGTTGTCTTGCTCAGGGACAGGCAGCAGTGTCTTCAGGCGAAGTGGAGTTCGCCTCGCCTGAAGAATATGCGTGGCGTGACTATCCGCGTTTTCTCTCAGTGTCCTGAGACGGACGGATGATGCAGCGGCCCGAGCTCCGTCACCTCGCGCTGGAACGGCAGGTCGTCTCCGAGATCGGGCATGTCGAGCTCGCGGGCATAGCGGTGACCGGCATACGTCGCCCAGGCGATGGGCGCGGGTGCGGCCGCGTCGCCGATGATCTTCACCGATTTGATTCCCGCATCGGCCCAGTCATCGCGCCTCGACAACAGATCCTGATAGAGCTGATCTTCGCCGATGCGCGAGGCGACCATCACCACGCCGTCGCAGGGCAGCGGCCGGCGCGCGTCCGTATAGGTGCAGTTGGTCTCCACCGCACCGGCCGCGATGGCCGTGACACCGGTGTTGAGGCGGATCTCGACCCCCAGGCCGGCCAGGCGCACATGGATGGCGCCCTGCTCCAGCGTGTTGCGCGTCCAGTCGGACACGTAGGCGGCGGGGGTGATGAGGATGACGTGCGCTCCAGCCTTGGCCATGACTTCGGCCAGCACGCCGCCCATGTAATAATGGTCGTCGTCATAGACCACGATGGTCTTGCCGCTCAGATTCTCCGGATAGGCGCCGGCCATGATGTCGTCGGGCGTCCAGACCGGCATGGCGGCATCCATCGGCATCGCCACCACATGCTGGCGCGCCACCCCGTCGCGCCGCCAGCGCGAGCCGGTGGCGATAGCCACGTGCTCGAAGCCGAACGCCATGATGTCGTCGGCGGAAAGGTGGCTGTCGAAATAGGTTTCGACATTGGAGCGCTGGGAAATCTGATACTGGCGGTAGTCGACCACGCGGCCCCAGGCGGAAAGGCCGGGCAGCAGCCGTTCGCGGGCGACACGGCCGCCCAGCGTGGTGCCGGCTTCCGCCATGGCCACATCATAGCCGCGCAAGGCGAGGGCGCGCGTGGCCTCCAGCCCGGCGGGGCCGGCGCCCACCACCAGCACGTTCGCGCTGTCGCCCTTGGGGTTCATCCGCTCGGGATGCCAGCCCTTGCGCCATTCTTCCATGAAGGTGGGGTTCTGCGTGCAGCGGCTGATGGACATGGTCATGTCGCCGGTGATGCAGATGTTGCAGCCGATACACTCGCGAATATCTTCGATCCGCCCTTCCTCGACTTTCTTCGGTAAGAAAGGATCGGCAATGGAGGGGCGCGCGCAGCCGATGAAATCGAGCACGCCCTGGCGGATCATGCGCGCCATCACATCGGGCGAGGTGAAGCGGCCGACGCCCACCACGGGGCGCGAGGACAGCTCGCGGATGCCCTTCACCAGCAGTTCCTGGGCGCCTTCCTCCTTGAAGCGGGAGGGGCCGGAGCAGTCTTCCCAGGTGCCGTGGGCGAGGTCCCACAGGTCCGGCAGATCGGCATTCATCTCGACATATTCGCGCACCTCGGCATTGGAGAAGCCGAGATCGCCGATGCTCTCGTCAAGGCTCACGCGCATGGTGATGGCCATGGTGTCGCCCACCGCATCGCGAATGTCGGCAACCACTTCCTGGGCGAAGCGCGAGCGGTTCTCCAGGCTGCCGCCGTATTCGTCGGTGCGCTGGTTGGTGGCGCGGGACAGGAAGTGCTGGAAGATGCCGAAGCCGTGGGCGCCGTAGAGGCAGATCAGGTCGAAGCCGGCGCCCTTCGAGCGCCGGGCGGCGTTCACGAACCAGCGCCGCAGGTTACAGATGTCCGTGCGGTCGAGCGCGCGGGCCTGGACGGGATCGTTGGTAAAGGTGCGGATGGGCAAGGCGGAAGGCGCGAGCGGCACCTCCTTGGTGTAGAAGTTCGGCCCGTTAATGCCGGAATATGCGAGCTGGATGCCCGCCAGGGCCCCGTGGGTCTTCATCGCCTCCGACATCCGCCGCAGGCCGGGAATATCCTTGTCCTCCCATAGCCGCAGCTCGATGAAGGGGGTGATCTCGGAGGTGTGGTGCATCTCCGTCTGCTCGGTGAAGATGACGCCCCACCCGCCCTCGGACTTAATGCCGCGCATGGCTGCCGCGGCCGACGGGTCGCGATAGCCGCCGCCATTGCAGTGCGGCACCTGATAGAAGCGGTTCTTCGCCGTCAGCGGGCCGATCCGGCAGGGCTCGAAGAGGATATCGTATCGCGCGTCGCGCATTGCAGATGTTCCTGGCACCCTCGGTCGAGCGGCGCTGGGTGGAAAGAGGGGCCGGCGGCGGCCGCCGGCCGAACAGGAGTTGGGAAGAAGGGCAGGGAGAGGCCGTTCAGATCTTGTATTTGATCCAGGTGGTCTTGAGCGCCGTGTATTTCTCCAGCGAATGCAAGGAGAGATCGCGGCCGAACCCGGATTGCTTCATGCCGCCGAAGGGCGTCTGGGCCGAAAGCGCATCCACCGTGTTGACGGAGACGGTGCCCACGTGGAGCTGCTCGGACACGCGCAGCGCGCGGCTGAGATTGTCGGTCCACACCGAGGCGGCAAGGCCGTAGATGGAATCGTTGGCCATTCGGATGGCCTCCTCTTCCGTGTCGAAGGCGATGACGGACAGAACCGGGCCGAAGATTTCGTCCCGCGCCAGCGGGTCGTCGGGGCGCACGTCCTCGAAGATGGTGGGCGCCACGAAGCAGCCTTTGCCCTCAACGTGCACGCGCTCACCGCCGGCGACGAGGTTGGCGCTGGCCTTGCCGGCCTCGATGAAGCGCAGGATGCCCTGGGTCTGCTTCTCATCCACGATCGCGCCCATGCGCGAGGCGGGGTCGAGGGGGTCGCCCGGCTGGGCCGCCTTGGCGCGGGCGATCAGCTTTTCCACCAGCGCGTCCTTGATGGAGCGCTCCACATAAAGCCGGGAATTGGCGGAACACACCTCGCCCTGGTTGAAGAAGATACCGAAGGCGGCCATGTCGGCGGCGGCATCCAGATCCCCGCAATCGGCGAAGATGATGTTGGGGCTCTTGCCGCCGGTCTCGGGCCACACCTGCTTCAGGTTCGACTGCCCCGAATACTGCATGAACATCTTGCCGACTTCGGTGGAGCCGGTGAAGGCGAGACAGTCCACGTCCATGTGCAGCCCCAGGGCCTTGCCTGCCGTGGCGCCATAGCCCGGAACCACGTTGAACACGCCGTCGGGAATGCCGGCCTCCGCCGCCAGCTCGGCCAGCCGGAGGGCGGAAAGGGGCGATTGCTCGGCCGGCTTCAGCACCACGGAATTGCCCGCCGCCAGCGCCGCGGAGCTTTTCCAGGTGGCCATGTCGAGGGGAAAGTTCCACGGCACCACGGCGCCCACCACGCCCAGCGGCACCCGGCGCACCAGCGCGAGATCGCCACGGGCGGTGGGCGCGACTTCGTCATAGACCTTGTCGATGGCCTCGGCATACCACTGGAAGAAGTGGGCCGAGCCGGGGGCGTCGATGGTGGCGGCGTCGGTCACCAGCTTGCCCATGTCGAGGCTGTCGAGCAGGGCCATTTCCTCGAGATTGGCGCGGATCAGCTCGGCCAGGCGCAGCAGCACCGCTTTGCGGTCTCCCGGCGCCATGCGCGACCAGCGCCCGTCCTCGAACGCGCGCCGGCCGGCCGCCACCGCGCGGTCGATATCGGCGGCGCCACAGGCGGCGACCTTCGCCAGCACCTCGCCGGTGGCGGGGTTGATGCTGTCGAAGGTCTCGCCCGAGAGGGCGTCGACGAACTTGCCGTCGATGAAAGCCTGTCGGCGGAAGGTGATCTGCGCGGCGCGCGCCTTCCAGTCCTCACGGGTGTGGTTCGCCATGGCTGCCTTCCTCTGTCACTCGTCGCCGGGAACGCCGTAGGACGGGGCTTCCCGCGGGTCGAGGGCGCGCTGGATATAGGCGCCCATCTGCGGCTTGTAGATGGTCCACGCGGTGGCGAGGGCCTCGATGGGGCAATCCTCGGTCCAGTCGCAGCGCAGGTCCGCGATCGGCCAGGACACCTTGTCGACGACCTTGAGGCCGGCCGAGTGCACCGGTCCGGCCTCGCCGCCGGCAGCCAGGCCGGCCTTGAGGGCGGCCAGCAGCCGGTCTCCCAGATGGCCCGTGGCCGCCTGGAACGCGTCCACCATGGCTTGCGGAACCTCGCTGTCAGCCAGCAGGTTGCCGCCAGCCGCGACGTTCTCCCCCCAGGCCTCCGCCCACAGGCCGAGGGCCTTGGCCCCGGAGTGGATGGCCGCGCCGCCGTCGCGGTCCACTGCCAGAACCTGGCGATAGTCCAGGAACTGGCTGCGCCGGCGCACCTCGGCGATGGCCTCGCGGGCGCTCATGCCGGACTCCAGCAGATCGAGCGTGAGCGGGCCCAGGGAAGGGTCCGTCACGTTCTGCGAGGCCACCGCGCCGACGCCCGCGCGGGCGAAGGAGCAGCGCGCGGCCACCGCCGGCGACGACGAGGAGATGGCGAGGCCGAACATGCCGGTTTCGGCGCACCGGGCGACCAGGGAGAAGGTCATCGTGTCACTCCGGAATGACGGCGGTTCCGTCGATTTCCACCAGCCAGTCGGGCCGGGCGAGGGCGCTCACCACCAGCCCGGTGGAGACGGGGTGAACGCCCTTGATGTATTCGCCCATGGTCCGGTAGACGGCCTCGCGATGGCGCACATCTGTAATGTAGACCACCACCTTGACCAGATGCTCCATGGTGCCGCCCGCCTCTTCGATGAGCTGCTTCATGTTCTGCATGACCTTGTGGGTCTGCTCCACCGGGTCGTGGCTGTTGATGTTGACGGCGTCGTCGAGATTCTGCGGGCACTGGCCGCGCAGCCACACGATCTTGCCGCCCTGGGTCACGACCGCCTGGGCAAGGTCGTTGTCCAGCTTCTGCTCGGGATAGGTGTCCTTGGTGTTGAACTTGCGAATTCGGGTGTGCGCCATTTCGCTCTCCGATGCTGATGGATGCGCCGAAGCCCATGGGCGCTGCGCCCAGGGTTTCGGCGGGATGGTGTCTTTGGCGGGATCGGCCCCTCGCGCTCAGGCGGGTTCCATCTCGCGCCGGGCGGAGCTGTGATACTCCATGTACTTGCGCTGGATCACGATCTGGTCTGCCAGATACTTGGCATCGTGCCACGCGCCCCAGATGAAGCTGGAACCGCGCCGCGACTGCCACGGCAGGCCGAGGAAATAGATGCCCGCTTCGGTGGAAACGCCGCGCTGGTGCTTCGGCCTTCCATTGGCGTCGAAGGCGTTCACCTTCATCCAGCTATAGTCCACCGCGAAGCCGGTGGCCCAGATGATGGTGGTGATGCCGGCCTTGGCGAGATCGAGGGACAAAATGGGGTTCGTCACGCACTCGGAATCGGGAACGCTCATGCGCGCTTCCGGCTCCTCCGGCAGATCGAGGCCGTTGCGGGCGATATAGGCGTCAGCCTCGTCCAGCAGGGCGCGGTTGTCGGCGTCGCCCATCGCCAGATTCTGGGCGAGGTCGGGGGCAAACGTCATGGCGCCGTCCTGATAGGCCAGGGTGCGGCCCACCAGGGTCATGCCCTGCGCGGCAAGGCGGCGGAAGTCGATGGTGTGGCCGCCATGGGCGCCGCTGACGGCGATGGTCACATGCTCCTTGCCGGGCTCCTGGGCGGCGGCGTCCCACTTGCCGAGCACGCCCAGCCACCACACGAAGTCACGGCCGCGATAGCTGCGCGGCGGCCGGTCGTGGGGGCCGACAGAGAGATAGACGCGCTTGCCGGCGGCCAGCAGTTCCTCGGCGATCTGCACGCCAGAGGAGCCCGCGCCCACCACCAGCACAGCCCCTTCGGGGAGCTGGCCGGGGTTGCGGTAGGAAACCGAATGCATCTGCGTCAGGCCGGCGGCGGTGGGCACGACGGCGGGGATGATGGGCCGCTGGAAGGGGCCGGTGGCGGCCACCACGCGCTGGGCCTCGATCACCCCGGCGGAGGTCTCCACGCGGAAACCGGGGCGACCCTCGTTCCGCTCCACCTTCAGCACCTCGACGCCGCACCGCACGGGGGCCTCTATCTTCTTGGCATAGGCCACGAAATAATCGGCCACCGTTTCCTTGGGCACGAACACGTCCGGCCCCATGGCGGGGTCGATCTCGGAGAAGTCCAGGTCGGGGAAGCGGTCGTGCCAGGCCGGGCCGTTGGCCACCAGCGAATCCCACCGCTCCGAGCGCCAGCGCTCGGCAATGCGCGAACGCTCCAGCACGAGATGCGGCACGCCATTTCTCCGCAAATGCTCGCTCATGGCCAGTCCGGCCTGGCCCGCGCCGATGACCAGCGTGTCCGTCTTCTCAACCGACATCTCTCAACCCTCGTTCGCCCTCGAAGAATTCCGGATGAAATCCCGAGGTTTGATCGACAACCTAGCGGCCGCGCTGGATCATAAAAAATATGATTTTCTGCTGTAGTGCTTCGGATATCCCTAAACACGTATCAGCGTGCTTTGGCGTTGCTTGCCATGCGCCAGGCACGCGTCATCGCGCCGGGGCCAGGGGGCTCCAGCGCGGCATGGGAACGGGGCAACGGGCGCCGGGGCAACGCCCGGCGCCTTCGGCATCAATGGGCGGCGGCCCAGGGCAGGGGGCCGGCGTCGAGGCCCGCCACCTCGCGGCGGAAGGGCAGGTCGTCGAGGCCGCGCGGCGGGGCGTCCAGCTCCTCGGCGAAGCGGCGGCCCGCCCACACGGCGGCGGCGATGGTGCCCGGTGCCAGTGCGTCGCCCACGCGGGTCACCGATTGAAGGCCGGCATCGGCCCATTCGGTCCGGCGTGCTTCCAGCTCCTCCGCCAGCCCCTTCTGCGGCAGGCGCGCGGTGACGAGCACGATGGAGGCGCAGGCGCGCCGCTCCGTGCGGCCCGAATAGACGCAGGCAAGCTCGATCTCGCCCTTGTCCACCCGCGTGGGCAAGCGATGGGGCACGATGGTGACCCCCACCTCCATCAGCCGCGCCTGCACGAAGTGCTGCTCCATGGTCATCTTCATCCAGGTGGAGGCCTCGCCATTGGCGGTGACCAGCGCCACCTCATGGCCCTCGCGCGCCAGCAGCTCGGCCAGCACGCCGCCCATGTAATAATGGTCGTCGTCGAAGACGATCACGGGTCCGGCACCGGGGCGGCGGCCGGCCATCAGGTCGTCGGGCGTCAGCACCGCCACGCCCTCGGCCAGGGGCAGGGGCTTCAAGAGGCGGCGGCCGATGCCGTCGGCCCGCCATTTCGAGCCGGTGGCCACCGCCACATGGGCGAAGCCGAAGCCCAAGACGTCTTCCGCCGTCAGCCGGCTTTCGCGATAAACCTCCACATTGGTCATGGGGTCGATCTGGCCCACGCGGTAGTCCACCACCCGGCCCCAGGCGGAAAGGCCGGGCAGGCGGCGCTCCGCCACCAGGCGGCCACCGAGGTCGCGGGTGGCCTCGGCCAGCGCCACCTCATAGCCGCGTCGCCCCAGCATCATGCTCGCTTCAAGACCGGCGGGGCCGGCGCCCACCACCAGCACCTTGGCCTCGCTCTCCTTGGCGCGGATGCGCTCGGGATGCCAGCCGCGCCGCCATTCCTCACCCATGGAGGGGTTCTGGGTGCAGCGGATGGGCGTGGTCGTGTGGTCGCCGGAAACGCACATGTTGCAGCCGATGCATTCCCGGATGTCCTCCATGCGCCCTTCCTCCACCTTCTTCGGCAGGAAGGGGTCGGCGATGGAGGGGCGCGCGGCGCCCACGAGGTCCAGGATGCCCTGGCGGATCATGCGCACCATGGTGTCGGGCGAGGTGAAGCGCCCCACGCCCACCACCGGCTTGGTGGTGAGCTTCTTCACACCGGTGACGAATGGCTCCTGATAGCCCTCGTCGGCGAAGCGGGAGGTCTGGCTGTCATTGTCCCAGCTGGAGAGAGTGAGGTCCCACAGGTCCGGCACCTCGGCCAGATGGGAGATGATGTCCCGCGCCTCGGCCGCATGCAGGCCCTCCGGCCCGATCAGTTCGTCGACCGAGATACGGCAGGCCACGCCCATGGTGTCGCCCACGGCGTCCTTGGTGTCCTCGATCAGCTCCTTCAGGAGCCGGCAGCGGTTCTCGAGGCTGCCGCCATATTCGTCGGTGCGGTTGTTGTAGCGCCGGGAGAGGAAGAACATGGCGCCGCCGAACAGCTTGCCGGCATAGATGTAAGTGATGTCGTAGCCGGCCTTTTTCGCCCTGAGCGCGGCGGCGCGGTGCCAGTGGCGCAGGTTGCGGATGTCGGTCTTGTCCATGGCCCGGGCCTGGACCGGATCGTCATAGATGGAGAACACCGGCAGGTCGGCCGGGCCGAAGGGGATTTCGCGCGAATAGAGGTTCGGCGCGTTCATGCCGTTGTGCGCGAGCTGGAGGCCGGCGAGCGCGCCATGGGCGTGCACCGCATCGGCCATGCGGGCGAGGGCCGGCACGTCCTGATCGGACCAGTTGCGCAGCTCGATGAAGGGCGCGATGTCGCCGGTGGGGTGAATTTCCACCTGTTCCGTGCACACCACGCCCCAGCCGCCTTCCGCCTTGATGGCGCGCATGGTGGCGAGCGCGGTGGGGTCGCGATAGCCCATGCCGTTGCAGTGGGGCACCTGGTAGAAGCGGTTACGGGTGGTGACAGGGCCGATCTTCACCGGCTCGAACAGGATGTCGTAACGGGGATCGCGGGGCACGCGGCGGCTCCTCCGGAGCGTTCTGGAAGGTCTGGCAAAAGCTAACGGTGGGCCGGCGCCATCGAAATTCGCTTTTTTCTAAGCTCTGGTTCGGGAGTTCCGAGATCGATGCCGGCGGCATGGCTGTTAAAGCTCAACGCGGCCCATCGTCCCGGAGACGTTCCATGTCCGCCCGATCCCTCGATCTTCTCGAACGGCTGATCGCCTTTCCCACCGTGTCGTCCGCCTCCAACCGGGAGCTGGTTTCCTTTGTGGTGGCGTTCCTGGCGGAGCGCGGCATCGAGGCGATGCTGGTACCCAATGCCGATGGCACCAAGGCCAATCTGTTCGCCACCATCGGTCCCCGGGACAAAGGCGGCGTCATGCTCTCGGGCCACACGGACGTGGTTCCCGTGGAAGGCCAGGCCTGGACCGGCGACCCGTTCCGGCTGCGGGAGGAAGGCGGGCGCCTGCTGGGGCGCGGCACCACGGACATGAAGGGCTTCCTGGCCTGCGCCCTCGCTGCGGCCGACCGTGCCGCGCGCATGGAGCTGGCGGTGCCTCTGCACCTCGCCTTCTCCTATGACGAGGAAATCGGCTGCGTGGGGGTGCGCGGGCTGCTGGATGCGCTGGCAAGGGCGCCGTTTCGGCCGGAAATGGCGATCATCGGGGAGCCCACCTCCATGCGCATCGCCACCGGCCACAAGGGCAAGACGGCGCTGCGGGCCCTGTGCTGCGGCCGCGAGGCCCATTCCGCGCTCGCGCCCACGGCGCTCAACGCCATCCACCTCGCGGCCGATTACGTGGAAAAGATCCGCGCCCGGCAGGCGCTCTACGCGGACCGGGGCGCGCGCGACACGGCCTATGACGTGCCCTACACCACCCTCCATGTGGGGCGCATCCAGGGCGGAACCGCGCTCAACATCGTGCCCAATGCCTGCACGCTGGAGCTGGAATTCCGCAACCTCGCGCAGGACGATCCCGCCACCCTGCTCGCGGAGCTGGAGGCCGACGCCGAGGCGGTCGCCCGGCCGTGGAAAGCGGAGTTTCCCGAAGCGGCGGTGCGGCTGGAGGCGACCAACAGCTATCCGGGCCTCGCCACGGCCGATGACGAGCCGGTGGTGGCCTTCGCCCAGTCGCTCACCGGCGCCAATGCGCGCATCAAGCTGGCGTTCGGCACCGAGGGCGGGCTGTTCCGCACCCGCCTGTCCATCCCCACCGTGGTGTGCGGCCCTGGCTCCATGGACCAGGGCCACAAGCCGGACGAATGGGTTTCCAAAGACCAGATCGCCGCCTGCGACAGCTTCATGGATGCGCTTCTGGCGCGGCTGGCAGCCTGAGGACGTTGGTTCGGGCTTTCCGAACCATTGGAGAGGAAAGCAATATTTTCATCTCCCCTGCCGTGGCGACAGGATCGGCGCCGCAGACGGCGGGGCGGCGCACGCCCGCCATTTCGTTTTCCCGGCAGAGGTTTCGCCATGATCCGCACCGGCGCGCAATATCTCGACTCCATCCGCGACGGGCGCGAGGTCTATATCAATGGCGAGCGCGTGCGCGATGTGCCCTCCCACCCCATGTTCAAGCCGCTCGTGGACATTCGCGCGCGTATCTACGACATGCAGTGGGAGGCCCGCACCCGCGATGTGATGACCTTCACCCAGGATGGCGAGGTCAACGGCATCGGCAACAAGCTGCCCATCACCCAGGAGGATTGGTGGGACAAGCGCCGGGCGACCGATTGCGTGATGCGCGAGGTTGGCGGCATCGTCACCCGGGTGGGGGACGAGACCGTGGGCGAGATGTGGTCGCTGTTCGACGGGCAGGATGTGCTCAACGAGGTGGACCCCCGCTTTTCCGCGAACATCCGTGACCACATCGACCGGGTGCTTCACCACGACCCCTTCCACGTCTCCGCCAACACCGATCCCAAGGGCGACCGCTCCCGCCTGCCGCAGGAGCAGGACCCGGACATGCTGCTGCATGTGGTGAAGGAGACCGATGCCGGCCTCATCGTGCGCGGTGCCAAGTATGAGACGGCGGCGCCCTATGCCAACCAGGCCTTCACCAAGCCCACCATCGCCAATTGGGGGGACAGCGCCTATTCCGACTATGCGGTGGGGTTCATCTGCGATCTGGGGTCGCCGGGCATCAAGTTCATCTGCCGCACCGGGTTCGCCGGCCGCCGGCCGGTGGAAGACTACCCCCTTTCCAGCCGCTTCGACGAGGTGGAGGCGCTCGTCATCTTCGATGACGTGCTGATCCCCTGGGAGAACGTGCTGTTCTACCGCCACACCCGGGCCGCCATGTTCATGCGCGCGACCCTGCACCGCTACTCGGCCTTCGCCTTCGTGCAGCGCAGCCTCACCTTCGCGGACATGCTCATTGGCGCGGCCTTGTTCAACGCGCGCCAGACCGGGCTCGACAAGCTGCAGGCGGTGCAGGAAAAATTGGCGGAGCTGGCGGTCTATAGGGAGGGCATCAACGCCCACCTCACTGCGTCGGTGACCCTGGCCGAGCGCTCGCCCAGTGGACTTTCCATGCCGAACCAGTCGCTGCTCTATGCAGGCCGCGTGCTGGCCTGTTCCCAGCTCCACCACGTCATGCACATCGCCCGCGAACTGTGTGGCGGGCAGATCTGCATTACGCCGGACGCTGCCGCCTTCGCCCATCCCGATACCAAGCCGTGGCTGGACAAGTTCTATACCCTCAATGAGGAGTGGGGGGCGGAGGACCGCCGCAGGCTTCTCGCCTTCGCGCGCGATATGCTGAACTCCGATTATGCGGGCCACCGCCTGAGCTTCCAGCTCTTCGCCCAGTCGCCGCCTTATGCCCACCTTGCGGCGGTGTACCGGAACTTCGACTGGGACGGGCCGCTGGACTTCGTGAAACGGTCCGCGGGCTTGTCCGACAATGTGATGGGCAAGGCCACGCGTGCCGCGGCCGACAGCGCTGTTTCGCGCTGGTTCGACCCGGCTATGAAGCCGCGCGCGGCGGAGTAAGGTGGCACCGGCCGGGTCGCCATGCCCCAGGCGCATTGACATTTCCGCTGAAGGCCACGATCAGGCATCGGGTTGCGCTCCGCCAGGAGTGCGCTCGGGGATTGCTCGCGCGGGCCCCCGGAAAAGGGGTAGGGGACGCCCATGCGCTACACGCTGAGGCAACTGGAATATTTCATCGCGGCCGGGGAGACCGGCTCGATCACGCTCGCGTCCGAGCGCATCAACATTTCCCAGCCCTCCATCTCCACCGCCATCAGCCACCTGGAGCAGGAGCTGGGGGTGCAGCTGTTCGTGCGCCACCACGCCCAGGGCCTTTCGCTGACCCCCGCCGGCCGTAAGCTGCTGGCCGAGGCCAAGCACCTGATCGAGCAGGCCGAGGGCCTCTACGCCGTCGCCTCCGAGGCAACGGACCAGGTGCGCGGGCAACTCTCCGTGGGCTGCATGGTCACGCTCGCCCCCATGATCCTGCCGGAACTGTCCCACGGCTTCATGTCCGCATTCCCGGCCACTCAGGTGCGCCATGTGGAGGCCAACCAGGAATGGCTGCTGGAAGGGCTGCGGCGCGCCGAGATCGACATTGCGCTGACCTACGACCTGCAGATTCCCGACGGCATCACCTTCACCCCCCTGGCCAGCCTGCCGCCCCATGTGGTGGTGAGCGAAGGCCATCCGTTCGCGCGGCTCTCGGCGGTGAGCCTGCAGGATCTGGCGGACGAGCCCTTGATTCTGCTCGATCTGCCCATCAGTCGCGAATACTTCCTGGCGCTGTTCCTCAAGGAGGGGTTGCAGCCGAAGATCCATTCCCGCTCCGCCTATCAGGAGGTGGTGCGCACCATGGTCGCCAACGGCTATGGCTACACCCTCTTCAATGTGCGCCCGCGCTCGGATTTCGCGCTCGACGGGCGGCGCGTGGTGCGGGTGCGGCTGTCCGGCGAGCACCGGCCCATGGTGGTGGGCACCGCCACCGTCTCGCAGTTCAAGAAATCCCGCCTGCTCCAGGCGTTCGAGGCCCATTGCCGGTCCTTCATCTCCGATGCCTACATCCCCGGCATGGTGCCGCCGGCCCTCGACCGCCGGGTGCGCAAGCCGTGACGGCCAGGCGGGCACACGTGCCTGTTTTCAAGGGATGGCGCGGGGCGCGGAGCGAGGCTTGGGGGCAGGGGGCCTCCTACTTAGGCCAAGGCGAGGCAAAACCCCCGAAAAGACTATTTTTGCCGAAGAAGGGTGCATGTTTAGCTCGTCTCCGGAGCTGATCTCCGGGGTTTTACTGAGGTCGCGAGGGTGTCCAAGCCCTTTCCGGCCGCGGGATAAAGTCTGGATGTCAGCGCGTTCCACCCGGCCAGGACCGCATGCGCGAGCCGGCCGCGACCCGCGACGGAACCCGAATCCATGATCAAAAAGACCTTCCAGACCGCCACCCTTCTCGCCGGCCTCGCCGCCGGTCTCGCGTTCGGTTCCCCCGCCGAGGCCGGCCAGATCCGCCTGGGCATGACCACCTGGGTCGGCTACGGCCCGCTCTATCTCGCCCGCGACCTTGGTTACTTCAAGGAAGCCGGCCTCGACGTGGAGCTGAAGACCATTGAGGATGCGGCCATCTACATGGCGGCCGTGGCGTCCGGCGACCTCGACGGCATGGCCTCCACCGTGGACGAGGTGATGAAGTGGCGTTCGCCGGACTTCTGCTTCAAGTCGGTGCTGGCCCTCGACGACAGCCATGGCGGCGATGGCGTGCTCGCCGGCAAGGACGTCAAGTCGCTGAAGGATCTCAAGGGCAAGGAAGTGGCGCTGAACGAGGGCTCGGTGTCCGAGTTCTGGTTCAACATCCTGCTCGACAAGGCGGGCATGGCGGAAAAGGACGTGCAGGTCACCAACATGACCTCCGATGACGCCGCCGCCGCCTTCATCGCTGGCCGCGTTCCCGCCGCCGTCACCTGGGAGCCTCACCTCACCGAGGTGCGCAAGTCCGGCAAGGGTCAGGTGCTGATCGATTCCACCGCCACCCCCGGCGCCATCGTCGACACGGTCGGCCTCAAGTGCGACTTCATCGCCGCCAACAAGGCCGACATCGCCGCCTTCGTGAAGGCCTATTACAAGGCCCTCGACTACATGAAGGCCAATCCCGAGAAGTCCTACGAGATCATGGCCAAGGGTGTGGGCGGCTATCTCGCCGACCCGAAGGAGTTCGCCGACGCCGCCAAGGGCGTGAACTTCTATGACAAGGCCCGCAACATCGAGTTCTTCGGCAATCCGCAGAAGGGCGAGGCGGCCGAGCTCATCCAGCTTGCCAACAAGATCTGGGGCAGCAAGGGGATGATGAAGATGAAGGTGGATTACGACACCCTCGTCGACCCCTCCTTCGCCACTGCCCAGTGACCTTACCGGTCAAGGCCCGCCGCCGCCGGTTCCCATGCGGAACCGGCGGCATGCCGGCAGGAGAGAAGACATGAGTTCCCGACGCGCACCCTGGACCTTGATGACCACGCCGTTCCGGGACATTTCCCGCCGGGCGGTGATCACCACCGGGATCATCGTGTGGGTCATGGTGGTGGCGGGGTGGTGGATCCTCTCCCACACGAACCTGGTGCCCCCCATGTTCCTGCCCTCGCCGGAGAAGGTGTGGGCCGCGGGCGTGCGGCTGATGTCCGATGGCAGCCTGTTCGTCCACACCCTGGCGAGCCTTGAGGTGGTGATGCTCGGCTTCGCCATCTCCTCCGTCCTCGCCATTCCCATCGGGTTGTGGATGGGCAGCTACCGCGCCGTGCAGGCGGTGCTCGAGCCGCTGGTGAACTTCGTGCGCTACCTGCCGGTGACGGCCTTCGTCCCGCTGCTCATCCTGTGGATCGGCATCGGCATCCAGCAGCGGGTCAGCGTCATCATCCTTGGCACCTTCTTCCAGCAGGTGGTGATGATCGCCGACAGCGCCCGGGCGGTGCCGCGCGATCTGGTGAACGCCTCCTACACCCTGGGCACCAAGCGGTCCGAGGTGGTGTGGCACGTGATCTTCCCCGCCGCTCTGCCGGATATCCTCGATACGCTGCGCGTCACGCTCGGCTGGGCATGGTCCTATCTGGTGGTGGCCGAGCTCGTGGCCGCGTCTTCCGGCCTTGGCTACATCACCATCAAGGCCATGCGCGGCTTTCAGGTGGACGTGATCTTCATGGCCATCGCCACCATCGGCGTGCTGGGCCTGCTCTCCGATCTCTTCTTCCGCTTCCTTCGCGCGAGGGTCGCGCCATGGGCACATCGATGACCGAGCTTTCCCCTTCCTCCCCCATGGAAACGACAGCGGTGGAGCTGTTCCCCAAGAAGCGGCGGGCGCTGGGCTCGCCGGCGCGGCTCGCCATCGAGAATGTCACGCTGCGCTATGGCGGCCCCGCGGGCACCCTGGCGGTGGACGATGTGTCCATCGATGTGGAGCAGAACGAGTTCTGCGTCATCGTCGGTCCCTCCGGCTGCGGCAAGTCGAGCCTGCTCTACCTTGCCGCCGGCCTCACCGAGCTGACCGCCGGCGACATCCGCGTGGATGGGCACATCGTGACCGAGCCGGGGCCGGATCGCGGCATGGTGTTCCAGGGCTACACCCTGTTCCCCTGGCTCACGGTCCGGCAGAACGTGGAATATGGCCCCAAGCGCAAGGGGCTCGGCAAGGCCGAGCGGCGCGCGGTGGCCGAGCGCTTCCTCGGCGAGGTGGGTTTGGGCCAGTTCGCCGATGCCTTCCCCGCGCAGCTCTCCGGCGGCATGAAGCAGCGCGTGGCGCTGGCCCGCGCGCTAGCGAACGACCCCAGCGTGCTGTTCATGGATGAGCCTTTCGGCGCGCTCGACAGCCAGACCCGCGGCACCATGCAGAAGCTGCTGCTGCGGGTGTGGGAACACACCCAGAAGACCGTGCTGTTCGTGACTCACGACATTGACGAGGCCATCCTGCTGGGTGACCGCGTGGTGGTGATGACCGCGCGTCCCGGGCGCATCAAGGCTGAGATCAAGGTGGACTTTCCCCGGCCGCGCTCCATGGACCTCGTTCTTGAGCCGGAATTCATCGCCCTGAAGCGGCGCATCCTGGGCCTGCTGCACGACGAGATCGACGAGGAGCATTGATCACCGCTCTCCGCTTCAAGGGCATGCCCTTTCGTCCCCTAAGCCCCCGTGCGCGCTGAGCGTTTCACGGGGGCTTTCCGTTCTGCCTCAGGTGAGCGCGGCGCGCTCCGGACGTCGCTTTCGGCACGGTGGGTGAGCGTCCGCGCGCCCTGAAGTGCCTTCTCGCGCCCGCGGTGGGGCGGGTCGCGCGGGGGCGTCTCGCTCATATCCCTCCTGTCGGCCCTGCGCGTCCTTCTGTGCGCCGAGGGCGTTCACAGAGCCAACTGCGCTGGCGCTTTCCGATCCGGCGGCCCGCCCTCCGGGACGGCCTTTATTCCCCCATGACGGCAGACGGGGCAGCGCCGCGTTCCGGGCTGAACCGCGCCCCGTTCGGAAGCGGGTTGGCTTCGCCCATCCGCCGACCTCGCTCTTCGGGCCCTGGTGCTCCTGGAGCCATGGGGCGGACCTTCTTCGCGACTGCATCCTGACAATTCATGGAATGCGCGACCCGCATAACGCGCATCCGCGCCCGTGCACAGGAATACCGGGTGGCGTTGCGGCGGCGCCATGGCTGGGCCTTTGCTTCCACCCGCGCGTCGGTCGCCGATTCATCGAGGAATTCGGCACCTCCGTCGAATGGCGCTTGTGAGCTGCGGGGGGCGCTGCAAAACCTGGATGTCACAGGGGAAAGGTCTGCCCCGGCGCAAATGTGATGCGGTCATCTGCTCTGAATATCAAGTGCAGAACCGCGCAGATGGCCTCGCGAGGTGCTGAGCCGATGTATAAATTCGCATTTTACTCGAATTAATTGGCGCTCCGGGCATCTGAATCGCCCGCAGGCCCGCAATTGAAGATCTGCCCCGCAGCAATTCCAAGCCCGCGCCTCTGTGCGTGGCCGTTGACGCCGAAGAAAGCGGAAGACGCACCGCGATCTTCTCGCCAAGGCAGCGTCCGCGCCATTTATCGCTTCCGGAGATCTCCCCGTGTCCCTTTCCGCTGCCGATCCGCGCCCCCTCAACCTTCCCCAGAACCCCCGCGCGCGCCGCGCGCTGGTCCGCGATCTGCCCCTTGGTGTGCTCTCCCTCGCGCCGCTCTTCATGGCCATTTCCAGCGGTGCGGCGGTGGCGCAGACGGCCGTGCCGAGCTGCGCCGATGTCTCCGGTGGCGTGGCCTGCACCATCTCGGCGGGAACCTACACCGCCCCGGCGGCGGCGAGCGCGGGCGCGCTTTCGGTGGATGATTACGGCACCTTCACCCTCTCCATCGGGGACAGCACGGCCGCTGGCGTCTCCGCCAGCGCGCTGGGGGTCGCGGGCGCGGACTCCAGCTCCAGCCGCGCGAAGGATGGCAGTGCGGCGGGCTATCTCAGTCTGATCGCCCATGATTCCGGTGCCATCACCGTCACCGGGCAGGCCTCGTCATACGTCCCGATCTCCGCCCTGCTGGGCCAGGCCGTGGGCGGCAATGGCGGCCAGTATTCCGGCGACGACAATGCCTATGACGGTGGCAATGGCGGCAGCGCGCTGGGCGGTGTCTATGTCAGCAACTCCCAGGCCATCACCGCCCTCGGGGAGTTCCCGGGCGGCCTTGCCCTGGTGCTCGCGACCGCCACAGGCGGGGATGGCGGCAAGGGCGCAAGCGGCGGCTCGGGCGGCTTTGGCGGCACCGTGCAGCTGGAGAATTATGCGGCGGTCAATATTGGCAGCGCCACCTCGTTCGTCGCGGGGTCCACGGGCGGCAGTGTGGGCAGCGCTATCAGCGCCTTGCAGGCGTCCTCGTTCGGCGGATCTGCGGGCGAAAGCACGGCGAGCGACGAGCGTTTCGGTGGCTCCGGCGGCCTCGCGAGCGTCTATAGCACCGCGCCGGTGAGCGTCTATTGGACCTGGCAGGGCGCCGGACCGGGCGTTGGCGAATCCCAGCTCTATGGCGTGGTGGCCGGGTCCGAAGGCGGGGTGAGCTCAAACAAGGCCCAGAAGGGCTTTAATGGCGGGGCGGGTGGCAGCGCCTATGGCGCGGTTGTGACCCTCACCGCCGATGCTGACGTGACCGTGGTGGCGCAGAACACCGCAGGGGCCATCGCCTATGACGACACGGGCAAGCTGGCCAGCACCGCGCTGACCGGCGCGGCGGTGGCCGCCCTCTCCCAGGGCCGGGACGGCGGCCTGACCTATGGCAATGATGCGGCCGCCGGCGCTGGTGGCGACGCGGGCATCGGCGACACCCTCACCAGCGTGAGCATCACCGGCGCACAGGTGTCCGTTTCGGGCAATGCCATGGCCGGCGTGGAGGCGCGCAATGCGGGCGGCGCCGGCGGCACCGGCAATTCTAAGGACAATGATGGCGAGCCCTACGGCGGCAGCAAGACGGATGGCGGCGCGGGTGGCTCGGCGGGGGCCCTGTCGGTCAGCCTCTCCAATGGGACGACGATCACCGCCTCCGGCACCCTGGCGCCGGGCGTGGTGGCGGCGGCTATCGGCGGGGTGGGTGGCGACGGCGCGAGCTATTATGGCTGGAACTCCGACGCCGGCAATGGCTCGGCGGGCGGCAGCGCCGACGCGGTGACCGTGAGCCTGAGCAATACGTCCGTGGCCACCAATGGTGACTATTCGGCGGGCATCGTCGCCCTCTCCATCGGCGGCAATGGCGGCAATGGCGGCGACCGCAAGTCGGGCAATTCCGGCGATGCCGGCGGCGGCGGCAATGCGGGATCGGGCGGCTCCGTCACGGTGGAGCTCGGGGCGGGTTCCAGCGTCACCACCAACGGCTATTCGTCCGCCGGCGTGATCGCCTATTCCGCGGGCGGGTCCGGTGGCAATGGCGGCATTGGTGAGGTCAACATGACCGGCAGCCCGCGCAATGGTGGCAATGGCGGCAGTAGCGGCTTCGTCAGTGCAACGGTGGATGCCGGCGCCACCATCACCACCCAGGGCGATGCCTCCGGGGGCCTCGTGGCCATCAGCATCAGCGGCTTTGGCGGCAATGGCAACACCGTCTCGAACGTCGGATCGAGTCATGGCGGCGATGGCGGCACGGGCGGCCAGGCCGGCTCCACCGTCAATGGCGTGCTGACGGCGGTGGAGGCCGTGAACAACGGCGTCATCACCACCCTGGGCGACGATTCCGCCGCCATCCAGGCCGTGGCCGCCACCGGCGGCGGCGGTGGCGGCGGCCAGACCGGCGGCATCTTCTTCGTCTCGGCCGGTACGGGCGCGTCGGCCGGCGTGGTGGGCGAGGTGATCGCCACCAATTCCGCGACTGGCTCCCTCAGCACCAGCGGCATGGCCGCCGTCGGCATCCTGGCCCAGTCCATCTCTGGCGATGGCGGCAATGGCGGCAATCTGGACATGGCCAATACGGGCCTGGGCGGCTCCGCCGGCTTTGCCACCAATGGCGGCACCGTCCAGGTGACGAACCTGGGCTCCATCCTCACCACGGGCTTCAACGGCATCGGCATCCTCGCCCAGAGCATCGGCGGCGGCGGCGGGGCCGGCGGCTCGGCGGACAATCTCGCCTCCATCGGCGGCGAGGGCGGCGGCGGTGGTGGGGGCGGCGCGGTGAACGTGAATGCGGGCGGCACCATCTCCACCGAGGGGGATCTGGCGGCCGCCATCCTCGCCCAGTCGGTGGGCGGCGGCGGCGGCGATGGCGGCAATGTCACCGCCACCTCGGTGGGCGTGAGCCTCGCCATTGGCGGGGTGGGCGGCGCCGGCGGGGCGGGCGGCGCCGTGACCCTCACCGGCACCGACCTTGCCATCAAGACCCTGGGATCGCAGTCGGTGGGCATTGTGGCGCAATCGGTGGGCGGCGGCGGCGGTGTCGGCGGCTCGGCGTTCGACATGACGGCCAGCGCGGGCTTCGGCGCCGCGGTGGCCGCGGGCGGGCAGGGCGGGGACGGCGGCAGCGCGGGCGCGGCAACCGTGAACCTCACGAAGACCACCATCGTGACCGCCGCGAGCGTGCAGGATGCCACCAATCCGGAAGACGCCGCCTATGGCACGGTGCTCGATCCGCTGGCCGTGGATTCCTATGGCGTGCTCGTGCAGTCCATCGGCGGCGGCGGCGGCCTG
The DNA here is from genome assembly GCF_021401125.1 of Xanthobacter sp. NM-59. Classification (GTDB taxonomy): domain Bacteria; phylum Pseudomonadota; class Alphaproteobacteria; order Rhizobiales; family Xanthobacteraceae; genus Xanthobacter. The sequence goes on from NZ_JACBFQ010000004.1 coordinate 45,355, forward strand.
GGCGGCGCCTCGGCCGCGAAGGCCTTCGTGCAGGATGTGACCATTCCGGGGAGCGAGGGGCTTTCAGGCTTCGCGGTTTCCCTCACTTATTCGGCGGGCGGCGATGGCGGCGGGGGCGGCAATGGCGGCACCGCGACCCTCAATCTCGCCAGCGATGTCAGCATCCTGACCTATGGCAATGGGGCCCATGCGCTCATGGTGCAGTCCATTGGCGGGGGCGGCGGCACGGGTGGCGATTCATCGTCCAATTCCACCACCTTCGGCTTCAAGACCCTGTCGAAGGTGACGGGGCAGGCCAATTACAACGTGGATCTCACGCTCAATGTGGGTTCCAATGGCGGCACCAGCGGAAATGGCGGGACGGTGAACGTCACCCTGGGCGGAACCGATGGCGTGGCCGACGCGGACGCGGCGACCGATCCTGTGCAGATCGTTACCCTCGGGGACGCGGCCTATGGCGTGCTCGCGCAGTCGCAGGGCGGGGGCGGCGGCAATGCGGGCAGCGGCTCGGGCTCCACCCAGAACGGCACCAGCGGCAGCACGGCGCTGAAGTTCGGGCTGACCCTCGGCGGGCAGGGGACGGGCGGCGGCACCGGCGGCGAGGTGAACGTGACCGCCTTCACCGGCACCTCCATCCAGACCTATGGCGATGGCGCCATCGGCATCCTCGCGGAAAGCACGGGCGGCGGCGGCGGCAATTCCGGCGGCGGCTCGTTCCAGCTCGGCCTGCCGAGCCTGGATGAGGTGGGCAAGGTCATCACCGGCTCCACCACCGGTTGGACAGTGGGCAAGCTCACCTCCTCCGTCACCATCCGGAATGGCAATACGGGCGGCGGCGGCGGCGATGGCGGCACGGTCAATGTGGCCCTCACCGGCACCACGGTGACCACCAGCGCCGAGGGCGCCACCGGCATTTCCGCCATGAGCGTGGGCGGCGGCGGCGGCAAGGGCGGCTCGGCCGGCTCCTCGGGCTCCTCCGACAATCCCAACGTCATCGATGACCTGAAGGCGGACAAGAAGTTCGTGAGCGGCATCGCGAACTACATGACCGATATCCTGAAGAAGGTTCAGGATGGGGCTGGCTGGTCGCAGGCCATGCGGGATTCCCTCAGCAATTTCCTGCCCTCCCTCAATATCTCCCTCTCCCTGGGCGGCGATGGGGGAACCGGCGGCAATGGCGGCACGGTGAAGGTCTCCCTGACCGACAGCACCGTCGCGACGCTGGATGATTATGCCTATGGGGTGTCGGCGCAGTCTGTCGGTGGCGGCGGTGGCGATGGCGGAGCGGCGGTGGCGGGCGGCTCGTCCGGCATTGGCAGCATCATGAAGCTCAATGCCAACATCGCCCTCGGCTCCACGGGCGGCGCCGCCGGCGATGGTGGCGCGGTGAGCGTGACCCTAGCGGATTCGGTCATCTCCACCGCCGGTTACGCCTCCTATGGCATCCTGGCGCAGAGCGTGGGCGGCGGCGGCGGCACGGCGGGATCGGCACAGACCAATTCCAGCGGCTATTTCTCCCTCGGCGCCAGCCGCAGCCTTACCGCCGCCGAAATGGGCAATGGCGGCAGCGTCACCCTGGCCTCGGCGAGCGGCAGCGGGCCCACCAGCATCACAACCGCCGGCGACGCCGCCATGGCCGTGTTCCTCCAGTCCATCGGCGGCGGTGGCGGCGTGGCGGGCGACGGCTTCACCCTGACGCCCGGCATCCTGCAATTCGGCGGAGACGTCTCCCTGTCTGCGGGTGGCTCCGGGGTGATCGGCGATGGCGGGGCGGTGACGTTCGATGCCGCGAACCTGCCCTATCTCACCATCGCGACCAGCGGGGCGAATGCCTATGGCATCCTGGCGCAGAGCATCGGCGGCGGTGGCGGCCTGGTGTTCCGCCAGGCGGGCAGCAGCACCAAAACCGGCGTTTACGAGCTCGGTGGCGCCACCGGTTATTCCAATGGCGGCGCGGTCAGCGTGGCGCTGCATGACGACAGTTCAATCGCCACGTCGGGCGCGGGCGCGCACGCCATCTTCGCCCAGTCGGTGGGCGGCGGCGGCGGCATCGTCGGCTTTGCCGGCGGAACCACCACCATGAGCATGGCGACATCGCAGGATGGGCCCAATTTCGGTACTTCCGGCAATGGCGGCGATGTCACTGTCAACACCGGCAACAGCTCCATCACCACCACGGGCGCGAGCGCCTATGGCATCTTCGCCCAGAGCGTGGGCGCCGGCGGCGGCGTGAGGTCGAGCAATGACGGGCTGTCCGTGATCGCGGGCTCGACCGGCGGAACCGGCTCCCTGGGCAGCGGCGGCAAGGTGACCATCACCGAAGGCGCGGGCGGGCTCATCTATACCACCGGCGAAAACGCGGTGGGCATCTTCGCCCAGAGCGTCGGCCAGAATGGCTATAGCACCTCGTCGAGCGGCGGGGTCTCCATCAACGTGAATGGCAAGGTGATCGGCGGCTATGGCGAAGATGGCACCGCCATCTGGGTGGACTCCGACAGCACCACCAATTCCATCCTGATCTCGTCCACCGGCTTCCTCAGCGCCACCTCCAACCTCGCCATCCGCTCCACCGGCGAGGGCATCACCAACGTGACCAATCATGGCGCGGTGGCGGGCAATTGGGATCTCACCGCGGGCAGCACCTTCTCCAACGGCGACGCTCTCGTGGCCACGGCGAAGAGCAGCAGCATGCCGACCTACGGCACCTTCACCAATGCCAGCGACGGCACGCTGGTCGCCGGCAGTGCCATGGCGGGCCATCTGGTGAATGACGGCACCCTGGTGCTGGGCGCATTGGAAAGCGATCGCACCACCCGCCTTTCCGGATCGCTCACCCAGGGCGAAAGCGGCGTCATCATCGCCAATGCTGACTTCGCCGCCGGCACCATCGACCTGTTGTCGGTGGGGGGCGATGCGGAGCTGAAGGGGCGGGTGGAGGTGGTGGCCTCCTCCCTGCTGCCGAACCGCAAGCTCACCTTCCTCGAGGTGGACGGTGTGGCGGTGGGCACGCTGGATGGCTCCACCAGCAACGTGTTCGACTATGTGGTCGACAAGTCCGGCAGCGCCTATTCGGTGATCGCCACCGCCGATTTCTCCAATTCGGGCGGCAGCCTCAACGCCATCGAGCAGCGGGTGGCGAACTATCTGCAGGGCATCTGGAACAGCGGTGGCAGCGGCTATGGCTCGGTGTTCGGCCACCTGTCCACCCTCGACAGCGGCCTTTATGCCAATGCGCTGTCCCAGCTCGGGGAGGGCACGGCCAATGCGCCGGCGGGCGAGAACATCGCGCTGGCCCAGCAGCATCTCGACCGGCTGATGAGCTGCCCGGTGTTCCAGGGCGAAACCGCCATCGTCACCCAGACGAGCTGCATGTGGGCCGTGGGCGCGGGGCAGAGCTTTGACCAGAGCGCCTTCGACGGGGCTGGCGGCTATGGCAGCACCACCTACAGCTTCGCCATGGGCATGCAGAAGGAGGTGGCGTCCGGCTGGTTCCTGGGCCTCGCCGGCGGCTATGACGACAGCCGCATCAGCTCCGCCAACATGTCTATCGACGGCAGCAGCGGCTGGGGTGGCGTGACGGTGAAGTACGAGACCGGGCCGTGGCTGTTCGCCGCCGCGCTCACCGGCTCCTATGGCAGCTTCGACGGCGAGCGTTCCATCTATCTCGGCACCATCGGCGGCATCGCCAAGGGCACCAACGATCTGTGGGGCTTCGGCGGGCGTGGGCGCATCGCCTATACGGTGGGCGCGGAGAGCTTCTATGCCCGTCCCTTCGTGGACCTGGACGTGCTCTACAACAGCATGTCCGGCTACACGGAAATGGGCGCCGGCGTGCTCGACCGCATGGTGGCGGGCAGTGACCAGTGGACCGGCCTTGCCACCCCCGGCGTCGAGGTGGGCGCGCGCATCAACCTCGATCCGGATTTCGTGCTGCGGGGCTATGCCCGGTTCGGGGGCACCTTCTCCACCACCGATTCCTGGACCTCCACCACCGCTTTGGTGGGCGCGCCTTTGGGGCTGGGCGGGCTCGACGTGGTGTTGCCGCTGGACACGGTCTATGGGCGGGTCGGCGCCGGCCTGGACCTTGCGGCGGTCAAGCACGGCATGAACCTGCGGGCGGAATATGAGGGCGCCTTCTCCGAGCATACTTCGCGCAACATGGGCACGCTGCGCTTCTCGGTGAACTTCTGAGGCGGGTTCAATACCTGTGAAGGAGGGGGCTTCGGCCCCCTTTTTTCATGGGACGCCCATGGCCGATGAGCGGTCCCCATGGGCCCCGGGGTCAACCCCGCGTAGCGTTGCAGCGGACCGGATTGGCACCGGGAGAAGACCGGGGCCGAGGGTCCCGGCGGGGGCGTCAGCGGGCGGACAGGGCGCGCACGGCGGCGGCCGCCGCGGAGGCGCGATTTTCCACCCCGATCTTGGCGTAGATCTGCTCCAGGTGCTTGTTCACCGTGCGTGGCGAAAGGCCGAGGATCTCGGCGATGTCGCGGTTGGGCTTGCCGTGGGCGATCCAGCCCAGCACCTCGGCTTCGCGCGAGGTCAGGCCAAAGGCGCGGCGCAGCACGTCCTCGCTGCTCACGCGCTCCACCTCGGCCACGCGCAGAAGCAGCTCCTGGGGGCCCACCTGCCCCACATAGGAGAAGCTCAGGCGCGCGGTCCCCTCGGCATCGGTGAGGTTGATGGTGTCGGCGCCGCCAGCCACCGGGCCCGCGCGCATGGCCGCGAGCCAGGTGCGCACCGCCTCCGGCAGCAGATAGCCCTCGCCAGCCACGGTCTGCAGGTGCGTGCCGATGAGCCGGTTCGCTTGTGGCGTACTCCACAGCACGCGCCCGTCCAGCGACGCCGACATGAGGAAGCGGCCGGCGGCGTCGAGCGCCACCTGGGCGCTCTGGGTCTGGCGGGCATTGGCCAGATGCACCCGCATGCGGGCAATGATCTCATCCGGCACCACGGGCTTGGCCACGTAATCCACCCCGCCGGCATCGAGCCCGCGCACGATGTGCTCGGTTTCCGAAAGGCCCGTCATGAAGATGACGGGCACATGGGCCAGCGCCTTGTCGGCCTTCAGCCGCCGGCAGGTTTCGAAGCCGTCGAGCCCGGGCATGACGGCGTCCATGAGGATCACGTCCGGGGTGATCTGCTGGACCAGGGTGAGGGCGTTGGCGCCCTCCGTGGCTACCAGCACCGTGACGCCCGCATCTTCGAGGGCGTCGGTGAGCAGGCTCAGGGTTTCGGGCGAATCGTCCACCACCAGGACGATGTCACGCCGTGTCGCGCTATGGATCATCGCTGCGGAAGGCCTCCAGAACGGCCATGTAGCGGTTGAGGTCGAAATTGCGGACGATGTCATTCATCTGGGCCACGAATGGCCCATGGGCGGGGGATTCCTCCGCCAGAGCCTCCAGCTTGGCGCGGATGCCGCGCACATAGCCGATGCGGCCGAGCTTCAGCAGCTCCTCGATATGCGCGGCAGCCGGCGGGGCCACGGTGTCGGGCGCGGCGGCCGGCAAAGCGGGGCTATCGGCCTCGAAAGTCCATTCGAGACCCAGCAGGGTGCGGATCTTCTCCAGCAGCGTGCGCATGTCGACCGGCTTCACGCACTGGTCGTCATGGAAGGAGGCTTCGTCCGTGCGGGTGATGTCGCCGGCATTGGCGGAAATCATGATGATGTGGGAGCTGGGCGCGACCTTGGTGCGCAGCGCCTCGGCCACATCCCAGCCGGTGAGGTGGGGCATGGAGATGTCGAGCAGCACCAGATCAGGCTTGACCTCAGCCGCCATGGCCACCGAGCTCGGCCCGTCATCCGCGGTGAAGACGATGAAGCCGAGCGGACGCAGCAGCTCGCACATGAGATCGCGATGGGCGGCATCGTCATCAGCCACGAGCACGGTGCGCGGCGGCCCCTCATAGCCCTCGATGCGCCGTTCCGCGGGCGCGGTGTCGGGGCGCGGCGCGGCCTCGGAGAGCAGCAGGCGAACCCTGAACGTGGTGCCGGTGTCCACCTCGCTCTGCAGCGAGATGTCGCCGCCCATGATCTCCGTGAGCAGCTTGGTGATGGTGAGGCCGAGCCCGATGCCGATGGTGTTGAAGGTGCCCGCCCGGCTGCCCCGCTCGAACGGCTCGAAGATGCGCTCACGTTCCTCGGCCGGAATGCCGATGCCGCTGTCGGTGATCTCGAACTCCGCCACTTGGTTGCGATAGGCCACCGAGAAGGTCACATGCCCGCGGGCCGTGAACTTGATGGCGTTGGAGAGCAGGTTGATGAGGATCTGTCGCAGCCGCTTCTCGTCCGTGTGCACCACCTGTGGCAGGCGCGGCGAGCGGGCGTGGCGGAACTCGATTCCCCGCGCCTGGGCCTGGAGGCGGAACATGTCCACGATCTGGTCCAGGAGCTCGTGGATGCGCACCTCGTCGCGATAGAGGTGCAGCCGGCCGGCCTCGATCTTGGAGATGTCCAGCAGGCCGTCAATGAGGCCCGACAGGTGCTCGGACGAGCGGCGCACCACCCGGATGGCGTCGCGCCGGTGGGCGGGAATGGAGCTGTCGCGCTCCAGGAGCTGGGCATAGCCGAGAATGGCGTTGAGTGGCGTGCGCAGCTCGTGGCTGATCCCCACCACATAGCGGCTCTTGGCCAGATTGGCCGCCTCCGCCGCCTCCTTGGCCTTTTGCAGCTTGGCGTCGGTGCGCTTGTGGGCCTCGATCTCGCGCATGAGGAGGGCGGTCTGGCGCTGGCTTTCCTCCTGCGCCACGCGCCGGCTCTCCTGGGCCAGCACGAACAGCCACGCCACCACGCCGACGATGATCATCAGCACGAAATAAAGCGTCCACAGGGTGGTGCGGATGGCATCGCCATGCAGGGGCGATTCCAGGCGGGCGTGGGAATAGATGAGCGCCAGGATGCCGCCGATGACGCCGGCCAGCAAAGCGAGGATGGCGAGATAATGCCCCACGCGGGTATTGAGCCGGCCCACCACGGCCTGGGGCAGGGTCGCGGCCAGCACGCCCATGAGCTGGTCGGAGGCGCGGGCCTTGCTCTTACAGCGGTCGTTGCAGCGCGCATCCAGCGAGCAGCACAGGGAGCAGATGGGGCCGGCATAGACCGGGCACTGGGCCATGTCCTCCGCTTCGAACCGATGCTCGCAGATACAGCAACGCACCAGGCCGTTGTGGCGTTGGGCGGCGGGCGCCCAATCGGTCTTGGGCTCGCGGGCCATGTAATAGCGTCCGCCGGTGGCGAAGGCGATGGCGGGAGCGGCGAGGAAGGAAGCGATGAGGGCGATGAACACGCACAGCGCCTGTGCGGTCACGCCCAGAAGGCCGGCATAGGCGGTGAGGGCGAGGCTGGTGCCGATGAGCACCGCGCCCACGCCCACCGGGTTGATGTCATAGAGATGGGCGCGCTTGAACTCGATGGTGGGCGGGGAGAGGCCGAGCGGCTTGTTCACCACCAAGTCCCCCACCAGCGCCGCCACCCAGGCCACCGCGATGATGGCATAGATGCCGAGGATCTGGTCCAGCGCCTTGTAGATGCCCAGCTCCATGAGCAGCAGCGCGATGGTGACGTTGAACACCAGCCACACCACCCGCCCCGGATGTGAATGGGTGAGGCGGGAGAAGAAGTTCGACCAGGCGATGGAGCCCGCATAGGAATTGGTGACGTTGATCTTGAGCTGGGAGACGATGACGAACAGGCCGGTGAGCACCAAGGCCGCCTGGTGCGACGGCACCACATCCTGGAACGCCAGCAGATACATGCGCGTCGGCTCGGCCGCTGCGGCCAGGGGCACCCCGCTTTCAAACACCAGATAGGCGAGGAAGGAACCCGCCAGCATCTTCAGCGCGCCGGGCACGATCCAGCCTGGGCCGGCCGCCAGCAGGCTGCCCCACCAGCGCAGGTCACCCACTCCCTTGCGCTGCGGCAGGAAGCGCAGGAAGTCCACCTGCTCGCCGATCTGCGCCACCAGCGCGAACACCACGGTGGAGGCGGAGCCGAAGGCGAGAAGGTCGAAGCGCCCGTCCGGCGGGCCCCACTGGCCGGAAAACGCCATCCATTCGGGAAGCTGGCTTTCGCGGTGAACCAGCAGAAGGCCGAGCGGCACCAGATGAAGCCCCAGCCACAAGGGCTGGGTCCAGGTCTGGAACCGGCTGATGAAGGTGATGCCGTGGGTGACGAGGGGGATCACCGCCACTGCCCCCATCACATAGCCGATGGCGAGCGGGATGCCGAAGCTCATCTCCAGCGCCAGCGCCAGGATTACCGCCTCGATGGCGAAGAAGATGAAGGTGAAGGAGGCGTAGATCAGCGAGGTGACCGTGGAGCCGAGATAGCCGAAGCCCGCCCCGCGGGTGAGCAGGTCGATATCCACCCCGAAACGGGCGGCGTAATAGCTGATGGGCAGGCCGGTGGCGAAGATGATGGCGCTGACCGCCAGGATGGCCGCCACCGCATTGGTGAATCCATAGCTGAGCGTCACCGCCCCGCCGATGGCCTCCAGCGCCAGGAAGGAGATGGCGCCAAGCGCCGTGTTCGCCACCCGGAATGCGGACCAGCGCCGTGCGCTCTTCGCGGTGAAGCGCAGCGCGAAGTCTTCCAGTGTCTCGTTACGCACCCATTGATTGTACTGGCGTCTGACGCGGACAATCCTCTGTTCCGCCCCCATGGCTTCAGGTCCCATCGCCTGCTGGTTCGAAAGGACCTCCTCTTGCATCGCTCCCGACAGTCTCTGTTCGGCTTGCCGCCATTATGGTTTCGGCGCCCGGCAAGGGGCTGCGCTGTGGCCGCCTCCTGCCGGTCGCCGCCGGCTGTGGCCCGGGTGAAACCCGGTGCCGGTTTCGTTCGGCGGGGCAGTGTCGTGCTTCGCCGCGGATTTGTCACCTCCCGCCGCGCCGCCCAGTCCCGCCGAGCGTCCAGGGCCAAGATAAACGGACCTGTCGCGGGCCATATACGTCAATTGACGTATTGCTGATCCGGCCCGAACCCGGGAAGCATCACCCCACCAAAAAGCTTCCAGACACTTTGAAACCATCCTGTCATCGCGATGGAGGGGGAAGTATGTCTTCTGATGATCAGCGGTCCGGTCGAGGTCTGTCCCAGATGAACCTGGGGCGGCGCCAAATCCTGAAGGGCCTCGCGGCCATGCCCGTTGCTTCGGCTTTCGGGGCGTCCGCCTTCTTCTCGTCCTCGGCCTTCGCCCAGGCGCCGGCGACGTCCGCCGTGAATACGACCGGGCTTGCCGTGACGGACACGGAAGTGACCGTGGGCATCCTGCACTCAGTCACCGGGACCATGGCCATTTCCGAAACCGGATCGGTGCAGGCGGAAAAGCTCGCCATCGACCAGATCAACGCCTCCGGCGGCGTGCTGGGTCGCAAGATCAAGTACGTTCAGGAAGACGGCGCCTCCGATTGGCCAACCTTCGCGGAGAAGGCCAAGAAGCTCCTGGTGCAGGACAAGTGCGCCTCGGTGTTCGGTTGCTGGACCTCCGCTTCGCGCAAGGCGGTTTTGCCGGTGTTCGAGCAGTATAACGGCATGCTCTATTATCCGACCTTCTATGAAGGCCTGGAGCAGTCCAAGAATGTCATCTATACGGGCCAGGAGGCGACGCAGCAGATCATTGCCGGCCTCAACTGGGTGGTGCAGAATCGCGGCGCGCAGACCTTCTATCTCCTGGGCTCGGACTATATCTGGCCGCGCACCTCCAACAAGATCGCCCGCAAGCACATCGAGAACTTCCTCAACCTGAAGGTGGTGGGTGAGGAGTATTTCCCGCTCGGTCATACCCAGTTCAATTCGGCCATCAACAAGATCAAGCTGAAGAAGCCGGATGTCATCTACGCCATCATCGTCGGCGGTTCCAACGTCGCCTTCTACAAGCAGCTCAAGGCGGCAGGCATCGACCTGTCCAAGCAGACCCTGCTCACCATTTCGGTGACGGAAGACGAGATCCTGGGCATCGGCGGCGAGAATATCGCGGGCGCGCTCGCCTGCATGAAGTATTTCCAATCCCTCGATAATCCCAACAACAAGGCGTTCGTCGAGGCGTTCAAGAAGGCCTATGGCCCCAACATGGTCATCGGCGACGTGACCCAGGCCGCCTATCTCGGCCCCTGGCTGTGGAAGCTCACGGTGGAGAAGGCTGGCTCCTTCGACATCGACAAGGTGGCCGCGGCCTCCCCGGGCGTCGCCTTCGACAAGGCGCCGGAAGGCTATGTGCGCATCCACGAGAACCACCATCTGTGGAGCAAGACCCGCGTCGGCAAGGCGCGCCCGGATGGGCAGTTCGACGTGCTCTACGAGACCGCCGAGCTGGTGGAGCCGAACCCCTTCCCCAAGGGCTACCAGTGAGCCGAGCGCTCCCACGCCGCGCCGCTTTCGCCTGAAAAGCGGCGCGCCACCCGTCCGCGCGCGGCGCGGGCGGGCTCCATCCGGCCCGAGGAGGGGTCCGGGGTCATGCGGCCGGAGCCGCTGCGGAGTGCTTCGATGTTCATGGGATATTCGCTGGGGGAGCTCGGCTCCATCTTCGCCATGCAGGCCTTCGCCGGCCTGATCCTGTTCTCCGTCTTCGTGCTCATGTCGCTGGGTCTCGCCATCATCTTTGGCCAGATGGGCGTGATCAACATGGCGCACGGCGAGTTCATGATCCTCGGCGCCTACATGACCTACCTCACCTCGCAGGCGTTTCAGGCTTTCGCGCCGGGGCTCTACGGAATCTACTTCTTCGTCGCCATGGTGGTGGCCTTTTGTGCCTCCGGCGCGCTGGGAATGCTGGTGGAGTGGAGCATGATCCGCTTCCTCTACAAGCGCCCGCTCGACACGCTGCTGGCCACCTGGGGCCTCTCTCTCATCATGCAGCAGGCGTTCCGCTCCATCTTCGGCGCCCGCGAGGTGGGCGTGGAGCTGCCCGAATGGATGATGGGCTCGCTCGCCATCACCGACACCATTGAGGTGCAGATCAACGGCCTGTTCGTGATGGGCCTCACCACCCTCATTGCCATCGCCGTCTATCTGCTCATGTTCCGCTCGCGCTGGGGCCTGCAGGTGCGGGCCGTGGTGTTGAACCGGCCCATGGCGGGCGCGGTGGGCATCGACAGCGAGCGGGTGGACCGTTTCACCTTCGGCCTCGGCTGCGGCATTGCCGGCATCGCCGGCAGCGCTTTCACCATGATCGGGTCCACGGGCCCCACGGCGGGCCAGCTCTACATCGTCGACACCTTCCTGGTGGTGGTGTTCGGCGGCGCGGCCTCCCTCGCGGGCACCATCGCTTCGGCCTTCACCATCTCCCAGGCGCAGTCGACCATGGAATTCTTCATGTCCGGTTCCATGGCCAAGGTGCTCACGCTGCTGGTGGTGGTCTGCATCCTCATGGTGCGCCCGGAAGGCCTGTTCGTCCTCAAGGTCCGGCGCTGAGGAGGCCTGACATGACGCAAGCGCTCTCCCCCCGTTTCAAGAACCTCATCGGCCTTCTTCTCCTTGCCGTGCTTCTGGCGGTGGTACTGCCGCTGGTGCTGGAGCCCTTCCGCCTCAACATGGTGGGCAAGTATCTCACCTACGCCTTCGTGGCGGTGGGCCTGGTGCTGTGCTGGGGCAATGCGGGCATCCTCTCCCTCGGCCAGGGGGTGTTCTTCGGTCTCGGCGGCTATGCCATGGCCATGTATCTGAAGCTTCAGTCCTCCACGCTAGAGGCCACCAAGATCCAGTCCACCCCCGGCATTCCCGATTTCATGGACTGGAACCAGATTACCGAGCTACCCTTCTTCTGGGTGCCCTTCAAGTCGTTGCCGCTGTCCTTGCTGGCGGTGGTGCTGGTGCCCATGGCGTTCGCCTTCATCGTGTCCTTTCCCATGTTCAAGCGGCGGGTGGGTGGCGTCTACTTCGCCATCATCACCCAGGCGCTGGCGGCCATCATGACGATCCTCATCGTCGGCCAGCAGGGCTATACGGGCGGCATCAACGGCATTACCGATCTGCGCACCCTGGCCGGCTGGGACATCCGCACCGACAGCGCCAAGACCATCCTTTATTTCGTGAACGTGGCGCTGCTGCTTGGGGCCATCGGGCTGTGCCTGCTGGTGCGCGGCTCCAAGCTCGGCCGCATCCTCGTCGCCATGCGCGACAAGGAGGACCGGGTGCGGTTCTCCGGCTACGACGTGGCGAGCTTCAAGGTGTTCGTGTTCTGCCTGGCCGCGGCGCTGGCGGGCGTGGGCGGGGCCATGTTCACCCTGCAGGTGGGGTTCATGTCGCCGTCCTTCGTCGGCATCGTGCCCTCCATCGAAATGGTCATCTACACGGCGGTGGGCGGGCGGCTCTCTCTGTTCGGCGCGGTCTACGGCACGCTGCTGGTGAACTGGGCGAAGACCTCCTTCTCCGAAAGCTTTCCGGAGCTGTGGCTGTTCGGCCTCGGTGCCCTCTTCATCGCGGTGGTGCTGCTGTTCCCCAACGGTCTTGCGGGCCTCTACCGCAGCCATGTGGAGCCGCGCATCGACGCCTTCCTCGGTCGCAAGGGGCGCTCCGGCTCCACCCCCGCGCCCGCTCCGGCTGAATGAGGAGGTGAGCCATGAACGCGCAAGCTGCCACCAACGTCATCACCGACCAGATGGGCCCCGATTTCCTGCTGGCGGTGGAGGGGCTGACCGTCTCCTTCGACGGCTTCAAGGCGGTCGACGACCTGTCCTTCTATGTGGATGAGAACGAGATCCGGGTCATCATTGGCCCCAACGGTGCCGGCAAGACCACGGTGCTTGATCTCATCTGCGGCCGCACCAAAGCCACATCAGGTTCCGTGAAGTTCAAGAATACGGAGCTGACCCGCCTCAAGGAATACGAGATCGTCCGCGCCGGGGTGGGGCGCAAGTTCCAGAACCCGTCCATCTATGAAGATCTCACGGTGTTCGAAAACCTGGAGATTTCCTTTCCGCGCGGACGCGGCGTGTTCGGTGCGCTCGCCTTCAAGCGGGATGCGGAAGTGATCGGGCGGGTGGAGGAGGTGGCGCAGACCATCTTTCTGGCCGACCAGCTCCACCAGCGGGCCGAATACTTGAGTCACGGCCAGAAGCAATGGCTGGAAATCGGCATGCTGCTGATCCAGGACCCTGAGCTTTTGATGCTGGACGAGCCGGTGGCCGGCATGAGCGTGGCCGAACGTAAGAAGACGGCGGAATTGCTCAACACCATCATCAAGGATCGCTCGGTGATCGTGATCGAGCACGACATGAAGTTCGTGGAGGACATCGCCCACAAGGTCACGGTGCTGCACCAGGGCAAGATCCTCGCCGAGGGGCCCATGGCCAAGGTGCAGGCCGATCCCAAAGTCATCGAAGTCTATCTCGGCCACTGAGGGGAACCGACCATGCTCAACGTCGACAACCTCGTCGTCTCCTATGGCCAGAGCGAGGTGCTGCACGGCTTGTCCTTCGGCGTGGCGCCGGGGGAGATCGTCGCCATCATGGGCCGCAACGGCATGGGCAAGACCACGCTCATGAAATCGCTGATGGGCGTGGTGCCCACCCGCTCCGGCACGGTGGCCCTGGGCACCGACACGATCACCGATCTCAAGAGCTGCCAGCGGGTGGCGCGCGGCATCGCCTATGTGCCGCAGGGGCGGATGATTTTTTCTTCCATGACGGTTCAGGAGAACATCGAAACCGGCCTCATCGTCCACAATGACAGCAAAGTGCCGCCGGACATCTATGAGCTGTTCCCGGTGTTGCTGGACATGAAGCACCGGCGCGGTGGCAACCTTTCCGGCGGCCAGCAACAGCAATTGGCCATCGCGAGGGCGCTCGCCACCCGGCCCAAGGTTCTGCTGCTGGACGAGCCCACCGAGGGCATCCAGCCCTCCATCATCCGCGAGATGGCCCGCACCCTGAAGCGCATCCGCGATGAGCGGGGCCTGTCCATCGTGGTGTCGGAACAGGTGCTCTCCTTCGCCCTCGACATCGCCGACCGCGTCCTGGTGATCGAGAACGGCGAGATCGTCCATGAGGACCTGCGCGCCGACATCGACGAAGCCAAGGTCGCCAAGTTCCTGTCCGTCTGAACCTTTTTCGCCTTCAACCCTGAGGAAGAGCCATGCCTGAGACCTTGATCTCGGTCGACCTGTCGCGGCCGGCCACGGAGAATGAGAACCTCCACAACCGCTGGCATCCGGATATCCCGATCGCCGTGTGGGTGGAGCCCGGCGCCGATTTCCGGGTGGAGACGGTGGACTGGACCGGCGGCGCCATCAAGAACGATGACAGCGCGGACGACATTCGCGACGTGGACCTCACCACCGTGCATTACCTGTCCGGCCCCATCGGCGTGAAGGGCGCCGAGCCCGGCGACCTGCTGGTGGTGGATATTCTGGACGCCGGCACGCTGGAAGGCCACGAATGGGGCTTCAACGGCTTCTTCTCCAAGAAGAATGGCGGCGGCTTCCTGACCGACCACTTCCCGCTGGCGCAGAAGTCCGTGTGGCATTACGAGGGCATGTTCACCCGCTCGCGGCACGTGCCGGGCGTGGGCTTTGCGGGCCTCATCCATCCTGGCCTCATCGGCACCCTGCCGTCGAAGTCGCTGCTCGATACCTGGAACGCCCGCGAGCAGGCGCTGATTGACACCAACCCCACCCGCAGCCCGCCGCTGGCCAACCCACCCTTCGCCAAGACCGCCCATCTCGGCCGCCTCACCGGTGACGACAAGGCGCGCGTGGCGGCGGAAGGCGCGCGCACCGTGCCGCCCCGCGAACATGGCGGCAATTGCGATATCAAGGATCTGTCGCGCGGCTCGCGCATTTATTTCCCGGTTTATGTGCCCGGTGCCGGCCTTTCCATGGGCGACATGCACTTCTCCCAGGGCGATGGCGAAATCACCTTCTGCGGCGCCATCGAGATGTTCGGCGCGTGGCTCCACATCAAGGTGGACCTCATCAAGGAGGGGATGACCAAGTACGGCATCAAGAATCCCATCTTCAAGCCGTCGCCCATCACCCCCAACTACAAGGATTATCTCATCTTCGAGGGCATCTCGGTGGATGAGACCGGCACCCAGCATTATCTCGATGCCAATGTGGCCTACCGTCAGGCCTGCCTGAATGCCATCGAATACCTGAAGAAGTTCGGATATTCTGGTGCCCAGGCCTATTCGCTGCTCGGCGTCGCGCCGGTGCAGGGGCACTTGTCGGGCGTGGTGGATATTCCCAATTCCTGCGCCACCTTGTGGCTGCCCACCGAGATCTTCGACTTTGACATCAAGCCTTCGGCGGCCGGCCCGCAGAAGTTCCTTGATGGCTCCATCGACATGCCCGTCGCGCTGGAAGACTGAACCCCTCTCCGCCGGGGCGCTCGCGCTCCGGCGGCTTTTTCCTTCCAATCGAATGACGCGGAGGATGCCCATGCCGGTCTATGATTATATGTGCGAGGACTGCGGGCCGTTCACCCAGATGCACCCGATGAGCCAGTGCGACGAGGCGCAGCCCTGCCCCGAGTGCCGGGCCTTCTCCCCGCGCGCTTTCCTCACCGCGCCCCATGTGGCGGGCATGGATGCGGGCCGCCGCAATGCCTTCGCAGCCAATGAGCGCAGTGCCAACGCCCCCATGAGCGTGGGTGAATATGCGGAGAAGAGCGCGCGCGCCAAGCACAAGGCTGGCTGCGCCTGCTGCGCGCCGAAGATGAAGAGCCGCACCCGCGTCTCGCCCACCGGCGCCAAAAGCTTCCCGACCGCGCGGCCATGGATGATCAGTCATTGATGGCCGGGAAATCGTTCGCATAGGTATTCGCCGCCCATGGCGTCAAAAGGCCCGCCACGATCTCTCGTGGCGGGCCTTCATCGTCAGCGCTCGTCTTCGCGCGGGGCGTGAGCGTCAGGCCCCAAATGTCGCGCGCACGGAGCCGAGGCCCATCACCTGCGCCTCATAGCTCTCGCCGGGCTTGACCGCGACCATGGGGCCGAGCGCGCCGGAAAGCACCGTATCCCCCGCCTGCAGCGGCCGGCCCGCGCGGGCCATGGTGCGTGCCAGCCACCACACAGCGTTCAGCGGATGGCCGAGGCACGCCGCGCCCACGCCCACCGACACCAGATCGCCCCGGCAGGTCATGGCCATGCCGGCGAGGCGCAGGTCGAGCCCCTCCAGCAGGCAGGGGGTATTGCCCAGCACGTAGAGGCCCGAGGAGGCATTGTCGGCGATGGTGTCGACGATGCCGATCTTCCAGTCAGCGATGCGCGAATCCACCACCTCGATGGCCGGCACGGCATAGTCCACCGCCCCGATCACCTCGGCGAGGGTGATGCGCTCGCTGTCCAGATCGCGTCCCATGACGAAGGCGATCTCCGCCTCCACCTTGGGTTGGATCAGGCGGCCGGCGGGAATTTCCCAGCCATCGGGCACGGCCATGTCGTCGAACAGCATGCCGTAATCGGGCTGGTCCACGCCGAGCTGCTTCTGCACCGCCTTGGAGGTGAGGCCGATCTTGCGCCCCACCAGCGCGCGGCCCTCCGCCAGCGCCCGCAGGGTGCCGATTTCCTGCACGCGATAGGCGGCATCAAGGTCGCCCGCCGGCAGCAGGGAGGCGATGGGCGCGCACGGCGTGCGGCTCTCCGCCGCCTGCCGCAGCTTTTCGGCAACTGCGGCAATGGCGGTGTCGGCGGCGACGGCCGCCGTTTGCGGATCAGTCATAGCGTGTCTCAGCGATCCAGCAGGAAGTCGATGTGGATGCGGTTGAAGGTGTCGGGGTCCTCATATTGCGGCCAGTGCCCGCAATTTTCCATCACCACGAAGCGGCTACCCTTCACCATGTTCGCCATGCGCTGGCCCACTTCCACCGAAGCGGTCGGGTCATGGGTGGTCCACAGCACCAGGGTGTCGGCGGTGATGCGGCCGAGTTCCTCGGGGGTGAGCAGGTTGCGCATGCGCACATCCATGTCCTGGAGGCACATGATGCGTTCCATGGCCTCCACCATGCCCGGGCGGCGGAAGCAGGCGAAGCGCGCCTCCACCAGGTCCTCGGTGACGATGGTGGGGTCGAGCATCAGGAATTCCAGGCGCTTGCGGGTGGCCTCCCGGTCGGGCGAGCGCACGGCGGCAAGGCTCAGGGTCTTGAGGCGCTCCATCACCTTGGGGTCGGCGATCATGCCGCCGGCGGTGTTCAGCACCAGCCGGTCCACGCGCTCGGGATAGGTGGCGGCAAAGCGCGCCGCCACCCAGCCGCCCAGGGATTCGCCCGAAAGGTGCACCTTCTCGACGCCCAGCGCGTCGATGAGATCGTGCAGATGCTCCACATAATCGGAGATCTCGTAATTGCGGGCCGGCTTGTCGGTGAAGCCGTGGCCCAGCATGTCCACCGCCAGCACCCGGAAATGCTCGGCGTGGGGCAGGATGTTGCGGTGATAGGCCTCGAGATGGCCGGAGACGCCGTGAAGCAGGATCAGCACCGGGCCCGAGCCGGCCTCCAGCACGCGCGTGCGAACGCCCTTGGCGTCAATATAGTGCAGGTGCACGTCCCCACCCGCGATGGCGGACCACAGAGAGCGCAGCTCGGGCTGGGTGGTGGAGGTGGGGTGAGGGGATGCTGGGACCGTGGTCCGGGCCGCTTCCGACATGGCGTGTTCCTCGGCTGTGTTTTGAAAGCCGGGGCAAGATGGAGAACAGCACCGGGACCACGCCAATACATAATCCATCGCATATTAAGATGCGTTGCGTCTCAGTCGGCGCTCTGCGCGAGGGCTTCGAGCACAAGTTCCCGAAAGGCGGCCAGCTCGGGCATGTCGTTTTCGCAGTGCCAGACCATGGCAAGATCCACGAAAGTCTGGCGGCCGCGGAACGGGCGCGTGGTGACATTTCGGAACAGCAGATGCTCCACATAGTCAGGCAGAATGGAAAATCCGGTTCGCAGCCCGACCAGGGTCATCATCGTCATCACGTTGTCGACGTCCTGGACTGGCGTAACCTCCGCTTTATTGGCCTTGAGAAATCCTTCAACGATATCGTGCAGGCCGCCGGCATGGCCGGGTGAAATCCTTAGAAACGGGATCTTGGCGAGCTCCGTGATGTCGACTTCCTCAACGCGGGCGAGGGGGTGGTCGGCGGGGATCACCGCCACCAGCCGCTCGCGCAGGACGGAGACGTGCCGGAGGGCGGGGTCCTTCACCGGCAGGCGCAGAAAGCCCACATCGATATCCCGGCGCGATAGCGCCTCTTCCTGTTCCATGGTGGTGAGGCTGCGAAAGACGAGGTTGAGCTCGGGAAAGCGCGCCCGCATCACCGTCAGCATGGAGGGAAAGATCTTTACCTCCGCTGACGGCAGGAAGCCGATGACGAGACGGCGCTCATCCAGCTGAGCCGCGCGCCGCGCCATTTCCACCGCCCGATGGGCTTGGGCGAGCACCAGGCGGGCCTCATCGAGGAAGACCCGCCCGGCTTCGGTGAGGGCCACCCGCCTCTTGGTCCGGGTGAGCAAAGGCGTGCCGATCTCCTCCTCCAGGTCACGGATCTGCTGGCTGAAGGAGGGCTGCGCGGTACGCAGGCGCGCCGCCGCGCGGGTGAAGTTCAGCTCCTCGGCGACGGCGACGAAATAGCGAAGGTGTCTCAGCTCCATGGGCGCAGTTAGACGCAAAATGTCTCATACAGCAAGGAAGAAAATATTTCTGGTTGTTCTAAGTCGATGTTTAGTGTCGCCCATCTCAAGGCTTGGTCCACAACCAACGAACCAAGCAGCCACAAAGGGAGGATCGGCGTATGGACGACAAGCTCGGCGTCCGTAGTCTCATCGACGTGCAGCGCGGTACGATCAAACCGGCCATCTATACCGATCAGGCGATCTATGAGCTTGAGCTGGAGCGGATCTTCGCGCGCTCCTGGCTGTTTCTGGCTCACGAATGCATGATTCCGAAGGCGGGTGACTTCTTCACTACCTTCATGGGTGAGGATCCGGTGATCGTGGTGCGCCAGAAGGATGGCTCGGTCGCCGCCTTCCTCAACCAGTGCCGCCATCGCGGCATGAAGCTGTGCCATGCGGATGAGGGCAATACCCGCTCTCTCACCTGCCCTTATCACGGCTGGGCCTATGGCCTGGACGGCGCGCTGACCTCGGTGCCGCTGGAGGAAGAGGCCTATCGCAACAAGCTCGACAAGTCGAAGTGGGGCATGCGCAAGGTTCCGCGCCTTGCCACCTATAAAGGCCTGATCTTCGGCAATTGGGACGAGAGCGCGCCGAGCCTTGAGGATTATCTGGGCGACATGGCCTGGTATCTCGATGGCTTCCTCGATCGTCGCGAAGGTGGAACCGAGATTGTCGGCGGTATCCACAAGTGGGTGATCGAGTGTAATTGGAAGTTCGCGGCCGAACAGTTCTGCTCCGATCAGTATCACGCGCCCTATACACACGGCTCGGCCGTGCAGGTGCTTCAGCCGGTGCCCACCAACAAGCCCGACGGCTCGCCCCTGGGTGAGGGGCAGACCGCAAAGCCCGCCTGGGCCAATGGCCTGGGTGGCGTGCAGTTCGCCGGAAACGGCCATGGCAGCGCATTCTTCTTTACCGAAAGCGCCGATGCCAATGTGTGGGTGGGTGGCGCGGTCTCCAATTACTTCCGCGAGACCTATCCGGAATCGGAACGTCGCCTCGGCCGCGTGCGGGCTTTGCGCCTCGCGGGCCACAACACCATGTTCCCGACCCTGTCCTGGCTCAATGGCACACAGACGCTGCGCGTGTGGCATCCGCGCGGGCCGAACCAGATCGAGGTGTGGGCCTTCTGCATCGCTGACAAGGCCGCGCCTGAAGAGGTGAAGGAGGCTCTGAAGAAGAGCCACGCCCGCGCCTTCGGTCCCGCCGGCTTCCTGGAGCAGGACGATTCCGAGAATTGGGTGGAAGTGCAGAAGGTATTGCGCGGCCACATGGCGCAGAAGACTGAATTCTGCGTCCAGATGGGCCTGGGACTGGAGGAGCGCCGCACCGACGGCATTCCGGGCGTCACCAACTACACCTTCGCGGAAACCGCCGCGCGCGGCTTCTACCAGCGCTGGGCGGACATGATGACCGCTGAAAGCTGGGACGAGATCGACGCTCTCAACACCTCGTTCGTGAAGGAGGTCGTCAATGCTTGAGGCCGTCGCCCGCATCGCGCCGCTGGCGGAGCCCGCCGGCGCCGTCACCCCGCAGCTTCAGCACGAGGTGGAGCAGTTCCTGTACCTGGAAGCCGCTCTGCTCGACGAGCGCCGGTTCCGGGAGTGGCTGGACCTTCTGGCGGAGGACATCTCCTACGTGCTCGGCACCAACACCCTGGCCCAGGTGCGGGACCGCCGGCGCGGCCTGCAGCCGCCCACCACCTACATCTTCAACGAGGACAAGTACCAGCTGGAGCGGCGCATTGCCCGCCTCGAAACGGGCATGGCCTGGTCGGAGGAGCCGGCCTCGCGCACGCGGCATTTTGTGTCCAACGTACGGATCCTCTCGGTGGTCGGGGACGAGTTGGAGCTCGCCTGTAACTACATGGTCCACCGTGCCGCCAAGGCGCGCGACCATCACACCTTCATCGGCACCCGTCGCGATCGCCTGCGGCGCGCGGAAACGGCTGGCGGATGGGAATTGTTCGGCCGCGATCTGGAACTCGACGAGTTCACCCTGATGTCGGCCAATATCAGCATCCTGTTGTGATCATGGATAAAATTCACGTCTGCTCCACGGCGGACCTGCCACCCGGCGAAGCGCGCCGGGTGGACACGTCCCCGGCCGTCGCCGTCTTCAATCTGGACGGTGAATTCTACGCCCTCGCGGATCTGTGCACCCACGGCAACGCTTCCATGGCCGAAGGCTATTTGGAAGATGATTGCACGGTGGAATGCCCGGTTCACACCGCCCGTTTCTGCCTGAAGACCGGCAAGGCGCTCACACAGCCCGCCACTGTCGATCTCGCCACCTTCGAGGTGCAGGTGGAGGGCGATGAAATCTATGTGCTCGTGCCCCAAGGAGGCGCCTGATGGGCGCGCTCGACGGGCAGGTGGCCCTCATCACCGGCGGCGGCTCGGGCCTCGGCCGGGCCCTGGTGGAGCGCTTTCTTGGCGAAGGCGCGCGTGTCGGCGTGCTGGAGCGCTCGGCGGAGAAGGTGGCTGCGCTCACGGCCGACTTCGGCGCGGATGTCGTGGCGGTGGCCGGCGACGTGCGCTCCATGGCCGACAATGACAAAGCAGTGGCTGAGACCGTCGCCCGCTTCGGCCAGCTCGACTGCTTCATCGGCAATGCGGCGGTGTGGGACCATGGGGCGAGCCTCATGGACATGGCGCCGGAGCGCCTGCCGGATGCCTTCGACGAACTCTTCGCCATCAATGTGAAGGGCTATCTGCTGGGGGCGAAGGCGGCGGCGCCGGCGCTGGTGAAGTCGCAGGGCTCCATCATCTTTACCCTGTCGAATTCCGCATTCTATCCGGGTGGCGGCGGGCCGCTCTACACCGCCTCCAAGCATGCGGGGGTCGGGCTGGTGCGACAGCTCGCCTATGAGCTCGCGCCGAAGGTGCGGGTGAATGCGGTGGCGCCGAGCGGCATGGCGAGCGACCTGCGCGGGCCCGAGGCCCTTGGCCAGCAGGACCAGCGCATCATGGATTCGCGCTCGCCGGAAGCCATCCGCGCCATCCTGCCCCTGCAGTTCTTCCCGGAGCCGAAGGACTTCACCGGCCCTTACGTGCTGCTGGCCTCGCGGGCCGACAACCGGACCCTTTCGGGGGTGATGATCAATGCGGATTGCGGGCTTGGAATCCGCGGCATTCGCCACGTGGCCGGAGGCCTTGAACTCTAAAGGTGGCCGGAGGCCTTGAACTCTGAGACCTGGCCCGAGGCCTTGAACTCTAGAGGCGGCCCGGGCCTCGCACGCGGGATGCTCCGGCCCCGCGCCAACAAGAATGGCAGCCCGTGACGGCGCCGACACAAAGGGAGGAAAGTTGCGCCATGGCCATCAAGCTCATGTGCGTCTCGCACAGCCCGATGATGGATTTCATCCATCCGGCGCCGGAGGTGGAGGAGGCCGCGCGCGGCACTTTCGCCGAGCTGGCGCGGGAGGTGGCGGCCTACGATCCCGAACTGATCGTGGTGTTCGCGCCCGACCATTTCAACGGCTTCTTCTATGATCTGATGCCGCCTTTCTGCATCGGCCTGCGCGCCAAGTGCGCGGGGGATTGGGACATTGGCGAGGGGCCGCTGAATGTACCGGAGGCGCTGGCCCTCGATCTGGTGCGGGCGGTGCAGGCGGAAGACGTGGACATCGCCTATTCCTACCGCATGCAGGCGGACCACGGCTTCACCCAGCCGCTGGAGCTGCTGGCCGGCTCGGTGGCGCGCTATCCCACCATTCCGATCTTCATCAACGGGGCGGCGAAGCCCTTTCCGCCCTGCCGACGCGCGCTGAAGCTGGGCGAGGCGGTGGGCCGGTTCCTGGCCGGGCGGCCAGAGCGCATCCTCATCGTCGGTTCCGGCGGCCTGTCCCATGATCCGCCGACGCCCCAGTTCGGCACCGTGCCGCCGGACGTGGAGGAATTCCTCATCGCCGGCCGCAATCCCACGCCGCAGGCCCGCCAGACGCGGCAGGAACGGGTGGTGGCGAACGGGCGCGCGCTGGCCCAGGGCCAGGGCAGCTCTCAGCCGCTCGATCCGGAATGGGACCTCGGCCTCATCGACAATTTCGTCACCGGCGACCTCGATCGCTTCCTGACCATGACCGATGAGGAAATCCGCGCCAAAGGCGGGCGCGGCGGGCAGGAAATCCGCGCCTGGATCGCCGCGTTCGGTTGCCTGAAGGCGGCCGGCGCCTACCGGGCCGCCACGCGCTACTACCATCCCATCGACGAGTGGATCGCCGGCATGGGCATGGTCAGCGCTGACAGCCTCGCATCGTGAGGGGGCGGCCATGAATGTGATGACCCGCCCCGTCAGCGAGGGGCCCGTGCATGTGGTGGTGGGCGGCGGCCAGGCGGGCGCCGCCGCGGCCAGCGCCATGCGCGAGGCGGGCTTTGCCGGCCGCATCGTGCTGGTCGGTGCCGAGCCCCATCTGCCCTATGAGCGCCCGCCGCTCTCCAAGGATGTGCTGGTGAAGCCGGAGACGGCCCATTTCGCCATCCATCCCGAAAGCTACTATGCGGAAAAGGGAATCGAGTGCCGGTTCGGCGATGCCGCCGTGCACTTCGACCTGGATGAAAAGCGCCTGGAGCTGGCCTCCGGCGAGACGCTCGCCTTCGACAAGCTGCTGTTGGCCACCGGCGCGCGGGCGCGGGCCTATCCTCTGCTCGACCAGCTCGGCAGCGGCGTCTACACCCTGCGCACCCTGGACGATGCGGAGGCCCTGCGCGGCCATATCTGGCCGGGCCGCCGCGTTCTCGTGGTGGGCGGCGGCGTCATTGGGCTGGAGGTGGCCGCGAGCGCGGTGGCCATGGGCGCCGCGGTGACGGTGATCGAGCGTGGTGAGCGCCTGATGGCGCGCGGGGCCCCGGCGCCCATGGTGGAGGTGCTGACTGCTCTTCACCGCGAGCACGGCGTCGTCTTCGAGCTGGGCGCCGAGCTGGTGGAGGCGACCCGCGCCAATACTCGCGAGATCACGCTGAAGGCGGCGGATGGCCGTGTCTTCACTGGCGATCTGGTGGTGTACGGTATCGGTGTGGAGCTGAATGCGGACCTCGCCATTTCCGCCGGCCTCAGGGTTGAGGACGGTATTGTGGTGGACGAGTGCGGCCGCACCAGTCATCCGGCCGTCTACGCCGCCGGCGACGTGGCCCGCCAATGGAACCCCGCTTTCGGCTCCCACCTGCGGTTCGAAACCTGGGCCAATGCGCAGAACCAGGGCACCGGCGTCGGCCGGTCCATGGTGACGGGGGAGCCCTGCGGCTTCGAGGTGCCTTGGTATTGGACCGACCAATATGGCCACAATTTCCAGGTCGCCGGCGCGCAGCAGGCGGACGAGTGGCTGCGGCGCGGCGATGAGGGGGCGCTGAAGTCCACCGTGTTCGGCCTCAAGGACGGCGTGGTGGTGGGCGCCTTCACCATCGACAATGGCCGCGAGATGCGCCCGGCGCGGGCGATGATCGCCGCCGGCTACCGGGTGGGCGACCGCGCCCTTCTCGCCAACCCCAGGACGGACCTGCGCAAGGTCGCTGACGGCCGGCTCTGAGCCATTCCTGCATTCGCGCGCGGCGATGGGGCCTTGTCCTTGCGTCGCGCGCACGTGGTCGCGGTTTTTTTAGAATTGAACAATGGAGCCAGACCATTGCGGCCCGTGGCTCCGGGGAGTTTCTCCATATGACCAAGATGAAAGCAGCAATCATCGGTTCGGGGAACATCGGCACCGACCTGATGATCAAGATCATGCGCACGTCGAAGAATTTGGAGATGGGTGCCATGGTGGGCATCGATCCCAAGTCGGATGGCCTCGCCCGCGCCGCGCGGCTGGGCGTTCCGGTGACCCATGAGGGCATCGAGGGGCTGCGCGCCATGCCGAATTATGGCGAGATCGGCGTGGTGTTCGACGCTACCTCCGCCGGGGCCCACATCCGCAACAACGAGCTGCTCCAGAAGGACGGCAAGAAGGTCATCGACCTGACGCCGGCGGCCATCGGTCCCTTCACCATCCCCGCCATCAATGGCGACGCCAATATCGACGAGCCCAACGTCAACATGGTCACCTGCGGCGGGCAGGCCACCATTCCCATGGTGCATGCCGTGAAGCGCGCCACCGGCCGGGTGATCTGGGGCGAGATCGTCGCCTCCATCTCCTCCCGTTCGGCGGGTCCCGGCACGCGGGCGAACATCGACGAATTCACCGAAACCACGTCCAAGGCCATCGAGGTGCTGGGCGGGGCGGAGCGCGGCAAGGCGGTCATCATCCTCAACCCGGCCGAGCCGCCGCCCATCATGCGTGACACGGTCTTCACTCTCAGCCAGGGCGGCTCGCGCGAGGCGATCGAGGCATCCATCCAGCAGATGGCCGCGGCCGTGCAGAAATACGTGCCCGGCTACCGGCTGAAGCAGAAGGTGCAGTTCGAGGACATTCCGAGCAACGCGCCGGTGCGCATTCCGGGCCTCGGCTATCAGTCGGGGCTGAAGACCACCATTCTGCTGGAAGTGGAAGGGGCGGCGCACTACCTGCCCGCTTATGCCGGCAATCTCGACATCATGACCTCGGCCGCCCTCATCACCGCCGATCACTGGGCCGCCAAGGCGCTTGCGAAGGAGGCCGCGTGATGGCCCGTCCCAACCCGAACAAGATCTATATCCAGGACGTGACCCTGCGCGACGGCATGCATGCCGTGCGCCATCAATACAGCCTCGATACCGCCCGCGAAATCGCCCGCGCCCTGGATGCGGCGAAGGTGGACGCCATCGAGATCACCCATGGCGACGGGCTCACTGGCTCCACCTTCAATTACGGCTTCGGCGCTCATGACGACGTGGAGTGGATTGCCGCCGTGGCGGAGGTGTGCACCCATGCGGTGCCCACCGTGCTGCTGCTGCCCGGCATCGGTACGGTGCATGACCTGAAGGAGGCCTACAAGGCCGGCGCCCGCTCGGTGCGCATCGCCACCCACTGCACCGAGGCCGACGTCTCGCGCCAGCATATAGAGGTGGCGCGCGAGATGGGCATGGACACGGTGGGCTTCCTGATGATGGCCCACATGCTGGAGCCCGAAAAGCTGGTGGAGCAGGGCAAGCTCATGGAGAGCTACGGCGCCGAATGCGTCTATGTGACGGATTCGGCCGGCGCGCTGCTGCCGGAGGATTATTTCGTCCGCGTGAAGGCCATGCGCGAGGCCTTGAAGCCTGAGACCGAGATCGGCGTGCACACCCATCACAACCTGACGCTGGGTGTCGCCAATGCGGTGGCGGGCATCGAGGCGGGCGCTGTGCGGGTGGATGCCTCGTTGGCGGGCATGGGCGCGGGCGCGGGCAATGCGCCGCTGGAAGCCCTCATCGCAGTTCTGGAGCGCAAGGGCATTGCCACCGGCTGCGACCTCTACGGCCTGATGGACGCGGCGGACGACTTGGTGCGCCCCCTGCAGGACCGCCCGGTGCGCGTGGACCGGGAGAGCCTCGCCCTGGGCTATGCCGGCGTCTACTCCAGCTTCCTGCGTCATGCGGAAAATGCCTCCAAGCTCTATGGCGTGGACACACGCGAGATCCTGGTGGAGCTCGGCAAGCGCCGCATGGTCGGCGGCCAGGAAGACATGATCGTCGATGTTGCCCTCGACATGCTGAAGGCCCGCGACGCGGCCGAGTGAGCCGCGACGCCGCGCTGGTGCAGGGGCCGGCGCGGCTGGCCGGGCGGCCAAAGGCCCGTGGGGCTCCCCCGCGGGCCTTTGGCGTCAGGAAACCGTCAGCGGATGATAGTGCTCGCGGATGCTGGCGACGAAGGCGCTGCATGCGTCGGAATTGGCCTCCATCCGCCAGGCCAGGGCCACATGGTGCTCGGCCGTGGGCTCGGCGAGCTCGATATAGGTCACGTCCGCCACATGGCTGCGGATGAGGGAGCGCGGGACGATGGACACCCCCATGCCCTGGCTCACCAAGGCGATGACCGTAAACCAGCTCTGGATGCGGTAATTGAGGTGCGGCTCCACATGGGCGGAGCGCAGCAGCCCCACGATGCGATCGTGATAATGGGCGGCGAAATCGCGCGCGAACACCAGGATGCGCTCGCCCGACAGCTCCCGCAGTGACACCTGGCTGCGCCCCGCCAGACGGTGCTGGCGCGGCACGCAGCACATGAGGCGCTCCACTTCCAAGGGCAGGGTGGCGATGGCGTCCGGAAAGGGCGTCGCGTGCACGAAGCCCACATCGATCTTGTGGCTGATGAGCTGCTCGATCTGCCGGGTGGAATTCATCTCCTGCAAATGCAGCTCCACCTGCGGGAAGCGTTCCTGAAAATCCTTCAGCAAAGCCGGCAGGCGGCGATAGAGCATGGAGGGCACGAAGGCCACGGTGAGCTTGCCCACCGTACCGCGCGCCGTCTGCCCCGCGATCTCCTGCGCCGAGCGCAGCTGGCCGAGAATGCGCGCCGCATGCTCCGCGAACACCACCCCGGCGGGGGTGAGGCGCACCGTCTTGCTCGAGCGGTCGATGAGCTGGAAGCCCAGATGCTCCTCCAGCTGCTTCAGGCTGGCGCTGAGCGGCGGCTGGGAGATGTTCAGCAGGCGCGCCGCCCGGCCGAAATGAAGCTGCTCGGACAGAACCAGGAAGTGCTGCAGCTGCCGGAAGGTGATGGCCATGGCTCAGATGATATCCATTTCGCTATCACGGAATACAAAATCGATATTGGATTAGAGATCATAACTCAACCATCCTCTCTGCAACGGATCAATGCCGAGATAATCGGCCGAGTGGGAGGAGGGTTTGCCTGTGGCGGTGCATCGCAATATTCCGGACAGTTCCGGCTGGAACGTGTTCCACGCCGACCCGGGGTTTCTGGACCTGCTGCGGGTCTATCTGAGCGACGACATGCTGGAGCGGGTGCTGCCGCATCTGGAGCATATGGGGGAACTGGTGGGCGGTCGGCTCGACGAGCTGGCCCTCACCGCGGACAAGAACCCGCCCACCCTCACCATCCGCGCCCGCAACGGCGCGCCGGATGAAAAGGTGACCAAGCACCCGGCCTATGTGGCGCTGGAGCAGGTGGCGTTCGGTGATTTCGGCCTAGCCGCCATGTCCCACCGCCCCGGTGTGTTCGGCGCGCCGGACAAGCTGCCGCCGATCGTGAAATATGCTCTGGTCTATCTGTTCGTGCAGGCGGAATTCGGCCTGTGCTGCCCGCTGAGCATGACGGATTCCCTCACCCGCACTCTGGTGAAATTCGGCGCTCCGGACCTCGTCGCGCGCTATTTCGACGATCTCACCAGCCAGGATCTGGAGACGCTGGCCCAGGGCTCCATGTTCATGACGGAGCAGGTGGCGGGCTCGGATGTGGGCGCCATCGAGTGCACCGCACGCCTCGAGGATGGCGTGTGGAAGCTCTATGGCGACAAGTGGTTCTGCTCCAATCCCGACGCTGCTCTGGGCATGGTTCTGGCGCGTCCGGAAGGGGCGGGGCCGGGCACCAAGGGGCTCTCCTTGTTCCTGCTGCCGCGCCACCTGCCGGACGGGCGGCGCAACGCCTATCGCATCCTGCGGCTGAAGGAGAAGATGGGCACCCGCTCCATGGCCTCTGGCGAGATCATGCTGGAGGGGGCGCAGGCCTATCTGGTGGGCGAGCCCAATTCCGGCTTCAAGCAGATGACGGACATGATCAACATGTCGCGCCTGGCCAATGGCGTGCGCTCCGCCGGGCTGATGCGCCGCTCGGTGAACGAGGCGCTGTTCGTGGCCCGCAACCGCACGGCGTTCGGCTCCCGGCTGGCGGACTTGCCGCTGATGCGCCGGCAGCTCGCCAAGATGCAGGTGACGGCCGAGCAGGGCCGCTCCATGGTGTTCCACACCGCCAAGGTGCTGGAGGCGGCGGATGCGGGCGATGCGCGCAGCGTCAAGGTGCTGCGCATCCTCACCCCGCTCATCAAGTTCCGCACCTGCCGTGATGCCCGCAAGGTGGCGGGCGACGCCATGGAGGTGCGCGGCGGCTGCGGCTATATCGAGGAGTGGTCCGACGCCCGCGTGCTGCGCGACGCCCATCTGGGCTCCATTTGGGAGGGCACCAGCAACATCGTGGCCCTGGACGTGGCCCGCGCCGCGCGGCGCGAGGGGGCGCTCGCGGCGCTCGCCGATTATCTCGATGACCTGCAACGGGAAACGGGTGCCGCGCGCATGCCGGCGGGCCTTGCCGAAACGCTGAAATCGGCGCTCGGCTTCATGGATGAAGTGGCGCAGGACCGCGCCCGCGAGGCGGATGTGCGCCAGGCAGCCTCGGCCGTCTACAACGCCGCCTCCGCCACCGTGCTGAGCTGGGAGAATGCGCGCATCGAGGAGCGCACCAACGCCCGCTCGGGCGCGCGTCTCGCGCTCGCCGGTGCGGTGCTGCGGCACAAGCTTCTGCCCCGCGATCCCCTGCGCGGCGGCGATGATGCGGCGGAACTCGCGACCCTGCTCGGCGAGGACACTCCCACGACCCGCGAGGCGGCGGAATGAGCGCCGCTAAAGCCACCGGCGCGCTTGCCGGCCTGAAGGTGGTGGATCTCAGCCGCGTGCTGGGCGGGCCGTTCGCCACCCAGGTGCTGGGCGACCACGGCGCCGACATCATCAAGATCGAGCCGCCCCAGGGCGACGAAACCCGCGAATGGGGGCCGCCCTTTCTGGACGGCACCGCCTCTTATTTCCTCGGCGTGAACCGCAACAAGCGCTCCATGGCCCTGGACCTCACCCACCCCACCGGCCGCGAGGTTCTGCTGCGCCTGCTGGAAGATGCGGACGTGCTGGTGGAGAATTTCAAGACCGGCACCCTGGAGAAATGGGGGCTGGGCTATGAGGAGGTGCTTGCCAAGCGCTTTCCGCGCCTTATCCATTGCCGGGTGAGCGGCTTCGGCGCCGATGGGCCCCTGGGCGGCCTGCCGGGCTATGATGCGGTGCTGCAGGCCATGGGCGGCCTGATGAGCGTGAACGGCGCGGAGGGCGGCGAGCCCACCCGCGTCGGCCTGCCGGTGGTGGACATGGTGACCGGCCTCAACGCCACCCTCGGGATCCTGCTGGCATTGCACAATCGGGTTGAGACCGGGCGCGGGCAGTTCGTGGAAGCGACCTTGTTCGATTCCGCGCTGTCGCTTTTGCATCCCCATGCGGCGAACTACTTCCTGTCCGGCAAGCTTCCCCAGCGCTCGGGCAATAATCATCCCAATATCGCGCCGTATTCCACTTATGCCACCGCCACCCGCCCCATTTATCTGGCGGTGGGCAATGACCGGCAGTTCCGCAAGCTGTGCGCGGTCATCGGAGCGCCCGAACTGGGCGGCGATCCGCGTTTCCTCACCAATGGGGTACGGGTGGAGAACCGGGAGGCGCTGCGCATCGCCCTGGAAGAGCAGCTGAAGGCGTTTGACGGGGTGGAGCTGGCGGCCCGGCTGATCGCCGCCGGGGTGCCGGCGGGTGCCATCCTGGACGTGTCGGAGGCTCTCGCCCAGCCCCATGCCCGCCATCGCGGCATGGTGGTGGAGATGGGGGCCTATCGCGGGCTCGGCGCGCCGGTGCGGCTGAGCGAGGCGGCGCCCAGCTATCGCCGCCCGCCGCCGGCCTTCGGCCAGCACACGGCCGAGATTCTCGCGGAAGCGGGATATGGCCCAGAGGAGACGGATCAATTCTTGAGTGATGGTGTCGTGCCACGCCAACGCGCCCATCACAACTGATCAACGCCAATAAAGATCAGAGTTCGGGAGGAAATGATGAGGATGTTCAATGTGCGGGCGGCATTACTGGCCGCCGGGCTCGCCGTGGCCGCCATGCCCGCCCTGGCGGCCGATGAGAAGCCCAGCGCCCCCAAGCTGCCGTCCAGCATGGTCTGGGCCACTTACGATGTGGGCTCCAGCGGCTTCGTGGAGGCCTCCGCCATCGCGGACGCTTTCGGCAAGACCTATGGCACGCGGGTGCGGCTGATGCCGTCGGGCACCTCCATCGCCCGCCTGCTGCCGCTGAAGACCGGCCGCGCCCAATATGGCTGGCTCGCGGACGAGCTCTATTTCGCGACTGAGGGCACCTATGATTTCGCGGCCGCCGATTGGGGCCCGCAGGATCTGCGTGTGCTGGCCGGGCGGCCCTCCACTTTCGGCCTCGCCACCGCCGCCAATAGCGGCATCGCCACGGTGGCGGAGGTGAAGGGCAAAAGGGTGCCGCGCATCAAGGCTAACCCCTCCATCAATATCAAGGTGGAGGCCATGCTGGCCTTTGGCGGCC
Organism: Xanthobacter sp. NM-59; assembly: GCF_021401125.1. GTDB lineage: Bacteria > Pseudomonadota > Alphaproteobacteria > Rhizobiales > Xanthobacteraceae > Xanthobacter. The sequence continues at coordinate 76,165 of NZ_JACBFQ010000004.1, forward strand.
TCAGCTGGGACGATGTGAAAGTGGTGGAAGTGCCCTCCTATGGCGCCGCTCTCCAGGCGCTGGTGGACGGGCAGGTGGATGTGGCCGGCACCACGCCCACGGCCGCTGCGCTCTACGAGCTGGAATCCCAGCGCGGCATCGCCTGGGTGCCCCTGCCCAAGGACAATGCGGCGGGCTGGAAGGCCATCACCTCGGTGGCGGACTTCTTCGCGCCCGTCACTGCCACCGCCGGCGCTGGCCTCTCGCCGCAGAAGCCGGCGGAGCTGTTCGCCGTGCGCTATCCCATGATCTCCGTCTATGCCAATGCGACGGACGATGATGTGTATCAGTTCCTGAAGGCGCTGGACCAGACCTACGGCCTCTACCAGGGCGCCACCAGCGCCATGCCGGCCTGGCGGATGTCCGAGGCAGGCACGGCGCCCTCGGATGCTCCCTTCCACCCCGGCGCGGTCCGCTATCTCAAGGAAATCGGCGTGTGGACCGACAAGGACGAAGCCTGGAACGTGCGCCGCATGGCCCGGCTGAAGTCGGTGCAGGCCGCCTGGACGACCGCACGCGCGCTCGCCGCCGAGAAGAAGGTGGCCGATTCCGACTGGCCGACCTTCTGGGACGCTTATCGCAAGCAGAACCTCAACTGACCTGAGTGCCGCCGGCCGCGTGCCGGCGGCGAACGGGTTCGCGCAAGGCCCGCGCGGGAATGAGCCCGCGCGCCGGCCGATGGCCCGCGTCCACCGGCACGGGCTCGCCCAGAAGGAGTCTGCCATGTCTTCGGCAAAGTCCCCCGCGCCGCGCTCCTGCGGGGAGCCGGCCGCCGCCACCGTCGAGGCGCTGCCTCTGCCGCCGCCGCGCGTGCGCGGGCCCGCCCTTGCTGCCCTGCTGGCGCTCGGCGGCGCCGGCCTCGCCATCATCCTGGCGCAGAGCTTCAATGTGGAGATTGGCGGCGTGCTGCCGCTGCTGGCCAATCGCTATTACTATGTGCTGATCGGCCTGTTCCTGGCGGCCGCCTTCCTGCTGCAGCCGGCCAGCCCCCGCCACCGGCAGGTGACGGTGTTCGACTGGACCTGCGCCGCGCTCGCGCTCGCCTCCTGCGGCTATCTGGCGGTGGAGGCGGAAACCATCATCACCAGCGGCTGGGAAGTGGTGGCGCCGTTCTCGGCTGTGGCCGTGTGCGCGGTGGTGGTGGCGCTGGCGCTGGAAGCGGTGCGCCGCACGGGCGGCCTGGCTCTGCTCGCCATCTGCGTGGTGTTCGCGTCCTATCCCCTGTTCGCGGGCTACATGCCGGGCTTCCTGTGGGGCACCGAGCTCACCTTGTCCGAAACCCTGGCGGCCCATGTGATGGGCGCGGAAAGCGTCATCGGCATGCCGGTGCGGGTGGTGGCGGACACGCTGGTGGGCTTCATCATCTTCGGCTCGGTGCTGAGCGTGATGGGGGGAGGGCAGTTCTTCATGGACCTGTCCATGGCCCTCATGGGCCGCAGCCGTGGCGGGCCGGCCAAGGTGGCGGTGCTCTCCAGCGCCCTGTTCGGCTCGCTCTCGGGCAGCGTGGTCTCGAACGTGCTCACCACCGGGCGCCTCACCATTCCCGCCATGCAGCGGGCGGGCTATCCGGCCACCTATGCCGGCGCCATCGAAGCCTGCGCCTCCACCGGCGGAACGCTGATGCCGCCGGTGATGGGCGCGGTGGCCTTCATCATGGCCTCGTTCCTCGACACCTCCTACACCACCATCATCATCGCGGCGGTGGTGCCCTCGATGCTCTATTACCTCGCGCTGTTCATCCAGGCCGATGCCTTTGCGGCGCGCACCGGCATTCGTGGGGTGGGGCGCGACCAGCTGCCGAACCTTCTCGCCACCGTCCGGGGCGGGTGGCATCATTTGGTTTCGCTCGTGTCGCTGGTGGTGCTGCTGTTCATCGCCAGCCCGGGCCATGCGGCCTATTACGCCACCGCCATCATGCTGGTGCTGGGCGTGGTGGCGACGCGGCGGGTGCTGCCGCTCGCGACCGTGCGCGCGCTGCTGCTCGATGTGACGAGCAACATCGCCTATCTGGTGGCCACCTTGTGCGGCATCGGCCTCATCGTGGGCTCGCTGGCCATGACCGGCGTGGGCAGCGCCTTCTCCCGTGAGCTGATCCTCTATGGCGGCAACAATGTGCTGCTGCTCTTGATCCTGGGCGCCCTCACCTCGTTCGTGCTGGGCATGGGGATGACGGTTTCCGCCTGCTACATCTTCCTGGCGACGGTGCTGGCACCGGCGCTGGTGGGGCTGGGGCTGAACCCGCTGGGGGCGCACCTGTTCGTGCTCTATTGGGGCATGCTCTCCTACATCACCCCGCCGGTGGCGCTGGCCGCCATCGCCGCCGCGCAGATCGCCGGGGGCAAGGGGTTGGAGACGGGCTTCGCCGCCATGCGGCTGGGGCTGGTGCTGTTCATCCTGCCCTTCATGTTCGTCTACAATCCCGGCCTGCTGCTGCAGGGCGATGTGGTGAACATCGTGGTCTCCGTCACCACCGCCATTATCGCCACGGTGCTGCTCGCCTGCGCGGTGGAAGGCTATCTCTATCGGGTGGGGCCCATCGGCCGAATGGAGCGGGTGGCGCTGCTGGCCGGCGCTCTGCTGGTGATGGTGCCGAACCGCGACAGCGAGCTTCTGGGCGCGGGCCTGCTGGCGGTGCTCATGGGCGCCATGGTTGTGCGCCGCCGCTGGGCCCGTGTGCCCGCCGAGGTGCCGCAGGACGTGTAGCGTCGTCAGCGACGGCAAGGGCCGACCCGCAAGCTACCACGCCCCTTCTTTAGAAGGGGCGTGGTAGCTGCCGTCAGGGGCAAGCGCACGGCGCGGGTGGTCTGCTTGCGGGAGGCCTCAGTTGAGCCTAATCTCAGGCCCAACTGAAAAGAGGCGACGATGATGCTTGCATTTTCGAGCGTTGCCGATGTGCTGGGCCTGCCGGTGAAGGAAATTGCCGCGCGCTCGCCTTTGGGGCTGATGTCGCGGATCGAGAGCGGCCTGCCCCTGGGCACGCTGGAGCATGTGGCGCGGCTGGTGGCGCCCGATGACGCGCAATTCAAATACCGCCTGGTGCCCAAGGCCACCTTTGAGCGGCGCAAGGGCACGCAGCGCCTTTCCGCCGAGGAGGGCACGCGGCTGGCGCGGCTCGCGCGGGCGTGGGCCTTCGCGCTGGAGGTGTGGCAGGATGCGGACGAGGCCCGCGACTTCCTGTTCCGCCCCCACGCCATGCTGGAAGACCGGCGCCCCATCGACCTGGTTCTTCAGAGTGAGATCGGCGCCGAGCTGGTGCTCGACATCCTCGGCCGGCTGAAATACGGCACCGCCGCGTGACGGCGCAGGTCCTCGACCGCACCTTGTTCAGCTACCGGATCGGCGATCCCAACGGCGCCTTTCCCATCTTCGACGCCACCGGCTCCACCCTCGCGCCGGGGCGGTGGAACACGCCGGGCAGCCCGCTGATCTATTCGAGCGAGCATTATTCCACCGCTTTGCTGGAGAAGCTGGTGCATGGCAGCGGGCGCCTGCCGCCGAACCAGCATTATGTGGAGATCACCCTGCCGCGGGGCCTCACTTACGAGGTGTTCTCGCCGCCCGCTTTGCCGGGGTGGGACGCGATGCCGGCGACGGTGAGCAAGGCCTTTGGGGAGAGCTGGTGCCGGGAGCGGCGCAGCGCCATTCTGCTGGTGCCGAGCGCGGTCGCTCGCCTCGACCGCAACGTGCTCATCAATCCCGCCCATCCCGACTTCGCGATGATCACGGCAGGGCTGCACGAGCCGGTGTTCTGGGACCGGCGGCTGTTCGGCGCGTAAAGCGCCCCATCCCATCCGCCCCGGTCTTCGAGCGGTGCCAAGTGGGCCACGCTTATGGGCCACGCTCAAGCGCCGCGCGGGTTTAACCAAAGGGCCCATGAGCCCTGCTCACGGGCCTTTGGTATCAGGGCTTCGGCACATAGGCCTCGTAAAGGTGCTGCTGCACCTCGGCGGCGGCGGTTTCCGCATAGGGGCCGGGGAAGTTGGTCACCACCACCACGGCGCGATCGGCCTTCGGGTCCACCAGGATCTTGGCGAGGTTCATGGAGTTGGAGCCGTTATGGGCGAGGAGGGGGGTCTTCGCCCAGTCGAACTTCACGATGCCCCAGCCGAAGCCATATTCCCCCTGCGCCGGCGTGCCGGGCGCGGGATGGGGCCTCGGGGGCGTGCGCACGTGGGGGCGCTGAATCTCAGCCAGGGTCTCCGGCTTGACGATGGGCGGCCCGCGCCGGGCGCCGCCGGCGTTCCAATCCGCCCAGCGCGCGAAATCGAGCACCGACATGTGGGCGCTGCCGGCCGGTCCCATCACCGGCGGCACATCAGCCGCCGGGCCCCACGGCATGGGCTTGGCGCGGCCCTCATCGCCCAGCGAATGGCCGATGGCCGCATCATAGCGCCCAGTGGTGGCCTGGGGGCCGAAGCCGGCGGTGGTGAGGCCGAGGGGCTTGTAGATGCGCTCCTCCACCAGCCGTTCCCACGGCTGGCCCGACACCTGCTCCAGCATGGCGCCGGCAATGAGATAGCCGAAATTGGCGTATTGGAAGGGCGAGCCCTTGGGCACCTTGGGCGCGTGGTGCTTCCAGCGGTTGACGGCATCGATGCGCTGGTCGCGCGGATTCTTCTCGAAAGCGGCGGGGCTCATATAGATGTCGAGCATGTCCGGCGTGTCGGTGGGAATGCCGCTGGAATGGCTCAACAGCTGCTCGAGGGTGACGGCGGCGAGCTTCGGATTCATGTCCGGAACCGCCTTGCCCAGCACCTCGCCCACCGTGCTCTTCCAGCTGAGCCGCCCCTCATCCACCAGGGTGCCGGCGACGGTGGCCGTCAGGGCCTTGGTGTCGGAGCCGAGGTGGAAGCGGTCATTGATGGTGACGGGAACATCCAGGCCGATGGCCCTTTTGCCCACCGAGCCCGCCGCCACGATCTCGCCCTTGGAGGTGACCGCCGCCGCCAGCGCCGGGAGCTGATATTTCGCCCGCACCCCTTCCAGATAGGTGTCGAGATTGTCCATGGCCCGCGCCGCCGGCGCCAGCGCCAGCGCGGTGATCACCCCGAGCATGAGAGCGCGGAAGCGCGAGCGGCCCATTGTGCTTCTCCCTGCCACGCCGGATCAGGCCGCCGCCGTGGCGACCTTGGCCTTCTCCACCAGATGGCCCGCCAACCGATGCGCCAGCGCCATGATGGTGAGTGTCAGGTGCTTGTCAGGCAACACCGGCACCACGCCGCCGTCGCAGACATAGAGATTGTCGAGGTCGTGGCACTTCAGGTTCGCGTCCACCACGCCCCGCGCCGGATCCCCCGAAATGGCGGTGGTGCCGGCATAGTGGATGCCCGTTCCCGTATTGTCGGTGCCGGTGCTGATGAGGGTGGATGAGGTGTGCCGCAGCACGCGCCGGCCCCATTTCAGCATGGCTTCCATCATGGCCTCGGTTTCGGCCGATACGGAAAAGTCCACGGTCACATGCGGCACGCCGAAGGCGTCCGTGGTGGTTCCGGGGCGCACGCGGTTGCGGGGGGTGGGGTCGCCGGCGCAGAACAGGCCCAGCGTCACGTAGCTGTGGAACATCATCCGCGCCAGCCACTCTTTCATGAAGGGCGGGAAGCGCTGCATCTCGGAGAGATAATAGGGCACGTCCGGCAGGCCGTGGATGGCGTGGCCGATGAAGGGAAATTCGACGCCATCCCGCGTCTTGCCCCGCGACAGCAGAATGAGATGGTCGCCATAGCCCACGTCATAGTCGCGATGCTTGCCCCACAGGCGCCAGAGCGAGGTGGAAAGCACCGCCTTCGGATTGTCCTGAAGGCGCAGGCCCAGCTGGCCATGGGGGTTGCCCAGGCCCTGGGGCGCGGCCTCGTCGGCGGAGTTGAAGAGGATGCGCGGCGTCTCCACGGCGCCGGTGGCCAGCACCACCACGTCGGCCGTGAGCACGCGCCGCTCGCCGCTCGCCATGTCGCGATATTCCACCCCGCTCACGCGGGCGGTGCCGGGTTCGCGCAGCACCCGCACCACCTTGGCACCGGTGCGCAGCTCGTAATTGTCGCGCCCCTGGATCTCCGGCAGCAGGCGCGCGGTGAACTTGTAGACCGACCCCACCGGGCAGCCGGACGTGCAGATGCCCGTTGAGACGCAGGAATGCGGCCCACCCGCGCGCGTGTCGATGGCCTTGCGGTTGGGAATGGCGTGGGAGTGCGGCTCGCCCAGGGACTTGACCGCCGCCACGATCATCTCATCCGCCGGCCGCAGGGGCTTGGGCGGCACGAACACGCCATCGGGCAGCTCGGGAATGGCTTCCTTGGTGCCGCACACCACGATGCGGCTCTCCACCGCGTCATAATGGGGCGCGAGGGCGGAATAGCCGAACGGCCAGGTGGAAAAGTCCTTTTCCGCGAACCGGACGCTGACGCCATTCCACAGATTCTGCAGGCCGTTGACGGCCAGGATCTGATAGTGGCGGAAGCTGCCCTCGGGCCATCCGGTGGAGCCCTCCGGCCCCTTGGCGTACAAAGGGTGGATGAACAGGTTTTCGAGCGGGTCGACAGGCCAGGTGGACTTGGGGCGCACGCCGAAATCCAGCCGCGCGCCGGGCGGGTCCACCTTCTCGAAATGGTCGTCGGCAAGGCGCCCGCCCTGCTCCAGCGATACCACTTTCAGGCCCGCCTTCGCGAGCTCATAGGCCAGGATGCCTCCGCCGGCGCCCGTGCCGACAACGCACACATCGCAATGGGCAGCCTCAGCCACGGGCGCCTCCTATGGGCCACTCGCCCACGCTGGCCAGGAAGGCGGGCGAGGCAAAGCGCATGTATTCCAGGAAATCGGCGAACAGCGGCGCGTCGGCGCCGAGGTCGGCCCGCGTGAGCTTGGCGCCGCCGGCGGGCACGCGGGTGCTCAGCCCCTCCAGCGCGGCGTGAAGCTGGTGGTTGGCAAGTGCGATCCGGGTCAGGTCGCCGAGCAGCGGGCGCAGGGGGCGCCTATAGGGGCTCAGCTCCACCAGGGCGGCCATGAGGCGCCGGGCATCGTCGGGGGTGATCGACATGGCCTGTCTCCTCACAGGGCGCGGGATGCCAGCGGGGCGGTGCCCAGCTCACGGAACGGGCGCCCGCTCTTCAGGTGGCGCTCGATATCCTCCAGGCTGACGCCGCTGGTCTCCGGCACCGCACGCAGGGTGAAGGCGAGCCCGGCGATGCACACCAGGGCATAGATGGCGAACACCCCGGCCAGGCCCAGCTCCGCCACCAGCACGGGGAAGGAGAACACCACCAGGAAGTTGAAGCCCCAGTTCACCAGCGAAGCCAGGCTCATGCCCAGCGAGCGCACGTTGAGCGGAAACACTTCCGCCATCATCACCCAGGGCAGCGGCCCGATGCTGATGGCGAAGGCGGAGATGTAGAGAAGCAGCCCGCCGAGGGCGACCACACCCAGGGAGGGGCTGCCGGTGGCGGAACTGATGGCGATGGCGCCGAGCGCGACGGCCGTGCCCGCGAAGCCCAGCAGCAGAAGCAGCCGGCGGCCCAGGCGATCAATCAGCAGCATGCCGACGATGGTCATGAGCACATTGACCGCGCCCACGCCCGCGGTGGCCAGGATCTGGGTGGAGGTGGAATCGAAGCCGGAAATCTGGAACACCGTGGGGGCGTAATAGATCACCGCATTGATGCCCGAGAGCTGCTGCAGCAGGAACAGGCCCATGCTCACATAAAGGGCCGGGCGCAGTTGCGGGGTGAAAAGGTCGGACAACCGGCCGGGCTTGAGATCCGCCACGGAGGCGGAGCGGATCTCGCTCAGCTCCTTTTCTACGTCCGGATGCGTTTCCGGCACGTTGCGCAGGTGGGCGAGGGCGCGGCGCGCCTCGGTCTGGCGGCCGCGCGCCATCAGCCAGCGCGGCGTATCGGTCTGGGAGAAGATGCCGAAGAACAGCACCAGCGCGGGCAGGGCGCCCATGGCGAACATCCAGCGCCAGGAATCCGAGAGCAGGTAGCCCACCACATAGGCGCCCAGAATGCCCAGGGTGACCGCGAGCTGGTAAATGGACACCAGCATGCCACGCTGCGCCGTGGGCGCGCTTTCGGAGATGTAGAGCGGCGCCATCATGGCCGCCATGCCCACCGCCACGCCGATGACGAGCCGGGCCGCCGTGAGCGACCACAAATCCCAGGCGAGCGCGCTGCCGAGCGCGCCGCAGATGAACAGGAGCGCCGCGCCCAGCAGCATGCGCCGCCGCCCGGAGGCGGGGGCGATGCGCCCGCCGATCAGCGCGCCGGCGAGGGCGCCGAAGGGCACCGCCGCCGTCATGACCCCTTCCGCCAGGGGATCAATGCCGAAGTCGGTCCTCAGCGGGCCGAGTGCACCGGCGATCACGCCTTCGTCGAAGCCGAACAGGGCACCCGCGAGGCCGGCAATGGCGGCGATGAAATAGATCATGAACGCTTCTCCAAGCGCGCGGACGGCTCCCGGGGCCGGGATGCCGCCTCAGCCGAGGACGACCCGCGCCACTTTGCGCACGGCGAGGATGATGTCCTCCACATCCGCGTCGGTCAGGGTCGAGGCGATGGCGATGAGGGCGCTGCGGGCATGCAGCGCATCGCAATGGGGCAGGGCGCCGGCGCTGTAATCATAATCGGCGCCGAAGGCGTTGGCCGGATGGGTCCAGGGGAAGCCGTCGCGGCTGTTGGAGCGCTTGTGCACCAGGCTCGGGATGTTCGAGTACCAATGCATGCCCCATTCACGCATGGTCACGCAGGCCAAGCTCCCGGGCGGCCCGGAAATGCCCTCCGCCCGCACGCATTCGATGAAGCGCTTCGCGGTGGCTTCGTCGGGCAGCATCATGATGAGGAAGGGGCCGCTGTCGCCCGCCGGGTCCGGAATGGTGCGGAAGGAGAGGCCGGGAATGTCCGAAAGGGCGTTGCGGATGCGCCATTTGGCATCGCGCATGGCCCCCGTGATCTTCGGCAGCTTGCGCAGCTGGGCGAGGGCCATGGCACCGGCCAGCTCCGACATGCGCGCGCCCACGCCCCACAGCTGGCAATCCTCGTCCGAGGTGTCGAGCCGGCCCTGGGCGTTGCGCGGGTAGCCGAGATCGTGCAGCGCCACGATGCGGCGGAAGAGCTCGTCGTCATTGCTCGTGATCAGGCCGCCGTCGCCGGAGGTCATGTTCTTGTTGAGCTGGAACGAGAAGATGGCGATGTCGCCGAACGTGCCCACCGGCTGGCCGTGGGAGCTGGCGCCGGCGGTCTGGGCGCAATCCTCGATGAGGCGCAGGCCCTTCTCGCGGCAGATGCGCGCCACCTCCTGCACGCGGCCGGGCGCGCCGCTCATGTGCACCATCAGCACCGCGCGGGTGTGGGGGCCGATCTTGCGGACGAGGTCCTCGGGGTCGAGGGTGAAGGTGTCGTCGATGTCCACCAGGCGCGGAATGGCACCGGCGCGCACCACCGCGCTCACGCACGACACCCACAGATAGCCGGGCACCAGCACCTCGTCGCCCGGGCCGAGGCCCAGCGCCGACACCGCGATGGACAGGGCCGCCGTGCCGCAGGAGACGCCCAGCGCGTGGCGGTGGCCGAAGGTGGAGCACCATTCGCTTTCCAGCGTGTCCACCATGTGCTGCAGGTCCGGGCCATAAAAGCGGAACGGGCTGCGGGCGCGCACCACACGTTCCACCAGCTCCAGCTCCTCGGCGCCGATCCAATGGGCGCCCGGCAGCTCCCACGGCAGGGGCGCGGTGCGCACCGGCTCCCCTCCATCGATGGCCAGACGGTTGGCGTGTTCGCGAGCGACGGTCGTGGGGGACATGCCTTGCTCCTGCACCCAACGCTTGCGCCCGCACCCAGGATTTTTGGGCGAACGCCTTTCGCGCTGGTCAGCATATACCTATGCTTCAGCTCGGCCCTGAGCCGCAAGCGAGAGCGCGGGAAAATCTTGCCCATTCGGACAACATATCTTTGCTTGACAGGCGAGGTTTGCTGGTGAAAGTCGTCGTTCTTACCTCCGCGCTGGTGCTGTGTTTCGGCGCACTGTTTGGCTTCAGCACCGCATCCATTGCCGGCGTCCTGGCTGATATCACGGCGGATTTCAGTCTTTCCACGCACGCGGTCGAGATGATCGTGACAGCGCTGCTGGTGGGCTGCTTCGTGGGGGCGGCAAGCGCGGCACCGGTGTCTTCGCGCATTGGGCGCAAGCCATCGCTGTTTCTCGCGGTGGTCTTTGCTTTAGTTGGCTATGGGCTGATCCTGCTGGTGGGGCAGGTGCCGTTCGGCCCGCAACTGCTGGCGGGCGCGCGCGTTCTGATTGGCCTTGGTGTCGGCCTTTCTTCCATGGTTGTGCCAATGTACGCGGCCGAGGTGACCGCCGCGCGCTACCGTGGGGCAGTTGTGTCCATGTACCAACTCGCGATCACGGTTGGAATACTTGGCGGCTATTCTGTACCTCTCGCGCTGATGAATGTCGCGTCGTGGCCGGTGATGCTGGCGCTTGGGCTGGTGATCGTCGTGGCGTGCGGTCTCGTGGTCGGGACGCTGCCGGAAAGCCCGCGCTGGCTGCAGGGCCAGGGCCGCACGGGCGAGGCGCAGGCGGCTGCGCGCGTGTTCGGCATTGCCGATGAGATGGGGGAGGCCGCGCCGGGCGCGGCGGCGCTGCCCTTGCGCGCGGTGCTTCGCCAGGGCAGCACCCTGGCGGTGCTCGGCCTGTGCAGCGCGTTGTTCGTGCTGCAGAACTTCTCGGGCATCGACGGCATTCTCTATTACGCGCCGCACATTTTCACGGAGCTCGGCTTCTCCGCCGGCCTCGCGTCCCTGGCGGCGACGTTCGGGCTTGGCCTTGTCAATGTGCTGGCGACGGTGGCGGCCATGGTGCTGGTGGACCGGCTCGGCCGGCGGCCGCTGCTGATCGGCGGCTCGGCTGTGATGGTGTGCGCCTTGGCGGCGGTGGTGGCGGCCGCCACCTTCGATTGGCCGTTCGTGGCGCTGGGCGGCCTCAGCCTCTACATCGTTGCGTTCGCCTTGAGCCTGGGGCCGCTGCCTTATGTGCTGATGTCGGAGCTGTTCCCGGCGGCCATTCGCGAGCGCGGCATCGCCCTGGCCTCAGCCACCAGCTGGCTGTTCAACGGCATCGTCGCCGCCACTTTCCTCTCGGTGGTGGGGGTGATGGGCCTTGCGGCGACGATCGGCATCTTCCTGGCGGTGTGCGTGGTCTCGCTGCTGGTGGCGCTGACGGTGACGCCCGAGACGCGCGCGGTGCCCCTGGAGCGCATCGAGGATGACGTGCTGGCCGGCAAGCCCCTGCGCGCCATCGGGGGAGGAGGCTGAGCGCCTCTCTCAGCCCTGGCTGTCAAGGAAGCGGCGGAAGGCGCTGAGTGTCTTTTCCGAAACGTAGTGCTCCATCCCCTCGGCGTCGGTCTCCGCCGCCTCGCGCGGCACGCCGACGGCCAGCAGGAAGTCCACCACCAGGCGATGGCGGGCCCGCACCCGCTCCGCCATGGCGGCGCCGGCCTCGGTGAGGAACACGCCGCGATAGGGACGCGAGGTCACAAGCCCCTCGCGCTTCAGGCGGGCGATGGCTTTGGTGGCGGTGGGGTGGGTCACGCCCAGCCGGCGGGCAATGTCGGTCACCCGTGCCTCGCCATGGGCGTTCAGCAGGTCGGCGATGAGCTCGGTGTAATCCTCGGGAATCTCCGCCGAGCGGGCGGTTCGGGCGCGGTTGAAGCGGCGCACCTCGGCGGCTTCCGCGGCGCGCAGGTCTATGGGGGCGGGCTCTCCGCCGCTGGCACCCTTGTGCTCGGACGTCAATCGCTCCCCCGTGACAGGCCCGCAGGGAGATCAGCCATGGGGCACCGGGGTGGGCGCGCGGCCGATCGCGAACAGGAAGACGCTCCCATTATCTGGTCGGGGTGGGGCTTTGCAACTCGCCTCGCCCCGCCATCCACCGACGCCGGCCCGCATTTGCCGCCGGGGACATGCCGAATGGCGTCGGGCCCCGGCCGCAAGGCGCTTTCGGGACAGCCCGGCGCTGCCCGGATCCTGTCAGCACGGTGTCGCCGAAATGAGGCTATTGCATGAGGTGTAGCCATGGCTACATTATAGAGCAACTGCAACGCGGGCCTGCCCCATGCCCTCTTCGCCTTTTTCGACCGGACCGGTGCCCGAGGCGCCGACATCCCTGTCCCCCAGCCTGGCATCGGCCGGGGGCGGATCGGTCACACAGCGCACCAATGCCGCCATCGCCGAGGTGCTGTCCGGCCGCCGGCGGGGCGGCACGCTGCTGTTCATGGGCCCGGCGGTGGTGGCCTCCATCGCCTACATGGACCCGGGCAATTTCGCGACGAACATCCAGGCCGGCGCGCATTATGGCTATGCGCTGCTCTGGGTGGTGGTGGCGGCCAATCTGGTGGCCATGCTGTTCCAGGCGCTGTCCGCCAAGCTCGGCATCGCCACCGGGCGCAATCTGGCGGAGATGTGCCGTTCCGAGCTGCCCAGGCCAATGGTGTGGGCGATGTGGGTGGTGAGCGAGGTGGCGGCGATGGCCACAGACCTCGCCGAATTCCTTGGCGGCGCCATCGGCCTGTCGCTGCTGTTCGGCCTGCCGCTGCTGGTGGGCATGGGCATCACCGCCATCGTCACCTACGGCATCCTGATGTTCGAGCGCTATGGCTTCCGGCCCATGGAGCTCATCATCGGCGGTCTCGTGGGGCTCATCGGCCTGTGCTATCTGGCCGAGCTGTTCATTGCGCCGGTGGATTGGGGTGCGGCGCTCACCGGCGCGGTGACGCCGCAGATTCCCGACGGGCAGGCGCTGATGATCGCCGTGGGTATCATCGGCGCCACCGTCATGCCACATGCCCTGTACCTGCATTCGGGCCTGACCCAGAACCGCACCACGCCGGAAAATATCGCCCAGCGTCGGCTGCTGGTGCGCTTCTCCAACCGGGAAGTGATGCTGGCGCTTTCGGTCGCCGGGCTCGTCAACATGGCCATGGTCATCATGGCCGCAAGCGCGTTCCATCTCGGCCACTCGGACGTGGCGGAGATCGAGACAGCCTACCACACGCTCACGCCGCTGCTGGGCGCGGGCGCGGCGGGCATCTTCCTCGTTTCGCTCATCGCCTCAGGCGTCTCCAGCTCGGTGGTGGGCACCATGGCGGGGCAGATGATCATGCAGGGCTTTGTGGGGTTCCGCATTCCGCTGCTGGTGCGCCGGCTCGTCACCATGGTGCCGGCCTTCGTGGTGGTGGCCATGGGCGTGAACACCACCTACGCCCTGGTGCTGAGCCAGGTGGTGCTGTCCATCGCCCTGCCGGTGCCCATGATTGCCCTGGTGATGTTCACCCGCCGGCGTGATCTCATGGGCGAGTTCGCCAATGGCCCGCTCACCACGATTTTCGCGGTTATCGGCAGCGTGCTGGTGCTGGGGCTGAACGCGGTGCTGCTGTTGCAGACGTTCGGCGTCGACCTCGGCGTGTGAGGTCCGGGCGCCCGCGGAGCTTGCGGGCGCGTGTCGTTTGCTCGGCTTGGACGCTCACGCGGGGGCGTTCACTCTTGCCGCCATTCACTCTTGCCGCCATTCACTCTTGCCGCCATTCACTCTTGCCGCCATTCACTCCTGGCGAACATTCGCCGGCGCCGCGCCGGTCATCTCGGCCAGCAGCGCCGCGCGGGTGCGGAAGACGTGGAGCGGCGAGCCCGCCGCGGCCCAGATGGGGTCGAGCGCCATCAAGTCCTCATCGATGACAACGATGAGCGGCGCTGCATGCCCCACCGGCGAGACGCCACCCACGGCGAAGCCCGTCTTCCGCGCGACCCAATCCGGATCGGCCGGCTTCACCGCAAGGCCGGTGATGGCCGAGACCTTCTTGCGGTCAATGCGGTTGGCACCGGAAGCGATCACCAGCACGGCCTCGTCGCCAGCACGGAACACGATGGATTTCGCGATCTGTGCCAGCGCGCAACCCACGGCCGCGGCGGCGTCCGCCGCGCTGTGGGTGCCTTCCGAAAAGGCCATGATGCTGTCCTCGTGCCCGGCCGCGAGAAGGGCCTGGCGCACGCGTTCCACGCCCTCCATGACCGCGCCTCAGCCCAGCTTGGCGGCCAGGAGCTCGGCCGCGACGTTCGCCACGGGCAGCGCGCCAACGGCGTTGAGCGGCAACGCCTTCACTTCGTCCGCGCCCTTCAGGGCCGCGAAATCGAGGCTCACATAGTTCATCCCGGCATAGGTGCGCACCAGGAAGCGTCCCCCGGCAAGGTCGGTGAGGGAGGTCCAGGAGGTATATTCGGTGGTGGTGTCGGCCTCGCCATCGGGCTCCGCGCCCTCCACCTCCAGGCCGCCGGCGCCGCGCGGGTCCACGGTGATGCCCTTCGGCCGGTCGAAATTGTTCATCACATGGGCCAGGGCCGAGAGCGCCGCCTCGGGCGCAGCGCGCTCCGCATACTGGGCATAATAGGCCGCGCGCACGAACCGGCCGACGGCCGTGTTGGAGGCCGGCAGGCCGGCGGTGGCAATGCCGGAATCCGGCTGGCGCACATTCAGCTTGCCGAACGTGCCGGAGGACCGGTCCAGGTTCGTCAAATACGAGTAATTGTTCATGTTGGTGAGATGCCACGGGAAATCCGGCCCGTTGGTCATCACGCCGATGGGATTGTCATAGACATTCTGCTTGCCGTCCGCGAACTCGATGACCAGCGAGCCGCCGGCCCGGTCATGGACGATGAAGTGGAATGGCGTGCGCGCACCGTGCAGGGCCTCGAGGGCGGAGAGCAGGACGGGCTGCGCGGCAAGGGCGGTCTTCACCTGGTCCGTGGTCTCGAACTGCCCGAGGGTCCACACGCCGAGGTCGATGGCCGCCAGAGCCGCCTTGGTCTTCTGGAAACCGATGGCGGGCCCTGCCGCGTCGGCGAAGGCCAGCAGGCTGAAGGTGAGGCCCTTTTCGTTCACGCCTTCCACCAGCTTGAGGTCCGCCACCGTACCGTTGGGAACGGTGATGCCGACAATGGCGTGGCGCGTCTCGAACACCAGCGGATCGCGCCCCGGCACGGCGGAGCTGACCTTCCGCCCGGCCGGCAGATAGGTGAGCAGGTAGGGCAGCTCCATGGGCAGTTCCAGGGTGCGCCCGGCATAGACGCCGCCTTTATTGTCCCGATAGAGCAGGGCGGTGCAGGCCACCACGGCGTCCACCCCCGTATGGGGCGTGAGCAGGGCCAGCAGGGCGAACGCTGCGAACAGCGCCAGTGTCAGAGCGGACGGGCGGAACCGGCTTGCGAAGATCTTTGCGACACGGGTCTTGGTGGCGAACATCTCGGCTCCGGCCATGGAATGACAACCTCGGATGAGGGCGGGTCCGCCTGAACCCGCCGGTAGGATTTGCAGCAGGCTAGAGCATTTTCCGGTTTCACGGAATCCGGGAAATGCTCTCGCCTGTTGAGTTGCTGCGTTATCTTCGCTTGAACTGCGGTCTACTTCGCTCAAGTCCTCCTTGAGCCATCCCCGTCGCCGCCGACGGGCGACGGGACGTCCCAAGTCTTCGCCGGCCTTGACCTTTGGCGGGCCCCACGCAGGGGCCCGCCCCGTCAGTTATGGTTGAAGCCGCTCGCTTCCGCCGAGGTGAGCGGCGCCGTCACCGGATGCTTCTCGAAATAATCGAGCGTGCGCTTGGTGTCGTCCACCAGCAGGCTCGCGAGATCGCGGCTCACCCCGTGCCGCACCAGGATGCGCTGGATCACCAGATCCTCGCGATGGGCGGGCATGGAATAAGCGGGCACCTGCCAGCCGCGGCTGCGCAGCCGGTCGGCCACGTCATAAAGGGTGGAGCCGCCAATGCTCGCATTGTCCTTCAGCTTCCAGCACAAGGCGGGAATGCCGGCCTTGCGATCGCCATTGAAGAGCACCTCGAACGGGCCCAGGGCGGCGATTTCCTGCGCAAGGTATTCGGCGGTGTCGTAGCAGGCGTTCTGGATCTTGGCGTAGCCTTCGCGGCCGAGGCGCATGAAATTATAGTATTGAGTAATCACCTGCCCGCCGGGGCGCGAGAAGTTCAGCGCGAAGGTGGGCATGTTGCCGCCCAGATAATTCACGTTGAACACCAGGTCTTCCGGCAGGTCGGCGGCTTCGCGCCACACCACCCAGCCCACGCCCAGGGGCGCGAGGCCGAACTTGTGGCCCGAGGAGTTGATGGACTTCACCCGCGGCAGGCGGAAATCCCATTCCAGCTCGGGCGCGCAGAAGGGGGCGAGGAAGCCTCCGGAGGCGCCGTCCACATGGATCGGGATATCGAGCCCGGTGTCTTTCTGAAGCTGGTCGAGGGCGTCGCTGACCGCCTTCACCGGCTCGTATTGGCAGGTGAAGGTGACGCCCAGGGTGGGCACCACGCCGATGGTGTTCTCATCCACCCGCTTCAGCACTTCTTCCGGGCTCATGATGAGCCGGTCGCCCTCGAGCGGGATCTCGCGGAGCTCAACATCGAAATAGCGGGCGAACTTGTGCCAGCAGATCTGCACTGGCCCGGTGATCATGTTGGGCTTGTCGGTGGGCTTGCCGGCCGCCGCGCGCTTCTTGCGCCACTGCCACTTGAGCGCGAGGCCGCCCAGCATGGCGGCTTCCGAAGAGCCGACCGTGGAACAGCCGATGGTCTCGCGCGGGGAGGGGGAGTTCCACAGGTCCGCCAGCATGCGCACGCAGCGCTCTTCAATGGCGGCGGTTTGCGGATACTCGTCCTTGTCGATCATGTTCTTGTCGATGGACAAGGCCATGAGGTCCTGGATCTCCTGATCCACCCAGGTCTGGCAGAAGGTGGCGAGGTTCTGGCGGGAGTTGCCGTCCAGCATCAGCTCGTCGCGCACGGCGGTGAACACGTGGCGAGGGTCGTGTTCCTTGGTCGGGAAATTGAACTTGGGAAGCTGGCCATGCAGGTCGCTCGACGAGTAGACGTCGTCGAGAAGCTCGTCCCGCAGCGCGCCGGCGGCGCGGGCCTTGGAGAGATCAGAAGTCAAAGGCGGCCTCCTCAGTGTCGGATGTCACCATGCCGGCGGCTCGGGTGTGCGCGCGGCGTGTGCGGGAATGCAGCTCTGTGCGAGGTGCGCTTGAGGGTGGGGAGCAGCTCCGCCAGCTCGGCCAGCGGTATCGTTACGGGTGAAGATGGCGAGAGGGGAGACGTCGCGGGGGCTCGATGCCGACGCCAAGGGCCGGGCGAACCATCGCCAGCGCGGCAAATCGCTCCCGACCTGTGGGCAGGGGCGGGCGCGCGGCGGACGAGGTGCGTTCGCGTCGAATACACGGACAGGCTGACGCTCCATCGATGGCGCCCGGAGCGGGTCTTGGATGCGTGCGCGGCGTTGCGAGAGCCGCCACCGAAAGCACGGATATAGATCGATGGACCAGCGGTCGCATCGCGCGGCTCCGCCTCAAACCTCCGCCCCCAACCGTTTCCCATTACCCGCAGTAAGCGACAATCCACGCGCGAAGGCAAGGGGCGCCATCGCCGGGCGTGCACTGGACGCGACACGGCGGCGCGCCGGCCCACCCCGGCCGGTGAGGCCGGCGCTTGGGCCTGGGCCTGCGGCAGCTATCGCTGAGAATGGGGCGCGAAGGCCTGCGGCGGGCACAGCACCCGCCGGGGGCGGAGGGGCGCGCCCTCCGCCGCGATCAGTCCACGTCGTCGACGCTCTCGGGGCCTCCGCCATAGGCGCGCTGGGCGAGGGCGGCCTGCATGAAGGTGTCCAGGTCGCCGTCGAGCACTTCCTGCGGGGTGCCGGACGAGACGCCGGTGCGCAGGTCCTTCACCAGCTGATAGGGCTGGAGCACATAGGAGCGAATCTGGTGGCCCCAGCCAATATCGGTCTTGGCGGCCTGCTCCGCGGCGGCTTCCGCCTCGCGCTTCTTCAGCTCCATCTCGTACAATTTCGCGCGCAGCATGTTCCAGGCGGTGGCGCGATTCTTGTGCTGGGAGCGGTCACCCTGGCTCACCACCGCGATGCCGGTGGGAATGTGGGTGAGGCGAACCGCCGATTCGGTCTTGTTCACGTGCTGGCCGCCCGCGCCGCCGGAGCGCATGGTATCCACCCGCACGTCGGCCTCGTTGATCTCCACCACGATGCGGTCGTCGATCACCGGGTAGACGTCGACGGAGGAGAAGGAGGTCTGGCGCCGGGCATTCGAATCGAACGGCGAGATGCGCACCAGCCGGTGCACGCCCGCCTCGGTCTTCAGCCAGCCATAGGCGTTGTGGCCCTTCACCATGATGGTGGCGGACTTCAAGCCGGCCTGCTCGCCCGCGCTTTCATCCACCAGCTCCACCTTGAAGCCGTGTCGTTCCGCCCAGCGGGTGTACATCCGCAGCAGCATCTCGGCCCAGTCCTGACTGTCGGTGCCGCCGGCGCCGGCATGGACCTCGAGATAGGTGTCGTTGGAATCGGCCTCGCCGGAAAGCAGGGATTCGAGCTCGCGCCGCGCGAGCTCGGCCTTCAGCGCCTGGAGTGCGCCGGCAGCTTCGGCAATGACGCCTTCATCACCCTCCGCCTCGCCAAGCTCGATCAGCTCCACATTGTCCGCGAGGTCGCGCGCGATCCGGTCGATGGCGGTGAGGCCATCTTCCAGCGTCGTGCGTTCCTGCATG
This sequence comes from Xanthobacter sp. NM-59, assembly GCF_021401125.1. GTDB lineage: Bacteria > Pseudomonadota > Alphaproteobacteria > Rhizobiales > Xanthobacteraceae > Xanthobacter. The sequence continues at coordinate 94,793 of NZ_JACBFQ010000004.1, forward strand.
ATCTTCTGGGCCCGGTCCGGCTCGTCCCACAAAGTGGGATCCTCCACCATGGCGTTCAGCTCGGCCAGGCGTCGGCGAGAGCGGTCCACGTCCAGGTGGGACCGCAGCAGGTCCAACGATTGATTGATCTCGTCGACTTTCGCGGCGAGTTCCGCGCGCATGGCTTCATGGTCTCCGGATGGGGCCGCGGAAAATAGCGGCCGCGCGCGCAGGTGTAAACGGCGCAGCTGTGAATGGAAGCAGGGAAAGTCCCACCTTCGCGCTTCTGGCGCACTTTTTGCCACTGTCGAGCCGCCAGCGGCCCCGAAGTGGAGCGCGGGTCGCGACGGTCAGGCGCGGCTGGCGGTGGGGCGGGTGTTGTGCTGAAGCCGGGTGACGAACCAGGCCTCGAAATCCTCGGTGGCGAGCGGGCGAGCGAACAGGTAGCCCTGCGCGGCGTGGCACTTGAGCTCGCGCAGCAGCGCCATCTGGGCCTCGGTTTCCACCCCTTCGGCCACCACGGACATGCCCAGGCTCTGACCGATGCGGATCACGGCGGTGGCAAGGGCCTGGGAGTTCTGGTCCTGCTCCAGGCTCATCATGAAGGAGCGGTCGATCTTCAGCTCCGCGATGGGCAGGCGCGCCAGGGCGGAAAGGCTGGAATAGCCGGTGCCGAAATCGTCCATGGCGATGTGCACCCCGAGCGCCTCGATGGCGCGTGCGGTGGCGAGCGAATTGGGGTGCTGGTCCATCATCACCCGCTCGGTGATCTCGACACGGATATCACTCGGCTGGATGTTGTATCGCTTCAGGCCGTCGGCGATGACATCGACGATTGTGCCGCTACGGAAGCTCAGCGGCGAGAGGTTGACGGAAATGTGGGGCACCGGCAGGCCCTCGGCCCGCCACTTCGCGATCTGGGCGCAGGCGGTTTCCACGCCCCATTGATCGATCCCGTCCACCAGGCCGTATTCCTCGGCCAGGGCGATAAAGCGGGGGGCTGGCACGTCGCCATGGATGGGGTCATGCCACCGGCTGAGAGCTTCCACCCCGTGGAGCGAGCCGTCGGTGATGCACACCTGCGGCTGGTAGTATTGCTTCAGGGCCTTGTTCTGGATGGCCTTGCGCAAGGCCACCGACAGCACCAGCCGGTTCTGAACGCGCTGGTTGAGGTCCTCGGTGAAAAAGCGGAACTTGCCCCGGCCTTCACGCTTCGCCTCGTACATGGCGGTGTCGGCGTGCTTCAGCAGCGTTTCGGCGTCGCGCCCATGCTCGGGGAACAGGGTGATGCCGATGCTCACCGTCATCGCGAGGTTGAGCCCCTCGATATTGACGGGCGCGGCCAGATATTCGAGCAACCGGCCGGAGATGCGGGCGGCTTCGTCACCGCGGCAATTGTGGATGAGGATGACGAACTCATCCCCGCCGATGCGGCCCACCACGTCGCCGGTGCGCAACTGAGCCTTCAGGCGCCGGGAAATTTCCACCAGCAGGCGGTCGCCGGTGGTGTGGCCCAGAGTGTCGTTGACGTCCTTGAAGTGATCCAGATCGAGAAACAGCAGCGCCAGTGGCAGCTTCAGCGCTTCCGCGCGCAGCAGCTCGTCGCTCATCAGGTGCAGAATCTCACCACGATTCGGCAGGCCCGTGAGGGGATCCATTGAGGCGAGGCGCGCGATATGGCGCTTGGATTCCTGCCGCTCCATGGCCAGCGCGCACAGATGGATGCAGGCGTTGACGATCTGCTCATCCCAGGCGGTGGGGGCGCGACGGTCCGTGAAATAGAAGGCGAAGGTGCCGGCCACCTTGCCGGAGCGCAGCTTCACCGGGACCGACCAGCAGGCGAGCAGATTGGCCGGCAAAGGCAGCCAGCGGAAATCGTCCCAACGCGGATCGGTGGCGATGTCCTCCACCAGCACCGGCTCGCCGAGAAACGCGCAGCTGCCGCACGACCCGACGTCCGGCCCGATGGCAACACCTTCCACGGCAGCGACGAAACTCTGGGGAAGGCTGGGCCCGGCGACCGGCTGCAGAAGGCCGTCATCGGTCACCGAAATAATGGAGGTGACAACGCCGGGGGCGATAGCTTCCACTTTCCGGCAGACGAGATCCGCGACGGCGTCGAGCGGTTCGTCCGAAACCACGGCGGCGAGAACATCCCGCCGCAGCTCTTCGATCTGCTTGATTTGGGTGATGTCAGCCAGAACGGCGACGATGTTCGCGATCTCGCCGGTCGAGTTGTCGATCACACGGTTGAAAGTCGCAGACACCCAGACGCCCCTTCCTGAGCTATCGGACAACAGTACCTCTTCAGTGAATTCCGGCAACTGTTTTAGGCGATCGGTAAGCTGACTTGTTAACGCTCTTGTGCCGGAATCGGTCGTGAGAAGGGCGAAAGGCTCTTGTCCGAGAACGTCGTCAACCGTGTAGCCGAACCGGTCTGTGAATGCGCGGTTGATGTAGACCGCCTCCGACCGGCTGTTCAGAACCAGGACGATGCGCCCCGTGGTTTCCGCAACCAGGGAGAGAATGCGCATCTGCTCGCGCTGGCGCACGTCCGCGGTGATCTCGCGGACAAAGGCTGCATAATAGGTCTTGTCGCCCAACTCAGCGCGGGACAAGGCCAGCTGGCCCCAGGCCACGCTGCCATCTTCCCGCTCGATGGGAACATCGCGTGTGGTGCCGACGATCTTGGTGACGCCAGTGCGGCGCTGGGTGTTGACGAATTCGTCGTGTTGGCCGCGCCAACGCAGGGGCACGAGCTCGGCGACATTGCGGCCCAGCACATCGGCGCGCGGGCGGCACCAGAGCCTTTCGGCGGCGTCGTTGAAAAAGATGACGTTGTTTTGTCGTCTATGAAAACAACGGCGTCCAGGCACTGGCTAAGTGCCAGCTGGTTGAGATCCTGGACCTCCTCATCCATCGCGTCGCCCCCGCGCTGCTTGATCCCCTGCAAGGTCACGCGAGCGCGCTACCGATGCCATTGGGCGAGGTTACATTGCGCGGTACCAATCGATACCGTCAAGCTCATCCATAGCTTGGCCGTAACACAATTTCGCCCCAAGGCTGTGTGCAGGGCCGCTTTGGCCGCGCCAACAAAGGGTTAACCAAGAGTGACGAAAGCCGTGGGTTCGCCGCGGCGGGCTCTGTGGGGACGAGAAGGGAAGGGAGTGGACAAAAAGATGAGGGCGGCGGCCCGTTGGAACCGCCACCCTGTTTTCAGTAGAGTCCGCCCGTTCCCGCGCTGGAGCCGGACCCAATGCCGCCATCGGATGCCCCGGAGGAATCGGAGACCGAGTAGCTGTCGGGCGGGGCCGTGCCGGGCTTGAAGCCTTCGAGGATGGCGTTGCTATCGCCCGCGCCCGTGCGCTGCCCGCTCTTGCGGTCGATCCGCACCAGCTTGATGCCGGCGGGCACCTTGAAGGGAATGGCGGGGCGGTCGGCCAGCGCCACTTTCATGAAGTCGCGCACGACCGGCGCCGAGAGGTGGCCGCCGGTGGCGCCCTTGCCCATGGGGCGGGGGCGGTCATAGCCGAGATAGACACCCACCACCACTTCAGGAGTGAAGCCGACGAACCAGGCGTCCTTCTCGTCATTGGTGGTGCCGGTCTTGCCGGCGATGGGCTTGCCCAGCTCCTTCAGGGCGGTGCCGGTGCCGTGCTGCACCACGCCTTCCATCATGGAGGTGATCTGGTAGGCCGTCATGGGGTCCAGCACCTGGGGCCGGCGATCGATGAGCGTCGGCTCGGGCTGGTTGGCCCAGTGGTCGGCATCGCAGCCGCGGCACTCGCGCTCGTCGTGGCGGTAGATGGTGTGGCCGTAACGGTCCTGGATCCGGTCGATGAGCGAGGGCGTCACCTTGCGCCCGCCATTGGCGATCATGGCGTAGGCACCCACCATGCGCATCAGCGTGGTTTCGCCGGCGCCCAGCGCCATGGAGAGCATGGGCGGCATGTTGTCATAGATGCCGAAGCGCTTGGCGTATTCAGCGATGATCGGCATGCCGATGTCGTTGGCGAGGCGCACCGTCATCACGTTGCGCGACTGCTCGAGGCCGAAGCGCAGCGTCTGCGGGCCGTAGAACTTGTTGGAATAGTTGGTGGGCCGCCACGTGGCCTGGCCCGCCTGCTCCAGCTCGAAGGGCGCGTCCACCACGATGGAGGACGGCGTATAGCCATTGTCCAGCGCCGCCGAATAGACGAACGGCTTGAACGACGAGCCCGGCTGCCGCATGGCCTGGGTGGCGCGGTTGAACTGGCTCTCGTCATAGGAGAAGCCGCCGGAAAGGGCGATCACGCGGCCGGTGGTCGGCTCCATCACCACCATCGCGCCCTCGATGGCGGGGATCTGGTGGAGGCGGAACTGGCCCTGGCGGCCGGCCATGGGCTCCACATAGACCACGTCGCCGGTCTTCAGGATGGAGTTCAGCGCGCGGCGGGTCCATTTGGCGCCGTCGGCGGTGATGAGGCCCACCTCGCGCTCGGTGGAGCGCGCGCCGGACTTGGTACGCGGCGGCTGCAGGCCGATGCGGGCGTTGTCCTTGTTCACGTCCAGCACCACGGCGAGGCGCCAGGGGATGTCGTTGAACTCCTTTACCTCGCCCAGCTTGGCGCCCCAGTCGGCGCCGGTAATGTCGATGTGGGTGACAGGCTTGCGCCAGCCGCGCTCCTCGTCGAACCGAACCAGGCCTTCCGAAAGGGTCTTCTTGGCCAGCACCTGCAGCTTGGGATCCAGCGGCGTGCGCACGGAGAGGCCGCCCGTATAGAGCTTGTTCTCGCCATAGCGCTCGAAAATCTGACGGCGCACTTCCTCAGCGTAATATTCAGCGGCGAAGATCTGCGCGCCGGAGGGGCGGGGCGTCACGTCAAGCGGCGACTTCTTGGCGGCCTCGCCGTCCTCGGGGGACACGAAGCCGTTCTCCACCATGCGGTCGATCACCCAGTTGCGGCGATCGGTGGCGCGGGCGCGCTCGCGGAAGGGGTTGTAGGTGGAAGGCGCCTTCGGCAAGGCGGCGAGGTAGGCCACCTCCTGCACGTTCAGCTCTTCCACGGACTTGTCGAAATAGACCAGCGCGGCGGCGGCGATGCCGTAGGCGCCCATGCCGAGATAGATCTCGTTGAGGTACAGTTCCAGGATGCGGTCCTTGGAATAGGCGCGCTCGATGCGCAGCGCCAGGAGCGCTTCCTTGATCTTGCGGTCGATGGAGACCTCGTTGGTCAAAAGGAAGTTCTTGGCCACCTGCTGGGTGATGGTGGAGGCGCCCTGGGGCCGGACGTTCTTGCCGTAATTCTGCAGATAGAAGCTGGCGGCGCGGAAAATGCCCGTGGGGTCGACGCCGCCGTGCTCGTAGAAATTCTTGTCCTCGGCCGAGAGGAAGGCCTCGATGACCAGCTTGGGCACGGACTGGATGGGGATGTAGAGCCGCCGCTCCTTGGCGTACTCAGCCACCAGCGATCCGTCGGCCGCGTGCACCCGCGTCATCACCGGCGGTTCGTAATTCTGGAGCTGGGTATAGTCCGGCAGGTCCTTGGAGTACTTCCAGACGAAATAGGTCGCGCCCGCCGCGCCCACCAGCAGCACCAGGGTGAACAGAGCGAACAGGAAGCCCAGAAACCTCAGCAGCAGCCTCATCTCGCAGGGCCCCTCCACATCGTTGAACGCATGCCCCAACGGCATGCCGGCCATCTACCTGCGCCGCACCGCACGCGCGGCGACATCGCATTACCGCGACTCGGCTTCGCTGCGAAGCGGCAGATGCCGGTGCGTAGCCGTTCCCGCACCGCTTCGCCATCACAAGGCCGCGACACGCGCGCGGACCATCCGAAGATGGCGACGGCTCGCGACGGGCCAATATCAGGCGGTACCGGCGGGCGGTAGCGGCTGGCGACAGCCGGCCCTTGCCCCTATGGCGGGCAAACATGGCCGCTTCGCGACCACGCGGATGGGGAGTTGGGTGAGGGGCGGGTTGCGTGGGCGCTCAGCGGCCGGCCTTGCCCGGCTCGGCGCGCTCGCCCTTGGCATTCTCGGCGCGGGCCGTCTGCCCGTCGGCGGGGGTGGCGTGGGCCACGCGCGGACCGAAGAAGTCGTTGACCGCCTCCACCATGGCGTCCGCAACCTCGTTGCGCCAGGTGTCGGAGGTGAGCAGCTTCAGATCCTCGCGGCTGGACATGTAGCCGAGCTCCACCAGCACCGAGGGGACGTCATGGGCCCGCAGCACGCGGAAGCCGGCGGACTTGAGCGCGCCGTGATGGGTGCGCGCCACGCTTTTCATCTGGTGCACCAGCTGGCGGGCGAAATGGGCGGAAAAGCTGCGGGTCTCGCGCTGGGCGAGATCCACCAGAATGCCCGCGACGGCATCCGATTCATCGCTCAGGTCCACGCCGGCGATGAGGTCGGCCTTGTTCTCCTGGTCGGCGAGGCGGGCGGCGTCGGCGTCGCTGGCGGTCTCGGAGAGGGTGTAGACGCTGGCGCCGCGGGCCTTGCCATCATTGCGGGCGAGGGCGTCCGCGTGGAGCGAGATGAACAGGGCCGCCTGATGCGCGCGGGCGATGCGCACGCGCTCGCCGAGGGGAATGAAGGTGTCGGTGCTGCGGGTCATCACCACCCGGTAGATGCCCAGCTTCTCCAGCTTGTCGCGCAGCACCAGCCCGGTTTCCAGCACGATATTCTTTTCCGCGTACGAGCTGTAGCCGGTGGTGCCGGTATCGATGCCGCCGTGGCCGGGATCGATCACGATCACGGGGCGGGTGTCTCCAGCCGGCGGAACGATGGGTTCGGGCGTGGCCGCTTGGGGGCGGGTGGCGGTGGCCAGGGTGCGGGCGAAGGTGGCGGCGTCGGTCGGCACCAGGTCCAGCACCAGCCGAGCGGGCTGGTCGTCCACGGCGTCAAGAATGAAGCTCTTGTCGATGGAAACGGGGCCGCCCACCTCCAGCACCATGCGGGCCTTGCCGGGCGCGAACACGCCATAGCGCAGGGCGCTCACCAGCCCGCGCTGCATCGGCTGCGGCGCCATGGAGAACACCACATCGTCGAGGTCCACCACCACCCGGTAGGGATTGGCGAGGGTGAAGGTGCGGATATCCACCGCCCGGTCCAGGTCGAGCACCATGCGGGTGCGCTGGCCGTCGCCGGCGAGGCGGGCTTCACGGGCAAGGGTGGGCAGGCGGGCCGCCGCGGGCGCGGCCGGCCGCGTGATGCTTCCGGTCGCCTCCGGCGCGGGGGCTTCGGCATTGCGGCCGGCGGCGGCGGCCGGCATGCAGAGAGCGGTGCCGCACAGCGCAACGAGCAGCGCGCGGCGAATCGGGCCGCCCCTGCAGGACCGGGCCGCCGCTCGGAAAAGTCTGGTGTGCCAGGCGGTTTGGACCATGCGCATCCCGTCGTGCCGGTGACCGGGCGGCGGCGATGGCCAATGGGGCCCGCGCCGCACGTCCTTAACGGATAGGGGCAGGTGCGTTAACCTTTGGTTGACACCTCGCCGCCGGCTGGGGATAGCGCCTGCGGCGTCGTGGTCGCGACACGGGTGAAGTGCTGTGTCGGCAAGCCGTCGCGCCCTGGCGTCCCGCTGCGAGGGACCGTCGGCACACGCATAAACCTTGCCAAGCGGGAATGAGGGCGTCTACAAAAGGCGCGTACACAGTTCGCGTTCCGGACCAGGCTCTTCGGCCACCGGCTGCCGCGGCTGCCGCGGGTGTTCCTCTTCAGGCCCGGAAGTACGCGTGGCCCTGGTGCAGCGCGCTTTCCGGCCTTAGTGGCCCACTCCTCGTCGTCGGTCGCTCTCTTTCGGCGCAGCGCGCCAGCAAGGAGAGCCGGCGGCATTTCGAGCGGCGGTCCCGGCGACCCTTCCGAAACATGCCTTCGAGGAACGTTCTGGAGAATCGGGCGGGCGTGTGCCGTAGCCGGATCGGGGCCTTGGCTCCGGGGCCGGTTGGACCTTTCATCGAGGACCGGGTAGCCGAGGGCATGGACTTTTATCCGCACGACCGGCGCGTTCGCCGCGCCAGAGTGTGCCCCGACGTCGAGGGTGTGAACGACACGCCCCGGCGCGACCGATCCTCTGACTCTTTCCGTCATCACATCCGGCGTTCGAACGGCGTTCCGGCGGGGGTCTGCGACACCTCCCGGCGCCTGTGGCGGAGCTGTGGCTCCGGCGCCGTGAAGAGAGAATTCAATGGCGAACAAGATGCTCATCGATGCGACCCACCCGGAGGAAACCCGGGTCGTGGTCGTGCGCGGGAACAGGGTCGAAGAATTCGACTATGAGTCCGCCACCCGCAAGCAGCTGCGGGGCAACATCTATCTGGCCAAGGTCACGCGCGTGGAGCCCTCGCTCCAGGCCGCGTTCATCGAATATGGCGGCAACCGCCACGGCTTCCTCGCCTTCAGCGAGATCCACCCCGATTACTACCAGATCCCGGTCGCCGACCGCCTGGCGCTGATCGAGGAGGAGGAGCGCGCCGCGCGCCTCGCCGAGGATGAGGCCGACATGCGCGAGAAGCGCCGCGAGCGCGGCCGGTCGCGCAAGAGCCGCGCCGATGCCGCCGTCAGCGAAGAGGTGGAGGAGGCCGATGCCGCCGCCGCTCCGGAAGCCGCGACCGCCGAGCCGGCGGCTGAAGGCGTGGAGGCGGCTGCCGTTTCCGCTGCGGAGCCCGATTCCGCCGTTGATGCCGAGCCGGCGACTGCGGTCGAGCCGGTCGAGAACGCGCCTGTAGATGAGGCGTCGGCTGATGCCCCCGTCGCCGCCGAAGCTGAAAGCGCGCCCGAGGCCAAGCCCGCTGAAGAGCCGTCCGAGGCGCCGGCGGAGGCCGCTCCCGTGCACGCGCATGTGGATACGGTGACCGCGCTGCTCGCCACGGCGGAAGCCGCAGAGGCGGAAGAGGAGCGCGAGGAGGCTGCGGCCGAGGCTGCGCTGGGCACCGCGCTGCCGGCGCCCGCACAGCAGGTGGTCGCCCTTGAGGCTCACGCCGAGGAGGCCGAGCGCCGTCATGAGGCCGAGGAGGGTGAGGTCCAGCCCGCTCCCATCCTGCCTGAGGACGAGGACGCCCCCGCCGAGGCCCGCCAGCCCCAGGACGACGAGGAAGAGGACGAGGACGACGGCGACGTCGACCAGATCGACGAGGAAGAGGAAATCGAGCACCTGGGCTCCGACGAGGACGCCCTCGAGGAGGTGCCCGAGCGCGCGCCCCAGCGTCGCGCCCGTACCTATAAGATCCAGGAGGTCATCCGCCGTCGCCAGGTGATGCTGGTGCAGGTGGTGAAGGAAGAGCGCGGCAATAAGGGCGCGGCTCTCACCACCTATCTGTCCCTCGCCGGCCGCTATTCGGTGCTGATGCCCAACACCGCCCGGGGCGGCGGCATCTCCCGCAAGATCACCAATGCCGTGGACCGCAAGCGCCTGAAGGAAGTGGTGCAGGACCTGGAGGTGCCGGAGGGGATGGGCATCATCCTGCGCACCGCCGGCGCCAACCGCACCAAGACCGAGATCAAGCGCGACTTCGAATATCTCCTGCGTCTGTGGGAGACGGTGCGCGAGCTCACGTTGTCGTCCGCCGCGCCGAGCCTTGTCTATGAGGAGGGATCGCTCATCAAGCGGGCCATCCGCGACCTCTACAACAAGGACATCGACGAGGTGCAGGTGGCCGGCGAGGACGGCTACAAGGAGGCCAAGGACTTCATGCGCATGCTCATGCCGAGCCATGCCAAGGCGGTCCTGCCCTATCGTGAGCCGCAGCCCATCTTCGCCCGTTACGGGGTGGAGCAGCAGCTCGACGCCATGTTCTCCCCGGTGGTTCAGCTCAAGAGCGGCGGCTACATTGTCATCAACCCGACGGAGGCGCTGGTCTCCATCGACGTGAACTCCGGCCGCGCCACCCGCGAGCACCATATCGAGGACACCGCGCTCAAGACGAACGTGGAAGCCGCCGAGGAAATCGCGCGCCAGCTGCGGCTGCGCGACCTCGCGGGCCTGATCGTCATCGACTTCATCGACATGGAGGAGAAGCGCAATAACCGGGCGGTCGAGCGCAAGCTCAAGGATTGCCTGAAGAACGACCGGGCGCGCATCCAGATCGGCCGCATCTCCCATTTCGGCCTGCTCGAAATGTCGCGCCAGCGCATCCGCACCGGCGTGCTGGAAAGCTCCATCGAGGTGTGCCCCCATTGCGGTGGCACCGGTCATGTGCGCTCGGCGGCCTCGGTCTCGCTCCAGCTCCTGCGCGCTCTGGAAGAGCAGCTGTTGCGCTCGGCTTCCAATAATCTCATCGCCCGCACCCGGGCCGAGGTGGCGCTCTATGTGCTCAACCACAAGCGCGCTCACCTGCGCGACCTGGAAGAGCGCTTCAACGTCACCTTGACCATCGAGGCAGACGAGACGGTGACCGGCCACCAGCCGTTCATCATCGACAAGGGCGACCTCGCCGCTCCGCCTGCGCCCGCGCCGCGCGCGGCTCCGGTGGTGCACCCCGATTCCATCGCTCCCGATGAGGCATTCGTCGAGGAGGAGGAAGACGAGGTCGATGAGACCTTGGAGGCCGACGCCGAGGGCGATGCGGCCGACAAGGCCGACGAGAACAATCGTCGTCGTCGTCGCCGCCGCCGCCGGCGGCGCCCGGGTGAGCGGGACGAGACCCGCGAGTCGGAGGCCGATGGCGAGGACGAAGAGGAAGTCTCCGCCGAGGCCGAGGAGGCCGAGGGCGAAGAGGAGCCGGTGTCCGAGGACGAGTCGGGCGAGGATGACGCCAATGATCGGCGCCGCCGTCGCCGCGGCCGCCGGGGCGGCCGCCGCAATCGCCGCGAGCGGGATGGTGAGGACGGTGCCGCGGAGGGTGAAGCGGGTGAGGGTGAACTCACCGCTGATGAGACTGCCGGCGAAGGGGAAGAGGAACAGCCCGCTCCGGTCGCCGAGCCGGTGGCAGCAGCGGCTGAAGCCGAGCCCGTGACCGCGCCGGTCGTGGAGGCTCCTGAAGTCGTTGCCGCTGAGGCCGCACCGGCTGCCAGCGAGCCTGCGGAGCCCGAAACCGGCCGCCGTCGCCGTCGCTCGACGGTGCGCGAGAAGGCTCCTGCGGTGGCGAAGACTGAGGATGCCGAGCCGATTGCCGGGGAGGGCGAGGCTGCGCCCGCCTCCGAGGCGCCGGCCATCGCGTCCGAGCCGGCCGTGGAGGCCAAGGCTGAACCAGGTGAGCCCGCGGACGCAGGCAAGACGGAAGAGGTGGCTCCGGCTGCGGAGCCCTTGGCCGGCGAGCCTTCCACTGAAACGCCGGCTGCCCCTCCCGCGGATACGCCTTCGGCAAAGCCGCGCTCGGGCTGGTGGCAGCGTAAATTGTTCGGCGGCTGACCGTCGTTTTCCCGCCGGTGGCTCGTGCCACCGGCGGTTTTGTTTTGGGCCGACGCGGGGGTGAGCTACGCGGAGGCCTTTTGAAGCGGGGGCAGGGCCCCCCGTTGGCGCGGCGAGTTGGCGAGTGCGCCGAATTTCCCCCGCGTTCAGTGGCGCGCGGGTTTCTGCCGGCTGGTCGCTGTGGTCAACCACGCCGCAATGCCTCGAGGCCCCGACGCAGACAAGCGGGCCGCAGATAGGCTGGTCACCCCGTCACCTCATCCTTGGCCCTGAGCCGCTGCCCGAGCGGGTGCCTACCTGAACGGCTGTGTTTGCAGTCGCGGGAGAGGTGCTCTGTCGGGCCGGCCCTTTCGCTGCGCGTATCACGCACCCCGGCATCCATGTCATGGGCTGGGGGTGGTGCCGGGCGGGGCCCTCGTGTCGCCGTGGGCGGGGCTTGGTTGGGCGTGCGCTCGGGCGACTGCCGAGGCGTGCCCTCGAAAGGGATGCTGTCGCGAAGGGCGTGGGGATGGCCGCGCGAGGCGATTTCGCGGGTTCACGGATGGGCTCCGGCGGGCTGGGCCTGCCTTAAAACATCCGTGCTGCGCGGTGGGTCAGCCAAACCGCGGCAAGACCACCCGCCAGCGCGAACGCCAGCAGCACCGAAAGCGGCAAGACGAGCACTTCCGGAGCCGCGCCGCGCCACAGGGCATCCTGATAGGCCTCGATGCCCCAGGCTGTCGGGGTCAGCTGTCCCAGGCGCTGCAGCCAGTCGGGCATGAGGACGCGCGGGGCGATGGCGCCTCCGGCCACGGAGAAGAGCAGCACCAGGATCGTCGAAAGGGCGCGGACCTGTTGCCGGGTGCGGCAGGCCGCCGCCAGCGCGAGCGCCACCCCGGCCGCCGCTGCCGCACAGGCGAGGGACACCAGCAGAAAGGCCGACAGGTGGGCGGTGACGCCCACCCCGTGGACCAGCTGCGCCACCGTGAACAGCACGACCGCCAGGGCGAGCCCCTGGAGCACCAGAAACGCGAACTTGCCCAACAGCAGCGCGCCGAGGCCGCCTGGTGCCATGAGCACACGGTCGAACACCCCGCAGCGGCGCTCTTCCACCAGGCTCGCGGCCCCCCGCAGGGCCGCGACCAGCAGGAACAGCAGGGTGATGGCGGCGGCATAATAGATGACGCCGGGCTGCGCCGGCGCGCGTGACACCGCCTGGTTGGCGATCAGCGCGCCGCCGCCGTTGGCGGCCCGTTCGGGCGCGCGGGCCATGGCCTCCTTCAGGCGCCGTGTCTGCTCACTGCTGAAGGGGCCCGCCAGCTCCTCAATCTGCATGGCCGCGCGCGACAGTGTGGCGGCACGAAACGCGGCGTCGAACACGGTGTGGATGCGCCCCATCAGCACGGCGCCCGCCAGCGCGCGTCCGGGATCGGTAATGACCAGAAAGGGCGGCTCCGGCGTAGCCACGGCAGGGTCATCCCGCACCACCAGGCCCACATCCACGCCACCCGCGTGCACCTGGGCCTCGACCTTCGCGGCGGCGTCAGGGCCCGTGAGGAGGGTCAGGCGGGTGCCGGGGGTGGCCGCCAGTGCGTCGAGGACGGCAGCAGCGGTAGGGGCGTCGGTGAGGCGGGCGGCGGCCACCGAGAGGGAACCGGCACCGCCGGCGCTCTCCGCAAAGATGGCGGCGAACAGCAGGAACAGCAGCGGCGGCAGAACGAAGGTCGTGATCAGCGCGCCGCGATCACGCAAGAAAGACAGCGCCATGGCGCCCATCACCGCGCCCATCACGCGTCCCGACCGGTGATGGCGCCGTAGATGGCGGCAAGCCCTGCGGTCCTCAAGGTGAGCGCGCGCGGCGGCAGGCCCAGGGAATCCAGGCGCGACAGCAGCTCGCTCACCGCCCGTGGGGAATCGGAAATGAGGCCGTGCGCATGCGCCCCTTCCAACGTGAAGCCCAAGGCCGAAAGGAACCCCGCCTGAAGCTGCGAGGGCGGGGTGCTGAAGGCGAGCTCCACCAGCCGCCGGTGCGCGAAATCCTGTGCGGCGAGGGTGCGTACGGCGCCTTCCAGGGCCAGTCGTCCGGCCTTGAGAATGGCGACGCGTTCCGCCACCCGCTCGGCGAGCTCGAAATCCTGGGTGATCAGCAGCACGCCCAGCCCTTCGCCCGCGAGGGTTCGCAGCAGGCTCACCAGATCCTCGCGCCCGAGGGCATCCATGCCGGCGGTGAGCTCGTCGAGCAGCAACAGGCGCGGGCGCCCCACCAAAGCCGCTGCGAGATTGGCGCGCCGTTGCCACTCTTCGGAAAGGCGATCAATGCGCTGGTCCTGCCGCGCGGCGGTTCCGGTGCGGTCCAGGGCCTGGGTCACGCTCTCGCGGACCTCTCTCAGGCCCAGGCCCGAGAGCTCGGCGAAGATGGAGAGGTTTTCGGCGATCGTGAGTGTAGGGTAGAGGGCGATGTCCTGCGGCACGAGGCCGATTTTCCCCCGCGCCTCGGCGCGGGTGACGGGAACACCGCAGATCCGCACCTGCCCGGCGCGCGCCGGCAGGCGGCCGCAGATGGCACGCACCAGGGTGGACTTGCCCGCTCCGCCGGGGCCCATCAGCACCGTAATGCAGCCCGCCGGCACGGTCAGGTCCACGTTGTGCAGCACCCGAAGTCGCCCGTAACCGGCATCGAGCCCGGTCACCGCGAGCGCGGGTTCTTCGCCCGCCGCAGGCGGCGGACCGGCCGGCGGGGGCTCCGGTGGCTGCACGAGGCGCAGGTGCGAGGGGGGCATGGGCGCGCTCACGGCCGGCTCAGCATGGCCTGGCCTCCACCACGTCGCCGAAGGCAGAGCGCAGGAACAGGCGCAGGGGCTCGTGGCCTTCGTCATTGGGGCCGAGGCGCCGCGAGGCGTCGCCGGCGCCCATCACATGCTCGGCCAGCAGCTCGCGGGTGCGCGCCGCGCGCAGAGGGGCGCGGGGGGCAGAAGCATCGCGCGTGGCGTCGAGCAGGTGATACGCATGCCCCACATGGCTGGCGAAAAAGATGAGGTGGGCCAGCCGCTCCTCCTCCAGCCGCGCCACCCGGCCGGCGAACTCGGCGGCGAGGGGGAACAGAAGGCTGCTCGTGCGCCGGCTGACCTCATCCCCGGTTGGTGCCGGGTGGCCGGTCGGGCGCAGATCGTCAAAGCGCACGCCGCACAGGCCGAGGGAGCCAACCGCCAGGGACAGGGAGGTCCCCGCCTGGAGCCGCACGCATTCGTCCACGCCGGGCGCATCCGCCACCACGCCAAAGGCGCGCGAGAGCAGGGAGATGGCGGCCAGAAGGGCCACATCATCCCCACAGTGCCCAACGCCGGCAGGCTGCGACTGGAGTCTTGCGGCGTGGTTGTTGCGGGGCAGGGTGTCCATGAAGCGGGAGGCCGCGTCGACCATCTCCAGCGCACAGCCCAAGTCGAGCACCGCGTGCTCGGACATGTCGAGCTGAAGGGCGGCGGCGATGGCGAGCAGGGGCGCCAGCCTCTTGCCCGGGCTGAGCAGAATGTCGCGCATGGCGGCATGCAGGGCCCCCGGGTGGAGGGCCGTCGGCGGCACCAGCTGGCCGAGCCGACGCTCGATTATTGCGTGCAGATAGGAGGAATTCGCGCCATGGAGCCCAGGCGGAGCACACTCGGCCGCGAGGGGAGAGGCTTCCTCCCGCGGGGCGCTGCCCTGGCTTGCCTTGTGCCTCATGACCACCTGCTCTTCACGACCTTCGCCCGATGCCCGCGAACGCGCCGTCGACAGCTCGTCCGGGCCGACTTTAGATCATTCTCTCTGAACCGCTACTAGGGCATTTCCCCGTTTGCGGGGTGGGCGAAACGCGTCAGCTGACTGCGCCGGGTGGCTTTCCTCGCCCCAAAAGCGCCGGAGACCATGCCATCGCGCAGGATGTGGCCCGTGCGTTGCTGGCAGCACCGCGGGAGGGGATGGCCGGGAGTTCGTCCCCTGAGACTTGTTCACGAGCCTTGCCCGTGAGCGCGCCCTTTTTGCTGGGAGGACGGCGCAGGTGCCTGAGCCCGTGGGGGGCGGCGTCGCGGGCCTCAATTGGCCCAGTGATCGAGCCACATCTTCTCGCCGATGGTGCAGGACACCCGCGGCTGGGCCGAGCTGGCGGGCACCACGAGGCTGGGCGCCGGCGGCGGCACCACGCCGGCCACCTCCATCACCAGCTTGGTTTTCACCGCGCGGGCGAACTCGGAAATATGCTCCACCGGAATCACGAAGGCGCCAGGGCCGCCGATGACGCAATCCTCGTAATAGAGATCAAGCTCGGGGGCATCCACGGCGGCGGCGGAGCCGCGCTTCATGACCAGCGGCAGGCCGTTCACGGTGATGCCGCGCTCCACCACCGAGTCACGCGCCACCACGACCGGCGGACCCTGGTTGTTCACGCCGTCTCCGGAAATGTCGATCACCCGGCGCAGGCCCCGAAAGCCGTTGAGGTCGAACTGGTCGGCGCTGTAGAGCAGGGCGCCCGAGATGGAGGTGCGGTAGACCCGGTGCAGCGGCGCGGCGCGGATGGCGTCCGCGAAGGTCTGGGCGGATTGCGGGCCGTCGATGAGCTGCCACTTCACCGCCACGTCCTGCTCGCTCTCGCCGGCCCATTCCACATAGACGACCGCGATGCGGCCATTCGGGCCCAGTCGCAGGGCTTCCAGGAATTCGGGGGAGGTGATGGCAGCGGCATAGCCGTCGCGCTGGAGGGCCTGCTCCTCGGTGTCCATGGAATAGGAGATGTCCACCGCCAGGACCAACTCCACATCCACCGGCAGGCGCCCGTCATCCGCCGCCGCGGGCCGCGCCTCCTGGGCCGCAAGGGCCAGGCCCAGCAGCCACGATCCGTACCACAGCCTGCGCGTCATCATCACCCATGCTCCCCTGCGTCGGGCATCCGCGACATGTCGTCGCGATGATGCTGACATCATCGGAGCGGGTGCAAAAGAGCTTAGCCGTCTCCCTTGGTTGCGCCGGTGCGGCGCAAAGGGGCATGAATGAAGGATTGCGGCCCGAAGAGGGAGTGTCGTGCCGTCGTCACAATTAGTTGAAGACGAGGCCCCTGCACGCCATTTGTGCATGGGCCTCGTCTTTCTGCCTCACTGATCGAGGGTTTCGGTCTCGATGATCTCGATGCCGAAGCCGCCCAGGCCCACATAGGTGCGGGCCTTGGAGGCGAGCAGGCGGATGGAGACGATGCCGAGATCCCGCAGGATCTGGGCGCCCAGGCCCACCTCGCGCCAGTGGCGATCGCGCTCGACCTCGCTGGAGGTCTTCTCCCCCGCGCCCAAGGCGGAGGGGGGCACGCCGGCGGTGCCGTCACGCAGATAGACCAGCACGCCGCGGCCCTCAGCCTCGATGCGCTCCAGCGCCTTCTGGATGGACTTGCCGCCAGCGAAAGCGTCGGCGATGGGGTCCGCCCGATGCAGGCGCACCAGCACCTTCTCGCCATCGCCGATGCGGCCCTTCACCAGGGCCAGATGGTTCACCGAATCAAAGGGGGTGGTGAAGGAATAGCCCTGCAGCTCACCCACGCAGGTGGGCACGGGGAACTCTGCCGCCCGGGTCACCAGCTTCTCGCGGGATTGGCGGTAGGCGATGAGGTCGGCCACCGAAATGCTGGTGAGCTTGTGGGTTTCGGCGAACTCGGCCACCTGGGGGCCGCGCTTCACCGTGCCGTCGTCATTCACCAGCTCGGAGATGACGCCCACGGGCGGCAGGCCGGCGAGGCGGCACAGGTCCACCGCCGCCTCGGTATGGCCGGAGCGCATGAGCACGCCGCCTTCCTTGGCGATAAGCGGGAACACATGGCCCGGCCGCACGAAATCCGCCGCGCCCATGTTGGGATTGGCCAGCGCGCGCACGGTGTTGGTGCGCTCTTCCGCCGAAATGCCGGTGGTGGTGCCGTGCTTCACGTCGATGGAGATGGTGAAGGCTGTGCCCAGCGGCGCGTCGTTGTTCGACACCATGGGGTCGAGCCGCAGGCGCTTGGCCTCGGAGGGCGGCAGCGGGGCGCACACGATGCCGGACGTGTTGCGGATGACGAAAGCCATCTTCTCCGGCGTCGCCAGTGAGGCGGCGAGGATGAGGTCGCCTTCATTCTCACGGTCGTCGTCATCGGTGACGACGATGATTTCACCACGGGCGAAAGCTTCGATGGCGGCCTGGACGCGGGCCTGGGTACTGTCGGTCACGGCGGAACCTCGCAGACTGAGCGGAGGAAGACCGAGGAAATCGTTGGGCGTCACCTCGTGGCCGGTGGCCTCTGCGATCCTCTCGGCCGTCTCGCGGGAGATCCAGGCCCTCTCGTCATTGCACAAAGCGGTGACGCTGGCGGGAGATAGCCCCACCTTGCGCGCGAACGCGCTGCGCTTTGTTCCATTGCTCGAAAGCCATTCCGCGAGCTTCATGGGCTCAGCATAACAGGGTGAATTTCAGTGACAATAAAATTTCTTGAAATTCAGCCATACTGAAATCCGGCCGGCGCCGCAGGGGATGCAGCCGGCTCCCAGAGCCTGAGAGAGCCCCGCGCGGCGGCTCGCGTCAAGGCTTGCGAGCTCTCCACTTGCGATCCCGGCTTGCGATCCGTGAGCGGCGACGTCACTCTCAAGCTGAAGCGGAGGGGCGTCATGCAAAAGTGGCTCGCGGCCCATTGGGTCGCCGGTGCGGCCTTCATGTGCGGGGCGCTGCTGCTGGTGCTGCCCTTCACCGGCGGCGGGGCGGAGCGCATCATCTATCTCGCCGGGCCCGTCTATATGCTCCACCAGGTCGAAGAGCATCTGGGCGATCGCTTCCGTGCCTTCGTCAATGCGCGCGTGTTCGGCGGGGTCGAGGCGCTCACCGTGGCGGACGTGCTGTGGATCAACCTGCCCGGCGTGTGGGGAATCAACCTGCTGGCGCTCTATGCGGCCCATTGGCTGGCGCCCGGCTGGGGGCTGGCGGCGCTCTATCTCATCCTGCTGAACGGCATCGCCCATGTGGGCATGGCGGTGGGGCTGAAGGGCTACAATCCCGGCCTCGGCACCGCTGTGGTGCTGTTCATCCCGTTCGGTCTCTACGGCATCGCGGCGGTGCCGGGCACGCTGGCCCAGAACCTCTTCGGCCTCGCGGTGGCGGTGCTGGTGCACGCGGCCATCATGGTGGCCGTGAAGCGCAACGCCGCGCGGGGCCGCGCCGCAGCCCTCAGCGCGTGAACGGCCAGTGGGCGCCTTCGCCCACCTGGCCGCGATGGCGCAACAGGTGGTCGGCGAGCACGCACCACACCATGGCCTCACCCACCGGCACGGCGCGGATGCCCACGCAGGGGTCGTGGCGGCCCTTGGTGAACAGCTCCGTCTCTTCGCCGAACTTGTCCACCGTGCGCCGGGGCGTGAGGATGGAGGAGGTGGGCTTCACCGCGAACCGCGCCACAATGGGCGCCCCGGTGGAGATGCCGCCCAGGATACCGCCTGCATGGTTGGCCAGGAATTGCGGGTGGCCCTCATTGCCGCGCCGCATCTCGTCGGCATTCTCCTCGCCGGTGAGGCGGGCGGCGTTGAAGCCCTCGCCGATCTCCACCGCCTTCACCGCATTGATGCCCATGAGGGCGGCGGCGAGGTCCGCGTCGAGCTTGCCATAGAGCGGCGCGCCGAGGCCCGCCGGCACCCCTTCCGCCACCACTTCCACCACGGCCCCCACGGAGGAGCCGGCCTTGCGGATGGAGTCGAGGTAGTCGGTCCAGGCAGGCACGGTTTCCGCATCCGGGCAGAAGAAGGGGTTGTTGCCCACCTCGTCCCAGTTCCAGCGGCTGCGGTCGATGGCGATATCGCCGATCTGGGTCAGGGCCGCGCGCACGGTGACGCCCGGCAGCACCTTGGCCGCGATGGCGCCGGCCGCCACCCGCGTCGCCGTCTCGCGCGCGGAGGAGCGCCCGCCGCCGCGATGGTCGCGGATACCGTATTTGATGTCATAGGTGAAATCGGCATGGCCCGGCCGGTAGGCGCCGGCGATGTCGGCATAATCCTTGGAGCGCTGGTCCACATTCTCGATGAGAAGGGCGATGGGCGTGCCCGTGGTGACGAGGCCACCTTCCGGATGCTCCAGGGTGCCGGAGAGCACCTTCACCGCATCCGGCTCGCGGCGCTGGGTGGTGAAGCGCGAGGTGCCCGGCCGGCGCCGGTCGAGGGCGGCCTGAACCTCCTCCACCGTGAAGCGCAGATTGGGCGGGCAGCCGTCCACCACGCAGCCGATGGCCGGCCCGTGGCTTTCGCCGAAAGTGGTGACGCGAAAAAGCTGCCCGAAGGTATTGAACGACATGGCCCGACCTATTCTGCTGCGCCCGCCCCATAGACGACATCACGCAGATTGGAAACCACTCCGCCGCAGGTGCGGTATTATAGTGCGTTAATGTCACTCTGAAGGTGCCATGGCACGCGAGAAGTGATAAGAGGAGGGGGACGGAGCCTCATTTCCCGCCATGCCTTTCCTTGAAATCCTCATCGTTGTCGCCCTGGTGCTGTTGAATGCGGTGCTTGCGGCGGCGGAGCTTTCCATTGTCTCGTCCCGGCCTGCGCGGCTGAAGACCATGGCGGAGCGCGGGCGCTCCGGCGCCCACGCAGCCTTGGCCCTTGGCGCCGAGCCGGGCCGATTCCTTTCCACGGTGCAGATCGGCATCACCCTTATCGGCATCGTGGCCGGCGCTTTCTCCGGCGCGGCCCTGGGCTCACAGCTGGGCGATGCGCTGCGTGATGCGGGCATGCCTGCGAGCGTTGCCGGGCCAGTTGGCTACACCGCCGTGGTGGCGGCCATCACCTACGTCTCGCTGGTGATTGGCGAGCTGATTCCCAAGCGCCTCGCTCTGCAGAACCCCGAACGGCTGGCCTGCATGGTGGCGCCGCTGATGGTCGGCCTTTCCAAGGTGTCCGCGCCGGCGGTGTGGCTGCTGGACGCCTCCACCCGCCTGGTGCTGCGCCTGATGGGCGAGGGGGGCGACCGCGACAATGCGGTGACCGACGAGGAGATTCGCGCCATCATCACCGAGGCGGAGACGGCTGGCGTCATTGAGCCCGCAGAGCGTCGCATGATTTCCGGCGTGATGCGGCTGGCGGATCGGCCGGTGACCGCGATCATGACGCCCCGCACCGATGTGGAGTGGGTGGACATTTCCAAGAGCCCGGACGAAGTGCGTGCCGAGCTTCTCGAAACGCCCCATTCGCGCCTGCCCGCCTGCGAGGGCTCGCCGCAGGAGACCATTGGCGTCATCCAGGCCAAGCGCGTGCTTGATGCCTATCTGAAGGGCGAGAATCCCGATCCGCGCGATTTCGTGCAGCCCGCCCCCTTCCTGGTGGAGACGGTGGGCGCGCTGGAGGCCATGCGCATCCTGCGCGGCTCGGAAGTGCCCATGGGCATCGTCGTGGACGAATATGGCGACATGGCCGGCGTGGTGACAGGCTACGATTTGCTCGACGCCATCACCTCCACCGTGCCCGTGGACACCCAGACTGAGCGCCACATCGTGGAGCGCCAGGACGGCTCCTACCTGGTGGACGGAGACACGCCCATCGACGAGCTGATGGAGCTGATCGACGTCGAACTCCCGGTGGACGAGGGCTTCCACACGGTGGCGGGCTTCGCCCTCTCGCGCATCAAGGAACTGCCCGAGGAGGGCGCGGTGTTCCACGCCCATGGCTGGCGCTTCGAAATCGTGGACATGGACGGCCGGCGCATCGACAAGCTCCTGGTCTCGCGCCCCCACGTGCTGCACCGCCAGAAGGTGGCCGGGTCGGAGTGAGGAAGGCCGCCGCGGGCGATTGCGGTATTCCGCAGCCCGCGGTCAGCGCCCGCGCGCTTGGCGGCGCCGGTTCGATGGCTGTCCTGCCGGGCTCGTCCTCGGCCTCCGTTGGTCTTCCCAGCTTGTGCCCGCCTTGCACCCCTCACCGCCGGGAACGCGGGCGAGGGCTTTTGCGGTGAGTTGAACGGACCGATTGGAAGGCTTCGGCAAGGGCATTTTCTGTTTTCGCGAAATCGGGAAAATGCGCTAGCCCTTTGCATTTCTGCGCTTTTCCCACACGCGCCGGCGTCCACCTCGCGCCAAGCGCTGTCACGGCTGCCGCACGCTTGGGGCGCCACAGCCCGGCGGATGGCTTGAAGCGGCCATCCCCTTCCCCGTTTGCGGGGCGGGGCGGTGACGCCGCAATCCGCCCCTAAAATCGGCTCCATCGCGCTGGCCGGCCGTCTCAATCCCGTCGCGCGAGTGAGCGCAGGAAGCCCTCGTATTCCTCGGTCAGCTCCATATCCACGGCGAACGCATTCTTCAGGAGGATGTTGGCGATGAAGGCCTGGTCGTTCTTCGGATCGGCCAGGGTGTCACGCAGCACCGGCACCGTGTCCTCGATGTGCTTGAGGAAGGCGATGCCCTTTTCCAGGGTTTCGTTCCACTTGGCGCGGTGCCACAGGGCCAGCGGATACATGATTTCGCTCACGAAATTGGATTTGCGCGCCTTCTCGAAGAAGCGCAGGCCCGCGCTCCAATTCTCCTTGGCGCGCAGCGGCGGGGGCGGGATGTCGCCGAGCAGCATTTTCTTGCCCGCCTGGCCCACGAAATCATCCAGCGTCACCGGCGCGTCGATCTGGGAGCGGAAGTGCCACAGGGCGAAATTGCCAGGATATTCCTTGCCCATGGCCTCGATCAGGGCGGCTTCCACCTTGTCCACGGCGGCTTTGTCGCCCTTCAGCGCGGCGGTCATGCAGAAGGCGAACAGCGTGTCGTTTCCCACATTATGGACGCCGCCAGTCGCAAGCTGCTGGGGCGTGAGGGCGGGCGTCTTGCCGTCCACCGGGGCCACCGGCTCACCGGCGCGCTGGGCCATGATGTAGGACGTGATCTCCAGCCACGGCATGTAATTGGCAATGAAGGCATCCGGGTCCACGTGCACGATGGCCAGATTGAGGGGCATCTTGCGCTTTTGCAGCTCGGCCATGTCGGTCATGGAAATCCCCTGAAATGTGAGAGCGTAGGGCAGAAAGAACGCAGGCGGGAAACGCGGGGCGAGGGCCCGGCCCGAGCGGAAGCGTCGCCTTCGCGACACCGCACGCGCGAACAAGTTGTCGCAGCAAGAAAAATGCCAAGGTGCGGCAGGTCCGCCCCGGCCTCGGCCGCGCGGGAGCGATGGCCTCCATGCGAATCGAAGGTGTCGGAAGCCAGGGCGGCGCCGCGCACTGCGCTTCGCCCGAACCACTCATTGTTGTGGGTGCTCGTCCGCCGGCAGGCCGGGCCTTCCGCTCAATGCTGTGCGGGATCGGTGCCGCGCGACTCTCGCTGGGGTGCGCTTCGCGCTCAGTCGGCCACGTCGAAGCGGCCGCCGGACACCACATAGACGGCGCCCTGGCGCACCGGCAGTACCGCGGCTTCTTCCGCGGGCATGCCCGCGAGCACGTGCAGCGCCGCGCGAATGACGCCGCCATGGGTGACGATCACCGCATCGCCCGGCAGCTCGGAAATCGCGGATGTCACGCGGCGGGAGAGATCCACATAGCTCTCGCCCTCGGGCGGCACGAAGCGCCACGGGTCGCGATCACGCTTGCGCACGGCGTCGAAATCCCGCCGGCGCAGCTCCGGCCAGGTCTGGCCCTCCCAGCGTCCGAAGGAGAGTTCGGCGAAGCGGATGTCGGTGGAAAAATCATGCGCCGGCAGGTCGAGGCTGGTGCGCAGAATGCGCATGGTCTCGGTGGCCCGCACCAGGGGGCTCGAAATGAAGGCCAGCTCCTCCGGCGGTCCGGCGAGCTGATGCAGTACGCGCCCGACGCTTCCGGCCTGGATGCGGCCGAGCGCGTTGAGCGGCACATCCCGGCGCCCCTGCAGGCGACCGGCCACATTCCAGTCCGTCTCTCCATGGCGGACCAGAAAAAAGCGGTGCCGCTCATCGGAGGCGGGACTCATGCCGGCGGAAGCCGGGGCCGCCCCGACGGAGCCCCTCGGGTGGGTCGAAGAGATCATGGCCGCTGCCCCATCGGTGAAGACGCCGCTTGCTCGCAGGGGCGCGCGGAACCACGGAGTGGGCGAATCATCTGCACACGCGGCGCGGGGGCCGCTTTTGCCCAGGTCATCAGCGCGCGGGCACCGCGACGACGTGGTCGTACCACGCGCCAAGGGAGGGGTAGGTCACGCGCAAGGTCACGGTCTGGCCCGGGGCGCGGCGGCCCTTGTACTGCACCACGGCGCCCTTGGCCGGATGGCCGACGCACAGATTGGTGGCGCCGCCATCAATGCCGGTGGCGACGAAGCGGCCGTAGGCCACGCTCACCTTCGCGCCAGGCGGGGCCGACAGCACCTTGATGGTGGGCACCTGGCTCTGCTGGCAATTGTAGTCGGACGTTCCCGCCGCGAAGATGCCGCCCTTGGGGAGCTGCGCCGCGGGGCCCATGCCGATCATGTAGGAAATGCCCGGCTGGCTGGGTGTCACATAGTTCGGGAAGAAAGCGCCGCCGGGACCGAAGACGCGATCCCGGAGCGGGTATTGCTCCAGGGTGGGCAGGCTCTGCGCGCCGGCGCAGGTCGCCGCCGCGCCCAGGGCGAGCGGGGTGGCGAGCGCGGCAAGGACGAGGCGCAGGGCTGTCCGCATGATCTGTCTCCTGTTGGCGCGCCGCGAGGGCCGACTCACTCCTTGACCAGAGCGAGATCCGGCGCCTCGGGATGCTTCATGCCAACGATATGATATCCGGCGTCCACATGGTGGATCTCACCGGTCACACCTCGCGACAAATCCGAAAGGAGGTACACGCTGGTGTCGCCCACCTCGTCGGTGGTGACGGTGCGGCGCAGCGGAGAGTTCAGCTCGTTCCACTTCAGGATGTAGCGGAAATCACCGATTCCCGAGGCGGCCAGCGTCTTGATGGGGCCAGCGGAAACGGCATTCACGCGAATCGCCTTGGGGCCCAGGTCGGCGGCAAGATACCGCACCGAGGCTTCCAGGGCCGCCTTGGCCACGCCCATCACGTTGTAATGGGGCATCCACTTCTCGGCGCCGTAATAGGTGAGGGTCAGAAGCGAGCCGCCATCGTTCATCAGCTTTTCCGCCCGCTTCGCGATGGCGGTGAAGGAATAGCAGGAGATGAACATGGTCTTGGTGAAATTGTCCGCCGTGGTGTCCACATAGCGGCCGTCGAGCTCGTCCTTGTTGGAAAAGGCGATGGCGTGCACCACGAAATCGAGCTTGCCGAACAGCTTTTCGGTTTCCGCGAACACCGCGTCCAGGGTGTCGGGCTCGGTCACGTCGCAATGGCCGACAAGGTGCCCACCCAGCTCGGCGGCCAGCGGCTCCACGCGCTTCTTCAGCGGCTCACCCTGATAGGTGAGGGCGATCTCAGCGCCCGCAGCACGCGCGGCCTTGGCGATTCCGTAGGCGATGGATCGATTGTTGGCGACACCGAGAATCAGCCCGCGCTTGCCCTTCAGAAGACCGCTCGCGAAACCGTCCGTCGCCATTTGCCCATACTCCACATGATCAAGCCGTTGATGCCGCACGGTCGCACCTTCTGGCAAAGGAACGCCCCTTCGGCCGGCTTCCTATGACATGGGGCCATCCACCGTTCAAGCGAGCATGGCTCAACTTGGCACTTGCATCGGGAGGAAAGGGCATGTTAGAGGCATCGCCCTGGCCACGGAGTGTAGCGCAGTCTGGTAGCGCACCACGTTCGGGACGTGGGGGTCGCAGGTTCAAATCCTGCCACTCCGACCAGTGGCTTCAGAGGTTTCCATGACCAGATGGAAGCCGCGCCGGCAGAACGAAGGGACAAAGTTCCCGTCTGCACACAACGGCGCTCCGACATTGACTGCGGAAATGCCGCAAACAGCCAGTCGGCCTTGTTTCTTTTCCAAAATCCAGAAATCGCATGTTGGGCTCAGGGGCGCAGCGCCTAGATTCCCTGGAGCTTGAAGCTGCCGGCCTGCGAATCGCGCGCGGCATCGGCGTGTGATTCGCGGTCTTGCCGGTGGAGAATCGCCGCGTGCCTCGCGCTGCACGCGATTCCGGTGGGCCGCATGTGCGCAAGCCGATCGGAAAATGTGGTGGAGACCGTCTGTGCCTGGTCCCATCATCATCTCTCAGTTGGGCGATGGTTATCCCTCTGACCGGCGACGGTAAGAAAAAATCGCGCGCGGCTGAATTGTGAATTCATCCGTTATGCAGCGTTTGCTGAAAAACACGCCGGCGACGGTCATTGGTCTCTCTCCGATTTCAGGAATATGGATCTGCGGAGTCGTCTGCTGGGGGGGGGGCGAGCGGGCTCGCGCTGGGCGTCATCATCCGGCGGCGTTCATCGGGTTTGCATGCGGCCAGGAAAGGCTGCCTCGCTGGGTTCCGCATCTGCAGGGGGCCCCGGTATCGGTTCTCCATTCACGCGCCTGGTGATGAGCCTGATCCCTGTCGCACCGATCGCCTGGCGGATCGCGCCGTACCCACCCTGATCTTTCGGGGCGAATCAGATCTGGCTGGCGGTGCGGACGTCGCGTCTCGCTACATGCGGTCCAGCGCGATAAGGCTCCACATCCTGCGCTGCGATCATGGTGTCGTGCGGCCGGTCGCCAGCGGAAATGGGGTCGCCGAACGAACGGCCGCTTTTGTGGAGGGGCTGCGTCGGTCGGTTGGATGGGCCTCGCCGCGCGCCCGGGGGCAGAGCACGGGCCTGCCGTCTGGCGAAATCGTCCCCAAGCGCAAATGCTGGCCCAAGCGCAAATGCTCGGCCCTTCAGCGGGCTGGCCGATCGTCGCCTGCGCTCTGTTTCCCCAATCCGGGCGCGGCCAAGCAACGCCCACGGGCGTGGTGCGCGGGCGAGCTCCTAGAAAATCTCCAGCCCGTCCCGCACCGTATCGTTCAGGCCGGGGGCCTGCTGGCGATCGAGCCGGTTGAAGATCTCCCGCAGGCGGGCTTCGACGCGCAGCATCCAAATAAGCGCGGCCACCGTCACGATGGCGAGAATCGCGGTCGTCATGGGTTCCATCCTGATGTCCGGAGCGCAGCTGGGAGGTCGCTCCAACGGTCCAGAAAACACCATTCCGCCAAATACGCCGGCGAGCTCGGGAAAGGTTGCAGGAAGTTGCGCAACCTATCAATTGCAAAATGGCCGGCTGCGTCATCTTACCCCCCAATGCGCGCGGCGGATCCGCCGAAAGGGGGATGGATCCGCCTTCAGGCGAGATCCAGCCGCCATGCAGCCGAAAGGCTGTAGCGCATGGGCGCGAAGCGGCGCCAAAGCCGCGTCATGTCGTCGAGCGAGAGGTCCTCGCGATGGGCCTCGCAGATACGACCGGCGGTGATGCCTTCGTCGCAGCTCAGCCGATGCGCGGCCTTCGCGAGGCTTGCTGCGTCGAACAGGGGCTCTGCAGAGAGAGTCATGGCCGCGCGCGCCATCAGGCGATGGATCGCCGTGTCCTCGGGCGCGAAGGCGCCGATCAGCAGCCGCAGCTGCCATTGGCCGGCGCCGCGGGTGCCTTGCCCCGCCGCCAGCGGGCGGGGGGCAAGGGGAGAGGCGGCTGGCGCCAGGCCGTGCAGATGCACGAACAGGCCGTATTCGGGCGCGCGCCAGGGGGAGCTCACCAGCGCCGCGGGACTGTCCGGCAGGTCCGAAACCGCGCTTTCGAGGCGGGCGCGGAGGGCTTCCACGGCGATGGCGGGGAGGTCGGCTTCACGCATGTCCGGCTGGGTCATGGCTCTTCCTTTCCTGCGGACCGGTCCGCGTCAGGAGGCGTCGCGCAGCCTCCAGGCGGCCAGGGCGAAGAGCGTGCAGGATATGGCCGCGAATATGGCGAGGCCGTGCACATGGGCCTGCATGGACACGCCCGCCAGAAGCGGGCCCAGCAGCGCGCCAAAGCCCCAGAACAGGCCACTGACCGCGTAGATGCCCACAAGGTCGCCCCCCTTGAAGCGGGCCCCGACGATGGTGATCATGATGGTGTAGATGCCCACGAACGCGCCGCCCCACACGAACAGCAGGCCGTATGTCGCGACCGCATGGCCCAGCGCCAGCGGCCACACGGCGGCACCCAGGGCTGCGAACACGGCGAGCGCGATCACCAGCCGCCGGCGGTCCACCGTGTCGCCAAGCCAGCCGATGGGCAGTTGCAACAGGATGGCGCCGACCATCATCACCGACATCAGCCGCGTGGCATCCTGCTCGCCCCAGCCCAGGCCGATGGCGTAGAGGGCCAGGAAGGAGAGGCCGGCCGTCTCGATGGCCGCATTGAGCGCGGTGGCGCCCAGGGCGAGCGGGGCCAGGCGCAGATAGTGCACCGGCGAATCCACGCTCGGCTCGTCGAAATGGGGCGCCGGCACGCGCGGCGAGGCGATGAACACCACCGCCGCCAGGCAGATGGCCGCCCCGAGCCCATAGGGCAGCAGCCCGCCGGAGCCCACCAGCGACAGGATGAAGGGCCCCAGCGCCAGCCCGACCGAGAGCGCGGCCGTATAGGCGGCCATGGCGCGGGCGCGGGTGCTCTCCGTCGAAAGGGCGTTGATCCAGGTTTCGGAGGTCACGAACAGCGCCTCCGCCGCCATGCCCAGCACTAGCCGCAGGGGGAACCACAGCCAGATGGAGGGCACCGCCGGAAACGCCATGAGGGTGAGCGTCGACAGGCCAAGCGAGCCGATGATGATGCGCCTGGCCCCGAACCGCGCCACCATGCGGGGCAGCAGCAGGGCGGTGACGAGCACGCCCACGGCATGCATGGCGGCATTGGCGCCGATGACGGTCTGTGACACGCCATGCTGGGCAAGCCCCAGCGCCACCAGCGGCGCGCTCAGCGAATAGGTGAGGCCGAACACCGCGGCGGTGGCGATGACCGCGGCCCGGGCCAGGATATGGCCGCCAGCGGCATCACCGCTGGCTTGCGGCGTGGAGAGTTCGGCGGCGTCGGGGCCCGTCATGGCATGCTTTCCTGGGTCACGGAGGCGCGCGCCGCGCGCAGGCGGCGGAGGAAGTCGCCGAGACGGATGACGAAGGAGGGGGCGTTGGGCTCGACGATGCGCTTCAGCGTGCGGGCATAATCGAGCACCAAGCCGGGGGTCCAGCTCATGGCCCCGGCGCGGGAGCGGATGTAGGCGGCGGCCCACAGGTCCGGGTTCAGCAGCAGCAGGCCCAGGCGCATCCAGGGCAGGCGCGCCGACAGAGCTCCTTCCAGCGCCGAATCGAGCGCGGCGGCCACCGCGACGGAGCAGTTGCGGTTGGTGAGGTTGTAGGTGTCGTCCTGCCGGTAGCCGGCCCAGTAGGCGCGCAGGCGGCGGGCATCATAGGTGAAGAAGTCCACCCGCTGGTCGGCCTCGCACCAGTTGGCGGCTTCCTGGGCGTATGAGGGCTGGAAGCGGCCGCGCACATCATTCTCGGCGGACGCCCGCAGGCGGCGGGCGAAATCTGCGGAGCCGCTCTCGATCTCCTGCGCCGGATAGTGGCTGATATAGAGATCCGGCGTCAGCTCAAGGGCCGAATGGCCGGTGGAGATGTGGCCGTCCGTATCCACGGCGGCGATGTAGCGGTCGATCAGCAGCCGGCGCCCGCGCACGTCGGCGGAGCCCACCGGGGTCCAGACCCGCACCGTCATGGGCTGGTCGTGGTGCTGGGGGCGCGAGGGCGGGGCGCCCTCGTCGCTCACCAGGACCGGGGCATTGTCATACCAGTTGCGGACCCCGAACAGGGGCAGCGCCAGAATCGCCACTTCGTCGAGATGGTTGCGCAGCATCAGGGCGGTGCGCAGGATCACGCCGCCGCTCACCAGAAGCAGCAGGCTGACGCAGACCGGCACGTTGAGTCGGTGCGGAAGGGGCCAATCGGTGACCACCAGGCCCGCCAGCACGATCTCCGCCGCGCCGATGGCGGCCATGGTGCGCCAGCGCGGGAAACGCACCATCACCGAGGAGACGATGCGGGCCACGCCATCCACCGCGAAGGCGAGGCCGAACAGGATCGCCACCGCCATCTCGTTGTGGAGCGGAAGATCGATGATGAGGCCGCCCAGCACCATCAGCGCCAGCGAACGGAGGATGGTGAACAGCCGGCCGGTGGGGCTGGGGCTCGCAATGCCGATCAACAGGCCGAGCAGCCCCTCGAACAGGAACACGTAGCCGAAGAGGTTGGTGGCCAGTGAAACGGTGCCGTCCACCAGATCGGCGAGGATGACGAGGGCCAGGGCGAACAGCGCCAGGGCGACGATGAGAAGACCCCACCACCGTCGGCGCAGCGCCTGTGCGCCGACGAGAATGAACGCGAGCTGCACCATGGGCTGCTTCCGGAAGATGACACCTCGAACGAGGCGCCGGAAGATGCCCTGAGGCCCGGGCCGGACGCAATGGAGAAAAACGCGCCGCCGGCACCGTGGCGGGCGCCACCGTGCCGGCGGTTTCTGAAGGTGCCCCGGGCCGGTCTCAGGCCAGGGCCGCGGGCATCACAGGATGGTGCCGTGCAGGAAGAGCCAGGCCACCGAGAAGTAGATGACGATGCCGGTGACGTCGACCAGGGTCGCGATGAACGGCGCCGATGCGGTGGCCGGGTCGAAGCCCAGCCGCTTCAGCGCGAACGGCAGCAGCGAGCCCGCCATCGAGCCGAAGGTGACGATGCCGATGAGGGCGGCGCCGATGGTGACGGCCAGCAGCTTCCAGTATTCGCCGTAATCGAAGATGCCGGCCTCCTGCCAGACGGCGATGCGGATGATGCCGATGACGCCCAGGATGGCGCCCAGCACGATGCCGGTGGGCAGCTCGCGCAGGGCCACGCGCCACCAGTCCCTCAGTGTCACGTCGCGCAGGGCCAGGGCGCGGATGATGAGCGAGGTGGCCTGCGAGCCGGAATTGCCGCCCGAGCTCATGACCAGCGGGATGAACAGCGCCAGCACGATGGCCTTCTCCAGTTCGTCGGAGAACACCTGCATGGCCGAGGTGGTGAGCATTTCCGAAAGGAACAGCACGCACAGCCAGCCGGCGCGCTTCTTGATCATCTGCATGAAGGAGATGTCGAGGTAGGGCTCGTCGATGGCCTCCATGCCGCCCATGCGCTGGACGTCCTCGGTCTGCTCCTCGATCATGGCGTCGATGACGTCGTCCACGGTGACGATGCCGATGACGTGGCCGGTGCTGTCCACCACCGGCAGGGCCAGGAAATTATACTTGGAAATGGTGCGTGCCACGTCCTCACGGGGCAGGGTGGGGGACACGGTGATGGGCGCGTAGGGCTGGGCCACGGTGGTGATGTTCGCATCCGGCACGCCCGAGATCAGGCGGCGCAGGGTCACCGTGTTCATCAGCCGGCGGGTGGCCGGGTCCAGCACATAGATGGCGTAGATGGTCTCGCGGCTGCCTTCCACCGCGCGCACATGGTCGAGGGTCTGCTGCACCGTCCAGTCGGCCGGCACCGAGACGAACTCGGTGGTCATCAGCGATCCGGCGGTTCCTTCGGGATAGGTCAGAAGGTGGTCGATGGCAGTGCGGGATTCGGTGTTGAGGGCGTTGCGCAGGCGGGCGCGGGCCTCGTCCTCCACCCAGCGCAGCACGTCGGCCGCGCGGTCGGCGGCCATGCCTTCCAGGATCGCCACCGCCTTGTCCTGGGGCAGCGCCTCGATGACCTCGCAGGCATCGTGGAATTCCGGCTGGTCCAGCACTTCCACCGCCCACGGCAGGGGCATGGCGGAAACGACGTCGGTGGCTTCCTGCGCCGTCTTGGCGTTCAGGTATTCCACAATGTCGGCGACGTGCTCGTGGCCGAGCCGCCCCACCAGAGCGTTCGAGGCGGTTCCCGCCATGGCATCGGCGTTGATCTTGCCCACGTTCATCCCCAAATCTCCCACCGGAACGCCGGACGCTGCGGGTTCGGGAGCCCGCCTGTGAACCGAAAGCCTCCCGCAGCGTCACAGTCGCGACGGGAGGCGCCTGTCGATGTCTAAACTGCCGTTCATGACAGTATCAAATCACCGCTCCCGAAGCGTCACACGGCCTGGAAGCTTCCTTCCTTGTCGAGCACTTCCAGGCGGCCGGTGGCGACGCCGAAATAGGCGCCGTGCAGTTGCAGGTCCCCGGCCGCGACGCGATCCTTCACCCATGGGAACGAGCCGAGGTTCGAGAGCGAGAGCTTGACGCAGCACTGTTCGCAGAAGCGCGCGCGCTCGGTCGCGGGCAGGTTGGCATCCACCGCCATGAGGCGGGCCGGCTCGGCGATCTTCATCCACTCGGTCACGAAGTCCTGGGCCTCGGGCGGGGCGCCCTCCAGCAAAGCGTGGACGCCGCCGCACTGGGCGTGGCCCATCACCACCACATGCTTCACCTTCAGCACGCGCACCGCGAACTCGATGGCGGCCGAGGTGCCGTGATAGTTCGCGTCGGGCTGGTAGGGCGGCACCAGATTCGCGACGTTGCGGACGATGAACATCTCGCCGGGGCCGGCATTGAAGATCATCTGAGGGTCGACGCGGCTGTCGGAACAGGCGATGACCAGGGTCTCCGGCTTCTGGCCCTTGGCCGCGAGCTGCTCGAACACCTGCTTGCGCTCTGGCCAGGCGATTTCACGGAAGCGCTTGTAGCCCGCGATCAGATCGTCCACCGCTTCTCTCCTTCTCAGCTGTGCGGGGGCACGGAAAGCCGGCGCGCGGCGCGCGTCAAGTGCCCTTGTCACCGGTTCCGCAGCGGCGCTGAGGGGGCTTTGCCTTTGAAATAACGAGGAAGCCGCGCGGCCTTGCCTTTCGGTGCGGCATTCGCCGGCTGGGGCCCGTATGGGCTGCATAATAATTATGCTTATGCCTTATCTATGGGCAGTAAATAGGTAGCATTATGATCCTGCGGGCGGCAGGGTGAGGGGGTAGGCCGAAAACCCTCCGCGTTCCCAAGTCTTCGCAGGTCTCCCATGCCTTTGGCATAGGCTTTGCTGTCCCTGAGCCGCCCGTTCGCGCGGCCGGGGTGCTCCGGCGGGCGCGGCATCAGCGAAAGGGAGAGGGCAATGCTCCGTTTGTTCAAGAGAGCGACGACGGGATTGAAGCGGCTCGCCGCCGCCACGGCGCTCGCGGGGGCCACCGCCGGCGCGTTGGCCGGCTCCATGGGCGCAGCGCGCGCCGAGGACACCATCAAGGTGGGCATCCTGCATTCCCTCTCCGGCACCATGGCCATCAGCGAGACCACGCTGAAGGACGTGATGCTCATGCTCATCGAGGAGCAGAACAAGAAGGGCGGCGTGCTCGGCAAGAAGCTCGAGCCGGTGGTGGTGGACCCG
Source organism: Xanthobacter sp. NM-59 (assembly GCF_021401125.1). Taxonomy (GTDB): domain Bacteria; phylum Pseudomonadota; class Alphaproteobacteria; order Rhizobiales; family Xanthobacteraceae; genus Xanthobacter. The sequence goes on from NZ_JACBFQ010000004.1 coordinate 127,314, forward strand.
GCCTCCAACTGGCCGCTGTTCGCCGAAAAGGCGCGCGAGCTCATCACCAAGGACAAGGTTTCGGCCGTGTTCGGCTGCTGGACCTCGGTTTCGCGCAAGTCGGTGCTGCCGGTGTTCAAGGAATTGAACAACATCCTCTTCTACCCCGTGCAGTATGAGGGCGAGGAGAGCGAGCGAAACGTGTTCTACACTGGCGCCGCGCCCAACCAGCAGGCCATTCCGGCGGTGGACTACCTGGCCGAGGAAGAAGGTGTGAAGCGCTGGGTGCTGGCCGGTACCGATTATGTCTATCCCCGCACCACCAACAAGATCCTCGAAGCCTACCTCAAGTCCCGTGGGGTGAAGGACGAGGACATTATGATCAATTACACGCCGTTCGGCCATGCCGATTGGCAGACCATCGTGGCGGATATCAAGAAGTTTGGCTCGCAGGGCAAGAAGACGGCGGTGGTCTCCACCATCAATGGCGACGCCAATGTGCCCTTCTACAAGGAGCTTGCGAACCAGGGCGTGAAGGCGACCGACATTCCGGTTGTGGCCTTCTCTGTGGGTGAGGAAGAGCTGGCCGGCATCGACACCAAGCCGCTGGTGGGTCACCTGGCGGCCTGGAACTACTTCATGTCCATCGACACGCCGGAGAACAAGGACTTCATCGCCAAGTGGCACGCCTTCACCAAGGATCCCAAGCGCGTGACCAATGATCCCATGGAGGCGAGCTATATCGGCTTCAACATGTGGGTGAAGGCGGTGGAGAAGGCCGGCACGACCGATCCGGACAAGGTGATTGCCGCCCTTCCCGGCATCAAGCAGGCTAACCTCACCGGCGGCATCGCGGAGATGCTGCCCAACCACCACATCACCAAGCCCGTCTTCATCGGCGAGATCGAGGGCGATGGCCAGTTCGACGTGGTGTGGAAGACCAAGGATCTGATCCCTGGTGAGGCGTGGTCGCGCTATCTTGAGGGGTCCAAGAATCTGGTTGCCGATTGGGTGAAGTATAATTGCGGCAACTACGACACCGTGAAAAACGTGTGCCTGGGTTCCGCGGCGCCCGCCAAGTAAGGGCGGCCATCACGCTGGTGTGTCGGGCGGGGCTTCCCGTCCGCCGAATTCGCCTCGGGTGATCCCGGTCCGCCTCCCGGTGGGGGCGGGCATGGTGGAGGCGAGGGGTTCTTCTGCAAAGCAAAGCTCTCGGCCGCGCGGAAGGGCCTCACACCCGGCCCTCTCCCCCCAGCCCGGGGAGAGGGCGCTTGCCGGCCATCGGGCCGCATCCCTCCGCCCCGCAGCGACGCCACGGCCCGTCGCGCGGGGTGGGGTCGGGATGAAGGGGCCGAAGTCCGCAGCCCTGGGGCGCCGCGCGGTCCGGGCCTTGCCGCCGGGGTCGGCTCCGGTTCCGCCACACGCCTTCAGCTCTGGATGAGACGCCCATGCGCAGACCAATCCCCCTTTCCCGGAGCTGCCTCACCTTTCGGCATTGGCGGCGCAGGAGGCGCGGCGCCGGGGACGGGTGGGCGCAAGGGGGCATCGCTGCGTCCCGCCTCGCGGGGGCGGCGGCACGCGCCTCCTTCGTGAGCTTCCGCGTTTGTATGAAGAAGGCCGTGGCCGCAGGGCGTGCGCTGGCCCTGGCCGGGCTCCTGCTGTTGGGCCTGGCGGCCCTCGCGCCGACCTTGGCGCCAGCCCAGGCGCAGACGGCGCCGGACCTTGCCCCCACGGAGCTTGCCCCAACCGTCGCGAAATTCGCCAATGACAGCTATGCCCAGACGGCCGAGGCCCTGGCCGAGCTGTCCACCACCGGCAGTCCCCAGGCCGCCGCTATCGTGAGCGCCTTGGCCGATGGCCGGTTGCTCTACGATCCCGCCACCAAGGCGGTCTATATCCGTCTCGCGGATGGCAGCCTTCAGGACGCCGCGACCGGCGCCAAGGCAAGCGGGGCGCCGGCCGATCTGTCCGCCGTGCGGGCCAATAACCGGGTGCGCCGCGCCATTGAGGCGGCGGCGGGCGCGCTTTCCCTGCTCGATGCCGATCCGGCCAAGAGGCGCGATGCGGCGGCGGCGGTGTTCAAGTCGCGCGATGCGGCGGCCCTTCCCACCCTCGATGCCGCCCTGGCGCAGGAGAAGGTGGCGGATGTGAAAGCGGCGCTGGCTGAGGCGCGCGCGGCCATCCTCATCGGCAAGGCGGATGCGCCGGAGGCGGAGCAGATGGCTGCCGTGAAGCTCATCGCTGCCCGTGGCGACCAGGAGGCGCTCGGCCTGCTGCGCACCGTGCCGGCGAGCGCTCCGCCCGCCGTGAAGGCCGCGGCTGCGGAAGGCATCGCCGCCATCGAGCGCGATCTCAAATTCTGGGAGGTGGCGCAGAACGTCTGGTATGGCCTCTCTCTGGGCTCGGTGCTGCTGCTGGCGGCCATCGGCCTTGCCATCACCTTCGGCGTGATGGGGGTCATCAACATGGCCCATGGCGAGATGGTGATGCTTGGAGCCTACACCACCTTTCTGGTGCAGGAGGTCATCCGCACCTCGGCGCCCTGGCTGTTCGACTGGTCGCTCGCCATCGCCTTGCCGCTCGCCTTCATGTTCACCGGGCTGGTGGGCATCCTCATCGAGCGCACGGTGATCCGCTTCCTATATGGCCGGCCGCTGGAAACGCTGCTGGCCACCTGGGGCGTGTCGCTGATCCTGCAGCAGGCGGTGCGCTCGCTCTTCGGGCCCACCAACCAGGAGGTGGGCGCGCCCTCCTGGATGTCCGGGGCGTTCCAGGTGGGGCAGATGTCCATCACCTATAACCGGCTGTGGATCATCGTCTTTTCGCTGCTCGTCTTCTTCGCCCTGCTCATGGTGCTGAAGCGCACCTCCCTTGGCCTTTATGTGCGGGCGGTGACGCAGAACCGGCGCATGGCGGCGGCCATGGGCATCCGCACCGGGCGCATCGACGCGCTCACCTTCGGGCTGGGCTCCGGCATTGCCGGCATTGCCGGGGTGGCGCTCTCGCAGATCGACAATGTGAGCCCGAACCTGGGACAGGGCTACATCATCGACAGCTTCATGGTGGTGGTGTTCGGCGGGGTGGGGAATCTTTGGGGCACGCTGGTGGGCGCCTTCACTTTGGGAGTGGCCAACAAGCTGCTGGAGCCGTTCGCCGGCGCGGTGCTGGGCAAGATCCTGCTGCTCGTCGCCATCATCCTGTTCATTCAGAAGCGCCCGCGCGGCCTGTTCGCGCTCAAGGGCCGGGCGGTGGAATCATGAGGGGCATCATCGACCGCACCGGCGGCATCTTCCTCTTCCTCGTTCTGGCGGCGGCGGTGCTGGTGCCGGCCTCGAACCTGCTGCTGCCGCCCTCCAATCCGCTGCATGTGCCCGATTACATGATCCCGCTCATCGGTAAGTATCTCTGCTACGCGCTGCTGGCCGTCGCGGTGGACTTGGTGTGGGGCTATTGCGGGGTGCTCTCGCTCGGCCATGGCGCCTTCTTCGCCTTGGGCGGCTATGCCATGGGCATGTATCTCATGCGCCAGATCGGCCCGCGCGGGGTCTATGGAAACCCGGTGTTGCCGGACTTCATGGTGTTCCTGAACTATAAGGAACTGCCCTGGTTCTGGCACGGTTTCGACTGGTTCCCCTTCGCCGCGCTCATGGTGCTGGTGGTGCCGGGGGTGCTGGCCTTCGTGTTCGGCTGGTTCGCGTTCCGCTCGCGGGTGACGGGGGTCTATCTCTCCATCATCACCCAGGCCATGACGTTCGCGCTGATGCTCGCCTTCTTCCGCAATGACATGGGCTTCGGCGGAAACAATGGCCTCACGGATTTCAAGGATATCCTGGGCTTTTCCGTGCAGGCGAGTGAAACTCGGCTGGCGCTGTTCGTGGCCTCCGCCCTGGCGCTGGCGGCGGGCTATCTCATCTGCCGGGCGCTCGTCACCTCCAAATACGGCAAGGTGCTGGTGGCGGTGCGCGACGCGGAAAGCCGCACACGGTTCCTCGGCTACCGGGTGGAGAACTACAAGCTGCTCGCCTGGACCCTTTCGGCCATGCTGGCCGGGGTGGCGGGGGCGCTTTACGTGCCGCAGGTGGGCATTATCAATCCCAGCGAGTTCGCGCCCTCCCAGTCCATCGAGATGGTGATCTGGGTGGCGGTGGGCGGACGCGGCACCCTGGTGGGCGCGGCGCTCGGCGCGCTCATCGTGAATGCGGGCAAGACCTGGTTCACCGGCGTGCTGCCGGAGGCGTGGCTGTTTGCCCTCGGCGCCCTGTTCGTGGTGGTTACCCTGTTTCTGCCCAAGGGGGTGCTGGGCCTGGGGTCCCAGATCTCCGAGCGACTCAAGAAACCGGCGGCCCCCGCGGCCGCCCCGGCGGAGTGAGCATCATGAGCCTCACCCCTCTCAATGCCCGCCCCCTCGCCGCCAAGACCCTGGCTGGCGCGCCCTTGCCCGGCACCCTGGCCGGCCCGCCGCCGGAGGTGGTGAAATCCCCCGGCGCGCTCTCGCTGGAGGCGGACGACGCGCTGTTCGCGGCCGAGCGGCCCGTGCGCGACCCTTTGGCCGTGACCTCGGCGCTGCTCTATCTCGACGCCATCACCGTGTCCTTCGACGGCTTCCGGGCGCTCAATGCCCTGTCGCTGGTGATCGGCGACAAGGAGATGCGCGCCATCATCGGCCCCAATGGCGCGGGTAAGACCACCATGATGGATGTCATCACCGGCAAGACCCGGCCCAACACGGGCACGGCTTTGTTCGCCGGCGTTCATGATCTGACGACCCTGGACGAAGCCGCCATCGCCGAGCTCGGCATCGGCCGCAAGTTCCAGACCCCCACCGTGTTCGACATGCACACGGTGGAGGACAATATCCTGCTCGCCGTGAAGGCGGACCGGCGCGCCTTCGCCAATATCCGCTGGCATCGCACCGCCTATGAGAAGGCGCGGGTGGACGAGCTTCTGGAGCGGGTGCGGCTTCAGGACCATCGCTTCCGCCGCGCGGGCGATCTCTCCCACGGGCAGAAGCAGTGGCTGGAAATCGGCATGCTGCTGGCACAGGAGCCGCGTTTGCTGCTGGTGGACGAGCCCGCCGCCGGCATGACCGACCAGGAGACGGCCGACACGGCGGTGCTGCTGCGGGAGATCGCCAAGACCCGCTCGGTGGTGGTGGTGGAGCACGACATGCAGTTCGTGCGCGACCTCGACGTGAAGGTGACCGTGCTGCACGAAGGCTCCGTCCTGGCCGAGGGACCGCTCGACCAGGTGAGCGCCGACGAGCGCGTCATCGAAGTCTATCTGGGGAGGTGAGGGGCCATGCTGAAGGTGGACAACCTCGACCTCTATTACGGCGCCGCCTACACGCTGAAGAACGTCTCGCTCACGGCGGAGGCCGGCAAGGTCACCTGCGTGCTCGGGCGCAACGGGGTGGGCAAGACCTCGCTCCTGCGCGCCATCATGGGGCAGCGGCCCATTGCCGGCGGCTCCATCACGCTGGAGGGCGAGGAGATCTCCAAGCTCTCCACGCCCGATCGCGCCGCGCGCGGCATCGGCTTCGTGCCCCAGGGGCGTGAGGTGTTTCCGCTTCTCTCCGTGAAGGAGAATCTGGAGACCGGCTATGCGCGCCTTGCCGCGCGGGACAAGTTCGTGCCCGATGAGGTGTTCGAGCTGTTCCCGGTGCTGAATTCCATGCTGAAGCGGCGCGGCGGCGACCTTTCCGGTGGACAGCAGCAGCAGCTCGCCATTGGCCGCGCGCTGGTCACCCGCCCGCGCCTGCTCTTGCTGGACGAGCCCACCGAAGGCATCCAGCCGTCCATCATCAAGGATATCGGCCGGGCCATCTCCTATCTGCGCGACAAGGGGGATATGGCCATCGTGCTGGTGGAGCAGTATTTCGAGTTCGCCCAGGAACTGGCCGACAGCTTCATTCTGATGGATCGCGGCGAGGTGCTGGCTTCCGGCGACAGGAGCGGACTTGATGGGGACGACGTGCGCCGCCTCATGGCGATCTGAAGTGACCCGGCCATCTGGGGTGACCTTGCCTGCGCAGACGCCGGCGCCGCGCCGCCAGCGCAGCGAGGGGCGGGTGCATGTGGCGGCGGCGCTGTTCGGCGGCGTTTCGCGCCTGAAGGACCTGGCGGAGGCGGGTAATCTGCGCGCCCGCCTGCCGCGCGGCAGCGAGGGGGTGGAAGCGGTGGTGGTGAACACCGCCGGCGGCGTCGCCTGTGGCGACCTCTTCCGCATTTCCGCGCGGGCGGAGGCCGGGGCCCATCTCACCCTCACCACGCCCGCCGCCGAGAAGGTCTACCGCTCCGACGGCCCGCTGGCCGAGATCGACGTGGTGCTGAGGGCGCAGGCGGGCGCGCATCTGGAATGGCTGCCCCAGGAAACCATCCTGTTCGACCGCGCCCGGCTGCGGCGGCGCTACGAGGTGGACCTTGCTGCCGATGCCCGCTTCCTCTCCTTCGAGGCACTGGTGCTGGGCCGCCTTGCCCATGGGGACGAGATGGGGGATGGGCATCTGGAGGACCATTGGCGGGTGCGCCGAGATGGGCGCCTTGCCTTTGCTGATGCGCTGCGCCTCTCCGGCCCGCTCGGCGCGCTGCTGGCGCGGCCGGCGGTGGCGGCGGGCCACCGGGCGTTCGGCACCCTGCTTTACGTCGCTCCCGATGCCGAGGGGCGCCTTGAGGATGCGCGCGCCCTGCTGGCCGCCGCCGAGCCGGGCGGACCTTGCGAATTCGGGGCGAGCGCCTGGAACGGCCTTCTGGCGGTGCGCTGGCTGGCCGCCGACAGCGCCACATTGCGCCGTGCGGCCGGCTCGTTTCTGATAGGCTTCCGGGGCCGGCCGCTGCCCCGGGTGTGGGCCACGTGATGCCAAAGGCGTGTGAGTGTGACGCACGGGCCATTGGCCGAGCCCGCGCGGCGTTTGAGCGGGCCCATTCGGCACCGGTCGAAGACCGGGGGGAGCGGGTGGAATCGCCAGGACAGGGAGAAGAGCCGTGCTGCTGACGCCGCGCGAAAAGGACAAGCTGTTCATCGCCATGGCCGCCGAAGTGGCCCGCAAGCGCCTCGCCCGCGGGGTGAAGCTGAACCATCCGGAGGCGGTGGCGCTCATCACCGACTTCGTGGTGGAGGGCGCCCGCGACGGCCGCACCGTGGCCGAGCTGATGGATGAAGGCGCCCGCGTGCTCACCACCGACCAGGTGATGGATGGCATCGCCGACATGATCCACGACATCCAGGTGGAGGCGACCTTTCCCGACGGCACCAAGCTCGTCACCGTGCACCACCCCATCCGCGGGGCGCCCTCTGAGCTGGTGCCGGGGGAGATCGCGGCGCGGCCGGGCGATATCGTCTTCAACGAGGGCGCCGAGACGGTGACGCTCACGGTCGCCAATACGGGCGACCGGCCCATCCAGGTGGGCAGCCACTACCACTTTTATGAGACCAACCCGGCCTTGTCGTTCGAGCGGGAGAAGGCGCGCGGCATGCGGCTGGACATCGCCCCCGGCACGGCGGTGCGCTTCGAGCCCGGTGCTACGCGGGAGGTGCGGCTGGTGCCGTTCGGCGGCGCGCGCAAGGTGCAGGGCTTCCGGGGTCAGGTGATGGGGGATCTTTGAGATGGCGGTTCAGCATTATTTCGGCGGCTGCCAGTGCGGCGCCGTGCGCTATGAGGTGGATGCGGACCTCGACCACACCGTGACCTGCAATTGCTCGCGCTGCCGCAAGCTGGGCGCGATCCTGACGTTCGCGCCCGAAAGCGCGTTCAAGCTCGTGTCCGGTGAGGGGGCGACTACCGAATACCTGTTCAATACCCGCAAGATCCACCACCTGTTCTGCTCCACCTGCGGCATCCAGTCCTTTTCGCGCGGCGCGGCGCCGGACGGCACCGCCATGGTGGCCATCAATGCCCGCTGCCTCGACGGCGTGGACGTAAAGAGCCTGACCCCTGTCGAGCACGACGGCGCGAGCCACTGAGGAGCCGGATATGTCCGCCAGAATGCCCCGCTCCGCTTATGCCCACATGTTCGGCCCCACGGTGGGCGACAAGGTGCGGCTCGCCGACACCTCCCTTTTCATCGAGGTGGAGAAGGACTTCACCCGGTATGGGGAGGAGGTGAAGTTCGGCGGCGGCAAGGTGATCCGCGACGGCATGGGCCAGTCCCAGGTGGCCAATGCCGATGGCGCCATGGATACGGTCATCACCAATGCCGTCATCCTCGACCATTGGGGGGTGGTGAAGGCCGATGTGGGCCTGAAGAATGGGCGCATCGCGAAGATCGGCAAGGCCGGCAATCCCGATACTCAGGATGGCGTCGACATCATCATCGGCCCCGGCACCGAAATCATCGCGGGCGAGGGCAAGATCCTCACAGCCGGCGGCTTCGACAGCCATATTCACTTCATCTGCCCGCAGCAGATTGAGGAAGCGCTGTCCTCCGGCATCACCACCATGCTGGGCGGCGGCACCGGCCCGGCCACCGGCACCTACGCCACCACCTGCACGCCGGGCCCCTGGCATATCGCCCGCATGATCGAGGCGGCCGACGCTTTTCCCATGAACCTCGCCTTCGCCGGCAAGGGCAACGCATCCCGCCCCGCCGCGCTGGAAGAGATGGTGCTTGCGGGCGCGGCGGCGCTGAAGCTGCATGAGGATTGGGGCACGACCCCGGCGGCCATCGACTGCTGCCTCTCGGTGGCCGATGCCCTCGACGTGCAGGTGATGATCCACACCGACACGCTGAACGAATCGGGCTTCGTGGAAGACACCATCGCCGCCTTCAAGGGCCGCACCATCCACGCTTTCCACACGGAAGGGGCGGGCGGCGGCCATGCGCCGGACATCATCAAGGTGGCGGGCCTGCCGAACGTGCTGCCCTCGTCCACCAATCCGACCCGGCCCTACACCCGCAACACCATCGACGAGCATCTCGACATGCTCATGGTGTGCCATCACCTCGACCCGGAGATCGCGGAGGATCTCGCCTTCGCCGAAAGCCGCATCCGCAAGGAGACCATTGCGGCGGAGGACATCCTGCACGATCTCGGCGCGCTTTCCATGATGAGCTCGGACAGCCAGGCCATGGGCCGGGTGGGCGAGGTCATCATCCGCACCTGGCAGACGGCGGACAAGATGAAGCGCCAGCGCGGCCACTTGCCCGGCGAGACCACCAGCGACAATCTGCGCGCGCGCCGCTACATCGCCAAATACACCATCAATCCCGCCATCGCCCACGGCATGTCGCGCCAGATCGGCTCGGTGGAGGCGGGCAAGCTGGCGGATCTGGTGCTGTGGACCCCGGCCTTTTTCGGCGTGAAGCCCGATCTCGTCATCAAGGGCGGGGCCATCGCCATGGCGCAGATGGGCGACCCCAACGCCTCCATCCCCACGCCGCAGCCGGTGCACTACCGGCCCATGTTCGGCGCCTTCGGGCGGGCGCTGGCCCACACCTCCCTCACCTTCGTGTCCAAGGCGGCGCTGGAGGATGGGCTGGCGACGCGTCTTGCGGTTTCCAAGGAGCTGGTGGCGGTGGAGAACACCCGCTCCGGCATCTCCAAGAAGAGCATGGTGAACAACGACGCTACCCCGGTCATCGAGGTGGACCCGGAAACCTACGATGTGCGCGCCGATGGCGAGTTGCTGGTGTGCGAGCCGGCGGAAAGCCTGCCCATGGCTCAGCGTTACTTCCTGTTCTGACGCCGTCCACGCCGGGCTTCCGGCGGGAATGCTGTAGATTGAGATCGGGAGATGATCCCGGAGGATGAGATGATCCGCGCCACCACCATTGTCCGCCGCCCCGCCGTCCGCACCGAGCGGGTTGCCGATGAGCTGACCCTCGACCATCAGGCCCGGCACCGCCGCCGCTTCGCCTTCACCGCCGATGGAGGGCTTGCCTTCCTGCTCGACCTCGACAAGGCCGCCGTGCTCGACGATGGCGACGCGGTGAAGCTCGAGGATGGCCGCCTGGTGCGCATCAAGGCCGCGCCCGAGCGGCTGATCGAGGTGCGCACGGCGAGCCCCCTGCGGCTCATGAAGGTGGCGTGGCACCTGGGCAACCGGCACGTGCCCGCCGAGCTCACCGAGGACGCCATCTATTTCGCGGACGATCATGTGCTGATGGAGATGGTGCGGGGCCTGGGCGCCGCCACCGCCGTGGTGGAGCGCCCCTTCCGACCCGAAAAGGGCGCCTACGAGGCCGCCGCCGCCCATGGCGGCCATCACGACCACGATCATGATGGCCATGCCCACCACGAGCACGCTCATGCGCATGGGGAGGAGCACGTCCACGGCCCCGGCTGCGGGCATGATCATGAGCACCACGCTCACGAGCATGAACACGAAGGCCATGTCCATGGACCGGGCTGTGGGCACGATCATGCCCATGATCACGACCATGCGCACACCCACGAGGATGCCCACGGGCACCATGGCCACGAGCACCACGGCCACGGGCATGAAAGCTCGCAGCCCCAGGCTGGTGAGCATGCCCATGATCACGGCGCGGGCCACAGCCACCGGCATGGCTGATATCGCGGTCACGAACGGGCCATCGGCCGCCGGCCTCAGCGTTGCGACGGCGGTGGAGCCACCCAATGAGCCGGCTTCCCTTGCGCATTCCGTATCGCGTGCCGGCGCGGTGGGGGATGCGGCCGGCGAGCCCCCACCCGGCGGGGGCGTGACGCTTGGCCTGCTGCCGCTGTTCGCGTGGCTCTCGCCGGCCTTTCCGGTGGGGGCCTATGCCTATTCCCACGCCCTCGAATGGGCGGTGGAGGCCGGCGACGTCGAGACCCCCGCGCAGCTGCTGTCGTGGCTGGAAGACGTGTTCGCCCACGGCTTCGCGCGCACCGATGCCATCCTTCTCGCTCACGCTTATGCTGCCGCTCACGCGGGCAACGGGCACGCGCTGCGGGATGTGAATGACCTGGCCGTGGCGCTCGCGCCCTCCGCCGAGCTGCGGCTGGAGGGCTGCCAGCAGGGCCGCTCCTTCCTCGATGCGGTGAGCGCCGCGTGGCCCGCGCCGCGCCTGGCCGAATTCGCCCCGCTGCTGGTGCCGGAGGCCGCCTATGCGGTGGCGCTGGGGCTCGCCGGCGCGGCCCATGGCATGGCGCTCGCACCGGTGCTGGAAGCCTTCCTTCTCGGCGTGGCGCAAAATCTCGTCTCGGCCGCCGTGCGCCTTGCCCCCATTGGCCAGACGGCGGGCACGAGGGTGGTGGCGGCCCTGGCGCCCCACGCCCGCGCGCTCGCGGCGGAGGCGCCCGCGCTCACGCTGGATGAGATCGGCAGCGCCACCTTTCGCGCCGATCTCGGCAGCTTTCGCCACGAAACCCAATATACGAGGCTGTTCCGCTCATGAGCTCCAGCAAATCTCCCCTGCGCGTCGGCATCGGCGGGCCCGTCGGCTCGGGCAAGACGGCGCTCATGGAGGCCCTCTGCAAGGCCTTCCGCGACCGCTACGACGTCTGCGCCATCACCAACGACATCTACACCAAGGAGGATGCGCGCCTGCTCACGGTGGCCGGCGCCCTGCCGCCCGAGCGCATCCTGGGGGTGGAAACCGGCGGCTGCCCGCACACGGCCATTCGCGAGGATGCCTCCATCAACCTGCGGGCGGTGGCCGACATGCAGGCGAAGTTTCCGGCGCTCGACGTGGTGCTGATCGAATCCGGCGGGGACAACCTGGCCGCCACTTTTTCCCCGGAGCTGGCCGACATCACCATTTATGTGATCGACGTGGCGGGTGGTGAGAAGATCCCGCGCAAGGGCGGGCCCGGCATCACCCGCTCGGACCTGCTGGTGGTGAACAAGACCGACCTCGCGCCGCTGGTGGGCGCCGACCTCAAGGTGATGGAAGACGACACCATCCGCATGCGCGCCGGGCGCCCTTACGTCTTCTCCGCCATCCGCAATGGCAGCGGGGTGGAGGCCGTGGCGCGCTTTATCGAAACGGCGGGCGGGCTCGGCGATCCGGCCTAAGTCTCCGAATTGCCGAAGGTATTTTATTCCGCATAGGATTGCGACTCGCTGTCAATCCGTGGTCATTGGGTACAGCTAGAAGTATCCCGTAAGTGACTATGGTGGGCGGGGAGTGTATCATGCGTTTGGCCGATCTGGGCATCCGGACGAAACTCGTCCTTGCTGCGGGTGCGTTGAGCATCCTGTCCATGCTGGTGGTGGCGGGCGTCAGCCTGTGGGTGTCGGCCCGGGCCGCCACGCGGGACGCGGAGGCACGCGCCGAGGCGCTGCTTGGCCAATATGAGCAGACCATTGCCGCGCAGATGTCCCGTTCCATCACCATCGCGCAATCGGGCGCGCTGGCGGTGGAGGGGCTGCTTGAGGCGAACATGGTGGATCGGGACGCGCTCGGCGGCCTGATGCTGCGCATGGTGCGCGAAAATCCCCAATTGGTGGGCATGACGCTGGCCTTCGAACCCAATGGGCTGGAAGGCCGGGACGCCGATTTCGTCTCCCACCCCTACTCTGACGCGGCCGGGCGCTTCGTGCCCTATTTCTTCCATAAGCCCGACGGCTCCGTGGATGTCGAAAAGCTCGTCATGACCAAGGAGGCCGGCACCGAGAACTGGTATGACCGGCCGGTGCGCGAGAACCGGGCCCTGGTCACCCCGCCTTACGAATATCCCGTGAACGGCGAAAACCGGCTGATGACCACCAGCAGCGTGGTGGTGCGCCGCAACGGCAAGCCCATCGGCATCGTCACCACCGATCTGCCGCTGACCGGCATCACCCGTTTCGTGCAGACGCTGCGGCCTTTCGGCGACGGCCGGGTGGCGCTGGTGGGCACGAATGACCTGTGGATCGCCAACAACGATCCCAAGCTCCTCGGCAAGCCGGTCACGGACCCGTCGCTCAGGGCGCTGCTCGATGCCGCCAAGCGGGGCGAGACCGCGACCGGGCAGCGGGAGGACGCGGCGGGCACATGGTCGCTGATGGCGGCGCCGGTCACGCTGTCAGGGGTCAATGAGCGCTGGGTGCTGGTGATGAGCGTGCCGGAGGCCACCTTGTTCGCCACCGTTACGGACACGCGGAACAAGCTGCTGCTGACGGCGGTGGTGACGCTGGCCCTTATCCTGGTGCTGGTGTTCTTCGGTGCCGGCGCCCTGGCGCGCCCGATCCACCGCATGACCGAGAAGATGCGTCTTCTGGCCAGCGACGACACCTCGATCGCGGTGGAGGACATGGACCGCAAGGACGAGATCGGCGAGATGGCGCGGGCGGTGGACGTGTTCCGCCTCAATGCCATCGCGCGCAGGGAGCACGAGGCCGCCGCCCAGCAGGCGAACGAGGCCCGCATGGCCCGCCAGGCCCGGATCGACGCGTTGATCCAGGGCTTCCGCCAGACGGCAAACACCGTGATCAATGATGTCAACGGTGCCATGCGCGAGCTCGATACCGTGTCCGGCGCGCTGATCGGAGCGGCCGAGACGAGCCAGCGCGACTCCGCGTCGGCGCTTCAGACCTCGCAGAGCGCGTCGGGCAATGTGCAGGCCGTGGCTGGCGCGGCGGAAGAGCTGAGCGCCTCCATCTCCGAGATCGCCCAGCAGATCGCCCGGACCGAGCAGATGGTGGGCAAGGCCACCGAAGGGGCGGGCGTTGCCAATACCAAGATTGCCGGCCTGGCGGAGGCCGTCTCCCGCATCGGTGAGGTGGTGGGGCTGATCGAGGCCATCGCGCAGCAGACCAACCTGCTGGCCTTGAACGCCACCATAGAGGCCGCGCGCGCCGGCGAGGCGGGGCGCGGGTTCGCCGTGGTGGCGGCGGAAGTGAAGGACCTTGCGGAGCAGACCGCGCGGGCCACCCATGACATCGCGCAGCACATCTCCTCGGTCCAGACCGAGACGGCGGAGGCGGTGGATGCCATCCGGGCCATCGTGAGCCTGATGGAAGAGGTGGAGCACTATGCCACCGCCATCGCCGGCGCCATTGAGGAACAGACCGTAGCCACCACGGAGATCAGCTCGAATATCGAGAGCGCTGCGGCCGGTACCAGCCAGGTGGCGGCGGATATCGGCGGCCTGAACATCGCGGTGGCCGGCACCAGTGCCTCGGCGACCCGCGTGCAGGATGCCTCGCACTCGGTGGGAGCGGCGACAACGCGCCTCGACACCGAGATCGACGGCTTCCTGAAACAGGTGGCCGCGGCCTGAGGCCGGGGGCTGCGCGCGGGGCGGGAGCGTCTTCAAGCGAAGAGGCTCCCGGTTCGCCTGAGGAAAGTGCTTTAAGTCAAGACGCTAAAGGATTTCTCCGCTTCCGTGAGCGGAGGACTGCCCAGTCCCGCGCGCCATAGCCGTGGGGCTCGGATCCGCGCGGGCGATGTGGTGCCGCACGGAAGCGGCGGCGCCGCGGGCACCGCCATGGCGCGCCCGAGAGGGGGCGGTGACTGGCCGCTCGGGGCGTCAGTCTTGTCCGCCCTCGGTCATGTCCGGCTTCAATTCTTGGGCTTGCAGGCGGCCTCGAAGGCGGTGAGGGCCTCGCCGGCGCCGGAAAGGCTGATCTTCTGCTTCATCCCCTTCACCTCGACGGTGAGGGAGGAGCCGCCCTTCAGGAGCGCCTTGACGTCGGCGAGCTTGGTGGGCGCTTCCACGTCCACGGCATTGTTCTCCTCATTGCCCACGGCCTTGCCGTTGAGCGTCTTCTTGACGCTGCCGGTGGACAGGATGAGCCGTGCGGCGGCCTCCCGCTCCAGGCCCTCGGAGCCGATCTGGCTTTGCGCGGTCACGCTGTCCGAGCCGGGCTTGCAGAGGAAGAACAGCATCACCTCGTCGGTCTCCGGCACGCCGAAGACGAGCGCGGCGCTCTCCTCGGTCTGCTGGAGGTGCCACGACATCTTCTGCTGAGCCGTGGCCGGCAGCGTGAGCGCCGCCGTGGCGGCAACGGACATGAGGGGCAGGAGGACGAGCGGGCGGAGCATGGTCGTGTTCCAGTTGATCCGGCGCGGATCATACTGCCTGTCACGGGAAGTTGAAGGGGCTCGCGCGCGCTGTCCGTGCGCGAGCCTTAACGCCCCGTCTCCAGGCGCTGCGGGCTACCGCCGGGGCTGGCAGGCGCGGCGGAAATCGGCCAGCTTCATCTTGGCTCCGGCCAGCGGGAAGCTGGCGGTGGCGCCCGGCGCGCGCACCGTCAGGGTGTCCCCGTCGGCGAGCAGGTCGAGCACGCGCTCGTCGAAGCTCACGGCCGCTTCCGCCACCACCAGCCCGTCGCTGGCGCCGCGAAAGGTGGAGGCGGCGAGCTCCAGCCGGCGCTTGCCGGCGGACAGGGAAAGCGCCACCCCTTCGCCCGAATGGATCTTGGCGGACTTTACCTCGACGGTGAACTGCAGCAGGCCTGCACTGGGCTGGCACCCCACGGCGAAGACCGGGTCCGCCGCTCCCGGCGCGCCGAAGCGCAGCACGATGGTTTCATCGGCCCGCGCGATCAGCCACACGCGATTATCCTTCGGCGCGTCGCTGTGCTTGGCGGGCTTGGCCTTTTCCCCGTGGGAGGTGGCCGCCCAGGCCCCCGTCGCACCCGGCCAGAGGGCCAGGAGGCTGGAAAAAACGAGGCTCAGGGCGATTTCGGCTGGTGCACGCTTCGGCTTGGTCTGCTGCATGGTTCCCGGTTCCGTCGCGCGCCGACGCCCCCGGCGGCGGTCGTGACCGTCCCGGATCGCGCTTCCTTGCCACTCAATGGTCAATTTGCTTCCCCAACGGGCTTGGCATATCACGGCCTTTATCCGCTCGCGACGGCGCAAGCTACGGCTTTGCGTCGCGGGGCAGCCGCAAGGCTCGGCCGCAGGTGGAAAAGCCATACGTCGGGGCGGGGCTGGAGCAGGGCGCCGGGCATGCGCATTGATCGATTGTTGGTGGAGCGGGGCCTGTTCGAAAGCCGGGCCCGGGCCCAGGCCGCGCTGGCCGCGGGGCTGGTGAAGGTGGATGGCGCCGTCGTCACCAAGCCGGCGGCGGAGGTGGCGGAAGATGCCCGCATCGAGGCGCGCGATGTCCATGATTTCGTCTCGCGCGGGGGCATGAAGCTGGAAGCGGGCCTGAAGGCCTTCGGCATCAATCCCATCGGGCTGCGCGCGCTGGATGTGGGCGCCTCCACCGGCGGCTTCACGGATGTGTTGCTGCGCCGGGGCGCCGCCCATGTGTTCGCCGTGGATGTGGGGCGCGAGCAGTTCCACGCCAGCCTGAGGGGCCGGCCGGACATTACCCTGATGGAGGAAACCGACATCCGGAGCCTGGACCGCGCGGCGGTACCGGGAGCGGTGGACCTGGTGGTGGTGGATGTCAGCTTCATCTCGCTGCGGCAGGTGCTGCCGGCGGCGCTGGCCTTCGCCGCCCCGCGCGCGCGGCTGGTGGCGCTGGTGAAGCCGCAGTTCGAGGCTGGCCGGGATGCGCTGAAGAAGGGCATCGTCCGTGATCCGGCGGCGCGGCAGGAGGTCTGCACCGCCAGCGAGGACTTCGTGACGAGCCTGGGCTGGCGGGTTTCAGGGCTCGTGCCGTCGCCCATCACCGGCGGCGACGGCAATGTGGAATATCTTCTGGGAGCGGAGCGCCCGTGACGGCGACGATGGTGGATCTTCAGGTGCGCCGCCTGGGCGCGCAGGGTGACGGCGTGGCCGAAGGGCCGGCCGGCCCCGTTTTCATGCCTTATGTGCTGCCCGGCGAGACGGTGCGCGGCGCCCTGGAGGGCGAGCGGCTCGTCGTGGCCGAGATCCTGGAGCCGAGCGCGGATCGCGTGGCGCCGGCCTGCGCCCATTTCGGCCGCTGCGGCGGCTGCCTGCTCCAGCACTGGAGCCTTGAGCCCTATTTCGAGTGGAAGCGCACCCTGGTGGTGGAGGCGCTGCGGCGCGAGGGCCTGGACGCCGAGGTGGCGCCGCTGATCGACGCCCATGGCGACGGGCGCCGGCGCGTCATATTCCATGCCCGACAATATGGCCCGCGCACGGTGGTGGGCTTCGCCGAGCGCAAGTCGCACGCCATGGTGGCGCTGGAAGCCTGCCCGGTGCTGGCGCCGGGCCTGGACCGGGCGCTGCCCGCCGCCCGCGCGGTGGCGGAGGTGCTGGCGCCGCTGAAAAAGCCGCTCGACCTCCAGGTGATCGCCACCGATACCGGGCTCGACATGGATGTGCGCGGCTCCGGCCCCCTGCCGCCGGCGCTGCTGATGGACGTGGCCGCCCTGGCGGACCGCTTCAATCTCGCGCGCCTCACCCGCCATGGGGAGCTCGTGCTGCAGCGGGTCGCGCCCGTGCTGGCCATGGGCACCGCGCGGGTGGAGCTGCCGCCGGCCGCCTTCCTGCAGGCCACCCGCGCCGGCGAGGAATTGCTGTCGCAGGCGGTGCTCGCGGCCACCGAGGGCGCGAAGCATGTGGCGGACCTGTTCGCCGGG
This sequence comes from Xanthobacter sp. NM-59, assembly GCF_021401125.1. Classification (GTDB taxonomy): domain Bacteria; phylum Pseudomonadota; class Alphaproteobacteria; order Rhizobiales; family Xanthobacteraceae; genus Xanthobacter. The sequence continues at coordinate 144,658 of NZ_JACBFQ010000004.1, forward strand.
GTGGGCACGTTCGCCCTGCGCCTGGCTGCCCGTGGACGCGTCTTTGCTGCCGAAAGCCACGCGCCGGCCCTCGCCGCCCTCCTGAAGGCTGCCCACGCGCCGGGCCTCAAGGCGGTGAAGGGCGAGGCGCGAGACCTGTTCCGCCGCCCGCTGATGGCCCAGGAGCTGGCCGCCTTCGACGCGGTGGTGATCGACCCGCCCCGCCAGGGCGCCGAGGCCCAGGCCCGCGAGCTGGCCGCGGCCAAGGTGGAGCGGCTCGTCTACGTCTCCTGCAACGCCGCCACCTTCGCCCGTGACGCGCGGCTGCTGGTGGATGGCGGCTGGCGGCTCGGCGGCGTGACGCCGGTGGACCAGTTCCGCTACTCCCCCCATGTGGAGCTGGTGGCCACCTTCAGCCGCTGAAGCCAAAACGACGGTATTTTGATGTGAAATAAATTACATATCAAAATTGTATGGATTATATCTCTTAAGACATCTATGTCTGGTGAAATAGGTGCCCACAAGGGGCGCCCATGCCGGGGCCGGCAGGGCAGGCAGGAGAGTGCGGGTCGATGTCGTCTGAGCGCATGACGCATTTGAAGCGTCTGGAGGCCGAATCCATCTTCATCATGCGGGAGGTGGCGTCCGAGTTCCGCAATCCGGTGATGCTCTATTCCATCGGCAAGGATTCGGCCGTGATGCTGCATCTGGCGGTGAAGGCGTTCTACCCGTCCAAGCCGCCTTTTCCCCTGATGCACATCGACACCACCTGGAAGTTCCGCGAGATGATCGCCTTCCGGGACCGCATGGCCAAGGAGCTGGGCTTCGAGCTCATCACCTACACCAATCCCGAGGGGCTGGCGCAGAACATCAATCCGTTCGACCACGGCTCCAGCCTCTATACCCATGTGATGAAGACCGAGGCGCTGAAGCAGGCGCTGACCAAGCATGGCTTCGATGCGGCCTTTGGCGGCGCCCGCCGGGACGAGGAGAAGAGCCGCGCGAAGGAGCGCATCTTCTCCTTCCGTACCGCCAATCACGGCTGGGACCCCAAGACCCAGCGCCCGGAGCTGTGGAACCTCTACAACACCCGGGTGAAGGCGGGGGAGAGCATCCGCGTATTCCCGCTCTCCAACTGGACCGAGCTCGATATCTGGCAATACATCCTGGCCGAGCGCATCCCCATCGTGCCGCTCTATTTCGCGGCCGAGCGGCCGGTGGTGGAGCGCGGCGGGCAGCTCATCATGGTGGATGACGCGCGCCTGCCGCTGAACCCCGGCGAGGTGCCGCAGATGAAGCGCATCCGCTTCCGCACCCTGGGCTGCTACCCGCTCACCGCCGCGGTGGAGAGCGATGCCGATACGCTGGAGGCCATCGTGGGCGAGATGCTCACGGCCCGCACCTCCGAGCGCGCCGGCCGCCTCATCGACCATGACGAAGCCGCCTCCATGGAAAAGAAGAAGCGCGAGGGCTATTTCTGATGTCCGCCCAGCCCGAATTTTCCAGCTTCAGCGATTATCTGGCCGCCCAGGAAGGCAAGAGCCTGCTGCGCTTCCTCACCTGCGGCAGCGTGGACGACGGCAAGAGCACCCTCATCGGCCGCCTGCTCTACGACACCAAGCTGTTGTTCGAGGACCAGCTCGCCACCCTTTCCGCCGACAGCCGCAAGCACGGCACGGCCGGGGCGGACCTGGATTTCGCGCTGCTGGTGGATGGCCTTGCCGCTGAGCGTGAGCAGGGCATCACGATCGATGTGGCCTATCGCTTCTTCGCCACCGACAAGCGCAAGTTCATCGTCGCCGACACGCCCGGCCACGAGCAGTACACCCGCAACATGGCCACCGGCGCGTCCAACTCGGACCTGGCGGTGATCCTGGTGGACGCCCGCCAGGGCATCCTCACCCAGACCCGCCGGCATTCCTACATCGTGAAGCTGCTGGGCCTGCGCCATGTGGTGCTGGCGGTGAACAAGATCGACCTCGTGGATTTCTCCCAGGAGCGGTTCGACGAGATCGTGCGCACCTATGCGGATTTCGCGGCTGATTTCGGCTTCGAGACCCTGGTGCCCATCCCCCTGTCCGCCCGCTTCGGCGACAATGTGATCGAGCGCAGCACCAACACCCCCTGGTACACCGGCCCGAGCCTTCTGGAGCACCTCGAGACGGTGGAGGTGGAGAGCCACGCTCTGGCCCGCCCGTTCCGCATGCCGGTGCAGTGGGTGAACCGGCCGAACCTGGATTTCCGCGGCTTCTCCGGCACCATCGTGTCGGGCTTCGTGCGCCCGGGGGACGCCGTGGTGGTGGCCGGCTCCGGTGCCACCAGCCGCGTCAAGTCCATCGTCACCAAGGATGGCGACCTGGAGGAGGCCGGCGCCGGTGAGGCGGTGACGCTCACCCTTACCGACGAGGTGGACGTTTCCCGCGGTGATGTGCTGGCGGCGGCCGCCGACCGGCCGGAAGTGTCCGACCAGTTCGCCGCCCATCTCATCTGGATGAATGAGGAGCCGCTGCTGCCGGGCCGGCCCTATCTCATCAAGATGGGCACCCGCACGGTGGGTGCGCAGGTCACCGAGATCAAGCACAAGCTGGACGTGAACACGTTCCAGCATCTCGCCGCTAAGACGCTCCAGCTCAATGAGGTGGCGGTGGTGAACCTTGCCACCCATGAGCCTATCGCCTTCGATCCGTTCGCGCAGGTGCCGGAAACCGGCGCTTTCATCGTCATCGACCGCATGAGCAATCTCACGGTCGGCGCCGGCATGGTGGATTTCGGCCTCAGGCGTGCCACCAACGTGCACTGGCAGGAACTCAATGTCTCCAAGGAGAGCCGCGCGGCCATGAAGGGCCAGCGGCCGGTGGTGCTGTGGTTCACCGGGCTTTCCGGTGCCGGCAAGTCCACGGTGGCCAACCTGGTGGAGAAGAAGCTCAACGCCGAGGGGCGCCACACCTACATGCTCGACGGCGACAATGTGCGCCACGGTCTCAACCGCGATCTCGGCTTCACCGAGGCGGACCGGGTGGAGAACATCCGCCGCGTGGCCGAGGTGGCGCGGCTGTTCGTGGATGCCGGCCTCATCACACTGGTGTCCTTCATCTCGCCCTTCCGCGCCGAGCGGCAGATGGCGCGCGAGCTGATGGGCGCGGGCGAGTTTGTAGAGATCTTCGTGGATACCCCGTTGGCGGTGGCCGAAAGCCGCGATGTGAAAGGGCTCTACAAGAAGGCGCGCGCCGGCCAGATCAAGAACTTCACCGGCATCGACAGCCCCTACGAGCCGCCGGAATCCCCCGAGATCCACCTGGAAGGCGGGGTGCACGCGCCGCAGGAGATGGCCGACCAGATCGTGCAGCATCTGAAGGCCCGCGGCTATCTGAGCTGACACGTTCCATCGCCGCGTGATCACGGTTGGCGCAGCGCCTTGTGATTTGATGCGATGTCATATTGGGCTACCCTCTCTCGGCCACGTCCTGTGAGGGGGCCGTCATGGGGATCCGGATCGCAGCGCGTGCCATCGCAGTTGTCGCCGTTGCCACGGCGGCCTTGCTGGCGATACCGGCGTGGGCGCAGGAGCTGAGCTTCGATTGCTCCGGCCCCCTGGTCGCATCGGCCAGCCAGTCGACCCTGGCGAAGGTCTTCGGCGGGCCCGCGGTGAAGCGCGCGAAAGTCCCCGGCGCCGAGGGCGCGGAGGAGGAGGGCACCCTCCTGTTCCCCGATGATCCGGTGCGGCGGGCGGAAATCCTCTGGCAGGACGATGCCCGGCGCCAGGAGCCGGCATCGCTGACGGTGCGCGAAGGGGCGGTGGGCTGGCGCACGCCGGCGGGCATTGGCGTCGGCTCCACGCTGGAAGCGGTGCAGGCCGCCAATGGCAGGCCCTTCGTCCTTTCCGGCTTCGAGTGGGATTATGGCGGCATGGCCGGTGAGTGGTCCGGCGGCAAGCTGGCTCGGCCCGGCTGCCGCATCCTGCTGCGCTTCGCGCCCGGGCCCGAGGCCGATCCCAAGCGCATCACCAAGGTGAGCGGCGATCGCGAGTTTCGGTCCGACGATGCGGCCATGCGCGCAGTGCGGCCGGTGGTGTCCGAGATGGTGCTGATGTGGGATTGAGAGGCGGGCGCCAGCCGGGAGCGAGGCGTCCGGCGAGGGCGGAGGGTATGAAGAATGTGCGTCAGCTCAATAAGCTAGAACATTTCCCCGTTTCCGCGGATCGCGGAAATGTTCTAAAGATGCCCCATGAAGCCGCCCGCTGAAACGCCGCCCGTTGAAACGCCGCCCGCCGCCCCCTCCACGCCCGCTGCCGGGACCGAGCCCGAACAGCCCTTCTGGCGCACCACGCCGCTCGCGGCCATGAACGCGGAGCAATGGGAGAGCCTGTGCGACGGCTGCGGGCGCTGCTGCCTCGTGAAGATGGAGGACGAGGAAACCGGCGTCGTGGTCTATACCGACGTCGCCTGCCAGCTGTTCGACACCGGCACCTGCCGCTGCTCCGATTATGCAAACCGCTCGCAAAAGGTGGAGGATTGCGTTCGCCTCACGCCCGAGGCGGTTGCCACCCTCTCCTGGCTGCCGCCCACCTGCGCCTATCGCCTGCTCCAGGAGGGCCAGGACCTGCCATTCTGGCACCCGCTGGTTTCCGGGGACCCCGACAGCGTGCGCGCGGCGGGCATCTCCGTGGCCGGCCGGGTGGCGGGGCTGGAGGACGATTACGGCGTGTTCGAGCTGATCGACCGGCTGGTCACCTGGCCCGTCCGTTGGCCTAAGGGCGCCAAGGGGCCTAAGGGCGCCAAGGGGCCTAAGGGCGCCAAGGGGCCTGAGGGTGCCAAGCCGAAGGGCAAGGACAAAGATAAGGGCAAGAAGAAGCGCAAGGGTTAGGCCGCCGGCAAGGGCGCTCAGCGGAATGGCGGCAGGCGGCCCAGCACGTTGAGCAGATAGGCATACATGGCGTAGTGCGGCGCCCTGAGGCTGACCAGCACGGAGGCCAGCGCGGAAACGATGAACACCACCATGCGCCGTTCTCCGCGCCGCGCCTCGGCCTGCATCGGCTCCGGAATTTCCAGCCGGTGCAGGGGGATGGAGAGGATGCCGAGGGCCGCCATGTTGGCCCCATAGATCCAGACCGCCGGCGGGAACTGCCCATAGCGGCCCACCAGGGCCGATGAGAAGGGCACCATGGTGACGAACAGCAGGTACCACAACCATAGATGCATGGGGCCGGCCGCCACCTCGTCCGTGTCGTGACGCACGGAAATCACGTTGCGCCACATGGCGGCGAGCACGAAGAACGAAATGACATAGGCCACCACCTGCGGCGAGAGCGCGCGCAGCTGCTGCCAGAGAGCCTCCGTCGAGGTGACCTCCACCGCCTCCGGCACGCGGATATCCACCACCAGCAGGGTCATGGCGAAGGCAAAAATGCCATCGGTCAGGGCATCGACACGGGGCTTGGGAAAGGGGCGCATGGGGGCCGTCGCGATTCCAGGTGGGCGTTAGTGTAGACGGCCTGATGCGGATCGAGGCAAGCCAATCCCGTGTGCAAGACACCGCGCTGCCGCCGGCCGGCGGGGCTGGGCCTGAGGCCGGCGGCGACAAGGCCGGCGCCCTGAATGCGCGGTTTTTGATCGTGATCAAGGTTTGCTCACGGCGCCTGTGTTTACCTTGCCAGCGAGGGGTTTTCCGCAGGTGAGAGAGCCACATGCGGGGCCTCTTCGGTTCCAGTCGCCTTTTTGGCGAGCCCTGCATTCATCACGGAGCATTCCATGTCCGCCGTTGCCCAGACCGCCGATGAAGTCCTCATCCACGTCCGCTTCCACCCCAATGCCGAGGTGTGGACCATCGACAGCTGCCCCGAGGGCGTGAGCCCCAAGGCTTGGTATGAGCGCCTGCTGGCCGGTGCCTCTTCCTATTACCAGACCCTGTCCAACGGCCGCGGCTTCTTCCGCATCCCGTCCGCCACCTTCGCCGGCCTCTCCGCCAAGTGAGAAGGTGATGGGGCTGATCACCGCCGCTTCCGTGGTGGGGGTGATCGCCTTGCGGTGTGCTGGCGGCGGCGTGGGCTATCGGGCGTCCGCCGTCACACAAGGCGAGCTGCATTTCAGAAGCTGAGCCTTGCCGGCGCCCATTAAGAGGCGCCAGCATTTTCAAGGCATCCTGGCGCCCCCGCCGGGATGCCTTTTTTGCGTCTGGCATGGATCCGCCCGGCTGCTCAAGGGCGGGGCGGGGGCCCCGCTTTCACTGCGGGAAACGGCGCCCCGCCGCGATGGTGAGGCCGACCCCCACCGAGCCGAAGGTGTCGCCCTCCACCACCTTGGCGGTGGGCAGGGCCGCGGTGATGGCGGCGCGCACATGGGCAAGGCGCGTGGACCCGCCGGTGAGGAAGAGCGCGTCGATGCGCTCCGCGCTCACCCCGGCCTGCTTCAGCACCGTGTCGATGCGGCGGGAGATTCGGGCGGCCAGCTCGGCGGTGTTTTCCTTCAGCTCCTGGCGGCTGATGCCCAGGGTGAAGCCAGCCTTCAGCCACTCCAGCGGAATATGCGTGTCCGGCGCCTCGGCAAGGCCGATCTTGGCGCCCTCCACCGCACCGGCCAAAGCGTGGCCGCGGCGCTCCTCGATCACCTGCTCCAGACGCTCCAGACGCTCGGGTTCCATGGCATCGCGCTTCACCTCGCGGATTTCCCGGGCCACCTTGGGCTCATAGACGCGATTGATGGAGTGCCAGCTGGCAAGGTCGTGGAAATAGCTGGACGGCACGTCGATATTCTTGCCGCGCATGGGGCTGCCATAGCCCAGAAGCGGCATCAGCGTGCTGAGGCTCAGCACCCGGTCGAAATCGGTGCCGCCGATGCGCACGCCGTCATTGGCCAGGATGTCGTCGCCCCGCTCGGCCTGCGCGCGCCGCTCCGGGCTGATGCGGACGATGGAGAAGTCGGAGGTGCCGCCACCGATGTCCGCGATCAGCGCCAGTTCCTCGTCGTCGATCTGCTGTTCGTAGTCGAGGGCCGCGGCGATGGGCTCGTACTGGAACAGCACATCCCGAAAGCCGATCTCGCCGGCAATGAGGCGCAGGGTGTCCTCGGCCTTGCGGTCGCCCTCCGGGTCGCCGTCCACAAAGTGTACCGGGCGCCCATGCACCACCGCGTCGAGGGGGCGGCCGGCGGTGACCTCGGCTCGGTGCTTCACTTCCGCCAAAAAGCGGGTGATGACGGTGCGGAAGGGCGCGCGCTCGCGGCCGATTCGCGTCGCCTCGTCGATCAGCGCGCTGCCGAGCACGGATTTGAGCCCGCGCATGAGCCGGCCTTCCACGCCCTCCACATAGGCCTCGATGGCCGCGCGGCCGATGCGATAGGTGCCGTCCGTGCCGAAAAACACGGCGCTTGGCACCGTGACGTGGGCGCCCTCGAGCGCGCACAGGCGGGCCCGGCCTTCCGTCAGAATGCCGAGTGTGGTGTTCGATGTGCCGAAATCCAGGCCGCAGGCGCTCATGTCAGTCTCCGGAAGGGGCGTGTCAGACCAGAGTTGCGGGTTCATTTCAAGGCTTCTGCGGAGGCGACCGCCATGCGATGGCTGCATGCAAGGTTCGTATGCCATCTGGTGGATGCGGGCGTCACCGTCATCGTCGTATCTCCCGCCGCAGGTAATTCTCGGTTATGTTCGGTACGATTATGACTGATTTGGCGGCCCAACTGCTTCAGCTCCAGGAGGAGAGCCCGGCTCTCTTCGCCGCGTTCGATGGTGGCGGATTCCTGCGACATGCCAATGCCGCCTACCGCGCGGCCTATGGCATCGCCGCCGGCGAGCTGCTCGGCTGGGCGGACCTGATGCGCCGCAACCTGGCCTTGAACACCGGGGTGGTGCTGGAGGGGGCCGACATCGAGTCCTGGGTGGCCGAAGCGGTTGCGACCTGCACCGCCGCGCCCCGCAAGGTGGAGGTAAAGCTCCCAGACGGCCGCTGGCTGCTGCTGCAGGAAAGCGTGGGCCCAGATGGCTGGCGCCTGTGCGTGGGCTGCGACATCACCAAGCTGCGCGCGGACGTGCGCGCGGTGCGCCGCGACCGCGACGAGGCGTTGCGCGCCGCCCACACCGACGACCTGACCGGCGTCGCGAATCGCCGCTTCGTCATCGCCCGCATCGAGACCATGCTCGCGCATTCCGCCCTGGTGCATGGGCCGCGGGTGCCCGGATCCCTGTGCGTGCTCGATCTCGATAATTTCAAGTACATCAACGACAGCTACGGCCATCAGGCCGGCGACGCGATCCTGCGCGATTTCGCCGGCTGCATCAGCGGCCAGGTGCGCCGGTCCGATTGCTTCGGGCGCATCGGCGGCGAGGAGTTCGTGCTCGTGCTGCCGGACACGGAGCTCGATGAGGGCATCCGCATTGTCGAGCGCATGCTGGCGGCGGTGCGTGGCTCCCGTCCACTGCCCGATATGCCGGACTTCTCCTACACCTTCTCCTGTGGCGTGGCGGCGGTGCGCCCGGGTGACGATTTCACCTCCATCTATGGCCGTGCCGACAAGGCGCTCTACGCGGCCAAGATGGCAGGCCGGAACCACGTGCGGGGCGAGGAGCCCATGGCGCTTCCTCCGGCTGAAGGCATTTGATCCTATTTTTACGAAATGAGGAATTTAGTCCTTGACAGCGATACGCTGCGGGGCTAGAGTTTTGCCATGTTCGAGAGTTGCGCCTGGCGGGGCCGGGCCTCTCGCACCTTCAGCTTGGACATCTCATGGCACCCACACCGCCGCGTCGGCAGACGCCCGCGACGGCGGGGCTCGCGCGTCGGCTCTATGCCGAGGGCGTGCCCATCGCCGAGATCTGCGCGCGCACCGGCCTCAGCACCGGCGCCGCCTATCACTGGATTGACCGCGAGGTGGGGGAAGACGGCTCGGTCCGCCTCGCCCCCATCAGCCGCCGCGCCGGCAAGGCCTACACGGCCCGCCGCGATGCGGCGCAGCCGGGGGAGTCGCCCCGCGTCCGCCTTCTCAAACGGCTGTGGCGGGCGGCCGAGCGGCAGGTGGCCGATATCGAGGCGCGCGCGAAGCGCTTCGATGCCGCCGAGGGCGAGGCGCCGCCCCGCGCCGCCGCAGATGCGGAGAAAGATGCCCGCGCCCTCGCTCTCCTGGCCCGCACCCTGCGCGAGCTGGTGGCCGCCGAGGAGGATGCGACCGTGAAACCGGAGAAGGATGCCGATGACACCGTTCGCGACCTCGACGAGTTCCGTCGCGAGCTTGCGCGCCGCCTTGAGCGACTGCGTGAAGACGAGGCCGCACCTGACAAGCCGCTTCCTGCTTGACCTCAGCCACGGCGAGCTGCGGGCCCTTCTCGCGGATTGGACGTTCTGGGCACGGGCCGATCAGCTGCCCCCCGCCGAGGCCCCTGGGGGCGGGCCCTGGACCACGTGGCTGGTGCTGGGCGGGCGCGGCGCGGGCAAGACCCGCGCGGGCGCCGAATGGGTACGGGGCCTGGCGCTGGGGCGCGCGCCCTTCGCCAGCCGCCCCGTTGGCCGCATCGCCTTGGTGGCCGAGACCCTGGCCGATGTACGAGACGTGATGGTGGAGGGCGTTTCCGGCCTCCTTGCGGTGCACACGCGGGAGGAGCGGCCGCGCTGGGAGCCTTCCCGTCGCCGGCTGGAATGGCCCAATGGCGCGGTGGCGCAGGGCTTCTCGGCGGAGGATCCGGAAAGCCTGCGCGGCCCCCAGTTCGGCGCCGCCTGGTGCGACGAGCTGGCCAAGTGGCGGCGTGGCGAGGCCACCTTCGACATGCTGCAGTTCGGCCTGCGGCTGGGCGACCATCCCCGCCAGATGGTCACCACCACGCCGCGCCCCACCCATTTGCTGCGCCGGCTGCTGGATGATCCGGCCACGGCGGTGACGCGGGCCAAGACGGCGGACAACGCCTTCCATCTCGCCCCCACTTTCCTGTCTCAGGTGCTGGCCCGCTATGGCGGCACGCGGCTGGGGCGGCAGGAGCTGGATGGCGAGATCATCGAGGACCGGCCCGATGCCCTATGGACCCGCGCGGCGCTCGATGCGGCGCGAACCCGTTCCGCGCCGGCGCTCGCCCGCATCATGGTGGCGGTGGACCCGCCGGCTTCGTCCCGCGCGGGGGCGGATGCGTGCGGCATTGTCTGCGCCGGCATCGACAGCGCGGGCATGGTCTATGTGCTGGCCGATGAGAGCGCGGCGGGGCTGCGCCCGGCCCAGTGGGCGGCGCGGGCGGTGGCCCTGTATCACCGCTTCGAGGCCGACGGCGTGGTGGCCGAGGTGAACCAGGGGGGCGAGATGGTGCGCGCCGTGCTGGCGGAGGTGGATGCCGCCGTGCCGGTGCAGGCTGTGCGCGCCACGCGCGGCAAGTATCTGCGCGCCGAGCCGGTGGCGGCGCTCTACGAGCAGGGGCGGGTGCGCCATGTGGGCCCCTTTCCGCCCCTCGAGGACGAGCTTTGCGACTTCGGGCCGGACGGCCTCAGCTCCGGCCGCTCGCCGGACCGGCTGGATGCGCTGGTGTGGGCCATCACCGCCTTGGCGCTGGGGCGGCAGGGTGCGCCGCCGCGGGTGCGGGGGCTGTAGGGCGCTCCCTCGGACAGCTGAGCAGGCTCAGTTCCCGAAACCACCGAAGGGAGATGGCGCGGGCTGCTGCGCGGGCACGGGCATGCACATGGCGCGCACGCGCTGGCCGGGGGCCGGCGCCGGCCAGGCGCCGTTGGGCCGCGTGCTGGCACGCAGGCAGGCGCGCTCGGTGTCGTAATAGGCCACCAGCTTCTGCGTATCGATGGTGGCCAAATAGCTTGCGCCCACCTGCACCGGCCAATCGGGAGCCGGCGTGAACTGCTCGATGCGGGTGGTCGTGGAGATGACGAGGATCAGTGCGTAGAGCATGCGCCCTCCAGATGCCGCTACGCGATGATCCTACGCTTTTTCCCGGAGGCCGGAAACCGGCTGTCCGCGGCGTTCAGAGCTTCTTTTCTGCTGGAGCCCCTCATGCTTGGTTCGCTTCTCGCCCCCTTCCGCCCAAAATCCGCGCCGCCCGAGGCGAAGGCGAGCCGCACGGCGGCCCTTGTGGCGCTGCTCACCACCGGCCGGCCCACCTGGAGCCGGCACGATTACGCCTCCCTTGCCCGCGACGGATTCGCCCGCAACGCCATCGCCTACCGGGCGGTGCGGATGATCGGGGAGGCGGCGGCCTCCGTGCCGCTGGTGCTGATGGACGGCCCGCGCGAGCTGGACACCCACCCAATGCTGGACCTTCTGGCCCGGCCCAATCCGCGCCTCACCGGCTCCAGCTTCATGGAGGCGCTGATCAGCCATCTCATGGTGGCGGGCAATGCTTATGTGGAGGCGGTGGCGGTGGAAGGCCGCGTGCGCGAGCTGCATGTGCTGCGGCCCGATCGCATGCGCGTGGTGCCGGGTCCGGATGGCTGGCCGGAGGCCTATGACTACACCTTGTGCGGGCGCACCCTGCGCATTTCCCAGGCGAGCGTGGTGGAAGGGGGCGATGTGCCGGCCATCCTCCACCTCACCGCCTTCAATCCGCTGGACGACCATTACGGCTTTCCGCCTCTGGAGGCGGCCTCGCAGGCCCTCGACCTGCACAATTCCGCCAGCAATTGGAACAAGGCGCTGATCGACAATGCGGCCCGGCCTTCCGGCGCGCTGGTTTATGGCGGCACGGGGGCGCTGAGCGATGAGCAGTTCGAGCGCCTGAAGGGCGAGCTGGAAGCGTCCTTTCAGGGCGCCACCAACGCCGGCCGGCCGCTGCTGCTGGAAGGCGGGCTGGACTGGCGCCCCCTCTCCCTCTCGCCCAAGGACATGGATTTCGAGGCCGCGCGCAACGCCGCCGCGCGGGAAATCGCGCTGGCGGTGGGCGTGCCGCCCATGCTGCTGGGCATTCCCGGCGACAACACCTACGCCAACTACGCCGAAGCCAACCGCGCCTTGTGGCGCCAGAGCGTGGTGCCGCTGGTGAAGCGCACCGCCGAAAGCCTCTCCACTTGGCTCACCCCCGCCTATGAAGGCGCCCTGCGCCTCGTCCCCGACCTCGACCAGATCGAAGCCCTCGCCAGCGAACGCGCCGACCTGTGGACCCGCGTGGGCGCCGCAGACTTCCTGACCGACGAGGAGAAGCGGGCGGCGGTGGGGTATGGGTGAGATTTGAACTCGAAAAGCCTCCGGAGTTCACCTATTCGGTCCGCGTCATCCTTCGAGCTTGTGCTCCTTACTTGGGGGACGCCTTCGTGATGATGGGCAGTTGCAAGTTTACTGTCGTGCAGCAACTTCTGCATTCATCCGATCAATCAATGTTTTGATGACCAGCACCGGTTGGGGTCCGATGCCTTGAAATCCTAAGCGTTCGCAGCTTCGTATTGCGCATTGACCACATTCAATCCACAGTCCATCCGTTTCTACGGTAATTTGCGTCGGAATGGGCGCCGCTGCCGCATGGGCCATTATTTCCTCAAGCTCAATATCAGTCAATCGATGCTCGATTGGAGTATAATTATCAATTAATAATCCACCGAGCGCTTCCACTCTCTCTTCCAAAGCCGCTTTAAATTCCGCTAATATCGTGTCACGCACAGCTTGTGTTAAAGGATTTGAAAAACGCCAATTGAGCGGATTGTCATTTTCCAGAGGGGAATAGATATACCCTACACCAGCGTCGAGAATGAGCACCCCTAGGACCGCGACGCCACGGTATTTTGTATCTTGGATGTTGAATAACCATTGGGTCATGCCGGAACAGCGGTCTGTCAGCTGCTGCTGTGTCAGGCCGCCGGGGAAGGAAATCACGTCCCACGTTGCTGAGCTTGCTGATGAATTGTAGCAGTGCCCATAGGGCGAGCAGGTGGCCATGATGGGGAGGCCTCCTACTCCATCCGTAATCCTTGTGCCGTCGAATAGGCGCCGAAACGCTGTCCAAAACTGGATCTCTTGCTCGAATTCATGGGAGCGGCATCCCAATGGAACTTCGCCTGCTTTCATCAGGAGGGTTGGCAAAAGGTTTCGCTGGCCAATGCAACTATACGGTAAATCATTAGAGTTGCGACCATCCCAAATGCGTTTCAGTGTCGGCTCGCCACTGGAATGGCTGACAAGGAGGAATTCTATCTGGCCTTCATGATACGCAGTCTCTTCCGTTAACATCTGTTCAATTTCGGCTATGGTTTCTCCAGCCAAGTGGAGTCGTCTGGCTGTGCGAATGGCGTCGAGCGCTTGGTTTGCCAAGCCGGCGAACGCGACTGTCAAGGTGGGAGACAATACGACGATCTTTAGTTGGCCAGGGATCGAACTATGTCGGGTCCCTTGCAGGTCTGAAATCATCGTGTCTCCGACCATAATGATCCTTTTTCCAAAACGCTTCGCCGCAACGAATGTCATGGAGCAGTCCTATTCTGTTTCCGCTGCGAGGTTCCGTTGACCCAATGGATTGAGTATACCTTATGGCATCTCTTTTCGTCGTCGCGGATGTTGTGGTGGCGGAGACGCCAGAGATGGTGCCCTATGGCTTATCTCCAAAGGAGAAAATTCGTTCCCCTCAGTTAACGAGAGGTTGTGGCAACGCGCCAACGACCGCCGCGCTATGTCCGCGATTTAGATCATTGTTTCGAGGCGCCTTACGGACATGGAGTGCCGTCAATATGGGCAAATGACGGAGGTATATCGATCCTCATCCCCATGTGAGGTGTGGCTGGTGAGAAATAGCCCGCGGTATTCGCTGCGCACTACAGCCACACGGCCCTCACACCACCGCCAGCCGCTCCGCCAGTTCGCTCACATCGTCCCAGCTCAGGTGATGGGGCCCCTTGGGGGTTTCTACGGTGACGCCGGTTTGCGTTACGGCGGCGGAGAATTCGGTGTCGGTACCGATGGGGCTGAGATAGATGAAGTCCGTGCGGCGCCAGTCAAAGGCGACGGCGGTGAAGGCGCGGGACAGGGTTCGGCCCTCTTCCAGGGTCAGGTCGAAATAGACATCGTCGCTCAGCATCATGCGCAGCATCTCGCCGAGCATTCGATGGGGCACGCGTTTGACGAGGGGATAGGTCATGCTCTTCGCTCATGCTGGCTCCGCGCAGGCTCGCGGAGGGGATTTCTACGGGGCGCGCCGGAGGGCATCGACTGACCTTCAGCGCAAAGGGATGGCCTGGGCGTCGAGGCGAACGGCTCTCCCGCCGTCCCTCCCTCGCGCTTGCGGGGGGAGGGGCGGGCGCGCCGGGGGGTGAAGGCAGAGCGGGCGTGGGGCGCAGACCTCGGGTGGCCGTAGCCTCCTCAAGGCCTGTGTTCTGAAGAAGAGGGGACATTCCGCCCCGCTCCCGAACCCTCCCCCGCGAGCGGGAGAGGGGAGGCGCCCGGCCATGCCTGACTTTGCAGCTCAACCCGGCCTAGATCGCGCCGACGTCTTCGGCCTTCGCGATGAATTCCACGCGGTCGGCCTGGTCGAGTTCTTCCATGGTCAGGTCGAACACGAAGCGGTTCGCGTACCAGAAATTGGCATAGGGTATGAACATGCCGCTTGAAGCGCGGCTGGCCACTTGCCGCTCGCCCGCGAACAGCACGATTTCAAAGATGCCGCCGCCGGCGAGCATAGTCGTATTGTCGCCGAACACCTCGAACTGCACGAACACCTTGGCGGAGGGAGCGCCGCCTTCCACCGTCTTGATGGCGATGACGCGAAGATCCTGGTAGCGCCGGCCGATCTTGCCGTCAGCCAGAAGCTGGTCATGCTCGTGCACGCGCCCCTTTTTAACCGCCGTGGTCTCGACCATGGGCACGCCCAGATCGGCCAATCCGGTGGGCTTTGCGGGGGCCAGTGTCACCGTGGCGCGGGTTTCCTGCAATGCGGGCAAGATGAGCTCCTTGTCGGATTCGACGTTGCAAACCCGACGAAACCGCGGGTCCAGACGGCGGCAGGCATATTGCGCGCCAGATCCAACGCCCCGCCGCTCTCGCCCCGGGGGGCGGGACGCGACCAACCGCCGTGCTGAAGGCTTGAGGCCCGATGGATACCGTCATCCGCACCTTCGCCGAGCGGGGCGATCTCGCGCATCTGGCGCTGCTGGTGTGGGCGTTGTCGGCCTCGCTCGCCTTCTGGCGGGTGCTCTCCGAGCTCGCCCGCGCCACGCGCCGGTTCGATGATTTCGTGCGGGAGCTCGCCCGCTTCAATGCCCGCCACAACGGCAAAGGCTGAGCCGCGCAAAGGCTCCGTCGCCTGAGGCTTTCCGCGCCGTCGCCTGCCGCGCGGCGCCGTCTTCACGCCTGACATCCGGAGAAATTCCATGCGTGCCCCCTTCCAGAAGGCGCCGGCGCCGCGCATCCGCGCGCTCGGCGGCGCCCCCTCGCGCGCCAAGGCGCCGGGCCCGGCCCAGAACGCGCCCTCGGCCGGCAAGGTGTTCCGCGAATTCGTCGCCACCCTGGAGAAGCTCGACAAGAGCCGCCGCCGCAAGAAGCCCGGCGCCACGGGCGGGGAGGGCTGAGGCATGGATGAGACGATCTTTCTACCCCCATCCGCCGAGGGGCTGGTCATTGAGGGGCACGCCTGCCTGTTCGGGGTGGTGGATCTCGGCCGCGACATGGTCTTGCCCGGCGCCTTCGCCGAAAGCCTGGCCCGGGGCGCCGCCGTGCGCATGCTCTACCAGCACGACCCGGCCGAGCCCATCGGCGTGTGGACCGACATCCGCGAGGATGCGCGCGGCCTTTATGTGCGCGGCCGGCTCTCCCCCGCGGTGGCCCGCGCCCGCGAATGCGCGGCCCTGGTGCGCGAAGGCGCGCTCGATGGCCTCTCCATCGGCTTCAAGGCCGTGGAGGCCCGCACCGATCCCAAGACGCGGGTGCGCCGGCTCTCCCGCATCGATCTGTGGGAGGTCTCCATCGTCACCTTCCCCATGCAGCCCGGCGCCCGTCTCGCGCCGGTCGAGCCGGCTCTCGCTCCCGGTTTCGCGCCGAGCCTGCCGCCCGCTCTGGCGCTGGCCGGCGCCACCCGCCGCCTGCGCGCCAGCCTTGCGGCCCGCTGAACTGCCCTTTTCGTTGTAACCCTTGAGGATGTCCCATGCCTAATGCCGTCAGCGCCCCCGAGACCAAAGTGGCCGCGCCCGATTTCGCCGGTGCCGAGGCGCGTTCCGCCCTGGCCGATTTCCTGTCCGCCTTCGAGGACTACAAGGCCACCAATGATGCCCGCCTCTCGCAGATGGAGCGGCGCGGTGCGGATGCCCTCACCCTCGACCAGCTCGGCCGCATCGACGCCGCGCTCGATGCCCACCAGGCGCGGCTCGATGCCCTGGCCACCAAGGCCCGCCGCCCGGCCCTGGGCGGCGCGCCTGAGCGCTCGGTGGCGGCGAGCGCCCATGCCTCGGCCTTCGACACCTATGTGCGCCACGGCGAGGCCGGCGGCCTGAAGGCGCTGGAAGCGAAGGCGCTCTCCTCCGGCTCCGGGGTCGATGGCGGCTATCTGGTGCCGGTCGAGGTCGAGAGCGAGGTCGGTCGGCGCCTTTCGACCCTGTCGCCCATTCGCGCCATCGCCTCGGTGCGGACCATGGGCACGGGCATCTACCGCAAGCCGTTCATGACCTCCGGCCCCGTCAGCGGCTGGGCGGCGGAGACGGCGGCGCGCCCGCAGACCGACAGCCCGGTGCTGGCCGCCCTCGATTATCCGGCCATGGAGCTTTATGCCATGCCCGCCGCCACCCAGGCGCTGCTGGACGATGTCCAGGTGAATGTGGACGACTGGCTGGCCGAGGAGGTGGACACCGTCTTCGCCGAGCAGGAGGGCGCGGCCTTCATCAATGGCGATGGCGTGGCCAAGCCCAAGGGCTTCCTGGCCTATGACAAGGTGGCGGAAAGCGCCTGGGCCTGGGACAAGGTGGGCTATGTGGCCACCGGCGCCGCCGGCGCCTTTCCCGGCGCGGATGCGGGGGATCGGCTCATCGACCTCGTCTATGCGCTGAAGGGCGGCTATCGCCAGAATGCCAGCTTCGTCATGAACCGGCGCACCCAGTCGGCCGTGCGCAAGCTGAAGGATGAGAACGGCAATTATCTGTGGGCCCCGCCGCCGGTGGCGGGCCAGGGCGCCAGCCTCATGGGCTTTCCCGTGGTGGAAAGCGAGGACATGCCCGACATCGCGGCCGATGCCTTCCCCATCGCCTTCGGCGACTTCCAGCGGTTCTACCTGGTGGTGGACCGGGCGGGGATGCGGGTGCTGCGCGACCCGTACTCCGCCAAGCCCTACGTGCTGTTCTATACCACCAAGCGGGTCGGCGGCGGCATCATGGACTTCGACGCGGCCAAGCTGCTGAAGTTCGCCGCGAGCTGAGGGAGGCAGGCGGCGCGCGCGGGGCGCGCCGCCTCCTTCGCGGGGAGAGGACAAGGGGGCTCTCCTGACACAGGGGCGCCGGCGGCGCCTGCGCCCCCTCCGACGGTTGCGGGGATGGAGCGCCATTGCGGCTCCGGTGAACCGTTCAGCTCGGATCACGGGGACACGCGAGGCCATCAGACCCGGGTCGACGCACAGGATCCGCGTGCGGTATGGCCGATCTGGGGCGGACGCATGAGGAAAGGCGGGGCCGCTTTGCCCTCTTCTCCCGCGATCTCACCGGCGCGGATGGGTGCGCATGATCGGGGGCATTGCCGCGCCGCTCGCACGGCGCCCGCCTCAGTGGCTCGAAGCCGCTCGGGCCGGTGGCTGCGGGTGCGTCTTGCGCTGCTCACTTGAGGGGGTAGCTCCTGGTGAAATCAAAAGGGATGTTCGCGCGGCTCTTCGCGCACTCCTGGGGTGTGGGCCCATAAACGGTTCGTTGTTGGGCCCGGGTCGTGTTTCACGGCTTCCGAAGGGAAGGCGAGATGAACTGGGGCCTTTTCTCGCTAACGGATGCGCAGTTCGCGCGGACTGAACCCCATCTGCCGAAGGACACGTGCGGGCTACCTCGTGTCGAGGACCGCAGGGTGGTCAGCGGGATTATTCTTGTCCTGAAATCCGGCGGACGCTGGGTCGATGCCTCGGTCGACTGGGGCCCACGCAAAACCCGTACAACCGCTGTGCCCGCCGGGTCGCCTTAGGGGGCGACTTCCACGCGTTCACCGGAGCCGGCGGGCCGCCTGCGCGAGTTCTGATCGACAGTTCCGCCGTCAAGGACCACCGCTCGGCCTCGGGCGGGAAAGGGGAGCGCGCGCCGGCTATCGTCCGCTCCCCTGGCGGGGCGCACGACCGAGATTCACGTGCTGACCGAGCTTAGCTGCCGGTCTGTCGCCTTTCTGCTCACCGGCGGCCCGGTGGCCGATTGCATGGCTGCGGCGACGTTGCTCCAGCAGATGCCGAATGCCCGCATCATGTATGGGGACAAAGGCTATGACAGCAACGCGGTTCGCCCTCAGGTGCACGAGGCGCGTTCCATGCCGAACATCCCGCCAATGCCCACCGGCGTTGGAGACCCTGCTTCTCTGTGGCGCTGTACCGCGACCGCAACGTCATCGAACCTATGTTGTAGTGCCTGAAGGACCTGCGGCGTATCGCGATCCGCTACCACCGTCTGGCCGTCAACTTTCCCACTGCTGCCTGCATTGCCGCGACAGTCAGCCATTGGTTATGAATCTGCACCCCAAGGCATGGCCGCCGCGGATGCCGCGGGGGCATCGCAACGCCGCTGGCGCGGAGCGCCGCGGTCGCCTCGGGCGGAGGATGGTGATGCCAATGGCTGTGCGCGGCGTCGCGTTCCTGGAAGGGGTGGGACCTGGGCGAGGCCGGAGGCGGGCGCCGTTGAGCCCTCAGTTCGGCAGCACGATGCAGGGGCCGCCGGCCTTGCGCAGGCGGGTGCACAGGGCGTTGGCTTCCGACCGCGTCTGGGCCGGCAGGCGCACGCGATAGAAGGTGCGCGCACCGCGGCCCGCCATGCGGGTGGCGACGATCACCGGCACCGCATCGCCGAAAACCGATTGATATTTGCCCGCCGCGCGCTGGAACGATGACAGAGCCAGATCCTTGGAGAAGTTTCCGGAGATCTGCACGCCCCAGGGTGCGAAGAGGGCATTGGGCCCGGCATCGGGCGCGGGCGTCCCCTGGCGCAGGCTGGCGAGGGTGACGAGGCAGGTCGCGTCCGCTTCTTCGGGCGGGACATCCCCGCTCCGTTTCAGGGCGGCCCAGTCGTCAGCGGTGCGGCCGGTGATGAGGCGCACATACGCACGGGTCTCGCGGGGCAGGCCGCCGCCGGCCAGGAAGGCTGACACGCGGCCCGGCCCCCCATTATAGGCCGCCGCCGCAAGGCCGAGATTGCCGAACTGCCGCCGCAGATCGGCCAGCAGCGCCGCCGAGGCGGGAATGGCCTCTTCCGGGTCGAACGGGTTGGAGAGGCCGCGCTCCCGCGCCGTGCCCGGCATGAACTGGGCGATGCCCTGGGCGCCCGCGCGGCTCACCACATGGGGGCGAAACGAGCTTTCACGCCAGATCAGCCGCGTGAGGAAGGTGGCCGGGAGGCCGCTCCGCGCCGCCGCGCCGTCGATCAGGCGGCACAGCGCGCCATCGATGGTTTCGCCTTTGGCCGTGTCGCCGCTGCCGGGAGATCCGGAGGGCGGGGGTGCTGTCATGGGCGGCTGGGGAGCATCATTCGCGAGGCCGTCGACCGCTTGCGCCTCGGCCGGCGCGGGAGTGCCCGCCAGCGCGCCGAGCAGCAGGAGGCCGGCGGCAATACCGCGGCGCGCCGTCCGCATGGGAAGGGGCGACGCCGCGGCCATGGTCAGCGGCCGATGGGGCTGCCGAGGGCAGCGGCGGTGGAGGTGATCCAATCGCGGTGGATGGACACCAGCGTCACGCCGGTGACGCCGCCGCAGCCGCGTGTGCCGCCGGGTCCCGTGGCCCAGCCGATAACGCCGGCCACCGTCCCGTCTTGGAAGGCCGGGCCGCCGGAATCGCCGGTGCAGGCGCCGGCCGCGCCCTGGCCCGCTGAAAGGCGCACCATGATGCCCCCGGTGGTGCCAATGGAAGGCAGGTTCACCGTGCGCAGGGTGCCGGCGGTCTTGGTGGCGCCGTCCGCCGTCACACCGAACCCGGCGAGGGTGAAGGGCGTGCCCTTGGCCGGCAGCCCCGTGGCGGCGGTGAGCGCCACCGGGTGAAAGCGCGGTGGCAGCGGCGATGCCAGCTTGACGAGGGCGAGGTCGGGTGTGGGCCTGCGGGTGCGGAACTGGTCCGCGTTGAAGCGCGGATGCACCTCGACCCGCGCCGCCGGGATCAGCCGGGGCGGACCCTCACCCACGATGGCCACCGCATAGTCCGCCTGGGGCTCCACGCAGTGAGCGGCGGTCAGCAGCAGGTCCGGCGCCAGGACGGTGCCGGTGCAGACCGCGCCGCGGGTGGAAACCACCATGGCCGCGTGCGCCTCCAGGGTGGGGTCGGCCGGCGCGCCGCCCACCATGGCCCGCGCGGGAAGCGCGGCGCCGATGGTGGCCGCGAGGAGGACGACGGCGCAGGACGCGCGCAGGGGAGCAAAGCCGATCATGGGCGCGTTCTGCCGCTCCGGCTCCCCACCGTCAATGGCGCCGCGCAGGTTCAATCTCAATGGAGACCGAGCATGGCAGAACTTCTCGCCGGCCCCGCCGCCGAGCCGCTGACCCGCGCCGAGGCGAAATCCTTCCTGCGCATCGACCATGACGACGAGGATGCGCTGGTCGATGCCCTCATCGTCGCCGCCCGGCGCATGGTGGAGGCGGCCACGGGCCGCGTGCTGCTGGAGCAGACCTGGTGCTTTGGCCGTGAGGCCTGGCCGCTCAGCGGCGTCATTCCGGCCCCCGTGGCCCCGGTGCGCACGATCGTCTCCGCAATCGTGTCCCTGGCCGATGGGCACACGGTGGAGGTGCCCGAAGGGGTGCTCAGCCTGAAGGCGGATCGCGCGCCCGCGCTCATCCATGTGGATCTCGCCCGCGCGCCGCAGCCGGGAGCGGGCGGCATCGCGATCACCATCACCGCCGGCTATGGCGCGACCGCCGCCGCCGTGCCGGCCGACCTGATGCAGGCGGTGCGGCTGGTGATGGCGCATTTCTATGAGTTCCGCGACGGCTCGGGCGACGCCTTGTCACTGCCCGACACCGTCGGCGCGCTGCTGGCGCCCTACCGCTTGGTGCGGCTGTGAGCGCGGTGGCGGCCCTGCGTCAGCGCCTGACGCACCAGACCTATGTGGACACCGCCGACGGCGCCGGCGGCATCTCCCGCACCTTCCTGTCCGTGGATCGGCTGTGGGGGGCGGTGGAGACGGCGTCTACCGAGTTCGGCATCGGCGAGGAGCGCGCCCGCGCGTCCCATGTCGTGCGCATTACGGTGCGCTCGCCCAACACCATCGCGCCCGGGGATCGGCTGCTGCTGGGCACCCGGACGTTCCATGTGGAGGCGGTGCGGGATGCGGATGGGCGCGGGCGCTTCTCCCTCTGCCGCTGCCGGGAGGAGCAGCCATGAAGGTGAGCATTTCCAGTCGCGGCGTCGAGGGCTTGGCCGCGCGCCTTGCCGCGCAGGTTCTTCCCCCGGTGGCGGAAAAGGTCGCTGGCCAGGCCTCCGATGCGCTTGCACGGGAGATTGCCACGGCGACCGGCGCCGCCCCGCAGCAGGCCGGCACCCCATCGCGCCCGCTGGTGCGGGTCACCGACCCCGCCGTGCTCGATCGCGTGCGGGGTGATGCGGCGCATGCGGGAGACCCGGTGCTCGATCGCGTGCGCCTCGCTTTCACGCGCCGGCCAGCGCAGCCCGCCCCGACCCCGGAGGGGACGACGCCATGAGCGTGCCGCTGACGAGCCCCGCCTTGAGCCTGCGCAAGGCCATCCATGCGGCCCTGTGCGCCGACGCTCCGCTGGTGGCGCTGCTTGGCGGCGCGCGCATCCATGACGTGCCGCCGAAGGATGCGGTCTTTCCTTTCGTCGCCCTCGGCGAGGCTGTGGTGAGCGACTGGTCCACGGCCACGGAGGCCGGTACCGAGCATGCGCTGACCCTGCACGCTTTCTCCCGCAGTGGTGGGCGGGGCGAGGCCTTCGCCCTTGCCGCCGCCGTGCAGGAGGCGCTGCACGATGCGCCTCTCTCCCTCCAGGGCCATCGGCTGGCCAATCTGCGCGCCACGACCAGCGAGGTGGTGCGCGAGAAGGATGGGCGCACGTTTCACGCCCTGGTGCGGTTCCGCGCCGTCACCGAGCCTGTGTGAAGCTCGGGCGGCTATACGCCCCACACTTCCAACCACTTGAAGCCACGCATCTTTCCGCCGCGATCCGAAGCCGGTCGGGCGGAAGGGGGCCGGCTACCCATCGGAGATCGCCATGAGTGCGCAGAAGGGCAAGGACCTGTTGTTGAAGATCCACGACGGCACGGCCTTCGTGACGGTGGCGGGGCTGCGCTCGCGCACGCTCGCCTTCAACGCGCAGAGTGTGGACGTGACCCATTCGGAATCCGCCGGCCGCTGGCGCGAGCTGCTGGATGGCGCGGGCGTCAAGCGCGCGAGCGTCTCGGGATCGGGCGTGTTCAAGGATGCCGCGTCCGATGCGCTGGTGCGGCAGATGTTCTTCAACGGCGCGCTGGCGAGCTGCCAGATCCTGGTGCCCGACTTCGGCACCATCACCGGCAGTTTTCAGGTCACCGCCCTGGAGATCGCGGCCGAGCATGACCGTGAGGTCACCTTCGACCTGACCTTGGAGAGCGCTGGCGAGATCGCCTTCGCCGCCCTGTGAGATCACGTTCGGAGGACATGACCATGGCCAATATCCGACGCGGCGAGATCGCGGCCGTCATGGACGGCCGGCCGCGCGTTCTGGTGCTGACCCTCGGCGCGCTGGCGGAGCTTGAGGCCGCCTTCGGCGTGGCCGATCTCATGGCGCTGGCCGAGCGTTTCGAGCGTGGCCGCCTCGGCGCCCGCGACGCCGCGCGCATTCTGTGCGCCGGCCTGCGCGGCGCGGGAGAGGACGTGACGCTGGCCGATGTGGAACGCATGCGGGTGGAGGACGGCGCCGCTGGCTTCGTGCGCATCGTCGCCGCCTTGCTCGCAGCCACGTTCGGCGCGGCGGAGGCCGCTCTCCCCCCTCCGCCGCCGCAGGAGGCCTGACCCGGCCCCCCACCGAGCCCCGCGCCTTTCCGTGGGACGAGGCCATGGGGCTGGGACTGGGCATCCTGCGGCTGCCCCCGGAGGACTTCTGGCGCATGACACCGCGAGAGCTGGCGGCGGCGGCCGGCGTGCTTTCCCCGCGCCCGCCGGCCGTGCTGCGCCGCGCGGATCTCGCGGCGCTGATGGCCCGCTTTCCCGATGCGCCGTCGGGCCCGCTCTGAAATCGAGGCCCCGATGCGCGCGCTTCGGGGGCTACCGCCGTGAAAGGACATAAGGATGAGCGAGACCGTCGATATCGCCGTATCCGTCGATACGCGGGAGGCCAAGGCCGCCTTGGGGGAGATGGAGGTTTCAGCCAAGGGGCTGGCCAGCGCCCTCGGCTCCGCCTTCACCGGCCTGGTGGTGAAGGGCAAGGACCTGAGCACGGTCATCGAGCAGCTCGGGGTGCGGCTCTCCAACATGGCGCTGACCGCCGCGCTGAAACCCCTGGAGAGCGGGCTTACCGCGTTGCTGTCCGGCGCCACGAGCGGGCTGGGCTTCGCCAAGGGTGGGGTGTTTGAGGGGGGAGCGGTGCTGCCCTTTGCCAAAGGCGGCGTGTTCTCGGGCGGCGTGTTCTCGGGTGGGGTGGGGCAGGGGGCGGCGCCGCTTTCCGAGGCGCGCGTTCGCCCCTTCGCCCGTGGCGGCGTGGTGGCGGCGCCCACCTATTTTCCGCTCAGCGGGGCGTCGTTCGGCCTGATGGGTGAGAAGGGCGCGGAAGCCATCATGCCCCTGACCCGTGGCGCCGATGGCAGCCTGGGTGTGCGACAGGTGGAGGGAGGCGCGCGGGCGCAGGTGACGGTGAATGTGGCGACGCCGGATCTCTCGGCCTTTCGCCGCTCCGACGCCTATCTTTCCGGCCTGGTGGCGCGGGCCGTAGGGCGCGCGCAGCGGGGAGCCTGACGGTGCCCTGAGCGCGGTTTCGAGTTATGGGGGCGCGGCTCGCATCAAGAAAGCGCGTTCGCTCAATAAGATCCGGCGTTTCCCTTGTTCCAGGACACGGGGAAGGGTCCTAGCGCGCCTGCCTCCAGGGATCAGATGTCGACCCTTGGGAGCTGTTGGACGAACTGCTGCCGAGCTCAGTGGCGCTGTTGCCGAAGCTTCCCGTGTTGGACACGCTGCGCCCGCTGCCCGCATCCATCCGCACCGCGCCCTGCATGCGCACGCAGGTATCCGAGCCGGGCATCTTCATGAAGCCCTCGCCCAGCGCTGCGCAATCCGCGCTCTTGGTGGGAGCCTTCTGCGCATAGGCCGCGCCGGACGCGGCGATGAGGGTGGCCGTGATCGCAACCGCATACGCGGTCGTGAACAGGCATGGCCGGCCTGCGGCGAAGGTTCCCGTGCGCCAAGCCGCTGTGCGCTTCCCCAGTTGGCCGGCGGCGATGGAAGACGCGGGTGAGGCAGATGACAACATGGTGGACCACAGCCTTCAAAATGCGCCGCGGGGGCGCGGCCCTTGCGGAGCCGGTGGCGCCCCATCGCTCCCGCCACATCGCTTGAAGCTTGGATTTGCGACAGGCCCTTCAGTCGGCCCCGGCGGGCGCGCATTGGGAATGCCTCTATCCTGCCGAGCGACTATGGCACAGGCCTGCGCCCTCACCAATGCTGCCTTTGCGGGAGGGGAGGGGCTGAAAGCTGCGCCCTCCACCGCACGAATGCGAAGCTGTCACGAGCGACTTCTCGCCTCGGGGAATGATCCCGAGGCGTCATTACGTGTTCTGCTTCCGCCGGCCTTGCGCGGCCGGTGTGTCACGCCTTGGCGGCGGCCTTCGCCTTGGTCTTGGGCGCGGCCTTCTTCGCGGGGGACGGCTCAGCCTTCGCTTCGACAGGCTTTTTCACCGACGCGGCCTTCTTCGTCGCCTCGCCCTTGGGCTCCGCCGGCTTGGTCGCCACAGGCTTGGCGGCTTCCGACTTTGTGGATGTCGACTTCGCAGGGGCCGACTTTACAGGGGATGACTCGGCAGGTGCCGACTTGGCCGCGGCAGGCTTTGCGCCAGTTGCCTTGGAGGCTGGGGACTTGGCCGCTGACGACTTGGCTGCTGACGACTTGGCAGCCGGTGCCTTCGCGGCAGCGGGCTTGGTGGTCGCGGCCTTGGTCGCAGCCGGCTTCGAGGCCGCCGACTTGGCCCCCCCAGCCTTCGCAGGCTCGACTTTGGCGAGCTCACTTTTCGCCTTGGGGGCGACCTTGGCCTTTGTCGGGGCGGTGGCGGGCTCCGCAGGAGCTTCCTTCGCCAGAGCGGCCTTGGAGGCCGGGGCCTTGGTGGCGACAGTCTTCGCCGCGGCGGCCTTGGCGGTCATCCCGTCCTTAGCGCCCTTGGTCGCGCTGGGCTTGGCTGCGGTTGCCTTCGCGGCAGTCGCCTTGGCGGGGGCGGCCTTGGCAGCAGCAGCCTTGGCAGGCTCTGCGGCCTTGGCGAGGGGCTTGGTGGTTGCCGCTTTCGGGGCGGCTTCCTTGCTGGTGGGGGCCTTGGCGGCTTTCACAGCTGCCGGCTTGATTGCGGCGGGGGCGCCGGCTTCCGCGACCTTGACCTTGGAGGCCGCAGCCTTCGTCGCGGTCGGCTTGGCAATCGTTTTGGCGACGGGCTTCGTCGCGGGCTTCTCGATCGCGGCTTTCTCGGTCGCAGTTTTCGTGGTCGCAGTTTTCGTGGTCGCGGTTTTCTTAACGGCGGCCGTGGCGGCGGTCTTCACGGAGGCGGTCTTCACTGAGGTCTTGGCTGCCGGGGCTGCCTTGACCGGATCCGCCTTCGTCGCGGCCGGTTCTTCAGCCGCAGCCGCAGGCTTCTTCGCGGGCTTCGTAGCCATGCATCTGCTCCATCCTCATCGAGGCGATGAAAGTCAAGGCGCGGGATAAAACTATGTCAAGGCTGTTTCTATTGGCTGGGGTGAAGAATTGGGGATGGGAGGGATCAAATGGCCGCCTTCCATGACGTTCTGTTTCCCATGGATGTGGCGCTTGGGGCCTCCGGCGGTCCCGAGCGGGTCACGCAGGTGATCACCACGGCCACCGGGCGCGAGGAACGCAACACACGGCTCGCTGATTCGCGCCGCCGCTGGGATGCCGGCTATGGGGTGAAAACCCTTGCCGCCCTGGCCGAGGTGGTGGCGTTTTTCGAGGAGCGGCGGGGGCGCCTCTATGGCTTCCGCTGGCGCGACCGGCTGGACCACAGCTCGGCCCCGCCGGGCGCGGCGCCGAGCCCCCTTGACCAGCCGCTGGCGGTTGGCGATGGCGCCACCGCCAGCTTCGCCCTCACGAAGACCTATGGCGCCCTCCATGCGCCCTATGCGCGCCCCATTTCCAAGCCGGTCGCCGGCACGGTGCGCGTGGCGGTGGACGGGGTCGAACAGGCGTCCGGCGCGGCCTTTTCGCTGGATGCCGGCAGCGGGCGCATCCTCTTCCTCGACGGCCATGTTCCGTCGGCCGGAGCGGTGGTGACGGCGGGCTTCCTGTTCGATGTGCCGGTGCGCTTCGACACCGATTTCCTGGAGGTGAACCTTTCCGCCTTCGCGGCCGGCGAAATCCCGCGCATTCCGGTCATCGAGATCCGGATCTGAATTTTCCCAAGACGTTGGAGGATGCCATGCGCACCCTGGACCCGGCGCTCGCCACCCATCTGGCGGGCGGCGCCACCACCTTGTGCCACGGCTGGCGGCTCACGCGGCGCGACGGCACCGTGCTCGGCTTCACCGATCATGATCGCGATCTTCTGTTCGACGGCCTGATGCTGAAGGCCGCCTCCGGCATCGCCTCGTCGGAAAGCGCCGCCGCGGAGGGGCTGGCGGTGACCGGCAGCGAGCTCTCCGGCGCCCTCACGGCCGATGCGCTGAGCGAAGATGATC
Source organism: Xanthobacter sp. NM-59 (assembly GCF_021401125.1). Taxonomy (GTDB): domain Bacteria; phylum Pseudomonadota; class Alphaproteobacteria; order Rhizobiales; family Xanthobacteraceae; genus Xanthobacter. The sequence continues at coordinate 171,539 of NZ_JACBFQ010000004.1, forward strand.
TCGCTGCGGGGCTCTATGACGGCGCGGATATCGAGCTCTATTTGCTCAACTGGTCGGATCCGGCCATGCGCCTTCTCCTGCGCCGGGGCACCATCGGCGAGGTGAAGCGGGAGGATGGCCGCTTCACGGCGGAAATCCGCGCCTTGACCGATGCGCTGAACCAGAAGCGCGGGCGCGTGTTCGGCACCCGCTGCGACGCGGATTTCGGAGATGCGCGGTGCGGGCTGGACCTTGTCGCCCACACGGGCGTCGGCACCGTGAGCGCGGTGGAAGGGGCGCTGCGCCTGACCGTGGCCGGTGTTTCCGCCTTCGCTGCGGAGACGCTGGCGCGCGGGCGGCTGGAGTTCACGGACGGCGCCAATTCCGGCTTCGCCACCGAGATCAAGGGCCACACGCGGAATGGCGCTCTCGCCGTGCTGCGCCTGTGGCAGCGCCCGCCGTTCGCGGTGGCGGCGGGGGACCGCGTGCGTGTGAGCGCGGGTTGCGACAAGCAGTTCGCCACCTGCCGTGACCGCTTCGCCAATGCCCTGAACTTCCGCGGCTTTCCCCATATGCCGGGCAACGATTTCGTCATCTCCGTCGCGCTGTCCGGGGAGGGGGGATATGATGGGAGCCTGCTGGAATGAGCCGCCATCTCACCCGTGACGTGCTGGTGGCGGAAGCGCGCGACTGGGTCGGCACTCCCTACCGCCATCGCGCCTCGCTGAAGGGGCGGGGGGCCGATTGCCTGGGCCTCGTGCGCGGCGTGTGGCGCGCGTGCGTGGGCCCGGAGCCGGAGCCGCTTCCGCCCTATGCGCCCGACTGGGCGGAGGCCAGCCGGCGCGAGACCCTGGCGGACACGGCGCGGCGCCATCTGGTGCCGCTCGATGTGTCGCAGGCCGGGCCCGGCGATGTGGTCCTGTTCCGCTTCCGCGCCCATCTGCCGGCCAAGCACGCGGCCATTTTGAGTGGCGGCGGCCAGATGATCCACGCCTATGACGGCGCAAACGTGTGCGAGACCGCGCTGACCCCGTGGTGGCGCCGGCGCCTGGCCTTTGCGTTCCGCTTTCCCGGCCTTGCCGATCCCGAGGCGTGACCGGGCGACGGCTGCTCTCCTTTTCTCCATCATTGCGAGGATCTGTCATGGCGACCCTGCTTCTCGGCGCGGCCGGAGGGCTGGTGGGCGGCGCGCTGTTCGGCCCCCTGGGTGCGGTGGCCGGGCGGGCACTGGGCGCGCTCGGCGGCGCGGTGCTCGATCAGACCCTCCTGGGCGGCAATCGCACCGCGTCGAGCGAGGGCACGCGCCTCAGCGACCTGGAGGTGATGGCCTCGACGCCCGGGGCGTCCATCCCCCGGCTCTATGGCCGCGCGCGCCTGTCCGGGCAGGTCATCTGGGCCACCCGCCTCACCGAGATCAAGAGCACCAGCAGCCAGTCCGTGGGCGGCAAGGGCGGCAGCCTCTCGGCCAAGTCCAGCGCCGTCACCTACACCTATTACGCCAATTTCGCGGTCGCCTTGTGCGAGGGGCCCATCTCCCGCATCGGCCGCATCTGGGCCGATGGCAAGCTCCTGGAGCTGGCCGGCCTGTCCATCCGCCGGCACCTGGGTGGCGAGACGCAGGCGGCCGATACGTGGATTTCGGCCAAGCAGGGCGGCGCCGGAACCCCCGCCTATCGCGGCATCGCCTATCTGGTGTTCGAAAATCTCGAGCTAACCGATTTCGGCAATCGCCTGCCGCAGATCACCGTGGAAGTGGAACGTGCCGTGGGCGACCTGGAACAGCAGGTGCGGGCGGTCACCCTCATCCCCGGCGCCACCGAGTTCGGCTACGACACCATGGCCACCATCCAGGTCTATGGCGGCGGCAGCTACGGTCCGGAGGCCCGCCATGTCTCCACCGCCGCCAGCGATTTCAACGCGGCCGTCGAGCAGCTTCTGGCGGCCTGCCCGAACCTGGAGCGGGTGTCGCTGGTGGTGGCGTGGTTCGGCGACGATCTCAGGGCGGGCCACTGCCGCGTGCGTCCCAAATGCGAGCGCGCCTTGAAGTCCACCTTTCCCGATGAGTGGTCGGTGGGCGGCTTCACGCGCCTGCTGCTGCCGGCCGTGTCCCGCTATGACGGCCGCGCGGCCTATGGCGGCACGCCCTCTGACCTCACCGTTATCCGCGCCATCCGCCGGCTCAATGCGGCGGGGGTGAAGGTGACGCTCAACCCGTTCGTGATGATGGATATTCCGTCCACCAACACGCTGCCGGACCCCTGGAGCGGCGCGAGCAGCCAGCCGCCCCATCCCTGGCGGGGCCGCATCGTGTGCGATCCCGCGCCGGGGCGCGCCGGATCGGTGGAGGGCACCAGCGCGTGCGCGGACCAGGTGGAGGCCCTGTTCGGCGCCGCGCGGGCGACGGATTTCCTGCGCCTGGGCGACCTCGTGCTCTATCTGGGCGCGGCGGAGTGGAGCCTGCGCCGCATGGTGCTGCATTATGCCCACCTGGCGGTCGCGGCTGGCGGGGTGGAGGCGATCCTCGTTGGCTCCGAGATGGAGGCCCTGACGCGGCTGCGTGGCGGCGACGGCGGCTTCCCCGCCGCCACGGCCCTCGCGGCCCTCGCCGAGGATGTGAAGGCGGTGGTGGGGGAGGGCACGCAGGTGTCCTACGGCGCCAACTGGACCGAGTATGGCGCCCAGGCCTTTGATGATGGCGATGTGCGGTTTCCGCTGGATGCGGTGTGGGCCTCGCCGGCGGTCGATTTCGTGGGCATCGACTATTACCCGCCCATCACCGACTGGCGCGATGGCTCCGCCCATCTGGACGCGGGGCTGGCGCGCGCCATCACCGATCCGGCCTATCTCAAGGGGCGGCTGCGGGCGGGTGAGGCTTTCGACTGGTTCTATGCGAGCGATGCGGACCGCGACGCCCAAAGGCGCACCCCCATCACCGACGGCGCCTATGGCGAGCCCTGGGTCTATCGCCAGAAGGATTTGTGGTCGTGGTGGGCCAATGTCCATCACGAGCGCATCGCGGGCGTGCGGGCCGGGAGCCCGACGGCTTATGTGCCCGCGGGCAAGCCCATTCGCCTGATGGAGGCCGGCTGCGCCGCGGTGGATAAGGGGCCGAACCGGCCCAGCGCCTTTCCCGATGCCAAGTCGTCGGAAAATGCGCTGCCGCCCTATTCCACCGGCAATCGCGACGACATGGTGCAGCGGCGGACGCTGGAAGCGATCCTCGCCACCTTCGATCCGGCCGCCGGGGCGAGCCTCGCCGACAACCCGGCCGCGCCGCTCTATGGCGGGCGGATGGTGGAGGCGGGCTGCGTGTTCTTGTGGACCTGGGACGCGCGGCCCTATCCCCAATTCCCCCTGCTCTCGAACGTGTGGGGCGACGGTGACAACTGGAACACCGGCCACTGGCTCACCGGCCGCCTGGGCTCGGCGCCCCTCGACGGGCTGGTGCGGGCCCTGTGCGCGGATTTCGGCGTCGAGGTGGACACGGCGCGCCTGTCGGGCGTGGTGGAAGGCTATGTGGTGGCCGACCCCATGTCCGCCCGCACGGCGCTGGAGCCGCTCGCGCGCGCCTTCTCCTTCGAGGCGGCGGAGCAGGGTGGCGGCATCGTCTTCCACCAGCGCGGCGATGGCACGGTATCAGACCTCGGCGTGGACGACCTTGTGCAGCCCGATGATGAAGGCGCCCTCATCTCCCTGACCCGCGCGCAGGAAAGCGAGCTGCCGCTGGAGGTCACCGTCGGGTTCATCGATCCGCTGCACGATTTCCGCAAGGCCACCGTCTCGTCCCGACGCCTGGCGGGCCGCAGCCGCCATGTGACGGAGGCGGACCTTGCTCTCGTGGCGGCGCCCAATGTGATGGTGCGGGCCGCCGACATGTGGCTCCAGGACCTTTGGGCCTCCCGCGAGACGGTGAGCTTCAGCCTGCCGCCGTCCCATGTGGGCCTGATGCCGGGAGACGTGGTCCGGCTTACCCTCGACGGGCGCGAGCGGCTGCTGGAAATCACCCGGGTCGAGGAGGCGGAGGCGCGGGCGATCACCGCCCGTTCCATCGAGCCCGAGGTGTTCGACACTGCGCTCGACACCCTGCCGGCGGGCAGTGTCGCGGTGCCCACCGTTTCGGGGCCGCCGGCGGTGGTGGTGCTGGACCTGCCAACGACGGTGTCTGCTGATCCGCTGCCGCTGCAATATCTTGCCGCCGCCGCCGCGCCCTGGCCGGGCACGCTCGCCGTCTGGCGCTCCGGGGATGGCGAGAGTTTCGAGACGCTGGGGGCGGTCAGCGCCTCGTCCGCCCTTGGCTCCTTGCTTGCGGCCCTGCCGCCGGGGCCGGCCTGGCGGTTCGACCGCTTCAACACCCTGCTGGTGCAGGTGGACAGCTCGCAATTGGTTTCGGCCAGCGAAAGCCAGGTGCTGGCAGGTGCCAATGTGCTGGCGCTATTCGCGGATGGGCGGACGCCGGAGCTCGTCCAGTTCACCGAGGCCGAACTGGTGGATACCAACACCTACCGCCTCTCCGGCCTGTTGCGCGGTCGCGCGGGCACCGAGGCGGCGGGGGCCGAAACCTGGCCCGAGGGCACGCGGGCGCTGTTGCTGGACGGGACGGTGGTGACCGTGGCCAGCGGCCTCTCGGCCGTGGGGCGCAGCTCCATCTACCGGGTCGGCCCCGCCAGCGGCGACTATGGCGGGGACGACGTGACCGAGGTGAGCGCCACCGTCACCGGCAGCGCCTTGCTGCCCCTCTCTCCGGTGCATCTGAAGGCGCGGCGCACCCCGGCGGGCATCGTCATCAACTTCACGCGCCGCACCCGTGTGGACGGTGACGGCTGGGACGTGGTGGAGGTGCCTCTGGGCGAGGCCAGTGAGGCCTATCGGGTGGAAATCCTCGCAGGCACCACCGTGGTGCGCATCCTTGCGGCCGCCAGCACCGAGGTCACTTACCCCAATGCCGCGGAGCTGGCGGATTTCGGCGCCGTGCAGAGCAGTCTCACGGTGCGGGTGCGCCAGCTCTCCGCCACCGTCGGGGCGGGCGCCGCAGCCGTGCGCACGCTGGTCCTCTGACCGGATGGAGGGACGCCCTGTCGCGGTGTGCCTCCTTATTTTCACGGGCCGCGCGCCCGGATCACATCCTTAACCCGGAGCACGTCCATGGCGACCGAACAGTCCGCCAACCTTGCTTTGCCGTATCTGGCGGCGGCGCAGGCGCAGAAGCATGTGACCCACAACGAGGCCGTACGGCGCCTCGACGCCTATGTTCAGCTCGCCTTGGAAAGCGTGAGCGCGACCGAGCCGCCGGGCACTCCAACCGAAGGCGCCCGCTGGTTCGTGCCCCAGGGGGCGAGCGGCGCCTTCGCCGGACAGGCCGGCAAGCTGGCCGCCTATGAGGCCGGCGCCTTCGATTTCCTCACCGTGCCCCGGGACACCCTGGCCTATGTCCGCGATGCGGAAAGCTTCGCGCGGTTCGACGGCACCACTTGGGTGCCGCTGCTCTCCGGGGGCGCGGCGAGCGGGGGCGGGGGCCAGCTCGTGCTGGAAAGCATCAGCGCCGTTGCTCCGCCTGCCAGCCCCGATGATGGAGCGAACTGGTTCGTGCCTGCCGGCGCCGGTGGTGTGTTTGCCGGCCATGAGGGGACCATTGCGACCCATGAGGGCGGCGTGTTCTCCTTCGTGGCGCCGACGGCGGGAACTCTCGCCTTCATCCGCGACGAGTGGCGGCTTGCGCTCTATGACGGCGGGGACTGGGTTTCGCCCCTGGCCGTTCGGCCCACGCGCTCGGCCATCGAGGCGCAGGTGCTGGAAGAGGATCTGGTGCTGTCCGGCACCAGCGTGGACACCACCATCCGCATTCCGGCGCGGGGCATTGTGCTCGGCGTGTCCACGCTCGTCCTGTCGGCACTGACCGGCCCGACGTCGTATGATTGTGGGATTGCGGGCGAAAGCTCGAAGTTCGGCGGAACGCTCGGCATCGCGCAGGGCTCGTCCAATTCCGGTGTCATAGGGCCCACCGCATTTTATGCGCCGACTGCGGTGCGGCTAACCGCCAAGGACGGCGCCTTCACCGGTGGGCGCGTGCGGGTTTCCATCCATGTGCTGACCTGTCCGGCGTCGGCTTTTCCGGCACTGGAAGCCCGCTGGTGGGCGAAGGAGGGCTATCTGCTCGATGAGGCGGAGCCCGCGCTGGCCGCGGATTTCTCGCGAGAGCGATACGCCCTTGGTGGCGGCCAGGCGTCGTCCCCGAGCATCCTGCAAAGAGCCGGTGGAACGAAAATGGTGACGGCCGCCTCGGGGGCCTTGATGGTGGCCCCGGCGGATACGGTGGCCTTCGACTATTCCTCCGGCCGGCGGCGTCTGCTGCTGGAGGGGGCGGCCACCAATCTCTTCCTCAATTCTGCGGCAGCCACGACGCAGTCCATCGCGGTGACGGCGCAGAGCTATACCGTTTCCTTCTGGGGCGCGGGCGCACTGGCTCTTTCCGGAGCCCACAGCGCCACGGTGACCGGTGGCGGCGCTACCATGCGCACCAGCTACGCTTTCACTCCTGCCGCCGGAACGCTGACCTTAACGCCGTCCGGCACCGTCACCAAAGTCCAGCTTGAGATCGGGGCCGTGGCGTCGAGCTACATCGCCACGACCACGGCGGCGGCCACGCGCACCACGGATGTCAGCGCGTGGTCAGGGGAGGCGGCCGCTCTCCCGACCACGGCCGGGCCGTGCACCATCGCGCTGCGCGGAACCCTTTTCTTCGCGGCCGGGAGCAAGGGCGTGATCTACACCACCGGCGGGCACCTGCTGTACGCGCACGCGGATGGCACCCTCCGCCTTTACGGCGCCTCCATTCACCTTTCGCTCGGCCCCATCACGCTCGGCGGCGCCTCGGATGTGGGAGCCTGCGTGGGGTGGAACGGCGCCGGCCGTATCGGGGCCATGAACGGGGCCGATGCGGGGACCGACGCGACGGCTCCAACCTACGGCATGGACAGTATTTTCTTTGGCCGCTCCGGAGGCATGGATAGCGGCACCCGGTTCGAGATCGACGAACTGCTGATCTGGCCCGTCAAGGGCAGCGCATCGGCGATCCAGTCCCAAGCGCGCGTGTGGGCCTGAGGAGGGCGCGATGGTCACGATCTATCTGCGATTTTCCGATCGAGCCGAAGCGCTCGCGACACTTGCCGCCGTGCTTGGGCATGTCGGTTCCGCGGGTCAGGAAGACGGGCGGGAAATGACCACGTCCGGTTGGTTCGCGGGCACGCGCTATGATCTGTGTTTCCTGTCAGACCATGGCGTGCCGACCAGTACCAGCGGGGAACACGTGAATTTTCTGTGGTGGGGCACGCAGGCGAGCGCGCCCGATTTCGGTGCCTCTCTCATTGCGCCGCAGACGCCGCGCTGCTGTTTCGCCCTCTGAAGGCCGGCGCGGGCCGGTTTTCCTCAGTGAAACCAGTACAGCGCAAACCAGAGCATAAAGGCAAAGGTGAGGAGAGGCAGGCGAAGGTTTTCCATGGCAGTTCCCCCAAGGGCAGGACTATAAGCCTGATATTCCCTTGCGGCAATTGTGGCGGCCTCCGCACCAGCGGGACACGATGCCCCTTGCCTCCTTCATCCCACCGCGCATTTGCGGGCCGCCCTCTCGGCGGCCTTTTTTGTTCATTCGCAGGGAAGGACAGGCGATGTCGGCGAACTATTCCTTTGTGGTGCTGGAGGCCGAGTATGCCCAGCGCTGGGCCGACATGCGGCTGGCGCCGGAGCGTCTGCCCGCGATCGATTCCACGGCGCGCAAGATCATCGCCGGCAAGGCGCGCTATCAGGCTGTCGAGGCGCTCACGGGCGTGCCGTGGGCCTTTATTGGGGTGCTTCATGCCCGCGAGTCCGGCTGCGACTTTCGCGGCGTGCTCCATAACGGCGAGAAGATCCTCGGGACGGGCCACGCGACGCGGCTGGTGCCCGCTGGCCGGGGGCCTTTCGAGACCTGGGAGGAAGCGGCGGAAGATGCGCTGTCGCTGAAGGGCTACAAGCCCGGATTCCCGTGGAGCTTGCCGCGCTGCCTGTTCGAGGGCGAGCGCTTCAACGGCTTCGGCTACCGCATGCGCGGCGTGCCCAGCGCCTATCTCTGGAGCGGGTCGGACCGGTATGCGCGCGGAAAATATGTCGCCGATGGCGTGTGGAGCGGCAATGCCGTCGACAAGCAGATCGGCATTGCGCCCCTGATGGCACGCCTCATGGAGCTGGATTCCGAGGTGGGCTTCGGCGCGCGCGAGGCTTCGCCTCCCGTCCGGCCGCCGCAGCCGGCGGGGAAAGCGGCGTCAGACGGGCTCGACCCCGGCGAGGTGCGGGCCTTGCAACAGCGCCTGCGGGACCTGGGGTATGCGGAAACGGGGCGCGCCGATGGCCTTTGGGGGCCGCGCACCACGGCTGGTGTCGCGGCGTTCCAGGCGACCACCGCTCTGCCGGTGACTGGCCGGCTCGACACGGCGACGGCCGCGGCTCTCGCGACGGCAGGGCCGCGCCCGGTGAGCGGCGCCCGCGCGCGCGTCACCGGCGGCAGCCTCGCGGCGGAAGGGGATGCGGTAGCACTCGCCGCCGGCTGGAGCAAGCGCGGGGCCCTGCTGTTGGCGGCGCCCGCGACGCTGCTCGGCGTGCTGGAGCAGGTGCCCGAGGCGGTCGGCAAGCTCAGCGCGCTGCGCGACGCCTTGAGTGGGCTGCCCAGCTGGATGTGGCCGACGGGAGTGGCGGTGTTGGCCGCCGGTCTCTATGTGCTGGCGCATCGGACCGAGGCCGCGGAAGTTGACGCCGTGCGCTCTGGGCGCGATGCGGGCCCCGGTTGATGGGGATAGGTCCTGCCCTGGCCGAGGTAAGAATGTTATTATTCTAAAGAACGGCTGGGGGAGGTGGCGTTGCGTCTGCTGGTGGTGGAGGATGATCCCGATCTCAACCGCCAGCTCTCGGCGGCGCTGGGCGAGGCCGGCTATGCGGTCGACCGCGCCTTCGACGGGGAGGAGGGGCATTTCCTCGGCGACACCGAGCCTTATGACGCCATCGTGCTGGATATCGGCCTGCCCAAGCTCGACGGCATCTCCGTTCTCGAGCGCTGGCGCCGCGCGGGCAAGACCGTCCCGGTGCTGATCCTGACCGCCCGCGATCGCTGGAGCGACAAGGTGCAGGGTTTCGACGCCGGAGCCGATGACTATGTGCCGAAGCCCTTCCACATGGAGGAGGTGCTGGCGCGGCTGCGGGCCCTGCTGCGCCGTGCCGCCGGCCATGCCTCCAGCGAGCTGACCTGCGGCCCGCTGCGGTTGGACACGCGCTCGGGCCGGGTGTCCGTGCGGGGCTTGCCGGTGAAGCTCACCTCTCACGAATATCGCCTGCTGTCCTATCTGATGCACCATGCCGGGAGGGTCGTGTCCCGCGCCGAGCTGGTGGAGCACCTTTACGAGCAGGATTCGGACCGGGATTCCAATACCATCGAAGTGTTCGTCGGGCGTCTGCGGCGGAAGCTCGATTGTGAGCTTATCCAAACGGTGCGTGGCCTTGGCTACCTTCTCGGGCCGCCGGAAGACGCGCAATGAGCCGCGGCGCGCCTGTGCCGGGGAGGGCGTGAAGCATGGGCCCTACGCCTCCATCGGGCTCGCTTGCCCTGCGCCTCGTGCTGTCTGCCCTCGCCATCATGCTGGCGGTGCTGCTGGTGGTGGGGCTGGTGCTCTCCACCCTGTATGCCCGGGCGGCGGAACGCGCCTTCGACCGGCGGCTTGGCGTCTATCTGAAGATGATCGTTGCTGAGGTGGCCAATGCCAGCGGCGCCGACGTGCCGGAGCCGCAAGCCCTTTCTGACCCCCTGTTCATCTTCCCCAATTCCGGCTGGTACTGGCAGATCGCCCATAAGGCGGAGGGCGGCTCGGCCGTGAAGACCTCGCGCTCGCTGCGGGATGCGCGCCTGCCTCGCGCGGCCCCTGCCAGCGGGGCGGACGGCACCGGCGCCGTCCGTCAGGGCTATGGCCTGGGGCCGCGCGGGGAAACCCTGCGGGTGGTGGAGCGGGAGCTCGATTTCGGGGCGGACGGCAGCTATGTGGTTTCAGTGGCGGCGGTTTCCACAGAGCTCGACAGCGATGTCGCCGGCTTCAACATGGTGCTGGTCGGAACACTGATTGTGCTCGGTCTTGCCTTCCTGCTGGTGGTTCTGTTCCAGGTGCGGTTCGGGTTGAAGCCCCTGTCACGTATCTCCCAGGCCCTGTCCGATGTGCGTTCGGGCGAGGCGGAACGCCTGGTGGGGGCCTATCCGGTGGAGATCGTGCCACTGGTGCGCGAGGTGAATGCGCTCATCGACGCCAATCGGGAAGTGGTGCAGCGCGCCAGGACCCATGTCGGCAATCTCGCCCATGCGTTGAAAACCCCGCTTTCAGTGCTGCTGAACGAGGCCGGCACGCGGGGCGATCCCCTTGCGGCACGGGTGCGGGACCAGGTGAGCGTCATGCGCGACCAGGTCGCCCATCATCTGGAGCGGGCGCGGATGGCGGCGCGCCCGTCCATCGTCGTCGGGGCATGCGACGTCGCCTACACCGTCACCGCCCTCGCCCGCACCATGGAGAAGATCCACCGCGCGAAGGGGCTCGCCATCGATGTGCGCATTCTCGACGGCGTGCGTTTTCGCGGCGAGCAGCAGGACCTTGAGGAGATGGTGGGCAATCTTGTGGACAATGCCTGCAAGTGGGCCCGTTCTCGGGTCGACCTGGAGGTGCGCCTGGATGCCCCCCGCCCGGCTGGCAGCGCTCCGTTTTTTCGCGTGGTGATCGATGATGACGGTCCCGGCCTGGACCCCGCCCGTCGCGCCGAGGTGGGGCAGCGCGGGAGGCGGCTGGACGAATCGATGCCCGGTTCAGGGCTCGGCCTGTCCATCGTCCATGAGCTCGCCCTGCTTTATGGCGGAAGCCTTGAGCTTGGCTCGGCGCCCGGCGGCGGGTTGAGAACCGAGCTGGTGCTGCCAGCGGTGATGGCTCCCTCTCAGCCTGGAGCTGCGTGTTGATGCGGTTTATCGCACCTGCGCGGACAGGCGGCACCGCGCGCGCTTTTCCTCCCGGCAAAGTCCAACTAAGACTGTGCGGCAGCCTGTTCCGGCTGCGATCCGTTTCCGCGCCGCAAGGCCTTGGCGTTGAAAGATCCCGTGCGATGCCCGTTCGTCAGTTGCCCGCCGCTCTCAGTGCACTTGCTCTTGGAATGCTCCTGTCGGGCTGCGCCAGCGATGCCAATTCCAGCTTGAAGGGCACCGGCAACATCGCCCTGCCGGCGGCGCCGGTCATGCGCGGCGCGGTTTCCGGCGGCCTCATCAGTGGCGCCATCGGCAATGGCCTCGACGATACTGATCGCCAGAAGGCCTATGACGCGGAAATCTCCGCCCTCGAGACCGGTGGCCCCGGCTATCCCACGGGCTGGAAGAGCGACAGCGGCGCCCACGGCACCGTCATTGCCGGCCCGCCGTATCACCGCGCCGGTTTCCAGACCTGCCGGGATTATTCCCACACCATCTATATCGACAACCGCCCGCAGATTGCGCGCGGCGCCGCCTGCCGCAATACCGATGGCAAGTGGCAGGCGGTGAGCTGAGCGCGCCCGCTACTCAGTAGGACATGAACAGAGGTACGGCGCAGTCCTGAAGCAGGGACTCGGTGACGCCGCCGAGCACCCATTCGCGCACCATGGAGTGGTTGAACGCGCCCATCACCAGGAGATCGGCATCGAACAGGCTCGCTTGCTCTCGCAGCGTACCCGCGATGCCGTCGGGCTGAACCACCAGGTCCTTGACGCTCACGTTCACGCCGTGGCGCGCGAGGTGCGGGCCGAGCTCCGCCCCCGGAACGCTCTGGCCGAGCTCCTTCTCGGTGCCGATGGCAACCACCTCGACGGCGGCCGCGGATTGCAGGATCGGCATCGCGTCGGCCACCGCGCGCGCCGCGCGGGCGCTCGCATCCCAGGCGATGACCACACGCTGGTGCTTGAACTCCTCCCAAGCCGCCGGCACGACGATGACCGGCCGCCCGCTCTCGAACAGCAGCGCATCGATGAGGCCGCGCTCGGCATTCACGGTCGCGGTTTCGGCATCGAGCACGCACAGGTCGTGCACGCGGGCCTGGGTGACAAAGGTTTCCGCCAGCTCGTCATAGGGAAGCTGGGGCGTTTCCACCGAGCAGGAAACCCCCTGGGCCGCTGCGTCGCCGCGCGCGCGTTCGGCGAGACTCGCCGCCAACTGTCGCAGGCGGCGGTTATGGTCACTCACATACCCGGCGGCCATGCTGCTCACGAAGGCGGTGCCCAGCACCACCTTCAGCGATGCGGCCTGGATGGTGGCGTGGGCGCCCGCCTGCCGGGCCAGCGAGAGACCGTAGCCCAGCGCCGCGGACGGCTTGTCGACGCCTTCCTCAGTGAGGCCGATGAGGATGCTTCTTAGGTTCTGGAGCATGGCCATTCCTCGAAAAATGCACGGGCCCGCCTGCGAGATCCGCGTGGAGAGGGCGTCGATACCGGGCGTCAGCGATCTTCCGCCGCGCCAACGTTGCGTCAGGTCAACGCTTGTTTAGACCCTTCCGCGTGGCGCTTGAAGCCGGCATTCCCATCTTCCGGTGGGCTCACTTCTCCGGGGAGCCGAGGGTGCGATAGCGCCCGCGATAATAGAGCAGGGGCGCCTCTTCCCCCTCCGCATGCATGTGCACGACCCGGCCGACGAAGATCACATGGTCGCCGCCGTCGTAATGGGCGTAGGGCAGGCACTCGAACACGGCGTGGGCGGGCACCAGGCGCGGGGCGCCGCTGGGGCCGTGCTCCCAGTCCGTCGCGGCAAACTTGTCCTCGCCGGCGGTGGCGAAGCGGTTGGAAACATCCTCCTGGTTTTCCAGCAGGATATTGACCGAATAGGCGCTCGCCTTTTCCAGCCGCGGCAGTGAGCGGAGCGAGCGGGCCATGCAGAACAGGATCAGCGGCGGATCAAGGGAGACGGCGGAGAAGGAATTCACCGTCACGCCCATCAGTCCCTCGTCGTCACCGGCCATCACCACCGCAATGCCGGTGGCGAAACGGCCGAGGGCGTTGCGCAGCTCGCGCGGGTCGAGGCGGGCGTCGAGGTCGAGAGCGGTCATTCTGGGTTGCTCGCTGTGGCGTGAAACATCCGGTCCAGTCCCTTTATCCCAGCGCCGGGCGCCCCGCCAATGGATGAGGCCCGCGCCGCTTCCCCCCGGGGCGGGATGGGTCTAAAGCGATGGCCATGGCTTACACTGTCAAGGAAATGTTCAAGACCCTCCAGGGGGAGGGGGCGCAGAGCGGCCGCGCCGCCGTGTTCTGCCGCTTTGCCGGGTGCAACCTGTGGTCGGGTCGCGAGGCTGACCGCGAGGCGGCCATCTGCCAATTCTGCGATACCGACTTCGTGGGCGTGAACGGGGAGGGCGGCGGCCGCTTCGTCTCAGCGACCGATTTGGCATCCACACTCGCGGCTGTCTGGGGGCCGGAGAGGGCCGGCCGCTTCGTGGTGTTCACCGGCGGCGAGCCTTTGTTGCAGCTGGACCGCGCGCTGATCGTGGCAGCGCACGCCGAGGGCTTCGAGATCGCGGTCGAGACCAATGGAACCGTTGAAGCCCCGACGGGCATCGACTGGATCTGCGTGAGCCCGAAGGCCGGCGCGCCGCTGGTGCAGCGCCAGGGGCAGGAGCTGAAGCTCGTGTTCCCGCAGCCGGGCCTTGATCCCGAAGCGGTGGCCGGGCTCGATTTCGCCAATTTCTTCCTGCAACCGATGGATGGACCGGACCGGTTGCGCCATACCGAGGAGGCGGTGGCCTATTGCCTCGCCCATCCGCGCTGGCGCCTGTCCCTCCAGACCCACAAGATGATCGGTATTCCATGAGCGGAGCGGCGCGCGCCATGCGCATTACCCAGGGCTTCCATTTCGAGGCGGCCCATTTCCTGCCCCACGTGCCCGAAACTCACCGCTGCCGGCGGATGCACGGCCACTCCTACAAGGTGGAGCTGACCCTGGTGGGCGAGGTTGATCCGGTTACTGGCTTCGTAGCCGACTTCTTCGACGTGGAGGCCGCTTTCGCGCCCCTGCTGGCGCGGCTCGATCACTATTGCCTGAACGAGGTGGAGGGGCTCGAAAACCCCACCGCGGAGAATATCAGCGTCTGGATCTGGACGCGCGTGAAGCCCGCATTGCCGCAGCTGGCGAGCGTCCGCGTTTTCGAGACGCCGCTGTCTTACGCCGAATATGCGGGCGTCTGACCTGGGGGCCTGACCTGGGGGCTTCACCTGGACGAGATGTGAGGCGCCGCGCCTCACATCTGCTTGGCCAGGTCCGCGTCGAGGCCGTGGAACTCCGCTTCGGGCACCGCTGCCGCGGCCGCCTGGAGCGCGGGCAGAATATCCTCGATGCGTTCGGCGGTGAGAATGCGTAGCGGCTGCTGGGCCCACAGAAACCCCATCTCCTGCATGTGACTCAGCAGGTCGAGGAACGGATTCCAGAAGCCCTCAAGATTGGCCAGCAGGATCGGCTTGCGGTGCCGGCCGAGCTGGGCCCAGGTGATCTGCTCGACCAGCTCCTCCAGCGTGCCGACGCCGCCTGGCAGCGCCACGAACGCGTCGGCGCGCTCGAACATGAGCCGTTTGCGCTCATGCATGCCGCCGACTTCGATCATTTCCGCCTCGTGGCGGAAGGCGCGCTCCGCCTTCTTGAGGAAGGTCGGGATGATGCCCGTGACGGCGCCGCCGGCCAGCGCGGCCGCGCTCGCCACATCACCCATCAGCCCCACGCCACCGCCGCCATAGACGAGTCGGATGCCGTTCTCGGCAAGGATTCTTCCAAACTGTTGCGCCCCCTCCGAGAAGACGGGGGAGCGGCCGCGGGACGATCCGCAATAAACACAGACGCTTTCAATTTTAGCCATGGCCCCACTTTAGCACTGTTTTTCGCAGCGTACCCCAGCTTCGCCGCAGGCCGCGACGCCGGCGTGACAGCGGGTCTTGAAAGGGTCATGATCATCGTTTATCGACGATGAACGATGAATCCTCCTCCCCTTGTCGCCGCCTGCGCGGATCCCGATCCCGAGGCCCTCGATGGGCTGGCCGAGGGCTTGCGGGCGCTGGCCCATCCAGCGCGCCTCACGGTGCTTCTGCGGCTGGCGCGGGAGAACCGCTGCGTGTGCGGGGAGATCGTGCGCGGGCTGCCATTGGCCCAGTCCACCGTATCGCAGCATCTGAAGGTTCTGGCGGAAGCGGGCCTTATCCGCAGCCGCGCGGAAGGGGCGCGCATCAGCTATTGCCTCGATCGTGAGGCCGTCCTGGCGCTTCGCGCCGAGTTGCAGGCCGTGTTCGATCTCCTGCTCCGTGAGGGAGCGGACGAGCCCACGGCGGAAAGTTAGGTTTTCATGTCTGACGGTTCCAAGGCTGGCGGCGCGGGCCTCGCCGCGCCCGCCCCGCGCGCTTCCGGCGCGGCGGGCGAGCGCATGTTCGGCACCCTATCGCGCCTGTGGCCTTATCTGTGGCCACGGGATCGGGCCGACCTGCGCACCCGGGTCATCATCACCATGGTGCTGCTGTTCGGCTCGAAGGGCGCCACCATGGTGGTGCCCTTCGTGTTCAAATGGGCGACCGACGCTTTGACGTCCGAGGTGAATGGCGAGCCCACCCCCTCCGGCTGGGCCTATGTGCTTGCGGCGCCCGTCGCCTTGACCCTGGCCTACGGACTGGCGCGCATCGTCATGGCGGCCATCACCCAGCTGCGCGACGGCATCTTCGCCAAGGTGGCGCTGAATGCGGTTCGAAAGCTGGCCATCGAGACCTTCCAGCATATGCATGATCTGTCGCTGCGCTTCCATCTGGAGCGCAAGACGGGCGGCTTGACGCGTGTTCTGGAACGGGCCCGCAATGGCATCGAGACCATCGTGCGCATGGCGGTGCTCCAGCTTGCGCCCACCATCGTCGAGCTGGTGATGGTGCTGGGCGTGCTGCTGTTCGCGTTCGACTGGCGTTACGTCGTGGTGGTGGCGCTCACCATCGCCGCTTATGGCATCTTCACCTATCGCGCCAGCGAATGGCGTCTGGCCATTCGCAAGGAAATGAATGACAGCGACACCGAGGCCAACACCAAGGCCGTGGATAGCCTGCTGAACTACGAAACGGTCAAGTATTTTGGTGCCGAGCGGTGGGAAAATGCCCGCTACGATCGCTCCATGGCGCGCTATGAGAAGGCGACGATCCACACTTACACGTCTCTGGCCTGGCTTAATGCCGGGCAGGCTGTCATTTACTCGGTCGGCCTTGCCGTCATCATGGTGATGTGCGTGTTCGACATCCGTGCCGGACGGCAGACGGTGGGCTCCTTCGTCATGATCAATGTCATGATGCTGCAGCTTTACGTGCCGCTGAATTTCCTCGGCTTCATCTATCGCGAGATCAAGCAGGCCCTGCTCGATATCGAGGCGATGTTCGCCGTTCTGGCGCGCGATCCGGAGATCAAGGACAAGGCGGGCGCGGCCGATCTGGTGGTGCGCGGCGGCACTGTGCGGTTTGAGGACGTGCGCTTTTCCTATGAAGGCAATCGCGAGATCCTCAAGGGCGTCTCGTTCGAGGTGCCGGCGGGCCGCACGCTCGCCATCGTGGGTTCCTCGGGCGCGGGCAAGAGCACGCTGTCGCGCCTGCTGTTCCGCTTTTACGACATTTCCTCCGGCCGCATCCTCATCGATGGGCAGGATATCCGCGACGTGACCCAATCGTCGTTGCGGGCTGCCATCGGCATGGTCCCGCAGGATACGGTGCTGTTCAACGACACCATCGCCTACAACATCCGCTATGGCCGCCAGGATGCATCCGAGGGCGAGGTGGAGGAAGCGGCGCGGCTGGCCCGCATCGACGGCTTCATCCGCTCCACTCCCAAGGGCTACAAGACCGAGGTGGGCGAGCGCGGCCTGAAGCTCTCCGGCGGCGAGAAGCAGCGTGTGGCCATCGCCCGCACCTTGCTGAAGGCGCCGCCCATCCTGGTGCTGGACGAGGCGACCTCCGCCCTCGACAGCCACACCGAGCGCGATATCCAGGAAGCCCTCGACAAGGTGTCGGAAGGGCGCACCACGCTCGTCATCGCCCACCGCCTGTCCACCATCGTTGGGGCGGACGAGATCCTGGTGATGGCCGACGGGCAGGTGGCCGAGCGCGGTAGCCATGCGGCTTTGTTGGCGCGCGGCGGGCTCTATGCCGATCTCTGGCATCGCCAGCAGCAGGCGGAGGAGGCGGCGGCTTCCACCGCCGCCGCGGGCGCCGAAGGCGAAGGGCAGCAAGCCAGTCTCGATCCCGCCCAGCTCGAGGATGCCGCAGACGACTACCAGGACAACGCTTCCCGGGCCGTGGGCTGAGCGCACGGGACAACCGGCGCCGATTCCGACGCATTGGCCCCTGTGCACGACACAGGGGCGTTTCCGGCCCAACCGGCGCCGCAGGTTGCCCGCACCGACGGATTAAGGCCGGGCGACGCTCCACGCGCCGTCGAGCAATCCGTCTCCCATGGCCTCGCCGGGCTTCTGGTCCTTGGCGAAATGATACAGGGGCTTGCCCTTATAGGCCCATTGCATGGTGCCGTCGTCGCGGGTGACGAGGGTCCAGGCGCCCATGGCCTTGGCATCCATGCCGGCTTTCAGCGGCGGCCAATTCTTGGCGCAGGCCGCGGCGCAGGCGGATTTGCCTGGCGCATCCTTGGCGAAGACGTAAAGGGTCATGCCCGAGGCATCCACCAGGGCATTGCCCTTCGGGGTTTCCATGATCATTGCAGGTTCGGCCGCCAGGGCGGGGCCAATGGCGAGAAGACCCAGGCACACGGCGGTAGCAGGGGCAAGAAGCGATCGGCCCATGGTCGACCTCCTGACACAATCGCGGCGGCCGCTCTCGGGAAATCCTTGCGCACCAAGCCGTCGCTTAGAGAGGGCGCATCCGGCCGGTGAACGCTCGCGGGCGCGCCGCGTTCCGTCGAAACCGGCCATCACGGCCGTGTGAGCGACATTACCGAACCGTAATGCCATCGCCAGGGAACCGTAAGGCTCGGACATCTACTTTCACCCTCGAACCTGCCGATGACGCAGGACACCCGACGCTAAAAAGTGAGATCCGATCGCATGACCCGCTCTGACAAGACCCCCTCCGTGACGAAGCGCCGTCGCCAGGCTCTACTCGCTGGCGTGTTCGGCCTCGCGGTCGCCGGCATGGTGGCTGGTGAGTTCCTGCCGGGCACTGCGACTCCCGCTTACGCGCAGATCACCACCAGCCAGCCGGCTGGGACCTTCTCCTTCGCCGACATCGTCGAGAAGGTGTCGCCTGCGGTCGTGTCCGTGAAGGTGAAGAAGGATGTGGGCGACCAAGTCGCTTCCAATGACGGCGAGGGCCTTGGCAGCGGCAACATTCCGCCCCAGATCGAGCAGTTCATGAAGCGCTTCGGCTTCGGTGAGGGCCGTGGCCCGATGGGTCCCATGGGCCCCAACGGTCCGATGGGGCCGCGCGGCCATCGCGGCCCGGGCGGTGAGCGCCCCGTGGTTGGCCAGGGCTCCGGATTCATCATCTCTGCCGACGGCTATGTGGTGACCAACAACCACGTGGTGGACGGCGCCGACGAGGTGGATGTGACCACCACCGACGGCAAGGAGCACGTGGCCAAGGTGATCGGCACCGATCCGCGCACCGACGTCGCCCTTCTGAAGATCCAGGATGCCAAGGACCTGCCCTGGGTGAAGCTGGCCGACAGCGCCCCGCGCGTGGGTGACTGGGTGATGGCGGTCGGCAATCCGTTCGGCCTCGGCGGCACGGTGACTGCGGGCATCGTCTCGGCTCGCGGCCGCGACATCGGCTCGGGTCCCTATGACGACTTCATTCAGATCGACGCCCCCATCAACCGGGGCAATTCCGGCGGTCCGACCTTCTCGCTGAACGGTGAGGTGATCGGCATGAATACCGCCATCGTCTCCCCCTCGGGCGGCAATGTGGGCATCGCCTTCGCCATTCCCTCCGAGACCGTGAAGACGGTGGTGAACCAGCTCCGCGAGAACGGCTCGGTGGCGCGCGGCTATATCGGCGTGCAGATCCAGCCGGTAACCGAGGATCTCGCCTCCGGTCTCGGCATCAAGGAGACCGAGGGCGCGCTGGTGGCCCAGGTTCAGCCCAACACCCCCGGCGCCAAGGCGGGGCTGAAGGCGGGCGACGTGATCGTCAAGCTCAACAACGAGCCGATCAAGGACGCCCGTGAGCTCACCCGCAAGGTGGGCATGCTGAAGCCGGGCACCGAGGTGCAGCTCGCGGTGATCCGCGATGCCAAGCCCATCACCGTGGCGGTGAAGCTGGACCAGCTGCCCAACGACCAGGTGGCCCGCGCCGAGCAGGCGGATGAGGATGCGGGCGCCAAGGGCCTGCCGCGCCTCGGCCTGCAGCTCGCCCCGGCCAAGGGTGTGGACGGTGCCGGCAGTGAAGGTGTGGTCGTCACCGGCGTGGACCCCAACGGCCCCGCCGCCGCCCGCGGCTTCCGCACCGGCGACGTGATCCTGAAGGTGGGTGACAAGGCTGTTTCCAGCCCCAAGGATGTGCGCGACGGGCTCGCCGCCGCCAAGGCTGAGAACCGCAAGGCGGTGCTCATGCAGGTGAAGAACGAGCAGGGCGTGCGCTTCGTCGCCATCACCCTCGACAGCAAGGCCAAGGGCTGAGGAAAGGCCTGGGGCTGATCAACATCAAGAAGTTCCCGGGCTGATCCCAAACAGCCCGGCCAGTGCCGATCGGCGGGGTTCGCCCCCTACCCCTCGCCCCGCCGATCGGACCGTTTCCGGTGCCGTGCCCGACGATCCCCGTCGCCCCCACCGTCGGCCGGAACCGCAAGCGCGGGAAGCTCCAGAGGGCTTCCCGCGCTTTTCTTTTTGCGCACGTGCCCTGCGCCTCTCGCGGCCCGCCTTTGGCCGGTCCCCTTTCGCTCGAAATCGCTTTAGAGTGGCATGAACGCGAATCTCGATCTGGATACCCTCACCGCCATGCGCCTCCTCCTTGTCGAGGACGACCGCGACGCCGCCGAATATCTCCGCAAGGCCTTCCGCGAGGCCGGCCACGTGGTGGACCATGCCGCCGACGGGGAAGAGGGGCTCGCCCTTGCCCTCGCCGACAAATACGACGTGCTTGTGGTGGACCGCATGCTGCCGCTGCGCGATGGCTTGTCGCTGGTCGCGGAGCTGCGCGGGCGCGGCCATGCCACCCCCGTGCTCATCCTGTCCGCCCTCGGCCAGGTGGATGACCGGGTGCAGGGTCTCAGGGCCGGTGGCGACGATTATCTTCCCAAGCCCTATGCCTTCACGGAGCTGCTGGCGCGGGTGGAGGCGCTCGCCCGGCGCGGCGGACCGCAGGCCACTGACACCCTCTACAAGGTGGCGGACCTGGAGCTGGACCGCCTGGCCCACCGGGTGACGCGGGGCGGCAAGGAAATTCCCCTGCAGCCGCGGGAGTTCCGCCTGCTGGAATATCTCATGCGCCATGCCGGACAGGTGGTGACCCGCACCATGCTGTTGGAAAATGTGTGGGACTATCATTTCGACCCGCAGACCAACGTCATCGACGTGCATGTGTCGCGGCTGCGCTCCAAGGTGGATAAGGGCTTCGAGGTGCCGCTGATCCACACCGTGCGCGGAGCCGGCTACATGGTGCGGGCGGGGCTGGCGTGACAAGCGCGCCGCGCGTGCCCCTGGGGCGGGAGATCGCGGGGGCGGCCGTGCGCGTCTTCGGGCAGCTTTCGCGCCTGGTGCGCACCACCGCCTTCAAGCTGCTGGCGGCCTATCTCGCCGTGTTCGCCGTGTTCGCGGTCTCGGTCATCGGCTACACGGCGTGGCACACCCGCGAGCTCATCCAGAACCAGGTGGCCGACGATCTCGACCGCGAGGTCCGCTATCTGGCGGACCAGTACCGCGTCGGTGGTATCCAGCGGCTGGTCTATGTGATCGACCGGCGTTCCCGCCGGCCCGGCTCGTCCATTTACATGCTGGCGAATTTCCAGGGCGAGGTGCTCGCCGCCAACGTGTCGGACCTGTCGCTGGGCCTGCTGGATGCGGCGGGCACGCGCTTCACAACCTATAATCGGCAGGATGACGGCGGCGCCAGCCGCAGCCATGTGGCGTTCGTGCAGGTGTTCATATTGCCGGGCGGCTATCGCCTGCTGGTGGGGCGTGACATCGAAGAGCGTGACACGCTGCGCGATCTCGTGGCCCGGCCGGCGCAATGGGCTGTGGTGCTCATCGTGGTGCTGGGGCTGGCCGGCGGCGTGTTCGTGACGCGGCGCGTGCTGAAGCGCATCGATGCCATGACCGCCACCACCGAGACCATCATGGCCGGCGACCTTTCCGGCCGGCTGGCCCTGACCGGAACCGGCGACGAGTTCGACCGGCTGGCCCATTCCCTCAATGTCATGCTGGAGCGCATAGAGGCCCTCATGCAGGGTCTGAAGGAGGTGTCCGACAATATCGCCCACGATCTGAAGACGCCGCTGACCCGCCTGCGCAACCGCGCGGAGGAGGCCCTGCGCACCGCGCGCGGCGAGGAGGAATGGCGGGCCGCGCTGGAGACCACCATTGAGGAGAGTGACGGCCTCATCCGAACTTTCAACGCGCTGCTGATGATCGCTCGCGCGGAGGCCGGGCAGGCGCGCGACAACATGACCGACGTGGACCTGGCGGATATCGCCGAGAACGTCTCCGAACTCTATGACCCCCTGGCGGACGAGCAGGGGCTCGACCTGACGGTGACGCTGGAGCCGGTTTTCGTGCATGGCGTGCGCGAGCTGCTGGCGCAGGCGCTTTCCAATCTCCTCGACAATGCCATCAAATACGGCCGCCCGCCCGAAGGGGAGCGCGGGCGCATCGAGGTCAGCCTCAAGCGCGATGGGGGGCATGCGGTGCTGACCGTCGCCGATTCAGGCCCAGGCATCTCGGCTGCGGACCGCGAGCGGGTGGTGGAGCGCTTCGTTCGGCTGGAAGCAAGCCGCACCCGGCCGGGTTCCGGGCTAGGCCTGTCGCTGGTGGCCGCCGTGGCGCGGCTGCATGGAGGCGAACTTTCCTTTGCCGACAATGCGCCCGGCCTTGTCGCCAGCCTGCGTCTTCCGGCCAAGGTGGTGCGGGATGGCGCGAGTGCAACCGCGGATCTGGCCAGCCGACGTTAACCCCGGTGAGGCACAAAGGCGGGGCGAGGCGACCGAATCGGCGGGCACGCCTCAGAATCGGTCTCACTGTCATCTGAGGGGTTGCACATTGTGCGCTCCCGTGCCTTTAGGTCAGTCCATGCGCGCGCCCCATGCTCCGGACCACGTGTCGGATTCGTCCGAAGGAACCGTCCTCGCCGTCATGATGCGGGAAGCGCCCGTTGTTCATGACGCTGCCGCCGCCGATCTGCGGCTCTCCCATGCGGTCGAGCGGCTGGAGCCGGCGGAGCGGGAACGACTGGACGCGCTTTTCGCCGCCGGCCCCGCGTCGCGGGATGTGGTGCGCGGTGTCGCGGAGGGCTCGCCCTTTCTCATGGAGCTGATCCGCTCCGAACCGCAGCGCCTGCTGCGCATCCTGGGGAGTGATCCCGCAGTCCACCTTGAACGGCTGATCTCCACCTGCGCCGCCGCCTGCCTCGCTGCCACCGAGGAAGCAGAGGCGATGCGGGCCCTGCGGCGCATGCGCAGCGAGGCGGCCCTTCTTATCGCCCTTGCGGACATCGGCGGGGCCTTCGACCTGGTGGATGTGACGGCCGCTCTGAGCGATGTGGCCGATGCGGCCGTGCGCGGGGCGCTGGACTTCCTGCTGACGGATGCCGCCCGTGCGGGCCGCCTTTCACCCGTCGACCCAGCGCAGCCGGCGCTCGGCTGCGGCTTCGCGGTCATCGCCATGGGCAAGCATGGCGCCCGCGAGCTCAACTATTCCAGCGACATCGACCTGATCGTGGTCTACGACCGCGACCGCGCGCCGTTGGCGGAAGACGTCGTCGCTTCCCCCTTCTTCGTGAAGGTCACGAAGGGGCTGGTGCGCATGCTCCAGGAACGCACCGGCGACGGCTATGTGCTGCGTGTGGATTTGCGCCTGCGGCCCGATCCCGGCTCCACCCAGGTTGCCCTCTCCATCAACGCCGCCCTCGATTATTACGAGCGCGAGGGCGCCACCTGGGAACGCGCCGCCTATATCAAGGCCCGCCCTGTGGCCGGCGACCTCGATCTGGGGCGGCGCTACCTCACCGAGCTGTCGCCGTTCGTGTGGCGGCGCGTGCTGGATTTCCAGGCCATCGCCGATGTCCACGCCATGAAGCGGGAGATCCATGCCTTCCGTGGCCATGACGTGGTGGCGGTGGAGGGCCACAATGTGAAGCTCGGGCGCGGTGGTATCCGCGAGATCGAGTTCTTCGTGCAGACCCAGCAGCTCATCGCCGGCGGGCGCGATCCCCTGCTGCGCACCTCGCGCACGCTGGAGGCGCTGGAGGCGCTGACCGCCCATCGCTGGATCGCCCCCAATGTGCGCGACGAGCTGACCGAGGCCTACCTGTTCCTGCGCCGGGTGGAGCACCGCATCCAGATGGTGGCGGATGCGCAGACCCATGAGCTGCCCGAGAGCCGCGAGACCATGGAGGGCTTCGCGCGTTTCATGGGCTATGCCGACCGCGACGCCTTCGCCGCCGCGCTGGTGGAGCGCCTGCAGCGGGTGCAGGGGCACTATGCCCAGCTGTTCGAGGATGCGCCGCCGCCGGCCGTGCTCGATGCCGACCTCCTGTTTCCGCCGGATGAGAATGACCGCCCCACCATGGCCGCGCTGGCCCGCCTGGGCTTTCGCGAGCCGGCGGCGGCGAGCGGCATCGTGCGCGGGTGGCTGGCCGGGCAACCCCGCGCGCTCAAGACCGAGAGCGCGCGCCTGCACCTTGCGCGCATCGTGCCGCTGCTGCTGGAATCCCTGGCCCGCGGTGGCGATCCCGACGGGGCGCTGATCGCGGCGGACCGTTTCCTCACGGACCTTTCCGGGCCACACCTGCTGGCGGCGCTGGATCGCCACCCTGATCTGGTGCGGCTTCTGGCGACCATTCTCACGGCGGCGCCGCGCCTGGGCGAAACCCTCGCCCGGCGGCCGTCATTGGCGGATGCGCTGCTCGATCCCGCCTTTTTCGATGTTCTGCCCGACGAACGCAGCCTTGAAACCCATCTTGAGTTTCTGCTGGACGGCGCCGACACGGAGGAGGAGCAGTTCGACCGGGCGCGGCGGTTCCGGCAGGAACAGCACGTGCTCATCGGCGTGCGCATCGCCTCGGGCACCCTGGCGGCGGCGCGGGCGGGCGAGGCTTATGCGCGCCTTGCGGAAGTCATCATCCGCGCGCTGCACCGGCGCGTGTGGGCGCGCTTCGTGGAGGCGCACGGCAGCATTGCGGGCGCGCGCACGGCGGTGCTGGCCATGGGCAAGCTGGGCGGTCGCGAGATGACCGCCGGCTCGGACCTCGACCTGATCGTGCTCTACGATTATGCCGCCGACGCCGACCCCACCTCCGATGGCGAGCGGCCGCTGCAGGGCGCCCAGTATTTTGCGCGCTTCACCCAGCGCCTGGTGACGGCGCTCACCTCCCTCACCAATGCGGGCAAGCTCTATGATGTGGACCTGAGGCTGCGCCCCTCTGGCCGCTCTGGGCCTTTGGCGACGCGCCTCACCTCCTTTGCCGCCTATCAGCAGGAGGAGGCCTGGACCTGGGAGCACATGGCGCTCACCCGGGCCCGCGTCATCGCGTCTGATGACGACTTCCGGATCCGCGTTGAGGAAGTCATCTGCTCGGTGATGCGCCAGCCGCGGGACCGGCGCACCCTGGCCCGCGACATCCTCGACATGCGCCACGCCATCGCCGCTGAGAAGGGCGAGGACGACAAATGGAACCTCAAGCACGCCGCCGGCGGGCAGGTGGACGTGGAGTTCCTGGCCCAATACCTCGTTCTGGCCCATGCTGAGCGTCATCCGGAGATCGTCGACACTGCGACCGCCCGCATCCTGGCCCATGCCGAGCGGCTCGATCTGCTGGAGGCGGAGGATGCCAATGTCCTCATCCGTGCCTGCCGGCTCTACCAGGACCTGACGCAGGTGCTGCGCCTGTCGGTGGATGCCCATGTGGTGCCGGCCGATGCCAGCCCGGCGCTGAGGGCCCTGCTCGCCCGCGCTGGCGAGATGCCGGACTTCGCCACCCTGGAAGCCTATCTCACCGAGACCCAGCAGAAGGTGCGGGCCATCTTCGAGCGAATCCTTCAGGCCGGCGCCGCCTGACCGGGGCGGGATGCAGGGGCTGCGGCATTGAGCCGTGCCGGATGGCTTGCCCGGCCGGCTCGTCCTCCCCTATGATATTCCGCAGCGTAAACTTGATTTCGATCAAGTAATGGCGCGCCATGGGGGCGTCACACGCGCTTTGTGATGCCGTCATCAGGGGCAGGTGCATTGACCTTGGCAGATCAGGACCACCGTTCGGCCGCTTCCTCTTCCTCGCAGAACAGCACCGCCGACTGGCACGCTCTGGTGCCATCGCAAGTTTTCATTGCGCTGGACACGGGCGCATCGGGAATTTCGAGCGAAGAGGCGCGCCATCGTCTTGAGCGCCATGGCCCCAATGCCCTGCCGGAGGCGCCGGCGCGCAACCCGATCTTTCGTTTTCTGGCGCAGTTCAATAACGCCCTCATCTATTTCCTGCTGGCGTCCGCCGTCGCGGCGCTGGCACTCGGCCATACCATCGACGCGGTGGTCATCGTCGCGGTGGTGAGCGTCAATGCGGTGGTGGGCTTCATTCAGGAGGGCAAGGCCGAACAGGCGTTGAGTGCCATTCGCGACCTTATCGCGCCCCATGCAGCCGTGATGCGGGACGGCGTGCGCACCTCGATTCCGGTGCGCGAGCTGGTGCCGGGTGATCTGGTGCTGCTGGAAGCCGGCGACCGTGTGCCGGCGGATCTGCGCCTCGTGCATGCCCGAAACCTGCTGGTCGACGAGGCGATGCTGACCGGGGAGTCGGTTGCGGCGGAGAAGCACGAGGGTTCCGTCGCTGTCGATGCGCCGCTGGGGGATCGCGCCTCCATGGCGTTTTCAGGCACGCTGGTGGCGGCCGGGCAGGGGGCGGGCATCGCCGTGGCGACGGGCCGCGACACGCAGATCGGCCATATCAGCACCCTCATCGCCAAGGTCGAGCCGCTCACGACCCCGCTGCTGAAGCAGATCAACAGCTTTGGCCGCGGCTTCACCATCGTCGCCTTCCTGGCCTCCATTGCGCTGTTCGCTTTCGCGGTGCTGCTGCGGGGCTATGACTGGGTCGAGGCCCTCATTGCCGTGGTGGCCCTCGCGGTCGGCGCCATTCCCGAGGGGCTGCCGGCGGTCATCACCATCACGCTCGCGATCGGCGTGCAGCGCATGGCCTCGCGCCGGGCGGTCATCCGCCGCCTGCCTGCGGTGGAGACGCTGGGCGCCACCTCAATCATCTGCTCCGACAAGACCGGCACGCTCACCCGCAACGAGATGACGGCCCGCCGTCTGGTCACCGCGACCCACCAGCTGGAGGTCGATGGCTCTGGCTACGCGCCGCAGGGCGCCTTCAAGGCGATCGGGTCCGACGATGATGTGGCGGCCCTGGAGGCTGCGGAGGAGCTTATCCGTTGCGGTCTGCTCTGCAATGACGCGGCCCTCGCCCATGCCGACGGGCACTGGCGCGTGAGCGGGGACCCCATGGAGGGGGCGCTTGTGACCCTTGCCGTAAAGGCAGGGCTCGATCCCGATCATCTGCGCTCCGAATGGCAGCGGCAGGACGAGATCCCCTTTGATGCCCAGCATCGGTTCATGGCCAGCCGGCATCGCCATCCGGGCGGCGGCGCGGTGCTGTTCGTGAAGGGTGCGCCGGAAGCGCTGCTGGGCCGCTGCCGCACGCAGGCCGGCGCGGCGGGCGTCGAGGCGCTGGACGCTGGCCATTGGAGCGAGGCCATCGCCCGGGCCGCGGGCAAGGGCGAGCGCGTGCTCGGCTTCGCTATGAAGGCCCAGGCCCAGGGCGTCGCGGAAGGGCGGCTCGGCTTTGCCGATGTGGATGGCCTGTGCTTTCTGGGCCTGGTCGGCTTCATCGATCCGCCCCGGCCGGAGGTCATCGATGCCATCGCCGAATGCCGCTCGGCGGGCATCTCGGTGAAGATGATCACCGGCGACCATGCGGCCACTGCCGCCGCCATCGCCGGCCAGCTCGGCCTTTCTGATCACCTGGAGGTGGCCACGGGCGCCGAGGTGGATGCGGCCTCGGACGCGGAGCTCGCCTTACTGGCGACACGGGCCAGCGTGTTCGCGCGCACAAGCCCGGAACACAAGCTGCGCATCGTTCGGGCCCTGCAATCCACCGGCGCCGTGGTGGCGATGACTGGCGACGGGGTCAATGACGCCCCCGCGCTCAAGCAGGCGGACGTGGGCGTGGCCATGGGCGTCAAGGGCACGGAGGCCGCGAAGGAGGCCTCGGAGATGGTGCTGCTGGACGACAATTTCGTGTCCATCGTCTCCGCCGTGCATGAGGGGCGCACCGTGTACGACAATGTGCGCAAGGTGATCGCCTGGACGCTGCCCACCAATGGCGGCGAGGTTCTGGCCGTCGTCACGGCGATCGTATTCGGCTTCGTCATGCCCATGTCGGCGGCGCAGATCCTCTGGATCAACCTCATCACCACCATCACGCTGGGTCTGGTGCTGGCGTTCGAGCCCGCCGAGCCGGATGTGATGCGCCGCCCGCCCCGCCGTGCGGATGCTCCACTGCTGACGCGGTTCCTGCTGTGGCGTGTGTTCTTCGTTTCGGTCCTGTTCGCCGCCGGCACGCTTTCCATTTTCTTTTACGCACTGGGCGAAGGTCGGGATCTGGCCACGGCGCGCACGCTGGTGGTGAATGCCATCGTGGTGCTTGAAATCTTCTACCTGTTCAACGTGCGCTTCATGCACATGACCTCGCTGACCTGGCGGGGTGCGCTGGGAACGCCGGCGGTGCTGCTGGCGCTGGCGGGCGTCATTGCCGCGCAATTCGCGCTGACCTATCTGCCGGTCATGCATGAATTGTTCGGCACCACCCCGGTAACACTGTCCGATGGATTGATCATCATCGCTGCGGGGGTGATCTTCATGGCCATTCTCGAGGGCGAGAAGGTGGTCATGCGCCGGTTCGGCTTGGCCGATTGAAGGCGATGCGGTGGTGGCCTCGCGCGGGTCACGCCATGGGTGCGGGCGCGACATAGGGCGGTTTTACGTCACATGGCCGCGATTTGGGGGAAATCGAGATGACGCAACAGCCGGACACCATCGGCACGCCGCGCCGCATCATGCTCGCGAGCGACCTCAGCGCCCGGTGCGACCGCGCGCTGGATCGCGCCGTCGCCTTGGCCAGGGCCTGGAGGGCGGAACTGGTGGTCGTTCATGCCCTGGATGCCCAGGATGTGCCCGCATCCGCAGGCGTGAACGATCTGGCGGATCTGCCGTCATGGCAACGTGGCCCGGAACCCGCCCGCATCGTCGCGGAGGCGCTCCAGCATGATCTGGATGGTTCACCGGTGCCGGTCATCTCGATTGTCGAGCCGGGCGATCCCGTTGAGCTGATCCTGAAGGCGGCGGAGGAGCACGGCTGCGGGCTTATCGTTACCGCCGTCGCGCGCGATGAGGTCCTCGGACGGTTCCTGCTGGGGGCGACCGTCGACAAGGTTTTGCGCCGGGCGCGGGTGCCTGTGCTGGTAGTGCGCCAGAGGCCGCGGCATCCCTATGGGGGCATCGTGGTGGCTGCCGATGTCTCCCCCGCGTCGCGGGCCGCCCTGCGCACGACCGCCGGCTTTTTTCCAGACACGCCCTTTCACGTGTTCCACGCGTTCGACCCGCCGCTCGATGGATTGCTGAGCGACCCGCAGGGCTATCGCACTGCTTTCGGTGAGCTGGCGGCGCGCGACCTGGAAGCCTTCCTGTCCCAGGTGGGAATTCCGCCCCGCCAGGTGGTGGACGTTCTGGTGGAGCGAGGCGACCCGGCCCGGCTCATTCAGCAATATGTGACGGCGTTCCGGGCCGATCTCGTTGTGCTGGGCACCGAGGGCAAGGGGGCGCTGCTGGAATTGTTGGTGGGCTCTACGGCCAAGTCTGTTCTTGATGGCCTCAGCTGTGATGCCCTGGTGGTTCCCGTGGCTGCCGATTCTGAGGACTAGCGGGGCTCCATCCTGAAGGCCAGTCGCGGCGGCCCCAATATGCCCGCCGCGACCGCATGCGCAAACCGGCCTATTTCTGGTGAACCGCCTTCGACTTGCCGCTCTTGCGGGGCGTCGACTGGCGCGTGAACGTCCCGAGGCCGTTCTCGTTGAAGAACTCGATGGTCATCGTGGAGGCGCTCTTGCCCTTCACGGCGAACGTCACCTCGGACACGGTGCCGGGAGGCGCGCTTTCCCCGGAGGGCACAAAGGTAAAGACGTCGCCGTTCCAGTGTCCCAGGCTGGCGGTTTCAGGCTTGGGGCCGACGCTGAGCATCAGCCGTTCGCCCTCAACGGACACGGTAGCGGGGCCGAAATAGGGGTTGGTGTAGCTGCCGGCATAGGTTTCGAGCTTCTGGGCCGGCTCCGGCTTGGTTGGCGCCGGAAGGCCGCTGAGCACGCCCAGTGGATGGTAGAGCGGCGCCATCAGGCCCGTATAGGCGGCGAACCAATCCCGCGTGATGGAGCCGAACTGCACATAGTCCATGAACTGCATGGCCAGCGCCTCGGCCGCGCCCACGGGCTGCGCATTGGTCAGCACGGCGATGCCGAGCTTTTCCGAGGGCAGCAGCGCGAAGGTGGTGCCCGCGCCCAGCATGAATGCGCCCGAGTGTGAGATGACGACGCGTCCCGAGGGCGCGATGTTGAGACCGAAGCCGTGGCCGTAGAAAGCGGGGCGCGCTGTGGTTGTATCCGACGGCGTGGAGATGATCTGCGCCGTCATGGCGGGCAGCAAGGCCGATGCGGGCGCGATTTCCTTGCCGTCGAACGTGCCGTTGCCGAGCACGAATGACAGCCAGCGGCCCATGTCGCGCGCGGAAGAACTCACCCCGCCAGCGGGCGACTGTGCGTCCGGGTCGCGCTGGTACTTGGCGACGAAGGCGCCATTCTCGCGAACATGGGGGATGGCGCGGTTCGCGCGTGCCATGAAGTCCGAAAACCTTGAGGAGGTCGCGCTCATTCCCAGGGGCTTGTAGAGCACCTCGTCGGAAAGCTCGGCCCAATCCTTGTGGGCGGCGGTGGCGACGGCCTCGCCCGCGGCGGTGACGCCGTAATTCGTATAGGCGTAGGAGATCCGGAAGGGGGCGAGGGGCAGCAGCTTCAGCCGTTCCAGGATCTGCCTGCGGTCGAAGCCCATATCCTCCAGCTCGTCGCCGGCATGGTCGGGCAGTCCCGACCGGTGGGTGTAGAGGTCAGCCAGGGTCACATGCTCGCTGACCCACGGATCTTTCAGGGCGAACCAGGGCAGCAGCTTCTTTACTGGGGTGTCCCAGGTCACGGACCCTGTGCCGATCTGCTGCGCCACGACGCTCGCACCGATGGCCTTGGAGAGCGAGGCGAGTTGAAACACCGTGTCGCCGTCGACGGCGTCTTTCTCGCCCGCCTTGCGGACGCCGAAGCCCTTCAGATAGACGGTCTTGCCGTCGCGCACGACCACCACGGCCATGCCGGGCACGCCGGAGCGCTTCATCAGGGCAGTGGCGAAGTCGTCGAGCTTTCCGATCGCGGTCTCGACCTGGCCCTTGGGAATGCCGAGCGCGACGGATTCGGATGGCGGCAGCTTTGAGTCGATGGCCAGATTCATTTCTGCCCGCGCCGCCACCTGCGACGACGCGATGGCGGTCATGCAAACGCCTGCGAACAGCGCGGTGCGGCAGGGCGAAAGGAAGGTGCGGGGCAGGCGAAGAAACGGCAACAGGTTCATGTGGTGACCCTATGGTGCTCCGCGGGTGTCCCGATCACATCACCGCGGCGAGCTTCGGTGTCTCGTTGGAATTCGCAGCGCGCCCGCTCACCGGCAGGCGGACGATGACGGCGGTGCCCTTACCTTCGCTGGAGCGGATGCGCATGGCGCCACCATGCAGCTCCACCAGTGACTTGGCGATGGCAAGGCCGAGGCCAGAGCCCTTGTGGGTTTTCGTGAACTGGCTTTCCACCTGTTCAAACGGCCGGCCGATGCGGGCCAGCGCGTCGCGCGCTATTCCAATGCCGCTGTCCTCGATGGCGACCACGGCCGCCGAGCCGTTGATGCGTGCACGAACGGAAATCTTGCCGCCCTCCGGCGTGAACTTCACCGCATTGGAGAGCAGGTTCAGAAGGATCTGCTTCAGCGCCCGCCGGTCGCCCTTGATGTTTAGCTTCTCGCTCTCGGCAACCGTCATGGCGATATTTTTCTCGTCGGCGTTCACGGCGGTGACGCGCATGGCGTCCGCGATGATCTCGTCGAGAGCCACATCCTCCACTTCGAGCTGCATGCGGCCGGCCTCGATCTTCGACATGTCGAGGATGTCGTTGATCACGTCCAGCAGATAGGTGCCGGAGCCTTTGATGTCCGTGCAGTATTCGGCGTATTTGGGCGAGCCCAGCGGGCCGAACATGCCGCTTTCCATGATCTCCGAGAAGCCGATGATGGCGTTGAGCGGCGTGCGCAGCTCGTGGGACATGTTGGCCAGGAACTCGCTCTTGGCGCGGTTGGCGTCCTCGGCCTTGTTGCGCTCCTCCGAGTACTTCTCCGCGAGTTCGGCGAGCTGCTGGGCTTGGTGCTCCAGGGTCTGCTGGGATTTGCGCAGGTCCGCCACCAGCGCCATCAGGCGCTTCTCATTGTCCATGAGGCGCTCTTCATGGCGCTTCATGGTGGTGATGTCGGTACCCACCGAGACGTAGCCGCCATCCTTGGTGCGGCGCTCGGCGATCTTCAGCCAGCGGCCGTTGGAAAGCTGGGCTTCGAAGGCGCGCGAGCCCTCTTCCGGCTTGTCCTCGGGCTTCAGCGGGGTGCGGGTGACGGGGTGCCGGCCCACCGAGGCGATGGTCTCGAATGGGGTACCCGCCTGGATGGCCTCGTCAGGCAGCTCGTGCAGGGACTGGAATTTGGAATTGCAGAGCACCAGACGGTTCTGGCTGTCCCAGAGCACGAACGCCTCGGAAATGCTCTCGATGGCGTCGCGCAGGCGCATATCCGCGGTCACCGTGCGCTCAGCCATGTGCTGGGCTTCAGTGACGTCCATGGCGATGCCGATCAGATGGGGGCCGTCCTCGCCCTGCTGCTGCACCACTTCGGCGCGCATGCGCAGCCACACATAGTCGCCGCGCGCGGTGCGCATGCGGAACACCCGGTCCACGGCGGCGCCGGGGCGGTCCGCCAGGTCTTTGGCCAGCTCGTAGAGGTCGACGTCGTCGGGGTGCACCAGCTTGGCGATGTCGCCGAAGGAAATCAGCTCGTCCTTCCGCTCCAGGCCCAGGATCTCGAACATGGTGTCGGACCAGTACATGCGCCCTCGTGCCATGTCCCAATCCCACATGCCGCAGCGGCCGCGATTGAGGGCGGTGTCGATGCGCCGGCGCACGGTGTCATAGATGTGGTCCGCCTCGCGCGCGCGGCTCGCCTGCCAGTGGAAGGAGAAGCCGAGGATGAGGAGCACCGCCCCGGTGGTGGTGAACAGGGTGATGGTGAGCGTGGTGCTGTCCGACCAGGCGGCGAGCGCGTCGGCCATGGGCTGCACATAGACGATCTGGCCGAGGGGTGCCTTCAGGTTGCGCACGGTGGCGAGCATGGTCTGGCCACCCGCGGCAGGTGCCATGGGCACTTCCAGCACTCCGGCGCGCTCGGCAAAGATGACCAGCGGTTGGGCCGGATCCATGATGTCGGCGAGGCTTGCAGGCATGCGCTCCAAGCGGGGGGCGCTGGCGATGATGCGGCCGCTCTGGTCCGTCACATAAACGCGGCGGCCGGAATCGGTGGCGCGCGGGGGCAGCGCGTCCGCGAGCGCCTGGGCGGCGCGGTCGAGCGGATTGCCGGGCTGGCGGGTAAGCCCCTCTGCGGTGGCGAGCGCGAGCAGCGCCAAGTCGTCCTTGGCGTTCTCAAGCACGGTGAGGCGGTGGCTGTGGACCTGCACCAGGGCCCCAGCTCCGATCACCACCAGAAATGTCACGATCAATGCAGGGACGATCCTGCGAAGGACCGGCTCTGCGTCGAGCAGGCGCTGGTAGGCAGGGCGCGCGATCGACCTTGCCAGACCTCGAATGGCTTGGTCGCGCGCGCCGACGCTCGCAGCGTTGGCGCGTGCCATCGCCGGTCTCCTTCGGGTCATTCGGAAGCCTTGAGCGGCCTAAGCTCAAGCCTTCCACGTCCTCGATCTGGAGGGACGTGCCGCATCTCTCCGAATCGTGACCATTGGAATCGAATCGCGGGTGATTTGTCCAGGGTCGGAGGTGTGTCAAGAGTTAAAAAATAGGGCTCTTCGGGGGCGAAAATCGCGTGCGGAGAGTCGTTCTCGGGGCTTGGAGGAGCCCTGGTATGCAGTTGGGGAAAACGGGGACAAGTGATGGGCAGCGCCGGGGAGGTAATAGGGCGTCAACCCGCCTGTGCGGCAGGAAGGGGGTGAGGAAAAAAGATTTTCCTCAAGCGAAAAGAATTTTAGAAGCGGTGGTTCTCGGAACCCGGAAGCGAGGAGACGACATGACGGACATTTGGTTCAAGACCGGCGAGGCCACGGTGCTGGCGAAGGAAGGGCAGGCCACGGACGCCATGCCGGAGGTGCTGATCGGCTCCGTGCGCGG
This sequence comes from Xanthobacter sp. NM-59, assembly GCF_021401125.1. Classification (GTDB taxonomy): domain Bacteria; phylum Pseudomonadota; class Alphaproteobacteria; order Rhizobiales; family Xanthobacteraceae; genus Xanthobacter. Next base: position 205,308 of record NZ_JACBFQ010000004.1, read on the forward strand.
GCCCGTTGGGCAGGCGTTCGCCTCCATGATGGGGCAGTCGGCCGGGCACACGCGCATGTTTGTGGTGCGTGACCTCAATCAGATGGTGCGTCCGGCGACCATGATGACCTGCAAGGTCACCATCCCGTCCGCTGAATATGTTGAGCTGCTCGGCGGCGTGGTGCAGGGCGCCATGGGCGACGCCATCGTCGATTGCCTGAGCGAGGGTATCCTGCCGAAGGATCAGGCCGACGAGCTCTGCATGATCATCATGGTGTGGCTCGACCCCCGGTGCCCGGAGGATCCGAACCTCGACAAGGCGGATCTCTATCGCACCAATTACGAGGCCACGAAGCTCGCCATTTCCCGTGCCATGACCGGCAAGCCGACGGCGGATGAGCTGATCGCCAACCGCAAGAGCGTGAAGCACTACGCGCTCGACGGCATCGTGGAATACTGAGCCGCGGCCGCGCCGGCGCCTACGGGCCGCCGGCGCGGTGCAGATTTGGCTCAGCTCGCGCCCCCTGAGGGGGCATGGCCTGGCAGAGCGCCGCCCAACGGTCGGGCCGCGCCCGCGAGGAACCGGCGGCCGAAGATTTCCGCAAGAAAATCGAGGAACACCCGGACCTTCAGGTCCAAGGTGGCGCGGGCGGGAAACAGGGCGACCGTTTCCAGCGGCTCGCGGCGTTCCCAGTCCGGCATGATGATTTCCAGCTCTCCGGCCTCGATGCGGCGTTCGCTCAGGCAATGGGAGAGCAGCGCGATGCCGCCGCCGGAGAGGGCCTGGCGCATGGCGAGAACGGGGTCGTTGGTCACAAGGTGCGGCTCGATCTTCAGCTCGACGCCGCCGCCGGGCCCCTCCAGGGCCCACATGAGCGGCCCGGGCGCGGAGCGGATGCCGATGAGCTCGTGTTGTGCGAGCTCCCGCGGATGTGTGGGGCGCCCGTGCTCTGCCAGATAGGCCGGACTTGCCATCAGATGCAGGGGGGAGAGGCCGAGGGCGCGGACGTGATAGCTGGAATCGCGCACCGGCCCGTGCCGCACCGCGAGGTCAAAGCCGTGCTCCACCAGGTCGAGGGCGTGGTTGTCCAGGGTGATGTGGAGCTGGACCTTTGGATAGCGGGCGCGAAACGCTCCAAGCTCCGGCTCCAGAAAGAGGATGCCCGTGGAGTGGGGCATCAGCACTTTCAGCGGCCCCTCCGGCTCCTGGGCCAGGGCCCGCACCTGGGCGTCGGCCTGATCGAGAAGGGCCACGGCGCTGACGCAGCGCTGGTAATAGGCCTGCCCCGCGTCTGAGGGCCATACCCGGCGCGTGGTGCGGTGGAGCAGCTGAACGCCGAGGCGCTCTTCCAGAGCCTTGATCTTGCGGCTCACAGACGTGGCAGGCAGACCCAGTTGCTGGGCGGCGCCGTGAAAGCTGCCGCGCTCCACCACCCGCACGAACACCTCGACATCATCGAACCTGGCCATGGGTCGCGTTCCTTGAAGGGCCTCCCCCCATGTTGGCCCCGTTTGAGGCGCCCGGCAGGTGCCGGGCGCATCTTGTTCAACAGATAAGCACGCGCTCGTGCAGCGCCAGATCAGTTGGTGCCCAGGCCACGGTCACCCTGGTCGAGGAAGAGCGCATCGTTGCTCGGGTGCGCAGGCTGGCTGAAGATGGCGTCGATCTGCTGGGCGCGGTGCGAGGCCTGGGTGCTGTAGCCAAGCGCAGTGTCGGACGCGGCCGAGCGGGGCTCGTGTGCTTCCTGCCAGGACTGGGCGGCGACGGCCGCAGACTCGGCATTCTCGCGCGAGATGCCTTCATCCGCACTGGCAATGCCGGCGAACGACAGAGATGCGGCGAGGGTCACGGTCGCGATGGTGAGGGTACGCATGGGTCTTCTCCCTTTTTCTGCTGCGGTTCGCTTGAGCCGCTTTCGATGAGGGAGATTTAGGCCTCGAACGCCGGCGGGATAATGCGTGACGTTCGAATGACTTTATGCCGTTTTCGGCAGCAATGCGGGACGCCTTGCGTCTGTGCGGACGGCCCCCTTGAAAGGGGCCGTCCCTGGTTTCTCAGCTACCGATGTGCCTTCAGCTGAGGGCGCGGGTCGCGATGTCGGAAACGTCGGCGGACAGGCCCGGCGTCTCCGCCACGCGGCGCAACGCCGCCTCAGCACTGGCGCGGCGCACGGGCTCCAGCTGGCGCCAGGTCTTGAAGGACGACAGCAGGCGGGAGGCGACCTGCGGGTTCTTCGGATCCAGCGTCAGCACCACGTCAGCCACGAACCCATGGCCGGCGCCGTCGGGGCGATTGAACTGGGTGGGGTTTCCGGCGGCGAACGCGCCGATGAGCGAGCGCACCCGGTTGGGGTTGCCCAGCGAGAACGCCGGGTGCTCCATCAGCCCCTTCACCCGCTCCAGCGTGTCGGGCGCCGCGATCTGCGCCTGCAGGATGAACCACTTGTCGATGACCAGGGCATCCGCCTTGAAGCGCTCGTAGAAGGCGGCCAACGCCCGCTCACGCTCGGGCACGTCATGCTGCGCCAGCACGGCCAGGGCGGCGAGACGGTCGGTCATGTTGTCGGCCTGCTCGAACTGAGCCGCCGCCCGCGCGATGCCTTCCGCTGATCCGGCAACCGCCAGATAGTCGAGGGCGAGATTGCGCAGCGCGCGCCGGCCGGCGGAGGCGGCATCCGGGGTGAAGGTGCCGGCGCTTGAAAGCGCGCCATAGGTCTGCGCGAATCCGTCGGCGAGCGCGGTGCCCAACGCGATCTTGAGCGTCTTGCGGGCGGCGTAGATGGCGTCCGGGTCGACGTCGGTTGCGAGCTCGCGCGCGACCTCGCCTTCCCCCGGCAGTGCCAGCGCCTGGGCCTTGAAGGCGGGATCGAGAGCCTTGTCCGCGAGTAGGCCGCGCGCCGCGCCGGTGAGGGCTGCGGGCTCGGCCGCGGCATGCGAGCGGGCCGCCTCCTTCAGCAGGCCCAGCGCAAGGCCCTGCAACGCATCAAAGCGGTTGAAGGGGTCCGCGTCATGGGCCGCGAGGAAGACGCGATCATCGGCGGAAAGATCGCTCACCACATTCACCGGGGCGGAAAAGCCGCGGTTGAGGGAGGGCACGGGGCGGGCGTCGATGCCGGTGAAGACGAAGCTCTGCTCGGCCGCCTTCAGCTCCAGCACGCCGCGTTCGACCACCCTGTTGCCGAGGGTCAGCGGCATGTCATTGCCATCCGGTCCCACAAGGCCCAGCGCCAGCGGAATGACCATGGGCTGCTTGGTGGGCTGGCCGGGGGTCGGCGGAATCGATTGCGCAACGTCAAGGCGATAGGTGCGGGCGGCTTCGTCGTAGGTGCCCTTCACCGTCAGGACCGGCGTGCCGGATTGCTCATACCAAAGGGCAAACTGGGAGAGGTCGCGGCCGGTGGCCTCGGCGAACGCCGCCAGGAAGTCTTCAATGGTGGCCGCCTCCCCGTCATGGGTCTTGAAGTAAAGATCCATGCCGGCGCGGAACCCATCCTCGCCCAGCAAGGTCTTCAGCATGCGCACCACCTCGGCGCCTTTTTCATAGACTGTCGCGGTGTAGAAGTTGTTGATCTCGCGATAGGTCTGCGGACGCACCGGATGGGAGAGCGGGCCGGAATCCTCCGTGAACTGCGCAGCCTTCAGCGCCCGCACGTCAGCGATGCGCTTCACCGGGCGCGAGCGCTGGTCGGATGAGAATTCCTGGTCGCGGAAGACGGTGAGGCCCTCCTTCAGGCACAGCTGGAACCAGTCGCGGCAGGTAATGCGATTGCCGCTCCAATTGTGGAAGTATTCATGGGCGATGACCCCTTCGATGCCGGAATAATCGGCGTCGGTGGCGGTCTGTGGGCTGGCGAGGACATACTTGTCGTTGAAGACATTGAGTCCCTTATTCTCCATCGCGCCCATGTTGAAGTCGGAGACGGCGACGATGTTGAACACGTCGAGATCATATTCGCGGCCGAACGCCTCCTCATCCCAGCGCATGGAGCGCTTCAGCGCGTCCATGGCATAGCCGGCGCGATCCTGCTTGCCTTCCTCCACATAGATGCCGAGCTCCACCGGCCGGCCGGAGGCGGTGACGAAATGATCAGCCACCTTGGCGAGCTTGCCGCCCACCAGAGCGAACAGATAGGAGGGCTTCGGCCACGGGTCGTGCCACACCGCGTAATGCCGGTTGGTGCCGGGAATGGGCCCGCTCTTCTCCAGATTCCCGTTGGAGAGCAGGATCGGCGCCTCGTCCTTCTCCGCCTCGATGCGGGTGGTGTAGACGGCGAGCACGTCCGGCCGGTCGGGGAAATAGGTGATGCGGCGGAAGCCTTCCGGCTCGCACTGGGTGCAGTAGTTTCCGGACGAGCGGTAAAGCCCCATGAGCTGGGTGTTGGCGGTGGGGTCCACCAGGGTCTCGATTTCCAGCGTGAAGCTGTCAGCCGGTGGGTGGGCGAGCGTGAGCTGCTCCGGCGTCGCCTCGAAACTGGTGCCGGCGAGCGGCTCGCCATTGATCGCGAGCCGCAACAGGGTCAGGCCGTCGCCCTCAAGCACCACCGGGGCGTCGGCCGTGCCCTTCGGGTTGCGGCGCAGGGCGAGGCGGGCGGTGACGCGGGTCTGTGTGGGATGCAGCGCGAAATCGAGATCCACCTTATCCACCAGCCACTCCGGCGGTCGGTAATCAGCAAGGCGGATCGGCTGCGGCTCGGCATCACGCATGGAACTGGGCTCCTGTCGGCACCGGGGCATGGGGGGATTGCGCAAGGGCGCAACCCGCGGTGCGCTTCGGCCGGCAAGAGTAGTGCGCGATCGTGGCGGAGGAAAGCCGCGCCGCGCCCCTCAGCCGTGGCGCCAGACCTTGATGGCGGACAGAAGCAGGATCACGCCCAAAACGGGCAGCAGCAAAGAGGAGGGCACGAGCCCAAGCAGGTGGCCGCCCATGAACGCTCCCGCGATGGAGCCGATCGCCATGATGCCGACGAATGCCTTGTTCCGCCCCAGCACCGCGAAGCTGCGATCCTGGCTGTAGCGGGCAAAGCCCACCAGCATGGTTGGCAGAGAGATGGCGAGGGACAGGCTGCCCGCCAGCTTGATGTCGGCGCCGAACAGCAGAACCAGCGTGGGGATCAGCAATTCGCCCCCCGCGACTCCCAGCAACGACGCGAAAATGCCGATGACGAAGCCGGCAATCGTGCCCAGCATCATGAGCGCGCCGCCGTGGAAAGGCACCTGCGCGCCGTCCGGATCATGGAGCAACACCAGTACCACGGCGATGATGCCAAGCATCACCGCGATCACCCGGAACAAGGTGCGGGAGGCCAGCTTCGTCGCCCAGCCGGCCCCGAGCCACGCGCCGATGAGGCTGCCCGCCAGCAGGTTGAGGATGATGTCCCAGTGCGCCGCCAGCGCGGACAAAGGCACGGTGGACATGCGGAAGGGCAGGGCGAAGGCCACCACCACGAGGCTCATGGCCTTGTTGAGGATAACGGCTTCCAGGGCGCCGAAGCCGAACGCGCCGATGAGCAGCGGCAGCCGGAATTCCGCGCCGCCAAGGCCAATGAGCCCGCCCAGCGCCCCGATGCTTCCGCCCCCGGCAAACGCGCCCAGGAGGCGGGGCCAAGCACGCTGAGGGGCCGCAAGGCGGGCATTCATGGCTGGGCTCTTCCCGATGACACGCTAAGCTCCAGCATGACATCGAAGCCGGCTGCACGCATCGGCCATCTGGTGCAGACTGGGCGCCTCGGGGGCGCCCAGTCGTCGCACATTGGGTTCAGCCGAGAGCCTGCTTCGCGCCAAGCCGCGCTTCCAGGGCCCCGAAAAGGGGGTTGTCCGAGGCGAACACGTATTCGATGGGCGCGACCGTCACCATGCTGGCGCCCCGCTCCCGCAGGAAGGTGGCGAGGCCGTGCAGCGTGTCTGGCGGGCAATGGAGGGTGAGCATGCCCGACGAGGTCGGCCCGCCAAAGGGCGCCACGCAGCGGAACTGCGCCACGGCTTCGTCCACCAGCGAGGCGTCGCAGCTCGAAAAGCGGGTGCGCACCTCGCGCTTGGTGCGGGCGCGCTTTTCCGCGCCCAGCCGGTCGAACATGGCGCGCGCGGCGGCCAGGGCCTGTGGGCTCCACGGCGCGGTGAGCGAGGCGACGAGATTGGCTTCGGACTTCAGGATGATGCCGTCATCCACCACCTTGAGGCCGTTGGCCGCCAGCGTGCTGCCGGTGGTGGTGATGTCCACGATCAGCTCGGCCGAGCCCGAGGCGGGGGTGCCCTCGGTGGCGCCGGCGCTCTCCACAATGCGGTAGTCGACAATGCCGGAGCGGGCGAAGAAGCCGCGGGTGAGGTTCACATACTTGGTCGCCACGCGGATCCGCCGCCCGGTGCGGCCGTGGAAGTGGGTGGCCACGTCGTCCAGATCCGCCATGGTGCGCACATCGATCCAGGCTTGCGGCACCGCGACCACCACATTGGCATAGCCGAAGCCCAGCTTCTCCAGCAGGGCGACGCGGGTATCCGGGTCGAGGATGTTCTCCCGCACCAGATCCTCGCCGGTGACGCCCAGGTGGGCGGTGCCGGACGCCAGCGCGGCGGCGATCTCGGAGGCGGAGAGATAGGCCACCTCCACATTGTCCACGCCGGCCAGCGCGCCGCGATATTCACGGGCGCCGCGCGCCTGGGTCAGCGGCATGCCGGCGCGGGCGAAGAAGGCGTGAACGTTCTCCTGCAGGCGCCCCTTGGACGGTACGGCGAGGATGAGCGGGCTGGAAGCGGTCATGACAGGGTCCCGCGGGAAGTGAGGGCGTCGAGGCGTTCCACCCAGGCGGCAAGGCCAACCCCGGTCACCTCCGACGAGGAGCCGAGGCGTGGCAGCAGGCGATCATAGCGCCCACCCGCCACCAGGGCGCCGCCAGCGCGGCCGGCGGGGTCGTGCAGCTCGAACACCATGCCGCTGTAATAATCGAGCGGCCGCCCGAAAGCCGTGGAGAAGCGCACGTCCGCGAGGTTCACGTCGTGGGCGGTCAGGAAGCCCGTGCGCCGGTCGAACAGGTCGAGCACAGGATCAAGGTCGATGCCCGCATCCTCCACAAGCGCGCGCATCTGCGCCGATGCCGCATCCGGCTGGCCGGTGATGGAGAGGTAGCGGGTGAGGACGGTCGCCGTTTCCTGGGGCAGGCCGTCAGCCTCCAGCGAGGCCTTTTCCAGAAAGCGCTCGGCGATTTCCGAGACGGTACGCCCGCCGACGGTGGAAATGCCGGCGATGGAGAGGAGATCGGTGATGAGGGCGCGGGCGGCTTCCGGGTCGGCCCCCGCCAAGGCGTTGAGCACGCCGGAATGGGCGGTGGTCGTGTCACCGGCGGCGGGGCGGGTGAAGTCCGCGCCGAGTCGGCCCTGGCCGAAATCCTTCAACAGGCGCCGGCGCAGGGCCGGGGCCAGGGGCAGGGCTTCCAGCAGGGCGCTGAACAGGCCCACATCGCCGAGCCGGATCTCCGGTTGCTCGACGCCGTAGAGCGTGCACACGTCAAGCCCGAGGGCGAGGATTTCCGCGTCCGCTGCCTCGATATCCGTCCGGCCGAAGGATTCCACGCCGGCCTGGCGAAATTCCCCGGAGCCTTCGCCGCGAAAGCGGAAGACAGGCCCCAGATAGCTCACCGCCGCGGGCAGCGGCATCTGATGTTCGAGCACGGCGCGGGCCACGGGAATGGTGAGGTCCGGCCGCAGGCACAGCTCGCGGCCTTCCGCGTCGGCGGTCAGGAACATGCGCCGGCGGATGCTCTCGCCCGACAGGTCCAGGAACACGTCGGCCGGCTGGAGGATGGGCGGATCAAGGCGCACATAGCCGGCCGCATCGAAGCGGGCGATGAGGGCCTCTTCGAGGATGCGGGGGTCGTGCACAGGGAGGGACGCGGGCGCCGCGGCGGACATGGTTCCACTTTCCATCTGAATGCTGGGCTTCTAGCAAAGGGGGCGCGGCAGGGCCACCCCGTCGCGGCCGCTTCAAGGTGGAGGCTGGCTTCAGCTATGGTGGCGGCGCGGGAAATTGGAGGGAGACGGCCATGGTCGAGGCAGGAACGGGCGGCGCGCCCAAGGGTGCGAAGACGGGGAAGGCGGCGGATGTGGCCAGCCTCTCCTTCGAGCAGGCCCTGGCGGAGCTGGAGGCAATCGTCGCGAGCCTGGAAAAGGGCAACGTGCCGCTGGAAGAATCCATCGCCATCTACGAGCGCGGCGAGGCGCTGAAAAAGCGCTGCGAGGCCTTGCTCAAGCAGGCGGAAGCTCGGGTCGAAACCATTACCCGCGACGCCGAGGGGCGCCCCGCCGGTCTGGCGCCTCTCGATCCGGAGGCCTGATCGCGTCCCGTTTTGAACCAGGGGCGGGAGGAAAGGGGGAACGGGCCGTGACCGAATCGCTGTCCGCTCCCAGTTCCGGTCCTGTTCCCGGTTTTCGGGCCCGTGCCGGAATGGGACACCGTTTTCGCGCCGTGGGTCCGGATCGCGAACGAAGGCGGGACGAATCACTTTTTATAGCCGGTTCGCGCTTCGTGCCCGGCTCAAGGGATCGGTGTCCCCATATGGGACGAGGCTGAGTGGAAAGCGGGAACGCAGCGGGACCGAATCGCTGACACCGTCCGCATCACCGTTTGTTCCCGCCCAGTGCCGAAGCTCAATAAATGCCGGGGATGATGCGCTTGGTGCGGCGGACATAGGCGTCATATTCCGCGCCGAAGGCCTCGCGCATCATCTGCTCTTCCCGTCCCACCCGGAAAAAGAACAGGATGCCGAAGCCCACCAGTCCGGCGGGGCCCGCGATCCAGTTCGGCAGCAGCAGCGCCTGCGCCAGCGCCCACATGAAAAAGGCGGAATACATGGGGTGCCGCACCTGGCCATAGACGCCGGTGGTGACCAGCTCGTGCTTTTCCTTGATTTCCAGTGTCACCGACCAATAGCGGCCGATGGCCTTGTGGGTGGCCCAGAACAGCCAAAGGGCCGCCAGGAACACCAGGACGCCCGCCACCACCTGCACCATGGTGATGGGATAGGAGGCGAAGCGCGGCCAGCCGGTGAGGGCGTAGATGCCGGGCGTGATGCCGAGCCCCAGGGTGGAGATGGTGAGCAGCGTCATATCTCGCGCGTTGCGGTGGCGGGCGTTGGTCACCTTCATGCGGCGCGCCTTGCGCTCGAACGGGATGCGCAGCACGTACCAGCACACCACGCCGATCGCCCATGCGATCTTGGAAAAGGCGAGAAGGGTCATCACGCTCTCAGGGGTTCGAGGAAGCTCGCGGGGCCGGGCCCTGAGCGGAGGGCCGCAGCTGGCCGCCCTCGTTCAGATAGGCCAGAAGGCCGCCGGTGTCCGCCGCCAGGGCATCGAAGCGCACCGGCGCGCACACATAAGCATAAAAGTCGTGCGGCGCCCGCTTGTCGCCGGCCAGGAAGCACTGGCAGTGCAGTCGCATCACGTCCAGCTGGAAACGGCGGTAGGTGGCGGGGGTGATCATGTCGCGGATGGGTACATGGCGCAGCAGGGGGCGGGTGGAGAAATCCCCCGGCCGCAGGTTGTGCGCCACCATCGTCGCCCGTTCCAGCGTGACGGGGTTCACCTTGTAGAAGCTCACGATATCGTCGCGGGACTGGATTTCGAGCCAGCCGATGGCGGGCGCCGCCGCGAGCCGAGCCGCCGCCCGGCGCAGCCTTTCCCCAGCCGGATGCAGCGCGAACTTGGCGGTGGTGCTGCCAAGGGTCAGCAGCCGCACCGGCACCTTTTGGCCGAAGGCCGGGTCCGCCTCCACCGCCGCCGCTAGGGCGCAGATGGCATGCATGGCGCCCAGGCTGTGGCCGGCGACAACCACCTCATCCACATCGTCCCGCGCCGCCACATCGGCGATGCGCCGGGCGAAGGCGGCCACCCGCGCATCCACCTCCGGATGGCGGCCATGGGCGAAATCGACCGAGAATTCAGCGAGGTCGAGGGATTGCTTGAGGTGCAGCCGCCGACCGGGCCAGCGCATCAGCAGCAGCCCGCAGGCGAGGGCCAGCGCTCCACCCGCAACCGTGGCCCCCATGGTTCCCGTGAGCGGCACCAGCGCTCGCCCCACCTCCAGCCCAAGCGCGAGCGCGGTGCCCCACAGCGCGGCCAGCATCAAATAGGTGAGGAGAAAGAAGATGCCGTAGCGCCGGCTGGAGCGGAAATAGCGGGCCAGCGTGCCGCTCGTGATCATGTCGGCGATGGTGCTGATCTGGCCCTTGAGGTGGGACCATGCCGAGCGCTCCATGTCGGCGCGGGCGAGATCATCCCAGGCTAGGATCTCGAAATTGGCCTGTGTTTCCCAGCCGGGGCCGGCGGCCCGCGCCCGCCAGAGGGCGCCCGTGGGGGTGGCCTGCGGGGCCGCGTCGAGGCAGCGCGTCTCGACCGACCACACGGAGCCGAACCGCTTGAGCTCGCGGCCAAACACCCGGAAATGGTCGTCGACGGTCATGGGGTGGTACCCCGCCGCGAAAAAGAAGTGCCGGCGCATTTCGCGGCTGCTGGAACCGTCCCGCATGCGGGCGCCTTCTAGAGGATTTTTACGTTTTGTTAAGCGCTAAACCGGCTCGGCCGGGTTGGGGCACGGGTCGTCGGCGGGCAGCGAAGGCTTGTGTTCAAGGCGGGGAAAGGGCAAGGAAATGCCCGGCCGGTGGTCTCGCCTTGTGGAATGTCGCCGGCTCAGAACCGAGGCCGTCCATTGTCCGCCACACCTAACGTCGGCACGCCGCGGCTTACTGTGGTGTTCGTGACCTATAATAGCGGCGCCGTCATTGCCCGCGCGGTCGCGAGCGTGCCCGATGGCTGCGACGTGATCATCGTCGACAATGCGAGCCCTGAGGGCACGCCGTGGCGCGCGAGCCTTCCCCGTCCGGCCGAGGTGGTGGACATGGGGCGCAATGCCGGCTTCGGCGCCGCCTGCAATGCCGGTGCGCGGCGGGCGGCTACGCCCTATGTGATGTTCCTCAATCCCGACGCCGCGCTCGCCCCCGATGCGGTGGATCAGCTGTTCGAGGCTGCCGGCATTTATGGCGACGAGGCCATCCTCATGCCCGCCATCATCGGCGACAATGGTCGGCTGATGCGCAAGCAGGGTACCATTCTAGACCAGGTGCCGCGCCGCGCCCGGCTAAAGGCGGGGGAGATTGCCGGCGACTACTGCACCGGCTTCCTCCACGGCGCCGCCTTCATGATGGCGCGGGCCTCCTTCCTCTCCCTGGGCGGGTTCGACGAGGCCATCTTTCTTTATCATGAAGACGATGATCTTTCCCTGCGCGCCCGCGCGCGGCGCATGCCGATCACCGTCGTTGCTGCTGCGCAGGCGGTTCACAGCGGCGGGCGCTCATCCACGCCGAGCTTCGCCCAGACCTTCGCCATCAACCGGTTCAAGCAGCAATCCGAGCGCTATGTCCGCACGAAATACGGGCGCGGACGCGGTATCGCCGGCATGGTGCTGAAGCTCCTCGGGGGCTGCCTTCTGGCTGGATTGCTCCTCAATCCCCATCGGGTCGCGGTACGGGCCGGCAAGTTGCGCGGCTTATTCGACCAGATCCCCGTGCCAACCTTGAAGTGATTCGAAATGACCCTTGATCGCACATCCGGGCAAGAGCTCGTTATCGATCGCCGTCGCGTGGCGCGTCATCTTTTGACCGCCGCCGGCAAGATCCTGGTGCATCGCAATCCGCAGCGAAACCTTCGCAAGGTTCTCACCCTGCTTGGGATGATGCCCCGTTCAGCCTCGGCCCCGCTCTACACCGAGGATACCGAGGTGGAGGCCCAGCGTTGCGTGGTGCGCCGCCCCCTGTCGGAGGGGCCGGGGCCGGTGTGCCTGCTGGTGACCTACAGCCCCGACGGCCGGCTGTGGCCGCATCTGGTCAGCTATGCCCGGAGCTTGCGGGCCACTGGGTGCCGCGTGGTGCTGATCGCCACCACTGAGCGCACCGACCTGTGCTGCGAGGACCCCGGGCCGGATGTCGTCGATGCGGTGGTGGTGCGGGAAAACCATGGCCTCGACTTCGCCGCCTGGACTGCCGTGCTGCGGCTGTGGCCGTGGCTGTGGGAGACCTCCGCCCTCTGGTTCGCGAACGACAGCGTCTATCACTCTCCGGGCCTGTTCCCGGCGTTCGCGGACTATGTGAAGGCCAGCACCGCCGACGTGGTCGCGGCGACCGGCTCCAACCAGATCGAGCCTCATTTCCAAAGCTATTTCTTCGTCCTGAAGTCCGGAGCCCTGGCCCGCCCGCAGACCCGCGCCTTTTTCGACTCCGTCCGGGCCCTGGTCGACAAGGACGAGGTGATCCGCTCCTACGAGGTGAAGCTGGAAAGCGCGCTGGAAGCCGCAGGCAATCGTGTGGATGTCTTCTATGCCCCTCGCAATAAGGACAACCCCACCATGAAGGACTGGCGCCGCCTCAATGCCGCGGGCTTGCCCTTTGTGAAGGTCCAGCTGCTGCGCGACAATCCCTCGGGCGTCGACCTGAAGGACTGGCGCGGGCATCTGGCCCAATATGGCTTCGAGCCCGATGAGGTGCAGCTGCATCTGGGGTCGCTGGGCCTGCGGGCGGCTGCCCTGCTGGCTTTCTGAGCCGCGGTGCGAAGCTGGCGAGCGACGGCGTGGCCGAGGCTCGCGTGCCTTGAAGCCGCCTCATGGGGGCACGAGAAGTTGCGCAGGCCACAGGTCTAATGGTTAATGCCGCGCGTTGCGCCGTATCATTTCCCTGTGTAAGCCTCGCTTGTCGCCGGCGGGTCCGGCGCGGAGTGGTTCCGTGACGTCTTTGAAGACCCCGTTGCTCGATACCATCAAGGATGCCGCCGACGTGCGGCGCCTGCCCCAGGAGAAGCTCTCCCAGCTTGCGGCCGAACTGCGCGCGGAGACCATCGATGCGGTGTCCGTCACTGGCGGGCATTTGGGCGCGGGCCTTGGCGTGGTGGAGCTGACGGTTGCGCTGCATCACGTCTTCAACACCCCCCACGACCGGCTCATCTGGGACGTGGGGCACCAGTGCTATCCCCACAAGATTCTCACCGGCCGCCGCGACCGCATCCGCACCCTGCGCCAGGGCGGTGGCCTTTCCGGCTTCACCAAGCGCTCGGAGAGCGTCTACGACCCGTTCGGCGCGGCCCATTCCTCCACCTCCATCTCGGCCGGGCTCGGCATGGCGGTGGCGCGGGACCTTTCGGGCGGGGACCGCAATGTGGTGTGCGTGATCGGCGACGGCGCCATGTCCGCCGGCATGGCCTATGAGGCCATGAACAATGCGGGCGCCATGGATTCGCGCCTCATCGTCATCCTCAACGACAACGACATGTCCATCGCGCCTCCAACGGGGGCCATGTCGGCCTATCTGGCTCGGCTCATTTCCGGGCAGACCTATCTGTCGCTGCGGGAGATCGGCAAGCAGCTCGCCGGTCGCCTGCCCAAGTTCGTGGAGCGCGGCGCCCAGCGTGCGGAGGAGTTCGCGCGCGGATTCTGGACCGGCGGCACCCTGTTCGAGGAGCTGGGCTTCTATTATGTGGGCCCCATCGACGGGCACAATCTCGACCACCTGCTTCCGGTGCTGCGGAATGTGCGCGACGCCAAGCGCGGACCGATCCTGGTCCACGTGGTGACCCAGAAAGGCAAGGGCTACGCCCCGGCCGAGGCCAGCGCCGACAAGTATCACGGCGTCGTCAAGTTCGACGTCCTCACCGGCACGCAGCAGAAGGCGAAGTCCAACGCGCCTTCCTACACCCGCGTGTTCGCCGAAAGCCTGATCGCGGAAGCCGGGCGTGACGAGAAAGTGGTGGCCATTACCGCCGCCATGCCCTCGGGAACGGGGCTGGACCTGTTCGGACAGACGCATCCCGCCCGCACCTTCGATGTCGGCATCGCCGAGCAGCATGCGGTGACGTTTGCGGCCGGGCTTGCGACCGAGGGCTTCAAGCCGTTCTGCGCCATCTACTCCACCTTCCTCCAGCGCGGCTACGACCAGGTGGTGCATGACGTCGCCCTGCAGGGCCTGCCGGTGCGCTTCATTATCGATCGCGCGGGCCTCGTGGGGGCGGACGGGGCCACCCATGCAGGCGCCTTCGATGTTGCTTTCCTGGCCTGTCTGCCGGGCATGGTGCTGATGGCGCCGGCCGACGAGGCGGAGCTGACCCACATGGTCGCCACCGCCGTGGCCTATGACGAAGGCCCCTGTGCCATACGCTTCCCGCGTGGGGAAGGCGTGGGCGTGGAGCGGCCGGATCGTGGGGAAGTGCTGCCCATCGGCAAGGGACGGCTGGTTTCAGGCTCAGGCGAGGGCGACATTGCCCTTCTGTCGCTGGGCACGCGCCTTGGCGAGTGCCTGAAGGCGGCCGAACGGTTGGAGGCGCAGGGCTTCAAGGTGAGCGTGGCCGATGCCCGCTTCGCCAAGCCGCTGGATCGTGATCTGCTGCTGCGTTTGGCTGCCGGCCACAAGGTGCTGCTCACTGTGGAAGAGGGGGCGGTTGGCGGCTTCGGCAGCCACGTGCTCCAGCTGCTGACCGACGAGGGCATGCTCGACCATGGCGATCTGAAGGTACGATCCATGGCGCTGCCCGATATCTATATCGACCAGGACAGCCAGGCGCGCCAGCTCGCCGAGGCGGGCCTTGATGCGGATGCCATTGTCTCCAAGGCCGAAGCCGTTCTGGGCGCCGGCCGCACGGGCCGGGGCCTGTCGCGGGCCGGCTGAGTGCCGGCGGCGGCTCGGCCGTGCCAACGCACGACAGGCAGCTCGCATTGAGGGAAGAGGCGGTTGCGTGCGCGGCGCAATCGGGTGGCTCGGAGCTGGTGCCGCTGTCCAGCGCAGCTGTGGAATGGGTCGCCAGCGCTGTCCTTGCTTCAGCGAAGCAAAGAGAAGTCCAAGTCATTGAGTTGACGCGTTTGCTGCACGCCGAGCGGTGACCGCCCGGCTCGCGAGCGCTCGAAGAGATGCTGCGGCTTAATCCGCCAGGGGCATTCCCCCTGAGGCTTGAGGCCAGCAAGAGCTTTCCCTTCGCTGGCCCTTACCCGCGCTCCAGAACGGCGGCAACATTGCGCCGGTGCACTGCCTCATAGGGCTCGAAATAAGTGATGGCGCCGGTGGCGAATGCTGCGGCGGCGAAGGTGCGCAGGTCCTGCGTCGCCAGCTCGGGCTCGGCCTTCACACGCAGCAGCTGTTCCACATAGAGGCGGGTGGCCTCGATCAGCTCCGGCCCATACCCACCGGCGGCGATCACCTCAGGCGCGCCATGATTGGGCAGGATGCGCGTCGCGCCCAGGGCCGCGAGGGCATCAAGATTGCGAAGGTGGATCGCAAGCCGGTCGGCCTCGTCCACATAGGTGATGGGGTCTTCAAGCGTGTCTCCGGCCAGCAGGACGCCGCCGGGCAGCAGGGCCACGACCCCGTCGCGGCTGTGAATGTCCAGGTGATGGAGCTGCACCGGAATGCCGCCGACCTGAATGTCCTGGCGCCCGTGGAAGATGTGGTTGGGCATGACCAGAGGTTTGATGGGCGGGTCGCCGCGTTCCAGCCGCGCCCGGTGGGCTGCCAGCAGCTCGGCGGTTTCCGCGCTGGCGATGATCTCGCCATCGGCGAACACCGCATTGCCCGCCACATGGTCGTCGTGCCAGTGGCTCAGCACCAGCCGTAGCCGTCGCACCCCCCGGGCCTCCAGGGACTCACGGATGAGGCGGGCGTGGATGAGCGAGATGTGCGGGTCGTAGACCAGCGCTTCTTCCCCATCGATCACCGCATAGGAGGCGATGCCGAGCGTATAGGCGCCATCGTCGAGCCAGTTCTCCGCAGCGCTGTGCAGGCGCGTGCCCGCGATGCGGCCGTCATAGAAGGCCAGCACATGCGGGGCCGGTTCCAGAATGCGCAGGGTGGACCCAGGCCGAGCGAATACAGGTGCTCCGGTGGCGGCGATGCTTCCGCCACCGGACGAAGGGGTGCTCACTCCGCCGCTTCCAGATTGTGGCCCAGGCGGTGGGAGAGGGTCTGCAGCAGCTCGGTGGCGGCATCGGCGATCACGGTGCCGGGCGGGAAGATGGCCTCCGCGCCGAAGTCCTTGAGGGCCTGATAGTCCTGCGGGGGCACCACGCCGCCCACCACCACCATGATGTCGCCGCGCCCTTCCGCCTCCAGCGCCTTCTTCAGCGCCGGCACCAGGGTGAGATGGCCAGCGGCGAGGGAGGAGATGCCCACCACGTGCACGTCATTTTCCACCGCCTGACGGGCGGCTTCCTCGGGCGTGGCGAAGAGCGGGCCAATATCCACGTCGAAGCCGAGATCGGCGAAGGCGGAGGCGATCACCTTCTGGCCGCGGTCGTGGCCGTCCTGGCCCACCTTGGCCACCAGGATGCGCGGCCGGCGGCCCTCGGCGACCTCGAACGCTTCCACCAGCTTCTGCACCTTGGCGACCTTGTCCGTCATGGCGGAAGCCTCCCGCTTATAAACGCCGGAAATGGCGCGAATCTCGGCGCGATGGCGGCCGAACACCTTCTCCAGCGCGTCGGAAATTTCGCCCACGGTGGCCTTCACCCGGGCCGCGTTGATGGCGAGCTCCAGAAGGTTGCCGTTGGCGGCCGCGCCATTGGTGAGGGCGGTCAGGGCGGATTCCACTTCGGCCGGATTGCGCTCGGCGCGCAGGCGCTGGAGCTTTTCGATCTGGGCGGCGCGCACGGCGGCATTTTCCACCTTCAGCACGTCGATGATCTTGTCTTTCTCGGGCTTGAACTTGTTCACGCCCACCACGGTCTGCGCACCGCCGTCGATGCGGGCCTGGGTGGTGGCCGCGGCCTCTTCGATGCGCAGCTTGGGAATGCCCGCCTCGATGGCCTTGGCCATGCCGCCCAGCGCCTCCACCTCCTGGATGTGGGCCCAGGCCTTGGCGGCGAGGTCATAGGTCAGCTTCTCAACATAGAAGGAGCCGCCCCACAGGTCGATCTGCCGGGTGGTGCCGCTCTCCTGCTGGAGCATGATCTGGGTGTTGCGGGCGATGCGGGCCGAGAAGTCGGTCGGCAGAGCCAGCGCCTCGTCGAGGGCATTGGTGTGCAGGGACTGGGTCTGGCCCTGGGTGGCGGCCATGGCCTCGATGGCCGTGCGCATCACATTGTTGAACACGTCCTGGGCGGTGAGCGACCAGCCGGAGGTCTGCGAGTGGGTGCGCAAAGGCAGGGACTTGGGGTTCTTGGCCCCGAGGTCGCTCATCAGGCGGGTCCACAGCAGGCGCGCGGCGCGCAGCTTGGCCACTTCCATGAAGAAGTTCATGCCGATGGCCCAGAAGAAGCTGAGGCGCGGCGCGAACTTGTCGATGTTCAGCCCGGCGGCGATGCCGGCGCGGCCATATTCCACGCCGTCCGCGAGGGTGTAGGCCAGCTCCAGGTCCTGGGTCGCGCCGGCTTCCTGCATGTGGTAGCCGGAAATGGAGATGGAGTTGAAGCGCGGCATCTCCTTCGACGTATAGGCGAAGATGTCCGAGATGATGCGCATGGAAGGCGCGGGCGGATAGATATAGGTATTCCGGACCATGAACTCCTTCAGAATGTCATTCTGAATGGTGCCGGAAAGCTGATCGTGCCGTACGCCCTGTTCTTCCGCGGCGACCACATAGAGCGCCAGAATGGGCAGAACCGCGCCGTTCATGGTCATGGACACGCTCATCTGGTCCAGCGGAATGCCGGAAAACAGGGTGCGCATGTCATAGATGCTGTCGATGGCCACGCCCGCCATGCCCACGTCGCCGGCGACGCGCGGATGGTCCGAGTCATAGCCACGGTGGGTGGCGAGGTCGAAGGCGACCGAAAGGCCCTTCTGGCCGGCGGCGAGGTTGCGCCGGTAGAAGGCGTTGGAATCCTCGGCCGTGGAGAAGCCCGCATATTGGCGGATGGTCCAGGGCTGGGTGGCATACATGCCCGCATAGGGCCCGCGCAGGAACGGGACGATGCCGGGATAGGTGTCGATATAGCCCAAGTCCGCAATGTCGGCGGGGCCGTACAGGGGCTTGACGTCGATGCCCTCGGGCGTGGTCCAGGCGGCGGCGTCGCTCGAAGGCTGCGCCACGTCGGGGGCGCGCCAGTCGACGGCGGCGAAGTTCGGGATCTGGCTCATGGTTCTATCCCCTTGAATGCGTCGGCTTGTCTTTCAGCTCGCGAGATGGGCCGCGAGCCGGCCTTGAAATCGTGATGCGCGCGATCGCGCATTTGGCGAACCGTGGCGCGCCTAAGCGCGCTTGGCGAACCAGGAGCCGGAGCATTTCGGCTTCGGCGAGGTCCAATCCCCGGAGGCGGCGTCACCTTCCACCAGCCCCTTCGCGACGACGCGATGGTGGCCGTGGGCGAGAGCCATGTTCACCACGCCGAGCTTGTTGATGCCTCCAGTGGCTTTCACCGGCCAAAAGCCCGCATAGGTGACTTTGCCACCCTTCACTTTCTGCTTGAAGTCGAAAGTGCTGTCGCAGGCGCCACCTTCGGGGGCGGTACGCACATCCCAGGTTCCGTCGTGGCGGGAGGCCGCGGCGGCGGGAACCGCGAGCACAAGGCTCGCGGCAAGGGCCGCCAGGAGGGATGTCGTGCCTCCCAAGCGCCGGGGACCGTAAGCCCTCCGGTATCGTGAGGCGGCTGCAAGCGCTGGCGCCACGTTCGCCACCCTCACTTCAGGCCGGCGGCCGCCTGGGCGGCGGCCAGCGTTTCGAGCACGTTGCAGCCGACGAAGATGAAGCCATCCACGCCCGCTGCCTTCAGCTCCGCCTCGATGGCGGTGGGCTTGCCCGCCAGCCAGACCGCGCCGGCACCGGCCGCCTTGAGGGCCTTGGCCGCCGCAGCGGCGTCGGTGCCATAGACCTCGTCGGAGGAGGCAAGGCAGGCGAAGGGCGTGCCGGCGGCCTTGAAGGCGGCCACCAGGGCGTCGAGATCGGCGAAGCCGTCCGGCACCGCGGCGCTGATGCCGCCAGCCTCGAAGAAGTTCTTGGCGAAGGTGGCACGGGCGGTGAAGGCTGCGACCGGGCCAAGAGTTGCGAGGAACACCTTGGGGGCGGCGGCCTCAGCCTTGTTACGCAGGTCCTCGAAGGGCTCGGCGGTGCGGTAGGAGCCCAGGGCGCCATCGGCGACAGGGGCCGCCGCCGGCAGGGGCGCGAGCACTTCCGGCATCTCCTGCACGAGGATGGGGAATTCCGAAGTGCCGGTGATGGGCGCCTTGCGGGTGGCCACATCCTTGTCGCGGCGGGCCTTCACTTCGGCAATCTCGCCCTGGAGCCAGCGATCGGTCAGAACGTCGATGAGGCCGCCACGATGCTCGATGGTGCGGAACAGGTCCCAGGCCTTTTCAGCCAGCCCGTCGGTGTGGGCTTCCACCGCGCCAGCGCCGGCGGCAGGGTCGGCCACGCGGTGCACATTGGATTCCTCGATCAGCATCACCTGGGTGTTGCGGGCGAGGCGGCGGGCGAAGGCATCCGGCAGGCCCAGCGTCTGGGTGAAGGGCAGCACGGTGACGCTGTCCGCCCCGCCGACGCCGGCCGCGAACGCCGCCACGGTGGCGCGCAGCAGGTTCACATAGGGGTCGCGCCGGGTCATGGAGCGCCACGCGGTGGTGCCATGCACGGTGAGCGGTTTGGCGGGCAGGCCGCACTCGCGCAGCACCGCGCCCCACAGCAGGCGGATGGCGCGGAACTTGGCGATGGTCGCGGTCTGGTTCACGTCCGCCACCAGCGACACCTCGATGCGGCGCGCGGCTTCCTCCAGCGGCACGCCGGCATTGGTGTAGATCTTCAGGTAGGCCACGGCGGTGGCCAGAACCGCCGCCAGCTCCTGCGCATCGGAAGCACCCGCCTCGTGGAAGATGGAACCTTCCGCGCGGGCGATGGTGCCGGCAAAGCCTTTGTCCGCCAGGGTCGCGGAGGTCTCGCAGAATCGCTTGGCCAGGTCCGACCAGCTCATGGGCAGATGACCCATGAGGGCGAAGCTGCCCATGGGATTGAGGCCGAACGAAACCTTCACCGCCTTGGGGTCGAGCCCGCGCGTTTCCGCCAGAGCGGCGAAGGCGAGGGCATTTTCGCGGCCCGTGAAGCCGCCCAGCTCCAGGCGGGTCTCGATAAGGTCGAGCATCACGCCCTTCAGGACGGCATCGAGATCGGCGCCGTTGGGCAGGCCGAAGCCGTAGGACTGGGGCGAGGTGGCGAACACCAGCGAGAGGCCAGAAGCCCCGCCGTCCAGATCCTCCAGCGCCTGGGCGTTGGACGCCGTCAGGTCAGGCTGGTCCACCCGCATGGAGATGGTCCAGGGTGCGGCGGCGGCGCGGCCCGCCAGGATGGGGGCGGCCGGCTTGCGCGGCGGCAGGGCGTCCAGTGCGAGACCCTCATAGGTGGGGGTCACCATCTTCTTGTCGTAGGGCACGCCCTTGAGCACGCCCTCCAGCAGCTTCAGCCAGTCCTCGCGGGTCACGGTCGGCAGGTCGGTGGCGAAGGGCAGGGTGGTCATGGCTGAGCCTCCGAAGGCAAGAAGTTTGAGGTGTGGCGGCTCGCGGGTCGGCGAAAAGCGCCGCGCGGTGCGCACCAGGAAGATTGGCCCCCGTGCCGCTCCGCTGTCGCGGGCCGCATCGGGCAAGAGGGGAGCGGGAGGGCGCCCATCAGCGCGCCTCCTGGGTGGCGAGGGCGCGTTCCGCGTCGATCATGTAATCGCGCAGCACCGGTACATCGTCCCGCTTTTCCGAGAGCAGGAGCTGGAACACCATGTTGGAGCCGTGCAGGAAGCCCAGTTCCACGGCCGCGAGGTAGAATTCCCACATGCGGCCGAAGCGTTCGCCCATCATGGCATCCACCTCCGCGCGCTTGGCCATGAAGTTTCGCCGCCACGCGCGGATGGTCCAGTAATAATGCAGCCGCAGCACCTCGCAATCGTCCACCCACAGGTGGGTGCGCTCGGTTGAGGCGAACACTTCCGATAAGGCAGGCACATAGCCACCGGGGAAGATGTATTTGCGGATGAAGGGCGCCGTGGTGCCGGGCGGCGACATGCGGCCGATGGCGTGCACCAGAGCAAAACCGCCCTCGTTCAGAAGATTGCGGATGGTGGTGAAGTATTCGTCATAATGGGCGACGCCCACATGCTCCATCATGCCGATGGAGACCACACGGTCGAACTTGCCCTTCAACTGGCGATAATCCACCTCGCGAAAATCGATGCTGTCGGCGACGCCCGCGGCTTCGGCCAGCCGGCGGCTTTCCGCCAGCTGCTCGGGCGAGACATTAATGGCGGTGACCTTCGCACCGCATTCCTTGGCCATGTAGATGGCGAGCGCGCCCCAGCCCGAGCCGATCTCCGCCACCCGCATGCCGGGCGTGATTTTCAGCTTGGCGGCGATGTGGCGGAACTTGTTGCGCTGGGCATCGGCGAGCGGCTCTTCCGGCTCGCGGAAATAGGCGCAGGAATAGGTCATGGTCTCATCCAGCCACAGCCGGTAGAAGGCGGCCGGATGGTCGTAATGGCTGGAGACGTTTTCCTTCGCCTTGCCGATGGGGTTGGCCTGCTGGAAGCGGCGCACCGAGCGCCACGCCTGCCGCAGGGCCTGCTGCACCGGATGGCTGCCGAGACCCTTTCGGTTGACGGAGAACAGGTAGAGCAGGTCGAACACGCCCGCCCCGTCCTCAAAGGTGAGGCGGCCATCCATGAAGGCCTCGGCGGCGGCGAGCTCGGGGTTGAAGAAAAGTTCCTTCTCCACCTTCCGGTCATGCATGCGCACCGTGACGGAGGGACCACCTTCGCCCGAGCCGAACACGTGGCGCGTGCCGTCAGCAGTGATGACCGTGAGGCGGCCCTTGTCCACGAACCGCTTCAGGAGATGGGAGAGCAGGCGCATAGGTCAGACGTCCTTCCGCGGGAGGGCCGACCGAAGGTAGCGCGCCGATCCGGTCTTGTCCCGGTCGTGGGCGCAGAAAGACAGGATGCCCAAGGACCGGCGCAGGCCGGGCCTCGGGGCGCGGGGGCCCGGGACGAGCCCGGGCATGACGGCGCGCAGGCGCATGGAAGGAATGGCCCCGCGCGCCGCGATCATCAGGCGAATTCCAGGATCACCGCATCCACGGCGAGGCTGTCGCCGGGCTTGGCGTGAACCGCCTTGATCATGCCGTCGCGCTCGGCGCGCAGCACGTTTTCCATCTTCATGGCTTCCACGATGGCGAGGATCTCGCCGTTCTTCACCTCCTGGCCGGGGGTGACGGCGATGGACACCACGAGGCCCGGCATGGGGCACAAGAGCTCCTTGCCGCCGCCCGCCGCTTCCTTCTTCGGCATCAGGGCCGCGAGGGAGGCGGAGAACTCCGTATAGACCCGCGCCTTGGTGGCGACGCCGCGATGGGCCAGCGCCACGCCGTTGGAGATGGGCCGCACCTGCATGGTGGCCTGGTCGGCATCGATGGTGCCGGTCCACACCGGATCACCGGGCTTCCAGCTGGAGCGCAGCACGTGCGCGTGGCCGGGATTGCCCTCCGCGTCGAAGATCTGGACCTTGTAGCCGCCGTCCACGTCTTCCACTTCGCAGGCGGTGGAGACGACGTGCTCACCGGTGGCGAGGGTGACGATGCGGCGCTTGGCGAAGCTCACCGGCACGCCGGAGGTCTGGCCCGAGATCTGCCGCTTGCGGGCATTCTGGATGTGGTCGATCACCGCCGCCACCGAAGACAGGGTGTGGACGATCTCGCCTTCCGGCACGCGGGGATGGAAGCCGTCCGGATACTCCTCGGCGATGAAGCCGGTGGAGAGGCGGCCATCCTGCCAGCGCTGGTGCGCCATCAGGGCCGAGAGGAAGGGAATGTTGTGGCCGATGCCGTCGATGGCGAAGGCGTCGAGCGCATCCGCCTGGGCCTCGATGGCCATGGCGCGGGTGGGCGCGTGGGTCACGAGCTTGGCGATCATGGGATCGTAGAAGAGCGAGATTTCGCCGCCCTCATAGACGCCCGTGTCGTTGCGCACGGTGATGGGGCCGGTCTTGCCTTCCGCCGGGGGCCGGTAGCGCACGAGGCGGCCAGTGGAGGGCAGGAAGTTGCGGTAGGGGTCTTCCGCATAGATGCGGCTTTCCACCGCCCAGCCGGTCAGCTTCACGTCGTCCTGGGTGACGGAGAGGGGCTCGCCGGCGGCGACGCGGATCATCTGCTCCACGAGGTCGATGCCGGTGATGAGCTCGGTGACCGGATGTTCCACCTGCAGGCGGGTGTTCATCTCCAGGAAGTAGAAGCTCTTGTCCTGGCCGGCGACGAACTCCACCGTGCCGGCGCTGTCATAGCCCACCGCCTTGGCGAGGGCCACGGCCTGCTCGCCCATCTTCTTGCGGGTGGCCTCGTCCAGCAGCGGGGAGGGGGCTTCCTCGACCACCTTCTGGTTACGGCGCTGGATGGAGCATTCGCGTTCGCCCAGATAGATCACGTTGCCGTGCTTGTCGCCCAGCACCTGGATCTCGATGTGGCGCGGATCGACGATGAACTTTTCCACGAACACGCGATCATCGCCGAAGGACGACTTGGCCTCCGAGCGGGCGCGGTCGAAGCCGTCCTGCACTTCCGAGCGGGAATGGGCGATGCGCATGCCCTTGCCGCCGCCGCCGGCGGAGGCCTTGATCATCACCGGATAACCGATCTCATCGGCGATCTTGGCCGCCTGCTCACCGCTCTCGATGACGCCCAGATAGCCGGGAACGGTGGAGACCTTGGCCGCGGCGGCCGCCTTCTTGGACTCGATCTTGTCACCCATGGCCTCGATGGCATGGGGGTTCGGGCCGATGAAGACGATGCCGTGCTCGGCGAGCAGCTTGGGGAAGGCGGCGCGCTCGGAGAGGAAGCCGTAGCCGGGATGCACCGCCTCGGCGTGGGTCAGCATGCAGGCTTCCACGATCTTTTCGGCGATGAGGTAGGACTGGGCTGCCGGCGGCGGGCCGATGAAGACGGCCTCGTCCGCCATCTCCACATGCAGGGCATCCTTGTCCGCCTCGGAATAGACGGCCACGGTCTTGATGCCCATCTTGCGCGCCGTCTTGATGACGCGGCAGGCGATCTCGCCTCGGTTCGCGATCAGGATTTTCGAGAACATAGCGTGCGGTTCCTTGAAGCGCCGGTGGCATGGGCGCTGAAAATCTTAAGGAGCGGTTCCCCCTCCCAACCCTCCCCCGCAGGCGGGAGAGGGCTTTCGCCTGACCCCCATGCCAACTCCCTCTCCTGCTTTCAGGGGAGGGCTTGGGAGGGGAGGGCGAGCTTGGTGGGAAGGGCCTTTAAATCAGTCCCAGCCGCTCAGAGCGGCACGTTGTCGTGCTTGCGGTGGGGCTGCTCCAGCTTCTTGGTGCGCAGCATGGCGAGCGCGCGGGCAAGGCGCCGACGGGTGGAATGGGGCATGATGACCTCGTCCACGAAGCCCCGCTCCGCCGCCACGAAGGGCGACAGGAAGCGCTGCTCGTAATTCTTGGTCTGGGCGGCGATCTTCTCCGGATCGTCCATGTCGGCCCGGAAGATGATCTCCACCGCGCCCTTGGCGCCCATCACCGCGATCTGAGCGGTAGGCCAGGCGTAGTTGACGTCGGCGCCCACATGCTTGGAGGCCATCACGTCGTAAGCGCCGCCGAAGGCCTTGCGGGTGATGACGGTGACCAGCGGCACGGTGGCCTGGGAATAGGCGAACAGCAGCTTCGCGCCGTGCTTGATGAGGCCGCCATATTCCTGCGCGGTGCCGGGCAGGAAGCCGGGCACGTCCACGAAGGTGACGATCGGGATCTCGAACGCGTCGCAAAAGCGCACGAAGCGGGCCGCCTTGCGGGAGGCATCCGAATCAAGCACGCCCGCCAGCACCATGGGCTGGTTGGCCACAAAGCCCACCGTGCGCCCCTCGATGCGGCCGAAGCCGGTGACGATGTTCTTGGCGTAGGCGGCCTGGATCTCGAAGAAATCGCCCTCGTCCACGACCTTCAGGATCAGTTCCTTGATGTCGTAGGGCTTGTTCGGATTGTCCGGAACCAGGGTGTCCAGGCTCTCGTCATAGCGGCCGGGATCGTCGAAGGAGGGCCACTGCGGCACGCCTTCCTGGTTGTTGGAGGGCAGGAAGTCGATGAGCCGGCGGCACTCCAGCAGCATCTCGACATCGTTCTCGAACGAGCCGTCCGCTACCGAGGACTTGGAGGTGTGCACCTTGGCGCCACCCAGCTCCTCGGAGGTGACGGTCTCGTTGGTGACGGTCTTCACCACGTCCGGGCCGGTCACGAACATGTAGGAGGTGTCGCGGACCATGAAGATGAAGTCGGTCATGGCCGGCGAATAGACGTCGCCGCCCGCGCACGGGCCCATGATGAGGGAGATCTGCGGGATGACGCCCGAGGCAAGCACGTTGCGCTTGAACACCTCGCCGTAGCCGCCCAGCGCCGCCACGCCTTCCTGGATGCGGGCGCCGCCGGCATCGAACAGGCCGATGATGGGGGCGCGGGTCTTCAGCGCCATGTCCTGGATCTTGGTGATCTTGCGGGCATGCTCCTCGGAGAGCGAGCCGCCGAACACCGTGAAGTCCTTGGCGAACACGAACACCTTGCGGCCGTTCACGGTGCCCCAGCCGGTCACCACGCCGTCGCCGGGGACCTTCTGGTCCTCCATGCCGAAATCGACGCAGCGATGCTGAACGAAGGTGTCGTATTCCTCGAACGTGCCACGATCGAGCAAGAGCTCGATGCGCTCGCGGGCGGTGAGCTTGCCGCGGGCGTGCTGGGCCTTGATGCGACGCTCGCCGCCACCCAGGCGGGCGATTTCACGCCGGCTTTCCAGCTCTTCAAGGATTTCCTTCATGCGACGCCCCCCTTTAGCGGGTTTGTATAGGACTGAAGTGTAACGGCGGCCGGCGCGAAGAAAAGCACGGTTTCCGCGCCTTCCTTCGATGCCCTGACCGGCGTGTGCCGCTCAGGTGGCTAACAGCACTCTCAAGGGATTTGAATGTGTAAAAGTTTTGTGTTGTGATTTGTGAAGGCTTCACAAATGCGATGTGTCGAACGCCGCGCGGGGGAGGGGTCGGTTGCGTCAGAAGGTTTATGCCGGCCATGCGGTTCGCCGCCTGCGCGAAAAGCTTGGGCTCAAGCAGAGCGAGCTCGCCCAGCGGCTGGGGGTTTCCCCCTCTTATGTGAATCAGATCGAGAGCAACCAGCGCCCGCTCACGGCCTCCGTGCTCATCGCCATTTCGCGCACTTTCGCGGTGGACATCACCACTTTCGGGGCCGAGGACCTGGACCGGCTGGTGGCGGACCTGCGCGAGGTGACGGCCGACCCCTTGTTCAGTGACCTGGGCCTGGGCCTTCAGGATGTGAAGGCGGTGGCCAATCTTTCCCCGGCCTTCGCCCATGCCTTCCTGCGCATGCATGTGGCGCTGCGGCGCACGGCTGAGTGGCGGGCCTCGCTGGACGATATGCTGACCGCCGGCGTTCCCCCTCGGGCCGACGAGGCGAAGCTCATTCCCTATGAGGAAGTGCGCGACTTTTTCCATTACATCGACAATTACGTGGACAGCCTGGACCGGGCCGCGGAGGTGACGGCGCTGGCCCTGGGCGTGCTCGATCGGGCCGACCCGGCGGGCGCCTTTGCCGGCCACCTGGCCCATCGCCATGGGGTGACGGTGGAGCTGGGCCACGCGGACCCGGCCGCTCCGATCTCCCAATATGACCCGCGCCTGCGCCGGCTGACCCTTTCGGGCGTGCTGTCCATGCCCGCGCGCGCGTTCCGCATGGCCGCCACCATCGCCCAGCTCGAACATGCGGATCTGGTGGCGGAAACGGTGGCTTCCGCCCGTTTTCGCAGCCAGACGGCGGCCGAAATCTGCCGTCTCGCGCTGTTCAATTATTTCGCGGGGGCGATGATGCTGCCCTATCGCCGCTTCCTCGATCTCGCTCGCTCGCTGCGGCACGATCTCGACCGGCTGGTTCTGGAGACGGGCGCGAGCCTGGAGCAGGTGTGCCACCGCCTGTCCACCCTGCAGCGGCCGGGCGCGAAGGGCGTGCCCTTCTATTTCGCCAAGGTGGATCGGGCGGGCAACATCACCAAACGCCACTCCGCGACCCGCTTCCAGTTCGCGCGCCATGGCGGGGCCTGCGCCGCCTGGAACGTGCATGAGGCCTTCGAGATGCCGGGCCGCACCCTCGTTCAGCTGGGGGAAATGCCGGATGGCGTGCGCTACATCTGTCTGGCCCGGGCGGTGAATGCGCCGCCGCTGCGCCATGGCGGGCCGGTGCGCGCCTTTGCCCTGGGGCTCGGCTGCGAGGTCTCTTTCGCCCATGACATGGTGTATGCGGACGGTCTGGACCTGAAGGCGGCACCGGTGGCGCCGCTGGGCGTTTCGTGCCGCATCTGCCCGCGGCCGGATTGCGAGCTGCGCGCGTTTCCGCCCCTCGACCGGGACATCCGCATTGATGAGAATGTGCGCGATATCATTCCGTTCACCATCTCGTGACGCAATTCGGCCGCGCTCTCGCTCGTGAAACGCCTCGCCTTCGCACATGAAACGCCATGACGGGGCGTTTACAGTGCGTGCGTCGACTGGACCGAGTCGCCGGTGGCACCGCCTTCACG
Organism: Xanthobacter sp. NM-59; assembly: GCF_021401125.1. Lineage (GTDB taxonomy): Bacteria > Pseudomonadota > Alphaproteobacteria > Rhizobiales > Xanthobacteraceae > Xanthobacter. The sequence continues at coordinate 232,839 of NZ_JACBFQ010000004.1, forward strand.
CGGGATCACGCGGGCTGCTCCAAATGATTGAGTCTGGCGCCCTCCGTCCGGCCTTGCCGTACCCGAAGGCGCTCAAGGGAGTGCTCCATGAAGATGCTGAGACTTGCCGGCATGGTCGCCGGCTTGGCAGTGGCGGGCATCGGGGGGGTGGCAAAGGCGGCCGCGCCGGGATTCTCCACGGCGAATGTGAATATCCGCACCGGCCCTGACACGCAGTTTCCGTCCCTGGGTGTCATCCCCGAAGGTTCGCCCGTCGAGATCGAGGGCTGCCTGCAGGATGAATCCTGGTGCGATGTGGATTGGAATGGCTATCGCGGCTGGGTTTACAGCGAATATCTCGGTTATGAGGCGCCCGCCGCAGTGGGCGTGCCCGTGGCCGAGCGCCGGGTCGAGGTGGTGCCGGACCTGGGATTGGCCGCCATCGGCATTCCAATCGTGGCGTTCGCCGCTGCCGATTACTGGAATCGCAACTACGTCAATCGGCCGTATTATGTGAACCAGCCCTGGTACAATGATCGCTATCGCTGGGAGGCCTATGCTCCGCCGCCCCGTCCGGGCTGGCGTCCGCCGCCGCCCGGGCCGCGTCCGCCGGGCTGGTGGCGCAGCAATTACGTGCCGCCGCCGAACATGCCGCCGCCGCCGCCTCCCGGTGTGTGGCACCGTCCCCCGCCGCCTCCGCTCCCGCCGCCGGGACCGGGCCCCATGCCCCGTCCGATGCCGGGTCCCGGTGTGATGCCTGGTCCGGGCGTGATGCCGGGCCCTGCGCCGATGCCTGGCGTCGTCCCCGGTGCGCCGGTGAAGGTGATCACGCCCCCGCCGGGAGTGGCTCCGGTCAAGGTCATCACGCCTCCGCCCGGAGTGGCGCCGGTGAAGGTGGTTCCGCCGGTGCCGGGTGCGCCGCTGAATTCGGTCACGCCCGTGGCTCCGGGTGGTCCGATCAAGGTGCCGGCCGTGCCGCCGCCTCCCGGTGGGCCTATCGTTGCCCCGGGGGCACCCGTGCGGCCTGTGCCGGGCGCTCCCGGTGTGCAGCCGGTTGTCCCCGGTGCCCCGGGCGTTCAGCCTGGCGCTCCCGTGCGTCCGGCTCCCGGCGCCCCGGGCGTTCAGCCTGGTGCTCCCGTGCGTCCGGCTCCCGGCGCTCCTGGCGTTCAGCCTGGTGCTCCCGTGCGTCCGGCTCCCGGCGCTCCTGGCGTTCAGCCTGGTGCTCCCGTGCGTCCGGCTCCCGGCGCTCCGGGCGTTCAGCCTGGTGCTCCCGTGCGTCCGGCTCCCGGCGCTCCGGGCGTTCAGCCTGGCGCTCCCGTGCGTCCGGCTCCCGGCGCTCCTGGCGTTCAGCCTGGCGCTCCCGTGCGTCCGGCTCCCGGCGCCCCGGGCGTTCAGCCTGGCGCTCCTGGGCGTCCGGCTCCCGGCGCTCCTGGCGTTCAGCCTGGCGCTCCTGGGCGTCCGGCTCCCGGGGCCCCTGGCGTTCAGCCTGGTGCTCCTGGGCGTCCGGCTCCCGGGGCCCCTGGCGTTCAGCCTGGCGCTCCTGGGCGTCCGGCTCCCGGCGCACCGGGGGCTCAGCCTGGTGCTCCCGGGCGTCCGGCTCCCGGCGCACCGGGGGCTCAGCCTGGTGCTCCCGGGCGTCCGGCACCGGGTGCTCCTGGCACGCAGCCTGGCGCTCAACGTCCGCCGCAACAGCAGATGCAGCAGCAACAACGTCAGCAGCCGCAGATGCAGCAACAGCAGCGTCAGCAACAGCAGATGCAGCAGCAACAGCGTCAGCAACAGCAGATGCAGCAGCAGCAGCGTCAGCAACAGCAGATGCAGCAGCAACAGCGTCAGCAACAGCAGATGCAGCAGCAGCAGCGTCAGCAGCAGCAAATGCAACAACAGCAGCGCCAGCAACAGCAGATGCAGCAACAGCAGCGTCAGCAACAGCAGATGCAGCAACAGCAGCGTCAGCAGCAACGCCAGCAACAGCCGCAGCAGCAGCGGGGCAACAAGCCTCAGTGCAACGGGCCCAATTGCCCGCCGCAGCGTCCGTGATTGCTGAGGGAACCGGGCGGCTTCGGCCGCCCGGTTCCTCCTCTTTTCGCGCCATTGATCGGCGCCGCGTTGAAAAGCGTAATCGTGGGCATCGACGGAGCGTGCGCATCGGTCTATGCCCCTGCCCATGTCCGATCGCGCCCCTTCCGACATTGCGGTGCCTGCCGCTTCCCCCTCGGCTGCAGAGCCGGCTCAGCCCGTGTTGCGCTTCGCGCCTTCCCCCACCGGGCTGCTGCATGTGGGCAATGCCCGCACCGCGCTGCTCAATGCCCTGCTGGCCCGTCGCGGCCACGGCACGTTCATCCTTCGCCTGGACGACACCGATAGCGCGCGCTCGCGCGTCGAGTTCGCGGATGCCATCGGCGAGGATCTCACGTGGCTGGGCATCGAGCCGGATGCGCTCTATCGCCAGTCCGAGCGCCTCGCGTTGTATGAGAGCGCGGCCGCGCGCCTAAGGGCCGCCGGCCGGCTCTACCCGGCCTATGAAACCGAGGACGAACTGGAGCTGAAACGCCGCCTGCAGCGTGCGCGCGGCCTGCCACCCGTCTATGACCGCGCGGCCCTTGCGCTGACTGAGGTCCAGCGCGCCGAGCTGGAGGCACAGGGGCGCAGGCCCCATTGGCGCTTCCGTCTCGATCACCGCACCGTGTCGTGGGACGATGCCGTGCGCGGGCCCCAGCAGGTGGACACGGCGAGCCTTTCGGATCCCGTCCTGGTGCGAGCAGATAGTAGCTTCCTTTACACCCTGCCTTCGGTGGTGGACGACCTCGCCATGGGTGTCACGATGGTGGTGCGCGGCGAGGACCATGTGACCAACACCGCGGTGCAGATCGAGATCATGGAAGCCCTGGGCGGCCGCGCGCCCTGTTTCGCCCACCACAATCTCCTGACCCTGCCCAGCGGGGAGGGGCTGTCGAAGCGGCTCGGCCATCTCTCGCTGAGGGCCTTGCGCGAGGCGGGGGAGGAGGCCCTGGCTGTGGCCGCCGCGGCGGTGCTGGTGGGCACCTCCCATGCTCTGCAGCCGGTGGGGAGCCTGGACGAGCTGGCGGGCATGGTGGATCTCGCTCACATTTCCCGCGCGCCGGCGCGGTTCGACCCCCATGACGTGACCAGCCTCACCGCCCGCACTCTTCATGGTTTGCCTTATGAGGCCGTCGCGTCGCGGCTCGCTGCGGCAGGCATCGAGGGCGGCGAGGCGTTCTGGCTGGCGGTGCGCGGAAACCTCTCCACTTTTGCCGATGCGGCGGCCTGGTGGGCGGTGTGTTCGCTGCCGCAGGAGGCCGCCGTCGAGCCTGACGATCAGACATTCCTAGCCGCCGCGGCCGCCCTGCTGCCGCCGGAGCCTTGGGATGGTGCCACCTATGGCGCGTGGATCAAATCGGTGAAGGCGCAGAGCGGGCGTGCCGGGAAGGCGCTGTTCCACCCCATCCGCCGCGCCCTGACGGGCCGCGACACCGGCCCCGAGCTGGCGAGCCTGCTGCCGCTCATGGGGCGTGAGCGCGTGGCCGCGCGCCTGAATGGGCAGGCCGGCTGACCGCGGCGCGGAAGACGGCCGCTCCGTGGGCGGGCAGAGGGGCGGAAAAGAGGGCAGGGGCGAGGGCTCGCGCGACCTTGAGAGCATCGGCCGCACGGCGCGCGTCGCCGATGCCGTGGCGCGCGCATCTGCGGCCTGAGGGGGACACCGCGCGGAAGCAGGTCGTGTCGTGGGCCGGCACTGTTGAGGGCCCGACGCCCCATCGCCACCCCGCCGAGAGCCAGTGCGCGCGCGGGTCGCGCTGGAGCCAGAGTGCCGGAAGCCGTCGGCCTCCAGAGCGCTCCGCATCCCTGGCCCCGCTGCGAGAATCATGCGGGCCGGAGGGGCCCGCCGCCTACTGCTGCTGCGCGTTCTGCGAGCGGGGCAGGGGAATGATGCGGACGGGCCGCTGGCCGGGCTGCTCAGAGGCGGGGGCCATGGGCGCCGAGACGTTGGCCGCCGTGCTGCCGGCGGGGCCGGCATCGGTGGCTGTGGCCGGCGCGGTGCTGGCGCTCTTGCCCTTCGCGCCGGGAGCTGAGTCCACTGGCTTGGGCTGCGACATCTCGCGGGCCTGCTCTTCGGTCACCAGGATGTCGCCCTTCTGAAGGGTGGTCTCGTCCTCGATGCCCGCGAGCGCCTGCGCCCAGGACTGACCCGGCGCCCGGCAGGTGCAGGAGGAAACCAGCTCCTTGCGGTAGCGCAGGGCGTTCGGCGTGGACATGTAGGACTGGCCGGAAACGCTGTATGCGTTGCGGATGTCGTCACCCGAAAGGGTGAAGAGCTGGGCATCCGCGTTGGGGCACAGCCGCTTGCAGAGCGCGTCCTCGGACGCATAGCGGTTGGAGTTGGAGGAGCGCGACAACGGGAAATAATAGCCGTCGCACATGCGCACGCACACGGTGCGCGAGCCGCCGCCAGTGGACTTGCTGGCCGGGGCCACCGCGTTCAGGTCCACATCCGGCGCGCCCTCGTCGGAATCGCTCTGCACCGGCGCGCCGAAAATGGCCTCGAGGAAGTTGCGGGGGCGTTGGGGCTGCTGGGACGGCGACGCCGAGCGCACGGCGGCGGTGTATTGCGAGCCGCAATTGTTCTGGGCGAGCGCGAGAATGAGCGCGCGGCGCTGGCCGGCCTGATCGGAGCTGCCGCCGCGCTCGAGCCCGGCGATGGAGGACCGCAGCCGCGAGATCTGGTCGTCGATCTGGTCGCACTGGGGCGGACGGCCGGGATTCTGGAAGATGAGGAAGCCGCGGGGGGCGTCGCATCCCATGTTGCGGGCCTGGGCGGTGTAGCGCTCCAGGTCGCTGCGGAGCTTGGACGCCTGGGCCTGCCGGGAGGCCCAGGAATCGGCGCCCCGGTCAAGGGAGGAGAGGGAGGCCTCGAGCTGGGCGCAGGTGGAGCTTTGCTGCGCCCACGCGCCCGCCGCGCCGGCTGGCAGGGCCGCCGCCACCAGAAGCCCACGGGCGATGGCGCCCAAGCGTCGCGAAAATCCCATCCTCAGCCTTCTCAAGGTCAGTCGATGCCGCGGGCGTAAGCCGCCTGATGGTCCGTCTATAGCCCGCGGCGCGTTTCAAATGGTGACCAAACTGTGGAATCCGCCCCCGGCACGCATCCGCGCGCGTTTCGTGCAACGCCCTGGCGCCCCTGGGTCGGGGGCTCGCAGGCGACGCGGCCTTCACGCCGGTTTGAGCGCCGCGTCAGCTCTTGCCGCGGTTGCGGATGTTGAAGCTGTCGAAGGCATATTCCGCGATCTGCCACCACACCAGCTGGTCGGTGCGGATGGCGTTCATGGAATCGAGCGCCTCCTTGAAGGCGGGGTTGGAAGCCGCCAGCTCCTTGTAGAGTTCCAGCGCCGCCTTGTGCCCGGCATCCATGATGGCGGGCGGGAAGGGGCGCAGCTCCGCGCCCTGCTGCACCAGGCGGCGCAAGGCGGGCGGGTTCACCGAATCGTACTTGGCCAGCATCCACGAATTGGCCGCCTCGCAGGCGAGCTTCACGATGGACTGGTAGTGTTTGGGCAGCGCCGCCCAGCGCTCATTGTTGACGATCAGGTGGAGCATGGCCCCACCTTCCCACCAACCGGGGTAATAGTAGTATTTCGCCACCTTCACGAGACCGAGCTTCTCGTCGTCATAAGGGCCGACGAACTCGGTGGCGTCGATGGAGCCGCGCTCCAGGGCCGGATAGACGTCGCCGGGCGCGATCTGCTGGGGCACCACGCCCAGCTTGGCCAACACCTGCCCCCCAAGGCCGCCGATGCGGAACTTGAGGCCCTTCAGGTCGTCGAGGGAGGTGAGTTCCTTGCGGAAGAAGCCGCCCATCTGGCAGCCCGAATTGCCGGCGGCAAAGGCGGTGACGTTGTAATCGGCAAGAATGCGATTGGTCAGCTCCGCGCCGCCGCCGAAGTGCCACCAGGAGTGCTGCTGGCGCGAATTGAAGCCGAACGGCACGCCGGTGCCGAATGCCAGGGCGGTGTTCTTGCCCGTATAGAAATAGGTGGCCGTGTGCGCGCATTCCACGGAGCCGGTGGAAACTGCGTCCAGCGCCTGGAGCCCCGGCACGATCTCGCCGGCGGGAAAGGTCTGGATCTGGAACTTGCCGTCCGTCGCCTCGGACACATACTGGGCGAGGATCTGGGCGGTGCCGTAAATGGTGTCGAGGGAGCGCGGAAAGGACGAGGTCAGGCGCCATTTCACTTCGGGGGCGCTCTGGGCCACGGCCGGCGCGGCCACCGCCGTGCTGGCGGCGACGGCTGCCGTGGCGCCCATGAATTGGCGGCGCTTCATGTCCATCAACAATCTCCTTCGGCCGGCGCGCGGCGGTCCGCGCTCCGGTTGCGTCTTTATCCCTTCCGGCGCCTGGGCGAGGGGTGGCCCTCGGGCCGGGTGAACCGGCTGGGCTCGCGGGCGTCCTGCGGTGGCGGGAAGGCAGGGGTGTCACGGGCCGCGGCCGCCGTCAATCGGAATGCGCCGCTTCCGCTTTCGCCCGTGGCATCCCATATGGGGGCCATGCGTGGTCCGAGGGGCTTTATGATGGCAAACGGGACTTTTATGCGGCGCGCCGCAATGCTCGCTCTGGCGGGCCTTCTTCTGTCCGCCGGTGGCGCGCTGGCCGCCGAGCCCGATCTCATCTTCAAGAAATCCACCGTCTGGAAGTTCCTGACCCCTGACGACAAGCTGGCGGTCTACGGCATCGACGATCCGCTGGTGGAGGGCGTGGCCTGCCACTACACCACCCCGGAGAAGGGCGGCGTTTCCGGCATGCTCGGCGTGGCCGAGGAGCTGTCGGACATCTCCCTGGCCTGTCGCCAAGTGGGCCCCATCTCCTTCAAGGGCAAGTTCGACCAGGGCGATGTGGTGTTCCGCGAAGGACGCTCCTTCTTCTTCAAGAAGATGCAGATCGTCCGCGGCTGCGACACCAAGCGCAATGTGCTGGTCTATCTCGTCTATTCTGACAAGCTCATTGATGGCAGCCCGAAGAACTCCACCTCCACCGTGCCCATCATGCCGTGGGGCGGCACGGGTGAGGTGCCGCGCTGCGCCGATTACCTGAAATGAGGCCCGGCGCCAGCGTCTTCAGCGCGAGCAGGTGATGGCGACGGAGCTCGCGCACGCGGGGCCGGCGCAACTTGCGTGGGTGGCCGGGGAAGGGGCCGGTGCCAGGGGCTCGTTCTCTACCCGGCCGAAATCGAGGGCGCGGGAATAGTCATGGGTGCGGCACCAGGCGGTGGCCACCCGCTCGCCGCAGGGCGCGCCCGAGGCCAGGCATCCGTCGACCCCATAGCCGTCGGAATTGTCGATGATGAAGATGCGCGTATCCGCCAGCGCGGCGGTCGAGAGAAGGCAGGCGCCGGCAAGGGCCAGCACGCGAAGGATGGACATGGGCAGAGGTATCGCTTCCGGTTGAAGCCACGGCGGCCGGCTCCACTGCGGCGTGGTGCGCCTCTGGGCCTGCCGCCCGCTCGTTCGATGCCGCCGGCATAGCTGCGTCGGGCGGGGGCGGTCAATCTGCGAATGTCGCACTGCAGCGTCGCGCCGGGGGCAGGGCGGGGGCCGGGCCGACGGCCGCCGCGCAAGGCTCCGGTGAAGCGAAAATCCTTGACGGATGGGCCGCGCCCGACCATTGTCCGCCGCCATGAACGGCCCTTTTTCCATCTTCGGCATTCGTCTGCCGATTATTTGCGGTTAGCCCGAGAAGCTGGCCGCGGCCGTCCCTTGCTGCACCCTTAAAGCCCTTTAAGGACCTGGACGCCCCGGCCGGCGGACCGGCACGCGCGTTCGCGCGCGTTTCGAGGCGAGCGCGCCTGTCGCGCCTTTACGGGAAGCGGAGCGATCCATGGAGCTGCGGCTTCACAATACCCTGACCCGGTCGAGGGACGCGCTGCGTCCGCTCGATCCCCTGAACGTGCGCATGTATGTGTGCGGGCCCACGGTCTACGACCATGCCCACATCGGCAATGCCCGCCCGGTGATCGTGTTCGACGTGCTGTTCCGCCTGCTGCGCCGTCTTTATGGCGCCGAGCACGTGAAATATGTGCGCAACATCACGGACGTGGACGACAAGATCAACGCCCGCGCGGCCGATCGCGGCATCTCCATCCGCGAGCTGACCGAGGAGACCTATCGCTGGTTCCGGGAGGACACGGCGGCGCTGGGCTGCCTGCCCCCCACCGTGGAGCCGCGCGCCACCGAGCACATCGCCGAGATGCGCACCCTCATCGAACGGCTGGTGGCGGCCGGGCACGCTTATGTGGAGCAGGAGCACGTGCTGTTCAACGTGCCCTCCATGCCCGATTACGGCCAGCTCTCCCGCCGCCCCCTCGACGAGATGATTGCCGGGGCCAGGGTGGATGTGGCGCCCTATAAGCGCGACCCCATGGACTTCGTGCTGTGGAAGCCCTCCGACATGGGCGTTCCGGGCTGGGATTCGCCCTGCGGCATCAAGACCCCCGGCCGGCCGGGCTGGCATATCGAATGCTCGGCCATGTCGTGGCGCCATCTGGGCGAGACCTTCGACATCCATGGCGGCGGCATCGACCTCATCTTCCCCCATCATGAAAACGAGATCGCCCAGTCGCGCTGCGCCTTCCATACGGGCGTGATGGCGCAGATGTGGCTCCATAACGGCTTCCTGATGCTGGAAGGCGAGAAGATGTCGAAGTCGCTCGGCAACTTCGTCACCATCCGCGAGCTGCTGGAGGAGTGGCCGGGGGAGGTGCTGCGCCTCACCATGCTGTCCACCCATTATCGCCAGCCCATCAACTGGACCCGCCAGGGCCTGGGCTTCGCCGCCAAGACGCTGGACAAATGGTATCGCGTCATCGGCGACGTGGAGGCCGAGAGCGGGGCGGACAATCCCTTCGAGCACGAGATTGCCGAGCGGCTGTCGGACGATCTCAACACCCCGTCCGCCATCTCCCACCTGCACCATCTCGCCGATGTGGCGGAGCATGAGGAGGCCTCCTCCGCCTTGCGCCGCCGCTTCAAGGGCGCGGCCAACCTCATGGGCCTGCTCACCGAAACCGAGAGCGCCTGGCGCGCGCGGGCGAAGGAGTCGGTCGCCCTGGACGAGGCCACCATCGGCGCGCTCATCGCCGAGCGTCTGGCCGCCCGCAAGTCCAAGGACTTCAAGCGCGCCGACCAGATCCGCGAGGAGCTGGCCGCCAAGGGCATCGTGCTCATGGACAATAAGGACGGCACCACCAGCTGGGAGGTGGCGCGATGAGCGAGCGTGTGTCCCTGCGCCCTTTCCTGCCGGCCGACACGCCGGCGCTGGCGGCCTTGTTCCGCGCCTCCATCGAGGAGCTGACCGGCGACGATTATGACGAGGACCAGCAGGAAGCCTGGGCCGCCGCCGCCGATGACGAGGAGGCGTTCGGCGCCCGCCTGTCCAGCCTGCTGACGCTGGTGGCCCTGCGCGCCGGCGCACCGGTGGGCTTCGTGGCGCTGAAGGACGACAGCCATATCGACCTGCTCTATGTGCTGCCCCAGGCGGCGGAAAGCGGCGTCGGCACCGCCTTGTGCGATGCCGCCGAGACGCTGGCGCGCGGGCGCGGCTCCAAGGCGCTGACGGTGGATGCCAGCGACACCGCCCTGGGCTTCTTCCAGCAGCGCGGCTACCAGCCGGAGCGCCGCAATACGGTGTCTCTGGGCGGCGAGTGGCTGAGCAACACCACCCTGCGCAAATCCCTGGGCGAAGGAGGCCGCCTGCAATGACCCGCGAGCGCCTTTATCTCTTCGACACCACCTTGCGCGATGGTGCGCAGACCAATGGCGTCGACTTCACGCTGGCGGACAAGCTGAAGGTTCTGGGCCTGCTGGACCGGCTGGGGGTGGACTATGTGGAAGCCGGCTATCCCGGCGCCAATCCCACCGACACCCAGCTGTTCTCAGAGGTCCACCCGGCCAGCGCGCGCGTGACTGCCTTCGGCATGACCAAGCGGCCGGGCCGCTCCGCCTCCAACGATCCCGGCATCGCCGCGCTCTTGGATGCGAAGGCCGATGCCATCTGCTTCGTGGCCAAGTCCTCCGCCTATCAGGTGCGGGTGGCGCTGGAGACCACCAAAGAGGAGAACCTTGTCTCCATCCGTGACAGCGTTCAGGCGGCCGTGGCCGCTGGCCGCGAGGCGCTGGTGGATTGCGAGCACTTCTTCGACGGCTACAAGGAAGACCCTGAATTCGCCCTTTCCTGCGCTCGCACCGCCTTTGAGGCCGGCGCGCGCTGGGTGGTGCTGTGCGATACCAATGGCGGCACCCTTCCCGAGGAAGTGGAGGCCATTGTCGCCGCGGTGGCGAAGGTGGTTCCGGGCGATCATCTGGGCATCCACGCCCATAACGACACCGAGCAGGCGGTGGCCAATTCGCTGGCCGCCGTGCGCGGCGGGGCGCGGCAGATCCAGGGCACGCTCAATGGCCTGGGCGAGCGCTGCGGCAATGCGAACCTGTGCTCCATCATCCCCACCTTGATGCTCAAGACCGATTACTCCGAGCGCTTCGACATCGGCGTGTCGCCGGAAGGGCTGGCGGACATGGTTCATGTCTCCCGCGCCCTGGACGAGATGCTGAACCGAGCGCCGAACCGCCATGCGCCCTATGTGGGCGAGAGCGCCTTTGCCACCAAGGCCGGCATCCACGCTTCCGCCATCCTGAAGGACCCGGCCACCTATGAGCATGTGCCGCCGGAAGCGGTGGGCAATCGCCGCAAGCTTCTGGTGTCGGATCAGGCGGGCAAGTCCAACGTCATCGCCGAGCTGGAGCGGCTGGGCGTGGCGGTGGACAAGGGCGACCCGCGCCTGTCGCGCCTCTTGGACGAGGTGAAGACCCGCGAGGCGCTGGGCTATTCCTATGAGGCGGCCGATGCCTCCTTCGCGCTGCTGGCGCGGCGGGCGCTCGGCTCGGCGCCGGACTTCTTCACGGTGGAGCGTTTCAGCGTGAATGTGGAGCGCCGCTACAACGCCAAAGGCGAGCTCACCACCGTGGCCGAGGCCATCGTGAAGGTGAACGTGGGGGGCGAGGTGTTCATCTCCGCCGCCGAGGGCAACGGCCCGGTGAACGCCCTGGATGTCGCCCTGCGCAAGGATCTGGGCAAGTACCAGCCGCTGATCTCGGGCCTTCGCCTCACCGACTACCGGGTGCGCGTGCTGAATGGCGGCACCGAGGCGGTCACCCGCGTTCTGGTGGAGTGCGCCGACGAAAAGGGCGAGCGCTGGACCACCGTGGGCGTGTCGCCGAACATCATTGATGCGTCCTTCGAGGCCCTGCTCGATTCCATCACCTGGAAGCTGATCCAGGAAGGCGCCACCGCCTGAGGCGCGAGATCAGGTCCCCCGCCCGGGTCAGCCCATTCCGCAGGCCCGGGCGGCGGTCGCCGGATGTGTCCTGAATCTCCGCCTGCGTGGCGCGGTGGCTCAGCATTTGACTGTATCTCATCTGGCTTCCACTTGCGCGAGCGGCCGGGGCGCTTGCGTCCGGTAAAGGAAGTCTGCTTTTCAAAAATGCAAAAACGCAGTGCGTTGTGGCAAGCCCAAGCTTGCGTCATGTCAATGTTGCCCCAATGAATTGGAGGACATTGGCAGCCACGTCGTGGTCATCCTGATCTCACGCGGATGCAAGAATAGGAATGTGTCATCATGCCCGCCGCATCTGGAAGATTTGATTTCACAGAGCCTATGGTGGTTATTCGGGTCATCTGCGGTTTGTTTTATTTTCCGCATTCGATCTCAAAGATCGTCGGCTTCACCGGCACGGTGGGCTTTTTCACGCGGGCGGGCTTCTATCCGCCTGAGGGCTTTGTGGTGCTCTCGGTAATCATGGAGCTCACCAGTGCCATCGGTCTCACCCTTGGCCTGTTTCCCAAGTATCTCGGCATCCTCTCCGCCGGCCTGATGCTGGTGGCGGGCTATGCCACTGCGCGCGTTCACGGCCTCAGCTGGTTCTGGGCCGGGCACGGTGTGGAATATCTGGTGTTCTGGGGGGTGGCCTCGCTCGCGGTGGCCCTCGACGCCTGGAACAAGAACCCCGGCTTCTTCGGCTTCTTCGCCTGGCCGCTGCGCCGGGAGAAGGTTTCCTGAGCGGCGCTGGGCGCTTTTGACGAAAAGGCCCCGGAGCGGGTGCTTCGGGGCCGTTTTCTTTGTTCGTCCTGTGCCTTGCCGCTGGCGGCCTCAGGCCGCCGCGTGCTTGCCGCGCCCCGCGAGCAGAGAGCGGATGAGCACGGCGATGGTGGTTCCGTTATGCAGGGCTGCTGTGGCGATAGGCGAGAGATAGCCCAGCACCGCGCCCGCCAGGATGGCCGAGTTCGCTCCCACCGCCACGTTGAAGTTCGAGCGGATGAGCCGCATGGTGGCCTGCGAAATCTCCACCATGTCCGCGAGCGAATCGAGCCGGTCGTCGGTGAGCACGATATCGGCCGTGGCGCGGGCGATATCGGCGGCGCGGGGCATGGCCACGCCCACATGCGCCGTCATCAGCGCCGGGCCGTCATTCACCCCGTCGCCCACGAAGGCCACCTTGGCTCCCGAGGCCTTCAGCTCCGCGACGATGCGGGCCTTGTCCTCGGGCTGCTGCTCGTAGAACACGTCGTCGAGCCCCAGCGCCTCGCCCAGCGCCAGTGCCTTGGCCTTGGCGTCACCGGTGATCATCACGATGCGCTTGATGCCCAGCTCGCGCAGGCGGGCCAGAGTGGCGGGGGTTTCCTCGCGCACCCGGTCGCGCAGGGCGAACATGGCCAGTGGCTTCTGGTTGCGGGCCGCATAGAGCAGCGACTTGCCCTCTTCCTGGAAGCTCGCCACCTGCGCGCGCTGGCGGGCGAAGGAGATGTTCTCGTCATCCTCCAGGTAATGGCGGCTGCCGAAGCGGATCATGTCGCCATCCACTTCCGCTTCCACGCCGTGGCCCACGATGAAGTTCACCTCTTCATGGGGCACATGGGCCAGCTTGCGCTGGCGGGCGAGCTTCACTACGGCGCGGGCGATGGGGTGGTTGGTGTGCTCGCCCAGAGAGGCCACCAGGGCCAGCGCCTCTTCCTCGTCCACATGGGGGTGGAGGGGGCAGACGTCCGTCACCTGCAGCGTGTTGTGGGTGAGGGTGCCGGTCTTGTCGAACACCAGGGTGTCCACATCGGCCAGCAGCTCAATGGCCTGGCCGCTCTTCACGAGGCAACCCTGCTTGGCCGCCTGGAACATGGCGGTCTTGAGCGCGATGGGGGTGCCGAGCTTCACGGTGCACGAATAGTCCACCATGAACACCGATTCCATGCGCTTCCAGTCCCGCGTCAGCGCGAACACGCCGGCGGCCGAGCCGAGGGTGATGCCCACCCGCCGGTCCGCCAGCGCATCCGAAACCGACTGGATCTCCGCCGGCCGCTCCAGCGCATCCTGGATATAGCGGGCGATGCGGCCGGTGGTGGTGGCCTGGCCCACCCGCTCGGCGCGGATGACGAGCCGGCCGTCGGTGACGATGCCACCCGCCAGAGCCGTGCCGCCCGGCGCGCGGGGGATGGGCAGGCTCTCGCCGGTGACGGCGGACTGGTCCACATAGGCGTCGCCCGCCACCACTGTGCCGTCCACTGGAATGGTTTCGCCGAGGCCGACCACCACATGCTCACCGCCGGTCAGGCTGTCGAACGGCACCTGGAGCATCTCGCCCTGCCCGGCCTCGATCCAGACATCGTCGGGCGAGCGGTGGAGCAGGGAGCGCAGGAGTTCGTCCGAGCGCTCGATGGTGGTGGATTCGATATATTCCGCCAGCTCGACCAGAAGGCGCGTGAAGTTCGCGGTGGTGAACTCGCCGCGCGCGGTGGGCAGGCCCATGGCGATGGCGTCGAGCACTTCCACCTTCAGGCCGTGCTGAATGGCGGCGGCGATGCCACGAACGATGGTTGGCGCAATGTTCGCGTAGGTGAGCGCCGCGGCCGCCGGCCGCGGCAGCAGCCGGGCGGCCACCAGGGTCGCCGCCGACAACACCAGCGGCGCGGCATCGGAGGCCTCGCCCTGCACCAGAGGCGGGGCGTTGGCGGGGGGATTGGCGGCCCGGGCGAGGATCCGCGCCCGGGCATCGGCGCTGCCGTCATAGCTGACGATCAGGCCATGGCAGCCGGCATTCATGCGCACGGCCTTGACGCCGCGCACATCGCGCACGGCAGTGGCCGCCCGCGCCAGCCGGGAAACGTCGCCGCCGAGCCGCAAGCGCATGCGGCCCGGGACTTCGTGAACGATGCGGACGCTCACGACGCTCTCAGCTCTCGCTGGCGGGCGAGGCAGCGGGCACCACGTCCGCGGGCTCCACGGGGGCGGCGGGCGCGGTGGCGGCGGCCACCTCCGCCTCGGCGTCGTGCAGGCGCTCCTTCAGCTCCTCGACACTGCCTTGAAGGAAGCTCCACACCTGCACCGCGGTGCGCAGAATGGTGCGCTGGGCCGATTCATTGGTGAGCAGGTAGGCCGCGCCGGCGCCGACCACCAGGCCCTTGATGAGCGAATCGGCTGCCGGGTGCTGGTGCCAGTTGAAACCGGTGCCAGCCTGCGTGCCTTGCGGGCCCTGGGCGCCATTCGCGCCCGTGGCGCCGCCGGGAGCAAACGGGAATCCGGGCGGAGGAAAGCCGGGCGGGACCGCGCCGGCCCCGGCATTGTGGCCGTGCGAACCGTGAGCACCTGCCGCTGGACCGCCCGCACCCTGGCCCCCCTGGGCGCCGCCCATGCCACGGCCGCCCCGACGCTGGGCGCCGTCCTGCCCGCCGTCCTGGGCACCGGCTTCGGACGTGGTTCCGCCCATCCCATTATCGCCGCCCTGGGGGGCGAAGCCCTCGCCGGGGCCGTAGCCATAGAAATGATAGTGGTAGTGCACGCCCTGGCTGGAGCCGTGGTCGTCGGACATGATGGAAACTCCTGAATTTCTGTTCGCGGATGGGGGTTCGGCGCGCGGTCACGCCTTGGGGGGAACCTCCGAGGAATCCGGCGACGCGGCGGCCTTGCTGAAGACGGAGGAGAAGACGGAGCGCACGTCGGGCCGGTTCAACAGCACCACGACACCGACCCCAATGGCCGTCCCGATCCAGAAATTGGAGCCGCTCGCCCGCGCGATGCGGGTGAGGTTGGACAGGCTGAATCCATCCTTCAGCACCCCCTCCAGGACATCCAGAGCATCAATGCGCGGCGGGCCGCCCGCGCCCTGCGGGCCACCGGCTTGCGGCCCGTACCCACCCTGCGGTCCGTAGCCCGGCTGGGCGCCAAAGCCGCTCTGCGCGCCATAGCCCTGCTGGGGTCCGTAGCCGGACTGCTGGCCATAGCCGCCTTGCGGGCCGGCGCCGGCATTCCAGCCGCCATAAGAAGACCACTGGCCGGACGCCTGCGGGCCGCCCTGGGTCGTGCCGGACTGCTGGTTGTCCCATTGCGGGTACTTCTTCGACATCGGCTTCGTCCTCGAATCAAAATGCGAAAAGTGAAATGGCGGGACCTGGCTTTCCTGCGCGGCGCGCCGGGCGTCGGTTTCAAACCACGTGGGCCGCAAGCGCCCGCTCGACCTCCTCGGCGTCCGCCACCAGCAGGCGCGGCCAGAGCGCGGGGGGGATGAGATGGGGGTCGTATTCCACCACGACGGTCAGGGCCGCCGCGTTCAGCCGAGTCGTCTTCACGCCCCGGATGCGGCCCACCAGCATGACGAATGGCTCCGGATCCACCTTTGGCAGGTGCATGAGGGCGGCCAGATCCAGCTTCAGCCGGATGCGGCCGGGCACGTGGTGGGCGATGGAAACGAACCGACGCAGGTGCAGGAAAGGGGAAAGGTCTGGAATCATCGAACCGTCTTGTCCTCGTCACCCGCCCGATTGGGAGTTTCCGGCCTTGCGCCGATGCTGGCACCATGGCGCCGCTGCGCCTGGCCAAGGGGTGCACGGGCGCCGGGCCTTTCGGATGGCGCGGCGGGGCGCCGCCGTGCCCCACGCCGGGGTTTCTCATTCATCGAGAAAATGCCGCCAACCTTCTGCGTATTCGGGCGAAGGTGGGCCGACTTAGAGCCATTCCAGGAGCTGTCTGGGCCGTGCGATGAGCCGGCGAGCGCAGTCGCGCGCATCGCGTCGAACAGTCTCAGATGCGTCATCGGCTCTGACTCCGTCGATCTGTCGCGCGCAGGTGCGTGCCGGCGTGACGACCTATCCTATAGTCCTGCCACGTTTGTCGCGAAAACAGAACATATACTTTGACATATGTCACCGGAATCGAGTGTCGCGCTGAAAATGTTCGATGAAATCAAAGATTGGAATTAGTATAATCAAAAAATAACAGGATGACTGCTTTGGGGGGGTGAATGCGCGGTGCACAGGGGCTCTTGATGGCGCTGGCCAACGGGCGCGCGCCATCAAGCCCGCCCGGGCAGGGCGGGGGCTCATTTCGTGCGGGGCAGTGAGGTCAGCTGTAGAGGTGGCGCAGCAGGATGGAGGCGCCGATGCCGATCAGCGTCACGCCCGCCAGCACTTCGGCGATCCGGCCCCAGCGCTCGGAAATAAGCCGCCCCATCAGCATGCCGCCGGAGGACATGAGGAAGGTCGCGAGGCCGATGGCGAGCGCGATGACCAGGATATTCACATCGAAGAAGGCGAGGGAGACGCCGACCGCCATGGCATCGAGGCTGGTGCCGATGGCCGTGGCGATGAGCACGGGCAGTGAAGCCTTCGGCGGCTCGGCCTCTTCCTCCCGGCGCATGGCGGCCCACATCATGTGCAGCCCCACCAGGCCCAGCAGGCCGAAGGCGATCCAGTGATCCACCGCCTCCACCAGGCTGCTGGCCGCCACGCCCGCGGCCCAGCCGACGACGGGGGTCAGCGCCTCCACCATGCCGAACACCGCACCGGTGCGCAGGGCTTCGGAATAACGCGGCCGCCCAAGGGCGGCGCCGCGCCCCACGGAAACGACGAAGGCGTCCACGGACATGCTGAAGGCCAGCGCGGCAATGGCGAAAGGAGACATGAATCAAGGTCCATCGGACGGCTGTGACCGCGTGCCGGCGCACCTCGTCCGATAGGGTGCGCGGATCACGACGGTCTTGCCGGGCCGAGGACTTCGGCTGGTCGCGCCACGCCCGACGCCAATCCGCGGCGCAGGTGCGAGTGTGTTGACGCGGCCCCGCTCAGTGGCGGTGGCTACTCCCCGATGGCCGGGCTGATAAAGGTAACCGCCGCCGGTGTCAAACCCTCGGGAGGTGGAAATTGTGCGTTGCCGCATCCCCCCGGCGCGTTCGCGGCCCGACCCTTTGCTCATTCCGCGCGTCATCAAAATGCTCTAGAGCGAAATGGGGCGTCGCGGTTTTCGCGACGGCATGGGGGAGGGTTTCCAATGGGATGGACGATGGATCGGCTGCGCCGTGAGATGCGCGCGGGCCGTGGCGCGGCGATGGCTCTTGCGCTGGCCGGCGCGCTTCTGACCCTGCCGGCGGTCGCCCAGACCGATGCGCTGACGCCGCCGCCCGATCTGGGCGCGTCCGGCGTGCCGGTGCCGGGAGACGGCACGGCCATCCTCGGCAACAACAACCCACCCGCCGGCATGATGGCCATTCCGGTGCCGCCCAGCACCTGCGCCGGACTGGCCGCGGCTGTGAAGCAGCAGGGCGCCCTGCTTGTGCCGACGGGCAATGGCAATGCCCAGCGCTATGTGCTGGATGATTCCTATTGCGCCGAGGGCCAGAGCGCCAAGCCGGCCTGGCTGCCCATGCCTGACAATCCGCAATGCTTCGTCGGCTACACCTGCGGCACGTCCAATAACGACGGCGGCAAATAAGGCGCGAGCTCGGCGGCGGCTTCGGGCGGCGGGGGCGGAGCGCGACCGTTGCGCTGAACCCGCGGCCGTGCCTGTCGCACTCCCAGGGGGTGACGCGGGCCGCCCTGGCGGGTCCGCGCCCAGCCTGCGGCCTCGCGACCGGATCGGGCCGTGCATGTCGCGCGCGATCTATTTTCGCGCCGCGGCGGCGAGCGGTATGGGATGGATGATGGGACTTTGCCCGCGAGCGCGCGAAGCGGATACGCGCTCGCGGGAAGACGGCACGTTAAGGCAATGATGCGGAGCCGCTCTGCAATTCGGTGAAATGCGAAGGCACTCTAGCGGCGGCGCTTACGCGCGTTTCCGCCGGTGGCAGGTGCGGGGCCGGTGGGTGGTGCCGGAACGGCCACTGCCGGTGGCAAGGCCTCCGGTACACTGCGCAGGAGGGCGGCGGCGAGGGCTTGAGGGTCGCCCTCCACGCGGAAGGTTTTCAGCCGCGCCGTGGCGCCCGATGCCAGGGTGACGCGCGAGGCCGAGACGCCAAGGGCGTCGGCGATCACCTTTGCCACGGCGGCAGTGGCCGCGCCATCCTCCGGCGCGGCGCGCACCCGCACCTTCAGAACGCTGCGCCCATCGGAGAGCTGAGCGACGCCATCGAGCGCATCGCGCCCCCCCTTGGGGGTGGCGCGCACGTGAAGCTCGATGCCCTCGTCCGTGGGGCGGAAGACGCTCAAGGGATCAGAACACGTTCGGATAGATGTAGAGGCCGATCACCCGCTGAAGGAAGAAGATGATCAGGATCAGCACCATCGGCGAAAGGTCGATGCCGCCGAGGGCGGGGATCACGGAGCGGATGGGGGCCAGCACCGGCTCGGTGATGCGGAACAGGAACTCGCCGATATTGTGGACGAACTTGTTGTAGGGGTTCACCACGTTGAAGGCGACGAGCCAGGACAGGACGGCGGCGGCGATCAGCAGCCACACATAAAGGTTCAGGACGACCAGGATGACGTCGAGCAGCGCGCGCATGTGGGTGAAGCTTCCTCGGCAGTTCGCGAGAGAAGCAATAGCCTCTCCGCGGGGGCGGGAACAAGGCCGTTGCGCGGTGCGGGATGTCACGCCCGCGTTAAAGCTGTGGCAACCCCCCGTAAAGTCCCGCCCTTGACTTGGCGGCCCCGCACGGGCAGCTTCCCGGCCCATCGGAGGGGCACCGATCAGTCCTTTCCAACCCCACGGACAAGCATGCGCAGCTATCTGGACTTCGAGAAGCCGGTCGCCGAACTCGAGGCCAAGGTGGAAGAGCTTCGGGCGCTTTCGGCGTCCAATGGCGTCGCTATCGGCGACGAGGTGCAGCGCCTGGAGGCCAAGGCCCATGACGCGCTCGTCGCCCTCTACGCCAATCTTTCCCCCTGGCAGAAGACCCTTGTCGCCCGCCATCCGCTGAGGCCGCATTTCGGCGCGTTCGCCGAGCGGCTGTTCGAGGAGTTCACCCCCCTCGCCGGCGATCGCAAGTTTGGTGAGGATGAGGCCATCATCGGCGGATTCGCCCGCTTCCGCGGCGAGAGCGTCTGCGTGCTGGGCCACGAGAAGGGCTCCACCACCGAGACCCGCATTCGTCACAATTTCGGCATGGCGCGTCCGGAGGGCTACCGCAAGGCGGTGCGCCTGATGGAGCTGGCCGACAGCTTTGGCATTCCGGTGATCTCCCTCGTGGACACCGCCGGTGCCTATCCCGGCATCGGCGCCGAGGAGCGCGGCCAGGCGGAGGCCATCGCCCGGTCCACCGACGCTTGCCTGGGTCTCAGCGTGCCCAACGTGTCCATCATCATCGGCGAGGGCGGCTCGGGCGGGGCCATCGCGCTCGCCACCGCCAACCGCGTTCTGATGATGGAACATGCCATCTACTCCGTGATCTCGCCGGAAGGCGCGGCCTCCATCCTGTGGCGCGACACCGCCAAGGCGCAGGATGCCGCCACCAACATGAAGATCACCGCCCAGGACCTGCTCAAGTTCGGGGTGATCGACAGCATCGTGAAGGAACCGGTGGGCGGCGCCCATCGTGATCCAGATACCGCTATCGCGGCGGCGGGCGACGCCATCGCCGAGGCTCTCGGCTCCCTGTCGGACCTTGAGGGGCCGGCCCTGCGCAAGGCGCGGCGGGAAAAATTCCTCGCCATCGGACGCGGGCTCTGAGCCGGCGTCCTGCCGCGTTCAAGGGTGATGCGGATATGTCGGGCGGCGTTCCCGCGCCGTCCGGCCGTTCTGCGTGCGGGAACAATCTCATCTTAGCCGCAATTGGCTTCTCTTGTAAAAACTGCAGGAAGCCTTGCGGATGGGCGCCAAGACGGTGCTCCTCTTGTTAAGGCTTCGTTAAGAGGCAGGGGCTGAGGATGGCCGCTACGGTGCCCGGACAGGTATCAGGAGTTCCGCGTTGAGCCGTCCGCTGACGAAGATTTCGTCCCGCGTCCGCATGGCGGCGTTGGCCGCCACGGCGGCGCTCGCCCTTGCCGCCTGCAACCAGACCGACGAGGTCGCGCGCAAGGCGAACAAACCCCTGTCGCCGCAGATGGTCTCGCTGATCGGCGAGAAGAACATGACGCCGGCGTCCCCCATCCTCGTTCGCATCTTTAAGGAAGAAGCGGAGCTGGAGGTGTGGAAGGAGAATGCGTCTGGCAGCTATGCGCTGCTGAAGACCTATCCCATCTGCCGCTGGTCCGGCGAGCTCGGGCCCAAGGTGAAGATGGGCGACCGGCAGGCGCCGGAGGGCTTCTATGCCATCACGCCCGGCCAGATGAACCCGAATTCCAGCTATTATCTCTCGTTCAACCTGGGCTTCCCGAACGCCTTCGACAAGTCGTATGGCCGCACCGGTGAGTTCCTGATGGTGCATGGCGACTGCTCGTCCGCGGGCTGCTATGCCATGACCGACGAGCAAATTTCGGAAATCTTCTCGCTGGCGCGTGAGAGCTTTGCGGGCGGTCAGCGCTCGTTCCAGGTGCAGGCCTATCCCTTCCGCATGACGCCGAAGAACATGGCGCGTCATCGCAACAATCCGAACATGGCTTTCTGGCGCAACCTGAAGGAAGGCAACGACCACTTCCTGGTGACCCGCGAAGAGCCCAAGGTGAGCGTGTGCGGGCGCCGCTACGTGTTCGACGCCCAGCCCGCTCCCGGCACGCGCTTCGATGCCGATGCCGCGTGCCCGCCCTATCAGGTGGCGCCGTCGGTGGCGAATGCGGTGGCTTCGAAGAGCCGCGCTGACGACGCGCAGATTGCGGCCCTTTCGCAGAGCTCGCCCCTCGCCCCTGTGAAGACCGGGGCCGATGGCGGCATGCATCCGGTTTTCCTGGCGGAGATCAAGCGCAAGGAAGGCGACGGCAAGTTCGCCTTCGCGCCCCAGGCGCCGGGCACCATTCCTGAAACCACGCGCCCGCCTCGGGTGGATGAAAGTGTTGCCCTCAGCAGCCTTGCGGCTTCCGTGAGCGAGGCTTCCGACACCGCGGTGCCCAATGCCGCGCCGGCTACGGCCGCGCCCCTGCCGCCGCCGAGCCCTGTGCAGCCGGCAACGGGGGCCAGCAACGTGCCCGCGCCGGCGCCCAAGCCGCAGGCGTCTGCCACGCAGCTGCCGAAGCCCTCCTTGGTGGTGGCGGGTCGGCCGGCCAATGTGGGGCCTTCGGATACGCTCTCCGGCGCTTCCGACGTGGTGGAAACCTCAAGCTTCGCGCGCTGAGAAACGCCTTCTGGGGTGCTGGCTTCACCGATTTTGTGCGCCCGGCGAAATGCCGGGCGTAGTGGTGTTATGGCCCCCCGCTTCCCTTCGCCGCCTCGTTTCATAGCCTCGCTCACCTCGGGGCGGGGAGCATACGCGCGGGCTGCGACAAGCGGGCGCGCGATAGGGCCCATTTTTGTCGTGTGAAATTTTGACGTGTAACGCCTCGTTCGCAAAGCTACGGCTAAGGTCACGTCGGCTGGTCGGGGGCTTCGCTTCTGCGATGAGGTGAAGCCCGGCATTTCTTGTCGGGGCGCCCGCGGCCGGCCGGGATTGGGAACAAGGAGACTTAGACTAGGGCATTCAAGAAAATGGCGGCCCGTCTTTCCATGGTTGCCGGCGCTGCTGTCCTTGGCGCGGTGTCGGCTTTCGCTCAGCCGATCGCGGCTGAGGGCGAAGTTGATGTGAGCCAGGTCAAGGTCTCGGTGATCGCCGTGGATGCCGACACGCGCCAGGTCGTGCTGAAGGGGCCCGAGGGCAATCTCTTCACCGTCAAGGCCGGCCCGGCCATCAAGAAGTTCGACGAGATCAAGGTCGGCGACACCGTGACCATCACGGAGACCGACGCGGCCATCATCGATATCGCCAAGCCCGAGGCCGGCGCCGCGCCGGGCATTCAGGTGTCGCAGGCGGTCCTCAGCGATCCGAAGAGCACCAAGCCGTCGGGCGCCGTGGTGGACACCATCCGCCTGACCGCCGAGATTGTGCGCATGGACCCGGATGACGCCACCCTCACCCTGAAGGGCCCGGAAGGCCGTCTCTATGAGGTGCAGGCCAAGAAGCCGGAGCACAAGGAGAAGGTGAAGGGCCTGAAGGTTGGTGACCTGGTGCAGGTGACCTTCAATCAGTCCGTCGCCATCGCCGTGACCAAGTAAGGTCAGGACGCTCTTCGCCTTCGGGCTGTCTCGCATGCGGGGGGCACCCGAAGGCTCTACGGAAGAGGCCGCCAGCCGGCTCGCGGGAATGCTCGCGGGCAGGGCTGGCGGCCTTTTCGCGTTCAGGGGCGGCGTGGCTGCGCGATCTCGCGATGGGCGAACCGCCGTGCCGTCGTCGCGGCCGGGCGGACCGGCACCCTCGAGCGAGGGCGTTCAGGTCTGCGGCGGGCGCGGCTCAACCCGCACCGGGCGGGCACGCGTTGGGGTTAGCGGCGTATTGGGCGGGCCCGGGCGCCCCAAACGAAAACGCCCCCTGCGGGCGGTAGCCGGCAGGGGGCGTGTTCATAGGCGTGTTCAGGGGTTGCGCTGTCAGGCGAAGCGGCCGTGGCAGTGCTTGTATTTCTTGCCCGATCCGCAGGGGCAGACCTCGTTGCGGCCCACCTTGCCCCAGGTGGAAGGGTCCTTCGGGTCGCGCTCGGCCACCGCGATGTCGCCGGTCAGCTGCGGATCCGGCCGGCTGCCGATGGCGGCGGCGGCTTCCGCCAGCTCGTCCTCGCCGGTCAGCGGGTCCTCGTGGTGGGCCTCCATCATCGGCAGCTCTTCCGCCGGGGGCTGGGTGACGATCTCCACCCGCATGAGCTGGGCGGTGACCACTTCGCGCAGCCGGTTCAGCATGGCGGAGAACAGGTTGAAGGCCTCGGACTTGTACTCGTTCAGCGGATCGCGCTGGGCATAGCCACGCAGGCCCACCACCTGGCGCAGGTGGTCGAGCATGGCGATGTGCTCGCGCCATAGATGGTCGAGGGTCTGGAGAAGGATGGACTTCTCCACATAGCGCATGAGCTCGGGGCCATACTTGGCGGCCTTGGCGGCCATCCATTCGTCGGCGGCGCGGGTGATGCGCTCGCTCACCTCGGGGCCGGCAATGCCCTCTTCCTTGGCCCAGTCCTCCACGGGCAGGTCGAGGTTCAGGGCCTCCACCAGGGCCTGGTGCAGCCCGGCCGTGTCCCACTGCTCGGGATAGGCATTCTCGGGGATGAACTTGGCCACCGTGTCGGCGATGAGGGCATGGCGCATGTCCTCCACCGTGCCGGCCACGTCCTCGTCGTTCATCAGTTCCAGGCGCTGCTCGAACACCACCTTGCGCTGGTCGTTGAGAACGTCGTCATACTTGAGGACGTTCTTGCGCATGTCGTAGTTGCGGGCTTCCACCTTCTGCTGGGCCTTTTCCAGGGCCTTGTTGATCCAGGGGTGGATGATGGCCTCGCCTTCCTTGAGGCCCAGCTTTTGCAGCATGCCGTCCAGCCGGTCCGACCCGAAGATGCGCATCAGGTCGTCTTCCAGCGAAAGGAAGAACTTGGAGTGGCCGGGGTCGCCCTGGCGGCCGGAGCGGCCACGCAGCTGGTTGTCGATGCGCCGGCTCTCGTGGCGTTCGGTGCCGAGCACGAACAGGCCGCCGGCGGCGAGGGCCTTCTTCTTCAGCTCCTCCACCTCGGCCTTGATCTTCTGCTCGGCGGCGGTCCGCTCGGGGCCTTCCGGCATCTCGCGCAGCTCATTCTCGATGCGCATCTCCGCCGAGCCGCCCAGCTTGATGTCGGTGCCGCGCCCCGCCATGTTGGTGGCGATGGTGATGGCGCCCGGCACGCCGGCCTGGGAGACGATATAAGCCTCCTGCTCGTGATAGCGGGCGTTCAGCACCGAGAAGGTCTTGCCGGAGGTATCGATCTTGGTGAGCGCGGTGGGCTCCGAATAGTCCTTCTGCTTCAGGCCGGCCTTCTTGAGCAGGTCGGCGATGAGTTCGGACTTCTCGATGGAGGTGGTGCCCACCAGCACCGGCTGGCCACGCTCGCCGCAATCCTTGATGAGGTCGATGATGGCCGCGTATTTCTCACCGGCGGTGCGATAGACCTCGTCGTCATCGTCCTGGCGGGCGATGGGCAGGTTGGTGGGAATCTCCACCACGTCGAGCTTGTAGATATCGGCGAACTCGGCCGCCTCGGTGTTGGCGGTGCCGGTCATGCCGGCGAGCTTCTCGTAGAGCCGGAAATAGTTCTGGAAGGTGATGGAGGCGAGCGTCTGGTTTTCCGGCTGGACCTGAACGTGCTCCTTGGCCTCCAGCGCCTGGTGCAGGCCTTCCGAATAGCGCCGGCCCGGCATCATGCGGCCGGTGAACTCGTCGATGATGACGACCTCGCCATTGCGCACGATATAGTCCTTGTCGCGCTGGAACAGCATGTGCGCGCGCAAGGCCTGGTTCACGTGGTGGACCACGGAGACGTTGTCGATGTCGTAGAGGCTCTCGGACTTGAGCAGCCCGGCCTCCTTCAGCATCTGCTCCATCTTCTCCATGCCGGCCTCGGTCATGGTGACGGTGCGCTGCTTCTCGTCCACCTCGTAGTCGTCCTTGTCCAGGCGCGGCATGTAGGTGTCGATGGTGTTGTAGAAGTCCGAGCGGTCGTCGAGCGGGCCGGAGATGATGAGCGGCGTGCGCGCCTCGTCGATGAG
Organism: Xanthobacter sp. NM-59; assembly: GCF_021401125.1. Classification (GTDB taxonomy): domain Bacteria; phylum Pseudomonadota; class Alphaproteobacteria; order Rhizobiales; family Xanthobacteraceae; genus Xanthobacter. The sequence goes on from NZ_JACBFQ010000004.1 coordinate 257,756, forward strand.
GATGGAATCCACCTCGTCCACGATGGCGAAGAAGTGCGGGCGCTGCACCATCTGCGCGCGCTCATACTTCATATTGTCGCGCAGGTAGTCGAAGCCCAGCTCGTTGTTGGTCGCGTAGGTGATGTCGCTGTGATAGGCGGCGTGGCGCTCCGCATCGTCCAGGCCGTGGACGATGATGCCCGTGGTGAGGCCCAGGAAGCCATAGAGCCGCGCCATCCATTCGGCGTCGCGCTTGGCGAGGTAGTCGTTCACCGTCACCACATGCACGCCCTTGCCGGCGAGCGCGTTGAGGTAGACCGGCAGCGTGGCCATGAGGGTCTTGCCCTCGCCGGTCTTCATCTCGGCGATGCCGCCCTGGTGCAGCACCATGCCGCCGATCAGCTGCACGTCGAACGGGCGCATGCCCAGAACGCGCTTGGCTGCCTCGCGCACGGTGGCGAAGGCAGGAACCAGGAGGTCGTCGAGGGACTTGCCGGCGGCGAGCTGCTGGCGAAACTCCTCGGTGCGGGCGCGCAGGGCGTCGTCGGAGAGGGCTTCGACTTCCTTCTCCATGGCGTTGATGGCCTGGACGCGGGGCCGATACCCCTTCACCCGGCGATCATTTGCGGAGCCGAAGAGCTTGCGGGCAAGTCCACCTAGCATGGGTTGTTCTCTGTTCCGATCCGTCGGGTCTCAAGGAGGGCGGAGACGGGCCGCCGGACCCTCCGGGAAATGGTGCGCCTTTGGACCCCCGCAATGGGGCGTCAGCAAGTCGGATGGGGCGTTGAGCGGGTGCTGCGACGAAGCGCGCAGCCGCGACCCCTCCGCCTTTCGGCGGGGTGCATGCCATGCGGACACTTATGAACGGGTCGGGGCAATGTCAATGCGAGCGGAGGCCTTCCGGTTCCTTCCCGCGCGCCCTCCCTTGGGTGAGGGGCCTGTGCTGCCGTGCGGCAACAACTGCCAAAAATGCGAGTAGCATGATGATAAGGTGACGGAAGCAACCAATTCCTCGCATGGACACGCCACCGGCGGATGCTTAGTATCCCGCCCACTTGCGAACGGGGGATTTGGCATGGTGGGAGGTTTCCGGGCGGCCGCTTTGGTGCGGCGCACAGGATTGATGTGCTGCGCGGCCTTCCTTCTCGCGGCGTGCGAGGAAAAGAACACCTATGTTCCCCCGCCGCCCCCGACCGTCACGGTGGCCGAGGTCATCGAGCAGCCGGTGACCACCTATCTGGAGTTGACCGGTAATACCGCCTCCATCAATTCGGTGGACCTGAACGCCCGCGTGCAGGGCTTCCTCACTTCCATCAACTATGCCGACGGCCAGCTGGTGAAGAAGGGCGATCTCCTGTTCGTGATCGAACAGGACGTCTACAAGGCCGATGTGGACCAGGCCAAGGCGACGCTGGCCGCCAAGCAGGCATCGCAGGTGCAGGCCGAGGCCGAGTTCAACCGCCAGAATCAGCTCGCGAAGCAGGACTTTGCCTCCCAGGCCGTGCTCGATCAGGCCCGCGCCAAGCGGGACGCCGCGGTGGCCGACGTGCAGAACGCCCAGGCCTCGTTGGAGCTGGCGCAGATCAATCTCGGCTACACCGAGGTTCGCGCGCCGTTCGATGGCGTGGTGACGGCCCATCTTCAGGATGTGGGCGCGCTGGTGGGCTATTCCGGCCCCACCAAGCTGGCCACCATCGTCGAGGTGAACCCCATTTATGTCTGGTTCTCCTTGAGCGAGCAGCAGGTGCTCAACATCAAGGAGGGGATGCAGAAGGCGGGGCACAAGCTGATGACCCTGCGGGAGAATCCCGGTCTGGTTCCGGTCGAGGTCGGCCTGCAGACGGAGACCGGCTTCCCCCATGCGGGCAAGCTCGACTACATCGCGCCCCAGGTGGATCCGAACCTCGGCACGCTGACCGTGCGCGGCATCTTCGACAATTCGAATCTCTCGCTGCTGCCGGGCCTGTTCGCCCGCGTGCGGCTGCCGCTTGGCCAGGCGCTGCCCACCATTCTCGTGCCTGATTCGATCATCAGCGAGAATCAGCTGGGCTCCTATGTGCTGGTCGTGAATGCAAACAACGAGGTTTCCCAGGCGCAGATCCAGCTCGGCCAGCTCCAGCCCAACGGGCTGCGGGCCGTTTCGGGCGGCCTGAAAGTGGGTGACCGCGTGATCGTCAATGGTATCCAGCGCGCGGTCCCGGGCTCCAAGGTCACGGTGGAGGCGGGCAAGATTACCGCGCCGGTGCAGCCCACGCCGGCCGAAGGCAAGACGCCGCCCGCGCCCGCCGCGCCTGCGGCACCGAAGAACTGATCCGCCCCTCGAACGCCAGGAAGCGGCGCCCATGATCTCGCGCTTTTTCATCGAGAGGCCGGTTCTTTCGAACGTGCTGGCCCTGGTTTTCGTGCTGATCGGCCTCGTGTCGCTCATCCGCTTGCCGGTGGCCCAGTATCCGAACATCGTGCCGCCCACGGTGTCGGTCTCCACCAGCTATCCCGGCGCCTCTGCCAAGACCATCATCGACACTGTCGCCCTGCCCATCGAGCAGCAGGTGAACGGCGTCGAGGGCATGCTCTACATGCAGTCGTGGTCGGCCTCGGACGGCACCTACACGCTGGTCGTCACCTTCGCCATCGGCACCGATCCGAACATGGCGCAGGTGCTGGTGCAGAACCGGGTCAACATCGCGCTGGCCTCGCTGCCTCAGCCGGTGCAGGCTCAGGGTGTGACCATCCTGCAGAAGGGCACCTCCATCCTGGAGTTCGTGACCCTCACCTCGCCGGATGGCCGCTATGACGGCCTCTATCTGAACAATTACGGCATCATCAACATCCAGAACGAGCTGGCCCGTCTCAACGGCGTCGGCAACGTCGCCATCTTCGGCACCGGCACCTATGCGCTGCGGGTGTGGATGGATCCGGACAAGATGCAGGCCTTCGGCCTCGTGCCGGGCGACGTGTCGAGCGCCATCCAGAAGCAGAGCCAGCTCGTGACGCCCGGCCAGCTGGGCATCCCGCCGGCGCCGTCCAATGCCGCGTTCCAGTATACGGTGAACATCAAGGGTCGCCTCAACGATGTGGGGGACTACGAGAACCTCATCGTGAAGGTGGACAACAAGGACGGTGGCCGCATCGTCCGCATCCGCGACGTGGCGCGGGTGGAGCTCGGCGCCCAGAGCTATTCCCGCGACTTCACGCAGGATGGCAAGCCGGCCGCCGGCATCGGCATCTTCCAGCTTCCCGCCGCCAACGCGCTCGACGTGTCCAATCTCGTCGCCGCGAAGATGGAGGAGTTGAAGAAGGATTTCCCCGAAGGGCTCGAATATTCCATCCCGTTCAACACCACTTGGTTCGTCACTGCGTCCATCTCGGAGGTCTACAAGACCCTTTACGAGGCGGCGCTGCTGGTCCTGGTGGTGATCCTGCTGTTCCTTCAGGATTGGCGCGCCACGCTGGTGCCGGCGACCACGGTGCCGGTGACCATCATTGGCGCCTTCGCCGCCATGGACGCGATGGGATTCACCATCAACATCTCGACGCTGTTCGCGATCATCCTGGCGATCGGCATCGTGGTGGATGACGCCATCGTCATCGTCGAAGGCGTGTCGCGGCATATTGAAGAGGGCATGGAGGGGCAGCCGGCGGCCGAAAAGGCCATGGATGAGCTGTTCGGCCCCGTGGTGGGCATCACCCTGGTGCTGATGTCGGTGTTCTTGCCGGCATCCTTCATACCGGGCCTATCGGGGCAGATGTTCAAGCAATTCGCGCTCGTCATCGCCGCCACAGCCTTCATTTCGGCCATCAACGCCGCGACGCTGAAGCCTACCCAGTGCGCCCTGTGGCTGCGCAAGCCGGTGCCGCCTGAAAAGCGCAACTTCATCTTCCGCGGCTTCAATGCGATCTACGGCAAGGCCGAGCATTGGTACGCCAATCTCATGTCGCGCATGGTTCACCATTCCAAGCTGATGGTGATCATCGCTCTCGGCCTCATCGGTATCGCCGGCTACGGCATCACGAAGGTGCCGACCTCGTTCCTGCCCATCGAGGACCAGGGCTACTTCCTGGTGGCGGTGCAGCTACCCGACGGCTCCAACCTGAACCGCACGAAGCAGGTGATGGGTGAAGTGTCGGAGCGCGTGCGGAAGGTGCCCGGCGTTCAGACGGCGCTGGCCATTTCCGGCATCTCGGTGATGGACAACTCGTCCACCCTCGCCAATGCCGGCGTCATCTACGTGACCCTGACCCCCTGGGATGAGCGCTATTCCAGCAAGGTGAAGGGCGAGGATCTGCTCTCGCTGTACGAGAATCTCAACAAGGCCGTGGCGGACGTCCAGGAAGCTTCGGTGCTGATCCTCGTGCCGCCGGCCATTCAGGGCATCGGCAACGCCGCTGGCTTCACCATGCAGCCACAGCTGCGCAACGGTAATTTCGACTACCGGCTGCTGGAGCAGATCACCGATTCCATGGTGGAGAAGGCGAAGGCGCAGTCGGCGCTGTCCCATGTGGCAACGTCGTTCCGCACCGGCGCTCCTCAGCTTGAGGTGACCGTGAACCGCACCATGGCGGAGACGCTGGGGGTGACGGTGGGGCAGGTGTTCGAGACCATCTCGTCTTACCTCGGCTCCACCTACGTCAACCAGATCACGCGCTTCGGTAATGTGTTCCAGGTCTATGTGCAGGCCGAATCGCGCTTCCGGGTGACACCCGCCGACCTGCTCGGCCTCAAGGTGCGCACGCCCGAGGGCAAGATGGTGCCTGTCGGCTCCCTGGCCGAGGTGAAGACGGTGCAGGGCCCGCCCCTGATCTCGCTCTACAACCTCTATCCGTCGGCCACGATCGTGGGCTCCAATGCCGCGGGCTTCTCGTCGGGCCAGGCGATGGACCTCATGGAGCAGATCGCGGCGTCGACGCTGCCGCCGGGGACGGGCTTCGAATGGACGGCCATGTCGTACCAGGAGAAGGTGGTCGGCAATCAGATCTACTATGTGTTCGGTCTGGCGGTGCTGCTGGTCTACTTCGTGCTGGCGGGCCAGTATGAAAGCTGGATCCAGCCCATGTCGGTCATCCTGGCGGTGCCTCTGGCGCTGCTCGGCACCGTGGGTGCGCTGCTGGGGCTTGGGGTTCCGAACAATCTCTACACCCAGATCGGGCTCGTGCTCCTGATCGCCCTGGCGTCGAAGAACGCCATTCTGATCGTCGAGTACGCCCGCGAGAAACGGGCCGAGGGCATGGAGATCATGGATGCTGCGGTGGAAGCCGCGCGCCTGCGGTTCCGCCCCATTCTGATGACGTCGTTCGCCTTCATCCTCGGCGTTCTGCCGCTGGTGTTCGCGACCGGCGCGGGCGCCAATTCGCGCAAGTCCATTGGCATCGCCGTGGTCTCGGGCATGCTGGCGTCGACCTGCCTCGCGGTGCTGTTCGTTCCGTCCTTCTTCACGGTGCTGCAGCGCTTCGAGGAGCGCGGGAAGAAAAAGAAGACCGCGCCCCAGCGGCCGCCGGAAGAGCCGGCGCCGCCCAGCGAACCCGCATCTGCCTGAGATCGGGGCCGCGATTATGCGTATTACGGCGGCATCTGCCTCAAATGAGGGCGGGTACCGCCGTAAAGTCGCGCTTCCGCCTCGGCGCAGCCTTGTCTAACCTTGTCCCATCCACACCAGGGTCGAATTGACCCGCCGGACCAGGTGTTTCTGAATGTCCATCCTCGCGAGCTTGCATCACGTCACGAGCTATCGTTACGAGCGGCCTGTCGCGCTCGGCCCGCAGACGATCCGGCTGCGTCCCGCGCCCCATAGCCGGACTGAGATTCCGGCCTACGCCCTGAAGATCTCGCCGGCCGAGCATTTCATCAACTGGCAGCAGGATCCGTTCGGCAATTGGCTGGCGCGTATCGTTTTTCCCGAAAAGGTGGAGGAATTCAAGGTCGAGGTCGACCTCCTCGCCAAGCTTGATGTGATCAATCCCTTCGACTTCTTCGTCGAGGAATATGCCGAGCATTTCCCCTTTACTTATGCGCCTGAGCTGAAGGCTGAGCTCGCTCCCTATCTGGAGCTGGAGCACGAGGGCGGCCTGTTCGATTCCTTCCTGGCGTCGATCCCGCGCGACAAGCGCCGCATCGTCGACTTCCTCGTGGAGATCAATCAGCGTCTCCAGCAGGAGATCGGCTATGTGATCCGCATGGAACCCGGCGTGCAGACGCCGGACCAGACCCTGAGCCGCAAGCTCGGCTCCTGCCGTGACACCGGCTGGCTGCTGGTCCAGCTGCTGCGCCACCTGGGCCTCGCTGCGCGCTTCGTATCGGGCTACCTGATCCAGCTCAAGCCGGACGTGAAGTCGCTGGACGGCCCGTCAGGCACCGACGTGGACTTCACCGACCTTCATGCCTGGTGTGAGGTCTATGTGCCAGGCGCGGGCTGGATCGGCCTCGACCCCACCTCGGGCCTGCTGTGCGGCGAGGGGCATATTCCCCTCGCGGCGACGCCTCATTATCGCTCCGCGGCGCCGATCACCGGCTATCTGATGGAGAAGGCGGAGGCCGAGTTCGGCTTCGACATGAGCGTGACCCGCGTGGCCGAGGCGCCCCGCGTGACCTATCCCTTCTCGGATGAAACCTGGGCCTCGCTGGACGCGCTGGGCGAGAAGGTGGACGCTGACCTCGCCGCCGGGGATGTGCGCCTGACGATGGGCGGCGAGCCCACCTTCGTTTCCATCGACGACTATCAGGCGGCCGAATGGAACACCGAGGCGCTGGGCCCGCAGAAGCGCGTGCGCGCTGATGACCTAATCCGCCGCCTGCGCCGCCGCTTCTCGGCGGAAGGCGTGCTCCATTACGGCCAGGGCAAGTGGTACCCCGGCGAGACGCTGCCGCGTTGGTCCTTCGACCTGTTCTGGCGCAAGGATGGCCAGCCCATGTGGCGGCGGGAGGACCTCATCGCCGATGAGACCCGCGACTATGGCGTGGGCCCGGCCGATGCGGACCGTTTCGCGAAGCTCCTGGCGGAAAAGCTGAAGGTCGGTTCGCAGTTCGTGCAGTCTGCGTTCGAGGACAACATCTATTACATGTGGAAGGAGCAGTGCCTTCCCGAGAATCTTGCGCCCGGCGACGAGCGGCTGGCGGACGAGGTGGAGCGCCGCATGCTGGCGCGCACCTTCAACCAGGGCCTTGCCAATCCCACCGGCTCGGTGCTTCCCCTGCGCCGCGTGTGGACGCCGCAAGGTGCGGCCTGGGCGTCCGAGGCCTGGACCTTCCGGCGGGAGTTCCTGTTCCTGATCCCCGGCGAAAGTCCCATGGGCTACCGTCTGCCCCTGGATTCGCTCTTTTATCTGGCGCCGACGCGCTACCCGCACACGGCGCCCATGGACCCCTTCGAGCCGCGCGGACCTCTGCCGGATGCGGAGGAGCTGTCCGCGCGTTATCGCGGAACCGGGGCCGATGGCCGCGAGCGTTATTCTGTTGCCCCCCGCACCGAGGCTTACGGCGTCGGCGAGCGTGCGCAGGCGCTGGTGCAGGAATATCTGCTGAAGCATGACCAGCAGATCGGAACGACCGACACGCGCACCGCCTTGTGCGTCGAGCCCCGCGGCGGCCGCCTGTGCATCTTCCTGCCGCCGGTCGACACCCTTGAGGACTATGTGGACCTCATCGCCGCTGTCGAACAGGCCGCGATCGAGCTCAACATGCCGGTTCATCTGGAGGGCTATCCCCCGCCCTTCGACTACCGGCTGAACCTTATCCGCCTGTCGCCTGACCCGGGCGTGCTCGAGGTGAATATTCACCCGTCTTCGACCTGGGAAGGCTGCGTTGATGTCACCCGCATCCTCTATGAAGAGGCGCGGCTGGCGCGGCTTGGCACCGAGAAGTTCATGGTGGACGGCCGCCACACGGGAACCGGGGGCGGCAACCACGTCGTGGTGGGCGGCACCACCCCGGCGGACAGCCCGTTCCTGCGCCGGCCGGACCTGCTGAAGAGCCTGCTGCTGTTCTGGCAGCGGCATCCCTCGCTGTCCTACATGTTCTCGGGCCTCTTCATCGGTCCGACCTCGCAGCACCCGCGCATCGATGAGGCGCGGCATGACAGCCTGTATGAGTTCGAGATTGCGCTGTCGAAGATCCCGCTGCCGGGCGGCGAGCTGCCGCCGCCGCCGTGGCTGGTGGATCGACTGCTGCGCAACATCCTGGTGGATGTCACCGGCAACACCCATCGCACCGAGATTTCCATCGACAAGTTCTATTCGCCGGACGGCCCCACGGGCCGGCTGGGTCTGGTGGAGTTCCGCTGCTTCGAGATGCCGCCGGATTGGCGCATGAGCCTGGCGCAGCAGCTGCTGCTGCGGGCCCTCGTCGCCCGCCTGTGGCGCGCCCCCATCCAGGGCAACTGCGCCCGCTGGGGCACCATCCTCAACGACCGTTTCATGCTGCCGCATTATGTGTGGCAGGACTTCATGGACGTGCTGGAGGATCTCGGCGACCACGGCTACGTTTTCGATCCCGAGTGGTTCAAGGCGCAGTACGAATTCCGCTTCCCGGCCTTCGGCAAGGTGCAGCGGGCGGGCGTCGACGTGGAAGTGCGCCAGGCGCTCGAATGCTGGAACGTGCTGGGTGAGGAAGGTGTCATCGGCGGCACCGCCCGCTATGTGGACAGCTCCGTGGAGCGCCTGCAGGTGAAGGTGGAGGGCTTCAATCCCTCGCGCCACATCCTCACCTGCAACGGGCGCCGGGTGCCGCTGGCGCCCACCGGCCGCAACGGCACTTTCGTGGCGGGCGTGCGCTATAAGGCGTGGCAGCCTTGGTCGGGCCTGCATCCGACGATCCCGGTGCACTCGCCGCTGACGTTCGATGTGGTGGATACGTGGAGCCAACGTTCGCGCGGCGGCTGCGTCTACTACGTGTCCCATCCCGGCGGTCGGAACTACGACACGTTCCCCGTGAATTCCTACGAGGCCGAGGCGCGGCGCTTGGCGCGCTTCCAGGATTATGGGCACACGCCCGGCGTCACCCACGTCCCCGCCGAGACGGCGCCGGACGAATTCCCCACCACGCTTGACCTGCGCCGACCCATCGGCCTGTGAGTGCGTGGTTGTCGCACCGTCCTGTCTTCCGGGCGATGGCTGTGCCGCTCTGCGGCGCGGCTGTTGCTCCCGGGAGGGCTGGTACGCGCTGGCGGCCTCAATTCGGCCGGGCCCTCAGCCCGGCCGCTTTCGTCTCGCATCCTCGGCGCCGTTGCATCCGTGGCGACGCTCGGTGACATTACTGTGGCGGGTATCCCCGTGAAGTGGCTGGCGACCGCCGTGAAAAATCTCTGAAATTCAATGCGCTAGGGCGTTCCCGCGAGTCCATGGTGAGCGGAGATGGTCCGTGTCCGCGCCTGTTCCGGCGGAAGATGTGCTGCTGAGGGGTGCGATAAGGGCCGAGGTTTGAATTCCGAACTCCGCGCACGATGCGGGAGAGGGACGGCATGGGGCGTGGGGAGGGGCGGCACCGCTGCGGTTTCAGGCGAAGTGGGCGTCGGGCCGCGAGGCTAGGCGTTCCCGCAACGGGATGGCCATCTCTCGCACGGCGAACAGGGCATCACCTGAGGGGCCGGGCAAGCCGACTGGTGACGGTGAGGCCTGGGGCTTGCCGGTTGGCTGCGCCGTGGCGCACCGGAGGGCGGCTCGAGGCCATTGCCTTCAAGCCGCCTCGGCGATGAAAGAGGTGCCGGATCGGCCCCGCTGACCGGGGTCTATCCACAGCTTTGGGCGGCTGTGGCGCAGATGATGCATCGCGCTGCGAGTCTGTCATAATGGAAAACCCGGTGAATGTACCACCGCGGGGAAAGGGTTTTTCGTGTCGGGGGCGGAACAGCGCAGCGAAGCATTCGAGAGAGCTGCGGCGGAGAGCCTGCTCGGCGGCTACCGCACACTGCCCGGCGTCCGCGACGAGATGCTGGACGCGGACGGCCGCCCGCGGGCCCATTGGATTCCCTTCCTGGCCGCTCTGGCGGAAATGGGGCCGGACGAACTGCGGCGCCGTTTCGGTTCAGCTGACCGCTATCTGCGTGATTCCGGGGTCTTCTACCGGGTCTATGACGATGTGGGCGGGGGCGAACGGCCTTGGTCGCTGAGCCATGTGCCGCTGCTGATCGAGCGCTCGGACTGGGCGGCTCTCTCGGCCGGCCTCATTCAGCGTGCCGAGCTGCTGGAGGCGGTGCTTCAGGATCTCTACGGCCCCGGGCGGCTGGTGAGCGACGGCGATTTGCCGGCGGCGGCGGCGGCCGGCAGCAACGAATTCCTGCGCCCGCTGGTGGGGGTGAAGCCCGTGGGCGGGCGCTATCTGCGCCTTTATGCGGCTGATGTGGGCCGTGGCCCAGATGGGCGCTGGTGGGTGCTGGCGGATCGCGCCCAGGCGCCTTCCGGAACCGGATACGCACTGGAAAACCGTCTGGCCATGACGCGCGCTTTGCCGGACGTGTCGCGCGCGCTGCACATGCAGCGTGTGGCGGGCTTCTTCCAGGCGCTGCGCACGTCGCTGATGAAGTTGGACGGGACGGGGGAGGGGCGCATCGGCCTGCTCACGCCCGGTCCCATGAACGAGACCTATTTCGAGCATGCGCTGCTCGCGCGCTATCTCGGCTTCCTGCTGGTGGAAGGCGAGGATCTCACCGTGCGCGGTGATCGGCTGCACGTGCGCACGGTGGCGGGGCTGAAGCGCATTGACGTGCTGCTGCGCCGGCTCGATGCCGATTTCGCTGATCCGCTGGAGCTGAACGCGGGCTCGCGCCTGGGCGTCCCGGGGCTGGTGCAGGCGCTGCGCGAAGGTGGGGTCGCTTTTGCCAATGCGCTGGGGAGCGGGCTTGTGGAAGCCCCGGCTCTGCTGGCCTTCCTGCCGCGCATCGCCATGCGCATTCTGGGCGCGCCGCTGAAGCTGCCCCATGTGGGCACCTGGTGGTGCGGACAGGATGCCGAGCGCGCGCAGGTGATGGAGCATCTCGACGAACTGGTGATCGGATCGGCCTTCGGCCGGCCGGTGCCGGTGCTGCCCTCGGGTGGCTCCGTGCTCGGCGCCGACCTCTCGGCGGCGGAACGCCGGCGCCTGTCCACGTTGCTGGCGCGGCGCGGTGTGGAACTGGTGGGCCAGGACATTGCGCGCCTGTCCACCACTCCGGTCTGGACCGGCGACAGGCTGACGCCGCGTCCCTTCATGCTGCGCGTTTTCCTGGCGGCCACGGACAGCGGCTGGCAGGTGATGCCGGGCGGCTTCTGCCGCATCTCCTCCACACCGGACGCCCGCGCCATTTCCCTGCAGAAGGGCGACCGCTCGGCCGATGTGTGGGTGCTGGCGGAGCAGGCGGTGCCGGACACCACGCTGCTGCCGAACCCGGAAAATGTGAAGGTGCGCCGCTCGTCCGGCACCCTGCCGAGCCGGGCGGCGGACAATCTGTTCTGGCTTGGCCGCTATGTGGAGCGGGCGGAGGCGACGCTGCGCCTTTCCCGTGTGCTGGTGAGCCGGCTGGCGGAAACCGGGGAAACGGGCACCAGCCCGCTGGTGTCGCGCCTGCTGGGGCTGCTGGGCGCGTGGGGCGCCATGCCGCGTGATCTGGCGAAGGCGACGCCGGCGCGCTATGCGGTGGCGGTACTCACCCGGCGGGATGTGCCCGGTGCACTGCCGCAGCTGGTGCTGGCGGCGCGGGCCGCGGCCTCCGTCATCCGCGACCGGTTCTCACCGGATGCCTGGAAGGCGCTGGTGGATCTGGAATCGTGCGTGCTGGCGCCGATCAATTCGGCGCCCTCGGAAGCTGATGCCCATGAGCGGGCGGATGCGGCGCTGCGCATCATCGCCGCCTTTTCGGGCCTTGCCAGCGAGAATATGAACCGCCTCACCGGCTGGCGTTTCCTGGAGCTGGGGCGCCGCACCGAGCGCGCCATCAGCACCCTGCGCTTCGCGCGCACATTCGGTGAGCAGGGCGTGCCGGGCTCCCTGGACGCGCTGCTCCAGGTGGCCGACAGCCTCATCACCTATCGCAGCCGCTATGTGATGATGGAGGCGCGCGGGCCGGTGCTGGATCTGGTGCTGCTGGACCCGGACAATCCGCGCTCCGTGGCGTTCCAGGTGGAGCGGATGGCGGACCACCTGCGCGTGCTGCCGGGCCGCGACCACGACGCCCCGCCGCCGCTGTGGGAACGCCTCGTGGCGCGCATGCGGGCGGAGCTGGCCGCCGCCACCGCCGAGAGCTTCGATGGGGCCTGGTTCGACGAGATGGAAAAGACCCTCATGCGGCTTTCCGACGAGGTTGCCGCCCACTATTTCCTGCAGGGTCACTCCCAGGAAATGACCATGACCTTGGCCATGTGAGGCGGCATGCTCTACGACATCCGCCAGACCACCTCCTATTCCTATGCCGTGCCGGTGCGCGTGGCCCGGCAGGTGCTGCGCATGACGCCGGTGGACCGGCCCGGCCACCAGCATGTCATCGCCCATGTGCTCGACCTGTCGCCCGAGGCGGCGGAGCTGGAGCGGGGCACGGATTTCTTCGGCAATGGCCTCACCTGGCTGACCCTTGATCAGCCCCACGACTATCTGGAAATTTCCACCCGCAGCCGGGTGGATGTGCGTGCCGACCCGCTGCCGGATCCAAAGTCCACGGCGAGCGTGGATGATGTGCGGACGACCGCCGCGGGCGGTTTCGATCTCGGCCCCGGCTCGCCCGTGCATGGCCTGTTTCCAAGCCGGGCCATTCCGGTCGACGCCGCCATCACCGAATGGACGGCGCTGAGCTGCCCCGGCGACCGGCCGATCCTGGAGGCGGGGCTGGAGCTCATGCACCGCATCAAGGACGAGTTCGTCTACGAGCCGGGCTCGACCATGGTCACCACGCCCCCCCATGAGGCGTTCGTGGCGCGGCGCGGCGTGTGCCAGGATTTCGCCCAGGTGATGATTGCCGGGCTGCGCGGGTTGGGCCTGCCGGCGCGCTACGTATCCGGCTATCTGCGCACCGTCCCGCCCGAGGGCCAGCCGCGGCTGGAGGGGGCGGACGCGACCCATGCGTGGGCGGAGATCTGGTGCGGCCCGGAGGTGGGCTGGATCGGCCTCGACCCCACCAATGCCATTCCGGCGGGTGACGACCACATCATCCTCGCCGTCGGCCGCGATTACGCGGATGTGGCGCCGGTGGATGGCGTCATCGTCTCATCGGGGGACCACATGCTGGCCGTGGGCGTGGATGTGATCCCCGTCGAGCGGTAGGGCTTCAGCCGGGCGCTAGCCAGCGGAGCGCGAAGCCCTCCGCCGCCCGGTCCCAGCGCAGCGGAGGGCTCGATCCGCTCAGGCGGCGCCGCGATAGATGTCGCGATAGGCCTCGCGCAGCACGTTCTTCTGCACTTTGCCCATGGTGTTGCGCGGCAGCTCCTCCACGAAGAACACCTTCTTCGGCTGCTTGAACTTGGCGAGCCGGTCCGCGAGCGCCGCGTGCACGTCGCCATCGGTCAGGCTGGCGCCCTTCTTCAGGACGATGACGGCGGTGACGCCCTCTCCGAAATCGGGATGGGGCACGCCGATGACGGCGCTTTCCAGCACGCCGGGAATGGCGTCGATCTCGGTCTCGACCTCCTTGGGATAGACGTTGAAGCCGCCGGTGATCACGAGATCCTTGCCGCGACCGACGATGGTCACATAGCCGGCCTGGTCGATCTTGCCGAGGTCGCCGGTGATGAAGAAACCGTCGCGGAACTCGCTGGCCGTCTTTTCCGGCATGCGCCAATAGCCCTTGAACACGTTGGGGCCCTTCACCTCGATCATGCCGATCTCGTCGCGGGCGAGCTCGCGGCCGCTCTCGGGGTCGCTCACGCGCACGCTGACGCCGGGCAAGGGCAGCCCCACCGTGCCGGCGATGCGCTCGCCGTCATAGGGGTTGGAGGTGTTCATGTTGGTTTCGGTCATGCCATAGCGCTCGAGGATGGCGTGGCCGGTGCGGTCGCGGAAGGCGCGATGGGTCTCCGCCAGCAGCGGCGCGGAGCCGGAGACGAACAGACGCATGTTCGCGCACGCCGCGCGGGTGAGGCCGGGCAGATCGAGGAGGCGCGTATAGAAGGTGGGCACCCCCATGAGGCAGGTGGCCTTGGGCATCAGGCCCAGCACTTCGGCGGCGTCGAACTTCGGCAGGAAGATCATGGACGCGCCGGCCATCAAAATGGTGTTGGAGGCCACGAACAGGCCGTGGGTGTGGAAAATGGGCAGGGCGTGGATCAGCACGTCGCGGTCGGTGAAGCGCCATGCGCTCCGCAGGGTCAAGGCGTTGGAGAGCAGGTTGTCGTGGCTCAGCATCGCGCCCTTCGAGCGGCCTGTGGTGCCCGAGGTGTAGAGGATGGCGGCAAGGTCGTCCGGCCCGCGGGGCACGTCCTGGAAGGCTTCCGGCTGGCCGTCCGCCGCCTGGGTCAGGGAGCCGGTGCCGTCGGCCCCCAGTGTTTCCACCACCGGCACGCCCACCTTTGCCGCGAGGGTGCGCGCATCGTCCACGATCTCGGGCCGGCAGACGAACAAAGCGGGCTGCGCATCGGAAAGGAAATACTCCACCTCCGCCAGCGTGTAGGCGGTGTTGAGCGGCAGATAGACTGCGCCCGCCCGCACCGCCGCGAGATAGAGCACGAGGGCGGGCCAGGACTTTTCCACCTGCACCGCCACCCGGTCGCCCGGCTTCACCCCCCGCGCCACCAGCAGGTTGGCTAGCCGGCCGGACAGAGCGAGCGCGTCGCCATAGGTCTCGGCGCGGCCATCCGCATGCAGGGCCAGGGGCTTGTCCGCCGCCGGCATGGCGGAGTGGACGGCGCCGAACAGATGGTTGGGGCTGTTGTGGTCCATGGGCGTTTCCTGTTGTTTTCGTTCAGCTGGTGGGCACCAGGGCGCGGGCGGTGTGCTCCGCGCGCAGCAGCTTCTTCACGGCGCTGCTGGCCACCACGTCGCCCTTGCCGAAGAAGGCCTCGTGGTTCTTCTCGATGTCGGTGAGCACGTAGCGATAGTTCACCATCAGCCCGGTGGCCTGGGCGACGCCCTTTGGCGAAAGGTCGCCCATGGCGTTGATGCGCTCCAGCCGCGCGCCATTGCCCAGGTGGAAGCGCGCCACCGGATCCACCGGCCGCCCCTTGGGCGTGCGCGCCACCAGGAAATAATAGGCTGCCGCGGCCTTGAGCACGGGGGCGAGCGCCTCGCGCGCCTCCTCCTTCTGGGGCCATTCGGCGTCGTCGAGCAGCTTCAGCGTCTGAATGTCTGTGGCCGAGAGCACCGCGGAGGATCCGCTGGTGCGCTCGCCCTCCAGCCAGCGGTGGAAGGCGGGCACGGGCGAGAGGGTGACGAAGGTGGTCAGATTGGGCAGCTCGCGGGAAATCTCTTCGACCACCTGCTTGATGAGGAAGTTGCCGAACGACACACCCGACAGCCCCCGCTGGCAGTTGGAGATGGAATAGAACACCGCAGTGGTGGCCTTGGCGGGATCGAGATGCTCGCGCTTCTGGTCGAGAATGGGCGCGATGGCGCCGGGAATGTCCTTCTCCAGCGCCACTTCGACGAAGATCAGGGGCTCGTCCACCAGGGCCGGATGGAAGAAGGCGTAGCAGTGCCGGTCCGGGCTGTCGACGCGGGCGCGCAGGTCGTTCCAGTCGCGGATTTCGTGCACCGCCTCGTAGCGGATGATCTTTTCCAGCACGTTGGCGGGCGTGGACCAGTCGATGCGGCGCAGCACCAGAAATCCTCGATTGAACCAGGTGGAGAACAGATAGCCGAAATCACGGTCCACGGCGCCAAGGTCGCGCCGGTGCACCAGCGCGTCCATCAGGTGCTCGCGCATGCGGACCAGGAACAAGGTGGCCCCCGGCGCCATGTTGAACCTGCGGAACAGCTCCAGCCGGCGCGGCTCGCTGGCCGCGTGCAGCTCGGAGGTGGCGGCGTCCGAACCGGTGCGGCCATAGGCTTCGATGGCGGCATCGAGCCGGGCGCGGTCCACGCCGAAGGTTTCGGCCAGGGCCTCGAAGAAGGCGATGCGCTCGCCCGTCTTCATGCGCCCATAGCGATGCAGGATCTCGGTGGCGAGCGCCACCCCCGATGCCTCGCCCTTCCCCGACAGCAATTCCTCGCAGCGCTCCACCAGGGTCGCGGCCTTGGTGGCGCCGCTGACCCGGCCGTTGCGCTCCAGCAGCGCGCGGCCCCGCTCCGCGATGGAGCCCAGAAGATCGCCGAAAAAGGAGGTGTTGGAACTCATGGCCTCATATCCCCCTTGAGTCCGCCGAGGCCGATCACGCCCCAGCGGGTTGCGCCCATGGGACAAGGGCAGAGCGCCGATGGCAAGGGGGCACGGCCGGCTTTTGTCCCCATCCCCCAGCGCAATGGGGGAGGGGCCGCGACGCCGTGCACTGGAAACAGTCAGGCTGCGGGAACAAAGCGCGCGATGGGCCCTTATACCCCCGGTGGCGCTCAAGGCGCCGCGCGACGGGCTCCGTCGGAAACGGGAGAAACTCATGTTGAGGATGTGCATGGCGCTTTGCGCGGGCATCGGATTGGGCATGGCAAGCTTCGGCGCCGCGGGGGCGGAGGTGCGCACCGCGCCGTTGACCGGTGCCGACGGCGCCGCCCATGGTCTCGTGACCGTGACTGCCGCCCCCAAGGGCGTACTGCTGCGGGTGGAGGCCACCGGCCTGCCGCCCGGCTGGCATGGCATGCATTTCCACGAAAAGGGCGATTGCGATGCCCCGAGCTTTGCCGCGGCTGGCGCCCATGTGCATGCGGCGACGCCCGTCGTCCATGGCTTCCTCAACCCGCAGGCCAATGATGATGGGGACCTGCCCAACATCTATGTGGGCGCGGACGGCACCGCCCGGGTGGAGCTCTATTCCACGCTGGTCGCGCTCCAGCCGGGGGCTGGCCGCCCGGCGCTGCTGGGCCCCTCCGGATCGGCGGTGGTGATCCACGCCAATCCCGACGACTACACCACCCAGCCCATCGGCGGCGCGGGCGCGCGCATCGCCTGCGCGGCCCTGCACTGAAAACGCCCCGCCGCCGGGCGATGGGGCCGGCGGCGGGCCCGCATCCTGCCCCTATCCTGCCGCTGCGGCGGCTTGCCTTCCCGCCACGTTCCCCCCAATCTCCCCCGCAATAAAAATGAAATGCGGGAGGAGCCCATGGCGCACACGGCCGACGTGTCGCAGCCGTATGACTATGTGATCGTGGGGGCGGGTTCGGCCGGCTGCGTGCTGGCCAATCGCCTGTCCTCGGACCCTGCGGTGCGGGTCTGCCTGATCGAGGCGGGCGGGAACGACGACTGGGTGTGGTTCCACATTCCAGTGGGCTATCTGTTCGCCATCGGCAATCCGCGTTCCGACTGGTGCTTCAAGACCGAGCCGGAGCCGGGGCTCAACGGGCGGGCGCTCTCCTATCCGCGTGGCAAGGTGATCGGCGGCTCTTCGGCCATCAACGCCATGATCTACATGCGCGGCCAGGCGGCGGATTACGACCATTGGCGCGAGCTGGGCCTGGAAGGCTGGGGCTGGGACGATGTGCTGCCCCTTTTCCGGCGCCACGAGGACCATTTCATGGGCCCCAACCGCGACCATGCGCGGGGAGGGGAGTGGCATGTTGAGTTTCCGCGGGTCACGTGGCCGCTGCTGGATGCCGTGCGCCGCGCCGCCGCCGAGGACGGCATTCCGCCCATTGATGATTTCAACACCGGCGACAATGCCGGCTCCTGCTATTTCCATGTGAACCAGAAGCGCGGCCTGCGCTGGAGCTCGGCGCGCGGCTTTCTGAAGCCCGTGCTCTCCCGGCCCAATCTGGATCTCGTCACTGCTGGCCATGTGGAGCGCGTGTGCGTGGAAGAGGGGCGCGCCACCGGCGTGGTGATGCGCGGCAAGGATGGCGAGCGGCGCACCGTGCGCGCCCGGCGCGAGGTGGTGCTCGCCGCGGGGGCGGTCGGCTCCCCGCAATTGCTGATGCTGTCCGGCATCGGGCCGGGGCACCATTTGTCGGAACTCGGCATCCCGGTGGCGCACCATGCCCCGGGGGTGGGCTCAAATCTGCAGGATCACCTGCAGCTGCGCACGGTGTTCAGGGTGGCGGGCATCGGCACGCTGAACGAGCGCTACCATTCGCTGTTCGGCAAGCTGGGCATGGCGCTCGACTTCGCCTTACGCCGGCGCGGGCCGCTGACCATGGCGCCCTCTCAGCTCGGCCTGTTCACCCGATCGTTTCCGCAGAAAGAGACGGCGGACCTGGAGTTTCATGTGCAGCCCCTCTCGCTGGACAAGTTCGGCGAGCCGCTGCACCGCTTCCCGGCTTTCACCATGAGCGTGTGCAACCTGCGCCCCACCTCGCGCGGGAGCATCCGCCTCAAGAGTTCCGAAGCGGCCGACGCGCCCGCTATCAGGCCCAATTACCTCTCCACGGAAGAGGACCTGAGGGTGGCGGCCCAATCCATCCGCGTGGCGCGGCGCATCGTGGCCCGCCCCGCGCTGGCACCGTTCGCGCCCGCCGAGCTGGTGCCCGGAGCGGCGGCGGCGAGCAATGATGAAGCAACGCTGCGGCGCGCGGCGGGTGATGTGGGCACCACCATCTTCCACCCCGTGGGCACAGCTCGGATGGGCCTTCCCTCCGATCCAGAAGCCGTGGTGGACGCCAGGCTTAGGGTGATGGGGCTGGCTGGGCTGCGTGTGGTGGATGCCTCCGTGATGCCGACGATCACCTCCGGCAACACCAACTCCCCGACGATCATGATCGCCGAGAAGGGGGCCCAGATGATCCGGGAAGACGCGGCCCGGGGCTGAAGATCGGCCGGGGGCGTCCTCCGCGTCCCCGGCCGGCCCATCAGGGCCGAGGTGCGAGGCATCTGTGCGAAACATCCGGCATGGAGTTGCCGGACGCTCAAGCATGGATTATGAAAGCCGGTGTCAGCGCCCTGCGTTGCTGCACCCGTAGCTCAGCTGGATAGAGCGCCGCCCTCCGAAGGCAAACGCAAGCTCTTTCTGATGGTCGAGGGTGTCGTAAAAAACGAGTGAAACCAAGCGATTGGCGAAACTCGAAGGAAGCACGAAAATCGCATTCGAGGTGGCGGAAGCACCACGGAAGCAAACCGAAAGGAGGTTGTGGAGTACGAATGGCGATGATCGGCGAGGCTTTAGCCCGCGTCGTTTGAGCCATGTCGATTCTAGCATTCGCGATTGACCGTGGTCGATCTCGGACACTATCTGAATATCGATGCGCCCGTAGCTCAGCTGGATAGAGCGCCACCCTCCGAAGGTGGAGGCCACACGTTCGAATCGTGTCGGGCGCGCCATTCTCCTTGTGAGATTGGCTCTTTCCCCCACATTGTCCTTGTTATTTTTGTAGCCCGCCGTCCGGCCATATCAGTCGTCACGCCTGCAGCGCCGTGCGCGCGGCAGTATCTTGGGCCAGCGCCTTTACACTCGCCCTTGAAAGTGAAGGCGCGTTCTAACTTTGTGTCAATCGAACGCCACGCCGATGCGCGTAGCGCTCCGCCAGACTATTCGACACTGCGAGCAAGCGCCGCCAGGTTCTATTTTCAGCTCGAAGGCATCCGGAAGGTTCAGGGCAGCAGGAACTTCGAGGCAGGCGCCTGTGTCCGACAAGTTTCGGACAACGCAACTTATCACGGACGATCGCTGATTGAGAATGATCTTCCCCGTCAACAGCGTGCGGCGACGGCGAGTGGTGCGACGCTCCGTAATAACCAACACCAAACGACGCCGCAAGCGGTTGTCGCTGCCCCGCGTCTCGACTCGACGGCCATCTTCGCGATTCCCGTGTCGCGTGGCAGGTTATTGGCGAGTATTTTGAAGACGAGAGCCCCCGACATAGCGCACTCGCAATACTTCAACGTAGAAACACCATCCGCGCGGTTTGGCCGAGCAGGACAAAGGCCAAAGATTCGTCCCAGTAGCTCAAGACTCCCAATCTGAATCGTTGGTGGTTCAGGAGGGCCAAGGCACAACTGATCGCCGCGCTCATAAACAGCATCATCGTAAGCGCTTTCCCGAATCCCCAGGGCAGCGGGCTTTGAGCACCGGCAAAGATCAGCATGATCAAAAGTTTGAGAGAAAGGCGACGGAGCACAAAGCGCGAGTCCGACGTCATTTTCGGCTCGGCTGCATAACGACGTCGTATCCGCGAAGAGGCAGTACGAAAGAGACACTGCGATAAACGCAATGTCGGTCGGGCAAAGGCATCCAAGCCCGTGCGGCGAAACCGAAACGCCGCTTTCAGAAAGGTTAAGGACAACGAATAGAGCAATCGCCGAAGACGAGGGCTTCGCGCGACGATGCGCTCGATAAGAACCATATCGATACCCACACCAGACCTCGGATCGAAAAAATCAGAGCGATCACATCGCTATTGAAGTCGACGCGCCCGTGTCCGGTAAGTCTAAGCGGCCTGATATTGCGCAGGTAGTTATCGCCGAAGACTTTACGATATACGATGGTATATCTCGGATATTGTTTTGTATATCGGACCAACCCCGCAAGACACTGTCACTCGAGGAATGACGGTGATATCCAGCCAATGTCATCAAGCGGCTCCAACCCGCTGCCGACGCATGAGGATCAACGAGCAATGCCAAGCGACAGTAGTCGAGCAAGCGTGCCGCTCAGGTCGTTCTCGCGAGTCTGAATCATCAGTCTCGCCTGTGACGGCCGAGCGGCTCGTCACGGAGGTGAGACATGACTCTCCAATTTTTTACTCTGCCGGCTTCGCTCCGCGTTTCGCGGATCGCCTCGCCGAAACGCAATCCCGCATTCGCCGACCCGCGATGCGAGCGTGACCGTCCTTTCACGAAGTCTCCCCGCACGAACCGGACTCGACTGGTCGCGGCGTGGCGTGTCAATGGCGAGACCGGTCGGCTCGAATGCATCTGGATGCTTGACGCCGAACTAGACACGGGCGGCGGGTTGCGCCGATTGATCGAGCGCGCCGGACTCCTGCTTGCAGTTTACCAGCATGGTCGCTTTGCGGCGTGAGGCGCGTGATGCATTCCCTCACGCTGCATAAGGCCAGCACGGCGATGGTTCTGGTGTCCGCCGGTCTGGACGGGCTTCACCCCCGCCGGGGCGGCGATCCGTACTCGCGCAGAATCGCCCGGTCGCGCGAAGGTGCGGACCCTCCCTGGTGAAGAGCGGCTGCGCTGCTCAAGCGCGGTCCGAATGCCGAGCGTCGTGAAGACGCATCGGTGTCATTACCCCCTCAGCCGACCAAGACCCCAAGCGCCGAAGACCGTGCCGAGAGGGGCATGGTCTTGGCGCTTGCGGCAGGAGATTCATCCAATGAATGCCCCCATCCTCAAGGCGGCTCTCAAGCCGCGCGGAAAAGACGAACGCAAGCTGTCGATGAAGGCGGTCCGTGAAGCCCAGAATGGGTTGGACGACACCTTCGAAAACGTCAAAGGCGACCGCAACGGCCTGATTGCCCGAGATGCGATCGAACGGCTGGCAAAAGACGGCCCCAATGAGGTTGCGCAAGAGCGACGCCCGCCAGCGGTTGTTCAATTTTTTGGCGCTTTCAAGAATCCGTTCATTGCAGTGCTGCTGATCCTGGCTGGGATCAGCGCCGTAACGGACATCTGGCTTCCGCTTCAACATGGCGAGGATGCGGATCCAACAAAAGTCACCATCATCATCGTGATGGTGCTTGCCAGCGCCTTGATGCGCTTCATTCAGGAGTACCGATCGAGCGCTGCGGCCGAAGCTCTGAAGGCGATGGTCCGCACGACGGCGACGGTTCTTCGTCGAGGATCGGCAACGTCAAATCCCGAAGCATTCGAAATCCCGATGCGAGAGATCGTCGCCGGCGACATCGTGCGTCTTTCAGCAGGGGATATGATCCCGGCAGACGTGAGGCTGATCGAATCCCGCGATCTGTTTGTGAGCCAGGCAGTGCTCACCGGTGAGGCCATCCCCGTTGAGAAGTATGACACGCTCGGGTCTGTCGCCGAGAAGTCCGCGGCGAGCGTAGCGTCCAGCGAAATGAACGCGCTCGACATGCCCAACGTCTGCTTCATGGGCACCAACGTCGTGAGCGGCACGGCGACCGCGCTTGTCGTTGCCACGGGTGCTCGCACCTATTTCGGATCGTTAGCCAAGGCGATCGTCGGATCGCGCGCTCAAACGGCGTTCGATCGCGGCATCAACAGTGTGAGCTGGCTGCTCATCCGCTTCATGCTCGTCATGGTTCCTGTCGTCTTTGTCATCAACGGCCTGACCAAAGGCGACTGGGTGGAAGCGCTGTTGTTCGGCCTTGCCGTCGCCGTCGGACTTACCCCCGAAATGTTGCCGATGATCGTTTCCTCGAACCTCGCGAAGGGCGCCGTTGCGATGGCGCGGCGCAAAGTCGTCGTGAAGCGACTCAACGCCATTCAGAACTTCGGCGCGATGGATGTTCTCTGCACGGACAAGACCGGCACGCTGACTCAGGACAAGATCATTCTGGAGCACCACGTCGACGTTACCGGGCAACCCAACGCTGACGTTCTCCGGTTGGGCTGGTTGAACAGCTACCACCAGAGCGGCGTGAAGAACCTGATGGATCAGGCCGTCGTGCGATTCGCCGGGGCGGAGCCAGCCATCACGAACACGGTCGCGAGCTACCGAAAAGTCGATGAACTTCCGTTCGACTTCGTGCGCCGCCGACTCTCAGTGGTCGTCGAGGGCGAGGACGGAGATCACTTGCTCATCTGCAAGGGCGCGGTTGAGGAGATGCTGTCGATCTCTACGCACGTCAGAAGTGGCAAAGATCTGATCCGCCTTGGTGACGTTGAGCGCAAGAATCTGGCTGCGATAGCTCGGGCGTACAACGAGGACGGATTCCGTGTGCTGGTCGTCGCCACCCGAGGGTTTGTGGCGTCCGAGGCCAAGACGCATTATGCCATCGCGGACGAAGCCGATCTCACGATTCAGGGGTTCCTTACTTTTTTCGACCCGCCAAAGGAGACGGCGGGACCAGCAATCGCTGCGCTCGCGGAGCATGGCGTCAAGGTCAAGGTTCTTACGGGCGACAATGCGGTCGTGAGTGCCAAGATCTGCCGTGAAGTAGGGCTTGAACCGGGCCAAGCCGTACTCGGGCGCGACATAGAAAAATTGGACGACACCGCGCTTCGCGTTTTGGTCGAGGAGCGGACGATCTTCGCGAAGCTCACTCCGCTCCAGAAGTCGCGTGTATTGCAGGCGCTTCAGGCGAACGGTCATACCGTCGGATTTCTCGGTGACGGCATCAATGACGCCCCGGCGCTGCGCGATGCCGATGTCGGCATTTCCGTCGATAGCGGCGCCGATATTGCGAAGGAGTCGGCCGATATCATCCTGCTCGAGAAGAGCCTGATGGTTCTTGAGGAGGGTGTGCTGAAGGGGCGCGAAACCTTCGGCAACATCATGAAATACCTCAACATGACCGCCAGCTCCAACTTCGGAAACGTGTTTTCGGTGCTGGTGGCGAGCGCATTCATTCCGTTCCTGCCGATGCTGTCGATCCATTTACTCGTTCAAAACCTGATGTACGACATTTCCCAATTGGCGCTGCCTTGGGATCACATGGACAAAGAGTTTCTCAGCAAACCGCGGAAGTGGGATGCCAAGAATGTCGGCCGTTTCATGATCTGGATCGGGCCGACGTCCTCGATCTTCGACATCACGACGTTCGCTCTGATGTGGTTCGTCTTTGCCGCCAATAGCCCGGAGCATCAATCGCTCTTTCAGTCGGGCTGGTTCATCGAGGGCCTGCTTTCTCAAACGCTCGTGGTCCACATGCTGCGTACCCAGAAGATTCCCTTCGTCAACAGCACAGCGGCTTTGCCGGTCTTGCTGATGTCGAGCGTCATCTGCGTACTGGGGATCTATTTGCCGTTCTCTCCGCTGGGAGCAGCCATCGGATTGCAGCCCCTGCCTATCGCTTACTTCCCGTGGCTGGCCGGAACGCTGCTCTGCTACTGCCTCGTCGCTCAACTGATGAAGACCGTCTACATCCGCCGGTTCGGACAATGGTTCTGACGGCCAAGCGCATGAGAGGTCCTGATCATGTCCACATCACCGTTGATCCTGAGATTTGCGCCGCCGCAGGCTGGAGACTGCCCCCGACAAGGGCCGCCACCGCCGAGGCGACAAGCGCCGCGTCCGCCCCACAATCGCGAGCCGGGCGATGCCAGGTCGTCGCTTCGGAATCGGTTGGACAGACGTTTGTGTTGGGCTTTGGCGGTCTTGGCGATGTTCGTGACGCATGCGGCCGTTCACCTTGCTCGTCGCCGTCTGCTGGACGGTTCCAAGCTCAGATTCCTGCTGCGTTGCAGCGCACGGTTGAACAGAGCGGCGATATCGCGAATGCGGCGTTGCCGCTGGTGAGCCACACAAGCGCAAAACGACCGCTTGCATGGAAACAAAGCACGAGGCCCGGACCTGAACCGGACTTCGATCAGCAAGGAGCTTCAAATGGACGACCCATCTAGCCGCGGCGCGACCAACAACTCACGCCGTTTGAATTCACGAGAAAACTAGGAGGGCAGCTCGCGGCTATTGGCGCCGGGCGCTCTCGCAACCCGACGCCAGGAGTAGCCCATGACTTATTTTACGACCCACGGACTTCCCAATTTCACTATCACCACCGGACTGAAGATTTTCAGGCGTCGTCGGGTTCTTTTTTGCCGACTGATGGTGATCGCTTTCTACTTGCTGGCGCTCGGTCTTGTAGCGGTTCTTCAGGTAACCAAAGCGCACGCGCAAGAACTTCAAACGACTCCCGGCCATCCGGATGCGGCACGGCTCAACACTAGTGGACCGCAACCCATCCTGGCGATGCCAACGAAGGCACCGGGGGCCTCGCGTGACAATAAGATGGAATCGGGCGGGCCCGACTGGTCGGGCGTCTACTTTGGCGGACACACCGGTTTCGGGGCTGGCAGCCTTGGCCCGGGAACGAACCCGGTCTTGAATCAGTCCGTTGGCCTGCCGCCTACGGTGACAGGAATGATCGGCGGCTTTCAGGGAGGCTACAACTTTCAGGCCAGCGATCGTTGGGTGCTCGGCGCGGAAGCCGATGTCACTTTTGTGAGCCCGCCCGATGAGACGCGACGGATACCGGCTCCCTTCAACACATCCCTGGATGTCGTGGGGACGGTGCGTGGCAGGATCGGCTATGCTTTTGGCCCATTCCTCCCCTATGCAACGGGAGGCCTCGCTTGGGCACGAACGAACGTCGACATCAATGGCGATGACGGCAGCGTTTTGTCAAAACTGGGGCGCTGGCACGCTGGGTGGACGGCAGGCGCAGGTGTCGAAATGGCCTTGGGCGGACCATGGACGGCACGCGTCCAGTACGACTACCTCGATCTGGCTTCCTCGACCTATCGACTCGATGGTGCCGGACTGCGCGATGTGTCCGTCCACCCCCGAACCCAGAGGTTCACGCTTGGCCTGAACTACCGACTGGGCGATGTGACCTCGACACTCCCAAGACCACCGGCAACTGTCGAAATGTCGCCGGACTGGAATATTCATGGCCAGACCACATTCATCGCCCAAGGCTATCCCGCGATTCGTTCCCCCTACGCTTCCAGCGCCAGCCTGCCCGGTGGTGGGCAAATTCGTGAGACGTGGACCGCGGACGCATTTCTTGGCGTGCGGCTTTGGGACGGTGGTGCGTTCTATTTCAATCCCGAGCTAGCCCAAGGCTTCGGGCTGAACGGGACGCTCGGACTCGCAGGCTTTCCAAATGGAGAAGCGCAAAAAGGCGGCGCGGAATTTCCGAAATTTCGGCCACAGCGCTACTATCTTCAGCAGACATTCGGTCTTGGTGGCGAGCAGGAGGATGTCGCAGACGGCCCCCTGCAACTGGCGGGGCGACGCGACATCGATCGCGTCACTGTCACGGTTGGTCGTTTCGCGGTTGGCGATTTCTTCGACGCGAATGCCTATGCCAAGGATCCGCGCGCGGATTTCATGAATTGGGCCATCTGGTCGTCGGGGGCCTATGACTTCCCCGCCGACCTTCCCGGTATGACGCGCGGTGCGGTCATCGAGCTGAACCGTAAGGATTGGGCTGTGCGAGCCGGGGCCTTCCAAGTGCCCAGGGAGCCGAACAGTGATGTTTTGGTCTTCAATGGGGGCGGCGGTGGCGCCGTCGAGTTCGAGGAACGGCACAGCCTGTTCGGGCAGCCGGGTAAGGTTCGGATCGGCGCTTTCATCAACCGTGGTTACACCGGCGCGTATCGCGACGCTATCAACCTCGCGCAAGCGAGCCCTCAAACAGATATCAACGATGCGATGACGGCCCTGCGTCGCAATCAGAATAAGTATGGCTTTTATGGAAATATCGAACAGGCTTTAACAGCTGACCTCGGGCTTTTCGCCCGTGCAAGCTGGAACGACGGCCGCACCGAAATCCTCTCCTTCACGGACATCGACCGCAGCATTTCCGGTGGTTTCTCCCTAAAGGGTTCTGCATGGGGACGACCCACGGACACGATCGGGGTCGGTGCTGCGGTCAACGGCCTCTCAAGTGCACATCGTAACTTCCTCGCCGCCGGAGGCACGGGGTTGCTGATCGGTGATGGGCGACTGCGCTACGGCCACGAGTCGATCGTCGAGGCGTATTACGCCTTGCGGGTCAACGGCTGGAGCACCGTCACCTTCGACTATCAGTTTGTTGCAAACCCCGCCTACAACGCCGACCGCGGACCAGCCTCGATTCTGTCGCTTCGCGCCCACGCCGAATTCTGACAGCGAGTGGAGTGGCAATTCCAGCAATAGCGCGGGCTTGCGCGTCGGGAGGACGCGACCGACACAACGAGATGGGAACACATTCAGATGGATTGGCAAAGCCTTGGCCACACCGCACTCACGCTCGGGGGCGCATTCCTTCTTGGCGGCTTGATCGGCTTCGAGCGGCAATGGCGCCAGCGCCTGGCCGGGCTACGAACCAATACCCTCGTCGCGCTCGGCGCGGCCATCTTCGTCCTCTTTGCCGGGCTGTTCCCCGGCGACGCGAGCCCGACGCGCGTTGCGGCCCAGATTGTTTCCGGCATCGGCTTTATGGGCGCCGGCATCATCTTCAAGGAAGGGTTGAATGTGCGCGGGCTCAACACCGCCGCGACGCTGTGGTGCTCCGCCGCGATCGGCGCGCTGTGTGGGGCCGGATTTTTCTTTCATGCATTGATTGCGACGACGTTCGTCATCGCCGTCAACGGAGTTCTGCGCCCGCTCGTTCGCCTCGTTGAGCGCCAGTCATTCGCCGCAAGCCCGTTGGACAGCGCATATGCGATCAGCATCATCTGCCATGGAGAGGCTGAGGCGCATGTTCGGGCGCTTCTCCTTCGCGATCTCGCCGGTGCGCTGCACATCCGCGACCTCGAAAGCACGAATATCGAGGACACAAACCGAGTCCAGGTGAGCGCGACAGTGCGAGCCGACACTCGGCAGGATCGCCTTTTGGAACAGATTATCGGTCGTCTCAGTCTGGAGCCGCTGGTAACATCTGCTCGGTGGCGGTTCGAGCCAGGCGAGTGACCGAGAAGCAATAGTTATCTAGGTACACGGCGGAGTAGATTCTTCAGGGAAGAATATTGAAAGTAGGTAAGTTGATCGAGAAGGTGAACAATGCTCAAGATCGCTAATGATATACGTCCCGGATCGGCGCTAACGTTGATCGCGATGGGCGTTGCGATGGCCGGCATTTTCATCGCCGATACGGTCACGGACTACGCCATCGCAGCGGCCGTATTCTACACAGCGGTCATTCTCGTTGCGACACGCATCTTGTCTGGTACGGCTGTAGTGGCCCTCGCTTGCATTTGTGTCGCGCTGACCCTGATCAGTTTTTTCTTGACCCACTCCGGTGCGTATGAGGTCGGCATCGTCAATACCGGGATTAGTATCGTTGCCATCGGCGTTACAACCTATCTCAGTTTAAGGATGGTGGCTGCGAAGGCCGAGGCGCTGGAGGCGCGCGATCGGCTTTTGCGAATTGCGCGGGTCACGACGCTCGGTCAACTGTCGGCGTCGATCGCGCACGAAGTCAACCAGCCCCTGGCTGCCGTCGTCGCCAGCGGCGGCGCGTGCACCCGATGGCTTGCCCAGGAGCCGCCAAATCTCGACAAGGCCCGCCTCGCGCTCGACCGCATCGTCAGCGATGCCAACCGGGCAAGCCAGGTCATCGCGCGCATTCGCGCCCTTTCGAAGGGCGAGGCGCCGTGCCGACAACCATTCGACCTCAGGGAAGCTGTCATGGAAATCGCGACCTTGTCGCGCGGCGAGATCGAGCGTGGCGGCGTCGCCTTGCAACTGGACCTGCATGACGGCCTACCTCGTGTTTTTGCCGATCGGGTCCAGATCCAGCAGGTCATCAGCAATCTCGTCCTCAATGCGACCGAGGCGATGTCGGACCGCGCATTGCCCGAGCGTCGTCTGCGAATTGCCGCCTCGCAGGATGGACGGGATGCGATCGTTCTCGCGGTGGCCGATTCCGGCACCGGTCTGGCGCCGGGAGCTCGTGAGCACCTCTTTGACGCCTTCTGGACGACGAAAGAGGGAGGCATGGGTCTTGGCCTTACCATCAGTCAGACGATCGTTGAAGCGAATGGCGGACAGATTTCCGCGGCTCCAGTCCCTGGAGGGGGGACCGTATTTGAGGTGCGCCTGCCGCGCCACATGGAGGCAGCCTGATGAAAAACGAACCGACGGCGGATTCGCGGCCGCAGCCCATCGTCTATGTCATCGATGACGATCGGTCCGTTCGCGCCGCGCTCGAAGATTTGCTCGCATCCGTTGGGCTACAGGTGCGCTCGTATAGCTCGGTTGCCGAATTTCTGGAAAGCTCCATGCCGGACGCGCCCGGCTGCCTGCTGCTCGATGTGAGAATGCCCGGACAAAGCGGGACCGATTTTCATCGGCAAATGCCTGAATACGGCATTCATCTGCCGACGATATTCATCACGGGGCATGGGGACATCACGATGGGCGTGAACGCCATCAAGAATGGCGCCTTCGAGTTCTTGACCAAGCCGTTTCGCGACCAAGACCTGCTGGATGCTATCCAACAAGCGATCGAAAAAGACCGGCGAAGGCGCGAGAGCGAAGCGCGTTCGCTGGATTTGAAAGCGCGTTGGGAGACATTGACGCCCGGCGAACGAGACGTTTTCAAGCTCGTTGTAAAGGGCCTCCTCAATAAACAAATCGCCGCCGACCTGAATGTTAGCGAGATCACGGTGAAGGTTCGCCGTAGCCATCTCATGCAGAAGATGCAGGCCAAGACGATTATTGACCTTGTTAGAATGTCGGACAGTTTGAGCGTTTGAATCCCGACTGAGAGGAGAGCCCCTGCACCGCGAACTGGTGCGCGATCTGCGCGGGCATGCCAACCCACCCTTTCAGAACACGGTATATTTCGAAGATATGTTGGTATATCGAAGCTATATAAGATCATCGGCCCATGAGCGTCTGTATCCGTCTATTCTAGGGTGAGAATCGGGAGGTCTTGCCTTAGCTGCGGTCGGGGCGCGATGGTCGTGGTAGATGGTGCTTACAGAGCGATGCTCGCAACGAGCGGACGATGGACCGCCGCGAGGCCAGGAATCATTTCGAATAGATCTCGGTCGCAATTGACCGATGCTTGAATTCCGCCAGATCCGGTATTTTCTTGCGGCGGCCGAATATGGCAGCTTCCGAAAGGCGGCCTCGGCCTTGGGAATACAGGAATCGGCGATCAGCCGTCGCGTTCGCGATCTCGAAGACGAACTCGGCGCTTCCCTATTTCAGAGGCACAACGGCGGCGTCTGCCTGACTTTGGCAGGACAGCAGTTTGTGCGTCGAGCACGCAAAGCACTTCAACAGATCGACTGCGGCGCGAAGGATGTGGCCGCCATAGGTCGCTCCGAGCGGGGGCATATTAAGGTCGGCATCTTTTCGTCGCTCGCGTCTGGATTCCTGTCCGATCTGCTGGGAGCCTACGGCAAGGAGCATGCAAGTGTACGGGTCGAATTTTTTGACGGCGATCCTGCGGATCACGTTGCCTCGATCCGGCGACTTCAACTCGATGTGGCTTTTATTACGGGAACCACACGGTGGTCGGACTGTGAAACAGAGCAACTTTGGTCCGAGCGAGTATTCGCCGTACTTCCCAGCGATCATCCTCTCTCTGAGAAATCGGAGCTTGGCTGGCGTGATCTTGTGGACGAGAGATTCATTGTAAGTGACGTTGCCCCTGGATCGGAAATTCACGACTATTTGGTTCAACGCCTCGCCGATCTTGGGCGTCACCCCGAAATCGATACCCAATACGTCGGGAGGGACAATCTCCTGTCGCTTGTGGCGATCGGCCAAGGCGTCACGGTCATGAGCGAGGCCGGGACGGCGGCTCAGTTTCCGGGAACTGCCTATCGGCAGCTTGCCGGCGAGGTTCTGCCGTTCTGCGCGGTGTGGTCGCCGCGGAATGATAACCCGGCCTGGCGCCGCCTCCTCAGTCTTGCGCGTTCAATGTCGCGCTCGGCTGCCGCCACAATCATGCAGACGGTTTCGGCAGTTCTTTTGACTTCCTCGCTTTCGCAAATCCCCGATCCGTGGCTATGAACCGCTCCAGCATCGGAGCGATGAGGCGAACGGGATCGGCCGGCGGTTGCCTCGCTTCGCGGCCGAGAATTTCTGCGTAGGCCGTTAGGTCGCGATGCAGGCTTGCCGGTAACTCCACCGTGACCTTCACCGGTTTGTCGTCGACGATCGGCCCCAATTTCAGCTTGGCCATCTCAGCCTCCGTAGGGTTCGAGGACGAGATCACGCGTGACGAGCACGCGAACCGGGAAGCCCGGTCGGATAGTTAGCGTCGGCGCGATGTTGAGCTGACGTTGGACGATCTGCTGCCCGGTCTGGCTGACGCTGTTCGAGGCTCCCTGACGCAGAGCGCGCACGATGTCGCTGTCCTGGCCCGACGAGCCTGCCTCTGCACCGATGCTCAGAATCGTGGAGAGTGCAGCGGCCTTGAACAGTTCGCCCCAGTGATAGTCGACGCCATCCTCGAGGCCGGCGTAACCCTCTGCGTCCGCACCAGGCTGACGCTCCAGCACGATGGAGCGGCCATTGGGGAAAATCAGCCGGTTCCAGACGAGGAGAATGCGCCGCTGACCGAAGCCGACGCCGTTGTCATACTGCCCGACGACGCGCGTGCCCTGGGGCACGAGCAGGATCTTGCCGGTCGGACTATCATAGATGTTCTCCGTCACCTGCGCGGTGATCTGACCTGGCAGGTCTGAGCGGATGCCGGTGATGAGGGCTGCTGCGATCACAGCGCCCGCCTGCAGGACATTCTTCGAGGCCGGCGCAGCAACGCGATCGGGCGAGACGGTGCGCTTGTCGGGCGCCTGGTTGAGGAATGCGAGCTGGCGGTCCTGCGCCGAGGGCGTCGCCGGCTGCGGCGCTAGGCCGAGGCTAGCGAGATCGGCCGGGGGCGTGGTGGTCGCGGACGGTTGCGCCGAGGCCGCGGCACTGGCGGGCCGAGTCTCGGTCGAGGCGAACAGCCGAGCGGTCCGCGCAGCCTCCAGCTCCTGGGCCCGGCGTTGTTCCTCCGGGCTCGGCCCCACAGGGCCTGTCGCCGGCACGCCAATCGGCGGCACAGTGCCGCCATTCTGCGCATTCAGGATCGGGCGGCCAAGGTCGCCAGGCAGCGGTGGGCCGAGCTTCGGGACGCCGGAATAATCCTTCGGTAATCCAGCCAGCCCGTCCGGTGTAGAGCGGTTGTCCGTCGAGTACAGCTCTTGGCCCTGGCCGCCGTGTCGGGTCTGAAGCGCATAGATCAGCGCCCCGCCCACACCGAGGCTTGCAGCGAGCCCCAGACCAGCCAGCACCTTGCGAGACAGGCGGGTCACGCGCGGCGGTTCGGCGCGCAGGCGCATCGTCGCGGCTGGCTCGCCGGTCAGCGGCCGAGCGTCATCGTCGGTCGGTTGAGCTTGGGCCGCCGAACCCAGCGCCCGGCCTTCTTCCTTTTCGGGATCGAGTTCGTCGCTCACGATGCCGGCCTCCCGTCGGTACGGGAGACGCGGACGCGCTTCTGGCTCTTGCCCGCGCCGAACCGCAATTCGGCGGCGGCGAACAAGCGATCCACGATTATGTAGTTGCCGCGCACGCGGTAGTTCACGAGTTCGGAGGTGTCGCCCTCCGGCCCGACCACGAACAGCGGCGGCATCTCGCCCTGGCCGATGCCGCGCGGAAATTCGATGAACACTTGGCGACCGTCATCGAAGGCGCGCAGCGGCCGCCACGGTGCGCGGTCGCCCGTCACCTCGTAGCGGAAATTGACACGAGCGAGATCGATGCCGCCCGACACCGGCTGGGCGGCCTCAGCTTGGCTGTTCTGACGGCGCAGCGCGATGAGTTGGTCCTGCGGATATTGCCAGGATACCGACGCCATGTAGGTCGAGGGTGTCGCGCGCAGCTCCATGTGGTAAGTGCGTCGGTCAGTGTTGATGACGAGATTGGTCATCAGCTCGGCGCGCGTGGGCTTCACGAGGATATGAATCTGCTTGGCCGCGCCAACGCCGCTCTCGGTGTCGCCGATGATCCAGCGCACGGTGTCGCCGGCGGCGACGGGACCGGAGCCGACGAGCTGCTCACCGGGCTGAAGCGCGATGTCGGTGATCTGCCCGGGCGAGGCATAGACCTGATAGAGCGCGCCATCGACGAACGGATAGACCTGCATCGAGTTGATGAAGCCGTTGCGGACGGGCTGGACGCGCGCGGCGGCGTTGGCCTGGTTGACGCGCGCGGCGGGATCGGCCGGTTCCGGCTCCGGTTTGCCGTCCTTGCCGACGGGCTTCAGTTGGCCGGGCAGCGGGAGCGGCTTGGGCAATTCCACCACCCTGACCGGCGCTGGGGGATCGGACGTTTGCACGGCCGGGGCCGCATTGTCGTAGGAGATCTCCGGCGGCGGGGTATGGGTGGCACAGCCGGCGAGAGCCGATGTGCAAAGCAGGAGAAGCGGCAAGCCGGACTTACGGAAACACGGAATTGCGCAGTTGAGGAAAGCCGGCCTCCCGGCTTTGCGGAAGGTCGGTGTCATTGTCCAAGCTCCTTCGACCAGTTGATAGCGTTGATGTAGATTCCGAGGGGATTCTTCCGCAGCGTGTCGGCATCGCGCGGTGGCTGCACGACAACGGTGAGGATGGCGGACCAGCTTTCGGTGGAAGCCAGCGAGCCGTCCTGATAGCGGCGCTCGATCCAGGCGATGCGAAAGCTCGACGGCGAGGCGCGGATGACCGAGGACACCTCGATCGCGATTTGCTGCTTGCCGACCTTGGTGAACGGGTCGTTGGCGCGGGCATAGTCATTGAGCGCGAGCGCGCCGCCCTGTGTCGTGAAATCATAGGCGCGCAGCCAGTTCTGCCGCACGATGATGGCGTCGGACGGGATTGAGCGGACCTGCTCGATGAAGCGTGCGAGGTAGAAGGCGATCTGCGGATCGTTTGGCTGATAGTCGGCGGTCGCCGGCGCGACCGCCTGCGCCTGGCCGAGCCGGTCAACCTGCACCACCCAAGGCACGATCGAGCCGTTGGCTGACTGCCAGACCAGCGCAGCCGCAAGCCCGCCCGCGAGCGCCAATGAGCCGAAGGCCATATAGCGCCAGTTGCGGGCCTGCACGCGGGCGGAGCCTATGCGATCGTCCCAGACCTGCGCGGCGCGCTGATAGGGCGTCTCGGGCTGGGGGGCTTTGCCATAATGGGTGGATGGTCGTTTGAACATTGTCAGTTGCTTTCGGAAAGGTTGACGGAGGAGCCGCCGCCATGGCTGTCGCCGCTGCGCACGGCGTGGGCGGCCGCGGAGACGCCGTGGGACATTTGCTGCGAGCGCTTCATGCGCTTCGCCCACGCCGGCGGGCCGTCGCCGGTAGAAGACGCGGCTCCCGGAGATGCGGCCTCAGCGGCGGCTGTCGTCGGAGCGCCGGATGCGCCCGTGGCGATCTCCGTCGCGGCCTGACCACCGGCCTGATAGCTCTGCTTCAGGCTATCGGCAGCGCGGCCGGCGGCACGCTTCAGCGGTGAGACCGCCGCCTTCGCGCCGGTGCTGGCAACACTGCCGAGGCCCGACGCGACACCTGATGCACCCGACTGTCCGGCCGCGCCTAGGCTGTAGGCGGTCGAGGCTCCGCCGGCGAGGGCTGCACCTCCACGGGCCGCGGCGGCAGCGCCCCCAGCAAGAGCCGCACCGCCGGACACGACTGCGCCTGCGGCGGCCGCGCCTGCTGCGACAACGCCGCCGGCGGCAAGACCAGTGCCAATCGCCGCGCCGGCGCCGAGCTGAGGGCCACCGGAGATAAGGCCGTTGGCGATGCCGGGACCGAAGATGCCGAGACCAAGCAGCGACAGCGCGGCAAGCACGATCGCCATAGCATCGTCAATCGATGGCGTTGCGCCGTTGAAGCCCGAGGTGAACTCGGAGAACAGCGTCGAGCCGATGCCGATGATGACGGCCAGCACCAGCACCTTGATGCCGGAGGAGATGACGTTGCCCAGCACGCGCTCGGCCATGAAGGCGGATTTGCCGAACAGGCCGAAGGGAATGAGAACGAAGCCGGCGAGCGTGGTCAGCTTGAACTCGATCAGGGTGACGAAGAGCTGGATCGCGAGGATGAAAAACGCGAGCAGCACCAGCGCCCAGGCGAAAAACATGCAGGCGATCTGGATGAAGTTCTCGAAAAACGACCAGTAGCCCATGAGGCTGGAGATGGAGTCGAGCAGCGGGCGGCCGGCATCTAGACCGGTCTGCGCCACCTTGCCGGGGCGCATGAGATCGCTGACGGCGAAGCCGGTGCCCGACGCCTTCAGGCCGAGGCCCGCGAAGCTCTCGAAGACGATGCGGGCGAGATTGTTCCAGTTGGAGATCAGGTAGGCGAAGACACCGACGAAGAGCGTCTTCTTGACCAGCCTCGCCATGATGTCGTCGTCGGCGCCCCATGACCAGAAGAGTGCGGCAAGCGTGACGTCGATGACGATCAAAGTGGTGGCGATGAAACCGACTTCGCCGCCGAGCAGCCCGAATCCGCCGTCGATGTAGCGGGTGAAGACCTCAAGGAAATGGTCGATGACGCCGGTGCCGCCCATGTCAGCGAACCTCCGGTCGGGCGGGCTCGGCTTGGGCCGCTGGCCCGCTCAATTCCGCTGGTGCTGCGTCCTTATGGACAGGATCGGCCGACGCTGGCGCGCTTGGAAATAGCGTGGTCGGCTCGACCCGCGCCGGTGAGGATGTCGGGACTGGTTGCCCGAGGAAGCGGCGGCGGTTCTCGGCCCATGCTTTTAGGCAGGCGGGATCGCGTGCGCCAGCCTCGCCGATCTCCGAGCAGCGAAGCAATTCGGCGGCGAGAGGATCTTGTGCGGAGACCGGACGGCCCTGCGTCGCGAGGGCGTCCGGCGCAACGTCCTTGCGGGTCATCTCGATCGCGGTCGCCGTGACAGCGACCGCGACGAAGACGATGGCGCCGACGCGAGCGAGGGTCTTGCCGTCCATCCCCCCGACCTCAGTTGCCGCTATTGGGGAACATGCGGGCGTTGCCAGGCTGATAGCCCGAGCCCGGCGTCAGGAAACGCCGGCGCTGCTCGCGGCCTTGCTCGGCGGCGGCCGCCTGCTCGGCCGACTGCAAGGCCTGCGCCCGACCGTTCGCCGCCACGACGGCGGTGAGATCGGCGAGCTGCTGCGCCTGGAGCGCGAGGAGCTGGTTGCCGGCCTGCGTCGCCTGCAGCGCGCCTGTCGCGCCCTGGCTCTGGCCGACCAGCGCGGACATCTGCGTGCGGTTGGTGTCGATGTTGCCGACGACGCCGGCCTGCACGCGCATGGCGTCCTGCAGGCCGCCAACCGTGTTTTGCCAGCGCGAGCGGGCGTCGGCGACGAGCTGCTGATCGGACGACGAGAGCGAGACGTTCCCGTATTTCTGCTGGAACACCCGGTCGATCTGCTGGACGTCGTAGGCGATATTCTGCGCCTGATTGAGGAGCTGCTGCGTGCGCTGAACCGACTGCTGAAGCTGTTGCAGCGACGAGTAAGGCAAGCTCGCCAGATTGCGGGCCTGATTGATCAGCATCTGCGCTTCGTTCTGAAGCGAGGTGATCTGGTTGGTGATCTGCTGGAGCGAGCGCGCGGCCGTCAGCACGTTCTGCGCATAGTTCGACGGATCGAATACGATTCCACCGAAGCCGAATTGAGCATACGCCGGCGTCGCCAGCATGGGCGCGAGCGCAACGGGAGCGATAAGCAGCGCGGCAGCAAGCCGGCGGCCAAGTGAATGGCGCAGTTTCATTGGGACGTCTCCTTGTTGGTGAGCGTGGGGATGAGATCGGAGGCCCAGCCGACCTCCCGGTGAGCGAGCCAGGCGGCGAGGAAACCGTTGGGGCCGTGTTCGGCGACGATGCGGGCGATGGCCGCTTGGTCGGTCTTCGACGACGCGGCGCAGAGTGCGAGCGCGACGTCGGATAGCCCGAGCTCGAACAGCCGGTTGCCGCGGCGCGACTGGCAGTAGTAGTCGCGCTTCGGCATGGCCCGGGCGATGATCTCGATCTGGCGATCGTTGAGGCCGAAGCGGCGGTAGATCGCCGTGATCTGCGGCTCGATCGCGCGCTCGTTCGGCAGGAGAAGCCGGGTCTGGCAGCTCTCGATGATGGCCGGAGCGATCGCCGAGCCGTCGATGTCGCTGAGCGATTGCGTGGCGAAGATGACGCTGGCGTTCTTCTTGCGCAGCGTCTTCAGCCATTCGCGGAGCTGGCCGGCGAAGCCGTCATCGTCGAGCGCCAGCCAGCCTTCGTCGATGATAAGGAGGGTCGGCGAGCCGTCGAGCCGGTCTTCGATGCGGTGAAACAGATAGGAGAGGACCGCCGGCGCCGCGCCGGTGCCTATCAGGCCTTCCGTCTCGAATGCTTGGACGAACGCCGATCCAAGATGCTCGCGCTCGGCGTCGAGCAACCGGCCATAGGGACCGCCTACGCAATAGGGCCGGAGCGCCTGCTTCAGGTCGTTCGACTGGAGCAGCACCACCAGGCCGGTGATCGTGCGCTCCTCGACGGGCGCCGATGCCAGCGAGGTCAGCGCCGTCCAGATATGCTCCTTCACCTCGGGCGTGATCGCCACGCCCTCGCGGGTCAGGATCGATACGATCCAATCGCCGGCCCAGGCACGCTCGGGCACGTCGTGAACGCGCGCGAGCGGCTGAAGGCTGACGCTGTCGATCGCGCCGTCGCTGAGATCACCACCGAGGTCATGCCAGTCGCCGCCCATGCCGAGCGCGGCTGCTCGGATCGAGCCGCCGAAGTCGAAGGCAAACACCTGCGAGCGCGCATAGCGTCGGAACTGGAGCGCCATCAGCGCCAGCAGCACGGACTTGCCCGCGCCGGTCGGGCCGACGATCAGCGTGTGTCCGACGTCGCCGACGTGAAGCGAAAGCCGGAACGGGGTCGAGCCTTCGGTCTTGCCGAAGAGCAGAGGGGGCGCTGCAAAATGCTCGTCCCGTTCCGGCCCCGCCCACACCGCCGAGAGCGGGATCATGTGGGCGAGATTGAGGGTGGAGATCGGAGGCTGGCGGACGTTCGCGTAAACGTGGCCGGGCAATGATCCGAGCCAGGCGTCCACCGCATTGATGGTCTCGGCCATGGCGGTGAAGTCACGGCCCTGGATGACCTTCTCGACTAGCCGCAGCTTCTCGTCGGCGATGCGCGGATCGTCATCCCACACCGTCACCGTCGCGGTGACATAGGCCATGCCGGCATAGTCGGCGCCGAGTTCCTGGAGCGCGAGGTCGGCATCGGCGGCCTTGTTCGCAGCGTCGGTGTCGACCAGGACGGATGCCTCGTTGGTCATCACCTCCTTGACGATCGCGGCGATCGACTTGCGCTTGGCGAACCATTGGCGGCGGATCTTGGTCAGCAGCTTGGTCGCGTCGGTCTTGTCGAGCAGGATCGCGCGCGTCGACCAGCGATAGGGAAATGCGAGGCGGTTCAGCTCGTCGAGCAGGCCCGGCGTCGTCGCCGTTGGAAATCCGGTAATGGTGAGGATGCGCAGATGCGAGGCGCCCAGGCGCGGTTCGAGCCCGCCGGTCAGCGGCTGATCGGCGAGCAGCGCATCGAGGTAGATCGGCGTTTCGGGGACGCGGACACGATGCCGTTTGGTCGAGACGCAGCTATGGAGATAGGTGAGCGTCTCCGCGTCATCGAGCCAGCGGCATTCGGGCATAAAGGCTTCGACCAGGCGCAGGATGCGATCGGTGCGATCGGTGAAGCCGGTCATCACTTCGTTGGGGTCGAGGCCCGACTTTTCCCGCCCCTCATAGAGCCAGGTTTCCGCCCGTGCGGCGTCTTCGGCCGGCGGCAGATAGGTGAAGGTCAGGAAATAGCTCGACTCGAAATGCGCGCCGGCTTCCTCGAAGTCCGCTTTGCGCTCGGCATCGACCAGCGCCGAGGCGGGATCGGGAAAGCGGCTGTCGGGATAGCGGTTCGACGGGTGGCGTTGCGCCTCGACAAAAATCGCCCAGCCGGAGCCAAGGCGGCGAAAGGCGTTGTTGAGACGGCCAGCGACTGCGACCAGCTCGGCGGGCACGGCCGAGTCCAGATCAGGGCCGCGGAACTGCGCGGTGCGCTGGAAGCTGCCGTCTTTGTTGAGGACGACGCCGGAGCCCACCAGCGCCACCCAAGGCAGGAAATCGGCGAGCCGGCTGTTGCGGTTGCGGTATTCGGCGAGGTTCATCATGGCGACGCCCTCCCTCAAACCGCGAGATGCGCGGGGACGCGCAGGTGGCGGCGCACGACATCGACGAAAAGCGGGTCACGCTTGGCCGCCCAGACCGCCGCGACGTGGCCGATCGCCCAGATCGCGATGCCGACCAGCCAGAGGCGGAGGCCGAGGCCGACAGCGCCCGCAAGTGTCCCGTTCATGATGGCGATGGCGCGCGGGGCGCCGCCGAGCAGGATCGGCTCGGTCAGCGCCCGGTGAACCGGGACCGTGTAACCCGGAACCTCGCCGGCCTGTTCGACAACGCCCGTCATCAGACCAGCGCCCCGCCGCCGAACGAGAAGAACGACAGGAAGAAGCTCGACGCGGCGAAGGCGATCGAGAGGCCGAACACGATCTGGATCAGCCGTCGGAAGCCGCCGGACGTGTCGCCGAAAGCGAGCGTCAGGCCGGTGACGATGATGATGATCACCGCGATGATCTTGGCCACAGGGCCTTCGATCGACTGCAGGATCTGTTGCAGCGGTTGCTCCCACGGCATCGACGAGCCCGAGGCGTGGGCGGGCGCGGCCATCACTACCGACAGCGTGGCGACGGACACAGTCATGGCGAGGTGGCGCGCGAGGCGCAGGCGTTGGATCACAGGCTTTCTCCTTCAGGGCTTCGGGTGAACAAGGTCGGGCCGGCGTCGCCCTCGATGACGGCCGGCGCGATGCGGTAGTCACCGTCGAGGCCGAGGCCCTCGACGCGCGCGAGTTCAGAGAGACGGCGTCCGGAGCCGCGGCCGGAGAGGACGGCAACGATATCGATCGTCTCGGCGATCAGCGCGCGCGGGACGGTGACGACGGCTTCTTGGATGAGTTGCTCCATCCGCCGCAGCGCGCCGATCGCGCTGCCGGCGTGGATCGTGCCGATGCCGCCGGGATGACCTGTGCCCCATGCCTTGAGCAGCTCCAGCGCCTCGGCGCCGCGGACCTCGCCAACCGGGATGCGATCGGGGCGCAGGCGCAGCGACGAGCGGACGAGATCGGAGAGCGAGGCGACGCCATCTTTGGTGCGCATCGCCACTAGATTCGGCGCGGCGCATTGCAGCTCGCGCGTATCCTCGATGATGACGACGCGATCGGCGGTCTTCGCGACCTCGGCAAGCAGCGCGTTGGTGAGTGTGGTCTTGCCGGTGGATGTGCCGCCGGCGACGAGAATGTTGGCGCGAGAAGCCACGCCCTGGCGCAGCATCTCGGCCTGTTCGGTCGACATGATCCCGGCGTGGACGTAGTCGTTGAGTGTGAAGACAGCGACCGCGGCTTTGCGGATCGCGAAGGCCGGCGCCGCAACGACTGGAGGCAACAGGCCCTCGAACCGCTCCCCCGTTTCCGGCAGCTCCGCCGACACACGCGGCGCGCCCGCATGAACCTCGGCGCCGACGTGATGGGCGACCAGGCGAATGATGCGTTCGCCGTCCGCCGCGCACAGCCGTTCGCCCGTATCGGAGAGCCCTTCCGATAGGCGGTCGATCCACAGCCGCCCATCGGGGTTGAGCATCACTTCAACGATGCTGGCGTCGTCGAGGTAGCGCGCGATCGCCGGGCCGAGCGCAGTGCGCAGCATCCGTGCGCCGCGCGCGAGACCTTCCGCATGTTGATGTGAAGCCGCCACATGACCCCCGTTTCCATCGGGGTCGAGACAGTCCTTCCCCGGACGGGGATGATTAAAAGGGCCTGATTTTGGGCTGCTTCAACAGGAAAAGGGAGGCGTAGTAGCGTGGCGTGCAAATACAGGAGAACGGCGGCGCAGGCTTTGTCTTGAACGCCAGGCGCCAGACACTATTCGTCGCGCGCGAGCCCCATTCCTGTGTGTGAGTCGCTGACGTCTTCAGCGATTTCCTGCCGCAGCTTCGGCCCTTTGGCCAACCGGCGGCCGAGCGCGGTGACGAATTGATCATAGCGTTCGCCCGCCTTTGCATGGGCGGCCTGCGCGGCAGGTTCCGGCAATGCCGGCGTAGTCGCGACCCAAAATCGCACGAACACGGCGAGCATCTCGACCGAGATGCCGACGTCGCGCTCCATCCGCGCCATGCGGCGATCGAGCTGGTCGAGGCGCTTGGTGACGGCCGCTTCCTGTCGCTCGGCCGCATCGGGCGACAGGAAGGATTCGATGGCCGCTTCCGCCACGAGCGATCGAGAATGATCGCGTCGCGCCGCATGCTCGGTGAGACGGCGCATCACGGCGGGATCGAGATAGACCGACAGGCGCTGTTTCTTCGCGGATTTCGTCATGGCTGCTTCACAACTCCATGCCGTCACCCGGATCGAGCGACACCTGTCGCGCGACGCCCTGCATCATCCGGTTCATCCGGCTATTTCGGACAGCGTCATCCTCGGCGTCGTCGGAGAGGCCGATCTCGAACTCGTTCTCGATCGAAGCCTTCTTCTCGACGGGCGTCACGCGGCTTAGTTCGGGTTGCTGGCGACGCTCGGAATCGGTCGGATCTTCGTCACCTGTTTCCGCTCCCGGTTCTGCCGCGGCGATCACGGGCCGTGCCGGGAGCGGCAGCGCGGTCCAGTCGTCAGGCCGGCCCTGCTTGGGCTGTGCGAGCGCTGGCGGCGGCAGGATGCGTTCCTTGAAGCGGGCATCCTCGTAGTAGCGCGCCTTCTTCGCTCGGATCGGCGGTGTCCCCGCGACCATGACGATCTCGTCGGTCGGCGGGAGCTGCATGATCTCGCCGGGGGTGAGCAACTGGCGTGCCGTCTCGGATCGGGAGACCATCAGATGCCCGAGCCAGGGCGACAGCCGATGCCCAGCATAGTTCCGCATCGCCTTCATCTCGGTCGCGGTGCCGAGCGCGTCGGAAACACGCTTGGCGGTACGCTCGTCGTTCGTGGCGAAGCTCACCCGCACATGGCAATTGTCGAGGATCGAGTTGTTCGCGCCGTAGGCCTTTTCGATTTGGTTGAGCGATTGCGCGATCAGGAAGCTCTTGAGGCCATAGCCCGCCATGAAGGCCAACGCGGACTCGAAGAAGTCGAGCCGTCCCAGCGCCGGAAACTCGTCCAGCATAATGAGGAGCCGATGGCGACCGGCCTTCGCCTGCAGGTCCTCGGTCAGGCGTCGGCCGACCTGATTGAGGATCAGGCGGATCAGCGGCTTGGTGCGGTTGATGTCGGAGGGCGGCACGACGAGGTAGAGCGTCGTCGGGTGTTTGCCGCCCACGATGTCGGTGATCCGCCAGTCGCAGCGCCGCGTCACCTCGGCCACGACAGGATCGCGATAGAGGCCGAGGAACGACATCGCGGTGGAGAGCACACCCGACCGCTCATTGTCGCTCTTGTTGAGCAGTTCGCGGGCGGCGCTGGCGATGACGGGATGCGGCCCAGCTTCGCCGAGATGCGCCGTCTTCATCATCGCCGCCAACGTCGACTCGATGGGCCGCTTCGGATCGGACAGGAAGGCGGCGACGCCGGCGAGCGTCTTGTCCTCCTCAGCATAGAGGACGTGAAGGATTGCGCCGACCAGCAGCGCATGACTGGTCTTTTCCCAATGGTTGCGCTTCTCGAGCGAACCTTCTGGATCGACCAGGATGTCGGCGATGTTCTGAACGTCGCGGACCTCCCATTCGCCGCGGCGCACCTCGAGCAGAGGATTGTAGGCCGACGATTTGGTGTTGGTCGGATCGAACAGCAGCACGCGGCCATGCTTGGCGCGGAAACCGGCCGTCAGCGTCCAGTTCTCCCCTTTGATATCATGAACAATGGCCGAGCCCGGCCAGGCCAGCATCGACGGCACTACCAAGCCGACGCCTTTGCCCGATCGCGTGGGCGCGAAGCACAGCACATGCTCCGGCCCGTCATGGCGGAGATAGTCCCGCTCGTATCGGCCGAGCACCACGCCATCGGCGCCGAGCAGGCCAGCGGCCTGCACCTCCTGCCGCTCGGCCCAGCGCGCCGAGCCATAGGTCTCGACCTTCTTGGCCTCACGCGCGCGCCAGACCGACATGCCGATCGCGACGGCGATCGAGATGAAGCCGCCCGATGCCGCGATGTAGGCGCCCTCGACAAAGATCGTCGGCGCATAGGCATCGAACCCGTACCACCACCAGAAGAACGAGGGCGGTAAATAGAAAGGAAAGCCGAACAGCCTGAACCACGGTTGCCCCAACTCGGGCTGGAAGGCGAGCCGCCAGGCCACCCATTCGGTCGCGCCCCAGGTCGTGATCAGCACGATGACGAAGACGGTGAGAATCTGGCCCCAGAGAATTTTCGTAGCGGACATAGCGGTTGTGCCTTTCTGCGAGGGATCAGAGGCCGAGGCCGCGCTTGCGGCCGAAGCTCCAGTCGATGCCGCCGTCGTCGCGGGCGACGCCGGAGACGTGTTTGCCGAGATGCTTTTCGAGGGAGGGCGTCCACGGCACGAGCTGGAAGCCGAGGCCGTCGTCCAGCATGGCGAAGCGGCCCGAGGCGAGTGTGAAGCGCTGGCGATAGGAGCCGGCGACAAACTCGCCGCTGGCCGCCCGATTGAATGGCTGGCCGGTCTCGGCGGAGAGCCTCTCGCTGAGCGCCTCCAGCTCGCGGCGGCGCAGCGTGTCGATCAGGTTGCGGGTAAAGGTGACGCGCTGGCCGTGCCGCTCGCCGAAACCCTGTCCGACCAGATGATCGGCACGGCGATCCAACGCCTGCCGTACCTCGGCGCCGAACCCACCCTCGGAAAGCGCGGCCGGCTCGCGGGCGATGTTCTGTCGGTCGAGCCAGGTCGCACCTGAGGCCGTGATCTGGCGGTCGATGTCGAGATCGGAACGGACGGCGATCGCGACGCGCCGCTGACCCTGCGCATCGTCGAACCTACGCAGCTCGACGATTGAACCCGGCGTGCTGTCGCCCGCCGCATCGAGGTTGGGCAGTTTGATGTGATGGGTGCGGCCATCGACGCCATCGACCACGGCATAGGCCGTGCCCTTCAGCTCGTCATCCAAGCCACGATCGACCAGCCGGCCGATGATCGGCGCGTCGAGACTCTCGGCCGCCAACACATAGCTAGCCGAGCCGCGCTCGATGCCGCGTTCGGTCAGCGCCCGGTGCATCCGCTTGATGATGTCGCCGCGCTCGCCGAGCTCGCGCAGCGTCGCCTCGGCCCTGCCGTCGATGAACCATTGGCCGGGACCGACCTGCTCGGCGAGCCCCAGTGTTTCGAGCTTGCGCAGGCGTCCGACCTTCAGCGCGTGAAATTCGTCGGGCCTACCGTTCGGATCGGGCGCCATGTCGATGACGCCGGCATCGTGGCCGTCGCGAACGAGCTGCCGATCGAGCTGGGTCCAGCGCTCCGCCTCGACCTGGCGATCCAGATTACGGCAGATGTCGAGATCGGTGCGTGGCCCCAGTTCCTGCGTGACGAGATCGGCGGCCCGGGCGCGCATCCCTTCCTTGATGTAGTCGCGCGCGATGACGAGATCCTGCCCGTCATCGGCGCGCCCCCGCAGGATGACGTGGACGTGCGGATTGTCCGTGTTCCAATGATCGACGGCGGCCCAATCGAGCTTGGTGCCGAGATCCGTTTCCATCTGGCCCATCAGATCGCGGGTGAAGGATTTGAGGTCCGCCATGTCGGCGGCGTCCTCCGGCGAGACGATGAAGCGGAAGTGATGCCGGTCGTCCTGGCATTGCTCGGCGAAGCTGCGGCCATCGACGTCATCGGTCTCCGGCCCGAACAGCACGGCCTTCTCCCCGTCACGGGTGACGCCCTCGCGGCGCAGATAGCTCAGATGGGCGGCAAGCGGCGCGGCGCGCGCGTGATGGCAAACGAGCCGGGTCTTGATGATGACGATGCGCGAGCGGCCCGTCAGCAGACGATCGGCGCGCACGCTCGCCGTGCGGCCGCGCCCGAAGGTCGAGCGTTTGCCGGAGCTGATCCGGCCGGTGCGAGAGATACGGGCGCCGGCCTTCTGCGCGGCGGCGAGCGCCTGCGCGATGAAGGGCCTGGCGCGCTGGGCGCTGGATGAGCGGATGCGGC
The DNA here is from genome assembly GCF_021401125.1 of Xanthobacter sp. NM-59. Lineage (GTDB taxonomy): Bacteria > Pseudomonadota > Alphaproteobacteria > Rhizobiales > Xanthobacteraceae > Xanthobacter. Next base: position 302,423 of record NZ_JACBFQ010000004.1, read on the forward strand.
CAGGCCGAATGCGGAATTCGTCCTCGCCGCTCATGGCCGAGACCCCGCACATCGCGGCAAGCGCATGAAATCGCGGGGAAACCGGCTTCGCCGCGAGGCGCGTGGAAATCCTGCACCTCGCGAAAACGGGTCATAACCTATTGAAACAACACAACCGACCGGCGCCGCACCTCGCGGCTTTTTATCTCGCCATCCTCCGGTTGTGGTGCCTGCCTCCCACCTCCGCGCCCTCTTGGACACGCTGGGGTGCGATAAGCTGCGAATGCCGCCGAGTGCCATCATCGCGGCTCTTCCGAAGAGGCGCGCGCGACGAACAGCCCGTTCGACTGCGGCACGATGGCGGAGACATCGCGTGCCGTGGTCGTAGTCGCGATGTCATCGGCAGGACGCTCGGCCGACACGGAAGCGGTAGCCGGCGCGCGACCGGACGGGGCGATGAACAGCGGCGCGCGTGTCCACGCCGATCGGTCGATTGCCGCGATCGCGATCGGATTCGTGCCGCCCGAACTGTCGATGATCGGCGCGAGCAAGGCGACATAGGCGCGTGTCTCGGCCGGCAACGGACGGCCGCCGAGCGACGCTTCATAGCGTCCGGGTCCGGCATTATAGGCCGCGAGAAATCCCGGCGAACCGTAGCGATCGTGTAACTCGCGAAGGTACGCCGTGCCCGCGAGGATGTTGTCGCGCGGATCGTAGGGATCGCGGCCGAGACCGTGCCGCACGCGCAAATCGGCCCAGGTCGCGGGCATGATCTGCATCAGGCCCATCGCGCCGGCAGAGGAAACCGCGCGCGATACTCCGGCGCTTTCGGCGCGCATCACCGCCCTGATCCAAGCAATGGGAACGCCAAAGCGTCGCGAGGCTTCGGCGATGTATTCGGCATAGGCATCGCGCGGCGACGGAGGAACCACAGGCGCGTCCTGCGCTATCGTGATCGCCGGGGTCACGCTCGCGAGGGTAAGGCCGGAAAGGAGAAGGAGAGCCACGCGCCGGGCCGCGCGATGCAGCCCGGACGCATTCGGATGGCTCGTCGTCTGGCGGCGAGCAGGCATCGTTCAATCCTTCTCGCCGCGATCGCGCTGGCGCGACCAGTGCAGCGACCAGGCGTTACCGGCATCGTCATCACGAAACAGGTTGGCGCGGATCGGATGCGGGAATGTCGGATCGTCGATCAGCAGCGCGACATATTCGCCGGCCTTCTCGCCGGCGCGTTTCCAGCCCGCGCCGATCTCCGGGCCTGTCTCGTTGCTCATGCCGTCGAAGAGGTGAACGCGATAATCGGGTGCGTTCTCGGCGTCGGACGGTTCTGCCGCGACGATGATGATGTCCTGATGCAGCAAGAGCGTTCCGAGGTGGCCAATGAAGCCGGCGTCGTCGCGCGTGAATTCGCCAATCTGCGGCATGTCTGTCTCCTTGGCGGTGGGGTTGGGAATGCCATCGGCGAGCACCGCTCCCGCCGATGGCGAAGCGGTCAGCGAGTCGGCGCACGCCACTCGAAGCGGCCGGTGCCGTCTTCGTCGGTCCACAGCGGGATGGCGCGGCCGATGATCTGGTCGGTCGAGACGAGGCCGAAGTAGCGGCCGTCGAAGCTGTCGCGAACCTGCCAGTTCATCAGGAAGATTTCGCCGGTATGGACGCGGCGGCAGCCCTGCCAGACGGGGAGATCGCGGCCAGCGCGGTCGCGCTCAAGCGCCGCGCCGACCTCGACGCCATCCACGGTGATGGCGAGGTTCGAACGGCAAACAGTCTGCCCGGAGACGGCGAGGATGCGCTTCATCAGCGGTACGCCCTTGGGCAGATAGCCGCGTGTCGCGAGGAACGTCGCGAGCGGCTCGGGTGCATCGACGGCGACAAGATCGGTGACGTCGAACGGCCCGTCGAAGTCGATCGTGTAGAGGCCGATCGGCGCGCTCGCCGATGCGTTCCAGACCAGCTTGGTCGGCATCGGCGTGAGGCCGGGATAGCCGACGCCGAGCGCTGCGAGCGTCGTCGCGAGGAGAAGTCCGGCGCGGCTCACGGCTCGGCCCTCCGGCGAGCCAAGAACGCGCGGTGATGATCGAGCGTGTAGGCGCGCGGCTCATGGCCGGCGGTCAGCCGGTTGTGGACGTGCCGCCAGTGATCGGGCGAGACCGCTTCGGGATCGACGCCGATGCGCTCGATGGCGTCGATCGCCTGCAGCACGCGCTCGACCTTGGGCCAGCTCTCGATCTTGAGCAGGATGTCGCCGCCCGGACGCACGAAGGGCAGCGTCTGGTAGGCTTCGCCACGCGACACGGCGCGCACGATGTCGATGCGCGAAATGATCGTGCCGAAGTCGTTCGACGCCCAGCGCACGAACGCGAAGACCGCGCCAGGGCGGAACGACAGGACGCGCCGCCGTCGATCGAGGATCTGTTCGTGCGCGTGCGCGCCGAACCGTATCCAGTTCTCGATCTTCTTCTCGACCCAGGTCAGCTCGACATGGGTGAGATTGTCGTGCGGAAGCGCGGTCGGCGTCGGGCCGCCGTGCGCGCGGGGGGCCGCGGCGCCGGTCATGAGGGGTCTCCTTCGACGGGTGGGAATTCGCGCGCGAGCAGCTCGCGCAGCATGTCTGCGACGGTGACGCCGCGCCGGAAGGCTGCGATCTTGATCCGTCCGCGCAGCTCCGGCGTGACGTCGATGGTCATGCGAGCGGTGAAGGCTTCCACGTCTGCTCCGCGCGTCGCCGGGGCATCGGCGGCCTTGATCCAGGCGTCAGCGTTGGTCGGACGCGCGGCGAAGCCGCGCCGTTCGGATCGCTCGCTCATGGCGCGATCCTTTCGATCTCGGTGACGAGTGCGGCGATCTCGCGCGCAGCGGGACCGTCATCGTCGATCTCGAAAGCGAGGCGACCGGACTGCGCGGCGTCGGCGTAGATGACGCGCTGGCCGACCGTATTGCGCAGGACGGGCGGATCGTGATCGGCGAGCGTATCGGCGGTCTCGCGGGCGATCACCGTGCGCGCACCGCAGCGATTGAGGACGAAGCGCGCCCGCAGCTCGGGCCGATAGATCCGCGCCTCTGACAAGAGCGCCAGCATTTCGGCAGAGGCCCAGCCGTCGAGTGGCGACGGCTGCACCGGGATCAGCACGAGGTCGGCGGCGAGCAGCGCGGAGCGCATCAGCCCAGCGACACGCGGCGGCCCGTCGATCACGACATGATCGACGTCGCGCGCCAGCTCGGGCGCCTCACGATGGAGCGTATCGCGGGCCATGCCGACGACGCCGAACAGGCGCGGCGCATGTTCGCGGGCGCGCTGCTGCGACCAGTCGAGCGCCGAGCCCTGCGGGTCCGCATCGACCAGCGTGACTCGCTTTCCCCTGGCGGCCCATTCACCCGCGATGTGCAGCGCGAGCGTCGTCTTGCCGACGCCGCCCTTTTGATTGAGGAAGGCCACGATCATCGGCGCTCTCCCGAACGCTGGCCAAAAGGGAGTTGCGGAGCGCCGAGAACTTGGCTTCTCGGTGCGTCGGCACTGGCGAGCGCGGTGCTGCTGGCGTGCCGTTTGCTATTGGCGCTCAGCCCGTTCACGGCCTGCTGGACGAGGTTTTCCACCTCGCGCGCGCGCTCTTCAAAGTTAGATTCTCTGTTAGCCGGGGTACTGACCAGTGCCCCTTCGCCAGCGGTCTGGCGGTGGCGATGATGCCCTCCTGCGATCCAGGACTGCGGGGCGTGGTGCTCCGTCCGGATCGGCGACGGAGGCGGACCA
>NZ_JACBFQ010000005.1 GCF_021401125.1 Xanthobacter sp. NM-59
CGCCAATGCGCCGCTGCCGCCGCGTCGGCCGGCGATCGCGCCGCCGGCGGCCGAAACGGCAGCGGCCCCGCCTGCAGCTCCCAGCGCGCCGCCGCCCGCCACGCGCCCCCTTGCTCCCCCGACCCGCCCGGTCGCTCCGGCCCTCGCAGAGCCGCGCATTCCCACTCCGGTGGCGCCGGCAACGGTCGCGGTCGATCATGCGCCGGCGCCCGCCGCAGCGCCCGCTCCGGCTCCCAGCCCGGCCCCCGCAGCGGCGCCGATCTCGGCATTTGCGCCGACACGCACCGAATTGCGGCCGGACCTTGCGCCCGCCACCGGCTCGGCTCCCCCTCCCGCCGACACGTCGACACCTGCGGCCGCGGCTGGTGAGGCCCCCGCGTCGCCGCCCGCTGCCAGCACCGAGCGCCCGGCCACGCCGCCCCCGCCGCCTGCCGCGGATGGAGGAAGCACGCCACCGGCCGCCCCCGCGCCTGCCACAGCGGCGCCCCCCGCGACCGCCAGCATGAACGCGGCGACTTCAACTCCGCCGGCCGTTGAGCGCGCCCCGCAGGCAACGGTGGCGCCCGAGGTTCCTGGAGCGCCTGGCCCTGCATCGCCCCCCGTCCAGGCGCCCGCGCCCAGGAGCGCCTCGGCGATCGCGCCGGTAGAGATGGTGCGGCGGCTGCAGCGACTGCAAGACCGCATCGCCGCCGGCTCCATGGAAGGCGTGACGACGCAGCGCGCGATGATTGCCGACATGGATGAAGCGTTCGGCGCCGCCGATCCCGCCGTGTGGCAGGACCCGGCCAACGCCCGAGCGCTCATCAGCTATTTCCTCAGCGGCGGCTCACCGAACGTGCTGCGCGCGATCATCACCCGCGACCCGCGACCCGCCATCGACGAAAAGCTCCTGCTGGGCACCTTGCTCTATGTCGAAGGTCGCGCGGAGGCCGCGCTGCGGGAGCTGGGCGAGGTGGATGCCCGCAAGCTGCCAAACATGCTCGGAGCGCAGATCGCGCTCGCGCAGGCCACCTTGACCGTGCGCCAGGACTCACGCAAGGCCGCCGCCCTGCTGGACCTTTCGCGTCTCCTGGCCCCGGGCACGCTGGTGGAGGAAGCGGCCCTGCGTCGCGAGATCCTGGTGGCTGCCCAGGCGAACGATATGCCCGCCTTCGAGCGGCTCTCCCGGCAATATCTGTATCGCTTCAACCAGTCCGCCTATGCCGACAATTTCCGGCAGCGCTTCGCCAGCGCGCTCGCGCACATGCAGACCAGCGATTCCGCCGACGGGCTGGAGCGGCTTCAGGCCCTGCTCGCCGTGCTGGACGACCAGGGGCGGCGCGAGATGTATCTGCTGGTGGCCCGCGCGGCGCTGATGGAAGGCAAGACCGCGCTGGCGGCCGGCGCCGCCAGGCGTGCGAGCGAGCTGGCAGGCAAGGCAAGCCTTGATGCGGAGCGGGCGCAGGTTTACCTGGGCGCCGCACAGGCGGTGATGCCGGATCGCTTCCAGGCGGCGGCGGAAGCTTTGAAAAAGGTCGATCGCAACCGCCTCGACCCGGCCGATGCGGCCCTTGCCGATGCGGCCCTCGCGGCCGCCAACAATCTGCGCCAGGCGGATCAGGTTTCGCTTCAGGACAAGCGGGTACAGCCACACGCTGCGCCAGTTCCCGAAGACGCGAAATCCTCGCCCGCCATGTCCCGTGCCCGCGAAGCTCTCACGAAGATCGACGCGCTACTCAAGGCCGCGCCACGATGACCTCTCCCAACGATATCTCCTTCGCCACCTCCGCGGCCACGGGCTCCACCGCGGCCCATGTCGGACATGGCACCCACGGCAAGGCCAAGAGCGCGGACAACCAGTTCGGTGACCTCTTCTCGAACCTGACCCAAGAGGCCGGCAAGGAAGCGGGAGGAGAGGCGGACGCGGACGCCGCCAGCGCGGGCAAGACGGCCGGCGCCGAAGACGCGGAGGTCTCCGACGTCCAGGTGAAAAGCAAGACCAAGACCCTTTCCGCCCGCGACGCCGCCAGCTTCGGTCAGCTGCTGCAGCGGTGGGATAATGGGGAGGAGCCCCCCGCCGACGCTTCTGACGATGGCGCGGAAGTTGCTGTCGACCCGCAGCCCGCGTCGCAGGATGACGCGGCCGGGCAAAAGGCCGGCTCTGCGTCGTTCCAGCCCGCGGAGGCCGCGAATGACGGGCAGGCCACGCCCAAGGCCACGCGCCATGGGCGGCCCGAAAAAGCCGCGGCGTTCGATGGCAGGGATACTCGCGCGCAGACCGACGCCGAGCCCGATGCCGACACAACTGCCGTGGACGCCGACGCGGCTGAGCCCGAGCCCGTGCGCGCCGCTCTTCCGGAGGCTCCGCGCGCGAGTGGCATTCGTCGCGATGAGGTCCGCCTGCAGAGCGACCAGGTGACGGAAGACGACCAGGCCACTGACGAGACCGCCAAGGCTTCCCAGGACGACGGCCCCGCCACCAAGGACACGAAAAAGGCCGGCGACGCGAAGCAGAAAGCCGTTGCGGACAACCTGACCACCCCCGCCAAGGAGGCGACCGCCTCCACATTGGCGGCAAACACCCTGGCCGATCTTGCCGCGGCAGCGGCGCCCACCGTCCAGCAGCGGGCGGCCGACGGCACGAAGACCCAGGGCGAAGACGCGAAGCAGTCCTCGTCCAACCGTCAGGCGGCGGATGGAGCCGCGTCAGGCGGCCCGGGTTCCGCCGATGGCGATGCGCCCACCAATCGCATCCAGGTGAGCGTCACGCGCCGCGAAACCCACTTCGCCCCGGTGTTGAACTTCGACCAGCAACGCGCGGCGAAGAGCGCGGCCAAGGGTGAGGCGAGCCGAGAAGCCGCTGCCGGCACCCAGGCGACGGGCACCATGCAGAAGGCCGCCGCGCGCGAGTTCGCAGCGACCGAGGCGGCGGTGAAGGCCGAGGCCGAGACGAACGTGAGAGGGACCACGGGCGAGGCCGCCACGTCGGCGACCACGACCGGAACGACCGGCATGACCGGCTTGAACGGCACGACTTCCGGCTTCGGCAGCATCACCAGCCTGCCCATGGCCACCGCGGCCCAAGTGAGCCGCGCCATCACCGAGGAAGCCGCGCGGATGCAGAGCGGGCAACCGGCCGGGCCGAACACCACCACGCAGGGCCCGGTGCGCATCCTTGAAATGGCGGTGACGCCGGAGAGCCTCGGCCGGGTGGTGATCCACATGCGCCTGACCGCGAACGGCCTGGAAGTGCGGGTGCGCGCCAGCGAGGCGGCCACCGCCCAGATGCTGGCCCAGGACCAGAACGCGCTGGTGCGGATCATCGAAGCCAGCGGCACGAAGGTCGACAATCTCGATATCGTGCGGAACATCTCCAGCCCGGTGGAAGCCTCGGTCCGGCCGGCATGGAACACCAATCAGCCTTCCACGGGCTCCAGCGCCGATCAGGACAGCCCCGGGCAACGTGAACAGGGGAGAAATGAGGGGAATTCCCGCAGGGACCAGGCAGGCGAAGATGCGCAATCTCGCTCTCGGCATTCTTCTGACTTTGCTGACGGCTAACGCGGCATCCGCGACGCCCTTCGGCACCATTCCCATGCGGGAAACTCCGCCGGTGCCCAAGGACGCGCCCAAGGATCCGTCGAAGGACGCCACCAGGAGCACATCCACGTTGCCGGCCCAGAGGCCGGCGAAACCCGCGCCGACCACCGCGGGCGCGCCCGTGCGCACGTCCAGCGCGGCAAGCCCTCCGGCAAAGGGCGCGCGGAAGGGTGGCCCGCCCAATATCTGCGAGCGCGAGCTGGCGCGCGCCTCCAAGAAGTACAACGTGCCGCTTCAGATCCTCTATGCCGTCGGCCTGACGGAGAGCGGATATGGCGGCTTTCTTCAGCCCTATACGCTCTACATCGAGGGCAAGGACTATATCTCCAACAATCTCCAGGATGCCCTGAAGCTTTTCCGTGAAGCCAATGGCCGTGGCGTGCAGCTCATCGACATCGGCTGCATGCAGGTCAATTATTACTGGCACAAGGAAGAGTTCAACAATCTGGAGGAAATGTTCAATCCCCGGCTCAATGTGGAGCAGGCGGCGCGCTTTCTTCAGGAGCTGCGCAAGCGCCATGGCAGCTGGACCATGGCCCTCGCCCGCTACAATGCAGGCCCAAAGAACACTGTCGCCCAGCACCGCTATGTCTGCCGGGTGATGAAGAATCTGGTGCAGGCCGGCGTGGGGCAGTGGACCGAGACCTCAAAGACCTTCTGCGATAATCCGCCCCCGAAGCCGGAACCCGCACAGGCCGCCGCCACACCGGAGGTGGCCGCCCAAGGCGCGACCCAGGGCGCGACGGCGCAGGTCCAGCCCGCCGAGGCGGCCGCCGCCCCCGTCGAAATCAGCCCTACTTCGCTCCACTGAGCGCATCGCCGCCGGGCCCATCCTCGGCGGCGGCGCCGGATTCGTCGTCCGTCCGCGCCGGGTTTCCCGGTCTCGCCCCTCTGTGCGTTCACGGCTGCCGTTGAGCGGAGGGGCAGCGGCGGTGTCGGCCAAGGACGGCTATGGCCCCTCGCCCAGCCGCAGCCCCTAGATTCGCCCGGGTGTCCGCCGCAACGGCGAACGGGGCCATCCCTTTGCCTTGGCGCGATTCCCCATTTACGCGCGCCGGCTCCCCGGCGCTCGGAAAGGCTCCGGAGCACGCGGCGCAACCGCACTGGCGGGCCCCCAAGGCCGGTCATTGCCCGCTTTGGAGCGCGAGCGCCGGGGGATGCGCCCGGCATGCTTTCGGCCGCCTTCCCGGGTCCACCGGAGAGGTTTTCCCCCATCCGCGGCGCCGCGGCGTTTGGTCCAACATCGGACCCGGGCGCCGCGCATCGCCCCGCCGGAACATGTTGCTGTCACGGCGATTTCGTGGCGCGCCGCGCACCACGGGGCGCGGGTGGGGCGCACGGCCTTGGACAGTTTGTCCACTCGCGCCCTCGCATGAGGCGGCGCGAGAACGCCCCATGGCTTGAATTCGGCCAGCGCAGGGACATTCCAAGGCACCATCCATGACACGAACCGGTTCGACACCCGCCGCGTTCGTCCCGCTTTCAGGACAACACCAGCTTTCGGCGCCCCACCCCATGCCGCACCGCGCCCCAGGCGCCGGCCGGCGGGCGGGCGCGCCTGCGACCCTCATCGCGATGGAGCGCCTCCGGCGTCTGTCCATCGCCGGCCCCGGCGATTTCGACCGGCGTGCCACCCATCGAAAGGAGGCGGGATCCGCCCGATAGACCTCATGGCCCTCGACACACTCGACCTCTCGCGACTGCAGTTCGCGATGACCGCCCTTTATCACTTCCTGTTCGTGCCCCTCACGCTGGGCCTCTCCGTGCTGCTCGCCATCATGGAGACGGTCTATGTGATGACCGGCCGAACCATCTGGCGCCAGATGACCAAGTTCTGGGGCACGCTGTTCGGCATCAACTTTGTCGTCGGCGTCGCCACCGGCCTTGTCATGGAATTCCAGTTCGGCATGAACTGGAGCTATTACAGCCTTTATGTGGGCGACATCTTTGGCGCCCCGCTGGCCATTGAGGGCCTGATGGCCTTCTTCCTGGAGGCGACCTTCGTCGGCCTGTTCTTCTTCGGCTGGGACAAGCTGTCGAAGGTGGGCCACCTCATCGCCACCTGGTGCGTGGCCATCGGCTCGAACCTGTCGGCGCTGTGGATCCTGGTGGCCAATGGCTGGATGCAAAATCCCGTCGGCGCGGTCTTCAATCCGCAGACCATGCGCATGGAAGTGTCGAACTTCTTCGATGTGGTGATGAACCCCGTGGCGCAGGCCAAGTTCGTGCATACGGTGTCGGCGGGCTATGTGACCGCCTCCATCTTCGTGCTCGGCGTCTCGGCCTGGTACCTGCTGAAGGGCCGCAACACGGATCTGGCCAAGCGCTCCATGACGGTCGCCGCCTCCTTCGGCCTTGCCGCCTCCCTGTCGGTGGTGGTGCTGGGCGATGAGAGCGGCTATCTGGCCACCGAGCACCAGAAGATGAAGCTCGCCGCCATCGAGGGCATGTGGGAGACCGAGCCCGCCCCCGCCGCCTTCACCCTGATCGGCCTGCCGAGCCAGAGCGAACGCGAGACCCACTTCGCCGTGCGGATCCCGTGGGCGCTGGGCCTCATCGCCACCCGCTCGCTCGACACCCAGATCCCCGGCATCGAGGAGCTGGTGGGCAAGGCGGAAGGGCGCATTCACAACGGCATCAAGGCGTTCGACGCCCTGCAGCAGATCCGCGCCGCCGGCAACAGTGCCGCCATTCCCCCGGCTGCCCAGCAGACCTTCGAGGAAAACGGCCACGATCTTGGCTATGCCCTGCTGCTGAAGCGCTATGTGAATGATCCGCGCCAGGCGACGGCCGAGCAGATCAAGCAGGCGGCCTGGGATACGGTGCCGAGTGTGCCGACCCTGTTCTGGTCGTTCCGCCTCATGGTGGGGCTGGGCTTCTTCTTCATCCTGTTCCTCGCCACCTTCTTCGTGCTCTCCGCCCGCCGGAAGCTGGACCGCTACCCGCTGCTGCTGCGGCTCGCGGTGCTGGTGATCCCGCTGCCGTGGCTGGCGGCCGAGCTCGGCTGGGTGGTGGCAGAAGTGGGACGTCAGCCCTGGAACATCGAAGGCGTGCTGCCCACCGTGGCCGGCGTCTCCAGCCTCGGCGCCACCACGGTGCTCGCGACCCTGGTGGGCTTCGTGACCATCTATTCGGTGCTGTTCATCATCGAGATGACGCTGATGGTCCGCGCCATCCGCAAGGGCCCGGAGCCGGACGAAGGGCCGGAAGCCGAGCTCATTCCCCACGCCTTCGCTGGTGCGGAGTAAGGTCATGATCCTTCACACACTCATCGATTACGACACGCTCCGCGTCATCTGGTGGCTGCTGCTCGGCGTGCTGCTCATCGGCTTCGCGCTGATGGACGGGTTCGACCTCGGCACCGGCATGCTGCTGCCCTTCGTGGCCAAGACGGACATTGAGCGCCGGGTGGTCATCAACGCGGTCGGCCCGGTCTGGGAAGGCAACCAGGTGTGGCTGATCCTCGGCGGCGGCGCCATCTTCGCCGCCTGGCCGGCGCTTTATGCCGTGTCCTTCTCCGGCTTCTACCTCGCCATGTTCGCAATCCTGTTCGCGCTGATCTTGCGGCCCGTGGGCTTCAAGTATCGCTCGAAGCGGGAGAGCGCCGCTTGGCGGTCGGCCTGGGACTGGGCGCTGTTCATCGGCGGCTTCGTGCCGGCGCTGGTGATGGGCGTGGCCGTGGGCAATGTGCTCCAGGGCGTGCCCTTCCACTTCAACGACGAGCTGCGCATCTTCTATGATGGCACCACGCTGTTCGAGCTTCTGAACCCCTATGGCATCCTGGCCGGCCTCGTCTCCGTGGCCATGCTGGTGATGCACGGCGCCGCCTGGCTGGTGCTGAAGACCGAGGGGCCGGTGGCCGAGCGCTCCCGCGCCGTGGGCTCCATGGCGGCGCTCGTCACCATCGTGCTGTTCGTGCTGGGCGGCGTCTGGCTCTATGCCGGCATCAACGGTTACCGCATCACCAGCGCGTTCGTGGTCGATGGGCCCTCCAACCCGCTGGCCAAGACGGTGGAAGTGGCGCCGCATGTCTGGTTCGCCAATTATGCGGCCCATCCCTGGATGATCGCGGGCCCCGTGCTCGGCCTCGCCGGGGCGGCTTTGGCCTTCGTGCTGTTCCGGGCCCGCTCGGAGATCGGCGCGCTGCTCATGAGCTCGCTGTCCATCTTCGGCATCATCTCGACGGTGGGGCTCTCCATGTTCCCCATCATCCTGCCCTCCACCGTGGACCCGCGCTCGAGCCTGACCGTGTGGGACTCGTCCTCCAGCCACATGACGCTGTTCATCATGCTGATCGTGGCCCTGGTGTTCGTGCCCATCGTCGTGGCCTATACGAGCTTCGTCTACAAGGTGCTGTGGGGGAAGGTGGACCAGGGGTCCATCGCCGACGGCTCCGGCCACGCTTACTGAGGAAGGAGAGACGCTATGTGGTATTTCGCCTGGTTGCTCGGCCTGCCTCTGGCCGCCGCCTTCGCCGTGCTCAACGCCATGTGGTATGAGCTGATGGATGACCGCGCCCGCGCCGAGGCCGAGCGCCGCAAGGCCTGACCCCGCGCCGGCTGGGCCCCCGCGGCCCGCGGCACATGCAACACCAGACGGCGCCGGCCTCCACCGGCGCCGTGCCCGTTGGGTGCGCCGGGTTATCGGGTCATCGCGCGCCTTGACCCCGACCATGCCCTTCCGTCACGATCATTGGACATGATGTCAGGCTTGCCTTTATCCCGCCTTTGGCCGGGCCATGCCGCGCCCCCTGCCCGCCCTTCCAGTCCGCGAGGTGGCCGGCGATGAGCGATCCGGCCACCGATGCCGATGCCAGTTGCCGGAACCTGCGGCTGCTGATCACCCTGCGCTGGGTGGCGGTGGCGGGCCAGGTGCTCGCCATCGCCGTTGTGCAGCTGTGGCTGGGCATCGCGCTGCCGGTCATGGAGATGGGCCTCGTCATTCTGCTGCTGATGGGGCTGAACCTCATCTCCATCCGCCGCTGCACCTGCCCGCGACAGGTGAGCGATGTCGAGCTGTGCGCGGAGCTGCTGGCGGACGTGGCGGCCCTCACCATCCAGCTCTATCTCAGCGGCGGGGCCACCAACCCCTTCATTTCGCTGTACCTGCTCCAGGTGATCCTGGGCGCGGTCCTGCTTTCGCCGCGGGCCACCTGGGTCATCGTGGGGGTGGCGAGCGCGTGCTTTGTCGCGCTCATGTGGTTCTATCGGCCGCTGCCCATGCCCGGCTTCCATTCCGGCGAGCTGGTCACGGACCTCCACACCCAGGGCATGTTCCTGTGCTTCCTGCTGGCCTCGGCACTGGTGGTGCTGTTCGTCACCCGCATCAACCAGAACCTGCGCCGGCGCGATGCGCGCCTGGCGGAGCTGCGCCAGCGCGCGGCGGAGGAAGAGCACGTGGTGCGCATGGGCCTGCTCGCCTCCGGCGCGGCCCATGAGCTGGGCACGCCGCTCTCCACCCTGGCTGTGATCCTCAATGACTGGCGCCACATGCCGAAGTTCCGCGACGACGCGGAACTGACCGAGGAGCTGGACGAGATGCAGGCGGCCCTGGCGCGCTGCAAGACCATCGTCTCTCACATCCTCATCGCCGCCGGCGAGACGCGGGGCGAGGATGCCCGCCGCTGCACCCTTTCCACATTCGTCGACGACATGGTGGAACGTTGGACCGACAGCCGCCGCCCGCCCGCGCTCGACTATCGCAATGCCCTCGATTCCCAGGTGGAGATCGCCAGCGACAGCGTCATCGAGCAAGCCCTCTTCAATGTGTTCGACAATGCGCTGGAAGCCTCGCGCGCGAAGGTGGGCATCGAAGCTCTGCTCGAAGGGGACGATCTGGTGGTGCGTGTCACCGATGACGGGCCGGGGTTTTCCGAGGCGGCGCTCGCCCGCTTCGGCACGCCCTATCAGTCCAGCAAGGCGGGGCCCGGTCGCGGGCTCGGCCTGTTCCTGGCGGTGAATGTGCTGCGTAAGCTGGGCGGCGCCATCCATGCCAGCAACCAGACGGAGGGGGGCGCACGGGTGGAGCTGAAGCTGCCGGTGCGCGCGCTCGCCGTCATCGCTGCCCAAACGCCGCCGCGCGGACCGGCACCGGAGGTGACCGATGCCGCCTGAGGCCGAAAACGCCCCTGAAACTCCCGCCACCACCGCGCCGGTGAAGAACCTTCTGGTGGTGGAGGATGACGGCGCTTTCGCCCGCGCCCTCCAGCGCTCCCTGGAGCGGCGCGGCTACAAGGTGCGCGTGTGCCTGCGCCCCGAGGATCTCGACCCGCTGCTGGAGACCTTCCACCCCGGCTTTGCGGTGGTGGACCTGAAGCTGTCCGGCACCTCCGGCGCCTCGGGACTCGACTGCGTGCGCCGGCTGCACGAGCTGGATGCGCGCATGCGGATCGTGGTGCTCACCGGCTTCGCCAGCATCGCCACCGCCGTGGAGGCCATCAAGCTCGGCGCCTGCCACTATCTGGCCAAGCCCTCCAATGCCGATGACATCGAGGCCGCCTTCGGCCGCGTGGAGGGCGACCCCGATGTGCCGCTCAGCGCCCGCCAGAGCTCCCTGAAGACCCTGGAATGGGAGCGCATCCACGAAACGCTGGCGGAAACCGGATTCAACGTCTCAGAGACGGCCCGCCGCCTGGGCATGCACCGCCGGACCCTGGCCCGAAAGCTCGCCAAACGACAGGTGACGTGACGCGGGCGAAGAGCGCTCATCCCCTCCCAAAAATCCGTCGCGCGTCGGCCACGGGGGCAAGCGACGGTATAAATTGTCGATCTGAAGCATTTTCATGGTGCGGAGCGGCAGGCATTCCGGTTGAATTCAGCTGATGCTTCCAGTGGCCCGCTGGCAGCGGACCGTGTCCACCCGTGCCGCCCTTCGGATTGCCGTGCTCCAGACCCCCCTGCTTCGATTTCTGATCGACACCCATGACAGCCTCGCCGCCCTAAAGGACGGTGCGGTGCCCAGCTACATTCCCGAGCTGGCCAAGGCGGATCCGGACCAGTTCGGCATCGCCCTCGCCACCATTGACGGGCATGTCTACGAGACCGGCGACACCATGGTGCCCTTCACCATCCAGTCGATCTCGAAGGCGATGGTGTACGCTCTCGCGCTGGACACCCTGGGGGCCGATCAGGTGGAGGCGGCCATCGGCGTCGAGCCCTCGGGCGACGCCTTCAACTCCATCCGCCTCACCACTGACAACCGCCCCTTCAATGCCATGGTGAATGCCGGCGCCATCGCCTGCAGCGGCCTGATCGCCGACGCCATGGGCGAGGATGCCTTCGGCCTGATCGCCGCCACCCTCGGCCGCTTCGCCGGGCGCACGCTGGAGATGGACCAGGCGGTTTTCCTGTCCGAGCGCGCCACCGGCGACCGCAACCGCGCCATCGCCTATCTGCTGCGCAACTATGGCGGCATCCGCGGCACGGTCGATGATGTGCTCGATGTCTACTTCCGCCAGTGCTCGCTGCTGGTCACAGCGCGCGACCTCGCCATCATGGGCGCGACCTTCGCCAATCACGGGGTCAATCCGGTAACGGGGGAGGCGGTGGCCTCCTCCTATGCCATCGCCCGCACCCTCGCCGTGATGAGCTCCTCGGGCATGTACGACTATGCCGGCGAGTGGATCTACCGGGTGGGCGTGCCGGCCAAGAGCGGGGTGGGCGGCGGCATCCTGGCGGCCCTGCCGGCGCAGCTCGGGCTCGGCACCTTCTCGCCCCGCCTCGATCAGCACGGCAACAGCGTGCGCGGCATCCGCACCTGCGAGATGATCGCCGAGGCCTTCGACCTGCACATGCTCTCGCGGCGGGACGATGTGCGCGCCTGCGTGCTCGCGGACTATGATTTCCACACCGTGCCGGCCAAGCCCGGGCGCCAGCAGCGGGAGGATGAGATCCTGGCCGCCTGCCCCGGCGCCATTCGCGTGCTGGAGCTGGCCGGCAAGCTCTCCTTCGCCAGCATGGATTATGTGAGTCGGCGCCTCGCCGATCCGGGGATGGTGCCGGAATTCCTCATTCTCAACCTGCATCGCGTCACCACCATCACCGATGCGGCCATGGCGCTTCTGCTGGGCATGCTGAAAACCCAGCTCCCTGCCACGACCACCACGGTGGTGGCCGGCGTCAGCCCCGGCGCGCCGGTGGAACCGCGGGTGTGGGCGTTGAAGAACGAAGGCGCCCAGGTGCGCATCTTCCCCACCTATGAGGCGGCGGTGGAATGGGCGGAAGACCAGATCATCTATCGCCACGGGGGCTTCCATGAGCGCGCCGCGGACTTCGATCTGGCGCGCCAGGCTCTGCTCATCGGCCTTGCGCCGCAGGAACTGGCGGAGCTCACCCGCCTGTGCCGCCGGTCCGTCTATGCCGCCGGCACCGAGATCATGCCGCTCGATGAAGCGCCGACCCGGATCTACTTCCTGCTGCGGGGCGTGGTGAGCGCCCGCGACAGCCGTGGCACACGCATCGACACCCTCATCCCCGGCATGGCTTTCGGCGAACTCGCGCTCATCGAGCAGCCGCGCACGGTCAGCGTGCGCAGCGACGGGGAAGTGGTGTGCATGGAACTTTCCATGGACGACTTCCGCGCCTTCCAGGAGACGCACCCGCGAGCGGGGGAACGGATCGTCCGCAATCTTGCTTTGCTGCTCGCCGGGCGCATCCGTCGTGCCACCGCCCGCATCGAGATGCTCACCGGCTGACGGCTATTCCACCAGCGACAGGGCCAGGCGGATGCGCGCCTCGCTCCAGGGCTGGCGCACGGCGGGCATCACGCCGTTGCGCGGAATGTCGACAGCGTCGCCCGGCTCCAGGTTCAGCGCGTCGCCGCCGGCCTCCACCTTCACGCTGCCGCGCATCAGCGCCACGCCATATTGCCCTTCCACCCGGCCCACGAACAGGCGCCCGGCCCGGCCCGCCACCTCTCCAAACGGGGCGGTGACGCTCAGCGGAGGCTGCTGGCCGCGTGCGGAGCGGGTGTAGAGCATGGCGCCGTCGCGCAGGGTCAGGGCCGCCTCGCCGCCGGGGGTGAAATGATCGATGCGCAATTGCGTGTCGCCCCCCAGGCGAAGCTGAGTGGCATTGCCGAGCTGCAGCAGCGCGCGGCCCGTGCCTTCGGTCAACACCGTATCGCCGACGATCAGCGCATCTCCCTGCGCCACCGGCAGGGGTACGCCGTCGCGCTCGACCTTCACGCCGCCGGCGATGGCTTCCAGCGTGCCGATGCCGGGGCGGCCAGTCGCGGCCAGAACAGCGATGGGGTCCTTGGCGCAGGCGGGCCGTGGCACGGCGAAAGCGGCGGCGGTGCCCGCCAGCAGCACGGCACAGCGTATCAGCCCGCGCCTGCTCCACCCGTTATCGAGATCTGTCTTCACGGTCACCGATAACGTCCCTCGTCATCATTCATCCCGGATGGCGTTCCCTCGCGACGGGGCGGCCGACGGCTGTGATCGCCCTGCGCGCCTCTTACCCTCTTCGCGCCCGCTTGCCAAACACCGCACACAGCATGAAATCCCCCTACGGAGCCAGTGACATCATCGAGATCTGGCCCGCTCCCACCGGCTCTCGGCACCAGGGGGCGCCTGAGGCGGGAGGGCCCGGCCGGTGTCGAGCAAAGCCGCTCCCCCCGCGTGAAAAAGCCCGTCAACTCAATCGACGGCAGCATTTCCTCAAGACCGCGACATGGGAACATGCTCGCGGCCGCACGCCACCAGACAGCGCGGCCGCCACCTATTTCGATTTCTTGCCAGCCTTTCTCGAAGGCTTGGAGCTTGCGGGTTGGGCTCCCCTTTCGAGGCTCTCAGCCTTGGCCCCGGCCGCTTTCGTCGAGGCGGCCTTCTTCGCGTCACCGGTACCACCCTTGCGCTTCGCGGCCTTGCTGGTCGCAAGAGCCTCCTGCGCCCCCGTGCCGTCGGGCGACGTCCTGTTGGTCGAGGATGCGGGCTTTCCCGCCTTGGGCGTCGGCGCCATCGGGCCCTGAGTCAGACCGCCGGTCGCCTCCAGCGATGGCCCGGATTTGGCTGGCCTGCTCGCCCTGGACGGAACCGCACCCCCCGCGGCCGCCGGCTTCGCCCGGCTCGCGGGAGCTGCCTTGACCACAGGACTTGCCTTGATCTCAGCCCTGGGCGCAGGTTTCGGCTTGGCGATGGGCTTGCTTTTGGCAACGGGCCTGAGCTTGGCGACGGGCTTGGCTTCCGGCTTGACCGCGATCGGCGACGCCGCCGGGGCCTTGGCCGTCACCGCAGCTTTGGATGCGATTGGGGGCAGAGCCTTGGGCTTGGCCTGAACCTTCGCCGGGGACTTCGGCCGGGATGAAGCCTGGGGCTTGAGAGCCGGCTTCGCCCGGGCCAGCGGCGTCGTGGCGACGCCCTTGGCACCGCCCGCCGGGGCGCTCGCGCGCTTGGCCGCCGTCTCGGCCACAGGGGCTTGCGGTGGCACGACACGGTCCTCAGCCACCGCGTCCTTGGTCTTGGCGCCCCCCGCACTCTTTGCCGAATCTTGAGGCTTGCCCTCCGCCTTACCCGCACTCTTGGCCTTACCCGCACTCTTGGCCTTGGCCGCGCTCTTGGGCTTGACCTCACTCTTGGGCTTGGCCGCGCTCTTGGGCTTGACCGCGCTGGCGGGCTGAGTTTTGGGCGTGGCTAAAGCCTTGGCGGGCGCCTCGGCCTGCGGCGCAAGAGCCGGCTCCAGCTCGTCCGAGCGCTTGGAGGCTTCCTTCGCGCGTGACTTCGCCCGCGTCTTGGTCTGGCCCTTTGCGCCGCGCTTGGGCGGCTCCTCACTGAGAGCGTTTGCGTCCGGGGCCACCACGGGCAGCGCGGGGGCCAGCAGCGCGGCTTCACCGACGTGCTTCGTCTTGGCCTTGCCCTCGCCCTTGACAGCCTTCTGCTTGCCTGCGCCATCGGCGGATGCCGCGGCCTTCAGCTTGGCCGCCCGCCGCGCGGCCATCTGGTCGCCAAAGGCGAGGATCAGCCATTTCAGATCCTCCTCCTGCACGGCGGCGGCGGCGGTATCGATGGAGAACCAGAAGCCGTAGCGCTGCGAGCGCTCGGGCCATTTGTGCAGATGCCGCTTCACCTTGAGCGGGAACACCATGACATCGCACAGGACCGAGCGCAGGCCGAGATTCTTCTCATAGGTGTAGATGCCGATGGCCTCGCGGGCGATGGACCCCATCAGCCCGGCTTCCTCATAGGCCTCTCGCGCCGCCGTCTTGGCCGGCGACAGCCCCTTGATGGGCCACCCCTTGGGAATAACCCAGCGCCGCGTCTCACGCGAGGTGATGAGGCGGATCTGCACTTCCCCATCCGCGCGCACACGGTAGGGTAGAGCGGCATATTGCACCCGCCGCCCCGGGTGTCCATTGCCAACCACAGACATCAGCGATCCGCCTCGGGTCCCGAAAGCCGCGGGGTGCAGCGCCGTGGCGCACCCCGCGAGCATGATCAAAGATCAGTCAGAGTCCCTGATCTATCACAGCCGCGCTTCAGGGGAAGTCGGCCGCTGGGCATCATTGGGGCTCGGCGTCGTAGACGATGGTGGCGCGGCCGCGCACTTCAACCTCGCCAGCCTCCACCGGCACCGCCATGCGCGCTTCCGCCTTCATCAGCATGGGCGCGGGCATGATGGGGCCGGAGCCGTCGGCCTCCGGCTGGATGGAGACGATGCGCACCAGCCGCAGCCCGGCGGCATCGGCCACCACCTTGGCCTGCTCCATGGCATCCTTCACGGCCGCCACGCGCGCGTCCTGCTCCACCTTGGCCCGGTTGGACAAAGTGAAGGCGAGGCCCGAAGCCTGGTTGGCGCCAGCCTCCACCATCTTGTCCAGCAGCGGCCCCAGCGTCGCCAGATCGCGCACGGTGATGCGCACGCTGTTGCGCACCTCGAAGCCCACGACCCGCGGCGCCTCCTTGGCCGAGTTCGAACTGGCATATTGCGGCTGCAGCGAGAAATTGGAGGTGGCGATGTCGCGCGCCTCTACGCCGGCGGCCTTGATGGCCTCGATCAAGGCGGTCACGGCCTTGGAATTGGCGCTGACGGCATCCGCCGCGGTCTTGCCCGACGTCATCACGCCGGTGGAAAAGATCGCCGAATCGGGCTCGGCCGAAACCTTCGCCTGTCCCGTGACGGTGATGGAGGCCGCGAAGGCCGCCGGAGCAGCAAGGCTGACAAAGGCGAGAGCAGCGGCGACACGGAGGGGCGAAAGCATCCTGAACCTCGAAGGCAGCCGTCCGCACCGGTTGCGGACGCTGCGACACCACCCCGCGAACACGGCGCCAATGGGGCAGCCGCGCCGTTGCCCACGACCCTCGCATGCCCAGGCTGAAAATAACCATCTCCGCCTTGAGCCCGAACCGACACTCCCGCAGCCCCGCGTGGCCCCGGGCCCGGAGGCTCGCAAAGGTGGCCGCGCATGGTTGCACCACCATCTCGACACCCGCGCCCCTTTCATCGCTTTTGGATTTGGCGGAACCTGTGGTTAGGTGCTCGCCATCTTGTCCATCGAAGATCCGCACCCCATGCCAGCCGGCCCCGCTTTTGGCGGCTCCCGACGCCTGCGCCGCCTGTTTCGCGGCCAATATCCGCGCCTGTCCAGCGTGGTGGGCCGCTATGTGGTGGTGACGGTGACCATCTTCGCGGTGGCCCTGGTCAGCGTGGGCGCGCTCTATGACCGCTTCACCAAGGAACTGGAAACCACACTGGTGGGCGAGCGCCAATCGGCGCAGGAGGCCGCCACCGCCAATCGCATGGCCGCCTTCCTGGAAACCATGCAGTACCAGCTCGCCAAGATTTCCAACTATCCGGGCCTCAACGCCTTCCTCGCCAATCCCGAGGGGCCGGCCACCGCCGACATTGCCGCGCTGCTGCGGCTGGAAGCCGACGTTCCGGACCTTTACGGCATCCTGTTCTTCGACGCCCACGACAAGCTCAGATATGCCATTGCCGGCCAGGCGGCCTCCGGCCCGCCTTATTGGACCACCAAGGGCTGGTCCATCGCCGGGCTGCCGCTGGTGGTGAAGGACGGGGTGGAGATCATCGGCCCCACGCTGCCGGAGCCGGGCCGCGCGGGGTGGATTCTGCTGCGCCGGCCCATGCGCGAGAGCGCCAACGGCACCGGCGGCAGCGTCGCCCTGCACGTGCGCCTCGCCTCGATGACGGAGCAGCTCGACAAATCCAACACCAGCGCCATCGTGCGGCTGCTCCTGTCCACCCCCTCAGGCGCCATCCTCGACGCCACCGGCCGCCCCATCACCGACGCGCGCGAGCTGGCGCCGGGGCCGGAGGTGCTGCCGGGCTGGCGACTGATGCGCGACCGCCGCTCGCCCGACCTGATCTCGTCGCTGCGCTCGGCGCGGAGCTGGCTCTATGTGGGCGGCGCGCTGGTGATGATCGTGGTGGTGGCGCTGTTCGTCCATCTGGGCCTGCGCATGCGCCGACGCGTGGACCTGCTGGTGGAGGGCGCGAACGCGGTGGCGAGCGGCAACCTCACCTATCGCCTGCCCATGACCCGCCAAGCCGATGAGATCAACGCCCTCTCCTCCGCCTTCAACACCATGGCGGAGCGGGTGAAGGAGATGATCGACCGCACCGTGCACACGGAGAAGATGGCGGTGCTGGGCCAGTTCGCCACCGGGGTCGCCCACGAGGTGAGAAACCCCCTCGCCACCATGAAGACCACCGTGCAGAGCCTGAGCCGCGACGAGCCGGACGAGGACCGCCGCGAGCTGCTCATCGACCTGGAAGCGGAGGTGGACCGCCTCAACCGGGTGGTGAACGACCTACTCACCTATGGCCGTCCCCACCCCGCCGCCCGCGGCCCGCAGGCGGTGCGCGAGCTGCTGCGCCGCACCGCCACTCTGCTGAAGCCGGTGGCCGCCGAGCACGGCGTGCACCTGGCCTCCACCGGGGATTCCAGCGTCGGCCTGCTGGCGGACGAGGATCACATGCAACAGATCCTCGTGAATCTGGGCCTGAACGCCATCCAGGCCTGCGCCCGCGGTGGCACAGTCACCTTCCGCTCGCGCCGGGAGGGGGAGCGCACCGTCATCGAGATCGCCGATGACGGTCACGGCATCGCCAGGGCGGACATCGCCCGCGTCACCGACCCCTTCTTCACCACGAAGCCGACGGGATCGGGGCTCGGCCTCACCATCAGCGAGCAGATGGTGCAAGCCAATGAAGGCACAATGAATATCGAGAGCACCCTCGGGGTTGGAACGCTGATTTCGCTGAGCTTCCCAGCGGCGGACCCGACCCGCGAAGGGGCCTGAGGAGGAACGCCAAGCCATGCAGGCCGCATCCATTCTGGTGGTGGACGACGAAGCGCCCTTCGTGCGCTCCCTGGTCTACGCCCTGAAGAAGGAAGGGCTGAAGCCCACGGGCGTGAACAGCTGCGCCGCCGCCCTCGACGCGGTGCGCGCCAGCGAGATCCACCTTGCCCTGGTGGACCTGCGCATGCCCGAGGTGGACGGCATGGAGACCCTGGCACGGCTGAAGGCCCTCTCCCCCGATCTGCCCGTCATCATGATTTCTGCCCATGGCGACACCCGCGCCGCCGTGCAGGCAGTGAAGGCCGGGGCGGTGGACTATCTCACCAAGCCGTTCGAGCTCGACGAGCTGATCCACTGCATCCGCCAGGCCCTCGACCGGCGGCGCATGCATGAGGAGATCGAGTACCACCGCAGCCGCCAGCTCTCCACCGCGAGCCTCATCGGCGCCAGCCCGGCCATGGTGGCGCTGCGGGAGGCCGTGGAGCGGGTGGCGGGCAGCGGCACCTCGCGCATCCTCATCCATGGCGAGTCGGGAACCGGCAAGGCGCTGGTGGCCCGCGCCATCCATTCCGGCAGCCGCCGCGCCGACCAGCCCTTCGTGGAGGTGAACTGCGCCGCCCTGCCGGAGCAGCTCATCGAGGCTGAGCTGTTCGGCGCCGAGAAGGGCGCCTATACGGGCGCCCACCAGAAGCGCACCGGCCTTGTGGCGGTGGCGGAGGGCGGCACGCTCTTCCTCGACGAAATCGGCGAGGTGCCGTTGGCCCTGCAGGCCAAGCTGCTGCATTTCCTCGAGGATGGCACCTATCGCCCAGTGGGCGCGGGCAGCGTCCACACCGGCAATGTGCGCGTGGTGGCCGCCACCAATCGCGATCTTGCGGCGCTGGTCCGCGAGGGCCAGTTCCGCGAGGATCTCTATTACCGGCTCAACGTCATCAACGTGGCGGTGCCCGCCCTACGCGAGCGGGCGGGCGATGCGCTGGTGCTGGCCGACCATTTCGCCGCCCGCTATGCCCACCAGGAGGGATGCGCGCGCATTTCCTTCGCGCCCGAGGCGGCCGCCCTGCTCCAGGCCCACCCCTGGCCCGGCAATGTGCGCGAGCTGAAAAACCTGATCGAGCGGCTCACCATTCTCTATCCCGGCGAGACCATCACCCCCGGCGTACTGCCCCAGGAGCTGCGCGGCGCCCTGCCCCATCCGGCGGCGCCCCAGAGCGAGCCGGAAGCCCTCCCCACCGTGACCATCGACGACCAGATGGACCACGCCGAACGCCAGCTGCTGCTGGAAGCGCTCAGCCGCTCCAGCGGCCATAAGGGGCGGGCGGCGGAGACCCTGGGCATCTCCCGCCACGCCTTGAAGCGCCGGCTCCAGCGCCTGGGCCTCTGAGCGGGCCCGCTCCGCCCGCTCATCTTGAGCGGCCCTGAGCGGAAAGCGCTCATGAGCGCCGCTCAGGGGAGCGCTTTCCGCTCAGCCCTGCGCGCGCCGATCATCGCCCCTGCGAAAATCGCAAGGCTCTGCAAGCCGCTACGCGCCCGCCTCCTTCTGGCACGGCCTTTGCTGTTCCCTCCCTAACAAAAATGAAACGAGCGAGCGCTCGAAAGGGAGGATGGAGCCGTGGAGACGCGGAAGCTGGGTCATCATCCGGTGTACCGAGGGATGCGAAGCGCGCTGAAGCGCCTCGCGCTCGCCGGCTGCCTGTTGATGGGCGCCAGCCTTGCCGCCCACGCGGAGCGCATCGAGCTCGGCGCCTCTCCCAAGGAAGCGGACGCGGTGGTGGGCTGCATCTATCCCATGACCGGCCGCGCGGCCATTTACGGCGAAGACAGCGTGCAGGGCATCCGCCTCGCCCTGAAGGACATCGCCGATGGGCGGGTGACGGGAAAGCCCGGTCCGCGCCTGCGGGTGATCGTCGACGATGCGCTTTCGAAGGCCTCCTACGGCCTGCGACTGGCTGAGAACTTCATCGACAAGGACCATGTGAACTTCCTGTGCGGCATGGTCTCTTCCGGCGTGGCGCAGGCGGTGAGCGACGTGGCGCGGCGGCGCAACATCATCCTCATCGGCACCGACCACGCCTCCTCCCGCCTCACCATCGAGGCGGAGCATCCCCATTATTTCCGCGTTTCCAACGACAGCTGGACCTCCAACGCGGCCGGCGCGCGCTATCTGCGCGACATCCGCGCCAAGGAGCCGTGGCAGCGCATCGCCATCCTCAATCCCGATTACGAATACGGCCACGTCTCCCGCGACGACCTTTTGGCGTCCATGGACCGGCTGGGCATGAAATACGAGGTGGTGGCGGAGCTGTGGCCCAAGCTCTACGAGCCCGATTACTCCTCCTACATCCAGGCCCTGAAGGACCTGAAGCCGGATATCGTGGTGACGGCGCTGTGGGGCGGCGACTTCCTGGCCTTCCTGAAGCAGGCGCAGGCCACCGACCTGTTCTCCCAGATGCGGGTCGCGAACTTCGACACCGGCGCCAATTACGACGTGCTGGTGCAGCTGGGCGCCCAGCCGCCGCCCGGCCTCATCCTCTCCGCCCGCCACCACAACAACTGGCCGCAAACGGAAGAGAACCGCCATTTCGTGGAGGGCTTCCGGTCCATGGTGGGGCGCTATCCCACCTATGCGGCGGAGGGGGCATACACCGGCATGGTGGCGATCGCGAAGGCAGTGGCCGAGGTGGGCAACGCCACTGACGACACCGCCCTGATCAATGCGCTCGAAGGCATGCGCCTGAAGCTGCCGGAAGATCCGGAGGGCTATGCCTCCGCCATCGATCCGCTCACCCACCAGATCCTGCAGGCGCAGGCCGTGGGCACCCCAGTTCCCAACGACCACTTCCCCCCCGCCAAGGCCATGCTGGGCAACATCCGCGCCTATTCGGCCGAGGACCTGCGCCCGCCGCCCGACCTCGTGCGCGCCCGCCGCGCCGCCGCTCGCCATGGGGCCGACAGCCCCACCCAATGACAATCCGGTTCAAAAGGGAGAACCTCAAGTGAAGAACGCCCAATCCACGACCACGCGCGTCGCCGGTCGCATCGCGGCGGGTGTCGCCGCCGCCGCCCTCGCCTCCACCATGCTGGCGGGCGTCGCCCAGGCGGCTGAGAACGGCAAGTTCCGCGTCGGCATCGTCACCTTCCTGTCCGGCCCGGCCGCCGGCCCGTTCGGCATTCCCTCCGCCAATGCCGCCAAGGTCATCGTGGAAGGCCTGAACAAGGGTGCCCTGCCCGCCCCCTACGCCTCCAAGGGCATCAACGGCGCCGAGATCGAGGCCGTCATCATCGACGAGGCCGGCGGCGCCACCAAGCAGGTGGAAGAGTTCCGCAACCTGGTGCAGCGCCAGAAGGTGGACGCCGTGGTGGGCTACATCTCCTCGGGCGACTGCCTTGCCATCGCCCCGGTCGCGGAAGAGCTGAAGGCGCTCACCGTGTTCTATGATTGCGGCACCTCGCGCCTGTTCTCGGAGGACACGAAGCCTAAGTACAGCTTCCGCACCGGCCTCGACGCCGCTGTCGACAATATCGGCGCGGCCCGCTACCTCGCGGCCACCAAGCCCGACATCACCAAGATCGCCGGCATTCAGCAGAACTATGCCTGGGGCCAGGACAGCTGGCACGATTTCACCCTCGCCATCGCCCAGACCATGCCGAAGGTGAAGGTGGTCGAGAACCAGATGCCGAAGGTGTTCCAGGGCCAGTATGGCGCTGAAATCTCGGCGCTCTCGGTGAAGAAGCCTGAGGTGGTGCACTCCTCCTTCTGGGGCGGCGACATGGAAGCCTTCGTGCTCCAGGCCAATGCCCGCGGCCTGCTGGACGACGCCACCGTGGTGCTGACCTGCGGCGAGTCCGCCCTCGACCGCTTCAAGGACCAGGCCCCCAACGGCTCCATCATCGGCGCCCGCGGCCCGTTCGGCGCCTTCGCCCCCAAGAATGCCCTGAACGACTGGTTCGTGAAGTCCTACACCGACACCTATTCCATGGCCCCCACCTATCCGGCCACCAAGATGGCCCAGGCCATTCTCGGCCTGAAGGCGGCGGCCGAGAAGGCCGGTGGCGGCAACGGCACCGTGCCCACCGCGGACGCCATCTCCGACGCCTTCAAGGGCTCCACCTTCGAGTCCGTCGCCGGCACCGTGAAGATGGATCGCGCCGATGGCCACCAGGCCGTGCAGCCCATCTCCTACGGCACCTACAAGTATGATCCGAAGACCGGCAAGGCCACCATCGAGAACGTCATGACCTTCTCGGGTGACTGCGTGACCCCGCCGGACGGCACCACCTCCGACGCCTGGATCAAGGCCGGCTTCCCCGGCGCCAAGTGCAACTGACCCAGGCGACGGCGCGCCGTCCGGCGTGCCGTTCCCAGATCGGGATCGCCTGACCGGCACTGATCCCGTGACCCGAGGGCCGGCGGCTCCCCCGCCGCCGGCCCGTTCGCCCCCGAGACGACGCTCCCAAGACGACGTCCCCCAAGACGGATGCGGTCCTATGCTGAGCTTTTTCGCCGTGTTGATCGACGGCACCATCTATGCGTCCTGGCTGTTCCTGGTCGCCGCCGGCCTGACGGTGATCTACGGCGTCATGCGCATTCTCAACATGGCCCATGGCTCCTTCTATGCCATCGGCGCCTACACGGCCGCGTCCGCGATCGGCTGGTATTTCGCCGACGGGTCGGGATCGGCCGGCATGAGCTTCCTGATCCTCATCGGCGCCGCGCTGGTGGCCGGCCTCGTGGTCGGCCTCGCGGTGGAACGCGGGCTGCTCCAGTTCATGTATGGGCGCGATGAGATCCTGATGGTGATCATCACCTACGCCCTGCTGCTGATCCTCGAGGACGGCATGAAGCTGGTGTTCGGCGTGAACCCGTATTTCGCCTACCAGCCCTATACCGCGCTCGGCCGCTCCACCATCGCCGGGCTGAAGGTCTCCAATTACGACCTGGTGCTGATCGGCATCGCCATCACCGTGGGCGTTGCCCTATGGGCGTGGCTGGAGCGCACCAATCTGGGCAAGATCCTGCGCGCCGTGATCCATGACCGGGAAGTGGCCCGGGCCATGGGCGTGAACGTGCGGCGCATGTTCACCCTCACCTTTCTCATCGGCACCACGCTCGGCGCCCTGGCCGGTGCGCTGACCGCGCCGTCCATCTCGGTGGTGCCGGGCATCGGCGTGGAAGTGATCGTCCTCGCCTTCGCCGTGGTGGTCGTTGGCGGCATGGGTTCCATCGAGGGCGCCGCCGTGGGCGCGCTGCTGTTGGGCCTGTCCCGCGCCGCCGCCGTGCACTTCGCCCCCCAGTTCGAGCTGTTCGTGATTTACGGCGTCATGTCCCTGGTGCTGGCCATCCGGCCGCAGGGCCTGTTCGGCCGCACGCTCGCAAGGAAGATCTGACCCATGCGCCTCGACAAGACTGAACTCGCATTGATCGGCCTTGCGGTCGTCCTGCTCCTGGGCGGGCTGTTCGCGGCCCCCGGCTGGCTGATCTTCCTTCTCACCGTCGCCCTCGCCAAGGCTCTCGTCGTCCAGGGCGTGGTGATGCAGATGAAAGCCGGCCTCGTCTCCTTCGGCCAAGGCCTGTTCTACTGCGTGGGCGGCTATGCGGTCGGCATGGGTGGCCAGTTCCTGGGCATCTCCGCCGGCCTCGTCCTGCTCGCCATCGGTGTGGTGGCGGCGGTGGTGCTCGCCATGATCCTGGGCCTGCTGATGACCCGCTATCGCGAGATCTATTTCGCGATGCTGTCGCTGGCCTTCTCCATGATCCTCTATGGCGTGCTGGTGAAGAGCCAGGAGCTCGGCTCCACCGACGGCTTCAACGTCAACAGCTGGACCCTGCTGGGCCAGACCATTTCCGGCGGCGAGCAGGCCACCCACGCGGTGTTCGTGCTCACCGTCATTGCGGCGGCGGCGGTGGCCTTCTTCCTCAACCGCTACTACCGTTCCTCCGTGGGCATGACCTGCGAGGCGATCCGCGAGAACGAGGTGCGCGTCGAATATCTCGGCCTGTCCCCGCGCTGGATCAATTACGCGAACTATGTGGCGGCGGCGGCGGTGTCGGCGCTGGGCGGCGGCCTCACGGCGCTGGCCACCGGCCATGTGGACCCCGACATGGCCTATTGGACCACCTCCGGCGAATTCGTCTTCATCGCCCTCCTGGGCGGCACGGGCAGCGTGTTCGCGCCGTTCCTCGCGGCCATCGTGTTCTCGCTGGTGCGCACCTATGCCATCGAGTTCCTGCCCAATGCCTGGCAGATGATCCTCGGCTTCACCCTGCTCGGCATCGTTGTGTTCCTGCCCAAGGGCCTGTGGAGCCTGTTCACCCGCGCGCGGGTGGATGCCCCGGTTTCCGCCGCCCCCTCCTCCACCTCGAACACCCGCACGGGAGGCGCCCGCGCATGAGCCCGATCCTCGAAACCCGCAAGCTGAACAAGTCGTTCGGGGCGGTCACCGCCGCCAAGGACCTCAACGTCAAGATCGATAAGGGCGAGATCGTCGGCGTCATCGGCGCCAATGGCGCGGGCAAGACCACGTTCATCAACATGGTCACCGGCTATCTGCCGCCCACCTCCGGCGAGATCTTCATGGACGGCAAGGCCATTTTGGGCCTCGCCCCGCGCGCCATCACCCGCGCGGGCCTTGCCCGCTCGTTCCAGGTGGCCCAGCTCTTCCCGGAACTGACGGTGCTGGACAATCTCGTGATCGCGCTCGCCGCCGCCGAGAGCCCGCACCCCTCCTTCCTGAAGCCCCTGCACACCAAGGCGCGGGTGGCCAAGGCCGAGGAGATCCTCGCCGAGTTCAAGGTGGCGAGCTATCGCGATGCCCGCGTGACCGCCGTGCCCCAGGGCTCGCGCAAGCTCATCGACATCGCCATGGCGATGATCGGTAATCCCAAGATGCTGCTGCTCGACGAGCCCACCTCCGGCGTGAGCGTGGACGAGAAGGGCGACCTGATGGACACTGTGATGGCCGCGGTGCGCCATCACGGCCTCACCGTGCTGTTCGTGGAGCACGACATGGAGGTGGTGCGCCGCTACGTCTCGCGCATCCTCGCTTTCTACAGCGGGGAAATCATCGCCGACGGTCCGCCCGACGCGGTGCTGGCGAATGAGCGCGTGCGCGAGCTCGTCACCGGGCACACCGACCACAAGAGCGCCAGCCAGAAGGGCGCCGCGCAGCAGGGGAGTTCCGTGGCATGACGCTCGCCATCTCCAATCTCGACGTCTCCATCGCCGGCATCCCGATCCTGCGCGGCGTGACGATGGAAATCCCCTCGGGCAAGATGGTCGGCCTCATCGGCCGCAATGGCGCGGGCAAGACAACCTTGATCCGCTCCATCATGGGCCTCACCGCCATTTCCGGGAACATCGTGTTCGACGGCACCTCCATCGGCGACAAGGAGGCCCATACCCGCGCCGGCATGGGCATCAGCTACCTGCCGGAGGACCGCCGCCTCATCCCCTCGCTGACGGTGGAAGAGAACATCCTGATGCCGGCCTGGGCCAACAAGCTGAAGGATGCCCCCGCCCGGCTGGAGTGGATCTATTCGCTGATGCCGGAGATCGCCCAGTATCGCGACCGCAAGGCGCTGCAGCTTTCCGGCGGCCAGCAGAAGCTGGTGGCGTTGGGTCGCGCGCTCATGCCCGCCCGGCGCCTGCTGCTGCTCGACGAGCCGTTCGAGGGCGTGGCGCCGGTGCTTTCCCGCCGCCTCACCGAGGTGATCGGCAAGCTGCGCAGCGAGGGCCTGTGCGTGCTCCTCTCGGAATCCGACGCCACCCACTCGTCCGATCTCGTCGACCAGGTGTTCAACATCGAGCGCGGCGTGGTCACCACCAACTGACCCCGCCCCCGTCCTCGTTTCCAGAGCATTCGCGATGAACCTGAACTTCTCCTTCGAAACCACCCCTTACGTCATCCAGGAGATCGGCGGCGCCACGCGCTTGCCCGCCCTCGCGGCGGAGCTCGGCGCAAAGAGGCCGATGATCGTGACCGATGCCGGCCTCGTGAAGTTCGGCGTGATCGCGCCCGTTCTTGAGGCTTTCGCCGCCGCCGGCCAGCCGGTGGAGGTGTTCACCGACGTCCAGGCCGATCCGCCGGAAGAGGTGGTGCTCGCCACCGTCGCGGCCGCCAAGGCCGCGGGGGCCGACACCATCATCGGCATTGGCGGCGGTAGCTCCATGGATACGGCGAAGCTCGTCGCCCTGCTGCTGGGCGCGGAACAGGCTTTGCCCGAGATCTATGGCATCGGCCTCGCGCGCGGGCCACGCCTGCCGCTGATCCAGGTGCCCACCACCGCCGGCACCGGCTCGGAGGTGACGCCCATCTCCATCGTCACCACCCCGACCCATGAGAAGAAGGGCGTGGTGAGCCCCCTGCTCTATCCCGACATCGCGGTGCTGGACGCGACCCTGACCACCGGCCTGCCGCCGGCTGTCACCGCCGCCACCGGCATCGACGCCATGGTGCACGCCATCGAGGCCTACACCAGCAAGCACAAGAAGAATGCCGTCTCCGATGCGCTCGCGGTAAAGGCCCTGAGCCTGCTCACGGCCAACATGGATCGCGTGATCGCCGACGGAGCCGACGTGGAAGCCCGCTCCGCCATGCTGCAGGGCTCCATGCTGGCGGGCATGGCCTTCGCCAATGCCCCAGTGGCGGCGGTGCACGCGCTGGCCTATCCGCTCGGCGGTCACTTCCATGTACCCCACGGCCTGTCCAACGCGCTGGTGCTCACCCCGGTGCTGCACTTCAACAAACCGGCCGCCACCGCGCTCTATGCGGAGCTGGCGGGGGTGGTGCTGCCGGGCCAGCGCTTCTCCAGCGAATATGCGGCGGCCGATGCCTTCATCGGCTTCATGCAGGAGATGGTGGCGCGCATGCCCTTCGCCCAGCGCCTCACCGAGGTGGGCGTGGCCGAAGCGGACCTGGAGCGCCTCGCGGTGGACGCCATGAAGGTGGAGCGGCTGTTGATGAACAATCCGCGCCCCGTCTCCAAGGATGACGCCTTCGCCATCTACCAGTCGGTGCTGTAAGGCTAGCGGCCCGGGGGCGCGCTTCCCAACGCGCCTCGCGGGCCATTGCCCGAGCCCGCGCGGCGTTTGGGCAAGACCTGCCCGATAACGCGCACGGCTCCGGGGCCAAGTGTCCGGAAGGACACGGCCAGCTCCTGCGCCGGCCCCTTCCCCCGTCCACGTACGAACCGGCACCAGCCCATGCCCTGCCGGTTCCGCATCCCGTGGACATCAGCGACCTGTGCGTTGCGCCGCCGAGCCGGGGCGTCCATGCCTGTGCCGCGTGAGAAGCATGGCGACCCCGACGCCGCCATCACCGGTTACCCGAATTCCTGCCGAGGAGGCATCAAGCCATGGCCCTTCTTACCCTCTCCGACACCGCGCTGCTGCGCGACAAGGCCTATATCGACGGCGCCTGGACCGCCGCCGACACGGGCAAGACCTTCGCCGTGACCAATCCGGCCAATGGCTCCGAGCTGGCCCAGGTGCCGGACATGGGCGCCGATGAGACCCGCCGCGCCATCGAGGCCGCCGACCGCGCCCTCCCCGCCTGGCGCGCCAAGACCGCCAAGGAACGCGCCGTCATCCTGCGCAAGTGGTACGAGCTCATCATGGCCGCCCAGGAAGACCTGGCGCAGATCATGACCGCCGAGCAGGGCAAGCCGCTGGCGGAAGCGCGCGGCGAGGTCTCCTACGGCGCCTCCTTCATCGAGTGGTTCGCGGAAGAGGGCCGGCGCATCTATGGCGACGTGATCCCCAGCCACGGCGCCGACAAGCGCATCATCGTCATCAAGCAGCCCATCGGCGTGGTGGCCGCCATCACCCCCTGGAACTTCCCCAATGCCATGATCACCCGCAAGGTGGCCCCGGCCTTGGCCGCCGGCTGCACCGCCGTGGTGAAGCCCGGGGAGGACACGCCCCTTTCCGCCCTCGCTTTGGCTGAGCTGGCCGAGCGCGCAGGCATTCCCGCCGGCGTGTTCAATGTGGTGACCACCATGCAGGCCGCCGCCGTGGGTGGCGAGATGACCGCCAACCCCATCGTGCGCAAGCTTTCCTTCACCGGCTCCACCCCCATCGGCAAGCTGCTGATGTCCCAGTGCGCCGGCACCGTGAAGAAGGTGAGCCTGGAGCTGGGCGGCAACGCGCCCTTCATCGTGTTCGACGATGCCGACCTCGACGCCGCCGTGGCCGGGGCCATGATGTCCAAATACCGCAATGCGGGCCAAACCTGCGTGTGCGCCAACCGCCTGCTGGTTCAGGCCGGCGTCTATGACGCCTTCGCGGAGAAGCTGGCCAAGGCCGTTTCCGCCATGAAGGTGGGCGCGGGCGATGAGGCGGGCGTCACCACCGGCCCACTCATCAACCAGAAGGGCTTCACCAAGGTGGACCGGCTGGTGAAGGACGCCGTGGCCAAGGGCGCCAAGGTGCTGGCCGGCGGCAAGCCCCACGCGCTGGGCGGCAACTTTTACGAGCCGACCATCCTCACTGAGGTTTCCCAGGACATGGAGCTGTTCTCGGAAGAGATCTTCGGCCCGGTGGCCCCTCTCTTCAAGTTCGAGACCGAGGAAGAGGCCATCGCCATGGCCAACGCCACCCAATATGGTCTTGCGGGCTACTTCTATGCCCGCGACATCGGCCGCATCTGGCGGGTGGCGGAGGCGCTGGAATACGGCATTCTCGGCATCAATGAGGGCATCATCTCCACCGAGGTGGCCCCCTTCGGCGGCGTGAAGGAATCCGGCATCGGCCGCGAAGGTTCCAAGTACGGCGTCGATGACTTCGTCGAGATCAAGTATATGTGCCTCGGCGGCATCCGCTGAGCGCCCATTCCATCGATCTCACTCAGATAATCCGGATAGTGCCATGAACTATACGTTCAGAAGTGTGCGCCACATCGTCTGCGAGGCCGGCGGCCTCCTGAAGCTCGGCGCGCTGATGAAGGACCTTAACGCCAGCCGCGTGCTCATCGTGTGCGATCCCGGCATCGTCACCCTGGGCTTTGCCGACACCGCCAAGGCGTCGCTCGCCGAAATGGGCATCGCCGTGGATGTGTTCTCCGACGTGGCGGCCGATCCGCCCGTGTCGGTGGTGCTGGCGGCCGTGGAGCGGGCGCGGGCATTCAAGGCCGATGGCGTGATCGGCATCGGCGGAGGCTCCTCGCTCGACACGGCGAAGCTGGTGGCGTTGATGATCAACTCCACCCAGCCCATCGAGGAGATGTACGGCACCAACCTCGCCAAGGGCGCGCGGGTGCCGCTGATCCAGGTGCCCACCACCGCGGGCACCGGCTCGGAAGTCACCTGGGTGTCGGTGGTGACCGACGCGGAGGGCCGCAAGAAGGCGATCTACGCGCCGCAGCTCCTGCCGGACGTGGCCCTGCTCGACCCCGAGCTGACGCTCGGCCTGCCGCCGCGCATCACCGCCGCCACCGGCCTCGACGCCATGGTGCACGCCATCGAGGCCTTCACCAGCCGCACCTCCAAGAACCTGCTGGCGGATGCGCTGGCGGTGAAGGCGCTGCAGTTGCTCTCCGGCAATATCCGCACCGCGGTGAAGGACGGCAAGAACGTGGAGGCCCGCGCCGCCATGCTCCAGGGCTCGCTTTTGGCGGGCATGGCGTTCGTGAACGCCTCGGTGGCCGCCATCCATGCCATGGCCTATCCGCTGGGGGCGCGCTATCACGTGCCGCACGGGCATTCCAACGCCATCGTCATGGCGCCCATCATGCGCTTCAACCTGCCGGTGGCGACCCCGCTCTATGCCGAGCTGGCCCGCCAGACCCTGCCGGGCCGCGCCTTCGCTTCCGACGCCGAGGCGGCCGAGGCGCTGGTGGCGGACATCGAAGCCCTGGTGCCGTCCACGGGTCTTGAAATCCGCATGCGCGACCTGGGCGTGCCGCGCGATGCCATTCCCTCCATGGCGGAGGAAGTGGACGTGGGCATCCGCCGGCTCATCGCCTGCAATGCCCGCGACATGACCCGCGCCGACATCCAGGGCATCTACGAAAGCGTGTACTGACGCCCAGGGGCGCGCGCCCGGTTCCGAGGGCTTTACGCCCGCCGGCACGGGCGTGAGTGCAGTGGCACAAGACATCATCGCAAACGGCGCGGCTCCAGTCAGGGGCGGCGCCGTTTTCACATCCAGCTTTGTGAAGGGGCACGAGCAACGCTCGCCCGCTCGATGCCCTCCTCGCTCCCTCTCCCGCTTGCTGGGAAGGGGCAAGAGGCGCGGCAAAAGACAAGGGCCGCACGAGGGGACAAGAAAGGGAGAAGGCACGCTGAAAGGTGAAAGAAGATGGTCTCGGCCACCGCGCTTTCAATGCCCCCCGCACTTGCCGGAGGGCACCTGCCCTCACCCTCCCCCGCAAGCGGGAGAGGGAACGTTCCCCTTGGCGCCTCCTGGAGCCCCTCACCCCCTGTCGCCCCCTGCACTCTGAACGCCGACGCACCCCGTGCGGAAGCCGCGCCCTATGCGGACGCCGCCGTACGCCGCAGCTTCTCAGCGCGGCGAATGACACGCTCCCGCTTCAGGCGCGACAGGCGCTGGAGCCAGAAGATGCCATCGAGCTGGTCGATCTCATGCTGGTGGCAGACGGCGAGCAGACCGTCGGCCTCCTCCTCCTGCTCCACCCCGTCCAAATCCTGATAGGCGACACGCACCCGCGCCGCGCGGTCCACCTCGTCCACCACGCCCGGCATGGAAACGCTGCCCTCCGGATGCCGCACCCGCTCGTCCGAGGCCCAGAGGATCCGTGGATTGACATAGGTCCGCACCCCATCCTCGGCCGAGAGCTCCAGCACCACGACGCGCTTGGCCACCCCGATATGCGGCGCGGTGATGCCGATGCCTGGCGCCGCCCGCATGGTGTCCAGCAGGTCCGTGGCGAGCTGGCGCAACGCGTCGTCGAAGACGGTCACCGGCTCGGCCACGGCGCGCAGGCTCGGATCCGGAAACTTCACGATCGGCCGAACGGACATGATGCTGCTCCACCCCCGATGCCGGCGCAGGCGTGCGCCCACCGCGCGTGATGCGGCGCGGCGGGGTCCCCGCGCGCGCCAGCCATGTCACGACTTCAGGTCCAGACGCAACCGCAAGCCGGCCGCGCGCACCGGCCCCGCTGCCCCGACGTGGGGGACTGCTCAGGTCTCCTGAGTGGCTGCGACTTCCTCACGCGGCGCGCGACCCGCATCGCCCGCCCCCACCCTGGCGGAGGCCTGCGCGCGCCGCACCACCTCGTCCACGCCGGGCGGGTTCGCCGGATGGAAGGAGAGGCACAGGGGCGTGCGGATCTTCACCGGACGGGGGAAGCCCTCGGTGGAGAAGTAGAACATGCCCTTTTCCAGCTTGCCCAGATCGTCCGCCGCCCCACCCTTGGCGTCCATGAGCTCACGCGTCGCGGCGAGCGTGGCCGAGGAGCTCATGCGGCCATAGAAATGGGTGGTGCAATTGGAAACGATGCCATTGTCTAGCCCGCGCGGCAGCTGCGTGGCGAACACCATGCCCAGCCCATATTTGCGGGCCTGCGCCGCCAGCGAGCGGGTGCTGGCGCGGCAAGCCGTCGCCGTTTGCGAGGGCGCGAAATTCTGCGCCTCGTCCAGCACATAGAGCCGGCCGGTGGGGCTTGGATGCTGCTTCAGCCAGGTGAAGAGCGTCATCTGCAGCTGGTTGACGAAGGCCTCTCGCGCGCTCTCCGACGGCAGGCCGGACAGGTTGATGACCGAAATCCGAGTGCGCCGTGGGTCGCGCCCGTGGAACAGCAGCTGCGGATCCAGCTGCTGCCCCTCGGAGCGCAGGAGCGGATTGGTGGCGATGGCGGACAAGAGCTGGTCGGCCATGGCCCGGCCGTGCTTTTCGGCCTGGCTGATCTCCGTGCAGCCGTCGGGCAGCTCGCCGAGGAGGCCGACGAGATCGCGCAGGCTGCCCCCGCCCTGCCGCGCGAACAGCCGCAGCGCGTCGGCCAGCACGCCCCGGCGCTCGTTCGCCTTCTGGCCGCGGCCGATGGTGTAGGGCTCCAGCGTCGAGAGCGCCATGTCCACCGCCTGGGCGCGCTCGTCCTCGCTCTCCGCATCGCGGCCGTCGCCGATGGCGGCGAAGTCGGGCAGCAGGTTCAGCACCAGTGGGTTGCCGCGCGCGAGGCCCGGCGTCCACACCACCACCTCCGCCCGGCTCTGGTAGCGCTCCGCCTTGGCCGCGTCCTCCGGCGAGAAGGCGTCCGGAATGGTGGGCCAAGGGTCACCCAAGCGCGCGAGGTCGTTGTTGATGTCGAGCACGATGGAGGGGATGCCGGCCAGAGCTGCTTCCTCCACCAGCCGCCGCAGCAGCACCGTCTTGCCCGATCCGCTGCCGGCGAAGATCGCCACATGGCGGTTGAGCAGGGCAGGCTTGAGCCCCACCGGCTCGCCCGGCCCCTGATAGCTGATGCGATGTCCGATGAGGATTTCATCGGACAGGGCCACCGGCTCGTCCTCGCCATTCCCCTGGCGGGTCGAGGGGATGCCCTGGCGGGTCGAGGAGATACCCTGGCCTCCATTGACGCGGCCAGCCCCCTGGCCTTCATCCTGGTCCCGCCCCCGTACGCGAGGACCCGGACCGGTGCCGCCGATATCCGTCGGCAGCGTCTGCCCCGTTCCCGGCGCTGCGCCCTGCCCGTCCATCTGCGGATCCAAGGTCTCGGTGCCGCGCGTGGGCGGCATCTCGCGCGGCAGGAACGGCGGCGGGCACAGGCCCGCGGCCTGGAATAAGGGCGTCTCGAACAGGGGCTTCCTCTGCCGCAGCCAATCGGAGAAATGCGGCTTTCCGGCAAGGCTCCGCAGCGCGGCGAAAGCCCTGAGATCCGCCTCCACCGGCGCGATGAAGCGGCCTCCCGCGGAAAGGAACTCGGCCGTGAGCTGCTGGGATTTTGGCCCGCTCGGCGGCGCCCCCGTCCGTAACAGGAACAGATGGCGTCCCGCCAGACCGCGGCCGATGCCGGATGCCGTCATGGCCGCCTTGATGCGCGACAGGTAGGCGGGTCCGTTGATGTGTGTCAGCACGCGGAAGCAATAATGCTCCTCGCGATCCCCCTTGGCGCGGAAAGTGAAGGTCAGGCGCCCATGCAGCGAGGGGCGCTTCTGGTCGGGGTCAGCCTGAAGCGCGCAATCCACGTCCTCCGGCATGGTGAGCTGCCGGGAGAAGAACTGGAGCGCGTCGGCGAACAGCTCGCGCAGCTCGTCCTCGCGCTCCGGAGCGAACAGGTCGGCCACGTTCGCGGCGGCATAGGCCTCGGCATAAAGACCGTCGAGGTCGGAGGAGACGGGCACCGGCTCAACGGGCGGCTTAGAGCCACCGAAGCTCGTGAGCTCGCTGACGCGTCCGTTGCGCATGCAAGTCAGGCGGTGCTGCTCGCACTTCTGCAACAGCTCGCGCGGCGAAAGCCCCACTACCTCATCGAAAGCCTCGCCCCGGAAGGGCCAGGTGGCATAAGGCGGCTTGAAGTGCACGGCCGCGTAAGCCGCCGCCAGGCGCATCTCCACCAGCGAGGCCGCGCGGCTGCTGTCCGGGATCGGCTGAAGCTCCAGCGGCGCTTGGAAGCGGGCGGTGACGGCCGCCGTGAAGCGCTGCTTGATGACCGCCCAGGTCGCCTCCAGGCAGGAGATGACCACCACCGCCCGGCGCTTGACCTCGTGCAGATCCATCAGCCCCTGGGCCAGTTGCTCCACCACGGCGACCGCCTCGGTGACCTCCTGCCCCCCGCTGACGGCTACCGTCTCGATGTTGGCCGCCGAGACGATGGCGTCGATCTGGTCCACCGCGATCAAGGTCGGCCCCACGAGGCTCATCAGCCAGGAGAGCCCCTTCACCACGCTCATGGGATCGCTGACGCCGATGAAGCCCAGGGCGCGCAGCTCCTGCGGGTCCAGGCTCATGCCCTGGAGCCAGGCATGGGCAATGGACTGCTGGTCGAGATCGTCCGACGCCAGCAGGATCAACGCCGTCACCACATCACGATGGTTGATGATCTCGGCCCGGTAACGCCTGGCGAGGGCGTCGCGGAACAGCTTGGCCAGCTCAGGCATGCGCTCGCCCGCCGCCTGCCCGCGCGCGCCCACGATGTCGCCAGCCTTGCCCTTGATGCCGAGCAGCTCCGCCAGCACCAGGATCAGCCTGTTATATTGGGTCTGCCCATCCGGCAATTTCACCTGCAGCGAATTGACGAAGCCGAGGGCCACCGACGACCAGAAGTCCTTCACCCCCACCAGGTCGAGCAGCACGAACCAGCCCGCCCGCGCCCACACCGCATGGCGCAGCCGGCCCATGAGATGGGTCTTGCCATGCCCGGCGGGGCCCAGCACCACGCAGCCGCGCGGCTCGTTATCGGGCTCGATATCCTCGGTTTCGCGGTCGAAATAGTCGAGGATTTCGCGGGTGGCCTGGGCGTGGAGCGCGGCCACCTCGTAGGGGGATTCGCGCCATACGCTCTTCAATTGCCGGGTGGGGTTGAAGTCCACCGACTGAAATGCCGCCAGCTGGGAGGCGGCTGCTTTTGCCGTCGCGTTCATGCGTTGATCCAGAGAATGTGGCGGGGCTCGCCGGTAATGTGGAGTGCGGCGGCGTGGTCGGCGGCAGTCAGCTCCACCGTGTTGTCGAGGCGATAGAGGATGGCCGCCTGATCGCGCTGCATCTGCTTCAGCGTCGCGTCCAACACCTCCCGCGGCACGTCGGGCAGGCGCGGGCGGATATCGCGAAGCAACGCACGGGTGGCGAGGCGGCCGCCGGTGACGGCGAGATAGGCGGAACGGATGCGCGCCGGCAGATCCCCGACCGGCACCGCGGGCGCGGCATTGGCGGCACTGGCCAGCGGCGCCGCACTCACGGCGGCGGTTTCGACGGGCGCCATCACATCGGCGAGCACGAGGCCCTTCACCTTCATGAAGGTGTCCAGGCGCGCGAGCCACTGCCGCAACACGCCAGCGGCGCCGGAAGCCGTCTCCGGCAGCAGCTCGGAAAGGTGGGTGCCGGCCCAGTGCCAGCCCTTGTCGGTGGCCTCGATCCAGTTCGAGCGGCCCTTCTTGGTGATGTGGATGAGCCCCTTGGCCTGCAGCGCCGCGCGCAGCTTGGGGGTGGGCTGGGGCGATAGCTCATGCTGCCATGCGGCCCCTTCCTCGCACGCGATCAGGCCGAGCAGCACCAGAGCCTCCTTCTCCCGCTCCGCATCCTCGCTGGCCCGGGTGCCCTTGGAAGTCCCCTTGGCGGTTGCCGTCACCTCCGCCTCGGGGGGCGGCAGGCGCTGGGCGTGCTCGCGCCCCTTCTCGGTCAGCTCGATCCAGTTGGAGCGGTTCTTCTTGCTGATGCGGATCAGCCCCTCGTCCTCCAGCGGCTGGCGCAGCTTGGGCGAGGGTTCGGGCGAAAGGTCCTTCTGGAACGCGCCACCGGCTTCGCAGGCGAGCAAAGCGCGCAGCAACAGCGCCGCCTGCCGATCCTCCGTCTTGGTCCTTGCAGCCATTTCACCCCTCCTGCCGGCCCACCCGCCGGCGATGATTGACGAGATCACGGATCTTCTGCACGGCGAGCCCGCAATCCTGCTGCACTTCCTCATTGGCGAGGCGCAACACGGTGTAGCCGCTCAGCGCGAGCTCAAAATCCCGCTGGCGATCGCGCAGGAATGCGCCGCGGGTGCCGTGGTCGGCATAGCCGTCCAGCTCCACCACAAGCCGGCCCTCGCGCCACAGCAGATCGACACGGGGGCGCGAGCCGCGGACCGTCTCCACGGGCTGGTTGAAGGTGAAGAGCGGCGCCAGCTCGCTGTCCGCCATCACCAGGCGCCAGATGCGCTGCTCGATCTCGCTCAGCGGATGGGGCGCGCCGCGCCACGGCTCCAGCCAGATGGTATCATCCGGCAGCGGAACAGGCGGGCCCAGCGGCTCTTCCAATGCGACCGAGACCACGCCATGGCGGATCCGCTCCAGCGGCGTGCCGGGCGGCGGCGGCTCGCGAAACAGCACCACCACGGCGCCCGGCATGTGGCGGGCGATCCACTCCAGACCATGGACATAAGCCGCCGCCTGCGGCGCGGCCGCATCCGCCACCTGCGTCACCAGCACGAGGCCGGCCGGGCACACCACGCGGGCGAGCTGGGACAGCTCCGTCTGCGCCGGCGTGCCGGGCACGCGGGGCGCGACGCCGTCCAGCGCCAGCAGGCCCGCTTTCTCAAGCCAGGGGGCGAGCAGCTCGGGCCGGGCGCCCGCCATTTCCCGCGCGGTCGCGGACACGGCAAGGCGCGCAAGGGTATCGCGGCCGACGGCAGGAAAGGTCTCGTCCTCAAGCCAGCGTGGCCACAGGCCCAGGGCCGCGCGGGCGAGCTGCCCGAGCCATGCTTCCACCAGCTGCGATGCGGACGCGCACGCCGGCAGGCCGGCGAACAGCAGACGCCGCCCGCCAACAGCCGGAGCGATCAGCTCGGCCGCCTCGCGCACGGCGGACAGGTCGACGCCATCGACGGCCAGAATCTCTCCCGACGGCGCCCCGAGCAGATGTTCAGGCAGCGCGCGCAGGGGAACAGAAACAGACGTGCGAGCGTCATCCACCGAAGTTGCGCCCCCCGGCCCTTCCAATCTCGACGTGCGTGCATAACGCTACGCCAAGGCCAACTTCAAGCTTAGATTGCGTGCGCCACACCGGGGCGCACGCGCGCGCCATGCCTTTCCCCTTTCATGGGAGCGCAAACAAAATTGTCATCAGGAGCAGAACCGCCATTGGCGCAGATGCCGTAGCGGGTTAGGGAAATTCCGGAGGGTTTCACGGAGCCGTGAAGGGATACAAGAGCGGCAGGAGACTCGTCCCAACCGCCGTGAGCCGCATTCGCAAGTCAGGGTGCTGCCGGCCAACGCAATGATAACGGGAGCGCCCATGTCCGCCGTCTCGTACGCCGCCGACGTCCACAACCAGCAAGCACACGCCGAGATCGCCATGGGCATCGCCGCGGCGACGGCCGGGCTGGAGCTCGGCCTTGCCAAGCGAATCGGCGACGCGATCAGCGAGCTTTACGATGCCCCGTCCAATGCCGCGGTCGAGCGCATGCTCAATGAGGGCCTGCCCTCCGCCACGCTGCTGCAGGCCCTGGACACGGCCATGGAGACCACCTGCGTGCGCATGTCCCGGCAGGTGTTCCTGCCGGGCCGCGCGGCGGGCCTGAAGGAAGTGGGTCGCCGCTTCGCCTCCGCCGTGGCGGCCGTGGAAAGCACCGTGGCCGTGCGCGCCCTCACCCGCCAGATCATTGACGAAGCCCACCAGCGCGACCTGCGGAACCTGAAGAATCTGGCCGACACCGTTTCCAACGTGAACGAGGTGTCCATCGAGCTGGCCTACCTGACGCGCAACACCCATCGCGCGACGGAAGGCTCGCAGAGCGTGGCCTCGGCGGTGAGCGAGCTCATCACCAGCATCGAGGACATCTCGCGCTCCAGCAACGATGCGCTGACCGACGCGCAGAATGCCAGCCAGGCCTCCACCCGCGCCACCGGAGCGGTGGACAATCTGCGCACCACCACCACCGCCATCAGCGACGCCACGGACGAGACCCGCAAGCGCTCCACCGAGCTTGTGAACGCCTTCGACCAGATCGCCGACGTGCTGAAGGTGATCGACACCATTGCCAAGCAGACCAATCTGCTGGCCCTCAACGCCACCATCGAGGCCGCCCGGGCCGGCGAGGCCGGCAAGGGCTTCGCCATCGTCGCGCAGGAAGTGAAGGCCCTCGCCAACCAGACCGGCGCCGCCACCGAGGAAATCGGCAAGCGGGTGGAAGGCATGCGCTTCGTGATCACCCGCATGGGCGAAGCCATGGCGCGCTCTGAGGAGGCCGTGGCCGCCAGCATGGACGACATCGAGCAGGTGTCCGCCGCCGTCACCGCCATCGATGGCACGGTGAACACCGTCGCCCGCAGCATGGACGCCATCGCCACCGTGCTGTCGCAGCAGAAGATCGCCAGCGAGGAGATTGGCGAGCGCGTGTGCCAGAGCGCGGGCCTCTCCACCGAGAACGAGCAGATGCTGATGCGCATGGCCACCAGCCTGCAGAACAGCAACGATCGCTTCTCCAGCTCCGCCCACGACTGGTTCAATGCCGATTCGCCGGTCGCCCTCTGCGAGATGGCGAAGATCGACCATGTGCTGTTCAAGAAGCACGTGGTGGATGTGCTGATGGGCCGGTGCGAGTGGCATGCCCACGAGGTGCCCGATCATCAGCACTGCCGCCTCGGCAAGTGGTATGAATCGGTGAACATCCCGGAGATCCGGCGTCTGCCGACCTTCGCCTCCTTGGTGGAACCGCACCGCAAGGTCCACGCCGCGGCGCAGCTTGTGCTTCAGCATCACGAGGCCAACCGCCCGCAGGAAGCCCTCGAGGCGCTCGCCACGCTCAACACCGCGAGCCATGAGGTGCAGCGCATTCTGGAAAAGCTGGCCGAGGACCTGCGGGCCTGCGAAGATCCGGAAAAGGCCCGCGCGGCCTCGACCCTGCAGTAAGCTCGCCATTGCCCTGCGGCGTTGCCGGAGAGACCGGCGGCGCCGCCCTATTGGCCCCTCCTGCCATGCACTGGGGACGTGCGGAAACGCCCCCACTCCTCTGCCTGCCCCGCAGCGCTCCGATCCCAGAGGACCGCCCCCTACAGGCGCGGGGCCGCTCCGACGGGCGGGACGCCAGCCCAGTCTTCCGCCCTCCTCTCCGCGTCCGTGACGCGCATGGAGCAGCGCATCAAACGCGCCATACTTCCACCTGCATTTTTGAAATTGCCCC
Organism: Xanthobacter sp. NM-59; assembly: GCF_021401125.1. GTDB lineage: Bacteria > Pseudomonadota > Alphaproteobacteria > Rhizobiales > Xanthobacteraceae > Xanthobacter. The sequence continues at coordinate 38,612 of NZ_JACBFQ010000005.1, forward strand.
CGCGTTTCCGTGAAGGGCGGCCGAGGCGCGCAGGCGAGCGCACCCGGCCGCGAGAGGCCCACTAGCAGCGCACTTCCGGCCGTGGCGCCGCCTTCGGAGCGGCGCTACAGCCTCCCGGCTTCCCGGAATCGGGGGAACTTCCCCTGCGTGGGCTTGATGCGCGTCGCGCGCCAACTGTCTTCACCTGAACCCCAAGCGTCCCGGCCTTAGGCTCGGCCGCCCCGCAATGGGGATGCTGCCACCTTTCTGAGGCCTCCGCCGGCCTCAACGCGCCAGCGCAGCATCGGGCCGGCGCAGGGCACCGGCCGGCGGCGGGGGCGCTTTCGCCGCGCTCACCGCCTGCGCGATCGCATCCGCCAGCTGCTGGGCGAGGCACGCATAGCCCTTGTCATTCATATGGAAATGGTCCCAGGCAAACAGCCCCTTGAAGCCGGCTGGATCTTCCGCCGCCCATTGCTTCATCATCGCGTAGCGCCGCAGCAGCGGCACGTTTCGCTCGGTGGCGGTGTCATCGACCGCCGACACAAACTGCTCGTAGCGCCCCACATCCAGGATCAGCGGAAAGTATTGCTGGTCGACGACAATCGTCGCCACATCCGCTGCGGCGGTCGCCTCCAGACCGCGCCGCACCAGTGCCGTCAGACGCTCCGGATTGCCGCCGAAGATCACGTCATTGGTTCCCACCTGCCAGATCACCAGATCCGGCCGCTCCCCGTGGGTCAGGAACGCTTCCAGGCGCTTCAGGGTAGACGGCGCGCTCTCGCCAGAGACACCAGCATTCGTGACCTCGACGCTGCCCTCCCCCAGCATTTCCACGAGACGGTGGGCGAGCTGAGCGGGATAGGTGGCCTCCGGCCGCGAAGCGCCCACACCTGTGGTGCTCGATGAACCAATGGCGAGGATACGCAGTGGGCCGCCTTCGCGCAGGCTCTGAACAGCGGGCGCCGCCAGTACGAGCGCCGGACTGGGTCGAACATCCACCGGGCACGCGGCAGCCGGCAAGGCCAATCCGAGCACGCAAATCAGCGCCGCCCCCGCGAACCCCGAGGAAGCACACCACGCTCTCCAAACGACGCTCGCCGTGCGCAAAGCCGCGGCATCAGCGATGACGTTGAAGAGACAATAAATTCTGGATTTCAAGGGCACTTTAGGGATCTGCTCTGATCCGGGGATTGCCCAGTTAAATGGCGGGAGTGACGGGGCTCGAACCCGCGACCTCCGGCGTGACAGGCCGGCGCTCTAACCAACTGAGCTACACCCCCAACCGGCGCTGCGCTAGTGCGTTGCGCCGTCGAGAGCGCTCTGATAGGGCACCTCGCCCTTCTCCGTCAAGCGAGCCCGAACGATTTTATGACAAGGGTGTGGATAGCTTTCCCAGGATACCGCGCAAAGCCGCGCCAGCTCATCATTCTCGCAGCGAAGGGAAATTGAGCCCACTCTCAGGTGCTCCAACTTCGAGCGGACAAAAAAGGAAGCCGCGCCCGAAAATTCCGAACGGTGGAGATTCGGCATCGCCGGTGCGCGATGACGGGCGCAAGCCGGCTTCACCAATCGCCACGACACCGGCGAGACGCAAATGGTGCAGCACCGCCCCGGTGCACCGGGGCCGCCACATCTTTGCCCGTGGCCACGCGGCAAGTGGGGTGCAACCCGCTGCGACCGCCGCCCGGACGGCGCACCGGCGCGCGCAGAGTCCACTCCCGGCAAAGCCAGAATCGCGAACCAAAACCAACAGTGGCTTTTTTGTCCCCCCGCCATTCCCATGCGGAGGCCAAGATTGCAGGTGCTTGAAAACACTGGTGGGCGGTGACGGGCTCGAACCGCCGACCCTCTCGGTGTAAACGAGATGCTCTACCAACTGAGCTAACCGCCCCACCTGCGGCATGCGCCCTTTAATCATCACCGGCGCGCGCCAGCAAGGCCATAGATCGCCTTCCACGCCTGCCTTGCCACGCTGATGCACGGTGCCCCACCCCGGCACGGCACCGAAAGCCCAGTGAGGCTGCCACCGGCCGGCACAACGCCTTCACAAGCTCGCCGGCACGACAGGGCCCGCCGACAGGGGCGGCCCACAAGCGACGCCCACGCAGCCCCTGCACCCCAAAGCCAGAAGCCGAGGCGGGCAATCAGGCCGCCCCCACCTCCCGACATGAGGCGATACGCTTAGAGGAAATATCGCGGAGAACGGCGCGCAGGGGAGGCCGCATGCCCGCCTGTCGCGCACCCATGCGTCAGACGGAGGCGACCACCGATCACAGCCTAGGCCAAGCGCGATTCGAACACGCTCCACCGACATGCGCGCATGCACACGAATGGCCTTACTCAGGCGGATTTCACCTTGGATGCCCCGCCGCCGGGAGCCCCGGTCGCTGCCGCGCGGAGCGCACCGCAGCCATCTATATGGACGCCGCCCCAATGGCGGCGCCCCGCGACCCCGCCTCGGCGCCCTGCTCTTTCGATTGCGAATGAGAGGCCGCACGAGAACGGAATTCGAACGCCCTGCCTTGTTCGGACGTCGCGCTTCTATCGCGACGTCCGAACCGCGGGATCACTCGTTGACGGCTTCCTTGAGGCCCTTGCCGGGAGTGAACTTCGGCGCCTTGGAGGCGCTGATCTTCACCGGCTTGCCCGTGCGAGGATTACGGCCCTCGCGGGCGGCGCGGGTCACCACCGAGAAGCTGCCGAAACCGATCAGCTTGACTTCCTCGCCCTGCTTGAGCGCCTTGGCGATGATGTCGAAGGTGGCGTCCACGGCAGCCGCAGCAGCCGTCTTCGTCAGCTTGGCCTCCTCAGCCACCGCGGCGATCAGTTCGTTCTTGGTGGTCATCTGACCATTCCCTTCCGTTGTCAAAACGCGAATCGTGAGGGGCAGGGCCCCGACGATCGCCGCGAGCATCACGGAAAATACGGCATTTGCAAGCACCATCCGCTTCAAACCCGCACCAATGCACGATTTCCAGCATTGCAATAGCGAAAAAAAGACGGGCGACTCGAGTTTCGAGCCGCCCGTCCTCATTCTCTAAGCCCTTGAAATCGCTAAACTTGGCTCCTTCCGAGAAAGAGCCGACACCAAGCTTGCGCCCGCCCCTACTCCCTTGCGGGTGAGGGGGCCGGACAGGGTATTCCCATCCGGCGCAAAGCCTCAGTGCGCAACGACTCCCGAGGCATCATCGCCTGCCACCGGCGCATTCACCGGCTTCTCTTCCCAAACGATGGGCTCCGGCGGACGCACCAGGGCGTTGCTCAGCACCTCGTCCATCCGCGACACGGGCACGATCTCCAGCGCGTTCTTCACGTTGGCCGGAATATCGGCGAGGTCCTTGGCGTTCTCCTCGGGGATCAGCACCTTCTTGATGCCGCCGCGCAGAGCCGCCAGGAGCTTCTCCTTCAGGCCGCCGATGGGCAGCACCCGGCCACGCAGGGTGATCTCACCCGTCATGGCCACGTCGCGGCGCACGGGAATGCCCGTCATCACCGAAACGATGGCGGTAGCCATGGCCACGCCCGCGGAGGGCCCGTCCTTCGGAGTCGCCCCTTCGGGAACGTGCACGTGGATGTCCCGACGCTCGAACAGCGGCGGCTCGATGCCGAAATCCACCGCCCGCGAGCGAACATAGGATGCCGCCGCCGAGATCGATTCCTTCATCACATCCTTGAGGTTGCCGGTGACCGTCATCTTGCCCTTGCCGGGCATCATGAGGCCCTCGATGGTCAGCAGCTCGCCGCCCACCTCGGTCCAGGCCAGGCCGGTGACGACACCCACCTGGTCCTCGCTCTCCATCTGGCCGTAGCGATAGCGCGGCACCCCGAGGAAATCCTCGAGATTCTTGGCCGTGACCTTCACCGACTTCTTCTTGGACAGCATCAGCTCCTTCACCGCCTTGCGGGCGAGGGTGGAGATTTCGCGTTCCAGGGAGCGCACACCAGCTTCGCGGGTGTAGCGCCGGACGAGGGTCTGCAGCGCCGCGTCGTCGATGGACCATTCCTTCGTCGACAGACAGTGCTTCTGCAAGGCATTGGGGATCAGGTGCTTGCGCGCGATCTCCACCTTCTCGTCCTCGGTGTAGCCGGCGATGCGGATCACCTCCATACGGTCAAGAAGGGCCGGCGGGATGTTCATCGTGTTCGCCGTGGTCACGAACATCACGTTCGAGAGGTCATAGTCGACCTCCAGATAGTGGTCCGCGAAGGTCTTGTTCTGCTCGGGGTCCAACACCTCCAGCAGGGCCGAGGACGGATCGCCGCGGAAATCCGCGCCCATCTTGTCGATCTCGTCCAGCAGGAACAGCGGGTTGGCCTTCTTGGCCTTGCGCATGGACTGGATGACCTTGCCCGGCATGGAGCCGATATAGGTCCGCCGGTGGCCACGGATTTCCGCCTCGTCGCGCACGCCGCCAAGGGCCACGCGCACGAACTCACGTCCCGTCGCCTTGGCGATGGACTTGCCGAGCGAGGTCTTGCCGACGCCGGGCGGGCCGACGAGGCACAGGATGGGACCCGTGAGCTTATTGGCGCGGCTTTGCACCGCGAGATACTCGACGATGCGCTCCTTGACCTTGTCGAGGCCATAGTGCTCGCCGTCCAGAATCTCCTGGGCGTAGTTGAGATCCTTCTTGATCTTGCTCTTCACGCCCCACGGGATCGACAAGAGCCAATCCAGATAGTTGCGCACCACGGTGGCTTCCGCCGACATGGGCGACATCTGGCGCAGCTTCTTCAGCTCGTGCGTAGCCTTTTCACGCGCCTCCTTGGAGAGCTTGGTCCGCTTGATGCGGTCCTCCAGCTCCTGAAGGTCGTCCTTGCCGTCCTCGTCGCCCAGTTCCTTCTGGATCGCCTTCATCTGCTCGTTGAGGTAGTACTCGCGCTGGGTCTTCTCCATCTGCCGCTTGACGCGGGACCGGATGCGCTTTTCCACCTGGAGCACGGAGATCTCGCTCTCCATGAGGCCCAGAACCTTCTCCAGCCGGTCGGAGACCTTCACGGTCTCCAGCACCGCCTGCTTCTCCGGGATCTTCACGGCGAGGTGCGAGGCGATGGTGTCGGCAAGCTTGGAGTGGTCGTCGATCTGGCCGACGACACCCACCACTTCCGGCGACACCTTCTTGTTGAGCTTCACATAATTCTCGAACTCGGTCACCACCGAGCGCGCGAGCGCTTCCGCCTCGACCTGGTCGCCGGCATCGTCCTCAAGCATGAGGGCCTCGGCCTCATAAAGGTCGGTGCGATCGGTGTAGCGGGAGACGTGGGCGCGCGAGACACCCTCCACCAGCACCTTCACGGTGCCGTCGGGAAGCTTCAGGAGCTGCAGGACCGTCGCCAGCGTGCCCACGCCATAAATGGCCTCGGGCGCCGGATCATCGTCGGACGCATTCTCCTGGGTCGCGAGCAGGATGTAAGTATCGCCGCGCATCACCTCTTCAAGGGCGCGGATAGACTTCTCGCGACCCACGAACAGGGGAACAATCATATGAGGGAAAACCACAATGTCCCGAAGCGGGAGCACAGGGTAAGTTTGCGACACACCGGCAACGAGCGGGGGGCGCGGCTTCTGGCTCGTCATGACCCAATCCTTTCTTTGGTGCACACGCGAAGGCGCTGCCGCGCGTGCACGCAGCCGGGTTACCGGAACGGCTTTTCAATGCTGAAGCGGTGAACACCGCGGGAGGCATGAGGTCCGAGCACGGAGACCGGATCTTTCGGGAAGAACATGGATACGCCACCACCCCGTTTCAAGGGCTGGTGCGAGCACCCCAGAAGAACAACACGGGGTGAGCGATAAACGGCCAATCGGTCAAAAAGCTCAGGGTCCCCCGCGCACGCGGCGCGGGGGCAAAGTGTCGGAACCGCGCCCTCAGGCACTGGCGCCCGCGTCACCGACGCGGTCCGCATAGATGTAGAGGGGGCGCGCATTCTGCTCGACCACCTCACGGGAGATCACAACCTCCTCGACGCCTTCCAGACCCGGCAGGTCGAACATGGTGTCGAGCAGGATGCCTTCCATGATGGAGCGCAGGCCGCGGGCGCCGGTCTTGCGCTCGATGGCCTTGCGGGCGATGGCGCCCAGCGCCTCCTCGTGGATGGTGAGATCCACATTCTCCATCTCGAACAACCGCTGGTACTGCTTCACCAGCGCGTTCTTCGGCTCGGCCAGGATCTTCTTCAGGGCTTCCTCATCCAGGTCGCCGAGCGTCGCCAGCACGGGCAGACGGCCGATGAATTCCGGGATAAGACCGTACTTCAGCAGATCCTCCGGCTCCACCTCGCGGAAGAGCTCGCCGGGGCGGCGATCCTCGGGCGGGGCCACCTTGGCAGAGAAGCCGATGGAGGTGGAGCCCTTGGAACGCGACGAGATGATCTTGTCGAGGCCCGCGAACGCGCCGCCACAGATGAAGAGAATGTTGGTGGTATCCACCTGCAGGAACTCCTGCTGCGGATGCTTCCGGCCACCCTGGGGCGGAACGGAGGCCACCGTGCCTTCCATGATTTTCAGAAGCGCCTGCTGCACACCCTCGCCCGACACGTCGCGGGTGATGGACGGATTGTCGGATTTGCGACTGATCTTGTCGATCTCGTCGATGTAGACGATGCCGCGCTGGGCCCGCTCGACATTATAGTCGGCCGCCTGGAGCAGCTTGAGGATGATGTTCTCCACGTCCTCGCCCACATAACCCGCTTCGGTGAGGGTCGTGGCGTCGGCCATGGTGAACGGCACATCGAGGATGCGCGCCAGGGTCTGCGCCAACAGGGTCTTGCCCGAGCCCGTGGGGCCGATGAGCAGGATGTTGGACTTGGCGAGCTCCACGTCCCCGTGCTTGGTGGCGTGATTGAGGCGCTTGTAGTGGTTGTGCACGGCCACCGAGAGGACCTTCTTCGCATGGTCCTGGCCGATGACGTAGTCATCGAGAACCTTGCGGATCTCCTTCGGGGTCGGGATCCCATCCCGCGACTTCACCAGAGAGGACTTGGACTCTTCCCGGATGATGTCCATGCACAGCTCGACGCACTCGTCGCAGATGAACACGGTCGGTCCGGCGATGAGCTTCCTGACCTCATGCTGGCTTTTGCCGCAGAACGAGCAATAAAGCGTGTTCTTGCTGTCGCTGCCGCCGGTCTTGCTCATCTTCGTCTCCTACGATCTATCGATACGGACACAAAACGCGCCTGTGTCGTACAGATCACCAGTGGGGGATTGAACCAAGCAAGAAGCTCGCCAATCCCGTTTGGTCTCTTTCGAGTTCTTGGCCTTCCGTCAGCCAATCACCCTCCAACGGCGCGATCAAGGCAGTTCGGGAGCTTTCCCTGCGGCATTGTGGGAGCTGGTTAAAGCAGACCACGGCCGCCGCTCGTTCGCGTCGTCGCCCGGTCTCGTCAGCGCCGGTCCTTGCCAATCGCGGCTTGGACCTTGAAACGCAGCGGCCCCCGCCAACGGTGGCGAGGGCCGACACGCGGCATCCGATGCCGGCTTAACGACATGCAAGCGCGATCTCGCACCGCACGCAAGGGGGACAAACAGCGATCATCCCCAAACTGGTCGAGAAGGCGCCTCCGCCAACAGGCGCAACCGCCTTCCCGGCGTTGATCACGCGCTCTTGGGGGCCTCGTCGGTCGGGCGCTTCTCGATCACGGAATCGATGAGCCCGAACTCCTTGGCGGCCTCGGAGGTCATGAAGTTGTCGCGCTCCAGCGCATCCTCGATCACGCTGAGGTCGCGCCCGGTGTGCTTCACATAGATTTCATTCAGCCGCTTCTTCAGGTTCAGGATCTCCTGAGCGTGCAGCATGATGTCCGTCACCTGGCCCTGGAAGCCGCCGGACGGCTGATGGACCATGATTCGCGCGTTCGGCAGGGCGAAGCGCATGTCCTTCTCGCCGGCGGTCAGCAGCAGCGAGCCCATGGAAGCGGCCTGGCCAATGCACAGGGTCGACACCGCGGGCTTGATGAACTGCATGGTGTCGTAGATGGCGAGACCCGACGTCACCACTCCCCCCGGGGAGTTGATGTACATCGAGATTTCCTTCTTCGGATTGTCCGCTTCCAGGAACAGAAGCTGCGCCACCGCCAGGGTGGACATGCCATCTTCCACCGGACCGGTGAGGAAGATGATGCGCTCCTTCAGAAGGCGCGAGTAAATGTCATAGGCACGCTCGCCACGGTTGGTCTGCTCGACCACCATGGGAACGAGGTAATTCATATAAGTATCAATGGGATCACGCATCTTTGGTCCTCGGGCGCTTGCGGTCCAGATCGGCGACCCAGGAGGGGGGCCCCAGTCTGCAATCCCGGCGCGCTGTCGTGTCTACGGCGCAAGTGGTGGCACGCCGAAGCGCGCCACCCGGGGCTCATGCTGGACGAAAGCGACCCGATTCGTCAGGCCGCCGCGTCCTCTTCTTCCACCTTATAGAGCTCTTCCTTGGTCACCGGCTTCTCGGTGACGTTGGCAAGCTCCAGGAGGAAGTCCACGACCTTCTCCTCGAACAGGGGGGCACGCACGGAAGCCAGCGCCTGCGGATTGCTGCGATAGAACTCCCAAACCTGCTGTTCCTGGCCGGGGAACTGACGCGCCCGCTCGACGACCGCGCGCGTCACCTCGTCGTCAGACACCTGGATATTGTTGCGCTCCCCGATTTCCGCAAGGACCAGACCCAGGCGCACGCGGCGCTCGGCGATCTTGCGATAGTCGGCGCGCGCCTCCTCCTCGGTGGTGCCCTCCTCGGCGAAACTGCGCTTCTGGGCGGCGAGGTCCTGCTGCACCTGGTTCCACACGCCCTCGAACTCCTGCGTCAGCAGGCCTTCGGGCACGTCGAACTTGTGCATGGTGTCGAGGGCGTCGAGCAGCGCGCGCTTCACCTTCTGGCGGGCGACGCCGGCATGCTCGGCGCCGATGCGCTCGCGCACCATGCCCTTGAGCTTCTCCAGGCTCTCCATGCCAAGGGTCTTGGCGAACTCGTCGTCCAGGGCGACCTCGCCCGGAGCGGCAACGGCCTTGCAGGTCACCTCGAAGGTGGCCGCCTTGCCGGCCAGCTCAGCCGCGCCGTAATCCTCCGGGAAGGTCACGGAGATGGTGCGGCTCTCACCGGTGGCGATGCCCACCAGCTGCTCCTCGAAGCCGGGAATAAAGCTCTTGGAGCCGAGCAGCAGGTCGATGTCCTGCCCCTCGCCGCCGGGGAACTTCACGCCGTCCACATAGCCGGTGAAGTCGATGGTCACGCGGTCGCCATCGGCGGCCGGGCCTTCCTTTGCGGCGAACGGACGGTTGGAATCAGCAATGCGCTGAACGGTCTCGTCCACCTCGGCGTCGGTCACGTCCAGCACCGGCTTCTCGACCGCGATGGTCTTGAAGTCGCCCAGCTCGATCTTCGGCAGGATCTCGATTTCGAGATCGTAGGCGAGGTCCTTGCCGCCATCCAGCAGGCCCTGGCCCTGGGGATCCTCCTGCGGGAGGGTCACCTTCGGCTGGAGCGCCAGGCGGAAGCCGCGCTCTTCGACGATCTGGCCGTTGGTGTCATTGACGGTCTGCTCGATCACCTCGCTCATGACCGACTTGCCGTAGACGCGCTTGAGATGCGCGACCGGCACCTTGCCGGGGCGGAAGCCGTTGAGCTTCACCTGGCCCTTGATCTCGTTCAGGCGCGCGTCGGCCTTGGCATCCAGGTCCGCGGCGGGAACCACCACGCGGAACGCACGCTTGAGGCCTTCGGCTTTGGTCTCGGTCACCTGCATCGTCTTGCCTTCACATCCTTGCCGCCGCACAGGGGCGGGAACTTGAAAATCCGGTGGCAGCCACGGCCCGGGCCGCCGCCACGCGACAAAGCGCACCCCCTTGAAGGGGGCGCAAAAACAGCCTTACGAGCCCCATGCAGCCCGCGACCGGGCTGAGCGCCGCGACAAGGCAGCGGCACGATCGGTTGCGACCTGGATGAAACCGGCACCGTGGTGCGGGCGGAGGGTTTCGAACCCCCACGACTTGCGTCACGGGAACCTAAATCCCGCGCGTCTACCAGTTCCGCCACGCCCGCGTGCCGCAGCCGGCTCCCGGCTTCACCCTTCGGCCTCGGCCGCCGGATGCAGACTGGAAGGCCCGCGCCGCCGCCCGATGCGCCAATCACCGTTGCCGCGTACCATTGCCGCGCCCCGGAGGGCGGCGCACTATGGGAGGCTCGACCCGGCGCGCGAACGCCGGTCGGGTCGCGGCTTATATCATGCTCTTTACGGGGCGCAGCAAGAAAATGGTGGCCCTCCCCCGCCAGCGCAAGGCTGCCGCGGCCCGGCCATCCCCGCGCACCCCGGCGGGCCATGCCAATGGACCCGGCGCGGCCAAGCAATGGCGCTTGCCCTTTTGGGCGCGACGTAAGAAGGTCCCGCAAGCGGCCCGTCGCACCGGCCCGAAGGGGGCGCCGGGGGCGCGGCATTGCCCTTTGGAGAGCCTCGCGTGAGCACGCACACCTTCTCTCGGCGTACCGTCTTGAAGGGGGCCGCTGCCCTCTCCTGCTCGTCCTTCGTGCTGCCGTCGCTTCCGGCGCTGGCGCAAGGCCAGACTGGCCCCATTGCGCTGAACGCAGCGGAAGGCAGCCTGCCGGAGATTGCCGGCCAAGGGTCCATCGCCCTGTTCAATCAGGCGCTACCCGGCCCACTTCTGCGCGTGAAGAAGGGCGCTGAGCTTGCGGTTTCCCTGAACAATGGGCTGCAGCAAAATCTCTCGCTGGTCTGGCATGGGGTGCGGACCGCGAGCGGCACCGATGTGTCGCAGCCCGTGGCGGCCGGGGGCCATTCCGACATTCGCCTGACCCTGCGTGACGCCGGCACCTACTGGTACCATGCCGCCGATCCGGCGCTGGCCCGGCGCGCCCTCGCCGGTGCCCTGGTGGTGGAGGAAGACGGCGCGCCGGCCTATGATTCGGACCACGTTCTGTTCATCCAGAGCTTCCCACCGGAAACCGGCCTTCCGCTGTTTCCCGTGAATGGCGCCATTTCTCCCACCTTCCAGGGACCGGCGAGCGGCCGCACGCGCCTGCGCCTCGTCAATGCGACGCCTCTTTTCCTGCGAATCAAGGTCAGCGCGCCGGCCACCTATGTGATCGCGGTGGATGGCCAGCCGGCCGAGCCCTTCGCGCCGAAGGATTCGCGCGTGCAGATCGCTCCCGGCGGACGCATCGACCTTGCGGTGACATTGGATGGGGCGGACCCCGCCATTCTGTCCATTGAGAACAGCCAGGAGCCGGTCCAGCTTGCCATCGTTACCCCGGTGGGGCCCGGCGGCACGGCGCCCAGCGGGCCGCCCGCCCCCCTGCCCAGCAATGGACTGCCGGCCGAGCTGCCGCTGGCGGACGCCGCCCGCTTCACGTTCAGGCTCGATCAGGCCCCTGCGGGTGCAGCCATCCCCTCGCTGGGCAGCGTGAAGGTGGGGCGCGTGGTGGTGCTGACGCTGGAAAATCCGCTGGATACGCCGGTCACGGTACGCATCGACGGCCACCCCTCGCGCCTTCTCGATGCCAAGTATGACGGCTGGAGCCCCTGGTGGCACGACACCGTGCCCGTGCCCGCCAATGGCACCGCGCGGGTGGCCTTCAAGGCCGAAACACCCGGAAAGTGGTCCGTCGTTGCCCAGCGCGGCGGCGATGGCGCGTTGGTGGCGGCGCAGACTTATCAGGTCACGGCCTGAGCGGCCGCGCACGACGAGGGCTCAAGCCCCCCCAAGGGGCCCCTCGCCGAGCCCCGCACCAAGACAGCCAGCCCCCGCGCCAGAGCGCACGGGGGCACGCGTCGATCCGCGCGGCGCGGCCCGCTCGCGGGCAACACGAGGGAATGCCGGCAGCCGTGGCATTGACGCCGCCCCGAACCCCCTCAGCCCGGCCTGAGGCGCGACGTTTCGGAAGACCCACACTTCAAGGCCCAAGCGGCCGCGCAGCCACCTCTCCCCCGAAGATCCGGCGCGAAGCGTACATCCGTTCCGGACGCCGCCCCATCGGCCCCACGGGCGGCGCGCCTTTCGCCGGGCAAGGCGCGCCAGTGTTTCATGGCAACGCCGAAGCAGCCTGTCGTTTCACCGGGGCGCTTTTTCCTTCCCGCAAACCCGCGCCCAACGGCCCCGGAAACGCCCTGGGGAGAACGCGCTCCACATCCTGCGCAGGGTCCCTCCTGCCCGTGTGCGCCGCAGCGCACACCGTCACTCGGCGCCCAGCGCTTCGAAAAGCCGTCCGTACACCGTGCGCAGCGCTTCCGGCAGATCATCCGCGACGAGCCCCGGCCCGCCCACACACGCGGCCTCACCATGCACCCACACGGCGGCCGCGGCGGCCTCATATGCGGGCATGCCCTGCGACAGCAGGCCCAGGACGAAGCCGGCCAGCACATCCCCTGCCCCCGCCGTCGCCAGCCAGGGCGGCGCGTTCTCCGCAATGGCGGCCCGACCGTCAGGCGCGGCCACGACCGTGTCCGCCCCCTTCAGAATCACCACGCCCCCAAGATGGCGCGCCGCCGCGCGGGCCCGCTCCATCTTGCCCGGCGCGTCCAGCACCTCCGCCACGCCTTGGAACAGGCGCGCGAACTCCCCGTCATGGGGGGTAATCACAAGGGCTTCGGCCTGCCGGGCAAGGTTCGCCACAGCCGCAGCATCCCCCGCGTGAGAGGTCAGCGCGTCGGCATCGAGCACCAGCCGCCGGCCCGGCGCCGCCAGGGCCACCAATTCCCGCGTGGTGGCCCCCACCCCCAGGCCCGGCCCGAGCAATACGGAGTGGAGCCGCGCATCATTCAATAGCGCCGCAAGATCGGAGGGCCGCTCCAGGGGGCGCGCCATGATGGCCGCGTAAGACCCCGCATGAAGCGGCAGAGCGAGCGCCGGACAGGCCACCGTGACGAGCCCGGCTCCGGCCCTCAAGGCGCCGCGGGCTGAAAGCCGTGCCGCACCCGAGGTCCAGGCCCCGCCGCTCACCACCACCGCGTGGCCGCGATCATATTTGTGCCCGTTGCGCCGCGGCACCGGGAATAGTCCGCGCCACAGCGCTGGATTGTTCACCGCGGCCAGTGGCTTCACCACGTCCAGCACCGCGTCGGGAATACCGATATCGGCGACCCGCACGCGACCGCACAGGCTGCGGCCTGGCTCGAGCAGATGGCCGGGCTTGCGGCGGAAGAAGGTAACCGTCTCCAGGGCCGGGGCCACGGCTCCCCGCACCTGCCCCGTGGCGCCATCCAGGCCCGAGGGCAGGTCAACCGCCACGATCGGCCGCCCCGAGGCCGCCATGCGCTCCACCAGCGCCCGCGCTACCCCTTCGAGATCACGCGCCAGGCCGGCCCCGAACAGGGCATCGACGAGCAGATCCGCCTCATCCACAGCCACCGCGTCCGCAGCCTCCACGGGCCCCGTCCACAAGGCGGCCATGGTCGCGGCATCGCCCGCAAGTCGGACGCGATCGCCCAGCAGGGCCAGCCGCACCCGAAAGCCGCGCTGCACCAGCACCCGGGCCGCCACGAAGCCGTCGCCGCCATTATTGCCGGGGCCGCACAGAACCATCACCCGCGTGGACTGCGGCCAGCGCGCGACCACATCGGCCACCGCACGGCCCGCCTTTTCCATCAGATCCAGCGAAGGAACGCCCATTTCGACGGCGCCGCGGTCCGCCCGACTCATTTCCTGGGGGTCGAGAAGCGCATCCACTCCGGTATCCTCTCCGCTATGCCTAGTTCGTGCACACCCGCAGCTGGCCCCGAGGGCATCTGCCGCCCATTTCTTGGTCATAGTGATTACTTGTTACTCATTTAGACTCCCATTCGCCGGCTTTCGATGGCATCCAACCGTGGCCGGACGTATGGCACACATCCTGCTTAACTGTCGCCGGCTCGACCATGCGGCGGCGGGTCGGGCCACGGGGAGACGGAGCGCATGAAGAAGATCGAGGCAATCATAAAGCCCTTCAAGCTCGATGAGGTGAAAGAGGCGCTGCAGGACGTGGGCCTGCAGGGCATCACCGTCACCGAGGCGAAGGGCTTTGGGCGCCAGAAGGGCCACACGGAGCTTTATCGCGGTGCCGAGTACGTGGTGGACTTCCTCCCTAAGGTGAAGATCGAGATCGTGCTCGCCGACGAGATGGTGGACAAGGCCGTTGACGCGATTCGTCGCGCCGCCCAGACGGGACGGATTGGAGACGGCAAGATATTCGTATCTCCGGTCGAGGAAGCGATCCGCATCCGCACCGGCGAGTCCGGCCTCGATGCCATCTGACGCCCCCCAAGGTGCCACCAAGTTTTTCGCAGAAAGGTAGACATCCACATGACGACCATGACGGCCAAGGACGTCCTCGAGAAGATCAAAGCCGAGGACGTGAAGTACGTCGACCTGCGCTTCACGGACCCGCGCGGCAAGTGGCAGCACGTCACCTTCGACATCTGCATGGTGGATGAGGAATTCCTGATCGAGGGCACCGCCTTCGACGGCTCCTCCATCGCCGGTTGGAAGGCCATCAACGAGTCCGACATGCTGCTCATGCCGGACCTGAGCACGGGCTACATCGACCCCTTCTTCTCGGAGACCACGCTCTCCATGGTCTGCGACGTGCTGGAGCCGACCACCGGCCAGCCCTACGGCCGCGACCCGCGCTCCATCGCCAAGAAGGCCGAGGCTTACGCCAAGTCCACCGGCATCGGCGACACCGTGTTCTTCGGCCCCGAGGCCGAGTTCTTCATTTTCGACGACGTGCGCTTCAAGGCCGACCCGTACAACACGGGCTTCAAGCTTGACTCCGTCGAGCTGCCGACCAACGCCGACACCGAATATGAGGGCGGCAACCTCGGCCACCGCGTGCGCACCAAGGGCGGCTACTTCCCCGTGCCCCCGATCGACAGCGCCCAGGACATGCGCTCCGAGATGCTCGCCGCCATGGCCAAGATGGGCGTGACCGTCGAGAAGCACCACCACGAGGTGGCTTCCGCTCAGCACGAGCTGGGCATGAAGTTCAACACCCTGGTGACCATGGGCGACCAGCTGCAGGTCTACAAGTACTGCATCCACCAGGTTGCCAACATCTATGGCAAGACCGCGACCTTCATGCCGAAGCCGGTCTACGGCGACAACGGCTCGGGCATGCACGTCCACCAGTCCATCTGGAAGGACGGCAAGCCCCTGTTCGCCGGCGACAAGTATGCTGACCTGTCCGAGTACTGCCTGTGGTACATCGGCGGCATCATCAAGCACGCCAAGGCCATCAACGCCTTCACCAACCCGCTGACCAACTCCTACAAGCGTCTGGTCCCGGGCTTCGAGGCGCCGGTGCTGCTGGCTTACTCCGCGCGTAACCGCTCGGCGTCCTGCCGCATCCCCTACACCAACAACCCGAAGGCCAAGCGCGTCGAGGTCCGCTTCCCCGATCCGGGCGCGAACCCCTACCTCGCCTTCGCCGCGCTGTTCATGGCCGGCATGGACGGCATCCTGAACCGCATCGACCCCGGCCAGGCCATGGACAAGGATCTCTACGACCTGCCCCCGGCCGAGCTGAAGCAGATCCCGACCGTGTGCGGCTCGCTGCGTGAGGCTCTCGCCTCGCTCGAGGCCGACCACGAGTTCCTGCTGAAGGGCGATGTGTTCCAGAAGGACTTCATCGAGTCCTACATCGAACTCAAGATGCAGGAAGTGCACCGGTTCGAGATGACCCCTCACCCGGTCGAATTCGAGATGTACTACTCGGTGTGATGAATCGGGAGGCTCGGCGCCTGCGTCGCGCCTCCCTCTCATCGGCACGTTTTCTGCGACTGGGGCGCCCCTTGGGAGGCGCCCCTTTTCTTTGCCTGGAGCCGACAAAGGGCCTTTGGAAAACTCCCCCAAGGCGCTTGCCGAACCCGAATCCGCCCCCTATAAGGACCCTCGCCTGAGCGCCCTTCGTCTATCGGTTAGGACGCCACCCTTTCACGGTGGAGAGAGGAGTTCGATTCTCCTAGGGCGCGCCACTTGCGTACAAAGCCGCGAACCCCCGGATGGGTGGCTTGATCGGCGCGTACGGCCCGTTCCAGCACCGTCTTTGAACCGTGGATGCGGATGACGTGGTCATCGACCTCTACGGCGTCGATCAGGGATCGCAGATAGGCCTTGCGGAACGGCACCGTGCCTTCGGTGATGTTGGTGCGCATGAGCTGGCCGAACCGGGCAATCCGGTCCGGGTCCAGCCGCCCGGCTACACCCCGGTTCGCGATCCGCTCCAGGGCTGACCGCGCCCGGTCGCGGTCGGACTTGAGCGCTGCAATGCGCTCCTTCAGCATGTCGTCGAGGTCGGTGAGACCATCCTCCACCAGTTCGTAGAGCCGCCGGAGCTTGTCTTCCGTAGCTCCGGCTTCGCGGCGCAAATCCTCGATCCGGCCCTGGACCTCGGCATCGGCCTGCATGCGCCGGTCGGCAACGGAGTGGAGCAACGCCTCCAGTCGTTCGGGGAGAAGAATGCGCTCCGCCACATGCTTGGTCACGAGTTGGTCGAGCTTGTCCATGGGGACCGAGCGGCCCTTGCAGGCTGCCTCGCCCACGCGGGCAGAGGACGAGCAACTGTAATAGCGGTAGACCCTGCCGGTCTTCGACGTGCCGGTGCGCAGGGTCATGGCGCAGCCGCAGGACGCACAATAGGCAAGGCCGGTCAGAAGGATCGGTCCGGTGATGGCCCGCGGCGGGCTGTTCTGCGGGCTCTTGGCCTTCAGGGTCTTCTGCACCTTGTCGAAGATGGTGCGGTCGACCATGGCCGGAACGGCGATGGGGATGACCTCGGTCTGTGGCTTCACCTGCCCGGTCTTGGAGTTGCGCTTGTTGAAGCTCCACGCCCCCACATAGACGGTGTTGGTCAGGATCCCATGTACGGTGCCGACACCGAACCTCGCGCCGAGCCGGGTGCGATAGCCCCTGGCGTTGAGGTGCTTGGTGATCTCCTTGATGCCCATGGGGCCGGACGCGCCGTCGCCTTGCAGATAAAGATCGAACATGAGTCGAACGAGTTCGGCTTCGACGGGATCGACGACAATCCGCTTCTTGGTGCGGTGGCCACGCTTCTCCACCTCTTCGAGGGTGAAGCCGAGCGGCAGGCGCGCCCCGTTGTAGAAGCCCTGCCGGGCGTTCTCCTTCATCGCGCGTAGGACGTGCTTGGCATTCTCGCGGGACTGGTATTCGTCGAACAGGGCGATGACCTGTCGCATCATCACCTGGGCCGGATCGTCCCCGAGTTCCTGGGTGATGGAAACGAGCCGCACGCCGTGCTTGGCGAGGCGGCGGATGTACATCTCCAGCCCGAAGGCATCACGGAAGAAGCGGCTGAAGCTGTGGACGACGACGACATCGAATGGATGATCGTCGTCGCACGCCCGCTCGATCATCCGCTGGAACTCGTGCCGATTGTCGTCCATGGCGGAGGCGCCCGGCTCGACATATTCGGCGAGGACCGGCCACCCCTGCCGCTCGCAATAGGCTGCGGTCTGAAGGCGCTGGTCTGGAATGGAAAGGTCGACCTCCGCCTGCCGGGTGGTGGAAACCCTGAGATAGAGCACGGCGCGGCTCGCAACAGGCAGGGTCACGTTCATGGCCGGACTTCCCCTCGCTTCGGTGCCGTCACTTCAGAAGCGCGTCGATCGCCTGCCGCAAGAATGCTTCGATCACGTCGACCTCGTCGGTGGTGATCGGGACGGTCGATGGCCAGTCGTCGGTGACGTGCCAGACGCCGGAATCATGCGCATGCGAGTCTTGCGGCGCAAGGCGTTTCAGAGATTTTCCGTTCCTTCCGATGCCGGGATTCGATCCTTTCGAGCGTGACGCACCGGTAGAACCAGAAGACGGGATCACCCCTTCGCAGGACGCGATGGTTCTTGTCTTCCTTCGACGAAGAGGGCGTGACCGGAGCATGTCCGCAGGATCACGCCATCGGACAAGTTCAAGAATAGCCTAATTTTACGCTGGGCTACGATCTTGTAGAGCAGCGCAAAAATACTTATCCGATACGGAAAGGGAGAAGCGTAGCTGGACAGCTGTAGCGGGTGAGGACTGCTCACGCCGGTTCTATGACCGCCGCTTCGCCCCAGAAGATGCGGCCAATCCGAGGAAGACCACGATGGCCCGGTTGAGGCGCAGGACATCCTCATCATCCAGGCGCCCGACGCGCATCCCGACCTTGGATTTCGGGACGGTCGTGATCTTGTCCACCATCAGGCGGCACGTGGTCCTGAGCCCGTTACGTTCGTTGGGCGCCACCGGAAGGCGGAACAGGGGTGCGTCGGACTCGTCGGTGGTGAAGGCGCAGATGGTGATCGAATCCGTGGCGTCAAAGGTATCATCCTGGACGATGACAACGGGACGCGGCTTGCCCGCATAGTCCTTGCCGCCGGCGACGGTCCAGATGTCACCACGCCTCATTCATCACCCCAATCCGATGCCGCGTCGATGAAGGCCTGATCCTCACCGGCATGGGGGCTCGTCGCGACGGCCAGCGACTGGCGATGTGCCTCCGACCGGAAGGACGGTGCGCGCACGTCGGGCACCCAGATCTGGATGGGCCGCAAGCCCTGGGACCGCAGACGCGCGCGATAATCCCGGACCTTCACGCGGGAGGACTTGGGCGTCGATGCCGTGGGCACGTGATGGGACCTCGTCATGGTTACATGTAACCTAGCAGGAAGACCCGCCTGCAACCAGTGCTTTCGATGCGGAGTGGTTCGAACTGCATCATCGACGAGAACGCAAATGGCCGCCCGCCGCCCTGCCGTTTTAGGCGCCTTTGCATTGACCTTCCCGCGCGTGCATAGCTAGTTTGCGAGGAACATAGCTCGCCGATACAGGGGTGCGCGAGAGCGTGGCGTTTGTCACATTGATGGGTCCTGCTCTGCTGAAATCGATCGGGGTCTAATGCGAGACCCTGGGCGTGGTGGGTCGCAGAGCTGCGTGAGCTTTCTGGGGCTGGAGGATAAATGGCTGGTCGGACCATAACGCGGGTGGATCCGTGTGAAGCGGTTTATCAGCAGGTGGGGCTGTCTCGCATCGAGTCCGCCCAGTTCGTCGAGATGGTCCTCAAAGAGATTGCCGACTGCCTCGCGCGCGGCGAGACAGTGAAATTGGCGTCCTTCGGCTCCTTCGTCGTCCGCGAGAAGGGTCAGCGCATCGGCCGCAATCCCAAGACCGGGCAGGAAGTGCCCATCGCGCCGCGCCGAGTGATGGTCTTCAAGCCGTCGAGCATCCTCAAGAACCGCATCAACGGCACACCTTCGGACGGGGCAGCCGACGAGGATTGATACGAATTCCTTCAGGCAAGGCGGTGCGGCCGGAAGAAACTGCAGCTTTCATTGCCTTGGGTGGCGGAACAGCTTTCGTTCAAAACCTACTGCGAAGAGGCGCCTTTTCAGAAGACACACCACGCTCTCGATCCAAGCCTATGTCTCCCCGCACGTCGTTCGATCCGTTGCAATCGCTCTTGGAGCGCCCACGCTCCCAATCCGCCTTATCTGCTTGCCGAGCCCTTGCCGGGCCGGGGGCAGCCGGTCAAGGCCGTGAGCCGCGCAGCGGGGGCGCGCCAGCGCCAGCCTTGAGGGGCTGGCTCAGGTCCAGCCCAATGCTTCGCAGCAGACAAGGCCTGCCCGCAGTGCTGCCGCTCCTTGGGAGAACGTCTCACAACCCCAGCCCGCGTTTGCGTCCGAAGCTCCACTCGATGCCGCCGTCGTCGCGCACGGTACCGGTGACGTACTGCCCGATACGTTTCTCGATTGTGGGTTGCCACGGTACGAGCTGGAAGCCCATGCCGTCGTCGATCACGGCGAAGCGCCCGGAGGCGAGGTTGGCGGAGCCGGTGAGCTTGCCGCTGACATATTCGCCGGCTTTCGCCTCGACGAAGGCCAATCCCCGTTCCGCGGCCATCTCGCGACCGATGCGCGCGATCTCGGCTCGTTCCAGGCGCGCAAGGATGTCCCGCGGAGCCCGAACCGCCCCGTCCTCCAGCCGGACCGCGTGCCCCTGATCGACGAGGCTTTGCCGCCGCCTCTCCATCGCCTCGCTCACCTCCCGGCCGAACCCCGCCTCGGCCAGTGGCGTCCGCTCGCGCGAGGCCAGCTCCCGGTCGAGCCAGGTCGCCCCGTCGCTCCTTACCTGGTGGTCAAGGTTGAGGGTTGAGAGCGTGCGGACGGAGAAGTCCTTCGCCTGGTCCCGCGCATCATAGGCCATACCCCGCGCGGCGATATCGGCGGGGATCTTCCAATGGTCGGCGTCGATGCGCTCCACATGGCCTGCTCGGCGCAGCGCCTCGAGCCGGCGCACGTGGGAGCGGACGTAGGCTTCCGGATCGCCCTTGATCCGCTCGATCTCCGGGCGGGCGGCCTCCAGATGCAAGCTCGGTCGGTAGATGCCGCCCGAGCGTTCTGCAAGGTCATGAATGTTGAGGTCCGCCGCCCGCGGCTCGGCTTTGACCGGAATAGGATCGAGCGCAACGATGTGCCCCCGTCCGACCGCGTCCAGCCGGGTGGCGTCCGCCGTTTCCACGTAGTGGGTGCGTCCATCCACGGCGTCGATGACGAGGTGCATTCGGTCGCCCATCTCGTCGCCGGCGGCAAGGCCCTTGGCCAACACCCGCCCGACGATGGGCTCGGTGACGGTCTGACCGTGGAGGACGTAGCGATCCGTCCCCCGCTCCTCGGCGAGGCCGTGATCGGCCAGCGTGCGCTGCATGGTCGCGACGATCTCGTTGCGCGTGCCGAGATCGCGCAACGTGCGCTCCGCATCCGCCTTCAGCCGCCAGCGGGCGGGCTCGACTTCTTCGGCGAGGCCGTAGCGCTCCAGCCGCTTCGCGCGGTCCACCAGCAAGTGACGATTGGCCCGCACCGTATAGCTGTCGGTAGCATCGGGTCGAAGGTCGACGATGCCGCGCTCCTCCTGCTCGGCGAGGAGCATTCGGTCGAGCCGCGTCAGCCGTTCGGCCCCGACTTCCCGCCGGAGCTTCTGGGTCACCTCCAGCTCGGTCTGCGGCCCGAGTTCCAGCGTCACCAGCTCCTGCGCCCGGTGGCGGATGCCTTGGGCGATGTAGTCGCCGGCGATGTTGAGGATGCGGCCATCATCGAGCACGCCCCGCACCAGGATGTGGGTGTGGGGATGGCCGGTGTTGTGGTGATCGACGGCGATCCAGTCGAGCCGGGTGTCGAGGTCCTGCTCCATCTGGCGCATGAGGTCGCGGGTGAAGCCCTTGAGGTCGCCCATCTCGACGCCATCCTCGGGAGCGACGATGAAGCGGAACTGGTGGCGGTCGTCGCGCCCCCGTTCGACGAAGGCGCGGCCGTCCGCCTCGTCCTCCAACGCGGAATAGGCCCGGCCCTTCTCGCCCTCCCGCGTGACCCCGTCGCGTTCCAGATAGCGGAGGTGGGCGTCCATGGCGGTACGGGCGGTGCCGCGCATGCCCGATGCCCCGCGCCGGGGGTTGAGCCTGACGATGCGGGCCTTCACCACCACGCGGCGGGACCGGAAGCGCGGACCGCCTTTGTCCTGACCCCGTCCCTCCGCCGGGAAGCCGGCCACCACCCTGGCGCCGCGCCCGCGCGCATTGAACCGCCCGCTTCCCTTCCCAGCTGGACCATCGCCATAAGGCGACGCTCCGCCGGCCTTGCGCGCGGCGGCCTGGACTTGGTTCAGGAAGGACTGTGCCCGCGGGTGGGCGCGCGTGCTCTCGGCGCGCAGCCGCCCCGCGCGGATACGGAAATCACTGTCGTCCCGGTCTGCCATGGGGCGCAGAATTGACGCTGGTTTCGAGGCATTCAAGCCTTCAAATCCGGCTATCGTAGTATAGCGTAGAAAAACTTGCCGTGGCGTTGAAAATTCGATGGGCACCTCTTAGGAGAAGCACCTCAACATACTCATACAAAATCATATTCTGAGGCAAAGGAGCAGCAGTGCACCATGCACGATGACCGAATCCCGCGTTTTCTGAAGCAGAAAACAATGTGCAGACAAGATTTTGCGAGCAATGCGAGCGCGGATTGAAAATCCGCTTTATCTTGCCATCACTCTCCCGCTGCGTAAGCGTCCGGCCCCTGCACAGTATTGGCGTGGTGCAAAATCGGGGCATGTCGGGTTCCTTCGTAGCATGGAGGATCTCCGATGAATTTGAGACATTTCGAGAACACGGCGCGGCAGTCCTTTTGGGTTGTTCACATCGAGGCGTGGCGGCAGAGCGGGCTGGACCGGACGAACTATTGCCGCCAGCACGGACTCTGGAAGTGCACGTTCGATCGCTGGCTGAAGTATCTGGCCGGCAAGGAAGCGGCCCGTAAGCATGTGGAATATCAGGCGGAACTGCGCCGGTCGAAGCGCCGTGAAGCCGAGGAAAAGCGCCAGAAGAGACGCGCCCGGCTGCGCTTCAGCGTGAGCACGGATGAGCGCAACCGTGCGCTTCAGGCGTTCTGGGCGATGCATGTCGAGGCGATGAACTGGAGCGGGATGGGCATGCGCGAGTACGCCGCTGCGCTCAATCTGTCGCCGACGAGCCTGCGCAAATGGCGCGACCGGCTGGACGAGGGCGAGGTGGAGATCGACTGGCGCGCGCATCTTCACCCCTCCGCCCGTCCGGTCGTTGGCACTAGTGCCAGCGAAAAGCCGGCGGACGGCCTCTTGACGGCTCCGTCGTAGGGCGAACCGGAGGCGCCGCGGCAGCCGATCCAGCGTGTCTTCAGCGACGAGGAAAAGCGCGCCATCGCACTAGAGAGCGACTAGGCGGGCGTCAGCGTGTCGAGCGTGGCGCGCAAGCACGGCATCGTCACGGGACTGCTGTTCCGCTGGCGGGTGCAGTTCGGCGTCGCGCAGAAGAAGCGCGCGAAGCTGGCGCCCGTCGCGCTGGACGAAGGAACGCCGGCGGCACGTGTGGCCATGCTGATCGAAGGCATCGACTGGCGTGCGCCGGAACGTGTCTGGAAACCGGCGCTGGCGGGATGAAAAGACACGCAAATGCCGACAGATGAAGGCTTCTAAGCTGGGCGCGACGCGGTTTTGCAGTAGAATAGCGCATGCGCCTCGATCTGGATAACCTGCCCTCCGATGTCGACCTCCTGCACCAGCTGGTGCGCGAGATTGTGGGTGTCGTCGAGAGCCGCGACGGCGAGATCGAGCGCCTTCAGTCGATCATCAAGAAGCTGCAGCGGGGGCAGTTCGGCCGCCGTTCCAAACGCCTCGCTCCCGATCAGGTGGCGCTCGCGCTGGAAGATCTCGACAGCGACATCGCCCGCATCAGGGAGTGCCGGCCAGGCGTCGATGAGCCGCCGGCCGAGCGGCCGCCCCATCGCAAGGCACGGCCCGATGACCTGCCGCGCAAAGACGTGCTCATCGACGTCGAGCACGAGGTCTGCGCGTGCTGCGGTGGCCCTCTCCATGCCATCGACGAGAGCCAGGCGGAGATGCTCGACTGGGTTCCGGCGCAGCTGCGGGTGATCCGTATCACGCGGCCCAAATACGCGTGCCGTGTCTGCGAAAGCGTCACGCAGGCGCCCGCGCCGGAGCGGTTGATTGCCGGCGGTCTGGCGACGCCGGCGCTGCTGGCGCAGGTGCTGATCTGCAAATATTGCGATCACACGCCGCTCTACCGGCAGTCGCAGATCTTCGCCCGGCATGGTGTCGATCTGGCACGCTCCACGCTGGCCGGATGGGTCGGCGGCGCATGACGGCCGAGCGGGATACCTCGCTGGTCATGGATGCGCTGATGATGGCCGTCTGGCGGCGCGGCAAGGCCGATTCCCTGCGGCATCACTCGGACCAGGGATCGCAATACACAAGTGCGCAGTTTCAAGGGCTTCTGGCCGATAACGGCATCACCTGTTCGATGAGCCGGGCCGGCAACGTCTGGGATAATTCCGTGATGGAGAGCTTCTTCTCTTCCCTGAAAACCGAGCGGACCGCCCGCAAGGTCTACCGCACCCGAGACGAAGCGCGGGCTGATGTCTTCGATTACATTGAGCGCTTCTACAACCTGTGCAGACGTCATTCAAAACTGGGCTATCTCAGCCCCATGGAGTTCGAGGCCCGCTATGCTAACTTAACCCGCTGGCCACGGAACCGGCAGCAGCTAAACTTTCTACCCCGCAGCGCGGTCCATGACAGCCGATGCAGTAAGCTAATCTTGGATAGTATCGGCGAACGCCCGGGCAAAGCGGATAGCCAGAGCCCGAGCGTCCGCCTGGAGCTGGACGTTGCTTTTTGGTGCGTCAGCGCTGTTACGGACAGGGATATCGAGCGTGAGGGTGCCTCCGCCGACATCTTGCTCGCGCCAGATCACCCGGGCGAGCAGGTGCTCGGCGTCGAGCGACTGAAAAACGATGTTGAGGCCTTTATTCATGGCGATCTGGCTGCCTTTCCGCTGTCGGGCATGGCCTGCGGCGCACCTGGGCGCCGGCCGAAAATCCGCGCGCTAAAAAAGTCGGCTGCGAACAGGCGGCGGAACTGGAGCGACATTGGCCACTCCTGTGAAGGGGGCGTTCATCTGATCGGCGGCGACGGCCGAGGGCAAATCGCGGCTGCTGGTCGATCGTTGGCGATCCTTCAACAGGGCGGCCTCCAACTCGACAGGGTCGATATCGAGACGTGCACTTCGCCCCTGAGGGGTGGAAATCGCTGGGGTATGCAGCATCGACGCTACACGCCGGTACGCGACGAAGGAGACGCCAAGAAGCTGCTCTTCATCCGTCACCACACGATACGTCCCCGCCGGCAGGAGGGCATCGGCGCCGCCCAGGCGAAAAGGGTGATCGAATGTGACGGTGGTTTCACGTGTTCGGATGTTCATGACCGTACCTCAGTTTAGCTCTTCTTTTTTGGAGTTCCTGTGGACGCGGGAGTCCCTTTGACGAAGAGGGGTTGGGCCTCAGGCTGCTTTATCTTTTTCGGCTTCTTGGCTTCGCGATTGCCGCGTTGCTGGCCTTTGGCCATAGGTGCCTCCTGGAAGTCTATCGGTTGATACCGGGGGTGAAACGAAAAACGCCTCGCAACCTCAATGAGGTAGCAAGGCGTCGCACGCCCTGCAGGGCGAAGGGGGGGCACATCGCGGTCAAAGCTGCCGGTACATCCGCGGTCAGCGACAGGCGCGCGATGTGCAGGGCCGCCATTCCCGGAAGGGTCCGGTCCGACGGCCATTCAAATCAGCTCAGGTCCTTAAGCATTTCGGCGGACATCTTGCCGCTCTTGCGGTCCGCAACGAGCTCAAAGCCCACCTTCTGGCCTTCGCGCAGATCGCTGAGACCCGCGCGCTCCACCGCGCTGATATGGACGAAGGCGTCGCCGCCACCTGCATCGGGGACGATAAATCCAAAGCCCTTCTGGGCGTTGAACCACTTCACGGTTCCCTCAGTCATGGGAAACCCTTTCGATCTAATATTTAGCTCCCAGCCTGCTGGCTGGGCGTCGAAATCGCATTTTTTGGCGAGAATTTTTGGTTGTGCGCAGCATTTTGTTCTGCGCGAAGCCAATTGATCAGGCTTTCTATCGACAATTCAAATATGGGCCAGAACGCTCGAAATAGCAACGACTTTTTATTTATATGAGTTTCAATCGGAAAATTGGTACGTTTTGTGCTGAGTATACAGTGTATACGGCTGGGGAGATGCGTGGTGCCGTCTCCTGTGGACACACGATCGAGCCCAAGATAGCCTCGCCGCGTGGCCTCAGGCGGCGCCATGTGCGCAAGCTTGCCTTTGCATCCCCGCCACGCCCTCATGACCCGACGCCGCCCGATGGAGAGCGCCCATTGATCACACTTCAGATCTACCACCGCACCACCTATCGCTTCCATCAGCCGGTGACCTTCGGTCCTCACCGGCTGATGCTTCGCCCCCGGGAAAGCCGCGACCTGCGGGTGATGTCCAACCACCTCACGTTGACGCCGGCAGCGACCGTGAACTGGGCCCAGGATGTGTTCGGCAACGCCGTCGCCACGGCGACCTTTGGGGTCGCCGGGGATCATCTGGTGATCGACAGCACGACGGAACTGCAGCTCGATGCCGCGCCCTGGCCGGTGTTCGCCATCGCCGGCACCGCCGTGTCCTTCCCGTTTCGCTATTCCGACGACGAGTGGACGGATCTTGGGGCATTGGGCGTGCCGCAGTTCCCCGACGCCTCCGGACGGCTGCGAAGCTGGGCGCAGGGCTTCGTTCGGGGAAACCCCACCGATACGCTGTCCCTGCTCCAGGACCTCAGTGCTGGCGTGTCGCAGCAGATCTCATATCAGAGCCGCGACGAGGAGGGGACGCAATCCCCGGAGCACACTCTGGACCGTGGCTGGGGCTCATGCCGGGATTTCGCGGTGCTGTTCGTGGAGGCCGTGCGTAGCCTTGGCTTCGGCGCGCGCCTCGTCTCGGGGTATCTCTACAATCCGGCGGGAACTTTCGCGGGTTCTCAGGGGTGGGGCTCGACCCATGCCTGGGCAGAGGTGTTCGTGCCCGGAGCAGGCTGGATCCCGTTTGATCCGACCAATCGCAGCATGGGCGGCTTCAACCTCATCCCGGTGGCGGTGGTGCGTGACATCCGCCAAGCCATTCCGGTTGAGGGCAGCTTCGTGGGAAACAGCAACGCCTTCCAGAACATGACAGTGGACGTCCACGTCACCTCATGACGGCAATGGAGTGCCGCGGTCCAGGGGATGTCAGAAGGATCAGCGCCAGCAGCCCGCCGGCAGCGGAGACCACCGACGCCGCCAGAATCCCGAGCTTTGCGGACGTGAGCAGCCCCCCGTCGAATGCCATCTCGGCAATGAACAGGGCCATGGTGAAGCCAATACCCGTGAGCATGGCTCCCGCCGCCAGCAAGCCCCAGGAGAGCCCGGCCGGTCGTTTGCCGAGGCCCAGCGCGACAGCAATAGCGCTGAACATCACGATGCCCGCCGGCTTTCCGACAACGAAGCCTGCGAAGACAGCAAATGCAAGCTCGCGGTGGAGTTCGGAGGGCACAATACTGACGCCAGCGTTCGCCAAGGCAAAAAGCGGCATGACCGCAAACGCAACCCAAGGATGGAGTAGCATCTCCAGTCGCTCGACGGGCGAGAGCGCCTCGCGGGCGGCGATGCCGGCCCGCCGCAGGTCCTGTCGCCCCTCGGTGTCGCCGGTCCAATGCTCGCCGGGCGGATAGGCCACCACCCGATCGAAGATGGCATGCAGGCGAATGTCGCTGACCCAACTCCGGGCGGGGGTCATCAGGCCGAGAATCACGCCAGCTAAGGTCGGGTGAATGCCACCCGCATCCAGTGCCAGCCAGATGGCCCCACCGATGGCGAAATAAATCGGGATGCTGCGAATTCCCAGCCGCGAGATGGCCGCCACCACGCCGAAACCCACGCCCGCCAGGACGAGGGGCGGCCAGGAGAGAGACCCGCCATAGCCGACAGTCACCACCACGATCGCGCCGACATCATCAAAGATCGCCAGCGATAGCAGGAACAGTCTCAAGCTCAATGGAATGCGGGGACCCAGGACCGCAAGAGCCCCGATGACGAAGGCGGTGTCCGTCGCCATGACGACGCCCCAGCCATGCCAGCCATCACTGCCGCTCTGCAACCCGAGAAACAGGCCGGCAGGCACCGCCATTCCGCCGAGTGCCGCCGCGAGTGAGAGCGCGACGGTCCGCGGATTGCGCAATTCTCCGAGGGCCATTTCACGCTTCAGTTCGAGGGCCACGACGAAGAAGAAGAGCGTCATCAGGCCATCGTTGATCCAATGCTGCAGGGAACGGGAAAGGCTGATGTCGCCGATCGTCAGGCCGATGGGCGTTTCCCAGATCGCCAGAAACGGCTTCGACCAAGGAGAGTTGGAGAGGGCAAGAGCCACGATCGTGGCCATCAGGAGCGCTGCGCTGGCCATGGCCTCGATGTGCAGGAAGCGCATGAACGGCTTGGTGAACCGGTCTGCTGGCTCCTGAGGAAGCCGCCCGAGGCCGTTCATGATCTTATTCATGATGTGCTTTTGCGGTTCACCCTCGGAACCTGCCAGAGGCATCCGGCACTCCAATATTTCTGCACGGGTCGAGCTCCGTCTTCACAGCCCTGCTGGTGGAGGCGTCCTTATGACTGTGAAGAAAGCGCGCGATGAGCGCTTTCAACTGCGCTGGGTCGTCGTCAGCGCTGGCGGCGATTTTCAAAAAGAGCGCACGTTGAACAGCCGTCGGCAGCTGGCTCCACGCCTTGACCACGGCTGCGCCCAAGCATTCGAGCGCGTGCCTCTCTGCATCCGTCAAGGTGCCATTCTGCCGCGACGCCTCATTTCGAGGCATCGGTGAGCCACCTTCGCCCTCCCAGCGTGCAATGGAAATTAATGCCTCGGCATGGGGAGGCAGAGTATCTTGGTAAGAGTTTTCCATAATTCTATCATATCACGGTTCAATGCCGTTCTAAATTCATATTGTTCGGTTTTCGCTTTTCTGCATACCATATGTGCTTAAAGCGATATTTGAATCCAAAAATGCGCGGCGGTTGGCGCTACCGCACGGATGGTTGCCACAGTGGCTCGTGGGAGGAGGCAGGGCGGCAACACTCTCCGGCGAGACCGGCGGGCCGAAAAGGAAGCCCTACCGCTTCCCGCAATTGGCTTCTCTCAGAGCCCAACCCGAAAAGAGTTGGGTGGTTTCAGCAGGTTGCGATTCTCTCAGGTTGGGAAGCTTGATCGAGACCACGATGGCCTGGAGCGAAACCGGCCAGAGCGATCACAGACGTCGTGGCCTGCGCTATTCGAGTGACCTGATGGATCGGGAATGAGCGCTGATTTCGCCCTCCTTGCCCAACCCCAGGCCGCTCGGCCGCCCGGGACAACGGATCTACGGGAGGTTGTGAACGCGACCCTCTATCGGGCATCGAGCGGCTGCGCCTGACGCACAGCGTGCTACGCGACCTTCGCTTCGTCGTTTCCTTCTTGATCCGGCTGAGATCCACGAGGAATGGCCTTTGGCCACTCGCCACGTTGCGGATATTCGACTTAACGCGCCAAACCCACCATTCGTCTTGATTACGTCGAATGTTGTGGTCACGCTCGGGCGATAGGCTCGTTTCTCGGATTGAATCCGAACTGCCCTTCTCCTGCTGAGTTATTTCGCGGCGTGTTTCAGGCACCAGTTCCAGTAGGCATCAACGCCTTGTTCGAGGGTGTGCGGAATCGGGTGGCCAGAAACATCAATGATCTGCGCATCGAGCTGTGCGGCGACGATCTGCCAGAAGCGGTCGACGAAGGCCTGAATGTCGGCTTCGACGATCATGCCACGGGCGCGCAAGACGCGTGCGCACACGGCGCGCGCGCGATCCTCGTTGGTGAGGGGGCTCATGCTCAAATCCTGGGCGTGAGAGTGACACGCTCCGAGCGCTGCATGACATCTGCGAAAGTCGTTACAGCGACCCACGCACGGCCCGTCAGGAGAGGGTTGGAGGCGCCGGCGATCTGGTCCAGAAGCGAGCCAGCATATTCCCCCATGGGGTGGCGCCGAATAAAGATGGCTGCCTCCTCAAGGGAGTGGAGCGCCTCGATTCTTCCGTCGACGCCAAGGCGTAGCGCATGCTCGGGTGGCTGGGACATGGAGGGCTCCAGATGTTGTGATGGTGCGGATACGCAAGCCTTGCCGCCGATCTGGCGAGCCTCGCGATGATCCAGCATCGGCGAGGAATGCGGCTTTCGGATGTCCCGGGGACCTGGTAGGGATGCCGTCACTTCGCCCATGCGCTCACTGTGGAGGGCCGCAGCTTGGCGCGGTGGCGCGCAACCATAGCGTGATAAAGGGCTTCAAGGCTGAGGGTGTAGGCTGCAACATCGAAGAGGGGCGTCGCAAGCCGGTTGTCGGCAAGTCGCGCGTTGATGGCGGCCATCTCATCGGGTGCGCTGGCGAGGCTGAAGGCCAGCTCGAAATAGCTCTGGAGGCTGTGGGTGACGAGGTCGCCGAGCCCGATGGCGTGGAGGATTGAGCCCGCCACGCGCGAGGGGAAGGTCGCGCCCGGACAGGTGATGAGTGGCACCCCCGCCCACAGAGCGTCGCTCGCCGTCGTGTGGGCGTTGAACGGCGCGGTGTCGAGCATCAGGTCAGCGAGCTGGAGCCGGGCCAGATGCGCCTCCTGCGGCAGGTTGGCGCCGAAGATCAGACGACGTGCATCCACGCCGCGGCGGATGACCTCGCTCCGCAGGTTCCCGGTCGCATGGGGGTGGTCCAAAAGCCACAAGACGCTGTCCGGCACCAGGGCCAGCAGTCGACACCAGATGTCGAAGATCTCCGGCGAAATCTTATAGGGCTGGTTGAAGCAGCAGAAGACGAAGCCGTGATCCGGCAGCCCCGCCGCGCTCCTCTGCGGTTTCTTCCCCACCGGCGTGCCGCGACCGTGGGGATGATAGGTGTGCGGCATGTAGGCCAGGGCTTCCGCATAATCCGGAGCGCTCTGCGGGGGCGTGAGAAACCGGTCTGTGATGAGATAGTCGCAGATGCCCGAGCCCATCGTTCCAGGGTAGCCGAGATAGCTGACGATGACCGGCGCTGGCCGCAGCAGGACGATGCCCGTGCGGGCCCGAGCGGTAAAGCCCTTGAGATCAATGAGGATGTCCACGCCATCCGCGTGAATGGCTTCGGCTGCGGCTGCGTCGTCCATGGCGCAGATGTCCACGAAGCGGTCACACGTCGCCATGAGCCGGCGGCGCATGGGCTGCCCGTCGTCGGCGCCGAAGGAGTAAGCGAAAACCTCGAAGTCGTCGCGGTCATGGGCTTCCAACACCTCCACCAGCAGGTGGGCGGTGGCGTGCTCCTGGAGATCGTTGGAGAGATAGCCGAGGCGGATCTTCTCCCCATCGCGGGCGGGGTAGGCGAACCCGCGCGCGGCGCGCGCACCGTGGGCCGCGGAGCGACGATCCCGGGTCCAGAGCTCCGAGCAGGCCCGCTGCTGAAGCGGGCTCATGCCCGGCACCGAAAGCAGGTGGAAGGGTGAGAGGCGATGGCCGATATCGTCCGCCAGGGCAGCCTCAAGGGCGAGGTCGTCGGCGTCGAGGTCGCTCCATTCGCATATGCCACGCTTGCGCCCGAAGTTGTCCATGGCCGACCTTCCGTTCCGAAACGCCGGCCTCCAGCCATTGTGGCCGAAGACATCTGGCACACCGGGCGGGGATCGACACCCCGCCCTCCAAAGGTCAGACCCTTCAAATTAAGCAAGAACTGCGCCGAGATGCGACCCGCCTGCCAATGCTCTTTGCGGCGCCGCGTGCTAATCTGGCGGGGTGCCCTTCAGGAGCGTTGCAGACATGGCGTTCTCATGTCGGCGGACGCCACCAGCGCCGCCGACAGAAGGCCGGCGAGGCGCGTGCCCCAGGCCAGTTGATCCGGCGCGCGCGCGATCAGGTCCTGGCGGATCTCAAGGCCGGCATGAAGGATGCCGCGCCGTTCGCCGTGCACGGGAATGGTCCAGTCCGTCGCGTCCGAGACATCATATGGGGCGTTGTCGCCAACCGTCAGGTCGCGTTCCCTCCGCAGCAGGTCAAGCAGCGTGCCGGCAAAGCGGCTGTCACGCTGATGAAGAACGCCGATGTGCCATGGACGCTGTACGCCGCCGAACACAGGCGTGAAGCTATGCAGCGCGACAAGGATTGTCGGCTTTCCGGCGGCCTGCCGTTGGTCGAGTACGGCGGCGATGCGCTCGTGATAGGGCTCGAAGAGCGCCTTCTCGCGGGACCGACGCGCCATGACGTCAATGGCTTGGTTGCCCGGCACATGCGTGCCGTCGCTGGTCTCGAGAATGGACTGTGGCGTGCCGGGCGGCCGATTGCAGTCGATGACGAGGCGGGAATAGTTCTGTTGTATGAGTGGCGCATCGAGTAGGTCTGCCAAGGACCGACCCACCTCGGCGATGCCGAGGTCCCAGGCAATGTGCCGCGCGCGGTCCGCGGCTCCGAGACCGAGGTCCCCGACTGCACGAGGTAGGGCGTTTCCCGCGTGATCCGAAACCAGAAGGAACGCGGATTGACCACCGGCATTGAAGAGTGAGACCGGCGGCATCTCATCCGCCGCCAACAAAGAGGTCGTTCCGCTCACGTGAGAGCCCTTCAGGCACAGACTGCACCCCATGCGCGGTCTCGAGCCACGCGCATCATAACCGATCACCCGGGCGACGCCCGCAAATCCTAGAGGTCCAGATGCTCATCCACGCAGGTTACGAGATCTCCTATGCGTGCCCCCAGCCGACACCCATGATCCTGACCTTGAGCGTGCATCCCTCCCGCATCTACGATCTGGAGACCCTCGACCGCGCTCTGTTCAATCCAGCGATCGCGGCCAACACCTATCACGACAGCTTTGGGAATTTCTGTCACGTCATCAACGCGCCGGCCGGCCAGCTCACCATCCATACGGATTTCATCATCCGCGACAGTGTGAACCGCTCCGGGTTTCTCGGAGGCCATTTCGTTTGAGTCACGCCGCCATTTTCTGCTCGTCCAGCATGGCGTAGTAGCGTTCCTCGGCCTCGGCCGGCGGGATGTTGCCGATAGGCTCCAGCAGCCGGCGATGGTTGAACCAGTCGACCCAGGTCAGCGTGGCGAACTCGACGGCCTCGAAGGATCGCCAAGGCCCCCGACGATGGATGACCTCGGCCTTGTAGAGGCCATTGATCGTCTCGGCGAGTGCGTTGTCATAGCTGTCACCGACGCTGCCGACGGAGGGCTCGATGCCGGCCTCCGCCAGCCGTTCGGTGTAGCGAATGCTCACATATTGCGATCCGCGGTCGCTATGGTGCACCAGGCCGCCGCGATGAGCGGGCCGTCGCTCGTGAAGGGCCTGCTCCAGCGCATCCAGCACGAAGCTGGCATGCGCGGTCCGGCTCACCCGCCAGCCGACGATGCGGCGAGCATAGGCGTCGATCACAAAGGCGACGTAGACGAAGCCCGCCCAGGTGCTGACATAGGTGAAGTCCGAGAGCCAGAGCCGGTTCGGCGCCGGCGCATGGAACATTCGGTTCACACGGTCGAGCGGGCACGGGGCCGACTTGTCCGAGATGGTCGTGCGGACCGGCTTGCCGCGGATCACACCGGCCAAGCCCATGCCCTGCATCAGGCGTTCGACGGTGCAGCGCGCCACATCGAACCCCTCGCGCATCATCTGTCGCCAGACCTTGCGCGCTCCATAGACCTCGAAGTTCTCGGCGAACACGCGCTCGATCTGGGGCCGCAAGGCTGCGTCCCGCCTCGCCCGTGCCGAGCACTTCGAGGGATCAAGCCGCTGGGCGACATGCGCATGATAGGTCGATGGGGCGATCGGCAGGACCTTGCAGATCGGCTCGACCCCATGCGCACCGCGATGATCATCGATGAACGCGATCATGTCTTCGACCGGCGGTCGAGCTCCGCCAGGGCGAAATATGCGGAGGCCTTGCGCAGGATCTCGTTCGCCTGCCGCAGCTCGCGGTTCTCGCTCTCAAGGGCCTTCAGCTTCGCCGACATATCCGTCGTCACGCCGGCCCGCTTGCCGGCATCGACCTCGGCCTTCTTCAGCCACTCGTTCAGTGAGTGCGCCGAGCAGCCGATCTTCGCCGCAATCGACACGATCGCCTGCCAGCGCGAAGGGTGTTCAGCCTCGTGATCCAGCACCATCCGCACCGCACGGGCACGCACCTCAGGCGAGAACTTGTTCGTCGTCTTGCTCGTCATAGCCCCATCCTCTCAGGAGTTGGGGCCTCCGGCAAAGCCGGGGCGGTTCAGTGGCCAGTTGGATGACGTAGCTCCCGATGCGCCGCAGCACGCGCTCTCAGATCTGCCGGTGGATGTGCTGCTGTTTCTCCTCGGCAGTCGCTATTGCGAGACCGACCGCCTGAGCAACATCGCCTGGTCGATGTTCGGTCACGTGCCCAAGGGATGGCCATTGGTCCAGGCCATTTGTGATTTTGTGCACAAGCACATCGCCTTCAATTATGCCCATGCGAGCCCGCTCAAGACCGCCTTCGACGCTTACACGCAAAGGCAGGGAGTGTGTCGCGACTTCGCGCATCTGGCCATCACCCTGTGTCGTTGCATGAATATTCCTGCGCGCTATTGCACGGGCTATCTTGGCGACATCGGAGTGCCGCCGGATCCTGCGCCCATGGATTTCAGCGCCTGGTTCGAGGTCTATCTCGGCGGCCGCTGGTACACTTTCGATGCGCGGCACAACATGCCGCGCATCGGCCGCATCCTCATGGCTCGGGGGCGAGATGCCACCGATGTTGCGATGGTCACGTCATTCGGACCGTCGACACTGGTTGGCTTCAAGGTGGTGACTGCGGAAGTCGCCTGAACCGATGGGCCAGCGCGAACCCCATGGCTTTGCGGCGCCCACCCTTCTATCATGCCGGCGGCCGGCGCTCCTCCGGCCGGTCCGACCGAGTGGCCACACCGTGGTCAGGGATTCGGGGCGATTGGCAGATTGGATATCTTTTGCAGGTTCTTGTCCGAGACAACAATATCGACCAAGCCCTTAAAGTCCTCAAGAAGCGTATGCAGCGTGACGGCATTTTCCGCGAGATGAAGCAGCGCCGCGCCTATGAAAAGCCGTCCGAGCGCCGCGCCCGCGAGCACCAGGAAGCGGTGCGACGCCACCGGAAGGCGGCCCGCAAGAAAGCACAGCGAGAAGGTTTGATCGCAGCTCCCAAGCGTCGCGTCGCAAAGCCGGCGGGATCGCCCGACCGGTGATTTCCGGGTGAGGCGGAGCCAGCGGCGTGCGGCACGTGATGCGCTGGCTGCCCCGGCCCGGCCATTTCCGGGGCATCAATAATACGGGCGAGCGAGCTGCGCCCGGGCCAGGGGGTGATCGTCACCACCGAGTGCCTCCACGCTCCATGTGTACATTCCGCTGCTGCACGGCGCTTTAAAGGGCACCGCGCCGCGCGGGATGGTACCGCTCGCGGGCAGCGGGACATCGTTCGCTCCGAGTGCTTCGTTGTTGGAATTGGTCAGAACGAACCGCAGTCGGACCGTCCCCGCCGGCACGTTGGCGAGCTGGAATTCTGGGCTTGTGGCACTCGGTGCGCACAATTCGATACCGATCCAGGTAAAATCGAGCGTCATTTCGGGCGAATACGCAACGGCCGTGGAAGCTCCGCCGCAAAGAAGGAAGCTCAGCACGCTCAAAATTCTCATTACGGCTCCTCGACCTCCGCGCCGAGGCCAACCTCAAGATAGCATAGCTTGAGAGGCTTTGATGCATATGGAAGATGTCTAGAAAAATAAAAGCTCTCGTTACACGGAGATCCCGGCGGCGCGCCATAAACTGTGCTAAAAGAGGCAATGAGCGCAAAATTCAAGATCGGCGGCTGGGTCGAATTCGCTGCCGGCTTTCGGACTCCGGCAGGGCAATTTCGGATCATCCGCGAGATGCCGCCGGACAATGGTGAGCCAAGCTATAGGGTCAAGGGCGAGAACGAGGCGTTCGAGCGCGTGGCGCGGGAATCCCAGCTGCGTCGCCTTGGCGTGCCGGCCGAGAGTTCCGATTAAATATTTTCCGGCCTTGCCATAAACACAATCGCTCTCTATCTTGAATTTGTCTGATTTTGACGGCTGATTTTCTGGTGCCTCTGCGCACTTGGTGATGACTTCCTTCAAATTCTAGCATTTGTCTCGTCCGAGGTTTCGGGCGAGCTCTCCTGTGCACGATTGAAAGGAAATCGTCATGAATATCGGTGTCGTGAAGTGGTTCAATGCCACCAAGGGTTTCGGCTTCATTCAGCCGGACGACGGTGGGACCGATGTGTTCGTTCACATCTCCGCCGTTGAGCGCGCTGGCATGCAGACGCTCGCCGAAGGGCAGAAGGTTCAGTTTGAAATCGTTCGGGACAACAAGTCCGGAAAGAGCTCGGCTGGCAATCTCCAAGCTGCGTGATGTTCTGATGCCATCGACCACGGATGTACTGGCGTTGGCATGAGACGCGCTTGAAGATGATAGCGAAAGGCTCCGTCTCGATGAGGCGGAGTTTTTTGTTTTTTGGGAGAGATTAGCGTGACATGAATAGAAAAATTTCCGGAAATTGTGTTATTATAGCTGATGGGACCAATTACAACTCATCAAAACCAGCTCTCCAGCGCTGAGCGTACGCGCCAGCTGGAGGAATCCATAGCCCGCGCCATGGATCGCTATAGAAACGACTTTGAGGCGGTTCGCGAGAAGAGCGCAAGGCTGCGCGCTGCGCGTGAGGCCCTCGAGACGGAGAATACCTTGAAGAATAATGCGAGCCGGACGCCGGTGCGTAAGGTTCGTCGTGTTGCCGGCACACGCTGATCCCTCTCTGAGGTGGTCCCCATTTGGCGGACAGTTTGGTGGCTTTGCCGGGCGTAGTTCTGGTGTGCGTTACGCTGCTATGTTGATGCCGTCGCGGGCCGTATGGACCTCCTCCGGCGTTCTGCCGCCGAGAGCCGAGTGGGGCCTCGTGCGATTGTCGTCGGTGACCCACCTGCCAATCCCGGCCCGAGCCTCGGAACCGGTTTCGAAGGCATCGAGGTAGATGCACTCGTATTTCAGCGACCGCCAGAGGCGTTCGATTGACGTGAGCCCCTTTTCTCCTCCGGTTCAGGGGAGAGTCCGCAGTTTGATTTGTGGCCTCAAGCGGCCACGGTTTCCAGTGCGATTGTTGCGGCGAACTCGGCGGGGGATCGGTGGCCGAGCGCCGAATGGGGTCGGTTCAGATTGTAGTCCTCCTTCCATGAGCTGATGGTGGCGCGCGCCTGCGCCAGGTTCGAGAACAGGGTTTCATTCAAACACTCGTCCCGGAACCGGCCGTTAAAGCTCTCCACGAACCCGTTCTGCATGGGCTTGCCCGGGGCGATATAGTGCCATTCGACGCCCATTTGCTGGCACCATTTGAGCACCGCCATGGAGGTCAGCTCGGTGCCGTTGTCCGAGACGATGGCCGAGGGCTTGCCCCGGATGGCCATGAGCGCATCCAGCTCGCGCGTCACCCGAAGGCCGGACAGCGAGGTGTCGGCCACCAGCGCCAGGCATTCCCGACTGAAGTCGTCGACCACGGCCAGCACCCGGAAGCGCCGTCCATCCGTGAAGGCATCCGACACGAAATCAAGGCTCCAGCGGACATTGATCCGATCTGGCACCCCCATGGGCCGGCGCGTGCCGAGCGCCCGCTTGCGCCCTCCGCGCCGGCGCACCTGGAGCTTCTCCTCCCGGTAGAGCCGGCGCAGCTTCTTGTGGTTCATGACGATGCCCTGGCGCCTCAGCATGACGTGGATCCGCCGATAGCCGAAGCGGCGGCGCTCGCCGGCCACGGCTCTCATGGCCTCCCGTAGGCGTGCATCGTCGGGACGCACACTTCGGTAGCGCACGCTGGTGCGATCGACGCCCAGCGCCTGACACGCCCGACGCTGGCTCACCCCGTGCTCGGCACAGGCGTGGGCCACGGCTTTGCGCCTCGCATCGGGCGTCACCATTTTTTTGAAGCCACATCCTTCAGGATGGCGTTATCCAGCATCTGCTCGGCCAAAAGCTTCTTCAGCCGTGCGTTCTCCTCCTCAAGTGCCTTCAGCCGGCGGGCGTCCGACACGTCCATGCCGCCGCACTTTGCCTTGAACTTGTAGAAGGTCGCCGAGGAGATGCCGTGCTTGCGGCAGACGTCCGCCGTCTTCGCGCCCGCCTCCTGCTCCTTCAGCATCCCAATGATCTGCTCCTCAGTGAACCGTGAGGCTCGCATCGTCCGTCTCCGTGAGCGACGGACTCTACCTAAATCTGGAGGAGCTTTAGGGGCTCACGTCACCTACGAGGAAAAGTGCGAGAAAATCGTCGCGCTTCTCGCGCGCGACCACAAGCTGATGCACCAGGTCAGACAGGTGGCCAAGGTCTATGCCTTGACCCCATCCACATCGTCGGGGCGCTGGTCGGGGAACATGTCTACATCATCTCCGTTGCGACGGTGCGCCGGCGTAATCAACGCCTCGATGACGCGGCTTTCGGCCGCCCTCCCTCCAGGGAGGGGCTGCAATCTCTCGGTAGTAGAGCGCAAACCGCTTGCGGATGAACATCCATGATGTCAGATTCAAAAATGATAGTGAGGACATCGCCTCAAATTCAGGCTATGATGCTTAGTACCACTCATTGTCCGAAATCAGCAATAGCCCTCCATGGATAGCGTCACGCTAATAGCGCCAACACATCACGAATGGCAAGAGCGGTTTGCACATCATGCAACTGTGCTTAGCACGATACTTCCAGATGCAAAAATAGAGCATATTGGAAGCACTTCACTTGGCTTTATATATGCGAAGGATGTGGTCGACATAATGATTGGAGTATCACCGCTTGCAATAACGCCAGCAAGCCGCTTGCTCGTCCAGAATGGATATATCTCAGAAGGTGATACACCAACACACGCATGGCTTTGCTGGCCCAATAATATCTATCGAAAAGTTGTTGTACATGTCCTTGAATATCAAGGGCGACAGTGGACTGACAGAATAATATTTCGCGACTACCTGGCAACTCACCACGATGTGGCTGCGGAATATGAAGCTCTGAAGTCATCCATTACAGTAAGTAGGCCTACATGGGCCGCTTACACGAATCAGAAATCAAATTTTGTATCATCGATTGTTAAAAAAGTACGATCTATAACGGATATTTAAGAGGATGCCGCGATCGAAATATTTGGACGATCGCGGCATCCGATCTCGTATACCTCAGCCGGCCTTAGGTCGGGTCTCGAAACGAATGTTCTCGTAGTTCATGGCGACGTGCCGGTCGGCATCGTCGAGCTTTTGAATGTCGAAAGGAACGATCTCGCCGTTATGCAGCACCTTGTAGTCGCTGGACGAGATGATCGTGTCTGGAGTGGTAAAGCTCCCCATATAGTTCTTGTGCGCCGCCCCACGAAACGCGGCCCGATGCTGCATGAAATAGGCCAGATCCAGGAAGCCGACCATGAACGCGATATTGAGGCCCTCCGCGGCACCGATATCCCATTTCCACAGAGCGTGAAATTTCTTCCGGATCGCCTGATCCGACTCCCAAAGCGCATGCTTCAGACGTTCGAACGCAGCTTCGTCGGCGATGGTAAACTCGCAGATGGTCAGGTAATTGACGAACCTTTCGCCGAATACGCAGCTCGACCCGAGCGTGAAGATATCATGCCGAGGGAATTTCTCGCGAAAGAAATCCAGCTCCGTCAGGAACAAGTCCTCAAGCGGAGGTCGGGTACTCTGGCCATAGATATGCTTCTTGCTTTCGGGAATATATTCGAACCCTTTGGAGATGCAGAGCAACTGCTGCTGGTCGTCTTCTGCGACGATCACAGTATATTCGGTTTCGGGAGCAACTGATGCAAGCGCCATGTCCAAAATCTCCCACTACCCGTGATTGGGCTATATAACGGTGTTAGCTATCGGTTGTAGAGTCAAGCTGAAAGCGCGCTCCAATTGCACCCATTAAGAGGGCGATTGAGAAGGACTCTCAGGGGAGGTTTTTCGCGATTTATAGGGCGTCGGAATCATGGGACGAGCCAACGTCCTATGCCCGGGACGAAGCTGCCCGCACGCCACCGCTACGACACTGACCTGACAGACGGACAATGGGGTCTGATCGCCCCCATGATCCGGGAAGCATGCTCGGGCGAGTGGCCGAGGAAGGCGACGTTGCGCGAACTGGTGCATGCCATCCTCTAATTCCCGTAGGCCGCATGGCGTGACGGCTGCTACCCCATGATCTGCCACCGTGGCAGATGGTCTATCTTTTACTCTTTGCGCCGCTGGCAGCGCGAAAGCGTCTGGGACCGCGTCTACCACACCCGCGTCATGGGACCGCGAGCGCAGCGACATGGCGCCGTCGCCCTCCTGCGCCGATGGCAACGCGATCGTCCCCTTCTCAAACACATTCTCAGAGCGTGTCTTCTTCCCCTGACCACAACGCACGTCGAAGGGGGGAGTTTGGCGGTACTGATGCTCGGCTATTCTCGAACGCCATCTTCCCCAGTTTTGCCCAGACGCCGTGCGCCTGTTCCCCTCGCTCGCTTCGGAGCTTTTCGGCCATCCAGAGTAGCGCGCCGTAGATGGTGGCACGGTCGTCGCCGGTCAGGTCCACGACGCCGGATTTGACGACGAGACCGCCAAGTTCAATCAGATGTTTCGCGCGCTTGCGGCGTTCGACCTGCCACACCTTCATGTCATGCCGCGCCCGTTGCGCCTGATGCCGGTTGCGCGCCGCCCGATTGCGCTGGAGCGCCGCCGTTGCCGCCGTCATCGCCGCGCGCAGATCGTCGCGACTTGCTCCGAAACCACGCGGCCCCGCGCTTCGCCCACGCCTCCCGCCTTCCGGCCTCTTTCGTTTCGGCAATGGCGACCAGCGCCCCCGCCAGCTCGTCGGGGGTGAGCGCATCGGCCCCGGTAGCAATCACCAGATCGCCGAGTTGCTGCACCTTCCGCGTTTTCAGTTCCCGCGCCTTGTCTTCCAGCGCTTTCAGTTCGGAATCGTAGTCGCGTGGTTTGCGCATGTGTCGTTCCCATCGTCTTCGCCTGCTGCCGATGCGATGAGGTTAATTGAGCGCGTTGCGGAATGCTTCTATGTTGCCGGGACAGCGTGAGACGCGGCGGCCCGTCCCGAGAAATTCGTTTCGAGGGCGCGCTTATACGTCGTTCCGACGTGCGCTTCGCCGTGGTGATGTTCGGATCGCGATGGCGATCTATCATCTTCACGTCAAGGTCATCGGCCGCAAGGCCGGCTCCAGCGCGGTGGCCTCCGCCGCCTACCGCTCGGCCTCGCGGCTGCGCGACGAGCGCATCGACCGCGTGCAGGACTTTTCCGCCAAGCGCGGCGTCGTCCATTCCGAGGTCATGTTGCCAGAGAACGCGCCCGTGGCATGGTCCGACCGCGAACGGCTCTGGAACGATGTGGAGGCGTTCGAGGTGAGGAAGGACGCCCAGCTTGCCCGAGAGGTGGAGTTCGCCCTTCCGCGCGAGATGAGTGAGGCCCAGGGCATTGAGCTGGCCCGCGACTTCGCGCAATCCGAATTTGTCGATCGAGGCATGATCGCCGACCTCAATGTGCATTGGGACAGGGCCGAGGACGGGACGCCCAAGCCCCATGCCCATGTCATGCTGACCATGCGATCCGTGGACGAAGATGGCTTCGGCCCGAAGGTGCGGGACTGGAACGTTACCCAGATGGTCGAGCGGTGGCGCGAACGCTGGGCCGAGCTGGCCAACGAGCGGCTGGCCGAACTCGACATCGACGCACGGATCGACCATCGCAGACTGGAAGCGCAGGGCATCGCGCTGGAGCCGCAAAGCCAGATCGGTGCGCCCGCGCAGCGGATCGAGGGCGAAGGGTTAGACGCCGCCGACCGTGCCGAGATGCACCGCGAGATCACCCGCAACAATGGCGCCCGCATCATCGCCGATCCTTCGGTGGCGCTGGATGCCATCACGCACCAGCAATCCACCTTCACGCGCCGCGATATGGCGATGTTCGCGCATCGGCACAGCGACGGGATCGACCAGTTCAACGCGGTCATGGGCGCGATGCGCAACGCGCCCGAGCTGGTCGAACTCGGCAAGGACGGACGCGGCGAGGATCGCTTCACCACCCGCGACATGATCGAGGCCGAACAGCGCCTGCACCGCGCTGCCCAAGTCATGGCCGAGAAGGAACACCATGGCGTGCGTGATGCGGGCCGCGAAGCGGCGCTGGCGCGCGCGGAAGCGCGCGGCCTGGTCCTGTCCGGCGAGCAGGCCGAGGCGCTGGCGCATGTCACGGATGGGCGCGATCTCGCCGTCGTGGTCGGCTATGCCGGGACGGGAAAGAGCGCCATGCTGGGCGTGGCGCGCGAAGCCTGGGAAGCGGCGGGTTATGAGGTCCGGGGCGTGGCGCTGTCCGGTATCGCCGCCGAGAATCTGGAAAGCGGATCGGGCATCGCCTCGCACACCCTTGCCAGCCTGGAACACGGTTGGGGACAGGGGCGTGACATGCTCACGTCCCGCGATGTTCTGGTGATCGACGAGGCGGGCATGGTCGGCACCCGCCAGTTGGAGCGGGTGCTGACCCATGCCGCCGAGGCCGGCGCCAAGGTGGTGCTGGTCGGCGATCCGCAGCAATTGCAATCCATCGAGGCGGGCGCGGCGTTCCGCTCTATCCATGAGCGCCACGGCGGGGCGGAGATCGGTGAGGTCCGCCGCCAGCGGGAGGACTGGCAGCGTGACGCCACGCGCGATCTGGCAACCGGCCGAATCGAAGATGCGATCCGTGCCTATGACAGTCACGGCATGGTCCACGCCGCGGCGACACGGGAACAGGCGCGCGACGATCTGATCGACCGCTGGGACCACGACCGGCAGGCGTCGCCCAACAAGAGCCGCATCATCCTCACCCACACCAATGCGGAGGTACGGGAACTCAACGAGGCGGCCCGCGAACGGATGCGGGAAGCCAGCGACCTTGGCGAGGATGTGCGTGTGACAGTCGAGCGTGGCGAACGCAACTTCGCCAGCGGGGATCGCGTCATGTTCCTGCAAAACGAGCGCGGGCTTGGCGTGAAGAACGGCACCCTCGGGACGATCGAGCGGGTCAGCGACCAATCCATGTCCGTGCGCACCGACGATGACCGTTCCGTTGGCTTCGACCTCAAGGACTACAATCGCATCGACCACGGCTATGCCGCCACCATCCACAAAGCGCAGGGCATGACCGTGGATCGCACCCAGGTCCTGGCGACGCCGGGCCTCGACGCCCATGGCAGCTATGTCGCCCTGTCGCGCCACCGCTCGCGTCTGGACCTGCATTACGGCCGCGACGACTTCGCCGACCGGGACCGGCTTGCCCGCACCCTGTCGCGCGACCGGGCCAAGGACATGGCCTCGGACTACGAGCAGCTTGATCCGGTGCAGGACTATGCCGAGCGGCGCGGGATCACCTTCCGCGAGTGTGTGGTCGAGATCGTGCGCAAGGTCCTGCCGGACAGGACGGTGGCGGAAGACCCGGAAGCGGTGCTGCGCCGCGCCCGCACCAGGGCGCTCATCCGCCATGCCCGCGCCGTGGATGCGATCTTCGCGGTGCAGGAGCGGGGCGGCAAGGCGAATTCGGAGCAGGTGAAGGCTTTGCAGGACGCCCGCAAGGCCTTCGAGGAGGTGCGGCCCCATGGCTCGCGCGATGCGGAAGCCGCCTACGAGAAGAACCCGGAACTCGCCCGGGAAGCCGCTTCCGGCGGCCCCGCCCGCGCCATCCGCGCCCTCCAGCTCGAAACCGAAATCCGCACCGATCCGCAGCGCCGTGCCGACCGATTCGTGGCGCGCTGGCGGGACCTCGGCCGGACCAGCCAACGCCAATACGAGACAGGCGACATGTCCGGCTACAAGGCCACACGGTCGGCCATGGGGGACATGGCGACGAGCCTCGAACGCGATCCGCAGATGGAATCCATCCTCGCGGGCCGCAGGAAAGACCTCGGC
This sequence comes from Xanthobacter sp. NM-59, assembly GCF_021401125.1. Classification (GTDB taxonomy): domain Bacteria; phylum Pseudomonadota; class Alphaproteobacteria; order Rhizobiales; family Xanthobacteraceae; genus Xanthobacter. The sequence continues at coordinate 81,974 of NZ_JACBFQ010000005.1, forward strand.
ATCGGGATCGAATCGGGCCGCGGCCTCGGCGAGGACCTCGCCTTCAATCATGGCCTCGGCCGGGGTCGAGGACGGGGGATCGGGTTGTAGAGCGGTCCTATTTTCCGCAGCCTGTACCCCCTGGTACGACGATACGAAAAATACTCTTGCGGGCTCGTGGCGGCTTGCTCTGTCTGGAGCGGGGGCCGTCAGAAACAACCGGCGACAGGCAGCGCAGCCATGCCCGCACCAGACCGTATCGTCCGCCTGAAGACCGTCCTTGCCCGGACCGGGCTGTCCCGCCCCACCATCTACCGCAAGATCGCCGAGGGCACGTTTCCGGCCCAACTGAAAATCAGCACCAACGGCGCCGGATGGAAGGAATCCGACCTCGATCGCTGGGTCGCCAACCCCACGGCGTGGCTGCCGGAGGAAGTGCGCAGCGATGGCCGGTGAGGCCGCCGCGCCCCATCCAGCGCATAAGCGATACCTTTCCTCACGACATTCGCTTCAAACGATCAATGCAATCTGCCCACGCCTGCATCAACTCGATCCGCTCCGGCCAATAGCTCGCCCGGTTGTACGCACGTCGGATTTCATTCTGATCCTGATCACCGAGCGCGGCCTCGATCACGTCGGGTCGGAAACCCCGTTCGTTCAGTATCGAGCTTGCAGCTGCCCGGAAGCCATGTGCGGTCATCTCATCCTGAGTAAAACCCATGCGCCGCAGCGCCGCGTTCATGGCGTTCTCCGACAGGGGGCGGGCATTGGAGCGGATGGAGGGGAACACGAGCGTGCTCATGCGAGCGACCTCCTTCACCTCGCGCAACACATCGAGCGCTTGCTGCGACAGCGGCACGTCATGCGGTCGGCGCACCTTGGTACGGGTGCCGTCGATGCGCCAGATCGCCTCCTCCACGTCGATCTCTGCCTATGTGGTCAGAGCTCGTCGCGCACCGCGAACTTCCAAGCAGTCGTTCGGCATCATGGCGTCTGCTCACCCAACGAAGCTGCCTGGAACTTTCTTCGGTTGAACAGCTTCAAAAGTGGAGTCGTCATCAGGGTCGTCGTGATCGCGACCAGAAGTAGTACGAAAAATGCCGTCGGCGAAATCAGGCCCAGGTCCAAGCCAACAGAAAGCACAATGATCTCCACCAGCCCTCTCGCATTCATCAGGATCGCGACGGATCCAGCTGTTTCAGAGGGCAGTCCCGACCAGCGTGCGGCAAGATAGCCTCCACCCGCCTTGCCCACGATGGCCGCGGTGAGAAATGCAACGAACCATGGCCATACATCAAGTGGCGCGAGATCGCCCGCTTCCATCTTCAGGCCGGCGGACGCGAAGTACAGTGGCACCAGAGCAAGATTGACGAACCCCTCCATCTGCGATTGCCAATGGTGCCGCTGTTCCCGCAGCACGACGCCGGCGAGCAGGCCGCCCAGCGCCCCATGCAAGCCCGCCTGGCTCGTGAGCCAGCCGAACAACAGCGCGAACGACAGCATGACAGCCGCGACTGCGCTTGACGATGTGGCCCCATCGTCCGGCCCTATTTCATTGTGCAGCCGCCTCATAAACTTGCGAGCACCCCATGCCACCAGCCCCAGGATGACCAGCGCGCCGGTGAGGCGACCCGCAGCCCATTCGGGCGAGCTGCCGGCCGCCGCCCATGCGGCGATGGTGGCGAGCATGAGCCAGCCGATGATGTCTGTGACCGCGGCCGCGGCGATGCCGAGGCGCCCTGCTGCCGTGCCTTCCAGATCGAGGTCTGCAATGATCCGGGCCAAGACCGGCAGCGCGGTAATAGAGAGCGCCACGCCACAAAACAGGACATAGGCGGCTTTGGGTTGTCCGGGTGCGATCGCAGTATGGGACAGAACCCCAACGCCAGCCCCAAGGCCGAAGGAGAGCACGACGCCAGCGATCGCCACGGCGATCACGGTCCTGCCCTCGCCGCGCATGTTCATATGTGCCGCCTCGAACCGCAGGCCAACCTGAAACAGCAGGAGGACCAACCCCATTTCGCCCAGCACACCAAGGCTGCCCTGCGCACCAACGGGAAAGACGAGAGCGTGAAGCTGTTCGCCGATCATAAGCATCAGGAAGGGACCCAGCAGGATGCCGGCGGCGATTTCCCCGATGACGCGAGGTTGCCCGCATCGCAGAAACGCCGTGCCAGACATGTGGCAGGCTAGGATGATCAGCGCGATCTGCAAGAACGGGGCGCTGATAACGCCTTCCTGAAGTGCTGACATCATGCCCTCCGCTATGGCTCCACCGTGGCCCCGGTCAGCGTCCTAAGTCTCGCAGCTTCTCCAGGTGGCAGAGGCCGCGGGCGCCGGCTGCGCCTGTCGATGAGCACGATCACGGTTTCGGCCAGAGCCGCACACCGGCCCTCCTGGAACAGAACCTGCGAGAGCTTCATCGAACTGCGGCCGATCGAGGCAATGCGCGTGCCGATCGCTACATGGCCGGGCCACTTCAGCTCAGCCCGGAAATCCAGTTCCAGCCGCGCGATCACGAACTCGCCGCCCTCGACGGACAGGGGAGTGCGGGAGTCATAGAGGATCTCGACGCGTCCGGTCTCGAGGAAAGTCGCAAACACCGCATTGTTGACGTGCCCTTGCCGGTCGGTGTCGGCAAATCGAATCTTGTCTGAAGACTGCACCGGATAGTCTGCAAGCTGTGGATCATCTGCCATCGTCACCTCCGACGCATGGAAGAAACGGTCGTGTCGCCGAACGAGCCATCCCGCCGAAGGCATCAAGGAGCCGATTGCGCCATGCGTCGATGGGGTCATCGGCTGTCAGCACCTCCCGGCTGCTGGTGCAGCGAGCCCACATGAACAAGCCGAAGACGCAATAGTCCGCGTAAGCCGGCGTCGCGCCAGCAAGGTACGGCTGCGAACGAAGCTGGCGACGCAGCGGCGCCAGCGACTGCCGCAAGTGATGGAGATTGTCCGCCACCGGCGCGACGATGTCCTCGAGGGTCGCGCCGAAGCGTGCCTCGCGCGACGCTCGAAAATAGGTCTGATCTTCCGGGATCAGGAGACGATGGATGTCCAGCAGCAGGATACGAGCCATTGCCGGCAGCAGCGTCGCGTCGACCCATTGGTTGACGAAAGCAGTCAAAGGAAGCGCGGCCGCTGGGCCGAACAATGATGGACGATCGGGATAACTCTGTTCCAAGTGCTGGGCGATCTGCCAGGAGTCGCCGATCGCCGTGTTGCGATCCTCAAGAACGGGAACCGTCTCCAGGCCGGTGAACGCAATGCGCGACTTCTCCGTGAAGTGCCAAGGCAGGCATCGTGCCACGAGACCTTTGTGCGCGAGTGCCATTCGGGTCTTCCAGCAATGGGGGCTGAACCGCAATTCGAGGTCGGCGCCAGCCAGCTCGTAAAGGGTCAATCTGGCTTCATGCATGGACTATCCTCCTGACGACGGACGCCCCATCACTGCGTCGCTGTCTCCAATCGCCACGGACAGGCGGATCGCACGCGATCATCGAATTACGCCTTTCGGATCCGTGGCAGGTGTGGAGGCACGATGTGCCGGGTGCCGTTGCCACAGCGCCATGGCCATGCCCGTGGTTACGATGAGCAGCCCTGCTATCGCCACCATGTTCGGGGGTTCCCCAAGCATCAGCGCCGCCAGAACGATCGCCGATCCCGGCACCAACGCCGCGAAGGTGGCACCGATCGCGGCGCCGAGCATCTGCACGGCGCTGCTGTAGAAGAATAATGCAGCGACCGACACCAACAAGCCCTGGTAAACGGCTTGGACGACAAGGTCCATCACTGGGATGTCCAAAAGCCGCGCACCGTTGAGCGCAAGGTAAAATGGTGAGTAGAGCAGCATTGAGAACACAGACACAACGGCCGTTCCATGCAACGCTGAAGTCGAATATACCTTAGATGAGACCGTATAGACGGCCCAAAGCAGTCCACCTGCGAGAAATATAAAGAAAGCCAGCGACGACGCGTGGGGTGACGTCAGACCCTGATACCCTGCGAGCGCGACACCAAGGATGATTATGGCTATGCCCGCCAAAGCTTGAGCTGCGAAGCGCATGCCCAGCGCCCATACACTGATGAGCGTCGAAAACACAATCATGCTGGCCGGGGTGACGACGGCGAATTGCTCGACCGGCGCATGCGAGAGGCCAAACGAGACCACCAGCATATATGGCGCACCGATGCCGGCCACCATCAACGCGATGGCCTTCCAACTGAGTCCCCTGAGGCCTGCGCGCATTAGGTAGGGCAGGAGCACCACCCCTGAGACCGCATACCGGATGAAAGTGATATCGTAGCCATCCAGCGGCGTATGGGTCAGCCCAAGGCGGGTCACGACAGGAAAGGCGCCCCAGATACACGCCGAAGCGAGGCCGCAGAGGATGCCGTTCAAGCGGGCTTTTGAAGGAGATGCGCTGTGAGACATCGTCGGATCATCGCTTCGGCGTGAGGCAAGGTCACTGGTGACCGATCTGGATGACGTCACTGCCTCCGCGTTTGCGTAGATAGGCATATTCGATGTCGTTGAGAATCATCTGCGCACGGTTGAGGTGTCGAGAGGCATAGTTGATGCTGGTCAGAAAGTGCGCCAGTTCCTCGATATCCGACGCGTTCCTGCCTTCCCGCTCGACCTTGCTGATATCGAGGCTCGAGCGCCCCTTGAGCCGATCGAGATATGCTGTGTCGATCACCCGGAAGGCCGCGCCAATGCTCAGCCCGCGCGCGTTCAGGACCTTGTGCCATTCGAATGGCGGATTGAGCAGCACGTCGCCAGGCTCAAGATAGACGACGTCGCCCTCGAAATCGCCTCCGGGGGCCTCCCGCCCACTGCTGGTTGCGAACATCAGATCGTAGTGGCGAAACTGGTCGCCGAGTTCCGGCGGGCGCGTGGTCCACTTCTTGATGCCGGCGATCATCACAAAGACGTTCAGCGTCGGAAAGATATGCCAGTCGCTTCCAACCGCCCCCTTGGACGGCTCACCGTATTCCTGCGTGCTGTACCCGAGAAACATGTGCCCCGTGATGTCCCAGGAATTGATCCCAAACCAGGAGTTCCCGAAAATCTCCTGCTTCACGAGGTTGAATGTTTCCTTCCCCCATTCATAAGGGTCGTTGTAACCGGACGAAATGCTGCCGAGATGTGAGTAGACGTCGATCTGGCGCTCATAAATATCGTCGAGAAATTCGCGCCCGGTTCCGATGCGCCCCGTCACATAATTGTAGTCGGAAGCTCCATCCTTCGACCGCATGGAAACGGCGTGATCTCCTGTCTTGGCGCGCCATTGCAGGGTTTTTTCCGGATCCACCTGATCAAAAAAAGCCCTTTGAGAGAGTTTCACGCTGATGGGCGCAAGCTGGCGAAATAAGGCGGGCTTGGCGAAGCCCTCCGTGTAGCGTTCAGCGGCATCAAGTGTCAGGACACCTTTGTGCTCGGCCGGAGCGATGACATTGATGTAGCCGTAACGGATGCGACTATTCGAGACCATTCGCGTTTTCCTTCCATCGGTGAAGAAGAGGAGAAACTGGCTTCCGCGCACGTCACCGTATCAGCGCGGAACGGTCGCACTGTCGACGAAGGGCTGCCATACCCATTCTGTGGCACGCAATTGCGCGCCACAGGCTCTGATGTCGGGACTGTTCACCAATGCACGAACATCGGCTATGTTTGACAGCATTGCCAATCTTAACAGATGTGTCAAGAATCAAAAAAGGGACGGAATCAAGAATGGTGGGCGTTCGACAATTCGACGAAGCCAAGCTGCTGGCGACTGTTCTCGACGTCTTCTGGCGGAAGGGATGGCAGGCAACCTCCATGTCCGATCTTGCCGAGGCCTCCGGGGTCCAGCGCGGCTCGTTGTATAATGCCTATGGCGGCAAGGAAGCTCTGTTCTTGCTGGCTTTCGAATCCTACGCGCAACGCTTTCTCGCGGACGTGCGCACTGCGATCGATGCGCCTTCGGCTGCCGTTGCATTGAACCGTTTCTTTGACGTGGCGATTGCGAATATGACCGCAGGCCATCCGCCGCGAGGCTGCCTGACAACCAAGATGGTCGCGGAATCGGAGGCTGCCGGCGAGCTCGTTCAGGCGCGTCTGCGCCAGTTGCTGAACGATCTGCGAACGATCATGCAGTCGGCGCTTGCGATCGATCAGATCCGCGCCGGTCTCAAGCTATCGCCGGAAGAAACCGCGGAGATCCTCGTTACCTTCACGCGTGGACTGGCAATTATGGAAGCCCTTTATCATAGCTCGGATCAACTTCGTAGCACCTCCAATTCCTTGGCACGTGCACTGCTGTCCACTCGGATATATTAAAGAAATGAGGTTTTTATGATGGTCGACTCGCCAGAATACACGCCACCAAAAATCTGGACCTGGCACAAGGCCAATGGCGGCAGATTCGCGAACATCAACCGTCCGACGGCGGGACCAACGCATGACAAGGAACTGCCGGTTGGTCGCCATCCGCTGCAACTCTATTCATTGGCGACACCGAACGGTCAAAAAGTCACGATCCTGCTCGAAGAGCTGCTCGCGCTCGGCCATGAGGCTGCGGAATATGACGCCTGGCTGATCCGTATTGGCGATGGTGATCAGTTCGGGAGCGGGTTCGTCGAGATCAATCCCAACTCCAAGATCCCGGCACTCCTGGACCGCAGCGCCCCGGAACCGATCCGTGTGTTCGAGTCGGGCGCCATCCTGCTTTATCTGGCCGAGAAGTTCGGCGCTTTCCTCCCGACCGGTGTCGGTCCGCGCGCCGAATGCTTGTCCTGGTTGTTTTGGCAGATGGGGAGCGCCCCCTATGTGGGCGGAGGCTTCGGTCACTTCTACGCCTATGCGCCGACCAAGATCGAATATGCCATAGATCGATTTGCCATGGAGACCAAACGGCAGCTCGACGTGCTCGACCGCAGGCTTGCAGGAACCACGTTCCTAGCGGGCAGCGATTATACGATTGCCGACATCGCTGCGTTCCCCTGGTATGGAGGCCTCGCCAAAGGCTGGCTTTATGAGGCGACCGATTTTCTGCAGGTGCAGGATTACAGGCACGTGCAGCGCTGGGCCGACATGATCCTTGAACGACCGGCCGTCAGGCGGGGGCGTATGGTCAACCGCATCACCGGCTCCCCTTCCAACCAACTGCACGAACGCCATGATGCCAGCGATTTTGCGTCCAAGATGCTGGATGGATAATCGGTAGCGTGGAGCTGCAATTACACCGCTCCGATAGGGCCAATCGCATTGCGAGCCGGAGTCCGGAGCAATGGAACCGAAGACCGAGTCAATACTGTCGAAGGTCGGCAGCGCGACCCTTAAGGTTCGTCCACATTTCGACAGATGGCAACAAAGCGGACATTCTTAAGTTGCTTTAATTTCAAAAACATAAGTGTTCGTAGTTTCATCCTCACCGGCGCGCCAGGCATGTCTGCGGATCAAATCAGCATCGCCATATTCGCGGTGTGCAGATAGTTTCTCATCCTGTGAAGATCGATAAACGCCTGAGCGGTGAAAAGCCGGCGGAGCGTCGCGCTTTCCACGCCATCTGGCGTAGCTGAGACGCAGCAACGCAGCAGGAAAGCGCCCCCGCAAAGCGGCGGGCAGGCCCCACTCGTCCGGGCAACCGGCCGGGCGCTTGAGCGGCTTCAGACACCGCCCCTCCTCCGCACGAACCTCTCGTAGTGGCGATTCCGCGCAGCGCTTCGCTGCCCAGCAAGATGCAAGCAGCACAAATGCCCGCGATGCCACTGCAGCCTGGCCACCGTGCGGCGCATCTGCCTCGCTGTCCGCTACCGAAGGTTCGCTCGGATTGGCGAGCCCGAGCCACCGCAGCACCCTCCCTGCCCAGCACAGCGGCACATCGTGCGGATGCCCAAGGGGCTGGGTCGAACCGCACGGCCCACCCCAACGCGACCGCTGCGCGTACCCGCGCACGTCCGCCAGAACGGCAATGCCACCCCCGAAAGCCCCGGCGCACACGCCTTCATGCTGGGATGATCCTCAAGAGGGCACCGGTCCAGCCGATCAGCAGTCAATCGGCACAGAGCGTTCACCCTGGATCGGCGCCGAGCTTTGCCACCTGGTTTCGTGAAGTCTGCCGCTCCCGATCGGATTGGGCAGCGGCCGCCCTGGTCGTGTCGGCGGTGTCGTGTGGGCAAGAGGGCGTAGCCGGACCGGAGGCACGATGCCGCCGACGGCGCAGATCGCTCGGCCGGCGCAGATCGTGGCCAGCCTGCGCGACGGAGCCGCACCAACATACAGCGCAACGTGTGGCGCTGGACCTAACCGATTGCAGCCGTCACCACCACCGACACGGTTGAAAGCTGGTCCTCTACGGTCAACGCGGAGAAATCGACCTGGGTAAAGCTATCGTCGCCAACCGCCGTTGCCGTGACATCGAAGAGCGCCAGATTTCCGTCCACCGTCATGTCCCAGCCGTCGTCATTTCCACAGCCGCAGTCCGGCGTCACTGCCGTCATATCCGCAACCGGGTCGGCGTCCGTCGACGTGTCAGCGGTTAGGGGAGTGCTGTCGATCTCGCCGGTCGGGATGCCGTCGATGTCCAAGGCGAACACCTCCGTGAGAGCTGAGGCGGACCACTCGGAGGAGGAGCCATCAAAGCTGGTGGTCACGGCAGTATAATTCAGATCAAACGTGTAATCGGCATCACCGATAAAATCGACATAGCTCGTGGCAGCGGCATAGCTGGAGGCGTCGCCAGAGCCCCAGGCGGTAAATTCACCGAAAGCGTAGGCTGTCTGCATATCCGCATCACCGGAGAGGCTCACATCCACCTGCGCGGTGGCCAGAGTGTCCTCCCCGATGGCGATGGCATCACCACCTAGGGTGATGGCCATGCTCTCCCCTGAGGTAGAGGGCGACGCCTCAGCATTAACATCGAGCGACAGAGATGTCGTGTCGAGCGATGTTGTTTCGCTGTCCGCCACGGTCTCGGTCTGTGCGACCGACAGATTCAGGCTGAAAGTCGAAGCATATGCGGTTGACATGGCAGTCTCTCGCTATAGAGCCGCAAACAGTGTAGCGAAGGCACTGTCGAAGGAAATTGGGGATTAGGCTTTACTATCCCAAGGAGCAGTCCGAAGCCGAACGCGGTAGGAGATAAGCTTATTTTGTAGCTTACGCCTTATGCACATCACCGGCGAGGCATGCTACCGCTGCGCGATCCTCCGCGAAGCCGCCCTCCAAAAGGACATGCCTCGGAGGGCGGGTTCATCTCCCCTTTTCACAACTTCGACGAAACATGACCGCCCCATGAATTGGCGCCCTGTGTTCACGCAAGCTGGCATCCGCGTCGCTCAAGGCAGCGCCCTGGCACACCATCACCCACCCCTGCCCAGCCGCACACGAGGCACTCCGCAGGCGCACCGCGAGACAAGTACAATCACATACAGGCAAGAGATACCCCCACGCACATCGCCGCTCCAGCGCCATACCACCACCATATCCATACGGCAGCGGAATGCTATGCAATATACCCCCTTGGTTTAGTCATCCTGTTGCTCTTTTGACCCGAGAGAACTGAAAATCTACTTTCTCGGTGTCGGCGAGATAGCCGGCATCTTCGCAATGGAGACGAACATGTCCTACGATCCCTGGCACTGCGATCCCTCCGGCGATGGAGCCACCGACTTCAACTGGAACCTGGACGTCAACTATGACTTCACGTCCTCGGTCGACCTCAACTTCACCACCGACACCAATTACGACAGCAGCTTCGACCCGTCGGTGAACTTCGACATGTGCATCGACATCTCCGGCAACTTCGCCGGCTTCAATGTCGACGTGCAGGCCGTCGGCGACAACAGCGCCACCGAGGTGAACCTCGCCGTGGTGACCACGGACGACTACTCCAGCATCGCCCTGTCGGGCTACTCCGCGGTCGCCTGAATGCCGCACTGAAGCGGCAACGGACTCTGTTTCCAGTTGCCTGAGAGCCCTGGTGCCGCCGCAACCAGGGCTCTTTTTTTATTTTGCCACATGCAGCATCCATGGTGCATCGGCCGTACCGGCGAGCGACCACCCGCCTACCGCGCCCGATATCACGCTATTCGCATATGAAGTTATTCAGTCACAATAGCACCGTCGATAATATTGCATCGCAATATACTCTCATAATTCCGCACGCGTTTGCGCTAGGTCACCTCACCTAAGTATTAGATGCCTACACCCCACCCGCCTAAACGGTGGGCGCCCCATGTGGACTGTTGTTTGGCGTAGGGCACGGCATTTAAGGTTTCTCCCACTCCATCCGAACAATGGATCGGAAAACAGGAGAGTGAAAGATGCCGAAAGCTATACGAATTTCACGAGTGGTATTCGGATCATCGGCTACGACGTCCACGGTGGACACGAGCTCCACATCCGCCGCGCTGAAGACGTCCACGGCATCGTCCACCTCGACCACCCCCACCAGCACCACGACTTCGTCCACGGAGAACACAGCCCTGCTGGACGGCATGAGCGTTGCCGCGACCATCAGCGCCTTCTCCGTCACGACGGCCACGGTGGTCCCCACCTACCAGCTGATCTCGCTGACGGCGTCAGCGGACACCTACCAGCTCACGGCCTCGGGCAGCTTCAAGATTCAGGGCCTTGGCGGCAATGATACGATCTCGGTGCTCGCGAGCAGCACGGGGAACGACTATCTGGACGGCGGGGCCGGCAACGACACCCTCACCGCGGCAGCGACCGATGATATCCTCGACGGCGGCGCGGGCACCGACAAGCTCTATGGCGGGGCCGGCAACGACCTGCTCCGGGGTGGTGCCGGCAGCGATACCCTCGACGGTGGCGATGGCATCGATACGGTGGATTACTCCACCTCCGCCTCCTACGTCAGCATCACGCTCAGCCTCGATCCCACCAAGAGCGCGCGCGGCGTCGGCGGAGATGCGACCGGCGATACCATCATCCGCGTCGAGAACGTCATCGGCTCCGCCTATAACGACATTCTCTCGGGCAACAGCCTCGACAACACGCTCATCGGCCTGCAGGGCAACGACGTGCTGCGCGGCAATGACGGCAACGACATCCTCATCGGCGACGCCATCGTCGACGCGGACGGCAACGGCGTGCCCGATGACGATGACGGCGATGGCATCCCCGATGGCGTGAACACTACCGCCGAGGGCGGCAACGACACCATCGACGGCGGCTTCGGCGACGACCAGATCTATGGCGGCGGCGGCAACGACACGCTGCTCGGCGGCTTCGGCAACGACAAGCTCTATGGCGGCATGGGCGCGGACCTGCTCAGCAGTGGTGACGGCGACGACCTGCTGGATGGCGGCGATGGCGACGACCAGTTGCTCGCGGGCTTCGGCAACGACACGCTGATTGGCGGCGCCGGCAACGACATGCTGAACGCCTCGAGCGGAGACGACATCCTCTCCGGCGGCGACGGTGACGATGACCTGAACGGCGGCGACGGCAACGACGTGCTCAACGGCGACGACGGCAACGACTACCTGCTCGCCGGCGCCGGCGACGATGAACTCCACGGCGGCGCGGGAGACGACAAGCTCGACGGCGGCGTGGGAGCGGACCTGCTGGATGGCGGCGACGGCAACGACACCGCCGATTATTCGGCGGGCGGCGCCGTCGGCGTCGATCTCGGCGCCAACGCCACGTCCGGCGCGGCCGCCGGCGACACCTTCAATTCCATCGAGAACATCATCGGTTCGGCGTCCGACGACGTGCTGGTGGGTGACTCCAACAACAACACCCTCACCGGCGGCAAGGGCGCGGACACCCTGGTGGGCCAGAGCGGGTTCGACACGGCGGACTATTCCACCTCCGATGCCGCCGTCACCATCCAGCTCAACGCCACCGCGGCCGACCCCACCGCAGCGGGCACCGGCCTTGGCGGCGATGCCGAGGGTGACGTTCTCATTCTCATCGAGCGGCTGATCGGCAGCGCCTTCGATGACACCTTCATCGGCAGCGAGGGCGCCGACACCTTCATGGGTGGCGCGGGGGCTGACATCCTCATCGGCAATGCCGGCAGCGATACGGCGGAATACTCCTCCTCCAGCGCCGGGGTCACTGTGACCCTCGATGCCCTCGCCACCACCATCGGCATCGGCGGCGATGCGGAGGGCGACCAGCTCACGGGCATCGAGAACCTCATCGGCTCGGCCTATGGCGACGTGCTCGTCGGCGGGGCCGGCGCCAACCGGCTCGACGGCGGCGCCGGCAACGACACCCTGCGCGGCGGGGCCGATGCCGACCGGCTCATCGGCGGCGATGGCATCGATACGGCGGATTATTCCACCTCGTCCAGCGCCGTGGGCGTCGCGCTGTTTGCCAGCGACGACCCCAACATCGTCACCACCGGCGCCGGCGGCGATGCCCAGGGCGACCAGCTCAGCCAGATCGAGAACCTCATCGGCTCCGCCTACAACGATACCCTCGTGGGCAGCACGGAGAACAACCGCCTGGAGGGCGGCGCCGGCAACGACACCCTGCGCGGCGGGGCGGGCGCCGACGTGCTCATCGGCGGCGACGGCATCGACACGGCGAGCTATTCCACCTCCGCTGGCGGCGTCTATGTGGCGCTCAGCTCCACCGGCACCACGGTGGGCACCGGCAACGATGCCCAGGGCGACCAGCTCACCGGCATCGAGAACCTGACGGGCTCTTCCTACAATGACACGCTGATCGGCAGCGATGGCGTGAAACGGCTGGATGGCGGGGCGGGCAACGACCTGCTGCGCGGCGGCGCCGGAGCCGACACCTTGATTGGCGGCGATGGCATCGACACGGTGGATTATTCCACCTCCTCGGCGGCCGTGGCCCTTCAGCTCACGGCCAACCCGGCAGCGGCGACCACCGGCAGCGGCGGCGATGCGGCGGGTGATGTGCTCAACACCATCGAGAACATCATCGGCTCCAATTATTCCGACACGCTCTACGGCAGCACCGCGAGCAACACCATCGTTTCCGGCTCGGGCAACGACAATATGCGCGGCGGCTCCGGCGCGGACGTGATGGTGGCCACCGGCACCGGCTCCAACACCATCTACGGAGACGGCATCTCCGACGGCGGCACCGCCGGCGTCGATACCTTCAAGATCCTGGGTGGAACCAACCTCATCGTCGACTACCAGACGGGCGAGGACGTCTACGTGAACAGCCTCACCCAGTCGCCAGGCCTGACGGTGGTCTCGGGATCGCTGGTGGCGGTGTCGCTCGTGGGCTCCACCCATACCACCTACGTGGTGGTGGGCACGACCGCCGATGTCGCCTCCGCGCAGGCGGCGGCCACCTACTTCATCCAGCACGACCTGTTCGTGGACGCGAACCTGATCGCCTGACACCGGCAACGCGCGCACGAGGGAGGAGAGGGGTCATGTCGCGACGGGATCGCAAGGCGCCTGGTGGGCGCGGGACGGAGCTCGACTTCGCCATGGAGCAGTGCCGGCGCTCAGCCGGCACCCTCCTGCTCTTCAGCCTGGCCATCAATCTGCTGATGCTGGCCTCGCCCATCTACATGTTGCAGATCTACGACCGCGTGATGGTCACCGGCAGCATCAACACCTTGGTGCTGCTCACCATCATGACGGCGGCGGCGATGCTGCTGCTGGGGCTACTCGATGCCCTGCGGGCCGTGCTCGCGGTGCGCATGAGCTCCTGGCTCTCCGATCGGCTGGGGCCGGTCTACCTGGCCCATTGCGTCCGCGCACGCCTGCTGGGCGACGCCTCGGGCGCGCAGCCGCTGCGGGATATCGCCCAGATCCAGGCCTTCGTCGCCTCCCCGGGCCTGAGCGTGTTCTTCGATGCGCCCTGGTCGCCGGTATTCCTGGGGCTCATCTGGATCCTGCATCCGGCCCTGGGCATCCTGGCGGTGTCGTCGGCCTTCATCCTGCTGGCCCTGGGCCTGCTGAACGAAGCCACCACCCGCGGCGCCACGGCGGCGGCGAGCCAGGCGCAGATCAGCGCCACCCTCCAGGCGGAAACGGTGATCCGCAATGCCGAGGTGGTGCGCGCCATGGGCATGCTGCCGGACCTGATCGAGCGCTGGCGCGTCGCCAATGATGCCAGCGTCAGCGCCGCCCAATCGGCGGGCGAGCGGGCCGGCCTCATCATCGGCATCACCAAGTTCGCGCGGCTGTTCATGCAGTCCGCCGCGCTCGGCCTCGGCGCCTATCTGGTGCTAAAGGGCGAGCTCTCCGGCGGCGCCATGATCGCCTGCTCCATCCTGCTGGGCCGGGCCCTGGCGCCGGTCGAGCTGGCCATGAGCACCTGGCGGAACTTCACGGTCGCCCGCGTGGCGTACCACCGCCTGAAGAGCCGCCTCCAGGTGGCCCCCCATGAGCGCCGGCGGCTCGCGCTGCCCACGCCCACGGGCATCATCTCGGCCAATGCCGTCACCTACACGCCGCCGGGCGGGCGCCCGGTGCTGCACCAGGTGTCCTTCCAGGCCAAGCCCGGCGAGGCGATCGCCATCATCGGGCCTTCCGCCAGCGGCAAGAGCACCCTGTGCCGGCTCCTGGTGGGCGTGGCGCGGCCATCCAGCGGCGAGGTGCGCCTCGACGGCTCCGACCTCGCCCATTGGGACCCCGAGCAGCTGGGCCGCCACCTCGGCTACCTGCCGCAGGACACCGAGCTGTTCCCCGGCACCGTGCGCGAGAACATCGCCCGCATGAAGGGTGGCGACGAGCATACCGTCATCGAGGCGGCCATGCTGGCCCATGCCCATGAGATGATCCAGCGTCTACCCAACGGCTATGACACGGCGGTGGGCGATGGCGGGCATCGGCTCTCCGGCGGCCAGCGCCAACGCATCGGCCTCGCCCGCGCGGTCTACGGCGTGCCGCCGCTCATCGTGCTCGACGAGCCGAATGCCAACCTCGACCAGCAGGGCGAGGCCGCGCTCTCGGCCGCCATCGAGGAAATGAAGCGGCGCGGCTCCACTTTGCTCATCGTCGGCCACCGCCCCTCCACCATCGTGCAGGCGGATAAGATCCTGCTGCTGCGGGACGGGCGCGTGGAGGCCTTCGGGCCCCGCGACGAGGTGCTGAAGCGCCTCCGGTTCGTGGCCTCCGGCCCGGCCCCCTCCGAACGCATCGCCCCGGCGGACGGAGCCGCCGCAGCGACCCCGGCATCCTGAGATCCGGACGCGTGCCCGGCCGCGACCCGGCACGCGCCCCGCGCAAGCAGTGAACGACAGCCGCCCCGCCCCCAACGCCACCCAGTCGTGACGCCGGAAGCCGGACCCGCGCCCGCCGTTCCGATGATTTGTGCACATCCATTCCCTTCAGGCGAGCCGACATTCGCCTCGCTCGAAGTGGCCCAAGGGAGACATCCAATGGCCCAGTCCCTGACCGTGCTCGACGAGCCAAAGCGCGGGAAATCCTCGCCCCCACCCGGCGCCGACGGCGCCCTGCACCACGCGCTGCACGCCCCCACCATCCTCGGCGTGCTGTTGATTTTCTTCTTTCTCGGCGGCTTCCTGCTGTGGGGTCTCACGGCCCCCCTCGCCGGCGGCGCTGTGGCATCGGGCGTCATCAGCCCCGACGGCAGCCGCCGCACCATCCAGCACCTGGAAGGCGGCATCATCTCCGAGCTGAAGGTGCGCGACGGCGACCGCGTGGAGGCCGGACAGCCCCTGGTCGTTCTGGAGCGGGTGCAGGCGGAATCCACCATGAATGCCCAGCTCGGGCAATACTATACCCTGCTTGCCACCCAGGCGCGGCTGCGCGCCGAGCTCGCGGACCTGCCGGACATTCAGTTCCCGCCCGAGCTCGTGGGGCCGAGAGCCAGCAAGGAGCTGGTATCGGTGGTTCGCGGTCAGCGCGTGGTATTCGAGACCCGGCGCGTGTCGCTGCAACGCCGGCGCGAGATCCTGCAACAGCGGATCGAGCAATCCCTGCAGCAGATCAAGGCCCTGGAAGCCCAGGCGGCGGCCGCGCAGGTGCAGTTGCAACTGATCGCCGAGGAGCTGGAGGGCAAGCGCGTGCTGCTGGCCAAGGCCCTTATTCGCAAGCCCGAAATGCTGGCCCTGGAACGCACGCGCGCCGATATTGAAGGCCGCAGGGGCGAATATCTCGGCATGATTGCCCGCGCCAAGCAGGAGATCGGGGAGACGCAGGTCCAACTCCTTTCCCTAGAGGCCGAGCGCAGCGACGACATCTCCGAACAGATGGACAAGGTGCGCGTGGAGCTCGCCAGCCTGACGCAGCAGCTTCAGGCGAGCCGGGACGTGCTGGCCCGCACCGTGGTGACGGCGCCCATCAGCGGCACCATCGTGAACCTCCACTTCAAGACCTTGAGCGGCGTGATCCGTCCGGGCGAAGCCATCCTTGACATCGTGCCCGACGACGAACCGCTTCTCATCGAGGCCCGGGTTTCGCCAGTGGACATCGATGTGGTGCACCAGGGCCTTCCCGCGCAGATCCACCTCACCGCCTTTTCCAAACGCGCCCTGCCACGCATCGACGGCACCGTTACGTCCGTGTCGGCGGACCGGCTCGTCGACCAAGGCACCGGCCAGGCCTACTTTCTGGCACGCGTTCAGGTTGATCGAGGAGAGCTAACACGACTTAAGAATGTAATAGAACTCCTCCCCGGCATGCCGGCAGAGGTACTAATTGTCACCCAAGAACGGACATTCGTTGATTACCTCCTCGAGCCAATCCGAGATTCCATGAGAAGAAGCTTCAGGGAGGTATGAATATAGCTCCAACACAACCCGAATTCAGAAAATATATATATAAATAAGGAATACTTCCATTTAGCGATTTTGATAAATTCGGGTTGTATTCCGTCACAAAGTGCGTCACATATGGCGTATCTGCCGAAGCGTAATTCATTAGATGCCAGAGGTATGAGGCGTACTTGGGTAACGATACCTCCTTTGATTGGCATCGAGCGGCATTTATTTACTTCCTACGACTGCACTGAGTCTTAATAGTATTGACGTCACGCGGGAGTAGCTGAAGGTTATATTTTAATATTGGGGAGATGCGTAACCTCCTCTCCAAATCCTGAGGCGATCTCATGCGCCCCGCGCGGCGTCTTTCGAACGAAGACAGGGTGGGCAGGTGAGAGGAGCGGGGTCACACCCGCCCACCTTTCACCACTCGCGAGCAATAAGACGGAGGGCGTCATGCACACGGGTATCGAAAAGTCCCAGGGGCGGTTGAGTTTGATGCTGATTGATGATCTGCCGCTTCGGCGTGCCAGCATCAGGCGGCTTCTGGAAGACTGGGCTGGCGAAGATGAACTTCAACTGGACACACTCGAGCCCGAGAACATCAAGTCCGAGATCGAGGAAACGGACGCACAACTCATCGTCTTCAATATCGGCGGGGCGTCCCTTTCAAGCCCTGGCCTGCGCGCGCGGGTGGAAGCGCTGCGCCAGGACTTGCCGCGGGTGCCCCTTGTGATCATCTGCGACAATGACGAAGTGAGCGAGGTGGTGGAGGTGCTCAAGGCGGGCGCGAGCGGCTTCATCTGCTCCCGCATCGCTCCGGCGGTGGTGTTTCAGGCCCTGCGTTTCATCATGGGCGGAGGCGTCTACTTTCCCGCCAATGCGTTGTTGCGCGCCAATGAAGCGGACCGGAGCGACGACTGGTCCCGATCCCGCGGGGGCAAGGACGCCAGTTACTGCTCCAACCTCACCGCGCGGCAGAACTCGGTGCTGCGCCTGCTTCAAAAGGGGTACTCCAACAAGCACATCGCGCGGGAGCTCGCCATGTGCGAGTCCACCGTGAAGGTGCATGTCCGCCAGATCATGCGAAAGCTGGGCGCCTCTAACCGCACCCAGGCCGCGCTCTGCGGCATCGAGCAGGGAACGGCGAGCGAGGCCGCCCCGCGCACAAGCCTTGCAGCCGAAACCGTCTCTTCCCCGCTGCTGCTCTAGGCCCGCGACCTCGATGCGGCTCGTCCCGTGTGCGGCGGCGCGCGGGGCAGCCGTGACGGGATGGCGCGCCAAGATCAGAGGCCGAGAAGCCCGAAGGGAGAACATCGCAGCAATACTCTATAATTGGCCGAAAATGGGGACCAACTACACCGATAAGGTGAGTCATTCATCAGGACAAATTGTTGAATTTATTCGATTTCACTATGATTTGAATAACTCTCTTCGGCCTTGAGAGTGCGATCCGATAGACCGTCTGTCCGGCGTGATGTTCGAGGCCGTTGCGAGGAGGATCCAATGCTCAGGTGCCGCCTTGTCCATTCTCGTCTCAGCGGAGCCCAGGTCGGTCCTCGTGGCAGATATCCTCTGCCTCAGGCGGGAGGGCACCCAGCGCCTTTTACACGAATGGGCCGAAGCCCATGGCGTGGCCCTTCGCCCCTTCGATCCATCGGAGCTGGCGAACCCGGAATTCACCCCTGAGCCCAGCCAGGCCTGGGCCTTGTGCATCCTCAATCTCGGCGGTCAGTCGATCAATGATCGCACCGTGTCGGGGTGGATCGGGGGCCTGCTCTCCCACTACGCCGGCGCGCCGCTCGTGATCATCTCCGACCGCAGCGAAGACGAGGAAGCCGTCAGCGCGCTGCGCATGGGCGCCCAGGGCTTCATTCACACCGGCATCGCTCCAGAGATCGCCATGAACGCCCTGTCGTTCATCATGGGCGGCGGCACGTTTTTCCCACCCGGCGCGCTGATCGCCCGCACCCCACGCCCGGGCCTCTCGGGCCGCCTGTTCGGCCGCCGACGCGGCCGCGGGAAAGGCTCCACAGAGAGCCGCGGCCTGCCCGGCCTGCACTGCGTGGGCTGGCACGCCGGAAAGCTCCGCTGGCCCGGCGCCGAAATGCGCCTTCGTGCCCTCCAGCGCTTCATGCAGAAGCCACGGCGCCTGTCCCTCCTGCGCTGATGCGCACCGCCGCGCCCCGCTCGCAGCAACGGGGCGAACGCCATGGACAGCCCAAAGGTGAGCCCGGTGCCCCTGCCCTCCCTCCCCGCTCATGTTCGCGCTCCCGCGATGCCGTACCTCATTGACGACAACGGAACACCCAGCCCGAGGAGAGCGTGCGGCCACGACGGCGCCTGCCCAAGGGCCTCGCGGGGCGCACACATCACTTCGGCCCAAGGGGGGTAAGTCCGCCTCGCCTGTGCCGCCATGGGCGCGGCTGGCACGCCCACGGATCCCTCGCATTGCATTCGCGGCACGAAGGACTGGCGGCCCGGAGGCAGGAGTTTGGAAGGGAGGGTTGGAGGGGGGCTGGCTGGAACAGGGCCGCCCGACGAACGGGGCGGCATGCGCCAAGGCGTGAGGCTGAAGAAGCAGACCGAAGCCGATCTGTGGCGCGTCCGGCGCCTACCGCCGCCACGCTTCTGCGGCGCGGGCGAAGGAGGCCCTTTGCGGAACCCTGGGAAGCGGTGAGGCGCCACCATCAAGCGGCAGCGCCTCACCCCCCCGACGCCCGAGTCTTCCGCCCGGCGTCAATTACCAAAAGTGGAACGGGTTGAAGTCCACATGTCCGCCCTGCGGGGTCCAGCCGAAGGGCCCCTCCACTTGGTCCGCGGGAACTCCATGCGCGACCGCGGCGGAGCCACAGAAAACGCCCAGGAACGTTGCCACAAGCGCCCCGCACGCAGCCCAACAACTCGGAAAGCCACCTCCCGTTTCGGGATCAGGATCGGTGCCAGGGTCAGTCCCGGGATCGGTCCCGGGATCGGTCCCGGGATCGGTCCCAGGGTCGGTCCCGGGATCGGTCCCAGGATCGGTCCCAGGATCGGTCCCGGGATCCGTGCCAGGATCCGTGCCGGGATCGGTCCCGGGATCCGTGCCAGGATCCGTGCCGGGATCGGTCCCGGGATCAGTGCCAGGATCCGTCCCGGGATCCGTGCCGGGGTCGGTCCCAGGATCCGTTCCGGGATCAGTCCCAGGATCCGTGCCGGGGTCGGTCCCAGGATCGGTCCCGGGATCCGTCCCAGGATCAGTCCCAGGATCCGTGCCGGGGTCGGTCCCGGGATCCGTCCCAGGATCCGTCCCAGGATCCGTCCCGGGATCCGTCCCAGGATCCGTCCCGGGATCCGTCCCAGGATCCGTGCCGGGATCGGTCCCAGGATCCGTGCCGGGATCAGTCCCAGGATCAGTCCCAGGGTCAGTCCCGGGATCCGTGCCGGGGTCGGTCCCAGGATCAGTCCCAGGATCAGTCCCAGGGTCAGTCCCGGGATCCGTGCCGGGGTCGGTCCCAGGATCAGTCCCAGGATCAGTCCCAGGATCCGTGCCAGGATCCGTGCCGGGGTCGGTCCCAGGGTCAGTCCCGGGATCCGTGCCGGGGTCGGTCCCAGGATCAGTCCCAGGATCAGTCCCAGGATCGGTCCCAGGATCAGTGCCGGGATCCGTGCCGGGGTCTCCCCCGCAGCCGCAATCGTCCTGATAATCCACTGCGGCCGTCAGGGTGGCCGAGGAGCTGGAGAGCAGGTCTTCCACGGTCAGCACCGAGACATCGGCCGTCACGGCCCCATCATCGCCCTCGGCGACGTTTTCAATGTTGTAGAGCGCAAGGTTGCCCGAGATGAGTGATGGCAACTGGCAGAATTCGGAATCGAAATCCAGTTCGAGTGTCACCGGACCATTGGCCGGCGTGTAGCCCGCGATATCGATGGCCAGGAACAAGACGTCAGTGGTCGAAGCCGTCCAAACGGTGCCATCGGCCAACCCGCCTCCGTATTGCGAACGGTCAATGATCACGATGAGATCGGCGCCGTAGAAATCGACGGCACAATCCGTCTGCGCCAGCACGGCATCACCTTCGCACCCCGTCGCCAAAGCTTCCAATGACGCGTAGCCCACGGCCACAGCACCCCAGGAATAGCTCTGCAACTGAACCAACAGGTCAAGGGATGTAAAAGTATCCGTCCCCACCGCATCGGCTGTAGCGGAAACACCAACCACCATGCCGGTGTCGTTAGGATTCTGTATGAATGAGAGGCTTTCCAGGAGGCGTTCAATCGAAGAAATACTTATGACGTCGCCAAATTCGCTTCCGAGAGCAAGATCCAGACCGAACGGTGAATCAAGCGCGTCATCGTACTCCGCGTGCGTTACAGGGTCCTGTTCCATCATGACACCCATTTGCATGAGACGTCGTGGGATATTCATAGCGCTGCCGCCCGCCGCGCTGAACGCAGCAAAGGGTGCTTGTGCCGATGGCAGGGACCTAATGCTTCTGCAGGTGCATCGAATGGGGCGGGGCGTATGGGCCCACCGCCGAACGCGTCGCCGCCGGAAGGCGGACGCCAGCAGAAAGACAACGACCTCTTCTTCGTCTTGACTTTCAGATCAAGACGAAGCGAGGAGCATAAGTTGAATTCAGGTGCGCGTGGGTTTGACGAAAGGCCCCGAAACCCGCTCCGGGCCTTTGGTCTTCCATCAGTCGAGTTCGAGTCCCAGCCGCTTGGACTGGCGCAACACGAACGCCTCCATGCGCTCCCGCCCCAGGGGCGTCAGCCGCACCATGATGCGCCGGCGGTCATGAGGATCCGGATGCTTGGAGACGAACCCCGCCTCCATCAACTCGTCGATGCGGCGCAGGGCCGTCGTCGTCGGAACGCCTGAGGCCAGGCACAGGCTCGTCACCGAGATTTCCCGTCGGTGTGCCTCGGACATCATCAGGTCCAGCATCATTTCCCAAGCCGGATCGCCGAAGAGGTTGGGCTCGAAGATCGCGGCGCGATCGGCCTGCGCGGCCAGCATCACACGCAGATATTCAGCCCAGTCGACGCCCCCCGGCGTGGCCGGAGCCGGAGGGCGCGGCCGCGCCGTCTCGCCGCCCACCAGCGCCAACGCCCGCGCAATGGCGCCGGCCACCTCGTCGGCGGTCACCGGCTTCTGCAGGAAATCAACCGCGCGCAGCCGCAGCGCCCCCACCGCGCGGTCCAGCGAGGCGTGGCCCGTAACCACGATGGCCGCCAGCGGCGCCCGGCGTCGGCGTGCGGAAAGCTTCTGAAGCAGCTCGATGCCGTCGATGCGCGGCATCTCCAGATCCGTCACCACGACCTGAAGATGCGGATGCACCTCCACCAGATCCAGTGCTTCGGACGCACTTGTGGCCGTCAGGGTCGGAATGCCAAGCATTTCCAGACCTTCATGCAGCTCACTCAAATTGTCTGCGTCGTCATCCACCAGCAATATGGAAGGATTTTGTGGCGTCTGTGCATTCATGAGCATCCCCCCCGACGAGATTGTCTTGAACATTCAGATCTTGTCGATTCGACATCAGCCACGCCATCAAATCATCGATCGGCATCTTCCGAGCAACGAGATAGCCCTGGATGAGGTCAACCTTATTGGCACGTACCCTGGCGAGATCCTCCATCGTCTCGACGCCTTCCGCAACCACGCTCATGCCGAGCCGGCGTCCAAGCCCCACGAGCGAAGCGAAGATTTCCCCCGCTTTGGCCGAGCTGCGCGCACGGTGGAGAAGATCCATGTCGATCTTCAGCTCCGTCACCGGCAACCGCGCCAGCTGCAGCAGCCCGCTCTGCCGCTGCCCGACATCGTCGAGGGCAAGGCCGAAGCACGCAAGCCGGAGCTGCGCCAGCGCCATCAGGCACTCGCTGGAGCTGTCATAAAGCGCATCCTCGGTCAGCTCGCAGATCACCTGCGCGGGCGCCAGGCCCGCCGCCCGCACAACCGCGGCGAGCTCCCGCGCCGCATCCGCGGCCAGCAGCACGTCCATTGGCAGATTGACGCTGACCGGCCCTTCACACCCCAGCGCCCGCCACCGCGCGCACCCCCGCGCCCCCGCGTCGAGGGTGTAATGAGACAGCCGTTTCATGAGGCCCGGCACGCTGGCCGCCGCGGCGACCACCTCCAGCACCGGAAGGTGCCCGATGCCCGGCAGGTGATCGCCCAGCAACAGTTCCGCGCCATGGAAGGCGAGGGTTCGCGCATCCACCTTCGGCTGGAACATCACCGGCAGGTCACCGCGGGTGATCGCGCAGGAAAGGGCTTCGGCAATATCCGCCTGGCTGGCCTCAAGCGCACGTCGTGGCGACCTTCCCGCTTGATCGGGAACCGCATTTATGAGGCGCAGCAGATCCTCCGGCGCGAACGGCTTCTTGAAGGTGCCGAGGATCGGCGTCCCCCGCAGCCGCGCCGCATCCGCCACAGCGCAGATGATATCTTCGCAACTGCCGCTGATCAGCACGATCCCGGGCTGTCGCGGAAACCGGGACAGCCGACGCAGGGCCTCAGTGCCATCAAGGCCCGGCAAGGAAAGATCAAGCAACAGCACATCACATCGCCCAAGCCTTTCCGGAGTGAGCGAGGCAACGCTGCCGATGGCCTCCACATCATGACCCGCCATGTCCAGCAACTCACCGAGATCCTCACGGAACGCCTCGTCGTCATCAAGAATGAGGACCCGCTTCTTCATGGTCTTGGTGTTCTTTCCTGTCTTCGGCGCGAGGGGATTGCATCGAGCCAAGGGCGGCGGATCGGGACGACAGATCGGAGCCTCCACTTACACTCGCGTGGTTCCGCTCCGCCCATTGGCCCGCGAAAGCCGCAGACCCGAGCCTAATGCCAGGCCGGGTTCTACAAACTCCTGACCAGAGGAGCCGAACCTCTTGAGGCGAGGTGAGGCTTACTTTCGGTTTGTGATGGATTGCCACGCCCCCAAGAAGGAAAACTGTTCGATCCCCACCCCTTAAAAGTCAAATACGGGATTCTCCGCACTGTTTTTTGTCGAACCGGATTTTCGCCCAATGCGAGGAGAGCACAAGCTCTACAATCAAAAATAAGTACCATCATAGGGAATGCCAAGGTCCCGCCGATACCATTCGCCCCCATTGATGCACAATAATACCACCCGCCGCAGCAGATCCGGACCGGTCAGATTTTTTCATTTCATTCCCGGAGTGAATCCTCGTTGACCCTGCGGCGAGCACAGTTCTTCCATACGCGCTGATGAAATCCGCCCGCGTGTCAGGACGCAGTCGAGACGATGAGCCATCTACTGGTCGTGGACGACGAGCCCGATTTTCTCGAGGAACTGGCGGAATCCCTTGCCTTGCGGGGACTTCCCACCGTCTGCGTGCGGCGGGCCGCGGACGCCGTCGAAGCCGTTGGCGCCAATCGCGACATTTCAATCGTCATCACCGACATCCGCATGCCGGACATGGACGGCGTCTCCCTGATCGAGGCGCTGAAGATCGCCTTTCCCGACCGGCATATGAAATTCGTGGTGATGACGGGGCATGCCTCCGAGGAGGACATTCGCCGCGCCGAGGCCGCCGGGGCCGCCGCCTGCTTCCCCAAGCCGTTCGCGCTCGAACCGTTCTGCGAGGTGCTCGTGAAGCTGGGGGGCCGCGATGGACGGTCGTGATGACAGCCCGCCGCTGCGGAGCTTTCTGAACCCGGTCACGCTGCTGCTCGCGGCGCTGCTGATCCTGGTCGGCTGTCTGCCGTTCGCAGCCGCAGTGACCCTTTACAGCCTCCACAGCCAGACGGAGGTTCACAGGGCGACGGACAGCGCGGCCAAGATGGCCAAGCTTCTGCTGCACAGCTTCGAACGCTCCATTGAGCCCATCGACGCCCTGCTTCAGAATTTCGCCAATACATTCGACGCCAACTGGACTCCACTTCAAGCGTACGAGGCGCTGAAGGAAGTCAAGCTGCCCACCTCCATTGTGCAACTCGCAGTGGTGGACAAGGATGGAATACTGATTGCCAGCAACCTCGCCGAGCCCAGTGGAAAGCCCGTAGACCTGAAGGACCGCGAGCATATTCGCGTCCACATGCAGCGCAATTCGGCCCTTGGAGAGCTCTTTATCAGCAAGCCTGTCCTGGGACGCGTGTCGAACCTGTGGACGGTGCAGCTGACGCGGCCGCTGAATGATGGAAATGGCGGCTTTGGCGGTGTCGTCGTCGCTTCCTATGCGATCTCCGACTTCATCGAATATTTCAAGCAGTTGCGGCTTGAGGACAATATGCTGATCGCGCTCGTGGGCGACGATGGCATCATTCGCGCCCGTGCGGCCAAGGAGACGAGCTTTGGTGAAGACGTTTCCAACAGCCCCGCCTTCCGGAGCATCATGGGCGCGAAGGAGACAATTTATGAATTCACGAGCCGGATCGACGGGGTGGAGCGCATCGGCGCCGTCATCCACTCGCAGCGTTACCCCATATCTGTGGTCGTCGCCTATTCGACCGATTTCGTGCAGCAGCAGACCCGGGATTTCCGAACCGCCATCTGGGGAACGGCGGTGGGGCTGGCCGCGGCCCTGTTGATCCTGGCCCTGCTCGCCAATCGCTACATGAGCATGCAGAAGCGGCTCAACGCCCGCGAGCTGGAGGCCCAGGCCCGGCAGCGCGAGGCCGACGTGCTCGGCGCCATCAGCCGCGTTCCGGGCATCAGCGTCCTGCATGTGGATGAAACCGGCCCCAGCGAAGTCAGCGCCGTGCCCACCACAGCCCTAGCCACCGCCGTGCGCAAATTTGCCGGCAGCGGCCGCTTCCGGACCCTGGTCGCCGGCCTCAGGGCTCCCCTGATGCGCAACGAGCACCTCAATGACGGCACCCGCGATTGGGAACTGGAAATGGTGGTGGCGCCCATCAAGACCCTGACCACCGAGCGCACAAGCCCCGACAAGCGCGAGGTGGTCGTCTTCGCCGTGGACCAGACCCGCCGCCGGATGGAGGAAAACAAGCTCTACCAGATGTCGAAGCTCGCCTCCCTGGGCGAGGTCGCCACCGGCCTCGCACACGAGATCAACCAGCCCCTTGGCGTCATCCGCCTTGCCGCCAGCAATGCGCTGACGGCGATGAAGCAAGGGGTCAAGCTCGACTATGTCACCGCCAAGCTGGATCGCATCATCCTGCAGACCGAGCGGATGAGCCGCATCATCGACCATATGCGCATCTTCGGCCGCAAGAGCGATGACGAGCTTCAGCCCTGCAGCCCGGCCGATGCCGTGGCAGGCGCGCTGCAGGTGGTGGGCGCGCAGATCCGGCTCGACAACATCCGCATGGAAACCCACATCGCGCCGGACGCGCCCAAGGTTCTGTGCCGGCAGGACCAGCTTGAGCAGGTGCTCATCAACCTGCTCCAGAACGCCCGTGACGCGCTGCTGGACAGCAGTGCGGGGCGCGAGCCGGGCGCGCTGCTGCAGATCACCATCAATGTGTCATGGGATCTC
Organism: Xanthobacter sp. NM-59; assembly: GCF_021401125.1. GTDB lineage: Bacteria > Pseudomonadota > Alphaproteobacteria > Rhizobiales > Xanthobacteraceae > Xanthobacter. The sequence goes on from NZ_JACBFQ010000005.1 coordinate 108,084, forward strand.
GAGCCCGCCACGGCCAAGGAGGTGCGCATCGAGGTTTCCGATACGGCCGGGGGCATTCCCGCCGCGATCCTGGAGCGCGTTTTCCAGCCGTTCTTCACCACCAAGCCGCCAGGCAAGGGCACGGGCCTCGGCCTCTCCGTGAGCTTCGGCATCATCCGCAACCATGGCGGCAATCTGAGCGTGCGCAACGGGCCAGACGGGGCGATCTTCACCATCACCCTGCCCACCCTCGCCGGGCGCCCTGCGGACAGCCCCCCGACCGAGGAGGAGGTGGGGGCGGAGGGCTAGCCCTTGCCGCCCCCCACGCGACAGGCAAAAGAGCAGCCTTCTCGGAGGCCTCACGGCGGCCGAGCCGGCGCCGCGGCGGTTCGGCATCGCCACCATCTCACAGCCGCGGCTTCAGCTGAAGGCGTGATCCGGCGCGGCCTGTTGCGATAATCCCGGACCGTGAAAGCCAACCCGCCCCCAATGGGCCAGAAGCCCGGCCCGGACGATGCCGAGATCTGAAACTGGGAATATGGCCCATCACGGCCATCGTCGCCTTCGCGAGTAAAGCCACCTCTCGGCGCCAAGACGCCAGCCGCCCAGCCACCAGCCCGCCCAGTCACCAGCCCGCCGGCCGCCGCAATCGAAGAGCCCGGATTGAAAGCGCCGTCAGCCTGCCGGGCACGCCGAACGCCACAGCGCGAGGCGGATCTGGTCCGAGTCACTACACGGCCAGCGCCGCCCGGCTGCGACGCGCGCGTAAGGGGCGCCTGGGAGGCGACCCATATCACGGTATTGAATTTTGGAAGAGAGTGGCTGGGGGACCTGGATTCGAACCAGGATTAACGGAGTCAGAGTCCGCGGTTCTACCGTTGAACTATCCCCCACCATCTCGCCTGCCGCCGCCAGGCCCGAGGGGCTGGAAGAGCGGTGGTTCGAGGTGTGTGCCCGAAGGCAGGGGCGCTTATTACGCAATTCGCGGGGGGCGGTCCAGCCCCCTTTTGAATAATCCACAGGCTGAGACGCATTCAGGCGACGCATTGGTGCCATGCAGCAGGCCACCTGTTGCGACGCACCGGATCCGCTTATCTCTGCGTCAGCTTATGGAGTTGAAGATGGCTACGGTTCACGCGAATGCCCATGAGGGGCATGGTTTCATCGCTCGGGTGGGCGCCGCGATGTCCGAGTTCTTCGCGTCTGTCGCTGATGCGCGCCGCATGGCGGATCGGTTCGAAAACCCCACCCACCTTGCCAATAGCGAGGCAGAGCGCATGGGTTTGAGCCGTGAGGACGAGCCCCACGCGGTTCTCCATCCCCGCCACTGAGTTCCAGCCGGCCCGGCCGGCTCTGAAGTTTCGTTTCCTCCCGAGTTTCGTTTCCTCCCGAGACTTATCCCGCACATCCATGATGTGCGGGATTTTTCTTGTCTTGCGCTCAAGCATCGCAATCCTGCCCGGAGCTCGAGCGTTTCCGCGTTTCCTGAAAACGCTCTATTCCACCCGCACGGTGACGCTATCGGCCCGGCCGGCCGCATCGATGACCGTGATGCGCGCGAAGCCGCGCCCGGCCGGGTTCCAGAACAGCACGCGCCGATCCTGCGCATGGCTCACCGGCTGCCCGTCCACCAGCAAGGTCAACGGCAGAAGCCCCCCTTCCACCTTCACCGCGAACGGCGACGTTTCGGCATCGGGCGTCTGGCCGTCGTCCCGGACCACGCGGGCCCCATCCGGCGGGTAGACGACCTGCATGGCTGCGCCGTCGAGCACCCCGCCGAAATGCCGTTGCGGCGGCGGCAGGCGCCCATTGCCCGCCACCAGAGCGCCATGGGGCGCAGCGCCGAGGGAGGCCGGGCGACGCACGATGCGGGCAAAGGCATCGAACAGCAGGGGAGCTGCCGCGGCGCGCCCCGTCAGATCAGCCACCGGCTGCCCGTCGGGCCGCCCCACCCACACCGCCACCGTGCGCCGGCCATCGAAGCCCACCGCCCACGAATCGCGGTAGCCGTAAGACGTTCCGGTCTTGAAGGCGATGCGCCCGCCCAGGGCATTTTCCGGCGCGGGGGTCCCCAGCAGGCACTGGCCCACATACCAGGCAGCCACCGCTCCCACGAGGTGGGCCGGCCGCGGCGTCGTGACCGCACCGTCGGCACGCCGATACACCAGGGGCTGCGCCTCCCCGCCCCGCGCCAGGGCGGAATAGAGCATGGCGAGGTCGGTCAGGCGGATTCCCACGCCGCCCAGCCCCATGGGCAAGGCCGGCGCCGCGCCGGCGGGCAATTCCAGCCGCGCGCCCGCATCCTTCAGGCGACTGGCGAGGCGCTGCGGGCCCACCGCATCCAGAAGGCGCACTGCTGGCACGTTGAGCGACATCTGCAGCGCCTTGCGCACGGACAACGTGCCCTGAAATCCGCGATCGAAATTCTCCGGCCGCCAGGCACCGAAGCGCACGGGCCGGTCCTCGATCAATGTTTCCGGATGGGCGATGCCATCATCGAACGCCAGCGCATAGATGAAAGGCTTCAAGGTGGAGCCGGGGGAGCGCACCGCGCGGGCAAGGTCCACCTCGCCGGCGCGCGCGCGATCGGCGAAATCGGCGGAGCCCACATAGGCGCGCACCTCCGCGCCGTCATTGTCCACCACCACCAGGGCCGCGGAAAGGCCACGGCCGAGCGCCTCGGTGCGCTCGCGCAGCAGGGCTTCCAGACGCTCCTGCAAGGGGGCGTCCAGGGTGAGGAGATGGCGGGACAGGGCCGGCCGCTCGGCCACCATGTCCTCAGCCAGATGGGGCGCGAGGCGCGGCATGGGCCGGCGCCCGCGAGGCATGGGCTCCGCCTTCGCCACGCGCGCCTCGTCGGCGGAAATCACGCCGTCATTCAGAAGCCGGTCGAGCACGCGGGCGCGGGCGGCACGGGCCCGCTCCAGGGCGCGGTCGGGGCGGCGGGCTTCCGGAGACTGGGGCAGCGCCACCAGCAGCGCCATCTCACCCAGGGTCAGCCGGCGCGGCTCCTTGCCGAAATAAGTGAGCGAGGCCCCCCGCACCCCTTCGATATTGCCGCCATAAGGCGCAAGCGTGAGATAAAGCGAGAGGATCTCCGCCTTGGAGAGCCGCGCTTCCAGCTCCAGCGCCCGGCGCATCTGGGCCAGCTTGGCGGAGAGGGTGCGCGGGCGCGGCGGCTCCAGAAGCCGCGCTACCTGCATGGTGAGGGTGGAGCCGCCGGACACCACCCGGCCGGACGACAACCCCTGCCAGGCGGCCCGCGCCAGGGCCACCGGATCGATGCCGCCATGGGCCGCGAAGCGCTTGTCCTCATAAGCTTCGATGAGGGCGATGAAGCGCGGGTCCACATCGTCCACCGTGGCCGCGAGGCGCCAGCGGCCATCGGGCAGCGCGAAGGGGCGCAGCAGGCGCCCCTCCCGATCCACCACCTCCCGCGAGACGGCCGGATGGGGCGCCGGTGGGGCCGCCGCGCGCAGGCCCGCGAGCCCCGCCACCGCGCCGCCACCGATGAGCGCCACGGCAAGAGCAGTCACCGCCGCCAGCCGCGCCGCCAATGGAAAGCGCGACGCGCCAGGCACGCCCTTCCGGCTCTCGGGGTGGAGCGGGCTCATTTGGCGGGGGCCACCTCCACGGTTCCGCTGCCCGTGCGGGCGAAGCGGTCGGGGCGATACATGTCCTCCACCACCGCCGGCGGATGGGCATAGCGGCCGGGCGAGACCGCGCGCACCACATAAGCCACCACGAACGGGTCATCCCCCTCCTGGCGCGTCACGGCGGCGACGAAGCGGTCGTCACGGAACTCCACATGGCTGGTCTCGCTGGTCTCGTCGAGCCAGGCGAAGGCCCCATCCTCGCCCCCCTGCACGAGGTTCGGATTTTCGATCTCGAAACCGGCGGGCAGATAGTCCACCAGCAGGATGTCGGCCAGGGCGCTCTCGGTCTCGTTCACCTTCAGAACCACCGCGAAGCGCTGGTTCTGGGTGGCCTTGGACGGGTCGGCGGGCTTGCCGTCCAGGGTGTAATAGCGCCGCTCCAGCTCGAAGCCGCGGGCAATGGCGGGCTCGGGCGCCACCGGCGCGCCATTGATGGAGACGACCACCTTCACCGGCTCCGGCCCGGAATTGCGCACCGTGAGCGGCGCCCGCTCCAGATCAGCGCGGGAGAGGGTGCGGCCGAACACGCCGCTCTGCGCGGCGCCGTCCACGTCCAGGGCCATGGCCTTGGCGCTGTTGACGAGAGAGGTGGCGGCCAGGATGAGCCACGCATTCTCCTGGGTGGAGGTGCGCTCGGTGCGCGTGCGCGCCGCGTCCACGCGGGCCAGGGCGATGTCGGCATATTTCTCCATGCCGGCCTCGCGGGCGAGCACGGTGAGCGCCGCCGCATCCCGCAGCACCGAGCCGAAATCGGCCCGGCCCGCCTGCGGGTCGGCGGGCGTCGCAGGCAGGCCCTCCAGCGCCACGTTGAACACCCGCTCGGCGCGGGTGCGATCGCCCAGCAGGGCCAAGGCGGCCGCCACCTGCCCCTGGGCCAGGGGGCCGGTGAGGTTCTTCAGCCGGGTGTCGGCGATGTAGCGCAGGTCACCCAGGGGCGCGCGGCCATTGCGGGCCAGCACGTAGAGTGCATAAGCGAGCCCCTCGGAGCCGGACTGCATTTCCGCCCCCGCCAGGTTCACCGTGTTGCGCAGCCGGTCCAGGGCTAGGTTGAAGGCCTGCTCCGGCACGGCGAAGCCCTTTTCCTTCGCGCGGGTGAGGAAATCGGCCACATAGGCGTCGAGCCAGGTGTCCTCGCCGCCGGCGGACCACAGGCCGAACGAGCCGTCCGACCCCTGGCGGGCCATCAGGCGGGTGACCGAATCGCGGATGCGCCCATCCGCCCCCGGGTCCGGCACGCGGCCGACGAGGGCGGAGAGGTCATTGTAGGAGAGCAGCGGCAGCGCGCGACTGGTGATCTGCTCGGCGCAGCCATAGGGGTAGCGATCCAGCGCCGCGAGCAGCGCCGGCACGTCGATGGTGCTGTTGGGCGTCACGCTCACCGCCACTGATCCAGTGCCGGGCAGGACATCGCCCAACAGCGCCTTGGAGAGAGTGAGGCTCTCGCCCGGCGCCAGAGTGCGCACCGTGCGCCGCTCGATCTGCGGATAAGCGGGCCGCACATTGAGCGCGAAGCTGCGCAGGATCTCCACCCCCTGCCCCGTCAACTTCACGTCGATGGTGGCGGGCCCCACGCTTTTGCCATCCACCGCGAGGCGCAGTGCCGTGCGCTGCTTTTCCGCCAGCGTCACCTCGCCGGCCGGTTGCGGAATGGCCGCGGCGCCGGTGGCGGTCACGTCCAGACGGTAGGTACCTGCGGGAGCCTCCACATTGGCGAGATCAACGGTCAAGGTGGAGCGGTCACCGGAAGCCAGGAAACGCGGCAAGGTGGCGAGCACCACCACCTTGTCGCGCACCACGACGTCAGTGGAGCCGTGGCCCAGCTTGTCCGCGCTCCAGGCCATGGCCATCAGCCGCACAGTGCCGTCGAAGGCGGGGATGGGGAAGGAGACGAGGGCCGTGCCATCCGTCGCCACCGGCACGATGCCGGAGAACAGAGCGAGCGGCGCCTGGGTGGGCGGGCTCGCCTGCAGCGCCGCCTCGCCGCCATCACCACCGGAGCGCAGCCGCCCGGCATTGCCCTGCATACCGTCGATGAGCATGCCGTAAAGATCGCGGATCTCGGGTGACAGCCGGCGCTGGCCGAAGATGACGGCGTCGGGGGCCGGCGGCTTGAAGCCGGTGAGGTTGAGGATGCCCACATCCACCGCCGCCACCGTCACGAACGCCTTGGCCCCCGGCTCGATGCCGGAGATGCGCACGGGAACGGCCAGGGTCTGGTCTGGCCGCATCTCGCCCGGCGGGGAGAGCTCCACCTTCAGGGTGCGGGCGTCGCGGTTCACGGAGAACCACGCCAAGCCGATGGCCCGGCCCGGCATGCGCCCGGCCGCCACATCCAGCGGACGGTGCAGGAAGGCGACCAGATAGGCGCCCGGGCCCCAATTCTCCGCCACCTTGAAGCTCACCTTGTTGGCGCCGGGGGAAACGGGCACCACCTTCTGTGCCAGCAGGCCCTCATTCACCACCATCACAGTGGCGGTGCCGGCGGTGCGGGCGGTGATCGTCGCCTCCAGATTATCGCCGGTGCTGAAGGCCGGGCGGTCCAGGGTCAGTTCCAGCTTGTCGGGGGTGTCGGCCGTGCCGTCGCCGCCGAAGCCGGATTCGAAGGCCAGGGAAGTCAGCGGCAGGCCATCGCCCGTCACGTCCAGGCGGTAGCGCCCATATTCGGTGGGAACCGCAAGGCGCGCCGGTCCATCGGCCGGGGTCGCAAGGCGCCCCTCGCCCACGCGGGTCACCACCTTCACCGGCTCGAAGTCCCAGGAGGAGCCCACCTTGTACCACTGGTAGCGGGTCTCGATCTTGGAGAGGCGCCACGTCAGGCTTGGGGCCGCCAGGGGCTTGTCGTCCACGCCCACCACGGCGACGTCGAAATTCGCGCTCTCCCCTTCACGCACGCGGTCGGAGAAAAGGGGCTTCACGCCGATGACGCTGCCGGCCGGCGCCACGGGCAGCACGATGGTGCGCTGAACGGCGCGGCCGCCCGCTTCCACGAGACGCACCAGCGTCTCCATCTCGAGCGGACGATCGGTGCGCGGCAGGTTGGCGGCGGAAATCTTGAGGCTCGCCTTGCCGCCGGCATCGGTGCGCGGCGCGTCGGCCACCGGCTGACGCTCGGGGAAGACATTGTCCTCACTGTTGCCGAAGCGATAGCCCTCGAAGCCCTTGCGGCTCTCCGCAATGCGCACTTCCGTCTCGGCCTCCACATCGAGGCCGGCGGCGGGGGCACCGAACAGGAAGCGGCCTTCCAAAAGGATCTCCGCCGGACGGGTGCGCGAGACCTTCTCATCCCTGGCAGACAGGGTGAATTCCACCCGATCCGGCACATAGTCCTCCACCAGGAAGCTCGCCTCGCCGATGGCGGGCAGCTTGGGATCGGTGAAGGCGCGCGCGCGCCAGGTGCCAGTCATGGCGCCCTTGAGCAAGGTGAGGTCCACGGTGCGCCCGCCGGCGGACTGGTCCGCCACCACGAGCCGGCGATCCTCCACGCCATCCGGCCGCTGCAGCACCACGGTGAGCGGCACGCCGGTGGCCGCGCGGCCCTGCGCGTCGCGCAGCAATACGGTGAGATGCACCGTCTCGCCGGAACGGTAGACACCGCGCTCGGGCGTCACGAAAGCGTCGAGGGCGCCGGGCGCCTCGCGGCCGGCCACGCCCCGGTCGGTGAGGTCGAAGGCCATCTCCTTGAGGGAGAGGAAGGCATAATCGCCGGCCTTGGTGCGTGCGATCACCACTTCCGGCTCGAGCCCCGCGGGCCCGCGCGACAGGCCGGGATCAAAGCGCACGATGCCGTCGGCATCGGACCGCGCCTCCCCCAGCACCTCGTTGGACTTGGCGACGAGCTGCACCGTCGCGTCCGCCACCGGCTGCGCGGTGCCCAGGGCGCGCACCATCACGTGCACCCCATCGAGCCCCGACAGAGCGGTGAGGCCGAGATCGGAGACGATGAACCACTGGGTGGCCTCGCTCCCATATTCATCATCGCCCAGCACCTGGTCGGGCTTGGCGGTCATCACATAGACGCCAGGCTCCAGCTTGCCGATGGCATCGGTGATGGGAACGGCCGTGGTCACGTCGCCATTGAGCGGGCTCTCGGTTTCCAGGATGCCGGAATAAACCGAGATGGCGGTGCCGGCCGCCATCTGCTCGCGCACATAGGAATCGATGTTCTGTCGGAACTCGCCCTGGATGGCGGTGGGCACCAGCGCCCGATCACCGATGCGCAGGATGTTCACCTTCACCGCCCGGGTGTTCACCGAAACCAGGGGAACGCCCTTCTGCCCCGTGCGCGGCAGCACGTAATTGCGGCCGGTGAAATGCACGGACGGCGCGCGGTCGCGCACATAGAAGGAGAGCTCCACCGGCTTGCGCAGGCTCTCGCCATTGGCGGCCGGAACGCCGGGGCGCACGCGCAGCGTATAACGCTCGCCGTGCTTCAGGCCCTCCACGCAGATCTGGCGCGCCTCGGCGGTCACCGCCGGCTTCGTCAGCTCCGCCACCTGCACGAAGGGGGCGAAATCCGCGCCCGTGGCCAGATCGTCGGAAAACTGCACGCAGGCGCGCGGATTGGCCGAATCCGCCTCCACCGAATAGTCCACGAGGCGGAAGCCATGCTCCTCCCGCAGCTTCTCATAGAAAGCGCGCTCGGCAGGGGCGTCGCGCAGCTCCAGCGACGCTTTCATGGTCTCCAGCGCCGCATTCCACAGCCCGCGCGAGGCATAGAGCCGGCCGATGAGGCCCAGCGCATCCGCCTCCTGCGCCCGCGTGCCTGCGCGGCGATAGGAGATGTAGGCGGCGGCCAGCGCATTGTCGGTGAGGGCGCTCGCATTTTCGTCTTCAGTCGGCTTGATGGCCGCCAGCGAGCGGGCGAGCCGCAGCCACACGCCGGCATCCTGCGGCACCGCCAAGGCAAGGCTGCCGTATAGCGCGGCGGCCGAGCGGGCATCGTTGCGCTGGAAGGCCTGGTCCGCGTCACGCCGCGCACGGTCGAGGGGGATGGTGGGGGCGAACACCTCACGACGAAGGTACCGCTCATAGCGCTTGGCAGAGGTGACGAGATCCGCCCGCTGGAAGCTCTTCAGCGCCGCGGGCCGGGCCGGCGCGGGCGCGGTGGCGGGCGGCGTGGTCGCGGGAGCAGGTGCGGGAATGGGAGCCGGAGGCCGCGGCTGCGCCAGCGCGGGGCCAGAGGCCACCGCCAGCGCCAGCGCGCTCGCGCCCAGCACCCTCAGCGCACCGCTCGTACCCCGCGCGAGGAGATGGCGAGCGAGTTTCGTGGCAGCGCATGGCCCGAACGCGAATTTCATGGGTCCCCTCCCCGATGCCGGGCATCGTGGCTGTGGGGGCGTCACATTCGGGCGGTGAGCCTTCCGGTGCGTCGGCCCTGGCGGGCGACCTCCGGGCACATGGGCTTCCGCGCAACGCGACACACCCTCATGTCAACAGAAACGGCTCACGGCCGCCGGTCCCTCGGCTTGCGCGACAGGCCCGGCCTCACCCTGCGTCGACATCTAGACGCAAGCCATGGGCCTCGCCAAGGGTAAATCTGAGACGTGCGGGAGCCGGCGTCGTCCGGCCGGCACAGGCGTGAAAAGCGCAGCCGGCTTCGGGAGGTAGCCGCCGCCTCAGCCCTTCTCCGGCAGCAGCACATGAACCCGCAGCAGATGCACATGGCGCCGGCCGATGCGGGCCACCAACCGCCGCTCGGCCTTCACCCCGGAGGGATGGCCGCCCAGGCGCTCATAATGCTTGCGGGAGATCAGCAGGCCCTGCCCGGCATTGGGCATGCCCAGCAAAGCCAGGCGCGCGGCCGCCACCGCCTCGCCCAGGCGCGGGCGCAGGCCGTAGCCGTCCACCGCCAGCCGGAAGGTGGCGGCAAGGCGATCCGCCTGCCCCCGCCGCTCCGCGGTCTCGATGAAATTGGCCACCTCGCGCGCCCACCCCTCCTCGAGGAACGAGCGCGGCGACAGAAACAGCAGCCAGCGCCCGCGCGCCTGCGCGGCGCCCTGGCGCAGGCGCACGCCCACGTCGCTCACGGAATGGAGAAAGGTGCAACCGGCCGCATCGGCAATGGCCGCCGTGTCGTCGGTGGACCCACTGTCCACCAGCGTCACGTCCCGCAGGACACCGGCAGTCACGCCCTGCACCAGCGCCGAGAGCACCGGTACCAGCTGACGTTCCGAATTCTGAGTGGCGATCACCACGGACAGCAAAGGGCCAACGCTCCCGCATTTTTGTGACAGCTATACCGCCGCTGCGCTGCAACGTCGATTCCGCAATGCACGCAAGGGGCAAGGCGCCCCACTGCAACCCTGGCGATCATCGCCGCCTCGCGCGGCGCTTGAGGCGCGTGCCGCCAGCACTTTCCCCTTCCCTGCGGATGTGGCAAGCGGGGACTTCGACTTTTTCAGGCCCCGCGGCCCCGCCCACGCCGGACACAGCAGATGAAATCCTCCGATGTCGCCCTTCTCATCGTTCCCGGCTGGAAGGGCTCGGATGCCGACCATTGGCAGAGCCGCTGGGAAAGCCGCCTCTCCACCGCCCGGCGCGTGGAGCAGGACGACTTCGCGCAGCCGGATCGCGGGGCGTGGGTCGAAAAGCTGTGCGCGGCGGTGGCGGCGGCGGACAAGCCCGTGGTGCTGGTGGCGCACTCCCTCGGCGTGCCGACGGTGATCCATGCGGCGCCGAGCCTGCCGGCCGGCAAGGTGGCAGGCGCCTTCCTGGTCGCCCCGCCGGACCTCGACGCCGCGCCCCTCAACCCGCTGTTCGGCTCGTTCGCCCCCATCCCCCGCGCACCCCTGCCCTTTCCGGCGCTCGTGGTGGCGAGCCGGAACGATCCCTATTGCCCCTATCCCCACTCGCAGGAGCTGGCGGCGGCCTGGGGCGCCGAGCTGCTGGACGCGGGCGAGGCCGGCCATATCAACCCGGACGCCGGCTTCGGCCCATGGCCGGAAGGCTCCATGCGGCTCTTGGGCTTTCTGCGCGCCCTGGGCTGAGCATTCACCTTGTTAACAGCCCCTTAACCGTTTTTGTGGACCGCGCCGCCTTTTGCCGCTACCTCTTTGCGGATCAAGCATCACGCGAGAGCCGCCATGCGGGAATCACAGGCACCGGCCACGGTTGGACAGGTCGGCAAGCGTAGCATTGCCGGTTTTTCGGCCAGCGTCCTGTTTCGGACCAGCATTCTGTTGACGAGCCTTGCGCTCGCCGCATGCCAGACGGACGGTAGCGGGATGGCCTCCGCCAATGGCGGCCTTTCCTTCGTCTCCATTGACGGGCCGCCCAAGCCCACCTTTGAGAAGCTGGTGAACGAGCTCTCCTCGGAGGCGCAGAGCCGGCAGGTGAAGGTGGCCTCCCGCGATGATGCTGGCGCCTACAAGGTGAAGGGCTATCTCTCCATGCATGTGGAACGGGGCAAGGCCTCGGTGGCCTATGCCTGGGACGTTTATGACGCCAACAAGACCCGCGTCGCCCGCATCACCGGCGAGGAAAACGCCGGTCCGGTGAAGGGCTCGGCGACCTGGGCGGCCTGCAACGACGCGGTTTTGGCGAAGATCGCGGACCGCTCCATGGCTGATCTTTCCCAGGCGCTGGGGGTCGGCGGCACCGCGCCCGCGGCGAGCCAGCCGGCGGTGGCCGCCGTGGCTTCCAGCCGCGATGACGCCGGGCCGGCGGCGGCTGAAGAAGCCAAGCCCGCCGCGGCGCAGGAGGCCCCGGCAAGCGCGCCCGCGGAAGCGCCGGCCGCGGCCCCGGAAACCCCCGCCGATGGCAGTGGCCAGGTCGCCTCTCTGGGGGCGGCGACCCCCGCCCTCGCCTATGCGGCCAACTGAGCCGCGTCTTTACAAGGTCCCGCGCGGGCGCCTATCAGAGCCTCCCAGCCTCAACAACCCGCCGTGCGGGTGGAGCGTCAGATGTCAGCGGAGAACGGTCCTATGAAGCTCGTCGCGGGGAATTCCAACCGCGCGCTGGCGGAAGCTATTGCCGCCTATCTCGCCATCCCCCTGACCAAGGCGGTGGTGCGGCGCTTCGCGGACATGGAAATCTTCGTCGAGATCCAGGAGAATGTGCGCGGCCAGGATGCGTTCGTGGTGCAGTCCACGTCGTTTCCCACCAACGACCATCTCATGGAGCTGCTGATTATCATCGACGCGCTGCGCCGCGCCTCGGCCAAGCGCATTACCGCCGTGGTGCCCTATTTCGGCTATGCCCGACAGGATCGCAAACCCGGCCCGCGCACGCCCATCTCGGCCAAGCTGGTGGCCAACCTCATCACCCACGCCGGCGCCGACCGCGTGATGACCATGGATCTCCATGCCGGGCAGATCCAGGGCTTCTTCGACATCCCCACCGACAACCTCTATTCCGCGCCGGTGATGGTGCGGGACATCAAGGAACGGTTCGAACTGTCGAACCTCATGGTGGTTTCGCCCGACGTGGGCGGCGTGGTGCGCGCCCGCGCTTTGGCCAAACGCATCGACGCCCCCCTCGCCATCGTCGACAAGCGCCGCGAGCGCCCCGGCGAGAGCGAGGTGATGAACGTTATCGGCGACGTGAAGGGCCGGCGCTGCATCCTGGTGGACGATATCGTGGATTCCGGCGGCACCCTGGTGAACGCCGCCGATGCCCTGCTGGCCCGCGGCGCCAGCGAAGTGCATGCCTACATCACCCATGGGGTGCTCTCCGGCGGCGCGGTGGCGCGCATCACCGCATCCAAGCTCAAGGAATTGGTGATCACCGATTCCATCCAGCCCACCGAGGCGGTGCGCGTGGCGCGCAACATCCGCGTCCTGTCCGTTGCCACCCTCATGGGCGAGGCCATCGCGCGCACGGCGCACGAAGAATCGGTCTCCAGCCTTTTCGACTGAGCGGCCACGGGCCAAGATTGACCTTGGGGGAGTAGTTTAGAATTCCTCCAAGTGTCATCCGTGGGTCACGCAGGATGTGGAGGGTGCGGCGTCTTCGATCAGATGGCAGCCCTTCCATGCGTCTCCGCACCTTGGCCCTCGCATCCACCGCCTTTGTCCTCCTGGCCAGCCCCCATGCGGGCGCGGCCGAGCCCCCGGCGCCGAAGCCGGGCCTCGACAAGGTGGGGCACATCGTCGTGCTGTTCCTGGAGAACCGCAGCTTCGACAACATCTATGGCCTGTTCCCGGGCGCCAACGGCATCGCCAATGCAGGCGCAAGCGCGACCCAGACCGACCGCGACGGCAAGCCCTATGACCAGCTTCCCCTGGTCATGAACGTGAACATCAAGCCGCCGGTGGTGGACAACCGCTTCCCCGACAACCTGCCGAACAAGCCGTTCCGCGCCGACGCCTATGCCGGCCTCGAGCAGACCACGGGCGATCTGGTGCACCGCTTTTACCAGCAGCAGGAACAGATCAACGGCGGCAAGATGGACCGGTTCGCGGCCATCTCCGATGCCGGCGGCCTGACCATGAGCTATTATGACGGCTCGCGCCTGCCCCTGTGGCGCTATGCGCAGAAGTACACGCTGGCGGACAATTTCTTCCACGCGGCGTTTGGCGGCTCGTTCCTGAACCATATGTATCTGGTGTGCGCCTGCACGCCCGAATTCAAGAACGCGCCCGAGGGCATCCGCGCCCAGCTCAACCCCGACGGCACGCTCAAGAAGGATGGCGCGCTCACCCCTGACGGCTATGCGGTGAACACCATCTATTCCAGCTACATGCCGCGCCCCGCCTCCGCCAACGACCCGGCCAAGCTCCTGCCGCCCATGGAAGAGCCCACCATCGGCGATCGCCTGACCGAGAAGGGCGTGAACTGGGCGTGGTATTCGGGCGGCTGGAACGACGCCATTGCCGGCCACCCGGACATGTCGTTCCAGTTCCACCACCAGCCCTTCGCCTATTTCAAGGCCTATGGCGACGGCACGCAGGCCCGCGCCACCCACCTGAAGGACGGAGTGGACTTCATCGAGGCCATCAACAACGGCACCCTGCCGCCGGTGTCCTTCTACAAGCCCATCGGCGTCGCCAACGAGCACCCCGGCTACACCAGCGTGCTGGCCGGCGACCGCCAGGCGGCCGACATCATCTCCCTGATCGAGCGTAGCCCCATCTGGAAGGACACGGTCGTCATCGTCACCTATGACGAGAATGGCGGTCTCTGGGACCATGTGGCCCCGCCCAAGGGGGACCGCTGGGGCCCGGGCATGCGCATTCCCACTTTGGTGATCTCCCCCTTCGCCAAGAAGGGGTTCGTGGACCATACCGAGTATGACACCACGTCGGTGCTGAAGCTGATCGAGACCCGCCATGGCCTGAAGCCGCTGGCGGAGCGCGACGCTAAGGCCAACGACCTCACCAACGCGCTCGAGCTCAACTGACGCGCCCGGCGGCCCCCGCCCAGGGCGCCGCCGCCAGCCGCGCGGCCAGGAAATCCACCACCGCCGTCACCCGGGCCGGGCGCAGGCCGCCGGGTGGCAGCACAATGTTCAGCGCCAAGTCCGGCATGGACCAGCCGGGCAAAGCCGGCTCCAGCCGGCCGGCCGCAAGATCCTGCCACACCATGAATTCCGGCTGCACCGCCAGGCCCTGGCCCGCCAGGAGCATGGGGGTAAGCGCATCCGCATTGTTGGCGCGAAGGGGCCCCTTGGGCATCACCGTCGCCACTTCGCCGGCGGCGTTCTCGAAACGCCAGCGGTCCGGCACCGGCAGGTAGGCATAGCCGAGGCACGCATGGGCCTCGAGATCGCGCGGATGGGCCGGGCGGCCTTGGCGCGCGAAATAGTCCGGTGCCCCCACCAAAATGCGCCGCACCGAGCAGATGCGCCGCGCCTTCAGGCTGGATGAAGGCAGCACCGCGATGCGCAGGGCAAGGTCAAAGCCCTCCCCCACCAGATCCACCACCGCGTCGCTCAGGTGCAGGTCCACCGACAGCTTCGGGAAGAGCTCGAGCAGCTCCGGCAGCAGCGGCGCCAGATGGCGCAGGCCAAACGACATGGGCGCCGCCAGCCGCACCACCCCATGGGGCTCCACCGATTGGGACACCGCCTCGGCCTCCGCCGCCTCCGCCTCGGCCAGCAGCCGCGTGGCGCTCTCGGCGGCCGCCCGGCCGGCGGCGGTAAGGGAGAGGCGACGGGCCGTGCGGTGCATCAGTCGCGTGCCCAGCCGCTCTTCCAGCCGGCTGATGGCCTTGGACACGGTGGCCTTGGACACGCCGAGCTCGGCGGCGGCGCGCGCGAAGGAGCCCGCCTCCACGACCTTGGCGAAGATGGCCCAGCCTTCCAGGTCCGGCAGGCGATGTGGTGCAGAAATGGAAACCATGAATTTCCATTGTTTCCATTTTTCGCCCCACTGTCCAATGCCATATTCGGCGCAGTCCAAACACGGACACCGAACGACCCGTCAGCAAACGGGCGGAGAGGAGTTCACCATGATCGAACTGCGTCCCTTTGACCGCCTGGGCGGCGCCGACCACGGCTGGCTCGACACCAAGCACCATTTCTCCTTCGCCGATTATTACGATCCGGACCGCATCCACTGGGGCAATCTGCGTGTGTGGAACGATGATGAGATCGCACCCGGCACCGGCTTTCCGCTCCATCCCCATCGCGACATGGAGATCATCACCTATGTGCGCGACGGGGCCATCACCCACCAGGACGACCACGGCAATCGCGGCCGCACGGAAGCGGGCGACGTGCAGGTGATGAGCGCCGGCACCGGCATCCGCCACTCCGAGTACAATCTGGAGAAGGGTCTCACCAAGATCTTCCAGATCTGGATCATCCCAGAGGAGCGCGGCGGTGCGCCCCGCTGGGCCGCCCAGCCCTTCCCCAAGGGCGAGCGCGCCGGCCGCTTCGTCACCCTGGCCAGCGGCCGCAAGGGCGATGAGGATGCGCTGATGATCCGCGCCGATGCGCGCCTTGTGGCCGCCACCCTCAAGGCCGGCGACAGCGCGACCTATGCGGCCGATCCGGGCCGCCACCTTTATCTCGTCACCGCCCGTGGCGCGGTGGAGGTGAACGGCGCGCGCGTCGGCGAGCGTGACGGCGCCGCCATCCGCGACGAAGCGCAGGTGACCGTGAAGGCCCTGGAAGACGCCGAGGTGATCCTGGTGGACGCGGCCTGAGCGGCTTCCACGGTCATCCCCTGACATGCGAACAGGCCGCCCCGCTTCCCGCCGGGCGGCCTGTTTGCTGCTGGCCGAAAGGGTGCGGCCCGATCAGTCGATAGGGGCGGCCTGCGCGAGGTCGATGGGCTCTTCCGCTGGCTCGGGGATGCGGCCGTGCAAGGCGGCATCGAGCATGTCCTTGTCCAGGTCATTCTCCCAGCGGGCGACGACGATGGTGGCCACCGCATTGCCCGTGAAATTGGTGAGCGCCCGGCACTCCGACATGAAGCGGTCGATGCCCAGGATCAGCGCCATGCCCTCCACCGGCACCGACGGCACCACGGAAAGCGTCGCCGCCAGGGTGATGAACCCGGCGCCCGTAATGCCCGCCGCGCCCTTGGAAGAGAGCATCGCCACCAGCAGCAGCAGGATCTGATCCCACAGCGACAGGTGAATGCCCACCGCCTGCGCGATGAACAGCGAAGCCAGCGTCATATAGATATTGGTGCCGTCGAGATTGAACGAATAGCCGGTGGGAATGACGAGGCCCACCACCGGCTTGCCGCAGCCGGCCCGCTCCATCTTCTCCATGAGGCTGGGCAGCGCCGCCTCCGATGAGGACGTGCCGAGCACCAGCAGCAGCTCTTCCTTGATGTAGCGGATGAGCGCCAGGATGGAGAAGCCGTTATAGCGCGCCACCGCGCCCAGCACGCCGAGCACGAAGATGAGGGAGGTGAGGTAGAAAGTGGCGATGAGCAGCGCCAGGCTCGCCACCGAGCCGATGCCGTATTTGCCGATGGTGAAGGCCATGGCGCCGAACGCGCCGACCGGGGCCGCCTTCATCAGGATGGACACCAGCTTGAACATGGCCTGGGCGGCCGATTGCAGCACCTCCATCACCGGCTCGCCGCGCTCGCCCACGGCGCCGAGCGCGATGCCGAACAGCACCGAGAAGAACAGCACCTGGAGAATGTCGCCGGAGGCCAGCGCGCTCACGGGCGTCGCCGGGATGATGGCCATCAGGAAGCCGATGAGGCTCTGGTCGTGGGCCTTGGCGGCATAGTTCGCGACCGCCTTGTGGTCGAGGGTGGCGGGGTCGATGTGGAGGCCGGAACCGGGCTGGATCACATTGGCCACGATCAGGCCGATGATCAGCGCCAGGGTCGAGAAGGTGAGGAAGTAGAGCATGGCCTTGCCGGCCACGCGCCCGACCTTGCCCAGGTCGCGCATGCCGGCGATGCCGGTGACCACGGTGAGGAAGATGACCGGCGCAATCACCATCTTCACCAGCTTGATGAAGGCATCGCCGAGCGGCTTCATGTCAGCGCCGAGGCTCGGATAGAAATGACCGAGCAGGATGCCCGCGCCGATGGCGACGAGCACCTGGACATACAAATGCTGATGCAGGCGACGCGGCGCCTGGGGCGCTGCCGCTGGGATGGGGGTGGCCATGAACGGTTTCCTCCGCCGGCCTCGTCGCGCCTCTTGGATCGGGCGGCGTCGAAACCGAATGGGTGACGCAACGCCCGCGCGCTCACCGCGCGGGCGCTCCCTTTCCGCAAGCGCTGTGCCACCCGTCCGGCCCCGCGCGGAAGCCGGCAAAGCATTGATAAATCGTTAATTTAGAGGGCACCCGCGCGGTCCCCTCGACAGATCGTGCGATCTGCCGCACAACTTCCTTCAAGATGCGTGCGAATTTTCGCACACATCGGCAAGGCTTCGAGCGAGGGAAGATGCCGGTTCGCTCGAAACCGCGTGACCGCAATGGACAGGAGCATCCGCCCGCTTCCCGGAGGCGGGAAACGCTCCGGAGCTGAAGCCAGCCGTGTTCGAACCGCAAACCACGCCCGCGCCGACGCCAGAGGCCTCCTCCTGGGGGAACCGGCCGCGCATGCTGAAGCTGCTGGTGCTGGGCGCCCTGCTGCTGGCGCTGCTGGCGGGGCTCGACCGGCTGGCGGTCTATGCCGCCACGCGCTGGGCCCTGGCCAAGGTGGAGGCCGAAGCCGCCTTCGCCGCGGACCTGCGCGTGACCGCCCTGCGCAGTGAGATCGAGAAGCAGCGCACGCTGCCCGTGG
Source organism: Xanthobacter sp. NM-59 (assembly GCF_021401125.1). Classification (GTDB taxonomy): domain Bacteria; phylum Pseudomonadota; class Alphaproteobacteria; order Rhizobiales; family Xanthobacteraceae; genus Xanthobacter. The sequence continues at coordinate 125,863 of NZ_JACBFQ010000005.1, forward strand.
TGCTCGCCCAGGATCCGGACGTACGCGACGCCCTCCGCCATGGCGATGCCGCTGCCATTACGGCCCTCGATGCCAAGTTCAAGACCCTGGCTCAGGCCACCCGCGCCGGCGTCATCTATCTGATGAACGATGCCGGGCTCTGCATTTCCGCCAGCAATGCGGGCACGCCGCTGAGCTTTGTGGGGTCCGACTACGCCTTCCGCCCCTATTTCCGGCTGGCCATGGCGGAGGGCGGGGCCGAGCATTTCGCCTTCGGCACGGTCAGCCTGCACCCCGGGCTTTATCTGTCGCGCCGGGTGGATGGGCCCGATGGACGCCCGCTGGGCGTGGTGGTGGTGAAGGACGAGTTCGACACCATCGAAAGCGACTGGCGGCGGCTGCCCGTGCCGACCCCCACCTTCGTCAGCGACGCCCACTCGGTCATCATCGTCACCAGCGAGCCGGGCTGGCGCTTCCGGACCACCGCAGCCATCGCGCCCGAGGAGAAAGAAAGCATCCGCGCCAGCCTGCAATTTGGTGACGCGCCGCTCCAACCTCTCTCCTTCGCCCCCGACGGCGACGGCGTGGTGAGGGCGACGCTGCCGGGTGCCCGCGCGCCGCAAACCTTCCTGGAAGCGCAGGAGCAGGTGCCGACCACCCCCTGGACGCTGCACGTGCTCGCCCCCACCGCCCCGGCGGTGAACCTTGCCACCACGGCGGGCCGCGCCGTCGCATTGCTGGTGGGGGTGGTGGGGCTCGGGGCCGCCGGCCTACTACTCTCCCGCCGCACCCGTCGACAGGTGGAAAAGGCGCGACAGACCGAAGCGCGGCGCGAGCTGGAAGAGCAGGTGGAGACCCGCACTGCGGAGCTGAAGACCGCCAATGCCCAGCTGAAAGCCGAAATGGCGGAGCGCCGCCGTGCCCGCATCTCGCTGGAGGTGCTCCAGGACGAGCTGGCGCAGGCCACCAAGCTCGCCATGCTGGGCCAGATCGCCGCCTCCATCGCCCATGAGGTGAACCAGCCCGTGGCCGCCATTCGCGTGTTCGCCGACAATGCCCGCGCCTTCCTCGATCGTGGTCAGACGGATGCCGCGGGGGAAAATCTGGGCACCATCGCCGCGCTCACCGATCGCATCGGCGCCATCACCCAGGAGCTGCGCGCCTTCGCCCGCAAGCCGGCGCGCGAGGTGGGGCCGGTGCCCCTCGCCCAGGCGGTGAAGGGGGTGCTCGGCCTCATGGGCTATCGCCTGCGCGAGCAGAACATCACGCTGGCCCTCGACATCCCCGAAACCCTGGTGGCGCGGGCCGATCGGGGCCGGCTGGAACAGGTGCTGGTCAATCTCATCCAGAACGCCATTGAAGCCCTGGCGGAGCGCGCGGATCGCAGGGTCAGCATCACCGCGGCCCCTGGGGAAGGCGCCATCACGCTCACCATCGCCGACAATGGCCCGGGGGTGCCGGAAGAAGTGATGGCCGCGCTGTTCATGCCGTTCACCACCACCAAGCCCCACGGCCTGGGGCTGGGCCTCGTCATCTGCCAGGACATCCTGCGGGAATTCGGCGGCACTCTCTCGGTGGAGAACGGCAACGGCGCCCGCTTCATCATCACCCTGCCGGAGGACCGCTGATGGATGTCGCCTTCATCGACGACGACGAGGCGCTCCGCGCCGCCAACGTGCAGGCCCTCATGCTGGCCGGGCTCAAGGTGAAGCCCTTCGCCTCGGCGGAAGCGGCCCTCGACGACCTGGACGAGGCCTTTCCCGGCGTGGTGGTGAGCGATGTGCGCATGCCGCGCATGGACGGGCTCACGCTGTTCCGCCACCTGAAGCGCATCGACGCAGATCTCCCGGTCATCCTCATCACCGGCCACGGCGACATTGCCATGGCGGTGGAGGCCATGCGCGAGGGGGCCTATGACTTCCTGGCCAAGCCCTACCCCATGGATCGCCTGCTCTCCGCCATCCGCCACGCGCTGGAAAAGCGCCGCCTGGTCCTGGAAAACCGCGAGCTGAAGCAGCGGGCCGAGGCGGCGAGCGAGGGCGAGCCGCTGATCGGTGTGGCCCCGGCCATGGAGCGGCTGCGCCAGATGCTGCGCCAGCTCGCGGACGCGGATGTGGACGTGCTGGTAGAGGGCGAGACCGGCTCCGGCAAGGAGGTGGTGGCCCACAGCCTGCATCGCTGGAGCCGCCGCGCCGCCCGCCCGCTGGTGGCGGTGAATTGCGGCGCCCTGCCGGAAAGCATGATCGAGAGCGAGCTGTTCGGCCACGAGGCCGGAGCCTTCACCGGCGCCGCCAAGAAGCGCGTGGGGCGCATCGAGCATGCGAGCGGCGGCACGCTGTTCCTGGACGAGATCGAGGCCATGTCCCCCGCCCTCCAGGTGAAACTGCTGCGGGTGTTGGAGGCGCGGGAGGTGACCCCGCTCGGCACCAACGAGGTGCGGCGGGTGAACCTGCGGGTGGTCGCCGCCTCGAAGATCGATCTCATCGACCTGGTGCGGAAGGGCGAATTCCGCGAGGATCTCTATTACCGCCTGCATGTGGCGAGCCTGCGCATTCCGCCGCTGCGCGAGCGGCGCGAGGATGTGCCGCTCTTGTTCGGCCATTTCCTGACCCGCGCCGCCCGGCGCTTCGGGCGGGAGCCCCCGCCCCTGCTGGCCGGGGTGCGCCACCATCTGGAGACCCACCATTGGCCGGGCAATGTGCGCGAGCTGGCCCATTATGCCGAACGGGTCGCCCTCGGCCTCGCCGCCGCTGACAGCGGGCCGGCGGTGGAGACGCGGGGGGACGCCCCCTCCTTGCCCGAGCGGGTGGAGGCGTTCGAGGCGGCGGAAATCCGCTCCGCCCTCGCCGCCACGCGGGGCGATGTGCAGGCCGCCGTGCGCGCCCTCGGCATTCCGCGCAAGACCTTCTACGACAAGCTCCGCCGCCACGGCATCGACCAGGCCGGCTACCGACCCGGCAAATGAGGCAGACGAATCAGGGCGCCCGCGGCGCTTGCCCCGCAAGCTCCTCCCCCTCCGCCGGGAGTTTCGGCTCGGGCTCCACGTCGCCCTTGCGCTGGAGCCACAGCATCACCAGCCAGCACATGGCCGCCCACGCGGCGCCCAGCATCCAGCCGCCCAGCACATCGGTGGGCCAGTGCACCCCCAGATAGATACGGCTGATGCCGACGAGCACCGTCACCGCAGCCGCGACGGCCAGCATGAACACCTTCACCCGCGTGCGCGCCTGGGTGCGGGCCAGAAGCGCGCCCAGGGTGAGATAGACGATGGCCGAGAGCATGGCGTGGCCGCTGGGAAAGCTCTGGGTGTAGACGGCGGTGCCATGGGGCACCAGATCCGGCCGCGGCCGGTCGAAGCCCCACTTCATCACCTGCGACAGCGCCGTGCCGCCGGCCACCGACAGCGCCACCAGCAGCGCGGAATGACGCCGATGGGTCATGAGCAGGAACAGGAGAACGACGATGGTCAGCAGGGTGAGCACCCCGGTGCTGCCCAGCGCCGTGAAATCGCGCATCATCTCCTCGAACCAGGGCGGCCCCAGCGGATCGGAGAGATTCGCCGGGTCGCGCAGCGCCAGCAGGATGCCGCGATCCAGGCCGCCCGTCTCGTGGTCCATCACCTCGTCGGCCACTTTGACGAAGGCATAGAGCGCACAGGCGGCGAACGCCACGGTCGCGAGGGTCATCCGCTCCATCCGGCTCACCGAGGCGAGCAGGCGGCCGATGACGGGCAGGCTTTCGATGCGGCGGCGGCCGCGGGTGATCAGCGATGTCATGACGGAAGGCTTGGCGCGACCGTCGCCCCGCGTCAATCCTAACCGTCTTAATCCCGTCACATGGAACCGTGCGGGCGGGATCCCCCCTTGCCGGCGCGGCGCCCGCCTGCCATCTCCCGGCCATGACCATTCCAGTCACGGGGCGGGTCGCGCCCATCGCCCTTTATATCGACGCCGACGCCTGCCCGGTGAAGGATGAGGCCTACAAGGTGGCCTGGCGCCACGGCATCCGGGTGCATGTGGTGGCGAACATGGCGCTGGCGGTGCCCTCGCACCCGCTGGTGGAACGGGTGGTGGTGCCCGCCGGGCCGGATGCGGCCGACGACTTCATTGCCGCCCGGGTGTCGCGGGGCGATGTGGTGGTCACCGCCGACGTGCCCCTGGCCGCGCGCTGTGTGAAGGCGGGGGCGGATGTGATCGCCCCTTCCGGCAAACCCTTCACCGCCGATTCCATCGGCATGGCCCTGGCCACGCGCAACCTGATGGACGAACTGCGCTCGGCCGGCACCGTCACCGGCGGCCCGAAGCCCTTCTCCGCCCGCGACCGCTCGGCCTTTCTTTCCGCCCTCGACGTCGCCGTGGTCCGCCTGAAGCGGGCCGGCTTTGCGGTGGGCTAGGGCCCGCCCCCTCTTCACGGGCTCGGGGGATGCTCCAGGGATTGGAGTTGACGCGTCTTCTTCACGCGAACCGCGTGTCCCCTGCGCCCGAAACCGCTCCAAGGCTCAGAAGCACTCTTCCTCCAGCTTCTTGAGATCGGCCAGTGCTGCCTCGTCATCGTACTCCTCGAACAGGTCCACCATGTAATAGACGTGGGAATGGAGCAGCAGCAGCTTGTCACAGGTGGCTGCCCCGCCCGCCTCCGCCGCTTCCAACCGCGACTTGAAGCGGGCCCAGAAGGCATTGGTGCGCGCGGGATCGTCGATGTATCGGGCAAGGTGGCCCAGCACCCGCGCCATGTTGCCGTCGAAATCGATGCCGCGGAAGGTGACGTAGCGGTCCGCATTGTCGAGCTCGTCGGGCAGCTCGGAGAAACGGGCGGCGGGTGAATCCATTGCAGGGCCCCTTAGCAGTCAGGCGCGTCGACCGCGCAGGGGCAAAGGGTGCGGGGCCACGCAACGCCGCTCAACGATGCGGGAACGGCTCACGGCGTGCGTGCACGAACGGCATCAGGGCTGCACGAATGGCACGCCGTCCCATCCGGCTGGCCTTCGGCGTCACACGGCGAGCATGCGCCGCATGGTCTCCACCTTCGCCCGGCTCACCGGAACCTGCGTGCCCTGCTTGTCCGCGAGGATGAGGTGCCAGGCCCCATCGGTGCGCGCCGCGCCGCGCACATGGCGCATGTTCACCACATAGCGCCGATGCACGCGCAGGAAGGAGGCGGGGTCCAGCCGCCGTTCCAGATCCGCCAGGGAGCGCGGGCAGAAGGCGGAGAAGGAGACCGTGCGCGCCTCCGCATAATGGCCCTGGGCCACCAGGCACACCACCTCTCCCACATCGATGAGGGAGATCACAGCGCCCTTGCCGTGCATCAAGGGCAGCTTCATCAGGGGGCAAAGGGCCTGGCCCGCCTCCCCCGCCACGGGCAGCGCTTCCATCAGCTCTTCCGCCGCTTCCGATTCGGCGCGGCCCATTGCGGGCGCATCGGTCAACGCATGGATCATCATGCAATAGCCCTCGACCGCGCCGCCTGTGCCGTCGAGACGGCTGACCTTCGCCACCAGACTGCCCATGGCGGTGGTCACCACCAGCGAGGCGGTGCCCTCCGGCCCACTCGACGCGCGGGAGATGAGCCAGCCCACCTTGTCGCGCGCCTCCTCCGGATGGAGATCCAGGATATTGGCGCCGAACAGGTCCGCCCCCGTCGGCGCCAGCAGACGCAAAGCCACTGGATTCACCGAGCGGATGGCCAATTCCGCATCCAGCATCACCACCCCGACCGGGGTCCGGTTGAGGCGGTATTCGAACGAGGGGCCGGCCTGCTGCGGCCGCGCGTCGTCCCTGCCCTTCGCCATCGCCCTGCCTCCCCCGGCGCCGCCGTCGCCCTTCGCGGAAGAGTTTAGGGCGGGGGCCGGCGCCGGCAATAGCGAATGCAAACCTGCGTCGCCCACAGGCGCGACCACGCCGGGTTTGCCACGATGAGGCCGCATGGATACGTTACGCGCCCTGAGCCGGAACGCCGGCCCCCAGCACCTGCGGACCTTTGATGACCGACATTTTCCACGAGATCCAGGAAGACCTCCGCCGCGAGCGGATGCGCAAGCTCTGGGACCGCTACGGCATTGTCCTCATTGCCGCGGTCGTGCTCGCCATCGCCGGCGCGGCGGCCTGGAGCGGCTACCAGTACTGGCGCCAGCAGAAGGCCATTGCCGCCAGCCTCGCCCTCGACGAGGCCGTGACGCTGAACGCCGCCGGCAAGGTCGCCGAGGCCGAGGCCGCCTTCCAGGAGATCGCCAAGACCGGGCCGGACGGCTATCGCGCCATTGCCCTCTTCCACGCAGCCAATGCCGCCGCCGCGCGCGACAAGGCCGCCGGCGTCGCCGCGTTTGATGCCATCGCCGCAGACGGGCGCCTGCCCGCTCTGGTGCGCGACATGGGGCAGCTGCGCGCAGGCCTCATCCTGCTGGACACCTCCGACCTCGCCGCCGTGAGGCAGCGCGTGGGCGACCTCGCCGCCGGCACCGGACCGCTGCGCAATCCGGCGCGCGAGATCCTGGCCCTGGCGCAGATGAAGGCCGGCGACATCGCCGCCGCCAACAAGACCGCCACAGAGATCACCGAGGATGCGGACGCCAATGCCGGCATCCGTTCCCGCGCGGAGCTCCTGCGCCGCATTACCGCTCCCGCCGCGCCGGCCCCGGCCGCACCCGCGGCCACCCCCGACTCGCCTGCGCCGTCCGCTGCCGGCGAGCCTGCCGCGGACGCACCGAAGGCGCCTTCGGCTCCCGCCGAGGCCCCGGCCGCTCCGGCCCCCGAAAAGTAAGGATGCGCTCCATGGGACATGCCCCTCGCCTCCTGCGCACGCTGCGCGTCGCCATCGGGCTCTCGCTCGCTCTGGCGGCGGCCGGCTGCGAAAGCCTCGAGAAGTTCAACCCCTTCGAGGAACACAAGAAGCCGATTCCCGGCGAGCGCCACGCGGTGTTCCCGGAAGGCGTGCCAGGCGTCGATTATTCGACCGGCCCCGGGCAGCCCAGCAATGCCAACGCCGTCCTCGACGCGCCGGCCACACCCCCCACCCCCGGGGTCGGCCCGTCGCGCTGACGCGCGACGACGGCCAGCCTCATTCACCTCTTCTTCGGGCGGCAAGTCGATCCCAGCCGCGTCGATCCCAGCCGAGCCGATTCCATGAGCTTCACCCTGGCCATTGTCGGCCGGCCCAATGTGGGCAAGTCCACCCTCTTCAACCGCCTCGTGGGCAAGAAGCTCGCGCTGGTGGACGACCGCCCCGGCGTCACGCGTGACCGCCGCGAGGGCGACGGCCGGCTTGGCGACCTCACCTTCCGCATCGTCGATACGGCCGGCCTCGAGGAGGCGGACGCGGCGAGCCTTGAGGGCCGCATGCGCGCCCAGACCGAGGCTGCCATCGGCGATGCTGACGCGCTCTTGTTCCTCATTGACGCGCGCGTGGGCCTGACGCCCACCGACCGGGCCTTCGCGGCCTTCGTACGCCGCTCCGGCAAGCCCACCATTCTCGTGGCCAACAAGAGTGAGGGGCGTGGCGGCGAAGCGGGGACCATGGAGGCCTTCGCTTTGGGTCTGGGCACGCCCGTGCCCTTCTCGGCCGAGCATGGCGAGGGACTTTCGAACCTCTACGACGCCATCTGTGACGCCCTGCCGGAACAGACCAGCCCCGAAGCGCTGGAGGAGGAAGAGGCCCAAGACGGCGAGGAGGGCGATGACGCGCCCAAGCGGCCCATCAAGGTGGCCGTTCTGGGCCGCCCGAATGCCGGCAAGAGCACGCTCATCAACCGCCTGCTGGGGGAGGACCGCCTGCTCACCGGCCCCGAGGCCGGCATCACCCGCGACTCAATCGCGGTGGAGGTGGATTTCCGCGGCACCAAGCTGGAGGTGTTCGACACCGCCGGCCTGCGCAAGCGCGCACGCATCGAGGACAAGCTGGAGAAGCTCTCCGCAGCCGATGCCCTGCGCGCCATGAAGTTCGCCGAGGTGGTGGTGGTGCTCATCGACGCCACCCATCCCTTCGAGGAGCAGGATCTGCGCATCGCGGACCTGGTCGCCCGCGAGGGGCGCGCCGTGGTGATCGGCTACAACAAGTCGGACCTGATCGCCCGCGGCGGCCTCGCCACCCGCCTGCGCGAGGAGGCGGACCACCTGCTGCCGCAGATCAAGGGCGTGCCCATCGTGCCCCTCTCGGGCCTGACGGGGCATGGCCTCGACAAGCTGGTGGAGGCCATCGCCAAGGCCCACAAGGTGTGGAACAAGCGCGTGGCCACCAACCCGCTCAACCGCCTGCTCCAGCAGGCGGTGGACAACCACCCGCCGCCGGCTGTCTCGGGGCGGCGCGTGAAGCTGCGCTATATCACCCAGCCCAAGGCCCGGCCCCCGTCCTTTGTGCTGTTCTGCTCGCGGGCGGATGCGCTGCCGGAAAGCTATGTGCGCTACCTCACCAATGCCCTGCGCGAGGCATTCGACCTGCCCGGCGTCCCCATCCGCCTGACCCTGCGCCAGAAGGACAATCCTTACGCCGAATGACGCGGTTCCGCTGCCATCGGGCAAGGGCGCTCGACGCGCACAGCGCAGGCGGTGCCTGCCGGGCTGATGCACCGGCGGCCCGCTCCCGGTCCGCGGCACCGGGGATCGCCGATCCGGCAAAGGCGCACGGGCGGGCTGCCCCACCATAATGACGAAGACCGCTTCCACCACTCCGGCAGGTGACGGCGGGCAGCCGATGCCAAAGTGCGATGCGCCTGGCTGGGGGACGAGGGCTGCGGTCCGGCTGAGACGACGAAACGCGCCGGCTCGGCATTTGCGACGGGTTTTTCCAGGATACCGGCGCCCACGTCCTTGGAGCCGCTTGCGACGATATACGCAATGCCTCGCCGGCCAGGCGAGCGCTCCGCGCCGGTGTATGGCGCCGACGTCAATCACAAACGGAGCCGGACACGCGGGATAGCCCCACTCGGCTGGTGCAATATCGATAAACGGGAAATCGGATATCAGGGTGATCCAACAGATCGCGCTGATATCCGGCGGCGCCGGCAGGGGCGCGAATGTTGCGGTCGCCTAGGAAACTCCGGTGCCACCCGCACCCCGCCCCGGATCGCAAACGACCGGCCCGCTGCGCCGATTGGAAGGCCGTCCATCCGCCATCCTGAAACGGCAATCGGCTCCCTCGCCGCAGTCAAAGGGGCGAGGGGCCAGGCAAGCCGCGAATGGCCCCTCGATGCATGCTCGACGCCGTTTCGTTTCCACGAAACGGGGCAAACACAAGCCGGCATGAGGCGTCACTCGACGCCTCCGCTACGGCCGCGCTCAATCCTTCAGGCTGGCTTCCATGGCCTCGCCGAGGCCCTTGAAGGAAACGGGCAGGATGATCGGGTTACGCGAGCCATTTTCGAAGGTGAGATCACCCTGTCCCGAACTCGCCTTCAGGGCGGCGATATTCTCCTGGGTCAGCTCCACGCTCGCCACGCAATATTGGCCGCAGCGCTTGTAGGTCAGCGCGATGTCCGGCACACCACCCACCTTGAGGGTGACATTCGCGGGCAACCAGACGCCGGGCGGCGTCAGGACGATCAGGCGAACCGGACCCTGGTGCTGCGCACGCACGGCCACATGGGCCAGGACGCCCTTGAGATCGGTCGTCTGAAGGGTCTGCACCGCCTCGCACTCCTTCGGCGAGACGTCCTTCTTGCAGCGCACGATCCAGTCGCCATGGGTCGAGCGGGTCTCGCTCGCCGACGGCGGGGTGGCGGGCGTGGCATTTTCTGCACGTGCGGCCACGCCCTGGAGCATCAGCGCGCCACCCAGAGCCAGCACGGACACCAGCGCTTTGCCGGCGAACAAGCGCGCAGCGCGTCCGCCCGCTGCCTTGGCGATCCGGGAGGCCCGCTTGGGCAGGAAGTCCTTGCGCGACATGCTGATCATAGCGTTCCCCGACGTTTGGCAGTGCCCTGCCCCAGCTGCTTGCGCCGGAATATCCGAATCGCGGCTGGTTCGGCAACTCCTATCCCGACGGCAATGGGGGGCGCCTCCATCCGGACGCGCCCCCCAAGGCCACCTTTTCACTCCGCCTGCAGCCGGAAGGCCAGATCAGAGGTTGTTGATGCTGGCCGCGACGCCCACGGCGCTGATGGCCGGAGACACGGCGACACGGAACAGTTCCAGGAACTTCTGCATCTCCACGCTCGGCGCGTTGGAGAGATAGATGATGTCCCGGTCCCGCAGCACGAAGCTGTCCGCCAGGAAGAAGCCGGAAGTCGCCTGGAAATTGAACTGGTAGACCACCGGCACATAGGGCGTGTCCGCCGGCTGGTCGGGCGTCAGCTGGCTGACGACCCGCTTCGGCTCATAGCGCAGAACGAACACGCCCCGCACGTCCGCACGCGTGTCCTGAAGGCCGCCATTACGAGCCAGCGCATTGGCGAGGGTCAGCTGCTCCGGAGGCAGCGGCGCCTCGGTGGTGCGGCCGGCGGCGCCCATGATGAGATAGATGCGCGGCTTCACCGAAATGTTGATGAAATCGCCGCCCTTGAGCTTCACGTCCGAGGTCGGCTGGTTGATCAGCGCCTGCAGACGCACGGAGCGCGTCGTACCGTTCCGGGTCAGCTCCACGATGACGTCGCTGGGCGCGACCGTGGGCCCGCCGGCCCGCGTCACGAGCTGCAGCAGGGTTTCGCCGGCGGCGGTGACGTCAAACTCGCCGGGCGCCTTCACCGCGCCGGCAATGATGACCTTGTTGGCCGAGTTACCGACGAGGCGGACGATCACCTGCGGCTGGATGATGCGGCTCTTCAGCTCTTCCTCAAGCTTCAGCTGCACCTGCCGGGTGGTCAAGCCGGACACGTGCACGGAGCCCACCAGAGGGAAGCTGATGGTGCCCTGGCTGTCCACCGACATATCGGGCAGCGTAACGAGAGCGGCCGACTGGCCACCCGCGGTCTGCGAATTGATGCCCGAGAACACGCCGCCGGATGCCGGCTCCATCACCGTAATGGCCAGCGTGTCGCCGGGGCCCAGCACCGGCCCGCCGGCCTTGCGGTCGCTGCGGAAGAAGCCGTTGGTGCTCATGCTGTCGTCGGGATTGCGCAGCAGCACGCGGCTGACCGCCACATCCACCGGCACGAGGCGGAACGGGAAATCTCCCGGATTCTCGCTCTCCTGCTGGATCTCGCTCGCCATGGGGCCGCTACGCGGCGTCTCGCAGCCAGCAAGGCCCAGCGCGGCACCCATGGCCAGGGCCAGAAGCGCGTGCGCGGGCTTGAGCGTCTCACCAAGAGCGAGCCGGCAGCTGCGGAGCCAATTCAATACCATTCCCCCTGGCCTTCTTGCTGACTGCAATGACCACCGATGCGTCGCCCCCTGGACGATGCCCTCGGCGCCGACGCGCCTGAGGGGCCTGTCCGGATGACGCCCCCTCACACCTCACTGCCTGGCACCGGCCGTGCCAGACACCACTCGGCATGCGGACGACGACCGCAGCGCGCCAAACCGCGACAGCCACGATTGCCTTTAACATGCCCGCGTTGCGGCGCAAACGCGGCGAAGCCACGCGACACCTGAACACGAAGCGCCACACCGGAGCGCAGACGCCACCCCAGTGACGAGACATTATGCGAGTCAAAAGTGAAGACGCACCTGCAAAATGATGCGCGACAGCGCCCTTACGGCCCCAAATGTGCAATCCATCGCCAACCGTGTCTTCACGGCAACAACTTCAATCCTATACCAATCAAACAGTTTCCGCTGAGACAGCACCGTAACGTCGCGCCTGAAAGCGCAGAACTTCATAACCATACGTTAAGGTAAAAATATATTCATGATCTTCTGAATAAAGCCTCCAGTACATCTCCCCACAAAACCACCCCGCCCATCTCATCTCCGCGCCCACGCCGATTCCCCGCACGACGCCGCCGAGGCCCCCCCCCCAAAACGCAACGACCGCGCGGCTTGGGTGCCGCGCGGTCGTCATGAAAACCGTCCGATCCAGGAAGACTCAGGCTTCAGCCGTGCGGATGCGCTGTGTCGGCCAGGAAATGCTCCAGCCAGTGGATGTCGTATTTGCCCTCCGCGATGTCCCGGGTCCGCACCAGGGTCCGGAACAGCGGGAGCGTGGTGTCAATACCGTCCACCACGAACTCATCCAGCGCCCGACGCAGGCGGCGCAGGCATTCGTCGCGATTCTGGCCGTGGACGATCAGCTTGCCCACCAGGCTGTCATAGGTGGGGGGGATCACGTAGCCCTGATAGGCATTGGAATCCACGCGCACGCCGAGACCACCCGGCACATGATAATGCGTGATCTTGCCCGGCGAGGGGCGGAACGTGGTGGGGTGCTCTGCATTCACGCGGCACTCGATGGCATGGCCATTGATGACCACATCCTCCTGGGCGAGGCTCATGGGCTCGCCGGCGGCCACGCGGATCTGCTCGTTGATGAGATCGATGCCGGTCACCATCTCCGTCACCGGATGTTCCACCTGGATGCGGGTGTTCATCTCGATGAAGTAGAAGCTGCCGTTCTCATACAGGAACTCGATCGTGCCGACGCCGAGATATTGCAGCTCGCGCATCGCGTTGGCGCAGGTCTCGCCGATCTGCTGACGCTGGGCGGCGGTGATCACCGGCGAGGGCGCCTCCTCCCACACCTTCTGGTGGCGGCGCTGCAGCGAGCAGTCACGCTCGCCCAGGTGGATTGCCTTGCCCCGGCCGTCCCCCAGCACCTGCACCTCAATGTGGCGCGGCGTGGAGAGGTACTTCTCGAGATAGACCGCGTCGTCGCCGAAGGCTGCCTTGGCCTCGATGCGGGCGGTGGAGAGGGCCTGCGACAGGTCCTCCTTGGCATGCGCAACCTTCATGCCGCGCCCGCCGCCGCCGGCCGCGGCCTTCACCAGCACCGGAAAGCCGATCTCGGCGGCCACGCGATGGGCCTCCTCGTCGTCGCGGATGCCGCCCTCGGAGCCCGGCACCACGGGGATGCCCAGGGCCTGCGCGGTCTTCTTGGCCTCGATCTTGTCGCCCATGATGCGGATGTGCTCCGCCTTGGGGCCGATGAAGCCGATATTGTGATCCGCCAGGATCTCCGCGAACCGCGCATTCTCCGCCAGGAAGCCGTAGCCGGGGTGCACGGCGTCCGCGCCGGTGATCTCGCAGGCGGCCAGGATGGAGGGAATGTTCAGGTAGCTGTCGCGCGCCGGGGGCGGGCCAATGCACACGCTCTCGTCCGCGAGGCGCACATGCATGGCGTCGGCATCCGCGGTGGAATGCACCGCCACCGTGGCAATGTCGAGCTCCTTGCAGGCGCGCAGGATGCGCAGCGCGATCTCGCCGCGATTGGCGATGAGGATTTTCTTGAACATCTGGCCTGCCCTCAGAGCATTTTCGAGCGGGGTGGGTTCCCCTCATTCGGGAAGGACACGCCACCTCCAGGACCGGGAGCGCTTCCGGGGCCCGCAGAGGACCTGGAGCGCCTCACGCGCAGCGCGCCACCAGTGAACAGGCGGCGCGCCGATCTGCCGAATTACTCGATGATGAGCAGCGGCTCGCCGTATTCCACCGGCTGCGCGTTGCCCACCAGAACGCGGGTCACCGTGCCGGAGCGGGGCGCGGGGATGGCATTCATGGTCTTCATCGCCTCGACGATGAGCACCGTCTGGCCCTCCTTCACGCTGGCGCCCACCTCGACGAAGGCGGGGGCGCCGGGCTCCGGAGACAGGTAGGCCGTGCCCACCATTGGCGAGGTCACCGCGCCGGGATGCTTGGACAGATCGGCAGGGGCATCGGCGGTGGCCACGGGCGCGGCCACGGCGGCGGCAGCGGCGGGCGCGGCGGCGGCCATCGGGGCGGCGGCGATCACCGGCGCCGGAGCGCGCACCACGCGGACCCGCAGGCCCTCATGCTCCACCTCGATCTCGGTCAAGTCGCTGTCCGACAGGAGCTTGGCGATATCCTTGACGAGGTCGGTATCGATCTGAGGTTTGGTAGGCTTCATCATCATCCTGCTCTTGCCGGCAGCGCGCCCGCTTTCGCCGGGCGGCGCGCCATCATATCGTCACGGAAGGCGCGCCAGCGCCTGGATGCCAAGCACGTAGCTCTGCGGGCCGAAGCCGCAGATCACGCCGCGCGCCACCGGCGACAAATAGGAATGGTGGCGGAACGGCTCACGCGCGAACACGTTGGACAGGTGCACCTCGATGGTGGGCACCCCCACCGCCGCCACCGCGTCCCGAATGGCCACGGAGGTGTGCGTATAGGCCGCCGCGTTCAGCACGATCCCCTTCGCGCCGCGCGCGGCCTGGATCAGGTCCACGAGCGTGCCTTCCGAATTGGTCTGCTGGAACACGATCTCAAGACCATGCAGCGCCGCCTCGGCGCGGCACAGCCCCTCCACATCGGCCAGGGTCGCGGCACCATAGATGCCGGGCTCGCGCGTGCCGAGGAGGTTGAGGTTAGGCCCGTTCAAGACGTGGATAATATTCGACATCAAACAGACATCTGCCGCCGGCGCCCCATGGCCGGGTCGGGCGCACTTATAGGGGTGGTCACGGCGCAAGGAAAGAGGCCGCTCGCCCCGCCCCGCGCCGCGCCCATCCGGTTTACGCACATCCGGGTTGCATCAGCCCGGATGCGCGGAAAGCGATCAGTTCGCCTTGGCCGGCGCCTTTTCCTTGGCGCGGGTGTCGGCGATGGCGGCCTTGAGCTTGTCGAAGCCCACCGCGCCCACCACCACCTGGTCACCCACCACATAAGAGGGCGTGCCGTTGAGCGAGAGCGCCTCGGCCAGCTTCATGCTCTCATCCAGCGTGGCGTTGAGCTCCGGCGAGGAGGCCTGCTTCTGCAGGAGATCGGGATCGATGCCCACGGACTTGGCGGCGGCCAGGGCCTTGGCCCGGTCGGCCTGGCCACGGCCGTTCAGCAGCGCCTGATGGAAGGCCATGTACTTGTCGGGCGCCACCATGCGCACCGCCACCGCCACCTGCGCGGCTTCCACCGAGCCCGGGCCAAGCACCGGGAACTCGCGCAGCACCACGCGCAGGTTCGGATCCTCCTTGATCAGGTTCTGAAGGTCGGCCAGCGCATGCTTGCAGTAGCCGCAGTTGTAGTCGAAGAACTCCACCAGGGTCACGTCGCCCTTGGGGTTGCCCACCACCACGCCACGCGGGCTTTCCATCAGCAGCGGCTTCACGGAAGCCAGCGCCTTGCCGCGCTCCTGGGCCTCGGCGGCGTTGTGGCGCGTCTCCAGCACCATGATGGCCTCCTGGAGCACCTCCGGATTCTGCAGGAGGTATTCCCGGATGACAGGGCCGAGCTCCTTCTTCTCCTCGTCGGTGAAGGCGGAAGCGGGGCTGGAGGCCAAGGCGGCCGCCAGCGCCAGCGGAATGAGGCCGGCGCTGAGGCCGAGGCGCGAGAACATGCGAATCTCCATCGCGTGAGGAAAGGGTCGTCTACTGCCGGCCGCCTGGGCCGCCTTTGTCGGCGCCCTCGGGAGGCTTGAAGCTCACGAGGTCGTCGGCCTTCAGCCAGCCCGGGGTGCCCTTGGGAAAGCGCTCCCGCGCGCGGGCGGCGAGCTCGCGGCCGGTCTTGAAGTCTCCGGAAGCGAAATAGCCGTTCGCCGCCGCAAGGTCGGCATTGGCAAGGTCGCCCTTGCGGCCATAGGCGATGGCGAGTGAGCGCCACGCCCCGGCCGAATTGGGATCGCGCACCGTCGCCTGGATCAGCTCGCGGATGGCCTCGTCGGGGTTGGTCTTGCTGCCCGACTGCACCATGGCCTGGCCGAGCATGGCGCGGATGAGCGGCGCGCCGTTGGTCATGGCCACCGCCTTGCGCAGGGGCGCGACCGATTCGGCGGCGCGCCCGCTCTCCAGCAGGGCCTGACCCTTCAGCTCGTAGAAATAGGGATTATTGGGCTGCTTGGCGATGAGCGCGTCGATCTGCGCCACCGCCCGGTCCACATTGCCGAACCGATAGGCCGAGATGGCGCGGGCATATTGCGCCGCCAGCGAGTTGTCCGAGATGGGATATTGCCGGTTCACCGCCTCCGGCCGCTCGGTGAAGGCGATGAGCTTGGCGCGCATCAGGTCATGGCGCGCCTGCAGCTCCGGCGAGTCCTTGGCATTGTAATAGGGGCTGGACTTGGCCAGCTGCTCCAGCGCCGCGATACGCTCGCGCGCCATGGGATGGCTCAACAGGTAGGGGTCCACCCGCTGGCTGATGAAAAGCTGGTCGTTCTGGAAGCGCTCGAACGTCTCCAGCATGCCCTTGGACGACTGGTGGGTGGCATCCAGATACTTCACCGCCGATCGGTCGGCGGCCTGCTCCTCGCTGCGCTGGTAGGAAAGGAGCGAGCGGCGAATCATTTCCTGCGGAGCGCTCATGCCGGCTGCGGCGGCGCTGCCCAGATTGCTGCCGCCCATGCCGCTCGCCGCCCCCGCGGCCACGCCCGCGCCGGCCAGCAGCATGGCCACAATGGCCATGGTCTGTGCCCCCGCGAGCTGTTGGCGCATGCGGGCGAGATGGCCGCCGGCGATATGGCCGGTCTCGTGCGCCAGCACGCCGATGATCTGGTTCGGCGTCTTGGAATCGATGAGCGCGCCGGTATTGACGAAGATGCGCTTGCCGTCGGCCACGAAGGCGTTGAACGAGCGCTGGTTGATGAGCACCACTTCCACATTCTGCTGCGACAGGCCCGCCACCTTCAGAATCGGCCGGGTGTAGTCGCGCAGCAGCGCCTCGATCTCGGTGTCGCGGATGGTGGACATCCGCCCCTGCGCGCTCTCCTGGGCGGAAGCGCCGTGGAAAGGCAGGGCCGCCACCGCGAGACCCGCCAGCATCCGCCCGGCGCGCGACGCGGCCCGGCGCAGAAGGGAGGAAGATGTTGGTTCGCCCATGAGCCCTGACGCTTGCCTCGCCGTTTCGCACCGCCCGCGGCGCCTCCCTGGAGGCGATGCGCGCCGTCATTCCCCACCGCACCACAGGCGTGCCCGGTCGGACGCCGCCCCGCCGGAAGCCGCCTTGGTGACCGGCGTGCCGGACGACCCGCGGTTCTCGCTCCCCTTGGCGCGCTTTACGGCAGGCGTTAGGAAGCGGGCGGACAGTGGCGCCCCGCGCCGGCCGGGTCAACGGACCCGTTTTCACATTGGGGCGACCTTTTTCTCAAGGACCGCGAGAATGCGGCGGCAGCACGGCAGGCCCCGCGCCCGAATGCCGAAGGACCTTCATCCATGACCCTTTCATCTCCCCGCGCCAGCTCGGGCGTGCAGCCTTCCCGCCGCAGCGCCGTCGCCCCCTTCATCGTGATGGATGTGATGGAGCATGCCGCGCGCATCGAGGCCGCCGGGGGGCGGGTGATGCACCTGGAGGTGGGCCAGCCGGCCGCGCCCGCGCCACTGGTGGCCCGGCAGGCCGCCGCCGCCGCGCTGGAGGCCGGCCAGGTGGCCTACACGGCGGCGCTGGGCATTCCCGCGCTGCGCACCCGCATCGCCCGCCACTACGAGGAGGTGCACAAGGTCGCCCTCGACCCCGAGCGGGTGGTGGTAACGAATGGCTCATCGGGCGGCTTCATCCTGGCCTTCCTGGCCTTGTTCGAGGCCGGCGACCGCGTGGCCATCGCCGCTCCGGGCTATCCGCCCTATCGCCACGTGCTCTCGGCGCTGGGCTGCGAGCCCGTGCTGATCGAGACCCGCGCCGAGGACCGCCACGCTTTCACCCCCGAGCGGCTGATGGAGGCCCATCGCAAGGCGCCGCTCAAGGGCGTTCTGGTGGCGAGTCCCGGCAACCCCACCGGCACCATGATGGACCGGACCGCCTTGACCGCACTCTATGAATGCGCGCGGGAACTCGGCATCGCCTTCGTTTCCGACGAGATCTATCACGGGCTCGATTATGCCTTTCCGGCGGTGAGCGCGGTGGAGATCGCGGAGGATGTCACCGTCATCAATTCCTTCTCCAAATATTTCTGCATGACCGGCTGGCGCGTGGGCTGGATGGTGGTGCCGCCCGGCCTCTCGCGCACCATGGAGCGGCTGCAGCAGAACCTCTCCATTTCCGTGCCCACCCTATCGCAGATCGCCGCCGCCGCCGCTTTCGAGGGCCGCGAGGAGATGGACAAGGTGAAGGCCGGCTATGTGGAGAACCGGCGCATTCTCACAGAGGGGCTGCCGAAGGCGGGGCTTTCCCACTTCCTGCCCGCCGACGGCGCCTTCTACCTTTATGCGGACGTATCGGCCTTCACCGGCGATTCGACCGCCTTCGCCACCCGCATGCTCGATGCCGTGCACGTGGCCACCACGCCGGGGGTGGACTTCGACCCCTTCCGGGGCAAGCAGTTCCTGCGCCTCTCCTATGCCGGATCGGCCGACGACATGCGCGAGGCGGTGGCGCGCATCGGCACCTTCCTCAAGGGAGAGTGAGCGGGAAATTCCCCCCGCGCGGGCCGCTGCGCCATACAGTCGCGCCATTTCCTGCTAATCTGGTCGTCATGAGCCGATTGAACGACCAGATCGTGGAAATCACTCCGGAGGTGCTGCTGAAGGCCTATGCCTGCGGCATCTTCCCCATGGCCGAGAGCGCCGACGATCCCGGCCTTTACTGGATCGAGCCCGAGCGGCGCGGCATCATCCCCCTCGACGACTTCCGCATCTCCTCGCGGCTCGCGCGCACGGTGCGGTCCGACAAGTTCGAGGTGCGGGTGGATTCGGACTTCGAGGGCGTCATCGACGGCTGCGCCGAGCCCCAGGAGGGCCGCGAGAAGACCTGGATCAACACCCGCATCCGCAGCCTCTATGGCGAGCTGTTCGCGCGCGGCCGCTGCCACACGGTGGAGGCCTGGCGCGACGGGCGCCTGGTGGGTGGGCTTTACGGGGTGCGGCTGGGCGGCGCCTTCTTCGGTGAAAGCATGTTCCACCGCGAGCGCGACGCCTCCAAAGTGGCGCTGGTGCACCTGGTGGGGCGGCTGATCGCCGGCGGCTTTCGCCTGCTCGACACCCAGTTCGTCACCAGCCACCTGAAGACTTTCGGCGCCACCGAGGTCTCGCGGCGCCAATATCACCGCCTGCTGGATCAGGCGCTGGCGGTGGAAGGGGACTTCTACTGCTGGCCCGCCGGGGCCGCGGTGACGGGCGCCGGGGCCTTGCAGCCGATCAGCCACACGTCATAGACGGGGTGTTCCACACCGTGCAGGCCGGGGCTGGACGCAAACATCCACCCGGTGAAGATGCGCTTGGCCTCGCCCTTCAGCGTCACCTCGTTCACCTCGGTGAAGGACGTGGTGTTCTGCGTCTCGTTCGCCGGGCGCGTGTAGCACACCCGCGGCGTCACCTGGAGTGCGCCGAACTGGGCCGTTTCGCCCATGGCCACATCGAAGGTGGTGGTGCGGCCGGTGATTTTGTCGAGGCCTGCATAGACCGCATAGCCATTGGGAATCTTCACCGCCGGCGGCTGAACCACCACGCCTTCCACATCACCCGGCACAGCTGGCGCGGCTGTGGCCGGCGCCGCCGCCGTAGTGGCGCGGCCGGGGGCGGCTGGAGCGGATGAAGACGGCTCCGGCCGATAGGGGGCGGGCTCGTAGGGCGAGGGCTGGTAGGGCGCGGGCGGCGAGACCCGGCGCGGCTCCGGCGCAGTGGGGGCGCCATAGCCCGTGGGCGGCGGCACGTTCGACTGTTCGATTCCCGAACGCTGGAGCTGCGCCGCGGCGGGCGAGAGGCATACCGCCTGCGCCGCCGCCGCGAGGGCGAGCCACGCCAGGCCCTGGGACATCCGCATCATGCTACAGGCGCACCGGTCTAGTATCTGGAACCCACGTGCTTCCGTCGCGCGGACCCACGCCGGGCCGCCGGAAGCACCCTATGGCGAGACGGGTGCGCCATGCGGCGCCTCCGAACCGAGTTGAGCTTCGTGACAGGCCGATTAGCACTGACAATGCGGCTTGAACAGGGCGTAGGCGAATGCAAGGGCTGCCTCCGCCCCGCGCCATGCCCGCGCGACGTGAACCAGCCGGGGAATCGGGGCGGAAGAAAAGCGCCCCGGTTGGCGGGTCCGGCGGCACCACCGCGCCCGTCGGGATCGCGCTGCGCCCTCCACGAGCCCGAGCCCCTGCGCGAAAGGAGAGAACCCCGGCAGCAGATGGGTGCACCCGCCCCTTTCACGCCGCTCCCGGCGCGAAAGAAGAGAGCACTTCCAAGCGAAGTTGGCTCCGTTGCGCGTGAAAGAAGAGCATAGGAGCAACCGGATAGGCTGCCCCGAAGGTTCCATTAGGAACCTGCAGTGACCTGCGGCCGAGCCCCAACCGTGCTGATTCCCGCCCGCGCGGCGGGGCGAAGCCTCAGCCCCGCAGCCGCAACAAAAATGGCGCGCCCGTTCGAGCGCGCCACATGCCCGGCGTCTGGCCGGCGGGAACGAAATCCACCCTCCCCTTCCCCGGCATCCGGAACGGACCCGAGGAGGGACCAAGTGCAGCCCTCACTCGCCGGGGGCCCAGGCCTTGTAATCGCCGGTGACCGCCGGGCGCGGCCCGGTGGCAAGCACGGAACCCTTGGGATGATAGGCGGCCGGCGTACCCGTGAGGTTCGCGCTGTGCTCCTTCTGCCACTCGTGAGGCGTGTAGGTTTCCTGCGAGGGGGGCGTATCGACGCGGTGGTGGATCCAGCCCCACCAGCCGGGAGGAATGCTGGAGGCTTCCGCATAGCCCGGATAGATCACCCAGCGCCGCTCAAAGCCGAGGGTCGGGTCAACCACGCCACCCTTGGTGCGATAGTAGCGATTGCCGAACTCGTCCTTCCCGACGAACTCGCCGTAGCGCTTGGTCCACAACCAAGTGCCCACGGTCTGCTTTTGCCACCAGGTGAAGATGTAGAGCAGGAGAGTCTTCACGGCCCACGCCTCGTTCCGAAACCGGGGCGGAACATGCCACCTGGCCCGCGCCGTGTCCACCGCCGAGAGCGCCCTCCCTCGCCCGCCTCTCCCCTTCTTTCGCCGCAGCCGGCGCTCACGGCACGATGGTGAGCATCAGGTACACGCCAAACAGGATGAGGTGCACGATGCCGTTGAGCGCATTGGTGCGGCCCGTGCCGAACGACACGATGGACAGCACGAAGGTCAGCACCATCATGGTCCTGTCCTCCGGATCGAGGCCCAGCACCATGGGCAGGCCGAGCATCATGCTGATGGCGGCCATGGCCGGAATGGTGAGCGCAATGGAGGCCAGCGCCGAGCCCAGGGCGATGTTGAGGCTGTGCTGCAGGTGATTGCGGCTCGCCGCGCGCACGGCGCTGATGCCCTCTGGCAGAAGCAGCAGGGTGGCCACCAGCGCGCCGGTCACCGCGTCGGGATCGGCAAGGGGAAAGAGCGCGAGGAAATCCTCGAAGCTGCCGGCCACGTGGTCGGAAAGGCTCACCACGCCCGCCAGGCTCAGCAGCAGCATGCCCACCGCAAAAAAGAAGCGCCTCAGTGAAGGGCGCCTGTCGCTCTGCTCGTCATCGATGCCGACGAAGTGCTCAGTGTAGCGCACGGTCTGCATATAGAGAAAAGCCGCATAGAGGCCGACCGCGACAAAGGCCATGAAGCCGAGCTGGAACGGTGTGAACTGGCCCGTGGCACCGTCGCGCGTCTCGCTCGGCAGGATCAGCAGCATCACCCCGAGCGCGATCAGCACCGAAAGAAAGCCCGCCACCCCCTGCTGCTGAATCACCTGTTCGCGGTGCTTCAGGCTGCCCAGGAGCAGGCACAGGCCGACAATGCCCGTATTCACGATCATGATGACCGAGAACACCGATTCGCGGACCAGGGTCGGATTGTGGGAGGCGTGCAGCATCATGGCCGCGAGCACCGACACCTCGATCAGCGTGACCGAGAGGGTCAGCACCAGGGTTCCATAGGGCTGGCCCAGGCGCGCCGCCGCCACGTCCGAATGCGCCACCGCAGAGAAGGAGGAGCCGCAGAGAAACAGCACCGCAAGCAGCCCGCCCACAAGGCGCGCCTCGCCCGCTACCCCCGGTGGCGCGGCATCGGGAGCGAGCTGGGGCACCAGCGCCAGCAGGACGGCCAGGCCGACCGCCAGGAAGGGGAAAACAAAGGCATAGGCGCCAAATCGTGTCTTCCTCACGCTGCCACCTCGCAGTGCGCGAACCGCGCCGCTCTCCCACATCGGCGCCGTCCGTGCAAGGCATTGTCAGGGCGCGATTGCGCGTCCCGCCGCCTTCCGCTGCGCGAGCAGGCAGAGATAGATGGAAGCCAGCGTCGCGCCGGCCAGCGCCGTCACCTCCGCATGGTCGTACGGCGGCGAGACCTCGGTCACGTCGAAGCCCTTGAAATCGAGCCCGCCCAGGCGCTTGAGGCAGGAGATCGCCTCCCGGGTGGTGAGCCCGCCGCAGACCGGTGTGCCGGTGCCGGGCGCGAACGCGGGATCGAGGGCATCAATGTCGAACGAGAGGTAGACCGGGGCATCCCCCACCCGCTCGGCAATGCGCGCGGCCACCGCCGCCGGCCCCAGGTCTCCCGCCGTCTGCGCATCCAGGATCTCGATGCCGAAGGTGTTGGGCGCGTGGGTGCGAATGCCCACCTGGATCGAACGATCGGTGCGAATCAGGCCATCGCGCACGGCGCGGGTGATCATGGTGCCGTGGTCCACCCGGTCGCCCGCGTCATCCCAGGTATCCTGGTGGGCATCGAACTGCACCAGGGCGACCGGCGCGCCGGTGCGCGCCACCAGCGCCTTCAGCACCGGATAGGTCAGGAAATGGTCGCCGCCGAGGGTGATGAGGTGGCTGCCGCGCGCATAGTGCGCCCCCGCCTGATCGCGGATGGAGGAGGCGATGCCGGCCGGCACGCCATAATCGAACACACAATCGCCGGCATCCGCCACGTCGAGGGTCTCGAACGGGTCGATGCCGAAGGGATAGAAGGGGTCGCCATCCAGGATGCTGGAGGCGGCGCGGATCGCCCGCGGCCCGAACCGGGTACCGGGGCGGTTGGAGACCGCCACGTCGAGCGGCACGCCCCACACCACGATTTCAGCCCCGCCGCCATCGCGCGCATAGCGCCGGCGCAGAAACGAGGTGACGCCCGAATAGTTCGGCTCGGTGGACTGGCCATGCCGGAAGGTGGGGTCCAGCGCCCGATCCACAGGACGCGGCAGCACGGGTTGAGTCATCAAATACCTCTCAGCTCGACGGAGCGGCCGGCGCATGATATCCAGCCCGTGTGATCATGCCACTTCTTACGGGCGCGCACCTGAAGGGTGTAGCATTCGCACACGGCCGCAACCTTTCCACCGCCCATGGCGCGTGGAAGCGGCAGCAAGCGCCCTCTCCCCGTGAAGACCGCCAGATCCGCCTCGGTTTTCCGGCAACCCGGTAGCGTGCATGACGCTTCATGTTCCGACCATGCTTTTCACGTCGGCCATGATGAGCGGCCTTGTCGCCGCATTGCAGTTCTTTGTCAGCTATCGCCTGCAGAATCAGGCCCTGGTCTACTGGGCCATGGCGAGCTTCGCCATGGCCAGCGGCGCCGCGATCCTCGGCATGCGCGCCGAGTTTCCGCCGGCCGTCTCCATCATTATCGGCAATGGCCTCGTTTTCGCGGCGCTGGGGCTCACCCTCTCAGGCGTGCGCGTGTTCGACGGCCGCACGCCGATGCTGGGCACCATCTTCCTCGGCACCCTTGTGGGCGCGGGGCTGCTGTTCGTCTCGCTGCTGTTCGGCGATTACCTGGGGCAGCGAATCATCATCTTCTCGCTGGTCGTGGGATGCTGGGGGGTGCTCGCGGCCTCGACCCTCCTGCACAAGCCGGCGCGCGATGACTGGTCGCTCACGCGCACCGTCTGCGCCGTGCTGCTGCTGCTCCTGGCCATGATCTATTTCGGCCGCGCCGTCGCGGTGGCCACCGGGTGGGTGCATGTGGTCGATGCCGCCTCGGGCACCGCGCAGGGGCTGCTCGTGCTGGTCGGGCTCGCGCTCTCCACCAGCTGGAACTTCGGCTCCCTCTATATGGTGCTGGACCGCCTGGCCTCCACCGACGACCTCACCGGCCTCTTGAACCGGCGCACCACCCTGCGGCGCGGAAGGCGGCTGTTCGAGGAGGCACTCCTGCGCCAGCGCGCGATGTCGATTTTGATGGTGGACCTCGACCACTTCAAATCCATCAATGACCGCTTCGGCCATCATGTGGGCGATGCGGTGCTGCGCAGCTTTGCGGAGACGGCGGCGCGCAGCCTTCGCCCGGGAGACCTGATCGGGCGGCTGGGCGGCGAGGAATTCTGCGTCATCCTGCCCGGCGCGGACGCCAGCGCCGCCAGCGAGGTGGGCGAGCGCCTGCGCCGCATCACCGAGCGGGAGCTGCGCTATGTCTCCGGCATGCCGGTCAATGTCACGGTGACGGTGGGGGTGGCCACGCTGCACCCGGCGGGCCTCACCGTGCCCGCGCTCTCCAACCTCATCCGCTCGGCGGACGAGGCGCTGTATCGCGGCAAGTCGGAAGGGCGCAATCGCGTGCACCCCTCCCACTCCGCCTGCGGCGCCGCCGGCTGATGCCGGAACACGGCTGCGCCGGGGGCCTGAAGCCGGGCTGAGGAACCTCAGCCGCCAATCCTGGCATTGTAGACTTCCTCGCCCGGCGTGCCGGGAGCATCGAGGGAATCCAGCGTCACCGAAAGACGCGCCGTGCCCGGCGCGCTGCCGGCGAGAAGGCGACCCAGGTCGGAAACCGTCACCATCTCGCTTGCGAACGTGCCAAGCAGATGGGTGCCGCCACCCTCCGTCTTCAACCTCAGCTGATAGATGTATCCCGGCGGGGCCGGCTCCGCCGCGACGATCCGCAATTCCGTGCGCCCGGAGCGCTCATCGAGCCGCAGGCGCACCTCCGTCGGCGGATTGGCGACGAACACCGGCGCCAGCTCCACCCGTCGCGGCTGCGGCGCGCCGTCGCCGCGCCAATGGGCCAGCATGTCGGAACCGACGCCCAGCCCAAGCGCCACCGCCAGGGCGCCGACCGCCCAAAGCACCCGCGCACGCCGAGAACCGCGTGGCGACGGCTCCACCGTGCGCAGGGGCGGCAGCGGCCGTTCGGCCTCATCCGCGGTCGGCGCGGCCGCCTCCCCGGCTTCGCTCCCGGCAACTCCCGCATCCTCCGGCCGGTCCGATGGCGGCTTGCCACTTTCTCTCGGCTTCGATCGCGCGCCAGCGCCGCGCGCAGGCGCCGCGTCAGGGCGTTCGACAGCAACCTCATCCTGGGTCTGAGACGCACCCAGCTCCGGGATTTCAGCCCCCTTCGTCCGCGCGGCGGTTTCCGCGACCGGTTCCGCCGTCGGGGTGGGGCCCTCCGGCGAAGGGGCAGGTGGCGCCTTCGCCTTGATCCCCGAGGACTTGACCTCAGGCTCCAAAGCCCGCTTCGCCGAGAGCGCGACGGCGGTCGGCCTGCGTTTCACCATGGCCTTGACGATCGGCCTCGCGTCCAATGGCGCTGCCAACCCATCCCTGCCGGAGACCGCCTCGGCAGCGGGTGGCGCGCGACCGGGCACCATGGCCGGAACCCGGGACTTGGGCCCGACATTCTCTGCCCGCTCCCGCAGTTTCGGCCAAGCCGGCACCCAGCGCGGCGGCCCCTCCCCGTCGGCAGCCACCTCCCCCGCACCGGGAGGCTCGGCCCCCGCCTCCGTCTGCGCCGCGTCACCATCGCCAGCCGTGTCGGAAGCCGACGACCCAAGCTCAGCCACCGGGACAGCCCCGCCCTCCGGGAGCCGCACCTGCGCCTCCGCAGAGGCCACGGGAGCGGTGTCCTGTGGCTCGCCGGACACCTCCTGATCGGTCGCAGCAGCGGCCGGCACCGCCGCCGCTTCATCATCCCCAGAGCGAGCCGGATCGGCGCGCTCTTCAGAATGCGAGGCTTCCGTTTCACTGGGCGAGGGCTCGGGCGCGCGGCCCGAGACGGCAGCCGGCCCGGCATCCGTTGGCGCCGGAGGCTCCTCGATCGAGAGCGCAATCGGGACCTCCGCGGCATCGCCGGGAGACTCCTGATTGGCCGCCTCGACCGCGGACAGGTCAGCCGCCTGAGCGTCCCCGAAGCGCACCGCCTCATTCGCCGGCTCGCCGGAAGCAGCGGCTTCGGCCTCAACAGGCTCTGACCCACGTTCTCCAGCCGGGGTTGCTGCCATGTCCGCCTGAAACACCATCTGGGGTGCTTCCGGCCCCGGCGCTTCAGTCGCCTCAACGGTTTCGTGGCCGCGATCCTCGTTGTCCGCTGCGACGGCGGACAGGGCGGCGGTTTGATCGTCTCCGAAGTGGGCAGCTTCATTGGCTGGTTTGCCGGAGGGCGCCGCCTCCGCCTCGACGGGTTCCGGCCTATGGTCGCCGTCCGCGATCGCAGCCTTCTCCGCCCGCATCACCACCCGGGATTCCTCGGGCTCCAGCTCTTCAGTCGCCTCGACGATTTCGCGGCGGCGATCCTCATTGGGCATCTCGACGGCGGACAGGTCGGCGCCGTCACCGTCTCCGGCAGGACTTCCCGCATTGGCCGGTTCGCCCGAAGGCGCAGCCTCAGCCTCAACAGGCTCCACCTCGCGTTCGGCATCCGCGACCGCAGCCGCTTCGACCGGCATCACCACCTGGGGCTCTTCCGACCCCGGCGCCTCAGTCGCCTCAACGGTCTCGCGAGAGCGGTCCCCATTGACCGCCTCGATGGCGGACAGGTCGGCGCCTTCACCGTCTCCGGCACGAGCTCCCGCATTGTCCGGCCCGCCGGAAAGCGCGGTCTCGGCCTCGACGGGCTCCAGCCCGCATTTGGCGTCCGCGATCGCAGCCGCTTCGGCGTCCATCACCACCGGACGCTTTTCCGGCCCCGGCGCTTCAGCCGGCTCGACCGTTTGGCAAGGACTGTCCTCATTGGCCACATCGAGGGCGGACAGGTCAGCGGCTCGGTCGTCCCCGAAGTGGCCGGCCTCAATAGCCGGAGTGCCGGAAGGCGCGGCCTCGGCTTCAGGAGGCTCCGCCTCGCGTTCGGCGTCCGCGATCGCAGCCGGTTCGACCGGCATCACCACCTGGGGCTCTTCCGACCCCGGCGCCTCAGTCGCCTCGACGGTTTCGGGGCGGCGGTCCGGATTGACCGCCTCGACGGCGGACAGGTCGGTGCCTTCACCGTCTCCGGAGCGAGCGGCTTGATTGGCCGGCTCGCCGGAAGGCGCGGCTTCGGCCGCAGCCGGCTTCGACCCGCGGGCGCCGTCCGCAACGGGCTCCGTCTCGGCTTCCAACAGGGCCGAGAGCGCCGGCATCGACGGCGCGGGCTTGGTCTCCCCTGGTTCGCTGGAGGGCTCCGGGCTGGCGGCCTCGACCGCGGAGAGGTCGGCGGCTTCGCCGTCGGGGGTGCGAGCCGCCGCATCTTTGGGCTCACCGACAGGCACGGCCGCGGCGTGAGCAGGCTCTGGCAGCCCGTCCACCTCCGCTGCGGAGAGGACCGGAGCGTCGCCGGCCACCAGCACAGGCGCAGCATCTCCGGTTTCGCCGGCCGGCGCGTCACCGGCCTCGGTGCCAACAACGTGGGCGGCAGCTTCGCCCTGCTCCGCCGAAGTAGCGGCAGCGGCGGGTTCGCTGACAGGAGCGACCTCCGTCTCAGCCGGTGTCGGCTGGTGCTCGTGGGCCGCCACGGCGGCCGCCGGAAGCGCCTGGGGCTCCTCGGCATCGAGCCCGGACATGGCGTCCCCGGGCGCGCTTGCGGGCGCAGGCTCCAGAACCGGCTCGCGGGCGGATCCGTCATCGGTGCCGGCGGCCGCCACAGTCTCGGGCCGGGCCGTGGGCTCGTCCGTCGCGGCCGCCGCCAGGGCCTCCGGAGGCGCCTGCGGCTCCTCGGCATCGAGCCCGGACATGGCGTCCCCGGGCGCGCTTGTGGGCGCATGCTCCGGAACGGGCTCACGGGCGGATCCGTCATCGGTGCCGGCGGCCGCCACAGTCTCGGGTCGGGCCGTGGGCTCGTCCGTCGCGGCCGCCGCCAGGGCCTCCGGAGGCGCCTGCGGCTCCTCAGCATGGAGCCTGGAGATGGCGTCCCCGGGCCCGCTTGCGGGCGCGGGCGGGGCCTCCGCCGGTTCTCCCAGGGGCAAGGGCTCGGCGGCTTCACGAATAGGCGGAATGTCCGCGTCCGTCTCGTCGTCGGCGAAAAGGAGCGCCTGCAGCTCTTCCGTCAAGGCCGCGAGACCCGCGGCTGACGCGGCGGCGCTGGAATCGGGGAGTTCCGGCTCAATGTCGGCCTGCGAGGAGCCTGCCTGCGCAGCGGGCAATTCCCCTGCCCCTGGGGCAGAGGGATGCGCCGCAGCGTCCTCAGCCGGGCCGGACGGGTGCGCCTCCACGTCCATCGACAGAGGCCCGGCGGGGGCCGCCTCAATGCGGTCCTCCCAGTCCACCAAGGGCTCGGAAGCGGCGGCCTCGCCGGTTTCCACGGCGGGCACCGGCTCGGCGTCAGCAAGCGTCTCCGGCAATTGAAGCGGCGCGCCAGCCGCCTCAACGTCGCCGCGAGGCGCGGGCTCAATGGTATCGAAGGCGGGCGTCGTATCGGCGCGGGCCGCTTCGTCCGCCCGGCCCCCTGAAGCGGCATCCGCCTCGGCACCTGCCGGCGCAGGACGGGAGCGGACAGGTGCGCCCACCGACGTCCCCTCATCAATGGGCGAGGCGCCGTCCGCATCGGTCGCCGGAGCTTCCACCGATCCTGACGCGGGCTCATCGGGGACATGCGGCGCCATGCCGGCGGGGGTCGGAACGGCCTCGTTGCCGTCCTCCTCCGCCAACTGCGTCACTTTGAACTCGGGCAAGACAACCGCCGGAACCAGGGTCAGCGCGGCAGTACCGGACTGCGCCTCCCCGCCCTTTTCCGCCACGGGCGACATGACCGGCGGCGCTTCGGGGGCGGTGTCTGGCGAGCGGTGGCGCGGCTCCTGGGCGCGCTCGGCGCGCACGTCCGGCGCAACGGCCTCGGGCACCGTCATATCATCGCGGATATGGGGAATGGGCGCCGCGGCTTTGCCAGCCGAGCCTCGCCCGCGCCGCGAAGACCGCTTTGGCGGCTCGGGGGGCGCGACATCTGGGGGGGCGATCTCAAGCGGCGCCTTTGGCTCCCGGGCGTCATCGCGCGGGGCCTCGCCAACCTCCGGCGGACGGGACCGCAATCCCCGCACCAACCCCTTAACGGCGTGGAACGGGGCGCTCAGCGCCTTGCCGACCCCGCCCTTGGCCGTCTCGCCGGGCTTGCGACGCCTGGTGTCCGCCTCCCCTGCGGCGGCGTCCGTCGGCTCGGCGGGCGGCAGCTCCTGGCCCTTCCGGCCCCGCCCGCGACGGGAACCGAACATGCCGGAGCGCGAATCACTAAGGTCTTCCTCAATGCTGAGCCACAAAGCGGGCGGCGGCGCGATGGGCGTCACCAGCTCGTAGAGCGGCGCCAGCGCCCGCTCCCATGCCCGCACCCGCGCCGCGAAGGAGATGTCCACCGCCATCCGGGTGCGCACCTCCGCCCGTTCAGCGGCATCGAGGGTGCCGATGACGAATTCCGCTGCGAGGGCGTCGTCCCGCGTCATGCCCGGATCCCGAGCACGGTGGCGAGCTGCTGGATGCTGCGCCCCAGCCAGGCGCGCACGCCGGCGGCCGGAACGTCGAAATAGACGCCCAGCGCTTCGCGCGTCCAACCATCATAATAAGCGAGAAGCATCATGCGGCGGCGCTCTTCGGACAGGGTGCCGAGCCCGGCGAGAAGGCGCATCAGCCCCTTGCTGCGCCCGGGCAAGGCCAGCGGATCCTCCGCCGGCTGGGTGACGCGGAACGGCTCGAACGCATCAAGACCACCATGCTCGCGGGCCACATCCAGCGCCGCGGTGCGCGCGATCACCACCATCACCGCCAGCGGGTCGTGCTGCTCCGCCAGGGTTCCGGCCTGGGAAAAGATCTGGCGGTAGGTGCGCCGCATGGCCTCGGTGGCGAGCTCCGGCCGGCGCACGAGGCGCAGAACGAGACCGTAAAGCTTGGGTGAGGACAGGGCATAGATGCGCTCACGGGCGGCGGCGTCCGTGGCTGTCGACAGCAGGGCACGAAGCTCTCGGTGGGGCGTCACGGCCGTCACACCTTTCTCGCCGCCGCGCGCAAAGGCGCCTCCAGGCGGCATCCACAGCGGGATCAGCGGTTCCACGCCTGGCCGGGAGACCGACGCGCGGACACGCATCATTCAAGCGCTCGGGCCGGGCGGATGACCAGAGGAAACATCTGCACGCGCCGCAAGCAGGCCTGCGCCTCAGGCGCGGGAAGCGTCCGCGTGGCGCCACACGGCCCGGCGCCCGCCCATTTCGGGCTTGGCCGCGCGGTCCAGATCGTCGGCGGCCTCGGCCAGGGCCAGGTCGGCTTCCGCTTCCGAAAGGGCAGTGCTGGCGGCGGCGCGCTGGGCGGCAAGGTCTTCCACCGAGCGACGCAGGTTGTCGCGACGGCCGCGGGCGGCATGGGCCAGCGGCGGATAAGCGAAATGGGCGGGATCGGTGATACCGGAGCGCTGCTCCTCGGCCGCGATGTCGCGATCGAGATCAACGGCCATGCGCTCGAAGTCGGCGATCATGGCATCAATCTGAGCGAGACGCCGGCGGGCATCGTCGATCTGAAACTTCTTGGCGCGAATCAAGGGCTCTCGCGACTTCATCGCCGTCAACTCCGGTACGCAATGACGCAATGCGGTCCGAGCAACCCCGGACCCCTCTCAACAGGCGCCACAATGCCGGCCGGCGGTTGCCCCTTTCTTACCGCCGACCCCTCCGCTGCGGAAAATCGCAACAGATCGTCCGCCGGAAACCAATCGTTTACCGCCTTCGTTAATCATGGCTCCACGGTTCGAACGAGGCCCGCGAGGCGCCCGCTCGAACGCCGCCGGAAGGTGCTCGGCAACGGGTGGTACGGGGGCTCGGCAGGGGCAAAAAACAGTTAAGTGCTTGGTGGCGATTCGCTCTTCGCAACCGTGCACAATTGTTTTGCCACAAGGCCTTGTCCGCGAGAATCGGGGTCTGCTATCGATTCACCACACGTTACGCGAATCACCCCGACGGCCGAGCAACGGAAGTCGCCATCGCCGCCTTCCGAACAGTTGCGAGGAAAGGGATTGCCATGCGCGTCTTGCTCATCGAAGACGACAGTGCGACGGCCAAGGGCATCGAGCTGATGCTCAAGACCGAAAACTTCAACGTCTACACGACCAACTTCGGTGAGGAGGGCGTCGATCTCGGCAAGGTTTACGAGTATGATATCATTCTGCTCGACCTGAACCTGCCGGACATGTCCGGGTTTGAAGTCTTGCGCAACCTCCGCGTTGCCAAGGTGAAGACCCCCATCCTCATCCTCTCCGGCCTTGCCAATACGGAAGACAAGGTGAAGGGCTTCGGCTTCGGTGCCGATGACTACCTCACCAAGCCCTTCCACAAGGACGAGATGGTGGCGCGCATCCACGCCATCGTCCGCCGCTCCAAGGGCCACGCTCAGTCGGTGATCCAGACCGGCGACCTCGTCGTCAACCTCGACACCAAGACGGTGGAGGTCGAAGGCGCCCGCGTGCACCTGACCGGCAAGGAATACCAGATGCTGGAGCTGCTCTCGCTCCGCAAGGGCACGACCCTCACCAAGGAGATGTTCCTCAACCATCTCTATGGCGGCATGGACGAGCCCGAACTGAAGATCATCGACGTCTTCATCTGCAAGCTGCGCAAGAAGCTGGCCAACGCCTCTTCCGGCAAGAACTACATCGAGACGGTCTGGGGCCGCGGCTATGTGCTGCGCGAGCCGGCGGTCGGTGCCGAGCGGATGGCGGTCTAGCCCGTTTCTGGCGACACGGAGACCCGTTCACGCCACGGCGCGTCGAGGCAGGTTTCAGAGCGAATGACGTGCGCCCAGGCGAACGCAAGAGCGCTCCGTGCCGTATCGTCCCTTTCTTTCGAAGAGTGTCCTCGCAAGCGCGATGCCCCGCCCATCCGGTGGGGCATTCTGCGTTTGGGGCCGCGTTGCGTATCGACACAGCGAGCCCGCGCGCATCTCCCGGTTTTACGGAACCGAGGAAATGCGCCAGGTCATCGACTTAACGCGCCTTTTCACGCGAACCGGCATCCCCGGTGCCCGAAGACGCTCTAGCGCGTGGTTGCGGTGAGCGTCACCAGCTCGTCTTCGGCCGAAAAGCTGACGACCATGCCGCACGCCCGCGCCAGCAGACCGGCATAGAACGGCTGGATCACCTGCGCCGCCAGACCGCCCTCGGGGGCGATCCCCGCCACCAGGGCCTCGGCGCCGCTGGGAATGCGCGCCTTCGGGCCGCGCGCAGCCAGCACGAAGCCCATCTGCTCACCCTCGCCCAAGGGCATCACCCGGATCACGCCACCGCGCGCCACGGAGGCCGCGGCGATCAGCATCAGGTTGAGCAGCATCTTCACCTTGTTCTTGGACTGGAACTCGCGCGGCAGCATCCATTCGATCCGCGTGCGATCATCCTCAATCATTCCGCGCGAGACCTGCTCGGCGTCCCCGAGATCCAGCTGCGCGCCCGCGGAGCCGGCGGCGCCGAAGGCCAGACGCGTGAACTGCAGGCGGGCAGAAGCCTGCCGCGCGCTCTTGGTGATGAGCTCCAGCGCCGCCTCGCGCATGTCGGCGGCGTCCTCATCCTCCAGCACCTCAATGCCGTTGACGATGGAGCCCACAGGGCTGATGACATCGTGACACACGCGCGAGCACAGCAGGGCCGCGAGATCGAGCGCGGAGATGGACACCACCGCATCCGGCGCGGTCATATCGGGCGACGTCGCGTCGGGCTGGTTCACGTCGGGGCTGTTCACGTCGGACATGGGGCGGGGCTTCCGGGCGTGCTGCGTTTCCGGGCCGGCAGCCGTCCGCCGGGGCGGACCCTCGGCGGCACGTGAAACCACATGGATGAAGGCCGGCTCTGATACACCCGGCGATGGCCCGCCCACAAGCCGCCGTCGACAGCCCACCGGCGGGCGGCTAGAAAGCGGCCATGACTTCCCCCGCTTTTACCCCCGGCGCCCCTTTCCGCGCGCCCGCCCCCACCGACGCTTCCCTGCTGGCCGGCCTTGCTGAAGCGGCGCTGGCGGCAGGCGTCGCCATCCGCCGGATCGAGGCGGAGGGCATCGAGGCGCACCTGAAGTCCGACATGAGCCCGGTCACCGCGGCCGATGGCGCTGCGGAAGAGATCATCTGCGCCGCCCTCGCCAAGCTGGCACCCGGCGTGCCCGTGGTGGCCGAGGAGGCCATGTCCGACGGCGCCAAGGTCACCTGCGGATCCCGCTTCTTCCTGGTGGACCCTTTGGACGGCACCCGCGAGTTCATTTCCGGCAATGGCGAGTACACGGTCAATATCGCGCTGGTGGAAGATGGCGTCC
This sequence comes from Xanthobacter sp. NM-59, assembly GCF_021401125.1. Taxonomy (GTDB): domain Bacteria; phylum Pseudomonadota; class Alphaproteobacteria; order Rhizobiales; family Xanthobacteraceae; genus Xanthobacter. The sequence goes on from NZ_JACBFQ010000005.1 coordinate 159,175, forward strand.
CGGTGCTGGGCGTGGTCTACGCTCCGGCGCGGGCGGCCCTGTTTGCCGGCCGGCCCGGAGGCGCCTTCCATGCGTTGCGCGCGCCCGGCGCCCCGGTGGATGCGCAGGACTGGACGCCCATTGCCTGCCGCCCCATTCCCGAAGGTCCGCTGGTGGTGGCAGCCAGCCGCTCCCACAACGACCCCGCCACCGATGCCCTGGTGGCGCGGTACCCCGTGGCGGAATACATTCCCGCCGGTTCCGCGCTCAAATTCGGCCTGCTGGCGGAAGGGCGGGTGGATTTCTATCCGCGCCTCGGCACGGTGATGGAGTGGGATTGCGCGGCGGGTCACGCCGTGGTCGCCGCCGCCGGCGGCCACCTCACCCGCCCCGATGGCAGCCCCCTCACCTATGGGCACGCGGACCAGGGCTTCAAGGTGCGCGGCTTCCTTGCCTGGGGTGCCGGCACGCCGCCCCAGCCCGCCGGTTAACCGGGCGATAAGCCCCACGGCCGATCGTGGACGCGGCCCCAGGCGGCGCGATGGCACTGCGCCACCGTCGCCTTTTCACGGTCACAGTGCTGAGAATAATCAGCGGCCGAGTCGCGGCACCCGCCGTCCCGAAGCTAACCGCGAGATCCCGTCATGCGCTTCTCCCCGAGCTTCCTCTCGAGTGTTCCCCGCCGCGCAGTGCTGCGCCACATGCTGGCCGCCGGCGTGGCCGCGGCCACGCTGGGCGCCGTGCCGGCGATAGCCCAACAGCAGCAACCGCCTGGCACTTATTCCAGTGGCGAGCTGGTCAGCAAGGGCCACTCTTTCTTCGGCAGCGTCTCGCGCGGGCTTGCCCTTTCCATCGAGAAGGCGGTGTCCCAGTGGGGTGAGCCCAATGGCTACATCCTTGGCCAGGAAGGGTCCGGCGCCTTCGTAGGCGGCCTGCGCTATGGCGAGGGCGTGCTCTACACCCGCAATGCGGGTGACATGAAGGTGTATTGGCAGGGCCCGTCCGTGGGCTGGGATTTCGGCGGCGATGGCGCCCGCACCATGATCCTGGTCTACAACCTGCGCAGCGTGGAAGACGTGTTCCGCCGCTTCGCCGGGATTTCGGGCTCGGCCTATGTGGTGGCCGGCTTCGGCATGACGGCCCTGGGCGCCGATGGCATCGTGGTGGTGCCCATCCGTTCGGGCGTGGGCGTGCGGCTCGGCGCCAATCTGGGCTATCTGAAGTTCACCTCCAGCCCCACCTGGAACCCCTTCTGAGGTCAAGACCGCGAGCCGGCGCCCCTCCCCTTCGGTAAGGAGGCGGGTAACGTCCGGACTGGTGCGCCGTCGCCAACTCTGGCATGAATGGGCAAGAGATCCGCGCTCGCGGATCCAAGCTGAAGGACAAGGGCCGACGTGATCGAGCAGATCATGTATTTCGCTTTGGGCGCGCTCATCGCGACGCTGGTGGCCCTGCTCGTTCTGCCGGCCGTGTGGCATCGTGCGGTGCGGCTGACCACGCGGCGCGTGGAAGCGGCCGTGCCCGTCTCGCTGTTCGAGGTGCAGGCGGACAAGGACCAGCAACGCGCCTTCTTCGCCCTCAACCAGCGCCGGCTGGAGTTGCAGGCCGACACCATGCGGGAGGCCATCGCCGCCCATGCCGCCACCATTGAGCACCAGCGGCTGAAGATCATGGAGCTGGAGCAGGCGAAAGCGGCGCTGGAGGAACAATCCCGCCGGCTGGAGGGCCTCAATGCTGAGCAGGCGGTCCTCATCGGCGAGCTGCAGGACCAGGTAGCGGATCGCGCCGCCACCGCCGGTCGTCTCGATGCCGAAATGGGGGCTCGCCTGACCGACCTGACCGAAGCCAACGAGATCATCGCGCGGCTGCAGGCCGACGTGGAGCGGCTGACCACGACACTCTCCGCGCGCGACGATCAGGTGCGCGCGCTGGAAGCGGACCAGGCCCGCCTTCTGACCGAAGACGGCACCACCTCGGACAGCTCGGACCTCGCCTTGCGCGCCGCCTTGACGGAGCTTGCCGCCAAGGTGGTCGTTCTCACCGCCCAGGTGGAAGGCGCCGCCTCACCCATACCCGCTCTGGTGGCGAACGCCCGCAAGGGAGACACCAGCCTCGCGAGCCGCATCCGTGCCCTGCTCAACGAGACCCCCCAGGCCGCAGAATAGGCGTATGGCGCGCCACGCGCCCTTCGCCCGAAGGGCGCCGTCGTAAAAATGCGCGCGTCGCGAGGTTCATGCCCGACGACGTCCCGCGGAGGGCCCATCGACATTTAATACCTGCGGCGCGGCTCTTGAACGCCCGCCAACATACTCCTCATGCTGCGGCTCCCGCTCCCCGAGCGGGGGGCTGTCCAGGGAGGCAAGACATCGGCCCCCAGCGCTGAGGCAAGGGACGACACTGCGGAACGCCCGGTCGCCTTGCCGCCTTCCGGTCCGCCGCCGTTCCCCCGTCCCGGCTCAGGAAGGATCCGGCCAGAAGACCAGACATCCGGAATGCGCCTGCGCTGAGGCAAGGAAGGACGCTGCGGGACGCCACGGTGCCTTGCCGCCTTCCGGTCCGCCGCGACGCCCCCCCACTCAAAAGGGATGGGCCCGGCCTCTTTCGCGCGCCCTCTCCGGACGGTCGATCAAGCCCCCGGGGTTCATCCCAAGCCCCGCTCCAAGCCCCGCTCGACCGTGCCCGCGAGACCTTCCCGACTGCGCATCACCCGCCGCGCACAACGTCCCGGACGCCGCCGCACCCGTGAGCGCAGCGAAGTCGCACGGACGGCACGAAACGGGGCTCGTCTCAGGCGAACTGCGAGTGAGAGAAGCTCAGGTGCGGGGCTCGCACCGGCTCCGGCGCCACCGCCGGCGCATCGGGCCGGAAGGTCATGACAGCCAGCGTCGGCGTGGCGATGAGCAGGGCCGCGAACAGCAGCACCACCAGCGAGATGAGGAGGGACGAGCTGCGCCAGGTGCCCGCGTCCGCTCGTGACGAGCTGGAAAAGGCCGGACGGGCAGACAGAAGGACAGGCCGGGTGACAGATGAAGCCATGGCGGGCATCCTTTCGAGCATCCTTTTCGACCCCTGCGCCCACGCGCCGGAAGCGCATGAACGACGCCCTCGGCCCAGCCCCAAACTGGAACCGGCCGGGAGCGCTCAACCGCCGCGCAGACTCCCCCCCGCGCGCCCGTGAGGCAGCGCCACGGGCCCTAGAATGGAAGTCCGTTCGGGGTGCCTCTCTCCGGTCCGCCGCACCGGTGGAGAGGTGTGAAGGAAAGGTTAACCCGGGCCGCGAAGTTCCCGTTCCCGGCATTCACGAATCCGAGAGAATCACGACGCCGCGCAGCGGCTGATTTTCGCTGCATTGCAGCGCGCGCGGGCAGTTGCGCCGAGGGGAGTTGCGCAACATCGTTCCCGTCCCTGATATGGGGGCATGATCGACAAGCTCGAATACCTCATCGCCCTGGCCCGCGAGCGTCACTTCGGCCGCGCCGCCGAAGGGTGCGGCGTCACCCAGCCCACCCTTTCCGCAGGCATCAAGCAGCTCGAGGACATGCTGGGCGTGTTGCTGGTGCAGCGCGGCTCGCGCTTCATGGGCTTCACGCCCGAGGGTGAGCGGGCGCTGGAATGGGCACGGCGCATCGTGTCCGACGCGCGGGCCATGCGGCAGGATATCGATGCCCTCAAGCGCGGCCTGTCGGGCCCGCTGCGCATCGCCGCCATTCCCACCGCCTTGCCCATGGTGGCAGCGCTCACCACCCCGTTCCGCGCCCGCCACCCGGATGTACGGTTCACGGTGATTTCGCGCAACTCACTGGAAATCCTGAGCGATCTTGAGAATCTCGAGATTGACGCCGGCATCACCTATCTGGACAACGAGCCCCTCGGCCGGGTGAACACAGTGCCGCTTTATCGCGAGCGCTACCGGCTCGTCACCGCCGCCAATGCCCGCTTCGGCGACCGCACCAGCGTGACATGGGCCGAGGTGGCGGAACTGCCCCTGGCCCTCCTCACGCCCGACATGCAGAATCGCCGGATCGTGGACGATCTGCTGGCGGCGGCGGGGGCGCGACCGAAACCCACCCTCGAATCCAACTCCATGACGGTGCTGTTCACCCATGTGCGCACCGGCCTTTGGGCCAGCGTCATGCCCGCCATGCTGGCCGATTCCCTGGGCCTCACGGCGCTGGTGCGCTCCATTCCCATTCTGGAGCCGGACATCTCCCACTCCATCGGCCTCGTGGTCCCCCACCGGGAGCCGACCACGCCCGTCATCTCCGCCTTGGTGGCGGAGGCGCGACGCATTGCCCCGAAGCTCGACCAGCAGGTGCTGGCCGATCCCGCTCTTGCCGCGATGCAATAAACGCGATGCCCGCGCACGCGGGTACACATAGAAAAGTCCGATCAATCCAGGCGCCGGAGGCGCGGCACATGCCATTTTGCCGCACCTTCGGCGCCTGTGTTTTCACGTCGACCATGCTGATGGGGGCGGTCAACCATAGAAATGTTCTATTGCACCATCCCACGGCTGCATTGATCCCCGCCGCTTTTGTGACAGTCTGTTTGAAATCATCACAAGAAAGGGCCGCCCCGAGCGGCCCCGATGTGCACAGTCTGACGCGGGAAGGCGGACGCCCATGGCGGTCTATGAGGATTGGAGCACCGAGCGCGCGGCTCAGGTGATCGCGGAGCATCGGCACCTGGAGGGTGCCACGATGCCCATTCTGCACGCCTTGCAGGAAACCTTCGGCTTCGTACCCGATCCGGCGGTGCCCATGATCGCGGAGAGCCTCAACCTCTCCCGCGCGGAGGTCTATGGCGTCCTCACCTTCTATCACGACTTCCGCCGCGCGGCCCCGGGCCACCATGTGGTGAAGATGTGCGCGGCCGAGGCCTGCCAGTCCATGGGCGGCAAGGCACTGGCCGATTATGCCGAGGACAGGTTCGGCGTGGGCATGGGCGAGACCTCGCCCGACGGCAAGATCACCCTTGAGCCCATCTACTGCCTGGGCCTGTGCGCCTGCTCCCCCTCCGCTTTGGTGGACGGCCAGCTGGTCGGCCGGCTCGATCGTGCCGCCATCGATGAGATGGCCGAGTGCTTCGCCGCCGGCAAAGACTTCGGAGACGCGTGATGAAATCCCCCCGCATCTTCGTCCCCAACGACGCCACGGCCGTCGCCTGCGGCGCCAACCGGGTCGCCCATAAGCTGGAGCATGAACTGCTCGCCCGCGGCGTCACCGCCGACATCACCCGCAACGGCTCGCGCGGCCTGTTCTGGCTGGAACCGCTGATCGAGGTGGAGACCGAGAAGGGCCGCGTGGGCTACGGCCCGGTGAAACCCTCGGACGTGGAAAGCCTGCTGCATGCGGGCCTGCTCCATGGCGGCGACCACCCTCTGTGCGTGGGGCTGGTGGATGAGATCCCCTATCTCAAGAAGCAGACCCGCCTCACCTTTGCCCGGGTCGGCATCATCGATCCGCTCTCGCTCACCGATTACGAGGCCCACGGCGGCTATCGCGGCCTGAAGCGGGCCATGGAGATCGGCCCCTCAGCCACCGTGGAAGAGGTGGTGGAAAGCGGCCTGCGCGGTCGCGGCGGCGCCGGCTTTCCCACCGGCATCAAGTGGCGCACCGTGGCCGCCGCCCCGGCCGAGCAGCGCTACATCGTCTGCAATGCGGACGAGGGCGACAGCGGCACCTTCGCCGACCGGCTCATCATGGAGGCGGACCCCTTCTGCCTCATCGAGGGCATGACCATTGCCGGCCTCGCGGTGGGCGCCACGCGCGGCTATGTTTATTCGCGCTCGGAATATCCCCTCTCCTTCGTGGTGATGGAAAAGGCCATCGAGAAGGCGCGCGACGCGGGGTTGCTGGGCAAGAACATCCTGGGCTCGGGACACGATTTCGACCTTGAGATGCGCATGGGCGCAGGCGCCTATGTGTGCGGCGAGGAAACCGCCCTTCTGGAAAGCCTGGAGGGCAAGCGCGGCCTGGTTCGCGCCAAGCCGCCGCTGCCGGCGCACAAGGGCCTGTTCCAGCAGCCCACCGTCATCAACAATCTGGTGTCGCTGGCCACCGTGCCTGTGATCCTGGACAAGGGCGGCAGCTTCTATCGCGATTTCGGCATGGGCCGTTCGCGCGGCACCATGCCCATCCAGCTCGCCGGCAACATCAAATATGGCGGCCTGTTCGAGACCGCCTTCGGCATCTCGCTGGGCGAATTGGTCAACGACATCGGCGGCGGCACGGCGTCCGGCCGGCCGGTGAAGGCGGTGCAGGCGGGTGGGCCACTCGGGGCCTATCTGCCCGTCTCCCAGTTCGACACGCCGTTTGATTATGAGGCCTTCGCGGCGAAGGATGCGCTCATCGGCCATGGCGGCATCGTGGTGTTCGACGACACGGTGGACCTGGCGCGGATGGCCCATTTCGCCATGGAATTCTGCGCCCATGAGAGCTGCGGCAAGTGCACGCCCTGCCGCATCGGCTCCACCCGCGGCGCGGAGACCCTCGAAAAGGTGATCGCCGGCGAGAAGCGGGAGCAGAATCTCGAACTGCTGCGCGACCTTTGCGACACCATGAAGCTCGGCTCCCTCTGCGCTTTGGGCGGCTTCACGCCCTATCCGGTGCTGAGTGCCCTCAACCATTTCCCGGAAGACTTCGGCGCCACGCCGAGCCTGCCGGCCGCCGCGGAATAATGGAGGAACACCCATGTCCCTCATCAACGAAATCGACTACGGCACGCCGGCTTCCAAGTCCGAAAAGCTGGTCACCCTCACCATTGACGGCATGAAGGTCAGCGTGCCGGAAGGCACCTCCATCATGCGGGCAGCCATGGAGGTGGGGAACCAGATCCCCAAGCTCTGCGCCACCGACATGCTGGACGCCTTCGGCTCCTGCCGCCTCTGCCTGGTGGAGATCGAGGGCCGCAACGGCACTCCGGCCTCCTGCACCACCCCGGTGGCCGAGGGCATCGTGGTGAAGACCCAGACCGAGCGGCTGAAGCGGCTGCGCAAGGGGGTGATGGAACTCTACATCTCCGACCACCCGCTGGACTGCCTCACCTGCTCCGCCAATGGCGATTGCGAGTTGCAGGAGATGGCCGGCGTGGTGGGCCTGCGCGAGGTGCGCTACGGCTATGAGGGCGAGAACCACACCACCCTCGGCAAGGACGAATCCAACCCCTACTTCACCTATGAGCAGTCGAAATGCATCGTCTGCAATCGGTGCGTGCGGGCGTGTGAGGAGGTGCAGGGCACCTTCGCGCTGACCATTTCCGGCCGGGGCTTCGACAGCCGCGTTTCGCCGGGCATGAACGAGCCGTTCCTCACCTCCGAATGCGTGTCCTGCGGCGCCTGCGTGCAGTCGTGCCCCACCGCCACGCTCAATGAAAAGTCCATGGTGGAGATCGGCACCCCCGAGCATTCGGTGGTGACCACCTGCGCCTATTGCGGCGTGGGCTGCGCCTTCAAGGCCGAGATGCGCGGCGACGAGCTGGTGCGCATGGTGCCCTATAAGGACGGCAAGGCGAACCGGGGCCATAGCTGCGTGAAGGGCCGCTTCGCCTATGGCTATGCCACCCACCAGGACCGCATCCTGAAGCCCATGATCCGCTCTTCCATCACGGAGCCGTGGAAGGAAGTGACCTATGAGGAGGCGATCCAATACGCCGCCTCCGAGTTCAAGCGGATCCAGGAGAAGTATGGCAAGCGCGCCGTTGGCGGCATCACCTCGTCCCGCTGCACCAATGAAGAGACCTATCTGGTCCAGAAGCTGATCCGCGGCGGCTTCGGCAACAACAATGTGGACACCTGCGCCCGCGTCTGCCACTCGCCGACCGGCTATGGCCTTTCCCAGACCTATGGCACCTCGGCCGGCACCCAGGATTTCGACAGCGTCGAGCAGACCGACGTGGTGCTCATCATCGGCGCCAACCCCACCGATGGGCACCCGGTGTTCGCCTCCCGCCTCAAGAAGCGGCTGCGCCAGGGCGCCAAGCTCATCGTGGTGGACCCGCGCCGCACCGACATCGTGCGCTCGCCCCATATCGAGGCGGCCTACCATCTGGCGCTGAAGCCGGGCACCAATGTCGCCATCGTCACCGCCTTGGCCCATGTGATCGTCACCGAGGGCCTGGTGAACGAAGCCTTCGTGCGCGAGCGCTGCGACTGGGAGGATTTCCAGGAGTGGGCGGCCTTCGTGGCCGACGAGCGCCACAGCCCCGAGGCGGTGGAGAAATATACCCAGGTGCCAGCCGACCTGGTGCGGCAGGCGGCCCGCCTCTATGCCACCGGCGGCAATGCCGCCATCTATTACGGCCTCGGCGTCACCGAGCATTCGCAGGGCTCGACCACGGTGATGGCCATCGCCAACCTCGCCATGGCCACCGGCAATATCGGCCGCGAGGGCGTGGGCGTGAACCCGCTGCGCGGGCAGAACAATGTGCAGGGCTCCTGCGACATGGGTTCCTTCCCCCATGAGCTGCCGGGCTATCGCCACATCTCCGACGACGCCACCCGCGCCTCGTTCGAGGCCCTGTGGGGCGTCAACCTGGACGACGAGCCGGGCCTTCGCATTCCCAACATGTTCGATGCCGCGGTCGATGGCACCTATAAGGGCATGTATGTGCAGGGCGAGGACATTTTGCAGTCCGACCCGGACACCCACCATGTCTCGGCCGGCCTTGCGGCGCTTGAATGCCTGGTGGTGCAGGACCTGTTCCTGAACGAAACGGCCAATTACGCCCACGTCTTCCTGCCCGGCTGCACCTTCCTGGAGAAGGACGGCACCTTCACCAATGCGGAACGGCGCATCCAGCGCGTGCGCAAGGTGATGGCGCCCAAGAATGGCTATGCCGACTGGGAAGTGACCCAGATGCTCGCCAATGCCATGGGCTTCAAGATGGACTATGGCCATCCCTCTGAGATCATGGACGAGATCGCGGCGCTGACTCCCTCCTTCGCGGGCGTGAGCTATGCCAGGCTCGACGAGCTCGGCTCGGTGCAGTGGCCCTGCAACGAGAAGGCCCCCGCCGGCACGCCAGTAATGCATATCGGCGGCTTCGTGCGCGGCAAGGGCAAGTTCATGCTCACCGAATACGTGCCCACCGACGAGAAGACGGGCCCCCGCTTCCCGCTGCTGCTCACCACCGGGCGCATCCTTTCCCAGTACAATGTGGGTGCCCAGACCCGGCGCACGGCGAACGTGGCCTGGCATCCGGAGGACGTGCTGGAGATCCACCCCTTCGACGCCGAGAATCGGGGCATCCGCGACGGCGACTATGTGAAGGTGGAAAGCCGCGCCGGCTCCACCTCCCTGAAGGCGGAGATCTCGGAGCGGGTGGCGCCGGGCGTGGTCTACACCACCTTCCACCACCCGGTGACCCAGGCCAATGTTGTGACCACCGACTATTCCGACTGGGCCACCAATTGCCCGGAATACAAGGTCACCGCCGTGCAGGTCTCGCCGTCCAACGGCCCGACCCCGTGGCAGGAAGAGTATGAGGACCTGACCCGCAAGAGCCGCCGCATCGCCGCGGAAGCTGCGGAATGAAGCCGGGCATGCCGGGCGAACACCTTTTCACCCGGCATGCTCCAGGGTCTGCTTCCACGCAATTCCAGGCGCGGGCCAGATGCGCGCCTCCGCCGGAATTGCCTTGAGCGGATCGCCCCGGGCGACGCCGCTCCTCCCGCCGGGGTCTCCCTCGCCCCGGCGGGAATGGCGCATCTGAAGCGCCGCCGTTTCCCGATGCCCGGCGCGGACGAAGTGACCCGTTCCGGGCAAAACGTAGATTGAGGACCCGAAGGGCCGCCCCTATGGCCGACACGCCCGTTTCCCCCCTCTCCTGCCCTGCGGCGCAGGAGCTCCCCGCTCCGCCGCCGGCGCGGCGGGTGGAGCGCGCGCAAGTGCGGGAGGGTGCGGTTTCCCAGGGCGGCCGCACCGTGCCGGAGGAAACCCCCGTCGCCCTCACCTTCAACGGCACCACCCATGCGGTGATGATGGCGACACCCGCAGACATTCCCGCCTTCGCCCTGGGCTTCGCGCTCACGGAAGGCATCGTGGCGTCGCCCGCGGACATCCTGTCCATCGAGGAAATCGTGGTGGAGGACGGCATCGAGGCGCGCATCTGGATCGCGGAAGAGAAGATGCGCACCCTTTCCGCCCGCCGCCGGGCACTGGCCGGGCCCACCGGCTGCGGCCTGTGCGGGGTGGAGAGCCTGGCCGAGGCGGTGAAGCCCGCCGCCCATGTGGCCTGCGATCTGGTGCTGACCCCTGAGGAGATCCTGGCCGCCATGGCCGCCCTTGGCCCGCTGCAGGAGCTCAATCGCGAAACCCGCGCCGTGCACGCCGCCGCCTATGCCGAGCCCGGCGCCGGCATCCGCGCCGTGGCGGAGGATGTGGGCCGGCACAATGCCCTCGACAAGCTGGTGGGCCTTGCCGTCACCGGCGGCTTCGACACGTCGAAAGGCCTGCTGCTGCTCACCAGTCGGGTGTCCATCGAGATGGTGCAGAAGGCGTCGGTGCTGGGCACCGGCATCATCGCGGCGGTCTCGGCCCCCACCTCCCTCGCCATCCGCACCGCCGAGGCCGCGGGCATCACGCTGTGTGCCGTGGTGCGCACCGACGGCTTCGAGATTTTCACCCACCCCGGGCGCATCGCGCTCGGCAGCCCACATGAACGGCCCGCTTATGTCGCATAGCACCGCGGAAAAGCTCGTCTATATGGCGAACCAGATCGCCACCGCCTTCGCCCAGCAGAGCCACGAGGCGGCGGTGGAAGCCACGCGCACCCACATTCGCAAATTCTGGGATCCGCGCATGCGCGCCAAGATCGCGGAGCATGTGGCGGCCGGTGGCGAAGGCCTCTCCAGCGTCGCGAAGGAGGCCCTGGAAGGGCTGCCACCCGTCAGGGCCGCCTGAGCGGCACTTCAGCCGGGGCTGATCAGACCACCTCGGCGGGGGCGAGCGCGCACGCCATGCGCCCCTCTTCCACCTGCAGCACCGAATGGGAAATGCCGAAGCGCGACTTCAGCTCCCGCATGGTGCTGTCCAGGAACGTATCGTCGAGGCTCGCCCCCGGGCGCACCAGATGGGCGGAGAGCGCCGCATCGGTGGTGGAGAGGCCCCAGATGTGCAGATCGTGCACCTCGCTCACCCCCGGCAGGGCGGCAAGATAGGCTTCCACCTCCGCGCGGTCGATGTGCGCCGGCACGCTGTCGAGCGCGAGATCCACGCTGTCGCGCGCCAGGCCCCAGGTGGACACGATGATGACCACCGCGATCACCAAGGACACGGCCGAATCGAGCCACAGCCACCCGGTGAAGGCGATGAGGCCGGCGGCGATCACCACGCCCACCGAGACCGCCGCATCGGCCGCCATGTGCAGGAAGGCGCCGCGCACATTGAGGTCGCTCTTGCGTCCGGACATGAACAGCATGACCGTGCCGAGATTGACGGCGACGCCCACCAGCGCGGTCGCCATGACCACGCCAGTCTTCACCGGCTCCGGATCCTCCAGGCGCGACAGAGCTTCGATAATGATGGCGCCGGTGCCCACCAGCAGCAAAATGGCGTTTGCGAGAGCCGCGAGGATGGAGGAGCGCCCGTAACCGAAGGTGCGCCGCGCAGTGGGCGCCCGGCGCGACAGCCAAGCCGCGCCCCAGGCCAGCAGCAGGCCCAGAACGTCCGAAAGGTTATGGCCGGCATCGGCCACCAAAGCGAGCGATCCCGCCCAAAGCCCTAGCAGAACCTCAACCACCACGAAGCCGAAATTCAGCGACGCGCCAATGGCGAAGGCGCGCAGGGATTGGGGCATGGCATGGGAATGACCCGCATGGTCATGGCCCGTATGGCCGTGACCTGTGTGGGAATGACCCGCGTGGGAATGACCCGAATGGGAATGTCCAGAGTGGGAATGCGCGTCGTGAGCCTGGTCTTCACCCGCATGGTCCCCGTGGAGGGCCTCGTCATGCGCCTGATGGGCGTGGCCTTCCGTCGCGTGGGCTGCGCCGGGGCCATCGGAATGCGGGTGGGTGTCGCCGTCATGGTGCGCGGGGGCGTGCTCGTGCGCGCCACCGGCGGAAGCGGATGCCGGGCGCGGGACAGATGCCCCCTGCGCTCGCGGCGATCCCTTATCGGTCGTGCCTGCCCCCGCCTCCGGCCCGCTCATGCCACGCCCCCTCGCCCTGAAGATCCGACGGACGAGCATACCTCACCAGTATGTGAGGCGCATGTCACCGGCCTTCGAAAGGAAATGAGCGTGAGCGGCTTTCAGGGGTGCAGAAAAACTCAGTCCTCGAGATCGGTATCGAGGATGGCCATCTGGAAGTTATAGGAGAGCTCGCCGTCTTCCTTGTCCTCGAACAGGACACCGATGAACTCTTCGCCGATATAGACCTCGGCCGAATCCTTCTTCTTCGGGCGGCCCATCACCTTGATCTGGGGGTTGCCGAAGAGGTTACGCATATAGCGCTGAATGCTTTCGAGATCTTTCTTTTCCAAGGAGGCCTCCTGAGGTCCGAGGGCGCGTTATGGCCGCCGACGCGGGCGCATTCAAGGCACGATCGCGCGCAAATCCCAGATATCGCCACGGTGGCCAGGCACCGCGACGCCGCGTGGGGAACGCCCGCCCCGGCCTTCCACCACGGGCGACCCGCCGTTGCGTCAGATATCCGCCCCGGCGAAAATGGCGATATCCTCGAACACCTGATCCATGGAGCGGGAGGGTTCAGCGCAGCCGGCCTCGCCCACCACCTTGGCCGGAATGCCGGCCACCGTGGTGTTGCGCGGCACCGGCTTCAGCACCACCGAGCCCGCCGCCACGCGGGCGCAGCGCCCCACCTCGATATTGCCCAGCACCTTGGCGCCGGCGCCAATGAGCACGCCGCGGCGGATCTTGGGATGGCGATCCCCCGTCTCCTTGCCGGTGCCGCCCAGGGTAACGCCCTGGAGGATGGACACGTCGTCCTCGATCACCGCCGTCATGCCGATGACGACGCCCGTGGCATGGTCGAGGAAGATGCCCCGGCCCATGGGCACCTGGGGGTGGATATCCACGCCGAACACGCTCGACGTGCGGCTCTGCAGGTAGAGGGCAAGATCGAACTGGCCCCTCATCCATAGCCAGTGGGCGAGCCGATGGGTCTGGATGGCGTGGAAGCCCTTGAAATACAAAATCGGCTCCAGCGCGCGCGTCGCCGCCGGATCACGATCGACCACCGCCATGATATCGGCGCGCAGGGCATGGCCGATGGCCTTGTCATCGGCCACCGCCTCAAGATACGCGGTCTGGATGACCGCCGCCGGCACGTCGGCATGGTCGAGGCGCATGGCGATGCGCTGGCCCACCGCGGCCTCAAGGCTGGGCTGGCCGAGCACGGTGCCGGTGAGGAAGGCGGCCATGAGCGGCTCGCGTATGACGGCTTCCTCCGCCTCCGCGCGCACCCGCGCCCACACCGGATCCACCACGTCGTGCCAGCGATCCACGGGCGCCTTGGTGAGGCGCACCGCCGGCGTCTCGCCCTGCACCACGTTCGCGGGCTGAACCGGCACCGGAATCTGACCCATGCGTGCCTCCTTGAGATGAGGGGAACTTGCTTCCATTCTTAGCACATACGGCGGCGGCGCGAGAGTTCGCGCCGCGTAGCGCCGCCATTCACAAATGCGAGCGGCTCACGGCCGGCGGCGCAGAAATTCCAGCACGCCCTGCTTGAACACCTTGTCGCCCACCGCCGGATTGTGATCGCGGTTGGGAATGTCGAGCACCTCGCCGTCCGGCAGCAGCTCCACCAGGGGGCGCGCATCGCCGGCCACCTTGTCGCGGGTGCCCACGGCCACCAGCACCGGCTGGAAGATGCGGGCCACCTCCTCCCGCGTCAGCACCTGGCGCGAGCCGCGGATGCAGGCGGCCAGCGCCCGCAGGTCCTGCTTGTTGGCATCGGCGAACGAGCGGAACATCCGGCCCATGGGATCGGAAACCGCCTCCAGGCTCGGCGCCTCCATGGCGTCGGCGATGGACTGGGGCAGCCCCACCCCGTCCACCAGATGGATGCCGAGCCCGCCCAGCACCAGCGAGCGCACCATGTGGGGAAACAGCAGCGCGCTGAACGCGCCCACCCGCGCCCCCATGGAATAGCCGATCACATCCGCCCGCTCGATGCCCAGATGCGCCAGCAGGCGCTGGGCGTCCTCCGCCATGCGGGCGGTGTGGTACAGCGCGGGCTCATAGACCTTGCCGGAAGCGCCGTGGCCCCGGTGATCGAAGGCGATGGCGCGATAGCCCGCCTCGGTCAGGGTCTTCACCCAGGACGGGCCGACCCAGTTGATCTCCTTGTTCGACGCGAAGCCGTGGATGAGGAGCACAGGATCGCCGGCACCCTCGTCAAGATAGGCGATGTCGATGCCGTCGGAATTGAAATGGGGCATGGAAAATCCTTCGCGTGGCACGCGAGGCGGGGAAAAGGGTGCGAGAACCTAGAGCAACTCCCCGCGCCGTGGAATCCGGGAGTTGCTCCGCGTCCCTGAGGTCGACGCGTTTTCCTCATGCGCACCGCGGCACATGTCGCGCCAAGACGTTGAGTTCCGCACGCCGCCGCTGCCAATCCCGCCGGGTTCCGATGCCATCGCCCCGCCCACCGGCCCGTGACGGCCGCGCGCCTGCCCTCGGCGGCGCCACAGGCGGCGGGCGCAGGCGACGCAGAAGGCATTGGTGGAAGACACCACGAGATAGGCATAGGCCACCATCGCCAGCGTCCACCACACCAGCTTCAGCAGCGCGCGGGTGATGACGATGGCGCCGCGGCCCAGGGTTTTGAGAATGGCCAGCGTCTGCCCGCCCTTGGCCTCGGCCAGGCGCGCCACGCGGGCAAGGTCGCGCCCGTCATCGGCCACCCTCAGCCCCTCCAAAGCGGCGCGGGTGCCGGCCTTGGCCTGCACCACGGCCACGTCATCCAGCATCCGGACCAGCCCCGCCACGTGATTCGAGCGCACCACCCCCTTCAGCGCCGCCCCATCCACCGCGCCGGGATGGGCGGCGAGCCGGCGCAAGGCGGCGAAATCCACACTTTCGCGCACCGCGCGGGCAAGGGTGCGCGCCAGGGCGGCGGAGAGCTTGCCGGTGCGCTCCCCCACCTTCACCAGCGTGATTCCCGCCCGCAGCGGCAGGCTCGCGCCGCCGGTGGCATAAGTGCCTGCGGTGAGGGCGATACCGACCGCCGAAAGGCCGAGAATGAGCTCGTCCACCTCCTCGCCCCGCGCCAGTTTCCAGCCCTCGCGGGAGGCATCGCGGATGTCGCCCCACACCATCAGATCGCCCGTCAGCGCCCCGGTGAGGCCGGCCAGATCCTCCGGCTGGCCACTCAAAAAGCCGGCGCCGAAACTCCGCGCCGCGCGCAGCGCCTCCGCCGTGGGTGCGGTGGCGGCCTCTACGCGCGCCCGCAAATCGGCGGGCAGGGCAAGGCCGCGCGCGTCCGCCAGCTCCAGGTAGGATGCCGCCAGGGCCGCATCATCCGCTTTCAGCGCCTCGGTTATGGCGGCCTGTGCGTCGGCCGGGGTGAAGGCGGAAAGGCCGAGGTCCGCGAGCGCCGCCGGATCGTCCCGCGCGGCGATGAGGCGCACGCTCTCCTTCGCCACCGGCACCAGCCAGGGCGCGACGCCAAAAAGCGTGGCCAGAAGGGCGAGGGAAGCAAAAAGGCGTGCCATCACGCCTTATATGGCCCCGCCGGCTCCCCGCGCGAGAGGCGCCCGGCGGATGTGACGCGCCAGGCCCCCTTTCATCCGGCGCCGCCAGGGGCTAAGGTCGCGACGCTTTTTTGGACCCTCTACAGGCAGAGCCATGGCGGACACCGGCATTCCTCACTTCTGCAACGACCTCGGCCTCACGACGATCGAGGTGGGCAGCAAGGAGTTCATGTGCATCGGCGCGAAACCGCCGTTCGACCATCCGCACATCTTCCTCGACCTCGGTGAGGATACGGAGAAGGTCTGCCCGTACTGCTCCACCCTTTACCGCTACAATCCGGAGCTCGCTCCGGGAGCGGCCAAGCCCGAAGCCTGCGTGTGGCACGACGACGGCGAGACTTCCGCCGCCGCCTGACACCGCCTTTTGCCGGCCGCGCCGCGGCTGGAACCGACATGCCCGACCCGATTCCCTTCCGACCGAAACCGCAGCTCGCGGCGCGCAGCGCCGTCATCGTGGGCGGCGGCATCGGTGGGCTGGCCTGTGCCATTGCCCTGCGCCGCGCAGGCCTCGCCGTCCAGGTGGTGGAGCGGGCGAAGCGCTTGCGCGAAGTGGGCGCGGGCCTTCAGCTCACCCCCAACGCCACCCGCATCATCCGGGATTTCGGCCTGCTGGAGCGGCTCGAAGCCGTCGCCGTGGCGCCCAATGCCCTCGATGTGCGCGACGGGCGCACCGGCGCCACCCTCACCCGCACCGAATATGCCGCCGCCGCCAGCCGCTTCGGCGCGCCCTTCCTGGTGGTGCACCGGGCCGACCTGCAGAACTTGCTGGCGGAAGCGGCCATGGAGGCCGGCGCCACCATGGCGCTCGGGGCCGATCTCACCAGCGTGGAACCCGCCTTCGGCAGCGTGCGCGCGGTGGTGAATCAGGGTGGCGAGCTCATCGCCCATGGCGCCGATATCCTGGTGGGGGCGGACGGCGTGCGCTCCGCCGTGCGCGCGCATCTGGGGCCCGCCGGGGCGCCGGTATTCGCCCGCCGGGTCGCCTATCGCGCCACCGTCAACGTGCCCGACGACTATCCGCTGGAAGTGCGCCTGTATCTCGGCCGCGACGCGCATCTGGTAGCCTATCCGGTGAAAGGCGGGGCCACCTTGAACCTCGTCGCCATCGTGAAGGAGACTAAGCCGGTCGCCCGCTGGAATGCCCCCGGCGAGAGCGCGGCGGTGCACCAGGCCTTCGCCGGCTGGAACGCGGAGGTGCGCAAGCTTTTGGAAAGCGCGCCCCATTTCCTGTGCTGGGGCCTTTACGACATTGATCCCCTGCCCCGCTGGAGCTCGGGCCGGGTGACCCTGCTGGGCGATGCCGCCCACGCCATGCTGCCCTTCCTCGCCCAGGGCGCGGCCCAGGCGATTGAGGATGCGGCGGCCCTCGCCCGCGCCATCACCAGCCACCGCGACGCGCCCAGCGCCCTGAAGGCCTATGAAAGCGAGCGCATGGCCCGCACCGCCCGCATCCAGCGCGAGGCGCGGCGCAACGGCATCATCTACCACCTCTCCGGACCACCGCGCTTCGCCCGTGATCTCGTCCTGCGCCGCCAGGGCCCGGCCCTGCTGGAACGCTACGGCTGGATCTACGGCGCCTGAGGGCGAATCAGCCACGCGCATCACGACGACGAGCGCTCGCATCGGCGCGGAGCTTCCCCAGATGGGCAATTCCGGGCCGAAGGAGCGCCCTTCCCGGCGGCGACGCCGGCCGGTCCGCAGCCCCGGCCATTCTTCTCTTGCGAGCTTGAGCTGACGGATGGTCCCGCATCCGGGGCGAGGGAGCCGCGCCGACCGGAGTTAGTGCCCCCCCGGTTGGCTCTGGGCCTGTGACACGGCCGGACTTGGCAACTCCGGACCGAAAGAAGCCCCTCCTCCGCCCGAGGCGTCGGCCGATCCGTTCGCCGGCCAGCCTGCTCTGGCGCGCTTGACGCTCACAGATCGCCCCACGTCCAGGGCCGGGGGGCCGCAGGGATCGGAGCTGCCGCCCTCCTGGGGCTCCTGGCCAGTGGCGCAACGGAACTTCGCAATTCCGATCCGTCGCATCGGCAACACGCGTAGCGCGAGCGTGGCACTCGCGCATGGTTCCGCGACGCAGCCAGAGAGCGGCTCGGGTCAAAACTCCTGCCCGGCGGCCTCATACCCGTGGCGCAACCGGACTTGGCAATTCCGGACGAAAGGAAGCGCCCGGCTCACCGGCGCCGCTGCCCGGTCCATTCGCCAGGCAACACGCGGCGCGGACTTGGCGCTCGCACGGAGCCCCGCTGCGGGGTTGGAGGGCAGAGGCGACCGAGGCCATTGCCCAGAGCGCATCATGCCGCGTGCAGCGCGGGGACACGGCCATTCCGGACCAAGGGAAGCGCCCGGCTTCGCCAAGGGTGCGCACTTATCCATGACCCCGGCGAACCCACGAGCGAGCGTGGCGCCCACGCATGGTCCGCGCCCGGCGGCCGCGCCGAACATGGCCGCCCAGCGGCAGGTCTCGCGACCCGCCGGCCCTTCGAGGATGTCGGGATCGGCCAGGCGCGCGGCTCGCCCGCCTTAGCATCGAGCCTCGAACAGGTCCCCGGCCGCCAGATGCGTCCGGGGCCTTCATCGGCCACAGGGCCAAGCCCGCGGCGAAACTGCCGCGCGCGTAGCGAGAGGGATCAGACCGCCGCGCCCACCAGATGGCCGACGCCGGCCGTGACGGCCATGGCGATCGCGCCCCAGAAGCCGACGCGCAAAGTGGGCTTGAGCATGGGCGCGCCGCCCGCCTTCGCGCCCATGGCGCCGAGCACCAGCAGCAGCAGCAGCGACACGACGGAAATGGAGATCGCCAGCACGTTCTCCGGCGCCAGAGCGGCGACGATAATGGGCACGATGGCGCCCGCGGAGAAGGTTCCGGCGGAGGTGAGCGCGGCCTCGATGGGCCGGGCCACCACCACTTCCGAAATGCCCAGCTCGTCGCGGGCATGGGCGCCGAGGGCATCCTTGGCCATGAGCTGCTCGGCCACCTTGTCGGCCAGCTCTGGCTCCACACCGCGGCTCACATAGATGGCGGCGAGCTCCTTGCGCTCGTGATCCGGCATGGTGGCGAGCTCGCGCCGTTCCTGCGCCAGCTCCGCATCCTCCGTGTCGGCCTGGGAGCTGACCGAGACATACTCACCCGCCGCCATGGAGAGCGCGCCGGCCACGATGCCGGCGATGCCCGCCACCAGCACGTCCGAGGAGGAAGTGGCCGCCGAGGCCACGCCCACCATGAGGGACGAGGTGGAGATGATGCCGTCATTGGCGCCGAGCACGGCGGCCCGGAGCCAGCCAATACGATCGACGACATGGCGCTCGGAGTGCAGGGGTGGGTTCAAGATCAGTCCTCACTGAGGGATGCGAGACGAACCACCACGCGACGCCGGCACCCCACGGCGCGCCAGAGCGGTACGCCAGGGCAGCGCCACCCACTCGCCCCTTCCTGCGCAACCGGGATGACACCTTCACGACAGCCGGAATTCGCTGTGATGTCAAACTCTTGCGAACCGATCGCGATCATGGGGCGCATCAAGGTCCTGGAGCGGCCCGAGGGGCACGATGCCGGTGGGGTTGATGGTCTTGTGGCTCTCGTAATAGTGCCGCTTGATGTGGATGAAATCCACCGTGGGCCGCACCTTCGTGTGCTGATAGAGCGCCTTCAGGTAGCCGAACAGGTTGGGATAGTCGGCGATGCGGCGGATGTTGCACTTGAAGTGCCCCACATAGACCGCATCGAAACGCACCAGCGTCGTGAACAGGCGGATGTCGGCCTCGGTGAGCACATCTCCCACCAGATAGGGGTGCTCGGCCAAGCGCGCTTCGAGCGCGTCGAGGCGGCGGAACAGCGTCGTCACCGCCTCCTCATAGGCGGCCTGGGTGGTGGCGAAGCCGGCCTTGTAGACGCCGTTGTTCACGTCGTCATAGATCCGCTGGTTGATCTCGTCGATCTCGGCCCGCAACGGCGCGGGGCAATAATCGGTGGCCACGTCCGTCACGGCGGCGAAGGCCGAATTGAACATGCGGATGATCTCGGCCGATTCGTTGCTCACGATGGTGCCGCGCTGCTTGTCCCACAGCACAGGCACCGTCACGCGGCCGGTATAAGTGGGGTCGGCGGCGGTGTAGATCTCGTGTAGGCGGGTCTTGCCCAGCACCGGCTCGGGCGCGGCAAAGGTCCAGCCTTCCGTGCCCATGAAGGGGTCCACCACGCTCACCGAGATCGCGTTTTCCAGCCCCTTCAAGGCGCGCATGATGAGGGTGCGGTGCGCCCAGGGGCACGCCAGCGAGACATAAAGATGGTAGCGGCCGGAGGCGGCGGGAAAGCCGCCCTCCCCGCTCGGCCCCGGCGCGCCGTCGGGCGTGATGAAGTTGCGGAAGCGCGAGGCCTGCCGCTCGAAGCGCCCGCCGGTCTTGGCGGTGTCGTACCACTGGTCGTGCCAGACACCGTGGATGAGAAGGCCCATGGGTGGCACTCCTGTGTTGCGAGGGAACAGCCTTTCAAATGGCCGCTCGCGGGGGCCATGGCCATGGGCGCGGCGGCAAACGCCGTTTGCACGCGGGCATCCTTCCC
This sequence comes from Xanthobacter sp. NM-59, assembly GCF_021401125.1. Taxonomy (GTDB): domain Bacteria; phylum Pseudomonadota; class Alphaproteobacteria; order Rhizobiales; family Xanthobacteraceae; genus Xanthobacter. The sequence continues at coordinate 179,431 of NZ_JACBFQ010000005.1, forward strand.
CCCGGCGCCTTTTGAGAAGCTTTGAGATGCCCCCTGGACCCGCGCGGGAGAGCATGCTATCGCCCGCGCCTTCGGATGAAGGAACCGTCGAGATGAGCGCCATGGCCCGCGGCCAGCAGCGACGACGAATGAACGCGGTGCGCCTGCGCGCACGCTTCGCCTTGCCTGCCTGACGCACTTCGGCGCCCCCGCGCCGGGGCCCGGGCGGGATGCCTGCCCCTGCCTGATAGCGCCGAAGACGACCATGACCGAACTTCCCCTCACCATCGCCCTCGAAACCCAGCACGATGACGTGGCCGTGGACCGGCTGCACGAGCGCACCTTCGGCCCCGGCCGCTATGCGCGCACGGCCTTCCGCATTCGCGAGCAGACCAGCCACGAGCGCGCCCTCTCCTTCACCGCGCGGGTGGGCACCATGCTGGTGGGCTCGGTGCGGCTCACGCGGGTGCGGATCGGCGCGACGCCGGCTCTGCTGCTGGGCCCCCTCTCGGTGGAACCGCCGTTCCAGTCCGTGGGCATCGGCGCGCGCCTGATGGACGTGGCCCTGGAGGCCGCCAAGGCGGCCGGCCACCGGCTGGTGATCCTGGTGGGCGACGAGCCCTATTACGCCAAGTTCGGTTTCAAGCGGGTGCCCACCGGCCGCGTCACCCTGCCCGGCCCGGTGGACCCCGCGCGGCTTCTGGTGGCGGAGCTGGAGGACGGCGCCTTCGAGGGTGTCGGCGGCGCCGTCAGCGCCTGAGGCTCAAAAGAACAGCCCCACCAGGAACAGCGCCAGCAGGCCGGCCATGCCGAGATCGGAGACCATGGCGATGGTCTCCTTGGCATTGCGCTCGGCCTGCACGGCATGCTGGATGCCGGCCAGGCCCAGGAACAGCGCCCCGGCCAGCGCCGCCGGCGCCACGAAAGGCGGCCAGGCCAGCGACAGCAGCGCCAGGCTGGCGATGGAGGCATTGGCGAAGCCTAGCTCCCGCACCACGATATTGGCGCGCGGATCCTCGATCTTCAGAATGCGCCGGGTGAATTCGGGCTGCGTCATCTGCTTCACCGCCGCCAGCATGATGCGCACGCCCACGCCCCAGAAGGTGAACCACTTGCCCGCCAGGGCCACCACCCAACCGCCGTGCATCACCAGGTCGATGCCCAGGGAAACGAGGGGCAGCACAAGCATGGTGGCAATGACGACGCCGAGATACATGGCTTCCCCCTCGCCGCGCTCCGCGGCCGGCACCGCCAAGCTATGACGGATAAGGCTCCGAGGGGAGACTGAAAGCGCGTCGCCGGCGCCTTCCGCACAGCCATCGATGCCCTGGAAAGCGTGCCCCCGGGACATTCTCGGCACATCTATGCCGGCCCGGCGCCCATGCGCGCGTTCAGCTCGGCGGCGTTGCCCACCTTCAACTTGCGCATGAGGCGCAGGCGGTGCCCCTCCACCGTGCGGGGGGACAGGCCCATGAGCTTGGCGATCTCCTTGCTGGTGCGCCCGCGCGCCACATGGCAGGCCACGTCCCGTTCCCGCCGCGACAAGGTGGCGTCCAGGTACAGCGGCGTCGGCAGCTCGGAGAAGCTCCACACCGCCCGCGCCAGCGGATCGCACGGCGTGAGCGAGCGCCCGGCCACGCGGCACCAGAAAAGGTCGCCGTCACCGCGCTTCATGAAGCGCTCGTCCGCGAACGCCGCCCCCTCACGCAGGGGCACAAGCCAGCGCTCGACCACCTGCGCGAATGCATCGACCGAGGGATAAAGCTGCGCCAGGGAGCGGCCCGCCAAGGCCTCCGGCTCCGCGCGGAACAGGGCCGCGAAAGCGGTGTTGCAGGCCTCGACCATGCGATGGCGGGACAGGACCAGCGCCACTGGGGCATTCAGAAAGCCCGCCGCCAGATCGGGATCCTCGCTCGGCATGGCTGCGCTCCGGGCACGACAAATCACGTAATTCTACGCATTGCCGCCGACCTGTCACCAGGGCTTACCTGGGTGCAGACCTGAAGCGACGCCGGTCCACTGGCGCGATGGGGAGGGAACCTCCCCAAAGGGAAGGAAACATGACGCCAATTCTGGCTGGCCGCCGCGCCGGCAAACGCCCCCATTGCGTCCGGCGCCTCGGGCACCGGCCATGAACGTCGCCCGCTGGCTCCTGTCGAGCTCCCAGCTCCAGCCCCATGCCCCGGCGCTCCTGGAAGGTGCGCGGGTGGAGGCCGACTACGCCACCTTCGCCCGCCGCGCCGGCGCCATCGCCCATGGCCTGCGTGAACGCCACGCCATCTCGCCCGGCGACCGAATCGGCGTGTTCATGGGCAATCGCACCCGCTACCTGGAAGCGCTGTACGGCATCTGGTGGGCCGGCGCGGTGGCGGTTCCCATCAATGCCAAGCTGCATGGCCGCGAGGCCGCCTGGATCCTGGACGACGCCCAGGCCAGCCTCGCCTTCGCGGCCGACCACACCCTGGAGGCGCTGAACGAGGTCGCCGACAGCGTGGCGCTGCCGCCCCTCCTGGATGTGGACAGCGCGGCATTCGAGACCCTGCGCTCGGGGCCCGCCGCACCGGAGCCCGAGCCGCGCGAGGCGGATGACCTGGCGTGGCTGTTCTACACCTCCGGCACCACCGGCCGCCCCAAGGGGGTGATGCTGAGCCACGGCAACCTGGTCGCCATGTCCCTGTCCTATCTCGCGGACGTGGATACGGCGCAGGCGCAGGACGCCATTGTCTATGCCGCGCCCATGTCCCACGGGGCGGGGCTCTACAATTTCATCCATGTGCGCGTGGCGGCGCGCCATGTGGTGCCCGCCTCCGGCGGTTTCGATGCCGATGAGGTGCTGGATCTCGGCCACCAGGTGGGCAATCTCACCTTCTTCGCCGCCCCCACCATCGTGCGCCGCCTCACCGAGGCCGCGCGGCGGCGGGGCGAGAACGGGACCGGCATCAAGACCATCATTTATGGCGGCGCGCCCATGTACCTGGCCGACCTCGAAGAGGCGATCGCGGTGATGGGCCAGCGCTTCGTGCAGATCTATGGCCAGGGCGAGAGCCCCATGGCCATCACCGCCCTCGCCCGCCCCTATCATGCCGACACCGCCACGGAGCGGGGCCGCGCGCGCCTCGCCTCGGTGGGGGTGGCGCAGAGCGTGGTGGAGGTGCGGGTGGCGGATGTTTCCGGCCACACCTTGCCACCGGGGGAAACGGGCGAGATCGTGGTGAAGGGCACCACGGTGATGCTGGGCTACTGGCGCAACCCCAAGGCCACGGCCGACGCCCTCAAAGGGGGCTGGCTCTTCACCGGCGATCTCGGGCGTATGGACGCGGACGGCTTCCTCACCCTCACCGACCGCTCGAAGGACGTCATCATTTCCGGCGGCACCAACATCTATCCGCGCGAGGTGGAAGAAGCGCTGCTCACCCACCCGGCCATCGCCGAGGTGTGCGTGGTGGGCGAGCCCGACCCGGAATGGGGGGAAAACGTGGTGGCCTATGTGGTGACCCTGCCGGGGGCGCAGGTGTCGGACGCCGAGCTCGACGCCCACTGCCTCGCCACCATCGCCCGCTTCAAGCGGCCCAAGCGCTACGAGCGGCGCGAGGAACTGCCCAAGAGCAATTACGGGAAGATCCTCAAGACGGTGCTGCGCGCCGAGATCGCCGAACGGGCCGCGCGCGGCGAAAGCTGACAAATCCAAGGATCACCGCCCGGCCAACAGGGCGGGACCAATCACCCGGGGAAGGAGATTGCGCATGGGAGAGCGCCTTTCAGGAAAGACCGCGCTGGTGGTGGGCGCGGGCTCGGCGGGGCCGGGCTGGGGCAATGGCAAGGCCACCGCGGTGCTGTTCGCCCGCGAGGGGGCGAAGGTGTTCTGCGTGGACGTGAACGCCGCCGCCGCCGAGGAGACGGTGAACATCATCCGCTCCGAGGGCGGCGAGGCGGAGGCCTTCCGGGCGGACGTGTCCAAGCCCGCCGAGATTGCCGGCTTCGTCGCGGCCTGCCTGGAGCGCTATGGCCGCATCGACGTGCTCGACAACAATGTGGGCCTCGCCGAGGTGGGTGGCGTGGTGGAGCTGCCGGAAGAGGACTGGGACCGGGTGTTCCAGGTCAATCTCAAGAGCTGCTTTCTGGCCATGAAGCACACCATCCCGGTGATGGAGCGGCAGGGCGGCGGCTCCATCATCAATATCTCGTCCATCGCCTCCATCCGCTATACGGGCGTGCCCTACGCGACCTATTACGCGACCAAGGCGGCCATGAACCACCTCTCGCGCACCACCGCGGTGGAGTACGCGCCGAAGAACATCCGTGTGAACTGCGTGCTGCCGGGCCTGATGAAGACGCCCATGGTGGAGAAATCCGCTGGCCTTGCCGGCAGCTATGGCGGCGGCGACGTGGAAGCCATGTGGCGCGCCCGCGACGCCCAGGTGCCCATGGGCCACATGGGCACCGCCTGGGACGTGGCCCATGCCGCGCTGTTCCTCGCCAGCGATGAATCCAGGTACGTGACCGGGCTGGACCTGGTGGTGGACGGCGGCATCACCGCCAAGATCGCCTGAGCAGAAAAGGGCCCGGGTCGGGCCCCGTTCTGCTCTATTGATGTGACGCGTTTTCTTCACGTGAAGCGGTCTCCACTTCGCTTGAAAACGCTATGAACGGACGAAAAACGAGGGAGGAAACCCGATGAAAAGACGCAGCCTGTTGCTGGCGGCGGCACTGCTTGGCCTTGCGGCCGGGGGTGCCCACGCCGAAGACATCGACGTGAAGCTGGGCGTGCTCAATGACATGTCCGGCCTTTATGCCGATATTTCCGGCCCCGGCTCCGTGGTCGCCGCGCAGATGGCGGCCGACGACTTCATGGCCAAGAACAAGGGCGTCAAGGTGCAGGTGATCGGCGCCGATCACCAGAACAAGCCCGACGTCGGCTCCGCCATCGCCCGCAAATGGTATGACCAGGAGGGCGTGGACGTCATCATGGACACCACCACCTCCTCGGTGGCGCTGGCCGTGAATGACGTGACGCGTGAGAAGGACAAGATCTTCCTGGTTTCCGGCGGCGGCACCTCCGACCTCACCGGCGCCAAGTGCTCGCCCAACACGGTGCATTGGACCTACGATACCTGGGCGCTGGCCAACGGCACCGGCTCCGCCCTCACCAAGCAGGGCGGCACGCCCTGGTTCTTCATCACCGCCGACTATGCCTTCGGCGCGGCGCTGGAGCGCGATGCCTCCGCCGCCGTGAAGAAGGCCGGCGGCAAGGTGGCGGGCAGCGTGAAACACCCGCTCAGCGCCACCGACTTCTCCTCCTTCCTGCTGCAGGCCCAGGCCTCCGGCGCCAAGGTGATCGGCCTTGCCAATGCGGGTTCCGATCTCATCAACGCCATCAAGCAGGCCTCCGAGTTCGGCATCACCCAGGGCGGCCAGTCGCTGGCGGGGCTGCTGATCTTCTCCAGCGACGTGAAGGCGATGGGGCTCCAGGCGGCGCAGGGCCTGCTGCTCACCGAGGCCTTCTACTGGGACCTGAACGACGACACCCGCGCCTTCTCCAAGCGCTTCGCGGAGAAATTCAACGGCCGCATGCCCACCAGCGCCCAGGCCGGCGTCTATTCCAGCGCCATGCACTATCTGAACGCGGTGAAGGACGCCAAGACCAAGGACGCCCAGAAGGTGATGGCGCAGATGCGCGCCACCCCCATCGACGATCCGCTGTTCGGCAAGGGCGAGGTCCGCATCGATGGCCGCGCCACCCATCCCATGTATCTGTTCCGGGTGAAGAAGCCGGCGGATTCCAAGGGTCCGTGGGACCTTTACGAGCTGGTGGCCACCATTCCCGCCAACGAGGCCTTCCGCCCGCTGGCCGATGGCGGCTGCCCGCTGGTGGCGCAGGCGAAGTGATCGCCCGCCTCTGAGCGCGAAAAAGGGGAAAGGGCCGCGTTCCGCACGCGGCCCTTTCTCGTTTCAGGCGCCGTGCTCCACCAGGTCCGGCAGGCGCTTGGCGAGGGAGCGCAGCACGCTCTCCGAGCCCTTGGCCATGATCTCGAAGACGCCGTTGGAGGCTTCGTCGGTGGGAAAGCCCTCGTGCAGGAAGGTGAGCCTGGTGCCGGTCTCGGTCGGGGTAAGGGTCCAGGTCACGGTGGTGTCGATATAGCGGCCGAAGCCCTTCAGCTCCTCATGCCCGCCGCGCCAGGTAAACTTGAGCCGCTTTTCCGGCTGCACCTCCACCACCTGGCACTGGAACTCGCCGTCCCACCGCTCGATGGGGCGGCTCCAGATGGTGAACTTGTGGTCCAGCACGGGCTGGATGTCATTCGGGAAGAACCACACGGCGAGCCATTCGGAGTCGGTCATGGCGCGCCACACCGTCTCCACGGGAAAGGCGAACTCTGCTTCCTTGAGAATGGCGCGGGTCTCGGCGAGGGTGGTCACGGGGCAGCTCCCAGTCTGGCGATGAAAAAGGGGTTCAGGGCGTCGGCTCGGCCTCCGCCTCGGAAAGGCCGCTCCAGATCCAGCGACTGAGCTCGGTGGCCGTCATGGCGCCGGACACCCGCGCCACTTCCTTGTGGTGGTGGATGAGGCTCACGGTGGGGATGGTCTGGATGCGAAAATAATTGGCGAGCGCGCCTTCGGCCTCCGTATCCACCTTGGCGAAGCGCACATGGGGCTCGAACTCGGCGGCCAGCGCCTCGAACACGGGCGCCATGGTGCGGCAGGGACCGCACCAGTCGGCCCAGAAGTCGATGAGCAGCGGCAGCCCGCCTTCCGCCGTGTGGGCCTCGAAGCGCGCGGCGGTGAGATGCAGCGGCTGGCCGGTGAAGAGCGCTCCACCGCAGGCGCCGCAGCGGGCCGCCTTCAGCTCCACCCCCGTGGCCTGGGGAATGCGCGCGTCGCAATGGGGACAGGCGATGGTGAGCACGCTCATGGCAGGTCTCCTGATGGCAGGTCTCCTGATAGCGGATCTCCTGAGACGGAAGGCGCGCCGGAGCCCTGCCTCTCCAGCCGGCCGGCGAGGCGTTCGGCAAACCGGGCGCGGAAGGCCGCCCAGTCTTCGGCGCGCGGAAAAGCCACCTCGGCCAGCCATTCCACCGTGGTGGTGCCATCGGTCCAGCTGCGCGGCCGCGAGCACCAACCGAAGGTGGGCCAGCGCGGGTTGCGCGCCACCCGCCCCGCGCCATCGCGCGCCGAAGGCCGGCCGATATCCGCGCTCAGGCCCGCCATCACCTCCGGGCGGAAGGTGAGCGCGAAGGACACGCCATGGCGATTGAGCCGGTGCGGCAGGCGCAGCAGATGCTGTTCCACCAGGGCAAAGCCCGGCGGCCCGTCGATGCGGAACTCGCGCAGCAGCAGCACGCGGAAACCCGCCGGTCGCAGCTCCGCCGGCACGGCATGAATGGCCGTGGGCTCCCGGTGCGATGCCGCGGACCGCGCATCCATCAGCCGGCCTCCACCAGCGCGATCAGGCGCCCCACCTCCTCCTCGCCGGTGGCGAAGGAGGTGACGAAGCGCCGGCCCTGCGGCCCCAGGGCCGGCCAGTCGTAGAAATGCGCGCCCTGCCGGCGCAAGGCCGCCGCCAGCGCCTCCGGCATGTGCACGAACACGGAATTCGCCTCCACCGGATGGACCGGCGCGAGGCCCGCCGCCGCAAAGCCCTCCGCCAGTTGCCGGGCACGCCCATTGGCGTGGGCGGCGAGGCGCAGCCACAGGCCATCGGCGATGGAGGCAAGGAGCTGAGCCGCCAGGAACCGCCCCTTGGCCAGAAGCTGGCCGGCGCGCTTGCGGCGATAGCCGAAGCCTTCCGCCAAGGCGGGATCGAAGAAGACCACCGCCTCCGCCATCATCGCCCCGTTCTTGGAGGCCCCGAAGGACAGCACATCCACCCCCGCCCGCCAGGTGAGATCGGCCGGTGCCGCGCCGAGGCCGGCGACCGCATTGGCGAACCGCGCCCCATCCATGTGCACCCGAAGGCCGTGGGCGCGGGCCGGGCTGGCGAGGCGGGCGACATCGGCCGCCCGGTAGCAGGTCCCCGCCTCGCTCGCCTGGCTCAGGGAAAGCACGGACGGGCGCACCTGGTGCACGCTGCCGGGGGTGGCGAGGCGCGCCGCCAAAGCCTGCGGATCGATGCGGCCGCGCACGCCCGCCAGGGGCAGCAGCTTGGCCCCGGCGCTGAAGGCTTCCGGCGCGCCGCATTCGTCGGTGTGGACATGGGCGTCCTGGTGACAAAGCACCGCGCCCCACGGCGGCAGGAGATGGGCGAGCGCCAGCGCATTGGCTGCGGTTCCCGTGAGCACCGGAAACACCCGCACCTCGGTCTCAAACAGCTCGCCGAAGGCCGCGTCCAGCCGCGCGGATGCCTCATCGGCGCCATAGGAGGGCGCGTGTCCCTCCCCGGCGCGGGCGATGGCGTCCAGAATGGGCGGCGCGATGCCCCCGGTATTGTCGCTCGCGAACTCCATGGCACCAAACCTGCAAGAATGCGGCCGAACCCGAAGGGCGCCGCGCGGACCCGGCCTCTTTCGGCGCGGCGAGGCACCAAAGAGGCATCCGTGACCAAGACCGACTACATTCCCGAGCTCAGCGAAGTGCGCATGGTGCGCCGGGCGCCGGAACATCCCTTCCCCTTCGGCGACGATGACCGGGCCTATGTCTCCGGCCGCCTGCGGGATGTGGAGGAGGCTTTCGGCTTCACCGCCTTTCCGGGCCTGGCCTTCGACCAGATCCCGGCGCGGGCGCTGATCTCCCGCTTCATCGCGTGGTGGCGCACCCTCGAGCCGGAAACGCCGGCGCAGGTGGAGGCCCACGCCCAGCTTCCCGCCGCCATCCGGCTGCTCGACACCGTCTCCACCTGGCTGGAGGAGCAGGCGCAGCGCCACCCTCAGAACGGGCGCTGACGGCGCTTCACCGAAGGGAAGGCGCGGGCGGCTCGCGGTCGGCGGCCTTCAAGGCGTCGATGCAGGCGAACAGGGCCTGCCGCCCGTCGGCAAGCGCCGCTTCTGGCGTATCACCGACACCCAGGCAGCCCGGAATGTCGGGAAAGCTCGCAACGAAGCCGCCACCATCCTCCGGTGACACTGGCCGCACCTCATGGGGATAGGCTGCAAGGTCGGTCATTGGTCGAGCCCATCCATGCGATCGATCATGGCGACGAAGGCCCGCACATGAGGCGCACGGATCTTCGCCTTCATGGGCACCGCGACGCAGTCGGGCACCGAGGGATGGGTGAACACCACATGGGTGCCGGTGACCTTGCGAAATTTCACCGCATATTGAGAGGCCGTGATCTCAAGATCCGCCGGGCGCCAATCGCCACCCGGATTGCTGCGCAAGGCCTCAAGGCGCTTGTTGTACATGGCAAAAAATCCGTCGGAAGAATGAAAAGCAACGCTGGAAAGCCTTCAGTTTAGGCGCGCCCGTCGCGACGGCAAGACGAAATCCGCGCGGTTTTACCCCCGCTTTGGCCGCCTCCACGCAAAGTGTTGGAAACAGACACAATTCGTGAGGGCGACGGCGTTAATCAAACCTTAAAGTCAGTGGCCGGGTACCCTTGACGCTACCGCTTCAATTCAGGAGAAGTTGGGACAAAGCCCTCTCGTCTCCAAGGATTGGGCTTGCGGGAATGCGGCACCATGACTCGTTGGACCCACGGCCTGATCAATCGCCTCGTCATCGCGTGCGATATTGCCATGTCGCTGCTGGCGGCAGCGGTGGCACACGTGCACTGGGACTTCCTGTCCTGGAGTCAGGTTGGCATTCTCTGGATGATCGGGATCTTCAGCTTCGTGCAGATCCTGCTGTTCGGCCGGGCCTATCGGGTCGAGCACTATTCGCGGGTGCGCCGCCAGATGGGGCACATCCTGGTCGGCGGCATCCCCGCCGGGGCGGTGGTGGCCATCTGCTACTATGCCATGATCCCGCACGAGGCCACGAGCCTGAAGGCCCTGGTGGGCTGGGGCGTCACCACGGCCATCGCCCTGCTGTTCGGCCGCCTGGTGCTGGTGCGCCTGGGCATGGTGCTGGTGAAGCGCCACGCCGTGCTGCGCCGGAATGTGGTCGTGCTCGGCGAGCGGGCGCGGGCCCGTGACCTGGTGGACCGCTACGAGGAGGAGGAAGGCACCAGCGGCCTCCTCTCCTTCGTGGGCATCTTCACCGACGATGCCGAGCCCGCCGCCGACAACGCCATTTCGCCCACCACCGGCAAGCCCTACCCGCGCGAACAGCGCGGCATCGAGGCCCTGCTCGAATATGCCCGCAACACCCAGGTGGACATGGTGGTCATCACCAAGACCTGGGCCGATCCGGCCGCCATCTCCAAGATGGTGAGCGAGCTGCACCAGATCGCCACCGACGTGGTCGTGGAGCTAGACCCCCACTCCTTCTCCCTCAATTATGCCCACCTCACCATGCTGGCCGGCGAGCCCGCCCTGCAGGTGCAGCAGCAGCCCTTCAAGGGCTCCCTGGGCCTGTTGAAGGCACTTGAGGATTATGTGGTCGCCACCATCGGCCTTATCCTCACCTCGCCGATCCTGCTGGCGGCGGCCATCGCCATCAAGCTGGAATCGCCCGGGCCGGTGCTGTTCAAGCAGCCGCGCGTGGGCCGCAACAACAAGGTGTTCGACGTCTTCAAGCTGCGCACCATGACGGTCGATCCCAATGACGACGGTTCCGCCGGCACGCGGCGCGACAGCCCGCGCATCACCCGCGTCGGCCGCTTCCTGCGCGCCACCTCCATCGACGAGCTGCCGCAGCTGCTGAATGTGCTGAACGGCGACATGTCGGTGGTGGGCCCGCGCCCCCACGTGCCCAACATGCTGGTGTCCACCAACGTGGTGTATGAGGCGATCCAGCACTATGTGTCGCGCTACCGGGTGAAGCCGGGCATCACCGGCTGGGCCCAGATCAACGGCTCGCGCGGGCCCGTGCTCTCGGTGGAGAAGGCCGAGCGGCGCCTGGCCCTCGACCTCTATTACATCGAGAACTGGTCGATCTGGCTCGACATCCGCATCATGGTGCTCACCATCACCAAGGGCATGGCCGGTCCGTCGGTGTTTTGAAAGGCTCTCGCCCTCAGCCTTCGCCGCCGACGGTATCGATCAGCTCCGCCATGGCACAGGTGATGTGGTAGAGCGAGGACCCGGGCGCGGGCATCTCCACCCAGCTTCCGTCCGGGTTCGACACATCCTGCCAGGTGCCCGGCACCGGCATGTCCAGATAGAGCTTCAGCCCCGCATAGGCGCGCCGGGCCTCGTCCGCCTCCTGCGGCGTGCCGAGGCGGCGCAGCCGGGCCAATGCCACCTTCAGCCGCTCCGTCTGCGGCCACAGGCGGGCGGTGGCCTTGTGCACCGTGCCCGCCGTCGTCACCTCATTGATGGCCACGCCCCGCACGGCATCGATGCCATGGCCGCGGCCGAAGGCGGTCAGCCGGTCCGAAAGCGCGGCGCCGGGCCAGCCCCACGGCACCAGCCCCTCGAATAGCCACGCCCATTCGAAGCAGTGGCCCGGCTCCACGATGGTGCCATCGAGGCCCGGCGCGGGCTTCAGGTCGTCCGTGAAGTATTCGAGCAGGGCGCCGGTGGCCGCGTCGATGAAATGATCCCGGCAGAGCTGCGCCATCGCCTCCGCCCGCGCCTTCCACTCCGCCCGCCCGCTCACCGCATAGAGGGCGGAAAAGGCCTCGAAGAAATGCATGTGCGGGTTCTGGTGGCGGAACGGGCGGGGAATATCCTTCTCCACGAAGCCGCCGGCCGGATGGCCGTGATCGGCCTCCAGCACGCGATAATGGACCTCCGCCGCCTCCAGCAGCTCCGGCCGCCCCAGCGCCCGGGAGGCATGGCCCAGGCAGAACAGCATGAAGGCCTGATCGTAAAGATCCGCGCGCGCGTCCAGCACCGCGCCATCGGTGGTGAAGGCGTGGATGAAGAGGCCATCGTCCCGCCGGCCGTGCTGCAGCAGATAGTCCACCGTGGCATTGGCAAGGCCCCGCCAATCCCCCGCCCAGCCAAGCCGGCCCATCTCGCAGAAGGAATAGGTGTGGCGGGCCTGCACGAACAGGCGGCGGGGCGCATCATCGGCCAGCCCCGCGCGGGTGAGGCGCTCGGCGAACAGGCCCTTTTCCAGCCGCCCCTTTGTCGACCACAGGGGCGCGGCCACCTCCAGCAGCCACCGGCGCGCGTCGGCGGCAATGTCCTCAAGGCTCTGAACGGCGGGCGAAACGGGCGCGGCGGGCATCACGACATGACCTTCAGCGACGGGCGGAAAGACGAAAGGCCGAGGGGTGCAGCCCCTCCACGAAGGCGAGCAGGTCGCCGCCAGTGAACAGGTGGCCGGTCACGCCCGCGCCGGTCGCCGCCTGGAGATCGGATTCCTTGTCGCCGATCAGCAGGCTCGCCTTCACGTCCACGGGCCAGTGGGCCAACAGGTCCAGAAGCATGCCCGGCGCCGGCTTGCGCCAGGGGTGGACGCCCTTGAAGCGCTCCACCGTGCCCTCGGGATGAAACGGGCAATAGCGCCAATCATCGATGGAGGCGCCGACGGCCCGCAGCTCCTCCCCCATCCAGGCATGGAGAGCAGGAATGTCGCTCTCCGGATAATAGCCCCGCGCGACGCCGGCCTGATTGGTGACCACGAAGGTGTAGAAGCCAAGATCGTTGAAGCGCTTCACCGCCTCCTTGGCACCCTCGATCCAGGTGATGTCGGCCGGCAGGTGCGGATAGGCGGTATCCACATTCAGCACGCCGTCCCGGTCGAAAAACACCGCCGGGCGCCGCCGGCGGGCGGGCACCGAGACCTGCGCGTCGGCATAGGTCTCGGGAATGCCGATATCGATGAAGAAGCCGTCATAGGCGATGCCCGTCACCTTGCCCTCGGCCACCAGGCGGGGCAGCAGGTCGCTCTCCACCGAGGAGGGGCAGCCCAGGGTTTCCACCGCGCGTCGGCGCATCACATAGACGCCGCCATTGATGAGCGCCCGGTCCAGCCCTGCCCCGCGCGGGCGGAAGGCGGCGATGCGGCGGCCTTCGAGCATGATGGTCTCGTAGCGGTCCGGCTTTTCCACCAGACGCAGGGCCATGCCCACATCACTGCCATGGGCCAGCGTCTCGGCGACCAGATCCAGCCAGTTGAAGTCGAACCAGGTATCGCCATTGATGAGCAGGAAGGTCTCGTCCAGCAGCGGCAGGGCATTCACCAGTGCGCCGCCGGTGCCGAGCGGGGTCGGCTCAACCGCGATCTCCACGCTGGCGTCGAACCGCCCACGCACGTCGGTTCGGTCGATATAGTCGCTCACCACCTCGGCGCGATGGCCGGCCAACAACAGGAAGCGGGTGAAGCCACGGCGGCGGGCCTCGGCGACGAGCACTTCCACGAACGGCACATCGCCCACCGGCAGCAGCGGCTTGGGCGTGTCAGCCGTGAGCGCCCCCAGACGCGTGCCGAGGCCCCCGAGCAGAATCACACATTGCTTCACCACCGGCCCATTCCCCCTCTGGCCTTCCATGTCCGCGCGCATCACCCGCTCCGCCGCTCAGGTGCAGATGGGCCAACCCTCGGCGCCGTCGAAATTGAACTTCACCGAGCTGGCCTGCCCGCCGGCGGCGTTCAGCACCTTCTTCAGGCGATAGACGTTCTCCGGATCGGTGAGGAACATCAGGAAGCCGCCGCCGCCCGCGCCGGAAACCTTGCCCGCCCAGGCATCGGCCGCCATCGCCTCGTTGAAGAGCCGATCCACCTGCTCGGTGGCGACGCCGGCCGCGGTGGCCTTCTTGGCCGCCCAGGAACGCCCCAGGATTTCCGCCGTGCCGCGAATATCGCCCTTCAGCAGCGCCACCTTCATCTCAATGGCGTCCTGCTTCAGCTTGTGCATGTTCTCGATGGTCTTGCCATCGAGCTGCTTCAAGCCCGCCACCTGCTCCTTGATGATGTTCTCGGAGTGCCGCGACTGCCCGGAAAAGCAGATGACAAGGGAGGCCTCGAACTCGTTCAAATGTTCCCGCCGGATGCGCAGAGGATTGACGATGGCGCGGTCGCCAGGAAGGAACTCGATGAAGTTGAGCCCGCCGAAAGCCGCCGAATACTGGTCCTGCCGCCCGCCCGCGAGGCCGATATGCACGCGCTCGATCTCGAAGGCGAGGCGCGCCACGTCATAGGGGCCCAGGGGCAGCTGCAGGGCCGAGCGGAATGCCTCGATCAGCGCCACCACCAGCGCCGACGACGCGCCAAGGCCCGAGCCCGCCGGCACGTCGATGGTGGTGGAGATGGTGAGCGGCAGCGCCACCCCGTCGCAATAGGTCCGCATCATGTGGGCATAGACCGCGCGATGCAGCACCAGCCCCTCGTGGATGGAATGCTCCAGGCTCGGTTCCAACACCTCTTCCGTGTCCACGTCGCGGGCGCGCAGCACCAGCGCGCCGATGCGGTTGGTGCGGATGTGGGCATAGGCATAGCGGTCGATGGTGGCGTTCAGCACATTGCCGCCGAACTCGTCGCAATAGGGCGAGAGATCAGTGCCGCCGCCCGCGAGCCCGAGGCGCAGGGGTGCACGGGCGCGAACGTTCAGCGCATCGCCGATGGCCATGGAATGTCGTCCTTCCTGGGGGTCTCATAAAGGCGGGATGGGTCACGTGGAGGGGCCGGCCGAGCCGGTTTGGTCGCTTCAAATCATCGCTGGCGAAACAGGCCTAGCCTGGAACACGCTGGTATGGAAGCACGCCGGGCGCATTGACGGCGAGCAACTTTTCGCCCCGCGTGCCCCCGCGTCACGCATCCCCGAGCAGGAACGGCAGCACCGCATCAAGAACGGGGCGCGGCGCCTCCTCGCACACGAAGTGGCCGCCGGGAACGGGAGCGCCGGTGACGTCGGGCGCGAAGGCGCGCCATGCGTCCAGCGGGCTCGCCCCCCGGCTGGGAATGCCCGCCTCGCCCCAGGCGACGAAGGTGGGGCAGCTGAGGGTGCGGCCGGCGGCGAGGTCCGCCTCGTCAAGGGCCAGATCGAAGGTGGCGCCGGCCCGATAGTCCGCGCACATGGCGGCGATGCGGTCCGGCGAGGAGATGGCGGCCCGATAATAGGCCAGCGCCCGCACGTCGAAGGGGGTGAGATCCTTCGTGCCGGTCCAGCTCGCCATGGTCCAGTCCAGATAGAAGGCCGGATGCCCGGCGATCAGCTTTTCAGGCAGGGGGTGCGGCTGCGCCAGGAACGACCAGTGGTAGACCTGCAGCGCCCGCGCCCGGTCCATCTGGTGCCACATGGCGTAGGTGGGGATGATGTCGAGCAGCACCAGCCGGTCGAGGCGGCCGGGATTATCAAGGCCCATCCGGTAACCCACCCGCGCGCCGCGGTCATGGCCCATCAGGTTGAAATGGGAGAAGCCCAGATGCTCCATCACCTCCACCATGGCCGCCGCCATGGCGCGCTTGGTGTAGGGAAACAGATCGTCGCCGGGCTCGGGCGCCGCGCTCCAGCCATAGCCGGGCAGGTCCGGCGCAATGACGGTGAAGCTCTCCGCCAGCTTGGGCGCCACCTCGTGCCACATCACATGGCTTTCGGGAAAGCCATGGAGCAGCAGCAGCGGCGGCCCCTTGCCGCCCTGGCGCAGAAAGATATGGCCGGCCGCGGTATCCACATGGTGGGAGGAAAAGCCCGGAAAGAGGTCGTCAAGATCGGTCATGATGTCCTCGGCTTCGCTTATTTTCCGCTGAGCACTGTCGCACAGGCACCCGGCAGGTCCGCAAGAGTCAGGGGCGGTTTCGGCTTGGCCGGCTTCTCGTCGGGCTTGGGGTGAAGCACCTCGTCGGAGAACCACCAGTCGAGCTCCGCGCCGCAGCCGTCGCCGCCCGGCGGAGGCTCCTGGGGCTTGCACTCCGCACTGCCCTTGGGGCAGCCGAGGCGGACATGCATGTGATAGTCGTGTCCCCAATAGGGGCGAACCTTGGCGAGCCACGAGCGATCGCCCGTCGCGTCCCGGCACAGGGCCTTCTTGATAGCCGCATTGACGAAAATGCGCTCGACCTCCGGATCGCTCGCAGCGGCGCGAATGACCTTCCAGTGGTCGGGCCGCCAGCTAGCGGGGTCGATGTCGCGCCGGTCCTTGCGCACCATCATGGTGGCGGAAATATTCTCGCGCTCCTCCCGGGAGAGCACCCGGCCGGGGCTGGGGGTGAGCCAGATGTCCGCATCGAGCCCCACCTGGTGGGAAGCATGGCCGGTCAGCATGGGTCCGCCCCGCGGCTGCGACATGTCGCCGACCAGGATGCCACGCCAGGATGACACCTCCGTCACCTTCTGGGCGAACCGCTCAAGGAAGGCAACCAGCACCGGGTGGCCGTAATTGCGGTTGCGCGACAGGCGCATCACCTGCCACAGCGGGCCGCGCGCCTCCGGGCCGGTGATGGGCAGCGCCTCGCCCCCGGCCAGGCAGCCCTTGGAATAAAAGCCGATGGCCTCGGGCAGAAACTGCTCCGCCGGGGCCCGCACGCGGCCGAACAGCTCCTTGGCGGGCGCCGCCTGCTGCGCAAGCGCCGCGCCCGAAACCAGCAACGCCAACAGCGCCGCCCCAAGACCGGCGCGCGCGCCCATCAGCTCACCATCTTGTGCGTGAGGATCACGAAACCGTCGTCGCTGCGGGTGCCCGGATGGGCTGGAAGGTCAGTGACGAACAGCGTGGTGCCCGGCCTCGCCAGCGCGGCCACCTGCCGATTGATGGAGGGATCCACCGTGATGCGCGCGAGCGCCTGCTGCGCTTCCCCGCCCGGACCACCGGCGCCCTCATAGGAAATGGCGGTCCACCGGGGCATGCCCTGACGGTTCGCCAGCACATAAACGACATTGCCCAGCGGGGCCGTGGGATTGGCGATGCTGATGCCGCCCTGCAGCACCATCTGCGCGCCTTGCAGCACGGTCAAAGAGCGGTCGGCCGCGCTCGCGACCATGGAGACCGCCTCGCCCGCGCTCACCATATCCTCCGGCGCACCGGCGCCGGTGGCGTCCACGGCGAGCTGTTGCTCCAGCCCCTCGCTCATCACCAGCCCCGGATGCAGCACATCCTGCGGCGCGGTGTGGCGATCCGCGATGATGACCGGCGTGCCCACATGGGTGATCGCAAACAGAAGCTTGGCGAAGGCCAAGGGCAGATGCACGCAGCCGTGGGACGAAGGGTATCCCGGCAAGCCGCCCGCATGCAGCGCCACCCCCGACCAGGTGAGCCGCTCCATATAGGGCATGGGCGCCTCGTTATAGACGTTGGAATGGTGGTCCACGTCCTTGCCCAGAATGGTGAAAACCCCGGTGGGCGTTTCATGTCCGTCGCGTCCCGTGGACACGGTTGACACGCCAATGCGCAGGCCATTGCGATACACATAGGCCCGCTGATCGGAGATATTCACCACCACGGCCACAAAGCCCGCAGGCGCGCGGTCCGGATACCAGACATATTCCCCCGGCTTGAGCGCGGCGATGGCGGCAAGGTCCGGGTCATCCGCCGCCGTGGCCGGCGCCAGCGCCGCGAGCCCGAGCCCGCAGGCCAGCCCCGCCCCCATCTTGAGGAAGCCGCGCCGGGCGACGAGGCGCGGCATGCGGCGGATCGTGTCGGTCATGGCGGCACTCCGCGGACGAATCATCGGCGCGATTATGGGCGCCAGAGCTTAACCTCTGATATCCACGCTCCGATCCGCCCTTGGCCCCTCCCACCGCACATCTCCCGGCGGAGACCGCAGCCGCGGGCCCTCGCTCCGGCACGCCAGCGCGCGCGCATCCGCGCGCCGGAACCCGCCGGAGCCGACGCCGGCCCGGCTCCTGCATACCGCCCCCCGATGCGTAACCCCATGCGCCGCCGCAGCCGGGCCGAACGCGCACCCGCCCGCAGCTGGGCGAGGACGCTCCCCGCCAGGACAGGCATCCGCCCGCGGCCCCCCTGTCGGTTTGGTCTGTGAGAGAGTGATGGAGCGCAAGGGAGCCCTCCCCCTGAGGGCATGGAGTCCGCATGAGAGCAAGGCGCCCCCTCCGCTGTCGCGGAACCCTGAACAGTTGCTTGGGAATGCCGATCCCGCACGACCTGGAAATGAGCCATCACCGCGCCTCAGCCTGTTGCCGGCTGAGATGCGTCGCGCGCCGTCCCCGACCTTTGGCCCCTGCCATCCCGACAGACGCGGAGAAACTCCAACACTCCGGAGGCGGTCGTCGCCTGAACCGCCGAACTGGCACGCGACATCGTCGTCGCGTTCGAGGCCACCAGCGGCTGCGACGGTGACAGCATTGCTGCCCTTGCCGAACGCCGCCAACCCTTTTCCCGCGTCAATCCCCGCCAGCGCGAGACTTCGCCAGAACCACCTGTGCCCCAGCCAAAAGCGACAGGGTCAATGCCCCGGTCGGCGCCCGGATGGGCCGCACCCTCAGCCCCACCAGCGCCTCAGGGTTTTCCGAGCCGCGCGGGCACCGTCTCCTCTGGAGGAAACGCGGCCAAAACATCGGCTCTGACTGCGTCAGCGCCTCCGGTCTCGCATCACACAGTCCGCCATGATCTACACCGTATTCCCGGCAACCCACCGCTCAAGTCCCCCAGAACCTTCGCGCGGCGCTCCCGCGCACCCAATCGCCAGCGCGCATTCACACCTCTCGGTGGCGCCAGCGCCCCGCTCCCGCCGGGCCATCCGACCGCGTGACATCCGTCGATCTTGCCCCCGCCGCCGGACCAGCCGCGAGCCCGCCCGAGGCGCATGGCAACCGCGCCCCATCTGCCAATACTCGCGCCAGGAACGAAAAAGGGCCGCACAAGGCGGCCCTTTCTCAAACGTCTACGCTTTCGCCTCACTCCGCCGGGGGCGGAGCTTCGGACGGGCCTTCCACCAATGCAGCGGGGGCCTCGGTCTGCTCGTCGCGGGTGGCGACGATCAAGTCGTCGCGGGAGTTCGCCACGGCCCGCAGCTTGTTCATCTGCGCGCCAGTACCGGCCGGGATCAGGCGGCCGACGATGACGTTCTCCTTGAGACCTTCCAGCGGATCCACCTTGCCATTGACCGCCGCCTCGGTGAGGACGCGGGTGGTCTCCTGGAAGGAGGCAGCCGAGAAGAAGGAACGCGTCTGAAGCGAAGCCTTGGTGATGCCGAGCAGCACCGGATGGCCGGTCGCGCCCTTCTTGCCCTCTTCGGCCGCCTTTTCGTTGGCCTCGATGAACTCGATGCGGTCGACCTGCTCGCCGTCCAGGAAGTCGGTCTCCCCGGCGTCGTCGATCTCCATCTTCTGCAGCATGTTCCGGACGATCACCTCAATGTGCTTGTCATTGATGTTCACGCCCTGCAGCCGGTAGACCTCCTGGATTTCGTTCACGAGGAAGGCCGCAAGCTCTTCCACGCCCTTGATCGCCAGGATGTCGTGCGGCGCCGGATTGCCGTCGACGATGAAATCGCCCTTCTCCACCACGTCGCCGTCCTGGAGATGGATGTGCTTGCCCTTCGGGATCAGGTACTCCACCGGATCCCCACCGTCCGACGGCTCAATGGAGAGCCGGCGCTTGTTCTTGTAGTCGCGGCCAAAGCGGATGGTGCCCGAAATCTCGGCGATGATCGCCGCATCCTTCGGGCGCCGCGCCTCGAACAGCTCCGCCACCCGCGGCAGACCGCCGGTGATGTCACGCGTCTTGGCGCTCTCCATGGGCACACGGGCCACGGCGTCACCCGCCTTGATCTTCTGGTTCGGGTCCACCGAGATGATGGCCTCCACCGGAAGCGCATAGCGAGCGTCACCGCCACGCGCCAGCTTCGACACCTTGCCGTCCGGCCCCTTGATGAGGATGGCCGGGCGCAGCTCCGGCCCGCGGCCGGAACGGCTGTCGGTCACGACGCGCTTGGCGATACCGGTCGACTCGTCGACCGTCTCGTTCATGGACGCGCCTTCCACCAGGTCCTCGAAGGCCACCGTGCCGTCCACTTCGGTGAGAACCGGACGGGTGTAGGGGTCCCACTCGGCAATGCGCTGGCCGCGCTTGATGGTATCGCCCTCGTCCACCTTCAGACGGGCACCGTACTGGATACGGTTGACCGCGCGCTCGGTGCCATCGTGGTCGACGATCACAACGGCGAGGTTGCGGCTCATCACCACGAGGTCACCGTCGGAGTTCCGCGCCACGTTGCGGTTACGGATCTTGACCGAGCCCTCGAAGTTCGACTCCACGAAGGAGGAGTCCGCCAGCGTTGCCGCGCCACCGATGTGGAACGTACGCATGGTGAGCTGCGTGCCCGGCTCGCCGATGGACTGGGCGGCGATGACACCCACCGCCTCGCCCATGTTCACGGGCGTGCCGCGGGCAAGATCGCGGCCATAGCAGGTCCCGCACACGCCGTTCCGCGTCTCGCAGGTGAGCACGGAGCGGATCTTGATCTCCTGGATGCCCGCCTTGTTGATGCGGTCGATGTGCGGCTCCTCGATCATCGCGCCCTTGGGCACGATGATGTTGCCGGTGCCGGGTTCCACCACATCCTCCACCGCCGTGCGGCCGAGCACGCGCGAGGCCAGCGAGGCCACCACCTGGCCGGCATCGAGGATGGCGCGCATGTGGATTCCCTTATCCGAGCCGCAATCGCGCTCGGTGATGATGGAATCCTGCGCCACGTCCACCAGACGGCGGGTGAGGTAACCCGAGTTCGCCGTCTTCAAGGCGGTGTCGGCCAAGCCCTTACGGGCGCCGTGGGTGGAGTTGAAGTACTCCATCACGGTCAGGCCTTCCTTAAAGTTCGAGATGATCGGTGTCTCGATGATCTCGCCGGAGGGCTTGGCCATCAGGCCGCGCATGGCGGCCAGCTGGCGCATCTGGGTGGGCGACCCACGCGCACCGGAGTGGCTCATCATGTAGATGGAGTTGATCGGCTTCTCGCGGCCGGTCTCCGGATCCTTCTTCACCGACGAGATTTCCTTCATCATCTCTTCGGCGATGCGGTCCGTGCACTTGCCCCAGCAGTCAACGACCTTGTTGTACTTCTCACCCTGGGTGATCAGGCCGTCATTGTACTGCTGCTCGTACTCCTTCGTCAGAGCACGCGCTTCTTCCACCAGCTCCCACTTCTTCTTCGGCACCACCATGTCGTCCTTGCCGAACGAGATGCCGGCGCGGAACGCGTTGTAGAAGCCGAGCGACATGATGCGGTCGCAGAAGATCACCGACTCCTTCTGGCCGCAGTGGCGGTAGACGGTGTCGATCATGTTCGAGATTTCCTTCTTCGTCATCGCCTTGTTGACGACGTCGAAGGAGATCTTCTTGTGCCGCGGCAGGAGCTCACCGATCTTCATGCGACCGGGGGTGGTCTCATAGATCTTTGTATATTCCTCGCCATCGGCATTGATGCCAGTGTAGCGGCCCTTGATCTTGGTATGAAGCGTGATCGCCTTCGCATTCAGCGCATGGTCGATCTCGTTCATGTTGGCGAACAGCATGCCCTCGCCAGGCTCATTCTCCCGCATCAGCGAGAGGTAATAGAGCCCGAGCACGATATCCTGCGACGGCACGATGATGGGCTGGCCGTTCGCCGGGTGCAGGATGTTGTTGGTGGACATCATGAGCACGCGCGCTTCCAGCTGGGCTTCCAGCGAAAGCGGAACGTGCACGGCCATCTGGTCGCCGTCAAAGTCCGCATTGAAGGCGGAGCAGACCAGCGGATGGAGCTGGATCGCCTTGCCTTCGATCAACACCGGCTCGAACGCCTGGATGCCCAGGCGATGGAGCGTCGGCGCGCGATTCAGCATTACCGGATGCTCGCGGATCACCTCGTCGAGGATATCCCAAACCTCGGGACGCTCCTTCTCCACCAGCTTCTTGGCCTGCTTCACCGTCGCCGAATGGCCCTTCGCGTCCAGACGCGAATAGATGAAGGGCTTGAACAGCTCCAGCGCCATCTTCTTCGGCAGGCCGCACTGGTGCAGCTTCAGCTCGGGACCCACCACGATCACCGAACGGCCGGAATAGTCGACGCGCTTGCCAAGCAGGTTCTGACGGAACCGGCCCTGCTTGCCCTTCAGCATGTCGGCGAGCGACTTCAGCGGACGCTTGTTGGCGCCAGTGATGACGCGGCCGCGACGGCCGTTGTCGAACAGGGCGTCAACCGCTTCCTGAAGCATGCGCTTCTCGTTGCGGATGATGATGTCCGGCGCGCGCAACTCGATCAGCCGCTTCAGGCGGTTGTTACGGTTGATGACGCGGCGGTAGAGGTCGTTCAGGTCGGAGGTCGCAAAGCGGCCGCCATCCAGCGGAACCAGCGGGCGCAGGTCCGGCGGAATCACGGGAACGTGCGTCAGGATCATCCACTCGGGCTTGTTGCCCGACAGCTGGAAGGCCTCGACGATCTTCAGGCGCTTGGCGAGCTTCTTGGGCTTCAGCTCGGTGGTCGCCTGCGCGATCTCCACGCGCAGGTCTGCCGCGATCTTCTCCAGGTCCATGGAGCGCAGAAGCTCACGGATGGCCTCGGCGCCGATCAGGGCCGTGAAGTTGGTCTCGCCGTACTCGTCCTGGGCGCGCAGATACTCTTCCTCGGAGAGCAGCTGGCGATACTTCAGCTTCGTCGTGCCCGGCTCGATCACCACGAAATATTCGAAGTACAGGATGCGCTCCAGGTCCTTCAGCGTCATGTCGAGCAGCAGACCGATGCGGCTCGGCAGGGACTTCAGGAACCAGATGTGGGCCACGGGCGCGGCGAGCTCGATGTGGCCCATGCGCTCGCGCCGCACCCGCGAGAGCGTGACTTCCACGCCGCACTTCTCGCAGATGATGCCCTTGTACTTCATGCGCTTGTACTTGCCGCACAAGCACTCATAGTCCTTGATGGGACCGAAGATGCGCGCGCAGAACAAGCCGTCACGCTCGGGCTTGAACGTGCGGTAATTGATGGTCTCCGGCTTCTTGATCTCGCCGTAGGACCAGGACTTAATCTTCTCCGGGCTCGCGATCGAAATGCGGATCTGATTGAAGCTCGGGGCCGGAACGGTCGGATTGAAGACGTTCAGGACTTCCTGGTTCATGTGCTGCTCCCAAACGGGGTGGGCGGCTATTCCGTTAGGCCGCTCCGGCGCTCACGCCGGGGCGGCAGTCCGCTTCAAGCGGAAAGGGTCGCGAGCCCCTTAGCTGTTCTCGAGGTCCACATTGAGGCCGAGCGAGCGCATTTCCTTCACGAGCACGTTGAAGCTCTCCGGAATGCCGCTCTCGAACGTGTCCTCGCCGCGCACGATGGCCTCGTAAACCTTGGTGCGGCCGGCCACGTCGTCCGACTTCACGGTCAGCATTTCCTGCAGCGTGTAGGCGGCGCCATAGGCTTCGAGCGCCCACACCTCCATTTCGCCGAAGCGCTGGCCACCGAACTGCGCCTTGCCGCCCAGCGGCTGCTGGGTGACCAGCGAGTACGGGCCGATGGAGCGCGCGTGGATCTTGTCGTCCACGAGATGGTGCAGCTTCAGCATGTAGATGTAGCCAACAGTGACCTTACGGTCGAAGGGCTCACCGGTGCGGCCATCGAACAGCGTCGACTGGCCCGACGGGTCGAGACCCGCCATCTCCAGCTGGTGCTCGATGTCATCCTCGTGGGCGCCGTCGAAGACCGGAGTCGCGATCGGCACACCCTTGCGCAGGTTCTCGCCCAGCTCAGGAAGCTCATCGTCCTTGAGCTGCTCGATCTCCGGCTTGCCGTAAATGGTCTCGAGCCGCTCGCGTAGAGGCTTGAGGTCATTCTGGGCATAATAGGCGTCGACCGCTGCCGCCACCTGCTTGCCGAGGCCCGCGCAGGCCCAGCCCAGATGGGTTTCCAGGATCTGGCCCACATTCATGCGCGAGGGCACGCCCAGCGGGTTCAGCACGATATCGACGTTCGTGCCGTCCGCCAGGAAGGGCATGTCCTCGATCGGCACGATGCGCGACACGACACCCTTGTTGCCGTGACGGCCGGCCATCTTGTCGCCCGGCTGAATCTTGCGCTTCACGGCGACGAAGACCTTTACCATCTTCATCACGCCGGGAGGCAGCTCGTCGCCACGCTGCAGCTTCTCGACCTTGTCGAGGAACCGCTGCTCAAGCCGCTTCTTCGACTCGTCGTACTGAGCGCGGATCGCCTCTAGCTCGCTCATGATGGCGTCATCCGCCACCGCGAACAGCCACCACTGCGAACGCGGGAACTCCGTCAGGATCTCGCGCGTGACCACGCTGTCCTTCTTGAAGCCCTTCGGGCCCGCAATGGCAGTCTTGCCGTCGAGGATCTCGGTCAGTCGGCCGTAGACGTTACGGTCGAGGATCGCCTGCTCGTCATCGCGGTCCTTGGCGAGCCGCTCGATCTCCTCGCGCTCGATGGCCAGAGCGCGCTCGTCCTTGTCCACACCGTGACGGTTGAACACGCGCACTTCGACGATGGTCCCCTTGGTGCCCGGCGGCAGGCGCAGGGACGTGTCGCGCACGTCCGCGGCCTTCTCACCGAAGATGGCGCGCAGAAGCTTCTCTTCCGGCGTCATCGGGCTCTCACCCTTGGGGGTGATCTTGCCCACCAGGATGTCGCCGGCATTCACCTCGGCGCCGATATAGACGATGCCCGCCTCGTCGAGATTCTTCAGCGCCTCTTCAGAGACGTTGGGAATGTCGCGGGTGATTTCCTCCGGACCCAGCTTGGTGTCGCGGGCCATGCACTCGAATTCCTCGAGGTGGATCGAGGTGAACACGTCGTCCTTGACGATGTTCTCCGAGAGCAGAATGGAGTCTTCGTAGTTGTAGCCGTTCCACGGCATGAACGCGACGAGCACGTTACGGCCGAGGGCCAGATCACCCAGTTCCGTCGACGGGCCATCAGCGATGATGTCGCCCTTGCGCACCTGATCGCCCACACGCACCAGCGGACGCTGGTTGATGCAGGTGGACTGGTTGGAGCGCTGGAACTTCATCAGTCGATAGATGTCCACACCCGACTTCGACGGATCCGGCTCTTCCGTCGCCCGGATCACGATACGGGTCGCGTCCACCTGGTCGATGATGCCCGTACGGCGCGCCGCGATGGCGGCACCGGAGTCGCGGGCCACCACGGCTTCCATGCCCGTGCCCACAAGCGGAGCCTGCGAACGCACCAGCGGCACCGCCTGGCGCTGCATGTTCGAGCCCATGAGCGCGCGGTTCGCGTCGTCGTTCTCGAGGAACGGGATGAGCGCTGCGGCAACCGACACCAGCTGCTTCGGCGACACGTCCATGAAGTCCACGCGATCAGGCGAGACCATCAGCACATCACCGGCATGGCGGCAGATGATGAGGTCCTCAACGAACCC
This sequence comes from Xanthobacter sp. NM-59, assembly GCF_021401125.1. GTDB lineage: Bacteria > Pseudomonadota > Alphaproteobacteria > Rhizobiales > Xanthobacteraceae > Xanthobacter. Next base: position 204,656 of record NZ_JACBFQ010000005.1, read on the forward strand.
GCCATCCTTATTCAGCGGAATGTTCGCCTGGGCGACGTAGTACTTCCCCTCCTCCATGGCGGACAGATAGACCACCTCATCGGTGACCTTGCTGTCAACCACCCGGCGGTAGGGCGCCTCAATGAAGCCGTACTTATTCACGCGGGCGAATGTCGCCAGCGAGTTGATGAGGCCGATATTCGGGCCTTCCGGCGTCTCGATGGGGCAGATGCGGCCATAGTGAGTCGGGTGCACGTCGCGCACCTCGAAGCCCGCGCGCTCGCGGGTCAGACCACCCGGGCCCAGGGCCGAGAGACGACGCTTGTGCGTGATCTCGGAGAGCGGGTTGGTCTGGTCCATGAACTGCGACAGCTGCGACGACCCGAAGAACTCGCGCACCGCAGCAGCCACCGGCTTCGCATTGATAAGGTCCTGCGGCATCACGGTATCGATGTCGACGGACGACATCCGCTCCTTGATGGCGCGCTCCATGCGCAGCAGGCCGACGCGATACTGATTCTCCATCAGTTCGCCGACCGAACGCACGCGACGATTGCCCAGATGGTCGATGTCGTCGATCTCGCCCTTGCCGTCGCGCAGCTCCACCAGCGTCTTGATGACGGCGAGGATATCCTCGCGGCGCAACACGCGCACCGTGTCCGGGCAGTCGAGATCCAGGCGCATGTTCATCTTCACGCGGCCCACGGCAGAGAGGTCGTAGCGCTCCGCATCGAAGAACAGCGAATGGAACATCGCCTGCGCCGAATCGAGGGTCGGCGGCTCACCCGGACGCATCACACGGTAGATGTCGAAGAGCGCGTCCTCCCGGGCCACGTTCTTATCGGCAGCCAGGGTGTTGCGAATATAGGCGCCGGTATTGACGTGATCGATGTCCAGCACCGGGATCTCGCCATAGCCCAGCTCGTCCAGCTGCTTGAGGCTCTTTTCGGTGAGCTCGTCGCCGGCCTCCGCGTGGATCTCGCCGGTCTGCGCATCCACCAGATCCTCGGCCACATACTGGCCGACCATCTCCTCGTCGGAAATCTTGAGGGCCTTGAGACCCTTCTCGGCCAGCTGGCGCGCCGCGCGCACGGTCAGCTTCTTGCCGGCCTCCAGCACCACTTCGCCCGTATCGGCGTCGATGAGGTCGGAAACCGCCTTGTAGCCCTTCATGCGCTTGGGATCGAACGGCATGCGCCAGCCGTCCTTGTCCCGCGAGAACATGATCTTCTCGTAGAAGGTATCGAGAATTTCCTCGGCGTCGAGGCCCAGCGCATAGAGCAGGCTCGTCACCGGGATCTTGCGACGCCGATCGATGCGCGCATACACGATGTCCTTGGCATCGAACTCGATGTCGAGCCAGGAACCGCGATAGGGAATAATACGCGCGGCGAAGAGCAGCTTGCCCGAGGAATGGGTCTTGCCCTTGTCGTGGTCGAAGAACACGCCGGGCGAGCGGTGCATCTGCGAGACGATAACGCGCTCAGTGCCGTTGACGATGAACGTGCCGTTCATGGTCATCAGCGGAATATCGCCGGTGTAGACGTCCTGCTCCTTGATGTCCTTCACCGACTTAGCGCCGGTATCCGGATCCACATCGAACACGATGAGGCGCAGAGTCACCTTCAGCGGCGCCGCAAAGGTCATGCCACGCTGACGGCACTCGTCGACGTCATACTTCGGCGGCTCAAACTCGTAGCGGACGAACTCCAGCATGGCCGCGCCGGCGAAGTCGGAAATCGGAAACACCGACTTGAAGACCGCCTGCAGGCCATCGTCGTCGCGCCCGCCCTTAGGTTCCTCGATCTGCAGGAACTGGTCATAAGACGCCTTCTGAACCTCGATGAGGTTCGGCATCTCGGCCACTTCCTTGATTTTGCCGAAGAACTTGCGGATCCGCTTACGACCGGTGAACGTTTGCGCCATCTCGATCCTCGTCCGTCCAGGTCCCCTTCGGGCCGGCACCCTCCCAAGGAAGGCTCGCCATGCCGGCACCGGAACCACTTCGCCGTCCGCCGCAAGAGAACAGGCGCAAGCGCCCTACCCTTTCAGCACCATGACGGCTCTCCCGGCCGCGGCAAGCCTTAAGCCTGACCGCAGCCGGGGGAACCGTCCTACACTCCAACCTCATCGGCACCACCCGGGGCGGAAGCCCCGGGCGATCCCTGAGCTGCACCCCGCCGCAAAGCGGAGCGCAGCCATCAAAGGCTCACTTGAGCTCGACCTTGGCGCCAGCCTTCTCGAGCTGGGCCTTGAGCTTCTCGGCCTCGTCCTTCGCCACGCCTTCCTTGACGGGCTTGGGAGCGCCCTCCACCAGGTCCTTGGCCTCCTTCAGGCCCAGACCGGTGATGGCGCGCACTTCCTTGATGACCTCGATCTTCTTGTCGCCGGCGGAAGCCAGGACAACAGTGAACTCGGTCTGCTCCTCGGCAGCCGGGGCAGCGCCGCCGGCGGCGCCGGGAGCGGCGGCCACGGCCACGGCGGCAGCCGCGGACACGCCCCACTTCTCCTCGAGAAGCTTGGCCAGCTCGGCAGCCTCGAGCACGGTGAGGGCGGAGAGCTCGTCGACGAGCTTGGTCAGATCAGCCATGGGTGTCTTCCTTGAGATAGGTTCGAATTCGAGATTTGCGAGATCAGGCCGCCAATGTCGGCGGCCAGGTCCTCACGCAGCTTCGTCTTTCTTGGCATAGGCCCCGAACACGCGGGCCAGCTTTGCAGCCGGCGCGGTGCTGAGCTGCGCAATCTTGGTCGCCGGAGCCTGGATAAGGCCGACGAGCTTTGCGCGCAGTTCATCCAGGGACGGCATGGTGGCAAGCGCCTTCACACCATCCGCATTGAGGGCCGTGGTGCCCATCGCGCCACCAAGGATCACGAACTTGTCGTTGGCCTTGGCGAAGTCGACAGCCACCTTCGGCGCCGCCACCGGATCGCTCGAATAAGCGATCAGCGTGGGCCCCTTCAGCAGGGGCGCCACATGGGCGACGTCGGAGCCTTCCAGAGCGATCTTGGCGAGGCGGTTCTTTGCCACCTTCACGGTCGCACCCTGAGCCTTCATCTGTCGACGCAGGTTCGACATCTGGGCCACGGTGAGGCCGGAATAGTGGGCGACCACGACGACGGAAGTGGTCTTGAACACTTCCGAAAGCGCCGTGACGAGCTCTTGTTTTTCCGCTCGATCCACGTCTGGCTCTCTTTAAGCCTGTGACGGAACACTCCCCTTACGGGAAGAACTCCGCCGGTTGCGCCTTGCCGCCCGTCGCGGCCGGACCCGTCAAAAACGGCATGCCGGCCGCAGCGCGCGGCGCTCATGCCCTGTCCCCTCGGAGCCTCACCGGCACGATCACCGGGAACGACACACAAGGCGCTGGTTCGAACCGATCTCCACCGGCCACCCCACGGGATGGCCAATCCGAAATTCCGGTCTTCCCCGTCTATGCGGGCTCTGCCATGCCACCCCTTGGAGCGGCGCAAGAATTAAGCCTGAAACCACCTTTCGGAGTTCAGGCGCCTGCAGTCTCGGACAGGACTGCCGCCAACCCCACCGCCGAATTCCGCTAAGAACTGGCACCAGGATAGACGACGAGGCCGGGCGGGCGAACCCTCCCAGCCCTTTCACCCAGTCACGGGCGAAAGCTTGAAACTCACTTTCCCCGCGGAACGACCCATCGGGAAGGAGCTCATATAATGCGTTAAGGACGACTTGTCACGCCCTTCGTGCATTTAAAACGACAAGACCGCGGCGAGGGATCCCGCCGCGGTCCTGCAGAGCTGCATGAGCCTGGGATCAGGCGCTGACGACGGAGCCCGGCTCCACCTTGAGGCCCGGCCCCATGGTGGAGGAGACCGCGATGCGCTGGACATAGGTGCCCTTTGCGCCCGCGGGCTTCGCCTTCACTACGGCGTCCGCGAAGGCGCGGATGTTCTCGGCGAGCTTTTCGGCCGAGAACGACGCCTTGCCGACGCCGGCGTGGATGATGCCCGCCTTCTCAACGCGGAACTCCACGGCGCCGCCCTTGGCGGCGGCCACGGCGCCCTTCACGTCCATGGTGACGGTACCGACCTTCGGGTTCGGCATCAGGCCGCGCGGGCCCAGCACCTTACCGAGACGACCGACCAGCGGCATCAGATCGGGGGTCGCGATGCAGCGATCGAAGTCGATCTTGCCGCCCTGGATGGTCTCCAGGAGATCCTCGGCGCCCACGATGTCCGCGCCGGCAGCCTTGGCTTCGTCAGCCTTGGCGCCGCGGGCGAACACGGCAACGCGCACCGTGCGGCCGGAGCCGTTGGGCAGGTTGCAGACGCCGCGAACCATCTGGTCCGCATGGCGGGGATCCACACCCAGGTTCATCGCGACCTCGATGGTCTCGTCGAACTTGGCGGTGGCACGCTCCTTCAGGAGGGCCAGGGCCTCATCCAGGGCGTAGAGCTTGGTGGGGTCGATGCCCTCGTGGGCGGCGCGGATGCGCTTACCTTCCTTCGCCATGACGCTCACCCCTGAACCTCAAGGCCCATGGAACGGGCCGAGCCTTCGATCATCTGAACGGCCGCCTCAACGGTGTCGCAGTTCAGATCCTTCATCTTCTTCTCGGCGATCTCGGCCATCTGGGCGCGCGTGACCTTGCCGACGAAGCCGCCCTTGCCGGGCGTCTTGGAGCCGGTGCCGGGCTTCTTCTTCGTGTCGAGGCCGGCGGCCTTCTTCAGGAAGTAGGAGACCGGGGGGGTCTTCAGCTCGAAGGTGAAGGAGCGGTCCTGGTAGGCGGTGATCACCACCGGGATCGGCATGCCCTTTTCGAGCTGGCCGGTCTGGGCGTTGAACGCCTTGCAGAACTCCATGATGTTCAAGCCGCGCTGACCGAGCGCGGGGCCGATGGGCGGCGCCGGATTGGCGCTGCCGGCGGGCACCTGCAGCTTGATGTAACCTGCGATTTTCTTCGCCATCAAAAAACTCCCCGGCATTTCGGCAGCCGGCCGAAGATGCCAATGCACGCCGACGCGATCGGTAGATCACGGGCGTGCGGACTGAGGACCGCGGTTCGGCGGGCGAATTCCGGCTGGCGAACCGGGCACGCCTCCCGCGTATGGATGCACTCGGCAGCCGAGTGCTGAGGTCATCTACATGATACGCCGCCGCGGGGGAAGGCCCTGCGGCCCCCCACCCGTGCATTTTCGCGCCGCCGCTGGCAAGAAAGCGGGGCGCGGGTGCCTCAGCCCTTCAGCTTCTGCAGCGCCTTCGCGCAGCCCACGGAAATCTGCTCGCCATGGGCTTTCAAACATTTCAGCAGGCGCCCCTCACCGGGCGGAACGGTGGGGCACAGGCGCTCGATATCCGGCTTGCAGTACTGGATGACCTGTTCCTGCGCGAAGCTCGACGACGCGAACATGGTGCCGCCGGCGATGGCCAGCGCCAAAACAACCCTCTTCATATCCAAGCCTCCGGAAGCGACCATGTGCGGAGGAGCTGGCCGCCCGAAGGCACGCTAGGGGGCGCCCGAGACGCGCACCATGCAGAAAATGGACCCAACCGTGCGGGCAAAAGAAAAGGCGCGGTCGCCCGCGCCTCCTCCACGTCGGAAAGGGATCGAAGAAAGCCGTCAGACCTTCTCGACCTGATTGAACTCCAGCTCCACCGGGGTCGCGCGGCCGAAGATCGACACGGCAACCTTGAGGCGGGAGCGAGTGTCGTCCACTTCCTCGACAATGCCATTGAAGGAGGCAAACGGCCCGTCGGACACCTTCACCGTCTCGCCCACTTCGAACGACACGGAGGGTTTGGGACGCTCGATGCCTTCCTGGACCTGCTGCAGGATGCGCATGGCCTCCGATTCGGAAATCGGCATCGGCTTGTTGTCGGCGCCCAGGAAGCCGGTCACCTTCGGGGTGTTCTTGATGAGGTGGAATGCCTCGTCCGTCAGGTCCATCTTCACCAGCACGTAGCCGGGGAAGAACTTGCGTTCGGCATCGACCTTCCGGCCGCGACGCACTTCGACGACCTTCTCGGTCGGCACCAGAATCTCATCGAACAGATCGGTCAGGCCGCGCTGCTCCGCCTGCTCGCGAATCGAATCGGCCACCTTCTTCTCGAAGTTGGAATAGGCGTGGACGATGTACCAACGTTTTGCCATGGAACCCTTCCCGCCGCCTCAGTGCCCGATGGTGAGCAGGGTGGACACGCCGAACCGGATGACCTGATCGGCGACGAAGAAGAAGATGGCGGCGAGGAACACCATCACGAACACCATGGCCGTGGTGATCAGAGTCTCGCGCCGGGTCGGCCAGGTGACCTTCGCCGTTTCGGCGCGGACCTGTTGAAAGAACTCGACAGGACTGTTCTTCGCCATGCGTGACACGGCGGCCCTTTGGGAAAAGCTCCCGGTGACCGCCACCTCTCCTTGTTCGAGGACGCCCCGCGCCCGATTGCGCGCGCCGCCGCCGGAAACTCAAATAGCCCGCCTTAGCCCTTTCCGGAAGGGTGCGAGCGCTGAACCGAGCCGGGTTGATATGGGATGCTCAAAGCGCGGGCTGAAGCGCCCCTCGCGCCGACCCCATCCCGAACCGCCGCTTTTGACCCTGCCGCCCCGCCCGGTGGCGGAAGCTGGCAGGAGTGGAGGGACTCGAACCCCCAACCCCCGGTTTTGGAGACCGGTGCTCTAACCAGTTGAGCTACACTCCTAGGCCTCGCCCCGCATGGCGCAGCCGACCTGCTTGAAGCATTGGGCGCGCGGCATCCGAGGGTAAAGCCCGCCGCGCCGGGAAGCGACCCAGCGCATCGGTGGCGTGTGTGTAGAGGCATGCGGGGCATCTGTAAAGGGGATCGCGCACCTGCAATGGTGTCGTCCCCAGCCCATCGGCGTTGAAAGTTGAATGGCTCACGGTTCCGGCTTGCCGCCGTCCTTGGGCTCCGTGTGCGAACCATACGGCTTGCCTGGACCCGCACAGTCCTGATTCGCGCTGGTCCCCAGGGCATTCTCGAAGACACAACGGGTCGTCCGCGGATCCCCCGCACGACCCGGTCGAATTTCCTGAAACGCACGCAGCGACCGTCGGGGCCCCGATAGCCCGGCGCGCCTTTGCAGCCACACCCTTCGCAAGGCGGCCGGACTGGGCACGGCTCCTTCCCCTGCACCGACGACGAGGGGAGCAGGATGGCACCAAAAGCCGGAGCACAAAGACACACGCAAAAGAAAGGGCGGCGCCGAAGCACCGCCCCTTCCGAACTCTTGAGATGGACACAAGGTCCATCCCCCATCATCACTCGATGATGGAGGCAACCACGCCGGCGCCGACGGTGCGGCCGCCTTCGCGGATGGCGAAGCGCAGCTTCTCTTCCATGGCGATCGGAACGATCAGCGCCACGTCCATCGACACGTTGTCACCGGGCATCACCATTTCGGTGCCTTCCGGCAGCGTGCACACGCCGGTCACGTCCGTGGTGCGGAAGTAGAACTGCGGGCGATAATTGGTGAAGAACGGAGTGTGACGGCCGCCCTCTTCCTTGGTCAGGATGTAGGCTTCGGCCTTGAACTTGGTGTGGGGCTTCACCGAGCCGGGCTTGCACACGACCTGGCCGCGCTCCACGTCCTCACGCTTGGTGCCGCGCAGCAGGATGCCAACGTTGTCACCAGCCTGACCCTGGTCGAGCAGCTTGCGGAACATTTCGACGCCAGTCACCGTGGTCTTCACGGTCGGACGGATGCCGACGATTTCCACTTCCTCGCCGACCTTGATGATGCCGCGCTCCACGCGACCGGTCACCACGGTGCCGCGGCCGGAGATGGAGAAGACGTCCTCGATGGGCATCAGGAACGGCAGGTCAACCGGACGCTCCGGCTGCGGGATGTAGGCGTCGACCTGGGTCATGAGCTCCAGGACGGCGTCACGGCCGAGCACGGGGTCGCCGTTCTCAAGGGCCACGAGGGCCGAGCCGCGGACGATCGGGATATCGTCGCCGGGGAAGTCGTACTTGGACAGAAGCTCACGCACTTCCATCTCGACGAGCTCGAGCAGCTCCGGATCGTCGACCATGTCGCACTTGTTGAGGAACACCACCAGGGCCGGAACGCCGACCTGACGGGCGAGCAGGATGTGCTCACGGGTCTGGGGCATCGGGCCGTCAGCAGCGGACACCACCAGGATGGCGCCGTCCATCTGCGCCGCGCCGGTGATCATGTTCTTCACATAGTCGGCGTGCCCGGGGCAGTCGACGTGCGCATAATGGCGGTTCTGGGTCTCGTACTCGACGTGAGCGGTCGAGATGGTGATGCCGCGCGCCTTCTCTTCCGGCGCCTTATCGATCTGGTCGTAGGCGGTGAAGGTGGCGCCGCCGGTCTCGGCCAGGATCTTGGTGATCGCCGCGGTCAGCGAGGTCTTGCCGTGGTCGACGTGACCAATGGTGCCGATGTTGCAGTGCGGCTTCGAACGGTTGAACTTCTCTTTGGCCATCGTTTTCTCTCAGTCGGTCGGGCGCCCGCACGGGCCGCAAAAAAAGCCGCCGTGGGATAGGTGGTTTCGCGCGCGGATGCAAGACCCGTGCTTCAGGTGGCCGGCGCCCTGCGTGCGAATCGCGTGGAGATTGGAGCGGGTGAAGGGAATCGAACCCTCGTATTCAGCTTGGAAGGCTGCTGCTCTACCATTGAGCTACACCCGCCTCGTGGTGAGCCATAACACGCGCATCGCCGCGGCGGAAGACACAGCATACAAGCCTGGGGGTAACTTCCCAGCGCCCGTCAGGAAGCGCATTTGGACACCACGCAGCCCCACCGGCCGATGCGCGCCGCGCGACACATCGCCTCAAGCCCGGCAGGCCTGTCGGCCCACCCGGCGCACTCAGCAGCGCGTGTGGGAAATTGAATGCTCTTGCGAGCGATGGCGGCCGTTTCCGGCCGCCGCGACGACGGGTGGTGGAGGGGGTTGGATTCGAACCAACGTAGGCAGAGCCAACGGATTTACAGTCCGTCCCCTTTAACCACTCGGGCACCCCTCCATACGACGGCCCGTCGTCGTGACCGCCCTATGCGGGCGGGTCATCACGGCCCGGCCCCATTCGATACGCAAGCGAATCTCAGGTGTTCCGAACCGTCAGCCAGCGACGCGAACGTGTCGGGCGCCGGCTGAGGACCGGGTTTATGTAAGGCGACCTCGCTCAAGTCAACCGCAAAAGCGCAGCAGGACAATCGAGCTGTGGATGACGCGGCTGTTGGCGGCCGTCTCGCGGACGTTGCGGGGCCTTCTCCCTCTTGCGTCGGGGCGTCGGCTCTGACAAAGCCTCGACCATGTCCGATCGTCCTCCCCATAAGCCGCCGCGCGCCGGCGGTCCCCGGCGCCCCTTTGGCGGCAAGAGCTTCGGCGCAGCGGGCGGACGCCCGCGCCATCCCGGCAAGGGCGGCGCTCCCGCCTGGGCGGGCGAGGATGACGTCGCGCTGCTTTACGGCTGGCACACGGTGGCGGAGGCGCTGGCGAATCCCCAGCGTCGCTTCCGCAAGATCCTGGCGACGGAAAATGCCGTTCACCGCATCGAGGAAGCCGGCCTCGCCCTGCCGGTGACGCCCGAGCTGGTGCGCCCGTCGGACATCGACAAGCTGGTGGGCGCGGACGCGGTGCACCAGGGCCTGCTGGCGGAGGTGGACCACCTGCCCTCCCCCGCGCTCAAGGACATTGCCAAGACCGATCTCGTGCTGGTGCTCGACCAGATCACCGATCCGCACAATGTGGGCGCCATCGTGCGGTCCGCCGCCGCCTTCGCGGTGAGCGCCATCGTCACCACCGCGCGCCACAGCCCGGCGGCCACGGGCGTTCTGGCCAAAAGCGCCTCCGGCGGGCTGGAGCATGTGCCCATCTGCCTGGTGCAGAACCTCGCCCGCGCCCTCAACGAGCTGAAGGACAACGGCATGCTGGTGGTGGGCCTCGACAGCGAGGGCGCCGCCGATTTGGAGGATACCCCCCTGCGCGCGCCGCTCGCACTGGTGCTCGGCGCCGAGGGCAAGGGGCTGCGACAGCTCACGCGCGAAACCTGTGATGTGCTGGCGCGAATCGACCTGCCGGGCGCCATCAAGAGCCTCAACGTCTCCAACGCCGCCGCGCTCTCTCTGGGGGTGGCCCGCCACGCTCTGAAGCGGGGCTGAGCCGCGTTTTTCGTGCAAGGCGCCATTGCGCTACCGCCGCAACTCACCTTGCGGCATTGCACCTAAGACTAATAGACTATCGTCGCACCCCACCATCCCCGTCACAATACCGGCGGGCGCGTGAGCGCCCAGCTCTGCCTTACCGCCCGCTTCAAGAGGCGGCCCGCGAGCCGAAGGAGGAACGCCTGTCCACCGCCTGACGTCGGCGCATGCCGCTGAGCATGGCCGCGCGCGCTGCGGCTCGCCCAAGTCCTCCCCCGCGGCCCACGCCATGGCAGGGACCAAGCCTGGCTCAGCTCCACCGCCCAAGGGCGGCAGGGGCCTCGACGTGGGAGGACATGTCCATGAGCGTGACAACCGCGCGGGAGGCAGCAGCCCCTCGCCCCATGACGCGGGAGGAGAAGCGGGTCATCTTCGCCTCATCCCTCGGCACAGTCTTCGAATGGTACGATTTTTATCTTTACGGCTCGCTTGCGGCCATCATCGGCGCCCAGTTCTTTTCCGCCTATCCACCAGCCACCCGCGATATCTTCGCGTTGCTGGCCTTCGCCGCGGGCTTTCTTGTGCGCCCGTTCGGGGCATTGGTCTTCGGCCGGCTGGGTGACCTTGTCGGGCGCAAATACACCTTCCTCATCACCATTCTCATCATGGGCCTGTCCACCTTCCTGGTGGGTATTTTGCCCAATGCGGCGGCCATCGGCATTCTGGCGCCCATCATCCTGGTCGGCCTGCGGCTGCTGCAGGGCCTGGCGCTCGGTGGCGAATATGGCGGCGCGGCAACTTATGTGGCCGAGCACGCACCCCACGGACGGCGCGGCTTCTACACGTCCTGGATCCAGACCACCGCGACCCTTGGCCTGTTCCTGTCCCTGATCGTCATCCTGGTGACGCGCACGCTCACGGGCGAGGAAGCGTTCCGCACCTGGGGCTGGCGCGTGCCGTTCCTGGTGTCGGTGCTGCTGTTGGGTATCTCGGTGTGGATCCGCCTCCAGCTTTCCGAATCACCCACCTTCAAGCGGATGAAGGAAGAAGGCACCACCTCCAAGGCCCCCATTTCCGAGGCATTCGGGCACTGGGGCAACATGAAGGTCGTGCTGATCGCCCTGTTCGGCCTCGTCGCCGGCCAGGGTGTGGTCTGGTACACGGGCCAGTTCTACGCGCTGTTCTTCCTGCAATCGATCCTGAAGGTGGACGGCTATACCTCAAACCTGCTGATCGCCTGGTCGCTGGTGTTCGGCACGGGCTTCTTCGTCTTCTTCGGCTGGCTGTCGGACAAGATCGGGCGCAAGCCCATCATCCTGGCCGGTTGCCTGATCGCGGCGGCGAGCTATTTCCCGCTGTTCAACCTCATCACCACCTATGCCAACCCGCCCCTTGAGAAGGCGGTGCAGAATGTGCGGGTGACGGTGGTGGCGGACCCGGCCGGCTGCGGCTCGCTCTTCAATCCGGTGGGCACGCGGGTCTACAACCAGCCCTGCGACCTGGCGCGCGACTTCCTCGCCAAAGCGGGCGTGAAATACAGCAGCGTCCCCGGCACGCCCGGTGCCCCGGTCGAGCTCAAGGTGGATGGGCTCAGCGTGCCGTTCGGGCCGGACTTCGCCAAGAATGCCGGCGCCGCATTGCAGGAGGCCGGCTACCCCAAGGCCGGCGCCAACAATGAGGTGGTGAAGATGTCCCACCCGTTCGACATCTTCCGCCCGCAGGTGGCGGCGGTGATCGGGCTTTTGTTCATCCTGGTGCTGTTCGTCACCATGGTGTACGGGCCCATCGCGGCGGCGCTGGTGGAATTGTTCCCGGCGCGCATCCGCTACACCTCCATGTCGCTGCCCTATCACATCGGCAATGGCTGGTTCGGCGGACTTCTGCCTGCGACGTCTTTTGCCATGGTCGCGGCCACCGGAGACATCTATTTTGGTCTCTGGTATCCGATCGTGATTGCGTTGATGACCTTCGTCATCGGTCTTCTGTTCGTGCCGGAGACGAAGGACCGCAACATCGATCACTGGCATTGAGCGCCCTTTACGACGGGCGCTCGCCACCAACCTCTGGCGCGGCCTCTTCAGCCGCGCCCCTCCCGGGACGGCCCCGCATGACGCGGGGCCGCTTTTTTTGGGGTCCCAGCCGCGGCGCGCGAGCGAACGGGCCGGTATAAGCCGGCTTGACGCGCGGGCCCGCTTCAGGGGATAGCTTCGCCCAGGGCGTACAGCCTCCGGACTGCACCGGGGCTGCGGGCGAACGCCTTCCGCCAGCGCGACAACGGCTCTCACAAAGCCACAAAGCGCCGGCACGAAAGGTCCATGGGCCGCGTTAGCTCAGCAGGTAGAGCAACCGCCTTGTAAGCGGTAGGTCGTCCGTTCGATTCGGACACGCGGCACCATCCCCTGCCCTGCATCGCCCTCATAGGACGGCGACCAGTGGGGCGCGACGAGCGGGGGCGCGACGAGCAGCGCCCGAAGGACGCCGCCCGCACCCCCATCAGAGCAGGGGGAAACCCAAGGACTTCAGCACCGTGCCCAGCTGATCGCGTCCGGTGAGGGATTCCGGCGCCTTCACACGGGCCAGCGCGGTGCTCACCCAGCCCACCTCGGCCATGCCCTGGCCATGCTGGAAGCCCTTCATGGTCGCCTCGTAATGATCGATGGGCTCCTGTGGCAGGCTCGCATCATAGCGCTCCTTGTGGAGCACCAGCTTCTGCGAGAGGCGCGGCTTCACGTCAGCTGGCCGCTCGGGGTCGGGATAGCCGATGCACATGCCGAATACGCCCATCACATTGGGCGGCAGGCCCAGCAGCCGCGCCACCTCCTGCGGCTTGTTGCGCAGCGCGCCGATATAGACGCAGCCGAGCCCCAGGGATTCCAGCGCCACCACCGCATTCTGCGCCGCCAGCGCGGCATCGATGACGGCGACGACATAGCTCTCAAGAAAATCGAGCCCGGTGGTGGGCGTGTCATTTCGGCGGCCGAGGGTTTCCAGCCGCGAGAGGTCCGCCAGCCACACCAGCATCAGGGGCGCCGCGATGACATGCTTCTGTCCGCCGGTCACCTCGGACAAGGCCGCGCGGGTCTCCGGATTTTGCACGGAAACCACGCTGAAAGTCTGGAGGTTGGAGGACGAGGGCGCCGACTGGGCCGCCGCCACCAGCGTTTCCACCAGTCCATCCGGCAATGGCCGGTCGGAATAGGCGCGCACGGTGCGGTGCGAGATCAGGGCCGCGATGGTGTCATTCAGGATCAGCTTGGCCGGCGCCTCGTCGGCGCCATAGCGGGCGGCCAGGAGGTCCGCGGGCGAAAGGGTCTCGGCAGGCGTTTCGGATCGGCTGGTGGACATCTCGAACTCCTTGAGCGGATGCGGCTTCGAGCGGCCGGCCCTCGCCACCCGCACCCGGCCCGCTGCGGCAAGATGCAGGCCGAATCGCAGCGGCCACCGGAAGAGCGACGCGATACCGAGCGGACCAGTTGCAGGCCTTCTGCCAGCGGCAACGTCGCCGGCAAGGTGCCCTTGCGCCGGAGCTTTGTACAGCCCCTGCATACAGGCGAAGAGCGCCCGCGCCGCCCCTGCTCGTGGCTGCGCCACCGTTGCGAATGGCTGCGCCGCCCTTGCCGATGGCTGCGCCGCCCTTGCCGATGGCCGCGCGGCCCCTACATGAGGACCAGCGCGAGGGGGCGGCGCGGCCGGACACGGCCAAACTCGGGATTTCTCATGACGGCTTTCTCGATCCTGGATCTCGTCCGGGTGACCGTAAACGCGGACGCCCGCGCGGCGCTCGACAATGCCCGCGACCTTGCCGCCCATGCCGAGCGCTGGGGCTATCGCCGCTTCTGGGTGGCCGAGCATCACAACATGCCGGGCATCGCCTCCGCCGCCACGGCGGTGGTCATCGGCCATATCGCGGCCGGCACCTCCCGCATCCGGGTCGGGGCCGGCGGCATCATGCTGCCCAACCATTCCCCCATGGTGGTGGCCGAGCAGTTCGGCACCCTGGCCCGCCTCTTTCCCGGCCGCATTGATCTCGGGCTCGGGCGCGCGCCCGGCACCGACCAGCTCACCTTCCGTGCCCTGCGCCGCACGCACGCGGACGCCGACCGCTTCCCCCAGGACGTGCTGGAGCTCCAGGCCTATTTCCAGCCTGTGCAGCCCGGCCAGACGCTCCAGGCCGTGCCGGCGGCCGGGGTGGACGTGCCCTTGTGGATTCTCGGCTCCTCCACCTTCGGCGCGCATCTGGCGGCGGAACTGGGGCTGCCTTACGCCTTCGCCTCCCATTTCGCGCCGGCCCAGCTGATGGAGGCGCTCCACGTCTACCGCACCCGCTTCAAGCCCTCGGCGATGCTGGACAAACCCCACGCCATGGCCGGCATCAACGTGATCGCGGCGGAAACCGATGCACAGGCCATCCGCCTCGCCACCACCCAGCAGATGTCGTTCGCCAATATCTTCCGCGGCGCGCGGGGTCTGAGCCTGCCGCCCATCGACGACATCGAGACCTATTGGACCCCGGCGGAGAAGGCCCAGGCCCAGCGCATGCTCGCCTGCTCGGTGGTCGGCTCGCCCGAAACGGTGCGCTCGGGCCTCGCCACCTTCATCGCGGAAACCGGGGTGGACGAGGTGATGGTGGTCTCTGACATCTTCGACCCCATCCTGCGCCTGCGCTCCTTCGAGATCATCGCCGGCCTGGGGCTGGACGAGGGATCGCCGCCGCCGGTCTGAGACGCACGCCGGACCTGAAGGCGCAACTCTTGCATGTGCGCGGGGCAGGAGCCCTGCGCATGAAAACCTTTCTCGACTGGTCGGCTTACGACACCTACGGCATCGGCGACGCCTATTCCGGAATCCCCGCAACCGGCGGGAATTATGCGAAGGCGGTGGCCGTGTGCATGCACAGCCGGGATTGTCAGAATACCGGCAAAGGGGTGATGTGCCCTTCCTACCGCATCACCGGCGACAAGGCCCATTCCACCGAGGCGCGGGTGGCCGCCTTCAAGGCCGCGCTCAATGACGGCTCCGATGCGGAGGCCTTTGCCGACCCGCGGCTGGACGCCGCCATGGACCTGTGCGTGTCATGCAAGGCCTGCAAGAAGGAATGCCCGAGCGCCGTGGACATGACGCTCATCAAAACGGAATACCTCGCCCAGCGTCATGAAATCAAAGGCGTACCCACCCGCACCCGCCTGTTCGGCGGCGTGCCGGAATGGACCGGGCGCCATCGCCGCCTGCTGCGCGCCGCCATTCGCCTGCGCAATCGCTGGCGGCTCGCCGCGCGGGTGGCCGAAAAGTGGCTCGGCATCACCGCCCGCCGGCCCATTCCCGAGCCCACGGCCAAGCCCTTCTCCCCCGCCCCGACCCTGGCGCCCGAGGCGGCGCCGCGCAGGGAGGTGATCCTGTTCGTGGACACCTTCTGCCATCATTTCGATCCGGACATCGCGGAAGCGGCCCAGACGGTGCTGGAAACCGCCGGCTATCGGGTGCGCATGGCCCGCCCCTCCCCGACGGATCCGGAGCCGAACCGGCCCTTGTGCTGCGGGCGCACCTATCTCACCACCGGCATGGTGGACAAAGCGCGCGGGGAGGCCCAGCGCGTGCTCGCCGCCTTCAAGGACGAGATCGCCGCCAAGACGCCCATCATCGGCCTCGAACCCTCCTGCCTGCTCTCGCTGCGAGACGAACTCTACAGCCTGGGCCTCGGCCCGGAGGTGGGGGATCTGGGCAAACAGCTCTATTTGCTGGAAGAATTCCTCTCCCGTGAGCACCAGAACAAGCGTCTTCGGCTGGAGCTGAAGGAGCTCGACCTGCCCAAGGCCCTGTTGCATGGCCACTGCCACCAGAAGGCGTTCGGGGTGATGAAGGCGACCCGCAAGGTGCTCTCCTGGCTTCCCGGCTTCTCCTATGACATCGTGGAAACGAGCTGCTGCGGCATGGCCGGCAGCTTCGGCCTGGAGGCCGAGCACTATGACGCCTCCATGAAGATGGCGGAGCTGAAGCTTCTGCCCTCCGTGCGCGATGCGGCGGCGGACACGCCCTTGATCGCCAACGGCTTTTCCTGCCGCCACCAGATCGAGCATGGCACCGGTCGCAAGGCCCGCCACATCGCTTTGCTGCTGCGCGACGCCCTCGCCGCCCCGGTGCGCTGAGGGCGGGACGCGACGCGCTCAAGCCGGCTGGCTCTCCGCCGGCTCGGCAAGATCCGGCGTCACCAGCAGATCGAGAAAGGCCCGCGCGGCGCCATCCAAGGCTGCGCGGCGGTCCTTCTCGAAGGCCGGGCCGGCGCCCATATGGGCGACCACCAACTCCCAGCACAATTCCGGGGAAGCCAGCTCCACCACGGCCAGGGCCGGAGCCCGCGTGCGCGCGATGGCCTCCGGCACCAGAGCAACCCCCAGCCCCCGCGCCACCAACGCCAGCAGGGTTTCAAGATCGCTCACCTCGAACGCGAGCCGCCGCTCCACGCCCGCGTCCGCAAAGCCGCGATCCACCACCCCCCGCGTGCCCCATCCCGGCTCGAAATCCACGAACGGCTCATCCGCCAGATCCGCCAGTGTCACCTCGGGCCGGCGCGTCAGGCGATGGCCCTTGGGGCACACCAGCACCAGCGCCTCGCAGGCGATGAGGGTGGTCGCGATGTCCACCGGGGCGCGGCACAAAGGTAGCATGGCAAGGTCGAGCTCTCCCGCCCGCACCTTCTCCAGGAGCTGATCGGTGCCGCCCTGGCACAGCCGCACCTCGATGGCGGGAAAGGAGGCGTGGAAGCGCGCCAGGAGCGCCGGCAGGTCGAGAAAGGCCGGCAGGCTCTGCACCGTGCCGATGGCGAGCGACCCGCGCTCCAGCCCCGCCACGGCGGCCACCGCTTCGCGCGCCTCGCGCGCCGCCGCCAGCACGGGCCGGGCCTTGTCCAGAAGCACCCGCCCGGCAGCGGTCAGGCGCACCTGGCGGGTGGTGCGCACGAAGAGCTGCGCGCCCAGCTCCTCCTCCAGCGCCCGCACCGAATTGGACAAAGCCGATTGCACGATGTTCACCCGCCGGGCCGCGCGGGTGAAATGCCCCTCTTCCGCTACGGCAATGAAATGCTGAAGCTGCCGCAATTCCATGATGCGCCACCCGCCCCGGCCATTCATTCAACATCGAGATAAATGCCATCTCGATATTCCATTTGAAAGATTAATAGCCCCGGCCCATGGTGCGCAAGCATTCGATCCGGAGGGCGACTCTGGCGCCGCCGGATTCTTCTCCCAAAGAGGAGATTTCCATGAAAGTCGGGTTCATCGGATTGGGCCATATGGGTTCCGGCATGGCGCGGAACCTGCTGAAGGCCGAACACGCCGTCACTGTCTATAACCGCACCCCTGCCCGCGCAGACGCTTTGGTGGCGGAAGGCGCCCTGCGCGCGGAAAGCGTGGCGCAGGCCTGCGGCGGCGAGGCCGTCATCACCATGCTGTCGAACGACGCGGCGGTGGAAGAGGTGGCGTTCGGCGCCGGCGGCATCATTGCCAGCCTGCCCAAGGGCGCGCTGCACGTGTCCGCCAGCACCATTTCCGTCGAGCTGTCGGAGCGCCTCGCCGCCGCCCACGCGGACGCTGGCCAGCTTTATGTGTCCGCCCCCGTGTTCGGGCGGCCGGATGTGGCGGCGGCGGGCAATCTGTTCGTGGTCGCGGCCGGTGAAGCGGCGGCCATCGCCCATGCCCGGCCGCTGTTCGAGGCGGTGGGCCAGCGCACCTTCGAGGTGTCGCAGACGCCTTCCCGCGCCAACCTGGTGAAGCTTTCCGGCAATTTCCTCATCGCCTGCGTCATCGAATCCTTGGGCGAAGCCTTTGCTCTGGTGGGCAAGGCCGGCATCGACAAGACGCAATATCTGGAGCTGCTCACCTCCACTTTGTTCGGCGCGCCGGTTTACAAGAATTACGGCCGCATGCTGGCTGAGCCCGGCGACCATCCGGTGGGTTTTGCCGCCCCGCTCGGCCTCAAGGACGTGAAGCTCGCTTTGTCCGCCGCCGAGGCGCTGGAAGTGCCCCTGCCGCTGGCCAGCCTGTTGCGCGACCGCTTCATCACCCTCCTCGCCCAGGGCGGCGCGGACCAGGACTGGTCCGCCATCGGCCACCTCGCCGCCCGCGATTCCGGGCAGGCCTGACCGTCCATAAGGAACATCCCATGGAACAGATCGAAATCGGCACGTCCGGCATCAAGACGTCCCGCATCGGCCTCGGCACCTGGGCCATTGGCGGCTGGATGTGGGGCGGATCGGACGAGAAGGACGCCATCGCCACCATCCGCACCGCCGTGGAGCGGGGCATCACGCTGATCGACACCGCCCCCGTCTACGGCTTCGGCCATTCCGAGGAGATCGTAGGCAAGGCCCTGGCGGGCGGGCTGCGCGAGAAGGTGCAGATCGCCACCAAGGTGGGCCTCGCCTGGAAGGACGGCAAGGTGTTCCGCGACAGCCGCCCGGCCCGCCTGCGCCAGGAGATCGAGGACTCTCTGCGCCGGCTGAAAACCGATGCCATCGACCTCTATCAGGTCCACTGGCCCGACCTCGAAACCCCGTTCGAGGAGACCGCGCGGACGCTGGCGGAGCTGAAGCGCGAAGGGAAGATCCGCGCCGTCGGCGTCTCCAATTATTCGCCCGCACAGATGGACGCCTTCCGCGCCGTCGCGCCCCTCGACGCGGTGCAGCCGCCCTACAATCTGTTCGAGCGGGAGATCGAGGCGGACGTGCTGCCCTATGCGGCGCGCACGGGGCTCACGGTGCTGAGCTATGGCGCCCTGTGCCGGGGCCTGCTCTCCGGCCGCATGACCCCCACCACCACCTTCGAGGGCGACGACCTGCGCAAGGTAGACCCCAAGTTCAACGCGCCCCGCTTCCCCCACTATCTCCAGGCGGTGGAGGAGCTGAAGGCGCTCGCCAAGACGCGCTATGGCAAATCGGTGCTGGCTCTGGCGGTGCGCTGGGTGCTGGACCAGGGGCCGACCATCGCCTTGTGGGGTGCGCGCCATCCCGGCCAGCTCGATCCGGTGGGCGAGGTGGCGGGCTTCCACATCGACGCCGACACCAAGGCGGAGATCGACGCCATCCTGGCCCGCACGGTCATCGACCCCGTCTCCCCCGCCTTCATGGCCCCGCCCAGCAAGCGGCCGGCCGAGGTGGCGTGACGTCCAGGACAACAGCCAGCGGGCTTCGCAGCGCGCCCGTCGACAGGACTTATGAGCCTTTGGCGACGCACAAAGGCAACTTCTAAGGCTTGTCGGGGGCCTCAGCGGCGGGGCTGCCGCGCTCAAGAGGGGGGCAGGACGAGGAGAAACACCCAAGGCCTGCCCCACGGCCATGTTTCCCACCCATGGCGGCCGAACGCCGGCCGCAACATTCCAGGCCGCCCTCAGCAAGAGGCCCGGAAAAGAGGTTGCGCAAGCTCCTCTGCGCGGTGCCGGCTCTTGATATCCCGACGCTTCGCTGAACTTCGCGAGAAAACGCAGCAGGACACCCCTTGCCGCGCCCACCACATCGGCAGGAGCGGGTTTTCGCGATCAGCGGAACTTACGTCGGTCCTGAATGGCGGTTCCAGAAAGCTCCGCCCCGCTGATCGCGCACGAGGGCCGCGCCCTATACGGCACCGGCAGCAATCATCAGCTCGGTCGGCCCCTCAGCCGGCATCAATGGCCGCCCCTCAGCCTTCCCATAGCGCCGCCAATGCTCGAAGCCGGATTCGTATTCGCCGCGCCGAACCGCCTCGTCGACGTCGGGATTTGCAGCCAGATAGCCCAGCTCGGTAAAGGCGGGCGGAGCCGTATCGATTCCAACATACAGGGAAAGAAAAAGCCTCATGATTTCGCCAACAACCGCGTTGGAAACATGAAGGCAGTCGACCCCATACGCCAGATTTCGCGGCGCGAGCGAGACGATATCGTAGCTGGGGAAATAGTCCACATCGGGGTGCAACGCCGCAAATTGTTCAGCGGCGACGCGCAATGTACTTTTTGACCGCATATTGGCGATAGCAACATCCTGCCCGGAAAACGTCTCGCTCATCGGGACCGGCGAAACGGTCACGATGAGACGGGCATGGCGATTCATGCTCTTGATCAGCCAGCGCATTTCCTCCAGGTCGGCAACACTCTGCGCCACATCGGTAATCACCAAGCGGTAGCGATCACGCTCGCGACGAACCGAGGTGAATGACGGCGCGCAATTGAGATAGCAATTTGCCTTATTATCCCACCACACCTCATTCAACCCGAGCGTGACAACAACGACGGACGCATTCCGGACGCGCGAAAAATAATCTTCAATCAAATATGTCCGACGCTCGATTGCGCGCTCAAGACTAACTGGCGGAATTCCAGGCCCAAGCTGCAAATCGGACCAACCATTGGGCCCCTCTTCAAACAAGGTCTTATTGATAACAGGCTTCGACACAGCCCATTTCAGCTCATTCACCATCGACATGGTCGTGAATTTGTTCACAAACCCATTGGGGCGCGCCGGCGCCTCGCTCTTGGGAGCGACAATTTTCTTGGAGAGAACGGCGCGCTCTCTATAAATCAAATGCTCTTCAATATTGCGCGCGAAGCACGAGCCGATGCAAAAAAATGAACTCTTTGCATCGATCGTGAATTTAGGTTTGTGGAATATACTAATTGGCGCTTCCTTGAAGCGCTCAATATTCTCACTCCACCGAGTGTATCGAGCGGCGGCCAGAGATTTCCAAGCCAATTCACCACGAATAAATTGCATGACAACCCGCCCTCATCATGACAGCCAACAGGTTGTACAAGGGTAGCGCTTTCGGAACGCTAACTCGCACAATCTCGCGTGCGATGTTCCGGTTCGCGCTTTCAAGTTCGATCAGCAAATGGCAGCATCCGCCACGGCCTTGAGAAAGCCAGGAACAAGCTCACCCTTCGGGCTTAGCCGAAAGCCCAATTCGAATTCAACCCCATTCTCTGGGGCGGAAATCCTATCGGCGTCCCCTCTCTTGCTCCGCGCGGACGACATCCTGCCCAGCCGGCGGGATCGCCGCCTTGACTTGTTGGTGGCAGCGCCTTTCGACTGGCCTCGGGTGTGGCGCGAGCGGGCGATGCACGGCAAAATTAGCACGGAAGCCGCAAAAACAAAGCCCGGCCGGAGCGGACACCGGCCGGGCTTCGAAGAATCGGGCGTGCGGGCCGCCTATTCGGCGGCACTCACATAGAGCTTGCCGCCCTCGGCCATGAACTCCTGCGACTTCTGCCGCATGCCCTCGGCGGCGGCCTCGGCGGTCAGCGCCGGGTCGGCGCCTTCCATCAGCTTGGCCTCGGCGCGCAGCTCCTGGGTGATCTTCATGGAGCAGAATTTCGGCCCGCACATGGA
This sequence comes from Xanthobacter sp. NM-59, assembly GCF_021401125.1. Lineage (GTDB taxonomy): Bacteria > Pseudomonadota > Alphaproteobacteria > Rhizobiales > Xanthobacteraceae > Xanthobacter. The sequence goes on from NZ_JACBFQ010000005.1 coordinate 226,082, forward strand.
GCAGAAATGCGCCACCTTGTGCGCGTCCTTGGGCAGGGTCTCGTCGTGGAATTTCTGCGCCGTGTCCGGATCGAGGCCCAGGTGGAACTGGTCCTGCCAGCGGAAATCGAACCGCGCCCGGCTCACCGCGTCGTCGCGGATCTGCGCGGCGGGGTGGCCCTTGGCGAGGTCGGCGGCGTGGGCGGCAATCTTGTAGGTGATGACGCCGGTCTTCACGTCGTCCCGGTCCGGCAGGCCCAGATGCTCCTTGGGCGTGACATAGCAGAGCATGGCACAGCCGAACCAGCCGATCATGGCCGCGCCGATGCCGGAGGTGATGTGGTCATAGCCCGGCGCGATGTCGGTGGTGAGCGGGCCCAAGGTGTAGAACGGCGCTTCGCCGCAGGCCTTGAGCTGCTTGTCCATATTGGCCTTGATCTTGTGCATGGGCACATGGCCCGGGCCCTCGATCATCACCTGGCAACCCTTGTCCCAGGCGATCTTGGCGAGCTCGCCAAGGGTCTCCAGCTCGGCGAACTGGGCAGCGTCATTGGCATCCGCGATGGAGCCGGGGCGCAGGCCGTCGCCCAAGGAGAAGGAGACATCATAGGCCCGCATGATGTCGCAGATCTCGTCGAACCGCTCGTAGAGGAACGATTCGCGATGCTCCGCCAGGCACCAGCGCGCCATGATGGAGCCGCCGCGGCTGACGATGCCGGTGGTGCGGCGCGCGGTGAGCGGCACATAAGCCAGGCGCACGCCCGCATGGATGGTGAAATAGTCGATGCCCTGCTCGGCCTGCTCGATGAGGGTATCCTTGAACACCTCCCAATCCAGCTTCAGCGGGTCGCCGCCCACCTTCTCCAGCGCCTGATAGATCGGAACCGTGCCGATCGGAACCGGCGAGTTGCGCACGATCCAGGAGCGGATGTTGTGGATGTTGCGGCCGGTGGAGAGGTCCATCACCGTGTCCGCGCCCCAGCGGATCGACCACACCATCTTCTCCACTTCCTCGGCGGCGGAGGAGGTGACGGCGGAATTGCCGATATTGGCGTTGATCTTCACCAGGAAGTTGCGGCCGATAATCATCGGCTCCAACTCGGTGTGGTTGATGTTGGCGGGGATGATGGCGCGCCCGCGCGCGATCTCCGAGCGCACGAATTCCGGAGTGATGAAGGGCGGGATCTCCGCGCCGAAGCTCTCGCCGTCGCGGAGCGCCTGCTCGGCCCGCTCCAGCTTCTCGGCGCGGCCGAGATTCTCGCGGGCGGCAGCGAATACCATCTCCTCGGTGATGATGCCGGCGCGGGCGAACTCATACTGCGTCGCCATCTGGCCCGGCGCGGCGCGGCGCACGGTACGCTCGGCCGGGCAGGCCGCCACCAGCCGGTCGCCCGCAAAGCCGTTGTCCTCGGGCTTCACCTCCCGCGGGGCGATGGCCTCAAAGCCACGCTTGGCAATCCACGCCTCGCGCTGACCATGGATACCGGCATCAAGATCGATGGAGGGGGCGCACTCGGTATAAAGGCCCGAGGAATCATAGACATGCACCGGCGGCTCGGCGGGATCGGAAAGCGCGATCTCCCGCACCGGCACACGCATGCCGGGGGTGCCGGGAACATCGAGATAGACCTTGCGCGAGCCCACGATGGGACCGGTGGTGACGCTTTTTGGACCGTCCTTGGGACCGCCCGTGCTCAACTGGCTGGGATCGGCTGCTGTGTTCATGGCGCATCCTCTCTGGCACACGAGCGATCAGAATTCCTGATCGAAACGCGGGATCCGGACTCGCCTGGGGCAGATTGGGTGCGGCTTTCGCCACTGCCGGCGCGTGGTGTGCGCGCAGCAGGTTCCCGTCCCTCCGCCGGTATGAGCCGGATCAGGTTCAAGGGTCAGGGCCGCGCGCCCACTCTCAGCCCCCGCTCTGGGGCCCCCCTCGGAACGGGGAGACTGTCCGCGCCGCGCGCGCCTTTGTCAATCCGCGCCTTGCGGAAAGAGGCGGACACAGGCCGGCGGCTTTGCGCTATAGGGACCGGCAAAGGCGGTTCGCCCGCCATACGAGGACCTCAGGAATGGATGTTCAGACCTTCGATGTGCCCGATGTGAAGCTGGTGACGCCGAAGCGGTTCGGCGACCATCGCGGCTTCTTCAGCCAGACCTGGACCGACCGGGAGTTCCGGGCCGAGGTGGCGGACATGGGGTTCGTGCAGGACAACCATTCCCTCTCCGCCCAGAAGGGGACGCTGCGCGGCCTGCATTACCAGAAGCCCCCCACCGCCCAGGGCAAACTTGTGCGGGTGGTGCGCGGCGCCATCTTCGACGTGGCGGTGGACATCCGCCATGGCTCGCCCACCTTCGGCCGCCATGTGGCGGTGACACTGGACGCCGCCACTGGCGCGCAATTGTGGGTGCCGCCGGGCTTCCTGCATGGTTTCTGCACCCTCGAGGACAATTGCGAGGTGGTCTACAAGGTCACTGACTATTACAGCCCCGCCGATGACGGCGGCGTGGCCTGGGACGACCCGGATATCGCCATCGCCTGGCCGGTGGAGCCGGCGTCCGCGGTGCTGTCGGACAAGGACCGCAAGCACCCCCGTCTCAAGGATCTGCCCGCCTTCTTCCAGTATCGCTGAAGGTTCAGCGCGCGAAGAAGAGGATGCCGGCGCCGAGCAGCAATTCACCCACCAGCACGCCCGCGAACACCGAGCGGCGCATGAGCGCGAAGGCCGCGACGCCCCCCGCCACAGCCCCCAGCCGCACCGCCAGCGGCACCACCAGAAGCGGCGCGGCGGGGGCGAACAGGAGCCGGGCGATAACCGCCGCCAGCAAGGCGGTGGCCACCGCCTTCACCCAGTGGAACACCTCGCTGCCCGCCTCCACCCGGCGGCCGGCGAGCACCGCCAGGGAGCGCCATATCTCCGTGGGCAGGAAGCCCACCAGCACGACGATGAGAATCGCGGCGCCTTCCGTCAGGGTCGTGCTCATGCGCGCCTCCGATGCCAGCGGCCAACCAGATAGGCCGCCGTTCCCCCGCCCACGCCGGCAATCAGCAGATCAAGCCCGCCATCCAGCCCCACCACCAGCGGCATGATGAGGAAGCCCGCGCCCAGCGCCAGCCAATCGGTCAGCTGCGAGGCGTTGCGCACCATCAGCACCGAGAAGGAAAGCGGCGTCAGCGCCAGCAGCATCGCGGCCAGCGGGCCGGACAGGCTGCCGGCCATCAGGAAGCCCAGCACCGTGCCGGTCATGCTGATGGAAATGAAGGTATTGCCAAGGCCCAGGGTGAACGGCACCCGCGCCTCACCCGGCAGGTGGGGCAACAGCCTCTGGCCCTCCACCCACAGGGTCATGGCCACGTAATGCGCACACAGGAGTTCCAGAAAGGTGCTGCGGCGCGGGCCGCGCATGTGCGGCGCCACCGACACCACCATGGGCAGCAGACGGATCGACGACAAAGCGATGGCGAACGCCAGGGCCGGCAGCGCCGTGCCCGCCACCAGCCCACCCACCAGAATCACCTGCGCCGGCAATGCCCAGATGAGCAGGGTGGAGAGCATTCCCGCGCCAAGGGGAAAGCCCACGCCCTGCAGCAGCGCGCCGAACCCCGTATAGCTCGCGAACAGCACCAGCGCCGGAACCGAGATGGCATGGCGGGCACCACTGAAAAACCACGCGAGCGCCGAACGATGCGGCGGTGCGATGGTGGGGGAAGAAGGGGACCGCTGGGGCATGAAGGCATTGGCCGAAAGTCTGAGAACGCGGGAGTAATTGATAAGGTCGCCATAACATTTGCAAGGGCCATGAAACAGGCCCGCCTCTCCAAGGCGGGCCCGGCCCCGGCCGCCCACGCACGCCTGCGTGCTTTTCCTCGGCGCCTCGCTCCTGTAGGCAGAACGGGATCGCGCGCGGGCGGTTGCCGTGGGAGCGTCGCGACGTCATCCTCAATCCGCCAGTTCCGAATCGGTCGCCTGCCCGTGCTTCGTTTCGACATTCCCTATCGCGACCCGTTCGCCGCCTTCCACGCCTTCGCCGACGTGCCCTTCTGCGCGCTGCTCGACAGCGCTGCGCTGGGCGATCCGCGGGCGCGCTTCTCCTACATCGCCATCGACCCCTACCGCATCATCACCGCCGACGATGCGGGCGTGAGGGTGGACGGCCAGCCGGCGACGGGAACACCGTTCGATGCCCTCAGGCGCGCGCTTGCGGAGTGCGCGGATGTCGAGCAGGTGCCCGCGGCGTTCCCCTTCACCGGGGGGGCCGTGGGCTTCCTCGGCTACGAGCTCGGCCGCCATCTGGAGCGCCTGCCGCCGCCGCGGCCCGGCCATCCGCCCATCCCGGAAATGGCGATGGGGCTCTATGACACGGTGATCGCGTTCGATCACCAGAACCGGCGCGCAGCGCTGTTTTCCTCCGGCCGTCCCGAGACCGACACCGCCCGCCGCAGGGCGCGCGCCGAGACACGGGCCGCCCGCATCCTCGACCTGCTTGACCGCGCGCCGGACGCCGCTCCCCCGCCCGACTGGGCTCAGACCGGCCAGTTCACGCCCGACCAGCCGCGCGCGGCGGTGGAAGCCTCGGTGGCACGCACCATCGAATACATCCGCGCCGGCGATATCTTCCAGGCCAACATCACCCAGCAGATGCGGGCGTCGATGCCGTCGGGCCTTAGCGACCTTCAGCTCTATGGCCGCCTTCGTGCCGTGAGCCCGGCGCCGTTCGCCGCGCTGCTGCGCTGCGGGCCCGAGCTGGCGGTGCTGAGCGCTTCGCCCGAGCGCTTCCTCAGCCTCGACGCAGACGGTCAGGTGGAGACCCGCCCCATCAAGGGCACCCGCCGCCGCGCCGCCGACCCGGCCGTCGACACCGCCCTTGCCCGCGAGCTTCTGGCCTCGGAGAAGGACCGCGCCGAAAATCTGATGATCGTGGACCTGATGCGCAACGATCTCAGCCGCGTCAGCCGGGTGGGCAGCGTGAAGGTGCCGGTGCTGTGCGGGCTGGAAACGTTCGCCAGTGTGCATCACCTCGTCTCGGTGGTGCAAAGCCGCCTGAATGAGGGGCTTGGGCCGGTGGACCTGCTCACCGCCTGTTTTCCCGGCGGCTCCATCACCGGCGCGCCGAAGATCCGCGCCATGGAGATCATCCACGAGCTGGAGCCCTTCCCGCGCGGGGTCTATTGCGGCTCCGTAGCGTGGATCGGCTTCAATGGCGCAATGGATTCCTCCATCGTCATCCGCACCATCACCCGCGCCGGCGACACCCTGCTGACCCATGCGGGCGGTGGCATCGTGGCCGATTCGGACCCTGCCGACGAATATGAGGAAAGCCTCGTGAAGCTCTCGCCCATGCTGCGCGCCCTTTCCGGAGGCGGCCGGTGAAGCTCTATCTCAACGGGGCCCTGGTGGAACCCGAACAGGCGCGCATCGCCCCCGGCGATCGCGGCTTCACCCTTGGAGATGGCCTGTTCGAGACTCTGCGGGTCCGCAACGGCACCGTCCTGCGCCTCGAAGCGCACCTCGCCCGGCTGGCGCATGGCGCCGCCGTGATCGGCCTGGCGCTGCCCGATATCGACCTTGCAGCGGCCCTGGAAGCCACCCGCGCCGCCAATGGCCTCTGCGAAGCGGTGCTGCGGCTCACCGTGAGCCGAGGCGAGGGACCACGCGGCGTGCTGCCGCCGGCTCAGCCCCACCCGACCCTTCTCATCACAGCCGCACCCATGGCGCCGCCGGCGCCGCCGGCCCGCCTCGTTATCGCAGGCCGGACACGGCGCAATGAATACTCCCCACTCGCGGGGGTGAAGTCGCTCAATTATCTCGACAATATCCTGGCCCGCCAGGAGGCCGCCGCCGCCGGGGCGGACGACGCCATTCTTCTCAACACCCGCGAACGGGTGGCGGAAACCTCCATCGCCAATCTGTTCGCGGTCATTGGCGGGCAGCTCGTCACCCCGCCCCTCGGTGATGGCGCCCTGCCCGGCATCATGCGCGCCGCGGTGCTCGAACGGGAGGGGAGCGAGCGCAGCCTGAGCGTGGCGGACCTTCAGCGGGCCGATGAGATCTTCCTCACCTCCAGCCTGGGCCTTCGCCCGGTCGCCGCGCTGGCGGGCCGCGCGCTGGCCAGCGACGACACGGTGCAGCGGCTGCGGCAGGCGCTTGGGGAGCTGGGCTGATGCTGATGCCCCAACCGGGCCCGCGGGTGCGACTGAGGGGCTGGCGGCCGGGCGACCGGGACGCCCTGTGGCGGATGCAATCCGATCCGGCGGTGATGGAATTCCTGATGCCCGTGGCGGACCGCGCCGCCAGCGACGCGGTCGCCGATCGCATTGCCCGGCATTTTACCGATCATGGTTTCGGCCTGTGGATAGTGGAGGTGCCGGGCGTAACCGAATTTGCGGGTTATGCCGGCCTTGTGCACGTGCCCTATGACGAGCACTTCACCCCGGCGGTGGAGATCGGCTGGCGCTTCCTCGCCGCCCATTGGGGTCACGGCTATGCCACCGAGGCCGCCCGCCAATGCCTCGCACTGGGCTTTTCTGAGCTGGGTCTCGACTCGATCGTCGCCATCACCGTGCCCGCCAACCGCCGGTCACGGGCGGTGATGGAGCGTCTCGGCATGGAGCGGGTGGAGGGGGGTGATTTCGACATGCCCACCGTCCCCGTGGGCCACCGGCTACGCCGTCACGTGCTCTATCGCATGACGCGCGAGCACTTTGCGCTGCATTCACCCGAGGAATGAGGGCCGGACCGCTGACCCGACGCCCCCGATAACACGGCGTTGCCTGGGCAACCAACCGGTGGCGGTCGCCCAAGGCTCTTGCTCTAGCTTATTGAATTCCGGCACGTGTTTCACGCGAGCCAGATCCGGCCCGCCTGAAGACGAGCGCGTTACGCCTCACGGCAGGAAGGTGAACTCGCCGACCTTGCAGACGTCGACCTTGCGCTTCACCACGGAATCGCCGTCCGCGAACACCGCCTTGAAATCGAAGATGCAGGCGCCGGTGCCGTCATTGATGTCGGCTTCCAGGGTTTCGCCATTCTTCAAGGTGTCGCCGTCGAGCATGTCTTCTTCCCAGCTCTCCTCGTCGACATTGGAGGCGAAGAACGAGGTCATCGTGTGCCCGGTCTTGTTGATGATGTCGACCTTGCGATTCTTGGCGGCAGCCGGGGCTGCGACCGCGCAGACCATCAACGCAGCAATGGCGGCACTACGGAAAGAGAGCATGAAGACAGATCCAATCTGGTAATAACTCACCTTTCCGCACTACCCTAAGGCCGCAGTAGCAGGCAAGCAGAGGGCACCACCCGGGAGAGCATGCCTGACCCGCCCGGCGGCAGTGGTGTCCAGGCCGCCAGCCTATGCGGCTCATGAAAAAGGCGGCCGAAGCCGCCTTTTCCCAACGTTTTCCTATCGTTGCGCAGCCTTCAGGCCTTCACCAGCGGCTGCTTGGGGCCCGACTTCGGACCGGACTTCGGGCCAGATTTCGGCCCCGACTTGGGACCGGAACCAGACTTCGAGGCCGCCTTGGCCGCCGCCGCGGGCTTGCGACGCGCCGCGCGCTTGGGCTCCTCGGCGATCTTTTCCGGCTTGGGCGTGACCGGCCCTTCCGGGAACTGGAAGCCGAGCTTAGACTCGCGCCCCTCGCCTTCCACCACCACCTGAACGTGGCCGCCATGCTTCAGGGCGCCGAACAGCACCATGTCCGCCAGCGGGGTCTTGATGTGCTCCTGGATCACCCGCGCCATGGGGCGGGCGCCCATCTGCTCGTCATAGCCACGCTCCACCAGCCACTTGCTCGCGTCGTCCGAGAGCTCGATGGTCACGTTGCGGTCTGCGAGCTGCGCTTCCAGCTGCAGCACGAACTTCTCCACCACCTGGGCGATGATGTCCGTGGTGAGATGGGCGAACGGAATGACCGCATCCAACCGGTTGCGGAACTCGGGAGCAAACGTGCGGTTGATGGCCTCGCTGTCGTCCCCTTCCCGCTTGGTGCGGGTGAAGCCGTAAGCGGGCTTCGAGAGATCGGCCGCGCCGGCATTGGTGGTCATGATGAGGATCACGTTGCGGAAGTCGATCTGCTTTCCGTTGTGATCGGTCAGCTTCCCGTGGTCCATCACCTGAAGCAGGATGTTGAAGAGGTCCGGATGGGCCTTCTCGATCTCATCCAGCAGCAGCACGCAATGCGGGCTCTGGTCCACCCCGTCGGTGAGCAGGCCGCCCTGGTCGAAGCCCACATAGCCGGGAGGCGCGCCGATGAGGCGGCTCACGGTGTGGCGCTCCATGTATTCCGACATGTCGAAGCGCAGCAGCGGCACGCCCAGCGTGGAGGCGAGCTGCTTGGCCACTTCCGTCTTGCCGACGCCCGTGGGGCCGGAGAACAGATAGTTGCCGATGGGCTTCTCTGGTTCGCGCAGGCCGGCGCGGGCCAGCTTGATGGAAGCGGCCAGGGCCTCGATGGCCTTGTCCTGGCCATAGACCACCCGCTTGAGGGTCGCTTCCAGATTGGCCAGCACCTCCGCGTCGTCCTTGGAGACGGACTTCGGGGGAATGCGGGCCATGGTCGCGATGGTGGCCTCGATCTCCTTGATGCCGATGGTCTTCTTGCGCTTGGCCTCGGGCACCAGCATCTGCGCCGCGCCGCTCTCGTCGATCACGTCGATGGCCTTGTCGGGCAGCTTGCGATCATGGATGTAGCGGGCGGAGAGCTCAACCGCGGCCTTGATGGCCTCGGAGGTGTAGCGCAGCTTGTGATAGTCCTCGAAGCAGGGCTTCAGCCCCTTCAGGATCTCGATGGCGTCGGCCACGGACGGCTCGGCCACGTCGATCTTCTGGAAGCGGCGGACGAGGGCCCGGTCCTTCTCGAAATACTGGCGGTATTCCTTGTAGGTGGTGGAGCCCATGCAGCGCAGGGCACCGGAGGCGAGCGCCGGCTTCAGCAGGTTGGACGCATCCATGGCCCCGCCCGAGGTCGCGCCGGCACCGATGACCGTGTGGATCTCGTCGATGAACATGATCGCGTTGGGATAGGCCTCGATCTCCTTGACCACCTGCTTGAGGCGCTCTTCGAAATCACCGCGATAGCGGGTGCCGGCCAAAAGCGCGCCCATGTCCAGGGCAAACACGGTGGCGGTGGCGAGCACCTCGGGAACCGTGCCCTCATTGATGCGCTTGGCGAGGCCCTCGGCGATGGCGGTCTTGCCGACGCCGGGCTCACCCACGAACAGCGGGTTGTTCTTCTGGCGGCGGCAGAGCACCTGGATGGTGCGCTGGATTTCCGCGTCGCGGCCGATGAGCGGGTCGATCTTGCCCTCGTGCGCCTTCTTGTTGAGGTTCACGCAATAGGCTTCGAGCGCATCGGTCTTCTTCTGCTTCTCCTCGCCCGGCTTGGTCTCGGTCTCCTCGTCGGCACCGCGCACGGGCCGGCTCTCGGAGAGGCCGGAACGCTTGGCGATGCCGTGGGAGATGTAGTTCACGGCGTCATACCGCGTCATGTCCTGCTCCTGCAGGAAATAGGCGGCATGGCTCTCGCGCTCGGCGAAGATGGCGACCAGCACGTTCGCGCCCGTCACCTCCTCGCGGCCGGAGGACTGCACATGGATCACCGCGCGCTGAATGACGCGCTGGAAGCCGGCCGTGGGCTTGGAATCGTCAGAGCCGGACTGAACGAGGTTCTCGAGCTCGGAATCAACGTATTCAACAAGGTTGCGCCGCAGCTTTTCCATGTCGACATTGCACGCCCGCATGACCGCGGCGGCGTCCTGATCGTCGATGAGGGAGAGCAGCAAATGCTCCAGCGTGGCGTATTCGTGATGACGCTCATTGGCGAGGGCCAGAGCGCGATGAAGCGACTGCTCGAGGCTGCGTGAAAATGTAGGCATTGACACCTCTTTCGCGCATCACCCGCGGATCCGCGGAAGGGCCGCAGACCTCGAAGGCTTGTGCACCATTCACACAAACTTCGTACTGGATTCCGCAGCGCGCAAGTCCCCCAAAGCGCATCAAGGCTTCACCGTTTTGAAATTGACCTCCGCAAACTCCCGCCCGCGCTTGCTTTTTCTCGTCCCCGCTCTTTCGCCGGAGGTTATTTTTTTTCCATCACACATTGGAGCGGATGCTGGTGCTTGCGGGCAAAGTCCATCACCTGCGTCACCTTTGTCTCGGCGACCTCGTAGGTGAACACGCCGCATTCGCCCACACCATGGTGGTGGACATGCAGCATGATGCGGTTGGCCTCGTCGGTGTCCTTGTTGAAGAACCGCTGCAGCACGTGCACCACGAATTCCATGGGCGTGTAATCATCATTGAGCAGCAGCACGCGGTAGAGGCTCGGCCGCTTGGTCTGCGGGCGGGTGCGGCTGATGACCGCCGTTCCGCTGCCATCCCGGCGATCGCCGTCAGATCCCGCCATGAATGCCGGCGGGGGAGAAGAAAATCGTTCGTGCATCATATCCGTCGCGATCACTTGCGTCGCGCCCTGGCCCCTCCCGCCGGCCTGTTGGCGAGGGCGGCCGGCTGCGCGGGCCATGCGGACCCGGCTTGGCGCAAATCCGCACAATCATAGAAAATGAGCTCGAAGCACGCCAGTGTCCGACACGAAATCCGTCCCGCTGGCGCGAGGATGGGCGCGGCCGGGGCCGGCGCGCCCCACCGCTATGTCGTCACGAAAAAGGCCCGACGCAAGGTCGGGCCTCTTGGACTTTCGTCCCTCAACGCCATGGGCAGATGCAACGTCGGGGCTTAAAAAGCCGAAAGCTCAGCGGGCCACCTTGCTGAAGGCGCTCTCGAAGGGCTTGTAGGTTTCCTTGGCCAGCTCGGTGTAGAGCTCGCCGAGCTTCGTGGCCTGGGCCACGGCGCCTTCGTAAGCGCCCTTGATGTAGGACTGCTGGATTTCCATGGCCTGATCGAGGGTCTTGGCGCCGAGCAGCTTCTCCAGCGCGGCAGTGCCCTGCTCGAAAGAGGTCTTGGTGTAGTCAGCCACTTCCACAGCGATCGCCTGCGCGCTCTTGGAGAGCAGGCCGAAGCTCTTGAGGGCGTTCTCGATGTTGTCCTTGCTGAGCTGCTGGAGCTCTTCTGCGCTCTGCACCATGGGAGTCCTCATTCCTCTCGCCGGCGCAATGCCGGATCTGCCGTTTCCGAGTGGGCGACTTATATCTTTCGCCCAGGTTGAGAATATGCACCGCAACATCGATGTCAAGAAATTTTGTGCAGTGCACAACGACCCGGCCAAGCCATTCCGCGGCCGGATTCACGCCTTGGTAACTCCGCCTTCTTAGGCTTCTTGCCTGGTCGCTTTCCCCGCCTCCTGCCCCTGATGCGCCCGCCAGTGCCGGGCCGTGGCGCAGGGCGTCGGCGTGGGAGCCGCGTCAGTCCAGCGACCGATCAGACGGGGCAAATGTCCATGCGTACAGCTTCCGCGAGCCTCTCGCTCCTGACCAAAGCCCTTGCAGTGGCTGTCCTTGCGGGCTTCGTCTTCTCGACGACCACCGCCGACGCCAAGCCGCGCAAGCGCACCCAGGCGGAGCGCTCCAAGAGCTCCGGCAAATCGAAGAAGACCACCGTGGCGCGTGACATCTCGCGCGACGACAGCGGGCGCTGGCATTACGGCTCGTCCGCCATCGTGGTGGACGCCAATACCGGCCGCGTCCTTTACGACGATAATCCCGACGCACTGCGACATCCTGCCTCGGTCACCAAGGTGATGACCCTTTATCTGCTGTTCGAGCAGATGGAAGCCGGCCGCCTGAAGCCCTCCAGCGACCTGCCGGTTTCGGCGAAGGCGGCGGCCCAGTCTCCCACCAAGCTCGGCCTGCGGCCCGGCTCCACCCTTGAGGTGGAAGACGCCATCAAGGGCATCGTCACCCGCTCCGCCAATGACGCGGCGGTGGTGATCGCCGAGGCCATCGGCGGCACCGAGAGCAACTTCGCGGCGATGATGACGCAGAAGGCGCGCGCGCTCGGCATGACGCGCACCACCTTCCGCAACGCCTCCGGCCTGCCCAACCCCGAGCAGGTGACCACCGCCCGCGACCTCTCCATTCTGGGCCGCGCGATCCAGGATCGCTTCCCCCGGGAGTACCGTTACTTTTCCACCCGCACCTTCTATTTCCGCGGCCAGTCCATCGGCAACCACAACCGCCTTCTGGGTTCCGTGGATGGGGTGGACGGCATCAAGACCGGCTACACCTCCGCTTCCGGCTTCAACCTGCTGACCTCCATGAAGCGCGACGACCGCTACTTGGTGGCCGTGGTGCTGGGCGGACGCTCCGCCGGATCGCGCGATGCACGCATGCGTTCGCTGCTGGCGGAGAACCTGCCGCGCGCCTCCTCCGGCCCGCGCACCGCGCCCAAGGTTTCCGAGGATAGCGGGCTGTTCGCCATGGCCGCGCCCCTGCCCCAGCCGGCAGAGCGCGAGGAGGTGCCCGTCCATGCGGTAGCCCCGCTGCCCAAGCCCGAAATGGCGATGATGATCCCGGACCCGGTCACCACCGCATCCATTCCCAATTCCGGCGCCGTGAAGCGCGGCTCGGTGGAACCCATTCGCCCGGTGGCGGTGAAGACCGTGTCCATCCAGCGGCCGGTGGCCGCCGCGGCGGCGACGCCCTCGGTTTCCGCGGCCGCCTCCGCTACCGCCGCGGCCCGCGGCTTCAGCAATCCCGCCGGCGTGCTCGGCTATCTGGAGCCCGCCCCCGCCGCGGCTCCCGCCACCGAGGCCGTGACCCGCGCCGCCCAGGGCCGCGCCCGCCAGCCCGCCGCGCCGAAGCCCGAAGTGGTCGCCTCCGGCGAGAAGGACGCCAGCCGCTACAACCCGCCGCCGCGTCCCGCCACCCTGGCCGAGCGCGCGGCCAGCGTCGCCGCCCTGGAGCCCCCGGCCCAGCCGCGCGCGGTCCAGCCCTCCACCAGCTTCGAGAAGCCCGTGCGCACCGCGTCCCTCGCCCCCACGCACATCCCCGAGGACACCGACAGGTCGGACCGCCCCTCCTCCGCCCGCAGCGGCTGGTGCATCCAGATCGGCGCTTTCGGTGCCGAGCGTGAGGCGCGTGCCAAGCTCGACCTGGCGCAGACCAAGGCGCGCTCCGTATTGGGTAGCGCCGACCCGTACACGGAAAAGACGACGAAGGGCTCCGCGACCCTCTATCGGGCCCGCTTCGCAGGCTTCGACAAGAAAGGCGCGCAGGAAGCCTGCCGTTTACTCCAGCGTAACTCGTTCTCCTGCATGACTATCAAGAATTGAGCACATGCAGGAGAGAGCTTCAGCCATGTTTGCGCAGGATCATATCCTTGGCTTGGTTGATCCGCGCCGCCAGGTAACTGGAACCACCGGCGTCGGGGTGAAGCTTCTTCATAAGGGCGCGATGGGCCGAGCGCACCTCGGCGGCGTCCGCACCCGGCTGAAGCCCAAGGATCTGGTAGGCTTCCTCTTCGGTCATCGCGCCGCTCGTGCCCGCAGCGCCCATCTGCCCCCGGTCCGCATCAGCCTCAGCGTGTTCACGCCAGGCGGGCGCCCGGCGGTCGAGATAAGCTTCGAGTAGGCTCAGGGACTGCGCGTCGCACGCGGCGCGCAGGCTCACCAAGGTCGGCACATCGAGATCGTCCAGGGCGCGGCCCGCATGAGGGCCGCCAATGACCTGCCCGGAAAGAGTGCCGGTGGCGTGGTCCAGCTCCATCTCGAACAAGGCGGAACGGACCTGTGAGCTGCGCGGCGCCGACCGCTTGCGAAACAGGCTCCCCAGCCAGCCACCGATGCCGCCGGGATCAAGCCGGCCCAGCAGGGCGAACGCCACCGCCGCGAGCGGCACTGCCGCCCCGATACGCCCCAGAAGCAGGGCCCCCACCGCCCCCAGCAGCGCCGCATAGGCCACCGTGCGCATGAGCATCTCGGCCAGCACCTTCGGGTCCGCGCGCGTCCACACTTTGAGGCCGTAAAGGCCGATGACCAGCAGCAGCGCGCCGGCGATGAGACTGATCACATGGCCCTCCTTGCCGTTCCGAAGCAGCCGCCCGGAATCCCGCACATTCGTTCAAGAGGGATAGCAGGCGCCGCCGCCCCCCGCGAGCGGAGGACGCCGATACCCACCGCGCGTCGGGAAGTTCCGTTGCGTAATATCGACAGGCATGGCTGCACTCAGGGTGCGCGAGGGCCCCGCCCCTCTGGCGGACAGCCCGTCGGCGCCGCCCCTTCAGCGCCCGTCCACGGCCAGCAGCAGCTGGCGGGCACCGGCATCACGGCGTGCTTCCAGGGCCGGGCGCCCGCCCGCCACATAGGCCGCGACCGCTGAGAGCAGGGCGCGGAGCTCGCCCGCCGCGCGAATGTCGAACCGGCAATAAGCGCCGCCGGTGATCTTCGCCAGGGCGCGGAAGGTGCGCTCCACCTCCGGGTCCTCCCCCTCCTGGAACATGAACAGGCGCACGCCCCGCAAGGCGAGCTGACCGGCGGCCGCGTGCAGCGCATCCACATCCTCTTCCAGCGCGTCGCCCACGAACACGGCGGCCTTCAGCCCGCTGCGCTCGGCTTCCCGCGAGAGATGGGACAGCACCCGGTGAATCTGCGTCAGGCCGCCCTCGCAGCTGATGCCGCCCATGAGCCGCCGCAGGGTGGCGGCATCGCCCACGAAGGGCGAGGCCCGGCATTCACCCATGCCGCGATAATAGACGATCTGCATCTGAAGCCCGCCATGGGCGGCGGCGGCGGCGAACATGTCGGCCTGGATCTCGCAGGCAAGCGACCAGGTGGGCTGGCGCGAGGCGGTGGCATCCAGCGCGAAGGCCAGCCGGCCGCGCCCCTCCCCTTCCCGTGCGGGAGCCATGGCCCGCACATCCCCCAGAAAGCGGGCGATCTCGGCATCGCTGGAGGCGGCGGCAGGCGGGGCGGCGCCGCGCCGGGCCTCAAGCTCGCTCTTTGTCTTGTCGTCGGACCGCGCCATGGCTGCCGTGCCGTTTCCTTTGGGACCAGAACCTTACAGATAGGCCGCGCCGGCTGCCGAACCAAGGGCGGCGATCCCGGCGGACATGCCGCGCGCCGGCCGCAGCCGGCCGGCGCTTCCCTCCGGGGGCTGCAAGTTCTAGGGTCCGCCCGCGCGAAACGCGGGGAGTCGCGGTACGATGACCAGCAAACCCATTGTGGTGGAGACGGTTCGGGAATTGAGGGCGCTCACCGGCGCCTTCCGGTCGGAGGGCGCGCGCATCGCGCTGGTGCCGACCATGGGGGCGCTGCACGCGGGCCACATGGCGCTGGTGCGGCGGGCGCAGGAAGTAGCGCAGAAGGTGGTGGTCTCCATCTTCGTAAACCCCACCCAGTTCGGTCCCACCGAGGATTTCTCACGCTATCCGCGGACCCTTGAGGCGGATATCGAAAAGCTCTCCGAGCTTGGCGCCGACGCGGTCTATGCCCCGACGCCGGCCGAGATGTATCCGGAAGGCTTTGCCACGCGCATCACCATGGCCGGCCCCGCCGAGGGGCTGGAGACGGACTTTCGCCCGCAATTCTTCGCTGGCGTCGCCACGGTGGTGGGCAAGCTCTTCATCCGCTGCGCGCCGGATTTTGCCCTGTTCGGCGAGAAGGACTACCAGCAGCTGAAGGTGGTCACCCGCCTGTCGCGGGACCTCGACCTGGGTGTCGAGATCGTGCCCGTGCCCACGACGCGCGAGGCGGACGGCCTCGCTCTGTCCTCCCGCAACGCCTATCTCAGCGCGGAGGAGCGCGCCACGGCGCCGGTGATCTACACCGCGCTGAAGAGCGCCGCGCTCAACATTCGCGGGGGCGCCGTGCCAGAGGATGCGGTGAAGAAGGCGGCCGACGCCATCGCCGCCAAGGGTCTGAGGGTGGACTATGTGACCGCGCGCCATGCCGAGACGCTGGCGGCGCTGACCGGAGCCGAGGGCGAGCCCATTCGCCTGCTGGCCGCCGCCTGGCTCGGCACCACCCGGCTTATCGACAATATCGGCGTCTGAGGTACCCGCCTCGCGAAGGCGCGTGGAAGAGATCGTGGCGGGCCACCCTGAAAGGCGGCCCGCCTTGTTTTTCAGTGCAGGATCTGGCTGAGGAACAGCTTCGTCCGCTCATGCTGCGGATTGGAGAAGAAGGCGTTCGGCTCGTTCATCTCGATGATCTGGCCGGCGTCCATGAAGATCACCCGGTTGGCCACCTGCCGCGCGAAGCCCATTTCGTGGGTCACGCACAGCATCGTCATGCCGTCCTGGGCCAGCTCCACCATGGTGTCGAGCACCTCCTTCACCATCTCCGGATCGAGCGCCGAGGTGGGCTCGTCGAACAGCATGATGCGCGGGCGCATGCACAGCGCGCGGGCGATGGCCACGCGCTGCTGCTGGCCACCGGAAAGCTGGCCGGGATACTTTTTCGCCTGATGGGGGATCTTCACCTTTTCGAGGAAGTGCATGGCCACCTCCTCCGCCTCCTTCTTCGGCATCTTGCGCACCCACATGGGGGCGAGCGTGCAATTTTCCAGAATCGTGAGGTGGGGGAAAAGGTTGAAGTGCTGGAAGCACATGCCCACCTCGCGCCGCACCTCGTCGATACGCTTGAGGTCGTCGGTGAGCTCGATGCCATCGACGATGATGCGCCCCTTCTGGTGCTCCTCCAGCCGGTTGATGCAGCGGATGAGGGTGGACTTGCCGGAGCCGGACGGCCCGCAGATGACGAGCCGCTCGCCCCGCTCGACCGTGAGGTTCACGTCGCGCAGCACGTGGAACTCGCCATACCATTTATTCACGCCGACCATCTCGACGGCGAGCTTCGGAGCGCCGGCTTCGGCCTGGGCGATCACGGGATCGGTGGACATGATCTGAACCCTTTTCAGTGGCGCTGCGCGCGGTCGAGACGCTTCTCCAGCGCCATGGAGTATCGCGACATGCCGAAGCAGAAGACGAAATAGACGATGCCGGCGAAGCCGAAGCCCGTGAACAGGGTGGTCGGCGTCGCCCAATTGGGGTCGGTGAAGGCCGCCCGCATGGCGCCGAGCAGATCGAAGATGGAGACGATCAGCACCAGCGTCGTGTCCTTGAACAGGCCGATGAAGTTGTTGACGATCCCCGGGATCACCAGCTTCAGCGCCTGGGGCAGCACCACGAGGCGCATCATGAGGCTGCCCGGCAGGCCGAGCGCCATGGCGCCTTCATACTGCCCCTTGGGAATAGCCTGGAGACCGCCGCGCACCACCTCCGCCATATAGGCCGAGGCGAACAGGGCGACGCCGACCAGCGCCCGCAGCAGCCCGTCAATGGTGAGCTGGCCGGGCAGGAACAAGGGCAGCATGTAGGTGGCGAAGAACAGCACCGTGATGAGCGGCACGCCGCGCCAGAACTCGATGAAGAGAATGGAGCTGATCTTCACCAAGGGCAGCTTGGAGCGCCGCCCCAATGCCAGCAGGATGCCGAACGGCAGCGACACCGTGATGCCCGTGACTGCGATCACCAGCGTCACCAGCAGGCCGCCCCACAGGCGCGTTTCCACCGGCACCAGTCCGAAGTTCACATCCGCCGCCAGCAGCACCACGCCCAGCAGGGCCATGACGATGAGCGTGCTCCGCGCCGCGCCCCTGCCCGCGCCCGGTCCCGCCACGGCGCGCGAGATGCCCGCCGCGACGAGCGCCAGCAGCGCGCTCGACAGGATGAAATCCGCCCAGAACGCGACGGAGAGCCCGCCCACCTCAGCGCCGGCGGGGAACAGGCCGTCGAAGCCGAGATAGCCCAGCAGGAAGTGCCGCAGGGCGAAATTGCCACCGGTGAGCAGCACGAAGGCCAGCACCGGATAGACGCCGAAGAACACGATGGCGTTGAGCCGCTTGTACGGCGCCTTCTGGATCAGCAGTGGCAGCAGCAGCAGCGCCCCGAGGGCGTAGACCACATTCACCCGCCAGCGCTCGTCCGCCGGGTAGAAGCCATAGGTGAGCTGGTTGATCTTGGCCCAGATGAAGGGCCAGCAGGCCCCCACCGAATGGCCCACATCCGCCGGCAGGCAGGCATTGCGGTTGGTGCCCTCCCACACGGCGTCGGTGATGAAGAAGCGCACCAGCGGCGGGATCACAGCATAGAGCAGCCAGATGCCGAACAAAGTGAGCAGCACCTGCGGCACCGAGCCGAACAGATGCGCTCGCGCCCAGCGCAGCGGCCCGCGATCCGAGGTGGGGGGCGGCTCCGGCTCGCGGAAGGCGGCGGAGACGAAAGCGTGGGGAGAAAGGGCTTGGCCCGAGGTTGAATCGCTCATGGCCTCACCGCTCCACCAGCGCGACGCGCTTGTTGTACCAGCCCATGACAAGCGAGGTGACGATCGAGATCACGAGATAGACCGCCATGGTCATGGCGATGATCTCGATGGCCTGTCCCGTCTGGTTCAGGGTGGTTCCCGCGAACACGGCGAACAGGTCGGGATAGCCGACCGCCACGCCGAGCGAGGAATTCTTGGTGAGGTTGAGATACTGGCTGGTGAGCGGCGGCACGATCACCCGCATGGCCTGGGGAATCACCACCAGCCGCAGGGTCGGCCCGCCGCGCAGCCCCAGCGAATGGGCCGCTTCGGACTGCCCTTTCGACACCGCCAGGATGCCGGAGCGCACGATCTCCGCGATGAAGCCCGCCGTGTAGGTGGACAGCGCAATCAGCAGCGCGACGAACTCGGGAATGACGCTGACGCCGCCCGCGAAATTGAAACCCCGAAGCTGCGGCACCTCGAGGTGCACGGGAAAGCCGACCGCGGCCGCGGCGAGGAACGGCAGCACGATGATGAGCCCGAGCCCGGTCAAAAACACCGGGAATTGCTGGCCGGTAGCCTCGCGCCTCTTCTTGGCCCAGCGCGCGATGATGAAGCTCACCACCACCGCCACCGCGAGCGCGATGAGGATGCCGGACGAGCCTTCGCCGAAGACTGGCCGCGGCAGGATCAGGCCGCGATTGTTGATGTAGACGTCCGGCGCCCCCACCCCCTCGGCGAGACCGGAGAACGGCGCGGCCAGCCCGCCAAGCCCGATGGCCGACAGGCCGGAGGCGATGCCCGAAAAAATGGGCTGCAGGCCGATGCCCCAGCTCTGCCGCGGCGTGGGCAAGGCGGCGAGCACGGCCAGATACCAGAACATGATCTGGAACAGGGGCGGCAGGTTGCGCGTGATTTCCACATACGCGGATGCCAGCGCCTTGATCACCACATTCTTGGACAGCCGCGCCACGCCCACCAGGAAGCCCAGGATGGTGGCGAGGATGATGCCGAAGAAAGCCACCAGCAGCGTATTGAGCAGGCCCACCAGGAAGGCCCGCCCATAGCTCATGTTCTCGTTGTAGGGAATGAGCGTCTGGCTGATGGCGAAGCCGGCGCGATCATCCAGGAAGCCGAAGCCGGAGGCGATGCCCAGGCGGGAGAGGTTGGCCTCGGCGTTGGCATAGAACGACCAGGCGAGCCAAACCAGGATCAAGGCGAGCGTGATCTGGATCACCGAGCTTCGCAGCTTGGGATCGGTCCATGACCACCGCCGTCCCCGCGGGGGCGCGGGGTCTGAAAGGCGAGCATCCGACATGAAACCCTCGGAGGTTCGGAAGCCTCGAGGGCTTCCTTATATTTTTAGGGTCGGAACGGGCCGTGGCCCGCTCCGCATCTCGTCCAGTGCCGGCGGCCCGCAACAGCGCGCCCGGCCCTGGTGCTGGCGCCTCAGCGCACCGGCATGCCGTATTGGATGCCGCCCTTGTTCCACAGATTGTTCAGGCCACGCTCCAGGCCGAGCGGGGTCGCCGGGCCGAGATTGCGGTCATAGATCTCGCCGTAATTGCCGGTGGCCTTCACAATCCGCACCACCCAGTCGGGGGTAAGGCCGACGCCCTCACCATACTTGCCGTCGGTGCCCAGCAGGCGCTTCACCTCGGGATTGGGAGAGGAGAGCATCTCGTCGACGTTCTTCTGGTTCACGCCCAGCTCTTCGGCGTCCAGCAGCGCGAAATAGGTCCACTTCACCAGGTCGAACCACTGGTCGTCGCCATGGCGCACCAGCGGGCCGAGGGGCTCCTTGGAGATGGTCTCGGGCAGCACCACGTGGTCAGCCGGATTGGTGAGCTTCAGGCGCACGGCGGCGAGTTGCGAGCGGTCGGAGGTGAACACGTCGCAGCGGCCGGATTCGTAGGCCTTCACGGTCTCGTCGAGGGTGCCGAAGGCGATCACCTCGCGATACTTCATGTTGTTGGCGCGGAAATAATCGGAGACGTTAAGCTCGTTCGAGGTGCCGGTCTGCACGCAGATGGAGGCGCCGTCCAGCTCCTTGGAGCCCTTCAGGCCCAGCGACTTGCGCACCAGGAAGCCCTGGCCGTCATAATAGGTCACACCGGCGAAGTTGAAGCCCAGCGTGGTGTCGCGCGACATGGTCCAGGTGGTATTGCGGGAAAGCACGTCCACCGCGCCCGAAGTCAGGGCCGTGAAGCGGTCCTTGGCCGAAAGGGGGGTGAACTTGACCTTGGTGGGATCGTTGAAGATGGCCGCCGCGATGGCGCGGCAGAAGTCCACGTCGAAGCCGCTCCAGTCATTCTTGTCGTTCGGCGTGGAGAAGCCCGGCAAACCTTGAGACACGCCGCAGTTGAGGGCACCCCTGGTCTTCACGTCGTCGAGGGTGCCGGCGTGGACGGCGCCGACCAGGGACAGAAGGCCGGCAGCTGCGAGGAGGAAGCGTTTCACGGAAGGTTCCTTCTTTCGGATAACGTCCCGTTGGGCCCCTGCTCAAGGTCTAGCCTCGACGCAGCGCCCCGGGCCGTCTATCCCGCCCATCACAGACCGATGTTGCGGTACGGTCAATAGAGACCCAGTGGTTATGCAGTAGCAGGAAGAGGAGGCCGGGATGGCGGGCTCGGAAGACGAAAGCAGGAACGCGACCTTGGCACCGGCGACGCAGCTCGTGCATCTCGGACGCGACCCGAAGCGGTTCGACGGCTTCGTCAACACGCCGGTGGTACGCGGCTCCACCGTGCTCTCGCCCACCTATGATGACCTGATGCACCACCGCGGCCGCTACAGCTATGGCCGGCGCGGCAACCCCACCACCGAGGGGCTGGAAACCGCGCTCAAGGCGCTGGAGGGCGGTGACGGCGTGGTGCTGACGCCCTCGGGCCTGTCGGCCGTCTCCATCGGCCTGCTCTCCGTGCTCGGTGCCGGCGACCACCTGCTGATGGTCGACACCGCCTATCGCCCCACCCGCACCGTGTGCGACAGCGTGCTGATGCGCATGGGGGTGGAGACCACCTATTATGATCCGCTGATCGGCGCCGGCATCGAGGCGCTCATCCGCGAGAACACGCGCGCCATCTTCCTCGAATCGCCGGGCTCGCAGAGCTTCGAGATGCAGGATGTGCCGGCCATCACGGCGGTGGCCCGCGCCCGCTCCATCACCACCCTCATCGACAACACCTGGGCCACGCCGCTGTTCTTCAAGCCCCATGCGGTGGGGGTGGACATCTCCATCCAGGCCGGAACCAAGTATATCGGCGGCCATGCCGACCTGAATCTGGGCACCATCTCCGCCATTGGCCCGGCCTGGAAGAAGGTGAGCGCCACCCATGGCAATCTCGGCATCACCATCTCCCCCGATGATGCCGCGCTCGGCGCGCGCGGGCTGCGCACCCTGGGGGTGCGCCTGGCCCACCACCAGCGCTCGGGCCTTGAGATGGCCGAATGGCTCCAGGCCCGGCCGGAGGTGTCGCGGGTGCTCCACCCCGCTTTGCCCACCGACCCGGGTCACGCCATCTGGAAGCGGGACTTCTGCGGCGCCTCCGGCCTGTTCAGCCTCATCCTGAAGCCGGTGCCCGAGGCGGCGGTGGCGGCCTTCTTCGATGCGCTCACCCTGTTCGGCATGGGCTATTCCTGGGGCGGCTATGAGAGCCTCGCCATCCCGTTCGATTGCCGCGACTACCGCACCGCCACCAGCTGGGCGGTGGAAGGGCCGGCGGTGCGCCTGCATATCGGGCTCGATGATGTGGGAGACCTGAAGGCCGATCTCGATCGCGCCTTCTCCGCCCTCAATGCGCGCGCCTCCGGCGTGTGAGCGGAGCCGTCGCACATGATCGTCCGCGAGCGCCCCGGCCTCATTCGCCTGTTCCTGATCCTGCGGGGCTCGGTGCTGCAGCGCATCTTCCCGCAGGTGATGGTGGTCATGGTCCTGTCGGGGCTCGTGGTGCTGCTCCATGGGCGCCAGCCGGGGCTGGTGCCCTCCTTCAGCGGGGCGCCGTTCGCGTTGCTCGGCATCGCGCTGTCGGTGTTTCTCGGCTTCTCCAACAGCGCCTGCTACGACCGCTGGTGGGAAGCGCGGAAGGCCTGGGGCGCGCTGGTGGCCACTACGCGTGACCTGGTGCGCCGCGGCCTGATCCTGGAGCGCCGGGGGGCCGATGCGCACCGCGCCCGCGACCGGCTGGTGCGGCTGGCCTCAGCCTTCGGCCACACCCTGGTGGCGCATCTTCGGCCCGGCTCAGCCACCACCGAGATCGCCCGCACGGCGCCGCCCGATCTGGCGGCGACCCTCGCCGCCAGCGGCAATGGGCCGGAGCTGGTGCTGCGCGCCATGGGACGCGAGCTTGCGGAGCTGCGCCAGAACGGCCACGTCAGCGACATCGAATACCGCGCGCTCGACGATGCCGTAACGCGGATGAACGATGTCCTGGCCGCCTGCGAGCGCATCAAGGGCACGCCGGTGCCGTTCGGCTACCTGCTGCTGCTGCACCGCACGGCCTATCTGTTCTGCTTCCTGCTGCCGTTCGGCTTCGCGGACGTGCTGGGGTGGGCCACGCCGGTGGCCACGGGCCTCGTGGCCTACACCTTCTTCGGCCTGGATGCGCTGGGAAGTGAGCTGGAGGAACCCTTCGGCACCCTGCCCAACGATTTGCCGATCGCCGCCCTCGCCACCCAGATCGAGATTGGCCTGCTGGAGGCCATCGGCGAGCAGGAGCTGCCGCCCGCCCCCGAGCCCACCGACCACATCCTCGTCTGACCGCCGGAAGGGCCGCAGGGGCCCCTCAGGTCACCGCGCGGTTGGCCCGCCGCTCGCGCAGGGCGAATTGCAGGTTGCGGATATAGATAAAGGTGGAGAGCGCCTGCCCGGCGATGAAGACGGGATCGCGCCGGTAGATGGCATAGACCAGCAGCAGCGTACCGCCACCCAGGGAGAAGGTCCAGAACGCGAACGGGATCACCGAGCGCTGCGCCTTCTCCGAGGCGATCCACTGCACCACGAAGCGCATGGTGAACATGAACTGGGCCACGAGGCCGAGCACGGTCCACCAGTCGAACTGGTCGATGAAGACCTCGTGCAGGTATTTGCCGATTTCTCCCAGGTAATAGAGCATCAGCCGCGCTCCACCACCTGCGGCACCCGGCGGCGCTTCACCAGCCACCACACGCCGAGCAGATCGGCGATGCCCACCCACAGCCGGTTCCAGAAGCCGTATTTGGACACGCCGTGCCAGCGCTCGCGGTCCACCACCTTCACGGTGAGGATGTCGTAGCCCTCGCGCTTCACCAAAGCGGACATGAAGCGGTGCAGGCCATCGAACACCGGCAGCCGCAGATGCACCTCGCGCCGCACCACCTTGAGGCCGCAGCCGGTGTCGCGGTTACCGTCGTTCAGCATGCCCCGGCGCACGGCATTGGCGAGGCGGGACTGGAAGCGCTTGAAGCGCGTGTCCTTGCGGCCCTGCCGCTCGCCCTGCACCATGCCCACCTTCTCACCGCCCGCATCGAGCACGCGGACCATTTCAGGCAGGTAAGCCGGGTTGTTCTGCCCGTCGCCGTCCAGCAACAGCAGCAGGTCGCCGCGCGCGGCACGGGCCCCGGTATCGACGCCCGCGGACTTCCCGCATGACTTGGCGTGCACCAGAATGCGCAAATAGGGCCGGGTCGCGGCAGCCTTGCGCAGCTCGGCCAGGGTCGCGTCGGTGGAACCGTCATCCACGAAGATCAGCTCGAACGGCTCGAAGTTGAGCGCGGTGTCGATCTCGTCGATGAGCGGGGCGATGTTCTCCGCCTCGTCCCGAACGGCGATCACCACCGAGAGGCGGGGGACGATGGCGGTGGGTGCATCAGCGGAGGTCACGATCTCGCCTCTTCAAGGGACACGGGGAAGCGGCCGCTCCACGGCAGCAGCCGCCCGAGCCGGCGCGCGGACGGCCCTGCCATGGGCGTGATGGCGCCGCGCGCGTCAACCCGGAATACGAGCCGGCGCGAAGCGAAGACCTTCGCCGTCCACAGGACGAAGGTCGTCGCCACCGCCGCGCCGGCGATGACATCACTCGGATAATGGGCGCCGAGCAGCACCCGCGTCGCCGCCACCACCACCGCGAGGGCGATCAGCGGCCCCCGCGCCCGGGGAAACAGCAGGCCGAACGCCACCGCGGTGGCGAAGATGGTGGTGCTGTGGCCCGATGGAAACGACGCATAGCTCGCTTTCCACGAGAGCCAGTCGAAGGTGAGCTGCGCCTCCGGCCCCGGCATGCGCAGGGCCACATGGGGCCGGGCCCGGCCGATGAGGCGTTTCACCACCGTCACGAGCAGGCCGGCGCCCGCCACCGAGACGAACAGAAAGCCGATCCGCGCCAGCAGCGCGCTCGCCACCCGTCGGCCCATGTCGTCGAAGGCGGCAGCAAGGTAGCGCCGCAGCGCCAGCACCGCCGCCAGCGCCAGGCCCAGCGGCCAAAGCACGACGCCACCGAGGCCCAGGGCCGTGAGACGCTCGGTGAGGATGAGGGCGCTCACCGGCAGGCGGGCCCGCAGGCCGGGCGCCAGCGGATCCACCAGCAGCATGCACGTCGCCACCACCCCCACCACCAGCGCCGCGAGCGCGACGATCTCCAGCAGGCCCCCGCGCACCATTTTCGGCTGCGGCATGCGGACCGGGCGGCGCCAGAGGTCGCGGAAGGCCAGCACGGCATCGACGATCACGTCACGTCCACCTTCGGCCAGGCGGCGCAGGAACACGCGGGGCGGCAGGGCGGCACTCACTCGGCGGCCTCCTGCGAGCGGTACACGGTGATGCTCACCGGCCGGCCGCCGTTATAGGCGAAGCCTTCCACGGTGGCGATGGCGCTGTATTTCAACTTCAGCGTCGCCGCCCGCGCCTCGAAGAAGGGCTGCATCCGGCGATCGATGAAAGCCAGCGCGCATCCGCCCTTCTTCAGAAGGTCGGCCGCCTCCAACGGACCGACATAATTGATCTTCGTGCCCACCAGGAACACCAAGCTGGGCTCCTGATAAGGCACCGAGGCGATGTTTTCCGCCGGGCATCCGCTCTCGGCGGCGATGGCCGCCAGCCGCTCGGAGATCCACACCGCCCGCATCTGCGGCAGCAGCATCTGGTAGACACCGAGATAGAGGAACAGCGCCCCCGCCACCATGGTGAGGAAAGCCCCTTCCGCGCCCGTGCGCGCCATGGCCCGCGCGGCGATCACCGCCAGCGCCACCGCGACCAGAAGCAGCGGCCAGGCGAGCAGGCCGAAGCCGCTGCCGAGCCACACATAGGCCCCGCCCAGCCCCACCGCCAGCAGCCCCGCCATGACCGGCCACAGCCACACCAGCCCCGCGAGCCGGCTGCCCGCCTTGGCCAGGGCGCCGCGCTCCAGCGCCATGGCGGCGAGGATGGCGAGCCCCGGATAGAGCGGCAGAACATAATGGGGCAGCTTGGTGGCCGCGATCTCGAACACGATCCAGGTGGGCACCACCCAGGCGATCAGGAAGCGTACCGCCGGCTCGCGCCGCGCGCGCCAGCCGAACGGCAGCGCCATGGCGGCCAGCACCACGCTGGGCCAGAAAGTGCCCCAAACCGCGAGGAGATAGGTGCCAGGCGGCCCCCAATGGCCCTCCTGCCCTTCCGTCACCTTGCCGAGCATGTCCACGCCCACGGCGAGCTCATAGAACTTGCCGGCGGTGACATAATAGATGGCGATGAACCAGGGCAGCACCAGCAGCAGGCACCACAGCAGCCCCATCAACGGCTTCAGCGCCTTGAGGAAACGCCCCGAGCGCCCGGCGATGACGAGCGCCAGCACCGGCAGGGCGACAAACAGGGGCGCCATGGGCCCCTTCACCAGAATGCCGCCAGCCATGGCGGTCCAGAAGATGGCGGAGAGCTTGAAATCGCTCATACGCTCGCCGGGCGCCTTCAGATAGGCCCGCGCCAACGCCCCCATGCACGCCATAATGGTGAAGAGCAGTACCGCATCGGTCTTGGCGAGCCGCGCTTCCACCCCCAGCAGCACGCAGCTCGCCATCATCAGGCCCGCGAGCAGCGCGCCGCGCCGGGAGGCGAACACCAGCGCCGTCCAGTAGGTGAGCAGCACCGCGCCAATGGCGCCGATGAGCGAAGGCAGGCGATAAAAGGCGATGGAGGTTCGCGCCGAGGGGCCGATGACCGCCTCGCCCAGCTTCACCGATGCGGCCTGGAGCCAGTGGATGCCCACCGGCTTCTTGTAGCGGACCTGCACGTGGAAGCGGATGTCCACATAGTTGCCGCTCTCCAGCATCTGCTTCGTGGCCTGGGCGAAGCGGGACTCGTCTCGGTCGATGGGAGACAGCGAGAAGAAGCCGGGCAGAAAGGCGGCCAGCGCCACGATGACGAGCAGCAGGCAGGCCCGCTTATGGCTCGCCGCGGCGCGGTCAAGCACGCGCGGAAGGCGGCGCGGAAGGTCGAGATCGAACGCCCGGCCCTGATGGGGGGCGGGCTCAGAGATGGCCATGCTTTGGTCGGATCCGCTCGAATTGGGCGCGGACAATAGCAGAACCGCCCACACCGGAAAGGCCCGGCGGAGAGAAGCCGCAGCCCCTTCCCCCAGCCGGCGGACCTCTGGCAAAGGAAAAGGGCGAAGGAAAGGCGCAAATTGCCACGCCGCTACCACCTCGCCGCAATGCAGCATGCCGCCCCGCGGACAGCAGCGCCAGCCCGATGCGGCCTCAAGGCCGGCTGCCAGCCCCGCCCAGAAGGCCGCCGGTCGCGGCCTATTTCGTCAGGATCAGCTTGTTCTGTGCCGTAAGGCGCAGCTGATAGGTCTGGTCGCCATGGGCGATGGTGATCAGCCGCCCGGCGGCGAACAGGTCTCGGCTGTCGAGCTGCGCATCCACCATGGGAATGGCCCGCGCGCTGGAAATGGCACCGCCCGCCCAGCCCTCGGCCGAGGACCGATCCGCGGACCAGGTGGCCTGAAGATAATCTTGCTTGGTCATTTTGAATCGCTCCAAATTGCCCGTTTGGATATTCACAGTATTCAATTCTAATTGGCCACATTAGAAGCATTCAATATTGCTTCTTCCGACCATCTTATTTGGATAATACACGAATTTGTTCGGATCAACTCGCAATATGGCATTCGCATGTCGATAGGGCGCGCGGCGGCGGGCAGGCGCGCGCCCGCGCCGTAGCTCCTCCGCGCCTTGCCCCCGCGCGTTGCCCCGCGCTTTGGCGTAGGTATCTTTTTGGGTCTTTGGCTCAGATCGGCGCGGCGCCGGCCCCAATTGCGGAGCGGCCGAGCGCGCGGCAGGCCCTACCAGCGCAGAATGCGCGCGCCCAGCAGCGCGCCCAGCCCCGCCACACCGGCGATGGCGATGGTGTACCAGACCGCCACGAACAGCGGTGAGTCATCGGGGCAGTGTGCCGCATAGAAGAAGGCGCCGATGCCGCCAGCCGCCAGCCCCGCGACCAGGCCGGTGAGCGCACCCGATTCGCTCGCCCCCCGCCGCAGCGCCCACAGCAGCAGGCCCAGCGGCACCAAAGAGAAGGACGGAACCGCCATGAGGCACACTGCCCAGTTGGTGCCCACCAGCCGGCGCTCCCACGCCGCCTCGGGCACGCTGGCCAGCTCCAGAACCACGGCCGTGAACAGCAGCAAGGCGGGAACGAACAACCCCACCTCGGCGGACCAAAGCTCGGCGCCGGGGCGCGACATGCGAGCCGCCAGGCGCACCGCCACCACCGCCAGAGCCGCCGTTTCCACGAACTTGAAGAGGAAGCGCGGCGAGCCGAGAGCCGCCAGGACATCCGGCCGGATGCCCAGCGTCAGCTGCATGCCGATGGCGGCAGCGATCGCGCCCAGGGTGACGGCCACGGCGAGGGCGACCGCAAGCGAAGGCCCGCGCGGGCGCGCATCGGCAGACAAAGCGAGGATCAGCTCGTCGGTTTTCATGGCTCTCCTCCTCCATAGATGGCGGCCAGGCGCTTCAATGCCCGGTGCAGCGCCACCCGCACCGCGCCCTCGCTCATGGCCAGCCGCGCCCCCGCTTCCTTGGTGCTCGCCCCCGACAGGTAGACCGCCTCCACCACTTCCCGTTCGCGCCCCGAGAGGCTCTGCGTGAGGCGGGCCACATCGTGCCCCGCCAATCCGTCATCGGCCGCGGCCGTATCGGCCAGCACGGCCTCCAGCTCGTCGATGGGCACTTCCGCCCGCCGCCCCCGCCGGCGCAGCACGTCCAACGCCTTGTGGCGGGCGATCGCCCACACCCAGGGCATCAGCGGCGAGGCGGGATCCCAGCTCTGCCGCTTGAGATGAAGGGCGAGCAGCGTTTCCTGCACCACGTCCTCCACATCCCCCGTGCCCTGCCCGGCGCGCTCCAGAATGCGCCGCGCGGCCGTGCGCAGCACCGGCGCCAGCGCCACCAGCAGCTGGCGATAGGAGGCCGCGTCCCCGTTCAGAGCGGAGCGCATCAAGTCGGCCCATTGCTCGCTTCTGGAAGCGGCCTGGGCGGTCGCGGTGTCGTCGGCTCGGGTCATGGTGGCGCGGGACGGCACCCCTCTTCTTCGCCGGCAAAGAGCGGAACGTTACATCTCGCAGCCCGGCCCCCGCCATTTCGCACGTCGCGACCGGTGATGGGAACACAGGCGCGTGATCGGCGTAACGGGTGCCGGCATGGCGGCGAATTCAGGTCATGGCCGCGATGAGCGTGGCCGGTGTTGAAACTGGAGAAGACCCATGAAGCCTGTCGCCACTCTCGCCGTCCTCGGCTCTCTGGCCGCCACCCTCGCCGCCGTGTCGGCGCCGGCCGCCGCCCAGGATGCCGGCAAGGAGAAGTGCTACGGCGTCGCCCTGAAGGGCCAGAACGACTGCGCCGCCGGCCCCGGCACCACCTGCGCCGGCACCTCCAAGATGGATTACCAGGGCAATTCCTGGAAGCTCGTGCCCAAGGGCACCTGCGTCAGCATCAAGACGCCCCACGGCATGGGCGCGCTGATGCCCATCAAGTCCTGATCCCCGCTCCGAAGCATCGCCCCTCCCGCAAGGGGCGACGGCCTCTGGCCCGGCCCCCTCCCGCGGGAGGGGGCCGCTGGCGCAAGCGACTTCCGGGAGGTTCGAAATGTCCCAGGTTTCCATGATGCCCCAACGCGGCGGTGCCGCACGCGCCCCGGCCCTGCCGCCCGGCCCCGGGGTCGGCTTCAAGCCGCAGCATTTCGCCGACATCATCGCCGCGCCCCAGCCGCTCGCCTTCTTCGAGGTCCATGCGGAAAACTATATGGGCGAAGGCGGGCGGCCCCACGCGCAGCTCGCCCGGCTGCGGCGTGACCACGCCTTGTCCATCCACGGGGTGGGGCTCGCATTGGGCGGCTCAGGGCCCCTCGATGGCGCCCACCTCGCGCGCCTCGCCCGCCTGTGCGAACGCTATGAGCCGGAGAGTTTTTCCGAGCATCTGGCCTGGGCCGGCCATGGCGGCATGTTCCTGAATGACCTTCTGCCCCTGCCCTATACGCCAGAGCGGCTGGCCACGGTGGCGGCCCATGTGGAGCAGGCGCAGGAGGCTCTCAAGCGCCCGATTCTGATCGAAAATCCGGCCACCTATCTCACCTTTGCGGAAAGCTCGATTCCCGAGGGGGAGTTCCTCGCGGAGCTGACCCGCCGCACCGGCTGCGGGCTGCTGCTGGATGTGAACAACCTGTTCGTTTCCGCCATCAACCATGGCCTCGATCCGGACCGGATGCTGGCGGCCCTCCCCCTCGACCGCGTGGGCGAGATCCATCTGGCCGGGCACGTGCCCGCGGCAAGCCCCGGGACCGCCCCACTGCTGGTGGATGCCCACGGCAGCCACGTATCGGCGCCGGTATGGGCGCTCTTTGCGCGGGTGCTGCGCCGCACCGGTCCCGTCGCCACGCTGATCGAATGGGACAATGACGTGCCCGACTGGCCCACCCTACGGGCCGAGGCGGAGCGCGCCGGCGCCCATCTCCTCCAAGCGCGGAAGGCGGCCTGACATGCCCGCCCTCCATGCCGATGAGCGCTTCGCCCGCGCCCTGCTCGCGCCCGATGGCGCGCCGCCGCCCGGCCTAACCGCCGCCGGTGGTGACGCGGTGGCCCGGCGCTTCGCCATCCACCGCAACACGGTGGGCGTCACCCTGTCCGAGGCCCTGGCCGTCGCCTTTCCCGTGGTGCGTCAGCTGGTGGGTGATGACTTCTTCGCCGCGGCCGCCCGCGCCTTCGTCACCGCCGCCCCGCCCACATCCCCGGTGCTGGCCGATTATGGGGCCGGGTTCGCCGATTTCCTCGCGCGCTTCCCGCCCGCCGCGGAGCTGCCCTATCTGCCCGATGTCGCGCGGCTGGAACGCTTGATGGTCGAATCATACCATTCCACCGACGCCCCGGCCGAAACACGTGCCGGCCTGGCGGGCCTTAGCCCGCAGGAGGCGGCGCCGCTCACCCTCGCCCGCCATCCTGCCGCCCGCTGGCTGTGCTCGCCGTGGCCGGTGGTGACCCTGTGGCGGATGAATGCCGGGCACCTGCCCCTCACCCCCCTCTCTCACTGGGCCGGTGAGAGCGCGCTCGTCACCCGGCCCGAGCTGGACGTGATGCTGACGGCGCTGCCGGTGGGCGGGGATCAGCTTCTGTCCGTGCTCGAAACACCATTGTCCCTCGCCGCGCTGTCCGAGGCCATGGAGCCCGTGGGCGGCCTGGCCGGCGCGCTGCCGCCACTGCTCGACGCTGGCGCCGTGCGGCGCGCGAGCACGCCACAAGGAGAGCAGCGATGACCACCAAGACCACCTTCCCCGCCGGCTCCGCACCCGCATTGGCCCCGCTCGCCATATGGCTGCGCGGACTGAGGCGCCGGGCGGAAGCCGTGCCCTACGATCTCATCGCCGTCGGCGCCCGGATCTTTCCGGCAGCCGTGTTCTGGCAATCGGGGCTCACCAAGCTCGATGAGCATTGGCGCGTCTCGGACAATGCGGTGTTCCTGTTTCAAGAGGAATACCGCCTGCCGCTGCTGGACCCCTGGCTGGCCGCCCACGCGGCGGCCACAGCGGAGCTGACCTTTCCCATATTGCTGGTGCTGGGCCTCGCCACGCGCCTTTCGGCCCTCGCCTTGCTGGGCATGACGATGGTGATCGAGATCTTCGTCTATCCCGATGCCTGGCCCACCCACGGCACCTGGGCCACCCTGTTCCTGCTGCTGGTGGCACACGGACCCGGACGCTTCAGCCTGGACCACCTGCTGGGCCGGTTCTTCTGCCGGGCAGAGGCCGCTAAAGCTGGCAGCCGCTCGCCGATGTGAGGCCCTCCGGCTGGCCCCAGTCGTTCTGCGGCACGCCGGCATAGGGGGCGCCGTAGCTCTGCTTCACCATCCGGAACGAAGAGGCCTGCCGGGTCGCCGGATCGAAATCGATGATCCAGAAATAGTCATAGGTCTCGCTCGGCCAATCGCTCAGCGCTTCCCTGAAGCGGGCGAGGCCGAACAGGTCATAGAGCGTGGAGGGCGCCTCGGGGCGTGCGTCATCCTTGGCGACGACGGCTTCCAGCTCGGCGGGCGTACGGGCGGCCTCCCTGGCGGCGGCCCTGTCCTTCTGCTCTGTGCTCTTCTTGCCGTGGCCGGACAGGGTTTTGGCGATGTGGTCGTGCTCCCAGGTCACCACCACCGTGGCGCCATCCCAGCGCGGATCGGTGAGAAGGTCGCGGGCGAGCTGCTGGGTCTGGCCGTTCAACACGGTCTCAGCGATGGCGCCCGAGGCATCCGGCAGCGCGGGATAAAGATTGACCGGCATCCCCCAGCTGCGCGCCGAAGGAGCGATGGTTTCCAGCGTGTGGAGGGTCATGGCGAAGAACGCCTTGGGCGCCTCGCCGGGGCCGAACAGGCTGGTGGTGGCCTCCCGGCCGAGATATTGCGCGGCCAGCGCCTGCGCCCGCAGGTCGCCCACCGCGCACAGGCGATAGGCGTCGTGCTTCTCACCGTGGCGCAGCAGGATGATCCGGCTCGGCAAGGCCACCGCATCCGCCGCCACGAGCGCCCATGCCCCGGCGCACAGCCCTGCGGCCATCCAGCTTCTCCATGCCGCCATGCCGATCCGCCCCCACTGTCCCGGTCCTGATATCCTCGCGAGCGAAACAGATTCGGCTCGGCCCCGCCAGAACGTCGCGCCGGCGGGTTAAATCTGGACGGGTGGAGCCGGCAGGGCCTTCACACCCTCGCGCGAACATGCTTCAACGCGACAATGACTGTTCGGGTTCGAGGCGGAGGTGAGCCATGCTCACAATCAGGTTGGGGTCCAGCGCACACACCATGATGCTGCTGGCGGGTCTTGCCAGCCTCACCACTGTGGCCTTGGCGCAGACGGCCTCACGGCCGCATGTGGTCATCACGCCGAACGTGATCCAGCTGCCGGTGATTCCCCAGGGCAATTATCTCGATCCGGGCCCGGGCCCGGCCATCCGCCCTGACGTGAAGATCGGCCGGGGCGAGAACAACGATTACGTGTTCCCGCCCGATTTGTCCGGTGGCTACGGCTCCGGCCCGCCCGGCGACCCCACCAATAACGGCTCGTGGAGCCCGCTGGCCGGGAACACGCCGAGCTTCTGATGCGCCCCGCGAGGGTAAACCATACGAAAAGGGCCGCCGGCATCGCCAGGCGGCCCTTTTCTTTGCGCCCTGGTCCGCGCCCTTCTGGGGTCGCGGACCAGGGCGCAAAAGAAAAACGGCGGGGGAAGCCCCCGCCGTTTCTTGACACTGCAAACCCGAAGCGCGGATCAGCGCTTGGAGAACTGGAACGAACGACGCGCCTTGGCCCGGCCATACTTCTTGCGCTCGACCACGCGGCTGTCGCGGGTAAGGAAGCCGCCCTTCTTGAGGGGCGTGCGCAGCTCCGGCTCGTAATAGGTGAGCGCGCGGGAGATGCCGTGACGCACCGCGCCGGCCTGACCGGAGAGGCCGCCGCCGGTGACCGTGCAGATCACGTCATACTGGCCTTCGCGGGCCGCGGCCTGGAACGGCTGGTTGATCATGAGGCGCAGCACCGGACGGGCGAAATACACCTCGATGTCGCGATCATTGACGGTGATCTTTCCGGTGCCGGGACGAACCCACACGCGGGCCACCGCGTCCTTGCGCTTGCCGGTGGCATAAGCGCGGCCGTACTTGTCCAGCTTCTGGACATGGACGGGAGCGGACACTTCCTCGGTGGTGATGGCGGCGCCGCCAAGATCTTCGAGGGACTGGAGAACCTCGGCCATGTCAGTTCCTCACGTTCTTGCGGTTGAGCGCGGCCACGTCGAGGGCGACGGGCTGCTGGGCCTCGTGCGGATGGGCCGGGCCCTTGTAGACACGCAGGTTGCCGAGGATCTTGCGGCCGAGCGGGCCACGGGCGAGCATGCGCTCCACCGCCTTCTCGATGACGCGCTCAGGGAAGCGGCCCTCGAGGATGAACTTGGCGGTGCGCTCCTTGATGCCACCCGGGAAGCCGGTGTGGTGGTAGTACGCCTTCTGGTCCTTCTTGCGCCCGGTGAACACCACCTTCTCAGCGTTCACGACGATGACATTGTCACCGCAGTCCACGTGGGGGGTGTAGATGGGCAGGTGCTTGCCCTTGAGGCGCATGGCGATGATGGAAGCAAGACGACCCACAACAAGGCCGCTGGCGTCGATCACCACCCACTTCTTTTCGATATCGGCGGGTTTGGCCGAATACGTCTTCATGGGGTCGTTTTCCGATTGTGACTGCCGCACGGACCCGGAACGAAAATCCGCGGGCCCCTGTGGCGATGGAGGCGGCTTGTATCCGAGGCCCGCGGACTCGTCAACGTCAGCCCACCTCGAATAGTCATTGCAAAACAATGGTTTATTATTTTGGTATTTTAACACCACTCAAAAAGGCTCTGATTTCGCAGAAAGTTGGGCCTGTTCCCGCCGCATCAGCGTTTCGCAGGCCGGTCGGGGATGGAATAGGTAGCCACGCAATGGGCCACGAGATCGTCCACACCGGCGCTGCGGATGCCCACGTCTCCCACCGCGAGGCGCTTGCCGAGCTTGATCAGCCGCGCATCGGCATAAATCGCGCCGGGCGCGGGCTTGCGCAGGAAGTTGATGGAGAGATTCGTCGTCACCGCCAGCGCCACCGGCCCGATCTCTCCCAGCAGCGCCACATAGACGGCAATGTCGGCCAGCGCCATCAAGGCGGGGCCGGACACGGTGCCGCCGGGGCGCAGATGCTCCTCGTCCGCATCGAGCCGGATGGTGGCGGCGCGCCGGCCCACGGTCTCGATATGGTGCGGCTTGCCGGGCCCGAACGCCTGCGGGAACTCCCCGTGCAGGAACTGCTCCAGCTCCGCGATGCTCATCGCAGAGGCGGTGGCGGCCTCCATCCCCATGATTTTCCTCCCTTTATTGTCATTCTCGCCCCACCCGTGCCGCACGGCTCGCATGGGGCACGCCCCTGTGCATAGAATGCCGCGCCACAAGATCAAGCATCAGCATCCCCGGGAGGATTGCCCATGTCCGCGCACCCCGCCACCGCCGCCGATGGCCTCATCCTGAAGACTGAGGTGGCCGACGGCGTCGCCACCCTCACCCTGGCGCGGCCGCAATCCCGCAACAGCCTGTCGGAAGCCATGATGGCGGCCCTCACCTCGGCGCTTGCGGATATCGGCGCCGATCCCGCGGTGCGCGCGGTGGTGCTGTCGGCGGAAGGACCGGTCTTCTCCGCCGGACACGATCTGAAGGAGATCCAGGGCCATCGCGGCGATGCCGATCGCGGCCGCGTCTATTTTGAGGATGTGCTGAAGCGCTGCTCCACCCTCATGACCGCCATCGTCCGCCTGCCGCAGCCGGTCATCGCCGCCGTGGAGGGCATGGCCACCGCCGCCGGCTGCCAGCTGGTGGCGAGCTGCGACCTCGCCGTGGCCGGGGCCGAGGCCCGCTTCTGCACGCCGGGCGTCAATATCGGCCTGTTCTGCCACACGCCCATGGTCGCCCTCACCCGCAACGTGTCCCGCAAGCATGCCATGGAGATGCTGCTGCTGGGCGAGTGGGTGGAGGCGCAGGACGCCTTCCGCATGGGCCTGGTGAACCGCGTGGTGGAAAAGGGCTCCGCTTTGGCGGCCGCCACCGCTTTGGCGCGGCGAATCGCCGAAAAGTCGCAGGTGCCGGTGAAACTCGGCAAGGCGGCCTTCCACGCCCAGATCGAAATGGGGCTGGACGAGGCCTATGCCTACGCCTCCCGCGTGATGACCGAAAACATGCTGGCGCGCGATGCGGAGGAAGGCATTTCCGCCGTTCTGGGCAAGCGCGCACCCAGCTGGGAGGACCGGTGAGCGACGGGGCAACAAGCCGCAGCGCGTCGCTTTAACCATCTCTCAACCATAAACGGGCTTTCCTGTCTCCTCGAAGCAGCCGCATGGCGCGGTGGCAGGAGCGGGACAGCGGCGCATGGCAATGAACGTCGCCGAGATCGGATCGAGCGTCGCACTGGCGGCGCCCGCGCGCGCCCGTCGCCTCAGCGGTTTCAATGCCGTCGCGGCGGGTCTGGCGGCGCTGGCGCTCGTCAGCGCGCTGCCGCTGCGCTTCACCGCCACCGCCAACCTCTCTTTTGATGTCGCCACCCAGCCGCCCGCGGCCACCGTGCGCGGCATCGCCCAGGTGCTCGGCTCCCGCGAGCTCGCCCGTGATGCGCTGGAGAAGCTCGCGCCCGGCGAGGTGGCGCGGCTGGCCTCCGACGGCCTGTTCCCGGCCGCGGCCAGCGCCGATCTCGCCTCGCTCACCGGCATCGCGGCCCGCCGGGTGGTGCAGGATGTGTCCATCGTGCCCGTGAATGGCGGGCGCGGATACGATCTCGCCGTCGCCGCCCCCTCCCCCGCCCTGGCGGCCCGCCTCGCGGATGCCTATGTGTCGGCCGCCCTCGACCTTGAGGCGCGCCCGGCCGCCGCCTCCGATCTGCCGGGCCTCAGCCGGGGCGCCGCCGCGATCGCGCCGCTCACGCCCGACGTCCCCGGGCCCCTGCCCTTCACGCTGCTCGCGGCCGCCGCCGTCACCTTCCTGCTGGGCCGCCGGCAGCAGCGGCGCGAGCCCCTTCCCCAGGGCATCCTTGCGCGCGAGGCGCTGCCGCGCCAGCTCGACACGCCCCACCGCATCACCTGGCTCGACGGCACCACCGCGCGCGGGCTGGAGCTGGACGCCGCCGTGGACCAGCTCCTGCCCCATGCCACCACCTGGGCCGAGGGCCCGGTGCGCGTGCGCGGCCGCCTCATCTGCATGACTTCCGATGGCCTGCCCGATGCCGCCGGCCGCTGCGCCCGCGCCCTGGCCCGCCGACTGGGTGACGAGGCCGGCGTGGTGCTGGTGGTGCTCGACCAGGCCGCCGACACCGCGGATCTGGTCGACATCGGCTGCGAGGTGGGGGCCCCGGGCCTCCGCGAGCTCATCCTGGGCCGCGCCCATTTCGGCGAGGCGGTGCATCGCGACCCCCATTCGCGCGCCCATGTGATTCCGCCCGGCCACCTGCCCCCGGGCTGGACCTCCGCCACTGGCGCGCAGGGCGAAGGCACCGCATCGGACGAGGCGGACACGCAGCGGCTCGCCGCCGTGCTGCAGGCTCTTCGTGAAACCTATGATTACGTGGTGATGGCCAATCCGCGCCTGGAGCCGGACGACGCCGCCTTCGCGGGCTGCGACCCGCTGGTGGTGTGCCTGACCGCCGACACCGCGCCGCGCACGGCGGCGGTGGAAAGCTTCGACGCGCTGGCCGCCATGCGCCTGTCCCGCATCGTGATGCTGCGCTTCGCCACCGGCGAGACGGTGGCCGAGGAGCTGGCCCAGGAGGAGATCCTGCCGCCCGAGCCCATCGCCGAGGAGCCGATGATTCTGCGCAAGCGCGCCGCCTGAGATCGGCGGCAAGGCCGGCGTGGCGGAAGCGCGAAAACGCGCCTCAGGCCTTGGGCCGGTCCGGGCGCTCCATCCACCAGATGAGGGCGCCGGCGGGGATCACCCACAAGGTGCCCAGCAGCACGTAGCACACGGTTTGCAGCGCCCAGTGCAGCTCGGTGACGCGCCCTTGCGCGACCGCCATGGCCCCGAGCGCCCACACCACCACCAGAACCAGCAGCAGCACCGTGCCGATGAGCTTGCGGATGCGCTGAGGCATCATCTCCCGTCTCTCCTGTTCGCGATCGCCTTGTGAGGGCCGGCGACTGCCCTCTATAACGGATCCACGGTGAGAGCCACGACAGAATGGCCCGCCGGCTGGGAGAGACGCCATGCCGGATCCAGGCGGCCACGCTGCGTGGCAGGCTTCGCGCGATGTTGCCCGTCCCCGAGCCGCTCCCACCTCCATGGGACCGGCGAGAGGTGGAGCCGCGGCCGCGCCCTTTTCGTCCCCCGCGCGTCCTCTCGCGCCAGCGCTGTGGCGGGTGCGGTTCTGGCTTTATGGCGTGGCGCTGCTGATCGTCGCCATGGTGGTGGTGGGCGGGGCCACCCGGCTGACCGAATCCGGCCTTTCCATCACTGAATGGAAACCCGTGACAGGGGTCATCCCCCCGCTTTCCGCAGCCGACTGGCAGGCCGAGTTCGACCGCTACAAGACCATTCCCCAATACGAGGCCCTCAACCGCGGCATGGGGATCGACGGCTTCAAGCGCATCTATTGGTGGGAATGGGCGCACCGCCTGCTGGGGCGGCTTGTGGGCATCGCCTTCCTGCTGCCCTTTCTGTATTTCGTGATCACCGGCGCCGTGCGGGGGCGGCTGCTGGCCCGCTGCCTCGGCCTGTTCGCCCTCGGCGGGCTGCAGGGCGCGGTGGGGTGGTGGATGGTGGCTTCGGGCCTCGTGCACCGCACCTCCGTCAGCCCCTATCGACTGGCCGTGCACCTCACCCTCGCCTGCATCATCCTCGCCGCCACCGTGGCCGTGGCGCGCACCCTCGTGCCCGCCCGTGAAGGCCCGAGCGCGCCCTTGCGACAGCGCGCGACGGCGGTGGCGCTGGTGGCGCTGGTGCTGGTGCAGGTCTTCGCCGGAGGGCTGGTCGCCGGCCTTGATGCGGGGCTCGCCTTCAACACCTGGCCGCTCATGGACGGGTCATTCGTTCCGCCTTTGGAGCAGCTCGGCGCCGCGCGGCCGTGGTGGCGCAACCTGTTCGAGAATGCCCTCACGGTGCAGTTCGATCACCGCATGATCGCCTATGGCCTATGGACGCTGGCGCTGCTGCACGCAGTCGATACCCGCCGCTCACGCGCGGGGCGTGGGGCGGCGGGGCTGCTGGTGCTGGTGAGCGCGCAGGCGGGGCTCGGCATCGCGACGCTTCTGCTGCATGTGCCGCTGCCGATCGCCCTGGCCCATCAGCTTGGCGCCACGGCGGTGCTGATCGCCGCCACGGCACACGCGGTGGATGTGACGCGCCAGCCCCTCAGCGCAGCAGGAACGCCACCACAGGGGCCATCATCACGTTGAACAGGCCGGCCAGCACCATCACGAGACCGGCGATGGAGCCTTCCTCGCCCCCGATCTGGTGCGCCTTGGCCACGCCCGCGCCGTGGGCGCCCATGCCGAACAGCGCGCCGCGGGCCAAAGAGGAGCGCAGGGGCATCACCTTCAGCAGCAACTCGCCCAGGGCCGCGCCGCAGACGCCAGTGAGGATCACGAACACCGCCGTCAGGTCCGGCAGGCCGCCGATATCGTCGGACACAGCCATCGCGAACGGAGTGGACGTGGAGCGCGGCATCAGCGACAGCTGCATGGTGGAGGACAGGCCGAGCCAGGAGGCCATGAAGAAGGCCGCGACCATGGCGATGGAGCTGCCCACCAGCACGCCCAGCAGCAGCACCGGCCAATGCCGGCGGATGACCGCCCGCTGCTCATAGATGGGAATGGCGAAGGCCACCGTCGCCGGGCCAAGCATCAACACCAGCCAATGGGTGGAGCGGATGTATTCGGAATAACCCGCATGCAGGCTGACGGCGATGAGCCCCACCATGATCGGCGTGAGCAGCAAGGGCGAGGTCCACCAGAACCGCCACCGGCGGGCGATGAAGCGCGCCACCAGATAGCAGCCGATGGTCACGGCGGACCACAGGACCGTCGTCTCAATCAGGTCAAGCGCCGGCATGGGTCTCCTCCCGCCGCGCGCGCCAGCGGTAGCACAGGTCCACGGTGAGAGCCGTGCCACCCATGACGAGCACCGTGCCCACCAGGATGACCGCGACGATCTTGAGGCCCAGCAGGCCGATGAATTCGTGATGGTCCAGCACCGCCATCACCGCCGGCACGAAGAACAGCAGCATTTCGGCGATCAGCCAATACGCGCCGCGCCGCACCGCGATGGGGCGGATGAAGCCGGAGATCAGCAGCGCCAGCACCACCGCCATGCCGACGATGCCGCCGGGAAAGGGCAGATGAGCCAGCCGCACCAGCGCCTCGCCCAGCATCCAGAACAGCGCCAGAACGGCAATCTGCAGCAGGCCGGAGCGATGGAGCGCCGCGCGGAATAGGAGAGCGCTGCGCCGAAATGCGCGCTCCGGATCAGGCATTTTGGTAAACATGGGAGGCACCTCCAGTGCCGTTACCCATAAGATAGGCGTGCCCTGTCTATTATGAAAATGAATTGACTGAATTCCGTCCATTCCGTATTTGAATGGTATGGAACTTCGCACGCTCAGGGCCTTCGTGGAGGTGGTACGGCAGGGGGGCTTTTCCCAGGCCGCCAAGGTGGTTTTCGCGACCCAGCCGACCATTTCCAAGGCGGTGAAGCAGCTGGAGGACGAGCTGGGGGTGCCCCTGCTCGACCGCATCGGCCACAAGAGCATGCTCACCGCGGCGGGCGAGATTGTCTACCGCCGCGCCCTCACCATGCTGGCCGAGCGCGACGACATGATCGCCGAGCTCGCGGACCTGCGCGGGCTGAAGACGGGCACGCTCCGCCTGGGCCTGCCGCCGCTGGGCGCCAGCACCCTGTTCGCGCCTCTGTTCGCCATCTATCGGGCGCGCTATCCGGGCATCGACATCCGCCTGACAGAACAAGGCTCCAAGCGGCTGGAGGAGATCGTGCTAGCGGGCGAAGTGGAGCTTGCCGCCTCGCTGCTGCCCACCTCGGACGACTTTGACTTTCAGCCGGTGCGCTGCGAGCCGCTGATGGTGGTGATGCCCAAGGACCATCCCCTGGCGGGCGAGCGCGCGGTGGGCATTGCGGCGCTCGCCGCATCGCCCTTCATCCTGTTCGAGCGGGGCTTCGCGCTCAACAAGGTACTGATCGACGCCTGCGATCGTGCCGGATTCGCCCCCATGGTGGCGGCCCGCAGCGGGCAGATCGACTTCATCGTGGAGCTGGTGGGCGCGGGGCTGGGCGTCGCCTTCCTACCGCAGACCATCGCCAGCCTGCGCCGCACGCCGGCCGTTTCCCTGGTGCTGCTGGACGAGCCCGACACCCAATGGCACATGGCCCTGGTGTGGCGCCGGGGCGGCTACCTCTCCCGCGCCGCGCGCGCCTGGGTCGAGCTCACCCGCGAAGTCTATGGCGCCACGCCCGACAGCGGCACCGGCGCACCGCCGGCCGCGCCGCGGTCCTGATCCGCGCGAACCGGGACCCAACGTCCGCGATTCCGCGAACCTCGCCACAGGGATGAAAGCTTGCTCGCGGATGGGCCCGTCGCCGGCCGA
The DNA here is from genome assembly GCF_021401125.1 of Xanthobacter sp. NM-59. GTDB lineage: Bacteria > Pseudomonadota > Alphaproteobacteria > Rhizobiales > Xanthobacteraceae > Xanthobacter. The sequence continues at coordinate 266,885 of NZ_JACBFQ010000005.1, forward strand.
CCAGCACTCAGGCAGCAAGAGGTAATGCGGCCTCCTCCCCCGGTTCCGGATGAGTGAACCAGCCGCGACCGCCCTGGCGTCGCGGGTCGTTCGCCTTCGCGGCTGGCGCGCCTGCAAGCGGGGCCGGAACCCGCTTGGGCAGTGGATGCCCGCGAAAAAAGCCGACTAAACGGCTTCGCCACGTCCGTGAAAATCTGAAACAGTCGAAGGGCCCCACCCAAGGCATCGCCCTCAAGGCATCGCCCTTTGGCGCGCCGCCGGGTCCGCATTCCCAAGTTATGCCCCCGCCCCGCGGGCGAACGCGCTGCGGCTTCAGGAACACCTTGGGGGACCACAGGCTCCGCAGGCTGCTGCGAAAGTCGGCTGGCACCAAGACTCAACGGCAACCAGCCCACACCGAGGCGGGACGGAGGGACCTCCGCCCGGAGCGTTTTCCAGCAGAACGGACAACGGTTTGCTCGAAAAACGGGCCCGCGCAATGGGCAGGAGGATTTCCCTGCGACAGCCAAGCAAGGACCGGCTTCAGCCGCAGCGGAAGTACCGGACATGGCAAGCCCCCCGCCCCTAGGTGCGCGTCCGCTTGCGATCCCTCGGCGCCCGGGCGGCGCGGCGGCCGCGATGGAACCACGGCCGCCGCAGCACAAACGCCGCGCAGACCGTGCGGCCCTTGGCCGCCAGGAAGCGGAGCATGACCCGCGTATTCAGAGGAGATGTGCGGGCGGCGCCGCCCTCGCCTCCGCCCCCGATGGAGGCCATCGAGGCAAGGCACGGCGGCGCCGCCATGGTACCGATCGGAAACCGGATTAGGTCCCGGCAGTCATCGCCCCGCTCGGCGCGAGGCTCGGCGCGGTCAGGACCAGCGCACCTCGACGATCTCGAAGGAGCGAGCGCCCTTCGGCGTCACCACTTCCACGGAAGAGCCCTTCTTCTTGCCAATGAGCGCGCGCGCCATGGGCGAGGAGATGGAGATACGGCCCGCCTTGGCGTCAGCTTCGCTGTCGCCGACGATCTGCCACACCCTTTCTTCCTCCGTGTCCTCGTCCACCAGGGTCACGGTGGCGCCAAACTTCACCACGTCACCGGAGAGCTTGGACACATCGATGACCTCGGCCCGGGACAGCTTGTCCTCGAGCTCGGCGATGCGGCCTTCATTGAGCGACTGCAGTTCCTTGGCGGCGTGATATTCGGCGTTTTCAGACAGGTCACCGTGAGCGCGCGCCTCGGCGATGGCGGTGATGATCCGCGGGCGCTCCACCTGCTGACGCTTCTTCAACTCCTCCGCGAGGGCGGCATAGCCGCCGACGGTCATGGGAATCTTCTCCATGGGTCCTTTCAAGACCTCCCGAAACTGATGCGCGCGACACGCCGCCCGGCGGCCTGCCGCCCTGAAATCCTCCGTGCCCGCGCAACGCGGAACCCTGCGGCACGGACCGTGGCCCCCACCGGCCCAATCGGCCGGTCGCCCTGGCCGGCGCGAAGCGACCGGCCTGCCAGACACAGGAGACCTAACGACAAGAATGCGCGGACGCCGAAACGCCCGCGCTGCTCAACTCTCCCCGTCCATCCGTCAGGCGACGGAGGACTTGCCCCGCACGAGCGGATTATGATCGGCGTGGAAATAGTCCTGGAGCGGGCGCACCTTCAGGTCGCCCCCCACATAGGCCTTTATCCCCTCCGCCGCCGCGACGGCACCCGACAGCGTGGTGTAATACGGCACTTTCTGCAAGAGGGCCGCGCGCCGGAGCGAGCGGCTGTCCGCAAGAGCCTGCGCCCCCTCGGTGGTGTTGAACACCAATTGCACCTCGCCGTTCTTGATGGCGTCCACGATATGCGGGCGACCTTCAAGCACCTTGTTGATCTTGGTGGCGGCGACGCCGTGTTCTTCCAGGAAGCGCTGGGTGCCGGAGGTGGCGATCACCTTGAAGCCCAGGCTCTGGAGCATCTGCACCGAAGGCAGGATGCGCGCCTTGTCCTGCTCGCGCAGGGAGATGAACACGGTGCCCGACTGCGGCACCTTGGTGCCGCCGCCGAGCTGGCTCTTGGCGAAGGCCACGCCGAAATCGGTGTCCAGCCCCATCACCTCGCCGGTGGAGCGCATCTCCGGGCCGAGCACGGTGTCCACGCCCGGGAAGCGGGCGAAGGGGAACACCGCCTCCTTGATGGCGATGTGGTCGAACTTCGGCTTGGTCAGCCCGAACGAGGCGAGTTTCTCCCCCGCCATCACCCGCGCCGCGATCTTGGCGATGGGCAGGCCGATCACCTTGGCCACGAACGGCACCGTGCGGGAGGCGCGCGGGTTCACCTCGAGGACATACACATCCTTGTCCTTGATGGCGTACTGCACGTTCATGAGGCCGCCGACGCCCAGCGCCAGGGCCATGGCGGCGGTCTGCTTCTCCAGCTCCGCCAGGATCTCGGGGCTCAGGGAGTAAGGCGGCAGCGAGCAGGCGCTGTCACCCGAATGGATGCCCGCCTCCTCGATGTGCTCCATGATGCCGGACACGAACACATCCGTGCCGTCGCACAGGGCGTCCACATCCACCTCGATGGCGTCCGACAGATAGCGGTCGAACAGCAGCGGGTTCTTGCCGAGAACCGTGTTGATCTGGCCGGTCTTGTCGTTGGGATAGCGGGCCTTGATCTCCTGGGGCACCAGGCCCGGCAGGGTTTCCAGCAGGTAGTCGCCGAGCTGGCTCTCCTCGCGGATGATCTGCATGGCCCGGCCGCCGAGCACGTAGGAGGGGCGCACCACCATGGGATAGCCGAGGTCGGACGCCACCAGCCGCGCCTGTTCCACCGAATAGGCGATGCCGTTGGCGGGCTGCCGGATGTTCAGCCGCTCCAGCAGGTGCTTGAAGCGGTCGCGGTCCTCCGCGAGGTCGATAGCGTCGGGCGAGGTGCCGAGGATCGGCACGTTCGCGTCCGCCAGCGCCTTGGCGAGCTTCAGCGGGGTCTGGCCGCCGAACTGGACGATCACGCCCTTCAGCTTGCCATTGGTCCGCTCGCGCTCGATCAGCTCGAGCACGTCCTCCGCGGTGAGCGGCTCGAAATAAAGCCGGTCGGAGGTGTCGTAGTCGGTGGAGACGGTCTCCGGATTGCAGTTGACCATGATGGTCTCGTAGCCGACGTCCTCAAGGGCGAAGGCCGCGTGGCAGCAGCAATAGTCGAACTCGATGCCCTGGCCGATACGGTTCGGCCCGCCGCCCAGGATGACCACCTTCTCGCGGTCGGACGGCCGCGATTCGTCCGCGAGCTGGCCCGCGAACGGGGTCTCGTAGGTCGAATACATATAAGCGGTGGGCGAGGCGAACTCGGCGGCGCAGGTGTCGATGCGCTTATAGACCGGATGCACGTCGAGGGCGCGGCGCTGGGCGCGCACGTCCGCCTCGGTGCGGCGGGTGAGGGTGGCGAGCCGCGCATCCGAGAAGCCCATGCCCTTCAGCTTGCGGAACGCGCCGGGAGTGGCGGGCAGGCCCAGGCGGCGGATCTTCTCCTCCGCTTCCACGATGGAGCGGATCTCGCCCAGGAACCAGGGGTCGATCTTGCACGCGGCGTGGATCTGCTCGTCGGACACGCCGAGGCGCATGGCCTGAGCCACATAGAGCAGGCGATCCGGAGTGGGCGTGCCCAAGGCGGCGCGGATGGCGTTCTTGTCGTCGCCCTGGCCGAGGCCCTCGATCTCGATGTCGTCGAGGCCGGTGAGGCCCGTTTCCAGCGAGCGCAGCGCCTTCTGCAGCGATTCGGCGAAGGTGCGGCCGATGGCCATGGCCTCGCCCACCGACTTCATGGCGGTGGTCAGGGTCGGCTCGGCGCCGGGGAACTTCTCGAAGGCGAAGCGCGGAACCTTGGTCACCACATAATCGATGGTGGGCTCGAAGGAAGCCGGGGTCGCGCCGCCGGTGATGTCGTTCTCGATCTCGTCGAGGGTGTAACCCACGGCGAGGCGCGCCGCGACCTTGGCGATGGGAAAGCCGGTGGCCTTCGACGCCAGCGCCGAGGAGCGCGACACGCGCGGGTTCATCTCGATGACGATGAGGCGCCCATCCGCGGGATTGACCGCGAACTGGACGTTGGAGCCGCCGGTTTCCACACCGATCTCGCGCAGCACCGCCAGCGAGGCGTCGCGCATGATCTGGTATTCCTTGTCCGTCAGCGTCAGGGCCGGCGCCACGGTGATCGAATCACCGGTGTGCACGCCCATGGGGTCGATGTTCTCGATGGAGCAGATGATGATGCAGTTGTCCGCCTTGTCGCGGACAACCTCCATCTCATATTCCTTCCAGCCGAGCACGCTCTCTTCCACCAGCACCTCATTGGTGGGGGAAGCGTCGATGCCGCGCTCGATGATCTCGATGAACTCGGCCTTGTTATAGGCGATGCCGCCGCCGGTGCCACCCATGGTGAAGGACGGGCGGATGATGGCGGGCAGCCCCACCTCCTCCAGCGCGTCCAACGCCTGGGCCAGGGTCTTGATCTGGCGCGAGCGGGGGGTGGAAAGGCCGATCTTGGTCATGGCCTCGCGGAACAGCTCGCGATCCTCGGCCTTGTCGATGGCCTCGGCCGTGGCGCCGATCATCTCGACGTCGAACTTGTCCAGCGTGCCCATTTTCTTGAGCGACAGCGCGCAGTTCAGCGCGGTCTGCCCGCCCATGGTCGGCAGCAGGGCAAAGCCCTTGGAGCGGTCACCGCGCTCCTTCTCGATGATCTTGGCGACGATCTCGGCGGTGATGGGCTCGATATAGGTGGCGTCCGCCATGTCCGGATCGGTCATGATGGTCGCGGGATTGGAGTTGACCAGGACGACCCGGTACCCCTCCTCCTTCAGCGCCTTCACCGCCTGGGTGCCGGAATAATCGAACTCGCACGCCTGGCCGATGACGATCGGGCCGGCGCCGATGATGAGGATGGTTTCGAGATCTGTGCGTTTCGGCATGTCTCTCTGGCGCTCTGGCTCACCTTGGCCCCTGGCATGCACCTCTCCCGCGCCGTGGAACGGCCGGAGAGAAATGCTTCAGGCGCAAAAAAAGGGCCGCGGGTCGCGCGCCCCCTATAGGAACAGTCCACCGCTCGAGGACGAGGCGCACGAGCGCGGCGGATGCGGTTCAAGCCGGCGTGACGCGCGAAAAATCGTGCGTGCCGGCTCACTGATGGGCTTCCTTAGACCATAATTTCCGGCGACGGAAGACGTCTTTCCCATTCCTGCCCTGCGGGAGCATCACGTCTTGCACGCAAATCTCGCGGCCCTCGCCCGGCGCTACCGGCCGCTGATCCTGCAGATCGCATCATTCGCCTGGGTTGGCGTCCTCGCCACGGGCGCTCATTTCGCCACCTTGGCACTGGTGGTGGAGCGCGATATTGCCGGCCCGGTGGTGGCCTCCTCCCTCGGCGCGGTGGTGGGGGCCATCGTCTCCTACCTGCTGAATCGCGCCTTCACCTTCGAATCGACCCGCACCCACGCGGGCGCCGTTCCACGCTTCATGGTGGTGGCGCTCATCTCATTCGCCCTCAACGGGCTGCTGATGGATCTGCTGGTTCACCGGCTGGGGGTATTCTACCTGCTGGCCCAGGTCATCACCACGGGCATCACCATGGTGTGGACCTTTGCCGGCTACCGCGTCTGGGCCTTCGCCCATCGCGCCGGGGCACGGCGCGGCGCTCATGGGGCCTGAGCCCCGCGCGCCGCACCGGCGAAGGCTCACTTCAGGGTTTCAAGATACGCGACGACGGCCTTCACATCCTCCGGATTCTTGAGGCCGATGAACGCCATCCTGTTGCCCGGCAGCGTCTTCTTGGGATCGGCGATGTATGCGCTGAGGTTCTCCGGGTCCCAGGTCCAGCCGGCCGCCTCCATCGCGGGGCTGTACTTGAAGCCCGGCTCAGTGCCCGCCTTGCGCCCCACCACGCCGAACAGGGTGGGGCCGACCAGGTTCTTGCCCGGCTCCACCCGGTGGCAGGCCTTGCACGCGTTGAAGGCGCGCGGCGCATCGGCCGCCTGGGCAGACGTCGTGAACACCAGCGCCACGGCGGCAGCGCCGATCAGAAGCCTCGACATTCGGATCTCCAGGGAAACGGCCGCACCACCGCCCTCTTCGGCAGGCCCGTGCGGTCCGGGTCACGGTCCATCGGTCCGAACGTCCAACAGGCCCCCCATCAGCCGCCCAGCCGGGGAAGAACGGTAGTCAGCGGCCTGGAAAGTGTCCAGATTACGGGCGCCCGCAGGCCACCCTTCCCCTCAGGCATCTTGACGCTGCCGGAGGGGAAGGCGCCGCGAACGCGGGGGGAGCAGCGGCACCCGCCTCACCGGTAGTTGATCCAGAACACGCCCACGGTCGGATTCGCCGCCCGCAAGGTCGCGTCACCGGACGAAATGCGCCTCGGTCCGGAAAGCTTGCCCTGCACCGCCGTGCTCACGGTCGCCGGCAGCGCGAGCTGGACGCCGGGCCGGCATCCGCCACCGATATTGGAGAGGCGCCCGCCCTGCCAGTCGGCCACCACGCCACCGGCCTGTCCGCCGAACCCCTGCACCCGGAACGGACCGCCATTGGCCTTCTCCAGATCGGCGATGGTGGAGCCGATGCGGATGCCGTTCACGCTCCAGGCGCTTTCCTCAGTGAAGGAGATCCGCCGAGGCGAGGCCAGATTGGCCGGGTCCTTGAAAGAAATCTCCATGGCCAGGCCGGGATCGTTGGGCAGCACCACCACGCCCGGCGACGAATTGCCATCCGGCGACGTCACGGTGCCGGTGACGACATTGGCTTGGCCGAAGTCGGCGGCGAGGTTGAGCGCCGTGGTGTTGGGGGCGAAGGGGCCGGTGCACTGGAACTGGCGCGGGCCCGCCGTCGGCTTGGGGATGGAAACCACGGTCTCGGAATAATCCCCGAAGCCGTCGGTCTGCTTCACGACGCCGGTGCCCCAGCTGTCGGGCGAACCCTGGCAGGCGGAAAGCACGGTCGCGGACAGCACCAGGAGGGCCGCGGCGGACAGGCCGGCCGTGGGGCGCGACACGGTCGTCGATGCGGGATTGATGCGCGATTTCATGGTCATGGGCAGCCTCGTGCAACCGGAGGACAGAGCGGCCCGCAGGCGGCGGACCGGGCGGTCGCGGCGAGCCGGCTGCAGCGGCCCCCACCGCCGTTCCCGGATGCACCTGCGCCTTTTTCCACCCATAGCGGGTCGCGGAGCCACCCGCCAGAGGCCTCGAACGTCACAACGGCTTCACGGTAAAGAGGTTTCCCTCATGGTTGACGAAGGGGGGCCACCATGAACGACATGAGTGGGAACACGGCGGCCACGGCCGCCCGCTCGGTTCAAGACTATATCGACGAGGCGCCGGCATGGCCCGATGGCACGCCTGTCGCCGCCGTGCCCATGACCTCGATGCAATGGCGCATCTGGTGGCTGGCCGCGGCGGGCAAGTTCTTCGAGGGCCTCGTCGTGTTCATGACCGGCGTGGCCATGCCGCTGATGTCGAAGGAATTCGGCATGGATGCCTTCCAGCACGGACTGGTGGGCGCGGCGAGCCTCGCAGGCATCCTGGTGGGCGCGCTGCTCCTGGGCGGGCTGGCCGATCAGTTCGGGCGCAAGGTCATGTTCATCGTGGAGATGGTGATCTTCATCATCTTCCTCGCCCTGCTCTCGGTCAGCCCCAGCTTGGGCTGGACGGTGGCCTTTCTGTTCGGCATGGGCGTGGCGCTCGGCTGCGACTATCCCACCGCCCACATGGTGATCTCGGAGAGCATCCCCACCAGCGCGCGCGGGCGGCTAGTGCTGGGCGCCTTCGGCTTCCAGGCGGTGGGCGCGCTCCTGGGCACGCTGGTGGGCTATCTGGTGCTCTCCAATCTCTCCGACGTGACCGGCTGGCGGCTCATGTACGCGGTGGCCATCCTGCCGGCGCTGGCGGTGGTCATCGGGCGCTTCTACGTCACCGAAAGCGCGTCCTGGCTGATGGTGCACGGCCGCCATACCGAAGCCGAGCGCGAGGCGCACAAGCTGCTCAAGCGCAAGCCCCAATATCCCAAGCACATCAAGCTCGCCTCGAAGCACAAGGCCCACTCGAAGGATGAGCGCCACCCCTCCGCCCTGTTCAACGCGCGCAACCGCCGCGCCACCATCCTGGCTTCCGTGCCCTGGTTCCTGCAGGATCTGGGCACCTACGGCATCGGCATCTTCACCCCCACCATCCTGGCGGCATCGCTGGGCATGGCCGCCAGCCATGACCAGCACCTGAGCGCGCTCATCCTCCATGACGAGCTGGCGGCGGAAGGGGCCGCCGCCATCGACCTGCTGCTACTGGTGGGCATCGGCGCGGCGGTGGTCCTGGCCGACCGGGTGGGGCGCATTCCGCTGCAGATCGTGGGGTTCCTGGGCTGCGCGGCGGGCCTGCTGATCGCCGCCCTGTCCACCTATTATGCCGACGGGCCGCGCATCACCCTCATCTTCGCGGGCTTCATGCTGTTCAACTTCATGACCAATCTCGGCCCCAACGCGCAGACCTACCTGCTGGCCGGAGAGGTCTTCCCCACTCACATTCGCGGCATGGGTGCCGGCTTCGCTGCGGCCTTCGCGAAGATCGGGGCGGTGACCACCGCCTTCCTCTTTCCCATCCTGCTGGCGGAAATCGGAACGGCGACCCTGCTCTATATCCTGGTGGGCACATCCGTGCTGGGCGCGGTGGTGACCTATGCGTTCCGCATCGAAACCAAGGGCCGCAGCCTGGACGACATCGGCGCCTGAGGCCCAACCGGACGACACGGGACGGGGGGCGCGGTAAACGCGCCCCCAGGGAGGCCCCAGCGCGCTAAAGGGGCGCCACCGCGGGCACTGCGTGCCACCAGGCTTCCACCTCATCGAGTTCCGCGGACACCACGCGGGCCATGTCACCAGCGAAATTGACCCACTCGCCCGCCACGGAGGGGGAAACCGAAGTGAGAACCGAGAACTCCGCCGCCACCGCCGCGTGGAAGGCGGAGGTGAGGCCGCGCCCCTCCGCTTCCTGGCGGCCGAACTTGGAGAGGATCACCACGGTATCCGCCCCCGCGCCACCTTGGGCGAGGCGCGCGGCAATAGCGTTTTCCACCCCGGCGCAGGCGGCCGCCAGCCCCTCTGGATCCAGCGCGCAGCCGGATGAACCGGGGCCGAGATCCTGGTGCAGGCGGTGGGTGGCGCCGGAGGCGAGATCAAGCAGCATCACCTCGTGATGGGCGATGCCGGGTACCATGTCCTCGACCACGCCGAGCACATGCACGCCACCCGCCCGCAGCCGGCGTGCGGCCTCGGCGAGCAGCGACTGGATCACCTCCCGATCGGCGCCTTGAACGGCAAGGATCGTGGGCCGGCTTGAAACGTCCACCATGGCCATCTTCCGCACGGGCGCAGGCCGCCCATGGCGCTGTATCGTGTTTGTATATATCGAACCATAGCAGAGTGCGGCCCGCAGGCGCCAGACGCCTTCACTCACCGAGGCGCTCGACGGAACCGCGCCTGTCCTCATCCTCGCCACAGATTCGACTTAAGTCGGCCCGCCTGAGCGGCTCCCCAGCGAGGACGACATCCCTTGAAGACCAGCCATCGTCATGTCGCGGCGGCGACCGCCCTCATCCTGTCTACGGGCCTTGCCGGCATGGGCCCCGCCTCGGCGTCCACGCCCAAGCGCGATCAGATGATCCTGCATCTTGCCCCCGCCGCCCGCGTCGAGCAGCGCTGCAATGCGCGCGCCATGGGGGTGATCAGCCGCGAGCATCACGACATGCGCCCGGACGAGCTGGTCGCCTACGCCTTCGCAGACACCAAGGTGGGCGCGGACAACATCGTGGCCCCCGGCGCCGCCGTGCGCAGCTCTGGTCACTGGTACCGTCTCTCCTACCGCTGCCGCACCTCCGCCGACGGAATGGATATCAAGGAATTCAGCTACGTGCTCGGCCACGAGGTGCCGCGGGCGGACTGGTCCGCCCATTACCTGGTGCCCTGAGCCGCCCGCGCATGGTCAGTGCAGATCGTTCGTGTAGACGAACCTGGGCATGCGCCAGCCATAGTGCAGGGCCAAAAGGCGCAGGCCCAGCCCTACCAGCATGGCCCCGATCATCAGCAGATCATGGGACACCCCGAGCTGCGCCCCGGCCACGTAAAGCCCTCCGGTGACGATGGAAACGGTGCCGTAGAGCTCGGCGCGGAACAGCAGAGGCACATCCGCGCACAAAACGTCGCGCAGCACACCGCCGACGCAACCGGTGATCATGCCCGAGGCGATGACCACCACCACTGGCATGCCGAGCCCCATGGCGATGTTGCAGCCGATGATGGTGAACACGACAAGACCCACCGCATCGAGAAACAGGAACAGGTGCCGCAAATGGTGCATGTAGCGCGCGATGCCGATGGTGCCGAGCGCCGCCGCGCACGTGATGAGCAGGTAGGAGGGATGCTCGATCCAGGTCAAGGGATGGCGCCCCAGCAGCACATCGCGCACCGAGCCCCCGCCCAGCGCCGTGACTGAACCCAGCAGACACACGCCCACCCAGTCCATCTCCCGCCGCCCGGCCGCCAGCGCCGCCGTCATGGCTTCCGCGACGATGGCGACGATATAGATCGCCTTAAAGAAGAGCGTCGTTTCCATGCCTCGCCACACCAAATTCATAACCCAACACGCAGTTAGGCCACAAATAGCGGAATGTTCTAATTTTTAGATCTATACCTCGTGCCCCGAGCCGCTGTCCCAGGCACCTTTTCTATAAGATCCGACTCCATCATCTTTTTGAAAATTTTTCTAATCACACTGTCCGACTGAACCGAGCAAACCCGGCGAGCTATCGAATTATTTATACTTCCATTTTCAGTAATATAATTCAAAATCAGCTCCTCCCTTGAAGCCAGAGGCTCATGTTTTAAAACAACAATAACTGAGGCATCAGTCTCCCTAATCTCCGGCCCCCCCAGGTTAAGATCCTGCATAGCCCTCGCAGCAGTATTTAACCCTTCTCCAACGTCTTTATTCGGAGGAGACGGAAACTTATTTATCAATCGAACTATCTTCTTATTTCTTGCAAACCTTTGATTCAATATATTGCTTACAGTCACAGGCCCAGCCAACTTGCCCGGGCTCTCTACTTCAACACGATTATCGAATATTCTTACGTGAACATAGTCATTTATACTATAATCCCTATGAATAACCGCGTTACATACGACCTCATGTATCGCCTCTTCAGGATATTTTATCGCCCTAAAGCCACCCTCTTTTAATATCGGGATCTGCTCTATTATTTCTTTCGTCTTAGAAACAGAATCTCTTATTAAATTATAAATCGGCCCCTCAATCGTTATAGGGTCGAACGCCAATTCATTACGCGTCCCCTCTTCAGAAATACTCTTATACCGATAAACCTTTATCGCACTTTGCGCCAAAATTGACTGCGGAAAATCATAAAACAACAACACCCCAGCTACCCGCACCCTGCGCTCTGAAACAATGCGCTCGCGCTTAAAAAAAGCGTCAATTCCGCTATGAGGTACTATCGCCTCCTTAAAATAATCATAAATTTCTGAATCATATAACTCATCTATATTAACATCAGTTACCTGATCCTCATAACTCCTTACACCCTTATCTAATTCAAGCTGATGCAAATCACTCCCGGACACCTGGCGATCTTGAGCATTTTGGCGCCGATACGTCTTATTATCGGCCGCCCGTACAATGTAAGGAGTTTTTTGGACGACAGCCCTCATAACGTAGCCGCTACGACCTTGAGCCGATACGAAGTCTACATTTATGTACTCTGCACCATTCTCAAACAACGCGAATAATTGCGTAACATGCCCATTAGCATCCTCTATAGTATCATACCCTAGCCAACGCTCTCCCAAATCGCTAGGATCTCCAATTCCGATCAGCAGCTCCCCACCATCTGCATTCGCAAAAGCAGAGATTGTTTTTGACATTTTATCAAAATTGTCTTTTCTCTTAAAATCAAAAAACTGAGACTCTTGGCGTGAAAGCAAAATTAAGACATCATCGCAGGATACATTTTCAACTAAAAACATCATGCTCCCCCATGGCGATTTCAGCGAATCACTCCAGCACAACCCATGAGAGCATAATTCTGCGACAAAATAAAAATTTTTAATTGTATTTTAATACCTCAACCCTTCCGCCGGCCGCCCTTGCGATAGCCCTTCGTGCCCGGGTCCGGACGGGGGCCGGGGCGGAAGCTGTCCTCGGCGAGGGGCACGGCGCGATCGCTGCCCGGCCCCATGTCGTCCAGCGACGGCTTGTGGGCGCGGGAGGCGGGAGGCGCCTTATAGGGGGCCTGCTTTTCGGCAAGTCCTTCCAGCGCGGCTTCAAGATCGGTCTTCGCCCGGGACTGGCGCGGCGCGGCCGGCGCCTTGGCGGGTTCGTCCCGCCCCGGCGGCAACGGCGCTTCCGGAGCGGCGGGCTTGGCGGCACGGCCTCGCGAGGCTGAAGCCTTCGACCCGACACCCTTGGATGAAGAGCTTTTGGATGAAGGGCTTTTGGCCGCGCCGGCCCTTCCCCCCTCCGGCGGCAGATTGGCGGCGCGGCCATATTTGCGCGCGCCCTTGAAGCCGCCGGTCTTGTCCTCCACCGCGCCTTGGCTGGCGAGGGGGTCGTCCGCCACCGCCAGCTCGGTGGCCTCCAGGCGGCGGATTTCGTCGCGCATGCGGGCGGCCGTCTCGAAATCGAGATCGGCGGCGGCGGCGCGCATCTTCTTTTCCAGGTCGGCGATGACCGCCTTGAGGTTGTGGCCGAAGGCGGCCCCCTCCTCCATCAGCCCCGTGTCCACCTGCACGTGGTCGCGCTCATAGACGGAGTTGAGAATGTCGCCGATGGCCTTCTTCACGCTCTCGGGTGTGATGCCGTGCTCCACATTATAGGCGATCTGCTTCTCGCGGCGGCGCGTGGTTTCGGCCATGGCGCGGGACATGGAACCGGTGATGTTGTCCGCATAGAGGATCACCCGGCCATCCACGTTTCGCGCCGCGCGGCCGATGGTCTGCACCAGCGAGGTCTCGGACCGCAGGAAGCCTTCCTTGTCCGCGTCGAGGATGGCCACCAACCCGCATTCGGGAATATCGAGGCCCTCGCGCAGCAGGTTGATGCCGATGAGCGCGTCAAACGCCCCCAGCCGCAGGTCACGGATGATCTCGATGCGCTCGATGGTGTCGATGTCCGAGTGCATGTAGCGCACGCGGATCCCATTTTCGTGCAGATATTCGGTGAGATCCTCGGCCATGCGCTTGGTGAGCACGGTGACGAGGGTGCGATAGCCCTTGGCGCTCGCCGCGCGGATCTCGCCCAGAAGGTCATCCACCTGGCTGCGGGCGGGACGCACCTCCACCGGCGGGTCGACCAGGCCGGTGGGGCGGATGACCTGCTCCACGAACACGCCGCCGGTCTGGTCCATCTCCCAGGGGCCGGGGGTGGCGGAGACATGGACGGTCTGGGGCCGCATGGCTTCCCATTCCTCGAAGCGCAAGGGCCGGTTGTCCATGCAGCTCGGCAGGCGGAAGCCATATTCCGCCAGCGTCGCCTTGCGCCGGAAGTCGCCGCGATACATGGCGCCGATCTGCGGCACCGTCACATGGCTCTCGTCGATGAAAACCATGGCGTTGTCCGGCACGTATTCAAACAGTGTCGGCGGCGGCTCGCCGGGCTTGCGGCCGGTGAGCCAGCGCGAATAATTCTCGATGCCGGCGCAGGAGCCGGTGGCCTCCATCATTTCGAGGTCGTAGCGCGTGCGCTGCTCCAGGCGCTGGGCCTCCAGCAGGCGGCCCATCTTGTAGAGCTCCTCGAGGCGCATCTTCAGCTCGGCCTTGATGCCGGTGATGGCCTGGATGAGGGTGGGGCGCGGCGTCACATAATGGGAGGCGGCGTAGACGCGCACGCTCTTCATATCGCCGCTCTTCTGCCCCGTGAGCGGGTCGAATTCCTGGATGCTCTCGATCTCGTCGCCAAACAGAGAGACGCGCCAGGCGCGGTCCTCATAGTGCGCCGGAAATATTTCCACCACATCGCCGCGCACCCGGAAGGTGCCGCGCGCGAAGTCGGCCTGGATGCGCTTGTATTGCAGGGCCACGAGATCAGCCAAAAGGGCGCGCTGGTCGATGCGCTCGCCCACCTTCAGGTCGAAGGTCATGGCCGAATAGGTTTCCACCGAGCCGATACCGTAAATGCACGACACGGACGCCACGATGATCACATCGTCACGCTCCAGTAGCGCGCGCGTCGCCGCATGGCGCATGCGGTCGATCTGCTCATTGATGGAGGACTCCTTCTCGATATACGTATCCGTGCGCGGCACATAGGCTTCCGGCTGGTAATAATCGTAATAGGAAACGAAATATTCCACCGCATTGTCGGGGAAGAAGCTCTTGAACTCGCCATAGAGCTGGGCCGCCAGCGTCTTGTTGGGCGCGAGCACAATGGCGGGCCGCTGAAGCTGTTCGATCACCTTGGCCATGGTGAAGGTCTTGCCCGAACCGGTGACGCCCAGCAGCACCTGATCCCGCTCGCCCTGCTGCGCCTGGGCGCACAATTCCGCGATGGCCTGGGGCTGGTCGCCGGAGGGCTTGAACTCACTCTTCATGGTGAAGGCGACACCGCCTTCCGATTTCTCCGGGCGCGGCGGGCGGTGGGGCACCCAGGTCTGCCCCTCCACCTCCGGCCGCCCGCCCTCGATCAGCCGGCTGAGCGCCTGGACCGTGGCGGAGGCGCCGGAGGATTCCGGAGCGAGGGTGAGATCACCCGGATCCAGCCCGAGGGAGCGAGCGAGGTCAGGGTCGAGCGCCTGCTGGGGCGCCGGCTCGAAGGCGCGCTGGGAGCGCTCCCCGAGCTTTCCGGGGCGGGATGCTTTGGCCATGGCGCCAATATGGGCGTGGCGCCGCCGCCGGAAAAGCCCCTTCGCCAGGTGCGGCCGCCGCCCTCCGCGAAAAACGCATGGCGTCGTCGCCACCTCACGCATTTGCGCGTTTCAACCGTACCTGCGAATGCTCTAGTGAAGCCTGCTGGAGCCCATCCGCCGCTCAGCCCCTTCAGCCGAAACCCATGCCCGCGCTAACCTCTCTCCTGCCTCCGCAGATCGCCCCGCTTGTCCTGCTACTGGCCTCCAACGTCTTCATGACGTTCGCCTGGTATGGGCATCTCAAATACAAGTCGTCGCCGCTGGTGCTCGCCATCCTTGCCAGCTGGAGCATCGCCTTCTTTGAATATTGCCTGGCGGTCCCCGCCAACCGGCTCGGCTCGCAGGCCTATTCCACCGCCCAGCTCAAGACCATGCAGGAGGTCATCACCCTCTTGGTGTTCGCCGGCTTCTCGGTGTTTTACCTGAAGGAGCCGCTGGGCTGGAATCACCTGGTGGGCTTCGCCTTCATCGCGGCGGGCGCCTATTTTATCTTCCACGAATTCTGATCATCCACCGAACCGGGCCGTGGCGTCGTGGCGGGAACCACGCGCAGAATCTGGCCTTCGGACGAATCGGTGGCGAGCCAGAGCGCACCGTCGGGGCCCATGCGCACGTCACGGATGCGCGCCCCCATGGGCAGCCGCTCCTCGCCCATCACCACGCCGTCGCGCACCTTCACTTCCACCAGCGCCGCACCGGCCAGCGCACCCACGAACAGGTGTCCCTTGAACGCCGGCAGCAGCGTTCCGTCATAGAAAGCGGCACCGGACGGGGCGATGGAGGGATCCCAATAGAAAAGCGGCTGCTCCATGCCGATCTTGGACGTGCCCTCGCCGATCTTCGCGCCGGAATAATCGCGCCCATAGCTGATGACGGGCCAGCCATAATTGAGGCCCGGCTGCGGGCGGTTCACCTCGTCGCCCCCGCGCGCGCCGTGCTCCACGGTCCAGAGGCGCCCGGTGGACGGCTCAATGGCGGCGCCCTGCACATTGCGATGGCCATAGGAATAGATTTCCGGCTTCGCACCGGTCATCCGCGCGAACGGGTTGTCCTTGGGGATGGAGCCGTCCGGATTGATGCGCACGACCTTGCCCAGGGTGGTGGAAAGATCCTGCGCCTTGTCTCTCAGGTCGAACCGCTCACCCAGCGTGATGAACAGGGTGCCATCGGGCGCGAAGGCCAGCCGCGAGCCGAAATGGTTGCCCCCCGACCATGCCGGCTGCTGGCGGAAGATGACCGTGAGGTCGGATAGCGAATCGGCATTGGGGCTCAGCCTGGCACGTGCGACCGCTGTCGCCAGCCCGTCGGGCCGGCGCTCGGCGAAGCTCAGATAGATGAGACGATTGTCGAAGAAAGCGGGGTCGAGCGCCACATCCAGCAACCCGCCCTGCCCCACGGCCGCCACTTCCGGCACCCCTGTGATGGGTTGGCCCACGCTGCCATTGCGCTCCACCACCCGCAGCCGCCCCGGCCGCTCGGTGACCAGCAGGCGCCCGTCCGGCAGGAAAGCCATGCCCCAGGGGTGGTCCAGGCCGGAAGCGAACGGGTCCACCCGCACCAGCTCGCCACCGAATCGCACCGGCTTTTCAGGCAACGCCCACGCGGAGCCGATGCCCGCCGCCATCATTGTGGCCGCGACCAGAACCAGCGCCGCGCCACGCCGCAGGACGGCCGTCCGCGCCGTCTGACACATGTGGTTGAGATTTTCGGTGAGAGGGTGAAGCATGGCTTCCTCCCGGCAGCGGGCCGTGTTCAGCGAAGCGGAGAGCGGCAATCTTCCGCCCTGAGCGACAGGCGGCATCCTGATCCAAGGCGCGTACGGGCACAACGCCGCCACGGACACAAAAAAGGCGCCGGAGGATCCGGCGCCCGCATCACACCTCTCATGCCCGCGCGCCAGGCGCGACCCACCTCATTTCCAATGGCGGTGCCGGGCCCGCACGCGCACGCGGCGCAGCGTCATGCGGGTGGCGAAAAGAAGCGCTCCGCCCGCGAGAGCCAGCGCGGCGAAGGTCGCCGCATGGTCAACCACGCGCTCCGCCAGGAAGCCGGCCGCCGCAGCGCGGCCTGAGGACAGCACCACTGCAACCGTGCCGATGGCCAGCATCAGGGCGATGGTGAGCGCAGCCTGAGCGAAGGCATCGCCCGCTTTGTGGGCCCGCACGGCGCGGGCGAGCGTATCGGGATCGGCGGCAGAAAAGCCGCGCGGGTTGGCCGGCCAGGCATCGAAGGACGCCTCCGCGCGCACCAGCTCGCGGCGCGCACCCGCCGCGGCGGGGGAGACGGTCGAGGAGCTCGTTTCGGTGGCGAGGGACTTCAGCATGACGCTCTCACACCAATCGAATCACGGCACTGCCATGTTCAGGCCGGCGAATCAGCGCCGCCGGCACAATTGAAAGTGGCCGAGGACTATGGCTGCGCCGCGGCGGCACCCGGGTAGATGGTGGCGACATCATGGCAACCCCTCACGGCCGCGCGAGTTCTCCCCGCTCTATTACCGCGACAGATGGGCGCCAGGCCATGTCCACATGGTCCGGGTCGGCCGCCACTCTCCTGAGCCACGCGCGCACGCGCGGAAATGTGGAAAGGCTGAACTCGCCCTCCTCCGCCACATGGGTGTGGGCATAAAGGGCCAGGTCCGCGATGGTGAGGCGGTCGGCGGCGAAGAAATCGTGCCGTTTCAAGTGCCGCTCCATCACCGCCAGGGCGGCGTAGCCGTCCTCCATCCAGCTTTCCACATCATGGGTGCGCAGCTCGCGCCCGCCGCGCACCTGGGTCAGCCAGAAGCGGGCCGCGGCGATGCCGGGCTCGTGGCTGTTCTGCTCGAAGAACATCCAGCGCAGGGTTTCGGCCCGCTCGAACGCGTCGTCGGGCAGGAAGCGGGTGCCCTCAGCGAGATAGAAGAGAATCGCATTGGACTCGGCGAGCAGGCGCCCGTCCACATCCAGCAGCGGCACGCGACCTTCCGGGTTCAGCTCCAGGAATTCCGGGGTGCGATGCTCGCCGGCAAAGATATCCACCTCCACAAGGTGGAACGGCAGGCCCAGCTTCGCCAGCATCAGCCGCACCTTGTAGGAATTTCCCGACGACTGCATGGAATAAAGCTTCAGCACCGTCCCCATCCCCGTACCATGGAGGCGATTTTGAGCCACGCCAGCGGGCGCGACCTGCCTCCTATTTGCATTGAAGCCTTTTCTTCGCGTCGTTCCGGCGACTTTTTGCCAAGAAATGCTTTGCGGGTGGATGTGGCATCGCCCGCGACCCGGCGCAAGGGCGCGCCACCGCCAGGACCAGCCCGCGCCCATTCATCACGCATGGCTGCCCCTTCCATTCATCATCGTCGCTTGTTCCGGCGCGGCGGCTGCACTAGTGTCCGCCCGCGCCGGCTGACCTGCCGCGCTCAATTCGTGCCAAACCTGCGCCCTGCGGCCGCCGCGGATCCGCCGCTGCGGGCGGGCGCGTCCGGAGCAACCGGCCATGAGCCTGATTTCGTCCGCCCTGAAGCGTATCAACCCCTCGCCCACCATCGCCATTTCCAACAAGGCGCGGGAACTGAAGGCGGCGGGACGCGACATCATCGCACTGTCCGCGGGCGAGCCGGATTTCGACACCCCCGAGAACATCAAGGAAGCGGCCATCGCCGCCATCCGCCGCGGCGAGACCAAGTACACCGCTGTGGACGGCATTCCCCAGCTGAAGGCCGCCATCGCCCGCAAGTTCAAGCGCGACAACGACCTCGAGTACAAGCCCTCGCAGATCTCGGTGGGCACCGGTGGCAAGCAGGTGCTGTTCAACGCGCTGGTGGCCACCCTCGATGCCGGCGACGAGGTCATCATCCCCGCCCCCTATTGGGTGAGCTATCCGGACATCGTGCAGTTCTGCGGCGGCGTTCCGGTGCCGGCGGAAACGCGCCTGGAAGACAATTTCAAGCTGCGCCCCGAGGTGCTGGAAGCGGCCATCACGCCGAAGACCAAGTGGTTCATCTTCAATTCGCCCTCGAACCCCTCGGGCGCGGCCTACACCCATGACGAGCTGAAGGCCCTCACCGACGTGCTGCTGAAGCACCCCCATGTGTGGGTGCTGTCGGACGACATGTACGAGCACCTGGTCTATGACGACTTCAAGTTCGTCACCCCGGCCCAGGTGGAGCCCAAGCTCTATGACCGCACGCTGACCCTCAATGGCGTGTCCAAGGCCTATTGCATGACCGGCTGGCGCATCGGCTATGCCGGCGGCCCCGAGGCCCTCATCAAGGCCATGGGCACGCTGCAGTCGCAGTCCACCTCCAACCCCTCCTCCATCTCGCAATGGGCGGCGGTGGAAGCCCTCGACGGCCCGCAGGACTTCATCGCGAAGAACAATGCGGTGTTCAAGGAGCGGCGCGACCTGGTGGTGGCCATGCTGAACCAGACCAAGGGCCTCACCTGCCCCAAGCCGGAAGGCGCGTTCTACGTGTATCCGTCCTGCGCGGGCGCCATCGGCAAGTCCACGCCGTCGGGCGTGAAGATCACCTCCGACGAGGTGTTCGCCACCCAGCTCCTGGAGTCGGAAGGCGTCGCGGTGGTGCATGGCTCGGCCTTCGGCACCGGCCCGGCGTTCCGCATCTCCTACGCCACCGCCACCTCTGACCTTGAGGAAGCCTGCCGGCGCATCCAGCGCTTCTGCGGCGCCCTGAGCTGAGAGTGCAACAGGGGCGGGAGAACACACGCTTCCGCCCCATAGAAGCGTTGGCGCGGCGAGGAAGTCACGCTATGGCTTCGCTGTCGTGCGGAGCGGGTCTGAAACCCGCTGGCTTCCCCAGGAGGAACGACATCATGAAGACTGTTTTCAAGGCCGGCCTCGCCGCCGCGGCCCTCTTCGCTCTCAGCGCCCTGCCCGCGTCGGCCCAGTCCCGCGTGCAGGTGGGTCAGCTGAAGTGCACCCTCGCGCCGAACGTGAGCTTCATCCTCGGCTCGGTGCGCGACATGAGCTGCACGTTCAAGCCCCGCCACGGCAAGGTGCGCACCTATGAGGGCACCATCCGCCGCCTCGGCCTCGACATCGGCGTGAGCGGCTCGAGCGTGCTGGTGTGGAGCGTGTTCGCTCCGTCCTCCTCGATCCGTCCTGAGACCCTGCGCGGCAGCTATGTGGGCGCCTCCGCCAACGCCGCCATCGGCGCCGGCCTCGGTGCCAACGCCCTGGTGGGTGGCAACAACAACACCATCGCCCTGCAGCCCCTCTCCGTCGAGGCCCAGACCGGCATCAACGTCGGCCTGACCGTCTCCGACATGACGCTGCGCTGATCGGCCCGGCAGGCCCGGTGTGATTCGCCGCCGGCCGCAATGACGGCAGCGGACGCCCGGGAATTGCCCAGATCAGATCCAACGGCAAACCGGTCTTAAGCCGCACCCCCGCTAGATTTTCGGGGGTGCGCGCATTTTCGGACCCTCGCGAAAATGCGGCCACGATCTCGTTCTAAGAGGTCATTGCGTGTGTCCGCGGGGAGTCCTTTCCTCGGCCCATCGCATCATTGGGGGATCCCATGCGTACCATGTCCGGCCTGATCGGCCTCGCCGCTGTCGCGGCCATTTCCGCTACTCCTGCCGCCGCCGTCGAGACGCCTAAGGTGCAGATCGGCGTGCTCGTCTGCAGCGTTGCGCCTTCCGTTGGCTACGTGCTCGGCTCGGTGCGCGATCTCGCCTGCGAGCTGCGCTCCAGCCGCATTGAGCCCTACACTGTGAAGGGCACCTACAAGGGCACCGTGTCGCGCTTCGGCATCGACCTCGGCATCACCTCCGGCAACACCCTGTCCTGGGCCGTGTTCGCCCCCACCACCGAGATGGGCGCGGGCGCCCTGAGCGGCCAGTATGTGGGCGTTTCGGCCAATGCGGCCTGGGCCATCGGCGGCGGCGTGAACGTGCTGGTCGGCGGTTCCACCCAGACCATCGCCTTGCAGCCCTTGTCCCTGGAAGGCATCACCGGCGCCACCATCGCCGCTGGCGTGGCGGACATGAAGCTGGAAGAAGTCTCCATTCCCATGCCGAAGAAGGCCAAGGTCACCAAATGACCTGAAAGGCGTGCAAGATCGGGGCAGGAGATCCATATGACCAACTTCCGCCCCGCTCTTCTCGCCGCGGCGACGACCCTGCTGACGGCGACCGCCGGGGTTTCCGCCCGGGCCCAAGCCCCGGGCCCGGCCCTCGGCATCGCACCCGCGCAGGGCGGCGCCCAATCCGGCACGCTGACGCTGCCGCAAATCAACGTGACGCCGCCGGCCGCCGGATCCTCCGGCTCTGCGGCGTCCACCCCCGCCCCGGCCTCTGGCGGGACGCAGATGCCCAACGTCTCGGCCGGGCTGCTGGAATGCCGGGGCGAGATGGCGACCGCCACCGGCTTCGGCTCCTCCCGGCGCGTGCGCTGCGAGTTCCGGCCCGGCATGGGGCAGAATCACTATTATATCGGCACTCTGGTGCGCACCGGCCTCGACATCGGCGTGTCCGACCAGGGCAGCATGCTGTGGGGCGTGCTCGCCACCTCGCCGAATCTGGAGCGCGGCGCGCTGGCGGGAACCTATGTGGGCTTCACCTCCGGCTTCTCCCTCGGCCCCGGCTTCTCCGCCAACGTGCTCGCGGCGCAGGACCCGGCCAAGCAGGTCACGCTGCAGCCCCTGAGCGTGTCGTCGGACAGCGGCCTCAGCCTCTCCATCGCCGGCGCCACCCTGACCCTGGAACCCTCGACACCGCAGGTCGCAGGCGACCCTCCGCCGCGCTGACCGCCAAGGCCGCGCGCCACCGGCCACACGCCGGTGTGACTTGCGCCCAGGCCCGGGGATCCCGATCCTCCGCCAGCGTGGGAAAGGGCGCCGCGGCCGGTTGACCCGCCGCCCCCCGCCTGACGCGACAGCCAAGGAGGCACGCGGATGCTGGTGCGACGTCGGCGCGGCTGGGAACTTCCCGAAGCCGCCGCCACCCCGGAATCGGTCTATCTGAACCGCCGCGCCCTGCTGGCCGCTGGCGCCGGCCTGGTGGCGGGCGCCGCCGCCCTTACCCCCGCGAGCGCATTGGCGGGCGAACCGGAGGACCCGAGCGCGGGTCTTTATCCCGCCCCGACCAATCCCCGCTACACCCTCGACCGGCCGATCACCCCGCTGGCCAAGTCCTCGACGGTGAACAACTATTACGAATTCAGCTATGCCAAGAACGTCGCCCCCGCCATGGCGCGCTTTCAGCGCCGCCCCTGGCGCGTGGTACTGGACGGCATGGTGGAGCGGCCGCAGGAATTCGACATCGACGACCTGCTGAAAAAGGTGCAGCTGGAAGAACGCCTGTACCGCCACCGCTGCGTGGAGGCCTGGTCCATGGCCATTCCCTGGACCGGCTTTCCCCTCTCCGCCTTGGTGGACTTGGCGCGCCCCGCATCGGGCGCCAAGTTCCTCAAGATGGAGGCCTTTCGCGACCCCAAGGTGGCCCCCAACCAGCGCGATTTCCGCTATCCCTGGCCTTATGTGGAAGGCATCACCCTGGAGGAGGCGCGCAACGAGCTCGCCTTCGTGGTGACCGGGGCCTATGGCAAGCCGGCACCCGGCCAGTTCGGCGCCCCGCTGCGGCTGGCGCTGCCCTGGAAATACGGCTTCAAATCCATCAAAGGCATCGTACGGTTCAGCTTCACCGACACCCAGCCGCTCAGCTTCTGGGAGGAGGTGCAGGGCGCCGAATACGGTTTCTGGGCCAATGTGAACCCCAAGGTGCCCCACCCCCGCTGGAGCCAGGCGAGCGAGGAGGACATTGCCACCGGCGAGCGCCGCCCGACTCAGCTCTTCAACGGCTATAGCGAATACGTCGCCGGCCTCTACGCGGGACGCGAGAAGGAACGCATCTGGTATTGAGCCACGCCGAAACGCCCCCTCCCCGGCGGAGCACCACACGGCGCGGACACACCTTATTCCTCCCCGCCGCTGCGATGCTCAGCCTCGGCAAAGCCCTGGGGCGCGTCGCCCGCATCGAAAGGCTCATCCACCTCCACGAAGGTATTGGGGTAAAAGCCGTTGAAGTGGGTGCGCAGGGCAAGGGAATAGGCCCCCATGTGGCCGATCTCGATCCAGTCGCCCGTGTCCACGCTCGCCGGCAGGTAAAAGGGACGCGAGAGCACGTCGACACTGTCGCAGGTGGCGCCATAGATCCGGAAGGGCTCAAGGGCGGCCGCCCGCACCGGCCTGCGGCGCCGCGCCGGATCGGGAATATGGCGCACGGGCAGCAGGATCTTTCCGGTCCAGGAATCCGACAGGGACGCCCAGATGCCGTCATTGATGTAGAGCCGCTGCCCCTTCTTCAGCAGCACCCGCACGATCACCGAAAATGACCGCGCGACGATGACCCGCCCCGGCTCGGCCACCAGCGGCACGCCGGAAAAGCCATGGCGCTCCACCGCTCCGCCAAGGCCGGCGAGAATCTCGCTCAACGGCGGCATCGCCTTGTCCTCGCGACGCGGATCGCGCGCATAAAGCGCGGGGAAACCGCCGCCCACGTCGAGGCCAACGAGGGGGACGCCCGCCGCGTCGCGCACTTCGGCGGCGATGGCGATGGCCCGTTCGTAGGTGGAGGCGTCTTCCACCTGGCTGCCCACGTGGAAGCACAGCCCGCAGCGGATGCCGAGGCCATGGATCCGGCGCAGCAGCTCCGCCCCATGGCCGGGCGCCGCGCCGAACTTGCGCGAGAGCTCGTAGGCCGCCTCCCCCTTGGTGGCGATGCGGACGAATAGCGTGAGATCCTGAGGGTCGAGATCCAGCCCACGCACGATGCGCAGGATCTTGGCCACCTCGTCCTCGTGATCGAGGGCCATGGCGCGAACCCGATAATGCTCCAGCGCCAGGCGAATATCGGCCTGCGCCTTGACCGGATGCATGTAGAGCAGCTCGGCCCCGGGGCAGACCGCCCGCGCGGCGGCGAACTCGGCCGGGCTCGCCACGTCGAAGGTGGAGATACCGCAGCGCGCCAGGGTGTCGAGCACCATGGGCTCGCCATTGGTCTTCACCGCATAGGCGGTCTTGCCCGGAAAGGCGGAGAGGAACGTCCGCGCATCCGCCCGCAGCACGTCGGGCCGGAAGCAATATACGGGGTGGTCGGGTCGCAACTCCAGGGCCGCCGCACGGCCGCTGGGGAAGCGCGGAAGGCGCCCCCGATCTCCCCCATCAGGCGCCGCGCGACCATTCTCCCCCATGCCGAAAGCGAAACGTGATTGAGACACGAGATGCCTCCCTGCGTTCCCGCGACATCGCCAGCCCAGCCCGCATCCCGGCAAGGACCCGCGCGCCCGCCACGGACAGGGTGCCGCTCCGTTGACGATTTCTCAAGGAGTGTGGCTCCGTTGCGCTTGACCAACCGGTTCGACGGCGCCATCGTTCGCACCGATTTGGCCGCATTGCGGCAACAGCGACGAGTGGAGACGACCATGGGGAATGGGGTGCGCACCGCGAACGGCAAGGCGAACCGCAGGGTTTTCGGTCGTCTGGCCAGCTTCGGGGCGGCCGCTTTTGCCGTGGCGTTGGGCCTTAGCGCCCCCCGCGCCGAGGCCGCCAATCTGCTGGAGCTGAATTTCTGGCTCTCCGGCCCCAATTATTCCGGCGATGTGCCGGCCTGCGACGAGCAGTCCGCGCTCAATCTCATCGCCCAGCGCTTCGGCGAGACGGAGCGGCGGTTCTGGTCCTCGGACCTCACCATCACCCAGTTCGAGCATCTGAGCGAGATCGCTTTCCGGCCGTGGGGTCCTGAATATCTGCCGCGCCGCTATTGCCGCGGCACCGTCTACACCTCCGATGCCCACAAGCGCCCGATCTACTACGCCATTGTCGAATCGGGTGGTTTCGTCGGCGCCTCCTGGGGCGTGGAATGGTGCATCGTAGGCCTTGACCGCGAATATGCCTTCGCTCCGTCCTGCAAGATGGTTCAGCCGTGAGGCCTGCGGCGGTCCCGCCGCGCGTGCGTGGGCCGTCCATCACCCCTTCCATCCGTCAGGGGCGGCGAGACAGGCAACGGCTGGGCCCGCTCGGCGCGGGGCAGCATTTTGACACCGCGGTCCGCATGCTCGCGGTCCTGCTCCTTCTCCTGGCGGCCGGCGGTGCGCATCCCGCGTGGGCGGAAGCACGCCAGCCCCGTGCTGAGGCAGCCACGCCCGACGGCTTCGATTTCTACGTGCTCTCCTTGTCCTGGTCGCCGACCTATTGCGAGGCCCAGGGCC
Source organism: Xanthobacter sp. NM-59 (assembly GCF_021401125.1). Lineage (GTDB taxonomy): Bacteria > Pseudomonadota > Alphaproteobacteria > Rhizobiales > Xanthobacteraceae > Xanthobacter. The sequence goes on from NZ_JACBFQ010000005.1 coordinate 292,012, forward strand.
CCCGTGCCGCCAATGAACCGCAGTGCGCCCTGAGCCGCCCCTATGCGTTCGTGGTGCACGGCCTGTGGCCGCAATATGAGCGCGGCTTCCCGGAATTTTGCGAGCAGCCGGCCCCCTACGTGTCCAACCGGCTCGTGGATTCCATGTTGGACATCATGCCGAGCAAGCGGCTGGTGATCCACGAATGGAAAAAGCACGGCACCTGCTCCGGCCTTGATGCCCAGGGCTATTTCGCCGCCATCCGGGCCGCACGCAAAAAGGTGGTGGTGCCGGCCGAGCTCGCCCGGCTCGACGACTACCTGATGGTGTCGCCCCAGGATCTGGAAACCGCCTTCCGGACCGCCAATCCGGGGCTTCAACCGGACATGATGTCGGTCGACTGCGACAAGCGTCGCCTGCGCGAGGTACGCATCTGCCTGTCGCGCGACTTCGCCTTCCGCTCCTGCCCGGAGGTGGACCGGCGCTCCTGCCGCCTGCCGAAGATGGTGATGCCCCCCGTGCGCGGCAATTGAAGCCTGCGCCTCGCACTATTTTCCATGTGACCGATCGCGCGTGTGATCGGTCGTGAAAACGGGGCGCACTTTCTATAGATGCGTGTGCGGGGGTGGCAGCCCCGCACACGCACGCCACAAACACGCCCGGTGACCCCGCCCCCATGAACTATCGCCACGCTTTCCATGCCGGCAATCCGGCCGATGTGATGAAGCACGCCGTGCTCGCCCGCGTTCTCACCTATCTCGCCAAGAAGGAAGCGCCCTTCCGCGTGCTGGATACCCATGCGGGCGCGGGGCTTTACGACCTCGACGGCGCCAGCGCCCAGCGCACCTTGGAGGCGGAAGCGGGCATCGAGACCCTTCTGGCCGCCGATCTGCCGGAGAAGGTGACGGCGCTGCTCGCGCCCTATTTCGAGACGATCCGGAACCTGCGGGCGGAAGGACGGCGCCTCTATCCCGGCTCGCCGGCCCTGGCCCTTGCGCTGTCGCGGCCGCAGGACCGCTTCCTGTTCTGCGAGCTCAACAAGGATGAGCGCGCGAAGCTGGAGAAGCGGCTGGGCGACGACCACCGCGCCAAGATCCTGCCGCAGGACGGCTGGCAGGCGCTGGGCGCCCACCTGCCCCCGCGCGAGCGGCGCGGCCTGGTGCTGGTGGATCCTCCGTTCGAGGAGCAGGGGGAGTTTTCCCGCTTGGTGGAAGGCCTGAAGACCGCGCACGCCCGCTTCGCCACCGGCATTCTCATGCTGTGGTACCCGATCAAGGACCTGCGGGCGGTGGATGCCTTCCGTCGCGAGGTGGCGCAGCTGAAGCTGCCCAAGACGCTGCGGGTGGAGATCGATTTTTCGGAGGTGCGCAGCCTCGATACGCTGTCGGGCAGCGGGCTCATTATCGTCAATCCGCCCTTCACCCTGGCGGATGAGGCCCGCACCATCCTCACCGCAATCAACCCGCTGATGGCGAAGGACGGCAAGGGGCGGGTGCGCGTGTCCTGGCTCACCGCGGAACGCTGAGCGCCTCCTGGTTGGGTGAAGAAAATCCCGGAAAGGTGTAGGGATGCGCGCCCTGCCCTCGAAAGCCGGATGGCCTTCATGCTCCTGCGCTATTCTGCCACCTCGCCATTTGCCCGCAAGATCCGCCTCGCCGCTGCCATTCTCGGGCTTCCGCTGGACCTCCAGCTGGCCGACACCGTCGACCCGAGCGACACGCTGCGCCAGCAGAACCCGCTCGGCAAGGTGCCGACCCTGCTCACTGATGACGGCGAATGGCTCTACGATTCGAGCGTCATCCTCGCCTATCTCGACCAGGTGGCCGGTGGCGGCAAGCTGCTTCCCAAGGAGCCCAAGGCCTATATCGGCGCGCTGAAGCTGCAGGCGCTGGCGGACGGGCTGATGGATGCCGGCGTGCTGGTGCTCTACGAAGGACGCTTCCGCCCGGTGGAGAAGCACGAGGACAAGTGGCTGGACCACCAGCGCCAGAAGATGGCCCGCGCCCTGGACGCGCTGGACGCGGCGCCACCGGCCGCCGATGGCCCCATTGGCGTGGGTGAAATCTCGCTGGCCTGCGCGCTCGGCTTCCTGGATTTCCGCTTCGGCGGCGAATGGCGGGCGAACCACCCCCGCTTGGTGGCCTGGCAGGAGGCCTTCGCCGGCCGCTGCCCCATGTTTGCCGAGACCACGCCGCGCTGAGGCGCACGCCACGTGAGAAAAAGGGCCGGCGGCATCACACCGCCGGCCCTTTCATTTTGCAATCACGCGGCCGCGCCGACGCGCGGCACGGGAACCATGAGGCCGCGCTTTTTCAGCTCCGCATGGGTCAGGTCCAGCACCTTCCAGGCGGTGTTCACCAGCAGGTCGGCCTCGGCGTGGGAGAGGGTGAAGGGTGGGGCCAGAATCAGGCCGTCGCGCACCGCGCGCATGATCAGCCCCTCGCGGAAGGAGAAGTCGCGGCAGATGAGGCCCACCGTGCCCTCTTCGCCGGCGAAGGCGGCGCGGGTGTCCTTGTCGGGGGTCAGCTCCAGCGCGCCGATCAGGCCCACCATGCGCGCCTCGCCCACCAGCGGATGCTCGGCCAGCTTCAGCCATCGTTCCTGGAGATAGGGCCCGATATCGTACTTCACCCGTTCGACCAGCTTTTCCTCATGCATGATCTTGAGGTTGGCCAGCGCCGCCGCGCAGCCGCCGGGATGGCCGGAATAGGTGTAGCCGTGGTTGAACTCGCCCCCATGCTCGATGAAGCCTTCCGCCACCTTGTCGCCGACGATGACGCCGCCGAGGGGGAAATAGCCGGAGGTGATGCCCTTGGCGAAGGTGATGATGTCCGGCTTCACGCCCATGAACTGGCTGCCGAACCATTCACCCGTGCGTCCGAAGCCGCAGATGACCTCGTCGCAGATCAGCAGCACGTCGCGCTCGCGGCAGATCTTCTCCACCTCGGGCCAGTAGCTGGCGGGCGGGATGATGACGCCGCCGGCGCCCTGGATGGGCTCGCCGATGAAGGCGGCCACATTTTCCGCCCCCGCCTCGTCGATGGCGCGGGCCACCTCGCGGGCGGCATAAAGGCCGAATTCGTCGGGGTCCATGGCGCCGCCCTCGGCCCACCAATAGGGCTGCTGCACATGGATGATGCCGGGAATGGGCAGGCCGCCCTGCGCGTGCATGGGCGTCATGCCGCCGAGCGAGGCGCCGCCCATGGTGGAGCCGTGATAGGCATTCTTGCGCGAGATGAAGATGGATTTCTGCGGCCGGCCCATGGAGGCCCAATAATGCCGCACCAGCCGCAGCACCGTATCAATGGCCTCCGAGCCACCGGAGGTGAAGAAGACGTGGCTCATGCCCTCCGGCGCCACGTCGGAAATGGCGGCGGCGAGCTCGGCGGCGGCTGGATGCGTAGTCTTGAAGAAGGTGTTGTAATAATCGAGCTGGTGCAGCTGGGCGGCGATGGCATCCACGATGTCCTTGCGCCCGTGGCCGACCTGGGAGCACCACAGGCCGCTCATGCCATCCAAGATCTTGTTCCCGTCGCTGTCGTAGACATAGACCCCTTCCGCCTTGGTGATGACACGCACGCCTTCGGCGTTGAGCGCCTTGGTGTCCGAGAACGGATGCAGGTGGTGGGCGGCGTCGAGCGCGCGCCAGTGGGCCGTCGAGTTGGACAGGGGGGAGGATGACACGATGCAGTTGCTCCTAGTGAGCCCGCGCGGCAGCCCCGTGTCGGGCCCTGGGGAGCCCGTCTCTGGGCGCATCGCGGCGCTTGTCCAGCAAATTTGAATTCCTGTTTCCCGTCAAGAAACAGCGCAGCATGACGCCGCGATGACGCCATGCGCCGTCGCCTCATGATATATCCGACGGCGCACGGAACCGGGCGAGGAAAGGCCTTCGCATATGGAAGCGGACTTCTGGCAGGCACGCTGGGCCAACAACCAGATCGGATTTCACGAAGGCAAGACCAACGCCTTCCTGGAGAAATATTTCGACAGGCTCGCTTTACCCCCCGGCGCGCGGGTCTTCGTGCCCCTGTGCGGCAAGACGCGCGACATCGCCTGGCTGCTCTCACGCGGGGTGAAGGTGGCAGGGGCGGAGCTGTGCGCGCTTGCCGTGGCGCAATTGTTCGAGGAACTGGGGGTCGAGCCCACCATCACGGCCATGGGTCCGCTGATGCGCTATGCCGCCCCCTCCATCGAGATCTTCCAGGGCGACATCTTCCAGCTCACCGCCGACGCGCTCGGCCCCGTGGACGCCGTTTACGACCGCGCGGCCCTGGTGGCGCTGCCGGCGGAGATGCGCCGCCTTTACACCCGGCATATCCTGGAGCTGACCGGCGGCGTGCCGCAACTGCTGCTGGTGATCGCCTATGACCAGTCGGCCGCCGATGGCCCGCCCTTCGCCGTGGGCGGGGAAGAGGTCCACGCCCATTATGACGGCGCCTACACCATCGCCCACCTTGATTGCCAGCCCCTGCCGGGCGGCCTGAAGGGCAAATGCGAGGCGACCGACAATGCCTGGCTGCTCACCCGGGCCAAGCCCTAGGCTTGATCGACCGTCAAGAAACGCAGGTTGCCGAACGGCGCGTTCCCTCTCCCACTTTGGGGAGGGAGCGCGGACCACCTCAGTGGGGCGGAAGCTCGGCCTTTGAGGCTTTTTGGCGCTGCAAGGCAGCGCCTTTCGATTCGCGACCGGGCCCGCCTTCCCTGCGGTTTTGCCCCCTCCCCGCAAGCGGGAGAGGGAAGAGCGGCGCGCAGAGCACGTTGATGCATCGGCAGGCCCGCGCCGCCTGCACCAAATGGCGGTGACTCCAAAGCGGCTGGCCAGGGATTGGGCGTTCCGCCCGGCCCAATCGTCCCCTCCAAGCCGTGAACAGCTGTCCGGCGGAACTCCTCAGCAGGCAAAAGGCGAGAAACTGGGCCGGCAGGGAGGGCAGGCTTCATGCCATTGGCGCCGGTTTTCGACCGGCACCACAAGCCCCCCCTGAGCACCGACCGGGCTTGACCTGCGGCCCATGAGCCGTGCTCACGGGCCGTTGGGATCAAAGGCGCGTCCAGACGGTCTTGAGGTCCGAATATTTCTCCAGAGCGTGCAAGGACTTGTCGCGCCCGAAGCCGGACTGCTTCACGCCGCCGAAGGGCGTGGTGATGTCGTCGGCATCGAAGCAGTTCACATAGACGATGCCCGCCTTGAACCGCCGCGCCACCTTGTGCGCCGCCGCAAGGTCGCCGCTCCACACCGCCGCGCCGAGGCCGTAGACGGTGCCGTTGGCGATCTCCACCGCCTCGTCGAGCCCGTCGAAACCGATCACGGACAGCACCGGGCCGAAGATTTCCTGCTGAGCCAAGGCGGAGTTTGGCGCCACATCGTCGAACACGGTGGGGGCGACGAACACGCCGCCCGTCTCCTGGTGCACCGCCGTGCCGCCGGTGACCACCCGCGCGCCCTCCGCAACGCCGCGATCGATGGCGGCGAGGATGCGCTGCTGGTGCTCCCGGCTCACCACCGCGCCGGCCGGCGCCGCCGGATCCAGCGGATTGGCCGGCATCCAGCGGGGCGCGAGGGCGGCGATACGGGCGACCAGATCGGCCCGGATGCGGTTGTCCACCAGCAGCCGCGAGGCGGCCGTGCACATCTCCCCCTGATTGAAGAAGATGCCACCGGCCACGGCTTCCGCCACCGCGTCCAGGTCCGGCACGTCGTGGGCCACCACGAAGGCGGTCTTGCCGCCCAGCTCCAGATAGACGCGCTTCAGGTTGCTGTCGGCGGAATAGCGCATGAAATAGCGGCCCACCTCGGTGGAGCCGGTGAAGGCCAGAGCGTCCACGTCCATGTGCAGGCCCAGCGCCTTGCCCGCTTCCACGCCCAGGCCCGGCACCACGTTGAACACGCCGTCCGGAATGCCCGCCTCGTGGGCCAGCTCCGCCAGGCGCAGGGCGGTGAGGGGCGATTCCTCGGCCGGCTTCAGCACCACGGAATTGCCCATGGCGAGCGCCGGCGCCACCTTCCAGGCAGCCATGATCATGGGGAAGTTCCAGGGCGTCACGCAGCCCACCACCCCCAGCGGCTCGCGCAGGATGAGGGCGAGATTGTCGGCCGTGGTCGGGGCCACCTCGCCATAGACCTTGTCGGCGCACTCGCCGTAATACGCGAAGCAATCGGCGGTGGCGCGCACGTCCACGGCGCGGGCGTCGGAGATGGGCTTGCCCATGTTGAGGCTCTCGGTGAGAGCCAGCTCGTCGCCATGGGCGCGGATCAGCTCGGCGAAGCGCTGCAGGGTGCGCTTGCGCTCCAGCGGGCGCTGGCCAGACCAGCGGCGATCCTCGAACGCCCGGCGGGCGGCAGTCACGGCCCGGTCGATATCGGCGGCATCGCCGGCGGCGACGTCTGCCAGAACCCGGCCCGTGGCCGGATTGACGGCGCTGAAGGTGCGCCCCGAAGCGGCGGGCACGAAGGCGCCGTCGATGAAGGCCTGGGTGCGAAAAGTGGGGTGCTCTACAGGTTCCGCCGTCGCGGTCATGATGGCTCCTCGGCCGCGAAATGGGCCTCGAGCGTCAAAACTGGCGTGGCGCCGGGGGCGGCGTCAAGGCAAGGCAGCGCAATCCACGCTCTTTCGCCGGCAAAATCTCAACCTGGAAAGCCAGCCGAAGCAGCCCCGCCAACGTCACTCATCCCCGCGCCCGCCGGTCCCGCAACAGAGGCGAGCACGCCAGCAGAGGGTTCGGCGATTTGCCGGCGAATTTTAAATTTCCCTTCATTAATCAATAAATTGTAAACGCGCGCCGCGACGGCGCGCGCGCAAAGGCGCGGCCAGGAGAGCGCACCGGCGGCTCTGAAATTCAAGTGCGTTGGAAGGGGCCTCAGCGGCGGGGCGGCTCGGGCACCTCTCCGTCCTCGTCCTCTTCGGCGGTGACGGGAATGGCATAGGCGCCGGAGAGCCAGCGGTTCAGGTCCACGTCGGCGCAGCGCTTGGAGCAGAAGGGGCGGTATTTTTCCACCTGCGGCTTACCGCAGATGGGGCAGGGTTTCGCGGGGCTGGCCGCCGGTCCGCTCGTCTTGTCGGTGTCGCTCATTGGGCGCGCTCCACCCAGCCCGCGCGCACAGGATAACCCTCGCCCGCCAGCAGGCCCACCGCCTCGATGAGCGGCAGCCCCACGACATTTGTGTAGGAGCCCACCAGCTTCACCACGAACGAGCCGGCGATGCCCTGGATGGCATAGCCGCCAGCCTTGCCGCGCCATTCGCCGCAGTCCAGATAGTCCGTCATCTCGTCCCGGGAGAGGCGCTTGAAGCGCACCCGGGTCTCGACCAGCCGGATGCGGTCCCGGCCCCGCGGATCCACCAAGCAGACGCCGGTGAACACCCGATGGCTGCGCCCAGAGAGCAGGCGCAGGCATTCCTCGGCCTCGTCCCGCAGCTCCGGCTTGGGCAGGATGCGTCGTCCCACGGCCACCACCGTGTCGGCCGAGAGGATGATGGCCTCCATGCCCGCCTCACGCGCCCGCCCCGCCACCAGCTTGCCCTTCTCGGCCGCGAGGCGCTGGGCCAGGCGGCGGGGCAGCTCGCCGCGCTCTGGTGTCTCGTCCAGCTCGGCCGGCATCAGCAGGTCCGGCTCGATCCCCACCTGATTGAGCAACGCCAGCCGGCGCGGGGAGCCGGACGCCAGGACGAGCTTGGGCTGATCGGTCACAACCATCTCCTGAAACCGTCAAAACTACGACGGGCTAAACCGGCTGGCGGCGGACCGGCCGCCGCCCCGCCAAGCCAAAGGGGTCACGCCCTGGCAAGGACGCGCTCCCTACGGACACGCTCTAATGGAAAGGGCCCGCGCTGTGAACGACGGAATGCCCACGCCCCCGTCATGGCCCAGGTGCGCTCGCGTCACTGCTGCGGAGCGGGCGGCGTTTGCGACAGCGGCGCAATGCGCGGCAGGATGATGGTCATCAGGGTTCCGGTGCGTCGGGCTCCGCCGCTCCCCCCGGGAGGCGGGCTCACCACCTCAATGCGCCCGCCGAGCAGTTCCGTCACGATCTGATGCACGATGTGCATGCCAAGGCCGGTGCCCCCCCTGGCCCGGGCGGGGGTGAAGAAGGGCTCGAACACGTGCGGCAGCACATCCGGCGGGATGCCGACGCCGTCATCCTCCACCTCGATGCGCACATTGTCCGCCCAATCCGCCCGCGCCCGAATGTGAATGCTGCCGTGCCGGCCTTCCGGGAAGGCGTGCTTCAGCACATTGCCGATGAGGTTGGACACCACCTGCTGGAGCGGCCCGGGATAGCTGTCCATCTCCACCCCCTCCTCCAGGTCGCAGGTGAGAGTGATGCCGCCGCTGGCATCCCATTTGTGCAGGCGCGGATCCGCGTCGCGGATGGTTTCGGCCAGGTCCATGGGCCTGCGCGCCACGGTCGCGCGATCGAGGGCCACCTGCTTGAAGCGGCGCACCAGGTCAGCGCAGCGATGCAGGGCATCCTGGGCCAGGGACAGGTCGCTGCGATCCGTCTCCAGGAAGGCCTCGAGATCGGAACGGCGCAGGCCGGCCTTCAGCCGCCCCTCCAGGCTCCCCACCGCGTCCATGGCCCGGCTGAGGCTCAAGGTGGCAACGCCGAGCGGGGTATTCAGCTCATGGGCCACCCCGGCCACCATGAGGCCCAGCGAGGACAGACGCTCGGCCCGGGCAATGCTCTGGTGCGCGTCCTCCAGGTGCTGGTTGGCCTCCACCAGGGCGCTGTTCGCAGCCTGCAGCGCGCGCGTCTGCAGCGCCTCCTGCTCCAGCGCGTGGGCCAGCCGGACGGCGATGACGAACACCATGGCCATGAGCAGAATGGCGATCACCGACAAGATGATCTTGGCCTCTGCCTCACCCCCCTCCCCGCGAAAGGCCTTCATGCGGATCAGCAGGAACAGCTGGGTGCCCGGGCCGCCGATGACGCTGGCATCGCGCGCGGCGATGAGGCTTCCGCCAAGGTCGAGCCGCTGGAACACCCAATGGGTGGCCCCCTCGTCCAGCTCACCCGTGGCGCCGCGGTTCAAGGCCGCCCACAATTGCGGGGCCTGTTGCGCGATGCCGGCATCATCGCGCCCGCGCTGCCACGCCCATTCCAGATCCTCGGATGGCCCGATGATCCAGTAGCTCTCGCGATTGGCCATGAACAAGGACACCCGCCGATCCGAGCCCGCCAGGCGGCGGATGCGGTCGAGCAGGTTCTGGGCGGCATAATTGATGATGACGATGCCCTGGCGACGGCCATCGCGCTGCAAAGGGGTGGCCACGCGCAGCATGGGGCGGAACGGCACCTCCACCTGTTCATGCTCCACATTCAGGTCGAGGGCGGAATAATAGATGCCCTTCATCGGCAGGGCGTTGGCATCGCGAAAATAGGCCCGTGCCGACTTGTCCTGCAGCCCGCTTGGGGGAACGAGCGTGGTCACCCGCGCCCGCTGGTCCACCCGCAGCCGTTCCCAGCCCTTCTCGTCGATCCAGCGCACCTGGTCATAGTCCGGAGAGCTGATAGCGAAGCTGAGGAAGAGCTGCCCGCCAATGCCATCGGGGCGCAGCTCCTGTTCCGGCAGGCGGGCCGTCAACGCGCCGAGGAAGAGGATGTCGCGCCCCAGCCGGTCCAGCACCCGCGTGATGAGGTCCGCTGCCCCGCGCATGATATCGGCGCTGCGCGTGATCCGCGTTTCCCGATATCCGCTCTCGATCTGGTTCCAGAGCATCGGCACGGCGATCGCGACGGCGAGCACCCAGGGGCCGAGAAAAATGCCCACCCGCCAACGCTGCCGATAGACGACGACAATGGCCCGCCTTGCCGCGGCGATCACCGACTTCAGTCGTTGCCCCGCTGCAAGTGTGGTGGCCATGCCCCGGCCTCAGGCGGCGCGCAGGCGCGTCAGCAGAGCGTCCAAGGGCTCCGGCCGCGCAAACAGATAGCCTTGGGCCAGATGGCAGCCCTCCGCGCGCAGCCACCCCGCCTCGGTCTCCGTCTCGACCCCCTCGGCCAGCACGCGGAGCTTCATGCGGTGGCCGAGCTTCACCATCATCTCGACAATGGTGGTGTCGGTGCCGGGATCGCCCAGGCTGCTGACGAAGGAACGGTCGATCTTCAGCTTCGCCGGGTGCAGTGCACGCAGCAAGGTGAGCGAGGAATATCCGGTGCCGAAATCATCAATGGCCAGGGGAAAGCCCATGGCCTGAAGCTCATTCAGCACGCTGCCCGCCTGTCGGTGCTGCTCCACGGCGATGGATTCGGTGATCTCCAGCTCGATGGTGCGCGGATCGACCCCGAACTCCTGGCAGCAGGCCAGCGCCTCATGGGCAAACTCCTCCCGCGCCAGCTGGCGCGGCGAAACGTTCACCGCCAAAGTGAGGCCGAAGCCCGCTTTGTTCAGCTCCGCCTGCGCCGCGCAGGACTTGCGCAGGATGCGAAGGCCCAAGGGCACGATGAGGCCGTTGGCTTCCGCAATGGCGATGAACTCCCCTGGAGGGATCACCCGCCCATCCGGCTGCGTCCAGCGGGCCAGCGCCTCCGCGCCTTCCACCCGGCCCGTGGCCAGATCCACCTGGGGCTGGAAGACGACGCCGATCTCATCGCGCTGCAGGGCCCGGTAGAGCTCGCGCGAGCGTATGAACCGCCGCTCGACGTCCGCATCGAGGTCGGGCTCGTAATGGAGCGTTTCCGCACCCCCGAGAAGGCGCGCCTTCTTCAGCAGCAGCAGGCCGGTAGCCAGCACGCTCTGGCCCGAGCCGCGGGCGTGATCCAGGTCGAGGCACGCGGAATCGACGCCGATGAAGGGCTCCCGCTGCGTATCCGGCCCGATTTCCAGCTCCTGCAGGCGCGAGGCGCAGGCCAGATCGGAAGGACCGAGAACGGCAAAGGTATCCTCATGCAGGCGCGCCACCATGCAGGGCAGTGGGAACAGCTTCTGAAGCCTCTCCGCCACCACCTTGAGCATTTCGTTTCCCTGTTCGACGCCCAGCGAAACGCAGCTTTCCGAATACTGGTCCAGCTCCAGCATCAGCAGCATGCGATTGCGCGGCGCGGCCATGTCCAGGGCCGCATCCACCGCGCGGCGCAGGGCATTGGCATTGGGAATGGCGAGCAGCTGATCCTCATAGGCCAGCCGGTCGAGGCGGCTCGACAGGGCCACATTGGCCAAGCCGGTGGCGATGTTGCTGACGAACACGCGCAACAGCTCGCGCTCGGTGCCGTCCAGCGGCCGGCCGGTAGCCAGATAGGCGGCGGCGTGCCCGGTCTCCGGCTCGTTGCCCGGAAAGAACATGACCTGGCAATTGTCATCCTCCAGGGACTGCCGTCCCGCCAGCGTCACCTCAATCAGCCCCCGGATGCGACTGTCATCGAGGCCGGACAGCGCGCGCCCCAAGGCCCCCTGGAAGCGGCCGGCGGCGCCGATGATGGTGCTGACATCGCTCGCCGCGCTGTCCGCCCGCACGCAGACCAGGCCGTCGGCGGGCACCCCGAAGAGGCCGGCCAGCTCCAGGATCATGCGGCCGGCGAAATCCTCGAAGCCCCGAGCACGCGACAAGGCGTTGCTGGCCTCGACAATGCTCTGGAGCCCACGCTGCGCCCGGCCGAGCGCCTGGATCTGCTCCCAGGTGCGCAGATTGCTCACCAGGATGCTGTGGAGGCGGGTATTGCTGAGCTCGGTCTTCAGCCAGTAGTCGGAAACGTCCAGCATCTCCAGAGAGGGCAGCATGGGCGCCATGCCCGGCTGGCCGGTGAGCAGCACGATGCGGACTTCCGCATTGCCCATCACCTCGCGCAGATTGCGCACGAGGCGAAGCCCCGCATCGTCCGTTTCCATGACCACGTCGAGCAGGACCAGCGCGATATCCGGCCGCTCCGAGAGGATCTTGGCTGCCTGGGTGGCGGAGTTCGCCTTGAGGAACTCCACCGACGCATCCCGATACCGGAAGCGTGTCAGCGACAGTTCAAGGGAGCGCTGAAACAAGCCATCATCGTCGACGCTGAGAACGGTGATGCAAGGCACGTCAGCCGCAGCGAAATCACCTTGCCCCTCATCGGAGAAGGTAAACAGATCGTCCCGATCGATCGCTTCCCGAAGGTTGGTGTCCACCTTCCCCTCCCGCGCAACGATGTGAGACCCGACTACTACGTTGGTATAGGACTATAACCTGAGGTTGGCATTACGCCATACCTTCGATTGTATTTTTCGTGCTGACAAGCCCATTCCCAGGGCGCAGACAACCCAGCCGTGCTGCAACTGCGAGCATCCAGGGATGCCGACCAGCCGCCGGCGCGCGGAGCGCCAGGGCTATCCATGCAATGGGCGCGCTGGCGCATTCTGCGCCCCGGAGCCCAATGCCGTCAGGTCAGGCTGGACAACCACCGTTCACATATGACGAAATGGCTTCGGCAGGGGTGGGCCGCGGGGACCATGATGCCCCACGGCTGCGGCACGGCGGACGGCTTGAAGCGGACACCCGCGAGGCGCGGGCGCACGGCTCCCTCCGGCCCCGGTCCGGAATTTCCAGGAACGGGGAAGAGACACCGCGCGGCCAGCCTGAGCACCGCGCGCCCTGCTTTCTCCGCGGCAGCCCGCCTCCCAGGCCCCGTTGTTCAGGCCTTGTCGCGAGGGTCGTCGGCGATGAGGGAGGGTTCGGCGGCTTCTTCCTGGGCCAGGGCTTCCAGCACCTCGCCCTTGGCCGCGCGGCCGCCGGCGATGAAGCCGATAACCACCAGCTGCAGGAAGTGGTAGATCATGATCGGCGTGATGATCAGCGACAGCTGCGGCGAGGTGCCGAACATCACCTTGGCAATGGGAAGCCCCGTCGCCAAAGACTTCTTCGAGCCGC
>NZ_JACBFQ010000006.1 GCF_021401125.1 Xanthobacter sp. NM-59
GGGGGCGCGCAGGCGGGCCAGCGTCTCGGGCCGGATCAGCGGGGTGTCGGCATAAAGCACGAGAATGTCGTCGGCGCCCTGCTCCAGCGCCGCGCGGGCGGCGAGAACCGCATGGGCGGTGCCGAGCCGCTCGCGCTGGACGAACACGCGCGCATCGGGGCTCACCCGCAGCGCCTCGGCCGCCACATCCTCCCGGTCAGGGCCCACCACCACCGCCGTGCCCGTGGCGCCCGCGGCCCGCGTCGTCTCCAGCACATGGTGAAGCATGGTGCGGCCCGCCACCTTGTGCAGCACCTTCGGCAGACGCGAGGCCATGCGCGTGCCCTCACCTGCAGCCAGCACAACCACCAGCAGCGTCCGTTCCCTCATCATGCTTACTCCCTGTGCGCTGTCCGCTATCGCGCCTTCCGCCGCGCGGAAACCGGCCGCTCCCGCAGGGCCCTCGCACCGGCCCTGTCGCGCGGCGACGTCCCTGCGTCATGCCCGCCCCTACGCCTTGAGAACCGACAGAGCGCCTCGCTCTTGCCACTGGACGGCGGCAATGCCACCTCCTAAGCCAGCCGCGGAACGAAAGAGACGGATCATCGCCATGCCCGATTTGCCCTATGCCGAACGGCCCCTGTTCCGCCCCGGCCCGAAGAGCCTGAACTGGCTCATTCCCCTTGGCATGGGCGCGGTCGGCTGGGCCCTCTACATGCGCTACATGGTAGTGGAACCCGCGCTGGTGGGTCTGGCCTGCGAAGCGGGGCTGGAAAGCATGGGCTGCTATGGGCGCGCGGCAGTGCTCACCTTCTCGCTGTGGAATGTGTTCGGCGGGTTGGCCCTCATCGGCGCGCTGATGCAGCTGGTCGCGCCCTCGCTCGCGGCGTTCGCCATGACCATGGTGTTCACGGCGTTCGCGCTGGTGTTCCACAACGAGGTCGCCGGCGCCCTGGCGGCGATGGGGCTCATCCTTTCCTTTGCACGGCCTGGACCCGCCACAGCGTGAAGGCCATGACCAGGCAGAGCGCGCCGAACCAGGCCGCCTGCCAGTTCGAAAGCCCCTCATTGAGCGGCACATAGATGCCGCCGATGAGCATCACCCAGGCGGCCACCGTCTCCCCCAGCCCCGCGCCTTCGCGCTCCGCGCGCCGCACCAGCAGCGGAGCGAACAGCGCCGCGACGAGGCCCGTCAGCGGGAACACGGGGAAATCCTTGTAGCGCGGATCGAACACCAGCTCGAACGCCACCGAGCCGACCGCCACCACGCCCAGCACCAGCATCAGGGCCGAGGCCACCGTCAGCCCCTCCCAGCGCGCCCGCATGCGGCCGTCGAGGGCGATGGAGAAGGGGGCGAGCCCCCGCCCGCCGCCGATGACGGCCGGCATCACCACCATGGCGGCTGCCGACGCTGCCAGCAGCAGCCCGTTGCGCAGCCAGCCGACGAAGCCCAGGCTCTCCAGCGGCAGGGCCGAGAGCGCGGCCCCGAGGGTGGCGCCGCCGAACAGCGCCACCAGTGCCACCGCGCCCCATTCCGCCGGCGTCACGCCCCCGTCGCGATCACGGCCGGCCCGCCAGGCGGCGCCGAAGGCGGCAGCCACCACAACGAGCCCCACGGCGATGTGCATCTTCCAGCCGGGAAAATCCTCCACTGGCTGGCCCCATTCGAACTTGGGGGTGCGGGTGGAAGCGTCGATCAGACCCCAATGGCCGCCCACCGTGCCCTCGCTGCGGCGCTTCCAGGGCTGGTCGAACGCCTCGATAACGTTCACCCGATAGCCGCGCTTCTTCGCCAGGGCGACCACATCGTGCATCACCTGCGCCTGGTTGGAGGGCGAAGGCAGCGCCTCCTCGCGCATGCGCCCGGAACTGGGCCAGCCGGTCTCGCCGATCAGGATCTCCTTGCCGGGAAACTCCTCCGCCATCTTCTGGCGGATCTGGTCCACATGGGGGCCCGCCTCGGCGGCGGACACGGGCAGGTCCTCCCAATAGGGCAGGATGTGGATGGTGACGAAATCCACGTTCTCGGTGAGGCCTTTGTTGCGCTCCCAGAACTCCCACACATCGGCATAGGTCACCGGGACGTCGCCCACCTGCGACTTCACCCAGCGCAGGGTGGAACCGAGGTCGGTGGCGGACATTTCGCCGCGCAGCAGCACCTCGTTGCCGACCACCACGCCCTTAACCACGTCCGGATTTTTTTGTGCAAGGCGCACGCCGGTGTCGAGCTCCACCCGGTTGCGATCCGGATCGGGGCCAAGCCAGATGCCCAGCAGCATGGTGAGCCCATGCTTGCGGGCGATGGCCGGCGCCTTGTCGAGCCCCATCTCGATGGAATAGGTGCGCACACAGCCGGTAATCTTGGCGAGCTGTGCGAAATCCTCGTCGATCTGCGCCTCGGGGATCACCAAGCCCTTCTGGAAGGGCGACTGCCCGTCGCGGAACGGCGCATAGGACACGCAGGGCAGCTTTTCGCCAGCCGCCAGCGGCGAGGGCGGCATGGCTACCGGCCGGCCCAGCCAGACCCAAAGGCCGCAGACCAGCACGGCGACGGTGAGCGCGAGAGCAAGCGGCAGCCGCATGGATCGGGACATAAGAACTCCCAGTGGCGTCAACACGGGACGCGCCATTCGCCCTTCGGCCGCGGCCCCGTTCGCCAGAAACTGGGCAAATAGAGCTTCACGGTGGCGGTGTGAAGCCTGCACCGCGACCCGGCGCAGCGATCCGTGGAGACGATCCACCTAAACGGTGGTTGCCAGCTGCTGCGCCGTCATGCTGACAAAATCACCGCCTTCACCTAACTTGTCGCCGCGGATCGCTCCGCGCCTTCCTTCTGAAGATCATGGCCCTCATGCAACGCTCTAAGTTTTCTGCCCTGGCGGGCGCCCTCGCCCTCGCGTTCAGCCTCGGCGCGGGGCTCGCCCCGGCGGCGGCCCAGTCCCAGCCCCCCGAGCAGAAGCCGGCTCAGGAACCGCAGCTCACCCCCGAGCAGAAGGCCGCCCAGGAGGCCCAACGCCGCTCGGTGGAGGAGTTCAACGAGGCCTCCAAGCTGCCCGGCACCGCCGGCCTGCCCGAATGCGTTTGGACGGGGCGGCGCATTGCCGCACTGCTGTGGAACGATGACATCGACACGGCCCGCCGCCACCTCGAGATCTACGAGCGCTTCGGCTGCCCCACCGAGCACCTGAAGCTCGCCTTCCGCTGCCTGGTGCGCCAGGGCAAGATCGACCCCAAGGCCCGCGAGCGGGTGGATGCCCGCACGCACCAGTGCTGGATCAATCCCGACTACATCGCGGCTCCGCCGGCGGCCGCAGCCCCTGCTCCAGCCCAACAATAAGGTCACGGCAGGGTCATGGGGCTGACGCAACGGCGTCCCAGACCCGCCACGATCAGGATTTATCTCCAAAGCTGAGCATGTTAGTGTCTCGACGCATTGCAGCGTGGGGGTTTCCCCCCACTGCGGTGCCGACCTGGGGGCAGGTCGAAAGGGTGCCCCAAGCCTTTGGTTTTCCAGAACCCTTCGCGGCTTAGGCAGCGTTCGCGGTTCGAGATCTCCCAGATTTGGGTGGGCATCGCCATGCGTCCCGGTCTTGCTGCTGCGGCGGCGGTCATTGCGGTTGTGACATCGATCCACGCCGCGATGTGGATTTCCCTGCGTCCCGAGGTCAGCGCTCCGAACATCACGGATCGCTTCCAGAGCCTGTCGTTCGCGCCCTTCAGCCGCGACATGAGCCCTGAGGGCGAGGCGCCGACCAATGCGGCCCAGGTCCGCTCGGACATGAAGGTCGTGTCGCCCTACACGCGCGGCGTGCGTACCTATTCCTCCACCAACGGCAAGGAGCTGATCGCTCCCATCGCCGGCGAGCAGGGAATCAAGGTCACCGCCGGCGCGTGGCTGAACCGCGACAAGGACAAGGACACCGGCGCCGTCATCGAGAAGGCCAAGGAGGCCAACGACCGCGAGATCGCGGGCGTGATCGAGGTGGCGAAAAAGAATCGCAACGTCCAGGCCGTGGTGGTCGGCAACGAGACCCTGCTGCGCGGCGACATGGACGACACCGAGCTCGCCGAGCTCATCCGCCAGATGAAGCGGCAGGTGAACGTGCCGGTGACCACCGGCGAAATCTGGAACACCTGGCTCGACCATCCGGAAGTGGCCGCCTCGGCCGACTTCATCCTCGCCCACATCCTGCCCTATTGGGAGGACGTGCCGGCGGACAAGGTGGTGGACTACACCATCAATGCCTACAATCGCCTGCGCGCCGCCTATCCCGGCAAGCGCATCGTCATCGGCGAGTTCGGCTGGCCCTCCCACGGCTTCAACCGCGGCGCCAGCGTGCCCGACCCCATCGAGCAGGCCAAGATCATCCGCGAATTCGTGGCCCGCGCCGACGCACTCGGCATCGAGTACAACATCATTGAGGCCTTCGACCTGCCCAAGAAGCAGAACGAAGGCTCCGTGGGCCAGTACTGGGGCGTGTTCGACGCCGACCGGAACCTGAAGTTCCCCCTCACCGGCCCCATCGTCGAGCACACCTACACCCAGACCGCCGTGCTGGCGCTGCTGCTGGGCGTGCTGTTCACCCTGCCGCTGCTGCGCATGCGCGACCTCACCATGTCCCAGGGCCTGGTGCTGGCCGGCGCCGCCAATGGCGTGGCCGCGTGGCTGGCGACCGTGGTCGACTACTGGATGAACCACTACGTCACCGGCGGCGACTACATCACCCTGGCGCTCAGCGTGGTGATGCTGGTGCCCCTGGTGTTCGTGCTGCTCTACCGGGTGGAGGAGATGGCCGCCATCGCCTTCGGCAACGGCCCCCACCGGCTGGTGGAATCGCTGAAGCCCGGCACCCCCTCGCGCTTCCCGAAGGTCTCCATCCACGTGCCCGCCTATCGCGAGCCGCCGGAGATGCTGAAGGAGACCATCGACGCCCTGGCGAAGCTGGAATATCCGAACTTCGAAGCCATCATCATCATCAACAACACCCCGGATCCAGCAATGGTGGAGCCGGTGCGCGAGCACTGCGCCAAGCTCGGCGACCGCTTCAAGTTCATCAATGCGGAGAAGGTGGCGGGCTTCAAGGCCGGCGCCCTGCGCATCGCGCTGGAGCACACCGCGCCCGACGCCGAGATCATCGGCATCATCGACGCCGACTATGTGGTGACGCCCGACTGGCTGAAGGACCTCGTGCCCGTGTTCGAGGACCCCACCGTGGGCCTCGTGCAGGCGCCGCAGGACCATCGCGACGCCGGCCTCAGCCCCCTGCACGAAGCGATGAATGCCGAATATGCCGGCTTCTTCGACATCGGCATGGTCCAGCGCAATGAGGATGACGCCATCGTGGTGCACGGCACCATGTGCCTCATCCGCCGCGCGGCCATGGTGGAGGCGGGCAACTGGTCCTCGGACACCATCTGCGAGGATACCGATCTCGGCCTCACCATCGCCGAGAACGGCTGGAAGACCCATTACACCCGCAAGCGTTACGGTTACGGCCTGCTGCCCGACAATTTCGAGGCCTTCAAGAAGCAGCGTCACCGCTGGGCCTATGGCGGCTTCCAGATCATCAAGAAGCATTGGCGGCGCTTCCTGCCCGGCCGCTCGCGCCTGACCACTGCCCAGAAGCGCCACTTCGTGCTGGGCTGGATCTCCTGGCTCGGCTCGGAATCGGTCGGCGCGGCCATGGCGCTGGCGTCCCTCGCCTTCGTGCCCTTCGTGCTGCTGTTCGGCGTGTCGGTACCGGCCTATGTGCTCACCCTGCCCATCCTGATGACCTTCCTGGTCTATCTGATGCACTTCGTCAGCCTGTACCGTCTGCGGGTGGAGACCACGCCCCTGCGCATGCTGGGCGCGGCGGTGGCGGCGAGCGCGGTGCAGTACACGGTGGCCAAGGCGGTGCTGGACGGCTTCCGCTACAAGGATCTCGCCTTCGCCCGCACGGCCAAGGGCAAGAACTGGCTGGCGGGCGCGGCGCGCCACTTCCCGGCCCTGCCGGAGGCGACTCTCGGCGGGCTGCTGCTGGCGGCCGGCATCGTCCTCATCGTCCTGAACAACCTGCCCGGCGTGGCGCTGACCAAGAACGACTGGCGGCATATCCGCGAGATCAATCTCTATGGCATCGCTTTGATGGTGCAGAGCCTGCCCTTCATGGCGGCCGCACTGATCGGCTGGTTCGAAACCTCGCGCCTGAACGACTTCGCCCCCTGGCGGGCGCTGGCGGCGCGGATTGCGGCGGTGCTGCCCCGCCGCGTGAGCTCCAACCACCCGACGGCGCTGGTGGACTGAGCCTCCGGTTTCCGCGGCGGGCCATCTCAAGGGCTGTCCCGCCCCGTCTCATGCGAAGCGCCCGGCCTCACCGCCGGGCGTTTACGCATTCGGCAGGCGCAAGTGGACCCGACTGCACGGGAGCGACATGGTGACTCAAGATCCCCTCCCCTTCGGACTGATCCTCGCTGGTGGCTACGGGCGCCGCATGGCGGCTGGCGCGGCATCCGTGGCGGCGTTGCCGAAGCCCCTCGCGCCCCTGGCCGGGCAGCCGCTCATTGCCCACGTCGTCGCGCGCGTGGCGCCTCAGGTGTCGCGCCTGGCCATCAATGCCAACGACCCGCCGGAGCTGTTCGCCCCCTTCGGGCTGCCCATCATTCCCGACACGGTGGCCGATCGGCCGGGCCCTCTGGCCGGGGTGCTGGCGGGGCTCGACTGGGTGGCACGGGAATCGCCCGGCACGAGTCTGCTGACCGTGGCTGCCGATACCCCCTTCCTTCCGCATGACCTCGTCTCCCGACTCATACATCGGTATGCACAGACTGCAGGGGTGGTCTGCGCCGGTTCAGGCGGGCAGGTGCATCATGTCATCGCCTTGTGGCCGCAGGCCGCGCGCGCGCCGCTTGCGGCAGCTCTCGCTGCGGGACAGCGGAAAGTCGGGCTTCTCCTGTCCAGCCTTGGCGCCGTAACAGAAAGCTGGGATGCGGTGGACGGCGACCCGTTCTTCAACGTGAACACCCCGGAAGACCTTGCCGCCGCTTTGTCCCGCTCCCCTGCCTCGCGATGAAGCATGGTCATGCTTGCGGCAGGATTGGGGAGGGTTTAGGACTGCGCTGCGGCGGGTTCGCATTCGCGAAGCCGCCCAGTCCGCCCAAAGGATGAGGGATCCATGGACGCCACCAACAACTCCGGGGCCAAAGCCGCCAAGTTCAGCTTGGGCGAAAAGAGCTGGGATCTGCCGATCCGCGGGGGAACTATCGGGCCTGACGTAGTCGACATCTCGAAGCTCTACGGCCAGACCGGGATGTTCACCTACGACCCCGGCTTTACCTCGACGGCCTCGTGCGAAAGCAAGATTACCTATATCGACGGCGATGAAGGTGTGCTGCTCTATCGCGGCTACCCCATCGAGCAGGTCGCCGAAGGCGGCGACTTCCTTGAAACCTGCTATCTGCTGCTTTACGGCGAACTGCCGACCGCTGCCCAGAAGGCGGAGTTCGACCGTTCCGTGACCCATCACACGATGGTTCACGACCAGATGACCCGTTTCTTCAACGGTTTCCGCCGCGACGCCCACCCCATGGCCATCATGGTGGCCTGTGTCGGCGCCCTGTCGGCCTTCTATCACGACTCGACCGACATTTCTGACCCGAACCAGCGCCTCATCGCGTCGATCCGCATGATCGCGAAGATCCCGACGCTGGCGGCCATGGCCTACAAGTATTCTATTGGCCAGCCCTTCGTTTATCCCAAGAATGAATTGGATTATACGTCCAACTTCCTGCACATGTGCTTCGCGGTTCCCTGCGAAGACTACAAGGTGAACCCCGTTCTCGCCCGCGCCATGGACCGGATTTTCATCCTCCATGCCGATCATGAGCAGAACGCTTCCACCTCCACCGTGCGTCTTGCCGGCTCCTCCGGCGCCAATCCCTTCGCCTGCATCGCCGCTGGCATCGCCTGCCTGTGGGGACCCGCCCACGGTGGCGCCAACGAAGCGGCCCTCAAGATGCTCGCCGAGATCGGCTCCGTCGATCGTATTCCCGAGTATGTCGCCCGCGCGAAGGACAAGAACGACCCCTTCCGCCTCATGGGCTTCGGCCACCGGGTCTACAAGAACTACGACCCGCGCGCCAAGATCATGCAGAAGACCTGTCACGAAGTGCTGAGCGAGCTCGGCATCAAGGACGATCCGCTGCTGGACGTGGCCGTGGAGCTGGAGCGCATTGCGCTGCACGACGAGTATTTCATCGAGAAGAAGCTCTATCCGAACATCGACTTCTATTCGGGCATCACCCTGAAGGCGATGGGCTTCCCCACCACCATGTTCACCGTGCTGTTCGCTCTCGCCCGCACCGTGGGCTGGATCGGCCAGTGGAAGGAAATGATCGAGGATCCGAGCCAGCGCATCGGCCGTCCCCGTCAGCTCTACACCGGCGCCGCCCGCCGCGACTACGTCGCCATGTCCCAGCGCAAGTGAGCGCGGGAGGCCCGGCACGTTCCCTCGGAGCGTGCTTGCGGTGAAACATCAGAACGGGGCGAAGCCAGACCGGCTTCGCCCCGTTTTTTTTCGCCAGCTTGGCGCGACAACCCAGGCATCCCGGCCGCCTCCCCCCTCCCCCCGCCCCCCCACGCAAGCGAGGGCCCGCGCCACTCTGTGGATCTGGTCCCCTTTTCGCGCTCCGCAGCCCGGTCGCCAGCCATGCGCGTCGCCGGTCCTCCCGTGCCTCACGGACAGCCGACTTCGGCCCAGCGCCAGGACTGACAGGCGTCGAGAGGCACTTCCCATCGAAAGCATTGCAGGAGCGCCCGGACGCTGCTGCGGCGCGCCGGCACTGCGGGCGCTGCGATACAGGCCGGCGCTCGGCACGAGAGCGCCGGCAGCCGTCCCGGAGGGCGCGAACCAGCGCTGGAGGCTCGACCTCGCATCCGATATGGGGGGTGGCTTCCGGGTGCTGCGCATCGGCGACGCTTTCACCCGCGTGGTGCGCCGGCGTGCTGACGGATGGCCCGGCACGAACGCGCTTGCACGATCGTGCCCGAGAGCGGCACTCAGCTGGTCAGCCGGGCCATGCTGAGCTTCTGCGCGGAGACTGCCAGAGATTGGCACGACATCGCGCCAGGCAAAGCTGATCCAGAATGCCGTCGTGGAAGACCTCAACGGCCGTCTGCACGACGAGAGCCTCAATCAACCCGCCTTCTCCTCGCTGGCCGAGGCGCGGAGGATCATCAAGGCTTAGCCGATCGACGACAACCCTCACGCCCCTACGCGCGTCCGCGGCCGATCACGGTCGGTGCTCGCCAGCCTGTCCCGTGAGAGCCCACGCCCAGCCTTGCCGGGCTGATGACCAGCAGAAAATGGGGAGCACGTCAGGGTGTGAAGGCGGGGGCTCGGGCGACCGTTGGTGGCTCCGCAAAGGCCTCTTTCTGAGAGAGACGGCGGGATTTGGCCGCGCCCGCTCACCCTTGCGTTACGGAGTGGAGCGCCCGTGTCTCAGACAGGGCCACGAAGGGCGTGCGCCAGACGGCGCGCGGACCTTCGCCTCAGCGCGCCATCACGCGGCAGGCAAGGCTGCCGTACGGCCGCTGCGCGCCAGGCGCAACACCACGTCTGCGGCGCGGGCGCTGGGGCTCGGCCCGGTGATTCCGAAAATATCGTCCAGGCGGGCGAAGGCCGCTTCCTGGCGCCGCCGCGCCGGCCCGTCGTCAATGGCATCGCTCAGGGCCTTGGTCAAAGCCGGAACGGTGCAAAACTCCTGCAGGAATTCCGGCACGACATTCTGGCCCAGCACCAGATTGGGAAGGATGACGGTGGTGCCCTTCAGCACCCGCCGGGCAATCTGCGCCTCCAGCCACCCCATGCGATAGGCCGCAACCTCCGGGATACCGGCAAGGGCCAGTTCCAGCGTGACGGTGCCCGATGCCGCAAGCGCGGCACGCGCGGTGCGAAAGGCAGCGTATTTCTCCGCCTCGTCGAGAATGATGCGGGGCTGGACGGGCCAATCGGAAATCGTTTCCGCCACAAGATCCTTCAGATGCGGCAGCGTCGGCAGCAGCAGCTCAAGCTCCCGTTCGGCAGCCACCCTGCCAAGGGCCGCGCCGAAGTCGCGGCCCAGGCGCACGATTTCGCGCCGGCGGCTGCCCGGGAGCACCAGCACGCGCGCCGGCGAGGCACTCCGCCGCGCTGCCTCCTGCGGATCCGGGCGCAGTTCGTGCAGCCGCTCCAGCAGCGGATGGCCCACATAGAAAGTGGGGGGGCCGCCGAGCCTGCGGTGCACATCGGGCTCAAACGGCAGCAGCGCCAGCAGCGCGTCCACATAGGGGCGCATGGCCCGGGCGCGCCCCTCGCGCCACACCCAGACTGTGGGCGACACATATTTGACGATGGGAATGCGCGGGTTCGCTGCCCGCACCCGCGCCGCCACCCGATGGGTGAAATCCGGCGCGTCGATCAGCACCAGCACGTCCGGCGGATCGGCAAGGACGGCATCCACCGTTTCCTTCAGCCGCCGCAGGATGGTCGGCAGCTTGGCCAGAACCGCGCTGATGCCGATTGCGGTGAGATCCTCCATCGGGAACAGGCTTGCGAGCCCCGCCCGCGCCATGCGCGAGCCCCCGACGCCGCGAAAGGCGATGCCTTCCGGCGCGGCCGCACTCAGCGTCTGCATGAGAGCGCCGCCGAGCTGATCTCCCGATTCCTCGCCGGCCACCATGAACGCGCGCAGGCTCACGACAGCGGATCCTTCACGCCCACCACGAACAGGCCCGCGCTCTCCGCCGCGGCCACCAGCGCCTGCGTATCCGGCACCATGGCGCCCCCCGCCTCAAAGGCAATTCCGGCGAGCCCGGCTTCGGCCGCGCGCGCCACGGTCGCCGGCCCGAGCGACGGCAGATCCACGCGCCGATCCTGCCCGGGCTTTGGTGCCTTCACCAGGACACCCCGCCCCGCAGGGAAGCGCAGGCGCCCACTGCGCCGCAGCTCGCCATAGCGCGCCAGCATCTGGTCCGTGCCTTCGGCGGCCTCAACTGTCGCGACCAGTCCGTCGACCACAATCACCCCCTGCCCCACATCGAACGGCCCCAGGGCATGAATCAGCTTCAGACCGCGCGTAATGTCCTGCCGCGCCTGGTCGGAGGGCACATGGGCGCCCAGAACACCTTCCGGAAGCAGCAGATTGGGCGCCACCTCATGGGCGCCGCGCAGGGTGAAGCCCTGTTCCGCCACCAAGCCCAGCACGCCGGAGAGCAGGTGATTGTCCCCCCCGCGAAAGAGGCGCGCGATGCGTGGCAGAAGGCGAACCATGGTCCAGTCCAGACCAAGATCCCGCACCCGCGGACGCGTCAGCCCGCCCACCATCACCACCTCGCGGATGCCGCGCGCGCGGGCCAGCGCAGACACACTCCCCAGCGAGCCGAGGCGGAACCAGCGATGCTCAAAACGCTCCAGCGCCGGATCGGCGAAACCCCGGATGAGGAACAGCACCACGTCCCGTCCCTGCGCCTTTACGGCTTCAGCCACCGCTGCCGGGAACGCGCCGCTACCGGCGACGATCCCAATCGGCGCAGCGCCACGCCCAGCGGCGCCGCCCGTGCCGCCTTCACCCATCTGCGGTGGCGACGTTGCCAAGGCTCACGCCTCCCCGCTCACACCCCGCGAGGGATGGCACAGGGCGCGCTTGCGATCCGCGTCGATGAACGCGACGACCTGAGCCGCGAAGATGGAGCCTTCCACCTTTTCCCGCAGGCGCTCCAGGCGCTCGTCAAAAGTGCCGGTGCCAAAGAACAGCTCACGATAGACGGCACGTGCCTCGTGCAGCTGCGTCTTGGAGAAACCGCGGCGCCGCATGCCGACAACGTTCAACCCCACAAGCTTGCCAGCCTGACCCAGAACATTGGCGAAGGGGATCACATCCTCGCGCACGCCCGTCAGGCCCGAAATCATGCACTGGGCGCCAATGCGCGTGAACTGGTGCACCGCGCATTGCCCGCCCAGGAACGTGAACTCGCCGACGCTGACATGCCCACCAAGCACCGCATTATTCGCGAAGATCACGTTGTTGCCCACCGTGCAGTCGTGGCCAACGTGCGAACCTGTCATCATCATGACCTGATCGCCGATCCGCGTAACGCCCGCGCCGCCGGCCGTCCCGATGTTCGCAGTCGTATGCTCCCGCAGCAGACAATCGGCACCGACGACGAGCTTCGTGCGCTCCCCCTTGTAATGCACCGACTGCGGCGCGGTGCCGAGCGATGCGAAGGGGTAGACTTCCGTGCGCGCACCAATGGTGGTGTCACCCTGAATGTTCACATGCGAGTGGAGGCGAACCCCCTCTGCGAGCACCACATGCGGACCCACGATGCAATACGGACCGATGACCACATCATCTGCAAGCCCAGCCGTATTTTCGACGCGGGCTGTGGGGTCGATCTTGGGCACGCTCAATTCTCCATGATCATGGCGCCGACCTTGGCTTCGGCAACCAGCTCGCCCCCCACCTTCGCCTCACCTTTATACCACCACATGTTGCGTCGCCGGGTGATGCGGGTCATGTGATATTCGAGCACGTCACCCGGCACCACCGGGCGGCGGAACTTGGCCTCATCGATGGTCATGAAATAAACCAGGGAAGGCTTCGCGCCCTTCTCCTTGCCCATCACACAGATCACGCCCGCGGTCTGCGCCATGCCCTCTATGATGAGCACCCCCGGCATCACCGGATTGCCTGGAAAATGCCCCTGAAAATGCGGTTCGTTCGCGGACACGTTCTTGACACCGACGCAAGATCGATCCGCATCGATACGCTCCACGCGGTCCACCATCAGAAACGGGTAGCGGTGAGGAAGACAGGCCAGAATGCGCTGAATATCGGCGCTTTCCAGCGCCTTCTCCGCCGTCTCAGCATCCTGCGGCAGCATCTCGCTCATGCGTTCGATCCTTCCCCGTCCTCGTCTGTCGTGCGGCGGGCGGCCAGCCGCTTAAGGGTCGTGACCTCACGGAACCATTCCCGAACCGGCTTAGCGGGCGACCCGCCCCACCGGACTCCGGGCGGCACGTCCCCCTTCACATTGCTGGAAGCCGCGATCTGCGCGCCATCACCAATGGTGACGTGGCCCACCACGCCCACTTGCCCACCAAGCATCACAAAGTCACCCAGCCGTGTGGAGCCGGAGATGCCGGTCTGTGAAACCACAATGCAGTGCCGCCCAATCACCACGTTATGGGCGATCTGAACCAGATTATCGATCTTGGTCCCCTCGCCGATCACCGTGTCCGACAGCGCGCCGCGATCTACAGTCGAGTTGGCGCCGATTTCAACATTGTCCTGGATCACAACGCGGCCCAGCTGCGGCACCTTTTGATGGCCCTTCGGGCTCGGCTGGTAACCAAACCCATCAGAACCGATCCGCGCACCGCCATGGATGATGACGTTGTTGCCAACCAGCGCGTGGATGACACTTGCATTCGGACCGATCGCACTGCCCCGCCCGATACGCACACCCGGACCGATCACCGCACCGGCGCAAATCACGCTTCCGGCGCCAATCTCCACATCCGGCCCCAGCACCGCACCGGGATCCACCGTCACCCCCTCCTCGAGGCGCGCGGATGGGTGGACCAGCGCCCCAGGGGCGATGCCCCGTTGGCCGAAAATCGGCAGAGGACGCAGGGCCGCAGGAAACAGAGTGCGGCTGATGATTAGGAATGCCGCCGCCGGGCGCGGAGCCAACAGCAACGGCAGATCCGGCCGCGCCTTTTCGGCGAAGCGCTCCGATGTGATGCACGCCGCAGCTCGTGTCGTCGCCATCTGGCCTGCGAACTGAAGAGCATCGCAGAACACGAGATCATCCGGGCCAGCGGTTTCGAGCGTCGCGAGCCCACGGATAAGACGACTGCCACATTCGGTAGCGTCCACACCCTCGGGCACGACCAGCCGTGCCCCGCACAGCTCAGCCACGGCCGCCAACCCAAGAGCATCCGGCAGCGGGAAGAAAGTGGTCTCTGTCATGAAACACGTTCAGGCGCCGGAGAGCCTCGGCCTCAGCCTCGACCCTCCGGCGCCTGCCTTCAGGATGGATATCAGAAGCGCGTGCCGCCGGAGAAGCGGAACTCCTGGATCTGGTCGTAGTCCGCCTTCGACAAAGCCCACGCATAGTCGAAGCGGAGCGGACCGAAGGGCGACTGCCAGATCAAAGAAGCGCCAATGGAAGAGCGAACCACATTTTCGTCGGCGACGCAGACATTACCGGTCGCGTTCTTGGTCGTGTAACCCGTGGTCCCGCAATTCACGATATTCGGATTACCGTAATAGTTGTTTCCATTGTAGTTCAGCACGTTATCGAACGTGGTCGGACCATTATAGTCGTAAACAGAGCCGGCATCCGCAAAGACCGCCATCTTCAGACCGATGTCCTTCGGCAGAAAGGCCAGCGGGAACTGAACTTCTGCCGACACGCCCCAGTACAGAGTCCCGCCCAGCGCCGTCGTGGTGTTGTCGAGGCAGTTGAAATAAGCGGGCGTACCGAAGTTCGACTTTGCACACGGCGCCACGTCACGCGGGCCGATACCAGAGGGAGCAAAGCCGCGCACCAAGTTGGGGCCCATGAAGAAGTTGTTCATCATGGACGAGCTGTCGCCCCAGGAGTCCACGTAACCAGCCTGACCACGCAGGATCAGAACCGCGTCGCCGTAAACCAGCGGGGTGTAGTGACGCACATCGGCCGTGGTGCGGAAGAAGTTCACATCGCCGCCGAGACCGGCCAAGTCCTGCTTGAGCTCAGCATACAGACCCTGGGTCGGGTTCTGGTTATTGTCGAGCCCGTTGAAGGAAAGGGTATAGCCCAGAACCGAGGTGATCGTGCTCCCTTCCTGAGCCGCCTGACGCACAGCCCACGACGTGCTCTCGTAGCAAAGCGCCTGCTGATAAGCCAAGGGATAGGTGCTCTGATCGCAGATCGAGATCTCGCGCTGATACAGATTGTACCGCAGAGCCAGGGTCACCTCGTCCGTGATCGGCAGACCGAAGCGGAAACCACCGCCGAGCATATTGGTCGCATAGCTCGTGTAGCTGGTCGGCTGAGTTTCCTTCCAGTACAGGTCAACACCCGCCGCCAAACGATAGCCAAGGAAGTACGGCTCGGTGAAGGAGAACTCCGCGCCCTGGGAATTCTGACCCCAGGAGCCCGACACCTTCACATACTGACCACGCCCCAGGAAGTTTTTCTCACCCAGAGACACTTCCGCAATCAGACCGTCGGAGGTGGAATAACCACCGGAGACAGCAAACTCACCCGTGGGCTGATCTTCCACATCGACCACCAGGATCACGCGATCGGGCGCGGAACCGGGCTCGGTGGAGATCTTGACGGTCTTGAAGTAGCCGAGATTACGCAGGCGACGTTCGGCGCGGTCCACCAGCACGCGATTGTAGGCATCACCCTCGCCGAGATCGAACTCGCGCCGAATGACCCAGTCACGGGTGCGAGTGTTCCCACGGATATCGATGCGCTCGATATAGACGCGCGGCCCCTCCTCCACCACGAAGAGCACATTGATCTTCTTGGCTTCGAAGTCGCGATCGCCACGCGGACGGACCTGGGCGAAGGCGTAACCGTTCTTGGACACCTCGATGGTGAGGTTCTCCACGGACTTCTCGACCATATCCGCGTTGTAGACCTGCCCCTCCTGGGCACGAACCACGCCCCGCAGCGAGTCGGCCGGAACGTCGCGGATGTTGGAGACCACGTCCACCTTGCCGAACTTGTACTGATCACCCTCATCCAGCGTGAAGGTGATGATGTAGCCCTTGCCCGCAGGATCGAGCTCAGCCGTCGCCGCCAGGATGCGGAAGTCGGCATAGCCGTTCTTGAGGTAGAAGCGACGCAGAAGCTCCTGGTCGGAATTCACCCGATCGGGGTCATACACGTCCGTGGACTTCAGGAACGAAAGCCAGTTGGTCGTCGTCGTGGAGATGACGTCCTTCAGCTTCCAATCGGAAAAGGCCTTGTTGCCGACGAACTTGATGTCCGCCACGCCGAGCTTGTCACCCTCGTTGATCTCGAACACCAGATCGACACGACCATTGCCGCGATCAATCGTGACGGGATTGACGCGCACATTCATGCGACCGGAACGCCGATACACCTCGATGATGCGCTGGGTATCAGCCTGCACCGTCGCCTTGGAGAGAGTGCCGCGCGGCTTGGACTGCACCTCGCCGGCCAGAACCTCATCCTTGATCTTCTTGTTGCCCTCGAAGGCAACCTTGTTGATCACCTCGTTCTCGGACACGCGAACGATGATGCGCCCGCCGGACTGCGTCACCTGAACGTCCGAGAAAAGGCCGGTGGCGTAGAGCGCCTTCCAGGCCTCGTCGATCTTGGCGGCCGTGTAGGGGCCGGAACCGAAATAGGAGCGGATGGTCTCGGCATCCACCCGGCGGTTTCCTTCCACCACGATGGAGCTCGATTGGGCCGCGGCCGGCCCTGCCACCACAAGGGAACCAGCCCCCGCGGACACGGCCACACACGCGGCGATGCCAACTGCGGCGGCCAGCCTTCTCAACACCCGGAGCGGAGCAGTCATATGGCGCGCAACCCTGAAATATTAGACGAACGCGAACCCGCAACGCTTCCGCTGCGGATTCTCACCCTGTGTAGCCGCTTGTACAAGCTTTTCACCGCGCTGCAAACCGAGCCCGGCCTTTCGCCTGTCCTTTTTGCCGGAACCGTTGCGTTCCCGCCACGACCCCCGCGGACCCCACAAACCCCTTACATTGCAGCGATATGCAAGACATCGTTCCAGGTCGCGAAGACCATCAGCATGAGGACCAACGCGAGCCCGATCCGAAACCCGATATCCTGCGTGCGCGCGCTCAAAGGCCGACCACGCACCGCTTCGAAAGCGTAGAACAGAAGATGCCCGCCATCCAACATGGGAATGGGAAAGAGGTTAAGAAGACCAATCGACACCGACAGAACCGCCGCAAGGGAAAGCAGCGCGCCGATCCCGAAAGTGGCCACTTGGCCGGACACCTGGGCAATGCGGATGGGGCCGCCGAGCTGATCCGCCGATTCCCGCCCAACAATGAGCCCGCCGAGATAGTCGAAGGTGCGCGCCACCACGAACCACGTCTCCTGAACACCCATCCCGACCGCTTCCACAGGGCCATAGCGATGGATGGTCACATCCCCTTCCGCAAGGGAGCGAGAGATGCCGAGCAGGCCGGTGCGATGGACATTGCCGAATCCGTCCTTCACTTCCTTGAGCTCGGGCGTGGCCGTGAGACTCACCTCGGCACCCCCGCGCTCGACGCGGAACGTCAGCGGCTGGCCGGCATGGATACCGACGATGCGCTGCATGTCGGCAAAGCTCTCCACCTTGGCGCCATCGATCTCCAGCACCAGGTCACCGGGCTTGAAACCCGCCGCAGCCGCGGCGCTGCCAGGATTCACCTGATCCACGCGAGGCGCCGAAACCGGGCGGCCGAACACCATGAAGACCAGGGAGAAAATGACGATGGCCAGGATGAAATTGGCAACCGGCCCCGCCGCGACAATGGCGGCCCGCCACTTCACCGGCTGGAAGAAGAAGCTCTGGCGCCGCTCCGCCGGACTCATGCGCTCAAGCGCCGCCTGGTCCGGTACCGAGGCGGCATCCTCGTCGCCGTAAAATTTCACATAGCCGCCCAGCGGAATTGCGGAAATCTTCCAGCGCGTGCCGTGCCGGTCGTTGAAGCCGGCGATCTCCGGGCCAAAGCCCAGGGAAAAGGTCAGGATGCGAACACCCGCGCGCCGCGCCACCCAGAAATGCCCGAGCTCGTGGAAGAACACCACCAGGGTCAGCACGAACAGGAATGGAATGACGTAGCCCAGCAGGGAGGTGCCGAAACCGGTGAGTGTGGTCCCCAAAGCTGAAACTGCGTCCATCGTCCCTTGTCCTCGTCCGTCACGGAGGGGCGCGGCCGCTCCGCCTCCATTATGCCTAGGATGCCTTTGCGGCAAACTTAGGTAACAGCCCGGTGCTCAGCCGCCGCGCCTCGGCATCGAGCGCCAAGGCCTCCTCTGCGGAAGCCGGCGCCAGCCCCTCGCCCAGCCGCGCCAGCGTCTCGGCCACCAGATCGGTCACGCCATAGAAGCCGATGCGCCCTTCAAGGAAGGCGGCCACAGCCACCTCGTTGGCGGCATTGAGCCGGGTCGGCGCGGCGCCCCCCGCGGCCATCGCCTCGCGCGCCAGACGCAAGGCGGGGAAACGCGCCTCATCCGGCGCCTCGAATGTCAGGCGCCCGGCTTTCACCAGATCGAGCCGGCGGCTCGTGGTCGTGAAGCGCTCCGGATAGCTCAGGCAATGGGCGATGGGCACACACATGTCCGGCACCGCCAGCCCCGCCACCACGGACCCGTCCACGAAGGAAACCAGCCCATGCACCACGGATTCGGGGTGCACCACCGCGTCGAGACGCTCAGGCGGCAGCGCAAACAGGTGGTGCGCCTCGATCAGCTCCAGGCCCTTGTTCATCAGGGTGGCCGAATCAATTGTGATCTTGGAGCCCATGGACCAGTTGGGGTGCTTCAGCGCATCCGCCGGAGTCGCCCGCTCCATCTCCACCCGGCTCTTCTGCCGGAAGGGGCCGCCCGAGGCGGTCAGCGTTACCTTCTCCACCGCCGCAGCGGGCGCGGCCGAAAGGGCCTGGAAAATCGCGTTATGCTCGCTGTCCATGGGCAGCAGCTCGGTACCCCGGCGCGCTGCCTCGGCCATGAAGAAATGGCCTGCGGCCACCAGGCATTCCTTGTTGGCAAGGGCCATCCGCCGGCCGGGCCCCAGCGCCGCCACCGAGGGCGCCAGGCCCGCAACGCCGACGATGGCACTCACCACCAGATCCGCCTCGCGCGCGGCCGCGTCGAGAATCGCAGATGGACCGGCGCCGCAGGCGATGCCACTGCCCGCCAGGGCATCCGCCAGGGCGCGCCCGGCGGAAGGGTCCGCCACTGCGGCGAAGCGCGCGCCCAGGGCCCGGGCCGTGTCGGCCAGGGCCTTCACGTCGCGCCCGCCGGCCACGGCCTCCACCTCGAACCGCCCCGGCGCATCCGCCAGCACCTTGGCCACGCTGCGGCCGATGGAGCCGGTGGCGCCCAGAAGGGTGAGACGTTGGCGAGGGCGGTCCGAAACGCGTTCCATGGATATCTTCCTACCACATCAGCAGGGCGGTGGCTGGGTCCGTCCCGCCATGCAGCACCGCCAGCAGCAGCGCAGCGAGCGAAGCGGCGGCAAAGCCGTCCAGCCGGTCCAGAATACCTCCGTGGCCGGGAATAAGACGGCTCGCATCCTTCACGCCGCAGCGCCGCTTCACCGCCGATTCGGCCAGGTCGCCCCCCTGGCTCACCACGCTGAGCACCAGGGCAACGCCGCCCACCGGCCAAAGATGGACCACGCCGCCCGCGGCCGCGACGGCCGCCCCCGCCACCACGCCAGCGGCCGCCCCGCCCAGCGCGCCGGACCAAGTCTTGTTCGGCGATACACGGGGCCACAGCTTGGGCCCACCCACGGCGCGACCCACGAAATAGGCAAAGATGTCGGTGGCCCAGACCACAGCATAGATGAAGAGCACCGCCAGCAGACCGAGATGCCCCTCCCCGCGCAGCGCGATGATGGGCAGCGCCGCCGCAGCAGCCACCAGCACCCCCGAAAGGCTCCACACACTTTTGCCGGGAACCGCGAGCGCAGCCGCCGCCGCGCCGAGGAGAATCACGCTGAGAGCGTAAGCGGGGCTGGAGACCAGCAGCAGGCCCGCCGCGCCCGCCACGCACAGCGTGCCAAGCGCCAGCCACACGCGCCGATTGCCCAGCCGCGCCATGGCGGCCCATTCATAGAGAATCGCAAGCCCCGCCAGCACCCAGAGCACGGCGAACGGCCAGCTGCCGAAGAAGGTGAGGCCGAGCACCAGCGGCACCAGCACCAGCGCCGACAGTGTGCGGCGCTTGAGATCGCTGTTCCGGCCTGCGGGCCCGGGGGGTGTTTGCGCCGGATGGTGAAGCGGCATCAGCGCGCCGGGGCCGGCGCCACGCCGCCGAAGCGGCGCTCGCGCCGCGCGAACTCGTTGACCGCGGACAACAGCGCCGCCTTGTCGAAATCCGGCCAATAGATGGGCAGGAAGACGAACTCCGCATAGGCCGCCTGCCACAGCAGGAAATTCGACAGGCGCTGCTCGCCGGAGGTGCGCACGATGAGGTCCGGGTCTGGAATGCCCGCCGTCTCGAGCCGCTGAGAGATCATCTCAACGGTCACGTCCTCGGGCCGGATGCGCCCGGCGGCCGCATCGGCAGCGATGGAAGCGGCGGCAGCGGCGATCTCCTGCCGCGAACCGTAATTGAAGGCGACAACCAGGGTCAGGCCCTGATTGCCACTGGTCAGCGCCTCGGCCTCGTCGAGCAGCGCGCGGATTTCCTTGGCCAGCCCCGCCCGCTCGCCGATCACACGCACCCGCACGTCCTGGGCATGCAGGTCCGCCAGATCGTGCCGGATGAAGAATTTGAGCAGGCGCATCAGCTCGCCCACCTCGGCCATCGGCCGCGACCAGTTCTCGTGCGAGAAACTGTAGATGGTGAGATAGCGGATGCCGATGTCCTGGGCCGCGCGCACGCAGCGGCGCAGCGCCTCCACCCCGCGGCGGTGCCCTTCCACCCGCGGCAGCTTGCGCGAGGTCGCCCAGCGCCCGTTGCCGTCCATGATGATGCCCACGTGCACGGGCACCGCCGCCGGCAGCTCTTCGGCACCGGTGGCGTCGCGCAGGGACATGGCTTGCTCAGGGCTCAAAAGCGTGCGCTCCTTCCCGCGCGGCTCAGACCGAGAGGATTTCCTTTTCCTTGTGGGCCACCACCTGATCCACCTCGACGATGGCCTCATCCGTGGCCTTCTGGACGTCCTTGGACAGGCGCTCCATGTCATCGGAGCTCATCTCGCCATCCTTTTCCAGCTTCTTGAGCTGGTCCATGCCATCGCGCCGCACATGGCGCACCGACACGCGGGCGGCCTCGGCATATTTATGAGCCACCTTCACCAGCTCCTGCCGGCGCTCCTGGTTAAGCTCGGGAATGCGCAGGCGCAGCGTCTGGCCTTCAGTGGCCGGGTTGAGGCCGAGATTGCTATTCAAGATCGCCTTTTCCACGGCGCCCACCATGCCGCGATCCCAGACCTGCACCTGGAGCAGGCGCGCCTCGGGCACGGACACGGTGGCCACCTGCACCAGCGGCATGCGCGAGCCGTAGGCCTCCACCGTGATGGGCTCCAGCAGACTGGCGGACGCGCGCCCGGTGCGCAGGCCGCCGAGCTCGTCCTTGAGCACGCCGATGGCGCCCTGCATGCGGCGCTTGATGTCGGCCAGATCGAAGGAAGCGGTGGTCATGGCAATCCTCTGTGCTGTCTCGTCTCGGCTCTTGCGGCCGAACCTTTTAGCCTGTCGCCTCGCGAAGGGCGACGTCGAAGTGAACAAATCTGTGTGCCGTCCCCGCTACCGACGCGCAGCGCCATGCGGAAGGCCCAGTCAACCCGGACGGCGGCCAGCTCGACACCTGCGGCCGCGCACCTAGCAAACCCTTGGCGCAATGGGGTAATCGGGTGCCAACGCGAAGACTAGGGGCACCCTTCCGCGGCAACCTTGCCGGCCGGCGAATATGCGTAACGCCGCACCGGAGCGAGGCTCCCGCGCGGCGTTACGGAACAATGGACGAATCGCGCCCGTCACCGAAGACGCCAAAACGCCGCGTCTTCCGCCTCAGGGCGCCACCACCGTCACCCGGCCGGCCCCCGTCGCGGCCTGGACGATGGCCCCGGGCTCGCGGATCGAAAACACGATGATCGGCAGCGCCGCCTCGCGTGCCAGCGCGAATGCCGCGGCATCCATCACCTTGAGGTCGGCCGCCAGGGCCTCGTCATGGGTGAGCCGCTCATAGCGCGTGGCGGTAGGGTCGGTCTTGGGATCTGCGGTGTAGACGCCATCCACATTGGTGGCCTTCAGCACCGCGTCGCAATCCAGCTCGGCCGCGCGCAGCACCGCGCCCGTATCGGTGGTGAAATAGGGATTTCCCGTGCCACCGGTGAGCAGGACAATGCGCCCGCGCCGGAGATGCCGCAGCGCCGGCTGGCGGGCGTAAGGCTCGCAAACGGTCGGCATGGGCACCGCCGAGAGGGTACGTGCCGGAGCCCCTGCCTTCTCGATGGCCTGCTCCAGGGCCAGCCCGTTCATGACGGTGGCGAGCATGCCCATATGGTCGGCGGTGGCGCGGTCGAGATCCTCGCCCGCCACCCGCGCGCCCCGCAGGATGTTGCCGCCCCCGACCACCACCGCCACCTCGCAGCCGAGCGCACGCGCGGCGACGAGATCACGGGCGATGGCCGCAACCGTCGGCGGATGCAGGCCGAACGGTTCCGGCCCCATCAGGGCCTCCCCCGAAACCTTCACCAGGATGCGGGGATAGGGAAGCCCCGGCGCCGCAAACGGGTGCCGGGGTTCAGGAACATCCGAATCGTCGAACGACATGGGGAGCCCCCTTCCCCGTTCGCTCAGGACTGACCGGCGGCGGCAGCCACCTCGGCCGCGAAGTCGCTCTCTTCCTTCTCGATGCCCTCGCCCAGGGCGAAGCGCACGAAGGCCATCAGGTTGATCGGCGCGCCGACCTGGCCTTCGGCCTCCTTCAGCACCTGCGCGACGGACTTGGAGCCGTCATGCACGAAAGCCTGATCGAGGAGGGTATTCTCCTTGAAGAAGCTCTTCATGCCGCTCTCGGCGATCTTGTCCTGCACGTTGGCGGGCTTGCCCTGGTGCTTCTCGAGCAGGATCGCCTTTTCGCGAGCGACCGTCTCGGCCGGAATGCCCGAGGCGTCGAGCGCCAGCGGGTTCAGCGCGGCGATGTGCATGGCGATCTGACGGCCGAGCACGGAGAGCTTCTCCACATCACCCTCGGACTGCAGCGCCACCAGCACGCCGATACGGCCCTGGCCATCGGCCACCTGGCCGTGGACATAGGTGGCCACCACGCCGGCGGAAACCTCGAGCTTCGCGGTGCGACGCAGGGTCATGTTCTCGCCGATGGTGGCGACGAGGGCGGTGAGCTTGTCGGCCACCGTCACGTCCGCACCCGGGAACTTGGCAGTCGCCACGGCCTCGAGGGTGCCATCGGTGTTGAGGGCGACCTTGGCGGCCTCGCGGACGAACGCCTGGAAGTCGGGGTTGCGGGCGACGAAATCCGTCTCCGCATTCACCTCGATGGCGGCGGCGAAGCGGCCCGAGGATTCCACGGCCACCACACCCTCGGCGGCCACGCGGCCGGCCTTCTTGGCGGCCTTGGCAAGGCCCTTCTTGCGCAGCCAGTCGATGGCGGCCTCGACGTCGCCGCTCGTCTCGGTGAGCGCGGACTTGCAGTCCATCATGCCTGCGCCGGTCTTTTCGCGCAGTTCCTTGACGAGCCCGGCGGTGATCGCAGCCATGTTCAATCCCTTCTTCTCGCACCACGGCCGGCCTGGGTGATCCCGAGCCGGCCGCCGGGGACGCCCCGCGCCCCCAATTACCCTTGATTCGTTTTCAACCTCGCGACGAGATCACTCGGCCTCGGCGGAGAGCTCCTTGGCCTGGGCGATCCAGCCATCCACGCGGCCGGGCAGACCCACCTCGTCGCCGATGCGGTCGGCGTCGATCTGGTCGAGGCCGGCGATCTGCGCGAAATGGAACACGCCGAGCTCGTTCAGCTTCTGCTCGATCTCCGGGGAGACGCCAGCCAGCTTCTTCAGGTCGTCGGCGACGCCGCGCGGGCCGGACAGGGGCTCGAACGTCATCCACACGCCTTCGGCGGGCAGCTCTTCGCCCAGCGGAATCTCCTCGGAGCCGAGGTCGATGCCGAGGTCGCTCTGGCTGCGGCCGATGCCGTCAATGGCGGCGCGGGCGATGAGATCGCAATAGAGCTGGATGGCGCGACCGGCGTCGTCATTGCCCGGCACCGGGAAGGCGATGCCGTCGGGATCGCAATTGGTGTCGAGGATGGCCGCCACCGGGATGCCGAGGCGCTGGGCCTCCTTCACCGCGATGTCTTCCTTGTTCGTGTCGATCACGAACAGCAGGTCCGGCAGGCCGCCCATGTCGCGGATACCGCCGAGGGCCTTCTCCAGCTTCTCCTTCTCACGGGACAGCGTGAGACGCTCCTTCTTGGTGTAGCCGGAGGAAGCCTCCGGGGCCGCGAGGGTCTCTTCCAGCTTCTTCAGCCGGGCGATGGAGTTGGAGATGGTCTTCCAGTTGGTGAGCATGCCGCCGAGCCAGCGGTGGTTCACGAAATACTGGGCGGAGCGACGGGCGGCGTCAGCCACCTGATCCTGGGCCTGGCGCTTGGTGCCGACGAACAGCACGCGACCGCCCTGGGCCACCGTGTCGGACACGGCCTGAAGCGCGCGATGCAGCGCGGGCACGGTCTGCGACAGGTCGAGAATGTGGATGTTGTTGCGAACACCGAAGATGTACGGAGCCATCTTGGGGTTCCAACGGTGGGCCTGATGGCCGAAGTGCACGCCAGCCTCGAGCAGCTGACGCATCGAATAGTCGGGAAGAGCCATTTTCGTCTCCGGTTGAACCTCCGCGGACGTACCCTCTTGCCCGGCAGGGAAAGGGGGCACCGGATGGCCACTGGGCCGTTAGTCCGCGTGCGGGATGGCGGGGCTTATAGGGGAAGGCGCGAAAAAGGGCAAGGGCACGCAACAGCGCGAAAACAAAGGCGCCGCCCGGTTTTCCACGGGCGCGGCCCTGTGCCGCTGGCGCGCCTGTCCGTCAGATCAGGCGGAACCAGGCGTCGGCGAGGGAGAGGGAGAGGGAGAGGGAGAGGGAGAGGATCGCCGGCAAATCCCCGGGCGCCCGGGTGAGCCGCCGCATCGCGATGACAGAAAGCGCGGCCCGTCCCGCGGGACCGGGGTGCGGCCCGTCAGGCCGCCTCCACCGCCACCACTCCGGGAATGGCCTTGAGCGCGCCGGCGATCTGGGGAGAGACGGCATATTTGCCGTCCAGGCGCACCTCCACCTCCGCCTTCCCGTCGTCCATGAGCAGAACGAGGCTCACCTCGCCATCGCGCTTGGCCGCGCCCAGGCCGGCTTCCAGCCGCTTGGCGATGCCGTCGAGAGGGTCGGGAGAGCGCACGAAGATGCGCAGCGCCTTGTGGGCGCGGGCTGCCACCTCGTCCAGCCGCTCACACGAATTGATGCGCACCCGCACATCCTCGCCGTTCAGTTCCGCCCCCACCATCATCAGCAGCGGCGTACCCGGCTCCAGCAAATCGCGGTAATGGGCCAGCGCCTCTGAGAAGAGCACGGCCTCATAGGTGCCCGAGGGGTCCGACAGGCCAATAATGCCCATGCGGGTGCCGGACTTGGTCTTGCGCTCCTGCCGCGACACCACGGTGGCCGCGAGCCGCCCGGCGGAAGCCCCTGCCCGCACCGAGCGGGAAAATTCGCTGAAGCTCTGCACCCGCAGCTTCTTCAGCGCCTCGTCGTAATCGTCCAGCGGATGGCCGGTGAGGAAGAAGCCCACCGCGTCATATTCCCGCTGCAGCCGCTCCGCCGGCAGCCAGGGCGCGGCATCGGGAATCGGCAGCTTCGCCGCGACGGGACCGGAGCCGAACATGTCGTTCTGGCCCGATTGGGCATTGGCCTCCACCCTTTGGGCCTCGGCCACGATGGCGTCGAGCGCGGCGATGGCGCGGGCGCGGTTCTTTTCCAGCTCGTCGAAGCAGCCGGCGGCCATCAGGCTTTCCAGCGTGCGCTTGTTCACCATCTTCACCGGCAGGCGGGTGGCGAAATCCGCCAAGCTCTTGAAGGGCTTGCCGGAGCGCGCCTCCACCAGCGCGTCCACCGCCGCCCCGCCCACGCCCTTGATGGCGGCCATGGCATAGATGATCTCGCCATTCTCCACCGCGAACTCGCGGAATGAGCGGTTCACGGAGGGCGGCACCACCTTGATGCCCAGGCGCTGCGCCTCCTGGCGGAATTCGGCCAGCTTGTCGGTGTTGCCCATGTCCATGGTCATGGAGGCGGCCAGGAACTCGGTGGGATAGTTGGCCTTCAGCCAGGCCGTCTGGTAGGCGACGAGGGCATAGGCCGCCGCGTGGGACTTGTTGAAGCCGTAATCCGCGAACTTGGCCAGAACGTCGAAGATCTGGTCGGCCATCGCCTTTTCGACGCCGCCGGCCATGGCGCCGTCAACGAAGCGCGCGCGCTGCTTGTCCATCTCCGCGCGGATCTTCTTACCCATGGCGCGGCGCAGAAGGTCGGCTTCACCCAGGGAGTAGCCCGAAAGGGCCTGGGCGATCTGCATCACCTGCTCCTGGTAGATGATGACGCCGAACGTCTCCTTCAGATAGGGCTCAAGCTTGGGGTGGATATAGTCCGGCTTGGCGCGGCCGTGCTTGCAATCGCAATAGACGGGGATGTTGGCCATGGGGCCCGGGCGATAGAGCGCCACCAGGGCCACGATGTCCTCGATGCGGTCGGCCTTCATGTCCACGAGGGCGCGGCGCATGCCCGCGCTTTCAACCTGGAACACGCCCACCGTCTCGCCCTTGCCCAGCATGGCGTAGGTCTTGGGATCGTCGAGCGGGATTTTCGAGATGTCGAGCTCGATGCCGCGCTGGTGGATGAGCTTCACCGCCTTGTCGATGGTGGTCAGCGTCTTGAGGCCCAGGAAGTCGAACTTCACCAGGCCCGCCTGCTCCACCCACTTCATATTGTATTGGGTGACCGGCATGTCGGACTTGGGGTCTCGATAGAGCGGCACCAGCTCGTGCAGCTTGCGATCCCCGATCACGATGCCCGCCGCGTGGGTGGAGGCGTGGCGGTTCAGGCCCTCCAGCTTCACGGCGATGTCGAAGGCGCGCTTCACCACCTCCTCGCTGTCGCGGGCCGCCTGCAGGCGCGGCTCCTCGTCAATGGCCTGCTTCAGGGTCACCGGATGGGCGGGATTCTGCGGCACCAGCTTGCACAGCTTGTCCACCTGCCCGTAGGGCATCTCAAGAACGCGCCCCACATCGCGCAGCACACCGCGCGCCTGGAGGGTACCGAAGGTGATGATCTGCGCCACCTGGGCCCGCCCATAGCGCTCCTGCACATAATGAATCACCTCGTCGCGGCGCTCCTGGCAGAAGTCCACGTCGAAGTCGGGCATGGAGACGCGTTCCGGGTTCAGGAAGCGCTCGAACAGCAGGTGGAAGCGCAGCGGATCGAGATCGGTGATCTGCAGCGAATAGGCCACCAGCGAACCTGCGCCCGAGCCGCGGCCCGGCCCCACCGGAATGCCATGGGCCTTGGCCCACTTGATGAAGTCCGACACGATCAGGAAGTAGCCGGGGAACTTCATGCGCTGGATGATGGAGAGCTCGTACGCCAGCCGCTCCTCATAGGCTGCTACGTCCAGCCCCGGCGTCGGCCCGTGCTTGGCGAGGCGCTGGGCAAGCCCCTCCTTGGCCTGGCGCTCCAGCTCGGCGGCCTCGGCGGCCTCGGCGTCCATGCCCTCTTCGCTCTCATCGGCGGTGGTGAAGCGGGGCAGAATGGGCTTCACCGTGCGCACCCGATAGGCGCAGCGCTGGGCGATCTCGATGGTGTTGGCGGTGGCCTCGGGCAGGTCCTTGAACAGCTCCAGCATCTCCGCCCGGGTCTTGAAGCGGTGCTCGGGCGTCAGGCGGCGGCGGTCGCCGTCCGCCACGATCTTGCTTTCGGCGATGGCGATGAGCGCGTCGTGGGCCTCATAGTCCGACTGGGCGGCGAAGAAGGGCTCGTTGGCCGCCACCAGCGGGATGCCCTTCTCATAAGCGAGGTCCAGCAGCATCGGCTCGGCGAGGCGCTCGGCATCGGTGCCGTGCCGCTGAAGCTCCAGATAGAGCCGGTCGCCGAAGATGGCGGCGAGCTTGTCCAGCCGGTCGGCGGCGAATTCCGGGTGTCCGGACGCCAGCGCGAGATCCAGCGGCCCGGCCGGCCCGCCGGTCAGCGCGATCAGCCCGCCCGACGATTCGGCCAGCCAGTCGAGCTGAATGCGCGGTTCCTCGTCGCTGGGCGTTTCCAGATAGGAGCGGGAGACGAGGCGCATCAGGTTGCGCCAGCCCTCGTCCTTCTGCGCCAGCAGGACGATTCGCGGCTTCTTGGGGCGGATGACGCCGCGTGGCCCGGGCGGCTCCGGCACATCCAGCGCCAGGGAGACGCCGGGAATGGGCTGGATGCCCGCGCCCGCCATCTTTTCCGAAAACTCCAGGGCGCCGAAGAGGTTGCCGGTGTCGGTCAACGCCATGGCCGGCTGCTGGTCGCCCTTCAGGAACTCCGCCAGCTTGCCCACGGTGAGGGCGCCTTCCAGCAGCGAATAGGCCGAATGGACGTGCAGATGGACGAAGCCGGGGTCGGACATGGCAGATGAATTCTCTTCATAAACCCGGGGAAAGCGGGCCCGGGAGGGTCGGACGGCGTTCCGGGCCGGGAAGGATTCACCCGGCGCAGGCCGCGGTCAACGCCCACTGGAGCCACTGCGGAGGAGCCGCGACCGGAGCACGAGCATAAGCCTTGCGCGTGCATGCACATGCCCGGCGAGCGGACCTGCGATGATCATGCCGCAATCTCGCCCTTTGGACTTGGCGCCGCCGGTGTGATAAGCGCTGTGACCCGCTTGGATGGGGCTCTTCTCGTCAGACACCTCCCCGCCCACCGGACTTTCCGTAGCCGACATCACCGGAGACCTGCCATGGCCTCGCAGGACGCGAACGCCGCCTCCATTTCCGAGGAAAAGAACCGCTTCTTCACCGCCTCGATCGCGGAGACCGATCCCGAGATCGCGAGCGCGATGGAGGCGGAGCTGGGTCGCCAGCGCGACGAGATCGAGCTGATCGCCTCGGAGAACATCGTTTCGCGCGCGGTGCTGGAGGCTCAGGGCTCCGTTCTCACCAACAAGTACGCGGAAGGTTATCCGGGTAAGCGCTATTACGGCGGCTGCCAGTTCGTGGACGTGGCCGAGAACCTCGCCATCGAGCGCGCCAAGAAGCTGTTCGGCTGCGCCTTCGCCAACGTGCAGCCCAATTCGGGCAGCCAGGCGAACCAGGGCGTGTTCTTCGCCACCATGCAGCCGGGCGACACCTTCCTGGGCCTGAACCTAGCCGCCGGTGGTCACCTGACCCACGGCTCGCCGGTCAATATGTCCGGCAAGTGGTTCAAGGCTGTGCCCTACACGGTGCGCCAGGACGACCAGTATATTGATTACGAGGAAGTCGCCCGCCTCGCGGACCAGCACAAGCCGAAGGTCATCGTGGCCGGCGGCTCGGCCTATCCGCGCATCATCGACTTCCCCAAGATGCGCCAGATCGCCGACAGCGTCGGCGCGCTCTTGATGGTGGACATGGCCCATTTCGCGGGCCTGGTGGCCGGTGGCGCTCATCCGAGCCCCTTCCCCCACGCCCATGTGGTGACCACCACCACCCACAAGACCCTGCGCGGCCCGCGCGGCGGCATGATCCTGACCAATGACGAGGACCTGGCCAAGAAGATCAACTCGGCCATCTTCCCCGGCATCCAGGGTGGCCCGCTGATGCATGTCATCGCCGCCAAGGCGGTGGCTTTCGGCGAGGCGCTGCGCCCCGAGTTCAAGCTCTACGCCAAGAACGTGGTGGAGAACGCCAAGGCCCTGGCCGAGACCCTGAAGGGCCACGGCTTCGCCATCGTCTCCGACGGCACCGACACCCATCTGATGCTGGTGGACCTGCGCCCCAAGAAGCTGACGGGCAAGGTGTCCGAAGCGGCTCTGGGCCGCGCTCACATCACCTGCAATAAGAACGGCATCCCCTTCGATCCGGAGAAGCCGTTCGTGACCTCGGGCGTGCGTCTCGGCACTCCGGCGGGTACCACCCGCGGGTTTGGCGTGGCGGAGTTCCAGCAGATCGGCGACTTCATCGCCGAGGTGCTGGGCGTGCTCTCCCAGAAGGGCGTGGACGAGGATTCGCTGGTGGAAGCCGCGGTGCGCGACAAGGTCTCGACCTTGCTGAAGCGCTTCCCCATCTACGCCTGAGCCAGGCGCGCCGGAGGCGAGCGATAGATGCGGTGCCCTTATTGCGGGAGCCTCGACACCCAGGTGAAGGACTCCCGTCCCACCGAGGACAACACCGCCATTCGCCGCCGGCGCATCTGCCCTGACTGCGGCGGGCGCTTCACCACTTTCGAGCGCGTGCAATTGCGCGAGCTCATGATCCTGAAGCGCTCCGGCCGCCGCGTTCCGTTCGATCGCGACAAGCTCGCCCGCTCCGTCCAGGTGGCCCTGCGCAAGCGCCCCGTGGATGCCGAGCGGGTGGAGCGCATGATTACCGGCGTGGTCCGCCAGCTCGAGGGCATGGGCGACACCGACATCCCCTCCGAGACCATCGGCGAGCTGGTGATGGCGGGCCTGAAGCAGCTCGACGACGTGGCCTATGTGCGTTTCGCCTCCGTCTATCGCGATTTCCGCGAGGCGAAGGATTTCGAGTCCGCTTTGGCGGAGCTCAACAGCGACGGGGAGCCCGAGGCGCCAGAGCCGGAAGCCGGCCCTCGCCCGCCGCGCAGCGTGGATTGATCGGCAAGATGGCGCCTGCGTCCCCGGTTCCCGTTCATGTCACCTCCCCGGAGGAGGATGAGCGCTTCATGGCGGAGGCGCTCACCATCGGCCAGACCGGGCTCGGCCGCACCTGGCCCAACCCTTCAGTGGGCGCGGTGGTGGTGCAGCACGGGCCGGACGGGCCCTGCGTCGTCGGCGCCGCCGCGACCGCCGCAACCGGCCGCCCCCATGCCGAGCCCCAGGCCCTCGCCCAGGCGGGCGAAGCGGCCCGCGGCTCCACCCTTTATGTCACCCTGGAGCCCTGCTCCCACCACGGCCGCACGCCCCCCTGCGCCGACGCGGTGATCGCCGCCGGCGTCCGCCGGGTGGTGGCCGCCCTCGAGGATCCGGATCATCGCGTGAAGGGCCGAGGCGTCGCGCGGCTCCGGGCGGCGGGCATCTGGGTCACGGTGGGCGTGGGCGCGGAACAGGCGCTGGAAGACCATGCCGGCCACATCCGCCGCGTCACCGAGGGGCGGCCCCACGTGCTGCTCAAGATGGCCGTGTCGGCGGACGGCAAGGCCGCTTTGCCCGGCCCCCGGCCGGCCGTCATCACCGGCCCTGAGGCGCGGGCGCGGGCGCACCTGATGCGGGCCCATTCGGATGCCATCCTGGTGGGCGTGGGCACCGCGCTGGCGGACGACCCCATGCTGACCACCCGGCTGGAGGGCTTCGAGAGCCGCTCGCCGGTGCGCATCGTGCTCGACAGCGCCCTGGCTTTGCCTCTCGACTCAAGCCTTGTCCGTACCGCCTGCGAGGTTCCGGTGTGGGTCGTCACGGCGGAGGATGCCCCGGCCGATCGCTCCGCCGCCCTGGCCGAGCGGGGCGTTGAGGTGCTGCGCGTGCCGCGCGGCGGGCCGGAGGACCGGCTCTACCTGCCCGCCGTGCTGAAGCTACTGGGCATGCTGGGCGTGACCCGGCTGATGGTGGAAGGCGGCCCCACCACGGCCGCGGCCTTCCTGGACGCGGGACTGGTGGATGAGGTGGCCGTGTTCTCGAGCCCCGTGGTGCTGGGGCCCGATGCGGTGCCGGCGCTGCCCGGGCGGCCGCTCTCCCGCCTGTTCGCCCCCGTGGGTTTCGCCGAGGTGGAACATGCCAGCCTCGGTCCCGATCACCTTTTGCGCTTGTGGAGACGCTAGAATGTTCACCGGCATCGTCACCGATGTGGGCGACGTCATCGCTGCGGAAGCCCGCGGCGAGGTCAAGACCCTCACCATTGCGACCGACTTCGACGCGGCCACCATCGCGCTCGGCGCCTCCATCGCCTGTTCGGGCGTGTGCATGACGGTGACCTCCGTTTCCACCGAGGGGCCGCGCAAGACCCGCTTCACCGTGGATGCCGGACCGGAGACCCTCGC
The DNA here is from genome assembly GCF_021401125.1 of Xanthobacter sp. NM-59. Classification (GTDB taxonomy): domain Bacteria; phylum Pseudomonadota; class Alphaproteobacteria; order Rhizobiales; family Xanthobacteraceae; genus Xanthobacter. The sequence continues at coordinate 31,942 of NZ_JACBFQ010000006.1, forward strand.
CATCACCACCGTGGCGTCCTGGCAGCCGCGCCGGCGCATCAATCTGGAACGCTCCTTGAAGCTCGGCGACGAGCTCGGCGGCCACATGGTTTCCGGCCATGTGGATTCGACCGCCAAGGTGCTGAAGCGCGAAGATCTCGGCGCCACCACCCGATTCGAGTTCAAGGTGCCCGATGCGCTCGCCCGCTTCGTCGCGGTGAAGGGCTCGGTGGCGCTCGACGGCACCTCGCTCACCGTCAACACGGTGGTGGACAACACCTTTTCCTGCCTGCTCATTCCCCACACCCTGGCGGTCACCACCTGGGGCGGCGTGATGCCCGGCGACCTCGTGAATTTCGAGGTGGACCTGATGGCGCGCTATGCGGCGCGGCTGGCCGAGTTTCCCCGCGCCTGAACACGCGCGCGCGGCGTATATTCAAGACGCTGGCAAGAAGCTGAGACCAGCTCTGCGCTTAAGGCACATGCGGCACGCTTGCGCGGCGCGGCGCGCTCTTGTACGCCTCGCGCCTCTATTTGGAGACGATGCCCATGGTCACGACGCGCAGGGAAGGCTCTCACGAAAAGGATGACCTGCTCGAAGGCGCCCGCGTGCTCATCGTCGAGGCGCGCTATTATGAGGCGCTGGCGGACGAACTGCTGGCCGGCGCCCGCGCGGTGCTGGAAGCCGCGGGCGTCGAGGTCATCGTGGTGACGGTGCCCGGTTCCCTTGAGATTCCGATCGCGGCGGAAATCGCCCTCGATGCCGCCGAGATGTCCGGGGAAACGCTGGACGCCGTGGTGGGCCTCGGCGTGGTGATCCGCGGCGAAACATACCATTTCGAGATCGTGTCCGGAGAATCGGCCCGCGGCCTGATGGAGCTCGGCCTTGGCCGCGCGCTGCCCGTGGGCAATGGCATCCTCACGGTGGACACCGAGGCGCAGGCCTGGGAGCGCGCCCGCGTCACCGAGGGTGACAAGGGCGGCGGCGCGGCGGCCGCGGCGCTGTCGCTGCTGCGCCTGCGCAGGAGGCTGGAGCAATGAGCGAGCCCGCGACAAGCTGGCCCATGAAGAAGAGCGCCGCACGGCTCGGAGCCGTGCAGGCACTTTACCAGATGGATCTGGCGCAGACCCCCATTCACGACATTCTGGCCCAGTTCGAAAGCCACTGGCTTGGCCAGGAGGTGGAGGGCACCCAGCTGCCCGACGCGGACGTGAAGCTGTTCCGCGCGGTGGTGGAAGGCGTGCTGTCCGAACAGCGCCGCATCGACCCGCTGGTGGACAAGGCGCTTTCCAGTGGCTGGCCGTTGCGCCGGGTGGAAGCTGTGCTGCGCGCGGTGCTGCGCGCCGGGGCCTTCGAGCTGCTGGCCCGCCCGGAGGTTCCCGCCCGCGTTGTCATCGCCGAATATGTGAACGTGGCCGGCGCCTTCCTCGATCGTGACGAGACCGGCATGGTCAATGCCGTGCTCGACACCCTTGCCCGCGAGCTGCGCACCCGCGAATTCGCCGGGCCGGGAGCCGCCTGACATGACGGGCGCCGGCGAACGGGGATCCGGCGAGGATCGCTTCATCGCCCGCTTCTTCCGCCCCGTGGCTGGTGCGCCGGAGGCCCTCGGCCTGCTCGACGATGCCGCACGGCTGGCGCCGCCTGCCGGTGAGGAGCTGGTGCTCACCACAGACGCGCTCGTGGCGGGCGTCCACTTCTTTCCCGATGATTCTCCCGCCAGTGTCGCGCGCAAGGCCCTGCGGGTGAACCTGTCCGATCTCGCGGCCAAGGGCGCCCGGCCCCTCGGCGCGCTGCTGACGCTGGCTGTTCCCAAGGATATTCCCGATGCCTGGATGGAGGCCTTCGCCTCCGCCCTCGGCGCGGATGCGGCGCTTTATTCCTGTCCCCTGCTCGGCGGCGATACGGTGGTGACGCCTGGGCCCATCACCCTTGGCATCACCGCCCTCGGCAGTGTGCCCACGGGCCATTTTGTGCCACGCACGGGCGCCGGGCCAGGCCAGGCCATCATCGTTTCCGGCACGATCGGGGATGCCGCGCTCGGCCTGAAGTTGCGCCTTGAGCCTCGGCAGACCGCCTTCGCGGCCCTTTCGGACGCGCAGCGCAGTCATCTGCTGGACCGCTACCTCCACCCCCAGCCCCGCCTGGCGCTGGCCCCGGCCCTGCGCGCCTACGGGGCGGCAGCCATGGACGTCTCCGACGGGCTAGTGGGTGATCTGGCCAAGATGCTTGCCGCCTCGGGCTGCGGCGGGCGCATCGAGGCCCATCGCGTTCCCCTTTCGGCGGCGGCGGACGCGGCGGTGCGCCACGACAAGACGTTACGTGCCACGGCCCTCACCGGCGGCGACGATTACGAGATTCTCGCCTGCGTGCCCCACAAGGAGGTGCACGCTTTCGTGGTCGCGGCGGCGCAGGCGGGCGTGCCCGTCGCCCTCATTGGCGAGACGCGGGCGGAGCCGGGCCTTGACGTGCTGGATGCCGGCGGGCGGATCATGGAACTCGGCAGCGGCAGCTACAGCCACTTCTGAGCGGGATCACCCCAGCGCCACGAGGACCGAGCCGGCGGCGATGAGCAGCACGCCAAGGCTGCTCACCATGCTGAGCCGCTCGCCCAGGAACAGCACGCCGAACACCGCCACCAGCACCACGCTGAGCTTGTCCACCGGCGCGACGCGGGCGGCCAGCCCCAGCTTCAGGGCCCGGAAGTAGCAGAGCCACGAGGCGCCGGTCGCGAGCCCGGACAGCACCAGGAACAGCCAGGTGCGCGCCGCGATCTCACCGGGCGGGCTCCAGGCGCCGCCGGCCGTCACCACGGCGGCGATCAAAAGCAGGATCACCACGGTGCGAATCAAGGTGGCGAGATCGGGATGGATGCCCGCGACACCCACTTTGCCGAATATGGCCGTCAGCGCGGCAAAGGCGGCGGACAACAACGCCCAGAACAGCCATGAACCCTGAAGGGAAGACATTGCGCGCCTCTCGCGGCGGCACGACGCCGATCCGCGGCGAAAGCATAGCTCAAGTCGGGCCCCGGCGCGTCCTCCTCTACCGGATGAGGCGGCCGGCGCGCCTTGGGGCCAATGGCCCTTCGGCCCCGCGACGGGCCTTCCGCTCGCCATCGTCGCGGCCGGCACGGAGGGCATCCCGCGCGTTGCCCCCCCGCGCGCCTCCCTCCGGCGAGCTGTGGGAAGGCCGTAGACCAAGCCCCACTCGCGAGACACTGAGCCGACGCATCGGCACGCCCCCTGGCCGGGCCTGCTCAGCATTCCGCGCCGCCCATGCCTCGCACCGCAGGCCGGCACCTAAACGTCAGCGTGCAGCACGTCGGTCTCCGCCCTTCGCGCGCGCGAGGCGAGAGGCCAGCCCCCATGCGGGCGCGGCCGAGGCCCCGGGCCGCCCTTCGCGCGCGAGGCGGGAACCGGTTCGCGTAAGGGACTGGCGTAAGAGCACAGGGATAGGCCGCCTTCGTGTTTCCGTGAAGGAGCAGAGGTAGCTGGCGCCCTTAGGCGGAACACAGCTGTCGCTGGAGGGAACCGCTCCGCACGACTGGCCTCGATACTGGTCGGCTCGCGGCCCTGGACGGCTTCGCACTCTGTCGTCACGCCGGCAAGGCCTCCCCTCATGAAGCCAGCCCAGGCGTGGTCCCCTTCCCGCCGAACGACGGAAATGCGGCGGACTAAACCCAACCCTTCGCACAGTCTGGATCCGGCCAGGAGGCGCACGCGCCCGCCCCCGTCATGGAGCCCCCCTGGAGGACCCTCCGGGAGCTCCCTCCTTGAGGCCCCCCATTCCGCTCACCGCGCGAGACCTGAGAGCGGCCCGTTTCAGGCCAACCTGCTTGATTGACATTTCACGGCAGCGCCCCAGCTTCGCCATCGCTGCTTCGAGCAACGTGGGCACCGGATCGCCGAGAGCGTCTCAGCCAACCAGCCGCCGCCTCCGCCCCGCTTCCACGAAAAAGGGGACGGCCCGCGGCAGGCCAGTGCTGTTCGTGCGCCCGCCTAGCCCCTTTTTGAGGGACGCCACCTTAAGTGCGCGACTGGCGACGCGAGGCTGAGATGCGGAGTTGCGCTCTGGACCCGGGCTCTCAAGCTCCCCAGCCGCGCGAGGGCCAGAGCGACGGTGGTGCGGTCTGAGGTCTGGGCGCACCCCGTGATCAGGCGCCATCCCGCGCGCGACATCGGATGCAGATCGCTCCATGCTGTTCCATCGAGAACGGCCCATCGAGGCCCGCTCCCTGCCCGCGCGACGCGCCTTCAGCGCCGGGGCCGGACAAGATCAAACTGCGTCCTGATCACTCCGGACTGCCTATGCGCGAGACAAATTCAGGGGGTCGCTCGTCCCATGCCAAGCTGCTGGACGCCGATGGACGGCAGGCCAGCAGCCTCGCCGCACCTCGCATGCGGGGCGGCCCCGGCCGAGGCGCAACATGCCACTCCGCCGACCGACGTGAGGTCCTGCAGCCCCTCACTCCGCCCAGCGCGGGCCCCACGCAACGGCTCGGTTCGGTGGAAGACGGCACGCGGCGGCCACCTTTCGCGGGACGGAGAGCCACCGGAATGCCTTGCCGCGTCAGCGGCGCGTGAAATTCACCGGAACGCTGAACCTCGCCCCGCGCCCATCCGGCGGAGTCGGGAACGGAGAGGCGCGCCGCACCGTCGCCACCGCCTCGTCATCCAGCACCGAGGAGCCGGAGGAGAGGACCAGGCTCACCGACGTCACGCGCCCGGAGCCGTCGAGGGAGAAACGCACCGAGGGCCGCCCGGTGACACCCTCCGCGCCGCGCGGATAGCGCTTGAAGCGGTTGAGGTGGGCGGAGATCATCGCCGCCCAGCTTGCCCGCGCCTGCGAGTTGCTGGCGGAAATGCCGGGAGACGGCGCGGCCGTGCGCTGCGAAGGCGCGGCCTCCGAGCGGGGTGCGGCGGAGGTCACCGGAGCCTGGCGGCGCCGGGTCGGCTTGGCCTCCTTCTTGGGCTTCTCCTCCGGAGGCTTTTCCTCGGGCTTGCGCATCTCCACGGGCTTGGGCTGCGGCTCGGGATGGGCTGCGGGCAAGACCGCTTCGGAAGGCACGGGCGTCGGCGGCAGCTCGGGGGCATCTTCCGCCACCTCCTGCTTCACCGGCTCGGTGGGAGCGGGCTCCTCCTCCGGCTCATCAGGCGCATCGGGCGTGGTCTGCGGTGCCTGCATCATCTCCGGACCGGGCGCCACGTCCTGGGTCTGGGAGGGCGCGCTCACCGGCATGGGGGCGAGCTCGATCATCACCGCGGCGGGCGGCGCCGCGGCGCTTTCCTCCCGGTGCCAGAACAGCGCCGCATAGACGAAGCCGGTATGGGCGAGCACGATCACAAGCCCGGCGGCCAGCCAGCGAAGAGCGGAAGCACGAAAGTGACCCCGCTCCATGTCGTGCCAGTGCATGGCACTCACTGTGCCGCCCCCGGCGCCGGCAAGGTTGCAGGCGCGGCGGCGGGGGCGCCACCGCCCCCGGTCGGCGGCCCTTCCAGGCCCACGAGCGCCACCTTCAGATAGCCCGCCGTGCGCAGAAGGTTCATCACCTCCATGACCGAACCATAGTCCACCGACTTGTCCGCCCGCACGAACACCCGCTGCTCGCGATCGGACTGGCTGGCCTGGTCCAGCGCCGCGCCAAGGGTGCCGCGATCCACCGGCTCGTCGCCGATGGCCAGCGAGCGGTCGGCCTTCAGCGACAAATAGATGGGCTTGTCAGGACGGGGCTGCGGCTGGGCGTTGGAAGTGGGCAGGTCCACCTTCACGTCCACGGTGGCGAGCGGGGCCGCCACCATGAAGATGATGAGGAGCACCAGCATCACGTCGATGAACGGCGTGACGTTGATTTCGTGATTCTCGGCGAGATCGTCGCCGCCGTGGTCGAGCTTCGCGGCCATGGCGCGCGCCCGTCACTCGGCCGCGGCGCGCAGATTGCGCGCGCTGCCCGCCTCGCTCGCGCGATCGAGATCGCGGGAGAGATGGCGCATCACCTCCGCCGATGTATCGGCGAGGCGCGCCTTGTAGGCGGAGATGGCGCGGGCGAACAAATTGTAGATGACGACCGCCGGAATGGCGGCGACGAGACCGATGGCCGTGGCCAGCAGCGCCTCGGCGATGCCCGGCGCCACCACGGCGAGATTGGTCGTCTGCGCCTTCGAGATGCCGATGAAGGCATTCATGATGCCCCACACCGTGCCGAACAGGCCCACGAAGGGCGCCACGGCGCCAATGGTGGCGAGCACCCCGGTGCCGCCGGACATGCGCCGGCCGGCGCCGGCCTCGATCCGGCCCAGGGCGATGGCCACGCGCTCCTTGATGCCCTCGGCGGACAGGCCTTCCGAGACCTCGCACTCCTCCAGCGCGGCGTGCACCGTGGCGGGGGCCGGGCCCCGGCCCTTCGGAACCAGGCGCGAGGCGGCAACCAGGGTAGGGGCCGAGCGCAGGGCCTTGAGGGTGCGACTCACCTGCCGGCGGGCGAACATCAGCTCCAGCGACTTCACGAACCACACGGTCCAGGTGATCACGGACGCCAGGGCCAGGCCCAGCATCACCGCCTTCACCACCTTGTCGGCGGCCATGAACATGCCCCAGGGGGACAGGTCGTGCGGCAGCGTGGAGGCGGCCGGTGCCGGCGCCTCCTGCGTTCCGGCGGGCGCGGGGGTGGCGACGGGAAGAGGCTCGGGGGCGGTCGCCTCCGGCGATGCCGTTCCGGGCGCGGCCGGCGGGGCCGCAGGGACGGACGGCGGCAGGGCGGGCGCAGAGATGGACGGGGCGGGAATGGCTGGCGCGACAGCGGCGGCCGGCGCGCTGGCGGAGGCGGCGGGCGCCGGCTCAGCTGCCGGCGGGACCTGGGCGGATGCGGGCACCACGGAAACGGTGCCGCAAGCGAGCACAATCAGCGCCGCGCTCAAACCAGACCGAAGAAAATGCGCCGCCTTCGGCAGCGAGGCGGAAATGCAAAGGGGCATCGCGCGTCACCGGAATTGCTTCAACTATCGGGGTTCGCTGGCGATCCCGCAAACGGGAAATGGCTCGCAAGAGCACCTATACCCCCATTTCCCCCCTACGCTAACCCCTGTCGCGCCCGCGCGCACGCCCTTCCGCTAGGATAGAATTGCAATAAGCTACTCAGACCAGCTCCACGAGCTTACCTTCCCGCAAGGTCACCCGCCGGTCCATGCGGGCGGCGAGGTCCAGATTGTGGGTGGCGATCAGGGCCGCGACGCCGGTGGCCTGCACCAGCTCCGTCAGCGCGCCAAAGACATGATCCGAGGTCTTGGGGTCGAGATTGCCCGTCGGCTCGTCGGCCAGCAGCAGGCGCGGCGCATTGGCCAGCGCGCGGGCGATGGCCACGCGCTGCTGTTCGCCGCCTGAAAGCTCCGAGGGCCGGTGCGTCAGGCGCGCGCCGAGGCCCAGATAGCTGAGCAGATCCTTCGCGCGGGCATTGGCCTCCTTGTGGGAGAGGCCGCGGATCATCTGCGGCATGGCCACATTCTCCAGCGCGGAGAACTCACCCAGCAGATGATGGAACTGGTAGACGAAGCCGATATGCATGCGCCGGATGCGCGTGCGCTCCGCATCGGCCAGGCGCGCCGTGGGCCGCCCGTCGATGAAGACCTCGCCTTCGTCCGAGTGCTCCAGCAGCCCGGCGATGTGCAGCAGGGTGGACTTGCCCGACCCCGAAGGCGCCACCAGCGCCACCGACTGCCCCGGGGAGATGGTCAGATCCACCCCGCGCAGGATTTCGAGCGCCCCCACCCCTTCCGTGTAGCGGCGGACGACGCCGGTGAGGGCGAGGGCATAGTTGGAGCGAGGCGGCATGGCAGGCGAGCCTGGGCGACGGCGGGTGGGCTGATCCATCACTCGTATCTCAGGGCTTCGACGGGATCGAGCCGGGCGGCGCGCCAGGACGGGTAGAGCGTGGCGAGCAGCGAGAGCACCAGCGCCATCACCACCACCGTGGCGGTTTCACCGAAGTTCATCTCCGCCGGCAGCTTGGAGAGATAATAGAGCTCGGGCGAGAACAGCTCCGTGGAGGTGAGCCACGAGATGAACTGGCGGATGCTCTCGATATTGAGACACACGATCACGCCCAGCAGCAGCCCCACCAGCGTGCCGACCACGCCGATGGACGCGCCAGTGATGAGGAACACGCGCATCACCGCCCCCCGCGTCGCCCCCATGGTGCGCAGGATGGCGATGTCGTGGCCCTTGTCCTTCACCAGCATGATGAGGCCGGAGACGATGTTGAGCGCCGCCACCAGCACGATCAGCGTGAGGATGAGGAACATCACGTTCCGCTCCACCTGCAGCGCGTTGAAGAAGGTGGCGTTGCGGCGGCGCCAGTCCACCAGATAGACCGGCCGCTCGGCGGCGGCCTCGATGGCGCCGCGCAATTCCTGAACGTCGTCCGGATGGTCGATATAGACCTCGACGGCGTTCACATCGCCATTGCGATTGAAATAGGCCTGGGCCTCGGGCAGCGGCATGAACACGAAGGCGCTGTCATATTCCGACATGCCCACTTCGAAGATGGCCGCCACCTTGTAGACCTTGATGCGCGGCGAGGTGCCCATGGGCGTCACCGCGCCACGGGGCGCCACCAGGGTGATGTTGTCACCCGCGCGCAAAGAGAGCTGGTCGGCGAGGCGCTTGCCGATGGCGAGCCCCTGCCCCGTGTCGAACCCCTCCAGGGTGCCGGAGCGGATGTTCTGCGCCACCGAGGGCAGGCCCCGCAGGTCCTTCTCGGTGAGGCCCCGCACCAGAACGCCCGATGCGCCGAACTGGGAAGAGGCCAGGGCCTGGCCCTCCACCAGCGGCACGGCGAGGCGCACGCCATTGAGCTTCGAGATGCGCTCGGCAACGGCCTTGTAATCGGTCAGCGGGCTTTCCAGGGGCTGCACCAGCACGTGGCCGTTGAGCCCCAGGATCTTGCCGAGCAGCTCCTGGCGGAAACCGTTCATCACCGCCATGACGATGATGAGGGTCGCCACCCCCAGCATGATGCCGAGGAAGGAAAAGCCAGCGATGACGGAGATGAAGCCTTCCTTGCGCCGGGCCCGCAGGTAGCGCAGCGAGAGCATCCATTCGAACGGGGCGAACGGCCGCGTTCCGGTGGGTTCGTCGCTTCTGGCCCCCGCGGACGCCCTCGCCGTCATGCCTTCAGCCTCTCCAGAATGTCGCTCGGCGCGATCAGCTCACGCTCACCGCCACGACGGCGCTTCAGCTCCACCTTGCCATCGGCAAGTCCCTTCGGCCCCACCAGGATCTGCCATGGCAGGCCGATGAGATCCGCCGTGGCGAACTTGGCGCCGGCGCGCTCCTCGGTATCGTCATAGAGCACATCATAGCCGGCGGCGGTCAATTCCGCGTAAAGCGCCTCGCACGCCGCATCGGTGGTGCTGTCGCCGCTCTTCAGGTTCAAGATGCCCACCTGGAAGGGGGCAACCGCATCCGGCCAGATGATTCCCGCGTCATCATGGGAGGCCTCGATCATGGCGGCCACGAGGCGCGAGGGACCGATGCCGTAGGAACCCATGTGCACGGTGTGGGCATTGCCGTCCGGCCCCTGCACGCTCACGCCGAAGGGCTCGGAATATTTGGTGCCGAAATAGAAGATGTGGCCCACCTCGATGCCCCGGGCCGCCAGCCGCTTGCCCTCGGGGATGGCATTGTAGGCTGCCTCGTCGTGCTTTTCGGAGGTTGCCGCGTAAAGCGAGGTGAAATCGTCGAACACCTGCTGCAGGCCGGCGACATCGTCGAAATTCACATTGGCCGGCGGCGGCGCCATCTCCAGATAGTCGCCGTGGCAGAACACCTCGCTCTCGCCGGTGGAGGCCAGGATGATGAATTCGTGCGAAAGGTTGCCGCCGATGGGGCCGGTGTCGGCCACCATGGGAATGGCCTTCAGCCCCATGCGCGCGAACGTGCGCAGGTAGGCCACGAACATCTTGTTGTAGGAGTGCCGCGCGCCGGCCGCGTCGAGGTCGAACGAATAGGCGTCCTTCATCAGGAACTCGCGCGAGCGATAGACACCGAAGCGCGGGCGCACCTCGTCCCGGAACTTCCACTGGATATGGTAGAGGTTCAGCGGCAGCGACTTGTAGGACTTCACATAGGCGCGGACGATGTCGGTGATCATCTCCTCATTGGTGGGGCCGAACAGCATCTCGCGATCGTGCCGGTCCCTGATTCGTAGCATCTCCTTGCCATAATCGTCATAGCGCCCGCTCTCGCGCCACAGATCCGCGCTTTGGATGGTGGGCATCAGGAGCTCGATGGCGCCTGCACGGTTCTGCTCCTCGCGGATGATGCCGCAGATCTTGTTCAGCACCCGGTGGCCCAGCGGCAGCCACGCGAAGATCCCCGCGGCCTCTTGGCGGATCATGCCCGCGCGCAGCATCAGGCGGTGAGAGACGATATCCGCCTCCCGGGGCACTTCACGCAGGATCGGCAGAAAATAACGGGAAAGGCGCATCGCAAGGCTCGACGGCTATGAGGATCGAAAACGGTCGGGCGGAGTGAAAGCGGAAGCGCCGCCAAAACACAAGAGCGCCGGCCAAATGGCCTCGAACCCGCCGCAATGTTGCGACGCAGCGTGCGACTTATTGCGGCGCAAGGATGACAAACGACAGAATCTTGTTCTAGTTTGGGCCCGCACAAGAAAGGGGATCGTCACCAGCCTGGCTTGCCGGGTGGGACATACGGTCCGGGTCTCGGGAGGAATCGAAGAATAAAGCCGACCGACAATCGCTCGCCAGACGGGCGTCCACGGAATCGGCGATCACGGATTGGCCATGCCACACGATAGCGGGCATTAGACCTGCAGGTGGCACAGGAGCCGTGGGAATGACAAAGGCGGGGCCACCGGGCCTCGCCTTTTCTTTTTCGAGCAATAGCTTACCGATCTTCCACCAGCATTCTCCGCTGGCCCAGCCGGGCGGACCAGCAGCGCGCTTCTTCCGTGTGATCGTCCTGGTGGCGGCGCCGCATTTCCCGAAATAGCAGCAGCAAACCCAGCGCGCGCGATTCTCGAAAGCCGCGCAGGTGGGCACCTGCCGTAGCCCTGCTTGTGGTTCAGCGCGGCCCATTTATAGCAAGTCATTGCTATAATATCAACGCCCCGAGTCGCGGGGCATCCGGAGGGCGGGCGGAAAAAATCAGGACATTTATTTGCTGCAATGCAGCATATTGGTATCTGCGCACCGCACCGTGGCGGCCGGCCAAAAATAATTTTCGGACCGGATGCCGCCCCCTCCTCCCCTCAAGACTCGGCCGCACGGGCGCCATCGCGCGTCGGCGCGGCGGGAGAACCGGGCCCGAGGGCCTTCAGCCCTTCCCGACGTCGAAGGGCATGGGGAAATCTTCCAGCGCGACGATGCCGCCAGTGAGCAGATAGACGATGCCGGCGGTGATCAGCGCCGCCAGCACGCTCGTGGCGAGGGCCTTACGCAACAAGGCCGGCCGCACGGGCGCTCCGGGATCCGTACCCGGAGCGATATCGCGGGTTTCCGCCTGGGAGCGCACGCCCCACGGCAACACCGCGAACAGCGTGATCCACCAGACCACGAAATAGATGGCGACGACGGCTCCGACCGACATCGCCGCGCCCTCACGCCTGCTCGAGTTCGACGAGGGTGCCGTTGAAGTCCTTGGGATGCAGGAACAGCACGGGCTTGCCATGGGCACCGGTCTTCGGCTCGCCGGAGCCAAGCACCCGGGCGCCCTTCGCCTTCAGCTGGTCGCGGGCGGCAAGGATGTCGTCCACCTCATAGCAGATGTGGTGGATGCCGCCGTCGGGATTGCGCTCCAGGAACTTCGCGATGGGAGAATCCTCGCCCAGCGGCTCCAGGAACTCGATCTTGGTGTTGGGCAGGGTGACGAACACGGTGGTCACGCCGTGCTCTTCCTGCGGCACCGCGGCGGAAACCTCCGCGCCCAGCGTGTCGCGATAGAGCTTGGAGGCGGCAGCGATGTCGCGCACCGCAATGGCCACGTGGTTCAGCCGTCCGATCATGATGTCCTCGTCCTTTCGCGCCAGCCCGTGCAGCCGGCCTCGCTTCCACCCATCACACTTCGAGAACGTGGACGTGGCAAACGGGTTTTTTGCCCCACACCGCGTTCACCGCCCCGCGGACGGCGCGCTCCAGCGTATCCGCCAGCGCGTCGGGGTCGCGGCGGCGCGCCTTCGGCAAGCCCTCCAGGGTCGCCACCACGGCGTCCAGCACATGGTCCAGCATGTCCACATTGCCGTCGCCCCGCTCCGGCACGCCGGAAAGCTCAACGGAGGGATCACCGGCGATGGTGCCATGCTTGTCCACGGCGACAGCCACCGAAACCGCCCCCACATAGCTCAGCTTGCGCCGCTCCGGCAGGGTGCGCCCACCTTCAGGCAGCATCAGGCGCCCATCCTTGTAAACGCGCCCGAAGGGCACTTCCCCCACCCGCTCCGCCGGCCCTGGCGCCAGGCGAAGCATCTGCCCGTCATAGCAATTGACCACCTCGGGCACGCCGAGGCTGCGCGCGAGCTTGGCATGCTCATGAAGATGCAGTGCCTCACCGTGGACCGGCACCGCCAGCTGCGGCCGCACCAGCGCGTACATCTTCTCCATCTCGCCGCGGCGCGGATGACCGGAAACGTGCACCAGCCCGTCGCGATCCGTCATCACCTCCACCCCACGCTTGATGAGCGCGTTGATGATGTGATTGACCACCTTCTCATTGCCGGGAATGGTGCGCGAGGAAAACACCACCAGATCGCCCGGGGAGAAGGCAATCTCCGGATGGTCGTCATCGGCGATGCGCTTGAGCGCCGCGCGCGGCTCACCCTGGCTGCCGGTGAGGATGGCCACCACCCGTTCGCGCGGCAGGTAGCCGTAGGCGTCGGCACTGCGGAATGCGGGGATGCCCTCCAGCAGCCCCTGCTCGCGCGCAACCGCAATCACACGCTCGAGCGCCCGGCCGACCACCACCACATCGCGCCCCGCGGCCAGTGCCGCTTCCGCGATGCCGCGGATACGGGCCACGTTCGACGAGAACGTCGTGAAGGCGATGCGGTGCTTGGCTTTCGCCACGATCTCCTTCAGCGAGTTCGCGACATCGCGCTCGGAAGGCGAGACCCCGTCGCGAATGGCGTTCGTGGAATCGCAGATCAGCGCGCGAACACCCTCATCCCCCAGGGCGCGGAGCCGGTCGGTATCCGTCGGCAGGCCCACCATGGGTGTGGGATCCAGCTTCCAGTCTCCGGTGTGCACCACCAGTCCTGCACCGGTGCGGATTGCGACCGCATGGCTGTCCGGAATCGAATGCGCGACCGGCACAAACTCGACCTCAAACGGCCCGAGCTGAATGCGCTCCTTCGCCCGCACCACAGTCACCGGGAGGGACGCGGGCGCTCCCGGCTCGCCCGCCCGCTTGGCCTCCAGCAGGCCGGCGGTGAAGGCCGTGGTGTAGATGGGGCACTGCAGGCGGGGCCACAGATCCAGCACCGCGCCAATATGGTCCTCATGACCGTGGGTGATGAGGAGGCCGGCGATATTCTTCTTCTCCCCTTCGAGGAAGCGAATATCCGGCAGCATCAGGTCAACGCCCGGCGCCTCGTCTCCGGCGAAGCTCATGCCGAGATCGACCATGAGCCAGGTCCGCGACTTCTTCGGCCCCGCGCCATAGATCGCGAGGTTCATGCCGATTTCGCCAACCCCGCCGAGGGGCGCGAATACGAGTTCGTCCGAGACTGCCATTGAGCCGATCACTTCCCCCCAGGACTCACCGCCTCTAGGAGGGATGCGGACGGTGCGTGCCCCAAGCTTGAAACATCCGCCGCTGCCCGGGCCGCCCTGCGGACCTCCGCACAGCCACACGACGCGCCGGCACCTGTGCCTCGCGTGCCCTACTCTGGCACGCGCAGCGAGACATCCCCCGCGGTGATGATTTCCGCGATGCCATCGCGACGGCGCAGCATCATCGCCCCGCGCGCGTCGATATTCTCGAACCGCCCCACCACTTCGCGCTCGCCGATCTTCACGCTCACCTGATCACCCATGCCAAGCGCATGGCGCATCCAGTCCGAGCGAATTCCGGCGAAACCGCTTCCGGCGTGCCACTGATTGAGGCGCACCGCCATGGCGAGGTCCAGCGCCTCCAACAGCCGATCCGGAGCAGTCGGAGCTCCGGCCTCCTCAAGGCTCGTCGCCTTGTACGGCAGGTCATCGGGGTGATGCAGGCAGTTCACCCCGAAGCCGATCACCGCAGCCGGCCGCCCGTTGGCATCCGTGCCCCCCTCCACCAAAATACCGGCCAGCTTACCGCCATTCAGCAGAAGATCATTGGGCCATTTTAGCTTGAGGCTGTCGGCCTGCAATTGCGGCGCCGCCGACAGAACGGCATCGCGAACCGCGAGACCCGCGACAAAGCACAGCTGCGCCAGATTGGCGAGCGGGGCGGGGTTCGGCAGCACCAAAGTCGCAAAAAGATTGCCGAGCTCTGAGGTCCACAACCGGCCGCGGCGCCCGCGTCCTGCCGTTTGAATATCGGCCACGAGCCAAACCGGCATGATCTCGCCCCGCGCAAGCCGGGCGAGACCTTCCGCATTGGTCGAACCAATCTCGGTGAAGCGGATGATGGGAACCGTGGAACCCTGGAATTCGTATTGTGCCATCGATCAGAAGAGCGAGCGGGCAGCGACCCCCGCCGCCTCAATGAGAGGAGCGGGATAGACGAAATAGAAGATCGTGAAAAGCCCGCTCACCGCGAGCACGGCCTTCAACTCCGTCGGCATGGGGTCGAACGCATCCGCCGGCTCGTCAAAGTACATCACCTTGACGACGCGCAGATAGTAGTAGGCCCCCACCACCGACGCGAGCACACCGATGACGGCCAACCCATAAAGCCCCGCCTGGATCGCGGCGATGAACACGTAGTACTTCGCCAGGAACCCCGCGAGCGGCGGGATGCCCGCCAGCGAGAACATCAACGCGCCGAACATCAGCGCCATCAGCGGGTTGTTGCGGGCCAGTCCGGCCAGATCGTCAATGTTTTCCACCGCACGCCCCTGGCGCCGCATGGTGAGCACGCAGGCAAACGAGCCCAGGGTCATCGCCACGTAAATCGCCACATAGACCAGGACGCCCCGCACGCCCTCAGCCGTGCCCGCCGCCAGACCCACGAGGGCAAAGCCCATATGGCCGATGGAGGAATAGGCAAGGAGGCGCTTGATATTGCGCTGGCCGATAGCCGCGAACGCACCCAGCAGCATGGACGCCACCGACACAAACGCCACGATCTGCTGCCACTGGTGAGCGATGTGCGGGAACGCCTCCATCACCACGCGGATGAGAATCGCCATGCCGGCGACCTTCGGTGCCGTCGCGAAGAAGGTCGTCACCGGGGTCGGCGCCCCCTCATAGACGTCCGGGGTCCACATATGGAACGGCACCGCCGAGATCTTGAAGCTGAGGCCCGCCAGAACAAACACCAAGCCGAAGATGAGTCCGATCGACGGCTCCTTCACCTCGGTGGCGATCACCTCGAAATTCACCGAACCGGTGAAGCCATAAACCAGCGACGCACCATAAAGGAGCATGCCGGACGAAAGAGAGCCGAGCACAAAGTACTTCAGGCCCGCCTCGGTCGAGCGGATGGAATCCCGGTTGATCGCCGCGAGCACGTACAGCGAGAAGCTCATCAGCTCCAGGCCGAGATAGAGCGCGATCAGGTCACCCGCCGAAACCAGCATGCACATGCCGAGCGTCGCGATGACGAAGAGCACAGCATACTCAAAGCGCGCAAGTTTCTCCCGGTTCTGCCAGTCCACAGCCATGATCAGCGACACCGTTGCACCGAAGATGGCGAGCCCCTTCATGAACCGACCAAACGGGTCGATCACCAGCGAGCCGTTGAATGCGACCGTTTCCACGCTCGGCCCGAGCAGGACCAGAACGCCCGCCGCCGCGAGAACCGCGATGGCAAGACCCGTGATCAAATTGGCCGCCCCCTCACCGCGCACCGCGCCGATCAGGATCAGCACGAGCGCGGAGATGGCCAGCACCAGTTCGGGCAGGACAGCACCGAGCGGAGGCAGGAGCTGCGTCATAGCAACCTCAAAATCAGAAGGTGAGGAGGAGCGCGGACTTCACCGCACCCGCCACCTGATCGGTGCGCGCGACCACCGCGTTCACCGCATGGGAGGTCATGTCGAGGATCGGCGCGGGCCACACCCCGAACAGGATCGTGATGAACACCAGCGGAACCAGGATCGCCAGCTCGCGCGGCGACAGGTCGAGAATGTTCTTCAGGCTGTCCTTCTCAAGCTTCCCGAAGATCACCCGCCAGTAGAGATAGAGCGCATAAGCCGCCGAGAGAATCACGCCCGTTGCGGCGAAGAACGCCACCCAGGTGTTCGCCTCGAACGCGGCGAGCATCGTGAGGAACTCACCGACAAAGCCCGAAGTGCCCGGCAGGCCGATGTTCGCCATGGTGAAGATCATCATCACCGTCGCGTACTGCGGCATCCGGTTTACCAGGCCACCATAGGCCGCGATCTCGCGGGTGTGCATCCGATCATAGATCACGCCCACGCACAGGAAGAGCGCCCCCGACACGAAGCCGTGGGAGATCATCAGGAACATGGCACCCTGAAGGCCCTGCTCGTTCATCGTGAAGATGCCCATCGTGACGAAGCCCATGTGAGCAACCGATGAGTAGGCAATCAGCTTCTTGATGTCTTCCTGAACCAGCGCCACCAGCGACGTATAAATGACCGCAACCACTGACAGCGTGAACACCAGCGGCGCGAAATAGTGGCTGGCTTCAGGGAACATCGGCAGAGAATACCGGATGAAACCATAGCCGCCCATTTTCAGCAGCACGCCCGCCAGGATCACCGAACCGGCCGTCGGCGCTTCCACGTGCGCATCCGGCAGCCAGGTATGCACCGGCCACATGGGCATCTTCACCGCGAACGACGCGAAGAAAGCAAGCCACAACCACGTCTGCATGCCCGACGGGAAGCCGAACTCCAGCAGCTTAGGCACGTCCGTCGTGCCGGCCTGCCAATACATGGCCATGATGGCCAGCATCATGAGCACAGAGCCCGTCAGCGTGTACAGGAAGAACTTGAACGCCGCGTAGATGCGCCGCGGACCGCCCCAGATACCGATGATGAGGAACATCGGAATGAGGCCCGCCTCGAAGAAGAAATAGAACAGAACGAGGTCAAGGGCGCAGAAGGTGCCGATCATAAACGTTTCGAGCACCATGAAGGCGATCATGTACTCCTTCACCCGCTTATGCACGCTCTGCCAGGAGGCAAGGATCGCGAACGGCATCAGAAAGGTGGTGAGGATCACGAACGGCAGCGAGATCCCGTCAACGCCCATGTGATAGGCGGCGACATCGCCAAGCCACGCCTTCTTCTCGACGAACTGAAAGCCCGGAGCCGTCGAATCGAAATTCGGCAGCAGAAGCAGGGAGACAAAGAAGGTCACCAAGGTGGTCCACAACGCCACCCAGCGGGCGTTGCGGGCCGCCACCTCATCGTCGCCCCGCACCACAAAGATGAACAGGGCGCCGACAAGCGGCAAGAAGGTGACGACGGATAGGATGGGCCAGTCGGTCATCGGCGTCACACTCCGGAGAACATGAACCAGGTGAGAAGGGCCGCGACGCCGATGAGCATCACGAAGGCGTAATGGTAGAGGTACCCGGTCTGCAGCCGCACAACGCGGCCGGTGACATCAAGCACGCGGGCGGAAACACCATCCGGGCCAAGGCCGTCAATGATGGATCCGTCACCCCGCTTCCAGAGCACGCGGCCAAGCCACATGGCCGGACGCACGAACAGAAAGTCGTAGAGCTCGTCGAAGTACCACTTGTTGAGCAGGAACTTGTAGAGCCCGGGCTGAGCCTGCGCGAGCGCAACCGGGATCTTGGGGTTCACCACGTAGAACCAATAGGCCACGAGGAAACCCAGAACCATCATCGCAGTCGGTGCCAGCACCAGCAGCTCCGGCATCTCGTGCATCGCGTGCAGCACATGGTTCTCGGCGCCCATGAAAATGGACGCACGGAAGAACTCATGGACGTCCTCGCCCACGAACACCTGGTAAAGCGCGAAGCCCGCGACGAGCGACCCGGCGCCCAGCACACCAAGCGGAATGGTCATCACCAGAGGCGACTCGTGCGCATGATCATAATGGTGCTGATCATGCGGCTTGCCGTGGAAGGTCATGAACACGAGGCGCCAGGAGTAGAAAGACGTCAGCGCAGCGGCGATCACAGTCATCGCCCAGCCATAAAGCGCAAAGGCGTTATGGCTCGAATACGCCGCCTCGATGATCGCATCCTTCGAGTAATAACCCGCAGTGAAGGGGAAGCCGGTGATGGCCAGCGTTCCAATCAGCATCATCGCATAGGTGAACGGCACCTTCTTATAGAGGCCACCCATATGCCGCATGTCCTGCTCGTGATGCATCGCGTTGATCACGGAACCGGCGCAAAGGAACAACAGGGCCTTAAAGCAGGCGTGCGTCAGCAGGTGGAACATGCCGATCGAATAGGCGCCCGCGCCCATCGCAGCGAACATGTAGCCCAGCTGAGAGCAGGTGGAATACGCGATCACCTTCTTGATGTCGTTCTGCACCAGCGCGATCGTGGCCGCGAAGAAAGCGGTGGTCGCACCAATCAGCATCACCACGTCGAGCGCAGTCTGCGAAAGCTCGAAGATGGGCGACATGCGCGCCACCATGAACACACCCGCCGTCACCATCGTCGCGGCATGGATCAGGGCCGACACCGGTGTGGGGCCTTCCATCGCGTCCGGCAGCCAGGTGTGCAGCAGCAGCTGCGCCGATTTACCCATGGCACCGACGAACAGGAGCAGCGCGATCACCGTGGGCGCGTCCCAGTTCTGACCCAGGAAGTTGATGCTCTTGCCGGCGAGCGAAGGGGCAGCCGCGAACACCTGATCGAACGCAACCGACCCAGTCATCACGAACGTGGCGAAGATGCCAAGCATGAACCCGAAGTCACCGACGCGGTTGACCACGAAGGCCTTCATCGCAGCTGCGTTCGCAGACGGCTTCTCGTACCAGAAACCGATCAGCAGGTAGGAGGCAAGACCCACGCCTTCCCAGCCAAAGAACAGCTGAACCAGATTGTCAGCGGTCACCAGCATCAGCATCGCGAAGGTGAACAGCGACAGGTAGGAGAAGAAGCGCGGCCGGCACGGGTCATCGTGCATGTAGCCCATGGAGTATAGGTGCACGAGGCTCGACACCGTGGTCACGACAATGAGCATCACCGCGGTGAGGCTGTCGATGCGCAGCGCCCAATCGATCTTGAGGCCGCCAACGTCGATCCAGTTCAACAGGTGAATGCGCACCTCGTGGTCGTCGAACCCGACGCTCACGAACGTAATCCATGCGAACAGACACGCGATGAAGAGGAACGTGGTCGTCACGACTTCGCTCGCCCGCGCCCCAATGGACCGACCGAACAAAGCCGCAATGAGGAAGCCCGCAAGCGGCAGAAAGACAATCGCCTGATACATGGCCTCAGCCCTTCATGGCGTTGATGTCCTCAACGGCGATCGACCCGCGATTGCGGTAGAACACCACGAGGATGGCGAGACCGATGGCAGCCTCAGCCGCCGCGACGGTAAGCACCAGCAAAGCAAACACCTGGCCGGTGAGGTTCCCCAGGAAGGCCGAGAACGACACGAGGTTGATGTTCACCGAAAGCAGGATGAGCTCGATCGACATCAGAATGACGATCACGTTCTTCCGGTTGAGAAAGATGCCCAGCGTTCCCAGAGTAAAAAGGATCGCCGCCACCGTCAGGTAATGGGAAAGTCCGATTTCCATGGCGACCCCCTCAGAGCCCCTGCCCCGGCCGCACCTTGACCACCTTCATGGCAGCCTCCGGCGTGCGCGCCACCTGGGCAGAGATGTTCTGCCGCTTCACATTCACCTTGTGGCGGAGCGTGAGCACGATGGCGCCAATCATCGCCACCAGCAGCACGAAGCCCGCCGCCTGGAAGAAGTAGATGTAGTCCGTGTACAGTACGCGGGCGATGGCCTGCACATTGCCAACCTCGGCCACCTGCCCCTGCGCAGCACTTGCGGAGACCGCGGCAGAGATCCCGGGCCCGGTGGCCCATGCACCCACCACCAGTACCAGCTCAGCCAGAAAAATCAGGCCGACCAGGACGCCGACGGGCAGGTACTGCAAGAAGCCCTGTCGCAGCTCGACGAAATCCACGTCGAGCATCATCACCACAAACAGGAACAGAACCGCCACCGCACCCACATAGACCACCACCAGGATCAGGCCGAGGAACTCGGCACCGATCAGCAAGAAGAGGCCCGCCGCGTTCACGAACGCGAGGATGAGGAACAAAACCGATTGCACCGGGTTCCGCGAGGAGATGACCATGAAGGCCGACCCCACAAGCACGAACGCGAAGAGATAGAAAAACACCGCCGCGACACTCATGCGGAGAGCCCCCCTCTGCGCGCCAGTTTCGCGCTCATTGGCGCCGCCAAGCATCCTGCGCTGCCCTTAACGGACACCGCAGACCCGCGGCCGATGCGTCGATAGCTCTGACCCATCCCACAAATCCACCGTTTCGAGCGAGCTGCGCAACGCCGGACTTCGGCGCGCATATCCCACTCACGACCACCGACGGGGGGCGCTTCGCCGAACTATCGGCCACCACCCACCTGTTCCCCCGACCGTGCTATTCACGGCCTCGATTACCTAGCGCGCGACACGCACTCAGCGATAAGGCGCGTCAAGCACAATTGAACGCGCAATCTCGCGCTCCCAGCGGTCACCATTCGAAAGGAGCTTATCCTTGTCGTAATAGAGTTCCTCGCGCGTCTCGGTCGCAAACTCGAAGTTCGGCCCCTCGACGATCGCCTCGACCGGACAAGCCTCCTGGCAGAAGCCGCAATAGATGCACTTCACCATGTCGATGTCGTAACGCGTCGTGCGACGTGTTCCGTCATTACGCCGCGGGCCGGCCTCAATCGTGATCGCCTGAGCCGGGCAAATGGCCTCGCAGAGCTTGCACGCGATGCAGCGCTCCTCCCCATTCGGATAGCGGCGAAGCGCGTGCTCACCCCGAAATCGCGGTGACAGCGGCCCCTTTTCGAACGGATAGTTCAAGGTCGACTTCGGCGCGAAGAAGTACCGCATCGTGAGGAAGAAGGCGGAGACCAGCTCCGTCAGGAGCAGGGCCCGCGCGGCCTGATCGAGCTTCATGGGCGCTCTCCCGCCGCCTGGGAGCGGCCAATCTGGAAGTTCAGGGAAGCGATCATTGCGGCGCCGTCCCCGTGAAGTGCAGCACACTCGCAACCACCACGACCGCAATCAGCGAGATCGGCAGGAACACCTTCCAACCGAGCCGCATCAGCTGGTCGTACCGGTAGCGCGGCACAATGGCCTTCGCCATCGCGAAGAGGAAGAACATGAAGCAGAGCTTCAGAACGAACCACACCACGCCCGGCACCCAGGTGAACGGGGCGAAGGGCAGCGGAGAGAGCCAGCCGCCAAGGAACAGGATGGTTCCCATGGCGCACATGGTCATGATCGCCACATACTCGCCGAGCATGAACAGCAGATAGGGCGTCGAGCCGTATTCGGTCATGAAGCCGGCCACCAGCTCCGATTCCGCTTCCACCAAATCGAACGGAGGACGGTTGGTTTCCGCCAGCGCCGAAATGAAGAAGATCACGAACATCGGCAGCAGCGGCAGGAAGTACCAGTTCAGAAGGCCGAACCGGCCATTCTGCGCTTCGACGATGCCGCTGAGATTGAGCGAGCCCGCGCACATCAGGACCGTGATGATTACGAAGCCGATGGAAACCTCATAGGAGACCATCTGTGCAGCCGAACGAAGCGCCGCCAGGAACGGATACTTCGAGTTCGACGCCCAGCCGCCCATGATGATGCCGTACACGCCCAGCGACGAAATCGCGAAAATGTACAGAACACCCACATTGATGTCCGCGATCACCCAGCCATCGGCAATCGGCACCACGGCCCAAGCCGCGAGAGCCAGCACGCAAGTCACCAGCGGCGCCAGCAAAAAAAGCACCTTGTTGGAACCCGCCGGGATGGTGGGCTCCTTCAGGACAAATTTGAGAAGATCGGCGAACGACTGAAACAGGCCGAACGGCCCGACAACGTTCGGCCCGCGCCGCATCTGCACCGCTGCCCAGACTTTTCGATCTGCCAGCAGGATGTAGGCGATGAAGATCAGGAGCGCCACCAGCAGAGCCAAGCTCTGGCCGATGATGATCAGCACCTGGAGAAGGGTGTCTTGCCAGCTCATTGGTTTTTACGCCCCCTCAGGCTTCCTGGTGGTGGACAAAGGCCCACCCCGGGTGCGCCGCGCGCGGCGCCAACTGTTGCATCCCAAGACGTGCCATAACGCTCACTCTGCCGCCTCGGCCACGGACGCAGCGCGAAGCGCCGAGCACTCGGCCATCACCGCAGAAGCGCGTGCGATTGCATTCGTCATGTAAAAATCATCGACCACTGCGGCGAACGGCGTCTTGTCCACCGCCCCGCCCTTCTTGGCCAGCGTAGCGACGGCCGAGGCATCCGCCGCAACGATCTGATCCACGCGACCAAGGTGCGGATGGGCGGCCATTAGCTTGCCACGCAGAGCATTCAGGCTGTCGAATGGCAGCGTCTGGCCGATCACTTCGGAAAGAGCGCGCAGGATGGCCCACTCTTCGCGTGCTTCGCCAGGCGGGAATGCGGCACGATTGGCGAGCTGAACCCGCCCCTCGGTATTCACGTACAGACCCGATTTCTCGGTGTAGGCGGCGCCGGGGAGAATGACGTCCGCGCGATGCGCGCCGCGATCACCGTGGCTGCCGATATAAACTGCGAATGCGCCCGGAGCGACTTCGAGCTCGTCCACTCCCAGCAGGAACACCACATCCAGCGCCCCTGCCTTCGCCATCGCTGCGGCATTGAGACCCTTCGGCCCGGGAACCGCACCAACGTCTAGAGCACCCACACGCGATGCTGCAGTGTGCAGAACGGCAAAGCCATTCCACCCGTCCTTAACCGCACCACATTCAGTTGCAAGCTTTGCCGCCTGCGAAAGGATCGCACCGCCGTCCATGCGCGCAAGGGCGCCCTGCCCGACGATGACAAGCGGCCGTTCCGCCTGGCGGAGTGCCGCAGCGAAGTCCGCTGGTAAATTGGTCAGGCTTTCCGGACCAGCGCCGAGATATTCGTAGCTATAGGTGAGGTCTACCTGCTGCCCGATCAGACCGATCCTGACGCCGCCCTGTCTCCAACGCTTGCGAATACGCGCATTGAGCACAGAAGCCTCTTTCCGCGGATCGGTACCGATCAGCAGAATGGCATCGGCCTCGTCAATCCCCGCGATGGACGGATTGAACACGTAAGTCGCGCGCCCCAAAGCGGGATCCAGGCAAGCGCCATCCTGCCGCGCATCGATGTTTGCACTGCCGAGCTTGTCCATCAGGCTCTTCAGCGCGAACACCTCTTCGACGCTCGCCAGATCGCCGACCAGCGCACCGATCTTTTCCGGCTTCGCAGCCTTCACCTTGGCGCCGATGGCTTCGAACGCCTCACTCCACGACGCAGCAACGAGCCGGCCATTCTTTCGCACATAGGGGCGATCAAGCCGCTGAACCTTCAGCCCATCCCATACATAGCGCGACTTATCGGAAATCCATTCCTCGTTCACGAGGTCATTCGTGCGCGGCAGAATGCGCATGACCTCGCGACCGCGAGTGTCAACGCGGATATTCGCGCCGACCGCGTCCATCACGTCAACGGACTCAGTCTTTATGAGCTCCCACGGCCGCGCATGGAACGCATAGGGCTTATGCGTGAGCGCGCCCACCGGGCAGAGATCGGCCACGTTGCCCTGCATCTCCGAGCGCATCGCACGCTCGAGATACGTCGTGATCTCTGTATCCTCACCGCGCCCGATGGCGCCGAGGTCCGGCACACCCGCAACTTCGGTCGTGAAACGAACGCACCGCGTGCACTGGATGCAGCGCGTCATAGACGTGCGCACCAGCGGGCCGATATATTTGTCCTCTACCGCGCGCTTGTTCTCAGCGAACCGCGAGGTATCCGAACCGTAGGCCATCGCCTGGTCCTGCAAGTCACACTCGCCGCCCTGATCGCAGATCGGGCAATCCAGCGGGTGATTGATGAGCAGGAACTCCATCACCCCTTCGCGCGCCTTCTTCACCATGGGGCTCTTGGTGAGCACCACCGGCGGCTCTCCATTGGGGCCCGGGCGCAGATCTTTCACCGCCATCGCGCACGAGGCGGTGGGCTTGGGCGGTCCACCCTTCACCTCAACGAGGCACATGCGACAGTTGCCGGCGATGGAGAGGCGCTCATGGAAGCAGAAGCGCGGAATCTCCACCCCCGCCGCCTCGCACGCCTGAAGCAGCGTGAACTCGGCGGGGACTTCGATCTCAGAGCCGTCGACGACGATCTTCGCCATCCCTTCCACCTCGTCTCTTGCCGCGCCAGGCGCGGACTTCATCTCACGTCGCGCGATACGCGACCGCCCAAAACTGACTCCGCGCTTGTGCGCAGCATCGAGCCCGGACACCTAACTCTTCACCCCGCTTAGCCACTGAGGGCTATTGGGATGCATTTCACTTCCCGGCGGCCGACGCCGAAACCGGCGAATAGCCCGATAGGACAGAACTCCGACACCGCGCAACGGTGCACGCACTACCGGAACCTAGCCTCATCCACGCCCACGCACCCGCGGGTCCCGATCCGTCATCCCTTCAGGCAGTCGACGCGGACATTCAGCCCAAAAGCGCTGCCTTCAGGTGCGCATCGCGCCCTATTCCGCAGCCACCGGCTGCGGATGTGGGTTCGCCGCATAGCGGTCGATCCGCTCTTCGATCACATGCCGGAAATGACGGATGAGGCCTTGAACCGGCCACGCCGCGGCATCCCCCAGCGCACAAATTGTGTGACCTTCGATCTGAGTGGTCACCTCCAGCAGCATATCGATTTCGTGCTTGTGGGCACGACCCTCGGCCATCCGGTGAACCACACGCCACATCCACCCCGTCCCTTCCCGGCACGGCGTGCATTGTCCGCAGCTCTCGTGCTTGAAGAAGTAGGAGATGCGCGCGATGGCCTTCACGATGTCCGTGGACTTGTCCATGACCAGCACACCCGCAGTGCCGAAGGACGACTTCACGGCACGCAAGCCGTCGAAGTCCATAATCAGGTCTTCGCACTGCTCTGCTGGAACGACCGGGCAAGACGCCCCGCCGGGAATGATGGCCAGCAGGTTATCCCAACCGCCGCGGACGCCACCGCCATGCTTTTCGATCAATTCCTTGAACGGAATACCCATGGCGTCTTCGACGACGCAGGGTTTATTTACGTGGCCGGAAATGCCGTAAAGCTTGGTTCCAACATTGTTCGGCCGACCAATGGAGGAGAACCAAGACGCACCGCGCCGCAGGATCGTCGGTGCAACGGCAATGCTCTCGACATTATTGACCGTGGTCGGGCAGCCGTAGAGGCCCATGTTCGCCGGGAACGGCGGCTTCAGCCGCGGCATCCCCTTCTTGCCCTCAAGGCTCTCCAACAGCGCGGTTTCCTCGCCACAGATGTAGGCGCCGGCACCATGATGCACGTAAAGGTCGAACGGATAGTCGTGAACGTTGTTCTTGCCGAGCAGGCCGGCAGCGTAGCACTCGTCAATCGCCTGCTGCAGCCGCTTGCGCTCGTAGATGAACTCGCCGCGGACATAAATGTAGGCCGCGTGCGCACCCATGGCGAAGGACGCGATCAAGCAGCCCTCGATCAGCGTATGGGGGTCATTACGCAGGATCTCGCGATCCTTGCAGGTGCCGGGCTCGGACTCATCGGCGTTCACCACCAGATAATGGGGGCGCCCGTCCGACTGCTTCGGCATGAACGACCATTTGAGGCCAGTCGAGAAGCCTGCGCCGCCGCGGCCGCGCAAGCCCGAGGCCTTCATCTCATTGATGATCCAGTCGCGACCCTTCTCAAGGATGCCCTTGGTTCCGTCCCAATGGCCGCGCGCCATCGCGCCCTTCAGGCTGAAATCCTGCAGGCCGTAGAGGTTCGTAAAGATGCGGTCCTTGTCGGCGAGCATCGGCATCACTCCCCGGAGGTCGGTGCGGAGGTGGAGGACGCGTCCTCCTGCTTCGTGCGCGGCGCGTAGAGGCCGGGATCGGTCAACGCCACAGGGCCCCCGACCGGCTCGCAGCCATGACGGCCGTTCTGCGGACCGACTTTCACCGGCCGCCCGGCCGCCAGATCGTCGAGCAGCTTTTCAAGGCTCTCAGGGGTGAGATCCTCGAAAAAGTCGTCATTGATCTGAACCATCGGCGCGTTTGTGCAAGCACCAAGACACTCGACTTCCAGCCAGGAGAAATTCCCATCCGCCGAGACGTGGCTCTGTTCGCCGATCCTGCGCTGGCAAACGGACTTCAGGTCGTCCGAACCCCGCAGCATGCAGGGCGTGGTGCCACAAAGCTGCACGAAGAACTTACCGACCGGCGCCAAATTAAACATCGTGTAAAAGGTGGCGACCTCGAGAACCCGGATGTGCGCCATTCCGAGCCGGTCCGCGACGGCACGCAGAGCTGGCTCGGGAAGCCAGCCGCCGGCCACTTTTTGCGTTTCCCAAAGCAGTGGCACGACCGCAGAGGCCTGCCGGCCCTCCGGATACTTCGCGATCAACGCGTTCGCGATCTCCTCCAACTCGGGAGTGAAGGCGAAGCTTTCCGGCTGCTCGGCAGCGAGACGACGAACGGTCATTTCAGACCCCCTGTCCGACGGCGGAGCGTGCCGCATTGCGGCGCTCACGCATGGGGATGATGGCGAGGAGGCGACGCATCAGCGATCCACCTCGCCGAACACGATATCAAGCGAGCCGAGGATGGCGGACACGTCAGCCAGCATGTAGCCGCGCGAGAGGAAATCCATCGCCTGCAGATGGGCAAAGCCCGGAGCGCGGATCTTGCAGCGATACGGCTTGTTGGTGCCATCGGACACCACATAAACGCCGAACTCACCCTTCGGCGCTTCCACTGCCGCGTAAGCCTCACCTGCCGGAACGTGGAAGCCCTCGGTGTAAAGCTTAAAGTGATGGATGAGCGCCTCCATGGAGCGCTTCATCTCCCCGCGCTTCGGCGGAGCGACCTTGTGGTCCGACGTATGGACCGGGCCAGATTCCTTCAGCAGCCGCTCGACACACTGCTTCATGATCTTCGTGGCCTGCCGCATCTCTTCCATGCGCACCACGTAACGATCATAGCAGTCGCCATGAACGCCGATCGGGATATCGAAATCGAGTTCCGAATAGCACTCGTAGGGCTGAGCGCGGCGCAGGTCCCATGCCGCGCCGGAGCCGCGCACCATGACACCGGAGAAGCCCCAGGCCAGTGCGTCCTCCAGCGACACGACGCCGATATCAACCGTGCGCTGCTTGAAGATGCGGTTGCCAGTGACCAGCCGATCCAGATCATCCAGCACCTTCGGGAAGGTCTCGCAAAAGGCGCTGATATCCTCGACCAGCGCGCGCGGCAGATCCTGGTGCACACCGCCCGGCCGGAAATAGGCCGCATGCATGCGGCTCCCGGACGCGCGCTCATAGAACACCATGAGCTTTTCGCGCTCCTCGAAACCCCACAGCGGAGGAGTTAGGGCGCCCACGTCCATGGCGAAGGTGGTGACGTTAAGAATATGCGAGAGCAGCCGGCCGATCTCGGAGTACAGCACGCGGATGAGCTGCGCGCGCTTGGGCACCTCAATTCCGAGCAGCTTCTCCACCGCGAGGCAGTAAGCGTGCTCCTGGTTCATCGGCGCGCAATAATCGAGGCGATCGAAATATGGCACCGCCTGGACGTACGTCTTGGATTCGATGAGCTTCTCGGTGCCGCGGTGCAGCAGGCCGATATGCGGATCGACGCGCTCGACGACTTCGCCGTTCAGCTCAAGCACCATGCGCAGCACGCCATGGGCGGCGGGATGCTGCGGGCCGAAATTGATCTTGAAGTTGCGGACCTGATCGGCCGGCTTCAGCTCTTCGACGTCGGTTGCGAGTTCCTGTCCCATGTTCGCTCCCTCAGCCGGCCTTCGATGCCTTCTCGTCACCCGGCAGGACGTATTCCACGCCCTCCCACGGAGACAGGAAGTCGAAGTTGCGGAATTCCTGGGCGAGACGAACCGGCTCGTAAACCACGCGCTTCAGCTCGTCGTCGTAATGTACCTCGACGAAACCCGAGGTGGGGAAGTCCTTCCGGAGCGGATGGCCATCGAAGCCGTAGTCCGTCAAGAGGCGGCGCAGCTCCGGATGCCCCGTGAAAAGGATACCGTAAAGGTCGTAGGCCTCGCGCTCGAACCAGTTCGCGCCCGGGAACACTCCACAGATGGAGGGCACCGGCGTCTCTTCGTCGGTCTCGATCTTGAGGCGGATACGCACGTTCTGCTTCAGCGACAGCAGGTGGTAGACCACATCGAAGCGCTTCTCACGCTCCGGATAATCCACCCCGCACACATCCACGATGCACTGAAAGAGGCACGCCGGGTCGTCCCGCAGGAAGGTGGTCACCTTCACGATCTGCCCCGGCTCCACCTCGAGGGTGAGCTCACCGAACGCCACCTTCCAGCTCTTCACCGCGCCCGCGAGGACACCGGTGATGTGAGCGGCCAGATCTGTCAGCGTCTCGTCCATCTCAACAATCCCGTCCTGGGCCCAAAGGCCTCAGCGCTCGATGGTGCCGATTCGGCGAATCTTCTTCTGCAGCAGCAGCACGCCATAGAGCAGCGCTTCAGCAGTAGGCGGACAGCCGGGCACGTAGATATCCACCGGCACCACGCGATCACAGCCACGCACGACCGCGTAGGAGTAGTGGTAATAGCCACCACCGTTCGCGCAGGAACCCATGGAGATCACGTAGCGCGGCTCCGGCATCTGGTCGTAGACCTTGCGGAGCGCGGGCGCCATCTTGTTGGTCAGCGTGCCAGCCACGATCATCACGTCCGACTGGCGCGGCGAGGCGCGCGGCGCGAAGCCGAAGCGCTCCACATCGTAGCGCGGCATCGAGACCTGCATCATCTCCACGGCGCAGCAAGCCAGACCGAAAGTCATCCACATGAGCGAGCCCGTGCGCGCCCAGGTGATGAGATCGTCGGCGGTGGTCAGCAGGAAGCCCTTGTCGGCGAGCTCCGCGTTGACTTCCTTGAAGAAGGGATCAGTCGCGCCCACCGGCTTGCCGGTCGAGGGGTCAATGATGCCCTTGGGGGCCGGAGCGATCTCCGGCCGCGCCGCAGAAGGGGTCAGTCCCATTCCAGAGCTCCCTTGCGCCACTCGTAGATGAAGCCGACCGTCAGCACGCCCAGGAAAATCATCATGGACCAGAAGCCGAGATCGCCGAGCCCCCCGAAGCTGACCGCCCAGGGGAAGAGGAACGCCACTTCAAGGTCGAAAATGATGAACAGAATCGACACCAGATAGAAGCGCACGTCGAAGGTCATGCGGGCATCGTCGAATGCATTGAAACCGCATTCGTAGGCCGACAGCTTCTCCGGATCGGGATTGCGG
This sequence comes from Xanthobacter sp. NM-59, assembly GCF_021401125.1. Taxonomy (GTDB): domain Bacteria; phylum Pseudomonadota; class Alphaproteobacteria; order Rhizobiales; family Xanthobacteraceae; genus Xanthobacter. Next base: position 61,542 of record NZ_JACBFQ010000006.1, read on the forward strand.
TAGGCCACGATGAAGGGAGACACGAGCAGCGCGAGCCCGATCACCAACGACACGCCGATGAAGATCACCACCGGCAGATAATCCATGAGCAAGGCGTTCATGTTGCCCGCACCTCGGGACGCATGGGCGATACGCTCGAAAGCGCTATCGCACCGGCCTCGGTTGGAGAAGTTCGAAACGACGCCGCAGCCTTATCTCAGCCCCTGGTGGGTGGCAAGTGCGCGGTTAGGTCAAGATCAGGCTCGGCGGCCGCCCGTGACGGCAGGAGAGTCGTTGGAAATGAAGGGGCGGACTGGCCTTTGGGGCGAGCGGTACAGTGTTGCGCATGGGCAACAAAAAACGGGTTCCACAACCGGAAACCGGGCTCTGAAAAAGACCGGCCGGCACCATAGGGGCCGGCCGGTCACACTTTAGACAGAGACTCGATTCTCAGCAGCGCCGCACCGCCCTAACGGAAGCGGTGGCGCGGCGGAGCCGTACTGGCGCCCTCACAGAAGACGCCTCCAGCCCGCCGCTCCCATCATCGGCGCCGGACGGGGGCGTGCCGGCCCCCGCCGCCGCGCGGCGTCACCTTGGCGCCGCCCCGCGACGGCGCCCGCATCTGCGCCGGGCGCGACCGCGATGGCGCGTGCATGGCGGGAGATCTGCCCTTTGGCGCCCGCATCTGCTGCGGCTTGCCCACATTCGGCGGCCGCACATTCGGCTTCTTCATGCCTTGCGGGTGGCTCTGGGGCTTTTTGACCTGCGGCTTCTTCACAAAGCCGGGGCCCTGCCCCGCTCCCCCGGTCATGCCGGGACGTCCAGGAGTACCGGGCTTACCGGGGCCAACCGGATGCACGGGCCCGCCCGCGCCACCAGGGCGACCGGGACCACCGGGCCCGGGCTTGCCGGGGCCGATGGGGGCCACGGGTCCTCCCGGGCGGCCGGCGCCACCCGCACCTCCCGGTCCGATCGGCTGCACCGGGCCACCGGGGCGACCGGGGCCTCCCGGTCCGATGGGATGCACCGGACCGCCTGGACCGCCAGGGCCCACCGGACGGCCAGGGCCGCCCGGCCCAATGGGATGCACCGGACCACCCGGGCCACCTGGACCGCCAGGGCCGCCAGGAACGCCCGGACGGCCGGGACCACCTGGCCCGATGGGATGTATGGGACCACCAGGCCCCCCGGGGCCACCGGGACGGCCGGGACCGCCCGGATAGCCGGGACGACCTGGGCCCGGATGCGGACGCCAGGGCTTCAGCCCACCCCCGGGACCGGGGATCGGCGCCGGACCTGGAACCGGAGGACGCGGGCCGGGGCCCGGCCAGGGACCAGGACCTGGCGGACGCGGACCGGGGCCCGGCCAGGGGCCAGGGCCTGGCGGACGCGGACCGGGGCCGGGCCAGGGGCCAGGGCGCGGCGGCGGCGGGCGCCAGCCCGGATAGCCGGGCCATACCGGCGGATAGACCCATCCGCCCCCCCAGTTCCACGAATTGTTCCAGGCGCTGCCCACCAGCACGCCCGCGCCGAAGCCCAGGAGGCCCACGCCGGCCGCAGTGTAGATGGACGAGTAGTCGTACTGCGGCACGTACACCACATCCGGCTGGGCCGGGGTGATGTAGATGGTGCTCGCCCCGCCGCTGGAACCGCGCTGGGTTGTCACCACCTGCTGCGGCGTGGTCTTCAGGTTGCCGGCCGCTTCCGCCTTTGCGCGCAGGGCCTGGATGGCCACGGCGACGTCCTCAGGCTGGTTGGCGAAGGCATAGCCGATGGCGGTGGTCGATTCGAGGTTCTGGTCCAGCTGGCGGACCACATCGGGAAAGCGCGCGAGCGCCTTCACCGTGGGGTCCCACTTCTTGCTGTCGATCCCGGAGAAGTCGCCCTTCGCCACGGCCTTCTTGTGCGCGTCCAGCCAGCGGGCGGCCTCCACGATCTGCAGCGGGAAGGTGGTCGCCGGAAGCATCTGCGAGAGCAGCGTATCCGGGTAGAGCGCGTAGGGGGCGAGGAACTGTTCCAGCTCGCTCACGGTATACAGATTCGCGGCGGGAGCCGCGGCGGTTCCGTTTGCCGGCGTGATGTCGGCGGCGGCCGGAGGCGGAGCCTGCTCGCCGGCAGGAACCGGGCCAGGCTGTGCAACCGGAGGTGCCACAGCGGAGGCGGCCGGTTCAGGCGGAGGTGAAGCGCTGGCCGCCGGAGCAACCGCCCCCGCTTCCGCAGGCGCGACAGCCGGCGCGGCGCCATCGGCAGGCGGAGCGGCGGCCGCGGGCGGCGCAACCTCGGGCGAGGCGGTGGAGACCCCAGCCGCGGGGGTTTCGGAGGTCGTTGTTCCCGTCGTCGGCGCGCCTTGCGCGAAAACCGGTCCGACGGTGGATGACCAGCCGAACACCAGAGCCACGGCAAGCCGTGACCAGCCAGCCGGCCCGTCACTTTTGAGCGGCGGCCCCGCCGCCCCGCCTTTGTGCTTGCGCTGCCTCATCTGCCGCCTCCCAATTTCCCCAACCGCATGGAGATTAGAAGAAGTTGCAGCGGATTTGGACAGCAAATTGCTGGCTGCGTGGCAGTTTTCAGGCACCTCCGCCAGCCGGACGCAAAAGCGCCCCGCCGGCGGCACCGGAACGCGCCGCGCGCGCCCTCACTCCCCTCCGCGCAGGGCGGTGTTGACGGCCGCCACCAGCTGCTTCAGCGAGAACGGCTTCGGCAGGAAGGCGAAGTGCTCGGAGGGCGGAAGGTTGCGCGCGAAGGCCTCCTCCGCATAGCCCGAGATGAAGATCACCTTCATACCCGGATCGCGGGCCCGCAGCTCCTTCAGCAGGCTCGGGCCGTCCATCTCCGGCATCACCACGTCGGAGATCACCAGATCGACAGGACGCGCGCCGGACTGCTCGCCCTTTTCCAGCAGCTCGAGGGCCTCGACGCCGCTGGCGGCGGTGAGCACCTCATATCCCCGGGCGGAGAGGGCGCGGCTGGCGAAGGCGCGCACCGCATCCTCGTCCTCCACCAGCAGGATGCGGCCCTGCCCGGTGGAATCACCCATCTTCACCTCGGGCTCGGCGGGCCGCTGGGGCTCCGGCTCGGCGGAGGGCACATAGCGCGGCAGGAACACGCGGAACACGGTGCCCTTGCCCATCTCGCTGGCGGCGAGAATGGTGCCGCCGGTCTGCTGGACGATGCCATAGACGGTGGACAGGCCGAGCCCGGTGCCCTTGCCCACTTCCTTGGTGGAGAAGAAGGGCTCGAAGATCTTGTCGATGATTTCGGGCGGGATTCCGGTGCCGGTATCCTCCACCTCCACCACCACATAATCGGCCGGCGTGAGGTTGCCGGCGCCATAGGCCGCGCAGGCGCTTTCCGGAACATTGGCGGTGCGCAGGGTCAGCGTGCCCCCGTCCGGCATGGCGTCGCGGGCGTTCACCACCAGGTTCACGATCACCTGCTCGAACTGGTTCACGTCGACCTTCACCGGCCACAGGTCACGGGCGTGCTGCACGTCGAGGGTGATGCGCTCGCCGATGAGACGGCGCAGCAGCTCCGACACGTCGGAGATCACGTCGGTGAGCTCCACCGCCTGGGGCCGCAGCGTCTGGCGCCGGGAGAAGGCGAGCAGCTGGCGCACCAGGGCCGCCGCCCGGTTTGCGTTCTGCTTGATCTGCATGATGTCCGGGAAGGACGGATCGCTCGGCCGGTGCTTGGCCAGCAGCAGGTCGCAATAGCCGATGATGGCGGTGAGCACGTTGTTGAAATCGTGCGCCACACCGCCGGCGAGGTGCCCCACCGCCTGCAGCCGCTGGGATTGGGCGAATTGCGCCTCCAGCGCCTTCTGCTCAGAGGTATCGATGGCGCACAGCGCGATATCGCCACCGCTCGCGTCAGCGCCGCCGAGCGGTGCCGCGTAGAGGCGGGCAGAGCGGCCGCCCGCGCCGGTCGCCGTGACGTCACAGGGGCCCGAGGGCTGGGTGCCCGAGCGCGCCGCGCCCAGGAAGCCGTCCACAGCCGCCGCGTCGCGCTCGGAAATCACCGCGCGCAACGGCTGGCCGGCGGTGGCCGCCTCGGCGCCGAACAGCCGGGCGAAAGCCGCGTTGGCGGCCCGGATGCGGCCTTGGGCATCCAGCAGCGCCAGAGCCACCGGAGCGCGCAGGAAGAAACGATCCACATCGGCGCGGGCCGGCGCCTGCCCCGGCGCGGCGGCGGCCGGCTGCGGCGACGCCTCCCCAACTTCCGCAGACCGCACGACCGGCGCCGGCGCGACGCGCGCGGCAGCGGCCGGCGCGGCGGCTCCCGCCGAAGGAGCGGCAACACCGACGGTGGGCAGTACCGTACGGGGAAGAATGACCGCCGTCGCCTCGCCGGCGGCGTCGCTGACGCCCAGGCGCAGGAAGACCGCCAGCGGACGCCCGTCCTTGCGGGTGAGGTCCAGCTCAAGGCTCGCCGCCCCCCGTCCGGGGCCGAGCGCGCCGCGCAGATCAGGCACATAGGCCGGAGCGATGACCTCCTGCAGCGCCATGCCCTCGGCCGGCCATTCGGCCAGGCCGTAGCCGAGCAGGCGGCAGAGGCTGGCATTGGCCAGCACCACCCGATCACGTCCGAAGCGGGCGACACCGGCCGGCGCGCGCTCCCACGCCTCCAGCAGCGCGGAAGCCGTCTTGTCGTCCAGGGCCGCGAGCGGGGCGAGCTCGGCGACCGCCTCCACGGTCGGCAGCACCGACGCTACCGGCGCGGGGGCGGGCGGCGCCTCGATCACGCGCAGCGACCACAGGACGCGTCGCCGGCTCTTGAGCGGCTGAACGGAGATTTCAAGCTGACGGCCGCCGCTTCCCGAATCGAAGCTGATGCGCCGCGTGAAGGCCTTGCCGTCCGCGACCGCGCCGAGCAGCTCGGACATGGCTGCCTGGGTGCCGGGCACCCGCGACAGGAACCGTTCGGGGCTGGGCGGCTCGCGCCCCTCGCTGCGGCACAGGGACAAATAAGCGGGGTTGGACTCAACCACCCGCTCCCCATCCTCGACCACCGCCATGGCATCGGGCGAGGCCTCCAGCACGACCGGCCCGCTGGCTTCCACCGGCGCGGGCTCGCCACGGAACGAGCGCCAGACCATGGAGGCGGCCCAGAAGGCGCCGAACGCCGCGAACCCCCCGATGATGCCGGACAGGAACGAGCCGGACGCCCCCGCGAACAGCAGGGTGGCCACGATACCGCCGACCAAGGCCATCGCGGCCACGGCCACCATGCGCAAGGGGTCGCCCCCAAGCCCCCGGGACATGGACCGCGGCGCGCGCGCTGCCGCATTCGTCTTGCTCATCGCAAACCCTTCCTGCTTCCGCGTCGCAACGACCGGTCACCGTCCCGGCGACGGCTCATGCATACGCGCAGATTCGTCACCGACTGAAATCCTGCCATGATTATCAACAAAAGCTTAAGGGGTGACCCCTAACATGCAGACGCAGAGTCATCCGCCCGCTATGACTCGATACCCGTAGGCTGCGCGACGGAGGCGTGATGTTACAGCAGTTGTTTGGCGCGGAGCTCGATCTTCCGGTTCGGTTGGCGATCTCCCTGATCGTCATCGCCGCCTTGCTCGGCGTCACCATCCTGGTGATGCGCAAGCTGAGCGGGGGCATGCCGGGACGAGCTTCCGGGCGAGGCCGCGCCGGACCTCGCCTCGCGATCGTCGACGCCATCAGCATCGACCCCCGCCGCCGCCTCGTGCTGGTGCGGCGCGACGATGTGGAGCACCTTGTGCTCACCGGCGGCAACAACGACGTGGTGGTCGAGCAGAACATCACCGGCAGCTACGTCGCTGCCACCGGCCTGCGTCCCGCCATGCCCATGGAGCGCGAAGCGCAGCACGGCGGGCAGGCCCCCGCCGCCCGGCAGCCGATCGCCGCGCCGCGCGCGGAGAGCCCGCAGCTTCCCCCCACGCCGCCTCGCCCGGAGGCACTCGCCGCCAGCGCAGTCGCGGCGGCGCTCGGCGCCCCTGTGGACGACGCTCAAGCGGCGCGCTATGCTCCGCCGCCCCGACCGGCCCCGGAAGCCCCGCCCGTCGCCCCGGCTCGCCCCACGCCGGCGCCGGTCAAGGCAGCCCCAGCAGTCAAGGAACTTCCTCCCGCGCCTCCTCGCCCGCAGCAGCCGGCATCGGCCGCCCCCGAGGAGCCCGAGTCGCCGCCCAGCCGCCTCGGCGAGCTCACGGAAGCCCTGGCGCGCAGCAAGGCACAGAGCGCGACCCTGCGTAAGCGCCTTCCCTCCGTGCCGGAGGACAGGAAGGAGGCCGCGCTTCAGAGCATTCGGCGTGTCGAGCATCGAGTTGACCGTCTGCAGCGCGAAATCGAGCGGCTGATGGAGGAAGAGGAGCCGGCGGCTGACGGCGCAGCCCGCAAGGAGCCGCAGCGCTCCGACGACGCGGCGCAGCGCGGACTTGCCCTTCTGCTCGGCAGCGACCGGGAGAGCCGCGCCACCGCCGCGCCAGCGCAGATCACCCAGGACGCCGGAAAGCCTGATTCCGTCACCCGCGCTCAGCAAAACGCTCCGGCGGCCGAGAAAGCCGCCCCCGAAAAGGCGGCCGCCCAAAAGGCTGCAGCGGAACGCGCGGCGGCTGAGAAGGCGGCCGCGGAGAAGGCTGCGACCCAGAAGGCTGCGGCCCAGAAAGCTGCGGCGGAGCGTGCCGCAGCCGAGAAAGCCGCAGCGGACAAGGCCGCTGCTGAAAAGGCGGCAGCTCAGAAGCTAGCCGCAGAGAAGGCTGCCGCTGAAAAGGCCGCGACTGAGAAGGCGGCCGCCCAGAGGGCCGCAGCGGAACGCGCAGCCGTAGAGAAGGCCGCTGCGGAGAAGGCAGCAGCCCAGAAGGCCGCCGCCGAGCGCGCGGCCGCCGAGAAGGCAGCTGCGGAGGAAGCCGCAGCCCGGAAGGCAGCTGCGGAAGAAGCCGCGGCCCGGAAGGCCGCAGCTGAGCGCGCGGCTGCCGAGAAGGCTGCTGCGGAGGAAGCCGCAGCCCGGAAGGCCGCAGCTGAGCGCGCGGCTGCCGAGAAGGCAGCTGCCGAGCAGGAGCTGGCCGACCAGATCGCAGCGGAGATGGCGGCCGCGCTGCAGGAGCATGAGCTGGCCGCCCCCCCGGCGCCTGCTGAGGCGCCGCCGGCGCGCGCGCCCCGCGCGCCTGCCGCGCGCACGGCGGGTGGCGAAAGCGCCCATCCGGCTCCCGTGGAGCCCAGGCTTCGCGAGATGGCACAGCGGCTCGATGCCGCCCTCTCGCGCCCCTCCGATGACAGCCTGCGCCTCTCCCTTTCCGACCTGCTGGAGGACATTGAGGGCACCACTGCGGAAGTCAGCGTTCCGGTCGAGCCTGAGCGGCCGCGGCTGCCGCTGTCTCCCCGCCAGCCGGTGGAGCCCGTCGTTCCGCGCGCCGATCCGAAGGCCCGCTCCCTGAAGCCGGCTGACTATGCCCGCTTCATCTCCGACGCCCCCACGGACTCGGCTCCGGCGACGGAATCGGCGGCGCGCACCCAGGCGAAGGAGCTTTTTGCCGATGGCTGGATGCGTGCCACCCGGCGCAGTGAACAACGCACCGTGGAGCCTCCGCCCGCCGCCCCCGAGGTCGCAGCGAACCGCGCGGCCCGCACTTCCGAGCCGGCCGCGCCGACCAAGCGTGAGCCGCTTCTCAGCGCCCGTCGGACCGAGGCTGCGCCTTTGGTGAACGTGCTTCCGAAGATGGAGCCCGAGGTCAAGGCGCCTCAACCCGAACCGGAATCGCCGATCAACATGGACGACTCATTTCTCGATGAGTTCGATGCGGAGATGGCGACCCTTCTGGGACGCAAGCCGTCCCGCTGAGCATGAACGGGGGAGGCGCATCGCCGCCTTCCCCGCCGCGCAGCCGAGCGAGCAAAGAAAAAGGCCGACCCTCGAAAAGGGCCGGCCTTTTTCAATTCCCGTCCGATGGACGATGCCCACCGAACCTGCCCGGAAGCATCCGGAACCCGGATGGACCGCCGGACGGCGCTTAATCGTCGCGATAAACCCGCTCGCGGCGCTCGTGGCGCTCCTGCGCCTCGACCGAAAGGGTCGCGATGGGGCGAGCCTCCAGCCGCTTCAGCGAGATGGGATCACCCGTATCCTCGCAATAGCCGTAGCTCCCGTCCTCGATCCGCTGAAGGGCGGCATCGATTTTCGAGATCAGCTTGCGCTGACGGTCACGGGCCCGAAGCTCAATGGAGCGATCGGTCTCCGACGACGCGCGGTCGGCAAGGTCGGGATGGTTCTGATTCTCGTCTTGAAGGTGCTGCAGGGTTTCACGCGCTTCCCGCAGGATGTCGTCCTTCCACTTCAACAGCTTCAGCCGGAAATATTCCCGCTGCCTGTCATTCATGAAAGGCTCGTCCTCGCGGGGCCGATAGTCATCGTCGAGTTGGATCGACATCAGCCGTGTCCTCAAAAAAGCGTCGTTGATCCCCGCGGTGCAGGATCCGCCGCCCGGCCTCCGGCGGATGCGGCCTCGCCTGCCCCGTCGACGAACTGGAGCGGCCTCCCACCATCGAGCGCGGCGAGGCGACCTTTCCCGGCAGGAATGACGCTCCAAGGTCGCCGCGCTTATATCCACGCTCTCCGCCGTCGACAACCACCATTGGCGGTTCCGATGACGGTTCCGCGCTTCCGCGGGACTTGACGAAGGGGCTGCGGGTGTCGACCCTACCGCGACGCAGCAGCCGCCGCAGGGCACTCGGGTTGACACGGGCTGCGCCCGATAGCCGCAACCCATGGCTGAAGCGCGCAGGGTGCGGCAACGCACGGGAACCCTGTCGTCGGCCGAAGAAGGAAGTGAGCATCCATGCGTTTCGAGGGCACCGACAGCTATGTCGCAACCGATGATCTCAAGATCGCGGTCAACGCCGCCATCGTCCTGGAGCGCCCGCTGCTGGTGAAGGGCGAGCCCGGCACCGGCAAGACCGTGCTGGCCCAGGAGGTGGCGCAGGCGCTCGGTGCCCCGCTCATCGAATGGCATGTGAAAAGCACCACAAAGGCCCAGCAGGGCCTTTATGAATATGACGCCGTGGCCCGCCTGCGCGACAGCCAGCTGGGCGACCCGAAGGTGCACGACATCGCCAACTACATCCGCAAGGGCAAGCTGTGGACCGCCTTCTCCGCCGAACAGCGGCCGGTGCTGCTCATCGACGAAGTGGACAAGGCCGACATCGAGTTTCCCAACGACCTGCTGCAGGAACTCGACCGCATGGAGTTCCACGTCTACGAGACCGGAGAGCAGGTGAAGGCGCGCCAGCGGCCCGTGGTGATCATTACCTCCAACAACGAGAAGGAGTTGCCGGATGCCTTCCTGCGCCGCTGCTTCTTCCACTACATCCGCTTCCCCGATGCCGCGACCATGCGCGCCATCGTCGAGGTCCACTTTCCCGGCATCAAGCAGCGGCTGGTGAGTGAGGCGCTGCGGCTCTTCTACGACCTGCGGGACGTGCCCGGCCTGAAGAAGAAGCCGTCCACCTCTGAGCTTATCGACTGGCTCAAGCTGCTGCTGGCCGAGGACGTGGAGGCCGACACGCTGCGCGAGCAGGACCTGCGCAAGTCCATCCCGCCGCTCCACGGCGCGCTCCTGAAGAACGAGCAGGACGTGCACCTGTTCGAGCGACTGGCCTTCCTGGCACGCCGCGAGGCCCGCTGATCGTGGACGTTTCCATCATTCTGCCGCTGCTGGTCGCGCTGGTGCCCATCGCGCTGTTCTTCGCCTTGGTGCACCGTCGTCGCGCGCCGGACCGGCGCGAGGCTGTGGCTTCCGTAAAGCCGGCGATACCTCCGGCGAGTTCCGAGCCCCCTTCGGATTTCGGGCTGGCCCGAGAAATCGATTCGGGCGAGGCCCCCGCCTCCGCCGAAGCGGCCAGCAGCAGCGCGGGCGCTGCTGCGGCCGCAGGCGGCGCCATCATCCTCGGCTATGGAGCCGCCCACCGTGGTGAGCGCGACGGCGATAACGCACCAGACGGTGACGGCGCCTCGGGCCAACGGGGCAGCTAGAGCCCGCCCGCGCCAAGGGGAAGCCGGCCCGCGCGGACACGGCACGTGAGCTCAATGAACTGAAGGAGGGGGAGGCCCCTCGTCCTTCCGCCTCGCCCTCCCCCCTCGCCTTGGCTCGCAGCCGCAATTGGCTCGCCGCGGTCTTTGGATCGCAGACAGCTTCCAGCGGAACGTAGAGCGTTTCCTCCGCTCCATGGCGAAAGGGAAGGCATATGCTTTGCTGATTTAGCGCGGCTTCTTCGTGCGAATCGGTTTCCGATCGCTGAAAGGCCCCCACCGGTCGCGGCCGGTCTTCAGGCATCCACTGGGCCAGCGCCCTTGCCGCGGGGCCTGAGCCCACCGGGTGCGGGTGAGCAGCCGAATCTGGACGCGGGCGCCGGCTGCGCCTTACAGCGCAAGCGTCCGCCCCATCCACGCTCCATCGCCCGGCCCATCAAAAACGGCCGGCCTTGAGACAGCCGTCCGGATACCGTCCGCCGACCGTCAAGCCCGGAGTGAAGTCTCTCCACGCGGGAGAACAGTCACCACCAGGACTTGCCGATGTTGAAGGTGTAGCTCAGCGAAATGCCGGTGCGGAACTGGTTCTTGTCGCTGGTCAGCGGCGAGGATGCGGCATCGCCCAGCAGGTAGCCGTAGCCGCCATACACGCCGGCCTCGAAGCCGTTGCGGAAGTTATAGGTGAGCTGGCCCGTCACCCCCACCAGATCGAATCCCGCGCCCGCGTCATAGACCGGCAGCGGATTGCCCAGCAGCGTCGCGGTGAGCGACTGGACCGGCGTGATACCGAAATAGCTGCTCATATAGCCGGAGCCGGCATAGGAAAGGCGCGGGCCCACGGCGAAGCGCCAGCGGTCCATGGTGTAGATGGCGTCCGCCGCCAAATCGCCGGTGAAGCCGGAAAAGCCGCCGACGCCATAGCGCAGCTCGGCGCGCAGGCGCAGCCAGTCGAACGGATACCACTCGGCGAAGCCGCCCCCCTCCACGCCCATGCCGATGTCGCCGAGACCGGTCAGGCGATCGGAGGCGTCTTCGTCGCGCCCCCAATCCAGCTTGCCCACGGCACCGATGCGGAACGCGCCGGTATCGAAGAACGCGATGGAGGGGTTGTCGTCCACACTCCGGAAAACGTTGAGCTGGCTCGCCTTGGCGATGGAGAAGATGCCGCGCGGCCTGATGGCATAACTGTCGGCGCCCGGATAATCCGGCTCGACCCGCCCGGAAATGCCGATGGTGACGTACCAATCCTCAGTGGTGGCGGGCTGCGCCGTTCCATTCCCGATCGTCACATCCGCCGCCATGGCCCCGCTCGCGCACCCGAGCGCGACCGACGCAAGACATGCCGTGAGAAGACCCCGCCCCAACGCCACCATGGAACACCTCGACGAGACCTTCGCACCGCGGTCCATCCGTGACCGTCGCGCCCCTCGGGGGCTGCCGTCGGTTTCCGTCTCGAATGGGACCGGGACGCGCCCGAATCAACTGATCCCCCACAAGAGCATGGGGGTTATAAAATTTAGCCGCGCCGGGCCCTCCGGTGGTGGCAAAAATGCCACTCCAGCGCGGCGCCACGCGAGCTGGAAGGCGCAGCGCCTCATCACCACCGCGCGAGCGCGCGACGGCGCCCCTTGACCCCGACACGCGATGGTCTTCCATGCTGCAGTTATCTGGAAGTACAGTTGGACGTTCAGATTCGCGAAAGCCTATCGGGAGCCTCTAAAAATCGCTGGGGACCGCGCAAATGATCGAAATTCCTACGGCAAGGCTCTTCCGGCCACCCGCCTCTGCGGCAGCGCTCTTCATTGTTCGGTACAATAAAACCTCCACAAGCCGGAACAGCGGCGCGCAATACCGCATTGCCGCATCGCGGATGCTTGACATGCCGTAAAGCGGACGTCGTGCGGATGCTCCAGGATGAACGTGCAGTGCTTTGTTCACCTTGCGTCAGAAGGATCATGTCATGACCGCAGCAGCCCCCGAGCAGCATGCCACTCTGGGCGACGAAAGCTTCATGTCGGCCGATGACTTGCGGACCTACATGCAGGAGCTGGAGCAGGCGAAGCTCAGCAAGGAGCTCGCCGCCATGGATCGCGAAGAGCAGGCGCGCGCCGCGCTGGTGAAGACGCTGTCCACGCCCCTCGACCTCAACCCCGAGGTGCTGCACGCCATCGCCGAGAGCCTCATCAGCAAGATGAAGATCGCCGCCCAGCGGGGCGAGACCGAGATCATGGTGATGCGCTTTCCCAACACCCTGTGCACCGACAAGGGGCGCGCCATCAACAATGCGGAGGAAGGCTGGCCCGACACCCTCACCGGCCGGCCGCGCCAGGCGTTCGAGCTGTGGCGGGACCATCTGCGGCCCGCGCATTACAAGCTGAAGGCGATGATCGTGGATTGGCCGAACGGCATGCCCGGCGACGTGGGCTTCTTCCTCAGCTGGGCCTGACAGCGCGCGACCACGAAGCCCCCGGCCGGCACCGCTGGCCGGGGCGTGTTTCCATCAGGCATCGGCGCGGGAGGCACCGTCATGGGCAAGAAGAACAAAAGCGGCGGCCACAAGGCCGACAGAGCGGCGGCGGACCTCGCCAGTCCCGCCCCCGAAATGTCCGAGGACGGCGCGGCTACCCCCATGAAACGCAAGGCCTATGAGGCCCGGCTGAAGGAGCTCCACGCGGAGCTGGTGAAGCTTCAGCTGTGGGCGAAGCAGACGGGCGCGAAGGTCTGCGTCGTCTTCGAGGGACGCGATGGCGCCGGCAAGGGCGGCGTCATCAAGGCCATCATGGAGCGTGTCAGCCCGCGCATCTTCCGCGTGATCGCCCTGCCCCCGCCCACCGAGCGGGAAAAATCCCAGATGTTCATCCAGCGCTATGTCCCCTACTTCCCTGCAGCGGGCGAGATCATGATCTTCGACCGTTCCTGGTACAATCGCGCCGGGGTCGAGCGGGTGATGGGCTTCTGCACCGAAGAGCAGGCGCAGAAATTCCTCATGGGCACGCCGCTGGTGGAAAAGGCCATGGTCGAATCCGGCATCATCCTGCTGAAATACTGGCTGGAGGTGTCGGAGGAGGAGCAGACCCGGCGCATGGAGAGCCGCATCGACGACCCGCGCAAGGTCTGGAAGCTCTCGCCCATGGATCTGGAATCCTATTCCCGCTGGTATGAATATTCCCGCGCCCGCGACGAGATGTTCGCCGCCACCGATACGGAATGGGCACCCTGGTACGTGGTGCAATCGGACGACAAGAAGCGGACCCGGCTGAACATCATCTCCCACCTGCTGTCGAAGATTCCCTATGAGGAACTCCCGCGGGAGACGGTGAAGCTACCCAAGCGCGACAAGCCCCACGGCTACGCGCCCTCCGACCGCCCCATGCGCGTGGTTCCGGAGCGCTTCTGAGGCGCGGCCCACTGGCCGCCGCCGTGGTGGTGACGACGCGCGGCGGCATTGGCCTGCTTCCGCCCGGAGGCGCGTTATTCCGCTGCCGCGCGGGGCTTTGGCGGCAGGGCGCTGGCCTCGCGGGCCGCGTCCTCCGCCGCCTCCTCCTCCTGGTGGCGGCCGGAAATGGCGTAGTGCACCACCTGGTCCAGCCGGTCGAGATAGAGATAGACCACCGGCGTGATGAACAGGGTGAGCAGCTGGGACACCAGCAGGCCGCCCACCACCGCCACGCCCAAGGGCTGGCGCAGCTCCGAGCCCGCCCCTGCCCCGAGCGCGATGGGCAGCACACCGAAGATGGCGGCCAGCGTCGTCATCATGATGGGGCGGAAGCGCAGCAAAGCCGCAGTGCGGATGGCCTCCTGGGCCGGAAGCCCGGCGCGCCTGCGCTCCAGGGCCACGTCGATCATCATGATGGCATTCTTCTTCACGATGCCGACCAGCATGATGATGCCGATGATGGCGATGACCGAAAGCTCCATGCCCGCCACCATCAGGGTGATAAGCGCCCCAATGCCCGCCGACGGCAGGCCCGACAGGATGGTGAGTGGGTGCACGAAGCTCTCATAGAGCACCCCCAGCACCATGTAGATGACCAGCACCGCCGCCAGGATGAGCAGCACCTGATTGCCGACCGCGTCCTGGAACACCTGAGCCGTGCCCTGGAAGCCGGTGATGATGCTTGCGGGCAGCCCCGCCTCCTGGGTCGCCTTCTGGATTTCCGTCACCGCCTGCCCCAGCGAGGTGCCGGGCGCGAGATTGAAGGAGATGGTGACGGAAGGCTGCTGCTGCTGGTGGGCCACCTGGAGCGGCCCCACCGTGCGGCGAATGTCGGCTACCGTCTCCAGCGGCACCACCGTGCCCGAGGCGGTGCGCAGATAGACGCGGGACAGGTCGGCCGCATCCCTCTGGAAGCGCGGCTGCACCTCGGCGATGATCGCGTACTGGTTGGTATCGGTGTAGAGGGTGGCCACCTGGCGGGTGCCGAACTGGGTGTAGAGGGCATCGCGCAGCATCTGCTCGGTGATGCCGAGGGCGGCGGCCTTGTCCTTGTCCAGATCGATGGTGAGCTGGGGGCTGGTGATCTGCAGATCGCTGGTCACGTCGCGCAGACCCGGCAGCTTGGCGATGGCCGCCTCCATGCGCGGCGCCACCTCGTAGAGCGTCTTGGAGTCGGAACTCTGCAAGGTGAACTGATACTGGCTCTTGGACTGCACCCCGCCCACGGAAATGTTCTGCACCGGCTGGAAAAACACCCGCACGCCGGGCACCTGCGCCACCCGCTTGCGCAGCTCCTGGATGACGCCGTTGGCGGACAGGGTGCGCTCATCACGCGGCTTCAGCGCAATGAACAGGCGGCCCGTATTGGTGGTGCGGCTTGAGCCGGTCGCGCCCGCCGTGGAGACCAGATAGACCACGTTGGGGTCCGCCCGCACCGCCTCCGCCACCCGCTTCTGCCGCTCGACCATGGCGTCGAACGAGGTATCTGTGGCCGCCTCCACCGTGCCGGTGATGAAGCCGTTATCCTCCTGCGGAAAGAAGCCCTTGGGGATGATGACGTAGAGATAGGCGGAAAGGCCCACGGTGGCGAACGTCACCAGCAGCATCAGAAAACGGTGCCGCAGCACCGCATCCAGCGCCACCCGATAGGCCCCGAGCCAGGCCTCGAACATGCGCTCGGTCAGGCGGAAGAACAGGTTCGGCTGCCGCTCGTGATCGGGCGCCTGGAACACGCGGGCGCATAGCATGGGCGTGAGCGTGAGCGAGACGAAGCCGGAAACCAGGATGGCCACCGAGATGGTGACCGCGAATTCCCGGAAGATGCGCCCCACCACGCCGCCCATGAACAGCACCGGAATGAACACGGCCACCAGCGACAACGTCATGGAAATGATGGTGAATCCGATCTCCCGCGAGCCCAGTATGGCGGCGCGGAAGGGTGTCATGCCGCTCTCGATGTGGCGGTAGATGTTCTCCAGCACCACGATGGCGTCATCCACCACGAAGCCGACGCACAAGGTCAGCGCCAGCAGCGTCATGTTGTTGATGGAGAAGCCGAACAGCCACATGGCCGCGAAGGTGGCGATGATGGAAAGCGGCAGCGTCAACGACGGCACGATGGTGGCGCGCACATTCCGCAGGAACAGGAAGATTACGAGCACCACCAGCACGATGGCCTCGAACAGGGTCTTCTGCACATCCGCCACCGCCTCCCGGATGGAGACGGAACGGTCCATGAGCACATTGATGTCCACCGAGGCGGGCAGCTGCGCGCGGAAGGCCGGCAGGTGGGCCTTCACCTCGTCCACCACCGCCACCGTATTGGCGTCGGGCTGGCGCACCACGGCGACGATGATGGAGCGGTCGTCGTTGAACCAGCTCGCCACCCGCTCGTTCTCCACCCCGTCGGTGACGCGGGCGATCTCGTCGAGCCGCACCGGCGCGCCATTGCGCCAGGCCACCACCAGCCGGCGGAAATGGTCCGCGCTGGCGCTGGGCGTGCCCATGTCGATGGTGAAGGTCTGCTTGGGGCCGGAGAGCACACCGATGGGCGTGTTGGACGCCGCCGCCTGCACCGCCCCCTGGATATCCGCCGCCGAAATATTGCGCGCCGCCGCGGCTGCCGGGTCCACGCGGATCCGCACGGCATATTTCTGGCTGCCATAGATCTGCACCTGCGCCACGCCCGGCAGCTGGGAAATCTGCTGGCCAATCAGGGTGTCGGCATATTCATTCACCGCCGAGAGCGGCAGCGTGGCCGAGGAGATGGCCAGCAGGATCACCGGCGCATCGGCTGGATTGACCTTGCGGAAGCTCGGCGGCGTGGTCATCTCGTCCGGCAGCTGGCGCTGCGCCACCGAAAGGGCGGACTGCACGTCGAGGGCCGCATTGTCGATATCGCGGTTGAGGTCGAACTGAATGGTGATGGAGGTCGAGCCCTGGGTGCTCGACGAGGTGAGCGAGGAGATGCCCGCGATTGTGGCGAGCTGCCGTTCGATGGGCGTGGCCACCGCCGTCGCCATGGTTTCCGGGCTGGCGCCGGGCAGGGTCGCGGTGACGGTGATGGTGGGAAAGTCCACTCGGGGCAGCGCCGCCACGGGAAGCTGGCGATAGGCGAACAGGCCCGCCACCACCAGCGCCAGCATCATCAGCGTGGTCATCACCGGCCGGCGGATACACAGTTCGGCCAGCATCGCCTCAGCTCCCCGTGGCCGCGGTGGGCACGCTTTTGATGCTCACGGGCGTGCCATTGCGCAGAGCCAGCTGGCCATCGGTGACCACCGTCTCGCCGCCCTCGAGGCCCTTGGAAATCACCGCCTCCCCATCCACGGTGCGGGCCACCGCCACCGGCCGCACACGGGCGACGCCGTCTTCCACCAGGAACACGAAGGAGCCGTCCTGCCCCATCTGAATGGCCTCGCTGGGAATGGCCACCCGGTCGGCCTCCACGCGCAGGGTCACGGTGACGGCGCCAAGCGTGCCGGGCCACAGGCGCTCGTCCGCATTCTCGAATAGGGCGCGCACGGCGATGGTTCCCGTCTGCGGATCGACCGTATTGTCGATTACCGCCACCTTGCCGCCGGCAATGGTCTCGCCCGAGCCCTGAAGGGTGATGGCAACGCTGGCGTCCTTCTCCCGGCGCAGCTCGGCCAGATAGCGCTCGGGCAGGCCGAAGGTGACGTAGATGGGCTTGAGCTGGCGCACGGTGGCCAGGGTGTCGTCCACCTTGATGACCGCGCCGGCGCGCACCGCCGATACGCCGATGCGGCCGCTGACCGGCGAGCGGATCTCGTAATAGCCGCGCTGCACCTGGAGCGAATGCAGGTTCGCCTCGTCCTGGTCCACGGTCGCCTTCTGCATGTCGGCCGTGGTGCGGGCATCGTCCACCTGCACCTGGGACACCGCGTTGCGGGTGGCGAGGCCGGAATAGCGCTCCACGTCGCGCTGGACCTTCACCAGCTGGGCCTGGTCCTTCGCCAGCGTCGCCTCCGCCTGGCGGATCTGCGCATCGATGACGCGGGAATCGAGTTCGAACAGCAGGTCGCCGGCCGCCACCACCGCGCCGTCCGCGAAGCCCACCTTGTCCACCTCCGCCGCCACGCGGGAGCGGATGGGCACGGTCACCATGGCTTCCACGGTGCCGAGGGCCTCCACGCGCACGGGCATGGGCTTGCGCGCCGCCTTTGCCGCCAGCACCGCGGCCGCGCGGGGCTGCGCCTGCGCCGCGGCCGCCGGGGGCTTCGCGGCCCAAGGCTTCTGCTGCCACGCCCAGACCCCCGCACCGGCCGCCGCCAGGCAGGCGATGGCCACCACGACCCGCCCGCCGCGCCTTCGCCCTTCGCTCGTCATGCCATCCTCAATCTCGCCCGCCGCCGCGCCGGCCGTGAAGTCGCTGCGATGCAACGCCAGTTGCACCAGCGCGTCCAATTACGGTTTGGACAGATTTGAAGGCAAATGCGCGGCGTGACGCCGCCGCCACACCCTATCCTACCATCCGCCGCGAAATCAGGCCCTCAGGCGCAGATGCGAGAGCCGCTCCAGGGCCTTGTCCAGGGTCGCGTCATTCTTGGCGAAGCAGAAGCGCACCACGCTTTTCACCGCATCCTGCGCGTAGAAGGCCGAGACCGGAATGGCGGCCACCTTGTGGCTCTTCACCAGATCCAGGCAGAACGCCTCATCGTCGGGCGCATTGGTGTGGGCGGAAAGATCCACGGTGAGAAAGTAGGTGCCTGCCGCCGGCAGCACCCGGAAGCCGAGCTTGCTCAGCCCTTCCGTCAGCCGATCGCGGGAGCGCTGGAGGCCCGCCCGCATGGTGTTGAAATAGGCGTCGTCCTTGCCGAGCCCGTAGGCCACCGCCGCCTGGAGGTTGGGCGGCGTGGTGAAGGTGAGGAACTGATGGGCCTTGGACACCACCTTCATGAGCGCCGGGGCGGCGAACACCAGGCCCACCTTCCACCCCGTCATGCCGAAGATCTTGCCGGCGGAGGAGATCTTCACGGTGCGATCGCGCATGCCCTCCAGCGCCATCAGCGGCTCGAAGCGCAGGCCGTCGAACACGATGTGCTCCCACACCTCGTCGCACACCGCATAGGCGCCATAGCGCAGGCAGAAATCCGCCAGCAGCTGCAGCTCCTCGCGGGAATGCACGGTGCCGGTGGGGTTTTGCGGATTGTTGAGCAGCACCAGCTTGGTGCGGTTGGAGAAGGCCGCCTCCAGCTTCTCCTGGGTGATGGTCCAGTAAGGCGGCTCCAGGCGCACCAGCTTGGCGATGCCGCCCGCCCGCTGCACCAGCGGCAGGTAGGCATCATACAGCGGCTGGAACAGCACCACTTCGTCGCCCGGCTCGATGAGGGCGAAAAGGGCGGCCGCCAGCGCCTCGGTGGCGCCGGAGGTCACCATCACCTCGGTGTCCGGGTCGAGATCGAGGCCCTGCCAGTGCTTGAAATGGGCGGCGGCGGCCTGCCTCAGCTCCGGCAGGCCCATCATGGACGGATACTGGTTCCAGCCGTTCAACACGGCATCGGCCGCCTTCTCGCGCACGTCGAGGGGGCCGGGATCGTCCGGAAAGCCCTGGCCCAGATTCACCGCATCGTGGGTGCGGGCGAGCTGCGACATCACCTCGAAGATGGTGGTGGGCAGAGCCGAATAGATGGCGTTGAGCGGACGCAGCGGAACAGAAGAGGTCATGGAAGCATCGTCTTCAGAGGAACGGAGCCCCGGCGGCGCCGGCCGCATGCCGTTTAGACCCTTCACCGGGGCAACGAAAGGGCCTCGGCCATCGATCCGCCGCGCGGCGCGGCTCACTGCCCCCGTTCGGGGCCCTCCAGCGGCTTCAGCGCCGCCAGCAGCGCCTCTTCGGTCACCTGGGCCATGGGGCACAGCACCTTCGCCGCCTCGGTGCGCCGGCCGGGACGCATCACCAGCACCACCGTCTCGGCGCCGCCACAGGCCGGGTCCCCGCAGGAGATCTCGGAAACGGAAACGGTCGCCGCCTCCTCCAGCTGCAGCACCGCGCGCACCCGGTCCGCAAGGGCCCTCGCCGCGTCGCGCGTGGAATCCGCCTCGCCCCGCCGACGCATGAACAGTCGCATGGATCACCTCCCACCGTCACGGCGCCGTTCTGCCCGCGCCCCGCGGCGGCAAGATGGCCGCCACCGGCTTGCCGTTTCGCAAACGCGCCAGGCACCGCGGCCCCTCCCCGCGCCGGTTGGACAACACCTTGGCGTGAAGAGCGCCCGCAGCTTTAGTCGACGGTCGGAGCAGTCGCCTCAATCCTCCTCGGCCTCCTGCTCGGGCAGACCCAGCAGGCGGCGCAGCCAGCGCAGGCCACGCTTCAGCCGGCTGCTCTCCAGCCGCAGCACCGCCCAGGTGGCGCGCCCGTCATCCACGTCGCGCACCTCGATCACGGCCCGTCCATAGGTAATGTGCATGCCAGGGGCCACCCGGTCGCCGGCCCGATCCGCAAAAGCGTCGGCAATGGACAGATTCCATTCTTCCTGCGGCACCGGCAATCCATAGAGCCCCGCCAGGTCCCCGAGCCGCACCTCGCCGACAAAGGGGAAGGCGGCCACATTGCTCACCACCACCGCCTCGCGAGGCCGGAACAAGCGGTCGAGCCCGTGCACGCGCTGCGGCGGCGCCAGGACATAGGCATAGTCGCCCGCGCGCATGGCGCCCGCCGCCTCGGGGGTCAGCGTCTGCCCGCCGCGCACCACCATCATCAGCCGCGCCCAGGCGGGCAGCGTGCCGGGCGTGCTCACCGGCGCCCCCTCCGCCACCGGATAGGCCACCAGCTCCACGTCCATCTGCCCGGGAAGGTCGATCTCGAAACGTCGCGCCGACGGCACCGGATCGGACAGCGCCACGCCCGACCGTCGCGCGGCCACGACCATGGTCCAGCCGTGCAGCACCAGCGACACCAGCACCACGGCGAAGGCCACGTTGAAATAGACTTCCGCTTGGGGCAGGTGCGCCAGCATGGGAATGGTGGCAAGGAAGATGGACACCGCCCCGCGCAGCCCCGCCCAGGAGACGAACGCCTTCTCCTTCAGCGAAAAACGGAACGGCGTGAGGCACGCGAACACGGCCACCGGCCGGCCCACCAGGATGAGGAAGGCCGCAACCCCCAGCGCCGGCAGGGCATATTCCAGGATCTTCTGCGGCGAGACGAGCAGCCCGAGCATTACGAACATCACGATCTGGCAGACCCAGGTCACGGCATTCAGGAAGCTGGTGATGGGCGCGATGGCCCGCACCGGCCGGTTGCCCATGACGAAGCCCGCCAGGAACACGGCCAGGAAGCCCGAGCCGTGCAGCAGCGCGGTGAGCGCGAACAGCAGCACCGCAACCGCAACCGCCAACACCGGATGAAGCCCCGCCGGCAGATCCAGCCGGTTCATAAGCGCCGTCAGCAACAGCCCGCCGGCCACGCCGAAGGCCGTGCCCACGGCCAGCTCGCGCCCGACCCCCAGCAGCATCATGAAGCCCGGATCGGACAGGTTGGACGACAGCAGTTCAACCAGCAGCACCGTGAGGAACACGGCCGCGGGATCGTTGGTGGCCGATTCCAGCTCGATCACCGATCCCACGCGCCGGCCGAGATGCAGCCCCTGCGCATGCATGAGGAAGAACACGGCCGCGGCATCCGTTGAGGCCACGATGGCGCCCACCAGAAAGCCTTCCATGAGCGACAGGTTGAGCAGCGGAGCGGCCACCAGCCCCACCAGCGCCGCAGTCAGCACCACCCCCACCGTGGCAAGGGTCACCGCGGGCGCCACGGCGCCGCGCATCGCCCCCATGCGCATGCGCAGGCCGCCATCGAACAGGATCACGGCCAGCGCCGCCGACCCCACCATGTAGGTGGCCCAATAATCGTCGAAGTGGATGCCGCCGGGCCCGCCTTCCCCCGCCAGCACCCCCACCAGCAGGAACAGCAGCAGGATGGGCGCCCCGAAGCGTGCCGCGAGCAGGCTGGAAAGGGTGCCCGCCACGAGCAGCGCCGCCACCACCAGCAGCACCGCATTGGAAACGACTACAGCCCCCATACCGCCCCGTCGCCTCCGCCAACAACTCACGCGATGCCCACAAGCAACAGTAGCGCCTCCGGCATTCACCGCGTAAGGTCTTTCAGGTTGCGGAAATTCTCGGGCGGTTTTGGGGGCACGCCAAACGCGTTCGCAAGGATTCTGGAAATGCCGTGGCGCGGCAAAGCCTGTGCTTACCTCGTCGTCCCCTTCGCCCTCTCTGACGATGGGATGTGGGCGAGACAGGCGGAAACCATCTGCTTCGATCACGATCTAGCCGTCGACATCGCAGAGACGGAAAGTGAGCACGCAGCAGGGGTTGGCATCTATCCCCTGGGCGCTGACGGGTGCTATCTCACCTGTGCACCCATTGCCTGGTATGGTGCCATACAACCACCGATGGAAGCCGGCAATAGCACGGCCCTCGCGCTCTCCAGCACCATCAGGCTGGATTGCCTTGCCGCGTCGAGCCTCGGCGCCCTTCAGCTGCACTGACCCATGCCGCGACGACACGCCTCACACGGGGTCGGCCCCGTGGCGGCGGGGCGTGGCCGCTGGGCCGTATACCCTTACCAACCGGCAGGCCATAAGGGGCGTTTCTGGCGCGCAAGGGCCGCGGCCAACCGCCGCAGTTCGCGCGCGCTTTAGTGGAAATACTCGAATATACCCGCCACGGTTCAGTAATCCCACTGTGCGCCGATACCGACTGAAGTGTTGCCATCGGCGCCCGTGGCGCCCTGCAGGCGGATATTCTTGGTCACATCCACATCCACGGTCACCTGGCTGGAATTGGGCGTCGTGCCCTGGCGCACGCCCATATAGATGTTGTTGTTGATGCGGCGGCCAAGACCCACCTGCCCGCCGGTTCCCGCTGCGTTGGTGCCCACGTCCAGGCTGTCCATGCCGAGCGAACGGCGCATTTGGTCCAGCACGCTCCCGCCGCCGGAAAACTGGGCGATGGTCTGCGCGATCTGGAGCGACTGCGCGGCCGTAAGGGAGCCGGCGTTGCGGCCGAACAGCAGGCGCGCCAGCACCTCGTCCTGCGGCAGGGTCGGTTCCGAGGTGAACGTGATCTCCGGCTGCGAGGCGGGGCCCGTCACCAGAATGCGGGCAGTGATGTCGTTCGCCGTGGTCTCGGCGATGAAGTCGAGATCGGGATCGGTGTTGCCGGAAAAGGTGATTTTGCCCCGGGTGAAGGTAAGGCGCTTGCCCAGAATGTCGAACCGGCCGCGCCGCATGTCGAAGCCACCCTGGGTCACCGGCGCCCGGCTGGTGCCGCTCACATGCAGCTCTCCGCCAAGCTCGGCCTCCATGCCCATGCCGCGCACGAAAATGTTGTTCTGCGCCGCCACGGTGAGATCGAGGGTGATGCCGCCGCTCGCACCGCCCCGCTCACGCCGCGCGGGCGGCGGCGCCATGCGTGCGGCATCGCGGCCGCGCCGATCGTTCACATTGCGCACCGGCATGGACTGCACGCCGCCGGGCATGCGCTCGGCAATGTTGACGTCCATGGCGCGGATGTTGATGCGGCCCGTCACGTGGGGATCGTTGGTGAACTGGCCTTCAACCGCGATGCGCCCTTCGGTCACGAGGCGGATCAGCTCGCTGTTCACGAGGCCCGCATTCTCCATCGTCACCTCGACCCGGCCGGGGAAATTGGCCGCGGGGTCAAGGCCCACCGAGCCGCGCGCCGAAAGGCTGCCGCCATTGGGGGTGCGCGCGGTGAGGGAATTCACCGTCACCGAGCGATCCGTGCCGGCGATCACCCCTTCAATGCGGTCGAGGGTGATGCCGTTCACGCCGTCATTGTAACGGGCGCCACTGATGCGCACGCTGCCGCCGGCGCGCGGTGCGGCGGCGGTGCCGCGCACGGTGGCGTCGATGGCGGCATTGCCGGTGAGCTGGCTGCCCATGGCCGCAAGGGACGCATTGGCGATGCGCAGATCCACCCCACCCCGCAACGCAAGATCGAGGTCCCCCGCCCCCAGCGGCGCCGAGCCGGTGATGGCCACATTGGACAAATGCGTCCCGGAAATGGTGGTGCGCGTCGTCACCCGCCCACCGCCGAGCGCACCGGCGGAGCGGATATCGAACGGGCCCGCGCCCGCCTTCGCGAGGTCCGGCGTGCTGAGGCGCGAGACCTGGATGTCATAGGGCCCCTCGGGCCGATCGGCCGAACCGCGCACGCGGGCGGTGCCGCTTACGGTGCCGTTGAGGCCGAGCCCCGGCGCGGCCAGCTCCGCCAAAGCCAGCGGCAGGTTGCGCAAGTCGACACTGAGATCGAGGCTGCTGCCTGCGCGCCCGGACACGGCCACCGAGCCGCCTCGGCTCGCCAGCGCCAGCCGGTCGATGCTCACCTCACCGCCCTCGATGGCGATATTAGCCGGCGCGGAGGTGGCGAGCGTAGTGCCGCCACGGGCCACGCTGAAACGATCCAGCCGGACGCGGGAGGTGGAGCCCTGATGGTTGAGCTGAGCCGTCGCCGCGACATTCGCACCGTTTACCTGCGCATCCAGGGTCAGGGCGCTGCCCTGACCCGCACGGCGGGCCTGCAGCGAGGCGCGGGGAATGGAAACGCCCGCCTCCACATTGGTGAGGTTCACCGTGCCGTCGAGAACCGGCTGGCCCGTGGGGTCGGCGACCGTGAGGTTGATCCGCGCCCCGCCCACGCTCTGGCCGGCGGCGCGCACATTGTCGGCGGTGGCGTTCACCGCCACCGTCTGGCGCCCATCGGCCGTGCCGAGGTCGAGCCGGGCATCGAGCTTGCCGGCCAGCTCCGTCAGAGCCAGGGCCGAGAGGTCCGCAAGGTTGCCCGCCGCCACCGCCAGCTGGCCGCCGAAAAGGCCGTCCGCCTGGCGCGCCACATGGCCGCGCGCCGTCACGGAGCCGATGGCGAGGTCAAGATCATCCAGCCGCGCGGCGCCCTGGTCGGCCAGCGCGAAGGCGCCGCCACCGGTCGCGGGTTTGCCGGCCACGCGTCCGTCGAGCTTGAAGCTGCCGGAAGGAAGACCGGTGAGGTTCCGGGCATCGAGACCCAGGGTCAAGCCCTCAATCTTCTGACCCATGGCCGTTCCTTCGGGCACGGCGACACGCGCGGCCACCGCCAGCGCATCCAGGCTGCCGGAGAAGGCCGCCGAGCTTTCAAGCCGGCCCGACAGGCGCGGCTCTACCCGCTTCAGGTCGTCCAGGGTGAGCCCGGCCTTCAGATCCGCGAGCCGGGGCGAAAGGGTGCCGTCCACCTTCAGGTCGAGCCCGGTGGCGGCAAGCGTCAGGTTCTCCACCGTGAACGCCTTCTCCCCCGCCCGGCTGAGGGTACCGGCGAGCCGGCTGGTGGCGCCGAAGATGCCGTCCACGGCGGTGATTCCGGTCTTGATGCCCTCGGTGCCGCCGGAGAGCTTCAGCGTCAGCTTTCGGAAACCGTCAGCGCCCTGCACGTCGGCATCCAGCCGCGCGGTGCCGGCGAGGGGCTGGCCCACCAGCGGGCCAAACGCGGCAAGGTCGAGCCGCTCCAGTTGCAGGGTGCCCGCCGCAGCCGCCGCGCTGGCGGTGCCCGTGAAACGTGCGGAGAGGGCGGCAAGCTGGGCGGAAAAGCCGGTCAGGGCCGGGTCGCCGCGCGCCGGCACCAGAGCCGTGGCCGTCACCTGCGCGGTATCGCCCAGGGCGCTCTTCACCTTGGGGTCCGCCGCCGTCAGCCCCTTTGCATTGGCCTGCAGCGAGACATTGAGATTGCCGCCCTCGGGCGCGGTCTTCACCTCCGCCACCACGGAGCCGGCCCCGTAGCCGGCGCCGGACAGGCCCAGCGCGTCGAGGCGCGCGGAGACGGCGGGCGTGGCCAGCAGGCCCTTCAGGCTGCCTTCCAGCTTCACCGATTTCCAGGCCGCGCCAGGGGCCAGGGCGGCGAAGCGGTCGGGCTCGCCCGCCACCGCGCTGAAGGCGAGATCGGCGCTGGGCCCTTGCGGATCCACCTTACCCTTGGCCGCGAAGCCGAAACCTGCGGCGCGGACGCTGAAGGTCTCCACATCCACCGTGCCCGCCGGCTGGGCGAAGGCGATGGCCGAAAGCTCGGTGCGCTGCTCGAACATGGGCGCCACGGCCGGCGGCAGCAGCTTCGCCACGTCGGCATCGAGCGCGAGGTTGATGCGGTGGCCGCCATTGGCCGCGCGCACGCCTGCGGCGCCGGTCACATGGGCCACATCGCCGGCGGACAGGGAAAGCTGGCCGTCCCAGGCGTCGATCGGCCCCTTGCCGTTCACCCGCGCGTCGAGGGGCGGCAGGCCGTCCATGCCGGCGGCCCGAGCGACCAGCCCGCCGGCCGGCTCGCTGGCGGCGATGTCCACATCGAGGAAGCGGGTGTCCGGGGTGTAGTGCACCTTGCCCTTCACCGACCCCGGGGCGTCCTTGCGCTCCAGCGCGAAATCCGCCGAAAGGCCGGGCCCCGCCGCCATCAGATCCGCCGAGGCGGTGAGCGAGAGCTGCGCCGCATGGCCCAGCACCGGTTCGCCGATGACGATGTCATCCACCGCGAGGCGGCCAAGCCGCACCGGCATCATGAAGGACGAGCCGCCGCTCGTGGCGGGCGCGGGCTCCGAGGCCGGCAGCTCCGGCAGTCGGTTCACCGAGATGCGGCGCGCCTCGACGGCGTCCACGTTTACAACGCCGGACAGCAGGGAGAGCGGATGCCAGGCCAGGCGCAGCGCTTCCACCTCCGCCACTGGGCCCTTGGCATCCGCCACCGCGATGCGGCCGATGCCCATGTTCCACGGCACGCCGCCGCTGATCTCGGAGATCGAGACCGAAAGCCCCGACAGGGAGGCGAGTGAGGAGGCGACACGGGCGAGCATGGTCTTGCCCGGCCCGGTCTGCAGCGCCGCGAACAGCGCCACCAGAACCACAAGGACGCCCGCCAGGGTGTAGCCGAGGCCGCGCAGGATGAGGGAGAGGATGCCGCGCCCAGCCATCAGAACGCCTGCCCCAAGCTGACATACACGCCATAGGAGCCATCGTCCGGCCCCGGATTGAGCGGAATGGCCAAATCGAGCCGCAGCGGGCCGATGGCCGTGTAGTAGCGCAGGCCCAGGCCGGCGGAATATTTCATCACGCTGAAGTCCGGATATTCGGTGGCGTAGGCGGCGCCCATGTCCAGGAACGGCACGATGCCGATGGTGTCGGTAATCCGCACCCGCATCTCGGCCGAGGCCTCGAAATAGCTGAGGCCGCCGATGATGACCCCGAAGGCGTTGCGCGGGCTCACGGACTGGTAGTCATAGCCGCGCAGCGAGCCGCCGCCGCCCACATAGAAGCGCCGCTGCGCCGGCACGGCGGTGAGATCCGCACCGATATAGCCGCCGGTGGAAACCCGCCCCGCCAGGATGTAGCGCTTGTCCTCATCGAAGGCGTGGTAGGCGGACAGGGTGGCCTTGGCCATCACCGGCCCCGCCCCGTCGTCGCCCAGATAGGCGAACGGCTCCACGGTGGCCGCCAGGCGCATGCCGCGAGAGGGATCGAGCGGCGAATCCGTATTGTCGAAGTTGAAGTTCACCGGCACGCCGAAGATGAAGTAGTCGCCGGTGCCGTCCGCGTCCTGGACTGTGGAATCCTCGAGATCGACACCCAGCTGGGCGGAGAACTGGTCGTTGAACCGGCGCCGCACGCCGGCAACGAAGGTGCCACCCTCGCGCACATAGGCGTTCGTCACCTCGCGCAGGCCGGCGACCTCCGCCACCAGATCGTCATTGGCAGTGATGATGCCCGGCTTGGTGAAGCTGGCCGCCACCTTGTAGCCGAAGGGATCGGCATCGGGCACCGCCTCCGACTTCTGGCCGAACCAGGACACGCTGGCGTCGAGGCGCAGGGTCTCGCCGCCGCCGAACAGGTTGCGATGGCCCCAATAGCCGTTCAGCGAAGAGCCGTCGGTGTTGGAATATTTCGCGGAGAACCCCACATAGCGCGGCGCCCGCGCCGTCACCTCGATGGTGATGGGCAGTTCGCCGTTGGCGGTGAGATGGTCGGCCTCGCGGATCCGGATGCTGGAAATGGCCTCGATCTTGGAGAGCCGCGTGCGCAGCGCCGCCAGCCGCTGCGGCGAGAACGGCTCGCCCGGGCGGATCTCGATACGCTCCTCGATGAAGCCGGGCGGAAGGAAGTCCGCGCCCACGACCGTGAAGTCGCCGAACGTCGCCTGACGCCCGGTGGCGACATAAATGGTCACGTTCAGCTTGTTTGTGGCGTGATCGGCGACCACCTGCTTGTCGGCCACCTTGGCGAAGGGATAGCCCAGCTCCCGCAGATGGTTGGACAAGGTGGTCTCGGTCGCCACGATGGCGTCGGCACGGGCGGGCTCGCCGGACTCCATGCGCAGCGCGCGCAGGGAGGGCACGTCCGGCAACGGCTGGTGCGTGGTCGCATCGACGATGCGCACGGTGCCGAAGGTGAACTGGGGACCGGGGTTCACCACGATCTTCACCGGCACCGGGCCACGCTTGCGGCTCGCTTCCACGATGTCGAAGATATTGGGCGTATCGACGCGGTTGCCGGAGATGGTGATCTCCATGGTGCCGCCGTAAAAGCCGTTGGAATACAGCGCGGCGATGATGCGCTCGCGGTCGGTCGTCACCCGGCGCACCAGGCCCGCGGCCCCGGCGGGCGGCCGGTTCTTCAGGCTCTCCAGCGTGGAGGCGTCGAGCACGGCGTTGCGCACGCTGCGGTCCGCATCCACCACCTCGATATCGACGGTGTAGGGCACGGCGTCGATGACCGGCCCCTCGTCCTTCTCACGATTGGGATTGAAGAAATTCAGGATCGGGTCGAGCAGCCCCCCCTCGTCCGCCTGCGCCGGCAGCACCCCGAGCGCCGTCACCGCCGCGGCGATGGCGAACGGGCGCAAACAGGACATGCAGGAAAATCTCGCCGGGTTCGCCATATCCACTCGTGTCTCAGCTCAGCGCGTGTCTAACAAACGTTCCCCGCGCTGCGAAGGCAGAAGAGTGCAGGGCCCTGCGCCGACAAGATCGCCGGCTCTTGCATCTGACGGTAGGGGCCGACCGTAAATTTCGCCTTATGACACCTCCCGCGATGCCCCCGACTCCACCTCTGGCTGTCGCCGCGGAGTTTGGCATTCTTTGCTCGTGAAGGCGAGCTAAGCTGCTCACCCGCCAGGAGGATACACGCACCCCTGCGACATTCCCGCAAATCTCCCGGCAAGAGTCTGTTTACCATGATTGGCGGGTTTTTCCCCAGCGGCATGCGCGCGGACAGGCTCATGGGCCGGGCGGCTGCCCACCGGTTCCGCCGGCCAGCCGCGCCACCGCCCGCACCGCACCGCGAAATGCCGCCGCCACGGCGCCGAGGCCGCGTGGAGACGGAGCCGCGCCAGCATCAGCCTGCGGCCCTTCGCCCGCAGGACCGGCAGGCGAAGCCCCGGCCGGCAGCTCATCGGCCACATGTCGCCGCCAATAGCCCGCGATCGCGCTCAGGCGCGACACTGGCTTGGTGCCCGCCGGCTCCAGACCGAAAGCACTGAACAGGCGGATGCTGTCATCCCGGTCCAGAATCGCACGTCCGATCAGGTCCGCGCCCAGGATGCCGTGGGCCAGCTCGTCTCCCCCAAGGGTGACACAATACCACACCCCCTTTTCTCCCTCCTGGATGAGAGGCATGCGGCGCCGGGTGGGCGCGAGGGTGACGCCGTGGCTGCTTTCGGCAAGGGCCTCGCGAATGCCGGCCGCCACCGCGACGCCGTGGCGGCGCAGCACCCGCGCGGCGCCGCTGCGGCTGCGCACCCGCGTGGCCGTTTCTGCAGCGATGGCGAGGCGGTCCTTGTCCCAATGCCAGCGCAGGCCGGTGCCGCCCACTTCCTCCACCACGCCGGCATAGGCCACGTCGGCGCCGGAGACGTGGAAACGGCCGCTGACCCAGGGCGTGGGCACCAGGCTCGGCGCCAGCTCAGGAGCGAGGCGGGCCAGGGCCTCCGATCCGCTGAACACCACCTGGAAGGCGCGCACCTTCAGCTGCGGCGTCGTCACATATTTCCGCAGCCCGTGAACATCCGCCGCCAACGCCGTGGGCCGGGGCATGATGGTGAGCTCCCCCTCCCCCGCCGCGGCCGCGAGCGCATCACGGAAGGCGGCGGCATCCAGCCGGTGGGCGGGCACCAGCCCCAGCCCGGAAACGAAGGCCGGCGTGCCCAGCAAGGCGTGCAGGTCCTCCGCCCCCAGCAACACGCTCGAATCGGACACCAGGGTTTCGCGCGCCGCGTGTTCCGCGGCCATCCACCCCGCCTCGTGGGCGCGCGCAACCGCCATCCGCCCCTTGGGGCCGAGGGACAGGCCGGCCTCCTGCGCGATCAGCAGCCCGCGGCGAACCGCGTTAACGGAGAGCGCGTAAATCTCCGCGGCATCGGGCTGGCCCACCCGCGCGATGAGATCGAGGGCGGAAAGGCCGAAGCCCGGCGCCAGCGCCGCATCCAGCCCCAGCGCCCGCGTCTCGCCCGGGGTGGGGAAAAGCACCACCTCCTGCCCGCGTGCCGCGAGGTCGCAGGCCAGGAGCAGGCCCGCCGCATCGTCGCCGACGATGCACACATCGCAATCGCGCGTGGGCATGAGGGCGGCGGCCCGTCCCGGCTTGGATGCCGGCGACGCGGCGGCGGACTGCGGATCGGATCCCATCATGACACCTCGCGGATTCGGACCGTCAGGGAATCTTCGCCATCGGCGGACGTGCGCCCCCACAAGCGGGGTGGCGCAGACGCGGCGAGGGGCTCGAAGTCTGCCCCAATTCTCCCGCGACTGCCTTGAAAAACCCTTGCCGCCGCTTCGGAAAGGCGTGGATTGGCCGAGCGTTACCACAGTGCGGCACCGCGTGACGCTCGGGCGCGGGCGGCGTGGGTTGCGGTGCAACGGAAGGCCCGGCATAAGGGGCCCAGTCCAAAAGTCGCTGGTCGTCACATGCGCCGTCTCATCCTGCTGCGTCACGCGAAGTCCGACTGGCCCGACGGGGTCGCCGACCAGGAGCGCCCGCTGGCGGCGCGCGGCCGCAGCGCCGCGCCGCGCATGGGCCTCTACATGTCGCAGCAAGGCCTGGTCGCGGACCGGGTCCTCATTTCCCCCGCCCGACGCACCCGCGAAACCTGGGAGCTGGTGAGCGCGCAGATGCCGCCGGTGCCCACGGTGGCGAGCGAGCCGCGCATCTATGATGCCAGCGCCACCCGCCTGCTGGCCCTGGTGCGCGAGCAGCCCCGGCAGATCCACACCCTCATGCTGATCGGGCACAATCCCGGCCTCGAGGATCTGGCCGCCACCCTGGTGGCCAACGGCGCTTCGCCAGACATCGAGAAGCTGCGGGAGAAATTCCCCACCGGCGCCCTGGCTGTCATCGACCTGCCAGTGGATGACTGGGACGCCACCGCCCCCGGCAGCGGCCGGCTCGACCGCTTCATCATCCCCCGCGACATGTCGGGAGGCGCCTGACCCGATGCTGGGCCTCACCCGCGCCATCGAGGACGCACGCATCGCGCTCGCGACCCTGGCCGACCGGGTGGAGGGCCTCGCGCACCCCACGCTGCGCCTGGGCGTCACCGGCCTCTCGCGCTCGGGCAAGACCATCTTCACCACCGCTTTGGTCCACGCTTTGATGCATGGCGGGCGGCTGCCGGTGTTCGAGGCGCTGCAATCGGGCCGCATCGCCCGCGCCGCGCTGGAGCCGCAGCCCGACGATGCAGTGCCGCGCTTTGCCTACGAAGCCCACCTGTCCACCCTCTCCACGGATCGCGCCTGGCCCGCCTCGACCACGCGGGTGAGCGAGCTGCGCCTTGCGCTGCGCTATGCGCCGCCGCGCGGGGGGGAGCGCACTTTGACCCTGGATCTGGTGGACTATCCCGGCGAGTGGCTGCTGGACCTGCCGCTGCTCGACATGACCTATGCCGACTTCGCGCGCCAGAGCCTCGATCTGGCCCGCGCGCCCGCCCGTGCCAGCGTGGCCGGCCCCTTCCTGGCGGCGGTGGAAGCCAGCCGCGCCGATGCGGTGGCCGACGAGGCGCAGGCGCGTGAGCTGGCAGCGCGTTTCACAGCCTACCTTGCCGCCTGCCGCACTGAAAAGCTGGCCATGAGCCTTTTGCCCCCCGGCCGCTTCCTCATGCCCGGCGACCTTGAGGGCTCGCCGGCCCTCACCTTCGCGCCCGTGGACCCGCCGGCCCTCGGCACCATGGCCACCGGCTCCCTGGGCGCCATGATGGAGCGGCGCTTCGAGGCCTATAAGAACGCGGTGGTGCGGCCATTCTTCCGCAACCACTTCGCGCGGCTCGACCGGCAGATCGTGCTGGTGGACGCTCTTTCGGCGCTGAATGCCGGCCCGGCGGCGCTCGCGGACCTTGAGCGTGCGCTCGATGGAATCCTGGCGGCCTTCCGCACCGGCCGCAACAGCCTTGTCAGTGCCCTATTCCGGCCGCGCATCGAAAAGGTGCTGTTCGCCGCCACCAAGGCGGACCATCTCCACCATTCCAGCCACGACCGGCTGGAAGCCATCCTCTCGCGGCTCGTGGAGCGCGCGCGGGAGCGGGCGCACGAGCACGGCGCGGCCCTCGACGTGGTGGCCCTAGCCGCCATCCGCGCCACCCGCGAAGCCCGCGTGCGGCGCGATGGCGACGAGCTGGACGCCATTGTCGGCACCCCGGAGAAGGGGCAGGAGGTGGCGGGCCACGTGTTCGATGGCGAGGAAGAGGTGGCGGTTTTCCCCGGCGACCTGCCGGAAAACCCGGACACCCTCTTCGACCCCGCCGGCACCGGCTTTCGCGGACTCGCCTCCGCCCAAGTGGATGAGGCCGACTTCCGCTTCCTGAAGTTCCGCCCGCCGGCCGGCATTGGCGGCGGCGGCCCCATTCCCCATATTCGCCTGGACCGGGCGCTCGAATTCCTGCTGGGGGACCGACTGGCGTGACGGCCGGGAGCCGCGCCCCTTTCGCGACGCGCCGAGCCCAGAGGGAGAGGAAATGACCGACGAGAGCGCGAGCCCGCAACGTCCCCAGCGCAGGCCGCAGGTCTTCAAGCTCGACGACAATGCCACCCGCATCACCCTAGCCGCGCCCGAGCCGGAACCGGACAACGGCGCCACGGAGGGCCTGCCCGAGCCGGCGCGTGGCCCCGCCCGCCGCGCCTCCCGTTTCGGTATGAGCCTTGGCGGGCTGTTCTGGACCGCAGCCGGCGGCGTCGCGAGTCTCGCCCTCTATGCGGGCTTGAGCCGGCTGGTCAGCGATCTTTATGCGCAGTCGCCGGTGCTGGGCTATGTGGCCCTGGCCCTCGCGGTGGCGCTGGTGGCGGCGGGCACGGTCATCCTCGCGCGTGAAGGCATCGGCCTCGCGCGGCTGGCCCATCTCGACCGGGTGCGCGAGAAGGCGGCCGACGCGTTGGCCCGCGACGATCGGGCCCAGGCCGAAAGCGTCGCCCGTGACATGCTCCGCGTGACGGCCGGGCAGCCCACCCTGGCGCGCGCGCGAAACGAGCTGGAAGGCCATCTCGGCGGCATCATCGATGGTGCCGACCTGGTGCGCCTCACCGAGCGCACGCTTCTGCCCGCCCTCGACGCCCGCGCCCGGCAGATGGTGTCGGAGGCAGCCAAGAACGTCTCCGTGGTCACCGCCGTTTCGCCCCGCGCGCTGGTGGATCTCGCCTTCGTGCTGTTCACCGCGGTCTCGCTCATGCGGCGGCTGGCGCAGCTCTATGGCGGGCGGCCCGGAGCGCTGGGCATGGTGCGGCTGGTGCGCCACGTGCTCGGCCATCTCGCCATCACCGGCGGCATGGCGGCCGGGGACACGCTGGTTCAGCAGATCATTGGGCAAGGCTTGGCGGCGCGGCTCTCGGCCAAGCTGGGCGAAGGCGTGGTGAATGGACTGCTCACGGCGCGGCTGGGTCTTGCCGCCATCGCCGTCACACGCCCCCTGCCCTTCACCGCCCTGCCGGCCCCCCGCCTTGCAGACGTCGCCACGGGCCTGCTGCGCAAGGCGGAAGAGGAAGAACGCAAGGCCCAAGGGTAACCGCGCGGCTTTGCCTTGCCCGCGCCCCCCTCACGGACCTTGTCACAGATCAGCCAGTCGAAGCAGCAAGAGGGAAAGACCCCGGCGAGGCCGCCGCTCGCCGGCACCGCCGTTCCACACGCCGCCGGTCGGCGTCCCGCCAACGCCACGCCTTTGCGAAAGTGACTAAAGGCCGCTGCGCTGGGCGGGAGGCGAAGACCGCAAGACCCCAGTACATGGCGATGATGCCCCTTGCCGGCGCCGCCAGCCCGCGCCCGTCCCTTCAGCACCCTGCCGGCATCACGCCTTGCCGATGTGACCGCCGGCCTGCGGCGCAAAGCAAAAGAGGAGGGCACCAGGGTTGAATGCGACGCGGCGGCACCAGCATTGCCAATGCACGCCCGGGTGCTTCGCCGTCCCCTGTCGCGCGGAGCTGGCGACGAGCCGGATGCTTCAGGCGGAAGGCGAAGAATGCAAAGCTCGGGCACCGGCGCGAGGCCGGGGGCTTGCCATCACTGCCGTCAGCGCTCCTGCCGCCCGGCGCGCTGTCGACGCCCCGCCGCGCGAGGCAGGGGGAAGAGCGTTGAGCCCAGGGGAACGGCAGGACTGAAGCTTGCCGCCATCTCCGACACGCCGCGGCCCTTGGCCCACCGGACACTGCCACGAACCTCGACAGAGGCCGCAGCGCGAGACCAAAGGCCAGGTACCACGCTCAGGCATAACGACGCGGCCGGGGCCTACCGGCAGCGCCACTCCGCCTCGCACCGGCCCTCCGTCGTCATTTGGCGTGCGCGCCGAATACACTGCCACGCCCTGCAGATGCGGAAGCGTGAGGCCCCAGGGACGCTCCCTCCGGCGCCTTCGATGGCCGCAAAGCTGCGGGCGGGTTCGGCCGCTTGGAAACCAGCGGCCACGGATGCCATGGCGTGTGAGTTGGCGTCCTCATCGCGCGCGAGCCGGTGTCGCCTTCACTCGCAGCAGCTCGGCGGCCGTGCTCAAGCCAACGACGGCTCGCGGCGCACCCATCGGGCGGGGGGGCCATCAGCCCGGCAGCAGATGCGCCGGCAGCGCGTCGAGCCGGTAGCGCAGGGGGCGGTTGCGCACCAGCGTCTCCAGGGTGGGCCAGGCCACCACGACGGATAGCAGGCCGATGATTCCCGCCGTGCTCCATTGCCCCTGAAAGGCCGCGAAGCCGACCACCACCAGCAGGCCGACCGCCGCCACCAGCCCCAGCCCCACCATCAGCCCCCAGCGCAGAGGGCCATATCCGCCCCGGCACTCCACCGGAACCTTCGCCGCCTCGAGCGCCCCATGGAGCGCCCGCACGAAGCGGGTGTAATCGGGCCCCTGGTCCCGCACCGCCGTCAGCGAGGTCCGCGAGGCGGAAGCCGCCACCAGCCGCGAGCCCTCGCGCCCCAGAATCTCCAGCTCGAACGTGGCGCTGGCGAATTTGGCCGGCTGGAAGCGCAGGTTCAGCCGCGCGATATCCGCGAGCCGCAGCCGCCCCTCGCGCGGGCCAACCAGCCATTGCAGAGTATCATCCGCCAGCGTCAGCTGAACCCCAGCGCCACCGAGGCGGGGATGATAGGAATAGGTGGTGGGTTCGGACGACCCGCCGCACACATCACTCATGGCTTACTCACGCCCCTCCCTGTGCCGCCTGTTTCCGCGAATGGCGCCGTGAGCGCAAGGGCGGACCGAGGAAGATCCAGCCTGCCGCGCCGTTGCGCGACACCTCGGGCCAGGCGCTCCGGCGGGCAGCATGTCTTTCCGCGCGCCGCGCTGCCCCAGGGCGTGGCCAGGGCGACGGTTTGCGCGGTTCGCCTGCAATGGGAACCGCCCCGTTCGCAGCCGAATACCCCAGCGCAAGCCTGCTCTTTCGCGAAGGTCCAGGGGTTCCCGGAAACAAAAGCGCCGCGCCCCCGAGGGGAGCGCGGCGCGCGGGCTCGAAAGACGACGGGCCAGAGATCAGGAGCGTTCCTTCACATAGCGGCCCGGCGCGTCCTCGATGGCGGTGAGGCGGCCACCGCCGACCTCGCGGGCGGGAACCTCGTCCGGGTGCCAGGACGAGAACCAGTTCAGCCAATCCGGCCACCAGGAACCCTTATGCTCCTGCGCGCCCTCCATCCACAGGTCGAAATCGGGGCCGATGGGGCCGTCGGACCAGTATTGGTACTTGTTCTTCACCGGCGGGTTTACCACGCCGGCAATATGGCCCGAGCCCGCCAGCACATAGCGCACCGGACCGGACAGCAGGTTGGCCCCCACATAGACCGACTTCGGCGGCGCGATGTGGTCTTCGCGCGTCGCCAGCGAGTAGACCGGGATCGTCACCTTGTGCATGTCCAGCTTCACGCCCGCGAGCTCGGCCTTGCCCTTGGCGATGTTGTTGGAGAGGTAGCAGTTGCGCAGATAATAGGAATGGTTCGCCGCCGGCATGCGGGTGGAATCCGCATTCCAGTAGAGCAGATCGAACGGAAACGGCGCCTTGCCCTTCATGTAGTTGTTCACCACATAGGGCCAGATGAGGTCATTGGAGCGCAGCATGTTGAAGGCGGAGGCCATCTTGCTGCCCTCCAGGTAGCCCATCTGCTTCATCTTGCGTTCCATGACCGCAAGCTGATCCTCATCCACGAAAACCTTGAGATCGCCCGCATGGGTGAAGTCGATCTGGGTGGTCAGGAAGGTGGTGGAGGCGATGCGGTCGTCGCCCGTCTCGGCCATATAAGCGAGCGTGCAGGCCAGCAGCGTGCCGCCCACACAATAGCCCACGGTGTGCACACGCCGCTCGCCCGAGGCGATGGCGACCGTGTCCAGCGCGGCCATGATGCCGTCGCGCATGTAATCGTCGAAGCCCTTGGCCACGAGGCGGGCATCGGGATTGACCCAGGAGATGGTGAAGACCGTAACGCCGTGGTCCACCAGCCACTTGATGAGCGACTTCTCGGGATTGAGATCGAGAATGTAGAACTTGTTGATCCAGGGCGGCACGATCAGCACCGGCGTTTTCTTCACGCTGGCCGTCGTGGGCGAATACTGGATGAGCTGCATCAGCTCGTTTTCGAAGATCACCTTGCCGGGGGTGAGCGCCAGATTGCGCCCCACCTCGAAGGCGGTCATGTCGGTCTGGCGGATCTTCAAGGTGCCGCCACCCTCGTTGAGATCCTCCGCCAGGTTGCGCATGCCCTTCACCAGGTTTTCGCCGGAGGAGGACAGGGTTTCGCGGATCAGCTCGGGATTGGTCAGCACGAAGTTCGATGGCGAGACCGCGTTGGAGATCTGCTTGACCAGGAACTCGGCCTTGTGGCGCACATGGGGGTCGAGGCCCTCGGCCTCGTTCACCATGTCGTTGGCCCAGTTGGATGTCACGAGATAGGCCTGCTTCAGGGCGTCGAAAATGGGGCTCTCGCGCCAACCCTCGTCCTTGAAGCGCGCATCCTTGGGGTCGGGAGCCGCCACCGGCTGGGGCTCCTCGCCCGCCAGCTTCTTCATGGTGTTGGCCCACACCGACAGGTAGCCACCCATCAGGCGCGTCTGCGCCTCCACCACCCGCTGGGGATCGGCCATCCAATACTCGGCCACGTGGCCCACGGTCTTCAGCGCGTCGGCGATGTCGTCGGCGAGATCATCGGCGCGGCCGGCCTCGCGCGGGGCGAGATAGGCCGCCACCGCCTTGCCGCTCTCCTCCACCAGCTGGGCAAGGTTGTGGGCGAAGACCTCCACATTGAGGCTCTTCTCCCCCTCGCTCGCGGGGGCGGCGGGCTTCGCCGGCGGGGCCGCGGGCGCAACCTCCACCGGCGGCGCGGACGAGGCCGCGCCGGGAGCCGGCTCAGAAGGCGGTGCGGACGGGGCGGCTGAACTGGTCATGTCACGCTCCATGGGGCTGCATCCCTGAATTGCAACCATTGCGGGAGAGACGTGGAGGCCGGAACCCGGAGGCTCCGTTACGGCAATCGAATCCGCGCGCGCGCCTGTGGAAGGAGGCTCGCGGACCGGCGATATCTTGATTCTTGGTGTTCCCTCGCCTGCGGACATTCCTCCATCCCCTTATTGCGCTCCGCTTTTTTAGCGGACTTCGGTGTCGCGTGTTTCGCGTTTTGGATTTTTGCGCATATTAGCGGACGAACGGACCCGGATCGAGCCTCGCGGGACTACGGAGGCCAGCAACAACCCCAGGGATTCGCGTGCATTCATGTCCATGATGCGTCCCCGCAAGCGGACCTGCCCATCCCTTCGCTCCCCCGTGCGGCCGGCTTTCGGCCTTCTGGCGCGGAGCGCCTTCGCGGCGTCCATGCTGGCGGCGGCCGCCGGGCTGAGCGCCTGCTCCGGCGACTCGACGCTGACATTGCCTGTTCCGCCCCATCCGGACGTACCGGAAGTTGCCCATGATTCCTACCCCACCATCGGCGCCACGCCCCACACCGGAAGACCGGCCCTGAACGAGGCCCAGAGGGCCCGCCTGCAGGGCGACCTGGAGCGTGCCTCCAAGACCAACTCAGCCAAGGCGCAGGCCGCCGCGCAGGCGTCCACGCCCGCAGCCGAGCCCCAGCCCGCCACCAACTGACCCGACCCGATTTGACCCGACACGCGCATCTTCGCCCCGAAACCATCGCAATCATTGCTTCTTGATTTCGCGAAGAGTGCTAAAACACCCGTCCGCCGCGCCGGGAGACACATGCTGCGCGGCACCCTGGAGCCAATGAGATGACCACCGATTTCCACCGCATTCGCCGGCTGCCGCCCTACGTGTTCGAGCAAGTGAACCGTGTGAAGGCCGCCGCTCGCAATGCCGGGGTGGATATCATCGACCTCGGCATGGGCAATCCGGACCTCGAAGCGCCGGCGCACGTGATCGAGAAGCTCAAGGAAACCATCGGCAAGCCGCGCACCGATCGCTACTCTGCCTCCAAGGGCATTCCCGGGCTGCGCAAGGCGCAGGCCGCCTATTACGAGCGCCGGTTCGGCGTGAAGCTCAATCCCGATACCCAGGTGGTCGCCACGCTGGGCTCGAAGGAAGGCTTCGCCAACATGGCGCAGGCCATCACCGCGCCGGGCGACGTGATTCTCACGCCGAATCCCTCCTACCCCATTCACGCCTTCGGCTTCCTGATGGCGGGCGGCGTCATCCGCTCCGTGCCGGTGGAGCCGGGGCCGGAATTCTTCCACGCCATGGAACGGGCGGTGAAGCACTCCATCCCTAAGCCCATCGCCGTGGTGCTGTGCTATCCCTCCAACCCCACGGCGTGCGTGGCGGATCTGGAATTCTACAAGGACGTGGTGGCCTTCGCGAAGAAGAACGAGCTGATCGTTCTCTCCGACCTCGCCTATGCCGAGCTGTATTATGACGGCAACCCGCCTCCCTCCGTGCTGCAGGTGCCGGGCGCCATGGACGTGACGGTGGAGTTCACCTCCATGTCCAAGACCTATTCCATGGCCGGCTGGCGCATGGGCTTCGCGGTGGGCAATGAACGGCTCATCTCCGCGCTGTCGCGGGTGAAGTCCTATCTGGACTATGGCGCGTACACGCCGATCCAGGTGGCCGCCACCGCCGCCCTCAACGGCCCGCAGGAGTGCGTGGCCGAAATGCGCGAGACCTATAAGAAGCGCCGGGATGCGCTGGTGGATGCGTTCGGCCGGGCGGGCTTCCCCGTCCCCTCGCCGAAGGCCTCCATGTTCGCGTGGGCGCCCATTCCCGAACCGTTCCGGGCAATGGGCTCGGTGGAATTCGCCAAGCTGCTGATCGAGAAGGCGGAAGTGGCGGTAGCGCCGGGCGTGGGCTTCGGTGAGCACGGCGACGACTATGTGCGCATCGCGGTGGTGGAGAATGAGCAGCGCATCCGCCAGGCGGCGCGCAACATCCGCCGCTTCTTCGACCAGGCCGGCCACACCCTGCACAATGTGGTCCCGCTGAGCGCCGCGCTCTGAAAGAGCCCCCGCAGCCACTTATCCAGACATCACGCCCGCCTCGCGCGGGCGTCCTGTTCCCAGGAAAGAACCGGTCCGATCCATGAGCGATTTGAAAGTGGGCCTCGCCGGCCTTGGCACCGTCGGGGCCGCCGTCATCCGCATGCTCGAACGGCGCGCGGGTGACCTTTTCGCGCGCACCGGCCGCGGCATCAAGGTGGTGGCCGTCGCCGCGCGCGACCGGACCAAGGATCGCGGCGTCGATCTCTCCGGCGTGCGCTGGTACGAGGACCCGGTAGAACTGGCCCGCGATCCGGACATCGACGTGTTCGTGGAGCTCATGGGCGGGTCGGACGATCCGGCCAAGGCTGCGGTGATCGCGGCGCTGGAGTGCGGCCGTCCGGTGGTGACTGCCAACAAGGCCCTGCTCGCCAAATGGGGCGCCGACCTCGCCCGCATCGCGGAAGCCTCCGGCGCCAGCCTGCATTTCGAGGCGGCGGTGGCGGGCGGCATCCCGATCGTGAAAACCCTGCGCGAATCGCTCGCGGGCAATGTGGTGGAGCGGGTTTCCGGCATCCTCAACGGCACCTGCAACTACATGCTCACCCGCATGGCCGACGAGAAGATCTCGTTCCAGGACTGCCTGGCCGAGGCCCAGCGCCTGGGCTATGCGGAGGCCGACCCCACCTTCGACATTGACGGCTTCGACACCGCCCACAAGCTGGCCATCCTCACCTCGCTGGCCTTCGGCACCCAGGTGGACGCCGACGCCATCTATGTGGAGGGCATCCGCCAGCTTACGCTGGAGGACCTCGAGGCCGCCGACGACCTCGGCTACAAGGTGAAGCTGCTGGGTGTCGCCCTGCGCACAGAGACCGGCATCGAGCAGCGCGTGCATCCCACCATGGTCCCCAAGCACTGGCCCATCGCCCAAGTTTCCGGTGTCACCAACGCGGTGGCGGTGGACGCGGACGCGGTGAGCCTGACCCTGGTGGGCCCCGGCGCCGGCGGCGATGCCACCGCCTCGGCGGTGGTGGGCGATCTGGCCGATGTGGCCCGCGGCGTGGCCGGCTTCGTGTTCGGCATGCCGGTGGCGACCCTGATGAAGCCCGAGCGGGCGCCCATGCAGCGCCATGAAGGCGGCTATTACATCCGCCTCTCGGTGGTGAACAAGCCGGGCACCGCCGCCACCATCGCGCGCCGCATGGCCGACGAGGGCATTTCGCTCGAATCGATCGTGCAGCGCCGTCCTGAAGGACAGCAGGGTGAGGCCGCGCAGGGGACGGCGCGCGTCATCCTGATCACCTACGCAACGTCGGAAGAAGCCGTGCGGCGCGCCATCGCCGCCATCGAGGCGGATGGGGTGGTGAACGCACTGCCGCAAGTGATCCGCATCGAGAAGGATTGAGGCCAGAAGGACAACACCATGTGCGCCGCCCCCCTGCACGAGAGAATGCCTCAAGTCCTCGATCGCCGTCTGGCCCTCGACCTTGCCCAGATCACCGAGCGCTGCGCCGTCGCCGCCGCGCGCCTGCGTGGCCGCGGTGACGAACAGGAAGCCGACCTGGCGGCCATGGCGGCCTGCTGGCGCGAGCTGCAGACCGTTCCCGTCAACGGCACCGTCGTCATCGGCGAGGGCGCGAAGGGAGAGGTCGAGCACCTGTTCGTGGGTGAGACCTTCGGTGCTGGCGGCGAGGGCGACAACGCCACCGTGGACCTCGCGGTGGATGCGCTGGAAGGCTCCACCCTGTGCGCCAAGAACATGGAGGGCTCCATCTCGGTGCTCGCCATCGCGGAAGCGGATTCGCTGCTGAAGGTGCCGCCCGTCTATATGGAGAAGCTGGCCATCGGCCCCGGCTATCCCGACGGCATCGTCTCCCTCTCCCGCCCGCCCGAGGAGAATGTGCAGGCCCTGGCCGAGGCGAAGGGCGTGCCCACCTCGGAAATCACCGCGCTCATCCTCGACCGCCCCCGCCATGCGCCCCTCATCGAAGCGGTGCGCAAGACCGGCGCGGCCATCAAGCTCATCACCGACGGTGACGTCGCCGGCATCATCCACACCACCAATCCCGAGGAAAGCGGGGTGGATATCTATCTCGGCCTCGGAGGCGCGGCGGAAGGCGTGCTGGCGGCGGCGGCGCTGCGCTGCATCGGCGGCCAGATGCAGGGCCGGCTCGTGCTGGACACAGAGAGGAAGCGCGAGCAGGCCAAGGCGCTGGGCATCCGCGACGGCTCCAAGATCTATCACCTCGAGGAAATGGTGCGGGGCGATTGCCTCGTCTCCGCCACCGGCGTCACCGACGGCGCGCTCCTCAAGGGCGTGCGCTTCGACCGCGAGGTGATCGAGACCGACACCATCGTGCTGCGGGCCGCCACTGGCACCGTGCGCCGCATCACCACCGAGCATCGCGACTTCCGCAAGTTCCGCTTCGCGGAGTAGAAGCGAGCCCCGATACCGCCGGCCGGCGGGTGTCTTTTCCCTGATACGGGATGGGTGTAGAGACCGTCGCCGCACGAAAGCCGCCCCTACCGGGGCGCGCGGCGATGTCAGGAGAGGAAGATGGCGGACGCAAAGGCAAGGATCGCGGTTCTCGGTGCCTCTGGCTACACCGGTTCCGAGCTGGTGCGCCTGCTGCTGCGCCATCCGCGTGTGGAGATCGTCGCCCTGACCGCCGACCGCAAGGCCGGCCTGTCCATGGCCGACGTGTTCCCGCAGTTCGCGCCCTTCCCGCTGCCCAAGCTGGTCACCATTGATGCGGTGGACTTCAGCGCGGTGGATCTCGTCTTCTGCGCCCTGCCCCACGGCACGACGCAGGAAGTCATCAAGAAGGTGCTCGAAAGCTCCTCCACGGTGAAGGTGGTGGACCTGTCCGCCGACTTCCGCCTGAAGGACCCGGGCGCCTACGAGCAGTGGTACGGCCACCCCCACAGCGCCCTCGACCTGCAGCAGGAGGCGGTGTTCGGCCTCGTGGAGATCTATCGCGACGACATCCGCAAGGCGCGGCTGGTGGCCAATCCGGGCTGCCACACCACCACGTCGATCCTGCCGGTGGTGCCGCTCTTGGAAGCCGGCGCCATCGACCCCGAATCCATCGTGATCGATTCCAAGACCGGCATGTCCGGCGCCGGCCGCTCGGCCAAGGAAGCCATGCTGTTCTCCGAGGTGTCGGAGGGCATCCACGCCTATTCCGTGGGCTCACACCGGCACATGGCCGAGCTGGACCAGGAATATTCCAAGGCCGCCGGGCGGCAGGTGGTCCCCATGTTCGTGCCGGTGCTGGCACCCATGAACCGGGGCATCTACGCCACCATCTACGTGCGCACCACGGGCGCCACCGCC
Source organism: Xanthobacter sp. NM-59 (assembly GCF_021401125.1). Taxonomy (GTDB): domain Bacteria; phylum Pseudomonadota; class Alphaproteobacteria; order Rhizobiales; family Xanthobacteraceae; genus Xanthobacter. Next base: position 104,225 of record NZ_JACBFQ010000006.1, read on the forward strand.
GAGGACCTGCACAAGCTCATCTCGGCCTATTACAAGGGCGAGACCTTCGTGCACGTGCTGCCCTTCGGCGCGGTACCACAGTCCCGCCACGTGCGCGGCTCCAACATGGTGTTCATCGGCGTGGTGGCCGACCGGGTGAGCGGGCGCGCTATCATCCTTTCCACCCTGGACAACCTGGTGAAGGGCGCCTCCGGCCAGGCGGTGCAGAACATGAACCTCGTTCTGGGCTTCCCCGAAGCCATGGGGCTGGAGCAGATTGCCCTCATGCCGTGAGTCTTCTCACGCATCTCTGACCTTACGACAACCGCCCGCGGCCATGCCGGGGCGGTTGTTTCGTCTTCAGCAGGCAATCCCAAGGGGCTCTTGCCGTGCGGAATCATTACCAAATCGTAAATATCCCGGTGGATATCCACCCAAAGCGAGTCGCTGCCCGATTTATGGCAGGGTAGCTTCCCCATGCTGGTGCATGCACTGGCATAGAGGTTCGACGTTCCCTCCATTCTTTTGCTGGATCCAACGCCGATGAGCTTCATCATCTGCCTTGCGGCGCTCTTCTTCCTGATGTTCGTGGCCTATCGCGGCTTCAGCGTCATCCTGTTTGCCCCGGTCGCCGCCATTGGCGCGGTGCTCCTGACGGACCCTGGTGCGGTTCCGGTCATCTTTTCCGGCCTGTTCATGGAAAAGATGGTGGGCTTCATCAAGCTCTACTTCCCCGTGTTCCTGCTCGGCGCCGTGTTCGGCAAGCTCATCGAGCTGTCGGGCTTCTCGCGGTCCATCGTGTCCGCCATCGTGAAGCTGCTGGGCCCCTCCCGCGCCATCCTGTCCATCGTGCTGGTGGGCGCGCTGCTCACCTATGGCGGCGTGTCGCTGTTCGTGGTGGTGTTCGCGGTCTATCCGTTCGGCGCGGAGATGTTCCGCCAGGTGGGCATTCCGAAGCGGCTCCTGCCGGCGGTGGTGGCGCTGGGCGCCTTCTCCTTCACCATGGATACGCTGCCGGGTACCCCGCAGATCCAGAACATCATCCCCACCACCTTCTTCAAGACCACCGCCTATGCGGCGCCGATCCTCGGCTTCGTGGGCACGGCCTTCATTTTGGTGGTCGGCCTCTCCTATCTGGAGTTCCGCCGCAAGCAGGCCCAGAAGAAGGGTGAGGGCTACGGCACCGGCCACATCAACGAAGTGGTGGTGGACGAGAGCGTGCCGCTGGTGTCCCCCTGGCTGGCGCTGCTGCCGCTGGTGGTGGTGGGCATCGCCAACCTGGTGTTCGCGCGCCTCATCCCCACCTGGTATGAGGCCACCGCCTCCGTCACCCTTACCGAGGGTGGCCATGCGGTGAGCGTGTCGACCGCCAGCTGGGCCGCCATCTGGTCGGTGCAGGCGGCATTGCTGCTGGGCATCGTCACGGTTCTGCTGTTCGCCTTCAAGCCCATCGCCGGCAAGTTCGCGGGCGGCTCGAAGGATGCCGTGGGCGGCGCGCTGCTCGCCAGCCTGAACACCGCCACGGAGTACGGCTTCGGCGCGGTCATCGCGGCGCTGCCGGGCTTCCTGGTCATCAAGAACGCGCTGTCCGCCATCCCGAACCCTCTCGTCAACGAGGCGATCACGGTCACCACCCTGGCCGGCATCACGGGTTCGGCCTCGGGCGGCCTGTCCATCGCGCTGGCGGCCATGTCGGAGCAGTTCATTGCCCAGGCCCATGCCTATGGCATTCCGCTGGAAGTGATGAGCCGCGTGGCCTCCATGGCCTCCGGCGGCATGGACACCCTGCCCCATAACGGAGCGGTCATCACCCTTCTGGCGGTGACGGGCCTCACCCACCGCCAGTCCTATGGCGACATCTTCGCCATCACCATCATCAAGACGCTGGCGGTGTTCTTCGTCATCGGCTTCTACTGGTTCACCGGCCTCTACTGAGCCTGCCGACCCCCCAAAAGGACCCCGCGCGCCACCCGGCCCGCGGGGTTTTTCTTTATCCGGCCGCCGCTTTCTCCCGATCCGCCGGCAGGCAAAAGATCTCCGCCACCGCCACCAAGGGCGGCACCAGCATGCACCACATGCCCACCATCAAATAAAGGAAGGCCGCGAGCCCGCACCCGCCCACGAAGCCGAGGAAATTGGCGCCGAACCGCCGCAGCCGCTCGCGGTGCACATGCCGCTCGGCGCCGGGATGGGGCCAGAGCAGATTGGAGCCGTCTACCAGCAGCTGGGTGACGGTGCCGGTGACCATGGTGGAGGGTGGCAGATCCTTCAGATGGGTGCGATGCAAAGCGTTCTGCACCGCCATGGCACTCACCAGAGTCATGCCCGTCATGAGGGCGCTCGGCGCACTGGGATCGGGAAACGGCCCGATCACGATGGCTACCAGGGCCGCATGGGCGAGCAGCACCAGCTTGCCCGCCATCAGAATGCGGAAATCGCTCTGCCCCCGCACGGCCATGGCCCGGCCCAGCAGATGCGCCGCCACCACGACGATGGCGAAGACCGGCATGGCGATGACCTTGCCCACCTCCGGCGCATGCCCCTGCGCCAGCGCCGCCGAGAAGGTGACGATATTGCCCGTGACATGGGCCGTGAACAGGCCACCCAGGGCGACGAAACCGGCCGTATCCACGAAGCCGGCATTGAAACACAACAGGATCGGCAACCACCGGCTCACGCTGGCATCCCCCGGGAATCGCATCACGGCGCATGATGCACGGCCGGCACGGGATACAAGCGACGATCTTTGGTGCCATCCCGCCGGAGGAGCCGGCAGCCGACCTCGGCCACGTCCTTGATCCATAACGAAACGCGTGCTTCGCCCGGTCAGGCCTCTGGCTCCAGGGAACAGGCCGCATGCAGCGGCCACCAGCAGAGCCCACCGCCGCCCTTCAGCCCTGCTCCGGGATGTCCGTGATGCGCAGGGAGACGCGGGTCTCGCCCTGCCAGGTCTCCGGCTCCAGGGAACCGACCACATGCAGTCCCGCCCGCGTGCCGCCAGCACGGCTCGGCGCAACAGCAGATTTTGGGATCATCCCGGAGGGCGGCGGACGCCCTGTGGCCCAGCTCCGGGACGTCATAGATATGCAGGGAAACGTGCGGCTCGCCCTGCCACAGGTTGCCGGTCTTTGGAGCGAGCGATATTAAAGTAGCGCCTGCCTGTCCCCCCCCCCCAGCAGAGCCCAGCCCAACGGCAGCTTTCGGCGCCATCCCGGCGCGTGGCAGGCCGGCAGCCGCCCTTCAGGCCACTTCCGCCACGTCCTTGATGCGCAGGGAGACGCGAGTCTCGCCCTGCCAGGTCTCCGGCTCCAGGGAACCGGCCACATGCAGCGGCCGCCCGCGGGCCGCCAGCAGGGCCCGGCCCAGCGGTTCGTCCGCCACGCGGAAGGCGATCGCCTTCAGGCTCGACCCATCGCCGGACATCAGCCGCGCCCGCACATGGCCGGCGCCGAAGCTCTCCACATAGGAGAGCTTATGGTTGGGAAAGGCGAACACCGGCTCCGGATTGCCAGCGCCGAACGGGCCGGCGCGGGCGACAGTTTCGGCCAACGCCGGCGTCGCCGCTGCGGCGGTCAGGGCACCGTCCACGGTCAGGGCCCCCTCGGCCCGCGAGCGCTCCACATCGGCACCGAGCCGCTCTTCCAGATGGGCGCGCAGATCGCCGAGCCGAGCGCGCTCCACCGTCAGGCCGGCTGCCATGGCGTGGCCGCCGCCCTTCACGAGAAGCCCCTTCTCCACCGCCTCGCGGACGGCGCGGCCGAGATCCACCCCGGGCACGGAGCGGCCCGAGCCGGTGCCGGTGGCGCCATTGAGGGCGATGGCGAAAGCGGGGCGCTGGAAACGCTCCTTCAGGCGCGAGGCGACGAGGCCCACCACGCCGGGGTGCCAGCCCTCCCCGCTCACCACCACCACGGGGCCCTCGTCGTGAAGGCCGAGGGCCGCCTGCGCTTCCGCCTCGGCGGCGGCGACGATGGCGCGCTCCACCTCCTGGCGCTCGCTATTCAGGCGGTTCAGCTCGGTGGCGATGGTCTTCGCCTCCATGGGATCCTGGGTGAGCAGCAGCCGCGCGCCAAGCGCCGCATCGCCGATGCGCCCGCCCGCATTGATGCGCGGGCCAAGGATGAAGCCGAGATGATAGGGCCGCGGCGGCCCATCCAGCCGCGCCACGTCCATCAGCGCGGTGAGGCCCAGCCGGCCACGTCGGCGCAGGGCGATAAGGCCCTTGGTGACAAACGCCCGGTTGAGGCCGGTGAGGGGCACCACGTCCGCCACCGTGGCCAGGGCCACGAGGTCCAGCGCCTCCAGCAGATCCGGCGCCGGCCGGTCGGTCCCGAAATGCCCGGCCTGCCGCAGCGCCCGCACCAGCCCCACGGCGGTGATGAAGGTGAGCCCCGCAGCGCACACATGGCCGAGACCGGAAAGGTCGTCCTCCCGGTTCGGATTCACGATGGCCTGGGCGGGCGGCAGCGCCTCGCTCGCCTGGTGATGGTCGATCACCACCACGTCCATGCCCAACCGGCGGGCGGCGGCCAGCGGCTCGATGGAGGTGGTGCCGCAATCCACCGTCACCAGCAGCTTCACGCCCTCGGCGGCCAGGGCCTCGATGGCCGGCACATTGGGGCCGTAGCCTTCATAGATGCGATCAGGAATATGAAAGAGCGGGTCGAGCCCCGCCTGCCGCAGCAGCCCCACCAGCAGCGCCGTGGAGCATGCGCCATCCACGTCATAGTCCCCGAACACCGCCACCTTCTCGCCGCGGGTGACGGCATAAGCGAGCCGCGCCACCGCGGGGGCCATGTCGGTGAGGGTATCGGGATCAGGCAGAAGGGTGCGCAAAGCGGGATCGAGATAGGTCTCGACGTCCTCCAGGGCGACGCCCCGCCCGGCGAGCACGCGGGCGAGCAGGTCGCTCACACCGTAGCGCTGGGCCATGGCGAGGGCCGTCTGTGCGCCGCGCACATCCAGCCGCTCCCGCCAGGCGCGGCCGGTGGCGGATTGGGAGACGTTGAGGAAGGGTCGATTCGTCAGGGCGATATTCACCGGCTCATGAAGCCAGAGCATCAGGGCGTCGTCGAGGCTTCAGGGCGCAAGCCCTCCATGCGCGAGCTCGGCAGCGCTCAGAACAGCCGCAGCGCCAGCAGCACCACAAGCGCGGCGAGCGCGGCGATGAGGGTGGCGACCGCGAAGCGCACCGTGAACGCCCGCGTGCCCCCGGCGGCCGCGAACAGCACGCGACCCACGCCATTCATGCCCAGGGCGATGAGGATGCACAGGGCCGCCCCTTCCATGGAAAGGCCATTGCCGGCGAGCCGCGTCGCGTTCAGGGACGGCACATCCACGTCCACGAGGCCAGCCACCGCGCTCACCAGATAGAGGCTGTCCGGCCCCACCGCCTTCAGCAGGAACCCGCTCAGCAGCGACACGGTGCCGAACAGGGCCGCGAACGCCGCCAGCGGGCCAATATCGATGGGATTGCCGAGATTGGCCTCGCCCCGCGCACCGGCGCCCCGCCGCATCATCACCGCCCCTGGAATGCCGAAGCCGGCGGCCGCCGCCAGGGCCGGCGGGCCCAGATGCAGCAGCAGTTCGGGGCGCACCACGGCGCAGATGACCAGCACACGCAGCACCGAGACCATGGCCGCCAGCGCCGCGCCTCCCGCCAGCAGACCCGAGGGCTCACCCGCCGTGGAGCGCCGCGCGAAGGCGATGGCAACCGCTGTGGATGACACCATGGCGCCGCCCACGGCGGAAAAGAGAATGCCCTTCTCGGGCCCCGCCACCTTCACCGCCACATAGCCCGCAAAGGAGATGGTGGCCGTGAGCACCATGAACAGCCAGATTTGGCGCGGGTTCAGGCTGTGGAAGGGGTCGATGGTGTGATCCGGCAGCAGCGGCAGCACGATGACGGTCATCACCAGCAGCAGCAGCGCGGAGCGCAGCTCGGGCCATGTCAGGCGCCGCACCAGGCGGTGCAGCCCCTCCCGCTCCGCCAGCAAGGCGGTGACGGCAATGGCGCCGGCGGCGGCCACCTCCGTATCGTCCACCACCGCGAGCGCGCCCAGCGCGAATACAAGGATGGCGGCGACGATGCCCGTGATGCTGTAATCGTTATCGCGCAGCATCTCGCGATATTTGAAGACCGCGAACAGCGTGCTGGCCGCGAGGCCCGCCACGATCAGCAGCGCCGGGCTCTCCAGCGCCTGGGACAAGGCCGCGCTGACGCCGCCGAGCAGGCCCACAAGCGCATAGGTGCGGATGCCGGCGGTGCGGCTGCCCTCCTCCTCCTTGCGCTCGCGCCACCCACGCTCGACCCCCACCAAGAGGCCGATGGCAAGGGAGACGGCGAGATGGAAAATCAGGTGGTCCATGGTGTCCGGCCCATTCGCGCGGCGACTCCGCCCGGCGCGATCCTAGAGAGTTTTCCGGCGAAGTGGACACCGGTTCACATGAAGAAAACGCGACAGCCCAATAAGCTAGGCCACGCCCACGCCCCGGGAACCGGGAAACGAGCCGGCCGCCTGCCCTGGCGCGGAAGGTCCGCCTCTCCGCCCTCATCGCACGCTGTTTCGCAGATGTGGCGGAGGCGGACATGTTGCCATTCTGTTCCCCTTCCGCTCCAGCTCTGGCAAGATGGGCCAATCCTGGCCGCGGGCCGCGCACGATTCGCGTGCGCGCTCGCTTATGCTCTGCTATCGACCATCCATGTCCGATACCGATGATCTCTTCGGCTCCGCCGGCCGTCCGCGCTCCTCGTCCAAGGCTTCCGGCCGGACGAAGGCCACCACCGTCCCCACCATGGCTTCCGACTACACCGCCGCCCACATCGAGGTGCTGGAGGGTCTGGAACCGGTGCGCCGGCGGCCGGGCATGTATATCGGCGGCACAGATTCCAAGGCGCTGCACCATCTGTTCGCCGAGGTGGTGGACAATTCCATGGACGAGGCGGTGGCCGGCCACGCCTCCTTCATCGAAGTGCAGCTCGCCACCGACGGCTACCTGACCGTGATCGACAACGGGCGCGGTATTCCGGTGGAGGACCACCCCAAGTTTCCCGGCAAGTCGGCGCTGGAGGTCATCATGACCACCCTGCATGCCGGCGGAAAGTTCGACAGCAAGGTCTACGAGACCTCCGGCGGCCTGCACGGCGTGGGCGTGTCGGTGGTGAACGCGCTCTCCGACCACCTCGAGGTGGAGGTGGCGCGCGACCAGACCCTTTATCGCCAGCGCTTCTCCAAGGGCGTGGCCGAAGGGCCGGTGGAGAAGGTCGGGCGCATCACCAACCGGCGCGGCACCAAGGTGCGCTTTCACCCTGACCCGGAAATCTTCGGCCCCGGCGCGCATTTTGATCCCGGCCGGGTGTTCCGCATGGCGCGCTCCAAGGCCTATCTGTTCGGCGGCGTGGAAATCCGCTGGTCGTGTGATCCGGAGCTGCTGAAGGGCGTCGATGGCGTTCCGGAAAAGACGGTGTTCCGCTTCCCCGGCGGCCTGCGCGACTACCTCGCCTCCGACCTTGAAGGCCAGACCCTGGTGCATCCGGACATCTTCTCCGGGCGCATCCAGAAGCCCGGCGGCCACGGTTCGGTGGAATGGGCGGTGGCCTGGGTGGCGGACGGCGACGGCTCCATCGCATCTTACTGTAATACCATCCCCACGCCGGACGGCGGCACCCATGAGAATGGCCTGCGCGCGGTGCTGCTCAAGGGCCTGAAGGACCATGCCGAGCGCTCCGGCCAGGGCAAGCGCGGCTCGGTCATCACCGGCGACGATGTGAGCACGGGCTGCGTCGCCATGCTCTCGGTGTTCGTGCGCGAGCCCGAATTCCAGGGCCAGACCAAGGACCGGCTTGCCACGACGGAAGCCGCCCGCATCGTGGAAAGCGCGCTGCGCGACCCCTTCGACCACTGGCTGGCGGCCAATCCGAACCAGGCGAGCCGGCTGCTCGAGCACGTCATCGACCGGGCAGAGGAACGCCTGCGCCGCAAGCAGGAGCGGGAGATTTCCCGCAAGACCGCGGTGCGCAAGCTGCGCCTGCCCGGCAAGCTGGCCGACTGCTCCAACACCGAGGCAGCGGGTTCCGAACTGTTCATCGTGGAGGGCGATTCGGCCGGCGGCTCCGCCAAGCAGGCGCGCGACCGCAAGACGCAGGCAGTGCTGCCCCTGCGCGGCAAGATCCTGAACGTGGCCAGCGCCGGCCGCGACAAGCTGGCCCAGAACCAGCAGATTTCGGACCTCACCCAGGCGCTGGGCTGCGGCACAACATCAACTTACCGTGATACCGACCTGCGCTATGAGAAGGTCATCATCATGACGGACGCAGACGTGGACGGGGCGCATATCGCCTCCCTTCTCGTCACCTATTTCTTCCGGCAGATGCCGAAATTGATCGAAGGCGGCCATCTTTATCTTGCGGTGCCGCCGCTCTACCGCATCACCCAGGGCGCCAAGACCCTTTATGCGCGCGACGATGCCCACAAGGAAAAGCTGCTGAAGAAGGAGTTTACCGGCAAGGGCAAGGTGGAGGTGGGCCGCTTCAAGGGCCTGGGCGAAATGATGCCGGCCCAGCTCAAGGAAACCACCATGGACCCCAAGACGCGCACGCTCCAGCGCGTCAGGATCGAGGACGCCGAGCGCGCCGCCACCGTCGACATCGTGGAACGGCTGATGGGCAACAAGCCGGAGGCCCGCTTCACCTTCATTTCCGAGCACGCCGCCTTCGCCGACGAGGACCTGCTCGACATTTGAGGGCGCCGACGCGCCGCGCCACGCCCGCCGCCACGCCTCACGCAAACGTAAGGCAGACGTATACATTGACATGTCGGCGGTTTTACATATGTTGCTGATCGTCGTCCGAGTTATGTCGAATCCAAGCGCGCCGACCGACGACCACTCGTCTGAGCCCGTACGGCACGGGACGTTCGATCAGCGGCGCGCCGCCGCATCCAAAAGATGCAATGTCATTTTCCGAACTCGGCCTGAGCGAGAAGGTTCTCGCGGCTGTCGCCGACACGGGCTACACAAAGCCCACACCCATTCAGGCCCAGGCCATTCCCGAGGTTCTGGCGCGCCGAGATGTGCTCGGTATTGCGCAGACGGGCACCGGCAAGACTGCGGCCTTCACCCTTCCCATGCTGACGCTCCTCGAACAGGGCCGCGCTCGGGCACGCATGCCCCGCACCCTGATCCTCGAGCCGACGCGAGAGCTTGCCGCACAGGTCGAAGAGAACTTCACCCGCTACGGCAAGAACCACAAGCTGAACGTGGCGCTGCTCATCGGCGGCGTTTCGTTCGGCGACCAGGACTCCAAGCTCCTGCGCGGCGTTGACGTGCTCATCGCCACCCCCGGCCGCCTGCTCGATCATGTGGAGCGCGGCCGGCTCCTGCTCTCCGGCATCGAGGTGCTCGTCATCGACGAGGCCGACCGCATGCTGGACATGGGCTTCATCCCGGACATCGAGCGCATCTGCAAGCTCGTGCCCTTCACCCGCCAGACCCTGTTCTTCTCGGCCACCATGCCGCCGGAGATCCAGCGGCTGGTCGACCAGTTCCTGTCGAGCCCGGTGCGCATCGAGGTGGCCAAGCCCTCCTCCACCGCCTCCACGGTGACACAGCTCCTGGTCGCCTCCGGCAAGGAGGATTGGGAGAAGCGCGACGTGCTGCGCGGCCTCATCCGCGGCAGCGAAAACCTGCAGAACGGCATCATCTTCTGCAATCGCAAGCGCGATGTGGCGGTGCTGCATCGCTCGCTGCAGAAGCACGGCTTCAATGCCGTGGCACTGCACGGCGACATGGACCAGCACGCCCGCATCAAGGCCCTCGACTCCTTCCGCAACGGCGAAGCCACCTTGCTGGTGGCATCCGACGTGGCGGCGCGCGGCCTGGATATTCCCGCGGTGGGCCACGTCTTCAATTATGACGTGCCCCACCATGCCGAAGATTATGTCCACCGCATCGGCCGTACCGGCCGCGCCGGGCGCTCCGGCGTCGCCTATACGCTGGTGACCCACTCGGACGCCAAGTCGCTGGCCGCCATCGAGAAGCTCATCGGCAATTCCATTCCCTGGCAGGGCGAGCCCCTGGGCGAAGCCCCGCCGCGGGAAAAGCGGGAGAGCCGCGAGCGTGAGGACGGCCGCCTGCGTGGCAAGCGCAAGGTGGAAAAGGAAGGCCGCAGCTCTCCCCGTCGCGAACGCGAGAGGGAGCCGCGGGCGGACAAGGAACCGCGCGTCGAGGAGCAGCCTCGCGCCGAGCGTCCGCGCCGGCCCCAGCGTGAAGAGGCCACCGAGGCCCGCCCGCCGCGCCGCGAACGCGCGCCGGCGAACGAACCGGCGGACATGTCCCACCTGCCCGCCTTCCTCCTGCGCCCGGTGCGCGTGAAGGCGAGCTGAACGCACTCCGCCCCGCCGTGCTCCCTCGGGCCATGGCGGGGTTTTCCATTCCGGCCCCGCCGCACCTCACGACCTGCCCCGGGCACACATCGGGACTGGCGGCGACAGGAGGAGCGCCATGGGGCAACAGCTTTTCCGCGCCTTCGCCGTAGCGCTGCTGCTCGGCCTGTCGCTCCTCTCCCCTGCCCGCGCCGAGATGACGTTCACAGAACGCGAACTGGCCAACGGCCCATTGCGCGGCACACTCACCCTGCCCTCGCAGGGCGAGGTCACGGCCGCCGCCCTGGTCCTCTCGGGGTCGGGCCCTGTCGATCGTGACGGCAACCTTCCCCACGCCCGCAATGACAGCCTGAAGGCCCTGGCCCGGGGGCTTGCGGCCCATGGCATCGCCACCTTGCGGGTCGACAAGCGCGGCATTGGCGCCAGCGCCAGCGGCGTGACGCGGGAAGACGAGCTGCGCTTTGCAACCTATGTGTCCGATGCCCAGTCCTGGCTGGCGATCCTGAAGGCGCTGCAATGGCCGGCGGGCCATGCGCCTCCGCTCTTCCTCATCGGCCACAGCGAGGGCGCCCTGGTGGCCACCCTCGCGGCCCAGGGCACGTCGGTGGCGGGCCTGGTGCTGATCGCCGGGGCCGGAGAGCCGGCCGGTGCCCTGCTCGAACGACAGCTCGCCGCAGCGGAACTGCCGCAGGCGCTCCACGCCCAGTCCCACCGCATCTTGGAAAGCCTGCTCCGCCAGTCGCCGGTGGCGGATGTGCCGCCGGAGCTGTTCACGCTCTATCGGCCCAGCGTGCAGGGCTATCTCATGTCCTGGCTGCCGCTTGACCCGGCGGCGGAGCTTGCGAAGGTCAGCGCGCCGGTGCTTGTGGTTCAAGGCACCACCGACCTCCAGGTTTCACCCGAGGACGCCGATCGCCTCACGGCAGCCCGGCCGGGCGCGCGACAGGCGCGGATCGAAGGTATGAACCATGTGCTGAAGCTTGCCCCGCCCGACCGTGGCGCAAACCTCGCCACCTATGCGATGCCCGATCTGCCGCTGGCCCCCGGCCTCATCCCCGCCATCGTGACGTTCATGGGCGCACCCTAAGGCGCGCACGGCGCCCAGTGAGCCGCCGCCGGGCCGCGCTTCCACGGCACGCTCTCCGCTCACGCCAACGCCCCGTATGCCAGCTGCCTCCAGCGGATGGCCTGTGTTCGGGCCTCGGCTGGCCATCTACACATCCGGCTCGCCTAGGCGCACGGCTCCGCCCCCGCTGCGCGGCCTTGTTCGCCCCCCTGTCCGAAGCGGCGGCAAACGATGTCCCGCGCGTGGGCGAATGCGCATCCCCTGCATAAAATCGGCCAATGTCCGACGCATTGAGCTGACGTGCGCTCTTGGCACGGATGGAACGCTATCCCGTCCGAAAGGGCCTCTACCGAGCGGCACGCTCCCGCGCGGCCACCCGGGCGGCGTCCAGAGCGCGGCGGGCCAGGGCCGCGAGATCATCCGCATCATCCAGAGCTGCTTCCGGCACACGCCAGAAGCTGGCCATGGTGCGCGGACCGGTCTTCGCCACATAGCGAAAGGGCTCGGAGCCGCGCGCGGCGAGGTCCGCGGCGAAGGCGGCATCGGCCTTGAGATAGAGCAGCCCGTCCGCTTCAAGCGCGAACATCACCCCATCCGCATAGACGCCGGCGCCACCGAACATGCGGCGCAGGCGTACCGGGCCAAACGCGCTGAACAGATCGGAAATGGTATCCAGATCCACTACACACCTCGGTCCTCGGCCAAGCTCCGCCCGCTCAGGTCACCCGGCGAGCTGCCGCAGCTCGTTCAGGAGGAAGTTGCCGACACGCTTGCCGCGATTGCGGAAGGCGAGCATGGGCGTGTTGTCCACGAAGTAGGTGTGCAAAATGGTATCGCGGCTCACCACTTCCGGCCCCAGCTGATCCACGGAATGCCAGGTATCCGACCCCACGGCGAAGGCATAGCCGGTGTTCGGCGCAAAGGTCATGCGCTGGGCCATGTCGAAGCCGCCATCGGCCCGCCGCCGGTCGAAGCGGGTGCCCACATGGGAGATGCTCTCATCTTCCGGCAGGTAGAACTGGATGGTGATGCCCTTCCAGCGCGTGTCGGTGTGCGGGGGAATCTGGTAGCCGGCCACGTCGCGGGTGAGCATGGGCACGGGGAACATGCCCGTTTCCATGTATTGAGGCCCGAAGCGTCGGCTCAGGCCCGGCTCAAGCCGCCGCATGAACACCGCCTTCACCGCCTCATCGCACAGCGCCTGCCCGACGAGGGCCCACACATCCCGCTTCTCTGCGGGGAGATGCCGGATGTATTCGGGATAAAGATCGATCTTCACCCGGGTCGCCGAGCCGTCGGCCTGGATATTGTAATTGTTGCGCCCCTTCAGCGCGCGATATTCCCGCGCCTCCGGCATGGCCACGCGCATAGCGCGGTACAGCTCCGGCGGGAACACGCCCGCAAGCTCCAGGTGCCAGAAAGGCTCATCCACCAGCGGCGCGCGCTCGACGGCATCCACGATGTGGGCGACCACGGTGGAAAGGGGCGGAAGCGCGGATGTCATGCTGCAGATCTCCAAAGATGCGCGACGCATCGGCCTTCGGCGTCGATGCGGGGCGACCCCGCTCTCGGTCGTCGCCATCGGGGCCTGGGGCGCCGGGCTGGCGCAGCCAGGGCCCTCATCGTCGCCGCGATTGTAAATCGAGCCCCCACATCTCCGCCACGCGGGGAGCCCGGTGACCATACAATCAATGCCAGCCTTGGCAATCCCGAATATGGCAGAAATGGGCCCCACCACCGGGACCGTGTGGGGGAAAATGCCCATCGCCGCGGCAGGATGCGCCGGGCCCGGTTGCCAAGGCGGGTGGGCGCACGCAATCTGGCGCCCCGCCGACCACGAGGGGCTGCAGTGATTCCCGGATGACGACCGCCTCGTTCCAATTTCTCCACGCCGCCGACCTGCATCTGGACAGCCCCCTGCGCGGCCTTGCGCGGCGCGGGCCCGAGGCCGCGGCCTTCACCGATGCCTCCCGCCGGGCGCTGGAAAACCTGGTGTCGGCCGCGCTGGCGGAAAAGGTGGCCTTCCTGGTCATCGCCGGCGACATCTATGATGGCGACTGGAAGGATTTCGCCACCGGCCATTTCTTCGTGCGGCAGATGGGCCGGCTGGCGCGGGAAGCCATCCCGGTCTTCATCCTGCGCGGCAATCACGATGCCGCCTCGGTCATCACCAGCGAGCTGCCGCTGCCGCAGAATGTGCGCTCCTTCTCGGTGAACGAGGTCGAGACCGTGACCTTGCCCGAATTGAAGGTGGCCCTGCACGGTCGCGGCTTCGCCCAGCGCCATGTGGCGCAGAATCTGGCCCTCACTTATCCGGCCGCCGTGCCGGGCCATTTCAATATCGGCGTGCTGCACACCTCCCTCACCGGGCGGGAGGGGCACGAGGTCTATGCGCCCTGCACCGTGGCCGACCTCGAGCGCGCCGGGTATGATTACTGGGCCCTGGGCCACATCCATCAGCGCGAGGTGGTGGCGCAGAGCCCCGCCATCGTCTTCCCCGGCAACCTGCAAGGGCGCCACGCGCGGGAAACCGGCCCCAAGGGCGCGACCCTGGTGCGGGTTGAGGACGGGCGCATCACCGCGCTCGAAGCCCTGGCGCTGGATGCCGCGCGGTTCGAGGCCCTGAGCGTCGAGCTCACCGGCGCCGACAGCCGCGAAACGGTGCTCGAGCGCGCCCGCGCCGCCCTGGCGGAAGCGGTGGACCAGGCGGAAGGGCGCCCGCTTGCGGTGCGCGTCACCCTCACCGGCCGCAGCCTCATGGCGGCAGCCTTGCGAGCTGATCCAGTGCAGATCCGGGAGGACATGGTTGCCCTCGCGGCGGAGGTCAGCGAGGCCGTGCTCATCGAGAAGGTCTCGATCCAGGTGGAAGGGCCACGCCCCGCCGCCGCGCCCCTGCTGGCCGATTTCGAGCAGATCCTGGCGGACGTGGCCGACGATCCCGCCGCCCAGTCGGACCTTCGAGAAACCCTGCGCAGACTCTATGAACGCGCGCCGCGGCCGGCGCTGAAAGCCCTGGGTCAGGATGATCCCGATCTCGACGCGCTGCTCGCGGCAGCGGTTGGCGAGGCCCGGGACGCCATCCTCGCGCGGCTTGCCGATCCGGACGAGACCACCCCATGAAGTTCCTCAGCCTGGGCCTGGACCGCTACGGCCGCTTCACCGATCGCCGGCTCGATTTCGACCCCGCCGCCCGCGTGGTGGTGGTGCTGGGCGCCAACGAAGCCGGCAAGACCACTGCGCTCGCCGCCGCCTGCGATGTGCTGTTCGGCATCGAGGAGCGCTCGCGCTTCAACTTCCTGCATGACTACAAATCCATGCGGCTTTCGGCGACCATCGCCGACGGGTCCGGTCGCACCCTGTCCTTCGCCCGGCTGAAGCGGCGGCAGTCCACGCTCGTGGACGCGGACAAGGACACACCCTTGCCGGACGATGTGCTGGCCTCCTTCCTGGGCGCCCACAACAAGGCGGCGTTCCGCGCCATCTTCGGGCTGGATCAGGAACGGCTGCGCGAAGGCGGCGCCAAGCTGCTGGCGGGTGGCGGCGATCTCGCTGATACGCTGATCGCGGCGGCGCCGGGCCTGAGCCGGGTGGCCGCCCTGCGGGACCAGATGAAGGCCAGCGCGGCGGAGCTGTTCAATCCCGACCGGGCCAGCTCCCGCCTCACCTTCTACGCCGCCGTGGGCCGCTACAGGGAGGCCGACAAGGCCCGCCAGGAGAGCGAGCTGCGCGCCGATGCCGTGCGCCAGGCCCGCGCGACGGTGGAAGAGACCGCCCTCGACCGCAAGGCCGCTGAGCAGGCGGAGACCGAGGCCGCCCGCGTCGCCGGCCGGGCCCAATCCCTGCGCGGGGCGGCCAAGGAGCTGCGCGCCATCGCCGCCGCCGAAGCCGCCCGCGCGACCCTCGGCCCCCTGCCGGAGGTCGAAGCCGGCTTCCCCGCCCTCGCGCGCGAGCGCCTGGCGGCACGCAACCGTGCCGTGGAGGCGGCTGCCGAAGCGCAGGTGGCGGAGGATCAGGCCCGCGCCGCCCGCCAGGCGATCACCGTCGACGAGGCCCTTCTTGCGGAGGCCGACGACATCGCCCGCCGCGACGAGGAGCGGGCCCAGGTGGGCAAGGAGCTGGAGAGCCTGCCCAACCGCCGCCGCGAGGCCGACGGCGCGCGGGCGGAGCTGGCGCGCATCGCGTCCGGCCTGGAGCTGGACGGTGTGGAGACGCTGCGGGCGCGCCTCCCCGGCCGCCCTCTGCTGACGCGTGCGGAAAAGCTGGTGGACCGCCTGCGCGACCACACCACCCGGCTCGATGCCCTGGCGAAGGACACGGAGGCGCTGTCGCGTCGCCGCCGCGAGACGGAGGCCAAAGCGGGCGCGGAGGTTCCGTCCGCCAACCCAGCGCCGCTGAAGCGTCAGCTCGACGCCCTTGATGGCGCTGAGACGCGCGCGACCAATGCCGCCGCCCACGCACGCAAGCTGGCCACCGCCCGCGAAGCCTTGTCCGCACGCATTTCGCGCCTGCCTTACGGCCCCTGGCGGGCCGAGGATCTGGTGCAAAGGCCATTGCCGGATCGCGCGGTCGCGGAAGCGGCGTTCGCCCGCCTCAATGCCCTTGCGGATGCCCATGCGCGGCAGACAGAGCAGCGGGACGAGCTCTCCGACAAGGTGGAACAACTCAAGGCGCGGCGCACCGTGCTCGATGCGGCGGGCACGGCGCCCACCGCCCAGGCCATCACCACGCGGCGCGAGGCGCGCGATGCCCTATGGCGCGCGCTGCGCCCGGTTCTGCTCGCCCAGCGCCCGGTGGCCCCCCAGGACGCAATGCACTCGGAAGAGTTCGAGCGCGCCCTCGCCGCCGCCGACCGGCTGGCCGATGATCGCCAGAGCGAGAGCCAGCGTGTTGCCGACCTCGCCCGCACCGATCTCGACCTGGCCGACGGGCAAACCCGGCTGCGCCAGGCCCAGGACCGCGTGGATGCCTCCGGGGTCGAGCTGCACACCGCGCGCGCGGCATGGGAAGGGCTGTGGCGCGAGAGCCGCCTGCCCCCGGATGAAGGCTCCATCGCGGTCTTGAAGGAAGTGGAGGCGATCCGCGCCGCCGCTGACGAATTGCTGGACCAGAAAGCCGAGGCCGAGCAGCTCAAGGCCGCGGTGGACTGGGACCGCGTGCGGGCGGAAGAGCTGCGGGGCGCCCTTGGCCTGCCGCCGCTCGGAGCCGCGCCGCTCGCTATGGCCGAGCTGCGCGCCGCCGTCGATGCGCTGACCGCCACGTTCCAACGCCAGCGTGACCGGCAGCGCGACCAATCGCGGCACGATCTCGACGCGGCCGACCTCGCCAGCCGCAAGGTCGCGCTCGACATGCAGGGCGCCGAGCTTGTCGCGGAGGTGGGGCAGGTCTTCCCTCCCCTGTGCATCCGCCTGGAGGCGGACCCGGACGAGGCGCGCGCGGCCCTCGGCCTGTGGAACGAGGCCCTGGCGGTGGTTGAGAAACTCGTCACCGCCGAACGCCGCATCGCCGGCATCGAGCAGGACGAGGCGCGCTTTGTTCAGGCGGTCGAAGGGCTTCTCGGCCGGCTGGGCCAGCAGGCATCTGGCGACCTGTTCGCCACCGTCCGCGCCTTGCGCCAGCGGGTGGAAAGCGCGCGCCAAGCCCGGGCGCGCGCCGAAGCCGCTGACGAGCAGCTGGCCGCGCGCACCGCTGCCGCCACGGCCGCGCGCGCGGCCCAGGAACGGGCGGAGGAGAAGCTGGCGGAGGTGCTCGCCCGCGCCGGTGTCGGCGATGCGGCGGAACTGCCCCAGCAGGTGGACCGCCTGGAGCAGGCGGCACGCTGCGCCGCAGATCTTGCCGCGGCCAACCTCCGCCTTGATGATTTGCGCGGCGGCCGCGACCTGGAAGAGATCCGCGCGGAAATCGCGGATCGGGACGACGATGCTTTGGCCCGCCACGCCGCCGAGGCGGCCGAGGCCCATGCGGCGGCCCGGGCCGAACGCGATGCCGCCATTGTCCGCCACACCCAGGCCGAAGCCGCCCAGGAGGCCCTAAGCCAGAAGGATGGGGCCGCCCACGCGGCGCAGGAGATGCAGGACGCCATTGCCGACATGGGCGCGGCCATGGAGCGCTTCACCCGCGAGCATGTGGCCGCCCGCCTGCTCTCCTTCGCCATCGAGCGCTATCGCGAGGCACATCAGAGCCCCATCGTCACCCGCGCCGCCAGCGCCTTCGCCACCCTGACCGGCGGACGCTGGAGCGGTATCGACATCGACTACGACCAGGACCCGCCGCGCCTTGGTGCCGTGCGGGATGGTCGGCTCCATGGTGTCGAGGCCCTGTCGGAGGGCACCGGCGACCAGCTCTTCCTGGCCCTCAGGGTAGCCGCCATCGAGGAGCATGCGCGGCGGGCGACGCCCCTGCCCTTCCTTGCCGACGACCTGTTCGTGACCTTCGATGAAGGCCGCACGGAAGCGGGCATGCGGCTTCTGGCCGAGCTTGGCGCCATCACGCAGGTGATCGTCTTCACCCACCACGCTTATGTGGCCGAATGCGCCACGCGGGCCCTGGGGCCGGCCGCCTCCATCATCACGCTGTGAGGTGCGGCCGGGCACGGCGATGCCGCCGGGGCGCATCGCATTCCAGGAACAGGGGTGGGGAGGAACGCGCTTGTCCTCCCGTTTGCCGGGAAGCGAGGAGCTTGACGACCCGCTTGGCCTATCGCCATTCAGCGCGCGTGGTGCGGCTTGCACTTTGTTACCACCGCGTTCCTCACGGTGCCGCCCACCTCCCGCTTGCGTCGAGGACCGGGGTGCAGGCAAAACGCTGGCAACGTAGCGCCGGCAGCGCGGCGAAGGGCAACGCCTCGAAAATCTCAAAAAGTCTTGAATCCTAGGGCTCCATGCCGGTGAGGTGGTCCTGCCCTAAGTGGTCCTGCCCTAAGTGGTCCTGCCCTAAGTGGTCCTGCCCTAAGTGGTCCTGCCCTAAGTGGTCCTGCCCTAAGTGGTCCTGCCCCCTCCCCAGCCCTCCGCCGCAAGCGGAGGGGAACGAGCCCCCCGGCAAACCGTGCCTCTCAAACGTCGGCCGAACCTAGGGCGCGGCAGAGCGGCATTCAGGCGTCGCGACGTTCCAAGGCGTCGCCCTTCGGCTCGCGGCCGCGTCCGCCGTCCAACCTTTGGCCCCGCGCGAGCGAGGAGGCCATAGCCGGCGGAACCTCCTGCGGGCGGGCATGAACTGTTCGCGGCGCACGACATGTCGGCTGTCGCCAGACGGTTTCAGGGGTTCCAGGAAGCGCGAGGGCGGTCGATCCTCTTGTTTTTGCGCGCTTCCACACGCGAGCGGATCCCTCTCCACTTGAACGTGTTTGCGGTGACGCGCGCGCGGAAGTGGCCCCCTCTGCGGCCTGACCTGGTTCAAGCCGCGCCGGCCCCCATCGCGGGCCGGATGCAGGTCGCGGCGGGAAGGAACGGCGTCCGGGGCGGGCCAAGCCGATCGCGCACGGTGGCTCTTCCCATACGCTCGCGCCTCTCGCACCTGCATCGCGCGCCGTCCACGGCGCGACGCGACTGGCGCAACGAAGGAGCCCCGCAGGCGAAGGCCCCACCTGCCAAAGGCCCCACCTGCCATGAGCAGTGGCAAGCCCGGCTCGCGCGACCCGCGCGCATGCTGCCCGAAAGGGCCGATGGTCGAGACGGCTCAGCGCCGGCCGGGGCGCCCGCCACGGGCGAGGCGGCCCCACCCTCCGCCGCGCGCGGCCGGGGACCGGGGCGCGGCCGCCGGGGTGGCCGGTTGGGTCAGGCGGATGATGTGGCGCACCTCGCCGCGGCGCTGCGTCTGCACCGCGCGCACCTCATCGCCGAGCACCTGCTGATCGAGCCGGTCCAGCAGCCGTTTGCGTTTCACGCGCCGGCTGGCGATGCGGGCGGCCGGGCGGCGCAGCAGGCGGCGCAGCAGCCGGCGCCGGCGCAGTCGCTCTTGCCGATCCCAGGGATCATCGCCGGCCGAAAAGAAAATTTGCTGAAGAACCACGGCATCGAGATCCGCCGTCGCGCCCGGCGCCGGCTCCGGAACAGGACGCCCCACCTTCCCTCTCACCCTCTTCATCCGGACTCTTCCGATTTCGACTTCATCACCCCGATGATCTTTGCCCCGCACCGGGCCGAAACGGATGAGCACAGCGTCCCGCGCCTGTTCGCGCCATCCCAAAGGTGGAGCGCCAGCGCTCCGACATTGGTCGCAGATGTTATTATATTACCTTCACTTCAGATGCTGCGTTTGGTGCCGCCGGCCACCGCCGCTATAGAGGGCGGCGCGGCCCATTGCAGCGGCCAAGGAAGCGGAAGGGGTGGGATGATGTTCGGCTGGCTCTGGCGATGGGCACGGCGGGCGGGCATCGCGCTCCTCATCGTCCTGGCGACCGTCTTCACCGTGCGGGCCGTGGATGCCTGGCGGGGGCCGCCGCTGGAGCCCTGGCACACCTTCGTGCCGAAGGAGATGAGCCGCGCCGAGCTGGCCACCGCGGATCTCGCCACCTACCAGGCGGCCGAGGATAAATTGTTCGCCTCGGTGCGCGAGAATGTGACCGACCAGCTGCCACCGCGCGACCGCGAGCGCTTCAACCGTTATTTCGCACAGAGCCCCGTCTATCCGGGCCACTTCGCGCAGGATTTCAACCGCACCTTCGTGCTGGAGCCGGAAGGCGAGGCGGTGGGCGCCGCCGTGTTCCTGCACGGCCTCACCGATTCCCCCTACAGCCTGCGCCATCTCGCCCGGCGCTACGCCGCGCGCGGCTTCGTCTCCATCGCACTGCGCCTGCCAGGGCACGGCACCGTGCCGGGAGCGCTGACGGCGGCGCATTATGAGGACTGGATTGCCGCCACCCGCCTCGCCATGCGCGAGGCGCGCCGGCGGATGGGACCGGACAAGCCGGTGCACATCATCGGCTATTCCAATGGCGGCGCGCTCGCGCTGATGCACGCCCTCGACGCCCTTGATGACCCCAAGCTGGTGGCCCCCTCGAAGATCGTGCTGCTTTCGCCCATGGTGGGGGTGACGGAATTCGCGCGCTTTTCCGGCATTGCCGGGTGGCCGGCCATCTTCCCCGCCTTCGCGAAGGCGGCGTGGCTTTCCATCATCCCGGAATTCAACCCCTTCAAATACAATTCGTTTCCGGTGCAGGCCGCGCGCCAGTCCTTCCTTTTGACCCAGGCGCTACAGGCCAACATCCAGCGCCACCTGCGCGCCGGCCGGCTGGCGGGGCTGGCGCCGGTGCTCACCTTCCAATCGGTGCTGGACCACACCGTAAGCACCCGTGCCGTGATCGATGCCCTCCACACCCATCTGGAGGACAATGGCAGCGAGCTGGTGCTGTTCGACATCAATCGAAACACCCATTTCGAGCAATTGCTCAACGCCCGCGCAGAGACCGCCCTTTCCCGGCTGCTGCCACCGGCGCCGCGCACGTTCCGCTCCTCGGTGGTCACCAATGTGAGCGCCACGTCCGATCAGATGGAAGCGCGCGTGACCCCGGCCGGAGCCACCGAGGATGAGGTGACGCCGCTGGCCCTCGCCTATCCGCCCGACGTCTATTCCCTCTCCCATGTGGCGGTGCCGTTTCCGCTCACGGACGGGCTCTACGGCCTCACGCCGGACCCGGCGGACAATTTCGGCGTGCGCCTGGGCGACATCGCCGCGCGGGGGGAATATGGCGCGCTGATCGTGAATGTGGACATGCTGGTGCGCATGTCGTCCAACCCCTTCTTCCCCTATCTGCTGGAGCGGCTGGACGCTGGCCTGCCGCCGCGCCCGTGAGCGCGGGCGGCAGACTGGCGCCAATCACGCGGCGGCGTCCCCCTGCCCCGGGGCGGGATGCAGCGCCTCCACATGCGCCGGCTGGCCGGAGAGCACGTCGGCGATGGCGCGTGTCGCCGGGTGGTGCGCGCACAGGGTGAGGGCCGCGATCAGGATCGGCACGCCGATGAAGGCCCCCGGCACGCCCCACAGGAACGCCCAGAAGAACACCGCGAACAGCACCAGGAACGGCGACACCGCCGTCGCCTTGCCGGCAATGCGCGGCTCGATATAGCTGCCCGAGAGGAACTGGATCAGGTTGAGACACACGAACACGAATGCCGCCATTTCCCAGGATTCGAACTGGGCCAGGGCGAACAGGGTGGGCAGCAGGGTGGCGATGAACGGGCCGATGAAGGGAATATAATTGAACGCGAAGGCGAGCGCGCCCCAGGCCAACGCCAACTCCAACCCCGCCGTGAGGGTGAACACCCACACCACCGCGCCGGTGGCCACGCTCATCAGCGTGCGCACGGCCATGTAGGTCTGCAGCTTGCGGGCGATATCGGCCCCGGCGGTGAGCAGGAACGCGCCCTTGCCCTTGCGCTCCAGCGCCTTCAGCTGGCTCACCAGGGCCTCGACCTCCAGCAGGCCGAGCAGCACATAGACAAAGGTGAAGACCAGGAAGCTCGCCAGCCCCTGGAGGCGGCCCGAAACATCCTGGAACAGGCGCAGCAGCCAGCGCACGTCGAAATGGTCGGCCACCACGCTGGCGAGGATGAAGCCATGGCCTTCCAGCCATTCACCAAGCTGGGCATAAAGGGCCTGGAAGCGGGCGGCATTGGCAAACACCCACTGGCCCACATGGCCAAAGCCCCACACCACTACCGAGGTAACGGCCCCCACCACCGCGAGCGTCACCACCAGGGTGAGCAGCACCGCCGCCATCTTCGGCAGGCGAGCCTCCAGCCGCCGCTGCAGCGGCCACACCACGGCGATCACGAACAGCGCGAACGCCACGGGCGCGAACAGATTTTCCGCCACATAGAGCGCGCAGCCCACGGCAACCGCCGCCACCAGAGCGATCAACACCCGCATCGTTCCCCCCTCCCGGCAAGCCCGACGCCGGCCTCAAGCCAATTTGTGATCGAAAGCGAAGTCGAGCCGCATGGACTTGATCTTCTCATACAGCCGGATGTCCTGCGCATTGGGCCACCACGCATAAAGCAGCAGCTCCAGCGGATGCCACAGCCCCACCCATCCGGCGATGATGAAGCCTTCCACCAACACTTGCCCCACCAGGCTTTCAGACCCGATCAAGGCTTCCGTTCCGGCCGAGAGCGCAAGGCAGACAAAGAGAAACAAGGCCCCCATGCGCAAGGCATGGCGCCCTTCAAGACGCAGTTCGGCAATCTTGCGGCGGTTATATTGAATCTGCTTGTCGCAATACCGTTCGATATATTTCGGCATGTTCGCCAGGCGAGAATCCCCAGCGGCGTCCGACGGCAGATGAACGATGGCGTGCAGACTTTTCCGCTTCCAGCCGGACTGGGCCTTCAGCGCATCCATCAATTGATCGATACCGGAAACATCAAGGTCATCGCCCGCGAAGGGATCGATCTCTGGCACCTGAAAGAAATTCTTGACGTCGCTCAGGTGGAGATGGATCTCATTTGTCGTCCCACTCATGGAAAAGCCGCCTTCCGTGCCGCGTGACGCTGCAATAGCAGAGGCTTGGAGCCATGACGAGGCAGCAGGAAGTCTCACGCGACCGGTGGATCAGGCTCGCCCGCGACGGAACGACATGGGCCGCACACCGGGCGCTTACCTTATCATCCGCACAACCCGCCCTTCCGCCACGAGATCATTCTCATTTCGCCCGCGATACACTATGAGGAAGGCTGACCACACGCGCAGGACACCCCTCCCCACAATGGCACGCACCACCGGCAGCCTCTTCTTCCGCGCAGGACGCGTGCTGGCGCTGGCCGCCGTCTGCGCGGCGCCCGTGTCGCTTTCCGGCTGCGCGCGGCCGGAAGGGGTGCTTCTTCCGGTGGCCGTGGGCGCCGAGGTGGGCGACAAGGTAGACATGCTGGTGGCCACCACCCGCGCGCCCTCAGAAACGGAAGGCGTGGTCTTCAGCGGGGAGCGCGGCGACACCCTCTCCTTCGCGAATATCGTGGTGAGCATTCCGCCCAATCGCGAGCCGGGCTCCATCCAGTGGCCGACCCGGGTGCCGGGCGATCCTTCCCGCGAATTCGTGGTGACGCAGGTGGATCCCCTGGCACGCAAGCAGGTGCTGCCCTGGTTCCAGCGCCTGCCCAACAACAAGAGGCGGGTGCTGGTGTTCGTGCACGGCTTCAACACGCCGTTCGATGCCGCCGTGTTCCGCTTCGCCCAGTTCGTACACGACACCAATTCCAATCTGGCCCCCGTGCTGTTCTCCTGGCCCTCCCGCGGGCGGGTGACGAGCTATCTCTATGATCGCGAGAGCGCCAATTTCTCCCGCTCCGATCTGGCCTATGTGCTCGCCGAGGCAGCCCGCAGCCCCCACGTGGACGAAGTGGTGGTGCTCGCCCACTCCATGGGGGCGTGGCTGGCGGTGGAAGCGTTGCGCCAGCTCGCGCTGCAGGACGGCCGCGTGCCGGCCAAGATCAAGAATGTGATCCTGGCCTCCCCCGATCTCGACATAGACGTGTTCGAGCGGCAGGTGCGGGACATGGGGCCGAAGCGGCCCAGCATGACCATCTTCGTGTCTCGCAACGACCATGCCCTGAGCCTCTCGCGCACCCTTTCGGGCGACGTGCAGCGCGTGGGCGCCGTGGACCTCTCCAACCCCGATTACGCGGCCCGCCTGGAGCGGGGCGAGGGCGTCACCGTGCTCGACCTCACAGCGCTGGAGGGGGGCGACGCGCTGAACCACACCAAGTTCGCCACCCAGCCGGAAATGGTCCGTCTCATCGGTGACCAGCTGGTGGCCGGCCAGGAGATTTCCGACGGCGTAACCGGGCCGGCGAATGCCGTGGACAAGGTGGGCGGCGCCGTGGGCGCGGTCATCACCGCCCCCATCCAGGTGTTCCGGGCCGGCATGGCGCGATAGGCCGGCCGCAGCACCTCCCTGCGCGGCGGAACCGCGCTCAAAAGATCACATGCACAAGAGCGGGTCCGCGTGCGGCCACGCTCGCACCATATTCACAGGGAACATCCCGGCCGCTTGCTTCGCGTGTGCCATGGGCGAACCATGCGAGGGTGGGCGATCCGCCTTCCCCCTTTGTCATTCACGCGCGCACTCGAAGATGGCCTCTTTCATCCCCCCGAAATCCTCCACCGGCGCCGCGGCTCCATGGGCAGCCGCTCCGGCCGCCACGATTTCCGCGCCGGGTGCCGCCCCTCTCGCCACATCCCTGGCTACCCCGCTGGCCGCCCCCGTGGCCGCCCCCCTGGCGCTGCCTCACCGCTTCAGCACGCACGCCCTCCCGCCGGCGGACCAGTTCGCGGCCTGGCGGGACTTCACGGCTCCGGCGGTGAATCTGGACCTGGTGCAGGCCCCCGATACCAGCTTTGCCGCTGCGCAGGAGGTGTGGGACCTGGGCAGCATGGCCCTCACCGTCGCGACCATGCCGGGCGCGGGTTATGTGCGATCGTGGCAGCATTGGCGCCGGCCCGCACTGGACCATTGGTGCCTGGTGCTCTGCCCGCCGGGCCCCAACGGCGCGGCCGCCTTCGGCCTGCGCTCGCTCGCCACGCCGTTCCAGGGCGGAGGCTCGGACGAGCGCGTCATCAGCCTGTTCATCCCGCGCGACCTCTTCCCCCACCTCGCGCCGCAGCTGGACGGCGCGCCCACGGACCTGCCGCTTGAGGGATTGGGCGGCATTCTGGCGGACCATCTGTCGAGCCTGACCCGACAGCTCCCCCTGACTGCCGCCTGCGATGTGCCAGGCCTCGCCACCGCCACCCAGGCCCTGCTGGCCGCCACCCTCGCGCCCCGGTCCGACCTTGCGGCCGGCGCGACGGATCTCGTGGCCCAGACCCTGAGGGAGCGCGCCCGGCGCATCATCCGGCAGAACATCGCCTCGCCCACCCTCTCGCCGGACATGCTCTGCCGCGCCCTGGGCGTCTCGCGCTCCCGGCTTTACCGGCTGTTCGAGGAGCTTGGCGGCGTGTCGCGCTACATCCAGCGCCAGCGGCTGCGGGCGGCATTCACCCTGCTCAACGACCCGAATGAACGTCGCGCGGTGTCGCAGATCGCCGAAGAGCTGGGGTTCTGCGATCATTCCGGATTCAGCCGCGCATTCAAGGCTGAGTTCGGCCTCTCGCCCAGCGCCGCGCGGGCGGCCAGCGGCGCCCCACAGCCCATCCGCCTGCCCCATGCCCCACCCGCCAACCTGCTGGCCTCCACCCCGCTGCGGGACCTCGGCGACATCCTGGGCCGCCTCCAGCCCTAACATGGCACCTCCACCCTTCGGAAAGCCCGTGCTCAAGAGATCGTGAGCCCCTTTCGGTGGGAGAAAAGGCTCCCCAATTGATCCGGAGCAAGGTCCCGCTTGCCAACGGGGGCTCTCATCGCTTTCCTAAATGCCGCCCTTGCCGGCATCCGGCACAATTGAAGGAGGGAGGCTCCCATGTGGTCCCTCGTCCCGCTCGCATTCCTCGCATCTCTCGGCGCCCTGGCCCTGCATTTCGGCACCGCGCGCCAGCCGGCGCCGCAGCCTGTGCGCGTGCGGGCGCGCCGGCGGCCGTGAAGGAGCTGCCGCTCGGCGAGGTTTATCAGCTCCTGGAACCGGGGCCGGTGGTGCTGCTCACCACCAGCCGCCGGGGCCATGCGAACGTGATGACCATGTCGTGGCACATGATGGTGGAATTCACGCCCCCGCTGGTCGCCTGCGTGGTGAGCGAGGGTGATTTCAGCCACGCCGCGCTGAAGGCCACGAAGCAATGCGTGATCGCCGTTCCCGCCGTGGAATTGGCGCACAAGGTGGTGGGCATCGGCAATTGCTCGGGAGCCGACACCGACAAGTTCGAGATGTTCGAGCTCACCCCCAAGCCGGCGGAGACGGTTGAGGCGCCTTTGATCGCCGAATGCTTCGCGAACCTCGAATGCAAGGTGGTTAATACACGGCTGGTGAACAGCCTCAACCTGTTCATCCTGGAAGTGGTGAAGGCGTGGCACGACCCGTCGTACAAAGCCGCAAAGACGATCCACCACCGCGGCTTCGGCCGGTTCGCCGTGGATGGCGAGATCATCAGCATCCCCTCACGGATGCCGTAGCGCTTTGATTCGAAGCGTTTTCTTCACGCGCACCGGAATCCACTTGGCGGCAAGGCGCGCGAGCGCATCCTCAGCCGGTACGGGAGTTGATTCGCTCAGCTTTGGCCGTGCCCATGAGGAGGGGAGAGGGTGAGCGCGCCCGGGGACGCCATCGAGATCCGCCTGGAGAAGGTCTCCCAGCTCTTCAACATGCTGGACCCCTTTCCGTTTCGGGAGCGGGATCTCGACGCCGATGCGGAGGAATTCATTGTCGGCTGGGCGCGGGAACTGCCGGCTCGCCAGCCCATCCGCATCGTCATCCACCTGCCGGACGAGGAAATGCAGCGCCCGGAGGCGCGGGGCGTCGGCGAGGCGATCCACAACTTCTTCCAGGACCGCGCGGATGCGGTCTCGCGCGAGCTGCGCGAACTGTTCCGCATCGGCCAGCGCATGCTGGTCATCGGTGGCGCGGTGCTGGCTCTGTGCCTGTTCCTGGCGCGCACGGCCACCCGCGCCTTCGGCAGCGGAACCTTCGGCAGCTTCGTGGTGGAGAGCCTGATCATCCTCGGCTGGGTGGCCAATTCGCGACCGCTGGAAATCTTCCTCTACGAATGGTGGCCACTGGTGCGCAGGCGCAATCTGTTTCAGCGGCTGGCTCAGGCGGACGTCACAATGGTCGCCACCGCTGCGCCGCGCACGGCGGGCCCCATCGCCGATTGACCCCGCTCAACGCCGATGGACCCCCAACGCAGCAAAATGCGTTGTAAGATTGCGAGCGGCGCATTACCGCTGACGCGAACGCTGCGAGGAGATGCACCATGGCCGAAGCGCCCGATCTGAACATTCCCGTCGAAAAAGTGTGCTTCCTCGTCCAGCTTGCGCGCGAGTTCGACGTCAAGGACGTGGTGACGGAACCCGATCCCGGCTCCAACTCCGCCGATGACGCCATGCTCTCGGTGCTGGAAGACCACCCCGACGACCCGGTGCGCGGGGAAATCGTGAGCTTCATCCGCGGCCTGAACGAGGATGAGCAGATCGACCTCGTGACCCTCGCCTGGATGGGGCGCGGCGATGGCGAGACCTCCAGCTGGGACGAGCTGCGCGCTGAAGCCTCGCGGGCGCACAATAATCGCACCGCCAGCTACCTTCTGGGCATGCCGTTGCTGTCCGATTACCTTGAGGAAGCCCTGTCTCAGCTCGGCTATTCCTGCGAGGATCTTGAATCCGAGGAGTGATGCCGCCGGCGCCGTGCAGAGCGGGGAGCCCCCATGCCATATCGCAGCAATGCCGACCTGCCGGCATCGGTGCGGGAGCATCTGCCGGCGCATGCCTGCGACATCTACCGCGCCGCATTCAATGCCGCCTATGCCGCGCACGCGGATGACCCGCGGCGCGAGGAAGCCGCCCACCGGATCGCGTGGGCGGCGGTGAAGCGCAAGTACATCAAAGAAGAGGGCCGCTGGATTTCCGTTCCGGACTGAAATCCCCATTGCCGGACGGTCGTGAGCCTGCCATGGAATTCGGCCCACGGATCGTTGACTCGGACCTGCGGCGCGAGTGCCCTCGCAGCCACGGCCACGGAGCAAACCTATGCGCCTGTTCTCCTCGGCCTTCGCCAATGGCGAGCCCCTGCCCCGTCGCTTCACCTGCGACGGCGAAAACCTGTCGCCGCCTTTGCAGTGGGCCGGCGTACCCGCCGCCACCCGCAGCTTCGCCCTGGTCTGCTCCGATCCGGATGCGCCGCGCGGCACCTTTCACCATTGGGCCATGTTCGATCTGCCGCCCACGCTCACGGCGCTGGCGGAGGGCCAGACGCCCCTCGGCATTCGCGGCGCGCTCAATGATTTCGGCAAGCAAGGCTATGCCGGCCCCTGCCCTCCGCGTGGCCATGGCTCCCATCACTATGTGTTCGAGCTGTTCGCCGTCACCGTCCAGCGGCTCGAATGCGGGTTGCAACCCACCGGCGCGGACGTGGCCCGGGCGGCGCGTCGCGCCTCCTGCGACATCGCTCGCCTCACCGGCCTTTACGCACGCTGATCGGCCTCCGGCACCGGGCAGCGGGCCAATGCGGTCTCAACCTCGGCGTCGGAAACCTGGCTGAAATCGTCGTAAAAGCAGCCGATGGCCTCGAACACCTCCGGCGTCAGCGGGCAAATGATGGCGTCCACCTGCGGCCGCAGCTCCGCGAGGGTCTGCGGCGGCGCCACGGGAACCGCGAGAACCAGCTCCTGCGGCCCGCGCGCGCGAATGGCCTGAAGCGCGGCCTTCACCGTGGCACCGGTGGCAATGCCGTCATCCACCACGATGACGACGCGGCCGGAAATGGGCGCCCGCCGCCGCGCGCCGATATAGAGCGCGCGCCGCCGCTCGATCTCCTTCAGCTCCCGCTGGCAAACGGACTGGAAGGTGGCTTCGTCCACCCGGTCGAAGGCCAGGATGTCGGCATTACGCACCACGATGGGTTCCGCCCCGTCCACCACCGCGCCCATGGCCAGCTCGGGCTGGGCCGGCAGGCCGATCTTGCGCACGAGCACCAGATCAAGCGGGGCATGCAACGCGGTGGCGATCTCGGCCCCCACCGGAACCCCGCCGCGCGGCAGGGCCAGCACCACCGCATCGCGTCCCGCATAGCTCGAAAGCGCCGCGGCGAGCCGCCGGCCCGCCTCGATCCGATCCCGAAAGCGCTTCATGGGTCCCTCCCCTCCGGATCGCCGCACAAATGATGCCGGAACCAGGCCGAAGCGCGAAGCGCCACCTCCTCCAGCGTGCCGGGCTCCTCGAACAGATGGCTGGCGCCGGGCACCACATCCAGCGCCACCGGCCCGCCGAAACGGGCAAGAGCGCGCCGATTCAGCTCCAGCACCTCCGCATCCGCCCCGCCCACCAGCAGAAGGGTGGGCGCGCGCACCCGGCTCAGCTCCGTCATCACCAGATCAGGCCGCCCGCCACGCGCCACGATCGCCCCCACCCGATCAGGCCGCCTGCTGGCCGCCGCGAGGGCCACCGCCGCCCCGGTGCTGGAGCCGAAGAGCCCCAGCGGCCGCGCGCCGGGCGCCCCCTGAGCGGCCGCCCAATCGAACACCTGAATCAAACGGTCCGACAGGAGCCGGACATCGAAGCGCTTCCACGCCTCATCCGCCTCCCGGGGCAGCAAAAGGTCGAACAGCAGGGTGGCGAGGCCATCGGCTTGAAGATGCGCGGCCACCGCCCGGTTGCGCGGGCTGTTGCGACCCGATCCGCTGCCATGGGCGAACACCACCAGCCCCCGCGCGCCGACGGGCTCGCAGAGCTCCCCGGCAAGGCCGAGCGGAGGGAGGGCAACTTCGCGCTCGGCGACGGAAACGGACGACATGGCCTTCTCCTGAAGGAACGATGCCCACCGGGAACACGCCCGCGGCGCCGATGTTCCCTGCGGCCGATTGCCTGATTCTCGACGCCCCGGCGGGCGATATCATTGATCCGCCGCAACCTCAGGGCGCAGCATCGCCAGCGGGCCGCGCGGGTGCGCCCCGCCAGTGGCCCCCCGCCATCATCTCGCCGTCCGCTTTCCGAGCTATGCTGTAGCATCCGCAGGTTGAACGATGGCCGCCGCGATGACTGACGCCTGGTCCTCCCCGCTCCCCGACCTTCTGGCCGCCCTGGACGCGACGCCCGAGGGGCTTTCCCCGGCGCAGGCCGACCAGCGGCGGCGCGAGCATGGCCCCAACCGGCTCACCCCCAGCCGCCGCGCCGGCGCCCTGCGACTGCTGGCGCGGCAATATCGCAGCCCGCTCGTGCTGATCCTGGTGTTCGGCGCCGTCATCTCGGCCGTGGTGCGGGACTGGACCGACGCCGGAATCATCATGGCCATCGTACTCGGCTCCACGCTGATGGGTTTCTTCCAGGAGTATCGCGCCTCGCAGGCGGTCGCGGCGCTGCGGGCGAAGCTGGCGCTGCGGACCACCGCGCGGCGCGCCGGCAAGCCGGTGACCATCGCCGCCGAAGACCTCGTGCCGGGCGATGTGGTGGAGCTTTCCGCCGGCAATCTCGTGCCCGCCGACGGGCGGGTGATTACGGCGCGCGACTTCCTCGTCTCCCAGGCCGCGCTCACGGGCGAGACCTTTCCCGTGGAAAAATCCCCGGAGCCGGTGGCCGCCGATGCCGCTTTGGCGGGACGCACCAACATGGTGTTCCTGGGCACCTCCGTGCAGAGCGGCACGGCGCGCGTCCTCATCACCCGCACCGGCGGCGATACCGAGATCGGCCAGATCGCCGGCCATGTGGCGGATGCCAACGGCGACACCGAATTCCAGCGTGGCATTCGCGGTTTCGGCTACCTGCTGACGGAGGTGATGACGGGTATCGTCATCTTCGTCTTCACGGTGAACCTGCTGCTGCACCGGCCGGTCATCGAATCGCTCCTGTTCTCGGTGGCGCTGGCGGTGGGGCTCTCGCCGGAGCTGCTGCCGGCCATCGTCTCCATCACCCTGGCGGCGGGCGCGCGGGGCATGGCGCAGCGCGGCGTCATCGTGCGGCGGCTGGAGGCCATCGAGAATCTCGGCTCGGTGGATGTGCTGTGCACGGACAAGACGGGAACCCTCACCAAGGGCGTGGTGGAGTTCAACGCCGCGCTCGATCCTTCAGGCGCGGAAAGCGCCGCCGTGTTTGGGCTGGCGGCCGTGAATGCGCGGCTTGAAAGCGGCATCGCCAATCCGCTCGACGCAGCCATCGTCAAGGCGGCGGAGCAGCGCGCATGTCCCTGCCCCGGCGGCGCCAAGGTGGATGAGATCCCCTATGATTTCGTGCGCAAGCGCCTCACCATCGTGGTGGAGGAGGAGGCCCGCCACCTGATGGTGACCAAGGGCGCCTTCGAGCCGGTGCTGGAGTGCTGCCGCACCGTTGCCTCGCCCTCCGGCCCCCTCCCCCTCGATGCTGTTGCTCGCGAGCGGCTCGAAGCCTTTTTCCGTGCCCGGGGCGAAGAGGGGTTCCGCGTGCTGGGCCTTGCCAGCCGGCGCCTCGCGCCCCAGGCGCGCTATGGCCGCGCCGATGAAGCGGGCATGGTGTTCGAGGGGTTCCTGCTGTTCTTCGATCCGCTGAAGGAGGGGATCGAAGAAACCGTCAGGGAGATCGAGAAGCTAGGCATCGCGGTGAAGATCCTCACCGGCGACAACCGGCACGTGGCCGCCCATGTGGCCGCCGCGGTGGGGCTCGACACGCGGCGCGTCATCACCGGCCGGCAGATGAATGAAATGCGCGATGAGGCCTTGTGGCACCTGGCCGAGCACACCGCATTGTTCGCCGAGCTGGACCCCCAGCAGAAAGAGCGCATCATCCGCGCCCTTCAGCATCGCGGGCACGCGGTGGCCTATCTGGGCGACGGGGTCAACGACGCGCCCGCGCTGCACGTGGCCGATGCCGGCGTGTCCGTCGACCAAGCGGTGGATGTTGCGCGCGAAACCGCCGACATCGTGCTTTTGCAGCAGGATCTCAATGTGCTGCGCCAGGGCGTGGTGGACGGGCGGCGCACCTTCGCCAACACGCTGAAATACATCTCCATCGCCACCAGCGGCAATTTCGGCAACATGGTCTCCATGGCGTTCGCCTCGGTGGCGGTGCCGTTTCTGCCGCTGCTGGCCAAGCAGATCCTGCTCAACAATTTCCTCTCCGACATTCCGGCCATGGCCATCTCCACGGACAATGTGGATGAGGACGCGCTGAAGGCGCCGCAGCGCTGGAACATCCGCGCCATCGGCATTTTCATGCTGGTGTTCGGGCTTTCCAGCACGCTGTTCGATTTTCTCACCTTCGCTTTGCTGCTGCTGGTGTTCCACGCCGATGAGGCGCTGTTCCAGAGCACCTGGTTCACCCTCTCCGTGGTCACAGAGCTGGCGGTGATGCTGGTGCTGCGCACCCACATGCCATTCTGGCGCAGCCGGCCCAGCCCCTTCCTCATGGGCGCGGTGGCCCTGGTGGCCGTGGTCACCATCGCGCTGCCCTTCATCGCCCCGTTGGCGCGGGCCTTCGGCTTCGTTCCGCTGCCGGCGAGCCTGCTGGCGCTCGGCGCGGGCATCGCCGTGCTGTACGTGGCAGGCGTCGAGATCACCAAGAAGCTCTTTTATTCCGGCGCCCATGTCTGGCATCGCCAGCACCAGGCCAAGTCATTCAGGAAGCGCCAACTTTTTCGACCCCGATGAGCCCACGCCCCAGCACCCAAAATGCACGCCAGCAAGGCGCCGCAGCCGCACGCGAAGGCCAATGGGCTGGAAGAGGATTGATGTACTTATTATGTATCATCAATGCTTTACGTATTTCATTTCTTCAAAAATGAATTCATAACACTTATATCAGTCTCATTTTTTGATGGATTTGAAAATCTGCGCGAAGTTATCGGCATCTCCACCATTCTGCCCGCAAATAGACAAGGCCACACCCACTTCCGCAGCTTGGAGATTTGACAATTCTCCCATGTTGCATATATGATACATTCAGTGATCCACAGAGGAATAGGGCTTCTTCGGGAGCCTTGCGGGGCAATTCTTGCCCCGTCGCCACCCGCTTCATGCGGCGCGCGGCACGCCCTTGCAACACAGGGGGGTCCATGACCGACTTCAAAACGCTGTTCGAGCAGCCCCGCCGGCCGGCCACCGAGCCGCTGCCTTCCGTACCACGGCCCTATGGCACCCTGGCCGTTTTCGGCGGCGGCGCCTGGGGCACCGCCCTCGCCATCGTGGCCGCCCGCGCCGGATGCTCCGTGCGCCTGTGGATGCGCGACGAGGCCCGTGCGCGGGAGATCGCCCGCACCCGCCGCAACACCGCGCGCCTGGGTGACATTCCCCTTCCCGACGGGGTGACGCCCACCGCCGATTTCGCCGCCGCCCTCGATGGCGCGGAGGCGGCGCTGCTGGTGACGCCCTCGCCCACCATCCGCGAGATGGCGGCGCGCATCGGCGCCTATGCGGCGCCCGAAGTGCCCCTGTTCGTCAGCGCCAAGGGCATCGAGGCGCAGACCGGCCTTATGATGTCCGCCGTGGCGGAGCAGGCGGCGCCCGGCCGCGTCATCGGCGTGGTGTCGGGACCGACCTTCGCCGACGAGACGGCCCTGGGCCACCCCACCGCCGCCACCGTCGCCTGCACCGGAGCGGCGGACGTGCCGCCCTATGCCCGTGCCGGCGCCCGCATGGCCGCGAGCCTCACCTGCGACAGCTTCCGCCCCTACGTTTCCGACGACATGGCCGGCGTGGAGGTGGGTGGCGCGGTGAAGAACGTCATCGCCATCGCCTGCGGCATGCTGGCCGGGGCTGGGTTTGGCGAGAACACCCGCGCCGCGCTCATCACCCGCGGCCTGGACGAGATGAAGGAACTGGCGGTGTGCCTGGGCGGCCGGCGCGAGACGGTCACCGGCCTTTCGGGCATGGGCGACCTGATGCTCACCTGCTCCAGCCAGAAGTCGCGCAACTTCCGCTACGGCTTTGCCCGTGGCGAGGGCCGCACCGATGCCGAAGTGTTCGGCGGCGCGCCGGTGCTGGTGGAAGGCCGGCACAATGCCATCACGGTCACCGACCTCGCCCGCAAGCTGAGCCTCCATATGCCCATCTGCGAGATGGTGCGCTCCGTGGTGGCGGACGCGCGACCGATCGGCGAGGCCTTCGCCGCCTTCTGGGCGGCGCCCATCCAGGCCGAGCCGCGCGCTTTGGACCTCGCTTTTCCCCATCCGGCGGAAGCGGAAGTGACGCGCCGGTTCGAGGCCCTGCTGCCATGAGCGCTGTTGTCGACCTTCCCGCCGCCCCTCAGGCATCGACGGGTGCGGCGCCGAACTGGCGCTTCGTGCTCGCCACCGATCTCGACGGCACCTTCCTGGGCGGCTCGCCGGAGATGCGCGCCGCGCTCTATGACTGGCTGAAACGCCACCGGGACGATGTGGGCCTCATCTTCGTCACCGGCCGCGATCCCGGCTTCATCCGGGCCCTGTGCGCCGGTGAGGTGGACCATGCGCCCAACGTGCCCGTGCCCGATTATGTGGTGGCCGACGTGGGCACCACCGTGGCCCGCATGGAGATGGGGTGTGAGGGCCCGGCCCTCTCCTTCCTCAAGGAGCTGGAAGGGCCGATCTCCACCGCGTGGGGCGAGCGCTCCGCCTTCGTGCGGGAGACCCTTTTTGAGGCGCCGGGCCTCGTGCCCCAGGACACGGCGTTCCGCCACCGCATGTCCTACCACTACGACCCCGCCGGCTATGACCCGGCCGTGGTGCGGCCGCTGGAGGAAGCGGGGCTGGATATCCTCATCTCCGCCAACTGCTTCCTCGATGTGCTGCCGGGTGGCGTGAACAAGGGCTCCACCCTGCTCGCCCTCATCGCGCATCTCGGTCTCTCGCGGGATGCGGTCCTGGTGGCGGGCGACACGCTGAACGATCTGTCCATGTTCCACACCGGCCTGCACGGCGCGGTGGTGGGCGGCGCGGAAGCCGCGCTGCTGGACGCCACCCGGGAGCTTCCCCGCACCCGGCATTGCCGCGCGCCCGGCGCGGGCGGCATCGCGGAGGCCATCGCGGCCTTCGGCCTTCACCCTGAGCCTCCGGAGGGCAGCATATGAAATCCGATCTCGTGATCGTCTATCACCGGGCACCTTACGAGGAGGTGGTGGAGGATGGCGGGATTGTCCTGAAGGAACACAAGAGCCCCAACGGCATCGTTCCCACCCTGAAGGCCCTCATCGGCCGCATCGATCGCGCCGCCTGGGTGGCCTGGAAGGAGGCGGAGGACCCGGCCAATCCGCCCTTCGAGCGGGTGGTGGAGATCTCAGACAGCTTCGGTACCTACACCGTCAGCCGCCTGCCCCTGACCGCCGAGCAGGTGAAGAGCTTCTACCATGTGACCTCCAAGGAAGCCTTCTGGCCCATCCTCCACGGCTTCAAGGAGCGCTATAATTACGATCCGGTGGACTGGCCCACCTTCCGCGCCGTGAACTGGGCGTTCGCCGAAGCGGCTGCGCAGGAGGCCAGCGACGATGCCGTGGTGTGGGTGCACGACTACAATCTGTGGCTCGTGCCGGGCTATCTGCGGCAGCTGAAGCCATCGGTGAAGATCGCCTTCTTCCACCACACGCCCTTCCCCGGCTCCGACATGTTCAACGTGCTGCCCTGGC
Source organism: Xanthobacter sp. NM-59 (assembly GCF_021401125.1). Classification (GTDB taxonomy): domain Bacteria; phylum Pseudomonadota; class Alphaproteobacteria; order Rhizobiales; family Xanthobacteraceae; genus Xanthobacter. The sequence goes on from NZ_JACBFQ010000006.1 coordinate 139,785, forward strand.
GCAAGGAGATCGTGGACAGCCTGCTGTCCTGCGACGCGGTGGGCTTCCATGTACCGCGCTATGCCCAGAATTTCGCTGCCGTGGCCCATTCGGTGGCCGGCGCGCGGCAGATCAGCGACATGAAAACGGACCCGCTGATGGCCAGCGAGGGCACCGCGCTCAACGAGCTGTTCACCCCGCTCGCCCTCGCGATGGACGGGCGCACCGTGCGCATCGACACCAATCCGGTGGGCGTGAACTTGAGCTATATCGAGGAGCTGGCCGCCGCCCCGGCCGTGGCGGAGAAGGTGGAGGCCATCCGCGCCGAGCTCGGCGGGCGCAAGCTGGTGCTGTCGGTGTCGCGCACCGACTACACCAAGGGCAACATCCAGCAGCTGGAAGCCTTCGAGCGGCTGCTGAACCGGCGCCCGGAGCTGCACAATCAGGTGCGCCTCATGCTGGTGTCGGTGGGCGCCAACCGGGGCATGAGCGTCTATGAGGATGTGCAGCAGCGCATCGAGGAGCTCACGGGGCGCATCAACGGCACCTTCGGCAGCTTTGAATGGCAGCCGGTGTCGCTCATCTCCACCGCCATCCCCCTGGCCGAGCTGGTTGCGTATTACCGTGCGGCGGATGTCGCCTCCATCACCCCGCTGGCGGACGGGCTGAACCTGGTGGCGAGCGAGTTCTGCGCGGCGCAGGGGGAGGATGGACGCGGCGTGCTCATCTTATCGGAATTCGCCGGTGCCTCGGTGCTGCTGGAAGGAGCCATTCCGGTGAACCCCTTCTCCAACGCCCATATGGACAAGGCCCTCGACCAGGCGCTTGCCATGGCGGAAGCCGACGCGAAGGGCCGCATGAGCCTGCTGCGCGCCTCCGCCCGCCGCTTCACCCTGGAGGACTGGGCGCAGACCACCCTGCGCGGGTTCGAGGAGCTGAAGACGCCCCTCGCACCTCTGGCCACCGCGCCGGCGGCCTGAGGGCCGTGCCGCCGGCATCGCCCCCTCAGGCGTGGACGATGGCACATTCTGGCTGGCGCGCCGGCTGGCGCGCCGGTATATGAGGGACAGGTCCCCGTAGCTCAGCAGGATAGAGCACAGGTTTCCTAGAAAATTGGGCACCCGTGGCGGAAACGTCCGGTGTGAATCCGCTCAAAGTCGGGGAAAGCTTCGGCCCGGAATGTCGCTTCCGGCCATGCCAATCCCGAGCCAAGCCTTCCGGCCCGGCCTCGCGCCGGCTCCGCGAAGGAAGGTGTAGAGACTAGACGGGCGGCGCCTAAAGCCTTGCATGTGCGGGCCATGGCGAAGGGATAGTCCAGACCACGAACGCCGGTGCCAATGGCCCGGCGGCGGCGAAAGCCGAGGTGGGATGAAACCTGGTGTCGCGTGTTCGAGTCACGCCGGGGACACCAAACCATTCGACTCACGCACGCGGGGACTCGGGCTCCGCTCGCGTCCATGGCCCGGGCACGCCCCCCGGGGCGGGTGTGCGCGTGGCGGACCTCGGCCCACGACTGTGTCGCCGGGGGCGGGGCAGCTTCAATTTTCACCGAGACGCAGAGGCAGCCTCGCCTCTTGTTTTCGCGCGCGTCCCTCGCGCAAGCCCGTTCCCGCTTCACGCGGAAACGCTCCGGCGCACCTGCTGGGAAGCATCTGCCGCGTCCGGCCCATCACACATGAAGGCCAATCGACGTCCCCTGCTGAGGCGCCATCCAACGGCCCAAGGCATTCGGGATGCTGCGATATTCAGGTGCCGCGAGCATGACGGCGAAACGGTGAAGCGCGCTCGCGACCAGCTGGGCCGGGCGCCCTTCCCGCGTCACTTTCCCCGCTTATCCGGCCAATCCGCGCGCCCTCCCGAGGCCAAAGGGGGCATTTCGCACATGCCTAAGCCCAAAGGCGAAGCACACAGCGCCCCAGCAAACACTATCGACGAGGTCAACGCAGGATGATGACAGATGCGCCGACCATGGACCGTCGCCCGGCGCCCTCGCGCCGCGTCATGGCGACGGGCCTGCTCGCCTTGGTTCTGACCGGGCTATCATTGCTCGCCTCCCCCGCGCGAGCTGACGACTTTGCAGCATCGCTGAGCGCCATCGAAAAGCGCGCCGGTGGACGGCTGGGCGTGATGATCCTTGAGCCGGGCGGCAACCGCAGCTGGGCCTACCGCGCCGACGAGCGCTTCGCCATGAACAGCACCTTCAAGGCCTTCGCCTGCGCGGCCCTGCTGGCACGCGTCGATACCGGTGCGGAAAAGCTGGAGACGCAGATCCCCATCACCTCCGCCGACCTGGTACCCCACGCGCCGGTGACACAGCAGCATGTGGGCGCGAGCATGAGCCTCGATGCCCTTTGCGCGGCGGCGACAAGGCTGAGCGATAACACCGCCGCGAACCTCATTTTGGCGCGGATCGGCGGGCCAAAGGGGCTCACCGCCTTCATGCGCACCCTCGGCGATAAGACCACGCGGCTCGACCGCCTGGAGCCGGCCCTCAACGAAGCGGCGCCCGGCGACCCGCGGGACACAACCACCCCGGCCGCCGCCGCGCGGAGCCTTGAAACCCTGGTGCTGGGTGACGCTCTTTCCGCTGGCTCGCGCCGCCGGCTCACCGATTGGCTGGAGGCGGACGCCGTGGCCGACGGGCTGCTGAGAGCCGCGCTGCCCGCTGGCTGGCGCATCGCGGATCGCACGGGCGCCGGGGGCCACGGTTCGCGGGGCATCATCGCGGTCATCTGGCCGCCCGGCCGCGCCCCGGTGGTCGCCGCCATCTATCTCGGCGAAACCTCCCTCTCCCTGGCGGAACGGGATGCCGTCATCGCCCAGGTCGGGCGGGCGTTGGTGACGGCCCTACAGTAGGGGGAGCTCAGGGCTTCCGCTTGCGGAACACCAGGGAGAGATTATTGGCGGGCATCGCCACCATCTCGGCGAGGTCGAGGCCCTGCGCGGCGGCGCACGCCTCCACATCCTCCAGCATCCTCAGGCCCCAGCGCGGATCGCGGCGGCGCAGGTCGCGATCGAACGCCGCGTTGCTCTCCACCGTGGGCACCCCGGCCCGGTGGAATGCGCCATAGATATAAAGCGGCCCGCCCGACGGCAGATGGCGCCCGGCGCCGCGCATCAGCCCCTCGGTCGCCGCCCAAGGGCTGATGTGGAGCATGTTGATGCACACCATGGCGTCCACCGGTCCCACGGGCCATTCATCCGCGCTGGCATCCAGCGCCAGGGGGGCGCCCACGTTGGAAAGACCTTCCGCGGTAACCCAGGCGGCAATGGAGGCGCGCGCCTCGGGCGTGGGGTCGGAGGGCTGCCAGACCACATCCGGCCGCTTGCGCGCCATGAAAATCGCGTGCTCCCCCGAGCCGCTGGCGACCTCCAGCACCCGGGCCGATGGCGCCAGCAGCGGATCCAGCACCGCGAAGATGGGCTCGCGGTTGCGCGCCACCGAGGGCGCGGACAAGCGCGCCTGAGCATCGAAACCGGACACCAACACCCTCCCCTCGCCGCAAGCGCGGCCGCCCACCCGGCGACAAGCGCGGGCACCATGTTGCCTGAGCTGCCCCGCCGCCTCAACCGGCCGGCAACGGACAGTAAGAAAGGGTGAACACGCAGGGTGGGCCTGAACCTTCAACCCCGACGCCCGATGCGGTACCTTATGCCCATGCCTCTGTCCGTCCCGAAACGCCTTGCAAGGCGCGCGCGTGCGACCGCCAGCGGCCGAAACGGCAGCCTCGCGCACACCGGCTCAAGGGTGTCGGCCAGCGCGCGGATGTGCCGCCTCGGCGCCCTGTTCGGTGCTGTGCTGACCTCGGGATTATCCCCCGCGGCGAATGCCCATGCCGCATCACCAAAGGCCACCACCTGCGCCCTCGCCCCGCGCCCCGCCGCCGGGGACACGGCCCACGTCACCGGCCTGGGCGCGGATGGCAGCCTCACCCTCGACGACGGACGGCATTTCGCACCCGACCGGATCGCATTGCCCACACGCCTGGAACCCTCCCGCAAGGTGATCGAGGCGGCCGGCGGCGCCGTCACGGCGACCCTGGGAGGGAGGACCATCACATTCTCGCGTGCGCAAACCGATCGCCATGGGCGCCTGGCGGGCGAGGCCGTGATGACCGACGGGCCGGACGCGGGCTCGGACATCGCCACGATTCTCGTGGCGGCGGGTGCCGCCTTCACCGATGCCCAGGGGCCCTGCGCCGCCGCGCTGCTTTCGGCCGAGGCCCAGGCCCGCGAGGCCCGGCGGGGCCTGTGGGCCGCGCCCGGCGCCATTGCTTCCGCAACGGACGAAGCGGAAATGTCGCGCCGCCTGGGCCTTTATACCGTTACGGAAGGTCGAATTTTGTCTGTTGGCGTCCGCCGCGAGCGTACCTATCTGAATTTCGGTGAAAGCTGGCGGCGAGATTTCACACTTATGGTGCCGACCAGGGATTTCGCCATAATCTTGGGGCAAGGCCAAGATCCCGTTATACTGCGCGGTGCACGGATACGTGCGCGCGGCGTGGTGCGGGAACAGGGCGGCCCGGCGATCATGATCCGGTCGCAAGCCGACATCGAGCGGCTGAGCGACCGAACGGGAAGCGAGGATTGAAGTTGAGCGAAAAGGCCCGAAACGCGAGCATGCTCCGGCGGGATGCGCCGCGGCGTTGGCCGCGAACGGCTCTTTTTGCCCTCGCCTTGCCCCTGGCGCTGATGCTGGCCGACTGTTCGTCCGCGGATCTCGACCAGGCGAGCCTGCCGCTCTCCAGCGCCTCTTCCGCGTCCGAATATGCCGACATGACGCCGGCCCAGCGGCGGGAGCATGAGCGGCTGGTGGCGAGCTATGGCGGGGCCTACAACGATCCCGAGCTGAAGGCGCTCATCCAGCAGGTGGTCGAGCGCCTGGTGGCCGCGTCCGAGCGGCCCGACCTGAAGTACCGCGTGACGGTGCTGAACTCGCCCGCCATCAACGCCTTCGCGCTGCCCGACGGATCGCTCTACGTCACCCGCGGGCTGCTGGCGCTGGCCAACGACACCTCCGAGATGTCCTCGGTGCTCTCCCATGAGATGGCGCACGTCATCGCCCGCCATGCCAATATCCGCGAGGATCAGGTGAAGCAGGCGGTGCTGGTGAGCCGCGTCATCTCCGACGTGGTGAACGACCCGGACCTGGGCGCCCTCGCCATGCAGAAGAGCCAGCGCACGCTGGCCTCGTTCTCCCGCGGGCAGGAGCTGGAGGCGGACGCCATCGGCGTGGGCATCGCCTCCCGCGCGGGGTTCGACCCCTATGGCGCCTCGCGCTTCCTCACCGACATGGGCCGCTCCTCCGAGATGAAGTCCACCGGCCTCGGCGGCTCCAGCACCACGCCGGACATGGACTTCCTTTCCTCCCATCCGGCAACGCCCGAGCGCATCTCCATCGCCATCGCCAATGCCCGCCAATATGCCGCCCCGGGCAATGGCGAGCGCGACCGCACCGCCTACCTCTCGGCCATCGACGGCATGGTCTATGGCGACGACCCCAAGGAAGGCTTCGTGCGCGGGCGCAAGTTCTTCCACCCCAAGCTGGGCTTCACCTTCACCGCGCCCGAGGGCTTCTCGCTGGAGAACACCTCCCAGGCCGTGCTGGGCGCTACCGGCTCCGGCCGCGAGGCGCTGCGGCTCGACGCGGTGCGGGTGAGCCCCGACCAGTCGCTGGCTCAGTATCTCTCCTCCGGCTGGATCGACGGGGTGGAGATCAACACGGTGGAAACCCTCACCGTCAACGGCTTTACCGCCGCCACCGCCATCGCGCGGGGCGACCAGTGGTCGTTCCGCATGTTCGCCATCCGCTTCGGATCGGATGTCTACCGCCTCATCTTCGCCGCCCGTGATTTGACGCCGGAGCTGGACCAGCGCTTCCGCGCCGCCGCCAGCACCTTCCGTCGCGTCTCATCCGGCGAGGCCGAATCGGTGAAGCCGCTGCGGGTGCGCGTGGTCACCGTCGGCTTCGGCGACACGGCCGACAAGCTCGCGGCCCGCATGCAGGTGCCCGACCAGCACATGGAACGCTTCCTGGTGCTGAACGGTCTGGATGCCGGCGCCAAGCTGAAGTATGGCGACAAGGTCAAGATCATCTCCGAATGACCGGCACGTCCCCGTGCCTTCGCCAGCCGGAAAACTCGTGAGCCACCTTGCGATCCACGACGCGGCGTGGATAATGCGCGCCACGGCCTGGGGTGCCGCGCGCCAACGCGGCTGAGATCATACCCATCGAACCTGTCTGGATCATGCCAGCGTAGGGAGGTGCCGATGAGCGAGAGCTCGTCGCCTGTTTCGTCATCATCCGTCTCGCGCCCGCTCAAGGCGCAAGCGCGCGTCGCCATCGTCGGTGGCGGCGTCATGGGCCTGTCGCTGGGCTGGCGGCTTGCGCAGGCCGGCTGCTCGGTCGACATTTATGAGGCCGGAACCGCCGGGCACGGCGCCAGCCATGCCGCCGCCGGCATGCTTGCCGCCTGCGCGGAGGCCGAGCCCGGCGAGGATGCCCTGCTCGCCCTCAACCGCGCCAGCCAGGCCCTTTGGCCCGCGTTCGCTACCGAGCTGGAAGCAGAGGCCGGCATCAGCGTGGACCTGCGCACCGAAGGCACGCTCACCATCGGCCTCACGGCCGACGATGCCGCCCGCCTGCGCCACCTGTTCCAGCTGCAGACCTCCCTCGGCCTGCCGGTGGAATGGCTCACCGCCGCCGCCGTGCGCCGCCTGGAGCCGCATCTGGCCGGCCAGCTTTCCGGCGCCATCCGCAGCGCCGAGGACCATCAGGTGGACAACCGCAAGGTGGTCGCCGCCCTGCTCACCGCCACCGCCCGCGCGGGCGTTCGTCTGCATGAGAACAGCCCCGTCAGCCGGGTCGCCACCCAGGCTGGCAAGGCACTGGGCGTGGTGGTCCGCGAGGAGCTGAAGCCGGCCGACATCGTCATCCTGGCCGCCGGGGCCTGGAGCCGGGGCGTGGACATTACCCCCGCCGCGCCGCTGCCCGTGCGCCCGGTGAAGGGGCAGATGCTGGCCCTGCGCATGAACCCGGCCGCGCCGCTGGTGAACCATGTGATATGGGCGCCCCACTCCTACATCGTGCCACGCCGCGATGGCCGCCTGATTCTGGGCGCCACCACGGAGGAGAAGGGCTTCGACACCTCCCTGACCGCCGGCGGGCAGCTCGCTTTGCTCACCTATGCCTGGCGTGCCTTGCCGACGCTGGAGGAACTGCCCATCGAGGAACAATGGGTGGGCTTCCGCCCCGGCAGCCGTGACGATGCCCCCATCCTCGGCCCCGCCGATGAGGTGGAGGGGCTCATTTATGCCACCGGCCACCATCGCAATGGCATTCTGCTGCTGGCGGTCACGGCAAAGGTGATTTCCGATTTTCTCCTGGACGGCCGCATGGCCGAGGTTGCCGAGCCCTTCCGCGCGAGCCGCTTCGCGCCCCGGGCGGCGGCGGAGTGAGCCCTATGGATGCGCCCCCGCTTGACCTGAAGGTGAACGGCGCCGACGAGGCGCTCGCCATTGCCACCGTCGCGGATCTTCTCGACGCCAAGGGACTTGACGTGGAGCGCAAGGGCATTGCCGTGGCGCTGAACGGGGCGGTGGTGCCGCGCCGCGCCTGGGCCGACACTCGCCTGGCCTCCGGCGACGCCGTGGAAATCATCACCGCCAAGCAGGGCGGCTGACCGGCCGGGAGAGGAGACGAGAAAAACCATGACCACCACTGCCGATCCCCTCGTCATCGCCGGGCGCAGCTTTAAGTCCCGCCTGTTTTTGGGCACCGCCGGCTATCCCAACCAGCAGGTGTTCCTCAATGCGCTGGAGGCCTCCGGCGCGGAGATGGCCACCGCCTCCATCCGCCGCATCAGCTTGGCCGGCTATGAGGAGAGCCTGACGGACCTGCTCACCGGCCGCGTGCACATTCTGCCCAACACCGCCGGCTGCCAAACCGCCAAGGACGCCGTGCTTACCGCCGAGCTCGCCCGCGAGGCGCTGGAAACGGACTGGGTGAAGCTGGAGGTGATCGGCGATCGCGAGCTGCTCTACCCCAATGTGGAAGAGCTGCTGAAGGCGACCGAAGAGCTGGTGAACCGGGGCTTTGTGGTGCTTCCCTACTGCAACGACGACCCCGTCACCTGCCAGAAGCTGGCGGACCTGGGTGCGGCCACGGTGATGCCGCTCGGCTCCATGATCGGCTCTGGTCTCGGCATCGCTAACCCGCACATGATTGAGCTCATCTGCTCGCGCTCGCCGGTGCCGGTGGTGCTGGACGCGGGGCTGGGCACCGCCTCCGACGCCGCGCTGGCCATGGAGCTGGGCTGCTCGGCGGTGCTGCTCAACACGGCGGTCTCGAAGGCCCTCGACCCGGTGCGTATGGCAGCCGCCTTCCGTTCTGCCGTCGAAGGCGGCCGGCTGGCCCGCATCGCCGGGCGCATTCCAAAGAAGCTGCACGCCGAAGCGTCCAGCCCCGAATTCGGCCTCGTCGGAAGCTGACGCCATGCTTCCCGCCCCGCCCGTCCTCCTCATCACCGACCGCCGGCAGGTGCAGGGCGATGTGGTGGAGGTGGTGGGGGCCGCCTGCGCCGGCGGCTGCCGCTGGGTGAGCCTGCGGGAAAAAGACCTGCCGCCGGAAGACCAACTCGCTCTTTTCGCCCGGCTGCGGACGGCCACCAGCCCCTTCGGCGCCGTGCTGATGCTCCACGGCACGCCGGAGCTGGCCTGGGCGGCCCGCGCCGATGGCGTGCACCTGCCCGATGGCGCGGATCCGCGATGGGCACGCACGGTGCTGGGCGGCTCCGCCCTCGTGGGCCTTTCCACCCACCGGCCGGCCGATCCGGCGGCGGCGCCTGCCGTGACGGATTATATCACCGCGAGCCCCATTTTCTCGACGCCCTCCAAGCCCGGCTACGGCCCGGCGCTGGGCACTGCGGGCCTGCGTGCCTTTGTCGAGCAATCGGCGGTGCCGGTGATTGCCCTCGGCGGCATTGAAGTCGGCAATGCCAAAAGCTGTCGCGAGGCGGGAGCGGGCGGGCTCGCCGTCATGGGTGGCGTGATGCGCGCGACAGACCCGCGGGCCGAGATAGCCGCCCTGATCGACGCCTTCGCACGCCACGGCGCTTAAGACCCAACAGCCCCTCACGAAATTGGGAGAGACGCAAGGCATCTTGCAGGCGCGCGGGACATCGTACCGCAACGCTGCGCGTGGTAGCGTGGCCCTGGAGCCCATGGGCCGCCGAAGGGTCAGCCCCGGGTCCCGCTGAACGCGGGCCAATCCGCGCTCCGACACCCAACGGGGGGATCAATGCTCAATCGCCGCACCTTGCTCGCCGCCTTCGCCCTTTGCCCCACCTGCGCCAGCCTGGCGCGTGCGGACAGCGTCCATTGGAGTTATGAGGGTTCCGGGGCGCCGGAGCATTGGGGCTCTCTGGAGAAGGGCTTCCAGGCCTGCTCCATTGGCACCCAGCAATCGCCGGTCAACCTCAAAGGCAGCGTCCGGGCAGAAACCGCCGGGCCGAAGCTTGCGTGGAAAAGTGCGCCCTTCAAGGTGGTCAATAACGGCCACACCATCCAGCTGGATGCCACCGGCGACGCCGGCACCGCCGAGATGAACGGCAAGACCTACAGCCTGCGCCAGTTCCATTTCCATACGCCCAGCGAACACGCCTTGGACGGCAAGCGCACCGCCATGGAGGCCCATTTCGTTCATGCGGCCGAGGATGGCGGCCTGCTGGTGGTGGGTGTGTTCATGGTTCCCGGCGGGAAAAATGACGCTTTCTCCGCCGTGATGGCCGCCGCGCCGAAAAAGCAGGGCTTTGCTCCCCTGCCCTCGCCCATGGACCCCACCGCCTTCCTGCCGGATGCTCGGGGCCTCTACCGCTACGAAGGCTCCCTGACCACGCCGCCCTGCTCGGAGGTGGTGGACTGGAACGTCTATGCCGCCCCCATCAGCGTGGCTGAAGGGGATATCGAAGCCTTCCGCTCCATCTTCCCCATGAACTCGCGCCCGCTCCAGGCCATCAACCGCCGCTTCCTGCTCCAGCTCAATTGAGCGTGGGCGGATTTCCGCCGGGCAACTACCGGCGGGCAGCTGACGACACATCTCCTCCGCCTGACCCGGCGGCAGGACGCCGCTGCCTGCACCTCCCCCCCCCAGGTAGGGGAGGTGCACGCGCGGGCATCGCTCGGACGGAGAAGGACTGCACATCCGGGAGGTGAGGCGGAGCGGGGGCGGAACCGCCCTGCCCGCCTTGCTCCTTGGCGTTCCGACTTCCGGCGCGAACACCGCCAGAATCCGGCAAGCATGTGAGTGCCGCCGTTTGGGAGCAGCAACAGTTCCACCGGGCTCCGCGCAAAAGAAAAGGGCCGGCTCGCGCCGGCCCTCTCCATATTACAAACCCTTGGAAGATCAGTCTTCCTTGGCTTCCTCGGCGCGCTGCTTGAGGGCGGCGCCCAGGATGTCGCCGAGCGAAGCGCCCGAATCCTGCGAACCGTACTGAGCCACGGCCTCCTTCTCCTCGGCGATTTCCATCGCCTTGACGGAGACCTGCACCTTGCGCGCCTTGCGGTCGAACAGGGTGACGCGGGCATCCAGCTTGTCGCCAACCGAGAAGCGCTCGGGGCGCTGGTCGTTGCGGTCGCGAGCGAGCTCGGAACGCTTGATGAAGGCCGACAGATCGGTGCCGGTGAGCTTCACCTCGATGCCGCCATCCTTCACGTCGGTGACTTCGCAGGTCACGACAGCGCCCTTGCGGACATCGCCGGCCTCGGCGAAGGGATCGCCGGCAAGCTGCTTGATGCCGAGCGAGATGCGCTCCTTCTCGACGTCCACGTCGAGCACCACGGCCTTGACCATGTCGCCCTTGCGGTACTCGTCGATGACCTGCTCGCCCGGACGGTTCCAGTCGAGGTCGGACAGATGCACCATGCCGTCCACGTCGCCGTCGAGACCCAGGAACAGACCGAACTCGGTCTTGTTCTTGACCTCGCCTTCGACCACCGCGCCGGGCGCATACTTCTCGGCGAAGGCCTCCCAGGGATTCTGGAGGGTCTGCTTGAGGCCGAGGGAGATGCGGCGCTTGGCCGAATCGACTTCCAGCACCTGCACTTCCACTTCCTGGGAGGTGGAAACGATCTTGCCGGGGTGAACGTTCTTCTTGGTCCACGACATTTCGGAGACGTGGATCAGGCCTTCGATGCCCGGCTCCAGTTCCACGAACGCGCCGTAGTCGGTGATGTTGGTGACGCGACCCTTGAAGCGGGCGTCCACCGGATACTTGGCCTCGATGCCCTCCCAGGGATCGCCCAGGAGCTGCTTCATGCCGAGCGAGATGCGGTGGGTCTCGTGATTGATCTTGATGATCTTCACCTTGACCGTCTGGCCGATGGACAGCACCTCGGTCGGGTGGTTCACGCGGCGCCAGGCGATGTCGGTGACATGCAGCAGGCCGTCAATGCCGCCAAGATCAACGAACGCACCGTAGTCGGTGATGTTCTTGACCACGCCCTCGATGGCCTGACCCTCTTCGAGGTTCTGCACCAGCTCGTGACGCTGCTCGGCGCGGGTCTCTTCCAGCACGGTGCGGCGGGAGACCACGATGTTGCCGCGACGGCGATCCATCTTGAGGATCTGGAAGGGCTGCTGATTGTGCATCAGCGGGGCTACGTCGCGAATCGGGCGGATGTCGACCTGGGAGCGCGGCAGGAACGCCACGGCGCCGTCGAGATCCACGGTGAAGCCACCCTTCACCTGGTTGAAGATCACGCCGAAGACCTTCTCGTTGGCGTTGAACGCCTTCTCGAGCTTGACCCAGCTCTCCTCGCGGCGCGCCTTGTCGCGCGAGAGGACGGCCTCGCCCATGGCGTTCTCGACGCGCTCGAGATAGACCTCGACCTCGTCGCCAACCTTGAGGGTGTTCTCACGGCCCGGACCGGCGAACTCGCGCAGGGCCACGCGGCCCTCGGTCTTCAGGCCGATGTCGATGATCGCCAGATCCTTCTCGATGGCGACCACGATGCCCTTGACGACGGCACCTTCGCTGACGTCGGCGCGGCCGAAGCTCTCGTCGAGCAGGGCGGCGAAATCTTCACGGGTGGTTTCTACGGCGGACATTCACACTCCAGAAATCTTGCGCCGGCGTCTCGCGTTGCGAGGCCCGAACCGAACGGGTGTTCCGGCATTCTCCCGCGGGATGAACGCCAAAACGGCCGCCGACGTTCCATCGGCGGGCCGGCGCTGAGGCCGAACGGCACGGACAATGATGTGATGACGGCCCATCCGGGCCCAGGACCGAAGCGCGCTCAGCGAAAGCCTGGATGGGGAGCCTCCGACGATCAGGGCGCGTATCCCGCGAACCCTGTCCCACCCTAGTAGCTCCCAGCTTTTCGGGAGCGCAGCCTCGAATTTGGCTCAGATAATCGAAAACCCGCTTCAGCGCAAGGCTCCGGCGCAAGACTTCGCGCGCAGCCAGCTGAAAAAGAACAAGCCGCCGCGCCCGGGAAGGACGCGGCGGCTCAAAACCGAAGACGGCGGAACAGATCAGCCGCCGCAGGCTTCCAGCACGTCGTCGAAGGTGCGCAGCCCCGCGCGGGGCGCATTCACCAGCACCGCCATGTTGCCGGGGGCGTGCTTGTTCTGCCACATCTTCGTGTGCGCCTCGGGGATGCGATCCCACGGGAACACTTCCGACATGCAGGGGTCCACGCGCCGGTCGACGATGAACTCGTTGGCGGCGGAGGCCTGCTTCAGATGAGCGAAGTGCGAGCCCTGGATGCGCTTCTGGCGCATCCACACATAGCGGGCGTCGAAGGTGATGTTGAAGCCGGTGGTGCCGGCGCAGAACACGATCATGCCGCCGCGCTTGCCCACCAGGGTCGACACCGGGAAAGTGGTCTCGCCCGGATGCTCGAACACGATGTCCACGTCACGCTTGCCGGTGATGTCCCAGATGGCCTTGCCGAACTTACGGGCTTCCTTCAGCCACTCATTGTATTCCGGCGAGTTCACCTTGGGCAGCTGGCCCCAGCACTTGAACTCCTTGCGGTTGATGACGCCCTTGGCGCCGAGGCCCAGCACATAGTCGCGCTTGGACTCATCGGAAATGACGCCGATCACGTGCGCGCCGGAAGCAGCGGCCAGCTGCACGCCGAACACGCCGAGGCCGCCCGAGGCGCCCCACACCAGCACATAGTCACCCGGCTTCACGGTGTGCGGCGGGTGACCGAACAGCATGCGGTAGGCGGTGGCGAGGGTGAGCGTGTAGCAGGCGCTCTCCTCCCAGGTCAGGTGCTTGGGGCGGCGCATGAGCTGGCGCGCCTGCACCCGGCAGAACTGGGCGAAGGAGCCATCCGGCGTCTCATAGCCCCAGATGCGCTGGCTGGGGGAGAACATCGGGTCGCCGCCGTTGCACTCCTCGTCGTCGCCGTCGTCCTGGTTACAGTGCACGACCACTTCGTCGCCCACCTTCCAGCGCTTCACCTTGGAGCCCACCGCCCAGACGATGCCCGAGGCATCGGAACCGGCAATGTGGTAGGGCTCCTTGTGCACGTCAAACACGGAGATGGGCTCGCCGAGGCCGGCCCAGATGCCGTTATAGTTCACGCCGGCGGCCATCACGAGCACGAGCACGTCATTCTCGCCCAGCTCCCAGGTGGGCACCACCTCGAGCTGGAACGACTGTTCCGGAGGCCCGTGCCGCTCGCGGCGAATGGCCCAGGCATACATCTTCGCGGGCACGTGCCCGAGCGGGGGAATCTCACCCAGCTCGTAAAGATCTTTCAACGCCGCACCGTCCGCAGCCGTCTGGCCCATAGCGTCCCGTCCTCTCTCTAACGAACCCCTGGCGGACTCTCCGGTCGCGTCCAGCGGCACCCCTATCGCGGTGCAAACTAGCAGAGAAGGATTTCAAGTCGATAGTCCTTGCGGCTGAACATTATGCCAATCTGTTGCCATATTGTGCCGCGCGGGAGGGCCCGTATTCGCCATATGCCACTGGACAAGGCCAGCGCGAGGCCCCATGCGTTGAAGCCCGAGCGGGGCCGCCCGCGAGGACCGAAGAGAGGGTGAGGGATATGGGCATCTTGTGGATGATCATCATCGGCGCCATCGCCGGCTTCCTGGCGGGGCAGGTCTTCCGCGGCTACGGCTTCGGCTTCGTGGGCAATGTGGCGGTGGGCATCGTGGGCGCGCTCATCGGCGGCTTTCTGTTCGGCAATGTGTTCCTGGTGGGCGGGCTCGTCGGGCAAATCATCAGTGCCACCGTCGGCGCGGTGATCCTGCTGTTCGTCATCTCGCTGGTGAAGCGCTGAGCCGGCTTCGCCGTCCATTGCCCATCAATGCATCAGGCCGGCCACTTCTGGTGGGGAAAATTTCCCGTCGACGCGCCGGTCTTCGCGACGCACAATCGTGCGAGACATCAAGAAACGAACAACGGGGATTTCGGATGGCGGACCGCGACAGGCCTTGGCTTTTCCGCACCTATGCGGGGCATTCCACGGCGTCGGAGTCGAACAAGCTCTATCGCTCGAATCTCGCCAAGGGCCAGACGGGCTTGTCCGTGGCCTTCGACCTGCCGACCCAGACCGGCTACGACAGCGACCATCCCCTCGCCCGTGGTGAAGTGGGCAAGGTGGGCGTGCCCATCTCCCATCTGGGCGACATGCGCACCCTGTTCGAGGGCATTCCGCTCGCGAACATGAACACGTCCATGACCATCAATGCCTGCGCGGCGTGGCTGCTCTCGCTCTACATCGCCACCGCTGACGAGCAGGGCGCCGACCGCACCAAGCTGCAGGGCACCACCCAGAACGACATCATCAAGGAATATCTTTCGCGCGGAACCTATGTGTTCCCGCCCGCGCCCTCCATGCGCCTGACCAAGGACACCATCATCTTCACCACCGGCAACCTGCCCAAGTGGAACCCGATGAATGTGTGCTCCTACCACCTGCAGGAAGCCGGAGCGACGCCGGTGCAGGAGCTGGCCTTCGCGCTGGCCAACGCCATCGCCATTCTCGACACGGTGAAGAAGTCCGGCGAGGCGGAAGGCCCCGTGTTTGGCGAGGTGGTGGGCCGCATCTCCTTCTTCGTGAATGCGGGCATGCGCTTCATCACCGAGATGTGCAAGATGCGCGCATTCGTCGATCTGTGGGACGAGATCTGCGTCAACCGCTACGGCATCACCGACGCCAAGCAGAAGCTGTTCCGCTATGGCGTGCAGGTGAACTCCCTGGGGCTCACCGAGCAGCAGCCGGAGAACAACGTCTACCGCATCCTCATCGAGATGCTGGCGGTGACGCTCTCCAAGAAGGCCCGCGCCCGCGCGGTGCAGCTTCCCGCCTGGAACGAGGCGCTGGGCCTGCCGCGCTCGTTCGACCAGCAGTGGTCGCTGCGCATGCAGCAGGTCGTGGCCTATGAGACCGACCTGCTCGAATATGGCGACATCTTCGACGGCTCGGTGGAGATCGCCCGCAAGGTCGAGGAGCTGAAGGAAGAGGCGCGCGCCGAGCTCGCCCGGATCGAGGCCATGGGCGGCGCCGTCGCGGCCATCGAGAATTCCTACATGAAGCAGGCTCTCGTGGAGTCCAACACCCGCCGGCTGGAGGCCATCGAGCGTGGCGACCAGGTGGTGGTGGGCGTGAACCGCTGGACCGAGAGTGAGCCCTCTCCGCTCACCACCGGCGAAGGCGCCATCCTCACCGTGCCGGAAGGCGTGGAGGCCGAGCAGGTCGCACGTCTCCAGGCCTGGCGCGAGGCCCGCGACGGCAAGGCCGTGGCGGCCGCCCTGGCGGACCTGAAGAGTGCGGCCCAGGAAGGCCGCAACATCATGGATCCCTCCATCGCCTGCGCCAAGGCCGGCGTCACCACCGGCGAGTGGGGCACCTGCCTGCGCGAGGTGTTCGGCGAATATCGCGCGCCCACGGGCGTCGGCCGCGCCGCCCGCGTGGACACCCAGGGTCTGGAGGACGTGCGCAAGGGCGTCGATGCCGTCTCCGAGAAGCTGGGCCGCCGGCTCAAGTTCCTGGTGGGCAAGCCGGGCCTCGACGGCCATTCCAATGGCGCCGAGCAGATCGCCGTGCGCGCCCGCGATTGCGGCATGGAAGTGGTCTATGAGGGCATCCGCCTGACCCCGGCCGAGATCGTGAACGCCGCTCTGGAAGAAAGCGTGCACGTGGTCGGCCTTTCCATCCTCTCCGGTTCCCACGTGCCGCTGGTGCGTGACGTGATGGAACGGATGCGGGCCGAGGGCCTTTCTGACATCCCGGTGGTGGTGGGCGGCATCATCCCGCCTGAGGATGAGGCCCAGCTCAAGAGCTTCGGGGTGGCGGCGGTCTATACGCCGAAGAACTTCGAGCTCAACCGCATCATGGCCGACATCGTCTCCATCGTGGATGGCGAGACCAAAAAGGCGGCCTGATCCGCCCTTCCCCGGACGATCCCAGCGCCCGCCCCTCCCGGCGGGCGCTTTTCTTTGTGTGCCGGCGACGCGCGACCTCCAGACACGCGACCTCCTTGGGATCGGCGCGAAAGACTACGGGTCCCGGACCTCGCTCGACGGTCCATAAAAATGTCTCGTAGCGACCGCTCGCTGACGTAAACGGATAAGCGACAAAACCTGATCGGTGCCAAGCTCCGCGAATCTTTCCTTCGCGAGAACTCACATGGGCTTCCTGATCCAATTGGCCAATGCCAGCGTGCCGGCCGTCATCCTTCTTATATTTGCTGTTCAGTTGGTCGCGCGCGAGGTGGGATTGTGGGTCGGCAACCGCCAGCACCGCCTCAATCCCGCTGAGCAGGAGACTGCCGGCGTGCTCGTCGGCAGCATGCTCGCGCTCCTGGCCTTCGTCCTGGCCCTGACATTGTCCTTCGCCAATGGCCGGTTCCAGGAGCGCCGCGAACACATCGGGCGCGAAGCCAACGCCATCGGCTCATCCTGGACGGCAGCGCAGGCCATCGGCTCCCCTCAGAGCCTTGAGATTGCGCGCCTGCTGGTTGACTATGGCGAGCAGCGCAAGAACTATGTGGAAGCTCCCCCGAACGCCACCGTGCTGGACGCGATCACCCGCCGCAGCGATGCGATCCAGGCCCGGATCATGGACCAGCTCTCCCTCATGGTGCGCGAGCGGCCCGATGCGATCAGCGCCTCCATGATGAACAGCCTGAACGACACCTTCAGCGCCTCCACCGGGACGCGCTTCGCCTTCAGCTCCCATATGCCGGAGGAACTGTTCTGGCTGCTGATCGGCATGTCGGTGGTAAGCATGGCGGCGCTGGGCTACCAGATCGGCATCCGTGGCCAGAAGGCACGCGCCCTCTCTCTGCTTCTGACGGCCATGTGGACCATGGTCATCGTGGACATTCTCGATCTCAGCTCGGCGCGCGTGGGCAACGTGCACAACGATACCAGCGTGTTCAACTGGACGCTGGATTCACTCCGGCCCGAGGCGCCCAGCCCCCCGCAGCCGCCCGCCCACTGAGCGGCAAGCTACACGCCTGCCGGGCGTCCGCTCACCACCGTGCGGATGGCGAAAGACGACTGGATGCGCGCCACCCCCGGCAGGCGTGAGAGCACTTCCTTGTGCAGGCGCTCATAATCGGCGGCGTTCTTCACCTCGATTTTCACGATGTAGTCGGCAAGGCCGGTCATCAGATAGCAGTCGGTCACTTCCGGGCAACGCCGCACCGCCGCCTCGAACCGGTTCAGGAACTCTTCGGTCTGCCGGTCGAGGGTGATCTGGGTGATGACCACCAGCTTGTCGTCGGCACCATTGGTATTCAGCAGCGCCGTATAGCCCCGAATGACGCCCGTGCGCTCCAGATGGCGCATGCGGCGCAGGCAGGCGGAGGGCGAAAGGCCGACCTCCGCCGCGAGATCCGCATTGGAGATGCGTCCATCGCGCCGCAAGACCCGGATAATGCGCTCGTCCACGTCGTCGAGGGTCGGCATGAGCAGGATCTTTCGCAGTCCGGCAGAAAATTGCAACCACCCCGCCGGCCGGTTCAGCTTGTGTCGTCGAATCGTCTGAAATGCCGCAGGCCCCGGCGTAAACTTTTACCAGATCAGCAATTTGCACCGGTGGGCCATTATGCGGATTCTCATTCTCGGCAGCGGTGTGGTGGGTGTCACATCCGCTTACTATCTCGCCCGCAAGGGCCACGAGGTGACGGTGCTCGACCGCCAGCCGGCGGCCGGCATGGAAACCTCCTTCGCCAATGCCGGCCAAGTCTCGCCCGGCTACTCGGCCCCCTGGGCCGGACCCGGCATTCCCATCAAGGCCATGAAGTGGCTGATGATGCACCACCGGCCTTTGGTGGTTTGGCCGAGCCTCGACACCAAGCTCTATTTCTGGCTGGCGAAGATGCTCGCCAACTGCACGGAAGATGCCTACCGGCGCAACAAGGCGCGCATGGTGCGCCTCGCCGAGTTCAGCCGCGACGCCCTGAAAGAGCTGCGCGCCGAAACCGGCATCACCTATGACGATCGCGCCAAGGGCACGCTCCAGCTGTTCCGCACCCAGAAGCAGCTCCACCATGTGGGCGACGACACTGTGGTGCTGGACGCCCACAACGTGCCCTATGAGGTGCTGGACGTGGCCGGCTGCGTGGCCGTGGAGCCGGCGCTGGCGCGCGTGCGCGAGAAGTTCGTGGGCGGGCTGCGCCTGCCCGGCGACGAAACCGGCGACGCCCATCTGTTCACCCAGCGTCTGGCCACCATCGCCGAAAAGCGCGGCGTGGCATTCCGCTATGACAGCTCCGTCGAGCGCCTCGAAACTGATGGCAGGCGCGTGACCGCCGTGGCCCTGAAGGGCGGGGAGAGGCTGACCGCCGACCTCTACGTGGTGGCCATGGGCAGCTACAGCCCGGCTTTGCTGCGGCCGCTGGGCATCGACCTGCCCATCTATCCGGTGAAGGGCTACTCGCTCACTTTGCCCATCACCAACCCCGATGCCGCGCCCGAATCCACAGTGATGGACGAAACCTACAAGATTGCCATCACCCGCCTGGGCGACCGCATCCGCGTGGGCGGCACGGCGGAATTGGCGGGCTTCAACCTGGACCTGCGTGAGCCGCGCCGGGCCACACTAGCCTTCTCCGTCGGCGATCTCTTCCCCGATGGCGGCGATATCTCGAAGGCCACCTTCTGGACGGGCCTGCGCCCCATGACGCCGGATGGCACACCTATTGTCGGCGCAACGGCTTACGGCAATCTCTACACTAATACCGGGCATGGCACCTTGGGCTGGACCATGGCCTGCGGTTCCGGCCGGGTGTTGGCGGACCTCATCGGCGGGCAGGAGCCGGATATTGCGTCCGACGACTTCGCCATCTCCCGCTACGCGGTGGCGGCCTGAGGCCATCCCGCATCGCCCCGGCCGTTCCTCGCCCGCGTGTAAGCGACGAAGGCGACCGCCGGGGCAATCACCAGATGACCGCCCCCACAGGCGTCAGCGAACTTCAAGCCCG
This sequence comes from Xanthobacter sp. NM-59, assembly GCF_021401125.1. Taxonomy (GTDB): domain Bacteria; phylum Pseudomonadota; class Alphaproteobacteria; order Rhizobiales; family Xanthobacteraceae; genus Xanthobacter. Next base: position 159,220 of record NZ_JACBFQ010000006.1, read on the forward strand.
CCGGAACCCGGGCCCAGGCCCCAGTCTGGCGCCGAGGCCCCCGATTGTTCCAGCTCTATGGCGAAATCCACGGCGCGGGCGATGATCTGGTCGACCCGGTCGACACCGCTCACCTGAATAGCGACATTGGGCACCACCTCCGCCAGGAGCGCGCCGGCCAGCATCTCGCGCGGCGGCCGCACGAGACCCCTCAGGCGTCCATCGCAGGGCGCCACCACCAAAGCAGTTCCCACAAGGCCGATCATCTCGCCCGCGCGCACCACCTCCCCGATCACCTTTTCACTGCGAAAGACACCTGATGCCGGCGCCCGCACCGCGGTGTCGAAGCGCGAAAAAGCGCGGGTGCCGCCCTTTGCGCAGCCCGCCCGCAGCACGGCGCCGGGGTCCGGGCCGCCCACCTCGATGACAAGGTCGCAATCCTCGCCCGCGCTGGCGCCAGGGCCCAGGACGATCGTCAATTCCGTATCGCAGCGCTCGCCCCCGCCCTCGCGGGCGTCCACCACCACATCCCAAGGCCAGCGGGCAACCGCCGCAAGGTCCGCCTGGCACAATACGGGCACGAACATGCCGCTGGTGAGCCCGGAAAGGAGCTCCGCATCACGACCAACCCGCCGCGCTTCCACGCCGCCGAGGGTCGCCACACCATCCCACCAGGCATCGGCAAACGACATCTTTCGCCGCAGCACCGCTTCCGGCGCGCTTTGATGAAGAGCTACGGCGTGACCGGACAGGAGAAGAGTGCGGGCCACGGCGGAGGCCAGCTCGTTCACGCCCAGAACCAGGACACTGCTTTTGTCTGGCATCGCCCTCCCCTTCCCGCGCCCGGCCGCAGTGAACATGTCCGTCCTTCGCGCCAACGGCGTCAACCGCGATCTCCGCAACGGGCAATGAAGCCGGCGCTTGCGCAGCACACTGCACGCACGCGCCCACAGCCCCGCAAACGGAAACGGCCGGCCGCTGCGACCCGGCCGACCGTCCCGCCAAGGCAAGGCGTTTTCAGATCAGGCGGTGAGTTCGGACGCCGTCTTGCCAACCTGCGTTTCGTCGACGGCCTTCATGATGCCGTGCTCCATGAGCAGGTCTTCGAGCTCGTCCATGGTGATCGGGGTCGGGATGATGCCATTGCCGACATTCGCATGGACCTTGGAAGCCAGGTTGCGATAGTGCTGGGCCTGCCCGCTTTCGGGGGCATATTCCACCACGGTCATGCGGCGCAGTTCTGCGTGCTGCACGATGTTGTCGCGCGGTACGAAGTAGATGAGCTGGGTGCCGAGGCGCTTGGCCAGGGATTCCGCCAGCTCATATTCCTTGTCGGTCTGGCGCTCATTGCACACCAGGCCGCCCAGGCGCACGCCGCCGGAGTTCGCATACTTCAGAATGCCCTTGGAAATATTGTTGGCCGCATACATGGCCATCATCTCACCGGACATGACGATGTAGATTTCCTGGGCCTTGTTCTCGCGGATGGGCATGGCGAAGCCGCCGCACACCACGTCGCCGAGCACGTCATAGGACACGTAGTCGATGTCCTCATACGCGCCGTTCTCTTCCAGGAAGTTGATGGAGGTGATCACGCCGCGGCCGGCGCAGCCCACGCCCGGCTCCGGGCCGCCGGACTCCACGCAGCGGATGTCCATGAAGCCAACCTTCATCACGTCCTCGAGCTCGAGGTCTTCCACCGAGCCAGCGTTCGCGGCCAGCGACAGGATGGTGTCCTGGGCCTTGGCGTGCAGGATGAGGCGGGTGGAATCGGCCTTGGGGTCGCAGCCGACGATGAGGATCTTGTGCCCCATCTGCGCCAGAGCGGCCAGCGTGTTCTGGGAGGTCGTGGACTTACCGATGCCGCCCTTCCCATAGAAAGCGATCTGCCTCAGGCCCATGTTCATCTCCTGATCAAGAGCATCCGCCGCTGCCGGCCAGGCTGGCCAGAACAAGGGCATGACACGACGAAATGCTGGAACTACTCCCAGCAAAAGCAATGCCAATTCATTGCGCCAGGCATCGAACACGCCCATTTGGGAAATGGAGCGCGATATTTATCATTTTCCTACAGCCTGTTACGCCTCACCTCTCGCCAACCGCGCTCGCTATGATGTGCGATTATATGACGTTGGCGACACAAGGGTGCAGGAGCGACTGAGCAGCTGCATCACATTCAATTGAAATATCGCCTTCTTTTTTACTCCACACGTCCGCGCGCGGCCACTCAAGCGGGCGCCGCGCCAGAGGGGAAACCTGGAATGTGACGATGGAACAGCGGGACTGTCCGAAAGCTCACATCGCTGTCACAAAGCACACAGCGCACGAATACGTCAGATTTCGACACTCACCAGAGTCTTCATGCGTCATATGTAATCTCATTATATCGCGCCGGTGGTGGCGCTGCCGCGCGACGAGCGATGCCCCCAGCGCGCGGAATATGATAGCTTTCGCAAAGGCTGCCGGAACGGATGGGACTGGGGACAGGGGATGGGTTCTGCCACCAAGATCGATGCCATGCTTGCGCTGCGCTCCGAAGGGCGCTTCCTTGTAGGGCGCGACCGCATCGCCATTCTGGAGGCCGTCGCGCAGCACGGCAGCATCACCGAGGCGGCCAAAGCCCTCGGCTTCAGCTACAAGACCGCCTGGGACGCGGTGGCGGCCATCAATAACCTGATGCCGCGCCCCGTGCTCATCACCAAGGCCGGCGGCAAGCGTGGCGGCGGCGCCACGCTGACCGAGGAGGGGCACCGCCTCATCACCGCTTTCCGCCGCCTGGAAGACAAGCTGGCGCGCATCTCCACCCTGATCGCGGAAGAAGGGCTGGACGGGCCCACCGATTTGTTGTTTTGGAGCGTGGCCATGAAAACCAGCGCCCGAAACGTCTTCCACTGCATCGTCACCGACGTGCGCCGCGCGCCGGTGAATGTCGAGGTCGTCCTGAAGGTCTCGGAAGCGCACTCCATCGTGGCCGTCATCACCAATGAAAGCGCCGATGACCTCGGCCTCACGGTGGGGCGGGAGGTGATGGCCCTGGTGAAGGCCTCCTTCGTCATGCTGGCCCGGCCGGAGCCCCAGTTGCGCCTTTCCACCACCAACCTCATCTGCGGCAAGGTGCTGGAGCGCATCGACGGCGGCGTGAACAGCGAGATCGTCGTCGACCTGGGAGACGGCAAGACGCTGACATCCATCATCACAAAGTCTGGCGCCGACGAGCTGGAGCTGCATCTGGGCGCGGAGGTCTGCGCTTTCTTCAATACGTCTCAAGTCATTCTGGCGGTGGACTGAGCTTTACCGCATCCACACCACGCCGAAACGCATGTACGACGGACGACGCTGCCGCCGCCCGCCGCACATCCGAGGCCAGAACCCAGCTGAGCCGCACTCCACCTGCCACAACCACCAAGACCCGAGCTGGAGAGCAAGGATCGCCCGGACCTCCGGCAGATGCGACGGCGTTGAAGTAAAGCCCGGCCTGCTCCAGCCCGGTTTCCGCCGCCCCGCTCTCAAGCCAATGCAAGCCCCGACCGCGGCGGATCGTCGAAGCTTTCCGGCGCCGCGGAGGTCAGGCCGCGACGCTGGTCATCAGCTCATCGAACACAGGGCGAGGGATGCGGAAGAAGCCCCGGCCATTGGCGCGGGTCTCATAGTATTGGGTGTAGCCCATATAGAGCTTATTATACCATTCGCGCGGAGAGAGACTCTCGGGCTTGGCATCGATCGTGAAGATTTCGGCACTGGGCCAGAAGCGCACATGAATCATCACCTCTTCGGACGGATTACCGAGGGCGACGGTAGGCTCAACAATCTGCGCAAGGACGGTCATCGCACTACTCCGGAAGGCTTATCATTATATGAGTACGCTATGAATTTCGTTATATAATTTTTTTAAATAACGAGTCAAGCGACGAATTCATGCGCGTTCAAAATTCATCTACCGACTGCGGGAATGAAGACGCCGCGGCGACCACGACAGTGGAGCACTGTGAGACCTTCGATTCCGGCATTCATTGAACGAGATCAATTTTCGGCAACTTTGGTCGTCGACCGCCCGTCATTGCGGCCAGCGGCGGCAGGCGCGACGACCCGCGCGCCTCAGCCGCGATACCGAAGCGCCTCCACCAGCAGGGCGAATGCTGCGGAAGGCTGATGCCGGCTCGGATAATAAAGATAGTAGCCCGGAAAGCGCGGGCACCAGTCCTCCAGCACCCGGATGAGGCGCCCGTCCGCCAGGTGATCCTGCACCTGGTCTTCGATGGCAAGGCCAATGCCGAACCCCGCAATGGCCGCCTGCACAGTCAGCTGCACCGTGTCGAAGATGAGTTGGCCCTCCACGCGCACGCGCACTTCCCGCCCCTCTTTCTCCAGCTCCCAGGCATAAAGGCCGCCGGAGGTAAGCTGCCGCAGGTTGATGCAGCGGTGCTCCGCAAGGTCCTGGGGCGTACGCGGAATGGGATGGTTGGCGAAATATGCGGGGGAGCCCACCAGAGCCATGCGCAGATCCGGGCCGATCCGCACCGCGACCATGTCCTTCGCCAGCGCCTCCCCCAGCCGCACGCCGGCATCGAACCGCTCCGCCACGATGTCGGTGAAGCGCGCGTCGATCCGCAGCTCCACGTGAATGTCCGGATAGTCCGGCAGCAGTTTTTGCAGCGCCGGCCACAGGATGGTGTGGGTGGCGTGGTCCGATGCGGTAATGCGGATGTTCCCGGCCGGCCTGTCCCGCAGGGCACTTAGTGAATCGAGCTGCGCGCCAATGCTCTCCAACGCCGGCCGCAGGGTACGCAGCAGCTGCTCCCCCGCCTCGGTGGAGGCGACGCTGCGGGTGGTGCGCGTCAGAAGGCGCACGCCGAGCTGCGCTTCCAGGCGGCGAATGGTGTGGCTCAAGGCGGATTGCGACGTGCCCAGCTTCGCCGCCGCGCGGGTGAAGCTGCGCTCTTCCGCCACCACGAGAAAGGCGTTGAGGTCCACCAGATCCTGGCGCCGCACTTATGAACTCCAGATATGACTGCATGCCATTTATATCGGCTAATCAGCCAAATGCCCAACCTTTAGGGTTCCGGCGGCTGGGGATCGGCATGATCCCACGGTCGTTGGAGGTGTGAGAATGGAGATCAGACGCCCCGGCACGCAGCCCTCTGTGCGGGGGCCGGATGCGTATTTCACCGGCAGCGTGCGCATCGACGCGCCGTTCGCCGGCAGCGGCGCCCTGAGCGCCGCCACCGTGACCTTCGAGCCCGGCGCCCGCACCGCCTGGCACACCCATCCACTGGGCCAGACGCTGCTGGTGATTGCCGGGCTCGGCCGCGTGCAGAAAGCGGGTGGGCCGGTGGAGGAGATCCGCCCCGGTGACATCGTCTGGATCGAAAGCGGCGAGAAGCATTGGCACGGCGCGGCACCGGACTGCGCGATGACCCACATCGCCATCGCCGAGATGAAGGACGGCTCCGCCGTGACCTGGATGGAAAAGGTTGCGGATGGGGACTATCTGCAAGTGCCCGATAGCCCGAAAATCACCATCGCGCCCTGAGACCCTCGCCGGTTCGCGCGAGCATCCCTGCTGAAAGGCCCCGCCTTCCAGCCTCATCACAGCAGAGACGGATGAACATGAAGACAGTTGGATTTGCCTGCACCGCGGTGAACGAGCCCCTGGCGCGCTTCACCTTCGACCGCCGCGCGCCGCGCCCCAACGACGTGGTGATGGAGATCCTCTATTGCGGCGTCTGCCACTCGGACCTGCATTGGTCGCGCAATGATTGGGGCTGGACCGTGTTTCCCGCCATTCCCGGCCACGAGATCGTCGGCCGCGTCGTGGATGTGGGCGCGGACGTGACACGCCACAAGGTGGGCGACCACGTGGCCGTGGGCTGCATGGTCGACAGCTGCCAGGAGTGCGACCAGTGCCGAAAGGGTGAAGAACAGCTCTGCCGCAAGGGCAATTCGGGTACCTATGGCGGCTTCGACCCGGTGACCAAGGAGCACAATCTCGGCGGCTACTCCAAGCACATCGTGGTGCGTGAGGAGTTCGTGCTGCGGGTGCCCTCCTCGTTGGATCTCGCCAAGGCTGCGCCGCTGCTGTGCGCCGGAATCACCACCTATTCGCCGCTGCGCACCTGGAATGTGGGCCCTGGCAGCCGGGTGGGCGTGATCGGCCTGGGTGGCCTTGGCCACATGGCGGTGAAGCTCGCGGCCGGCATGGGCGCGGACGTGACGGTGATGAGCCGGACCAGCGACAAGGAGGCGGATGCGCTCGCCCTCGGCGCCGATCGCCTGCTCGTGTCCTCCGACCCCGAAGCCATGGCGAACGCCGCCAGCAGCTTCGACCTCATCATCGACACCGTGCCGGTGAAGCACGATCTCAACCCCTATGTGCCGCTGCTGGATGTGGATGGCACGCTTGTCATCGTCGGCCAGATCGGCCCGGTGGTCGAGCCGTCGACGGTGCCGATGGTTCTGGGCCGCCGGCGCATCGCGGGCTCGCCCATCGGCGGCATCCGCGAGACCCAGGAGATGCTCGACTTCTGCGCCAAGAAGAACATCCTGCCCGAGGTGGAGATGATCCGCATGGACGAGATCAATGCCGCCTTCGAACGCATGGAAAAGGCCGACGTGCGCTACCGCTTCGTGATCGACATGGCGACGCTGCCGGCGGTCGCCTGACCAGCACCATCCCGTGGACTTCCCGGCTCACGCCGGGGAGTCCACGGGACCTTCACTCGGTGAAACGCCTAGAACACCTGCAGCAGCCGCACGGTGCCCCGGAAGGCTTCCGGGAAGCCGCCCGAGGTGGACACGTCCCGCTGCACGAGGCCGAGCACCTGGAACGTGGGCGTGATGAACTTGGACAGCTCCAGGCGAACCTGCGAGCGCTCGGTCTCATTGTCCGTCGGCACCCCGGCGAGATATTCGGTGCCGCCCCAGAACTGGGAATAGCCCACCGCCGCCGACCATGTGGGCGCAAAGGCGTAGGACAGCCACGCCTGGAACTGATAGGTGGGGTCCTGGCTCAGGGTCTGGTTACCATTACCCGCCTTCGTGTTGTCGCCATACCAGGTCACGTCGCCGGTGAGCTGCAGGGCGAGCCCGTTCGTGAGGCCCTGGTACCAACCCGCCTGCAGGTCCAGCTTCCAGCGGTTCTCGCCAAGGTTCAGCGCCTCACCCGCGCTGTATTGGCCAAGGGGCAGGAACAGATAGGGCATGATGCCCACATAGGTCTGCGTGGCCTTATTGTTAACCACCCACACTGTGGCCGCGAGGATCGGGTCTCCGACGCCCGCAGCCGAATCCAGCCCGGCGCCGGCGACGCGCCCGTTATAGAGGGTGCCGGCAGGGATGAGCACCTGCGGCGCCACAGTGAAGCCCGCAACGTCGAAGTAATGCACGTAACGCAGAATATCGACATAGGAATCAAGGCCGGTGTCATTGGAGAATGTCTTCCCCGACGCCGTCGTATATTCGTTGCGGGTGGCATACTGGCTGTAGAACACCAAGAGATTGGTACCCGCGGGCGCGGGAAGATAATCGCTGGAATTGACGTCGGCGGCATCGGCGGCGCCTGCCGCCAGGCACGCGCAGACGGCCCCGAGGATGCTCCCCCTGAGCAAGGGTTTCATGTTTCCTCCCGGATTTTCTTGATTTCGCCGGCGGCCTTGGCGGACCGTTCCGGCCATCGGAGCGCGGGCGCCGGCGCCGCCTGGGTGGAAAGCCAGGGACGGCGCCGGCGGCGTTGGTCAGGCCCTCAGCCGCGAGAGCTGCTGGAGCACGGATTCCGGCTCCGCCCCTTCGGGGATCTCAGCGAAGTAGAATTGCCCCGCTCCCAGCTCCGCGACCGGCGCGCCGCTCCACAGCTCCTGGCTCACGTCCAGGCCCTGGGCGAGGTCGCCGCCCGCGACCGGCGCGGCACCGATGAGGCTATCCAGCTCGTCGCTGCCGGCCGCCGCCTGCCCGCGCAGCGCGAGGCCCCAGCGATAATGACGGGCCACGTTCACCAGCGGCCGGGTGGCTTCCAGGTCACCATCGCTGGCGGCCTCGTCCTCCTCCAACAACAGCCCGCCGATGGGCAGCGCGCCGACCACGCGCACGAAGTCCGCCATGTACATGGCCGCGCTTTCCACCGCGTCCGTATCGACCGTCACGGCAGTCCGCCCCGCGAAGCCAGCGGTCTCGGTCAGCCAGCGCCGGGGCGCGGGCAGCGCGAGCACCAGCGGCGTCTGGCCACGAAGGCTTGCCGCCACCGCTTCCACCACCTCGGTCAGCAGCTTGCGCGGCCCCTCCTCCTCAAGCATGCGCTTGAGCGGGAAGGCGACGCGGGATTTCGCCGCCATCTCGGCCTTCAAGGCGGGATGGCGCGCGACCCAGGAGCGATAGAGGTCGCCCACGTCCACCACCGCCACGTCCGGCCGCAGCAGGCCGTGGGCCTGGGTGAAGAAGGAGAGAAAGCGCGGGGCGCTTTCCCAGGGGTCGCCCGCCTCGCCCAGAAGAAGGCGCCGGGCATAGCCCGACGACTTCAACCAAACGCGCAGGCCCGGCACGCCCGAGGGGCGCGGCAGGTCGTCCACAAGGCGCGCGCTCATTGCTTCTCGCCCCCCATGGCGCCGAGAGCCGCCAGGCGCGCTTCCAGCTCAGCAATGCGCACGTCCTTGGGGTGGGTCATGTAATTGGGGCGCGGGGTCGCCGCCTCGCGGGTCTTCTGGGGCGAGCCCATGTACAGCACCGAGACGTCGTCGCCCCACGCGCCGAAATAGGGCAGATGGGCCGGCGGAGTAGGCTTGCTCCACGCCTTCACGAACTCGGAATAGGGCTTGGAGCGGGCGATGCGCGCCTTGCGCTCGGCGGCGCGGGCGGCCTCGGTCGCGGCTTCGTCGATGGCGAGGGTTTCCGGATCGAACACAACCTTATAAAGGCGCGCCGCCACCGCCGGAGACATGAGCCCTTCCTCAATGTCCTTGATGACGCCCTTGGGATCGCGCTCCAACAGGTCACCATAGCCTGCGCCGGCGCCCTGGGAGATCATGAAGAGCTCGCCGCGCTTGGAGATCTCGAAGCCCATGCCCATGTGATGGGTGGTGTAGCTCGCCCCCTCGAACGGCTGCTCGTTCATGATCTCCTCGATGGAGTGCTTGAACTTCTCCGGCGTGTTCATGAGCACGTCGTAGACATCCACGCCCTGGACCTTGGAGAGCGGATAGGTGCCGCAGGCATAGCCGCCGAACAGGCCCTGGAGCGGTGGGATCTTGGCGCCCTGGGCAGTGGTCATGAAGCCCCACTGCTCACTATCCTTGGTGGCCACCATCATGGTGTAGCCCTGGCCGCCGCGATACTTACCGGGGGCAACGGCATCACGCGTCATCTTCTTGGACACGAGCTGGAGGAAGGGCACTTCCTCTTCGTTCAGCTCCTGCTCGCCGATATCCGCCATGGTGGCGAAGATGGGGGCAAGGGCGTGCTCGCCGTCGCGGTCCACGGTGGCGCCGGCGCCCATGCCGTTGAGGTCGGCGCACAGGTTGCCCAGGGTCTCGCCATGCTGCGACACGCCGCCCCAGATGAAGGTGTTGATCATGTTGAAGGTCGGGGCGTGGACCTTGGTGAACTTCTCCGGGCAGGAATAGAGGAACTTCGCCACCGCGTGCTGGCCCGCCGTGAAGCCGGTGAAGATGGACATCAGGCTCTGCGAATTCGGCGCGTCATAGGAGCAGTTGACGATGGAATGGGGGTCGGTGATCACCTCGATGGGGGCGAAGGCCGCCTGGCCGCGCGGCAGGTCCGGCCACACGTAACACAGGAACACCTGCGCCAGCATGCCCTTGAGGCCGGCGACAATGGTATTGGTGGCACGATTGGTGAATTCCGGCGCCGAGCCACGGAAATCGAAGATCAGCCGATCACCGGTCTTGGTGAGCTTGCAGTTGATCTTGACGACACAGTTTTCGCGCAGGGTCGAGTCCTGGATGATGTAGGTGCGCACCGTCATGTCCGGCCATTCGGAAATGCGGCGCTTCACCTCCGCGCGCACGTTCTCCATGGTCAGGCGCAGGGTGGAAACCAGCGCATCCGGCCCATCGGTGTTCAGCGTCTCCTCGATGCGCTGCTTGATGCGCAGGCAAGCGAACAGCTTCACCTTCATGTCTTCATACTGAAGCTTCGGCTCGCGCACCGAATTCTGCAGGAAGGTGAGGATGTCGCGCTTGATCTGGTAGTTTTCGACCACCTTGAACGGCGACATCTTCAGCCCCTCGTCGGAAGGGCTCTCCGCCATGGAGGGCATGCCGCCGGGCTCAATGGCGCCGTTCTCGCCCTCGTGCACGGTGGAGGCCACCCAGCACACCAGCCGCCCCTTGTGAAAGATGGGCAGGATCATCGACTGGTCGGTGTTGTGCACGTTGCCGTAGCGCGAGTCGTTGTGGATGAAGCCGTCGCCTTCGCGCACGCCCACGGTGGGGTCATTCATCCAGTTCTTGATGATGAACTTGATGGGGTGGTGCACCAGGGCCGAGAAGATCAGCACGCCACCGGCGGAGGCGATGGCAAGATCACCCGAAGCTGAATACACGCCGGTGATGACATCGCCCCACTTGGCGCCGGGCGCCGCCCCCATCTGCTCCACCATCTCATAGCCTTCGTCGCAACCGGACTGGATGCGATCGCGGATCTTGGCGATGGTGTGGGCGTCGGAGGCGTTGGCGATGGCGGCTTCCTCATCCGCGCTGCGCGGCATGAGGTCGTGGTTCTGCATGATCTCGGGGTCGGGGCCGAGGAACAGGGTGGTGTCGTTCAGGAACTTCTTGATAAGGGCCATGTCCTCGGCGCTGGGCAGCTTGCCGCGACCGCTATTGCTCATATCGTTCATGGGGTTTCCTCCCGGAATATCTTGATGGCTTTTCGCGCCAGGGCGCGTGTCCCCCCGCCGAGGCGGGGGGAAGAGGCGTCAGTGGGTGATTTCCGGCGTCTTGGCGCGCAGGAACCAGGAGGCGCCCTGCTTGGCGGCGACGAAGGTCCAGCCCGGATTGACCAGGAAGGTCGTCACCTCGGAAGCGACGATGGCCGGCCCCTCGATGGCGACGCCCGGCGCGATGGCGGCGCGACTCCACACCGGCGTTTCCACCGGCCCGTCCTGGCCCACGAAGTGGCACACGCGGACGGAAGCGGGCGGCGGCGGCGCCTTGCGCTGATCCTCCGGCACCGGCTTGATGTCCTCGAACTGCACCGTCTCGTGGTGCACATAGGCAGCCACGCGGATGGTGTTGATGCGGATGCCCGCCTCCGGCGCCTGCGAGCCCTCGCCGAAGCGCTTGCCGTAATCCGCCGAGAACTGGGAGATGATGGAGAGCACGTCCGCCGGCCCCTGCACATCATGCTTGTCGATCACCGCCGTGGTCTGCACCAGCTGGTTGCCGTAGCGCATGTCCAACTCGAGGTTGTGGCGGATGTCGGCCAGCGGCACGCCCTGGCGCAGCAGGTCCTGGGTGCCGCGCTCCTTCAGGTCGGCGACGATGGCGTTGAAGCGGTCATAGTCGTCGAACAGAGCGCGGGTGTTGGAGTCGTACAGCACCATGTAGAGCGACTGCTCATGGATATGGAGCTGGTGCATGTTGCCGGCGCCCACCGCCGAGAAGACGGAGGAGAGCGGCGGGGCCAGGATGCGGTCGATATTGAGGTTCTGGGCGATGCCGCAGCAGTGCAGCGGGCCGTTGCCGCCATAGGCGAGCATGGTGAAGTCCTTGGGGTCGTAGCCCCGGGCGCGCAGCTCGGTGAAGAGCCCGTTGGCCATGTTGTCGTCCACCTTCTCGCGGATCAGCAGCGCGGCCTCGATCACCGAGCAGTCGAGCTCGTCGCACAGCGTGTCCTCAATGGCCGCCTTGGCCCGGCGCGGATTGAGCGGAATGGATCCGCCCGCGTAATTCTCCGCGTCGAGATAGCCGAGCAGCAAGTCAGCATCGGTCACGGTGGGGCGCATGCCGCCGCGGTCGTAGCAAGCCGGGCCGGGATCGGAGCCGGCGCTTTCGGGGCCGCACTTCACGGTCTTGTACATACGGTCATAGGAGGCGATGGAGCCGCCGCCAGCACCCAGCGTCACCAGATGCACCATGGGCACCGAGACCAGCCAGCGGTCGATGACCGGGTTGAAGTCGTAATGCTTCACCCCGCCATCCACCACGATGCCGATGTCGTAGCTGGTGCCGCCCATGTCGGTGGCCACCACATTGCCGAGGCCCGTGAGCATGGCCAGATGCTCGGACGCGCCGATGCCGGAGACGGGGCCGGAATGGATGGTCTGCAGTGCATCGGTGGAATTGAGCTGCGCCATGCCGCCGGAATTGTGGATCACCAGCATGGGCTTCTCATAGCGATGGGCCCGCAGGTTCTGCTCCAGCGCCGAAAGCGCGTGATACATGGTGGAATGCAGGTAGCCGTCCACGATGGCCGAGGTCGCCCGCACATACTCGCCTTTGCGCCCCGCCACCTGGTGGGACAGGATGACCGGAATGGCGCCGAGCAGGTGGGAGGGATATTCCTCCAGCAGGATCTCCTCGATGCGCTGCTCGTGAGCGGGGTTCACCACCGCGTTCACCAGCGCCACCACGATGATCTGCGCGCCGCGATTGACCAGCTCGCGGATCTGGGCGCGCACGTCCTCTTCGTCCAGCGGCATGACGAGCTTGCCCTGGAAGTCCACGCGCTCGCGGATGCCGCGGATCATGTGGGCTTCCACCAGCGGGTCCGGCCGCTGAGCATTGGGCATGTCCTGCTGGCCGAGATTGTCCAGCCCCTCGCCGTAGCCGCGGGCGCGGCTGAGCGGCACGGTGGCCTCATAGCCGGCGGTCACCAGCATGCCGATCTTGGGGCCCTTGTGCTCGATGAGCGCGTTGGTGCCCAGCGTGGTGGCGTAGCGCACGCTGTCCACCGCGCCGAGGATCTCTTCCAGCTGCAGGCCCAGCACGTTGCAGGCCTTGCCCAGGGCCTCGTTGAAGCCCATGGCCAGGTTGTGGTGGGTGGTGAGCGCCTTGGCCTCGATATACTGCTTGTCCCACACCACGAAGCAGTCGGTGAAGGTGCCACCGATGTCGACGGAAACGCGTTTCATGGATCCTCCCTGAGGAATGATGGGCGCCGGGCGCTGCTGTCTCGGTCGCCATTGTTCTGGTGCGTGCCGCGCGGCGCAGGCCCCTGCCCCCGCGGGGGGAGCGGGCCGGGTGGCCGCGCGGACGGGCTCAGTGGCCGTGGCCGTCCTCGCGAACCACGGCGGGGCCTGCATAGGGAATGGCGGCTTCGCCACGGGCGGCCCACTGGGCCTTCAGCGCGTCGAGATCCACTTCCATGTCGTAGAGCGGGGGATGGCCGGGAACGGCGTATTCCGTCTCCACCTGGGTGCCGCAATGGGGGCAGCAGAATTCCAGGATGCGCACCCACTCCGGATCCGGGCTGAAAGTGAAGCGGTACTTCTCGGGGTCGATGATGGGCGGATGAATTTCGGTGGGGTCGCGGTCGTAGACCAGCAGCCCTTCCTTGTAGTTTCCGCGCGCGGATGCGATCTCATGATCACACACCCGGCACTCCCACTTCTCGTTCTCCGTATTGATGCGGAGATATTCGGTCATGGCGATTTTCATTTTCCTCAATCCTCCCGGCTCAGCAGGATGTCGCCTGCGTCGCTGATGACGAACTGCCAGCCCTCGGGGACGCGGCAGGTGAAATAGTCCTCCTCCAGAATGGCGGGGCCGGCGGCGAAATCGCCGGCTGCAAGATCGGCGAGGCGATAGACCGGCACGTCGATGCGCCCACGCTCGCGCACCAGCACGTTGCGCTTGCCGTGGGAGGGCGCCGGCGCCTTGGGGGCGAAGCTGGCCGCCTTTTCAGTGGCCGACCGCAGGCCCCGGACCGCCTTGAGCTCCAGTTCGAGGGACTGCGCCGAAGCGAAGGCGGCCGGCACCACCGGCTGCTCGCCCAGCGCGAAGGTCTCGATGCGGCCATCCCCGAAATCGGCCACGAGCCGGGCCTCGATGTCGTAGCTGCCCGCGGCGCAGCCTTCCGCGAACATGTCGCGGGCGGCCTTCACCTTCAGCGTCGCGAGGGTCTCTTCGAGCGCGGACGGGCTGGGAAGGGTCACCGCATAGCGCTGCGAGATATCGCAGGAGCCGATGCCGTAGGCGGAGAATACCGCCGCCATCTGCGGGATCGCCACCCGGCGGATGCCCGCTTTGTCCGCAACGCCGCAGGCATTGAGCGGACCGGCGCCGCCAAAGGCCAGCATCACCGTGTCTTCGGAAATCCGGGTGAAGCGGTGGAGCTCCGCCGCAATCTTCTCCTCATACGCGAACTCCATGCGCAGCAGCGCATCATCCAGGCTGAGGCCCAGGGGACCAGCCACATTCGTCGTCACTGCCGCCGCCGCGCGATCGAGGTCGAGCCCCATGCCACCGCCGAAATAGGAGGTGGGGTCGAACAGGCCGATAAGCAGGCTCGCATCCGTGATGGTGGCCTCGCGCCCACCGCGCCCGAACGACGCTGGCCCCGGCACCGCCCCAACGCTGTCCGGCCCGATGACGATGCGCCCGTCGACCACCTTGAACACCGAGGAACCGCCGGCCCCAGCGCTGAGGATCTCGCAGAGCGGGAACGAAACGGAGATGCCCTCCACATGCCCGCGGCGCACCTCGGCCACCGTGCCGTCGCTGTACTGGCCGATGTCGGTGGTGGTGCCACCCACGTCGATGGAGACGGAATCGGTGAAGCCGTAGCGCCGCGAGAAGGCCTTCACCCCCTCCATGCCGCCGCGCGGACCCGAGGAATAGGTCTTGATGGCAATGGTCTTGGCCACGCGCGAGGCATCGCCGTCATTGCGGAAGATCAGCAGCGGATTCTTCGTGCGGTAGGCGCGAAGACGGTTTTCCGCGTTGAAGAGAAACGCCTCCATGGAGGGATGGAGGAAGGAATTGATGATGGCGGTCCAGGTGCGCCGCTCCCCGTCCGCGTCGCTGGTGAGGTCGGAGCCATAGAGGATCGGAACGGCACCCAGCAGATGGCGCGGATACTTGCGCAGGGCGACGAGGCGGAAGCGGTTTTCCAGGGCTTCGAAATCCGCCCCGCTGAAGCTCACCACAAGGCGGTTGGCGCCGGCGGCGGTGAGCTTGTTGATGGCCTTCACCACCTCCACGTCCGCATCCTCGCCGCGCACCGTGGCGGCGTCGAGGAAGGCGATGCGATCCCCCACCAGGGCTTCGAACACATCCTGGTCGTGCGCCGCCAGGCGGCTCGGCAGATCGTGGGCTGCCGCATCCAGGATCAGGCCCAGGCGCGGCCCCTTGCGCTCGCAGATGGCGTTGGTGCCCTGGGTGGTGGAGTAGCGGATAAGATCCACCTCCTCCAGCAGCCGCTTCACATCCGGCTCGCCATAAAGAACGCCCGAGGCCTTCGTCAGTCCCTCGAAGAAACACTTGCTGAGATCATAGGGCGTGGTGAGGACCTTGGTCTTCTTCACCTGATCGCCGGACAGAATACAGATGTCCGTCAGCGTGCCGCCATTGTCGATGTTGATCTGAAGGGACATTCCCTCACTCTCCTCCCATTTTCCGGCTGGCGCCGGATGCGCCCATTGCTTGGAAGACCACGCGGCCGCTCCCGCCCTGCTGGCGAGACGCTCTCGGCGAGGCTCGCGACCCTGATCGCAAGGGCCATGCCAAAAGAGAGAGAGAAGAGGAAAATCGATCTTCCCCTTTATTTGCGTCGACTCCGGGCATGAAGATCTATTGCGGGACGCAGGCCACCGACTTCTTCGCGAATACCCGCCCGAAAATCGAACTCTATTGTGCGACGCGATGAGGAGAGAGGGTGCAACGCAGCATCCGCGCACAGGCAAAAAAACACCGCCGATCAGGACCGGCGGTGCGCAGGAGGCTTTCGGGAGGACGGCGAAAGCTGCTTCACTCAGGCAATCAGCGTGCCGAACCAGAGGACCGATCGGCCGATATCGGCAACGCAGAGACGCCGCCGTTTTCAGGAGAGCGGAAAATCCGGGGCACGAGACCCGGAAATGGCTGCGTTTCAAGCCGGCGCGGCGCGGCGAAGGGGCCTCGGGTTTGGAACCCGGCTGCGGTCCGCGCCCCTCCCGGAGGGGCGTCAGACCTGGAACCGGCGCGCCTCACCCACCGCGTCTTCAAGGCCGAAGCGGCGCAGCTTGGCGTACACGGTGCTTTTGGCGATGCCCAGCTCGCGCGCCACCGCCGTGACATTGCCTTTATGGGTCTGCATGGCCTGCAGCAGGGCGAGCCGCTCGGCATTCTCCATGCCGGTCAGCCCCCGCGGCGGCTCAGGCGGCGCGGTCCCGGCGGCCGCTGACACGTCGACGACGTGGCCGGGCGTTCGAATCTCGTCCGGAATGTCGCGCTCGGCCAGCTCGTCGCCCTCAGCGGTGAGCAGCATGCCTTCGATGACGTTGCGCAGCTCGCGCACATTGCCCGGCCAGGCATAGGCCTGGAGCACCTCGATCGCCCGCGGCGAAAGGGGCCGGGGCACAAGCCCGCCCCGCGCCGCGAGTTCGCGGATCAGATGGGATGCCAGCAGCGGAATATCCGAAGGGCGCTCGCGCAGCGCGGGAATGGCGATGCTGGTCACCGCCACCCGATAGAACAGGTCCATGCGGAAGCGCCCGGCCTCCACCTCGCCGCGCAAATCGCGATTGGTGGCGGCGACGAGCCGGAAATTCACCTTGCGCGGGCGCGTTTCACCGATGCGATACACCTCGCCGGATTCCAAAACGCGCAGGAAATGCGGCTGCAGATCCTTCGGCATCTCGCCGATCTCGTCGAGGAACAGCGTGCCGCCATCGGCCGCCTCGATCTTGCCCACCATGCCGCCACGCCGGGCCCCCGTGAAGGCGCCCTCCACATAGCCGAACAGCTCGCTGGTCAACAGCTCGCGCGAGAAGCCGCCGCAATTGAGCGCGACGAAGGCGCCCTCGCGCCCGCCGCTGGCCCCGTGGAGAGATTGCGCGAACACGTCCTTGCCCACGCCGGTCTCGCCCAGCAGCAGGACCGGCACGCGACTGCGGGCCAATTGGCGCGCACGGCCGATCGCCTGCAGCAGCGCCGGCGCTTCGCCCACAATGGTGGAAAAGGCGCCGGTGCCCGCGCTGCGGTCTGCCGCCCCTTCGGCGACGGCAGTGCGCGGGGCCGCGCTGCGACGCGCCGGCAGCCGCAGCACGATGCCCAGGCGTTCCCCATCGCTCACCACGGGCTCAAGCCATTCCCGCCGCATCCAGGCCGGCAGCTGCTCCGGCAGGTCGGCACTCTTGCGCCAGTCGAGACGCAGGCGCGACAGGTCGGAACCGGGCGCGTCGCCGCGCTGGGGCTGAAGATCGGCCAGAGCGGCGGTGGCCGCGCCATTGGCCTTCACGGCACGCCCACGGCGATCGAACACGATCACCCCCTCGCTGCCGGAGCCGGAAAAGCGCTCCATGCAATGGTCGAGCAGGCGCAGGCGAAAATCCATTTCCTGCTGCGCCAGGCGGTTCTCGATCCGTCCCGCCGTCGCCACCACCAGCGCCAGGCTGTGGCGGTTGAAGGTGTCCGACAGGCCGGAAACATCCACCACGCCGACCACATTGCCGTCATAGGGATCGCGAATGACGTTGGCGGAGCACGACCAGCGCTTGATGCCGGAGCAATAATGCTCGGCCGAGTGGATCTGCACCGGTTGGCCGATCTCGATGGCGGTGCCGATGGCATTGGTGCCGCAGGCCTGCTCGCTCCAGCTCGCCCCCGACAGAAGGTGAATATTGGCCGCCGCGTCGCGCAGACGCGAGTCGCCCTCGAGGTTCAGGATGATGCCGGCGCCGTCCGTGAGCACCATCACCGTTCCGGTTTCGGCCAGAAGCTCGCGGGCGGAGGCCATCACCGGCTGGCTCGCCTCCAGCAGCTCGCTGCAGTCGTCGCGCAGGGAGTGCAGCGAATCCTCGCGCATGGGCGGTGGCGCCTGCACGCGCTGCGGATCCACGCTGTTGCTCAGGCAACGGCGCCAGGAATCATCCACCAGCCGACGCAGCGCATCCGAGCCAAATTGATCGCCGCCGAGGAACTTCTCCCACGACGTCATAACTTTATCGTCGTTCTCGGGCACCGAGAACTTCTGTCGGGACCATCCCAAAGGCATTTCGCGTCCTCCCCCCGGCGGCCTGAAGGGCCAACCGGTGCGCCGCCCCGGGGCAAATCTATTGTCTGCGTCCTCTTGGGCGGACTTGTCGTTCATCATCCTCAGGCAGCGCGGCATGCGCCCGCTCCGGTCTCCTCTGCAGGAAGCAAATGGCCTTTGCCCTGGAAACCAGGGCCGCCGCGCCTGTGGGGTGTCACACTAGCATCCTTCATGCCAGCCCGCACTTCCCCCACGCCAGTGCCGCGCCGGTATCCAGCCCCCGCAACGACCTTAGGGAAAGCATCGGCCGGCGTTTGATTTTGATCCATCCGACCGTCTGAAAATCGAACGCTCGGCCGTTGCGCCCGCCAGAGGGAGGCGGTTTGCCGCCACTGGCACAACCATTGCTGCGGGCCCACACCCGCTGAACCATCGGCGCAACCCTCCCGAGACAGCCATGGCCGAACGTGACACCGCCGATCCGCGCATCCCTGTGAGCGTCCTCACCGGCTTTCTCGGCGCGGGCAAGACCACCTTGCTGAACCATCTGGTGACCCATCCGGACATGGCCGGCACCGCCCTGCTCATCAACGAGTTCGGCGCGGTGGGCATCGACCACCATCTGGTGGAGCGCATTGGCGAGACCATGGTGCTGCTCGAATCCGGATGCGTGTGCTGCACCGTGCGCGGCGACCTGGTGGCGGCGCTGGAGCAGCTCCACGACAAGCTGTCCCGCCGGCAGATTCCGCAGGTGAACCGCGTGGTGATCGAGACCACGGGCCTTGCCGATCCCGTGCCCGTGGTCTGGACCTTGATGGAGCACCGCTTTGTCGCCACGCGTTTTCGTTGCGACGGGGTCATCACCCTGGTGGATGCCCGGCTCGGAGCCGGCCAGTTGGAGCGGCATGAGGAGGCCCGGCGCCAGGTGGCGATGGCGGACCGCATTCTGCTCACCAAAGCGGATCTTGCCGACCGCACGGCCCGCGAACAGCTGGAGGCACGGCTTCAGGCCCTCAACCCCGCCGCCCCCCGCCTCACCGTGACCCACGGTGCGATCGAGCCCCGGCGCATTCTCGATGCCGGGCTTTATGCACCCGGCAGCCGCCCGGCGGAGATCGAGCGGTGGATGGCGGAAGCGGCCGCGCCCGACAGTGCGGCGCCCTCCGCCGCCCATGCCGGCGGCCCCCCGGTCACAACTTTCACCTGCTTCTTCAACCGTCAGGTCCCCTGGCGCGGGTTCGCTGTCACCATGGGGCAGATCCTCGCCGAATACGGACCTCGCCTGATGCGGGTGAAGGGGTTGATGAACGTCGCGGGCCTCACCGCGCCGGTAGTGGTGCAGTGCGTGGAGGGCGTCGCCTATCCCCCTGTGCGCCTGCCGCGTTGGCCGAGCGACGGAAAGCGCTTCGACATGCGCGGACGGCTCGTCTTCATCGCCCGCGACCTGCCGCAGGCGGCCATGGACGACATTCGCCAGCGGCTGGAGGAGCTGCCCGCCGACGGGCCAGCCCTGAAGGCCGCCGCCACCACGCCGCTTCTGCCCACGCGCTGCTGGCTGAGCGCGCGCATGCCGATGCAGGGCACAAGCCGGCTCGAAACCGGGGGCTGGCATGTGAGCTCCCTGCGCCTGGGTGCCGGCTCACGCTGAACCGGACCCCAGGGCCCAGGCCCACGCTGGGGGCCCGGACTCCGCCGCCGGGATTGCACTTCAAGATGTCGGCGCAAAACGGACGGTGCCGAACCTGCGCCCGAAGGAGAGCCCGAGGTTCCGCGCGGCCGCAAGCCCGTCCGGACAAGCCGTGCGCGGCCACGTCTCGCCCGGGGAACAACCTCCCATAGGGACAACCAGCCCGGCTGCCTCCGCGTGTCGCGGAAACAGTGAATCATCCTCTTACTTTGTTTCGAAACACATTTCTCGCGCGGACCGAGACCCGCTTCGCATGAAGGTGCTCCGCCGGCGCCGCCACTTCGGGGCGCACCGTGAGGTGCCGCCGAAGCGAGTGCGCGCGGGCCGCGCGAGCTTGACCGAAGGCCCAGGGGCCAAGCTCGCGCTCCCGGCGTCACTTCACCGGTTCGAGCACGCTCACATAGTTCGCCACTGCCGATCCGCCCA
This sequence comes from Xanthobacter sp. NM-59, assembly GCF_021401125.1. Classification (GTDB taxonomy): domain Bacteria; phylum Pseudomonadota; class Alphaproteobacteria; order Rhizobiales; family Xanthobacteraceae; genus Xanthobacter. Next base: position 179,435 of record NZ_JACBFQ010000006.1, read on the forward strand.
TGTTGAACACGGCGCCCAGGCTGGCTCCGGGCAACTGCATGTCGCCCGCTGCACCGGTGAGCTGCATAGCCGACAGGGCGTGCATGGACACTCCGGTGGCGCCGATGGGATGCCCCTTCGCCTTGAGGCCGCCCGAAACATTGACGGGCAGACGGCCCCCGCGTGCCACGGTTCCGTCCTCCAGCACGCGCGCGCCCTGCCCCTCCGGCGCCAGCCCCATGGCCTCATAGGCCAGCAGCTCAGCGATGGTGAAGCAGTCGTGCACCTCCGCGAAAGACAGGTCATCGACGCCGATGCCCGCTTCCGCGAACGCAGTGGCGAAGGCCCGGCGCGGTCCTTCGAACCGCACCGGATCACGCCGCGACATGGGCAGCAGGTCATTCACCTGGGCGCGGGCGCGAATGCGCACCGCCCGCCGCGCGTCCGCGAGCAGCTCGTCCGAGGCGAGCACCAGGGCGGCCGCCCCATCGGAAACCAGCGAGCAATCCGTCTTGCGCAGGGGGCCGGCGATGATCGGGTTCTTCTCGGAGACGGTGCCGCAGAACTCCAGATCCAGCGCCTTGCGCATCTGCGCGAAGGGGTTGGAAACACCATTGGCGTGGTTCTTCACCGCGATCCGCGCCAGCGTCTGCGAATGGTCGCCATAGCGCTCGAAATAGGTGCTGGCGATCTCCCCGAAGATGGAGGGGAAGGTTTTGCCGCAGCTCGCCTCCTCCTTCACGTAGGAGGCAGACCCCAGGATGCGGGTGACCTCCTCACCGCTCACCGCCGTCATCTTCTCGGCACCGACCACCAGCGCCAGCCGCGCGCGGCCGGACTGGATGGCGTCGCAGGCGGCGAAGATGGCGCCGGCCCCGGAGGCACAGGCGTTCTCAACCCGGGTCGCCGGCTTCCAGCGCAGCCCCGGCTCGCCATTCATGGGCAGCGAGGAACAGAAGATCTCCGGCACGAAGCCGCCATTGAGGTTGCCCAGCCACACGCCGTCCATGCTTTCCGCAGGAAAACCGGAATGCGCCAGCGCCTCGTGGCAGACGCTGGCGATGAGCGCTTCAAGATCCATGTGCGCGAGGCGACCGAAGGGCGAATGGGCCCAGCCGACGATGGACACTCCGTTGTTGCGTTCCATGATGCTCCCTACCGACAGATTATGATTGTCGCGCCGGCGCTCCTGCACCGGCCATGCCACTGCCGCCCCTGCCCCGTCCGGCCCCGAAGGCCCGGCCCCGGGCTTCCGAAGCGGCCGGAATCACGACGCCACCGTCGTATTTTCACACGGCGGGGCGGCGCGGCCCGCCAGCAATAGCACGCAAACCGCCAGCCGGCCGCATCGCGCGCCGTGGCATCCCTCTTGCCGAAGGGGGAAGGCCCAAGGCGGGCGCCGGCCAGCGCACCGCCCCTCAACGACATCCAGAAAGAGAATCCCCATGAAGGGTCTTGTCTATCGCGGTCCCGGCCAGAAGGCGCTGGAGGATGTGCCTGATCCCAAGATCGAACAGCCCACCGATGCGGTGGTGAAGGTGTCGCGCACCACCATCTGCGGCAGTGACCTTCACATCCTGAAGGGCGACGTGCCCACCGTGAAGCCGGGAACGGTGCTCGGCCATGAAGGCGTGGGCATCATCGAGGAGGTCGGACCGGCGGTTTCCACCTTCAAGAAGGGGGACCATGTCCTCATCTCCTGCATCTCCGCCTGCGGACGCTGCGAATATTGCCGGCGCGGCATGTATTCCCATTGTTCCGTCGCCGGCTGGATGCTCGGCCACACCATTCACGGAACGCAGGCGGAATATGTCCGCATTCCGTTCGCGGACACCTCCCTGCATCGCATTCCCGAAGGCATGGACGAGGAAGCCCTCGTGATGCTCAGCGACATCCTGCCCACTGGCTTCGAGTGCGGGGTGCTGAATGGAAAGGTGCAGCCCGGCAGCACGGTGGCCATCGTCGGCGCCGGGCCGGTAGGCCTCGCAGTGCTGCTGACCGCGCAATTCTACTCCCCCGCCGAGATCATCATGATCGATCTCGACGACAACCGGCTGGAGCTCGCCCGCACCTTCGGCGCCACGCAGACGGTGAACAGCGGGCGTGAAAATGCGGCGGAACGCGTGATGGCCCTTACAGGCGGTATCGGCGTCGACGCCGCCATCGAGGCGGTCGGTATTCCGCCCACCTTCCTGCTGTGCCAGGACATCGTGGCGCCCGGCGGCACCATCGCCAATGTGGGCGTACATGGCACCAAGGCCGACCTGCATCTGGAGCGCCTGTGGTCCCACAACATCACCCTCTCCACCCGGCTGGTGGACACGGTGACGACGCCCATGCTGATGAAAACCGTCCAGTCCCGGAAGCTCGATCCGGCCAGGCTGATCACCCACCGCTTCCCGCTCACCGACATCCTGACGGCCTACGAAACCTTCGGCGGCGCCGCGCACACCAAGGCGCTGAAGGTCATCATCGAAGCCTGACGCCCCCGAACACGACGGGAGCCCCGGTCGCGGGCTCCCGGCTCTCGGGCGCGGCCCGCTCGGCCGGCGGTGGCCTTGAGCAGCCGGTGCCCGGCTTCCCGCCGCTCGACCTGATCGATGTCCCATACCGCGCCGCCGGCTGCCGCGCGGGCAGGCTCCACCCCTCGCGGAACAGTTGCTCCCGCGGAGTGCCGTTACGATAGGATGGGGGTAGATGCCGCGCCGCTGAAGCTCCGGCACCAGATGACCCATCACATCCGCGAGCGTCTCGCGGGCGACCACATAGGCCAGAAGCCGTCGAACGCCGTTTCCTCGACCCAGTCCTGGAGCAGGTCCGCGGCCGTTTTCGCGGAGCCGACGAAGAGCGGCCCAATTTGGCCAGCTCCTCAATGGTCCAAGTCGATGACCCAGGCCTTCTCGCCGTCGGCCTGATGCCCGATGGTGGAGCCGGTGGCGTTGGTCTCAGCCTTTTTCACCGTGGCGGCGGAAATCGATGCCGGGGCAACTGGACATCAACGCCAGGGCCCCGTCATGGGACGCGTAGCGCACATCGTCCACATGCTTCGCGCGCGCCCCGGCACAGGTCTCGTCCACGATGACGGTCGCCATGGCATAAACCAGGATCTTCCGCGGATCGCGCCCCTGCACGGCAGCGCGTTGCGCTACTCGCTCGCCGGAGGACCTCAGGGCGTTCCGGCGGGAATGGGGTGGACGCCGGGAGCTTCCGCAGGCGCCCCGGCAACGCGCGCCGCGATGGCTTCCGCCCAGGCGGTCACTTCGGGCACGCCCATCAGCTCGCCAACCGACCCGCGCGCCAGCGGACCTGCAACGAGCAGATTCGGCTGCTCCACCCCGTAGCGGTCGAGCACCACGCCCTGCGGCGACGTCCACAGCCCGAGCCCCAGCGGATCGGACTGCAGCAGCCCCTGCGCGGCGAGGTCCTTAAGGACCGGGTTTGCCGCGATGACCGACCCGTGGGCGGGCCCGGTGGCAATGACGATCCGCTCCACATCAAGGACGGGCGAGGCGCCACCACGCAGCGCGATGCGGACGGCGATGCTGGCGCCGACGCTCTGCGCCGAAACCAGCCGCCCCGCCAGCGGCTCCAGCCGGCCGGCCGCGATCTCACTTTGCAGCGCCTGATAGGTCTGCGGCGCGATGCGAAAGCGATGAATATCCCAAAGCCCCCGAAGATGGCGGACCACCCGCCGCCGCTCAGGCCAGGGCAGCGCGGCCCAGATGCGAGGCCCCTGCTCGCGGAGCCGATCAAACACGGCGTGCCATGTTCGCCCGGCTTGCGCATCGCGCTCCAGCTCGCGGCGCACCCGGCGCAGCAGCCCCACCGCGCGCGTCTCCCTCGGCTGCGTGAAGTCGGCGGACGTTGGCGACTGCGCCGGCCCGTGAGGTTGCGACCGGCGGCCGTGGCGGGACAGCATGTGAATGGACGCGCGATGGGAGCACCGCCGCAGGGTGGCCACCACATCGGCCCCCGTCAGCCCGGAACCGACAATCAGCACGCGGTCACTCGGGGCGATAGCGGAAAGCGCATTGCAGCCATAGGCATCCGCCACCAGCCGCGGATCATCCCGAAATGCGGCCAATGCGCCGGGAACCGCCGGAGCGGGATGGGCGACGGCCAGCACCACCCGATCGGCGACGACCTCTCCGCCGCCGTCCAACCGCACCGCATAGCCCTTCCCCCGCTGCCGCACGCCCGTGGCCTGGGCCCGCAGATGCTCGACCCGCCCGCTCTCCAGCAGCGGCCGCAGGTGGTGCGCCACATACCGGCCGAAGATCTCGCGCGGCACGAAAGCCTCACCCTCGGCCGTGCACGCCCCGTGCGGAACGCCCGGCCCCTCGCGGGACAGCAGCCAGCGCTGGAAATGCAGCGGATCGCTGGCATCGAGGCTCATCTTCCGCTCGGGCACGTTGAGGCGATGATCTGGATCCGGCGTCGCATAGGCAAGACCCCGGCCCAGCTCCGCGCGGGGCTCGACGATGATGATGCGGATCTCGCCCGGCCGGGTGCGGCGTGCGAGATGCCAGGCGACCGCAGCGCCCGAAAGGCCCCCGCCAATGATGACGACGCACGATGGCCCACGCGGCGCTGTCCGCATGCCGGCTGGCCCGCCCCCTGTGCCTTCGGATGAACTCATCAAACTTCACCTTCCCGTGGCATTGCGCACCAGATCCGGGCTTCAACTCCGACCCGGAAGCGCCATCGCTCCCATCGGCGCGTTTTCCGCCAAAGGCCCTTGCGCCGCCCCACACCAAGAGCAGCACGCCATGCTGGCAATCCCGCTCACGCAACGGACAGCTACTGAACGCCCGTTCCGGTGAACCGGATGCCGGCCCGCGTGCATAACTCGCATCAGCGCCCTAGAGTTTCAGCAGGCGAGCAGCATTTCCATAAAACAGCCTCTCCAAGAGGGCCTCATGGAAGCCCACTTTCTGAAAATCCGCGATGGTCTGGGTGATCGGGCGGAACGGATAGGAGGAGCCGAACAGGAACTGGTCACCCAAAAAGCTGTTCACGGCCTCCACATAGGTCTGCGTTCCGGGCTGAAACAAATACATATCGGGAATGAGAAAGACATTCTCATGCCGAAAGGCGACGCCGACGATCTGCTGAACATTCGGCCATGAGCCGTGATAGACGGCAATCTTCAGCCGCGGAAACAGCCGGGCCACATTGCCGATGGCGGCGGGATCGTTGAAGCGGGGGTCCGGCGTGGTGGGGCCACTCATCAGAAACAGGGGCACATCCAGCGCCACTAGAAGTTCGTAAAGGGGAAAATACACAGGGTCGTCCGCGTGGCGGGCGGGCGTGCCGAATCCGGGCTCCAGATCGATGCCCTTCAGCCCCAGCACCTTGATGGCCCGCTCCGCCTCATCGAGCGCCGCCTGCTCGCCCTCAACCACCGGATCCACCGCGCCGATGCCCTCAAGCAGCGCAGAGCCGGCCACGATCCCATGGATGGTGTCATTCGGAAGGTGCTGGGTGGGGGTGTGGCGGCCCACAACCACGGCCTTCGCGAGGCCCGCCTGCGCCACCTCTTCCAGAAAGCCTTCCGGTGTCGCCGAACGGATGAAATGGGTGTCGCTCCCCCGGGTCCCCACGCGCCGGTTGAGCCAGCGCGCGGTTTCGAACTCCGCCGTCCCGGGCGTTCTGCCAAAGAAATCGTGCAGATAAGCCGGCCGGCAGCGCATATCGATGATCTGCATGAGCGCCTCTCAGCTCGCCGCGACCTGCCGCACGGCTCGAATGTCGAAAGCGCCCCCGGTCTGCGCGCCGCGCTGCGTCACCGCCCCCTTGCCGAGCAACGGGAACACCAGCTCCGCGAACCTCAGGGATTCCTCAAGATGCGGATAGCCGGAGAGCACGAAGGTATCGACGCCCAGGCCCTGGTATTCGCGCAGCCGTTCCGCGATCTGTTCCGGCGCGCCCACGAGCGCAGTTCCGGCACCGCCGCGAACGAGCCCGACCCCGGCCCACAGGTTCGGCCCCAGCACGAGCCGGTCGCGCCGCCCCCCGTGCAGTGCCGCCATGCGGGCCTGCCCCACGGAATCCATCTTGGCGTAATTGGCCTGCGCCGCCGCGATATCCTCATCAGTCAGGCGCGAAATCAGGCGATCCGCCGCCGCCCACGCCTCCTCCTCCGTCTCGCGGGCGATGACATGGAGCCGCACGCCGAAGCGCACAGTGCGCCCGTGCCGCGCGGCACGGGCGCGAACGTCGGCGATCTTTTCCGCCACGGCCGCCAGCGGCTCGCCCCAGGTGAGGTAGGCGTCTACATGCTTGGCGGCCAGTGCATGGGCGGCGGGCGAGGAGCCCCCGAAATAGAGCGGAGGATAGGGCCGCTGCACCGGCGGATAGTAGTTTCGGGCGTTATCCACCTTCAGGTGACGGCCCTCGAAGCTGAACTTTTCTCCCGTTTCCAGAATGCGCCGCCACACGGTCAGGAACTCGTCCGCCGCCTCGTAGCGCTCGTCATGGCTCAGAAACACCCCGTCTGCCGCCAGCTCGGCGGCATCGCCGCCCGGCACCAAGTTCAACAGCAGCCGGCCACCCAGGGCTTGGTCCAGCGTCGCTGCCTGGCGGGCGGAGGCGGTGGGCCCCATGATGGAGGTTCGCAGCGCCACCAGCAGCTTGATGCGGCTGGTTACCGGAATGAGGCTGGCCGCCGTGATCCAGGGGTCGTGGCAGCTGGAGCCGGTGGGGATCAACAGCCCATCATAGCCGAGCCGCTCCGAAGTCACCGCGATTTCGCGCAGATAGGCGTTGGTCGGCTCCCGCCCGTAATCCGAAGTTCCAAGGTAACGGGTGTCGCCCGAAGTGGGCAGAAACCAGAAGATTTCGGGAGAGGAACCAACGGCCATCGCATTTTTCCTATCACGGGGTGCGGCGCCGTCACCCAGATCGGCGATATTCCCGCATTCATCCTTTGATAGGCCCCGACGCATGGCCGCGGCCATTCCAAAGAACGTGGCCAGTTTAGGAGAAGACCTTCGCGGCCGATGCTCAAGGGAGATCAATATTCTCCGCCGCGCAGGGGCCCTCAGTTCCAGGGGGCGGCGCGGATGCACGCCATTCAGATACCAGTTCCCCACATGGAAGAACTTCCACCGCACCGGATCGCGCAGGGGCTGGACCCGCGCATTGCACCAGTGCTGGTCGAGCCCGAACTGGGCAAGGGCCGTGCGCGAAAAGCCGGGCGCGCCGAAGTGCTTGGAGATGAAAAGGGACCAAATGTCGCTTTGGGAATAACGCTCCAGCGCCGCCTTCAGGACGGAGGCGATGGCGTGCGGCAACGTTTGGGCAGCGACATCGGGCGCAAGGCTCGCGTCCTCGTCGCGAAGAAAAATTCTTCTCGCCACCACCGGCTCAATGCAAAACGCCTGCTCTGTGCGCGTGAAATATGGAAGACGTAACTCTCGCTTCCGCGCGGCTGTTCTGACTACACTTGATGCACTCGGTACTCCACTGGCCAACGGCTGCAAAAAGCCGCCCCATCAGAAGATCTTTTCGCCCTCCGAACCTCCCTTCGCGGGCATGAAGGAGCCTTACCGTGACCGTGCATGAGTTCCGGGGCACGTTCCCCGACACCGGAAAGCTGAAGGCGCGCTTCAGCCCGCTCTTCGCGCGCATCACGGAAGGCGCCATCGAGCGCGAGCGCGAACGCATTGCGCCCGTCGAGCAGATCGCGAGGCTGAGGAATCCGGGTTCAACGCCAGCCACAACCTGCTGATCTACAAGGAGCGCAGTCTGGGCGACAACGCGGCGAACGGAACCGAGCCGATCTATGTCTGGCAGATCGCGGCCATCGCCAGCTGATGCGCCGCCTCGCGGCGGCCCGTCGCGGCCGCGCAGCTTGTCCCCGAAAGCCAACTTCAATCCACCACGGCACCACGAACCGGAGGATGTCGCCATCGCGCCCTCCGGTCCGCCATCACGCGCCGCCGCATCGCCCGAGGGCAGCGGACATGACGAGGACTTCATATGACCACGAAGAAACGCATCATTCTCAATGCCTTCGACATGACCTGCGTCGGCCATCAGGCGGCCGGCACCTGGCGACACCCCTCCAGCCAGGCCTCGCGCTATAACGACATCGAGTACTGGACCAACCTGGCGATCGAGCTGGAACGGGGTGCTTTCGACGCCCTGTTCATCGCCGATGTGGTGGGCGTGTATGATGTGTATCGCGGCTCGGCGGAAGCAGCGCTGCAGGACGCGGCGCAGGTGCCGGTGAACGACCCGTTCGGCGCCATTTCCGCCATGGCGGCGGTGACCAGGAATTTGGGCTTCGGCGTGACGGCGGCGGTGACGTTCGAGCACCCCTATCTGCTGGCGCGCCGGCTCTCGACCCTCGACCACCTCACCAAGGGGCGGGTGGCGTGGAACGTCGTGTCGTCCTACCTCGATTCCGCCGCGCGCAATATCGGCATGGATCGCCAGATCGAGCATGATGCGCGTTACGATCTCGCGGAAGAATACATGGAGGTCGTCTACAAGCTCTGGGAAGGGAGCTGGGAGGACGGGTCCGTTCTGCGCGACAAGGAGAAGGGGATTTTCACGGACGCCTCGAAGGTCCATCCCATCCAACACGATGGTGAATACTTCAAGGTTCCCGGCTTCCATTTGTGCGAGCCCTCGCCGCAGCGCACGCCGGTAATTTTCCAGGCCGGCGCCTCCACGCGCGGGCGTCGCTTCGCCGCGCGCCATGCGGAGGCCATGTTCGTTCTGGCCACCTCGCCCGAGACGGCGCGCAAGCTGACCGACCAGATCCGCGCGGAGGTGGTGGCCGCCGGCCGCGAGCCTGACTCCCTGAAGATTTTCACGCTGCTGACCGTCATTACCGGGCCCACCGACGAAGCCGCCCGGCGCAAGTATGAGGAATACCTTTCCTATGCGAGCCCGGAAGGGGCACTCGCCCTTTACGGCGGCTGGACGGGCCTCGATTTCTCGTCGCTCGACCCGGACCTGCCGCTCACCGCCGTGGAGAATGACAGCCTGCGCACGACGCTCGAATCCCTCGCCGCCGATGGCAAGGCCTGGACGGTGCGCGAGGTGATCCGCAAAAGGTCCATCGGCGGGCTCGGCCCCGTACTGGTGGGTGGACCGAAAACGGTGGCGGACGAGCTGGAGCGCTGGGTTGATGAAGGCGGCGTGGACGGCTTCAACCTCGCTTATGCCATCACGCCCGCCTCGACCACCGACTTCATCGACTTCGTGGTGCCCGAGCTGCGCAAGCGCGGGCGGGCGCAAAGCGGCTACGCCCCCGGCACCCTTCGCGAAAAGCTGCTGGGCGATGAAGGCGGGCGGGTGCGCGCAAGCCACCCGGCGGCCCAATGGGGCCACCATTATGTGGGACGGGAGAGTGTGGCCGATACAAGCCGCGGCGCGCCCTTCGACGCGCCGGCGGACCGCCGCCTGAACGCAGCCGAGTAAGCTGCACGCCATAGGAAAAGGGGCCTGGCCCAGGGCCCGCCCTTACCTTGCCGGCTCCCGCTTCGCGCGGAGCCGCTTTAGCGCCGCGCGCCGTGGAGCTCCAAAGGATAGGCCGTGGTGAACTTCATCCGCTCCATCGCAAAATGGGAGGTGACATTTCGCAAGGGCAAGGTCTCCGTCAGCCGGCGATAGAACAGGTCGAAGGCGGGCATGTCGGGCATGGCCACGCGCAGCAGGTAGTCCATTTCCCCTGCCATGCGGTAGACCTCCAGCACCTCGGGCATCGCCGAAACAACGCCCATGAAGGCTTCCCGCCATTCCCCTGTGTGATCGGGCGCCTCGATGCCGATGAACACGGTGAGCCCGAGGCCAAGCTTGACCGGGTCCGCAATGGCGACGCGGTTCATCAGCACCCCGGAGGCCTCCAGCTTCTGGATGCGCTTCCAGCACGGCGTTTGGGACAGGCCGACCTTGTCCGCGACCTGGGCGACGGTCTGCGTTGCGTCGCGCATCAGCTCGGCGACGATCTTGCGGTCGATCTGATCGAGGCCACTCATCGATTTTCTCCGGAACCCTCGGTGGGAAAGCACCATTCCAGATATACGATATAATCAATGGATTTTATATAATATATAATTCCCGCAGTCCGACGCGCTGTCGGCCCCCTTCGATCGAGATCAGGTGCCCGCAGCCGCCGAAGCCCTGACGAGACTGAGGCTCGCCAAGGGCCCTGTTCGCTTCCAGCCTTCGATCGTGGTACCTAGATGCCTTCTCCACAGCGCCGGGCCGGACTTGGTTCAGGAGCGCAGTGACCGCTTCAGGCCGACGAGCCGGGCGCCCGACAAGCAGTTCGCCGCGGCTTAGGGCCAGACATTTCAGCTTTTGATAGACACGCGATAAGCAGGCTATCGTTTTGTTTTTAAACACGTCCTGCGCGGGGGCGCATCTCACTTCGCACACAGGACGCGCTCTGGTCTCGACCGAGTGGCGGCCTCGGCCCAGCCGTTTCCGGTGCAGCCCGCCGGCGATGGCCCGCCCATGGTGGGGCATGTATTGCCCGCTCGCCGCTCTGTGCAGGGCCTCTCCTGCTCGGCGATCACCCTTTATTGGTCACCGCCATTGCCGCACTTGCCGGCGGGCCGGCTCTCTCCTTTGCCCGTGGAAAAGCGGGTCGTGAAAACCATCGGCATGGGCGAAACCGTCGCGCCCCTCACGACAACGCTCGGCTTATGGCCACCCCGTCCGCAGCCGCCTGAAGACAGTGTTCCGCGAAGCGGGGGGCATCCGGGTGGTCCGGGGGCGTGAGTGCGGCTGAATGCGCAGGATATCCGCGCCTGATGGCCCGACGGCCCCCGGGCGCGCGGCCCGAGTGCGGGAGGAACGCCCGCCGATGCCCGCGCCGGCTCACGCCTCGGCGGCCTGGGCGCTGCGCCATTGGTGGGGAGTGGCGCCGGCGAACCGGCGAAACACCGTGGTGAAGTGCGCCTGGGTCTGGAAGCCCACGGCCAGAGCGATCTGCACCAGGGGATCGCGACTTTCCAGCATCAGCCTCTGCGCGCGCATGATGCGGGCCTTCAACAGGTATTCGCGCGGCCGCAGGCCGGTGGAAAGCCGGAACTGGGCGGCGAAATGCATGCGGCTGAGCCCCGCCGCGCGCGCCATATCCGCAAGGGAGATGGCGTCGCAAAGGTTCGCCTCGATGAACGCAAGCACCCGCTTCAGCCGCCATGTCACGAGACCGGATTTCACCCGCGCCGGCGCGCTCGGCTCGACTTCGGGTGGAAGGGCGGGACGTGCATTTTCCTCCACGGCGAGCATGCGCGCCACCAGCGCCAGCTGGAGCGCATCGGCATAAACACCGCATCCGCCCTCCGCGCGCGTCGCCTCCAGCGCCTGCGACAGCTGCCGCACCACATGATCGTCCACAGCGGCGTGCCTGCGGTCGGCCTCGCGGCGCGCAGGCACGCTGGCGCCCCCAGGCGCCCCGCCACAGCGCCTTTCGAGGCGCAGAACGATGCCTTCCGGCTCGCCGTCGGGCCGATGCCGTCTTTCCGGCTCGCTCGCGGTCATGCCGAGGACGAGGCCCATATGCGGCAGGTACACAGCAAGGGCGCCCCGGCGCGCCCCAGTGGGCTCGGTTTCCTCGAAGTCCTGGAAGGCCCCCCCTGTAGCGGCTATCGAGACATGGACGGACATGCGCGGAACCCCAATCGCTCGGAGCGGATGTTCGGCGGAGGCTCACCCCTCGCCAGTGGCTGCAGCGAGGATCGGGGATGGCGGCCGCGCGCTCCATTCTACGTGGGTTTCGCCACCCATATGATGGGAGGTGCCTGCCCATACCTTGGTATGGTCGCAGACGGGATCCCGAAGCCGGGCCAGGCCTGGCCCCAAAGCGCCAGCACGTCCGTTCGCGGGCCGACGATTCGGAAATTCAGCGTCCGATCTGACAAAACGGCCGGATCCCGCAATGGTAGTGAATGTCTCGCTTGCAGTGGGCTGGCCCGCCGCCGGTCGATGGACTGACGGCGGCGCACGGTTCCGCATGAAGGTCCATCGAGGTGTCCATGTCCGGCCAGCACCACATCTTTTCGGGGACCGGGCCACCGACAGGTCGATGGCTCGGCCCCACCCTGGTCATCGCGTCATGCGGCGGCATCTTCCTCGTCGACACGCTCTCGCCGCTGGATATGGCCATCGCGGTGCTCTACGCGCTCGTGGTTCTCCTCTCGGCGCGCCTCCTCGAAAGGACGGGACTTCTGCTTGTCGCGGGCAGCTGCATCAGCCTCACGGTGCTGAGCTTCACGATCGTGCACGCGAATGATTACGCTCTCCCCTCCACCATGCGCGGGACGGTCAGCATCGTCGCCATCATGGTCACGACCCTGCTGTGCCTGCGCAACCAGGATGCCACGCGTTCCCTCAGGGAGCAGGCGGCGCTGCTCGACCTCTCTCACGACGCCATCTTCGTGCGCGATACGTCGGATACCGTCACCTATTGGAATCGCGGCGCCGAGGCGCTCTATGGCTGGTCCCGCGAGGAAGCCGTCGGGCAGAAGGCGTCCGCTTTGCTGAAGACCGTCTTTCCATTGGCGCGCGCGGACATCGCCAGCACCCTGATCGACACCGGGCAGTGGGAGGGCGAGCTGGCGCATACCACGCGCGACGGCCGCAAGCTCACCTGCATCAGCCGCTGGTCGCTTCAGCGCGACACGCGCGGGCGGCCCATGGGCACCATGGAGACAAACCACGACATCACCGAGCGCCGGCGCGCCGAAAACCAGCTCCACGAAATGCGGGCCGACCTGGCCCATGTCACGCGTGCGAGCACCCTCGCCGAGCTCACCACCTCCATCGCCCATGAAGTCAACCAGCCGCTCGCGGCGGTGGTCACCAATGGCGAGGCCTGCCTGCGCTGGCTGCGGCGGCCGGTGCCGGACATCCGCGAGACGGAACTCAGCGTGACGCGCGCGATCGCCAATGCGCGCCGGGCCAGCGATGTCGTCGCCCGGCTGCGAGCCGTCGCGCGGCAGGACGACAGCGCCCGCGCGCCCCTCGGCGTCGCGGAACTGGTCGCGGAAAGCGCCATGCTGCTGGAACGCGACCTTTCCTGCCACCGGGTGGGGCTTGATCTCAAACTCAATCACCAGCTGGCACCGGTCCTGGGCGACCCGGTGCAGCTGCAGCAGGCCCTCATCAACCTCGCGCTCAATGCCATTCAGGCCATGGACGGCGTGCCGGAGCAGGAGCGGATGCTGCGCATCAGCACGTTTCTCATGGCCGCGGACGAGGCCGCCGCGCCCGCGCGCGTCGCCATCCAGGTGGAGGATACCGGCCCCGGCGTCGCTGAGGAGACGCTGCCATTGCTGTTCACGCCCTTCTTCTCGACGAAGAAGCGGGGCATCGGCCTCGGACTGTCCATCTCCCGCTCCATCGTCGAGGCTCATGCAGGCCGGATCAACGCCGCCCTTGGCGCGGGCCGTGGCATGTGCTTCACCATGGCCCTGCCCATTGCCGAGGATGTTCCCCAGGCCATCGCCAAGGAAGCCCTGCCGTGACCAGCCGACAGCCCCCCAGCGCGACACCCCCGAGCGCCCCCGTCGTGCTCGTGGTCGATGACGATGCGGGTCTGCGGGATGCGCTCTCCAGCCTGTTCCGCTCCATCGGCCTGGAAGTCGCGCTGTTCTCCTCGGCCGCCGAGCTGCTGGCGGCAAGGCTGCCGGACGGGCCGCGCTGCCTGGTGCTCGACATCCGCATGCCGGGCCTCAGCGGGCTCGATTTCCAGAGCCAGCTGGCCCGATCGGGCATGGAGATTCCGATCATCTTCATGACGGGGCATGGCGATATTCCCATGTCGGTGCGGGCCATGAAGGCGGGGGCGGTGGATTTCCTCACCAAGCCCTTCCGCGACCAGGACATGCTCGATGCGGTGGCGGCCGCAATCGACATCGACCGCACGCGGCGGGAAGCGCGCGCCACCTCGTCCCGCCTGCGCGCCCTCTACGACACCCTGACCGAGCGCGAGCGCCAGATCATGGCACGCGTCACCGCCGGCCTGATGAACAAGCAGGTGGCCGCCGAGGTGGGGCTGAGCGAGATTACCGTGAAGATCCACCGCGGCAACGTCATGCGCAAGATGGAGGCCCATTCCCTGGCGGACCTGGTACGGATGGCCGAAGCCCTCGGCGTCAGTACCGCGAAAGGGTAGCGCGGCAAACGAGTGTATGATTCCTGCGCCGGAAGGCGGCAGCTACATTGGGTGTACATCGGTGCGGCGTGCCGCGCCGAAAAGCTCGCGTTTCGAGGTGTCCAGACGTGTCGCCTGTCCCGATGATCACGATCATCGACGATGACGAATCCGTTCGTCTCGCCACCGAAAGCCTCATCCGCTCCCTCGGGTTCGGCGCGAGCTGCTTTGCCTGCGCGGAAGACTTCCTCGGTTCCCCCGAACGCTGCCGGACGAACTGCGTCATCACCGACGTCCAGATGCCGGGCATGAGCGGGGTGGAGCTGCAGAGCCGCCTGCGCGCCGAGGGCGACGCGGTGCCCCTGATCTTCATCACCGCATTTCCCGAGGAGCGCATTCGCCGCCAGGTGGATGCCGCGGGCGCCTTCGGCTTCCTCGCCAAGCCGTTCGACAGCGCCGCCATGATCGACTGCATCGGCCGTGCGCTGCAGGCCGGCGCGGCCGCGCGGCAGGGCTGAACCGCCAGCGCCGGGCCACCGCCTTTCGGGCCCGGCACGATGCCGCGCCTTGGCAACGGCCGCTCCCTGGTCCCCGCATCCACCAGCGGATGCGCCCATTATCGCCATCCCGCGGCAAGTCCCGACCGGCTCGGCAACTCCCGGCAGGCTCGACCAGCGCCGCTTTTGGGGATGCCATGGTCTTCGTGAAGGCCGCGGCCCCGGGCCAGGCGGGATGATCACTGGCTCGGCGCGCCCCGTCACGCCGGCCCCATCCTCGATCTCCGAGAGATCATGGGGGCAATGTGCTGGCCTCAGTGCGAACAGACAAAGCCATTCGCTTTTGCGCAAACCCGTCGCGACGACACGGGCCATGGTCGACATGCCATTCACAGCTGGATGCAAGGGATATCCATGCCGACCGCAAGCCCCACTCCCGGAACGGCGCTCATCGCGCCCGACAACCACATGCTCGTGATGATCGACTTCCAGTCGCAGATGTCGTTCGCGACCAAGTCCATCGACGCGGTCACCCTGCGCAACAACGCCGCTCTCGTCTCGCGGGCGGCGGCCGGCTTCAAGGTGCCGACCATCCTCACGACAGTGGCCGAGAAGAGCTTCTCGGGCCCCATGTACGCTGAAATCACCGATGCCTTTCCCGGCCAGGCGCTGCTCGACCGCACCTCCATGAACACCTGGGAGGATGCCGCGGTCATCGCCGAGGTGAACCGCATCGGGAAGGGGCGCGTGGTGCTGGCCGGGCTCTGGACCAGCGTGTGCATCGTCGGCCCGGCTTTGTCCGCCATCGACCAGGGCTTCGAGGTCTATGTGATCGCCGACGCCTGCGGCGACGTTTCCGATGAGGCCCACGAGCGGGCGATGGATCGCATGATCCAGGCCGGGGCGGTGCCGATGACGGCGTTGCAATACCTGCTCGAGCTGCAGCGCGACTGGGCGCGCACCGGCACCTACGACATGACCACCGGCATCGCCAAGCAATATGGCGGCGCCTATGGGCTGGGCATCATCTACGCCAAGAGCATGTTCGGCGCCTCCGAAGGTCATTGAGGATCGCCTCATGACCGAGCCGCAGCTGTCCCTGACGCGCCGAACCCTCCTGGAGCTGGGCGGCGCCGGTGCCCTGGCCACCGTCCTCAGCTCCCTGCCCGTGGCCGCCGCGGCCACCCCTCAAGCCAAAGGAGCGCCTCCCATGCCGAGCGTGACCACCAAGGACGGGGTCGAGATCTTCTACAAGGATTGGGGGCCGAAGGGCGCCCAGCCCATCATGTTCCACCATGGCTGGCCGCTGTCCGCCGACGATTGGGACGCGCAGATGCTGTTCTTCATCCAGAACGGCTATCGCGTCGTTGCCCATGACCGGCGCGGCCATGGCCGCTCGACCCAGGTGGCCGACGGCCACGACATGGACCATTACGCCGCCGACGCCTTCGCGGTGGTGGAGGCGCTGGACCTGAAGAATGCCGTTCATATCGGCCATTCCACGGGCGGCGGTGAGGTCGCCCGTTACGTGGCGAAGTTCGGCCAGCCTTCCGGTCGCGTGGCCAAGGCGGTGCTGGTCTCCGCCGTGCCGCCGCTGATGGTCAAGACCGCCGCCAACCCCGAGGGCCTGCCCATCGAGGTGTTCGACGGCTTCCGCAAGGCACTGGCGGACAACCGCGCCCAGTTCTTCCTCGATGTGCCCACCGGCCCCTTCTACGGTTTCAACCGCCCGGGCGCGAAGGCGTATCCGGGGGTGATCGAGAACTGGTGGCGCCAGGGCATGATGGGCGGCGCGAAGGCCCATTATGACGGCATCAAGGCCTTCTCCGAGACCGACCAGACCGAGGACCTGAAGGCCATCACCGTGCCCACCCTCGTCATGCACGGCGAGGATGACCAGATCGTGCCGATCGCCGATTCCGCGCTGAAGTCCGTCAAGCTGCTCAAGAACAGCACGCTGAAGACCTATCCGGGCTTCTCCCACGGCATGCTCACCGTCAATGCCGAGGTGATCAATCCGGACCTGCTGGCCTTTGTGAAGAGCTGAGCCGCCAGCGCGGCCCATGACCGGCGCGGGCCATTCCGCGCCGGTCGCGACCCTGGGGGGCGGAGCGCACCCCGGTCGCCACCCGTTCCCACCACCGTTCGGGAAGGAGGCCCCATGAAGCTTTATCTCGCCTCGCTGGGTGCCGGCCTGCTGGTCGGCATCGTCTACAGCCTCATCAATGTGCGCTCGCCGGCGCCGCCGGTCATCGCCCTGGTGGGGCTCTTCGGCATTCTCCTGGGCGAGCAAATCGTGCCGGTCACGCGCCACCTGCTGAAGGGCGACAGCCTCAGCCGCGCCATCGGCCTTGCGGACTGCTCGGACCACGTCCTTGGCCAGCTCCCCGGCCGCCCGGACACGCCGACATCCCCCATGGCCTCGCGCGACAAGCCGCCCGCAACCTGAACCAGACCGCCCCGCCGTCGTTCCCCCCACAGCAGAACCCGAAGGCCCGAACCATGAACGAGATCGCCGACCTGATCCTCTTCAACGGCAAGGTGACCACCCTCGACCGCTCCAACCCGCAGGCGGAAGCGGTGGCGGTGAAGGATGGGCGCATCCTGTTCGCCGGGTTGGCGGCGGAGGCCATGCGCCTTGCCGGGCCGCAGACGCAAACCATAGACGCGGGCGGGCGGCGGATCGTCCCCGGCCTCATCGACAGCCACATGCACATCATCCGTGGCGGGCTCAACTACAATATGGAGTTGCGGTGGGACGGGGTGCGCTCCCTGGCCCAGGCGATGGAGATGCTGAAGGCCCAGGTGGCCATCACCCCGCCGCCCCAATGGGTGCGCGTGGTGGGCGGCTTCACCGAGCACCAGTTCGCTGAAAAGCGGCTGCCCACCCTCGACGAGATCAATGCCGCCGCGCCCGACACGCCAGTCTTCATCCTGCACCTTTATGACCGCGCCCTGCTCAATGCGGCCGCCCTGCGGGTTGTCGGCTACACCCGCGACACGCCCAACCCGCCGGGCGGGGAAATCCTGCGCGATGGCGCGGGCAACCCCACCGGCCTGCTGGTGGCGAGCCCCAATGCCACCATCCTTTACGCCACCCTGGCCAAGGGTCCGAAACTGCCGCCGGAATACCAGAAGAATTCCACCCGCCATTTCATGCGGGAGGTGAACCGCCTGGGCGTCACCTCCGTCATCGACGCGGGCGGCGGATTCCAGAACTACCCGGACGACTATGCCATCATCGAGGAGCTGGCCCGAGAGGGGCAGCTCACCGTGCGCATTGCCTACAACCTCTTCACCCAGAAGCCGAAAGAGGAGCTGGCGGACTTTGCCGGCTGGGCCAAGCAGGTGAAGCCGGGCCAGGGCGACGACATCTACCGCGCCAACGGCGCCGGCGAGATGCTGGTCTATTCCGCCGCCGACTTCGAGGACTTCCAGCAGCCCCGTCCCGAAATGCCGGCGAACATGGAGGGCGACCTTGAGCCGGTCATCCGCCTTCTGGCCGAAAACCGCTGGCCCTGGCGCCTGCACGCCACCTATGACGAGACCATCTCGCGCGCCCTCGACGTGTTCGAGAAAGTGAATCGGGATGCGCCCCTGAAGGGCCTCAACTGGTTCTTCGACCATGCGGAAACCATCTCCGACCGCAACATCGAGCGCGTCGCCGCCCTCGGCGGCGGCATCGCGGTGCAGCACCGCATGGCCTATCAGGGCGAATACTTCGCCGAGCGTTACGGCGCGCAGAAGACCGAGCGCACGCCCCCCATCCGCCGCATGCTGGACATGGGGGTGCCGGTGGGCGCCGGCACGGATGCGACCCGCGTCGCCTCCTATAATCCCTGGGTTTCCCTGTCCTGGCTGGTCACGGGGAAGACCTTGGGCGGCCTCTCCCTTTATCCCGCCTCCAACCTCCTGGACCGCGAGGCGGCGCTGCGCCTGTGGACCGAGGCGAACACCTGGTTTTCCACCGAGCCGGGCAAGAAAGGGCAGATCAAGCAGGGCCAGCTCGCGGACATCATCGTGCTGTCGGACGACTATTTTTCGGTGCCGGGCGAGCGCATCCAGGACATCACCTCAGTGCTGACCCTGCTCGGCGGCGTTCCGGTGCACGGGGATGGCGACTTCCGCACGCTGGCGCCCGATCTTCCCCCGCCCATGCCCGATTGGTCGCCGGTGCGCCGCTTCGGCGGCTACCAGGAACGGGCGGCGGCGAGCGAAAACCGCCTCGCGTTCGCTTCCGCATGCGGCTGCGCGAAGGCCTGCGGCGTTCATGGCCACGCCCATTGGGGCGCCTGGGGCGCCAGCCTTCCCGTCGAGGATGCGCGCGGCTTCTTCGGCGCCCTCGGCTGCGGCTGCTGGGCCGTCTGACGCGGCACCATGGCGCAACTCCCCAAAGGCGCGACACCCAGGGCCGAGACACCCAAAGCGTGGGCGAAGCGGGCGCTCGCCTTCGCGCCTGTCCGGGTTCTCGCCTTGCTCGCGCTTACCTCTCCCTATGTCGAGGGCGGTCTGGCCAAGGCGCTGGACTTCGCAGGCGCGCAGGCCGAGATGGCCCATTTCGGCCTGGAGCCCGCGGCGCCCGTCGCCATCGCCGTGGTGGGCGTTGAGCTCGGTGGCTCGCTACTGGTGCTGACCGGTTTCCAGCGCTGGCTGGGCGCCCTGGCGCTGGCAGGCTTCACGGTGATGGCGACCTTGCTCGCTAACCAGTTCTGGGCGGCGACGGGGCCGGAGCGCTTCGCCGCCATCAACGGATTCTTCGAGCATCTCGGGCTCGCGGGCGCTTTTGTCCTCGTGGCCTGGCATGATCTTGCGCACGGGCCGGGACAGGGGCCAGGAGGACATCGGGAATGAGCGAACCGCATCACGCTCCCCACATGGACGGCACAGCCACCACGGCGCCCGCTGCGCAGGGCGCCTTCGCCCCGCTGCGGCGGAAGGTGTTCGCCGTGCTGTGGGCGGCGACCGTGCTCGGCAATACGGGCACCTTCATCCGCGATGTGGCGAGCGCCTGGCTGGTCACCGACCTTTCCGCCTCTCCGGCGGCGGTGGCCACGGTGCAGGCTGCCTCCATGCTGCCCATCTTCCTGCTCGCCATGCCGGCGGGTGTACTCTCGGACATCCTGGACAGACGGCGTTTCCTCATCGCCATCCAGATCGGCCTCGCCTGCGTGAGCGCGACCTTGATGGTGCTTTCCCATACCGGCCTCATCAGCGTGTCGTCGCTGATCGGCCTCACCTTTCTCGGCGGCATCGGCGCGGCGCTGATGATGCCCACCTGGCAGTCCATCGTGCCGGAGCTGGTGCCGCGCCAGGACCTCAAGAGCGCGGTGGCTCTCAATTCGCTGGGCATCAACGTGGCCCGGGCCATCGGGCCGGCCACCGGCGGCCTGCTCTTGGCCTCCTTCGGCGCGGCGGTGACCTATAGCGCGGACGTAGCGAGCTACCTCATCGTCATCGCCGCCCTGCTGTGGTGGCGCCGTCCCCCCTCCGCCGAGGACGAGCTGGGCGAGCGCTTCGCCGGCGCCTTCCGGGCCGGTCTGCGCTATGCGCGCTCAAGCCGCGAGCTGCATGTGGTGCTGGTGCGGGCGGCCTTCTTCTTCGTGTTCGCCAGCGCCGTATGGGCGCTCCTGCCGCTGGTCGCGCGCGAGCTGCTGAAGGGCGACGCCGCCTATTACGGACTGCTGCTGGGTGCCATCGGCGTCGGCGCGATCGTGGGCGCGCTGCTGCTGCCGCGCATGCGGGCCAGCCTCGGCACCGATCGTCTGGTGCTCGCGGCGGCCCTCGTGACCGCAGCGGCCACCGTGAGCCTGGCGCTAGCGCCACCGCGCTGGCTGGCGCTTCTCATCCTGCTTGGCATCGGCGGCGCCTGGATCGTGGCGCTGACCACCCTCAACGCCACCGCCCAGGCCATTCTGCCCAATTGGGTTCGCGGGCGGGCGCTGGCCGTCTACCTCACCGTGTTCAACGGCGCCATGGCCGCCGGCAGCATCACCTGGGGCTTCGTGGCCCAGGCGCTCGGGCTTCCGACGGCACTGATGCTGGCGGCGGGCGGGCTCGCGCTGGCGGGGATCATTCTCCATCGCCTGCGTCTGCCCACGGGGGAAGCGGACCTGACGCCCTCCATGCACTGGCCTGAGCCGGCCATGGCCGAACCGATGGACAATGATCGCGGCCCGGTGCTGATCCTCATCGAATACCGCATCGACCGGAGCGACCGCTCGGCCTTCCTCAAGGTTCTCCATCACCTCTCCGCCGCCCGCCGCCGCGACGGCGCCTACAATTGGGGGGTGACGGAAGACTCGTCCGACCCGACCCTCCTCACCGAATGGTTCATGGTGGAATCCTGGGCCGAGCACCTGCGGCAGCACCGCCGGGTTTCCCACGCCGATGCCGACACGCAGAAGGCGGCGCTGGCGTTCCACAGAGGTGAACAGCCGCCCGTCGTGCGGCACCTGCTGGCGCTGGATCCGCGGCAGAGGTGACCGGCCGCAGGCGCGCCCGCCCTGCACCATTTCAGGGGCCGGGCCGTTAGCGCGGAGACCGTTTGTCAGCGAAGCCCATCCAGCAGGCGCAGCCCCTGCCGGATGGGCTCATTCGACGAGGCCGAGGCTCAGAAAGAAGGTGCTGCCCCGGCCGACGACCGAGCGGACATCCAGCCTTCCTCCGTGGGCCTCGACGACAGACCGGCAGATGGCAAGGCCGATGCCCATGCCCGCGCTCTTGGTGGTGAAGAAGGGCTTGAATATATCCTCCATGACCTCCTCGCTCATGCCGCATCCGGTGTCACTGATGGCGAGATGAACCCGCCCGCCTGCGCGACGGGTCTCGACCAAAAGCCGTCTTTGCCCCATGGGGGTCTCGCCCATGGCGTGCATCGCATTGGTGATGAGGTTGAAGACCACCTGCTGGATCTGGACCGGGTCCGCCTCCACCCGTCCCGGCTGCGTCGACAGGCTGGCGCTCACGACAATTCCCTGGGCCTGCGTGTCGTCGCTCGTCAGCCGCAGCACGTCCTCGACAATGTGCTCCAGCCGGACCGGGACGAAGCTGATGGGCGTCTGCTTCGCCAGGGCGCGCAGCGACTTGATGATGCCCGCCGCCCGCAGCCCCGCCACCCGGATCTGCCCCAGCCCGCCAAGGGCCTCGCCCAGATCCGGCTGCGGGCGCTTCAGCCAGCGCATCGCGGCATCCGCATTGGCGACGATGCTGGCCAGAGGCTGGTTGATCTCGTGGGCGATGGAGACGGCATAGCCCTCGATCGCCGTCATCCGCGAGGTGCGCGCCAGCTCTGCCCGCGCCTCCCGCAGCGCGAACTCGGCATTCACGCGGCGCGTGTTCTCATCCAGCAGGTCCTTGTAAAGCCGCGCGGCATCAAGGGAAATGGCCGCCTGGGGCGCCAGGATCTCCAGCATGGCCGTGCGCTTCGGCGTGAACACCTCTGCCGCCAGGTTGTTCTCCAGATAGAGAATGCCGACCAGAACGCCGCGCTTCATCAAGGGCATGCAAAGCAGGGAGCGCACCACGCGATCCTTCGGCCCCTCCGACCGCAGGCGCGGGGCCTCCGCGAAAGCGTCGGAAAAGACGACGGCCTTATGGGTCCGCATCACCGTGTTGAGCACCGGCAGGGGCAGATCCGCCGCCGTCGGCACGGCCGAATGGAGCGTCACCGCCACCTCTTCCCGCCACACATGGGCCGATGCCTCGATGAAGGGCTCATTCTCACGCAGAAGCATCAGCAGTCCCGACTGGGCGCCCGCATGCACGATCATGTCGCGCATGAGGGTTCGGATAACCGCCTCCAAGCCGATCTCCTCGGCCAGGGTCTGCGCGCATTTGGTCATCACCGCGAGGTCGAGATCCTCCTGCCTCTCCTCCCCCGGCGCACCGGTGCCGGGATCCTCCGCCAGATCGAAGCTCCGCAGCAGGTGCTCCGCCTTGCCGTCCGCCCCCCATTGCCGATAGCCGCGGCAGGCGGCACGGACGTAGGCTTCCACGGGACGGGGCAAGCCCGCGTCACGGTAGCAGCGGGCGGCCAGCTCGAACGCCAGCGCCTGCTCGTGCACGAAACCCGCCGCGGCGGCCGCCGCAGCCGAGCGCTCATAAAGGGATTGGGCCACGGCCAGGTCACCGGCCATCCGCGCCGCCTCGGCCTCCACCAGCAGATGCTTGCACCCGAACGTCGTGGGATTGAGCCGAGCCCAGTCCGCGAGCCGGGCACGCACCGCAGCCATCCGCCGCAGCCGCGCCTGGGGCTCGGTGCCGGAGGACCGCGCGACGGCAAGGGCGAAGAACAGGGAACAGGCCGCCGTGTCGATATGGGCGGGCGCTGCCCACGCCAGGTCCATCGCCTTTTCGAGATGCCGGACCGCCTCGTCGAAATCGCCGAACAGGAAAGCGGTAATGCCGGCGTAATCGTGGCTCCAGAACAGGGTCGAAACGGAGGTGATCCGCTCCTCCGGCACCGTCCTGGCGCTATCGTAATTCCCGGAAATCAGCGTGTCCGCAAGGGCATGCTGGGCATCGAGGATATGTTCGATATCCCGGTACTGGATCTGGCGCGTCCAATCGAGCCCCTCCTCGATCTCGTCGCGGGTCGCCCGCAGGGGTTCGCCCAGGATGAGGAGATCGGACGCGATGTGGTTGCGGGCATAGCAGGCCATGCCCATGTCGCCGGCCGCGCGACCGACCCGCGCCGCTTCCCGCGCCAGTTCCAGCGCGAAGCGCAGGGGCCGGGTCCAGGCAACCACCTGGTCCAGGGCGACCAGCGTGGCGGTGCGCTGAGCCTCATAGCCTTCGCGACCGACCAGGGCATGGGCCTGCATCGCATAGGCAGCGCCATCCTCATAAGCCCCATAGTGGTGGGCGCTGAACACGCCGAACCAGGCTAGGCCATAGGCGGATTCCGGGGTCGTCCCGTGCTCCAGCGTGAGCTCGACGATCTTGATGACGTGCAGGAAGCGCAGGCCACTCTCGACGAAAAACGACGAGATCAGCGTCGACAGCAGCGCCTGCGCCGAGCGCACCGCGGGATCGCTGGCCTCCGGCAGGGCGGACAGCTGGGGCACGCCCATGTCATGAATCCTGGTCCGGCAGGCGCGATAGGCACGCTCAAGCTGGTCCCCGTCGGGAGAGCGCTCCAGCTCAACACCGAGCAGGGCCAACCCCTCGCAGGCCGCTTCGATGGCCGATTCGTATGCGGACTGAACAGTGTGGGCGATCGCCTTCAGGCGCAGGGTGTCGGCCCGGTCGACTGGCCGTATGGCGAGCGCCAGAAGCTCATCGAGCGCGCCCAGGGCCTCCTCGGTCCGGGCCTGCGCCAGGAGGCCGTCGCAATAGAGCCATTCGACCTCGAAGAACAGGGCGCAATGGGTCACCAGCCATTGTGGAATCAACAGCTCGCGCGCGATACCCACATAGTCGGCGGCCTGCGCCACCGCCCCCGCATTGCGCGCGCGCCGGGCCGCCATCCGCAGCACCCGCACATAGGAAAGGCGTTCGGCCACGGACAGGGCGCTTCTGTCGCTGCGCTCGATCTGGGTGGAGATGTCGAAGGCATGATCGCGGTTTCCCTCGCCATGGAACGCGATCATCTTCAAGGCGATGTCCCGGTGCTCCCCGGGCCGGTGGGCCGGCGGGGTGAGCGCGTAGGCAGCCTCCAGAATCCGGTCGTGGGCCAGGAGATATTCCCCCTCCCGCCCCTGTAGAAGACCGCCCTTGACCAGCTTTGCGGCCACCTCCTCCACCTCCGCCGCGTCCCGCTGGAGGATGCGCGCGAAAAGGCGGGAGGGGCAGCGCCCGCCGGTGCAGGCGAGGCGGCGCAGGAACTCCCGCGGGCCGGGCGCCAGGGTATCCAGCCGGTGCAGCATGAAGTCCGCGACCGTATCGTGCTCGACAATGCGCGAACGGTCCCAACTCCAGCGCCGCTCCATGGGATCGAAGGCAATGACCTTTTCCTCGACAAGCTTCCGAAGAAGCTGGCTCACATAGAAGGCATTGCCCCGCGTCCTGCCGTGGACGCTCCGCGCCAGCTCCCCCACGTCGGCTGGCGTGCTGTTCAGCGCGCTGGAAACGAACTCGACCGCGTCGGCCTCTGACAGCGGGCCAAGCTTCATCGCGGTGACCGGCATCGGGCCGGAGTGGGCCATCTGCAACAGCTCCGCCAACTCCGGCCGGCCGGCGACTTCTTCCACGCGATAGCTGCCGATGAACAGCAGGTTGGGCGGTGCGTCTTCCAGGAACGCGCGCAATACTCCGAGGCTCGCCTCGTCCAGCCACTGGAGATCGTCGAGAAACAGGATGAACGGCCGGCCTTCGGTGGCGATGGCGGAGCAGGTTTGCAGGATGACGCGGGCAATACGCCTCGCCGCGAGGTTCGCTGGCACCTCCGGCAAAGGCGGGCTCTCACCCATCACGAACGCGGCTTCGGGCACCAGATCGGTCAACAGACGCCCATAGCCGGCAAGGCTGGCGGCAAGCCGCCGTCGCGCCTCATCCAGATCGGCGGCGGGTTCGCTCAACAGCTGCTGCACGATGGCGCGCAGGGCCTGGGTGAAGGGCGCGTAGGGCACATCCTTCTGTAAAATCGCGCTTTTTCCGGCGGCGAAGGGCACGCCCCGCGCGCTTCGGCCCTGCGCCCACTGCTCCACCAGCGCCGACTTGCCGACCCCCGCTTCCCCGGCAATGAAAACGATCTCGGTCTCGCCGGAGCCGCGCACCCGCTCGAACGCGGCGCCAAGATCGGCCAGTTCCGCGGCGCGGCCGAACAGGCGTTGGGACAGCAGCCGCTTCGGCGCGAACTCTCCGCGCCCCAGCGGAAACGCCTCCGCATGCCCGGTCTGCGCGAGCGCGGTTTCGACTAGGCGCAGATCCGCGAACAGCGCCTCCGCACTTTGGTACCGCTGGTCCGCATCCTTGGCGATCAGCCGCAGCAAGAGGGCATCGAGGGCCGCAGGCACATCGGCCCGCACGGCACTGGGCCTTGCCACTTCGACCGCCACATGGGCGTGCAGCCATTCCGCGGTGCCGCGCGCAAGCAAGGGAAGGCGGCCGACCAGACACTGATAAAGCGCGACGCCCAGCGTATACAGGTCGCTTCGCGCATCGGTGTAAGGACTGTCGCGGCGCGCCTGCTCGGGAGCGGCATAGCCGATTTCGGCCGGGGAGATGGGGTGGAGCGCGCCGGCGGGCACGTCGAGCTGCGGCGCCACCGCCCGCCCGAAGCGCCGAAAACGCACGCTTCCGTCCTCCTGCACAAGGATATGGAGGGGATTGAGCCCGCCATGGGCCACGCTGAGCCCGTGGAGCCGCCCCAGCGCCCGCGCCAGCGACGCGGCGACACGAATGAAACGCCCCAGCGGCACATCACCCGCCGGCAGATCGGCCAACGCCGTGCCCTCATTGTGGGGGTACAGGAGCAGCACACGATCACCGTGCTCCAGCCGCTTCGGCTGCTCCGCGAGCTCCGCCGGGAGCTGCCAGGCAATGAGGGCTTCGCGATCGAGAAGGGCGGCCGCCTCGCTCCCCCGTGGGGCGCCAACCACCCACCAGCGCTCGCCGCCCTCGTCACCGGACGCGAGATGAAATTCGGTGACTCCGTCAGCGCCAAGAGAAGCAAGCTGCAGCCGGTCGAAGGCAGCGGGGTCGAAGGCGCGGCCGGTAGCGAAGCCGGCCGTCCGACGCCCCATCGCGCTCTCTGCCCGCCGATCCATCATCGCTCACGCCCCATCGCGCGCATCCGCAACGCGCCGCCCGAATGAACCGCGCCGCGCAGTGCGTCCGGAACCTGTCGGCCGCGAACTACCCCGCCGCCACCTCTGGAGGCGGCGGGCGTTGGAAGCAGATTGTGCGCCCGCTCTGTCTTTCCGTATCGAACGATCTGCCGTCGCCTTGAACGAAAATCGCCTCCGCGACGGGACGGCCGCGGTCATCCCGGTTTCGATGGCCGCCGGCGCCTCGAATAGGGTTCCACGCGGCACGCACCGGCACGCGGGAGAGGTCTTAAGAGCACAATTGTCGCGGTGGCGGCCCCCGGCGCGAGCGACAGGCGACGCGCCCCTGCGGCAGGCAATGGCCTCGGGGCACCCCGCCCCTTTTCCGCAGGCGCAGGAGGGAAGGCGGGCGCAGGCAACGCCCACGCCCAGGCCCAGGCCCCGGCCCATGCCCACGGCACCGCCTGCCATAAGCGGCCGCGCCCCGCATGGCTTCTCCCTGATCCCAAGAGGCATCGCCGACATCGCGCTCACCCCGCCCGCTCACCCTGCCGCTGCGATCCGCCACGAGAGCCGGCCCGAGAGCGAATGCCCGCTGACGATCCACAGGCCCGGCGATCCGCTCAGCGCCATACGCTAACCGCGATATTATTTATCGCAACAATTTTTATTGAAAATTATTTGGACGCGGGAATTTTTCAATACTCACAATTTTTTCGTGCTAAACTCTCGCGCAACGCTGAACAATGAGCCCCCGCGAGACCGTGCCCCTCCCCCTCCAAAGACAAATCTGTTTCACGCTCTATGCGACGAGCATGGCGGTGGGGCGGACCTACAAGCCCATGCTGGACGAGCTGGGCGTCACCTATCCCCAATACCTTGTTTTGTGCACCCTTGGGGAAGGAGGCGATATGACCATTGGCGCGATCGCCCGCCGCCTGGGGCTGGAACCGAGCACGATAACGCCTCTGGTCAAACGGCTGGAAGTCGCGGGGCTGGTCAGCCGCCACCGTGGTCAGTCGGACGAGCGGCAAGTGCATACGACCCTGACCGACCAGGGCCGCGCCACCCTGTCGCGATGCAGCTGCCTGGGAGAGAGCCTGATCGAGCGTTCCGGCATGACGCTGGATCAACTGGACCATCTCAATGAGCAGATCCAGCTCCTGCGCCAGGCGCTCGACCCCTCCGCACAGTGAACGCCCTCTCCCGCCGCGCTTCAGGACGGCCGCAGAGTGAGGTGCCCCGATCAAAGCCGACGCCATGAGCAGGAGCCCGCCGGCCACAGCCTGAGCCCACAGCCTTCGGCACACCGGGAATGCTTCAAACGCGGCTCGCCGGCGGTGGCACTTTGGCTTCCATCCTATTAGGAAGGCATTCCAGACACCTTCCGATGGCTCCCCTTCGACGCCTGACGATAATGCGAGATAGGCGGAACCAGCCGTGCCCTTCATGACCACCAATCCGGCGCTTGCCCGTTCCCTGGCCGAACGGGACTATAACGAACCGACGCCGGTGCAGAGTGCCGTGCTGGCGCCCGAGGCCGCGGAGCGGGACCTTTTGGTGTCCGCGCAGACCGGTTCCGGCAAGACCGTCGCCTATGGCCTCGCCATGGCCGAAACGCTGCTGGGAACGGCGGAGCGATTTGCACCCGCAAGCGTGCCGCAGGCCCTGGTGGTGGCCCCCACGCGCGAGCTGGCGCTGCAGGTGCAGCGCGAATTCACCTGGCTTTATGCCGGCACCGGCGCGAGGATCGTCTCCTGCGTTGGCGGCATGGATCCGCGACAGGAACAGCGCCAGCTGAACCAGGGCGCTCATATCGTCGTCGGCACGCCCGGCCGCCTGCGCGACCATCTGGAGCGTGGCCGCCTCGACATTTCCGAGCTGCGCGTTGCCGTGCTCGACGAGGCCGACGAGATGCTGGATCTCGGCTTCCGCGAGGATCTTGAGTTCATTCTCCTGGCCACCCCGCCGGAGCGGCGCAGCCTGCTGTTTTCCGCCACCATGCCGCGCGGCATCGTCACCCTGGCCAAGCGCTATCAGCGCGACGCGCTGCGCATCGAGGTGGCGAGCGCGGAAGGCGGGCATGCCGACATCGAGTACCGCGCCATGCGCGTTGCGCCCACCGAGGTGGAGCACGCGGTCGTAAACGTTCTGCGCTACTATGATACGCCCACCGCCATCGTCTTCTGCAACACGCGCGAGGCAGTGCGGCGCCTGCACGCCATGCTTCAGGAGCGGCAATTTTCCGCGGTCGCCCTTTCCGGCGAGCTGAGCCAGAACGAGCGCAACCACGCCTTGCAGGCGCTGCGCGATGGCCGGGCGCGGGTGTGCGTGGCCACCGACGTCGCGGCGCGCGGCATCGACCTGCCGAACCTGGGCCTCGTCATCCACGCGGAACTGCCGAACGACGCCGAAAGCCTTCAGCACCGCAGCGGCCGCACCGGCCGCGCGGGCCGCAAGGGCGTGAGCGTGATGCTGGTGCCGCCCTTCCGCCGTCGCCGGACCGAGGACCTGGTGCGGGCGCTGGGCATCAAGCCGGTCTGGTCGGGTCCGCCCACCCCCGAGGACATCCGCAAGCTCGACCACGAGCGCATGCTGGGCGACGCCCTGATCACCGATGAGCCGAACGAGGAGGATGCCGCGGCCGGCCTTGCGCTGCTCGCCGCCCACTCGCCCGAGCATCTGGCCGCCGCGCTGGTGCGCCTTTATCGCAGCGGCCTGCCGGCCCCGGAGGAGGTCACCGACCCCGGCGTGGGCCGTGCCGCCCGCGATCGTGCGGCGGACCGGGATTTCGCCGGGGCCTCGGGCGCCGGCAGCGTCTGGTTCCGGCTCAATGTCGGGCGCCGCAACAATGCGGATCCCAAATGGCTGCTGCCCCTCATCTGCCGCCGTGGGAACGTGACGAAAAAGGATATCGGCGTCATCCGGATCTTCGATGAGGAGACGGCCTTTGAAGTGGGCCTCGCCGCCGCCGACCGCTTCGGCAAGGCCGCTCGCAAGGCCGATGGCGACGACGTGATCATCGAGCCCCTGCCCGGCGGCCCGGCGGCTGGCTATTCGGAGCGGCCCGCGCGCGGGAAGCCAATGCGCGGCCGGCCCGCCCAGAGCCGACATCATGGCGACGAGCCATCCGCCGAAAAGCCCTTCCGGCCCAAGAAGTTCCGCGCCGCGCCGTCCCAGGTGCGGTCGACTGAGGGCAAGGCGGGCGACGCCAAGGCGGCAGGTGCCGGCAAAACTGAGCGTCAGCCAAAGAGCCGGCGCCCGGGGGGCTTCGAGGGCAAGCCGAAGGGTAAGCGCACGCGCCAAAGCTGACCGCCGATCTCCCGGAAGCAGGGCGGGCGCGCGCCGCGTGCCCCCCGGATACGCACAGTCGCGGATTTCAAGATCACTGCTAGCGCAAGATGGCGGCGCCACGCGCTGGCGTGCGCCGACCATGGCCGTGGCGGGAACAGAACCGCGGAGCGCTCTCAGACCTGCCGTCGTGAGAGTGGTCGCCATGATCGCCCGATGCTGCGGGACGTCCGCCGCTCCGTTCACGGGGCCGTCTGATCGCTGAGACGCGCGCCACGACAGGCGGGGCCGCGCATCGCATGCGGGCATCGCCCCGCGAAACCGTCCTGCCCCACCAGCCTTGAGAGACCCCCTCGCCGTCCGGAGGCATCGGGCTCGTGCGACATGCCTTGCGCAGCATACGGGGCATGGCGGCACACATGATGCCTTTTAGGCATCATTAGCCGCACAAAACGGCATTTGCTGGCATCGTTCCGATTTCTGAAGCTGTCGCTCGCAACAACGCTTCCGCCGGGAGCGCGCAACACGCGCGCCAATGCGCCAGAGGGAATGATGTCGAGCAACAAATCGCTGATCACACCGACAATAGATCTTGATGCGCCCGGCTATCAGATCGGGACCTTGAAGATCCCCCATTCACACAACCGCTCCGCGTACGGACACATCCCGGTTCCGATCGCCACTCTCGCACGGGGCAAAGGCCCCACCCTGCTCCTCACCGGGGGCGTCCATGGCGATGAATATGAAGGGCCCGTCGCCCTTATGAAGCTGCTTGGCCGCCTGCCGGAGCTGGAGATCAATGGCCGCATCATCGTCGTTCCCGCACTCAATCTACCCGCCTTCCTGGCCGGCGCGCGGAACTCGCCCATCGATTCCGGCAACCTGAACCGCCTTTTCCCCGGCAAGCGCCACGGCGGCATCACCGAGATGATCGCCCATTTCGTCGAAGCCGAACTGCTGCCGCGCGCCGATGTGGCCTTCGATTTCCATGCCGGCGGGGCTTCGTTCAACCACCTGCCCACCATGTTGGCCTCTCCGCCCCGGGATCCGGCCCGGCGGGCGGACTATCTGAAGCTGGTGGAAGCCGTGGGCGCGCCCGTAACCATGGTGATGGACCTGCTGGGCGAGGACCGCACCTTTGCGGCGGCGGCGGACCGGCTCGGCATTCCGTTCCTGTGCGGTGAGTTCGGCGGCGGCGCCTCCTGCAATCCGGACAATCTGGCCCTGGTGGAAGCCGGCCTCCAGCGGGTCCTCGCGGCCCTGGGCATCGTCCGAGACCCGCCATTGCCACCGCCCGGCCCCACCCGTTTCATGAAGGTGGAGGGCGCGGAGCATTATCTCTACGCGCCGCGCTCGGGCATCATCGAGCCATGCTTCCACCTGGGCGACGAGGTTGAAGCCGGCCAGCTGGCCGCGCGCCTTTTCGACCCCCACGCGCCCGCC
Source organism: Xanthobacter sp. NM-59 (assembly GCF_021401125.1). Taxonomy (GTDB): domain Bacteria; phylum Pseudomonadota; class Alphaproteobacteria; order Rhizobiales; family Xanthobacteraceae; genus Xanthobacter. The sequence continues at coordinate 210,472 of NZ_JACBFQ010000006.1, forward strand.
GCCCGCCCCGTCGAGCTCATCTTCGCGGCCTCGGGCAAGGTGGTGTGCGCCCGAACCTTCGCGACGGTGGAGCCCGGCGACTGCATCGCGCTTTGCGCTGCGGACCACAAGTGGAGCTGAACCGATGCCCAACATCGCCTCCTCTCCCCCCGCCGCAATCGCCACACCGGGCCGGGACCCGGCAGCCGAGGGCAACCGCGCCTATATCGTCGCCCTGTTCTTCCTCGCCTTCGCCTGCTCCTACGCGGATCGGCAGATCATCAGCATCCTGGTGCAGCCGCTGAAGGAAGCGCTGTCGCTGAGCGACACCCAGATTGGGCTGGTGCAGGGCTTCGCCTTCACCATCTGCTATGCCACGGCTGGCCTGTTCGTCGCCCGCCTCGTGGATGTGTCGAACCGGGTCGCCGTCAGCGCGGTGTGCATCCTCATCTGGTCCCTGGCGACCATGATGTGCGGAACCGCGACCGGCATCGCGACCCTGGTCTTCTGGCGGGCGGGCACCGCCATCGCGGAAGCGGGCCTCAGCCCCGCGGCGTCATCGGTCTTCAGCGATCTCTATCCCCCGCGCAAGGTGGCGCGGGCCACGAGCATCTTCATGCTTGGCCCGTATTTCGGCGGCGGGCTGGCGCTGCTCGGCGGCGGCACGCTGCTGGGCTGGCTGAACCAGCCAGAGCCACTGGCCGCGCTCGCCTCCCATGGGCTGGCACCCTGGCAGGTGTGCTTCTTCGTTCTGGGCCTGCCCGGACTGCTGCTGGCCGGCCTGCTCTACTTCACCGTCGCCGAACCTGCCCGCCACCGCTTCGCCCCACGCCCGGCGACGATGAACGCTGCAGCGGACGACACCGTGCCCAACCTGCGGGATCTGCTGCATGCGCTATTCCGCCAGAACCGCTTCGGCCTCCCCTTCTTCGCCGCCTATATCTTTCTGATCGTCGTGTTTTATGCCCACACGGCGTGGTTCCCGACGCTGCTCATCCGCGCGTTCGGGGTTCCGGCGAGCACGGTGGGCCAATTCGCGGGGCCGACCTTCATGATCGGCGGCACCTGCGGTGTGCTCGTCGCCGGCTTCCTCGCCAGCCGGGGGGATGATGCGCAAACCCTGCGGCGGGTGCTGCTCATTGCCGGATGCGCGGCAACGATCCTCGTGCCGCTGGCGCTGGCGGCGCCGCTGGTAGGCCACTTCGGCCTTTCACTGGGCCTGTTCGGGCTCTGCGCCTTCGCCATGAGCATCGTGCAGGCCCTGGCGCCGGTGCCGATCCAGGTCGCGATCCCCAACCGCATGCGCGGCCGCGCCATCGCGCTCCTGGTCTTCCTCACCAATGCCATCGCCGGCAGCCTCGGCCCCCTCGCGGTGGGCGCCGCTGCGGACTGGACAGCGCGGAGCGCCCGCTCCCTCCATGGCCTGGGGCTGGGCCTCGCCGCGGTGGGAACCATCGGCGCTGCGGCGAGCGCAGCACTCTACTTCATCGCGGCACGGCGCACCGGTACCGCCGGCAAGGCTGCCGCCCCCTCCCCCCTTTGCAGCGAGACGCAACCATGACCATCGGCATCTCACCCGCCCCAATGACCGAGAGGGACCTGCGTCGGATCGGCAGCGGGCCACGGCTCAGCCGGGCCGTCGTCCACGGCACCACCGTTTATCTCTCGGGCCAGGTACCGGACCGCGCGCTGGAGGGCATCGAAGCGCAAACCCGGGACGTTCTGGCCACCATCGACCAATTGCTCGCCCAGGCGGGAACGGAACGGGCGCGCCTCATCTACGTCCAGATCTGGCTTGCCGACATCCGCGATTTTGCGACGATGAACGCGATCTGGGAAAGGTGGCTGGAGGGCGCTCCGCCCCCCGCCCGCGCCTGCGCGCAAGCGCCGCTTGCCGATCCCGCCTATCGGATCGAAATCCAGGCAATCGCCGCCCTCTAGGAGGATGGTCCATGGCTGCGCGGCATTGAGGGGGAACAGATGGCGATGTCGCAGATGACGACGACATACCGGGTCGGAGACGCCGAGATCACGCGCATCGTGGAGACAGTGCTGGGGGACTTCCCGCCCCCCAGCCTGTTCCCAGGATGGGGGGAGCCGGCGCTCGGAAACGCCGCTGCCCGCCAAAGTGCGCCAGCCTTGTCCGCCCCACCCGTCACCCTCAATGTGAACATCTGGGTGGTGCGCCTCGCGGGGCGCGTCATGCTGGTGGATACGGGCGTCGGCAATCACAAGGATCGGCCCTTCAACCCCGCCTTCCACCACCTTGATACGCCCTTCCTCCAGCAGCTGGCCGCGCTCGGCGTGCGCCCGGAGGATGTGAGCCATGTGCTCCACACCCATCTGCACACCGACCATGTGGGCTGGAATACCCGGCTTGAGGACGGGGCGTGGGCTCCCACCTTCCGCTCGGCGACCTATGTCATGCCGCAGGTGGAGCGCGCTTTCCTTGAGACGCCAGCCGCGGCCGGCCGGCGCATGGTTTTCGACGATTCCATCGCTCCGATCCTGGCCCATGCGCCGGTGGAGCTGATCGGACCGGCGGGCGGCGACTGGCGCGAGGACATCACCTTCCTGCCGACACCCGGACACAGCCCGGGCCATATGTCGATCCGCCTGAGATCCGCGGGCCAGGAGGCGATCTTCACGGGCGACGTTCTGCACGCGCCGCTTCAGGTGCCACGTCCGCAGCTAAACTCCATTTTCTGCGCGCAGGCCGAAAGCGCGCGCGCCTCCCGCTTGTGGCTGCTCGATCACGCGGCGCGCCACGGCACGCTGCTGCTCACCGCCCATTTTCCCGAGACCGGAGCCGGGCGGATCGCGGACGATGCCGGCGCGTTTGCCTGGGCCTATGCCTGAGGACCTCTTGCGCCCTTAACAGTGGAGCGCGGCGAGGAAACGCGCCAGGATCGGGTCGTCGTTTCCCGCCCGGTGGACAAAGACCAGCGGCAGGCGGATCGACAGATCCAGCAGCGGTGAGAAGCTGGCGCGTGCCACCGGGCGGCTCAAATTCGCCGCGTTGACGATCGCCCCGCCAACCCCGGAACAGACCAACGCCAGGATCGCCGTTTCCGTATTCTCCTCCTGCACCACGTTCAGGGTCACGTCGATGCGCCGGCAGGCCTCGATCATGAGATCGTGATACGCCGGATACATGGCGCGCGGAAACAGAATGAAGGGGCGCTCCGCAAGCACCCGCAGCGCCACCGCGCTTCCACTCTCGATGCCCCAGGAGCGCGGCGCGGCGAGCACCACACCCTGCTCGATCAGCGGAACCGCCACCAGCTCCGCTGGCAAGGCACCGATGTGGTAAATGAAACCGCCGTCGAGCGCGCCAGAGAGAATATCCTCGATCTGGTGGGGGCTGTTCTGCGGGCGAAGCTCAAGATCAACGTCGGGCACCGTCTCCTGGAAGCGCGCAAACGCGTCAGGCACCAGCCCATCCCAACCGGCATTCTCCACGAAGCCGATCCGCAACTGGCCGCTCAGCCCCTTGGCGAGGCGACGGCCCGATTTGGCGGCTGCCTCCAGCCGTGCGAGCGCGAGCCGCGCCTCATCGAGGTAGCTGCGCCCGGCGGGCGTGAGAACAAGGCGATTGCGCTGCCGCTCGAACAGCAGAAAGCCAAGCTCGGTTTCAAGATCTTGAATCTGCCTGGAAATCGCCGGCTGGGTCACATGGATCCGCTGCGCCGCGAGACGAATGCTTTCGTGCTCGGCGACGGCGATGAAGTAGCGCAGATGGCGGAGCTCCATGGGAACGCCTCGGCGGAAGAAGGAGCCCAACGTCTAAGCCAAAGCCGGCATGATGCCGTGCCGACGCCATATGGGCCGGAATCAGCGTTGGTTCATAGCCCATGTTATCCAAAATGCGAGCCGGGCAGCGGCTGCTCGTCATCGTCACCACCGAAGCATGCTGCTGCAGCGCATCGGAGCCCTTTCTTCGGCCCTTCCCGCGGGAACCATAGCGACGCGATGGCGGCCAACGCCCAGGAAGCACACGCCATTCCGGGCCAGTCTCGCCACGGCGCCATACCGGTAAACCACTCGGGTTCGAGCAAGACTCCGTGCGGCCTACATGAGAACAACGCAGTCGCAATATCCGGAAATATTGCGTTGCACCGTGCCTGCCGCGCACCAATGCCATGGCTAGATCTGCGACATAGTGCCATTTGGCACCATTGCCGCACCCATGCCCCCCGCAGTTAGAATTCCAACAATAAAGAACGAACCGAAACGAGCCGGGACGACTACATCGAAAACACGACGTTTTCGGGCGCGAATATTTTCGCGCCGCGTCTCTCCTTGCGCGTTTTCGGAAACAAATATTCGGCTGCTCCGTTCAGGCAGGCCGAATGTGCACGGGGAGTGAGATGACCCACGACGATCTGACCATCAGCAAATACGATCTCCTGTTCGAGCCCATCAAGATCGGCCCGAAGGTGCTGAAGAACCGTTTCTATCAGGTTCCGCACTGCATCGGCGCAGGGTCCGACAAACCCGGCTTCCAGGCCGCCCACCGCTCCATCAAGGCCGAAGGCGGCTGGGGCGCCATCAATACCGAATATTGCTCCATCCATCCGGAAGCGGATGACACCCACCGCGTCTCAGCGCGCATCTGGGACGAAGGCGACGTGCGGAATCTCTCGGCGATGACGTCGGAGATCCACAAATACGGCGCCTTGGCAGGCGTCGAGCTTTGGTACGGCGGAGCGCACGCCCCCTGCATGGAGACCCGCCAGACCGCCCGGGGCCCCAGCCAGTATGCCTCCGAGTTCGAATCCCTCACCTATTGCCATGAGATGGATTACGACGACATCCGTCGCGTTCAGGGCTTTTATGTGGAAGCGGCGCGGCGCGCCCGCGATGCCGGCTTCGACATCATCTATTGCTATGGCGCGCATTCCTATCTGCCGCTGCAGTTCCTCTCCAAATACTACAACAAGCGCACCGACAAATACGGTGGAAGCTTTGAAAACCGCGCCCGCTTCTGGATCGAGACGTTGGAGCAGATGAAAGCCGCGGTGGGCTCGGAATGCGCCATCGCCACCCGCTTCGCCGTCGACACGCTGATCGGCGAGGAAGGCATCGAGGTGGAGCGCGACGGACTGAAGTTCGTGGAACTGGCCGACGACGTGGTGGACCTGTGGGACGTGAACGTGGGCGATATCGCCGAATGGGGCGAGGATGCCGGCCCCTCGCGCTTCTACCGCCAGGGCCATCAGCTCTCCTGGCAGAAGTTCGTGAAGCAGGCCTCGAAGAAGTGTGTGCTCGGTGTCGGTCGCTTTACTGATCCTGAGAAGATGGTGGAAGTCATCCGCAATGGCGAGCTGGACGTCATCGGCGCGGCGCGCCCCTCCATCGCCGACCCCTTCCTGCCGCAGAAGATCCGCGACGGGCGGCTGGACGACATCCGCACCTGCATCGGCTGCAACGTGTGCATCTCCCGGTGGGAGATCGGCGGCCCGCCCATGATCTGCACCCAGAACGCCACCGCCGGCGAGGAATTCCGCCGTGGCTGGCATCCGGAGCGCTTCCCCAAGAAGGGCTCGGACGATTCCATCCTGGTGGTGGGCGCCGGCCCGGCCGGCTCGGAGTGCGCCCGCGTGCTCATGGAGCGCGGCTATGTGGTGCATCTGGTGGACAGCGCCGAGAAGGTCGGCGGCTATGTGAACGATGTCGCCAGCCTGCCCGGGCTGGGCGAGTGGAGCTACCACCGCGACTATCGCGAGGTTCAGCTCACCAAGCTGCTGAAGCGCAACCGCGACAACCAGATCGCCCTGGGCGGCAAGCGCCTGTCGGTGGATGACGTGCTGAACTACGGCGCCGACAAGGTGGTGGTGGCCACTGGCGCCCATTGGGTGGCGGACGGCACCAACTGTCTGACCCACGCGCCCATTCCGGGCCTCGACGGCGCGCGCCGCGACAATGTGCTGACGCCGGAGGACGTTATCCGCGGCACCAAGCCCATCGGCAAGCGGGTCGTCATCCTCAATGCCGACCCCTATTACATGGCCCCCAGCCTGGCGCAGAAGCTGGCGGAGGCGGGACACCAGGTGACGGTGGCCACCGGCGTCGAGCTCGGCCGCTACATGCACTTCACCCTGGAAGCGCCCAACATGCACCGGATGCTGCACGAGCTGCACATCAACGTGCTGGGCAACACCTGGGCGAGCCGGGTCGAGGATGGGCGCATCGAGCTCTACAACATCTGGGGCGATGGCCATAAGCGCACCTATACCGGCCCCGGCAAGATGCCCCGCTCGGCCAACACCACCCATGCCTGGCATGAGTTCGACACGCTGGTGCTCGTCACCGCCCGCCGCTCGGACGACACCCTGTTCCGGGGGCTGAAGGCGCGCGCCAGTGAATGGGACGCCCGCGGCATCAAGGGTGTCTACGTCATCGGCGATGCCTGGGCGCCCAAGCTCATCGCCGACGCCACCTTCGACGGTCAGCGGCTCGCCCGCGAGATCGAGGAAGCCAACCCGCAGGAGCCCAAGCCTTATCGGCGCGAGGCGGCCGTCTACGGCTCGCCCTATCAGCCGGGCGGCTCCTACGAGATCCGCTACCAGGGCTAGTTCCCCTCTCCCTGGTCGTGGCGGAGCGGGGCGCGTTCCATCCGCGCCCCGCAGGCGCCGCCCGCTCAGCCGGGCGGCGCCCCTTCCTCACTGTTCGAGACACAGGCGGTGGCCCGGCGGGACACCCTGCGCCTGAAGCTCCGAGGACGAGCAAGACATGATTCCGAGCGGCATCGCCCCCACTGAGGTCACGCGCATCCTGTTCCAGGACTTCTCCCTGTGGATGCTGTTGCTGTTCTATGCCTATGCCATCACCGCCATCGCCGTGTTCGGCTTCGGCGTCTATGTGCAGGTCCGCAAGTATCGCAGCGGACGTCCCGGCGCGGCCTTTTCCTGGCGCCAGCTTGCCACGCGCCTTGCCGACACCGCGAAAGTCATCGCCAGCCACCGCGCCCTGCGCCGGCGCGATGCCCGCACCGGCCGCCTCCACGCCTTTATTTTCTATGGCTTTACCCTGCTGTTTATTGGCACCGCCACCATCACCCTGCAGGAAGACATTCTGGGCCCGCTGCTCGGCGTGAACTTCTGGCACGGACAGTTCTACCTTATCTTCAAGCTGGTGCTGAATTTCGCGGGCGCGGGTTTCATCGCCGGGCTCACGTACATGATGTACCGGCGCGGCTGGCTGCGCCCGCCCAAGCTCGACTACACCCGCCCCGATCGCACGCCCGAGGATGCGGACTTCAGCCGCGAGCGCTACCGCATCGAGGATTGGGCCTTCCTGTGGACCCTCCTTCTCATCGGCGTCACCGGCTTTCTGCTCTCCGGCGCGCGCATGGTGTGGCTGCAGTCAGAGCCGGCGGTGTGGGAAACCCGCTGGTGGGCGCCCATCGGCGCGCTGGTCGCGGCGGGGTTGAAGGGCGTCGGCTTCACCAGCGAAGGCGCGGGGGCGCTGCGCATGGGCCTGTGGTGGTTCCACGGCGTGCTGGCGCTCACCTTCGTCGCGCTCATCCCCTACACCAAGGCTAAGCACATCGTCACCGCCGCCACCTCGTGGCTGCTGAAGGACCCCAATGCGCTCAACCACCTGCCGCTGGGCGATCTCGATGCCGACCATATCGGCTATCGCACCCTCGGCGACGTCTCCAGCCGCTATCTCGTCCAGGCCGATGCCTGCACCAAGTGCGGCCGCTGTCACGAGGCCTGCCCGGCCCGTGCCGCCGGCTACCCGCTCTCCCCGCGCGATGTCATCCTGACGCTGCGCGAACAGGCCAACGCGCTGCTGGGCGAAGTGCTGCCCAAGCCACGCGCGGCGGCCTGCGCCACGCCGCTCATCGGCCTGGCCACCGGCGAATACAGGCCCGACACGCTGTGGTCGTGCCGCCAGTGCGGCGCCTGCACCGAAATCTGCCCGGTGGGGGTGGAGCATCTGCCGCTCATCAACCTGCTGCGCCGCGACATGGTGGACCAGGGCGAGATGGACAGCGCCCTGCAGCGCACCCTGGGCGCCATCGGCAAGACCGGCAACTGCTTCAACGAAAGCCGCCGCAAGCGGCCGCAATGGACCCGCGACCTGCCGTTCAAGATCAAGGACGCCCGCAAGGAGCCGGTGGAGGTGCTGTGGTTCGTGGGCGATTATGCGAGCTTCGATCCGCGCAGCCAGAAGGTCAGCCGCGCCTTCGCCCGCATCCTGCACGCCGCCGGCATCGATTTCGGCATCCTCTATGAGGGGGAGACCACCGCCGGCAACGACGTGCGCCGGGTGGGCGAGGAAGGGCTGTTCCAGCAGCTGGCGGAAGGCAATGTCGAGACCCTTTCCGGCTGCACCTTCTCGCGCATCGTCACCACCGATCCGCACTCCTTCAACACCCTGAAGAACGAGTATCCGGACCTCGGCGGCAGCTATCAGGTCAGCCATGCCAGCGCCTATCTGAAGGAGCTGCTGGACGCCGGCCGCATCGCGCCGGCGCGGCAGCTCGACTTCACCGTCACCTATCACGACCCCTGCCATCTCGGCCGGCTGAACAAGGGTTACGACGCCCCGCGCGAAGTGGTGGCCGCCACCGGCGCCAAGCTGGTGGAGCTGCCGCGCAGCCGCGACAATTCCTTCTGCTGCGGCGCCGGCGGTGGGCGCGTGTGGGTGCCGGACCCGCCCGGCACCTCCAAGGTCAGCGAGATCCGCGCCCGCGAGGCGGCCGAGATCGAAGGGCTCGACGTGCTGGTGGTCAACTGCCCCAAGTGCATGACGATGCTCGAAGATGCGGTGAAGACCACCGGCAATGAGCGCAACTTCCGGGTGATGGAGCTCACCGAGCTGCTGGCCGAGGCGCTGGAGGCCGACGAGGCCGCCCCCGCACCCGTGCCCGCCGAGGCCCACGAACCATGACCGCGTCGATGGCTCCCCCGCCGCCCCCTCCAGCAGACATGGACGCCCTGCTGTGCGCCCTGGAGCGGCGGGCCGACCCCTACCTCTGCCTGCCGGCTTATGGCGCGGCCGGCGCCGAGGGGGCGGAAGCGATGCTCGAACGCATCCTGCTGTCGCGGGAACGGCTGAAGCTCGCCTTTGCCGCTCTGCCCTTCACGCCGGTCCGCTTCCTGGAGCGGCTGGCGCGGGACGGACGACCCGCCGTGCTGCGCCGCCTCGCCCGCAACTCCGCGAGCAGCGCGACGACGCTTCTGACCCTGGCCCAGCGTGCGCCGGAGCAGGAAACGCGCATCGCCATCGCCGGCCACCGCAACGCGCCCGCAGTGCTGCTTGCCGGGCTTGCGGGCGAGCCGGATGGCGCGGTGCGCGTCGCCCTGCTGCGCAATCCGGCCACCACCACGCTGGTTCTGCACCGCCTGCTGGACCGCGCGAGCCCTCAGGAGGCCGCCTTGCTGGCCCGCCATCCGCAGGCGGATGCCGCGTTGCTGCGCGCGCTGGCCCGGCGCGAAGAGCCGGCGGCGGACGCGGAGATGCTCACCCACCCGGCCTGTCCGCCGGAGCATCTGGAACGCGCGTGGCGCGACAGCGACCCTGCCATCCGCCGTCGCTGCGCGGGCAATCCCGCATTGCCACGCGAAGCGCTGGGGTCCCTGTTGGCGGATCCCGATGCCGGGGTGCGTGCCGAGGCCGTGCGCGCGGCAGCCGGGGCGGAAGCCCTTTCCACCGAGGACGAAGCGGCCCGCGTGCGCCGCGCCCAGGCGCGCCACCTGCGCCTGCCGCCCGCCCTTGCCGCAGCGCTGGGGCGTGATCCGGATGTGTGGGTGCGCACCTGGCTCGCCCGCAATCCCCACCTGCCGGAAACCATCCTGCGCGGCCTGTGCGGTGACGGCGAAGCGCGCGTCCGGCATGCGGCCGGGCGCCACCCCCATTGCCCTCCCGACGCGCTCGTCGGCCTTGCGACGGACACGGACGCCTGGGTGCGTGCCGGCGTCGCCCCAAGGCCGGACCTGCCACCGGCGGCCCTGCGCGCGCTGGAGGCCGACACCGATATCGACGTGTGCTCCGCCGTCGGCCGCAACCCCAATGCCCGGATGGAAGCGCTGCTGGCGCGCGCCAGCCATCCCGATGTGGATGTGCGCCGGGCGGTGGCCTTGAACCCGCGCGCGCCCGCCGCGGCGCTGCGCCCGGTTCTCGCCGACCCCTATCCGCTGAACCGCGCCATCACCGTGCGCCACCCCAACTTGCCGGACGCCGAGGCCTGGCCGCTCGCAGAGGATCCGGAACCGCAGGTGCGGTTCGCGGTCGGCGCGCGCCTGGTGTCGCGCATGGCCCCACGCGCCGTGCCATCGCGTGCCATTCCGTTGTGCGCCCGCGCGCCCGAACTTTCTCCAGCCCTGTGAGGATGCCCATGAAGATACTCGTGCCGGTGAAACGCGTCGCCTCCCTAGACGACGAATTCGAGCTTCGCGACGACGGCCGTGATGTGGATCCGGACTTCTGCGAGTTCGACCTCAACGAGTTCGACGAATACGCCCTCGAAACCGCCGTGCTCATCAAGGAAAGCGCGCCCGAGGGAGCGGTGGAGGTGGTGGTCCTCACCATCGGCCCTGACGATGCCGACGATACCTTGCGCAAGGCCCTCGCCAAGGGCGCCGACCGGGCCATCCGGGTGGACGACGCGGACCTGGGCGACGCGGACCGCGTCGCCATTGCACGCGCCATCGCCAAGGTGGCGGAGCGCGAAGAGCCCGGCCTCGTGCTGTGCGGCGCCCAGTCCTCGGACTTCGGCCACGCGCAGACCGGCATGTCCGTGGCGGCCCTCCTCGGCTGGCCGCGGGTGGCCGTGGTCTCCCGCCTCGACTATGCGCCCGGCACCGCCACCGCGACCGTCGAGCGCGAGCTGGAAGGCGGGCTGGTGGAGCGTCTCGAGGTGGAAACGCCGGCGGTGCTGACCATCCAGCTCGGCATCAACACGCCGCGCTACGCCTCCCTGCGCGCCATCAAGCAGGCCAACGCCAAGGCCATCGAGAGCCTTGCGCCCGCCGATCTCGGGCTGAGTGCCGGAGAAACCGGCGGCGCCGGCGCGCTGAGCCGGGTGCGGCGCGTCTACGTGCCCGAGCGCGGCAAGAGTGAAATGATCGAGGGCACGCCCGCCCAGCAGGCCGCCCGTCTCTTGGAAATCATCGAGGAGGTGCAAGGCTGATGTCTGGAATTCTCGTTCTGGCAGAACACCGGCGCGGCGAGCTGCGCGCCGCCACGCTGGAGGCCATCGGCGCCGCCGGCCAGTTGAAGGCTGCGGTGGGCGGCGAGGTGAGCGTGGCGGTCATCGCGGCCGATCCGTCCGCCTTCGTGCCCGCGGTCAGCGTCGGCGCGGTGGACGAGGTGGTCACCATCACCGCCCCGGAGGCCGCGACCTTCGAGCCGCACCTGTACGAGCAGGCCCTCAACGGCCTGATCGCCGCGCGCAAGCCGGCCCTGGTGCTGCTGCCCCACAGCGTGGACAGCTGGGCGCTGGCCCCCGCGGTGGCCATCGCCAACGGCCTCGGCTTCGCCACCGACGTGTTCGGCCTCCAGGTGGAGGATGGCGCCATCGTCGCCACGCGCGCCGGCTACCAGGAAAAGGTGTTCGTGGAGATCGACTTCCCCGGCCGCGAGGGGGTGCTCGTCACCCTGCGCGGCGGGGCGTTCGAGCCTGCCAGTGGCCCGGCCCAGCCCCGCGTCACGCCGTTCGAGGCCGGCGACGCCCAGCGGCGCAGCCGGCACCTGGAATGGCGCGATCCGCCGGCCACCGGTGGCATCGACATTCCCGGCTCGCCCTTCATCCTCTCCATCGGCCGCGGTGTCGGCGACGAGGCGAACGTGTCCCAGTTCCTGGAACTGGCGGAGGGCCTGGGCGCGACGCTGGGATGCTCGCGTCCGATCGCCGACAACGGCTGGCTGCCCAAGGCGCGCCAGGTGGGCCAGTCGGGCCAGCTGGCGGCAAAGTGCAACCTCTATGTCGCCATGGGCATTTCCGGCTCGGTGCAGCACCAGTGGGGCATGAAGCACGTGGAGAACATCATCGCGGTCAACAAGGACCCCGAGGCCTCCATCTTCTCCATCGCCCGCTACGGCATCGTCGGCGACATGCTGGAGATCGCCGAGGAAGTACGGAAACAAAAGGGCCTGTAAGCCCCCGCCCGGACACGAAGCCGCCCGGCATCACAAGCCGGGCGGTGCGCACGCCAAGTTCCGAGCAAGTCCACAAAAACGCCCGGGCCGGCACGCCTGCCTGACCTGACGCCGAGCACACGGGCGAGGGAGGAAATCGTGACCATCATCACCAATGTCCAAGACGGTGCCGGGACTGAGGGGCGACTGCATCGCTCCATCAGCTGGACCGGCGCCTTCTGGGTCGCGAGCGGCGTTCCCGCCCTCGTGCTGTTCTCCATCGGCGGCATCGCCGGCATGACGGGGACGCTCTCGTTCCTGATCTGGGGCATCTCCATCGGCATGGGCTTCATCCAGTCCTTCATCTATGCCGAGATCGCCGGCCTGTTTCCCAACAAGTCCGGCGGCGCCTCCATCTATGGCGCGGCGGCCTGGGTGCGCTATGTGAAGCTGGTGGCGCCGCTCTCGGTGTGGTGCAACTGGTTCGCCTGGAGCCCGGTGCTCTCGCTGGGCTGCTCCATCGCCGCGGCCTACATCCTCAACGCCCTCGCCCCGGTTCCGGCGCTGAACAGCCCGGAGGTGGCCCAGTGGCTCACCGTGCATGGCGCCAGCCTCGCCGGCACCGAGGCCGAGAAGGCCGCCGCCGCTGTTGCCGCGCTGACGCCCCACATCCGTGACTGGACGCTGATGACCCATGCCATCGGCCCGGTGTCGTTCTCCCTCAATGCCGCCTTCTTCGTGGGTGCGGCGCTCATGCTGCTGGTGTTCGCCATCCAGCATCGCGGCATCCTGGGCACAGCCAATGTGCAGAAGTGGATCGGCCTGTCGGTGATCGTGCCCATGCTGGTGGTGGGCATCGTGCCCCTGCTGACGGGACAGGTGAACTGGAGCAACTTTTCGCCGCTGGTGCCGCTGGCCGCCGCCGGGGCGCCGGACGCGGGCAGCTGGAATATTCCCGGCTGGACGCTGGTGCTCGGCGGCCTGTTCATCGCCGCCTGGTCCACCTACGGCTTCGAAACCGCCGTGTGCTACACGGGCGAATTCCGCAATCCCGAGCGCGACACCTTCAAGGCCATCTTCTATTCGGGCCTTCTGTGCCTCGCTTTGTTCATCCTGGTGCCGTTCACCTTCCAGGGTGTTCTGGGCCTCGGCGGCATGCTCGATCCGGCCATCGTCGACGGCTCCGGCGTCGCCCAGGCCATGGCCCACATGGTGGGCGGCGGCAAGATCGTCGAGAGCGTGCTCGTCATGCTGATGATCCTGGCGCTGATGCTCTCCATCATGACCGCCATGGCCGGCTCCTCGCGCACCCTCTACCAGGGCGCGGTGGACGGCTGGCTGCCCCGCTACCTCGACCATGTGAACGAGCACGGCGCGCCCACCCGCGCCATGTGGACCGACCTGTGGTTCAACATCGTGCTCCTGGCCATCGCCTGCGCCGACAGCACCAGCTTCTTCTTCGTGCTGGCGGTGGCGAATGTGGGCTACATCATCTTCAACTTCCTGAACCTGAACTCCGGCTGGATCCACCGCATCGACAGCGCCCATGTGGACCGGCCCTACAAGGCGCCCACCTTCATCCTCGCCCTCGGCACCCTGTTCGCCTTTGTGAATGCGGTGTTCATGGGCGCCGGTGCCAAGGTGTGGAACCCGGTGGCCCTTTGGGCCGGGCTCATCACCGCCGCCCTCATCATCCCGGTCTTCATCTACCGGCATTACATCCAGGACGGCGGCAAGTTCCCGCATGAGACCTTCGAGGATCTGACCATCGGCGACGGCAAGCACACGCAGAAGCGTGCCGGCATGCTGCCCTACCTCGCACTCGTCGCCGGACTTGTGGTGGTGCTCGCCTCCAACTGGCTGTTCCAGCTCTGACGCCGCGCGGCCCGGTGCCCGCCGGGCCGCGAGACCTCCCCTCATTCCTCAAGAAGGATGCCCCGCATGACCGCCGGCACCCCTGCCTATTCTCGCCTGTCCGCCCTCTCCGACCGCCATCGCGCCCTCGGCACCACCTTCGAGGCGGCATGGAACGACATGCCCGTGCCGCAGAACTACGCGACCGACCCCGATGACGAGGTGATCGCCGTGCGTACCGCCGCCGGCCTGTTCGACGTCTCCGCCCTGCGCATCATCGATGTCTCGGGCAGCGACGCACTGGCCGTGCTGGAGGAGCTGTTCACCTCCGATATCGCCAGCATCGCGCCCGGGGCCGCCTCCCTCACCGGGCTGCTGGACGAAAACGGCAGCCTCATCGACGACGTGCTCGTCTATTGCGACGGGCCGAACGCCTATCGCGTGTCCCACGGCAGCGGCTGCCTGGAAGACCTGCTGCCAGCCGCGGCGGCGGGGCGCGACGTCACCTTCCGCAAGGACGATGACGTGCATATGCTGTCCTTCCAGGGCCCGAAGGCGCTCGACATCCTGGCCCCGCACACCGGATTCGACCTGAAAACCCTGCCCTATTTCGGGCACCGGCGAACCACCCTGTTCGGCCGCCCGGTTTCCATCGCGCGGGGCGGCTATTCGGGCGAGCGCGGCTACGAGGTCTCCTGCGCTTCAACCGATGCCGTCTTCATGTGGGATTCCATACTGGAAGCGGGGCGCCCGCACGGGGCTATGGCGGTTTCCTGGTCCTGCCTCGACATCGTTCGGGTGGAAGGCGCGCTGCTGTTCTACCCCTATGATATGCCGGAGGGCGACACCACGCCCTGGGAGGCCGGGCTCGGCTGGACCGTCAATCCGGACAAGCCCGCCTTCCGCGGCCGCGAAGCCGTGCTGCGCCGGCGTGGACAGGAGCGGGTGGCGCAAGCGGGCATCGAGATCGACCATCACGCAGCCATCGAGCCCGGCGCCAAGCTGTTCCGCGATGGCAAGGAGGTGGGCATCGTGAATTCCACCACCTACAGCCGCTATCTCATGCGCTCCCTGGCGCTGGTGCATGTGGCGCCCGAGCTTTCCGCCTTCGGCACGGAGCTGGAAGTGCGTGGCGCCGAGGGCCGCTTCCCCGCGCGGGTGGTGAAGACGCCGTTCTATGACCCACTGCGCCTGCGCACCCACCCGCTCGCTGAACGGACGGCCTGACCTCCCGCAGCTGCCGCGACAGGCCGAGCCGTAACCTGGGGGCTTCCTCCTGGGCAACTGCCGGAGAACGAGCGGGCCTCGCGCCCCTCGTCTCCGGCCTTTTCCCGCCCCAAGCCGTACCGTGGCGCAACAAATTCCGCCGCGGAGAAATACAATCGCTTCGCGCGCGCGAGATGTGTCGCCGACGCGCGCAATGAAATCAATGCATGCAACTGGAAAACAACCAGATTGCACCGCAATATCAATCAGATGTACGGAGCATGATGACGCAAGGTCCGCATTGCCACGGGGCTGCCTCTCCGCTTTACTCCAGTCGGAAGAATTCAAATGTATTCACATGCCGGCTGGAGCGTAGGGCATGGCAGAACCGCTTCCCCTTCGGCCGCCTTCCGCACTTGGGCGATACAGCGCCGTGCCGCTGAACAGTCCGGAGTGGTTCGCGCACGTGGGGCAGGTTGCCCGTGTGATTGGCAGCGACCGCTTCCATCGCGAGCTGGTCGAGCTGTTCGGAGCGGCCATCGATCACGATGCGTGCTGGATCATCCGCTATTCCCGCGTCGCACCGCCTGACGTGCTTTTCACCAAGAACGTGGCGAGCGATATCGTCGCTTATTATACCAACATCTACGCCTCGGTCGACCCGTTTTCCGAGTATTGGCGAAATAATGGCAACCCTGGCGTGCTGCAGCTCAACGACGTGCGCTCCCCCGGTCGCGCGTGGGACATGTACCACAAGGTTTTCCAGACCGTGGCCAACATCTCGGACGAACTGGGCATCTTTTTCTCGACCGTTGGCCACTGCTGCTTCGGCCTGTTCCTGGAACGGGAGACCGGCCGCTTCTCGCCCGGGGACATCGAGCGGGCGCGGCTGATTTTTCCCATGCTGGAGGGTTTCCACCGCTCGCACCTCGGCTCGCTGTTCAACAATCTGCGCAATCTGCGCGGGCCGCAGGTCGAAGGCTTCATCACCCGCCCGACCCTCATCAAGGACCGCTTCGGAGTGGATGTCTTCTCCAACGAGGCATGGCAAAAGGCCGCCGCGAGCGAGCCCGCATTGACTCTCGTGACCGAGGAACTGCACGCCGCCGGCGCCACCGCGCCACGGGCGTTGCCGCAATTCACCGTGAAGGTGGAAGCGTTCGACCGCGACTTTCCCCTGGCCCCCGGCGGGCGCATGTACGTGCTGGACACCACCGCGGCCCGGCCCGTGGAGGACCCCGACCGCCTGCTGGAAGAAGCGCTTAAGATCTTCACCCCGCGTGAGAGGGAAATTCTGCTGCTGCTCATGAACGGTGAAACCACCGGCGGCATCGCGCAGAAGCTCAACCTCAGCAAGGGCACCATCAAGAACTGCCGCCTGCGCATGTATCGCAAGACCGGGGTGGGCTCAGAACGCGCGCTGGTGAAGCACGTGATGCAGCACCTCGACCCGCGCCACGAGGCCGGATAGGTCCCGAGCAAGTCGCAACCGGCGACGCTCAGCGCTCTCCGGCACAGCTGGCGAGAGCACGCGGAAGCACGACGGCGAGGCGCTCCGCCCATGCTCTCTGCTCTTCCGCGCGGGCGATGAGATCCTGCCGAATCTCGATGCCCACGTGCAGCGCCCCGCGCTGCTCGCCGTGCACGGGGATCGTCCAGTCCGTGTCGTCTCCCACATCATAGGGCTCGTTGTCGCCCACCGGGAAATCGGCCTCGCCGCGCAGGTGCGCCAGCATCGCATGGGCCAGCCTGCTGTCGCGATTGTGGAGCAGGCCCACATGCCAGGGGCGCGCGACACCTCCAAAAACCGGGGTGAAACTGTGCATGGCGATGAGGACCGCCGGCACCCGCTGGGCCCGCCGGCGATCGAGCTCGGCTGAGATGCGGCCGTGATAGGGCGCGAAAATCTCCTCTTCGCGCGCGCGCCGGGCCGCTATGTCCAGCGAGCGGTTGCCCGGAACCGGGGTCCCGTCGCTGATCTCCGGAATTGACTGCCCGCTGCCGGGCGGGCGGTTGCAATCAATGACGAGGCGGGAATAGTTCTGTTGTATGAGCGGCGCATCAAGCAGGTCTGACAACAACCGGCAGACCCCGGCTATGCCGAGATCCCACGCGATGTGGCGTTCACGGTCCCCCTCGGAAAGGCCAAGCGTGCCGAGCGACCCTGGAAGGCCGTTACCCGCATGATCCGAAACAATGACGAACTCGGATCGGCCATTGGCATTGAACACCGAAACCGGCGACATATCGCCCGCCGCCAGCACAGACAGATTTACGCTCACGTCCCGCGCCCCTTTCGGCACCACGCCGCACCCGAGTCCCGACGCTTTAGCGCCGCACCGATACACCCGATCCCCTCGGGCCGCCCACGACAGAGGTTCAGATGCTCATTCACGCCGGCTATGAGATTTCCTACACCTGTCCGCAGCCCACGCCCATGATCCTCACATTGAGCGTGCACCCCTCGCGAATCTACGATCTGGAGAGCCTCGACCGCGTGCTGTTCGATCCACCGCTCACGGCCAACACCTATCATGACAGCTTCGGCAATTTCTGCCACGTCATCGAAGCCCCGGCGGGCCAGCTGACCATGCACACCGACTTCGTTATCCGCGATGGCGGCCGACCGGACGAGGTGGCGCCGGACGCCCCGCAGCACCCGCTTAGCGCGCTGCCGGTGGACGTGCTCATGTTCCTTCTGGGCAGCCGCTATTGCGAGACGGACCGGCTGTCGGCGACCGCGTGGTCGCTGTTCGGTCATTTGCCCAAGGGCTGGCCCCTCGTCCAGGCCATCTGTGATTTCGTCCATTCGCATGTGGCCTTCGATTATGCCCATGCGAGCCCGCTGAAATCCGCCTTCGACGTCTACACCCAGAGGCAGGGCGTCTGCCGCGATTTTGCCCATCTCGCCATTACCTTTTGCCGCTGCATGAACATCCCCGCACGCTACTGCACCGGCTATCTCGGCGATATCGGCGTGCCGCCCGATCCCGCACCCATGGACTTCAGCGCGTGGTTCGAGGTGTATCTCGGCGGGCGGTGGTACACATTCGACGCACGGCACAACACTCCGCGCATCGGCCGCATCCTGATGGCGCGCGGGCGCGACGCCACCGACGTGGCCATGGTCACGACATTCGGGCCTTCGACCCTCACCGGCTTCAGGGTCGTGACCGCAGAAGCAGCCTGAGCAGGTCCACGGATCGTCTCCACTGTCGCCTTGGAGGCGCATCCGCTCTATACCTGCGCGACCGGCTTCGGCCGGGCATTCGAGCGAACGGTCATCAGGTGGCCGGGGATTCGGAGCCACGATCGGATTGGATATCTTTTGCAGGTTCTCGTCAGAGACAACAATATCGAGCAGGCCCTCAAAGTGCTCAAGAAGCGCATGCAGCGCGAGGGTGTCTTCCGTGAAATGAAGCAGCGACGTGCCTTTGAGAAGCCCTCCGAGCGGCGGGTGCGCGAACACGCAGAAGCGGTCCGCCGCCATCGCAAGGCGGCGCGCAAGAAGGCCCAATATGATGGCTTGATTGCAGGCCCCAAGCGCCGCGCAAAGAAGCCCGCAGCAGCGGCCAGCCGTTGAGGATGCGGCCGGGACGGGGCTTGCGAGGCCCCGTCCCGGTGGACACTCACCAGCTCGTTGCCACCTACGGACTTGACCTGGAGGAAAAAACCAGGCTGCCGCCGAAATTGAATCCGCATCAGCAAGAAAATGTGTTAATAAAATGCATGGATGCGAAATTTGAGAGCGGTGGCTGGGTGGAATTCGTTACTGGTTTTCAGTCACCGCGAGGGCGTTTCCGCATTGTGCGTCCGCTACCGGTGGACCAGGGAGAACCGACCTACCGGGTCAAGGGCGAAGGCGAGACATTCGAACGCGTGGCGCGAGAATCCCAATTGCGTGGCGTCGCCAACAAGGGCGACATTTCAAATTAAAATTGCATCGAGCCTTGCTATCAACACAATCGCCGCCTATCTTCAGCCGACTTGAATTTGACGGCCGGTTTTCGACGCGACCTCAGCGTCTGCTGATGACTTCCTTCAATTTCGAACTTTTGTTCCACCTGTCTTGTCAGGCGGACGCTCCATGCACGATTGAAAGGAAATCATCGTGAACATCGGTACGGTAAAGTGGTTCAATGCCACCAAGGGCTTCGGCTTCATTCAGCCTGACAATGGTGGACCGGATGTGTTCGTGCACATCTCCGCCGTCGAGCGCGCTGGAATGGCGTCCCTGGCCGAGGGGCAGAAGATCCAGTTCGAGCTCGTCCAGGACAAGAAGTCCGGCAAGAGCTCTGCGGGCAATCTGCAGGCTGCGTGATGCATCCCAATCATTGACCACGGATGTACTGGCAATGATTGTGCATTCCATGTGAAAATCATGCCGCTGAGCCGCTCCGGGTTTACCGGAGCGGCTCACAGGCGGCGACGAAGGGGACCGGCGGCGCAGTCCCGTCCAGGATAATGACCGCCCCTGTGCGGCGCCTGGCGCGCCCTCACTATTGCCCTCCTCCCCCTGCAATGCGGGCCCGGAGGCGCCCTGCGCGCATGCGGCGGCCATCGCCTGTAAGTTTTTGACTTCATTCCCGCAGCCGTTTCGTTTTGGTGGAACCCCGCTATGATTTGCGCAGGGGGCCTGATCGTTTTCGATCATGCCAAGGGGCGAGAATCATGATGTTGCGGGCTTTCCTAGCCGTGGGATTCGGCGTTGGGATCGGTGCGTCCATGGCGCAGGCAGCCGACGCGGAGATCGGCTTCACCTACGAGCTCCTTCAGTTTGAAGGGTCGGACACGTTCTTCACCGGTATTCACGACAACATCATCACCGCCAACTACGTGATCGCGGGCACCACTTTCACGGGTGGCCTGCTTTACGACACCAAGACACAGAGCTGGTCGGCCTTCCCGACCGCCACGTCTAACGGTTCGAATTATCCCGGTGCCGACGTCTCATCCCCCTATGGACCGGGCTTCGGCTCACAGGGCGGCATTCTGCGCGTTGTCGGCAGCTATCAGACCACAGCTTCCGCGCCTTACGACCTCGGCTATCTCTACGATGCCGCGGCCGCGCCCGGACAGACACTAACCACCCTGCAATATCCAGGCACGGGCGCCGCGGAAACGCTGTTCACCATCGCCCATTCCACCTTCGGCAACCAGGTCGTCGGCAATTACGACACTCGGCTCGCCACGGGAAATGCCTTCATCTACGACATCAAGACCGGCACCTACACCACCAACAACAAACCCGGCGCCGTGAGCACCACGGCCTACGGTATTTGGGGTGACAAGATCTCGGGTGGCTATTTTGAAGCTCTGCCCGGCGGCGGCCTGGGGCCCGAGCACGGCTACATTTACGATCAGACCACCGGCCTCTTCAAAACATATGATCACCCCGACTCCATCGGCACCCATTTTGAGGGCATCGTCGGCGCCGGCCGGTCCGATGAGTATAACCTCGTCACCAACTGGTTCTCGGCGGATGGCGCGGTGCATCCGGCCGTGATGCATGTGGCGGCGGACGGGACCGTCACCTGGTATGAGATCAACATCCCCGGCGGCACGGTTTCCTCGAACTCCGCCTATGGCGATCAGGTGGTTGGCATCTATACGCAGGATGGCACGATCTACGCCTACATCGCCACCATTCCCGGCATCTACAACCCCATCCGCAACACCGGCACCCTGACCTCCAGCGTGGCCGATGACGTCGCGCTTTCGGGCCGCAAGGGCGATGACATCGTCAATAGCGGCACCGTTCAGATGAGCGGCCGGGGCGGCATCGGCATGCGGGGCGAAACCTATGGTGTGCTGAACAATGCCGGCGTGGTGCTCGCCACGGGCGCCGGCGGCGCGGCGGTGGACCTGCACGGCGTCTACGGCACCCTGCTGAATTCCGGCGTGCTGCAGGCGGGCATAGAAGCGGACGCCCTGCGCACGGGGGCCGACAGCTACGGCACCGAGATCGTGAACACCGGCGTCATAGATGGACGCATCGCCGCGACGGCCGGGGCCGATAAGCGGTTCGAGAATAGCGGCTGGATCGGCGTCACCGGCATAGACACCTCCATCACCCATCTCCTCAGCGGCACGTTCGTGCAGACCGAGGCGGGCACCTTGTCGCTGCGGGTCATGGGCATCACCGGGAACGACACATTCGAAATCACCGGCGTGGCCCGGCTCTCTGGCACGCTCCAGGTTCCGTTCCTCACCTCCAGCCTTCGCAATACCTATGACCTGCTTCATGTCACAGATGGCATGACGGGCGCCTTCACCACCCTGACCACACCCGGCCTGCCCAGTTATGTGGGCGCGTCGCTGGACTATTCCAGCACCGACGTGGCGCTGAACCTGACCTCGCGAATGGCCCTTCAGGCCGGCCTCTCGGCCAACCAGTCGGCGGTAGGCGCGGTGGTCGACCGCGCCTTCAACGCAGCGGCGGTGACAAATGCCGGCAGCTTGGCAACGGCCGCGCTCGGCCCGCTCTACAGCCTGACGGCGGCCCAGCTGCCCCAGGCGCTGAGCGCCCTTTCAGGCGAAGCCTATGCAAGCGAGCAGTCGATTCTGGTGGGCGACGGCCTCTATGTCCGCCAGGCGATGCTGAGCCGGCTGCGGCAGGATGCCTATGCGGGCGAGGGCGGGCCCGCGGCGGCCCTCGGCTATGGTGGCCCGGCTTTGGCCTATATGGGCGCTACCGCGCCCCAGCCGGGCACGGCCTCCGCCGCGCTCGCCACCGCCGCGCAGGCGCCTGCGGCCCGGCCGGCTGCTTCTGCCCCCGGCCTCGCGGTCTGGATGCAGGGCTTCGGCGTTTCCACCACGCTCGATGGCAACGGCAATGCCAGCAGCGTTGACGAAACCTTCGGTGGCATCATGGCGGGCGGCGACGTCGCGGTGGGCAGCTGGCGCGTGGGCGCGGCGCTGGGCTACACCCACTCCAACGCCACCATGTCGGCCGTCGCCAGCTCGGCCGGGGCCGATAGTGTGCTCGCCGCACTCTATGCCGGCACCAATGCCGGGCCGTGGAGCGTGCGGCTTGGTGCCAGCTACGCATTCAGCCAGATCGACACCAGCCGCACCATCCTGTTCCCCGGCTTCGCGCAGCAGACCGGCGCGCAATATGACGGTGGCACGGCGCAGGTATTCGGCGAGGTGGGCTACAAAGGCCTTGCGCTCCAGGCGCTGGCCCTTGAACCGTTCGCGGGCCTGGCCTGGGTGCATCTCGACACCAATGGCTTCACGGAAACCGGTGCCGGCACCTTCGCCACCGCCGGCCTGACCGGCTCGAATGCCGCGGCAGACATCGGCTACGGCTCCCTTGGCGTGCGGGCGGCAACGCTGCTGCCCCTCTCCGGTGAGCTCGCCCTCATGCCCCACGCGTCGGCAGCCTGGCAATATGCGTTCGGTGAT
Organism: Xanthobacter sp. NM-59; assembly: GCF_021401125.1. Lineage (GTDB taxonomy): Bacteria > Pseudomonadota > Alphaproteobacteria > Rhizobiales > Xanthobacteraceae > Xanthobacter. Next base: position 233,011 of record NZ_JACBFQ010000006.1, read on the forward strand.
CTCACGCCCAGCGCCAATCTCGCCTTCACCAGCCTGCCCGGGTCCAACTTCTCCGTGGGTGGCGTGCCGCTGGCCCAGAACACAGCATTGCTGGAGGTGGGGCTTGACCTCAAATTCAACGCCCAGGCACGGATCGGCGTCTCTTATATGGGCCAATTCGCGGACAGCGTGACCGTCAACGCCGTTCAGGGCGCCTTCATCTGGAGTTTCTGAGGGCCCATCCGGCAAAGCGGGGCAGCTCCAGCGAAAACCGCGTCAACTCCGGAGGCCGGAGGAGCTGCCCGTTTCCTTAAAGCCCAAAGGCGCTGCCCAAATGGCGCCGAAAGCCTGCGGGGCCAGTGGGGCCGCGCCTAGGCAGTGGCCCCATAAATTTGCGGGCCTAGTTTGGTCGTGATTCAAGCCACCAAGCTGGGAGCTTGAGAGATGCGCACCCCATTTGGCGGATGAGGAATGGTCAATCATCGCGCCGCTTTTGCTGAGCAAGGTGCGCGGCGTTGCGCGGGTGGATCACCGCCAGAAGATCGGCGACATCCTCTTGCGCTGCCGCGCCGGCACGTTGGGCGGGACGTGCCGGAATGCTATGGCCCGCCCACAACCCGCTGCAACCGCTTCGTGCACTGGCAGGCCGCCGGGGTCTGGCGCCGACTGCTGGAGGTGGTTCAGCGGCCCATAACGGCGATGTCGTGATGATAGACAGTTCCTGCGTTCGGGTGCACCAGCGTGGTACTGCAATCAAAAAGGGGGCGACAGCGATCGCTGCAGAAGAGGCTCCCGGGGTGCTCTGACCACCAAGATCCACGCCGGAGTGGATGGGACGGATGGCCGATCCAGCTCCCCCTGACCGCCGGCCAGGCCGGCGACGCGCCGATGGGCGCGAGCTTCTGGCACGCCTCGCGCCGGGCGGGCTTCTTCTCGCTGACAAGGCCTACGACACCGACGCCATCCGGGCCGAGGCGGAGAGGCGCGGCTGAGCGACGCGGCACATTCGCCGAAGTGCCACCGCGTGTCATCCGCAGTCTCACCTTCGCTTTCAGACCGTGGCTCCATCGCCAGCGGACTCACGTCGAGCGTTTCTTCAACCGCATCAAGAGCTGCCTGGTCTTGCCACGCGCGACGAGCACCGACCGGAGACTTTCCGCGCAGCTCTCAAGCTCGCAGACGCTCGTATCTGGACTAATGCGTTATGAGTCCGCGACCTAAAGCGGAGAACCGACGGCAATTTTCGAAAATGCCGCCAAAACGGAAGGCTTTTCCGGACGGTGACGTCGCGGCTACAAATGCCAATTACTCAGCTGAACGGGTCAATTTCGGCGATTGAAAAGCACCTTTAGAACGCCGCTCCACGCTGACCTGTAGGGCGCTCCGTCGCGCACTCAGGCTACGGGCTGATCCTGCCGCGCCTCAACAGGCGCAGCATGCGTGTGCCCCGCCCTCCAAGGTGAATGGCATGAAGACATAGCGCCCATATAGCCGATCTCATGTAATAAGATAGCTGACAACGGCGGTGGCCGACGCACCACAAAGGACGGCGCATTCGAAACCGAAGCACCTCCGCGATATCCACACCGTTTCAACCCGCCCGCGAGCGCCTCCTCCCGATTTTCGAGAAGAGAACTCGCCTGCGATAAATTCAGCCCTCCCGGAACCACGCCGGAAAACGCGGATCGTCTGCAAGGTCCAATTCCAGGCGCGTGCCGCAGACCTCCGCGCCAACGGTAAAGGCACCGACAGCACGCACCGAAGTACTGGCCTTCCCCCGCAGCGCCTTGATCTTCTCCATGGACGGCTGGAAGGTGGGATGGAAGAAGAACGTCACCGGCTCGCTGAACGAAGGCTCCTCCTCGGCCTCCACGAGCAAGTCAAAGCTCACCCAATTTCCATCCACTTCAATCTGGCTTGCCCTCAACGCAAATCCGTCCCGCGCGGGCATGCCACCGAATGCGCCCTTGTTTGGATCAAGGTCATAGGGGTCAACCTCGTCGCTCGTCAGGCGACCCAGCGGCACTATGCGGTCGCCACCCACCGGCGCAGTGATTACGGCACCCGAGCCTTGCGCAGCCGCTGGCGACAACGGGATATCGCCGAAGGCGCCCTCTTCCCAACCCGCATCCTGGCCGATGGAATCCAAGAGAGCCATCAGATTATCGTGCGAATAGGTCTTTCCGTCCGGCAGCGCCACGATCCGGTAGAAGATCGTCTGCAGACCGAACTTACCCTCCATGCGTCGGCGGATGAGATCCCGCTCTGCCGCGGTCCTGTAGCCGAAGACGCCGAAATGCCGCATTCCGAGCCTCCTGCCGCCATCGGCTCCTCCTGCGTTCGTACGGGGCACCGGCAGGCTGAACAGCACCTCGCGCATGATCTGCGCGAGGTCCGGATCGTTCATGGAGAAGCCGATAAACACCACCGGCTGGGTCATGAAAAGCGCGATCAGCCGCCGCCGGTTTTCCTCGCGCAGGTAGGTCCTGCCATAGGCGCTCTCCGTGAGCACGACATTCTGCGGGTCGCCGGCATGGCCATGCAGATAGACCACCGAGGTCTCGGCATTCGGATCGGTAAGATCGATGAAGAAGCTCTGAACCTGATCCGGCTTGCACCAGTCCACCTGTTTGGGCATCCGCCCATGTAGCTTCTGGTGCGACAGCGCCGCACAGGATTCGAAATTCGTCGTGAGGATGTGTCGGAAACCGAGCCGCGCGATCAGATGATGCGGCTCCGCGACGTCCTTATCCCTGAAGGCATGGCGAATGAAATCGTAGAAGCGTTCCGGCCCAAGAGCATTGAAGAACTCCTCGGCCTGCCATGCCGGATCTTGAAGCTCCTGCACGACGCTCGAATGCTTCGGAGCAATATAGTCCGTCCCAAGCTTCACCAGCTCCTGGGCCAACTGTGTCAGCAGATCGCCCCAAGATGGATAGCCCGAAGCAACACTCGTGCCCGCGCCCAGCAATGCCAGCGGCCGCACCCGCCGCATCGAGCTCACCAGCTCCTGATATTGCGCATCACGATCGAACGACGGCAGGTCTTCCGACCCAGCGCCTCCATTGCCTGTCTCCGCTCTCATGGCACGCACCTCCACTTCAGGCTACCGCAGACGCTCGGAAGGAAAGGACATTTCGATATATAAAATATGTCATTATAATATCTCGCTACATTTGATAAAAATAATATTTAATTTCTCATATTAATAATCAATACAGCCGCACAACACGCCAAATTCGGCACAGCCCATACGACCTCCGGATATCTCAATTTTAAGAAATACATTCTCGATATATTCTGTCTTTTTGGACAGTTTATGACCAGATCTGTGACATCATATTGGGTGAAAACAGGAACTGCTCGAAGACGATGGCCGCGAAAGCCCTGCAAACGGTCGCACCCGCCAGTGGACAGCAGCACCGGCCACCCATGGGTCAGCGCCGCCGCCTCGTCTGCACGGTTCGGATGGCAAGGGCATGTGATCTCAACCCCGGGTGCCGCCACTCCCATAAAGCTCAATCCCAGACGGCGCGCCCATATCCGCCTCAAGCAGATGCGGCCACGAGCAGCCGTCCAATCGGTGCGGTCCGTATATCATTGTGGTCTTTGATGAAATCGCAGCGCAGGCTGTGAATCCTCGCCTTCAGATTCAAGAGTGCCTGCCCATCGTACGTAACATTGAGAACCTCGCCGCTCTTCATCTTCTGTGGGCCGTTGGCACCCATCGCGCCGAAGAGGTCCTGGCTTCCACCGAAAGTGGGAGACACCTCGAACACCCCCTTGGCGATGTCCCCGGACGCACGAGACGCAACAGCATAGAGCAGGCCGACGGCGTGGTCGTTCCAGGTATGGGACACAACAATCCGCCGGCTGACTTTCCCGTCCGCCACAACGGATCGAAAGAAGCCGTCTTGGTTCCCGCTGATCTTTACTCCGAAAGCATTATGCGAGAACGCGCCTTGAAGCAGCGTCAGGCTGTATGCCTTGCGCCTTTGCATGGCCGCGACAGCCGCCGTGACCAGCCGGGCACCGAAGCTGTGGCCCACGTAATGAATGCGTTTCGCGTCGACGAGGTCTGCAGTGTCAAGGATGCTTCCCAGCCCGGTGCCGACCACGCCCGCGCGGCGCTTCAATTCGAAATAAGCGAACTGGTTGAGCACCTTGGCAACCGCCGCGATCGGGCCACTGAAAATGCCGAGGGCCGCGTCCGTCGCAACATCATGATCTATCGCCTGGGCTCCCCCGTCAGTGGTCGGCTCATACTGGTCGGCGCCGCTTCCGAGAAAGGACTGCATCAGGTCCCAGCCGTCGCTAGCCTGATCCAGGATCCGGCCATGTTCACTCAAAAGGTCCGCATCGCGGCTCTGCCCGATGGCACCGCGCAGCATCTCCACCAGAGCCCTCGCATCGCCGGGACTGGTATTGACCGCAGCATCCCGGACGTGCGCCGCGAACACGTCCGGGTCCAAGCCAAACATCGCTCCAAGCTCGCGGGCCCGCCGAACAAGCTTGGACGCATCCGCATCAGAACCGGCCGCCGCAGCTGCAGCGGCCGGATCGTTGCCGAGAACCGCAACCACTTCGAGGGACAGGTCGTCGCGGAACTGATCGGAAGGCCAATACACCTCCACCACTGCGAAACTGCGGCCGGGACGCGCATTGCCGCCTTGCTCGGCAAAATGCTGCGCGATCTTCCGGTACATTTCCCCGGCGTCGTCGGGGTCCTGATGCCACCCGTGGGACATGACGATCAGATCGCTTACGCCGGAACCACATAGGGGATGGGGCACGCCATCGGGAATTGCGCCGCTTTTGTCGAACTTCAACTGCACAAAAGGTAGAGCCGCAAGGTCCGCCATCGTCCTCTCCTGTTCAAACCGACTGCATGGCGCGCATCAGATCAACCAGCCCGCTGCCCTGGAATTCTCTGCGCCGCCCGAGATCCGTGGCGCTCTGCAGAAAAATATCCTTGATGCGTTCCGGTTGACCGATGAATTCGCGGCGAACGGAAAGAAAGGCAGCTATTGCGCCAGACACATGGGGCGCCGCCATGCTTGTTCCGCTTTGCTCACGATAATACACGACGTCCGAAGGCACCTTTGTCGCGTTATTGTTTCCAGTGGCCACGACCTCCGATGGCAGCTGTCCAGCAACTTGCTGATCGCCTCGCAGACTGGCGATGACCCCGGCCGAGGCGCAGGACACGATGCGCTCACCCGGCGCCACCAGGTCGGGCTTGTTGCGACCATCGGCAGTCGGCCCCCGTGATGAGAAGTAGGAGACGCCATAGGTGTGCGGCTGTTCGGGATGGGTGGAGCCGACGGTTATGGCGAATTCCGCGTTGCCGGGATCACTGATCGACTGGTCGAGGCCAACCCGGCGGTTCTGGGAGGAAAGCTCCGGCTTGATGAGGGCTGACCCATCGTTCCCCGCCGCGACGACAACCACGACCCCCTGCTTGACGAGACGGTTGACCGCGACACACAGCGGGCTCTGGCCTGCAGCGAACCATTCGGCCTCGAACGGGTAGCCAAGGCTGAGATTAATACCGTGAATGCTGAGCCAACGCCCATCGTCATTGGTCCGAGCCACGAAATCCAGTGCGGACAGCAGCCAGCTCTCCCGTCCCCTCCCATTGTCTCCCAACACCTTCAAGCTCAAGAGCTTAGCCTTCGGGGCAACGCCGGTGAGCCGAGACCCGCATTCGCGCACGAACTGCCGCACGCAGGCGTCCCCGTCCCGTTCACGCGTCACCTTGAAGACGTTGGTCACCTTGCCATCTTGACCGGCCACTCGCTTGGGCGTGGCACCGGCGATGATGCCCGCCACATGGGTCCCATGCCCGTAGACGTCCGTCAGCGGGGCATCCCCGCCCGTGAAGTCACGGTGGGTAAGCTTGCCATCCACCGATGGCCGGGGGCTCGAATAAGGTGCCGAGCCCTGAAAGGGGGGTGAAAGATTGTCGAAATCCGCAAAGTGCGGGTGCGTCCCGTCAATGCCGCTGTCAGCGACCGCCCAAACGATACCCACCCCTTCCGCCCCGAAGGAGCGCAGGCACGCATCCGCCTTAATGGTCTGAACCGAGTGGTCTAGATACGGCTCCAACTCTCGATCGGGCCAAACCTTGTAGATCGCGGGTTTACCGTTCTCAACGTCACGCTCCAGCAGGTCGCGCAGTTGCTGCAGCGTGAGCTCAGCAAAAACGTGATGCCGGCTCCCCTCCGCGTTAAAGCCTTTTTTATGATTTCTTCCAATGACACCGCGAAGCAGTTCGACAATCTGTTTCACCGCAGCGTGACGACCGCCCGGAAAATCGAGATTCATCTCGATAATTAGCGCCTGTACCCGCTTCTTGTCATCACCATAGGCGGCGACCACCTTCGGCGAGACGACATAGCGTGCAGATGTATCGTTAATCTCATCAAGTGAAGAGCGTTTCTCCACGTTCGCCTCCCAAACGCTGGCTTTTCTGGATTTGCCAACCGCGAACCCGGCCCTATCAATATGTCCACCGCCCCGGCCCCGCTGGAAGCCGGGATTGGCGTGTTGCTTGTCGCTTTCACCCAGGGAGCCGCTTTTCGGGGCACGACAGCGTCAAGGCTCACACAGGCAGCCGGTCGCCTCGGTCAGCGCCGAACCCATTTTTCAGCCTTGCCGAGGGCCCCCCATGCCGCAAGACCGAGGAAGACAGGCAGAAATGCGCTGCTCGTTCCCGCAAGCGCGGGCACCGAACTCGCAATGGTGCCCAGCAGGGTGCCGGACGAGGAGCTGGCAAGTATCTGCGTGAGCACGGCGCCAATGATGCCGATCGCGCTCTTACGGCCATTCAGCAGCTTGCCGATCGTCTCGCCGAGCGCGCCATTGACCGGTCCAAGGGTCTTGCTGGCCTCAGCCACCTGCGGGCCGATGCGCTCGGCGAGCAGCCGCGTCAGCATCAGGAGTGCTGCAGCGGAATCGTCGGCCGCGGCGGCGGGCTGCTGCGCAATGGGTTGCGGGATTGTCGCGGGCGTGGCAGGCGCGACGGCGGCAGTGGGTGGAGGCGCGGCAGCATCCCTCAATGAAGCGACGATGCCTTCGATGCGGCCGAGATCGGCCGGCTTGCTGGCCAATGCCAGACGCAGCAGCAGCAAAAGCAGGTCCTCGGGGGCCGTGGGCGACTTGGGCGTCTCTTCGGCCATAGGTTTCTCCTGGGCGGCAAGCAGCTTGCGGATAAGATCGAAAAGGAGAAGGCTCCCGGCCCCCTCGCCAGGTGCCAGCGGCGCCGCAGGCCCGGGGGTCACGACCGCCTCGCCGGTAAGGGAGATGCCGAGAGCCCCTGCCGTCTCGGGTCCAACCTCCCCGTCTGCGGTGAGGCCATTGCGACGTTGGAACTCCACCACCGCGGCCTGCGTGCCGGCCCCATACTCGCCGTCCACACCGCCCGGGTCGATGCCCTGACGGAGCAACGCCTCCTGGATCGCCACCACGACTTTCGCGTCCATGTTCGGGGCCTCGGGCCTGTAAATGACCGCAGGCTGGACGAGGGGGTGGATCGGCCCTTGCGTGTAGCTGATGTGGGTTGGAATGAGGATGCCCGCATCCCAGTGGCGGCCCTGAACCGTGTCTCGCACCACGCCGTAACGCACGCCTTTGGCTTCCACGGTGCCGCCGCGCCCGTCACAGAGTACGATATGGCCCATCGCATCGGGACTTGGGGGATAGCGCAACAGAATGCCACCCACCGTCGCGGCCGCCTGTTCTACCGGAATCCGTGTCCCCAGACGCAGCATGTCGGCTTTCCAGGCCCCGGTATAGGCATCGGCCTGCGCTGGCGGAACCGCATCGTCGACGCAACCATAAAGTATACCTGCCTCCTGAAACACCAGCCAGGAAATGAACTCAGCACAATCCCATGGCCCCTTCCAGTTGGCGTTGTCCTTGGGTACCCGGATGTTCTTATACTCTTCACCGACATGCTCGAGCGCGCGCTTCAGGAGGCCCTCTCCGCTGGCGACGCCCGGGGACACCACGACATTGAGCTTCGGCTCGTCGGCCAGAAATGCGTCGGCGCTGCCCAGCTTGAACATGCGATGAGCCTGTCGCCATTGCTCCTCACTAAGATTGTTGCCCTTTCCGGACTCACGGTGCGCGATGGCCTTGAGGAGGGCGATGGCGCCCTCGGGATCATCCAGCATGTCCCGCGTGAGGATGCGGGCCGGCGGATAGCCGGGAATGCCGAAGCTGTGCGCTCCGGTCCATTTCGCGCCGGCCTCGCCAATACTCATTCCGGTGTACTTCCGAAAGAGCAGGTCAAAATTGGAAGCCGCGCCATTTACCGGCGAGGGGAAGCGCGCAATCTTGTGTTGCCCGTGTCCAATAATCCCGTAGCCAATCTGGCCGAAGCGTGCCGCCTCCTCGGCTGGATATTGTGCACCTGGATTATTGTATCGAAACGAAGCGACTTCCGTGCCGGAGACATCCGACCGGATATCTGCCGTATTCGGACTTGTCGACTTGCCGATTGCGCCCGCCATCGTCCGCTCCCTCGCCCTGAGAAGGTTGCGATTTTCAGCATCTAACTCTTGCGCACTGCTTGTTCGGGCCGCCGCTCGTCAAAGGCGGCTTGCGGCCTTTCAGGCGCGGACACAAAATAATTATAACGCGTATTTTTGTACTATACACCAATTAGGTGTAGTCAAGCTGACGGCAAATCACATCCTCCATTTAGGGGATGGACAGCGACAGGGACGTCGCGATGGGGGAAGCCGACGAAACTCGGCATTGCCCCCTCCCACAATGCGCCGCGGAAGCCGCAGGGCGGCTGGCGTGCCGGTGGGGAGATTGGATCTGTTCGCGCGCCACGGCGACGCCCGATCGGCCCGATCGGGGGCCCGCAGGGCGCACGCATGGGGCGTCCGGCAGCCCGACCTTGGGATGGCCGTGCTCGCCTGCGCGGCGGAACTCGCTATTGCGCCGGCCCGGCGGGCGCGCTCCGCAGGTGCCCGGGCCAACGGCCTTCGATTGAGGCCTCGTGATGACCCGACGCGTTCTGCCCGTCGAAACCTGCCTGCGGTTCCCAAAGGGTTACAGTGGCGTTCACAAAAGCTCGGGAATACTGATCTTCGAGCCGGAAATAAAAATGACAGGTGAGAGCGCCAAACAGGCTCGCTGCTTGACACCCTCGCCTGTCAGTCTGGCTCGCCGGGAGGTCCGCCATTCAAGATGCAGAAGACCACACCCTAGAGGTCGGTGATCGTCCCCTCGAACACTTCGGCCGCAAGGCCAAGAGTTTCGGAGAGGGTCGGATGCGGGTGGATGGTCAAGGCAAGGTCGCCCGCCTCCGCGCCCATCTCGATCGCAAGCGCCGCCTCCGCCACCAGCTCGCCAGCGTTCGGGCCCACCATGCCAGCACCCAGAAGGCGGTGGCTGTCCGGATCGAATACCAGCTTCGTCACGCCCTCGCCGCGCCCCATGGACAAAGCGCGCCCGGAGGCTGCCCAGGGAAAGGCGCCGGTCTTCACGGCGATGCCCTCCGCTTTCGCCTGGGCCTCGGTGAGGCCCACCCAAGCCACCTCGGGGTCGGTGTAGGCCACCGAAGGGATCACGCGGGCGTCGAACGCCGCTTTGTGGCCGCAGGCGACCTCGGCCGCCACCTTGCCTTCGTGCACCGCCTTGTGGGCGAGCATGGGCTGGCCGACCACGTCGCCGATGGCGAAAATGTGCGGCTGGCTGGTGCGCATCTGCCGGTCCACCGGAATGAAGCCGCGCTCATCCACCGCGACGCCGGCCGCGGCGGCATCCACCTGCCCCCCGTTGGGGCGGCGCCCCACTGCCACCAGAACCTTGTCGAACTCCGCCTGGTGAACGCCCGCCGGCCCCTCGAAGGTGACCATCAGCCCGGAGGCCGAGGGGGTGACCGCCGTCACTCTGGTCTTGAGAAGGACCTGCTCATATTGCGCGCCGAGCCGCTTCATCAGTGGCGCCACCAGATCGCGGTCGGCACCGGGAATGATCTGCTCCATCAGCTCGACCACGGTGATCTTCGCGCCAAGGGCATGATAGACCTGCGCCATCTCCAGCCCGATGATGCCGCCGCCGAGAACCAGCATCCGGGCCGGCACATCGGCAAGCTCCAGCGCTCCCGTGCTGTCGATGATGCGCGGATCGTCTGGCAGGAAGCCCAGCCGCACCGGCTCCGAGCCCACCGCGATCACCGCCTGATCGAACGAAATCGTCCGGCCGTCCTCACCCGTGACCGCGACGCGGTTTGCGCCGGTGAAGCGGGCGGTGCCGCGCATCACCTCCACCTTGCGCCGTCGGGCAAGGCCGCTCAGCCCGCCGGTCAGCCGGCCCACCACGCTCCGCGTCCACTCGCGGATGCCGTCGAGCTCGACGGTGGCCGCGCCGAAGCGCACGCCATGGGCGGAGAGCCCCGCCGCCTCGTCCATCACCTTGGCCACATGGAGGAGCGCCTTGGACGGGATGCAGCCGACATTGAGGCACACCCCGCCCAGGGTCGGCCTGCTATCCACCAGCACCACCTTGCGGCCGAGATCCGCCGCCCGGAACGCTGCCGTGTAGCCGCCGGGACCACCGCCGATCACCAGAAGCTCGGCATGAAGATCGGCCCCCGCCGACGGAGGCCCATCCGCCGCCTGCGGCGCGCCGGCCGGGCTCGCGCCGGCCTCGGCTCCTGTGTCCAGCCGCAGCACCACCTGGCCCCGGCTCACCTTGTCGCCCACACCCACCAGCAGGGCGACGACCACGCCCGCCGCCGGCGAAGGCACGTCCAAGGTCGCCTTGTCGCTCTCCAGCATCAGGATCGGCTGGTCGGCGGCCACCCGCTCGCCCACCGCCACCAGGATTTCCACCACCGGCACCTGGGCAAAGTCGCCCATGTCGGGGATTTCGACATCCAGCGTCATCGCATCCCCCTTCACAACGAGATCCGCCGGAAATCGGCGAGGATCGTCTTGACGAACACAAGGAATTTCGCCGCCGCCACGCCATCCACCACCCGGTGGTCCCAAGACAGGCTCATGGGCTGGATGAGACGCGGCTGGAACGCCGTGCCGTCCCACACCGGTTTGACGGCCGCGCGGACCATGCCGAAAATCGCCACCTCCGGCGCATTGATGATGGGGGTGAAATTGGTGCCGCCGATGCCCCCCAGGGACGAGATGGTGAAGGTGGCGCCCTGGATGTCGGCCGCCTTCAACCGCCCGGCGCGGGCGTCGGCGGCAAGGTCCGCCATTTCCGCCGCGATCTCCTGGATGCCCTTGCTGTCGGCGGCCTTCACCACCGGCACCACCAGGCCCTCGGGCGTGTCGGCGGCCACCCCGATATTGTAGTATTGCTTCAGCACCAGGGCATCGCCATCCAGCGAGGAGTTGAACGCCGGATAGGCCTTCAGCGCCGCCACGCAGGCCTTCACCACGAAGGGCAGGATGGAGAGCTTCACCCCGTCCTTAAGCTCCGCGTTCACCGTCTTGCGGAACGCCTCGAGGTCGGTGATGTCCGCATCCTCGAAATTGGTCACATGGGGAATGATGGTGGCATTGCGCGCCAGATTGGGACCCGAGATCTTCTTGATCCGCGACAGGGGCTCGCAGGTGATGGGCCCGAACTTGGCGTAGTCCACCTTCGGCCAGGGCAGCAGGTCGATCCCGATGCCCGTGCCCTCAGCTGCCGACAGGGGCTCGGGCGCCCGCAGCGCGGCCTTGACCACGCTTTGGATGTCCTCCCGGGTGATGCGCCCCCGCGGCCCCGTGCCCGCGACGGCCGCCAGATCCACCCCCAGTTCCCGCGCGAACTTGCGCACCGCGGGGGAAGCGTGCGGCGGCAGGCCCTCCGACGCCCTACCCCCAGGCATTCCGACCGCAGCCGCCGTTGCCGGCGCGGCGGTGGGCGCTGGCGCCGGGGCCACAGCCGGAGCCGGGGCATCGGCCGGCGGCACCGGGGGAAGCCCTGGCGCGGCCTTCTGTTCCGCGCTGGCGACAGCCTCCAGCAGCATCAGCACGCTGCCGGTGCTCACGCGATCTCCCTCCACCACCTTGAGCGCGATGACGCGCCCAGCCGTGGGGGCGGGAATATCGAGGGTCGCCTTGTCGGACTCGATCATCACCACGGTCTGGTCGGCGGCGACCACGTCGCCCACCTGCACCGACAGCTCGACCACCGGCACGTTCTTGAAGTCCCCGATATCGGGAACGCGCAATTCAATCGTCTGGCTCATGTTCGCGCCCCCTCACGCAGTCCAGGGCGCGGGCGCGCCGGCGTTCTGCCCGAAATGGTCGATGGCACGGGTGTGCAACTCGGCCGGTGCGAGGCCAGCCCGCACCAAGGCATCGATGGCGGCGAGCGCGATGGAGTTGCGGTCCACCTCGAAGAAGGCCCGCAGGTCCGCGCGATTGGCACTGCGCCCGAAACCGTCAGTGCCCAGCGCCACGAAAGGCGCCCGCACATAAGGCGCGATCATGTCCGGCACGGCGCGTACATAATCGGTGGCCGCGATCACCGGCGCAGCGCCGGCTAGACAGGTCTCCACATGGGAGCGATGGGCGCTGCCGGGCCCCTCCAGCCGGTTACGGCGCTCCACGGACTGGGCATCGCGGGCGAGCTCCGAATAGCTGGTGGCGCTGAAGATGTCGGAGGCGACGCCGAATTCCCGCGCCAGGATCCCGGCCGCTGCGATCACCTCGTTGAGGATGCAGCCCGAGCCGATGAGCCGCACCCTGGGGCCCGCGCCCTCGCCCGCCGTGAGGCGGTAGAGGCCCTTGAGAATGCCCTCGGCCACGCCCTCGGGCATGTTCGGCTGGGCATAATTTTCGTTCATCACCGTGACGTAGAAGAACTCGTCGGCCTCCTCCGCCAGCATGCGCCGCATGCCGTGATCGAGGATCACCGCCAATTCGTAGGCGTAAGCGGGGTCATAGGCGCGGCAGTTGGGCACGGTGGCGGCGATGAGGTGGCTGGTGCCATCCTGGTGCTGCAGCCCCTCGCCCGAGAGCGTGGTACGCCCGGCCGTGGCGCCCAGCAGAAAGCCGCGCGAGCGCTGGTCGGCCGCGGCCCAGATCAAGTCTCCCACCCGCTGGAAGCCGAACATGGAATAATAGATGTAGACCGGCAGCGTCGGCACGCCATGGACCGAATAGGAGGTGGCCGCCGCCGTCCAGGACGAGAGCGCGCCCGCCTCCGTGATGCCCTCCTCCAGGAGCTGGCCGTTCTTGGCCTCCTTGTAGAACATCATGGATCCGGCATCCTCGGGCTCGTAGAGCTGGCCCTGCGGGGCGTAAATGCCGATCTGCCGGAACAGATTGTCCATGCCGAAGGTGCGCGCCTCATCGGCGACGATGGGCACGATACGCGGGCCGAGATCCTTGTCCTTCAACAGGCCGCCCAGCATGCGGACGGCGGCCATGGTGGTGGACATCTCCTTGTCGGCGGACTCCAAGGCGAACTTGGCATAGGCCGCCGGCGCGGGAACCGCGATGCGGGTGCCGGCCGGCGCCTTGGGCGCACGCGCGGGCAGGAAGCCGCCGAGCGCCGCCCGCCGCTCGGCGAGGTAGCGCATCTCGCGGCTGTCGGGGGCAGGCCGGTAGAATTTGAGCTCCGCCAGATCCGCCTCCGACAGCGGCAGGCCGAACCGATCACGGAACGCCACCAGCGCGGCGAGATCGAGCTTCTTGGCCTGGTGCGCCGTCATCCGGCTCTCGCCGGCCCCGCCCATGCCATAGCCCTTCTTGGTCTTGGCCAGGATGACGGTGGGCTTGCCCTTGTTGGCCTTGGCGGCGGCGAAGGCGGCATGGAGCTTGCGGAAATCGTGGCCGCCGCGCTTCAGCGCATTGATCTCGGCGTCCGTCATATGCGCCACCAGGGCACGGGTCGCGGGATCGACGTCGAAGAACTTCAGCCGGTTATAGTCGCCATCCTTGGAGCCGAGGTTCTGGTATTCCCCGTCCACCGTCTCCGCGAAGCGGCGCAGGAGCACGCAATCGGTGTCGCGGGCGAACAGGGCATCCCACTGCGAGCCCCACAGCACCTTGATGACGTTCCAGCCGGCACCGATGAAGAGCGCTTCCAGCTCCTGAATGATCTGCCCGTTGCCGCGCACCGGCCCATCGAGCCGCTGCAGGTTGCAGTTGACGATGAAAGTGAGGTTGTCGAGGCCCTCGCGCGCCGCCAGCGTCAGCGCGCCAATGGCTTCCGGCTCGTCCATCTCCCCGTCGCCGAACACGCCCCACACATGGCGTCCCGCGGTGTCGGCCAGGCCGCGCCCTTCCAGATAGCGCATGTAGCGCGCCTGATAGATGGCGCTCATGGGGCCGATGCCCATGGAGCCGGTGGGGAACTGCCAGAAGTCCGGCATCAACCAGGGATGGGGATAGGAACACAAGCCACCGCCGCCGGCCTCCTGCCGGTAGCGGGCCAGATGGCCCGAGCTCAGCCGACCTTCCAGGAATGCCCGAGCATAGACGCCGGGCGCCGAATGGGGCTGGAAATAAACGAGGTCGCCGCCGAATTCAGGTGTCCGCGCGCGGAAGAAATGGTTGAAGCCGGTCTCGAAAATCTCCGCCGCAGAAGCGTAGGAGGCGATGTGGCCGCCCAGCTCCCCATAAGCTCGGTTCGCCCGCACCACCATGGCGAGCGCATTCCAGCGGATGATGGAGGTGAGCTTCTCCTCGGTCTCCAGATCGCCCGGATAGGCGCCCTGCTGCTCAACGGGAATGGTGTTGCGATAGGCGGAAAACGGCTGGCTGAGGCCGATGCCGCCACGCCGACGGGCTTCTTCCTCCAGCCTGCTCATCAGGAAGCGGGCGCGCGCGCCGCCACTGGCGTCCATGACAGCATTGAGCGCCTCCACCCATTCGCGGGTCTCGACGGGATCCGGATCCTGGCCGGGCTCGACGATCATTGAGCATTTCCTCTGATTTGTGCTTTAGGCGCCTCTCGGACGTCCCCTGTCTAACCCGTCAGGCGCCGCAGATGTTGCTTTATGTATTGATGATACTGTCGATTATAGGCATATAATGCTGCATCATATATTTTGTGAGGCAGATTATGCCGCCCAGGCCCATCGATGCGACAGACCGAAGAATTCTCCGTGAGTTGCAGCGCGAAGCGAAGCTCACCAATGCCGAACTGGCGTCACGGATTGGCTTGTCGCCATCGCCCTGCCTGGCGCGTGTGCGCGCCTTGGAGCATGACGGCGTGATCTCGCGCTACGTGGCCCTAGTGCAGCCAGAAACTCTTGGGCTCGAAATCAGTGTATTCATTCAGGTGACGCTGGAGCGCCAGGCAGAGCAGGCCCTCGACACCTTCGAGTCTCGGATGGACCGCTGCCCGGAGGTGATGGAGTGCTATCTGATGACAGGAGACAGCGACTATCTCCTGCGGGTCCTGGTGCGCAATATCAGCGAACTTCAGCGCTTCATCGTTCGGGATCTCTCCAAGATTCCGGGTGTCGCCAATATCAAGTCAAGCTTCGCGCTCAAGCAGGTAAAGTACAATACGGCCCTGCCGATGGAGTGATACATTGCCTGTCGGGAGCGACACTTGTGGCCGCAACACGCCCCTATCTTTATTTCGGGTGGGATAAGGCGCCCTCGTCCTGCTCCAGGCCCCACCCGGGGGGGCCTGGAGTTTTACCGTCGCCTCTCAGTGCCCCGGCAAGTAGAGCGCGAGGGGCGGGAAGATCCACACCAGCGCAAGGGCAAGAAGTACGATGGAGACGGAGGGCACAGCCGCCCGTGCGATCTCCTCCAGCCGCTCATTCGGCAAGATCGTCTTCAGGGCGAACAGGTTCATGCCCACCGGCGGCGTGATGACCGCCAGCTCCATGTTGATGACCAGGATGATTCCGAACCAGATGGGATCGAAACCCACCGCCATGGCCACCGGGTAGAATACCGGAACGGTGATCAGCAGGATGGAAATGACCTCCAGGAAGCAGCCCAGCGCGAACCAGATCAGGTTCATGACGAGCAGGACGATCCAGGGCGAAAGGTTCGCTTCCGTCACCGAACGGGCGAGCATCTGCGGCAGGCCGATGAGGGTGAGGGCCGAGCCCAGCACCAGCGCGCCGATGACGATGGCCAGCAGCATGGCGCTGGAGCGCGTGGCGCCGACCAGGATGGACGGCAGGTCCTTCAGCGTCACCGTCCGCCGGGCCACCATGGTCAGCAGCACGGCATAAACCACGCCCACCGCCGCGGCTTCGGTCGGCGTGTAGACGCCGAGATAGATGCCCCCCAGCACGACCACAGGTAGCGCGAGATCCGGCAGGCTTCCCAGCGTGAGCCGTATGGCCTCGCCGAGCGACCAGCGTTCATCTTTCGCCACCATGGACGGTGCGGCGACGACGGCCCAGACCGCCAGGAGCCCCGCCAGCAGCAGGCCGGGGATGATGCCCGCCGTGAAAAGCTGGCCCGGCGAGGCATTGCTGAGCGAGGCATAGATGATGAGCGGGATGCTCGGCGGAATGAGGATGCCCAGCGCGCCGCCCACCGCCGAGAGCCCGTAGGTCAGGCGGTTGCTGTAACCCAGCGCGCGCATCTCCGGAATGGCGATCTTGCCGATGGTGAGCACCGAGGCCATGCTCGAACCCACGATGGCGGCGAAGAAGGTGAACGCCGCCACCGCCGCCACCCCGGTGCCACCGCGCACCCGGCGCAGCCAGACATTGGCGACACCGAACAATTGCTGGCCCACCTTGCCGCGATAGAGGATCTCGCCCATCAGGATGTAGAGCGGAATGGCGAGAATGATGGGGTCGGAAAGAGACCGGTAAAGGGTGAGCGGAAGCTGCACCAGAAACCGCTCCCCGCTCGCCACCAGGATGGTGACGACCCCGGCGAGCCCGAGCGAGAATGCGATGGGCACGCCGAGGGTGAGGCAGCCCAGCACCACGACCAGCAGAAGGGCGATGACACCGAACGAAATCATGCCGCTTCTCCCCGGCCATGGGCCAGCCCCATATAGGCGGCCGGGTCCCTCGCAATCATGATGATCTTGGTGAGCGCCCCCAGTGCGAGCAGCAGGCCCCCGGCCGGGATCAGGCCGTAGGGCAGCCACAGCGGGATCTCCAGCAAGGTGGGCGAGAGCATGCCGCGATTGAAGGCATTGCTGGCATAAAGGCCGCCGTACCACACCAGTATGCCGGCATAGGGCAGGATCAAAGCGGTGGTGACAGCCTCCGCCCACGCGCGCCGCGGCCCCGTCTGCCCCTCGATCCAAAAGGTGACGCGCACATGGCTGCCGTCCAGCACCAGCGCCCCGAGGGTGAAAAACACCAGGAACTGAAGCAGATAGAGGGAAACCTCACTGGCCCATATGGTGGGCGCGTGGAACAGGTAGCGCATCATCACGTCGTAGAAAGTGATGAGCGGCAGCAGGCCGAGGACCAGCGACGCCAGCCACAGGCAGGCGCGCTGGATGCCCACCAGCACCCGGATCAGATTCGACATTGGCAATCCCCTGGAATTCTTCTGATGCGCGGGTCAGAACCTCAGCGGGTCGATGCCTTGGCGTTTTCGGCCGCGATAACGTCCAGGAGCTGCTTACCCGCCGCCCCGGTCTTGCGCAGATATTCTTCCTGACGGGACTTGGCCGCCGCCACCCATTGGGCGCGCTCCTCGGGGGTGGGGGTGTAGATGGTCACGCCCTTGGCCGCGAGCTCCGCCTTCAGCCTGGCATCATCGGCCTTGGCCTGATCGCGCGCCGCTTTTGTGGCAATCGCCGAGGCCTGCAGCACCGCCTGCTGCACATCCCCCGGAAGGCCGGCCCACCATTGCGCATTGGCGGTGGCGATGAAGGGAATGTAGGACAGGCCCACATCAGTGCCGAACTTGCTGACCTCGTAAAGCTTGCGATCCATGACCGTGGAAGGGCCGGTGGAGAAGCCATCGATGGTCCCGCGCTGCATCGCCTGGTAGACCTCCTGCGAGCTCATGGTCACCGGCGCGGCGCCGAGGTCGCGCAGCAGCGTGGTGGAATCAACACCGAAGGCGCGCAATCTCAGGCCCTTCACATCGGCCGGCTTGTGGATGGGCTTGTTGGCATAGATCTCGATCGAGCCATACTGCACCCACCCCAGCATTTCCTGATCGTACTTGCGCAACTGCGTGTCGAAGACCTTTCGGAAGGCAGCACTATCCTCCGCATTCCACTCCGCCTCCCAGGAGGAATAGAGGAACGGCAGCGCCCAGATGCGCAGCACGTCGGCATCCTTTCCGGCCATGAAACCGAGATTGATCATTCCGATATCCACGGCGCCGGTGCTGACGGCATCGGGGAGCTGGGTGTCGTTATAAAGCTGCCCGTCGGGGAAGGTCTGAGGGATCAGACGTACCGAGGTGTGTGCCGTGCGCGTCGCAATCTCGCGGGCCAGCACCTCGAAATAGGTGCCGACAGCATGCTCCCTGGGCAGGTTGTAGGCGATCTTCACCGGCCGTTCCGTCTGCTCCGCCGCCTGGGGCTGGCCCGCGCCCGCCACCGCAACCACCGCGCCCAACAGCGCCGCGGCAGCACGGTGCCGCCACCTCTGAGACATCGCTCGAATCGTGCCCATGTTTCCTCTCCCTGCGGCTTTTCATTGCGTTGCGCGAGGCCCTTTGGGCGGCGCTTGCCGGTGTGTCCTGGAGCCGCTCCAGGCACACCGGCAGATCGTTCTCAGGTCGTTCTGCGCCCGGCCGCCCCAACGCTCCCACCAACGGGAAGCACGGGAAGGCAATGCAGGCTCACTGTCGAAAAAGGGGTTGGCGCCCCATCGGCTCAGGCCCCGGCTCCGGTGCCGTTCAGATCAGGCGCAGACGCCCGCGCGGGCCTCGTCCCGCACCAGCTCGGGCGCCGGAGCAGTGCGCGGCAGGCCGGCGCGGGCCAGCGCACCGCCGAACCGCTCGCTGGGCAGCCAAGCCGCCACCGTGGGCATCAGCGCCAGCAGCGCCGGCAAATCGATGCCCGTGTCGAAACCCAGCCGTTCCAGCAGGAACACCGTGTCCTCCAGGGCGATGTTGCCAGTGGCACCGGGGGCGAACGGGCAGCCGCCGAGGCCGCCGAGGGAAGCATCGAAGCGCCGCACCCCGGCTTCCAGGGCGGCGCACACATTGGCAAGCCCCAAGCCCCGCGTGTCGTGGAAGTGGGCGGAGAGCGGCGTGCCCCCGGCCACCTTGGAGAGCGCGCGGAACAAGCTACCGACGCCCGCGGGATCGGCATAGCCCACCGTATCGGCCAGCATGATCTCCTCGGCGCCGCCAGAGAGGAGGGCCTCTGCCACCGCCACCACCCGGGCTGGCGCCACGGGACCTTGGAGCGTGCAGCCGAACGCCGTGGCGATGGCCACCGACAGGACGATTCCGGCACCGCCCGGATGGGCGTCGCGAGCCTCGCGGATGCGGACGAACTCGGCCACGGCATCGTCGGTGGAGCGGCGGGCATTGGCGCGGCTGTGGGCCTCGCTGGCCGAAACCACATAGCCCACATGCTTGAAGCCCGCCGCGAAGGCACGCTGCGCGCCCTTCAGATTCACCACGAGCGCCGACGCCTTCAGTTCCGGCAGGGCAAGCGCCCCCTGCCCCACCTCGTCCGCATCCACGAATTGCGGCATCACCCGGGGCGGCACGAAGGAGGTGACCTCCATCTCCCGCACCCCTGCCGCCAGCTCGGCACGGCACCAGGCAAGCTTGCGCTCCGCCGGCAGCACCGATGCCACCATTTGCAGGCCATCCCGCAGCCCCACCTCGCGCACGGCGACAAACTCAGCCATGGTTTTCTCCTCAGCAGCCGGCGAAGCGCGGCCGGCGCTTCTCGTTGAAGGCGAGCACCCCTTCGCGCCGGTCCTCTGTGGGGACCATGCGGTTATAGGCCTCGATCTCGAAGGCGAGCCCGTCGGCCAGGGACATCTGCAGCCCGCGATGAATGGCGCCCTTGGCCTGGCGCACCGCGATGGGGGCGTTGTCGGCAATGGTCGCCGCGGTGGCGCGCGCGGCCGCCAGCAGCTCGGCCACCGGGAAGCAGGCATTGACGAGGCCCATGGCCTGGGCTTCGCGCGCCGAGAACGGGCGACCCGTCAGGATCAGCTCCTTGGCCCACCGTTCGCCGATGGCGCGGGGCACGGTCTGGGTGCCGCCGGCGCCGGGCATGATGCCCAGCTTCACTTCCGGCAAGGCGAAACGGGCCGTGTCAGCGGCGTAGATGAAGTCGCAGGCGCTGGCGATCTCGCAGCCACCGCCGAAGGCCGCGCCGTTCACCGCCGCGATGAGGGGCACGGGACAATCGAGGATCGCCCGCGCCATGCGCTCGAACACCAGGTGCTGGCTCGCCCAGGCGGCATCACTCATGCCGCGGCGCTCCTTGAGATCGCCACCGGCGCAGAAGGCCTCCTCCCCGGCGCCGGTGAGCACCATGGCGCGCCAGCGGCCGGGATCGAGACGCACCGCCTCAAACAGGGTCACAAGGTCACGCCCCATCTGGGTGTTCAGCGCGTTGCGCGCCTGCGGCCGGTTCAAGGTCACCTGCACCACATGCTCGCCGAGGGCTTCAAGCTTCAGGGTCTCATAATCGTTCGTCATGGTCCCGCTCCGCGGAAAGAGGCGCCGTGGCGCCGCCCGGATAACCTTCACGCGCCCCGGAGGCCCGTGAGCCACGGCGCGACCTGCGGCAGTTCCGCCAGGCCCTCCCCTTCGGCGAACAGTCGCTCCGCGACATCCGCGCCGAGACCGGGCAGGCCACGGGCAAGGCAATCGCGCCACTTGTCCTGCAACTGCGCGCGGGTGAGCGGGTCTTGCCGTGACCCGGGGGAGGCCACCACCTCCCGGCTGACCTCAGCGCCATTGGTGAGCAGAAGGCGCACGGAAACCGGCGCCGCGCCGATGTCTCCGCCCCGGCTCAGTTCGGGCCCCGCCTCCACCAGCTCCACGTCCTTCAGCCGCGCCTGGATGGCCGGACGCAGCACCGCCGCGTCGGTGAAGCTCGCGAGATTGATCGAGCCGTCATGAAGCGCCGCCACCACCGCGTGCGGGCCGCTGAACAGCGCGTTGAGGCCACTGCGCGGGAACGGATGGATCAGCGGCTTGGTGCCGCCCCGGGGCATGGTGACGACTGCCTTCGCTACATCGCCGAGGTCAATGCCCTCCTCCCGCCGCAGGCGGAGCGTGGCCTCGATCATCTTGTGCAGCAGGTAGCAGCATGGATACCGCTTCTGCTCGAAGCCCGGCTCGTCCACGGCGAACGGGACGCCGAGACCCAGGCCATCTGGCCAATGGTCCACCTCACCGCCCGAGAAGGCATGCAGGAAGCCTTCATTCTCCAGCGGAGCGGCCGCCCCCTCGATGCCCGTCGCCGCCAGCCGCGCGGCGCGAATGCCGTCTGCCGCAGCAATGCCCACATGGAGCGACTTCACCATGGAGCCGAAGTTCTTGCGCAGGCCGCCGGCAAGGCTGGCCGCGATGGCCAAGGCATGGCCGGTGCGCACCGCGTCAAGCCGCATCAGTCGGGCAGCTGCGGCCGCCGCCCCGAGGGTGCCCAGCGTCGCCGTGGCATGGAAGCCGAGGGCATAATGGCGAAAGCCCATGGCCTGCCCAACCCGGATCAGCACCTCGGTGCCGATCGAGAAGGCGTCCACGAACGCCGCGCCCGACACCGTGTCCAGCGGCACCGCGGCGAGCGCCGCCGAGAGTACCGGTGCGCTTGGGTGGCAGACCGTGAGCATGCTCACATCGTCATAGTCCAGCACATGGCTGCAAAGGCCGAACAGAAGCGCGGCATCCTCGGCGCGGAAAGCTTCCGCATGCCACAGGGACGCAACCGCGCCTTCCCCCTGCGCCGGCGTCAGGGCTGCCCGCAGACGCCGCGCCGCCGGCTCGCCGCCGCCCGCGACCATGACGGCAAGGGTATCCAGGATGGCCGAAACCGCATGCCGGCGCGCGGTTTCCGGAGGAGCCGCCTCGCAGACGAAGGCAGCAAGGTTCCGGTCGACGGAGGACGCAGCCGGCATGGCGCCGGACGCCGCGGGACCGCAGGCATTCATGGCGGCGTCCTCAATAAGAGCGGGGCATGCCGAGGGCGTGCTGGGCGACCTGGGCGAGGATGAGGTTGTTGGAGAGAGGCGCGGTGCGAAACAGCCGGGCCTCCTTCCACTTGCGCTCGACGTGGTATTCGCTGGCGAAACCAAAGCCGCCGAAGGTGGTCATGCAGGCTTCCGCCGCCTCCCACGAGGCTTCCGTCGCGAGATACTTGGCCATGCTGGTTTCCGAACCACAGGGCTCACCCTTGTCGAACAGCGCAGCGGCCCGGTTACGCATCAGCTCAGCGGCCTGCAGGTTCATGTGGGCGCGGGCGATGGGGAATTGGATGCCCTGGTTGGCGCCGATGGGCCGCTCGAACACCACGCGCTCCCCGGCATAGCGCGCCGCCTGCTCCACGAACCACTTGCCGTCCCCGATGGCCTCGCTCGACACCAGCAAGCGTTCGGAATTCAGCGTGTCGAGCAGGTAATAGAAGCCCCTGCCCTCCTCGCCGATCCGGTCGGCGTCGGAAACCTCCAGGTTGTCGATGAACACCTGGTTGGTGTGGTGGTTGATCATGGTGTGAATGGGCGTGGCACGCAGCGCCGCGCCGGCCTTGGCGATGTCCACCAGGAACAGTGTCAGGCCATCGGTCTTGCGGGCCACCTCCTCATAGGGCGTGGTGCGCGCGATCAGCAGGTACATGTGCGACTGCTGATAACGCGACGTCCAGATCTTCTGGCCATTGATGATGTAACCGCCATTCGTTCGTCTTGCGAACGTCTTGATCTTCAGCGTATTGGACCCGGCATCGGGCTCTGTGACGCCGAAGGCCTGGAGCCGGAGCGCGCCGGATGCGATCCTCGGCAGATAGGCCGCCTTCTGCTCCGGCGAGCCGTGCCGCAGCACGGCGGCCATGGTGTACATCTGGGCGTGGCAGGCGGCTCCGTTGCCGCCGGAACGGTTGATCTCCTCGAGGATCAGGCAGCCATCCAGAACGCCGAGGCCGGCGCCACCGAACTCCTCCGGGATCAGCGCCGCGAGCCAGCCCGCCTCGGTCATGGCGGCAACGAACCGCTCCGGATAAGCGCCCTCTTCCTCACTCTGGCGCCAGTAGTCCGGGCCGAAGCCGGCGCAAAGCCGGGCCACGGCTGCGCGGATGTCGTGCTGGGTTTCTGTATAGTCAAAGTCCATGGGCCGGCTCTGCTTGATTTTTCTGGAATGCGGGAAACCCGTCAGGCGACAATGCCGGCAGCACGCCACGCAGCCACCTCCTCGGCACCAAAGCCGAGGTCGGATAAAACGCGCGAAGTATCCGCGCCAAGGCCGGGCGGCGGGGCGAGGCGCCCACTGCGCCGCCCGCCCGCCTTGAACGGCAGCGCCACCACCTGGTGATCGGGCGCCTGCGCCACCGGCAGGTTGGCGATGATGCCGGCGGCCCGCACCTGGGGATGCTCCAGCATGTCGGCCACGGTATTCAGCTCGCTGCACGGCGCCCCGGCTTGGCGCAGGCGGCCGACGATCTCGGCGGCGGGGCGGGTGCTTGTATGAGCGCCCAGCGCTTCACGCAGCGCCGCCCGGTTCTCCACCCGCTTGGGATTGGTGATGAAGCGCGGGTCGCAAGCCAGGCCCGGCGCGCCAAGCCCGGCGCAGACCCGCGCGAACAGGCCGTCATTTCCGGCCGCGATGAACACATGGCCATCCGCCGCTGGGAACAGCTCATAAGGCGCGGTCATCGCCATGGCGGAGCCGAGCTTGCGCGGCAGACGGCCGGTGGCACGAAAGCTGGCGATGAACACCGCCATCCAGTTGATGCCGGTATCCATCAGGCTGGCCTCCACCAGCGTGCCGGCGCCGGTGCGGGCGCGCTGCATGAGCGCGCTCAGGATGCCCAACGCCGCCCACATGCCGGTGCCCATGTCGATGAGGGAGACCCCCACCCGCACCGGGTCGTCCCCCTCATTGCCCGTGGTGCTCATGATGCCGGTGAAGGCCTGCATCAGCGGGTCGTAGCCCGGCAGGGCGCTCAATGGGCCGTCCTGGCCGAAGGCGCTGATGGCACAATAGACAAGAGCGGGGTTGAGGGTGCGCAGATCATCATAGCCGATGCCCCGATGCTCGGCGCTGCCGGGCTTCATGGAATGCACGACCACGTCCACCCGCGCCGCCAGCGCGCGTATGATCTCGACGCCCTCGGCGGAGGCGATGTCGACGCAGATGCTGCTTTTGTTGCGGTTCAGCGCGAGGAAGGTGGACGACTGGCCGCCAACTTCCGGCGGGCGCCACTCGCGGGTGTCGTCGCCGCGGCCCGGCCGCTCGAGCTTGATGACCTCCGCGCCAAGGTCGCCGAGAATTTGGGTACAGAACGGACCCGCGACGTTCTGGGTGATGTCCAGAACGCGCACGCCCTCCAGCGTGGTTTCGAGCATAATTGGCGATTTCTTCCCTGGTGGCGCTTGCGCCTATTTGTTCGAACTTTATCCGAGCAAGCGCTCCTGTCAACCACGCAAGGCCGGCCATAGACGCGGGCCATCACTTTTTATTCGGACTATTTTTCCATATCGCCAATGAGCGAACATATCATTCGGATAATATGACGTAGCCTTGTCGCGCCTCGCAGTTGAACCCGGCGCCAAGGTTTGCGAGAAAAGGTGGACCGGCGCGGGGTCGCTGCCCCGTGGCCTGCCGCCTCTTCATTTGTTCGGATGGTTCAGCCCCGTGCAGCAACCGCGCCACAAGACACTGAGCGAGATCCTCGCCCAGGAAATTGCCAACGGCACCTACCCTGTGGGCGGCCGCTTTCCATCCGAGCATGAATTGCAGGCGCGGTTCGATGTCGGCCGCCATACCGTGCGCGAAGCGCTGAAGACCCTGACTGAGCAGGGATTGCTGGGCCGACGGCAGAAGGCGGGCACAACCGTGCTCGCCTCCACGCCTTTCGCCCATTATGCGCACACGCTGCGCGACACCAGCGGCCTGTTCGGCTTCGTCGGGGACACCGCCCTGGACGTGCGCTATCTCGGCTTCGTGCGGCGACCGTCATTCGTCATGGAACACGTTGAGCCCAAGCCCCCGACCGAGCGGTGGCTGCGGATCGCCGGCGTGCGCCATACGCGCAGCAACGGCTCCCCTCTGTGCTGGACCGAGATCTATATTCCCTCGGCCTTTCCGCTGGACCGGCAGGCAGTGCGCGGCGCCCATCAGGCCATCTACGAGCTCTGTATGGAAACGCATGGCCTCAAGCTCAATTATGTCGAGCAGGAGATCAAGGCCACCACGCTGCCCCGCGCCATTGCGGGCCTGCTTGCGGCCGAGCCTGAGTCCGCCGCCCTGTTGGTCCTGCGCCGCTACGTGACCGACACCGGCGCGACTTTCGAGATCTCGGCCAACCTCTATCCAGCGAGCCGATATTCAGTGCGCACCATCATCCGCTGAGACGACGCGGCGCCCCGTGATGGCCAGCCACCCCACGGGCCTCCGGAAAACTCCAACGCCGCGCGAACGGTGCCACGACGCGCCACCCGCCGGCGCAGCGCGTGACCCCGAAAGGTGATCCTCAGAGTTGACGGCTCCCCCAGGGGTCTTCCA
The DNA here is from genome assembly GCF_021401125.1 of Xanthobacter sp. NM-59. GTDB lineage: Bacteria > Pseudomonadota > Alphaproteobacteria > Rhizobiales > Xanthobacteraceae > Xanthobacter. Next base: position 258,561 of record NZ_JACBFQ010000006.1, read on the forward strand.
CGCCCAAAACCGCGTCGCCCGCGCGATCCAAGCCCGAATTGAGACCCGCCACATTACCGGCCCGCTGGGCGCATCGTGAAAGATGGGCGGCGATCTCGCCCGGTGCCAAACGACCCGACAGTACGCCAGGTGTTTCGTCCCCGGATGCCAGCACATGGAGATGGCGACGTTGCAATGAGGTAAGGCCGGTACGGATCGCAGTTGCCGCGCCTGAAGAATGGCAAGCAGGCCAGCTCCGTCCGATCCATTGAACTGCCTCCTGGGAGGCGACAGAAAGAGGCCGTCGCAGGCGCGGGCGCACGGCAATGCCGCCTTCGATGCGCATGTCGAATCGGTGCCCCGCGCCGCGCCGAAGAAGGATGCGGACGAAGAGCAAAGGCACCTCGTCGAGGCGCTCCGAGCCCGCGCCCCTGAGCGCGGCGAGTCGTGCATGCAGCGCCGTATCCGCTCCGCCGGAGCCAAGCTCTTCGGATTGAGCGACCCGTAAAGTGCACGGCGGAGGTGCGGCTGCGCGTCCGTGGCCGAACGCAGGCGCCATCGGCCGATTGTACCGGATTGATGCCAGAACGGTGTCAGCTCTGCGCAGGCGCCGCGATGTTTGCTGTGCCGCTGGGCGTCTTCATCCACATTTCCAGCATCGTCCGGATGAGCTGCAGACCGTCCGGCGCGAGGCGGAAGCTGTCCTTGCCGAGCGCCCATTCCAGCACCAGACCGCTGATGGTGATGCCCAAGGCGGCAGCGGCGGTCTGCGGCGTCCAGGGGGTTCGCAGCCCGACATCACGTTCGACCACCTGAAACATCCGTTCCAGGGCCGATCTCATCTCTTCACGGAACGTGCTGCCGCCGTTGTCCTCCTGGTCCGACAGGCCAAGATCGAGACGCATCAGCACGCGGATCAGCCCCTTCTGGCGCGGATCGCCCTCCAGAGCCGAGAACATCTCGGATATGGCTTTGTCGAAGCGCAGGAGCAGGGCTGGGCCATTTTCGTCCGCGACATGGTCGGCCAGTTCGTGAAACGGGGCTTGGGCCTCTTCCTGCAGGGCCAGCAGCAGGCCCTGCTTGTTCTTGAAGTGCCAATGCACGGCGCCGCGCGTCACCCCCGCAGCCGCCGCAATCTCCTCAAGACGCACGTTGTCGTAGCCCACATCAAGGAAAAGGGCTTCGGCGGCTTTGAGAATCTGGCGCCCGGTTTCCGCCGCCTGCTCCTTGGTTCGCCTCATGACCGCGTACCGCCTCCCCCACCTGGGCGTCACCCGTGTTTGGCGCGCCGGCTTCCCTGCTGACTGCCACCTCGCTGCGGGCTCCGCAACCAACTGGGCCAGGCAATGGGCCTGCGCTTCTGATCGTGCGAGCGGCAGCAATACTGTCCCCGGCGGCCGAGCGCCACCGTAGCGCCACACCCGTCCCCCCACCAATTTACAAACAATCATAATGTATGTATATGAGCCATCGAGAAAGGTTCAAGCCATGCGCTCCTCGTTCGTCGCCATCTTCCTCGGCAGCTCCCTGCTCATGCCCGTCCCCGCCCTCGCGCAAATGCCAAGCGGCGGGCCTCCGGCGGTCGGCGTCGCCACCGTGGCGCCCGAGGACGTTCGGCCGACCACCGAGTTCAATGGCCGCATTGAGGCTATCGAGCGGCTAAACGCCGTGGCCCGCGTCACCGCCTTTCTGGAAGAGCGCCTGTTCACGGAAGGCACGGACGTCAAGAAAGGGGATCTCTTGTTCCGGCTGGAGCGTGCCCCCTTCGCCGCGGATGTGGCTGCCAAGCAAGCTGCAGTGGCGCAGGCCCAGGCCCAGCTCGACAACGCCAACCTCACCTTCGATCGTGCCGACAAGCTGCAAAAGTCCGGCACCGGCTCCCAAAGCACCCTCGACAATGCGGTGGCCAGCCAGCGCACGGCGCAGGCCCAGCTGCAATCCGCCAAGGCCGCCCTGCAGATTGCCCAGATCAACCTCGACTACACCGAGATCAGCACTCCCATTGACGGGCGCATCGGCCGCATGGCGGTGACGGTGGGCAACGTGGTGTCTCCCTCATCGGGCGCTCTGGTCAGCGTGGTGAGCCAGGACCCCATGTACGTCACCTTTCCCGTGCCCACCCGCAAGCTCATCGAGCTGCAGCAGGAGCACGCCGCGGAAGGCGGCGCCGAGGGGGGACTGCGCCTCCGCCTGCGGCTGCCCGATGGACGACTTTACGAGGAACTGGGGCAGCTCGACTTCATTGATGTGAACGTGGCGGCAGCGACCGATTCCATTACCGTGCGCGGACGCATCCCGAACCCGGTCCGGGGCAACGGGCAGCGCGAGCTCTACAATGATGAGTTCGTCCGCGTGGTCCTGGAGGCGGTGAAGCCACAGCAGGTGCTGGCGGTGCCGCGGGCGGCCGTGATGACCGACCAGCAAGGCGACTTCGTCTATGTGGTGGGTGCGGACAAGACCGCGCAGGTCCGCCGCGTGAAGCTCGGCCAGTCCACCGCGGGCAAGGCCAGTGTCATCGAAGGCCTCTCGCCCGGCGAAACGATCATCGTGGAAGGGGTGCAGCGGGTACGACCGAACGCGCCTGTCGATCCGCAGGCCGCCATGGCGCAGACCGCCAAAGCGGAGTGACAGCGATGATCTCCGACATCTTCATCGACCGCCCCCGCCTCGCCATCGTTATCGCCATCGTCATTTCCATCGCCGGAGCCCTGGCCCTGATGCGTATTCCGGTGGCCCAGCTGCCGGATATCGTGCCGCCGCAGGTCTCGGTCACGGCCACCTACCCCGGCGCCTCGGCGGAGGTGCTGGAGGCGACCGTCGCCCAGCCCATCGAATCCAAGGTGATCGGCGTCGACAAGGCGCTCTACATGAAGAGCACCTCGGGCAATGACGGCAGCTATACCCTCACCGTCTCCTTCGCCCTCGGCACCGACCCCGACATCAACACCGTCAACGTCAACAACCGGGTGCAGACCGCGCTTTCCCAGCTGCCGGCCGACGTGCAGGCGCTGGGCGTGACGGTGCAGAAGAAGTCCTCCTCCATCCTCCAGTTCATCACGCTCAGCAGTCCGGACGAGCGTTATGACCCGCTGTTCATGACCAATTATGCGGTCATCAACGTGATCGACGAGCTCGCGCGCACGCCGGGCGTCGGCTCAGCCTCCCTGTTCGGACAGATGAACTATTCCATGCGCATCTGGTTCGATGTGGAGCGGCTCGCCAGCCTCGGCATGGTGCCGTCCGACGTCATCGCCTCCATTTCCGCGCAGAACGTGCAGGCCCCCGTGGGCCGCATCGGCGCGCGCCCAGTGCCGGACAACCAGCAGTTCCAGCTCAACGTGCAGACGCAGGGGCGCCTCACCACGCCGGAGGAATTCGGCGACATCGTGCTGCGCGCGAACCGCGACGGCTCGGTGCTGAAGGTGAAGGACGTGGCGCGGGTGGAGCTCGGCGCGCAGAACGAGGATTCGGTCAACCGCCTCAATGGCAAGCCGTCTGTGGCCATCGGCATCTATCTGGCCCCCGGCGCCAACGCACTCACGACGTCTTCGGCGGTGACCGCCAAGCTCAAGAGCCTTCAGTCCCGCATGCCCGAGGGCCTCAAGGCCCAGATCATGTATGATTCCACCGACTTCGTGTACGACACCATCGATGCGGTGATCCACACGCTGATCGAAGCGTTCATGCTGGTCGCGGCCGTGGTGTTCCTGTTCCTCGGCAACTGGCGCGCCACCCTCATCCCGATCATCGCCGTGCCCGTCTCCATCATCGGCACCTTCGCCGTGCTGCTGGCCCTTGGCTATTCGGCCAACACGGTGTCGCTGCTCGCTTTGGTGCTCGCCATCGGCATCGTGGTGGATGATGCCATCGTCGTGGTGGAGAATGTCGAGCGCGTGATGGAGGAGGAGCCCGAGCTCTCCCCCGCCGCGGCGAGCAAGAAGGCCATGGCGCAGGTGACGGCGCCCATCATCGCCATCACTTTGGTGCTGCTCTCGGTGTTCGTCCCCATCGGCTTCATCCCCGGCATTTCCGGCGAATTGTTCCGCCAGTTCGCGGTGACGATCTCCGCGGCCATGCTGATCTCGGCGCTCAACGCGTTGACCCTGTCGCCGGCCCTGTGCGCCGTGTTCCTGCGCCATGGCGGGGAGAAGCGCGGTATCATGGGCTTCATCTCCCGCCGCATCGACAATCTGCGCGACGGCTACGCCTTCCTGGTGCGCAAGACCCTGCGGCTGTCCATCCTCTCGCTGGCCATTGTCGCCGTGTGCGCCTTCGGGGTGCTGAGCCTTGCGAAGATCACGCCCTCCGGCTTCCTGCCCGAAGAGGACCAGGGCGCCTTCTTCATCAACGTGCAGTTGCCGGATGGCGCCTCGGTCGCGCGCACCAGCGACACCGTGCGCCAGGTGGAAAAGCTGGTGGGCGCGCTGCCCCAGGTGGAGAACGTGACATCGGTCATCGGCTTTTCGCTGCTGGACAGCTTCTCCGCCAGCAACAACGCCTTCATGATCATCCAGTTGAAGCCCTTCGAGGAACGCAAAGCGGCTCTCGACAAGGTTCAGGTCATCATTGGCCAGGTGTTCGGCGGCGTGCAGCAGATCCGCTCGGCCATGATCCTGCCGTTCAACCTGCCGCCTGTGATTGGCCTGTCCACCTCCGGCGGCTTCGAGGCCATGGTGGAATCCCTGGAGGGCGCCGACCCTGCCACCATGGGTTCCATCTCCAACGCCATCGTGGGCGCCGCCAACCAGGATCCCGCACTGAACCGCGTGTTCACCACCTATGCCGCCAATGCCCCCTCGCTCTATCTCGATATCGATCGCGAGAAGGCCCAGGCGCTGGGGGTGGGCATCAACGATGTGTTCACCGCCCTGCAGGCCACGTTGGGCGGCTCCTATGTGAACAATTTCAACCTGTTCGGCCGCACCTGGCAGGTCAAGGTGCAGGGTGATGTGGATAATCGGCGCGATATTCCTGCCTTGTGGGACATCTATGTGCGCGCCAAAGACGGCGCCATGGTGCCCCTTCAGTCCATCGCCGAGCTGAAGACCATCGTCGGGCCGGCCGTCATCACCCGCTACAACAACTACCGCGCGGTGACCATCAACGGGTCGCCGGCGCCGGGGGTTGCCTCGGGCACCGCCATGGCGGCGTTCCAGCAGGTCGCGGCCAAGGTGCTACCGGCCGGCTATGCGCTGGAATGGACCGGAACGTCCTACCAGGAACAGCAGGCCGGCGGGCAGACCGGCATCATCCTCGCGCTGGCGCTGCTGTTCGCTTACCTGTTCCTGGTGGCACTCTATGAGAGCTGGGTGATCCCGGTGCCGGTGTTGCTCTCCGTGATCGTCGCGGTGCTTGGCGCGTTCGCCGGCATGGTCGCGTTCGGCATCACCCTCGACCTTTATGGCCAGATCGGCCTCGTGGTGCTCATCGCGCTCGCGGCCAAGAACGGCATCCTGATCGTCGAGTTCGCCAAGGAGCAGCGCGAGCACGGGGTGGAGCTGAAGGAGGCGGCGGCCAACGCGGCCAAGCTGCGGTTCCGGGCGGTGATGATGACGTCCATCGCCTTCATCCTCGGCCTCGTGCCGCTGGTGTGGGCCAACGGCGCCTCCATGATGGCCCGCCAGAACGTTTCGACGCCCGTGTTCATGGGCATGCTCACGGCGAGCTCGTTCGGCATCCTCGTCATCCCCATGCTCTACGTCACCTTCCAAGGCATGCGCGAGCGCATCAAGGGGCTGTTCAGATTGAACATGGCGAGATCTCGTACGTGATTGCCGATCTGCCAGCGGGTGCGCAGCGCCCAGATGTGTTTGGGCTTCACCGGAGGCTTTGCGCCGACGATGCGGCCGGCGCATTCCGGCTGTGATCGATGGGTCCTGAGCCTGGCCTTGATCATGTCGAACACCGGGAACCCCGCCACGCTGCCGGGAAATGCCGAGGCGATCGCCGCTCTCACTGCACCGCCGCCTGAAGGCAGAGAGGCCTATATCGAGCATCAATTGGGCATCTGGCGGCGGATCTGGAGTCCGGGATTTCCGATGGAAGACGACCGCGCACGCCGGTTTCTCACGGCTTGCTACGATCGGGCCTTGAACCCCGCCGGAATGGCGCGCCAGAACCTGGCCCTGCTCGCGACCGGCGACAGAAGACGGAAGTTCGCCACCGTCCGCGTCACCACGCTTGTCGTCCACGGCGCCGCTGACCCGCTGCTTCCCGTCGCGGCAGGACGGGAGGCAGCCGAGGTGATCCCCGGCGCCGCGCTGCTGGTCATTGACGGGATGGCGCATGATCTTCCGGTGGAGACATGGCCCCGGCTGGTTTCCGCCATCGCCGACAATGCCCGAGGATCCGTAGGGTGGGGGATCAGCACCCTTGAGCCCCGCACGCCGGATCCGCCGGGACCGGATGCTGGGTTCTTCGTGAAGACCCCACGGGCGCTCACGGGACCGCCCCGCGAGGGCATCCCGAAGCTCCGCGCCAGCCAAATGGCCGGACCTCACCCCGCGAAGATAACCCTGCGGAAACGACGCAACGCGAAAATGAAATAGAGCGCTCCGATGATTGCCGTCGGCAGGATCTGCGGCCAGACGATGGATGCCCCGGCGCCGCGATAGAGCACGTTCTGGGCGAAGATCACGAAATGGGGCGTCGGACTGATGAAGCGCATCAGGTATTGCAGCCACACGGGCATGCTTTCCAGCGGCGTGGTGCTGCCCGACAGCAGCATCATCACCAGCAGCACGGGGATCGAGAGCAGGCCGAACTGGGCCATGGTGGTCGCTACCGTGCCCAGGGCGATGCCGAGCGAGGCCACCGTGAACACATAGACGCAGGCGCCCGCCAGGAACAGCGGCAGCGAGCCCGCGATCGGCACATTCAGCCACCACTCCACCACCAGCACCAGGGACAGGCCGGTGGCCACCAGCACCACGATGCCGTTGGCCAGCACTTTCGCGAACATGATCTCGAAGGGCACCACCGGCATCACCAGCAGATGCTCCACCGTGCCCTGCTCGCGCTCGCGAATGAGGGCTGCGCCGCTGAGCATCACCGTGATCATGGTCAGGTTGCTGATGATCTGCATGACCGAAGTGAACCAGCTCGACTTGAAGTTCGGATTGAACTTCGAGCGCGTGACCACCTTGATGGGGATGCTGCCGCCCACCTCGCGGCCGGCGATGAAGCGCGCGACCTCGTTGAGGATGATGTTCTGGATGTAGGTCATGCCGTTGAAGGCCTGGGCGGCAGCCGTGGCATCGACATTGATCTGGACCGACGCCTCGCGACCGGCCAGCACATCCTGCTCGAACCGGGGCGGGATCTCGATCACATAGATGAAGCGCTGCGCATCCAGCGCGGGGTCGATCTCGCCGACGGAGATCTCCACCGCCGGCTTGAAGGTGGGCGGGGTGAGGCTCGCGGCGATGCGTCGGGACAGGTCGGAATGGTCCTCGTCCACGATGCCGACGGAGAGGTTGGTCGCCTCCGTCGAGGCGCCGGTGGCGGCGGCATAGATGGCGATGGTGAAGGAGAACGCGACCAGCGCCAGCATGATGGGATCGGCGCGGATGCTGCGCAGCTCCTTGATCGTCAGCCGGTAGACGTTGGTGAGGTGCCACCACAACGCTCCGCCCCGATGATCCGCGCGGGACGGTGTTTCGGCCGCGGGCGGCGTCGGCTCATGCTTCGCCTGATCCGTGAGCGACATCTCAGCTCTCCTGCTTGCGAAGCATCAGGTGCGCGCCGACAAAATAGGCCAGCGCGAACAGGCCAAGCACCAGCGCGTTGAGCCACATGTCGGAATAGCCCAACCCCTTGGTGAAGACGCCGACGCTGATCGGCTGGAACCAGGCCGCCGGAAACAGGAGCCCGATGAGCCGGCCGGTGCCGGTGAGGGAGGAGACGGGCACCAGCAGGCCGGAGAAATTCACTACCGGGATCACCGCCAGCACCGTGGTGGCAAACACCGCGGCCACCTGGGTCCGGGTGAAGGTGGAGATGAACTGCCCGAAGCCGCAGGTGGCGAAGACATAGAGCAGGGCTCCGAACGCCAGCGCACCGAACGACCCCTTCACCGGCACCCCGAACACAAGCCGCGCCATGATCACCAGGAGGATGAACGTCAGCATCCCGACCACCACATAGGGAAACTGCTTGCCCAGCAGGAATTCCATCTTGGTAATGGGGGTGGACCGGAAATTGGCGATGGAGCCGGTCTCCACCTCACGCACGATACCGATGGTCGCCATGATGGCAGGGATCAGCACCAGCATGATGACGATGACGCTCGGCACCATGCTGAAGACGCTCTTGAACGCCGGATTGTAGCGGAAGCGGTTCTCTATATTGATGCTGCCCAGATAGGCGCTGGAGACGGCATTGGGGCCGAGGCGCTCGACGGCGAGGTCCTTCACGTAGCGCAACAGCAGTCCGGAGACATAGCCGCTCGCGGTCTCCCCCCGGAACGGCATGGCGCCATCCACCCAAAAGGCGACCTCGGGCGGCCGCAGATTGGTGAGGTCACGGCCGAAGCCGGCCGGGATCTCCACCACGAGGGCAAGCTCACCACTGCGCATGCGCTGTTCCAACTCCTCCTCGGAGCGGATCGGTGGCTGCTCGGAAAAATAATGGGAGCCGGAAAAACTCTCCAGCAGCCGGCGGCTCTCCGGCGTCTGGTCCTGGTCGAAGGCGGCGTACTTCAGGTTCTCCACGTCGAAGGTGATGCCGTAGCCCATGGCCAACATCAGGACGAGGGGACCGATGAAGGCGAATGCCAGGCGGATTGGATCGCGCAGCAGCTCCATGGTCTCGCGGCGTGCGTAGGCCCACAGCCGCCGCGGATCGAACCGCCAGGAGGCATGCCGCTGCGTCCCTTCCGTGGATGGCGGTGCGGCCACCGGCGCCGGCACCGAGGGCTCCTGCTGCTTCTTGTCCGCTGCGCCCCCGGCTTCCTCCAGATAGGAGATGAAGGCGTCTTCCAGGGTGGCACAGCCGCGCGCCTCGGCCAGGGCCTTGGGCGTGCCGACCGCGAGTACGCGGCCCTGATGCATCAGCGAGATGCGGTCGCAGCGCTCGGCCTCATTCATGAAGTGGGTGGAGAGGAAGATGGTGACGCCGTCGTTGCGCGACAGGTCGATGAGCGTGCGCCAGAAGGCGTCGCGGGCCACCGGATCGACCCCCGAGGTGGGCTCGTCGAGGATGAGCATGGCGGGCCGGTGCAGCACCGCCACGGCGAGTTGCAAGCGCTGCTTAATGCCGAGCGGCAGGCTTTCCGGCTTGGCGTCCGCTTCGGCCTTCAGATCGAACCGCTCCAGCAGCTCGGTGATCCGCGGCGCGATCTGGTCCTCCGGCAGGTGGTAGAGATGCGCGTGCAGCTCCAAATTCTGGCGGACCGTCAGCTCGCCATAGAGCGAGAAGGCCTGCGACATGTAGCCGACGTTTTCGCGCGCCGCCGCGTCGTCCGCCAGCATGGGCTTGCCGAACAGTTTGGCCGAGCCTTCACTCACCGGCAGCAGCCCCGTCATCATCTTCATGGTGGTGGTCTTGCCGCAGCCGTTGGAGCCGAGGAAGCCGAAGATCTCGCCGCGCCCGATGCGGAAGCTCACATGATCCACCGCGACGAAATTGCCGAACCGCCGCGTCAGCCCGTCGGCTTCGATCGCCGGTGTCGCGTCCGGCTCCTCCACCCGCGGCGGCACCACCACATCCTGATGCTGTCCGCGTTTTTCGGGGGGCAGCAGGGCGATGAAGGCGTCGTCGAGCGTGCTCTTGTTCGCCCGTTTCAGGATTTCAGCAGGTGTGCCCTGGGCAATGACCTTGCCATCGTCCATGGCCGCGAGCCAGTCGAAGCGGCTCGCCTCGTCCATATAGGCAGTGGCGACGATGACGCTCATGAGCGGTCGTCGGGCACGGATGGAGTCAATCAGCTCCCAGAACTGGCGGCGCGACAGCGGATCGACGCCGGTGGTGGGCTCGTCGAGGATCAATAGGTCGGGATCGTGCATCAGCGAGCAGCACAGGCTCGCCTTCTGCTTCATGCCGCCAGAAAGCTTGCCGCAGGGCCGGTCCGCGAACGGATCGAGGCCGGTCGCCGCCAGTAGTTCGGCAATGCGCGCGCGCCGTTCGGTCGCGCCCTGGCCGAACAGCCGGCCGAAAAAGTCGATGTTGTCGAAGACGCTGAGGGTCGGATAGAGATTTCGTCCCAGCCCCTGCGGCATGTAGGCAATGCGGGCGTAGCTCTGCCTGCGATGGTTCTCCTCCGCCATGTTGCCGTCGAGCGCCAGGACCGTGCCGGCCTGGATCTTCCGCACCCCGGCGATGAGCGCCAGCAAGGTGGACTTGCCGACGCCGTCGGGCCCGATCAATCCCGCCATACAGCCGGCGGGAATCTCGAGCGTGAGATCATTGAGGGCGACAACCTTGCCGTAGCGGTGCGTGATGCCCTCGACCCTGGCGGCGACGGCGGAACCGCTCATTGCGGGAGCCTCACCTGGAGATCCTCCGGCCAGGCGATCCTGGGATCCGTGCGCACGAAGCCGAGCCCGCGCACGCCGGTCTTCACCTGACGATAGTATTTGCTCAGCACCTCCGGGGTCGCCTGCAATTTAACGCGAAACATCAGCTTCTCCCGCTCTTCGGCGGTTTCCACGCTCTTGGGCGTGAACTGGGCTTCCGTCGCCACGAAGCTCACCGTGGTCGGGAACACGTAGTGCGGCAGCGGATCCAGGATCACCCGCGCCTCATCGCCCAAGGTGAGCCGGCCGGCCTGATCCGCCGGCAGGAAGATGGTCATGTAGACGTCGTTCAGGTCGAGGATGGTGAGGACGCGCTGTCCGGGGGCGACCACCTCGCCGGCACGCGCCAGCCGATATTGCACCCGACCGCTGCGTGGCGACACCAGCGTGAGATCGACCAGCACCGATTGCAGGCGCTCGACATTGGCCTGCGCGGCCTTGATCTCGGAATCGGCCTGGTCGCGCTGAGCGTTCGCCGCGACATATGCCGCCTCAGCCGCATCAAACTTATTGCGCCTCTGGTCGGCGACCTGCTGGGTGATGAAGCCCTTCGCGACCAGGGCCACGGCGCGATCATAGTCGGTGCGCGTGAAGTCGAGGTCGCTCTTGCGCTGGGCGATCAGCGCCTGCGCCTCGGCCAGCGCCTGCTTGGCCTTCATCAGCTGCGCCTGCGCGCCGCGCAGCTCGGCCTCCGTCTCGGGAGAGGAGATGGTGGCCACCACCTGGCCGGCGGTCACGTTGTCCCCCTCGTTCACGGTCACGGTGGCGAGACGGCCGGGATATTTAGCCGATACGTCCACCTCGGTGGCCTCAATCCGCCCGTTCGACTTCACAATCCCTTCCGGCATGTCCCTGCCGCGCAGGCGGTTGATGAGTGTCTCCACCGCCGCCTTAGCCTTGTCGACCCGATTAGGCTGGCTCTGCTGGGCTTGCGCGGGCCCGGTGAGGAGCCCGGCGCCGGATATGTCAGCCATCAACGCCAATCCGAGCAGCATGCTGCAGGACAGGTACCGACGCGGCTGGACGGCGCGCGCGGATCCGCGGCCGGCGAAACGCCGAGCGGTGTTCACAGGCATGGTCAATCCTCCTGCGCCGGGGCCAAGCCAATGGGCCGCCTGCCGGCTTATCCTGTCCAAATCGCGGCATGCATCGGAACAGCACCCCGCCGCGTGCAAGGCGCTGGCACGAGACTTTACCGTCTCGCGGGCTGGTAGCCTCATGTCCCGCTCACCGACGGATCGTCGCCGATCAACTGCTCCAGCATCTCTATGGTGAGCTTGCGAAGTTCTCCATCCCCCTTTTCACGGAGCGGCTCGATGGCGAGGACCTCCTTCAGCACACCGATTCCCACCAGAAACGCGACCATCAGCGCAGCCCGGCGCGTGGACGGCGGATCCATCATCTCGGCAAATGGCACGATCAGCTCCGTGAGCAATCCGTCGTGCATGACATGCAACGCCTCCCGGCTGGTCAGCGAGCGCATGAAGATGTCAAGCGGCCCCACTTCTTCATGGGCGCGCGCGGCATCCTGCTCGAAGACCTCATCGACGAGTTTGGTCACGAACCCCTGACGGGTCTCGCCGCGAAACCGCTCCGGCTGAGCCGTGGCAAGCACTGCAGCCATCAGGAGGCTCTCCTTGGAGCCGAAGGAGCGGTGCACATGCGCAACATCGACACCCACGTCCGCTGCAATCGCCCGGAGTGTGGTGTCCTCATAGGATTGCCGCGCAAACCGCAGGATTGCTGCCTGCAGGATCTGTTCTTTCTTCGCCGCAGCAGCGAGCGCCGTCGATCGAGCCATCAGCGCCTCCCGACTTTCTCTGCCCATTCAACTTCTAAAAAACATCTTGATTTGCTCAACACGCGTTGTCAATCTTGCGTCGCGGTGGCGGACAGGGTTTCGCGCCGCCGCACCCCATCTGAAAGGACCGAAGCTATGACCTCGGAGACGGCTGCCATGGATGCGACGCTTGCGAGCTACGCCAACCTGCCTTGGGTAAAGGCCTGGAGCGCGGCGCCTGTTCAGGGATTCGGCACGGGCTGGAGCGCCGCGCTCAATCTCTTTGCAGATCGGCTGGAAGAGCAGGCCAGCTTCGTTCGTCAGATCTCACAATGCAACGACCCCGCAGCGGCGCTCCAATTGAGCGCGACCTACACCCAGAAGACCATGAAGCATCTTTGGGATGACAATACCGCGCTGTTCGAAGGCTGGCGCTCGAAGCTTGCCTCGGCGGCTACCGCCCGCTGAGCGTTCCAAAGGTTTAGGCGCCTTAATGGGGCGCTGCCGCCCCCACCAAGAAGGTCAAGGACCATGAACGAGCAGCCCTTCGGGATTTTCTCCAAAATGGCGGCGGATTTTTCGTCCTTGATCACAGCGGGGCAGGCCTACGCCGTGGATGCCGCCCAACGCGCCGTTCTTTATGCCGACGTCCGGCGCCAGCGGGGTGACCAATACCGCACGCACTTGGCTGAGGCGGTGCCGAATGTACTCAATTTCCCCTCCGAGCTTGTTCTGGACGGCCGTGAGCTTGAACGCCCGGTGAATTACGGTCTGGTGCGCATTACCCCCGCGCCGGATCACCCTGTGCAGGCCGGCAAACGGCCCTTCGTCGTCATTGATCCCCGCGCCGGCCACGGGCCGGGCATTGCCGGATTCAAGGCCGATAGCGAGATTGGGGCCGCACTCGAAGCCGGGCATCCTTGTTACTTCGTTGGCTTCACGCCCAATCCGGAACCCGGCCAAACGGTGGAAGACGTGATGCTCGCGGAGGCGGCCTTTCTCGAGAAGGTCATCGCTCTTCATCCCGATTGCGAGAAGCCCGCGGTCATTGGAAACTGCCAGGCGGGCTGGCAGGTTCTGATGACCGCAGCCATGCGCCCAGACCTGTTCGGGCCGATCATCGTGGCAGGCGCTCCGGTGTCCTATTGGGCCGGGTGGAGGGGCAAGAATCCTATGCGCTACGCTGGTGGCATGCTGGGTGGCAGCTGGCTGACGGCCCTTGCCAGTGATCTTGGTGATGGACGCTTCGATGGCGCGAGCCTCGTGCAGAACTTCGAAAACCTGGACCCCGCCAATACGTTCTGGAAGAAGAGCTACAACCTCTACGCGAATATCGACACAGAAGCGTCCCGCTATCTCGGGTTCGAAAAATACTGGGGTGGCCACGTTCTCCTAAACGGTGCTGAGATCCAGTATATCGTCGATAATTTGTTCATAGGTAACAAGCTGTCGACTTCTAGCCTCGTTACGTCTAACGGGATCCGGATTGACCTGCGCAATATCCGATCACCAATCGTCGTTTTCTGCTCGAATGGCGACAATATTACGCCGCCACCCCAGGCTCTCGGGTGGGTCACGGATCTTTATCAGAATGAGAGCGATGTCCTGAGCCACGATCAGACGATCATCTACGCTCTCCATGACAGCATCGGGCACCTTGGCATTTTTGTTTCTGGCGCAGTAGGCCGAAAGGAACATAAGAAATTTGCCACCAACATCGAACTCATCAACCTGATCCCCTCCGGGCTCTATCAGGCGGTGATCCAGGACGGGGCGCAGCAAGCCGATGGTCAGTCGGATCAATTCGTCATGGCTATCGAACGGCGGACACTCGATGACGTTCGAGCAATTGTCGCACCAGCCCCCGAAAGCGACCGTCGCTTTGCCGCGGTCGACCGGATCTCACAGATCAATTTGAGTCTGTATCGCGATTTCGCCCAGCGCTGGGTTCGCGGGGTGACCACGTCGCAGTCCGCCGACGCGCTTCGCCGGCTGCACCCGCTGCGGATCTCATATGAATTCTGGTCGAGTCGCAGTCCGATGGCCCAACTGGTGAAGAAAGCGGCGGCCGATATCCGTGCGCATCGCAGCCCGGCGGCACCGGACAACCTGTTTCTCAAGATGCAGGAGAGCTTTTCGGAAGCCATCGTGACGTCGCTGAATACTTGGCGGGACATTCGGGATACCGCCTGCGAGCAGTGGTTCGAATGGGTCTATAGCTCACCGGTGACCACGGCGCTCGCCGGGCTCGATGCGCACCGGGGCGAGCCCGTTCGGCCGTTTCCCGGCGTTTCGCCGGAGCATAAAGCCTTCGTTCGCGAGCAACTGGCTGACCTGCGGACCGAAATTGAACAAGGCGGTCTTCTCGAGGCCGGCATTCGGGCGCTCGTTTATGTGGGACAGGATCATCTGCAGGTTGACGAGCGCCAATTCAATCTCGCGATTGAATTGGCTCCTGCTGTACGCGATTACGCACCGGACGTCTTTCGTAAAGTCATTCGGCGGCAGGCAGCTCTTATGCAATTGGATTTTCAGGCTGCGGTCGAAGCCATTCCACGTCTTTTGGGGCGAGCCGCAGAAGGCGACATTCGCAACGCCGCTAAGGTCATTGCGCTGATCGAGCGCCTCGGGCCCTCACCATCCGGAAAGAGCCACTCACGTCTACTGGAAATGCTACAGGTCTTTGAGGCTGCGGCAGTGACGGCCTCTCATTGAATATTATACGTAATATCGTAGAAAAATGACAAAACCCGCGATCGACGAAGACCGCGCGGGATATGTCCACGCGCATCTCCGGAGTCTATTTCGATAAGCTTGAAGATCGCAAATTATAATGGCTGACGGTGCTCGCAGTCTGTTTCGAAGCCGAGGCGAGCCGCAGCTTTGTCGCAATGATCGAACTATCAAAACCGAATGGAGCTCATGATGTCGGAAAGTGCTGATGCGCATGCGTTTGTGAGTTGGGCCAAACAACGGCTCGACGAGATGGATGCCACCTTGGTGGCGCTGGAAACCACGGCCAGCCAGATTCGGTCAGACGCTAAGACGGGGGTTGATCAGCTGATCTCCGACCTGAAAAGTCGCCGTGATGAATTCCGCGCGCAGATGAAGGCGCAGGCCGAAGGCGGCCAGAGTGCGCTTCAGACCTCGCGGGAGCAGCTCGAAGCCAATTGGAGTGCCTTTGAGGCGGAAATCGAGACCTACTTCGATGCCGCGGGCAAGGAAGTCTCGCGGCAGCAGCAAGCGTTTGGGAATATGGCCGAAGCCCAGGTGAAAAACTGGCGCGAGGCGGCGGATATGGTTCTTAACACTGCAGCCAAGATCGCAACCGAAAAGCGCGCCGGCGTGGACGCAGCGGTCGCTCAGATGCAGGCGGATGCCCAAGTCGCTGAGACCCGGTTGCGTGAGCTGAAGCAGGCGGGCGAAGAATCCTGGTCGATATTGGCTTCGGCGCTGGCGGACTCGCGCAAGGCCTTTGACGCAGCCAGCGAGAAGGCATGGCACGCACTGAAGCACGCTTCCTCGCCGAAAGCATAACCGCGGGTAGCGGTAGATCCCGCCGGCGTGGAGAGAAATAGGGTGGCTGATCAAGTCAACGAGTTCGGCCGCCCGCATCCTGTTCCTTGGCTGGGAGGCATGGTCCCGCTAAGGCTTCGGAAGGATCACTCCCGAATGCTCCTCAAGCCACGATCAGCTTGGCCGGAGGGCAAAAATGAGTCCGTCGGGCTTACCACCTCAACGAAACGGGATCTTGCCACCATCAGACTCGCACCGTACATCGCGCTCGAACAGGAAGACCTCAAATTCTTCCGTCAGCATCCTCACTCTGGGCCAGCGCTTTGCACGCCCACGGTGAGGACATCTTCGGCATGGCGAACCTTCGGATGTTTGGCGACGGCGAACACCCAGATCGGAGATATTCAACTCAACGTGGAACCGCAATAAGCGCGACCCCCTCGCTCTTGAAGACTATTTTTGTAACGGCTGGGTTCCACCATCCCTCAGCGCTCAAATTTTTGTATTTCTGTTTTACTCGCGATGAAATGAAAGAGATCATCTAAATTCGCGATATCAGCGTGCGCTATGATAGAAGGCGCATCTGAATTCATGATCGGCACATCCCCTCGTGTTGGGATAGTTCTGGCAACAGCGGAATCTCATCAAGACGCATTTCGAGCACGGCTATGACAGGACCATCGAGGATTGAGGTGGTGCCCATTCCGCAGAGAGATTGGCGGCTTTTCTAAGCTTGGTTCTGGCGTGGGTTACGCCGCCATGTTGATCTCGCGCAGGCCGTATGGACCTCCTCCGGCGTTCTACAGCCGAGAGCCGAGTGGGGCCTCGTGCGATTGCAGCAGGTGACCCACCTGCCAATCCCCTCCCGAGCCTCGGAACTGGTTTCGAAGGCATTGAGGGTGATGCACTCGTATTTCAGCGACCGCCAGAGGCGTTTGATGAACACGTTGTCCATCCACCGGCCGCGGCCATCCAGGGAGATCCGCACGCCGGCCTCCAGCAGTACCTTGGTGAAGCGCGGGCTGGTGAACGGGCTGCCCTGGTCGGTATTGAAGATGCCGGGCCGCCCAAACCGGGACAAGGCCTCCTCCAGCGCCTCGATGCAGAAGTCTGCCTCCATTGTGTTGGAGAGCTTCCAGGAGAGAACTCTGCGGCTGTGCCGGTCCATGATGGCGACCAGGTCAGGCACCCGCGCCGCATCGGGATGTCGGTGATATCGGCGCACCAGACCTAATCAGGCCTGTCGATCGCCATATTCCGAAGGCGATAGGAGAAGACGCGGTGCTGGGGGTGCCGCACCGCGCTCTTCGGCTGCTGGTAGATGGCGGGCCAGCCCCATGCGGGCCATGAGACGCCGCACGCGCTTGCGCGCGACTGCGAGCCGCACCAGGGCGTCTCGAGGAACTGGCCGTGATCGCCCGGAGGGCGGCGACGGTCTCGGGGCTTTCGGTCCGCGGGCCGCCGTAGAATGCCGACCGGCTGATGCCGACCAGGGCGCATTGGCGCGTGATCGGCAGTTGTGGGTGATCCGGTTCGATCATGTCGCGTCTCGCCCCCACGCTCAGCGCCCGGAGGCCCGACGCTAAAATCCCCTTCCACCACAAGCTGGCCGATCTTCGCGTGGATTTGGTCGATCTCACCCTCGCGTGTGGCCTCGGCGGCTTCCGCATTGCCGGAGGACACCTCGGCCATGCCCTCGACCGCCTGTTTCTTCCAGGCGTTGATCATGGCCTGGTGGACGCCGTGTTTCGCCGCCAGCTGAGCCACCGTCCGCTCGCCGCGGATGCCCCCCAGGGCCACCTTCGCCTTGAACTCCGCTGAATATCGCTTCCCCCTCCCCCTCATCGGGTTCGTCCTTCCGTCGGGCCGAACCAAGCTCAACCCCCTGTCCAGGTTTCGGGGACCACTTCAGGGCGACGTGGACGTGCTAGCCTGGAACAAAAAGACTGGGACGGCCTGGGCCATCGAATGCAAAGGGCGGCTTCTCGATCGGACAATCAGTGAAATTGGCGAGCGTCTCGCCGAATACACAACGATGTGTACCCATCACAAGAAACGCACTCCGATCCGGAAGAATCTGGATCGTGTCGACTTCCTCAGAGCCAACCTTTCGACCGTGGCGTCGATAACCAAAATCCCTGTCGAAGACATCAAGCTGAAAGCCGCGGTCGCGACCGACAACATCGTACCCGTGCAGTTCACCAAGACGATGTCGACCCGGGTGGATCGAACCTGCACTTTCCGCGACCTCGCCAAGCCGTTTGGTTCGTCGTGAGGCGGCGGAAGCCGAGGTATGCCAACGTCGCTATGGATGGGAAGCGCCCCCTACGCCGCACCCCGGATAAGGGGCCCCTGGCCGCTTTGGGTCGACAAGGGGGCATCTTCGGCAAGAAGATCGAATGGCAGTTTAGCGCCGAGCTTTACCAGAACCGGACGTTTCGTAGTCGGCCCCAACCCGGCCTCCTTCCACACGCTGTCACCAACGTCAGCTTTGCGCCAGAAGACTAAACCGCTGCCGCGGTAGCGGCCCTGCGTGACGGGCGTGCGGATGTTTTCGATGTGGCACCCGGCATAGGCGGGCGGACGATCAGGGGGTTTCTCAACCTTTGGAGAGCCCCATGGACGCTTCCGAGCACCCCACCAACACGCGGCCAGCCATCAGCCCGCTGCGGCAGCGGATGATCGAGGACATGACCATCCGCCGGTTCGGGTACCATACCAAACGCGACTATGTGCGTCAGGTCGCCGAGTTCACCGCCTTCCTCGGCCGGGCGCCGGACCAGGCCGAGCCCGAGGACCTGCGGCGCTACCAGCTGCATCTCGCCAGCCTCGGCGCCAGCTATGCCCGCATGAACCTCGCCTGCACGGCGCTGCGCTTCTTCTTCCACATCACCCTCGGCCGGGCGGGGTTCGGCAACCGGATAGCCCGCATCCCAACGCCCGAACGACTGCCCGTGGTGCTCACCGCCGAGGAGGTGGCACTACTGCTCGCCCACACCCCGAACCTCAAGTACCGGGCCGCCTTCAGCCTCGCCTATGGCTGCGGCCTGCGGGTGCCGGAAGTGGCCCACCTCAAGGTCGCCGATATCGACAGCGCGCGCATGCTGATCCGGGTCGACCAGGGCAAGGGGCGCAAGGACCGCTACGTGATGCTCGCGCCCGATCTGCTCGACCTGCTCCGTCGCTGGTGGAAGGAGCGGCGACCGCAGGGCCGGACTGTTTCCCGGCAGCGATCCCGGCCAGCCCATCACCACCCGCCAGCTCGACCGGGCCTGCAGGACGGCGGCCTCCGCCGCTCGGCTCGACAAGCGTGTGGCCATGCACACCCTGCGGCACAGCTTCGCCACCCGCCTGCTGGAGCGCAAGACCGATATCCGCGTCATCCAAGTGCTGCTCGGGCACAGGAAGCTCGACACCACGGCGGTCCACACTCGCGTCGCCCTGAAGACCCTGCGCGAGGTGGAGAGCCCGCTCTCGCTGCTGACCCCGCCGCCATTATAGGCCGTGCCGGTCCATGGCGCGCCCTACGCTCGAGGTCGCGGATATCCTGAACGCCCATGGCGATGCCTATGAGAAGGCACATGCCGGGCATCTCAGCCGCGGCGAGCTGAAGGCGATGTGGGCGATCCGCTCCTGCCGCACGGCGGTGCTCGGCGGGCATTTGGCGCGCTGTACCGACTGCGCCCATGTGGAGATCGCCTACAACTCCTGCCGCAACCGCCACTGCCCCAAGTGCCAGGGGACAACGGCCCGGGACTGGCTCGCGGCCCGTCAGGCCGAGCTTCTGCCGGTGCCCTATTATCATCTCGTCGTCACCCTACCGGCCGCGATCGGCGCCATCGCCTATCAGAACAAGGCGGCGGTCTACGACCTCTTGTTCAGGGCCTCGGCCGAGACTCTGGCCACCATCGCCGCCGATCCGAGGCATGTCGGTGCCCCTGTCGGCATCGCCGCCGTGCTCCACACCTGGGGATCGGCACTGACCCATCATCCCCACATTCATGCCGTGGTGCCCGGCGGGAGCCTGTCTGCCGACGGCTCCCGCTGGATCGCCGGCCGGGCCCGCTTTTTCCTGCATGTGCGGGTGCTGTCCCGCCTGTTCCGGCGGCTGTTTCTCGACGGACTCCGGGCGCTGCATGCCGCCGGCCAGCTCGCCTTCTTCGGCGATCTCACACCACTGGCGGAGACGCCTGCCTTCGAGGCGATGCTCGCGCCCCTGCGCCGCGCCGAATGGGCGGTCTATGCCAAGCGCCCCTTCGCGGGACCCGCGGCGATGCTTGCCTATCTGTCGCGCTACGCCCACCGCGTGGCGATCACCAACAGCCGGCTTCTCTCCATGCATGCCCACGGAGTCACCTTCCGCTGGAAGGACTATCGCGCCCGGGCCAAGGCCTCGGGCAACGGCTGGATCAAGGCCATGACCCTACCGGCGGATGAGTTCATCCGCCGCTTCCTGCTCCATGTCCTGCCCAACGGCTTCCACCGCATCCGGCACCACGGCCTGTTCGCCAGCGCGGTCCGCGCCGCCAACATCACTAAGATCCGCGCGCTTCTCAAAGCGAAAACTGAGAGCGCGCACCCGGCGTCTTCTGCTGAGCAGCAGAAAGCCGACGAGCGGCCGCAGTGCCGCTGCTGCGGTGGCCTCATGACCATCATCGAGACCTTCGCTCGCGGATCACTACCGCGGACCTGGTCCGCCGACCCCATCAGGATCGACAGCTCATGAGCGCCGCTCCCGTTCCCCGGTATCAGGCTCTCGTCGCAGGCCATGCCATCTCCGGCATCGGGGCCGCATGCTCTCTGTCATCGGCAAGGCCGCGTTCATCGTCGTCGTGGCACCGCAAAGATGTCGCCGCCGCGCGCCCCCCGGACACGATCGGAGAGGGTCGGCACCACCATGTGCCCGGATATCCGCCCCTCGATCGGCATCTTCCCCGTCGACGCGGGCCTCATCCCCATAGCACCGCGAAGACCTCAACCGTCGTGCAGGTCGGACCGCGGTTTCCTCCCCTGGAGGCTTTCCGACGCCGGCCCGCGCGCCCAGACCCACCCTCGCGATCGGGCCGGCATCCGAAACCCTTCACAGCTTCGGACGTCGGCGTCGGAGCCGGACAACAGACGTTTAACAAGCGAGGCGGCCTGGCGCGATGGCGCCGCTGCCCCGGTCCCAGAGACCGGAGTTGTTGCCTGCCCCAACCCGAAAACGGCTGGCCGATGCCGGATTAGAGGCGACATTCTTGAGGCCGCGGTACAGCGGTCTCGGTCAGGCCCCGATGGTCCGCTTCGCCGCGGAAGGCCGCAAACAGGTCGAGAGATCAGGACCGAATACCCATCTCCTCTGTGAACCGCGAGGCGCGCATCGTTCGTCTCCGTCATCGACGGACTTTCCCCAAGTCTGGTGGAGAATCACGAGCTCAGGCCAAACTGAACGGTATTCACCGGCTGGGAAAACTGAGCCTAATAGAGTGTCACCACCCAGGCCTAAAAACACGACCTGAATCACATTCCGCTGACGGTCTTTCTTGATGAAGCATCACACCGCCATTCTCACTTTCGCTTTCCTCGGATGCCTGCTGATCGCCTTTGCGCCGCAGGCTCACGCCGTGTCGCCTACGCCAGTGGAGGGCGAAGGCGGCATGGTGGTCAGCGAGCAGTCCCTTGCCGCTCAAGTCGGTGCCGACATTATGCGCCAGGGTGGCAATGCGATCGATGCCGCGGTGGCCGTGGGCTATGCGCTTGCTGTGGTGCATCCCTGCTGCGGCAATCTCGGCGGCGGCGGATACATGGTCGTTCGGCAAGCCGATGGCACATCGACCTTCATCGATTTCCGCGAGATCGCCCCGGGCGCTGCGCGCGCCGACATGTATCTGGACAAGAACGGCAATGTCATCCGCGGTGCGAGCGTAAGGGGATGGCGGGCGGTTGCCGTTCCTGGTTCCGTGCTTGGTCTCGACACCGCGCTTCAGCGCTTCGGCTCCATGACACGCGCCGAGGTGATGGCTCCCGCCATCGCATTGGCCCGAGATGGCTACGTTCTTTCCCCTGGCGATGCCGCCATTCTGCGGGCCGGCACCGCGGATTTTCGCGCGGACCCCACCCTGTCCGCGATCTTCCTGAAGGACGGCGAGCCCCTGAAAGCCGGCGACCGCCTGGTCCAGGCGGATCTTGGCCGAACCCTTGCGGCCATTTCCGCTCAAGGGGTCTCTGCCTTCTATGATGGCGAGATCCCGCGCCGCATGGCCGCCGCGAGCGCTGTCGGCGGCGGAATTCTGAGCGACAAGGACTTCCAGGATTACAAGGTCCGTGTGGGGCCCCCCGTCCGATGCACCTATCGCGGCTACGAGATCCTGACCGCCGCCCCCTCGAGCGCCGGCGGGACCGCCGTGTGCGAGATCCTCAACATTCTGGAGGGATACCCGCTTTCGGACAGCGGCTTCGGCGCCGCCGACACCGTGCACCTTATGGCCGAGGCCATGCGCCATGCCTTCATCGATCGCAATTTTGTCCTGACCGATCCCGCCTTCGGCGACAATCCGCTGGATCGGCTCTTGTCCAAGGACTATGCGGCCGCCATCCGCCAGCGCATCGATCCTCACCATGCCGACGCCTCGAAGCTGGATGATGCCGGCGTCGTGCTCCATGAGGGCACGGAGACCACGCACTATTCAGTGGCGGACGCAGCAGGCAACACGGTCGCCGTGACCACCTCGCTGAACGCCTATTTCGGCGCGCGGGTCATGGCACCCGGCACGGGCGTGCTGCTGAACGACACCATGGACGACTTCACCACCAAGATCAGCGGCGAAAACACCTTTGGCCTCGTCCAGGGCGCGCGCAACGCCATCGCTCCGGGCAAGCGCCCACTCTCCTCCATGAGCCCAACCATCCTCGTGCGCGACGGCAAACCCGTTCTCGTGCTGGGCTCACCCGGCGGCCCGCGCATCGTCACCTCGGTCGTTCAGACCATCCTCAACGTCATCGACCACGGCATGAACGTGCAGGAGGCGGTGGACGCCCCTCGCATCCATCATCAATGGCTGCCGGACGTGATCTACGCCGAGCCCTACTCCCTCTCTCCAGACACGGTGCGGCTGCTGGAGGCGCGCGGACACAAGGTGGCGGTTCAGCGGCCGTGGAGCGCGGTGGAGGCAATCCAGTTTCCAACGGCGGCGCCCCAGAGGTCGCAGCATCCGTCCTCCGCCGCTGACACCGCGCGACTTTGGACGCCGGAGCCCGGCGCCATTTATGGGGCTAATGACAATCGCCGGCCCGCAGGAGCTGCAATCGCCCAATAAGCCGAAAGCTCCATGCACCAATAGGGGTCCCGAAACAAAGCAAGCAGCTGTCTGATGCCAGGCGAACGCGCCAATGGCCGCACATTCGTCGAGGCAGACGTCGACGGCTGCACACCAGACGTCGTGTGCCGCAGCTTAGCCGATCCCGCGCGTCACTCTTCGACGACGATCGAGCTAGTCATCGAACTGCACTTGATCAAAGCCCTTGCCGGGATCCGACGTCCGCTCCTCCGGGCCGGCGACGGCATCACAAGATGCCTCGATCTTGACCCAATGGGCGTGGGCCTCATGGAGCCATCGAGCGCCTCCAGCGCGCCTCCATGAATTCCTTCGACCGGGTGTAGTACAGGCTCTGTGCGATCCCTTCGCGGCGGCACAGCTCGGCGATGCTGTCCTCGCTGCGCAGCCCGTCCAGCACGATCCTGATCTTGTCCTCGGCCGAGAAGTGCCGCCGTGTCCGTCGGCACATGTCCTTCACTACGGTCTCCACCGACGCCTTGGCCGGCGATTTGCGCAAGGAGGGTTAGGCTTCGTCGTAGTGAGCTCCACGCCGCCAATGTCCTGGTCGGAGCGGGCGATAGCCCGTCTACGGCGACGTGGGTGAAGCCTGCTCCGTCGTCGCCCCGCTGATGCTCCAACTCAGCCTCTTCAGTCATCCTCTTGGCGGAGCGTGCCGTGAGGGGTGGCTGCTGGACTTCTCGGCACCGTGGGAAAACACCGCGGCCTATGCCGCGGCCGGTCCGATCGGCGACTTCATCATGGCAGCGCGGATGTGGACTTATGCGACTGCATTTGGCGACCACGATGTCTTCGCCAGCCGTTATGGGTATTTCCTGACGCAGCTAAAATACCCCAACACAGATAAAGAGTTTTTCATCCGAGCGGCTGGTGAGATACGTGGTTGTCTCGAACGTGGGTGATGAACCTTCCTGCCGGAACCGGACTTTCCCAAGGTCCGTTCTCAGGCGGAGCCGCCGGCCTTGAGGCCCTGCCCGGCGAAGCTCTCGAACACGATTTTCGCGAGCGCGTTGAAGTTGCCGATGATCCAGGCAAAAAAAGGCCGACGGCGAGCGTCTTCCTCACCAGCCTGCGCATCACATCCTCGTCGGCGCTCCAGGCCCAGAACAGGCCGGCGAGCGTGATGTCGAGGGCGATCAGGATGGAGGAGAAGCCTGTCACCTCGCCTTTGATCAGGCCGAAGCTGGAATCGATGTAGCTGGTGAAGGTGTTGAGGAAGGTGTCGATGACCCCCACGTCATTCATGTGCGCTGGGCCCCTATCAAAGAAAGGAGTGCTTTGATTTTCATGCCGTTTCTGATCTCGCGGGGTGAGAGACCCTGCACACCGTGTGACGCAACATGCGGTGATAAGCAGACGGG
>NZ_JACBFQ010000007.1 GCF_021401125.1 Xanthobacter sp. NM-59
CCAGCGGGAACAGCGCGAAGGTGGCGAGCTGCACCACCAGGTGCAGCTGCCAGCGGGTCGCGCTCTCCAGCAGCCGCCGGGTGGCGAGCGACACGCCATAGAGGAAGAAGATGACGCCGATGCCCCAGGTCGCCGCGCGGTCCGCGTGGAGAAAGCCCCCGGTCACCCCCGGCTGCGGCCAGACCAGGGCAAGCACAACAACCGCCACAAGGGCAGGAAGAAACGGGTCAATCTTGATGCGTCGGGGCATGGAGGAGGTCATGGGCTGGGGCAGACGGCTTATGGCTTGAGGAACTCGGGGTGAGATCCTCCCTCGGCGACGGCGAATTTCCGAAGGAACGCGTCGGCCTGTTTTTGGCTGCTCCGGCCGCCGGAAAGAGTCCGGAACCGGGCGGGCTTGCCGCCGATCTGTGCCTCGGCAGCGCCGGCAACTTGGTCCGCGTTTCACTTTCGGTCAACCATGCTGCGCTTGCACCGCAGGCAAAAGACCCGGCACCCCCCGTCCGTCCCCAGAAATGCAGCGAAAGTGCAAGCGGCCGGCACGCCCGAAGTCCGCGGGCCGGCCGCTCCATTGCGATGCGCGCCCAGCTGGCCCAAGCTTGGCCCCGCCACCGCAAGGGGAGCCGCGAGCCGGCTGAGGTCAGAATTGTGTCGGCCGCCGGGGCGGGTTATGAGTTAAAAAAACGCGCTTCGCCCAAACATCATGCACGATGATTTTGTAGGCGGAGCCACCAGAGCAGAGGGGTCAAGCGGCGGATGGACATCTTCCTCCAGCAGCTTATCAACGGATTGACCCTCGGGTCGATCTACGGCCTGATCGCCATCGGCTACACCATGGTGTTCGGCATCATCGGCATGGTGAACTTCGCGCACGGCGACGTGTTCATGGTGAGCGCCTTCATCGGCCTCATCTGTGTGCTGCTTCTGACGACGGTCATCGGCATCAGCTCCATTTTCCTCATCCTGGCCATCACGCTCGTTGTGGCCATGGTGTTCACCGGGCTGGTGAGCTGGGCCATCGAGCGGGTGGCCTATCGCCCCCTGCGCGGCTCGTTCCGCCTGGCGCCCATGATCTCCGCCATCGGCATGTCCATCTTCCTGTCGAACTTCGTGCAGGTGGCCCAGGGCCCGCGCAACAAGCCGCTGCCGCCCATGGTGCCCGACGTGATCGTGCTGATGGAGCGCAACGGCTATCAGGTCACCCTCGCCTACAAGCAGATCATCATCATGGCGGTCACCGCCGGGCTGCTGTTCGGCTTCTGGTGGCTGGTGCAGAAGACGCCCCTCGGCCGCGCCCAGCGCGCCTGCGAGCAGGACCGCAAGATGGCCGCCCTGCTCGGCATCAATGTGGACCGCACCATTTCCCTCACCTTCGTCATCGGCGCCGCCCTCGCCGCCGTCGCGGGGGTGATGTACCTGATGTATTACGGCGTCGTGAATTTCGCGGACGGCTTCGTGCCGGGGGTGAAGGCGTTCACCGCCGCCGTGCTGGGCGGCATCGGCTCGCTGCCCGGAGCGGTGCTCGGCGGCCTGCTGATCGGTCTCATCGAAACCTTCTGGTCCGCCTATTTTTCAATTGAATACAAGGATGTGGCGGCTTTCTCCATCCTCGTCGTCGTGCTCATCTTCATGCCCCAGGGCCTGCTCGGCCGGCCTGAAGTGGAGAAGGTGTGATGGCGGACCACCGTTCCGACCTGTGGGAGCGTGAGGACACGCCTCCCGAGGGCGCGCCGGCGCCCCAGCCGGCGCCGCCCGCCCCGCCGGCCGAGGCCGTGCTGCTGCCGGCGCTCAAGGACGCGGTGCTCACCGGCATCATCACCGGCCTGCTGCTGTTGCCCCTGGTGGGCTTCCGCGCCACGGAGTCGGGCTCCGGGCCGCTCACCCTCACCTACCGGTTCGGGCTGGTGTCCGTGTTCGCCGGGCTGGTGATGGTTCTGCGGCTGGTGCTGAACCTCACGGTGTGGCGTCCCGGCCGGCCACCGCGGGCGAAATCGGCCGCGCTGGCCGGCGTCTCACAGCGCATCGCGCCGGCGCTGAAGCCTGCCTTCTTCGCGTTTGCGCTGCTCTATCCCTTTATTGCTATTGTCTTTTCCGGCAGCCTCTCGCTCAGCCGCTATT
Organism: Xanthobacter sp. NM-59; assembly: GCF_021401125.1. Classification (GTDB taxonomy): domain Bacteria; phylum Pseudomonadota; class Alphaproteobacteria; order Rhizobiales; family Xanthobacteraceae; genus Xanthobacter. Next base: position 2,119 of record NZ_JACBFQ010000007.1, read on the forward strand.
GGGTGGATCTCGGCATCTACATTCTCACTTACGTGATGCTGGGGTGGGGCCTGAATATCGTGGTCGGCCTCGCGGGGCTGCTCGATCTCGGCTATGTCGCCTTCTATGCGGTGGGCGCCTACACCTTTGCCCTGCTCTCCAGCAGCGTGCCGCTGAATGCCTTCTTCGACGCCCATGTGGCGGAGGGCTTCTGGGCGTCGTGGTCGTTCTGGGTGTGCCTGCCGGTGGCGGGCCTGCTCGCCGGGCTCTGGGGCATCATCCTGGGCTTTCCGGTGCTGCGGCTGCGCGGCGACTATCTCGCCATTGTCACGCTGGCCTTCGGCGAGATCATCCGCCTTGTGCTCATCAACTGGGTGTCGCTCACCAATGGTGGGGCTGGCATTTCCTCCATTCCGCCCATCACCTTCTTCGGCGTGCCGTTCAATAGCGGTGATGATGGTTTCGCGGCCATTTTCGGCCTCGACTACAATTCCATGCACCGGATGATCTTCCTGTATTTCGTCATCCTGGGGCTGGCCGCGCTGACGGCGCTCGCCACCATCCGCCTGCGCAGCATGCCGGTGGGCCGGGCCTGGGAGGCGCTGCGCGAGGATGAGATCGCCTGCCGCTCGCTGGGCATCAACACCACGCTCACCAAGCTTACCGCCTTCGCCACCGGCGCCATGTTCGGCGGGTTCGCGGGGGCGTTCTTCGCGGTGCGGGTGCGGTTTGTCTCGCCCGAGAGCTTCACCTTCATGGAATCGGCGGTGATCCTGGCCATCGTGGTGCTGGGCGGCATGGGCTCGCAGATCGGGGTGGCCTCCGCCGCCATCCTGCTCATCGGCGGCATGGAGCTCTTGCGCAACCTCTCCTTCCTGAAGGCGGACTTCCTGTTCGGCTCGGATTTCGACCCCTCGCTCTATCGCATGCTCATTTTCGGCTTCGCCATGGTGGCGGTGATGGTATGGCGCCCGCGCGGGCTGGTCGCCAATCGCATGCCCACCATATTCCTGAAGGAGCGCAAGGCCGTGTCCGGCGCCCTGGTGAAGGAGGGCCACGGCTGATGGCTGAAGCCGCCTCTCCCTCCCCCGCGCCGAAAAGCTGGGATCTCAACCCGCTGCTGAAGGTGGACCACCTCTCCATGCGCTTCGGCGGCCTGGTGGCGGTGGGCGACGTTTCGTTCCGCGCCGGCCGCGGCGAGGTCACGGCGGTGATCGGCCCCAACGGCGCCGGCAAGACCACCGTCTTCAACTGCATCACCGGCTTCTACAAGCCCTCCACCGGGCGGCTGGCCCTGATGCAGGGCTGCCCCGCCACCGATGCGGAGCTGGACGCGCTCACCTGCGGCGGCCTCGCCTCTGCCCGCACCGCGGCGGGCACCACCTATCTCCTGGAGCGCCTGGCCGATCACAAGGTCTCCTCCCGCGCCAAGGTGGCCCGCACCTTCCAGAACATCCGCCTGTTCGCGGGCATGACGGTGCTGGAAAACCTGCTGGTGGCGCAGCACATGTCGCTGACCCAGGCCGGCCTCATCAACCCCGCCGCGCTGCTGAACCTGCCCTCCTGGCGGCGCCAGCAGAAGCAGGCGGTGGACCACGCCCTGTACTGGCTCGACAAGATCGCGCTGACCGCCCGCGCCGACGATCCGGCTGGCGACCTGCCCTATGGCGACCAGCGGCGGCTGGAGATCGCCCGCGCCATGTGCACGCGCCCCGCGCTGCTGTGCCTGGACGAACCCGCCGCCGGCCTCAATCCCCGCGAATCCCTGGAGCTCAACACCCTGCTCCTCGCCATCCGCGCCGAGCACGAGACCTCCATCCTGCTCATCGAGCACGATATGAGCGTGGTCATGGGCATTTCCGACCACGTGGTGGTGCTGGAATATGGCCGCAAGATCGCCGACGGCACGCCGCAGGAGGTGCGCAACGATCCCAAGGTGATCGCCTCCTATCTGGGCGTGGAGGATGAGGAAGAGGTGGAAGCCGTGGCGGGAGTTCACGCATGACTGCAGCCACCGCCACCCCCCTGCTCTCGGTGCGGGGCGTGAAGACCTATTATGGCAACATCATCGCCCTGAAGGGCGTCGACGTGGATATCAAGGAGGGTGAGATCGTCACCCTCATCGGCGCCAACGGGGCCGGCAAATCCACGCTGATGATGACCATCTGCGGCTCGCCCCAGGCCCGCGAGGGGCGGGTGACCTTCGCGGGGCGCGACATCACGCGCCTGCCCACCCATGACATCATGCGCCTGCGCATCGCCCAGTCGCCCGAAGGCCGGCGCATCTTCCCGCGCATGACCGTCTACGAGAACCTGCAGATGGGCGCCGCAATGGAGGGCGGCACCCATTTCGCGGAGGATCTCGAACGCATGTTCGAGCTTTTCCCCCGCCTGAAAGAGCGCATCGGCCAGCGCGGTGGCACCCTTTCCGGCGGCGAGCAGCAGATGCTCGCCATCGCCCGCGCGCTCATGAGCCGGCCGCGCCTGCTGCTGCTGGACGAGCCCTCTTTGGGCCTCGCGCCCCTGGTGGTGCGGCAGATCTTCGATGCCATCCGCATGCTGAACGAGACCGAGGGGCTCACCGTGTTCCTGGTGGAACAGAACGCCTACCACGCCCTGAAGCTGGCCCATCGCGGCTATGTGATGGTCAACGGCCTCATCACCATGAGCGGCACCGGCGCCGATCTTCTGGCCCGCCCGGAAGTGCGCGCCGCCTACCTTGAAGGGGGGCATTGAGATGGCGTCGGACCCCGGCCGCTCGTCCTCGCCATGGCTCATCGGCCCCATCATCGTGCTGGTGGGACTGGCCCTCGCCATCATCGCCTGGCCCGACGCGGTCATGGGCACCTCGCTCGGCGATTTCGTCCTGGTCTCGCTCGCCATGGGCGGCGGGGCCGCCTGGCTCACCGGCAAGGCGGTGGCGCGGGGCTGGGGCTCCCCGGCGCAGCTCGTCCTTTATTGCGCATTGCTCGCGGTGGCGGTGCGCTTCTGCCACTTCGCCCTGTTCAACGACGAGTTGCTGGAGCCGCTGACCTCGCTGGCCGAGTTCCTGTTCCTGCTGGCGGTGGCGGTGCTGGGGTTCCGTCACGTGCGCAAATGGCAGATGAGCGTGCAGTACGGCTGGATGTTCACCCCCGCCGGCCCCTTCAGCTGGCGACGCCAGGACAGCGTCGAGGAGCCGTAAGGCCCCATCGACAGGCCCATCAATTGCGGCACAATGCGCCGCGCCATTTCCTGCCCGGCCGCGCCGAATCGCGGGGCGGGCACACGAGGGGAGAGATGAGATGAGGAAACTCTTGTTGGCGTCGCTTGCGCTCGGCGCCAGCCTCGCCTTCGCGGCCGGGGCCCAGGCTCAGGTGAAGATGGGCGTGGGCGGCCCCATGACCGGCGGCGCCGCGGCCTTCGGCGCCCAGCTCAAGACCGGCGCCGAGCAGGCGGTGGCCGACATCAATGCACAGGGCGGCATTCTCGGCCAGAAGATCGAGCTTTCCGTGGGCGATGACGCGGGCAAGCCCGAGCAGGGCAAGTCCGCCGCCAACAAGTTCATTTCCGACGGCGTGAAGTATGTGGTCGGCCACTTCAACTCGGGCGTCTCCATCCCGGCGTCGACCGACTATGAAGAAGCCGGTGTGCTGCAGATCAGCCCCGCATCCACCAACCCCACCTTCACCGAACGCAAGATGTGGAACACGTTCCGCACCTGCGGCCGCGACGACCAGCAAGGTTCGGTGGCCGGCGAATACATCGTCAAGAACTTCAAGGGCAAGAAGGTCGCCATCGTTCACGACAAGACGCCCTACGGCAAGGGCCTCGCGGACGAGACCCAAAAGGCCATGAACAAGGGCGGCATGAAGGAAGTCCTCTATGAGGGCATCAATCCCGGCGAAAAGGACTATTCGGCCCTCGTTTCCAAGCTGAAGGCCAATGGCATCGACCTCGTCTATTTCGGCGGCCTGCACCCGGAAGCCGGCCTCATCGTGCGCCAGATGCGCGACCAGGGCATGAACACCGTGCTGTTCGGCGGCGACGGCATCGCCGACAAAGAATACTGGACCATCGCCGGCCCCGGCGCCGCTGGCACGCTGATGACCTTCGGCCCCGATCCGCGCAACAACCCGGCCGCCAAGGATATCGTCGCCGCCTTCCAGGCCAAGGGCGTCGATCCTGAAGGCTATGTGCTCTATTCCTACGCCGCCGTTCAGGTGATCAAGCAGGCGGCTGAGGCGGCGAAATCCCTCGACCCGAAGAAGATCGCGGCGGAAATCCATTCTGGCAAGGTGTTCAACACCGTGCTCGGCCCGCTCTCCTTCGACAAGAAGGGCGACATCACCAAGATCGACTACGTGGTCTATGAGTGGAAGGACGGCGCCTACAAGCAGCTCTGAGCTGAGCGCAGCGCCGAAGAAACGAAGCCCGCGCCTTGTGCGCGGGCTTTTTCATGGGGCAAGGCCCGCCTCGCGGCTCCGCGGCAAACGCCCTCCGCAGCTTAGGCGGAAGGGTTGGGAGGAGCTGGCCGGCGAGCGGCAACCGCGCGGCACCCTCTCAGCCGATGGTGGACAGCGCCGGAAAGGTCTCGATCAGCCAGTAGCTGGCATGGGCGATCCAGCCGGACATGAAGGCGATGCCGGTGAGCACCAGGAGCGCGCCCATCACCTTTTCCATCACCGGCAGCAGCTTGCGCACATGCACGAGGCTCGCCAGGAACGGGCGCACCGCCACCGCCGCCAGCAGGAACGGAACGCCGAGGCCCAGCGAATATGTGGCGAGCAGCAGCGCCCCCTTGGAAACCGCGCCCTCCGAGCCCGCCACCGCCAGGATGGCCCCCAGCACCGGGCCGAGGCACGGCGTCCAGCCAAACGCGAACGCAAGCCCCATGACGAATGCGCCCCACAGGCCGGTGGGCTCGTTCACATGCGGCCGCGCCGTGCGATGCAGGAGCTGGATGCGAAACACGCCAAGGAAGTTCAGCCCCATCACCAGAATGGCGAAGCCGGCGATGATGGACAGCACGTCCAGGTGGGCGCGCAGAAGGTCGCCGATGGCGGAGGCGCCCGCCCCCAGGAGCACGAACACCAGCGAGAAGCCGGAGACGAACAGCGCGGCCCCGAAGATGGCGCGCCGCCCCACCTCCTTCACCGGCTCATCGCCGGCCAGTTCCTCCAGGGTGCTGCCGCCCAGAAAGCACAGATAGGGCGGCACCAGCGGCAGCACGCAGGGGGACACGAAGCTTACGAGGCCAGCCAGGAAGGCGGCGGGAAGGGTGACGTCGGCCATGGAACCTTGACGGCAATCGTTCAAATCCGCCCCCCTCATGGGCCGTGCGGGCGCCGCCGGCAAGCCGCACTTCGCCGCGCTCCCCGGCTTGTGAGCGCCGCACGAGCCCAGTGCGCCCGCCCCAGGCCGTTTCCGCTGGCGCCAAGGCGCTCTACAAGGAGAGGCCAGCGGGAGGACACCATGCGCAATCTCATCACCGACGTTCCGGGCCTGAAGGTGGGACATGCGGACGACGCGCGTCGTGGCACCGGCGTCACCGTGGTGCTGTGCGATGAGCCCACCGTTGCCGCAGTGGATGTGCGCGGCGGCGGCCCCGGCACCCGCGAGAGCGACGCGCTCGGCCCCACCGCCACCGTGCAGGCGGTGGACGCGGTGGTGCTCTCCGGCGGCTCCGCCTTCGGGCTGGACGCGGCGGGCGGGGTGATGGCGGAGCTGGCGGCGCAGGGACGCGGCTTCGCGGTGGGAACGGCGCGAGTGCCCATCGTGCCCTCGGCCGTGCTGTTCGATCTGCTGAACGGCGGCGATAAGGCATGGGGCGCCGAGCCGCCTTATGGGCACCTCGGGCGGGCGGCGCTGAAGGCGGCGGCGCTCGACTTTGCTCTGGGCAGCGTCGGAGCCGGCCTGGGCGCTACCACCGCCACGGTGAAGGGCGGGCTCGGCTCCGCGTCCGCGGTCCTGCCTTCTGGCCATGTGGTCGGGGCGGTGGTGGCCGTGAACGCGGTGGGCAATCCGCTGTTCGGCACCGGCCCCCATTTCCGCGCGGCGCCTTATGAGCGCGCTGCGGAATTCGGCGGGCTGGGCCTGCCAGCCACGGTTCCCGACGAGGCCTCCGCCCCCGCCCTCAAGGGCCATGTGGCGCGCATGGCCACCACCCTGGCCGTCGTGGCGTGCGACGCCGTCCTGACGCCCGCCCAGACGCAACGCCTGGCCGTGATGGCGCAGGATGGGCTCGCTTTGTCGCTGTTTCCGATCCACACGCCGCTGGATGGCGACAGCGTGTTCGCCCTCGCCACCGGCCGCCGCCCCCTGGCCGAGCCCCTCCCCGATTTGGCGCGCATCGGCGCCTGCGCGGCGAGCGTGCTCGCCCGGGCGGTGGCGCGCGCGGTGTTCAGTGCCAAGGCCCTGCCCTTTCCAGGCGCGCAGCCCAGCTGGCGCGACCTGTTCGGCGCCCCTGCCACGCCGCTCCAGCCCTGAGAACCCGCCCGCACCGGCAAGGCCTGAACCAGGGGCAGGCGCCGTATTCCCCGCCGCGCGAGAGAGCGAACCACCCCCATGTTTCATCGAATCGGCCCGATGCTCTAAACCTCCAACCCTTGATGTGCTCTCCTCATCCGAGCGGCCGCGCAGTACCCGGAGCGCGCCGATGGACCTGCCGACGGACCTGCCGAAGGACCTGACATGACCGAACCGCGTTCCGCCGTGCCGCTTTCCACGCCCCCGAAGGCCCCCCGGCCCCGCCGCCGAGCCACGGAACGGGAGACGCCCCGGTTGGGCGGAGCCCTCATGGTGCTGTTCTGGTGCGCCTGCGGTATCACCGCCCTGCCCCTGGCGGCACTGTTTTCCCTGGTGGCGGCCACCGGCGTTTCGGGCGCGAGCTGGGCTTTGAGCGAGGCATACGCCAGTTCTACCATCCAGGCCCAGCTGCTACGGCTTAGCCTGTGGCCGCAGCTGGTGCTGTTCGCCTGGGGCGTCAGCTTCATCGTTCTCACGGTGATGAAGTCGCGCCATGCGCTCATGGTGTCGCCGGCCCTGCTGGCGGCCTGGGTGCTGGTTTCGGCCTACAGCCAGTTCGCCATCCGATCCGCTATCACGCCCGATGGCGCGACGATGGCGGATTTCGCCGCCCTCGCGCCCGGCATCCTGGCGCAGGTGGTGGGTGCTGCCGCGCTATTCGGCTACTTCCGGGAAGGCACGCGGCCACGGGAATATTACGTCAGGGGCTAGAGCATTTCCGAGCGAGGCCGAAGCCGGTTCGCTCGGAAACAGCGGGGCGGCGCGCCGCTACAGGAAGCGGCGTGCCGAGAAGGGCTTGGGATCGGTGAAAGGCTTCTGCCCGGTCATCATCTGCGCAAGCAGCAGGCCGGTGACGGGGCCGAGCGTGAGCCCCCAATGGCCGTGGCCAAGCGCCAGATGCAGGCCGCCAAGGCCCGGCGCCGGGCCGATGATGGGCTTTGAGTCCGGCAGCGCCGGGCGCCGGCCGAGCCATGGCTCGCTCTCGCGCACCGCGCCCAGGGGCAGCAGCTCGCGGGCCAGGGGAATGTCGCGTGCCACCTGCACCGGTGTCGCCGCCGCATCGCGGGCGGCGAGCTCGACGCCCGTGGTCAGGCGAATGCCGTAACGCGTGCTTTGCAGCGCATAGCCGCCCGCCACGTCGACGATGGCGCGCCCGAGGCGCATGCCCCCTTCAGGCGCAAGATGCACATGGTAGCCGCGCTTCGACACCAGCGGGACCTTCACGCCCAGAGGCTCCAGCACATCGAGGCTCCAGGGCCCCAAGGCCACCACCGCCTCTTCGGCATCCACCGGGCCCTCAGCGGTTTCCGCCCGCCAATAGGCGCCGGCGCGGCGCAGGCTGCGGGCATCGCCGTGCAGGAACAGGCCGCCGCGCGCTTCGAACAGGGCCGCATAGGCCTTCACCAGCCCACCGGGGTCCGAGCAATTGTCGCAGTCGTGCCAGTGGATGGCCTTAACGAAATGAGGCTTCAGGGCCGGCTCGAGCGCCTGCGCGCCGCTCACGTCGAGCACCGTGTAAGCCACCTTGAGCTCATCGGCCAAGGCGCGCTCGGCGGCGGTGGCCTCGAAGGCGGCCTGGTCGCGGTAGAGCTTCAGCCAGCCGGTGGGGGTCAGCAGCCCCATGGCGCCGGCCGGCTCGGCGAGGGCATGGTGCTCGGCGCGGGCGCGGTTCAGCAGCGGGCGCAGGTCACGCGCGGTGGCGGCGAGCCCCTGCGGCGAGGAATGCTGGAGATAGGCCCACAGCCAGGGGGCGAGCGCCGGCAGGTCGGAAAGGTGGTAATTGCTCTCGGGCGCCTGCTTCAAGGCGTGGCGCAGCAGCGTGACGGGATCCTGCGGGAAGCCCACAGGGAAAAGGGCGCTGCCCTCGATGACCCCGGCATTGCCGAACGAGGTGCCATCCCCCGGCGCCGCGCGATCCATGAGCACCACGGACAGCCCCTGCGCCTTGAGGTGCAGCGCCACGCAGACCCCGACGATTCCCGCCCCCAGAACGACCACATCACAACGCGCCATGACACTGAGTCTCCCCGTGGGATGCTCGATCTTAGGCGCGAGCGATGACACGAGCACGCCCATCCTGGGGCGGCAAGGAGGCGAGCGACAGAGCCCGAGCTCTCACGCCCTGCGGCGCGACCATGCCACCGCCCCGGCGACCGCCAGCAGGGTCGCCGCAAGGCCGTACCAGGTCAGCGCATATTCCAGGTGGCGGTTGGGAAAGGCGAGGCGGGTGGTGCCGGCCAAAGGCAGGCCCCCGGGCACCGGGCCCGGGTCGAGGTCGATGATGAAGGGCGCTGCCCCGTGAAGCCCACGCGCCAGGGCGATGCTCGCCGGATCGCGACGGTAGAAGGCACCGTGGGCGGCATCGTTGCGGGGCACGAACCAGCTTGCATCCTCCGGCAGGCGCAACAGGCCGGTGATCTCCACCTCCCCCGTCACCTGCCCCGCCGCGCGGCCCTGCGGATCGCGCCGATCCTCCGGCACGAAGCCGCGATTGACCAGGATGGGCGGTTCCCCCACCCGCATCAAAGGCGTGACGACGAACGCGCCGGGGCCGTAAGGCGGCCCCTCCTGCGTTCCGCGCACGGTGTAGACGAGCGTTTCGCGCACATGGTCGAACACGCCGCGCACCCGGACATGGAGATATTCATCGGCCTCCCGTGTCAGCAGAGGCCAGCGCGCGGGCGACGGGACCTCCTGCGGGGTCGCATGGGCGCGGGCGACGGCGACGGCCACCAGATGTTCCTTCCACCCCAGGCGCTGGAGCTGCCAGGTGCCGAGCCCCGCCAGCACCACCACTCCGACAGCCACCGCCAGGAGCGCGGCGATGGAGAAAGCGGGGCGCAGGCGTTGACCCGCCGGCCGCGGCGGGGCGGCGGGCGGCGCGGCGAGATGGATCCTGATCCGCCCTTTCGCCATCATCACGGGGGTGCTCTCCGGTCGAGCCGCCCCTCCTGGGCGCGGTGACGATATTGAAGCGCCACCATCACCCCCTTGAGCGGCCGCAGCAGGCCGAGCGTGACCACCAGGATGGCCGGGATCCACAAGGCGGCGTGCACCCAGAGCGGCGGCTCGTAGACCGCCTCCACCCACAGCGCCAGCGCCACCACCACGCATCCGCCGATGAGGATGACGAACACCGCCGGCCCGTCCCCGGAATCGGCGAAGGCATAATCAAGCCCGCAGACCTCACAGCGCGGCGCGAGGCTCAGGAACCCCTTGAACAGGTGCCCCCGCCCGCAGCGCGGGCAGCGCCCCGCCACGCCGGCGGCAAATGCGGGGGCGCCTTCATGATGCGGGGCAGAGGGCATGTTCCGGCTCCCTCAATGGGTGGAACCACCAATGGAACCCCACACATAGATGAAGGCGAACAGGAACACCCACACCACGTCCACGAAGTGCCAATACCAAGCGCCGGCCTCGAAGCCGAAATGACGCTCGGGCGTGAAATCCCCCTGATAGGCGCGCACCAGGCACACCGCGAGGAACGCCGTGCCCACGATCACATGGAAGCCATGGAAGCCCGTGGCCATGAAGAAAGTGGAGCCATAGATGTTGCCGGCGAAGGCGAAATGGGCGTGAGCGTATTCATAGGCCTGGAGCGAGGTGAACAGCAGGCCAAGCCCCACCGTGCTCCACAGCCCCCATTTCAGCCCGTCGCGATCATTCTCGATGAGGGCATGGTGGGCCCAGGTGAGGGTGGTGGCGGAGGTGAGCAGGATCAGCGTGTTGAGCAGCGGCAGGTGCCATGGGTCCAGGGTCTCGATGCCCTGTGGCGGCCACACCCCGCCGAGCACCTCGGTGCGCTGGAAGGTGATGGCATCCCCCGGGAACAAAGACGAGTTAAAGAAGGCCCAGAACCACGCCACGAAGAACATTACCTCCGAGGCGATGAACAGGATCATGCCGTAGCGCAGGCCCAGCACCACCACCTGGGTGTGAAAGCCCTGGTGCCCCTCGCGGATCACGTCCCGCCACCAGCCCGCCATGGTGAAGACGATGCCGAGCGCCCCCAGCGTCATGTAGAGCGCCGTGCCGCCGTGCATCCACAGCACCGCGCCCGCCGTCATCACCAGCGCGGAGGCCGAGCCGACAATGGGCCAGGGGCTGGGATTGACCACATGATAATCATGCCCCCTGGTGTGAGCCTGAAGGGGTGTGTGAGCCTCCACATCCGTATGGGCCATGGCGAACGGCCTCCCTTGCCTTCCATGCCTCGTTTGCAGCGCCCGGAACTGGCGGGCGCCCTGTTTCAGCCCGGCGGCGCGCTCGCCGCCCGCGCGGTGCCCTCCCGCGCCGCGGAGGCGCCGCGCCCCTCTCCCGCCGCCGCCCGCGTGCGCGCGGGGAAGAAGGTGTAGGACAGGGTGATGGCGGGCAGGCTCCGCAGATCGGGATCATCGAGAATGGCCGGATCCACATAGAAGGCGACCGGCAGGTCCGCCTTCTCATGGGGGCCCAGATGCTGTTCCTCGAAGCAGAAGCACTGCATCTTCACGAAATAGGCGCCGGCCTGGGGCGGCGACACATTGTAGGTGGCATTGGCCGCCGTCTCGGTGGCGGAGCTGTTGCGGGCGCCGTAATAGGCAAGGCTCGGGGCGCCGATGCGCACCACCATTTCCCGTTCCTGCGGCGCAAAGCTCCAGGGCAGGCCCGCGGCCACATTGGCATCGAAGCGGATGGCGATCTGCCGGTCCTGCGCCCGCTCCGGCGCGCGGGCCGCAACGCGGGTGCTGCCGCCGAAACCGGTGAGGGTGCAGAAGGCGGCATAAAGCGGCACCGAGGCATAGGTGACCCCGACCATGACGCCCACGAACGCCGCGAGCGCAACCGCCACTATCCGTCCCCTGCCCTGCCTCCTCATCGCCCTTCTCCTTCCACCGGCGCTAGAGCGGCCGGTCCAGCACGCCGGGGCCGAGCTTGACGATGGTGACCGCATAGAAAAGCAGCGCCAATGCCGCCAGGACCAGCGCGATGGCGATGCTGCGGGCCCGGCGGCTGCGGCTCTGCTCGGGTGTCAGCACCACGCCGTCCTCGGGGCCCTGCTGACGCGGCAGGTGGATCACCGGCGCGCTGCGCACGGTGGCATTCGCGGAGACCGGCGGCCGGCGACGGCGGCCATGCTCGCCGCCAGCGTCGACACCCGGCTTGAAGGTCCTGCTGCTCGTCACCACGGGCGTGCCTCCACGAGATGCGCCGCCAGCGCTTCCCCCAGGAGGGTCGCGAACAGCGCAAAGAGATAGAGAATGGAAAAACCGAACAGGCCGCGTGCCGCCTTCACCGCGGCTTCCCCCTGCCGGGTTCGGAAGACCCGCACCGCGAGGCGCACCATCATCGCCCCCGCCAGCACCGCCACCAAGCCATAGACCGGCCCGGCGAAGCCCAGCAGCGCGGGGCTCGCGGCCACCGGCGCCAGCACCAGGGCATAAAGCAGGATCTGGAGCCGGGTCTGGTCCGCTCCCGCCACCACCGGCAACATGGGCACGCCGGCGCGGGCATAGTCATCGGCCCGGAACAGGGCGAGAGCCCAGAAGTGGGGCGGCGTCCAGAAGAAGATGATGGCCACCATCAGCACCGGTTCCAGCGACACCGTGCCGGCGGCGGCCGCCCAGGCGACCAGCGGCGGCAGCGCGCCGGCGAGGCCGCCGATGACGATGTTCTGCGGCGTCGTCCGCTTCAGCCACATGGTGTAGACGCCGACATAGAAGGCGATGGTGAAGGCCAGCAGCGCCGCCGCCAGCACGTTCACCAGCAGCCCCAGCACCACCACCGAGAAGGCTGAGAGCGTGAGGCCGAAAGCCAGCGCCTCTCGTGGGGAAACGCGCCCGGCGGGGATGGGGCGGCCCCGGGTCCGGCTCATGACCGCATCGATGTCCGCATCCCACCACATGTTGAGCGCGCCGGCCGCGCCCGCGCCCACGGCGATGCACAGGAGGGCAGTGAAGCCCAGGAGTGGATGCAGATCGCCCGGCGCGCGCAGCAGCCCGGCCAGGGCGGTGAACACCACCAGCGACATCACGCGCGGCTTCAGCAGCGCAATATAATCCCGCGGTGTCGCCAGCCCTTCCGCCAGCTCCGCGCCCGCCTGCGGGGCGGATGGTCCGATGCCGATACCCACATCGCTCATGACGAAACCCCTCACGACACGCGTTCAGGCTTGCGGGCTTGTCGGGAGGCGGCGGCGTCTGCCCTCGCCGCCGCCCCCCTTCGCCATCCTCAGCGAATCCGCGGCAGCACCTCGAAGGGGTGGAACGGCGGCGGCGAGGACAAGGTCCATTCCAGCGTGGTGGCGCCCTCTCCCCACGGATTGTCGCCCGCCCTCTCCTTGCGCAGGAAGGCGAGCGTGGTGCCCGTGAGGAAAATGAGCACGGCGACCCCCGAGATGTAGGAGCCCACGGAGGAAACGAAATTCCAGGGCGCGAACGCATCCGGATAGTCCGCATAGCGGCGCGGCATGCCGGCAAGGCCCAGGAAGTGCTGCGGAAAGAAGACGAGGTTCACACCGATGAAGGTGACCCAGAAGTGCAGCTTGCCCCAGAATTCAGGGATCATGTAGCCGAACATCTTCGGGAACCAGTAATACCAGCCCGCGAAGATGGCGAACACCGCACCCAGCGACAGCACATAGTGGAAATGCGCCACCACATAATAGGTGTCGTGCAAGGACCGGTCGATGCCGGCATTGGACAGCACCACGCCCGTGACGCCGCCCACGGTGAAGAGGAAGATGAAGCCGATGGCCCACAGCATGGGCGTGCGGAACTGGATGGAACCGCCCCACATCGTCGCGATCCAGGAGAAGATCTTCACCCCCGTCGGCACCGCGATAATCATGGTGGCGGCCACGAAATAGGACTGCGTGCCGGCCGAAAGGCCCACCGTATACATGTGGTGCGCCCACACCACGAAGCCGACGAGGCCGATGGCCACCATCGCATAGGCCATGCCCAGATAGCCGAACACGGGCTTGCGGGCGAAGGTCGCCACCACATGGGAGATGATGCCGAAGCCCGGCAGGATCAGGATGTAGACTTCCGGATGGCCGAAGAACCAGAACAAATGCTGGAACAGGATGGGGTCGCCCCCGCCCGCCGGATCGAAGAAGGTGGTGCCGAAGTTGCGGTCCGTCAGCAGCATGGTGATGGCGCCCGCCAGCACCGGCAGCGACAGCAGCAGCAGGAAGCCGGTGACCAGCTGCGACCACACGAACAGCGGCATCTTGTGCAGCGTCATGCCCGGCGCGCGCATGTTGAAAATGGTGGTGATGAGGTTGATGGCCCCGAGCAGGGACGACACGCCCGCCAGGTGCAGCGCGAAGATGAGCAGGTCCATGGCCGGGCCCGGATGGCCAAGCTTGGAGGACAAGGGCGGATAGATGGTCCACCCGCCGCCGAAGCCGTTGGCCCCCGGCGCGCCTTCCACGAACAATGACGCGCCGGCCAGGATGAAGGCGGGCGGCAGCAGCCAGAAGGCGATGTTGTTGATGCGCGGAAACGCCGTATCCGGCGCGCCGATCATCAGTGGCACGAAGTAATTGCCATAGCCGCCGATGAGCGCAGGCATCACCATGAAGAAGATCATGATGAGCCCGTGCGCCGTTGTGAAGACGTTGAACACCTGCGGATCGGAAAAGATCTGCATACCCGGCTGCTGCAGCTCCAGGCGAATGCCGATGGACAGGGCTCCACCTGTAATCCCCGCCACGATGGCGAAGATCAGGTACATCAGGCCGATGTCCTTATGGTTGGTGGAGAACAGCCAGCGCCGCCACCCGGTGGGGATGGGCGCGTGACCGGCATCCGACAGCGCATAACTGGCCATGCCATGTCCTTCCCTGGTGCGTTTCTTCCCCAGGGTCCGCCCAGTGAACTGCCATCACCAGCGACCCTCGCCTTTTATTTTCAGTGCCGCAGGCAAAACCTGCGGAAGCCCTGCGGGGCACCCTGAAGTCCGAGGCTGCCAGGGCCCCCGGGGTTCTGCGCCCCGGTGGTGCCCCGGCCCCTCTGTCCCCCTCGGCCCCGCCGGTCACCGCGGATGCGGATGCGACGGGTCGAAGGTGAAATCCAAATGCCGGCCCGCCGCGCCAAACGCCTCAGCGCGCCTCAGCCAACCGCCCGCGCGCGTCGTCCGAAGAGGCGAACTTGCCCTTGGCGCTCGCCACCCAGGCCTGGAAATCCTTTTCGCTCAGAGCCCGCACGGCGATGGGCATGAAAGCGTGATCGCGCCCGCACAGCTCCGAGCACTGGCCGTAATAGACGCCCTCCTTGGTCACCTTGAACCAGGTCTCGTTCAGGCGGCCCGGAAGGGCGTCGATCTTGATGCCGAACGAGGGCACGGCGAAGGAGTGGATCACGTCCGCCGCCGTCACCTGCATGCGGATCACCTTATTCACGGGGACCACCAGCTCGTTGTCCACGGTGAGAAGGCGCGGCTGGCCCGCCTTGAGGTCCGCGTCCTGCACCAGCAGGGAGTCGAAGGCGAAGCCGCCATGGTCCGGATATTCATAGGACCAGTACCACTGGTGCCCCACGGCCTTCAGCGTCAGGTCCGCGGTGGGTACCCGCAACTCCAGGTGGAGCAGGCGGAAGGAAGGAATCGCGATGGCCACCAGGATCATCACCGGCACCACCGTCCACATAACCTCGATGAGGGTGTTGTGACTGGTGCGGGAAGGCACCGGATTGGCCTTCTCGTTGAAGCGCACAACCACAATGGCCAGCAGCACCAGCACGAACAGCACGATGGAAGTGATGATGACCAGCAGGAAGCTGTTGAAAGAGCGGATGCTCTCCATCACCGGCGTGGCTGCGCCCTGCAGGTTCATCTGCCATGGAGAAGGTTGGCCGGTGCCCGCATGGGCAGCCGGAGCGAGAAACAGCGCCGCGGAGAAACTCGACGCGACGCAAGCGGCAATGCCCCTGCGCGACATCTCTTGTTCGCCTCTTCCCTGCCTCGGCTATGAGCTGCCGATGTGCGTGCCTGATATGCCCGCCTGGGGCGGACGGCCCGGCTTTCGCCGCATTTGCCGGCTTTTGCGCCGGTTATGCTCAGGCTGCCATCATCACGTATTTTCGGCAAACACATTCGATTGTGCTTTGCAATGCGACATGGCAACTTTTTGATGCGACACAGTAGCGCCTACGCTGCAAACGCACCCTTTGAGCAAGGCAGCCTTTCGTGCGCACTGCATTTATCGCAGCGGATCATGGAATTGCGAGGTTCCGCTTGGCCTGCCTGAAGGCGCGTCGCCCGGGCGACGCGGGGACGAAGCGAGACAATTTACCGCAGCCCATCCCGCGGAAATTCGTTCAGTGTGCGCCGCAGCAACGCCGATACGGGCCTTTCCGGGGTTCCACCTGAGCGCATGGCGCGACCCGACGCGGAATCGCCCCATTGTTGACAGGAACGCCTGAGCATTAAGGCAATCGTTGCGAAATGCCGCTATTCGAGATGGAGCTCGGCCCGTGGTCGAGGCGCCCGCAGCTTCCGGAGTCGTGTTGATGGTCGTGTCGTCCCGTGGTCTCCCCCTTTTCCCGGCCTCGCGCGGCGTGGCTTTGCGCGGCGGAGCCGGGTGGTGGGCCCGCGCCTTTTCCGCTCTCGGCGACCTCAAGGGACTGCTGCTGGTCGCGACCCTCGCCGTCGCCGCCCTCGGTTCCTCCAGCCCCGCCGCAGCCCAGGGCGTGGTGAAGTCGGTGCACGGGGAATGGCAGATCCGCTGCGACACCCCGCCCGGTGCCCAGGGTGAGCAGTGCGTGCTGCTGCAATCGGTGCAGGCGGAGGACCGGCCCAATGTGGGCCTGACCGTCATCGTGCTGAAGACCGCCGACCAGAAGAGCCGCCTGCTGCGCGTACTCGCCCCCCTCGGCGTGCTGCTGCCGGCCGGCCTCGGCCTCAAGATCGACGACCAGGACGTGGGCCGGGCCGGCTTCGTGCGCTGCCTGCCCAACGGCTGCGTGGCCGAGGTGGTGATGGACGACAACCTCATCTCCCGCCTGAAGAGCGGCAAGCAGGCCACCTTCATCATCTTTCAGACCCCTGAGGAAGGCATCGGCGTGCCGCTGAGCCTGGAGGGCTTCGGCCCGGGCCTGGACGCGCTGAAGTGAGCGGCTCGGCGGCACGCGCCGCGCGCGGCGTGACATGCTTGCCGCAGCGTTCAAGTTTCTGAGCGTCACCCCCGACATTGCCCCATCGGCGGCACGGTTTGGTCACGCTTTGATGTGCTCTTAGGGTTCGCGCGGGCGCTGGTGCCTCGAGCATCGGCCGCGCCTCCCATCTGCCCGCAGCCCGGCCTGCGGCCTTGCGGATCGGCCCTGCGGGCCGGCGCGCGTGGGATGATTCGAAGGTGAACGACGGGCACCCGCCACGCGCGGGGGCAGGCAAGCGCGGGCGGCAGGGGAGATTTGGGGATGCACGGCGAGGATCACGCGCTGTTCGTCGCGGCGCTGGCGCTTTTGACAGCCGCGGTGATCTCCGTTCCCCTCGCCAAGCGGCTCGGCTTCTCCCCCATCGTCGGCTACCTGCTGGTCGGCATCGCCATCGGCCCCGTGGGCTTCAACGTGGCCGACCCCTCGCTCGTGTCCACGGTGGCCGAGCTCGGCGTGGTGATGCTGCTGTTCCTGATCGGGCTGGAGCTCAAGCCCTCGCGGCTGCTGTCCATGGGCCGCTACATTTTCGGCCTGGGAGCGGCGCAGCTGCTGCTGAGCGGGCTGGCCTTCGCCCTGCTGGCTTTCTTCGTGTTCGGTTTCGGCCTCGCGGCGGCCATCGTCAGCGGCATGGCGCTTTCGGTGTCCGGCACCGCCATCGCCCTCCAGCTTCTCAACGAGCGGGAGGACCTAGCCACGCCCTATGGCCAGCGGACCTTCTCCATTCTTCTGTTCCAGGACATCGCGGTGGTGCCGCTGCTGGCGCTGGTGCCGCTGCTGGCGCCGGGGGAAAGCAAGCTCGCCCGCGACCCGATCACGGCCATGCTCAATGCAGGCACGGCCATCGTCGCCATCGCCTTCATCGTGGTGGCGGGGCGCTACCTGCTCAACCCCCTGTTCCGGGTGCTGGCCCGCTCCGGCGCGCGCGAGGCCATGACGGCAGCGGCCCTGCTGGTGGTGCTGGGCGCGGCCGGCCTGATGGAAGCGGCCGGCATGTCCATGGCGCTGGGGGCCTTCCTGGCCGGCCTGCTGCTGTCCGAATCCACCTTCCGCCATGAGCTGGAAGCCAATGTGGACGCCTTTCGCGGCCTGCTGCTCGCCATGTTCTTCATGAGCGTGGGCATGTCGCTGAACGTGGCCGTGGTGGTGGACCATATCGGCCCCCTGCTCATCGGTACGGTCCTGGTGTCGCTCACGAAGGGCGTGGTGGTCTATTCGGTCTTCCGCAACGACAATATCCCCCCGCAGCAATCGGCCCTGGCCGCAGTGGTGCTGCTGCCAGCGGGCGAATTCGCGTTCGTGCTGTTCCCGCTCGGCCTCAGCACCGGGATCCTGAAGCCGGACCAGGCGGATTTGCTGATCGCCATGGCTGCGCTCACCATGATTGTCGGCCCCCTGCTGTTCGCCGCCATGGGGCTCGTCCTCCCGCGCATCTCGCGGGCCGCGCCGGAGCCGCAGGCCGATGATTTTTCCGATGCCGACGGCACGGTGCTGGTGATCGGCTTCGGCCGGTTCGGGCAGATCGTGTCCCAATGCCTGCTGGCGGAAGGCGTGGGCGTCACCATCATCGACAACGATGTGGAGATGATCCAGAGCGCCGGCCGGTTCGGCGTCCACATCTATTATGGCGACGGCACCCGGCTGGAGGTGCTGCGCGCCGCGGGGGCGGAAACCTGCAAGGTCATCTGCGTGTGCGTGGATGACAAGGAAGACGCCAACCGCATCGTGGAGGTGGTGAAGGCCGCCATTCCCGGCGCCAAGCTGTTCGTGCGCAGCTATGACCGCATCCACTCCATGGAGCTGATGCGGCTGGGTGTGGATTTCGAGATTCGCGAGACGCTGGAATCGGCGCTCGGCTTCGGCGGCCGCACCCTTCGGGCCCTGGGTGTGAGCGCGGAGGGCGCCAACGCGCGGGTGGCGGACGTGCGCGCACGTGACCGCAGCCGGCTTGAGCGCCAGCTCGAGGAAGGCATCTTCGCGGCGCCCGAGCTGGTGCGCGGGCGCAAGGTGGAGCCCGAACCGCTCCACACCCCGGAGAAGCCCGCCCGCCCGCTCAATCCCGAGGCTCAGGACATCCTGAGCCATGAGACCGAGTTCTCCGGCTAGGGCAACCTTCCACAACCCTTCGTGATTTTGACGCCGCCATGGCGTAAGCTGTCGTCGACAGCCGCCTGACGGCATGCTCCACCGAGAGCGACCTCCATCCGCTGCGGCATCAGCCTTCCGGAGCGGTTGCCAAAAATGCCTGCGCATCCCATGCGGGTGCGGAACAACAAGAACCGCGGTTCGCGGACGAGGAAACGGACCGGAACCGGCGGGGCGCCATCTCAGCCTCCAGGCGGCAACCGGCGGAGGAGGTTGGATGGATCAGTTCGTGGAGCTGCTGCGCGCCGCTCAAGGGGGACAGGGGATGGAGAATCTTGCACGGGCCTATGGCCTGTCCGCTCAGCAGACCAAGGCTGTGGCCGACGCCATGATGCCCGCCTTCGCCGATGGCTTCCGCCATGTCGTCCAGTCGCCCGAGGCCATGGCATCCCTGATGGCGCTGATGCTCAGCGGTCCTTACGGCTCGTTCTACGGCCAGCCGGGCGGCTACGGCGCCTATGCCCAGCCCAGCCCGCCGCCGCCGCCCCCCTCGCAGCCGGACATCAACCAGGCCGGCGCCGATGCCCTCAATGCGGTGTTCGGCTCCAATGAGGTGAGCCGGGCGGTCGCCAACCAGGTGGCGGCCTCCACCGGGCTCGGCATCGCCATGGTGCGGCAGATGATGCCCACCTTCGCCAGCCTGTTCGTGGGGGGGCTCGCCAAGTCGCTCGCCGCCTCCGGCGCGCTGCAGACCATGACCGCCGCCCTGCTCAGCCGCATGCCCCTCGGCCTGCCGGAAACGCGGCCTGCCCCCATTTCCTCGGGCAATCCCTGGATTGACGCGTTCCTGGCCTTCTCGGCCACCACCGCCAGCAGCCCCAACTATTCCACCGGCAATCCGTGGGCGGATTCGTTCGCTCGGGCGATGTTCCAGCGCCCCCCCCAGCCGCAGCAGCGGGCCAACCCCGCCAATGCTTGGCAGGACGTGGTGAACGCCATGGCGAGCACCCTGGCCCAGGCGGGTGCCCCCGCACCGAGCCCGGCGGCTCCCCCGCCGCCGCCACCGCCGGTGCCGCCGCAGAGCGCCCAGGCCGATGCGATGGCGAACCCGTTGCAGCCCTTCCAGGAATTCTTCGCGAAGCTGTTCGCCCAGGGCTTTCCGCCGAACGTGCCGGGCGTTGACCGTCAGCCTTACACGGTGCCCGAATTCTGGCTGGACGTGCTGAACCGCTCGCGGCCGACGACGCCGGAAGCGGAAATCCTGCCGCCGGACAAGCCGCGCCTCGTGCAGAAGGGCGGCGACGGCAAATAAGCGACGCGGGGCGCCACTCCCGACGAGGCGGGGCGCCTTCGCCCCGCGCTTCCCGCATCAGGGGACGAGGCGGGCCATGATCGGAGAATCCAAAGCCCGCGAGGCGCACTCGCGGGCTTTTCCTTGCCGCCCCTTGCGCGGGCCACCGGGTGACGCCCGCGGCACTGCCCGCACGACCAAAAAAAGACCCGCGCCGGTTGCGGTCGGCGCGGGTCCAGCATCGGCGGGCTCCGAGGGGTGGACCCGCCGAGATCTCGGTCAAAGCGTTTTCGAGCGCGGTGACAACCGGTTTGCTCGAAGGAAGCGCATGGAAACAAAAGGATAGGCCGTTTTCGGGATTTCCATTAAAGCCCCGGACGTTCTGGCGTCGGCTCTCAGCCGCGCGCGGCCCTGGACGCGCGGTCGCGCTGGTCCAGGCACCGGGCGGCGCGCCGCTCGGTGGCACGCAGCACCAGGAGGCGGGTGGGGTCCGCCCCAAGGGGCTCGGACACCGCATCGCACACATCAGCGCGCGTGATGCCCATGTCCTTGAGCATGTGATCGTCGAGAGCAGCCAGGCGGGCCATGACGCGACGGTGTTCGAGCACGCGCCCCGCGGCCTTGAGCCAGGACATCGCACGGGTGTTGGCGCGGGTGATACCAGCCATCGCCGCCAGAACCACGCAGGCGACCACCGCGCCCACCGGAGCCATCACCATTCTACGGGTTTCACCGTGCATGCTCATCGCCATCTCCATCACTGCGACACGGGATGCCGCTCTCCTCTGCTGAGCTGAATGTCGTGTCTTCCGAACGGCTGCGGGACCGGTCTTTTCCGGCGCCCTGCCGCGGAAGCGCGGCCCCTTGTGCCTCCTGCGCATGAATCACGCTAGCGAATGTTATTCATCTCACATATCATTTTGCGTGATGGATAAGCCGAGGCCGCGAGAGCTCCGCGCGCCCGTGGGAGACGCCATGACCGCCTTGCTCGATCCCGACCAGTTGCGCACCTTCGTCGCCATCGCCGAAACCGGCAGCTTCACCCGCGCGGCGGATGTGGTGCACAAGACCCAGTCGGCGGTTTCCATGCAGATGAAGCGGCTGGAAGATCGCGTGGGGCGCCCCCTGTTCGCCCGCGACGGCCGCGCCTCGCGCCTGACGGAGGATGGGGACCGGCTGCTGGATTTCGCCCGCCGCATCGTGCGGCTGAACATGGAGGCGGTGTCCAGCTTCGCCGACATCGAACTTTCGGGGCGGGTGTGCCTGGGCGTGCCGGACGATTATGCCGACCGCTACCTGCCGGACATCATGGCCCGCTTCTCACGCACCCATCCTTCGGTGGAACTGACGGTGATCTGCGAGCCGACCGCCGAGCTGGTGCAGCGCATCGCCGCCGGAACCATCGACCTTGCCATCATCACCGCCACCGAGATCACCTCGCGCAATGCCCAGGTGATCCGGCGCGAGCGGCTCATGTGGGTGTCGTCGGCGCGCCATGCGGTGCATCAGGAACCGGTGGTGCCGCTGGCGCTCGGCCGGCCCACCTGCCAGTGGCGGGATATTGCTGTCGCGCGCCTCGCCACCGCGGGGCGTGGCCATCGCATTCTCTATTCCAGCCCCAATAGCGGCGCGGTGGCGGCGGCTGTGCTTTCGGGGCTCGCGGTGTCGGTGTTTCCCGAATCGGGGTTGCGGCCGGGCATGCGGGTGCTGGGCGCCTCCGATGGCTTTCCGCCCCTCCCGCCCTGCGATATCGGCCTCTTGCGCAACCGCCACGAGCCCTCGCCCCTGGCCGAGGCCCTGGCCCAGCACGTCATCCAGGGGCTCGACAACCTCACGGAACAGGAAGCGGCGCAGTAGCGCGCCTCCGGCAGCAGTGGGCCCTTGCCTGATGGGCGAAACCGCGGAACTCTTAGCCGCCGCCTTTCGCCCGAGAGAAACATGAAGCGCGCCCCTGCCCTGATCTGGTTTCGCGACGACCTGCGCCTGTCGGACAATCCCGCCCTCCACGCGGCGGCCGAGGGCGGTGGGCCGATCGCCGCCCTTTATGTGCTGGATGAGGATTCCCCCGGCATCCGCCCCCTGGGCGGCGCCGCGCGCTGGTGGCTTGCCGGGTCGCTGCGCTCCCTTTCCGCCCATCTCGGCCAGCATGGCGTGCGGCTGCTGCTGCGACGCGGCCCGGCGGCGCGCATCGTGCCGCAGCTGGCGGCGGAGCTGGGCGCGGAGCGGGTGCTGTTCAATGATCGTTCGGGCGCCGCGGAAGGCCGCGTGGATGATGAGATCACCGAACATCTGCGGCGCGAGGGGCTGCGGGTGGAGCGCTTCTGCGGCCACCTCCTGCATGCGCCGGGAACTGTGTTGACCGGCGCCGGCCGGCTGCCGCGCACCTTCGCCGCGTTCCACCGGGCATGCCTTGCGTCGCCGCCGCCCGGTCCGCCCTTGCCCGCCCCGGGACATCTCGCGGCCGCGCCCACCGATCTTGCCAGCGAGCCCCTGGAGAGCTGGGGGCTGGAGCCGGAACGGCCCGACTGGGCGGGCGGCCTGCGCCTGGCCTGGCGGCCCGGGGAATATGCCGCGCAGACGCGCCTTGCCGGCTTCATCGAAGAAGGCCTCGCCGGCTATGAGCAGGGGCGGGACTTCCCCGCCCGCCCCAACGTCTCGCGCCTGTCCCCCCATCTCCGGTTCGGGGAGATCTCGCCCCGCCAGATGCTCACCGCGGTGACCTATGCGGGCGACGCCGCGCCCGGCAGCGACGCCCTGAAATTCACGGCGGAGCTTTATTGGCGCGAGTTCAGCCACCATGTGCTGGCGGCGATGCCGGACATGGCCTTGCGCAACATCCAGTCCGCGTTCGATGCCTTTCCCTGGCGCGAGTGCCCGGGCGAGCTGAAGGCCTGGCAGCGGGGCCTCACCGGCTATCCCATCGTGGATGCCGGAATGCGCGAGCTGTGGCAGACCGGCTGGATGCACAACCGCGTGCGCATGGTGGTCGCTTCCTTCCTGGCCAAGCATCTGCTCATCGACTGGCGCGCCGGCGAAGCCTGGTTCTGGGACACGCTGGTGGACGCGGACCCGGCGAGCAATCCCGCCAACTGGCAATGGGTGGCGGGCACCGGGCTCGACGCCGCCCCCTATTTCCGCATCTTCAATCCCGTGCTGCAGGGGGAGAAGTTCGACCCCCGGGGCGACTATGTGCGCCGCTTCGTGCCCGAGCTCGCCGGGCTGCCGGCCGCCCTCATCCACAAGCCCTGGACGGCGGATGCGGCCACGCTGCGGCACGCCGGCATCCGGCTCGGCACCACCTATCCGCTGCCGGTGGTCGACCATGCCGCCGCCCGCGAGCGGGCGCTGCGGGCGCTCAAATCAACGAAAATATGATGTGTATTTTTCCTTGATACAGTGCGTTTTGAAGAGTTAGATTGAGCCCACTTTCTTTAAGGGCTTAATCGATGACAATCCGTAATGGCCTTGTGGAATCCATTGGCAATACCCCCCTCATCCGGCTGAAGCGTGCCAGCGAGCAAACCGGCTGCGATATCCTCGCCAAGGCGGAGTTTCTCAATCCCGGGCAATCGGTGAAGGACCGGGCCGCGCTCGGCATCATCAAGGACGCCATCGCGCGCGGCGCGCTGCGCCCCGGCGGGGTGATCGTGGAAGGCACAGCGGGCAATACGGGCATCGGCCTCGCGCTGGTGGCAGCTCCATTTGGCTTCCGCACCGTCATCGTTATTCCCGAGACCCAGTCCCAGGAAAAGAAGGACATGCTGCGGCTGGCCGGCGCCACACTGGTGGAGGTGCCCGCCGTGCCCTACTCCAACCCGAACAATTACGTGAAATATTCGGGCCGCCTGGCGGAAGCGCTCGCCAAGAGCGAGCCCAACGGCGCCATCTGGGCCAACCAGTTCGACAATGTGGCCAATCGCCAGGCCCATATGGACACCACCGGCCCCGAAATCTACGCCCAGACCGACGGCAGGGTGGATGGCTTCATCTGCGCTGTGGGCTCCGGCGGCACGCTGGCGGGCATCGGCATGGCGCTGAAGGAACGCAACTCCGCCATCAAGATCGCCCTCGCCGATCCGCCCGGCGCCGCGCTTTATTCCTATTACACCACGGGCAAGCTGGCCTCGGAGGGCTCATCCATCACCGAGGGCATCGGCCAGGGCCGCATCACCGCCAATCTGGAGGGTGCGCCGGTGGATCTTGCGTTCCAGATCCCCGATTCGGAATCGGTGCCCGTCGTGTTCGACCTGCTGGAGCATGAGGGCCTGTGCGTGGGCGGCTCCTCGGGCGTGAACGTGGCCGGCGCCATGCGCCTCGCGCGGGAAATGGGCCCCGGCCATACCATCGTCACCATCCTTGCGGATTACGGCACGCGCTACCAGTCGAAGCTGTTCAATCCCGACTTCCTCCGCTCCAAGAACCTGCCGGTTCCCGGCTGGCTGGAACGCAAGGCGCAGGTGCCCAGCGTCTTCCTGTGACAGGCCTGCGACGCCGGGCCTGTGGACGAAGCGCCCGGCGTCCGCCGACGGAGAGGACCGTCCCGGCTAGAACCATGGGGCAAACGCCCCACTCGCGACCAGGAGAATGCGCATGGCCGAAACCTCCCCCTTCGTTTCCACCGAATGGCTGGCCGCCAATCTTGGCGCGCCCGACCTCGTGGTGGTGGACGCCTCCTGGCACATGCCCGGCAGCGGGCGCGAAGGGGCGCCGGAGTTCCTGGCCCAGCACATTCCCGGCGCCGTCCATTTCGACATCGACGCCATCGCCGACCACTCCACCGACCTGCCCCACATGCTGCCGGACCCGCACAGCTTCGCCCAGGCGGCGGGCGCCCTGGGCATCGGCGACGGCCTGCGGATCGTGGTCTATGACAGCGTCGGCCTGTTCTCCGCGCCGCGAGTGTGGTGGACGTTCCGGGTGTTCGGCGCGCAGGATGTGATGATCCTTGATGGCGGCCTGCCGAAATGGCTGGCGGAGGGGCGCCCAGTGGACAATGGGCCGGCCCGCCGCGCCCCCGCCGTCTTCACCGCACGCATGGACCACTCCATGGTGGCGGACATCACCACGGTGGAGCGCGTGCTCGCCGCCGGCTCCGCCCAGGTGCTCGATGCCCGCAACGAAGCCCGCTTCCGGGGCGAGGCGCCGGAGCCGCGCGAGGGACTGGCCAGCGGCCACATGCCGGGCGCCTTCAACCTGCCGCACGCCCGCGTGGTGGAGAATGGCCGCCTGCTGCCGCCCGATCAGGTGCGCCCCATCATCGAGGCCACCGGGCTCGATCTGGCCCGCCCGGTCATCACCTCCTGCGGCTCCGGGGTCAGCGCCGCCATCCTCTGGCTGGCGCTCGAATCCATCGGCAAGCGCCCGCAGGCGCTCTATGACGGTTCGTGGACCGAGTGGGGTTCCAGCGGCAAGCCTGTCGCGGTCGGCTGAACGCGCCTCCCCTCACAGCCGGGCGGGCGCCTCCGCCGGTCCGGCCAGGGCGGCGCGATCCGCCTCGGTGAGCGCAGCCGCGCCGGCCGGTCGCAGGAGCAGCAGGGCTTCCCCCTCCACCTCCCGCATCGGCCGGTGATGGGCCCAGCCGAACACGTCCACGACGAGGTCGGGGGCCTGCTCGCCAAACCAAGCCAGCGCCTCCGCCGGGCCGATCTGCTGAATGATGCGCGGGCTGGGAGCCCGCTGGCCCAGCAGCAGCAACCGCGCCCCGCGACGCGCCCGCGCCGCGAGCGCGGCCAGGGCCGCGGCCGGGTCATGCACCGCCTGAAGGTCAATCGGCTCGAAAGTCACCCGTGTGCCCAGACGCCGGGAGAATCCGTGCGCCGCCAGCATCCTCCGCGCGATGCCAGCAAGCCCCAGCACCGGCGCCCCCCGGCAGTGACGGCGCAAGGCGCGCGCGCCGAAGCGCTGTTCCAGAACCTGATGGTCGGCGCTTGAAAGCGCCCGCAGCGCTGCCGCCATGCCGCCATTGCGCGCGAGTTCCACTTCCAGCGCGGCCCCCGCCTTCGCCAGCCGGCGGATGGGCGCCCCATACCAGGGCAGGCGCGGCGCGGGGGGCTGGGCGGAGGCCTCCTCCACCCGCCGGCACAGGCTCTCCCCATCATCCTGGCGCACCAGCCCCTGCTCGAGAACGTGGCCCACCAGGGCGGCGACCCGGCCCGACTCAGGCGCCGCCGGCGGCCCCGCACCAAGGACCGCCCCGAGGTCCGCGCCGTCCTCGATGTCAATGGTGAGGCCCTTGCGCCCGTAATAGGGCTCTCCCCAGGCGATGACGGGACGCCCCGCCATCAGCGCCTCCATGCCCACATTGGAAGAGTGCAGCCCCACGACATCGCAGAGCGCAAACAGATCGTGGATGGAGACATTGCGCACCAGGCGCACATGCTCCGGCAACCCTTCCGCCCGGCTGGGATCGGGCCCGCGGGGATGCGCCTTGAAGATGACGCGCCACCCCTCGGGCAGGCTGCGGAAGACCGCCCGGTAGATACTCGCCAGGTCCGGGTAGTTCCGCAGGCTCACGGTGATGCTGGCATCGAACGCCACCTGGCCCGGCACGAACAGAACCGGCCCCGGCCGCTGTGCCAGCCACGCCTTCAGCCCTTCGAGCTCGCCGCTGTCGGTGGACTGCTGATATTTGGAGCCGCGCTCGGCACGGATGCGGGCAATGAAGCCCACCGCGCGCACCGCCGCCCCCCCCTCATCGAGGCCCTCGCCCCTCTGCCAGGTGCGGTCGATGCGATGGGCGCCGCGAAAAAAGTGCGGCGCATAGGGATCCACGAAGTGGTAGCCGGGAAAAAAGGGGCTTTCCCAATACAGATAGCGGATGCCGAGATGGCTGCTCGCGGCCGCCAGAAGGCGTGAGAGGACCTCGGCCCCATGGGGCACGAACACCACCTCCGGCGCCAGCTTTTCCATCACCGCGAGCGCTTCGCCCGTCACCCCGCGCAATTGCTGGCTCCAGACCGATTCGGTCAGCAGGCTGTCGATGCGCGCGTCGTCGATGGTGAGGCTGTGGGCCGACAGGTCGATGAGATCCGGACGGAAGCCATGACGGGCCTGGAAGGCGAAGGCGGACAGACGCGGCGCGGCATCGAAGCCGCCCTGCAGCAGCACCGGCCCCTCGGGATCGCAGGCCGCATGCGCCTCGTCAGACCAGAAGGGGACGATCTGCGGCTCGAAGCCGCCGGCGCGCGCGGTCCGCGCCAGCAAGGCGGCATTGGTGGCCGATTCCTCCCCCACCATGCGGAAGATCACCGCCCGTCGCGCCCGACCACCCACCATCACCCATCCACCTGCCTCTGCTGCGAAAGGGTATAGACCGCTTTCGCCCGCTCCACACCCGCCCGAGAAAGGAACCCATCCGCCTTGGCAGGGCTTCGTGAGATGCCACAGCCGCACGCCCTACGTGAATCAGCGGTATAACTCGCGCGTTTCGAGGGTGCCGAGGCGATCAAATCCGGGTATCAACCGCTCGGGAAACCGAAACCAAACCCGCCCGCCGGATCCGGCACGCCACAAACGGAACCGAATTGGGATGCACCAGGGAGGAATGCAGGGAGGAATGATGGAGACATCCCCCATTCAAGAGGAAGCTGCAGCATTGGGTGCGGTGCCCCTGGTCTGGGCCGCGGCGACGGCGGACCAATCTCACCTCAATCTCGGCGACGCACTGAGCCCGGTCATGGTGGCCCTGCTCTCCGGTCTTCCTGTCGTCCATGCCGGCCACAATGCGAAGCGAACCCGCATGGCCGCGGTCGGCACCATTGGCCAGATGCTGCAGAACGGGGATGTGACCGTATGGGGAACAGGCGCGTCGCGCTACAGCAATCCCCATGTGGTGCCGCGTTCCGATCGCATGCCCTTCACGCCCTACCCCGGCACCCGCTACCGCATCGCCGCCACGCGCGGCCCGGTGTCCCGCGCGCTGTTCGCCCAGGAAGAAACCGGTGCCCCGGCAGCCTACGGCGATCCGGTGTGGCTGCTCCCGCAATTCTACCGTCCGCAGATCGAGAAGAAGTGGGAACTCGGGGTCATCGCCCACCTTTCCGACCTCAGCGGATCGGACCTGGACGCTCCCGTGCGCCCCGAGCTGCTGCGCTATCAGCTGCCGGAGGAGTTCCGCGACAGCGTCCGCATCATCCGCACACGCACCGCCATTTCCGCGGCCGCCCTGCGTGAGCGGCTCGACGAGATTCTCGCCTGCCGGCGCATCGTCTCCGCCAGCCTGCACGGCATGGTTTTTGCGGAAAGCTACGGCATTCCGTGCCTCTATTTCTCCCCGCGCGGGACCCAGCGCGGCTTGGTACGCCAGCACCTTTCCCCGGACAACGGCCAGGATTTGCGCATCACGGACCTCTACCAGGGCCTGGGCCTGAAAGAACTGCCCGTTTATGTTCAGTCGCGGCGCGCCCGCACCAACTGGGCCCACCTGATGAAGAGCATCGACCGCTTCTGGGAGCCAAAGGCGTTCGACTACGAACCCCTGCTGTCGGCGTTCCCACTGGAGATGGCCCCGCTCCATCCGCTGCCGGGTCAAAGCGTGTTCGAGCATCCCCTGATTCGCGACCTTCCCTTCCAACACACCAGTTACACGCGGGCCAACATGGTGGCGAAGACCGCCCCGCAAGGCCTCAAGCGGCTGGTCCGCCGGCTCATGAAGCGCGATGCGGACGAGGCCGCCGCCGACACCTCATCCGAGACTTCGGGCCTCCATTGACAGGACACCCCATGGCCGCCGACAGCCGCTCCCGCCGCTTCATCATGATCGACGGCTACAACCTCGCTTTGGAACGGGGGACAGGCGTTGCGACCTATGCGCGCAATCTGAGCTTTGCCTGCGGAGCACTCGGATACCGTACGGACATCCTCTACGGCATTCCCTCCGCCACCACGAAGGACCCCTTCTTCCGCGAAGTGTCGTTCTTCGCGACCCAGCCCGAGCGGACGAAATGGACCACGCGCCTCGCCCGTGACATTCACAGCCTGACCACGCCGCACGTGAATCCACGGGCGCTTTCCATTCCCGTCAGCGGGCGGGTCATCATCGACCAGTTCGCGAGCCAGCTCCCGCACTTCGACCACATCTGGAATGCGGCGAACCTGTTCGATCGGGCCTTCACCCTTTACTATGCGTACCGCCGCTTCAGCACGGTTGTCGGCACCGATACGCCGGACATCATGCATTGGACCTATCCGCTGCCCATCCGGCTGAAGAATACCAAGAACATTTATACCATCCACGACTTGGTGCCGCTGCGCCTGCCCTACACGACGCTGGATAATCGAAAATATTATTTCAGCCTCATCAAGGCCCTGCTGCAGCGGGCGGACCATATCGTTACCGTCTCCGAGTCGTCGAAGAAGGACATCGTCGAGATCTTCGGCTACCCAGAGGAAAAGATTACCAACACCTATCAGGCCGTCTCCATTCCGCAGCCCCTGCGCGAGAAAAGCGACGATGTGGTGCGCCAGGAGGTCGAAGGCGTCTTCAATCTGCCCTACAAGTCCTATTTCCTGTTCTTCGGCGCTATCGAACCGAAGAAGAATGTCGGCCGCATGATCGAGGGCTATCTGTCGAGCCAGGTGAAGGAGCCGCTGGTGCTCGTGGGCAAGCCCGCCTGGAAGGCGGACCGCGAGTTGCGCGTGCTGGCTGAAACCTCCCACGGGGAGCGCGTGCGCAGGTTCGAATATGTCTCCTTCCCGTTCCTCGTCAGCCTCATCCGCGGCGCGAAGGCGGTGCTGTTCCCCTCTCTTTATGAAGGTTTTGGCCTGCCCATCCTGGAAGCCATGCTGCTCGGAACGCCGGTACTCACCTCGAATCGCAGCTCCATTCCCGAGATCACCGGCGACGCCGCGCTGCGGATCGACCCCTACGACACGCGCGCCATCGCCGAGGGAATCCAGACCCTTTCCGCCGACGCAGCCCTGTGTGAGACGCTCAGCGCCAAGGGGAAAATTCAGGCAGATCTGTTCTCGCCCGAGCGCTATCAGGCCCGTGTCCGCGCCCTCTACGATCAGCTGCTCTGGCCGAACGGATGAAGGAATACCCCCAGAACACCATAAGGCCGGCAATGCGAACCAGGGCCATTCGTGCTAGGCACTTGGTCAACACTGTCGCAAGCCGTCAACAGACTGTCGAGATGGTACTATCGTCTTACGCGACCGGATCCGCCAAGCTCGCTTTCCAACGCAATTGCGCGCCGTTTCGTCATCAATATTGAATGGAGGTATTATAAGACCACGGAAATTAGGAAGTCTGGGCCTCTGCGCCATACCTGCTGTGTTTCATTTCCGCTGTTCGTGTCCATTTGTCGTCGCAATCAGGCGCTGCTCTTGGGCTTCCCCTTGAAGGGGCGGACCAACGAAACGCTTCGACTTGATTGACGCAGTGCCCACGAAGATCGTAACGGGACAGTCTTGAATCACGCTACACCGCCGAGAGTGGCGCTCTCGCACCACAAAAGGTGGCTGAAGCCGTGATGCGGTAAGGAATGAGGGGCGCTCCTGCGGCGTGCCACGGGACGGGATGGACGGCGAGCCGCGCTGTCACCTGCCGCCGGATCGGCGCGAGCAAGGAGCATCCGGCCTCCATTTCGGCGGGCGATGCCGGAATGGAGGATGTTGGGCGGCGGCGGAGCCACGCCAAAGAGGGGATGAATGACGAACCGCATCAGCCGTGCCCAGACGCCGATGCCCGAGATTGGACAGAACCACGCCGCCGCAATTCTGGGCTATGCCTGCCGGTTGCCGGGGGCTGCTAACGTGGACGCTTTCTGGTCCGTGCTGTCGCAGGGGCGTTGCGCCATCACCGAGATCAGCTCCGAGCGGTGGGCCAAGGAGCGCTTCCTGCATCCGCGCTCCGGAGAGCCGGGCCGCACCTATACCTTCGCCGCCGGCGTGCTCGACGACATCTACGATTTCGACCCCGGCGCCTTCGGCCTCTCCCCGCGTGAGGTGGAGCAGGTCGACCCCCAGCAGCGCATCCTGCTCGAGCTCACCCGCGAGGCGTTCGAGAACGCGAACCTTCCCCTGTCCGAGCTGGAAGGCAGCTCGGTGGGCGTGTTCGTGGGCGCCTCGTCCCTCGATTATTCGGTACGGTTCGCGGCGGACGTGTGCTCCATTGATCCGCATTTCGTCACCGGCAACGCGCTTTCCATCATTTCGAACCGCATTTCGTTCGCGTTTGGCTTCACCGGCCCCAGCCTGACCATCGACACCGCCTGCTCATCTTCCCTGGTGGCGTTCGACCGTGCGGTGCGCGCCATTGAAAGCGGCGA
This sequence comes from Xanthobacter sp. NM-59, assembly GCF_021401125.1. GTDB lineage: Bacteria > Pseudomonadota > Alphaproteobacteria > Rhizobiales > Xanthobacteraceae > Xanthobacter. The sequence continues at coordinate 33,387 of NZ_JACBFQ010000007.1, forward strand.
AGTCGAAGTGGCGGTGGTGGCGGGCGTGAACATTCTCGCTGCGCCGTATAACTTCGTCGGCTTCGCGCGCGCGGGCATGCTCTCGCCCACCGGCCGCTGCCGCCCCTTCTCCGCCCAGGCCGATGGCTATGTGCGCTCCGAGGGCGCCGTGGTGATGGTGCTGCGCCGCCTGGATGCGACGCGCGGCACGCTTCAGCCGCCGCGCGCGGTGGTGCTCGGCACCGGCACCAATTCCGATGGCCGCACGGTCGGCATCGCGCTGCCCAACACCAGCGCCCAGCAAGCCCTCATCGAGAATGTCTACGCCGCGCGGGGCATCGATCCGGAGGCCCTGGCCTTCATCGAGGCCCACGGCACCGGCACGCGGGTGGGTGATCCGGCAGAGGCGAACGCCATCGGCAATGCCATCGGTCGCCGGCGCTCGGCGCCGCTGCCCATCGGCTCGGTCAAGTCCAACCTCGGCCATCTGGAGCCCGCGTCCGGGCTCGCTGGCCTTTTGAAATCGCTGCTGGCGCTGCAACACAAGCTGCTGCCGGCGTCGCTGCATCTCGATGAGCTCAATGAGAGCATCCCGTTCGACGAACTGAACCTCGCGCCCGCGCGCACCCCCGTGGCCCTTGAAGAGGGACGCGAGGCGGCGGCGGTGTCTTCGTTCGGCTTCGGTGGAACCAACGCCCATGCGGTCGTGCGCCTGCCGCACTCGGACGAATGGGAAGCCCCCGCCAGCCCGGCCGAGAGCGCGCGACCTGCTGCCCTCGCCATCTCGGCTTCCAGCCGCAAGGCCCTGGCCGATCTCGCCGCCGACTACGCCGCCGCCATCGAGGCCGGCGCGGATCCGGCGATGCTGGCCAATGGGGCGGCCCATGGCCGTTCGCAGCTCGCTCATCGCCTGGCGCTGCCGCTCGACGGCATTCTCAAGCCGGCGGACGCCCTGCGCCGCTTCGCCGCCGATCAGCCGGAGCCCGGCCTCGTCTCCGGCGTCTCGGACCGGCCCCAGCGCATTGCCTTCGTGTTCGCGGGCAATGGCGGGCAATATGTGGGCATGGGGCGCACCGCCCAGCTGGCGAGCCCGGCCTTCCGCGACTCTATCGCGCGTATCGACGCCTTTTTCGTGCCCCACGCCGGCTGGTCCATCGCCGAGGCGCTCGAGGCCCCGGCTGACCTGGAGCGGATCGCGGCAACCGAGATCGCCCAGCCCATGCTGTTCGCCATCGGCGTCGGTCTTGCCGAGAGCCTGATGGCCGCAGGGTGCCAGCCCTCCGCCGTGCTCGGCCACAGCGTGGGCGAAATCCCGGCCGCCTATATCAGCGGCGCGCTCGACCTGAAGGAAGCGGTGGAGGTCATCTACTGGCGTTCCAAGCTGCAGGAGCCCGCCCGCGGCACCGGCGGCATGGCCGTGCTCATGGCTTCCAAGGACGACGCAGCCGCCCTCATCGGCCCGCCGGAAGCGTCCGGCGTGGTCATCGCCGCCGTCAACAGCCCGAGCGTGGCCACCATCGCCGGCCCCCATGCCGAGCTTGATGCCCTGCTGAAGCGCGCCCGCAAGAGCGGCGTCGCCGGCAAGCGCATGGACCTGGACTATCCCTTCCATTCGCCGCTGATGGCGCCGGTGGAAGGCCCCCTGCGCGAGGCCCTTGGTGGGCTGCACCCGCGCGCAAGCCACATTCCCTTCTTCTCCACCGTCACCGGCCGCCTGTTCGACACCACCCGCCTCGACGGCGAATACTGGTGGCACAATGTGCGTGAACCGGTGCTGTTCGCCGATGCGGTGCTCGGCGCCGCCGAGGTCGAGAAGATCGACATTTTCCTGGAAATGGGCCCGCGGCCGGTGCTCACCGGCCACATGCGCGAGACGCTGGAACCGCTGCCGGGAAGCCATGTGGTGCTTGGTTCCCTGCAGGAAAAGGCGCCGGCCCATCGCGACCCGGTGTTGCAGACCCTGCTGTCGTGCTTCGTCGAGGGCGCGCCGGTGGCGCGCGAGCGCCTGTTCGGTGCGCGGCGCCCGCTGGGCGAGGTCAAGCTGCCGCTGACGCCGTGGCAGCGCCAGACCATTGTGGTGCCCGAGAGCGTGGAAGCGGCGGACGTGGGCGGCACCCATCGCCTGCATCCCCTGCTCGGCGCCCGCCTGCGCCAGGATTCCCAGGAATGGCATGGCCTCCTGGATCCCCAGCTGGTGCCGTATCTCGCCGACCACAAGGTGAACGACACGGTGGTGGTGCCCGGCACCGCCTTGGCCGAGATGGCGCTGGCCGCCGGCCGCGAGATCCATGGCGATGTGCCGCTGGCCCTGGAGGAATTCGACATCCTCCACGCCCTCACCCTGGGCGAGGAAGGCGGGCGCGAGAGCCTGGTGCGCGTCGCCCCCACCGGCCTTGTGGAAATCCTGAGCCGGCCGCGCCTTACCACGGACTGGACCCTTCACGCCCGCGGCCACCTGGCGCCGTCGTCCTCCACGCCGGCCGACCGCGCGCCGGTGGACCAGGATGCGAGCGCCCCGGCCCTGCCCGTCACCGCCAGCGATCTCTACGCGGCCGCGGAGCGCATGGGCCTGCAATATGGCCCGCAGTTCCGGCTCGTGACGGAAGCGGTTCGCCGTGGCCGCCGCATCGACCTGGAACTGAAGCCCGAAAACGCCGACCAGGGCGCGTTTGGCCTTTCCCACGTGCTGCACCCCACCGTTCTGGATGCGTGCCTGCACGGCCTGCTGCTGGCGGTTGACCCGGCGGCGCTGGAGGATGGGCGCGTCTATCTGCCGGCCCGCTTCGGTGCGCTACATGTTTTCGCCGCCTCTTCGGTGGCGCGGGCCGAGCTGGCGGTGGTGCGCGCCAGCGCCCGCTCGCTGCTGCTCGACATCCGCCTCCTGGATGCCGAAGGCCATGTTGTGGCGCGGCTCGACGGTGCGCGCCTGCGGGCGGCGACCCTCTCCAACACCGCGGCGACCGAGACCGACTATCGCCAGCATCTGGAAGCCCTGCCTGCCTCCGTGGCGGATATTTCTGTCGTGGAGCAGGTGGAAGCCGCCTTCAGCGGTCTCGACGACAGCGTGGATGCCGGCGACGCCCATGTGCTGCTGAACGCGTTCGCCACCGCTTTGGCCCATGAGGCGGTTTCCGGCCTGCTGAAGGGCGATGTCGCCGCCCTCAGCTCCGTGAATCCGGACGATCTGGTGGAGCGGGGCATTCTCGCCGATGCGGCGCGCCCGACCCTGCTCGCGCTGCTGTCCATCCTCGCCGCCGGTGCCCTCGCCGCCCGCGAGGGGCAGGTGTGGACGGTGATCGCCGACAGCGGCCTTCCGGACAGCGCCAGCATCCTGGCCGAGGTGTTGCGGGATGCGCCCGAGCGCGCTGCGGAAGTCACCATCGGTTCCTATCTGGCCGCGGCGCTGCCGGCCCATCTGGCGACCGGCGAGCTCCTGCGCATCACCGGCGCGCTGCTGGACCACTGGGAGGCTTCCGCGCCGCCCGCGCGGGCCCTGCAGGAGGTCGCCCGCGCCCTGGTGGAAGGCGGGCGCAAGTCCGCTCCGGCCCGTGTCCTGGTGGTGGAGCGCCACGGCGCCGTGGCCCTGGCGCTGCTGCCGCTCGCACAGGCGGGCCACATCCGCCTCGCGGTGGATGGCAGCGAGCCCTCCGTGCGCGAGACCCTCGCCGCGCGCCATCCGGCCCTTGCCCCCCTGCTCGCCCCGGCCGCCGATGGCGAGGTCAGCACCTATGACGTGGTGCTGGCCGCCGACCCCCACCCGCTGGTGCTGGAAACCGAGCCCCTGGCCGCGCGCCTTGCCAAGCGGGTCAGCGGCGGCGGCGTGCTGGCCGTGCTGCAGCTTGAAAGCCATCCCTTCGCCGCGCTGATCGACGCGGTTGGAGCGGAAGAGGACAGCCCCGCCCGCCACCGTCCCATGGCGGAAACGGCCCAGCGCCTGGCCACGGCCGGCTTCCTGGGCGTGAAGACCCGCCGGGCCGTTCTCGCCGACGCCGTGGTGGACGTGCTTGTGGCCCGCGCCCCCCTGCCCGAGGCGGACGGCGCCCCGCAGGCCGAAGCTGCACTGGCCGAGGCCATCAGCCTGGAATTTGCCCACAGCACCGCGCCCGCCAGCCTGGTTGCGGCAATCGATGCGGCGGGTCACCTGAGTGCCCTGCGCCGGCTGGAAAGCGGCACCGCGCCCGGAGCCGACCTGCCATTGGCCGACGGCGAGGGGCGCAGCCTCGTCCTGCATCCGCTCATGCCGACCACGGCCGAGCCGGCCGCACTCGCCGGCCTGTTCACCCATGCCACCGCCCTTCTGGAGGCGGTGCGCGCCCATCCGGGCAAGGCCGAAGTGTGGTTCCTCACCCGCGGCAATGCGCCGGTGAATGGCAGCCCACTGGCCAGCGCCTGCTGGGGCTACGGCCGCGTTGCGGTCAACGAGTTCGCGGATATCGACCTGCGTCTCGTGGATGTGGCGCCGAGCCTCGACGCCGACACCGCCGCCGGGCGCCTCGCCGCGCTGCTGCTGGCTGCGCCGGAAGAGCGGGAACTGGTGATCGGCGATGGCCCGGTTTCGGCCGTGCGCACCACCACCGGCGCCGCGGCGCGCGAGCAGGTGGCGCCCGATGGCGAGCCGACCACCACCATGGCCCGCCTGGAGGCGAAGCCCGGCTCCATGGACCGGCTGACCTGGGTGGGCGCCCCGCGCCCCGCCCTTGCCGCCGATGCCGTGGAAATCGAAGTGGCCGCGAGCGCCCTCAATTTCCGCGACGTGATGTTCGCCCAGGGCGTGATCGGCGACGAGATGCTGGAGAACGGCTTTACCGGCCCCTCCCTCGGCTTCGAATGCTCCGGCGTCGTGACCCGGATCGGTACCGCGGTCTCAAGCGTGAAGGTGGGCGACCGCGTCATGGCGTTCGCCCCCGCGGCCTTCGCCTCCCACGTGGTGGTCTCGGCCAACATGGCCATGCCGGTGCCCGACAATGTGCCTCTGAAGGCGGCCGCCACCATTCCGGTGGCCTTCCTCACCGCGTGGTACGGCCTTGTCACCCAGGCCCGGCTGAAGCGCGGTGAGTGGGTGCTGGTGCACGGCGCGGCCGGCGGCGTGGGCCTGGCGGCCCTGCAGATCGCCAAGTGGCTCGGCGCGCGCATCGTCGCCACCGCCGGCACGCCAGAGAAGCGCGCCTTGGCGGCTCTCGCGGGGGCCGACCTGGTGCTCGATTCCCGCTCCCTGGCCTTCGTGGACGACATCCGCTCCGCCATTGGCGGGGTGGACGTGGTGCTCAACTCCCTGGCGGGCGAGGCCATGGAGCGTTCCATCAAGGTGCTGAAGCCCTTCGGCCGCTTCGTGGAGCTGGGCAAGCGCGACTATATCGGCAACACCGAAATCGGCCTGCGCCCGTTCGCCCGTAACCTGTCCTATTTCGGTGTCGATACCGACCAGCTCATCGCCGCCCGGCCGGACGCGCTGCAGGAGCTGTTCGGCGATCTGGTGCGGCTTCTGGCGGAGGGCGAGTTCACGCCCCTGCCCTATCGCGAGTTCGCCGCCGACAGCGCGCCGGAGGCGTTCCGCCTCATGCAGGGCGCCGGCCATGTGGGCAAGATCCTGCTCACCCCGCCCGTGACGCCTCCTCCCGTGGCCGAGACGCCGGCCCCGTTCCGGGCCGCCGCGGAAGGCGTGCACCTGGTGGTGGGCGGCACCGGCGGCTTCGGCTTCGAAACCGCCATATGGCTCGCGGACCATGGGGCGAACGCCATCGTGGTGGCTTCGCGCAGCGGTGCCCTGACGCCGGAGGCGGCCGCCCGCGCCGCCGCCCTCTCCGCCCGTGGCGTGACGCTGACCGCCGAGCGCCTGGACGTGCGCGACGCCGAGGGCGTGAAGCGCTTCGTCGATGGGCTGGTTGAGCGCTATGGGCGCCTCAGCGGCGTGGTGCACGCGGCCATGGTGCTGGATGATGGCCTGCTGCGGGACCTCACTGCCGAGCGCTTCGAGAAGGTGCTGGCCCCCAAGATTGAGGGCGCGGCCCATCTGGATGCCGCCACGCGGAACCTCGCCGTCGCGCCCGATTATTTCGTGATGTTCTCCTCGGCCACCACGCTGGTGGGCAATCCGGGGCAAGGCAATTACGTGGCCGCCAATGCCTTCCTTGAGGGCCTGGCCCGCGACCGCCGCGCCGCCGGCCTCCCGGCGCTCGCCGTGTCGTGGGGTGCCATCTCGGACGTGGGCGTGCTGGCGCGCGAGACCGCCATCAACGAAAAGCTGAAGCGCCGCATCGGCCGCCACGCCATGGCGTCGGCCACCGCGCTGAAGCATCTCGGCGCCTTCCTTTCGGAGGGCGACGCCATCCACCCGCCGGCCGTGACCTGCGCCTATATCGACTGGTCGACCGCCGGCGAGCTGGCCCTGGTGAAGGCGCAGACCTTCGCCGCCCTGCTCACCGACGGGCGCAGCGAGCGTACGCTGGGCAAGAGCTCCGACCTCGAAAGCCTCATCGCGGGGCAGAACGAGTCCGAGGCGCGCCTCACCATCGCCCGCCTGCTGGCTGAGGAGATCGGCAAGATCCTGCGCCTGCCAGTGGAGGCGGTGGACCTGACGCGTCCGCTCATGGACATCGGCATGGATTCGCTGATGAGCCTGGAACTCGACATGGAAGTGCAGCGCCGGTTTGGCGTGGAACTGCCGGTGCTGGCGCTGGGCGCCGGCTCCACCCTCATGGACGTGGCTGAAAAGGTGCTCCAGCAGGTGCGCGGCAGCGGCGATGCCGGGACCGCCACGCCCGAACAGCTGATCGCCGAGGCCGGCATCATGGACAAGCACGTGGATCTCGATCTCGACAAGGACGCCATCGCGCGGCTCAGCGCCAAGGTGATCAGCGAGAGCGAGCACACGGGCGGAGGCATAATGTGAGCGCCAACAACACCCAGGGTCGCCTTTCGGCCGACGCCAAGGCCGCGCTTTTGAACCGCATGCGCAGCACCACGCCCGGGGGCGCCGCCCCCGTGGCCGCCGCCGCCACGCCCCATTACGACACCTCGTTCGCGACCCTTCCGGGTTTCGAACAGCTGAAGCTCATGCACGCGGCCACGAACGCCTTCGGCATTCCGAACCCGTTCTTCCGCACCCATGACGTGCGCGCCGGCGCCACCTCCGTCATCGGCGGCAAGGAGGTGATCAACTTCGCCTCTTACGACTATCTCGGCCTGAACGGCGCGCCGGAGGTGATGGCCGCCGCCCATGGCGCCGTGGATGCCTATGGCACCAGCGTTTCGGCCAGCCGCATCGTGGCCGGCGAGCGCGCCTTCCACCGCGATTTCGAGCGCGAGCTCGCCGCCGTCTACGGCACCGACGACGCCATTGTCTATGTGAGCGGCCATGCCGCCAATGTCGCCACCATCGGCACGCTGGTGGGCCCGCGCGACGTGGTGTTTCACGACGAGCTGATGCACAACAGCGCCATCGTCGGCACCCAGCTCTCGCGCGCCCATCGCCGCTGGTTCGCCCACAACGATCTCGACGCACTGGAGGCCATGCTGGCCGCCGACCGCGCCAGCTATGGCCGCGCGCTGATCGTGGTGGAGGGCAACTATTCCATGGACGGGGACGCCCCCGACCTCGCCCGCCTCGTGGACCTCAAGCAGCGCTATGGCGCCTGGCTGATGGTGGACGAGGCCCACAGCCTCGGCGTCCTGGGCACGCGTGGCCTCGGCATTTTCGAGGCCCAGGGCATCGACCCCAGGTCGGTCGACATCTGGATGGGCACCTTGTCCAAGACCCTGGCGAGCTGCGGCGGCTATATCGCCGGCTCCAAGGACTTGGTGGATTATCTGAAGCTGTCGGCGCCCGGCTTCGTCTATTCGGTGGGCCTGTCCGCGCCGGCGACCCTTTCGGCCCTGACCGCCCTGCGGCTGATGCTGCAGGAGCCGGAGCGGGTGGCGCGCCTGCAGGCCAACAGCGCCCGCTTCCTCGCCGCCGCCAAGGCCGCCGGGCTCGATACCGGGGCAGCGGACGGCCATGCCATTCTGCCCGTCATCGTGGGCGACTCCCTCAAGGCGGTGGTGTTGTCGAACCTGATGCTTGATCGGGGCGTGAACGTGCTGCCCATCATCCATCCGGCGGTGCCCAACAAGGCGGCCCGGCTGCGCTTCTTCGTGACGGCCGCGCACACGCCCGAGCAGATCGACGCGACGGTGAACATCCTCAAGGAAGAGCTGCCGAAAACCGACGCCTTCATCCGCAAGCTCGCCTTCGCGGGCATCTCGGACATGCTGGAAGGCGGCGCCGGACAAGGCTGACGCCGGAGCGGCGGACGAAAGGGCGGGCCTCTCGCCCATCACCGCTCGGGGGGCGGTGCCATGACGATCCTGATGGACATCACGCGCATCTTCCGGCGCGCGCCGCAGCTCACGCCCACGGGCATCGACCGGGTGGAGCTCGCCTACGCCCTCCATCTGCTGAAGCGGGATGATGTGCGCTACATCGTGCGCTACCGCCAGCGTGTCTGGCCGCTGCGCCGGCAGCCGGTGCCGCGCTTCCTGTCGGCGCTCGAGGCCCGCTGGAACGGGGCCAAGATCGCCGCCGCCCGTTCAGGCGAGACCGAGCGCCTGGAAACGTTCCTCGCGCTGCCGGCGGGCACCCTGGCCGAACCGCACGCCTCCGGAACGACGGCGCCGGTGGCAGACATCTGGCCGCTCTATGCCAGCCTGTTTTCCCCGGGCGATGGGCTGACCGGCGCGCTGGCCCGGCCGGTGGGCCGTGGTGCCATCTATCTCAATGTCTCCCATGAGGGGCTGACCTTCCCGGGCGACATGGAGCGGCTGGTGCGCGAACTCGGCTGGAAGCCGGTCTACCTGATCCACGACCTTATTCCGCTGACCCACCCGGAATATGTGCGCGAGGGCGACGAGGCCAAGCACGACTTGCGCATGACGCAGGTTCTGAACACGGCCGCCGCCATCATCTACAATTCCGCCCACACCGAGCAGACCATGCGCGACTTCGCCGCGCGCAAGGGCTTGGCGATGCCACCGGGCATTGTGAGCCTGCTCGGGATCGAGGAAAAGTTCCAGCGGCTCCACCCGCCCGCCGTGGCCGGGGCGACAGCGACGGCGCCCCCCTATTTCGTCGCCGTGAGCACTATCGAGCCGCGCAAGAACCACCTGCTGCTGCTGCATCTGTGGCGCCGGCTCGCCGAGCTGCGGGGGCAAGCCACGCCCAAGCTGGTGCTGGTGGGCCGGCGTGGGTGGGAAAACGAGAACATCGTCGATCTGCTGGATCGGGCCAGCGGGCTGAAGCCCCATGTGTTCGAATGCAACCGCCTCGCCGATGAACAATTGACGCGGCTGCTGCGGGGCGCGCGGGCGATGCTCTTTCCCTCCTTCGCGGAGGGCTATGGCCTGCCGCTGGCGGAAGCCCTGGCCCTGGGCGTGCCCGTCATCGCCTCGGAGCTGGAGGTCTTCCACGAGATCGCGGGCGACATCCCCTGCTACCGGGACGCCATTGACGGGCTGGGCTGGAGCGCGGCCATCGAGGACTTCTGCCGCCCGGACTCCGCGCTGCGCCAAGGCCAGATGGCCGCGCTGAAGGACTTCCGCGTGCCCACCTGGCCCCTCCACTTCGCCAAGGCGGATGAGCTGCTCGACAGCCTCACCTGACGGCTGCGCGACCGACGCGATGGCGCGGCGCCCAGACGGCTTCAGGGTTCATGGAAACAGAGAAACCGTCTATCCCTTTGTTTCTACGGCATCTCTCCGCGCATACCGGTTCCCGTCCGCTCTGAAGCACCCTATGCCCGCCCCAGCATGCGGCGCAAAATGGCGTTGAGGCCTTCGGGCGCGCAATCGCCGGCCACCGCGCCGGCCGCCTGCCCCCTGACGCCGCCCACGACGTGGCGGCCGCACTCGATCACGATGTAATCGGTGCGGGGATCGTCTGCGAGCATGTCGAAGCCTGGCAAGAGCGGCGCGTGATCACCGTAGAAAACCAGCAGCGAGCGTTCGGTGGCGGCGTCCAGCCCCTCCACCATGCTCGCCAGGAGTTCGTCGGCATGGGCGGCGTGCCGGCAATATTGCTCCAGCGGATCGTCGGTCTCCGAGAGGCGGCCGGCGCCGTAGGGGTCGTGCGCCTCCATGGTGACCGCCATCATATAGATGGAGTGCCCCCGCTCCCGCGCGGCAGCGATCTCCGCCCGCAGACGCCGGCCCACGGCAGCGTCGGACACGTAGGGCCCGAAACGCTCCATGCCGGAAAAGTCCGCCTCGGTCAGGAAGCGCTGAAAGCCCAGCTCGGGCACCGCCCGCGCACGGCGAAAGAAATGCGGGTCATAGGGATGGACGAACACCGTCTCCCAGCCCTCCGCCTGAAGCTCCCCCGGCAAGGCATGGCCGGTGAAGCGGCGGGCGCGCAGATAGGGGTGGAACCGGTCCACCCCCTGGGCCGCGAAAGCGAGGCCCGTGGACACCGCGAACTCGGGCCGCAGCGTATAGGCCCCATAACAAGGCACCACCAGCCGCCCATGGGCCAGCGCCCGCTCCCGCAGGGCGTCGAAGGCCGGCAGCTCAAGGCCGACGCCCTGGCGCCGCAGGTCGTAGAAGGACTCGGACTGGATCACCACCACCGCGTCATAGACGCCGGGGGCAGCAGCCGTCCCGGCATCGGGCGGTGGTGAGGCGGCGGCGCGCTCGGGCCGCGGGGCTGGCGCGGGCACGGCGCGCAGCGCCACCGCCGACACAAGGATGGACGGCACCAGGCCGAGGCGGGTGACGAAAACCCGCGCCGATTCGCGGCTCACCAGCTCCAACGCCTGCGGCCAGGGGGCCAGCACAAGGCGCGGCGTGGCGAAGGCCAGGCCGAAAAGCAGCAGCAGCAGCCCCAGCGCGACGCCCTGCCCCGCCCAGCTCAGGGTGCGCGGCTCCAGGATCATCCAGCCGATGATAAGGCCCACGAGCCCGGCAATGACGGCGAGCATGCCCAGCGTCTTGCGCCAGCCCAGATAGAACAGGTCGGGATGCCGCACGAGATGGGTGATGAAGGCGAAGTCCGTGACCACGAACGGCTCTTTCAGATACCGCGCCTTCTCCCCCGAAATCACGAGGAACACCGCCGTGGTGATGATGGAGGCCGTGGCCGCGAACGCCGCGCGTGCCGAAAGCGCCAGCCAGAACAGGAACAGCACCGCGAAGGCCGCCAGCCGCAGTGCCAGGAAGCGGCCCGCCGCCCCCGCCCGCTTCGGCGCGGGCGCGAACACGCGCTCCATCAGGTCGCACACCAGCACGGCGAGCACCCCGGCCGCGAGGCCAGCCGTTACTGTGGAATGGATCATACCGCCATCGCCCCCGCTGCACGGAAAGAGGCGTGCGCCTCGCTCCGCTGGCCCGGTTCGCCACATATACCCGCCCTGGGTCCGATTTTGTGGCCGGCACCGCGGACACGAAGTCGGCGCCGGCTGCCCAAGGACAGACAGGGTTTCAGCCGCCGGCGGTCCCCCCGTCAACCCGCAAATTCGGCGCCGCCCGGCGTTCGCCGGCAAAGAACCGCAGACGGAGCAAGGCGCGGCACCCTCCCCTTCCGCGCCAATCGCCGCGCGGGGCGACGCGGACATCCCTGCCCGGCCCTCACGCCCATCGCGATGGAGGGCCCCACGCGCGGCATTGGGGCTGGCCCTTCATGCGGCAGCCCCGCGCGAAACCGGCATCGCCGGCGCGGCCTCATTGCTCCCCTGCGTTTCCTCGGGCTTGCCCACGGCGCCCGTGTCCGCTAGGCCCGCCATTGCGGCGCGGCGCGCGCGCCCCCAGAAGCCTCCCGGCCGTCCGCCCTGACGGCGGGAGATTGGAAACCTCGCCACCAAGTGGGTCTGCGCCTTGGTCGTTCTGCTCGTCATCGTGGTGGCGCTGAGCCTTGCCTTCAGCGTCGCGTCGCTCGCCTCGGCGGCCCGCAAGCTGCTGTGGATGCACCTGCCCAACGAGCAGGCGACAGCGCGCGTCAGCGTCATCCTGCCGCTCACCGGCGCGGCGCCCCATCTGCGCGAGATGATCGAGCTGCTGGCCGGCCAGACCCTCAAGCCGCGCCGCCTGATCGTGACCGTGGAGGCGGAAGAGGACCCCGCTTTCGCCGCCACCCGCGCCGTGGCGGAAGAGGCCCCCTTTCCCATTCAGATCGTAGTGGCCGGCCCGGCCACCGAGCAGGCGCAGAAATGCCACAACCAGCAGGCGGCCCTCGCCCTCATCGACAGCGAGGATGAGATCATCGTCCTCATGGATGGCGACATCCGGCCCCATTCCAACTGGCTGTCGGGCCTGGTGGCGCCCATCCTCCACGAGGGTTTCGACCTGGTGACGGGGCATCGCTGGCAGCAGGTGATGGCGCCGCGCCTGGGCGCCCATCTGGTGGCGGCGGTGGACCGGGCGGTGACGCTCACCCCCCGCCTCGACCGCGACAGCACCCGCGTGGTGTGGGGCGGCAGCATGGCCATTTCCCGCGACGCCGCGGCCCGCATGGATCTTGCGGGCAGCCTCGACCACACCTTGTCCGACGACCTCTCCATCTCCATCCAGGCGGCCGAGCGCGGGCTCAGGGTGGTGACGCGCGGTGCGCTCTACATCGCCTCGCCCTCGGACCTGCGCTTGGTCCCGGCCTGGCGCTTCGCGCGGCGCCAATACCAGATCTGCAACATCTACCGGCCGTGGCTGTGGCGCCTGGCGCTCGCGGTCATCGGCCTGCGGCTCGCGGCCTTCGCGGTGGCGGCGGCGGCCGTCGCCACCGGGTCGTCCTGGGCTGGCTGGGGCCTGGGTGCGCTCCTCGCGCTCTCGCTGCTCGGCCTAGTAAAGCAGTATCTGGTGGGCGTGGTGGCGGCGCGGGTGGGGCTGCCGGACCCTGCGTCGGTTCGCCTCGGTCAGCTTCTCCTCGGGATCGTGCAACCTGTGGCGGACCTGTTCCACTTCAGCGTCATTTTCGGCGCGGCCTGGACCGGCACCGTAAAGTGGGGGCATGTGACCTATGATGTCCGGGGGCCTGACCGCATCCGGGTGAAAGGGAGACGGCCATTCTCACATTGATCCGGGCCTTCGCCGGCGCCTTCGGCCGGCTGCCCTTCGCCGCCAAGATCGCGGGACGCTTTCTGGGCGACCCCATGCTGCTCATCGGCCACAAGCCGCTGGTGGGCTGGCAGACCGTGTTCACCCTGCCGTTCCGCCGCATGGCGCTGGTGAACGACAACGCCACCGCCGAGGCGGTGATGCTGGATCGCGCCGGCAAGTTCCCCAAGAGCACGGTCATCACCGCCTTGCTGAGGCCCCTCATCGGCGAGGGCGTCTTCGGCCAGCCCGGCGGAGACACGGTGAAGGAGACACGGCGCATTATGGCGCGCGCGCTCGCCGCCATCCCGGCGACGCAGATCGCCGAGGTCACCCGCGCCATGACCCTGGAATATATGGAAGGCTGGCTGAAGCACGCGGGCGCGCCGGCGCCCGTGGGGGTGGACCTGTCCCGCCTCACGGTGGACGTGGTTTCGCTCTGCACCATGGGCCGGCGCTTCACGGCCGAGGAATCCCAGCGCTTCACCGCGCTTTTCTCGCTCTACCACCAGCGCGCCAAGGCCACCCTGCTGCTGCTCGCCCATGAGGACGAAGCCACGCGCGGCCGCATCATCCGCGAGCTGGGGCTTGAGGAGGTCGGGGCCGAGATGCGCGCGCTCATGCGCCAGCGCTTCCTCGCAACGCCCCTCGGCCGGGACGGCGACGCCATCTTCGCCCACGCCCTGGCGGATGCCGGCTATGCCCGGCCCGGGCAGGACGACCGGGCGCTCGACGAGATCGCCGTGATGCTGCTGGCGGGCCATGAAACCACCGCCTCCACCCTGAGCTGGCTCGCTTATGTGCTGGCGGGCGACCCCGCCCTTCAGGAGGCCGCCGCCGCGGCGGTCGCCCTGCCCGAGGGCGAGCGCCTGCCCTCGAATGCGCCCCGATTTGCGGGCGCCGCCGGCGCGGAGGTGCTCTCCGCCCTCACCCAGGAGGCGCTGCGGCTTTATCCGCCCATCGGCTTCTTCCTGCGTGAGAACAAGGAAGAAGTACCGCTGGAAGGCCGCAACCTGCCCAAGGATAATTTCATCGCCGTGGCGCCACGGGTGCTGCATCGCCATCGCGGATACTGGAAGAAGCCCGACGTCTTCTGGCCCGAGCGCTGGCTTGAGGCCCATGACCTGCCGGCGCGCACCGCCTTTATCCCCTTCGGCATGGGCGCGCGGGTGTGCCCCGGTGCGCAGTTCGCCAATATCGAGATGGCGGAAATCACGCGGCTGATGCTCACGCGCCTGCGGTTCGGCTTGACAGCCGGCGCCGCGCCCCTTCCTCTCGGAAACCTGACCTCGCGGCCCGAGCCAGACATCGTGCTCACCGTCACGCCACGCGCCGCGGCGCCGTCATCCGCTCAACGGAGCTGAACCGCTCGTGTCCGATACCTCCACGACCACCAAGACCAAGGCCCCCAAGAAGAAGATTAATCCGGAGCTGGCCGGGGCGCTGCCCTGCCCCATTACCGGAGCTCCCCCGGTGCGGCGCATCCAGACCATGTCGAAGGCGCTGCTTCAGGACATCTGGCGGCTTGGACAGGGCGTGGACGTGAGCCATCTGTTCAAGGACATCAAGAGCTTCAGCCTCTACGAATCGCCCACCGGGCTCGTCTATTTCGACCCCATGGTGGTCGGCGACGGGGAGTTCTACGGCACCTATTACGACAAGTGGGAGGTGCATGACGCACTCACCTACCTGTCCGACACGCGCGTGGACTTCATGCATACGGCCAAGCATGTGCCGGCCGGCGCCAAGGTGATCGACATTGGCTGCGGGCCCGGCGTGTTCCGCCGCCATGTGCCCCACGCCACCTATGTGGGCCTCGACCCCTATGCGGGACCGGACGTGGACGACGTCGTCATCCGCGAGACTCTGGAGGAGCACGCGGAGAAGAATCCCGGCGCCTATGACGTGGCCACCTGCTTTCACGTCATCGAGCACGTGCCGAACCCGCGCCGCCATGCGGAGCTGATGGCGAAGCTGGTGAAGCCGGGCGGCCTAGTGGTGCTGGCGGCGCCGCTCTTCCCCTCGCCGCTCACCGAGATCCCCAACCTGCCCATCAACATGCCGCCCCACCATGTGACCTGGTGGAACGCGCGCGCCTTCACCGCGCTGGCGGAGAATCTGGGGCTCGAGGTGGTGGAGGCCAATGCCACGCCGCCCTCGCCGCACCAGAACATGTTTTTCTGGATGCACAAGCTCTTGTTCCGCCGCACCTATCATTCGCCGGACGAGCGCTATTTCGCCCATCGCTGGTCGTGGCACGCCAGCATCGCCCTGGCCTATCTCGGTGCGCGGGTGGTGAGCCGGTTCCGCTCCATGCCCGCCACGGCGCGGCCGGTGGACGCCTATCTGGTGGCTCGCAAGCCGGCCTGACGGGCCACCCGCGAAGCGCAAATGCTTTTGGCGGGCCGATGATGTATAGGAGCGCCAGCCAACAACGGACGTGAAGGCAAGATGCGGGTTCTGATCACGGGTGGCGCGGGCTTCATCGGCTCGGCGGTGGTACGGCATGTGGTGGGCCTCGGGCACGAGGCGCTGACCTTCGACAAGCTGACCTATGCCGGCAATCTTGCTTCACTGGAGCCGGTGAAGGACAATCCGCGCCACCGCTTCCTGAAGGCCGACATCTGCGACGCGGCCGCCGTGCGCGCCGCCCTCGCCGAGTTCCGCCCGGATCTGGTGATGCATCTGGCGGCCGAGTCCCATGTCGACCGCTCCATCGACGGGCCCGCCGCCTTCATCAATACCAATGTGGTCGGCACCTTCACGCTGCTCCAGGAGGTTCTGGACTACTGGCGCGCGCTGCCGGAGGCGGCCAAGGCGGCCTTTCGCTTCCACCACATTTCCACGGACGAAGTGTTCGGCAGCCTGGGACCGGAGGGCCTGTTCCGCGAGGACACGCCCTATGCGCCCAATTCGCCCTATTCCGCCTCCAAGGCGGCTTCGGACCATCTGGTCCGCGCCTGGCACCACACCTATGGGCTGCCGGCGGTGATGTCCAACTGCTCCAATAATTACGGGCCCTACCACTTCCCGGAAAAGCTCATCCCGCTGGTGATCCTCAACGCGCTCGACGGCGCGGAGCTGCCCATCTACGGCACCGGCGAGAACGTGCGCGACTGGCTCTATGTGGAGGACCACGCCGAGGCGCTGTTCATCATCGCCACCCGCGGGCGGCCTGGCGAGAGCTACAATGTGGGCGGCGCCAGCGAGCGGCGGAACATCGATGTGGTGCGCACCATCTGCACCACCCTCGACGCCAACGTGCCCGACCCCGCGGGCCCGCGTGAGCGGCTCATCCGCTTCGTCACCGACCGCCCCGGCCATGATGCGCGCTACGCCATCGACTTCTCGAAGCTCCAGCGCGAGCTCGGCTGGTCGCCACGCCACACGTTCGAGGGCGGCATTGCCAGCACCGTGCAATGGTACCTCGACAACCGCGCCTGGTGGGAACCGCTGCGCCAGCGCTACCAGGGCCAGCGGCTCGGTCTCACTCCCGCGGAAAAGGCCTCCTGATGCGCATTCTGCTGCTCGGCGCCGGCGGCCAGCTCGGCCGCGAGATCACGGAACACGCGGCCAAAAGGGAGGTGGAGCTCATCGGGCTCGACCACACCGCCCTCGACATCTGCGACCCGGCGGCCGTGGCCCGCGCCATGGAGGCGCAGCGCCCCGACGTGGTGATAAACACCGCCGCCTATACCGCCGTGGACAAGGCCGAGAGCGAGCCAGAGCTGGCGGCGCGCATCAATGCCTTCGCCCCCGGCCACATCGCCGAGCGCTGCGCGCGCTATCGCACGCCGCTCATCCATGTTTCGACCGATTATGTTTTCGACGGCACCAAGGCCGCGCCCTATGTGGAGCAGGACCCGGTGGCGCCGCTGGGCGTCTATGGCCGCACCAAGGCGGCCGGCGAGGCGGCCGTGCGCTCGGCGGCGGAGCGGCACATCATCGTGCGCACCTCCTGGGTCTATGGCGCCTACGGCCACAATTTCCTGAAGACAGTGCTGCGCCTTGCGCGCGAGCGCGAGCGGCTGACCATCGTCGCCGACCAGCACGGCTGCCCCACCGCCACATATGACCTTGCGGAAGCGCTGCTGACGGCGGCGCAGGCGGCCATGGGCGAGGATGCCCGCTGGGGCACCTATCATTTCGCCGGGGACGGGGCGACCACCTGGCATGATTTCGCGGCCGAGATCGTGCGCGCGGCGGGCCCGCGCCTGGGCAAGGTGCCCGAAGTGGCGCCCATCACCACCGCCGAATACCCCACCCCCGCCAAGCGGCCCGCCAATTCCCGGCTTGCCAGCGACCTGTTCCAGCGCACCTTCGGCCTCAGGGCCGCGCCCTGGCAGCAGCGTGTGGCGGAGGTGGTGGACACCCTTCTCGCGCCGGCCGCCGCCTCCTGAGGGAGGCGCGGACACGCCGTCGCACTTTTTCGCACCGCCCGCATCTTGTAGGGTGCGGCGCGATTTTATCGATGCAGCCCAGGTCTCCGCCGGCGTGGCGGCCTCTGAGGGCTCGCCGTTCCGGACTTTGAGATGAGCAGCAATTTCAACGAGGAAACCGTGAAGAGCGTCCACCACTGGACGGACCGGCTCTTCACCTTCACCTGCACCCGCGATCCCGGATTCCGCTTCCTCAACGGCCAGTTCACCATGATCGGCCTGATGGTGGACGGTCGCCCGCTGCTGCGCGCCTATTCCATGGCCAGCGCCAATTATGAGGAAGACCTTCAGTTCTTCTCCATCAAGGTGCAGAACGGCCCCCTCACCTCCCGCCTTCAGCACCTGAAGGTGGGCGACAAGATCCTGGTCGGCCGCAAGCCCACCGGCACCCTGATCCAGGACAATTTGTTGCCCGGCAAGCGGCTTTATCTGCTTTCCACCGGTACCGGCCTCGCCCCGTTCCTCTCCGTGACGAAGGATCCGGACGCCTATGAGCGTTTCGAGAAGATCATCCTCATTCACGGCACCCGCACGGTAGCCGAGCTCGCCTACGAGGACTTCTTCACCAAGGAACTGCCGAACAACGAATATATCGGCGAAGAGGTGAAGAAGAAGCTCATCTATTACCCCACCGTGACGCGCGAGCCGTTCCGCCACCAGGGCCGGCTGACGGACCTCATCACCTCCGGCAAGCTGTTTTCCGATATCGGCCTGCCGGTGATCTCGCCGGAAGAGGACCGCATGATGCTCTGCGGCAGCCCGGCCATGCTGAAGGACACTGTGGCCCTGCTGGAGGCGCGCGGCTTCAAGGAAGGCAGCCAGTCGGAGCCCGGTCACTATGTGATCGAGAAGGCCTTCGTCGAGCGCTGAGGCGGCCGGGGCCCTGTCGGCCCCCTTGTCGGCCACACCCTTGCCGGCCGCCCTTGCCGGCCTCCCTTGCCTTCGCCTGCCGGAGCCGCCCTAATGCCGAGGGGCCAGCGCGCTTCGGCGGGCCATGCGGCCGGCGGCGGCGGTCCACCACAATCCCGGGGGCTCGGGGACGAAGGCAGGCATGTTCGATGCGGTCATCATAGGTGGCGGACCGGCCGGCGCCTCCTGCGCCCTGTGGCTGAAGATGCTGGGCTTCCGCCCCTGCCTCGTGGAGCGCCGCCCCACCCTGGGCGGCCTTCAGAACGACAACCCCTATCCCAATGAGTGGATCGCCTCCGCCCCCAACCGCACCGGCTACGAGGTGGCGGCGGACATTCATCGCCAGATCCTGGCCCAGGACATCGTCTGCCGGCTCGGCGAGGCGGTGAGCGCGCTGGATGTGATCCAGGACGGCTTCCGCGTCACCACCACCGGCGGCGCCATGATTTTCGCGCGGTCAGCCGTGCTCGCTACCGGCGTGCGTCCGGTGAAAGGCGGGCTTGCCGCCTCCGACCAGGTGCTGATCGGTCCTGGCCGCACCATGTTCAATGCCGACTTCGACGGCCAGGAGATCGCCATTCTGGGCGGCGGCGACAACGCCTTCGAAAACTACATTTTCGTGCGCAAGCGCGGCGCGGCGGCGGTGCACATCTATGCCCGCACCATCCGCGCCCGCCGGGAGTTTCTGGAAAAAGTGCCCGCGAACGACGTGCGCATCGGCACCTACCATGTGGAGCCTGAGCGCCCCGCAGTGGCGGACCGCATCTATGACCGGCTGGTGGTGCTCTATGGCTGGGAGCCCTACCTGCCCTACGCCCACCACCTCGACCTCGCCCGCACCGCGCGCGGCTTCGTCGAGACCGATGCCGACTGCCAGACGTCCATCCCCAATCTCTATGCGGTCGGCGAGATCGCCCAGCGCATGCACCCGTGCTGTGTGACCTCCATGGCCGATGGCGTGGTTGCGGCAAAAGCCATCCAGCGCAGCTTAGAAGAAGACGCGGTCGCCCGTTTCGTGGAGCGTGTGCACGCCAGCCGCCGCCTGGATTGACGCCGGCAGATGACCCGCTTCCGCGCGAAGCGGGAACCGGTTCGCGCGGAAGCCCATACAAACACACGGATAGAGCGCTTCGGCATTTCCCGGAAAAACTGAAGTCCGCTGAAGCACGTCGCCTCATGCCGCCGACCAGTTGCTGATCGCGGCGGAAGGCGACCTGTGCGCACCGCAAGCGGATCCCCGAACGCCCCTTGACCATCAGGCGCGCGACCTCTTCCGACAAGCGCCCGAGCCAGAGCGGCTGCCCCAAGCCAGTCCTGCCGTCCCGGTCCGGGCGCCCCCGGTGAGCCCCTCCCAGAGATGCGCCGCCCCTGGGCGCGGGCCGGAAGCAGGCCTGCGCATCACCCGACATTGCGGTATCGGGACACCGCTGCCGCCTGTTGAGATGAGAGCATTCTCTTCAGGCGAAGCAGGTCGCTCCGCGAAGAGATGCACGATCAAGAGAGGCGTTATTCTCCCGGGACAGCCACCGCATCCCCGGCCAGCTCCGGCTCACGGGTCGTCCGCACCGCAGGAATGGGAGCCGCGAGCGCGGCGGCCACCTCGGGCTGTCGCATGAGGGCGGCGGCGGCGGCATAGATGTCGCCCGCCTCGCTCACCGGGGCCTGCGCCATCTCCGCCGCCACGCGCGAGGGGCGGGAGGACAGCACCACGATGCGGTCCGCCAGGCGCACCGCCTCGGCCAGATCATGGGTCACGAACAGGACCGCCGTGCCCGCCCGCTCCACTTCGCGCCGCACCAGCGTCTGCAGCTCCTGCCGCAACCCCACATCGAGGGCTGAAAACGGCTCGTCCATCAGCACCAGGTCCGGCGACACCGCCAAGGCACGTGCGATGGCAACGCGCTGCTGCATGCCCCCCGAAAGAGCTGCGGGGCGCTTCCCGAGATCGGTTTCGCTGAAGCCGAACCGCATCAGGATTTCCGCCGCCGCCGCGCGGCGCGCCGGCCGGCTCACCCCGCGCGCCTTCAAGCCAAAGGCGGCATTGTCCAGCGCGTCGGCCCAGGGCAGCAGGCGCGGCTCCTGAAACACCATGGTGGGGTTGGAAAAACCGTTGCGCAAAATGCCCGCGCTCGGCATCTGGGCCCCGGCCGCCAGACGCAGCAGCGTGGTTTTCCCGCAGCCCGAGCGGCCGATCAGCACCACCAGCTCGCCCGGCCGCACCTGGAGATCAATGCGCTCCAGCACCACACCGTCGGCGAAGGCGAGGCGAACCCCTTCAAGACTCAGCATGGTTCATCCTCCCGCCACGGAAACGGCCGCGCCCGAACCGTTGCGGGAGGCCAGCCACCCCCGCAGCGGCGCCAGAAGCACGGCATCGGCGCAGAGCAGGAACACCACCACCAGCACGATCCAGGCCATAGTCTCCCCGAGATCGAGATAGGCGCGCGCATCGGCGATGCCGCCGCCGACACCGTCCGCGCCGCTCAGCACCTCCGCCATCACCGCGACCTTGAAGGAAAAGGCCAGCGCCGTGGCGAAGGCGGGCACCAGATGGTCCGCCAGCGACGGGAGGATCAGATCGGTGGCGCGCTGCCACACCGGGGCGCGATACACCCGCGCCATCTCCTGCAGGCGCGGATCAAGGCTACGCACGCCCTGCGCCGCCGCCAGGAACACGATGGGGGCGGCCGTCACCGCCACCGTGAACGCCGGCGCGCCACCGCCCGGGCCGAACCAGAGCAGCGCCAGCACCACCCAGGCGATGGGCGGCGTGCCAAGAATCATGGTGAGCACCGGCGCCGTCATCGCGCCGATGGGGACGAACAGCCCGCCAAGCAGCCCCAGCGTGAGCCCCACGGCCCCTCCAACGAGGAAGCCGCTGAGGGCGTGGCCGGCGGTGGCGGCCAGGGCCGGCAGCGCCAGCCCTTCCGCGAACAGCCGCACGATGGCCTCACCCGTCGTCTGCAGCGAGGGAAGCACGAACGGCCCGAGCGCATAGTAGCCCCACTGCCAGGCCGCGAGCAGCAGCAGCACGCCAAGGGCACCCCAGCCCCAGCGCACCGCGCCTGACTTGAGGGAGGCGGCGCACATGCCAGCCTCCTCACATGTTCAGGTAGAAGTCGTCGGGCGGCAGCTTGCCGCCCAGGGCTTCCGGCTGCATGGAGAGAATGGTCTCGTAGAAGGCGACGAGGCCCGGCTTCAGATCCTTCGCGCCGGTGGCGACCACGTTGAAATAGTCGAGCGAGGCGGAAAAGATGGGGGCCTTCATGCCCATTTTTTCCTGGGCCAGCTCGCCAGCGGCGGCCTTGTTCGCCAGCACCCAGTCCTTCGCCGGGACGAGCCCGGTGCGCATGGCCGCCATCACCTCCGGATTTTCCTCGATCAGCTTTTCATGCACGGCGATGCCCGCCATGGGCAGGCCGAGCCCGTTGTGCTGCTCGCGCCAGACGTCCTGCAGGTTCACGGCGCGATAGAGGTCCTTGCCGGCCTTCTTCGCCATCATGATGGCCGCGGTGGCCGGCGGCTCGGAGAGCACGGCGGTGGTTGCGCGCCCGGCGCCCAGCAGCTGGGCCGCCTCCATGGGCGTCTGCACATAGGTGAGCTTGAGGTCCTTGTCCGGATCCATGCCCGCACCCTTCAGGCAGGCCCGGAACACCAGGTCCGGCATATCGTTGCGGAAGAAGCCGAGCACTTCCTTGCCGGCCAGATCCTTCAGGCTCTTGATGCCCGCATCGGCACTGACGACGAACAGATGGCCCATGGACAGGATGGCGAACAGCTTCAGCGGCATGCCGCGATTGGCCAGATTGGCCGGCACATGGGTGGGCGTGGTGAAAAGCCGGGTGCGGCCGGAAACGATGGCAGCGCGCAGATCATCCGTATCGCGCCAGAGGCGGAAAGTGGCGCCGGGCGCGGCGGCATTCAGCCCGCCCGAGGCCAAAAGGCGTACCAGAACGATGGTGGAGCCATTGGGCGCCCCCAGAATCTCAAGCCCCTCGGCGGGCTTGGCGAAAGCGCGCGGCAGGGAGCCGGCACCAAAGGCGGCCAGGCCGGAAGCAGCGAAGGCGTTCAGCATCTGCCGGCGCGAAAGCAATGCGGTCATGAAACCCGTCCCCTGAAAAGTCCTGCTCAAGCTGGAGCGCATCCTATATACCTGTAAATATAACACGAGCCACTCGGGGACTTCACGCAGGCCGAGCCCGGCGAGATGTCGCGCCCGCCGCGCCGACACGGGTGGCCTTTTTGCCGGTACGATGGCAGCATCCCCCCGCTGTTCGATCTGGCAGGACGAGGGGGGAAAAGGATGCGGGCACTTCGTGTGCGGCTGATGGCTCTTGCGCTGGCGCTGCTGGCACCGGCGGCTCTGTTTCCGGCGGCCGCGGAAACGCTGGAGCGCGTGACGCAGAACCAGACCTTCCGCATCGGCTACCGCCACTTCGCCCCGCCTTATTCCTATTCCGCCGCCGACGGCCAGCCCGCGGGCTACATCGTGGACCTCTGCCGCGAGGTCGCGGCCGGTGTGAAGAAGGCGCTCAAGCTGCCCAAGCTGAACATCGAATATGTGAAGGTTTCCGCGGACGACCGATTCGAGGCCGTGCGGGACGGGCGGGTGGACATTCTGTGCGAGCCCAGCTCCATGACCATGTCGCGCCGCGCCATGGTCGACTTCTCCCTCCCCACCTTCATTGACGGCGCCAGCGTCGTTACCCGTGGCACGCCGGTGAAGGGGCTGGAGGATCTTTCCGGGCGCAAGGTGGGCGTGCTCAAGGGCACCACCACCGAGGAAACCCTGCGCACCACCCTCGGCCAAATGCACGTGAAGGCGGACGTGGTCGCCGTGAACGATCACCCCGAAGGGCTGAAGATGCTGGCGGACGGCAAGCTCGACGCCTATTTCGGCGATCGCGGCATCCTCTATTACCTCATCACCAACAGCCCGTATGCCGGCAAGCTGGCCCTTTCGGACCAGTATTTCACCTTCGAGACCTATGCCCTGGCCCTGCCGCGGGGCGATCAGGCCTTCCGCCTGCTGGTGGACACCACCCTGGCCGACCTTTATCGCACCGAGCGCATCCGCGACATCTATGCGCGCACCTTCGGCAAGTTCCCGCCGGACCAGTTCCTGAACGCGCTGTTCGTCATCAATGGCGTGCCGCGATAGGGCGTTCTTGAGCGAGGTGGGATCCGGCTCGCACGAAAGAAACCCATCAACGCAAAGGGATCGGCTGTTTCCGAGCGCCCTTGAGGCACCGAAACAGTCCGGCGCGCCCTTGCCACGAGGACACCCTTGGCCCGAGGACACAGCGCAGGAAAATCCGGGCAAAGCCCGCCCCCTCCCTTGCGGGAGCGACTTTCTTGCGTCGCGCAATCGTGCCAGGAAGGGCGGAAGCATCGCGCTCCGACACAGATTGCCACACGGATTGCCCATGAATGCTCTTGAAGCTGAAGGCCTGCTCTCCGCTTGGTCCTTCGACGGCAAGGGGGCCGGAGTGCCCATCTCCTGGCACGACCTGCAGCAGCCCAATCCCGTGCCGGCGGGGGGCTTCCTCTGGCTCCATTTCCGGCACATCGAGCGCATGCCCCAAACCTGGCTGCGCCAGACCTCCGGCATCGACCCCTCCGCGGTCGAGGCCCTGGTGGAGGCGGAAGCCCGGCCGCGCTGCGCGGTGTTCGCGGATGGTGCCCTGCTCTCGCTGCGCGGCATCAACCTCCAGCGCAACGCGCTGCCGGAAGAGCTGATCACCGTCCATCTCTGGGTGGACGTCAAGCGCATCATCTCCGTGCAGCACGAGCCGCTGTCGGCCATCGCCGATTATGAGGACATGCTGAAACGCGGCCGCTGCCCGCGCACCCAGGGCGAGTTCGTGGCCGAGCTTTCCATGCGCCTTGTGGACCGGCTGGACGCGGTGGTGAACAGCCTCATCGATGAAGCCGACGACCTTGAGGACAGTGTCGAGAAGACGGAAAGCTCCGTGCTGCTGCCCAAGGTGGCGGTGCTGCGCCGCGTGGCCATCAAGCTGCGCCGCCACATCGCCCCCCAGCGCGAGGCGCTCAACCACTTTTCGCTGGAAGACGACGACTGGCTCGGCCCCAAGGATCGTAACCGCCTGCGCGACGCCGCCGACCGCGTGACCCGCTTCACCGAAGAGCTGGACAGCGTGCGCGAGCGTGCGGCCGTCATCCGCGACCAGATGGTGGACCGGCGGGCCGAGCAGATGAACCAATCCATGCTGGTGCTCGCGGTGGTGACCGTGGTGTTTGCCCCGCTCACCCTCATTTCCGGCATGTTCGGCATGAATGTGGGCGGTATACCCGGCTCGCAGGACGGCGAGGGCTTCTGGATCGTCACGGTGATCCTGATCGCCCTCGGAATGTTCTTTTTCTGGGCTTTCCGCCGCCTGCGCTGGATCTGAGAGCCAACCTCCACGAACCAGCCGGCGGAGCGCGCATCAGCAAACGGCTAGAGCCATCGCCCGCCTTTTCCACAGCGGGCGATGGCGTGGTGCCACGCGTTACTGGCCGGCGGCGAACACGCTTGGGAACGGCCGCCCGCGCACATCGAACACCCGGGCGTAGGTGACGCCGTCGCGCTCCACCTTGACCAGCACCGGCGCCTTCACATCGGCGCAGTAGAACTCACCCAGGGCCAGATAGAAATCGGCGGTCTGGCTGTCATAGGTGGCCTCGTACCGCGGCCCCAGCTCCGCCGCCGCCGCGAAGCGCGGGCCGCACACCGCCACCCGCAGCTTGCGCCCCTGGGGCAGGCTGTGGCGGTGGGCCTCCACATATTCGTCCAGCTCCTCGGTCGCCTGCTTGAAGGCGAGGCCCCAATAATCGAGCATGAACATCTTCTCGGCGCCCTTGATGCCGCCGACAATGTGGTTGTAATAGGTATATTCGTAAGGGTGCAGCTGATAGAAGCTGGCTGCGGGCAGCAGAATGCCCACCGCGAACACCGTCGCGAGCGCGCCGCGGACCACGGCAACTCGTCGCGCCTTCGCCAGCCGCCCCACCTTCTCCCACGCCCACCCTGCCGCGAGGCTGCCGAGAATGGCGAGCGCCGGCGAAATGAACACGAAATGCCGGATGCCATTATAGACGACGGGCCGCGTGGTCACGACCAGCAGAATGGGGAACAGCGCCGCCATCAGCACCACGATGAGCCGGGCCCGGCGCGCGGGCGTATCACGCCCGGCGAACACCGCCACCAGCGCGCTGGCGGCACCCGCCAGAGTGAGGGTGAGGAACAGCTCCGGCATCTGCACTGAAAACAGTGTCGGCACATAACTGCGCGGCATGTCCGGAACCAGGATCGGCCGGCCCTCGAACATCTCGCGCCACGGCACTTCCCAGAACTTCGAGTAATATTTGAGCGCATAGAAGGGGTTGGCCGGCTCCGCGACGCCCCAGGGCCACACCACGCCCAGCACGAAATAGGCCAGCGGCAGCCCGAGCGACAGCAGCAGCACAAAGCGGCCGACCTGCTTGGCGCTAGCGCTCAGCCCTTCCCGGCGCCAGGTGAGGGCAAACAGGAAGCAGATCGCGGTCAGGATATAAATGCCGGTCATGATGCCGACCACACGGGTCCCCACGGCAAGGCCGAGGAAAAGGCCGAACAGGCCCACCGTGCGCGGGGTCGGATTGGGGAATTCGTCGAACGCCCGCACCGTGCCGTAAATCAGGCCCGCCACCGCCACCGCGAAGGGGGCATCCTTCGCGTTCATGAACATATGGCCGTAGTACAGCGGGCAGATAGCCAGAAGCGCGATGGCGGCAAATCCCGCCACCGGCCCGGCGAGCCGGCGCGAGATGCGCCACACCAGCACGAACCCGGCCACACCCACCACGGCGCCCATGAAGCGGCGAATGTCGAACACATCCACCGGCAGCACCCGCGACAGCATGTTCGACAGCAGATCGAAGCCGCCGCCGTAATAATACAGGTTGACGAAGGAAAAGACCTTCCGCTGCGTCATGCCAGACGCAAAATACTGATACAGCAGATCGCCATATTGCGAGTGGGTGAAGTCATCCCACCCCAGCCCGTAGTCCGAGAAGGTCAGCGCGGCGATGGCCGCGAGCAGCACCAGAAGAGCGATGGAGCAGGCGTCGGCGATCGCGCCCGGCCGCCGGCTGTCAGGCAACACCCACATGAACGGAGGACCCCAAACGAGACACCTGAAGGGAGCGTCCACCCGCCTACCGGCAGCAATGTTCGCCGTCGGGCAAGCCCCCGGCGCGGTCACGGCCTCGGTCGCGAATGCAAGCGCAGATAAAGACGGCTAGCTTGGAACTGCAACAAGATTATGCCGACCGGCGCCACAATTAAGGCATTTTGCACATCGCCCAGGGGCAAGCCGTTACGTTATCTAAAACAATATTCTCGCAACGAAACGTTAGCCGCATAAAAAATAGCCGACCCAGAAGATCGGCCACGAGAGACGGCAATGAATAAAGTATCCGGCTACGGAACAGCGCGCCCCGGCTCCCGGCCAGAGCGCGCCCATCCATCGTCCCGAGAGGTCAGACGGCCTTGCTGTAAAGCTCGGCCACATACTCCCAGTTGACCATGTGGTCGATGAAGGCCTTCAGGTAGTCGGGCCGACGGTTCCGGTAATCGATGTAGTAGGAGTGCTCCCACACGTCGACGCCGAGAATGGGGGTGGCGCCATGGATCAGCGGGTTCTCGCCGTTGGCGCTCTTGGTGACCTCGAGCTTGCCGTCCTTCAGCGAAAGCCAGGCCCAGCCGGAGCCGAACTGCGTGGTGCCGGCGGCGATGAAGTCTTCCTTGAACTTCTCGACCGAGCCGATGTCCTCGATGATCTTCTTCTCGAGCTCACCGGGGATGGCGCCACCGCCATTGGGCTTCATCCAGTTCCAGAAATGCAGGTGGTTGTAGTGCTGACCCGCATTGTTGAAGAGGCCCGCATTCTTGCCGTAGGCGCCCTTCACCACCTCCTCGAGGGATTTTCCTTCAAATTCAGTTCCCTTTAGGAGATTGTTGCCATTATTGACATAAGCAAGATGGTGCTTGTCGTGATGGTACTCCAGGGTCTCGCGAGACATGTAGGGCGCGAGAGAGTCGTAGGAGTACGGCAGGTCGGGCAGCGTAAAGGACATGAAACATCTCCGCAAACGATCCGGCACGAACTCGGCGCCAGATCGCAGGTCCCCGCGGGAGCGCGGGAAGATGCGGAGCGACCGAGCTGCGAATAGATAGGGCGGGGTCGGGCTGCATACAACCTTGATCTCGCCAATTTTCTGGGTGCGGCGCCGCTCTGGCGTAACATGGCGTTGGATGGCAAAAGGGGCGGCCCGCCACCGGATCCTCGTTTAGGATTCGAAGCGGGCACAGCGTAATGGGGTAGCGGGATGTGGTGGTTTCTAGTCCTTCTCGGCATACTGATCGCGCTCGCCGGCCTTTCGGTCATCGCGCTCGGCATTTCCATTTTCGTGTCCACCTTCGGCAACACCCTCATCACCACCGGTGCGGTGGCGGCCTCGGGCGGCTTCGTCATCACCGCCATGGGCCTGGTGCTGCGGCAGATGGAGCGGCTTTCCCAGCGCATCGAGACCGCCATCGAGCGGGGCCGCGTCGAGGAAAAGTCGTCCGGTGAGCAGATGGAGAGCGAGGCCGAGGCCGAAGCGCCCCTTCCCGGTCAGCGCCGCGCCGGCCCCCTGCCCTTCCCGGCAGCCCGGAACACCGAGCAGCCGGCACCCGCCAGCGAGCCGGGCCCCGCTGCCGAAGAAGAACCCGTCGCGGAGAACGCGCCGCGTGCGCCGAGCGAGGCCCGACTGCCCCCCGTGCGCGAACGGAGCAAGCCGGACCTGCGCGCACCGGACCTGCGCGCGCCACGTCATTCGGAAGAGGCAGCCCCGCCCGCCGAAGCCGCGACAGCGGAACCCACTGCTCGCGCGCCCATTCCCCCGCGTGGACCGCAGCCTCGCGGGCCGCAGCCGGTCGACCCCATGCAGCAGGCGCGCCGCGAACGTCTGGAACGCCGTGGCGAAACAGCTCCGGCGGCTGAGCCGGAACAGCCGGCAGCGCCGCCCCGGCCGCAGACGGGCTATGAGCCTCCCCAGCGCGCGGCAGATGCGCGCGGCCCGTCGGCCCCCACTCCCGAGGCCGAGCAGGAAGCACCCGCCACTTCGGAAGAACCACGGGTCCTGAAGTCGGGCATCGTCGGAGGGATGGCCTACACCCTTTATTCCGATGGCTCGATCCAGGCCGAGCTGCCCGATGGCGTGGTCCGCTTCGCCTCCCTGCAGGAGCTGCGGGACCACGTGGCCAGGGCCCACCAGATGCGCTGATCGCGAATCCGCATAGCTGTGTCGTTGAGGTTCCCGCCGCTGCAGGCGGGCGCCTGCCGACAGCGGCGGGGGCGGAAAACGAAGGCGCGTTCAAAGGCGCAGTGAGCACCTGTTCTTCAGGCAGAAATACGCAGAACCGACCTGCGTATTCGGCATGCCTCATACCACGATCCGCTGCGTTCTGCCGTGCCGGCCGCGTGCAGGCCTGCCCCCGCCAAACAACCCTGCGGCGAAACTCGCCTCGCGCCGATCGCGTTGCATTAAAGCCGATGAGAGCAGGCCAGCCGAGCAGCGCCGCCGCGCGGCAGTCGTTTCCCGGCTGGTGTGGGCGACGGGGATCGAACCCGTAAGCCTTTCAAAGGCGAGGGATTTTAAGTCCCTTGCGTCTACCAGTTTCGCCACGCCCACCGCGCGAACAATCTTGAACCGAACCGCGATCCATAAAGCGGGATCAGATCGGCGTGTAAGCCGAAACGTCTGCCGGTGTCAAAGAAACCGATTCGCCACAACCACAGGAAGAAACCTGATTCGGGTTGTTGAAGACAAACTGCGCGGACAACTTGTCCACTTTAAAGTCCATTTCGGTTCCGAGAAGGAACAGCAGCGCCTTCGGATCGATCACGACGCGCACGCCTTTCTCTTCGACGACGGTATCCAACGCGCCGATATCATTGGTATAGTCCATCGTGTACGACATGCCCGCGCAGCCACCGTTGGCAACGCCGAGTCGTACTGCCTCGCCGGGCCGTTCGGCGTTGGACAAGAGTTCTTTCAGGCGCGCGGCGGCGGCGTCTGTGATGCGGAGAACGGGCGGACGTGAGCGCTTGGCTTCAAGTGACGGGGCTTGCCCCTCGGCTGGCGGAGAAACCTCTGTCATGAACACACTCCGGTTCGCGCCTCGCATGTTGGGGCGCCTCTGTGACCGTACATGGGGCCTGCCGCAGCTTCCCACAAGGCTGCCCTTCTGCGTGACGACGCCCCGCCCGGCACGCTAAAAGGCCCGCTTCCTGTCCCCCGCGGGCCTACCGCGCCCACTTTCACCAGTCGGGCGCCGACCGTCCCGTTCGAGAGTTCGAGATGCTTATTCGCAGTCAAAACCTGGGCCTGACGATTGCCTATGTGGCCATCGCCGGCATCTGGCTGCTGTTTCCCGAGGTGTTCCTCGCCCGCATGATCGGCGCCGACACGGCCGCCGTGATGTCGCCGTATCGCAACGCGCTGTTCCTGGCCTTCTCGGCTCCCCTGCTGCTGCTGGTGCTGCAGCGCGTACGCGGCGCCAATCCCGGAGAGAGGGCCTTCCGGCCGAAGCTGGTGCACGCGGCCATCCTGGCCCTTGCACTCAGCATCGCCGTGGTGGCGGGCATCGCCTATACCTACGACATGACCTCGCGGCGGCTGATCAATGACAACCGCCGCTATCTGGCCAGCCTCACCGAGGTTCAAAGCCGAACGCTGAACCGCCAGCGCACCATGCGGATGACGACCACAGAGGCGCTGGCCTCGGCTCCGGTGCTGGCCGACGTCGCTCGCCTGCGCCAGGGCGGTGCGGATGTCGCGGCCGCCCGCACGATGCTGCAGCGCGCCACCAATACCGCCGACTTCCTGGCCTTCAACGTCCTGGACGCAAGCGGCCAGGTCCTCTTCCACACCGGCGAGCCCGGCCTTCCGCCACCGGATCTCGCCGGGGCGCTGCGCGAGGCCGTGGAGACCCGCCGCCCCGTGCTCATCCCGCTGTGGAAGGCGGGGGAAGGCGATATCCGAACAGGCATCCTCGCGCCGATCATCGACGGTTCGGATCAGGCCGCGCCGGTGCGTGGCGCGCTGATTTCCGAGACGTCGGCGCCGCAATTCCTGTTCCCGGTCCTCACCGGTGCCCTCGCCGGCTCACGCACGACCGACGTCTTCCTCATTCGCCCGGCCGGAGAGGGGCGCTGGGTCATCGCCTCGCCGCAGCGCGGCTCTGATGCCGCCCCCCTGTCGCAGATCGTTGACAAGCATGTGTATGACTTCGCCGTCACGCCCGGCGGCAGCCAGCCCGGTATCGGCACGGATCACCTTGGCCAGCCGGTTCTCGCCTTCCGCCGCGCGGTTGAGGGAACGCGGGCCGAACTGATCGCCAAGATCGACCTGCAGGAGGTACTTGGCGACGCGCAGACGGTCGCGGCCCTGTCCACCGCCGTCGCGGGCCTGTCGCTGATGCTGGCATTCGCCATCGGCTACGCCGCCACCGAGGCCGCCAAGCGCCGCGCCGCCTCACGCATCGTCGCCCAGGCGCGCGCCCTTGATCACGCCGAAATTCGCTTCCGCTCCACGTTTGAACAGGCGGCCGTGGGCATCGCCCATGTAGGCCTCGACGACCGGTTTCTCCACGTCAACCAGACGCTGTGTGATCTGCTCGGCTACACAAAGGAGGAGCTGCGCGGCCAGCCTTATGGCCGTGTCCGCCGCCCCGACGAGGTCGCGGACGACATCCGCATCTGGCAATCCCTGGTCGCCGGCGCCGTGCCGAACGTGCACACCGAGCTGCGCCACATCCGCAAGGATGGCAGCGAGATCTGGCTGGCCTGCACCACCTCCCTCGCCCGCACCCCGGAGGGCGAGCCGGACTATTTCATCACCGTCGCCCAGGACATGTCGGTGCGACGCGCCCAGGAGGTCGCCCTGCTGGAAAGCCAGGAACGCTTCGAGCTCGCGGTGGCCAGCACCGACCAGGGCGTATGGGATTGGCGCCGCCGGGGCCCCGGCCTCTATCTTTCCGAACGCTGCTACACCCTGCTCGGCCGCGAGCCCGACTCCCCGCTGGACCTCCTGCAGCTCTGGCGCGACCTGCTGCATCCCGAGGATCGCAGCCTGTTCCGCGCCGCCTGGCGGCGGCTGCGCGGGGGCGATGACGACCAGTTCCAGGCCGACGTGCGCATCCTCCACACCGACGGCACCTATCATGACTTCCGCCTGCGCGGCTCCGCCAAGCGTGACCTGAACGGCACCGTTGAACGCCTGGTGGGCATGCTGGCGGACGAGACGGAGAACAAGGGCACCGAGCGCCACCTGCGGCTGGCGGCCGCGGTTTTCGTCAGCTCCCACGAAGGGCTGGTGGTCACGGACCTCAAGGGCACCATCTCGGCCGTCAACCCCTCCTTCACCCGCATTACGGGCTATGACGAAGCCGATGTGGTTGGCCGGAACATGCATGTCATGCGCTCCGGCCGGCACGACGCCGCCTTCTATCAGAAGATGTGGAACGCCATCCGGCAGAACGGCAGCTGGCAGGGCGAGATCTGGAACCGCCGCCGGAATGGCGAGATCTTCCTTCAGCAGCTCGTCATCAGCACCGTCTACGACGCGAACGGGGCACCCCAGAGCTATATCGGCGCCTTCCACGACATCACGGCCATGAAGCGGTCCGAGTTCGAGCTGGACCACATCGCCCATTACGACCTGCTCACCGATCTGCCGAATCGAACCCTCCTGGCCTCGCTGCTCGACCATGCGGTGATCCGCCCGGCCGCCCACTGCGCGGTGCTGTGCGTGGACCTGGACCGGTTCAAGACCGTGAACGAAAGCTATGGCCACGTGGCCGGCGACCAGGTGTTGCAGATGTCCGCGGCGCGCATGCACGGCGTGCTGCGCGGCACGGGCACCCTGGGGCGCTATGGCGCCGACGAGTTCCTGGTGATCCTGGACGAGGTCAAGGGCCCGCAGGATGCGGCCGCCACCGCCAGCGCCATCATCACCGCCCTCGCCGCGCCCTATGTCTTTCCCGACGGGCAGGAGGTCTATGTCGGCGCCAGCGTCGGCATTTCGCTCTACCCGCAGGATGCCGACAACGCGCAGAAGCTGGTGCAGCACGCCAACTCGGCCCTGTTCGAGGCCAAGAACAACGGACGCGGCACCTACGCTTTTTATACGCAGGAGCTCACGCAGTCCGCCAAGGCCCGCATCGAGATGGAGGCCGAGCTGCGCCGCGCCTTGGCGCGCAAGGAGTTCGAGCTGCACTACCAGCCCTGCGTGGACCTCTCCACCGGCCATATCCGCTCGGTCGAGGCCCTGGTGCGCTGGCGCGCCCCTCGCGCGGTCTTGTGCCGCCCGACCAGTTCATTCCCTTCGCCGAGGAAACCGGCCTCATCGTGCCGCTGGGCGACTGGGTGATGGAGGAAGCCTGCCGCCAGATGGCGGAATGGCTGCGCAAGGATATCGTCTGCGACTATGTGGGCGTGAACCTCTCACCGCGCCAGTTCAGCCGCGAATCCGTGTGCGACCGGGTGTCGGAAGTGCTGCGTCTCACCGGCCTGCCGCCTGAGCGGCTGGAGGTGGAAATCACCGAAGGCATGCTGTTCGAGGCCCGCGCCGCCGCCGAGCAGAAGTGCCAGAAGCTCTCGCGGATGGGCGTGCACATCGCGCTCGACGATTTCGGTACCGGCTATTCGTCGCTGGGCTATCTCAAGCGCTTCCCCATTTCCAAGCTCAAGATCGACCGCAGCTTCTTGCGCGACCTGCCCCGCTCGGTGGCCGATGGGGAAATCACGGTGGCCATCATTGCGGTGGCCAAGGCGCTGGGCCTGCAAGTGGTTGCGGAGGGCATCGAGACCGACGCCCAGTTCGCCTTCCTGCGGGATCGCTCCTGCGATCTCGGCCAGGGCTTCCTGTTCAGCCGCCCCCTGCCCGTGGCGGAGATCGAGGCGCGCTTCGCCGGCAAGCGGGTCAAGTTGGGGCAGGATGAGAACGGGGTCGTGACCGCCCTGTGAGGGGCGGTCCCCGCCGGGACTGGGCGCGGCACCGGGCAAGGGCCCCATCGCCCATTCCCGACCCCCCGGTTGCCTAGGCGGTTGCGCGTTCAATAATTGTCCCAGAGGCCGGGGCTCGCAATCTCCACCAGATTGCCGTCGGGGTCGCGGAAATAGAGGCTCACCCCGCCCCTGGGCCAGCGCGCCTCGCCTTCGATGGCCACGCCGTTGGCCTCCAGGTGCCGCCGCCAGGGCGCCACATCGTCTACGGCGAAGGCGAAATGCAGCCGGCCAGCCCCGTCATGGGGCGGTATGGAGCCACCGAACGGCAGCTCCACGACAGCGTCCGTGGTCCCGCGCTTGAACAGCAGCAGCACCGTCTGCCCCACCGGATAGGCAATAAAGCGGGCATCCGCGCGCATCGGGCGAAGGCCCATCACGCCTTCATAGAAGGCGGCCGCGCGCGCCAGATCATCCACATAAAGGCCGGTTTCCAGCACGCCGGAGAGTGCGGGCGGCCGCTCCATGTCCTTCGACAGCATCGGCTTTTCGGACCGCGCCACAAGAGGCGCGGCCTCCTCACACAGCGTGGATCCCACCAGGAACGCCGACTGCGCTCCCGGCAGGAAACGCCTCAGCTCACCACAAGTTCAGGGTGGCGCGCGCTTCATCGGACATGCGCCCCTGGTCCCACGGCGGATCGAAGGTGATTTCGACCTTCACGCCCGAGACGCCGGGCACCGCCGAAATGGCATTCTCCACCATGCTGGGGAGCTCTGCGGCGGCGGGGCAATTGGGGGTGGTCAGCGTCATCTCCACCGCGACGGCGCGGTCGTCGCCGATATCGACCTTGTAGATGAGGCCCAGCTCATAAATGTCCACCGGGATCTCGGGGTCGAAAACCGTCTTCAGCGCATCGACAATGCCGTCGGTGAGGCGGGCCAGCTCGGCCTCGGGAATGGATGAGTGGATCTGCGGCAGGTTGGCAGTCTCCTGAACTGCCGCGTGAGCCTTGGTCTCAGTCATGCGAACACATCCTGTGCCATGGGCCGGGCGCCGGAATGGCTGTTTTCCAAATGTGGGACCAAACGTCGAACTTTGGTGTAACGGCCTCGGGCACCACGGCCTTGGGAGTCAGGCACCTGGCTTCGGCCGGCATCGTACCCCTGGAAAAGGCGCACGCTACGCGGCCGGAAGCCTTCTTTCATATCAGCCTAAATGGGCGTGCATGCAACGCCTTCACGCCCATTGTGCTGCTCAGACGCACCCGGGGCCCCGTCCTAGGTGCCTCAGCGGTGCCGCTCTTCTAGCCAGCGCGTCATGTGGGCGGTGAGCACCTCGCGCACGGCAAGGTCCGCCACAAATTCCACGGCCTCTCCGGCAAAGGCCTGGATCAGCAGCATTTCGGCCTCCTCGCGGGGCAGCCCGCGAGACATGAGGTAAAACAGCATCTTGCCATCGAGGGCTCCGGCCGTGGCGCCGTGGCCGCACTGCACGTCGTCGGCGAAGATCTCAAGCTCCGGCTTGTTGTCCATCTCCGCATCGTCGGAGAGCAGCAGGGCCTGGCTCATCATGCGGCCGTCGGTCTTCTGGGCATCGGGTCGCACGATGATCTTGCCCTGGAACACACCGCGCGCCGAATCCGCCAGCACGGTCTTGAACAGCTCCCGGCTCTCGCACCCCGCCACCGCATGGTCCACGAACAGGGTCACGTCCGCATGGCGCTTGTCCGAAAGCAGGCTTGCGCCGCGCACCCCCAGATGCCCGCCCGTTCCGCCGAAGCGGCCATGGACGGTGAGGCGCGACAGCGCCGCCCCCAAGGTCAGCACGAAGGCGTCATAGCGCGCATCACGCCCCAGATCGGCCACCAGCGTTCCGAGATGGATCGCCGCCGCGCCTTCCGCCTGAAGGCGCACATGATCTAGCGCGGCGCCATCGCCGATAAACAGCTCGCTCACCGTGTCGTCGAGATAGGCGGCGCCGTCCCCTTCGAAACTCTCGATGAGGGAGAGGGAAGCCCCCTCCTCCACCACCACCAGCAACCGGGTGAAGACGCTGGCCGCCTCGCCGCCAAACAGCTGCGCCACCTGAATGGGCCGCGCCACCTTCACCCCCGCCGCCACATGCAGCACGAGGCCCGCCCCCAGGAGGGCGGTGTTGAGAGCGAGCGGGGCATCATACAGCGCCGGCGCGGCGGCGCCGAGGCGCTGCAGCAGCGGATGGTCGCTGGCGATGGCATCGGCAAGGGTGAGAAGGCTCACCCCCTGCGGCAGCTCCGCCGGCAGAGGTCCAACCTCGCCATTGGCGAGCGTCACGCGGATCGCATTGGGGAAGGATACGGCCTCTCCCGGCGTGCTCGTGGCGGCGCGGCGGGCGGGCACGGTGCGCAGCAGGGCGCGCAGGTCGGTATAGTGCCACTCCTCCACCCGCCGGTGGGGCAGGCCGTTTTCAACGAAGGCAGCGGCCGCCGCGCGGCGCAGCTCGCCCAGGCGCCCCGCCTCGGAAACGGGCGCGGCCGACAGCATGTCCGCAAGGGCCTGCTCGGCGGGCGTGCGGGTGGGGCGCGAGGTCATTTTCGGTTCGGCATTCATGACGCGCCCCTCACGCCGCGTCGGCGCCATAGGCGGCGTAGCCAGTCTCTTCCAGCTCCAGCGCCAGCTCCTTGCCGCCCGTGCGGACGATGCGGCCCTTGTGCATCACATGGATCACATCCGGCACGATATGGTCCAACAGGCGCTGGTAATGGGTGATGACCAGCATGGAGCGCTCGGGCGAGCGCAGGGCGTTCACCCCCTCCGCCACCACCTTCAGGGCATCGATGTCGAGGCCGGAATCCGCCTCGTCCAGGATGCACAACTTGGGCTCCAGAAGCGCCATCTGGAGGATTTCATTGCGCTTCTTCTCGCCGCCCGAGAAGCCCACATTCACGCCGCGCCGCAGCATGTCCTGGGAGATGCCGAGCGCGGGCGCCTTCTGCTTCACCAGCCGCAGGAAATCCGGGGTGGAGATCTCCTCCTCCCCGCGGGTGCGACGCTGGGCGTTGAGGGCGGCGCGCAGGAAGGTCATGTTGGCGACGCCGGGCACTTCCACCGGATACTGGAAGGCGAGGAACACCCCCGCCGCCGCGCGCTGGCTGGCGGAAAGGGCCAGCAGGTCCTGGCCATTGAAGGTCACGGAACCTTCCGTCACCTCATAGTCCTCCTTGCCGGACAGCACATAGGACAAGGTGGACTTGCCGGAGCCATTGGGCCCCATGATGGCGTGCACCTCGCCCGCCGGCACGGTGAGGTCGAGCCCCTTGATGATCTCGTTATCGCCGATCCGGGCGTGAAGATTTCTGATGTCGAGCATTTTGCCGTCCTTGAACCGTTGAAAGCGCGGGGGTCGCTCTCCTGCGCCCGCCAACCGCGCCGCGCCGCCCCCTCGGGCGGCCCGCATCATTCCGAAAGCGCCGCGACGGGCGCCGCTCAGCCCACCGAGCCTTCGAGGCTTACAGCGATGAGCTTTTGCGCCTCCACGGCAAATTCCATGGGCAGCTGCTGCAGCACGTCGCGAACGAAGCCGTTCACGATCAGCGCCACCGCCTCTTCCTGCGACAGGCCACGCTGGAGGCAATAGAACAGCTGATCCTCGGAGATCTTGGAGGTGGTGGCCTCGTGCTCGAACACGGCGGAGGCGTTCTTGGCCTCCATGTAAGGCACGGTGTGCGCGCCGCAGGTGTCGCCGATGAGCAGCGAATCGCAATTGGTGAAGTTGCGCGCGCCCGCCGCCTTCTTGTGCGCCGAGACCAGGCCGCGATAGGTGTTGTTGGAGCGGCCCGCCGAGATGCCCTTGGAGATGATGCGGCTCGACGTATTCTTGCCGAGATGGATCATCTTGGTGCCGGAATCCACCTGCTGGTGGCCGTTCGAGATGGCGATGGAGTAGAACTCGCCCCGCGAATTGTCGCCGCGCAGGATGCAGCTGGGATACTTCCAGGTGATGGCGGAGCCGGTTTCCACCTGGGTCCAGGAGATCTTGGAATTGTCGCCCCGGCAATCGCCGCGCTTGGTGACGAAATTATAGATGCCGCCCTTGCCGTCCTTGTCGCCGGGATACCAGTTCTGGACGGTGGAATATTTGATCTCCGCATCCTTCAGGGCCACCAGCTCCACCACGGCGGCGTGCAGCTGGTTCTCGTCGCGCTGGGGCGCGGTGCAGCCTTCCAGATAGCTCACATAGGAGCCCTCGTCGGCGATGATGAGGGTGCGCTCGAACTGCCCCGTATTCTTCTCGTTGATGCGGAAGTAGGTGGACAATTCCATGGGGCAGCGCACGCCCGGCGGCACATAGACGAACGAGCCGTCGGAGAACACCGCGGTGTTCAGCGTGGCGTAGAAATTGTCCGACACCGGCACCACGGAGCCGAGATACTTCCGCACCAGCTCGGGGTGCTCGCGGATGGCTTCGGAGATCGAGCAGAAGATCACGCCCGCCTTGGCCAGCTCCGCCTTGAAGGTGGTGGCCACCGAGACGCTGTCGAACACCGCGTCCACCGCCACCCTGGGCTTGTCCGCGCTCTCGATGCCCAGCAGCGCGTCACGCTCGCGCAGGGGAATGCCGAGCTTCTCATAGGTCTTGAGAATCTCGGGATCGATCTCGTCGATGGACTTGGGCGCGGCCTTGGGGCGCGCGAAATAGTAATAGTCCTGGAAATCGATCTTCGGATAGCTCACCCGCGCCCAGGTGGGCTCCGGCATGGTGAGCCAGCGGCGATAGGCATCCAGCCGCCATTCCAGCATCCATTCCGGCTCGTTCTTCTGAGCCGAGATATAGCGCACCGTGTCCTCGGACAGGCCCTTGGGCGCCTTCTCGCTCTCAATGTCGGTCACGAAACCGTATTTGTACTGATCCACATCGATCGCGCGCACCTGCGCGACGGTCTCCTGGACGGCAGACATCTTCACTTCTCCTCTCCCGCGCGGGGTCAAGGCCCGCGGGTCAAGTGCATCTCCCGGCGGCGGCCGGGTCCTCTCATGCCGCCTGCGGAGAGCGGCCTCTCACCTGCGGCACGACCTTTTGCAAGGCCTCCACCGCCCTATCCACATCCTCGTCACGGCTGGACCAGCCGAGCGAAAGCCGAATGGCCCCCGCCGCCCGCTCCGCATCCAGCCCCATGGCCTGAAGCACATGGGATGGGCCGACCTTGCCCGACGAACAGGCCGAGCCGGCACTGACGCTTATGTGGGCGAGATCGAGCGCAATCACCAGTGTTTCCGCGCGCAATCCGGAAAAGGCGATCAAAGCGGTATTGGGCACCCGCTCCACCGCCGCCCCGATGACCGACGCGCCGGAAATGCCCGCCAGCACCTCGTCTTCCAGACGGTCGCGCGCGGACCGGAGCCGAACCACATCGGCATGGAGGGCCGCCACCTCCGCGGCTGCGCCGAAGCCGGCAATGGCGGCCACGTTCTCGGTTCCCGCGCGCCGGTTCCGCTCCTGCCCGCCACCTGCCACCAGGGGCGCCACGCGAAAGTCCGGCCGCAGCCCCACCAAGGCGCCCGCCCCCTGCGGCCCGCCCAGCTTGTGGGCGGACAGGGCCATGAAGTCGATATCAAGGTCCGCCATGTCCAGCGGCACGCGGCCCGCCGCCTGCACCGCATCGCAGAAGATCACGCCGTCATAGGCGTGAACCAGGTGCGCCGCCTGCTCCAGCGGCTGGAGCACCCCGGTCTCGTTGTTCGCGGCCATCAGGGCGACCATGGCCCGACGACCGGAATCGCGATGGTGGCGCAGCCGTTCCTCAAGGGCGTCGAGGTCCACACGGCCGGCCACGTCCACCGGCACCCGCTCCACCCGAGGAAAGCGATGGCCCTTCAGCACCGCCGGGTGTTCCACCGCGCTCGCCAGCAGAACGTCGCAAAGGTGCGGGCGCCCGTCGATCTCCACTTCCGGATGCAGGGCAAGGGCCACCGCCTCGGTGGCGCCAGAGGTGAACACCACGCTGCGCGAGGCCCCGCCCACCAGGGCCGCCACCGCCCCCCGGGCCCGCTCCACCACCGCGCGGGCGCCGCGCCCCTCCTGATGCACGGAGGACGGATTGCCGGGCGCGTCGAGCACGGCCAGCATTGCGTCGCGCGCCTCCGGCCGCAACGGGCTGGTGGCATTGTGATCGAGATACACCCGGTCACGCGTTCCGCCGCCGCCTTCCGCCGTCTCCACCGCCTGCTGCCGCTCGCTCATGGCCGTCTCGATCCGCCTTGCATCCACCGGATGATCTTCTCATCCGCAGGCTTGCAATTGCCAGGAATCTCGGTCATAGGTCAAATTCCAACTGTTCCTGCCCTGCGTAACCCCTGAAAGCATAGCCTTTCAGCACCGCCGCGCGAGCAGAAACACATTAGAACGATTAAAAATGATGGGTCGACCCCGTCGTGAAGTCAAGGCACCCGAAGTCAAGGCCCCCGCGGCACCGGGCACCCATGGCACAGGCTCGGCCCTCCGCCGATTCGCCGTCCACAGTGCCAGTCCGGCAGGACTGTAAGGGCCCCGCCGGTTGAAGGCCACCCCTTCGGACCGGTCATCCCCCGGGGAGCAATTCCAGAAACCTACGCAAGGGGTTGGCACCAGGAATTGTGAAACGGCACATGATTGGAAGCCATCCGGTGAACTCGCTTTCGCCAGATGCGCCTGAAATCCGACCCGCGAGCGTTGCGCCCCAGGGCATGACAAGCGTGGGCCGGCCCTTGAGAGGTCGCCGCCTGGAGGTCGTCAATTGGCGCATGTCCCTGTTTCCCGGAATCGGGGAAATGCACCAGATCGTTGAGTTGACGCCTTTTCTTCACGCGACCCGGTACCCACTTGGCCCGAGAACGCTCTGAGAGGTTGCGGACGTCCAATGCCAGAAGTCATCTTCCCCGGCGAGAAGGGGCGCCTCGAAGGCCGCTACCAGCCCGCCAAGACCCGCAATGCCCCCATCGCCATCATTCTTCATCCCCATCCGCAATTCGGCGGAACGATGAACAATCCGGTGGTCTACAACCTTTACTACCAGTTCGCGAACCGCGGCTTCTCCGTGCTGCGCTTCAATTTCCGGGGCGTGGGCCGCTCCCAGGGCTCGTTCGACCACGGCCAGGGCGAGCTGTCCGATGCCGCCGCCGCGCTCGATTGGGCCCAGTCCGTCAATCCGGACGCGCGGGCGTGCTGGATCGCCGGCTTCTCGTTCGGCGCCTGGATCGGCATGCAGCTGCTGATGCGCCGCCCGGAGGTGGAGGGCTTCATCTCCATCGCCGCGCCGGCGAACCTTTATGACTTCTCCTTCCTTGCCCCCTGCCCCTCGTCCGGCCTGTTCGTGCACGGCGACAAGGATGCGGTGGTGCCCACCACCGCGGTGCAGACCCTGGTGGAGAAGCTGAAGACCCAGAAGGGCATCGTCATCGAGCAGCAGGTGGTGCCCGGCGCCAACCACTTCTTCGATGGCAAGACCGAAGAGCTGATGGGCGTGGTGGGCACCTATCTCGACAAGCGCCTGCCCGGCACCCGCAACGACAGCGCCGCCTGAAGGCGCGCCTTCGACGATGGAGGAAAGGGGTCGCCTCGGCGGCCCCTTTTGCTTTTGGCCCCCGCCCTCAGGTCTCCACCAGCCCGGTGCTGTCGCCGCCGATCGCCTCGGGGCGGCCATGGGGCTTGGCGAGATATTCGCTCGAACGCATCTCGTGTAGGCGCGACACCGTGCGCGCGAACTCGAACGCCTCCGTGCCGTCGGTGCCCACATAGAGGCCCTCCGGCGGCGCCGCGGCGGACGCGACGAGCTTCACATTGGCATCGTAGAGCGTGTCGATCAGCGAGATGAAGCGCTTCGCCTCGTTGCGCTGGTCCGGCCCCATGACCGGAATGTGCTCCAGCA
Organism: Xanthobacter sp. NM-59; assembly: GCF_021401125.1. GTDB lineage: Bacteria > Pseudomonadota > Alphaproteobacteria > Rhizobiales > Xanthobacteraceae > Xanthobacter. The sequence goes on from NZ_JACBFQ010000007.1 coordinate 74,684, forward strand.
CCAAGGTGTGGAACATGCGCGCGAGGCTCAGATAATCCGGGTTCGGCCCCAGCGGCGCCTCGCACAGATTGGCGAAGGAGAAGCGCGCCGCCCCGTGGGCCATGGCCGGGATCTCCAGATGCCGCCCCTTCAGCTCGATGGAGCTGGGCACCCCGCCGGACGGCCCGGCGAGTCGCTTCCAGGCGTCGTTGATGGCGGCATCCGCCTGCGGGCCGAGGGGCGTGTACCAGGTGGAAAGGCCTTCCAGCTTCTCCATGCGGTAATCGGTCCGTGATTCGAGGGACAGCACCTTCATGCGCTCCTCGATCATGGCGATGAAGGGCAGGAACAGCGCGCGGTTGAGGCCGCCGACATAAAGGTTCTTCGGCTCCACGTTGGAGGTGGCCACCACCACCACGCCATCGGCGAACAGCTTCTCGAACAGCCGCCCCAGGATCATGGCGTCGGCGATGTCGGTGACGTGGAACTCGTCGAAGCACAGCACCTTGGCTTCCTGGGCAAGCGCCGCCGCCACCGGGGCGATGGGATCGGCCGTCTTGCGCTCGCCATTCTTCTGCGCCTGGCGCTCCTTGAAGATGCGCTCGTGCACATCGCCCATGAAGGCGTGGAAATGGGCGCGGCGCTTGCCCTTGGGCGGCAGGGCCTCGAAGAAGAGGTCCATCAGCATGCTCTTGCCGCGGCCCACCTCGCCATAGATGTAGAGCCCCTTGGGCGCGGAAACCGGCGCGCGGCGCTGGAACAGCCAGCCGAGGGAGGACGACTTCTGCGCCAGCGCCTTCTGCCGCAGCTCCAGCTCCAGCCGGGCGAATTCGCTCACCACCTCGGCCTGGGCGGGGTCGGCCTCGATATCGCCGGCGGCGAGCCTTGCCGCATAAAGCTCCGCCACACGCGCCGTCGTCTCAGTCGCCATGGAGTGTCCCCTGCGCCCGGCCGAGCCGGGGCTTCACCGCGTTGTTGGGGGAAGGTGGCCGGATGCCCCCTCCGTTGCGGTCTGGTTTAGAGCATTTTCCGCAGCGATGGATACCGGGGCACGCAAGGAAACGCCGGGGTCGAGCGGAAAGCCTCTCACGCGGCAGGGGGCGGCAGGGGATGGCCAGGCATCAGCTCATAGGGGTGCACCCATCCCGGCAGGGCGGCGATGCGATCGGCCCAGCGGGCGATGTGGGGGAATTGCTCCAGCTCCACCCCCGCCCGCTCCGGATAATAGACATAGCCGGCCAGGGACACGTCGGCGATGGTGGGCAGGCCTCCCACCATGAAGTCATGCTGCGCCAGATGGGCGTCGACGATGCCATAAGCGGCAAGGGCGCGCAGGCGCAGAAAGGCGGTCACATCGCCCTCCATGTGGCCGGACAGACCCACCATGAAGCGCAGGGTGGCGAAGTAGCTGGTGAACTTGTGGTTGTCGAACAGGATCCAGCGCAGCGCCTCCAGCCGCTCGCTCTCGCCCTCGGGCAGGAAGCGGCCAGTCCTGTGGGCGAGATAGTCGAGAATCACGCCCGATTGGGAGAGCTTCAGGTCGCCATCCACCAGCACCGGCACCTCGCCCATCTCGTTCACATTGGCGCGGAAGGCGTCCGAGCGGGTCTCGCCATTGAAGAAGTCCACGAACACGGGCTCCCACGGCACGTCGCACAATTGCAGCATCAGCGCGGCGCGATAGGCGTTGCCGGACTGGGCGAAACAATAGAGCTTCATCGGATGCACGGCGCACGCTCCCCTCAAGGACCGGTCCAGATTAACGCCTCCCGCCCTCCGCCGCACTGGACAGTGTCGCCGACCCGTGAAATTTGACCGCCGCCACCTGTCGCAAGCCGGAGCCGCTGTGAGCGCCCCTGACACCGCCCCACCCCCACCGGCTCCCCCGCGGGCGCCCCTTCTGGGCCGCATCGGCATTTGGCTGGCCGATCACGACCCCGGCGGCATCGACACGACGCGCGCGCTGCACTTGGGCATCGCCCTGGTGGGGGCCATCCTGCTGGGTGTCACCACCTCCCAGCTGTTCGGCCTCGACATGACCATCACCTTCCCGCTGATGGCCGGCACCGGCGCGCTCACCATGATTTCCTTCAATCCCGCCGCCAGCCGCCGCACGGAGGCGGTGACCATGGTCCGGCTGTTTGCGGTGGCGGCGGCCTTCCTCGCTCTGCTGGCGGTGGTGGGGCCCGGCGAGGGGGCGGGGAACGCCATGGCGCAAAAGCTACTGCTGATCCCCCTCTCCTTCTGCGCCCTGATCCTGCGGCGCTACGGCATGGACGGGCAGCGCCTGGGCCTTGCTCTGATCGTGGTGGCGACGGTGGGCACCATTCTGACGCCGACGCGGCTGCAGGCCCTGCTGCTGCTGGCCGCCTTCTGCCAGGGCGCAGTGGTGTCGGCGCTGCTGCGCCTGTCGCCCTGGCGGCCTTCGGCGGTGGCTGCCTATGTGCAATCCACCCTCGATGTGCAGGCGGCGGTGGCCGCCTTCCTGCGCGAGATGTCGGATGCGGTGCGCACCGGCGCGCCCTTCACCGATGATGCCGCCCGCACGGTGGAGCGCCTGCGCGCGCGGGTGTGGAACGCCCTCGGCAACGCCCTGGCGGAGGACCCCGGCGGGCGCGTCGAGTTCGAGGCGCTGCGCGCCAAGTTCTATCGGCTGCGCGTGGCCGTGCAGCTGCTGGCGGGGTGCATTCCTCAAAACACCACGGGGCCCTCGGGCTGGCGCAGCCCGTTCGCCACCGCCGCCGACCACATTGCCCGGCGGCTCGAAGCCATCGACGTGCGCGACGTGCATTCCCAGGAGCGGTTCGAACGGGCCATCGCCTTGCTGCGGGAACAGGCCTTCTCGCCGGATCTGCCGCCGGAAGACCGATTCGCCCTGCTGCGCGCGCTCACGGCCTTCGATCGCCTGTCCCTCGTGATCCACGGCATCGAGACGGCGGAGCTCGCCCCGTTCCCATCCCCCCATTCGGAAGCGGAAGAGGCGCCGCCCCCGGTGAAGCCGATTGCCTGGCTGCAACGAGCGGCGGACGGCACGCGGCAGCTCTCGGCGCCGCTCAAGGTGGCCTGCCAGGGGCTGGTGGCGACCAGCCTCACCACCGCGCTCGACCTGGGTCTACATCTCAGCCATGCCTATTGGGCGACGATGACGGTGATGTTCGTCATCGGCAACAGCGTGGGCGAAACCTATGTGCGGGTGCGCTACCGGGTGGTGGGCACCCTGGTGGGCGTGCTCATCGGCATCCTGTTCTTCCTGGTGCTGGGCGACACCATCTGGCTGCTCGCCATTCTCTGCATGGCGGCCCAGCTCGTCTCCATCGTCACCCAGAAGGACCGTTATGACGTGGCCTCGGCGGCGGTGGGCTTCTCCGTGGTGCTGGGGCTCCACATTCTCGACGGGCTCGGCACGTCGGGCATGCTGGCGCGCATCTATGAAACCGCCATTGGCGCCCTGACGGCCCTCGCCATTTCCTATGTGGTGCTGCCGGTCTACGTGACCGATCAGTTCCGCCCCGAGGTGGAAGGCATTCTCAAGCGCTGCCGCGAGGCACTGGCGAGCTGGTGGCCACACCCTGGCACCGCCGTGTCGGTCGCCTCGCAGGTGGCGGCGGTGCGTCAATTGAGCATGCGCCTGCCCCAGTTCGGCGCCGAGCAGAGCTTCGGCCATTCCGCCGGGGACGCGGCCAACGTGGTCTCCACCCTCGACGTTCTGGTGACCTATCTCGCACTGATCGAGGACATTTCCGGGCGGCTCGGCGATGCGCCGGACAGGCCGGAAATGGTGGCGGTGGTGGAAGCCGCGCGCTCGCGCAGCCTCACCGCCTTCGCCGTTGTCCTGCACGAGGGCGGCGCCTCGGGCCTGGCCGCGGCGGCGCCGGCGGTGGAGGCCGCCGTTTCCACTGCCCTCAAGCTGGCCGACGAGCCGGCGGTGAAGGACCTGCTGCCTTTGGTGGCCGACTATCTGGCTTATTCCGATGCCCTGTTGCGGCCGCTGCGCGAGCTGCGCACCGCGATGCAGGACGAGACGCCCTGGCAGAAGGAACGCACCCTCGCCGCCGGCGACACGCCCATGCGCGTCACCTGACGACCGGCCGGCCGCTTGCCTTTATGCGTCGCTGGGAAGCGCCCTAGTCGCCCGTGAATGGGCGGAAGTGCTTGGAAAGCTTCAGGCCCTGCCCCTGGTAGTGGGAGCGCATGTCGGCGCCGTAGAGGGTGCCGGGGCGCCCGGCCATCCGCTCATAGACCAGCCGGCCCACGGTCTGCCCATGCTCCAGGATGAAGGGCACCTCGCGCGAGCGCACTTCCAGCACCGCGCGGGCCCCGCGGCCGCCGGCCACGGCGCTGCCGAAGCCGGGATCGAAGAAGCCCGCATAATGCACGCGGAACTCGCCCACCAGCGGGTCGAAGGGCACCATCTCGGCCGCATAGTCCGCCGGCACATGCACCGCCTCGCGGGAAGCGAGGATGTAGAAGGCATCGGGGTCGAGCACGAGCGAGCGCCCGTCCCCCCGGACCCGGATCGGCTCCCAGAAGTCCTCCACGTCCAGCGCGCCGGACTGGTCCACGTCGATGACGCCGGTGTGGCGTTTGGCCCGGAACCCCTGGAGGCCACCGAGCGCCTCGCCCGCCAGATCCACCCCAAGCGCAATGCCGCCCGCGGCCACATCCGGCTGGGGCGCGTCCACCAGGCATTCGGCGGTCTGCAGGCTCAAGAGTTCCAGATCCGAGAGCCGCGCCACGCCGCGCCGGAACCGCAGCTGCGACAGACGCGAGCCGGTGCGCACCAGGATGGGGAAGGTGCGCGGCGAGATTTCCAGATAGAGCGGACCCCGATAACCCTGCGGAATGGTGTCGAACGCCCGCGCCCCGTCGGTGATGACGCGCACGAACACGTCCAGTCGGCCGGTGGAGCTCTTGGGATTGGCGGCGGCGGCGAGGTCCGCCGGCAGCTTCAGCCGCTCGAACAGCTCCACCAGATAGACGCAGCCCGTCTCCAGCACCGCCCCCTGGGAGAGGTCCAGCTTGTGAAGGGCCAGCGTGTCGAGCCGCTCCTTCACGCTCACGCCGGCGCCGGGCAGAAAGCTCGCCCGCACGCGCCAGGCGCTGCGCCCCAGCCGCAGGTCCAGGCTGGCCGGCTGGATCTGATCGGCATCAAGAGCATGCCGGCAGGCGATGAGCCCCTTCGCCTTCAGCTCCGAGATGGCTTCGGCGGGAAGGATTCCCGGCTTCAGTACATCGGCCACGCGCATCCCCACATCCGCTTTGCCATCCGTCCCGTTCGATTTAACGAACGAATTCCTTGACGCCAAGGGGACGGCGGCATTAGTGATCCCGCTCGTGGTCAATTTGAGCCGGCCGGCTTGCAGCCACGTTAAAAACGCACTTGCTAAAAGGCCGGGGATGAGCGGATCGCCGCCGCGCATGTGCCGTGAAGTCGCGGACAAATGCAAGCGTGGGACCGCAACACATCCTCCGCCGTGGAGACAGCCATGTCGTCGGCGTCCGAAACGGGCCAGCCCCGTCCCAGCTTCCTCGGTTCCGCGGAGGCGCGCGCGCTTCATCCGGAAACGCGCCTCGTGCATGCGGGCACCACCCGTTCGCCGTTCGGCGAAACCTCGGAAGCCCTCTTTCTCACCCAGGGCTTCGTCTATGACAGCGCGGCCGCCTGCGAGGCGCGCTTCAAGGGCGAGGATCCCGGCTTCGTCTATTCCCGCTACGCCAACCCCACCACCTCCATGTTCGAGGAGCGCATGGCGCTGATCGAGGGCGCTGAGGTGGCGCGCGCCACCGCATCGGGCATGGCGGCGGTGAATGCGGCCCTGCTCTGCCAGGTGAAGGCCGGCGACCATGTGCTGGCGGCCCGCGCCCTGTTCGGCTCCAGCCGCTGGATCCTGGAAGAGCTGCTGCCGCGCTTCGGCGTCGAGGTGACGCTCGTGGACGGCACCGACATCGAGGCCTGGCGCCGGGGCATCCGCTCCAACACCCGCGCCTGCCTGCTGGAAAGCCCCACCAACCCCACCCTCGACATCATCGACATCGCGGCGGTGGCCGAGATCGCCCATTCCGTGGGCGCGCGGCTGGTGGTGGACAATGTGTTCGCCACCCCCCTCCTGCAGCACCCGCTGAAGCTGGGCGCCGACGTGGTGGTTTATTCCACCACCAAGCATGTGGACGGCCAGGGCCGCTGCCTGGGCGGCATGGTGCTGTGCTCGCGCCAGTTCCTCGATGAGGAGCTCCAGGTGTTCCTGCGCCAGACCGGCCCTTCCATCTCCCCCTTCAATGCGTGGGTGATGCTGAAGGGGCTGGAGACGCTGTCCATCCGCGTCGAGCGCATGCAGGCGAGCGCGGCGCGGCTGGCGGACGTGCTGGCCGGCGCGCCGGGCGTGGAGAAGGCGCTTTATCCCTTCCGCGACGACCATCCGCAGGCGGCCCTCGCGCGCCGGCAGATGAGCGGCGGCGGCACCCTCGTGACCTTCGTGGTGGAAGGCGGCAAGGAGGGCGCGTTCCGCTTCATGGATGCGCTCAGGGTGATCCGCATCTCCAACAATCTCGGCGACGCCAAGAGCCTCATCACCCATCCCGCCACCACCACCCACCAGCGCTTCACGCCCGAGGCACGCGCGGAAATGGGCATCAGCGACGGCCTGTTGCGCCTGTCGGTGGGCCTTGAGCATCCTGACGACCTGGAAGCCGACCTGCGCAACGCCCTGACGGCCATCTGAGGCACCCGCCGCACGCGCTCGCCCGCAATGGCGACGCGCGGCCCCGCTGACAGAGCCGTGGCAACCAGCCCCTTCGCCCCCCCCTGGTGACTTGCGACTCCGCAACGAGCCAGAGGGCATGGAGGGGCTGAAGGCCACGGCGGCGGGGTACACCTCCGGACGAACAGGCCGCAGACAGCCAGCCGGTGCGCGTGACGGCGCGCGCGTTACCGTGCACCGCGGCGCGAAACCACCCAGCGGCCGCGCCACGCCCCTGCGCCGCGAGGTGGGAAGCCGCTCTCGGAACGGCAACGGACATCCGCCGCTCGCGCCATGCCCCACGGCGGGGCCGCCCCTGCCCCCATCTCCCAGACGACAGAAACACGCCCCTCGCCCCGCGCCACATGAGCCCGGCGGCAGACGTATGGGTGCGTGCGGAGATCAGCACCACTCCCGACCATATCCAGCGCCCCGGCCACGCCCCCCGGGCCCGAAGCGCCCGCGTGCCGCTCCCCACGACCGCAACGATCCCCGAGGGAACTACTGTCGTCAGCCTTGGCCGACATGAGTCCCCCTCGGACCGCAGCAACTGCCACAGACCCCTTATAAGTTGCGCCGATGCCGCGACATCTATCCGTCGGATATATCCGACATCCGCAGCATTCTCCGGCCCACGCCCGTAAGGCTGCATCGCCGCCACAGGACACCACTCGTCGGATTTTATCGACACTTCATATCTGCACCGCCACGGCGACCTTTTGCCGGAAATTTGTGCGTAAAAAATATAATAAAATCATTATATTATACAATTTTCATGCAGCCATCGGAACGGCTGCACAAAATATCGCATATCGCTATGATTGACGGAATATAGTGACAGGTCGTAGCGTTCTGTCATCTCAGCCGGAAACGAGCGGAAAGGCGGAAACATGACTGTGGCAACCCTGGGCCGGCGCGGAGCTCTGGCGGCCCTTCTCGGAGCGGGACTTTTCGCGGCGGGCGCGCCCATCGCGGCGCGGGCGGCGGATGATGTGGTGATTGGCGTCATCCAGCCTTTGAGCGGGCCCAACGCCCAGTTCGGCATCGGCTCCCTGCGCGGCATCGAGCTTGCCGCCGACACCATCAATGCCGCGGGCGGCATCAAGGCCCTGGGTGGTGCCAAGATCAAGCTGGTGACGGCCGACGTGCCCACCCCCAACACCGCCGCCGCCGCCACCCAGCGGCTGATTTCTCAGAACGGCGTGAGCGCCGTGATCGGCGCCTTCGTCTCTTCCACCACGCTCGCGGCCTCGGAAGTGACCGAGCGCGCCGGCATTCCGCTGGTGACCTTCGCCTTCGCCGACCAGATCACCGGGCGCGGCTACAAATACGTGTTCCAGGTCTCGCCCAAGGGCACCGTATTCGGCAAGGCGCAGTTTGATTATGCCACCGAGATCGCCAAGGCCGCCGGCGAGAAGATCGACAAGATCGCGATCCTTTATGAAGACACCGCCTATGGCACCGCCCAGGCCAAGGGCCTGCGCGAGGCGGCCAAGGCCGCCGGCGTCGAGGTGGTGATGGACGAGGCGTATCCCCTCGGCATCACCGACGTGTCGCCGCTGGTGAACAAGCTGAAGGCCTCCGGCGCGCAGATGGCGTTCCCGGTCTCCTACCTCAATGACGGCCTGCAGATCATCCGCGCCCTGCGCCAGCAGAATATCGACATTCCGGTGGTGGGCGGCGCGGCCGGCTACATCATTCCCGACTTCAAGAAGGGCCTCGGCGACTATGCCGAAGGCGTGCTCTCGGTGGCCGCCGCTTCCGGCGACCTGATCCCCGAGGTGGCCGCCGAGTACAAGAAGAAGTACGGCACCTTCATCACCCATGAGGCTCTGATCCACGCCGCCGCCCTGGACGCGGTGGTGCAGGCCATGGAGAAGGCCAAGTCTTCCGACCCCGAGAAGGTGCGCGCCGAGCTGGCCTCCCTCGATTACTGCAAGGGCTTCGCCCAGGGCGTGCCGGGCGGCTGCATCAAGTTCGACGCCAACGGGCTCAACGCATCGGCCTTCCCGGTGTTCGTGCAGTGGCGCGGCGATGAGCCGGTCACCGTCTACCCGCCGAAGGCCGCCAAGCAGAAGCCGATCTGGCGCGGCAAAACCGTCGAGTGAGCGGGCGAAGCTGATCCCCCATTTGAAACTCCCGGCCCTTCCCGCCTTGCGGGAGGGGCTCCTTCTCCAAGACCGGACCACGGAACGGATCAAGGCATGATTCAGGCTCTCGTCGACGGCATCCTGCTCGGCGGCGTCTATGGTGTGATCTCCACCGGACTGTCGCTGGTGTTTGGCGTGCTCGGAGTGGTCAACTTCGCCCACGCGGAATTCCTCATGCTGGGCATGTATGTGGCGTGGTTCGCCTGGCGCATGCTGGGGCTCGATCCGCTGCTGGGCTCGGTGCTCTCCTTCATCATCGTGTTCGCTGTCGGCTACGGCGTGCAGCGCCTGCTCATCCAGCGGGTGCTGAAGGCGCCGCCGGCGGCCCAGGTGTTTCTCACCGTGGGGCTCATGATCGTCATCGAGAATGCCGCCCTCATCGCCTTCGGCTCTGATTTCCGCTCGGTGAGCGTGCCCTATCAGGTGGAAGGCTATCGCCTCGCCGGCATCTTCATCAGCGCCCCCTATCTCTATGCCTTCATCGCCGCCGTGGTGCTCTCCCTTGCCTTGTGGCTGTTCCTGGAGCGCAGCTGGAGCGGGCGGGCTATCCGCGCCGTGGCGCAGGACCCCATGGCCTCGACGCTGGTGGGCGTGGACACCAAGCGCACCTACGGCTTCGCCTTCGGCCTGGGCGTCGGCCTCACCGCCTTCGGGGGCGCCGTCATCCTGCCCTACATCACGGTGAGCCCCACGGTGGGCGGCCAGTTCGTGGTGCTGATGTTCACGGTGGTGGTGCTGGGCGGGCTCGGCAGCGTCACCGGCGCTCTGGTGGGCGGCCTGGTGGTGGGCATCGTGCAGTCCATGTCGGCGCTGTTCTTCCCCATCCAGCTGCAGAATTTGTTCCTGTTCGTCATCTTCATCGCCGTGCTCGCCCTGCGCCCGCAGGGCCTCATCAAGGGGGCCTGAACGTTGCGCTTCGCACTCAAGCCGGGGCACGTGGTGCTCCTCCTGTTCTTCATCGCCGCAGCGCTCTTGCCGCTGTTCGTGGATCCGCGCGGGCATCTGCTGCGGGTGGCGGCCATGGCGCTGCTGTTCGCCGCCATGGCCCAGTCGTGGAACATCGTCGGCGGCCTCGCCAACCAGATCTCGCTGGGCCATGCTGCCTTCTTCGGCCTCGGCGCCTACACCTCCACCCTCCTGTTCCTGCGGCTCGGCATCTCGCCGTGGATCGGCATGCTGGCCGGGGCGATGGTGGCGGGCATCGCTGCGGCGCTGCTCTCGGTGCCCACCTTCCGCCTGAAGGGCCATTATTTCGCGCTGGCGACGCTCGCCTTTGCCGAGGTGCTGCGGGTGATCGCCAACAGCTGGGCGGATCTGTCCGGCGGGCCGGTGGGGCTCACCGTGCCCTTCCTCGGCACCCAGCCGCTCAGCTTCGCCTTCCGCGCGGTGTCGTCCTATTACTGGATCATCCTCGCCTTGCTGGTGATCGTGTGCGTGGTGTTCTACGTGCTCGCCCACGGCGCCATGGGCTATCGCCTGCGGGCGGTGCGGGAGAATGAGGCGGCGGCGGAAGTGGCCGGCGTCAATACCTTCCGGGTGAAACTGGTGGCGAGCGTGATCTCGGCGGCGCTCACCGCCATGTGCGGCACGGTGTTCGCCCAGTTCACCTTCTTCTTCGATCCGGACTCCATCTTCTCCTTGTCCGGCATCTCGGTGCGCATGGCCATGATCGCCATCGTCGGCGGCCTCGGCACCCTGGGCGGGCCCATCATCGGCGCCCTGTTCCTGATCCCGCTGGAGGAGGTGGCCAATGCCTATCTGTCGTCGCGGGCGGCGGGCCTGTCGCAGCTGGTATTCGGGCTCATCCTCATCGCCGCCATCCTGATCCAGCCGCGCGGCATCATGGCCTTCTTCCCGAAGTCCAGAGTGAAAACGCCACCCAAGGCGCAACCGGCAACCGAGGGAGCGCGCGGATGACCCCCACCAACCCCAAAGTGGTGCTGGAAGCCGCCGACATCTGCGTCACCTTCGGCGGTCTGAAGGCGGTGGATGGCGTGTCCTTCTCCCTGCATCAGGGCGAGATCGTCGGCCTCATCGGCCCCAACGGCGCCGGCAAGACCACCTTGTTCAACGCGCTGGTGGGGCTGCAGAAGCTCTCCGGTGGCGCGGTGCGCCTGGACGGCGAGACGGTCTCGGGCCTCAAGCCCCACCGTATCGCCACGCGGGGCATGACCAAGACCTTCCAGAACGCGGCTTTGTTCCCCGACATGAGCGTGCTGGAAAACGTCACCACCGCCGCCCTGCTGCGGCATGACCTGAAGGGCGCCCGCGCCAAGGCCACCGAGGTGCTGGCGCGGCTCGACCTCAGCCCCATCGCCGACGCCGACGTGGCCGACCTCACCTTCCCCCAGAAGGCCATGGTGGAGATGGCCCGCGCGCTCGCGACCGAGCCCCGCGTGGTGCTGCTGGACGAGGTGATGGCGGCCCTGACCCCCAGCGAGATGGACGAGGTGATGGACGTGATCCGCGCGCTGAAAGGCGAGGGCCTAACCTTCCTGGTGGTGGAGCATCACATGCGGGCCATCATGGCCCTGTGCGACCGGCTCATTGCCGTGAATTTCGGCCGCCTCATCGCCGCCGGCACCCCGGCGGAGGTCGCCTCCCACCCCACCGTCATCGAGGCCTATCTCGGCCACGGCGCCGCAGGCCAGGAGGGCAGCCATGCTTGAGGTGCGTGATCTCAGCGTGTCCTATGGCGGCCCCAACGTGCTGGAGCATGTGGAGCTGGAGGTGAAGGCGGGCGAGACGGTGGCGGTGCTGGGCGCCAACACCGCCGGCAAGACCACGCTTCTGCGCACCATCTCCGGCCTCGTGGCCAAGGCGCGCGGCACCATCCTGTTCGAAGGCGCGCCCCTGCTCGGCCGGCCGGCCCACACCATCCCGGCCCTGGGCATCGGCCATGTGCCGGAAGGCCGCCACGTGTTCCCGCGCATGTCCACCATGGACAACCTGATGATGGGGGCCTTCGGCGACCGCCGCGCCAGCGACCTTCAGGCCCGCATCGACCGGGTGCTGACGCTGTTCCCGCGCCTCGGCGAGCGGCGGACCCAGATGGCCGGCTCCATGTCCGGCGGCGAGCAGCAGATGGTGTCCATCGGGCGTGCGCTCATGGGCAATCCCAAGCTGCTGCTGCTCGACGAGCCAAGCCACGGCCTCGCGCCCATCGTGGTGGACGAGCTGCATGCCGCCATCGGCGAGATTAACCGGCAGGGCGTGGCGGTGCTGCTGGTGGAGCAAAACGCGGTGCTGGCCCTCGACGTCGCCCATCGCGGCTACGTGCTGGAGGCCGGCCACGTGGTGCTGTCCGGCAGCTCCGAAAGCCTCAAGGCCGATCCGGCGGTGCGCCGCGCCTATCTCGGGGTCTAGCGCGCAAGCCGCCCGCAACGTTTCCAAGGAGAGACAAGATGAAGATCACAGCCGGCGTCGCCCAGGTGGGTGCGGTGCCCTATGACGTGGAAGCGAGCCTTGCCAAGGCCGAGGCCTGGATTGCCAAGGCCGGCGCGGCAGGCTGCCAGATCGTGGTGTTCCCGGAGGCGTTCCTGTCCGGCTATCCCAAGGGCTCGGATTTCGACATCTCCATCGGCGTGCGCACCACCCGCGGGCGCGACGAGTTCCGCCGCTATCTCGACGCCGCCATCACCGTGCCCGGCCCGGAAACCGAGCGCCTCGGCGCAGCGGCGGCGGCGGCCGGCACCTATGTGGTGATCGGGGTGATGGAACGCGAGCTCGGCACCCAGTATTGCACCGCCCTCTATTTCGGCCCCGACGGGACCCTTCTGGGCAAGCACAGAAAGCTGATGCCCACCGCCGGCGAGCGGCTCGCCTGGGGCTTCGGCGATGGCTCCACCTTGCCGGTCATCGACACCCCCATTGGCAAGATCGGCGCGGTGATCTGCTGGGAAAACTACATGCCCATGCTGCGCATGACCATGTACGCGAAGGGCGTTTCCCTCTATTGCGCCCCCACCGCCGACGATCGCGAGACCTGGCTGCCCACCATGCGCCATATCGCCATGGAAGGCCGCTGCTTCGTGCTCACCTCGTGCCAGGTGGTGCGCCGCGGCGACTTCCCGAAGGACTATCGCTGCGCCGTGTCGGATGATCCGGACACCCTGCTGATGCACGGCGGCTCGGCCATCATCGATCCGCTGGGCCAGGTGCTGGCGGGGCCGCTGTTCGATGAGGAAGGCCTTCTCACCGCCACCCTCGACCTCGACGACCTCGCCCGCGCCAAGTTCGATTTCGACGTGGCCGGCCACTATGCGCGGCCCGACGTGTTCACCCTGACGGTGAACGAGGCGCCACAGAACGCCGTCCGCCTCAAGCCCTGACCGGGACGGGCGGCCGCCACCCCGCGCCAGCGCGCGGGGTGGCGGCCTCAGCCACAGGCACTCTTTCACCCGCCCCTTGCGCGCTCGGCACCCGGGGCTGATACATCGGTTGTTGTCCTCACCTCAATCGGCGCGTCATGAGCATTGAAGAAAAGCTGGCGAAGATCGGAATCAGCGGCAAGCTGCTGAAGCTCTATTTGGCCGCCGTCGAGCTGGGCGAGGCTCCCGTGCAGGAGATCGCCGCCCGCGCCGGCCTCGCCCGCACCACCGCCTATGACGTGCTGGAGCGCCTGGAACAGGAAGAGCTGATCCGGGTGGAAGAGCGCCAGGGCCGGCGCTACGTGATCGCCGAAGATCCGGTAGGCATGCTGCAGCGGCTCGACCATCGCCGCCAGGTGATCGGCGACCTGATGCCCCAGCTGCGCTCCCTCTACAATCGCGCCAAGGGCAAGCCGCAGATCCGCTTCTATGAGGGCGAGGAAGGCGTGCACACCGTGCTGTGGGACACCCTCACCTGCCAGAGCAAGGTGCTGCGGGGCATCCTCTCCATGGGCGAGCTCATCGAGACACCCGGCCTTGCGGAGATGGACACCTACATTTCCGAGCGGGTCAATCGCGGCATCACCCTCAGGGTGGTGCGCTCGCGCAGCAAGGACACCGAGCGCATCTGGCCCTGTACAGCCCAGGACCTGCGCGACCTGCGCTACGCCCCCGACAGCATGGTGCTGGGCGTGACCCAATATGTGTATGACGACAAGGTCGCCATCATCTCCTCGAAGCGGGAGAATTACGGCCTCGTCATCGAAAGCGAGGACTTCGCGCGGCTGCAGACCATCCTGTTCGAAACCCTCTGGTCCATGAGCGCCCCTGCGAACCTGCCAGCCAGCCCACCGGCGAAGACGGGCCGTCGCGGCACCAAGACCGCAGGCTCGCCGCAATAGAGCGCTTGCGAGCGACGGGGATACCTGTCCCTTTGATGAATACGCCTCAAATTAGTGAGCCACGGCGTTCCCCGGCTTCAGCGAAACGCGGCAGGGCTCTACAATAGAACTGAAGCGGCTTGGGCGACGACTCAAGAACTACGTGGCGAGCCTGAGGCCCTTCAATCTGCAGCGCCTGTCCAGCACCGAGGCCGCGGCACAATCGAATCCCTCGTAAGGGGCCCGCCGGAATGGAGATGGATTTCGGTGCGACATGCGCCGCCGGAGCGGCTTGGGCCACCACAGGCGCCGGCAGAGCGCGAGCGCGCATCGTGCCGGCTTGAAGGGCCCGCCCCGGGCAAGGAACGGCCCGCTTCAGCCACCGCCGCCTCGTTTCAGTCCTATCGCCTCACCCCACTCCGCGCGGCGCCCGGGCACAGCCGCCAATCGCATCGAGCCGCCTGGATTGTCCCAGACCGGAGCGACGGGCGGGGCGAAGATTTGGGCCTCCACACCGCTAAACTCCCGCGGAAATCCTCGGATACCGCGGCCGGCGAGCACGTCTAAGCGGATAAAGATGGAGTGCAGGGGCTGAAATTGATGCGCCCTCCGGCAAGCGCGCCGCCCCGCCACATGCGCGCAGCTGCGACCGCGGCAACCGGCGACCAACATCGCCCCACCGATTTCGGAAACTTAAAGTAATTCAAAACATTCATTTTCACAAAATACGCAATAAGTTTATGTAATTAAGTTTTATAACTATTCAATCATCGACAAGATGAGAGAATCGTGCAATTTTCGCTGCGTCAAGATGAACAGCTACTGCTCTCGGCGGCACGCCAAACCCATCAGCCACGATCTTGACGTTCGGCTCTGGGCGGGTTGCCGGGATTTCAATAATGACGACCAATTTTCGTGGTTTCACTGAAGTTTTCCTTTTGGGCTTTGCGTTTACGGGCGGCGGCGTGGGCTTGGCGAAGGCCCAGCAAGCAGCTGCGGAACTCGAGTTGCCGACCGTGGAAGTGGTCGGCTCCGCATCCGCGGAAGGCGACGACGGCGCGTCGGTTGCCGCCGGTGTGCGGGGCGCCGCCAACGGCCGGGCCACTCCGTCCTCCGCCTCCCCCGTGATCGATTATGTCGCGACGGATTCACGCGTCGGTACCAAGACCGATACCCCGCTGATCGAGACGCCCCAATCCATCACCGTGATCGGCGACGAGCAGATGCGCGACCAGGGCGTGCAGAATGTTCAGGAGGCGCTGCGCTATACCCCCGGGGTCCTGGGCGGGGCCTTCGGCGTGGATACGCGCAGCGACTACAACTATATTCGCGGCATTCCCGCCACTTACTTCATTGATGGGCTGCGCAGCAGCTTCGGCTACACCTATACAATCCCCATCGAGCCCTATGCCCTGGAGCGCGTGGAAGTGCTGCGCGGGCCGGCCTCCATGCTCTATGGTCAGGCGCCTGTGGGCGGCATCGTCAACGGCGTCTCCAAGCTGCCGCTGACGACGCCGCGCAACGAAGTTACTGTCGAATATGGCTCTTTCGACTTCAAACAGTTCAAGTTCGACAGCAGCGGCCCGCTGACCCAGGACGGCAAGTGGCTCTATCGCGTCGTCGGCCTCGCCCGTGATGCGGACACGCAGGTTGACTATGTGGGCGACGACCGCCTGATGATCGCGCCCTCCCTCACCTACCGGCCAACGGACGACACGTCCATCACGTTGCTGGCCAACATCCGCGATGACAAGACCGGTTCCACCCAGCAATTCCTGCCGGCGCTTGGCACGCTCACGCCTAATGCATATGGCCAGCGCGCAAATTTCAGCACTTTTGTGGGTGAGCCCGGAGATTACTACAACACCCGGCAACAATCCTTGGAGATGCTCCTCGACCACAGGTTCAATGAGAGCCTGAAGCTCCACAGCGTCACGCGCTATACACACACCGAGAATGACTACCAGTCCACCTATGCGGCCGTCATGACACCCTCGCGCGTGGCCGTCTTCAACGCGCTTTTGGGGGGGCCGATCTTCAATCCGGCCTATGCCCCCTACCTCAATGCCGGGCAAAGTCAGATCGCCCGCGCCGTGACCAAGCAAAACACCGACACGGGCGTGCTGGCCTCCGACACCTACCTGTCCGGCACGTTCCAGACCGGCATCTTCGAGCACAAGCTGACGGGCGGCATCGACTACACGCGCTTCGCGATGGACTTGGAGACGGCCGGCACCCTGGTGGACAATGCACTGCCCGGACAGCCGCGCTTCGACATCTATGCGCCGCTCTACGGCCAGTCGACCTATCTTTATTCCCTCAGCGGCGGCATTGTCTCACCCTATGCCATTCCCATGTCCGCGCAGCCCCACGAGGTGCAGAGCGACGTGGGCCTCTACCTCCAGGACCAGATCAAGGCCGGGCCCTGGCGCGCCGTGCTCGGGCTGCGGGAAGATTGGCTCACCATCGAGCAGGACGGGTCGCCCTCGGACAATATGAGCGCCACGTCCAGCCGGCTGGCCCTCATGTATGAAACCGATTTCGGCCTTGCCCCGTATGCGAGCTATTCCACCTCCTTCACGCCGCAGCCGGGCGCGCTGGTGGGCTCCAGCATCTTTGCGACGGCCTATGGCGAGGCGCTCACACCCGCCAAGCCACTCCAGGGCGAGCAAGTTGAAATCGGCTTCAAATACGAGCACCCCACATTGCCGCTGGCGGTTAATGGCTCGCTCTATGAGCTGACGCAGAGAAACGCCATCGTCCAGCCCGACTTCCTGTTCGATGCCGTCGGCGGCGCGGACATCAAGGTGCGTGGATTTGAGATCGACGTCACCGGCAAGATTCTGCCCGAATTGAAGATGATCGCCTCCTATTCTTACACCGACGCCACCTATGACCGCTATCCGGAGCTTTACCCCTACGCTTCGGGCATCTCTGAATTCATGCAGGGCAAGCCGGTCAGCGGCATCCCGAAGAATCTGGCCTCGCTGTGGGGTGTCTACACGGCGCAGGGCGGCGCGATGAAGGGATGGTCCGTCGGTGGAGGCGTGCGATATGTCGGGGCTTCGCAAAGCTTTGGACGCGATGTCGCCACCCAGCAGGCCCTCTATGTGAGGACACCGGCCTACACGCTCTTCGATGCCATGCTGGCGTGGGAGAATGAGGATTGGCGCTGGCAGCTGAACGCGCAGAACCTTGCCAACACCTTCTATGTGGTGAGCTGCACCGCCTATCGCGGCGATTGCGCCATTGGCCAGGCCCGCACCGTGATCACCAGCCTGACCTACAAGTTCTGACCGCACCCCATGCGACACGCGGAGCAGCGATGACCTTCATGCCAGCGATCGAGATGCTGGGGAGCCTGGCCGGCTTGGTGCCGCTCCTGTGCGGCGTCGTTCTCCTGCGTCGATGCTGGCGCCAGCGGGATGCGTCGGCGAGGACGCTCGCAGCGGGGTGGGGGCTCATCCTCGCCGGCGTCTGGATGTTTGCGCGGGCCTTCGGGGTCAAACCCGGCATCGCATCCGCCCTTCTCGCCCTCTCCCTCATCGCCTTCGCCGTGATCGCGGTGCGGGTGGATGTCCGGCAGGCGCGCTGGCGCAAGGCGGCGCCCGCGACCTTCGAGCCGGAACCCCGCCGCACCGACTGGATGCGTGCAGGAGCCAAGGCATTCCTGGCCGTCGTCCTGTCGGGGTTCACGGCCATTGGCCTCGGCGTGGCCTTCGCGGTCGCCATGCCTCTGGGGCCCCATGATCGCATCGTCATCGGCGGCGTGCTGGTGCCGATCCTGTGGGGCGCGGGCATGGCCTGGACCCTTTCCGATGCCCGCCTCGCGCGAGCCACGGCGGCGCTCCTGGCGGCCTCCGTCTTCGGCTATGGCATCGCTTTTTTGCCAAAGGTCATGGGCTGATGCGCCAGCGGATCGAAGTCCGGGCGGCCCGCCGCCCCTGGCTCTCGGCGGATTTCGTGCGCGCCATGTTGGCGGGGCATTCCGCGTTGGGGCTCGGCTTTGCGGCCCTGATCTATATCGTCTGCTTCACCGGAACAGTGGCGGTGTTCCTGAACGAGTTCAAGCGTTGGGAACAGCCGGACGCCCCCGTGGCCCCACAAGGCGTGACCGCAGACGCTGTCGCCGCGGCCTTCGCCGCCGCCCATGCGCGATCGCTGGCGGAAGGGGGCGCGGACGCGATCTATATCGCGGGCCCCGGGCCGATCAGCCCGCGCTTCGAGATTCATTATGACGACCATCATGCGGGCGTCGAAGGCGAGTGGCTGGCAGATGGGAACGGCTCTCTTGTCACGCCGCTGCGCGCGCCATGGTCTGAATTCCTGGCGGAGCTGCACACGGCGCTGCACCTGCCGCGCGCGTGGGGCACCTTCCTGGTCGGGCTTGTGGGCGTGGCGCTGCTCTCCTCGCTGATCTCCGGCCTGCTGTCCCATCCGCGCATCTTCAAGGATGCCTTCGCTCTCAGATGGGGCGGTTCGCGCCGGCTGCAGGAAGCGGACCTTCATAACCGCCTCGGGGTGTGGGGCCTGCCCTTTCATCTTGTGGTGTCGCTCACCGGGGCGCTGCTGGGGCTCTCGACACTGATCATCGGCATCCTGGCACTCGCCGCCTATGACGGGGAATCGGAAAGGGCCTTCGCCGAGATCCTTGGCCCCATGGCCCGCGCCGACGAGACCCCCGCCCCCCTGCCCGATATCGCGGCCATGATCCGCCAGATCGAAGCCACGGTGCCCCACGCCCGGTTCGTCAGCGCGCGGGCGCAGCACATCGGCGCCGCGGGGCAGATGGTGCACCTCGGCATGAGAACACCTGGCCAGATCGCAATGGCCAACACCTATTACTTCGACGGCCAGGGCACCCGGCTCGGCGATGGCGGCCTTGAAACGGGCGGCATTGGCCAGCAGATCCTCGGCATGCTGCAGCCGCTCCACATCGGGTGGTTCGGCGGCATGGCGGTGAAGGTCGCCTATGGCCTGCTCGGCGCGGCTTTGACCCTCGTGACCTATAGCGGCGTGACCATCTGGCTGGCACGGCGCCGCGACAAGGGGCAGCCGGCTCCCGGCTGGGAAACGGCCTGGTCCGCTTTGGGCTGGGGCCAGCCTCTCGCCCTTGCCACCACTGCCGGCGCCTCTCTCGTGATGGACGCAGGGGCCCTTCTGCCGATCTATCTGACGACGATGGCCGCGGCTTTTGCCGCCGCCTTTGCCACCAGGCACAGCATCGGCACCCCGCGCTTGCTGCGCCTTGCCACCGCCCTGGCGTTCGGCGCGGTGGCCCTTCTCCACACGACCCTCTGGGCCGGCCTGGGGAGCGACCCCATGGCGACCGCCATCAACGCCATCCTTGTGGGCTGCGCACTGCTCCTGGCCGCCTCCACCTTCCACCGCAAATGGAAGGGCGCCTGACAGGCCAGGGCATTTCCCCGGCCGGCAACAGAAGAAACGACAACTCATTGAGTTAAAATGATTATTCCTGAATGCGGCGTCCGCTTCGCTCGAAAGGCCCTTACGGCACCGAGCGGACCCTTGCGGTGAGCACCGCGGGCTCCGGTGTCTGGTCCGCCGTCATGTGCGGTCAACGCGCGCCGGTTCACCGCCGCTCCGTTCCGAGGCGGAGCTGAGCGCTTTCGCGTTCAACGCCCGGGCTTGAAATACACCCTGAACCGATCCTCATCTCCGCCCATGGAGAAGCGATCCGTGTACCAATCGTCCGGATGCCGCTCGAACGCCTCCCAGACGAACAGACCGAACATCAGCGCTGCGAGTTCAGGATTGGCCATCGCCGCGCGTTCGTAAATGGGCTGATACGCGGTCCCTCGCCAATCGGCGCCCGGAATCCAGGAGGATGTCTCGATCCTGCTCCCCGCAATCCGTGTATCGAGGGCGGCCCGTATGGCTTGGAGCTCCTCGGGTGCAAGGCGAGAGACAGCCAGCCTATAAGTTCGGCCCCGCTCTCCGCTGGAAAGAGTGCCGGTAATGGCCTTGTCAGACGTCAGGTCTCGGATCGTCACGTCAGCTCATCCGGATAGTATTCGACGACTAGCTTACCAATGCGCGGCCACGACACGCGCTACGATCGCTGCCCAGACAACGTCCTTGCAGTCATCACGCTTGCCGCGGCACGCGCCTCGCCCTGCCGCCGCTTCAGCGCGACAGCAGGTTCGTCTTCGCGAGATCGATCACGGCATCGCCCTTGCCGGCCATCACCGCGCGCAGCATCCAGAGGCTGAACCCCTTCACCTGCTCGATGCCGATGGTCGGCGGCATGGACAGCTCCTGCTTCGCCGTGACCACATCGAGCAGCGCCGGCCCGTCATGGGCCAGGATATCGGCAACGGCGGCCGGCAGATCCCCCGGATCCTCGACGCGAATGGCGTGGATGCCCATCGCCCGCGCCATGGCGGCAAAATCCGGATTATCCAGATCGACGCCCGCGCCCGCATCGACGAAGCCCGCCGCCTTCATCTCCAGCGCGACGAAGCCGAGCACGCCGTTGTTGAACACCACGACCTTCACCGGAATCTGATGCTGCTTCAGCGAGATGACGTCGCCCATCAGCATAGAGAAGCCGCCATCGCCGGAGAGCGTGACCACCTGCCGGCCGGGCTGGGCGCTGGCGATACCGATCGCCTGCGGCATGGCATTCGCCATGGAACCGTGGGTGAGCGAGCCGATGAGGCGGCGCCTGCCGTTCATCTTCAGGTAGCGCGCGGCCCACACCGTGCAGGTCCCCACATCCGCGGTAAACACGGCGTCGTCGCTCGCCGCCTCGCTCAGCACGCGCGCGACATATTGGGGATGGATCAGCTTACGGCCCGGCGTGCCCTTGGCAAGCTCATCGAGCCCTTCGCGGGCATGGGCATAATGCTTGATCGCGCTATCGAGAAAGCTCGTGTCGCTCTTCGCGGTCAGCTTCGGCAGCAGCGCCGCGAGCGTGGCCTTGATGTCGCCGACGATGCCGAGATCGAGGCTCGCCCGGCGGCCGAGCTGCTCCGGCCGGATGTCGATCTGGGCGACCTTGCAGCCGGTCGGCAGGAACTGCTTGTAAGGAAAGTCGGTGCCGAGCATCAGCAGCAGGTCGCAGCCCTGCATCGCGGCATAGCCCGAGGAGAAACCGATAAAGCCGGTCATGCCGACATCATACGGGTTGTCGTACTCCACATGCTCCTTGCCGCCCAGAGCGTGAACGATGGGGCTCTTGAGCGTTCCCGCCAGCTCCATCAGCTCGGCGTGGGCGCCGGCGCAGCCGCGTCCGGTGAAAAGCGTCACGCGCTTTGCGCCGTTGAGCAATTCCGCGAGGGCATCGAGATCGGGTTCGGAGGGGCTAACCACGGGGCGCGGCGGCACCAGGGCCCGCCGGGTGCCGATGGGGTGCTCCGGCGCGGCCTTCAGCGCGATGTCGCCCGGCAGCACGACCACCGCCACCCCCTGCTGGCCGATCGCGGCGCGGATGGCATTATCCAGGACATAGGGAAGCTGCGCCGGATCGGAGATCAGCTCACAATAGTGGCTGCATTCCTTGAACAGGTTCTGCGGATGCGTTTCCTGGAAATAGCCCCCGCCAATCTCCGCCGTCGGGATGTGGGCGGCGATGGCCAGCACCGGCGTGCGGGTGCGATGGGCATCGAACAGGCCGTTGATGAGGTGCAGGTTGCCCGGCCCGCATGAGCCGGCGCAGACCGCCAGCTCACCGGTGGCCTGCGCTTCGCCGGAGGCCGCGAAGGCCGCGACCTCTTCATGGCGCAGGCCGACCCATTCGATACCGGGGCGCTCGCGGATCGCCTCGGTAATGGCGTTGAGGCTATCGCCCACCACGCCATAGATGCGCTTGACCCCGACCTCTTCCAGGGTCTCAACGACGAAGTCGGCAACAGTCTTTGCTGGCATGGCGTCCTCAAATATTGTCGATCTTCAGCACCGGCGCGGTGTCCGCGCGCGTACGGGCGCAGGCTTCGGCATCAACCTTCAGATCGATGCCATAGGTCGGGATCATCCGCTTCAGGGCCGGCAGCCACTCCTCGTCCGTCAGGCGCTCGGCGAAGCAGGTCTGAAGGACCTCCATGGCGATGAAGGCGGCGGTCGAGGCGCCCGGCGAGGCGCCGAGCAGAGCCACCAGCGACTTGTCCGCGGCCGGGACCAGCTCCGTGCCGAACTCGAGATAGCCGCCCTCATGTCCACTGGGCTTGATGATCTGGACGCGCTGGCCGGCAACCGCTTCCTTCCAGTCGCCCCGCGCGGCGTTCGGGAAAAACTGCTTCAGGACGCCGAACTGGTGGGAAGAACTCTGAAGCACCTGCCCGATCAGATACTCAGTCAGGCTCATATTATTCTTGGCGACATCAAGCAGCGGCAGAATATTGAAGGGGGTGATGGATTCGAACAGGTCCAGCAGCGAGCCCTGCTTGAGGAATTTGGTCGAGAAGCCCGCATAGGGCCCGAACAGCAGGGACTTCTTGCCGCCAATGATGCGCGTGTCGAGATGGGGCACGGACATGGGCGGCGAGCCGCTGGCCGCCTTGCCATAGACCTTCGCGTGGTGGCGCTGGCTCACCGCATCCACATCGCAGCGCAGCCAGATGCCGCTGACGGGGAAGCCGCCATAGCCCCGACCTTCCGGAATCTTGGACATCTGCAGAAGATCGAGCGCATCGCCGCCCGCGCCGATGAAGACGAACTTCGCCGAGACGCTCTCGCGGGACTTGTCGGCGCCGTTCTCCACCGTCACACGCCAGCGTCCGTCCGCCTCGCGCTCCAGCCCGACCACCTGTCGGCTGTAATGCACCTCGAACCCGGTCTGGGCGCGCAGCTGCGCCACCAGAAGGTGGGTAAGGGAGCCGTAATCGACATCCGTTCCCGTGATGATGCGCGTCGCCGCCACCTTCTCGTCCGCGGCGCGCCCTTCCATGATGAGCGGCGCCCATTGCGCGATCTGGGCCGGGTCGTCGCTGAACTCCATGCCGTGATAGCAGTGGTGCGCGGACATCTCCTTGAAGCGCGCCTTGAGGAACGCAACGTTTTCCTCGCCCCATACGAAGCTCATGTGCGGGCAAGGATGGATGAAGGCGCGCGGATCGGGGATCGCGCCCTTGCGGACCAGATGGGCCCAGAGCTGGCGCGAGATGTCGAATTCGGTGTTGACGATGAGCGCCTCGGAGATGTCCACCGAGCCGTCCGCCCGCTGCGGCGTGTAGTTCATCTCGCAATTGGCGGCATGGCCGGTGCCGGCATTGTTCCAGGAGTTGGAGCTCTCCTGGCCGCAATCGGCCAGCCGCTCATACATGACGACCGAAAGCGAGGGCTCCAGCTCCTTCAGCACGGTGCCGAGGGTGGCGCCCATGATACCGGCGCCGATGAGGACGATATCGGGATTTTCGATGGACGGTTGCGACACGGCAGGTCTCCACGCGTTCAGCTGTTGGCCTTCACAGGAACGAAGCCGAGATCGACCCCTTCCTCATACACCACATAAGCGCGGCGCCAGGGCTCGTCGCCGATCAGCCGCCACTTGTGGCCGGAGCCGGAATTGTCCTGAGCGATGAGGATGTCGCCCGGACGGATGGTGAAGGTGGCGCCGGACTTGGTTTCGAATTCCAGGGTCCCCGACAGGGTGATCACGTAGCGCGGCTCGGGATCCTGATGCCATTCGAAGGAGCCGCCGGAGGCGGTTTCGCGGAAGGAAATGTTCTTGGCTCCCGCCGCCTTGCCGATGAAGTCACCGCGCTCGCCGTCAGCGAGGGCGATCACGCCTTCCTCGAACAGGGAATTGCCATCGGGCCCGGTCCACATCCTGACACACCTGATCATCGCGTATCCCCCCTCGTTTCAAGCGCCAGCCAGCCCCGTGCCGACCATGTCCAGCGGCCGGATGGTCTTGTCGAAAAGCGCGGCATCCACCTTGCCGGACGCCAGCGCGGCTTCCCGCAGGGTCGTACCATCGGCAATCGCTTTTTCCGCGATGTGCGCGGCGTTCTGATAGCCGATGACCGGAGACAAAGCAGTGACCAGCATCACACTGCCGTTCACATATTCGTCGATCTTCTTGCGGTTGAGCTCGGTGCCCTCGACCGAGAACTCCCGGAACCTGGCACAGCCATCCGCGAGAATACGCGCGGAGTGCAGGAAGTTGTTGATGATGACGGGGCGCATGGCGTTGAGCTCGAAATTGCCCTGGCTGCCGGCCACCGAGACCGCGGTGTCGTTGCCCATGACCTGGATGGCGATCATGACCATGGCTTCGCACTGCGTGGGGTTCACCTTGCCCGGCATGATGGATGATCCGGGCTCGTTGGACGGCAGCAGGAGCTCGGCAAAGCCGCAGCGCGGGCCCGAGGCCAGCCAGCGCATGTCGTTGGCGATCTTCATCAGGGCCACGGCGAGCCCGCGCAGCGCCGCATGGGCCCGCACCATGGCGTCGAGGGAGCCCTGAGCCGCGAACTTGTTGGGTGCGGTGATGAAGGGCTTGCCGGTCAATTCGGCGATCTGGGCGGCGACGTCCGCCGCAAAGCCCTTCGGTGCGTTGAGGCCCGTTCCCACCGCGGTGCCGCCGACCGCCAACTGATAGAGGCCCGACCGGCTCGCCTCGATGGCGGCGATCGCATCGCGGATCTGCCCCGCCCAGCCGTACCATTCCTGGCCGACGGTCAGGGGCACGGCGTCTTCCAGATGGGTGCGGCCGATCTTCACCACGTCCATCCAGGACTCGGCCTTGCGCTCGATGGTCTCCACCAGCTTGACCACCTCCGGCACCAGAAGGTCGTCGATCGCCGCCACCGAGGCGATGTGCATGGCGGTGGGGAAGGTGTCGTTGGAGGACTGCCCCATATTGACGTCGTCGTTGGGACCAACCGGATGCTGGGTGCCGAGCGTGCCGCCGAGCAGCTGAATGGCCCGGTTCGACAGCACCTCGTTGACGTTCATGTTGGACTGGGTGCCCGACCCGGTCTGCCAGACATAGAGCGGGAAATGATCGTCGAGCTTCCCGGCGATCGCTTCGTCCGCCGCGCGGATGATGGCGTCGCGCTTCTCCACCGGCAGGCGCCCCGCGGCTGCGTTCACCAGCGCGCAGGCTTTCTTCACATAGCCATAGGCGTGATAGACCGCCTTCGGCATCCGGTCGCCACCGATGTTGAAGTGATGCAGGGACCGCTCCGTCTGCGCCCCCCAATAACGGTCGGCGGGGACCTCGACCTCACCCATGGAATCGAACTCGCGCCGGGTGCCGCTCGCCTGGATGCCAATGGGCAGGTCGAGCAACGTCCGGGTCTCGGGAGGAAGCGAAGTCATAGTCGGAACTCCGAGCGGATTTGAGATGACAAGAACTGCGTCAGTCGCGGAAATCTGGAGCCATCAGACGCGGCCAAGCTTATGGGCTTCCGGAAGGCGGCCTATGGACCAATTCTGGCCGGGCCTGTGGCAAATGGCATCAGGACGGAGGGCGGATCGCGCCCCACTCCGCCGCCCCCTTTCCGAGGGCCCGCGCCTGACCGGCAGACCTGCCGGAATGCCGGCTGCACAAGCATTTGAAACGACATCGGTCGCAGCGGCCGGCTCAACTTGCCGTGCCCGGCGCCGGTGCCGCGCTGGCCACCTGCCGGGCGGCATTGCGCAACACGCTGCGGAATGCGCCCACCGCCTCGTTCGAGGCGTCCGCCTGCTCCTCCAGCACATAGCTGAGGGTGCCGACCGGCGGCAGGCCCGCACCCTGCGGAAGGGTTGCGATGCCCGGGGTCCGGAAGCTGCGGCCGATGGCCATGACGCCAAGGCCGGCTTCCGCCGTGGCCAGCAGGCCGAGAAGGTTGCTACCCTCCACCACCGGGGTCCAATCGCGGCCGGCGGCGCGAAGGGCGGCTTCGGCGATGGTCCTGGTGATGCTGGGGCTGGTGTAGGTGATGAACCGCAGCGGCTCGTCCGCCGCGATCCGCTCGCGGGCGCGCGCCACCCACACCAAGTGCTCGTGCCAGAGGACTTCGCCGCCATCGTCCATGTGGCCCTTGCCCAGAACCAGATCGACCTCCTCGGCGCGCAGCGCATCGTGCAGATGCTCATTGCGGCCGGTGACGAACTTCATCGCGAAATCCGGAAACTCGGAGCGGAAGATGCTGAGGGCCAGAGGCAGCCGCGTCGTCGCGAACTCATCCTCAATGCCGACCTTCAAAATCCCCCGCATGCCCGGGCGGGCGAGCTGCTCGCGCGCATCCGCCGCCAGCCCCAGGATGGAGCGGGCATAGATCAACATCGCCTCGCCATCAGCAGTCAGCTCGACCCGGCGCGTCGTGCGGCGGATGATCCGGCGCCCGATCCGCTTCTCGATCCGCGCGACGCGCTGGCTGATGGCGGACTGGGAGCACCCCAGCTGCTCCGCCGCGCGACTGAAGCTGCGGCTGCTCGCCACCGCGTCGAATGCCTTGAGTTCGTCGGTGTCTATGAGGTCGCCCGGTCCTGCCATCCCCTGCCCGTCCCCAGCCGCGATGACGGTATTGACAGCACGCTTTCGACGACACACCAGCAACAAGTTGCAGCGCGATTATTTATATTAAACTGAAATAAATATATATAAATATCAAATAAATTGATTCCGATTGCCCTCATGTCGACATACATGTTCAAAATGAATATAAGCTCAATTTATAAACACGACTCACGGACGCTGAGCGCGATTTTCACATAAATATATCAGCTCCACAAAGGAACATAATTGCAATTGTCATATATTATTTTTCTGCAGCGACACAAAACCTCTCCCTCCGCGCCACACCGCGGGGGCAACGCCGGATTGCGCGGTGATCGGCGCCTTTTGAAGGGCCATGGGTCCGCCCGCAGGGGACCCGCCACGGCGTGCCCCTTGAAGCTGTTGGCCGCCCAATCCCTCCGGCTCCGGCCGCTCCGCCGGGTCCGTTACCGCCACTTACCTGATGGGGCGCGCCCGGCGTGCCCTGTACCCGTCGGACACAAGTCCGCCGCCCTTAACCCGCCAATAACGTCAACCAAGCCGGAAAGGTCTCAAGCATGTTTAGCAGACAGGCAAAGGCCATCACCGATGCTGCCGGCCGCCGCATCAGCACCACCGCGCGCGGCTACGACGTCCTGCGAGATCCAGCGCTCAACAAAGGCTCGGCCTTCTCGCCCGCGGAACGCAAGGCCCTCGGCCTCGAGGGGCTGTTGCCGCCCTTGGTGACGACCGAGCTGGAGCCCCAGCTGGAGCTGACCTACCAGGCTTATCACGCCGCCCCGACTGATCTGGCGAAGCACATTTACATGTGGCACCTGCACGACAATAACATCACGCTGTTCTACGCCCTGCTGCAGCGCCACATGCTGGAAATGCTGCCCGTCGTCTATGATCCCGTCGTCGGCGAGGCCATCGAAAACTATAGCGAGGTGATGACCCGCCCCCGCGGCATCTTCCTGAGCATTGACGACCCGGCAGGTGTCGAGGGGAAGCTGGCGGCGTTCGGCGCCGGCCCCGATGACATCGACCCTCACCGGGTCATTCCCGTGGCGCTCGATGTCGGCACCAACAATGAGAAGCTGCTCGACGCCCCCTGCTATGTCGGCTACCGCCACGCCCGTGCGGGCGGGCAAGACTATGACAACTTCATCGATGCCTATGTCACCGCGGCGAAAAAGCTGTTCCCGAAGGCGATGCTGCACTGGGAAGACTTCGGCTCCACCAATGCGCGCCGCATCCTCGGCCGCTACCGTGACAAGGTCGCCACCTTCAACGACGACATGCAAGGCACGGGCTCCATCGTCATTGCCGGTCTGCTCAACACCGTGGCCCGCACCGGCACCCCTTGGAGCGAGCAGCGCGTGGTCGTCTTTGGCGCCGGCACGGCGGGCGTCGGCATCGCCGACCAGATCCGCGACCTGATGGTCCGCCATGGCCTCTCCAAGGAAGAGGCCACGCGCCGCGTGTGGCTGGTCGACTTGCCCGGCCTCCTCACGGCCGACATGTCCGATGGACTGCTCGACTTCCAGCGGCCCTATGCACGCCCCGACGCGGAAGTGGCAGGCCTCGCCCGCACCCGCTGCGAGGCGATCCCGGCGGCCGAAACGCGCTGGCCCGAAATGTCCGCGCTGCGGGCTGCCGCGGCGGCGAAGGGCGGCATCATCGACCTTGCGACGGTGGTGGCGGCGGTGAAGCCCACCATCCTCATCGGCACCTCCACCACGCCCCATCAGTTCACCCAGGAGATCGTGGGCACGATGGCCGCCCACGTGGAACACCCGATCATCTTCCCGCTCTCCAACCCCACGCTGCTGCACGAAGCCACGGCGGCGTGCGCCTCAACGTCAGCGATTGGGAGGCGCAATTCGACCGGCGCCTGCGCGACGACGACGCCGTGAAACGCCGCATCGCCCGCGCCGCGGTGGAGCTGATCGACAAAGAGGCCACCATCCTCCTCGACAATTCGTCCACCGCCTGTTTCCTCGCCGAGATGCTGGCGCCGCGGGCGGGCCGGCTGACCGCCATCACCTTCTCCCTGGAGGTGACGCAGATCCTCACCGGCGCCGGCCGCAGCCACCGCGTCATCCTGCCGGGCGGGGAATAGCGCGCGGACGACCGCACTGTCATCGGGCCATCGGCCATCGATTTCGCCTCGCAATTCACGCCGAGCCTGTTCGTGATGTCGGTGGCGGCCGCATCCCCGCAGCACGGCTGCATGGATTTCGACCTGTTCGAGACCGAGCTCGAGCGGGCCATGATCCCCCTTGCGGACAAGGTGATGCTGCTGCTCGGCAGCTCCAAATGGACCAAGCCCGATCTCATCAATGTGTGCGGCTGGTCGGCCGTGGACATCCTCGTCACTGAGGCGGCGCCTCCTGCCGCGGTCACCGGCGAGCTGGAGCACGGCCGCATCGTGGTCGCCCCGTCCGCCGGCTGAAGGCGCGCAGCCCCACCTGTACGCCCCGGCAACGCAAAGAGGGCGGCACGCGGCCGCCCTCTTCCTCATGCTCCCGGCGCCCGACCCCGCGCCCTCTTCGAGGACGCGGGGGCCCGGCATTCAGGTCGCATAGGTCTTGCCGCGAATGAGAGTGCTCGGGACCAGGCCGCACAGCAGGAACGCAATGCACATGACCAGGAAGCCTGTTCCGATGTTCCCGCCGGTCGCCAGATAGCCGATGACGATGGGCGCCGCCACGCCGCCGAGCCGGCCGATATTGTAGGTGGCGCCGATCGCGAGGCCGCGAACGCTCGTGTCGAAGCTCTGGCCCATATAGGTCGCCGTCACGCCGAAGGGCATGCCGTAGAAGAAGCCGAACAGGGTCATCAGATAAGCGATGTTGCTTGGCGAATGCCAGAACACCACCACCGGAATGAAGGCCGCCGTCGCGGCATTGGCGATGAAGAACACCGCGCGGCAGCCGATCTTGTCCGCCAGCCAGCCGGCCGAGATCTTGCCGAGGGTCGACGCAAGGAAGGTCGCCATCATGTAACCGGCGATGGCACTGAACTTGATGTGCAGCTCTTCCTGAAGATAAGACGGCATCCAATTGACGACGCCATAATAGCCGAACTGCAGAAGGCCTGTGGCGATGGTCCAGATGACGAAACGCTTGCGATTCTCCACATCGCTGAGGAGCTGGCGGATGATGGAGGCCCGCTTGGTTCCCCCCGCCCCCCCATTGAGCGCGCGAGCGGCCTTCACCTCCAGATAGCAGGCGGGCTCCTGCACGAACATCTGCATGCCCAACGCCACCACCACTGGTACGATCGAAGTAAAGAACAGATAGCGCCAGCCAAAATCAGGGATGACGAAGCTCGACACCAGGGAGGCGACCACATAGCCGATGGTCCAGCCCGATTGCAGGGCTCCCAGGATGGTGGTGCGATATTTGGCGGGCGCATACTCGAACATCAAAGTATTGCTGCACACGAAGACCGCGCCGAGCCCCAGAGAACCGAAGAAGCGAACCACGGCGAACTGCCAGTAGTTCTGCGTCAACCCCAGAACACTGGTGCCGACTGAGAACAGGAAAACGGCGATCGACAAGGTCCGCACGCGCCCGAAACGATCGCAGGCCCAGCCGCCATAGATGCCGCCCACCGCCATGGCCGCCAAGGTAATGCTGCCCAGGGCGCCGGCCTCCACATTCGTGAGCGAGAACTCCTGCTTCAGGCTGGGAAGGCTCAAAGCCAGGTACATTACATCAGCGCCATCCGCCAGCAGGGCAAGGAAGGCGAAGACAAACACGACCATCCACTTTTTGTCGGCAACTGCTTTTTCGTCCGTCTCGACAGCCGTCGTCATCCTGTTTCCTCCGATATATTTATTTTATTTTGGGCGGGGCATATCGTTTCGCCCCCACGGGACCATGGCCCACGATGGGCTGCCTCGCCGCGCAAGGTCCAGGCGGGGGCGCAAGGTTCGG
Source organism: Xanthobacter sp. NM-59 (assembly GCF_021401125.1). Taxonomy (GTDB): domain Bacteria; phylum Pseudomonadota; class Alphaproteobacteria; order Rhizobiales; family Xanthobacteraceae; genus Xanthobacter. The sequence continues at coordinate 105,178 of NZ_JACBFQ010000007.1, forward strand.
TTCAGATCATCAGCTCGATGAGGAAGGGCTTGGCCTCCTTGAAGCTCGCCTCCATCAGGGTCGCGCATTCCTCCATGGTATGCGCGCGGGCGGCTTCGACCCCGAGGCCGTTCGCCAGGGAAACCCAGTCAAGGTCCGGCTTGCCCAGGTCCAGCATGCTCATGGCCGTGGCACCGGGAACGGCGCCGACATTCTGATACTCGCCGATGAGGATATTATACTTCCTGTTATTGAGCAGGATGGTGGTGACAGGCAGGTTTTCACGGGCCTGGGTCCACAAGGCCTGCACCGTATACATGCCCGACCCATCCGCCTGCAGCGAGATGACACGACGCTCGCTCTTGCCGCCGATCGCCGCGCCCGTCGCCATGGGCAGCCCCCCGCCGATGGCGCCGCCGACCTGGTGCAGCCAGGTGTGAGCCGGCGAGGCATGGGAGCAGCGATAAAAGCCGCGCCCGTAGGAAATGCTTTCATCCGCGATGATTGTGCCTTCCGGCATCAGGGCCGCCACCGTCTGGGCCACCTTGTCCGACGTCGGGGCGCCTGATGCCACCGCGGCGCGCGCAGGGGCGGGCGGAAGGGGCACATCGGGCGCGCCAAGCGCTTCCACCAGCGCCGTCAGTGCCGCCACGGCGTCCTGTTCCGGCCGCGCCAGGACATGGATGTCGGCGTCGGGCCGGTGCTGGATGGAGGGCATGTCGGGATACCCGAAGAAGCCCACCGGCGCTTTCGCATTGACCAGAACGATCTGATCGAATTCCCGCAGCGCCTCGATCGCGAGACTCATCGCATAGGGAACCTTGGCCAGCGGGAGCGAACCTTCCCCGCGCTCCACGGTGGGTGCGCAATATTCCAGCATGATCTTGGCGCCGGTGGCCTGCGAGACGCGCCACGCCAATTTCTGGGCCTGCCGCGTGCCGCCCTTGCCGGAAAGCAGGATCAGCGTGTTGCGCCCATTCCGCAGGGCCCGCGCGGCATTGTCGACGGCGATGGCATCCAGCGCCACCAGCTCGGGAACGGCCAGGGCCGGCGCCACCACGCCCCCCTCGCTCCAGGAAATGTCGGACGGCACGATCAGCGTCGCGACCTGGCCCGGTCCGGTCCGCGCCGCCCGCACCGCTTCCGCGGCATCCGCGCCCAACAGCGGTGTGGCGGTGCTCATGCGCACCCATTGAGACACGGTGCGCGCGATGGCGTCCACGTCGGAGGTCAGCGGCGCGTCATACCAGCGGTGGTAGGTGGCCTGATCGCCGACGATGTTCACGATGCCGCTTCGGGCACGACGCGCATCATGCAGATTGGCCATGCCGTTGGAAAAGCCGGGGCCGCAGTGCAGCAGGGTACAGGCGGGCTTTCCGGCAATCCGATAATAGCCGTCGGCCATGCCGGTCACCACATTTTCCTGCAGCCCCAGATAGCAACGCATGCCGGGGCTCTGGTCCAATGCGGCGACAAAGTGCATCTCACTCGTGCCGGGATTGGCAAAGCAGGTATCCACGCCGGACTGCAACAGTGTTTCGACAAGACTTTTCGCGCCGTTCATCGGCAACTCCCATCGCATCAGCCCAAGATCGCAGCGCACAGAGGCGGATCTCGAGCCGAAATCAGATATGGATCGAAGCCGGGCCTCCTCGGCCCGGAAGTCGCACAAGGCGTCACCGTCAAGACGGGCGGCGCCTTTCGCAAGTGGCCAGCCCTTTCAGACGCCGATCTGGGAGACGAATTTGGGGTTGAGATAGGCTTCGATAGCCTCCGAGCCGCCTTCCGAGCCATAGCCGGAATCGCGCACGCCGCCAAACGGCACCTCCGGCAGGGCCAGGCCCAGATGGTTGATGGTCATCATGCCCGCGTCCACCCCGTCCGCCACCGCCGCCGCCGTCTTGGCCGAGCGCGTGTAGGCGTAGGACGCAAGCCCATAAGGCAGCCGGTTCGCCTCTGTGATGGCCTCGTCGAAGTCGCTGAAGGGCAGGATCATCGCCAGCGGGCCGAACGGCTCCTCGTTCATCATCCGCATCTCGCGGGTGACGCCCGTCACCACCGTCGGCTCGAAGAAATAGCCCTTATTGCCGATCCGCGCCCCGCCGGTCGCCACCTGCGCGCCGCGCTGGCGGGCATCGGCGATCAGCGCCTCCATGGCCGGGATGCGCCGCTCATTGGCCAGCGGGCCCATGGTGGTGTCGGGGTCGAGCCCGTTGCCCACCTTCACCGCCTTGGCCACCGCAACGAAGGTGTCCACGAACGCCTCATACACCTTCTCCTGCACCAGATAGCGGGTCGGAGACACGCACACCTGGCCGGCATTGCGGAACTTAGCGGTGGCGATCTGGCGGGCGGCGGCCTTCACGTCGGCGTCCTCGAACACGATCACCGGCGAGTGGCCGCCCAGCTCCATGGTGGCCCGCTTCATGTGCGCGCCGGCGAGCGCGGCCAGATGCTTGCCCACCGGGGTGGAGCCGGTGAAGGTGACCTTGCGGATGGTCGGGTGGGGGATGAGATGCTCGCTGATCTCGGCCGGCACGCCATAGACCAACCCGATGACGCCCTTCGGCACGCCGGCATCCACGAAGGCGCGGATAAGCTCGGCCGGGGAGGCCGGGGTTTCTTCCGGCGCCTTCACGATGATGGAGCAGCCGGCGGCAAGGGCTCCGCACAGCTTGCGCACCAGCTGGTTGATGGGGAAATTCCAGGGGGTGAAGGCGGCCACCGGCCCCACCGGCTCCTTGATGACGAGCTGGTAGACGCCCGGCGCGCGGGCCGGGATGACGCGGCCATAGGCGCGCCGGCCTTCTTCGGCGAACCAGTCGATGATGTCGGCGGCGGCCAGCGTCTCGCCGCGCGCCTCGGCCAGGGGCTTGCCCTGTTCGAGCGTCATGAGGCGGGCGATGGCCTCGGCCCGCTCGCGCAGGAGGTCGGCGGCGCGGCGCATGAGCTTGGAGCGATCATAGGCGGACACCTTGCGCCACACGGCAAAGCCGCGGGCGCTCGCCTCCAGCGCCTCGTCCAGGTCGGCCCGGGAGGCGTGGGCCACCGTGCCGATCTCCTCCTCGCTGGCCGGATTGACAACCGCAATGCGACCGCCGCCCGAAGCATCCCGCCACGCACCGTCAATGTGCAGCTGCACGTTCGGATAGGGGGTGTCGGAACTCATGAGCCCTCCCTTCAGACAGCATAATCCGCTGCGGCGCCATGAACTTGCCGCCTATGCTTGTGCTTTGTTGGTCTTGTTTTTCCACCTCCCGCCCGAGGTGGTAAAGCGAGAAAAAATCACTAGGTCATGCGCTTTCGTCATTAACTCCAGCGTCAGGCGCCCCCGCGGCCTGGCCTGCCATGTGGCGCGAAGCACCGGTTTCCAAGCGCGCGGCGGGGTAGCGGCGCCCTCCGATGCGACGCAGGCCGCAGCCGGCTCATGACGGGCGCTAAGGATTCTCTCGCAGGGGGAAGAAAGGAGCATCGAGAAACGTCTTCATGCTCTTTCACGAGCACAAGCACGCCATCAGCGGGCTCCGCCTGGAAGCCGCGTTCACGAATGGGCTCGCCCAGGCCGTGCGGAGGAAGCCGTCGCCGGAGCCTTCGGGTCGGGGCCGCTCCGATCAAGGCCGCGTGTATAGGCAGCGGCCTGTTCCAGCAACCAGGCGCGGAAGGCAAGTAATGATGGCCTCTGGCTCAGAGCCTCCGGATAGACGAGGTAATAGGCATCGCTATCCGACAAGTCCGGCTCGGCGAGGGCTCGCAGACGCCCCTCCGCAATATGCCGCTGCACGAAGAAATCCGGCACGAGCGCGATTCCAAGGCCGGCTTCCGCTCCGCTGATCAGCATGGTGTGGAGCTCGTAGCGGGCACCGCGAACGGCGCGCGCATCATCCACGCCATGATGCCCGAACCAGTCTTCCCACGCATTCGGCCGCGTCGTCGAATGCAGCAGCGGATAGGCAAGAAGATCCCGCGGCGAGCGGATTTCTCCGCTGATAAGAGCCGGCGCGCAGACGGGCACCACGCCTTCCCCAAAGAGATAGTCGAGCTGCGCAGAGGCCCAATAGGGTCTGCCATAATGGATCGCGGCCTCGAAATGCGTCTCCTCGAAGGAAAAAGCTTCCGTTCGCACCCCCATGTTCACACCAACGTCGGGATGCCTCGCATTGAAGCTGGGCAAGCGCGGGATCAACCAATGGGAGGCAAAGGTAGGCAGCACCGCCAGTTCCAGCTGCGCGCCACCACCATGGGACATCAGGGATGCGGTATCCCGGTTCAAGGCCTCGATCGAGCGGCGAACCTGGGTCGCGTAAAGCCGCCCCGCGCGCGTCAGACGCACACGCTGCTTGACGCGCACAAAAAGCGTGACGTCGAGATTGCCTTCCAGCAGGGCGATCTGCCGCGAGATGGCGCTTTCCGTCAGGCAAAGGTCCCTGGCGGCCAGAGTGAAACTCTCATAGCGCGCCGCCGCCTCGAAGGCCAATAAAGTTCCAATATTCGGTATTCTCACCTTGCGCATATGTGATGATGCTCGACAGACTGGATAATAAAACCTGGGCCTTGACGATATCCAGAGCGTCGCCATATCGCAATCCATCCCACGGGGTGGACGGGCCGGTTGGCGCGGGACGCACCGACGTCTTCCGTGGCCGCGGCGGGGGCACACAAGCGGTTTGGCACCCCAGGCGCCCGGTGCCGCGAAGCGCGCCGTGACGATGGCAAGCCCCGAACGGCACTCACCATCACTACGATCAGCCCTCGAAAGAGCCGCCTCCCGGAGCGTTTTGAGGCGCGGCCTTCCTGGAGCGTCCCGACAAGCCGTGCAATACCGCACGCGTGCGAGGTCCATGCGCGTTCAGCCATAAGCTGAGGCACCGCCCCGGCTTCACCAAAGTCATCGCTTTGGCATCCTTTCTCCGCCACCGCAGAACACTGCAAGGCCGTTCTATGGCCAAAAATCGCCATTCATACCGGCACGAGGATACGCATGGTAGAGATGCATCTGCGCCCAGCTTTGATATTTCCATTATTTAGAAAAATACCAATACTCGATCATCCATGATTGTGTAGATACAACTGTTCTGCGTCATACTGCTTTCACCAAAGGCCACTTCCTTGCGGCGTCCCGCGCCGCCTTTGTTGCCTCAGTGGCCATCGGAGCGTTGAGCGCACCGGCTTTCGCCCAGACAGCCTCAGTTGGGACGACCGTCTACTACAAAAATCAGATGACCGGCCCCAGCGGCGGCAACGCGCACGATTCCTGTTTCGACAAGCCCGGGGACGGCCACGGCGGGCAACCCGGTGACAGCATCGACGCAACCGTATCCTATGGCGGCGCCTCCGGCTCCACCTATGACGGCACATTGATCGTCGCCAGCTCGACGGCGGCAAGGGGGGGCACGGGCGGCTCGGGCGAACACTGTGGCTATGCCGGCGGCGGCGGTTCCGTGACGCTGAACACGTCCAGCCTGTCGGGGACTTACAAATTCAATTACACGGGAATTTATGTTCTCTCCCAACGCGGCCAGTGGCAACGTGGTGGTCGTTAATTACGGCGGCATCATCTCCAACTCGCCGACCACCGGCAATGCGGAGAGCCTGGTGGCCCAGGCCCTGGGCGGCTCGGGCGGCAATGGCGGCTTTGCGGTGCCCGGGTCCGTGTCGAACGGGGACCTGTCCCTGGCGGTCGGCGGCGGTGGTGCCGGCGGAACCGCGGGCGCCGTCTTCAATGAGGGCGTGATCCAGACCGTCGGTCCGTTGTCGGCGAGCCTGGCGGCGCAAAGCCTCTGCGGCGCGGGCGGCGTCGGTGGCGGCAGCCTGGTGGGCGGGGTCGCCAGCGATACCAGCCTTGGCGTGAACGTGGGCGGCATCGCCGGCGGTGTCGACGTCTACACGACGTCGATCTCGACCGCCGGCGATCAATCGCCCGGCATCGTCGCCCAAGCCATTGGCGGGGCCGGCGGCTCGGGTGGATGGGACGTGGCGGGCACCATCGGCAGTAGCGTCTCGGCCAACCTGACCACTGGCGACACCGGCGGCGCCGGCGGCATGGTTATCTTCGTGTCCACGAAGCCGGCTGCAGCTCAGATGTGAGAGTTTCGATCCACGCCCCGGCACGGGGGCGACTCCGGTGTTGAAGACACCGTTGTTGTTGTAGCGGTTTCGATCCACGCCCCCACACGGGGGGCGACCCAAGGTACCGCAGGACGGGAGGCTCTTCGCACGCGTTTCGATCCACGCCCCCGCACGGAGGGCGACTTCTACCGCCTCGCAGTGGGCGCGCGGGCGACGAAGTTTCGATCCACGCCCCCGCACGGGGGCGACCACCGTGCGCAGTGGCTCGGTGAGCATGGATTCCTGTTTCGATCTACGCCCCCGCACGGGGGGGGCGACGTAGCGCTCGGTCTCGTCACGCACGACCATGTGCATGTTTCGATCCACGCCCCCCCCCCCCGCACGGGGGGCGACATCATCGATGGCTCGGTGGATCTACTGACCTTCGTTTCGATCCACGCCCCCGCACGGGGGGCGACAGGCCGTCCCCGAAAGTCCGATGGAGGAGCTGACGGTTTCGATCCACGCCCCCGCACGGGGGGCGACGTCTCCTGAGTGAAGGCCGCCTTCCGGCCGTCGATGTTTCGATCCACGCCCCCGCACGGGGGGCGACGACCTCATAGCCATCAAGGCCGGGAGGAACATCAGTTTCGATCCACGCCCCCGCACGGGGGGCGACGCGGCCGGGGCGGGCTGGTTCCCATAGCCCCGGTGGTTTCGATCCACGCCCCCGCACGGGGGGCGACTTGGTAGCTACCGATAATCCAGTTGTACCCATCGGAGTTTCGATCCACGCCCCCGCACGGGGGGCGACCGCATGACCTGGATGACTTCCTCGCGATCCTGCGTGTTTCGATCCACGCCCCCGCACGGGGGGCGACTGCGCTTGGGCTCTATAAGCCCAAAAACCCGCGCAAGTTTCGATCCACGCCCCCGCACGGGGGGCGACGGCGGGCTCCTGCCCCTCCGGGACCAGGAACAAAAGGTTTCGATCCACGCCCCCGCACGGGGGGCGACTTTATTGCGCGCTGCATGTCAACGGCATGCTGGCAGGTTTCGATCCACGCCCCCGCACGGGGGGCGACCGGTTACAGCTCTGGCAGCTATCAGCCCGCCAGCGTTTCGATCCACGCCCCCGCACGGGGGGCGACATGGCATCATCCAGCGTCGCTACAACCAGTATCGGTTTCGATCCACGCCCCCGCACGGGGGGCGACATCTGCGCGGCCTTGGTGGGGGCGAAGAGCACCTTGTTTCGATCCACGCCCCCGCACGGGGGGCGACATCGCTCGTGCCGCCAGAGCTGCCGCTACCGGAGTTTCGATCCACGCCCCCGCACGGGGGGCGACCTGTCTCCTTGCCTGCGCCGGCTCGGGCGGGACGGTTTCGATCCACGCCCCCGCACGGGGGGCGACCTCTTGGGTTGGTGCGCCTTCTTCGAGCGACATGTGGTTTCGATCCACGCCCCCGCACGGGGGGCGACCTCCTGCAACACACCTGCCGAGGAGATACCACCGAGTTTCGATCCACGCCCCCGCACGGGGGGCGACATCGTCCGCGTCTCCGCGTGATGTCAAAAGCATCGTTTCGATCCACGCCCCCGCACGGGGGGCGACACCCGCATGTCGACGGGGATGCGCCGCCCATCCGGTTTCGATCCACGCCCCCGCACGGGGGGCGACGCGCCGGCCACTCTGACTGCATCGCCCTCCGCGACGTTTCGATCCACGCCCCCGCACGGGGGGCGACTCTCCTAACTCATCAATGCATAACGTTTGAGGGTGTTTCGATCCACGCCCCCGCACGGGGGGCGACGCCGACGCGTTGATCCAGCTCGGGCGCTGCGTCCCGTTTCGATCCACGCCCCCGCACGGGGGGCGACGTACCGGCTGTAGGAGACCGTCTCCGGATCGTCGTTTCGATCCACGCCCCCGCACGGGGGGCGACCCGGATGATCGGGTGCGCACGCATCTTCTCATTGTTTCGATCCACGCCCCCGCACGGGGGGCGACACGTTTGGTCCCAGGCCGTTGGCTATGGCGAAGCGTTTCGATCCACGCCCCCGCACGGGGGGCGACCGTGACGCGCGCATCGAACTCGATTGGGCGGATGGTTTCGATCCACGCCCCCGCACGGGGGGCGACCACCTCAAGCCAGATCACCAGCCTGCAGACCCAGGTGTTTCGATCCACGCCCCCGCACGGGGGGCGACCAACTTGGCTCGCGACCATCCCTGACATCGAAAACGTTTCGATCCACGCCCCCGCACGGGGGGCGACCGCCCGTCTCTAACACCCTGCCGCCACGCTGAAAATGCCGTTGTCCGCGCGAACCGACCGGCGGTGAGGGGCTGAGGCCGCTCGATGCCGGGCTTAATTTGCGTGAAGTCGTAAATTTCCCATGCCTTAGTGGGCGCGCGAACCGTCTAGGCTCCGTATGTGGGCTTCAGGTTCGCGCTGGCCTTCAGAACACCAACGGACCGTCGAGATCCTGGACGGGTTTGGCGCCGACATGCTCGACCCTGCGCCGGCCTTCCGCGCCCAGCCGATAGAAACGCAGACTGTCCGTTGAGGCGTCTATCTCGGCAATCAATCGCGATTTGAGAATGACCCACTGGGAAGGGTCGACCTCGCATTCGAACACGGAGTTCTGCACCCGCTGTCCGTAATCGAGGCACGCCCGCGCCACGCGGCGGAGCCTGCGGCGGCCCGCGGCAGTCTCGGTGCTCACGTCATAGGCCACAAGCATCAGCATGCGTCATTTCCAGATGAAACCCGGATAGCCGTCGATGTCGCCGCGCAGATGGCGAGCCAGCAACTGCGCCTGCGCATGAGCGACAAGGCCCAGCGGCATCTTCTCATTGAGGAAGGGATGGGTCAGCTCCTCCCGCTTGCGCTCCTGCCAAGCCACCAGGACACGCTTGCGTGCCTCATCGGTCAAGCGCACGCCGCCCGCATCCTCGACCTTGAAATCTCCTGGCGCGAGCTGTCGGCGGTTGACAAGACTGAGCACGAGGCGATCCGCGAGCACAGGCCGAAGCTCTTCCATCAGATCGAGGGCGAGCCCCGCGCGGCCCGGTCGATCGGCATGCAGGAAGCCGACCTGGGGATCGAGGCCGTGAGTTTCGAGGGCAGAGCGACAATCATGGCCGAGCAGAGCATAAAGAAACGACAGCAGCGCATTGATCCGGTCGAGCGGCGGACGGCGCGACCGTCCACCGAAGACGAAGGCGGGATCATCGCTCCGCAGAAGGTGGTTGAAGCAGCCGAAATAGACCTGCGCCGCCTCTCCTTCCAAGCCGCGCAGCAGGGCGACTTCCGCCGCGATGAGGGAGCGGCGGGCCACATCGGTGAGCCGGCGCTCTGCCACTTCCAACATCTCCCGGCCAGAGGCCGGCATGGTGCCGCCATGATCGCGCAGGGCGCGGCGGATCACCGTGCGCTGGTTCGCGGCTTTCGCCGCCACGATCCCGCGCACGATGGGCACCGTTTGTCCAGGGGTGTCCGCTACGCGGAACTGGGTGCGCCGCAGCAGCACATTGCCGGTGCGCGGGCCCTCGACGCGGGCGAGAAAGCGGCCATTCGGATCGAGGAGCGACACCGTGATGCCGGCCTCGGCGCAGGCGGCCAGCAAGGCCGGCGAGGCGCCCGGCCGGCCGAAGCTGACCACCCCTTCCAGCATGTGCAGCGGCGCGCGGCCACGCTCCGCTCCGGCCACCTCGACGACGAGATTGGCGCCGTCCTTGCGCAGCCAGGCATCCTCGCTGGTCACATAGATGGTGTTGAGCATCCGCCGCATAGCGCCCTCACCGCTTCAATTGAGCAGCAAGCCAGAGCGCGATGGAGGGCGGGTGCTCCAGTCGCACCGGCTGGCATAGCGCCTCCAGTGAGCAACGACGGCAACCGGCCATGTGGACCGGAGCCGGAGTGCTCTGCGCCATGATCATGGCGCGGGCCGCCGCCGCCGTCTGCGTCGTCAGGGCGCGCAGGGCGTCGTCGAATATCACGCTCTGGCGGCGACGGGTCTCGCCATAGAACAGCGCCCCCTCGGGCACTGCGACGCCGAAAGCCTCCTCAAGGCAGATCGCCTGGGCGCAAAGCTGCACCTCGTCCGCGCGGTGGGCCTTGGGCTTGCCCCGCTTGTATTCCACCGGAAACGGACGGATGTCCTGCGCGTCCGCACCACCGAGGAACTCCACCACATCGGCCTTGCCGCTCACCCCGAGAGCCACCGAGCGCAACGCCACCCCTCGGGCGATGCGCACGCCCGGGCGGGTTTCGGCCAGCCCGGAATCGACCTTCTCATGCAGGAGTCGACCTTCCGCCGTGGCCCCGTCCTCCGCCCAGAGCTGCTCCACATGGATGAGCGCGCACTGGCGCGGGCAGAACAGATAATGCTGCAGCGCCGACAGCGGGATCAGCCCGTCCTCGGTCTCGCGGTCGATGACGGAGGGCATGGGCGGCGTTCCTACCGCTCGATGATCTCGATGCCGTCCGGCAGGCCGTCGCGTTCGACGGTGATGGCATAATCCTCAAAGCTGCGCGGCGGTGGGGCGTTGTCGAGCCGCTCATCGCCGGGCGGATAACACTCCCCCTTGAACATCCGGCAGACCTTCACCCGCTCGAAGAGCTGGCTTGCCTGCGCATTGCCGAGCTGCGAGGCGTGCCGGAAGATGACAAGCTTGCGCGTCGCCATTTCGCCGCGCGCGGCGGAACGGTCATGCTCGAACATGTTGGAGAGGGCCTCGAACAAAAGGTCGAGGTCCGCATCGGAAAAGCCGGTGCCCTTGACCGGATGGGAGGCGAGCGGCGCCGACACAAAGCCATGGGCGCGATAGAGGCCATAAGGCACGATGTGCTTGCGTCCCATGGTGCGCCCGCCCTTCGCCTCCGCGTCGGCCTCCGTGGTCGCGGCGAGGCGGGTGATGGAGATTTCAAGCGGCAGGATGGGCTCAACGGACCGCGCGAAGCCGATCTGCACCGGCCCGCGCACCTGCCCGGCATTCACGCCGGTGGTCATCACCGCGCCGAAGGTGCGGATGTCCCAGAAGTTCGCGCACATCCAGCGGGTGAGCGCGCGGGCCTTCTCCTCTTCCTTGGGCCCCTTCTTGAGTTCTTCCGCCTTGGTCACCTCGGGCATCACGGCCGCCCAGGCGCGCTTATGCTCATTGTTGAGGGTCGCGCCATCGCGCATGTAGATTTCGTGGCCGGGCGCATCGGGCCGCGCCAGCGCCACGTAATTGCGGATCTTGCGCTTCAGCGCCACGTCCGAGACCAGCCCCTGATTGGTCTCGGGATCGAGCCGCGGCATGTTGCCGGCGTCCGGGTCGCCGTTCGGGTTGCCGTTGATCACATCGAAGAAGAGCACGAACTCATGCCGGCGCGCGAGGCCGCTGGTTTCACTCGTCATTGCTGCTGTCCTCTGCATCGCTCTCTTCAATCTCCGCCTCCGCACGGTCGGCGAACTGGCCCTTGCGCTGGTGGTAGTAGCCGAGCACGAAGCGCCCCTGCGCCTCGAGCGGGAGCGTGCGGGGCATGTGGTCGCCGAGATGGCCGGCGATCTCCTCGATCTCCCGTTCCAGCCAGGCGCCCTTGCCGCCCTTGCGCAGCTTGCCCAGATGGTTTTGCGCGCCGCGCATCAGCAGAGGGAAGACGCTCGCGGGCGTGGCCGAGGCCGCGCCGAAATAGCGATCGCGAATGGTGGCGTTGACCTTGCCCAGGGCCATGCGCTGGGCCGTCTCATAGGCGGCGAACAGGCGCCCGAGCTGATAGGCCGGACTGGGACTATCCTTTTGGAGACTCACCGGCGGATCCTCCGTGACGTGTTGGGACATATCGGGTTCTTGCCGATCAATGGTCTTCAGTCGGGCATCGCGGGCGAGCACGGCCTTGATCATGGCGGCGTGCCAGCCGGTCAAGGGATCGTCTCCCGCGCGCAACCGCATGATCGCCGTGGCGAGCAGCGAACGCGGATAGCGGGTGCCTTCCAGAACCGCGCGCGTGACCTCGCCTGCCAGCAAGGGCGGGATGTTCTCGAACTTCTCCTTCAGCGAACTGTTTTTCTGACGAACCGTTGTATGGGCAAGGAGCCACTCTATCGACGGCGGGCGTTCGCCCCAGGGATGGGGAAGGATGGCAAGGTCGCGGTAATGATCGGCGAGGCGTTCGACGAAGGTGCCGAAATCGTCGCTGAGCCAATAGCGCACCGAAAGACGCGCCGCATTCGGCGCGAGACCCAGCACATGAAAGCGCGTGCCGGGACTGAGGCGCGCATCGAGCGCCTCGACCGGATGGCCGTTCATCACGTGTTCGAGCGTTTCGCGCACCTTTTTCGCTTCGTCGGCGTCATCCGGCGGCTCGGCCAGGGCGGCGAAGACATCCTCGGCCGCGCGCGCGTGCGCTTCATCGACCGTCTGCGAGGTGTCGGCCCAGAACACCACCGTGGCATCACCGATGCCACGTGCAAGACGATTATGGCTGGTCCGCTCCAGCATGCCGTTCAGGGCGGCGCCATAGCGGAAGGCAGCGTCCCGGGAGGTCGGCGCATTGTCGCCCTGCTCCTTGCCGTAAGAGGCGAAGGCGTCAAGATTGAACGATACCAGCGAGGCCCCCGAGGACTGCGCGCCGCTCACCCCCTTGATGGTCGGATGAAGCCGCTCCGCGACGGCGGGCGTCCCGGTTACAAGGCATGGCACGACGCGGCCCTCGCTTCCCGCTCTTTTCGAGATCAGTGCACGCGCCGCCGCGCGCTCGTGGATGAAGCTGTTCTCTCCCTCCAGGCGAAAGACGATGTTGGTGTCCAGCATGTCGGGCGTGAACGGTGGCGCGTCGAAGCGTTCCGGCATCCAGCCTTCGAGAAAGCGGCGCAGCGCGAGCAGCCCCAGGTCATCGGTCGATGCGAGCAGTTCGAGATGGGCAACCTTGAAGGCCTCGTGCTCCTGCGCCGTGCGCTTCCCGTCTCCCGCGGTGCGGCCGAGCACGTAAGCGCTCTTGTCCCAGAGGAGGTTGGGAAGGATTCCGGCTGTGCGTTTCACGGCTGCGGGCACGGAGAGCAGTTGCGGCACGAGGCGCTTCCCGCTCGCGACGCGCAAGTCGAGCACGGCGCGTGGCGTCCCGTCCGGCGCGATCTCGATGGCGAAGCTGATCTTCTCGCGCGAGAAGCCGGGCGCTTCCGCCTCCCCCCGTTCGGCCATCCGATCGTAATAATGATCGAGCGACTGCAGAAGCGTCATGACACGGTGCCCTCGGCAAGGCAGCTTTTCACATCGAGGACGCCCCCCTTCAGCCGAGCATGGAAGAAGTGCGAGGTCGCGTTGTCGGCGAAGTCGATGTCATGGAGCATCCAGCCGAGATCGCGCTCGCGCTGGTCTTCCGGCAGGGTGCTTTCGGGCAGCGGCGCGCCAGGGGGAATGAGGGCGAAGTCGGCCACGCATTCGCGGGTTCCGAGGCAGGGTCGGTGGAAGCATTGCCCCGCCGCCGCGCGGCGATTGAACATGCTCAGATGTTTGGCCTCGCTGTCCGAGGCCCCGGCCCGGGCGGTCAGCTCGAAATGCGCCTCGATCACATAGTCGACGTCGTTCAGAAACAAGGTCGCGCGCTGCTGCCGGTTGTCCTCCACCATGAGGCCGAGCCCGTCGGTGCTGCCGGCCCACATGGCCCGGGCGGCGGTGACGGCACTGGCCTTGGCTCCCACCTCATTGCGCCGGAAGGACTGGAAGCGGATGGGCTTCAGCACGTGGATGGCGTCGACCACCCAGCAGATCGCCGGTTTCCAGTGGATCGCCTCGAGAATGCCCCGCGCGGCTGAAGGCGTCATCACGTCATAGGAGACGCGCTCGACTTTCATCTCCGGCCGCGTGAAGCAGGCGCGCTCTCCCCAGACGTGCAGCCGCACTCCATAAGACATGCGAATCGCCCCCCTCGAACACCTTATGCGAGAATATTTCGCGCCGGCAATCAATAACCCCGGAAAGGCAACAAAGTCGCACCGAGCGCGACAATTCAGAGCAAAACACACGAGAACATAACCGCTTCGGGCTACAATACGTTCTGTCCCGCATCCCGATAAGTCATGTCCTCCAGATCGATCCCGGTTTGCGCGCGATAATGCGACAGATCGGCAAACCGCAGCATCGCCTCCCCGAGGGACGGGTGGACGGGCGTCAGCACACCGCGCGCCAGCCATTCGTCCCGGGCCCGCTTCGGGATCGGCACCACATATTGCTGCAGCCGTCGCAGGTCCGCCGAATACGGGCGCTCCTGCGACGCGATGCGCGCCAGAAGCGTCTCTGCATCATCGTCGTCCGGCCCTGCGCTCCACGGCACGACGACCGGCTCCATGATGTCCTCGATCATGCGAAAGGCTTCGGCGATGGACCTGAACGGAAATGACAGGTCCGCGGCAGATTCAGCAATGGCCGGCAGGATGCCCGGATAGGCCCCGACCCGCGCCGCATCGAAGACTTTCTTGGCATCGCCCTTGCGCCAGTAGAGTTCGGAGAAATAGTGGCGTACCGCCTCCAGGCTCAGCACGTCCGAATGCTTCTCCAACACCGGTTGCGCCGCCTGCCAGCGCTGCTTGATGTCGTGCTGAAGATGCCCCTCCGCGGGCTCGAAGATCACCACGCGGCCCAGCCTCGGGCAGCCATCCTCATCCCTCAGCTCGCCCTCCCGGTTGGCCCGTCCCGCGGCCTGAGCGATGGCATCAAGACCGGCCGCGGCGCGCCAGACCTCGGGAAAGCTGATGTCCACGCCGGCCTCGATCAGTGAGGTCGCCACCAGCCGCACCGGCGCCCCCGCCTGAAGCTTTTCCTTGAGATCCGCCAGCACCATGCGGCGATGCCGGGCGCACATCTGCGTGGACAGGTGGGTGGCGCCGGGCAGATCCGCGATCGCCTCGAACAGCATCCGCGCATGGCGACGCGTGTTCACAATGCACAGCATCTGCGGCTGCTCGGCAAAGCGCGCGGCGATGGCGTCGTCCGCAACCGGCGTCGTCATGCGCTCCACCGCGACACGCTTCAGCTTCACATAAAGCCCCGCGGGGTCCGGAGCGAGCTCCCGGTCCGCCGGCAGATCGAGGCCCATCGGATTGCCCCTGGCATCGTGCAATGCCGCGTCGATCTTGCGGAACGCCGGTTGGGTCGCGGTACACAGCACCACGCTGGCGCGGTAGTTCAGCGCCAGTTGTTCGATGGCCGCAAGGCTCGGCAGCAACAGAGGCAGCGGCAAGGTCTGCACCTCATCGAGCACGACCACGCTGCCCGCGATATTGTGCAGTTTACGGCAACGCGAGGTGCGGTTGGCAAACAGGCTCTCGAAGAACTGCACCGCAGTGGTGACGACGATGGGGACGTCCCAATTCTCGGCCGCTCGCCGCAGCTTGGCGAGGACGTCCGGGGCCTCGTCATCGGCCTTGCGCTGGCCGCGCGCCTTCTCCCAATCGAAGCTGGCGTGATGTTCCAGAATGTCGTCGGCGGCCCCCAGAGCCTTCCGGAACACATCCGCCGTCTGCTCGACGATGGACGTGTAGGGAATGACGTAGATGATCCGCCTGAGGCGATGTCGCACCGCATGTTCGAGCGCGAAGGAGAGAGAGGCGAGAGTCTTGCCGCCGCCTGTCGGCACGGTGAGGCTGAAAAGTCCGGGCGAAAGCGCCGCCTTGCCCAGCGCATGGTCGAGGATATCGGCGCGCAGTGCGTTGAGCGGGGTGGATGCGGCGCCGACGCGTTTCGCGGCCATGAAGATGCGCAGACGATCACGCAAAGCGGACAGGTCGCTGTGCCCGCCGCGTTCCACCCGCGCGCCGGTCGCCCCCGCGTAGAAGCGCTCGGTCGCGATGAAGTCGGCATCGACGAGGCAGGAAAACAGCATCCGGATGAGGAAGCTTACCGCGAAGCCCTTCGGGCCTCCGCTGGGCAGAGGCTGATCCGGCGCCAGCCTCGCCCGCTCCGCAAGGGGGCCGGCATGGTCCTGCCAGCCAGCCGGAATGCGCTGCTTGGCAGCCTCCATCCGGCGCAGCAGATCCTCGCCATCTGCCAAGCCCGCATGGTGAGCGGCAATGATGGCGGCAATGATCTTGCCGAGATCCGGGCCATATTGGTCCAGCGCGATCCGCCCGCCGGCGGCGGAATGGTCTCCGCCGGACGGTCGCCGATCGGCGATATAGTCCTGGAATTCCGGTGAGAGCTTACCGATGTCATGAAGCTGCCCGGCGAGACGTAAAACCTCGGCCCACCCCAAGCATTCGGCGAACCCCGCAGCGAGTGCCCCAACAGCCGCGCCATGGTCTCCAAGTCTCTCCCAATGCTCAAGGGACACGTTGGGGAGCGAATGGGCGTAGGCATCGGCCATGGATGTTCACGCATGTGACGGGTTGGGGAAAGTCGGGCGCCTATGCCAAATCAACCTTTCATTGCGGAGGAAGACTGACGAGAGGAGAAGCCCAGATGCAACTCATTTTGAGCCTATCCTCGGGTCCTTCATCGTACAAGCGCGCGTTCGAATTCCTTTAGCTTTTCTCGGAACTCAGATGGTTCGTCATGACAACTATCGAAAGCAAAGCGGCCTTACAGACCCACAGATCTGGGTGCCCGCTTAGGGTCAGGAGCGGGCTCGCCCGCCATTCATCTGCGGCTGCGGCAAAATCGGCTACGGTCATGGGACCGTCTCCAACAAATAGAAAGGGCCCGCCGCAACTTGCGGCAGGCCCTTTCGCTCTCTGAACACCCCTTGTGGCAATTGCGCCAACCTTTGGCTGCCGATGAGCCAAACTATGGCGTCAAATGCTCATCCTTTGGGTGCATTCACAACAGTGAGGCCAGCCCTCAGATCAGCTGCAGCCGGTGGTGGCGCCGCAGGTGTCGCACTTTAGGCAGGTGCCGTTGCGGACCAGGGTGAAGTTCATGCACTCCGGGCAGGCCTCACCCTCATAGCCCTTCGCTCGAGCCTCCGCGCGGGCCTCGGCTTTGCGGGCCGAGGGGCTCCAGGACAGCGTCGTCTCAAGGCCGCTTTCCGCCAAAGAGAGCTCCGCCTCCGCCGTATCGGTCTCGCCTTCCGCAAGCTCCGCCACTTCCGGCTTCAGCGCGGTGGCGCCTTCGGTGCGGGCGCGCAGGACAGTGACATTGTCCGCGGAAGCGCGCGGCTCGCTCGGAACGGCCTGCGCCGCCGCCAGCAGGTTCACCGTCTTGCCGCGAACCAGCCCCTTGGACACGATGCGCGCCGCCGGATTGGTGGGCGCCTTGCCCTCGTCGGCCCCCTTGCCCAGGGCATCGAAGCCGGTGTCATGGGGGTCCACGTGGCCGAGGTCGTTGCGGCCGAGATAGCTCACCGCCAGCTCGCGGAACACATAGTCGAGGATCGAGGTCGCATACTTGATGGTGTCGTTGCCCTGCACCGGGCCCGCCGGCTCGAAGCGGGTGAAGGTGAAGGCGTCCACATACTCATCCAGCGGCACGCCATATTGCAGGCCCAGCGAGATGGCGATGGCAAAATTGTTCAACAGCGACCGGAGAGCTGCGCCCTCCTTGTGCATGTCGATGAAGATTTCGCCCAGGCGGCCGTCGTCATATTCGCCGGTGCGCAGATAGACCTTGTGGCCACCCACCAGTGCCTTCTGAGTGTAGCCCTTGCGGCGGTCCGGCATCTTGTCGCGCGCATGGACGGGGCGCTCGACAATGCGTTCCACCACCCGCTCGACGATCTTCTCCGCCACCACCGTGGCGCGCGCGGCCGCCGGCTGCGCCATCACGGCTTCCACCGCATCGTCCTCGTCCTCGTCATCCGCCACCAGCTGGGCGTTGAGGGGCTGGGAGAGCTTGGAGCCGTCGCGATAGAGCGCGTTAGCCTTCAGCGCCAGGCGCCAGGAGAGCAGGTAGGCCGCCTTGCAGTCCTCCACGCTCGCCTCATTGGGCATGTTGATGGTCTTGGAGATGGCGCCCGAGATGAAGGGCTGGGCCGCCGCCATCATGCGGATGTGGCTTTCCACCGACAAATAGCGCGTGCCGAGCCGCCCGCAGGGCGAGGCGCAATCGAACACCGGCAGGTGCGCTACCTTCAGGTGCGGAGCCCCTTCCAGGGTCATGGCGCCGCACACATGGATGTTGGCCGCCTCGACGTCCGCCTTGGAGAAACCAAGGAAGGACAGGAGGTCGAACTTCGGATCGGCCAGCTGCGCCGCCGGCACCTTCAGGGTCTGGATGAGGAATTCCTCACCGAAGGTCCAGCGGTTGAAGGCGAACTTGATGTCGAACGCGGTCTTCACCGCGGCCTCGACCTTCTGAATGGCCGCGTCGGTGAAGCCCTTGGCGCGCAGGGTGGAATGGTTGATGGCGGGCGCCTGGGCGAGGGAGCCGTGGCCCACCGCATAGGCCTCGATCTCGGCGATCTCCGCCTCGCCATAGCCGAGCGCCCTGAGGGCCTCCGGCACGGCGCGGTTGATGATCTTGAAATAGCCGCCGCCGGCCAGCTTCTTGAACTTCACCAGGGCGAAGTCGGGCTCGATGCCGGTGGTGTCGCAGTCCATCACCAGGCCGATGGTGCCGGTAGGGGCGATGACCGAGACCTGGGCGTTGCGATAGCCATGGCGCTGGCCCAGCTCCAGGGCCTTATCCCAGGCCGCGGCGGCATGCACCACCAGGCGCTGGTCCGGACAGGAGGCACGATCGAGCGGCACCGGCGCCACCGCGAGGTCCTCATAGCCCTCGGCCTCCCCATAGGCGGCGCGGCGATGGTTGCGGATCACGCGGAGCATGGCGTTTTCATTGGCGCTGTAGGCCGGGAACGGACCCAGCTCGCGCGCCATCTCGGCGGAGGTGGCGTAGCACACACCGGTCATGATGGCCGAAAGGGCGCCGCAAATGGCCCGGCCCTGGGCCGAGTCATAGGAAATGCCGCTGGACATGAGCAGGCCGCCGATATTGGCGTAGCCCAGGCCCAGGGTGCGGTATTCATAGGAGAGCTCGGCGATGCGGCGCGAGGGGAACTGCGCCATCAGCACGGAGATTTCGAGCACGATGGTCCACAGCCGCACCGCATGCTCATAGCTCGCCACGTCGAACTGCTTCGCCGCATCGCGGAACTGCAACAGGTTCAGCGAGGCGAGATTGCAGGCCGTGTCGTCCAGAAACATGTATTCCGAGCACGGATTGGAGGCGCGGATGTCGCCGCCCGCCGGGCAGGTGTGCCAATCATTGATGGTGGTGTGGAACTGGATGCCCGGATCGGCGCAGTGCCAGGCGGCCGAGCCGATCTTCTCCCACAGGTCGCGGGCCTTGATGGTCTTGGCCACCTTGCCGTCAGTGCGGCGGATGAGGTTCCAGTCCGCATCCGCTTCCACGGCGCGCAGGAAGGCGTCCGTCACGCGCACGGAATTGTTGGAGTTCTGGCCGGCCACCGTCAGATAGGCCTCGCCGTCCCAGTCCGTGTCGTAGATGGCGACGTCGATGTCCTTGTAGCCCTGGCGCGCGAACTGGATCACCCGGCGAATGGCGGCATCGGCGATGGCGGCCTTGCGGGCGGCCTTGATCTCGCGCTTCAGGGCCGGGTTCTTCTCGGGATCAAAGCAGGAATCAGCCTCGCCGTCGCAGTTCACGCAGGCCTTCATGATGGCCTTGAGGTGCTTGGCGTTGAGCTTGGAGCCGGTGACGAGCGCGGCCACCTTCTGCTCCTCGATCACCTTCCAATCCACGTAATTCTCGATGTCCGGATGGTCGGCATCCACCACCACCATCTTGGCGGCGCGGCGCGTGGTGCCGCCCGACTTGATGGCGCCGGCCGCGCGGTCGCCGATCTTCAGGAAGCTCATGAGGCCGGAGGAACGGCCGCCGCCGGACAGGCGCTCGCCCTCGCCGCGCAGGGACGAGAAATTGGTGCCGGTGCCCGAGCCATACTTGAACAGGCGCGCCTCACGCACCCACAGGTCCATGATGCCGCCCTCGTTCACGAGGTCGTCGCCCACCGACTGAATGAAGCAGGCGTGGGGCTGGGGGTGCTCATAGGCCGAGGTGGAGGCCTTCGCCTCGCCGGTCTCGTGGTCCACATAGAAGTGGCCCTGGCCCGGTCCGTCGATGCCATAGGCCCAGTTGAGGCCGGTGTTGAACCACTGGGGCGAATTGGGCGCCGCCATCTGCATGGCGAGCATGTAGCGCAGCTCGTCGAAGAAGGCCTGGGCATCGCCCTCGTTGTCGAAATAGCCGCCCTTCCAGCCCCAATAGGTCCAGGTCCCGGCGAGACGGTCGAACACCTGCTTGGCGGAGGTCTCGCCGACGATGCGCTCCTTCTCCGGCAAAGCCGCAAGGGCCGCCTCGTCCGGCGCCGAGCGCCACAGGAAGGCGGGAACGGTGTTCTCTTCCACCTTCTTCAGGCGCGCAGGCACGCCCGCCTTACGGAAGTACTTCTGGGCGAGAATGTCGCTCGCCACCTGGGAGAATTGCGCGGGAACCTCGATCCCCTCCTGGCGGAACACCACGGAGCCGTCGGGGTTCTTGATCTCGCTCACGGTCTCGCGGAACGCGATGTCCGCGTAAGGGGAACGGCCCTCCAGCGTGTAGCGACGTTCAACGCGCATGACCGGTGCTCCTTCCGATCGGCCTCCATGAGGCCGTAAATTATAGCAGCTAAATGTAGCGGGCGTGACTCACCGACGAGCGCAACGCGTACACGTCGCCCCGGACCGTCACTTGCATGTTCGAAAAGCGCGCCGAACCCACCTGCCGATCCCATGACCGAAAGGAATGCCCGTCGCGGAGGAGACGGACGCTAGGCGAGTCCCCGGCGTCCGTCAAACTCAGTTTGGCCTCGATTTGGGTGCTTCGCCGCCTCAGCTCTACTAAATATAGTACCGCGGCACCCGTTAATAAATCCCTAAGACGCCAGGGCTGGAGCGGGTTTCAGGGCCATCGGCGCGGATGGCGCCACGCCCTGCGGCCAGGCCCCAGTCGTCACCGTCATCCACAGGTCACGATGGAACAAATGGCGGGCATGATCGCCCCGCCCCTGGGGCAAGCCACAACATATGGTAGCCCGGAAGGGAGCTGATGGGGCTATGCGTTGCATCACCGCGCGGTGGGGCGGTGTCGCCGCCGCCGGCGACCGCGTGTGAGTCGCCGCCTGCGGGCCGGGCCGCTTTCGGGTGAGGTGGAGGCAGGTCGGCGCGAGGGGCGCTCTTCGGCTCATCACGCGCGATCAGCGCACCACGGCACGCGCCCCGCGAGCTCCCCGGCGGGATCGATCAGGCGAAGGCGCTGGTGGCCGAGGGCGTTTCGCGAACCGCGGGTTCAGACGCGCTGGCCGCCAAAGCGGGCGTGGCGAGCACGTGGGCGCGCATGGCCTCGCCGGCCTCGTCCCGGTCGCCGCGGAGAATGGCGGTGAGCACCCGGCCATGCTCGGCATAGGACTGGGCCAGATGCTCAAGCCCCCGGTATTTCTCCCGCAGGAACGGGCGGAGCTTCACGCGCGTGGCGACGGCGAGTTCGGAGAGATAATCATTATGGCAGCCGGCATTGACGGCGGCATGGAAGCGCTCGTCGAGACTGTCGCACAGCGTCTCCGCGCCGGCATGGATGGCGGCGGCGAAATCGGCGTGCAGGCGGTCGAGCTGGGTACGCTCGGCGGATGTCATGCGGGCGGCGGCCTGGGCTGCGCACAGGCATTCCAGTTCGCCCATCACCTCGAACATCCCGCTCAGGCGTTCCATGGACGGGCGCGCCACAAGTGCGCTGCGATGGGGCCGCGCCTCCACCAGCCCGGAGGCGGCCAGATCGCGGATGGCCTCGCGTACCGGCGTGCGGGAGACACCATAGCGCTTGGCGATTTCCACTTCTTCCAGCGGCGTGCCCGGCGCCAGGCGCCCGCTGGTGATCTCATCGGCGATGCGCAGCCGGAGCTCTTCCGTCCGGGTCACGGCGCGCACGGCACTGGACCGGCGAGGGGCGCGGGCCCCGCCGGGCGCGATGTCCTGTTGCATGGCGACGTCGTTCCACATGGTACGACAACGCTAATGCAACGCCCCCCTCAGCGGAATCCGGGATAGTCCGTATGCCGCCCACCGCACCCTGCGTCAGGCCGGGCCGGGCGCGGGCCCGGCATCTGCATCCTCCGGCGCCTTCGCGGCCTGTTCCGCCCGGTGGGCGGCCTGCAGCCGGCGGTAACGCAGTGTCGAGATGGGCAACAGCGCCAGATAGATGATGGAGCACACCGCGAGCACGACCCACGGATAGCTGGCGAGCAGCGCGAAATAGAGCGCCACCAGCACGAACAGCGGCAGCACCATGTCACGCCGGATGCGCCGGCCGATGGTCTTGCCTGACCACGCCGGCACCGTGGAAATCATGAGGAAGCCGATGGCCAGGCAGTAGATGAGCGCGATGGGCGCGCTGACGCCGCCATGGGGCACGCCAATCAGCTCCAGATAGACCGGCAGCAGCACCGTGATGGCTCCCGCCGGCGCCGGAATGCCGGTGAAGAAGTCCGCCGCGAAGGCAGGCCGGTCGGGATCATCCAGCATCACGTTGAATCGGGCGAGGCGCAGCGCCGCGCAGATGGCGTAGATGAGCGCCGCGATCCAGCCGAAGGACCCGGCTTCGTTGAGACCCCAGAAATAGAGAATCAGGGCCGGCACGCAGCCGAAGTTCACAAAGTCCGCCAGGCTGTCGAGCTCGGCGCCGAAGCGGGAGGTGCCCTTGAGCGCGCGGGCCAGGCGCCCGTCGATCCCGTCGAGCAGGGCCGCGAACACGATGGCCGCCAGCGCCAGCTCGATGCGCGATTCGATGGCGAGCCGCACCGCAGTGAGGCCGGAGCACAAGGCCAGCAGCGTCACCAGATTGGGAATCAGCACCCGCAGCGGGATCTTGCCGATGCGCCCGAAGCGGGGCCGCAGGCGGCCCTGCGGATCAAAGGGAGGAAAGGGCGCGCCCATCAGCTCACCCGATAGGCGGTCTCGCGCGGCAGCGAAGCCGTGAGATCGCAGATGATGGTTTCGCCGGCAGTGGCGAGCTGGCCTTCGGCCACCTGCACCTTGGTGCCGCGCGGCAGGTAGATATCCACCCGCGAGCCGAACCGGATGAGGCCAAAGCGCTCGCCGGCGCCGATCTCCTCCCCCTCGCGCACGAAGCACACGATGCGCCGCGCCACGAGCCCGGCGATCTGCACCACGCCCACGTCGATGGTGTCCCCAAGCCCGGTGGCGGCGGAAATGACGAGCCCGTTGCGCTCGTTGTCCTCGCTCGCCTTGTCGAGGTCGGCATTCAGGAAGATGCCGGGCTTGTAGGCCACGCGCGCGATGCGGCCGGTGATCGGCGCGCGGTTCACATGCACGTTGAACACGTTCATGAAAATGGAGACGCGCAGCAGCGGCTCGTCCGAAAGATCCAGCTCGCGCGGCGGCTTGGCGAGGCCGATGAAGGAGACCTGCCCATCGGCGGGGGCCACGATGAGGCCCTCGCGCACCGGCGTCACCCGCGGCGGATCGCGGAAGAACAGCGCCGTCCAGATGGCGAGGCCGACGCCGATCATGCCGATGAAGGTGTTCACCGACAACAGCAGCAGTGCGATGACCGCCGCGATGGCGATGAAGGGGTAGCCTTCGCGGTGGATGGGCACCAGCGACTTGCGAATGGTGGCGACGAGGGACAATGGGGCCTCCGAAGGACACCGCGCCGCATGCGGGCACGGAGCGCACAGGTAGAGAGAGCGAGCCTCCGCGTCAAATGCCGGAAGCCCCGCGCGGCGCGCGGCTGGCATGACGCACAGGCGCGGACCGCGCATCAGTGCCGCCAACTTGCCACGACCACGGTCGCAGGCAAGGCAGATCGCGAACGATCCCCGCGCGGCCGCCCCGCGCGCTATTGGTGAAGCTCGCCCCTCGATGGATCAGGGCTCGAACAGCACCCCACCGGTCAGGGGCTCAGAAACTCCGGTGGTGGTGGGAAAGGTCAGCGGCAGCCCCCGCGCCGCCCGCGCGGCCAGGAAGCCGAAGGCGTGCGCCTCCAGCGCATCGGCCGACCAGCCCACCGCCTCCGCCGCCACCACCTCCGCCCCCAGCCGCTGGGCCAGCATGGCCATGAGGGTGGGATTGCGCGCCCCTCCCCCGGCCACGATCCAGCGCCGGGGCGGGGCCGGCAGATGCGCCAGCACGGCGGCGACGCTGGCCGCCGTCAGCGCCGTAAGGGTCGCCGCGCCATCCTCCAAGCTCAGGCCGGACAGGCCCAGCCGCCCGGCGGCATGGGCCCGGAAGGCGTTGCGATCCAGCGACTTGGGCGGCGGCTCGCGGAAGAAGGGGTGATCGAGCGCCGCCGCCACCGCCGCTTCATCCACGCGCCCGCGCGCCGCTGCCGCGCCGTCGGCGTCGAAGGGGCGGCCGGTGCGCTCCTGCATGAAATCGTCCAGCAGGGCATTGCCCGGCCCGGTGTCGCAGGCTACCGGCGCCGCGACGCCATCGATGACGGTGACATTCGCCACCCCGCCGACATTCAGCACCGCCAGCGGCCGAGGCCCGCCCAGGGGCGCCGCCAGCGCGGCATGGAAGACGGGCACCAGCGGCGCCCCCTGCCCGCCCGCCGCCACATCGGCGGCGCGAAAATCGGCCATCACCGGCACGCCGAGCAGGGCCGCAAGCCGCGCACCCTCGCCGATCTGCACGGTGAGGCGGGCCTCAGGCCGGTGCAGCACGGTCTGGCCATGGAAGCCCACGAGGTCGATGTCGGACAAAGTGAGCCGCAGCGGCACCAGCAGCGCGCGCACCGCCTCCGCGTGAAGATCGGTGATGCGCCGCTCCGCCTCGGCAAGGGCGCCGGGACGATCGGTGCGGGCGTTCACGCCGCGCGCATCGGCCATGGCCCGTTCCAGCAGCGCGCGTGTTGGGGCATCGTAGGGGACCGTGACGGCCGGGCCGAGCCAGAAGACGTGCTCGCCATCAGTCTCGATGAGGGCGGCGTCGATGCCGTCCATGGACGTGCCGCTCATCAGGCCCACCACGCGCATGTGCTGCTTCTCCCCTCATCCGCGACAACCCTGGCGGGCGGCAGGCGCCCCATTGGCGCCCTCCCCCCATGCAATCTCGCGCCGGACCTGATACACCACCGTTCCTTTCCGCGCCCGTAACGCACCTCCAACCGATTGATTGCGATGACCACCTTCCGTTCCGATTTCCTGCGCACGCTGCATGAACGCGGCTATATCCATCAGTGCTCGGACCTCGAGCGCCTCGATGCCAAGGCCGCGGAAGGCCCCATCACCGCCTATATCGGCTTCGACGCGACCGCATCGAGCCTGCATGCGGGGCACCTGCTGTCCATCATGATGCTGCGCACGCTCCAGCGCACGGGGCACAACCCCATCGCGCTGATGGGCGGCGGCACGACCAAGATCGGCGACCCGTCCGGCAAGGACACCCAGCGCAAGATGCTCACCGATGAGCAGATCAACGCCAATATCGCGTCGATCCGCAAGGTGTTCGCCCGCTTCCTGGATTTCGACGCGGGCGCCGTCATGGCCAACAATGCGGATTGGCTGGACGAGCTGAAGTACATCCCCCTGCTGCGCGAGGTGGGGCCGCACTTCACCATCAACCGCATGCTCACCTTCGATTCGGTGAAGCTGCGGCTGGAACGCGAGCAGCCGCTCACCTTCCTCGAATTCAACTACATGATCCTGCAGGCCTATGACTTCGTGGAGCTGAGCAAGCGCCACGGCTGCATTCTGCAGATGGGCGGCTCCGACCAGTGGGGCAACATCGTCAACGGCATGGAGTTGGGCCGCCGGCTCAATGGGGCGGACCTGTTCGCGCTCACCACGCCGCTGCTCACCACCTCTTCCGGCGCCAAGATGGGCAAGACCGCCGGCGGCGCCGTGTGGCTCGATGCGGAGCTGCTTCCGGCTTACGAATACTGGCAGTACTGGCGCAATGCGGGCGACGCCGACGTGGAACGCTTCCTGAAGCTGTTCACCGAGCTGCCGCTGGACGAGATCGCCCGCCTGGCCGCCCTGAAGGACCAGGAAATCAACCTCGCCAAGGAGGTGCTCGCCACCGAGGCCACCGCTCTGCTGCACGGCCGCGAGGCCGCCGAGCAGGCCAAGGCGACGGCGCGCTCCACCTTCGAGCAGGGCGCGCTCGACGTGAACCTGCCCACGGTGGACGTGCCCCTGGCGCAGCTGGAAGCGGGGCTTGGCGTCGCCAATGCGTTCGTGACGGCGGGCCTCGTCGCCTCCACCAGCGAGGCACGGCGGCAGATCAAGGGCGGCGGCCTCAAGGTGAACGACGCCGCCGTGACCGACGAAAAGGCCGCGCTCACCCCGGCGGCCCTCACCGCGGAAGGCGTCGTCAAGCTCTCGCTCGGCAAGAAGAAGCACGTGCTGCTGAAGCCCGTGTGATTTCTGGGCGAGCGCTCCGCGCCGCCATGCTGTGATGCAGCAATGCCACAGTCCCTGCCCTTCAGGGACTGTGGCCGAGCTGCAGCAGGGAGGAGGCATTGACGTGGCGACAGCCCCTCCTCTACCTTTCCGAGTGACGGTATTCCTCCCAGAGGGATGAAAAGGGAATGCGGTGCGGGCGCCAGGCGCTCCAGGCCGCAGCTGCCCCCGCAACTGTGAGCGGCGAGTCCTTCGCCACATCGCCACTGGGCACTCGGGGCCTGGGAAGGCGGCGAAGGGCGACGACCCGCAAGCCAGGAGACCTGCCGTCGATCCGTGGTCACACGCGGGCTCATCGGGCGGGGTGTTCCGGTGGCGGGATATTCGCGGCGCACCGTCTTGCGGTCCGCTTCGAAGACCCTCGTTCGCGGTGACGTGCCACTGGCGTCCCGCCCGAGGTTTGAATGCCCGCCGTCCGTTGCCTTGCGCCCACACCTACCCCGGCCCTTGCCGCCCCCCTTGCCTCTCGCGCCCGCCGACGGCGCGCCGCGCGGCTTTCCTTCTCCGTCAGCCTGTTGGCCGTCATGGCCGCGACGCCAGCCCTCGCCCAGTCCGCAGCCACGGCGAGCGATGGCAGCGGCACGCAGATCACCTCGGCGCAGACCACGGATGGCACCCAATACGAGCTGCCGGACGTGGTGGTGAGTGCCACCACCATTGCGACCCCGGCGCGCGAGGTGGCAAGCTCGGTCACCGTCATCACCGGCCAGCAGTTGGAGGAGACCCAGCGCCGCGACGTGCCTGACGCCCTGCAATCGGTGCCGGGCCTCAACGTGGTGCAGACCGGCGGCCCCGGCGGCGGCACCTCCGTCTTCATGCGCGGCACCAATTCCAACCAGACCAAGATCCTGCTGGACGGCATCGACCTCGGCGACCCGTCGAGCGGCAATGGCGCCTTTGACCTTGGCACCCTGTACACGAACGACTTCGCCCGCATGGAAGTTCTGCGCGGGCCGCAGAGTGGCCTTTACGGCTCGGACGCCATCGGCGGCGTCATTTCCATGACCACCGAGCGCGGCTCTGGCCCGGCCAAGGCCAACGGTTATCTTGAGGCCGGCTCACTCGGCACCTTCAACCAGGCCGCGGCCCTTTCGGGCGGCTATAACAATATCGGCTACGCTTTCAATGTCGGCCACTTCGCCTCGACCTCGATCCCGGTGACGCCGTCGGACATCCTGCTGCCGGGCGAGCAGGCGAACGACAATGCCAGTGACAACTGGACCTATTCCGGCCGCATCGACGCCGATGTGAGCGACGCCTTCTCCGTCAATGTGATGGCGCGCTATATTCAGACCCGCCTCGCTTATACGTCGGACCTGTATAACTATTCGACCGGCACGGGCTACCCCGCCCCATTGCAGGATATCGGCTACGGCTCCTTCTTCATCGGCAAGGCAGAAGGCCAATGGAAAGCCTTGGACGACAAGCTGGTGAGCACCTTCGGCATCGCCGCCACCGACTACGCGCGCGATAATTCCAGCCCATACCCCGACAATGTCAGCGACTATACGGGCGACCGCCAGACCTACTACTGGCGCTCCAATTATACATTCCTGCCCGGCCAGAGCCTTCTGTTCGGTGTGGAGCGCTATAATGAGAGCATGACCAGCGAAAGCGCTTGGTCCAGCATGGATGCCAGCACCGGCGACACGGCCGGATACCTCCAGCTTCAATCCTCCTTCTTTGAGCGCCTCTTCCTGGCCGCCAATGTGCGTTACGACAGCAATGACGATTTCGGCGACCACACCACCTGGCGCCTCGCCCCGGCCTTGCTGTTCCCGGAAACCGGCACCAAGCTGAAGGTGACCTACGGCACCGGCTTCAAGGCCCCGACCCTGTACCAGCTCTATTCCACCTCGGGCGGCAACCCCAATCTGGAACCGGAGGAAAGCACGGGCTGGGACGCCGGCTTCGAGCAGGCCCTGTGGGCGGACCGCGTCAGCTTCGGCGCCACTTATTTCGAGAACGACATCACGAACCTAATCAATTCCGTGCAGGTTTCGCCCTACGTCTGGACCAATGCCAACATTGCCAGCGTCACATCGGACGGCTGGGAAACCTTCGTGGCCGTGAAGGTCACCGATAACTTCTCGGTGCGCGCGGACTACACTTACACCAATACGGTCGGCCATCCGGAAGACGGGGTTTCGCCCGGCTCCTGCGCCCCCACGGGCCTCGACACCTGCGCGCCCCTGCGCCGGCCGAAGGACAAGGTGTCGGTGGCGGTCAACTGGCAGCCGGTGGACCCGCTGACCCTCACGGCCACCTTGATCTACCTCTCCGACTGGTGGGACATCGATCGCACGACCTTCGCCTACGTAAAGCAGCCGGGCTACACCATCTTCAACGTGGCGGCGAACTACACGGTCAACGAGAACGTGAAGGTGTTCGGGCGCATCGACAATCTGTTCGATGAGACGTACGAGAATCCAAATGGTTGGCTCGCCCCGGGCATGGCCGCCTATGCCGGCCTGAAGCTGACCTATTGAGGATGCTCCGCCCTTGACCGAAGCCCGCCCCCTCCCCCCGTTCTTCGCGCGCGCCGCGGGCCGGAGGTGGGCGCGCAGCCTGATCGCCACCGCGCTCGCGCTGGCCATTGCAGGGCCCGCCGCAGGCGGGGAGACAGCCTCTCCCGCCGCGCGCGAGGCGCCACCGCGCCGCATCGTCTCCTTGAACCTGTGCGCCGACGAACTGGTGCTGCGCCTTGCCCCCAAGGGCGCCGCGCTTTCCGTCACCAGCCTTGCCACCGACCCGGTGAGCTCCACGGTCACCGATCTGGCGGCCGGCATCCCCGCCAATCGGGGCCTGGCGGAAGAGGTGGTGCCGCTGGGACCAGACCTGGTCATTGCCGGCGCCTTCACCACCCGCAGCACAGTCTCGCTCCTGCAGCGCTTCGGCATTCCGGTGATGGAGCTTTCGACCCCCTCCAGCCTGGAGGAGGCCTACGCCCAGATCCGCGCCGTGGCCGCCCGCCTCGGCGTGCCCGAGAAAGGCGAGGCCATGGTGCGCGAAATCGAGCAAGCGATTGCATCCGCGCCGCCGCCGCCCGGCCCGGCGCCACGCGCCGTGGTGCTGCGCCCCAACGGCTTCACGGTGGGCCGCGCCAGCCTCGCCGACGATCTCATGCGCCGCGCCGGCCTCGACAATGTGGCCGCCCGCCTCTCGCCCGACAAGCTAGGCCAGCTCTCGCTGGAAGAGATCATCACCGCCCGCCCGGACGTGCTGGTGGTGGATGACGAGCCCAATGCCGCTCCCTCCCTCGCCCGTGAAATGATGCAGCATCCCGCCGTGAAGGACGCCATGGCCGGCGGGCGCACCGCCCAGGTGCCGACGCGGCTGTGGGCCTGTGTGGGACCGCAATTGGGCGAAGCCTTCGCGCGCCTGTCCCAAGCCGCCCACGGCGCCGCCGGCGCCCTGGCCGCGGCCCCCGCCACCACGCGGACACGATGATGAACGACGGTGCCGCCACCGGCGCGGCTTTGCCGCAGCCGCTGCTCATGAGCCTTCTGAGCGGGCTGACGCTGGGCCTGTTCGCCCTGTCGCTGGCCATCGGCTACGCCCCCATCCACTGGAACCTCGCGATCAACGACCTCCTGGCCGGCCGCGAGGGGCTCGATGCCCTGGTGCTGGTGCAGCTGCGGCTGCCGCGCGCGCTGCTGGGACTCATGGTCGGCGCCAGCCTGGGGCTCACGGGAGCGGCGCTGCAGGGGCTCATGCGCAATCCCCTGGCGGACCCGGGCGTGGTGGGCGTGTCGGGGGCGGCGGCGCTGGGCGCGGTGAGCGCCTTTTATTTCGGCGCGGCGGCGCTGTTTTCCCTCGCCCTGCCCCTGGGCGGGCTGGTGGGCGCGGGCCTTGCCACCGCCGTTCTGCTCGCCCTCGCCCGGCGCGGGGCGTCCACCACGGCTCTTATTCTCGCCGGCGTCGCGCTCAACAGCCTGGCGGGCGCCCTGACCGCGCTGGCGCTGAACCTTTCCCCCAGCCCCTATGCCACGCTGGAAATCGTCTTCTGGCTGATGGGATCCCTC
Organism: Xanthobacter sp. NM-59; assembly: GCF_021401125.1. Taxonomy (GTDB): domain Bacteria; phylum Pseudomonadota; class Alphaproteobacteria; order Rhizobiales; family Xanthobacteraceae; genus Xanthobacter. The sequence goes on from NZ_JACBFQ010000007.1 coordinate 135,632, forward strand.
GCGGATCGCAGCCTGCAGCACGTGATGCTGGCGCTGCCCTTCATCCTGGTGGGCGCGGCGCTGGTGCTGTCCACAGCGCGCGGGCTGGACGCCCTGACCCTGGGGGAGGAAACCGCCGAGAGCCTGGGCTTCTCGCTGCCGCGCCTGCGCCTGCTGGCCATTGCCGGAACGGCGGCCATGGTGGGAGCCTCGGTGGCCGTGTCCGGAACCATCGGCTTCGTGGGGCTGGTGGTGCCGCACCTGCTGCGCCCTCTGGTGGGCCATCGGCCGGGCCGCCTGCTGCTGGTGAGCGCCCTTGCCGGCGCCGCGCTGACGCTGGGGGCCGATGTGCTGGTGCGCCTCATTCCCAGCCGACCGGAACTCAAGCTGGGCGTCGTGACGGCCCTCATCGGCGCGCCCTTCTTCCTGCTGCTGCTGCGCCGGCTGGGCACGGAAACCGATTGAGGATGCCGGCATGATCATCACCGCCTGTGGCATTTCGGTTCGCCGTGGCTCGCGCCTGGTGCTGGAGGGCGTGGACCTCGTCGCGCGCCCGGGCGAACTGCTGGGTCTGCTCGGCCCCAATGGCGCCGGCAAGACGACCCTTCTGCGCGCCATGGCCCACCTTCAGGAAACCGCCAGCGGCGCGGTGCTCTATGACGGCGCCCCGGCGGAAAGGCTGGGCCGGCGAGCCCTGGGGCGGGAGCTGGCCTATCTGGCTCAGAGCGGGCGCATCCACTGGCCCATGCCGGTGGAGCACGTGGTCGCCCTGGGCCGGCTGCCCCACGGCACGCCCCCGGAAGTGGACGCCGCCGCCGTCGCCCGCGCCATGGCCGCCGCCGACATCGCGGACTTCGCCGGCCGCGCCTCCGGCAGCCTTTCGGGCGGCGAGAAGATGCGCGTGCTCCTGGCACGGGCGCTGGCGGTGGAAGGCCGCGCCCTGCTCGCGGACGAGCCGGTGGCCGCGCTCGACCCCTATCACCAGCTCCATGTGATGGACGTGCTGCGCCGCCAGGCGCGCGCCGGGCAAACGGTGGTGGTGGTGCTGCACGATCTGACGCTGGCGGCGCGCTTCTGCGACCGGGTGGCGCTGCTGCGTGCCGGACGCGTGCTCGCCTGCGGCACGCCGGCAGAGGTCATGACGCCGGAACGCCTTGAGGCCGCCTATGGGGTGCGGGTGGAGATCGGCGAGCGCCACGGCGAGCGCTTCATCCTGCCCTGGTCGCGCCTGCCCGCCCCTTGATGAGCGGGGCCTGAGAGCGAGGGGAATATCGTGGGGGCCGCCGGCCATCTCTCCGGCAGGGCACTGAGCCGCAGATCCGCACCGCCCTGGCTCACGTGAGCATCAAGCTCGGCTTTCGGAAGACGTCTCCGCCTTCTTACGAAGACCGCCAGCAAACCAGTAGCGCACGCGAGCCGCCAGAGCGCGGAAATGCCTCAACCCAGGATGAGTCGCCTTTTCGCCCCGGACCGCACTTTCCCCACCGCGCCGCGCGCATAAACGACAGCATAATGCCTGCGACAGGCGGTCGGCTCCGGTTCCCGGTCCACCAGCAGGTCCGGCCTTTCGGCAAACCTCTCCAACTTCGAGCACGACCAGAAGAAGCTCCTGCCCGTTGCGGGCGAGCCACCAGAACGCGGACGCAGCGCCCCTCGCCGCGGGGCCTTTTCGCCCCGCCGGTGCTTTCCCAACTCGCCGCATGGGCGACTGGCGGCGGGGATGCCTGGGACACGCTCAGCCCGCGCGACAGACGGACGTTTGTCGCGCCCCCTTCAGCAGCAGGTCCGGCTTTTGGGAAGTGGCACCAACCCCGAACACAACCATATGGATATCATCGGCTGTAAGCGAGCCGACAGAAAAGCGGGGCCGGCCTTCGCCCGGCGGGGCGCGCACTTTTCAACCCCGGTCTATGCTGTCCCCGCCCTCCGCTCGGGCGACCATGGCAGGCAGAGCGGCTCCGCCTGCGCGCGTGGATCGTTTGCGGCACGTCCTGTCGATCGCGCGATGGGCGCAGAGCGCTGGCCCGGCCACGAACCATGCTGGAGAGCAACGGCGTTTTCCGCAGACAACGGTTTGCCTTGCGCCGGCTGAAAGGAAGATCCAGGCCGCTTCGGGGCAGCCACAACCTCCCGCGCGCGGCGCCGGGGCGTGCGCGGAAGCTGTCTTGCAGGGCGGACCGTTTAAGGCCACCGCCTGAACACCCGCCCTCGGTCACGAAAGTGCTTCCGAGGCGCATGCCGACGGGACGCTCCCCCTCTCGAAGGGCATCCGTTGCGAGCGGAATAGAGACAGCGCCCGCGACGGCTTCCGCCAGCAGCCAACGCGCGACTCAACCGCGGGAGCCGCCGGGCAGACGGTGGCGCGAGAGAACAGGCCCCATGCACACTCCGGCAGGCCGCACCGCCGGACGGCATTGACTCATGCTTTCGCCTGCGGCGCCGGCCCAAAGCGGACCGACGACGCAGGCGCGCACGCCTCAGTGGGCCATCAGGACCGGAACGGTCATGCTCTCGAGGATCTCACGGGTAACGCCGCCCAGCACCATCTCCTTCAGGCGCGAATGGCCATAGCCACCCATCACCACGAGATCGGAGCCGCGGTCGGACACCTCGTTGAGGATGGCCGCGGAGATCGAATCACCACTCTTCACCGGCAGGCGGCGAATCTGGGCGTCGAGGTTGTGGCGGGCCAGATGGCGGGCCACCTCGGCGCCTTCCTCATCCTCGCCGTTGGCGCCGTCCGTGACCACGCGGAAGATCTCCACCACCTTGGTCCGGTGCAGAAGAGGCAGCGCCTCCGCCAGGGCGCGGGCCGAGGCCCGGCTGCCGTCCCAGGCCACCACGGCGTGCTCAGCCGAGAACGGCTTGGTCTGGATGTAGGGCACCACCAGCACGGCGCGGCCCGATTCGAGCAGCACGGTCTCGGCCAGCAGCTCTTCCGGCCCCGGCTTATCGGGGTCGGGCTGAGCCACCACCGTCACGTCGAACAGGCGCGCCATGCGGGCAAAGCTGTTGGCGGCCACGCCCAGCGAGGCGGCCATGGTGCGCACCTGATGCGGGATGCCGGCAGCCCTGGCGATCTCCTCGAGCCGCGTGGACGCCTTTTCCGCCGAAGCCTGATTTTCCAGCACCTGGGCGTCGATGAAGTCGGTCGGAAGGGCACCCATGTAGAAGGGTGGCACATCGATCTCGTACGCCACCGACAGGCCCGTCAGGTGCGCGCCGAATTCGACCGCGAGGCTTGCCGCGTACTCTGCGGCCGCGTCCCGTTCGACGCCTTGCGCCAGATTGACCAATATGTCGCGAATCATGACCGAAGGCCCTCGTTCAGCCGTTTAAGCGTCGCGACATTACCCTAAACTCGCCCAAAGTCTCGGGTCTTGATGTAGCTCAAGCGCGGAGCCCCCATCGCGGCGCCGCCGCTTCCCCTTGAAAGGGCAGGCACAGCTGCCGAGGCCGACATGACTGACACTCATGATGCACGAGCCGAATGCGGCGGCGCGGCCGTCTCTGGGGGAAAGACGACCGCGCCATGCACGGTCTGGTTGGGGGGCGCGACCGCGCTGATAAGGAAACGCCGGGTGGGAAGACAGGTTCCACCGTCATGCAAAAAAATTCGTACTCTTCCCCGCTCGCCGGATTTAGACCACTCCATCCCGTCGCCTCCGCCGACACTGGCCAGCCCATGACCCCAGATCTCAGCATCGTCGTCCCGGTGTATAACGAGGCTGCCGGCCTCGCCCATTTCCACGAGCGGCTGTGCCGCGCCGCGCGGGCCGAGGCGCAGGCCCGCGGCCTGCGCATGGAAATCGTCTATGTGGACGATGGCAGCCGCGATGGCAGCGCGAGCCTCGCGGCCGCCCTGCCCGCGCTCGGTCTCGACGTGCAGGTGGTGGCGCTGTCGCGCAATTTCGGCAAGGAAGCCGCCCTCATGGCCGGCCTCGACCATGCCCGCGGCGACGCCCTGCTGTTCATGGACGCGGACGGCCAGCATCCGCCGGAGATGATCCCCACCTTCGTCCGCCTGTGGAAGGACGAAGGCTATGACGTGGCCTATGCGGTCAAGTCGAACCGGCTCGACGAGCCGGTGGCCCGCCGCACCTTCGTGCGTGGCTTTTATTGGCTGCTGAACTTCGGCTCCTCCAGCTCCATTCCGGAAGATGCCGCCGACTTTCGCATCCTCTCTCCGCGCGCCGCCGGAGCCCTGCGCCGGATGCCGGAGCGCAATCGCTTCTTCAAGGGCCTGTCGAGCTGGGTGGGCTTCCGCCAGGTGGCCGTGCCCTACCAGCCGGAGGCGCGCGCCCACGGCTCCTCCTCCTTCAACTTCCTGCGCCTGCTCGGCCTGTCCATGGAGGCGCTGACCTCGTTCTCGCCGGCGCCGCTGCGTCTTGCGGCCCTGTGCGGGGCGATCCTGGCCGGGCTCGCTTTGCTGTATGGCACCTGGATCGTGCTGGAGCGCCTGTTCTGGGGCATTCCGCTGCCCGGCTATCCCTCGCTGGTGGTGGGCATCATGGTGATCGGCGGCGCGCAGCTGCTGGTGATGGGGCTGATGGGCGAATACGTCGCCCGCATCCTGTCCGAGATCAAGGCGCGGCCGGTCTACTTCGTGGCCGAGCACACCCTCACGCCCGCCGAGGTCCAGGCCGCGCCGCCGGCAACGGAAGCACCGCTGCGGGTGGCGGGGGTGCAGTCGTGAAGCACGTCACCATCTGCGCGGACGATTATGCCATTGCGCCCGGCGTGTCGGCGGCCATCCGCCGGCTGATCGAGGAGCGCCGCATCAACGCCACCTCGGTGATGACCGTGTTCTCGGGCCTTGCGGAGGAAGCCCGCCGGCTGGACGAGACCGTGGGCGGCAAGCGTGTGAGCGTGGGGCTTCACATCACCCTCACCGGCGGCACCGCCCCGCTGACGCCCTGGACCGACGGCGGCAACCTGCCCCCCTTGCGCGAGCTGGTGGCGCGCGCCTTCACCGGCCGCCTTGACCGGGCCGCCGTGGCGGCGGAGGTGGAAGCCCAGTTCCTCGCCTTCGAGCGCGCGTTCGGCCGGCCGCCGGACCATGTGGACGGCCACCAGCATGTGCATGTGCTACCGGTCATTCGCGCGGCGGTGCTCAAAGCCACCCATCGCCACGCCCCCAATGCCTGGCTGCGCAATGTGGAGCCGGCTTCCGCCGCGCTCGTCGGGCTTGATATCAAGGGGCGGCTCATCGGCGCCTTCGGCCACGGCTTTGCCCGCGCGGCGGCGCGCATTGGCCTGTCCACCAACAGCGCGTTCGCGGGCGCCTACGACTTCGGCGCCGACCACGATTTCGCGCCGCTCCTGGCCCATTTCCTGAAAGGCCTGCCGGACGGTGGGCTGGTCATGGTGCATCCCGGCCATGTGGACGACCCGCTGACCGCGCGCGACCCCCTCACCCACCAGCGGGAGGTGGAGTTCGAGGTGCTCAACGGCCCCCGCATGCCGGAAATCCTCGCAGAGACGGACGCCCGTCTGTTCTGAGCCACCAAGGGGTGCGCTTTCCAGCGAGGCGGCCCCGGCGTACGTCGAGAACACGCGAACACCTCATGAGTTCACGAATGTCCCTGCTGCCGTGAGATGGGGACAGCTTTGCCGGCTCACCCGCCAGAAGCGTAGGCCGTGTCGGTCCTAAACCAATGGCTGACGCGATCCGCGAGCGCTCACGGATCGCCTCCAAATGCCCCGCCCTCGAAAGGGTCGGATTACCGCCCCTGCCTCCGGGATCAGGCGCGCGGCGCGCCGGCGCCCGCTTCGGGGGAACGCCGCTCGCGTTCGTCCCAGCCGCCGATCGGCTCGTCTTCCGGCGCTTTGGGCGGGGTCTTGCCGGCCAGGAGCAGGGTGCGCTCCAGCAGCACCTCGTAGATGGGCTTGCCGCCGAGGGCTTCGGCCACCACGTTGGCGCACACGCAGGTGATGATGACCGGGATCATCAGATTGTAGCCACCCGTCAGCTCCGCCACCAGAACCATGCCCACCAGCGGGGCGCGGACGGTGGAGGAGAACAGGCCGCCCATGGCCGCCACGCCGAACGCCATGATGGCCCCGGGAGGCAGTGGCAGCGCCAGCTCCAGCAGCATGGCGAACAGGATGCCCGCCGAAGTGGCGAGGGCCAGGATCGGCGCGAAGATGCCGCCGGGCACGCCGGTGGAATAGCTCGCCATGGTCATGACGAACCGCACCACCACGATCACCGCCATGGTGAGAAGCGGCAGATGATGGGTGGCGAGCGAAACCGCCAGCGCCTCGCCGCCGGTGGTGGCCTCGGGGCGCAGCACCAGGAGCGGGCCAATGGCCGCGCCCACCACCAGGGGCACCAGATAAGGCGACGCCTTCAGGCCGATCTTGCGCGACAGCTCCAGCGCCGCCACCACGGCCCAGTTGAAGATCACGCCCAGCGCGCCCAGCAGCACGCCGAGGCCGGCGAAGGCCGGCATCAGCCAGAACGGCATCTCCGTGGTTTCCAGCGCCATCATGGGCGCGGTGCCACCGATGATCTCGGTGACGATGGCGCTCACCACCGACGCGATGATCACCGCGCTATAGGTGCGCAGGCCATATGGAAACTGCCGCCGCGTCTCCTCGATCACGAACAGGATGGCCGCGAGCGGCGCGTTGAAGGCGGCGGCCAGGCCCGCCGCGCCACCGGCCGCGAGCAGGCCGCGACCATCGCGCACGCCCAGAACGAACCCGTCTCCCACCGCCTTGGCCACCGAGGCGCCCATGTGGATAGTCGGCCCCTCGCGCCCCAGCACCAGGCCCGAGCCCAGCGACAGGATGCCAGCCACGAACTTCACCGGCAGGATGCGCTTCCAGCGCACCTCGCGCTGCCCGTCGAGCGCGCCTTCGATTTCCTGCACGCCGGAACCGGCCGCCTCGGGCGCGAAGGTGCGCACCAAAAGCACCGACACCAGGACCATGGCGGCGGACACCGCGGCGAGCACCGCCAGCACCTCCGGCCCCTCGAAATAAGGCAGCACCAGCGCCGGCCATTCCATGGCATAGGCGTAGAGCAGGTGGAACGCGGCGCCGACCGCGCCCGCGACAGTGCCCACCAGGACGGCCAGGAGGTAATAGGCGGCGTCGCTCATGGCGCGCGGCGTTTCGACAACGGGTTCACCCATGGCGGCAACGGCTCATCTGTGATGCTGACGCGTCGCCGAAAAGGGGGACGCCCTCTTCCCTTAGAGCATTTTGGCCGGGCGTTGAATTGCGAATCTGGACCGGGAGGTTCCCGCCTCATTCGCAGGTGGTGAGGCGCACGGGGTCCGCCTCGGGCGGCACCAAGCCCCCCATGGGGCGGCAGGTGTCGCCCATGCACACCCGCCAATCGGCGGTGGCGCCGGAGCGCCGCAGCAGCACATCCTTCTGCGGCGGCAGGCGCGGGTGGGCGACATAAAAGCCGCCCTCCAGCACCGAATCCTCGGGCGGCTCCATGCCCGCGCCCGATCCCTGCACCCGAACCTCGGTGAGCACGAGGCCCTCGGGGGTCGCCCGCCAGGTCTCGCGCCACTCGCTCTTCTGCACCGAATGGGTCCAGGCCAGGGTGAAGATGGCGGCAAGCCGCACCATCTGCCCCCCGGCCGCCAGGCAGGCGACGAGGCCCATCGCGCTCAGGCCGTGGCCGCCCGGGCGCGGGAGCGCCAGACGTGCCAGGCCAGGAAGGCGATGGAGGCGGCAAAGCCCGCCTCATCGGACAACGGCAGGGCGGCGATGAGCAGTGCCGCCGCCGCGAACGCCCACACCCGCTCCATCACATTGAGCGGCGACAGTAGGTAGCCGGTGGCGGTGCCCGCCCACAGGATGATGGCGAGAAGCGCCTTCACCACCACATAGATCACCGCCGGCCAGAAGCCGATGACACCGGACATGGGGTCGCCGTCCTGCAGCATCAGGGCCGGAGAATAGACCGCCATGAAGGGCACCACATAGCCCGCGAGGGCGATGCGGGTGGCGGTGACGCCGATCAGCGGCCCCGAGGCGCCGGCGATGGGCGCTGCGGCGAAGGCGGCCAGCGCCACCGGCGGGGTGAGATCCGCCATGATGCCGAAATAGAAGACGAACATGTGGGAGACGATCAGCGGCACCCCGAGCGCCAGCAGCGCCGGGCCGGCGATGGAGGCGGTGATGATGTAGTTCGGGATGGTGGGCAGCCCCATGCCGAGCACGAGGCAGGCGATCATGGTCAGGATCAGCGAGAGGAACAGCGAGCTCTTGCCCACTTCCACCACGAAGGTGGCAAAGGTGGTGGCCACGCCGGTGAGGGTGAACACGCCGATCATGGTGCCCACCAGGGCGCAGGCGATACCCACCGGCAGCGCGTTGCGCGCGCCGTCGGCCATGCTCTCGATGGAAATACGCAGCGTCTCGCGCCCGCCCTTCACGAACAGCAGCAGCAGCACCAGCGCGGCCACCGCCGTCGCCACGCCATTGATGCCGTATTCGAGGAAGCTCGCGGCCGCGATGCCGAGCACGATCCAGAACAGCACGCGCAGGCCATAGGGCCCGATCACCCGCGCCACCGGCGTGCCCAGCACGATGAGGGCCGTCAAGGCCAGGCCCACCGTGCCGGCGAACAGCGGCGTGTAGCCGGAGAACAGCAGCCACACCAGCACGCCCAGCGGCAGCAGCAGATACCAGCGGTTCTTAAGCGCCAGCCAGGCATTGGGGCACTGGGCCTTGGGCAGGCCGGAGAGGCCGTGCTTGCCCGCTTCCAGGTGCACCATGGCGAACACGGTGAAGAAATAGAGGAAGGCCGGGATCACCGCCGCCGTGGCGATGGTGGCATAGGGCACATCGATGGTCTCAGCCATGATGAAGGCCACGGCGCCCATCACCGGCGGCATGATCTGCCCGCCCATGGAGGCCGTCGCCTCCACCGCGCCGGCGAAGGCGGGCTTGTAGCCGAAATTCTTCATCAGCGGGATGGTGAACTGGCCGGTGGTGACCACATTCGCCACGCCCGAGCCATTGATGGTGCCCATGAGCGCCGAGGAGATCACCGAAACCTTCGCCGGCCCGCCCTTCGAGTGGCCCACCGTGCCCATGGCCAGATCATTGAAGAGCTGGATCATCCCCGCGCGCTCGAGAAAGGCGCCGAACAGGATGAACAGGAAGATATAGGAGGAGGACACATAAGTGGGTGTGCCGTAAATGCCCTCGGTGCCGAGGAACATCTGGTCCACCACCTGCACGAAGTCATAGGGCCGGTGGTCCAGCGGCGGCGGCAGATATTGCCCGAACAGGCCGTAAAGGATGAAGCCGGCGCAGATGACGGGCAGCGCGAAGCCCATGAGCCGCCGCGAGCCCTCGAACACCAGGATCACCGCGATGGTGCCCACCACGATGTCCATGGTGGACGGATCGCCCGCCCGCGCGATGAGGTCGGAATAGAACACCCAGTGGTAGAGGCCGACGATGAAGGAGGCGATGCCCAGCCCCCACAAGGCATAACGCTTGGCACCCTCCCGATGATTGCCGGCGATCGCGAACACCACCAACAGCAGGAAGCCCACATGGACCGAGCGCACGATCTGGCTCGGCAGCGGGCTCCAGGCGGCGGTGATGATCTGGAAGGTGGAGAAGAGCACGGCGATCCAGAACACCGCCCGGCCCCAGGAGCCACGCCCCCAGGTCAGGTCGAGCAGCGAATCATCCACAACCACCGCAGCGCCGTGGTTCGGATCCTTGATGTCGTGGCTCACCGGCGGGTTGGTGGTGGGCGTGTGGAGCGATTGCGTCATGGCGGCTCGAACTCAGAACAGGCGTGATGGAAACGAAAACGTGGCGGCGACCGGAATAGCTTTGCCCGGCGAGCGTCCCCATGGCGAAGACGCCCCACCGGCAGCACGGCTTGAGGAGCGCGGGCTTCTCACCCCCGGGGAGCCCGCGAGCGCTCCGCCATGCGGAACGCTTGGAAGCCTCAAGTGGTTCAACCGAATGCGTTGGCCTGCGGTCGCACTCACCCGGTGGCATGGCCTGCCCGGGCAATGACAACGCCGCGGCTCCGGCAGTGCCTGCATCGGCAGGCTGGGCCGCGGCGACGCGCTCATGATGGGCAGGCGCCGCGGACCGGAGCGGACATCAGGGCGTGATGCCCTTTTCCTTGAAATACTTCTCGGCGCCGGGATGGAAGGGCACCGGCGAGCCCTTCATGGCATTCTCGAGCTTGATGCCCTTGGCGGCGGAATGGGCCGCGGCCAGTTCCGGCAGATTGTCGTAGATGGCCTTGGTGATCTCGTAGACCTCTTCGTCCTTGAGGCCGGCACGGGTCACCAGGAAATTGGGCACCGCCGCAGTCACCACGTCCGCCGACTGGCCTTCATAGGTCCCGGCCGGAATGGTGGTGGAGAGATACGGCGCGCCGATCTTGGCCACCACGTCGGCGGGCACCTCCACCACGACGATCGGAACCGAATTCGCCAGATCCTTGATGGAGGCGACGCCCAGGCCGGCCGACTGCAAGGTGGCGTCGAGCTGGCGATTCTTCATCAGCTCCACCGATTCGGCGAAGGGCAGGTACTCAACCTTGCCCATGTCGTCATATTTCAGGCCGGCGGCGCCCAGAATGGCGCGGGCGTTCAGCTCGGTTCCCGAGCGCGGCGCGCCCACGGAGATGCGCTTGCCCTTCAGGTCGGCGATGGTCTTGATGCCGGAATCCTTGGCCGCGACGATCTGAATGTAATTGGGATAGATGCCGCCCAGGGCGCGCACCTTGGTGAGGGGGGTCTTGAAGCCCGCCTCTTCCTTGCCGGCCGCGCCGTCGGCGAGGCTGTCGGCCAGGGTGAAGCCCACCTCGCCCTTGCCCTGCTGCAGCAGGTTCAGATTCTCCACCGAAGCCTTCGTGGCCTGCACCGAAGGCCGCGCGCCCGGCACCTTCTCGCCGATGAGCTTGGAGACGGCGACGCCGAGCGGATAGTAAACGCCCGAGGTACCACCGGTGAGCACATTGACGAATTCGGCCTTGGCCGCCACCGGCGTCAAAACCAGTGCGGACACGACGGCCGCCGTGAGTGCACGGAGCATGGGCATTCTCCCTATAGCGTTAGTGGTTGTTAATTGAGAGTGAAGCTAGCGGCTCTTTCCGTAAAGGCCAGCATCTTTTACCCATCTCGAACGAAAGTCTAATCCACGGCGCCCGGGCGGGTTATTTGGTCCGTGCATTTCGCGCGTTGATTGCAGACAAGGAGCGGAACATGCCTGCGGAAAAAGAGATTCTGCTGTCGCTGTTCCAGGCGGCCCTGGAGGCGGCGTTGCCCGAGGGCAAATTCAAGGGCCGGCTGCCGCCGGCGCCGCAGGGGCGCACCCTGGTGCTCGGCGCTGGCAAGGCGGCGGCGCGCATGGCCCGCGCGTTCGAAGAGGAATGGGGCCGGCCTTGCGAGGGGCTCGTCATCACCCGCTACGGCCACAGCTGTCCCACGCGCTTCGTCGAGGTGGTGGAAGCGGCCCATCCGGTGCCCGACGCGGCCGGCTGCGAGGCTACCCGCCGCATGATGGAGCTGGCGCGCGGCGCGGGCGTGGACGACCTCGTCGTGGTGCTGATCTCCGGCGGCGCCTCGGCCCTGCTGACCGCCCCCGCGCCGGGGCTCACCCTGGCCGACAAGCAGGCGCTCAATGCCGCGCTTCTGGCATCCGGCGCGCCCATCGGAGTGATGAACCGGGTGCGCAAGGCGGTCTCGGCGGTGAAGGGCGGCCGGCTGGCGGCGGCCATCGCCCCCGCCCGATCCGTCACCTACCTGATTTCCGATGTGCCCGGCGATGACCCCGCAATCATCGGCTCCGGCCCCACTGTTGCCGAGCCCTCCGACCCGGAAGGGGTGCTGGAGCTGCTGGCGCGCTATGGCATCCCAACGTCCCCCGCCCTCGCCGCGGCCATCCGCGCCAACCGGCTGGAGCCGCTGCCACCGGCCTGCGAGCTGCACCTCATCGCCACGCCGCTGATGGCCCTTCAGGCGGCGGCGGAGCAGGCCCGCGCGCTCGGCATCACGCCACTGATATTGGGGGATGCCATCGAGGGCGAGGCGCGCGAAGTGGGCATCGCCCTGGCGGGGATCGCACGGTCAGCCGCCACCCATGGCCTGCCGGCGCGGCCGCCCTGCGTTCTGCTCTCCGGCGGCGAGACGACAGTGACCCTCGGCGGGCGCGGGTGCGGCCGGGGCGGACGCAATGCGGAATTCCTGCTCGCTCTGACGGCCGCGCTGGGCGGCGCGCCCGGCATTTCCGCCCTCGCCTGCGATACGGACGGCATTGACGGGACACAGGACAATGCCGGTGCCTGGAGCGATTCGCACACCCTCGCCCTCGCGCGGGAGATCGGCCTCGATATCCCGGCCGCCTTGGCCGACCACAATGCCCATGGCGTTTTCGAAAATCTCGACCAGCTGGTGATGACCGGCCCCACATTGACCAATGTCAATGATTTCAGGGCCATATTGGTGCAGGAAGGTAAATTGAATTCCCTTCCGTGAGATGATCACGGCTGAATGGTGGCGCATGCCCGCCGTCAGGTCGTGACGGTTCTGCAAATGGCGCATAGCAGCCACAGGGCCTGCAATTGCAACGGTTTGCCACTCATCGCCCCCGTAGGGAAGAACTTTCTTACCTAAAGGTTAACGTCAGCACCCTTGACCTTTGCTGCGCTGCACATAATTTTCGGCGCTGGAGGAACCGGAGGGCTTCAAGACGCCAAGTCTGGAGACCAATATGACCGATCAGGTCACACCGGGCATCATCCGCAAGCTTTGGGCCGGGGAAGCGGAGATCTTCAAGGATCACCTTCTCAGGCTCGATGTGGAGAGCCGGCGTTTCAGATTCGGCTCAGCGGTGTCTGCCGAGTTCATTGAGCGATATGCGGCGCGGGCGTTCCGTACCGGTGCAATCGTTCACGGTTATTTCGTTGACGGCACGCTGAGAGCCGCGGCGGAGCTTTACCCCATGGGCGACGTGCTGCCCGGAGAAGCCGAAGCCGCGTTCAGCGTGGAACGGGAATTCCAGAACCACGGCCTCGGCACCCTGTTGCTGGAGCGTGTGATTCTCGCGGCGCGCAATCGCGGCATCCGCACCCTGTGCCTGAACTGCCTGGCACAGAACCGCCGGATGCAGCAGATCGCCCGCAAGTTCGATGCCGATCTCAGCTTCGACACCGATGAGGTGGTGGCGGAGCTGAAGGCCCCCTTCCCCACCGCCATGTCCCTGGCGCGGGAAGCGGCGGCGGACGCTCAGGGCATGGCGGGTGCCGTGCTGCAGGCCCAGCGCCTCGCCACCGGGCGGCTGTTCGGCATGTTCATGCCGGCCAACGACGTGCGCGAGCTGGAAGCCACCGGCTCCTGAAGCCGGAAAGCCAGCCAGGACAACAAGTCCGTTGAGAGAAAGAAGGCGGTGCCGCAAGGCGCCGCCTTTTTTCGTGCGCCGGCGCCCGGTGCGACCAGGCCGGCGCCCCTCAATGGGCCATGGTCTTGGAGAACAGGTTCACCACCGCCACCCCGGCAATGATGAGGCCGAGGCCGAGGATCGCCGGCAGGTCCAGCGCCTGCCCGTAATAGATCCAGGCGAAGCCCGCCACGAGCACGATGCCCACCGCCGACCAGATGGCGTAGACGACGCCCACCGGCAGTTCCCGCACGGTGATCGACAGGCAATAGAAGGCGACCACATAGCCGAGGCCCACCACCAGCGAGGGCACCAGCCGGGTGAAACCCTCCGTGGACTTGAGGGCGGAGGTGGCGATCACTTCGGCGACGATGGCGATGGCGAGATAAAGATAGCTCATGGGCGGCAGGGCTCGCGGCGAGATCGGCGGGAGGAGGTCCCCCGCATTCCAGGAAACAGGACCGGATGGCCGCCACGCAAGCGGCAAGCCGCCCGCAGACGAGTGGGAAGCCCGCTACGCCGCCCTTATCCTCTTTCACTGAAGCTTCAGCCTATTTTTCTTTATAGGAAAAAGACATCCTCACTCTGAAAAATATTCACCTCCCCTGTCGGCATACAGGGGGGCAAGGGAAGGCGACGTCAGTGGAAATTCCGCCCCTTCGGCATGGCGGAGCCGGGATGCTCGCGGGGCATGGGACCATGGGGCATGGGACCATGGGGCATGAGGCGGTCGGGTGCATCGACGCCGGCTTCACCCAGATGCTCCAGAAGGTGGCTCCAATCCTCCACGCTTTCCGCCACCAGGTGGATCACGCTCTGCTCGTTCTGAAGCTTGCCGCGCACCATCACCAGCCGCGCCCCCAGCACCTGCGGACGAAACGCCTCGAACACACGCGGCCAGACGATGACATTGGCCCAGGCCGCCTCGTCCTCCAGGGTCATGAAGATGACGCCGCTGGCCGTGCCCGGCCGCTGGCGCACCAGCACCAGCCCGGCCAAGGTCAGCCTCTGCCCGCTTTTCATCCCGGGCAAATCGGCCGCCGGCGTCACCCCGCGCCGCCGCAGCTCGGGGCGCAAGAACGCGAGCGGATGGGCCTTCAGGGACAGCTTCATGTGGCGATAGTCCGCCACCACCTGCGCCCCCGGCGGCAGCACCGGCAGGTCCACCTCCGGCTCATGCTCAAGAAAGGGCGCGGCGGGTGACGGGCTGGCAGGCGATGAAGCCGCGCGGAATAGCGGCAGGTCGTCCTTGTCGCCGGAGCGGCGCAGGCCCTTCACCGCCCAGAGCGCGGCCCGCCGGTCGAGACCGAAGGCGCGGAAGGCATCGGCATCGGCCAGCTTCTCCAGGGTGGAAGGCGGCAGGCCTGTGCGCAGCCAGACATCACGCACCGAATCGTAGCCCGCCCCACGCCGCGCCACGAGGCGCGCCATCTCCTCCTCCCGCAGCCCCTCGACCTGCCGGAAACCCAGGCGCAGCGCATGGGTGGAATGGATGTCGCCCGCCATCTCCCCATGGCGCGAATTCAGCCGGGCCGATGCCCCGGGCCCGTCGGCCGCCCCCATCCCGAGGGCCTCGCGCCCCCTGGCCACATCCGGCAGGGTCGGGGGCTGCGGGGCTCCATCCCTCGGCGCGGTCCGCTCCACGGCCATGCGCGCGGCGAGGCTGCCTCCATGCTCCGGCAGGGGAAGCGGCAACGGCGCGGCCTCCGGCTCCAAGGTGTGGTCCCAATGGGAGGCGTTCACGTCCACGGGGCGCACCTCCACCCCATGCTCGCGGGCGTCGCGCACCAGCTGGGCGGGGGCGTAGAAGCCCATGGGCCAGGCATTCATGAGCCCGGCCGCGAACACATCCGGATAGTGGCACTTCAGCCAGGCCGAGCAATAGACGATGAGGGCGAAGCTCTCCGCATGGGAGCGCGGGAAGCCATAGGAGCCGAAGCCCTCGATCTGCTTCCATAGGCTTTCCGCGAATTCGCGCGTATAGCCCCGCTGGAGCATGCCGGTGATGAGCTTGGCGTGGAAGGTGTGGATGGTGCCAACCCGCTTGAAGGTGGCCATGGCCCGCCGCAGGGCATCGGCCTCCCCCGCCGAGAAGCCGGCGCCGACCATGGCGATGCGCATGGCCTGCTCCTGGAACAGCGGCACGCCGAGGGTGGATTCCAGCACCTCCCGCAGCTCGGGCGAGGGATAGTCCACCGGCTCCAGCCCCTGCCGGCGCCGCAGATAGGGATGCACCATGCCGCCCTGGATGGGGCCGGGCCGCACGATGGCCACCTCCACCACCAGGTCCTGGAAACGCTCGGGCCTGAGGCGGGGCAGCATGGTCTGCTGGGCCCGGCTCTCCACCTGGAACACGCCGATGGAATCCGCGCGCTTCAGCATGGCATAGACCCGCTCATCCTCCGCCGGCACGTCGCCGATGCGCGTCATCTCCAGCCCATAATGGCGTTCCAGCAGGCCGAAGCATTTCTTCACCGCCGTCAGCATGCCCAGGGCCAGGATGTCCACCTTGAGCAGGCCGATGACCTCGATGTCATCCTTGTTCCATTCGATGATGGGCCGCTCCTCCATGGCGGAGCGGGTGAGGGGCACGATCTCGTCGAGCCGCTCATGGGTCACCACCATGCCGCCCACATGCTGGGACAGATGGCGCGGAAAGCCGATGAGGGCCTTCGTCAATTCCAGCACGCGGGCAAGCCGGGGCTCATCGGGATCGAGGCCGAGCCGGCGCGCCTCCTCCGCCTTCACCCCGCCCGACGACCAGCCCCAGATGGTGCCGGCGAGCGCGCCCACCAGATCTTCCGAAAGGCCGAACGCCCGCCCCACCTCCCGCACCGCCGAGCGCGAGCGATAGGTGGTGGTGGTGGCCGTGAGCCCGGCATGGGCGGCGCCGTAGCGGCGATAGATGAAGGAGAGTACCTCCCCGCGCCGCTCGTGCTCGAAATCGATGTCGATATCCGGCGGCTCGCCGCGCTCCTCCGAGATGAAGCGCTCGAACAAGAGCTCGGTGCGCATAGGGTCCACGTCGGTGATGCCGAGGCAGAAGCACACCGCCGAATTGGCCGCCGAGCCGCGCCCCTGGCACAGGATGCCCGCCCCGCGCGCGAACCCCACGATCTCGTGCACCGTGAGGAAATAGGGCGCGTAGGAGAGGCGGCCAATGAGGTCCAGCTCATGGTCCAGCGCCTTGATGACCTTGTCCGGCACTCCATCGGGATAATGGGCGGCCGCACCCGCCCAGGTCAGGGCTTCCAGCGCCGCCTGGGGACTGGAAAAACCCTCCCGCACCTCGCGCGGATAGCTGGGCTTCAGCTGATCGAGGGAGAAATTCAGGCTCTTGAAGAAGACATGGCTCTCCTCCACCGCCTCCGGCAAGGCACGGTAGAGGCGGGCCATCTCCGCCGCCGGCTTCAGGTGCCGCTCGCCATTGGCGGCAAGGCGCGTGCCCGCCTCGTCCAGGCTCACATGGTGGCGGATGGCGGTGAGCACGTCCTGCAACGGGCGCCGGTCGGCATCGTGATAGAGCGCGTCCAGGGTGGCGAGGAGCGGGAGGCCCGCCTCGGCGGCCAGCGCCTTCAGCCGGGCGAGGCGGCGGGCGTCGTCGCCCCGGAAGGTGACCGGCGCGGCGAGCCACAGCCAGCCCCCCGCAGCCGCCCTCAGGCCGGCGAGGAAGGGCGCGAAGGCCCGGGGCAGCCGGCGCGGCGGCATCACCACCAGGTTGAGCCCCTCCGCCCAGGCCAGGAGATCGTCCAGGGTCAGGATGCAATCGCCCTTTTCCGCCCGCATGTTGCCGGTGGTGAGCAGGCGGCACAGACGGCCATAGGCGGCCCGGTCACGCGGATAAGCGAGGATGTCGGGCGTGCCGTCGGCGAAGACGAGGCGCGCGCCCACCGCCAGGGGAAAGCCCTGCGCCTTGGCCTTGGCATGGGCCCGCACCACCCCGGCCAGGGTGTTGCGATCGGCGATGCCGATGCCGCGATGGCCGAGCGCCTGCGCCGCCGCCACATATTCCTCGGGATGGGAACCACCGCGCAGGAAGGAAAAATTGGTGGTGACGGCCAGCTCCACGAAATCCGGCGCCAGCGGGCGCGATGGCGGAGGCGGGCGATGACGGGCCGCGCGATGCTCCGGCAGGCGCACGACCGGCCCGACGGCGGGCACTTGCGGTGGCGCGGACCGGTTCGGCGATGAATCCATTGACGAATCCATGGCGCTCACCCGAACAGGCCGTGGATGAACCAGGCCGGCTTGCCGCCCTCGCCATAAAGGCCCGCGCGGAACAGCCAGAAGCGATGGCCCGCAGCCGTCTCCACCCGAAAATAATCGCGAGCGGGCGGCTCGGCACCCGCGCGCCACCATTCGGCGGCGATGCGCTCCGGCCCCTCGGCGCACGCCACCACATGGTTCACCCGGCGCCAGCGGAAGCGGATGGGCGGGCCATCGGGCACCTCGGCCACCGCCTCCACCGGCTCCGGCTTGTCCAGCAGGCGCAGCGGCCGGGCCGGGCCGGCAAGATCCGGCTCGTCATCGGCCCGGAGCGCCGCCCGGCCGCCCATCCATCCATCCCTGCGCCGAGTGGGAGCCCCGTCCCGTCGCCCCGGGCCACGGCCCTCCGCCGCAAGCGGGCCAGCCTCCTCCCACCCCGCCCCCGCAAGCGAGAGAGGGCTTTGCCCGCCCCCATCCGAAGCGCTCCCCTCCGCGCACAGAGGGAGCCCCCCTGCGGCTGATGGCGGAAGCCGACACTCCGGTGGGAAAAGGCTTACGTCCCGCTCAGCCGGCGCCAGCCCTCTCCCCCGCTGGCGGGAGAGGGGTTCAGACGGCTCGGAAGGCAGCTCCATTCCAGGCGCGCAGCTCCTCGCCGAGATCAGCGGAAGGTCATCCCCATGACCGGCGGGGACGAGCTCCCCCACCTCTGGCATCCCAGCCCGCCCTTGCGTGCGGAAGGAGGCTTCGGGCGGCTCGGAAGGTGATGTCATACCAAGCGCGGAGCTCTCCGCTGCGCTGGGCAGGAGGCTGCCCCTGTTCCCGGCGGATGCGGGCTTCTCCTGCGTCGCCTCCCGCAGACCCTCTCTCCGCAGGGGGGAGAGGAATTCAGACGGCTTTGAAGACGCCCCGACTTCGGACGCGGCGCTCCCCGCTACGGAGAGCGGGAGGCTGTCCCGGTTCCCTGCAGACCCGGTCTCCCCCACCTCCGGAGCTCTCTCCCGCCCCGGCGTGCGGAAGGAGGCTTCGCACGGCTCAAAGGACAGCCCCATTCCGGGCGCGTCGTTTCCGACTGCGGTGGGCAGGAGACCGCCCCCATTCCCGGCAGGTTCAGGCCGGTCCTGCGCCGCCCCGTTCAGGGCCTTCCCCCGCAGGCGTGAAAGGAGGTCCGGCGGTGCGGAAGAGGACTCCGCTTTGGGCGCCGCGCTCCCCGCTGCGCTGGGCTGGAGGCTGCCCCCACTCCTGGTGGGGACGAGCCCCCCTACCTCTGGCACCCCAGCCCGCCCTTGCGTGCGGGAGGAGGCTTCAGACGGCTCGGAAGGTGACTTCATGCCAAGCCTGGCGTCACCTGCTGCGCTGGGCAGGAGGCTGTTCCTCTTCCCGCCGGGTGCGGGCTCCTCCTGTGCCGCCCCTTGCAAAGTCTCTTCCCTCAAGGGGGAGAGAGCTGCGGATGGCTCGGAAGGCGGCTCCATTCCGGGCGCGCGGTTCCTTGCTGCGGCGAGCGGGAGGCCTTCCTTATTCTCGACAGGCGCAAGCTCCCCCGACACCGCCGGCGCGGGTTTCCCTGCCGCGATGGGCGGCAGGCCTCCCCCATTCCCGGTGGGTGCGGGCTCCACAGGCACCGGCTCACTTCCCCACGAGAGAGAGAGGGTTGCGGGAGACGCTGGCGTGGTCCAGGCCGTGGCTACCGGCTCTTGTGTCACCACGGCGCCGCCCCTCCTGCTTGCGGGGAGGAGTTGGGACGCGCGAAAAGCCGAGGCCGGGAGGAAACCCGGAGACTGGGATATCGCCCCATCAGCCAACCTCCGATCAAGGGCGGCCCCGCCATCGCGCCCGCGCGCGCCAACGGCTTCCAGGCGCGAAGGCAGGCGAGGGGCGCCCGGCGGAAGGTCATGGGGCAGACCGGACGGGAGCCCCCCGACCCGCGGCCCCTCCGCGTCATCTCCCACCGGGCCCACGCCTGCGGCGCCCGGCGGCTCCAGGGCCTCCAAGGCCACGGCGGCTTGCGCCCAGCCGCCCGCAGTCTGGGCCGGCACGTCCCCGGCGGCTTCCTCCGGCACGTGGCGATCCGCCAGCACGAGACGGCGCACCCGCGCCGCGCCGAAGCGGGTGGTGAGCCGGTCCACCAGCTCGTCCAGGGCCCCGGCCCCCTCATCCCCCGCGCCGAAACCCTCTTGATGGGCGGACAAGGGCGCGGCCTCACGCACCGCAAGGCGCACCAGCTCGAAGCCAAAGCCCGGATCGAGGCTGGACAGGGCCGCCACCTTCTCGGCGAACAGGCGGCGCACCACCAGCGGGTCGCGCAAAGGCCGGCTGGTGCCGATGCCGAGGCGGGTCACCTTGCCATCCACCCGGAACAGGACCAGATCGAGCCGCCGCGCGCCCATGCCGTGCCGCTCCATCGCCTCCGCAAGGGTCATGGCGAGGTGGGCGGCGAGGCCCAGCACATCCTCCACCCGCTCCACCGGTTCGGTCAGGTTCCGCTCGGCGCAGAAGACGGGGGCGGGAAAGCGATAGTCCATGGCCGCCGGGGCATGGCCCAGCGCCTCGTCGAGCCGCCGCAGCAGCCCCGCGCCGAAACGGGCGGCGAGCGGCGCGCGCGGCTTGCCATAAAGATCCCCCACCCACCGGAAGCCGAGCCGGGCCAGCGCCTCCACCTCCGCCCCGCCGAGACGGAGAGCCTCGAGCGGCAGCGGCCCAAGCAGCACCGCCAGATCCTCCCCCGGGGGTACCACCGCGCCGCCCCGGCCGGCGGCGAAGCGGGCGAGGGCGAAGGCCGCGCCACGGGTGGCGGCCAGCGCCGCCCGCCCCGCGAAGCCCGCTATCGCCACCCGGCGCAGCAGGTCGCGCACCAGCCCTTCCTCGCCACCGAACAGATGGGCGCAGCCGGTGACGTCGAGCACCAGCCCATCGGCGCCGTCGAGGCCGATGAGGGGCGTGTAGCGCTCGCACGCATCGGCCAGATGCTCCAGCATCCGCGCCGCCGCGTCCGGCTCCGCCTCGCTCACCGCCAGATCGGGATGGCGCGCCCGCGCATCGGCCAGGGCAAGGCCCGGCTCAAGGCCGAGCGCCGCGGCGGCCGTGTTCACGGCGATGAGCCGCAGCGCGTTTTTCTCCATCGCCACCACGGCACGCGGACAGGCCCGCGCCTCAGGCGACATCCTCCGTTCCACGAGATCCGTGGGCAGGCGAGGCAAGGCGAGGCTCAGATAGCGCCGCTGCGACGCGCCCGCGCTCATGCCCGCTCCTTTCGCCCGGCGCCGGCTGGAACACCCCCGTGTGGAACATCAGCCGCCATTCTCCCGTGGGGCCGAAACGATTGCGCGTAAGGCGGGCGAGGAAGCATGGGGCCCCGAGGCCGCCGAAGCCATCCGCCGCGGAGCTCGGCAATGTCGAGATCCGCCAGCGGGTGAGGGCGGCACAGGGCGAGGGGTCCGCCTTGTGGCGCAGCATCAGGCCGAGACGAGGGGACCCCTGGGCGGCCAAGGCGAGGCGCCGCGTGGCGGTGAGCAGCTCCGGCACCGGCGACAGAAACTCTCCCAGAACCGCGGACAGGCCGGCACATTTCAAGCCCTCCTCCATCACGAACAGCACATCCTGCGGCTTGCGCACGCGCACCAGCAGCAGCGCCTCGGGCGGCAGGCCCAGCGCCGCCAGCCCCGGGCCGTAGAGGCGTCCCGCCTCCCACTCCGCCACCTCCTGGCAGGCCAGCAGAACCGGCCGCCGCAGCCCCGCCGCGGCCCGCGCGGCAAGCCCCACGGCGAAGGCGACAAGCGGCCCCTCCTCTCCCGGCATGCCGGCCAGCTCGTGCAGCGCCCCGCAGGACAGTCCGCCGCCGAGAGCCGCATCCACCTCCCGCACCCCCAAAGGCAGGCGCGAGGGCTCGGCTGCGGGCCGCCCCCAGGCATCGGCTCCCCCCGCCCAGCCGCGAGCATTTCCCGGCACGGCAGGGGCCCCAGCACGGAAGGAGGGGCGCTCGACCAAAGCGCCAGGCCTCGTCCCCTCTTCCCCCACCGCGACAGGGGCGGAACCCGGCGACGGGATCTCCGGAAAACCGCCATCGTGCCGCACGCGAGACCGCTTGGCCTCCGCCCCACCGTCAGGCGACTCCGGAACGGCCAAGGTGGGAGGTGAAGCCTCTGACAACGTGCTGGGGGGAAGCGGAGAAGCCACCTCCCCCGCCATCGCGACAAGGTCGGTGCCTCGCGGCGAGGCCTTAGGGAAGCCACCATCGCGCCGCGCGCGAGACCGGTTGGCCTCCGCCTCACCATCAGGCAGCTTCGGAACGGCCAAGGCGGGAGGTGGAACCTCCGACAAGGCGCCGGGAGGCAGCGGGGAAGCCTCCACCACCCTCGTCATCGCGACAGGAGTGGAACCCCGCGGCAGGGTTTCAAGGAAGTCTCCATTGCGCCGCGCAGGAGACCGGCTGGCCTCCACCTCACCGTCATGCGGCTCCGGGACGGCCAAGGCCGGAGGTGGGGCCTCCGACAAGGCACAGGAACTCAGCGGGGAAGGCGCCTTCCCCTTCCCTGTCCGCGCGGGGAAAGTGGTGTCCCATTCCCCGGCGTCCGCGGGCGGCTCCGGATTGGAGGCAACCCGCATCGGGGCGGGGAAAGCCGGCGGCGCCCCGCCGCGCTCCATGGCGGCGATGATGCCGCGCAGACGTGCGAGGTCGGCCGCGGTGCGGGGGGCGCGCGGAGATGACATGACGGTTCGTCCGCCTCTGTGTTCACTGTTTGTTCTAGATAGATTCCGGAAACGACGGGGGGAGTCAAGCACCCCACCCGGCCCAGGGTTAACGGCGCCCCTCGACGGAAGTGGCGGAGCCCTCCCGCTCCTGGTCCGCCGCGAGGCTGGCCATCTGGGCGGCGATCTCGGACTGCCTTGCGGCGTCGATGCCGGTGTCTCGGGCGAGATACGCGGTCTGGCTTGGAAAGGCGAAGCCCGTCCCCGCCGCCGCCACCACCTTCGCGACATCGAGCAGCAAACGCTCCTGGATCCTCAGGAATTCCTCGTAATCGGTGGTCAGCACACCGGCCCGGATCTGGATGGTGATGGCGCTGTCGGCGAAGCCCGTCAGGGCCACGCGGGGCAGGCTGCCGGTCTTCTCGACCATGGGGTGCGCCCGGAAGATGCGGCGCAGCTCGGTCAGCAGCCATTGCAGCTGCTCGGGCGAGGTTTCATAGCGCACGCCGATCTCGTGCAGGAACAGGCACTTGTCGCGCCTCGACACATTCACGATGTGCCGCTTGGCGAGATCGCCATTGGGCACCGTGATCAAGGTGCCATCCAGCCCGCGGATGCGCACCGAGCGCGGGCCGATGGCCTCCACATCCGCCAGCTGCCCCTCGAAGCGGATGGAATCGCCGATCCGGAACGGCCGGTCCGCGAAGATGGACAGGCCCCCGATCAGGTTTTCCAGGGTGGACTGGGAGGCGAGCGCCACCGCGATGCCGCCCACCCCGAGGCCCGCCACCAGCCCCAGGGCCGGAATACCGATATTGTTCGCGCCATAAAGCAGCACCACCGCCACCGCCAGAATGGAGCCGAGGCGCGCGGCCAGGCGCAGCAGGTGGGCATCATAGCTATTGTCGGGAATGCGCGGCGAGGCGATCACCGCCTCCGCCAGGAAGAAGCAGGCGTTCCACACCAGCCACGCCCCGGTGGCGTACAGGACGATGTTGGAGAAGATGCTCTCGCCGCTCGAGAATTCGCCGGAGAGGTGGATCTGCATGCGGATGAAGGCGGCCGCCAGCAGATACAGCACGATGAGCAGCAGCGGCGTCGAAAGCCGCCAGCCCAGGTACCGCACGCGCCCGCCGCCGCGCCCGGCGCGCCGCGCCAGCCGGCTCCACAGCCACACCGCCACGAACACCGCCAGCACCAGCATCACCGAGAGCACCGCCTTCCACAGCGGCGTATCGAGCACCAGATAAGCGGCCGTCGGCAGCCGGTCCTGGATGCCGTCGGGAAACAGCGGCCCCGTGAAATTGACCTGCACCCGGTGCCAATCATCGAACATCACCGGCCGAAGAGGCGGCCGGCCGATGAGCAGCGCATAGTCCCGCGGCAGCCCCTCCAGGCTGTCGGCCGTGAACAGATATTCGCCGGCGCGCGGCCCGCTCTCCACCCGGGCAATGGTGATGTCGCTGCCGGGAATCTCCCATTTCGCCGGCAGCTTGCCCCAGTCCCGGCCCGGCGCGCCGGGAATGTCGGCGGCCGGCACTTCCGGCAGGCGGTTCAAGATATCCACGAGATAGGTGATGCCGGCACTGGCCACCTTCTCGCGGATCGCCGGCGGCAGGGGCTCCAGATCGAACAGGCGCTGCGTGCGCAGCACGGTGGCGAACATGGCGAGCTCCCCCACCCGCGTCTTGTGCGCGTCGTAATCGACGTAGGCCTTTTCCAGCCGCCGGGTCTGCCGCATGAACGACTGGAAGGTCGCGCTGGGGCTCGATGTATCGAGGGGATCAAGGGGGCTGTCCGCGCCACTGGCCACTTGAGGGGCGCTGCCCGCCGGCTGCGCCGGGCTTGAGGGCGCGACATCCGCCCGCGCCGCCCCAGCCTGAGCCAGGACGATCACCACAAGAACCATCAAGGGGAGCAGGCCGCGCCGGATGGCCGCGTACCAAGCCCGCGCGGCGCCGCACGCCTCAGCGGCGGCCATCCACCCCCAATGCTTCGCGCCGGAATGAGCCGCGCCCCAGAATGCGCCCTCTCGAATCACACCCATGCTCCGCCCGTTCCCACGCCCCGCGGTCTTGCGCCGCAAGATAGCAAGGGCCTGGCGCCATGGCGCATGTCAAGGAACGCCATCCGCCCTCTCCCGCATCTTTTCCGGCCCCATCCCCGACGCACCGCGCGGCGAAGGGCATTCCCTTGCGGATGGCATTGCCGGAATTGACAGCGCCTTCACCTATAGGTCAACTCACGCATCCGGTTCGCCAGGGGCCATGGCCCCGCGAAAGAGCGGCACGCAGAACGCCGCCGCCGGCCAACAGGCTCCGCCGGCCAACAATGACCGCCTTGTCCTGGCGGATGGAGGAACATGCCCATGCTCGAAGCCAAACCCGTGCTCGAAGCCAAACCCCTGCCCGCGCCGCTCGAAGGTCGCCTTGCCGTGCCGGCCATCGCCGCGCCCATGTTCCTAGTCTCAGGACCGGATTTGGTGGCGGAGACCTGCCGGGGCGGCATTCTCGGCACCTTCCCCGCCCTCAATGCGCGTTCCACCGAACTCTACGGCGCGTGGGTGGACGACATTGCCCAGCGCAATGCCCGCGCGGGCGCGGCGGCGCCCTTCGGCGTCAATCTCATCGTCCACAAGACCAATGCGCGCCTTCAGGCCGACCTCGCCGTGACGGTGGAAAAGAAGGTTCCGCTGGTCATCACCTCCCTCGGCGCGGTGCGCGAGGTGGTGGAGGCGGTGCATTCCTATGGCGGGCTCGTGTTCCACGACGTCATCAGCCGCCGCCATGCGGAAAAGGCCATGGAAGCGGGGGTGGATGGCATCATCGCCGTGTGCGCGGGCGCCGGCGGCCATGCGGGCACTTTGAGCCCGTTCGCCCTCATCGGCGAAATCCGCCGCTTCTTTGCCGGCACCCTGGTGCTCTCGGGCGCCATCTCCACCGGCGCCCACATCGCGGCGGCACAGGTGATGGGGGCGGACCTGGCCTATCTCGGCACCCGCTTCATCGCCACCAAGGAGAGCCTTGCGCCCCAGGAATTCAAGGAGATGATGCTTTCCTCCGCCGCCGAGGACGTTCTCTACACCGACGCCGTTTCAGGCGTGAACGCCAATTTCCTGAAGCCGTCCCTCATCCGCGCGGGGCTTGATCCGACCAATCTCAAGAAGCATGGCGGGCTCGACATGGCCAACGAGGCCAAGGCCTGGCGCGATGTGTGGTCCGCCGGGCACGGGGTGGGCGCCATCGCCGATATCCCAGCCACGGCCGAGCTGTGCGCCCGCCTCACGCGGGAATATGACGACGCTCTCGCCACCGCCGCCGCCCGCATCACCATGCGCCGCGCGCGGGAAATGGCCGCCGCCTCGTAACGCAGGACGCGGCGTCCGGACGGCAAGACCTCGCTCATTGAACTGACAGGTTCTGCACGCCGCCCAGTGTCCGCTTCGCTCAAGGGCGCTCTGCAGACGCAACCGCCCCCTCCCCCGCCCGCGAAGCTGGCCGGGGGAGCTCCACCCCATGAAGAGCAGGGGGCGGACAGCTGATAGCGCGCCACCCTTCCCCGCGCCCGGTTCCCTTTCCCAGCGCAGAGGCGTGAGGGCCATGGCGGAGCGCCGCGCCCATGGCCCCGCCGCCCCTCACTCCGGGCGCCAGGCCCGCAGCAGCAGGGCATTGGTGATCACGCTCACCGAAGAGAGCGCCATGGCCGCTGCCGCCACCATGGGCGACAGCAACAGGCCGATCACCGGATACAGGATGCCCGCCGCGATGGGCACGCCGGCGGCATTGTAGACAAAGGCGAACAGCAGGTTGCGGCGGATGTTCGCCATCGTCGCCTTGGACAGCGAGCGGGCGTGGCAGATGCCCAGCAGGTCGCCCTTGAGCAGGGTGATGCCGGCGCTCTCCATGGCAATGTCAGTGCCGGTGCCCATGGCGATGCCCACATCCGCCACCGCCAGAGCGGGCGCGTCGTTCACACCGTCTCCGGCCATGGCCACCACATGGCCTTCCTTGCGCAGGCGCTCCACCACCGCGGCCTTGTGGTCCGGCAGCACCTCGGCTTCCACTTCCTCGATGCCGAGGCGCTTGGCGACGGCGAGGGCCGTTGTGCGGTTGTCGCCGGTCAGCATCACCACGCGCACGCCATCGTCGGCGAGCCGCTTCAGGGCGGCATCGGTGGTGTCCTTCACCGGATCGGCCACGGCGATGACGCCGGCGGCGTGGCCATCCACCGCCACCAGCACGGCGGTGGCGCCGTCTTTCTGGTAGCGCTCGGCAGCCGCGGTGAGATGATCAGTGTGCACGGCGTGCTCACCCAGGAAGGCCGCATGGCCGATCACCACGGTGCGCCCGTCCACCATGCCACTGATGCCCTTGCCGGCCGGGCTCACCACACCCGAGGGCTCGGCCAAAGCGAGCTCACGGGCCTTGGCCTCCGCCACCAGGGCCGTGGCCAGGGGGTGCTCGCTGGAGCGCTCCAGGCTTGCGGCGAGGCGCAGCACCTCATTGGCCTCGAAGTCGCGCAGGGGCTGGACCGCCACCACCTTGGGCTTGCCGACGGTGAGGGTGCCGGTCTTGTCCACCACCACCACGTCCACCTTCTCCAGGCGCTCCAGGGCCTCCGCGCTTTTCACGAGTACGCCGAGCTGCGCGCCGCGCCCCACGCCCACCATGATGGACATGGGCGTGGCGAGGCCAAGGGCGCACGGGCAGGCGATGATGAGCACCGACACGCCCGCCATGAGGGCGAAGGTAAGGCTCGGCTCCGGCCCCACCACCAGCCACACGGCGAAGGCGATGGCGGCAGCCGCCACCACGGCGGGCACGAACCAGCCGGAAACCTGATCGGCCAGCCGCTGGATGGGCGCCCGCGAGCGCTGGGCCTGGGCGACCATCTGGACGATCTGCGAGAGCACGGTGTCGCGACCCACCTTCTCGGCGCGCATGACGAACGCACCAGAGGAATTCACCGTGCCGCCGATGACCTTTTCTCCAGTTTCCTTCGATACCGGCATGGATTCCCCGGTCACGAGGCTTTCATCCACCACCGCGCGGCCTTCGGTGATGATGCCGTCCACCGGCACCTTCTCGCCGGGCCGCACCCGCAGCACATTGCCGGGGGCGACGAGATCGAGCGCCACTTCCTCGTCGATGCCATCGGGGCGCACGCGCAGGGCGCTCTTGGGGGCCAGCGACAGCAGGGCCTTGATGGCGCCGGAGGTCTTCTCGCGGGCGGTAAGCTCCAGCATCTGGCCGAGCGCCACCAGCACCGTGATGACGGCCGCCGCCTCGAAATAGACCGGCACCGCACCGCCATGGGTGTGGAACGCCTCCGGGAACAGGCCGGGCAGGAACGTGGCCACCAGAGAATAGGCATAGGCCACGCTCGTGCCCATGCCGATGAGGGTGAACATGTTGAAATTGCGCGTCTTCAGTGAAAGCGCGGCGCGTTGGAAGAAGGGCCAGCCCACCCAAAGCACCACTGGCGTCGCCAGCACGAACTGCACATAGTTCGAGATCTGCGGCGCCAGCAGATGCAGGCCGAAGGCATGCTCGCTCATGGCCAGCACGAACACCGGAATGGTCAGCACGAGGCCGATCCAGAACCGGCGGGTCATGTCCACCAGCTCCTCGTTCGGCCCCTCGTCGAGGGTGACGAGCTCCGGCTCCAGCGCCATGCCGCAGATGGGGCAGATGCCGGGGCCGACCTGCCGGATCTCGGGATCCATGGGGCAGGTATAGATGGTGCCCTCCGGCACCTCCTCGGGCGGCGGCGGCGCCTTCTCTCCGGTATAAACGCCCGGATCGGCCTTGAACTTGGTCTCGCAGGAAGACGAGCAGAAGAAATAGGTCTTGCCGGCATGGCGCGCCGCATATTTTGCGCTCGCGGGCTCCACCGTCATGCCGCAAACGGGATCGATCACGGGCGCCAGATACTGTTCCGGATTGGCTTCGAACTTGGTCTTGCAGCCGTTGCTACAGAAGTGGAACGTCTTGCCATTATAATCCGCGCTGGGCTTTCCCGCCTCCGGGGAAGGGTCCACATCCATGCCACACACCGGGTCTTTCACCTTGCCCTTGGTCGGGGCGGGCCCGGCGTGGTCATGCGCGGCGTGGTCATGCCCGCCACAGCAGGCGCCGGTGGGGGCGGCTTCGGCGAGATAGCGCTTGGGGTCGGCCTCGAACTTGGCCTTGCAGCCGTTGCAGCAGAAATAGAAGGTCTTGCCTTCATAGGTGCTGGTGGGCTTGCCCGCGGCAGCCGAGGTGTCCACGTCCATGCCGCACACCGGGTCCTTGGCGGTGGTGGACGCGGCGTGGTCATGCCCGCCGCAGCAGGCGCTGGCCGCGTCGTGGCCGGTGGGGGTGTGATCGTGGGCCATGCCGCTATCCTCTCCGCTCTCAAAGCGCGGCGCGAAGCCTTGGCCCATCCGCTCCCCGCGGCCTTGAGCCGGCGCACGCCCGGAAGAATTCAAAAATCGCCTCAGTCTACCGCATCGACGCAAACTCTTCAGGCGATGCCGCCGTGACCGAGCCTGAAGACACGCCAGAAACCCCCGGGGGGTATCGGCCTTGTTCATTATACCCGATGGGGGTATATGGCAAGGCATGCGCAGCCCGACCAAGGAACAAGTTCAAAAGCGCCTGAGCCGCATCGAAGGCCAGGTGCGCGGCCTCTCCCGCATGGTGGACGAGGACCGTTACTGCATTGACGTCATCACCCAGATTTCCGCCGTCCGCGCGGCCTTGAAGCGGGTGGAGGAGGAGGTGCTGCGCGATCATGTGGGCCACTGCGTGGAGCATGCCATCAGCTCCGGAGACGCCGAGGACCAGCGCCGCAAGGTGGCTGAGCTGATGGCCGTCATCATGCGCACGGAGCGATAGGCCCCGCGAGCCGGCGCCCTAAAGGGAGAGAGCCAGCAAGACCGCCATGGCGATCATGGCGATGGCCACGCCCGCATCCAGCAGGCGCCACGCATTGGGCGCGCTCATCAACCGACGTGCGCTGCGCGCGCCGGACACCCAGAGGCAAAACCAGATCAGCGAGGCCGTGGCGGCACCGGTGGCGAAGCTGAAGCGCAGCGGGGCGGCCAGGGTCGCGCCCACGGTGCCGATGACCAGCAGGGTGTCGAGCCATACGGCTGGATTGAGCAGCGAGACGATGAGGAGGCGCCTCAGCCCGGCCCCATCCGGGAGGGGTGGGCATGGTTGCTCCGCACCGCTCGGGCCGCCGCCGCGCAAGGCGGCGCGCGCCGCCTGCACACCGTGGAGGAGAAGCAGGCCGATGCCGAGACCCTGGGCCAGCAGCTGCAGGCTTGGAATCTGCTGCAGCAGCGCCGAGAAGCCCAGCATGCCGAGGCACATGAGGATGATATCGCTGAGAACGGCGATGGCGATCAGCCGGGCGGGGGATTGGCCAACCAGCGTCTCTCGCAGGATCACGATATCCTTCGGACCGGGCGCAACGAACATGGCCAGCCCGAGACCAAGACCGTGCATGAGGGCTGAGAGGTCGAACATGACACGCGCCGACAACCTCTCAAGCTGAACCGGTCCCTGCTGGCGAGGCACATGGCAGCCATGGCCTTTGGTTTCCATGCGAGCCCACGGAAAGGCGGGATCGGGCCCCCGGATCGCGCCGCTCCCGCACCGGCAGGCCGGGCCGCCCGCCCCTGGGGCAGGTTCGCAGGTCCGCAAAATGATCACGGAGATCGCGCGAACGATCCATCCTGAGCGTATCGCAGGTTTCATGATGGGCGAATGACGGGGCTGCGCTCACATGGCGCGGCGGGAAGTCGACAGACCTCACCTAGTCACGTCGGATCCAGGGCACACCCGCGCCCCACGGCATCGCAGTCACCATATCTCATTGATTTAATTATGTTTTCTAAACGATTAGCTTCACTGAAGAAGGCCCTATGCCCCGGCGCGCTCCAGCATGATCAGCTCGCTCTCGTCATACGGCCGCCGTTCCAGCTCGCGGAAGCCTTCGGGCGTGACGAAGGCGCCGGTGCGCTCTTCCACCACCAGCAGGGCATCGGGCGTGAGCCAACCGCCGGCCTGGGCCGACGCGATGGCGGCTTCCGCCAGCCCCTTGCCGTAAGGCGGGTCGCAGAAGACGAGGCCATAGGGCTCGCCGGGGCCGAGCGGGCCAAGCCGGGTGGCGTCCCGGCGGAAGATCTTGGTGATGCCGGTGAGGCCCAGGGCCTCAACATTGTCGCGGATCACCCCGCGCGCGCCGGCCGCCTCTTCCACCATGAGCGCGAAGCGCGCCCCGCGCGAGAGCGCCTCGATGGCGAGTGCCCCGGTGCCGGAGAACAGGTCCAGCACCCGCGCGCCCTCGCAGGGGTCGTCATAGGCGTGGGCGAGCACGTTGAACAGGCTCTCGCGCAGCCGGTCCGAGGTGGGCCGGGTGGCGCTGGAGGACGGGCCCTTCAGCACCCGCCCCTTCAGCGTGCCGCCGACGATGCGCATGGGGCCTCTCCCGCGTCAGCGCTTGCCGCGCGGTGCCGAAGGCCGGCCGCCACCGGGGCCGGGCCGCTTGCCGAAAGGCTTGCCGGCTGGGCCTTTGCCGCCTGCCCCCCGGCCACCCGGGCCCTTGCCCCCTGCCGGCCGTCCACCGAAGCCGCCGGGCTTGCCGCCGGAGCGGGGACCGCCCTTGAACCCCTCCTTTGGCGCGCCGCCGCGTTCCGAACGCTCGCCGCCGAAGCCCCGCTCGGCGCGCGCGCCGTGGGGCTTGTCGCCAAAGCTCTTATTGCCAAAGCCTTTGCCGCGGGGCGCGCGCTCGCCACCCGCCGGACGGCCGCCGAAGCCCTCGCCGCGGGGGCGGCGGCCTTCACCGGTTTCCGCGTCAAAACGGCGGGGGCCTTCGCCGCGCGCCGGGCGCTCGCCCCGACGAAAATCCTCGCGCCCTTCGCCATCGCGGGGGCGGAAGGTGCGGGGACCGCGCTCACCCTCGGCCCGGTTGCCGAACCCGCCCTTGAAGCCGCCTTTGCCGCGCATGGGCCGACGGCCTTCACCGCCCTCCTCGCTGCCAAAGTCGCGTCCCGGGGCGCGGCTGCGGCCGGGCCGGTCCTCGCGCAGGCGGAAATCCTCGCGGCCCTCGCCATCACGGGGGCGGAAGCTGCGGGGGCCGCGCTCGCCTTCCGGCCGGCCACCGAAGCCGCCCTTGCCGCGCTGCGGACGATCCTCCTCGAACCGGCGCGGGGCGCCTTCGCCGCGCGGGCGGCGGGGGCGTTCATCGCCGCTGCGATAGGGGGAACGCTCGTCCGTGTCGAACCGCTTGCCGTGGGCGGGGCGGCCGAAGCCCTTGCCGGCGCCACGGGTCGGCCGCTCGTCGCCCGCGCGGGCCAAGCGCTCCACCTTCACGGCGCGGCCCTTGCGATCGGCTACGGTGCCGCGGCTCTCCACCTCGCCGTCCTCCGCGATACGGCGGCGCACGCGCGGGCCCGCAGGGCGGAACTCATCGCGAATGGGCGCTTCGGCCGAGCGGCCTTCGGCGGCCTGGGCACGGGCGGCCAGACGCTCGGCGCGCTCCGCAGCCATGCGGGCGGCAAGGCGATGGGCGGTGTCGGGGTCTTCCTCCACCTCGCGTTCCACCAGGGGCGCCTCGAAATCGGCGCCGGCGGCGGCGGCGAGTTCGGCGCCGATCTGCTCGCGCAGCACGCGGGTGCGCACTTCCTCAATGCCGCATTCGGGGATCTCGCCGAGCTGGAACGGCCCGTAGGAAATGCGGATCAGCCGGTTCACCTTGAGCCCGAGGGCGCCGAGCACGTTGCGCACCTCCCGGTTCTTGCCCTCGCGCAGCGAGACGGTGATCCAGGCATTGGCGCCCTGGACACGGTCGAGCTCGGCCTCGATGGGGCCGTATTCCACGCCGTCCACGGTGATGCCCTTGAGCAGGGTGTCGAGCTTGGCCTGGTCGATCTCGCCATTGGCGCGCACGCGATAGCGGCGCAGCCACCCGGTTTCCGGCAGCTCCAGCACGCGGGCGAGGCCGCCATCATTGGTGAGCAGCAACAGTCCTTCGGAATTGAGATCAAGCCGCCCGACGCTGACGAGGCGCGGCAGGCCCTTGGGCAGGATCTCGAACAGGGTGGCGCGCCCCTCGGGGTCGCGGTTGGTGGTCACCACGCCGCGCGGCTTGTGGTAGATGAAGAGGCGCGTGCGCTCCTTCTCCGGCAGCGGCGCGCCGTCCACGGTAATCTTGTCCTTGGCGGTGACGGTCACGGCGGGGCTGGTGAGCACCTCACCATTCACGGCCACGCGGCCCTGGGCGATCCACTCCTCGATCTCACGGCGGGAGGCGAGGCCGGCGCGCGCGACGACCTTGGCGACGCGTTCCGCCTCCTTCTTCGGGGCGGCGGGCAGCTCGCGCTTGAGGCGGGGGACCTTGTTCTTGTCCTTGCGGGGAGGTGTAGTGCGCGGCATCGCGTGAATCAATTGTGTCCGTTCGGCAGGGCTCAAGCACGAGCCCTGCCGAACGGACACCCTATGGCTGATTGTTTGAACGGATGGGTGGCCTGTTCCACGCCGCGTGCGGCATGAAACGTGTTGGTTCGCCTCTAGCACACCAATTGTGGCGCGGCGAGCGTTGCGACCGCTTTTCGCGTTTCGTTGAAGCTCAAGAGTGTGCGAGATAGTTGTCCATCGCATTTTCTTCTGGCGAAACAATGTTCGTCTTGCCGGAAAATGCTCATCGTGCCGGAGTGCCGCGCGGCGGTTCCGGCGCTGCAAGGGATGGGGATGTCGGGAACCTTCATGCAGATGGCGCTCAACGAGGCGCGGGCGGCGGCGGAGCGGGGTGAAGTTCCGGTGGGCGCGGTGCTGGTGCGCGGCACCCAGGTGCTCGCCCGCGACGGCAACCGGACCCGCGAGCTCAACGACCCCACCGCCCATGCGGAGATGCTGGTCATCCGCGCCGCCGGCGCCCAATTGAAGTCCGAGCGGCTGGTGAATTGCGATCTCTATGTGACGCTGGAGCCCTGCGCCATGTGCGCGGGCGCGGCCTCCTTCGCGCGGCTGCGGCGCATCTATTTCGGCGCGTCCGATCCCAAGGGCGGCGCGGTGGAAAACGGCCCGCGCTTCTTCTCCCAGCCCACCTGCCACCACGCCCCCGAAGTCTATGGCGGCATCGCCGAGCGCCAGGCGTCGGAGGTGCTGCGGAACTTCTTCCAGGATCGGCGGTAGGCCATCACCCGGTTTCAATGGGATCGACGAAATATTCGATCCCATTGAAACAAGCGCGTTCTTCACGCCGCACGCCGCTGCGCCCGCGCGCGCCATAGCACGCGGCACAGTCCTGCAGGGACCCGGAACGGGCCGGGGACGTGTCAGTCGTCCGCCAGGGCGGCGATGACCGCATTGAGCACCGGGAAGCCCTCCGGGGTGACCATCAGGCGGTCGCCCCGGTGCTGCACCAGCCCCTGCTCCGCCAGCGCGCTGATGCGCTCCTGCGACAGGCCGTGGCCCGCGAGGCGGGCATAGCGCAGGAGGTCCACCCCCTCCCTCAGGCGCAGGCCCATGAGAAGCATCTCGTCGGCCTGTTCGGGGCGGCTCAGGGGCTCATCCGTCATGATGCCGTGGCCCTGGCGATCCACCAGGTCCAGCCAGGCGTCGGGCATTTTCTCCACGTAGGTCGCCCGGCGCTCGCCCTGCACCGCAATGCGCCCATGGGCGCCCGGGCCAATGCCGGCATAGGTGCCGTAGCGCCAATAAACGAGGTTGTGCCGCGCCTCCGCCCCCGGCCGGGCGTGGTTGGAAATCTCGTAGGCGGGAAGGCCGGCGGCCGTCGTCACCTCCTGGGTGACGTCCCACAAGGCGCGGGAGAGGTCGTCGTCGGGCAGGATCAGCTTGCCGGCCCCGTAGAGCCGCTCGAAGGGCGTGCCCGGCTCAATGGTCAATTGGTAGAGCGAAAGGTGCTCGCAGCCTTCCGCCAAGGCCCGCTTCAGCTCCTGCGCCCAGGCTTCGGGCGTCTGGCGCGGGCGGGCATAGATGAGGTCGAAGGACACCCGCTCAAAGGCCGCGCGGGCGATGGCCACTGCCGCCAGCGCCTCGTCCACCGTGTGCATGCGGCCGAGATTCTTCAGGTCGGCGTCATGGAGCGCCTGCACCCCGAGGGAGACACGGTTCACCCCTGCCGCCCGGTAGCCATGGAAGCGCGAGGCCTCCACGGAGGTGGGGTTCGCCTCCAGTGTAATCTCGGCGCCGGGTGTCAGCGGCCAGGCATCATTGATGGCCTCGAGGATGCCGGCCACCGTTTCCGGCGTCATCAGCGAGGGGGTGCCGCCGCCGAAGAACACCGTTTCCGCCCGCTTCGGCCCGGTAAGGGCGCGCATGTGCGCGATCTCGCGCCGATAGGCCGCAAGAAAGCGCGCCTGGTCGGGCGCCTCCCGGCGCACATGGGAATTGAAATCGCAATAGGGGCACTTGGCGAGGCAGAACGGCCAATGGACATAGACGCCGAACCCGCCATCCGCCGGCTCCCCCATCTTCGCGCCCTGCTCTCCCGCTTGCGGGGGCGGGTTGGAAAGGGCGAAGGCCGCCATGGGGTTGGACGCGGAACGCGGGGCCATGGCCGGCGATGGGCCGGACGCCCCGCCTTGCGCCTGCGATCCGGCGCCCGCCCCCTCATTGCCCTCCCCCGCAAGCAGGAGAGGGTTCATGTCGCGCGGGGGATGATCGCCGGTGCCCAACCCGCTCACGCCTTCAGGCATGCCTGGGAGAGCTTCAGGAAGGCGCGGGCACGATGCGACAGGCCGAAGCCCTTGGGCGGCATGGAGTGCTTCTCGTCCGCCGTCATCTCGGCGAAGGTGCGGGTGTAGTCCTCCGGCGCGAACATGGGATCGTAGCCGAAGCCCTTGGCGCCGCGCGGCGGCCACACCAAAGTGCCTTCCACCACCCCCAGGAACTCCTCCAGGTGCCCATCCGGCCAGGCGATGCACAAGGCCGAGACGAACCGCGCCTTGCGCTGGTCCGGGCTGGTGGCGCCGGCCTTCTGAAGGGCGGCCTCCACCTTCTCCATGGCCATCTCGAAGTCGCGGTCCGGCCCCGCCCAGCGGGCGGTGTGGATGCCGGGCGCGCCGCCCAAAGCATCCACCACGAGGCCGGAATCGTCCGCGAAGGCGGGAAGCTGCGCGGCCTTGGCCGCCGCCTCCGCCTTCAGCCGGGCATTGCCCTCGAAGGTGTCGGCGGTCTCTTCCGGCTCGGGCAGGCCCAGCTCGCCGGCGGAAACCGCGTCCACCCCATGGGGCTCCAGCAGCATGCGCATCTCGATGAGCTTGCCGGGATTGTGGGTGGCCACCACGAGCCGCCCGGTGAGCAGGCGATGAGCCATCAGGCGACGGCCTTCTTCTGCATCTCCACCAGATGGTCGACGCCGCTGCGGGCAAGGCCCAGCAGGGAGAGGAGCTCATCCTGGGTGAAGGGAGTCTTTTCCGCCGTGCCCTGGATCTCGACGATGCCGCCGGTGCCGGTCATGACGAAGTTGGCATCGGTCTCGGCCACCGAATCCTCGGCATAATCGAGGTCGAGCACGGGCGTGCCCTCATAGATGCCGCAGGAAACGGCCGCCAGGTGCTGCTTCAGCGGCATGTCGCGGATCATGGAGCGGGCGCGCATCCACGACAGGCAATCATGCAGCGCGATCCAGGCGCCGGTGATGGAGGCGGTGCGGGTGCCGCCGTCGGCCTGGATGACGTCGCAGTCAATGGTGATCTGCTTCTCGCCCATGGCCACGAGGTCCGTCACCGAGCGCAGAGAGCGGCCGATGAGGCGCTGGATCTCCTGGGTGCGGCCGGAGGGGCGGCCGGTGGTGGATTCGCGCCGCGTGCGGTCGTGGGTGGCGCGGGGCAGCATGGCGTATTCGGCGGTGATCCAGCCACGGCCCTGGCCCTTCAGCCACGGCGGCAGGCGCTCTTCCAGCGTGGCGGAAACCAGCACGTGGGTCTCGCCGAACTTGACCAGGCAGGAGCCTTCGGCGTGGCGCATCACGCCCCGTTCGAATGAAACGGCGCGCATCTCGTTGCTCGCGCGTTT
Organism: Xanthobacter sp. NM-59; assembly: GCF_021401125.1. Taxonomy (GTDB): domain Bacteria; phylum Pseudomonadota; class Alphaproteobacteria; order Rhizobiales; family Xanthobacteraceae; genus Xanthobacter. Next base: position 171,916 of record NZ_JACBFQ010000007.1, read on the forward strand.
GCTGGGGCGCATGGTGTTTTCCTTCATGTCTCTCTCGTTTCGGGCGCTTCTTTTAGGAGCCCAGCGGGCAAAACCGCAAGGGCGGGCGCATTCCCATTCGAACACGCTTGAAGGAGCGGGCCGGAAACGACACATAATAGGGTGCCGCCCGCCCAGCGGCAGCGCGGCGCGGGCGGCCTCAAGAAGGCGTGCTGTCCCGTGGCGATCGACCCTTTCTTCTCCCTCTCGTCCGGCGCCCTGGCGCAGATCGACGCCCGTGCGCGCGAGATCTTCCGCCAGATCGTGGAAAGCTACCTGGCCACCGGAGAGCCGGTGGGCTCGCGCAACATCTCGCGCCTCATCCCCATGACGCTGTCGCCCGCCTCGGTGCGCAACGTGATGGCGGACCTGGAAGCCGCCGGCCTCATCTATGCCCCCCACACCAGCGCCGGGCGCCTGCCCACCGAGCGCGGGCTGCGCTTTTTCGTGGATGCGCTGATGGAGGTGGGCGACGTCAATGAGCGCGACCGCACCAATATCGAAACCCAGGTGATGGCCGCCGCCAAGAAGACCACCGTGGAGGGCGTGCTGCAGGAAGCCTCGACCCTGCTTTCCGGCCTTGCCCGTGGCGCCGGCGTGGTGACCGCCACCAAGACAGATCCGCGCCTGAAGCATGTGGAGTTCGTGCCCCTCGACCCCGGCCGGGCGCTGGTCATCCTGGTGTCCGAGGACGGGCAGGTGGAAAACCGGGCGGTGGCGCTGCCCCCGGGCCTGCCCGTTTCCGCCCTCACCGAGGCGACGAACTTCCTCAACGCCCACATTCGCGGCCGCACCCTGGCGGAGGCCCGCGATGAGATGGAAACCCTGCTGGCCGAGCTGCGCCGCGACCTGGATGCCCTGACGGCGCGGGTGGTGGAAGAAGGCCTCGCCTCCTGGTCCGGCGACGAACCGGCCGAGCGCAAGCTCATCGTGCGCGGGCAGGCCAAGCTGCTGGAAGATCTCCACGCCCTGGAGGACCTGGAGCGCATCCGCCTGCTGTTCGACGATTTCGAATCGAAGCGCGAGGTGGTGGACCTGCTCGGCCGGGCGGAGGAGGCGCAGGCGCTGCGCATCTTCATCGGCTCGGAGAACCGGCTGTTTTCCCTGTCCGGCTCCTCCACCATTGTCGCACCCTATCGCGACGGCCAGGGCCGGGTGCTCGGCGTGCTGGGCGTGATCGGGCCGACCCGGCTCAATTACGGGCGCATCGTGCCCATGGTGGACTTCACCGCGCGGCTCGTGAGCCGGGTGCTCGGCGCGCCCGGAAGCGTGGACGCAGCCTGAGATTGCGCCGCGCCCGCCTGTGCGGACTTGATTTTTGCCGGCAGGGCTCCGATATCCCGTGTAACTCACGGAAGGTCCAAGAGGACCCAGATCCAGCCAAAAGGAAAGACCGGATGAGCGAGCAGACGCGCGCGCCCGAGACCGGCGACGGTGTCAAGGACCCCGAATTCAACGCCACGGCCTCCGCCGAGGCGGACGCCGCCGCCCAGGCCTCGCCAGAGGCCGACAAGGAGCGCATGGAAGCGGAGATCGCCGCGCTGAAGGACAAGTATCTGCGCGCCTTCGCGGAAGCCGAGAACATCCGCCGCCGCGCCGACAAGGAAGTGGCCGACGCCAAAGTCTACGGCATCGCCTCCTTCGCCCGCGACATGCTGACCGTCGCCGACGATCTCAACCGCGCCCTGGCGACGGTGGACGACGAGGTGAAGGCCCAGGCGGAAGGCCCGGTGAAGGCGCTGCTGGAAGGCATCGAGATCACTGAACGCGCTCTCGCCCAGGCGCTCGAGAAGCACAAGATCCGCAAGATCGAGCCGCGCGGCGAGAAGTTTGATCCCAACCTGCATCAGGCCATGTTCGAGGTGCCGGACCCGTCCGTGCCCAATGGCACGGTGGTTCAGGTGGTGCAGGCCGGCTACGTCATCGGCGAGCGCGTGCTGCGCCCGGCCATGGTGGGCGTCGCCCGCGGCGGCCCAAAGGCCGATGCCCCGGCCGAGGCCAAGCCCCAAGGCGAGGCCTGATCCTCCACCGCGAGAATGGGCGTGCCACGGCGCGCCCATTTTTCCGTGCCCGGGAAACCGAAACCTGCCGATGCGCCGTGAACGGAGCCGAGGGGTTTCGCATTGCATGGCCCTGCCCTGCCGCCGACCGCGAACGGGTCGCAATGTTTGCGGACAGGCACACCGGCCGCGGTGCGCGCACCTTAGACGTGTGAAGCGCGACAGGCCCCCGGCCCTTGCGATCCCTCAGCAGCTGTCTTGAGGCCGCATTCGCCGGACGTGTTGAGGGGCCGCCTCGTGCGAACCCGCGAACGTGCGCACCTTCAAGCCGGCGGAAGTTCGGCGCGCGCGAAAAGTACATGTTAAATCAATAATCTAGATGACCCTTCACTTCCGCGAAGCCCGCCAGTGCTCCAGCTGCATGCGTGGAGCGGAAGCACGCGCGGGGTGCAGCCCCTGCGGGGGATGATGACTTTCCGTTGGGCACCCCCGCAAGGCGTGGCGCGCTGCTGATGAGGCCCATGCGCGCAGAACGCGATTTCCGCTTTGGCGGGGCCTGAAAAGCCGATCTCTTTTATGGCGCTGGAGTGCCTTTGCGCGCACCGGGCTTCGCGCAACTCAAAAACGCTCGCAATCCGGCCCGAGAGCATTCCCAGACGGCTCAGGCGCGTGGAACGCACCAAGGCCGGCCTCTTCCCGCCTGCCAACCCGGCGCATCAAAATCACGACATTCCCGGCTCCCGAGCCGCCCGCACCGGCGGCGCGGCGCGGCGCGCGCGTCCATCGCGCCCAGTTTTGCGGTGGGCAACGTCGGGCCGCCCTGCCCCGCCGGCCATCACGACGCTGGCCAACGCGGCGATGATCATGGCTCCGGTGAAAGGCTTGGCCACGCGGGGCCGATCCGCAAACCGGCGCGGGACGGGCTCAGGGCTCGTGAAAGCGGAGCAGAAAACGAAGGGCACGCCCCGCGCGGCCAGAATGGCGGCGGCGGGAAACACGCAGTCCCGCCCCAGGCTCACATCCAGAAGGGCGGCATCCAGCCCCTCGTTACGCGCGACATCCAGGGCCACGGAGAGATTGGCGACCGGCCCCACCACATCGCAGCCCAGGGCACGCAATTCACCTTCAAGGCCGAGAGCGACCAGGAACTCGTCCTCTACGACGAGAATGCGCAATCCCGCGAAGTTCATGTTCCGCGCCTTTCGCCCGCCCCTCGGAAGCGCGCGCGCATTCCGAACGGCCCCGCGGCCCATCCGCCCGCCCACCATCCGCCCGGCAAAGCGCCGGAACGGACGGAACGAGGCAGACTTCGGCTGCTTACCGCTCAACGGGCGGCGCGGGCGAAAGTTCCCCTGCCGCGGCTCCACCCGTGTCCGGGGAGATGCCGCGAAAACGCCCGCGACGCGGTGCGGGCGCGGTGACGGCCCCTCGGCAGGAGCCGCGGGACATCAGTCCTTGGCGCGCTCCACATAGGAGCCGTCGGCGGTCATGATGACCACGCGGGTCCCGGCGGAGATGTGGGGCGGCACCATGGTGCGCACACCGTTCGAGAGCACGGCCGGCTTGTAGGAGGAAGACGCGGTCTGGCCCTTCACGGTGGGCTCGGTGTCCACGATCTCCAGCACCACGCGGGCCGGCAGCTCAATGGCGATGGGATTGCCGTTGTGCGTGGAAAGCATGCACTCCATGCCTTCCTGCAGATACACGGCGGAATCGCCCATCACTTCCTTGGAGACGGTCACCTGATCGAAGTTATCAGGGTTCATGAAGGTGTAGCCGTCCGAATCCTCATAGAGGAAGGTGTGGGGGCGATCCTCCACGAAGGCGCGCTCCACCTGCTCGGTGGTACGATAGCGCTCGGAGATCTTCACACCGTCCGAGATGCGGCGCATGTCGAGCTGCGTGACCGGCGTGCCCTTGCCGGGGTGAATGTTCTCGGCGGTGAGCACCACATAGAGCTTGTCGTCGATATCGACCACATTGCCTTTACGCAGGGAGCTGGCGATGACCTTGACCACGTCGCGTCTTCCTTGAACTTTTCGCGGCGTCGTGCCGCTCGTCTTCGTTGGCGGGCAACATACCCATCTTCGCGCCGAGCGCCACCCTCGCGGCGGTGTTTCAGGCGCCCAAAGCGGCTTGTGAAGGACGTTTCCCCGTGAAATTGGTATCAGGATCCGGTCAAAGCCCGTGGTGGGACCGGGACGTGCACGCTGACCGCCGCCCCTTCCTGCTGGCACGCGGTCGCATCACGGCGATGGTGCGGGCGTGGTTCCTGGAGCAGGACTTCGTTGAGGTGGAAACCCCCATCCTCCAGCTCTCGCCCGGCAACGAGGCGCACCTGCACGCCTTCGCCACGGACCTTATCGCGCCCGACGGCGCGCGCCACACCCTGCATCTTCGCACCTCGCCGGAATTCACCGCGAAGAAGCTGCTGGCGGCAGGCGAGCCCCGCATTTTCGAGCTGGCGCGGGTGTTCCGCAATCGCGAGCGCGGCATGGCGCACCATCCGGAATTCACCATGCTTGAATGGTACCGGGCCGGCGCGCCGTACAGCCAGCTGATGGAGGATTGCACCGCGCTGCTGCGGCTCGCAGCCCGCATCGGCGGCGCTTCCCGCTTCACCTACCGGGGCGCGGAGTGCGACCCCTTCGCGGAGCCCGAGCGCCTCACCCTCACCGCGGCCTTCGCGCGGCATGCGGGCATCGACCTTCCCGCCGTGGTGCCCGCCCCCGGAGCGCCGGCCGATCCGGCACCACTGGCAGCGGCCGCGCGCGCGGCGGGCATCCGCGTGGCCGAGGACGACAGCTGGGCGGACATTTTCTCGAAGGTGCTGGTGGAGCGCATCGAGCCTCACCTGGGCATGGGCCGCCCCACCCTCCTGTGCGACTACCCGCTGAGCGAGGCGGCATTGGCGCGGCCGAAGCCTGAAGACCCGCGCTTTGCCGAGCGGTTCGAGTTCTATGCCTGCGGGCTGGAGCTGGCCAACGCGTTCGGCGAGCTCACCGATGCCGACGAGCAGCGCCGCCGTTTCACCCACGAGATGGAGCTGAAAAGCCGCCTTTACGGTGAGCGCTATCCCCTCGACGAGGACTTCCTGGCCGCCCTGCACCAGATGCCCGAGGCTGCCGGCTGCGCCCTGGGCTTCGACCGGCTGGTGCTGCTGGCCACGGGCGCGCGGCGCATCGAGGACGTGCTGTGGGCACCTGTGGCGGCGCCCTGAGACGGGTTGTCGCCGGGAGCGCCGGCCTCAGGAGATCTCGAACAGGGTCGAGAATCCGGAAATGTCGAACACCTCGCGGATCTGCGGCTGCAGGGAGGTGAGGGAGAGGCGGCGCTTGGAATTGCGCATGGCCTTGCCGGCCACCAGCAGCGCGCGCAGGCCGGAGGAGGAGACATAATCCACCCCGGCCAGATTGATGATGATCGGGCCGTCTGTCATGGACAGCACGTCCATGAGGCTGGTCTCGAACGGCTTAGCGTTGGGCGTGTCGAGTCGCCCGGCCACCTTCAGCAGCACCGCGCCGTCCGCCTGTTCACGCTCAATGTGCATGGACGTCATTCCGCTCCGCCGACATCAATCCGTCACTGGGATTATCGTCATTCGTCGCAGGGCGCAACGCCACCGCGGTCCGACGAATCAACCAGATGGCGCGCTCGAACAGGCTGGTGGCCAAGAGCAGGCGGCGCGCATCCTCCCCCGCCCCAAGGGAAGCGCCCACCAGGCTCCGGCGGATATCGTTGAGCAGCTTGCTGCGATCGGCGGTCAGGGCGGCGATCACGTCATAATCCTCCGCGCTCGATGCGTCGGCCAGCAGCAGCACGTTCACCCGCAGCGATTCGGAAAGGTTGAAGGCCAGCTGCGGCGGCCGCTCATAGCTTTCCACCACCTCGGCGAAATCGTGCAGCGTGTCCTGCAACACACAGATCATTTCCAGCAGGGATTGCTGGCTCAGCGCGATATCGAGGCTCTCGCGCTCCGGAGCGCGGCCGATGAGATCGGTCAGGAAATGCTCGGTGCTCCGCGCGATGCTGGCCGCGCCGCGCCACAAGGCCAGGCGCTCGCCGGCGCCCGCGCTCTCCGCCACGTCGAGGTCGGGCAGCAACGTGGGCAGGAGCTGGATCAGCCGCTGGATCTCCCTTTCCGAAAGGTCGAGCGCGGTGGCCGGCGCCTCCATGGCCCGATCATGGATATAGCGCGGCCGCGAGGCGCCATCCTCCAGCGTCGGCGGGCTGAGGCGGATGGCGATCGTCTCGGTGACGCCGCGCCCGAACGCCACCGGAACGGCACCGGCGAGCTGCAGCGCGAGGAACAGCAGCGAGAGCGAAACGGCGGGCTGCCCGCCGCCCACCGCGGACAGCCATTGGGCGGGATCGGCCCCGGCACTCCCCACCGCCAGCCACAGTGCGAACACGGCCGCGCAGCCGATGGCCTTCACCAGGATATGCACATAGCAGAGCTGCCGCCCCGTGCCCTCAAGCCCGCCGGCGGCGATCAGCGTCGCCAGACCGGAGCCGAGATTGGCGCCCAGCACCACATAGAACGCGCCGTCGAGCCCCATGACCGAGGATTGCAGCAGCGCCAGAACCAGGATGGTTGGCGTGGAGGACGACTGGCTGAGCGCCGCCGCCGCCAGCCCTGCCGCGAAGCCCAGCAGCGGCGAAAAGCCGGCATCGAGCGCCGCCCCCAGCACCGCCGGATCGATGGCTCGCGGCCCCTGCTTGATGAAATCGAGCCCCAGCAGTGCCAAGGCGAGGCCGAGCGCCACCCCCATCCATTCGCGCCACGACGGCTGGCGGTCCAGCCGGAGCTGGAAGCCGAACCCCACCAGCGCCACCAGATAGAGAACCACCAGCCGGAAATCGATGGCGGCCACGAACACCAGCGCCGCCGTTCCCACATTGCCGCCGGCCACCACCGGAATGGCATCACGCGTGGTGAGCACGCCGCCGCGCACCAGGTTGCCGCAGATGATGGCGACCGCGTTGCTCGACTGGGTGGCCGCGCCGGCCAGGGTGCCGGAAAGAAGGCCCGTCAGCGGCGAGCGGGTGGCGCTGCGCAGCATCCGGCGCACGCCCCGACCCGTGGCCTGCTGGAGGTGGGAGGAGAGGGACTTGAGCCCCACGAACAGAAGGCCCAGCCCCGCGAGGATTTCCGCCAGAATGGTCATGCGCGCATCGCGGGCTCCCCGGCCCAGAACTCCGGCCACCACAGCCGGACGACTTCAACAGGCCCACCTCAACACGCAGTGTCGCCCAAGCCTCAGGCGGCGGCCTCACGCGATGAGCCCACCCGGTCAGCCTTGCACCGGCGCCAGGGCCGCAGTCGCGACGTGGCCTCAAAGATTTAAAACGGAAGCGATAGCGAGCCGATGTGTCAGTGATGCGACAGCATTGCCCCCCTATCGCGGAACTCCGGACACCACGGACCGCCGCCCGCGCGCCCGCCTTCGCACGCTGGCGCAACGATCATTCCCGTGGCCGGAGCCTCGTGAACCTGTTCGCCGTAAGGGGCACGCGCCTTCCCCGTGGCGCGGCACCTCTCCCGCGCGCCAGGGCGGACTGTGGAGGGGAAACGTTGGGGCCCCCTTTCTCCACAGCGAGAGGAAGGGCAGTGCCTTGAAAGCGCGGCATCCGCGCCGCAACCGCTCCCGGCTCTCCCCCACCCAAATGCGCGAGCGGGAAGGCGCCCATGGGCACCCTGTCTCTTGAATGCTGGTCAACCCGCGGCGCGGGCGGGCGCGGCCACCAGGGTCAGGTGGTTCTCGTCCCCCTCGCGGCGATAGGTGAGGCTCTCCAGGAAATGGCGCATCAGCTGCACCCCGTGCCCACCGATCCGCGCATCCTCGATGGAATCGACGGCCTCCGGCTCGGCCAGGGTGGTCGGGTCGAAGGCGACACCGTTGTCGATGAGATGGACCGCGATGCGCCCCCCCTCCAGGCCATGCACCTCGACGCGAATCAGCGGCTCGCGCGGGGACTGGGCAAAGCCGTAGGAGATGACATTGGTCAGCGCCTCCTCGACACTGAGCTCAAGGCCGAAGCGCATGGCCGGCGGCCAGTCATGTTCATCGGCCAGGTCGCCGAGCCAGGATGTCACCTGCGCGATGGAGGCGATGTCGGCGCCGACCCGCAGCGCAGAAATCAGGGTGTCGGCGGCGGGCGGCATGGTCATGGCCCGCGGCTTAGGTGGTCGCGCAGCAGAAGATTGCATCGCGCCCCAAGCGGGCCGCGCCCGATGCCGGCCGGCGGTGCTGATGGACGCTGACCGCGATGCGCGGCGCCCGGGATGGGATCTCGATCTTCATGTCCGCCGTACTTTCGGAGAGGGACCCCGCGCGCGCAAGGGGCATCGCGACACCCTCAGCGCTCGACTGCCGCCAATCTAGAGCATTTCCCCGGCGCGTTGAATCGCAAAAATGCTCTATGCCGTTGCTTTGGCGGGCCTTCTTCAGGCGTCCCTAAAACGTGGGCGGGCGAACATCACCCCCGGCTCGCCGCCGGGCAGGCGCCGGCGCTCATAGCCCCGCCAGCCTTCGGCGAACAGGGCGCGCTGGCGGTCGAAATCCCGCGGGTCCACCACCACCACCTGCTCGGGATCGTAGGACGAGCCGTCGCGCAGCATCACGTAGCGCGCATAGCCGCCGAAGAAGAATTCGATGCCGACAATGGGAAAGCCGCCGGCCAGCAGGTTCGACCAGCTCGGCGTATTGATGGGCGCGGCGGTGGAGAACAGCACCATGCCGGCCGGGGCCGAGGCCACACGCTCCGCGATCACCGCGCGCTGGAAGCCGCGACCGCGATGGTCAGGGTGCACGGAAGCCCCGGCGAGCCGGCCAATCGAGGTTTCCGGCGGCAGGTTCAAGAGCCGGTGCGGCCCGTCGGCGGGGGTGTGCTCGTGCTGGAGGATGCCATAGGCAACGAGGGCTTCCCCGTCGAAGATCCCCACGGCGGAGCCGCGCCCTTCGGCAACGACGCTCTGGAAATAGCTGCGGCTTTCCGGCTTCACCACCTCGGGGCGGGTGACCGGGCCGATGGCGACACGATGGAGCGCCTCGATGGCATCCACATCGTCCGCACCCAGCGGGCGGGCGTGAACCGACATTGCCGCGGGCGCGGCGCTGCGAGCCGTGGTCACGTGATCACCTCAGCATAATTAAGCATGGCGATGGGCGGATAGACGCCGAGCTGCTTGGCCACCGACATGTTGATGATGAGCGCGAAGCGCTTCAGCGTCTCAATCGGGATATTCTGCGGCGGCACATGATCCACCAGGATCTCGACCGCCTTGGAGCCGGCCAGCTGGCCTACGGAATAATAGCGGCTCACCAGCCCCACCAGGCCCAGCCCCTCCCGCAGGAAGAACTCGGTGGCGCCGAAGGTGGGCAGCTTGGCCTGAAGGGCCGCCGGGCCGACGCGGTCGAAGATGGAGGCGAGGAAGGTATCCGCCGGCAGATACAGCCAGTCGGCCCCCTTCTCCTTCAGGTCACGCACGAACCCCTCGACCCCGTCGCCGGTGGCGCGGGTGCCGTCCATCTTGAGCGGCTGCGCCAGCACCTCCACCCCGATGCCGGCGCAGAAGGCGCGCATCTCCTCGATGATGACCAGTGAGTTCTTCTCGTTGGGCGAATAGATCACGCCCACTTTCTGGAACGGGCGATAGCTCTGCATGGCGCGCATCTGCACGTCGGTGGGCACCACATGCACGGCGCCGGTGACGTTGCGGCCGGAAGAGGAGAGCGAGGGCGCGATCTTCACCTGCACCGGCGCCGCCACCAGCGCGAACACCACGGGAATGTCGTGCACGAACGGCGCCGCGGGTGGCGCGTCATAGGGCCCCACCACCGCCAGGGTGTTGGGCGTGCCGTAGGTGTAGATGAGGTCCGGCTTGAAGGTGGGCAGCACCTCCGCCAGGATGGGCTTCACCTTGGCCGCATCGCGCTCCACATCGCGGGTGAGGAAGTCCACCGCGATCTCATTGGCGGCGAAATAGTCGCGGAAGCCGCGCTCCACATCGGTCTCGCCCCGGAAGGTGAGCATCAGGATGCGGAACGGGCGGGCTTGGCTGTTGGCGGAAGCGGCCTGCCCGAGCAGGCTCGCGGCCCCGGCGCCCAGGCCCAGGGAAAGAAGCGTACGTCGGTCCATCACACAGGGCTCCCTTCCGAGGAGGCCGCGCGGGTGGCGCGGCGTGAAGCAGACGGCGCGGAAAAGCTGCGTCCCGATAGCGCAAACACCACCGCTCCCGCCACAACCACCGCGCCCATCATGGCGGTTGTAAGCGAAAATCCCACCGCTGCCAGCAGCGCGCCCGCCCCCGCCGGCCCCGCCGCATTGCCGGAACGCTCCACCAGACGGAACAGGCCCAGCACCCCGGCGGAGGAAAAGCCGGAATTGGCGGCCGTATCCGCCACCAGGGCGGACTGGGAGGCGATGGAGAGCGCCTGCCCCAGCCCCAGCATGGCCAGAGCGAACACGATCAGCATCACCGAAGGATGGAGCGGCACCGTCAGCGCCCCCAGCCCCGAAACCAGCCCGCCCGCCACCACGAATGTGGCGCGGGCGTTCCAGCGGTCGGCCAATGCCGCGAAGATGGGCACCGCCACCACCATCAGCAACGGATAGATCATCTGGAAACGGCCGATGGCGGCGGAGGAATAGCCCTGCCGCTGCAATTCCAGCGGCACCAGCAGCAGGCAGAGGGCCGCGAACAGCAGCTTGGCGGGAAAGGCGCAGCCCACCAGCAGCGCCATCAGGCGCGGCGCGCGGGTGGCCTTCACCAGATCGCCCACCCCGATGCTCACATGGGCGGCGCGGCGCGGCGCGCGCGGCACCACCATCAGCACCACGCCCATGGCGATGACCGCCACCACCCCCGAGGCCCCCAAGGCGGCGGAGGTTCCCAGCCGGTCGGCGATGACGCCGCCGATGGGCGGCCCGCACAGGCACGCCACCATGATGGCCCGCACGAACACTGCCAGCGCCGCGCTACGCCCCGCCCCCTGGGAATGATCCACCACATGCCCCTGGGCCGAGACGAACACCAGCGCATAGCCCGCCCCGGACACGATGCGCGCGGCGAGAAACAGCAGGTAATGCTCGCTCACCGCCGCCAGCCCATAGCCGGCGGCCGCCGCCAGCGCGCCGAGCACGAAGCCTGAGCGCCGCCCCAGGCGCTCGGACAGGCCGGCGAACGGAATCTGGCACAGGGCCACCACGGCCATGAAGGCGACGATGGGAAGGCTCGCCGCCGTGTCCGGGCTGATGACGCCATCGGAGGGGGCGAGCGACTGGGCGAGGCGCGGCAGGAACGGCCGCGTCAGCTCTTCCGAGAGCATGAACAGGAACAACGCCGGCCGGATGGCCGCCGCCAGCCCGCTCTCGCCCGCCTCGGTCTCACCAATTCCAGTGCGCTGGGAGAGCGCGTCGAGGCGCGCCAACACTGCGGCGTCGCCGCTGGCGCGGGCACGTTCGCGCATGGCTTCGTGCCGTGTGCTCAGGCGCGCCACCTGCGCGTCCACGGGGTCGACAAGGCCCTCTGCCTCGGTCCCGGCGCCACTGCGGTACAGCGCAAGGCGCCCGCGCGCCAGGGCGCGCACCCGCTGCTCCACCGCGGCCACCGCCTCGATGCCGCGGGTGCCGACCACCAGGGCCACCAGCTCCAGCGCCACCAGCAGCGCCACCACACCGATGAAGGCCACGTCCACCAGCACCGCCGCCACCTGCTGCCACACCACCGAGGGGTCGATGGTGATGGCGATCTCGCCCACGGTCGCGCCCTCGCGCAGCACCGGCACCCGCACCACGGTGGGAGCGTCGAGCCCTTGCACGGAGCCGGAAGAGGCGCCCGCGCCGGAGGGCAGCAGCAGCCGGATCTGCGCGAACTCCCCGTTGGCGGCCCGCAGCTCGTCGAAATAGCCGCTCACGCCCACCAATTGGTCCAGCGGAATGCCGGTGGCGTCGGCCCGTTCCACCAGGGCCGCGGCGGAGCGGCCGACGCTTTCCGCCTTCACCAGGATGGCGGGAACAATGGTGTGCTCCGCCGCCCGGTGGGCCCCCCAGGCGATGAGCGCCAGCGCCGCGCACAAGATGAATGCGATGGCAACCGTGATCCCTGCCCGAAGCCCCATCATCGGCCGATCTTTCCTGATGCGCCGGCCAGGGTCGGCGATCCGTGCCCACCCGCGCCGCGCGCGGCAGCCTGCCCCACCAGTTCCTGCCCCGCCAGTTCCTGCCCCGCCAGTTCCTGCTCGACCCTGGCATGGGCGCTCTGGGCCTCAGCCAGGGCCGCGCGCGCCGCCGGTGGCCAGCGCGCGGGATCGGCCGCCTTCAGGGCCGCGCGGCGCAGAGCCACCGCCAGGAGCAGGCCGATGGCGATGGTGGCGAGGCACGCCCCCGCCAGGGCCGGCCAGGCGATTCGCCACAGGTCCCGTTGCAGCGCGCCCTCCCCCTCCGCCAGCACCTGCGGGTCATAGCGCAGCACCACCTGCCCGATGGGCGCGTCAAAATCGTTGAGGACCACGCGGCGCACCGAATGGGGCGGCTTCTTCTCCGACGCCGCGCCCACGCGGGAAGCGACGCTGGAGAAGACCACCACGCCGCGCTCGTCCACCAGGTCGATGGACTGCAGCGCCGGCTCGATCCGCGCCTCGCGTTCCAGCAATGCGGGAAGGGTCGCCTGGGCCGGCAGGGCGATGCCGAGGGAGGAGGCCCGCTCCACCACCGCGGCAAGGCGCGATGCCGTCACCGCGAATCGCGCTTCCACCGCGGAGCGGTAGGCATTCACCAGCGTGACGGACGAGAAATAGGCGCCAAAGGCGACGCAGGCGGCCGCGATCAGCGCAAACACGCCAATGAGCCACAGCGCTGTGCGCGTCATCCGGGGATTCCTCCAAATGGAGTACACGACACCATGTCAGGCTCGCAGAATGATGAAAAGCATCCTGAGATTGCAGGTTTTTTTAAACCTTGCGCGGTTTTTTTCTGGTTTGGTCCGGCTGGGGCGGTTAACGTCCCGCCCGTCCGCACAGCAAAGCATATTCCATGACGTTCGTAAGCCGGCTGGCATTTGTCGTGATCTTCGCGGTGATCGCTACGGTGGTGGCGGTCGCCGTGATCTGCTTCGCCGCCAGCGAGCGTGTCAATTTCCAGATCGAGCGCGCGCGGGTCGCCAATCTGCTCACCAACCTGCGCACGGCCACCGAGGCCAACCTGTCCATCGGCCTCGCCCTCGACCAGGTCTCGCCGCTCCAGGAGCGCATTGAGCGTGAGAAGGCGAGCGACCCTTCCGTGCTCGCCATCGACATCTTCAATTCGGCAGGCCGCGCCTTCTATTCCACCGACCGCAGCGTCATCGGCGAAAGCGTGCCCACCGACTGGGTGCGGCGGCTGGCCGACGCCGGGATCTGGCAGACGGTGGAGCGGGGAGACACCGTGTTCGGCACCCATTTCGAGAACGACCTCGGCGTTGCCGGCGGCATTTCCGTCACCACCTCCGATCGTGGCCGCATCGCCCGCTCCGACTCGCTCGGCCTCAGCCTCACCAGCCTCGTCGTCCTGCTGGCGGCGGTGGGCGGGGCGACCGCCGCCCTCGCCGCCGGCATCTTCAACCATGTCATGTCGCGCCCGTTCGAGCGGGTGGCGCGAATCCTGTCCGGCGAGGCCGTCAGCACCAGCGGGGATGTGGGCCTGCCACGCCTGGCCACGGCCGCGCAGCACAGCTGGACCCAGGCGGCGGCCCGGGTCGACCGGGGCCTGAGCCAGCTCGGAGCACTCGACGATGCGGCCTGATCCCGGGCGGGCGCGCCTCATCACCAGCCTCGCCGCCTTTCTCGTCACCCTGATCGTGGGCGGCATCGCCGCGGCCATTCTCACCACCAGCTATCGGGCGCGGGTGGAAGACGGTGCCCGGCGCGATGCGCTCGTGATCGGCACCTCGGTGGCGCGCACGCTGGCCCAGCAGTTCGAGAAGGCCGAGCGGTTCGGCGTCCCGCTCAAGCTTCTGCCCGGGGTGGAAGACCACCTGAAGGCGACCCTGGCGGGCACACCCGCCATCACGCAGATCATCCTGCGCGGGCCCGATGGCCGCGAGATCCGCAGCGCCACGGGCGACCAGCCCAGCGTCGATTCCACCAGCGCCCCGGTGGTGGTGAGCGGCAACACGGTCGCCACCGTGGAGGTCGCGACCAATCCGGTGGCCCTCACCGACCAGTTCGGCGGCGTGGGCGTTCAGGCGGCGCTGGCGGTGTTCATCTTCGCGGCGCTGGCGGCGCTGGCGGCTGGCGTCACCGCCGGCCTCACCCTGGACCGCAGCGAGGCACGCCTCACGGCGGCGCTGGCGCGGGCCGCCGCGGGCGATTTCGAGCCCGAGCCGGGCAGCTCCGGCCGCCCTGAGCGCGCACGCGGGGCCATCGGCCGCGCCTTCCGCGCCCTGGCCCAGGGCAACCGGCACATCCGCGAACGCCGCGCCGTGTTTGACGCCTATGCGGAGGAACTGCTGGCGGTGGATTTCGACGGCAGCATCCGGCCCGACGTGGAACGCCTGCGGCGCGAGGTGCTTCAAACACCTCCGGCCGCCGACAAGGACGGGGCCCGCCATCAGGAGCGGGGCGAGTGATGCTTCTGCGCACCCGGATCACCCTCATCGTCGCCCTCGGCTTCAGCGTTCTCATGCTCGGCATCTGGGGTGCCACCGTGCTGCGTGACCGCGTGGCGGAAGCGCGCGAAGGCGAAGTCGCCATTGCCGGCCAGAGCGTGCTGTGGCGCGAGATCGTGGCGTTCCAGACCTCGAACCTCTCGCGCATCCTGGAGCGGGTGGACCGCTCGGCCCCCTTCCGCACAGCCCTCGTCGCCGCCGACCGCCCCGGCATCGCCTCCGCATTGAGTGACCTGGGCGTGGATGTTTCCGACCCGGACACCGCGCTTGAAGTGGTGGGCGCCGACCGCGAGCTGATCTACAGCGCCGGCGGCGCGAGCCCCACCCGCAGCGTGCTCGACGCCGGCAGCCTCGACCGGGCCCTGAAGGGAGAGGCCATCCTCGGCCTGCGGCAGGTGGCGGGCAATCGCATCCTGGTGCTCGCCACCCGCACCATCGAGCTGCCGGGCAAGGGCACCGTGGTGATCGTGCTCGGGCGTGACGCCAGCATCGGCATGGACCGCTTCGCCCGCGGCATCGGCGCCTCCACCACCCTCGTCACCGTGCGCGGGCGGGTGGTGGCCTCCACCGACATGCGCCTGTGGGAGCGGGCCAAGCTCGACATCGCCCCGCGCCATGCCCTGTCCCGGCGCATCGAGCTCGACGGGCATGATTGCAGCGTCACCTCCATCCCCGTGGAGGACATCAACGGCAGCACCATTGCCGCGCTGGTGAGCCTCATCGACAATACCGAGACCCTCCAGGCCACCAGCCTCATTCGCCGGTCCGCCATCATCGGCGCCATCCTGATGGCTGTGCTGGGCGTGATCGGCCTCAACATGTTCCTCTGGTACAGCTTCCGCCCGCTGGAGGAGGCCATCGACGTGCTGCAGGCCCTGGCGCGCGGCGACACTTCGGTGACCGTGGAGCATACGGGCTCCGACGAGATCGGGCGCATCGCATCGGCGGTGCTGGCCCTGCGCGGCAATGTCCAGGCCCTGGCCGAGGCCCGCCGCCAGCGCGAGCGGGTGCGCCGCCGGCAGGGCATCGTGATTTCCGGTGAGCTCAAGTCGCTGGCCGATTCCATCGACCCCACCGACCGCGAGGAGGTGCTGGCGCTGCTGGCCAACAGCTCCCGCCTGGAGAAGGACGACGAGCTGAAGCGCGTGGCGCGGGTGCTGCACGACCTCTCCCGCCGCATCATCGAGCAGCATACGCGCCTGAGCTCCATGGTGGTGGAGCTGCGCGAGGCCCTCATCACCAAGACCAAGCTCGCCGGCCTGCAGCAGGAGCTGGAGATTGCCCGCCAGGTGCAGCTCGCCATCCTGCCCAAGGAATTCCCGCCCGACGCGCGCGTGGCCGTGCACGGCCAGATGACGCCGGCCCGCGAGGTGGGCGGCGACTTCTACGACTACTTCATGATCGACGAGCGCACCCTCGGCTTCGTGGTGGCGGACGTGTCGGGCAAGGGCGTGCCGGCGGCCCTCTTCATGGCCATTTCGCGCACCCTGCTGCGCTCCACCGCGCTATTCGAACGGTCCCCCGCCGGCTGCATCCGCCGTCTCAACGACCTTCTGGCCGTGGAAAACGAGCAGATGCTGTTCGTCACCCTGGTCTATGGCGTGATCAACCTGGATACCGGCCAGGTGACCTATGTGAATGCCGGCCACAACCTGCCTTACATTGTCCACCGCGGCGGCGAAGTCATCACCCTGCCCAGCACCAAGGGCATGGCGGTGGCGGTGATGGATGGCTTCATCTACACCGAAGGCACCTTCAAGCTGGAACCCGGCGACACGCTCTTCCTCTATACGGACGGCGTGACCGAGGCCTTCGACGTGGACGAGAACGCCTATGGCGAACGCCGGCTGGAAACGCTGCTGGCCACCGGCGCGGCGGACTGGTCGGTACCGGAGCTTTCGGAACGGGTGCTGGCCTCGGTCCACATCTTCGAGCGCGGCGCTCCCCAGGCGGACGACATCACCTGCCTGACCCTGCGCTATTTTGGCAGCAAGAGCGCCCGCCACAGCACCTGAGCATGCGCCGCGGAACGCCCGGCGCCGGGGCGAACATGCGGAGAGCGCGCGGAGATAGAGTCCACGCAAGTCTTTTCGCGCATCGCGGGCACCCGCTTATGCAAAAAAGATGCGCCAATTCAATGAATAAGGCCACTTCTGCGAGGCGATGACGCACACAGAGACACGGGGAGGCCTCCGAGCAAGGCGGGACCGGGCCGACCTAAACTAAACGAATGGGAACAAAGGATAGAGTGCGTCGCAGTTTCCAAGACGCGCCGCGGCAGCCCAACTCAATCCGAAAGAGCCTTGCTCCGTCGCCGTGGAACGGGACCGGACCGGGCGGCGCCCTTCGCAACAACTCAAAAGCACCACGCCACATCCGGCGCCCATAAGGCCTGGAAATGCGAAACGGCGAGCCGAGGCCCGCCGCTATCGCTTTTCATCCTGCCGACCGCTGCGCCCCTCACTCCGGAGGCAGCACCTTGCCGGGGTTCATGAGGTCGGCCGGATCCAGCGCCTTCTTCAGGGCGGCCATCAGCTCGATGGCGACCGGATCCTTGTAGAGCCGCAGTTCCTCGCGCTTCAACAGGCCGATGCCATGCTCCGCCGAGATGGAACCGCCCATGCTCGCCACCAGATCGTGGACGAGGCGGTTGAACTCCTCCCAGGTGTCGAGATAGGCCTGCTTGTCCATCCCCACGGGCTGGCTGATGTTGAAGTGGATGTTGCCGTCGCCCATATGGCCGAACGGACAGGGGCGCAGGCCCGGCATGTGGTCCACGCACAGGCGGCTCGCCTCCTCCACGAATTTCGGCACCAGCGACACCGGCACTGAGACGTCGTGCTTGATGGAGCCGCCCTCGAACTTCTGCGCCTCCGAAAGGGACTCGCGCAGCTTCCACAGGGCCTGGGACTGTGCCTCGCTGGAGGCGATCACCGCATCCTCGATCTCGCCGGCCTCGAACGCCTCGCCCAGCACGCCTTCCGCCAAGGCCGCCAGGTCGTCGTCACGGCGGGTGGAGGTCAGCTCTGCCAGCACATAGAAAGCGTGCTCGCCGGCGAACGGGCGCGTGGTGCCGGGCACATGCTTCAGCACCGTGGCCAGCCCGAACTCGGAGAGGAACTCGAAGCCGGTGAGCGCGTCCCCGGCCACGTTCCGCAACCGGTTGAGCAGCGCCAGCGCCATATGGACATCGGCCAGGCCCACGAAGGTGGTGGTGCGCTGGCGCGGCGCCGGGAAAAGGCGCAGCGAGGCGGCGGTGATGATGCCCAGCGTGCCCTCGGCGCCGATGAACACGTCCTTCAGGTCGTAGCCCGTATTGTCCTTCCTCAGGCGGGAAAGGCCGTTCCAGATCCGCCCGTCGGGCAGCACCACTTCCAGGCCGAAGGCCAATTCGCGCATGTTGCCATAGCGCAGCACGGCAGTGCCGCCGGCATTGCTGGAGAGGTTGCCGCCAATCTGGCAGGTGCCCTCCGAGGCGATGGAGAGCGGGAACAGGCAGCCCTTTTCGGCCGCAGCCTGCTGCACCTGAAACAGGGTGCAGCCCGCCTCCGCCACCACGGTGAGGTCGGTGGCATCCAGGCTGCGGATACGGTTGAGCCGCGCCAGAGACAGCAGCACCGCGCCGAACGGGGTCTGACCACCGACGAGCCCGGTATTGCCGCCCTGCGGCACCAGGGCCACGCCCGCCGCCGCGCATTCGGAAACGATGAAGGCCACCTCCGCCGTATCCGCCGGCTTCAGCATGGCGGGCGTGGTGCCGTGATAGAGGCCTCGCCCCTCCACCAGATGGGGGGCGAGCTCGGCGGCGTCGGTCACGACATTGCGCGCGCCGATGCGGGCGGCGATACGATCGAGCAGCGCCTCGAGGCGGCTGGCATCGAAGAGAAGGGGTGCGGGAGCAGCGGTAGACATGGCGGCAAAGTGCCCGAGCCCTCGCGCCTCCGCAAGGGCGGACAATGCCGCGGCGCAAGATCTCTCCCACCGGCGCAACCGGCCCCGCCCCAGCGCGCGGGGGAGCCGCCGCGGCCGCCCCGCCACACCTGCGGGCTTTCATTTTTCCGCGTGTTGGGGAAGAACAAGCGCCTGTTTCATTGCATCGGAGATCCCCGTGACCGAACGCATCCTCGTCGCCCGCATTGGCGCTCCCCACGGCGTGAGGGGCGAGGTGCGGCTGTTCATCTTCACCGAGGACCCCGGGGCGGTGCTGGATTACGAGCCGCTCACCGATGCTGAAGGGCGGCGGAAATTCGCCATCACCACACTACGCCCGGCCAAGGACCACTTCGTGGCGCGGCTGGCCGGCGTGGATGATCGCAACGCCGCCGAGGCCCTCACCAATGTGGACCTCTACGTCCCGCGCGATGCCCTGCCCCCCGCCGAGGACGACGACACCTTCTACCATGCCGACCTTCTGGGCCTGCGGGTGGAGAACGAGGCCGGCGAGCCCATCGGCACCGTCATGGCCCTGCATGATTTCGGCGCGGGCGACGTGCTGGAATATGCACCCGCCGGCACCGGGCGCGGGCGCACGCTGATGGTGCCCTTCACCCGCCTCGCCGTGCCGGTGGTGGACGTGCCCGGCGGCCGGGTGGTGCTGGCGGCGGACTTCATCGACAAGGGCAACGAGCAGCCCGAGCCCGGCGAAGATACCGCCGACGGCTGACGGCGCATGCCGCCCCATCGGGCCGGCACGCCCTGACAGACCAGGAGCGGCCCAAATGAAAACGCCGGCCCGAAGGCCGGCGTTCGCATGTCTGGGATCGGGTGCGATCAGTAGCGATACTGGTCGCCCTTGAAGGGGCCGGCCTGCGGCACGCCGATATAGTTGGCCTGCTGCTCGGAGAGCTGGGTCAGCTTCACGCCGATCTTCTCCAGGTGCAGCGAAGCCACCTTCTCGTCGAGGTGCTTGGGCAGGGTGTACACCTTCTTGTCGTAGGCGCCGGGCTTGGTGAAGAGCTCGATCTGCGCCAGCGTCTGGTTGGTGAAGGAGGCGCTCATCACGAAGCTCGGATGGCCGGTGGCGTTGCCGAGATTCACCAGGCGGCCTTCGGAGAGCAGGATGATGCGGCGGCCGGTGGGGAACTCCACCTCATCCACCTGCGGCTTCACATTGTGCCACTTGAAGTTCTTGAGGCCTGCGACCTGGATCTCGCTGTCGAAGTGGCCGATGTTGCACACGATGGCGCGATCCTTCATCTCGCGCATGTGCTCCACGGTGATCACGTCCACATTGCCGGTGCAGGTCACGAAGATGTCGGCGCGGGGCGCGGCATCTTCCATGGTGGTGACCTCATAGCCTTCCATGGCGGCCTGCAGGGCGCAGATGGGATCCACCTCGGACACCATCACCCGGCAGCCCGCATTGCGCAGCGAAGCGGCCGAGCCCTTGCCCACGTCACCGAAGCCGGCGACCATGGCGACCTTGCCGGCCATCATCACGTCGGTGCCGCGGCGGATGCCGTCCACCAGCGACTCGCGGCAGCCATAGAGATTGTCGAACTTCGACTTGGTGACGCTATCGTTCACGTTGATGGCGGGCCACAGCAGCGTGCCCTTCTTCTGCATCTCGTAAAGACGATGCACGCCCGTGGTGGTCTCTTCCGTCACGCCGCGGATGGAGGCGGCGAGCTGGCTGTACCAGCCGTGCTTGTGCTTCAGGCGGCGCTTGATGGCCGCGAACAGCACTTCCTCTTCCTCATTGGTGGCGCCGTCGAGGAAGGCGGTATCGCCTTCTTCCGCGCGCTTGCCCAGATGGACGAGCAAAGTGGCATCGCCGCCGTCGTCCAGGATCATGTTGGGCAGGCCGCCGTCACCCCATTCGAAGATGCGGTGGGTGTATTCCCAGTAGTCTTCCAGGCTCTCGCCCTTCACGGCGAACACCGGGGTGCCGGCCGCAGCGATGGCGGCAGCGGCATGATCCTGGGTGGAATAGATGTTGCACGACGCCCAGCGGACATCCGCGCCCAGCGCCTTCAGCGTCTCGATGAGGACGCCGGTCTGGATGGTCATGTGCAGCGAGCCGGCGATGCGGGCGCCCTTCAGGGGCTGCGCGGGACCGTATTCGGCGCGGGTGGACATGAGGCCGGGCATCTCGATCTCGGCGATGTCCAGTTCCTTGCGGCCCCAGTCGGCAAGGTTGATGTCTTTGACGACGTAATCGTTGCTCATGGCTTACTCCGCTGGAAATCGGCCGGGCCGAACGGGCGCGAGGCAAGGATCGGTCGCGGCATCAAGTTCGGCCCGCGGGCCATTAGCACGGAGAGAGGACGGCAGCAATCAAGACATAAAGAAATGTTTATATGGCCGACATGAAAAGCCCTTTCGGGGTCTGAGTTCCGCAGCGCACACAACGCAGGCTGGTCGGAAGCCCGACAAGCGCGCTTTGATTCTTACAAAAATTGTGATATACGGCACTTTACAGTCGATTGCTTCCACCAATGCTGCAAGCGCGTACACCTTCGCGCAGTCTGGGAATACCCCTCTTTCGGCACACAGGCTTTTCGAGATCACAGGAGCCTCTGGAGCACCGAGGTGAGATTTGCGTGTCAACCGCCGCATCGTAGGCGTCGGCGGCGTGACGCGGCAGCTTGTTATGGCCATCGGCTGGCAGAGCGGGTCGTCGGGCGTCCGGCCGCGACCCATGTCCACAGCGCACGGCGCCCCGCGCCCCGGTGACCGGACCGGGACGTGACACGCGCCAACAGATCCGGCCTCCGGGGCGGATCGGGAGTGGTCAAGAGCATGTCGACCAAGAAGAACGCGCAGACCCGTCTCGGCTTCAAGACGGGTGAGCACATTGTCTACCCGTCGCATGGCGTCGGCCGAATCATGGCCATTGAGGAACAGGAAGTCGCCGGTTTCAAGCTCGAACTTTTCGTGATCTCGTTCGAGAAGGATAAAATGACGCTGCGGGTGCCCGTGCCCAAGATCGCCAGCGTCGGCATGCGCAAGCTTTCCGAGACCAATATCGTCGAAAAGTCGCTCGAGACCCTGCAGGGCCGCGCCCGCATCAAGCGCACCATGTGGAGCCGCCGCGCCCAGGAATACGAAGCCAAGATCAATTCCGGTGATCTTGTCGCCATCTCCGAGGTGGTCCGCGACCTCTACCGCTCCGACACCCAGCCCGAGCAGTCCTATTCGGAGCGCCAGCTCTATGAGGCCGCTCTCGACCGCATGGCCCGTGAGCTCTCGGCGGTGCAGAACATCACCGAGACCGAATCGGTGAAGCTCATCGAGCAGAACCTGCTCAAGGGTCCGCGCCGCGGTGCCGCCAAGGCCGCCGACGAAGCGGAAGTCGACACCGACATGGACGCCGAAGAGGCGGCCTGATCTCGGCCCGGTTGCTTCACGTGTGCTGCAAGGCCCGGCAATGCCGGGCCTTTTGGCGTTCTACCCCCTTCCGGCGCCGGATCTGACCGGAAGGGGAACCCGCCCGCCCCACCGGCGTTGTGGCGTGGGGCTCGAGCGGGAGAAGTGAAGATGACCAGCCGCGATCAGGACCAGCGCGCGTCGCAGTCCAACCCCAACCAGAAGTCCCAGCCGCAGGGCGGACAACGGGGTGCCGAGCGCCAGCAGCAGCAGGCGCAGATGCCTGGCCAGAAGGGCGGGCAACCTCAGCAGGGCGGGCAACAGACCCCCCAGCGCAAGAATGAGGAACACCGCGGCCAGCGCTGACGCACCGCTCTTCACGGGCAAAGTGCGCGCGGGGCCGCAAAGCGCCGTTACATGCGCATCGCCCGCGCACCTTGAATTCAGCGTGCGCCTTGCATGAGACGCCCCGGCGGCGGCGCCGGAGACCCGGCGCCGCCGCCAACGTGGGAAAACCCGCAGCGCGGCAACCCGCGTCGTTTCTGAGCGGAAGCGCCGAACGGAGCCGACATCAGATGCCCGCAGCGCCACCATCGGCACGCGGGTCGTGCGCGCCCTCAAGTCCACCGCGAGCATGCAGCACCACGGCGCCCGCATGGCCCATGGTGTCCGAATACGCCTCCGGCAGCACCACCAGATCGTGCCCCGCCGCCTCCAGGCGTTCCACGAGTCCCTCTTCGAACCGCGATTCGAGGCGCAGCCGCGTTTCGGGCGCGCCCCAGGTGCGCCCCAGCAGCCAGCGTGGCCGAGCGATGGCTTCTCCCAGCGGAACCCCGAACTGGACATGGCGCGTGAACACCGCGGCCTGGGTCTGTGGCTGCCCTTCCCCGCCCATGGTGCCGTAGCCGATGACACGCCCGTCCTTCAGCACCGCCAGCGCCGGATTGAGAGTGTGGAACGGGCGCCGCCCCGGCGCCAGCGCGTTGAGTGCCCGGGAATCCAGAGAGAAGCTGGCTCCGCGATTCTGCATGAGCACCCCGGTGGAGGGCAGCACGCAGCCCGAGCCGAACTCGAAGAAGATGGATTGGATGTAGGACACCACCAGCCCCGAGGCATCCGCCGCGCCCAGCCAGATCGTGTCTCCGGCCTGAGAGGGATGCGGCCAGCGCAGGGCGCGCCGGGGGTCGATCCGCGCGGCACGCGCCTCCAGATCCGCGTCCGAGAGCAGCCGCCCCAGGTCCATGGTGACCCGCTCCGGGTCGCACACCACCTTGTCGCGCACCAGGAAGGCCTGCTTGGTGGCTTCCACCAGTCCGTGCACATGGCTGAATGTTTCCGCCCCCTCGCTCTGCAGACGCGAGAACAGGCCAAGGATCATCAGCGACGCCAGCCCCTGGGTGGGGGGCGGGGCGTTGAACACATCGCCCTGGGGCAGTTTCACCCGCAGGGGCTCACGCTCGCGGGCGGAGAAGGCGGCCAGATCCTCCCGTCGCACGGGGCTGCCCATGTGCTCCAGATCGGCGGCCATCTCCCGCGCCACGTCGCCCTGATAGAAGTCGCCGAGCCCGGCGCGCGAGAGGTGCTCCAGCGTGTCGGCCAGGCGCTCCTGGCGCAGCGTTTCCCCCGCCTGCGGCGCTTGGCCGCCCGGCAGGAACACCGCCGCAAAGCCCGGCAGGCCCTTCAGCTCATCCAGCTTCTCCTGCGTCAGCCGCGCCTGGGAGGCGGTGACGGGCATTCCCTGGCGCGCATAACGGATCGCTTCTTCCATCAGGCGCGAGAGCGGCATGCGACCGCCATGGCCGCGCGCAGCCTCAAGCGCCAGGCGCCAGCCCCCGACGGCGCCGGGAACCGTCAGCGCCGCCAGCGGGCCGCGCGGTGGAATGCTCTCCAGGCCCAGATCGCGGTAATGGGCAATGGTGGCCTCACGGCCCGCAAAGCCGCAGGCTTCCAGGTAACGCACACGGCCGGAAGGCTCCCGCACCAGCCAGAATCCATCGCCCCCAACATGGTTCATATGGGGGTAGACCACCGCGATGGTGGCAGCCGCGGCCACCGCCGCCTCGATGGCATTTCCCCCCTCCGCCAGCACCTGGCGTCCCGCTTCCACCGCCAAGCGATGGGGCGCGGCGACGATGCCGCTGCGGGCGTGGACACTCTCATGGGCGGCGGCGGGCAGCATGGAACACACTCCACGGAAGGGAAGGACCGGGAAACGCCGGGCGCAAGCCTTGACCCCGCCCCCCCGGTCGGGCCAAGGTCCGCCCCCCATAAAGCGTTTTCGCAGGGTTTGGGTAGCGCTCGCGCGAAAGTGCCTGATCGCGCCGCCCCACAGCGAAAGGCGGATCCATGGCGCGCAAGCATTCGCCAGGGATGACGAGGAGAGAGTGATGACGCAGCCGGCGGTTCCTGGCTCGGTGAATTGGACCAACGTGCTCACCGTGGGCAGCGCGGCGATTCTCATCGCCACCCAGGCCATCGCCACCGCCATCGCGGCCGGCTGGGCGGTCGCCGGCCTGTTCTCTTTGGGTGATGTCGGCGAATACGCCCTCATGGGCCTGTTCGCCCTTTTGGGCATCTATGTCTCGGTGCTCTATTTCCGCCGGGCCGCCAAAGCGGAACCCCTGCGCCACTGAGCGTTCCGCCGCCGGCTAGGGCGCAAAACGCGTCACGATTTGGTCAAGGGCCGGGCGTGGACGATCCGCAACGCGCTCCGCCGGACGCCCGATGTGGAAGAAGCCGGCCACCTGTTCACCGGCGCCCACGCCCAGCAGCGCGGCGGCATCGGCATCCCGCCCCGGCCACTTCAGCAGCCACAGCGCCGAGAATCCCAGCGCCTCCGCCGCCAGCATAAGATTCATGCCGGCCGCGCCGACGGACAGCAGCTGGTTGAACACCGGAATTTTCGCCTGCGGATCAGGCCGGCTCACCAGCACCACCGTCACCGGCGCCCGCAGGAGATAGTCCCGCCACATGTGCCCCTTCTCCGCCGGAAGCTCTCCCATCTGCCGCACATAAAGCGCATCCAGCCGATCACCGGCGACGGCCCGCGCCTCGCCCTCGAGCACGATGAACCGCCACGGCACGAGGCGGCCATGGTCCGGCACCCGCGCAGCAATGGTCAGCATGCGGTCCAGCGTCCCCCCATCGGGCCCCGGCCCCACCAGAGACCGCAACGGTAATGAGCGCCGATGCTCCAGGAGTCCAAGGGCCTCCGGGAGGGGCTCCGTCGGCAGCGGCGTGCCATCATGGCTGGGCGCCGAACCGTGATGGCCCTTCGGCTGTTGCTGTGTATTCATAACGATACCTCTCAAGCGTCCCGCACCCCGGACCGGGCGCCGCCGAGCGGACCGCCCTCCGGCGCGCCTCACCCGTGTTCAACTTTTTGTGATCAGATGAACACGAGTATCTCCCAGCCTATCCTTCGCTGCGCTGTGGCCCGACATGATTACCGCCAGCAGTCCGGGCTATGCCCCCTGCCCCCGACGCGGACGCCTGCCTTGCCGCAGCGCCCCCACCACCGCGCCGCCCGCGCGCGAGTGCGACCAGAGCGCGAAACGAAGCGGCCCCGCACCGTATTTTTCTGCCGGATCATCGTCTTGCATGAGCGTGCCCAGCGTAAAGCCCATCCGGCATGCGGCGAAACGACCGCGCGCGCTCCCGCACTGCGGGGCGTTCGCGCGATATCCTTCGCCGGTGCAGAAATCCTGACGCGGCAGCGCGCGGCGCGCTGCCCAT
Organism: Xanthobacter sp. NM-59; assembly: GCF_021401125.1. Lineage (GTDB taxonomy): Bacteria > Pseudomonadota > Alphaproteobacteria > Rhizobiales > Xanthobacteraceae > Xanthobacter. The sequence continues at coordinate 197,626 of NZ_JACBFQ010000007.1, forward strand.
GGGGCGTGCAAGACTTCAACATTCATGTACCAAATGGAACCAAATGTGTGTTAGTGTCCTTCTTGGCCGGCAAGCGCGTGCTCCGCAGAATTGTTTGGACGCGATTTTTCGGCCTTGTCCATTAGGCTACGAGGCAAGAAGCGGGTGGCTGGGTTGAACGTCGTGCGAAGGCGGAGGTCAAATCGCCCGGGACGTGCAAGTTAATCTGCACATGAGACGCGTTTGAATTCAGCAGTGGTGGATGGCCCTAAGCCCAAATTGGCGACTGACCTCAACGGAAATACACATGAGCCGTAACCGAGACTTCCGAGAGCCGCGCCGCCGTGGCTTTGACGACGACTTTGCGCCGCCGCGTGATCGCGGCTTCGGAGGGGACCGTCCGTTTTCATCGCCGAGCAGCTTCAGCGCCCCCGCTCCCTCCGGCCCGCCCATCGACGCGACCGTGAAGTGGTTCAACCCTGAAAAGGGTTTCGGCTTCGTGGAGCTGTCCGACGGTTCGGGCGACGTCTTCCTGCACGCCCGCGCCCTTGAGGCCGCCGGCCAGGAGAGCGTGCCTCCCGGCTCCAAGCTCTCCGTCCGCGTGGGCCAGGGCCAGAAGGGCCGCCAGGTGACCGAGGTGCTCGAAGTCGACACCTCGACCGCTGAGGCCGCTCCCCCGCGTCGCACCAGCTTCGGCGGCGCTGCCCCGCGCATGGGCGGTGGCGCCGGCGGGCCGCGCGCTGCGTCCGGCCCCACCGAGGAGCGCGTGGGCACCGTGAAGTGGTACAACCCCGACAAGGGGTTTGGCTTCATCGCGGTGGAAGGTGGCGGCAAGGACGTGTTCGTGCACGTCACCGTGATCTCCCGCTCGGGCCTCACCGACCTTGCCGAAGGGCAGCGGGTCGTGGTGCAGGTGGGCCAGGGTCCGAAGGGCCCCGAGGCTCGCGGCATCGAGCTGGCCGACTGATCCTGGATCAAGTTTTGCGCGCACCATCGGAAACGGTGGTGCGCGCAAGCGTTTTAAGGTCTCGTCAGCGCCGGGCGCCACGCGGGTGAAACCCTGCTTCCCCCAAGTGGGCGGCGCCCGTTTGCCCCGCCATGAGCCCCATCAGATCGGGTTATGCGCCATGCGGCCGATCCAGGTCCTGAACCGAGATCCCCCATGCCAGACTTGGTCGCTCGCGGCGTTTGGCGAGAGAACCGGCGATTGCTGAGCAGGGTGCGCACGGGCGTTCTCTCCCTGCCCGGCTCGTGTCGCCCATGAGCCAGATTCGCGACGTGGATCGACGCGTTAGAGTGACAGATTTCCTGGCGACACCGACAGCGGGCGGCTGAAACGGGCGCCTTATTCAGTTCTTTGGAGTACCAGAATAAAATGACGCAAACGGTAGAGGCCGACCTCTCGAGCCTCCTCGAACGTCTCAAAACGGCCCAGCGTGACCTCCTGCTGACCGCCGCCAAGGGCACGACCCTTCCGTCGGATGGAATGCTGCGCAAGATCTCGGAGCTGGAAGGCGCCATCGCCGCCACCGAAGCGCTCATTCAAGAGGAGCGCGACGGGCACTGAGCCGGGAGACGGCTGGGCATGCGGCAGTATGATCCGCAATCCCAGCCTTCCCGATTAGAAGTCCGCAGCCGACGTGCTCGCCCGTTCCGATTTCTGCAGGCTGCCCAGTTTCACTCGACAGCGCTCGCGCCATGGCCGCGATGCCGGGCGACACCCATTCCCCGGAACCGAAGCGCACCCGGCCTCATCTGACAGCGACACCGTCACGCGCCCTCCGGGGAGTGGATGCGGGCTCAAAGGCCCGCCCCCTTGCGAGGCTGCGCTGCGCTCGGCTTAGGCCTGCGCAGAACCGGTTGAGTCTTCGCCCCAGCGCCTCAGCTGCGTTCAGCCACAAGCCTCGCAATTGCGGCGCGGAGCTCGGCGAAGCCCTCACCCGTATTGCTGGACGTGGGAAAAACCTCCGGATACGCCGCCGGCCGCTTGCGGATCTGCTCCTGAACCGCTGCGATCACATGGGGACGCGCGGTGGGCTTCACCTGGTCAATCTTGGTGAGCACCAGGGCGTAGGACACCGCGGCCTTGTCCAGCAGGTCCAGAATCTCCTCGTCCACCGGCTTGATACCGTGGCGCGAGTCGATGAGCACGAACACACGGCCGAGATTGACCCGCCCCCGCAGATACGCACGGATGGTGCGCGTCCAGGCATCCACCTTGTCCTTCGGCGCCTTGGCGAAACCATAGCCGGGCATGTCCACCAGCGTCAGCTCGGGCTCCGCGCGAAAGAAGATGAGCTCCTGCGTGCGGCCTGGGGTGACCGAGGTGCGCGCCAAGGCCTTGCGCCCGGTCAAGGCATTCACCAGAGAGGATTTGCCGACATTGGAGCGCCCCGCCAGCGCCACCTCCACCCCCAGCATGGGCGGCAGAACCTCGATGGTGGGCGCGGCGGCAATGAACTGCCAGTCGGCGGCGAACATGAGTCGCCCCGTTTCCAGGAAGGGGTCGGCTGCGGGCGTATTGGAAGCGCGTTCGGTCATGCAGCCTTATCTCCAAGGCGGCCCTTCGGCGCAAGCGCTCGCCGACAGACGGAGCAAAACGTCCCGCTCTTCGCGTCTGAGCGCGGCGGTCTGAACCCAAACCGCCGCAGCTCCGTGACAGGGTGAGCGCTCCGCTCAGGCCACCTTCAGATCGGCGATGAAGCGGCGCACCTTGTCCTGCAGGGTGGCCGATTCAGAGCCGATGGTGGTGGAAGACGTCAGCAGGCTGCGCGCCACGCTCTCCGTTTCGCCGGCAGCCTGGGACACATTCGAGATGTTCTCGGTCACCACATGGGTGCCATCGGACACCTGGCTGATGGAGCGCACGATCTCGCGGGTCGCGGTGCCCTGCTCTTCCACCGCCGAGGCGATGGAGGTGATGGCGTCGTTGACCTGTCCGATGGTCTTCAGAATCCCCTCGATGGCGGCGGCTGCGCGGGTGGTGGAATTCTGGATGGCCGTGACCTTGGTGGAAATCTCGGAGGTGGCCGAGGCCGTCTGGGAGGCGAGCTGCTTCACCTCGCTCGCCACCACGGCGAAGCCCTTGCCGCTTTCCCCCGCCCGGGCCGCCTCAATGGTGGCGTTAAGAGCGAGGAGGTTGGTCTGCCCGGCAAGGCCGGAGATCAGCTCGACCACGTTGCCGATGCCGGCGGCAACGGTGCTCAGCTCAGCCATGATGCTGGCGGTGGCCTTCGCCTCCGTCACCGATCCCTTGGACAGTTCCGCGGAAAGCTCTACCTGGCGGCCGATCTCGTCCACCGAGGCGCCCAGCTCCTCGGACGACGAGGCGACGGCGGAGATGTTGGCCGCCGACTCCTCCACGGTGGACACCACGACCACCGATTCGTCGGACGTCTTCTTGGCCGCGCCGGCGAGCTGCTTGGCGGCGGCCTGCAGATCCTGCGAGGTGGTCTGGAAGGTGTTGATGAGCGAGAAAACCTCAGTCTCGAAGCGGGCGGTGAGCTGCTCGATCATCTGCACGCGCTTGGTGGCCGCCTGCTCGGCTAGAACGCTCTCATGGATATCCACCAGCGAGCCGCAGGCGCGCACGGCCTTGCCGCTCGCATCATGCACCACGCCGCCGGTGGCGCGGAACCAGCGATAGGCGCCGTCCTTCATCTTGAGGCGGTAGGTGATGTTGTAGGCGGAGCCCTTGCCCGACTTCTTCAGCGCGGCGCCAAAGGCGGCAAAGGTCGGTCCGGCATCCTCGGGGTGCAGCTTGTCGGCCCAGGAACCGACCACGTTTGGAAAGTCGTATTCCCCGTTGTAGCCCAGGAGACGACGAAACTCGTTGGTCCAGGTCCACTTGCTCTGCGGGTTCATGGCGTCCTCATTGACGAGGACGGCATCCCACAGGCCAACACCGCAGTGATTGCCCAGGACCGAAATCAGTTCATCGCTCTTCGTCTTCTGCCCGAACATGGTGTGTTTCCCAGATATGGAAAGCTACGCGACAGGGGGAGTTGTCTGGAAAAGGCCGAATGCCGGGTCTCATGCGGGCTCATCGGATGCGCCGCCTCATCCCTGGAAATCACCGCTTCAATCCCGCCACCGGCGGGTAGCATATTCATGGGGCATTTGAACGCGAAGCGAATTTTCGGCGACAGAACCGGCGCGGAGGGGCTGTATCCACAGCTGTCCACAGGGCCGGCGCCGCTGCGAAATCTGACGGAGCGTCACCGACAGCCCCCATGCCCGCAGCCCTCCCGCCGCCGTTCTATGCGGCCAGGAACATCGCACGCGCCTTGTGCACCTCGGCGGCGATGAAGTCCGCCGCAACGCGGATGCGCGCAAGGTCGCGCATGTCAGTGTGGCTGATGAGCCAAAAGGTGCGGGTGATGCTCACCTCGTGTTGCAGCACCGGCATCAGTGCATCCGCGCCCTCCCCCGCGAAAAGGTCACCCATGAAGCACGGCAGCACGCACACGCCCGCCCCGCCCCGGGTGGCCGTGAGCTGGGCCACCAGGCTGGAACTTTTCACCTTCACGCGTAGGTCCTTCCCCACCAGGGGCGCATAGTCCAGCTCCGGCGTGTAGATCAGATCGTCGACATAGCCCACGAAAGCGTGCCGGGAGAGGGCCGAGCGGCTCTCGATGGGCCCGTGCCGATCGAGATAGGCGCGCGCGGCGTAAAGGCGAAGGCGGTAGTCCGTGAGCTTGCGGGCCGCCAGCCGCCCCTCCTTCGGCCGGCTGAGGGAGATGGCAATATCCGCCTCCCGCTTTGAGAGCGAGAACACACGCGGCATGGCCAGAAGCTGAATGTCGAGATCCGGGTGCATCTGCGCCAGCGCGGCGATGCGCGGGGCGAGGAAAAAGGTGCCGAACCCGTCGGGCGCGCCGATGCGCACCGTGCCGGCCACGCCCAGGTCCGCCCCCGCAATGGTGCCCTGGGCCGAGAGGGCGAGGCTCTCCATGCCCTCCGCCGCCACCATCAGCCGCTCGCCGGCGGCCGTGAGCGCATAGCCCTGGGGCTGCCGATCGAACAGCTTGGCCCCGAGCGTCGCCTCCAGCGCGCCGAGCCGGCGACTGACCGTGGAATGCTCCACCCCCAGCCGCGCCGCCGCCGCCGTGAGCCGGCCCGCCCGGGCCACGGCCAGGAAAAAGCGTAGGTCCGACCACTCGAAATCCGCCATCGGCCGCTTTGCTTTCTTATCGATTTTCGCACATTGAGCGTGCGAAGATTGCCCTTTATGTGCACAAAAGGATAGGGCATTGTGCCGGCCAACAAAGGCTGGACACGCCGGCCGCAAGATTTTTTGGAAACGCATCCACCCGGGAAGGACACGCACCATGCGCGATATTGGCCATTTCATCGGCGGCAAGCACGTGCCGGGCACTTCGGGCCGCAAGGCTGACGTGTTCCAGCCCATGACCGGCGAGGTCATCGCCTCCGTCGCCCTCGCCAGCAAGGCCGAGATGCGCGCGGCGGTGGAGAATGCCAAGGCGGCGCAGCCGGCCTGGGCCGCCACCAATCCGCAGCGCCGCGCCCGCGTGATGATGAAGTTCCTGGAACTGGTGCAGCGCGATTACGATTCCCTGGCCGAGCTGCTCGCCCGCGAGCATGGCAAGACCATTCCCGACGCCCGCGGCGACATCCAGCGCGGCCTTGAGGTGATCGAGTTTTCCTGCGGCGTCCCGCACCTCATGAAGGGCGAGTATACGGACGGCGCCGGCCCGGGCATCGACCTTTATTCCATGCGCCAGCCTTTGGGCGTGGTGGCGGGCATCACCCCGTTCAACTTCCCCGCCATGATCCCCATGTGGAAGTTCGGCCCCGCCATCGCCTGCGGCAACGCCTTCATCCTGAAGCCGTCCGAGCGCGACCCCGGCGTGCCCATGCACCTGGCCGAGCTGATGCTGGAAGCGGGCCTGCCGGCCGGCATCCTCAATGTGGTGAACGGCGACAAGGAAGCCGTGGACGCCATTCTGGATGATCCGGACATCCACGCCATCGGCTTCGTGGGCTCATCCTCCATCGCCCAGTACATCTATTCGCGCGGTGCGGCCAACGGGAAGCGCGTGCAGGGCTTCGGCGGCGCCAAGAACCACATGATCATCATGCCGGATGCCGATCTCGACCAGGCGGTCGACGCGCTGATCGGCGCCGGCTACGGCTCGGCCGGCGAGCGCTGCATGGCGATTTCCGTGGCGGTGCCGGTGGGCGAAGCCACCGCTGACCGGCTCATCGAGAAGCTGGTGCCGCGCGTGGAGAGCCTGAAGATCGGCCCCTCCACCGACCCCACCGCCGATTTCGGCCCCCTCGTCACGCGCGAGGCCGTGGAGCGGGTGAAGGGCTATGTGGACATCGGCGTGCAGGAAGGCGCCAAGCTGCTGGTGGACGGGCGCGACTTTTCCCTCCAGGGCTATGAGAACGGCTTCTATATGGGCGGCTGCCTGTTCGACAATGTGACGCCCGACATGCGCATCTATAAGGAAGAGATCTTCGGGCCCGTCCTCTGTGTGGTGCGCGCGCCGGATTATCACGAGGCCCTGCGCCTGCCGACCGAGCACGAATATGGCAATGGCGTCGCCATCTATACCCGCGACGGCGACGCGGCCCGCGACTTCGCCTCCAAGGTGAATGTGGGCATGGTGGGCATCAACGTGCCGATCCCGGTGCCGCTCGCCTACCACACCTTCGGCGGCTGGAAGCGTTCGGGCTTCGGCGATCTCAACCAGCACGGGCCGGATTCCATCCGCTTCTACACCAAGACCAAGACGGTCACCTCCCGCTGGCCCTCGGGCATCAAGGACGGCGCCGACTTCGTCATCCCCACCATGGGCTGAGGCGGTCACCCGCCCATCGAGCCGGCCGCCGCGCGCGGCCGGCATCGCCGGCTCTTCCGCCAACGCGACGGGGGCGGCCGCCCCCGCTTACCCCACGACCCCGGGCGCGAGCGACATGTTCACCCTTTCCGACGACCAGATCGCCATTCGCGACATGGCCCGCGACTTCGCGGAAGCCGAGATCGCCCCCCATGCGGTGGAGTGGGACGAGAAGAAGTTCTTCCCCATGGAGACCCTGCGGGCCGCCGCGGCGCTGGGCATGGGCGGCATCTACGTGCGGGAGGATGTGGGCGGCTCCGGCCTCTCGCGGCTCGACGCCGCGCTCATCTTCGAGGCGCTGGCCACGGGTTGCCCCGGCACCGCCGCCTATCTCTCCATTCACAACATGGCCACCTGGATGATCGACCGCTTCGGCGATGACGATCAGCGCGCCAAATGGGTGCCCAGGCTCGCCAGCATGGAGCATTTCGCCTCCTACTGCCTCACCGAGCCCGGTGCCGGCTCCGACGCCGCGGCGCTGAAGACGCGCGCGGTGCGCGACGGCGATTATTATGTGCTCGACGGGCAGAAGCAGTTCATCTCCGGCGCCGGCGCCTCCGACATCTATGTGGTGATGGTGCGCACCGGCGGCGATGGGCCCAAGGGCATCTCGACCCTGGTGGTGCCCGCCGACACCGCCGGCCTCTCCTTCGGCGCCAATGAGAAGAAGATGGGCTGGAACGTGCAGCCCACCCGCGCCGTCATCTTCGAGGGCGCGCGCGTGCCCGTGGCCAATCGCCTGGGAGCGGAGGGCGAGGGCTTCAAGATCGCCATGGCCGGGCTCGATGGCGGGCGGCTGAATATCGGCGCGTGCTCCCTGGGCGGCGCCCAGGCGGCGCTCGACAAAACCCTGGCCTACATGCGAGAGCGCAAGGCCTTCGGCAAACGGCTGGACGAATTCCAGGCGCTGCAATTCCGCCTCGCCGACATGGCTACCGAGCTGGAGGTGGCGCGCACCTTCCTGTGGCGCGCGGCGGCGGCGCTCGACGCCAAGACGCCGGACGCTACCAAGCTGTGCGCCATGGCCAAGCGCTTTGCCACCGATGGCGGCTTCAACGTGGCCAATGAAGCCCTGCAGCTCCATGGCGGCTACGGCTATCTGGCTGATTACGGCATCGAGAAGATCGTGCGCGACCTGCGGGTGCACCAGATCCTGGAAGGCACCAACGAGATCATGCGGCTCATCGTGGCCCGCACGCTGATGGGCTGAGGCCGGAGCGCGGAGTGCGACCGCCCCCCGCCTCGAAACGCTCCGCAGCGGCGCAGGCGTGCGACCGCTGGCGCATGAACGCGCTCCGATCAACAGGACGCGCGCACCACCGAAATCGGGAACGCCGCAACGAGCGTTCAGCAGGGAGGAACCACATGGCCAGCATTGCATTCATCGGCCTCGGCAATATGGGCGTGCCCATGGCCGCCAATCTCGTCAAGGCGGGCCACACCGTCACCGGCTTCGACCTGGTGCCGGCCGCGCTCGAAGCCGCCAAGGCGCGAGGCATCGCCGTGGCCGACAGCGCCAAGGCCGCCGTGGCCGGGGCCGAGGTGGTGGTGACCATGCTGCCGTCCGGCAAGCATGTGGTGGGTGCCACCACCGGTGCCGACGGGCTGTTCGCGGCGGCCAAGCCCGGCACGCTCTTCATCGATTCGTCCACCATCGACGTCGCCTCCGCCCGCGCCTTCCATGAGGCAGCCAAGGCGGCGGGCCACGAGAGCGTGGATGCGCCCGTCTCCGGCGGCGTGGGTGGCGCGGAAGGCGCGACCCTCACCTTCATGGTGGGCGGCACCGACGGCGCCTTCGCCCATGCCCGGCCCTATCTGGAGGCCATGGGCAAGAAGATCGTCCATTGCGGTGGCGCCGGCGCGGGACAGGCGGCGAAGATCTGCAACAACATGATCCTCGGCATCTCCATGATCGCCGTTTCGGAAGCCTTCGTGCTGGGCGAGAAGCTTGGCCTCTCCCATGAAGCGCTCTACGAGGTGGCCTCCACCTCCTCCGGCCAGTGCTGGTCACTCAACACTTATTGCCCGGTGCCGGGCCCGGTGCCCACCAGCCCCGCCAATCGCGGCTACCAGCCGGGCTTCGCCGCCGCTCTGATGCTGAAGGATCTGCGCCTGTCGCAGGAAGCCGCCGGCACGGCCGGCGCGGCCACCGCCCTGGGCGCCGCCGCCACCGCCCTCTATACGGCGTTCGCGGAAGCCGGGAACGAAGGCAAGGACTTCTCCGGCATCGTGGAATGGATCCGCGAGCGCGACGACACCTGAGGGCGCGGACCTTCGCTGACCCATAAAAAAGGGGCGGACGACCACGGTCGTCCGCCCCTTTTCTATTCCCTCGGCCTGCCGATCTCAGACCGGCGGCAGCAGCGGGTAAGGCGCGGAGCCAAAGGCATTGTCACGCGGCTCGGACGGCTGCACCCACCAGAACAGCAGCACGAGGAAGCCAATCAGCGGAATGAACATGATGAGCAGCCACCAGCCGCTGCGCCCCACATCATGCAACCGCCGCACGCCCACGGCCAGATTCGGCAGGAACAGAGCGAGGGACACGAGGTGCGGCAGGAAGCCGAAGCCATAGCTGCCCCACATGGCCATGCCCCAGCCATGGCCCATAGGCCCGAACGTCTCGGTCTGCATGCCCCCCACCATCGGCCCCATGAACAGGGCGACAATGATGGAGACCGCAATGGGCAGCAGCAGGACGAACAGCTCAAACCACCAGAACTCGCTCCGCGTGGCGCGGCCGTCGAACGCCACATATTTCGACAGGCAGGTTTTGACCGCAGTCGAGAAATTCATTGCCCCATCTCCATTTCCGCTGCGACGGTAAAGGTTCCAAGCGCAGGCGGAAAGGGCCTTTGTCGGCTGCGAGTGCCGTCATGCGCCCGGACGCGACAATGCAGGGGCCGAGCCGGCCGACGCTCTCGCCTTAGTCCTGGCGCTCGACTTGGCGCTCCACTTGGCGCTCCACTTGGCGCTCCACTTGGCGCTCGACCTCGAGATCGAGCCACCGGGAGATAGGCCTCGGCAGAAGGGTGTGGTTTTCTCGCGCGAAGGCGATCAGGGCATCCTTCTCGATGATGGTCACGTTACCGGGGCGCGCCTCGCCATAATTTCCGCTCGCCGCGAAGAGAAACACGGTGTCCACCTGTCCGTCGCCCGCATAGATGGCCGGATCCAGGACGCGCCATCCGATCTGCTTGACTTGAACTCCAGCGGTGCGCCCGTCCGCCCGCACCAGCGTGCATTCATAGCGCGGCGTGCTGCGAGCGTGGCTGCTCAGCACCACGCGCCATCCCTGCTCCTGCAGAAAAAGCGCAACCAGATCCTCAAGCTCGGATGAGCTCAAAGCCGAGATGAAGCACCCCAGCGGCGGCAATTCGGCGGCCTCACCGCATTTCGTTTTGAACAGCCACGGCGTATAGGCACCCACGAACGGATCCGGAATCCTTTGGATCGCGCCACCACGCCCTGCAAAGCTGGCCTTTACGGCGCCCGGCACCTCCACGTCCGCGATATCAACTCCGCTGTCACCGCCGATGATGTGGGCCGGCACCACATGAAACAGGTCCTGCAACTCGATCCAGCGTTCCTGGTCCGTCGCGCCCGTGCCATATCGGCGATAGCCGCGCCCCGTCACCTTCCCCAGCAGGTAACGGCCAAGCTGATCCCTGGACCAGATGAAGTCTCCTGGCGCCACGTTCAGCATGATGGCGCGAACAGCGCGCTCTCGATACCCGATGTTGTCGCAATGTCGCTCGAGGTATTGCTCCGCCGGCTCATTCTCAATTTTAAGCAAATTACTGCCAGGCCAGCCCAGGCCGAGCACTTTATGCTCAAGACAATGTGCCACCACCTCTCCCGCATCGAGGACAGTGGGACGCAGGTGGAGACGCCAGACCGTCATGCGGGCTCCCTAACGCTCAAGGCACCACTCGCGCGAAGCATCCACAGTGGCACGATGCCTCAACACACTGCGTAGCCCTAGCGAAAGCGTGGCGCGCGCACGACGTGCGGGACCCGGAAAGCACCGCGCAGGCGGGCCAGATCACTCTGACAAAGTTCAGGGTTCGGGGAAATGGTAGCAGCGGGCGGACTTGAACCGCCGACCTCCGGGTTATGAATCCGGCGCTTCACTGTTTTCCGGGATTGGATCGGGTTAGATCGGATTGGCTAGAGCGTTTACTTTCAATGGCTTATTGTTTGTCCGGATTGGATCAGCGTGGATCCGGTTTGCCTCAATTTCCCGACTCGTGCTGACTTGCTGCTGACTTGGGATGGAGAAGTCAGCATGCCGAAGCTCACGAAGAGGGTGGTGGACGCCACCGAGCCGGACCCCGCCCGCAAGGTGATGGTGTGGGATGCGGAGATGAAAGGCTTCGGCCTGCGGGTGACGCCAGCCGGGGTGAAGTCCTACGTGGTGAGCTATCGGACACCGGAGGGTCGCCAGCGCGAATTCACCATCGGCAAGCACGGTTCGCCCTGGACCTGCGAGATGGCACGGGAGAAGGCGCGCGAGGTGCTACACGGGCTCACCCAAGGGGTGGACCCGCTGGAAGCCAAGATCGCCGCGCGCGCGGTGCTCACGGTGAAGGCATTGGCCGACCTCTACATTGAGGAAGGCCCTGCCGAACGCCCATCAAAGAAGCCGCGCGGCTGGAAGGATGACCGATCCCTCTTTGACCGGCATATCATTCCGCTCATCGGCGCGAAGCCCATAACCGGCCTAAAGCCATCCGACATCGCAAAGATGCAGGCCGACATTGCTGCGGGTAAGACGGCCGCCGACATCAAGACGGGCTTCCGGGGCCGCGCCATTGTCACAGGGGGTGAGGGCAGCGCCTCCCATGCAGTGGTGTGCCTGAAAGCGGCCCTGCAATTCGCGGTGCGACGTGAGCTGATCGAGAAAAACCCGGCGGCGGGCGTGCAGCTCTACAAGGGCAAGAAGATGGAACGCTTCCTGAGCTTAGAGGAAGCCGGCCTGATCGGAGAAGCTGCGCAGGCCCTCTTGGACGATGGCACCATCAACGAAGCGTGGGTGTCCGCTGTTCGCCTGCTGATGCTCACCGCATGCCGCAAGAGCGAAGTCCTTGGCCTCGAATGGTCAAGGATCGACATGCAGCGTGGCCTCATCAACTTTCCCGATTCGAAGACGGGCGCCAAGGCAACGCCGCTGCCCCCGGCCGCAATCGAGACGCTCCGCGGACTGCCACGCAAGCCCGGCTCACCCCACGTGTTCCCCGCCCTACGAGGCGACAACGGGCACATGGTCGCTTTGCAAAAGCCCTGGACCGCCGTCCGGGTGAAGGCGACAGCGCTGGCGCGCGAGCGTGCCGTGAAGGCGGGGACTGATCCTGACGCGGCCCCCAACCTGACGGCCGTTCGCCTTCACGATCTGCGGCACAGCTTCGCTTCGTTCGCCGTGGAGGCCGGCGCTTCCCTATTCATGGTGGGCAAGGTGCTCGGGCATCGGCAGGCAGCCACGACCGAACGCTATGCCCATTTGCGGGACGACCCCCTCAAGGCGCTGTCGAACAGCACCGCCTCGATGATCGACGCGGCCATGAAGGGCGGGAAGAAGCGCGAGCCTGAAGGCTGATTTCATCTCCGGCATCGTTGTTTTCGCGGGGAACATGGGGAACAAGGGGTACAGCGTTGATTTCTCAGGGGCTATTCCTGTTCCCCAGCTTGGGGAACAGTGGGGAACAGTGGGGAACAGGCCCCCTCAGCACACCAGCGTTCCGCCGTTGTCCTGCACCTGGGCTTTCAGCTTATCCTTGATGGCCCCATCCACCGCGCCGGCAAACACCCGGTTTGCATAGGTGAGCCCCAAGGCATGGAGCTTCTTGCGGACGGCCCCGCTCGCGCTCTGCGAGAGGCGCACAGCGATGTTCACCTTGCCTGTGGGCGCCGGCGGAAGGCTCTCCAAGGCGGCATGAAGGGCTTCGGCCTTCGCCTCCACCTTGAACAGGGAGGCACCCGCCGTGCGCTGCGCCACGCTCACCAGCACGTCGGCAAGGCTTTCCCCAACGCGCGTGCGGCTGGCGATTTCCTTCAGCACCGCATGCACGGGCTCGGGCGCCGTGACGTTCAGTTGCTTCAGGCCAGCATCCGCGAGCTTGGCCTTATGGCGGGCCTGACGGGTAGCGTTGGCGTTTTCTGCAGTGGGCATGGCGTCTCCCTGGCGTTACTAGAACGCGTTACTAGAGACGGACATAGGGAGAGGTGAGCCCTGCGCAAGGCCAGCGGGAGATTGCCCGCCGCCGATATCTATCGTCGCCGCATCACCCAAATGGGCAAGATCAGCTCCATCCGCCCAGATTCCGCAAGATACGAAGCTATTTCGAAGCGTTTATGTCCTTCCACAAGAAGGAACGCTGCTGGATAGAAACCGTCTGGCATATTATCGCGAACATGCAGATCGAAATTATCTACTACAATTGGAGGAGTAGGGAACGTCTTGTATTTCAGCATATATTCAGTAAGCCATAGGCCCCACATAGGGTGATGCTCTTCTACAAGATACCGGCCCTGCGCGATGACATCCGATCGATCTGGAGAAAAATTATTTCCATTCCATCTGATCCGGGCAATCTCTGAAAGGCTCCATCTTTCCAGCGCAAATGTGTGCTCTCCGGACTTTAGGAAAGCAAACGGCGAGTGTCGCCAGTGGCGGTGTAGCCATTCTCGCGCGACCTCTTCCGGGACACTTGGAAACGCGTACCGAACTCGACCCCACCATTCATTGAACGGTGTAACAACGCCGCCGCCTTCATCGAATTCCGGTGCCAAGTGATCCGGATAATCATCCATGACGACCCTCCTCTGCGGCTGTCTGTTCTGCAAGCAACAACTTGTCGCTTGCGCCCCCTAGCGCCCTTGTCCGAGTTTCACCGCTTACGGACTGCCTTGTAGGGGTTCATCCCTGACAAGAGGCGCTGCCTGAGAACCTCAAGTTCAGCAATTGTCGCCGCCGCATCTGTGCGCACGCCACGCCCAACCTCCACTCCATCTCTGAAGGGCGCCATGTGTTCTCCATCCACCCGCCATTCGATCTTGTCGTCGGGGATGAAGTCGAACGTCTTCTCAACATAAGCTGGAGCAGGCGTGACACAGAAAAAATGGCCATCCTTCTCGACAACCGAATGTAGAACGTAATTGCCGTCCTGCACCCACCAGCCGGTGACGTGCCGCATGAGCCCCTCTGGATCATGAACCTGCAAGAAGTGCGCATTCTCGTGGCATTGCTTCGCAGGCATACGCATATACTCAAGATCGCGATCGGGTCGGCGCGTGACAATAACGACCGGCAGCGCCTGGATTTCCGCGACGGTGCGCGTCTCCCAATCCGACGGCGGAAACATCCACTCGCCCAGGTCTGCGAGAAATGTGTGGCGCACCTGCTCCAATTTGCGCTTCGCCTCTCCCATCCTTGTCTCCTCAGTTTGAAGCCGCGGAAGCACGCTGCAAACGCCAGCCCCTTAGCGTTGCCCCCGCATCTTCAGCCTCACCCCGGCCCCTCGCTGTTCTCCAGGGTTCGGGCCACGGCCTTCGCATCACCGCTGGACCGCGCTAATTCTCGTCAGGCACATTCCGGTCACCACGAACGACTGATGGGATATCGATAAGCTCGCGAATCTCTGCCAACCACGGGCTAGGTGCATGTACTGCGGGACCAAAGGACCCTATGGGCACGAGCAATCCGGTGCGCGCTAAGCTAGCACAGATCGCATGAAGGTCACCCAGGGCAAACCCTGCCTTTCCCGCCATCGTGTTTAGTCGCCGCCAAAACTCCGCGGCACGCTCTTCGTCCCCTTGAGCAGATACATCGGCTTCACATAAACAGGAAAATCCAAGTATAAGTAATTCATCGCGCGTTAAATCCTCTAGTATTTTAGCCCACTTCAAAAATGCGTCTTCCGATAATGCCCTTTTCGTTTTAAGTCCGGCTATAACTTGTGAAAGGAGGCGGATATTTTGAATTGATGTTCCATCTGAAATCGCGCGCGATATGCGCAGAACCATTGCAACAACAGGTTCTACATCCGTATCCTCAAATTTAATTTGGCCATGAATGCCATGCGACAACTCGTCAATTAGAATTTCTACACTCTTTCTTCTTCGATCATCAATTACTTTTTGAAAAATATGGCTAATTGTACCGCTTCCTGGCAGTATCAATGCGCACAAATCGCTGGCAATTACCGCGCCAAGCCTGGCTAGCTCAAAGTCACTCATGCCCGGCCCCTCAGCCTCACGCCCGGCCCGTTGCCATTCTGCTCAATGAATAGCACGCCGGCAGCTTCAAGGGCGGCTACGATCTTAGACACCGTGTCAGCCCGCCCGCCAAGGGGGCCATCCACGGACTCCAAACGCGCTATTGTCGGTTCGGAAACCCCTGATGCCTTAGCGAGATCGCCCTGCGACCATGCGAGCATTGCCCGCGCCGCCTTCACCTGCCGAACGGAGATCACTGGAGCCTCATTGATAGAATTTCTATTGACCGATCCAATGTGGCGGATTAATAGTTTTTCTATCATTAACGCGCTCCCGGAGCAACCTAATGCCCAAGCCCACCGCTGCGGCAAACGTAACCCCCATGCCTGAAGCCCGCCTGCTCACCGACGCGGAGAAGCTCGCCCGTCTCCACGACCTGGAGAGCGAAGCCTATGAGGTCGCCAATATGGCCGGTGTCGTCTGGGACTTGATGGAGAGCCTGTTCGACGGGAGCCAGAGCCCCGGCGTGACTGGTGACCGGACCGACCTGCACTCGCTCGACCCTGGCAAAGTGGAGCGTCTGCACTTCGCTGCGGCGCACTCCATGGAACTCACTGGCCGGTTCAAGGACCGGTTCATGGAGGGCCTGGGCTACGGCGGCTCCTGATCTTCCAGGCTTTTTCGCCATAACCTGTTCCACAGTCAGGTTATGGGCCTGCTCCCCTGGGCTTCGTTCGTTTGGCGAAATGGGCGGTGCGGATGGCGCGGAGTGGATAGCTGGAAATGTCTGGCGTTAGTTGGCGGATGAAAACTTGCGCTTGCCAACTCATCCCATCTTAGGATACATCGAAGTAGGCACCCGCACACTTCGGATGACAATATGAGCATTTTCAATGCCGAATTCACAACCGGACAGGTGATCGCCGCCGCCGACGTGACCAACTCCGCCCTTCAGACGTGGATCAAGCGCGGCCTGATTGTCGGACACAAGAACCACCAAATCGACATGCCAGGAACCCCTGGCATCAAGCGCAAATTCTCTTTTTTCAACGTCATGGAAATCGCCATCGCCAAGGGGCTCATTGACCTGGGCGTAGAACTCACCGACGCGTTCCGCCACGCATCGCTGTTTGCGCACACGGGTGACGAAGAGCGGCATCCGTCTCTGCTGTTCCGCGATCCGGGCTTCACTCTTCTTTGTGTCGCCGGTCCGAAAGCAACGGAAGTCCTTTGGATGCCGGGCACAGATGTTACCGCAACGATCCGAACGAACCTTCATCATCCGCTTGGGTGGGTCACTCTTGAGGTGAACAATGTATTCGACCGGGTGACCACCTCCCTGGGGTATCACCCGGAAGCCGTCCTTACTGAGTGTTATGGGGAGAACAACTGATCCATGGACGCGATCAACCTTCCGCCTCGCCTCCGCAAGCCCCGTCTCAGCCGCAAGGAAGCCTGCGAATACCTTGAGATGGTTCACGGCATCACCCGCGCCGTGAGCACCCTCGCGAAGCTGGCTCACACGGGCGGTGGCCCTGCCATCGAATATGTCGGCAAGCGTGATCTGCGCTACCCGCGCACGGGCCTCGATGCGTGGGCCGAACGCCTCATCTCCCCTCCCGTCTACTCCACCGCAGAAAGGAAGTGATCCTATGGCCAAAAAGAGAACCGCCGCGTCGGGTGTAGGACCCCGGCACGGCGGCAAAAGCACTCAGAAAAAGTCAACGAGCACTTTCAACCACGCGACGGCCTCGGCCGCAAGCCTTTTCGTCCCGTTCTTTGACGACGGCCGATACATGGGCATGCGCTACTTCGAGAACCGTGCCGCTGCCCGTGCTGCCATGCGCCAGGGAGCACTTGGATGAACCTCACTCGGGATGCCATGCACACCTCGACGGTGCGCACCGTCGCGGCGGACTTCGCCTTCTTCGACCGTCGTCCGGATCGCACGTTCCGCGTGCGCCTCGCCTCCGCTGCGGAGAGCGCCTTGATCCGTCGCAAGGCCGGAACGTCGTTCCAGCCAGCGCCCAGCCGGCGATTGATCGTTGGCGTTCATATCGTGCGCGATTGGCTTTTCGTCGCCTGGGGCACTGCGGACGCGGATGCCGCGGCCGATCTGGACGCCCTCGACGAGGCTAGCGCCGGCGCGATGGCGGATGCGATGTTGGGTCAGGGGCGCATGCTCTGGGCCCGGTGCTTCGGTGTCCCGCCGGACGCAAGGCGAGGCCTCGCCGGATGATCGACTTCGCCGCCATCAACGGGGCCGCTCTGGCGGCCCTGCCTTCCATCCTCGCCCGCTGGCTCCCTGGAGGCCGGCGGCAGGGGGCTGAATACGTGGTGCGCAACCCGAAGCGCGCGGACGGGCGGCCCGGCTCCTTCTCCATCAACCTGCGCTCGGGCCGGTGGAGCGACTTCGCAACCGGCGATGCGGGCGGCGATCCCGTGTCCCTTGCCGCTTACCTCTTCGACCTCACCCAGGCGGACGCCGCGCGCCGTCTCGCTGCCATGCTCAACGTGAAAGGGGGGGCTTGATGCACGCTGCCCTTGATGACGCTTTCGCCCCCCTCTCGCCGGAAGAGGCGTCCGCCTCCGAGCGGGCGGCTCCGAAGCGCGAGGAAGAGACACCCATTGTTCCGGTTCCTGCCGATGCGCCGGCCATGTCGTTCAAGCTCTCGAAGCATGGGGCGCCGTCCCGCGTGTGGCCCTATCACGACGCCGAAGGTCGGCTCATGGGCTATGTCTGCCGCTGGGACTTCACTGATGCCGAGGGCAACCCGGCAAAGCAGGTGCGCCCCGTCACCTATTGCGACCTGGGAAACGACAAGAGAGCCTGGCGCGCGAAGGGCATCCCCTCTCCTCGTCCGCTTTTCGGCTTGCCGGACATTCTAGCCAGCACTGACGCCATGGTGATCGTGACGGAAGGCGAGAAGGCACGCGATGCCGCCGCCGCGCTGTTCCCCGACATGGTTGCGACAACGCCCGCCCATGGTGCCAAGAGCCCGCACCTCACGGACTTCAGCCCGCTCGCCGGCCGAACGGTGGTGATCGCGACTGACAATGACGACGCCGGCCAAGCCTATGGCGACAAGGTGTGCGAGCTGGCGCGCGCTGCTGGCGCTGCGCAAGTGCTCCATTTGCCGCCGGATCGCCTGGGCGCCTGGCTCTGGCAGGGCGAAGAGAAGACGTTGCGCGGCGAAACCTTGCCGGCCGGGTGGGACATTGCCGACGCACTCGAAGAGGGATGGACGGCGGAACGCGTTGCCGAGATGCGCGGCGATCCCGCTTTCCTGCCTCTCTATCGCGATGCCGAAGAGCGCGAGACGCTGCGGCGGATCGAGGCCGGCGAGCCCGAGGAACTCACCAAGTGGCCGTTCCGCGTCGTCTCCAATGGAGTCGAAAAGCGGATCGAGAAGGCCGACAAGGAAACCGGGATCGTCACCATCGAATGGCGGTGGTTCTGTTCGCTCCTTGAGGTGTCGGCGAAAACGCGAAGCGCGGACGGCGAGGAATGGGGCCGGCTGCTGAAGATCACAGACGACGACAAGCGCGTGAAGTATTGGGCCATGCCCATGGAGATGCTGGCTGGCGACGGCATCGACTATCGCAAACGGCTGAATTCCCTCGGGCTCACCATGGCACCGAGCACCTTCGCTCGAAACGCCCTGCACGAATACATTTCGACCGCACGCCCCGATACCAAGGCCCGATGCGTCGGGCGGATCGGCTGGCATGGCAAGGTCTATGTCCTGCCATCTGATACCATCACCGCCGTCGAATCAGAAGAGAGGACCCTTCTCCAGACTGTCGGCGAGGCCGATCATGCCTTCCGAGAGGCTGGCACCCTGGAAGGCTGGCAGAATGGCATTGCGCGCCTTGCGGTGGGCAATTCCCGGCTGGCCTTTGCCATGTCCGTTGCCTTCGCGGCGCCGCTGCTCTATCCGGCCGGCGCGGAGGGCGGAGGCTTTCACTTCCGGGGCGCCTCTTCCACGGGGAAAAGCACGGCGCTGGTGGTGGCGGGTTCGGCTTGGGGCGGCGGTGACATCCGGGGCTATGTGCGCACCTGGCGCGCCACCTCCAACGGGCTCGAAGGCGTAGCGGCCATGCACTGCGATGCCCCCATGCTTCTAGACGAAATGGGGGAGGTTGACGGACGGGAAGCCGGTGCGGTCGCGTACATGTTGGCCAATGGCGTGGGCAAGTCGCGGGCCGGTCGCAGCGGCGAAGCGCGCAAGGCGGCGGAATGGCGGCTACTGTTCCTTTCAAGTGGCGAATTGAGTCTTGATGCCAAGGTCGCGGAGGGTGGCCGGAAGGTCGCCGCCGGGCAACAGGTGCGGATCGTGGACATTCCGGCCGATGCCGGTGCGGGCCTTGGCCTGTTCGAGAACCTGCACGGCTTTCCTTCCGCCGATGCCTTCGCCCGGCACCTGAAGATGGCGGCCGGCGAGCACTACGGCACGCCCACCCGCGCCTTCCTGCAAACGCTGGTGGACAATTTCGACGCCATCGCGCCCACGGTGAAGGGCTATGTGGACGAGTTCATTGCCGAGAACTGCCCCAAGACCGCCGATGGGCAAGTGAGCCGCGTTGCCGCCCGCTTCGGACTGGTCGCCGCTGGCGGGGAGATGGCGACCGCTGCCGGTGTCCTGCCCTGGACCGAGGGTGAGGCGACACGCGCCGCTGCCCGGTGCTTCCGGGACTGGCTCGCTGCGCGCGGCGGCATCGAACCGGCGGAGGAGACGGAAGCCATCGCGGCCGTGCGCCGCTTCATTGAGCTTCACGGAAACTCGCGCTTCGAGGCCATGGGCGAACTGGCGCCGCGCGACGGCATCGGGGCGCCCATTGACCAGCGCATCACAAACCGCGTGGGCTTCCGGCGCCGGGCCGAAGGCGGCGGCATCGAATATCTAGTGCTGCCGGAATCGTGGAAAAGCGAGGTGTGCGCCGGTCTGGACGCGGGAGCGGTGGCGAAAGTGCTGAACGGGCGCGGGCTGCTGGTGGCGGGTGGGGATGGAAAGCCGCAGGTGAAGACGAGGCTTCCAAACTTCGCGAGCCCCGTCCGCTGCTACGTCATCGCGGCCGGCATTCTTGGCGATGCCGAGCCCGCGACCTATGCTGAGCGGGATTTTGGCTGATGCCCGACTTCAGCCGCTTCGCCGTCTTCGCGCGGAAAGGCAGCGCTGTTCCCCACTGTTCCCCACGTAGGGAACGGATTGGGGAACAGAAAAAGTCTATTACTCTCAACGCTGTACCCCATGTTCCCCTTGTTCCCCAGGAAAACGACATAGGTGTGGACAAAGCGAGGTGGCGCGACGCCTTCGAGGAGCGCGCGGCCATCCTCGAATATGACGGTGGCTTTTCGCGCTCCGAAGCCGAGCGGCTGGCGCGGATCGAGATTGAGGCGCTGCGCAAGACGAGCGGCATCTAAGCCAGTCCAATCAAAGCAAATCCAATCAAATTTACTTCGATCATCTTGACATTCTTGAGTTGACGAGACCCGCGCGCGTGCAATCCTCGCCGCATGTTCTCTCGCCTCCGCCACCTCTTCACGCCCGAGCGTAAATCCCTCGCCACGCCTGATGCGGCATTGCTGGCGCTTCTTGGCGCGGGCGGCCCGACTGCTGCGGGGGTGAATGTCGGATCTTCCAGCGCCCTCACGGTTCCGGCGGTGGCCTGCGCGGTGCGCGCCATCTCGGAAGCCCCCGCTACCCTCGACGTGAAGGTGATGCGCGGCACCGAAGAGGTGAGCGACCATCCCGTGGCGGGCCTGCTGCGCGGCGACGTGAACGACTGGACGGACGGCTTCAGCTTTCTCCGCGATCTGGTTGCCCAGGCTCTCACCCATGACGAAGGCGGGCTCGCGTGGGTGAACCGCGTGGCCGGCGCTCCGGTGGAGATCATCCACTATGAGGCCGGCGCGCTCACCGTCGAACGCGACATGAACGGCACGCGCGAGCCGAGCTATCGCCTGCACGGCGCACCCATCGATGCCCGCGACGTGATCCACCTTCAAAGCCCGTTCGGCCGCTCCCCCGTCTCCCTGGCGCGGGAGAGCATCGGCCTTGCCCTCACCCTCGACGCCCATGCGGCGCGGCTGTTCGGCAACGGTGCCCGCCCGTCCGGGATGATCACGCTGAAGGACAAGACCACCCCCGAGGCCCTGCGGCGGATCAAGGAAGCGTGGCAGCTTGCCCTCGGTGGCGGCAAGAGCGGCGGCACGGCCATTCTGGAAGGTGGAGCCGAATACGCACAGCTCGCCCTGTCGAGCGTGGATGCGCAATTCGTTGAGCTGCGGCAAGGGGTGATCCTCGACATTGCCCGCGCCTTCCGGGTGCCGCCGCAAATGCTCTACGACCTCACGCGCGCCACGTGGTCGAACGCGGAACAGATGGGGCGCGAGTTCCTCACCTACACGCTGGAACCGTGGCTGCGTGCGCTGGAAGGTGCCCTGCGCCGCGCCCTGTTCACGCCTGAGGAACGCGCCGCCGGCCTGCGCATCACCTTCGACCGGGACGACCTCACCCGCGCCGACATCGGCGCCCGGGCCACGGCCTATTCGTCGCTCATCGCCTCCCGCGTGCTCTCCCCCAACGAAGCGCGCGGCTGGGAGGGCCTGCCGCCCTATGCCGGCGGCGATGCCTTCGCCAATCCCAACACCGGCGCCAACCAGGCCGGCGCCCCCGCGCCGCAGGATGGAGCCGCCTGATGGAACACCTCACCCTTGAAGTGAAATTCGCCAGCGGAGAGGCCGGGCTCGTGTCGGGCTATGCCTCGCTGTTCGGTGGCCCGGCCGACCTGGTGCGCGACGTGGTGGCCCCCGGCGCCTTCGGCCGCGACCTTGCCGCCCATGCCGCCCTCGAAACCATGCCCGCCATGCTGTTCGAGCACAAAGGTGCGCCCATCGGCGCTTGGCTGGAGATCGAGGAAGACGAGCTGGGCCTGAAGGTCAAAGGCCAGATCGACCTTGCCACCCCCGCCGGACGGGACGCTTACGAGCTGGTGCGCAGCGGGGCGGTGGATGGGCTTTCCATCGGCTATCTGGCTGTGAAGTCCGAGCGCGCGCCGGACGGCATCCGCACCCTTCAGCACATCGAATTGCACGAGATCAGCCTCGTTCGGCGCCCTGCGTCGAGCCGGGCCCGCGTGCTCAGCGTGAAATCGGCCGCAGGCGCGGCGAGCAACGGGAAGACCCCCATGGAAAACGATACCAACACCGCCGACGCCCCCACCATCGACACCCGCGTGGCGGGCCTTGAAGAGAGCGTGGCCGGCATCGACAGCCGGCTGAAGGCCGTGGAAGACAAGGTGGGCAGCGTGAAGAGCGTGGCCGACCGGATCGAGGCCAAGCTGAACCGGCCGGGCATCGCCACCAAGAGCGAGGAAGGAGCGCTGGAGACGAAGGCGTTCACCTCCTATGTGCGCCGGGGCGATGCGGCCACCGGCCTGGAGATGAAGAACCTCACCCAGGCCAGCAATGGCGGCGGCTATCTCGCGCCCACCGAGTTCATCAAGGAGATTGTGAAGGGGCTGGTGGAGG
This sequence comes from Xanthobacter sp. NM-59, assembly GCF_021401125.1. Taxonomy (GTDB): domain Bacteria; phylum Pseudomonadota; class Alphaproteobacteria; order Rhizobiales; family Xanthobacteraceae; genus Xanthobacter. Next base: position 220,219 of record NZ_JACBFQ010000007.1, read on the forward strand.
TGTCGCCCATCCGTTCCTATGCCCGCATTCTCTCCATCTCTGCGGCCGAGGCCAAGATGCCCAAGCGCACCGGCACCATGACGGCCGCGTGGGTGTCCGAAACCGGCGCCCGCCCCTCGACCGAACCGACCTATGGCGAGGTGACGCTGACCCCGCACGAAGCAGCCTGTTATGTGGACGTGTCCAACGCCCTGCTGGAAGACAACGCCTACAACCTTGTCGGGGAGCTGTCGGCGGACTTCGCGGAGGAGTTCGGCCGGCTGGAAGGCGCGGCCTTCGTCTCCGGTGACGGTACAGGCAAGCCGGCGGGCATCCTGGCTGACACCACCATCACGAAGGTGACCAGCGCGGCCACGGCCCTCACGGCTGACGACCTCATCGACCTGTTCCACGCGCTGCCGGGCTTCTATGCGGCGAACGGCGTGTGGGGCATGAACCGCACGACCATCGGCGCGGTGCGCAAGATGAAGACCACGGTCGGCGACTACCTGTGGCGCGACGCCATGTCGGAGGGCAACCCGGCCACCATTCTCGGGCGCCCGGTGGTGGAACTGCCGGACATGCCGGACGTGGCGGCCGATGCCCTGCCCATCCTCTTCGGTGACCTGAAGCAGGGCTACCGGATCGTTGACCGCCTCTCCCTGTCGGTGCTGCGCGATCCCTACACCCAGGCCCCCAATGGCCAGACCCGCTTCCATGCCCGGCGCCGCGTCGGCGGTGGCGTGGTGAAGGCGGAGGCCCTGCGCCTGCTGAAGGTGAAGGCGGCCTGATCCCCTTAGGGGCGCCGTTCATTGAGGGCCTGTAGCGGCCGGCCCGACAACGAAAAGCCCACCTCCCTGGCGCCCCCCCGGTTTCGGCCGGCAAATTCAAGGGTCAAGGCGGGCAAGGTCGCGAGTACCGGCGGTGCGTCCTACGCCGCGAAGGGCTCACCGGGAGGGGCGCGCGCGATGCAGCCCCTCCCACCTGTTCCCCGTGTTCCCCAAGCGAGGGAACGGTGGGGAACAGAAATATGCCAAGTGAAATCAAGCCTGTACCCCACGTTCCCCGTGTTCCCCTCAGAGACGAGGCACCTGCACTCGGAAAGACACCATGGCCGACACCCTCGATATTCTCCCCCTTGCCGACCTCAAGGCCCATCTGCGGATCGACCATGCCGACGAAGACGTCAGTCTTTCCGACCTGATCGAGACGGCGCGGGGCGTCGTGGAAGGCTGGTGCGGCCCGCTGGACGATTTCACCGGTGACGTTCCCGCGCCCCTGGTGCACGCCATGAAGCTCTATGCCGGGCACCTCTATGAGAACCGCGAGGCGACCATGGCGGGCGACCTCGCTGAAGCGCCCCTGGGCTTCTTCGACCTGATCGACCCGTTTCGCCTGAGGGCCTGCTGATGCCCTGGGCACCGCCGAAGCACTGCCCGCGCGGCCACCCCTCCTTCACCGGCTCGCAATGCCCAGTGTGTGCTGCCGAGCGGAAGAAGGCGGCCGATGCCCGGCGCCCCTCCGCGTCCGCCCGTGGCTACTCAGAGAAGTGGCGCAAGGCGTCCCGCTCCTGGCTCGCCAGCCCCGGCCGTGAGCGCTGCGTGCACTGTGGTGGGCCTGCCGAGATGGTGGATCACCGCATCGCCCCCAAGGGCGACATGAAGCTGTTCTGGGACGTGAGCAACTGGCAGCCATCCTGCCGGGCCTGCAACACCCGCAAGGCGATCCGCGAGGAAGGCGGGTTCGGCAATGCGGTGTCGAGGTAGGGGGGGGGTGGATCGAGACTTGCGCCCCTGAGCTCGGGACCGGCGGGGTCGTCTTGCGCGCACTCTCGAGACAAATGGGGTTTTTGGAAAAGGAGTTTCCTCACCATGAAGGGCCGTAAGCCGAAGCTCCAGATCGTGGATGGCAGCAAGGGGGCTGGGCGCTGCCCGCCGCCTCCCGGATCGCTCTGCGCCCACGGGGCCGCGGAATGGAAGCGCACCGCACCGCTCCTTCATGAGCGCGGGCATCTCACCGACGACACCCTGGCGACGCTGGAAGGCTACTGCCGCGCTGTGGGCCTCTCGCGCACCTATACCGAGATGATGAACGCCGAAGGCCATGTGCTCCAGACCGACAAGGGGCCTGTGACGCACCCCGCCTTCAAGATGCTCATGGGCGCCATGCGGGAAGCGCGCCTGCTCGCGGCCGAACTCGCGCTGACGCCCCATCGGCGCGGCACCGCCGCCAAGGAAGGGGAAGCCGCCAATGGCTGGGACACCGATCTTCTCGCCTGAGCCTGGGCTCTATCCCGACCCCACCGGCCGGGCGGATCGCATGTGCCGCTTCGTGCGCCGTCTCCGGCTGTGGGAGGGACGCTTCGCGGGGCAGCCCTTCACCCTGCATCCGTTTCAGGAAGCCATCATCCGCCGCATCTATGGCCCCTCGACGGACACCGGGGCGCGGCTGGTGCGCACCGCCTGCATCTGGATTCCACGCGGCAACGCAAAGACCACGCTTGCTTCCGCCCTGGCGCTCGCGCACTTCATGGGGCCGGAGGCGGAGGCCGGCGGACAGGTGATCCAGGCGGCGGCCGACCGGGAGAATGCCGGCATCGCCTTCAAGCACTCGTTCGAGATGGTGAAGCAGGACGGCGCCTTGCTCTCCCGCGTCGCACCCATCGAAAGCCGCAAGACCCTCAACCATCCCGGCACTGCGAGCGTGCTGAAGGCCATCTCGACCGAGGCCTATTCCAAGCACGGCCTAAACGTCTCCTTCTTCCTGGCGGACGAGGTGCATGCGTGGCCGGCCTCGGAGGCGCGCAAGCTGTTCAAGGTGGTGACCGATTCCATGGTGAAGCGCGACCAGCCCTTGACCATCGTCATCTCGACGGCCGGCGAGGGCACGGGCGGGCTTGCCTCCGATTTGTGGGAGTACAGCCACAAGGTGGCCTCCGGCGAGATCGAAGACTCGACCTTCGCCCCCATCATCTTCGCCGCGCCAGCCGGTGCCGACTGGCGGGATGAAAGCGCCTGGCACAGCGCAAACCCCGCCATTGCCGCCGGCTTCTGCTCGCTGGAGGAACTGCGCATCAAGGCCCGGCGGATCGAGCATTTTCCGGCTGAGATTGCCGACTTCAAGCGCTTCCACCTCAATCTGTGGCAGGAGGGCGCGGCCGAACCCTGGCTTGCCCTGGAGGTGTACGACGCGGCCGAACCCATGGCGCCGGCGGAAGAGCTGGAAGGGCGCCCCTGTTGGGTGGGCGTGGACCTCTCCAGCGTGGAAGACCTCACCGCCGTGGTGGCCGTGTTCCCCTTCGCAGGCGAGGACGGGCACGCCCGCTATGACGTGCTGCCCATGTTCTTCCTGCCCGAGGCCGGCCTTGCCCGCAAAGCCGAGCGGGACCGGGCGGATTATCTGAAGTGGAAGGACGCGGGCTTTCTCACCGTGACCGCCGGCAACGTGGTGGATCACAGCGCCATCATTGAACACGTGGTGGCCTTGGGCGAACGCTACGGGGTGCAGGAAGTGGCCATCGACCGATGGAACTCCACCGCCGTGAACACGGCCCTTCAGGAGGAGGGCTTCACCATCAACCAGTTTGGCCAGGGCTTCGCCAGCATGGCCGCACCGGTCAAGGAGCTGAAGCGGGCCATCCTCGCCGGGCACTTCCGGCACGGCGGCAATCCCCTCCTGCGCATGTGCTTCGGCAATGTGGTGGCGGAGCGGGACGCGGCCGAGAACGAGAAGTTCACCAAGGAGAAGGCCCGCGAACGCGGTCGCATCGACGGCGCGGTTGCCGCCGCCATGGCCATCGGCCGCATCCTGGCAACTGACACCGGCACCAGCATCTACGACAGCGACGAGTGGACCCCCGACATGATGGTCATGTGAGGCGTGTTCCCCTTGTTCCCCAAGCCCGCAGGATGTGGGGAACACGACCACGACGCCGCAAACCATTGATATTACAGCACGATCTGAGCGCGTTCCCCTTGTTCCCCGCGTTCCCCTCGAAAACGATCAAGGTCGGGAACGAAATCGCTCCCCGCTGCGGTCCCCCTCAAGGAGGGAATCATAAGGGATAACTGGAACAAAACATGAACATACATAGAAAAGCAAAAGAGAGGGGCGATCCCGGCGGCAAGCTACGGCATTCGCTGCGGCTTCCCCGCTGCTGACTTCTTGCTGACTTGGGATTTTGCGCTGACTTGGCTTAAGGCTCTAAGTCTTTGATTTTATTGGTAGCAGCGGGCGGACTTGAACCGCCGACCTCCGGGTTATGAATCCGGCGCTCTCACCAACTGAGCTACGCTGCCACGGCCGATTCAACGCATCGGCTAGAGGCGGGGATATAGGGGCGCCGATACGCCCCTGTCAAGAAAGCCGAAGGAGTCTTGCACATCCCCGTGCCCCCCTTCGCACAGCCCTCAGGCGCGCGCGCGCTTCTTGATGCGCACCAGCTTGAAGAAGCCCACCGGGAACACCGGCGAAATTTCCACCACTTCCATGTCGGGATAGCGTGCGGCCCAGTTGCGCAGGCGCGAGGCCTTGAAGGCGATGGACCAGCCCACCTTTTTCACCAATGGGGCCAGCGCCTGCTCGATGTGCATCACCGGGCCCTCGTCGGCGCCCAGCTTGGAGGCCACCACGATCTCGCCGCCGGGCTTCAGCACCCGATACATCTCGTCGAGCGCCCCTTCCGGGTCCGGCACCAGAGTGATGACGAAGGGCACCGTGACGGCATCGAAGGTGTGGTCGGCAAAGCCGAGGTTGCAGGCATCCATGGCCGCGAGCAGGCCCACCTGGGTAAGGCCGCGCCCCACCTTCTTTTCCACCGCCTTGCCCAGCATTTCGGGCGAAAGGTCGATGCCGGTGACATTCACCGTCTTGGGGTAATAGGGCAGCACCAGTCCTGTGCCCACGCCCACTTCCAGAATGCGCGGGCCGCAGGCGGCGGCGGTGGTGGCCGCCTTGCGCTGCGCATCGGCCAGCAGCTTCACATAGACCTTGTCGTAGATCGGCGCCCACTTGGCATAGGCGCGCTTCTGACCCTCGAGATCGTATTGAACCGCCATCCTGGCCTTCTCCCAGCCTCGTCCCTCGGCCGCGCCGCCCGGCATCCCGGCGGGGCGGCGACAAACCCTTCGCCTCAAGCCACCATCGGCTCACGCCACCTGCGCCATGCTGCGCACGTCGCTCTGCGCCTTCACGATGGTGCCCCCGCCGAGCAAGCGCGCCCGGCTGTCCGCGCTATCGTAGAGCACGCAAGCCTGCCCCGGTGCAACGCCTTCCTCGCCGAGAGCGAGATGAACCAGCGGCGTTCCGTCCGCGGCGGTATCCAGATGGCCGGGAGCGGGCGCGCGCGTGGAGCGCACCTTCACCTGCACCTCGGCGCGACGGGCGCAGGCATCCTCGAACGATCCCTCGCCCAGCCAGTTCACATCGGCCATCTCCACGGTGCGCACCATCAGCGCCTCGCGCGGGCCAACCTTCACCTCCCGGCGCGCGGCGTCGATGCCCACCACATAGAGGGGCTCCGGGCTGGCAATGCCCAGCCCCTTGCGCTGGCCGATGGTGTAATGCATCACCCCGCGATGGCGCCCGAGAATGCGGCCATCCAGATGCACAATGTCGCCGGGCTCGGCGGCCTCGGGGCGCAGGCGCTCCACCACCTCGGCATAATTGCCGCCGGGCACGAAGCAGATGTCCTGGCTGTCGGGCTTGTCAGCCACCTGAAGGCCGAAGCGGTTGGCCAGGGCCCGCACCTCGCTCTTCATCATGTCACCCAGGGGGAAGCGCAGGCGCTGCAGCTGCGCGGCCGTGGTGGCATAGAGGAAATAGCTCTGGTCCCGCCCTTCCTCCGCCGCCCGGTAAAGGGCGCGGCGGCCGTCGGGCAGCCCGCGGCTGGACACATAATGGCCGGTGGCGAGCACCTGGGCGCCCAGCTCCTCCGCGGTGGCGAGCAGGTCCCGGAACTTGACGGTGCGGTTGCAGTCCACACACGGAATGGGCGTGACGCCGGAAGCGTAGCTCGCCGCGAAGCGGTCGATCACCTCTTCACGGAAGCGGCTTTCATAGTCGAGCACATAATGGGGGATGCCCAGGGTGCGGGCCACCTCGCTCGCATCATAGATGTCCTGCCCCGCGCAGCAGGCGCCGCGACGATGGGCCGCTTCCCCATGATCGTAAAGCTGAAGGGTGACACCCACCACATCATAGCCGGCATGGGCGAGAAGCGCCGCCGTCACCGACGAATCAACGCCGCCCGACATGGCCACCACCACGCGGATGGAAGCCGGGTCGCCCGGAATGTCGAGAAGGTTCGGACTGCTGTTCATGCCGGATCTTGATGCCGCAAGAAAATGCCAAGGGCTTTCGGGCGCCCCCGATGGGCCGGCCCGAACCAAGCTGCAACTTGCTCGCACCTTTCAGGCCATGGGAGCAAGGCGAAAATAGGCCAATGCGCGTGGGGGCCGGATCGCGCCCCCGCCCCGCGCGACCATTCCCCACCAGAAAACGAAAGCAGCGCCAAAGGGATAGATCCCGCGCGAGGAAGCCGGCGCGGGATGAACCGTGATCGCCGCTAAAATGACGAGATGCTTCGTGATCCGGCGGCGCCCCGCCCGATCACGCCCGCGCCGCCCGGCGCGGGGCCTCCTCGTCGTCGATGGCGCCCTCAAACACCGCCATCAGCGCGCGGCGGATGGCCGACTGGCGGGCCGCCGCCGTGATCTTCGCGCCCATGAGGTCGGTCACGTAGAACACGTCCACCGCCCGCTCGCCAAAAGTGGCGACGTGGGCGGAGGCGATGTTGAGGTTGAGCCGCGACAGGGTGTTGGTGAGCGCGAACAGCAGGCCCGGCCGGTCGAGGCCGGAAACCTCCACCACCGTGTGGCGGTTGGACCAGGAATTGTTTACCGTCACCTCGGGCTCGATCGAGAAGGTGCGGCGGCCCTTGGGCAGCTTCCGGGCCATCACTTCCGGCAGGCGCACCTCGCCCTTCAAGGCCTGTTCCACCGCCTCGCGGACGCGGCCGGCCCGACGCTCCTCGTCATCGTCGCGCTCGAAGGCACGGCGAATGGCGATGGTGTCCAGCGCCAGCCCGTCGGTGGTGGTGGAAATGTGGGCGTCCATGATGTTGGCGCCCGCCGCCGCGCAGGCCCCGGCTACGATGGACAGCAGCTTGGGATGGTCCGGCGCCAGCACGGTCAGCGTCGTCACGCCCCGGCCCGGCTCCATGGTGATCTGGGTGGCGATGCTCTCGCCCGCAGCCTCGGTGGCATCGATGAAGCGGGCGTGGCGCAGCTTGGCGTCCAGGTCCATGCGCAGCCAGTAGGACGGATAGTGTCGCGCCAGATAGGTTTCCACCTTCTCCGACGGCCAATCGGAAAGCGCATGGCGCAGCTGCGACTGGGCGGCGGTGACGCGCTTGCCGCGATCCACCTCCGAGAAGCCGCCGGTAAGCACTGGCTCGGTCTCGTAATAGAGGGTGCGCAGCAGCTGCGCCTTCCAGCTGTTCCAGGTGCCCGGCCCCACCGCGCGGATGTCCGCCGTGGTGAGGATGGTGAGCAGCTTCAGCCGCTCCAGATTCTGCACCACCGCGGCGAAATTCTCGATGGTCTTGCGATCCGACAGATCACGCGACTGGGCGACGGTGGACATCACCAGATGCTGTTCCACCAGCCACGCCACCGTGTCCGTCTCCATGGGCGTCATGCCGAGGCGGGGGCACAGGCGCCGGGCAATGCGCGCGCCGGCGGTGGAATGATCCTCCGGACGACCCTTGGCGATGTCGTGCAGCAGCATCGCCACATAGAGCAGATTGCGATTCTTCACCGTCGCCATCAGCTCGTTGGCCAGCCCGTTCTCCGGATTGTTCTTGTGCTCGATCTCCGAGATGATGCCAATGCAGCGCAGGAGATGCTCGTCCACCGTATAGTGGTGGTACATGTTGAACTGCATCATGGCCACGATCTTCCCGAATTCGGGAAGGAAGCGACCCAGCACCCCGGCCTCGTTCATCCGCCGCAGCACGGTTTCCGGCGCGGTCTTGGAGGCGAGGATTTCCAAAAACAGGCGGTTGGCTTCCGGATTGTCGCGCACCTTGGCGTCGATGAGCGGGAGCGAGCGCGCCATCAGCCGCATGGCGTCGGGATGCAGCGCGAGGTTGCGCTTGTCCGCCACATGGAAGATGCGGATGAGATTGACCGGGTCCCGCTTGAACGCCTCCGCGTCCGCCACGTTGAGGCGATCGTGGTCGAGGATGAAATCGGGGCTGTCCTTCAGCGCCGCCCGGCGGTGACCGGAGCGGAAGCGCTCCACCATGCCGCGCAGGCCGGGCACGGGCTTGGCCTGGTGCTCCTCCAAGGCGGCGGAGAGAATGGCGGTGAGATCCCCCACATCCTTCGCCACCAGGAAGTAGTGCTTCATGAAGCGTTCCACGTCGCGCTGGCCGGGATGCTCCGTATAGCCCAGGCGCTGGGCCATCTCCCGCTGCACGTCGAAGGAGAGGCGATCCTCGGCCCGCCCGGTGAGGAAGTGGAGGTGGCAGCGCACCGACCACAGGAAATCCTCGCAGCGGGTGAACAGCCGGGCTTCCTCGCGGGTGAACACTTCCTTGGCCACGAGCTGGCTGGTGGTCTGAACCCGGTAGACGTATTTGGCGATCCAGAACAGGGTGTGCAGGTCGCGCAGGCCGCCCTTGCTGTCCTTCACATTGGGCTCGACCAGGTAGCGTGACTGGCCGGCGCGGCGCAGGCGCTCCTCGCGCTCGGCCATCTTGGCGGCCACGAATTCGGCGCCGGTGCCCTCCACCACCTCCTTGTCGAAGCGCTGCTCCAGATCGTGGAACAGGGCCTTGTCGCCAGCCAGGTAGCGCGCCTCCAGGATGGACGTGCGGATGGTGAAGTCGGCCCGCGCCTGGCGCAGGCACTCGTCCACCGAGCGGGTGGCGTGGCCCACCTTCAGGCCCAGGTCCCACAAGATATAGAGAATGGCCTCGGCGACGCTCTCACCCCAGGCGGTCTGCTTGTAGGGCAGCACGAACAGAATGTCGGTGTCCGAGCCCGGCGCCAGCATGCCGCGGCCGTAGCCACCCACCGCCGCGATGGCCATGCGCTCGGAGCGGGAGGGGTTGTCGGCCGGATAGAGGATGGTGGTGGCCACCTCATAGGCGCTGGAGATCATGGCATCCTGGAAGGCGGACAGGCGCATGGCGCAGCAGCGCCCGCAGCCGTCTTCCTTCAAAAGGCGCTCGGCCTCGGCGCGAGCCTCCTGCATGGCGGTCTTCAGGTAGCCGACGATGGCGTTGCGCAGCTCCAGATCCTTGCCCTGGTGCGCCTTGGCGATCTCAAGGACGTCCGCCCGGAGCTTCTGCCCCTCGAACGGTTCTCCGATGGTGCGCTGGGCTTTGGAATTTCGGATGACAGCCATTGAATCGATCTGGTGCTGAGGTGCGGAAACGCAGCCCCTACCAATAGCGCAAATGGTCGCTCCCGGCGAGGGCCCCCCGCGGCGCGCGGCGAGCAACCCGGCCCCTCGCCCGCTGCGGCCCTTAACCCTCCCTTCAGGGGGTGGCCGGCAGAGTTCGCGGTGTGCGATGCGGAAAGAAGCGGGCAACAGCCCAGCCGCTGCCGTTTTCGCCCCATTTGGGTGGTGGAAGGGGAGTCGAAGCACACAAGGGGAGCGACGGGACAGCCGATGGCGACTCGAGGTTACGGCGAAGGAACACGGCGCGAGCCGGCCGTGGAGCGCTCGGACACGGGTTTCGACATCCGCCTTTCCCCAGAGGACCGGCCCACGGGCAGCCTGAAGGCGCCGCGGGCCAAGGGTCCGACGAAGGGGGCTGCAAAGGGGCGGGCCGAGCCGCCGGCCCTCGACCGCTTCGACCGCGTGCCACCCCTGGGCTCCTCGCGACCCGGCGCGGAGAGCGAGCCGGAAGCCACCGACCAACCAACCGCACGAATGCGCGCGAGCGCCGGTGCGGCCCCCGAAATCCTCGCGCCCGAGCCTGCGGCGCGCCGCGACAGAGGAGAGGCGGAGCTGGGCGGACGCGACAAGAAACGGGGCAAGGCCAAGCCTGAAAAGCCGGCGCGCCCGCGCCGCCGCCGGCGCTCGCTCGTCTGGTCCCTGGTGAAGTGGAGCTTCATCCTCGCCATATGGGGCGTCATCGGCATCATCGGCGTCATTGCCTACGAGGCCTCCAAGCTGCCGCCCATGCAGACGCTGATGATTCCCAAGCGTCCGCCCACCGTCACCATCCTGGGCGCCGACGGCAAGACGCTGGCGGTGCGCGGCGACATGGGCGGGGTGGCGGTGCCCATTCAGGAATTGCCGCCTTATCTGCCCAAGGCTTTCGTGGCCATCGAAGACCAGCGTTTCTACAGCCATTTCGGCCTTGATCCCGAGGGCCTGGCGCGCGCGCTCGTGACCAATCTCACCTCCCGGCGCCTCCGGCAGGGCGGTTCGACGCTGACCCAGCAGCTCGCCAAGAACCTGTTCCTCACCCAGGAGCGCACCGCTTCGCGCAAGATTCAGGAGCTGGTGCTGGCCCTGTGGCTGGAGACCAAGTTCACCAAGGACCAGATTCTCGACCTCTATCTCAACCGCGTCTATTTCGGCGCCGGCGCCTATGGCGTGGAAGCCGCCGCCCAGCGCTATTTCGGCAAGTCCGCGCGGCAGGTGACGCTGGCGGAGGCGGCCATGCTGGCGGGGCTTGTGAACTCGCCCTCCCGCCTTGCGCCCACACGCAACCTGAAGGGCGCGCAGGCCCGCGCGACGCTGGTTCTCACGGCCATGAAGCAGCAGGGCATGATCTCGCCGGAGATGGCGCAGACGGCCATTGCCCACCCGGCCCAGCTCGCCCGGCCCAAGACCCCCGATTCCGCCGGCTATGTGGCCGACTGGGTGATGGACCAGCTCGACGCCTATTCCAGCTTCATCACCGGCGACGTGACCGTGCGCACCACCATCGAGCCGAACCTGCAGCAGGCGGCGGAAAAGGCGCTGGACGAGACGCTGGCCAAGTCCGGCGCCAAATATGGCGTGGGCCAGGGCGCCGTGGTCTCCCTGGATACGGACGGCGCCGTGCGGGCCCTTGTCGGTGGGCGCTCCTACCAGGAGAGCCAGTATAACCGCGCGGTCACAGCCAAGCGGCAGCCGGGCTCGGCCTTCAAGCCGTTCGTCTATCTCACCGCCCTGGAAGCGGGCCTGACGCCGGAGACCGTGCGCGAGGATGGCCCCATCCAGCTCAAGGGCTGGAAGCCGGAGAATGCCAGCCACCAGTATCGCGGGCCGGTGACCCTCACCGAGGCCCTCGCTTTGTCGCTCAACACCGTGTCCGTGCGGCTCGCTCTGGAGATGGGACCGAAGGCAGTGGTGGCGACCGCCCACCGGCTCGGCATCACCTCGCCGCTCGATCCCAACCCCTCCATCGCGCTGGGCACCTCGGAAGTCTCGGTGCTGGAGCTGGCGAGCGCCTATGTGCCGTTCGCCAGTGGCGGCATCGGCGTCACGCCCTATGTCATCGAATCGGTGAGGGACGCCGGCGGACAGGTGATCTTCGAGCGCACCGACCGGGGCCCGGGGCGGGTGATGGACCCCGCTTATGCGGCTGAAATGAACCAGATGCTCACCCAGACCCTGGTCATCGGCACCGCCCGGCGGGCCGATCTGCCGGGCTGGGAAGCGGCCGGCAAGACCGGCACCTCGCAGGATTATCGCGATGCGTGGTTCGTGGGCTACACGGCCAAGTTCGTCACCGCCGTGTGGCTGGGCAATGACGACTCCTCGCCCACCAAGAAGGCTTCGGGCGCCAATCTGCCAGTGGAGATCTGGAGCCGCTACATGAAGGTGGCGCACCAGGGCATCCCCGTGGCCGAGCTGCCCGGCGGAACGCGCACCGCGGGCTTCGGCGGCTATGGCTACGGCGCGCCCGGCGGCACCCTCGCGCCCCCCGAATCCGTGCCCGACGACCGTCCGGCGGCCATGATGGGCCAGGCCGGCTTGCCCCCGGCCAATGTGGGTGGGACCCAGGGCGCCCAAGGCGAGCCGCCCATGACGCTGGAACGCTGGTTCGCGGAAACCTTCCTCGGACAGGGCCGGCGCTGACGCCACGCCCCTGCGCGCCCTGCGAGTCGCCAGGGCGCGCCCCAACCCCTGCGATTCCCGCCCGATTCCCCGCCATGCCCCCGCGGCGCGGGACTGCGGCTGGCGAGGCCGCTCCCACCGCCGCGCGCGAAGGACCGTGGGAGTCCACGTTTTTTTTTGCTGGCGCAAGGCCCGCGAGGCGATGTCGGGCCATCGTTTGCCGGCGCCGATCTTGACGGCGGAGCGCCTCCCCCTTATAGGAGCCACTTCCCGTTCCAGCGGGTGAGTGCCGCGGGGCGCGACTCTGAGAAGAGGCAAGCCGCTCCATCTGGCGCTCCCCGCACCTGAAAAGACGAAGAAGGACTTCTGCCATGTCCCGGCGGTGTGATCTGACCGGTAAGGCGGTGCTGACCGGCAACCTTGTGAGCCACTCGAACCGCAAGACCAAGCGCCGGTTCCTGCCGAACCTGTGCAATGTGACCCTTGAGAGCGAGTCTCTCAACCGCTCCGTGCGCCTGCGCGTTTCCGCGAATGCGCTGAAGAGCGTGGACCACCGCGGTGGCCTCGACGCCTTCCTCAAGAAGGCCCGCGACGAGGAGCTGTCTCCGCGCGCGCTGGAGCTGAAGCGCCTCATCGTGAAGGCTGCGAACGCAGCGGCTGCTGCCGCCGCCTGATGGCCTCTGCCACATTTGTTGGTGGGTCTGAACCGCGGGCGTTTACGCTCGCGGTTTTTGCCATGTGCGGGGCGGTTCTGGCCGCCAACGTGCTGGTGCAGTTCCCCTTCACGCCGTTCGGCCTTCAGGACTACCTGACCTACGGCGCCTTCACCTATCCGCTCACCTTTCTCGTGAACGACCTCACCAATCGCCGGCTGGGGATCGTGCGCACGCGGCAGGTGATCTATGCGGGCTTCGCGCTGGCCCTGGCGCTCTCCGCGCTGCTGGCCACGCCGCGCATCGCGCTGGCCTCGGGCACCGCCTTCATCGTCGCGCAGCTGCTTGATGCCACAGTGTTCAATGCCCTGCGGCAGAAGGCCTGGTGGCTGCCGCCGGCGCTGTCGGGCGGCATCTCCTCCGCCATCGACACCGCCGTGTTCTTCACCCTGGCCTTCTCCGGCACGGACCTGCCGTGGACCAATTGGGCGGTGGCGGATTATCTGGTGAAGCTGGCCATGGTGGCGCTGTTCCTGGCGCCCTATCGCTACCTCATTGGCCGCATGTCCAGCTGGACCCAGCAGCCCGAAGACGCAGCGCCCGCGGAAGCCTGATCTCCCGAAGGCCCGTGAGCTCGACTCATGGGCCTTCGGCATTTCCGCAACCTCAGCCCCATAAGCGAGCCGCCCGGCCCTTTCGGTCGAAATCGCTCCCGGATGTGCGAGGGCCACGTGCCCGGTCGGGTCGCGATGTCATGGCAACATCCAAGCAGTCCATGCTTTTGCTTTAGCGCGTTCCTGCACGCCGATCCCGGCGCTCGAAGGTGTGCAGGCCCTGAGCGGCTCCGCACGCGGCCCGGTTCAAAGGCGGCGCGAGGCCCAGGGGCTCGCGCCGGCATCAGCCATCACAGGAATTCGGACACCACCTGGGCCAACCGCTCCAGATCCTCGGGCCGCGACAGGCGGTGGTCGCCGTCCTTGATGAGCGAGAACACCACATCGTCCTCGGCCAGGCAGGTCACGAGCCGCATGGCGTGCTCCCACGGCACGTCCTCGTCCTTCGCGCCCTGGAGGATGCGCACCGGGCAGCCCACCGCGAAGGGCGCGCCCAAAATAAGGTGGCTGCGCCCGTCCTCGATCAGGGTACGGGTGATGACATACGGCTCGTCGCCATAAGGCGTGGGCTTGAGAAAGCGGCCGTTGACGGTGATCTCGCTCTGCACCTCGGCCGGGAACCGCGACCACATCAGCGTTTCCGTGAAGTCCGGCGCGGGCGCCACCAGGACCAGCGCCTTCAGGCGCGTCTCGCCCCTTGCGGCCAGCGCGCGCGCCAGCAGCAGCGCCAGCCAGCCGCCCATGGACGAGCCCACCACCACCTGCTCGCCCGCGGTGGCCCCATCGAACACCGCCAGCGCCTCTTCGAGCCAGCGCGAGATGGTGCCCTCCTCGAACGCGCCGCCGGAAGCGCCGTGGCCAGAATAGTCGAACCGCACATAAGCGTGGCTGCGCTCCGCGGCGAGGGCGGCGAGGCGCTCGGCCTTGGTGCCGGTCATGTCCGACTTGAAGCCGCCCAGCCAGAACACCCCCGGCGCGTCACCGGGGATTGCACGGACCGCGATGTCGCGGCCGGCCACGTCGAGGCGATAGGCGGTTTCGTCATGACTCATGCGTCAGGTCTCCATGGTGTTGGGGCATCGCGCCAGAGGTGAATCCGAATCGCCCAGGACAGCGCGCGAGGACAGCGCGCCGGCTGCAAAAGACTCTATGCGAAATGCGCGAAATATCGCGTGATGATCTGCGAATAAATGGCGGTGAGGTCCTCAAGATCGCGCACGCTGGTCGCCTCGTCCACCTTGTGCATGGTCTGGCCCACCAGGCCGAATTCCACCACCGGGCACAAATCCTTGATAAAGCGCGCATCGGACGTGCCGCCGGAGGTGGAGGCCTCCGGCCGGCGGCCGGTCACCGCCTCCACCGCGCCGGCCACGATGTCCACGAACGGCCCGGGCGCGGTGATGAAGCTCTCGCTGGCACCCGGCGGGAAGGCGATGTCGTACGGTTCGCCGGCCGCATCGAGCCGGCGGCGAATCTCGTCCTTCAGGGTGGCGAGCGAGAAGTGGTCGTTGAAGCGCACATTGAAACGCGCGGTCGCCTCGGCCGGAATGACGTTGAAGGCCGTATTGCCCACATCCACCGAGACCACTTCCAGGTTGGACGGCGGGAAGAAGTCCGAGCCGGCGTCGAGCGGCGCCGCGATCAGGCTGGAGAGCAGCCGCACCAGGCGCGGCACCGGATTGTCCGCCAGATGGGGATAGGCCACGTGCCCCTGCACGCCACGCACGGTGACCACGCCCGAGAGGCTGCCGCGCCGGCCGATCTTGAAGGCGTCGCCTAATGTCGCGGGATTGGTGGGCTCGCCCACCACGCAATGGTCGATGGTCTCGCCCTTGGCCTTCAGCCACTCCACCACCTTCACGGTGCCGTCGAGGGCGGGCCCCTCCTCGTCGCCGGTGATGAGGAAGGAGAGCGAGCCCTTTTCCGGCCGCCCATAATGCAGGGCCGCGGCGAGGAAGGCGGCCACCGCCCCCTTCATGTCCACCGCGCCGCGCCCGAACAGGCGGCCGTCGGCGATCTCGCCCGAGAAGGGGCCATGGCTCCAGCGCGCCGCATCGCCCACCGGCACCACGTCCACATGGCCGGCGAAGCACAGGTTCGGGCCATCCTCGCCGATGCGGGCGTAGAGATTGACGATGGGCACGCCCGAGGTGTCGAAGGTCAGCCGCTCCACCTTGTAGCCCGCGCCAGCCAGCAGCTCGGCCACCAGGTCGAGGGCGGCCTTCGCCTCCGGCGTCACGGAAGGCGCCCGGATGAGGGCTGTGGCCAGGGCCACCGGATCGTGAACATTGGCGGACGAGGAAACGGCGGGCTTGACGGGATCGATGGAGGTCATCAAGGAAACCTTCTGACGCGCCGGGCGTGGGGGCGGGCCCGGTGCACCCCGAATTAGCGGGAACTGCCGTAGCCACGCCAGAGATTTCGTCGCGGGGCCTCGCCTGCGGCAGGCGGGGCCGGGCAGATCCGCCGCGTGAATCTGCTGCCAGAAGCCATTGCCATGAGTCCGCCGCGTTCACGCGACAGGAACGCCGGCTCGGAGGTGAGGAATGCGTTTTCCGAAGTCGAAGGAGCTGATCGCGGCGCTCGCACTGTGGGCAGGCGTGCTGGGCGCGAGCGTCGGGGGCGTCGTCGCACCTGCACCGGCCAGCGCGGCCGAGCCCGCCAGCGGCAACGCGACCAAGGCGGCTGAGACCGCGAAGCCCGAAGCCCCCGCAGCGGGCGCACCGGCCGCTGACGCGCCTGCGGCAGCCCCCGCGACGGAAGCCGCGCCGGCCCCGAAGGCGCCTCTTCCCCCTGACCCGGTGGTGACCGCCGCGCGCGAGAAGATCGAGTCTAACCGAACCGCCCTCGACGCGCTGGAGGCCGGCCTTTCCGTGGATGGGCTGCGCGCCAGCGACCTCGACGACCTGCGCGCGCGCCTCGACCCCGTACGCCGCGAGCTGCAGCAGCTGGCTGACGAGATCGGCCCCCGCCTGGCCGACGCGCGGGCGCGCCTCAAATCCATTCCCGCCAAGCCCGGCGAGGGAGCGCCCGCCGAGGACCCCGGCGTGACCGCCGACCGCGAGCGGCTGCAGAAGACTACCGCCGACCTCGACGCGGTGCTGGGGCCCGTGCGCACCCTTTCGGACCGCGCCGCCCAAGCCACAGACCGCATCAGCGCCCGCCGCCGCGCCCTATTCACGAACCAGCTGTTCGAGCGCAGCGATTCCATCCTCGACCCCGGCCTGTGGGCCGCTGCCCTGACGGCGACCGGCGCCGAGCTGCACTCCACCCAGCTCCTCATCACCGACTGGAGCGCCTATGCCAGCCACCGGCAGGGGCCGCTGGCGCTGACGGGCATCCTGGCGGGCACGTTCGCCGTGGTGGCGCTGGTGGTGTTCGCCGGCCGCTGGCTGCGCCGGCGCCTGCGCACCCCGCCGCCGCCGGAGGGCGAGAGCTTCACCCGCCTGCGTGCCGCGCGCGAGGCGCTGAAGGTGTTGCTGCTGGAAGCCACTGTGGCGCCGGTGGCCACCATCCTCGGCGTCTCCCTCATCGATACGTTCGAGATTATCCCGCCGCGCGCGGATGAGCTGGTGCATGGCATCGCTGTCGCGATCATCATCAAGGCCATCGGCACGGCCGCAGCGCGCGCCATGCTGGCGCCGGGAGAACCCTGGCGGCGGATGCCGCCGATCTCCGACCGCGCCGCCATGATCACCTTCCGCTACTTCTCGTGGGCGGTGTGGACGCTGGCGGTGGCGGCGGTGCTGAACGCCCTGCACCGGGTGCTGTTCGCCCCCCTGGGCCTCACGGTGGTGACCAGCGCGGTGATGGCCCTGCTCATCGCCGTCTTCATCGCCCGCTTCCTGCTCCACCTCGCGCGCTCCGAGGAGGATGACGAGGATTCCGCCGCCCAGGACGGCGGCGAGAAGAGCGGCTCCCACCCCATCGAGGGGCGCCACTGGGTGCGCCTGCTGGTGTGGCTGGTGGTGGCTCTGGTGATCGGCGCGCTGGTGGTGGGCTATGTGAGCTTTGCCGCCTTCATCGCCAGCCGCGTGGTGGTGGCCAGCGCCATCCTCGGCGTGCTCTACGTTCTGTACGGCCTCATCGACTCCTTCTTCGGCACCGGCCTTGCGGCCGACACGGCGCGCTCGCGGCACCTCTCCAAGGCGCTGGGCCTGAAGCCCACCAGCCTGGAGCTGATCGGGGTGGTCGTGTCTGGCCTGCTGAAGGTGCTACTGTTCGTTGTGGCGGCGGTGCTCATCGTGGGCAGCTGGGGGGCGTCCTCCGCCGACGTGATGGATACGGTGGAGCGCATCTCCTTCGGCATCCATATCGGCAACATCAACATCACGCTGTCGAGCGTGCTCTATGCCGCCATCTTCCTGGTGGTGGGCATCGTGGTGGCGCGCGGCCTGCAACGGTGGATCGCCACCGCGCTGCTGCCACGCACGGGGCTCGAACCCTCGCTGCAATCCTCCATCGCCACCATCGTCGGCTATGTGGGGTTCATCGTCGTCCTGATGGGCGCCATGAGCGAGCTGGGGCTGAACCTGGAAAACCTCGCATTGGTGGCCGGCGCCCTCTCGGTGGGTATCGGTTTCGGCCTGCAGTCCATCGTTTCGAACTTCGTGTCGGGCCTGATCCTGCTGGCGGAACGGCCGATCCGGGTGGGCGACACCATCAATGTGAAGGGCGAGGAAGGCTATGTGCGGCGCATCTCGGTGCGCTCCACGGAGATCGAAACCTTCGACCGCGCCTCGGTGATCGTGCCCAATTCGGACCTCATCACCGGCATGGTGAAGAACTGGACCCACGCCAACACCACCGGTCGCATCATCATCACCGTCAACACCCCCTATGACGCGGACGCGGAGGAGGTGCGCGACATTCTGGTGGGCTGCGCCTGCGCCCATCCGCAGGTGCTGCAATCGCCGCCGCCGCGCGTGTTCCTGACCAAGTTCACCGAGATGGGCATGGTGTTCGAGCTGCGGTGCGTGGTGGCCAATGTCGACTATTCGCTGACCGTGAAGAGCGATCTGCACTTCCAGATCCTGTCGCGCTTCCGCGTGGCGGGGGTCGGCATGGTCTCGCAGCCCTGGGCCTCGCTGGCGCGCGCGCCGGCCGATCTGGTGCCGCGCCCGGTGCCGCCCCAGCCGGCCCCCGACCCGCTGCCGGACGATGCCTGAGCGGAAGGCCTCACCCAGGGGGATTAACGCCCCCTATACCGGCCCGGGCGCACAAGGTCCGGGCCGTACCGGCGCCCGATGGGGCGCCCCTTTCGCCTTGTCTGCTGGAGCCGCCATGCGCGCCCTTTTCACCGCTCCCTCGCATTCCCGCTGGAGCAACCGCCGCGCCGGGGTCGGCCTCGTGCTGGCCCTGATGCTCGCGGGCTGCGGCACCACCGAGACTGTGACCGAGCAGCCGGCCTTCTATACCAACCTCGCCAAGACCGGGAAGCCGGTGGACGCGGAGGCCGCCGCCTCCATGATCTCCGACTACCGCACCGCGCGCGGCCTCTCGCCCGTCACCATCGACCCGGCGTTGAACCAGATCGCCCAGAACCAGGCCAACGCCATGGCCAAGGCCGACAGCCTCTCCCACGAGGTGGGCGGGCGCACCTTCATCCAGCGCATGAAGGCCTCCGGCTACCCTTCCAGGATGGCGGTGGAGAATGTGGGTGCCGGCTACCACACCCTGGCCGAGGCCTTTTCCGGCTGGCGGGATTCTCCCCCACACAACAAGAACATGCTGACGCCGGGCGTGACCCGCATGGGCATCGCCACCGCCAACGCGCCCAATTCCAAGTACAAGGTCTACTGGGCCCTCGTCCTCGCCCAGCCGGACTAGGCCGTCTCCGAGCGTAGCGGGAGCCGGTTCTCCGGAAAGGTGCGCCGGGGCCGATCGGCTGTCGCGCCTTCCGCTGGGGCGCGCTCCCGGAAGGCCGCTGGCCCCATGCCCTGCGCAAGACCCCACGTCCCGGAAGGCCGCTACCACCGCGTGTGCATCGCGAAGGCGCATTTTGCGTCGCGGCAAATCTTCGTGGACCCGCGGCCTTCGAGCCGTTAGCGTCCCCGCCCGTTTTGAACGGCGAGGCAGGGACTTCCACGGATGTTGCCGGATATCTGCGATTATGACGGGCTGATCCGCGCCTTCCGCTGGGCGCTGCCCGCCACCTACAACATGGCCGCCCACGCCTGCGACCAGTGGGCCGCCCAGGAGCCGGGCCGGCCCGCTTTGTACCTTCCCGCCGATGGCGGCTTCGCGCCTTTCTCCTATGGCGCCCTTTCCTCCCTCTCCAATCGCCTCGCCCAGGCGCTGCGCGCCAAGGGCGTTGCGGCCGGGGATCGGGTGGGCATCCTGCTGCCGCAATCGGTGGAGGTTCTGGCCACCCATTTCGCCGTCTACAAGCTGGGCGCCATCGCCGTGCCGCTGGCGGGCGCCTTTGGGGTGGAGGCCCTCGCCTACAGGCTTGAGGATTCCGGGGCGCGCGCCCTCGTCACCGACGATGCCGGCCTCGCCAAGATCGCCAACCGCCCCGAAGCGCTCGACCTCATCGTGAACGTGGACGGCGCGCGCGACGACGTGCTGTCGTTCGCGGATCTGGTGGCGGCGGGAGTGGACCGCCCCATGGGGCTCGTCACCACGCCCGACACGCCGGCGCTGATGATCTACACCTCCGGCACCACGGGCCAGCCCAAGGGCGCCCTGCATGGCCACCGCGTGCTGCTGCCCCATGTGAGCGGGGTGCGCTTCACCCACGATTTCCTACCCCATCCCGGCGACCGCATGTGGACCCCCTCGGACTGGGCCTGGGCTGGCGGACTGCTCAACACGGTGCTGCCGGCGCTGGCGCTGGGCGTTCCGGTGGTGGTGCAGCCCAAGGGCAAGTTCGATCCGGAGGCGGCGTTTGCCCTCATCGCGGCGGCGGGCGTGCGCAACGCCTTCATTCCCCCCACCGCGCTCAAGATGATGCGCGCCGTGCCCTCGCCCCAGGCCCGCTTCGGCTTTGACCTGCGCACGGTGGGCTCGGCCGGCGAGGCGCTGGGGGCGGAAACCTTCTCCTGGAGCCGGGAGGCGCTGGGGGTGCAGGTGAACGAGTTCTACGGCCAGACGGAGTGCAACTATGTCATCGGCTCGAACGCGGCGCTGGGCGTCTCGCGCGCCGGGGCCACCGGCAAGGCCCTGCCCGGCCACGAGGTGGCGGTGCTGAAGGAAGACGGCCAGCCCGCCGCGGCGGGCGAGATGGGGCAGATCGCGGTGCGCGCCGGCGACCCGGTGATGTTCCTCTCCTACTGGAACCGGCCCGAGGCCACCGCCGCGAAATACACCGAGGCCGACGACCGGGACGGCTGGTTCCTCACCGGCGATCTCGCCCGCCGGGACGAGGACGGCTATTTCCACTTCCTGGGCCGTGATGACGACATCATCACCTCCGCCGGCTACCGCATCGGCCCGGCGGAGATCGAGGACACCCTGCTGCGCCATCCGGCGGTGGCGCTGGCGGCGGCGGTGGGCAAGCCGGACCCGCTGCGCACCGAGATCGTGAAGGCGGTGCTGGTGCTGACACCGGGCTACAGCGCCTCCGACAGCTTGGTGGCGGAGATCCAGGATTTCGTCCGCACGCGCCTCGCCGCCTATGAATATCCGCGTGAGATCGTGTTCGCGGACGAGCTGCCGCTCACCACCACCGGCAAGGTCATCCGCCGCGCCCTGCGGGGCTGAGGACAGGCTCCGCCAGGATCGGCCCGGCGGGACACTCTGCGGTGGGGACGCGGCCGCCGCTATTCCCGATAGCTGCGCACCAGCTCATCGGCGGCGCGCACCAGCAACATCACGTCGATGCCCACCGCCGTGAACACAGCGCCAGCGGCCATGTAGCGGCGGGCGAGATCGGGCGTGCTGGTGAGGATGCCCGGCCGATTGCCGGCACTGAGAATGCGCAGCATGGCGGATTCGATCTCCGCCACCACCTTCGGGTGGCTGGTCTGGTTCAGGTAGCCCATGGACGCGGAGAGGTCCCCGGGCCCGATGAAGACGCCGTCCACGCCCTCGACGGCGGCGATCTCCTCCACCTGCTCCAGCGCCTCCATGGTCTCCACCTGCACCAGCACGCACATTTCCTGCTCGTGGCGGGTGAAGTAGTCACCCATGCGCCCGAAAGCGGTGGCCCGCACATTGCTGGCAAAGCCGCGAACGCCATTGGGCGGATAGCGCGTGGCGGCCACCGCCGCGCGCGCCTCCTCGGCATTCTGCACCATGGGCACGAGGATGGTGTCGGCGCCCAGGTCCAGCACCCGCTTGATCATCACCGGATCATTCCACGGCACCCGCACCACCGGGTGGGCGGTGCCACGCGACGTGGCCTGCAGCAGCGCAAGGATGCTCGGCACGTCGTTGGGCGCGTGCTCGGCATCGATCAGCAGCCAGTCGAAACCGGAGGCGCCCACCGCCTCCGCCGTGATGGGACTGGGAATGGAGCACCACAGGCCGAGCTGCTGGCGCCCGGCATGGAGCGCGCGCTTGAAGTGGTTGTCAGGGCGGTGCATGGGCTCCTCCATCGCCAGCGGCCGGGGCTCGTCCACCGGTTCCGGCTCGTCATATCACCATCGCGGCGCCGTGCGC
Organism: Xanthobacter sp. NM-59; assembly: GCF_021401125.1. Taxonomy (GTDB): domain Bacteria; phylum Pseudomonadota; class Alphaproteobacteria; order Rhizobiales; family Xanthobacteraceae; genus Xanthobacter. The sequence continues at coordinate 242,138 of NZ_JACBFQ010000007.1, forward strand.
AGGCCGGGCCGCCAGGGCCGCTCCCCGTCGCGCGGAACCGGGGCAGGCTCAAGGCTGTTCGGACGGCGCCCGGCCCTGAGGCGAGCCGATGTGCCCCCGCAGGAAGCCGCCTTACTCCTCCCTGTCGGCCCCGAACAGCCGCAGCTGCTGCTCGCGGACGGGGGCGAACGAAAAGCGATGGTGCGGGCAGGGGCCATGCGCCTTCAAGGCCTGCAAATGGGCTTGGCTGCCGTAGCCCTTGTGGCTCTCGAAATGATAGGCCGGAAAGGCCATGCCGAGCTGCACCATCAGCCGATCGCGCACCACCTTGGCGACGATGGAGGCGGCGGCGATGGAGGCGACGCAGGCATCCCCGCCCACGATGGCTTCCACCACGCAGGCCGCCGGCGGCGGATCATTGCCGTCCACCAGCAGCAGCGCGGGATGGCGGGGCAGCCCCGCCGCCGCCTGGGCCAGCGCCCACAAGGTGGCCTGGCGGATATTGTCGCGATCGATGCGCGCGGGCGGGGCCAGGCTCACCGCCACTTCGGCCGTGGCGCAGATCTCCGCATAGAGCTTCTCCCGCCGTGCCGCGGAAAGCTTCTTCGAATCGTTGAGGCCCTGCGGCACGCGCTCGGGATCGAGGATCACCGCCGCAGCCACCACCGGACCGGCCAGCGGCCCGCGCCCCACCTCGTCGGCGCCCGCCACCGGCAGCAGGCCGGCGGCCATGTGCGCCCGCTCGCGGCTGAAATCGAGCGGCGTGAAGCCATCGATCAGCGGGCCGAGCCTCGTCTGCCCACCCGTGGTCCCCCGTCCCCTGGGCATCCCTCGCCCCCTTCTCGCCTGCGCCATCGCGCGCCCGATCGCCCCGCCGGGAACAGGCCCTGCCCCTTGAGCGATGTCGCAAGGGTGGTGAGCGCGCGGCGCGCGGTGTAACACAGAACGCAGCGTGGAGCCCGCCAACGGCCGCGGCCGCCACGGCGGCGGATTGCCGGCCCCGGAGGGAAGAAGCATCGCGGTGCGGCCACCGCGACGCGTGCAGGAGAACAACCGATGCGTTGGGAGGACTATCGCTCCAGCGACAATGTGGAGGACCGGCGCGGCCAGGGCGGCGGCGGCTTCCAGATGCCGGGCGGGCGCGGCGGCCTCGGCATCGGCACCATCATCATCGTCGGCCTGATCGGCTGGGCGCTGGGCATCAACCCGGCGGTGCTCATCGGCGGGCTCGAGGCCATCAACGGCATGGGCGGCCAGCAGCAGCAAACCCTGCCTCAGCGCCAACAGGGCCAGCAGAGCGCCAGCCAAGGCGCGCCCAAGGACCAGCTGGGCCGCTTCGCCGCGGCCGTTCTCGCCCAGACCGAGGATGTGTGGACCGAGATCTTCCGCGCCGACGGCAAGGCCTATCAGGACCCCAAGCTGGTGCTGTTCTCCGGCGCCACCCGCTCGGCCTGCGGCGGCGCGCAGGCGGCCATGGGGCCGTTCTACTGCCCGCTGGACCAGAAGGTTTATCTCGATCTCTCCTTCTTCCAGGAGATGAAGAGCCGCTTCAACGCGCCGGGTGACTTCGCCGCCGCCTATGTAATCGCCCACGAGGTCGGCCACCATGTGGAGAACCTCGTCGGCATCCTGCCCAAGGTGCAGCAGGCCCAGGCCCGCGCCGGCTCCCGCGCCGAGGCCAACGCCCTTTCCGTGCGCGTGGAGCTGATGGCCGACTGCCTCGCCGGGGTTTGGGCCTACCACGCCAATGCCCGTTACCGGATCCTGGAGGAAGGCGACGTGGAAGAGGCGCTCAACGCCGCCAGCGCCATCGGTGACGACAAGCTGCAAAAGCGCTCCCAGGGCTATGCCGTGCCGGACAGTTTTACACACGGCACCTCCCGCCAGCGGGTCTCCTGGTTCACGCGCGGCCTCAAGAGCGGCTCCATGCAGCAGTGCAATACCTTCAACGGACCGATCTGAGGCACAACCGGAAGAGGACCATAATAACTCCTTGCACTCTCCCCCTGCTGCCCGCATCCTTTCCGCAAGGGCGCGGCACAAGCGACCAAGTGGGGGAATGCCATGGATCAGCCGCGCTTCACCGATGAGGTGTTCAATCAGGCGCCGCCCTTCGGCGACCTGAATCTCGCCGCCCTCGACACGCCACTGATGGAGAGCGTCGAGGCGGCCGGCCACGCGGAGGCGCTGTGCGCCATCGGGGCCGAGTGGGGCAGCATCGACCGGCTGGCGCTGGGGCGCCTCGCCAACGAGAACCCGCCACTGCTGCACAGCCACGACCCCCAAGGCCGGCGCTGCGACATGGTGGAGTTCCACCCCGCCTACCACACGCTGATGGCGGCCAGCATGTCCGCCGGCCTGCATTGTTCCAGCTGGGACGTGGCCGGGCGCCCCCTGCACCGCCGCCGCGCGGCCCTGCTCTATGTGGTCAGCCAGGTGGAGGCAGGCCACGTCTGCCCGCTCACCATGACCCATGCCGCCCCGGCGGCCCTGGCGGCGGCGCCGCATCTGCTGCGCGCCTGGCTGCCGCGCATCCGCTCGCGCTGCTATGACAGCCGCTTCCTGCCCTTCTGGGAGAAGGCCGGCGTCACCATCGGCATGGGCATGACGGAAAAGCAGGGCGGCAGCGACGTGCGCGCCAATGTCAGCCGCGCCGTGCCGGTGACCGCCGACGAATATGAGATCACCGGCCATAAATGGTTCTTCTCCGCCCCCATGAGCGACGCCTTCCTGGTGCTCGCCCAGGCTCCAGCGGGCCTCACCTGCTTCCTCATTCCCCGCTTCCGGCTCGATGGCGCCGTCAATGGGCTGCGGCTGATGCGGCTGAAGCGCAAGCTTGGCAACTGCTCCAATGCCTCGTCCGAGGTGGAGTTCGACCGGGCCTTCGCCTGGCGGGTGGGGGAGGAAGGACGCGGCGTGCGCACCATTCTCCAGATGGTGCAGCTGACGCGGCTGGATTGCGCGGTGTCCTCCGCCGGCCTGATGCGGCTGGCGCTCACCCTCGCCCTGCACCATGCGCACAACCGCCGCGCCTTTGGGCGCAGCCTGGTGGATCAGCCCGCCATGGGCATGGTGCTCGCCGACCTCGCCCTGGAGGCGGAGGCGAGCACCGCCCTGGCCATGCGCCTAGCCGAGAGCTTCGAGGCCGGCGCCGGCAATGGCGGCCTGAACAGCATGGAGGCGGCACGCGCGCGGCTGCTGACTCCGGCGGTGAAGTTCGCCATCTGCAAGGCGGCACCCGGCTTCATTTTCGAGACCATGGAGGCGCTGGGCGGCAATGGCTATGTCGAGGAGGGCCTGATGCCCCGCCTCTACCGGGAAGCGCCCGTGAACGCCATCTGGGAGGGCTCCGGTAACGTGGTGGCCCTCGACCTGCTGCGCGCGGCCACGCGCGAGCCCGACGCCCTCCAGACCCTCCTCACCGAGCTGAAGAGCGAGGCCGCCGGCCTGCCGGGCGTGCACGCCGCCGCCGAGGAGCTGACCCGACTCATCGGCCCCAACACCCCTTCCGAGGCCCATGCCCGGCGCGCGGCCCAGACCCTCGCCAATCTTTCCGCTACGGCCGCGCTCGCCCGCACCGCCCCGGCTGAGGTTGCGGAGCACTTCGCCGCCACCCGTCTCGCCCAGCCGCGCGGATTGTTCGGTACCAACGAAATTTCCAGCATCTGCGACCTTCTGATCGAGCGCGCGTTCGCCGCCTGACGCTTGCGGGGCGCGGTGCGACGTGCGATGAAAAGTCCACGCGGCGGGATCAGTTGACGTAAGGTCGCGCGGGCACCTGCAAGGCGGGGCCATTGAAACCTCGGCAAGCGTTCGCTATAGGGGCCGTCAACTCATCCTAGGGCCATCCGGCCGCACCTTCGGCCGTGGCCGTCGGCAGCGCGCCGCCCGCAAGACGCGGGTGCGGCGGGGAACGGCCAGTACACGAGAGGCGTCAGTCCATGTCTTCCACGTTCGACACGGTGGCCAACATCATCGCGGAAACGTGCGATATCCCGCGGGACACCATCACGCCGGACAGCCACGCCATCGACGATCTGGGCATCGACAGCCTCGACTTCCTGGACATCGCCTTCGCCATCGACAAGGCGTTCGGCATCAAGCTGCCGCTGGAGCAGTGGACCCAGGAAGTGAACGACGGCAAGGCCACCACCGAGCAGTATTTCGTGCTCAAGAACCTCTGCGCGCGCATCGACGAGCTGGTCGCTGCCAAGGCAGCCTGAGTCCGGCTTGAGCTCGACTTGAATTTGAACCGCGTGCGACCGGACGGAGCGAATGCGTCCTGAAGTCTTCAAGATGATCGACCGGGTCGTTTCCATCGACCCGTCGCTCGACAAGATCCATTGCCAGGGCCTGGTGCCGCAGGAAAGCTCCATCTTCGATGGCCATTTCCCCGGTCACCCCATCATGCCCGGCGTGCTCCTCATCGAAGCCATGGCGCAGACCACAGGATGGCTCATCCTGGCGCGCAACCGATTCGAGAAGATGCCCTTCCTCGCCACCGTGAAGGAAGGCAAACTGCGCACCTTCGTGGTGCCCGGCCAGAATCTCGACCTTTACTCGGAGATCCTGCACGAAGGCTCCGGCTTCGTGGTGGCCCGCACCCAGGGCCTCATCGAAGGCAAGCTGATCTGCAACGCCGAGCTTACCTTCCGCGTGCTGCCCTGGCCGGAAGGCAAGATGAAGGCGGTGGTCCTGAAGGTGGCCGAGCACGTTAACTTCCCCCTGACGGACTTTGCCAATGCCTGATGCACGCGCCGCGCGGCGTGAGGTGTGGATTACGGGCATCGGGCTCGTATCCTCGCTGGGTGAGGGCCTTGAGGCCCATTGGGACGCCCTGACGAAGGGTCAGGCACCCGTCACCGACGCGACCACGTTCGCGCCGTATGTGGTGCATCCCCTGGTCAAGGTGAACTTCGACACGCAGATCCCCAAGAAGGGCGATCAGCGGCAGATGGAGGCCTGGCAGCGCATCGGCACCTATGCCGCCGGCCTCGCTTTGGACTCCGCTGGCGTCGCCAAGAACACCGAGATCCTGTCCAAGACCGACATGATCGTGGCGGCGGGCGGCGGCGAGCGTGACTTCGCCGTGGATGCCGCCATCCTCAATGACCTGTCCACCTCCAACGATCCCGGCCGGCTGCTCAATGAGCGCCTGCTCTCGGACCTGCGGCCAACCCTGTCGCTGGCGCAGCTCTCCAACCTGCTCGCCGGCAACATCTCCATCGTGCACGGGGTCACGGGCTCGTCCCGCACCTTCATGGGCGAGGAGAGCGCGGGTGTGGACGCGGTGCGCATCGCCCATGCCCGCATCGCCGCGGGCCAGAGCGAGATCGGCCTCGTGGGCGGCGCCTACAATGCCGAGCGCGAGGACACCATGCTCCTCAACGACCTGGACGACTTCTGCCTGAAGGGCGAGTTCCGTCCGGTCTTCTCCAGCCCGGAACCGGGCATCGCGGCAGGCTCCATGGGCGCCTTCCTGGTGCTCGAATCGCCGGAGCATGCAACCGCGCGCGGCGCCACGCCCATCGCCAAGCTCTCCGGTGTCTGGTCCGAGCGGGCGCGGCGGCAGCTGGACGGCGCGGTGCGCGACAAGGTGCGCGCGCTGCTCACCACTGCGGGGACCGACGGCGCCAGCGCCATCATCTCCTGCGCCACCGGCGCACGGGCCGCCACGGCGCCCGAAGCGGAAGCCATCGCCACCACCGGCCTGCCGGTGCGGGCCGTGGCCAATCGCATGGGCCATGGCTTCGAGGCCCAGTTTATCGCCGGCCTCGCCCTCGCCGCCCTGTGCGTGTCCAAGGGCGCGCTCTATCCGGCCCTCCCGGGGGACCCGGTGGAGAAGGCGGCCGATGGGGTGGACCGCGTCGTGGTCACCTCGGTCGGTCATTGGCGCGGCGAAGGCGCCGGCGTGGTGGAAAAGATCTGAGGGCGCGCGGCGCCTTCATGTTCCGCGTGGCCCGGGGCATGCCCTTCCGCGCGGAAGAGTGAGCGACACGCGCCCGGATCGGCCGAGCACCTCGGCCGATCCGGGCGTTTCGCCATTTCAGTACCTTTTGTGAAGATGCGGCTTCGCGAAAGGCGGACGGTTGGTAAACCGCTCATTTACCTTGTGGGCGGCTTCAGCTTATTTTCCGGCGAGATCGGCCACCGGCCGCGCGCGATGCGGATGCGCGCCGGGCCGATCCAGCCATTCACGGGCGCCTCGGGCGGGCGCAGCTCGAATTGGGGGAGCCGCGACATGACGCAGGCGCATCTGGACAAATTCGGTCGGCCCATCGTGGTGGTCACCGGCATCGGGCTCGTCACCTCGCTCGGCCAGGGCAAGGAAGACAATTGGCGGCGCCTGACGGCGGGCGAATCGGGCATTCACACCATCACCCGCTTCCCCATCGAGGGCATGCGCACCACCATCGCCGGCACCGTCGACTTCCTGTTCGAAGGCCGCGTGCCCGCGCCGGATCTTTCCGAGAAGCTCGCCACCCTGGCGGTGGAGGAAGCCATTGCGGAAGCCGCCATCGGCACGCCGGGTGACTTCCCCGGCCCCCTCTTCGCCGCTGTTCCGCCGGTGGAGCTGGAATGGCCCGAGCGCCGGCAGATCGCCGATGCGGTGGGCCGTTACCCCATTGTCTATCATGACCTTCTCGCCGCCGCCGATTCGGGCAAGTTCCGCCCCTGGCACGAGCGCTTCCTGTTCGGCTCCGTGGCTGACCGCCTGGCCGACCGCTTCGGCACCCGCGGCCAGCCCATTTCCCTGTCCACCGCCTGCGCGTCGGGAGCCACTGCGATCCAGCTGGGCGTGGAAGCCATCCGCCGGGGCGACACGGACGTGGCGCTCTCCCTCGGTACCGACGGCTCCGTGCACCCGGAAGCGCTGATCCGCTTCTCCCTGCTTTCGGCCCTGACCACCGCCAACGACAAACCTGGGGAGGCCTCCCGCCCCTTCGCCAAGAGCCGCGACGGCTTCGTGATGGCGGAAGGCGCCGCCGCTCTGGTGCTGGAGAGCTATGAGCATGCCGTGGCGCGTGGCGCCAAGATTCTCGGCGTGCTGGAAGGCTGCGGCGAGATGGCGGACAATTTCCACCGCACCCGCTCCAATCCCGATGGGCGCCCCATCATCGGCTGCATGCGCAATGCCTTCGCCGATGCGGGCATCACCGCCGACGACGTGGACTATATCAACGCCCACGGCACCTCTACCCCCGAGAACGACCGCATGGAATATGTGGGCCTGAAGGGCGTGTTCAGCGAGGAGAAGCTGGCCAAGACCCCCATCTCCTCCAACAAGTCCATGATCGGCCACACGTTGACTGCGGCGGGGGCCATCGAGGCGGCAGTGTCGCTGCTCACCATCGCCAATGGCCGCATTCCGCCCACCATCAATTACAACATCCCCGATCCGGCCATTCCGCTGGACGTGGTGCCCAACGTGGCGCGCGATGCCGTGGTGAAGCGGGTAATTTCCAACTCGTTCGGCTTCGGCGGCCAAAATGTGTGTCTGGTGCTGGCGGGCGAGCCGGCGTGAGCCGACCGCGACCGCGCGCCCGCGACGCATCCGGCCTGAACGCCTCCTGCCCGCGCGCCATTCATTCGTGCAGCGGCCATTCAGGGGTAACCCGCCCCCTCTCCCATTTGCGGGGGCGGACGATGGCGGGGAAGCGCCACATCCGCCCGACCGTGCCGGCTCGCGGAACTGTGCTTGTGCCAGCACGCTGCCAGGCCGGCCTGCGCGGGCAGCGGCAATCCCCTGCCCCGCGGTCCCGCGCCGTGAGATACCCCATCCGCCCCTTCCCTGACGCCCCCGTCCCGGCGTGGGCGGTGAACGCATGGTGCCCCAGATGAAACCCATCCTCGTCACCGGCGGCGGCCGGGGCCTCGGCGCCGCCATCGTGCGCCAGCTGGTGGCGGCGGGCTATGCCGTCACCTTCACCTACCGCTCGGCCATCTCGGAGGCGGAAGCCCTCATGGCGGAGATCCGCGCCGCGCACCCTGAGGCGCAGCTCTCCGCGATCGCCCTCGATCTCGCGGACCGTGCGGCGGTGGACGCCTTCGCCCAGGCGCTGGAGGAAGGCGAGACCTGGTATGGCTTCTGCCACAATGCCGGCGCCTCCTATGACACCCTGGCCGCCGTGATGGACCAGGACAAGGCGGAAGGCGTGATGCAGGTGAACCACTTTGCCTTTGCCCGCATCGCCCGGGCTTTGGTGCGACCCATGACGCGGGCGCGCGAAGGGCGCATCGTGGCCATCGGCTCGGTGGCGGCGCTGCAGGCTAATCCAGGCAATGTGGCCTATGCGGCCTCCAAGGCCGCCCTGCTCGCCCATGTGCGCGGCCTTGCCATCGAGACCGCGCGGCGCGGGGTGACGGCGAACTACATCGCCCCCGGCTTCATCGATACCGCCATGCTGGAAAAGTATGCGGACTATCGCGCCAGGATGGAGGCGCAGATTCCCGCCGGCCGCTTCGCCACCCCCGACGACGTGGCGCAGGTGGCGGCCTTCCTCTTCTCCCCCGGCGCGGGCTATATGACCGGTGCCGTCCTGCCGGTGGATGGAGGGCTTTCCGCCGCCCTGCCCGCCCACCGCTGACCCGAAACAACAGAGAACAACATGCGTGGCCTCCAGCTCGTCTCCGACCGCAAGCTCGAAATCGTGACCCTGCCCGAACCCGATGCGCCTGGCGCCGGTGAGGTGCAGATCCGCGTGAAGGCGCTGGCGCTCAACCATATCGACGTGTGGGGCTGGCGCGGCATGGCATTCGCCAAGCGCAAGATGCCGCTCGTGGTCGGCGCCGAGGCCGCCGGCGAGATCGTGGCCCTGGGCGCCGACGTGCGCGGCCTGAAGGTGGGCCAGACGGTGGCCATGTACGGCGCCATGACCTGCGGACACTGCAAGAACTGCCTCGCCGGGCGCGACAACCTGTGCGAGAATGTGGGCGGCGTGCTGGGCTTCCACATTGACGGCTTCGCCCGCGACATCATCAACATGCCCGAGCGCCTGGTGATCCCCGCTCCCGACGACATCTCCTTCGAGGATGCCGCCTGCGCGGGCATCACCTTCTCCACCGTCGAGCACATGCTGTTCGACAATGCCAAGCTGGTGGAGGGAGAAACCGTGCTCGTGCACGCCGGCGGCTCGGGCATCGGGTCGGCGGCCATCCGCCTCGCCAAGGATGTGGGCGCCATGGTCATCACCACCGTGGGCGACGACGAGAAGGCCGAGAAGGCCAAGGCGCTGGGTGCCGATCACGTCATTAATTACCGCAAGGACCGGTTCGAGCACGAGGTGCGCAAGATCACCAAGAAGGTGGGCGTGGACGTGGTGTTCGAGCATGTGGGCGCCGACACCTGGAACGCCTCCCTGCTCTCCATGAAGCCCGGCGCGCGGCTCGTGACCTGCGGTTCCACCTCGGGTGTGAGCGTGCAGATGAATCTGATGCAGCTCTTCCAGCGCCAGTACAAGATTTTCGGCTCGTTCGGCGCCACCATCAAGAATGTCTCCGATGGCCTGGAAAAGATGGGGCGCGGCGTGAAGCCGGTGATCGACACGGTCGTGCCCCTCGAGAACTTCAACGAGGGCCTGGAGCGGCTCGAAAGCCGCCGCGTCTTCGGCAAGATTGTCGTGAAGTTCTGAACGCTCATCGCGACGGGCGTGGCCGGGGCTCGGCCCCTGCGCGCCCGCGCCTTTCTTCTTGCCAGCCGGTGCCGCGCCTTGCCTCGCCCTGAGACCCTCATTCGCCGCCTCAAGTCCCGCCTCACGCCCGTGGCGGAAGCGATCGTGGGCGGCTATGTGCGCTTCTCCATCTGGTGGCTGCGCCTTTGGCCGCACTGGCTCTCATCCGGCGGCATGGCGTTCTGGGCGTGGCTGCTGGGCCCCTTCTTCCCGGTGAGCAACACCGCGCGGCGCAACCTCAAGGCCGCCTTTCCGGAGAAGAACGAGCAGGAGATCGAGCGCCTGGTGGGCGGCATCTGGGCCAATCTGGGCCGGCTCACCGCGGACTTCGCGCAGCAGGATCGCCTCTGGGACTATGATCCGGCGCACCCCAATACCGGCCGCATCGAGGTGAAGGGGGCCGAGATCTTCGAACGCCTGCGCGACGACGGCCGCCCTGCATTGTTTTTCACCGCTCACACGGGCGACTGGGAGCTGTGCGCCATCGCCGGGGCTGCGTTCCATGTGCCCGGCGGGGTGCTCTATCGGGCGCCCAACAACAGGAAAGCCGCCGAGCTGATCGAGGAGATGCGCTCGGGCACCATGCCGGGCCTCATCCGCGCCGGCCGCGATGCCGGACGCCTCATGGCGCGCATGCTCGCCGACGGCCAGCATATCGGCATGCTGGTGGACCAGTACTGGACCGGTGGCCCGGAAGTCATGTTCTTCGGCCGCCCCTGCGCCACCAATCCCACCCTGGCACGCCTCGCCCGCCAATTTGACTGCCCGGTGCATGGCATGCGCGTCGTCCGTCTGCCGGGCGCCCGGTTCCGCATCGAGATCACCGAGGAAGTGGCTCTGCCCCGCGATGTCGAGGGCAAGATCGACGTGGTCGGCGCCATGCAGTCAGTTACCTCCATCATCGAAGGCTGGGTGCGCGAGCACCCGGAGCAGTGGCTCTGGCTGCATCGTCGCTGGAGATGAGGGCTGATTTTGCCGGGTCTTGTGCTCAAGACCCGCTTGACGCGCGCTGGTATTGCGGGAAATAGGCTTGCAGGTTAGCCGGTGTGCAGGCACGCTTCCGGCTCATCCCCTGCAGCTCCCCAGGCGGCCGCCCCCGCGCTGCGGGAGCCACGGCCCGCGCGTCACACGGCGAGACACGGCGACTGAGATGCAAATCGTTCTGGTGGATTCCAGTCGCGTTTCGCTGAAGCTCATCAGCCAGACGCTGGCGCAGGCCGGACACGAGGTTGTGACCTTCTCCGACGGCGCCACCGCCCTGGAATACCTGCGCTCGGGCTATCCCCTCGACGTGCTGCTGACCAGCTTCGAGCTGCCCCATATCTCCGGGCTGGAACTGTGCTGGGAAGCGCGGCTGATCGCCAATGAAGGCCGGCCGCTCTACGTCATCGCCATGTCGTCCAATGCCGATGGGCACCAGCTGATCGAGGCCCTCGATTCGGGCGCCGACGACTTCGTGGCGAAGCCGCCCGTGCCGGCCGAGCTGTTCGCCCGCCTGCGCGCCGCCGAGCGCCTGAACCAGGCCCGCCGCGAGCTGATTCGCCTCGCCACCGTGGACCCCCTCACCGAGCTGCTGAACCGCCGCGCCTTTTTCGAGCGCGCCCAGAACATCTGCTCGGCCGCAACCGCCGAAAAACCGGTGTCTCTGGTGATGTTCGACATCGACCACTTCAAGCGAATCAACGATTCGCGCGGCCACGATGCCGGCGACTGTGTTTTGCGCGCGGTGTCCGCCCTCGTCCGCCAGGGTCCGGGCCAGGCCGCGCGGCTCGGCGGGGAGGAATTCGTCGTCATCCTGCCCGCAACCGCGGCGCCCCAGGCCTGGGCCATGGCCGAGGTCCTGCGCACAAAGGTCGCGGGCATGCAGGTGCCCGTGCCCTCGGGCGGGCCCGTCAGCGTCACCATCTCCCTCGGCCTCGCCCAATACCGGACCGGCGAGACCGTGGACCAGTTCCTCAAGGCCGCGGACGTCGCGCTTTATGCGGCGAAGACCGAGGGGCGCAACCGCACCGCCGTCGCCCACGCCAGCAGCGTGCTGCACCTGCCCGACGGCGCCGGCTACGAGCCTCCCGGCCCGCTGAACCATCCCGCCTGACGACCGGAAATTCCATCGTGATGCGTTCGGATCCGCGAACGGGCCTTGCCCGAGCCGCGGCGATCCGATAAAGGCGCCCTTTGCGTTTGCTGAGGATGATCGAAATGGGATCGCGGCCGGTGGCCGTCATCATGGGCAGCCAGTCCGATTGGGAAACCATGCGCCACGCTGTCGAGACGCTGCAGGCGCTCGACGTTCCCTGCGACGCGCGGATCGTCTCGGCCCATCGCACGCCAGATCGCATGTACGCCTTCGCCAAGAGCGCCAGGGCGGAGGGCTTCAAGGTGATCATCGCCGGAGCCGGCGGTGCCGCGCACCTGCCGGGGATGGTGGCCGCCCTCACCACCCTGCCGGTGTTCGGCGTGCCGGTGGAATCAAAAGCCATGTCGGGGCTCGACAGCCTCTATTCCATCGTCCAGATGCCAGCCGGCGTGCCCGTGGGCACGCTCGCCATCGGCAAGGCCGGCGCCGTCAATGCGGCGCTGCTCGCCGCCGCCGTGCTGGCCGGGTCCGACGAGGCCCTGGCCGAGCGGCTGGAGGCGTGGCGGGCCGAACGCACGGCCGCCGTCGCGGAACAGCCCGTCTGAGACCATGCTTCAGCCCGGCGACACCATCGGCATCCTCGGCGGAGGCCAGCTCGGTCGCATGACCGCGCTCGCAGCCGCTCAGCTCGGCCTCAAAAGCATCATCTTCTGCCCCGAGGCGGGCAGCCCCGCCTTCCAGGTCAGCGACGCCCATGTGTGCGCCGCCTATGACAATTGGCAGGCTCTCGCCCGCTTCGCCGGCATGGTGCAGGCGGTGACCTATGAATTCGAGAACGTGCCCCTGGACACGGCCGAATTCCTCGCCGCCCGCGTGCCGCTGCGGCCCGGCCCCCGCGCGCTGGCGGTGAGCCAGGACCGGCTGCAGGAAAAAACCTTCGTCAACGGCCTTGGCATAGAGACCGCGCCGTTCGCCGCCGTGGACGACCTGGAGGGGTTGAACCGGGCGGTGGCCGCCATCGGCCTGCCCGCAGTGCTGAAGACCCGCCGCTTCGGCTATGACGGCAAGGGCCAGGTGACGCTGCGCCCCGGCGACGACCTCGCCTCCGCCTGGGACGCCATCGGCCGGCAAAGCGCCATCCTGGAAGGGTTCGTGCCGTTCGAGCGCGAGGTCTCCATCATCGCCGCCCGGCGCTCCGACGACGCCTTCGCGGCTTATGAAGTGACCCAGAACGTCCATCGCAACCACATCCTGCACACCTCGACGGTGCCCGCGGAAGTGAGCCCGGCCGCGGCCCGGCAGGCCCGCGCCTGTGCCTGCGCCATCGCCGGCGCGCTGGATTATGTGGGCGTATTCGCGGTCGAGCTGTTCGTGGTGGGCCGTGGCGCCCAGGAGCGGGTGATCGTCAATGAGATCGCCCCCCGCGTGCATAATTCCGGGCACTGGACCCAGGACGGCGCCATCACCTCCCAGTTCGAACAGCATGTGCGCGCCATCGCCGGCTGGCCCCTGGGTGAAACCGGTCGCATCGGCCGCGTGGAGATGACCAACCTGATCGGGGATGACGTCTCCACCTGGCATGAGCTGCTCGCCGAGCCCGGCGCGCACCTGCATCTGTATGGCAAGGCCGAGGCCCGGCCGGGTCGCAAGATGGGTCATGTGAACCGCATCTGGCCCGATGATTCCGGCTGTTCCCACATTCCCGACAAAAGCTGCTGACACCCGCGACTCACGGTGTGATACAACCGTTAGCGAATCAGTCACTGCGTTTCTTTTCGGCAGCGGGGGAACCCGAATGGCCAACGGCGAAGCTTTGCTCGACATCCGCCAGACAGCCCTCCAGATGGCGCGGTCCGGTCGCTTCTGTGGCTGGCGGCTCATCGAGATCGAGCTTCGCTTCATCCGCGGGCTGAAGATCGCGCAGGCTTTGTTCCATGATGTGGAGCTGCGGGATGAACTGGACGCGCTCTGCCGTGCCGCCCAGCGCCACCGCCGCCCCCAGGCGGGATTACCCCCGGTCCCGAAGTATCGCTTCCACGGTGCCACCCTGCCCCGCCCGCCGGTGATCCGCTTTCTCTGGGATACCGCCCCGGAGAGCCCCCCTCCCTTCGGTGAGGCGCTCGCGAGCGCGGGATAATAAGCCGGCGCAAGGCTTCGCGGGTGAAAGGCCCCTCGCGCAGGCGAGTGGACAACCTTCCGCTTGTCTGATAATAGAGCGGCTCCTTCGGACATGCCGCATGGTCGCCGCATGGCGCTCTGCCCCAAGGTTCGGAGTTCCAGATCATTTCCGCACCGGATCGGCGCAACAGCTCGAAGAGGCAAACACGTGCAAGTTCTCGTCCGCGACAACAATGTTGATCAGGCCCTGAAGGCGCTCAAGAAGAAGATGCAGCGCGAAGGGATCTTCCGCGAGATGAAGCTGCGTGGTCATTACGAGAAGCCGTCCGAGAAGCGCGCCCGCGAGCAGGCCGAGGCCATCCGCCGCGCCCGCAAGCTGGCTCGCAAGCGCGCCCAGCGCGAGGGCCTGCTGCCCTCCAAGCCGCGCAGCCGCTGAGTCTTCGGACCGGCCCTGCCGTCTCGTTTCAAAGCGGGGCGACATTTCCGATTCGGGACCGATCTCGTGACGTTTGCAATCCGCGCGGCTGACCTGCGCGGATTTTTGCGTGACCTCAGTTTCAAGACCCGCCGCAAAGCGACGATGTCCTCGCCGCCTGTCCGCATTTTCCTGGCCGCGACTCCGCGCCGGACATGGCGTTAAGGCGATGGACCGGCACCGTCCGCCCGCGGGCCTCGCGCCGCGACTCACCCCAAAGCTCCCGCCCCATCGATCCGTGTGCTTCGGACGCATCCCTCGCAAGGCACAGCTGCGCCCGCCCTTGCTGCAAGGCGCCACCGCGGGAGTTCGCTCACCAAGGATCGCTGCCCCTCCTCGCCACCCGACTCTCGCCGGAAGCCTCAAGATCCAGAAGCCTCAAGATCCGCTTGCGGTGAATTCTCTCGTCCCCCCGGATGCGGCCCAACCAGGGCGTGCTATAGGAGCCGGATCGGGAATACGCTTTCCGCGCGATTTCGGGGGCACGGGCGCATGGTCGGTGCGCGGGCACGGCAGGCAGGACGCTGCGATGCCGTCCAGGCATGTCCCCGTTTCGCGGAATCGGAGAGATGCTTTAGCCTGTTGAGTTGACGCGTTTTCTTGATACGAGCTGGGATCCACTGCGCTCGAAGACGCCCTAGGGTCATCACTCCACCACGCAATCGCCTTCAATCGGGCAGTCACGGCACATGAGCGACGTACTGCGGTCAACGTCCGGGGGCATGAAGAGCCTCGGTACCTCAACCCCCGTGAGACCGGCTTCCGAGGATCCGCAGGGTTCTGCCCTGCGGCCGGCGGATGGTCCAAGGACCGCTTCGTCCATGACCGCGACTCAACCCCTCTGGCGCATGCTTTCCTCCACCCGGGCGGCCACCCGCCGCCCGCTGCGCGAACTCAATGCGGAACCGCGCCGCTTCGAGTCCTTCTCGCGCAACCTGGGAGATTTGCTGCTCGACTTCTCCAAGACCGAGCTGGATGCCGATGCCCTGGCGCTGCTGCTGCGGGTGGCGGAGGTGGCCGGCGTGGCGCGCCAGCGCGATGCCATGTTCGCCGGTGAGCGGATCAATGCCACCGAGCACCGCGCGGTTCTGCATGTGGCCCTGCGCGACAGCACGCCCGCGCCGCTCATGCTCGACGGCGTGGATGTGAAGGCCGAGGTTCGCGCCAGCCTGGAGCATCTTGCCGCCTTCGCCCGCGCGGTCCGGGACGGGAGCCTCAGGGGCGCCACCAGAAACACCTTTACGGATGTGGTCAATATCGGCATTGGCGGGTCCGATCTTGGCCCGGCCATGGCCACGCTCGCGCTCGCGCCTTATCATGACGGTCCGCGCTGCCATTTCGTCTCCAATGTGGATGGCGCCCACATCGCCGACACGCTCAAGGGGCTGGATCCCGCGCGCACCCTCTTCATCGTGGCGTCCAAGACCTTCACCACCGTGGAGACCATGTGCAATGCCCGCACGGCGCGCGGGTGGATCGCGGGCGCGCTGGGCGAGGATGCCGTCGGTGCCCATTTCGCGGCTGTCTCCACCGCCACGGACAAGGTGCAGGCCTTCGGCATCTCCGCCGACCGCACCTTCGCCTTCTGGGACTGGGTGGGTGGTCGCTATTCCCTGTGGTCGGCCATCGGCCTGCCGGTGATGCTGGCCATCGGGCCCGAGCGCTTCCGCGAGCTGCTCGCCGGCGCGGAGGCCATGGACCACCACTTCCGCAACGCGCCGTTCGAGGACAACCTGCCGGTTCTGCTGGCCCTGATCGGCCTGTGGCACCGCGATGTGTGCGGCTATGTCAGCCGCGCCATAATCCCCTACGACCAGCGCCTGGCGCGCCTGCCCGCCTATCTCCAACAGCTCGACATGGAGAGCAACGGCAAGAGCGTGACCCGCGATGGGCAGCCCGTGGGCCAGCCCACCGGGCCCATCGTCTGGGGCGAACCGGGCACCAATGCCCAGCACGCTTTTTTCCAGCTGCTGCACCAGGGCACCGAAATCGTGCCCGTGGAATTCCTCATTGCCGCCGAGGGGCACGAGCCGCAGCTGCGCGCGCACCATGAGCTGCTGGTGGCGAGCTGCCTCGCGCAGTCCGAGGCGCTGATGCGGGGCCGCACCCTGGAGGAAGCAACCGCGCAGCTGCGCGCCAAGGGACTGCCCGAAGCGGAGGTGGCCGCCCTGGCGCCCCATCGCGTGTTCCCCGGCGACCGCCCCTCCGTCACCCTGGCCTATCGCCAGCTCGACCCCTACACGCTGGGCCGCCTCATCGCCCTCTATGAACACCGCGTGTTCGTCGAGGCGGCGGTGTGGAACATCAACGCCTTCGACCAGTGGGGCGTGGAGCTCGGCAAGGAGATGGCGACGGCTCTGCTGCCGGCCGTGCGGGGCGAAAGCGCGCCCGTTGGCGCCTCCGCCTCCACGCTCGGCCTGCTGGCTCACCTCTCACCACGCGCCCGCTGAGCGATCGGATCGCCTTTTCTCAGCGCAGCACTGCGAGTTCCGGCGTGGTGCTGCCGAGAAAGGCATCGGCAATGCCCCGCGCCTCCGCCTCCCGCAGGAAGTGGCGCAGCAGGTCGGTGGCGCTGATAACGCCCAGCAGCGCGAAATCCTCCATCACCGGCAGATGACGCACCTGATTCTCGTTCATAAGCCGCAGGGCCGTGACGATGGAATCGGAGGGCTCGCAGCAGATCAGCTCCCGTTCCAGGAACGAGGCGAGCACCATGTTCGGCGTGGCGGAGCCGTTCTCCAGCAGGGCACGGGTCACGTCACGTTCCGAGAACACGCCGATGACGGTGCCGTGCTCGGACGGGCATTCATCCATCACCAGGACGGATGACACGTTCTCCCGCTTCATCAGCAAAGCGGCCTTCGCCACGGTGTCCGAGACACGGATGGCGATGATGCGGGTGTCGCGCTTCTCGCGCAGGATGTCGTCCACGGTGATCACTGCGTTCCCTCCTCGCCCGGCTGGCGACGATTGCGGCGGCGGATCTCCGGACACGCTTGCTTGACGCCTCCAGCCACCCTCATGGTGGGGTGCGACAAATCGCCATGTCAACACAAACTGCGACACTTTAGCTCAGGATACCGCTTCCGAGCCGCGGAATACCGTTGGGGCAGCGGCGCAGGCGCGCAACCGCGCTGCGCCGGGCGAAAGCCCCGGCGCGTCGCCTCTACGATCAAAGGTGAAAAGGGCGGCTGACAGGGGGATGCGAGGGCGTTTTCGCGCGGAGTGGGACTCCGCCACATCGAGAAAACGCGTCACCTCAAGGCTTGATGCCCCCGACGGCGAGGGGAGTGGCGCCCCGCCAGACGGCGGGGCGCCAAGGCGGCTCAGGCCGCCTTGTTCTTCGCGATCAGTTCCACGAACCGGTCGAACAGATAGTGGCTATCCTGCGGGCCGGGGCTCGCTTCGGGGTGATACTGCACGGAAAACACCGGCTTGTCCGACAGCGCAATGCCGGCATTGGAGCCGTCGAACAGGGAGACATGGGTCTCCACCGCATTCTTCGGCAGGCTCTCCCGGTCCACGGCAAAGCCGTGATTCATGGACGTGATCTCCACCTTGCCGGTGGTGAGGTCCTTCACCGGGTGGTTCGCGCCGTGGTGGCCCTGGTGCATCTTCACGGTGGTCCCGCCCACGGCGAGGCCGATCATCTGATGGCCAAGGCAGATGCCGAAAGTGGGCACTCCCGCCTCGATCACCGAGCGGATGACCGGCACCGCATATTCCCCCGTCGCCGCCGGATCACCGGGGCCGTTGGAGAGGAACACGCCATCGGGCTTCAGCGCCAGGATGTCCTCGGCGGAGGTGGTGGCGGGCACCACGGTCACCTTGCAGCCGGCGGCGGCGAGCAGGCGCAGGATGTTGCGCTTCACGCCATAGTCCACGGCCACCACGTGGTGGCTGGGCGCCTCCTCGCGGCCATAGCCCTCGGGCCACTGCCACGGGGTCTCGCTCCAGTCGAAGCGCTGGGCGGTGGTGACGGAGGGCACCAGGTCCATGCCCACCAGGCCCGGCCAGGCGCGAGCCTCGGCCTTCAGGGCGGGGATGTCGAAGATGCCGGTGGGCGAATGGGCGATCACCGCATTGGGCATGCCCGCTTCGCGGATCAGCGCCGTGAGCGCCCGGGTGTCGATGCCGGTGATGCCGGGAATGCCGCGCGCCTTCAGCCACGCATCCAGCCCGCGCGTGGCGCGGTAGTTGGACGGCGCGGTGATGTCCGTGCGCAGCACCACCCCCCGCACGCCCGACGCGGCCGCCATGGACACCGTTTCGATGTCCTCTTCATTGGTGCCGACATTGCCGATATGCGGGAAGGTGAAGGTGATGATCTGCCCCGAATAGGACGGATCAGTGAGGATTTCCTCATAGCCGGTCATGGCGGTGTTGAAGCACACCTCGCCAGCCAGCGTGGTTTCGGCACCGATGCCGAAACCCTCGAGCACCGTACCGTCGGCAAGGACGAGAACGGCGGTGGGGACAGGCTCGCTCCAGCTGTCGGCCGCAGCAGAGCGCCCGGAACCGGTAGAGAGCGGCTCGGTGGGGGTCTGGTCTTGTTCGTTCGTCATGGATCGCCTAGATAGAGCGTCACGCGCCGCGTTTCCAGCGTCCGCGCGCGAAAAAACGTGTGCGCCGTCGCCCGGCGATCAAGATGATCCGGTCCGGCAGCCAGGATGGCCTCGCCCCGTTTCCCAAGGGAGCGTTCGCGAAGCCCCCCGCAAACCGGCCCTTTCGCCTGCAGGCCCGGCCAAACGACACTGGACCATTTGAGCCCAAGCGGGCCAAAGCCATGGGTGAACCGCGACGGGTGAGCCGTGAAGTGAATACGGGGGCCGCAGCCTCAGGTCCGTCAGATCTCGCTTCGAGGTCGGCACCAAGCCCTGCGCGCCCACCCGGCCCTTCCGCCCGATTGTCCCGCCCCGCTCTTCTTGCAAGGAAATCGATCCGTGCTTCGTGACGACATTAACGCCGCCCTCAAAGAGGCGATGAAGGCCCAGGACAAGCGCCGCCTGTCCACGCTGCGCCTCGTCAACGCCGCCCTGAAGGACCGCGACATCGAGCAGCGCGGCCACGGCAAGGACCCCCTCACCGACGACGAATTGCGCGCCCTGCTCGCCAAGATGGTGAAGCAGCGCGAGGAAAGCGCCAAGATCTACGAGGAGGGCGGCCGCCCCGAGCTCGCCGAGCAGGAGCGCGAGGAAATCGGCTACATCCAGCCTTTCCTCCCGCAGCAGCTGTGCGAGGCCGACACCCGCGCCGCCATCCAGACGGTGATCGGCGAGATCGAGGCCAAGGGTATCAAGGACATGGGTCGCACCATGGCCGCCCTGAAGGAGCGCTATGCCGGCGCCATCGATTTCGGCAAGGCCTCCCAGTGGGTGAAGGACGCCCTGACCGCCGCCGGCTGACCCTTCGCGGAGCAGCGGAAGCAACCGGGTGAGCATCGCGATTCGCAGAGCTCACCCGTGCCTCAACGTCCACTGGCCGCAAGGCCCTGCCTCCGGGCCATTGCTCGGATCCACGCCGCAGGCCCAAGCCCCGCGTGTGTCCGCATGACCAGCCGCCATGCGGCCTCGGCTCTTCAGGGAAGCCCGAGACGGCCTGTCCTTCGGCCATCCCCGGCTTGCTCCCCGCGCACCGGCTCTCACCTCGCCTGGAAGCACTCTAGCGGCGGCTCCAGATCTCCGCGTCGATCTGATCCTTCAGCTCGGGCATCTCGCTCGCCAGGAACATGGGTTCCAGGCCGGCCCGGCGCTTGTCGAGATAATCCTTGGTCAGCTTGGCCACGAGGCCCGAGAGCAGCACGATGGCCACGAGATTGATGGAAGCCATCAGCCCCATGGCCGCGTCCGCCGTGTTGAACACGGTGGCCACACTCTGCAGCGAGCCCCAGATCACCATGCCAAGCAGCGCCACCCGCAGGATCGCCACCCCCGCCACATGGCCGTGGCCCAGGAACACCAGCGCATTCTCGGCATAGGAATAGTTGCCGATGATGGAGGTGAAGGCGAAGAAGAAGATGGCGATGGCCACGAAATAGCGCCCGGCCGAGCCGATATAGGTCTCCATCGCGGCCTGGGTGAGTTGGGTTCCGTTGACGCCATTGCCGGGCACCAGCACGTCGGCCAGCAAGATCAGCAGCGCGGTGGCGGTGCAGATGACGATGGTGTCGATGAACACACCCAGCGACTGCACGAAGCCCTGGCTCACCGGGTGGTGCGGATCGGGCGTCGCCACGGCGGCGATGTTGGGGGCGCTGCCCATGCCCGCTTCATTGGAGAACAGGCCGCGCTTCACGCCATTCATCATGGCCACGGTCACAGCCCCCATCACGCCGCCAGCCGCGGGCTCCAGGCCGAAGGCGCTGGCCACGATGTGATAAAGCATGGCCGGCACTTCGGTGATGTTGGTGATGAGCGCGTAGAAGGCAAACAGCACGTAGGCGCCCGCCATGAACGGCACCACCAGTTCCGCGGTGCGGGCGATGGCCGCGATGCCGCCGAAGATGATGATGCCGGCGAGCGCCGCAATGACCACGCCGGTGCCGAGCTTGGGCAGGCCGAAGGCGCCTTCCATAGCATCGGCGATGGAATTGGCCTGCACCGCATTGAACACCAGGCCGAACGAGATGATGAGGCAGACCGAGAACACAGCCCCGGCCCACGGCGCCTTCAACCCCTTGGCGATATAGAAGGCCGGGCCGCCGCGATAACGCCCCTCGTCGTCCTTCACCTTGTAGAGCTGGGCCAGGGTGTTCTCGGCGAAGGCCGTGGCCATGCCCAGGGTGGCCACCACCCACATCCAGAAAATGGAGCCCGGCCCGCCGAGATAGAGCGCGACCGCCACGCCCGCGATATTGCCGGTGCCCACCCGCGAGGCGAGCGAGGTGCACAGGGCCTGGAACGGCGTGATGCCGGATTTGTCCGTGGCATTGGCCCGGAAGACGGAGCGCAGCATCTCCGGAAAATGGACGACCTGGATGAAACGCAGCCGGAGCGTGAAATAAACGCCCACCGCCAAAAGGCCGTAGATGAGCACATAGCCCCAGAAGATCGTGTTCAGAAAATCGATGATCGCGTCCATGGCCCCGCGCCCCGCTGCACGCCTCTGGTCCCGCTCTCTGCGGTTGTGGGGTCGAGGCTATCTTCGGCCACGGCGAGCGTCCATGGCAAAGCTCGCGTTTTGCGCCCCCGCCGCGCGCTTTCCGCTCCGCGAGCCGGCCATGTGGATAATGAGGATAGCGGGCGCATGTGGCGCGGGCGGGCAATCGCCGCGCGGATCATCAGAAAGCCCAAGTGGTGTGCATTTACACATGGGAGCTAGGATGCGGTTTCGCCTCCACTCCGCCCATTCACCGTCCCCTGTGCTGAACTGATTCGCGAATGCGCTTTTCGCCCGCGTTCCTTGACGAGATCCGCGCCCGCCTGCCGGTGTCGGAGGTGGTGGGCCGTCGCGTCAAGCTGAAGAAGCAGGGGCGCGAGTTCGCCGGCCTCTCGCCCTTCAACGCGGAAAAGACGCCCTCCTTTTTCGTCAATGATCAGAAGGGCTTCTATCACTGCTTCTCGTCCGGCAAGCACGGCGACGTGTTCGACTTCCTGATGGAGACGGAGGGCCTGCCCTTTGGCGAGGCGGTGGAGCGGCTCGCCTCCATGGCCGGCCTGCCTTTGCCGGAAGAGACGCCCGAGGCCGCCGCCCGGGAGGAGCGCCGCCGCTCCCTCTATGAGGTGATGGCGCTGGCCGCCCGCCATTTCGAGGAAACCCTGCAATCCCGGCTCGGCGCCAAGGCCCGCGGCTATCTGGCCGACCGCGAGCTGGGCCCCACCACCCAGCAGCGCTTCCATCTGGGCTACGCCGCCGGCGAGCGCTTCCACTTGAAGGAGGCGCTCGGCAAGCAGGGGGTGCCGGTGGAAGCCATGGTGGAAGCCGGCCTTCTCATTTCCGGCGAGGACATCCCGGTTCCCTATGACCGGTTCCGCGACCGCGTGATGTTCCCCATCACCGATCTGAAAGGCCGCGTGGTGGCCTTCGGCGGCCGCGCGCTGGAGAAGGATGTTCCGGCCAAGTATCTGAATTCGCCGGAAACTCCGCTCTTCCACAAAGGCAGCCTGCTCTATAACGGCTTCGACGCGCGCGCCGCCGCCCACAAAGGCGCGCGGGTGATCGTGGTGGAAGGCTATGTGGACGTGATCGCCATGGTGGAGGCCGGCTTCGGCGGGGCCGTGGCGCCGCTGGGCACCGCCCTCACCGAGGACCAGCTGCAGCTTTTGTGGCGCATGTCCGAGGAGCCGCTGCTGCTGTTCGACGGCGACAAGGCCGGCCAGCGCGCCGCCGCCCGCGCCATGGATATCGCCCTGCCCCACATCAAGGCGGGCCGCTCCCTCACCTTCGCCACCCTGCCCGACGGCCAGGACCCCGACGACCTCATCCGCCGTTCCGGCCGCGAGGCCATGGAGCAGGTTCTCGCCGGCGCCCGGCCGCTGGCCACCGCGCTCTGGGAACGGGAGAGTGGCGCCGCCGCACTCGACACGCCGGAGCGCCGCGCCGCCCTGGAAGCACGCCTTAACGAGGTTGTGAACGCCATTGCCGACGAGACCGTGCGCAAGCACTACCGGCAGGACATGAATGAGCGGCTGCGCGCCCTGCTGGCCCCCGCGGGCGGGCGCGGCGGCCGGCGTGAGGCCGGCGGCTGGCAAGGCGCTGGCGGGTCAGGCGGTGGCTGGAGCGCGGGCCGCTCC
>NZ_JACBFQ010000008.1 GCF_021401125.1 Xanthobacter sp. NM-59
AAGATCCAGTCCTACAACTACGAGGCCACCAAGCTCGCCATCGCCCGCGCCGTCAAGGGTGAGCCCTCCGCAAAGGAAGCCACCGAAAAGCGCGACGCAGTCAAGCATCCCTTCCAGGCCTAGGAAGGAGACCACCCTGGGCAGAGCGAGCCTTCGCCACTGCCGAAGGGACTGCTCCAGCGGTTGGCCGCCATCTTCCTGGGTCGTTGACCTCATCGCGAAAGCCATCGCCGCCACCCTCACGGGTCGGCGGCGATGTGCGTTCAGGCAGACCGGTGCCGCGCGGCGGGCCCAAGACCACGGGCTGGGATCGCTGGACCGTCACATCCCAAGGCTGGGCCAGGGGCGCGCTCACGCTCCCACGCCCCGAGGAAGGGAGCCACCCGGACGGCCCGGGTGGTGCAGCAGATGGACCCTCAACGCGTCGTGGGTTCCTGGCGCTCCGAGGCCTTGTCCTTTGCCTCGCCGCCGGGCCAATAACACCAATGCTTCACCGCCCTTTCCCCGCAAGCGGGAAGGGCGCCGCGCCGTCGGGAAGGCCCGGAACACCTGGAGCGTCCGGTACACCTCGCGGGGTGGTCCAGTATAAGCCGCGCCACCCACGCCGAATGGCAATGGCTCCGAACTCCTTTCCTTGTTGACGGGATTGAAGGCGTGCTCTGGCTCGTCGAGTTCACGCGTTTTATGCGCGCGAGCCGACATCCGTTAGGAGAAAGTGCTCTGGACCGCCGAGAATGCCAGCGCTTGCGCGGGCGGCGGAGGCGGAGGCAAAGCGCGTGCGAGGTTGGCGGCGGAAGGCGCGCCCTTACAGCCCATAGGGGCTTCCAGCACTCGTTTCCTGCACGATCCGGCTACAAGCTCCCCCGCTCCCCCTTGAATGGAGAAAGAGAGGGGTCAGCGGCGCCGGCCTGGGGCGCCGCTGCCGGCCCGCGCAGACTGGGGCCGCACGCACGCGCCGCCGGTCCGCGCGCCCCGGTCCCGCGCTCAGTCCACATGGCGTATGAAGGCGCCGAAGGCGCGCGGCCCATCGCCCAAGGGCAGGGTCGCGACTTCTTTCAGGCTGTCCGTGTCGATCACCGAGAGCGAGTTGTCGAACCAGTTGGCCACATAGACCCGGCCGCCATCGCCGCTGGCGGCGATCCCCTCCGGATAATCACCCACGCCGATGCGTCCCAGATCCTTCAGGCTGGCCAGGTCGAACACACTCACCGTGCCGCCATACTGGTTGGTGACGAAGGCACGGCCGCGGGCCAGCGCAACCCCATAGGGCCGCTCGCCCACCTTCACCGTGGCCACCACCTTGCGCTCGGCAAGGTCGATGATGGACACGTCGTTGGACCCCACATTGGCCGTGTAGGCGCGCCGCCCATCCGCATCGATGGTGACGCCGAACGGCCGCGTGCCGACGGGAATCACCGCCACCCGCTTGAGGCCCGTCGTCTCGATCACGGAAACCGTATCGTCATCGCGATCCGCGGTGAGCACGAATGCCCCATCCGGCGTCACCGCCACCCCGGAGGGCGAAGCGCCGGTCTCTGCCTCGCGGTGGGTTTGCGGCGCATCGGGGTCGATGACCAGGAGGCGCCTGGCATACCAGTCCGCCACGAATACCGGCGCGCCCGCCGGCGCGACGGCGATGCCCAGTGGCCCTCCGCCCACCGGCCAGCGGGCCAGCACCTTGCGGTTGGCCGCGTCGATGACGGTAACGGCCTTGTCCTCCGGGCTCGTCACATAAGCGCGCCGCCCATCACGGGTGACCGCGATGCCGGCCGGCTCGCCCGGCACCGGAATCTGCGCCATGAGCGCCTTGCGCTCGCTGCCCTTGCCTGCGCCGGCCACGGAAAGGTCCAGCACCGCCACCCGGTTGGCGGGCTGCTCCGTCACGAAGGCCTCCTCCGCCCGGGCCGCCGCGCCGACAAGCAGCGCGGCGGCGAAGACGATGGGCAGGCCGGTCGCGAGCCGCCTCACGACGGCCCCTTCTCCAGCTTGGCCTTCAGCGCGTCGAGCCCGCCGCGATAGACGGCGGTCACGGCCGCCACCGCCGCGTCGTCATTGAGTTCCGGCGGCGGGTCGTTGTTGGGATAGCCGCGATAGAAGGCGCCCTTCCACTCGACCTTGGTGTGGGTGGCGTCGATGGGTTCCACGGTGATGGTGGAAGAATAATTGGTCACCGGCAGGACTTTCACGTCCACGGCATTGATGCGGTATGAATAGCTCATCTTCTCGGGCTCGTATTTGTAGAGCACCTCGTCGATGGTACCGCCGCCCGTGAGCGTGAGCTTGCGCGTGGCGTCGATGGCGTTGCCGCCCTGACCGGTGCTGCCTGTGATGGCAGGATGCCAGCTCATGTCCTGGAAATTGCCGATGGCGGCCCACACCTTGGCCGCCGGCGCATTGATCTCCACGCTCTCGGTCACCTTCTTGCGGGTGGGACCATGGGCCTCGGCCACCAGCGGCGACAGCACCAGCGCGCCCGCGAGCGCGGCGGTCAAAACATGTCTCATCAAGCGTATCCTTCCCTAACGACTTCGATTGCAACGCTTATTCTTGCGCCACCCCATGATCAGGGGGCGAGCGGCACCTGTCCCGGCGCCAGGATGCGGTTCTTCACCAGATAACGCACGCCATGCAGCCAGGATTCGTCCGTATTGCCGCGAATATCCACCTGCCCCGCGCGCACGACGCGACCATCCTCCCCCGTCTCACGCACCTCCAGCACGAACGACAGGATGAGGCTGGAAATCTTGCGGATGACCCCGACCACCTCAAGCTTCGCCCCGGCATCGCGGGCGATATCCCGCTCGCAGCCATTGCATTTGAAGAAGGGCTGAAGATCGGCGATCCGGGCCGCCTCCGGCGTCAGATCCACGAAGGTCATGTCGCCGGATTTCGCCAAAAGGGCCTGGAGCTCCGCATTAACCAGGCGGAGCCGCTCAGCCTGCTCGGCCAGCACCTGCGGGCGCTTGTCCAGTGTGTCGTCGAAGAACTCGAATCCGAACATCGCCGTCTTCACCGCAGCCGCCGACGCGGCGGCCGGGAGCAAGAGAAACAGTGCCGTTGCGGCAAGAAGCGTCGAGCTTTTCATCATATCCACCTGAACGCGGCGCAGCGTGTCACAGTCCAGCGCCCGGCGGCAAGATGGGAACATCTTATTCTTTCCTTAGATATATCCGGTTGCGCCCGGCGAGCGATGATGCCTAGATCTGCGTCCCGAGATGGAACCGGCATGGTGATGATCTGATGTCCAGCCTGCGCGCACAGCTTCTCGCCGCCACGACGGCGGCGGCCCGCGCGGGCATGACGGTCGGGAGGCTGGCTGTCGCGGGGCTGGCACTGGCGGGAATCGCGCTGCCGGCTCAGACGGCTCAGGCCCAGCCCTCCAATCCGGCCACGGCCGCGCCGGCGGTGCTGGAGGTTCCCATCGGCCTCCTCACCCGCGAGGTGCCGCCGCCCCCGCTCTATGATCTGGCCGCCGTGCCGGAGGACGATGCGGTGGCGGGCGCGGCCCTCGCCATCAAGGACAACAATTCCACCGGCACCTTCACCGGCCAGCATTTCACCTTGAACACCACCTCCCTGGCCGAGGGCGACGACCCGGTGGCCGCCGCCAAGGCGCTGGTGCAAGGCGGCAATCGCCTCCTCATCGTGAACCTGCCGGCGGACGAGCTGCTGGCCGTGGCGGATGCGGTGAAGCCGGTGGGCGCCATCGTGTTCAATGTGGGCGCGCTGGATGACGGCCTGCGGGCCGAGCAGTGCCGGGCGGATGTGTTCCACGTGGCGCCCAGCCGCGCCATGCTGGCCGATGCTCTCACCCAGTTCCTGGCCAGCAAGCGCTGGAACCGCCTGTTCCTGGTGGTGGGCCCCAATGCCGGCGACAAGGCCTATGCGGAAGCGGTGAAGCGCTCCGCCCGCAAATTCGGCCTGAAGGTGGTGGCGGAAAAGCCCTGGACCTTTGGCCCCCTCGCCCGCGAGCGCTCCGACAGCATCACCAAATCCGACGCGCTGGTGTTCACCCGCGGCGTCGATGCGGACGTGCTGGTGGTGGCGGACGAAGCCGGTGATTTCGGCAATTACATTCCCTATCGCACCGCCGAGCCGCGGCTGGTGGTGGGCACCCAGGGGCTGACGGCCTCCACCTGGCATCAGGCGCAGGACGCCTGGGGTTCGGCCCAGCTTCAGAACCGCTTCTTGCGCGGCACCAATCGCACCATGCGGCCCACCGATTATCAGGCGTGGCTCGCCGTGCGCATGGTGGGCGAGGCCGCGACCCGCACCAAGGGCGACGATCCCGCCGCCATGGCGGCCTATCTGCGCTCACCGGATTTCAGCATCGCCGCCTTCAAGGGCGTGCCCCTTTCCGTGCGCCCGTGGGACCAGCAGGTGCGCCAGCCGCTCCTGATCGCCCAGCCCATGGGCGTGGTTTCCGTGGCGCCGGAAGACGGCTTCCTGCACCAGCGCACGCCCCTCGACACGCTCGGCTTCGACGAGCCGGAATCCAAATGCCACCTGAACTAGGCTGACGCTTTCCAGGGCCGCGCCAACGGCCCCGCAACGCTACAACGGCGCGCGCAAGACGCGCCGAAGACCGGGAGGACCCAAATGACCGCCTTTCGCCCGCTGCCCTCGCCGCGCGCCCTCTGCGCCGTGCTGACGGGCTCGCTCGCGCTGTTCGCGGCCGGGGCGGCGGAGGCCGGCATGGCCTATGTCTCCAACGAGCGCGGCAATTCCATCACCGCCATAGACACCGACACGCTCGCCGTCACCAAGACCGCCAAGGTGGGCCGCCGCCCGCGCGGCATCATCATGAGCCCGGACGGCAAAGCCATCTATCTGTGCGCCAGCGACGACCATTCGGTGCAGGTGATCGACCCGGTGAGCCTCAAGGTGCTGCGCAAACTCAAGTCCGGCCCCGACCCGGAGCTGTTCGCCCTGCACCCCTCGGGCAACCCGCTCTACATTGCCAATGAGGATGACAACCAGGTCACCGTGCTCGACGTGGAGAAGAACAAGGTCATCGCCCAGGTGCCGGTGGGCACCGAGCCGGAAGGCATGGCGGTGAGCCCCGACGGCAAGATCCTGGTGGCCACCTCCGAAACCACCAACATGGCCCATTTCATCGACACCGAAAGCTTCAAGATCGTCGCCAACGTGCTGGTGGACGCGCGCCCGCGCTTCGCCGAATTCACCCGCGACGGCAAGAAGCTGTTCGTCTCTGCGGAAGTGGGCGGCTCGGTCTCGGTGATCGATCCGGCGACCCTCCAGATCATCAAGAAGATCACCTTCAAGATCCCCGGCATCTCGAAGGAGACCATCCAGCCCGTGGGCGTGCGCGTGACTTCCGACGGCAAGACCGCCTTCGTGGCCTTGGGCCCGGCCAATCACGTCGCCGTGGTGAACGCCGAAACCTTCGAGGTGGTGGACTATCTGCTGGTGGGCCAAAGGGTGTGGCAGCTGGCTTTCTCCCCCGACGAGAAGCAGCTCTTCACCACCAACGGCAATTCCAACGACGTCTCCGTCATCGACGTGCCGAACCGCAAGGTGGTGAAGTCCATCAAGGTGGGCGGCGCCCCGTGGGGCGTCGTGGTGGCGCCGCAATAGGCCGAGCCGGAGAGATCCCCTCATGGATGAGACGAGGCCGGTTCCGGCGCTTCAGGTCGCGGGCGTGAGCCACAGCTTCGGCCGCCGCAAGGCGCTGGACGACGTGTCGCTGGAGGTGCCCCAGGGCCGTTTCGTGGCCCTGCTCGGCCCCAATGGGGCGGGTAAGACCACCCTGTTCTCCCTGGTGACGCGGCTTTATGCGTGCCGGGTCGGCGCGGTGCGCATCTTCGGCCACGATCTGTCGCACGCGCCCTCCGCTGCTCTGTCAGAACTGGGGGTCGTGTTCCAGAATCGCACCCTCGATCTTGATCTCACGGTACGCCAGAACCTCGCCTATCACGCCGCCCTGCATGGGCTGGCGGGGCGGGCGCTGACGCTGAGAATCAGCGAACTGCTCGCTTTGGTGGGGCTGGCGGAGCGCGGCAATGACAAGGTGCGCACGCTCTCCGGCGGTCAGGCCCGGCGGGTCGAGATCGCCCGCGCCCTGCTGCACCGGCCCCGCCTGCTGTTGCTGGACGAGGCCACCGTAGGCCTCGACCTTGCCTCCCGGCGGGGCATCGTGGCGCTGGTGCGCGAGCTGGTGCGGGAAACGGGGCTCGCCGTGCTGTGGGCGACCCACATCTTCGACGAAATCGAAGCCACCGATCAGGTCCATGTGCTGCACCAGGGCCGTATCATCGCCGCCGGCGAGGCCGCGGCGCTGGCGGCGGGCAGCGCTTCCCTGGAAGCGGCGTTCCGCGCTCTGACCGAGCCCGACGAGGACGCGGCGGCATGAGTGGCAGCCCTTTCGCCGCGCCGCTGCGACCTCTCGGGGCCAGGGGCTATGCCATCTGCCTTTCCGGCATCGTGTGGCGGGAACTGCTGCGCTTCGTGCAGCAGAAGGAGCGCTTCCTGTCGGCACTGGTGCGGCCGCTCTTGTGGCTGTTCATCTTCGCGGCCGGCTTCCGCAGCGCGCTCGGCATCTCCATCATCCCGCCCTACGACACCTATGTGCTGTACGAGGTCTATGTCACGCCGGGCCTGGCGGTGATGATCCAGCTGTTCAACGGCATGCAGTCGTCCCTCTCCATGGTCTACGACCGGGAGGTGGGCTCCATGCGCGTGTTGCTCACGAGCCCGTTTCCGCGCTGGTGGCTGCTGTTCTCTAAGCTCATCGCCGGGGTCGTGGTGTCGCTGGTGCAGGTCTATGTGTTCCTGGCCGTGGCGTTCCTGTGGGGCGTCGAGATTCCCCTTTATGGCTATGTGCTGGCGCTGCCGGCCTTCATCCTTTCCGGCTTCATGCTGGGCGCCATCGGGCTCGTCATCTCCTCGCTGGTGCGGCAGCTGGAGAATTTCGCCAGCGTGATGAACTTCGTCATCTTTCCCATGTTCTTCGCCTCGTCCGCCCTCTACCCCCTGTGGCGGGTCCGCGACGCCAGCGAGGCGCTCTATGTGGCCTGCCTCATCAACCCCTTCACCCACGCGGTGGAGCTGGCCCGGTTCGCGCTCTATGGGGCGTTCAACCCCGTCGCGTGCGCGGTGGTGGCGGGCACCACCCTCGTCTTCTTTGCCCTCGCGGTGATCGCCTACGATCCCGGGCGGGGTGTGATGGGCCTGCGCGGCGGGCCCAAGGGCGAGGCATCGTGAAAATCCCCATGTTCCGCATTCAGGCGCCATGCCCGGAGGCTCGCCAGCCATGAAGAGCGCATTCCCGTCCTTGCTCCATCGCCGATGCCGCGGCCCCCTCGTCGTCGCCCTGCTGCTGGCGGCGGCTGGCCCCACGTTGGCCCAGCCAAAGAGCGATCCGGACTGGCCCTGCCCGCAGCGGCGCACGCCGGACATCAGCCTCGGCGCGGTGTGGAGCGGCCCCGACCTTGCCTCCGCCGGTCCCTGGACCGACGACCAGGACGCCGCCACCCTGGCGGTGAAGCTCGCCTCGCGCCGCACGCCCCTCGACCAGGTGGCCCCCCTGCTCGACGCGTTCGTCAAGGAAACCGGGCCCGAGGCGAAAACGCGCCTGGTCCGGGTTTTCGCCGGGGTCTATGAGATCGTCAGCCTGGAGCGCGGCAAGATCGTCGGTGGCATCACCCGCTACGCCCGCGGCCAGCAGCGTCTGGCCGAACGCCTGCGCGAGGAGGGCGACGCCCTCAGCAAGGCCAAGGATTCCCCCGAGGCCGCCGACACCCGCGAGACCAAGGAGCTGGAAGAGAAGCTGAACTGGGATACCCGCATCTTCGAGGAGCGCTCGCACTCCCTGGCCTATGTCTGCGAAACGCCGGTGCTGCTGGAACAGCGCGTGTTCGAGATCGGCCGCCAGATCCAGGAGCGGCTTTAGAGCGCGCTCGGGCGCGACAGCAGGCGGTGTGCGGAATAAACGCGCATAATATCAACTACTTTCGGGCATTCCGCCGCCATCATGCAGCACTCGATATGCAAAGGGGCCCATCTGCGGACCCCTTGCCTTGAAGACCGCGCGCCGTTCCTCCCCGCTCAGCTTCCGCCGCCGGGGAACGTGCGTGTGAAGACCTTTCCTTCCGTATCTTCCGCCCGCACCGTCACCGGCTCGGCGGACGCCTTGTAGCTGAAGCGGAAGGTGGGGTCCTCGCTGATGGAAATGCCGCCCTCCATGCCCAGCAGCAGGTGACCGCCCTGGGTGACCTTCACCTCGCGGACGAACCAGGCCGGAGTATAGCCGCGCGTCGCCTCATCCATCTGCAGGCCCGAGAAATTGGGGTGGCGGATCTGCACCTGAGCCTCGTTCTTGCCCGCGTCCGCAAACGAGCGGAAGCGGATGTCGCCGAGATGGGCGATGGAGTCGGCCGTGTCCTTGGTGGCCGGGGCCGAGCAGCCACCGGCCGCCTTCACATAGGCCTTGGCCATATGCAGCTTGCCGTCATTGGTTTCCGCGATGGCCCGCACATAGGAATAGGAATTCACCCGCGTGCGCAGCGACAGGGCGAAATCCTTCTGCCCGTCGCCAAAACTGAAGCGACCGGCCACGGGCGACGGATTTTCGTCGATGACGACCGTCACCCCCTTGAAGCTGCGCGGATCACCCGGCGGCAGGGAAAGGGACACCGTGAGCGGCACTAGCGCCGCATCCTCCGCCCGGGTCGGCGCGGCCAAGGCCACCACCCCCTCGGCATCGCCCACCACCTGCTCGGGGAAAACATCGGGCGCGATGGCGCTCCACGTCGTCTCCTTCGGCTCGACCACCGCAGCGGGCCCATCGGCCTCGGCGGCCCGCGCCGCCGGCGCCGCCAGAAGCGTCAACGCGATGAGGGGCAGCCCCCACGCACGGCGCGGCCGCAACACGTTTTCCATCATGCCATCCTCCCATTGGCGCCGGAGGCTCTTTCGGCCGCTCGGCAGCATTCGAGATCTGAACGCGCACACGCCCATGATGGATCCACCGCGATCGGAGCCTCGGGGTGCAATTACCGCGCGGGGCCCGGCTGCCAGGGCTCCAGCCGCTCCAGGGGCAGGCCGGCGGCCTTCCAGCCGTCCACGCCTTCGGGAAACCAGGCGACCCGGTCAAAGCCGCCCGCAAGCGCACGCTTGGCGGCGTTCCACGACATCCAGCAATCCTTGAGGCAGAACAACACCACGAGCCGATGGCGATCGCCGCCCGTCAGCGCCGTCAGTCCATCCTCGAAATAGCGCTGGCTTGCCCCATCAAGGGCGCCGAAGCCCACATTGGGCAGCCAAGCCGAGCCGGGGATGCTGTCGTGGGGCAAATCGCGCCACAGCGTTCCCGCCGGCAGGTTGGCGGGGCGCGGCGGGCGCGGCAGCACATCCACGAACACCGCCCCCTTCGCCCGCCACAGGGCCTCCGCCTGGGCCGTGGAGAGCACCTGGGCGCCGGCGAGAGTGGCCGGGGTCGGCGCGCGATAGGGCTCGAAGCGATAATCGGACGGCTCGGCCACCGCCAGGTCAGCGTCGAGGGCCGGCTCCGCCCCGCGGGCCGCAGGGCCACCAGGACCGAGCAGCACCAGGGCCGCGAGTAGCCCCATGCCCGCAAGCCGCCGTGCCCCTCCCTTCACCCCCCCGCGCGGGCCGATCATTGGGCGGAACTCCCTCCGCCGACCTTGGCCGGCACAGCGGCGGTGATGAGCTGGTCGTCGTCGTCCAGCAGCGGCACGCCGTAGCTGAGCAGCACCGCTTCAATGTCACCGGCGCGCTTGCGCAGCACCTGGTTCAGCGTCTGCTTCCACTCGTGGTCGGTGGGCCGCACACCCATGGTAATGCGATAGGCCAGCGGCGGCCGCTCCGCCTCATGCACCAGCGGCACCACCTTGAACGGCGCGCTCGCCTGACCGGCGAAATAGCCGGCGGTCGGCCCCCACAACAGCGCGCCGTCGATGTCACCCTTCGCGAGGTCGGCCAGCATCTGCTCCGGCGGGGAATCGAACCGGCGATCCACCAGAAGCGAATAGGTCTTGGCGGAACCGAGCAGCCCCAGCTCCAGCAGGTGGTCCGCCGGCGGCGTGCCGGCCACCAGCCCGAGGCGCGCGCTCTTCACGCGGGGATCGGACAGCCGGTCCACGCCGTCGAGCGGCCCTCCGGCCTTCACCACGAGCGTATAGACGGACTCGTAATAGGGGTTCGTATGCAACACGGGGTCAGCCCCGGCGGCATAGCCGATCACCACATCACACAGCCGTTTGCCGAGACTGTTGCGCACGAAGCCGGGCCCCTGCGGCATGTAGTAATAGCGCACGGGAACCTTGAGCTCGTCCGCCACGATCTCGGCGATACGGTTTTCGAAGCCCTCCCCCTTGCGGTTGGTGAAGGGCATGTTGGCGGGGTCGGCGCACACTCGCAATGCGTCCGCCGACACCGAGCTGGGAATGGTCTGGCCGTTGGCCCCCGTCGAGCTCAGCAACAGGATGGCCGCAAGCCCCGCCGTGCCCAGGGAGGCGATGAGATGGGCGAACCCCTCACTCGCCGAGGCAGGCCTTCTCGGCTTCAGCGGTCGCCGGAGACTTGTTCTCGCGCTTGGCGGGGCGGGCGCGTCCAAGGGCGCCGTCGGAGCGGGCACGCAGATAGACATAGATGTCGTCGAGGTAGCACATGACGTTCTTGTTGAGTCCAAAGGACGGCATGACCTTCTCATTGCCACCTCCCACGTTTTGCCGGCCGCCCACCACCACTTCCTGGAAGTGATCGAAATCGAGGGTCTTCAGCGAGTCGATGAGGGCCGGCGCATAGGTGGACCCCATGCCGTCCGGGCCATGGCAAACGTGGCATTCGGCGTGGTACCGGCGGTAGCCGGAATAGGTGAACCAATCCACGGTTCCATCCGGCTGAATCTTGTAGGTCGGGGCGCCGTTCTTGTCGAAATACTTGCCGTCCTCATCCTTCACGGGGGTGGGATCACCCTGCTTGCTGAAAGTCTGGGTTTCGGCAAAGGACGGCGAGGGCGCGACAGCGGCGCTGAGCGGCAGCAGGGCCGCGGCAATGGCAAGTGCGCCGGCGCGCTTCATAAGGGCAGAGGAAAACACACGCTCTCTCCAGGCACGAAGACGGGGACGAGGTGCAGGCTCCCGATCGCGGCGCTGGGCCACGTCTAGGGGCTCAAGGAGCCTGCGCCTTCAGACGATCTCGAGAGACGCCGGCACGGGAGGGAGCCGTGCCGGCGTCGAGCCAAGGCTCGGGGATTGCCTGCCGGATCAATCCGGCAGCGCGAACACCGTGAGCTGGCCGCCAAGTGCGGTATAGTTGCTGAGGGCGGAATAGCCGCCCACCGCGCCCAGACCCGCATTGGGATCGGTCAGGCCGGCCGCCAGGCCGATGCCCGCCCAGCCGCCGACGCCCGAGAGCACCGCCACGTACTGCTTGCCCTTGTGGGTGTAGGTCATCACGTTGCCGATGATGCCCGAGGGGGTCTTGAACCGGTACAGTTCCTTACCGGTCTTGGCGTCCACCGCCTTCAGGTAGCCTTCAAGCGTGCCGTAGAAGACGATGCCGCCATCGGTGGACAGAGCGCCGGACCACACCGAGAACTGCTCGGGGTTGGACCACACGATCTTGCCCTTACGGGCGTCCCACGCGATGAAGTTGCCCATGCCGCCATGGCTGTTCGGAGCCGGGAACATGGAGAGCGTGGCGCCGACATAAGGCTGGCCGGGCGTGTAGCTCACATGGAAGGGCTCATAGTCCATGCACACATGGTTGGTGGGCACATAGAACAGGCCGGTCTGGGGCGAGAAGGAGGCGGGCTGCTGGTCCTTGGTGCCGAGTGCCGCCGGGCACACGCCGGTGGTGTTCACGTCCTCGCCATTGGCCTGGGTCGAATATTTCTCGACCACCAGCGGACGACCATAGGTCGGGCTGTTCTTGTCCAGATCCACCTTGGTGGCCCAGTTCACCGCCGGATCATACTTCTCGGCCAGCAACACTTCGCCGGTCTTGCGATCGAGCGTGTAGGCGAAACCATTGCGGTCGAAGTGAACGAGGAGCGGGCGCTTCTTGCCGTCGATCTCCTGGTCGACGAGGATCATCTCGTTGATGCCGTCATAGTCCCACTGGTCGTGGGGCGTCATCTGGTAGACCCACTTGGCCATGCCGCTGTCGGCATCGCGGGCGAAAATGGTCATGGACCACTTGTTGTCGCCGGGGCGCTGCGCCGGGTTCCAGGTGGAAGGATTGCCGGAGCCGTAATAGACGGTCTTGGTGTCCGGATCGTAAGAATACCAGCCCCAGGTGCAACCGCCGCCGATCTTCCACTGGTCGCCCTGCCAGGTCTTCAGGGACGAATCCTTGCCCACCGGCTTGCCGAGGGACGTGGTCTTCTCGGGGTCGAACAGAATTTCATTGTCCGGGCCCATCGAATAGGCGCGCCAGACCTGCTTGCCGCTGTTCATGTCATAGGCGGTCATGTGGCAGCGCACGCCGAACTCGCCGCCCGAAATGCCCACCAGCAGCTTGTCGCCCACCGGCATCACGGTGGCGGTGTTGGTCTCGCCCTTCTTCGGGTCGCCGTTCACGGCCGACCACAGCACCTTGCCGGTCTTGGCGTCGAGCGCCACCACCTTGGTGTCGGCCTGGTGAAGGAAGATCTTGCCGTCGGCATAAGCCAGGCCGCGATTGACCGTGTCGCAGCACATCACCGGAATGACGTTCGGATCCTGCTTGGGCTCATACTTCCAGATGATCCGCCCTTCATTATTGAGATCAAGGGCATAGACGATATTCGGGAAGGGCGTGTGCACGTACATCGTGTCACCCACCACCAGCGGCGAGCCCTCGTGGCCGCGCAGCACGCCGGTGGAGAAGGTCCACGCCGCCTGCAGCTTGCCGACGTTGTCGGCATTGATCTGCTTCAGCTTGGAATGGCGGGTGTTGGCATAATCACCCGTCTGCAGCACCCACTGGTTCGGGTCCTGCGTCAGCTTCAGGACGCCTTCATTGGCCATGGCCCGCGCGCCGAAAAAAGCGCTGCACGCCGCCACGGCGGTCACCATCACAACTCGCCTCATCTGGGTTTCCTCCGATGGATGCGCGCCCGCGGCCACATAACGTGGAACGGGTAACGCACTGAGCGTTGTTTTCGCCTTTGGGGGACTCCATCTACTTCGGCAGCGTGTCACGACCGGCGTGATGCCCTGAAGCCTTGCGGTCACAAGGTGTCCCGCAGGCCTGCGAATCAATACCGCGTTCCCCGCGCGGTACCGTTGAAGCCGAAGCTGTGAGGAACGTAAGCAAAGTTCCTCTCGGACGCAATACACCAATTGTGGAGCGATAGGCTCCTTCTATATTGCACCTGCGAAGTAAACTTCTTTTCTTCTACCGCAGCGCAAAAAGCCCCGCTCCAGCTCCCCGAGGTCAGCCCGAGCGCCCTCACTCCCACTCCAGCTCATGAAAAGCGGCGGTGGCGTTGCGGGCGTTGAAATCGTCGAACAGCTCCCAGTCCGGCGCCTCCGCGCGGCCGGCCGAGCGTGCGGCATCGCTCATGGTTCCGCCGTCGCGCACCAGCCGTCGCACA
Source organism: Xanthobacter sp. NM-59 (assembly GCF_021401125.1). Taxonomy (GTDB): domain Bacteria; phylum Pseudomonadota; class Alphaproteobacteria; order Rhizobiales; family Xanthobacteraceae; genus Xanthobacter. The sequence goes on from NZ_JACBFQ010000008.1 coordinate 13,565, forward strand.
TCGGCCACCAGCCGGTGGAGATAGCGCTCGGTCGGCTCGGCCGCCTGCGGCCAGGGCTGGGAGGCTGGGCCATGTCCGGGCACCACCCGCGCCGCCGGGCGCCGCTTCAGCTCGTCGAGCAGCGCGATCCAGCCGAGCGCCTTGCCATCCAGCGCCGGCACATGGCCGAGAAAGAGCAGGTCACCGAGGAACCAGGTGCCTGTGGTCTCGTCGAACACGGTGAGGTCGGTGGCGGTGTGGGCGGTGGGCCAGGCCTCCAGCAGCAAGGGCCGCGCACCCAGATCGATGGTCATGGGCTTGGTGACGGTCTCGTCCGGCAGCACCACGCGGGTGCCGGCAGCCCCCTCCTCGCCCACCAGCCTGCGGGTTGCCTCCAGATAGCTTTCCGCCCGCGCGGCAAGGGCTTCGGGCAGATTGTGATGGCCGATGAAGGTCACGCCGGGGCCCACGAAGGCGGCATCGCCCAGCACGTGGTCGGGGTGCATGTGGGTATTGATGACATAGCGAATCGGCAAATCGGTACGGGCGCGGATCGCCGCCTTCAGTGCCTCGCCTGCCTTGAACGATCCGCCCGTGTCCACCACCGCCACCGCGTCGCGGCCGATGATGAAGCCGGCATTGCCGACAAAGCCCAGATTGCGCGGCAGCGCGAGGGCATAGGGCGCCTGATGCACGAACACCCCGGGCGCCACCTCCACCACCGAAAGCGGCACGTCCGCCGTCTGCTGCACCGCCGCCCGCGCGCCGGCTGCGGACAGCGCCCAGAGAGCCGTGAGCAACGACATGAGCAATAGAATGAAGTTTGCCGCGCGCCGCGGCATCACACCCGCCATGGTTTCCTCCCGTCCTGGCGCCGCCGCTTTTGTGTCCCCGCCCCCACCGAAGGTCGGGCGGGCCGGGCGCGGTCGGCGCGGGTCATGCTGGCGGATGCGGGGTGCCCGCGCCAGCGCGTTTTCAGGCCTGTGGCTGCGCAAGCGGCCTCCATGGCTCCTAGCCGTCGGCGCATCGGCGGGCAGACCCGGTATCCACACCGTTGCGAATGCGGCCGCTATGCCCCTTTCAGCATCGGGTGGAGCTCCGCCAGCGCGGCGCGCTGCTGTTCGATCCACTCCGGCGTGCGCAGCTCGCGTGGCCGGTCCAGCACTTGCTCGCCCACGGCGCGGGCGGGGTGTTCGCCCAGCAGCACCAGCCGATCCGCAAGCGCCAGCGCCTCCCGCACATCGTGGGTCACCATCAGCACCGCCGCGCCGGTCTCCTGCGCGGCCAGCAGCACGTGGCGGCGCAGCTCCGATGCGGCGCGTGCATCCAGCGACACGAAGGGCTCGTCCAGCACCAGCAGCTCGGGCCGCCCGGCCACCGCCCGCGCCAGCGCCACCCGCCGCGCCAGCCCCAGGGACAAGGCGCCAGGATAGCTCGCGGCATGGGCAGCGAGACCGAAAGCCTCCAGAATCGGGCCAAGCCCCTGCCGCCGCAGCGGCTTGGGCAAGGTGAGGCGGATGTTCTCCTCCACCGTGCGCCAGGGCAACAAACGCGGCTCCTGAAACACGATGCCGATGGCGAGGCCTTTCGGATCGGGCGTCACCCGCCCCTCAAAGTGCCGGTCGAGCCCGGTGAGGATGCGCAGGCTGGTGGTCTTGCCACAGCCCGAAGGGCCGATCAGGCACACGAACTCACCACGCGCCAGGCGCAGGTCCAGCCCCCTCACCACTTCGACGGCGGTGCCATCGGCGCTGGTGTGGCGTTTGGAGGCGATGTGGGCGTCAATGAGTAGCGGGGCGCCAGCGGCGGGCATGGGCTTCAAACGGTTGCAGCACAAAGTATTCCACGGCCAGCATCACGGCCATGAAGGCGAGGGAATAGCCGAGCACGGCAGTGACATCGAACAGCTGGAAATAGACGGAGATGGCATAGCCCACCCCGTTCGGCCGCCCGAGCAGCTCCACCACCAGCACGATCTTCCACACCAGAGCGAGGCCCGAGCGCGCCGCGCCGGCCACATAAGGCTCGAGCTGAGGCAGCACCACATGGCGCATCCGGTCCCAGAAGGACAGGCGAAAAGCGCTCGCCATCTCGTCGAGATCCGGCGAAAGGGCGCGCGTGCCCTCCCGCAGCAATACCGTGACGTTGGGGATCTTGTTGAGCGCCACCGCGAGCACGGCCGCCGCCTCGGTCAGTCCCAGCCAGATGTAACACAGCACGGTGACCACCAGCGCCGGCGTGTTGAGCAGCAGCACCAGCCAGGGGTCGAATGCCTGATCGAGCCCCCGGCGCCGGCCGAAGGCGATGCCCAGCGCCACACCCACCGCCATGGCGATGACGAACGCCGCCGCCACCCGCGCCAGCGTGGCCCCGAGATTGAAGAGGAGATCGCCACTCACCGCCTCCCGCGTCACGAAGGCGAGCACCGCCAGAGGCTGCGGCAGCGCCGGGCTGTGGGCGAATGCGGAGGCAACCTGCCACGCCGCCACGAGAACGGCCAGGGACAATGCCTTCACGGCAATGCGGACAGCCAGCGCGCGCGTCACAATGCGCCGTCTCCACGCGGCCAATAGAAATCGTCCGGCAGTGCGCGCAGCGGTCCGATGAGCTCGCTGCCCCCCTGCGCCGCGAGTACCGACACGAGCCGTGTCGCGGCAGCCGCTTCCGCCGCCACCGGCTGGCGGGGAATACCGGCGATGAAGCCGCGCCGCAGGGCCTCGAAGGTGGCCTCGTCGCCGGCCGCCATCACCGCTCGGGCGGCGGCCCATCCCTTTTCGGCCGCGGGGCCCGCGCCCGCCAGTGCCGCCTTGGTCTCGCGCGAGGCTGCGGCGAAAGCGGCCAGCACCGCCGGGCGCTGGCGCGCGAAGGCGCCATGGAACACATAGCCCACCAGGGCCGGCGGCGGCGTGATGCCGAGTGCCGCCAGGACCGCGTCCATGGTGACGAGGCGCCGGAAGCCCTTGGCCTCCAGCCGCGCCCCGAAGGTCCAATAGAGCAGGGCCGCATCAAGCTCCCCCTGCTCCAGCTTGGCCGCCAGCAATGGGGGAGCGCCAAAGGAAAGGCGCGCGGAGCGGGCCAGATCCAGGTCGGCACTACGCCGCGCCTCGGCCTGCAGCAGCAGCCAGCTCTTGTCGAGCGGCCCGCCGGCAACTCCAAGGCGCACACCCGCGAGATCGGTCAGGCCCTTCAGCGCCGAGCCGGCCGGCACCATGACAGCCCCCTCCGCCGCCGAGAAGGGCAGGTAGACGAGATCCCGCCCCTCCGCCTTCAACCGCGCCGCCCACAACAGGTCGCTGACCACGCCATCCACCGCCCCGGCCAGAAAGGCCAGCCGACCGGCATCATTGTTCGCAGCGCGGCGTGTTTCCAGAACCAGGCCATGGGCGGCATCGAAGCCGAGCGCCGCCATGGCGGCGAGCTCCCACGCCGCGGTGCCGAACTGGAGAATGCTGAGACGAATGGACTGCTCCGCCGCACGCGCACCGCCCATTACCAAGCCGGCCTGGAGCGCACCCCCCATGACCGCCAGCATTGCGCGGCGCGTGAGCATCGAGCCTCCCCTTCATTCTTGTTCCATTCCCACCCACAAGCCGGGACGGGCTGGATTGATGGCGGCAGTCTGAAGAGTTTTACAGCCACTGTCCAGAATGGCGGGACTCTCATCTTTCTCTTAGAAATCCGAAAACCCTCTTATGAATGCCAAATATTGACTGACACCGATGTTTCCCTATGTTTCCGCAACAAGAGGTTTTCGGACACCATGATCAATGGGCCGACCTCACCACGAACATGCCCCCGGCGCCATGCGGCGAACAAAGCGGGGTACGAGGAAGCGACAGGGGGAGCGCACCGACATGAGGGGGGAAACGTCCTGGCACGCCATTGCGGTGGCCCTCGGCCTTGCGGGAGCGGCGCTGCCGGCAGCCCTGATGATGGCGGCGCCTGCCGCCGCGCAATCCGCCCCGGCCGCGGCTGAAAGCACCATCGACCTGCCCACGGTGAACGTGGTGGACACCACGCCCCTCTCGGGCACCGGCATCGACGCCGACAAGGTGCCGGGCGCGGTGACGGTCATCTCCTCGGAGCAGTTCAACCGGCTGTTCTCCTTCTCCACCACCGACGCCCTGTTCCAGTACACGCCCAGCGCCAACACCACCGACGTGCAGGGCAACGCCTTCTTCCAGGACTTCCGCTTCCGGGGCTTTGCCGCCTCTCCGCTCCAGGGCACCCCCCAGGGCATCGCCGTCTACCAGAACGGCATCCGCGTGAACGAAGCCTTCGGCGACACGGTGAACTGGGACCTCATTCCCGAGGTCGCCATCAACCAGGCGGACGTATTCTCCAACAATCCGGTGTTCGGCCTCAATGCTTTGGGCGGCGCCGTCTCGCTCCAGATGAAGAACGGCTTCAACTTCCACGGCTTCGAGGGGTCCCTGCAGGGCGGCTCGTTCGGGCAGATCGGCGGCTCGCTGCAATATGGCGGCGAGAAGGACGGCTTCGGCTTCTACATCGCCGCCGACGCGGTGCGCGATGACGGCTGGCGCCAGCATTCCCCCTCGGAACTGGCGCGCATCTACACCGATTTCGGCTGGAAGGGCGACAAGGCGGAAGTGCACCTCATCGCCTCCGGCGCCAGCAACTCCCTCGGCGTGGTGGGCCCCACCCCGGTCGAGATGCTGGCGGTGGACGACACCTCCGTCTACACATGGCCGCAGACCACCGACAATAAGATGGGCCTTCTGGCCCTCAACGGCCGCTATGACCTGACCGACACCTGGCAGCTCCAGGGCAATGCGTATGTGCGGCGGTTCAAGCAAGCCCATGTGGACGGCAACGACGCCGAGCTCGACGAGTGCTCCAACACCTGGAACCCCACGGTCGGCGACACGAAGATGTGCCTCGACGCCGACGACTTCAACGGCCCGCCCGGCGGCGGCACGCCGGCCACGAACCCCATGTACGCCGCCTTCCGCAGCCAGATGGTGCTCTATAGCCAGAACGGCAGCACCATTCCCTTCGCCGACCTGCCGGATAGCGCGCTCTATGGGGTGATCAATCGCACCTGGACCGACACCACCACCGCCGGCGGCTCCGTGCAGGCGGTGAGCACCGATAAGCTGCTCGGCCACGACAACTATTTCGTCGTCGGCGGCAGCGTCGACCACAGCACGGTCAATTTCAAGTCGAGCACCGAGCTCGGCATCACCAACCTGGCGACGCTTGGGGTGGCGGGCACCGGCATCTACCTCACCAACCTGCCCAATTACGCGCTGCCTGAGGAATACCAGGCCTTCTACACCCCGGTGAACCTGGACGCGACCACCACCTATTACGGCCTCTACGCCACCAACGCCTTCGACATGACCGACCGCGCCACCCTCACCATTGGCGCGCGGCTCAATATCGCCGACATCAGTATGAACGATGTCACCGGCACCTCGCCTCAGCTCAACGGCGACTACACCTTCTCGCGCATCAATCCGCTGGTGGGCATCACCTACAAGCTCACGCCCAACTCCACCGCCTATGTGGGCTATTCGGAATCCAACCGCGCCCCGACCCCGCTGGAGCTGAACTGCGCCGACCCCAATCGCCCGTGCATGCTGGAAAACTCGCTGGTGGCCGACCCGCCGCTGGAGCAGGTGGTGTCGCACACCTATGAGGCGGGCCTGCGCGGCAGCGGCAAGCTGTTCGACGGCGACATCAACTGGAAGCTCGGCATCTACCGGGTGGACAGCGACGACGACATCATCGCCCTCGCCAGCGAGCAGACCGGCTACGGCTACTACACCAACGTGCCTTCCACCCGCCGCCAGGGCTTCGAGGCCGGGTTCCAGTACATCAACGGGCCGTGGAAGCTCTACGCCAACTACGCCTATATCGACGCCACCTTCCAGTTCAACGGCTGGCTCGCCTCGCCCAACAATCCCCGCGCCGTGGACGGCGAGGTGTATGTGACATCCGGCGACACCATGCCGGGCATTCCCCAGCAGACGCTGAAGGTCGGCGCCGACTACATGATTACCCCCAAGTGGATGGTGGGCGGCGACATCATCGCCGCGTCGAGCCAATACTATGTGGGCGACGAGGCGAACCAGAACGCCAAGCTGCCGGGCTATTGGGTCGCCAATATCCGCACCACCTACCAGGTGACGCAGAACGTGCAGATCTTCGGGCTCATCAATAATCTGTTCAACGAGTCCTACGCCACTTACGGCACCTATTTCGACACGGCCTATCTCGGGCTCAGCAATCCGCAGATGCAGACCCTCGGCCAGCCGCTGTCCGCCTATGCCGGCCTGAAGGCAACGTTCTGAACGCGCGCCTTCTTTCGCAAAGCAGCAAAATCTTGCGGCGCGAAGGTAGATCGGGCCGCCCATAAAGACCCTTGCGCAATGGGCGGCCTTCAGTCAAAAGTCGAACCGTAATGATTGCGTGCGGGGAAACAACCGCGGCGTCGCGACCGATGAATCACCTTCAGCGATGAAGCCCCTTCAGCGGTCAAAGGCGCGGCCACCCGCTTATGTTTCCCTTCTGCACGGAGCTGCGTCCATGGCGGAATCCGCCCCCATTCTGCACATCATCACCCCGCTCAACCATGCCAGCCCGTTCGACGTGAACATGGCGGTGGACGCGGGCTACACGGTGATCACGCCCTATTCGCGGGTCGCCCTGGAGGAAGTGCGGGACCTGACGCAGGACATGATGTTTTCCCGCCCACCCCAGGCGGCGCCGCGCACCGGCCTGTTCATCGGCGGCAAGGATGCGGCCCTTGCCCTCGATATGGCGGCGGAAGCGAAGGCGGCGATCTTCCCGCCCTTCGAGATCTCCATCTTCCCGGATCCGGCGGGCTCCTTCACCACCGCAGCCGCCATGATCGCCAAGGTGGAGCAGGCGCTGCTGAAGGTGCGGCCCGACGGGCTGAGGGGCGCCAAGGTACAGATTTACGGTGCCACCGGCGTGGTGGGCTCCATCGCCGCCGTCATCGCGGCGGAGGCCGGCGCCAAGGTCACCCTGGTGAGCCACCGCGAGATCGAGCTTGTGGAAGCCAAGGCCGCTGACTTCAAGCGCCGCTTCGGCGTCGACCTGGCCTGCGCCGCCGCCGTCACGGACCCGGAGAAGGCGAAGCTGGTGCCGGCCGCGGAAGTCATCCTGGCCACCGGCAAGGCGGGCGTCGAAATCCTCACCCCCGCGCACCTTCAGGCCGCCGAGCAGCTCCTGGTGGCCGCCGACGTCAACGCCGTTCCGCCCGCCGGCATCGCCGGCATCGGCGCCCATGATGCCGCCGCCGTGCTGCCCCACGGGGTGGGCATCGGCGCGCTCGCCATCGGCAACCTGAAATATGCGGTGCAGCACGAGATCCTGAAGAAGATGCGCGTGACCACAGAGCCGCTCTTCGTCGATCTGAAGATGGTCTTTGAGCTGGCCCGCACGCTGAAGGCCTGATGGATGGCCGCCGGATGCACCCCATCCGCGGCCTCTCGCGCGTCATCTTCCGCCCGCCAGCGGCATGGTTTCCCAACCGGCCGCGCGGGGGCATTTTCGGACCGTTCCAGGCCAGGCCCCCAGCGGGCACGCTTCACCTGAAACGGCGTTCCGGCTTCCAATGGGGATGGTCATGAACCTCCAGTCTCCCGCCACCGCCGGCCTTCGCCAGCCGAGCCTCGCCGCCAGCGTGCGCCCGCTCGTGGATGCGCTTATCGCCGATGCGGACGCCCTGCGCATCACGATGTCCCCCGGCCCGCTGGGCTGCCGCATCGTCGATGCGGGCATCAACATGCCCGGTGGGCTCGAAGCGGGCCGGCGCATCGCCGAGATCTGCCTCGGCGGCCTGGGCAAAGTGGCGTTCGTTCCCAGCTCCCGCTTCACGCCCTGGGGCACGCTGGTGAGCGTTTCCACCTGCAATCCGGTTCTCGCCTGCCTCGGCAGCCAGTATGCGGGCTGGAGCCTGGCATCGGGCGACTTCTTCGCCCTGGGCTCGGGCCCCGGCCGCGCTGTGGCGGCGGTGGAGGAGCTCTATGGCGAGCTCGGCTTCCGTGAGCAGAGCCACGATACCACCTTGGTGCTAGAAACCTCTGTGGTCCCGCCCGAGGCGGTGGTGGCCGAGATCGCCACCCGCTCCAACGTGGCGCCGGAGAAGATCACCCTCATCCTCACGCCCACGTCCTCCCTCGCCGGAACGGTGCAGATCGTGGCGCGGGTGCTCGAGGTGGCGTTGCACAAGGCCCACGCCATCCACTTCCCGCTCGATCACATCGTGGACGGCGTCGGCAGCGCGCCGGTGGCGCCTCCCTCGCCGGATTTTCTCACCGCCATGGGCCGCACCAACGATGCCGTTCTCTATGGCGGCGACGTCCAGCTTTACGTGCGCGGCACCATCGAGGCGGCGCAGGACCTCGCCAAGCGCCTGCCCTCCTCCGCCTCGCGTGATTACGGCCGCCCCTTCGGCGAGGTGTTCGCCGGCTATGAATGCGATTTCTACAAGGTGGATCCACTGCTGTTCTCCCCGGCCCGCGTCACGGTGACGGCGGTGGAGCACGGCGCCAGCTTCACCGCGGGCGGGTTCGACCCCGTTCTCATCTCCCGTTCGTTCGGAGCGTGAGGCGATCCGGTGTCCGACCTTCTCATTTTCGCCGAGCGGGTGGATTGGCACACCCGCTCGCTCCTGTCCGCCATCACCGCCCAGGGCCGCACCGCGCAGGTGGTGTCGCTGAAGAGCTGCGGCTTCGCCGTGGGGGAAACCGCCCACGGCCTGCTACTGCCCGGCTTCGGTGACGAGCTGCCCGCCGCCTGTTTCGTGCGCTCCGTGCCCAATGGCACGCTGGAGCAGGTAACGCTGCGGCTCGGCGTGCTCCACGCTCTGCGCGAGCTTGGCGTGCCGGTGATGAACGACGCCCGCGCCATCGAGCGCTGCGTGGACAAGAGCGCCACCACCTTCCTGCTCGCCCATGCCGGCCTGCCCACCCCCCGCACCCTGGTGCTGGAGGACCGCGCCGGCGCCCAGATGCTGGTGGATTCCGCGCCCGGCGACAGCGTGCTGAAACCCATGTTCGGCGCCCAGGGCCGCGGCCTGGCCCGCCTGCCGCGCGGCGGCGCGCTGCCGCCCGAGGAGGAGGTGGGCTGCGTCTATTACCTCCAGGACTTCGTGGCCGCCGCCCATGCCAAGACCGGGCCCGACGACCCTGATGACGCCCTGCACGAGGATTTCCGCGTGTTCGTCGTCGGTGGCACGGCGGTGGCGGCCATGGCCCGGCGGGGAACCTCCTGGATCACCAATATCCACCAGGGTGCCATCGGCGTACCGGTGGCGCCCGAAGGGGTGCTGGCGGATCTCGCGGTGCGCGCCGCCGCCGCAGTGGGCGCCGATTATGCCGGCGTGGACATCATCTGCGGGGCCGGTGGGCAGCTTCTTGTCCTCGAAGTGAACTCCATGCCGGCCTGGCGAGGCTTGTACGACGCGACGGGGCGGAATATGGCGGAACCATTGGCGGCCCACTTGTGCGCCGCGCGGAAGGTGCCGGCCTGAAGGATTCCTCATGCGCGTCTTCATCTGCGAGTTCGTCACCGCCGGGGGGCTCCGCGGCCAGGAGCTGCCCGAGACCCTGGTGCCCGAAGGCACCCGCATGCGCGACGCCCTCATGGCGGACATCGAATCGTTGCCGGGTGTGGGCAGCCTCCTGCTCGCCCATGACGATCGCCTGCCCGCGCCGCAGGAGTCCTCCATCCCCATCTCTGCCGGCGCGGACCCCTGGGCGGTCTGGGCCGAGCTTGCCGCCCAGGCGGACGTGGTGTGGCCGGTGGCGCCCGAAACCCACGGCCTGCTGGCGCGCCTCGTCCGACTGATGAAAGAGAAGTGCGAGCACGTGGTGGCCAGCGATGTCGCGGCGGTGGAAACCTGCTCCAGCAAGCTTGCCACCGCCCATCGCCTTGCCAGCCTCGGCCTGCCCCACATCCCGACCTTTCCCGCCGCCCAGCCGCCCGCTGAACTCGGCGGCCCGGTGGTGACCAAGCCCGATGACGGCGCCGGCTGCGAGAACACCCGCCGCTGGGGCAGCCAGGCCGATGCCCCCCGCGATGATGGCCTGGTGATCCAGCCGTTCGTGGAAGGCACGCCCGCCAGCCTCTCCATCCTGGTGCGGCCGGAGGGAGCGACCCTGCTCACCGTCAACCGCCAGCACCTCACCGAAGCCGAGGGCGTGCTCAGCCTCTCCCGCCTCACCGTGGGCGGCCTCGGTGAGGATGAGCGCATCGCGCGGCTGGTGCCGGCGGTGGTGGCGGCCTTCCCCGGCCTGTCCGGCATCATCGGCATCGACATTATCCTCACCCCCGCCGGCCCGGTGGTGGTGGAGGTGAACCCGCGCATCACCACCTCCTATGCCGGCCTGCACCGCGCGCTCGCGGTCAACCCAGCCGCGTTCCTGCGTGAGTTCATCCGTGATGGGCGGCTGCCGGCGATGCCCCGCCTGCCCTCGGCCACCCCCGTGGAGGTGGGCTTGCGATGAACAGCCCGCGCCTTCTTCTCGGCTGGGATGTGGGCGGTGCCCACCTCAAGCGGGCGGTGCTGGACCCCTCCGGCCGCCTGCTGAGCGTGGACATGGCGCCGTGCGCGCTGTGGCAGGGGCTGGATCGGCTTGATGCCGCCATCGCCGCCCTGCCTCCGGCCCCGGATGCCCCCTCGGTGGTCACCATGACCGGCGAGCTGACGGACCTGTGGCCCGACCGCCCCACCGGCGTCGCCGGGCTCACCGAAGCCATCACCGCCCGGCTCGGGGCGGACACCCTGTTTTATGCCGGTCCGGACGGCTTCGTGCGCCCGGGTGCGGCCAAGGCCCATGCGGAAACCATCGCCTCCGCCAACTGGCATGCCACCGCCGCGGCGCTCGCTCTGCGGCTGCCCGCGGGCGTGCTGGTGGACATCGGCTCCACCACCAGCGATATCCTTTATTTTGCCGACGAAAAAATAAAGTGTCGCGGCTACACGGATTCCCAGCGCATGGTCGCCGGGGAGCTCCTCTATTGCGGCGTGGCCCGCACGCCGGTGATGTCGCTGGGGCCCACCCTGCCCTTCCGCGGGGCCCACGTGCCGCTGATGATGGAGTATTTCGCCACCATGGCGGATGTCCATCGGCTCACTGGCGACCTGCCACCCCACGCCGATCTGCATCCGGCCGCCGATGGCGGCGCGAAGACGCGGGAAGCCAGCGCCCGCCGGCTGCTGCGCATGGTGGGGCGCGATCTTGGCCCCTGCTCCCTCGCGGAGGCGGAGGCGCTGGCGGCCTATGCCTCGGAAATGCAGGTGCAGCGTCTGCACTCCGCGCTCGCTTTGGTGCTGAGCGCACACCGGCTGCCGCCGGCGGTGCCGCTGGTGGGCGCGGGGGTGGGACGGTTTCTGGTGGCCAAGCTCGCCGCGCGCACCCATCGCTGGTATCTCGATGCCGGACGATTGCTGGCGGCCAATGATGCGCTGGCCGCCGCCGCGGCCGATTGCGCCCCGGCCGTCGCGGTCGCCCTCATCGCCCGTGGCCAGGGGCTTTAGCCCGAGAGAGACTGAACGTCGTCCGCGCTCCGGCTCTTCGCGCGAAGCATCAAAAGCCGGGACAGGCCCGCTTCCCGGTATTCTTCGCGCAGATCCCCGAGGGCGGTGCAAGGGGTGGCCCATCTGGCCGCCATTCCCTCCTCGAAAGTGGGGTTTGTGGCGGTCCATGGGAATTTGCCACCACGCCCGCGTTGCGGTCCGGCGCGGACGCACCTAGGCTAAGGGATGGGCTAGTCTGAGCCCCGTTCAACAGCCGTTGCCTCATGACCGTTCATCATCAAAATCCCCGCCATTTCAAGGCCGTGTTCCAAACCTTCGAGGATTTGGCCGACGGCGCCGCAGGTCCCGGCCGGCTGGCCGACCTCAGGGCCGAGCTGGCCCGTCGCGGCCTCGACGGTTACGTGGTCCCGCGCGCGGACGCACACCAGAACGAATATGTGCCGCCCTGTGAGGAGCGCCTCTCCTGGCTGACCGGCTTCACCGGCTCCGCCGGCCTTCTGATCGTGCTCGCGGACAAGGCCGCCCTGTTCGTGGACGGCCGCTATACGCTGCAGGCCCCGGCGCAGGTGGAAACCAGCGCCTTCACGGTGGTGCCGCTGGCGGAACTGCGGCCGGAAAAATGGCTTGAGACCCATCTGCCCAAGGGCGCGAGCCTGGGCTTCGACCCCTGGCGCACCACCCTTGACGGGCGCGAGCGTTTCGCCAAGGCGGTGGCCACCGCTGGCGGCATCCTGGTGCCGGTGCCCGAAGACCCCTTCGACGCCATCTGGACCGACCGGCCAGAACCGCCGCGTGCGCCCATCCGCCTGCTCGATCTCGCCATTGCGGGGGAGGACGTTCCGGCGAAGCTGGGCCGGGTGCAGGAGGCGCTGGTCGAGCAGAAGCTCGACGGAGCGCTGATTTCCGACCCCCACGGCACCGCCTGGCTGTTCAACATCCGCGGCGCCGACGTGGACCACACCCCGCTGCCGCTCTCCTGGTGCATCGTCCCCGCCGGCGGCCGCCCCCAGCTGTTCGTGGAGCACGCCAAGCTCACCCATGAGGTGCGCGCGGCGCTGGAGGCCCACGCGGATCTTCACACCACCGGCGATCTGGAGGCGACCCTGTCCCGCCTCGCCCAGGGCCGGACCTATCGGGTTGACCAGGCAACCGCCCCGGTGCACCTCGCGCAGGTCATCGAGGCGGCGGGCGGCACTGTGAGCAAGGGGGCGGACCCCATCGCGCTGCTGAAGGCCTGCAAGAATCCGGCGGAGATCGCCGGCATGCGCGCCGCCCACCTGCGCGACGCGGTGGCGGTGACGCGGTTCCTGGCCTGGTTCGAATATGAGGCGCCGAGCGGGCGGCTCACCGAGATCGACGCGGTCGAGGCGCTGGAAACTTTCCGGCGCGACACCGGCGAGCTCTCGGACATCTCCTTCCCCACAATTGCCGGCGCCGGCGAGAACGGGGCGATCGTGCATTACCGGGTGACGCGGGCCACCAACCGCACCATCCACCCGCACGAGCTGTTCCTGCTGGATTCGGGCGCGCAATATCCGGACGGCACCACCGACATCACCCGCACGGTCGCCGTCGGCATGCCGTCGGAAGAAATGCGGGCGCGCTACACGCTGGTGCTGAAGGGGCACCTGGCCCTGACCCTGGCGGTATTCCCCAAGGGTATCAACGGCGCCCAGCTCGACCCCTTCGCGCGCCAGTTCCTGTGGGCCGCCGGGCTCGATTTCGACCACGGCACCGGCCACGGCGTGGGTGCCGGCCTTTCGGTGCACGAAGGGCCGGCCCGCATTTCCCAGCTCGGCCACGTGCCGCTGGCCGAGGGCATGATCCTCTCCAATGAGCCCGGCTATTACAAAACCGGCGGCTACGGCATCCGCATCGAGAATCTGGTGCTGGTGGAAGCCCGCTCAGTGCCGGGGGCGGAGAAGCCCTGCCTTGGGTTCTCCACGCTCACGCTGGTGCCCTATGATCGCAAGCTGATCGACCTCAGCCTCATCACAGTGGCGGAACGCGGCGCCATCGACGCCTATCACCGGCTGGTGCGTAACGCCCTGTCGCCCCTGCTCTCGGGCGATGACCTCGCCTGGCTCATCCGCGCCACCGCTCCTCTTTGAGACAAGTGGCGCCCGCAGGACGCAAGGACCCGCGCGCCGAGCACGCGGGTCCGCGCCATCAGCTCAGAGCGGCGGGTGGGGAATGGCGGCGATGAGGGCGCGCGTATAGTCCTGCTTCGGCGCCTCCAGCACCTCGGCGCAGCCCCCCTCCTCCACGATGCGCCCGCCCTTCATGACGATGACGCGGTCGCACAGCAGCCGCACCACGGCAAGGTCGTGGGACACGAAGAGGTAGCTCATGCCGAGCTTCTCCTTCAGGTCCACCAGCAGGTTCAGCACCACGGCCTGCACCGAGACGTCGAGCGCCGCCGTGGGCTCGTCCAGCACCAGCAGATCGGGCGAGACGGCGATGGCCCGGGCGATACCCACGCGCGCCTTCTGTCCGCCGGAAAGCTGGTGGGGGAAGCGATCCAGCAGATGAGCCGGCAGCCCGCACAACTCGGCCAGCTCCGCCACCCGGGCGTCGAGGGCCGCCCGTGGCATGCTGCGTCGATCGCCACGCGCACCCAAGCGAAGCAAGGGATCGGCAATGGCCCGGCGGGCGGTGAAGCGGGGGTTCAGGCTGTCCGTGGCATCCTGGAACACCATCTGCAGGCGTCCGCGATAGGGCGAAGAGGCGAACTTGCCCGCCGACACGGCGCCGACATCCACACCGTCGAAGCGAATGATGCCGGAGGTCGGGTCCAGCAGCCGCATGATCATGGCCGAGGTGGTGGACTTGCCGCAGCCCGATTCGCCCACCAGCCCCACGCTCTCCCCGCGCCCCACCGTGAAGGAAATGCCGTCCACCGCGCGGAACACGCCCGTGGGATCCGCCTTCAGCGGATATTCCTTCACCAGGTTTTCCACCTCCAGCAGCGGCGTGACGGCCGCTGCAGGCGCCGGGGCGGGCGGGGCGTCGGCCGGCTGCGCGTCCTCGGGCAGCAGGTCGCGCACATTGCCGGTGCCGTGGGGCGTCGCCCGCAGCAGACGCTTCGTATAAGCGTGCTGCGGGTTGCGGAAGAGTTCGAGCGCCGGGGCGGTTTCCACCACTTCGCCGCTCTTCATCACGATGAGGTGGTCGCAATAGGCCGCCGCCAGCCCCAGATCGTGGGTGATGAGGATCATGGCCATGCCGCGCTCGCGCGTCAGCTCGGCCACCAGGTCCATCACCGCCTTCTGGGTGGTCACGTCGAGGCCCGTGGTAGGCTCGTCGGCAATGAGCAGCTGCGGCCGGCAGGCCAGCGCCAGCGCGATGACGATGCGCTGGCACATGCCGCCGGACAGCTCGAACGGGTAGGAGTGGTAGCGCTCCTCCGGATTGTTGATGCGCACGGCCCGCAAGGCTTCGATGGCCTTCTCGCGCACGTTGGAGCGGTCCGCCTGCACATGCTGGCGCAGCACGTCCTCAATCTGGTGGCCGACCTTGCGGATGGGGTTCAGCGCCGCCCGCGGGTTCTGGAAGATCATGGAGATCTCGCGCCCGCGAATGTCGCGCATGGTGCGCTCGGACGCCTGGGCGATATCCACGCCATCGAAGCTGATGCCGCCGCCCGCGATCACACCCGCCGCATCGAGAATGCGCATGAGCGAATAGGAGGTGACCGACTTGCCGGACCCCGATTCGCCGACAATCCCCAGGGTGCGCCCCTTCTCCAGGGTGAAGCTGACATGGCGCACCGCATGGACGACGCCGTTGCGGGTCTTGAAATCGACGCTGAGATCGCGCACGTCCACGAAGGCGGTCATGGGCCTGTCCTCATACCATCGTCCCGGTGCTGGCGGACCATCCCGGGGGTTTCGGCATCAGCTGCGCTGGCGCGGATCGACAATGTCGCGCAGCCCGTCGCCCAGCATGTTGAAGGTGAATACGGCCAGCATCAGCGCCGCGCCAGGGAACAGGGCCAGCCACCATTCGCCAGAGACGATGAAGCGCGCCCCCTCGGCAACCATGATGCCCCACTCGGGCGTCGGCGGGCGCACGCCCAGGCCGATGAAGGAAAGGCCGGCCGCGTTCAGGATGGCCCAGCCCAGATTGAGCGAGATCTGCACCATCATAGGCGGCAGCGCATTGGGAAAAATCTGGGTGGCGAGCACCGAGATGTCCGAATGGCCCGAAAGCCGCGCCGCCTGCACAAACCCGGCCTCGCGCCGGATGTTCACCTCGGTGCGGCTGAGGCGGGCATAGAAAGGCAGGTTCACGATGGCGGTGGCGAGCACGATATTGCCCACCGAATTGCCCAGCGCCGCCACGATGCCCATGGCCAGCACGAACAGCGGAAACGCCATCAGCGTATCGAGCACCCGCGACACGATGCGATCGGTCCAGCCGCCGTAGAAGCCCGCGAGCGACCCCAGCACTGAGCCCGCGGCAAAGGACAGCGCCACCGCCGACAGGGCGATGGCGAGATCCAGCCGGCTTGCCACCACCACCCGCGAGAATACGTCGCGCCCGAGATCGTCGGTGCCGAACCAGTGGCTGAGCGAAGGCGGCTTCAGCGCATTGACGGCATTGGTGGCGAGCGGGTCGTGCGGCACGATGGCGGGCCCGAGCACGGCCGCCACCAGGAATAGCGTCAGCAGCACGAAGGCCAGCAGCGTCATGGGGTTGGCGCGCAGCACATAGAGCATGTGCCGGCCGATGCCGCCGCTCGCGCGCGGAGCCGGGGCGGACGTCTGTGGGGTGCCATCCATGATGCTCATCCGTCAAAGCCCACGCGCGGGTCGATCAGCGTGTAAGAAAGATCGATCAGAAGATTCACGACCACGAACAGGATCGCCATCACGAGAACGAAGCCCTGCACGGCGGCATAGTCCGACACCACCAGCGCCTCGACCGCGTAGGAGCCGATGCCGGGCCAGGCGAACACCTTCTCCACCAGCACATTGGCGCCGAGGGCGAAGGAAAAGACCATGCCGAAGGTGGTGATGACCGGCAGCAGCGCATTGCGGAACGCGTAGCTGAACAGAACCTGCCGCCGCGAGAGGCCCGCCGCCCGGGCGGTGCGGATGAAGTCGCTGCCCAGCACCTGGAGCATGGCGGCCCGCGTCATGCGCGCCAGGGGCGCCAGCGTGAAGATGGCCAGCGTGACCGCCGGCAGCACCAGCTGGCCAAAGGCCGCGCCCGCCGTTTCCGCATCACCGGCCAGAAGCGCATCGATGACGAAAAAGCCGGTGACCGGCGGCGGCGAGATATAGGCAAAGTCCAGCCGGCCGATGGGCGCCGGGGCAAGGCCCAGCTGATAATAGAAGACATAGACCAGAGCGAGTCCGGTGAAGAACACCGGCAGCGACACGCCGGCCGTCACCACCACCCGGCACAGGTGATCGATGAAGGTGCCCTGGCGGGTGGCTGCCAGAATGCCGAGCGGCACCGCGATGGCCACCGAAAGCGCCAGCGCCGACAGGGTCAGCTCCAGAGAAGCCGGCAGGCGCGTGACGATATCCGACAGTACGGTCTGACCGGTGGAGATGGACTGGCCGAGATCGCCAGTGGCCAGATCCTGCACATAGCGCAGGAATTGCGCGGCCAGCGGCTTGTCGAGCCCCAGCGCCGCACGCACTTGCGCGATGGATTCCGGCGTGGCGGCCGGTCCCGCGAAATAGGCCGCCGGATCACCCGGCAGCGCCCGCGTCAGGATGAAAGTGACGACGATGACGCCGAACAGCGTTGGGATCGCCTGCGCGAGGCGCTTCAGGACGATCATGCCCCTCGACGAGGTCATCGCCACGCTCCTTTTTGCAGATGGGGAAGCCGGCCGCACAGAGGCGGCCGGAACGGTTCAGGACTTGGTGAGGGGCCGCGCGTCGGGCTGGCGGTGGAACCAGTATTCATAGCCGCCGATCTTGGGCGTCATGGCTGAGGACAAGGCCGGCTGCCACAGGGGGATGCGCGGCACGTCGTCATAGACGATGTCGATCACCTTCTTGATGTTCGGCGCGTAGGCGGGATCGGTCACCGGCAGATCCAGCGTCTCGTTCACCAGCTTGATGACTTCCGGATTGTTGTAGTTCGAGCTGTTGAAGATGGTACCCGGCATATAGGCCCAGAAGAAATAATAGTCCGGATAGTTCAGCCAGCCGCCGAAATCGTCGAGATGCATGGGCAGGCGCTTTTCCACCGAAGCGGCGGTGCGCCAATTGGCACCGGGGATCTTCTCGATGGGCGCCTTGATACCGATCTTGGCCAGGCTCTCCTGGATCAAAAGCGCGGTGGGCTCCATCCAGGACGCAAGGTCGAGATTGATGAAGAAGGGCACGGTGAAGCCGTCCTTGTAGCCGGCCTCCGCCAACAGCGCCTTCGCCTTCTCCAGATCCTGCTTATAGGTCGAGGGCTGGGGCCAGGCGATGCCCTCCAGCTTTTCCGCGCCCCACATCGGCACGCCGGTTTCATAGGCAGCGGTCTTGAAGATGGCCTCGTAGGGCACCGCATAGGCGATGGCCTGGCGCACCCGCTTGTCCTTGAACGGCTCGAAATTCTCGTTCAAAGCCAGAACGTTGATGCAATTCTCGATGGGGGTCGAGACCACCTTGGCCTTGCCGGCCTCCTTCAGCTCCTTGGCATCCTTGGAGGGGATGTTGAACACGAGATCCACGTCACCGCGCTCGATCAGCGCCCGGCGGGTGGCCGCGGAGGGGATTTCACGCATGATGACGCGCTTGGCCTGCGGCAGCTTGCCGGAGGTCCACTTGTCATTGCGGGCGTAAACGAGCTGCTGACCGGGCTCCCAGCGCTCCACCACGAAGGCGCCGGAGCCGGCGGTATTGCGATGGAGATATTCCGTCGCCCACGGGTCTTCGGCGGTGGCGTGAGCCTTGGCCACCTTGGAATTGATGATGAAGGGCACCGGCACTGCCAGGTCCGGCAAGGTGAGCTTGGACGAGCGCGGCAGCGTGATCTTGAACGTCTTGTCGTCCACCACCTCGAACTGATCGCGCTTCTCCAGCAAGCCCGCCTTCATCTGGGTGGTGGGAAAGCCGCCCAGGCTCACGGCGCGGTCGAGAGACCACTTCACGTCCTGCGCCGTGACCGGCGAACCGTCCGCGAACACCGCATTGGGGCGCAGCTTGAAGGTGATGGTCTTGCCATCGTCGCTCACGGCCCAGCTTTCCGCCAGATCGGGCTCGATGACGCTGGAATCGTAGCTGAGGCTGCCGTCCGGCATGGTCTTCGTGCCGAACTTCACCAGCCGATCATAGGCGTTGACCGCCACCTGGTAGCTGGCGCGGTTGGTGCCCTGGCGGTGCAGGTCCAGCGAGTTGATGGTGGCGCCGGTGGCGACCACGATGGTGTCGGCAGGGGCCGCCGCGGCGGGCAGCACGCGCGCCAGAGGCAGAAGCCCGGCTCCGAGGACAACGGCGGCCGAGGACTTCAGGAACTCCCTGCGGTGCATGGGGCTCTCCCTTTCGCAATGAAGCTGATTGGATGCAAAATTACATACAATCAGTCAAAGCAAGACTCGTGCCAGCCGCAAAGCTCTGGAAGCACCATTCTTCGCCATGACGCGGCGCACATATCCTGGGCATATTGCACATCTTCGCGCCACTTGCTGCCGCCGCCAGCAGACTGCCTATGACACACTGCGGACGGGCGGGCGCGAAACCATGGCTGACGAGACATCCTTCACGGTGAGGATATGCGCTTTCATGGCCTCGTAGGCGCCGGCGCCATCCCCGGCGAGGATGGCCGTCACCACCCGGCAGTGCTCCTCGTGGGAATTGTGGACACGGTTGACGATCCGGAACTGCGCATGGCGGAAATGAAAAACGCGCCGGCGCGCATCCAGGGCCAGCTCGACCAACGCGGAATTATGCGTGCCGTCATAGATCAAGCGATGGAAGCGGGTATTCAGCTCGTCATAGGCCGTCGCATCCTCGGCTTCGGCCACAGCCGCTGCCTGTGCGTGCACGGCCGTGAGCAGAGCCTTCTCCTCAGGCGACATGCGCTCGGCCGCGAAACGGGCGCAGGCTCCCTCCAGCTCCGCCATCACCTCGAACAATTGCAGCAGCCGCTCCTGGGATTGCTGCAGCACCACTACCCCCCGGTGCGGCCGGCGCTCCACCAGACCGAGCACCGAGAGCTGGCTCAAAACCTCCCGCACGGGCGTGCGCGAGACCTGGAAGCGGTCGGCCAAAGACTGTTCGTCCAGGCGCACGCCCGGCCCGAGCACCCCGGTGACGATCTCTTCGGAGAGCACGCGGCGCAGCTGATCCACGATCAGCTCACGCTTTTCAGCCAGCTTCGCCGCACGAGGCGCTTGCGACATCACGACATACCCGGCCCTGAACCGCGCCTTGGGCGCCACCTGAGCCGGCCCCTGCACGGCCGACGCGCCATGATGCGGGAGCGAACGGCGCTCGCGCAAGAGGTGTGTCGCGCCACCGGCAGCAGGCGAGCTCAGAAAGGCTGGGATGACCCAAGGAAGCATCTTGAACGACGGGCCAGTGTCCGCTAGAAGCGCGCGATCCACTTAAGGCGTTCTGCTGGAGTATCCGGCGTTCGCACCTCTGCGGAGAGGTGGCAGAGTGGTCGAATGCACCGCACTCGAAATGCGGCATAGGCGCAAGTCTATCGGGGGTTCGAATCCCCCCCTCTCCGCCAGCAAAATCAACGACTTAGAAGACGAAAAACAGCCGCTCCGGCGGTGCTCTTGAAATCCCCAAGTCACCAGCATGCCACCAGCCACAGCGCTGCCGCCAATCGAAGCCAGCGACGCCGCCTCTTTGGCTCTCCTATGTATGTTCATGGTTTGTACCGACAGCCCCCCTGTGAAGTGGGCCTGGGCTCTGCGGTTTCAGAACCGCCTCTTGTCAGCTTCGGTCATGCGGCCTCGGGCTTTGTTCACGGCGCCCGGCACGGCCTTCATCACCTGTTCGTTGTTCGCTCGCAGCATCGGCCCCACCACGGCCCGAATCTGGTCGGCCGTCATGTTCGATCCACGCGCATCGATGGACAGGTGCGAGGTGATGCTGGCGCCTCGCGCCACCGGCTGGATCTTCGGCAGTGTGAGGCCGCGCGCCGCCATGCTGGGCACGCTCACCGGCCCGCCATTGGCATAGCCCTTGGCGCCCCGCCGCATCGCCTCCACCACGGCGACGCCGCCAGCCCGGCGGATGTCGTCCTGAGACCACACCACCTCGCCACGATGGACCACGCCCGCCGGGTCATATTTCCCGCCGGCCCCGGTGTAGCCGCCCGTGGCGTACCAGCCGGTCGTTCCGCCGGACAATGCGCCGGTCAGCCCCTTCGTGACAGCGCCAAGGAGCCCGCCACCACCAGAGCCGAGCGGGCCTTCTCCCAACAGCGCCGACTTCAAGAGCATCTGCGCCATCAGGTCGAGGGTGTCGCTCAGCACATCATTGAGGGACTTCGTGCCGTTGATGAGGCCCGTGATGCTGCTGGTGGCGATGTTGCCCAGCTCCTGCTGCATCTCCTGCATGCGCTGCTGCGACAGGCGGGTTTGCTCGATTTCCACCGTCACCCGCCCATATTGAGCCGCCAGCTCGCGCATCTGCGCCGTCTGCTCGGGTGTCAGGGTGATGTCGTGCATCTTCGCGGCAGCGAGCGCGTCCTGTTCGAATCGGTACGCTGCCGCCGCTTCAGTCGTCATGCCCAGAGCGGCTTGCTCGGTCTGGAGGTCTGCGAGGCGCAGTTGCGACGACTTGTGCAGATCGTCGTAGTCATAGGCGTTCTTCGGCCCCTTGGCCTTCGTGGCTGGCTTGCCCGCGTTCGGGTCCGGCGTCCACACCCAATCCTCGCTGGTGCCCTTACGCAATGCGCTCTTCTGCCCGGCTGCCAGCCCGGCCGCGAGCCTTGCGCGGGCGATGCTCATCGGGTCGTTTGGGTCGATCTTGGTCACGCCGGCCGGCGGGGTGTAGCCGGCGGACAGCTTTGCCCAGCCGCTCCAATTGCCCATGCTTGTCATGAAGGTCTGAACAGACTGCGCCCACGAATCGAAGGTGGTGGCCACGTTCACGATGGCGCCCTTCATGCGGGCCTCGAAGGTGAGCGAGAGCTGCTCGAACTTCGCGTTCAGGTCGCTCGCCTTGCTCACGAGTTCGCTGTCCATCACCAAGCCCAGGTCGCGGGCCTCGGCTCGGGCCTCGGCGATGGACTTTCGGCTCTCTTCGAGGAAGCGCACGAACTGCTCGCCGCCGGTGCCACCGAACACCTCGTCGGAGATGCGGATTTGGGCGGCCGTGTCGAACTTCTTCAGCCGGTCGATGATCTCCTCGAAGAGCATCACCGGGTCTTTCAGGCTCTCCTTGAGCTTGTCCGCGCTGAAGCCGAGCCGCTGGAAGGCCTCCGCGCCCGAGCCCTTGCCGGTGAGAATGAACTCGTCAGCGCGAAGCTGCATCTCCTTCAGGCCGTCGCTCAAGGCGTCGGTTGAAACCTTCGCCTGTCCCGCCGCGTATTCCAGCTCCTGGAATGGCTCCACGGCGATACCGGCCTTCTTCGCCTCCGCGCTCATGTCGGCAATGGAGGATGCGACCTGGCGCAGGGTGCTGAGCCCCTGCGTGACGCCAAGCGCGGCCAGAGCGCCGGCCAGCGCCGGCATGGCGGACATGGCAGCGCGCGCATTGGCCGCCATGGTGGAGAAGGCCGCCGATGCCTTCCCCATCTGCCCCTGGGCACGGCCTCCGAACTTGTCGAGCTCTGTGCCGGCCTTCTTCAGGCTGTTGTTGAACTCGGCGCTGTTGAGGCCAAGGTCTACGTAAAGTCCGCCGACGCTGCTCGCCATATCACGCCACCTTCGCCATGAAGTCCTTGAGGCCGGCACCGATGGCCGCGCCCACCGCCGCGAGGCCCTGGCTCTCGATCAGTTCATTCGCCCGCCTTAGATCCCAATCGGACAGGTGGGGGCTGTGCGCCATGAACATCTCGTTCGCAGTACCGGCCGCCACAAGAGCCTGTGTCGTCTGGAGGCTTGCGCCTGTCTCGCCCTGCAACTCTGCGAGCACATCCGGCATCGGCTTTCCGAGGAGCTTTTCAACAGCGACGAGGCGATTGATATTGTACTTGAAGTTCATGGCTTACCCCTTCTTTGCATTCCGCTTCGCGAGGCGCTTAGCGGTCTTTTCGATTTCCCGGCCCAACTCTTCCTTGATGATGCCGGACACCTTGTCCTGATTGGCTCGGAACGCCGGCCCGAGAAACGGTTGGGCCGGCTGCTTGATGGTGCCGAACTCTGCGAAGTGGGCCCGGTACAGGGCCGTTCCCACCTGAACCGTGGCGGAGAGGCTCTTGCCCGCGTCCGCCTTGTTCGCGGCACGGGCAGCGGCAGCGGCTTCCGTGCGGCTGGCACCTTCCGTCATGGCCTGGGCGAACGCAGTCTTGCCGGCGCTGCTGCGGTTGATCCTGACGCCGATGCTGCTCTTCAACTCGCCGGTGTCGAAAGGTGCCCAGTTCTGCGCATCTTTCTTGATCGGTTCGGCCGCCTTCTTCAGCGTCCGCTCAAGAATGTTGCGCTGCGTCGCCTTCTTGAACTGGGCAAGATTCTTGTCCAGCTCGCGGAGGCCGTCAATCTTCACCTTCATCTTCATGCCAGCACCATGAGGTCGGGCGTCCATTCCTCGCTATCGTAGATGGAACCCCCATCGCCGGCCGCCGCGAGGCTGACGGCCATCCAGGCGGCGAAGGCGCCATCGATGCGGCCGGTGCTCTTGCCCTTGTGCATGGTGCGGTTGCCGGCCTGATCGGTATGGATCGCCACATTGTCGAAGCACCAGCGCAGCACCGGATGGCCGCCGTGCCGGAACCTGCCCTGCAACACGGCCCGCTCGATCTCCGACAGGGCGGGCGATTGTGTCACCCACCCGAGCTGCATCGTCTGCACCGGCAAGCCGTCGTCCAGCAGCGGCGACATGACGGGCTGGGCATAGGCCCGGTCGAAGCCGATCTCGCGCACGGGGAAGCGGGCGCACAGGTCGCGGATGCAGTCCTCAATGGCGCGATAGTCCACCACCTGCCCCGGCGTGGGGGTGAGGAAGCCCTGTTCCGCCCACAGGGGATAGGGCACGCCATCCCGTTCCGCCCGAGTGCGCAGGGCTTCCTCAGGGCAGAACAGCCAGGGATGGACGATGTAGCCGCCTTCCCCGTCCCGCCAGCACGCCACCACGGCGGTGAGGTCGGTGGTGACGCTCATGTCCACCCCGATCCAGCACGGTTGATCCGCCAGGGCGTCGAGGTCCACCGTGCCGGCGCAGGCGTCATAAAGCCCCATGTCGAGGAAGGGGCTCGCGGACTGGTCCAGCCAGCGGTTGAGGTTGAACTGCAAGAACTGGTCGCGGGCATGGGGCGAGAGGATCGCCTTGCGGGCCTCGTCGCGGAAGCCTTCAAGGTCGGGATAGCCGTGCACCATGCCGGGGTTGAGCCGCGCCCACACCGCTTCGCTCTGCCAGTCGTCCCCCTCTTCCAGCATGAAGATGGCCGGCAGCGTGGCGGGATCATCGATCTCACCCTTCTGCACCTTCATGGCGTAGTCCACCGTCTTCCAGGCGAGGTTCTCCTGTCCCCGGCCCGAGGTGGTGGCGACGATGAGAAGCGTCTCGGGAACCTTCACCAGCGCGGAGGTGAGGGCTTCCCATTGCTTGCGACCCGCAGTGCCCTCCCAGACGTGCAGCTCGTCGGCAATCACCACGTTGGGCGTCTTGCCGTGCTGGGTCTTTCCGTCCGAGGCGACGGCCCGATAGGTGACGCGCTGGTCTGGAAAGCTGATCTCCGACTTGTAGGGCAGCGCGCGCAGGTGCTTCGCCATGCGGCGGTCGCCCGCCACGATCAGGTCAACCTCGCGATAGAGCTCAAGCGCCTGATCGTGCGCCGATGCCGCAGACACGATGAGCCCGCCCGGCTGGCGCTCCGGCCCCATCAGATGCAGCAGCGTGATGGCCGCGCAAAGGGAGGTCTTCCGGTTACCGCGCGGCACCACCAGCACCAGGCGCCGCGCCACGCGCGAGCCATCCGCGTGCCGGGGGCCGTAGAGCCGGCGGATGATCCGCTCTTGCCAGGGGTCGAGGGTGAAGGGGTGCCCCGGCGCCCGGCTCTTGGGGTGCTTCAGCTTGCGCAGCCACTGCACCGCCCGTTCGCCACAGCCCAGCGAATCGGGGATCTCCGAGCCGTCGTCAATCCAAGAGGGAATCATCATCTTCGCTGTCCCTCATGGTGGGGCGGGAACGGCTCACCGGCGTGAGGCCCAATTCGCTACCGAGCTGGCGCAGTTGCGTCATGGCGTCGTGGCGCAACTTGGCCGCCGGGTGCGGCTTGGGGATGCCGGCCTCCGTGCGATAGGTGAGGCCCTCGCTGGCGAGGATGCGGCACGCCTCTTGAAGCTGCCCGAATGCCGCGCAGTAGGCGGCAAGCGTCGGCAGGTCCGCTTCAGTCAGGGTGCGCCGCTCGTCCACCAGGATCGGCGCGACGCGCTTCCATTCCGCCTTCGCCTCCTTCGAGAGCCACGACGGGGCCGGGGGCACGGCGGTGACGGGCGCGGGTGTCACGATCTTGCCAGGGCGGGCGCCACGCATCTCAGCACACCCGCTGCCGGTAGGGGTCGATCAGGTCGAAGAAGCCCAGGGGCGCTTCAGCCAAGTCGCCCGCCATGGTTGCCTCGCGGTTCGCATAGAGGTGCCCGGCATAGAGCTTCATGGCGTGCACCAGGGGCTCGGGAACGCCATCGGTGAAATCGTCCAGCGGGCCGCACCAGCCTTCCACGACGCCGCGCGACGCCTCGATCAGGTGGGCGAAGAGGGCGTCTTCGTCGTCATGGTCGATCCGCAGATGCGCCTTGAGGTCAGCCAGCGGGAGAATGTCGAGGGTGTCGGGCATGGCTAATTCACGATTTCCCTAAGTTGAAACTCCAAATCGGCGCTCTCACTTGTGAATGGCGCTCACCGGTCAGGAAGCGAGGGGCGGAAGTCGGGAACCACCCCCGGTATTTTCACGTCCGCGTTCGGTGGATTGCTTCCATCGGTCATGGCAGGGGCGGCATAGGGGAGCCCAGTTGCTCCGGTCCCAGAACAGCTTCCGGTCGCCACGGTGGGGAATGCGGTGGTCAACCACGGTGGCGGGGGCACCGCAGCGGGCGCAGGTCTTGTGCACCTTGAGGAAGGCCGCGCGCTCGCTCTGCCATTTGGAGTCGTAGCCTCGGGCCGCAGCGGTCGGGCGGCGCTTGTCCGCCGCGGCCTTGCGCTTCTGCTCACAGGGGCACAGCTCGCGAGGGGCGATCTTGTAGCCGCAGGCGCAGCGGCGAGGCGGGAGCATGGGCATTATGTGTCTTTCCGTCACTAGCCTTGCTCTTTCGTTGGGGAACAAGGGGAACATGGGGTACAATGTTGTTTTTACAGAGCATAATCCTGTTCCCCACCGTTCCATCACTTGGGGAACACGGGGAACAGGCGGGAGGGGCTGCATCGCGCGCGCCCCTCCCGGTGAGCCCTTCGCGGTGAAGGAAGCACCGCCGGTACTCGCGACCTTGCCCACCTTGACCCTCCTTGAACCGGCCTGAGCCGGGGGCGCCAGGGAGGTGGGCTTCACGCTATCGGGCCGGCCGCTACAGGCCCTCAATCAACGGCGCCCTAAGGGGATCAGCTCGCCATGATCTTCATGGTGCGCAGGGCCTCGGGCATCACCACCAGGCCACCGACACGCCGGCGGGCGTGGAATCGCACGATGCCCTTGGTGGCCTGGGTGTAGGGATCGCGCATGATCGAGAGACCCACCCGGTCGAAGATGCGATAGGCGGTGCCGAAGTCGCCGAAGGCCATGGGCCGGGCATCGGCCGCCACATCCGCGAGGTCGGCGAACTCCATCACAGGCCGACCGAGAATGGTGGGCGGGTTGCCGGCGGCGAGGCTGTCCGCCCACAGATAGGTCCCATCCGTCGCCTTCAGCTTGCGCACGGTGGCCATGGTCTTGCGGTTCATGGCCCACACGGCCTGTCCCACATAGGCGGTGGGGATGGCGTGGTAGAGGTCAATCAGGCTGTCGCCGGTGAGGGCCGCCGCCGCGCCGCTCGCCACATCGGTGATGCCGGTATCGGCGAGGAAGCCCATGGGCTGGCCGGTGCCGGAGCCGGCGACGAAGGCGGTCGCCTCCAGCTTGGCGAAGGCAAGGCCCAGCTCGGCGGCAAGCTCACCCTCGATGTTGAAGGCCGAATCTTCCAACAGGCGCTGCGACACGTCCACCCAGCACGCGGCCTCATGGGTGGTGACGCTCACCTGTTCGTATGCCGCCGTGGTCTCGGGGCGGTCGTCCGTCTCGCCCACCCAGGCCGCTGCCGGGGCGGAGGTGCGCCGGGGGATGATGGCGCCGCCGGAGGAAAGGCCGGCCACCCGCGCGACCTGCCGCATGGGGCTGAACTCGGTCACCGTCTTCAGGATCTCCGCCATCAGCGGGTCGGGCGCCACCAGGTAGCCGGCCGAAGCGTCGTTCGCCACCGTGAGGGCCTTGCGCTCCACCTCGGGCACCAGGGCTTCGCCGCGCCGCAGGAAGGTCTCATAAGCCTTCTGTTCCAAGGTGCGGGAACCGGTGTCGGAGATGATGCCGGGGCGGTTGAGCTTCGCTTCCAGCTTGTCCAGCCGGTCGGAAAGGCCCTTCTGCACCGGCTCCACCGCCTTCGTTACGATGGCCGCCACATCCACGGTGGGCGCCTCGGTCTTGGTCTCCGGCGCTTCGGCCGTCGTTTCGCTCATGTCGGTTTGCTCCGCACCCTTCACAGCGGTCACGCGCGCGCCGGGGTGCATCGGCACGGTGACAAGAGAGACTTCCAAGAGGTCCAGAGCCGAGATGGTCCGGCCGCCGCCCTTGCGGGGAACGGCCTTCGTGGTCTGGAAGCCCACGGAGAGGCCCTTGACGGCGCCGGCCCTCACCATGGCGTGCACCTCGCGGGCGCGGGCCACGTCATCGACCAGCATCTTGCCCTTCAGTCGCAGCCCATCGGGGCTTTCGGTCGCTTCGGTCCAGGCGCCCACCGGGTCGCCCATGTCGTGGCCGAAGAGCATGGGGAGCGGCAGGCGGGCGCCCGCGAAGGCGCCCTTTTCGATCACGTCGCCCACGCGGTCCGGGAAGCCGAACGGCCAGGCGAGGCCCTCGATTTCCCCCGTGGCGCCGGCATCGATGGCCTTCAGCTCGATATCGAGGCGTTCCATCACACGGCCTCCGCATTGGTGGGACGTCCGGCATCTTCCTGCGGCGCAGCGGCGCCGGCCTGATTGGCCCCGGTGTTCGGGTTCGCGAAGGCATCGCCGCCGGCATAAGGCGGCAGGCCCTCCCAGGTGCGCGCTTCGTTGGGGTTGAGCACGCGGGAGGCGATGAGCGACGAATAGGCCGTGGCCCGGGCGCCGATGTCCGCGCGCGTGAGGTCGTCCCGGTCGAAGGTGATGCGCAGGCCGGCGGCGCGTTCCTCAGGCGTGAACAGGGCGCGGCGCAGGGCACCTTCCAGCGCGCGCAGCCAGGGTTCCAGCGTGTAGGTTAGGAACTCGCGGCCCATCTGTTCCGCGTTCGACCATGTGGCGCGCGAGAGGTCGAACAGCATCTGCGGCGGAACGCGGAAGGCGCGGGCAATGTCGAGGATCACCCCTTGCCGCAGCTCAACGAATTGCGCATCCACGCTTGACAGGGCGAGCTGTGCGTATTCGGCGCCACCTTCCAGAATGGCCGTGCCGCCGCTCTTGCCGCCACCGTGGGCAAGCTGCCACGCTTCCTTGATCCGCCGCAGGGCCTCGGGGGTGGTCTTATCCTTCAGCGTGATCATCCCGGACGGGCGGGCACCGTTGCCGAACAGACGCGCCGCATGGGCATCAAGGGTGAGGGCAAGGCCGATGCTCTCCCGCGCCAGGGAGACGGGGGCACGGCCGAAGGGTGAGCGCAGATGGACGACGCTTCCAGAGGCAAGCAACTGGCCTTGAAGACGGTAGGTGGGCTCGCCCGTGCCGTGCGGGTCGTACTCCACCGTGATGTTGCCCGGCTGATAGTGGAGGATCTCCACCGGCCGGCCGGCCACCTTGTTCACCCAGGCGAGGCCGCCGGCGTCGTAGATGAGAGCTTGGGCCACCAGATCGCGCAGGAAGCTGAAGGCGTCGGTCCAGTCGTTCACGTCACCGCGCAGCAGGGCCGCCGCCGGGTGGTCGCTCACCTCTTCGGCGCCGCGCATCACCTTCACGTCGAGGGTGGCGCCGGCTTCCGAGATGGCGCGCACTGCGCAGGCAACGGCCGGCACCGTGAGCGCGCTGGAAGGTCCGACATTCACCCCCGCAGCAGTCGGGCCGCCCGCGCCAAGAAGCGCCAGCAACGACGCATCAGGCGTGGCGATGGATTTACGCTCGGGCGTGAAGAGATGGCGGAGGCGAGAGAACATGCGGCAAGAATTGCACGCGCGCCTGTCCCGTCAACTTCAGAATGTCAAGATGATGGAAGTAAATGTGATTGGATTGGCTTTGATTGGGCTGGATTAGATGCCGCTCGTCTTGCGCAGCGCCTCAATCTCGATCCGCGCCAGCCGCTCGGCTTCGGAGCGCGAAAAGCCACCGTCATATTCGAGGATGGCCGCGCGCTCCTCGAAGGCGTCTCGCCATCTCGCTTCATCTCCGGCATCATCGTTTTCAGGTGTTACAAGGGTTACAGGTGTTACAAGATCTGCAAGTTGTTGATATAAAATTGTTTTTTCCACTACGCGACTTGTAACACCATGTGCGGGCGCTGGTGTTACGGGTGTTACAGCCGGCCGGCCCGTCGCCGTGCCGCCTTCGCGCAACCCGCGATCATGGGTGCGGGACTTGGAGGCGAAGACGGCGAAGCGGCTGAAGTCGGGCATCAGCCGAAGTCCCGCTCGGCATAGGTCGCGGGCTCGGCATCGCCAAGAATGCCGGCCGCGATGACGTAGCAGCGCACCGGATTA
Source organism: Xanthobacter sp. NM-59 (assembly GCF_021401125.1). GTDB lineage: Bacteria > Pseudomonadota > Alphaproteobacteria > Rhizobiales > Xanthobacteraceae > Xanthobacter. The sequence continues at coordinate 43,060 of NZ_JACBFQ010000008.1, forward strand.
GCAAACCCTGGCAACCTCTGGAGGCTCTGGAGCTTCCCCCCGCCACCCGCCACCAGCAGCCCGCGCCCGTTCAGCACCTTCGCCACCGCTCCCGCGTCCAGGCCGGCGCACACCTCGCTTTTCCACGATTCCGGCAGCACCAGATATTCGATGCCGCCGCCTTCGGCCCGGCGCCGGAAGCCCACGCGGTTTGTGATGCGTTGGTCAATGGGCGCCCCGATGCCGTCGCGCGGCGCCAGTTCGCCCATGGCCTCGAAGCGCGAATTGCCGTGAAGCTCGATGAAGCGGCGCACGGCCGCGATGGCTTCCGTCTCTTCCGCCGGCTCGATACCGCCCCGCGCAGTGAGCCAGTCCCGGAAGCACCGGGCGGCGGCGCGCGTCGCCTCACCCTCGGGCCAGGGCAGGACACCGGCAGCGGTCGCCATCTCCCCGCCAGCGGCCACCAGTCCGAAGCGGGCGGCAACGCGGCTCACCTGCCCATCGGCGGCCTTGGGGCAGTTCTCGGCAATGAACTCGTCCACATAGCCCTTCACCGTGGGCGCGATGGCGTCGAAATTGTTCACCAGCGTTTGCAGGAAGACGCGGGTGGGCGTGCCGTAGTGCTCGCCGGCCGCCATCTTCAGGTGCCGGGCGAAGGCATCGGCGGAAGGAAAGCCGTGCAGGTTCTCGAACAGGCCATGGCCCGCGCCGGCATCGGCCGGGATGTCCACAATCCGCACCTGTTGGCCGGCGGCGACCTTCCGGCCGCGCCCATCCTCCGCGATTTTGTCGGACAGGCTCAACTCGCCGCTGGAGAGGAACAGCAGGCGCCATTCGGCCGGGGGCCGCGCTGAACCATCCCGGCCGGCACGCGATTTGCCGACGCCATTCGCCAGCATGTAGGCGATTTGCCCAGCCTCGCGTCCATCCACCTGCCCCATCTCGTCGAGGCACAGCAGGCAGTCGCAGTGCATGGCCGCGACGCCTTCGAGCCCGTTGGAGGTGGCGCGCCAGGTGCGCACATAGCCCCGGATGCCACCGCCGCCCCAGGCCGAACCCGCCACCACTAGCGCCGTGCTCTTCCCCGTGGAAGAGGCGCCCCGGAAGTGAAAGCCTCCGCTCTCCGCGCCGGCAGGATAGAGCAGCGGCGCCGCGAAGGCGGTCGAAAGCGCGAGCGCCAGCCGCGAATTGCCCACCGCGTACCGGCCGATATTCTCTTGCCAGCCCTCCAAGGTGCCGGCCTCCCGCAAGGCATGGTCCACCGCGCCGTTGGTCTGGAGAATGATCCGCTCACCCATTGGCGTGCTCCACGGTCTGGTTGCTGAGGGTGAAGGCGACGCCATGCCAGCCGACGCGCCCGACGCATCGGGCCTTGGTGTCGGGGCGTGCCGTCGAGATGTATTCGTGCAGAGCATCGCGGGCGAAGCGACCCGGTGCCATGATGAGCCCCAGGGACAGGAGACGCTCGCGATAGGCTGTGCCGTCACCGGCCAGCATCGCCATGGGCATGGCCCAATCTTTCACGCGCTTGTCGCGGTCGGTGATCTTCAGCAGACGGCCCCATTCCTCACCGTCCGCGCTTCGTGTTTCCGCCGACACCTCAAGGAGCGAACAGAACCACCGCCATTCGATGGTGATGATGCCGGTTTCCTTGTCGGCCTTCTCCACCCGCTTTTCGACGCCATTGGAGACGACGCGGAACGGCCACTTGATGAATTCCTCAGGTTCGCCGGCCTCGATCCGCCGCAGCGTCTCGCGCTCTTCGGCATCGCGATAGAGCGGCAGAAAGCCGGGATCGTCGCGCATCGCGGCAACGCGCTCCGCCGTCCACCCCTCTTCCAGAGCGTCGGCAATGTCCCACCCGGCCGGCAAGGCTTCGCCGCGCAACGTCTTCTCTTCGCCCTGCCAGAGCCAGGCGCCCAGGCGATCCGGCGGCAAATGGAGCACCTGGGCGGCCCCAGCGGCGCGCGCCAGCTCGCACACCTTGTCGCCATAGGCTTGGCCAGCGTCGTCATTATCGGTCGCGATCACCACCGTTCGCCCGGCGAGCGGGCTGAAGTCCGTGAGGTGCGGGCTATTGGCGCCATGGGCGGGCGTTGTCGCCACCATGTCGGGGAACAGCGCGGCGGCGGCGTCAGCGACCTTTTCGCCCTCTCCCACCAACACGGCAGCACCAGGATCGGCGGAGATTTCCGGCAGGTTCAAGAGTGGACGCAGCCCCTCCATCCCCTTTGAGCGCCAGGCGGTCTTCCCATTCGCCAGGTCGCAGAACGTCAGCGGAAGGATGGCCTTCGACGGTTTCCCCTCGCCGTCGAGAAACTCGAAGCGTGCCACGCCGAACATGAGCTTTTCAAAAGCATCGCGGTACTTCCATACTTTGACAGGCTTCCCATATTTCGGATGTCGAAACGTTTCCGGCGCCGGCGCATCGGCCGGCACGGGAACAATGGGTGTCTTTTCCCCGCGCTTCGGAGCCGCCCGCTCCGAGGCGGACGCCTCTTCCGGCGAGAGGGGGGCGAAAGCGTCATCAAGGGCAGCGTGCATCAAGCACCCCCTTTCACGTTGAGCATGGCAGCGAGACGGCGCGCGGCGTCCGCCTGGGTGAGGTCGAAGAGGTAGGCAGCGAGCGACACGGGGTCGCCGCCCGCATCGCCCGTCGCGAAGTCGCTCCACCGGCCCGAGCGCAGATTGATGGAAAAGGAGCCCGGCCGGCTGTCGGCGCGCTTGGGATTGCGCACCACGTATTCGGCTCCCTGCCGCCGGCCCCCAGGGAGCCAGCGGGCGAGGATGGAGGGCAGGGTCGCCAGAGCGGCCCCGTTGATGGCGGCAAAGTCGATCATCCGGCGAGGCCCTGACGCATGGCAACGCGAGCGGCGGCGAGGCTTTCGAAGCGGCGCAGGGACACGAACCTGCCGTTGTCGTAGATCGGGACGAAAAGGCTTGCGGCCAAAGCCGTTGCATGGTTGAAAGTGCTCGTTGAGTTTTTCTGAGTGCTGCCGCCGTTCCCGATGCCAGTCGGGGCGGCGGTTTTCTTTTTGGGCATAGGCTCACTTCCTTTCGCTCGTCGTGCGCTTTTGGTTTTCCGCCTTCGAGAACTCGCCGCACCAGTCGTGGAAACGGGCCACCGGCCACCGCGCTACTCGGCTCCGGGGATCGCGCCTCCGGCATTCGCCGTGTGAATACTTATCGTCAGGCCAAGTCTTGTGATGAAAGCGGCAGTTCATGCAGACACTGCCGTTTCGGAGCCATTTGTTGAGTTCGTCCATTTCAGCGGTCCTCCGAAGTGCTGTTGCGGACGTTCCCGAGGCGCCGTTCAGCCCACTTGTCGAGTTCGTCGGAGGGATAAAGCGGGGTGCGAACCGACTTCTGGAACGGCGGGCCGCTGCCAGTGCACGCCATCTTGGCCAGGGTGGCCGGCCGCAAGCCGATGCCATGCTTCAACTCCAAATATTCGCACGCCTCCCAGCGCCGGAGGCGAGGCTTGCGGAGGTGGGGCGGGAGGTTGATCGCTTCCATGGGTCAGTTGTTCTCCCCATAACACTCAGTAAGGACGGCTTCCGGGTGATACCCCAGGGAGGTGGTCACCCGGTCGAATACATTGTTCACCTCAAGAGTGACCCACCCAAGCGGATGATGAAGGTTCGTTCGGATCGTTGCAGTAACATCTGTGCCCGGCATCCAAAGAACTTCCGTTGCTTTCGGACCGGCGACACAAAGAAGAGTGAAGCCCGGATCGCGGAACAGCAGAGACGGATTCCGCTCTTCGTCACCCGTGTGCGCAAACATCGATGCGTGGTGGAACGCGTCGGTGAGTTCTACGCCCAGGTCAATGAGCCCCTTGGCGATGGCGATTTCCATCACGTTGAAAAAAGAGAATTTGCGCTTGATGCCAGGGGTTCCTGGCATGTCGATTTGGTGGTTCTTGTGTCCGACAATCAGGCCGCGCTTGATCCACGTCTGAAGGGCGGAATTGGTCACGTCGGCGGCGGCGATCACCTGTCCGGTTGTGAATTCGGCATTGAAAATGCTCATATTGTCATCCGAAGTGTGCGGGTGCCTACTTCGATGTACCTCGATGTGTGGTGAGTTGGCAAGCGCAAGTTTTCATCCGCCAACTAACACCAGACATTTCCAGCTATCCACCCCGCGCCATCCGCACCGCCCATTCCGCCATGCGCACGAGCCCAAGGGAAAGCCGAGGTCGGAATACCGACCTCGGAACTAATTCAATCACTTAGCGGATTCACCCACTCCCCTGCGGAGCTGCCGCCGCCAGGTACATCAGCTCGACAGAGCGCGCAACGAAGGCGTCTTCAATGATGTCCTCCGCGTGCTTGATGATGTCTGGCGGCACGCCGGGGTGTGCGCTCAGAAGCTCGCGCACAATCCTCCTCAGTTCCTCCACCGCCCGAGCGTAAGGGTCGTGTCCGCGCTCGAACGAATCGGCCCGCCAGCCCTCCGCCACACGAGCCGCGAACTGCTCCGCCGCATGCATTCCCAGCTCTTCAATAGGGCGCATCAAGGCGGCAACGGCGGCTTCAATCTTCTCTAGGTCAGCCATTGCCGTGCCTCCCCTTAGCGTTCCCGGAATTCTCGGAGGGAGGTTTTGTCAGTTCTGTCAGTTCCGTCTCAGAGCGTATCGAAGAATTTTTTTCCGCGCGGGCGCCGATCTCGCCTCGGTCGAGGCGCTCCAGAAAGTCACGGCTGACAAAGCCGGCCATGGCCACGTCATCCTTGAAGAAGGAGGCGCCCACGGCGATGCTCGCGTCATTGTCGCGGATTGCGGCGCGCGAGGTGATGTAGCGGCCGGGGTAGATCTCCGCGAGGGCGGACTTGATTTCCTTGATGGCCGCCGCGATGCGGGCTTCAGGCATAGGGGTGGCGTTTGCCGCCAAGGGGTGCTTGGGCATTGGGTTGCTCCTAATAGTGTTTCGGGGTCAGTCCCGCTTTTCAGCCTGCTGGTAGGTCATTCGGGAGCGGACGGCACGAATGACCTCACTGTTTTGGGAACTGCCGTTCCGCTTTGATTCCGTTTCAATCCAGAGCTTCACATCAGGCGGCAGCCTGACCATAAGCCCCGCACGTTTCTCCGGTTTGCTCAATTTTTCCTCCACCAATTTGGTGTCACGATGATGCGACACTAAAATGGTGTCAAGCTTCTCTTGGCACTAATTTGGTGCTATCGGGGCGCATGGCACGACAGGACGATTTCGTTCGCATCACGCTTAGGCTGCCCCAGGAGCTGCATGAGAAGCTCATGGCCGCGGCGCGCGTGAACTCATTAAACGCGGAGATCGTCCGGAGGCTTGAGCACAGCTTCGGTCAAATCATGTCAGATGAGGAATGGGATGCCGCATCGCACCAATCGCCATGGCAGCTCATTCGCCTGATGCGCAGCGCCATCGATGATCTGGAGAAGATCGTTGATCCGGATGGAGCACGGGACCGGGAAGGCGGCGCGTGAGGCTGAAGGACCGAGGATGAGTGCCCGGGCGGGCGCCGCGTGCAATTAATTGCACAAGCCCGCGTCAGGGACGCCTAGGCGCGAGATTGCCGAGAGGGGCCAGGGGTGAGGTTGAGGAAGGAGAAGCCGGAATGAAAAAGCCGAGCCAGCGCGAACTGAAGGTTCTTCAGCACTTCGTGGGGGACTGCATTGAGGCCCCGAGCGCCTTCCCCGGTGTCGGCAAGGCAACGTTCGATGCCATGGTACAAGATGGCTGGATTGTGTGGGTGAACTCGCCTGTGACCAATGAGGCCGGCTATCGCATTACCAAAGCCGGTGATGCTGCTGCCTATGGTGAGGGTTCGGCGGAATGAGCCTGATCCACAATGAACAGGTGAAGCTCACCGCGAATTGGTTCAACACCATGGCTTCGGCTGCCGTGGTCGCGGGGATTATCGTGCCGGCCGCCGCTGCCTTCTATGGCGTGGGTGGATACGATCACGCTGGTGGAGGCTGGCGCTTCCTGCTCAGCGCTGTGATTTGGATTTGCAGCGGTTCGGCCCTACACTATTTTGCACGGCGCACTCTACGGAGGCTTCAACCATGAGCGCATCAACCTTTCTGCTCTATGTCGCCCCCGTCGCTCTCTTGGCTGTGGGCGCCATCGCCTATTGGCTGACGGGGCGAGCCGACAAACATCACCTCCACCCCGGCGAGTGATGAGCGGCTTGGCCAAAGCCCCCCACCCCAAGGATTGACAGCCCCGCCCCCAAGGTGGGGCTTTTATTTTCTCAATGCACCTTGCGACGCATTAGCCTCTGCCGGGGGGCGGGGGGGGGGGCGCCCACTGCCAGCTTGTAACACCTGTAACACCTCATGCCGGGGCAGGTGTTACAGATTTTATCCATTACATATCAACGCTGTAACACCTGTAACACCTGTAACACCGCGAAAACGATGATGCCGGGGATGAAATCACCCTTCAGGCTCGCGCTTCTTCCCGCCCCTCATCGCCTCCGCGATCTTTCCGGCGGTGCGGTCCGCCACGGCTTTCAAGGGATCATCCTGAAGGTGCGCATAAATCTCGGTGGTGCTGGCCTGCTTGTGCCCCAGCACCTTGCCGACGATGAATAGGGACGCGCCGTCAGCCACAGCGAAAGAGGCGAAGGTGTGTCGCAGGTCGTGAAGGCGCAGTCCCGTCAAGCCGGCGCGCTCCCGCACCCGCTGCCAAGCACCAGGGGTTGCCGAGATGCGGCCCCACTTCCCGCGTGTGCCGGCGATCACATAGTTGTCAGCGTTGCGCCGTGGGATGCCCTTCAACACCTCCACCGCTGCCCCCGGCAAGGGCGTGACCTTGGCGCCGGTCTTGCTGTCCGGAAACCGGATCAGACCGCGCTCGAAGTCGATCCAATCCCATTGAAGGTTCTCGATCTCGCTGCGGCGGCATCCCGTGAGCAGCAGGAGACGAAACAGGGCGGCGAAGGCGCTCGTGAGTTCACACGCCTCTTCCATGGCGTTGATGGCTTCGGCAAGGCCCTCCACCTCCTTCGCGGAAAGGAAGCGTTCCAGCTTCTGCTGGCTGAAGAGCTTCACGCCTGCCCCCGGGTTGGTCGCGATGATCCCGCGATTGTGGGCGAAGCTGAGCATGGCCTTGAGGGTCGCTGTAGCGCGCGCGGCAACGCCCCTGCCTCCCAGCACCTTCTTGCGGCCCTTCTTCGCCTCTGTGGGCCGCGCCGTCTTTCCGTCCGCAACATCCGCTTGGAAGCGCTCCACGTCGGCCCTGGTCAGGCCCTTCACCGGCTTCTTTCCCAGCAGGTGGAGCACATGAGCATTTAGCAAGGCCGCGTCCGTCTCCCAGGATCGAGGCTTCTTGTTCGGTCGCGCAGCCGGGCCTTCCTTCAGATACACCTCGGCAAGGTCTGCCACCGTCACGGTCTGCCGTGCGGCTTCCTTCTCGCCAAGAGGATCGTTGCCGTTGGCGATGTCGTAGAGCGCTTGGCGGGCTTTCTCCCGTGCCATCTCGCAGGTCCAGGGCGAGCCGTGCTTGCCGATGGTCAGTTCACGCTTGATGCCCTGCTGCGTGCGGTAGCTCACCACATAGGACTTCACCCCGGCAGGCGTCACCCGCAGGCCGAAGCCCTTCAGCTCCGCATCCCACACCATAACCTTGCGGGCGGGGTCCGGCACGGTGGCATCCACCACCCTCTTTGTGAGCTTCGGCATGGTGACTTCCCGGTTGGTGTCGCCGCCAAGTCACCACGAGTCGGCAAACCGAGGCAAACGGGATCGACGCCGATCCAATCCGAGAAAACGAGAACTCATTGAAAATCCGCGCACTATCTAACCCGATCCAATCCGAGCCAACTCAGGAAAACAGGAACAAGCGTCACTCGAAATGCGGCATAGGCGCAAGTCTATCGGGGGTTCGAATCCCCCCCTCTCCGCCACTTCGGTATAGAACCGGGAACGCCGATTCCCGCCGATTTCCCTCCCTTAGTGGCTACCAGCGTCCTCAAGAGGATGTTTTTGTTTCCTTTGATGTAGATTGCGTCGTCTGCGACCTCGACGTGCTGGGCAAAGGCCCGGACGTGTTCCCGCCGATAGCCGCCCTTTCCAAGCCGGAGCCGGGTGCGTGCTTCGCTCGCCAGTTCCCGCACGGCTGCCCCTGTGAGACGCTGGTGGGTGGAGCTTGCGAGCATGGCTTCGATCCGCGTGGCATCGGCCCGCGCCTGATCCCTAAGCGCCGTGAGGCCGGCGATGCGCTCGCCAAGGGAAGACTCGGCCGGGTCGAGCGAACCAGCTTCTATGGCATCGTAGAGGCGCTTGAGGCGGTTGTCGGCCTCGGCCGCGCGATGGTTCAACTCGGCGATATGCTGGCTGCGCCGCTCGACGCCCTCCTGCCGGCGATCCAGAAGCGAGGCGAGCACGTCTTCGATCCGCTCGGGGTCGAGTAACCTTTCCTCAATATGCGTCACCACCATGCGGTCGAGCTTGTCCATCGGGATCGCGCGGCCTTTGCAGCCGGTGTCGCCCTGCCGTGCCCGAATCGAGCAGGCATAATAGCGATAGCGGCCGTTCTTGCCGGTGCGCAGCGTCATCGCGCCTCCGCAATTGCCGCAATGGCAAATGCCCGTCAGCAGGTTCGGGCCGCTGACGACACGCGGCGGCGTCACCTTCGGATTGTTGACCTTCAACCGATTCTGCACGGCCTCGAATATCTCAAGGTCGATGAGGGGCGGCACCGCGACAGTGACGATTTCTTCCTCGGGCTTCACCACGCCCTTTTTGGAGCGGCGATTGAAGCGATGCTCGCCAATATAGGTGCGTCGGGTCAGGACGCGGTGAAGCTGGCCGATGCCCCAACGCCCGCCGTTGCGCGTGAACATGCGATGCTTGTTCAGGTGATTGACGATATTCTTGACGCCCATGGGGCCGGAGGTGCCGTCGCCTTCCGACGCAAGGCGGAAGATCAGCCGCACGGTGTCGGCGTGTAGTGGGTCGATTTCCAGCTTTTTCTTCATCTTCGCTCCGCGCTGCTCGGCATCAACGACGCGGTAGCCGATGGGCGGCAGCGAGCCGTTCCAGAAGCCTTGCCGGGCGTTCTCCTTCAAGGCCCGCATGACGTGCTTGCCGTTCTCCTTCGACTGGTATTCGTCGAACAGCGCCATGATCTGCCGCATCATGACGTGCATGGGGTCGTCGCCCATTTCCTGCGTAATGGACACCAGCTTGACGCCGTTCTTGGCGAGCTTCCTGACGTTGAACTCCAGCTCGAAGTGATCGCGGAAGAAGCGGCTGAACGAATGGACCACGACAACATCGAAGGGCACGGGCTTGGACGTGCCGGCCTCGATCATCCGTTGAAACTCGGGGCGGCGGTCATTTGTGGCCGAAGCACCGGCTTCCACGAAGGTTTCGACAAGCTGATAGCCGCGCGACGCGCAATAGGCTTCGCCCTGCTTGCGCTGGTCGGGGATCGACACGTCATGCTCGGCCTGCCGCGTCGTGGAGACGCGAAGGTAGAGCGCGGCGCGCAGGGCGACGTGTGGGGACTGAATGTTCATCACCGGCCTCCTTTCGCTGCGCGGCGTTCGAGCAAGGGCAAGGCCAGCTCGACACGATCATGCAGCACCTTGGGCACGAGCTTCTGGCCCTCGCCGGGGTCCATGCGGACAAGGCCGTAGCTCGCCATCTTCTTGAGGGTTCGGGACAGGTTAGGCTTCGCCCGCCCCGTGATCCGCGACAATTCCTCAAGCGAGCCGGGCGACTGCTCGTCGATGACGCGCAGCAACTCGCGGTTCCCACTGGATAGAAGCTGCGCGAAGGATTCCATGGATGTGAACCACACCTTCGGATCGTCCATCGCCGGCTTTTCTTCGCCGCGCGCGATCCGCATGGTGCGGGCCTTCATTTCCTCATAGTCGGCAATCCCGACTTTCAATGTGGTCATGTTACGCCTCGCTCCTTCAACACCGCGTCCACCGCCTGCCAGAAGTCGGCCAGCAGCGTGGCCGCGTCCTCGTAGGCGTAGGGCTTCACGGTCTGGAGGCGGTGCCGGTGGTCCATCGGCTCGCCGCGCCTGCCCCGGCCGACCGGGTGAGCATTATCGAAGCCGACCAGCCGTTCGCCCGAAGGCCCGTGAAGCGTGAGCGAGTAATCGAGGCCATGCGGCTTCTCCGGCGATGCCGGAACGCGGGTGACGATGAACTTCACCCAATGGCCGCCCTCGGGATCGATAACGAGCACCTGTCCGTCGAGGTCCAGAAGCGTGTCGAGGCTCGGGTTACGATCCTCGCTCATGACTCACTGTTATCATCTGAGGATAACGATTGCAAGTCCTGATTATCGGGATCGGCGTCGACGGGGCCGAACAGCCGGTCGAGCACGTCGCCAAAATACCGCTCGAAGATTTGCAGTTCTTCCTCGGTGACTGGCACCTTCTCGGGCCAGTCGTCGAAGACCGGCAGCGTCTCCACATCGACGATGCGAAGCGGCGACCTGCGCCGTTCCCGGCCGTCCGGCGTAGGTTCGTCGGCATAGTCGAAAAGATCGTCGGGAAGTGTCTCGGGGACGGGCTGTCGCGGTCGTCCTTTGCGGGCACGGTGGCGCTCTGCGCACATGGAATCCTCCTTGGTTGTGGTGGATTACGGGGCGCTCTAAGCCCCGGAATTAGGCGAACAATGGAGGGCTGTCGGCGGCCTGTAGCGTGCCGCATTTGCGCCTATGCGCTGGCGGCACCCCTGACGATTGGTGTCTCGCCTTGTCTTGTTCTAGTGGATACTGTGGCAGCGATTCATAGCAACGCAGTCATGTGATTTAGGCCCTGTTGATGAACAGCAACATTACGACCACCACTGCAAATAGCCTTGTCGATCCACAGGCCCAGCGTCTAGTGGACTTCCTGCGTGATGTGGGGCTTCCCCATGAGAACATCATGGCGGACCCGGCCGAGCGCTCGATCATCGCAAGCAACCTTCCCGGATACCTTCAGTCGTTACCGGCGGAGGTCAAGCGCGACGCGCGATATCTATCAAAGTTTGTGATCGGGGCCGGTTCTGGCCTGTTCGACTATGCCCTCAATGCGATCTGGAACGAGGTTGTGATCGATCTTCGGAAGAAGGCGTCCCTTTATGGCCTCGACATTTTCTTCGATGCCGCTGTTGGCGGCAATAAAACGCGCGAATTCTACAAGACTGAAAATGATCTTCCAGCTCTCAAGGATGCCGTTCTCCTTGATACATGCCGAAAACTTGAGCTTATATCCGATACAACATACAAGAAACTCAAGCATATATTAGATATGCGGAACGATATCGGAATATCCCATCCAACCAACTACAATATCAATGCCTTCGAGCTACTAGGTTGGTTGCAGACCTGTGTGCAGGACGTTCTAAACGACCGGCCAACCGAAGCGGCGCTTCAAGTTCAGGCATTTATTGCGAACCTCAAAGGCCATACGGCTCCGCTCGACCCAGCGACGAAACAGACCATTGAACGCCGCTTCACAGAACTGCCAAGCCACCTATGCGGAAGTCTGCTGAGGACTGTTTTCGGAATCTATGTCGCCCCGGATACTGACCCAGGAGTTCGAAAGAATATCGCGATCCTCGCGCCTGCGCTCTGGAATACCTGTGCGGATGAACCACGCTATCGGCTTGGGATCGTGCTGGAAGGATACAATACCAATCTTTACAAGGATAAATATACGCTCGGGGAGCAATTCTTTGCTCTAGTTTCTGGAAATGCATATCGTTCCCCGTCTGAACGCCTCGTTATAGTCGATACGCTGATTACGGAGCTACTGGATAAGCATAACGGTTGGGACAATTTTCATCATGAGGCTCCGGTTGCCGCCAACCTTTGGTCCTACGTCCCGGATCAAAACTCGATATTCGACAATCTTGCCGAACGCCTTTTCAAAACGGTGCTACTTTGCCGGATCGGCAGGGGTGTGTCTTACAACAATGGCGTTTCACCGGGTGGAAAGCGCTACTACGATGCCATCCTAAACCTCGTCGGTGACAAGTTCGCACCGCATGTTATGGCTGCGTTCACGCACTACGAGGTTTCCGGGCAGTTGGGTCGCTCGATATGCCGCACGCAGGCCAAGCAAGCTCTGGAAGCTGCTCGCGCCAATGTAATAAACCAACGGCTGATTGAGTGCATGACCTACCTCGTCGATAATATTGATACGAATCCTGCATGCGCGACCAGCACGGATTTCAAGCGACTGTCAGCCGATTACATTCGGTGGAACTGATAAGTGCTCGCCTTAAACAGATTTTAATTTTGTCTGACGCCGTGCCTTCGCGAAACCGCGATCCGTTGAGATGAACCGCTCCAGCATGGGCACGATCAGCCTGACGGGATCGGCGGCGGGCTGGCCGCTCTCGCGGGCCAGCACCTCGGCATAGGCGACCAGATCGCGGTGGAGCGGCGCAGGAAGCTCCACCGTCACCTTGACGGGCTTGTCGTCGGGCAGCGGGCCGAGTTTCAGCTTGGTCATGGTCAACCTCCTGTCAGCTCGAACACAAGGTCGCGGGTTACGATGATGCGAACCGGGAACCCCGGCCGGATGGTCAGCGTGGGCGCGACCTGCAACTGGCGCTGGACGATCTGCTGGCCCGCCTGATTGACGGTATCCTGCGCCCCGTCGCGGATGGCCCGGATAAGCCGGTCCTCGTCGCTGGTCGCCAGCTCCGTGCCGACTGCGAGCAGCGTGGACAGCCCTGCGGCTTTCATCAGATCCCACCAGTGATAATCAACACCATCCTCAAGGCCGGCGTAACCGCTGGCATCTGCGCCGGGCAGGCGCTCCAGAACAATGGAACGGCCGCCCGGCAGGATCAGGCGGTTCCACACCAGCAACACGCGGCGCTGGCCGAAGGTCACGCCATCATCATATTGGCCGATGATGCGCGTTCCCTGCGGGATCAGGAGCAGCGAGCCGGTTGGGCTGTCATAGACGTTCTCGGTCACTTGCGCTGTGATCTGGCCCGGAAGATCGGACCTGATGCCGGTGATAAGCGCGGCCGGGATCACGGCCCCGGCCTGAAGGATGTAGGGCGAGGCTGGCGGCGTGACACGATCCGGGGCGACGGTCTGCCGGTCCACGGGTCCATTGAGGAACGCCGCGTGCCGGTTCTGCGTCGCGGGCTGTCCGCCGAGGCCGAGACCGGCAAGGCCGGGCATGGCCGTTCCGGCTGGTGTTCCCGTGCGCGGCCCGGACTGAAAAAACACGTTGCTCAAGCGCGCGGCTTCTTCCTCGGCGAGACGGCGCTGTTCGTCGGGATCGACGGCGGGGGTCGCCATCGTAGGCGGTGCGACGGGCTGCCCTCGGTTCTGGGCGTCGAGGATCGGACGGCCGAGGTCGCCCGGCAGCGCCGGGCCGAGCACCGGGCCAGTGTAGTCGCGCGGCAGGCCGGATAGCCCGTCCGCCGTGGGCCGGTTCTCGGTGGAATACAGTTCTTCGCCGCCCGGTCCCGCATCGCGGGTCTGGAGCGCGTAGATCAGCGCCCCGCCGACGCCCAACAGCGCGACGGCTCCGACGCCTGCCAGCATCTTGCGAGACAGGCGGGTGACGCGGGGCGGCTCGGCGCGCAGCCGCATGGGTGCAGCGGTGTCGGTGATGGTGTTGTCGGTCATGACGGGGAGTCTCCGGTCGCGCTGGCGGGCTGCGCGGCGGCGGCCTGCGTCGGGTTAATGCGGACGATCCTGACGACCTGCTGGCGGTTGCCGCTGCCAAGGCGCAGCTCGGCCGTGCCGAACAGCCGGTCAACGATCAGGACGTTCTGGTGGACTCGACTGTTGACGATCTGCGGCTCGCCGTCCGATCCGAGCACGAAGATCGGCGGCATCTCGCCCTGCACGATTCCGGCCGGAAAGACGACATAGACGCGGCGGCCATCGTCGAAGACAGAGATGGGCCGCCATGGCGGGCTGTCGCCTGTCAGGCCATAGCGGTAGTTCCTAGCAGCCTCGGCCGGGACGACGGGCGCGGCCGGAACGGTCTGGCGCTGGCCGGCAGGCGGTGCGGGATAGGCCCATGCGACGGCAGGCATGTAGAGCGAGTCCCGCGCGCGCAGCTCGATCATGTAGGTGCGCCGGTCGGTGGTGACGACGAGGTTGGTGTAAATGTCCGGGCGCGTCGGCTTCACGAGGATATGGACGCGGCGGTTTGCGCCCGAACCGGATTCCGTATCGCCGATGACCCAGCGGGCGGTGTCGCCGGCCGCGATCGGCCCCGCGCTGGTCAGGCTCTCGCCCGGCTCCAGCGCAATGGTCGTGATCTGCCCGACTGCGGCATAGACCTGATAGAGCGCGCCTTCCGACCACGGATAAATCTGGATCGCGTTATAGTAACCTTCCCGGCGCGGCTCGACGCGGGCAGCGGCGTTGGCGTTCTCGACGCGGCCGGTCGGCGTGCCGGCGGCGGTGCCGCCGCGCGCCACGGTCCATGCCGGGGGCACATGCAGCGGCCGGGGCGTGTTGTCGGTCGCCGCCGCCTGAACGGTCGGCAGCGGTGGCACGCTGGCGTCGTAGCTGAATTGCGGCGTCCGGTTAGTGGCGCAGCCTGCGAGCATGGTAGCCGAAAGCAGCAAGGCCGCGATTGTCGGGGTGCGGGTGATCGTCCTCATTGGCTCATCTCCCGCGACCACGAAATTGCGTTGACGTAGATGCCCAAAGGATTGGCGCGCAGGCGCTCGGCGTCGCGCGGGGGCTGGATGACGATGGTGAGGATGGCCGTCCATCGTTCCGTGGTGGAAAGCTGGCCGTTCTCGAAATGGCGTTCGGTCCACGCCACGCGGAAGCTGTTGGGAGACGCCCGGATGACGCTAGAGACCTCGACGGCGACCTGCTGACGACCGACGCGCGTGAAGGGATCGTTCGCCCTTGCGTAGTCGTTCAACGCCGCCGCCCCGCGATCCGTGGTCCACTCATACGCCCGAAGCCAGTTCTGGCGGACAATGATCGCGTCGGCCGGGATCGCGCGGACCTGCTCGATGAAGCGGCCGAGATGGAAAGCGATCTGCGGATCGGTCGGGCGATAGTCGGCCACGGCCGGCGCGACGGTTTGCGCCTGTCCGAGATTATCGACCTGCACCACCCAAGGCACCACGGTCCCGCGTGCGGACTGCCACACTAGCGCCGAGGCGAAGCCGGCCGAAAGGATCAGGGAGCCGAAGGCCATGAGCCTCCAGTTCCTCGCCTGCACGCGGGCCGAGCCGATACGCTCGTCCCAAGCCTGCGCGGCCTTCTGATAGGGCGTCTCGGGTTCCGGCGATTTGCCGTAATGGGTTGCTGGTCGTTTGAAGATGCTCATGAGCGGTCACTTTCGGAAAGGTTGACGGAGGAACCGGAGCCGTGGCTGTCGCCGGAGCGGACGGCATGGGCTGTCATGGTGGTGCCGTGGTTGATTGCCTGCCGGCGCTGCATCCGCTGCGCCCAAGCCGGGGGGCTGCCGGCCGGGCTGGATGGCGCGGCTGCGGGTTCGGCGCTTGCGCCGCCGACCGTGCCCATCGTGGAGCTGCCGCCCGTCACGCCGAAACCGGCCTTTGCGCCAGCGGAGAAGCTGGACTTGACGCTTTCGCTTGCTTGGGATGTTGCGCTGGAGGCAGCACGCTTGAGCGGGGAGATAGCGGCCGAGCCTGCGGCGCGTGCAACACCGCCAAGGCCGGAAGCAACGCCTGCCGCGCCGGTCTGGCCGAGCGAGCCAAGGCTATATGCAGCGGTCGCCGCGCCCGCGGCTGTCGCGCCGCCGCGAACGGCCGCGGCTCCACCAGACAGGGCAGCAGCGCCGCCCTTCGCGGCAAGCATGGCACCGCCGCCAGCAGCCGCACCGCCGGCAAGCACCATGCCGCCGGCGGCGAGCCCCGTGCCAACGGCCGCGCCCGCGCCGAGCTGCGGGCCACCCGAGACGATGCCGTTGGCGATACCGGGACCGAAGATGCCGAGGCCGAGCAGCGACAGGGCTGCCAGCACAATCGCCATGGCGTCGTCGATGCTCGGAGTCTGGCCGCCGAAACCGGCCGTGAACTGCGAAAACAAGGTGCTGCCGATGCCAATGATGACGGCGAGCACCAGAACCTTGATGCCGGACGACACCACGTTGCCAAGCACGCGCTCGGCCATGAACGCGGTCTTGCCGAACAGGCCGAAGGGGATCAGCACAAAGCCGGCGAGCGTGGTCAGCTTGAACTCGATCAGGGTGACAAAGAGCTGGATGGCGAGGATGAAGAAGGCCACCACCACCAGCGCCCATGCAAACAGCAGGCACGCGATCTGGATGAAGTTCTCGAAGAAGGCGATCCAGCCCATAAGGTCGGAAATGGAATCGAGCAGCGGGCGGCCGGCGTCGAGGCCGGTCTGCGCGACGCGGCCGGGCCGCATCAGGTCTTCGACGGAAAAGCCGGTGCCCGACGCCATCAGGCCAAGACCGGCGAAGCTCTCGAAAACGATGCGGGCCAGATTATTCCAATTGCTGATGATGTAGGCGAAGACGCCCACGAACAGGGTCTTCTTCACCAGTCGCGCGATGATGTCGTCATCCGCGCCCCATGCCCAAAACAGCGCGGCGAGCGTCACGTCGATAACGATCAGCGTTGTGGCGATGAAGGCCACCTCGCCGCCGAGCAGGCCGAATCCGCTGTCGATATAGGAGGTGAAAACCCCGAGAAAATTGTCGATGACGCCCGTGTTGCCCATGGTCAGCGCCCTTCGCTGGATTGCGGTGCGGCGGGCGCTGGCGGGCGGCCAAGGAAGCGGTCGCGGGATTCTGCCCATGCAGCGAGGCAGTCGCCGTCATTCACCGCCGCCTCGCCGAGCCGCTGGCAACGGCGCAGGTTCTCGCGCAGCGGGTCAGTCGGCGGCTGTAGGGCCGGCGCTGGGGGTGACGCGGAAGGTTCGTCCTTCCGCGTCATGTCGATTGCGGTCGCCGTGACGGCGATGGCGACGAACACCACGCCCCCGAGCCGGGCCAGCATCTTGCCGTCCATGGCGAGCCTCCCCGTCAATTGTTGCCGTTGTTGAACATCCGCGCGTTGCCGGGCTGGTAGCCGGTGCCGGGCGTCAGGAACCGCTCGCGCTGGATGCGGCCCTGTTCGGCAGCAGTCGCGCGCTCTGCTTCGGTCAGTGCATTGGCGCGGCCGTTCGCAGAGATGACCGCGATGAGGTCGGAAAGCTGTTGCGATTGAAGCGCGAGAAGCTGGTTGCCGGCCTGCGTCGCCTGCAATGCCCCGGTCGCGCCTTGGCTCTGGCCGACAAGGGCGGCCATCTCGGCACGGTTGCTGTCGATATTGCCGACCGCCCCAGCCTGCACGCGCATAGCGTCCTGCAAGCCGCCGACCGTGTTCTCCCAACGCGAGCGCGCATCCGCGACAAGCTGGGCGTCGGTCGCCGAAAGCGAGACATTGCCATAACGCTGCTGGAACGCTTGGTCGATCTGGCCGACTTCGAACGCGATGTTCTGCGCTTGGCCGAGAAGCTGCTGCGTGCGCTGAACGCTCTGCTGAAGCTGCTGGAGCGAGGAATATGGCAGGCTCGCCAGATTGCGGGCCTGATTGATGAGCATCTGCGCCTCGTTCTGGAGCGAGGTGATCTGGTTGTTGATCTGCTCCAGCGTGCGGGCGGCCGTAAGCACGTTCTGCGCGTAGTTGGACGGGTCATAGACGATCCGACCGAAAAGCTGGGCGTGAGCCGGTGCCGCCGCCATCGGCGAAAGCGCGACGGGCACGGCAAGCGCCAGTGCGAGGGCCGAAGCCATTCTGAAATAGGTCATGGAAGAATCTCCTGTGTGGGGTGAGTATCGAGCCGGCCCGGCGCGGCGGATTACGCTCGGTCGGCAAGATTGGTGAGGTTTGGGATCAGGTCGGCCGCCCAATCGACGCCGCGCACCCGTAGCCACGCCGCGAGGAAGCCGTCGCGGCCGTGCTCGGCGACGATCTGCGCAATGAGCGTCTGGTCGGACTTGGCGGATGCGGCGCAGAGCGCGAGGCCGACTTCGGACAGGCCAAGCTCGAACAGGCGATTGCCGCGCCGCGACTGGCAGTAGTAATCCCGTTTGGGCGTGGCCCGTGCGAGGATTTCGATCTGCCTGTCATTCAATCCGAACCGCCTGTAAATCTCGGTGATCTGCGGTTCGATGGCCCGCTCGTTCGGCAGTAGGAGCCGCGTGGGGCAGCTTTCGATAATCGCGGGCGCGATGTTGCTGCCGTCGATGTCGGACAGGCTTTGCGTGGCGAAGATGACGCTGGCGTTCTTCTTGCGTAGCGTTTTCAGCCATTCGCGGAGCTGGCCGGCGAAACCTTCATCGTCCAGCGCAAGCCAACCCTCGTCGATGATGAGCAGCGTAGGGCGGCCGTCGAGCCGGTCGCCGATGCGATGGAACAGATAGGCGAGCACGGCCGGGGCCGCGCCGGTCCCGACAAGGCCCTCGATCTCGAACGCCTGCACGTCCGCCGATCCCAAGTGCTCTGCCTCGGCGTCGAGCAACCGGCCATAGGCACCGCCGACGCAGAACGGCCGGAGCGCCTGTTTCAGATCGTTGGATTGCAGCAGCACCGCAAGGCCGGTGATGGTGCGTTCTTCGACCGGCGCTGATGCGAGCGAAGTCAGCGCCGTCCAAAGATGTTCCTTCACCTCGGGCGTGATGGCGATGCCTTCCCGCATGAGGATGGCTGCGATCCAGTCCGCCGCCCATGCGCGTTCATAGGCGTCGTGGATGCGGGCAAGCGGCTGGAGCGATACGGATGCCTCGGCCCCATCGGTCAGCCCGCCACCCAAATCGTGCCAGTCGCCGCCCATGGCGAGCGCGGCCGCCCTGATGCTGCCGCCGAAGTCGAAGGCAAACACCTGCGATCCTGCATAGCGGCGGAACTGGAGCGCCATGAGGGCGAGCAGCACGGATTTGCCTGCGCCGGTGGGGCCGACGACAAGGGTGTGTCCCACGTCGCCAACATGCAAAGACAACCGGAACGGGGTTGAGCCTTCGGTCTTTCCAAAGAGCAAAGGGGGCGCACCGAAATGCTCGTCCCGTTCCGGCCCCGCCCACACCGCTGATAGCGGAATCATGTGGGCGAGATTCAAAGTGCTGATGGGTGGCTGCCGCACGTTCGCGTAGGCGTGTCCGGGCAGGCTGCCGAGCCATGCGTCAACCGCGTTGACGCTCTCGGCCATGGCGGTGAAGTCGCGGCCCTGAACGATCTTCTCGACCAGGCGCAGCTTCTCGTCGGCAATGCGCGGGTCGGCATGCCAAACGGTGACGGTCGCCGTGACGTAGGCCATGCCCGCCACGTCCGCGCCGAGTTCCTGCAACGCCATGTCGGCGTCGAGCGCCTTGTTGGCGGCATCGGTATCCACAAGCGCGGACGCCTCGTTGGTCATCACTTCTTTCAGAATCGCGGCGACGCTCTTGCGCTTGGCGAACCACTGACGGCGGATGCGGGTTAGCAGCCGGGTCGCATCGGTCTTGTCGAGCAGGATCGCGCGGGTGCTCCACCTGTAGGGGAACGGCAGCCGATTCATCTCGTCGAGCAGGCCCGGCGTGGTCGCGGTCGGGAATCCCACGATGGTCAGCACGCGCAGATGTGCGGCGCCAAGGCGCGGCTCCAGCCCGCCGGTCAAAGGCTGGTCGGCAAGCAGCGCGTCGAGGTGCATCGGCACCTCCGGCACGCGCACGCGATGCCGGTTGGTCGAGATGGTGGAATGGAGATAGGTCAGCGTCGCGCCGTCATCCATCCAACGGCACTCGGGCATGAACCCGTCGAGCAAGGCCAGCACGCGGTCGGTGCGGTCGATGAAGCCGCGCAGCAGCTCCCATGGGTCAACGCCCGTTTTCTCCCGGCCCTCGTAGAGCCATGTTTCCGCGCGGGCCGCTTCCTCGGCCGGGGGCAGCCAGAGGAAGGTCAGGAAGTAGCCCGACACGAAATGCGTGCCTGCTTCCTCGAAACCGGCCTTGCGCTCTGCATCGACCAGCGCCGATGCGGCATCGGGAAACGTGCTGCCGGGATAGGTCGCGGCCTCGCTGCGCTGCGCCTCGACGAAGATGCTCCAGCCGGAGCCGAGACGGCGCACGGCATTGTTGATGCGGCCGGCGACGGCGACCAGCTCGGCCGCGACGGCGGAATCCAGATCGGGACCGCGAAACTTCGCCGTCCTCTGAAAACTGCCGTCCTTGTTCAAGACGACGCCGGAGCCGAGCAATGCGGCCCATGGCAGATAGTCGGCGAGCCGGGCGGCGGTGCGGCGATATTCGGCAAGGTTCATCATCGACGCGCCTCCCTCAAATTGCCAGAAAAGCCGGGATGCGCAGATGCCGCCGCCCGACCTCGACAAAGAGGGGGTCACGCTTCGCCGCCCATACGGCCGCGAAATGGCCGATGGCCCATATGGCGAGGCCGACCAGCCAAAGGCGCAGGCCGAGGCCCACGGCCCCGGCCAGCGTCCCATTCAGAATCGCGATGGAGCGCGGTGCGCCGCCGAGCAGGATATGCTCGGTCAATGCCCGGTGGACCGGGATTGAAAATCCCGGCACCGCGTCGAGTTGTTCAAGGCCGGCCGCCATCAGATGAGCGCCCCGCCGCCGAACGAGAAGAACGACAGGAAGAAGCTCGACGCCGCGAAGGCAATAGACAGGCCGAACACGATCTGGATCAGCTTTCGAAAGCCGCCGCCCGTATCGCCGAAGGCCAAAGTCAGGCCGGTCACGATGATGATGATGACAGCGATGATCTTGGCGACCGGCCCCTCAATTGATTGCAGGATGCTTTGGAGGGGCGCTTCCCATGGCATCGACGAACCGGACGCATGGGCGGCCGGGGCGAGCATGAGGCTGAAGGCAAGGGCGGATGCGGCGGTCGCGGCGAAGCGATAGCCGCGCGAAAACGTGCGGATCATGAAGATTCTCCTGTGTTGGGGTTGGCTTGGATGATGCGGTAGTCGCCGTCCGGCCCCAGCCCCTCGACGCGGGCGAGTTCGGCCAGCCGGCGCGCGGAACCACGCCCGGATAGGACGGCAACAAAGTTGATGGTCTCGGCGATCAGCGCGCGCGGGACGGTGACGACAGCCTCTTGGATGAGCTGTTCAAGGCGGCGCAGCGCACCGATACCGGTGCCGGCATGGATGGTGCCGATCCCGCCGGGGTGCCCCGTGCCCCACGCTTTCAGAAGGTCGAGGGCTTCGGAACCGCGCACCTCGCCGATGGGGATGCGGTCGGGGCGCAGGCGCAGCGAGGAACGGACCAGATCGGAAAGCGTCGCCACGCCGTCTTTCGTCCGCATGGCGACAAGGTTGGGCGCGGCGCATTGCAGCTCGCGCGTATCCTCGATGATGACGACGCGATCCGCCGTCTTCGCCACCTCGGCGAGCAGCGCATTGGTCAGCGTGGTCTTGCCGGTCGAGGTGCCGCCCGCCACCAAGATATTGGCGCGGGACTGGACAGCAGCGCGCAACGTATCCGCCTGATCGGCGGACATGATGCCCGCCGCCACATAATCGTCGAGCGTGAACACCGCGACGGCGGGCTTGCGAATGGCGAAGGTCGGGGCGGCGACCACGGGTGGCAACAGGCCCTCGAACCGCTCCCCGCTCTCGGGCAGCTCGGCCGAGACGCGCGGGCTGCGGGCATGAACCTCCGCACCGACATGATGCGCGACCAACCGCACGATGCGTTCGCCATCGGCGGCGGACAAGCGCTCGCCCGTGTCGGACAGTCCTTCGGAAAGGCGGTCGATCCACAACCGACCGTCCGGGTTCAGCATCACCTCGACCACGGCCGGGTCTTCGAGCAATCGGGCGATTGCGGGGCCGAGCGCGGTACGCAACATGCGCGCGCCGCGCTGGATCGCTTCCTGTCTGTGGTGGTTGCTGGTCATGTCGGCCCCGGTTCTTGGCGGGGACGCGACAGGTGATCCCCGGATCGGGGTCGATTAAGAGAGGCCGAAATCCGGCCGCTTCAACAAGTATTTAAGTCCGTGCGGTGATCGGCGGCGGACGGCGGCAAATAGGATGGGTGGGAAAGTCTATGTTGAGCGGCTCAAGCCGCATGAATATGAAGGCAGGTGTGAAAAGGGAATCGATCTGAATGCACGGCAGGCCGAAAATATACATAACGGGAGCGTCCTGTTCGGGCGTTTCGACGCTCGGCGCGGCGCTGACAAAACGGTTCGACATTCCGCATATCGATGTCGATGACTTCTATTGGATGCTGACGGACCCGCCTTTCAGGGTCAAGCGCCCGCCCCAAGATGGCGTGAAGCTGATTGCAGAACAGCAAGCTACGTCCGATGGATGGGTATTGACCGGCTCCTTCATCGGATGGGGAGAGGCCCTGATCCGTGACGTTGATCTGATTGTCTTTCTCTACACGCCTGCCGCCATCAGACTGCGACGTTTTGACCAGCGCGAGGCAGCCCGCCATGGTGAGCGCATCCTTCCCGGTGGGGACATGCACGAAGCGCATATAGCGTTTCGGAAATGGGCATCAGGCTATGATGACCCGCAGTTCACTGGACGGAACCTCGCTCAACATGAACGATGGCTTGGCCAGCAAACGGCTCCGGTTCTCAGACTGCAAGGCGAGAAGCTGACAGAAGAGCTGGCAGACGTGGTAGCCAGCGAGATCGCAATCATTGGTGAGAGGGCGGGGAGTTAGCCCGCCCTCTCTAAAGTTCATGTGCTCAGCGTCAAGCGCGCGTTCTCGAATGGCATGCCCTCATCATCGTAAGGACGACGTGAGACTTCTCTGAAACCGAGGCCCGTATAGAAGCGGACAGCCTGTTCGTTCTGCGTATAAACTTCGAGCGAGAGTTCCCCTTTCCTTTCCAGCACATAGGAGATCAGCTGGCGTCCGACGCCCTTTCCCTGTTGTCCGGGTTCAACGGAAATGCCGCCGACGAATTTGTCGAGGAGGCTGATGAAACCGAGCGACTTGTTCCCTTGGCAGGCAACCCAGGTCTCGGAACCAGGTAGATATTTGTCTTCGATCAGCAGACGCTGTTCAAGCAGGCGCTGCCTGCCGATGAAGGGATGCGCGATGAGGGACGCCTCGAGCCATATGGCTGACAGCGTTCTTGTGTCCGCTGCCAAATTGAATGGCCGGATAATAACGTCATTTTGTGTCATGATATTCCTGCAGAAAAGACATGCGAAGAGGGTCGGCGAACCATCGTGCCGAACGACGCCGCTCAATGCGGCTCACTAGAAACCTCTGCGCATAAATCTCCTTCTGCTTCGATCAAGCATATCCGCCTCATGTGCCGCGTTCAATGGTCTGAGGCTCTGCCGCTAAACCAAGGGCCTCATCTCCGGATACATCCCGCGACAGTTCCTTGAGGAATCTGTCTCCTGTCGCCAGACGCCGGCCAAGATTTTGCATGAAGCCGTCGAACCGCTCTGCTGCTTTGGCGCGGGCTGATTGTCTCGCTGCATCCGGTAAAGGCGGTGTAATCGTCATCCAGTAATGGATGAACTGCGCGACCGTCTCACCGAGAACGGCGAGATCCCGGTCGAGCGTGTCGATCTGGCGGCCGAGCTTGTCCAGGCGGCGAGACATGGCAGCTTCAAGCTGGTCGTCGGCATCGCCGGACAGGTAGGACATGACCGCCGCCTCCACGATGGCGGATTTTGAGACATTGCGGCGCAGGGCCACCGAGCGGCGCAGCGCCATCGCCTCGATCTGCGGAATGAGCGCGGGGTCGAAATAGATATTCAGGCGGATTCTGGTTGCCATGGGCGTCTCCTCAAAGGTCGATTCCGTCATCGGGGTTCAACGCCACCTGCCGCGCCACCATCCTCATGCGCTGGCGGATAGTGCGGGCCTTGGCCGCGTCAACGTCCGGCTCGTCGTTCAGAAACTCGAACTCCTGTTCGGGCGACGGCGGCGGGGCGACGATTTCCTCTTGGCTTGGCAATTCCGGCTCGCGGCGGATACCGGCATTGGCCGGATCGCCCTCGACCTCGTTCTCGCTCGTCGCGGAACGGCTTTCCGCCGCGACCACGCGGCCGGACCAATCATCGGACGATGGGCTGGGCGCCAGCGATGCGGTGGAAAGATCAGGCGGGGTCAGAATGCGTTCCTGAAACCGCGCGTCCTCGAAATAGCGGGCCTTGGTGGCGCGGATCGGCGGCGTGCCCGCGACCATGACGATTTCATCGGTGGGCGGTAGCTGCATGATTTCGCCTGGCGTGAGTAGCGGCCGGGCCGTCTCCTGCCGCGACACCATGAGATGCCCGAGCCACGGGGCCAATCTGTGCCCGGCATAGTTGGTGGAATCGCGCAGCTCGGTCGCGGTGCCTAATGCGTCTGAAACGCGCTTAGCCGTCCTTTCGTCGTTCGTGGCGAAGCTGACGCGCACATGGCAGTTGTCGAGGATCGCGTTGTTTGGCCCATAGGCGCGCTCGATCTGGTTGAGGCTCTGCGCGATCAGGAAGCCCTTGAGGCCGTAGCCCGCCATGAAGGCGAGCGCCGATTCAAAGAAATCGAGCCGGCCGAGCGCCGGAAACTCGTCCAGCATCAACAGCAAGCGATGGCGCTTGCCGGAGCTGGTCAGTTCCTCGGTCAATCGCCTGCCGATCTGATTGAGGATCAATCGAATGAGCGGCTTGGTGCGGTTTATGTCGGACGGCGGCACGACCAGATAGAGCGTGACGGGCTGACGGCTGCCGACCAGATCGGCAATGCGCCAGTCGCACCGCTCCGTCACCCGCGCCACCACGGGATCGCGGTAGAGGCCGAGAAAGGACATGGCGGTGGAAAGCACACCCGACCGCTCGTTCTCGGATTTGTTCAGCAGCTCGCGGGCCGACGACGCGATGACGGGATGAACGCCGCTCGGCCCAAGATGCGGCGTGTCCATCATCGCCCGCAAGGTCGCCTCAACCGGACGGCGCGGATCGGACAGGAAGTTGGCGACGCCCGCCAGCGTCTTGTCCTTCTCCGCATAGAGAACATGCAGGATCGCGCCGACCAGAAGCGAATGGGAAGTCTTTTCCCAATGGTTGCGCTTGTCCAAGCTCCCTTCGGGATCGACCAGAATATCCGCAATATTCTGCACGTCGCGGACTTCCCATTCCCCTTGCCGGACCTCCAGCAGCGGGTTGTAGGCCGACGATCTGGCGTTGGTCGGATCGAACAGCAGGACGCGGCCATGCCTCGCACGAAAGCCCGCTGTCAGCGTCCAGTTCTCGCCCTTTATGTCGTGGACGATGGCGGATGCCGGCCATGTCAGCAGCGTCGGCACCACCAGTCCGACACCTTTGCCGCTGCGCGTCGGGGCGAAGCACAGGACATGCTCGGGACCGTCATGGCGCAGATAGTCCCTGTCGTATCGGCCAAGCACCACGCCATCGGGGCCGAGCAAGCCGGCGCTACGTATTTCCCGGCTCTCCGCCCATCGCGCCGATCCGTATGTGGCGACGTTGCGCGCTTCCCGCGCCCGGATGATCGACATGAAGATGGCGGCCGCGATGGCGAGGAAGCCGCCCGATACCGCGATGATGCCGCCTTCGACGAAGATCGCGGGTGCATAGGCGTCGAACGAAAACCACCACCAGAAGAAGGCCGGCGGATAATAGACCGGCCAGCCCGCCAGCTCGAACCACGGTGCTCCAAGCTGCGGCTGGAAGCCGAGGCGGAACGCCGTCCATTGCGTCGCCGCCCACGTCATCACCAGAACGATGGCAAAGACAACGGCGATCTGACCCCAAAGGATTCGGCCTCCGCGCATACGGGCTCCAGTCGGCAAAAAAGACGGAGCCGATCAGAGAGTAGGCAAAATCGGGACAGGCAACAGGAAAGAGGATGCCGGAGGGCTGCCGGATACTATCGGCGGCAAATAGGACTGATTACCTTAATCGCTATCCCGCCGGGTAGTCGCCGCCGCGCGACTGGCCGGGCGAATCGCTGTCACGGCTCATCTTGCCTGCGAGGTCGAGCAGGTTTTGCAATGTGGCGCTGCGGTTGAACGGCGACCATATAGCGGTGAAGGCAATCGGCTCCGGTTCATCGGCGAAGGGTAGGAAGACGATGCCGGCTGACGGCAGCAGCGCCGTGGCGGCCCCGACGATGGTGATGCCGAAGCCCTGTCCGACCATGGACAGCAACGTGCCACGCTCCACGTCGAAGCGCAGAATCGACGGCGCGGGCCAACGCCCGGCAAGGCGCAGCACTATATGGTCGTGGACTTGCGGGCCAGTGCCACCATGCCGGACAAGGAAGGTCTCGCCAACCAGATCGGCCCAAGTGATTGCCGATTGTCCGGCGAGGCGATGCCCGTCCGGCAGCACGGCCATTAAGGGTTCGGTCCAGATCGGACGGGTGTGGCAGTCGGGCAGCTCGGGCTTGCCGGCGACGAACGCCACGTCCAGCCGGTCGGCGCGAAGCTGCATGACCGCATCGCGGGCCGTGCCTTCGGTGATATCGACCTCGATGCCCGGATGGTCTTCCCGATATTGCGCGATCAGCTCCGAAAGGAAGCTGCCGGGGATCAGGGCATGGATGCCGACACGCAGGCGACCACATTCCCCCGCCGCCGCCATGCCTGCGGTCTTCACTGCATGGTCGAGTTGATCGACTCCGGCCGCGATCCGCTCGACGAAGCGGCGTCCGGCTTCGGTCAACCGGACGCCCCGAGCATGGCGCTCGAACAGGAGGATGCCAAGGTCTTCCTCCAGCGCCTTCACGCGCGCGCTGACGCTGGATTGCGCCACGCCAAGCGCATTGGCGGCGTTACGGAAGTTGAGATATTCGGCGACCGCAAGCGTCTGGATAAGCGAGGTCATGGGAATGCGCGACCCGAGCGGGGTTGGCAGTCCCCATGGACGTTCGATTATCTGTGCTGAATGCCGTCGTCGTCGCATGTGTCTCTTTTCGTGGCGTGCGAGAGAATGTTGGCAACATGGAGGACAAGCGTGGGTTAGGTTTTTGGCGGCGTTTCGGTCTTCGCCAGCAAGCTTTCCAGCCTGCCGAGCGTTTCGTCCCATTGCCGCGATACCCTGGCGAGGTATGCCGCGCTGTTCTCCAGAGTTTGGCGCTCGATAGAGAAATGCGTTTCCCTGCCAGTCCGCTTGCTAGCGACAATCCCGGCAGCCTCCAAGGCCGACAGGTGCTTGGTCACGCCCTGTCTCGTCAGGCCAATGCCACTGGTAAGCTGGACGATGGAATGTGCTCGCCCATCGCTCAGGCGCTCTACCAAGGCAAGGCGGGTCGGGTCGCCGAGCGCGGCAAAGACAGCAGCGGCGCTGGCCACCGCATCATTGTTCAGATGATGCGACATGCGCTGCGATATTCTCGGCCTGCGTATTCCATCCTTCGGTGTTCCCCCGCATGACTTCGATCCGGCGGGGTTCGGGTATTGAGTCGAAACCGCTCTCGGTGATGGTCAGCCTCGTCCGGTCGCCTGCGGCCGGTTCCAGCGCAAATTCAACGAGGGTGGTCGGCTGTTCGGATATGGGCAGGTCGGATTGCTCGTCATAATCGTGCCACCTAAACGAAAGCAATCGCTCCTCTTCCATGCGCTCGACGGTCGCGCGCCAAGGATAATGTTCATAGCCCGGATAGGTCATCTGTCCCGTGGACAAGCCGCCCGGCCTGAAGGGCTGATCGAGCCTAACACGAAACCACTGGCCGAACTCGTTCTCATCGGCCAGAGCACGCCAGACGCGGGAAACTGGCGCTTCGAGTATAATGGTCTTGACGATCTGATTGGTCATAATGGCAACCTCCTAGCTGCCAAAACCATAGCCGCAGCCCTAAAGAAAGGCAACCATATAGTTGCCTTATCACAAGCCTCTACCTCGCGCCCTCCCTAACTGCCACGACACCGATCCGCCTTGCACAACGCCCATGACCTCGCGGCCGAGCTGACGGTCGATAACCGGCCGCCAAGGGACAAGGGTGAACTCATACGATTTCTCCACCACGGCGAACTTGCCGCTCGATAGCTGCACAGTGCCGGTGAACTTGCCGCTGACGTTTTCGCCGTCCGTTGCGGCGCGGAACGGCAGCCCTTTGCTCTCGGCCATCTCCGCGCCGACGCGGGCCACCTCGCGCTCGCGCAAGGTGGCGAGAAGGTTGCGCCGGTAAAAGACGCGGCCATTCCGTGCTCGGGTGGCGTCGCCCTGTTCGATATGATGCTCGCGGCGCTGGTCCATGGCGTCGCGCACCTGCTGGCCGAAACCGGTCGGCGCAAGGTCGGCCGCTTCGTCATGGACCAATCGCCGATCCAGCCATGTCGCGCCGTCCGATTCGATCTGCTTTTCCAGACCGACCGGGGACAGGACGCGCACGCTGGCTTGACGGTCGCGGCCGGCGTCATAGGTGGCGGCGTGGCTGACCAGGTCGTCGGGGATGCGCCATTGGTCTGCGTCGATCCGCTCGACGATCCCGGCGCGGCGCAGCGCCTCCAGTCGGCGGACATGGGCATCGACATAGCCCTCATAGTCGCCGCCCGGAACGCGGCCCTCGAACTTGGCCTGTTCCAGATGACGGCTCGGCCGATAGATGCCTTCCTCGGCGATGGCCGTAATGGTCCGGTCGGACGGCCGGGCCGTCGCCTCGGCCGGGCCGATCTGGACGACGCTGCCGATGCGGGCATCCTCCAGCCGCTCGGGCGCGATGCCGGCGATTTTGTGGGTGCGGCCGTCGATCCCGTCCACCACAACGGTCAGGTTCTCTCCCAGCTCGTCGGACAAGTGCTTGTCCACGACGCGGCCGACGATGGGCGTCTCGGGCGCTCCGTCATGGATTCGGAAGCTCATGGGATCGCGTTCGCAGCCCTGCGGGCCGAGCGCCTTCTGCATGGTGCGGATAATGTCGCCGCGCTCACCTAGCTCGCGCAGGGCCGGCTCCATGTCCTTGCTCAATTCCCAAACGCCGGGCGCGTGCTCGGTCGCCAGCCCCATCTTCTCCAGCTTGCCGAGACGGCGCAGGCGCAGCGTCCGCTCGAACTGCCGCCTCGGCTCTGCCGGTTCATGGCGAAGGTCGAGGAAACGGGCAGCGGTTTCCTCGACCATGGCGCGGTCGATCCGGGTGAAACGGTCTTGGTCGATCTCGGCCGACAGCTTGCGCGTCTGCTCGATCTCGGTGACGGGGCCGAGTTCCAGACTGGCAAGCTCGCTGGCGCGCTCGCGCAGGCCGGCGGAAAGATAATCGCCGTTGATAACTAGATCCCGGCCGGTATCGTCGCGGCCGTTGACGACGATATGCACATGGGGATGGCCGGTATTGTAGTGATTGACGGCAACCCAATCGAGTTTCGTGCCGAGGTCGGCTTCCACCTGTTTCATAAAATCGCGAGTGTAGGCCGTGAGGTCCGATAGCTCCGCGCCGTCCTCGGGCGAGACGATGAGCCTGAATTGGTGGCGGTCGTCCTTGCCGCGATCAAGGAAGGCGTCGCCATCGGCGCGGTCGTCGGTCGCCGAATAGAGCCGGCCCCGCTCGCCATCGCGTGACGTGCCGTCGCGCTGAACATAGCGCAGGTGCGCGCGGGCGCGGCCACCCTTCCACGCAGCCCGGACGCTGCGCTGCTTGACGATCACGCGGCGGCTGCCGGGCTGGCGGTGATGCCATTGGCCGGAGATGTTCCGGGCGCGCACGAAGCTCGCGCCCCGGCCGCGCTTCACGCCCTTGCCACTGGCGACCACGGCACGGGACCGCCCCGGCGATGACGGGCGGGCAGATGACGGCATGGAAGGATCGCGGGAGGCTGCCGCCTGATGCTGGCGGGTGATCTTCCTGACCTGCGTGAAAAAGCTCTTGGTCTTGCCAGCCTTCGGCGTGTCGGATCGGATGCGGCCGGGCTTCGTACGGAAGCGGTTTTCGTCGTCGGCGCTCAAGGGCGCGACTCCTGACGAAACCGCCGAAAACAGGCCGATATGGGCCTATGGTGCCGCTCGAAACCCTGCAAAGCCAAGGCTTTGCACGAAATCGCGGCACGCGGTCCCTCAAAACCATGGTGCCGGAACCGGGCACCTAACCAGTGTGCAGACAACAATAATTTCCAGAAGCGGCCCGACATGGTGCCGTCTTCTTTAATCTTGCCCTCCGCCCTTTCTGCCTTTTCTGCCCCTCCTGCCGGGATTCCAGCCGGGCACAAACCTGCCCAACCGGATGCCGAAGCCAGCGCCGCCGAGCGCGGGAACGCCGCCCTCATGGCGTTCCCCCTTCGCTGGCGCTCGCTACGAAAATGCTGCCGTCCTGCGGCTCCGCACGGGCGGGATCGCGCGCCGGAACGGCAGCGCGGGCGTCACCTGATTGCGCCTTGGACGGCGGCGCGGCGGCAACCCGCGTGTCGGCCGGGCGCATGACGAATAACGGTGCCTCGCGCCAATCGGGCGGCGGTGCCGGTGGTTGCAACGGCGCATCCGATGGAGCCGCGCCGCCAAGGATCGGGGCGAGCGCGGCGACATAGGCGCGTGTCTCGGCGGGAAGCGGGCGGCCCGTCGCGCGGTGCTCGTCATAGCGGCCGGGGCCGGCGTTATAGGCCGCCAGCATCGCCGCGACATTGCCGTAGCGGTCGAACATCTCGCGCAGATAGGCCGTGCCTGCGAGGATGTTGTCGCGCGGGTCGTAGGGATCGCGGCCAAGGCCATGGCGGACGCGCAGGCCCGCCCATGTGTCGGGCATCACCTGCATCAATCCCATCGCCCCGGCCGACGAAACCGCGCGCACGTCGCCCGCGCTCTCGGCACGCAGCACGGCGCGAATCCAGTGCTCGGGGATGCCG
Organism: Xanthobacter sp. NM-59; assembly: GCF_021401125.1. Classification (GTDB taxonomy): domain Bacteria; phylum Pseudomonadota; class Alphaproteobacteria; order Rhizobiales; family Xanthobacteraceae; genus Xanthobacter. The sequence continues at coordinate 73,705 of NZ_JACBFQ010000008.1, forward strand.
AAACGCTGCGATGCATCGGCGATGTGGGCCGCATAAGGATGGGCGGCGGCCGGGCGCTCGACCGACGCGGATTGCGCGACAGCGACGCCCGATCCGATGCAGACGGAAAGCGCCCCCGCCAGCAGCAGGACGGCATAATGCCATGCAGTCCTGTCTCCGCTTCGCCGCCAGCCTGCCAGCGTGCTCGCTGCGGTCAAGGGCAAGGCGCAAGCGCCGGCCGATGGCCGCCCCTGACCTTCGCTGCGCGCGCCGGCCGTCTGGTCGCCGAGCGGGACGAAGGGATGAGACGGCTTTCCCGCGAACAAAGGGATGCCGATCTTTGACCGGATAGCGGGCCGGACGCGCGCGGCCGCCATTCCTCATCCTCGATCTTCCGGGCGTGCTTCCAACGCAGGGTCCAGACCGAAGGGGCGTCATTGGACTGGAACAGTTTGGCGCGGACCGGAGACGGGAAGATCGGCCCCTCCAGTCTCATAGAGACAAACGCGCCAGCGTTTTCGCTGGAGTCTTTCCATGCGGGGCCGGCGTCCGGGCCGTCCTCGCTATCGAGGCGCACGCGATAGTCGGGCGCGTTCTTCACGTCGCTCGGCTTGGCCGGGACGATGAACAGCTTTTCGCGGAGGCCGAACGAATGAAGCTCCCCGGCATAGCCGGTTTCGGTGCGGGTGAAGGTGCCTATTTCTGCCATGGAAAACTCCTGTGCTTGGTTCGCGGGGGTGGTTTCAGTGCGTCGGCGCGCGCCACTCGTAGCGGCCGACGCCTTCCTCGTCGGTCCAGAGCGGGACAGCTCGGCCGATGACGGAAGCTGCGGGGATGGGTCCGAAATTGCGGCCGTCGAGGCTGTCGCGGACTTCCCAATTCATGAGGAAAAGCTGGTCGTGTCCGATGACGCGGCAGCCCTGCCAGACGGGCAGATCGCGGCCGAGGCTGTCGCGCTCCAGCGCCTCGCCTATCTCGGTTCCGTTCACCGTGATCGTGCGGCCGGTGCGGCAAACCTGCTGTCCCGGCAGGCCGACGACGCGCTTCAACAGCGGGACGTCGCGCGCGATATAGCCGCGCTCGATCATGAAGGTGGCGAGCGGTTCTGGCGGCATTACGGCGACCAGCTCGGGCACCTCGATCCGGTCGGCCGGCTCGACGGTGTAGAAGCCGATGGGTGCGCTGGCGGTGGCGTTCCAGATGAGTTTCGTCGGCGTTTCGACCGCGCTGGCGGCGGCGATGCCGATGACGGCGAGCACCGTCATCGTGAGGATGCGGCGGCGCGTCATGGGGCGATCCTTTGGCGATGAAGCCACGCGGCATGCCGCTCGGGCGTGTAGGGGTGCGGCTCCATATTGGCGGTCAAACGGTTGTGGACGTGCCGCCAGTGATCCGGCGAGGCATCGGCCGGATCGAGGCCGAGCGATTCCACGGCGTCGATGGCGGCAAGCGCTCGCTGCACCTTCGTCCAGCTATCGAGGCGCAACAGGATTTCGCCGCCGGGGCGGACGAAGGGCAATGTCTGGAACGGCTCGCCCCTGCCGATGGCCCGCACAATGTCGATGCGGGAAACAACTGTGCCATGGTCGCCGCTCGCCCATCGCACGAAGGCAAAGACGCTGCCCGACGCGAAACCGACAACGCTGCGGCGACGGTCGATGATCTGCTCGTAGCTCTTGCGGCCGAAGCGTATCCAGTGCTCGACCTTGCGTTTCTCGAAGGTCAGCTCGACCAATGTGGTGAAGGGCGCAGGCCCGTCCGGCAGCGGACGGCCGTGCGCGCTGCGGTAGGCGCGACGGGTCATTGCTCGTCTCCGGTGATGTGCTGGGGGCTGCGCGGGCGCAGCGCGTCGAGCGCGGCGGTCATGGCTCGCCCCTTCGGGCAGAACCGGCACCCCGCTTCGCGTGCGCGCGCGTCAAAGAAAAAGAGTTAGATTCTCTGTTAGATAAGTTAGTGGCCGGATTCTGCGTTTCAGGCCAAAGCGTTAGCTGCGGTTCGTGCGCCTGATGTGCCGATAGTGCTGCGCCTGATGTGCCGATACCCCGTGCGCCTGATGTGCCGATGGCTTTAACAGGGTTATCAACAGTGCCTGTTGATGAGTTTCCAGGGCGGATGCGCAGCAGTTCGTGGCCGTCTTCCCGCTCGATCTGGAGTAGGTAGCCGGGGAGAGGTTGGCGGATCGCAATCCGGCGCAGATCAAGCGCGAAGTCGGACGGCCGCGCGAGGCTGCCGGATTTCTGATGAAGGTGCGCGACCTCGAAAATCCAGCCGTGGCGCTGGTGCCCGGCGTGCTTTCGGGCGACGCGGTAAAGCCACCGCTCGATGCCGCCAGTCAGCCGGAAATAGGCCGGGTCGATGGTCAGGACCAGCGAACGGTCGATGACGCTGTTGTAGAACCATTCGGGCAGGACGAACTCCATGCCCTCGACGCGGCCGGCGCGCGTCGTCATTTCCTCCCACTCGTTGATCCATGAGAATTGCCGGCGACGCCAATGCGGGCCGTTGCGGATGGTGGTGGCGATGACGGTCGATTGCAGCCGCGCCAGCGCGGCCTTGAGCAAAAGATATTGCCGGTTGCCGGTCGGTCGCCCGATGGCCCGCAACAGATGGTAGGGCGTGAAGCGGACAAAGCGCGAAGTGGCGAGGCCGTCATTCTCGGCCGCGACGATCTGCGAAGCCGCCCATATGAGCACATCGGCGTCCCATATGGTCGCCATGCCGTGTTCGGGCATCCCGAACACCTGCACCTCTATGTCGGCGGCCTTGTAAAGAATCGGCTTGGTGCGCGGGGTCTTCGCCAGCGAGAAGAACGGCCGTTCCATCAAGTCGCGCTGGTCGCGCGGCGGTGCGTCGCCGGTTGCGACCACGAAGGGGTCTAGGCGGCTGCGCTCGCTGTCCTCGGCTGGCTGCGCGGGGTCGTAATCGTCCTCGCGCAGCATCTAGCAGTCGCCCCGTTCTTCGGGCGTGAGCGGCCGCGCGGGAAAGACGGTGCCAGCGGTTTTGTCGCGGGTGGATTTGCGTTCGCCGACCGCGCTCCAGTCTTCCAGATCGCGGACGGTGTAGAGGACACGGCCACCGACCTTGCGATAGGTCGGTCCGGTGCCATAGGTGCGATGCTTCTCAAGGGTTCGGATGGATATGCCGAGGAAACGCGCGGCTTCCTTGGTGCGCAACAGGCGCGGCGGCAGGCCCGCAAGCGGGTTGGCCATGGATCACCTCCAGTCGGGATTGGGCTGCCGGGACGACAGCGGACTGTGGCGAACCATGGCGATGGATCGGCGGCGCGTAGCGTGCCGCATTTGCGCCTATGCGCAGGCGGCACCCCCTATGGGCGGCTCGGCTAATAGTTGAGGGATTTCAGCGACTCACCGCCTGCCTCACCGATAGGCAAAGACAATCGCGAGCGGTTCGGCTAAGAATGAAAGCGGAGCAGACGCGCTGCTCTGGGGCTTAGTAACCCCTGACTAGCGGTTGGTGCCGGCCGTGACGGAACCACCATCCTCGAACCTTATGGTCGGGGAGCCCATGGCGTATGTCCAGGGCTTCTCGCCTAAAGGTCATGGGGCCGTCTAGTCACGGTTACTAACTCCCCGATCACCAGGTAGAGGGGCCAATTGCGGGGGCGCACCGCAAGCTAGGCTCTCTGGAACTTTAGGGGGAATGGCTATGCGGGTTCCCGTCGAACTCGATCCCGATGTGGATGACGAAGCGCCGACCGGCGACACCATAACTGCCTATGACGAACAGCATTTCGTGAGCTATCTGCGCCTTCTTGATGCCAAGGCCGAGGGCGCGGACTGGAAGGAAGTCGCGCGGATCGTGCTGCACCGTGATCCGGTCGCCGACGAACTTCGCACCCGCCGTTGCTGGCAAAGCCATCTCGAACGCGCGCAATGGCTATCGCGTGAAGGCTATCGGAAAATTCTGGAGCAGGCGGCAGCCAACAAGGCGTAAGGGCCACGCCAGCACGATCAACGCTTGGCGGGTTTGATCGGGTAGTGAAGTAGCAGGCGATAGCCGCCTCGCATCATCCTGATACCATGCGCGACCAGGCGGCGGGCCTTGTTCTTGCGCGGGTCGTTCTCGAAGTCCTCCTTGGTGCCTTCAAAGCCGAGCAGGATTTCGGCGATGGTGCGATAGCTCTCGCCATGCAGCCGGGCGTCGAGCGCGCGCAGCGACAGGATATGCCATTGCCGAAGTTGGACGGGAACGGCACGGAAGTCGGGACCGGGCGCGCGGCCATTGAGGGACCGCCAAAGACGGCGGGCCGCGTGGGCGCGCAGTTCCAGAAACGAATCCATCGGCAACGTGACGGCGTAGAATGCGGCGGCATCGGGCACGGCATCGGGCAGCCAGAATTGATGCGCGACGCCATCCACCTGCCAGATACCGTGCCAGCCATCGGCAGCTGCGCGCAGGTCGAGGCCGTCGAGATGTGCCAACGTCAATATCGGTTCGGTGTCGTCGTCCTTGTGATCGACGGGCGACAACCTCACGGCTTGCGGTTGAAGGCGCGGGCTCCAGATCGGCGATTGCCGGTCATGCGGTGCGTCGGGATCGCACGGGAAATCGCAACCCCCAGCGATGCGCGAACGCTTCAAGGTCGCGGCTACCCGGCTGTCCGGTCAATGCGATGGTCTGGCAGTCCCGACGATATTCGTCGTTACGGCGCAAATATTCCCAAGCGAAGCCAGCGGCTGGAATGTGTTTTGTGTGCCCGTATGCCGCCGGAGATCGCCAATCGATGCTGAGCATGGCGTCACCTCCCCAAGCCGGGATGCTGGGCAGCGCCCGGCAAAAAGAGGTTCAAGGATCACCGGAAATATAGAAGCCGCTCAAAGCAGATACCTTGAGCGGCTAACCCGATCATTCTTTGGTGTTTTTAGCTTCGCAACAGCTGGTGCTTTCGAGATGCCTGCCCGTATCAGCACGGACAGGCAGTCATGTTTTCACCTGTTGGAAAACACATGGACCTCGCCGTGCGCCGTCTCGATAGTGAACAGATCGCCGCCCATCTCGGCGTCGCGCGCCATCCCCTCCCAATCGACGTAGTAGCGCAGCGCCTCGGGGATCATGACGCTCTCGGTGGTCAATTCCTCCATGTAGTCGGCGAGGCTGGCGAACTGACCATGATAGCAATCCTCCAACGTGCATTCGGCTTGGTCCATGTCGCCGCTGAACTGCTCCAGCAGGCCCGCGCCAAGTGCGCCATGCTCTGCGATGAAAGTGGCCAGCCGCGCCACGGTGTTGATGCCGGCATATTCCGAGATGCTGACGCCCTCGAAGCCCTCGTAATCGTGAATGGCGTATTCCTCCGCGTCCTCGACAGGGGAACGGGCAAGCATCGCGGCAATCGCGTCCCTAATCTGGTCCGCGTCCTGATCCGCGTCGATCCAAGCACCATGCAGAAAACCGTTATTGTAAGCTGCAAGACAGGCGACATAAATGCGGGGGCTGCTGTCGGATACGTTGGTCATGTCTCTGATCCTCGGGTCTGAAGGTCAGCGAAGCGGAACGCCGCGCCTGACCTTCTGGCCGTCGCCGAGACCGGGTGTGCAAACGGAGGGAGGCTTCGCGGGGAACCGGCTGCACGGAGCGCGGCACGCGCGAAGGAAGCTGGGCGGAAGCCTTTCGAAGTGCGCCGAGGGCAGAGCCCTAAGTTACCGAACTTTTTTCCTGCCAGATCAACTACACGTCGAAACCACCTTGGCGTGCGATTGGCTCTTTCACGAAGCTGTCGGCATCCAAGCCAGCTTGGCGCAGGAATGGTGCCTCGGAAAGCCGTGCATACAGATTAAGCATCCGAGTTTCGGCACGTCGGATAAATGTTTCATAGGCCATGGGGATAATCTTGGTCCGCCCTTCCTCACGGACGCCTTCACGCGGCGTTAGTCGCGATCCCAGGACAAAACAGGTCACACGCGTAGAATCGTCGATCAATCCGTGAGTCTGCAATTCAACGACATACTTCCATGCTTGGTTCTTCTGATCCATGCCGATAGGAATGCCGGGCCGCTTCAACTCGACAACAATCAAGTGCTCCACGCCAATAACTTCGTGCTGCTCATCGAACGCGGGGCGGGCAAACAGTCCTACACTGCCATCGGGTAGAATAACGAAGTCGGGCCGGTTCAGGCTGCCCTGTGCGGTTCCGCCAAGCAACCGTCTGATAACCTCCGACATGCCGCGATTCGACGTGAACTCGATGCTTTCGAACTCAGGACCGAATACCCATAGACTCCGCTCAATAAGAGGCTGAAGCTCGCGGACTTCATCGGCGCGTTCATCGCGAAGCTTTTCGTGCAATTCGCCGATCAGCCTCAGTCGATTCTGGATTTCATCTAGAGCCAGCTTAGCGGTCGCGACGCTCCAATCTGCGAGAATGCCGTCCAATTGGTCCAGCTCGCCTGGTTGAAGGCCATGCAGTCGCGCCAGCAAGCTGTATTGGGACGACGACGCCTCCAAATTAGCAAGAATGCCAGCCACTTGATCAATCTGTTCGGGAGAGATGCCGGGGCAGGTATCGATGACTTGATCGACAAAGCTGTTCCACCGCTCACGCGCGCTCGGAGCTATCCTGACGACGGTCGAAGCATAGCGTTCGCGAACCGCCTCCTTGGCTTCCGAACGCCGCTCGAAATTGAACGCAGCAATTTCTTCGCGAATTTTGTCCTGTACGGCGATCTGGGTCTTCTTCCAGATTTCATTGTTGGGCTGGAACCCCGACCAGTCTGGCAGCACGGCATCGCTGTCCGCCAAGAAGTCGGCAAAGACGATGAACGTAAAGCGCTTGGCTTCGCTCGTCCGCCCGTCGAGCACGCGTTCATAGTCGGTGCCGCGCCAGCCGCAATCACCGACCAGCCGGTTGTTGACATGCCAAGCGATGCCGTGCTGCCGCGTTGTCCGGTCGGCCCGCTGCGAGTCGATCATGAGGATTGCCGCACGACCGATATCGGGGATATCGACGAAGCTCTCCCGCAAAAAATCCTGGGGAATGTCATCGAAAGTGACGGGCTGGCTGTCCACCGACACCTTGAAGTTCGGGTCTGTCAGAAAGCGTGTTCCAAGCACCTCTCGAACATCAGCGGCGCTAAGCCGTAGCCGCGTCGATTCTACCGCGCGAATTTCCACACCGTGCCCGGTGCTCTGTTCACGCTTAATGATTTCCCAATCGAAGGGGCGCTGCCCGCCCCTGGAAACCCGATAGGCTACTTTTTCGCCAGCGGCCTCTATGATTATTTCATAGGGATTGGAGAAGGCGAAGCCGCCGTGCCGCCCTCTACCATTGCGTCCGTATACTCGGCGCGGCGCCAGTTCGGAGAGTTCTGTGGGTGGTGAGACATACTCGCCCTCGGCCTTTACCCGATTATAATCAAAGACGCCCCAGCGCTGCTCGAACTGCGCGGCGGTCATGCCGCGACCGTTATCCTTAATCGAGAATTTCCGGGCACCGTCATTTGTCGGCCAAGTTATGTCCACCTCTGTCGCGTAGGCATCCCAAGCATTCGCGACAAGTTCGACCAAGGCGACCGAAAGATCAGAAATGATCGGTCCAGCATGGCGGTCCAAGAAACGCTGATCAAATGCCAACAACTGCTGTTCGGATGCCATCGCCCACTCCCCCTTCGCCTTCTTTAGCAGTTTCGGCGATTACTGCCGATCAAGTCGTCGATAATATTTCCGCTGATTGTTGGCAGGATCGGTCCAGCAGAAACAATCGGCAAGCGCGTCCACACTTTGCAGAACGCCGAGCAAGGCATAGGCGTTGAACGGATTGCCTGCGCCTGTCTCATAGTGGCTGACATAGTTCGCCATGATGGAAGGCATGTGGTGGTTCTGAAGGTCGGCCACCTGTTGAGCGGAGAGGACGCAGCGCCCCGCCGCCTGATAGAGCGCGACCGCCGCCGTGATCGCGTCCACATACGTGGACAAGGTACGCTTGTCGCCCCGCGTCGCGTAATCGGGCGGCACCGGAACCTCTAAACGGGTGATGATCTGGCCGAGCTTGTATTCAAGATACTGGCGGACAAACGGTTCACCGATATCTATCTGCCCCGCATTCAGATATTGCTCAGCCTGCGCCTTCAGGCGATCCGCCTGTTGCGTGGCGATCATTAGCCGCCCACGGGGCGGCATGCCTTGTAGCTTTTGGTGATTCCACTCCGTCGTGCCGTTGAGCCGGTCAAAATACTTCTCAAGGCTCGTATCATGGCTGAGGATGATGAATTGAAGTCCGCCGGGCAGACCGTTCGCCGCGCCAAAGCGCAATTTCGTCCGGATCGTATCCATCAGGCTGAACTGATGTCCGGCATCGAAACTTGACGTCACATCATCCAACACCATGAAGCGCGGTACGCCCTGTTGCCGGGTAGCCGCCGCCATGAAGATGGAGGCGGCGACGGCATTGCGGTAGCTCTCCGACAGGAGCGCCCGCGCGCTTTGGTTTGGAAGGCCGAAGAAATCGGCGAGCTTCAAATCTACCTGTTCGGTATTCTGCGCCCGGTTCAGCGTCGGCCGCACGTCCGGACCGCCGCGCACCAGATGCCCGAAAAGCTCCTGACAACTAGCCTGAATATCCGTGATGCGTGCATTGGCGAGCGCGCTTTCCGCCGTTGCGAACTGCCCGGCTACGTTCGTGATGAACGTCTTCCAGCGATTGAGCTTTGCGAGCTTGGCCCGTTTGGCCGCGAGCGCCGGAAGAGTCCGCTCGTATTCGCTCATGGCGTCGCGGAATTGCTTGGCCTGCCCAAGGGTGCGGGTGACGGCGACCAGCGACGGCGGCAAGCCGGCTTGCAGCGTCGCTATCTCGGCATTGATTGCCGTGAGCACGTCAACCCGCTTCGCTTCGAGCGCGCCAAGCGCATCCTTTGCGCGTTCCAGGTCCGCCGTCGAAACCGACGACTGGCGCGCGGCCAGCGTCAGGACCGGCGCGATGCGATCAGCGTCCACAACGCCAAGACGCGCCTGCTCTTCAAGCTGCCGGAGCTTGCCAACGCATCCCGCGCTCTGCACCTGCCGTTTCAGCTCCGCGTCGAGCTGATCGGCCTCGTCGTAAAGCGCGATCTTCGCTTCCAGTTGATCCTGAAGCGGCCCGTCGCCAGCCTTTTCGCAGACAGGGCAGACCTTCGGATCGTGCCAGTCCGCACTGTTCACAACCGACAGCGCGCTTTTCAGCAAGGCGTGCAGGCTGGCGGCACCGACGTTGCGCATCGCATCATCGCGCGCCTTGGCCGCCGTCACCAGCGCGTCGATCTCGGCAAGTTCCGCCGCCGAGACCTGCAAGCCGCCGAGCGTCGTGACGGCGGTGTTGAGGCCGTCGAGAGTTTTCCGCGCCGCGCCGCCTTCTTCCTGATCGACGATCTTTTCAGCGGCGTCAAAATCGAAGTCCATCACCGAGGCGTTGGCGAGCAACGGCGTGAAAAGCGCGATGCCCGCCAATCCGGCCGTCACCTGCGCTTTCAGCGCGGCTGTATCCGCCATCTGGCCACCGGCCACGCCGGTCACTTCCTGATGCGCGGCGAGGATGCGCTGTTCAACAACCACCAAGGCGCGGTTTTCGGCGGTCACTTCGGTGTCAAGCGTGGACAGCCCAAGATCGCCATTGATGTTGCGGGTGTTCTTGGCCCCGTCGAGCGCCTGCCGGAGCTGGGAATACCGGCTCATGCCGACCAGCGAGGCGAAGGAGCGCCCGCGCTCCAAGGCCGAGCAGTCCACGAGGGAGGCAAAGCGCGGGTAATCGACCAGCACGAAATCCTCGCAAAGATCGGCGAGGAAGCTGTCCGGATCGGCGTGGCCGGAAGGAGACGTGACGACCCGTCCGCCCGCCGCCGTCCGGGTGACGGTGATCGACACATCGGGCGTGCCGTCATCGCTCTTGAAAACAAGGGCGACCGTCGCCTGTTGCGCCGGATGGAACTTGTTGACGATGTAACTGGCGCCCTGTTCGGCGTCCTGCATCCCTTCCAGGCGCGGCACCGTGCCGTGCAGGGCAAAGTGCAGCGCTTCGAAGATCGAGCTTTTTCCGACCCCATTGGGCGCATGGACGGAATTGACGGCATCGTGCTTGAACTTCAGCACGAGGGGATCGCCGTCATTATTGATGCCGCGAAATCCCTCAATGGCGGCGGAAGCTAGAAAATACCGGCTCATGCCGCAGGCCCTTCCGGCAGGCCGTCGAGCGCGGCGAGGATCGCCCGGTTGAACTCCTGAACGGCCTGACGGGTGCGCGTCGCATCAACGTCGCGCGCCAGCAGGGCCAAATTGTCGAAAAGAATGCGGGCGCAATCGGCATCGATGCGCTCCGCTTCCGCCCGGAAACGGGCAAGGTTGTCCGAGAATGACAATGCCGAATCAAATTCCATACGCCCCCCCAATACCGCGCCGTCAGAGATACGCGGGCAGTTTCGCCTTCCATTCGCTCATCAGGATCAAGGTGCCTTCCACGGTCTCGCCGTTATTGACCAGTTCCAGCTCGCCGACCGGAGTTGCCTCGTCCCATTCGAAATGGTCCGAGAGGAACGCCAGCGCCTCGCGCTTGTACGCCGTGTCGAGGTTGTCGAGCTGGTCGCCCTTGGTTTCCAGCACAGTGATCCGCTTCGCTTCGCCATCGCGCTGCACGGCGAAGATGAAATCCGGATAGATTTTGGCCTTCTTCCACCCCTGAATGCCGTATTGCGTCCGCGCGACATTGCGGTGCCACCAGGCCAGAGTCTTCTCACCGTCGAGATACACCGCCACATCCCGCTCGTCGCTGTTCAGCTCGTTCTCGTAGACCGGCGCGAATAGACTCTTTTCGAGCGGGCCGCCCGCGCGGTTCAGGAGCTGGCGCGCGTTCTCCGGTTCCGTCGTTTCGATGCTGAACGGCATTCGCCAGTTGCGGCCATCGAGCCGCAAGCGGAACTGGATGCGTCCCGCCGCTACCTCGGCCTTGAACAGGGCTTCGGCGCGCGCGTTCCGCGCCGCTTCGAGGCCCTTGCGCAGCTCTTCCACGATCAGGCTGGCGAGCAGGCCGAGCTTTGCGTCATCGAAACCCCGCGCCCGCAGGGCCGCAACCGTAGCGCCGACAATCTCGCGGCCGACGAAGGGATTCGGCACGATGTCGGAAATCATCCGGACAGCATGCGCCGGATCGAAGGCGAGGATTTCCGCGTTGGCAGTTACCGTCTCACCGACGAACAATTCGTCGCCGTCCTCGGCAAGTCTGATCCGTTGGAGCTGGCTTTCCGCCGCTTGGGCGTTTTCGGGTACCCGATCCGCGATGTTCTGCGGATCGAAGCCCCGCCAGTCGAGCGCGGAAAGCACATCCGTCTCGTAGTCCAGCTCGCGCGCGTCGCCGCTTTCCACCACCATCACCTTGGGCAGGTAGATTTCCGTGGAGGCGAAAGCCGGGCGGCGATTGATCGTGCGGGCCGTCTTGCCGGTCCCGCTCTTGTCGTCCTGCGTCACGCGCAGGACCAGATCGCCGAGGCCGTCCTGTTCGAGGCCGTCTTTAATGGCACCGACGACCGTCGCGGTATCGGCGTGATGCGTGATGACGTGGCACTCGTCGAGCGCTTCAACGTCCGTCTTGAGCGCGCCGGGCTGGCGGAGAATGCGGCCGACAAGCTGGGTCATGGCCTTGAGGTTGGCGCTGGCCGCAAGGCTGCACAGTACATAGGCGAAGGGGCAATCCCAGCCCTCTTGCAGAGCCTGTTTCGTGATGATCGCCCGCACGCGGTTGGTGGGCGACAAGAGGTCCTGATTTTCCGGATCGTTGAGATCGTTCTGCTGGGCGGTTTTGATCGCGATTTCCGCCTGATCGAAACCTGCCGTCAGGAGCCATTCCTTCACGTCCTCGGCGTGGATATGGCCGCTTTCGCGCTGATCCGCGCCCGTGCGCTCGACCTGGATCAGCATGATCGGGCGAATATAGCGGCCCGTATCGGCCCGCAGTTGCCGGGCTTCGGCATCGAGCGCGTTGAGCTTGGCAAGCGCCGCGTTCAGCGTCGCCTTCCAGTCATTGCCCTGCCGGGGATCAAGGTTGAGCGGCATCTTTATCATGCCTTCACGGTCCAGCTCGCGCCCCGTCACTTCCACCAGCACATTGGCATAGCGGCCTTCGCGCGGATTGCGGCCGCCGCGCGGCTGCACATCCTGGGGCGTGGCCGTCAGCTCCAGCACGAAACACGGGTTGAATCCGTAAAGCGTGCCGAAGGCGAGATCGGAAATGGCGCGGTGGCCTTCATCCATCACGACCACGGGCCGGATGATCCGAAGGGCGTTCCCGAGAGAATCCTTCACCATCGGGAACATGCCCGTATAGGCGGAGAGGTTCGGGGTGCGGTCGATGGCGGCCTGATGCGCCTGTTGTTCGCCTTCGGGCGGGAAGAAGCCGTGCACGTCGCCCCGGTCCTGAAACATTTTCAGGGAATCCTGCGTCTCGCGGTTCGCGGATTGCAGCATCAGCAGCATGACGCAGAGATTGGTTTCCACGTCCCGCGCATCGAGCCGGTCCGTTTTCTCCATGATCTTCACGCGTCCCGCCGCTGCGCGGTCAAGCGCTTGACGATAGGGGTGCTGTCGATCCTTCAGGTGCCTGAGGGTCTGCGTATAGATCGCCTCGTTCGGCACAATCCACAGGACGAAGCCGGCGTTGCGGTCGAGATAGCGGCCCATCACCCGCGAGACGGCGGAGACGGCAAGCCATGTCTTGCCGCCGCCGGTCGGCACTTTCAGCACGGCGTTAGGTACGGGCCGCTCGCAGCCGTCCATGCGCGGCGAGAACGGTATCGCGGCGCGGGAAGCAGGCAGCTTGCCTGCCGTCTTCATGGCTTCCCAAGCCTCTTTCGCGAAATCCGGAATGGCAAGGCCAAGGTCCGGGTCTTGCGCGGCGAGGGCCGCCACCTTGTCGGCGCGCGCCTTCTTTTCCTTCAAAAAGTCGAGATAGTCATCGAGCGTCTTGATGACGCGGTCCTGATAATCGAGTTGGCGAAACACGGCGTCAGCTCCGATCTATCCGATAAAGCGCGAAGGGCAGCGGCACGAACTCCACGGGGATGTTCTGTTCCGCCAGCATCTTCTGGCTCACGAAGCGCGCCGGGGCGAAGACAAGGTGGCGCTTGTCCGGATCGGACGCGGCGAATGCCTTGGCGCGCGCCAGCGTCAACGCCGCTTCCGGCGACTTCAACCAGTCGAGATCGGGCTTGTAGATCAGCCAGACATGCTGGCCTTCCATGGCACCTAGATAGAAATCATCCTCGCGCACGGCGGCGGGATCGAGCGCGTGATTGGTCGCCATGTGGAACAGCGCCGCGCCGAGACCGGCATAGGGCGGCAGGGTTTCGCCGCTCAGCACCTTGTCCAGTTCGACGGGATCGCCGAGGGTGCAATAGGTGAAAGTGCCGCCAAGACCTTCTGCGCGTTCCGCCACCGTCTTTTCGCCGGTGACGATCAACTCGCCGTCCTTCACTTCCTTCTTGATGCGGTCGAACTCGTGGCCGTGCAGATTCTCGATACCTTCGACCTTGTGCACCAGCTCTCCGGCATTGCTGAGCGCGCGCCAGTTCAGCCGCTCCCGCAACATCTCTGTTCGCTGTGTGCCCTGGAAATCATAGCCGTTGATGACACGCCGGACGCGCTCTGCCGTCAGGCTGTCGGCATATTCCTCCATTTCCACGAGAATGAAGCGGCGATTGCCGCCGTCGCGCTTGTTGGCTTCGAGCACGGCGTGAGCCGTTGTTGCAGAACCCGCAAAGGAATCTAGGATAATTGCGTCATCATCGGCAGCAATATCGATGATCCTGTCCAGAAGCTTCACGGTTTTCGGTGTGTCGAACAAATCAGACGTGCCAAATATGTTCCTGAGCATGGCCTTGGCCTGCCGCATCGTATCCACGTCGCTCCAAATCGTTGGAAACGGCCGCGTGGGATCGTCCTCGGGCGCAAACTCGCGGGTGTAAGGCTCCCACACTTCACGTCCGAGCTTTTCGATCCTCTTCCAGATCAATGTACCGGCATCTTTGTGTTTCTTGATGCCCTTCTTCCCCATCGACCATCGCGCTTCTTCCCCGTTATCATGTATGGGGAAAACCTCATTTCCATCGGGGTCTTCAAGCGGGAAGAACATGGTCGGCCGATCACGGCGGAGACTTGCCCGTCCGTTCTTCTTCAGAAGGCGATCTCTAAAAGGGCGTCCGTTCTCGTCTCGGTTCGGATAAGCTTTCAGGATGGACGGGGCGATCATCCTCTTGAACTTTGCAGAACCAATATCGCGCGCAAAACAGAGGACGTAATCATGGTCGGGTGTGATAGCTACCTTGTTATCGTTCGGGCTATCCACTTTCCGCCAGATGAAGGTGGCGACATGATTTTCCTCACCGAATATTTCGCAGCAAATATTTGTGAGGCGGTGCGCCTCGTTATCATCGATAGTTATAAAGATGACGCCATGGTCCGCCAGCAGCTCATGGAGCATCCGAAGGCGCGGCCACATCATGGCACACCATTTGTCATGACGTAGGCCGTCCTCAACACCGACCGGATTGGACTCCAGCCACTCCCGGATCATTGGCGCATTGACGTTATCGTCGTAGCACCATCCCTCGTTGCCGGTGTTGTACGGCGGATCGATAAAGATGCAGTCCACCTTGCCCGCGTAGAGCGGCAGGAGCGCTTTCAGCGCGTGCAGGTTGTCGCCGTGGATGACGAGGTTGCCGTCAAGCGCGACAGGACCGATGCCCTTGCTTTCATCGGGCACGAGCGGACGGAAGGGCACCGCCAGATGGTGGTTATACACAAACTCTTTGCCCTTGAAACTCAGCTCCGTCATGCCCGCCCCTTCGTATTCATTCCCGTGTATCGCTCGACCTTGATCTCGGCTTCCCGCTTGCGGGCCTGCGCAATGTCGTAGCTGTTCTGCATGCGCATCAGCGTCTCCATCGAGACGCCGAAGGCTTTTTCGATCCGGATCGCCATTTCCGGCGACAGGTGCGCGCGCTCGTTCAGGAGCGCCGACAGTGCCGGTCGCGTGACGCCTATCGCATCCGCCGCCTCTGTCACCGACAGGCCGAGCGGTTTCAAGACCTCTTGCTTCACGAAGCCACCCGGATGGGCGGGCGTCTTCAGCCGAAGGTCATCCTCATCGGTCATCGTGCGCTGCCCGTTGAATGTTCATCGATTCAGATGCAGCGTATCGGACGTAACGTTTCCTGTAAAGTGACGCTTTACGGATTCTGGGTATGACGCAGCCGGCTGGGGTTTGAGACTCACTTTTGGAGGGCAATAGCGTAGGTGTAGTTCTCTGTTTCGTCGGCTTCGGCCCGCCAGCTAAAGCATTTAATTTGTTGATTTTTATTGCAAAATAGCCCTTCGCATTTCGGGCACCCCCCAGAATATCCCCCAATAGTTTGAGGAGGGGCCCGGCACAAGTCGGAACGATTCGGGCACTCGATAGTGTGGAGAGCGGCCCGTTACCTATGGGATAGGCCGAGGAACGTCGCCACCCCGCCGGCGCGAAACCTCAAAAATGCAGCTCATGGCAGCCGCCCATAGCATCGCATGAAAAGCACAGGACGCGCACTGTAGGTACCGCAGCGTCAAGCTCTAAAGCCACCGGCTGTGGCGATACCGACACGCATCGCGCTGTTGATGACCGGTGTTCGCATGGCGGCCCCTAACAGATGCCCCTTACCGGTTCCGACAAGATCGTGCGCCGGGGAGGTTCCCGCCGGACCTTGGCGCGCGCCGATATTGAACTACCCTCCACAACTGCCTCGCAAAAATGTCATCGTCGCTTAATTCAAGGCATCCGAGAAGGCGCGGGACGAAGGTCAAGTGAGGCGCTCGGAGGGCAAAAGGCGACCTGATGGAAACTCCATTTTGGCGTCGGCACTCTATCGCACCGTTCGATATAACCTTGGGCCGGGCTCCACTCCCGATTGTGCTTGGGCTATCGTGCCTGCCCAATTGGTTTGGAGGCACCATGGGGCGGCGTCGAAAGGGCAGTCCTGCCCAGGGGTTCATCGCGCTTTTCGTGATTTTTGTGGTTGCGAGCGTGCTGAGCGGCGCGCTGGATTTTGCGAAGCGCATGTGGGAGCGGATCAAGGCCCCCAATGGAGGGGACGGGAGCATAGCCGTACTCATCATAGCCGGCTGTTCCGGAGTTCTGTTCCTCCTGCTCTGGATGATGCGCAGAGCCCAGACGAATGAAGAGTACCGGCTCATCGAAGCCGCCATCGTGAAGGCATGCGACCAGAACCGAGACGCGACCTTGGCGAGAAACAAGGTAAAACTCACAGCCCCGGACGAATATGGACTCGTCAATTACGCCAAATGGAACAAAGAGCTGGACAAGTTCATCATAAATTTCGTCATTCCGAGCATACCGTTCATCGCGTCGAAACCTCATTATGCCCCGCATATCCGGGGCCTTGTCGACAAGCGCTGCAATGACATCATCGCGAATGGAGCCCTCCGCCACACGGAAGCGACAGTCCGTAACGGCCTCGATTACGAGGTCTTCGTGGGGGATCTCCTGAAAGATCACGGCTGGGACGTTTCCGTGACCCCAGCCAGCGGCGACCAAGGGGCGGACGTGATCGCCCGGCGCGGCCCTGAGACCATCGTCATCCAATGCAAATTCTACGCCGGCGCCGTGGGAAACAAGGCTGTTCAGGAGGTCGCCGCCGCGCGCGTGCATTATGGCGCCACCCAGGCTGCTGTCGTCTCGAAGTCCGGCTTCACCGCGTCCGCGCGCCAGCTCGCGGCGACCAATGACGTGGCCCTCCTCCACCATGACGAGCTTTCGACGCTTTGATTCCACTCATCCGCTAACAAGTGTACCGTCGCCCCTCAACCTGAGGGGGAACGGCATGATCCGAAGGCCGGTAGTTGCAATCTGCGCCATCTTGGCGCTCGGGGGTGCGGCGCGCGGTGCCGGTGACCCAGGTATCATCGGGACTTGGTCAACGAATTGCCGAAAGCTGCCAGTCACTGAAACGCTTCATGTCGACATCGACAGCGTCCAACTCGGAGATCGCCACTGCGTTTTCGTCGATTGGAAAAATACCGTTGTGGGTTCGTATTCACCACTCGCATGCTCAACTGAAGGCCAGTTAAGCATTGGTCATTTTCTGGTCCAGAAGAAGTCTCCGACGCAAATTGCCGTCGATTTTGACGGGCTGAACGAAACGCTATCCAGGTGCGATGCGCCACGTTCTCCTACCGCAGCGGCGCCAAACGATATCAGCGCTCGCCTTAACGGCGATTGGGCTCGCGACCGCAAAGCCTGCGAACTCTATAGGTCAGGAGAGTTCGATAAGCCTGGATATGACACCGCGGCTCTTAGCCGATTTGGTGTCGCCACATTCGAAAACGGCAAGTTTGAAATGTTGGCTAGCCCGATCCGGTGCCAGATCTCACAGAGCGACAACTCGGGCAGCGGAAAGTACAGCATATCCGCCCAGTGCCAAGTAAAGGACTACCCAACGCGCCCTGCAACTGGGACGATCACTTTCCGCCAGTCCGGTGCTGCTAATCTGGAACTGCACGGCGCCGGCTTCGGTCTAATCCAGCTTATCAAATGTGACCGAGAATAGAGCCACATCACGCCACATTCGCCCCCGCCGTCACCACCCCGTCTCCAGGTTGCTCGGGGCACTTGTGACTTCCACCAGCCACTTCGTGTCACTATTGCTCATTGCTGAATTCCGGGCCAGGTCTGCCTGGATAAGGGCCGAAAGGTTCGCACCAAGTACGCACCCTCCACGCGCGCGTACGCGAGGGACATTTGAAATGGGATGAATTACCCCCTTCTCGATCGGGCACCCGTGCTGTTGCCTCGCGTAACGGCTTCTTGAAACTCAGCGGAAAATCAAAGAGCGGCCCGCAATCCGCCACGCCTTTTCTTCATTCGATAGTGATTTGATTGCGGAGCCATGCCCAGTGTGCGGGCCATCTCCGGCGCTCCGGCCCCCGCGTCCATCATGTCGCGGAAAAGGGCTTCGCCTGCCGGTGTCAGCTTCCGGCCTTTGCCAGTGCCCGTGAACAAGGTGGCGGACGCCGCGCGCGCCTGCCAATCCACCGGTTGCACCAGCGCATCGGCAAGCTTGGTGAGGTCTCGGCTTGTGCATGGCCGCCATTCACTGCTTCATACCGCACAACCTCATTGGCGGATGTCGGCGGGTTCAAGGCAGGAGAAACCGGAGTTTTCCGGAGCACCGCCGCTTCGACCGACGCAATGCGCGCGCTCATGGGGGCCATTTCATTCCGCCATGTTGCCCCGGGCTCCTCACCGGCAAGGAATGCCTCCAGTTTTGCCGTGAAGGACGGATCGGCCCGCATCAGGGCAGCGGCTTTCAACAGCACCGGACGACCATCCGCCGACACGCGGGCATTGGCCTGTATCAACTTCATTGCGCGACCTCCGGCTATCACTTGCTCTCACGCGCGATCCGTTCCGCCTTCCAGCACCGCGCGTGCAGGGTGCGCCCGCCGGCATCCCGCACGCACACATGCCAGTCGGCGGCGCCGCACACAGCGCAGGTGGCGGGATGGGTCGGAAGGCCCGCCCCCCGCGCAAGGTGGATCAGCACCGCATCGGCGGACGCGTTTGCACTGCCCGCGATAGGCGCAAGCCGCCCGCTCATGAAGCGGGCACGGCGGGAAGGACGCCGGCGCGGGAAGGAGCGGACGGGGAGACTCCCGAGAGCGTTCCGCCAGAATGGATCCCATTCAAATGAGAAGAATACGCCAGGTCCTGGCGCAAGGGGGCTCAAATGTCCGGACATGAAGTGTTTAATCGGCTACACTTAACCACTGCGGCCGGAATTACTTATGAGGCGCTTCTGGGCGGGCCATTTTAAGTTGGGCACCCTCGACTTAGACACCATTCAGGCAGCGTCGGCGGTGCTTACCCTGAGTGCCGGCGTCTTGCCCTCCGGCAGCCCGGCCACGCGAAACGGCAGCCTGTGCGTGAGCCGCGACATCGAGGCGATCATCACGCCCCATTACCTTGCCACCGGGCGCGACACGCCCTGGCGCACGGCATTGGGAAGCTCTGGATTGATGTCACCGGGCAGCGAATAAGTCCGCGTCCTGTTCCGGTGCTGAAGCTTCGCCTTGCACCGCGTTGACTTGATCGCCTGCAGCAAAGACGCGCCGGACCACCGGCTCGCTTCGGGCTCTGCGGCGAAGAGCTGACGTTCAAGCGCGGCAATCTCCTGCGCCAGGATCCTATCCCCCGCCCAGGAATTCAGCGCCTTTACGGTGTGCTCGGGCGCGGCCGGCTCGAACCGCGAGAGCCAGAGCAGAAATGCGCGATAGATCTCCCGCGGATTATCGTCGGCAGTGATGCGGCTCAGCTCACGGAAGGCGAAGGCTTCGGATTGCCGGTAGGTCTCGCGGAGATGCCGCACACGGTGCCCCAGGCTTCGCACCACCGGCGGCGTCAGCCAAACCAGGGCCGCGGTTCCGCCAATGGCCAGGATCAACAGCGGCCAGTGTTCCAGAATGGCGAGGAGGGCTCTTCGCGGCGCGGAAAGGCCGCCGTGCGGGAGAGCGCCGCCAAGGGTGGAGGCATCGCCAGCCACGGCGAAGGTCTGCGGCTCAAGTCGCGCATGCTGGATCTTCTCAGCCGCGACATCCCACCATGCAACTTCGACCGACGGCAGGGTCAGCGTGCCGGCCCCCTCCAGCATGTACACCGCGCGGTCGGTGCGCGTGGATTTCAGCACGCCCGAGTTTTCGTCCACCCCTTCGCTCAGCTCGGGCTGGCCCGGATAAACCCTGGTCCCGGCGATTGGGGCGAAGCTTGTCGGCGGCAGCAGGATCGCCGGAGTGCCTTCCGCCTGGATCGTCACGACGCGGGTCACGCTGTCGCCGATCTTCAGGGCGGGCGATGAGCGCTGGAGATCCTGGCTCAGGCTCAGGCCGGCGGCTGAAATGAACGGGTGGAGCGCGCGCGCCGCAGCGGGGATGATCGCCTCAAAATGGGCTGAGGGCACAGCCACCTTCGCCACCCGGGTCTTGGGCGGATCGTTGGCATAGGTGAGGGTGATGGCCTGGCCCGTCATGGCGTAGGCTCCGGGCTCCTGCGGTGTGATCAACAGGGTGTAGCGGATGCCGGCATAGGTGGCATCCGCCTGCCGCTCCGAAAAATTCATGGTCGGCCCGGCGCGGGTGATGGCGTTGGCCACCTGGAAATCGGGCAACATCGGGGGCTTGGTCATGTAGTTCGGAGCGAGCACCTCGACAACCAGCGTGGCAGCCTGCCCGACCACGACCTGGGCCGGCGTCAGGGTGGCGCGCACCATGGGCTGGGGGGTGGCCTGTTCGGGCGCGGCCGGCGGTGGCGCGCCGGGCTGCGCCGTGGCCGGCACGGCCGCGGACAGGAGCGCAAAGGCCAAAAAGGTCCAGGCCAGAAGGGCGGCAAGGGCCGCAGGCGCGCCTTTCATTTCTGGGCCCCCGTTCCGGCCGGTGGTTGATCGGAATTCGCCTGGATGGCGAATTTCAGCTTCAGGAAATCCGCCGGGGTGGTCTCAACCGCCCGCATCCAGGCTGCCGCCGCACCGGGGGTCGTCAGGCTTTCCGGCGTCACCTGCATGCGCTGGCCGCCTTTCTGCTGCTTGTCCACCTTGGTTTCGTCCGGGGGAAGGCCAGGCTGCTCCGGCTCGCTTTGTTCCCGCTGCCGGCGCTTGGCCTCGGCAGCCTCATAGGCTGCGGTCACGATGGCAAGGTTGGCTTTCGCGGCGGCATTGTCAGGCTGCTGGGCCAGAACCTCCTGGTAAAGCTTGATCGCCTTTTCATAGGCGTGGTTCTGCGCCTCCGCATTGCCCAGCGCGAAACGCCCTTCAACCGTATCGACCTTGCGGAATGCCTCGGCCGCCGCGATGAAATCATAGGCCCGATAGGCGGCGATGCCGCGCCACATGGGATCGCTGAAAAGGGTCGCGGCGCGGTGATAATCCCCGCGATCAAATGCGATTTGCCCCCGCTGGTCCGGCGTCAGGAACAGGCTCGTGAGATCGGAGGGCGGCTGCGCCGTCTGCGCATGTCCCGGCACCGGCTGGAGAAGAAGCAGCAGCAGGATCCACGGCACCGTGACGCCCCGGCGGAACCACAACGCGCTCAAGGCCGCGATGGGCAGCAGCAGCCAGAAGCCCTCATCCCGCCAGCGGGCGCCGATCTGCTCGGCCTGCGCATTCTCGAAATGGCTGTCGACACGCCGCTCGAGCGCCTGGATATCGCTCGAATCCACGCTGACCTCAATCGTCCCGATGGGGCTGTGCACTTTGTCGGGCGGCGCGACGGCCAGCATCAGCACATCATTGCGGCCGGCGGCGCGGTTGATGTCGGCGGCAGTGGCCTTGCCCAGGTCATCGGACACGATGAGGATGGTGCCGGCAAAGGTGTCGCCCGCCAGCGCCTGCGCCGCGAGCTCCACCGCCGCCACCGGCACCTTGCCCGGCACCGGCATCAGCCCGGGCGAGAGGGCGGCGAGGAAGGGCTCGATCACGCGCGGGTCATCGGTCAGCGGCATGACGAGATGGGCCGTGCCGGCAAAGGCGATGAGGCCGCTGCGCGCGCGGCCTCGCGCCGCCAGAAGATCGCGGATCTTCTGCTTGCCGCGCTCCAGGCGCGATGGCGCGATGTCCGTTTCGCCCATGGAGCCGGAGACGTCGAGGGCGATCATCAGCGGCGCCTTGTCCTCCACGAAAGGCGGCAGCTCGCGCCGCCAGGTGGGGCCGGACAAAGCGAGGATGGCCAAGCTCAGCACCAGGGCGACCAGCCACACGGGGCGGACATGCCAGCGCCGAGCGGGCATCACCGTCATGTATTTCAAGAGCCTGGGCGCGATGGCCGCGGTCCATTTCAGGTCGTCCTGCTCGCGGCGCAGCAGGGCCAGCAGGATCAGCGCGACGGGCACGAGGGCCAGGAGCCACCAGGGCCGCAGCAGATGGAAATGGGCGACGGCCTGTTCAAGCATGCTGCGCCCGCCTTGCCATCCAACTGCGCAGCAGCAAGACGAGCCATGCCCCGATGCCGAGCAGGGCCGCCGCGCCGAGCGGCCATTGATAGAGCGGAAGCTTCGGCCGCCAGGTCTGCGTCTGCAGCTTGACCGGTGCGAGCCGGTCGATGTCCGCGTAGATGCGTTCGAGATCGGCGCCGTTCTCCGCCCTGAAAAACTGGCCACCCGTCGCCGCGGCCACGGCCTGCAGCGTCTGGAAGTCCACCCGGTTCTCGCCGGTGGCGTCGGGGTCGCCCACACCGATGGTGTAGATGACGAGACCGTGCTCGCGCGCGATCTGGGCGGCATGGGCGGGCGGCACGCGGCTGGCTGTGTCATTGCCGTCCGTCAGCAGGATCAGCATCTTCTGCTGCGCCTTGCTGGCCTCAAATGCCTTGATCGAGAGCCCGATGGCATCGCCGATGGCGGTCTGCTGGCCCGCCATGCCCACCTCGGTCTGGTTCAAGAGCGCCTGAATGGTGGCGAGGTCCTGGGTGAACGGGCACTGGATATAGGCCTTGGTGCCGAACAGGATCAGGCCGATGCGATCACCCTTGCGGCGGGCGATGAAGGCATCGACCACCTGCTTCACCCCCGCGAGGCGCTGGATCATCTTCTTGTCGGCGGTCTGGAAATCCACCTGGTCCATGGAGCCGGAAATGTCGATGGCCAGCATCATGTCACGCGCCGAGATGTCGTGGCGGATGGGCTCGCCGACCCGTTGCGGCTGCGCCAGCGCGATGATGATGAGCACCCACATGAGCGAGGCCACGATCATCTGCAGCGCCAGCCGGCGCACCACCACCGCGCCTTTCTGCGGGGTCTGGCCGGTGGCTTCGGCCACCTTGGCGAAGAAGGGGATCTGCACCGAGGCGCGCTGCTCGCGATAGGGCGGCAGCAGCCACCATGCGAGGAGGGGCAAGGGCAGCGCCAAAAAGGCCCAGGGCCACGCGAATTCGATCATGGGCGAACCCCCCGCCGGTGGCCGCGGATCCACGCCCGCACCGCCTGGATCTGCCCCTTTGCATCGGTGCCCGCGGTCGGCCCATAGGCGGAAATTTCAAGGGCACGCCCCGGCCCCTGGGAGAAGGCGCGCGCCGTATCGGTCCGGTCGAGAAAGGCGAGCCAGGCCGCCCCGGAAAGAGCGGCCACCTCGTCGCGCGGAAAGGCGGCAAGCGCCGTGCGCCGCAGGAGCGAGGCCAGGGTGCAGGCGAGGTCCGCCGTGGACAATGTGCCCGAGCGGGCCTCGATGCCCCTGAGCTCGGACAGGGCCTGGCGGCGATAGCGATTGACGCGCCAATGGTGGATCGCGCGGACCGTGCCGACGGCAAGGCCCAGCAGCACAACCACCAGCAGGATGCGCGCCGGCCAGGTCTGGGGCCACAGGCTGACCGGCGCCGGCAACGGAATGTCGACGAGCCCGGCGACGGGATCGACCACTTGCGGGGCAGCCGCAACGGGTGCCGAAGGGGTAGCCACAGGATCAGCCAAGCGCGCCTCCCAGCACCGGGGGCTCGTTCCGCCCGTTGAGGGCGGGCAACTGCCCGATCAGCTTCTGGATCTGCCTTGCGGTCTCCTCCGCGGCGCTCAGGGGCAGAACCGGCACGCCCAGCTCCCGCGTCCAGGCGAACACGCTGCGAAGCCGCGCCTCGGTCACCTCCCGGATATTCTTGCGGACACTTTCCCGGCCCACCTCGAGGACGATCTGCAATTCGCCGTCGGTCACCGTCATGCGCGCGCTGGCGGGCAGCTCGCTTTGCAGCGGGTCGTGCACCAGCAGCGCGATAACGCTGTTGTGCCGCGAAAGATCGGCGATGATGTCATGGGTGGCCTCATCCGCCCCGTCGAAATCGCTGATGACGATCACCGTCGCATCGTGCGGAGCGAGCCGCCGCACCCGGTCCAGCGCGCGATTGAGCATGTCCGGATGGGAGACGATCCCCCGGCCGACGCCCAGCATCTGGTTGCGGGCGACGATCTGGCTGAGCAGGTGCAGGACCGTGTGGCGTGCACGCTCCGGGCGCACCTCCTCCATGTCGGTGTCGTTGAAGACGAGGCCGCCGATGCGGTCGCCAGCGGCGAGAATGCGCCAGGCGCAGATGGCGCCGGCCTGCGCCGCCGTGACCGATTTCATGGCGAGCCGGCTGCCGAAGAACATGGACAGCCGCTGGTCGATGACGAGGAGGCCCTGGCGGTCGCGCTCCTCATTGAAGACGCGGACATGGGGCTTGCGCAGCCGCGCGGTCACTTTCCAGTCGATGGAGCGCACATCGTCGCCGGGGCGATAGTCGCGGATCTCCTCGAAATTGAGGCCGCGCCCGCGCATGCGCGAGGCATAGCGGCCGGCGAGCAGGCTATGGACGGGCTGCCGCGGCAGGAAGGACACGCGCCGGCCGCGCTGCTCCAGCGCGATCAGCTCCTGGAGATCCACATAGACCCCTTCAACCGCCGCGGCGCTCGCTTCTGCCATAACGGGCTCCTTAGAGCGTTTTCGAGCGAAGCGGAGACCGGCTCGCGTGAAGAAAACGCGTTAATACAAAAGCCTAGAGCATTTGACGTGAGGCAATGTGAACGGAAAATGCTCTAGACCGACGCGACCTGCGCGACGATCTTGTCCAGGGCCTGGTCCACGCTCACCCCCTCCGACATGGCCTCGTAGCTCAGGATGATCCGATGCCGCAGGCAATCATGCAGCACGGTGCGGATGTGGTCAGGCGTGACGAAGGTCTCGCCATCGAGCCAGGCCCGCACCCGGGCGCACCGGTCGAGGGCCAGCGAGCCGCGTGGGCTTGCCCCCACCTGGATCAGCTTGCCCAAGGCATCTCCGTAGCGTTCCGGAAAGCGGGTCGCGAAGATCAGGTCGACCATGTATTTCTGCGCCGCGTCGGATACGAAAATGTCGTCGATCTCGCCACGCGCGTCGAAGACGGCCTGTTGCGGGATCGGCTCCGGCTCTGGGCCTTTGTCCTTCGCCTTGCGCGCGTTCTCGGCCCGGTTGAGCTTGATGATCTCGCCTTCCACCGCCTCGTCCGGATAGGTGATGACCACCTGCATCAGGAAGCGGTCCAGCTGGGCCTCCGGCAGGGGATAGGTGCCTTCCTGCTCGATGGGGTTTTCCGTCGCCAGAACCATGAACAGCTGAGGCAGCCTGTAGGTCTTGCCGGCAACGGTCACCTGCCGCTCTTCCATGGCCTCCAGCAGCGCGGATTGCACCTTGGCGGGGGCGCGGTTGATCTCGTCGGCCAAAAGCAGATTGGCGAAGATCGGCCCCCTCTGGAAGGTGAACTGCCCACCTTTGTCGGTCTGCACATAGATTTCCGCGCCCGTCACGTCGGAGGGCAGCAGATCGGGCGTGAACTGGATTCGCGAGAGGTCCGCGGCGAGATTCTTCGCCAGGGCCTTGACCGCCCGGGTCTTGGCGAGGCCCGGCAGGCTCTCCAGCAGAATGTTCCCGTTGGCCAAAAGGCCGATCAGCATGCTCTCCACCAGATGGTCCTGGCCGAGCACCAGCTTGCCGATGCGAGCCTTCAATTCGAGAATTGCCTCACGCGTTGCGCTCATTGGCGCGCCCCCCCAACAAACCAGAGGTAATAGGGATTTTGACCATCCTCGCGCATCACCCGGGCGATGTTGCGCGCCCAGCTCTCGCGCTCGCCCGCCTGGGCGCTCAGCGCGGCGGCGTAGAAGGCCAGCAGACGTTCATTCTCCACGGCCACCGCAGCCCGGAAGGCCGCATCGGCGCCCTCAAGGGGCGGCGGCGTGTACAAGGCCAGCAATTGGGGCAGCACGCGCGCGAACTCGCCCGGGCGGACCCAGCTTGAATATTCGATACGCGGATCATCGTCCGTCACCGCGGGGGCATTGCCGGCATAGCGCTCCAGGCCCGCCCGATCGGTGACCCAGGTGGCGAGAAGGGCGGCGGGGCTGGCAATGCCCACCTCTTTCAGCGCATGCGCCACCTGCGGCTGATCGAACCGCCGGATGATGCTCGGCACGTCCAGCGGCACGGGCGCATCGGAGCCGATCAGCAGCATTTCATGGATGTCCGTGGTCCACAGCGAGGCGTGGGGGAAGGCATCCAGGAAGCTGCGCACCAGGGAGCGCGTATCCTCGTCATTCTGCGTGCCGAGCGGCAGCCACTGGGCCATGATGCCCTGGGCCCGCAGGCGCGCGCGGGCGAGGCGATAAAAGTCGGTGGAATAGAGATTCACCACTCCCGCAGCGGCTGGCGGTGGCGGCTCCAGGGTGATGACGTCATATTGCGTCGCGCTCGCCAGCAGTTCGCGGCGACCGTCACGGAGGCGAATGTCGAGACGAGGATCTATGGCGGCGCCATAATTGCCCACGAAATCCGGTGCGGCCTTCAGGACCGCCGGAAGCAGCTCCGCCACCACCGTCTTTTCAAGGCTGGGAAAGCGCAGCAGGGCGCCGGCCGTGATGCCGGTTCCGAGCCCGATCACCAGGGCCGAGCGCGGCTCGCCCACGTGCAGGATCAACGGTAGCAGCGCCTGGAGCCGCATGTAGCGCAGCGACGGCATGGCATCGCCGGAGTTCGACACGCCCTGAATGTAGAGCCGCCGGAAATGCTGCTCGCCCCGTCCCTGCTCCAGCACGGCCACCGTGCCGCCCCAGCTCTCGTCATAGGTCACCAGCGCGCCCCGGCGCGACTGAGCGAGCAGGTCGCCGAGCCGGCTCGACGGCGTCATGACCGAAAGCGCGACCGTCGCCATCACGATCACGGCCATCACGATCGCAGGGCGCCTTCTCCCGGTCGCGGGGAACCGCCGCTGCCCGGCCACCAGGGCCGCCAATCCGAGCGCAGCGGCCGCCAGCGCCAAGGCCGCCATGGTCTTGATGAGACCCAGGCCAGGCACGAGCACGAGACCCGCGATCGCGACGCCAACAAGGCCCCCGATGGTGTTCAGGCCGATGGCGGCGCCCACATCGCGACCAACGCGGCTTTCCTGCGCCACCAGCCGGATCGCGACGGGAAAGGCCGCGCCAAGGAGCAGGGTCGGAGGAAGGACGACCCATGCGGCCGCGACCGCGAACCGGGCGCTCATGCCCGCAAGCTCGCTGCCCGTCCAGTTGAACACGATGGCCTCAAGGGCGGTCTGCGCCACCGCGACCCAGCTGCCGAGGGCCGAGATCGTTCCAAGGCCGACAAGCCCGGCGCCGGCAATCAGCACGGCAAAGGCGTTCCATGGATTGCGCAAGCGATCGACGAAACGCGTGCACACAAACGCGCCCAGGGCGAGGCCGACGAGATGGGTGGCAAGGACGATGGAGAACGCGAAGACGCGGGTGCTCAGAAATTGCACGATCGCCTGCGACCACACCACCTCATATCCCAGCGCGATGCCACCAGCCACCGCATAGAGGATGAGTGCCAGTCGCCCGCCTGAATGCCCCACGGTGCCCGTGGCATCTGGCGCCTTCGGCACCTGCTCGCGCGACTGCCGCAGCGTAAGACCCCCAACTGCCGCGGCAACATTGGCGAGGGCCGCGACAAGCGCCGTCCCCTGCACGCCGACGCCCGGAATGATCAGGAAGGTCGCCCCCAGGGCGCCGACGATGGCCCCGGCGGTATTGGCGGCGTAGAGGCGCCCCGTTGCCGTCGCGATCTCGCTGCCGCGGGGCGCGATGGCGCGCGCGAGCACCGGCAGCGTTCCGCCCATCAGGAAAGGTGGAGTCGCGACGATCGCAAACAGCATCAGCCAGGCGAGTGCGGGCTGCTGCGCCTCCAGTGTGGCGAACGGGGGGGCGATGTGCGCGAGAAGCCATGTGGTGGCGATGCCGGCTGCGGCAACGCCCAGTTCCAGGCCCGCATAAAACCGCAGCGGCCGGCCGACAGCATCCGCGAGGCGGCCAATCAGCACCCCGCCGAATCCGAGCCCCGCAAAGAATGCGCTGACCGCAATGGTGATCGCATGAATGTCGACACCGACCACCAGCGAGAGCTGCTTGGCCCAGAGCACCTGATAGACCAGGGCCGCCGCGCCGGACACGAACAGCAGGCCGGACGCAAGGGCCGTGGCGCGCGCCCGCGCCTTTGTGGCGTCTTCTTCCCTTTGTGCAGAAAGGCGCGCGCGGGAGCGATGAGACATCAGGGGTGCAACACCAATGGGCTTCAGCCTCGGGACGTTTTGACATCGCCGGCCGCATCTTCGGCGGCCGGCGATGTGGCGTTACGCTTTCCGCGTTTTACTTCTTTTCTTGCGGCTTCTGCGCCTGCTGCTTCGCCAGCTCGCTCTTGAGCTGCTGCACCGCCTGGTCGATGGAGAAGGAGGCAGGCATCTGGCTCGGCGGATACTCCACGAAGGTCTGCAGGAAGTCCGTCCCGCGCCGGATGCCCTCGAAGATCAGGTAGACATTGTCCACGTTCCACTTGTCATAGGTGGTGGTGGGACCAATGTCGCCGCGCTCATAGGGATCCATGCGCAGGTTGTAGATCTTCGGGGTGCGCAGGCAGGTGAAGGGCTGGCGCCAGATCTGGAACCCGCCCTGCGCCGTCTGCTCGCAGAAGACGATCTTCCACGCCATGGGATTGGTGGCGCCCGGCAGCACGTTGTCATAGCGCATGGCCACGAGCTCGCCGTCGTCGTCAAAATAGTAGAATTCGGTGCGGGCGGACTTGTCGGTCTGCCCGGTCAGGAGCGGCAGCTGATTGTAACCGTCCAGGTGCACCTTGAAGGTCTTGTCGCCGATCTTCGTTCCCTTCAGGAGGCGTTCCTTGATGGTGGTGTCACCCACCGCCGCCATGAGCGTGGGGAACCAGTCCAGGCCCGAGAACATGCCGTTGGAAACCTCCCCCGGCTTGATCTTGCCGGGCCAGCGCACCAGGGCCGGCACGCGGAAGGCGCCCTCCCAGTTGGAGTCCTTCTCGCTGCGGAAGGGCGAGGTCGCGGCATCGGGCCAGGTGAAGAAATTCGGCCCGTTGTCGGTGGTGAAAATGACGATGGTGTTGTCTGCGACGCCCAGATCGTCGAGCGCCTTCAGCAGCTTGCCCACATCCTGGTCCATCTCCCACATGCCGTCGGCATATTCATTGCCGCGTGGGCCGAGGCCACCCTTGCCCCGATAGGACTCGCGGACATGGGTGAAGATGTGCATCCGGGTGAAGTTCATCCAGGTGAAGAAGGGGCGCTTCGCCTTCACCTGCCGCGTCATGAAATCGATGGCCGCCTCGGTGGTCTCGTCGTCAATCGTCTCCATGCGCTTGACGGTGAGCGGACCGGTATCTTCAATCTTCCCGTCCGCCGACGATTTGATCACGCCCCGCGGATTATAGGATTTGATGAAGGCCGGGTTGTTGCTCATCCAATAGGGGCGTTCCGGCTCCTCTTCGGCGTTCAGGTGGTAGAGATTGCCGAAGAACTCGTCGAAGCCGTGATTCGTCGGCAGGAAGCGATCCTGGTCGCCCAGGTGATTCTTGCCGAACTGGCCGGTGGCATAGCCCAGCGGCTTGAGCGCCTGCGCCAGGGTCACATCACGATCCTGAAGGCCGACGGACGACCCCGGAACGCCGACCTTCGTGAGGCCCGTGCGGAAGGCGGACTGGCCCGTGATGAAGGTCGCCCGGCCGGCGGTGCAGCTGTTCTCGGCATAATAGTCCGTGAACATCATACCTTCGTTGGCGATCCGGTCGATGTTCGGCGTCTTGTAGCCGACGATGCCGTGGGTATAGGCGCTGACGTTCGACTGGCCCACATCATCGCCGAAAATGACGAGAATGTTCGGCCTTGTCGCCGTTTCCTGCGCCTCAGCGCGGGTCGAGACGCCCGCAGCCATGCCCGCGAACGCGAGCACCGCGGCCAACATCGCGCCGCCCCGCGCACTCAGTAGCGTTGCCCATCGCCGCCGGGCAGGCGGCGGGGCCGCAGTGACGCCGCAAACACCTTGTATTTCAAGGTCGCCACTCATGTGAGGCCTCCTCGTCATCTTCCGTCGCGACGCTTGCGGAACCAATGGTCCGAATCGACGCGCCGCCATGCACCGCCCCCAGGCGGCGTTGCGAAGCACTTTACCCTAAGCGGCGGAGTTCACACGTTTTAATTGTGAGAAACGAAGTCGGCTGACAAGGCGGCACCGTGGTCCCGCGACGTGGCGCGCCGATGCCCCTCTGGCGGGCGCCAAGTCTGCTGCAGATCTCCAAGCCAGGACTGAATCAAGCACCCGGACCACCGTTTGGGCTCGCCTGTGATGCCGCGTCCAGGGTCCATCTTCCCGCCGCTGGCGTAGCAGCCACCCTGCCCGCTCTTTGGCGATGGGGCGACCAATCCGCAGGCTTCGCCCGGCTCGCCGTGGTGACGGCAATGACTGCCGCAGCAGGGCACGCTGCCCGGGCAGCGCACCGCGTCAGCGCGCCGGTGTGATGACCAGGAGCTCGGTTCGGGGGGCATCGGGCAGGCATTTCAGCAGATGCGGCCCATCGACGCCCTCCGCCAATGCATGCGCGGCATCATCCACCTCCGCGAGGCTCCATGACACATCCGCGCGGATGAACTGCCCCATCACCATCCAGGGCACCCGCGAACCGCGCGCCCCGTCCCCATCCAATGACAGCCGAAGCGCCCGTGCGGCATCCCGCCCCTTGCCGGGCATGCATCGGGCGCGCGCATCCACGCGCCGGCCCTCCGCCATGCCCATGCAGCCGGTCGTCAAGTCGTGCTCATCGCTGCCAATCACTCCGGACCGCAGCAGGAAATGAGCAAGGTCCTCGGCAATGAAGCTCAGCTCCTCCCCGGGGCAGCGCAGGACGAGATGAAACGCGCCAAGGGGCGAGAGCGTGCCGGCATCCCCCTCGTCCTCGGGCAACAGCGCGATGCGCCAGGTGGCATCGGCGCGAACAAGCGCGCCCGCCGGCAGATCGCGCAACGCCGCCCCATTCTCGACAACGAGAAGAGACCACCGGGCTGGCGTCTGAGTATCCGGCTCCGGATCGGCCCATGGCGGCAGCGCCCCGCCAATCCACCGAAGCCGCAGGTCATAGGCGACAGGCTGCCGGCGCAGCTCCGAAAGCCCTCGCGCAATGGCATCCGGAAACGCCTCGATGGAGAGGGCCCGACCGATGGATGGCAAGGCAGGGGCAGGCTGAAGGCTGGGTGGAGTCATGAGGTGATCCTGGATTGGCGCGCCATTGGGTGATGATCGGGATGGCGCGCGCAAGTGTCAGAACCGGTCGCAGGCCCATGCAGGCGGCCCCGCCAATCCGGGCCGGGACGATGCGGCCGAAACCGACATGCCGTCCATCCCTACCGCACTGCGCGCCCTGGGGAGGCGGCCCGACGGGGCGGGGCTGGGCTGGGCGCAAGGCAGACATATCCAGGGAGAAATATTTCGTCGCGGCAGGGGCAATTCACAGCCCGCGACAGGTTCCCGTTTGAGGGAGGCCGCGCCGGCGGCCGCGGCCGGGCAGCTCGCGCCAGGGGGCGGCCGGCCCGCCCTCCCTCATCCACGCCCGCGGCGATGCTGCGGCGTTCGGACCTTTTTGCAGGAGATGAATGATGCACCCCTATGAACGCGCGGTCCTGCGCTCGTATCTGGTGAATCTTGCCGCCTCGCACGGTGGCGTTTGGGAGTCGCTCTGGCGCACCTCCCAACTGCCCCAATGGATCAGGCTCCACTCGGCCGCGTCCGGATTGGTGCAAGCGGTGGCCGGGATCGAAGAGAGCGCGCCGGATATGGGCCCGGGCCGCGGCGCCCGGATGGCCCGCCTGACATCGGAGCGCGACCTGGCGGAGCTCATGTCACCCCACTGGAAGGCCTCGAAATCGGCGGCCCCCGAACCCTCGGAGCGGCTCGGGGAGATCCTGCGCGCAGACCTGCGCCGCCGGCACCCCGTTGCGCTGCCACAAGGCCTTTCCTCCATCGAGCGGCGGTTGCGCTGGATTGCCACCCTCGTCGGATTGAACGCCGCGGAAAGCGCGGTCCTTGGCCTGCTGGTCCGCGCCTCGGTGAGTGAAGCCCCGCGCCAGCTCTTCCGGGCGCTGGCCGGCAATCTCAGCAATGAGGATCTGCACGAGTGCACGCCCCAGCTGGTCAGCTGCCATTTCATGCGCGCGCCACTGGGCCTTGCCAGCGCCAGGATCCGGGGTGCTCTGAAGGCGCATGGCGGCCTCAGGCTCTTCGGCCTGGTAAGGGATGCCCACGACGGCGACTTCATGATCTCGGACACCACCTTCGCCCTGGTGACCGAGCCCCGCCTGACGGCCGACCGCGCCCGCGCGATGCTGCTGGGACAGCCCCGCCGCACGCACCTCGACTGGGCCGACTTCGAGCATCTCGGCACCGATGCGGAGCTGGCCTGCGATCTCGTGCGCGAGGGCCTCGCCGCGCGGGAAAAGGGCATCAACATTCTGCTCCATGGGGCGCCCGGCACGGGCAAGACCGAGTTCGCCTGCGCGGTCGCCGAGCGGCTGGGCCTGAAGGCGCTGTTCGTGGGCGAGGCGGACAAGGCCGGCGAAGAGCCGGACCGGGAGAGCCGCGTTGCCGCCCTCACCATGGGCCAGCGCCTTGCGGCCAGTGTCCATGATGTCCTGCTGGTGGTGGACGAGGCTGATGACCTCTTCGTCGGCGTCGACGACGCCGCGGGCGCCAACCGGCAGGGTGCGAAAGTGTTCATGAATCGCTTGGTCGCCGGCAGCCCGCTGCCGACGCTGTGGATCTCCAACCATCCCGAAATCCTCGGCCCGGCGGTGCTCCGGCGCATGAGCTTCGCCCTGCATTTCCGGGCACCGGGCCGGCCCCAGCGCCAGCGCATGATCGAGCGGATCGCGCTGAGCCAGGGCTTCGACCTGCCGCAGCTGGAGCTGGCGCAGATCGCCGGCCTGCCGGCCGCGGCCGCAATTCTCGATCACGGCATCCGCGCCGCCCGCCTGTGTGGGGGCGGCGCGCGAACGGCGATCCGCTCGGCCTCTTCCATCCTGGAGGTCATGGAGGGTTGCGCCCCGCACCCTCAGGCGGAACCGGCTCCGTTCGAAGAGGACCTGTCGCGGGCGGACCGCGACCTCAGGCACCTTGCGGACCGGGTTCTCGCCAGCGGACGGCAGAAGCTGTCCTTCTGCTTCACCGGCATGCCGGGGACGGGCAAGAGCGCCTTCGCCCGCCACCTCGCCAACCGCATGGGCCTGGAGGTGATGGAGCTGCGCGCCAGCGATCTTCTGCGGCCGTTCGTCGGCGAGAGCGAGGCGCGCATCGCCGCGGCCTTCCGGGAGGCCGAGGCCCGGCGCGCGTTCCTCATCTTCGACGAGGCGGATTCCCTGCTGCAGAACCGTGCGAAAGCCACGCGCAGCTGGGAAATCACGCAGGTGAACGAGATGCTCACCTGAATGGAGCGCCACCCCCTGCCGTTCGCCTGCACCACGAACCTCGCCGACAGCCTGGACCCGGCGACGGCCCGCCGGTTTCTGTTCAAGGTCTGCTTCCTGCCCATGGCGTGGGCACAGATCCAGCTCGCCTTCCGCCGCTTCTTCGGTATCGAGGCGCCTGCGCTCCTCGCGCGCGAGGAGCGGCTGACCGCGGGGGACTTCGCGGTCGTGGCCGGCAGGGCCGCGGTGCTCGGCCTTGCCGATCCCGATGCGCTGGCCGGGGAGCTCATGGCTGAAGTGGCTGCCAAGCCGGAGGGCAAGGCCCGCCCCATCGGCTTTCGGACCGCCTGAGGGCTCGGCCGTCAGACCGGCGGCGCCGGGCGCGGATCCTGGCCCCGATGCCGCGCGAGCGCCCGTTCCAGCTCTCCGATCATGAGACGCCGGAGGGCTTCGGGAGCAAGGATTTCCACATTGTCGCCCCAGGTGAACAGGTGGTGCGCCATCTCCAGCAGGCCGCCGGCGGTGAAGCTCACCTCGACCCCTCCGTCGTCAAGATCCAGCAGCCGCTGGCTGGGATGGAACACCGTTCGCCGCGCTTCCGCGGCCGCGGCGGGAAGAAAACGCAGCACCACATGGGCGGGCTCCTCCTGGAAGGTGCCGAAAGAGCGGGCCGCATAAGCGTCAAGGTCGAAATCCACGGGCACCGGCGCCGCCTCGTCGACGATCTCCAGATCCGTCATGCGATCGAGACGCCACAGCACCGGCTGGCTGTGCTTCTCCTGCTGGCCGACCAGATAGGCGTTGCGGCCGAACAACAGGCCGTACGGTACCACGACCCGCACGATGGACGCGGCGGGCCCCGACGACGGGTAGGTGAAACGCACCTTGCGCAGGGCCAGGAGCGCCTCGCGCAACAGGTCGAGCGTGCCGGCATCGCAGATGGCGCGCGGACCCACCTGCCGGGCGATCGCTTCCGCGCGGCGCAAGGCTTCAAGGTCGGTGGCCGTGCGCGCCTTGCGGCTGTCGCGCAGCGCCGCCTTCACCTTGTCCGCCAGACGGGTGAGCGCGGCCGCGCGCTCGCTGTGCCCGGCCTGCTCCAGGGCCCGCACCTGTCCTTCTAGCTCGGCCAGCTCCACCGCCGTGGGCGCGGTGAGAAACGGGGCAAGGCCGCCCTGAATGAAGAAGCGCAGCTGGGGCCCATCGTGCCGCTGATCGAAACCGGGGAACAGGTCCCGCACCGTGTCCCGCATGCGCTCGGCCGTGCGGCGGCTGACGCGGAAGGCACCAGCGATCTCGTCCAGCGTGAGCCCCTCCCGGGAACCCGCGAGCCGAAGCGCCAACCGCAGCAGGCTGGCCACCTTCTCGAGCCTGATCGGATCATTTCCCATCGCCGCCTCCTGCCGCCGGCAGGGTATCCATGGGCTGAACCCGACTTCAATGCCAAGCTGGCGCTGCGGCAACCTTCTGGTGCATACCCGCGCACAGCACCAAGGGCGCATGACAGCAAAAGCTTTTGGCCGTGAAGATTCTCGGCCGGCAATGTCGCGTTGCGACCAAATCTGTCGGGCTGCGGGTCATCCTGAGGCAGGTGGAAGGTGGCCGCGGTTTTCGCCGCGGCCCTGTCGGGCCTGGGACAGCCCGACGGTGGCGAGGAGAGTGGCGAGGAGACAGGTGATGTTCGAGACGGTTCGGGCGCGGCCTGCGGGCGCCATCCTGCCCGGCGACGTGCCCCTCACGCTGCCGCTGCTGGCGCGCTCCTACCTGCTGCCGCCCGCCCCTGATACCAGCTTCACGGATGCCCTCCGGCCCCATCTCGGCTTCGGCCCATGGGCGGGCAGCTTTGCGGTGGCGCCGGGCGAGACCGCGCGGGTTGTGGAGCGCGCCCTTCGTGACGTGATGATGGGAACGGCCACGCTGCGCCCGGACGCAGTGGATGTGCGCGCCCTCGATCCGCAGCGCCGCGCCCATCGCCACCTCTCGGCCCTGCTCGACCTGTGGAACGCGCTGGGCGACCTGCTGCCCCCGGAGCTCGCGATCCTGCGCGCGGTGATCGAGGCGCGGGCGGACGACATTCTCGACCCCCTCCATGTGATCCATGACCCGCAGGATACGAGCCTGAGCGCGATCGAGGCCGCCGTGATCGAAACAGTCATCGCCCGTCATGGCCTGCCGGCGGATATCGCGGATCGCCGGGCGGCACTGCGCGCGGCACGGGATGCTTGCCATGGAGCGCCGGGGACGGCGCTGCGCCACCTTCAGGCGGCGCTGCTGTCACCTCAGGCGCACCGCGTCACGCGTGACCCGGGCGTGCGGGTGTTCGGCCTGCGGGATGCGGAGGCGGAAGCCCATGTGGCCGCGAGCCTCGCCCAGCGGCTGCTGGATGCCGAGCCCGACCTCTCCCCATCCGGCATCGGCCTGCTCCTGCCATCCGGTCCCACTTACGTGCCCTTCGTGCGTGAGGCGTTCGCCCGGGCGGGGCTGCCGCTCTCGGCCCTCCCGGTGGGTCAGGATGCGCGGGACCTCGCGGGCGAATGCCTGCTGCATGTCCTCACCTGCCTGCGCCCCTCGGCCCCCGTCATGGCCCGGGCCTCCCTGCTGCGCCTCGCCCTCATGCCCTGGCCGGCCGAGGTGGGGCGCAGGCTGTCGCAGGCGGCGATGGAGGGAGCAAGTCCGCTGTCCCGGCTGGCACCTTTGGATCGCCGGGGCCACGCGCTGCTGGCCCTGCTGGCGGAGCGACCCACGCGTGCCCATGACCTGGCCCAGCTGATGGAAGGATTGCCCCGCCTTCTGTCCACCGATGCCGAGGTGGCCGAGGACGTGGCGGAACTCGCGCAGCGTATCGGCGAGCTGGTGGGCATCCTGCGCGCCGCCCCTCCCGCCGCCGAGATCACATGGGACGAACTGACCGGCCGCATCGAGGTCGCAGAGGCCAAGGCTGAGGCGGACGGGCCAGCCCTGCTCGATGCGGTCACCGTCTGTGTCGATGGCACGCCCCCTGATCGTCCGGTGCGGCACCTGATGCTGCTCGGCTTTGCCGAAGGAGCATTTCCCGCATCGCCTGGCATCGGCCCGGTGTTTCTCGACAGCGAGATCGCGCTCACCCGCGCGCGCGACACGCTGGTGCTCGAATGGCCGGCAGCCGCCGTGCAAAAGGCGTTGATCCAGCCCGATGAGCCGTGCTTCTCCGCAGCCGCCCTCCTGGCCACGCGCTGCCACATGAGCGTCGAGGCGGGCGCGATCGCGATCGGCGGGAAACGCCATTCCGCAAGGGTTTCCTTCTGCGGAAAGACGATTCCACCCGAGTTCGACACGCCGCGCCCGGTGCCCGTGCCGACTTTGCCGCGCCTCGGCCGCCGCGCCGTGGCGCCATGCGCTGCGCGGGCGGACGCCGGGCCCGCTCGGCTCGTGCCCTCGCAGCTGCCCGCATCGCTCGTCGCCGCGCCGGATAAGCTCGAAACGCAGCTGCTGGACGCGGCCGAATGGCAGCTGGGCGAACGGTCATGGACCTCCGCGGCGGCACGTGGCACCGCGCTCCACGAAGCCCTGCGTCTGCTGCTGATGCGCCCAGACCTCGCGCCGCGTCTTCCCGCCCATCTCGGCCTCGTGCCGGAGGATGCGCAGATCCTGGCGGGTCGCGCACAGGCACTGCGCGCCTGGCTTGCCGCGCGCGGCCATGCGCGGATCACCACCGAGGTTCCGATGGAGGCGACCCTTGCCGGCGGAGCGCGACTTTCCGCCACCCTCGATCTTCTGGCCGAGGGCGAGGCCGGCCTCGCCCTTATCGACCACAAGAGTGATGCGGATCGGGATTTCGAGGCTGGCTTCCGGCGCCACTGGCCCCAGCTCTCGGCCTACGTCGCCGGCCTTCGCGCTCTCGATCCGCGCCGAGGGCCGGTGCTGGTCGCCATCCATTGGGTCACCGCGGGGATGATCAGCTTCGCCGAGCTCCAGGGCTCCGCACCCGACGCCGCCGTGGAGCCCCTGGGTACTTGCCTGGAAACCGTCCGCCCTCCCCGATGAGTGACCGCCGCGCGCCCGGGCTGTACTCCACATCCAGGCGTCTCCAAGCGAGAATGGACAGAACAGCGCCAACGCCCCTGGTCGCAACGAGACGGGGACCCAAAGGCGAGAAAGGCTGAGTCGAGGCCCCCCCTGGTGCTGCCGAAGGCGCCGGGCATCGGCCGCCGCCCCGCTCACGCCCTCAGGCCATGCGCCAAGCGGCGCCGCGCGCCGGCGACATGGCGCCCTGTGGCTTCCAGACATCCCGGCATCCGAGCGTTCGCTCACCCCCTTCCCGTTCCGGGCAGTTCAGGCTCGGCCGGTGAGCCTGAACTTCGCGCCGCTGTAATGGGCGTCAAAGGCGAAGCGGGTCCGTTCGGGCGGCAAGTGGAAGGCCTCGATGATCGCCGCGCGAAACGCATCGCCCGCCAGTTGCCGGTCGATATAGGCGGTGAAGACCTCATCACGCACGTGGTAGACCACGCGCCCACGGGGCCAGTCTTCATACTCGCCCATAAGCTTCAGCCTCTTCCTCAGCCCGGGCCAGAAATCGTAATGGGCCATCGCTTCGGTTTTGAAGTCGCCATAGTCCTCCGCATCGGGCCATGGCGTCTGGCAGGTGAGAAGCTCGGGGCAGCCGGCCTGCATCACGAACCAGAAGATGCCGACGCAGGCACTGGCGCCATCCACACCGCCCGCCGCCTCGGCGGAAGGGAGCGGGGCCGCGCTCGTCTGTGGCTTGGTGGTCATCGCGGGGTGCTCGTGTTCGGGGGCGCGAAGGGGATGCGACGTGCGTGGATCCGGCATCGGGAAACAGCACTATGTAACCACCATACCGTCTCGATCTCATCCGGGAATTGATACCTGGCACCGGGGCTTCGGGGCAAAATAGTCGCCCCCGGGCCGGGTTGCACCATCGCGCGGCCCGTATCGACCCGGCGCGAACCAGTGAAGGGATGCCCCATGGTCGTTCCGGATTGAATTGATGCACCTGCACTGCGTCAGTTTCGGTCGTCCGTCGGACCGGACCCTACCGCCGAACCAGGAGGCAGGACGGCAGGGGACAGGCGGCGCGGGGAGGCGTCAGGCTGCGATCCGGCAGCGCTCACCGCGATGGCCGATCCGGCGCAAAACCAGGGCTGGCAATGCGGATTAGCGCACGCCAAGGCTAACATTGACCAGACTAATGCTGCGCAATAACGGTAGAAACGTGCGTTGTGAGCTCGCCACTTCCGAGAGTGGACAGGTCCGCCGCCATCCTCAGCGCCCATGGGCAGCGGGGGGGATGATCGCGGCGGCCTCATGTGAGCCCGGGCACTTCCGCCCACATTGATACCCGGGAGAGCGTGGCGTGGGATTCAGTCGGTCGCCGGTGCGAAGGGCCCAGGTCGACGGACGGCTCGCGCGCAGGATGACGCTTGCCGATGCCTTCGGCCTCCTGGTTACCGGCCTCCTCACCACGGCCGTTCACCTGCTGCTTGATCGGGTGATCCTCGATCAGCGCGACTCCGCCACCATCATCAACGTCGCCGGGCGGCAGCGGATGCTGTCGCAGCGCATTGCCCTGCTCTCGAACCACCTGAAGAACGGCGACGAAATGAGCCGGGAGCCGCTGCATCAGAGCATTGCCCTGATGGCGCGTTCCCATGCCGCCCTGATCGACGGCAACGACCTGGGCATCATCCATCCCCTGCCGAAGGAGATGCGCGGGTATTATTTCGAAGGCCCCAATGCCCTCGATCCCGCGGTGCGCAGCTACATCGCGGCGGCGCGGGAGTTCACGGCCAACGGCTCGCCGGAGGCCTATGGGGAAATCCAGGGCACCGCGCGGGAGTCCATTCTGCAGGCCCTCGATGGCGCCGTGACGCTGTTCGAGCGGCAGGCCACCCGCCATATCGAGCAGCTGCGACGGGTGCAGAAGGCCCTGTTGGGCGGGCTGCTGCTCGCGCTGGTGCTCGAGGCCCTGCTGATCTTCCGGCCGCTGGTGCGCAACGTGGGAGAATACAGCGCCCGGCTCGGCGACCTTGCGGCGCATGACGGGCTGACCGGCCTGTTCAACCGGCGCTATTTCATGGACATGGCACAAGGCACGCTCGCAGCCGCCAGGCATCCGCCCCGACGGGCCGTCTCGATCCTGATGATCGACCTTGATCTCTTCAAGCGCGTCAACGACACCTATGGCCATTCCACGGGGGACCGCGTTCTCCAGCAGTTCGCCGAGGTGGCGCGCAAGCACCTGCGCGAGGGCACCGTGCTCGCGCGCATCGGCGGCGAGGAGTTCGCGGTGCTGCTTCCCGACACGAACCGCACGGATGCGGAAATCATCGCCCAACGGCTGCGCCACGCCGTCGCCACCTCCACCCCCCAAGGGCTGCCGGCGGTCACCGTGAGCGTGGGTGTCGCTACCCTCCGGCCCGAGGAAACGCTGCTGGACGAATTGCTCGGCCGTGCCGACCACGCGCTCTACCAGGCCAAGATGCAGGGGCGGAATCGGGTCTGCGTCGATTAGGCTTTGCGCGAACGCGCGGACCGGGCAGCGGCCGCCCCCTCATCGTCCACCGCTCAGGCCGGGTTCCACCCGCGCTCGCTCAGGGGCCGGTCGGGGGCCTCGATGGTGATGAAGCTCGCCAGTTCCGGGCCGAAGGTGGGCAGCGCCATGGGGCAGCGCACTCCGGGCAGCACCCGCACATCGAACAGCTCGCGCACCCCGCCTTCCAGCCGCAGCCATTCCACGATGTCGCCATGGCGCGTGTCGATGATCTGAACCCCGCACCAGGCGGATGCGCCGCGCCGCTCCAGCTCATCCTGCAAGGCGAGGCCCGAGAACACGCCTTCCCGCCGCGCCAAAGAGAGGCCGACCACCGCGTGGCCATCGTGAAAGGACAGCCCGCGCAGAAAGCCGGGGCAGAAGGCCACCCGCGCCCGCTCCCGGCTCTGAAGGTCCAGCCGGGTGAGATAGCCGTTCCCGGAATCCAGGAACCACAACGCACCCTCATGCAGTCGCGGCGAATGGGGCATGGAGAGGCCTTCCGCCACGATCTCGTCGGTGGCGATCTCCACGATCACGCCGCCATCGCGGCGCCGGTCGCGCCAGCCGTCCACGATATCGGTGGTGGACACGGCGGTGACGTAGCGCGGCACGCCCTCTTCCATGGTCAGGCCGTTGAGGTGACAGCGATCCTCCGGCGCGAGGCGGGAAATGAAGGGCGGCCGCCACACCGGCTTGAAACTGTGCACCGCGCTGTCGGTGGCGAGGCAGGAATACTTGGTGTTGACGAAGATCAGCCGCCCGCTTGTATCGATGCCGAGCTCGTGCACATCGAGATCGGACACGGTCTGGCCGCGCCGGGGCACATACAGCCGGTCGAAATGCTCATTCGCCCGCTCGTTCGGCGCCAGCACGTTCTCAAAGCGCCAGACCTGCGCGAGGCCGGCCAGAAGCAGCGTCTGTCCATCACCGATGAGGCCCATGGCGCGCACGAAATTGCGCTGGTGAATGGACAGCGCCCCATTCTGCAGCACCCCAACCAGGAAGAGCTGCCCGGTCTGGTAAGAGGTAACGGCGAGCGAGCAATTGTGCAGCGCCAGCCATTGCGGCAACCCGCGCGAACACGTGATGCGGGTGGCGATCTCCTGGGCGGCGGGGGCATCCGCCTGCGCCAGGGGGGCCGGCGCATCCGCAGAGGTTTCGCCGGCAGCTGGCACCGCGGCTTGCGGCGTGTCGTGGGAATCTGGCGTCAAGGTTGCGATGTCCCTCGGGTGGAGAAGGCCGGGCAACCCGGCCTTCCGCGTCGTGCGGTTTCCTGAAGCGGTTTTCTGGAGTGTCGTCACGCGAGCTGGAGACCAGAGCGCGTGAGGAAAACGCCCCTAGAACTTGTAGCCAAGGCGCAGGGAGCCGCTCTGGCTGAAGTAGTCGTCGGCAATGTTGGCGCCGTACTGCACCTTCATTTCCAAGCCGTTGGCGCCATAGAGGTCGACGCCCGCGAGCATCCGGCCCACCGTGTCGGCGATGGGATAGGTGGTCTCGAAGGGCATCATGCCCGGCGTTCCGGCAAAGCGCGCCCTTGAGGTCCACTCGCCGCTCGAGAAGAAGCTCACGCCCAGGTCGAGATAGGGCCGCACGACCAGCCCCGGGGCAAGCTCCGCGCGGGCGCCGAACTCGATGGCGGGAGTGACCCCGAAGACGACGGAGCTGGCGCTGTCCACCATCAGGTTGAGGGCGCCGGCCCCGGTCTCGGTATAGGCCCGCTGGCTCACACCGATCACGTCCAGATCCACGATCGGCTTGGCATAGAAGCTGTCGCCGAACAGGAACTGGTAGCTGGCGCGGAAGCGGCCGAAGGCGAAGCCTGAATCCGGCGTGCCTTCCGCCTGCGCGAACAGGGAGCCGGCCGCGATGGTGCGCGTGGATTCGCCCCAGCTGTAGCCGCCGCCACCCGCGAGGGCGAACAGCCACGGCCCGATCTGATGCTTGAGCGCGATGGCGCCGAAGGCGGTGGTGGTGTTCAGGGTTTCCGCCCGGCTGTCGCCCTCGTACCAGTTAGCGAGATAGCCGATGGTTCCGCCCAGGAACCAGTCATCGGCAAACTCCTTCTGCGCGCCCGTCTGCAGCCCCGCGCCCGAGCCGGAGAAGCCGGACATGCTGGCGGTGGAGCTGCGGTCCATGGTGCCGCCAAGGGCGCGACCCCACACGCAGCTTCCCTCCTCCAGCAACGCTGAGCCAGGCACGAAGTCCGGGCAGCTCAGCACGCTGGAGGCCACCGACACGGCATTTTCAGACGCCGTCGCCAACGGCACCAGGGAGGTGGCCGAATAGAGCTTGGACAGCAGGGTTTCATAACTGGCGGGCGTCGCCGCATAGAACAGGCCGAACACCGCGCCGAGGTCGATCTCGGTGGCGGAGGTCAGGCCCGCCCCGCCATTGGCGGATGCCACCCAGGCCGAGTTGAGGCCCTCTGCCGCCTTGGTGGCATTGGTGCTGGAGGTGCTCCAGCCGGCTGGCGTGAAGTTGGCGCTGGCGACCGAGAAGCCATACCAGCCATTCGACTGCAAGGTGGGCGTGGTGAAGTGGTAGAGGAGGGTCGGCAGCACGGTGACGGTGGCATCGTTGCTGCCCTTCACCTGGAACAGGTCGACCGTGTGTCCCGGCAGCAGGGAGGTCGGAGCCAGCGTCACGGCGAAGGCGCCCGAGAGGTTGCCATTCACGATGAACTGGTCCGAGCGCCCCTTCGCCATGTCCACGTCCACATGGGCGATGACACCGCCATTGCTGCCGGTGGGGGGAGAGCTCCAGGTCTGCGGCGTCACACCGCTGTAATAGGTCAGGGTCTGGCAGCCCCAGCTGGCGCAGCTGGCCTTGGATTCCGCCGCGGTGGTGACCGGAGTCGCGAGGCCCGCAAGGTCATTGGAGAAGGTGGTCGTGGTGATGTGCCCGACGCCGCCGACATCAATGCTGCCGTAATTGTTGAACACCCCCACATTGGCGACGCTGCCGGTGACGACCGTCGCGGCGCCGGCATTCTTCACCTCGGTGGCACCGCTCGCCGCAAGATCGATATTGCCGCGAATTCGGCCGAAATTGGCGACGGTGACGGTTTCCGCCAGCCCTCCGGACCGGACCGCATAGGCATCGGCCGCCTCCACCGAGAGGGAGCCGCCCGCCTCCACCTTCACGATGCCGGTCGCGGAAGCGCTGTAGATGCCGCCCGCGCTCTCGCCGAGGGCGAGCACATGGCCGCCATCCTGCACCGTGACATAGCTGGTGCCGAGGCCGCTCTGGGCCCAGATACCCCACGACCCTTCGCCGGAAACCGCGATGGTCCCGCCCACGGTGACGTCGATGGTGCCGGTGCTGCCGCCATTGCGGTTGAGGGGGCCGGCATAGGTGGTGCCGTTGGCCGCCTGGATCAGGCCGCCGCCGCCCGAGAAGGCCTGGGCGAAGATGCCGTGGGCATTGCTGCCCGTGGTGACGATGCGGCTGCCCGACGCGAGCGCGACCGACACGGAGGGATCGCCCCCCGCCGCCGCCTGGCCGGACGCATAGGTGAACGCCGTGCTGCTCCCCGCATTGGCGACGATGGCCTGTGAGGTGTCGGCAATGATGCCACCGCCGCCGCCGATGGACTGGGCCAGGATGCCGAAGGCGCCGTCGCCGCTGGTGACGATGCCGGCGCCCTCGCCGAGGGAGACGCCCACGGCATAGGCCGCGCCCGCCTGCCCGTCGGCATGCTGGAACACCACTTCGTCGATGAGCGCCGAAGGCACGCTGAGCGCGCCGCCACCGCCGCCGATGGATTGCGCCAGAACGCCGCTCGCCCGCGCGCCAGACGTTTGGATGGCGCCCTGCACATCGACGGTCACGGTACCGGCGTCGCCGGTGCTGCCGCTATTGGTGGTGATGCCGCCCAGCGTCGCCTTCAGCGCCTTCTCATAGCCGGCCCCGCTGGCCGCGGAGGCATTGCCCTGGGCGATGGCCGCGAAACCGCCGCCGCCGCCGATGGACTGGGCCACCACGCCGAAGGCATCGTCACCCGCCGTCTGGATCATCGTGCCGGCAAGGGTGGAGACGGTGACATCCCCGCCGATGCCGGTGGACGCCTGGGTGGAGCTGCCGCCGATATTGAGCTTGATGGAGGGCACGGCAAAGCCCGACACCGCGCCGGTGCCACCGCCGCCGCCGATGGACTGGGCCACCACGCCGCTGGAGCCGAAGCCGGCGGTGGTGATGTTGCCGGCATAGACCTCGACAATCCCGCCACCACCCCCGGAACCGCCCGAGGCGCCCAGCGAAAGCCCGGCATAGAACGGCCCCGACGAACCGCCCGCCGAGGAGCCGGTGGAGACCGCCGCCGCGCCGCCGCCGCCGCCGATGGACTGGGCCGTGATGCCGTTGGACAGGATGCCGGCGGTCGCGATGCTCCCGGACACGACGACATTGCTGCCGGCCGCGCCCGAATAGGCCCGCGCGGTGCGGCCGACGATCACCTCGCCGCCATTGCCGCCATCGCCACCGCTCTCGCCCGCCGTGATCGCAAGCT
This sequence comes from Xanthobacter sp. NM-59, assembly GCF_021401125.1. GTDB lineage: Bacteria > Pseudomonadota > Alphaproteobacteria > Rhizobiales > Xanthobacteraceae > Xanthobacter. Next base: position 118,011 of record NZ_JACBFQ010000008.1, read on the forward strand.
CGGAGGTCTGCGCCGCCGTGTCGCCGGAGGGCAGGTAATTGGTGATGGTGCTGGGGGTGGGAACGGTGATGGAGGAATCCCCCGCCCCCGCCATGCCGCCGCCGCCGCCCACCGACTGGGCCAGGATGCCGTCCGACCAGTCGCCGGACGTGACGATGGACCCGGCATTCCAAACCTGGAGGCGGCCGCCCGAGCCGCCATCCGAGCCTTTTGCGCCAAGGCCGATGCTCACGCCCACGGTGCCCGCCGCGGTGCCGCCACCCCCGCCGGCCGTACCGCCACCGCCACCGATGGACTGAACCAGCATGCCGCGTGAATTGTTGCCGGACGTGGCGATGGTGCCGGTGGTGCCATTGCCGGCATAGACATCACCGCCGGTGCCGCCGCCGCCACCCAGGGCGCCAAGGCCAATGGAGAGCGAAGCCGAAACCTTGCCGTCCGCCGCCGTGCTCTTGCCGTTGCCGGTGGTGGCATTGCCGCCGCCGCCGCCGATGGACTGCAGCATGATGCCGTCGGAAAACAGGCCCGATGTGACGATGGAGCCGTTGTTATAGGCGCTGGCGCTGGCGCCCGAACCACCGCTGCCGCCGCCACCGCCCAGCGTGACATTCACCGAGAAATCAAAGCTTTCCGGGTCGGACGCTCCGGTGGCGTAGTTCACCATCTTCTGCAACACGCCCGCCGACGCATTGGCGTAGGAATCGCCGCCCGCGCCGCCGCCGCCGCCAATGGTCTGGACCAGCATGCCCACCGAGCCGTCGGCATGGGTGGTGATGGTCCCGCCTGCCACGTTGCTGGCCGTGGCCATGGCGCCATTGCCGCCATCACCGCCCGTGCCGCCATGGGAGAAGCTGAGCGCCACCGAGAGGGTATTGCCCGATTCATCGATGGGAACGCCCGCCACCAGCGACTTGGCGGTGGCGGTGCCGCCGGCGCCACCACCGCCGCCGATGGACTGCACCGTAATGGCCGCCGCATCCGCGCCATAGGTGGTGATGGCACCGGCATTGACGGCTTTGGCTCCGCCACCCGCGCCGCCACCGCCACCGGTCCCGCCGAAGGCGAGGGAGATGCCGATGCCGATGCTGGCCGAAGTGGCCTTGGCGGCGCCGCCCGTGCCGCCACCGCCGCCGATGGACTGCACCAGCACGGCGCTGCCATTGGTGCCCCGGGTGGTGATGGCGCTGTCGGCCGTCAGATGGGCATAGGCGATTCCGCCTTCGCCACCGCTACCGCCGGAGCCGCCCTTCGCCACCGAGAGCGCGCCGCCCCAGGTGGTGGCCTTGCCGCCCGCGCCGCCGCCGCCGCCCACCGACTGGACGATGACGCCCGAGGCATAATCCCCGCTGACGACCACGGTGCCCGAATTGACCACCGTCGCCTCACCGCCGGCGCCACCGGGGCCGCCATTGCCGCCCACGGCGAAGAACAGGCCGTGCTTGTTGCGCCCCGCGCCGCCGCCGCCGCCGATGGACTGGGCGACGATGCCGTGGGCTTCCGAACCCAGGGTGGTCAGCGCTCCCGAATTGCTCACATAGACGGTGCCGCCGGGGCTGCCCGCGCCCGCGGAGCCGCCGCCGCCGAACAGGCCGGAGGCGCCCACACCCATATTGGTGCCGCCACCGCCGCCGATGGACTGGGCGAGAATGGCGATGCTGCCGCCCACGTCCGCATAACGAGACGCGCCGGCCCAGGCGAGATTGTTGGTGACGGTGCCCGCCGCATAGCCGCCGAAAGTGGAGATGGCCGCGGTGTTGGTGACTGTGACGGTGCCGCCATAGATGTTGGCGCTCTGCCCGCCCACGCCCTGCTGGGTGCTGGACTGGCCGTAATTGTTCGTCTCAACGGTGCCATTGGCATTGAGGGCGATGGCGCCGCTGGAGCTGAGCGCGCCGCCACCGCCGCCGACGGATTGGGCCAGGATGCCGTGGGAATCCACGCCATAGGTGCGGATGACGCCATGATTGGTCACGGTGACGTCGGCGCCCGCATCGGAATTGGCGTTCTGGTCGCCCCAGGTAAAGCTGCCGCTGGAGCTGTTGTTGTAGAGCCCGCCACCGGCCCCCGCCGAGAGGGCGAAGATGCCCGACGACTGGGTTCCCGAGGTGGAGATGGACATGACGTTGGTCACGGAGACCGCGCCTGCCTGCCCGCCTATCGCGGTGTTCTTATCGGCGCTGGTCTGCTTGCTCTGGCCAAGCCCGCCCAAGGAGACAGCCACGATGCCCGAGGAATAGGCGCCCTGTGTGGTGATCTGCCCGCTTCCGACGGTCGTCACCGTCACACCGTCGCTGCTGCCGCCCTTGTTGTCCTCGCCGTTGCCGCGCCCGCCATAGCTCAGGGCATAGATGCCCGCCGAGTTTTTCCCGGCGGTGACAAGCTGGGCGGTGGAAGTGCCATAGAGGGTCACCGCGACCTGGCCTGCATTGCCGCCATCATCGCGATAGGCGTCGCCGCCATAGGCAACGGCGGAGATGGCCGCGCCGGTGCTGATGGACCGCGCCGAGAGATTTCCCCCAAGGCTGTTGGGTGCATTGGTGGCGATCGAGCCGGAGAACCATGTCTCCCGCGTGCCCACCATCACCTGCACCCCGTCGGCATTGCCGCCGCCGCCGTAATTTCCCGTGCGCCCGCCATCACCGCCATACGAGGCGGCGAGGACGCCGGCGCCCCTTTCGCTAGACGCGACAGAACCGGTGACGACGATCTGCACCGTGCCGCTATTGCCGCCCGAGGCCGAACTTTCGGTGGTCAGGCTCGCCGCGCCGCCATGGCCGCCCCGCGATATGGCGACGATACCGAACGATTCCGCGCTGACCGGGGCGAACGACGAGATCACGATGGACCCGCCTGCTCCCCCCGTGCCCGCCGAGCTGGCGGTGGAGCCGGTGCCGCCCAGGGAATAGGCCTGGATGCCGGCACCCGGAGCGTTGGTGATGGCGCCGTAATTGGTGATGACGAGGGTGCCCCCGTCGCCGCCCGAAACGTTCTTGCCGGAACCGGTGGTGTCGTTGCCGCGGGAATAGACGGCAACCCCGTTGAACTGGGTGCTGGCCATGCGCGGCAGGCCGGTGGCCGTCGGATCAATCATGTTGACCGTCGGCGTGCCCGAGCTGACGTCGATGGTCGCGGAGTTGATGATGTTGATCGACAGACCCGGCTGGCTGATGTGCGGGCTGGAATTATCGTACCAGGTGTAGACGCCGGCATAGGCGTATTGCGATTGCGTCACCGCCCCTGAGGGGATGGTGCATGTGATGCTCTTGGTGGAGGCATCATAATTGGTGGTGATGGTCGCCACGGAAGGGCTGCAACTCGCCTGGCCATAGGCCCGCGAATAGGTCGGCAGCAGCACCGGCAGGCCGACGAGGCTGGTGGCCAGCGCCGTGGACTGGAACATCAGCGTGGTGGCGAGGCGCGCCACATGCCGCGCACGCTTGCCGTTTCGATCGGTCGCGACGTTCGCTTCCGTCTTGCAGCCTGTCTCCACGGGCGCGTGGAAATCGTCCCCGCCCGCAACCACGCTCTTCGTCTCCCGGACCATCATCAGGTCAAGCCTCCCCCCTGGCATGAACCCGCTCGGCCATGTGGAAACGCCGCAGGGCGCTCCGCAGGATCGAGATGCTCCTGAAGACCGTGGATCGAAGCAAAGACGACCGCGCACCCCAAGCTCCGGTGGAGCTTCGGGCTCTCCCCGTCCGGCGCCGCAGGACGCCCCCCGATCCGCTCCCCAAGGCCGAACGAACCATGCAAGGGCAACCGCCAGACGGCAGACCCCGACTGCCCTGACAGTCTTCGCCCCCAGAGCCGCGCCCAAGCGGGTGCCCTTGCGGCTTCAATAGGGCAACCGAGAGGAGCCGTGTCAATTACATTTAGGGAATGCGCGAATCTTCAGCGACTTAATGCAGCCTATCTGCTGGGACAATCGGAGATATTGGCGGGTTATCGCCCGTTATTCCGGAATCGATATGCGATTCCATTGTCGAAATGAAGTGTAATTACATAAAATTACATATATCGATATGCGACCCACGCGCAGTGTTCCACCGCAGGTATAGCGGCCGGGAGATCGCGGCTCCGGCGGCAAGGCTTCATCCGCCGGGGCGCACCGATGGGTCGCACGGGGCGTCGTGCATGAAGACATAGCCATAGCCGCGCACGGATTGGATCGGCAGGTCGCAGCCGCACCCCTTCTCCACTTTGCGCCGGAGGCGGAAGATCAGAACTTCCAGGTGGGCGGCGCGCACCGTTGGCCCCTCCTGGGTGTCCTGCACCGCGGCGGCGAGGTCGTCGCGGCTGACCGGGCAGCCGGGCGAGGCCATCAGCCGACGGATCAGGCTGCATTCGAGGGGGCTCAGGGTCACCATGCGGCCGGCTGGGCTGGTCAGCGCCCAGCGCTCGGGATCGAAGGACCAGCTCGTCGGGCGCTCCAGGCGCTCCAGCCGGGCGTGGAGGTTGCGGATGACGAGCGCCAGCTCGGTCATGTCGAACGGCTTCACCAGATAGTGGTCGGCCCCCAGCGAGAGGCCCGTGAGCCGGTCCTGGCGCGCCGAGCGGCCGGTGAGCATGACGATGCCGGCGCGGCGGTTCAGATGCAGCCGCTCAAGGGCGGCAAAGCCGGTTTCCCCGGGCAGGTTGATGTCCAGCACCACCACATCGGCCGGCGCCGCCTCGAGCGCCCGCTCAAGACCGCCGGCGCTGCCCGTGGCCCGCACCTCCATGCCCGCCAGCCGCAGATAGGCGGCGAGGCTCTCGCAGAGGTCCGCATCGTCCTCCACCACGATCACGCGGATCGCGGCCCTCGGATCCTCCAGGCTTCTCTTCGCGTCTGCCGCTGTCATCGGATGTGGTCCACTCCTTTGTCCCGGCGCCACGCCTGCCCCCCCGGTCAGTAGCCCCGGAACCGGCTCCCGACCATTCCCCATTCCAGGCGACGGGGGAATGCGCCAACCGATCGAGCGGACGCGTTTTCCTTACCCGAACCGGCATCCGGCCCTAGCCGGGGGATGGCGCGTCAGGGCGTTCCGGAAGGGTGATGACGAAGGCGCTGCCCGGCGCGCCGTCCTCCACCCGCGCGCTGCCGCCATGCAGGGTCGCGACCTGGCGGACGATGAACAGCCCCAGCCCCGCGCCCGGCAAGGCGGCATGGGAGGCCGAGCGATAATAGCGCTCGAAGATCGCCTCGCGCTCCGCCGGATCCACCCCCTGCCCCTCATCGGCAACACGGATCTCGATGGCTCCCCCGCCCGCGCGGTACCCGATCTCCACCCGCCCGGAACTGTATTTCAGCGCATTGCTCACGAGATTGCCCACCGCCAGCCGCAGCAACAGGGGATCGACCAGCGCCGGCAGGTCGCGGGGGCCACTGACGGCGATGGTGCGCTCATCCTCGGTCCGCGCATCGGCCGCCACCTCCGCCAGCAGGGCCCGGAGGTCCACCCGGCGCACATTGAGCTGCAGCGCGGCCCGGTCGAACCACTCCTCCGCCAGGAAGGTGTCGATGAGGCCGCCCAGGCGGGTGGCGGCCCGGCCGATCTTGCCCAGCTCACGCGCCTGCATTCCGCCGAGCGGGCTTTCCCCCTCGCGGATCACATGGACCGCCGCGCCGATGGTGGCGAGCGGCGTTCGGAATTCGTGGCTCACCATGGACACCAGGTTGCGCTGCTCGCGCAGGGCTTGGCGCAGCGCCCGCTCCGCCTCCTTGCGGGCGGCATTCTCTTCGCGCAGGGCCAGGGTGCGTGCGTCCACCGCCGCTTCCAGCACCTTCTCGTTCTGCTGCGAGGTCACGAGCAGGCGGTGCTCCAGCTCCCTGCGGGTTTTCTGGCTGCCCTGCATGGCGACGGCGATGCCGATGAAGATGGCGAGGATCTGCCCCAGCACCAAGGCCGGGAACACCCAGGCGCTCAGCGCCGTCAGGGGCAACAGGCCCAGCACCCGGCCCGCATAGGCCATGAGCCCCACATTGTAGACGGAAAAGCCGATGAAATACCAAAGGCCCGCCGTCTCCCCCGCGCGCATCCGGCGGTAGGAGGCGAGGATCGTCAGCGCGCAGAACACAAGCGAGAGCACCAGCAGCACCGGCAGCAATTGCGCGTGCTGCCCGAACGGCGCCAGAACCAGCCCCACCAGGCAGAAGGCCAGGAACCCCTGCATGAAGCGCCGCGTCCACGGCATCTGCCTGAAGCCGCGGAAGATGGCCATGATGGTGACGATCATGGAACAGGCGGTGAGATACAGCAGCGCCCCGTGCAGGGTATAGACGACGGTCGGCGAAAAGCCGGACAGAAGCTGCAGGGCAAGGCCGTTGATGACCACCTGCAGCCCCGTCATCAGGCCGGTGCTGACGCCGAGCAGCACCAGCGTGCGCTCCCGCAGCCACGCGCCCACCACCGCCGCCGCCACGGCCAGCAGCGCGGCCGCCCCCAGCAGCGCCGACAGCACCGTGGTGACGGATACGATACCGCCGACCAGCTCCGGCAGGCGCGACACCTGCACCTGCGCCCGAATGGTGCGGCTGCCGGCGAGACGCACATAGACCACCTGGCCTTCATCGGTCGGCAGATCCATGCGGAACACGAACAGCGACACCGGCAGGTCACGTGCCGCCACCGGCCGGTCGGTGCCAGACATGCGCCACGCATGGGCCGTCCGCCCATCCGCTCCGGCCACCGGCACCAGCGCATCCACCTCCCCCGTCAGCGGATGGGCATCCACCGCGAGCCACCACGCCCCGCCCCTTTGCCCGCCCCCCTGCCCGGTGGCGCGCAGCTCGAACCGCAGCCACCAGGCGCCAGCATTGTCGACGCCTGGATTGAAGGCGCCGGCGACCGGCTCGAAGGCACCGGCGGTGGCCGCGGCTTCCACCGCCGCAAGGTCCATCTCGCCGCCCACATCGTGGAACGCCGCCAGATGGCCTTCCAGGGAGAAGGTGGATTGCGCATCGCTCAACACCAGCGGGGCGGGTCCTTCGGCGGCGGCGCACAGCCCGCACAGCCAGAGAAGGCCCAGCAGGACCAGCAGCCCTCTCACAGCGCCGCTCCGGCCCACCGCTGGCACCATCCCATCCCCCGTCTGTGACCGCGAGAGCCGCGCGCCCTCGCCCGCCCCTTCATCTGATCGCGCCCAAACCGGGTGTCCGGCGCCGCTCCGAGCGGAGCGACCCTTTCGCATGGACGCGGCGGGCTGCATAGCCGTGCCGGCCGACAACCGGGAGCGGTGCCACAAAGTGGCCCAACAATCTCCCCGCGCGCACCGTGTGCCCGTAAGCGGCCTGTAAGCTCAGCTTTGCAAGGTCCGCTCGTTCCTCACGGCAGGACGAGCGGAAATGAGATTCGTGCACATCGCGGAGCCCGACGACGCCGACCGCGTCGACGTGGAAGCCTTCATTCAGAACATTTATGGCCGCCAATATGACGCGCGCATCGCGCGCTTCGCCCGCCAGCTCCTCTGTTGCACCGGGGCGGATGGCGAGATCCACTGCGCCGCCGGCCTGAGGCTGCCCGGCGACGGCTTCTTCTCCGAGCGCTACCTGGACGAGCCGGTGGAAGCCGCGCTTTCCCGCGCCGCCGGCCAGCGGGTCCACCGCGAGGACGTGTTCGAGGTGACGACCCTGGCGAGCCGCTCCCCGCGCGAGCTCTCCACCTTCATCGACGACATCATCGCCTTCGGCGCCAGCAACGGCCTGTCATGGTGCTTCTTCACGCTCACCCGGCGGCTCGCTTTGCTGGTGCAGCGCCGGCACCTCGCCCCCATTCAGCTCGCCGACGCGGACCCCGCGCGCATCCCCGGCGCCGAGGCCTGGGGCCGCTATTACGAGACCGAACCCAAGGTGTTCGGTGTCTGCGGCGCCCGCGTGGCGCGCGCGTCCTTCTCCCTGGCCACGGGGCCCTCGCAGCCGGCGGTGTCCCATGCGCTCCTTCCTTGAGGCAGTGACGGGGCTCGCCCGTCGCGATCCGCACAAGATCGCCTTTTCCGATGAGCGGGGCACGCTCACGCGCTCCTGCCTCCTGGCCAATGCCGCCAGGCTCGCCGCGAACCTGCCCGATGGGGCGCGCGTGGTCGGCCTGCTGCTGCCCAATGGGCGGGAATGGGCGGTAGCCCAGCTCGCCTGCGTCGCCGCCGGACGCATCGCGGTGCCGCTGCCGCCCTTCTTCAGCCCGCAGCAGCTCGACCATGTGATCCGCGATGCGGGCATCGAGCTGGTGCTGACGAGCGGGGATGGGGCGCCCGCCGGGCTTCCGGCACGCACCGTCGCCATCACCGGCGACGAGGGGGACGAGCCGGTGTTCCGCGAGGGCTTCGGCGCGGTCATCTATACGTCCGGCAGCAGCGGCCGGCCGAAGGGCGTGCGGCACGAGAGCGGCCAGCTCGGCTGGGAGGCGGCGGCCCTCGCCACCGCCATCGGCGCGCGGGAAGCGGACTCCTATCTTTCGGTGCTGCCGCTGTCGCTGCTGCTGGAGAACCTGTGCGCGGTCTTCGTGCCGGCCCTGGTGGGCGGGCGCACCCACTTCGACACCGCCCTGTCCGACCGGGTGGCGCGGGGCGCCCCGCGCGGCATCGCCACCGCCTTCGCCGCCCACCGCCCCACCACCAGCGTGGTGGTGCCCGAGCTGCTGCGGGTATGGGCGGGGGAACTCCTGGCCACCGGCGCCCGGGCTCCGGACAGCCTGCGCTTCGTGGCCGCCGGAGGCGCGCCGGTGCCGCCGCGCCTGGCGGATGCGGCCTGGCGGCTCGGCATTCCCGTCCATGAAGGCTACGGCCTTTCCGAATGCTGTTCGGTGGTCGCCGTGAACCGGCCCGGCCGGCGCGCGGCGGGCACCGTGGGCACGCCCCTGCCCGGCCTCACCGTCACGGTGCGTGATGGCGAGATCCTGGTGGAGGGTCCCTCCGTCACCGATGGCTATCTGGGCGGCGGCGATGCGGCGCACCCCTGGGCCACCGGCGACCTGGGCGCCTTCGACGCGCACGGCAATCTCATGGTGCACGGCCGCAAGGATAATCTCATCGTCACCGCCAACGGGCGCAACGTCAGCCCCGAATGGGTGGAAACCGCCATCCTCGACGACCCCGGCATCGCCGCCTGCGCGGTGGGCGAGGCGGAGGGCCAGCTTGCGGCCCTTATCGTCCCCACCCCGGCCGCCGCCGGCTGGTTCGCCGCGGCCCCGCCCCATGGCCGGGTGGCGCGCCTTGCCGAAAGCTGCGCGGCCCTGCCCGCTTATGCCCGCCCCGTGCGCGTCGCGGTGCTGGACCTCTCCGAGGCGCGCGCATGCGGGCTCCTCACCGATAACGGCCGCATCCGCCGCGCCATCGCCCGCGCGCTGCTTCAGCGCGCGGGGGCCGCCTCTTCCTCTCCCACCCCTGCCGAGAGCTGTGTCGAACCATGAGCTTCCACGACCGTCTTCTTGAGGCAACCGCGCCCGAGCGTGAGCGCTTCCTCTCCATTCCCCTGGTGCAGCAGGCGCTTACCTCCGGCGGGCCGCGCGACCTTTACGTCGCCTTCCTGACCGAGGCCTACCACCATGTGAAGCACACCTTCCCCCTGCTGGCACTCGCCGCCGCCCGCACCACCGACGGGCGCTACCAGGCAGCCCTGCTGGAATACATGGAGGAGGAGCGCGGGCACGAAGCCTGGATCCTCGACGACATCACCGCCATGGGGGGCGATGCGCAGGCGGTGCGCAACGGCCCGCCGGGGCCGGCCTGCCGCATCATGGTCGCCTTCGCCTATCACGCCATCGAGCATGTGAGCCCCTATGCCATGCTGGGTTCCGTCCATGTCCTCGAAGGCATGTCGGTGCGCCTTGCCGACCGGCTGGCGGATATTCTCCAGCGCCAGTTCGGCGCCGGCGGGCAAGGCGGCTTTTCCTACCTCACCACCCACGGCAGCCTCGACCAGGAGCATGTCGCCTTCTTCCGCACCCTGGTGGACAGCTTCAACGATCCGGTCATCGAAGACATCATCATCGATCACTCGAAGATGTTCTATCGCCTCTACGGCGACATCTTCCGCGATCTCGGCGCCGGCGTGGAGCTGAGCCATGCGGCTTGAAGGCAAGCGCGTCCTCATCACCGGCGGCGGCTCGGGCATCGGCCGGGCCCTGGCGGAGGAAGCGGCCCGGCGCGGAATGGACGTGGCCCTGTGCGGCCGCCGGCCCGCCGCGCTGCGGGACACCGCCGCCGCCCTGCCGGGCGCGACGCCGCCGCTCCTGATCCCCGCCGACATCACCTGCGCCGCCGATCGCGCCCGCATCGCCGCGAGCCTTGATGCTGAATGGGGCGGCCTCGACGTGCTGGTGAACAATGCCGGCGTGGTGGAGGGCGGCCCCGTGGAGCAGGTGGGCGATGCGGCGCTGGACACGCTGTTCCACACCAATGTGACCGCGCCCATCGCCCTGACGCGGGAACTAGCGCCCCTGCTCGCCGCCGCGCGGCCGGCACGGGTGGTGAATGTGGGCTCCATGTTCGGCGACATCGCCTATCCCGGCTTTGCCGCCTATTCCGCCTCAAAGTTCGCGCTGCGGGGCTTTTCCAGCGCCCTGCGGCGGGAATGGAAGGGGCTCGGCATCGGCGTCACCTATGCGGCGCCGCGCGCCACCCGCACCGATGCCGCCTCCGCCTTCGACGGGCTCATCGCTGCCACGGGCATGACCCTCGACGCGCCGGAGCGGGTCGCCGCCGGCATCTGGCGTGCGGTGGAACGGGAGCGGGACGAAGCCTATCCGCCGGGCGCCGAACGCCTGTTCGTGCTGGTCCAGCGCCTCGCCCCCAAACTCATCGACCGCGCCCTGTCCCGCACCGCCGCCGCCTGAGACGGCCGCCCGGACATCCTCCCCCACTTCATTCCAAGGACAAGATCCATGCGAACCTCTTCGCACACCCGGCTTCACGCCGGCCTCACCGCCCTTATGCTGCTGGCCGCCCCGGCCGCCTGGACCACCGCCGCCCGGGCGGACGATGCCCTGGGCGCCCAGGTGAAGCAGCTCCAGATCAAATGGGAAACCATCAAGTTCACCGTGCCCGAGGGCGACAAGCAGACCGAGCAGATGAACGCCCTCGGCACCGAGGCCGACGCCCTCGCCGCCAAGTATCCGGACCGGGTGGAGGCGCTCATCTGGGATGGCGTCGTGACCAGCGAGCGGGCGTCCATGGTCAATCCCATTTCCGCTTTGTCGCTGGCGACGCGCGCCCGCGACACGCTGGAGAAGGCCTACAAGATGAACCCGGACGCCCTGGAGGCCGGCGCCCCCACCAGCCTCGGCGTGCTCTATTATCGCGTGCCCAGCTTCCCGGTGGCGTTCGGCGACAAGGCGAAGGCCCGCCACCTGCTGGAGCAGGCCACTGCGGCCGCCCCCAACGGCCTGGACGCCTGGTACTTCTACGGCGACTTCCTGCTGAGCCAGGGCGAATACGCGAAGGCGCGCGAAGCCTTCACCCATGCCCTTGCCATCCCCACCCATCCGGATCGGCCGCTGTGGGATGAAAACCGCCGCCTCGTGATCCGCGAGAAGCTCGACACCATCAAGGCCAAGCTATGACCCGTCCCGAACCCGGCGCCCCGGCGGCGCCGACGGCGGCGCTCGATCCGGACCGGAGCCTGTGGCACCGGCTCGGCGCCCAGCTCGCCCATCCGGAAGGCCCGTGGGGCGCGCTCACGGGCCGCCTCATGGCCCGCATCAATGCCCGGCCGTACCGCCACGCCATCGCCGCGCTCGGGCCCTATCCGGACCACCGGGTGCTGGAGATCGGCTTCGGCCCCGGGGCCGGGCTCGCGGAGCTGGCCCGGCGGGTGACGCGCGGCCATGTGGCGGGCCTGGAAGGCTCGCAGGCCATGCTGGAGCTCGCCCGCGCCCGCAATGCCGAGGCCATTGCCGGTGGACGGGTGTCCCTCGCGGCCGGTGACTTCCGCCACCTGCCCTGGGCGGATGGGAGCTTCGACCGGGTGCTTGCCGTCAATGTCGCCTACTTCTTCGACCCGGCCGGCCGGGCGGTCAGCGAGATCGCCCGCGTGCTGAGGCCGGGCGGGCGTGCGGTTCTGTATGTCACCGATCGCGCCACCATGGCCCGCTGGCCCTTCGCCGGACCGCAAACCCATGTGACATATGATGAAGACGACCTGCGTCGCCTGCTGGTGAACGGCTTTCCGCCATCGGCCGTCAGTGTGCGGCCGCTCGCGCTGCCGTTCGGCATGAAGGGGCTGGTCGCGATCGCGCGGCGGACGGAAGATTGAGGCGCCTCACGCCCCATGGCCCGGCGCAAGGGCGGTGAAGATCATCTCCGCGCAGGCGCCGCCGGTCGCGGGGTTGGTGAGCTCCAGGCGGCCGCCGTGCACCTGCATGGTGCGCTCGACGATGGCGAGGCCCAGCCCCACCCCCTCGCGCCGATCGCTGCGCACCAGCCGGCGCCGCCGCCCCTCGGCATCCAGCAGCGGGCAGGGAAAGCCGGGCCCGCGATCGATCACCCTGATGGCCGGTCGCGGGGTGACCTCCAAGGTGATGAGACTGTTTTCGGGGGCATGCTCCAGCGCGTTTTCCGCAAGGTTGCGGACGGCCCGGAACAGATCGTCGCGGCCGCCGGGCACGATCACCGGCTCAGCGCCGGCGAGAACCTCGATGTGCCGCCCCCGCGCGATCACCCGCGGCGCCAGGAAGGCGGCCGCCTCCCGCGTCACCTCCCGGAGGTCCACCTCATCGCCGGGCTCGATGCGGAAGCGGCCGAGGCGCACCCGGTCCAGAAGCTGTTCCACCAGCCGTTCCATGCCCGCCAGCTCGCGTTCGAGCACCCGCGCATAGGGCGCATCCACCACCGCGAGCTGCGCCTTCATGACCGCCAGCGGCGTGCGCAGCTCATGCGCCATGTCGCCGGAAAACTCCTCCTGGGCGCGATAGCCCTCGCGCAGGCGCTCCAGTGCCAGGTTCACCGCCCGCACCAAAGCCAGCACATCGTCGGGCAGCCCCTTTTCGCTCAGAGCGACGGAAACCCCGCCCGGCTGGATCGCCTCGGCCTCGGTGACGGTCTGCTCCAGGGGGCGCAGCGCGAGGCGAGCCACCAGGAGATTGGTGCCGAGCATCAGCAGCATGAACGGAATCCAGAGCCAGGCGATGTCCTGCAGGAACTCCTCCAGCACTGAATCGAACACCACATCGCTGCTGGGAAAGGCCACCTGCACATAAGCCGGCGGCGAAAAGCCATCGAGCCGCAGCGAGACGCCATAGAGCGTTTCCGGCGAATTGCCCCTGGGCAGCTCGAAATAATGCTCCTCCACGTCCTCCACCGGCATGAGCGCCTCACGGGTGTCGGCGGAGCCGGCGAGGCGTGCGCCACTGGGGCCGAGGACGATGAAGTGGCCCCCTTCCTGGTTCATCCGCCGGGTCGTGGACTGGCGGATCGTAGCCACCGCCTCGCCTCCCGCCATGTGCACGTCCTTGGCGATGCTCACGGCGAAGCTGTGCAGCGTGCCCTCGCGAAAGCGCGTGTTGATGGCGTCGAAGCGGATGTAAAGGAAGACGGCGGTGATGCAGACCGCCAGCACGCTGACCGCGATCATGCCCAGCATCAGACGCCCGAACAGGCCGCGGAAAACGCGCCTCACGCCTGCCGCCCCGCCAGCAGATAGCCGATGCCCCGCAGGGTGTGGATCTCAACGTCGGCGCCGATGCTGGCGAGCTTGCGGCGCAGACGATGAATAAGCACCTCGATGGCGTTGGAGCTCACTTCCTCGCCGAACCCATACAGCGTGTCCTCCAGCGCCGGCTTTGAAATGACGGTGCCCGCCCGCCGCATCAGCAGTTCCAGGGCGGCGGTTTCGCGGCGGCTCAAGTCGAGCACGCTGCTGCCAATGCGGACGCGCCGCGCCGCCGCGTCCAGCTCCACATTGCCTTCGTGCAGCACCGGGCTGACCGCGGCGCGCGGCCGCCGCAGCAGGGCTCGCACCCGCGCGATCAGCTCATCCATGTCAAACGGCTTGCGCAGATAGTCATCTGCGCCGCCATTCAGGCCGGCCACAACCGAGGACGCATCGTCGCGCGCCGTCAAAAGCAGAATGGGCGTCGACACGCCGCGCTGCCGGGCGATCTCCAGCAGTTCCATGCCATCGCGGTCCGGAAGGCCGAGATCCAGCACCACCGCATCGTAGGTCGCGACCGCTATCGCAGCTTCCCCATCGGAAACATTACTCACGGCGTCGACGGTAAAACCCGCCCCGCGCAGCGCGCCGGCGACCAGAAGATTCAAGTGCCTGTTGTCTTCGACCAGCAGCAATCGCATCAATGAAACTCGATGAGCTCGCCACTTCAGAAATATAATTGTGGCGGAATCGCGCTTCCCCCGCGCCAGATTGCCGGGGAGACCTGATCAACATCGATAAAATTATCCGGTGCGCTTGGCGGCATGCGCGCGAGAGGCGCCATGGCCGGAGCGCAGGCACGGGCCGCGGGCGCCAGCGGTTGCCTCTTGGCGGCCTCTCAGGGGGCTCGCGCGGCGACGTAACGAAAAATAAACAACTTGATCGCGCGTATTCACCATTGCACAATCATTACGGGTATCGGCCATGATCGGGTGTGCAGGAACATGGGGCGGCGTGGCTTTTCGGGGGTGGCAATCCTCCTCTCCACCATGATGGTGGCAAACTCCGCCGAGGCGGGATCGCGGGACGTTCTGCTTGGCATCGGCGCGGGCATCATCGGCGGCGCGGTGCTGCACGGGCTCGCTCACCCGCCGCAGCCACAGTATCAGGCGCCAGCGCGCCAGCGCGCGCCGGCCAGCGCACCGCGCCGCCAGCAGCCCTCGGCCGAGGACCAGGCGGCGCGCCAGCGCGCGGCCACGGAGCGTGAGCGGGTGGCCGATATCCAGGCCCGCCTCAACACCCTGGAGTTCGACGCCGGAACGCCCGACGGCGTTGCCGGCAGCCAGACCCGCGCCGCCATCCGCGCGTTTCAGATGAGCCTCGGCCACCCCCAGACCGGGGAGATGACCACCGAGCAATATGAGACGCTGAAAGTGACGACCAGCGCGACCCCGCTGCCGGTGCAGCAGGCCGCGCCGCTTCCACCCGCTCAGGATTCACCATCCGCACCGCTGCTCTCGGCGTCGACCACGGCGGCTTCCGTCCCCGGGCGTGTCTCCTTCGGAACGCCTGAGCGCGTCATGCCCGACCTCGACGTGTTCGGCATCCGCCCGCTGGACAGCCGGAGCGACATCCAGGCGAAGCTGGCGCAGGCCGGCTTCAGTGACTGCCGCGAGCAGGGCTCCACCGTGTCGTGCAGCATGGCCACGGACACCATGTCCGACACCGTGCTGGTGGCCCTCTCCGGCGCACCGGAGGCCTCCGCCTATCTGGTGATGCGCACCGTGCGCCTGAAGATCGCAGCCGAGCGCGGCGGCGTCGTCAACCGCATGCGCGAGCGCTACGCCGCGCTGGTGGACGCGCCAGACACCCTGCTCGCGTCCGGCGAAGCCTGCCGCCAGCAGGCGCTGCCCGTCGTGCGCGCCGGCATGGGCTCCTTCACGCGGGACGCCGCCAATGGCGGCCCCGGCGAGCAGACCCTGGCGCTTGCCAGCGTCTGCGACACCTTCGCCGCCATCAGCGTGCCGACTGGCGAGCGGGTGGACCAGATCTCGCTGGCCCTGTTCTCTGGACGCCCGTTGCAGCCGCCAGCCGCCAATGCGGCCTCGGCCGTCAACGACATTCGCTTCTGACGCTGCGGCCATGGACGCAGCACGGCCCTGGGGACCGCGCCGCCGGATCAGGGCCCTGAGGCCATGGTCCCCCGCAATCTCATGACGACATTCGGCGCGCCGGATCGCGGAGACGGGTGGGCGGATCGAGGCGGAAACGCGTGGGGCATTCAGGCAGGATCGCGGGGGCACCGGTGAGCGACAGGAAGGCATCAAGGTCGGGCGACCGGCGCATCGCCGCGCCGTGCGTGTGGGCATGGAGCACCGGGGCGGCCCGTCGGCACGCGTTCCGGAGCGCCGGGGCGGCGCGCGGCGCGCACCCGCGAACGGGTGCGTCATGGTGAAGGCGAGCGGTCAGATCTCCGTTCTGGCCTCCACCGCGTTCGGGCCGCAGGAGGTCGCGCATTGCGACGGGCAGGCGGTTCTGGCGCAGTTCGGCCGCCTGTTCGACTATCTGGGCGACTATCGCGGCGGTGAGCTGGCGGGTTTCTTCGCCATTCCGGAAGTCCGGTTCAGCGCCGCGCGCAACCTCACCCTGGTGACCTGGTACACCGATCGCGGCGGCGCGTTCCGCCCGTTCGGCGAACTTTCCGAACACGAGCGCGCCGGCGCGCGCCAGATGCTGGCCGAACGCCTTCAAGCCCTCGCGGACGTCCCCGACCCGGCCATCCTGGCGCTGCTGCGGCTGGCGCTCAACGTGCCGGACGAGAATGATATTTTCTTCAATGGCGAGGATGTGGCCCTCACCCGCTGGGGTCATCTGAGCGGGGGCGAGGCCGGGGCGGCGCTGGCCCCCTTGCTGCCACCCGGTTTCCTCGAAACCCGTGCGCCGGAAGCCGCGCCCCCAACCGCCGACCAGCTCGACGGCACGCCCCCAGCCGCCGTCGCCATGGAGGCCCAGCCTTCCTCACCACAGGAAACCTTGCGTGTCGCGCAGGCCCCCCTTGGCGCGACTGCGTGCGAGGCGGCTGGCGCTTTCAGGGAGCCGGTGGTCGTCGCCGTCGACGAACGCCCGCGCTGGTGGTCGGGTCCCCTCGCCCCGATGCTGGCCTTCGTGATCTTCCTGGCGCTTTTCCTGGCGTACATTCTATGGCCGGGCAATCTCATCTATCCCGTCGCGGGAAGCCTGACGGCGGGGCAAGCTCAACCTGCCGCGGAGGCCGGCCTCACCGATGAGATCCGGCGGCTCCATGGCGCCCTCAGGGGCGATGTCTGCGCCATCCAGGACGTGCCGTCCGGCCTGGCGGGCGAGATCGCACCGTCGACGCCGCAGACGGGCACGCCGCCCCTCACACCCCCGCGTGCCGACACGCCCGCCCCCGCGCCCCGCGCCGGCTCCGCAATCCCTCCCGAGCAGCGCGCCCCGGCCGCCAACGGCGCGCCCGCGCCAGCGGCACCCGCGGCCCCGCGCACGGAGCGGAGCGGACCGCGCTCCGGCGTGGCGGACACTCCGAACCATCCGAATCCCGTCCCCGCCGGCGCCGCACCGCAGCCGCCCGCGAGCCCGGTGCCGCCGGGCACGTCGCTGGTGCAGCGGCTGGACCAGAGCACGGTTTTCCTCATCGGCAACACCGCCGACGGTGTCGCCATGGGCAGCGGCATCCTTTTGGGACCGCGTCACGTGCTCACCAATTTCCATGTGGTGGAGGGCATTTCCGGCCAGGTGATGGCCACCAACCAGCATCTGGCCGCCATCGTCCCCGCCCGGGTGGTGGCGCGTTCCGCCTCTTCCGACATCTCCACCCAGGATTTTGCCCTGCTGGAGCTGTCGCGGCCGGTGGAAGCGCCCGCGGTGGCCTTCAGCACCGCCGCCGAGCGGCTCGACGGCGTGGTGGCCGCGGGCTTCCCCTCATTCGTCATCTCCAGCGATCCGAGCTTCATCGCCGCCTTCCGCGACGGCGATGCGGAACGCATTTCGGATCTGCAGCTCGCCCTCACCCGGGGCGAGATCACCGCCAAGCAAGCCGGCGCCACCGGCACCACCCTCATCGCCCATTCCGCCACCATCTCACAGGGCAATAGCGGCGGGCCGCTAGTGGATTCCTGCGGGCGCATCGTGGGCATCAACACCTTCGTGCGCACCGATGCGGAAAACTCGCTCCGGCTCAATTACGCCCTGAGCGCGACCGACGCCGTCGCCTTCCTCCGGCAGAACGGCTTCGAGCCACAGGTGGAGCCCACGCCCTGCGCGCCCGCCCCGGCCCTGCCGGCAACAGCCAATGGGGGCGGAGCGCAGCAAGGGAGCGGCCCGCAATGAGCACCTTCATCGTCTCGACGCCCCTCGCCCGCATGCAGCCGGTGGGGTCTGAGGGCGAACGCTCCCACGCGCGGCTGGCATCCCTGCTGAAGGCCCATCTCACGCCGGCGCACGCCGCCCTGTTCGCGGACCCGGTTCCGCTGCGCGACGGCAGCGGTATCGACTGGTATGTGGAGGAAGACGGCATCGCGCGGCCGCTGTCCTCGCTGCCCCCGGACCAGGCGCAGGCGGTGGGGGCGGAGGCGGAGCGCCTGCTGGCGGAAATCCGCGCCAAGGCGGACGAGATCGCGGGTCAGCCCGGCGGCCGCAGCGCCGCCGCCATCGCCCTGCGCAACGCCACGCTCCATCCCGACGCCGCGGACCTCTTCGCACTTGATACCGCGGGGAAGCTGAAGCCCGTTTTGGTGGCGTGGGGGCACCAGGCGCACGAAAGCGATGTGCCCCCGGACTTCCACATGGCCGCGCCCGGCGCCGCGCCACAGACACCGCGGCCGAACACCCCCGCGGACGCGCCTTCCCCGCGACCCGAGCAGACACCTCAGACGCCGCCGGCGGACTCCTCCCGGCCGCAGGCCCGGAACGAGACGCCCCACGCCGCCGACGCGCAGACAGCCGCACCGCCGTCGAGCCGCACCGCCATTTTCACGCGGGTGGCCGGCGCCGGGCTCTGGAGTCGCGGCTTCCTCGCCTCGCTGCTGCTGTTGCTGGCGGCGCTGGTGCTGTTCGGGCTGATCGTCGGCTATCTGGTTCCGGCCTGCGGCCTGCGCACGCCGTTCGGCACCTTCGCCTTCGGCTTCTCCCCGGCCGGCGCCTGCGGCGGCCCGGTCGCGCGCCTCTCCCTCGATCGCGAGCTGGCGGTGCTGCGGGAGCAGGTGGCAACGCGCCGCCAGGCTTGCGCCGCGCCCGCCGCTTCGCCTCCTACCGCTCCACGTTCCCAGGATTTCGAGCAGCGCATCGACCGGCGCGGCCAGGTTCAGGTCACCCTGATCTGGGACGGGACCGACGATCTCGACCTGATGATCAAGTGCCCCAGGGGGCCGCTCATCCATTTCGCGCGCGGCGAGCGGCAGCACTGCGGGGGCTCGCTCGACGTGGACCGCAACGACACGCCCGACAACCTGACCACCCGCCCGGTGGAGAACATCACCTTCCAGAACGGCCTGAGCGAGGCCGGAACCTATCCGATCTACGTCAAGCTCTACCGCAAGCGCGAGCCGAACATGCCCGTTCCCTTCCGCCTGAGGGTGCGCGAGGGCGAGCAGATTCGCGAGATCGAAGGCCAGCTCACGGAACCCAACCAACTGCTGCCCGTCACGGAGCTGAAGCATGCCCGCTGACACGGCCATGAAGAGGTCCACACTGTGCTCAACCGGACGATGAACGGGGTCGAAGCCCTCACCCTCATCCCGCAAAGCGGGATCCAGTTTGTCGAATATGGCTTCGACCTCCAGGGTTCGGGACAATTCTCGCGCGCCTTCATCGAACGGCCGCAGCCGCCGGCCGCCGATGGGTCCATTGAAGCCACGCTCCTGCCCAACTGGAACGAATTCCAGCCCAGTGCGGAGCCGCCCATCGACGAACGCGATGGGGACGACGCCTATTCCCTCTCGAAGACCCG
Organism: Xanthobacter sp. NM-59; assembly: GCF_021401125.1. Classification (GTDB taxonomy): domain Bacteria; phylum Pseudomonadota; class Alphaproteobacteria; order Rhizobiales; family Xanthobacteraceae; genus Xanthobacter. Next base: position 137,558 of record NZ_JACBFQ010000008.1, read on the forward strand.
CGCCATCGAGGTTTTCCTCAACCGATGGGTGCCGGTTCCGTTCCTGAAGATCCAGCCGGGGCGGGACGCGCTCGGCAACGAGACCTATGCCAACGGGCCGGTGGACTGGGTGCGGGTGCGGGTGGTGGAAACCCGCAAGACCCATGGCGACACCGAGTTCAGCCACCGCGCCGTGTTCGCCTTCGACACCACCTTGGTGAACGAGGTACCCGGCCGCCCCTATCTCGGCATCAGCCCCACAGACGCGGTGCAGAGCGAGGCCTTCCGTTTCGTGCACCGCCCGCGCGACATCGCCGGCTTTCTCAAGAACGAAACCTTTCCGCAGGGGCCAGGCACGCCGGCCGTGGACAGCCAGGCCTGGCTCGTCGCCTGGCTGAAGGAGATCTTCCGCGACGCCCGCCAGCGGCAGTTTCCCCACCGCGACCTGCGGCCGGACGACTTTCCCCACGTGCTGGAGCACGTGGCCGCCTACATGACCTTCCTGGGCTATCTGGCCGAGGTGACACGCCCCGCGCGGGTGACGCTGGTGGACACGGTGAGCCGCGACCCACGGGTCGCGCCCATCGACGTGGACCTGGTGCTCGACGTCGGCAACAGCCGCACCTGCGGGCTGCTCATTCAGAGCTTTCCCAACGACCAGGGCGTCGATCTCAACCGCTCCCTGGTGCTGGAGCTGCGCGACCTCGGCAACCCCATCCTCGCCTATCGCGACCCGTTTGAGAGCAAGGTTGAGCTGGTGCACGCAGAGTTCGGCGCCGAGGATTTCGCCAAGCGCTCCGGCCGCAGCCGCGCCTTCTTCTGGCCGAGCCTGGTGCGGCTCGGCCCGGAGGCGGCACGCTATCGCAGCCAGTCGGAAGGCACCGAGGCCACCACCGGCCTGTCCTCCCCCAAGCGCTATCTGTGGGATGTGGACCCGGTGCCGCAGAGCTGGCAATTCCGCAATGCCGAGGGACACGGACCGGACATCCATCCCCTCATCGAACGATCCATCTACCGCTATGTGAACAATCGCGGAGATGTTCTCGACCAGCTGGAAGACGACCGGAAGAACTACGGCCTGAACGTGCGCGCCGCCGATCGCGACAGTGCGGAGATGCTGCGCTTTTCCCGCTCGTCCTTCTTCACCTTCATGCTGGTGGAGATCATCAGCCAGGCGCTGATGATGATCAACAATCCCGGCACCCGCCGCAAGGACCGGGAAAAGGACACGCCGCGCCGGCTGCGCTCCATCGTGATGACCATTCCTTCCGCCACCCCCGTGCAGGAGCAGCGCATCATCCGCTCGCGCACGGAGGCGGCCATCAAGCTGCTGTGGTCGCTGATGGGCTGGACCGCCGAGGTACCCGGCGCCCCCAAGCCGCCGGTGCTGCACACCTTCTGGGACGAGGCCAGCTCGGTCCACCTCGTCTATCTCTATGGCGAGGTCACGCAGAAGCTCGGCGGCGACATCCAGCGCCTGTTCGAGGTGCTGGGGCGGGAGCGGCCACGGCTGGACCAGGACGGCAAGGTGATCTCCGAACGCCCCGAGAAAAGCCTTAGAATTGCCAGCGTGGATATTGGCGGCGGCACCACGGACGTCATGGTGACGACCTATCACCAGGTGGACAACCGCGCCCTCATCCCGGTGCAGAACTTCCGCGAGGGGTTCCGGCGCGCCGGCGACGACCTGGTGCGGCTGGTCATCGAGCGGCTGGTGATGTCCGCCATCGAGGTGCAGCTCACGGCCTGCGGCCTGGCTTATGCCCGCAGCCTCCTGCGCGACCGCTTCTCCGACGACAGCCCCGGCATGTCGGAGGCGGACAAGCACTTGCGCCGGCAGTTCGTGCAGGGCCTGCTGCGTCCGGTGGCCCTTGCCATCCTGGAGGCCGCGGAAAATGCCGCGGGCCCCGCGCAGGTGCCGGAAACGCGGCGCTTCGCCGATTTCTTTCCGCCGCTGGAACCGCTGCTTCAGCCCGGCAACCCGATCCTGGCGTATCTGGAAGCCGATGTGCGCCGGCGCGGGGCAGTGGGCTTCAGCCTCGCGGATGTGCCAGTCGCCCTCGACTTCCAGGCGCTGGACGACTGCATCCGCGCCACTTTCGACACCATCTTCCGGAACATCGCCGACGCCATCTACAAGCTGGAAGCCGATGTGGTGCTGCTGACCGGCCGCCCCTCCTGCCAGCCCGGCCTGGTGCGGCTGTTCCGTAACCACCACGCCGTCACGGTGGACCGGGTGGTGGCCATCGCCGACTACCGGGTGGGCAACTGGTATCCATTCCGGCGCGCGGCCCAGAGCGTCATCAGCGATCCCAAGACCACGGCGGTGGTGGGCGGCATGCTGCTGACCCTGGCCTCGAGCCAGCTCGTCAACTTCACGCTCTACACCTCCGGCATCGTCATGCGCTCCACCGCCCGTTTCATCGGCGAGATGGAGACCGATGGCATGATCAAAACGGAGAAGATCTACTTCTCCGACATCGAGCTCGATGAAAAGCCCAGCGGCGAGGAAAGCTTCACCTTCACCTATCACTCGCCCCTTCGCATCGGCTACCGCCAGCTTGCGCGCGAAGACTGGGTGGCGGCCCCGCTCTACCGGCTGCGCATGATCCCCAGCGAGAGGATCAAGCTCGCCCCGCCCATCCAGGTGATCATCGCCCGCAAGCCGGCGGAGGTGGAGCCCGACGCCTCCGCCCTCGCCCTGCTGAAGAGCGAGGCCACCCGCGAGGAATTCATGATCGAGGAGGCGACCGACGCCCAGGACCGATCCGTGACCGCCCTCATGGAGCTGAAGCTCGATACCTCGCCACCGGATACGGACGGGACCTACTGGCTCGATTCCGGCATCCTCAAGATCGCTTAGGTGTGGTGATGCAGCACGATTGGCATTCCGAGTGCGGGCAGCTCCTCGACGAAGCGAGGCAGGCCATCGCCTGGGTGAAAGATCCGGGAAACGAGCGCGTGCTCGGCCCGGAGCGCGGGGGGACGGAAAAGGGCCTGCGCCGGCTGGTGACCGAGGTGGCGAAGCTCGACCGCGCGGTCGACCGGCCAGCCTGCGTCGGCATCTTCGGGCCAAGCCAGGCGGGCAAGTCGTACCTCGTCTCGGTGCTGGCGAGCGGCACCGGGCAATCGCTCCGGGCCAGCTTCGCCGGACAGGCCGAGCCCATCGATTTCCTGAAGGAGATCAATCCCGGCGGCGAGCGGGAATCCACCGGCGTCGTCACGCGCTTTTCCTGCCGTCCCCGCACCACGCCCGAGGGCTTCCCGGTCTGTCTGCGGCTGCTGTCCGAGGCCGACATCATCAAGATCCTCGGCAATTCCGCCTTCCTCGACAGCGCCCCAGGCAAGGGCCCAGTGCCGGACACCGAGGCCATTCGCGCCGCCTTGGCGGCCGCCGAGGCACGCCGCCAGCCGGCCGCGCCGGACGACAATCGCCTGACGACGGAAGACATCTGGGACATCCAGGACTATTTCGAGCGCAGTTTCGAGGGGGTCCGCGCCCTCGAGGGCTTACGCAGCCTATGGGACGAGCTCGCCGAGCTCGCCCCGCGCCTCAGCCTCGCCGACCGGGCGGAGCTGTTCGCCTTCCTGTGGGGCGGGCTGCCGCAGTTCACCGCCGTCTATCGCGAGCTGGTGGGGGCGCTGGCGCGTCTTGGGTTCGCGGCCGAAGCCTATTGCCCCATGGATGCGCTGCTGCCGCGCAGCGAGAGCATCATCGATGTGCAGACCCTGGCGGGGCTCGGCCGACCGGGCCAGCAGGACTTGCGCATCACCTCCGCCGGCGGCACGCCGATCACGCTGCCGCGCCCGGTGGTGACAGCGCTGGTGGCCGAGCTGCACATCACCATGACGAGCCGCCCCTGGCCGTTCCTGGAACACACCGACCTGCTGGACTTCCCCGGCGCCCGCGCGCGCCAGCGGCTGGACCTTGCGGAATTCCTGGCCGACGAGAGCCGCAACCCGCTGAAGGAAACCTTCCTGCGCGGCAAGGTGGCCTACCTGTTCGACCGCTACGTGGCCGAACAGGAGCTGACCACCATGCTCCTGTGCATCAAGCCCTCCACCCAGGAGGTCACCGACCTTCCGGACATGATCGACCGCTGGATCTCCATGACCCACGGCTCCACCCCGCAGAAACGCGCCGGCAAGGCGGTGGCCCTGTTCCTGGTTCTCACCTGGTTCGACACCCATTTCGTGGACAAGGCCGGCGAGGAGCTCGCCGATCCCGGCGACCGCTTCAAGGGCCGCCTGTCCTCCTCCATCGAAGGCTTCTTCGCCAAGGCGCACGATTGGCCCAACAATTGGGTGCCCGGCGCCGCGTTCACCAATGTCTTCTGGTTCCGCAATCCCAGCTATCCGGCGGAATCGATCATGCAATATGACGACCGGCGCCGGGAGATCGGCCTGCGGGCGGACCGGGCGGAGTACGTGGAGCGGCTGCGGGCCGGCTACCTCAACGTGCCAAGCGTGCGGCGCTATTTCGCCGATCCCGGCCGCGCCTTTGACGAGGGGCTGCGGCCCAATGACGGCGGTGTCAGCTATCTGGCCGAGCGCCTGGAGCCCATCTGCCGGCCGGAGCTGAAGCAACAGCAGGTCGCCGCGCGGTTCGAAACCCTGTGCGAACAGCTTCTCGACCTGGTCGGCCGCTTCCATGTCAGCACCGATGTGGAAAAGCGGCTGGAGGAGCGCCGGGCGGTGGCCCAGCAGATCCTGACCCATGTGGGCCAGCTCTTCCAGGAGGCGCGCTTCGGCGACCTGCTCACCGCGCTGCTGTGCTCCGAGCACCTGTTCTCCGAGGTGCTGTACAGCGCTTATACCCGCCGCTCCAAGGCCCCGGAGCACACCACCGCGGCCAGCACCGCCGAGCCGCCCCACCCGCCCGCGATTCCACGGCCGACACCCGGGCTTCCCCCCCTGCCCGGCCTTCCACCCATGCCGGGCCTGCCCCCGCGCCCCGGCCACCCGGCAGCGAACCCGGCGCACGGCACGGGTGCGAACGGCCGGCCGACCGGCGCGGGTCGGTCCATCCCCGCCCTGCTGGCGCGTGCCGCCGTGGAATTCTGGATCAATGGCCTGCGCGCCGCGAGCGAGAGCGATGCGCTCGGGCAATACTTCCACGGCGACCCCAGAATGGCGCGTGAGCTGGTGAACGAGCTGACCGCCACCGCCCGCCGCACCGGCCTTGAGGACGCGGTGGCCGCGGCCATGGAGCGCCTCGCCGGCAACATCAGCGAGAGCGCGGACATGGTGCTGGAAAAAGCGGCCTTCGCCTGCGCCACCACCATCAATGGCTTCGTCACCCATTTCCGGTTCGGCGAGACGGCCCCCGCGGCACGCCCCCTGGCCCCCAATGGCGATGGCCAACAGGTGCCCCTCTTCACCCGGCCGGCGGCCGCCAATTGCGCCCGCGAGCTGGCCCTGCCCCCCGGACATCAGGAGTACGACGCATTGTCGTTCTGGATGTACGGCTTCCACGCCGTGGTGGAGGACAACGCCAAGTCCCAGGACGGGCTCGACATCGACATCACCCGTAACGCCGCCCTCGGCAGCATCCTCGACCATGTGCGCCGCCTCGGCGCCCCGAGCGCGCAGCGAGGCTGACGTGACGCGACGCCTGACCATCCGCGAAGACCAGAGCCTGCCCCCCGGCTGGGCGGCAATCACCATCAGCGCGCCGCCGGCAGGCCTGGCGCCGCTTTTGTCCATCACCCGCCGCGGCTATGCGGACACGCCCCATCTCGGCCCGGCCGGCTGGCAGTCCGCCGAATGCCTCATTGAGGCGTCCCGTGTCCGCGCCATCGACGGTGCGCAGGAATGGCTGTTCGGGCCCCAGGTGACGCAGCATCTGTCCCTGGAAATGGACGTGCTGATCAAGGTGCCCGGCGCCGGCATCGAGGAACGGCACTTCTGGCCAGAGGTGAGCCATGGAGCCGCCGTCGCCATCGCCCCCCTCACGACCACGGGCGCGGGGCCGGCACCGGTCCCGCCGGCGCCCTTCGCAGCCAGGAGGGAAACGGCCGCCCCGGGCGAGGCTGCGCCCGCGAGCGGCCCCGTGGGCGCCCCCATGGATGCCCCGGCGTCGCCGGAGCCCGAGGCATCCGCCCCCTCATTGGGGCCGGAGTCCGACCACGCGGCGGCGGTGCCCCATCCACGCGGGCAACGCGCCTGGTGGCGGAGCCGGCGCGGCATGCTGACATTGACGGGCCTCGCGGCGATCGTGGTGCTGTGCGTCCTGTTCGCCACGCAGATGCTCCCGCTGGCGGACACCACCGCCACCGCCTCCTTCCAGGAGCGCTATGAGAGCTACAGCCGGCAGGGCGGCCACGCGGACGAGCTTTACACTCTCGCGCGCGAAGCCATGGGCACGGGCGAAGACGAAATCGCGTTCAAGGCCCTCACCCTGTCCGCCGACAGGGGTGGGGCCGCGGCCGCCCTCCAGCTCGCCCGCTGGTACGATCCGAACGCAGCCGACCACGGCCGCCTGAGGCCCGACGCCGCCAGCGCCGCCATCTACTATCTGGAGCTGAGCCAGCGGGGCGACCCTGCGGCGCAGGACAGCCTGCGCGCCTTGTGCCGCGCCGCGTCCGATCCGGAGCGAAGCCGCGATGAGGCCTTCGCATCCTTTGATTTCGCCAGCTTCTGCACTCCGGAGGTTCGCCGATGAGCGCCATCCGCATTCGCGCATTTCCATCGGCCTTGGCCGGTCTCGTGATGGCCGTAGCGGCAGCTTTTGGAGGCGGGCCGGCTGCGCACGCGCGTGAGCCGCTTCCGGTTCCGGGAAAGACCTCGCTCTATCAGCGGGTTCTCACCCGCCCCGATACCCCGCTGACCACCGCGCCCGGCGCCGGCCGGCCGAGCGAGCTGCTGCCCGCCTTCAGCATCCTCTATGTCTATGGCCGCTTGAACGAGGCCGGCGCAGGCTATCTGGAGGTAGGCCGCACCCTGCAGGGGGGCAGCGAAGGCTGGATTCCCGCTGACAAGGCCATCGAATGGCGCCAGTCCATCGTCCTCGGCTTCAACAATCCGGCGGACGGGGCCCGCAGCCTCATCTTCAACACGTCCGACGCGCTGGAGCAGACCTACGCCACGCCCGACATCGCCGCCCGCCTCGCCGAGCTGCGCCAGCAGGCGGACCAGCGCACACTTCCGCCGGGCAGTCCGGTCATCTCCATCGCACCGTCGCGGTTCGTGGATATCACCCGCGAATTCTACATCCTGCCCATTCTGGAAGCGCGGCGGATCCGCCTTCCCGGCAACCCCGCCGCCAAGCTGCTGCGCATTGCCTCGGTGTCGGAGCGCGCGCAGGCGTCGCGGGCCGACATGGGCGCGGAGGACGCGCTGCGCGACTTCAAGATCGGCATCACCTTCGTCATCGACACCACGCAGTCCATGCAGCCCTACATTGACGAGGTTCAGGCCGCCATCCGGCGGCTGCGTGATCGCATCGCCGGCAGCCCGCAGGCCGACCGCTTCCGGTTCGGCCTGGTGGCCTTTCGCGACAGCACGCGGATCGTGCCACAGCTCGATTACGTGACCCGCGTCTTCCTGCCGCTCAGTGAGACTTCCACCGCCGACCGCTTCCTGGACGCGATCCGGCAGGTCCAAGCGGCCCACGTCAGCAGCGACGGCTTCACGGAGGATTCCATCGGCGGCGTGGCCACCGCCATGGAGCAGATGAACTGGGCGCCGTTCGGCGGCCGCTACATCATCCTCATCACCGATGCCGGGCCGCGCCCGGCCGACGCGGACGCCCTGAAAGGCGCCCTCGCCCCCCGCGAGCTCCAGACCATGCTGGAGCGCCAGCACCAGCTCGCCCTGTTCACGCTGCACCTGAAGACGCCGCCCGGCCGGGCCGACCACGCCAGCGCGGAGAACGCCTATCGCCAGCTCTCCTTCTACGCCGAAACCCCGCTTTATTTTCCCATCGAGGGCGGCGAACAACAGGCCTTTGCCCGGCAGATCGACGCCCTGGCCAACGAACTCGAACTCATGGTGAAGGGCGCCATGGACGGGCGCCTGCAACAGGCGCGCGCGGGCCGCGGCGCGGATATTTCCGGCACGGCGGGGCGGGTCGGCCTAGCCATGCAGCTCGCCTATCTCGGCAGCCGCACCTCCACGGCCGCCCCACCCGTGTTCGAGGGCTGGCTCACCGATCGTGACCCGGCGGACCGCATGGCGCTGCCGGTGACGCCCTATCTGCTGATGTCGAAGAATGAGCTGGCAGCCCTCCGCGACGTCATCAAGCGGGCCGTCGATATCGCCACCGATCCCATGCGATCCAGTCGCGGCGACTTCTTTCGCCAGCTCCGCGAGTCCGTCGCCCTCGCGGCGCGGCGCCCCGAGGCGGTGCAGAGCGCCGGCACGCTCGGCGCCCTGCTCGGCGAATACTTGCAGGACCTTCCCTACAACAGCCAGGTGATCAATCTCACCATGGAAGACTTCCGCAACATGTCGCCGGAGCGGGAGCGCCAGTTGACCGACGCGCTGAAGTCCAAGCTCCGGGCGCTGGATGGCCTCCACCAGGACAGCACCCGCTGGCATGCGCTCGCGCCCGGGGCCCCTCCCGGCGAGAGCGTCACCATCGTGCCCATGACTTTGCTGCCATGACCCCGCTTGCCATCTCCCCGCTTGCCATCTCCCTGCTGCCGTGAGCGTCCCGCGATGACCGCCCCCTCTGCGCTCCTGCCAGCCTCCGCGCCGCTGCTCAGCGTGGAATGGGCGCGGCGCCGCCTGTCCGACCGCGAGCGCGCGACACATATCGTGCTCAGCGACATTCGCCTGGAGCCGGGTATCGCCTATGCGCTGTGCGGGCCCACCGGCATCGGCAAGACCACTGCGCTGGAAATGCTCTCCCTGGCGGCGCCCCCCCAGGGCGTCGAAACCGCGCGCATGCGGGTGCGCGACGGCGGCCGCGACATCGATGTTTCCGCACTGATCGCCGCCCGACGGCGGGCGGCCATCGCCGCCCTGCGCGGACGCCTGTTCGGCTACATCGCGCAGACCAGCCGCCTGCTGCCCTTCCTCACCGCGGCCGAGAACATCCGCGTGTCGCAGGACATCGCCGGGACCCGCGACAGCGAGGAGGTCGGCCGCCTCATGGAACGGCTGCAAATCTCCCGCCTCGCGAAAAGCTATCCGTCCAAGCTGTCGGGCGGACAACGCCAGCGGGTCTGCATCGCCCGCGCGCTGGCCCACCGGCCACCTCTGGTGTTTGCCGACGAACCCACCAGTGCCTTGGACGAAACCACGGCGGACACTGTCCTGCGCCTGCTCGTGGACTATGCGCGCGCGGCAGCGGCGGCGGTGCTCATCATCACCCATGACACCACCTACGTGGAGCGCTTCGGGCTGCGCCTGCTAAGGATGGAGGGCTCCGGAACGGGCAGCACCTCGCGCACCCTCATCCGTGGCGCGGACGAAGAGCCGGGCCGGCTCCCCTCCCTGCCGCAGGCCCTGGAAGAGCAGCCATGATCCGCGCGCTCGCACTGGCCATCCGGGCCCTGCACCACTCGATCCTCACCAATGTCCTGGGCGCCGTCACCCTGGCGGCCGTCCTCACGCCCCTGCTGGTGCTCTATGGGCTGAAGCTGGGGGTGATCGAGGGCCTGCTCGACAAGCTGCGGGCCGACCCCTCCATTCTGGCGGTGAGCGTCAGCGGCTACCGGACGATCTCGGAAGCCGAGCTCGCCGCCATTCGCGCATGGCCGGAAACCGGCTTCGCCGCCGGCGCCCCGCGCAGCATCGTCGCCTCGGCCGAGATGCGCCCCTCGCCCCAGAGCCGGGAATATGTGGACGCCGACTGGCTGCCCTCAGCCGCGGGCGAGCCACTGCTGCCCGCCGGCGCCCCGCCCCTCGGCGACAACGACATCGCCCTGTCCGAACCGCTCGCGGAGAAGCTCGGGGCCAAGGTGGGCGACATGGTCCAGGCCGCCATCTACCGCGACGGCAGCGCCCACGAGCTCACCATGGACATGCGGGTGGCCGCGGTGCTGCCCCGGGCTGCGCTGGGCGGCAGCCGGGCGCTCGTCAGCGAGGGGCGGCTCGTCACCATGGCGCGCTTCTCGGATGGCCTGGACGAGGGCCAGGCGTCCGCAACCGCGCCACGCACCTTTGACAGCCTGCGCCTTTATGCGCGCGACCTCGACGCCGTCGCCCCCCTGGAGCGGCGCATCGCCCAGCGCGGCTTCCGGACCGGCAGCGCCGCCGAGAACATCGCCTGGGTGCGGAACCTCGAGGCCATCATGACCGGCATATTCGCCATCGTCTGCGTGGGCGGCATCGTGGGCTATCTCGTGTCCCTCTGGGCGATGATCCAGGCCACGGTGCGCCAGGCGCGCCCCTCCCTCGCCCTGCTGCGGCTGATGGGGATGCCGGGGCGCGCGCTGCTCGCCTTTCCTCTGGTGCAGGCGGTCGCGGTGACCGCCGCCGGGATCGCCGGCGCGCTGCTGCTCGCCGGCGCCGCCGCCTTCGCGCTGAACCATTTCTACCGCATCGAGGGCACCAGCGGCGACATCTGCCGCTTGGAGCCGGCATCGCTCGCGATCGTGGCCGCAGCCTCGCTCATCACCGCGCTGCTGGTGGCGCTCACCCAGACCTTTCAGATCCGGTCGATCGTGCCCTCCGAGGCCCTGGCGGAGTCCCTCGCATGACCTCATCCCGCCGCGCCACGCCGTGCCCACGGCATCGCCTGCCTATCGGCCCATGGGTCCTGCTCGCCCTCGGCCTCCTCGCAGCGCAGCCGGCGGCGGCGGACGATGGATGGAACCCGAGGCCGGCGGCGGGCGACGTCATCTTCCCTCTGCCCTGCGACCAGAAGATCGTGTTCCGGCAGGTGGTGACCAGCGAAGGCGCGGGCGGGGCAAACGATGTTCTGGCCGACACGCCCATCCGCCTCGGCTCCCCGGCCCGCGAGGCGGCCTATCTCAATTATCTGCGCAACGACTTCGTCGCCGGTAATTTCCAGCAGGGGCGCCGCCGCTTCTACCTCATCGGCAAGTATGAGGTGACACTGGCCCAGTACAAATCGCTCATGACCGAGGGCTGCGCCCGCGCGGCTGACGACGACATCATGCCGGCCGCGCGAGTGAGTTGGTATGACGCGGAGAATTTCGCCCGGCGCCTCACCTCCCACCTCATCCGCAACGCCAAGGAGCAGCTGACCCGCGAGACCGGCACGCCGAAGGCCTTCGCACGGCTGCCCACGGAGACGGAATGGGAATTCGCGGCGCGGGGCGGCCTCGCGGTCTCGGTCGCCGATTTCCAGGCCGAGCGCTTCCCCATGCAGGGGCCACTCGTCAACTATGCCTGGGTCAACGACCCCATGAGCGCGACGAACGTCAACCCCATCGGCACCCGCGACCCCAATCCCCTCAAGCTCTATGACATCTACGGCAATCTGGCGGAGATGATGTTCGAGCCGTTCCGGCTCAACCGGGCCGGACGGCTGCACGGCCTCGCCGGCGGCGTCATTCTCAAGGGTGGCTCGTTCCAGCACGACCCGGCCTTCGCCACCTCGTCCGGACGGGAGGAGGACACCCTGTTCGACCCCGAGAGCGGCGATGAGCGCCGCCTGCCCAACACCGGCTTCCGGCTCGTCCTGGCTGGCCCAGCCGTGCCCGCCCGGGCCAGCGACGCGCTGCAACGTGAATGGTTGCGACAGGGCGAAAGCCGGACCCCGGGCGGTGACGCGCCCCTCGCCATCATCGCCAAGGTGCGCGAATCCGTCTCCGACCTCCAGATGCTGAACGCACTCGCCTCGGTGGAGCGGGCGGTTCGCAGCCAGGCCGCCGGCGACCGCGAGCAGCAGAAGCAGCTGCTGGGCGCCCTCCTCACCAACCTCGGCGCCACCATTCAGGACATTCGCGAGCTGAAACGGCGGATCGACCACCGCGAGGGGCTGCGCCAGGACCTGCTGAGGCGCGGCAATACCAGCCAGGCAAAGGGGCTCGCCGACGAGAATGAAGAGGACGCGCACAGGATGTACGGCCTCGTGCCGTTCGCGGCCGACACCATCGTCCTGGCGGCCAACCTCTTCTTGCCGCAGACCATTACCGACCAGGCGCGGGCCACATCCGGCGCGCTGAAGCAGCGCGGCTTCGAGAGGATCGCAGACGCCACCCTGCTCGGCGGGTCCATCGCCGCGGACGTCGCACGCGGGAACCAGACCTTCAGCCGCCAGGATTTGCTCAACCGGTTCGGGAGGGAGCCATGATGTCCCATCCCACCATACGGCTGCTGCTGGCGGCGCTGCTGCTCGCCACCATGGCCCTCCCCGCCGGGGCGCAGACCTGTTCCGCCGGAAACGAGAGCGCGTGGCGCGCGAAAGCCCTCGCCTCCAACGACCCGGCCGCGTGCGAACGCTATCTCGCCTGCTTCCAGCTGGAGGACGGCGCCGCTTCCGTGCGCCAGCGCTTGCAGGACTTGAAGAACGATCTCGCCTGCCGGCAGGCCCTGGCGGCCACCGACGCCAACGTGCTGCAGGACTTCATCGTCCGCCACGGCGATCTGGCCTGCGCCCGGCAGGTGGCCGGGCGCCTGGAACAGCTGCGCGCCCGGCGCCAGTACGTGCCCTATCCCAACATGATCCTCGCCGGGAGCCCGCTCTCACGCGGTGCGGCCGACAGCACCGACACCTGCCAGCTGCGATGCGATGCGACCCAGCGCTGTACGGCCTACTCTTTCGAGATCACCAACCGCGCCTGCACCCTCTGGTCCACTGCCACCACGCGGATGCCAAACGGCAAAGTGAATTCCGGAGCCCTCGCCGCCGTGCCCCTGCTGACAGCGCGCGTTGAAAAGCCGCGCGTTCAGAACGACACCCAACCCACGCCCGACCCTCCCATCTTTCGGCGGATCGACGTGGGGCTGGAATATACCAACGATACGGATCGCGGCGCCGACTACAGAACGCGGCCCAGCTCCCAGCAAGGCTGCATCGATGCCTGTGCGCGGGACCCGCGCTGCCGCATGTTCTCTTACTACAGGGGCCTCACCACTTGCGTTCTCAAAAGCCGGGCGCAGGGTGCGCGGCCGAGCCGGAACGTGGTCAGCGGCATCAAGCGCTGAGAGGCCCCCGCATCCGCCATGGCTTTCGGAGGAACACGGGCCACGAGCCCGTCACCACCGCCTCCGCGCTTACGAGCCCGGGGGCACGCCCCACGGCCGCCTGCAGCATGGCCGCTGGAGGACGACCGATTTCGGGGCGTGCTGACGCGAGATGGAAGCCAGCTCGCATGAAGAAGACGCGTTGAATCAATCATTCGGAGCATGCCCAGGGGCACGAAACGAGGGTGAGCCCCGTCGCGCGGACGGTACGGTCCCGGCGACCAGAGCGGGATTGACCGCTCACGCCCGCAACCGACCGGCTTGCGTCTCAACGCAGCCCGCCATGCGGATGTTATTTTGGTGAATTCCACCGGATCTCGGGGAGAGAGTGGTGGGCGCACAAGGGCTCGAACCTTGGACCCGCTGATTAAGAGTCAGCTGCTCTACCAACTGAGCTATGCGCCCGTTCCGAGTTGCCCCGGAAGAGGTGGCCCGTGTAACAAACCACCCGGGGGCTGGCAACCCCTTTCATTCGAAAAATGGACAAACCGGAAAATCCGCCTGGGGATAACTCAACCCCACTTTCCCCCCTACCGGACGACCGGCGCCACACTCCCGGCGGCGCCAGTGCCTCGGGAAGCCCGACGGCGCAGGGCGCCGCGCACCGGGCCGCCGGAACGGGACCCACACCCACTCGAGCGCTTTCATGACCCCTCGGCCCGCTCCTCCCGCGCACCGCAGGCAGCGCCAGAGCATGCGGAAGTGCAGGCGCCCCTCCCGGGGAGACGCTACAGGGAGGAGACGAGGTGACCGCCGTCCACCACCAGCGAGGTGCCGTTCATGTAGGCGGCCGCCTCCGAGCAAAGGAACAGCAGCGGCCCGGACAGATCCTCAAGCCGGCCCAGCCGCCGGCTGGGAATGCGCTTCACCAAGGCCTGGCCGGCCTCGGTGGCGAAGAAGTCGCGGTTGATGTCCGTTTCCACATAGCCGGGGCAGAGCGCATTGGCGCGGATGCCGAAGCGCGCCCATTCCAGCGCCATGGAGCGGGTAAGCTGCACCAGCCCCGCCTTCGATGCCGCGTAGGCAGCCACCTGCCCCGCCACCCGGTGGCCGAGAATGGACGCCACATTCACGATGACACCCTCCCCCTGCCCTTTCATGTGCCGGGCCGCCGCCTGAGCGGTGAGGAAGGCGCCCTTGAGATTGGTGTCGACAATGCGATCCCAGCTCTCCTCGCTCATGTCGAGCAGCGGAACGGTGGCGGTGACGCCGGCATTGTTGACCAGCACGTCCAGCCGCCCGAAGGACGCGACCACCGCCTCCATGCCCGCTTCCACCGACCGCGGATCGGTCACGTCGAGCGCCACCGGCAGGGCGGTGCCGCCGGCCTGCGCGATCCGAGCAGCGAGCGCGCTACACGCCTCCAGGTTGCGGGCGCCCAGCGCCACCCGGGCCCCCGCCTTCGCCAGCTCCCCGGCAAAAAAGGCGCCCAGCCCCTGCGAGGCACCGGTGACCAAAACCACGCGCTGATCCAGCGATACCTGAAACCCCATGACCGCCTCCCTGACATCACCACCCGCCCGCCGTCTTGTTTTCTGAGCGAGCGCTCGTTTTTTTAATCGAGGTGGCGGGCCGCGACAAGCTTTCGGCGCGCCCCGGGCTGCCAGCTGGCGGCGCGAGTGTGGCCATGGACATATCCCCATGCCGCGCGCGCTTCTTCTTCGCGCGCCATGAGCAATCCGCCGACGTTCAAGCTTTCGCGAATTTTGTGCTACGCACAATTCCGTAATTGAGTATGCTGCAGCGCCGTCATCGATTTGCAGTGGATTTGCTCTAGGCGTTCGGCTGGCGCACAGCGATTGGGGAGAGGTGCTCTCATGTTTTCACTGGCGGGTCAAAAGGCTCTCGTCGTGGGCGTGGCGAATGATCAATCCATCGCCTGGGGCTGCGCCAAGGCTTTCCGCGAGCAGGGTGCGGACCTCGCCATCACCTATCTCAACCCGAAGGCCGAGCCGCATGTGCGCCCGCTGGCCGAATCCCTCGGCGCTGAGCTGATTCTGCCCCTGGACGTGACCGACGACGCGCAGATGGATCAGGTCTACGCGACCATCGCCGAAAAATGGGGCCGGTTGGACACGGTTCTGCACTCCATCGCCTTCTGCCCGCGGGAGGACCTGCACGGGCGGGTGGTGGATTCTTCCCGTCAGGGCTTCGCCATGGCCATGGATGTGTCGGTGCACTCCTTCCTGCGCATGGTGCGGCGGGCCGAACCGCTGATGCCCGCCGGCGGGACCTGCATGACCGTCTCCTTCTACGGTTCCGAGAAGGTGGTGGAGAATTACAACATCATGGGTCCCGTGAAGGCGGCCCTTGAGGCCTCGGTGCGGTACGCGGCCGCCGAGCTGGGCGAGAAGCGCATCTCCGTGCACGCCCTCTCGCCCGGGCCGCTGAAGACCCGGGCCGCCTCGGGCATCGCCGAGTTCGACGAACTGCTGGAGCTGGCCGCCGAGCGCGCCCCGACCCACCTTCTGGCCACCATCGAGGACGTGGGCGCCTACGCCGCCTTCCTCGCCAGCCGCGAGGCCGCCAACGTGACCGGCGGCGTTCACCTCATCGACGGCGGCTACAGCATCATCGGCTGAAGGCGCCGTCCGCGCGCATTCGCCTCATCCGTTTTCGTGGGTACACCCGCGCCAGGCATGGGAAGCTGGATTCCCTCCCGGACAACTCCAAGGTAAGGTTCCACCGCATGATGCGCGAAAACAAGACCTTTGACGAGCTCAAGCCGGGCGATAGCGCCGAGCTGCGCCGCTCCTGCACCACTGACGACCTGATCGTCTTCGCCAACGTCTCCGGCAACCACAACCCGATGCACCTGCCGAACCAGGACATCGACCACGACGGCAAGGAAGACGTGGTGGTGGCCCCCTCCATGTGGGTGGGCTCGCTGATTTCCGCAGTGCTCGGCAATGTGCTGCCTGGTCCCGGCACGCTCTATCGTACCCAGATGTTCCGGTTCCACGCCCGCGCCTCCGCCGGCGACGAGCTGAATGCCAAGGTGACCGTGCTCGACAAGGCATTGGACGGCTCCGTGCGCCTCTCCACCGAGGTCCGGCGCGTGAGCGACGACGCCCTGCTGCTGGAAGGCGAAGCGGTGGTCGAGGCGCCCAAGGTGAAGTTCACCTATGAAGAACAGGAACTGCCCGGCCTCATCGTGCAGCGCCATCGCCACTTCGACGCCCTGCTGGAGCGGGCCGAGACCCTGCCGCCCCTCTCGGTGGCGGTGGTGGCACCGGAAGAGCCTGCCTCCCTCGGCGGCGCCCTGCTGGCCATGCGCGAAAAGCTCATCACCCCCATCCTGGTGGGCAGCGCCCGCAAGATGGAGGCGGCCGCCAAGACGCTGGGCCTGAGCCTCGACGGCGTCGAGATCATCGACATGCCGGAGAACGCCGCCGCCGCCAACACCGCGGTGGACGTGGTGGCGGACGGCCGCGCCCAGGCCCTCATGAAGGGCCACCTGCACACCGACGAGCTGCTGAAGGCGGCCCTGCGCAAGGAGCGGGGCCTGCGCATCGGCCGGCGCTTCACCCACATCTTCGTCATGGACGTGCCCGGGCTCTCCCACCCGCTGCTGGTGACCGACGCCGCGATCAACATCGCGCCCGATTTGCTCACCAAGGTGGACATCTGCCAGAACGCCATCGATCTCGCCATCTCGCTGGGCATTGAGACGCCCAAGGTGGGCGTGCTTTCGGCGGTGGAGACGGTGAACCCGGCCATCGCCTCCTCGGTGGATGCCGCCTTGCTCTCCAAGATGGCCGAGCGCGGGCAGATCACCGGCGGGCTTGTGGACGGGCCGCTGGCCATGGACAATGCGGTGGACATCACCGCCGCCCGCATCAAGGGCATCCGCTCGCCGGTGGCGGGCAGCGCCGAGGTGCTGGTGGTGCCGGACCTGGACGCCGGCAACATGCTGGCCAAGCAGCTCACCTTCATTTCCCACGCCGAGGCCGCCGGCCTGGTCATGGGCGCCAAGGTGCCGATCATCCTCACCTCGCGCGCCGATGGCGAGAAGGCCCGTCTCGCCTCCTGCGCGGTGGCGGTGGTCCATCAGGCCCGCATGGCGGCCGAGAAAGAGGGAGCGTGACCATGACGCGTCCCGTCGCGCTGACGCTGAACGCCGGCTCTTCCTCGCTGAAGTTCAGCCTTTACGACATCGCGGAAGGCACCGCGGAACCGACCCTGATGGCGGTCGGCCAGGTGGACAGCATCGGCGGCAAGCCGAAGCTGAAGGCCACCCTCTCCCCGGCCACGCCGGCCATGTCCCGCGAGCTTTCCGCCTCCGAGGCATCCGACCACACGAGCGCGCTCGCCACCGCCCTGGGCGTGCTGCGGGCCCAGTATCCGGAAGCGCGGGCCTGCGTCGTGGGCCACCGCGTGGTGCATGGCGGCCCGCATTTCTCCGCCCCGGTGGTGATCACCGATGCGGTGATGCAGGAGATGCGCGAGCTTTCGCCCTTCGCGCCCATCCACCAGCCGCACAATCTGGCCGGGGTCGAGGCCGCCAAGGCCGCCTTCCCCGAGGCGCTGCAGGTGGCATGCTTCGACACCGCCTTTCACCGCGCCCACCCCAAGGTGAACGACACCTTCGCCCTGCCGCGCGAATATTACGACAAGGGCGTGCGCCGCTACGGCTTCCACGGCCTCTCCTACGAATACATCACCGGTGAGTTGCAGCGCATCGCCCCACTGCTGCATGACGGCCGCGTGGTGGTGGCGCACCTGGGCAATGGCGCATCCATGTGTGCCATCCTGGGCGGGCGCTCGGTGGCGTCCACCATGGGCTTCACCGCCCTCGACGGCCTGCCCATGGGCACGCGCTGCGGCCAGATCGACCCCGGCGTGATCTTCTACATGGTGCAGCAGGAGGGGAAGACCATCGACGAGGTCCGCGACCTTTTCTACTACAAGAGCGGCCTGCTCGGCATGTCGGGCATCTCCAACGACATGCGCACCCTGGAAGCGGCGGACGTTCCGGAGGCCCATGAGGCCATCGACTATTTCGTGTTCCGCATCCGCCGCGAGCTCGGCGGTCTGGCCGCCGCTCTGGGCGGGCTCGACGCGCTCATCTTCTGCGGCGGCATCGGCGAGAATTCCCGCAAGATCCGCCGCCGCATCTGCGAGGGCATGAGCTGGATCGGCCTTGAGCTCGACCACGACCAGAACGACGTGGGCGCCCGCGTGATCTCCACCGAGTTCAGCCGTGCCCGCATCATGGTGATTCCCACCAACGAAGAGCTGGTGATCGCCCGCGCCTGCAAGAGCCTGCTGGCCCGGCAGCGTGCGCAGGCGGCTGAATAACCATTGCTGGATGACGCCGCGACCTTTCCAAGGTTCGGCGAGAGACGAGGAAACTCCATGAAGAAGGCCATCAAAGCTGAGGCCGCCGCAGCGCTCATCCCCGATGGGGCAAGCCTGATGATCGGCGGCTTCATGGCCGTTGGCAGCCCGCTGCGCCTGATTGAGGCGCTGGTGGAACGCGGCGCGCGCGACCTGACCATCATCGCCAATGATGCCGGCCTGCCCACCAAGGGCATCGGCCGGCTGGTGCATGCGGGCGCGGTGAAGCACGCCATCATGTCCCATATTGGCCTCAACCCCGAGATCCAGCAGAAGATGATCTCCGGCGAAGTCACGGTGGAGCTGGTGCCCCAGGGCACGCTGGTGGAGCGCATCCGCGCCGCCGGCATGGGCCTGGGCGGCGTGCTCACCCCCACCGGCCTCGGCACCTCCGTGGAAGAGGGCAAGCCGGTGATCGAGGTGGACGGCAAGCGCTATTTGCTGGAAAAGCCCATTCATGCCGACTTCGCGCTCATCGGCGCGCGCCAGGCGGACTATGTGGGCAATCTCGAATATTCGCTCACCGCGCAGAACTTCAATCCCATCATGGCGCTCGCCGGCAAGACCGTGATCGCCGAGCCGGACGTGATCGTGCCCGTGGGCGTCATCCCGCCCGACGAGGTGCGCACCCCCGGTGTGCTGGTGGACCATCTTCTGGCGAGGGCTGCGTGATGCACGATAAGACCCATGCTCCGGCCGGCGCTGCCGCCCCCGAGTGGAACCCCAAATCCATCATCGCCGCCCGCGTCGCGCAGGAGCTGAAGCCCGGCATGCTGGTGAATCTGGGCATCGGCCTGCCGAGCCTGGTCGCCAACTTCCTGTCTCCGGGCTCGGACGTGTTCTTCCAGGCGGAAAACGGCGTGATCGGGCTCGGCGCCCACCCGCCGGAAGGCATGGAAGACCCCTATCTCACCGATGCCGGCGGCGGCTTCGTCTCCGCCGTGCCGGGCGCGGCCTCCATCGACAGCGCCATGAGCTTCGGCCTCATCCGCGGCGGCCATCTGGACCTCACCGTGCTGGGCGGCCTGCAGGTGGACGAGCGCGGCTACCTCGCCAACTGGATGGTGCCCGGCCAGAAGGTGCCCGGCATGGGCGGCGCCATGGATCTTGTGGCCGGCGCGAAATCGGTGATCGTCGCCATGGTGCATGCGGCCAAGGGCGATCCCAAGATCGTGCCCGAATGCACCCTGCCCCTCACCGCCGCCCGACGCGTGACGCTGGTGGTGACGGAGATGGCGGTCATCAAGCCCACCGACGACGGCCTCGTGCTGCTGGAGCGCGGGCCCGGCGTTTCGGTGGAGCAGATTCTCGCCGCCACCTCGGCCAAGCTTATCATCCCCGACGATGTGCCGGAAATGGTGCTCGACTGACGGCTACCCTCAGGCGCCCGAACCCACGGGCGCCTGTTCCACCTTTCGGGCGGAGCGTTCCACCGCCGGCTCGGCCCCCTTGCCGATGGCCCCCACCCGCGCCTTGAAGATGGCGAGCAGCGGCCCGTCGATCTCGGCGAGGCCCTGCACCGTGACATCGCCGGGAACGAGCCCGCTCTCTTCCGGAAAGATGAAGCGGTAACCGGGATTGGTCTTCGATTCGACGAACTCGAACAGCCGCCCCTTGCGCTCCATCTTGTAGAACACCACGAACTTGCCCTGGTAGTCGCGATATTCCACCGCGTCGATCTCCGCGAACAAGGCGTCCTCGCGCACGAGGAAGGCGAGGCGCTGCAGGGTCCAGTTGAACACCGCGAGCTCCCGTTCCGTGGTCACGATGGCCTCGGGCGCAGGTGGCGCCGTGGGCACATCCTGGACCGCGGCGGCGGCAGCGGCCGGTTTCGGCAAATCGAGCCGATGCAGGATCTGCCGGCTGATGAATTCGCGCAGCGCCCCCTGGATCACAGGCCGGTATTCCTCCAGCGCCTTCTGGGAGATGTGGCCGATTCCGGCCTTCTTCAGCAGGGGGCGGGAGAATTCCTCCGGCGGGTCGGCGAAGATGGCGGCCACCTGCGTCAGCACCGAATTGTAGATGTGTTTGCGCTTGGCCTCGGCGCCAATATTGTCGGGGTCGAAGACCGCCTTGCCCAGGCTGTTCAGCCCCTCCAGCGCAGAATCATCCACCTTGCCGCGCGCCACATCCTTCAGGTCGAAGCGCAGGAAGGGATTGGCGTCCATCATATTGGGCTCGTCGGAATCGGCGTAGAATTCCCACACCAGCCCGTCGGTGAGAATGCCCATCTTCACCGTGCGCGCGGCATTGAAATAGCTGCGCAGCTGGCCGCGGTCATCCCGCAGGCTCGGCGCGTTGGCGGGCTTGGTCTCGATGGCGATCACCGGCTCGCCGCCCTTGAAGATCGCGAAATCCACGCGGTTCTTGTATTTCTCCGAGAAGTCGCAATGGTGCTCGGGGAAGACCTCATTGGGGTCCATATGGTCGTAGCCCAGGAACGAAATCATGGGCACCACCAGAAACATCTTGGTGGATTCCTCATTCTGGCATCGCGGCGCGGCCGCCACCGCCCGCTTGGCGAACTCGGTCAGCTTGTCGCGAAACTCCGATAACGCCCCCGCGTCCATGGCAGCCCTCCCATCACGGCCAACCTTCAGTTGCGCGATGATGGGAGCGTGTTCAGCGCGGAAATACAATTAAAAATATTACACCGCACCGCGCAACCCCCTGGGTTGCACCGCGACATCACAGATCCACATAGACGAACTTGTCAGCCTTCAGCGCCGGATAGTTGGCGCGCAGGGCCGTTGCCAGCTTGCCGATCAGCGTTTTGTCGCCGGCAGCCGAGGGGCCGACGAAATCCGTGCCGGCCATCCAAGTTTCGAAATAGCAATGCAGACCCTCGTCATAGTCCGCACCCGTGGGATTGGCGGTCTTGTCGGCGAGGGCGGCGAGGCCAGCGGCGCTCACCTCCAGGCGCCAGTCGCGGTCATCCACGACGGAGGCGATGAGGCCCGCCAGATCAGCGTCGGTCCATTCGGTGTTGAGGTCGAGCGGCATGGCAATCTCCAGGGCAGGACGCGCAAATGCCCGTGACGCGCGTCGGCAATGGAGAGAGACAAAGCAAGATCCGGTCCAGCGCCTCAGCGCGGATAGAGGGGTGCCAACCGCGCGCCCCGAGCCGGTCGGCTGGCGCGGGCATGACGCCGCTCCGCCCGGCGTACAGCGGCCAGCAGCGCCCGGCCATTCCACGAGCGACCTTCGCCCCGATAGAGATGGCGCGCCAGCGCGTCCGCCGCCTCGGCGAGATCCGGCGGGGGCGGAGCGAAGGCGCCCAGCCGCACCAGCGCGCCATAGGCTTCGTGCGCGGCCAGCGCCTCGCCTTTCCGGCAGGCGGAAACCAGGCTCGCCATGGCCTGCTCTCGATCCGGCCCCTGCCGGCGCAACGGACCGCGGCGCCGGCGCCCGGGGCCCGCCCCCAATGTCGGATTCACCGCGGTCGGGTTCGCGCCGCGCCTGCGACGGCGCAGCCATAGCCCGGCAACCGCCGCGCCGGCCACCACGGCCGCGCCAAGGCTCACCGCAAGCCGGTTCTCCTGCAGCAGGGAGAGCAGATCGCCGCTACCCACGCTCTCGCGCGCCGCATCCTCCAGAGGCGTCGGCGCGGTCGTCGCCATGGGTGCCGGCGTGGGGGTTGCGGGCAGCAGCGGCTCGGCGCCGGGGCGCACATTCAGCGTCACTGCCGGCAATACAGCCTTTTCCTCTCGATTGGTGGCCAGGTTCCACCACGGCACCTCAATGGCGGGCAGCGTCACCGGTCCCGGCTGCGTGGGCACCACCGCGAAGCTCTTGGTGAGCACCGCCGCCGATGCGCCATCGATGAGGGTGGCGTCCGAGCGGCTGTCCTCCGCATATTGGCGCAGGCCCTCCACCGGCGCCGCCTCCAGGGGCGGCAGCTGGTTCGGGCTCGCGCCCTTGGCCGCGACGGTGATGGTGCGGGTCACCGTGTCGCCCACCTTGATCTGATCCACCGGCATCGACCATTCCTGGGAAAGGGTCACGCCGCGCGCGGGCAGGAACCACCCCGTGACCCCCGCCGGCCGCGGCTGCACGGTGATGGACACCGGCTGCGACTGCACCGTGAGGGTGCGTTCCCCCAGCCGGTCGAGGCCCGACATGCCGCCACGCCCCAGGACGTTCGCCAAATCCGACGCCGCCGAACTGCCCTTGAAGCCCGGCACCACCGCATTGAGCGCGACCGGGGGAATGGTGATGACGCCGCTCTTCTGCGGCCGCATCAGATAGCTTTGCTCGATGACCCGGTAGCGGCGCTTGCCGATGGTCTTCACATAGCTGCGCTGCCCGCCCTCGGCGGTGAAGGTGGCGCTGTCGGACACCGGCTTCTCCATGGCGCCGCCGCGCATGCCCAGGGCGTCATAGATACGAATGGTGACCGGCACGTCACTCTGCACGAAGGCGGGGGTGCGGGCGGCCTCGAGGCGCACGAACAGCGGCTCCTCGCTGGTCTCCGCCGGGTCGGATGCGGCAGCCGGCACCACCTGCACCTGGGCGGCGGGTGTGGTCATTCCCCCCACCGCGAGCGACGGCAGGGTGAGGGTGCCGGTGCGCTTGGGCAGCAGCGTCATCACCCACTGGTCCACATGCACGGGCTTGCCGTCCACCATCTCCGCATGGCTGGCGCGGCGCCGGTCCACAATATCGAAATCGCGGGTGAGCGCGCTCACGTCCGGCGGTTGCCAGCTTTCGCCGTCGGTCAGGCTCACCACGAAATCGAAGGTCTCGCCCGCCGGCACCACGAAGCGGTCCGGCGCGGCCGTCACGCTCGCGGCCTCGGCCGGCCCCGCGAGGCAGAGGGCCAGCGCCAGGAGGAAAGAGAGGCGGCTAATTGTCTTCATCCTGCACCGCTGCGCCATTGCCGCCATAATAGGCCCTGATGCGGGCGCGCAGCAGTCCGGCCGGATCGTCCGGCACCATGCGCAGCGCCTGCTCGCTGTTCTGATCCTGCTCGCTCATGGGCCGAAGCGCCGTGGCGGGCTGCCCCTTCTCCTCATCCTTGCCGGCTTCTTCACCGGAGCCCGGCCCCACCGGCCGGGCCGGCTCGGGCTTGGGCTTGGGCGCAGCCGGCTGCTGGCCAGGGCCCTGGGGCGCATTGGCGCCCTCGTCCTTCGGCGGCTCCGGGCGGGCAGGCGCCGACGGCTGGCGCGGGGGAGCGGCCGGCGGCTGCGGCCTGGGCGCGCCCTGCGCAGGATCAGCGGGCTTGGGTGCCTTGCCATCCGGGCCGCTGTCCGGCTTGGATTCGGGCTTGGGCGCATTGGGCTTTTCGCCCTGGCCCTTGCCGTCGTCCGGCTTGTTCTGCTCCTGCTTGCCGGAATCCTGTTTCTTCGGGTCCTGCTTGCCCTGATCGGGCTTGGCCTGATCCTTGTTGCCGTCCTTCGGCTTCGCGTCGTTCTGTTTGCCGGAATCCGGCTTCTGCTCGGACGTGTTGTCGCCCTTGCCGCCGGATTGGCCCTTGCCGGATGACTTCTGGTCGTTCTGCTGGCCCCCGCCCTGGCCGCCGCCACCCTGTCCGGCGCCGCCACCGGATTGGTTCTTCTTCTGCTCGTCCTTCTGGCGCTTGAGAATCTGCTGCACCAGATCGCGATTGAAGAGGGCGTCCTTGTCGGCGGGATCGGCCTTCAGCGCCGCGTCATAGGCCGAGATGGCGTCCTCCAGCTTGCCGGCGCGGGCCAGCGCATTGCCGCGATTATAGTCGCCGCCCGGCACCCCGGCATAGGCGGACGCCGCATCCTCGTACCGGCCAGCCTTATAGAGGGCACTCGCCTTCCATTGCGGATCCTCGAAGCGCGTCGCCGCGCCCGCATAATCGCCGGCGGCATAGGCGTCCGCGCCCTGCTGGTCCGGACGCCGCCACAGGTCGGCCCACCGCGTGTCACCGGCCGGGGCCAAGGCGGGGGTGGAAGCGGGGGCGGCGGACGAGGGGGGCGCGTCGAAATCCTGTGCCCGCGCCGTCTCGTGCGACACGGAGAGCACCGCGCCGAGCAGCGCCAGGATGAGGCCGCGCCGGAAGGCCAGCGGCGCCACCACCAGCAGCAGAACCAGGAGATAGGGACCCATGTCCGCCCACTGGTCCGCCGTCATGCCGCTGTCCTGTACCGGGTTGCGGCCGCGCGGGTCGATGGCGGAGGCGAGCACAGCGTCGAGGTCGCGTCCGTCCACGCTCAGCGGCGTGAAGGCGCCATGGCCCTCAGCAGCCAACTGGGTCAGGCGGGCCTTGTCCATGCGGGTGAGCACGGGGGCACCGCCGGCGCCGCGCACCACCTCGCCGTCCGGCCCCTTGAGCGCCGCGCCCGTGACGGTGCCGACGCCGATCACGCTCAGCCGGTAGCCCGCCTTCGCGGCCGCCTCGGCGGCAGCCAGGGTCTTGTCGGGATCATCCCCCAGGCCATCGGTGACGAGCACGATGCGGCCTTCCCGCGCGCCCGCCCCCTGCAGCAGCTCCATCGCCTTGTGAATGGCGAGATCCGGCCGGTTTGCGGCCACCGGCATCAGGTCGGTGGCAAGCTCGGGCAGCATCTGGGCGATGATGCGCCCGTCCTCGGTGAGCGGCGCCGCGACGAACGGGACATCGGCATAGACGATGAGCCCCACCTGCCCGCCGCGCATCCGGCCGAGCACGTCGTCCATCTTGTGGCGGGCGGCGGTGAGACGGCTCGGCGCCTGGTCCGTGGCATCCATGGAGCGGCCGAGATTGAGCACCATCACCGTGGGGTCGAGCCGGCCGAGGGCCGGGGTCGGCAGACGCTGCCAGGTGGGACCGGCCATGGCGAGGCTCGCCAGCACCCAGCCGGCCAGCAACAGCAGCAGCGGCCCCCGCTGGCCGCCGCTCTCGCCCCGCACCGCCAGGTGGCGCAGAAGGTGGGCATCCACCAGCCCGCGCCAATCGTCGCGACCCGCCCGCAGCGCGCGCCAGCCCATGAGCGCGAGCACCGCCGCCGGCACCAGCGCCAGCAGCCACAGCGGGCGCAGGAAATGGAAATCGCCCAAGGCCGCGATGCCGCTCATGGCCGCGCCTCCTCCGCCACTGCCTTCGGGACGCGGGCAGGGCGGACCGGCAGCAGCAGCGCCGCGCCGGTGAGAAGGGAGAGCAGCAACGCCGCGCCGAGCGGCCACTGGAACAGGGCCTGGGTGGCGTTGAGGTAGAGCGGATCACCCGCCACCGGCTCCAGCCGGTCGATATCGGCATAGATGCCGGCGAGGCCCTGCACGTCGCGGGCGCGGAAATAGCGGCCACCGGTAATGGTGGCGATCTTGCGCAGGGCGTCCTCGTCGAGATCGCTGGGCGTGTTGAGCATCCAGGGATTCATGGTGCGCGGGTCGGCGCCCACGCCGATGGTGTAGATCTTCACATGCTCCCGCCGCGCCAGCTCCGCCGCCTGGATGGGGTCCAGCATGCCCGAGGTGTTCGCGCCGTCGGTGAGCAAAATCAGCACCCGCTGATCGTCCGGCCGGTTGCGCAGGGTCTTGATGGCGAGGCCGATGGCGTCGCCGATGGCGGTCTCCTGCCCGGTCATGCCGATGCTGGAGGCCGCCAGCAGCTCGCGCACCACGTTGCGGTCAAAGGTGAGCGGCGCCTGCACATAGGCCCGCGTGCCGAACAGGATGAGCCCCACCCGGTCGCCCTTGCGGCGGGCAATGAAGT
Organism: Xanthobacter sp. NM-59; assembly: GCF_021401125.1. Taxonomy (GTDB): domain Bacteria; phylum Pseudomonadota; class Alphaproteobacteria; order Rhizobiales; family Xanthobacteraceae; genus Xanthobacter. The sequence goes on from NZ_JACBFQ010000008.1 coordinate 163,644, forward strand.
CGTCGGCCACCGCCTTCACCACCGACAGGCGGTCCATGGGGATGCCGCTCACGGCGAAATCCTGCCGCGCCATGGAACCGGAGAGGTCCACCGCCAGCATCAAATCGCGCCCCTCCACGGGCACGGCGATGGGCGGGCCTACATAAGTGGGCCGGGCCGCCGCCGTCACCAGCAACAGCCAGATCAGCGCCAGCGACAGCACCCGCCACAGGCGCCCGTGGCGGCCCCGGCCGCCGATCAGCCCCTCATCCTCCAGCTCGTGGAAAAAGGGCACCTTCAGCGCCCCCGCCTTGGGGGTGGGGGCGGCCGGCAGCAGCAGCCAGGCGACCAGGGGCAGCGGCAGGAAGGCAAACGCCCAGAGCCATTGGAAAGTGATCATGCGTGGCTCCGGATCCAGCGCCGCACCGCCGAGACCAGGGCCCGCCGGTCCACATCGTCGGCCTCCGGCGCGCCGGGCGGCAGATAGGGCGCCATGGCGAGGAAGCGGCCGATCTCCGGCGGCATCCCCTTGGGCCCGGCCGCCATGAAACGCGCGAAGGCCTCGCCGGTGAAGGCGGCGGCGGCGGCGTGGGGATCCCGGCTCAGTAGCACCCGACGCACCAGGATCGCGGCAGCGGCCCCAACGGCACGGGTGTCGCCGCTGCCCGCGGTGGCCTTGAACTCCTGCAAGGCGCGATAGGCCAGGGTCTGCCGCCGCCGCCATTCGAGGAACAGGCCGACCAGCACTAGGGCCACCACCAGGCCGGCCAGCGCGAACCAACCCGGCGCCGGGGGCCAGAAGGCCACGGCGTGGGGCAAATGGATGTCGCGCAGGGTGGCCAGCGGGTCCGCCGCCGGATCGAGAGTGACCGGCGCGTGCTGCGGCAGAACGAGATCCTGCGCCATCAGGCCACCGCCCGGTGCGCCTTGCGCCCCGAAGTGCCGCCCCCATCGCCCCGCGAAGCCCGCCCCTTGCCGATGCGCTCGGGGTGCAGGATGTCGGAGGCATCCTGGCCGGTCTGCAACGGCACGAAGGCCATGCCGTGCTGGCGGGCGAACAGCTCGATGCGCGACCGCCGGGCCGCAAACCGCTCGGCATAGCCGGCGGCAAGATCGCCGCGCCCGGTGTCGAGCCGCGCCACATCCTCGCCATCGCTGATGCGGTAGCTGCCGCGCGGCGGCAGGCGCGCTTCCAAGGGGTCGTAGGTGAAGATGGCCGTGACCTGGCTGGCGTGGGAAAGGCGGTTCAGCTCCCGCGCCGCGGCCATGTCGAAATCCGCGAAATCGCTGGCGAGGAACACCAGCGTGCCGGGCCGGGCGGCGCTGCGCAGGCGCGCCAGGGCCTCGGTCAGGCTGGGTTCCGGCTCCTCCCCCTCGGCGCCGAGGCCATCGGCGGTGGCCGCCGCCACCGCCTTCACGAAATGCAGGATGCGCCGGCGGCTGCGTTCGGGCCGGAAAGCGGCGATCTCAAATGGGGTCAGAACCACGCCGCCCACCCGGTCGCCACCGGTGATGGCCACCCAGGTGAGCACCGCCGCCACCCGTGCCGCCAGCACCGACTTGAAGCAGTCGCGGGTGCCGAAGCGCATGGAGCGCCGCGCATCCACCAGCAACAGCACCGGCCGCTCGCGCTCCTCCTGGAACAGTTTGGTGTGAGCCTTGCCGGTGCGGGCGGTCACCCGCCAGTCGATGGTGCGGATGTCGTCGCCGGGCTGGTAGGCGCGCACCTCGTCGAACTCCATGCCGCGCCCGCGGAAAGAGGAGCGGTGCCCGCCGAACTGGTGCGTACGCACCTTGCCGCCAGGCGCAAAGCCCCCCACCCCGTCGGCGGGCCGCGCCGCCACCAGCTCTTCCAGGCTGGCGACGAGGCCATAAAGGGGATCGGTCGCGGGTGCGGCGGGGCTCTGCGGCATGGGACGGCAGTCAACTCTCGAAGGTCAGCTCACGGGGACGCGGGCGATCAGGGCATCCAGGAAATCGTCGGTGCCCATGCCGTCCGCCTCGGCCTCGAAGGTCATCAGCACCCGGTGCCGCAGCACCGGCTTGGCCACCGCCTGCACATCCTCGGGCGTCACGAAGTCCCGGCCGCGCAGCCAGGCATAGGCGCGGGCGCAGCGGTCGAGGGCAATGGAGCCGCGGGGGCTGGCGCCGAACGAAACCAGCCCCTCCAGATCGTCGCCATAAAGGGTGGGGTTGCGGGTGGCGAACACGAACTGCAGCAGATATTCCTCCACCGCGTCCGACATATAGGTGGAGAGCGCGGCGCGCCGGGCGGCGAAGATGGTGCTTTGGGAGAGCGGCTCGCCGAAGCCCACCGTCTCGCCATTCGCCTCCCCGCGCACTAGGCGCAGGATGCGCCGCTCGGCCTCCAGGTTCGGATAGTCGATCTTCACATGCAGCAGGAACCGGTCGAGCTGCGCCTCCGGCAGGGGATAGGTACCCTCCTGCTCGATGGGGTTCTGGGTGGCCATCACCAGGAACAGCTTGGGCAGGGCATAGGTGACGCCGCCCACGGTCACCTGCCGCTCGGCCATGGCCTCTAGCAGCGCCGCCTGCACCTTGGCGGGGGCGCGGTTGATCTCGTCCGCCAGGATGAAGTTGTGAAACACCGGGCCCGGCTGGAAGCGGAAGGAGCCATCCTCCGGCCGGAAGATGTCGGTGCCGGTGAGGTCGGAGGGCAGAAGGTCCGGCGTGAACTGGATGCGCTGCTCGTCGCAGTCGATGGCCTTCGACAGGGCCTTGATGGCCTTGGTCTTGGCAAGGCCCGGCGCGCCTTCCACCAGAAGGTGCCCATCCGCCAGCACCGCCACCAGCAGCAGGTCCACGAATGCCGGCTGCCCCAGAATGGCGGTGTTCATATAGTCCGCGAGGCGGGCGAAGGCGCCGGGGAGATCCGGAGCGGCAGGGCTCGCGGCGGCACGGGCACTGATGTCGAAAGCGGCTTCGGGGGTCGAGGACATCGCGGGGTCGGTTCCAGTTCGGGCCGTCTGATGGGACCTTATAGCGCCAGTGCGGCGCAATACGCATCGTTGTGTTCGTCATACTTCGCGCGTGAAAAGGGGCACGGCATGGCTGCGCGCCCCCCTGCGGCAAGAGTACGCATGGGCTGCCCGCACGGGCCCGGGCCCATGCCGCAAACCCGCATGGCCGCGCACTTCCCCGCGGCGCCCCTCTGCTTCGGGGACGGTTACCGCGGGGGAGAACGCCTTGTGGAGGCGCCCGCGCACACCCAGTTGTGAAGCTGAAGGCAGCTTTCGGTGCCAGGCGGACGTGTATGACTCGCCCTGGGAGCGGGGCCAGCCCTCAAGGCAGCGGAGGCGTGCGGGTATGACCTTGCGTCACGTTAACCAGATGGTGCAATGCCACAGGCCGCGCGGCACGGCTGGTAGCCGGTTCCCAGCGCCGGAAGCGGGACCGGCCAAGGACCGCCGCCATCGCACCTTAATCTTGCCTTTTCAATCTGTTCCGGTGCCCGTAAAGACATTGGTTACGAAACCGGCCTAGGGTTCCGGGCGAAACGTCGAAGCGGACCGCCGCAGTGCGGCAGGACTTCAGGCGCACGGCCCTTCCCTGGCCCGAGGGAAGAGCATCACGAGATTCGGCGGGCGTCCGAGCGGATCGGGTGTGGTGATCGTGGGCTGGCGTCAGAACAACGGACCGCAATCTGCGGAGGCTTCCGGCAAGGCAGGCTTCCAGACGGCCGACCTGAACCATCCCGGCATGAATGACGGGTACCCGGAAGACCGGGACCGGCAGCAAAACGAGGCAGCGTTTCGAGCATCGAGGGTCATGGCGGAACCGGACTACACAACAGACCCGTATTTTGACGATACGGAACCGCGCCGGCGGTGGCGCGCGCCCCATTTCGTGGCGGCGGGTCTGCTGGGCTTTTCGGTGGTTGGCGCCGCGGCGATCGCGGCCACGACTGGCTTCGGCCCGAGCGGACCGGCCCCGAGTCTCGACCGCATTCCCGCGCCGGTAACGGGAACCACCCTGAGCACCGGGCCGCGCAGCTTCAACCTCGCCAGCGCCGCCGACGCTATGAGCCGGACCGATCGTCTGCCCGCATCGGGCTCGCTGGCGGTGGATTCCTATTGGATCTTGAGCCCCCGCCTCGCCATGGCGCCGCAGGGCTTTGTGATGGCTGGCGGAGCGGTGAGCTCCAATCCGGACCGCGATGCGCGCATTGCCGCCATCATCATTGAGAGTGTGCCGACGCCCTCGCGCAATCCGCTGATGGCCGGACGCCTGCCGGAGGTGGAGCCGCGCGCGGTGCCGCTGCCCCTGGGCAATCCCCTGCTGCGGGGTCGCCGCCAGCTCGCATCCCTCACGCCCACAGACGTGCCGTCGGTGGCACCGCCGCCTGCAAGCCGGCCCGCCGAGCCCGCGCCGCAGGCGCCCTCGGCGCCAAGCTCGGCCGCCCAGGAGGTGCCCCTGCCCACGCCCGGCAGCGGCTTCGCGCTGTACGATATCGAGGGCCGTATCCTCTACATGCCCAATGGCGAGAAGCTGGAGGCCCATTCCGGCTACGGCGACGCCATGGACGACATTCGCCAGGTGGCGCTGAAGATGCGCGGCCCCACGCCGCCCAACGTCTATACGCTGCGCCCGCGTGAAGCCCTATTCCACGGGGTGGAAACGCTGCGCATGTCACCGGTGGGCGGCGGCAAGATGTACGGCCGCGACGGCTTCCTGGTGCACCCCTTCATGATGGGACCGCGCGGGGATTCCAACGGCTGCGTCTCGGTGAAGGACCACGAGAAGGTGCTGGCCGCCTATCGCCGTGGCGAGTTGAAGAAGATCGTGGTGGTCGCGCGCCTGCCCAACAGCCAGAAGCCCGCGCCGAACCTGCTCTCCTGGCTGCTGCCCAAGCAGCAGAACGAAACGCCGGCCCAATAGGCGCGGCGAGGCACCCGCATTCACTCCGCGCGTCCTGCGTCTGAGGCACGTCCGCCGCTGCGTGTTCGCGAGCGGCGTGGGCACAGTTCGCGCCAGAAACGCACATAAGATCAATACGCTGCAGCATCTCGTCCGCGCCGCAGGTGCGGGCGAGATGCGCCGTCCGTCAAGCGCTACCGAACGCCGATACCGGCGCACGGCGAACACCCATGAAATCCGCGATCTCACACCGGTCCCCGATCGCGGGTGACACGGTCGTGCTCCGAAGGCGAGCCACACCCAAGACATGATAGCTGGCCGGAGGCGCGTCCTCACTCCTCCTTGGGCTTGAGAAGGCGGCTGGACGGCTTTCCGGCTGCGAAGCACCGGTGTTCAAAGCGTTGCCCGCCAACGCGCTGCCCGGCCCCGCCCCCAATGCTTCGCCCCCCCGCTCTCCCCGTCAGCACGAACGGCGGCGCGTGGCGCCCCTTTGCGCTTGGCAGCAGCCTCGCCAGGCTCGGGGGCCGGCAACTTCATCCCCGCCGTGGCGCTGTTGCGACCGGCGGGTGTGCCCGAGCCCGGCAGGTGGCGTCGGGCAATCGCGGCGAGATTATTTAATAAAATCAAAATTATCCGGCTCAGGTGGGGGCAGGCGCCGGATTTTGGGCGCGGGCGGGCCGTGAACGCTTGACGCGAGATATATCTAAAGATACAAACGACTCAGGTCATATCGAAAGATACATCTTAGGAGTCTAAAAATGTTTGGATGCAGATCCCATCGAGAAGGTCGCCGCTTTGGTGAGGACCATTTTGCCGAAGCGCGTTTCGCCGACATGGGCGACCGGGGTGAGATGCGCGGCCCGCGCGGTGGCCGGGGGCGTGGGGGCGGCGGAGGCGGCGATATGTTCCGCATCGGCCGCATGCTCGCCCATGGCGACCTGAAGGTTCTGGCGCTCGCGCTCATCGCCGAGCAGCCGCGCCACGGCTATGAGATCATCAAGGTGATCGAGGAGAAGACCGGCGGCTGGTATTCCCCGAGCCCGGGCGTGGTTTATCCCACTCTTACCTTCCTGGAGGAGGCGGGCTACGTGACCGCGACGCCGGACGGGGCCAAGAAGCTCTATTCCATCACCGAGGAAGGCACCGCCTATCTCGACCAGAACCGCGACTTCGCCGACGCCATCCTGGCCCGCCTGTCCCAGCTCGGCGAGAAAATGAGCCGCGTGCGCAAGTGGATGGGCTGGAGCGAGAACGGCCCTAATGGCGGCGCCGAGCTTCCCCGCCTGGTGGAAGCGGCGGTGGAGAACCTGCGGGACGTGGCCCAGCAGAAGCTGGGGCAAAGCCGCTCGGCTGAAACCCGCATCGTCGAGATCCTGGCCCGCGCCGCCAACGACATTCGCGAGGCCTGACGCAGGGTCCGGAGCTCGGCGCTCCGGTTCCCCGCCCGTGAAACGCCCCGCGCGCCATTTGCGATGTGGCGCGCGGGGCTTTATTGAGCGCGCATGTTCGCGCGGTTCCGCGCCCCGCTTTTTTCCGCGCGCTGCTCCTGGACCCTTCCATGTATCCTCCCGAGACCGGCCTTCCCTTCGACGACATCCGCGCCCTCATCGCCACCATGCCCGGCCCCGATGAGGGGGCCCGCGGCGCGGCGCTGAAGCGCCAGGGCGAACTGGTGAAGCCGCCGGGCGCGCTGGGCCGGCTGGAGGAGATCGCCATCCATGTGGCGACCTGGCAGGGCAATTCCATGCCGCAGGTCAACCGGCCCATGGTGGCGGTGTTCGCCGCCACCCACGGCGTGGCCGACCGCGGCGTGTCGCCCTATCCGGGCGCGGTGACGCGGCAGATGCTGGACACCTTCACCGCCGGCAAGGCCGCCGTGAACCAGATCTGCGCCACATTCGACGCCGGCTTGCGCGTCTTTGACCTCGCCCTTGATTTTCCCACCCCCGACATCAGCCGCGAGGCGGCGCTGGACGAGAAGGCCTGCGCCGCCACCATGGCATTCGGCATGGAGGCTATCGCCGGCGGCTCGGACCTGCTGTGCCTGGGCGAGATGGGCATCGGCAACACCACCATCGCGGCGGCCATCTGCCATGGTCTTTATGGCGGGACGGCCGAGGAGTGGGTGGGCGCGGGCACCGGCTCCACCGGCGAAGTGCTGGCCCGCAAGATCGAGGTGGTGCGCGAGGCTGTGGCCCTGCACAAGGACCACCTGAAGGACCCGCTCGAACTGCTGCGCCGGCTCGGCGGGCGCGAGATCGCGGCCATGGCGGGCGCCATTCTCGCGGCCCGGCACGAGAAGGTGCCGGTGATCCTCGACGGCTATGTGGTGACCGCCGCCGCCGCCGTGCTCCACGCCATCGACCCTACCACCCTCGACCACTGCCTGGCCGGCCACGTGTCGGCGGAGAAGGCCCACCGTGCGGTGCTGGACCGGCTGGGCCTGAAGCCCATCCTCGATCTTGGCATGCGGCTCGGGGAAGGCTCCGGCGCAGCACTGGCCATCGGCGTGGTGAAGGCGGCGGTGGCCTGCCATCGCGGCATGGCCACCTTCGCGGAAGCCGGCGTTTCCGGCGAGGAGTGATCGCGCGCTGATCACCGCCCTCGCCCCTCAGGTCCGCAGTTCCCAAACCCCCTGTTTGCCGGTAGGATCATTCCATCCAACGTCAACCAGGGGGCGAACCGATCCGGCGTCACGATCACGTCGCGCCCATGTGCGATGACTTGACCCGGCAGAACACGCGACAATGCAGAAGCCCCGCAAGCTTTATGTGAAATCCTTCGGGTGCCAGATGAACGTCTACGACTCGCAGCGTATGGCGGACACTTTGGCGCGCGAAGGCTATGAGGAGACCCAGGACCCGGCCGACGCCGACCTCGTCATCCTCAACACCTGCCACATCCGCGAGAAGGCCGCCGAGAAGGTCTATTCGGAGCTGGGCCGCCTGCGCAAAGCCAAGCAGGAGGCGGCCAGCGACACCATGATCGCGGTGGCCGGCTGCGTCGCCCAGGCCGAGGGTGCCGAGATCATGCGCCGCGCGCCGGTGGTGGACCTCGTGGTGGGCCCCCAAAGCTACCACCGCCTGCCCGAGCTCCTGGCCGAGGCCAAGACCGGCAAGCGTATGGTGGATACCGAATTCCCGGTGGAGGACAAGTTCAACCACCTTCCCGCGCCCAGTCTGGCCGTCACCCGCTCCCGCGGGCCGGCCGCGTTCGTGACGGTGCAGGAAGGCTGCGACAAGTTCTGCACCTTCTGCGTGGTGCCCTATACGCGCGGCGCCGAGATGTCGCGCCCGGTGGCCCGCATCCTCGACGAGGCGGCCCGGCTGGTGGACCAGGGCGTACGCGAGATCACCCTCATCGGCCAGAACGTCAACGCCTTCCATGGCGAGGGGGAGGACGGGTCCACCTACGGGCTGGCCCGCCTGCTGGAGCGGCTGGCGCGCATCGATGGGCTCGCCCGCCTGCGCTACACCACCTCTCACCCGCGCGACATGGACGATGGGTTGATTTCCGCCCATCGCGACCTGCCGCAGCTGATGCCCTATCTGCACTTGCCGGTGCAGTCCGGCTCTGATCGCATTCTTGCGGCCATGAACCGCAAGCACGGGCGCGAGGACTATTTCGCCATCATCGAGAAGATGCGCGCAGCACGACCGGACCTGGCTTTGTCGTCGGATTTCATCGTCGGCTTCCCGGGCGAGACCGATGCCGATTTCGAGGACACCATGGACCTGGTGCGGCGCATCGGCTTCGCTAGCGCCTATTCCTTCAAATACAGCCCCCGCCCCGGAACCCCCGCCGCCGACCGCGACGCCCAGGTGCCGGAAGACGTGAAGAGCGAGCGGCTCGCCGTGCTCCAGAAGGAGCTGGAGGCCTCCAAGGCCGCCTTCGACGCGGCGTGCGCGGGCCGCACCTTCGATATTCTGCTGGAGAAGCCCGGGCGGCAGGCAGGCCAGCTCATCGGCCGCTCGCCCTATCTCCAGAGTGTGGTTGTGAATGATCCGCCGGCCCGCATCGGCGACATCATCACCGTCACCATCACCGACGTGGGGCCCAACAGCCTCGCCGGGCGTTGCGAGGGCGTCGCCCCTTCCCGCGCCCCCACCGACAGCCTGGCGCCTTTGGAGGCCTGAAGCTTGCGCAGACCCGGCAGCGACCGTGATCGTCCGGACCGACCCGCGCCCGGCCCCGCCCGCGCGGCGGTGACCGCCCCCTGGGCCCTGAGGGAAGACGAGACCCCCACCCATGTGGTGCTCGCCTTCGATGACAACCAGCTGGCGACCCAGCTCTTTGGCCATTACGGCCGCAACCTCGCTTTGCTTGAGCGCAAGCTGGGCGTGAAGGCGGATTCGCGCGGCAACCACGTGACCCTCGAAGGGGGCCAGGAAGGCTGCGAACAGGCCAGAGCGGTTCTGGAGCACCTCTACGACGCCCTAAAGAAGGGCCGCGACATCTCCCAGGGCGATGTGGACGGAGCGATTCGCGAGGTCACGTCCCAGGGCTCGCTGTTCGATTTCGACCCCGCCGCCCAGCGCCAGACCTTTGACGAGATCCAGCTGCGCCGCCGCCCGGTGCGCGCCCGCACCCCCGCGCAGGATGCCTATATCCGCGCGCTCAAGCGGCATACCCTGGTGTTCGGCGTGGGCCCGGCGGGCACCGGCAAGACCTGGCTCGCGGTGGCCTATGCGGTGCACCTCCTGGAACGCCGCATGGTGGACCGCATCATCCTGTCGCGGCCGGCGGTGGAGGCGGGCGAGCGGCTCGGCTTCCTGCCCGGCGACATGAAGGACAAGGTGGACCCCTATCTGCGCCCCATCTATGACGCGCTCTATGATCTGATGGACCGGCCGTTCGTGGAGCGGGCGCTGCAATCGGGCGAGATCGAGATCGCGCCGCTCGCCTTCATGCGCGGGCGCACGCTCTCCAACGCCGCCGTCATCCTGGACGAGGCACAGAACGCCACCTCCATGCAGATGAAGATGTTCCTGACCCGCCTGGGTGAGAACTCCCACATGATCGTCACCGGCGATCCCAGCCAGACCGACCTGCCCGGCGCCCAAACCTCGGGCCTTGCCGAGGCGGTGGGCCTGCTCGGCAATGTGGAAGGGGTGGGCGTGTGCACCTTCAAGGCCGAGGACGTGGTGCGCCATGAGCTGGTGGGGCGTATCGTCGCCGCCTATGAACAGGCGGGCGCGCAGCGCAGCCTGCGCGCGGAGGGCTGAGCCATGCCGGACGACACCACGCTCACGGCCGCAGCCCTGCCCCCCGACGCCATCGAAATCGACGTGCAGGTGGAAGCCGCCCTCTGGTCCGAGCTGCCCGACGCCGAGAGCATCGCCGTGGGCGCCGCGCTGGCGGCCCTCGCGGCCGTGAGTGAGGAAGTGCCTTCCCCGGCGGAAATGAGCATCACCCTCACCGACGACGCCCACATCCAGGTGCTGAACCGCGAGTGGCGCGAGATCGACAAGGCCACCAACGTGCTCTCCTTCCCGGCACCCGAGCTGCCGGAGGACCTTGACGAGGCCGCCCAGCCCCTAGGCGACGTGATCGTTGCCTATGAAACGCTGAAGCGCGAGGCGGAGCTGGAACAAAAGCCCATCGCGCACCATCTCACCCATCTGGTGGTGCATGGGACCCTGCATTTGCTAGGGTATGATCACCTCGAAGACGACGAAGCAGAAGAAATGGAGGGCTTGGAGCGCCAGATCCTCGCCGGGCTTGGGATCGATGATCCCTATCGCCTGCCGCAGGACGGTGGCTGAAGCTGAAGAGAGGCCATGGCCAATACCGACCAACCGACCGAGACCAGCTCCTCGGAGCCGCAAAGTTTTCTCGATCGATTGCGTGCCCTCCTCGGCACGTTCCGACCGCACGGTTCGCTCCGCACTGACCTGACGGAGGTGCTGGACGCGTCGAGCGCACCCGGGGAGGAGAGCGAATTCACGCCCGCTGAGCGCAAGATGCTGCGCAACATCCTTCACCTGAAGGAAGTGGGCATCGGCGATATCATGGTGCCCCGCGCCGAGATCGTCGCCGTGCGCAAGGACATTTCCCTGGGCGAGCTCCTGAAGGTGTTCGTCTCAGATGCCCATTCTCGGCTGGTGGTCTATGATGACACACTGGACGATCCGGTAGGCATGGTGCATCTGCGCGACCTGATCGGCTTCCTGGCCAGCGGCATCACCTCGAGCCCGCCCGGCGCCAAGCTGGACCTGTCCAGTGTCGATCTCGACAGCACCCTGGAAGAGGCCGGCCTCACCCGTCGCCTGCTCTATGTGCCGCCCTCCATGCCGGCGGTGGACCTGCTGGTGTCCATGCAGGCTGCGCGCACCCACCTCGCCCTCGTCATCGACGAATACGGCGGCACCGATGGCCTCGTTTCCATCGAGGACGTGGTGGAGGAGATTGTCGGCGAGATCGAGGACGAGCACGACGAGGCCGCCGAGAGCCTTCTGGAAGCCCAGGAGGACGGCAGCTATCTGGTCGATGCCCGTGCCCCGCTTGAATCCATCGTCGAGGTCCTGGGCCCCGGCTTCGCCTCGGAAGACGAGCTGGAGGAGGTCGACAGCATGGGCGGCCTGGCGGTGCGCCTGGCTGCGCGCGTTCCCGAAACGGGAGAGGTCATCACCCTGCCCGGGCAGTACCAACTGGAAGTGGTGGAGGCCGACCCGCGCCGGGTGAAGAAGCTCCGCATCATTCCGCCGCCAAAATCGAGCGGCACTGAAGACACCGTCGCCGCCGGAGAGGCATAACCGGCGGCGGCCGCCCGGCGGGGTTGGCTGAAGCCATCGCCGCCGGCTTCCACGCCGCGCCAGCGGCCCATTCAGGGTCTCCCATGACATCCACCACTACGGCCGCGCCTCTGGGGTCACCTCGCGCGCGCAGCTGGCGCGGGCGTCTTGCCGAACGCCTGCGGAGCCTGCGCGACCTGAGCGGTTGGCGGCGCCTGCTGGCGGCGATGGCCGCCGGGGCCAGCGGCGCGCTGGCCATGCCGCCGTTCGGGCTGTGGCCCGTGCTCGCCCTCGCCTTCCCGGCCCTGGTGTTGATGATTGACGGCATTCAGGGCCGTCCATGGGCGCGCCTGCGGACGGCCGCCGCCGTGGGGTGGGCATTCGGCTTCGGCTATTTCCTGGCCTCCCTGTGGTGGATCGGCGCCGCCTTCCTGGTGGAAGCGGACGTGTTCGCCTGGCTGCTGCCATTCGCGGTGCTCGCCATGCCGGCCGGGCTCGGCCTGTTCACCGCGTTCGGTGCGGTCGTGGCCCGGTTGCTGTGGTCGCACGGGCCGCTGCGGCTGTTTGCGTTCGCCTTCGCGTTCACAGCTGCCGAATGGCTGCGAGGCCACGTGCTCACCGGGTTTCCCTGGAACACGTTCGGCTACGCCTTCGCGCAATCGTTGCCGCTGATGCAGAGCGCGTCGCTCATCGGCGTTTACGGGCTCACCTTCTTCGCCCTGCTGCTGCTGTCGACACCTGTTCTCGGCCTCGCTGGCGGGCGCCGGAACCTCATGGGCATCGCCGCAGCGGCGCTGGTGATCGCGGGTGCCGCCGTGTGGGGCGAGGCGCGCCTCAACGCCAACCCCAGCCGCTTTGTCGCGGATGCGCATCTGCGGATCATGCAGCCGGCCCTGCCGCAGGACCAGAAATTCAACTACGGACGCCGCGAGGAGATCTTCGCGAGCTACCTGCAGCAGAGCGCGGAGGCCTCGCCCACCTATCCGGGCGGGCTGAAGGACGTGAGCGTGCTGATCTGGCCCGAAAGCGCCCTGCCCTTCATCTATGAACGCGAGCCGTGGGCCGGCGCGGCGATCGCAGCCACCCTGCCGCAGAATGTCACGCTGGTGACCGGCGCCGTGCGTTATGGCGCCCCGCCCAGGGGCCAGCATTCGCCCTTCTTCAATTCTGTCCGCGTGATCGACCACGACGGGAACGTCTTGCTGAGCACCGACAAGTCCCACCTCGTTCCGTTCGGTGAATACTTGCCGTTCCAGGATGTCCTGGAGAGCTTAGGAATAGAACAACTCACGCGTGTGCGCGGCGGATTTTCCTCCGCAGCGTCGCTGCGGGCGCTGGAGGTCCCCGGCCTGCCCCTCGCAGCGCCGCTGGTATGTTATGAAATTATCTTTCCTGGAAACGTGATTCCGGAAGGCAAAAGACCACGTCTGCTGCTGAATCTGACCAATGATGCATGGTTCGGCACCACGCCGGGACCCTACCAGCACTTTGTCCAGGCAAGGTTGCGCGCGGTTGAGGAAGGCCTGCCTCTGGTACGCGCAGCCAATACGGGCATTTCCGCCATCGTCGACCCAGTGGGGCGAATCGTCGCATACGGAGCGCTGGGCGAGCGGGTGGTGGTGGACGGGCCGTTGCCCCAACCGCTGGAAACGGTTCCCCTTGCTGCACTGCATGCAGGATCGTTCCTGTTTTGGGTGCAATTTTTCAGTCTTCTCCTTGCGCTATTACCTCTTGCGAGGCGTATTACACGCAAAAGTTGATCGACGCTCACCCGTTGTATGCCTATGTTCGCGCTCAATCAGGGCAGCCTTCGCATTGCGAAGTAACAATACTCTTTTCCGACATAGCCGGAGAGACCATGGCCAAGAAGGCGCCGAACCCTATCGATAAGCATGTTGGCTCACGTGTACGCATGCGTCGCATGATGATCAGCATGAGCCAAGAGAAACTGGGTGAGCACCTCGGCATCACGTTTCAGCAGATTCAGAAGTACGAAAAGGGGACCAACCGCATCGGGGCGAGCCGATTGCAGCAGATCTCCATAGTGCTGGGCGTGCCCGTGGCGTTCTTTTTCGAGGGAGCTCCCACCGTGGGGCCGGAACCCGACGGTTTTGCGGAGGCCCAGTCCCCCGCTTACGTGTCGGACTTTCTCGCCACTTCGGATGGACTTGCCCTTACCCGCAACTTCATGCGCATCCAGGATGCCCGCGTTCGTCGCCGCATCGTGGATCTCGTCATCGCCATCGCTGGCGAGGCGGAAGGCTGACGTTCGATTTGACGAACGCTGTTCCCTCGGTGATCTTGACCGCACCCCGCCGCGTTGCGAAAAGCAACACCCGTAACGCGGTGCGGGCGCAAGAAAGGCCGAAACATGGCGCGTCAATCCTACCTGTTCACGAGTGAATCCGTCTCCGAGGGGCATCCGGACAAGGTGTGCGACCGCATCTCCGACGAGGTGGTCGATACGTTCTTCCGAACTGCCGAGGCCGAAGGCTTCGACCCGACCCAGGTCCGTGTCGCCTGCGAGACCCTCGCGACCACGAACAAGGTGGTGATTGCCGGCGAAACCCGCGGCCCGGCCTCCATCACCCATGACCTGATCGCCCATGTGGCGCGCCTTGCCATCCGCGACATCGGCTACGAGCAGGCCGGCTTCCACTGGCAGACCGCCGACATCGACGTGGTGCTGCACTCCCAGTCGGCCGACATCGCCCAGGGCGTGGACATCGCCGGCAACAAGGACGAAGGCGCCGGCGACCAGGGCATCATGTTCGGTTACGCCGTGCGTGAGACCCCGGAGCTGATGCCCGCTCCCATCTATTACGCCCACAAGATCCTGAAGACCCTGGCGGAAGCGCGCCATTCGGGTGCCACCACCGCGCTGGGTCCGGATGCCAAGAGTCAGGTCACCGTGCGCTACGAGAACGGCAAGCCCGCCGGCGTGACGCAGATCGTGCTCTCCACCCAGCACCTGGACGAGCACCTGTCCTCTCAGGACGTGCGCGCCATCGTCGAACCCTACATCCGCGCGACCCTGCCCGATGGCTGGATCTCCAAGGACACGGTGTGGCACGTCAATCCCACCGGCAAGTTCGTGATCGGCGGGCCTGATGGCGATACTGGCCTGACCGGCCGCAAGATCATCGTGGACACCTACGGCGGCGCGGCGCCCCATGGCGGCGGCGCCTTCTCCGGCAAGGATCCCACCAAGGTTGACCGCTCCGCCGCCTATGCCGCGCGCTACCTGGCGAAGAACGTGGTTGCCGCCGGCCTTGCCGATCGCGCCACCATCCAGCTCGCCTACGCCATCGGCGTGTCGGATCCGCTGGCGGTCTATGTGGACCTGCACGGCACCGGGCAGGTGGACGAGGCCAAGCTGGAGACAGTTCTGCGCGAGGCGGTCAATCTGCGTCCGCGGGGCATCCGCGAGCATTTCGGCCTGTGCAAGCCCATCTATGCGCGCACCGCGGCCTACGGCCATTTCGGTCGCCCGCCGGAGGCCGATGGCGGCTTCTCCTGGGAGAAGACCGACATCGTGGACGCACTGAAGTCTGCCTTCGCCTGAGCGCGAAGCGTCTGGTGACCGGCGCGCGATGCCAAACGTGTCATGGCCGGGTCCGTCCCGGCCATGTGCTTTTCAGCCCGGCGGTTGCGCCTTCCCCACAACGCCTTACCCAGGCATCGGGAACGAAACCGGCGCGGTGCTATTTTCAACCCTGACCGCTTGTGGAGTCGCGAACGGAGGCTCCGCTGGCATCCTCGCAAACTTCCATGCCCTGCGGCATGACGAGTGCTCCAGCTTGGCCAATCCCAATATCCGCCCCTCCGCCGCCGACCCCTTGAGCCCCGGCGCCTTCTATGGACGCCGCATCGGCAAGGCCCTGCGCGCGACCCAGCAGGACGCCATGGGCCGCCTGCTGCCCCGCTATCGCTTCAGCCTGGACGAGGCAGAGCGGCCCGCATCCCTGTTTCCCTTCGTTCCGGAGGACCTGTGGCTGGAGATCGGGTTCGGCGGCGGCGAGCATCTCATCGACCATGCGGCGCGCCGCCCGCGCACCGGCTTTCTCGGCGTCGAGCCGTTCATCAACGGCATGGCGCGCATGCTGGTGGATCTGGAGAAGAGCGAGCGCGACAATATTCGCCTGTTCGATGCCGATGCCGCCCTCTTGCTGGAACGCCTGCCCACAGGCGTGCTCGCGGGCGCCGATCTCTTCTATCCCGACCCCTGGCCTAAGAAGCGGCATTGGAAACGCCGTTTCGTGCGGCCGGACAATCTCGATCGCCTTGCCCGCGTGATCCGGCCCGGCGGCCTGTTCCGGGTCGCGTCCGACGTCACCGATTATGTGGGCTGGACGCTGGCCACGGTGCGCGCCCACGGCGCCTTCCGCTGGACCGCCCGCGCCGCGGCCGACTGGACCCAGCCCTATGCCGACTGGCCCGGCACCCGCTACGAGGCGAAAGCCCTCCAGGACGGGCGCATTCCCAGCTATTTGACGTTTGAGCGCATCTAGGCCGTTTCGGTTTCCATCGAGACACCGAACCGGTCCGTACGTCCCCCAGAGGTGCCCCTAGACCGCGCGGCCTTCGCCAGCGGAGGCCAGGGCATCGAGCCCTTCGCGATAGGTGGGGAAGGCCAGCTCCACGCCCAGCTCGTCCTTCAGCCGCCGATTGGACACCCTCTTGCTCGCACCCCAGAAGCTGAGCGCCATGGGCGACATGGTGCGGGCAGCCTCCTCGAACGGCACGATCGGCGGTGGCTCGCACCCCAGCAGCTTCGCGCCATAGATCACCGGTTCGCCGGGCGCGGTGGGCAGGTCGTCCGCCACGTTCAGCACACCGGTGAAGTTTTGCGCCATCACCGCCTCAATCGCGCGGCTGATGTCCTCCACATGGATGCGGTTGAAGACCTGGCCGGCGCGCGCGATGATTTTCGCCTCTCCGGCCGCGAGCTGCGCAAGCACATTGCGACCGGGGCCATAGATGCCCGCGAGACGCAGCACCGCCACGGCCTTGCCGTACCGGCGGCCGAACTCGAACCATGCCGCTTCCGCCTGCAGGCGGCGCTCGAGACGGCCCGTGCCCGCGCGCGGGGGCGTGGCCTCGTCGACCCAGGCGCCGCCATGGTCGCCATAAACACCAAGGGTGGTAAGATAAATCACCTGCCGCAGGCGGCCGCTGCCCAGCACTTCGGCAGCCAGGCGGAGCAGCGGATCGCCAGCTGCATCGGGCGGCGCCGAGGCGATGAGCACATCAGCAGTCGCGAGCGCTTCCGCCAGTTGCGGAGAAAGGGTCTCGCCGTCAAACTGGAAGGCCTGCACATCGCGCGGCATCCGCGCCATGCCCTCCGGTCCACGGGCTGTCGCGATGACACCGGAAAAGGCCGCGCCACGCGTGGTGACGAGGTGGCGGGCGCAATAGCCAAGGCCAACTGCCGCTAGAATGGTCAAGGCCGCTCCCCATTTTCCAAAGGAAATGATTTTATTTTGCCGTCTATATATCCCGGCCGGCAAGGGTCATTGCCAGCTGGCGGCGCACCTGTTCCTCGGCCCCGCGGGTCACGCTCTTGCGGTCGTGGCTCGCGTCGAGCCGCAGCGGCTCCGTAAAGGTCACCTCCACGTCGAGGGCCCCCTGGCGGAGCACCTCGAGGAGATGGGGCGCCAGATCCATATCCCCGAACCAGGTGGCGAGGTGACGCCGGCTGCGCCCCAAAGGCAGCCCCTGCAGCCGCGTGTACGCGACCACCAGCGGCTGAACCACCACTTCGTCGTGGGTCGCGAACACGTCGCGCACCGCCCCCACCAGCGCGGTGCGGAAGGGCAGCACGCGGTTTCCATCGCCGGACGTGCCCTCGGCGAACAACACCACCGGATCGCCATCCACCAGCCGCTCGGCGATCTCCCGATTGACGTCACCGGTGGCGTGTCGCTTCTGCCGGTCGACAAACACGGTGCGCTGGAACTTGGCCAGCAGCCCGATGAGCGGCCAGCTGGCCACCTCGCTCTTGGCCACGAAGAACAGCGGCGTCAGCGACCCGATCACCGAGATATCGAGCCAGGACGTATGGTTGGACAGGATCAGAAGGGGCCGGTGCGGATCCGCGGCGCCCTTCACCTTGACCCGCACGCCGAGGGCCCGCAGCACGATGCGGTGGTAGAGCATGGGAATGACGCGCCGGCTCGGCAGGCCCATGCGCAGCGACAGCCACTGCAGCGGAATGCCAATGGCGGTCACGACCCCGATGCCGGCCATCACCGCGCCCATGCGCAGGCCATCCAGCAGCCGCGTGGCGATCGGGCATTCCGGGCCGAGATCCGGCACACCTTCGCGTTTCCGGCGTGCCCGGGCGGGTGGATCGAGCTCGGGCAGTGCCTGTGGCACAACGGCGGAAGGGCCCCGCCTGCGTTCCATCATTTTCGCCTCGCCGCGCCGGTGCAGCCTGAAGCGTGCGTGAATCGCCTGGAAAAAGGCGTTTCAGCGCTTCATCACGCTGCAATGCCCGGTGCAAAAGCCGCAATTCGGCTTGCCTGAAAACTCACGAGAGCAGCCCCGACTTCACTGCAGCAGGGCCCTGCTCCAACTTGGTGAAGTGCGCGTTTTTCCCGTGCGATCCGCACCCCGCTTCGCGCGAAAGCGCTCTATTTGTCGTCATCCAGCGGCACGGCATAAAGCTCTAGCCGGTGGCCCCGCAGCTTGAAGCCCAGCTTGCGGGCAATTTCTTCCTGCAGCTTCTCGATTTCCTCCGAGCGGAATTCGATCACCTTGCCGGTTTTCATGTCGATGAGGTGGTCGTGATGCTCGTCGGGCATCTGCTCGTAACGAGCACGGCCATCGCCGAAGTCGTGCCGCTCGATGATGCCGGCATCCTCCAGCATCTTCACTGTCCGATAGACCGTGGAGATGGAGATGTTGTCGTCGATGGCCGAGGCGCGCCGATGCAGCTCTTCCACGTCCGGATGATCTTCCGCGCCGGAGAGAACCCGCGCGATCACGCGACGCTGCTCGGTCATCCGCATGCCCTTGGCCAGGCACGCTTCCTCGATGACACTGATTTTTCCGCTCAAGCGGCACCTCCGGGATGTCGGCGCGACATGAACGCCTTATCGCCCTGCGAACGCTTTGCCGCAAGAGGGTCTCGCCCGTCGCGATGCGCCTGCGACCGAAGCCCTCAGAAGTCGCGCCGCAGCAACAGGGCGTCGGTTCCCCGATAATAGCCCTTGCGGCGGCCGACCTGTTGATAACCCGTCCGCGCATAGAGTTTTAGCGCGGGCTCGTTGCCTTCCTCAACCTCAAGGAAGGAGGTCGTCACGCCTTCCGCGGCGAGGCGCGCGAGGTGGTAGCCCAAAAGCTCGCGCCCAAGGCCCCGATTACGGGCGTCACTCGTCACCGCGATGGAGAGAACCTCCGCTTCGGGCACCACCACATGGGAGAGCACGAAACCCAGCAGCGCGCCGCGACCGCCGGCGCTCGCCACATGGGCGCGGGCGGCCTGCTCCGACAGCAGGCGCTCGAACTCCTGCTGTGCCCAGCCCTGGGCGAAGCAGGCGCCATGGAGCGTCGCGAGGTCCGCTGCGTCGTCCACCGTGGCGGCGCGCAGCGAAGGCGGAGTTGCGGGGAAGAAATAGTCGATCAGGGACATTATCGGCGCGCGATGCGGGCTTTGTCCTGCGGCTTGGCATCCGGCGGCCGCAAATAGAGGGGTTTGGCTTCCGCCGCCTCCGGGTTCGCCGCCACGCCAAGGCGCGCCACCCAGGCCACATCGGGAGCGGGCACCTCATCCACCGAAACCGGGGCAGCTTCCCCCGCGGGCCACGCCTCGGCCAGAACTGCGGCGCCAGAACCCACCAGCCGGGCCGGGCCGATGGCCACCGCCCGCGCCGCCTCGCGCACCGAAGTCACCTTGGGTGCGATAAGGGTTCGTCCGCCAACCCCGAACATCTGCAAGAACACGTGGCCATGCTTGGCATCAATGGCGCTCACCACCGGCACGGCATCATCCATGGCCAGGAACGGCGCGGCGAGCGCGGCAAGGGTCGTCACGCCCACCACCGGGCGGTTCACGGTGAGCCCGAAGCCGCGGGCGGCCGAAAGGCCGACGCGCAACCCGGTGAAGCTGCCCGGACCTACGGTGACCGCGATGCGCCCGAGATGCTCGAAATCGAGCCCGGCATCACCCATCACCCGTTCCACCAGAGGAATGAGGTGCTCGGCGTGCCCGCGTTCCATGAGCAGCGAATCACCGGCCACGATGCTGTCGCTCTCGGCGTCGAGCACCGCTGCGGAACACGCTGAAAGCGCTGTATCTATGGCCAGGACGAACATGAACGCAAAAGCCCCTCTTGCCGCCACGATTGCCTGAATCCGGCGCAAACGGAAGGGGACCCGCCCCGCTCACCTTGCCAAAAGGTTAATTTCGGAGCCGGACGGCAACACCCGGCTCCCTCCGACGCGAACAGGATACCGGCGCGCCCGCTCAGGCCGCCTGCACTTCGCGGATTTCCGGCACGAAGTGCTTCAGCAAATTTTCCACGCCGTTCTTCAGCGTGGCGGTGGACGACGGGCAGCCGGAGCAGGAGCCCTTCATGTTGAGGTACACCACGCCATCCTTGAAGCCGCGGAAGGTGATATCCCCGCCGTCATTGGCCACCGCCGGGCGCACGCGCGTATCCAGCAGCTCCTTGATGGTGGCGACGATTTCCTCGTCGGCGCGGTCGTAGAACTCATCGCCGTGGTCGTTGGCGTCAAGGGCCACGCCCTCCGCCACGATGGGCGCGCCAGACATGAAGTGCTCCATGATGGCGCCGAGAATGGCCGGCTTCATCTGCCGCCAATCACCCTGCGTCTTGGTCACCGTCACGAAATCCGGGCCCAGCATCACGCCATCCACGCCTCGCACCTCGAACAGGCGCTGCGCCAGCGGCGACATGCCGGCATCTTCGGCGCTGCGCACGTCAAGCACGCCCTCGCCCAAAACCGGGCGGCCGGGCAGGAACTTGAGGGTGGCGGGATTGGGGGTGGCTTCAGTCTGAATGAACATGGCCTGATCCTGAAAAAACGGGGGGCCGGCAACGCCGGCTTCTGAGGATGAAGATAGGTCTTCCCCCCGCAATGCGAAAGGCCGGCCTCGGGGGATGTCCGGAGTTGACAATCCCGAGGCCGGCCTTGGTTCGCGACAGCCCGGCACGTCCGTGCCGGACGGCCAAGTGTTCATCTGAGGTCTTAATCCTCAGGTGTTCATGGAGTCGAAGAAGTCCTGGTTGGTCTTCGTCTGCCGCAGCTTGTCGAGCAGGAACTCGATAGCGTCCACGGTGCCCATGGGGTTCAGGATGCGGCGCAGCACATACATCTTCTTGAGCGTGTCGCTGGGAACCAGCAGCTCTTCCTTGCGGGTGCCGGACCGGGTGATGTCGATGGCCGGGAACACGCGCTTGTCGGACACCTTGCGGTCGAGGATGACCTCGGAATTGCCGGTGCCCTTGAACTCTTCGAAGATCACCTCATCCATGCGCGACCCGGTCTCGATGAGCGCCGTGGCGATGATGGTGAGGGAGCCGCCTTCCTCGATATTGCGCGCGGCGCCGAAGAAGCGCTTGGGGCGCTGCAAAGCGTTGGCGTCCACACCGCCGGTGAGCACCTTGCCCGAGGACGGCACGACCGTGTTGTAGGCACGGCCCAGGCGTGTGATGGAATCCAGCAGGATCACCACATCGCGGCCATGCTCCACCAGCCGCTTGGCCTTCTCGATGACCATTTCCGCCACCTGCACATGGCGGGCGGCGGGCTCGTCGAAGGTGGAGGAGATCACCTCGCCCTTCACCGAGCGCTGCATGTCCGTCACTTCCTCCGGCCGCTCGTCGATGAGCAGCACGATGAGGTAGCATTCGGGATGGTTGGCGGTGATGGACTTGGCGATGTTCTGCAGCAGCACCGTCTTGCCGGTGCGCGGCGGCGCCACGATGAGGCCGCGCTGGCCCTTACCGATGGGCGCCACCACATCGATGATGCGCGGCGAGAAGTCCTTCTTGCCGCCGCCGGTATCCTCGTGCTCGAGCTTGAGCCGCTCGTCGGGATAAAGTGGCGTGAGATTGTCGAAATTGATCTTGTGGCGGGTCTTCTCAGGGTCTTCGAAATTGATCGTATTGACCTTGAGCAGCGCGAAATAGCGCTCGCCCTCCTTGGGAGAGCGGATCTGCCCTTCCACCGTGTCGCCCGTGCGCAGGCCGAAGCGGCGGATCTGCGAGGGGGAGACGTAAATGTCGTCCGGACCCGGCAGGTAATTGGCTTCCGGAGAACGCAGGAAGCCGAAGCCGTCCTGCAGCACCTCCACCACGCCTTCGCCGATGATCTCGGTTTCGCTCAATGCCAGCTGCTTCAGGATGGCGAACAGCAGCTCCTGCTTGCGCAGAGTGCTCGCATTCTCCACCTCGTTCTCCTCGGCAAAGGCGAGCAGCTCGACAGGCGTTTTGGATTTCAGGTCTTGAAGTTTTACTTCCCGCATATGGGAAAGCCTCGATTAAGGTCTTGATGAGTCGGTTCGCGAGGGCCCGCGAGCCAGACATGTGAGGAAGGAAACGGGGAATCGCAGGTCTTCAGGAGTCGCCGGAGCGAGGGCTTCCGCCTGACGCGCGCGCTTGAGCCACGATGGATGAACCCAGGACCCAAGCCTCAGCCAGCGCGTTTGCCTGCGTTGAGGAAAGTACCGGGAGGATAGGCACACCACGCGCGGTGTGCAAGTCCCTCCTTCGGATAAAGCATCATCAAAACGGCTTAACCACCACAAGGATGACGATGCCGATCATCAGCAGCGTCGGCACTTCGTTGGCGATGCGGTAGAATTTCGCCGGCCGCTGGTTCGCATCGGCGGCGAAGTCGCGCACCCAGCGGGCCTGGAAGCCGTGCACCGCCGACATGGCCAGCACCAATGCCAGCTTGGCGTGGAACCAGCCGTCCGTATACCAGCCCCCCTCATAGGCCAAAAACAAGCCGGCCAGCCAGGTGACCACCATGGCGGGGGTGGAGATGGCCTTCAAAAGCCGCCGTTCCATGACCTTGAAGGTCTCGGACTGGGCCGAACCCTTCGGGGCCATGGCGTGATAGACGAACAGGCGCGGCATGTAGAGCAGCGCCGCCATCCAGGCGATGACGGCCATGATGTGCAAGGCCTTGATCCACAGATAGAGCATGGCTGCTCCTCGATTGCTTGGCCAACTGAGACCGCTTCAGCCGTTCATGGAAACGCAGAAGCGATCGATCCGTTTGTTCCGGCGCGTGTCCTTCACGCAAACCGGCTCCCGCGCCGCTTGGAAGCGCTTCAGAACGCCGCGCGCACCGCGGCCACCAGCGCGTCCACATGGGCGAGCGGGGTTTCGGGGCGGATGCCGTGGCCGAGATTGAAGATGTGACGGCAGCCGGCAAAATCCGCGCGGATCCGCCGGACTTCATCCTCCAGGGCCGCGCCGCCGGCGATCAGGCGCAGCGGGTCCAGATTGCCTTGCAGTGCCACGCGGGCGCCGAGCCGAGCGCGGGCGGCAGAGCGATCCGCGGTCCAGTCGAGCCCCACGGCGGTGATACCCACCTGGGCAAGGCGTTCCAGGGCTTCCATGCTGGCGCCCTTGGGGAAGGCGATGACCCGCACATGGGGGTGCTCCGCCTTCAGCCCTTCAACGATGCGCTTCAGCGGCTCCACGCACCACAGCTCGAAGGAGAGGGGATCGAGCACGCCGGACCAGGTGTCGAAAATCTGCACCGCGTCGGCACCCGCGCGCACCTGAGCCGACAGATGGGTGATGGACGCTTCCACCAGCCGGTCGATGAGCGCCTGGAACACCGCCGGCTCGCGCAGCGCCAATAGCCGGGCCGGCGCCTGGTCGGCAGTGCCCTGCCCCGCCACCATGTAGGTGGCCACCGTCCATGGCGCGCCGCAGAAGCCGATCAGCGCCACTTCCAGAGGGAGCTCGGCGCGCACCGCCGCGACCGCTTCGTAGACCGGCTCGGTCCGCGCGGGGTCGAGCCGATCGGGCAAGGCGGCAATGCGCGCGGCATTGTCCACCGGCTCCAGGCGCGGCCCCTCTCCGGCGGTAAAGGTGAGGCCGACGCCGAGCGCGTGGGGCACCACCAGAATGTCCGAAAAGATGATGGCCGCGTCGAAACCGTAGCGGCGGATGGGCTGGAGCGTCACCTCGGCGGCGAGCTTGGGCGTGTAGCACAGGGTGAGGAAGTCCCCGGCTATGGCCCGCACCTCGCGATATTCGGGAAGGTAGCGGCCGGCCTGTCGCATCATCCAGAGCGGAGGCGGGTTCAGCGGAGTTCCGTCCAGGACGGCGAGAAAGGGCGATCGCGTCGCCGGAGAGCGGCTCATCCCATGCCTACAATCAATGAGAGTCTTATTTAAAGAGAGAGTCTTTAGAGTCTTTACGGTTGATTAACCAGTCGCAGCGCCATCGACAACCAATCCACACGCCATCCCGATTCAGATACCGCATTTGCCGCACCCGCGAGGGCCGGCGGAGGCCGGTTAACAAAGGATTAACGCGGGAGGTGGCATGAGATATTCACATTGGCCCACAGGAGGGGTTCTGAATCTCTCCTTTCGAGTCGAAATGTGGATGGCGATGCCCCCTTTCCCCAGGCCGATCTTGCGTCGGCGAAGGGAGCGTGCCTTCTTCAACAGCCTTCCACAGCGGTGGTGGATAAAGTGACGCCCACGAGAGCTCCGAGCGAAAGCTATTTTCACCTGCATCTGGTGTCCGACGCGACGGGCGAGACCCTCATCACCGTGGGCCGCGCGGCCTGCGCCCAGTATGCGAACGTGCTCGCCATCGAGCATGTTTATCCGCTGATCCGCTCCATGAAGCAGCTGGACCGGGTGCTGAGCGAGATCGAGGCCAATCCGGGCATCGTGCTCTACACGCTGGTCGACAACGAGATCCGCTCCAAGCTCAAGCAGAGCTGCCAGGACCTGGGCGTGCCCTATCTGTCGGTCATGGCGCCCATCGTGCGGCTGTTCCAATCCTATCTCGGCGGCGAGCCGACGCCGCGCATCGGCGGGCAGCACTCTCTTGATGCGGGCTATTTCAAGCGCATCGACGCGCTGAATTTCACCGTCATGCACGATGACGGGCAGATGACCGACGATCTAGAGAATGCGGATGTCGTCCTTCTGGGCGTGTCGCGCACTTCGAAGACGCCGACCTCCATCTATCTCGCCAATCGCGGCATCAAGACCGCCAATATCCCGCTGGTGCCGAATGTTCCGCTGCCGCCGGGGATGGAGCTGCTGAAGAAGCCGCTTCTGGTGGGTCTGGTGGCGAGCCCGGAGCGCATCGTCGAGATCCGCCAGAACCGCCTTCTGGGGCTGAATGCGGCGGACACAGGTACCTCCTATACGGACCGGCAGGCAGTTTCGGAGGAAATCGCCTTCTGCCGCCGCTTGTGCGCGCGCAACGGCTGGCCCCTCATCGACGTCACCCGCCGGTCCATCGAGGAAACGGCGGCCACCATCCTGGCGCTGTTCAATGAGCGTCGCCGCAGAGCCATCGCCGAGACCTGAGATAATGGAAAACAAGACCCTGTGGCGCGGCGAGCAGTCGCTGGTGCTGGCCTCGAAAAGCGCCACCCGCTTGAGCCTTCTGGTGCATGCCGGAATGCCGGTGGAAACCGTGTCCATCGACGTCAATGAGCGTGCGCTCCAGGCCGAGGCGCGGGAACTTGATCCCAGCCGCATCGCGTTGATGCTGGCGCGGGCGAAGGCCGCGGCTGGCGCGGTGGCGGCGCCGGGACGCGTGGTGCTGGGCGCCGACCAGACCCTGGCTCTTGGTAGCGAGATTTTTCACAAGCCGCAGACGGTGGAGGCCGCCCGGGCCCAGCTCATGAGCCTGTCCGGTAAGACCCATGCGCTGCATTCGGCGGTGACGGTGGTGATCGACGGAGAGCTGGCGTTCGAGACGGTGGTGAACGCTTATCTCACCATGCGCACCCTCACGCAGGACATGCTGGATACCTATCTGGCGGCGGCGGGACAGAGGGTGCTGACCTCGGTGGGGGCCTATCAGCTTGAATCGGTGGGTGTTCATCTCTTCACCAAGGTGGAGGGCGACCACTTCACCATTCTGGGGCTGCCGCTGCTGCAGCTGCTGCCTTTCTTCCGCGAGCGGGGCATGTTGCCGTGACCATTCGTGCGTGCGTCACCGGGTTTCCCATCGCCCATTCCCGTTCGCCTTTGCTGCATGGCTATTGGCTGGCCCATTACAAGATTGATGGCACCTACGGCCGGGAAGAGGTTCAGCCGGCGGACGCGGCGGCGTTTTACCGCAGCCTGGGCGAGCGCGGCTATGTGGGCTGCAACGTGACGCTGCCGAACAAGGAGACGGCGTTCTCTGTTCTCGATGAGGCGGACGAGAGCGCGGCTGCCCTGGGCGCGGCGAACACGCTGTGGCTGGAAGGCGGGCGGCTCCATGGCGCCAATACGGATGGCTATGGCTTCCTGGCCAATCTCGATGCCGGTGCGCTGGGGTGGGATGGGCGGCGGGGAAGCGTGGTGGTCGTTGGGGCCGGCGGCGCCTCCCGTGCCGTTGTCCACGCATTGGTCAGTCGCGGTTTCGAGCGGATCATGCTCGCCAATCGTACCCTGTCGCGGGCGGAGGCGGTGGCAGCGCCCTATGGCGGACGGGTGCGGCCGCTGGCGCTTTGCGATGTGGGGGGAGCGCTCGCCGACGCAGATCTGGTGGTGAATTGCACCTCCCTCGGCATGAAGGGCTCCGATCCGCTGGATCTTGATCTTCGGCCCCTGCGGGCGGACGCGGTGGTGACGGATATCGTCTACGTTCCCTTGAAGACGCCGTTTTTGCAGGCGGCTGAGGCGCGCGGCCTGCGCACCGTGGATGGGCTGGGAATGCTGCTGCACCAGGGCGTTCCCGGCTTTGAGCGCTGGTTCGGCGTGCGGCCGCAGGTCACGTCCGGCTTGCGGGACGTGCTGGTGGCGGACCTGAAGGCGAAGGGCCAGTTGGAGGCGTGACGCCATGTGGATTCTCGGGCTTACGGGTTCCATCGGCATGGGCAAATCCGCGACCGCTGCCATGTTCCGCAGCCTTGGCGCGCCGGTGCATGACGCGGACGCCGCCGTGCACAGCCTCTATCGGGGAGATGCGGTGGAGCCGGTGGAGGCCGCCTTTCCCGGTGTGGTTCGGGATGGGATCATCGACCGCGCTGCGCTGGCGGGGCGGGTTCTGAACGATCCGCAGGCCATGGCGCGACTGGAAGCCATCGTTCACCCTTTGGTGTGGGCGCAGGAGAAGGCGTTTCTGGATCGGGCGCGGGAGAGTGGCGCGCGGCTCTGTGTCCTCGACATTCCTCTTCTGTTTGAGACGGGCGCCATGGGGCGAACCCATGCGGTGGCGGTGGTGAGTGCGCCACCGGAGGTGCAGCGCGGCCGTGTGCTGGACCGGCCTGGGATGACGATGGAAAAGTTCGAGGCCATCCTGGCAAAGCAGATGCCCGATGCGGAGAAGCGCCGGCGGGCTCATTTCATCATCGATACGGGACGCGGCTTCGAGGCGGCACGCCACCAGGTGGCGGGCATCATGCGCGCCTTGAGCGGACCCGGGCGGCGGCGGCCGCAGATCTGACGAAGGAAGACCACCATGCGGGAGATCGTGCTCGACACCGAAACCACGGGCCTTGAGGCCAATGGGGGTGACCGGCTGGTGGAAATCGGCTGCGTGGAGATGGTCAACCGCATCCTCACCGGCACGGTCTATCACGTCTACATCAATCCCGAACGGGACATGCCGCAGGAGGCCTTCAACGTGCATGGCCTCTCCAGCGAGTTCCTGTCGGACAAGCCGGTGTTTGCCGCCGTGGCGGACGAGTTCCTGGAATTCATCGCCGACGACACGCTGGTCATCCACAATGCCGCGTTCGACATCGGCTTTCTGAATGCGGAGCTCGCGCGGCTCGGTCGACCGGCAATTTTGCGTGATCGGGTTGTGGATACGCTCGCGCTGGCGCGGCGCAAGCACCCGGGTGCGAGCAACAGGCTCGACGACCTGATGAACCGCTACGGCATCGACAGCTCCCGCCGGGTGAAGCACGGGGCACTGCTCGATGCGGAGCTTCTTGCCGAGGTCTATAGCGAGTTGCTCGGTGGCCGGCAGGCAAGTCTTATCGGCCTAGTGCAGGAAGAGAGTGAGGCGCCGCGGCTGGTGGTGGAGGCTAAGGCCGCCCGCCCGCGACCCACCGCTCTGCCGCCCCGGGTGAGCGCGGACGAAGCCGAAGCGCATGCGGCGTTCGTCGCGGCGTTGGGGGAGAAGGCACTCTGGCTCAAATACGCGCCCGGTGGCGACGGCGAGGTCAGCCAGAGCTGAAACACCTCAGCACAACCGGCGGCGCATCTAATAGGTGTGTTTTTCTGATATTGCCCGAAAAAGTCGATCGAATAGGAACGCCTCTGGCGGCAAGATCGCAACGAATTCGATGTCTGCGTCGCGGAGACCAGGATTGCCGCCTGTGACGGTCTTATTCGATTTGAGGGTATATGGCCTAAGATCGCGGCTGCGGATCAGGAAATTGAGGGGCATTCCGCCGTCATTGCCGATCTCAGCGGTTATCCCAGCGTCACGGCATGGCGGCCACGCAAGTTCGCGGTCATCGGGACGAAGATCGGTTCGGAGGGTTGTCATTGCGGGACAGGATCCGAGAAGGATCGACGGATCCCGGTTGGCTGCACGACCCTTTGCACTGTTACTCGGTGTTTCTTGAAACTGGAGCGAGGGACCATGGCGGCCGATTCGATCTTTGCCCTGTCGTCTGGCCGGCTTCCTTCCGGGGTCGCGGTGGTGCGCATCTCCGGTCCTGCTGCGCGGAATGCTCTGCTGGCTCTGTGTGGCGAAGTGCCGGCGGCGCGACAGGCACGCTATGGCGCTCTGCGCGACCCCCGCCGGGGCGAAGTGCTGGACCGCGGCTTGCAGCTCTTCTTCCCTGCCCCGGCGAGCGCGACGGGTGAGGACATTGCAGAACTGCATCTGCATGGCGGTCGTGCCGTGGTGGCGGCTGTTCTCTCGGCGCTGTCCGCGGTGCCAGGTTTGCGGCCGGCGGAGGCTGGAGAGTTCACGCGGCGGGCGCATGCAAACGGCAAGCTGGACCTATCCGAGGTGGAGGGCTTGGCCGACCTCATCGCGGCTGAAAGCGAGGCGCAACGCCGGCAGGCTCTGGCCCAGGCTTCCGGGGCTTTGTCGCGGCGGGTGGAAAACTGGCGTGGCGCTCTGCTCTGGGCGCTGGCCATGACGGAAACGGGGCTCGACTTCGCCGATGAGGGAGATGTCGAAGACCGCTTGAAGGACGATGTACGGCAAGCCCTGGCGCCCGTGGTCGCGGATATGGAAGCGGCCTTGAGGGATTCGCAGCGGGGTGAGCGGGTTCGCGATGGGGTCACCATCGCCATCGCCGGGCCGCCGAATGCGGGAAAATCAAGCTTGCTGAATCGGCTGGCGGGACGGGATGTCGCGATCGTTTCGCCCATCGCCGGGACGACCCGGGATGTGCTGGAAGTGCATCTGGAGCTTTCCGGCCAATCGGTGCTGCTGCTCGATACGGCGGGTCTGCGTGAGACCGCCGATCAGGTGGAGAGCGAAGGCGTGCGACGCGCTCTCGCCCGAGCGGAGGAAGCTCAGCTCGTGCTCTGGCTTTCGGATGATGCGGCGCCCCCTCCACCAGGGCTGGGTCACGCGGTTCTGGTTCGGAGCAAGATGGATCTTGGGGGCGTGTGCCCTTCGGGGTGGATTGCGCTGTCGACCAATGAGGAAGCCGGCCTCGAAGCTCTGTTGGGTGTCGTCTGTGGCTTGCTCGAAGCGCTGGTTGGAGGCGAGCCGGCATTGATCACGCGGGAGCGGCAACGCCGTGCGCTGGATTTGGCGCTGGGCTATCTGAGGGCGGTGGTGGAAAACCCTTGGGTCAGCGACGAACTTCAGGCGGAGGAATTGCGATTGGCCGCACGAGCGCTGGATCGCACCATTGGGCGTATCGACGTTGAGGACGTTCTGGAGCACATCTTCTCCACCTTCTGTATCGGGAAGTAGCAGTGCGTGGGCGCCGACCATCGGCTGTTTCACGTGAAACATCGCGCCCCGCCAAATGCGGATTTGATCGAGCGACCGCTTGACGCGCAGCTGCCAACGGCGTTTCCAAGACTCATGATGAACAAATCCGAGCCCTGCGCTCTCTTGCCTGGTGAGACCGGGAGCACGTTTGACGTGGTGGTGGTCGGCGGCGGCCACGCCGGCTGCGAAGCAGCGGCCGCTGCAGCGCGGGCCGGCGCGCGGACTGCGCTTGTAACCCACGATGCGCGGACTGTCGGTGCAATGTCGTGCAACCCCGCGATTGGTGGGCTCGGCAAGGGCCATCTAGTGCGGGAGATTGATGCGCTGGACGGCCTCATGGGGCGCGTGGCGGATGCCGGCGGCATTCAGTTCCGGGTGCTTAATCGCCGGAAGGGGCCGGCCGTGCGGGGCCCGCGGGCACAGGCGGACCGGAAGCTGTATGCCCGCGCGATGCAGCAGGCGCTGCGGGAAACCTCTGGTCTGGTGATCCTGGAAGGAGAGGCGGACGACCTTGAGGTGCAGGCTGGGCAGCTGGTGGCCGTGCGGCTGGCGGACGGGCGGCGCCTGACGACGGGAGCGGCGGTGCTCACGACGGGCACCTTCCTCAACGGCCTTATCCATATGGGCGATGTCAGCTTCCCAGCCGGACGGATCGGTGAAAAGCCCGCCCTCGGCCTCTCCCCTGCCCTCACCCGCCTGGGCTTGACCCTGGGCCGTCTGAAGACCGGCACGCCGGCGCGGCTCGACGGGCGTACCATCGATTGGGCAAGCCTCGAGATGCAGGCGGGCGATGACCCGCCCGAGCCCTTTTCCGCCCTCACCACTGTGCTTCCAAATCCGCAGGTTCAGTGTGGCATCACCCGGACGACGGCGCGCACCCATGAGCTGATCCGTGCGAACCTGTCTCGATCCGCCATGTACTCCGGCCGCATTGAAAGCACCGGCCCGCGTTACTGTCCGTCCATTGAGGACAAGATCGTCCGGTTCGGCGACCGTGATGGGCACCAGATCTTCCTGGAGCCGGAGGGACTGGATGACGATACGGTTTATCCCAATGGGCTCTCGACCTCGCTTCCGGAGGACGTGCAGCACGCATTTCTGAGGACGATCCCGGGGCTGGAGCAGGTCCGCGTGCTGCGCCCTGGCTACGCGATTGAATACGACCATGTTGATCCACGCGAGCTGGCGTCCACGCTCGAGACGCGGGGGGTGAAAGGGCTTTTTCTGGCGGGCCAGATCAACGGCACGACCGGATATGAGGAAGCGGCGGCGCAGGGCCTTCTGGCTGGCCTGAATGCCGCGCGGCGCGCGGGCGGCCAGGATGGCATCCAGCTGGACCGGGCGACGGCCTATCTGGGTGTGATGGTGGATGATCTGGTAATGCGCGGTGTCAGCGAGCCATACCGCATGTTCACCTCGCGCGCGGAATATCGGCTGACGCTGCGGACCGACAACGCGGATCAGAGGCTGACGGCTTTTGGCGAGCGACTGGGGCTGGTTGGCCAAGAGCGGTCGCGCGTGTATGCGGCGCGGCAGGCCCGGCTGGCGGAGGGGCTCCATCTCACACGATCGCTGAGCCTCACGCCGAACGAGGCCGCGCGCCAAGGCCTGAACCTGAACAAGGACGGTCTGCGGCGCACGGCGTTCGACCTTCTGGCGTATCCGGACGTGGACATGAAACGCCTTGCGGGGATCTGGCCGGAGCTTCGCGGCCTTGATGTCGGGATCGCGGAACAGATTGAGGTGGACGCGAAATACGCTGTCTATCTGGAGCGGCAGGCGGCAGATATTGCGGTGTTGCGACGTGACGAAGGGCTGCGGCTGCCGGAGGAGCTTGCGTATGACACGCTGCCAGGCCTATCCAATGAGCTGAAGCAGAAGCTCGCGCGCGTGCGCCCTGGCACAGTTGGTCAGGCGGGACGTATTGAGGGCATGACTCCGGCGGCGCTCGCCTTGCTGGCGACACATGCCCGACGTGGGGTGGGGTCTTCTGCAAAGGCAGCCGTGAAGGATCTTGGCTGAATCGCTCCACACGGAAAGGTGCAAGGGCTTGGCGCGGGAGAGGGACGTCGGCATGGACGACTTGGCGCAGCAACGGCGCGTGCGAGAGTCTGTTTCACGTGAAACATTCGAGCGACTCGCGCTTCTCGTCGAGCTGCTGACCAAGTGGCAAAGGACGATCAATCTCGTCGCCCCTGCCACCCTGCCCCAAGTCTGGCGCCGGCATATTGCCGACTCCCTCCAGGTGGTCGAGCTCGCTCCGCCCACCGCACGCATTTGGGTGGATCTTGGATCCGGCGGCGGCTTTCCGGGCCTTGTTGTCGCCGCTGTCCTGGCGGACCGTGAGGGTGCGCAGGTGCACCTTGTTGAGAGCGATACGCGAAAGGCGGCATTTCTGCGCGAAGCCAGCCGCCTCGCGCGCTTGCCGGTCGAGGTTCACGCGCAGCGCATCGAAAAGGTGGCCTCTGTGCTCGCCGCGGGTTGCGATGTTGTCTCGGCCCGCGCCCTTGCACCCCTGCCTAAACTTCTGGACCTTGCCGCTCCCTTCCTTGCAGCCGGCGCGCTTGGCGTCTTTCTGAAGGGGAAGGATGCAACGCGCGAATTGACCGACGCGGCCAAAGGCTGGACACTCGAGGTCGAGCTCGCCCCCAGCCACACGGATCCCGATGGGAGAATCGTGGTGGTGAAGGGTGCGAAACCTAAGGCTGAAGCGGGCGAAACAGGCTTTTCCGCCGCCGCTCGGCCGGACACGCAGAACCGCTGATTCGGTCTGCCGCTGCTGATATCTGATTCGATTTGATCGAGGATCGTCGACCCATGAGCGATCTTGGCGCTTCTTCCCCTTCGTCCTCTTCCCCTCCCCGGGCTCGCGTGCTTGCGCTCGCCAATCAAAAGGGGGGTGTGGGCAAAACCACGACTGCGATCAATCTCGGGACGGCCCTCGCCGCCATCGGCGAGAAGGTTCTGGTGGTGGATCTGGATCCGCAGGGTAATGCTTCCACGGGCCTTGGCATTGACCGCCGCGCGCGGCAAAGGTCC
This sequence comes from Xanthobacter sp. NM-59, assembly GCF_021401125.1. Taxonomy (GTDB): domain Bacteria; phylum Pseudomonadota; class Alphaproteobacteria; order Rhizobiales; family Xanthobacteraceae; genus Xanthobacter. Next base: position 196,363 of record NZ_JACBFQ010000008.1, read on the forward strand.
ACCTATGATGTCCTCGTAGGGGAAGCGTCCTTTCGCGACACCATCATGGAAACCGGAGTGCCGGCCCTCCATGTGGCCCCGTCCACACTCGACCTGTCGGGTCTTGAGCTTGAGATCGCGTCGGCGCGGGATCGGGCGTTCCGGCTGCGGAACGCTCTGCAGGCCCTGGCTGAGGACCCCTCGGCACCGCGCTACAGCTATGTTCTCGTGGACTGTCCGCCGTCCTTGTCACTGCTCACGGTGAATGCCATGGCGGCGTCGGATGCCATTGTCGTTCCCCTGCAGTGCGAGTTCTTCGCGTTGGAAGGGCTGTCTCAGCTGATGACCACCGTGGATCAGGTTCGGGCCGGACTTAATCCCAATCTCGTGATCCATGGCATCGTTCTCACCATGTATGACGGGCGAAACAACCTTTCCGATCAGGTGGTGCAGGACGTCCGGGCGTTCATGGGTGAGAAGGTATATGATACCGTCATCCCGCGGAATGTGCGGATTTCAGAGGCTCCGTCCTACGGTAAGCCGGCGCTGCTTTACGACCTGAAGTGCGCGGGCTCCCAGGCCTATCTGAAGTTGGCGTCGGAGGTGATCCAGCGCGAGCGAGCGGCGCGAGCGGCGGCGTGAATGTGATCGTGAAGACAGGGGAAAACGCTGCCATGGCGGATGAACCGCGCTCTCGGCTTGGCCGAGGCCTTGCTGCGCTGATCGGCGAGATGAACGACCCAGAGCCGCAGGCGGTGCCGGTCGCTCCGGCCCCGGCTGCCCCACCGCGCCGGCTGCCCATCGAGCAGGTGCGGGCCAATCCGCGCAATCCTCGGCGCGCCTTTCTCGAGGAAGGATTGGAAGACCTGACGGCATCAATCCGTGAAAAGGGGATTATTCAGCCGATCGTGGTTCGACCTCTGGCGGGGCTCAGCGCCTATGAGATCGTCGCGGGCGAGCGGCGGTGGCGCGCGGCGCAAAGGGCGGCATTGCACGAAGTCCCGGTGATCGTGCTGGAGCTGACCGATCGGGAAGCTCTCGAAATTGCAATTATCGAGAATGTTCAGCGCGCCGATCTGAACCCGGTGGAGGAAGCGCAGGGCTACGAGTCTTTGATGGCTGAGTTCGCTTATACGCAAAGCGATCTTGCAAAGGTAATTGGTAAGAGCCGCAGCCATATCGCAAACACGCTCCGGCTTCTGAAGCTGCCTGATGAGGTGAAGATCTATCTGGAGGATGGGCGCCTGACGGCGGGCCATGCGCGCGCGCTGGTCGGCCATGAGGACCCGGCTCAGATCGCGCGTCAGGTTGTCGAAAAAGGGCTGAACGTGCGCGACGTGGAAGCGCTGGTGAAGGCCCGTCCGCCCGTTTCCGCTGGTCCCTCCAAGGCCTCGAAGGAGAGTGAGAAGTCGGCGGATGTTCGCGCACTTGAGCGTCGACTGTGTGATGGCCTGGGCTTGAATGTCACGTTGGAAAGCCGGGGCGAAGGCGGCGAGCTGCGGATTCGGTTCTCCAACCTGGACCAATTGGACGACCTGTGCCGCCGACTTGGCGTTGATTGAACAGGTGAGCGCCAGCGGCCCCGTTCTCCAGCGACGGTTGGTCAATGAACGAGAGCGTGGCTAGGCCGGAAGGCGAAAGAAGACATGCGCGTCCCGAGGGCGCGCCGGCGGACGCGTAGGGCATGCCCTCTGGACGCGCTCGTATGTATTGATCAGTGAAAGCCGTGTGGAGACGGAACGACCCTAGTCGAGGCTCGTTTGAGTTCCTCCACGTGACGCGGGTCTATTTCCGGCCGGAAGTGTTTGTGCTCTTGAAGCGGAAACCTGGCTGGTGCGGAGGCGACAGCCGCCGCAAGTCCTGGCATGGTCATGCCGCTGGCTTGACGGGAAATCCAGGCCGACTTGTACAGCAAACCTGCGAGGTCGGCAGGAGATCGCGCCTCTTGGATGCCGAAGAATTGGCAACGGCACTGCGGCCAGCTGGCCGCACGTCTCAATGGCGCGGATATCTTCCGGGGTCTGTCGTCATCGGTCGTGAACGACGAGGCAGCAGCTCCGGTGCGAAGGTGCCCAGTTGGGCTGTCACTCTCGCACCGGATTGTCGGCAAAAAAGATCTTCGTCACGCCAGCGTAGAAATAGCCGCCGTGAGTGAAGGATCAGGCCGTGGCGGCGCGCCGGCGGGTGGGCTTCTTCGCAGGGGCCACCGGGGCCTTCTTCCGGCTCTGGCCGAGGCCCATATTCTTTGCGAGCTCCGAGCGCGCGGCAGCATAGGCCGGGGCGACCATGGGATAATCCTTCGGGAGACCCCACTTTTCGCGGTAGGCGTCGGGAGTCATGCCGTAGCTGGTGCGCAGGTGACGCTTCAACGACTTGAACTTCTTACCGTCCTCGAGGCAGACGATGTATTCCGGGGTCACGGACTTCTTGACCGGAACAGCGGGTTTCTGCTCTTCCACCGGCGGGGCCACAGGAGCGCCGAGCTGGCCCAGAGCGCGATGAACGGACTCGATGAGCGCCGGAAGATCTGCTGCGGCCACGCTATTGTTGCTCACATAGGCGGCAACGATGTCGGCGGTGAAGTCGATGTGGCTCGGCGACTGCGGATTGGAGGAGGAGTCGCTCACGGGGCATCCCTTTCTGCTTGCACGCTACGGCTGTCCGTTTGGACAGCACTGATGTTGTAGAAATATCTGTAAAGTCGAAGCTTTGCAAATATTCTATACCCGGGCGTAATCTCGCTACAATCGGGTGTTTCAAAAAACTTCGAAACCAAGCATCTATGCGGGTTTGAAGATGAAACAGCCAGGGGATGCCGCTGGGAGATGAAAGGCGTTCAGGAGCGCCGGTTATGGTCATGATTCGTTATCAAAATGCGGAATGCCGGTGGCTCGGCAAGTCCTGACAACAACCGATGGCTGTAGCGCGCGATGAACCCGCTCATTCTTGCACTGCGAATTCGGGGTGGATGCCTTGGCCGGCTGCGGGGTGGCCGTGCGGCGAAGATTTCGTGTGGCGCACTTTCGTAGAGTGCAGGGAATAACGCCTTCAGCGAAGGCAGCGCGGTGCCGTCTTCAACGGGTGCGTGGCATCAACATGCCGTTGCCTGAAGAGCGAAGAAAAGGAGCTCTGCCGGCTCAAGATCGCAGCGGAGTGAGGTCCGCGAAGATTGGTGATCATTCGGCATTCAAGGTGAAAGCAGGATGCGCAGCGATGCGGCGCATGCTTTCCGCTGGAATGATGTAAATGTTCGCGTCCGGGGATGAATATCCAAAAGGTGGACCCGTCGATGCCGAGCGCGAAAATGGCGATACGCCGTAAGGGGTAGAATAACCACAGGCTGGTGCGCGGGTCGGCGGGAGCCGATGACTTGCCACGGATGCCGGGGGGCTTCGCGGCGGGGGGCTTCGCAGCGGGTTGGTTGGCGCGGGCGCCGCAAAGGTTTACACGCGCCCTCAGCTCTTGCTCAGGAGATGAAGAAGGCCATGCCTCGCGCTGTCGCCGGACCGGAAATCGAACGTCTCATCCAGCTCCTGGCGCGGCTGCCCGGCCTTGGCCCCCGCTCAGCCCGACGCGCGGTGCTGCAGCTCATCAAGAAGCGCGAAGGCCTGATGGTGCCGCTTCAGCGCGCGCTGAGCGATGTACTCGACAAGGTCGTGGAATGCCGGGTCTGCGGCAATGTCGATGTTTGCGACCCCTGCACCGTGTGCACGGACCCGGTGCGGGACGGGCGGGTGCTGGTGGTGGTGGCGGATGTGGGGGATCTGTGGGCGATGGAGCGCGCGGCGGTGCTCAGCGCACGCTATCACGTGCTGGGCGGCGTGCTGTCGCCGCTCGATGGCATCGGGCCGGAAGATCTCAATCTCGCGAAGCTCGTGGCGCGCGTACATGATGAGAAGATCGCCGAGGTCATTCTTGCACTCGGCGCAACGGTGGATGGGCAGACGACCGCCCATTACATCACCGATCTTCTGCGAGACCTTCCGGTGCGCGTGACACGCCTCGCGCAAGGCGTGCCGGTGGGCGGCGAGCTGGACTATCTCGACGAGGGTACGCTTTCGGCGGCGATCCGGGCCCGCACGCAGATGTGACACGGCGCAGGCGCAAAGCCGCTTCGGTGTTTCAGGGAGACGCGGAAGCGGCTTGTGCTTTCATTTTCGAGCGCGCTCTCGCGGCGCGTGCTCGCTTTTCGAGCGTCAGCTTCACGCTGGAGCCCTGCGCGTCAGGGGGCGCGCAGCTGTGGCGTTCGAATCGAGGAAGAAGCCGACATTGGCGCGCAGGGCGGCATCCGCGCGGCGCAGCGTATCGGCGCCGTCGCGGCCGTTGCGGGCGAGGCGGCTCGCGGCCCGCTCCAGCGCATTGGCGACGCGGCCAGGGTCTTGCGGCAGCAGGCGGAAGCTGGCGAGCGCTGCGTGCAGGGCCCGGGCGAGGCTGTCGGGAATATCCGGTTCGCGCGAGGCGGCATGCAGGGTGCGGATGGCGGTGCCCAAGGCCAGGGCGGCGAGGCCCCCGTCCACGGCGGCGAAATCCCGGTCTCCGGATTTCTCGGTCCAGCGCACCAGCCGCAGCAGCCGGTGGTAGAGCCGCGCCCGCCAGCGCGCCACCGCCGCGGCGTCGAGCGGCGCGCGCGCCATGGCCCTCAGCTCATTCACCATCATGCCCACCAGCATGGCGCGCCGCCGCCGTGCATCCATGGGGAAGGCCAGGCGGAAGGCGAGCATTGCGATGAGTGGTCCAAGCAGCATGGCGAACACCATCTGCGCCATGCCCACCACCGTTCCGTGGAGGGGGAAGGCGGGCTGGAGCAGCAGCAGCAACGACATGTTGTAGTCCATGCCGGCGAGCATCGTCCTGCGGTGGGCCATCACCAGGGCGCCGATGAGGATGAAGGGCACGGTGAGCGCGATCACCTGCACCAGATCGCCGGCGTGGGGCAGCACCAGCCAGCGCGCGGCCAGCGCCGCGAGCCCGCCCGCCACCGAGCCGCCGAGCACGAAGCGCATGGTGAGAGCCGGATTGTCGAAGGTGGAGAACAGAGAGGTCATGATGGCCGCGCCCATCAGCATGAAGGGGCCATAGGTCCAGCCCGTGGCCAGCCACAGGGCGCCCACCACCAGCACGGCGCCGGCCGCGCGCAGGGTGGCGGCGCGGGCGCCCACCACGTCGCGGTGGAGCAGAAGCTGCGGCAGGTCGTCCGTGTCTTCCTCCAGCGCGGGGAGCTGCGGGGCCTGAAGGGCCTGGTAGGCGCGTGCCAGGGTTTCGGCCACTTGGGCGAGGCCGGTGTCGTCGCGGTCCCGGGCGAGCCGCGGCGGCAGGTGCGCGAGGGGCACCGTATCGGGCGTGGAGGCATCGAGGGCATCGGCGGCGGCGCGCAGGGCGGCGATCCCTTCCTCGCGCTGCAGCGGCGTGGGGGAGGTGCCGGCCCGGCCACGCGCCAGAACCAGCGCGCCGAGCAGGGCCGCCATCAGGGTGCGGATGTGGCGCACGACGCGGCGGCTGCGCGCAGACCCGGCGGCGTGGGGGTCCAGCGCATCGTCAATGGCGGCCATTTCCGAGATGATGGCCCGTTCTTCGGTGAAGAAGGGCGACATGTCGGCGGTGTCGAGGCCCTGCGCCAGATGTCGCAGCACCCGGGCCGTAAGCCGGCGGGCGCGGCCGAACAGATCGGATTCGGCGCTGGCGGGCGTGAAGAGCCAGCCTACGGCGAACGACACCGCCACACCCACGCAGATGGTCAGCACGCGGTCGAGCGCGAGGCCATAGATGTGGTCCGGGTGGCTGAAGTCCACCAGCGCCACCATGGCGGCGGAATAGCCGGCCAGAATGGTGCCATAGCCCGTGAAGCCGCCGATGAGGTTGCCGGCCCCGGCGCACAGGCCGATCCATGCGGCGAGCCCCACCACCAGCAAAGCGGGCGTGTCGGCGCAGCCCAGGATGAGGCCCACGCCCACCAGCGCCCCCGTGAGGGTACCGATGATGCGGAAGGCGCCCTTCTCCAGCAGCTGGCCGCGCGTGGGCTGGGCCACCACCCACACCGTCATGGCCGCCCACTGGGGATTGTCGATGTGTAGCAGCGCGGCCGCGGCCAGCGCCAGCGCGGAGGCGATTGCGGTGCGGACAGTGAAGGCGAGCCGCGGCCCGTCGAACCCGAGCCGGGTGAGGAAGCCTGGAGCGGACATCACGGTTCGATTTCCGTGCTGGAAGCGGACGCCTGGATGCGCCCCTCGATGCGGGCGAAGGCGGACATCAGCGCGTCAATCTCAGCGTCGGTGAGATCCTCGAGCAGCCAATCCTCGATATGCGCCAGCTTGATGCGGATATCGGCCACCGCGGCCCGGCCGGCGGGCGTGAGGTGCAGCAGCTTCAGCCGGCGGTCACGCGCGCTGACACGGCGTTCCACCAGGCCGTGTTCCGCCAGCAGGTCGATGAGGCGGACCAGGGTCGAATCATCGATACCCACGGCCAGCGCCAGTTCTTTCTGGCAGAGGCCATCGCCCCGTTCTGAAAGATGCACGAGAGGTGCCCAGGTGGCGTCGCTGAGGCCGATGGCGGCCAGACGCAGGTCCAGCGCCCGGCGCCAGCGGCGCGCAAGGCCCACCAGCTGAATGCCGAAACGGCGGCGGCTCGAGTCATTAGTTTGCATCCAATTTATTTGGATTAGGATAAATTGGATGACAATGCCCACCGCACTGCGCCGAGCGCATGGCTATGCGCGCGGGCCGTGCGCTGAACGCAGGCCGTCGGTGGCCACGGAGCCCCTGCCCCGTGCGTCCCCGCTTGCCGCCCCCGTCAGTTCTGCAGGTTTTCGTAGCGCTTGTCGGTGAGGGTCTTCAGGAAGGCCACCAAAGCGTCGATTCGTTTGTCGTCCAGGGCCGGGCCCGTCTCCAGTTCCTTCATGGAGATGTTCTGCGCAACTTCCGGCGGAGCAAAGGGCTTGCCGGTTTCCGGGTTGATGTGGCGGGCCGGATTCTGCGTGTTGTAGGTGTTGTAGAAGAGGATCACCGTGCGCAGGTCCTTGAACACTCCATTGTGCATGTAGGGGCCGGTCACCGCCACGTTGCGCAGGGTTGGCACCTTGAAGCGGCCCGCCTGTGTTTTCTTGTCCTTTCCCTTCAGGTGCGGATTCTGGGCCAGGCCCAGGTCCCGGCTGTCGGGCTTCAGGCCAGCGGCGGCGCGGGCCTCGTCGTTGCGCGGCACGCCGATATTGTGGAACTCGTAATTTGAGAAAGTCTCGCCCGCCTGGCCGCCCTGCGCGTTGAGCTGGTGGCACAGGCTGCAATTGGTGAACTGGTTGGAGAAGAACAGCACCCGCCCCAGTTCTTCCTCGTCCGTCAGCTTCACCTCGCCGCGCAGATAGCGGTCATATTTGGAGTCGAACGGAGCAAAAAGCGGGGTTTCCTCGAAGGCCGCGATGGCTTTGGTCATGGTCGCATAGCCCCGCTCCGGTTTGTCGAGCACGCCCTTGCCGTAGAGCGTGTCGAACGCGCTCACATAAGCGGGGTTCTCCTTCAGCCGGGCCACCACGCTTGCTTTGTCGGGCATGCCCATTTCCAGCGGATTGAGGGGCGGGCCGCCGGCCTGCTCGGCGAGATCGGCGGCGCGGCCGTCGAGGAACTGGCCACCGTGATAAAGGCCGGGCTTCGGGGATTTGCCGAAGGACGGGCTGAACCTGGCATACGCGGCCGTGGGCGCGTTGCGATCGCCGAGGGAGGTGCCGTCATCGCCCAGGGAGACGGCGCCGCCGGCCGCCGGGGTCTGGCGCGGGTCGATGAAGGCATGGTCGGGCGAATGGCAGGAAGAGCAGGACTGCGTGCGGTTCTTCGACAGGTTGGTGTCGAAGAACAGCGCCTCGCCCAGCTTTTGCGGTGTCGCGAGGTCCGGGCCATCCTCGGCGTGCGCGCCTTGCGGCGGGGTCGCCAACAGAGCGAGGCTGGCGGCGACGGCAAGGAACAGGCGGGGGCGAGGCCGCCGGATGCGTTCGTCGCGGGCGCCGCGACCATGGCCGCCGCTGGGGCCGGCGAACGGAAAAGTCACTGTCTTGCTCCTTGCCGGTGCGCGCGGAGCTTTGCCCGCACGGCACTGCCTGTGGTCCCTATGGGCCATTCGGACGCATTTTCAGGCATGAAGCGCGCTTCGCACCTGCGGGACAATCCGGAAAGTTACGAAACAGCGGCCCTGGCAATACATTGGAGGCGCTCTAAACGTCTTTCGCGGGCCGGGTCTGGATGCAGCGCAGCAACGGTTTCGCTTCGCTTGTTCAGCGGGCCGCTTTAATCTTGCAGGTTCAAGCGACACCGAGCCTCATGAGCCCATGCCCGCTGCTGCCTCTTCCGATGTTCGACCCGCCGATCTCGCGCATACGGTGGGGGAAACCTGCCTTTGCCTTGCCGTCCAGCGCGCGAGCCGCATCGTGGGCCGCTCGTTCGACGAGGCGTTCCGTCCTCTCGGCCTCACCAATTGGCAGTTCTCGCTGCTCGCGACGCTCAGCCGGTCCGAGCCTTTCACGGTGACACGTCTTGCGGAGGCCATGGGCATGGACCGCACGACCATCACGTCGAACCTGAAGCCGCTGGTGCGGCGCGGGCTGGCGGCGGTGGTGGCGGACGGGAGCGACCGGCGGGTGCGCCGCATCGCGCTCACCTCCAGCGGCCAGGAGCTGCTGGCGGAGGCGAGCGAGGTGTGGCGGCAGGTGAACGCGGAGGTGGAGGCGCGTCTGGGCGAGGTGGACCCCATCACCCTGCGCACGGCCCTCGGAGAGCTGGCGAAGAGCTGAGGGGCCAGCCCCGCGAGGGCTTTGGAAAGCGCCCTATTGCGCGGCGTCGAGACCGATGTCGAGGATGGGGGCGCTGTGGGTGAGCCAGCCCACGGAGATCAGGTCCACCCCGGCGGCGGCGATGGCGGGGGCGGTTTCACGTGAAACGCGGCCGGATGCCTCGGTGATCATCCGCCCGTCCACCAGCTCCACCGCCTCCTTCAGGGTCAAAGGCGACATATTGTCGAGGAGGACGGCATCGGCGCCGAGCGGCATCAGCTCGCGGAGCTGGTCGAGGGTGTCCACCTCCACCTCGATCTTCACCATGTGGCCCGCATGGGCCTTCACGCGCCGCACCGCCTCGGTGACCGAGCCGGCGATGGCAATGTGATTGTCCTTCACCAGCACCGCGTCATCGAGCCCGAAGCGGTGGTTGGAGCCGCCGCCCGCCCGCACCGCGTACTTCTCCAGCGTGCGCAGGCCCGGCGTGGTCTTGCGGGTGCACACGATGTGCGCCTTGTGCCCGCGCACCGCCTCCACCAGCGTGGCGGTAGCGCTGGCGATGCCGGAGAGGCGGCACATGAGGTTGAGGGCCGCGCGCTCGGCCGTGAGAATGCCACGCCCGGGGCCCGCCACGCGGGCGATGAGCATGCCCGGCTCCACCGGCGCCCCATCGGCCAGCTGCGGCTCGAAGGAAATGGCGTCATCCATCAAAGCGAAGGCGAGACGCGCGCAATCGAGCCCCGCCACCACGCCGGCCTGGCGGGCCACCAGATCCATGCGCGTGTGGTAGCCGGCGGGCACCACGGCATCGGTGGTGATGTCGCCGGCCCGGCCGAGATCCTCCACCAGGGCGGCGCGGACGATGGGCTCGACGAGGAGAGGCGGAAGCGGGGCGATATCCATGGCAATGTCCGTCAGTGAAGGCTGGCGCGGGCGGCGGGAGACGCGGTGAGTGTCTCAGCCGCCGCATGGGCCTGTTCGAGCGTGATGCGGGAGCGCAGCGCCCGCGCCGCCGTGGCGGGAAAGTCGGTGCGGCTGTGCGCCCCCCGGCTTTCCTCGCGGCCGAGGGCGCACACCGCCATCATGAGGCCGGCAAGGGCGGGATCGGCGGCGGGCCCGGCCGCGCGGGCGAGGGGCGCCAGGGCGGCGATGGCGGCCTTCAATCCCTCGGCATCGCGCAGCACGCCGAGATGGCGCGACACCACGGCCCGCGCCGGGGCGGCATCTGGCGCCGGCGGCATTTCCGCGGGAAGGCGCCGGGCCGGCGGGGCCGGCGGGGCGCCGGCGATGTTCTCGGCCACCCAGCGGCCGCAGACCGCGCCTTCCACCAGGGAGTTGCTGGCAAGCCGGTTGGCGCCGTGGAGCCCGGTGGACGCCACCTCGCCGCAGGCCCACAGCCCTTCGACGGTGCTGCGCCCGTCCGCATCCACCGCGATACCGCCCATGTGGTAGTGCGCGGCCGGGCGGATGGGGATGGGCTGGCGCGCGGGATCCACGCCGGCGGCGGCGCAGAGGCCGGCAATGGCCGGAAACCGCGCGGCGAAGCCCGCGCCAAGGGCTGCGCGCGCATCCAGGAACACCTCGCGCCCCGCCATCAGCTCCGCCCACACCGCCCGCGCCACCACATCGCGCGGGGCCAGCTCGGCGCCGGGCACATGGGCGAGGAAGCGGGTGCCGTCGGCGGTGACGAGAAGGGCCCCCTCCCCGCGCACGGCTTCGCTGACCAGGGAGAGCGGCCGCGCCCCGCCAGCCAAAGCGGTGGGGTGGAACTGCACGAATTCCAGGTCCGCCAGCTCGGCCCCTGCCCGCGCGGCCAGCGCCAGGCCCAGGCCAAAGGAGGAATCGGGATTGGTGGTGTGCTCGAACAGGGCGCCCACGCCCCCGGTGGCCAGCACCACCTGGCGGGTGCGCAGCAGGGTGCCGCCATGGCCGCCCGCCACCAGCACGCCGGCAATGGCCCCGTCCGCCGTCACCAGCCGGCGGACCTCCACCCCCTCCACCACCGTGACGGAGGGACAGGCGCGCACGGCGGCGGCCAGGGCGCGCACCAGTTCTCGCCCGGTGGCGTCGCCGTGGGCGTGGACGATGCGGCGGCGGCTGTGGGCCGCCTCCAGGCCAAGGGCGAGGCGCCCGCCCTGGTCGCGGTCGAAGCGCGTGCCGATGGCGGCCAGATCGGAGATGGCCGCAGGAGCGGCTAAGAGGATGCGGCGCGCCATGTCGGCGTCGCACAGGCCGTCGCCGGCGGCCAGGGTGTCGGCGAGATGCAACTCCGCGTCGTCATCTTCGCCCATGCTGGCGGCCATGCCACCCTGGGCCAGGGGGCTCGATCCGTCGTCGCCCAGCAGGGCGCGGGTGAGGAGAACCACCGGGCGCGGCGCCAGGAACAGCGCCGCCGAGAGCCCCGCCACCCCGCCGCCGATGATGACGGGCCGGTCATCGAGGCCGGCGAGGGAGCCGGTGACGGCGGTCACAGCTCCAGCATCCGTTCCACCGAGCGGCGGGCGCGGGCCGCCACGTCGGGGTCGATTTCCACCACGTGCAGGTTCTCCTCCAGCGCGGTGCGAATGTTGGCGATGGTGATCTTCTTCATATGCGGGCACAGATTGCAGGGCCGCACGAACTCCAGATCGGGATATTGCAGGGAGACATTGTCGCTCATGGAGCATTCGGTCAGCAGAACGACGCTGCTCGGCCGCTTCTCGCCCACATAATCGGCCATGGCGGCGGTGGAGCCGGCGAAATCCGCCACCTTCACCACCTCCGGCGGGCATTCGGGATGCACCAGCACCGTGACGCCGGGATGGGCCTCCCGCAGCTCCGCCACGTCGGCGGCGGTGAAGCGCTCGTGCACCTCACATTGGCCGGGCCAGGACACGATTTCGATGCCGGTCTCATTGGCCACGTTCGCCGCCAGATACTGGTCGGGCAGCATGATGACCTTCGGCACGCCGAAGGAATTGACCACCTTCCTGGCATTGCCCGAAGTGCAGCAGATGTCCACTTCCGCCTTCACCGCCGCCGAGGTGTTCACATAGGCGATGACCGGCAGGCCGGGATGCTCCCGGCGCATCTGCCGCACGCCTTCCGGGGTGATGGACTCGGCGAGCGAGCAGCCGGCGGTGGGATCGGGGATCAGCACCGTCTTGTCGGGATTGAGGAGCTTGGCCGTCTCGGCCATGAAATACACGCCCGCCAGCACGATCACGTCGGCGTCCGTGGTGGCCGCCTCGCGGGCGAGGGTGAGGCTGTCGCCCACGATATCCGCCACGCAGTGGTAGATTTCGGGGGTCTGGTAATTGTGGGCGAGGATGACCGCGTTGCGCTCGATCTTCAGATGCTGGATCGCCTCCACATCATCCGAAAGCAGCTCCCATTCCGCAGGATGAATGATGCGCTTCACCCGCTCGTAGAGGTGGGAGTTGCGCTGGGTCGCGGTGCCCACCGAGGGCATGTCGACACGGGTGACATTGGTCATATGGCTATACTCAGTTTGAGCATATATTGGCTATATGCTTACCCTGAGCATAAGCCCTGTCAAGTGCGGGCGAGGGGGAGTTTTGTTCCCGCGAAGGCGCGCTCGGCCAGAACGGCGTGGCGGAAGCGGAAGAGTTTCGCAGGCCGGCCAATGCTTTCGGAGGTCATTTCGCCGGTTTCCTCAACCAGCTCCTGCTGCTCCATGAGCCGGCGAAAATTCTGCTTGTGAACGGTGCGTCCGGCAAGGGCTTCAACGCAACGTTGCAGTTGTAGCAGGGTGAAGGTGTCCGGCATCAGCTCGAACACCACCGGGCGATATTTGATCTTGGCCCGCAGCCGGGCGATGCCGGTGGCGAGGATGCGGCGATGATCACCGATCATGGCGCTGCCAGGTACCAGCTCTTGGACCAGCCCTTGGGGGTCGACGCCCCGGCCGTTGCGACCCTCGGGCACCAGACCGGCCTCGTACAGCAGCTCGTAACGCTGCAGGGTCAGCTCCTCATTCCAGGGCTGCTCGTCGAGCCCGAAGGCGGTGGCGGCGCGCTGGTGGCGGGCGTCGCGGGTCGCCGCGCCCGGCGCCTCCCCGCTCCAGTCCGCGAGGGCGGGAGCAATGACCTGGCCGATAACGGGCGGAAGCCCGGCGCGGTGGTCCTCCCAGGGGAAGTAGTCGTACCAGCTGCGCCAGCCGCCCTCCCCGTCCGAAAGCTCGCGGGTGAGGCCGAGATAGCTGATGGAAATGGTGCGCGCCCCGCTCTCCCCGCCCCGATCCTTGTCGGCGAAGGTGTAGAGCTGCTCCACATAGCCGAGCGGATGGTGGGTCTGCTGTTCCACCCACGCGCGCAGGCCCGATTGCAGTGAGCGATGGCCGAGCTCGAACGGGCCGGAAGGCAGGGCCCGCCCGCGATCCAGCGTCATCACCCGCGGCGCGCCCGACGATACCGCCACCAGAACGGCGATGAGGTCCGCCTGGATGGCGTGGACGGCGGCGGGGTCAGCGCCCTCGCCGGGCTTGGTCCGCTCGCTGGGCTGTGTCATGGACGCGGCTTCCACGGAGATGGCATCGCGCGGGGCTTGGAGGGCCGCTTCGGGGCGGCAGGCCGGCCCGCGTGCGGCGGCCGGGCCTCAGGCATTGGCGGCCAGACCCTGCAGCTCGGCCGGTTCGGGCGCGGCGAGCCGTACACTGCCCTTGCCGCTCTTCTTCACCTCATACATGGCCGTATCCGCGCGCCGCATCAGGGCGGCGGCATTGTTGGCATGCAGGGGATAGAGGGCGATACCGATGCTGGCGCCGACGGTGACGGAGGCGGGCGGAGTGGCCTGGCTCAGCTCATAGGGCTCGCGCAGCGCCGTGCACAGCCGCTCGCCCTGGGCGAGGGCCACGCGCTCGTCCGGCAGGTCCACCATGATCACGGCGAACTCGTCGCCCGACAGCCGCACGGCGAAATCCTCGTGCCGCAGGTTGGTGCGCAGGCGCTGGGCAATGGTGCACAGCAGCTCGTCCCCGGCGGCGTGGCCGTGGCGGTCATTCACCTGCTTGAAGCCGTCAATGTCGATGTACAGCAGCGCGAATGCGCGGCCGGCCTGCTCAGCCTGGGCGAAGGCGCGGGAGAGGTGCTCCATGAACAGGATGCGGTTGCCGAGCCCGGTGAGGGAATCGTGGGTGGCCATGTGGCGCACCTGCTTTTCCACCCGCCGGCGTTCCTCTATCTCCACTTCGAGCTGGCGATTGCGCTTCTCCAGCTCCTCCATGGCGGCCTTCAGGCGCATCTTGGAGGTGTGCAGTTCCAGGAACACCGTGACCTTGGAGAGCAGGACGGCATCATTGATGGGCTTGGCGATGTAGTCCACCGCGCCGAAGGTGTAGCCCTTCAGGCGGTTGATGTCGTCGAGATAGGCGGCGGTCACGAACACGATGGGGATGTCACACGTGGCCGGATCGTTGTTGAGGAGGGAGGCCACCTCGAACCCGTCCATGTCCGGCATCTGCACGTCGAGCAGGATCAGAGCGAAGCGGTGGTCGAGGCACAAAGCGAGCGCCTCGTTGCCGGATTTCGCCTCGTAGATGTCCGCATCGACAGCCGCCAGCAGGCGGCGCATGCCGGCGAGATTGGCGGCGACATCATCCACCACCAGGATCTTGGGACGGGCTTCGACGCCGGATGTCTCGTTCATGACCGGCAGGCCTCGTTGATGAACCCCGCGAGCTCCTCGATGGGGCCGCACAGGTCCGCGCCAGCGCGCTCCAGGGCCGCCCGCGGCATCGTCGCCACTTCGGCATCTTCCGGAGCTTGTACCAAGGCGAGGCCTCCCAACTGACGGATCTGCGCAAGACCCTCCGCACCGTCGCTGCTAGCTCCGGTGAAAACGACACCAATAAGGCTTTTCTGGTACGCCCGCGCTGCCGTTTCGAACAGGACGTCGATCGAAGGTCGGGAGAAGCACACTTTCGGGTCCACTGAAAGGGAAAAGTGCCGATCGCGCTCGATCAGCAGGTGATAGCCGGCGGGTGCCACATGCACGTGTCCCGCGCTCACGGGGGTGCGTTCCTGCGCCAGTTGCACCGGCAGCCGCGAGCGCTGCGCCAGCATCTCATGGAGCAGATCAGGCCCCTGCGAACCCACGTGATTCACCACCACCACCGCCGCGGGAAGATCGCCATCGAGACACGCCAACAGGCGCTGGAGGGCGCTGGGCCCCCCGGCGGAAGCGCCGATCACGACCGCTCCTCCCATCGCGTCAACCTCCGCTCTTGCGCCGGTAGAGCTGGGCATCAAGGTCGAGAACCTGGAACTTCTCGCGGGCGGCGCTGAACTGCAGGTTCTCGCGGGTGCCGATGCACAGGAAGCCGCCGCGCACCAAGCTGTCGGCGAACATGCCCAGCACCCGGTCCTGCAGCGGATTGGAGAAATAGATGAGCACGTTGCGGCACAAGATGAGGTGCGCTTCGCAGAACACCGCGTCGGTGACGAGATTGTGCTCGGCGAAGGTGACGTGGGAAATCAGCCGCTCGTCGAGTTTCAGGAAGTCGTAGCGCGCGTGGTAATAGTCGGAGAAGCTGAGCGCGCCGCCGCTGTCCAGGTAGCGGCGGGAGGCATCGCGCGCGTCCTGGAGGGGAAAGATGCCCTCCCGCGCCCGTGCCAGGGCGTCGGCCGAAATGTCGGTGGCGTAGATGCGCGCGCGCTCATAGAGCCCGGCTTCCATGAGCAGGATGGCGAGCGAGTACACCTCCTGCCCGTGGGCGCAGCCCGCCTGCCAGATGTTGATGGCCGGGTATGAGGAGAGGATGGGAAACACCTTCTCCTTCAAGGCCCGGAATACGTGCGGATCGCGAAAGAACTCCGATACCGGCACCGACAGGTTGGAGATGGCGTCGGCGACGCGATCGGGGTGATGCAGCAGCAGGTCCGTGAGCGCGCTGATGGTGGGCGCGCGGAACTGCGTCTGAAGATTGCGCACGCGGCGCGTGAGCGAGGCGCGGCTATAGCCCGAGAAGTCGTAGCCGTAGCGCCGGTCCAGCGCCGTCACGAACAGGTCGAGCTCCAGCTCTTCCAGGGCCAGAAGATCGTTGGGGTCGGTCATCGGGGCGGCAGCCAGGCGCGGATCATGGAGAGCAGCTTCGGCACGTCGATGGGCTTGGAGAGATAGTCGCTGGCGCCGGCGGCCAGGCACTTCTCGCGGTCATCCTTCATGGCCTTGGCGGTGAGGGCGATGATGGGCAGCTTGGCGAATTGCGGCCGCTTGCGGATCTCCTCCATGGCCTCGTAGCCGTCCATCACCGGCATCATGATGTCCATGAGCACGATCTCGAGATCCGGGTGAGTGTCCAGCTGGCTGACCGCCTTGGCGCCGTCCTGGGCCAGTGTCACCTCGATGCCCTTGCCGCGCAGCACCTTGGCGAGGGCGTAGATGTTGCGCATGTCGTCGTCGACCAGCAGCAGCCGGCGGCCCTTCAGGTCGCCGTCCGGGTCGTCGCCGAGGGCCTTCGCCTCCTGCCGCACCGAGTGCAGGAACAGGCTCACCTCGTCCATGAGCCGCTCGGGAGAGCGCGCGCCCTTGATGACGATGCTGTCGGTGAAGGCGCGCAGCTTCAGGCTTTCCTCGGGGGTGAGGTCGCGGCCGGAATAGACCACCACCGGCACCTGCCGGCCGCTGGCGGCGATGCGCTCCAGAAGCTCGAAGCCGGACATGCCGGGCAGGCCGAGATCCAGCACCACGCAATCCACGCTCTCGCGGCCGATGAGCTCCAGCGCCTCCTCGCCGCTGCCGGCCTCCAGGATCTGCACATGCTCGCCGCCGATGAGCTTGCGCACGGCCAGGCGCGCGCCCGCATCGTCGTCCACCACCAGCACCGAGCGCGGCTGGTTGAGGGAGAAATGAGTGAGGGTGGCGAGGGCGCCGCTGAGGTCTTCCGCGCTCACCGGCTTGGTAAGGAAGCCCACCGCGCCGAGGTCGCGCCCGCGCTTGGCCTCGTCGAGGGCGGAGACGAAGTGCACCGGAATGTGGCGGGTGGAGGCGTCCGCCTTCAGCCGCTCGATGACGGTCCAGCCGTCCATGCCGGGCAGCATCACGTCCAGCAGGATGCCGGTGGGCCGGTAGCGGCGGGCGAGGTCCAGCCCGCTCTCGCCGTCCATGGCGGCGAGCACCTGATAGCCCTTGCGTCGGACTAGGTTCACCAGCGTGCGGGCGAAGGCGGGGTCGTCCTCCACCACCAGGATGGTGGTGCCGCCCTCCTTCAGGGCTTCGCGATCATCCTCCACCACCAGGGCGGGCCGCGGCCGGGGCGCGGGCATCACCGGCGGGCGGGCCGGGGCGGGGACCGGCGCGGGGCCCGCCACATCGGCGTGGTCTACCTCGCCGACGGGCAGGGTGACGCGGAAGGTGGAGCCCTGGCCGAGCTGGCTTTCCACCGTCACGTCGCCGCCCAGCAGGCCGGCCAGCCGCTGGGTGATGGCGAGCCCGAGGCCGGTGCCGCCGAACTGCCGGCGGGTGGAGGCGTCCACCTGCTCGAAGGCCTGGAAGATGCTTTCCTTCTTGTCCTCGGGAATGCCGATGCCGGTGTCGGTCACGCTCACCACCAGCTTGTCCCCGGCGCCGGGGGCGAAGGTGACGCTGACGCCGCCCTCGCTGGTGAACTTGAAGGCATTGGCCAGAAGGTTGTTGGTGATCTGCTCCAGCTTGCCGTCGTCGGTCAGGATATGGGCCGGCGCGTCGGGCTGCACGGTGACGGTGAAGTCGAGGCCCTTTTCCTGCGCCACATGGCGGAAGTTGCGCTCCATGCGGGTGGCGACGGCGCCGATGCTCACCGGCTCGTGCACCACGTCCATCTTGCCCGCCTCCACCTTCGAGAGGTCGAGGATGTCGTTGATGAGGCGCAGCAGGTTGGTGCCGGAAGAATGGATGATGCCGGCGGCTTCCACCTCGTCGGCGTCGAGGTGCTTGTTGTGGTTCTCGGACAAATCGTGGGCGAGGATGAGCAGGCTGTTGAGCGGCGTGCGCAGCTCGTGGGACATGTTGGCCAGGAACTGGGACTTGTACTGGTTGGCGCGGGCCAGCTCGTCGGCCCGGGCCTCGGCCTCCTGGTTGAGGGTCTCAAGCGCCGCCTTCTGCTCGGTCAGCTCCTCGGAATTGCGGCGCAGCCCGTCATTGGTGCGCTGGAGCTCCTCGGCCTGCACCCGCAGTTCTTCCTCGGAGGCGGCCAGCTTCTGCGACTGCTGCTGAAGCTGCTCGTTGGTGGCGCGCAGCTCCTCCTGCTGGGTGCGCAGCTCCTCCTCCGCCACCCGCAGCTCGGTGGTCTGGCGCTGGGTCTGCTCCAGCAGCTCCAGGGTGCGGATGGCGCGCGAGAGGTTGTCGAGGGACAGGGCGATGACGGGCGCCGTGTCCTTCAGCAGGCGCTGGCGGGCGCCGGCGATGGGCTCGAAGCTCGCGAACTCGATGACGCCCAGTAGCCGATCCTTGTTGATGACGGGCACCGCCGCCACCGCCAGCGGCGGGGCCTCGCCGGTGCCGGAATGGATGCGGACATAGTCGCCGGGCACCGGGGAGAGCACGATCGGCCGGCGCTCACGGGCGCACTGGCCCACCAGCCCCTCGCCCAGCTTGTAGCTGGTGGACAGGTGGCGCCGCGCCTCATAGGCATAGGTGCCGGTGAGGTTCAGCGTCCGGCTGGCGTCGTCGAAGGCGTAGAACACCCCCACCCCGGCATTGAGCCGCGGCGCCAGCTCCTCCAGGAGATCGTTGGCGAAGGTGGAAAGGTCTTCCGCCTGCTGCAGCTTCTCGGACACCGCGGCGACGCCGGTCTTCACCCAGTCGCTCTCGTGAGTGTCCACCGCCATGGCCTTGAACACCTTCAGGGCGCGGGCGATGGTGCCGACCTCGTCGCGCCGGTCGGCGAATGGAATCTTGATGCTCAAATCGCGATTGGCGATCTGCTCCATGTGGGAGGCGAGCTGCCGCAGCGGCCGGCTGATGAGGCGCGAGGTGATGAACAAGGCACCGATGCCGGCCGCAAGCGTCATGATGAGCGCGATGGCATCGATGAACTTCAGCATGTTCTCGACACGCTCGAGCTGGTTGCGCGCCCCTTCCAGGCGCGCGGCGGCAAAGGAATCGATCTGCTCCAGGGTGCGCAGCAGGACGAAGCTGCCGTTCGCGCCCTGCTCGGCCTCCAGGAAGCGCCGCAGGGCGAAATTCTCGGCATCCGCCGAGGTGTCGCCGCGCTCGGTGAGGGCGACCAGGGGCGCGGCGGAGTTCTCCGACCAGCGCTCGTTGATCTGCCCCGCCCGATCGGCCGCCGCGCGCATTTCTGGGGTGTCGGCGGTGGCCTGCTGGAGCGCCTCGATGGCGTCGGAGACGGCATCGTCCGCGCCTTCCAGGCGCTTGGCGAGGGTGGCCGGCGCGCTGAACGCGGCGTGCACCACTTCCAGCCGGCGCCGGTTGACCGCGCGCGTCGCCGTATTGGCAAGGGTGACCTCTCGCACCAGCATGTCGGACTGGGCCTGCAGGTCGTTGGCCACCTTCAGCGTCAGGCTGTTGGCGCCGAGCACCACCAGGAAGAACACCAGCAGGATGATGACCACCCCGCCGAACTTCCATTGCAGCGGCAGGTTCGCCAGCCAGGAGCTGTTCGAGGCGCTGGCGGGCGCCGAGGCCGATGCGGTGGTCGAGGTGGCCTCGGACGTTACGCCGGACGTTGCGTCGGACATGCGCTTCCCCATGATGCTGCGACGGGCTCGGCCGGCAATGAAACAGGCAATCGGAAAAAAGTGCTGAAGCGACGGGGGAATTTCCCCGCGCTCAGGGCAGGATTTCCCGCACGCGCTCCATGGGCCGGCACAGGCGCACGCCCTTTTCGGTGAATACGAACGGCCGCTCGATCAGGGCCGGATGGGCGATCAGGGCATCGAGCAGCGCATCGTCCGAGAGGGAGGGGTCGTCGAGGCCCAGCTCGGTGTAGAGCGCGCCCTTGCGGCGTACCACGTCGCGCACGCAAACGCCCGCCGCGGTGATGGCCGCGGCCAGCTCCGCGCGGGTGGGCGGCGTTTTCAGATATTGCACGATGGTCGGCTCGATGCCTGCCTCGCGCAGCAAGGCCAGCGTGTTGCGCGAGGTGCCGCAGGACGGGTTGTGCCAGATGGTGACGGGGGACGAGCCGCTCATGGGCGAAGGCTCCGGAACAGGTGGGGAAGCGGCGCCGCGAACGTGGCGCGATGCCATCAAGCGGCTGTGGAATGGGGCTGTCAATCGCCGCCTCGATCGCCCTCCCCCGCCGGTTTGGATGGCTGCGCGCGGCGGCCGCGCCATTCGGTCGCGGCCGCGCCTTGGTAGCCAAAGACCGCGCGGCCTTTCCGCCACGGGATGGCGACGGGCGGCGCCTGGGGTGTGGCGCGGGGGCGGCGGGTCTGGCATTCTCGCCGCCGACCGTGCCAATCGACATGTATAAAGGCCGGACCATGGTACCTGAAATGGCATCTGGCGCCGAAGGCCAGACGGAAGGCAGCGGGCGCGTGGTCGCCCTGCGTGGCGCGGTGATCGATGTCCGCTTCACCGCCGGCACGCTGCCACCCGTGGAGGATGCGCTGTGGGTGGAGGATCCCCAGCGCGGCCGGGTGCTTGCCGAGGTGCAGAGCCACCTCGATCTCGAAACCGTGCGCGCCATCGCGCTCCAGCCCACCTCGGGCCTCAAGCGCGGGGATGTGGTGGCGCGGGTCGGCGGCCCGCTCTCGGTGCCGGTGGGAGACCACGTGCTCGGCCGTCTCCTGGATGTGGCCGGCAATGTGGGCGACAAGGGCGCGCCTTTGCCCGCCGACGGGCCGCGCCGGCCCATTCATGCCGCCCCGCCCGCCTTCGCCGACCAGAGCGGCGCCACCGAGATCTTCGCCACCGGCATCAAGGTGCTGGACCTGCTGGCCCCCCTCGCCCAGGGTGGCAAGGCGGCCATGTTCGGCGGGGCCGGCGTCGGCAAGACCGTGCTGGTGATGGAGCTGATCCACGCCATGGTGGCGAGCTATCAGGGCATCTCGGTGTTCGCCGGCATCGGCGAGCGTTCCCGCGAGGGGCATGAGATGCTGCTCGACATGACCAATTCCGGCGTTCTGGAACGCACTGTCCTGGTCTATGGCCAGATGAACGAGCCGCCCGGCGCCCGCTGGCGGGTGCCCATGACGGCGCTGACCATCGCCGAATATTTCCGCGATGAGAAGCACCAGAACGTGCTGCTGCTGATGGACAACGTGTTCCGCTTCGTCCAGGCGGGTGCGGAGGTGTCGGGCCTGCTGGGCCGCCTGCCCTCGCGCGTCGGCTACCAGCCCACGCTCGCGAGCGAAGTGGCGGCGCTGGAAGAGCGCATCGCCTCCGTGGGCGGCGCTGCCGTCACCGCCATCGAGGCGGTCTATGTGCCGGCGGACGATTTCACCGATCCGGCGGTGACCACCATTGCCGCCCATGTGGATTCCACCGTGGTGCTCTCCCGCGCCATGGCGGCGGAGGGCATGTATCCGGCGGTGGACCCCATCGCCTCCTCCTCCATCCTGCTCGATCCGCTGATCGTCGGCGAGGAGCACGCCAAGGTCGCCATCGAGGTGCGCCGGGCCATCGAGCACTATCGCGAGCTGCAGGATGTCATCTCCCTGCTGGGCATGGAGGAATTGGGGGCGGAGGATCGCCGCATCGTGGAGCGGGCGCGCAAGCTCCAGCGTTTCCTCACCCAGCCCTTCGCGGTCACGGAGGCCTTCACCGGCGTGCCCGGCCGCTCGGTGCCGGTGAAGGCGACGGTGGCAGGCTGCAAGGCCATCCTGGCGGGGGACTGCGACGACTGGCGCGAAAGCTCGCTCTATATGGTCGGCGACCTGGAGGAGGCCCGCGCCAAGGAGGAGGCCACCCGCAAGACCGCCCCCGCAATGCCGGGAGGTGGATCGTGAGCCGGACGCTGACGCTCACCGTCACCACCCCCACCAAGGTCCTGGTGCAGGGCTTGGAGGTGGCGTCCGTGCGGGCTGAGGACGAGAGCGGCAGCTTCGGCATTCTGCCGGGCCATACGGATTTTCTCACGGTTCTGCCGGCCTCGGTGGTGCGCTGGCGCACGCCGGACGATGTGACCCATTATTGCGCCCAGGGCGGCGGCCTGCTCACGGTGGAAGGCGGCGCCAAGGTGGCGGTGGCCTGCCGGCAGGGCACCCTGGGCGACGACCTCGCCACCCTGGAAAGAGAGGTGGAGCGCCTGCGCGCGGCGGAGACCGACACCGAGCGCAAGGCCCGCGTGGAGCAGATGCGCCTTCATGCCAATGCGGTGCGCCAGCTCATGCGCTTCCTGCGGCCCGAGCGGCCCGGCACCTTTGGCGCCGTGGGCGCGGAAGCCGACGGCACCAATACGGACGAGGTGTCGTGATGGTCGGGCTCGAACCCCTGGACGCCCCGGAAGACGGGCGCGGCGCGCAAGATGGAGCGCAAGGCCGCGCGGCGGACCGGCTGGCCGCGGCGGCGCGCCAGGCGGCGGACCGGGCGCGGCGCGGGCGGGAGAATCCCGAGCCTTCCCTCGGCGCGCGGCTGGGGCAGATGGGCATTCTGGGCTGGACCATCGTGGTGCCCACCCTCATCGGCATGGTGGTGGGGCGCTGGCTCGACGGGGTGTTCCATTCCGGCATCACGTTCGCCGCCGCGCTGCTCATGCTCGGGGCGGCGTTCGGCCTGTGGTCGGCCTGGCGCTGGATGCACCGGGCCGTGGGGAAGGACCAATGAGCATGCCGCTTTCCGCCTTCGTGTCGAACCTGCTGCCGGCTGTGCCTGAGCTCGGCCCCGTGTCGGGCGCGGCGGTCGGTCTCGGCGTGGGGCTCATCGCCGGCGGGGCCTATTTCGCCTCGCTGTGGTGGAACACGCGTCTTTATCTGGAAGGCGGACGGGCACTGCTCGCCATATTGCTCCAGGTGGTGCGCTTCGCGCTGCTGCTGGTGGCGCTGGCGGCCTTGGCCCTGTTCGGCGCGCTGCCGCTGCTGATGGGGGCTGTGGGGCTGCTGATCGCCCGCACCCTGGTGGTGCGGCGGCTGGGAAGGATGGCCTGATGCAATCGCCCCTCGCCATCGAGCCATTGTTCCATCTGGGGCCCGTGCCGGTGACCGAGCCGGTGGTGGTCACCTGGGGTATCCTTCTGGCCCTGGGAGGCGGCGCCTTTCTCGCCACCCGCCATCTCAAGCTGGTGCCCGGGCGCGGACAGGCGCTGCTGGAGGCTGTGGTGTCCACCATCGACAGCCAGATCCGCGACACCATGCAGGTGGATCCGGCGCCCTATCGCGCGCTCATCGGCGGCATCTTCCTGTTCGTGCTCACCGCCAACTGGGTGTCGCTCATCCCCGGCCTGGAGCCGCCCACGGCCCATGTGGAGACCGACGCGGCGCTCGCCCTCATCGTGTTCGTGGCGACCATCGGCTACGGCATCAAGGCGCGGGGATTGGCGGGCTATCTGAAGACCTTCGCCGAGCCCACCTGGGTGATGATCCCGCTCAATGTGGTGGAGCAGATCACGCGCACCTTCTCCCTGGTGGTGCGCCTGTTCGGCAATATCATGAGCGGGGTGTTCGTCATCGGCATCATTTTGTCCCTGGCGGGGCTTCTGGTGCCCATTCCCCTGATGGCGCTCGACCTGCTCACCGGGGCGGTGCAGGCCTATATCTTCGCGGTGCTCGCCACCGTCTTCATCGGCGCGGCGGTCAGCGAGGGCGAGGCGCCTGCCCCTCAAGCCCCTGCCCCACCGCAGAAGACGGAGGCGCCGTGAGGTCTGCGCCCCCTGCCCTCCCCCTTTCCTCCGCTATGTTCGCGAAACCCTTGCGGCGCCGGCGGCCCGCCGGGGCTCTCTTTGAGAAGGAGCGCTAGACGCCATGGACAATCTCATCCAAGTGGTCTCCATCGCCGCGGCCGCCATGGCCGTGTCGTTCGGCGCCATCGGCCCGGCGCTGGGCGAAGGGCGCGCGGTGGCGGCCGCCATGGACGCCATCGCCCGCCAGCCCGAATCCGCCGGCACCCTCTCGCGCACGCTGTTCGTGGGCCTCGCCATGATCGAGACCATGGCCATCTACTGCCTGGTCATCGCGCTCTTGGTGCTGTTCGCCAATCCGTTCGTGAAGTAGCGGCCCATGACCATCGACTGGTGGACGCTCGCGCTGCAGGCGATCAACGTCCTGGTCCTGCTCTTCATTCTCTCGCGCTTCCTGTTCCGCCCCGTGGTGGCCATGATGGCGGAGCGGCAGGCGGCGGCCACCCGCGACCTCGACGCCGCCCGCGCCGCCCGCAAGGCCGCCGAGGCCGAACAGGCCAAGGCCAAGACAGAGGCCGCCGCCATCGCCGCCGCGCGCAAGGACAAGCTGGACGCCGCCGCCACCGATGCGGAAGCGCAGAAAAAGGCCCTGCTCGCTGCCGCCCGGGCGGAGGTTGAGGCGCTGCGCAAGGGTGCGGAAGCCGAGATTTCCGCCGCCCGCGCCACCGCCGAGCGGGAGGATGCGGACCGCGCCAGCCATCTGGCGGTGGACATCGCCGCCCGCCTGCTCACCCGCGTGCCGGCGGAGGCGCAGGTTTTCCCCTTCATCGGCGATCTGGCGGACGGCGTGGCGGCGCTGCCCGAGGCCTCGCGCACCACCCTCGCAGCGGCGGAAGGCCCGCTCGCCCTCAAGGCCCCCCGCGCCCTCACCGAGGCGGAGGCGGATGCCTGCCGCACGAAGCTCGCTGCCGTGCTCGGCCGGCCGGTGACGCTGGCGGTGGAGGTGGTGCCGGAGCTGATCGCGGGCCTGGAACTGGATGCGCCCCATGCGGTAGTGCGCAACACCTTCCGCGCCGACCTCGATCGCATCCTGAAGGAGCTCACGCGCCATGGAGCATGATGCGCCCACTTCGGACGCGGCCCCCGCCGACTGGCTCGCCCGGGGCCGCCAAGCCGTCGCCCGCGCCGACCTTTCCGTGGAAGCCGAGGCCATCGGGCGGGTGGAGGAGGTGGCGGACGGCATTGCCCGCGTCTCCGGTTTGCCCGACGTGCGGCTCGATGAGATCCTGAAATTCGAGGGCGGCCGCCTGGGCTACGCCTTGACCCTGGACGCCGACGCCATCGGCGCCGTGCTGCTGGACGATGCGGCCGGCATCGCCGCCGGCTGCAAGGTCACCGGTTCCGGCGAGGTGGTGCGGGTGCCGGTGGGCGAGGGGCTGCTCGGCCGCGTGGTGGACCCGCTGGGGCGTCCGCTGGACGGCGGCCCGCCCATTGCCGCGCAGGCGCTCCACCCCATCGAACCGCCGGCGCCCGCCATCATCGAGCGCGACCTCGTGAGCGCGCCGGTGGAAACGGGCGTTCTGGTGGTGGATTCCCTGTTCGCCTTGGGGCGCGGCCAGCGCGAGCTGATCATCGGCGATCGCGCTACCGGCAAGACGGCGGTGGCGGTGGATGCCATCATCAACCAGAAGAATTCCGACATCATCAGCGTCTATGTGGCGGTGGGCCAGCGCGCGAGCGCCGTGGAGCGGGTGATCGAGGCCATCAAGGCCCATGGCGCGCCCGAGCGCTGCATCTTCGTGGTGGCGGAGGCCTCGGCCGCACCGGGGCTGCAATGGATCGCCCCCTTCGCCGGCTTCACCATGGCCGAATATTTCCGCGACAAAGGCGGCCATGCGCTGATCGTGGTGGACGATCTCACCCGTCACGCCGCCACCCATCGCGAGCTTGCCCTCCTCACCCGCGAGCCGCCGGGGCGCGAGGCCTATCCCGGCGACATCTTCTATGTGCATGCCCGCATGCTGGAGCGGGCAGCCAAGCTTTCGCCTGAGCTGGGCGGCGGCTCGCTCACCGCGCTGCCGGTGGCCGAGACGGACGCGGGCAATCTCTCCGCTTATATTCCCACCAATCTCATCTCCATCACCGATGGCCAGATCGTGCTCGATTCGCGCCTGTTCGCGGCCAATCAGCGGCCGGCGGTGGATGTGGGCCTCTCGGTCTCCCGCGTGGGCGGCAAGGCGCAGAAACGGGCGCTGCGCGATGTTTCGGGGCGGCTGCGGCTCGATTATTCCCAGTTCCTGGAGCTGGAGATGTTCACCCGCTTCGGCGGCATTTCCGACACGCGGGTGAAGGCGCAAATCACCCGTGGCGAGCGCATCCGCGCTCTGCTCACCCAGCCGCGCTTCGCCAATCTGCGGCTGGTGGATCAGGTGGCCTTGCTGGCGGCGCTGGCCGATGGCGTGTTCGACGCGCACCCGCCGGAGCTCATCCCCCTGCTGCGCGCGCGCCTGCCGGTCCATCTCGACCAGAATGGCGGGCCTGAGGTGGCGGAGCTCGCGCAGACGGGCCAGCTCAAGGACGAGACGCGGAAGAAGCTGACCGATTTGGTGCGGGGCTTGGCGGAGGATCTGGCCGGGGGGCTGCCGTCGTGACAGAACGGCTGATCGATGTCACCCAGCGCATCCGCACGGTGCATCAATTGTCCGCCGTCATCAGCGCCATGCGCGGCATCGCCGCCGCCCGCGCGCGGGAGGCACGGGCCCAGCTCGACGGCATCCGCGCCTATGCGCGCACCATCGGCGAGGGCATCGGCCACGCTCTGGCTTTTCTGCCGCCGGGGCAGGGGGCGCCGGCGCATCCGGAAGGCGGGCACCACGGGCGGCTCGTCATCGCCTTGTGCGCGGAACAGGGGTTCGCGGGGGCCTTCAGCGCCCATGTGCTGGATGCGGCCGAACGGGTGCGCGCGCGGGCGGCGGACCGGCCCTTCACCCTCTTCATCGTGGGCGATCGGGGCCTGTTGGTGGCGGAGGAGAAGGGCCTCTCCTATGACTGGTCCGCGCCCATGATCGCCCATCCCGACGAGGCGCCTGCTTTGGCCAGCCGCGTGGTGGACGCGCTCTATGCCCGGCTGGAGGGTGGGCCGGAAGTGAGCCTGCTGCATGCTCTGCCGGGCGAGGGAGCCGCCCAGGTGGCGGAAAAGCGCCTGGTGCCGTTCGATTTCGCCCGCTTCCCCCTGGCCCGGCACGCGGTGCCGCCGCTGACCAACCTGCCGCCGGACCTGCTGCTGGCGCGCCTTGTGGAAGAATATGTGTTCACCGAGGTGGCGGAGGCGGTCATGCTCTCCTTCGCCGCGGAGAACGAGGCGCGCATGCGGGCCATGATCGCGGCCCGCGCCAATGTGGACAAGACGTTGGAAACTCTTGTCGCCCGCTCCCGCCAGTTGCGGCAGGAGGAGATCACCAACGAGATTGTGGAGCTGGCCGGCGGCGCGGCCGCGAGCGCCAGCCGCCAGTGAGGGCAGGGGCTCCGGCGGATGGCAAAAAGGCCCCTGAGCTTTCGGCAGGGGCCTTTGGCCAAACCACGCGGTGTTCGAGCGAACACGCCCGGTCCGATAGCGGCCGATGGGGTCAGATCGCCGGCGTAAGGGGCCCGGAATCCTGCTCCACCGCCGCCTCGGCCGGCTGCTCCAGCCGGTGGGAGATGATGGCGAGCAGCATGGCGATGGCCGCAAGGGTCGCCCCCATCCAGGGCAGCTCCATATAGCCGAGGCCGATGGAGAGCCCGAAGCCGCCCAGGCCGGCGCCGATGGCATTGCCCAGGTTGAACGCCCCCTGATTGATGGTGGAGGCTAGGTTGGGCGCGCCTGCCGCTTCCTTCACCACCTGCATCTGCAGCGGGGCCACCAGCGCGAATGCGAGCGCGCCCCACACGAACAAGGTGATGGCCGCCGGCAGCGGATGGGCGCTGGT
The DNA here is from genome assembly GCF_021401125.1 of Xanthobacter sp. NM-59. Classification (GTDB taxonomy): domain Bacteria; phylum Pseudomonadota; class Alphaproteobacteria; order Rhizobiales; family Xanthobacteraceae; genus Xanthobacter. Next base: position 223,781 of record NZ_JACBFQ010000008.1, read on the forward strand.
GAGCGGAAACAGGGCCAGCAGCACCACTTCCACCGCCGTCACGCCAATGACAGTCGGCATCAGGCTGCGATCGGCCAGCCAGCCCCCGCCGAAATTGCCCACCGTGAGGCCGACGCCGAACACCAGCAGCATCAACGTGACCCCATGGGCGGAGACGCCGGTATGCCCGGTGAGGATGGGCGCGATGTAGGTGAACACGCTGAACAGGCTGGACGAGGCCACGATGGAAATGAGCATGGCCAGCATCACCTGGACGCTGCCGATGGCCTTCGCCTCGCGCTTCAGCTCCAGGCGCGGCGCCGGCAGCTCACGCGGCAGCCAGACGGCGAGGGCGATCGCCGCCAGGATGCCGATGCCGACCACCGCCAGGAAGGTGTCGCGCCAGGAGAAGACCTCGCCCATGGCGGTGCCGAGCGGCACGCCCAGCACATTGGCGATGGTGAGGCCGGCGAACATCATGGCGATGGCCTGCGCCTTGCGGCTCGGCGGCGAAAGCTCGGCCGCCACCACCGCGCCCAGCCCGAAGAAGGCGCCATGGCACAAAGCGGTGACGATGCGCGCGCCCATCAGCAGCCAGAAATCAGGGGCCAGGGCGCACAGCAGGTTGCCGGCGATGAACACCCCCATCAGCAGCATCAGCGCATGGCGCCGGTTCATCCGCGCGGTGGCGATGGCGAGGAAGGGCGAGCCGAAGGTCACGCTCAGCGCATAGCCCGTCACCAGTAAGCCGGCTTGCGGGATGTTTACCGAAAGGTCGGTGGCGACATTCGGCAGCAGGCCGACAATGACATATTCGGTCGTGCCGATGCCGAAAGAGGCGAGCGCAAGCGCCAGCAGCGCGAGACGCACGGCCCTTGGCCCGGCGCCAGCGGCGGGGGAGGACGAGACATCCATGGAATGACACCGGAATTCGGGGCAGACGCCTGTGGCTCCCGCGGCCGCCGGATGCCCGGCGCGCCGCCGCCAACTCAGGACGCGGGCGAACCTTATGCCGTGCCGCAAAGTTACGACAATGAATTCTCCGACTACATTTAAGGCGTGGCGAGAATGCTGGCGGCACCGTGGATGGGCGGTGGCAAAACCAAGGCGGGCGGGGCGTGGTCCGTGTCCTGCGCGCCACGCCGTCCGATGTGTGAGGCCGGCCACGCGCACAGGCATTGGAAGGGGCTCGCCTTTGGCGCGGCTCAGGCTATATTGGCCGCGAATAGACCGGATGGCTCAGAGCTTCATGTTTCGCCTCACCTTGCCCCTGGCGCTCGTCGCCGCCTTCGCCCTGGCGGCGTGTGGCGTGAAGGGTCCGTTGGAGCCGCCGCCCGGCGCCCCGCAGCCTCACGTCCAGGCCCAGACGCCGGCGGTGATTGTGCCGCCGCCCTCCTCTTCGGTCGCGGGTTTCCACTCCGCGCTGTCGGCCTCCGATATGGCCAATACGGCCACGCCCCATGCGGCCTGGGAAAAGAGCCAGCAGAACAACGCAGGCGCAAAGCCCGACAGCCTTCAAGGCGTCGTGCGGCCCGACCGCCCCTTCATTCTCGACGGCCTTCTGTGAGCCGCCGGCGGCGCCGTCTTGATCGGCGCCGCGCAATCCGAAGACAGTTCCATGCGCCATTTCGACTACCGCAACGGGCGGCTCCACGCTGAGGGCGTGGACCTCGTGACGCTCGCGTCCGAGGTTCGCACCCCGTTTTACTGCTATTCCACCGCCACGCTGGAGCGGCACTACAAGGTGTTCATGGACGCCTTCGCCGACCGCGAGGCGCTCTTGTGCTACGCGCTCAAGGCCAATTCCAACCAGTCGGTGATCTCCACCCTGGCCCGGCTCGGCGCCGGCGCGGATATCGTCTCCGTGGGCGAGCTCCGGCGGGCGCTGGCGGCCGGGGTGCCCGGCGAGCGCATCGTCTTTTCCGGCGTCGGCAAGACCCGCGAGGAAATGGCGGAGGCCATCGCCGCCGGCATTCTCTGCTTCAATGTGGAGAGCGAACCCGAGCTGCATGTGCTCTCGGAGGTCGCGACCGCGCTCGGGCGCACGGCACCGGTGTCCATCCGCGTCAATCCGGACGTGGACGCCAAGACCCATAAGAAGATCTCCACCGGTCGCTCGGCCACCAAGTTCGGTATCCCGATCTCGCGGGCGCGGGAGGTCTATGACTTGGTGGGGCGCCTGCCGGGTCTGGCCGTCACCGGCGTCGATATGCATATTGGCAGCCAGATCACGGACATGGGGCCGGTGGAAAACGCCGTGGCCCTGCTGGCCGATCTCGCCCGCGACCTGATCGCCGCCGGCCACCGGCTGCATCATCTCGATCTCGGCGGCGGTCTCGGCGTACCCTATGCGGCGAGCGACCCGGTGCCGCCCCCGCCGACGGAATATGCCGCGGTGGTGCGCCGCGCCTTGGGCGGGCTCAATCTGCCGCTGGTGTTCGAGATGGGCCGCATGGTGGTGGCCAATGCGGGCATCCTTGTCACCCGCGTGATCTATGTGAAGCATGGCGAGGGCAAGACCTTCGTCATCGTGGACGCGGCCATGAATGACCTCATCCGCCCCACGCTCTACGAGGCCCACCACGACATCCTGCCCGTGGCCGAGCCCGCCGCCGACACGCCCCTGATCGTGGCCGACGTGGTCGGCCCGGTGTGCGAAACCGGTGATTTCCTGGCCCTCGACCGGGAGATGCCCGATGTGAAGGCCGGTGATCTGCTGGCGGTGATGACGGCGGGCGCCTATGGCGCCGTGCAGGCTTCCACATACAACACCCGCGCGCTGGTGCCCGAAGTGCTGGTGAAGGGTGACGATGCCGCGGTGGTGCGACCGCGGGTGGATGCCGATGCCCTCATCGGGCTGGACCGCATGGCGCCCTGGCTCGGCTGAGCCGGGGGCGTCTCCTTTACGGACAGTGAGGCGCCCTCAGGCGTTGGCGCGGCCATGGTGGGCGACGAAAGCCACCAGCGCCTCTTCGGTCATGGGGCGGCCGAGATAATAGCCCTGCACCTCGTCGCAGCGGTCCGCCTTCAGGCAGGCGAGCTGGCTTTCGGTCTCCACCCCTTCCGCCACCACCTGCATGCCCAGCGCCCGGCCGAGGCCGAGAATGGCCTGCACGATGGCGAGCGCGCCCTTGCTCTGGTCCAGGTCGCCGACGAAGCTGCGGTCGATCTTCAGCGCATCGAAGGGGAAGCTGCGCAGATAGCCCAGCGACGAATAGCCGGTGCCGAAATCGTCCATGGACAGGCGCACGCCCAGTTCCTTGAGCTGCACCAGCATTTCAAGGGCCTTGTCCGTGTTCTCGATGAGCACGCTCTCAGTGATCTCGAGCTCCAGCCGGTGTGGCGGCAGGTCGGTGGCCTTGAGGATGGAGTCCACGGTCCCCACCAGCTCGCCGCCCCGGAACTGCACCACCGAGACATTGACCGAGATGTTGAGCCCCGGCAGCCGCGCGATGGTATCGCACGCCTTGCGCAGCACCCATTCGCCCATGGGCACCACCAGCCCGCTCTTTTCGGCCAGTGGCACGAAATCGTCCGGCACCAGGCGGCCGAGCTGGGGATGGTCCCAGCGGATCAGCGCCTCGACGCCGATGATGCGCAGGGTGTCCGCGCTCCAGCGGGGCTGGAACAGCAGCACGAACTGGTCGGAGACGATGGCCCGCCGCAGATCGCCTTCCAGGGAGCGCTGGCCGCTGCCCTCGTCATTCATCTCGGCGGTGAAGAAATAGGACACGCCCGGCCCGATGGCCTTGGCCCGCTCCAAGGCGAGCCCGGCGCGATGCACCAGCGCGTCCGCCTCGTCGCCGTCGGCCGGTGCCAGCGCGATGCCCAGCGTGGCCTGGGGGTAGATCGTGTTTTTCTCCACGGTCACCGGAGCTGAAAGGGCATTCTGCAGGCGGCCGCACATGCGCTCGGCGGTCTTGGCATCGCTGAGGCCGGTGGCCACCAGCACGAATTCGTCGGCCCCCACCCGCGCGACCAAATCATGGTCTCGCACGCAGCGGCGCAGGCGCTGGGACATCTCGACAAGGACCTTGTCGCCGGTGCCGCGCCCGAAGCTGTCATTGATCTGGCGGAAATTGTCGATGTCGAGCGTGATCACCGCCACCATGCGCGATTCGTCCTGGGCCGCGCCGAGGGCGCCGGTCAGGAATTCGAGCATCAGCAGGCGGTTCGGAAGCGCGGTGAGCGGATCGTGCAGGGCCAGATATTCCGACCGCCACGGGCCACTCGCAGCCTCGTCTAAGATCTCAGTCGCCATCTCGCGAACGCCGGTGATTGGGTCGCCGAGCTCCCAGATTTCTCAAGAAACAGCGGCAGACACGTTTCAGGAATAGTCGCTTCCGCCCAGGCGCGCACGGCGCGGCGCCACCCGTTGAAGCACATGGTGTGTCGCGCCCATTCCCTATGCAAGCCCGAATAATGGGCCCCACCCGCGGTGGCGTCAAGCTTGTGCAGGTATCGGCGTCATCACAGGGTGATCACCACCCGCATCACGGAGGGGTCCTCGCTGCTGGGGGCGACCTTGAAGCCGAGATCCTCCGCCATGTGGAGCATCGGCCCGTTCTCGCGCATCACGTCTCCGAACACGCGCTTCAGGCCGCGGCTGCGGGCGTGCTCCAGGATTTCGGTCATGAGCCGATAGCCAAGGCCTTTGCCCTTCATGTCCGAGCGCACCATGATGGCGTATTCGGCCTCGTCATTGTCCGGATCGGCGATGATGCGCACCACGCCGCAGATGTCGCCGCCGTCCTCCACCGCCACGAAGGCCATCTCGCGGTCATAGTCGATCTGCGACAGGCGGGCGGCCATGAGGTGAGGGAAGTCCTTCACCGAGCCCAGGAAGCGCATGCGCACGTCCTGCGGATCGGACCGGCGCACCACGTCCACCAGCCCCGGCTCATCCTCGGGGCGGATGGGGCGCAGGATCACGAAGTGCCCGTCGGTGAGCGGGATCTGCTTCACATGTTCGGGCGGATAGGGGCGGATGGCGAAGCGCTTGGTGCCGTCCTGGGTCGCCTCGCTCACCACGATGCGGGCGTCGAGGGCGATCACCCCGTTTTCGTCCGCCAGCAGCGGGTTGATGTCGAGCTCCGCGATCTGCGGCAGGTCCGCCAGCAGCTCGCCGATCTTGATGAGGGTGGAGGCGATGGCGTCCATGTCCGCCGGGGGGTGGTCGCGATAGCCGGCCAGCAGCTTGGCGACGCGGGTGCGCGAGATCATCTCGCGCGCCAGCACGCCGTTGAGCGGCGGCAGCGCCACCGCCCAGTCGCCGATCACCTCCACCGCCGTGCCGCCCTGGCCGAACAGGACGACGGGGCCGAAGGTGGGATCATTAGCGATGCCGGCAATGAGCTCCTGGGCGTGGGGCCGATGCACCATCTGCTGCACGGTGAAGCCGTCCACCTTGGCGGTCGGCAGCTTCTCCGCCACCGAGGCGATGATCTCGCGGCAGGCATTCTCCACCGCCGTGGCGTTGTGCAGGTCGAGTCTCACGCCGCCCACGTCGGACTTGTGGGTGATGTCGTGGGAGAACACCTTCACCACCACGGGCAGGCCCATCTCCGCGGCAATGTGGCCGGCCTCTTCCGGCGTGGCCGCGATGCGGGTTTCCACCACCGGAATGTCATAGGCGGCGAGCACGGCCTTCGCCTCGAACTCGCCCAGCGCCTTGCGTCCGGCGGCGAGGGCCGCTTCCACGATGCGCTGGGCCTCGGCGCGGTCGGGTTCCTCGAAGGTGCGGGCCGGCGGGGTTTCCATCAAGAGGGTCTGGTTGCGCTGATAGGCCACCAGATGGCCGAAGGCGCGCACCGCCTCGTCGGGCGTCTCATAGGTGGGAATGCGGCGGGCGGCGAATTTGCGCCGCACCTCGCCGGCCGCGCTCTCGCCCAGCCAGCAGGTGAGCACCGGCGCCCGCGGGCGGGTTTCCAGAACCTCCATCACCGCGTCGGCGGAGCCCTTGGCGTCGGCCACGGCGGTGGGGCAGTTCAGAACCAGAACGCCGTCCGAGCCCTTGTCCGAGAGCAGCGCCTTGAGGGTTTCGGCGTAACGCTTGGGCGGCGCATTGGCCAGAATGTTGACCGGGTTTGCCGGCGCGCAGCCGGAGGGCAGCATCGGCGCCAGCTTGGCGTGGGTTTCCACATCGAGGGCCGCGAGCTCGCCGCCCGTGTCCTCCAGCGCGTCCACCGCCAGCACGCCAGCCCCGCCGCCATTGGTGAGGATGGCGATGCGGTCGCCATGAAGGCGGATGCCGGACGACAGGGTGGTGATGGCTTCGAACACCTCGCGCAGTTCCGGCACGCGCAGCATACCGGCACGGCGGAAGGCGGCGTCGTAGACGAGGTCCGCGCCCGCCAGCGAGCCAGTGTGCGACAGGGCGGCCTTCGCGCCCGCCGCGCTGCGGCCCGCCTTGATGACCACCACCGGCTTGGCACGCGCCGCGATACGCCCGGCGGACATGAACTTGCGCGCATCCGTGATGTTTTCGACATAGAGCAGGATGGCGCGGGTGGTGTTGTCCAAGGCGAGATAGTCGAGCAGATCGCCGAAATCGATGTCGCCCTTGTCGCCCAGCGAGATCACATGGGAAAAGCCGATGCCCCGCGCGCTGGCCCAGTCGAGCACCGCATTGGCCATGGTGCGCGACTGGGTGACGAAGGCCACGTCGCCCTTCGCCGGCATCAGGTGGGCGACGCTGGCGTTGATGCGCGCGCCGGTGGAAATAAAGCCGATGCAGTTGGGGCCGAGAATGCGCAGCAGATGCGGCTTCGCCGCGTCCAGCATGCGCTGGAGCACCTCCGTGCCCTCGAGCTTGGCGCCCTCACCGAAGGCGGAAGCCGTCACCACCGCCGCCCGGCAGCCCTTGGCACCCAGGTCGGCGATGATCTGCGGCACCTGATCCGGCTCCGCCGTGACAACGGCGAGATCGACCGGAATGGGCAGGTCGCCCACATGGGCATAGTTGAGCGAGGAGCGCAGCACGCGCTCCTTGGAGTTGACCGTCAGGATGGGGCCGGGAAAGCCCGCCTCGAATAGATTCTGGGCAATCACGGCGCCGATGGTGCCGGGCTTGTTGCTGGCGCCCACCAGGGCGATGGCGGCGGGATGGAACAGGGCGTCGAGATTGCGGGTGGTCATGTTTGGCCTTCCGGTTTCCGCGACGCGCGGAGGTGGTCCGGCGTCCATGGTGACACGCGATCAAACCCGGCACGCACGCCTTGTCGAGTCCTCGGGTGGGAAAGGCAGCCGAACTGGATCCATTTCCCGGAGGCGGACTGGCGCAGGCACAACCTGGAGCAGGTGCCCCAGGTTGCGAAAACTCAGGTTTAGAGGCCGGCGGCGGTTTTGACCGTCGCGCGGCATCGGGTGACGTGGCGGGTCACACCCGCACCGTTTTCAGGAACCGCTGCATTTCCGTTTCAAGGCGGTTCGCCTGGTCGGAGAGCTCTGCGGCGGCGGTGAGAACGAGGCCGGCCGATTCGCCGGTTTCGTCGGCGGTCTGGGCCACCTTGGTGATATGTTCGCTCACCGAATTGGTGCCGGCGGCCGCCTGTTCCACGTTGCGCGCGATCTCGCGGGTCGCCACGTCCTGCTGCTCCACGGCGGCGGAGATGCTGGCGGCGGTGTCGCTCATCTTCCTGATCTGGACGCCGACGCTTTCGATGACCTGCACCGCATGCTTGGTGCTGGTCTGGATGGAGCTGATCTGGCTCTCGATTTCCTCCGTCGCCTTCGCCGTCTGGGTGGCCAGATCCTTGACTTCCGAGGCGACCACGGCGAACCCCTTGCCGGCGTCACCGGCGCGGGCCGCCTCGATGGTGGCATTAAGCGCGAGCAGGTTGGTCTGCGCGGCAATGCTGGAAATAAGGCTCACCACGTCGCCGATGCGGGTGGCCGCCTGCGCCAGCTCCTGGATCACCCGGCCGGTCTTCTCCGCCTCGTCGACGGCCGCCTGGGACATGAGGGCGGATTGCTGGACCTGGCGGGCGATTTCATCCACGGACGCGCCCAGTTCCTCGGTGGACGAGGCCACCATCACCACATTGGACGAGGCCTCCTCGGAGGCGGCGGCCACAGCGGCGGACTGCTCCGACGTGCGCCGCGCCACTTCCTCCATGGCGTGGGCCGTGGTGTGAAGCTGCGCGGAGGAGGACACCACGCCGCCGATAATGGCCCCCACGGCTCCCTCGAACTCGCCGGCAAGCTTCAGCACCGCCTCATGATGCGCGACCTCGGCCTGCTGGTGCGCCGCGCGGGCCTCGGCCTCCAGCGTGGCGTTGCGGGCCATCTCCTCCTTGAAGACATGGAGCGCCTTTGCCATGCCGCCGATCTCGTCATGGCGGCGCGTATTGGGGACATGGGCGGAAAGATCGCCGGAAGCCAGCTGCGTCATGGCGGTGGTGAGCCGGTCGATGGGCTGAGCCACCCGGCGCACCACCACGGCGAGCCCGATCGCGCTGACCGCCAGCGCCACCACCAGCAGGCCGGCATAGAGCAGCAGCTGATACCAGGCGGATGACGCGGCGCGGCTGGCGGTGGCAGCCAGGTTCTCGATGGCGGATTGCCCAACTCCGGTCAGGGTTTCCAAGGCGGGAATGGACTTAGACCGCCAGCTTTCGGTTTCGAAATCCGGCGTGACGCCCGACGACAGCTCGGTGACGAGGCGTTGCCGCAAAGTGCTGACATCGCCGGAGAAAAACACGTCCGATGCCTTGGCCACCGCCGCCTGCAGCTCGGCCGGCATGTCGGCGGCTCCGGCCATGAAGGTCACGTCGTCCCACGCGATCTGAACCTGCCCCTCCAGCTGGGCCACCTTGAGGCTGTTGGCGGGGGTGAAGGCCTTCTTGGCGCGCAGGCTGCCACTGACGATCAGCGAGGCCTCACCGGCCGCGGCGCGCAGGACGCCCGCTCCACGACGGACCACGATGAAGCGCAGCAGGGTTGGAGCAAGGGTGCTGATCTCGCGCTCCACCGTGCCTGTGATCTGGTCGAGATCCTGCAGGATGGCGTTCGATTCCTGGACCACCCGGCCGCTGAGCCCGGCGTCGCGGGATTCGACGGGAAGCTGGAGCGCGGTGTCGATGGCGGTGCGCTGCCGAGCGATGGCGCCGAGGGCCGAGCGCAGGCGCGCGGCGACCGTGATCGCCGCGGGTTCGCCAAGCGCGTCAAGACGGGCGAGGGCATCGCTCGTCGCCTGGTCGACGCGCGCGCGGCGCTCGTTCATCTTGGCGATGAATGGGGGCGCGCGGTCGGCGGCCAGGGGCAGCACGGTGGTGGCTTCCGCCCGTTCGAGGCGATAAGCAGCCGAAGCCGTGAACAGTCCCTGATCCGCCTGGACATAGGCCACGGCTTTGTCGGCGCTTCGGTTGGTTCGATAGGCTGTGATGAGGGAGGCAAGGCTAAGTACGGCGAGAATGGCCCCGACAAGCGAAAAAAGGACGACCAACGTCGTCTTGATTGAAAAATTCACGCCCCCACTCCTCTACACAACGCAGCCGTGGGTCCTGTTCCAAGCTGCCATCAAGTCTACGCGCGCGGAAAACCTTCGCGCGGATGCGACATTTGTGCTCTCCAGCGGCCCAGGTCAGGGGTCTATCGCTCCGGCGGGCGACCGCCACGCCAAGCCGGCTGACGGCATGAGCCGGCGCCGGTGCATCGGGAGGTTCCGCGTGCGATCAGCAGGGCAAAGCGCGCACGAAGCTGTCGCGCACCGCTTCGCTGAGCTGGTTGCCCAGCAGCGGCTTCTCGATGATGGCGACGCCCTGCGCGTCCGCCCGCTGGCGGACATTGGGGCTGGGATTGCTGGTGATGAGGAAGGACGGGAGATGGACATTGCGCCGGTCCAGCTCGCGCAGCAGCTCGAGACCGTTGATCTCTGGAAGGTTGTAGTCGACGATCATGCAGCCGTGGCGCGGGAGGTCCGCCGCCATCAGCTCCTGGAAGCCGGCATAGGTACGCACGTCGAAGCCGTCGAGTTCGAAGGTGAACTTCAGGGAGCCGCACACGGCCGCGTCGTCATCCACGATATGGACCACCCAGGGCGCGCTCGTCACACGGGTGGCGTCGGAGGCGGGTTCGGGCACCGTCACGGCGAAGGGCTGTACGGCACGGCTCGCCGCGGCAGGCTGCGGGAGCCTGGCGGCGCTCATCATGCGCGACAGCGGCAGGGCGGCCGCCAGCGGACCCTCGGCACGAATCTGAGCCTCGCGTTCCGACACGGACCTCACCTTGCATCCTGGATTCATTGTCGGCCTCCCACGACCCGGTCGTGGGTCCACGTGGTCGGTGTGCGACAAAAGTAGCCGAACCGCGCCCCGTGCAGCCTTGAGTTAGATCAAGCCCGCTTTACGCCGCGTTTGGGGTGATGCCGGCGAGGAGCGCCATGCGCACCAGCTCTGAAAGGCTCTGGGCCTTCATCTTGGTCATGACATTGGCGCGGTAGACCTCGACCGTGCGGGGGCTGATGCCGAGGTCATAGGCGATCATTTTGTTGGCCTGGCCGGCCACCAGGCATTCCAGCACCTGCCGCTCGCGCTGGGAGAGGGCGGCGATGCGCTCGCCTACCTCTTCGCGCAGGGCGTCATGCTGGTGCGCCTTGCGCATCCGCGCGAGGGCCGCCTTCACGGTGTCGAGGATGGCGACGTCGTCGAACGGCTTTTCCAGGAAGTCGGCGGCGCCGAGCTTCATGGCCTCCACCGCCAGCGGCACGTCGCCATGCCCGGTCACCACGATCACCGGCACGCTCGAGCCCTTCTCCTTCAGGTGCTGGAGCAGCTCGATTCCGGTCATGTCCGGCATGCGCACATCGGTGATGATGCAGGACGCGCTGGGGTCGGAGGCCGGCAGGCCGGCTTCCACGAAGGCGCGCGCGGAGGGGTGCTCATGCACCTCGTGGCCGGCGGTGGCGAGCAGGAAGGCCAGCGACTCGCGTACGGCCTCGTCGTCGTCGATGACGTGGATCACGGCGCTCTCAGACATCGGCGGGCGCCTCGTCGCTGACGGCCCGCAGGGTGAAACGGAAGATGGAGCCCCCTTGCGGATTGGGCTCCGCCCAGATGCGCCCGCCATGGGCTTCGATGATGGTGCGCGAGATGGACAGGCCCACCCCCATGCCGTGCCGCTTGGTGGTGATGAAGGGCGTGAACAGCTGGTGGCTGACCTCTGGAGAGATGCCCGAGCCCGTGTCTATGACGCTCACCATCACCATGTCGTCCTCCACCGGCTCGGACTGCACGAGAAGCTGCCGCCGGGGTCCATCCATCATTGCTTCGAGGGCGTTGCGCATCAAGTTCAGAAGCACCTGCTGAACCTGCACCTTGTCCGCCAGCACCACGTCGCATTTGGGATCATAGTGGAAGCGGACCTGGATCCCATGCTCCTTGGCCCCCACCAAAGCGAGGGCGCTGGCCTCCTCCACCATCTTGGAGAGGCTTTCCAGCCGCCGCTCGCTCTCCCCGCGGGAGACGAAATCGCGCAGGCGGCGGATGATCTGGCCGGCGCGCAGGGCTTGTTCGCCCGCCTTCTCCAGCGCCCCCTGGAGCATCTCGATGCGCACCGCGCCGCCGTCCAGCAGCCGCCGCGAGCCCTTGATGTAATTGGCGATGGCGGAGAGCGGCTGGTTCAGCTCGTGGGCCAGGGTGGAGGCCATCTCACCCATGGCCGTGAGGCGGGAGATGTGCACCAGCTCGGCCTGCAGCTCCTGCAGGCGGGCCTCGGTCTGCTGCCGCTCGGTCAGGTCGCGGATGAAGCCGGTGAAGAAGCGCCGGGAGGCCGAGCGCATCTCGCCGACCGACAGTTCCATGGGAAAGGTGGTGCCGTCCTTGCGCTCGCCCACCACCACGCGGCCGATACCGATGACCCGCTGTTCTCCGGTATTCAGATAGCGGGAAATATAGCCGTCATGTCCCTCCCGATGGGGCGAGGGCATGAGAATGGAGACGTTCTGGCCCACGGCCTCTTCCGCGCTGTAGCCGAACAGGCGTTCGGCGGCGGCGGAGAAGGACTGCATGACGCCGTGCTCGTCGATCACCACCATGGCGTCGGGCACGGTGCTGAGGATGGAGGACAGGTGAGCTTCGCGCGCCACCAGGTCGCGATTGCGGGCAGCGGCGTCGAGACGGGTGCGGCGCAGGCGCTCGCCGATCACCGCGATGCCGCCGCCGGCCACGGGCAGCAGCAGGGCGGCGGTGATGTCCACCGGGCCGAGCGCGGGCTGCAGCAGTGCCAGAGCGAGTCCCCCGCCCAGTGTGCCCGCCAGCGCGGCCAGCGCGGCCGCAAGGCCGAAGCTGCCCACCGCCACCGGGGCGAGCAGCAGCACGAGCGGCCCCGCGCCCTGAAACGGCGGGACCTGAAGCAGGGTGCACAGGCCGAGCGCGCCCGCCGCGGCGCCCGCGCCCCGCGCCAGGTCCAGCAGGAGGCTCTGTGAAAGGCCGTGCGACAAGCCCGGTGCAGGCGCCGTTTCGGGGGCCGCCGTATTTCCCTCCGTCAAGTCCCTGACCTCATCCCTGTGCGTTCCGAGGCGCGGCGGGGAACGTGTTCACCGCCACGCTTCGGCCGGCGTTCCGCGCGGCGGCCGGTGGTCGAGCCGCCGCACACGCGCGGCACGCGTCCATACCTTGTTACGCAATGGATGCGCCTCCGTAAACCTACCTAAGGAACACGACTTAAGTGTTCAGTCCGAATTTCACGCAAGGCGGCATGGCGGTATCGCTGATAGGGATTTCAGGAGGGTTTTTCCGATGCCGAGCCCCGCTGCCGCAATGACTCAGACGGCCTACGTCCCGTCGCTGCCGTCTGCCCAGTGGAGCGAGGAGCCGAGCCCGCGCAGCCCGCGCGAACTGCTCGCCAGTCTCGGAGTCGTGACCTCCTTCGACCGCAATTGCGAAATCTTCGCCGAGGACGCCGCGGCCGACCACATCTTCGTGGTGCTCTCGGGCACCGTGCGGATCTGCAAGCTCCTGGGCGACGGCCGCCGCCAGATCGAAACCTTCTGCCTCGCCGGCGACGTGTTCGGCTGGGAGACGGCGGCCCGGCATCGCTTCTCCGCGGAGGCGGTGAGTGAGTGCAAGGTGGTGCGGGTGAAGCGCTCCATCCTGTTCGCCCGTGCCAGCGACGATTCCGACCTCGCCCATGCCCTTTGGGCGCTGACCGCCGCCGAGCTCACGCGGGCGCAGAACCACCTCCTGGTGCTGGGTCGCAAGACCGCGCAGGAGCGTGTGGCCACCTTCCTGCTCGACATGGCGCAGCGCTCCGCCACCGGCGGCACGGAAGTGACCCTGCCCATGTCCCGCCAGGACATTGCCGATTATCTCGGCCTGACCATCGAGACCGTTTCGCGCACCCTGACGCATCTTGAGGAGACTGCGGCCATCGCCCTGCCGTCCTCGCGCCGGGTGCTCCTGAAGGACAGCAGCGCGCTGCGCGGCCTCAACGCCTGACGGCTGGGGCTTCGCGGGTAGACGCGGCGCGTGAGCGGAAGAGTTCCCGTTCCGCGAAGAGGTTTCAAGACGGCCATCATTCGGGCCTGACGCATTTCACCAACGGGGGGCGCCCCGATGTGCGGCGGAGGCGCAATCGACCGCCGCACTTTTCCTCGGCACGTCCTGCGTTACACCGCAGCGGCGTGCCTTTTCTTTTCCGGCTCCTGGGCCCGGGCGGCGCGAAGGCGGGGGTCGAACTCCCCGCACACCACGCGGGTGAAGGCCCGCGCGGCCTCAGGCACTTCCACGACACGGCCGTGGCGCACCGCCAGGCCGTCCGCGATCAGCGGCTCGAGCCGTTCCAGCTCCGCATCGAACAGGGCGCCATCGAAGCCATGGGTGATGGCGAGGGCGTCGAGGTCCACCTTCAGGTCGCACATCAGCCGCTCGATGACGGCGCGGCGCAGCCGGTCTTCCTCATTGAGGGCGATGCCCCGGGCGATGGGTAGCCCGCCCTCCTCCATGGCCTTGTGCCATTGTGCGGTGGAAGACACGTTCTGCACATAGCCCTGCGGCAGCGCGCCGATGGAGGAGGCGCCGAAGCCCAGCAGCACCGGTGCGTCGTCGGTGGTGTAGCCCTGGAAATTGCGCTTCAGGGTGCCGGCCTCGGCACGCTGGGCCATGGGGTCGCTGGCGCGGGCGAAATGGTCCAGCCCCACGGCCCGATAGCCGTGCGCGGTGAGAACCTGCGACACCAGCTCCGCCTGGGCCAGGCGCTCGTCGGCGCCCGGCAGGTCCGCCTCGGGAATGAGGGTCTGGTGCTTCTTCATCCACGGCACATGGGCGTAGCCGAAGACGGCGATGCGATCCGGATCGAGGCCGAGCGCCTGTTCCACCGTCTGCCGCACCGATGCGGCGGTCTGGTGCGGCAAGCCGTACATGAGGTCGAGATTGATGGCGGTGATGCCGGCCGCCCGCAGCGCATCGGCCACCGCCTTGGTGTCGGCATAGGACTGGCGCCGGCCGATGGCGTCCTGGACCTTCTCCTCGAAGTCCTGCACGCCGAGGCTGGCGCGGTTGAAGCCCTCGCGGGCCAGCACCGCCACCTTGTCCGCATCCATGGTGCGCGGGTCGATCTCGATGGCGATCTCCGCATCGGGCGCGAAGTCGAAGGCGCGGCGCAGCGCGCCCATCACGCGGGCGAAGTCCGCATCGGCCAGCATGGTCGGGGTGCCGCCGCCGAAATGCAGGTGCTTCAGCCGGAGCGGGCCGGGCAGGTGCGCGCGCACCCGCGCAATCTCTTCCTCCAGCCGCTCCGCATAGGCGCTGACGGGCTTGGCATTGTGCACCACCGCCGTCTGGCAGCCGCAGTAGAGGCACAGCTCGGCGCAGAACGGCACATGCACGTAGACCGAAACCTCACCGCCCGCGGGAATGGCGGAGAGCCATCGGGCATAGGTCTCGCCCGTCACGGCAGGCGTGAAGTGGGGCGCCGTGGGGTAGGAGGTGTAGCGCGGAACGGGGCGCCCGTAGCGCGCGAGCAGGGTGGAGGCATCAAGGGGGGCAGGGGCAGTCATCACATCGTCTCGGGGCTGACGAAATTATCTTAGCCCATCCATGTGCCCCCTGCGGGCGAATTCGCCTTGACCTGCCGCAAGAAGTCGCCGCAAGAGCGCGCCTCTTGGGCCCCCCTTGGCCCGCTCGCCGGTGCTGGAATGCCGCGAGGGAGCTGTGGCGCCTGCTTCGCCGTGCGGTCAACGCGTGGGCGAAATGCAAACGGGGACCCGCCAGGGCCCCCGTCTCGTGCCGGTTGTTCCAGCCCGCCGCCAGAGCCTTCCTAATAGGAGAGGAAGGCGCCGGCGAAGATGCCCTCGGCGCGATCGTCGCCGGCGAGCTTGAAGCGGTACTGGGCCATGAGGTCCAGATACGAGTGGGGCGCCTGATATTCGTCCTCGTTGAACCAGTAGCGCAGCGTGGCGCCAGGGCCGACACCGAGGGCGAATGGCGTCTCGTAGCCATTGTCATAGGCGCCGCCGAGAGCGACGAACGGCCAGAACACCAGGTGGTCGCTGATGGGGTCCAGCCGGAAGGCATGGCCGTAGCGCAGCTCGAAGCTCGCCACCGTTTCCGGCAGCATGGTGTAGTAGTTGTAGTCGGCATAGATCTGCCAGGCGCGCCAGTTGGGCTCGTCCACGCGCAGGTCGGTGCCCTCGCCCCTGGAATAGGCGGCGCGCAGCAGCACATCCTCTCGCGAGGTGCCGCCGGTGGGGAAGAGGTAGGACGCCTCCAGCACCAGGTTCTCGGTCTTGAACGGCTTCCAGCGGGCGCCCACGCTGCCCTGGAAGGTGTTGAAGCCGGTGGCGCCGCCATTCTCATCATAGAGCGTGGTGAAGCCGCGCACGAACAGCTCGAAGGTGGAGCCGTCGCGATAGCCGATGCCCGGCGGACGCCAGTAGAGCTCTCCGCCGGCGCTGAGGGTGTGATAGGCGCCATTGGTCGGCGGCGCGTAATAGGAGCCCGGGGCCACGCCCACCGCGCCATAGCTGATGGAGGCGTAGGCGCCCCAGGTGCGGCTCAGCTCCGCCACTTCGCGCCGCAGGCCGAAGACATATTGCGGATCAAGCGGCAAATCACCCTTGCGGTTCTCGTCGATGGCCCGCTTGAAATAGTCCACGGCGGTGGCGTTGTTGTAGGTGCGCCGGGCATTGTAGGCGGCATTGATGAGGTTGGTGCCGCGCAGCTGCCACTTGTCGTTGGCCTGCTGGAAGAGCTGGAAGGCCAGATCGTCCTCGCCCGCCTGGCTCGCCAGCACCGCGAGGTCGACGGTGCGCATGTTGCGCAGGTCGCCGCGCTCATAGGCGGCGACGAACAGCACGCGCGCCTCGTCCTTCCGGTTGAGCTGCACCAGCAGGTTGACGCGGGCGGTGAGCATGGCGTTGCGCTGCTCGCGGCTCCGGGCGAGGCGCGATGCCGTCTCGAACGCGGCAAGCGCCTGCTCCTTCTCGCCGAGCGCGAGATAGGTGTAGCCCAGGCGGGTCTGCACGTCATAGCTCTGCTCGTTCGCCATGGGCTGGAGAATGGAGAGGGCCAGTTCCGGGTCCTTGACCTGAAGGGCGGCATCCACCAGCGAGAAGCGCACCATGCGGGCCTGGGCGGCCGGCAGGCGGCCGGAGGCCAGCGCCGCGCGGAAGTCGCGGATGGCGGCGCCATATTGGTGGGCCTGCATGCGCAGATTGCCGCGCTGCACCAGCAAGGTGGCGTCACGCGGGCTCGCCGCCAGCAATTGGTCGAGAATCCGCTCGGCCTCCGCATAGCGGCCGGAGGCCATCAGCGCGTTCATCAGCAGCATGCGATAGTTGCTGTTGCCGGGCTCGGCGTCGATCGCCTTGCGGATCTCGCGGATGGCGGTCGCATAATCGCGCCGGCCGAAGGCGGTGTAGGCCGCGCTGGCGGCGGCATAGCCGGGGCTGGCCGGGTTCAGGCCCGCGCCTCCCGGTCCCCCCGGAGCGCCGAAGAAGACCGAGCAGATGACGCCATATTTGGTGGGCTGGCAGAACACCGTGGGCGACACCAGCGCCGGGCGCTTCATGTTGGGCGTCTTCACCAGGGCTTCCGCCGTGCGGCGATAGGCGGTGACGTCCTTGTTCTTGGAATCGTCCAGCGACTGCAGGATCTTCAGCGCCTCCTCGCCCTGTCCGGCGGCGAGCGCGGCATTGGCGGCGATGAGGCGGTAATTCACCTCCTCCACGTCGGTGAGGATGTTGGAGGCGAGCACCTTTTCGAACTCCGCCACCGCTTCGTCGCGCCGGCCGAGCTTGTCCAGCAGCCAGGCGTCCAGCACGCGTGGCAGCGGGTCGTTCTCGTCTTCCTTGACCGCGGCGGCGGCCTCGTTCTGGGCGTCCTGCATCTGGCCGGAGGCCATCAGGGCATTGATGAGGATGAGGCGGAAAGGCATGACGCTGGGCGCGCGCTCCATCGCCTTGCGGGCGAGCGCGGCGGCGTTCTTGGGCCGTCCGGCGGTGAGTTCCTTGATGGCCTGGGCCGCGTCCGGCTCGGCGATGCGCTTGTCGGTCACGGCGCGCAGGGCCTGGAGCGAGGGATCGTCGCCCGCTTTGGCCACCGCGTCGTTGATGGCGGCTTCCAGCTCCTTCAGCTTGCCGGCACGCTCCAGGGAGTCGATCAGCAGGCGGTGCCAGGCGCCGTTGTGCGGATTGAACTGCAGCGCCTCGCGGATGCGCTTTTCCGCCGTGGCGTCATCGCCCTTGCGATAGGCCTCGAACGCATCCTGGGCGGCATAGAAGCCGGGGGTGTCGGTGACGCCGCTGCCGGGCGGGGCGTCTGCGGGCACCAGGGAGCAGGACGGCCCATAAGGGGTGTCCACGCACTTCTGGAACGGCACCGGAAGGCTCTGGTTCGCCTTCTCGGGCATGATGCGGGGATTCTTCTGCACCGCCCGCGCCACCGAGAGGCGAGCCAGCACCGCGCTGTTGCCGCTATTGGCCAGCGGCTCCAGGATCTTCATGGCGCGGTCCACGTGGCCGACGGACAGGGCGGCGTCCGCCGCCACCAGGCGCGCGTCGCGTTCCGTGTCGCCGGACAGCACCTCATCCTTCAGCGCCTCGTCGAAGTCGCGCTCGCCGTCCGCCACCTGGCCGAGGCGCACGCGCAGGAAGCCGCGCAGGCTGCGCGGCAGGAACGAGCGCGGGTCCACCTCCACGGCGTCGCTGGCGGCCCGCTCTGCCGCCTCGTAATTCTTCTGCGCGATCAAAGCGTAGACCAGCAGCATGCGGTAGCTGAGGTCGTCAGGAACCAGCATGATGGCCTTGCGCGCCTCGTCGGCGGCCTTGGCCGGGTCGTTCGCCTCCAGCGCCTTGTTGGCGGCAAGAGAGGGGGCCTGCGCGAGCATCTTGCTCTGCGCCTTCAGGCGGGCGCGGATCGACTGGTCGTCGACACCCGCCGCGACGGCCTCGTTGCCCGCCGCCACCGATTCGGCAAGCTTGCCCTCCCCATCGAGGGAATCCATCAGCAGCAGCCACATCGCCGCTGAATCCGGCCGCAGCCGCAGCACCTCGCGGGCGAGATAGGCCGAACGGGCGAAATTCTTCTGCTGGAAGGCCTGGTAGGCCTGATTCGCCGTGTTCCACGCCGCACCGGTGAGGGAGGGGGGAACCGGCTGCATGCTGGTCGCAGGCGCAGCCGCCGCCGGCGGGCTTGGCAGGCTCGGCGCCGCCGTGGCCGGCGAGGGTGTGGGAGCGGCTGGCGCCGGTGCGCCGAGCACCGGCTGCCCACTGGGCTGTGCGCCCGCATTTCCCGCCGTGCCCAGGGTGACGACGCTGACCGAAGCGGCCAGCATCAAGCCCAAGGCAAGGCGCCTCGGGAGCCGCGGGCTCTCCCAATGGAGCGCGGGCGGAAGGGCAGGGGGGAGGGAGATAGCGGTCGTCATGACGCTACCATCGCCGAGATTACTTAAACAGCAGTTAACCTTAACAAGTATTCGAATGTTAATCTAAAGTAAAAAGCCAATTGCGATCTTTACCCGTCATTAAGGCGGCGGCCAGCGCACCCGCCGGGGTCAAATCCCGCAGCGCCTTCAAAAACAAGATGTTACGCGTCCGCGCAGCAAAAAGGGGAGGTCGGTGGACCTCCCCTCGAACGCGGCGGCACCCGGGTGGGGCCGCAAGGTTAAGAAAAAGTTTCCGGCCGGCGGCTCTATTTCGCCACGGCGGCCTGCATCCGGTCGCGGAACTGCTGCGAGGTCATGATGGAGGAGGCATCCCACTGGTCCGTGGCCTCGGGCGAGGAGTGGAAGGGCCCCTCATTGAACTGCCACACCACCACCTGCGGCGGATTGCGGGCGAAGTCCGGGGCGCTCGCGAACTGCAGGAAGGTCACCCAGGGGCCGACATTGCCGGGGTTCCAGGTCAGCGCCACCGGCCGGTCGAGAGCGCTTGAAAGCTTCTGCGGGAAGCCGAGATAGGGTTGAACGAAGCTGTTGCCCACCACATGCACAGGCGCGCTGGCCGTATCCACCAGGCCGCCCTTCGCCTCGGGCTGGACGCGCACGGTGTAGAGGTCGGGCCCCACCTGCTTCTGCTGGTCGGGGGTGAGGAAGCGTTCGGCCAGGTCGCCCATATGGCGCTGGGTGACCCAGGAACCGAGCTTGTCGCCGCTGCCGGCAGCTCCTGCCAGCTTGACGCTGCTGGCCTTGATGGCCTGCGCGACAGCATCGGCGGCCGCTTCCGCGGACCACGCGCTCCAGTGATAGTCGGCCCGATAGAAGATGACCTGTTTGCCGGTCTGTACCGACTTCAGCGCCGGGCGCAGGTCCACGGTGTCGAGCCCGGCCTTCTTCAGCTCAGCCAGGATATAATCGTATTGGCCGGCCACCTCTGCGGAAATACGCGTGCCGTTGGGCAGCTTGTCCGTGTAGAAGCTGGCCTTCAGCGGCACCACGATGGGCATCAGCTTGATATTCTTGGCCGCAAGGGCGGTCTGGGTGTCCTTCAGCAGGCCGATGGTGCGGGCGATGCCGGCCTTGTCGAGCACGGTGAGGCTTTCCCAGCCCGGGAACAGCCAGCCGCCCTGGCCCTGGATGACGCCGTTCTGCGCCGCCGCGGGGAGGGTGGCGGCGGCGAGGCCCGCGGTGGCGAGGCTGACCGCCAGCGCGGCGCCGCGCAGCAGCTTCAAGGCGGTGCCCAGAGGTCGCGGGAAGGATTGCGTCATCTGTCGTCTCCCAGAAAGTTGCGTTCCGCCGGGGTCAGGGGCTGGGTCAGCACCCGCATGGGAAATTCCCAAACCACCAGCCGGGTTTGGTCCAGAAGGGCGGGCTCTTTGGTGAGGATGTCGAGCAGGGGCCCGGCAAAGCCGCCCCCGTCCTGGCTTTTCTGCGCCACCTCGCGGTCCAGCGCGTCCTGAAGATAGTCGAGAAAGCCCGAATTGCGGGAATAGGAGGAGCCCGCCAGCAGCACGGTGGGGGCGGGCACGTCATCGAGCAGGCCGCCGGAGCGGGTAAATTCGGTCGTCACCTCCGGCTGGCGGTCCGGCGGCGGTCCGGACCAGGGCCAGGAGCGGGCGAGGCCGGCCAGACGCATCAGGTCGCCGATGCGATCCTTCGGCTCGCCCACCACCACGCGGGCCGGCAGATCGCCGGGGCCAAGGCGGGCCACGACGTGCCGCGCCACGCGGTGGGCGGCGAAGGCGGCGCCATCGTCGTTCCAGTGGGTATCGGTGCGCAGGAAGGCGCCGGAGGGCCAGTCGGCGGCGATATCCACCTGATCGAGACCCAGGCCGGTGCTTCTTTGCCGCCACGCGTCTGCGCGCGCGCGGGCCTGGTCGGACACGGGTAGGCCGCACAGGGTGGAGCGGGAAAGGTCCGCCTTGTCGGGCACCGGCAGCACCACCAGCGCCACCCCCTTCGCCTCAACGGCGGCTTTGATCTTGGCGGCGAGCCGCAGCCGGTCCGCCAGGTGGGCCTCGCCGCTGCGGGTCTCCACCAGCTCCTCGGCGAGGAACAGCCAGCCGGGGCAGCCGGCCCGCACCTGCGGTCCCGCGTCGCCCAGCATGCGATAGGACAGGCCGGAGACCACATCCTCCAGCCCCGGCATGGTCGGCAGGGCGCTCACCACCGTCTTGTCGATGGCGGCGGTGAGGGAGCCGTTCAGCACCGCGGTGACGCTCGCCTGTTCGGCAATGCGCCCGCCGGCGGGGCCGGCCATGTGGACCACGACGAAGCCGAGCCCGACGAGCATCAGACCCAGGAAGGCGAGGGTGGCGAGGATGCGGGCAAGCCCTGTCATGGTGGCGCTCCTGCCTCAGAACTGGAAGTAGAGGAAGGGCACCACGGTACGCCCTTGCAGCACCAGCAGCGCGAACAGGAACAGGGGCAGGGCGGCCCAGGCCCGCAAGGCGTGGCCCGGCTCGGGCGCGGCGGGATCGATGCGCAGCACCTTCGGCAGATAGACGAAGCCGACGCCGACCACGAGGGCGAGAATCTCCACCGGCCGCACTGCCGCGCCCATGGCGGGCGACAGGGTGAGGCCGTTCGCGCCCACAAGGCCCGAGAAGATGGTGGCGGCCTCCCCCCAGTTCTGCGCGCGGAACAGGGCCCAGCCCACCATCACGAACAACAGGGTCAGCCCATGGCCGAGCAGTGGGCCGAGGGCGGGCAGGGAACGATGGGTCCACACCCGCCCGGCCATCAGGCCGAACCCGTGCCACAGGCCCCAGGCGAGGAAGGTCCAGCTCGCCCCATGCCACAGGCCGCCAAGACCCATGGTGATGACGAGGTTGGCGGAGGTGCGGGCGGTGGAGCCGCGATTTCCGCCAAGGGGAATATAGAGATAGTCGCGCAGCCAGCTGGACAGGGAGATGTGCCAGCGCCGCCAGAACTCGGACAGGGACGTGGACAGATAGGGATTGTCGAAGTTTTCCGGAAACTTCAGCCCCACCATCAGACCGAGGCCGATGGCCATGGCGCTGTAGCCGCAGAAATCGAAATAAAGCTGAAGGGTGTAGCCCGTCACGGCCAGCGCCACGTCCGCCGTGGTGGGGTGGGCGAGGGCGTAGCCGGCATCCACCAGGGGCGCCAGCGTGTCGGCGATCAGCACCTTCTGCGCGAAGCCGAGCATGAAGCGCTCGACGCCGAACATGAATTCCTCGCGCTGGAACGTGCGCGCCTTCAGCCGCTCGGCCACCCATTTGTAGCGCACCACCGGGCCGGCCACGAGGTGGCCGAACATGGACTGGTAGGTGGCATAGTTCACGAAGGAGGGTTCGGCCGGCACCGTCGTGCGGTAGACGTCCATGGAATAGGAAATGGCGCCGAACACGAAGAAGCTGAGGCCGATGGGCAGCAGCACATCCTCCCAGCCCCAGACCGAGGCGGTGACGGCCTGCCCCGTGGCCACCAGCATGTTGGCGTATTTGAACCAGAGCAGGGACGCCAGCGGCCAGGCAATGCCCACCAGTAAAGCGTTCCGTCGCGCGGGCCCGGTGGCGCGGGCGATCCATAGCCCGGTCGCCCACGACCAGATGGCGATGGACACGATGAGGGGCAGGAAATCTGCCCGCCACCAGGCATAGAACAGCCACGAGAAGGCCAGGATGGCGAGATTGCGCGCCGCCCCGGGGGTCAGCCCGTAGACGATGAGGAAGACCGGAAGGAACAGGAAGAGGAAGCTGTCGGAAGCAAAGACCATGGCGCGGTCAGTTCGGTCCGCGATAGGGTTCGGTCTCGTCGCGCTGGCCCGCCAGCACCACGCCGGAAGGGCCGGGCACGAGGAACAGGCTGAAATGGTCGCCGGCCTTCAGGGGCGGCAGCTTCAGGCTCTCGGTCTTCATCTCGCCGCAGCGGCCGGCCAGGGTCGCCTCGATGGGGTTGATGGCGCGCTGCCGGGTCTCGTTGGTGGCCACGCCCTCGAACACGGCTGGGCCATCCACCACGGCGACCGCGCCGGCGCAGCCCGGCACCAGATTGTAGAAGCGCAGCTGCGCCTTCAGGTCGTTGCGCCCCTCGACCGAATCGGGAATGAGCACGGCATTGCCGCCGGCCCCGATGATCACCGTGGAAAAGGCGTCGGCCGGCGGCGTCACCGTGCCCTTCACCGGCTTGCCGGAGAGGGTCAGGTTGAGCGGCGTGCCGCCTTTCACGATGCGATAGATGGTGGCCGGCTCACCCTGGGCGGCGGCGATGCCTGAGCCGGCGTCAAAGCCGATGAGGGCTCCGGAGCGCGAAAGGTCCACCACGCGCACATAGGCGGAGCCGGCCGGGGGCTTCGGCGCATAAAGCCGCGTGAGCTCCTGCGCGTGGGCGCCAGTGGCCACCGTTGCGACGGCAGCGAGGATTGCGGCGAAGGGACCTGATCTCCACATGGCGTGACCTGCAAGGATAGCCGATGGACGGAAACGGAATGAACCATGACTGTTAGGGGCGTCGCACGGCCAAGGCAACCACGCGCATCAGCTTGGAACCCTGGTTATGGTTACGGCTCGTGGCGGCAAATTGCCAGTTGCCCCGGCGCACAATGTAGATGGTATGACCATAGGTCGCTAGCCGTCGTCAGTGCTCTTTTCGGGATCTGCGCCCCGTGAACAAGACGGCGGCCGCCTTTCGCCTGGCCGGCGCCGATGCTGCCTTGATGGCAGAGCGCGCGGGCCGCGTCGACCTATCGCACTGCCGTCTGAATCAAGGTTCATTGGGTGATTGGGTTGTGTGGCGGGACGTTATCAACTCATTCCCGGCACATTGGGCGTGAGTAATATTAAGCTGCTTTTTGACCAGGCATTGTGGAGTTCGTGACTCTCTTCAGTGGTGCGCGCGGTAGGCGATGCAATGGCCGGCACCTGGTGGCGAGGCCGTGGAATTACCTGTCCCCTCAGGATCATATCCGTGCTTCCGAGCGCCGATTGTCCCTGTTCGTTGGATTTCTATCGTCGTCTCGACAAATTTGAGGCCGGCACGACACCGCTCGAGGGAAGAGGCTGGACAGCGGTCACCGGTGGTCCCTCTCCGGTGCGCTTCCCCCGTCCGGGCTGCTGCGCGACCCTGAGCGCTGAACCTGTGAGCCTCATCATGCCCTCGGTCGCCGGATTGCCGGCGGGACGTGGCGCCCGGCTGTCCGTGCCGCGGGGAATTTTCCGGGCGCCGACGCGGCCATCAGCCTCTTGTCATGTCAGGCTTGGGCCCATGGAGGCGGTTGACGTTCCGGTCGATTGGACGGAAATAGGCGCAACGGGGGCTGCCGTTCAGCGGTGCACATTCCGGGGCGGCGATGCCTGCGCAGGGGAGGGATGGCGCCCCGTTGGGAGACCTTGATGACGGGCACACCCATCGTGCCGATCGTGATGGCGGGCGGAGCCGGGACGCGCCTTTGGCCGCTCTCTCGCGAAACGATGCCGAAACAGTTCATTCCGTTGCTCAGTGGCGGGCTCTCGACATTTCAGGCCACGCTGCTGCGTGTGCGTGATCCGCGCTTCACCTCGCCGATCGTCATTACCAACCATGAGTTTCGTTTCGTGGTGGCGGAGCAGATGCAGATGCTCCAGATCGAGGGTGACGTCGTCCTGGAGCCGGAGCGGCGAGACAGTGCCCCCGCCGTAGCCGTAGGGGCCCTGCTGGCGCAGGTGCGCGACCCGCATGCCGTGGGCCTCGCCCTGGCGGCCGATCACGTGGTGCAGGATGCTGAGCGGTTCCGCGAGGACTGCGTGGCGGCGAGCGCCATGGCCGCCGAAGGGTTCATCATGACCCTGGGCATCGTGCCGACCTCTCCGTCCACCGCCTATGGCTATATCGAGGTCGGCGAGGTTCTTGAGCTTGACGGTGTGGCAACCCGCAGCCACCGGCTGGCGCGCTTCGTCGAAAAGCCGGACCGCGCGACCGCACAGCGTTATTGCGCCGAGGGGCTGCTCTGGAACAGCGGCAATTTCGTCTTCTCCTTGGACACGATGCTTTCCGAGCTCGATGCGCTGGCACCTGAAGTGCTGGCTGGCGCCAGTGCCGCGGTTGTCGGGGCGAAGAGAGATCTCGACTTCTTGCGGCTCGACGCTGCCGGTTTCGAGCTGGCCCCGCGAATCTCCATTGACTACGCGGTGATGGAGAAAACCCGCCATGCGGGGGTCTTGGCCGCCCACTTCGACTGGTCGGACGTGGGAGCGTGGGACGCCATTTACGACTTGAAGGCCAAGGACGAGAACGACAACGTGCTCGAGGGCAATGTCCTAATGCTCGACAGCCGCGGTTCTCTGGTGCGGTCCGAGGAGATCCTGACCACGGTGATCGGCCTCAATGAGGTGGTCGTCGTCTCAACCCGTGACGCGGTTCTGGTGGCCAGCAAGTCTGAGGTGGCCAAGGTCAAGGACCTGGTGCAAGTGCTGAAGCGGTCCGAGCGGCGGGAGGCCGACCACCACCTGCGGATCCACAGGCCGTGGGGCTGGTATCAGAGGATCGACATCGGAACGCGTTTTCAAGTCAAGCGTCTCAGCGTGAAACCCGGTCGCAAGCTCAGCCTGCAAAAGCACTTCCATCGCGCGGAACACTGGGTGGTGGTCTCCGGGACGGCAGAGGTCACGCGAGATGGCGTTGTGTCCTATCTCCATGAAAATGAATCGGCGTATCTGCCAATCGGATGCATTCATCGTTTGCACAACCCTGGAAAAATCGACCTTGAGCTGATCGAGGTCCAGGTGGGCAGCTATACCGGCGAAGACGACATCGTGCGGCTGGAGGACGTTTACGCTCGTTGACCCGAGCCCCTGCAAGAGCGCCGGATTTTGGCAGCGACCACCTGGGGAAGGCGGATGATGCAGGCCTCACGGTGCGCCGCGGGACCGATCATCGGCACGAAAGAAGGCTCGGCCGACCAAGCTGCGCGCCGGGCGGATCGATGCTCAAGGATGTCGCAGCCGAGAATGGTGCTGCCCGATGGGAGCGTGGAGCTTGCCCCCGCGAGCGGGGTGCCGGCGAACGGCTTGCTGAGCACTCTGGGCCTTACCGCGGCGCCAGTCTTGACGAGACAAGGCCGCCGGAAGCGATGAAAACCGTGGCCGCCTTCGGCGCAACAATCATGCTGGAAACCACCGACGCCCGAGGCCATAAATCAACCAGCGGCCCCTTGCCTCAACCGGGCCCAAAATCGGGGTGCGTCAGGACCGCTTCGACGCAGCGGGGGAGAACGAGAGATTGCAAGTCCAATGCCCTAGATATCAATAAGGTGCGCAGGACCTGAAAACGCTCGCCGCTACCAATCGCCATCCTGCGGCATGGCCAACGGAGCGCCGCCACCAGAGATGGTGTTCGCCGGTCGACGCCGTGCCGATCGATGGCATGCGGGAAAATGATGCTAAGCCTGAATCGCGCCTTGATAAGCGGCAAGATAGTGGTGAAGAGAGCGTTTGCGCCGAGGAAGTGTGGAGAAGCTTCATGACATGCGTCCAGGTCGTATGCTGAAACCGCGCATCAGGTCAGGGAGCAGCATGTCTCATTGTCCCGGAATTCCTAAAGAAGACAATTGATGCTAAATCTCATCTCCTCATTTCGCATTCGCCGTTTGCTGCGGACGAAACGCTTTGCGAATGCATTGGCATATTGCAGAACAAATAATAGTCATATCTCAAATGACGAGATGTGGACGCTATATAAAACAGGCTGCTATCAGTGGGCTGCCAATTCCAATTGCAGGCCGACGACGCCTGAAGCAGTGTTGGCGTTTGGCGTGTCACTGATAACGTGTGGCAGAACCGACGAGGGCGCATCGGTTCTGCGCAACGGGCTGAAAATGCTGGAATCAAAACCGAAGCTTCTGTCGGAAGCTGCGCGGCTTGTTGCTCAGTATAGTCCCGAGTTGTCGGCCGAGCTCCTCTCCAGTCATCAATTTCTCAATCCGGGGCTTATGATCGCGCTGCATGTCGAACTTGGAAATGTTGCCGCCGCGCGAGAGCTTTGTGATGCGTATTTTCAGACAAATGACAAAAGGAAAGATAACGATATTTTCCTGATTATGGCAAATCTAGAGGCGGGAATATCAGAAAAACTGAGCTATATCAACACGTGCCTGGACGCACATAAGCTGACGCGCGTGGAGGCGCGTGCTGGAGCTGTGTCATTGTCGGCCAATACGATCACCGCGTCACGGCGTAACGCAGAAACGGATGGGCCGCTGGTTAGCATTGTGGTGCCGGCATATAATACCACCGATCGTATCGCGGCCTCACTTGAATCGCTCTGCGGCCAAACCTATGAGAATCTCGAAATAGTTGTAGTCGACGATTGCAGCACTGACGATACGCTCTCAGTCGTGGAGTCTCTTGCACAGCGCGATCGCCGGATCCGCGTGTTCAAAACAGGCTCCAACTCCGGTCCGTATGTTGCAAGAAATATCGGGCTTGAAAATGCCCGGGGGGAATTCGTCACCTGCCATGATTCCGACGATTGGGCACATCCGGATAAGATACATCTGCAATTAAAGCCGATGCTTTCAGATAATTCTCTAAAATTTACGACGTCAAAATGGGTCCGGATAACGGACGATGGAAATTTTTATGTGCGCCAATTTTATCCAATAACAAGGCTCAACCCGGCATCACCCATGTTCCGTCGGCAGGAAACCCTCGATCGGGTCGGGTTTTACGAAAATGCTCGCACGGGAGCTGACAGTGAATATATCGCGAGACTAAAGCTGGTATACGGGCCTGGCAGTTGGAAGGGCATCCACAAGCCGCTGGTATTTGGCGCCTATCGGGCGGGCTCTCTGACGACAGATCTGACGACTGGCGGTGGTCGCGGCGTGGCAATGAACGCGGAGCGCCTGACCTATTGGGAGCAATGGCGCAAGCGGCATGCGGAGGCATTGCGTAGCGGGACGACACTTTACCTTGGTAAGGATCAGGCTTCCGATTCCTAGCCAACGACATTTCGTCCCTTTGGACTGGCTCTCGCCGGGGTAGCGCATTGGCTGAACAGCGGTGGTGGACTAGAACCTTGTATCTTCGGCAGCTTAGGGTCCGGCGTTTGAAACGCTCCAGCCGCCTGAAACGCTGCTGGAGAGAAGGCGCTCCGCTTTCCATGCGTGTTCTACGCCATCTCGGCGTTGTAGGGGCCTCATCACGGATGTCGCTCAGAACGGTTCCGATCGCCGGACATGTAGAGTGAAGGCTGCCGTCGGTGTGCTGGTGAGCCCGGGGTATGCGAGGCGCGGACCGGCGGCGTTCGTCATACGATTTTAAGGCAGGGCAATTTATGCTATGAGCCCCGGAGCGGGCAAAAATCCGAGGCATGATGATCCGCAAGCTATGTAAATGACGAGCTTAAAGAAATGATCGAACCCAATATCAGCCAAAATGCTACCCTAGAGACCGTCATTTCCGAGAATGCTGAGCTAAAAAAATGCCTTCAAGAAAGAATCGATGATATTGTTGAGCTTAGCAACCGTTTTTTGACGCAAGAGAAGAAGCTAAAAAGCGAAATAAGTGCCTTAAAAAAGCAGGTTAATAAAAAGCCGAAGCCGGCGCCGAAAAAGACTTTTCTTCAAAAGCTGTATGGCGCCATAGCGTCGCTATCCAATCGGCGCTGAGCGCAAGGTTTTGGCGCTCGGGGCGATGACGGATTTGACGGTGGTCCTGTTTCCCTTGCCGGGAAAGACGCCTTCCACCTGTCGCGTCGGCGATAGAGCGCGCGGTCATTGGGGGCGGATTGCCGCTTCGCGGTGAGAGGCGACGTGTCCGGACCCCGTCTGCGGCCAGGGGCGCGTCGGCTCAGACGCGGTCATAGCTCGCGTCGCAGATGAAAGCATTGGCCGTTGCCGGGACGGTGAACGGGGTGCGCGCCGTCGTGCTCGTTCCTCTGGTCATTGGTCGCCACCATGGCTGCCGGGTGGCCGATCTCGTGGCGGAATGAAGGCAGCGCCGCGTTCTGTCCCCGCCCGGTTGGCCGAATCTGACAGGGTGCCATTCTCTTCGGCCGCGGTGAAGGCGCGGTTGCCGCTGCCTCGCGTTCTCGCGCGGTGCGGAAGTTGTTCGGCTGGCCGTGGCCCCCGGGTGAGCGGCGCAATTTGGCTTGGAACCTTCGGCGTAGAGCAGCGGCTGGTCAGGTCGCATGCAAAGGGTGGCACTGCAGAGGCCGCGGTGCGGCGGCCGTCCCCTGGCGCCTGTGCACGCTCCTCGCATGACGTCATCGTTGCGATCCGTCGAGGCATTGGCTCGTCCGAGCCGATGGAGGCTACGGCGGCCCCCTCCGCCTCTCGCCGTCGAGGGACAGTAACTTACGCGCTCCGGCGAGCGGGAGGTGGGATGCTACGCGTCGAGCCCGTCAATCGCCGCAACATCCACCACCGAACCCGGCACGGCTTTGTCGTAGACCGCCGAGCGAGCGAGATCGAGCGCATTTGCCTGCCGAGACGCGGTAGAGCTCCCTCCAGATCGAATACGGTCTTGCGTTCAACCCGGCGCGGTTAACTGCGCCGACGTACACGTTCTAATTTTAGCCTAAAGCGCCCGTAAATCGATCTGCGGCGGCTCAGCGCTCCGCCACTTTCTCCACGCGAGATATCGCCCGCTATGTCTTGGGGTTGGTGTATCCACGGGGCGATTGGATCCAGCTACGATGGTACTGGCGCCCTCTCCGGGGAGCCGTATAGTTGCGCGTCACTGCGGCCAACGCCACCTCGGTTTTGAAAGCTGCGGAGCGGCGCCGGCAGGTTCACGTGGTCATCGCCTGGTCCTGAGGCGCGGAGACGTTGCCTGCGCTCTCGGGCACGACATTTCGCTCTTTGACAGTCCAAACTCCTCGAACCACTTGCGAGATCATCAGCCGCCGCGACGAAGGTGGACGGCTTCAGGAGACCACCGGGCACAGCCCACTGGCCGAGGCATGCCATTACCCTTAGCGTTGAGCAGAAATGGTGCATCTGACTTGAGGCGCACGTCTTTCCCAAAACCCGGTCGCCCTCGGAGCCCTGCGAGGTGATCTCCAAATGCTGGACAAATTTGCCGGAACGATTCAGGTTTAATTCAATCCACCAAATGCCCGGACCAAAAACCTAGCGATGCGGAGACGGCGGTCGTGTTCGAAGTCAAGTGGATAAGCTCGTGGCTAGGTAAGCGGAAGCAGACAATTTTGCATGACGGGACCGATCTCGTTGTTCGGCAGCATTTGGAGCACCGTGGAGACACCCTGGTCATCAGCTTCGCGGCCCGCGACGGGCGTGCCAAATGGCGAGGTAAGTCGGCTAGTGAGATCGTCGGGCCAGCTGAGACTTTCCTGAATAAAAATAAAATACCGTCGATCAGCTTTTATAATCGCTGGAACCATTGGTGGCAGACGCCCGAAATGGATGAGGTCATCGATAAGCTTCACAGGGAACGGATTCTTTCAAAATATAAAACGATCGTAACCTATGGCATGAGCATGGGCGGCTATGGCGCCCTCATGTTCTCGGAGCGGTTGGGCGCTCATCGGGTGCTCGCCGGCGTGCCGCAATATTCGATCGATGGGGAAAAGATCCCCACCGAGACGCGCTGGGGCGCTGATCGAGAGCGGATCGTTTTGCAGCATGATGATATGGATGCCGGCCTGATCAAGGGCGGAGAGGTGATGGTTCTGTTTGATCCGTTGTTTCGAGCTGATTGCATCCACGTCGATCGTCTGCGGCGGCATCGCGCCATCACGGCGTTGCCGGTGCCGTTCGCCGTCCATGGGCCTGGCGGGCTTCTTAAGGACATGGGCATCCTCTCCTCCACTGTTGTTGCCCTGTTGCTTAACGGGTCGTCTGGCGTGCCATTTCGAAGCCGGGTTCGTTCCACGCGTCGCCTGTCGCCCATTTACATGGGGCGCCTGGCGCAGGCTTTGACGCGTCGGGTAGGAGCGCGCAGCCGGGCGGCGGCGGCAGAGATAGATAGCTTTAGCTATGAGATGCTGGAACAGCGCGTGGCGGTGGACCCGAGATACGCCGCGAAATCATACACATCAAAGGTCGCCGCGAGATTGGTGATGATCAGGGCCAAGGCGCTCGGGGCGGCGGGACACCATCGCGATGTCGTCGAGCTGCTGCGGCGCTGGATCCCTTCGGTGGCCAAGCCGGACACCCTTCTGCTCCATCTAACGCTGGGCGCGGCACTGGCCGAGATTGGAGACAAGGCAGCGGCCGCGGCGAAGGTCCGGGAGGCGATCGCGCTGCCGGTCCCCGTTACCGAATCTCAAATGAGAGTCCTCCTTCGACTGCTTCGTGATCACGGATCGAAAGCTGACGTGCTGGCTGTCGAGCAGCGACATCGCGCTCTCCTTCTCAAGAAAGAGGCTCTTTCGCTGCCCTTTGCCGAGATCCTGTTGCGATTTGACTGCGCGGATCGGGCTGTAGAATATTTTCGAGCGGCTCGTGCCAGCTCGACCCCCGCGACGCTCAAGCTCGCCCGGCGCCGGGTGCTCGGCTTGGCCGCGGCCGCCGGCGCGGCGGAGGCACGAGCCCTGCTGCGCACCCTGCTGTCCGCCCCCGAACTCGCCCGCGAGCGGGATCGGCTCGAGAAAGAGTTGCTCCGGCGGTTCGAGGCGGCCACCGAGCCAGAGGCCGCAACCTGAGCAAAGCGCCGCCCGGCGCGCCACCACCGCAATGATTGAGCTTATGTAAAAAGGTAATATTGGCGGCATTAGTCTAAGTTGTTCGGGGGCGAGGGTGGCCGTGGTCGGCGCGCGGCGCGGATTGTGCTCGCCGCGTCGGGGGGCGACCGGACGAGGGGTAGCAACTTGTTTTCGCAGCTGAATAATCCGCCTCGCGCGGAATGAACTCCACATGCCGAGCGACACGCACGGCCAGCCGCGCGTCGTGGACCGGCAGGTGAAGTGGCGGATCAGCCATCGGGTCGCGCGTGGGCACGGAGCGGGGTCCATGTGCTGGCCGGGAAGGGCCGCGTGCCCCCTCTAAAATCGCTATGTCCGTTTGTAGCGCGGACCCTTGGCTGGCTCGTTTGGCCGCTGCGCGCACCGGTCGGTTGGCCCATCCTCCTCCTTCTCGTCGGCGGCCAGGCGGCTGACTACTCGGTTGGATGACCGGAGCCCAAGGGGATGCCGAAGGCGCGATCTTGCAAGGGGGCAGGGGCTAGGACGGCAACCGAGCGGCGGGGGCGTGGGGCGATGCCGAATATTCTTTCCAATGCCTATTGGCGTTGGGAACGCGGCTTCTCTCCGCTGCTGACCTGCGATGGCGCCGCATCGCCGCCGTCGTCAGCTATTGGTTATGAGGCGGGGCCCTGGGTGTTTTGTCGCGGGATGCCGCCATCGCAGCCGGAAGGCGAAAGCTGCGACGAGGCAGATGGCCAAGAAGAAGCATGGCGCGAATCGATCCTACAGCCTCACGATTCGACGCCGGTTGCGTCCCCTTCGAGGGGGCTCGAGCCTCGGTCATGGGAAACGAAAGCCCGTGCGTCCTCGTTTTGGCGGCGGTTGAGCATGCCCCGGCCGGTCTTGCTCACCTCAAGAGTTCAGGTCGCGAGCGGGCGCTTTCCGGTCGCAAGGCTTCGCTTTGTCATGCCGGGGCGAATCGTTCGATGGACCAAATCAGCGTGCCAGAAGTGGGGGTATAATGATAACATACATCGATGACTTGTGGGCGCATTCATCGACGTGGGCCCAGCAGCGCGCGTTGAGCCGCGGAAATCATGTCCTCCGCAGGTCGTCGAATGCGCGCAGAGCAAGATATCCTAAGGTCCGAAGCACGCTTTGATTGGTCTGCTCCGGCCCCGTACAGCGTGCCGCCGACCTGCATGGACAGGCCCTTGCCCACATCGGCTCCCGCTATCTTCCAGTAATTGCACCAGGAAACGGGGGAGCGGCGAGCGTCGCCACGGTTGACCTGATCACCTGCAAGCTTGAAGCGTGTTCAAGGGGCGGATCCGGCGCCAATCGCACGTCCCTCCCGCATGCCGCAGAGGAAATTTGTGCCGTGTTAGCCCTAACTTCTCCAAAATTGCAGAGTCCCGGGTACCCATCCGTCTCAAAATGAGGTTGGCATTTTAGGCCTTGTCCCTTATAGCTCTGCCGCAATTTCGAAGGATGGCTATTCAACTGTGATGAGTACTCTGCGGACACTCACGGTCTTCGGCACGCGTCCTGAAGCGATCAAAATGGCCCCTCTTGTCCTTGGACTCGCGGCTGACCCCCGTTTCGAAAATTCGGTCTGCGTGACCGCGCAGCATCGAGAGATGTTGGATCAGGTCCTTAATCTATTTAAAATTTCTCCGGATTATGACCTTAACGTGATGCGCCGGGGGCAGGATCTTTATGATGTCACCAGCGCGATTCTGCTGGGGCTGCGCGACGTCATCGCTCAGGCGCGGCCGGACATCGTTCTTGTCCATGGTGATACGGCAACCACGTTGGCAGCTACACTCGGTGCTTACTATGCTCGGGTACCGGTGGCCCACGTCGAGGCGGGGCTGAGAACGGGTAATCTCTATTCTCCGTGGCCGGAGGAAGGCAGCCGGCGCGTCACCGGGGCATTGGCAGCCCTGCATTTTGCGCCCACCGAGGGTTCACGGCAGGCGCTTTTGCGAGAGAATGTGGTTGATGGGAGTATTGTGGTAACGGGCAATACCGTTATCGACGCGCTTCTGCATGTGGTCGAGCGTATTCGGGACACCCCGGCGCTCGAAGCGGAGCTCGCCGGGCGCTTCGAGTTTCTCGCCGACCGCAGCCGGCGGATGGTTCTGGTCACAGGTCACCGCCGGGAGAGCTTCGGCGGTGGATTTGAACGCATCTGCCAGGCGCTGGCCCGACTCGCGCGGCGTTTCCCCGATGTCGACATCGTCTATCCGATGCACCTCAATCCCAATGTG
Organism: Xanthobacter sp. NM-59; assembly: GCF_021401125.1. Lineage (GTDB taxonomy): Bacteria > Pseudomonadota > Alphaproteobacteria > Rhizobiales > Xanthobacteraceae > Xanthobacter. The sequence continues at coordinate 257,494 of NZ_JACBFQ010000008.1, forward strand.
CGGGAACCCGTGCTTCGGATCCTGGGGAACTGCGCCAACATCCATCTGATTGAGCCGCAGGACTATCTGCCGTTTGTGTGGCTGATGAATCGCGCTTACGTAATCGTCACCGATTCGGGGGGTATTCAGGAGGAAGCGCCTTCGCTGGGTCGTCCAGTCCTGGTGATGCGCGACACGACCGAGCGCCCGGAGGCCGTCGAGGCTGGGACGGTGCGTCTGGTCGGCACTGATACCGACGCGATTTTCGATTGGACGGCGCGCTTGCTAACTGACGAAGACGCTTGGAACAAGATGAGCTTCGCCCATAACCCTTATGGCGATGGAAAGGCCGTTCCGCGGATTCTGGACGCGCTGGAACGGTTCGGAGAGCAGAGATGAACAAGGCTTTCGATTGTGTCTGCATGGTGGGGCTGGGCTATATCGGCCTGCCCACCGCCGTGGTCTTCGGGCTCCGCGGCGTCAATGTAGTCGGCCTTGATGTCAACAAAGCCGCGGTGGACATGATCAACCGTGGCGAAAGCCACATCGTCGAACCGGGTCTGAATGACGCTCTGCGCCGGGTCGTGGCTGCGGGGCATCTGCGCGCCGTGACTCAGCCGGAGCCGGCCTCAGCGTTTCTGATTGCCGTTCCCACGCCGTTTGTGCACGAGGGTGACGGGCACGATCCGGACCTGACCTTTGTCGAAAAGGCCGCACGTTCCATCGCGCCGGTCCTGAAGCGCGGTGACTTGGTGGTGCTCGAGTCCACGAGCCCGGTGGGTGCGACGGAAAAGATGGCGAGTTGGTTGGCCGAGGAGCGCCCGGACCTGACTTTCCCCCATACCCATGGTGAGGACTCGGATATCCGTGTGGCCCATTGCCCTGAACGGATTTTGCCGGGCCATGCCCTCACGGAGCTGGTCACCAACGATCGCATCATCGGCGGAATGACGCCGGCTTGCGCGGCGCGCGCACGCACGCTCTACAAGCTTGCTGTCGATGGGGATTGCATCGAAACGGACGCGCGTACCGCCGAAATGGCGAAGCTGACCGAGAACAGCTTCCGCGACGTGAATATCGCCTTCGCCAACGAGCTTTCGCTGATCTGCGATCGTTTGCAGATCAATGTTTGGGAGCTGATTCGGCTCGCCAACCGTCACCCGCGGGTCAACATCCTTCAGCCGGGCCCCGGCGTGGGTGGCCACTGCATCGCCGTCGACCCGTGGTTCATTGTGAGCCAGACCCCGGCGGAAGCCCGCATCATCCGTGCTGCGCGAGAGGTCAATGACGGCAAGCCGGAATGGGTGCTCGCCAAGGTCCATCAAGCGGTCGCGGAGCACGTCGAGGAGACCGGAAAGCCCGCGCGGATCGCCTGTCTCGGACTGGCATTCAAGCCAAATATTGATGACCTGCGCGAAAGCCCGGCACTGAGCATCGCCACCCGGCTGGTGGAGCTGTATCCGGACCGCGTGGACGTGGTGGAGCCCTTCGTCAGCAAGCTTCCGGCTTCGCTCGAAGGACGGGCGCGCCTGGTGCGTCCGCGCGAGGCGCTCGACGCCTGCGACGTTGTCGTCCTGCTGGTCGATCACGACGACTTCAAGGCAATGCCAATGCCGCAGAAGCCCCGGCGTCTGGTTGACACGCGAGGCGTGTGGACCGGGCAGGCAAACTACGCAACGGTATAGCCCGACGATGAGCGATCTCGATACTCCCAAAGTGGATCCGGCTGAAGTCAGCCGTCAATACGTGGCCGCCGCCGACACATTGGGGCGGTTTGGACGGGGCGCATCTAAGCTCTTTATGCTCAAGATGGCGTTGGATCTGCATGCAGATCCGGCCATCATGCGAAAGCTCTATGGCATCGCAATGGAGCTTGGGGCTTATGAAGATGCCATAGAGGTCGTGCGTCAAATTGAACCTTTTCTGACATCTTCGGAGAAGGATCAGAGGTGGCTACGGATTGCCCGTCGGAAGCTCTGGAACCGTCCGTTAGTACCGGAGGGGATTGAGCCGCGGCTTCAGCAGCGGGCCCCTAGGATGGATAGTCCCGTCCAGGGACGTATCTGCTACGTCCTCCATAATGCCCTTCCGTTCGCGTCAGGTGGATATGCGACGCGTGCCCAAGGTCTGGCCAAAGGATTGCAAGCACAGGGATTCGAGGTGATAGGAATCACCCGGCCCGGTTTTCCCGTCGACACCACCGAGATCCGCAAGGAGGATGTCCCCGAAACCAGCACCACCGACGGGATTTCCTATCGCCACCTCGTTTCGCCGAGCCGAAAAGATGTCAGAGGGGAGGAATATGTGTTCCAATCCTCTGAAGTCTTAAAGGCCGTGTTTCAGGAACTCCGTCCGGCTTTGGTGCTGGCGGCTTCGAATCACCTCACCTCGTTGCCTGCACAGCTCGCCGCCCGGGCGTTAGGGATCCCGTTCATTTATGAGGTTCGAGGCTTCTGGGAAGTGACGCGCCTCTCGCGCGAGCCGAGCTTCGAGGAATCCGTCAGTTATGCGCAACTTTCTCGACTTGAGGCGTTGTCAGCAACTTATGCAGATCACGTCTTCACTTTGACTGCCCCGATGCAGAACGAGCTTGTTGCGCGAGGGGTGCCGGAGCAGATGATTTCGCTGCTTCCTAACTCGTGTGATCCGTTGCACTTCGTACCCCAGGAGCGCGATACAGAGCTTGCATCTCTACTCGGCATCCCCCCCGATGTTCCTGTCATCGGTTACATTGGATCTTTCGTGCAATACGAAGGCCTGGACGACTTGGCCAGGGCCTGTGCCATGTTGGCCCGGCGCGGTCTCGATTTCCGGTTGCTGCTGGTTGGTAGCGAAAATGTCTCGACAAATGCGAAGGGCCCTGTCACAGCCCTGATTGAGGAGGCTGCAGCTGATGAGGCCCTGGCAAACCGCCTGATCATGCCGGGCAGAATCCCGCACGATCAGGTCGCAGCCCATTATTCCCTGATCGACATCGCTCCCTTCCCTCGTAAACCCCAGCCCGTGACCGAGATGGTCTCCCCCATGAAGCCCTTGGAAGCTTATGCGATGGGTAAGGCGGTCGTCGCATCATCGGTCCAGGCACTGGCCGAAATGGTCCAGCACAATCAAACAGGAATGCTGTTCGAGAAGGGCAATGTTGAGGCTTTGGCGAACGTTCTCCAAGAACTGATCCTGCGTCCCGAGCTGCGCCAGTCCCTTGCCGCAGAAGGCCGGAAATGGGTTCTGCAGGAGCGGACGTGGGAGCGCACAGCCGCGCAAGCACGCGAAGTCTTCGCTCATTTTGGAGTGATGCCATGACGGCAGTCCGGGGGGGAGTGCGAAACAACTGAGGCCGCGTTAGATTTACAGAACACAAATGGCCTTTGTGAAGATGGGGCGCTGCTGATGAAGACTGGTCGCCTTCGGTGTGCGTTGGCGATGCTGCGATGGCAATATGGCGGTATGCGGCCCACCGCCTCGGAGACGCTGATCAAGATAGTTTCCCCATGAAGCCGCTTGAGGCGTTGTCGATGGAGAAAGCGGTTCTGGTCTTCTCGGTTCAGGCTCTGGCCGAAATGGTCGTCCCGGAGGAGACGGGTATCGTGTTCGCGAAAGGTGACCTTATTAACTTGGCAGATGGCCTTGAGCGTCTGTTCCGGGATGCGGACCTGCGCCAAACTCTTGGACGCAATGCCCGAGACTGGGTGGAACGCAATCGCACCTGGGAACGTACGGCATCGACCGCGAAAATGGTGCTGGACGGTTTCTTGGACTAGGGCAAGTTCAAGCAAAGCGGGTAGGCTTGCTTGAAGAAAACGCGTCAACGGGGATTCCGGACGTTTGCCGCGAGCCAATGCGCGCGGAAAGGACTCCACAGCGCGGTTGCGGTTGGTTGGTGGCAGGGAAAGCCAAATGCTAGAGATACCAGACGACGCACTCCGGGTGGCCGCAGCAGCGACCAGCCCCGTTACCGTGGATCTCCCGTTTCGTTCCGGGAACGTGATGCTTCACGCGCGCCTGACGACTCGTCCGGGCGCAAGGACGGTGCTCGTTCTGTTTCATGGAGCGCTGGACCGCAAAACGCGCAATCCGCCTACTTTTATTACGCCATCCAAAACATTGATGGCGGCAGCACACTGCCTTTCGATTGCCGATCCGTCGATTCTGCGGCATCCGCGCCTCGCTATCTCTTGGTATGCTGGAGACCAGAACTGCGATACGCAAGGGCTTGTGTCTGAGATCATCCGATCTGTTTCGGAGGTGCTGGGAGTTTCCAGGCGCATCTACCACGGCACCTCGGGGGGCGGATTCGCCGCATTGGCCTTCTCCCATGGCGACCCAGACAGCGTTGCCGTGGTCGGTAGTCCGCAGACCAATATTGAATCCTATTATGCTCTGGCGATTGAGCGGTATCGCAAGGCAGCTTGGCCTGATCTTGCAGAGGGGCGGCCACTGAGCGACGTAATCACGAGTGACCTTTGTAAGGTATACGCGGCTGGATTCAGCAATACGGTCATCTACGTTCAGTCCATTGGAGATCGGCACCATTACCTCAAGCACGCGCTGCCATTTTGCGCGGCTATTGCCGGCACCAAAGCGGCCGGGAGGTTTTTTCTACATTCGGATTTCTGGGGGCGCGCCGGCCACGTTACCGAGCCGCGGGAGTACGTCTTTTGGATCAAGGCGGCGACCATGCTCGATGATCTGGACCCAGAGAAGCTGCTGAAAACCCGTTTTCGCGTGGAAAGCTCGGTGAACCGCCTTCAGGCCGCAAAGGGCGAGGCTGCGGCCAAGCCCAAAACGTTCGCACCCGCCGATCTGGAGATCCACGCTTTGTTGGCGGAACTCCGCAAGCGGAAGGAGAGCTGAAATGGTTAATCCCTATCGCCAGTTTCCGCAGCGTAGCTTTTGGAAGCCCGCGGTGACGGAGCGTCATGTCGCCGATATGGCCGACATGTGGGATCCGCTGCCTCTGAAAAAGGCCGATAAGGTTGCAACAGCAGGCAGTTGCTTTGCCCAGCACCTGGGGCGCAATCTGAAGGTGCGTGGCGCAAATTACATGGATCTTGAGCCGGCGCCGGACATTTTTACGGACGAGGCGGGCGCCCGTCGCTTCGGGTTCGGGGTTTTTTCGTGCCGATACGGCAATGTCTACACCGCCCGCCAGATGCTGCAGCTCGCGCAGGAAGCGTTGGGACTGCGTACGCCGTTTGAAATCGTCTGGGAAAAGCAGGGCCGGTTCTTCGACGCGATGCGCCCCGGTATAGATCCGGTCGGCGAGGCCCGCGTCGAGGACGTCCTTTCCGCGCGGGCGGACCACCTCGCAGCCGTGCGGCGCATGCTGGAAACCCTCGACCTGCTGGTCTTCACCCTTGGCCTGACCGAGGGCTGGGAAGCGAAGGCGGACGGGACCATGTTTCCCACCGCGCCAGGGACCATTGCCGGCAGCTATGATCCGGCGAAATACGCCTTCCGCAATCTGCGCTATGGCGAGATCCTTCAGGACATGCAGGCCTTCTGGCAATTGCTGAAGTCGGTCAACCCGGGCGCGCGGATGTTGCTGACGGTCTCGCCCGTTCCCTTGATCGCGACCGCCACCGGCCAGCATGTCCTGCCTGCGACGACTTATTCAAAGTCGGTGTTGCGGGCGGTGGCTGGCGACCTCGCGTCCGACCATGCGGATATTCATTATTTCCCATCTTACGAGATCATCATCGGACATCCGTCTCGAGGGTTTTTCTTTGAACCCGATATGCGGAACGTTAATGAGTTCGGCGTGGATCTCGTGATGCAGCAGTTCTTCACCGGTCCATTGGCGTCGGAATTTGCGACATCTGCCCTGGAGGCGGGAGATGACGAGTTCGATGTCGTTTGCGACGAAGCGAAGATCCTGGAGGGCTGAGTCCGGCGCGCGATACGGGGATGGGGAGGCCTCCGCATCCTTCCCGCGTCTTCTGCGGCGGTGACGAGCCGGTGCGCGTGGCGAACCGTGCCAGCGCCCAATGGACGCCGGTCACTCGCTAGGGTTGAGCGCGCGCCCAAGGCGGAATGAGCGGCAACAACCGCGCCGAGCGCCGCCTTTCCGCTGGGGGCTGGGCGGTTGGAGCGGGGCAGGGAGTAAGCATGATGAGGGAACGGACGCTGCTGGTGGTTGTGCTGGCTGCAGGTGAGGGCACGCGCATGGCCTCGCGTCTGCCGAAGGTGCTGCACAAGGTGGCGGGCCGCACCATGC
>NZ_JACBFQ010000009.1 GCF_021401125.1 Xanthobacter sp. NM-59
CCAGCGGGAACAGCGCGAAGGTGGCGAGCTGCACCACCAGGTGCAGCTGCCAGCGGGTCGCGCTCTCCAGCAGCCGCCGGGTGGCGAGCGACACGCCATAGAGGAAGAAGATGACGCCGATCCCCCAGGTCGCCGCGCGGTCCGCGTGGAGAAAGCCCCCGGTCACCCCCGGCTGCGGCCAGACCAGGGCAAGCACAACAACCGCCACAAGGGCAGGAAGAAACGGGTCAATCTTGATGCGCACGAACGTTGACCTTGGAAAATGGGAACGGGAGCGGCCCCGGCGAGGAGAATAGATCGGATCCGGGGCGGGAAATCATGCGATGGCGTGCGCCGGTCACCCCTTGCGATGCGGCTCGCCCAGGGTGTGCATCAGCCGGTTGGCCCAGCCGAAGATGGCGACCGCATGAATGAGATCCACGATCTCCAGATCGCTCAGCCCCATGTTGCGCAGATGATGGAGGTGATAGCTCGTCACTGACATGGGATCGGTGGTGATGTCCACCGCGAAGTCGAACAGCGCCTGTTCCTCAAGGGGTAGGTCAGCCTTGGCGCCGTTCTCGAAGATTTCGGCGACGATCTCGGGCTTGCGCGCCTGCTGGATATAGCGCGCCGCATGCACAGACGCACAGAAGACGCAATGATTGACCACCGAGGCCCCCAGCGCCCCAAGCTCACGACCGGCGCGGGAAAGACCGCCCTCGCCATACATGATCTCGTTGAACAAGGGCGTGCGCTCGCGCAGCATGTCCGGCTCGTGGGCCAGCACCAGGACATAGGGCGAAACGCCCTTGTTCGAGGGCGTCACCTTCATGGCGTCAAGCTGCTCGGGGGTCGCGCCGGCAAGGTCGACGGGGATGATATGGGGGCGCCAGTCCAGCGGATCGGTGGTGAAATCAAGAACCGGATCTTGCATCTCAGTGGCCCTGCATCTCAATGGTCCCGCAGCAGTCGAAGGCCCGCGACGAGCACGATCTGATAGTTCACGAACGCGATGAGGCCCGAGAGCGCGACGATGTCGCGCTCATCCAGCCCACTCGCTTTCAGGGCCTCGATATCGGCCCGCGTCGCGCTTTTCGGCTTCAGGGTCACGAGGTCGGCGTGGCGCAGCACGGCAGCCAGCCGCCCGGCGGGCGCGGGCGGGGACCATGCAGGGTCCGCCAGGGCCGCTTCCGCCTCCCCGCCCCCTTCGGCCACCATCCGGGCACGATAATGGGTGGCGAGCTCCTCGCAGCGCCACGCGGCGGCCATGCGCGCGGCCAGGGCCGCCCGCTCGGCGCGAGAGAAGTTGCACGGCTCCTCGGGCTCGAGAGCGGCGGCGTAGCTGGTCTGCGACAGATGCTTCAGCATCGGCCGCAGCCCGCGCAGTTCCGGGATCGGCGAGGAGGGCGTGAGACCGAGAACGCTCTCGATCACATCGCCATTCTGACGGGCGTACATGGGATCTCCCTTCGCGGTGCCGGCCGCCATCACTGGGGCGCGGCCTCGGCGTGGCCCGGCGGTGTCCAGTTGCGGCCGGGAACCGCCCCGATCAGCATCTGGGTGTAAGGGTGGCGCGGGTTTTCGAGGATGTCGCTCGCCCGGCCAGCTTCCACCATCTCGCCGTTCTTCATCACGATCAGCTCATCCGTCACCTGCGCCGCCACGCGCAGATCATGGGTGATGAACAGCACTGAAAGGCCGAGCCGCTGGCGCAGGCTTTCCAGGAGATCCAGCACCTGCGCCTGCACCGACACGTCCAGCGCCGAGACCGCCTCGTCGGCAATCAGCACCTGCGGTTCGGGGGCGAGCGCCCGAGCGAGGCCGATGCGCTGGCGCTGGCCACCGGAGAATTCGTGCGGATAACGGCTCACCGCCTCCGGATCGAGGCCCACCATCTCGAACAGCAGCCGGGTGCGGTCCATGGCCTTGCCGCGATCGACGCCGCGGGCCACCAGCCCCTGCGCCACCAGCTCTCCCACCCGGCGGCGCGGATTGAGCGAGGCGAAGGGATCCTGGAACACCATCTGCACCTTCTGGCTCTCCCGCCGCCACTGGCGCGCGGACAGGGCCAGAAGGTCTTCCGAACCCAGCGTCACGCTGCCGGTATCGGCCGCGATGAGGCGGGCGACGCAGCGGGCGGTGGTGGACTTGCCGGACCCGCTCTCACCGACGATGCCCAAGGTTGCGCCACGCCGCAGCTCGAACGACACGTCGCGCACCGCATGGGTCACGCGGCCCTTGCCGAACAGGGTCTTGCGCCCATAGGTCTTGGACAGGCCGCTCACCCGCAACAGCACCTCGTTGTCACACGGCGGGCGCGCGGTGGGCTTCAGCGGCGGCACGGCGGCGATGAGGCTCTGGGTATAGGGATGCTGCGGATTGTTGAGGATCTCGCTGGCGGGGCCCTGCTCCACCACCTTACCCCACTGCATCACCGCGACCCGGTCGGCGATCTCCGCCACCACGCCGAAATCGTGGGTGATGAAGAGCACCCCGGTGCCCTTGCGCTTCTGCAGGTCGCGGATCAGCTTCAGGATCTGCGCCTGGGTGGTCACGTCGAGGGCGGTGGTGGGCTCGTCGGCGATCAGCACCGCCGGTTCAAGCGCCAGCGCCATGGCGATCATGGCCCGCTGGCGCTGGCCGCCCGACAGCTCATGGGGAAACGCCTTGGCGGCCGCCACGGGATCGGGGATCAGCACCTCGCTGAGCAGCTCCTGCACCCGCTTGGCGGTCTCCGTCCGCGTCAGCTTGGTGTGGACGCGGAACACTTCGCCGATCTGGTCGCCGATGGTGCGCAGCGGGTTCAGGGCCGTCATCGGCTCCTGAAAGATCATGCCAATCCGGGAGCCCCGGATTTCGCGCATGGCGGGCTCCGGGAGGGAGAACAGCTCCTGGCCGTCCAGCCGGGCCTGCCCGGCCTGGATACGCACCGAGGGGGGCAGCAGGCGCATGATGGCCCGACCGGTGGTGGATTTACCGGAACCGCTTTCGCCCACCAGGCACAGGATCTCGTTCGAGCCCAGGGTCAGCGAGACGTTGTCCAGAGCGAGCGGCCGGTCGGCGCCCTTGGGCAGGGCGACGGAGAGGCCTTCGACGGCGAGACGATGGCTCATTGTTCATCCAGTCGAGGATTGAGGGCGTCGTTCAGTCCCTGTCCGACCAGAGACACGGCGAGAACGGTCAGCAGGATGGCGAAGCCGGGAATGGCGCTCACATACCATTCCGAGCGGAGCACGGAGCGGCCCAGGCCCACCAGATTGCCCCAGGAGGGCACGTTGGGGTCGGAGAGGTTGAGGAAGGCCAGGGAGCTTTCCAGCAGGATCGAGGTGGCCATCACCACGCTGGCATAGACGATCACCGGCGGCAGGGCGTTGGGCAGGATCTCGCCAAAGATCAGGCGGGTGTCGCTGAGCCCCGAGAGGCGGGCGGCCTCCACGAACTCGCGATTTCGAAGGGTCATGAACTCCGCCCGTGTCAATCGCGCTGGTGCGGGCCAGGAGACGACGCCGATGGCGATCACCACCATCTCGATGCGCGAGCCGAACACTGCGATGAGCAGCAGCAGCAGCAGAAAGTTGGGCAGGGTCTGGAAGGCATCGGTGATGCGCATCAGCACCTCATCCACCAGCCCGCCATAATAGCCGGCCACCGCGCCCACCAGGATGCCGACCGCAATGGCCAGCGAGGTGGCCACCACGCCGATGAGCAGCGAGATGCGGGCGCCGTAGAAGATCTGGGCGGCGATGTCGCGGCCCATATTGTCGGTGCCCAGCCAGAAACGCGGGTTGGCCATGGGCCATTGCAGGGGCCGGCCCGCCAGGGACAGCGGATTGCGGGGAAAGAGGAAATCCGCGCTGAGCGCCAGCAGCACTACGGCCACCAGCAACACCAGCCCCATCACCGCCGACGAATTGCGGAAGTAACGCTTGAAGGCGGGCATGGATCAGTTTCCTTTCCCGCGGATACGCGGATCGAGGCGGGCATAGATCAGGTCCACCGCGAAGTTGACCAGGATCACCAGCAAAGCCGAAATAAAGACGATGCCGAGCAAGGTATTCAGGTCGCGCTGCACCACAGATTCGTAGGCGAGGCGCCCCAGGCCCGGCAGGGTGAACACGCTTTCCACCACCACAGCGCCACCGAGCATGGTGCCGGCATGCAGGCCGATCAGCGTGACCAGCGGCAGCAGCGCGTTGCGCAGGATGTGTCGGGTCACGATGGAAGTTTCGTCCACACCCTTGGCCCGCGCCGTGCGCACGAAATCGAGCGTCGACACCTCCAGCATGGAAGCACGCATGATCCTGAGATAGGTGGCGAGGAAGATGAGGCTCAAGGTGATGGTGGGCAGCACCATGTGGTAGGCGATGTCCGCCGCCCGCCCCCAAGCCGAATATTCGACGCCGATCTCCTCGAAGCCGCCGGCCGGCAACCAGCCGAGCTTGATGGAGAAGATCACCACCGCCATCAGACCCAGCCAGAAGGCGGGCGTGGCGTAAAACAGCATGCCGAGGGTGGAAATGAGCGTGTCCTGCCAGCGATGCACATAACGCGAGGCGATGACGCCCAGAACAACGCCACCCAAGGACGCGAGGGTAAGGGACGAGGCCATGAGCAGCAGGGTGACGGGCAGCCGCTCGAAGATGACATCGGCAACCGGCTTGCCATAGATGGCCGAATAACCGAGATCCAGATGCACCAGCCGCACGAGATAGTCGGCAAGCTGGATCCAGGCCGGCGTATCGACACCGTAATGCTGGCGCAGGGTTTCGATCATCTTGGCGTCGCCGCCGCCCATCTGGGCGAGAAGCGCGTCCACCGTGTCGCCGGGGGCGAGTTGCAGCAGGCCAAAGACGCCCACCAGGATAATCAGAAGGCTCGGCAGGCTGATGGCCAGACGCCGCAGCGCGAAACTCAACAGTTGCATGGGGGGCGTCCCAAGGCTGGTCCGGGCGCCGCCGAAGCGGCGCCCGGATCGTTTCACAGATAGAGGTCGTGCCAGGAGCTGGAGGGCCAGCGCGGCGTATTATTGTCGTTCTGCAGCTTGACGCTGGCGGCGGTGGTGAACAGGCGCTCGGTGGCGAACCACACCGGCAGCTCCTCATTCACCATCTGCACGAACTTGGCGTACAGTGCCTTGCGCTTGACGGGATCGATCTCGGACGCCGCCTCGTCGATCAGCTTGTCGAGGGCCTCGGACTTGTAGCCGAACTGGTTGGTCCAGGGCGCACCCTTCGGGCTACCGGAGCGGAACCACACCGTGGTGGAAACCGCCGGATCGCCGCGATACTGGTGCCAGCCGGTGGCCAGATCGAAGTTCCATTCCTTGTAGATGGTCGCCAGCGCGCCCGCATTGTCGAGCTGCACCACGTCCACCTTGATGCCCACTTCCGCCAGCGACTGCTGGATGTAGGTGCCGAACAGCGGAACATCTTCCGCGTTCTGCACAGGCACCAGGCGCAGGGTGAAGCGATTGCCGTCGGCGCCGCGCTTGTAACCGGCCTCGTCCAGCAGCGCCTCGGCCTTCTTGCGATCGAACGGATAAGGGAAGGTGCCGCCGGGATAGAAGGCCTTCGACACCGAGGGGATCGGGCCGGTGGCCACCTTGCCGTTGCCATAGAGGAAGTTCTCGATGAAGAACTCGACGTCGATGGCATGGGCAATGGCGCGGCGCACCCGCACGTCCGCCAGCTCCTTGCGGCGGTGGTTGAACTCGACCGTGTTGTTGAACGGGTTCGCCTCGTTGCCACGGGTGCCGACGGAGAAGCGCGGATCCTTCTTCAGGCGATCGAGATCAGCGAGCGAGAGCTGGTTATAAGCGGAAAGCTGGACCGCACCGGTTTCCATCGCCGCGGCGGCCGCCGACTTGTCGGTGATGAAGCGCCAGGCGATGCGGTCCACATAGGGCTGGTCCTTGCGCCAGTAATTCGGGTTGCGCTCGGCGATGATGTACTGGCCGCGCTGGTATTCCACGAACTTGAACGGGCCGGTGCCGATGGGCGCGGTATTGGCGGGATTGTCGAGCGGGTTCGTGCCCTCATACAGGTGGCGCGGCACCAGATAGCCCAGGTCCACCATGGCGCGCAGAAGCAGATCCAGCGGCATGGGGCGAGAATAGCGGAAGATGGCCGTACGGTCGTCCGGCGTATCCACCGCGTCCAGGTAAAGCTGAAGCTGGGTGCCGTAGTTCTGGTACTTCTTCCAGAGCTGCATGGCATTGTACTGCACGTCGGCGGACGTCAGCGGCTTGCCGTCGTGCCAGGTCACGCCTTCGCGCAGCTTGAAAGTCACGCTCTTGCCGTCGGGCGCGGCCTCCCAGGATTCGGCCAGCACCGGGACGATGGAGCCGTCTTCCCCGAGATCCACCAGCGCTTCCACGATCTTGCCGGTGACGATGAACACCGAGGTCGAGGCACGGATGGCCGGATTCAGGATGCGCTGCTCGGCGCCGAGCTGAACTGTCAGCACCCCTCCCTTCGTAGGCGTGCTTTCGGCCGCGAAGACGCCCTTCGGGAGCACGCCCGCAAGGGCCGCCGCCGAAACGGAGGCAAGAAGGGTACGGCGAGACAAGTTCATGGCTTCCACCTCATTTGGTGCCGGACGCGACCGGCGCGCGGAGAACTCTGACCCCGACTTCCAGGATGCTTGAGGCGGCCCAGGGCCCGCCCCGATCACGCGCCGCAACCCCAATCCGGGACAGCGGCGCTTGGTGTTCACGGTCACCCCGACCTGCGCCGGCTGCGGAAGCAGCCGAGGCGGAAGAGCCCGCAACGCTGTCGATTATTCTGAATTCAGGATCGAATTCAATACCGTATTTTACAGCTTCGACGCTTTTTTACGCTTCCGCAGATATGCACATATCTTGTCCAACCTGCCCATAAAGTACGCTTTTTGCAGTGCAGTCATGATGAGCCTTGCAGCACATTGAGCAAACCTCACGCGCATTTTCCCGCCCCGTGGGCCTATGAATGGAAGATGCAGCCCTCGCCGGGCCCTGCGCGCGCAAGCGAATCCGCGCCAAAGGTCGGCACAGGTGGGGGGGAGAGAAGGCGTCGTCACGGGAGCGGGAAGCAGTCGCCCCGGCCGCCGCACGACTGCACTGCAGCATGAAATGACGGAATGAGGGGTGAAGCCGCCCAGGTGACGCCGCAGCGCGCTTTCAGCCGCGTGGAGCGGGAGGGGCAGGCGGTCAACAGACGCGCGGGGATCGGACCCGGGCGCCGGTGACAATCTCGCGTGGCGCGTCAGCGGAAACGGCTGGGGTCGAATCCGTCCAGCGGGATCTCGGTCTTGCGGCCCTCGATGAGGTCCGGCATCAAGCGGCCGGTCCGGGCCGAGGCGACCAGCCCCACATGGCCATGGCCGAAGGCATAGATCACGTCCGCGGAACGGCGCGAACGGCCGATACAGGCACGCCCGTCCGCCATCGCGGGGCGGTGGCCCAGCCAGAACTTCGCGCCGGACAGATCGAGGCGAGGATAAAGCCGGGCCAGATGGGCCTTGAGGATCTCGGCGCGTCGCCAGTCGGGCGCGGCGTCCACGCTGGCAATCTCCACCTGCCCGGCCACGCGCAGGCCGCACTCCATCTCATGCACGACAATCTTGCCGTCGGACGCCATGAAGCTGGAGGTGAGCCCCACCGAGGCGCCCTCGACCATGACATGGTAGCCACGCTCGCTTTCCAGCGGCATGGGATCCCCGAGCCGGACCGTCAACGGCTTGGAGCGCGCGCCGGCGGCGATCACCACGCGATCGCATGGCACCTCACCCCGGTCGGTGATCACCGCGCGCAGGCGATCGGCCTCAAAGCGAAAATCGCGTGCGGCGGCTTCCAGCACCTGCGCACCGCGCGCACGCGCCAACCCGGCGAGCGCGGCCACATAGGCGCCCGGATCGCGGCAGCGCCCTGCCCCTTCCACCATGCGGGCCACGGTGTAGCGCTCCGGCAGGGCGGGAACCTCGCGATGCAGCGCCTCGCCCGACAGCTCCCGCCACCGGATGCCCACGCTGGAGCGGATGGCCCAGCCCCGGTTTTCCGCCGCGAAGGCCGCCTGGTCCGGATAAGCGTGCAGCACGCCGCCGGGGGCAATGAGGTGGGACACCCCGGCTTCTGCCGCCAATGCGCTGTGCAGCGCCAGCGTATCCTGGAGCAGCGGCTGGAGAATGCCCGCCGTCCTGGTGATGCGCTCGAAGGTGGAGCCCGCCAGCAGCGAGCGCAGCAGCCAGGGGGCCACGCGCGGCAGATAGGGCCAGCGGATGGCGAGGGGACCCAGCGGGTCCAGCAGGAACCGGGGCACCTTCTTCCACATGCCCGGCGTGGAGGTCGGGATCACCGACTGGCAGGAGAGCCAGCCGGCATTGCCGTAGCTCGCCGCCTGCTCACCCCCCGGCCGGCCGGGCTCGATGAGCGTGACCCGATACCCCGCCCTGAGCAGCTCGATGGCGCTGATGACGCCCACCGCGCCCGCGCCGATCACGGCGACATGAAGAGACATGATGGCACCCCGGAACAGGAATCAGCCGACCTCGGCCACGACCTCGATTTCCACCAGCACGTCACGCGGCAGGCGGGCGACCTCCACGCACGAGCGGGCCGGCGCGTGGCTGCCGAAGGCCTCGGCATAAACCGCGTTGAACTTGGCGAAATCAGCCATGTTCTTGATGAAGACGGTGGACTTCACCACCTTGTCCAGCGCGCTGCCCGCCCCCGCCAGCACGGCACGCAGGTTGGCGAAGACCTGCCGGGTCTGTTCCTCGATCTCAGTGCCCACCACCTCGCCAGCGAGGTTCAGCGGGATCTGCCCGGACGAATAGAAATAGCCGCCGCTGACGATGCCCTGGGAATAGGGGCCAATGGCGGCGGGAGCGCTCTCAGTCTTCACGATCTTCATGGAGGTCTTCCTCTTGGAAGCCGGGCCACGACCCGGCGAAACGATAATCGTCAGGCCCCTTCAGGGCCGGCACCGGTGACCATGTGGTGGGCGCAGACATAGCCCCAGCTCATGAAGGGGCCGAGCGTGGTGCCCGCCCCCACCCCGCGGGTGCCGATGGGATTGGCCATGGACGCCCCCGCGCAATAAAGCCCTTCCACCACCGAGCCGTCCGCCCGCAGCGCCTGCCCGAAGGCATTGGTGCGCGGGCCGCCCTTGGTGGTCATGATGGAGCGGTCGAACCGCAGGGCGATGAAGGGCGCCTTCACGATGGGCGAGAGGCCGAGCCGCTTGCGCTTATCGGCCTTCTGGTGGGCGCGGGTCTGGCCGCGTCCGAAATCGAGATCCACCCCGCCCGCGCACAGAGCGTTGTAGCGCTCCACGGTCGCCTTCAGCGTCGCCGGCGCGAGGCCGATCTTGCCGGCCAGTTCCTCGATGGTGCGCGCCTTCACCATCCAGCCGGGAACCAGCCGCGCGAAATGGCGCACCAAAGGCGCGATGGAGAGATAGGTCGCATCGGTGATGACATGGGCCGGCAGGTGCCGGGGGCGGCCGTCCGCGTCGTATTCGTTGAGGCACTCGCCGATATTCATGGCGAGTTCGTCGACGAACCGGCGCCCCTCGCGGTTCACGACGATGGCGTTGGGCTCGGCATGATAGGGCACCGGCATGCCATGCACGGCGCCATGATAGCGCTTGGGAATGGCGGCGGTGACATTGGCCTCGTCCATGCGGGCCAGCTCCACGCCGATGGCTTCCGCCATCCGGTGCCCGTCGCCGGCATTGCCCTGGGGCGGGCCGAAGAATTGCAGCGGCCCCGGCAGATAGCGGGCCATCATCTCCGCATTCCACTCGAAGCCGCCGGTGGCGATCAGCGTCGCCCGCGCCGCGCGCATGGGGCGCCGGCCGGCGGGCCCCTCGATGATGGCGCCGGTGACGCGCCCGCCTTCCTCTATCAGCTCCACGCCGCGCGCGTTCAGCTCGAACCGACAGCCATGGTCCAGGCAGCCGCGCACCAGCCCGATCATCAGCGCCGTGCCCTTGCCGGCCGACAGCGTGAGCAGGCGGGGCAGAAGGCGGGGCAGCAGCTTCATCGTGGTGGAGACGGGCTTGTGATAAAGGTCCGTCTCCAGCACCTCATGATAGGTGAACACCTCCGGCAGCGTGGACCCGCGCACCCTGAAGGCCAGATGGCGCGCCGCGAGGCGGCTGATGGGCCGCGGCGACACCATGCGCCCCACAGCCCGCGCGCCGGGATGTGCGGCATAAGGGTCCGGCTCCCCGGTCAGGCGGAAGCGCAGCGGCGTGCGCTCCTCGATCATGCGCAGCATATGCGGGCCGGCCAGCACCATGTTGCGCCACTGCTCCGGCTCGCGGATGTGGTCGGGCGACACCGAGGCGATGTAGCCGATGGCGTCCTCCACATCGTCGGCAATGCCGGCGGCGCGGGCGAGGTGGTTGGCGGGAACCCAGATCCCCCCCGCCGACATGGCGCTGGCGCCGCCCAGAAGGGCGGTCTTCTCACACACCAGAACCTTGAGCCCCGACGCGGCCGCATGGAGCGCCGCCGTGAGGGCGGCGCAGCCCGAGCCGAGCACGAGAACGTCGCAATCGGCGCCAGTTCCTGAGGTTTGCACGTTCGCCACCTGCTCGCTCGCCACCTGCTCGCCCACGCCGCTCGCGTTCAACCCACCACGGCCTGGCCGTCCCGGCGCGGATCGCTGGCGGCGGCGTAGCCCTCCACCGACGGGTCGCCCATGCGCCAGATGAACTGGCCGGCGCCGAAGTCCTGGTAGGAATCGTCCAGGATCGCCGCCTCATGCCCCAATGCGGTGAGGCCGGCGAGAAGGGCCGGATCGGTGCCCTGCTCGATATTGATGGCCATGCCCCGGTCGAAGCGCCAGCGCGGCGCGTCGCAGGCCGCCTGCGGGTTCTGGCCGAAGTCCAGCATGCGCACGAGGGTCTGCACATGGCCCTGGGGCTGCATGTTGCCGCCCATCACGCCGAAGCTCATCACCGGCTGGCCGTCCTTGGTGACGAAGCCGGGAATGATGGTGTGGAACGGCCGCTTGTGCGGCGCCACCACATTAGGATGGCCCTCATTCAAGCTGAATCCGAAGCCCCTGTTCTGGAGCGAGAGGCCCCATTCCGGCAGCACCACGCCGGAGCCGAAGCCCATGTAATTGCTCTGGATGAAGCTGACCATCATGCCCGAGGCGTCGGCCGCCGCGAGATAGATGGTGCCGCCCTTCACCGGATTGCCCGGCGCGAACGGCTGGGCGCGGCGCGGGTCGATGAGACGGGCGCGGGAGGCGAGATAATCGGCATCCAGCATGTCCTTCGTCGGGATCGCGGCGGCGGCGGGGTCGGCCACGTAGCGATAGACGTCGGCGAAAGCCAGCTTGATGGCCTCGATCTGGAGGTGCTGCGCCTCCACCCCGTCCACAGCCATGGACGGCAAATCGAAATTGGAGAGGATGCCCAACGCCATCAAGGCGGTGATGCCCTGCCCGTTGGGCGGGATCTCATGCACCGTATAGCCGCGATAGGGCATGGAGATGGGCTCGACCCATTCCGGCGCATAGGCGGCCATGTCGGCGGCCTTCAGCGCCCCGCCATGGGCACGGGCGTTCATTTCCAGCGCTTCCGCGATCTCACCGCCATAGAGCGCCTTGCCCTTGGTTTCAGCAATGCGGCGCAGGGCACGCGCGGCGCCCGGCAGGCGGAAGTGCTCGCCCACGCGCGGCGCGCGCCCGGCGGGCAGGAACGCCTCACTGAAGCCCGGCTGGCCGACCAGGTCCGGCAGGGTCGCGGCCGCCGCCCACTTGTGCTGCACATTGGTGGAAACGAGCCAGCCCGCCTCCGCGATCTCGATGGCGGGGGCCAGGAGGTCGGCAAAGGGCAGCCGCCCGAAGCGCTCCGACAGTGCCACCCAGGAGGCCACCGCACCCGGCACGGTCACCGAATCCCAGCCCCTCTTGGGGGGCGTGGCGGTGTCCTCACCGTACTTGCCGCGGAAATAATCGGGCGTCCACGCGGCCGGGGCGAAGCCGGAAGCGTTGAGGCCATGCAGGCGCTTGCCGTCCCACAGGATACAGAAGGCGTCCGAGCCCAGGCCGTTGCTGCAGGGCTCCACCAGCGTCATGACGGCAGCCGCCGCAATGGCGGCATCCACCGCATTGCCGCCGCGCCACAGCATCTGCAATCCCGCCTGCGCGGCGCGCGGATGGGAGGTGGACACCACATTGTTGCCGAACACGGGCAGGCGCCGTGAGGGATAGCCTGCCGTCCAGTCGAAGGTTCCGTGCATGATCATGTTCCGAGGCAGGGCGGCCTAGGGCCTGGTTCCGAAAACGGCGTCGAGACGGGCCGCGTAGGGGGAGACGTCGAGCCCGCTTTCGGCAAGCCAACGGTCGTCATAAAGGGTGGAGCGATAGCGCTCGCCGGAATCGCAAAGCAGCGTCACGATGGAGCCGCCCTCGCCGCGCGCCTCCATTTCACCGATCAGATCGAGGCAGGCGGAAATATTGGTGCCCGTCGATCCGCCGCAGGACCGGCCCGTGATGCTGGAAATCTTGCGCGCGGCCGCGATGCTCGCCGCATCCGGCACCGCGATCATGCGATCCACCAGGTTGGGGTTGAAGGAGGGCTCCACCTCAGTGCGGCCGATGCCTTCGATCACGCTTTTGCAGGCGTCGACCCGCCGCACCGAACGATCCGCATAATAGCGATGGAACACCGAGGCGGCCGGATCGGCCACGCACAGGCGCGTGGACAGCTTGCGATAGCGGATGTAGCGGCCGATGGTGGTGGCCGTGCCGCCGGTGCCCGCGCCGCACACGATCCAAGTGGGCACGGGATAGATCTCGCGGGTCATCTGGCTGAAGATGGAATCCGCGATGTTGTTGTTACCGCGCCAGTCGGTGGCGCGCTCGGCGAAGGTGAACTGGTCCATGTAATGGCCGTTCAGGTCGCGCGCGAGATCGCGTGCCGCCTGCGAGGTGTTCCAGCCGTCGATCAGATGGGGCTCGCCGCCCTGGAACGAGATCGCGGCCACCTTCTCGGGCGAGGTCGAGCGCGGCATGACCGCCAGAAAGCGCAGGCCCAGCAGCCGGGCGAAATAGGCCTCCGAAATGGCGGTGGAGCCCGACGACGACTCGATGATTGTCGTATCCGGCCCGATCCAGCCATTGCACAAGGCGTATAGAAACAGGGAGCGCGCCAGCCGGTGCTTGAGGCTGCCCGTGGGGTGGCTCGATTCATCCTTGAGGTACAAGGTGATGGCCGGATTGTTCGGCAGCGGAACGCGAATGAGATGCGTGTCGGCCGAGCGATTGATATCGCCCTCGATGCGGCTCACCGCCTCGGCCACCCACTCCCGGTTCCGCGCGCCCGGGCGGCTTTCGCAAGCGCCCTGGCCCGGCTGCGGCTCCGGCGCGCGCTGGGGGACGGACTGATTCATGACGGGCTCCGTGCAGAATTGGCGATGCAAAGAAATTCGAGGTGAAAAGCCGGCAGGGCCAGGGTGGCCACATCCGGGCCATGGCGGTGCCAGACGGCCGCGGGAAGCCCCTGCGCCCGCCGCTCGATCTCATCGAGCGCTGCGAAGATGAGCTCGGCTGTGACGAAGCGGGCCTTTTCGCCCTTGCGAACCACCAGATCCGCATTGGGCAGCGGCACCCGCCAGCCGGCGGCGCCGGGCACCACCTGGCTTCCCGCCACGGCGGCATAGCGCTCGGCCATCCGGTCCGCATCGGGGCTTTCAATGATGACGCGGCCGATGCCGCAATAGCCGTTGGCATGGACCAGCCATTCCGGCCGCCACACCAGATCGGGCGTCATGTGCTGGCAGAAATAGGTGCGCCCCGCCGGCAGGAATCCCGGCGCCATGCGCACGGTGCGGAAGGCCACATCGCGTTCAACGCCATCCACCACCAGCGGCCGCGAGAAGGCCAAAGGCTCCAGCGCCGGCAGGCCCGCACCCGAGAGGCGCGCGAAGGTGTCCTCCGCCGTGTCGCTGGCGAAGACGAGGCCGCTGATGCCCAGCGGACTGTCCAGCACCTCCTGGCGCTGCAAGCCCGTCTCAGGCACGCCGACCAGTTCAAGATAGGAATCGCGCGACACCATCAGGTGGTTGATGGAGCCCAGGGAATGATGCCCCCGCGGCGTCAGCGTGAAGCCGAGCGCCGCAAACGCCGCCTCCGCCGCATCCATGTCCTTCAGCACATTGATGACAAGGTGATCGAGCGCGCTCGCCCCGGCCTGCTGCCCGCGTCCCAGATCCGGACTTTGAATGGACATTCGGCCTTCTCCTTGATGGTCGAGGGGAACTTTGCGACAGCTTCGCCGGGCGGGACAGGGCGACGCAACAGGTATCGGCCGCGCTGTCGATTATTCTGAATTCAGGTCGAAATGCAATACCGTATATCGACATTGCCATGCGCTCCACGCCGCCCGAGAGGCGGCTGGAGGAAGCGCTCCGAGGGGCAGACTTTGCGGCACCCTGCTGCGGCAAAGGGGCGAACGGTTGCTGTTTCCTGATTTGCGCGGTACTCTGTATGCTAAGCAGCATACAAAGCGACAGGGAAAGCGACAGCCGATGAGCGTAGACGCGGACGGCTCGGAAAGCATTGTCGACAGGGTCTACGCCGAGCTCCGCTCGCGTGCGATCAGCTTCGACTTCAAGCCCGGTGAACGCCTGAACGAGGGCGATCTCGCCAAGGGGCTCGGCGTGTCGCGCACGCCCCTGCGCGAGGCGTTGAACCGCCTGAACACCGAGGGGTTCCTGCGATTCTCGCCGGGGCGCGGCTTCTTCTGCCGCGAGCTGGACGCGCAGGAGATCTTCGATCTTTATGAGCTGCGCAAGTCGCTGGAGGTGGCCGCCGTGCGCATCTCCGCCGAGCGGGCTTCCGATGGGCAGATCGACTCGCTCTTGTCCTGGCTCAATTCCGCTTTGCCCTCGACCGACCTGGACACGCCCAAGCTGCTGGAGCTCGACGAGGAGTTTCACGAGCGGCTGATGGCCCTGTGCGGCAATGCCGAGATGCTGCGGGTGCTGCGCAACGTGAATGCCCGCATCCATTTCGTTCGCCAGACGGACATGACCAGCGCCAACCGCTCCTCCACCCAGCAGGAGCACCGCGTTGTCGTGGAGCATCTCAAGAGGCGCGACGGCCAAAGCGCCGCCCTGGTGCTCTCCCAGCACATCGACCGCCGGATCGACCGCATCAACGCCGCGATCAAGGAAGGCTACGCGCAGATCTACATGGCCAGCAACGCCCGGCGCAGCTGAACGCACCGCGCGCTTGCGCCCGGCCCCATGACGGGGCCGCCATTTGGAAGCGCATCGCAGCCCGAAGCTTGCGCCCTCAAGCCCTCCGCGGACGGGGGCATGGGCCCGCGAAACAGCATGCCCCTGAACCTCTCGGCGAGGCAGCAAGGCGCGCTGACGGATCGCCATGTCGCTTGATCGAGTCCAGGTTGAAGGAATAGGATCACGTTACCAACGGTGATCCTTTCCACTGCCGGCAGCGCCTTGAAAAGGCGCGTCATCCAGCGGGAACGGGCCGCCACGGCGTTCCCCTGTTGCACGGAATCCGGGACATGGCTTCGCGACTTGAGCTGACACGCTTTCGGGGCGCGCCCTCCCCGCCCTTCCGCCCGCAAAAACTTTAAAATCGGGAGCATTCAGCATCGCCCGGAAGACGACCGGCGAGTTTTGCTGTTCCGATCCCATCCCAGATGATTAGTGGCGGCGGCACATGGCGTCCAGGACGAGTGAAACCCTCTACCCGCTGCTTTTCGGGACGCCGAACCAGGTGCTGACCCGCTCCATCCTGCAGATGCAGGATCAGATGCAGCGGGCCATGGGATGGGCAGCCGAATACGACGCCATCGGCGAGCGGGCCGCTTTTGCCACGCAGCAATCGTCCCTCGTCGTCAATGGGTTGAGGATCAGTGCCCTTGCCCACACGTCCATTCGCACCCGAGTGGATCCGACGAATTCTCCTTCTTCATGCCGGTGGATGGCGGCCCTATTCAATCGCAGGTGAATGGGGAAAGCATCCGCTGCGAGCCCGCGAAGGCCGCACTGCTGGCACCGGAGGGCGAGCGGATCGGCATCGGCGGCTCGCGCTCCATCGTGGTCGCGACCCTCGACAAGCTGCGTCTGCTGGCCACGGCCCGCACCATGCTTGGCGGCGACGACGTGCGGCTGGATCTGCAGCAGCCCACGGTGATGCCGCTGAGCGCCGGCAAGATGAATTTCAATCTTCGGCTGCGCAGCACCTGCAGCGCCCTCGATGCCTGCCGGATGAACGGACAGGCCGCCGCGGCCATGGCGCTCGACGACGTGTTCTATCGCACGCTCTGCGCCATGCTGCTCCACGCGCGCTTGTTTCCGGAAGAGGCCCGGTCGCCCGGCGCCAGCGTGGATGGGGGCCTGGGCCTGGCGTGCCAATACATCGTGGCCCATCTCGCCGAGCGCCTCAGCATGACCGACCTGGAGCAGATCAGCGGACTTTAGGCCCGGGCCCTGCAATATGCCTTTCAGCGACGCTTCGGCTGCACCCCAGTAACCTGGATCCGCAACGAGCGCCTGAACGCCGCGCGTGAGCGCCTGCTTGCGGCCGGCGAGCAGGCGACGGTCACCGACGTCGCGCTTGCCTTCGGCTTCTCCAATTTGGGGAATTTCTCGAAATATTACTCGGACAAGTTCGGCGAATACCTCTCGCAGACCTTGAGTTCAGCCCGCGGCAAGCCGTGATATCACGAACAGACGCAAGGGGCCGGTGAAGTGGCAGCTCCGCCGGCCCCTGTCTTGTCGTCAGCCCGTGCTCAGTTCAGAGTGGAGGCAGGCGCGCCATCGCCGGCCGTGGCGCGTTCCATCAGCGTGAGCCAGCTCCCCTGCGAAGCAAGGTGCAGGACGATGAGGTCCAGCCAACCCTTGGCATGAAACTCCGCGACCACATCCGCGGGCAGGGCCCGAAAGGTGGGCTCGTCGATGAGGCGGAAGCCCTGCACCACCTGCTCCGCGCCATTGGGGTGCTTGATCCGCGCGGAACGCTCCGCCAGCAGGCCATGGGCCACCAGCGCGGCGGCGAAGGCGCGGGTGCGCTCATATTCCACCGCGTATGCGTCGCAGAAGGCCATGGCAGCACTGCCCACCTGGGTGGGCTTGCCGTCAGCCGTAAACAGCCGGTCCGCCCCGTCGCGGGCCGCATCCGCGCTCACGCGCGAGGAGGTGGCGTCGAGCCCGAGCATGGTGGCGCCGCCCGCTTCCGGCGCCATGCTGATGAAGGGATAGCGCCGCACATAGCCGGGCACATAGGTGCCCGCGGTCCAGTTCCCCTGCGGATCGACGAACAGGTTCCGCCCCATAGTAAGGCCCGTCACCGCCAGCGGCATGGCGCCTTCATTGCTGGCGAAAACGATGGGGTAATGCCGCTGCGCCTGCGCGAACTCAGTAGCGACCAGCGGAATCGCGGTGGCTTCCGCCGCAAACCCGAAGGTGACCTCGGGCCGCAGCCCGAACTGCCCATGCTCCTTGAAATTCAAGAGCACGGGAGACTGGTAGAACAGGGGGCTCGACGTCGGCGTGGCGCTGGAAGGGGTTGCGGCCATCGGATTGCCTTTTGCTTCAGCGGAAGGTGAAAAACGGCATCTCAAGACTTCAGGCTGGCGTCAAGTGCCGCTCCAAAACCTTTGAACGAGATCGGCAACGTCAACGTGCGCCGCGCACCATTCTCAAAAGTGAAGTTGCCCGGCTCGCTGGCGGCGCGCAATTGCTGAAGGGCGGCCGCATCCAGGGGCGCCTCGGCGAAGCAGCTTTGCAGGCACTTCTTGAATTCAAGCTGGATCGGCTTCGCCTTGTCGTCGACCTGCACCTTTACGCCCGCCGGCAGCCACACGCCCGGCGGCAGTTGAATGACGAGGCTGACGGGCCCCTTCGGATCGGCGCGGCCGACGGCGATGCTCGCCACTGTGCCCTGGCCTTGCATCTGCAGGTTCTGGGCGATCTCGCAAACGCGCCCACTGCCCTGCCCGCCGCCCTCCTGGGTCACGCAGCGCAACACCCAGTCCCGATAGGTGGCCGTGGTGGCGCCCGGCTGGGAGGGCTGGGCGCCGGCGGCGGGCGCGGGCGGTGCTGCCGGCTTCTGCTGCGCCATGGCGGATCCGGCGGAAAGAAGGGACAGGCCCAGCACGCCGGCCACCCGGAAAAGCGAACATCTCATCTTGAAATTTCCATCCTTGCCAAGGCATTGCCCGAAGCCACCGCGATGGCGTGCAGCGGGCGAATGCGTCAAACCCCAAAGCGTTTCCGAGCATCGCTGGGGCTAGCTCGTGCGAAGGACCCGCGTAAAAGCATTGACGGCCTCTCTACTTCCATCAACGAAGCTGAAGCCGCCTAAGCCGAGGCCGGCCGCTGGCATCATGTGTCCAGCGGCCGGCCTTTGCTTCTCGCGGACGCTCGGGTCGCAGCTCCCGTCAGAACTTCAGGGAGAACTGAGCGGTGAAGGCATTCTGCGAGGCCGAGGTCGCGAACTGGCCGCTATAGGTCACGGCCAGGGTCGCCGCATCCGACACGCCGTACGCAAGGCCCGCATTCAGCAGCAACGCATCCTGCGCGATCGGCACGCCCTCCACCTCAAACGGGGTGGTCCCGCTCAGGAAGCGCATGGCGGCGGTGGGCGCGATGTCGCCGAAGGCGTGCTGCCAGCCCAGCGTCATGCTCGGCGTCAGGGCCCGCCCGAACAGCTCCACGGAGGTCGCGGCGCGCACGCCCAGGGTGCTGTAGAGCGTGTCCATGGCGCCAGTGTCCACCGCCAGCGCAGCGGCGCGATAGCTTTCGGAGAACGAGGCGCCACCGACATTCACATAGGCAAGGCCGGCGAACGGCTCGAAGACATAGCCGCCCAGGGAGACATCGTAGCCCACCTCGCCGAAGAGCTGGGAAGTGCCCAGGCTGTAGCCGCCGCTGGTGGTCTCGCTGAAGCCAGAGAAGGCGATGGACCGGCTCACCGACACATCGTGCCACCCATAGGCGAAACCGCCCCGCAGCGCCCAGGCTCCGAATTGCCCGCCGGCATAGAAGCCCACGTCGTAATTGTCGCTGTTGCCGCTGGAGGCGCGGGCATCCACCTCGAAGCTGGAGCGGCTGTAGCCGCCGAACACGCCGGCCCACACATTGGGCTGAACCACCACGTCGGCACCGATGAGGAAGCCACCCAGGCTGTTGGAAATGCTGGCGGCATTCCCGTTGCCGAAGCTGTTGCCCCAGCCGCCATAGCCCATGGGCCCACAAGGTCACATCCAGGTCCTGGCTCAGACGCGCTGTGGAGGGACCGGCCCCCTGGGCCGCCCGGGCCAGGGCATCGGGGCCACTGGCCGCCTGCCGCAGACGCGCGCCCACCGCCTCGCGGACATAGATGGACTCTTGCAGCAGCACCGTATCCACCGAGGCATAGACCTCGCCGGAAAGGGCGTTGAAGGCCGCGGCCACGGACCCTTTCGGCAGGCCGAGGATGGCGTCATACACCCCGTTGCCGGCGCCGAGCGCCTGCGCCGCCACGGCCACGCCCGCCTCATTGGGCGTGCGCGCATAGGTGATGAAGTCGACCCCACTGTAGATCAGGCTTAGATAGACGTTCTGCGCGTCATAGGTAAGCGTCGGATCAAGGAAGGCGAAGTCCGATGTCACCGTGCCGAAAGTGCCGGCGAGCGTTCCGGACGTGGACAGGATGGTGATGCTGCTGGACGCCGGATAACGGCCACTCTCCGCCAACACCTGCACCGCGGCACCGTCGGAAATGGTGACGGCTCCGGTGGCGGTGATCAAATCGTGCTCGCCTGCCGGCGTCACGTCCACCCGATAAACGGCGCCCGAGTTGAAGGTGACGGCCCCGTTCACCGTCAGGGTTCCCGGCGAGCAGCCGGGCGCGGCGATGCCGCCCGCATTCACCGTCAGCCCGCCAATGGTGGCGGTGCCGCCGAGCACCCCGCCGTCATTCACGGTGAAGGGCGAGGGGGTGAGCGTGCCCTTGGTGAGCACCACCGCCGCGTTATCCACCGCCACCGGGCCCTCATAGGGCGCGGAGAAGGTCACCTCGCCGCCGCCGGTGAAGGTCACGAGGCCGGTGCCGGAAATGGAGCCGTTGAAGGCGTAGCTGTCCGAACGGTTGAACACCAGGCTGGCATTGTTCACCACATCGCCGACGATGGACCCCGTGGTGCCGCCATTGCCGAGCTGCAGCGTGCCCTCGGCGATGGTGGTTCCGCCCGCATAGGTGTTGGTTCCGGCCAGGATCAGCGTGCCGCCGCCGGCCTTGGTGAGGGCGCCGTCGCCCGACACCACGCTGGACAGCGTCAGAGTCTGCGCGGCGTCGACGGCGAAGGTCCGCCGCCACTGCCGTCCATGGCCGTGAGCGTCACGCCGCACCATAGGCAAAAGTGCCGCCCGCGCTGAGGGCGCCCGCCCCGCTGAGGGCAAGGGCCCCGTTGCCGAGCGCCTGCGCCGCCGCGACCCGCACGGTGCCGGAGGCGATGGAGAGCCCGCCGGAGAAGGTGTTCGCGCCGCTGAGCGTCAGCGTGCCCGAGCCCTTCTGCACCACCGCGCCGGTGCCGGAGATGGTCCCCGCGAAGGTGCTTTCGCCGGAAAGGTCGACGGCGAGGGCGGCGTTGTTCAGCACATCGCCCAGGATCGAGCCCGAGGCACCGCCATCCCCGAGCTGAAGCGTGCCACCCGAGATGGTGGTGCCGCCCGTATAGGTGTTGGCGCCGGTGAGGATGAGGGTGCCGAAATCGCTCTTCTCGATGCCAGTGGAGCCCTTCAGCACGCTGGCGATGGTGGCCACCGTGCCGGCCCCGGCCGCGGTGCCGTCACCCACGCGGATGGGTGCGGGCGAGACGCCGGAGAGAAGGATATCTCCGCCGGTCACCACATAGCCCGTGTCCAGGAACTGCATGCCGAGCGCGGTCACCCGGCCGTGGCTGTTGTCCACGCTCACCGTTCCGGCATTGGCCTGGAACACGGCGAAGCCACTGTTCCAGGCCCTGGAGATGGTGCCGCTGGCGTTGATCCAATTGGTCTGGGCATCCGCCGTCCACGTCCCGGTGCCTCCCAGCACCGTCTGCGTGGGCGCGGTGTGGGCGCCGTTCCAGAACAGGATCGGGCTGCCGGGCTCGTCCACCACCAGGTTCACCTGGCCGGCGACGGAGGTTTGCACGCCGCCTTCATAGCCGCCGGGCATGGCGCCCACCTCAAGGCTATTGTCGGTGAGCGCGCCGGTATAGCTGACGATCCGATAGACACCGAGGCCGAAGCCGTCGGCGGAGGTCACGTTCAGTGTGCCGTCCAGCGTCACGTTGCCATTGACGTTGAACACCGCGCTGTCGCTCACCGCGCCCAGGGTCACCGCCAGGGTCGCGCCGGAGGACAGGTCGAGCCCGCCCATGGTGAGGCCGCTGAACTGGGTGCCGGCCAGGGTGCCGCCATCAAGCACGTGCACCGTCCGCGCGATGGTGCCGCCGTTCACCGCCGTGTCGCCCGCATAGGTGTTCGCGCCCGAAAGGGTCAGCACTCCCGTGCCGGTCTTGGTGAGGCCGCCGGTGCCGGTGATGGAACCGGAGAAGCTCGTGCTGGCATTGTTGCCGCCGGTGACGAGACTCGCCCCCGCCAGCTCCACGCCGCCCCTGCCGCCGATCGAGCCCACCCTCTCGTCCGAGCGGAGGATGAAGCGGGCGCCGGAGGCCACATTCACGCCGCTGGTGTCGCCGATGGCCTGGCCACCGGTGGCGATGAGGGTTCCGGCGTCCACATTCGTGGCGCCGCCATAGGTGTTGGCACCGCCGATCACCAGCGTGCCGGCGCCGGTCTTGGCAAGGCTGCCGAGGCCCGCAATGGTCCCGGTCAACGTGAGGGTCTTGGCGTCGTCCACCTCAAAGGTGCCGCCCCCCGCGCCGCCGGTGGGCGTCAGCGAAACGGCCGTGGCGAACGTGAAAGTGTCGCTGGCGCGCAGGGTGCCGGTGCCGGAAAGGGCGAGCGGGCCGCTGCCAAGCGCGCTTTCGCCATAGACCTGCACCGTGCCTTCGGAAACACTGGTGCCTCCGTCATAGTGTTGGTGCCGGTGAGGGTCAGCGTGCCCGCTCCGCTCTTGGCTAGGCAGCCCGAACCGGTGATGGCGCCGGAGAAGGTGGAGCTGGTGCCGTCGCCGCCCGTGCTGAGGCAATGGCCGTAGAGCGCCACGCCGCCGGCGCCCGCCAGCGAACCCACCGCCTCGTCTGCATCGGTGAGCGAGAGGCTGGCGCCGCCCGCCACCGACAGGCGCGCCGTATCGGAGAGCGAGGAGCCGCCGGCGATGAACAGCCGGCCGGCGCTGACAGTGGTGGTGCCGCTAAAGGTGTTGGCGCCCGTCAGCCACAGGTCGCCCGTGCCGCTCTTGGTGAGCTTGCCCGCGCCGGAAACGATGCCGGACACGGTGAGCACCTGCGCGTCATCCACCCTGAGGGTGCCGCCGCCGCTGGTGCCGGACGGGGTCAGGGACATACCCTTGGCAAAAGTGAAGCTGCTGCTGGCGCGCAGCGTGCCCGCCCCCAGAAGGGCCAGCGCGCCGCTGCCCAGCGCCTCGGCCCCCCACACCTGGACGGTGCCTTGGGAAACCGTGGTTCCTCCGGCATAGGTGTTGGCCCCGGTGAGCTTGAGGGTGCCCGCCCCGTGCTTCACCAAGGCGCCGGTGCCCGAGATGGCGCCGCCATAGGTCACGGTGTCGGCTCGGTTGAAGACCAGGGCGGCATTGTCCGCGATATTCCCCGCGATCGATCCGGACGTGCCGCCATCGCCGATCTGGAGCGTGCCGGCGGTGATGGTGGTGCCGCCGGTGGCCTGCATGTCGCCGGTGAGGGTCAGCGTGCCCGCGCCCTGCTTCTCCAGCGTGCCGGTGCCGGTGATGCTGCCGGAATAAGCACCGCATTGGAGCGGTTGAAGATCAGCGCCCCGTCATTGGCGATGTCGCCGGACACGGACCCCGAGGCGCCCCCGGCACCCAGCTGGAGGGTGCCGGCCGAGATGGTGGTGCCGCCCGCGTAGGTGTTGTCCGCAGTGAGGATCAGCCTGCCGTCGCCGGTCTTCTCAAGGCCGTCCGAGCCAACGATCCCCGCCGAGATGGTGGCGATGGCGGACGCATCGACCACGTTCACCACCGGCTGCACCGAAGCACTGGCCAGCGTGAGAACATAGCTCGAGGAATCAGCCGCGATCTCATAACCCGAGGTGACGAACTTGAGGCCCTTGGTGATGACCGCGCCCGAGTGGTATCCACCCACACGGTGCCGGCCGCGCCCGCGAACACGGCGTTCTTGCCGTCGCTCCACGCGACGTGGCTGGTGCCGCCGGAATTGGTCCAGTTGGTGGAGCCGTTGGCGCTCCAGGTCCCGGTGCCACCGTCAACCGAGGAGGTGCTGCCCCCCGTCGTGGTGCCGCTCCAATAGAGGCCGCCATCGGCCACCAGAAGCTGCACCTCGCCCGCAATACTGGTGTTGATGGTATATTCGAAGTCCGTCGGCGCGGTGCCGATGGTCAGGCCGGAACCGGCCAGCGTGCCGTCGTATTGAATCACCAGATAGGTGCCGAGCCCCATCGCACCATTGTCGGTGATGTTCAGCGTGAGGTTCGTCGACGCATAATAGACGGCGTTGCCGCTATCGGACGCGCCAAGGGTGGCGTCGAGGACCGCGCCGGAATGGAGGATGATCGCGCCCGCCCCGGACGAAATGGCCGAACGGTTCGCCACCACCGTGGCAGCGGGGTGGCCCCCGGCCTCAACCGTGATGTCGCCGAAAATGTATCCCGTGTGCGTCCCGGTGGGGTCATTGGAAAGGGTCGCGCCGTTCGCCACCGTCGCCGACACCATGAGGCCGCCATTGACGCTCGAATTGCCGAGCTGCAGCGTGCCCGATTGCACCGCCAAAGCCGGGGCCGTCACGAAGGTTCCCCAGTTCACGGATGAGAAGTTCTTCACCACCCAGGTGCAGGCGGAGGCCACCTCGATGGCCGCGAAATTCTTGAACTGCCCGCCATTTCCGGCATCGATGTCAGCCGCGTCGAAAACACCGCCGGCGCCGGAAAGCTTCAAGGTGTCGGTGCCGCCGGACACCGCCACCATTTCGCCTGTGATCGTGGCATAGGCAGAGCCGTCACCGGCAAGTTCGAGAATATTGGTTCCACCGGTGAACGCGATTGCATTCGCGCGGGTCACCCCATCACCACCCAGGCCACCTAACACCGCCGACGCCCGCTGTGGCCGCGACCAGCCCGCCACCGGCGCCGCCCTGCACCACCGCGCCATTGGCCAGGTTCACAGCGACAATGTCGGAGCAGCTGCCATTCACCACATACAGGCCGCTGCCGCCGGCACCGCCGTGATAGGAGCGGCCACCGGCGCCACCGGTGACAATGGAGCCGATGGTGGCGGACGCCGCGGCGCCACTGGAGATGAAGAGACCACCGCCGCCGGCGCCGCTATATGAATCCCCACCGCCGCCGCCCGCGCCGCCGCGCCGCCTGTCACGGCCGTGGTCAGCACACCCAGGTCGCCGGAACCTCCGACGATGGCGCCAAAGCCGCCACCGCCTCCACCGCCTCCACCGCTCATGCTCGGCGAGTTGCCGTTGCCGCCGTCACCGCCCTTGCCGCCGGCTCCCGTATCGCCCGCGGCAACGCTGCCGCCATCCACGCCGTCGCCACCGAAGGGTGCTCCACCTGCGCCACCGCTGCCGTTGACGACGAGACCCGTGCCGTCCGCACCAGACGTGCTGCCGCCGTCGCCACCATTCCCCGGCTGCGCGATGGGCGCGAGGCCGCCATCCCCCCGCAGTGCCGCCATATGCGCCATAGCCGCCGGCGCCGGCGGGAGCGAGCGAGTTCGCGCCACCGCCGGCCGTTCCGCCGGCGCCGCCCAAGCCGCCTGCGATCGAGGGGATGTAGGTCCGCCCCCGCCGGCGAAGGCGGGGCCCGCGGTCGTCAGGAAGAGCGCCAGCACCGGCATCAGCGCGGACGTTACCAGGAGCCGCCGGCGGATGGAGACCACGCCGCCCGCGGCGCGCGCCTGAAGGGCCATGCCCGCCTCGCCATCGCGCGCCAACCGGCCGCCAACGTTCTTCCGCACCATGACCACTCCCCCGGAATGCCGCCGAGCGCAGACACAGCGACAGGGGGTGCCTGCCGGATCCGCGCGTTCCTTGGGGATTTCTCTGAGGAAGCCGTTAGGCCGCTACCACGATTGCGCAGCGGCTCGTCGAGATTGCGCAACCGGCGAAAATAAATCCGCGGCGGGCATTTGCGCCACAGAGGCCCGCCTTCTTCGAAGCGGCCGCCCGCATTCACGCATCGACCAATTGGCGAGAGCCACGCGCGGCGTTCGCGCCTAACGTCCGAGGTCGAAGCGAATTCCGCTTTCGCCGCGGGAGATATAGTGCATTCATACCTCCACCCACACGGGTGAGAGGATCGAGGATTGCCCTGCTCGGCGCAGAACGCCGAGCGCGCTGGACTGGACGAAGTGGGACGCCATGACCATGCCAACGCTCGAGCGGCTCGACGATGTCATCTATGCGATCTACGGCGCCGCGCTGGCCCCGGAGCTGTGGCCGCAGGTGCTGTCCAAGATCGGCGCCGTGGTCGATGGCGAAGGGGCCATCGTGCTCTTCTACAAGGAAAACGCGCCTTCCGAATTCATCCACGCGCCGGAGCTGCACGCCGCGGTGCGCACCTACCTGAACGGCGAATGGTGGACGCGCGACCTCCACGCGCTGCGCGCCATTGAGCATCACCTGCGCGACGGCGACGTGATGAGTGATTTCACCATCGCCACCAAGGAGGAGATGGAGACCCACCCCATCTATACGGAATTCTTCCGCAGCGTGGGATTCGGCTGGCTCATGTCCGCGGTCATGCTACCGGATTTCGGATATCTGGTGGCGCTCTCGGTGCCCCGCGCCAAGGACAAGCCGCCATTCTGCCAACAGGACATGGAAACCCTGCGCCTGCTGGGCCGGCATGTGGAACAGGCGCTGCGGGTGTCCATGCGCATCGCCAATCTCGACACCTCGCAGGTGGCCATGATCGCCGCCCTGGACGCCGTTTCGGCGGGCATCTACGCCCTCGACACGAGCGGGCGGCGGGTGATGGCCAACAAAAGCGCGCTTGCCCAGTTCGCCTCGTTCTTCTGCGAGCCCGCCGGCCGGATGATGCCGCGTCAGCCCGCCGAGCGACCGCGCTTCCAGGCGATGGTGAAGGCTGCGATGGAGGCCAGCGCATCGAGCGAGCCGCCCCACGCGTGCGTCCTGAGTGACGAGGATGGCCAGCGGCTCGCGGCATGGGCCCTGCCGGTGAGGGCGGAGGCGCAGGCGCGCTTCGGTGGGCAGGATGGCGAAGCGCGCACCCTCATCGTCGCCGTGCCCCTGGAACAACACCAGATGGTGGCGCCGGCGGTGATCCGCGACATGTTCGGCCTGTCGCTGGGCGAAGCGCGACTCGCCGCGCTCATCGGCAGCGGCGTGGCCCTGCAGCAGGCCGCCGGCCAGCTTGGCATCACCCAGGGCACCGCCCGCGTGGTGCTCAAGCGCGTATTCTCCAAGCTGGGCATCAACCGCCAGACGGAACTCGTACTCCAGCTCTCCAAGCTCACAGGCTGGTAACGTTCCACGCCCCCTTCGAGCAAAGGTGGGCTAGGCCGGCGGGGAGCAAGCCCGTCTTTCCCATGCGCGACCGGCGCGGGCGGGCAAAACGGGGCCCGCGCCGGTCGCACCGGCTTTCGCCTTTTTATCGGGTGGGAGGGGCGCCCCTCACTCCATCCCCATCTTCGCGAGATAGCCTTCGATCAGCGGCACGTCGGAGGGATTGTTCAGCTCCCAGAAGGCCGCGCCTCGCGCTTCCACCTCGACGGCGGCAATGGGCGTGCCGTGCTCCAGGAAGCGCAGCTGCTCCAGCCCCTCGAGGGTCTCGAGAACTCCCTGCTCCATCCGCCCATAGGCATCGAGCGCGCTGCGGCGGTAGGCATAAAGGCCCACATGGTGGAACACCGGCACCACCCCATCCACCTTTGCCTTGCCATTGGTGAAGGGAATGACTTCCTTGGAAAAATAAAGGGCGTTGCCGGCCCGGTCGAACACCACCGTGGTCGCCCCGACCCGCCCGGCCCGCCGGTCGGCCAGAAAATGCTCCAGCGATTCCTCGTCGCAGCGCAGGACCGGCGTCGCAACCTCGCGCGCAGGCTCGTCACGCATGGCCTTCACCAGGGCCGTCACGAAGTGCGGCGGCGTCAGCGGCGCGTCACCCTGAAGATTGACGATGATTTCCGCCGTGATGGCGGCCCGCTCCACTGCCTGCGCCACGCGCTCGGTGCCATTGCGGCAAGCGGCATCGGTCATGATGACGGGCGTCGACAGGCGCCGGGCCTCGTCCGCGATTCGCTCGTCGTCCGTCGCCACATAGACCGCCGCGCCATCGGCCCCGGCGCGGGCTGCCAGAATGGAGCGCTCCACCAGGGTGCGCTCGATGCCGCTCGCGCCCTTCAGCTTCGCCAGCGGCTTGCCGGGATAGCGGCTCGACGCATATCGCGCCGGAATGATGATGGCGACGTCACTCATGCTGCACCTTTCGGCAGAAGATGGGAAAAGCCCGAGCGCCGGCCTCCGCGGGGGTGGGGCGACGCGCAGGCCGGAGCCGCGCCTCAGAAGGCGGCAGTGAGGGACTTGTTCTTGGCGATGGCGTCGAGGGCGGTGAGATCCCTCAGCAGCGGGCCAATCCACTCCAGCGGCAGCATGTTCGGCCCATCGGAAGGCGCGTGGTCCGGATCATCATGCGCTTCCGCGAAGATGGCGGCCGCCCCCACCGCCAGCGCCGCGCGCGCGAGCGCCGGCGCGAAATCGCGCTTGCCACCGGAAGAGCCGCCCCGCCCGCCCGGCTCCTGCACCGAATGGGTGGCGTCGAAAACGATGGGGTAGCCGGTCTGCGCCATGATGGGCAGGCCGCGGAAATCGCTCACCAACGTGTTGTAGCCGAAGGAGGTGCCGCGATCGCACAGCAGGATGCGCTCATTGCCGGTGGACGCGATCTTGTCGGCCACATTGGCCATGTCCCACGGCGCCAGGAACTGCCCCTTCTTCACATTCACCACGGCACCCGTCTCGCCCGCCGCGATCAGCAGATCCGTTTGCCGGCAGAGGAAGGCGGGAATCTGGATGATGTCCACCACCTTGCCGGCGGTCCGCGCCTGCTCGATATCGTGGATGTCGGTGAGCACCGGGCAGCCGAACTCGGCGCGCACAGCCTCCAGGATCTTCAGCCCCTCGTCGAGGCCGATGCCGCGCCGGCCCTTGAGGGACGTGCGATTCGCCTTGTCGTAGGACGATTTGAAGATGAAGGGCACGCCGGCCTTCTCCGCTTCCGCCTTGAGAAAGGCCGCCAGGCGGAAGGTGTGATCCCGGCTTTCGATCTGGCACGGACCCGAAATGAAGGCGAACGGCAGATCATTGCCAAACGTCACGTTGCCGACGGTCACATGCTTTACAGCGTCGCTCATCCTGCACCCATTCGGCGCCGGCATCGGCGGCACCCTGTTCCAGAGCCAGTGCGCCGCTGACCGCGGCGCGCGAAACATGCGCCAGGAGCGCCAGCCGCTCAAGAGCCCCCCTCGCGCATCGCGGGCGACACCGCGCACGGAGGCGGCAGAGTTAGACTGAATTGAGCAGACTTCCTGAAAAACTCCGCCAAGAGCTAAAAGCTCAATTGGCTATTCCCCTGGAAGGAGACTGGTGGAGCCAGGCGGAATCGAACCGCCGACCTCTTGAATGCCATTCAAGCGCTCTCCCAACTGAGCTATGGCCCCCAGGGGAGGCGCGTAAATGCCATAGGGAATCGCACCTGACAACCCCGCCGCTGAGGCCGTACATTCAAATACGGTGGACAACTTTCCGAAAGCAAGAAGCCGCAGGCGTTCGCGCGCCACATGCGAGCCCGCGATCCAAGTGCCGCCATGGTCAAAGCGGGCCATGACCCGAGTGGGGCAGCGACCCAGATGGGGCCGCGACCCGCGTCAAGCCTCAGGCCGTGGCACCAGGGGAGCTGCGTGCCGTGCGGCGCCGCGCGCGCAAGCTCCGCTAATGCGGAGCCGGTCGGGCCCCTGAAGCGGGTGACAAAGCGGATCAGGAAAAGTGATTCAGACCCGCGCGCAAGCCAGCGACGCCGCACTTGTTCAAGGGCACGGGCGCCAACGCGGCATTTTTCAGGATCTGATGGGATTAGAAATTTGGTGGAGCCAGGCGGAATCGAACCGCCGACCTCTTGAATGCCATTCAAGCGCTCTCCCAACTGAGCTATGGCCCCACCGGGCCGCGGGTGCGCGCAGCGATCTTGCGAACCTGATGGTTCCTCGACCTTTAGCGCGCCGGGAAGCCCCGCGGCGGGAGCCCGGCGGTTCATGTCCGCCGAGCGAGAGCGGCCTTAAAGCACAGACCGCGTTTGACTGCAAGCCCTTTTTTTCAGGCTTCCTCGTCGTCCTCGCGACCTTCGCCGATCAGGCCGGTCACGTCGTTGCCGTCGTCCTCGTCTTCCTCCAGGAAGGCGTCTTCGTCACCGGCCTCGATGTCTTCATCCATATCCACGTCGGGGGAAGCCGCACCCGCCTTGGTGGTGCCGGCGGCCTCCTCGTCAGCCTCTTCCAGGCTGATGACATCGGCGGCGGGTTCCTCGCCGTCGTGGTCGTCTTTGGTCACTTCTTCGGTGCGGCTGGCACCGCGGGCCGCAGGCTCGAAATAGGACCTGGGATAGGATTCGCCCGTGAAAGGAGAAACCACCGGGTCCTTGTTCAGGTCGTAGAATTTGCGCCCCGTAACAGGACAGATGCGCTTGGTGCCGAGTTCAGGCTTCGCCACGGCAAAGTTCCTCGGTAGGGCTGTAAACAGAGCGTGCTCCATTGGCGCCTCGCACGATTGGTGTCAAGGCACAATCTTGCTGATGCGGCCGCCATCCCGCCCGGAGCAGGCGCGTGGCACCGGCGAAAGGGCTGTGCTAAACGGCGCCGCACCCCATAAAAAGAACGTGGCGCGGCAGGGTTCGCCAGCCGCGTGCCGACGCCCGAGGCCCGATCGACCATGAGCAGCGCTTCCGCAAGCCCCTCTCCCGCCACGGCCCGCCGTTCGCCGCCGCTTCACGGCTCGGTCCGGGTTCCCGGCGACAAATCGGTCTCCCACCGCGCGCTCATTTTCGGTCTGTTCGCGGAAGGGCGCACCCACATCACCGGCCTCCTGGAAGGCGAGGACGTGCTCAACACCGCCGCCGCCTGCCGCGCCTTGGGCGCCACGGTGGAGCGGCTCGGGCCGGGCGAATGGATCGTCGACGGCGTGGGCAACCGGGGCCTTGTGTCTCCGGCCGCCCCGCTCGATTTCGGCAATTCCGGCACCGGCGTCCGTCTCATGATGGGCGCGGTGGCCGGCCAGGACATCACCGCCACCTTCGACGGTGACGCCAGCCTGCGCCGTCGTCCCATGAAGCGCGTGCTGGACCCGCTGACCATGATGGGTGCCCAGGTCGTGTCCATGGCCGAGGGCGGCCGCCTGCCGCTCGCGCTCAAAGGCAGCGATCGTCTCGCCGCCGTCACCTACGAAACCCCGGTGCCTTCGGCCCAGGTGAAGTCCGCCGTGCTGCTGGCCGGCCTCGGCGCCGACGGCGAGACGGTGGTGGTGGAGCGCGAGGCCACCCGCGACCACACCGAGCGCATGCTCGCCCATTTCGGCGCTGATGTGCGCGTTGAGCCGTTCGGCCATGCCGGCCGCCGCATCACCCTGCAGGGCCACCCGCGCCTGAAGGCCGCGCCGGTGGACGTGCCCGCCGACCCCTCCTCCGCCGCCTTCCCGCTGGTGGCGGCGCTGCTGGTGCCCGGCTCCGAGGTCATGCTTACCGACCTCATGCTGAATCCGCTGCGCACCGGCCTCGTCACCACCCTGCAGGAAATGGGGGCCGACATCGCCATTCTCGACGCCCGCGAGGAGGGCGGAGAGACGGTGGCCAGCCTGCGGGTGCGGCACTCCCGCCTCATGGGTGTCGAGGTGCCGCCGGAGCGCGCCCCGGCCATGATCGACGAATATCCGATCCTCGCCGTCGCCGCCGCCTTCGCGGAGGGAGAGACCGTGATGCGCGGCCTCTCCGAGCTGCGGGTGAAGGAGAGCGACCGCCTTGCGGCGGTGGCCGACGGGCTCGCCGCCTGCGGCATCGCCCACCGGGTGGAGGGCGACGACCTCATCGTGTCCGGCCGTTCAACGGTTGTGGGTGGCGGGCCGGTGAAGACCCATATGGATCACCGCATCGCCATGTCCTTCCTGGTGCTGGGGCTGGCCAGCGACGCGGGCGTCACGGTGGACGACGTGTCCTTCATCGCCACCTCCTTCCCCACCTTTCTCCCCATGATGCGTGCGCTCGGCGCCCAGATCGATTGAGACAAGCATGATCATCGCCATCGACGGGCCGGCGGCATCGGGCAAGGGTACCCTGGCGCGGCGCCTCGCGGCCCATTACGGCCTGCCGCATCTGGATACGGGCCTGCTCTACCGCGCGGTCGGCGCGCGCTGCCTGGCGGCGGGCGTGCTCGGCGATGCCGCGGCGGCGACCGCCGTCGCGCGCGCACTCGACGCCGCCGATCTGGATCCGGATGCGCTGCGCTCAGCCGAGGTGGGTGAGGCCGCATCCGTGGTTGCCGCCAACCCCGATGTCCGCGCCGCCCTGCTCGATCTGCAGCGCCGCTTCGCGGCCCAGCCCGGGGGCGCGGTGCTCGACGGGCGGGACATCGGCACCGTGATCTGCCCCGATGCGCCGGCCAAGCTGTTCGTCACCGCCTCCCCTGCGGTCCGCGCCGAGCGGCGCCACAAGGAGCTGGTGGGGCGCGGCGACGCGGTGAGCTACGACGAGGTGCTCGCGGACATCCGCAGGCGCGATGAGCGTGATTCGAACCGCGCCGCCGCCCCTCTGACCCAGGCGAGCGACGCCGCTTTTCTGGACACCAGCAGTCTCGGCATCGCGGAGGCCTTCGCCGCGGCCCTCGCACTGGTCGAAAGCCGCCGCTGAAGGCATGCACGCTGCGGCAGCATGACTTCCGTCCAAGCTGGACACATGGCGGCGAGAGAGCGCTTCAAGCGCGGCGAACAGCCGATGCTGTGAAGGGGCCGCAGCGACCTATTGCGCGCGGCGCAAAAGGCCGGCAGCCGCCACCGCTTTTCTAGACCGCGCCGATGCCCCCACCTCAATCGGCCGGCGCCGAATCATCCGCCGGCGGGGAGGCGGTGCGGCGGCGGGTGCGCCAGGGCAGCGCGATGAAGGCCAGATCGTCCATCATCTCCAGAAGCTTGCCGCCCCGCGCCAATTCCTGATCGAGAGTCGCCATGGTGCGGGAGAGGCCGGGGTCGTCATCCTCAAGCCACACCTCCAGCACCCGGGCGAAGAGCACCGCCAGCCCCTTGGCACGCACCGCGCCCGCAAGGCCCGCGCAATCAATGCCGGCAGCCGCCAGCATCCAGCGCTGGGAGCGGGCGGACAGGCGCAGCAGCTTGAGGGCCAGCAGCGGATCCCGCCGCGCCCCGCGCACCAGCGCCCGCACCGCTTCGCGGTGGGGCTCCAGCGCATCAAGCCGCCGCATGAGCACCTCGAACAGCCGCTCCTTCGGCCCCTCGCCGGCGAAATCCTCCGCATCGGGCCCCCCCTCCGCCAGCACATGCCGATCGGTAGCGCGAAAGAAAGCCGCCAGCAGATCGTCCACAGTGGCATAGGCCGCCCGCATCTCGGAAAGGGCCACCCCGCTCTCGGCGGCCACCGCCGCAAGATCGATCCGCCACAGGGGGCGTGTGGCCAGCAGATCCAGGAAGCTGCGCAGACAGGCCTCGCGGGCAGTCTCCGATGTCATGGCTCGACCCTCCGTTGACTCGCCTGGGCACCGCACAGGGGCTCACAACACGCGCCCCAGCTCCCCAAGCGGCTACATTTCCCACCTGGATGGGCCAGCGTGCCTTAGGAGATCCGAGGTTACGCCAACACTTCCGCCGAGCTTGCGGCGAACAGCCGGGATCCGTGCGCGCGCTTGGCATCCTGGTGAGGACCTGGGATCACGCTGGAGATCCTGGCGGACCGCCACGTCCCGGGTCAAGCGCCCCCATCTCTGGCCCGCTGCCTTCAGACGCACCGGGATGCGCGCGGCTGCCCCTTGGACGGCGGGGCCGCCCGTAGAGGCAAGGGGCGCGGACGAGCCCCGCCAGCGCCCCGGAAGGAACCGTTCGACAGTCAGCGCAGGCGGCAACGCAGACGCTCCTCCCACCAGCCTGTCCCTCGCGTGCCTTCCTCCCCCACTAGAGGGCGAGGGAAAGGCCCCATGGACAAACCTTGGTGCCGAATGTCGATCGACCGCCACTCAGCGGGTGCGGCCCGCCTCAGCCCGCAAGTTCCTTCCCGCGCCGCGTCGCGGCGGCGACAGCCGCTTCCATCAGGGGACCGAAACCGCGCGTTTCGTGCATGAGAACCGCGAGAGCCGCAGCCGTGGTGCCGCCAGGTGAGGTGACATTCTGCCTCAGGGTCGCCGCCGGAAGATCGGAGGCCTCAAGCAGCGCCCCGGAACCCGAAACGGTGGCGCGGGCAATGCGCGCCGCAAGATCGGCTGGAAGACCCGCAACCCGCCCCGCTTCGGCCAGCACCTCGGCCAACAGGAACACATAAGCCGGCCCGGAGCCGGAAACGGCCGTGGCTGCGTCCATCAGGCCTTCCTCATCCACCCACTCCACGATGCCGATGGCGCCGAGCAGCGCGCTGGCCAGGGCGCGGTCGGCGGCCGAAACCGTCTCGCTGGGCACCGCGACGCTGACGCCGCGTCCGATGGCCGCCGGCGTGTTCGGGATGGCGCGCACCAGGGGCGTGCCCTCAGGGAAATAGTCCGCAAGGAAGGAGAGGGTGCGCCCCGCCATGATGGAAACCACCAGAGTGCCCGCGCGCGCCAGCGGCGCCACCTGCGGCACGGCCTCCGGCGCCACCTGGGGCTTCACCGCGAGCAGCAGCACGGCGGGCGACGCGACGAGGTGCGCCGGCGGGTTCACCGACACGCCCCGCGCCCTGAGATCGGCGGCCATGGCTTCGGGCAAATGGGGATCGATGACCACGGCCAGATTGGCCGGCAGGCCGAGCTTCAGCCAGCCTTCCAGCATGGCCCCGCCCATCTTGCCCGCGCCCAGCAGCACCACCGGGCCGGACAGGTTCTTCAACACCACGTCGCTCATAATCGCCTCGCATCGCGGCCGGCGAGCGCCTGGGCCATCGCCGACTGTTCGAGGCTCTGCTTTAAGCCAGCCGCGCGCGGGGGGAAACCCGCGCGGGCTCAAATCGGGAACGGCTCACGCTTCGCCCACGGTGTCGAACAAGGCGGTGTCCATGGCCTCGCGCGCGGTCTTGCCGGCCCACACCACGAACTGAAAGGCGGGATAATATCGCTCGACCGCGTCAAGCGCGGCATCCACGATGGCCTCGCACTGCCGGTCGGAAGCCGTGGCCCCGCCCGCCAGCACCAAGGCATGGCGGAACATGACGACGCCTTCCTGGGACCAGATGTCGAAATGGCCGAGCCACATCTGCTCGTTGACCACGGCGAGCAGCTTCAACACCTCACCGCGGCGCCCCTCGGGCACCTTGAAATCGAACGCGCAGGCGACGTGCAGCGCCTCCAGCTCGTCCATCCACTGGAAGGAGACATGGCAGTCGGTCCAGCGGCTGGCGAGCGAGAGGGTGATCTCGTCTTCGTCGGAGCGCTCGAAGGACCAATCGTGGATAGCGGCGAGCTGCTCCACGAGATCCACGGGATTGGCCGGCGCTTCGGCTTCAATGTCGATGAGAGACATGCCTCGACCTCGCGGTGGGAGGAACGCGGAGACGGCCGGACACGGCAGGGGCAAAACGACGCCCGGGCAACGAGGCCAAAGGCATGCGCAGAGCACCGCGCGCCATGAAACGACCCCCTTCAAGACGAACCACTTCAAACCGAGCACACGCCGGTGCCGCGCCGCCTGGTACGGGGTGAGGACCCGGAGAATCCGGAAGCCTGCGCCCCATGGCGGCGTGCCAGACACGATTGCGCCCGACACCCGCACCGGACCCGTGCACGTCAGGCGAGCCTACGCCCCGTCGTATACCCGCGACACGACGAACCGGCTTCGAATCGCCACGAAAATCAGTATATCGCGGGTAAAGATGGCGCGGCTACGACGGATTGTGTACACCGCTTGCGCATGCACACAAAAGGTGCGCTCCGAACGCGCGGAGCGCCCGCGCCGCCTCAGGCCTGGGAGCCGTGGCCGAAGCTCTCGTCATAGGGCTGGGCCGGGGTCTCGCTCCCGTGCGCTCCAGCGGCAGGAGCATCCGCGCTCATACCGAGCTTGGCCTCCAGGGCGGCGAGGCGCTCGGCCAGGCGCTCATTCTCCTCGCGGGCGGCGGCGGCCATGTCCTTCACGGCCTCGAACTCCTCGCGCTTCACGAGATCCATGTCGCGCAGGAAGCGCTCCACCTGGGTGCGCATCATGGTCTCGGCCTCCCGCCGCACACCCTGCGCCACGCCCGCCGCATCGTTCACAAGGCGGGCCATCTCATCGAAAATGCGGCCGGTGGTCTGGGTCATGGCGGTGGTCTCCTGCGGCGGCGCGGCGGAACTCAGTGTGCGGCGGCGCGCGTCGATTTGCCGTGAACATGGCGAGAGCGCGCGTCCGGCGCAAGGCCCGCGCCGCTGCGGCACACCGGCACCGGGCCTGTGCGGTGCGGCATGCTTCCCGCCCGGCATCCTTGACGGCGGCGGCCCGCCCGCGCCAGATGCGCCCCGGTCATCCGGCCCCGGCGCGCTCCAGTCCAGGATTTTCGCAGCATGCTCGCCCTGCCCTTCCCCGCCATCGACCCCGTTCTGGTGCAGATCGGCCCGCTTTCCATCCGCTGGTATGCCCTCGCTTACATTGCGGGGCTCGTGCTCGGCTGGCTGCTCGGGCGACGGCTGGTCGCCATGCCGAAGCTCTGGGGCGGCACCTCGCCCATGAAGCCGCAGGACCTGGACGATGCCCTGTTCTGGGCCACGCTGGGCGTCATCCTCGGCGGGCGCATCGGCTATGTGCTGTTCTACAACCTACCCCATTTCATGGCCTATCCGGCGGACATCATCGCCGTGTGGAAAGGCGGCATGTCGTTCCACGGCGGGCTTACGGGCACCATCGTCGCGCTCGTCCTGTTCGCCCGCTCGCGCGGCATCCGCATCCTCTCGCTGCTCGATGTGGCGGGCGTGGTGGCGCCGCTCGGCCTGCTGTTCGGGCGAATCGCCAACTTCATTAATTCCGAGCTCTGGGGCCGCCCGGCCGATGTGCCCTGGGCCGTGATCTTCCCCAATGGCGGCGGCGTGCCGCGCCATCCCAGCCAGCTTTACGAGGCGGGGCTGGAAGGAATCCTGCTGTTCGCCATCATGCTGGTCGCGGTGCGCATGGGCGCCTTGAAGCGGCCCGGCCTTGCCGCCGGCATTTTCGGCATGGGCTACGGCTTCGGGCGCATCGTCGGTGAATTCTTCCGCGAGCCGGATGTGCAGCTTGGCTATCTCGCCTTCGGCACCACCATGGGCATGTGGCTTTCGGTGCCCGTGGTCCTGGCCGGCGCCGCGCTGGCGGCCTATGCGCTGAAGACGAAGGCCGCCGCGTGAGCGGTCCTCTCGCGGCGGAGATCCGCGCCATCATCGCCGCCGACGGGCCCATGCCGGTGAGCCGCTACATGGGGCTGTGCCTCGGCCATCCCCGATACGGCTATTACATTACCCGCGATCCGCTGGGTGCGGGCGGCGATTTCACCACCGCGCCCGAGATCAGCCAGATGTTTGGCGAGCTGCTGGGCCTGTGGGCGGTGGCCACCTGGCAGCAGATGGGCGCGCCCGCCTCCTTCGTGCTGGCGGAGCTCGGCCCCGGCCGGGGCACCC
Organism: Xanthobacter sp. NM-59; assembly: GCF_021401125.1. Lineage (GTDB taxonomy): Bacteria > Pseudomonadota > Alphaproteobacteria > Rhizobiales > Xanthobacteraceae > Xanthobacter. The sequence continues at coordinate 36,923 of NZ_JACBFQ010000009.1, forward strand.
TCATGGCCGATGCCCTGCGGGCGGCGCGCATCCTGCCCGCCTTCGGCGCTGCGGCGCGAGTGCATCTGGTGGAAACGAGCCCGGTGCTGCGCGAGGCCCAGAGGCGCACCCTGGCGGATATTGACGTGCAGTGGCACGCGCGTATCGAGGAGCTGCCGCCGGGCCCAGCCATCGTGCTCGCCAACGAATTCTTCGATGCCCTGCCCATCGACCAGTATGTGGCCGCCGCCGATGGCTGGCACGAGCGGCGCGTGGGGCTCGACGGGGACGGGCAGCTGGTCTTCGGCCTCGATCCGCGCCCCTCGCCTCTGGCCGCGGCCTTCGCGCCGCGGGGCCCGGCCCCCGAGGGTGCGGTGCTGGAGCGCATGGAAAGCGGCCCCGCCCTTGCCCTCGCGCGCCGCCTCGTCGCCGAGGGGGGCGCGGCCCTGATCGTGGACTATGGCCACGCTGGCGGTTTCGGCGATACGCTGCAGGCCCTTGCCCGCCACGCCTTCGCCGATCCGCTGGCGGAGCCCGGCGAGGCGGACCTGACCGCCCATGTGGATTTCGCCGCCCTCGCCCGCATGGCCCGTGGGCAGGGCGCGGCCGCATTCGGCCCCCTGCCCCAGGGCGAGTTTCTGCTGCGGCTGGGGCTCGCCCAGCGGGCGGAACGGCTGATGGCGGAAGCTGGCGCGGCAGGTGAAGAGGCCGTTGCCGCAGCCGCCCTGCGGCTGGCCGGAACTGGGGAAGGGCAAATGGGCGAACTGTTCAAAGTGCTGGCCCTCGCGGGCCCATCCCTTGGTGCCCCGCCGGCCTTCGATGCGGCGGAGGCCTTCCACGGCTGAGGGGCAGCCGGACGTTTGAGGCCCGCCGCGCCGTCCTCAAACGGACGATGGGCAACGACCCGGCGCCGACATCGCAGGTGCCCAGAGTGCCACCGCCGTGTGGCGTGCCCGAAGGTCGCGGCCACCGGCTCGGTTCCGTCGCCAGGCATAGTCGATGCTTCCAGCCTCCCAGCGACGAGGGCGACTTGCGCCTCCGTGCGCGAAGGGGGCATTCGGGCGGCGGGGCCCTTGCGCCCAGCACGATGATCCAGAGCGCATACGCCCCGCGCGCCCTATCCGCGTAGCTTCCGCCGGCCACCGCCACTCTTCGGCGCCGGCGCGAGCCCTCTTACGCGAACGCCCCCGATCGCTTAGAAAAACACGCTCACCCAGTGGCTTCTGCCTTTCCTCGTCTTCGCAGGCGCGGAAAGGCTCAGGCGGCCTTGCGCTTGAGGCCCAGAAGGCCGGCCACCTCGGGGCTCGCCGGGTGCGCCATGAGGGCGTCGGGTGCGCCCTGCTGCACCACACGCCCCTGGGAGAGAATCACCAGATGGTCCGCCGCCAGGGCCATCTGCCGGTCGTGGGTGGAAGCGAGCACGGCGGGCCGCCCGTCGCGGCTGATGGCGATCAGCTCCGCCACCACCTCGTCCCGGGTGACGGGATCAAGCGCGGAGGTGGGCTCGTCCAGCAGCAGCAGCTCGGGCTCACGGGCGAGGGCCCGGGCCAGGGCCACGCGCTGCTGCTGGCCGCCGGACAATTGCCGGGGCCGCCGCTCCGCGAATGCGGCGAGGCCGAACCGCTCCAGCAGCGCCAGCGCCTTGGGCCGACGCTCGGCGCCGTCGAGGGAGAAGGCCACGTTCTGCCACACGCTCAGATGGGGAAACAGGCACAGGCTCTGCGGCACATAGCCGATGGGCCGGGCCTGGGGCGGCTGGCCGTCGAACGGCGTGCCTTCGGAAGGCAGGAGACCGGCGAGCGCCTTCAGGATGGTGGTCTTGCCCTCCCCCGAGCGACCGAGCAGCACGGTGAGTCCGCGCACCTCGAACGCCACATCGAGCGGTACCGGGTGCTCCAGGTGGCAGGTGATTTTCATGCGGGGCCGTCCCATCTGCGGGTGAAGGCGCGCATGAGCAGCGGCACCGGCATGGCCAGGAGAAAGAAGGCCCAGAGCAGCGGATAGACCGCCTGAAGGCCGAGATCCTGAAGATTGACCCACAGCTTCACGGGCATGCCCTGTGGGAAATAGGCGACCACCAGCACGATACCGAATTCGCCCACCGCCCGCACCCAGGCCACGGCCAGCGCCATCAGCAGCCCCGGCGCCGCCAGCGGCAGCGTGACCAAGGCCACCAGCTCCACCGGCCCGCGGCCGAGGGTAAGCCCCACCTCCTCCAGTTCCAGCGGCACCCCTTCAAAGGCCGAGCGGGCGGCGATCACGAAATAGGGCCCGGCGCCGTAGCAGGTGGCGAGAATGAAGGCCGGCGGATTGTTGCTGAGCACCAGCCCGGCGTGGGAGAGCAGCGCGCCCGCCGGCCCATAGGGGCCATAGAAGGAGGCCAGCAGAATGCCCAGCGCGAGCGGCGGCGAGAGCAGCGGCAGCAGCAGCAGCACATCCGCGATCCACTTGCCACGCGCGCGGCTGCGCGCCAGCCACCAAGCAAGCGGCGTGCCGAGCAGGATGATGATGACCATCGCCAGGCCGCCATAGCCCAGAGAGACCCAGATGGCGTCCCAGTCTCCATCGGCGAGCTGAAAGCTCGACCAGTCGGTGGCCGTGGCCAGGGTGACGAAGGGCGCGACCAGCACGGCGAGAACCAGCGCCGCGACCACAGCCGCGACGCCCAGCAGGCGGGAGCCGGAACGGCCCGATGTGAGGGACAAGGCGCGCCTCGCAGCTCAGATCTTTCCGCCCTTGGGCGGGCCATAGCCCGCCTCCTGGAACATCTTCTGTCCCTCGGGCGTGGTCATGAACTTCAGGAATGCGACGCCGGCCTGCGGATTGGGGGCGTTCTTCAGCACTGCCGCGTAGAACACCATGGGCTGGGGCTTCACCACCTCCGGCTTGCCGTCCTTGCCGGGCAGCTCGAAACTCACCTTGTCGTACCATTCGGCGGACAAGGCGGGGTTGGAGAGGTTGATCTCGTCGGGAAGGGTGATGAAAGGCAGCTTGGCGGAAGCCGCCGCGCTCTGATAGCCGGAGCTGGCATCCACCTGCCCGGCTTCCAGCCGCGTCAGGGCCGAGCCCTCGGCGAAGATCTGCTGGTCGTTGAAGACGCCGCCCAGCACCTTCTGCATCAAATCCGGCTGGTTGTAGTAACGCTGCGCCAGCAGGAAGGTGAAGATGATGTTGCGCCCCTGGGGATCGGTGGCGGGATCGGTGCGGCCGAACTTCACGCCCGGCTTCTCCAGCACCTTCCACCAGGGGGTCTTGCCCTTCCTGGCCGCGTGGAAATCGGCCGCGAATGCACTTCTCTCGTTGTAGACGATAACCATGGCCGTGCTCGCCACCGGCACGGCGCCATCCACGAGGCCCGCTTTCCTCAGGATCTCCACCGGCCCCGGGGTGATGGACACGAAGACGTCGGCCTGGATCTGCCCGCCGGCGATGAGCCGCGCCAGCCCATAGGCGCCCTGGCCAATGCCCTGGAAGGGGGCGCCGCTCTGCGCGGTGAAGGCGGGACCCAGCGCCCGGTCCATCACCACCCCCATGGAGCCCGCATAGGCCACACGCACCGGATCTGCGGCACGGGCCGTAGTGATACTCAGGGCCATCACACCCAGCAGGAACGCCAGTATTCGCATCTCGGTCCTCCGGAACGGAAAGGCACGCGCCATGCGTCCGAACGCGGAAGCGGCGAAGGCGCGGCATGCTTTGGCCGTCGGTGTCCGGGTGCCGTGTTATATTCTACTGAATATAGCTTGAATCAAGCCTCCAAAAGCCCCGCCCCTTGGCCGGCAACCTCCGCCGCTCCCTGCAACGCCCTGAAGACGCAGCGTGAACCCGGCGGCGTCCGCGCCTGCCGCGGCGATGCGGCGCAGCATCCGCCCCGACCGGCGACAAGTGCCCCAAGAGACACCCCAGGAAGTGCCCCAAGAAGAACCCTTTGCCCTTCCCGTTAAGAAGAAAGCGCTACAGACTTTCCCCAAGGCCCTGCCCCGCGCGGGTGGGGCGCGAGCCAGCGGAACGCGTGCAACGAGGACGCACCCCATGAAGATCGAGGCCCCCTCCCTCGCGGCCCTGCCCGGCATCCGCCACGCGTTTTTCACCCGTTCGGGTGGCGTCTCCACCGGCCTTTATGCGAGCCTGAATGGCGGCATGGGCTCCAGCGACGACCCGGAGGCGGTGCAGGAGAATCGGGCCCGCATGGCGGCCGCCCTCGGCCTTGCGCCGCAAAATCTGCTGGCCTGCTGGCAGGTGCATTCCCCCGACGCCGTTCTCGCCACCGCGCCCTGGACCCGCGAGGACGCGCCCAAGGCCGATGCCATCGTGACCCGCACGCCGGGGCTGGGCGCCGCCATTTCCATCGCCGATTGCGGGCCAGTGCTGTTCGCCGATCCCGAAGCGCGGGTGGTGGCCGCAGCCCATTCCGGGTGGAAGGGCGCCATCGGCGGCGTCATCGGCGCCACCATCGCGCTGATGGAGGCGCAGGGCGCGCGACGCGGCGCCATCCGCGCCGTCATCGGCCCCCTCATCCGCCAGTCGAGCTATGAGGTGGGAGAGGATTTCGTGGCGCGCTTCCTGGCGGTCGACAAGACTTACGCCCGCTTCTTCGCCCCCGCCGACCGGCCCCACCATGCCTTGTTCGACCTGCCGGGCTTCATCCGCCGCCGGCTGGAGGAAGCGGGGATCGAGCAGATCGAAGACCTGATGCTCGACACCTATACGGACGAGGCGCGCTTCTATTCCTTCCGCCGCTCCACCCATCGCAAGGAGGCCGACTATGGCCGGCTCATCGCAGCCATCGCCCTGGTGCCCGATGCCGATTGAGGCCGGAACGCCACAGGCTCCGGCCCGCCCCTTTCACCGGCGGCCGCATCTCGTGCCCGCCCTGAGCCTTGTTTTCGCCTTGGGCGCCACGCTGCCCGCCACCGCGTCCGACTTTGCGGACGGGCTCATGGGCGGCCCGGATGTGTGGGAGGTCCGCGGCCTGGAGCCGGGGCACGAGCTGGAGCTGCACGCTGGCCCCTCGTCCCGCGACAGTGTCCTTGCGCGCTTCGCCAACGGGGCGCGGCTGACCAACATGGGTTGCGCCATGAAGGACGATGAGCGCTGGTGCCAGGTTGCCCCGCGCGAAGGCGGCAAGCCCACGGGCTGGGTGCAGGGCCGCTTCCTGCGCGAAGGCGCGCCCTAGGGCCGCCTCGTCCTATTGTGGACACACCTTAGCCTATTGAATTCACGTTCTTTCTTCGCGCAACGCGGCTCAAGGCACCGCATAGAGCACCGCGCCTGCCGTCAGGCCGGCGCCTACCGCCGTCATCAGCACCTTCTCGCCCGAAACAAGGGGCCGCTCCTCGGCGCTTGCTGCGAGGGAAAAGGGGATGGTGGCGGCCGAGGAATTGCCGAATTCGGCGATGGTGGAAACAACCGTTTCCGGTCCCAGCCCCACCGCCTTGCGCACCGCCTCGAAGATACGAACATTGGCCTGATGGGGCACGAAGCGGGTGACCGCGCTGGCCGCCACCCCCGCCTCATCCAAAGCGCGCCGCGCGCCCTGCGTCATCATCTCCACCGCCTGGGTGAAAACCGCGCGGCCATCCGGCATGCTCATCAACAAATCCTCGGCCGGCACGTCCGGCCCATATGGCCTGCGGCTACCGCCGGCCGGAATACGAATGAGGTCGTAATGGGCGCCGTCGCCCGCCAGATGCACGCCCAGAAGGCCGGCATCCACCCGTTCGGAGGGCACCAGCAGCGCCGCGCCCGCGGCATCGGCGAACAGCACGGCGCTGGAACGATCCGCCGGATTGATGCGCCGGCTCAGGATGTTGGCGGCCACCACCAGGGCCGGCCGCCCCTGGGTGCGCACGAAGCCGTCGGCCAGGGCCAGGGCGTACAGGAAGCCCGAGCACGCGCCGGCGAGATCGACGCCCCCGGCCCCGGTCAGCCCCAGCCGGTGCGCCAGCAGCGGCGCCGAGGGCGGCAGCAGATGATCCGGCGTGGAGGTGGCGAGCAGCAGCAGGCCGACGTCCGCGCGATCGATGCCCGCGGAGGCCAGCGCCTGCTCACCGGCCGGCCGGGCAATATCCGTCAGCGCCTCGTCTGGTGCCGCATAGCGCCGGGCGCGGATGCCGGTGCGCCGGGCGATCCAGCCTGCTTCCAGCCCGAGAGCCGCCTCCAGCTCGGCATTCTCCACGCGCCGCGCGGGCGCGTGGCGGCCGAAGCCGGCGATGCGGCTCGCCGGCGCGCCCCTCATGCGAGCACCCCCGGCAGCATGTCGATGGCGGCGTAGATCTCGCCCAGCTCGTCGCGGGTCACGCAATAAGGGGGCATCACGTAGATGGTGTTGCCCAGCGGGCGCAGCAGCAGGCCGCGTTCCAGGAAATAGGCCATCAGGCGGGGCGCCACCTGGGCCAGGTAGCCCGCATCGCCCACCTTGAGGTCGAGCGCGGTGATGGTGCCGCAGCGGCGCACATTCTCAAACCGCGCATCGTGGCGGAAGGGCTCGATGAACGCGCCCTGCCAGGTGGCGAGGGTGGCGACCCGCTTCGCCACCGGCTCATTGCGCCATACCCCCACATTGGCCAGCGCCGCCGCGCAGGCGATGGGATTGGCCGTGTAGGAGGAGGAATGGAAGAAGGTGCGCGACCGGTCCATGGAGTAATGGGCCGTGAAGATATCCTCACGGCACAAAGTGGCCGCCAGCGGCACCAGGCCCCCGGTGATGCCCTTGGACAGGCACATGATGTCCGGGCTGATGCCGGCCTGGGTGCAGGCGAACAGCGTGCCGGTGCGGCCCCATCCGGTCATCACCTCATCGGCGATGAAGAGCACGCCATGGGCCTCGCAGATGTCCTTCATGGCCGCCAGCACTTCGGGCGGATAGATCAGCATGCCCCCCGCCCCGAGCACCAGCGGTTCCACGATGAAGGCCGCCGGGCCTTCCGCGCACAAGGCGGAGAGGGCCTTCAGCGTCTCTTCCTCGCGCCCGGCGTGGGGGAAGGGAACGCGCTTCACATCGAACAGCAGCGGCTCGTAGGCGGAGTTGAACACCCCACGCTCGCCCACCGACATGGTGCCAATGGTGTCGCCGTGGTAGCCGCCCTCCATCACCACGATGGAGCTGCGGTCGATGCCCATGTTGCGCCAGTAGCCCAGCGCCATCTTCAGCGCCACTTCCACGGCGGTGGAGCCGCTGTCGGAATAGAACACCCGCGACAGCCCCTCGGGCGCCAGCGCCACCAGCTCCCGCGCCAGCCCTTCGGCCGGCGCATGGGTGAAGCCGGCGAAGATGATCTGGTCGAGGGTGTCCACCTGCGCCTTCACCGCCTCCACGATGGCCGGGTGGCGATGGCCGTGGGTGACCACCCACCAGGAAGAGATGGCATCGAGAATGCGCGCGCCCTCGGGCGTGTAGAGATGGGCCCCCTCGCTGCGGGCGATGGGCGTCATGACGGGCTGGAGCGCGTGCTGGGTAAACGGATGCCAGATGGGCGAGCCGCAGGGAATGGCGCCATTCATGAAAGCGTCTGTCCTTCTCGTCCTTCGAGAAAATCCTCCCGCCGGAAGCCGGCGGCGAAGGCCGCGGCGAGGCTGGCGGGCGTCAGAGGATCGAGCGGCACCAGGGTGCCGAGCACGCGCACCGCGCCAAGGCGGGCGATCATGCGCGCATTCTCCCCATGGGGCGGGCCGATGAGCACCACGCCCAGCACCGGCACCGCGCGGGCGCGCAGCGCCTCCAGCGACAGCAAGGTGTGGTTGAGGGTGCCGAGGCCAGAGCGCGCGCACAGCACCACCGGCAGCCGCCAGCGGGCGAACACGTCGATGAAAAGCAGATCATCGGTGAGCGGCACCATCAGCCCGCCCGCGCCCTCGATCACCAGCGGCTTCGCCGGATCATCGGCGGGCGGGTCGAGCCGGGCGGGGTCGATGGTCACGCCGTCGATGGCGGCGGCCAGATGGGGCGAGGCCGGCGTCTTCAGGCGGTAGGCCTCCGGCAGGACATCGGCCGCCGGCAGCGCGCCGAGCCGGGCGGCGGCCTCGGAATCAGTCTCTTCCTCCAGGCCGGATTGCACCGGCTTCCAGTAGCGGGCCTTCAGGAATCCGGCGAGGCCGGAGCTGAAAACCGTCTTGCCGATGCCGGTATCGGTCCCGGTCACCACGAGACGGGTCATGCCGCGCGGCTCCCCATGTCCTCGGCCAGGGCGTCCACCAGGGCGGTCACGTCCGCTTCTTCCACATTGAGCGTGAAGGACACGCGCAGGCGCGCCGTGCCCTCGGGCACGGTCGGCGGGCGCACGCCGCGCACGTCGAAGCCCCGCGCCTGCATGGCGCTCGCGAGCGCCATGGCCCGGCCGTTGTCGCCGATGATGATGGGCTGGATCTGCGATCCGGAAACAGGCACGCCGATACGCGCGAGCTGGCGCCCCGCATGGGCCACCAGCGCCGCGAGCCGCGCCCGCCGCTCCGGCTCCGCCTCCAGCAGCCGCAGCGCCTCCTCGGCCGCCACCGCGGTCAACGGCGAGGGGGCCGTGGCATAGATGAAGGGCCGGGCCCGGTTCACCAGGAAGTCGCACAGCACCTTGGCGCCCGCCAGGAGCGCGCCGGAACCGCCCAGCGCCTTCCCGCAGGTGTGCAGCACCAGCACATTCTCGCGCCCCTCGAAGGACGCGGCCAGCCCGCGGCCGTCCTCCCCATAGACGCCGGTGGCGTGGGCCTCGTCGATGAAGAAGAAGGCGTCGTTGGCGTCGGCCAAGGCCATCAGCTCATGGAGCGGCGCCCGGTCGCCATCCATGCTGTAGAGGCTTTCCACCGCGATCCAAACCCGCCCGGTGCCGCCGCCGGCACGGAACCGGCGGATCTCCTCGGCGAACGCCTCCACATCATTATGGCGCGCGGTGGCGGCGAGCGCGCGGCCGGCCCGCACCCCCTCATGGGCGCTGGCGTGCACCAGCTCGTCCATCACCACGAGGTCGCCCTTCTGCGGCAAAGTCGTGAGAGCGGTGTAATTGGCCACGAAGCCGCCGCCGAAGAACAGCGCCCGCTCGGCATGGAAGAACTGGGCGGCCGCGGCCTCCAGGCTTTCGTGCTCCTCGGTATTGCCGCGCAGCAGACGCGAGCCGCCGGCGCCCACGGGGGTGCCGGCATCCAGCGCGCGCCGCACCGCCTCGCCCAGGCGCCCCGAGGCGGCAAGGCCGAGATAGTCGTTGGAGGCGAAATCACGCCCGGCGCGGGGAGCCAGGGTGCGCAGGCGATCCTTGCGCTCCAGCCCCCTGAGGGTGGCGGCATAGCGCTCCAGCAGGCCGGAGCGGCCGGGTTCGGTCATTCCGCCGCTGCCGCCGCCATGGAGGCGCAGGGGGCCTCGACCTCCACGGTCTCGATCTCCACCTTCATTTCCATGGGGTGGAGCCCCAGCCGCTGGAACAGCTGCGTGTCCTTGTCCTCTTCGGGATTGCCGGCGGTGAGCAGGGTCTCGCCCACGAAGATGGAATTGGCGCCGGCGAAGAAGCACAAGGCCTGCATCTCGTCGCTCATCTCGGTGCGGCCGGCGGAGAGGCGCACGTGGGAGGTGGGCATCATGATGCGCGCGAGCGCGATGGTGCGCACGAAATCGATGGGGTCCACCTTCGGCGCGTTTTCCATGGGCGTGCCGGGGATCGCGATGAGCATGTTGATGGGCACGCTGTCCGGCGGCTCGGGCAGGTTGGCGAGGGTCACCAGCATGTCGACCCGGTCCTCCGCCTTCTCGCCGAGGCCGAGAATGCCGCCCGAGCACACCTTGATGCCCGCCTCGCGCACATTATCCAGCGTCTCCAGCCGGTCGGCGAAGGTGCGGGTGGTGATGACGTTGGCGTAGTGGGCTTCGGAGGTATCGATATTGTGGTTGTAATAATCGAGCCCCGCCGCCTTCAGCCGCCCCGCCTGATCGGGGGAGAGCATGCCGAGCGTCATGCAGGTTTCCATGCCGAGGGCTTTGACCCCCTCCACCATGGCCAGCACGAAGCCCATGTCGCGTTCCTTGGGACTGCGCCAGGCGGCGCCCATGCAATAGCGCGTGGCGCCGGCGTCGCGGGCCTTCTTCGCCTCGGCCAGCACACGCTCCACTTCCATGAGCTTGGAGGCGTCGAGATCGGCATCATTGCGGGCGGACTGGCTGCAATAGCCGCAATCCTCCGGGCAACCGCCGGTCTTGATGGACAAGAGGCGGCTCAGCTGCACCGCATTGGGGTCGAAGTTGGCGCGGTGGACGGTCTGGGCCTGGAACAAAAGATCGTTGAACGGCGCGCCGTAAAGCGCCAGCGCCTCGTCCCGGGTCCAAGCCCGACGGGACGCTCCGCCCTGCGAAGCCAACCCGTCTTCCATGTTCACGGCGACCGACATGTCCACTCCCGACCGTTTCTTGAAGTCCGCTTCCGGCGCGGACCCGGGAGCGGGCCCGGAAGCGGGCCCCGGGTGTCCGGCGCGGAAAGGGCGGACCTTAGCCAATGACGCCCCCGCAGGGAATAGCCGACAGCACGGCCAAGGTTCCCTCTTTGTCCACGCGCCCCTATGGGTTACCAATAAGGCGACGCTGGATGCTCCCCATGAACGCCATCACCTCGCTCAAGTCGTTCTTCATCGGCCGCGTCGCCGGCCTGCGTGCACCCCTTTATGCCCATGCCGGGCAAATCACCGTGCCCGCCGACGATCCCCATGACGAGATCGCGGACCACCGTCACGACCACGACCCGGCCGAGGGCCAGTCCTTCGTCATCGATTACGTGGACCATGCCGGCAATCGCAGCCATCGGCGCATTTCGGTCTGGGCCGTGCAGCGCAATGTGGAGGGCGTGCCCATCCTGGTGGCTAAGTGCCACGAGCGCCAGGCCACCCGCGCTTTCCGGGTGGACCGCATCAAGGCCGTCACCGATTTCGACGGCACCCGGCGCGAGCCGCTTTCTCGCTTCTTCTTCGAAACCTTCGGCTTCACCTGGCCCAAGGACGCCATCATCGTGCCGAGCGCGGAACCCGCCGATGTGCGCTGGGACCGCATCCGCACCCTCATCGGCCAGTCCGGCGTGGTGCTGCTGCTCGCCCTTGCCCTCGCCGACGGCGACCTTGGCGCGGCGGAGATGGAGGAGATCCAGTTCTTCTGCGAGCGGACCTGCACCGCCGCCGGCCTCGACCTTTCCGGCGCCGAGCGGGAGCGGCTGGCGGCCCATCTCGGTCGCCTGCGGCCGACGCCGGAGAGCGTGGACCGGGCGCTTGACACCCTGCTGGACGCGGAACAGCCCGCCATCGCGCGCCTGCTCAAGGCCGGCCTTCAGGTGATCGCCGCCGACGGCACCCTGATGGAGGAGGAAGCGCGGCTGCTGGACAGCTTCTGCGTGACCCTCACCGGACAGAGCCTGCTTTAGGGCGCTTTCGAGCGAAGCGGAAACAGGCTCGCCTCAAGAACATGCGTACAGACGAACGGATCGACCGCTCAGCGTTTCCATGGAAAGCTGAAGCAGTCGAGCCGGCCGGGAATGCCCGGCCCCCGCCGCCTGCGATCAGCCCGGCGGGGTGTCGTTGGAATCCCGGAATTCGAAGATCTTGCGCAGGAAGCCCGGCGCCACGGCGGAGATGGGGTTCACCCGCAGCGTCGGCCCGCTCATGGGACCGACAACCTCGAACGTCACGCCCAACAGCCCTTCATTGGGGCCACCGCCGAGGAACATGCCCAGCACCGGCAGCTTGGAGAACATGTTGTTGAGGGCGTAAGCGGGCACGAAGGTGCCCCGCATGGACAGCCGGTTGGCGGCAAAATCCAGCGTGCCGTCGAAGGTCACGCCCGCGGAGGTGCCCCAGATGGCGCCATCCTTAAAGGTGATCTTGCCCGGCGTGCGCACGAACTGAGCCTGAGCTTTCTCGAACGCCGCCGATCCATCAACGATGTTGCCGGAGGAGTCGCGCACCGCGCTGGACAGCTGGGTGAGGCCCGGCTCCCCCTTCACGAAGAAGTTGCGCAGATGCAGCAGGCCCTGCTGCGGGGTGTCGTCGCTGCGTGGCGGGTCCACAACCAACCAGGCATCGCCCCCCTGCATCTTGGGATAGATGTCGAGAAAGCGCAGCAGCGCGCCGGCATCGGTGGTGGCCACCTGCAGCGCCGGCCCCTTGCCGCGCCAGTCGCGGATCTCATTCTTCCAGTCCCGGATCTTGCCGGAAAGGGAGCCCTCGCGGCCCACCTTGGCCGAAAGGTCCAGCTCCGTTATCTCCACCCCGCGCCGCGCGACGCGCAGGTCGAACTGGCGCATCACCTCGCCATTGTTGCCGGTCAGGGCCCCCACCTTCGCGTCGAGATCCACATCCGGCATCTTGGTCTGGCGGCGGTTGGCCGAACCGGTGGGTGTGGTCATGATGCTCTTCATGATCCCGCGCGCGTCCATCACCTCGCCGGTGAGGCGGACCTTCAGCACCTCGCCCGCTTTGTCCGCCTTGAGCGCGGCCTTGTCGCCATCGGAAAGCTGGAACACCGGGAACTGGGCGGACAGCAGATCCCCCGAATCCGAAAGCTCCAGCGAGCCCTTCAGCAGCGTGCCCGACCCTTCCATGGTCAGGTCGTTGAGCCGCACCGTGCGGCCCTCGTCATTCATGCTGAAGCGCGCCTTGAGGGGCTTGCCGCTGGGCTTGCTGAGGCCGGGAATAAGATCGGAAATGCGGGCCGCGGTCAGATCCACCTCGATGGTCGCGCGGGTGTCCACATTGTTGGTGGTGCCGACGAACTGCACCGCCAGCGGTCCCGTTATGCCCGGCACGTCCAGCCCGAGCTTCACCCGCGCCGCATCGTCCACCGTGGCGCTGATGCGGATGTCGGCGTCGGCCACATCCTTCTTCTTCTCATACTCGAAGGCGATGGGCGCGCCGCCGAGCTTGCCGTTGCCACGCAGCAGAATGCCGGTAGGCGAGGCAAACGCCTGCACCGTCGCGCCCTCGAGCCGCAGCGCCTTGAACACCTTGTCCACGCCGAAATCGGTGAGGGTGGCATCCACCGAGTAGTCAAGGTCTTCCGGCAGCGGCACCTTGCGGAAGATGATGTTGAGCTGGAGCAACGCGGAGAACTTGCCGCGCGTGGTGGAAGGGTCGAAGGCGGTTCCAGCCGGCCCCTTCAGAGGCTCCATGCCCAGCACCTCAACGGCAGCATCCGCCGGCCCGGCGAAGCGCACCGAAATCTTCGCCGTGGGCTCGCGCGGGAAATAATCCGGCATGAACATCACGCCGTTATTCACCGCGATCTTCCGGTTTTGCGGCGTCACCATGGTTCCATCGGGCATGTCGATGCGCACGGTGCGGCCCGTCACCACGATGGCGAGGCTGGCATTCTCCACCGGCGGCAGCCCCTTCACCGGCAGCAGGGTCACGCCCTTGCCGTTGATGGTGAAATGCACGCTGTCCTCGGGCAGCGGCACCTGCTTCTGGCCGATGAGGTCGAGCGGGATGTTGACCAGGAGATTGATGTCGCTGGCCGTGCCGCCGGAAACGTTCTCGATGGCGAACTGGCGCGCCGGGGGCGCGATGCTCACCGGCCAGAAGCGCTTGACGGTGGCCACCGGCATGGGCGAGGCAGCGCCCTGCATGCGCAGGCTCGGCACCTGCGCGCCGAAATCGAAGGCGGCGGTGAAGGTGAAGCTGCCGACCTTGCTGCCGAGCAGGCCGCGCTCAACCCGCAGCTGGCGGCTCGCGGTGTCATAGGCGCCAGCCACCTCCACCTGGTCGATGACGAGCGCCGGCTCGCTCATCTCCGGGCCCTTGAGCACCACAGAATCCTGCGAGATGGCGAAGGACCAAGGGTCGCGGGCCTGCGCCGGCACGTGGATCTCACCCTTCAGCGCCACCTTGTTCTCGTTCTTGGCGGCCACGATGGGGTCGAGCACGATCACCCGGCGGGTGGCATCAAGCCGGGCCCCCAGATGGGCATAGTCGATGATGAAGCGCTCGGTCGGCTCCTCGCCATTGCCGATGGCGCCGGCTCCCAGCTCGATATCGGCATCGGCGGCCTTCAGGTCGCCATTCAGGCCCAGGCGCGCCGTCAGCGTCGCGTTCAGGGGCGTGTCCATATAGAAGCGGCGGTGATCCTGGCTGAAGGCCTGGACCAGATCGCGCGTGGACAGGTCGTTGATGACCACTTCCACCGCCCGCTCGTCATTGCGGGCGGGCGCGATGCGCGCCACCGCCGTGGAGACGCCTTGCGGCCCCTGGGAGGTGAAGCTCAGCTCCGCGCCGCCCGCCGGCATCCGCGCCAGCCGCACGGTGATGTGGCGAAACACGATGCGCCGGCCGGAACTCTCATTCTCAACGATGAGGGTGCCATCCTTCAGGCCCACGTCCGCCAGGGCGCCTCCATCGAAGCCCACCGCATCGAGATCCTTCAGCCATTGCGCCAGGAAGCGCAGCCGCAGGGGATCGATTTCATCGGGGGCGGCGGCCGGCATTGCGGCGTGGGCCGCCGGATCAGCCGCGCCGGGGACACCCACGGCCGCGACCGGCTGCGCGGAGGGCGCGCCGCCGGCCACCGGCGGAACCGGCTGCGACTTGAGGGATGGCTTCACCGGCTGGGCATCGTCGCCCGAGGCGACGGCCACGGCGAGCTGGCCGGAGGCGCTGATGTGAACCGTCATCTGCGCGCCGATGAGGTCCACACGGCGCGCCTTGGGCATGAGCGAGAGCAGGGAGCCTTCCAGCTCCACCTCGGCGCTGGGCGCGCTGGCCATCAGCTCGCCATCGGCCGCGAAAACCTTGATGTCGTGAACCACGACAGCGGTTGCGCCATCGCTCGCCCGCTCCACGGTGGTGGAACCGATGGACACCTTCCGGCCATCGCCGATTCGGTCCTCCAGGGCTTGCTCGATATAGGGCGTCGCCACATTGGCGGTCACCACGCCCGTGGCGATGAGCGCGTAAAGGGTCAGCGCCGCGAGGCTGGCGAGGGCGATGAAGCCGAGCACGATGCTCGCGGCCACGCGCGCGATGCGCCCCCGCGGCACCAGCGCACCCATGAGGCTGCGGATGTGCGCGTGGCGTGGTCTGCGCCGCTGCGAAGCGGGGCTCGGCCCGAAATCCTCCATGCCCGCGTCGTCCTCCCGCAACCGTCTCACTCACCGGACGCTCTGGCGGGTGCCGCCGCGAACCGCCGCGCACCCATTACACGCCCCAACATTTCAACCTAATGTCCATCTTCGGCGTAAAGATGAGGTGGATCGATGCGCGCACAGCATACCGCCCGCCCACGGAACGGGACTATGCTCGCCTCAGGTCCAGCGATTTGCCGTATGGCGCGGAACACGTCGAAAGGAAGGCGAATGGGTAAAATTCCCGAAGTCGGCTCCAAAGCACCCCCGTTTCGCCTCAAACGGGACGGCGGCGGCGAGGTGAGCCTCGACGATTTCAAGGGCCGCAAGCTGGCGCTTTATTTCTACCCCAAGGCCAACACCTCCGGCTGCACCAAGGAGGCGATCGCCTTCAACGGCCTCAAGGCCGCCTTTGCCGCCGCGGACACCGACATCGTCGGCGTTTCCGCCGATCCGGTGAAGGCCCAGGACAGCTTCAAGGCCAAGCACGAGCTCGACTTCCCCCTCGGCTCCGACGAGACCCACGAGATGCTGGAAGCCTACGGCGTGTGGGGCGAAAAGAGCATGTACGGCCGCAAGTTCATGGGCATCACCCGCGCCACCGTGCTGATCGGCCGCGACGGCAAGATCGCCAGGGTCTGGCCCAAGGTGAAGGTGGATGGCCATGCCGAGGATGTTCTGAAGGCGGCCCAGGAGCTGGCGTGAGGCCGCGCTCCGGCGGTGGAGCGCGGCCATCCCGGTGGCGAAAGAGACGCCGCGACCGCTGACTTGTCCACAGATCCCCGCCCCGATGGGCGGGTTCCACCGCCGCGCCGGCCCATCTGACCTTCCGTCAGATAAGGCAGAGAATCAGGCCACGGCGACGTTCTGCGGCAGCACGAACGGACCGGGCGGGGCCACCCCCACCCGCACCTTCACCCCGAAGGCCCGCTCCAGCACCTCGTCCGTGAGCACCCCGGCCACCGGGCCCTCGGCCACCAGGCCACCATGGGCGAGCACCACCAGGCGGTCCGCCACCATGGCCGCGAGGTTAAGGTCGTGCAGCACGGCCAGCACGCCGCCGCCGGCATCCGCATGGGCCCGGGCGAGGCGCAGGACCGTGAGCTGGTGGGCAAGATCGAGGCTGGCCGTGGGCTCGTCCAGGAACAGGTAGGAGGGCTTGCCCGCCTGCGCGCATTCCAGCTGGGCCAGGATGCGCGCGAGCTGCACGCGCTGGCGCTCGCCGCCCGAAAGGCTCTCATAGCGGCGCTCCGAAAAGCCCGGCAGGTCCACCTGCCGCAACAGCCTCGCGACGCGCGATGCGCCCTCCCCGCCCGCCGTGGGACCGACGCCCATGAGGCCCACCGAGATCACCTCCGCCACCGAGAAGGCGAACGCCACTTCCGCCGCCTGGGGCAGCACCGCGCGGCGCCGCGCCAGCTCGGCCGCCGGCATGGCGTGAATGTCCGCTCCATCGAGCCGCACCGTGCCGCCCGCCAGCCGGTGCTCGCCCGACAGGGCTCTCAGCAGCGTGGACTTGCCGGCGCCATTGGGGCCCACCAGCACCGTCACCTCGCCCGGCCGCAGGGCCAGGGCTACGCCATCCAGCAGCACCCGGCCGCCGGCCACGACCCGCACATCCTTCGCTTCATACATCGTCTCACCCCACGAAGGCGCGGCGCCGCAGCAGCAGCCACAGAAAGAAGGGCGCACCCACCAGGGCCGTGACCACGCCCAAGGGCAGTTCCGCCGGCGCGGCGAGCATGCGCGAGAGAATGTCGGCCGCCAGTAGCACCGCGGCCCCCAGCAGGGCCGAGGCCGGCAGCAGCACCCGATGGGAGGGGCCCAGCGCCAGCCGTGCCAGATGGGGCACCACGAGGCCGATGAAGCCCACCACCCCGGCGGCCGCCACCGATGCGCCCACGCCCGCAGCGACACCGATGATGGCAATGCGCTTCAGCCGCTCCACCGCGATGCCCACATGGAAGGCCTCCGCCTCACCGAGCGCCAGGGCGTCGAGCCCGCGCGCCAGCAGTGGAGAGGCCAGCACCAGAGCGATGATGAACGGCGCGGCAAGCCCCACCTTCACCCAGGTGGCGCCGCCGAGGCTGCCCATGGTCCAGAACAGGAACTCGCGGGTCTGCTGCTCGGAGGCCATGAACACCATGACGCCGGTGCCGGCGCTCGCCAGCGCGCCCAGCGCCAGCCCCGCGAACAGCAAGGTGGCGACCGAGGTGCGGCCGTCGCTGGTGGCGAGCCGGCCGATGAGCAGCGTGGTGGCAAGCCCGCCCAGGAACGCCGCCAACGGCAGGCCGAGCAGCTGCACCGAAGAGGGCAGCACTGCCCCGAGCGCGCCGCCGAACACCACCCAGGCCACGGCCGCCAGCGCCGCCCCGGGCGCCACGCCCACAAGTCCCGGATCGGCCAGGGCATTTCGGAACACCCCCTGCATCATGGCCCCGGCCACCGCCGTGCCGGCCCCCACCAGGGCGCCGAGGACCGCGCGCGGCAGGCGCACATCCAGGATGACGATGCGTTCGCGCAAAAGCCCCTCGGCCGCCGGAACGCCGCTCACCGCATCCCACAGCACCGCCAGCACCCGGGCCGGCGGAATGGCGAACGGCCCGATGGCGAGCGCGCCCAGGAAGGACAGCACCGCCAGCACCGCGAACAGGCCCAGGCCCGCCGTCACCGGCCGGCGCGCGGGGCGCGCGGCGGCGGAAAGGGGCATGTGTTCCGCGCTCATTCGTCGGGCTCCGCCGCCCAGGGCCGCGCCGGCAGCTCGGGCATGTTCGAGTCATGAAGCGCGGCTGCCAGGTCACGCGCCGCCTGCGGCGCCCGCGGGCCGAAGCCGAGCAGATAGGAGCCGGGCAGGCTGACGAATCGTTTCTGCGTTGCCGCCGGCGTGCCGGCGAAGGCGGGCAGGCCGAGCACGCTTTCAGCGTCCAGCACCTGCCCGCCGCCGCGCATCACCACCACCGCGTCTGGATCGGCGGCCATGGCCGCCTCGTCCACCGCCGGCTTGTAGCCCTTGATGGCGGCCATGGCGTTCCGCACCCCCGCCAGCTGGAACATGGCATCCGCGCTGGTGTCCACGCCGCCCACCACCGCCGTGCCATTGCCGATGGAGAGCACGAACACCGCGCGCGGATGCGCCTTCAGCTCCGCCACGGCCTTGCCGAGCGCGGTGAAATCGGCGCGCACGGCCTCGGCAAGGGCCCTGCCCTTTTCCGGCTCGCCCACCGCGGCCGCCACCGCCTCGATCTTGCGCACCACGCCGTCCGCGTCATGAGCATCGGGAATGATGACGACCGGCACCGAGGCGCTCTCCAGCACATCGAGGGTGGAGCGCGGCCCCGCACCCTCCACGGCCAGGATGACGCTGGGCCCCACCGACAACACGCCTTCGGGCGCCAGCGTCCGCGAATAGCCCACGTCCGGCAGCTTGCGCGCGGCGGCGGGATAACGGCTGGTCTGGTCCACCGCGATCACCCGATCCCCCAGGCCAAGGGCGAACAGGATCTCCGTGACCGAGCCGCCGATGGACACGATGCGGGAGGCATCCTTCACGGACACCACCCGCCCGCGCGCGTCCATCACCTCCACCGCCCGGGCTGAGGCAAGAGCCGGCAGGATCGCGAAAAGCATTGCAGCCACAACGATATTGAGCGACATCAATATGCGCAATTTTGAATCACTCCAATCTCGTATTTCAGAGTCGATCTGATTCACTTGACTCGCCATATTCGATTTATTCAAAATTAAAAACCTCTATAGATGGCGACAATCGTGCATCAATAGATGGATTTATTTTCATATTTTGACAAGCGCGCATTGACTCAGCTTGACGCATCATTGGTAGCGCGATAACCCGGACCTCGCAGGCGAGACGGTCCTGCAGCGCGCGAAGTTCTGCCCCACGAACGGTAGCCAGCCACGACATGACGCGGAGACGATCATCGTGCGTGGGCCATCACACCCCCATCGAGCCCCTTTCATTCGTTCATTTCTTTTGAGCGGCGCCGCAGCCGGCGCGCTGTTTCTGAACGGCGCCGCCGCGCTGGCGCAGAGCCTGCCGCCGGCTTCCGCCAGCGAAGACGAAATCGCCCTCGACACCCTGACGGTCGCGGCCACGCGCGGCATCGAGACCACGGCGGTGGACGCGCTCGCCGGCGTCAGCGTCATCACGCCCGATGAGCTGCAGCAGCTCATGGCCTCGACCACGCAGCAGGTGTTTTTCGGCATTCCGGGCACCACGGTGCTTCAGAACGGCAATTCCACCCAGGCATCCATCAATATTCGCGGCATGCAGGACTTCGGTCGTGTCGCGGTCATCCTCGATGGCGCGCGCCAGAACTTCACCCAGCTCGGCCACAATGACGGCGCCGGCTCCTTCTTCCTGGAGCCCGCTCTGCTCAGCACGGTGGACGTGGTGCGCGGCCCGGTGGCCAACATCTACGGTTCCGGCGCCATCGGCGGCGTGGTCAGCTTCCGCACCAAGGATGTGAGCGACATCCTGAAGCCCGGCCAGAAATGGGGGGTGGAAACCAGCGGCGAGTTCGGTTCCAACGGCCCCATGGGCTTCGGTTCCGCCTTCGCGGCCACCCGCATCAACGACAATATGGACCTGTTCTTCGGCGGCACCCTGCGGGACCAGTCGCCCTACACCGACGGCGACGGCAATGAGGTGATCGGCACCGGCTACCAGACCTGGACCGGCCTCGCCAAGCTCACCGTGCGGCCAGCGGATTTCCACGAGGTGAAGCTCACCGCCCTCAACCTCGACAGCAGCTACACCACCGCCAACAGCTATCCGCCCACCGGCACCACCCAATACGGCACCGACGTGACCAACCGCACGTTGACCGCCAGCTACAATTACTCGAACCCGGACGACACCTGGTTCGACTGGCGCTCCACCGCCTATTGGAACCAGGTGAACCAGGACCAGACCAAGGTGGACGGCACCTGCTCCACCTCCACCGGCTGCGTCGGCGATCCGCGCAGCTTTGGCATCGACACCTGGGGCTTTGATGTGAACAACACATCCCGGCTCAATGTCGGCTCCGTGAAGAATGCCCTCACCATCGGCGGCGATTACTTCCACGACGACGTGAGCAACGAGGACAATTACGGCTTCGGCGCCGGATACAATCCCTCGGGCGAGCGCTCCGTGGGCGGCGCCTTCGCCCAATGGCAGGCCGACTGGACCTCTTGGCTTCAGACCATCGCCGCCGTGCGCTACGATTCCTACAAGCTTTCCAGCGACACCACTCCGGGCACCAGCGGCGACCGCTTCTCCCCCAAGATCACCGTGGGCGTCACGCCGTTCGAGTGGATCACCTTCTACGCCACCTATGCGGAAGGCTACCGCGCCCCGGCCGTGACCGAGGCCCTCGTGAATGGCGAACACCCCTCGGTGAGCCCGTATTTCAGCTTCGGCTTCCTGCCCAACCCCGACCTGAAGGCCGAGGTGGGCAAGAACAAGGAAATCGGCGTCAACCTGCGGTTCAACGACATCTTCGCCAAGGGCGACAAGTTCCGCGCCAAGGCCAATCTCTACCGCAACGACGTCTCGGACTATATCGAGATCGACTACATGACCGCCGCCGTGCCGGCATGCGCCGCCGCGGGCTGGATGCTCTGCTACCAGTACCAGAACGTGGCCGAGGCCCAGCTCCAGGGCTTCGAGTTCGAGAGCATGTATGATGCGGGCTATTGGTTCCTGGGCTTCAACGCCACCGTCTCGTCCGGCGACAACCAGACCGACAACCAGCCGCTCGTTTCCGTGATGCCCAACAACGTGGCCACGACCCTGGGCACGCGC
Source organism: Xanthobacter sp. NM-59 (assembly GCF_021401125.1). GTDB lineage: Bacteria > Pseudomonadota > Alphaproteobacteria > Rhizobiales > Xanthobacteraceae > Xanthobacter. The sequence goes on from NZ_JACBFQ010000009.1 coordinate 57,776, forward strand.
CTGTTCGACAAGCGCCTGCAGGCATCGGTGCGCTGGCAGTGGGTAGCGGCCAAGACGGCGGAAGACCTGCCTTCCACCTACACCGCCTCGCAGCTCGAGGAGCTGGTGACGCCCAGCTTCAACCTGGTGAACGCCTATCTTTCCTACCAGGCCACCGAGTGGATCACCGCCCAGTTCGCCCTGGAGAACCTGCTCAATGAGCAATACACTGTCTATCAGCAGTTCGTGCCCAGCGCCGGCATCACCTTCAAGGCCGGGCTGAAGGTCACGATCGGCGGCGACGTTATCGCCGCCGCGACCCCTGCCCCCATCGTCAAGTAGCCGGGCCGCCGCGCCCCATTTTCAGACGGAGCCATAGCATGTTCATTGCCACCAACCGCTTCAAGGTCAAGCACGGTTCGGAAGCCGCCTTCGAGACCGTCTGGCGCGAGCGCGACACCTACATCGCCGCCGTGCCCGGCTTCGTCGCCTTCGATCTGTGCCGGGGCCCGGAGAAGGAGGAATACACCCTCTACATTTCCCACACCGTGTGGGCCACCAAGGCCGATTTCGAGGCCTGGACCAAGTCGGATGCCTTCCGCCTCGCCCACCGCAAGGCCGGCGAGAGCACCAACACGGTGAACTATATCGGCGGCCCGGAATTCGAGGGCTTCGAATCCGTGCTCTCCCTCACGCCCGGCGAAAAGGCGGCCTGACGCCGCCCTTCCCCAACCTGTCATTGCCTCCACCCGGCCCGGTTCTCCGGCGCCGGGTTTTTTTCGCTCCGCCGACGGCCTTTCGCGCAAAGCCACGGCGCATTACCTTCTCCCCATTGCCTTGCCCGCCCTTTCGGCCGCCGCGGCGGCTCAGCGTTCGGAAATCGTGAGACATGACCGCCTACACCGATCTTTCCGCCCATTTCGGCCGCGCTTCCGCACTGTCCAACGCCATCGGCATCCTGCAATGGGACAGCGATGTGATGATGCCCAAGGGCTCCATGGATACGCGATCCGAGAGCCTCGCTCTGCTGCGGGTGCTGCACCATGGCCTCGTCACCGACCCGCGGGTGGGCGAATGGCTGCCCGATGCGGAAGCGGACAACGGCCTCAGCGCGTGGGAGCGCGCCAATCTCCGCGAAATCCACCGCTTGTGGACGGTGCAGACCGCCCTGCCCTCCGACCTGGTGGAGGCCTCCTCCAAGGCCGTTTCCCGATGCGAGATGGCTTGGCGCAAGGCCCGCGCGGAGGCGGATTTCGCCAGCCTGCTGCCACTGCTGGAAGAGGTGCTGCGCCTGCAGCGGGAGATCGGCACCGCCAAGGGCGAGAAGCTGGGCCTTTCCCCCTATGACGCGCTCCTCAACGATTACGAGCCCGGCGGCCACTCCGAGCGCATCGATACCCTGTTCGACGACCTTGCCGCCTTCCTGCCCGCCTTCACCGAGAAGGTGCTGGAGATTCAGGCCCGGCGGCCCAACACCCCCCTGCCGGCAGGCCCCTTCTCCGTCGAGGCGCAGCGGGCGCTCGGGATGGAGATGATGAAGGTGGTGGGCTTCGATTTCGATCGCGGCCGGCTCGATGTCTCCACCCATCCGTTCTGCGGCGGCGCGGACGACGACGTGCGCATCACCACCCGCTATGACGAGGGCGATTTCTCATCCGCCCTCATGGGGGTGCTGCACGAGACCGGCCACGCCCTCTATGAGCAGGGCCGCCCGGCCGCGTATCTGAGCCAGCCGGTGGGCCAGGCGCGCTCCATGAGCGTGCATGAAAGCCAATCCCTGCTGATGGAGATGCAGGCCTGCCGCAGCCGCGAATTCCTCGCCTTCGCCGCGCCCCGCATGCGCGCGACCTTCGGCGGCTCCGGCCCGGCCTGGGAGGCGGATGCCCTGTGGCGCCACTACACAACCGTGAAGCGCGGCTTCATCCGCGTGGACGCCGACGAGGTGACCTACCCGGCCCACGTGATCCTGCGCTATCGCCTGGAAAAGGCGCTGATCGCCGGCGACATGGCGCTGAAAGACCTGCCCGGCGCCTGGGCAGAGGGCATGCGGGCGCTGCTCGGCGTGGTGCCGCCCGATGACCGGCTGGGCTGCCTTCAGGACATCCACTGGCCCAGCGGCGGCTGGGGCTATTTCCCCACCTACACCCTGGGCGCCATGACCGCCGCCCAGCTCTTCGACGCCGCCTGCACGGCCGATGGCGATATTCTGCCCGGCATCGCGCGGGGCGATTTCGGCCCGCTGCTGTCGTGGCTGCGCACGAATGTGCATTCCCAGGGCTCCCTGCTGGAAACCGACGCGCTCCTCACCCATGCCACCGGCCGCCCGCTCGACGCCCGCGTCTTCAAGGCCCACCTGGAACGGCGCTACGGCGGCAGCCAGGAATGAAGCGCCGAGTGGGGGGTCTTCCTTCAGTCGCGCCATCCGCTCATGACCGGATGGCGCGACTGCGGCCCCGCGACAGAGCCACCTGATGCAGCCTTCTCGTTCAGGCGCCCCCGCACGCCGCAAGATGGCGCCGACCGAGCGCACCAGGATCGCGGCGGCCGAAAGGTGGTACCGCCGGAGGGCACCAGCCCGGCCTCCCACGGACCATGAAGCGGGACGCAATCCCCCGCAGCCCGTCGACCATGAGGCCTCAGGCCTTGGACGGCGGCGCCAATCGCAGAGAAGGCGCTTCCGCTTGGCCTTAGTCTCCGCGCTCAGGTCGGCATCGAGGGAGGCGGCAACAGGCCGCCCACGCGCCGCAACGCCAGGCCGGCCGCATCAGGATCGCGCGCGCGATCTCAAGGGCGCCACGCCCCCGAAAGCGCCCGCGCAGCTTCCCGCACAGCAGGAACGCGCTCCATCCGCTCACAGTCAGCCGACCACGAGGCCTCACCCCTTGGCGGGCGGTGCCCCGTCGGAAAGGAGGCGTTTCAGCTTGGCTTCCTCCTCCGCCGTTAGATGCGCATCGGCGGAGGTTGCGGCGGCCCGGCGGCGGCGGAGCGCCACCACGGAAGCGAAGGCGCCGAGGGCAAGCACCAGCGCCGGCGTCGCCCACAGAAGGGCATTGCGCCAGGAGAAGCGCGGCCGCAGCAGCACGAACTCCCCATAGCGCGCCACCATGAAGTCGAGCACCTGGCTGTCGCTGTCGCCCGCCTTCAGCCGCTCCCGCACGATGAGGCGCAGGTCCCGCGCCAGTGGAGCGTCGGAATCGTCGATGGACTGGTTTTGGCAGACCATGCAGCGCAGCTCGGCGGAAAGGGTGCGCGCGCGACTCTCCAGGTTCGGATCGCTCAGCACCTCGTCCGGCTGGACGGCACGCACGGGCGCCACTAGGAGCAGACCCGCCAGGAGGGCCAGGGCCAGTCGGGTGAAAAAGGGTGCCATCAGCCTCACTCCGCCGGAACCGCCGCCTCGCGCCGCCGCGCGGGCTTGGGCACGCCGATGCGCAGACGCCGATCCATCAGCGAGAGCAGCCCACCGCACGCCATCACCACCGCACCGAGCCAGATCAGCGTCACATTGGGCTTGAAGGTGGCACGCACGGACACATGCCCGTCCGTCGTCTCCTCCGCCATGCTCACATAGAGCTGGCTGAAGCCGAAGGTGCGGATGCCGGCCTCGGTGGTGGCCATCTGCCGCGAGGAGAAGATGCGCCGCGACGCCTCGATGGTGCCCTCCGAGACACCGTCATGGCGGATGGAGAACACCGCGGTGCGCGAGCGATAGTTCGGGCCCGTGCGGTTCTCCATGCGCTCCAGGGTGAGGTCGCGGGTGCCGATCACGATCTGGTCCCCCACCTTCACGGCGGCGATCTTCTCATGGCTCCAGGAGGCTTCGCACACGATGCCCAGCAGGCACACACCCACGCCGAAATGGGCGATGGCGGTGCCATAGGCCGAGCGCGGCACGCCGGCGAGACGCGCCACGGCCACCTTCGCCCGCACCCGGCCGAGGCCAGCACGCTCGGCGATGTCAGTCAGGGCGCCGAGCATGATGAACACGGCAAGGCCCACCGCCAGCGGCGCCAGCACCGGGCCGCCGGTCACCGCCGCCGCCGTCACCACGGCCGCCACCACCGCAAGCCCGGCTGCCAGCATCAGCCGCTGGGCGACGCCCAAAAGGTCGCCGCGCTTCCAGGCCAGCAGGGGGCCGAAGGGAATGGCGAAGATCAGGGGCAGCATCAGCCCGCCGAAGGCGAGATTGAAGTAAGGCGGCCCCACCGTGATCTTCGCGCCCGTCAACGCCTCCAGCGCCAGGGGATAGAGCGTGCCCACCAGCACCGCGGCCGTGGCGGCCGTGAGGAACAGGTTGTTCAGCACCAGCGCCCCTTCCCGCGACACGGGCGCGAACAGCCCGCCCTGCTTCAGCTCTGACGCGCGGAAGGCGAACAGGGTGAGCCCACCGGCGATGAAGAAGGTGAGGATGCCCAGGATGAAAACGCCACGCGCCGGATCGGTGGCGAAGGCGTGCACCGAGGTGAGCACGCCCGAACGCACCAGGAAGGTGCCCACCAGCGACAGCGAGAAGGCCAGGATGGCGAGCAGGATGGTCCACACCTTCAGCGCGTCCCGCTTCTCCATCACCACGGCCGAGTGCAGGAGCGCGGTGGCGGCGAGCCACGGCATGAGGGAGGCGTTTTCCACCGGATCCCAGAACCACCAGCCGCCCCAGCCGAGCTCGTAATAGGCCCAGTAGGAGCCCATGGCGATGCCGAGCGTGAGGAACACCCAGGCCGCCAGCGTCCAGGGCCGCACCCAGCGCGCCCAGGCGGCGTCGATGCGCCCCTCGATCAGGGCCGCGATGGCGAAGGCGAACGAGACCGAAAGCCCCACATAGCCGAGATAGAGCAGCGGCGGATGGATGGCGAGGCCCGGGTCCTGGAGGATGGGATTGAGATCGCGCCCCTCCGCCGGCGGCGGGGCGAGGCGCAGAAAGGGATTGGAGGTGAACAGGATGAAGGAGAGAAAGGCGAGGCCGATCAGCCCCTGCACCGCCAGCACATGGGCCTTCAGCCGATCCGGCAGGTTGCCACCGAAGGCCGCCACCAGCGCGCCGAACAGCGCCAGCACGAACACCCACAGGAGCATGGAGCCCTCGTGGTTCCCCCAGGTGGAGGTGATCTTGTAGATCAGCGGCATCTGGGAGTGGGAGTTTTCCACCACGTTCAGGACCGTGAAGTCCGACGTGACATAAAGCTGGATGAGAGCCGCGAATGCGAAGCTCACGAAGCCCATGAGGCCGAAGGCGATGGGGGCGGCGGTGCCCATCAGCACCGCGTCGCCCCTGGCCGCGCCCCAGCTGGGCAGCACCACCTGGAGAATGGAGAGGGCGAACGCCAGGGCAAGGGCGTATTGGCCGAGTTCAGCGATCACGACAGCTCAGCTCCCCGTATTGGCGGCGCCGGTGGCGCGGGCGGGCACGGGCGCGCCATTCTCGCCCTCCTTCCACACGCCCTGCTTCTTGAGGGCGTCGGCCACCTCGCGCGGCATGTATTTCTCGTCGTGCTTGGCGAGCACGCTGTCGGCGCGGAAGGTGCCGTCGGGCAGAAGAGCGCCCTCGGCCACCACCCCCTGCCCCTCGCGGAACAGGTCCGGCAGGATGCCGGAATAGGCCACCTTCACGGCGGCATTGCCGTCGGTCACCGAAAAGGTGGTGAGCGTGCCGGCCTTGGTGACGGAGCCCGTCTCCACCAGCCCGCCCAGCCGCAGCCGCGAGCCGGGCGCCACCTGCTGCTGCGCCACCTCGGTGGGCGTGCGGAAGAACACGATGGTATCGTTGAGCGCCGACAGGATCAGGCCGGCGGCGAGCGCCAGCACGCCCAGTCCGGCGGCAATCAGCACGAGGCGACGGCCCTTGCGCGTCATTGTGTGTCCTCCCGGTGTCCCACGTTTTCCGACACCCAAGCCTCAACTCGATTGGTCGGGCACCCCGGCGTTTCCCGATAAAACCCGGGAAAGCAAGGAGCGGTACCCGCCCGCTTTCTTCTTATGGAGCCCTTGAGGCGAGGGGCAGCCCTCACCCAAAGGCAGGCGCCTCAGCCTCCCTGCCCCAGGTCCTTCGCCGCGGCATCGATGCGCGCCAACGCCTCTGCATTGCCTGCGAACGCGGTCCGCGCGGAGGCCAGAGCTTCCTTCACCTTTTCGCCATCCCCCAGCACCTTGTAGGCGCGGGCGAGGCGCAGCCACCCCTCGAGGTCGTTGGGCGAGGCGGTCAGGCGGTCCTGCAGCCTCTGCACCATACCGCGAATCATGGTGCTTCTGTCATCCGCCGACATGGAGGCGGCGTTGGCCACATCGGAGGCGCTCGGCCCCGGCGCGGCCGCTGCGGCCGGGGGCCGCATGGCCGGGGCGCCGTTCACCCCGCCTTCCACGCGGGCGAGCGCCTTCTTCAAGAGAGGCAGATAGGGCGCATCGGCCGGCGTACGCTCCAGCATGGCCTTCCAGATGGCCGCCGCGTCAGCGTCGCGGCCATCCTGCTCGGCGGCAAGGCCCAGGAAATAGCTGGCGCGCGGCTCGGTCGGGTCGAGCTTCACCGACTCCTGGAACGCCTTGAGGGCCTCGGCGGTCACGATACCATTGGCCTGCATGGTCAGCACTTCGCCAAGGGCGGAATAGCGCAGCGCCGTGGGCCCCAGCACCCGGATGGCCTGGGCGTAGGCGCGGGCCGCGTCATCCAGCCGGCCGAGCCGCAGATAGATCGGTGCCAGCACCTCATAGCCGGCGCCGTCATTGGGGTTCTGCGCCAGGTGCTCTTCCACCTTGCGCACCAGAATCGCCACGTCGCCCCGGTCCGCCGGCCCCTCCATGCGCTCGGCGAGGGGCGCGCCGGGCAGATCGGGCGTGCCGAGATAGATATAGAGCCCGGCGCCGAACAGCGGCACCAGCACCAGCGCCATCACAGCGGCGGTGCGGCGACGGCCGGCATTGCCCTGGGCGGCGGAGCTCTCCGCGGCGCGGGCGGCGTCCGCGGCGATCATCCGGCGCGCGACTTCCGTGCGGGCGGCCTCGGCCTGCTCGGGCGGCAGGCGGCCGCTCTCCCGGTCGCGATCGATCTCCGCGAGCTGGTCTCGATAAACGGCAAGATCCGCCTCCCGCTCACCCTTCAGGGTGCGGGAGCGGCTCAGCGGCCACAGCACCGCCAGGGCGGCCAGGGCGGTCATGATCGCGAACAGGGTGAACAGGGGGGCAGACATCATCCTTTAGGCGTTAGCCGTACTCCCGCCGAAAGCAAAGGCCACATCCCGCCCCAGCGTCGCCGAGCCGCAGGGGCGCCGCGACTTGTGATCGACTCCGGGGCCGTCTTCCATTAGATGGGCAGGAGAGATACCGGGCGTTGCACGCCCTGCGCGTGCACCGCCGTAAACCGCGACAGAGGGGCTAAGGCCATGGGACTGTTTGATCAGATGTTGGGCGGCGTTCTCAACAACGTTCTCTCCCAGGCGGGCAGCTCCGGCGGCCTTGGCAGCCTTTTGAATTCCGCGCTGAGCGGGCCCATGGCCCAGGCGCTGCCGGGCATGCTCAACGGCGCCCTGGCCAAGACCCCCTATGGCAGCCTCGACGGCCTTCTGGCCCAGCTCCAGGAATCCGGCCTGGGCGAGCAGGTTGCGAGCTGGCTGTCCAGCGGCGACAACCTGCCGGTGAGCGCGAGCGACATCGTCTCTGCCCTGGGTGACACGCAGCTTGCGCAGATGGCGGCGGGAATCGGCCTCACCCCCGACAAGCTCACCGAAATGCTCTCCCAATACCTCCCCGCTCTGGTGGACAAGCTGAGCCCCAACGGCGTGCTGGAACTGCCCAAGTCCTGAGCCGGCCTGCCGGGCGCGCGCCGTGCCGTGCCACGACACCGGGGCATGACATCAGGCATGACACGGGAGCATCGCGCTACGGACGTGTTGCGCCATGGTCGCGAAATCGCCACCTTCGAGGCGTGGCAAATGAGGTGGCGGGCATGGCCTGCCGCTTCCGTTGCATCCGCTCCAACCGGTGAGCCTGCCCCGTGTCCGAGCCCGAGCGTCATTCTTTCCTGACCTGGCTGCGCAATGCGGCGCTGGATTTCGACGCCTTTCTCGATTCGTCGCTGTTCGGCCTCGGCAGCCGCACCCGGCGTGCCCTGTCCGCCTATGCGGCCTTCACTGAAAACTTCAATATCAGCGGTATCCCGCGCTTCTTCATCGGCCTCGCCTCGGAAGCGCTCACCCTGGGCACCATCGGCTTCGTGGCGGTGCTGGCCCTCGCCATCCCCGCTTTCCACGAAACCTCGGACGACTGGCTGAAGCGCACCGAGCTCGCCGTCACCTTCCTGGATCGCTACGGCAACATCATCGGCGAGCGCGGCGTCAAGCAGAACGACACCGTGCCGCTGGAGGATTTCCCCGACCACCTCATCAAGGCGGTGCTCGCCACCGAGGACCGGCGCTTCTACGAGCATTGGGGCATCGACGTTTCGGGCACGCTGCGCGCCGTGGTCACCAATGCGCGGGCCGGCGGCGTGCGGCAGGGCGGCTCATCCCTGTCCCAGCAGCTCGCCAAGAACCTGTTTTTGAGCAACGAGCGCACCATCGAGCGCAAGATCAAGGAAGCCTTTCTCGCCGTCTGGCTGGAAACCCGGCTCACCAAGGGCCAGATCCTGAAGCTCTATCTGGATCGCGCCTATCTGGGCGGCGGCGCCTATGGCGTGGATGCGGCGGCGCGCTACTATTTCGGCAAGTCGGTGCGGGAAGTGAACCTCGCCGAGGCCGCGATGCTCGCCGGCCTGTTCAAGGCGCCCTCCAAATATGCGCCCCATGTGAACCTGCCCGCCGCCCGCGCCCGCGCCTCCACCGTGCTCGACAATCTGGTGGATGCCGGCTTCATGACCGAAGGCCAGGTATTCGGCGCCCGCCGCAACCCCGCCACCCCCGTGGACCGCAGCGACGAAGCGGTGCCTGATTACTATCTGGATTACGCCTTCGCCGAGGTGAAGAAGCTGGTGGACCAGCTGCCCGCCTCGGTCACGGAGCGCATCTTCGTGGTGCGCACCGGCCTTGATCCCAATATCCAGAAGGTGTCAGAAGCCGCCCTCGACCAGTCGATCCGCGAGTTCGGGCGCGATTACAAAGTGACCCAGGGCGGTATTGTGGTGATGGAGCCCAATGGCACGCTGCGCGCCATGGTGGGCGGGCGCGACTATGGGGAGAGCCAGTTCAACCGCGCCACCGACGCGCTGCGCCAGCCCGGCTCCTCCTTCAAGCCCTTCGTCTACACCGTGGCGCTGATGAATGGGTACAAGCCCACCACCATCGTGCAGGATGCGCCCATCTGCCTGGGCAATTGGTGCCCGCAGAACTATGGCCGCTCTTATATGGGCTCCATCACCCTCGCCACCGCACTCCAGCACTCGCTGAACACGGTGGCGGTGCGCCTAGCGGAGAAGTTCGGGCGCAAGAAGATCGTGGATCTTGCCCACCAGATGGGCATCCGCACGCCCCTGCCCATCAGCGCGCCACTGCCCCTGGGCGCGGCCGAGGTGACACTCATCGACATGACCACCGCCTATTCGGTGTTCGCCAATGGCGGGCGCAGCGTCTATCCCCACGCGGTGGTGGAAATGCGCATCGGCAATGGCGAGGTGGTGTGGCGCTTCGACCGCGACGCGCCCTCCCCGGTGCAGATCATCCCGACGCCGCAGCTCAACGACATCAACAACATGCTCAACAACGTGGTGGAAAACGGCACCGGCCGCCGCGCCCGCCTCGTGAATTCCAAGGTCGCCGGCAAGACCGGCACCACCAATGCCTATCGCGATGCCTGGTTCATGGGCTTCACCGGCAACTACGTGGCCGGCGTGTGGTTTGGCAATGACGACTACGCTTCCATGAACAAGATGACGGGCGGCTCCCTGCCCGCCATGACCTGGCAGAAGGTGATGGCCTATGCCCACCAGGGCATTGAGATCAAACCCATTCCCGGCGTCAGCTCGCCCATTCCCAAGCTCGATCCGCCGCCGCCGCCCATCGAGGTGCCGGGCCTGGCCGATTCGCTGCGGCCGGTGACGCTGTCGCCCAAGTCGGCGGAGCGGCTCGCCGCGCTGGAACGCCTGCTGAAGGAGGCGGAGGGCGTGGCCGGCGCCCAGCCCGCGCCGCAGCCCCGGGCGGCCCCGGCGGGCGCGTCACCAGCCGCGCCCCTCCCCGTCGCTCCCCTGCCTCCGACCAAGCCTCTGCGCACCGGCTCCACAGCGCCCGCCCCAAGAGGCTAGCGCGCTCAGCCCTTTGAGCTTTTCCGCGTTTCACGGAGTCGAAAAGCGGATTTGCGCGCAGATGCTTTTGACCGCGGCGTGCGTCACACGCTTCACGCCGCCGGCACAGCGTCAGCGCGTGGCAGAACCGGCGGCGCGGGGCCTCCGCAAGGGGACACGGGCGCCGAACCCACGCGGATCGCCCCGCCACCGCGAAATGCCGCAAGGCCCAAGGCCGCCGCGCGCCCCGGCGACAGGATCGCTTGTCCGCGCCGCCATGTGAGCGACCAGTTGGCGCCAGTCAGGGGCACCACCTGCGGCAAAGCTTGGCCTTCAAGCGTTTGGCCACCTGGACACCGCCGACCGCCCACTGGCGTCCCGTATCCGGCATCCTCTCCGAAGCGCCCGTCTTCAGTTCGGCTGGATGCTCACGGTCACGGTCCGCCCCGCCACCACCTTCACGGCGTCGGGCACCTCGTCGATGCTCACGCGCACGGGCACGCGCTGGGCCAGCCGCACCCAGCTGAAGGTCGGGTTGATGTTGGCGAGCAGGTTGGACGAATCAGAGCGATCCCGATCCTCGATGGCCGCCGCGATACTCACCACGTGTCCGTGGAGATTGCCGCCGGTACCCATCAGCCGCATCACGGCCCGATCGCCCACATGGATCCGCTCGAGCTTGGTTTCCTCGAAATAGCCCTGCACGTGGAAGGAATCATCATCCACCAGCGCCGTCACCGGCTGGCCGGCGCTCACATAATTTCCGGGCTGGAGGGTGAAATTCGTGATGACGCCGTTGACCGGCGCGCGCACCTGCGACCGCTCCAGATTGAGCTGGGCGAGCTCGCGATCAGCCTTCGCCTTCTGCACGGCGGCCTCGGCCTCGGCGGCGGCGGTCGACACCTCCTCCAGCTTCTGCCGGCTGACGGTGGTCTCGCTCAGCTGGCTGTAGCGCGCGAGATCGCGATGCGCTTGCTGCAGCGTGGCCTCGGAACTGGCGAGGGCGGCATCCGCCTGCTCGAGGGCGATGCGGAAGCGGGTGCCGTCAATGGCGAACAGGACCTCGCCTTTCTTCACATGGGCATTGTCCGCGACGCTCACGCTCTCCACCAGCCCGGACACATCGGGTGCCACGCGCACCACGTCGGCGCGGATGCGGCCGTCGCGGGTCCAGGGTTCGTCCATGTAATAGATCCACAGGCCGCGCCCCACGACGGCTGCGGCGCAGACGAGGCCGAGGGTGAGAGCCACCCGGCCGAGACGGGGCAGAACGGTGCTCATCGTCAAATTCCATGCAACAGAAAGGAGATGCCGCCGAGGCAGATCACGAACAGCGCGAAATCCGCGAGCGGGGGGTGCCACAGGGCGCGGTAGAGGCCCGCCCGCGCCATCAGCCGGCCGAGCAGCGCGCGCGCCACGAGGGCCAGCACCGCGCACAGCAGAAGTTCCGGCACAAACAGGCCGTAAATGTCGATGTCGCCTCTCATGCGGCGGGACTCCAGCAGGCTTCGTCCAGCGGCACCGGCGCGGGCTCAGCCGCATCGGGCGCGAGCGCGCAGCGCAGGCCCACCAGCGCGCCGAGCGCCACCGCGCCCGCGGGGGTGGTGTCGCGCCGGTCGGTGAAGGTGGAAAGGACCCGGTCAATGTCCTCAAGCGGTGGCCGCGTGGCCGACGCCGCGCCACGGCTCCGGAAATGGGCGGCCAGGCGGGACAGCAGGCGCGCCACCGCCTGCCGCCGCAGCGGCGGCAATTGCGGCTCCACGCGCGCCAGATCCGCAATGTTGAGGCCAACCCGCAGATCAAGCAGCGCATTCTCCGGCTTGGGGGCGCCGGCTGGAGGGATGAGAACGTGGCGCTGCACCAGCAGAGCGAACCGGTCCACCAGCCGACGCACCAGCGCCATCCGGTCGCCACCGCCACGCCCCTCGGCAATGGCCGCAAGATCGGCGCTGTTGGCGCGCAGCAGGCGGGCGATGCCGCGTTCCGCGCCCACCGCCGTCAGCATGCCGGCGGTGGAGGCCGCCGCCATCATGCCGATCAGCCCCGCGACATTGCCGTTGACATAAGCCGCCAGGTCCACGCTCAAGCGGGTGTCGAGCATGGTGGCCAGGGGCACGTTCACGCACATCAGAAAGCCGAGCGGCCCCCATTTCGGGGTCGCCATCAGGGCGCCGAACACGAGCAGGAAGGGGGCGCAGAGCGCCACCACCTCCACGAAGCTGTCGGCATAAGGCAGCGCCAGGAACTGCAGCAGCCCCACCGCGACGACCGCATAAAGGCTGTAGCGCGCAAACAGCCGCATCACCGGCACCGGATTGTCCATGACCGCGAACAGGGACAGGAAAATGGCCGCCATCTGGGCTGCGCCCGAGCCCTCATGCCATCCGGTGATGATCCAGAAGGCGCAGCACACCAGGATGCCGGCGCCCGCCGCGACCCCCGCCAGCGCCGCGCTGCGCACATCCACATGCAGCCGCGGATCACCAGAATAGCGCGCCACCATGCCGCGAAAACGCGTCCGCCGGGTGCGGCCATTGGCGATGTCCGCGCGCAGGGACAAGCAATTGTCCCACACAGCGATGAGCTCGGTGAGCCGCGCCAGCAGCGAACCCACCAGCAGGTCCCGCCAGGCCCACCGCTCCGGCCCCTCGCCGCGCAGCGTGGCCGTCAATTCGGCGATGCGGGCCCTGAGCGACACCGCATCGGCGGCGCTCTCGGCCCCGCCTGCGATCCAGGCGGCCACGTCGTCCAGCAGCGTGGTCACCCGCTGATCCAGCGGCCCGTCCCGGCGCAGCACGGACAGGCGATCACCGAGGCTTGAGAGGATGGGTAGCAGCGCGGTCATCTGCTGCTGCAGCTCCCGCGCCTGGCCGGCCACATGGCGCAGCTCCGAAGTGTCGTAGGGCAGATGGGTGGTGAGGGCGAGCAGATCCACCGTATCGGTGGCAAGCTTGCGCCGGTCGCGCTCCGAGGTCCTCGGGTCCGGCCGGCCGGACAGCACGTCGCCCGCCCAGCGGCCGGCATCGCTTACCCATGCATCGAGGCGCGCGGTCATCAGCGGGCCGAGATGGCGGGGCATGATCAGGCGCGCCACTACCGCGGTGCACAATATGCCCACCGTGATCTCTTCCGTGCGCGACAGGGCGGTTTGGAAGACGGCCTCCGGATTGCTGACACTCATGAAGGCGATGATGGCGCAGGTATAGCCGGCGAGCATCGCCACATAGCTGCGCGGGGTCCGATCGAGCAGGCTGATGAACAGGCACAGCCCCACCCAGCAGGCGAGCGCGAGGCACAATAGCTCTGGCACAGCCACCAGATTGGGCACCATCACCACCGCCGCGGCGGCGCCCAGAAAGGTGCCCATCACTCGGAACATGGCCTTGGACGTCACCGCCGCGGCCAGCGGCTGCATCACGATATAGGCCGTGGCCATGGCCCAATAGGGCTTTTCCAGATTGAGCTGGAGCGCGATCCAAAGGGCCACCACGGCGGCCCCGAAGGCCTTCAGGGAGAACAGAATTTCGTTGCGGCCGATGCCGAAGGGAAGCCGGATCACGAGGTGAGCTCCTGCAGCAGCGCCGCCTCCAGCTTGGACAGGCCGCGCACCATGACCGCGAGTTCCTCGTCGGAGAGATCGGCAAAGAACCGGTCGCGCAGCGTGGCCACCGTGGCCTCGATCTGCTCCACCTGCGCCGCCCCGCGCGGGGTGAGGCTGAGCAGCTTGGCCCTCCGGTCAGCAGGATCCTCGCGCCGCGACACCAGCCCTTCGGCCAGCAACGTGTCGACGATGCGCACCAGCGAGGGGCCTTCCAGCCCCAGCTCTTCGGCAATGGCGCCCTGGCGCAGCTCTCCACCCAGGCGGGCCAGCACCAGCAGCGGCAGCGCGGTGGCCTGGGACATGCCCCTTTCCCCCAACGCCTGGTCGATGGCGCGACGCCAATAGCGCGCCACCCGCGCCACCAGCTGACCAAGGATGTGACGTTCAAAGGAAGTAGGCATGCCTTATGTCTAACATCACAATAGATAACATGCAATATATTAAGCCGCAAACCATTACGCGGGGCGCTCCGGCCCCGCAGCCTTGGCCGGCTGAGGGCCGAAAAGGCCAGCCGCGCGGGCAACGCCCGCCGTTGGCACTCCATGATCGCTCATGGCGCGACGCCCGCGCCTCAGCCGCCGCGCCGGCCCTTTTCCCGCCAGGCTTTGGGGGAAACACCAAAGGCGCGCTTGAAGGCGGTGGAGAAATTGGCCGCCGAACCATAGCCCGCCACGAAAGCGGCCTGGGCCACTGTGAGCCCCTCAGCGGCGAGGCCGTCGCGGGCCATCTCCAGCTTGCGGCGGCGGACATATTCGAACACCGTGCTGCCGAACGCGCCGCGAAAGGCCCGCTGGAGCGAATTGATGCTCATGCCCGCCTCGCGGGCGATCTCCTCCAAGCTCATCTCGCGCTGAAGGTGGGCTTCGATGAAGTCGTGTACCGCCCACATGCGCTCACGCTCGCGCGGACGCAGCGCGGCCGGCGCCTCGCCCTCACTACCCGCATCGAGCAGGCCCAAAGCGCCGACCGCGAGCTCCATGGCCCGGCTTTCCGCATAAAGGCCGGCCAGCAGCGGGCCATAGGGAGGCGGCGCCAGGATCTGTTCGGCCAGAGCGGTCATGTGGGCGGAGGGGCGCCAGCGGGCATTGGCCCGGTGGTCGCGGGAGAAGGCCATCACCGCTTGGTGGCGCCGGTCATCATGTTCCTCGCGCTCCAGCCAGCCGGCGGGCAGGAAGACATTCACCTTGCGCACGCGCGCCCCGCGCCGGCCCTGGCGCACGAACAAATCGGGCTCGGCCCGGGCCATCAGCACCCCTTCGGCCCCCTCCGGCGTGCCCAGATGCAGCGGGCGGCCGCCCAGGAAGATGTCCGCCTCCCCCGCCAGGAACACGGAGATGGTGAGTCCCGCCCCATGCACGACGCGGGTGGTGGCATCGTGCAGGTCGGTGGCGTCGGTGGCGTGCAGCACCAGCCCGCTGCGCAGCGAACTGAGCACATAGCGCCCCCGCAGCAATGCGCCATCGGCCCCGAGGCGCGGCGTGACGAGGTGAAACCCCTGCTGCCCCGCGCCGCGGGATAAAGCGGCGATGTCGCGGGAGCGCACCAGGGCGCCACGCGGCGCGCCCTCGGCCGCGTCCGTCGATGGCGGAAGCGCATCGGAATGGGTCATGGATCATGAACAGAGCGCAAGCGGCACGCTGTCAAGCACCAGAAGGCCGATTTAAATTTAGTATTATTCCAGATTAGGCCAATTCTTTGCCCAACCCATACGAAAGACGATGTTCAAACCGTTCCAGGTTTAAACAGATGGGGATTTTGCAAACGAATTATACGATCCCACAAAGGCATTCGTACTGGAGAAGACACGGAGCCGTCCGTTAAGAAAGAACCACCAGCCGGGGCCAGCCACACGCAAGTCAGCGCCACGCCCGGCGCAACTTGAACGATATTCGCCACCTGCGGGGATTTCATGATTGTATTGAAACGCCTGCCCGTGCTGCGGCTTCGCACGGGCCATTTCATGTCGGGCACCCTTTTGTCGGGCACCGCGGCGGCTTTTCTCGCCGCCACCCCGGCCGCCCGCGCCCAGGACGCGGCGGCGCGCGACATCCAGCTGGAGACCGTGCAGGTCCAGCAGGAAAAGAAGCTGCAGGAAGAGGTCTTTACCGAAGGGCTCGACACCTATACGGCGGCCATCACCACCATCGGCGTCGGCACCCCCACCAATGTACGCGAAATCCCCCAATCCATCTCCACGGTAACCAGCCAGCGCATCGCCGACGAGAATTTCAGCGAGCTCGAGGACGCCATGCGCCGGACCACCGGCATGGTGGTGCTCGCCAACGACCAGGGCCGCTCCTCCATCTTCTCCCGCGGCTTTGAGATCGACACCATGCTGGTGAACAACCTGCCGGCGCCGCTCTCCTCCATCCTGGGCACCCAGCCGGACCTGTTCATCTTCGACCGCCTGGACGTGCTGAAGGGCCCAGCCGGCCTCTTTTACGGCGGCTCGGCTGGCAACAATGCGGGCCCGGGCGGCATCGTCAATGGCACGCTGAAGCCCGCGCTCGCCAAGCCCTTCATCAATTCCAACCTCAGCTACGGCTCGTGGGACTTCGTGCGCGCCGAGGTGGATGCGGGCGGCAAGCTGAACGAGGCGGGCACCGTGCGGGCACGCATCGGCGGCGCCTTCCAGGACCGCAACTCATTCGTCGACATCAACGACAACCAGGTGTGGGTGGGCTATGGCGCCCTCGATTTCGACATCACCGAAAACACCACCCTATCGGTCTATGCCTGGCACCAGGAACGGGACATCACGCCCTTCAACGGCCTGCCCGCCATCAATCTGGGCAACGGCACCGGCCAGCTCCTGAACGTACCCCGCTCCACTTTCGTGGGCGCCACCTGGAACCGCTTCAACAATGAAAGCACCGACTATCTGGTGGAGCTGAAGCACGATTTGGACAATGGCGGCGAGGCCAAGGCCTCCCTGCGCTATTCGGATCGCGACATCGACTACAAGTACGCCTATGGCAAGACCGCCGTGAGCACCGCCGCCGCCACCTGGGGCGATATCGGCATGCAATATACGGCGGCGCAGGTCTCCCAGACCACGCTTTCCGGCGATGCCCATATCGCCACGCCCTTCACTTTGTTCGGGCAAGAGCACCAGATCACCGTCGGCGCGGATTTCCAGCTTCTGGACCAGGACCAGTGGGCGCCCACCTCCACCGGCCTGTCCGACATCTACAATGTCTATCTGCCGAACCCCTATGCGGTGGCCGAGCCGCTCACGATCTATAATCGCGAGAGCACCACCGACCCCGATCAATATGGCCTCTACGCCCAGACGCGCATCAACCCGCTCGATCAGGTGCATGTGCTGCTGGGCGGGCGCTTCTCCTGGTATGACGCCAATTCCACGGTGAACACCTTCACCACCTCGGGCCTCACCACCACCAGCTCGGACGTGGATATCGACGGCAAGTTCCTGCCCTATGCGGGCCTCGTCATCGACATGACGAAGGAAATTTCCGTCTATGCCAGCTACAGCGCCACCTTCACACCGCAGACCGAGCTGAACGCCGCCGGCGACGTGATCGACCCGCGCCAGGGCTACCAGTATGAAGGCGGCGTGAAGGGTTCTTTCTTCGACGGCGCGCTCAATGCCTCCGCCGCCATGTTCCTGATCCGTGACGACAATCGCGCCCTCGCCACCAATGTTGCCAATGTCTATGTGGCCTCGGGCGAAGTCGAGGTCTCCGGCTGGGAGGCGGAGGTGAGCGGACGCCTCGCGCCCGGCTGGGACATTTATGCCGGCTATACCTACACCAACACCGAATACCTCACCGCCACCGCCGCCCAGCTCCAGGCCGGCTTCAGCACCTACACGCCGCGGCACAATTACAACCTGTGGACCAAGTATGAGTTCCAGGAGGGCGCCCTGCGCGGCTTCCATGTGGCGGGCGGCCTGAAGATCCTCTCCAGCTTCTACACCCAGTCCGGCAATGTGAAGCTCACGGCAGACGGCTATACCCTGGTGGACCTGCAGGCTGGCTACAAGTTCAACGACAATTGGAAGGCCACCCTCACCGTCACCAACCTGCTGGACGAGGTCTATTACACCCGCATCGGATCTGTCTCGGTGTTCAACTTCTATGGCGAGCCGCGCGGCTATTGGCTCAAGGTGAGCGCGACCTATTGATGATCCGCCCCGCCTCCTCCCTCGCGCACGCCTGCGCCCTTCTGCTCACCCTCGCCGGGTTTCTCGGCGGGGGACGGATGGCGGCCGCCGGCCCCGTCACCCTGCCCGGCACCGAAGAGCGGCTGGTGATCGCGAAGAGCGGCCTTGCCTACCGCATCTTCATCGCTTTGCCCCAGGAGCCACCGCCGCCCGAGGGCTATCCGGTGCTCTATGTGCTGGACGGAAATGCGGTGGCGGGAACGCTGTCCGACTACGCGCGAACCCAGGCCCGCAGCCAGGGCGGGCTGATCCAGCCGGCCGTGCTGGTGGCCGTGGGCTACCCCGGCGACGCGCCCCACAACATGCGTCGGCGCGCACCGGACCTCACCCCGGCCCCCGCCCCTGCCGGCGACCGCTCCACCTATCTGAAGCCCGAGGACACCGGCGCGGCCGACGCCTTCCTGTCCTTCCTGCTGGACGAGCTCAGGCCGTCCATCAACAAGGACTTCGCCGTCAATCCGGCGCGCCAGGGGCTGATGGGCCATTCCTTCGGCGGCCTGTTCACGCTCCATGTGCTGTTCACGCGGCCCGATGCCTTTTCCACCTACATCGCCGCCAGCCCCTCAATCTGGTGGGCCGACAACGCCATCCTGAAAGAGGAGGCGGCCTTCGCCGCGCACCCGCCCGCCGGCAAGCGCCGGCTGCTGCTCACGGTCGGCGGCCAGGAGCAGCAGCTGCATCCCGGGCTGGCCGATCTGCCCGAAGCGGAATCGGTCGCGAGGCGCCTGGCGGACCGCCGCATGGTGGATGCCGCGCGCGAACTCTCCAGCCGGCTCGCAGCCTTGCCCGGGCAGCCGGCGAACGTCACTCTCGAGGTCTTCCCCGGCCAGACCCACGCCTCCGCCGCCCCCCATGCGCTGCTGGCGGGCCTGGAATTCTTTCTCGGCCCTCAGGCCAAGGACGGCGCGCCATGACCGCCCCCCTTCACACGACATCGGCCGCCCCCGCCCGCTATCGGGGCATGCGGGTGCTTGAAGTGCTGCGGGTGGAGGCGGTCACCGCGCACATGCAGCGGGTGGTGCTCGGCGGGCCCGAGATCGCAGGCTTCGGCACCGGCCCCACCATCAAGCTGCTCATCCCGCCGGAGGGACTCGCGGAGCCGGAATGGCCGGTCGAGGGTCCCGATGGCCGCGCCATCTGGCCACCGGAGCCGCGCCGGCCGATTCCGCGCACCTATTCGGTGCGCCGGTTCGAGCCGCAGCGGGGCGAGCTCTGGGTGGATTTCGCGCTGCATGGCCATGACGGCCCGGCCGCGCGCTTCGTGCGGCGGGCGCGGCCCGGAGAGCGGATCGGCGTGGGGGGACCCGGTGGGCGTGTGCTGCCTGCGGCACAGACGGTGCTGCTGGCGGGTGACCTCAGCGGGCTGCCCTCCATCGCCGCGATCCTGGAGCGCCTGCCGCCCACCACCCACGGCTTCGCCTTCCTGGAGGTGCCGGACGCCAGGGATGAACAGGACATCGCCGCCCCGCCGGGCGTGCAGGTGCGCTACCTCCACCGCAACGGCGCGGAGCCCGGAACGACACGTCTGCTGGAAAATGCCGTCCGCGCCACCGACCTTCCCCCGGCCGGCGCCATGGCCGCCTGGGTGGCCGCGGAATCGGGCGCCGCGCGCGCGCTGCGTACTTATCTGCGGGACGAAAGGGGATTACCGCCCCGCGACCTGGTGGCGGTGGGCTATTGGAAGCGCGGCATGAGCGAGCCCGCCTACCATGCCGCGCACGACCATGACCGCGATTCGGACTACCACGAGGCGGCCCGCGAGGCCGGCGCCGCCTGACGCCATGTGGGCAGGAGGCCCCGGCCGGAGCCGGAGCCTGCGCCCTCAATTGTCGTCGGCGTGGGGAACATCGTCCATGGAAACGTTGGAGCAGCTATAGGCCCCCTCGGGCTCATCGAAGCCGGCATGGGTGAGGAAGTCGCAGCGCGAATTTTCCGCCGCCGCCAGCCACGACACCAGCCGGTGGTCGATGCCAGTGGCCATCGCCTCGTCGTCCACGGGCTTGAAGGCGTTGTCGGCGGGCATCTGGGCGCCCGCCTTCTTCGCCGTCTTCAGGTCCGTCACGGCGGGGATCAGGGAGATGGTGTCGGCCGCGTCGGTCGCGGTGATGACCGGTCGCACCGACAGGGTGAACTGGTCCCACCCGCCCCGCGCAAGGCGCGAGGCCTCCGATTCCGCCGTCACACGGGCGGAGAAGACCGGGCCGCCATCGGCGCCCTTGGCCACGCTCACGTCCGCCAGCTTGAACTTGCGGCCGCCGACGGCGCCGCCTTCCGCGCTGCCGCCGGAGTACAGACGATTGAGCATGCCTTCAAGGTAGCTCTTCAGCTTGGCATCGGAGAGCGTGCCGCCATCGCTGATCCTGGCGCGCGGCACCACGGCCAGGGCCATTTCGGTGCAGGCATTGGGCAAGGTCACCGCGGCCACCGCCGGCTCGGCCCGCAGTGCCTTCGCCGTGCTGGCCTCGGCCCCCACGGGCACGGCCACGTCGATGGCGATGTCGTCGCCGTCATAGGCCGCGAGGCGCAGCCGGCTCCACACATCCTTCAGCTTCGCCCTCACCGCCCCATGGGACAGGCTGGTGGCCGACACGTCGAGATCGGCCAGGGCCGCGGGCGGCGTGGCCATGGACTTCAGCGACTGCGAGCGCAGCACCACGGAAAGGCCGCCATAAACCTGCCCGCACCAGTCATCCCCCATGTGCTGCACTGCCAGAGCCGCGCTGGAGAATCCGGCGGCGGGGCGGAAGAAGGAGACCCGGTCCAGATCGCCCACTGCCAGCGTCTCGTCCCACACCTGCTGGATGCCGCGCTCATCCTCGCTGAAGCTCAACGTGTAGGCGTCCGCGCCGCTCCCCACGGTCAGCTTCAGCGTGCCGTCGGCCAGGGTGCCGGTGATGGGCAGAGCGGGGCGCGGATCGCCCGCGGGCGCGGCCAGCGTTCCGGTAACCTTGCCGCCATTGATGTCGAGGGTGGCGATGGCGGCGCGATACGGCTCGAAGAAGGGCAGCCCCAGCGTCATGTACTGTTCCGCGGCACTGGCGCCGGAGCCCGGGGCCGCGATTCCGAGGGCGAGCATGAACGCTCCAAGGCCCAGGCCGTGGGCGCGTGGCGGAAAACGATGGGGCTTGAAGCATCCCGACATGATGAGATTCCTTCCCGGACTCGGGACAGCCGCAGAGCGACCGGGCGCAAGCCGTGGGTCCGCCCGCAGGGCGCGAGTTCCTTCTTCCTGCTAGAAATGGGTTGCGGATGCTTTAATGCACCCGCCTCGCGGGGCTGCCCGCCGGCGCTGTCCGCAGGCGAATTTGCGGCTCATGCCATCCCGCCATTTTCCACCGGCGCCCAGCGTGCGCTCCCGCGCCGAGGTGGCCGGAGCGCGGTACCAGGGGGCAACTCCACCGCCTTTGGTATAAGCTGCCCATCCTTCCGAGATGCCGCGAGCCTTCCCCATGACCGCCTTCGTGAACGCCACCCCGGACACCGCGCCGAGCCTTGTGCCCCGCCCGGCCCACGCCTTTCGCGTCACCACGCCCGACGGGCTTTCCATCAAGGTTCAGGAATGGGGCACGCGTGAGGGGCCGGAGCTGCTGTTCATCCACGGCTTCTCCCATTGCGGCATGGTCTGGATGAACCAGCTGAACGCGCCGGAGCTGGCCCATTGCCGGCTCGTGGCCTACGACTTTCGCGGCCACGGCGCCTCCGACAAACCGTTGGAGCCGGACTATTACAAGGACCAGCAGCGATGGGCCGGGGAGTTGGCCGCCGTGATCGCCCAGAGCGGGCTCAAGCGCCCCATCCTCGTGGGATGGTCCTATGCCGGGCGGATCATCGGCGACTATCTGGCCGCGCACGGCAGTTCCGCCCTCGGCGGCATCGTGTTCGTGGATGCGGCCACCGCCAATGCCCGGGAATTCTACGGCACCTGCAATCGCCTGATGCGGCGCATGTGCTCACCCGATCTCGCCGAGAATATCGCCGCCACCCGCACCTTCGTGCGCCGCTGCTTCGCCGGCGCGCAGCCCCAGGACCTAGTCGAAACCCTCATCGGCTTCAACATGGTGGTGCCCGCCGAAGTGCGCGCCGCCCTGTTCGACCGGGCCGCGGAATATGAGGATGTACTGCGCGGCCTCTCGCTGCCGGTCCTGGTGGCCCAGGGCGAGCGGGACGAGGTGGTGGCCCCCGCCATGGCCCGCCATATCGCCGCGACTGTGCCCGGCGCCCGCCTTGCCCTTTATCCGGAAGCAGGCCATGCCCCGTTCCTGGAAGCGAGCGCGGCCTTCAATGCCGACCTCGCCTCCTTCGTTCACGTCGTCGGGCGCTGAGCGCCACCTGAGGCTGAACCCCGCTGCGGCGCAACGAAAGCGTGGCTTTGGGAACGCACGACCGAAAAAAGTATGCCGCACCCCGCTGCAGCGGGAACCCAAGGGCCACAAAGCGGTTGCGGTCATGTCCGTTTGTGGCGAAAAAATGGATGCCGCTGGTGCGGGGCGGCGCGTATCGCATGCGTTGTTATCCACCGGTCCAGTATGTCCCCGACTGAGACCGACGACACGAGACCGAGCGCCATGATGCACTTCAAAGCCCTCGCCGCCGCAGCGATCGCGGCCGCACTGGTATCGGCGGGCCCGGCACGGGCCAATGATCGCATTGAACTTTTCCCGTTCGCGAAGCTGTTCCTCGCCACGCCGTCTGACGTGGGCGTGGTGAGCAGCTCCTCGCCCATTCCGCGCCAGATGGTGGCCTTCGACTCCAAGTACAGGCCGGGCACCATCGTCATCCGGACCTCGGAGCGGCGGCTTTACTATGTGACCTCGCCTGGACACGCCATCCGCTATGGCGTGGGCGTGGGCCGCGACGGCTTCCAGTGGTCGGGCGTGAAGACGGTGAGCGCAAAGCGCGAGTGGCCCGGCTGGACCCCGCCCGCGCAGATGCTGAAGCGCCGCCCGGACCTTCCGCGCTACATGCCCGGCGGCATCGACAATCCGCTCGGCGCGCGCGCCATGTATCTGGGATCGAGCCTCTACCGCATCCACGGCTCCAACGAGCCGGAAACCATCGGCCAAGCGGTGTCATCAGGCTGCATCCGCATGACCAATGACGATGTGGTGGACCTTTATAACCGCGTGCGCGTGGGCGCCACGGTCTACGTGCAGCGCTGAGGCGTGGGCTTCGGCCCGGCCCCGTTGCCGCGCAAGCCAAGGGGCGGCACCCCCTCAGAACACACAAAAGCCCGGGCTGAGCCCGGGCTTTTTGATGTGGGGACGACAGAGATCGGCCCCTTCCCCAACAAGGTCGTCCCTCCGCGCATCAAAGACATGCGGCGGAGGAACGAAGTCCTCGTTACCCTGAAAGCGGAGTACATCCGTCCGTCTTCCATGGCGCCCCCGGACCACATTTGCGATCCGACGGGCTTTCAACCAGGACAAATCCTATATGGGCACGGCATGAGGGCTTTTCAAGGGGCGGGAGACAGGCGCCCGCCCCGAGAACACGCCCAGTCAGTTCGCCCCGGACGCCTTCTTCACAAAGGTCCCGTCGAACGTCTTGCCGAGATCGATGTTCGCGGCCTTCAGCTCCGGGTCGAACTCCACCAGCATGCCCAGCGCGGTCTTGCGCGCGCTCTCGGGAATGAGGCCGGTGATGGAATACATGGGCATGGAGTTCTTCACGGCCGCCTCATACAGCGCCGTGTCGCCCAGCAGGTATTCCTGCGGCACCACGGCGGCCACATCGGCCGGGCTCGCGGTGTGCAGCCACTTCAGGGCCTTGTAAAAGGCGTTCACCAGCTTCTGCGTGGTGACCGGATTCTGGGCAGTGAAGTCCCGCTTCAGGTAGAGCACGGCCGCCGGGTTGGGCCCGCCGAAAATCTTGTCACTTCCTTCTTCGGTCCGGCTGTCGGCCAGGATGATGACGTCGCCGTCGCTCTCCAGCTTGGTGATGACGGGGTCGAGGTTGGACATGGCCTCGATACCGCCATGCTTCATCTGCGCAACCGAGGAGGCGCCGCCACCGACCCCCACGAAGGACACGTCCTCCGGCTTCAAGCCGTCCTTCGCCAGCAGGAAATTGACGAAGAAGTTGGTGGAGGAACCGGGGGCGGTGACGCCCACCTTCTTGCCCTTCAGATCCTTCACGCTCTTGATACCGGTGTCCTTGCCCGCCACCAGCACGATGCCGGGGAAGCGGCCGAGCTCGATCACCGAAACGATGTCCTGGCCCTTGGCCTGCATGCGGATGGTGTGCTCATAGGCACCCGTCACCGCATCCACCGATCCGCCGATGAGGGCCTGAAGCGACTTCGCGCCGCCACCAAAATCATTGATGGTGACGTCGAGCCCCTCGTCCTTGAAGTAGCCCTTCCGCTCCGCAATGGTCAGCGGCAAATAATACAGCAGCGGCTTGCCACCAACGCCGATGGTGACCTGCGGCTTCTCCGCCTGCTGGGCGGCCGCCGGCCCGGTCACCACCGCGGCAAGGCCGGCCAGCGCGAGCGCGCCTGCGGCGAGGGTCTTCAACATTCCCATTGTCTTCCTCCCTGTCATTGCGCCGTGGCCGGCGCCGGGCGCCAGACCAGAAGCCGCTTTTCAATGGCACTCACCAGCATGTCGATGATGATGACGAAGATGGAGAGCACCACCATGCCCGAAAACACGCCGGTGACGTCGAACACGCCCTCGGCCTGATGGATGCGGTAGCCGAGCCCGGCCGCCGCGCCCAGATATTCACCCACCACCGCGCCCACCAGCGCGAAGCCCACGGCCGTGTGCAGCGAGGAGAACATCCAGGTGAGGGCGGACGGCCAGAACACGTTGCGCATGAGCTGGCGCTCATTCATGCCCAGCATGCGCGCATTGGCGAGCAAGGTCGGGCTCACCTCCTTCACGCCCTGATAGACGTTGAAGAAGACGATGAAGAACACCAGCGTGACGCCCAGCGCCACCTTGGACCAGATGCCCAGCCCCAGCCACAGCGCAAAAATAGGCGCCAGCACCACGCGCGGCAGCGCGTTCGCCATCTTCACATAGGGGTCGAACACGGCTGCCAGAACCGCCTTGCGGGCAAACCAGAAGCCGATGAGCACCCCGCCCGCGGCGCCGATGGCGAAGGCCAGCAGCGTTTCCAGCAGCGTGATGCCAAGGTGATACCAGATGGCCCCCGAGTAGAAGTCGAGGAAGGTGCGCTGGAACACCGCCACCGGGGTAGAGAAGAAGAACGGATCCAGCACATAGAACGGCTTGGCCGAGATGGCGGGAATGTTCAGCTTCACCGTGGAGCCGAGATGCCAGATGGCCAGCAGCACCACGGCCACCAGCAGTTGAAGCCCCAGCAGAGTTGAGCGGCTGCGCATCATTGCCCTTGCTCCACCGTTTCCGATTGTCTGTAGCCCTTCACCACCTCATCCTTCAGCGCCGCCCAGATCTCCTTGTGCAGCCGGTGGAATTCGGGATCGAGCCGCACGTCGATGTCGCGCGGGCGGGCGATGGGCACCTTCCATTCGCCAATGATGCGCGCCGCCGGCCCCGCGCCCATGATGACCACCCGATCCGCGAGCGCGATCGCCTCTTCCAGATCGTGGGTCACGAACATCACCGCCTTGCGGTCGGCGCTCCACAGGTCCAGCAGCAGGTTGCCCATGATCTGGCGCGTCTGCGCGTCGAGGGGACCGAAAGGCTCGTCCATCAGCAGGATCTTGG
This sequence comes from Xanthobacter sp. NM-59, assembly GCF_021401125.1. Lineage (GTDB taxonomy): Bacteria > Pseudomonadota > Alphaproteobacteria > Rhizobiales > Xanthobacteraceae > Xanthobacter. Next base: position 83,434 of record NZ_JACBFQ010000009.1, read on the forward strand.
GGTGGCGGATCAGCACCTGGGCGAGGCCTACGCGCTTCCTCTGCCCGCCCGAGAGCATGTGTGGATAGCGATCCGCGAAGGCGGCCAGGCCCACGCGCGCCAGCCATTCGCGCGCCTCGGCCCGCGCCTCCGCCTTGGGGGTGCCGACGATGTCGAGGCCGATGGCCACATTCTCGACCGCCGTCTTCCAGGGAAACAGCGCTTCCGCCTGGAACAGGTAGCCAGCCTTCCGGTTCAGGCCGGACAAGGCCTCGCCGAAGATGGAGACGCTGCCGGAGGCGGGCTTCAGCAGGCCGGCGGTGGCATTGAGAAGGGTGGACTTGCCGCAGCCCGTGGGCCCCACGATGGCCACGAACTCACCATCCGCGACCGCAAGGTTCGCGTCATCCACGGCGACGAAGGAGGCCCCGCCGCGCTTGGCATTGGGAAAGGCGATCCGCACCTTCTCCAGAACCACGGCGCTCGTCTGCACCTGTGGAGCCGGCTGGACCACACTGAGAACTGGCGACACCCTTCCCTCCCTGGGTCGCTGAAATTGTACCCGCCGCGTGTTCTTACCGCCGCGGACGGGCGCGCAACGTAGCGGGGCCTCGGTTACGGAAGCAACCCACCGCGTGCAGGAAAGGGAGGAAATGAAAGACTTTTCAGCGCTTGAGCGGTGTGCGGTGCAGCAGACGAACGCCGCCAGCGGAGGTCGTCACGCCGGATCGCGCTCCGGTAATGCGACCAGGATCAGCACGCCGAGCACGGCCATATAGATGCGGAAAGCGGCGTCCTGGCCATTCCACTCCCGCGATTGCCACATGGCGAAATATTCGCCAGCGACCACCATGAAGCCGAAGAACCAGACCAGGAAGGCGAGCGCGGCGCCCATATAAACGAGCCCCTTCGCGCATTCGAAGACGGCGGCGGGCGCGCGCAAGCGGGCCAGCATGGCCAGGGCACCAGCGGCGAGAAGCAGGCCGCTCAGCCCCTCCGCGGCGATGATGGCGGCGTAGGCCGCCCGCCAGATCCGCTCATCGGTAATGGCCCGCCCCATCAGGGCGTTGCCGGGAAAGGTCGTGTCCATGCTCAGCACATGGCCCACGAACGCATAGTTCGAGCCGTAGTCGACCAGGTTTCCGTAGGCGACGATCAGCGCATAGGCGGCGAGCGACGCCACCAGTACGACCTTTGCAAGGCGCAATCCCATCTCTGGCTCCCGCATCGCGGCGCAAGGCTCCGAGCGGCGCGAGGAGCATCATCTCCCCGCCGCCGGCGGGCCGGCTGGAACCAGAGGATATATCAGCGCCGACGGAAATTCTGCTGGCGGCGCGCGCCGGGAGGCGGTGCGGAACCCTCGACCTTGTGCCGGAAGTTGATGCGGCCGCGATCGAGATCATACGGCGACATCTCAACCACCACCCGGTCACCTTCGATGGTGCGGATGCGGTTCTTCTTCATCTTGCCGGCGGCATAGGCCAGGATCTGATGATCATTGTCCAGTCGCACGCGGAAATTGCCGTCGGGCAGGACTTCCGTGACGGTGCCCTCGAACTCCAGCAGCTCTTCTTTCGCCATATAGCCTTCTCCAGTGACCCCGATCGGGGCGGAATTGGCGGGCCTTATCTCACGTTTCCGCGTTCCGGCCCATAGGTGTCATGCATGCGGGAAGCGCTTTTCGGCGCCCCCGCACCTGGTTTGAACCTTCGCGAACCTCAGCGGCCCGGGCGCTTGGCGCCCTTGCCCTGGGTCTCACCGCGCGGTGCGGAGCGAGACGGCACCGCCTTCATGAAGCCGATACCACCCAGCTCGCCACCGGTGGGCCGGCTGCCGGAACGCTCCCCGCGTGCGGCACGGCCTTCGGGACGCTCGGAGCGGCTGGGGGCGCGGCCATCCTCATGACGGGGCTGGCCGCCACGGGACTGCCCGCCACGCGGCGGCTGGCCGCCACGCCCTTCGCGACTCTCGCCGCCCCGCGCCTCGCGCGGCTGGCCATCGCGGCCCTCCGCACGAGCGGGGGCCGGGCGCTTCTCGCGACGCGGCGCCTCGTCCCGTCCGCCCTCACGCCGGCCACCTTCGGCCCGCGCATTCTCGCGGCGATCACCATCCTGGCGCTGCCCGCCATTGCGACCGCCCTCGGGACGGCGCGGACGACGCGGCGGACGACCGCCACGCACTTCCTCACGCGCCTCCACGGGGGACACCTCCAGCGGCGTGCCTTCCGGCACCTCGAAGGCGGCGCCCGAGCCACGACGGTCACTCGAGGGGATCTGCATCTTGATCAGCCGCTCGATGGAGCGCAGGTAAGCGCGCTCCTCGTGATCGCAGAAGGAAATGGCGATGCCCTCGCGGCCGGCGCGCGCGGTGCGGCCGATGCGGTGGACATAACTCTCGGGCACGTTCGGCAGATCGAAATTGATGACGTGGCTCACGCCCGTCACGTCGATGCCGCGGGCGGCGATATCGGTGGCCACCAGGGTGCGCACGGTGCCCTCGCGGAAGGCGGCGAGCACGCGGTCGCGCTGGTTCTGGGACTTATTGCCGTGGATCGCCTCGGCAGCGATGCCCACCTTGGCCAGCACACGCACCACCTTGTCGGCGCCGTGCTTGGTGCGGGTGAACACCAGGGCCCGGTCGATCTCTTCCTTGGCGAGGACCTCGGCCAGCAGCTGGCCCTTGTTGGGCTTGTCCACCAGCACCACGCGCTGGTCCACGCGATCGGCGGTCTTGGAGACGGGGGTCACCGCCACCTGCGCCGGATCATGCAGCATGGAACCCGCCAGCTCGGCGATGGCCGAGGGCATGGTGGCGGAGAAGAACAGCGAGTGCCGCTTGTGGGGCAGCCGGCGCACGATGGCGCGGATGGCGTGGACGAAGCCCATGTCCAGCATCTGGTCCGCCTCGTCGAGAACGAACACTTCCACCTGGTCGAGCCGCACCGCATTGTTCTCGGCAAGGTCGATGAGGCGGCCGGGGGTGGCCACCAGCACGTCGACGCCGCGCGAAAGGGAGCGGATCTGGCGGCCCATGGGCACGCCACCGATGGCGAGCGCCACCGAGATGCGCGCATGGCGGCCGAACTTCTGGAAATTGTCGACGATCTGGCCCGACAGCTCGCGGGTGGGCGAGAGCACCAGAGCGCGCACCGCACGCGGCTCCGGCCGGCGCGGATGGCGCAGCAGGCGGTCAAGAATGGGAAGGGCGAAAGCGGCGGTCTTGCCGGTGCCGGTCTGGGCGATACCGATCAGGTCGCGGCCGGCGAGAATTTCAGGAATGGCCTGGGCTTGAATGGGGGTCGGCGTGACGTGCCGCTCTTCATCGAGGGCACGAACGATGGGCTCGGCGAGGCCGAGGGCAGAAAAAGAGGTCAAGCTCTGTCTTTCATGGGCGAACGGCGCCGGAGCGCGCACGCGTGGCGCTCACGCGGCGGCACAGCTCGCGAGGATCTTCGACATCCCGCGTGGCCAGGGGTGTCCAAAAGAAACATGGAATTCGGGCTAAGCCGCCTGAGACGCTTCCAGGATAATGAAGCTCCGAGCGGTCTCCGCTACGCGGCCCGACAGCGCCGTCACGCGCAGGTGTCACTCGCGATCCTCTCTGGATCTCGGGAACGCCGCCTGCCGACGGATCACTATGGCAGTGCATATGACGCATCCCCATGACGATTTCAAGGCGGCGGCGCCAACACCAGCCGCTTTTCAGCGACGAAACGTCGGGCGCGCGTACTCTTTTCTGCCGCACTGCATCTCCATATAGAGCGCGAGAATCCCGTGCCATTGCGGCGCGGGCCATATCCCGTCATCTCCCCAGCGCAACCACCGGGGCATATGACGGGCGGAGGCGCCATGTTCGACCCCCAGGCTTTGATCGACGCCACGACCACCTTCGTGCAGGAGCATCAGGCCCTGGCCCCGGCCATCGTGTTCGCCCTTGCGTTCGGCGAGTCGCTGGCGCTCGTGTCCTTCCTTGTGCCCGCGACCGTGCTGCTGCTGGCCATCGGCGCGCTGGTCGAGGCATCCGGCCTCCACTTCTTCCCCATCTGGCTTGCGGCGGTCGTGGGCGCGTCCCTCGGCGATGCCGTCTCCTATTGGTTCGGCTTCTATTACAAAGAGCGCGCGAAGACCTTCTGGCCGCTGTCCAGGCGCCCCGATCTGGTGGCGCGCGCCGAGGACTTCTTCACCCGGTTTGGAATCTGGGGCGTGGCAGTCGGCCGCTTTTTCGGGCCCGTGCGAGCCGTGGTCCCGCTCATCGCCGGCATTCTCGCCATGCGCCAAAGCCATTTCCAGGTCGCGAACGTGGCCAGCGCGGCGGTCTGGGCCTTTGCCATGCTCGCGCCCGGCGCACTGGCGCTGAAGCTGATCGGCGGCTGAGGCCGCACGGCTCCGGCCCCCGTCATACCGGAGCGCCACCGCACCGGACGCGCTTACCGTGTTCATGCGGCAATGCCGAAGCTTGTCTCCCCCGGGTATCCTATATATGAATGGATATACCAACCGGGGGAGATAATTTCCATGATCGATTTTGCCATCCGGCGGCGCGGCCTTGTGCTGGGCCTTGTCCTTGCCAGCACAGCATTTTTCGGCCCCGCGCGCGCCGAAGAGGCGGCCCGCGCGACCGCAGCTTCCGCCGACACCACGGTCACCACCTTCGCCGCGGCGAGCCTCACCAATGCCTTCCAGGATATCGGCAAGGCTTATGAAGCCAAGAACAAGGCCTCGCTGAAATTCTCCTTCGCCGCCTCTTCCGCCCTCGCCAAGCAGATGGAAGCGGGTGCGCCGGCCAACATCTTCGCCTCCGCCGACCTGAAGTGGATGGACTTCGCCGAGCAGAAGGGCCTCATCGTGCCGTCCTCGCGCGTGGTTCCCATCGGCAATGAGCTGGTGCTGGTTGCCCCGGCGGACAGCGCCAAGCCCGTCACCATTTCCAAGGGCATGGACATCGAGGCCCTGCTGGGCCCCAAGGGCCGCATCGCCACGGGCCTGACCGACAGCGTGCCGGTGGGCATCTACACCAAGACCGCCTTCACCAATCTCGGCGTGTGGGACAAGGTCGCTCCCCGCATCGTCGGCGCCGAAAGCGTGCGCGCCGCCCTTGCCCTGGTGGAGCGCGGCGAGGTGCCTTACGGCGTGGTCTACGCCACTGATGCCGCCATCGCCAAGAACGTGAAGGTGGTCGCGGTGTTCCCGGCCGACAGCCATCCGCCGGTGCAATATCCCTTCGCCCTCGTGAAGGAGCACGACACGCCGGAAGCCAAGGCCTTCTTCGCCTTCCTCACCAGCCCCGAGGCCAAGGACATCTACAAGAAGTACGGCTTCTCGGTGAAGTGAGGCACCGCGGCGGTGGCCCAGCGGCGGCGACCCGCGTGCCTTGCATGAGAAAAAGACTGCAGGTGCGAAGATACGCTTCGCACCTGCAGCACTTCGGTTTACAATTTTTGTGACATTGCTTTTCGGAATTTTCACATGCTGCTGACACCAGAAGAATGGACAGCGGTGGCCCTGAGCCTGAAGGTTGCCTTCTGGTCCACCATCTGGAGCATGCCGCCGGCCATCGTGGTGGGCTGGATCCTGTCCCGCACCGAATTTCCCGGCAAAGGTCTGTTCGACGGTTTCGTGCATCTGCCGCTGGTTTTGCCCAAGGTCGTGGTCGGCTACATCCTCCTGCTCACCCTCGGCACCCGCGGCTATCTCGGACAATTTCTATATGAGTGGTTCGGCATCAGCCTGATGTTCACCACCGCGGGCGCCACCGTGGCAGCCGCAGTGGTGAGCTTTCCGCTGATGGTCAATGCCATCCGCCTCGCCCTCGATGGTGTCGACAGGGGCATCGAGACCGCCGCCCGCACCCTTGGCGCCAGCCGGCTCGACGCCTTCTTCACCGTGACCCTGCCGTTGATGACGCCCGGCATCCTCTCCGGCGCCCTCATCTCGCTGGCATCGGCGCTGGGCGAATTCGGCGCCACCATCACCTTCGTGTCCAATGTCGAGGGCCAGACGCGCACCATTCCCCTCGCCATCTACAGCGCCACCCACATGCCGGACGGAGACGCCATGGCGCTGCGCCTCACCGCAGTCTCGGTGGTGCTGGCGCTGAGCGCGCTCGTGCTCGCGGAGATGGCAGACCGTCGCATCAAGATCGCGCTGGGCCGGATATGATCGATATTGACGTCACCCTTGACCGCGGCACCGGCTTCAAGCTCAGCGCGCAGTTCACTGCCCCGGATTCCGGTGTCACCGCTTTGTTCGGCCGTTCCGGCTCGGGCAAGACCACCATCATCCAGATCGTCGCCGGCTCCGTGCAGCCCAATCAGGGCCGCGTCCAGGTGGGCGACGAGGTGTTCGTGGACGTGGAGAAGGGCATCAACCTGCCCATCGAGAAGCGGCGCGTGGGCTATGTGTTCCAGGATGCGCGGCTGTTCCCCCACCTCTGCGTGGACAGCAACCTGCGCTATGGCCAGCGCCGCGCCAAGCACGACCACTCCATCAGCTTCGACGCGGTGGTGGACATGCTCGGCATCGGCCACCTGCTGAAGCGCCGGCCGCACACCCTTTCCGGCGGCGAACGTCAGCGCGTGGCCATCGGCCGCGCCCTGCTGGCCCAGCCCCGCCTGCTGCTGATGGACGAGCCGCTCGCCTCCCTGGACGAGCAGCGCAAGCAGGAGATCCTGCCTTATCTTGAGCGCCTGAGAGACGATCTGCGCCTTCCCATCCTGTATGTGAGCCACTCCATCGAGGAAGTCCTGCGCCTCGCCGACACGGTGACCGCCCTGAAGGACGGAACCATGATCGCCAGCGGCCCACTGGCGGATGTGCTCTCGCGCACGGATCTGGCCCCCGTTCTCGGCCGGTTTGATCTCGGGACCATCCTCGATTGCACCGTGAAGGCGCACGACACAAACCTCTCCCTCTCCACCCTCTCCTTCGCGGACGGGGAACTGCGCGTGCCGCTGGTGGACCGGCGCGTCGGCTCGCCGGTGCGCGCGCGCATCCGCTCGCGCGACGTGTCGCTGTGCCTGTCACGGCCCATTGATGTTTCGGTGACCAACCGATTGGCGGGCACCATCGGCTCCATCCGCAAGGAAGGCGGGCCTTATGCGAATGTGGAGGTGGTGCTGCCCCACGGCAAGCTCCAGTCGCTCGTCACGCTGGAGAGCGTTGAACGACTGGCGTTCGAGGAAGGCATGCCGGTGTGGGCCATGATCAAGGCTGTCGCGGTGGACAGTCGCTCGCCGAACTTCCCGCTGCAGGACGAGCCCTTCACCCCGCCTGCGCATTCAGCGGCGCCGGCTCTTCGCCTGGTTGCCGGGCGGTCTCATCCGCCAGAGCCTGAGTAAGCTCATCCAAGGTGGAGCGGGTGGCCTTGGCAGCCTGCCGCTCCATGGCGCGATAGAGCGCGATGAGCCTCTCGCCGAAAGCGGTCACCTCCGTCCCTGCCCCGCGCCGGCCGGGATAGGTCACGATCACCTTCTGCTCGAACATGCGATCGAGCTCATCCACCAGCAGCCACGCGCGGCGATAGCTCATGCCAATCGCCTTAGCCGCGGACAGGATGGAACGGTGCTCGCGAATAGCTTCGAGCAGCATGATCTTTCCCGGGCCCAGGCGGCGTCCATCGGGAAAATCGACCCGCAGGAACAGGCGGGATGACAAGTCTTGACTCACGGCGCCTCCTCGACGTCTCAGGGCCACATGCTTTGTGCCCTGGGGCGGGCGGACGGCACCCCCCAGTATCGCCCGACAAGCTTTCCTTTTACCGCAGATCCGGTGCCCACGCCACAGATCAACTTTTGCTGAGCACGCTCGCCACCGGCGGCCGCATCCAGCGCCGCTTTAAATCCGCGAAAAAGTGAGCAGCCGCAGGCTTGGAAACCACGGGGAGAACGACGCGGGTGCCTCGCGGCCCGGCGGAAAAGCCAGGACCAGCGCTCAGCCTGCGCAACACGCCGCAGTGCAGGCCCTGCCCACCAAGGGAGGTTCAGGCCCGCGCGGGCCGGCCGATCCGCTTGGCCTTGGCAATGCGGTTGTTGACGAGGCTGGAGAGGATGACGATCACCGCCACCGTGGTCACATAAGCGATGACCTGCATGCCCGTGGGCTCCGCGCGGTAACCCACGAGCGTGCGTAGCACCCGCCCGAGGGCGCCCTCGTCCGACAGCAGCCAGCTGCTGTTCCACACCGGATCCGCGAGCGACTGAATGAAGCCGGCATCCTGCAAGATCCCAACGACCTGCGCAGAGAGCCCCGCCGCCAGCAGCGTGATGACGAAAGCCGTCACCTTGAACAGATATTTCAAGGGCACCGCGACCAGCCCGCGATAGAGGATGAAGGCCACCACCGCGCCGGCCAGCAGCCCGAGCAGGCCCCCGCTGACCACGTTCGGCACGCTCTCCATGCCTGTGGACATGATGCCGTAGACGAACAGGACGATCTCGACGCCCTCCCGCAACACCGCCATGCCCACCACCACGGCGAGGGCTGTGAGGGGCTTGCGGCCTTCCTTCACATCCTTGCCCACCGCCTGCATCTGAATGACCATTTCGCGGCCGTGGCTCGCCATCCACACGACGGTCCACACCAGCATGACCACCGCCACCGCAAGAATGGAGGCGTTCAGCAGCTCCTGGCCCGACCCGTCGAAGAGGTTGGAGATGCGTTCGGCAAACACCGCGAGGACCGCCGAGCCGAGCATGCCGCCGAGCACGCCGGCGCTGATCCAGAGCCCGCGCCCACGGATGCCCTCGGACGCCGCGAGCACCACACCAATGACGATGCCCGCCTCGAGCACCTCACGAAACACGACGAGGAGGGCCGCCAGCATGTCACATCTCCTTTCAGGCCACACCGGAACCAAAGGCCAGACACCCGCCGCGACCCCGCAGGGCCACAGCCGCGCCACGGCCCGGTGCACCAGGAACTGAGTTGAAGCGCGAAGAACCGCTTCTGGAAGATTTCGCGAACAATTTAGAATGACTCAAAAATTCAAAGCTTCAGCCGCATGTTCATGGGCCAGATAGATGCCACTTATTTTTAACACTGCCGCCAGCTCCATGTCAGCCGGGCGCCATTAGATTGGAATGAGTTTAAATTGGCCTGACAGGCAGAGGCGCGGTGGAAGACAACCAAAGAGCGGCCGCATGCGGGCGCTGCGCGCAATTCAACAGGGGCCGCACCCACGACCGGCACTTTGCAGCTGTGGCAAACGGCATCATCGGCGCGACTGTGACTTTCATCCCAAACGGAATACCAGCTCCTGCAGCGAAGATGCTTGCACGCCGATACCTGTAATGTAATTTGACCTAGGGTCATCGCGACATAGAACAATTCCATTATTTGGCCACGACCTTGCGAGGCCGGCGACCCCTCCCTAAGCTGCCCGCGCTGGGGAGGCGGAGCCTTTGCGGTCGCCCCTGTCGTTTGAATGTTATTGGCCCGAACCAGGAGACAGGTTGATGCGCGCGCATTTCATTGCCGGCGCGATCGCCGCCGTGGTGAGCTTCGCGGCGCCGGCTTTTGCCGAAGCGCCCAAGCCCCGCGATGTGATCACCCACTATGCCGACCTCGCACAGACCATGTATGGCGCGTCCTACGAGACCGCCAAGCAGATGCAACAGGCCATCGACGCCTTCGTTGCGGCCCCCAGCGCCGAGACCCAGCAAAAGGCGAAGGATGCGTGGAAAAACGCCCGCACCTTCTACCAGCAGACGGAGGCCTTTCGTTTCGGCAACAAGATTGTCGATGACTGGGAAGGCAATGTGAACGCCTGGCCGCTGGACGAGGGCCTTATCGATTACGTGGACAAGTCCAAGTATGGTGAAACCTCGGACGAAAATCCGCTCTACACGGCCAATGTCATCGCCTCCAAGACGATCCGCATCGGCAAGAAGACCATCGACGTCACCAAGATCACTCCGGACCTGCTGCACGACCTGAACACGGCGGGCGGGGTGGAGGCCAATGTCGGCTCGGGCTGGCACGCCATCGAATTCCTGCTGTGGGGTCAGGACCTCAACGGCACCGGGCCCGGCGCCGGCGCCCGCTCCTGGACCGATTATGACCTGAAGGCCTGCACCAACGGCAATTGCGACCGTCGCGGCCAGTATCTGAAGGTAGCCACCCAGACCCTGGTGGATGACCTGAAGGAAATGACCGACTCGTGGGCCCCCAAGGGCGCCGCGCGCAAGGCGCTTTTGAAGAAGAAGGACAATGCGGGCCTGGCTGTCATCTTCACCGGCCTCGGCTCCCTCTCCTATGGCGAGCTGGCGGGCGAGCGCATGAAGCTCGGCCTGATCCTGCACGACCCGGAAGAGGAGCATGACTGCTTCTCCGACAACACCCACAACTCGCATTATTACGACGAAGTGGGCATCCGCGACGTGTATTACGGCCGCTTCACCAAGCCCGACGGCACCACCGTCACCGGCCCGTCCGTCGCCGATCTGGTGCGCGCCAAGGATCCGAAGGTCGCCGACGAGATCGACCAGAAGTCGGACGCCGCCCTCGCCGCGCTGAAGGCCATCAAGGACACCGCCGATTCCGGCGAGATGGCCTATGACCAGATGCTGGGCGAAGGCAATGAGAAGGGCGCCAAGCTCGTGCAGGCCGGTGTGGACGCCCTGGTGGCCCAGGCCCACGCCATCGAGCGCGGCGTGGCCGTCCTCAAGCTGCAGATCAAGGTTGAAGGCTCCCAGAGCCTCGACGAGCCCGCGGCCATCGGCAAGAAGTGAGGCTTTGGCGGTGATCTCACGCCGTGCATTGATGCTGGGAGGGGCCGCGGCGGGAGCCGCGGCCTTCGTGCCATCCGCCCTCGTGGGCGAGGAGCTTCCCAAGGCCATCGACACCCTGCCCCCCGATGCCCCCCAGCTGCGCCTGTCGCTGGCGGCGGAGGAGATCAAGGTGCCCCTGCTCGGCGCGGACAAGCCGCCCACGCCCCGCTTCTGCTCCTATAATGGAAAGCCGTTCTTCACCCTGCGTGCCCCGCAAGGCACGCGCCTGATGGTGGAGTTCGACAACAGGCTTCCCGACCCGACCACCGTGCACTGGCACGGCATTCGCGGACCCTACATCTTCGATGGCGTCGCGCCCATCACGCAGCCCGTCGTGCCCGCCGGGGGCCGCTTCTTCTACAATGTGCCGCTGCCGGATCCCGGCTTCTATTTCTTCCACCCCCATTGCGACGAGACCGGCCAGGTGGGGCGCGGGCTGGTGGGCCTTCTGTTCGTGGAGCACCCGCGCGAGAAGGAGGTGCATTTCGACCTGGAGCACATCATCGTCGTGAAGGACTGGCGCCTGGATGAAGCGGACGGCCGCTGGCTCCAGATGTTCACCGATGAAGGCGCCTCCACGGCCGGTTCCTTCGGCAATGTGCGCGCGGTCAACGGCTCCGTCGTTCCGCCGCGGGTGGAGGCCCCCGCTTATGGCGATGTGCGCGTGCGCGCCATCGTCGCCGATGCCACCCGCGTCATTGATTTCGGCTGCGACGTCGAAGAGGCGGCGGTTATCGCCATTGATGGCCAGGCCACCAAGCCCTTCGCCCTCGATGATGCCCCTGATGGCGTCTGGCGCATGGGCCCGGCCATGCGGCTCGATGTGCATGTGCGCATGCCGGCGCCCGGGCAGGAAGTGAAGATCTATGATTACCGCACCGCCGAACCGTATCTGCTGACCACCCTGGTGGCGGTGGACAAGGGGCGCAGGAAGGTCCCTTTCAAGCCCAAGGCGCTGCCCACGCCCGCCGAGCTGCCCCTGCCGGATGTGGCGAAGGCCTCCCACCTTGATTTCCTGGTGCAGACCGCCGCCGGCGCCACCGCCATCGCCCCGCCCTTGCCGCCGGACGATCCGCTGGCGAAGGCGCTCATCGATTCCCTATGCGTGGGCGACAAGACCTTCTGGGCCATCAACCGCAATTCCTGGGGCGCGGGGGCGGACCTGCGCCTGCCGCCGCCGCTGAACGTGCTGAAGAACGGCGAGAGCTACGTGCTCACCATCACCAACGTGACCAAGCACGTTCACCCGATGCATTTGCACGGGCACGTCTTCAAGGTACTCTCCTCCTCCAAGAAGAAGAACCTGCCGCAATTCCTGGCGGATACGGTGATCGTCGAGCCCAATGAGAGCGTCGACATCGCCTTCAAGGCCGCCAGCGGCAACTGGGTGTTCCATTGCCACATCCTCGAGCACATGGATTCCGGCCTCATGGGCTGGTTCCGGGTAGCGTGATGGCCCGCACCAAGATTCATGCGGCGCTTCTCGCCACCGCCCTCGCCTGCGCCCTGCCGCTGGTGGCGACGCCAGCGCGCGCCCTCGACGATCTGGACGTGCACATGGGCAAGGCCCTGTTCAAGCGCCCCTGGACGCCCGCCCCCACCACAACCCAGGCCGATGATGGCCTTGGCCCCCTGTTCGATGCGCGCTCCTGCGCCTCCTGCCACCCGGCCAGCGGGCGGGCGGCGGCGGCCTTCGACGCAAAGGGCCAGGTGGAAGGGCGCGGCATGGTTCTGATGATCGGCCAGCCGGATGGCGCGGCCGATCCCATCTATGGCCGGCGCCTGCAGATCGACGCGGTGCCGGGCCTCACGGCGGAAGGCATCATCGCGGCGGACGACACCGCCTTGCCGGATGGCCGGCGGGCGCGCAAGCCCCGCATCGACGCGCCGGCTTACGGCCCGCTCAGCGCCAGGAGCGGCCTCTCCCTGCGCGTTGCGCCGGACCTCCACGGTCGCGGCGCCATGGCGGCGGTCTCCGATGCCACGCTGTTGGCCTTGGAGCAGGAGCAGGCGGCGGGGCACGACGGCATTTCCGGCAAGGCGCGCCGCGTTCCGCAGGCGGACGGCAGCGTGCGCATCGGCCGGTTCGGCTGGAAAGCGAGCCACCCCACCATCGAGAGCCAGAGCGCGGAAGCCTTCTTCCTCGATCTCGGCCTGTCGAACCCGCTCCATCCCGAGCCCTGGGGGGATTGCACGGCGGCCCAGGCCGCCTGCCGCGGCGCGCCTCATGGCGCCCCTTATGGCGCCCCCACCGCGGCGCCGGGTGGCGCGCCGGGCTTCGAGATCGGCGCGGCGGTGCTGGACCGCGTGGTGGCCTATGTGGCCTCGCTTCCGGTGCCCCACGGCGCGACGCCGAGCGGCGGCGAAGGCGCGCGCTTGTTCGCCTCCGTGGGCTGCGCCGCCTGCCACCGCCCCGAATTGCCGACAGCGGACGGCGGCAAGGCACGCCTGTATTCGGATCTGCTGCTCCATGACATGGGACCCGATCTGGGTGACACCATGCCGGAGCCCCGCGCCGGCGCGTCCGACTGGCGCACCGCGCCGCTCATGGGTATCTCGCAGGCCATCGGCCGTGATACCGGTCTGCTGCACGATGGCCGTGCCCGCTCCGTTTCGGAGGCGGTGGGATGGCATGGGGGCGAGGCCGCCCCGGCGGCGGCCCGCTTCCGCGCCTTGCCCGACCGCGAGCGCGCCGCATTGCTCGACTATGTTTCATCCCTCTAGGTTCTGGAAGTCGTAACGGATGCTTGAGAACATTGCCCGCCCAGCCTTCGCCACGGCGCGCAAGGCACTCGCCGGCCTCGCCTGCGCCGCGACGCTCGCCACGGCTCCCGCCCTCGCGGCGAACCCCACCTTCGACGCGCCCGCCGTCATCGAGAGCTGGCTTCTGCCACGCTATGACGCCTTGGCCGGCGCCGCCGAGGCCCAGAAGACCGCCTGGAGCAGCTTCTGCGCCAAGCCCGATGCCGACGGCATTGCGGGCCTGAAGGAGGCCTATGGCAAGACCGCCGACGCCTGGAACGCGGTGGAATTCATCACCTTCGGCCCCATCAGCCAGGAGCTGCGGGCCGACCGCTTCAGCTTCTTCCCCGACCGGCGCAACGGCATCGCCCGCGGCATGGCCGAAATCATTTCCGACAGCGATCCCGCGCGCCTCTCGCCCGAGCGTTTCCCGCAGGCAAGCGCCGCCGTGCAGGGCCTGCCGGCGCTGGAGCGGCTGCTTTATGAGCAGAGCGCCGCGGAGGCGCTGGCGACGGGGCCGGAATCGGCGCGCCGCTGCGCCTTTGGCGTCGCTGTCGCCACCAATCTCGCCACGATCTCCCACGACATCCGCGGCCAGTGGGGCGACCGCACCAGGGGGCTTCTGGGCGGGCTTGTCGCCGGCAAGGGCGACCCTGCCCTGTTCCCCGACGCGGCGGCGGTGCCCGGCATGATCCTCACTGACCTTTCCGGCGCCTTCCAGCGCGTGACCGACACCAAGATCCTGCCCGTGCTGGGCGCCGGCCCCTCGGAGGCCAAGCCCCTTTCCGCCGACAGCTGGCGTTCCGGCCGTTCCGGCCGCGTGGCGGCGAACATGGTGAAGAGCGCGGACGAGCTGCTGCGCACCATCGCGACCCAGATGCCGAGCCGGCCGCAATGGGTGGTGAACAAGGCCGCGAAGGAAGCGGACGCCGCCGCCGACAAGCTGCCCGCCGACCTCGGCGCCGCCGCGCAGACCGCCAGCGGCGCCGCGGCTCTGCAAGCGGACATCAAGACCTTCAAGGCCGCCCAGCTCGTGGTTTACCGGCCGATGGCCTCCTATTTCGGCATTTCCCTGGGCTTCAACGCCCTCGACGGCGACTGAGGAGTCCTTCGATGGGATCCGACGAAGAGCGCTCCACGTTTCTGCTCTCGCGCCGCGCATTTGTGGCCGGCGGGCTGCTGGCGGTTCCGGCCTTCTCGCGCCTCAAGGCGGCAACGGCGGACGCCGGCTGGCTCTCCACCGCCGGGCTCGCGGAGGGCTTTGCCGCCGTCTGCGTCGATGGCGCGGGTGACGCTGATGTGGATGCCCCGTCCGCCGCCCGCCTGCACGGGGTGGAGGCAAGCCCCACCGGTCCGCTGGCGGTGGCGGTCGGGCGGCGTCCCGGCAAGCTGGCGGTGGTGTTCCGGCGCGACCGGCCGGGCGTGCTCAGCACCCTGCAGCCAGGGGAAGGCCGCGTGTTCTCCGGCCATGGCCGGTTCTCTGCGGACGGCCGCTTCTTCTTCATGGCGGAGATCGAGCACAGCCAGCTGGAGAATGGCCGGCGGACCATGGGGCGCGGCGTGCTGACATGCCGCGACGTGGCCGGCGGCTTCGCCATCCGCGACCAGTGGTCCACCGGCGGCGACGGCCCCCATGACCTGATGCTCTCCGGCAACGTGCTGGTGATCGCCAATGGCGGCATTGAGCCCAACACGCCCGAGGCGCTCGACGCCGAGGTGACCGGCTCCACCATCGCGCTGCTGGACCCCTCTTCCGGCGGACAGAGGGGCGAGGGGCGGCTTAGCGCTGATCTCGCCAGCCTGTCGCTGCGCCATCTTTCCCGCGATGGAAACGGCAATACGGTGGTGGCCGCCCAGGACCTGCTGAAGGACGGGGTCGCCCGCCCGCTGCTATTCTCCATCGTCGCCGACGGCGCGCTGCGCCCGTTCGATGCGCCGGAAAACGCTTGGCGCGAGCTGCGCGGCTATGTGGGCTCGGTGGCCCATGATGCGTCGGGCCGCTTCGTGGCCTGCTCTTCCCCCCGCGGCGGACGAGTGGCCGTGTGGAAGGCCGACGGGCGCTATATCGGCGCCGTTCCATTGGTGGACGGCTGCGGCCTAGCCATGACTTATGAGCCGGGCAGTTTCATTGCCGCCAGCGGCTATGGCGAGGTGGTGCGCATCGCGGTGAAGGATGATGGCGTCGCCATCGTCGCCCGGCACACGGGCGGCCCCCGCTTCGACAACCACATGGTGCGCATCGGCTGAGCCCGGCCCGCAGCTTCCCCGGGACAGCTTAGCTAAAGGTATGACACCGGCGCGCAATTGTGCTGATCTTCAGGGCCGGCAATCGGCCGGCGCCTGAAGATGAGGTCTCGCCATGAAGTGGGTCGTTCTGGTGGGCAGCGTGCGCAAGGGTTCCTACAATGCCGCCATCGCCCGTGCGCTTTCGGGGCTCGCGCCGGAGGGCGTGAGCGTCGAGATCCTGCCGTCCATCGCCCTCTTGCCCATCTATGACGGCGACATCGAAGCAGCCGGCATTCCCGAATCCGTCACCGCTTTGTCGAACGCCATCACCGGTGCCGACGCGCTCGTGATCGTGACGCCGGAATACAACTATTCGGTCCCCGGCGGGCTCAAGAATGCCATCGACTGGCTCTCCCGGCTCAAGGAAAAGCCGCTGAAGGGCAAGCCCACCGTCCTCCAGTCCGCCTCCATGGGCGGGTTCGGTGGCGCGCGGGCGCAGTATCATCTCCGCCAGGTGCTGGTGTGCCTCGACGTGCCGGTGATGAATGTGCCGGAAGTGATGGTGGGACAGGTCCATACCAAGGTTACCGACGGCACCCTGACCGACCAGGGCACCTTGAGCTTCATCGAGGGGCAGCTCGCCGCCTTCCACGATTTCGTGCGGCGCCAGAAGGCCGGCGCCGGCGCCTGAGCTGCCGCCGCGCGGCGTCCAGACGATGCCGCGCGGCCGCACGGGCGTTGCAATCACAGGGAAGGTCCGCCAGCATGGCGGCCTGTTCAAGGGGCCCGGAAACAAGGGCCCGACAGCACCGCAGCCAAGACAGCATCGCGAACAAGACGGTGCCGGGAGGAAAGAGCTGATGCAGGGACTTGACCGCCACGGCGGCCGGAGTGTGCCTATTCGCGCCCCAGAGCAAGGAGACGGCAGCGCCGCCGCGACCCTGGCCCGAGCGCCCCAGCCCCCATCCCCTCACGGCCACGCGCATCATCCCCCGGCCGGCGCCGTCTTCTCCGGGCCGCCAAACGCGTTCACGCGCGCCGCGGCCGCGATCGAGAGCGTTCTGGCCGCGCTGGTGGAGTGGCCCGCCGGGCTGCTGGTGGCGGCGGAAATCGTCATTCTGTTCGCCGGCGTCATCTCCCGCTATGTCTTCCACGCGCCGCTCATCTGGTCCGACGAGCTCGCCTCCATCCTGTTCCTGTGGCTCGCCATGCTGGGGGCCGCCGTGGCGTTCCGGCGGGGCGAGCACATGCGTATGAACATCATTGCCGGAATGGTGGGGCCGGAGGCCCGCGCCTTCCTGGAGGTGATCGCGGTGGTGGCCGGCCTCGCCTTCTGCGCGCTGCTGTTGCCCCATGCGCTGGAATATGCCGAGGAGGAAGCCTTCATCCGCACACCGGCGCTGGACCTGCAGAATTCCTGGCGAGCGGGCGCCCTGTTCACCGGGCTCGGCCTGATGGTGGCCTTCGCGGTGCTGAAGCTGGCGCGGCTGGGCCGCCCCCTGCTGGTGCTGAAAGCCCTGGTGGTGGCCGGCCTCGTCATCGCCGGGTTCTGGATGGTGGGCCCGGCCCTGAAGGGGCTCGGCAACATCAACCTGCTCATCTTCTTCGTGGGCGTCGTGGCCTTCTGCGTGCTGGCGGGGGTGCCCATCGCGTTCGCCTTCGGGCTCGCCACCTTCGGCTATCTGGCGCTCACCACCCGCACGCCCATGCTTACCATGGTGGGCCGCCTGGACGAGGGCATGAGCCACCTCATCCTGCTGGCGGTGCCGCTGTTCGTGTTCCTGGGTCAGCTCATCGAGATGACGGGGATGGCGCGGGCCATGGTGAGCTTCCTCGCCAGCCTGCTCGGCCATGTGCGCGGCGGCCTGCATTATGTACTGGTGGGCGCCATGTATCTCGTCTCCGGCATTTCCGGCGCCAAGGCGGCGGACATGGCGGCGGTGGCGCCCGTGCTGTTTCCCGAGATGAAGCAGCGCGGCGCCGACGAAGGCGACCTCGTGGCCCTGCTGTCCGCCACCGGTGCGCAGACGGAAACGATTCCGCCCTCTATCGTGCTCATCACCATCGGCTCGGTCACCGGTGTGTCCATCGCCGCCCTGTTCACCGGCGGGCTGCTGCCGGCGGTGGTGCTGGGGGCCATGCTGTGTTTCGTGGTGTGGCGCCGCCATCGCGGCGAAGACCTCTCCCATGTGAGGCGCGCCTCCGGGGGCGAGATCGGGCGCGCCCTGCTCATCTCGCTGCCGGCCATCGCCCTGCCGTTCGTCATCCGCGCGGCGGTCATCGAAGGGGTGGCCACCGCGACGGAGGTTTCCACCATCGGCATCGCCTATTCCGTGGTGGTGGGCCTTCTCATCTATCGTCGCTTCGAGTGGCGGAAGCTGAAGCCCATGCTGGTGGACACGGCCAGCCTGTCCGGCGCCATCCTGCTCATCATCGGCACCGCCACGGCCATGGCGTGGGGGCTTACCCAGTCCGGCTTCTCGCGCGCGCTGGCGGAAACCATGACGCACCTGCCCGGCGGCGCCATCACCTTCATGGCGGTGTCGGTGGTGGCGTTCATCATGCTCGGCTCGCTGCTGGAAGGCATTCCCGCCATCGTGCTGTTCGGGCCGCTGCTGTTCCCCATCGCGCGGGCGGTGGGCATTCACGAGGTGCACTATGCCATGGTGGTCATTCTGGCCATGGGCATCGGCCTGTTCGCGCCGCCGTTCGGCGTTGGCTATTACGCCGCCTGCGCCATCAGCCGTGTCGACCCCGTCGCCGGCATGCGCCCCATCCTGGCCTATCTGGCGGCCCTGTTCCTGGGGCTCGTGATCGTCGCCGCCGTGCCGTGGATCTCCACGGGCTTCCTGTGATCGCGAAGGCTGGCGCGCGGGCCAGCCGGCGGCAGACATGAAAAAGCCCGCCGCATGCCTGCGGCGGGCCTTCTTTTTCGCGCGCGAAGCGGTCAGGCCGCGGCGACGAGACCGCCCTCGCCGGCCACCCGGCGCTGGTGGTAGGGCGTGTCGCCGAACATCAGCTCGATCATGGCGAGGCGCCGGAAATGGTGGGCGCCGATATATTCCATGGTCATGCCGATGCCGCCGTGCAGTTGCACCGCCGTCTGGCCCACGAAGCGGGCCGAACGGTTGATCTGCACCTTGGCGGCGGAAAGGGCCACGCGGCGCTCGGCCGGGTCTTCCGCCTCCACCATCATGGCGGCGTAGAGGGCCATGGAGCGGGCCTGCTCCAGGGCCACGAACATGTCCACCGCCTTGTGCTGAAGCGCCTGGAACGATCCGATAGCGACCCCGAACTGCTTACGGGTCTTCAGATAGTCCACCGTCAGCGCGTTGAGCGCCTCCATCAGGCCCACCGCCTCGGCGCACAGAGCGGCAATGGCGCCTTCCACCACCCGCTCCACCACCGGCAGGCCCGCGCCCACGGTGCCGAGCACGGCATCGGCGGGCACGAACACGTCGGTCAGGATCACATCCGCCGCGCGGCCGCCATCCTGGGTGGCATAGGCTTCGAGCGTCACGCCAGCCGCATCCACGGGCACCACGAACAAGGTGATACCCACTTCGTCGCGCCGGTCGCCGGAGGTGCGCGCGCTCACCACCAGGGTCTTCGCCGCGTCCGCGTTCAGCGCGACGCTCTTGCGCCCATCGAGGCGGAAGCCGCCGTCCACCGCGCGGGCGGAGGTGGCGACATCGTTCAGGTCATAGCGGGCCTGGAGCTCTGAATGGGCGAAGGCCAGCCGGACCGAGCCGTCGATGAGGCCCGGCAGCAAAGCCGCCTTCTGCGCCTCGCTGCCGGCAAGGCGCACCGCCCCACCGCCCAGGATCACGCTGGCGAGATAGGGCTCGGGCGCCAAAGCGCGGCCGAGAGCCTCCATCACCACCTGCGTTTCCACCGGCCCGCCGCCGAAACCGCCATCCGCTTCCGCAAACGGCAGGCCGAGCAGCCCCAGCTCAGCCAGCTCAGCCCATTTGGCCTCGGGAAAGCCCAGGGGCTCGGCGCGGGCGGCGGTGAGCTGCTCGATGCTGGAATACGTGTCGCTGGCCCAGCGCTGGGCCGTGTCCTTCAGGAGCGACTGTTCGTCGGTAAGATCGAAATCCATGCGCTCCTCCTCACAGGCCCAGGATCGCCTTGGCGATCACATTGTGCTGGATCTCGTTGGACCCGCCGTAAATGGACACCTTGCGGTGGTTGAAATAGACGGGCGCCGCCGCGTCCGCCCAGGCAAACAGGGCCTCGGCATCATTGTGCCCGGCATCGGGCCGCGAGGCGGGAAGCGCCTGGGGCCCGGCCAGTTCCACCAGGAGCTCGGTGGTGGCCTGCTGCAGCTCGGAGCCCTTGATCTTCAGGATCGAGGAAGCCGGATCGGGCTTGGTGGGATCGCGCGTCGCCTGCGCCGCCACGACGCGCATCTGGGTGATCTCCAGCGCCTTCAGCTCAATTTCCACCGCCGCGAGGCGCGAACGGAAATCAAGATCGTCCCACATGGTGCCGGCACCGGCCGGGGTCACCTTGGCGAGGCGCTTGATGCGGGCGATGCGCTCCTTCGACATGCCGATGCGGGCGATGCCGGTGCGCTCATTGGCGAGCAGGAACTTGGCATAGTCCCAGCCCTTGTTCTCCTCGCCCACCAGGTTCTCGACCGGCACCTTCACGCTGTCGAGGAAGACCTCGTTCACCTCATGCCGGCCATCGATGGTGATGATGGGCCGCACGGTGACGCCGGGCGTCTTCATGTCGATAAGGATGAAGGAGATGCCCTTCTGCTTCTTCGCCTCGAAGTCGGTGCGGGCGAGGCAGAACATCCAGTCGGCATACTGGCCGAGGGTGGTCCAGGTCTTCTGCCCGTCGATGATGTAATGGTCGCCCTCGCGCACCGCGCGGGTCTTCAGCGAAGCGAGGTCGGAGCCGGCGCCGGGCTCGGAGAAGCCCTGGCACCACCAGTCCTCCAGGCTCTTGATGCGCGGCAAAAAACGCTCTTTCTGCGCCTCGTTGCCAAAGGTGGCGATCACCGGACCCACCATGAAGCAGTTGAACTGCAAAGGCAGCGGCACCGCCGCCTGCATCAGCTCCTCCATGAAGATATAACGCTGCACGGCGCTCCAGGACTGGCCGCCATAGGCCACCGGCCAGTTGGGCACGGCCCAGCCCTTGTCGTTCAGGATGCGCTGGGAGGTCACGTAGTCCTCCCGTGCCAGCTTGCGGCCCTCGGAGACCTTGGCGCGGATCTCGGCCGGGATCTTCGTGTGGAAGAAGGTGCGCACTTCCTCGCGGAAGGCGATCTCTTCGGGTGTGAAGCGCAGATCCATGGCTCAGGCTCCCGGATTGATTTCGATGAGGCCCGCAGCCCCCATGCCGCCGGCGATGCACATGGTGACCACCGCATAGCGCACGCCGCGCCGGCGCCCTTCCAGCACAGCGTGGCCCACCAGCCGGGCCCCGCTCATGCCGAAGGGATGGCCCACCGAAATGGCGCCGCCATTCACGTTGCAGAGCTCGGGGTCGATGCCGAGGGTGTCGCGGCAATAGACCGACTGGGAGGCGAACGCCTCGTTGAGCTCCCAAAGGCCGATGTCGGACACCTTGAGACCCTGGCGCTCCAGAAGGCGCGGCACCGCATGGATGGGGCCGATGCCCATCTCGTCCGGCTCGCAGCCAGCGGTGGCATAGCCGCGGAAGATGCCGAGCACGTCCGCGCCCCGCCGCGCCGCCTCGGTGGAGGACATGAGCACGCTGGCGGAGGCGCCATCGGACAGCTGGCTGGCATTGCCGGCGGTCACGAAATAATCGTCGCCGCGCACGGGCTTCAGCTTGGAAAGGCCCTCCAGGGTCGTCTCGGGGCGATTGCCCTCGTCCTTGGCGAGGGTGACGGTCTGGCGGGCGGTCTCGCCGGTGTCCTTGTTGGTCACCGCCTTCTCGACGGTGATCGGCACGATCTCATTGTCGAACAGGCCCGCCGCCTGGGCCGCCGCCGTGCGCTGCTGGCTCGCGAAGGAGAACGCATCCTGCGCCTCGCGGGTGACGCCATAGCGCTTGGCCACGGTATCGCCGGTCTCGATCATGGTCACGTAGATGTCCGGCTTGTTGGCCATCAGCCAGTCATTGCGGAACAGCTCGCGATTGATGGGCTGCACCAAAGAGATGGATTCCACCCCGCCGGCCACCGCCACCGGCACGCCATCCATGACGATGCGCTTGGCGGCATGGGCAATCGCCTCCAGGCCCGAGGCGCAGAAGCGGCTCACGGTGACACCCGTGGCGGTCACCGGGATGCCGGCCACCAGGGCGCCATGGCGGGCGACATTGCCGCCCGTCGCGCCTTCCGGATAGCCGCAGCCCATGACGACTTCCTCGACCTCCGCCGGGTCCACCTTGCCGCGCGAGAGGGCGTGGCGGATGGCGTGGGCGGCCATGTCCGCCCCCTTGGTGATGTTGAGCGCACCGCGCTGCGCCTTGCCGATGGGCGTGCGCGCGGTGGAAACGATGACGGCTTCGACCATGAACGCTTCCTCTTTTGATCTTCAGTGTGTTGTGTTGGCTTCCGCAGCCTTGATGGCCGCTTGTGCCGCGGCCTCGACCTCGGCCGCGGCTTCCGCCATGAGCACCTTCGGCAGCAGCTTGCCGACCGGGCTGCGGGGCAGTTGATCGCGGAATTCCAGGGCGCGGGGCATTTCGTGGCGCCCCAGCCGGTCAGCGAGGAACCCTGTCAGCTCGTCGAGGGTGAAGGGCGCGGCGCCGGCCTTGAGCTTCACATAGGCCTTGGCCGATTGGCCGCGATACGCATCGGGAACGCCGATGACGATCACCTCTTCCACCGCCGGGTGCTCGTAAATGGCGTTCTCCACCGCCGCCGGATAGACGTTGAAGCCCGACGAGATGATCATGTTCTTGCGGCGATCCACGATCTCGAAAAGGCCGCGCTCGTCCATCCGCCCCATGTCGCCGGTGAGGAACCAGCCATCATGGAAGGCGGACGCCGTTCCCGCCTCGTCATTCAGGTAGCCCTTGAACACATTGGGCCCGCGAATGGCGATCTCGCCCACCTCACCGGTGGCCAAGGCGCGGCCCGGCTCGTCCATGGCGACGATGCGCAGCGCGAGCCCAGGGAGCGGAATGCCGATGAGCCCAGGCCGCCGCTCCACGCCAAACGGCACGCGCGAGCCGGCGGGCGCCGTCTCCGTCATGCCCCAGCCATTGTTGAGCTGGTTGCCGACCAGCGCCTCGATCTTCGATTGCACCTCGAACGGCAGCGGCGCCCCGCCCGAGACGCAGGATTTCAGCGTGGAGAAATCCACCGCCTCCACGCCCGGCCGATTCAGAAGCGCCACCCACATGGTGGGCACGCCGGAAAAGGCGCTGGCCTTCAGTTCGCTAATGTCGCGGATCAACGTTTCCACATCGAAGCGCTGGCGCAGCAGCACCTCGTTGCCATCGCGCAGATGGCGCAGCAGCACGGTGGTGAGCGCGTAAATGTGGAACAGCGGCAGCACCGCCACCACCTTCTCGCTGCCCGGCACCAGCGGCCGGCCCATATCCCGCCACAGCCGATACATGCTCACCGCCGAGGTGAGATTGCCGTGGCTCAGCATGGCCGCCTTGGGCAGGCCCGTGGTGCCGCCGGTGAACTGCAGCACCGCAATGTCGTCCACCCCGGGCGGCGGCGCCATCAGGGGGGCATCGCTGAAGAGCTCGGACAGGAGCCGCACGCCCGCGCGCTCGGGAAGCGGCAGCGGTGCCACCTCGCCCGCGCCCCAGCGGGCATCATCTCCCACCAGCACCTCGTCCACCACGCCTTCCTCGATCATTTCCAGGGCGCTGGGCAGGAAGCCGGGCAGATTGGTGGTGACGAGCCGGCGCGCGCCGGTCGCCTTCAGCTTGTGGACGATCTCGCGCCGGGCATCGAGCGCGCTGATGTGCACCACCCGCGCGCCCAACCGCGTGAGGGCGAAAAAGCAGAGCGGGTGATAGGGCGTGTTGGGCAGGAGCAGCGCGACATTGTCGCCCCGCTTCACACCGGCCCCGGCCAGCCCGCTGGCGAGGCGCTCCACCTCGCGCGCCAGATCGCCATAGCTGATCTTGGCGCCGCGAAAATCGAGCGCCGGCTTGCTGCCGCCGGCCGCCACGCCGGCGGCGAGCAGATCCGGCAGAGTGGTGATTTCCAGCCCCGCCGCCCAGTCGCAGACCTCCGGGAAGGCGGCCTGCCAGGGGAGCGCCGATGGGTGCGGCGCCGAAGCGCCAGAAGCCGCCATCACACCGCTTCCTTCGCCGAGAAGGTGCCGGCGCCTTCCGCCAGACGCTTCAGAAGCGCCGCAGGCTTGAGGCTGTCGTCCCCCGTCTCGGCGGCAAGCTCTTCCAGGCCGGCGACGATCTTGGCGAGACCTACATCCTCGGCCCAGTGCATGGGACCGCCGGTGAAGGACGGCCAATTGTAGCCGTTCACCCAGATGATATCGATGTCGCCCGCCCGCGCGGCGATGCCCTCTTCCAGGATCTTCGCGCCCTCATTCACCATCGGGTAGAACAAGCGAGCCTGGATCTCCTCCTTGGAGAAGCTGCGGCGGGTGATTCCCCGCGCCTGTGACAGCGCCACGATGAGCGCCTCCGTCTCCGGATCGCGCGCACCGGCTCGGGCGCCGGCGGGATAAAGATAGAAGCCGCGCCCCGTCTTCTGGCCGAAGCGACCCTGCTCAGCCAAAGCGTCCGCCACCGGGGCCTTCACCGCCTTGTCGCCGGCCGCCTTGCGCGCGCGCCAGCCGATGTCGATGCCGGCCAGGTCCGCCATGGCGAAGGGGCCCATGCGGAAGCCGAAATCGGTCACCGCCGCATCCACCTCATGAGGCAGCGCGCCGGCCAGCAGCAGCCGCTCGGCGGCCTCGGTGCGCTTGGCCAGCATGCGATTGCCCACGAAGCCGTAGCACACGCCCACCGCCACCGGCAGCTTGCCCAGCTTGCGGCCAAGATCGAGGCTCGTCACCAGCACGTCGGGCGCGGTCTTCGCCCCGCGCACCACTTCCAGCAGGCGCATCACGTTGGCGGGGCTGAAGAAATGCAGGCCCACCACATCCTGCGGGCGCGACGTGGTAGCGGCGATGGCGTCCACGTCCAGATAGGACGTGTTGGTGGCGAGAATGGTGCCGGGCTTCGTCACCTTGTCCAGGGTGCCGAAGATGTCCGCCTTCACGCCCATATCCTCGAACGCCGCTTCCACCACGATGTCGGCATCCGCCGCCGCCTCAAGCCCGACAGCCGGCAGAATGCGCAGCAGCCGCTCCTCCATGGCCTCCCGGGAGAGCGAGCCGCGCTTCACCGAGGTCTCGTAATTGGCGCGGATGCGGGCGACGCCGGTTTCCAGCGCCTCCGGCTTCACCTCGATGAGGGTCACGGGAATGCCGGCCTGCGCGAAGCACATGGCGATGCCGCCGCCCATGGTGCCAGCGCCGATGACCGCCGCCTTGGTGATGGGCCGCGCCTTCACCTCCTTGCCGATGCCGGGAATGCGGGCGGCCTCGCGCTCGGCGAAAAAGATGTGACGGAGCGCCTTGGAGGAGGGATCCGCCACCAGCGCCTTGAAATGCTCCCGCTCCGCCGCAAGGGCGGCATCGAACGGCTTGTCCAGGCAGCCGCGCACCGAATCGACCAAGGCCGGCACGTTGGGAATGCGCGCGGAGCGCTTGAGCGCCTCCTCCGCCGCCGCTTCAAAGGCGGCGCGGTCCTCCACCGTGAGCTTTTCGGCGCGCTCACGCGCCTTGGTCCAGGCTCCCGCGTCCGCCAGCCGCAGCGCGACGGCGCAGGCAGTGGCGACCAGATCGCCGGTCGCCACCTCATCCGCCAGTCCGGACGCGACAGCCTTTTCCGCCGACACCGGATCACCGGACAGCATCATGGCAAAGGCGGGCGCGGCGCCGATGAGGCGCGGCAGGCGCTGGGTGCCGCCGGCGCCCGGAATAAGGCCGAGCTTGATCTCCGGAAGGCCCAACTTCGCGGCCGGCGCAACCACCCGGGCATGGCAGGCAAGCGCCACTTCCAGCCCGCCGCCGAGCGCCATTCCGTTGATGGCCGCCACCACCGGCTTCGCGCTGTCCTCAATGGCCGCAACCACATCGGGAAGGGAGGGAGGCGCCGGCGGCTTGCCGAATTCGGAGATATCGGCGCCCGCCACGAACACCTTGCCCTGCGCGGCGAGCACGATGGCCTTCACCGCCGGATCGGCCACCGCCTGCGCCACACCGGCGGCAAGGGCGGCGCGCACCGCCGCGCCCAGCGCATTGACCGGCGGATTGTCGATGGTGAGCACGGCGACGCCATTCAGGGTCGCGCTGTGGACCGGTGCCATGGATCCTCCCAATGGTTCTGCAATGCAGAATATCAATCTGCATTTTTGAAAGAGGTGCCGCGCAATTTCCAGATTGTCAATCCGCATTGGATCCCGAATATGGCCACCAGATACCGTCACAACATTTTTCGTTCTGACCTGCGGAATTCTTGTCTGCATAAATTGACACCGGCCCGGCCACCGTGCCATTCATCGATGGCCCTGGAGCGAACCGCCGCTCGAAGGGCTCAGAACGCGGAAAAACCGCGCAGCGGGGAGGAAGACGCAGCATGTTCCAGCGCCTGTGGCGCGGGAGCTTCAGGGCCCTTTGAACCGAAGGCCCACGCTGCTGGCGACGCCATGAATCAGCGCCACCTCCCCTTGCCGGATCACCCGCAGGAGCCGGAAGAGACGCCCGGGCCGCCCCCGGACGCAGCCTTCGTCTCCACCTGATCTTGGAAGCTCATCCGAACGAGCGCTCGTTCGGAATTGCTTTCCGGCGCTGGATTCGCTCTGGGAGGAAAAACATGGTCCGCAAGATGATCGCGTCAGCCACGCTCGCCATCGCCCTCACGGCGGGCGCGACCGGCGCGAAGGCACAGGATGCCGGAAAGCCGGAGGCGCAGACCTTCACCATCGGCGCCCACATGCCGCTCACGGGCACGCTCGCCCGCTCGGGGCAGGCCTTCAACGAAGGCATGCAGGTGGCGGTGAAGATGTGCAACGCCATCTCGCCCAAGTATCAGGTGAAGATCGACCTGATCGACGACGAAAGCACCCCCGCCAAGGCCGTGTCCGCCGTGGAGAAGCTGGCGGCGGACGGCTCGGTGGCCATCATCGGCGGCTATGGCTCCAACATCATCGGCCCGGCGTCGGATGCTTCCGACAAGCTGGGCAAGGTCTACATCACCGCCGGCGCGGTCTCCGACGAATTGACCAAGCGCGGCCTGAAGACCTTCTTCCGCATCAACAACAATGCCGGCTACGAGCGCGGCATCGCAACCCTGATCGGTGATCTGAAGCCGCAGAAGGTTTCCATCATCGCGTCCACCAAGGAAGCCCCGGCGCTGCTCGCGGAAGGCCTGGAAAAGGACCTTGAGGCCAAGGGCATCAAGGTGACCGTGCACAAGTTCGACCCCGCCATCACCGATTTCAAGCCGATCATCAACAAGATCAAGCTGCAGGACAAGCCGGACATCATCATGATGTCGGCCTACGAGAATGACTATGTGGGCATCATCCGCGCCGCCAAGGTGCTGAAGCCCAATGTGAAGCTCATGGTGGGCACCTGGTCGCTGGCCACCCCGAAGATGTACACCGAGTTTCCCGACCTCATGAACAACGTGGTCGGCACCTCCTTCCTGCCCTTCCCGGTGGAAGTGAAGAGCGAGGAAGGCAAGAAGTTCGCCGAGGTCTACAAGCAGACCTACAACAAGGACATCGAGTATCTCTCCACCCTCAGCTTCGTCGAAACGATGGTGCTGTGCGAGGCCATCTTCCGCGCCGCCGAGGACGGCTCGCTGGAGAAGGGCGGCCTTGCGGAGCAGATGCGCAAGACCGATCGCGACAGCCTGCTCGGCCGCATCCAGTTCGACGCCACCGGCGACAACCCCAACTTCTCGCTCTCCATGGGCCAGCATCGCGACGGCAAGATCGTGCTCGTCTCCCCGAAGTCGGCCGCCAATGGCGAGGTCGTCTATCCGGGCCTGCCCTGGTGATCCTTTCCTGAGAGCCCCTCTCCCGCGGAGGCATCGCCTCCGCGGGTTCCTTCAGGACACGATGTTCCCCGTCGAGGTGACATGACCGATCTCATTTTGCAGGCGCTGTTTTCCGGCGTGCTCATCGGCGGCGTCTATGCGCTGGTGGCGCTCGGCCTGGCGCTCGCTTTCGGCGCCATGCGCATCATCAATCTGGCCCACGGCGAGCTGGTGCTGCTCGCCGCCTACATGGCCTATCTGGTGGAATCGCGCACCGGGCTCGACCCCTATTGGGCCATCCCCCTCGCTTTGGTGGTGGTGATGGCGGTGAGCTGGGCGCTGTTCGTGCTGGTGGACAAGATCAAGGACCACCGCGAGCTCAACTCGCTGATCCTCACCTTCGCCATCGGCATCATCCTCACCAACGCCATCCTGCTCATCTTCGCCAGTGACATGCGCAGCACCTCCTCCGCCTTCCTGCAGGATGCAGTGTCGTTCGGAGATCTGTTCGCCATGCGCGGCGAGATCATCGCCTTCGTGCTGTCCGTGGTGCTCATGGGCGTGCTGTGGTGGTGGCTCAAGTCGAGCTGGTACGGCCGCGCCGTGCGCGCCGTCTCCTCCAACCGCAATGCCGCACGCCTCATGGGCATCAACCCCGCGCGCATCGAAACGGTCTCATTCCTGGTGGCGGGGGCGCTGGCCTCGTTCGCGGGCGTCGCGCTCTACACCATGAGCGTGGTGCAGCCGGCCACCGGCCATGCGCTCACCGTGAAGGCCTTCATCATCACCGTGCTGGCGGGCGTGGGCTCCATTCCCGGCGTGTTCCTGGGCGCGGTGCTGCTGGGCGTCACCGAGGCGCTCACCGTCACCCTCGCCTCTTCCGCCCTTCAGGAGCTCGCCGGCATGGTGCTGTTCCTCCTGGTCCTGTTCCTCCTGCCGAACGGCCTGTTCGGCGCGCGCGCCCGGCGCGGCTGAAAGGCAAGCCATGAGTGTGACTTCGCCCGCAACCTCCGCCCCGGTGGCCTCATCCCGCTTCCAGGGCCGCGGCGCCCTGCTCGGCGCCGGCCTCGTCATCCTGGCCCTGCTGCCGCTGCTGACCGGCGCCAGTCCCTATATGCTCGGCCTTCTGATCTCGGCCCTCATCCTGTCGGGCCTTGCTTTGTCCTGGGCGCTCCTGGGCAATCTCGGGGGCATGGTCTCGTTCGGCCATGCGGCCTTCTTCGGCGTCGGCTCCTATGCCTCGGCGCTGCTGGCGGCCAAGCTCGGCGTGCCGGTGCTGCTGGCCATTCCGCTGGGCGGGGTGGTCGCCACCCTGTCATCCATCGCCATGCTGCCGGCGCTGCGCCTGTCGGGCCCCTATTTCGCTTTGGCGATCCTGGCCTATGCGCAGATCTTCCGCATCCTCGCCACCGAGCTCGACTGGCTCACGGGCGGGGCCGCCGGATTGCAGCGCTATCCGGGCCTGCCCACCCTTTTCGGCATCGATCTCGCCGATCGGGCCGGAAGCTATGTGGTGGTGCTCGCCTGCGTGGTGCTGTTCGCGGTGGTCTATGTGCTGCTGCGCAAGAGCCATGTGGGCACCGCCTTGCGCGCCATCGCCGAGAGCGAGGACGCCACCCGCGTGGTGGGCGTGAACGCCACCCTGCTGAAGTCCTGGATGCTGTTCCTCTCCGCCTTCATCGCCGGCGTGTTCGGGGCGCTCAACGCGCACATCATCGGCTTCCTGGAGCCGGACTATGCCTTTTCCGGCGTGTGGAGCGTCATGCCCATCATCGCGGCCGTGTTCGGCGGCTACCGTTCGGTGCTGGGACCCATCTTCGGCGCGGTGGTGATCTATCTGTTCGACCAGGTGATCGCCAAAAGCCTGATCCCGGTGGGCCACCAGATCCTGCTGGGCATCGTGCTCGCCATCATGGTGCTGCTGGCGCCCAATGGCCTCGCCGGTCTTGTCAGACGCTTCTTCACCAAGGGCCAGTTCAACAAGACCTCGGAGAAGAGCCATGCTGGAGCTTGACGCCGTCACCGTCCGCTTCGGCGGGCTCACCGCACTGTCCGACATCTCGTTCCATATCAAAAAGGGCGAGATCCTGGGGCTGGTGGGTCCCAATGGGGCGGGCAAGACCACCTTGTTCAACTCCATTTCGGGCCTCGTGAAGGCGCGCGGGCGCATCACCTTCAACGGCACCGACGTCACCGGCCTGCCGCTGCACAAACGGGCGCGGGCGGGCATCGGCCGCACCTTCCAGATCCCCCAGCCCATGCACCACCTTTCGGTGCGGGAAAATCTGGCGGTGGCGCAGGTGTTCGGCGCCGGGCGGCATGACGAAAACCGCATCGACGAGATCCTCGCCGTGATGGAGCTCTCCCACAAGGCGGACGCGGACGCGGCCAACGCCCTCGCGTTGCAGGAACTGAAGCGGCTGGAGATCGCCAAGGCGCTCGCCACCGAGCCCAAGCTCTTGCTGCTCGACGAGGTGCTGGCGGGCCTGGAAAGCAACGCCAAGCGCTCCTTCATGATGAAGCTGAAGGAGCTGCACAAGTTGTTCGGCCTCACCATCGTGATCGTCGAGCACGACATCGAGACCATTTCGGGGCTCTGCACCCGCGCGGTGGTGTTGAATTTCGGCCAGCTCATCGCCGACGGCAGCCCCACCGAGGTGTTCAACAATCCGGCCGTGGTGGAAAGCTATACGGGGACCGCCCATGCTTGAGACGCGCAACCTCACCTCCGGCTACGGCGCCATCACCGTCCTGTGGGACGTGAACCTCACCTTCCGCGAGGGTGCGCTCACCGCCATCGTGGGGCCGAACGGGGCCGGCAAGACCACCTTGCTGCGCACCCTCACGGGCCTTCTGCCCTATCAGGGCGAGATCCTCATGGGCGGCCAGCCGCTCAAGGGCAAGACCTGGGACCTGGCAGCCCAGGGCCTCGTCATGGTGCCCGAGGGTCGGCTCGTGTTCCGGGACATGACGGTGGAAGAAAACCTGTGCCTGGGCGCCTATCCCGAGCGCTGCCGGGCCGACCTCGCCACCAATATCGAGCGCATGTACGCCTTCTTCCCGCGGCTGAAGGAGCGCCGGCACCAGCTCGCCGGCTCCCTCTCCGGCGGCGAGGCACAGATGGTGGCCATGGGGCGCGGGCTGATGGCAAAGCCGCGCATCCTGCTCATCGACGAGCCCTCCCTCGGCCTTGCCCCGGTGATCGTGAACGAGGTGTTCGACATCATCCGCAAGCTGAAGGAAGAGGGCACCACCATCGTTCTCATCGAGCAGAACACCCGCATCGCCTTGTCGGTGGCGGACGATCTGCATCTGATGCGCTCAGGCAAGGTGATCCTGTCCGAAAAGGCGGCCGGCATCGATCTCGATCGGCTGCACGACCTCTATTTCGCCCGCGAGGGCGTCAAGGAGGAGGCCGCCCAATGAGTGCCAGCCGCCTGCCGGAGGCCTTCCGAAACAGCCTCACTTTGCCGGTGATCGCCTCGCCCATGTTCATCGTCTCCGGGCCGGAGTTGGTGATCGCCGAGTGCCTCTCGGGCATCGTGGGTTCGTTCCCCGCCCTGAATGCCCGCGCGCCCGACACGCTGGACGGCTGGCTCACCCGCATCAAGGCGGAGCTCGCCGCCGCCAAGGCCGCCGACCCCACCCGCCGCATCGCGCCGTTCGCCGTGAACCAGATCGTCCACGCCTCCAACGACCGGCTGGAGCGGGACATGGAGACGTGCGTCGCCCATGAGGTGCCGCTCATCATCACTTCGCTGCGCGCGCCGGGGGATGTGGTGCGCCAGGCCCATTCCTATGGTGGCGTCGTGTTCCACGATGTCACCACCGTGCGCCACGCGGAAAAGGCGCTGGAAGCGGGCGTCGATGGCCTCATCCTGGTGTGCGCCGGTGCCGGTGGCCATGCGGGCACGCTGAGCCCGTTCGCTT
This sequence comes from Xanthobacter sp. NM-59, assembly GCF_021401125.1. Lineage (GTDB taxonomy): Bacteria > Pseudomonadota > Alphaproteobacteria > Rhizobiales > Xanthobacteraceae > Xanthobacter. The sequence continues at coordinate 115,085 of NZ_JACBFQ010000009.1, forward strand.
TGCTGGGCGAGGTCCGGCGCTTCTTCGACGGGCCCATCGCGCTCGCGGGCGCCATCACCACGGGCGAAGCCATCCTCGCCGCCCAGGCGCTGGGGGCGGATTTCGCCTATATGGGCACGCGCTTCCTGGCCACGGCGGAATCCCGCGCCGTGGAGCCCTACAAGGAGATGATCGCCTCCTCTTCGGCGGCGGATATCCTCTATTCGCCCTTCTTCACGGGCGTGCCGGGCAATTACCTGAAGCCGTCCGTCGTCGCCGCCGGGCTCGATCCGGATGCCCTGCCCCACCAGGACAAGAGCGCCATGAATTTCGGCTCCACCCGCGTGAAAGCTTGGCGCGACGTGTGGGGCGCCGGCCAGGGCGTGGGCACCATCGCCGATGTGCCGCCTGTGGCGGAGGTGGTGGCACGCCTCTCCAGCGAATATCAGGACGCCCGCGCCCGCCTCGCGGCCCGCGCGGCGAGCTTCGCCGCCTGAGCGGCCACCGCGCACGAGGCGGCACAAGCCCCCGCCACCCACAGGAGACGCCGCCATGAGCCCCAGCCTCATCATCACCGATCCGCACGAGGGCGTGCGCCAGCTCACCATTTCCCGCCCCGAGCGCCGCAACGCACTGGATCGCGCCACCTATGGCGCCCTGGCCGAGGCGCTGAAGGCCGCCGCACCCGATGACAGCGTGCGCGCCGTGGTGCTCACCGGCGCGGCCGGCTGCTTCACCGCCGGCAACGACCTCGCCGATTTCCAGGACACCTCCAATGCCGGCGAGCCCAGCGCGGGGCTCACCTATCTCGGCGTGCTCTCCACCTTCCCGAAGCCCGTGGTGGCCGCGGTGGAAGGCTTCGCGGTGGGCATCGGCACCACCATGCTACTGCATTGCGATCTCGCCTATGCTGGCGCCGGCGCCCGCTTCCGCCTGCCCTTCGTCAATCTCGGCCTGTGCCCGGAGGGCGCCTCCAGCTACCTGCTGCCCCGCATCGCCGGCACCAAGCGCGCCGCGGAGCTGCTGCTTTTGGGCGAGCTGTTCGGCGCGGCTGAGGCGGCTGAGGCCGGCATCGTGAACGCGGTGACCGAGGAGGGCGCCGCCCTTTCCCACGCGCTGGAAAGGGCAAAAGCCCTCGCTGCGCTGCCGCCCGCGTCGCTCGCCGCCACCAAGAGCCTGCTGCGCCATGCCACCGCAGAGCCCGTCGCCCGCGCCCTGGCGCTGGAAGCGGAGCACTTCCATGCGCTGCGGCTCCAGCCCGCCGCCCAGGCCGCGTTCGCGGCCTTCTTCAAGAGGTAAGGGATGAGCGATGCGCCCCGCCCCGAATCCCCGATAATGGGGGCACCGACGGCACCCCGCCGCGGCGCCCGCGCCCCGGCGCGGCGTGGCCCTGAAAGCCCGACCATGAGAGCGAACGACACGCCCCCGACCGAGATCGACACTGACGGCGAAGGCAAGGACGACCGCCACTTCGTCACCGCTCTGGCGCGGGGGCTGGAGGTGCTCGCCTGCTTCAAGCGGGGCGAGACGTTCCTTGCCAATCACGAGATCGCGGAGCGCTGCAAGCTGCCGCGCTCCACCGTCTCGCGCCTCACCTACACGCTGACGAAGCTCGGCTACCTGCATTTCGTGGAGGAAGTGGGCAAGTATCGCCTGGGCACCCAGCTGGTGGCCCTCAGCACCGTTGCACTGGGCGGGCTCGACGTGCGCCAGATCGCCCGGCCCGCCATGCGCGAATTGGCCAACTTCTCCAACGCCACGGTGGGCCTTGCCGTGCGCGACCGGCTCTCCATGCGCTATGTGGAATGCCTCAGGGGACCGGCCGCCATCTCGCTCAACATCGATGTGGGCGTGCGCATGTCGATGGTGCGCTCCTCCATCGGCCGCGCGTTCATCTCCGTCCTCACCGAGGCGGAGCGCGCACCGTTGTTCGAGGAGATCAAGATGCTGGATTCCCTCGCCTGGCCCCAGGTGCGCGCGGACCTGGAAAGGGCCATGGAGGACCACGCCACCCTCGGCTGCTGCTGCTCCTTCGGCGACTGGCAGCCGAGCGTGAGCGCCATCGCGGTGGGCTTCCGCCCTGGCGGCGGGCTGCCGCCCATGGCCATCAATTGCGGCGCCCCCACCGTTATTTCCGAACCCAAGTTCCTGCTCGACGAGGTGCGCCCGCGCCTGATCGAGATGGTGCGCCGCCTGGACGGCGTGATGGGCGCCTGACGCCCCGTTCCCCGGAGTCCGTTTCGATGAGTGAAGCCGTGTCCCCGCAAGATGCCGCCGACCTGCCCCTGTCGGGCGTGAAGGTTCTGGATCTGTCGCGCATCCTGGCGGGCCCGTGGTGCGCGCAGGTGCTGGGAGATCTGGGGGCCGACGTCGTCAAGGTCGAGCATCCGGTGCGCGGTGACGACACCCGGGACTGGGGCCTGCGCACAGGCAAGACCAACACCTCCTATTTCGACAGCGTGAACCGCAACAAGCGCTCCATCGGCGCCGACCTCACCACGCCCGAGGGCCTCGCTCTGGTGAAGTCCCTGGCGCGGGAAGCGGACATCGTGGTGCAGAACTTCAAGACCGGCGGCGCCGACAGGCTGGGCCTGGGCTATGGGGACCTTTCCGCCGAAAATCCCCGCCTCATCTATTGCTCCATCGCCGGCTACGGCTCCGATGGCCCGGAAGCCACCCGCCCCGGCTATGATCTCGTTGTGCAGGGCGAGGCGGGCCTGATGGCGCTGAATGGCGAAGCCGACCAGCCGCCGCTGAAGTTCGGCGTGGCGGCGGTGGACCTGTTCACCGGCCAATATGCGGCGCAGGCGGTGCTCGCCGCCCTCTACCAGCGCGAGCGCACCGGGCGCGGGCGCAAGTTGGAGTTGGCGCTGTATGACTGCGGCCTCACCCTCACCTGCTATTACGGCCTGGAGGCGCTGGCCCAGCAGAAGGATCCGCCGCGCTACGGCAATGCGCACCCCTCGATCGTACCCTATGGCGTGTTCCCCGCCGCCGACGGGCCGCTGGTGCTCACCGTGGGCAACAACGCCCAGTTCAAGCGCTTCTGCGATGTCATCATCGAGCGGCCCGATCTGCCCGAGGATCCGCGCTTCGCCACCAATCTGGAGCGCTCGCGCAATCGGGCGGAGCTGCTGCCCATCCTGAAAGCCGAGCTGCTGAAGCATCGCCGCGCTGATCTGCTGGCGGCGCTCAAGGCGGCGGATATCCCGGCCGGCGAGGTTCTCGGCCTGCTGGAAGCCCTCACCTCCCCCCGCGCGGCCCAGACCGGAATGGTGGTGCGCCGCACCTCCCTGGACGGTGTCGACCAGAACGTGCTCGCCCCGCCCTACCGCTTCGATGGCGAGCGCCTGCCAGTACGCCGCATGCCCCCCCGCCTCGCCGAGCACACCGCCGACATCATCGCCGCGGGCACTCCCCTCGCGGACTGAGCGGTCCCGGGGGCGCTGCCGGCGATGGGAACCGGGGGGCCGACCTAAGACCTATCGCCGCGCTCCCGCCCAATGCCATGGTGGTGACATCGAAGGGGGTGATATCCAGTCTCAACGCCGCGACTCGCGCCGCCGGCCGGAGGAAGCTCCGGCGGTGACGTGATCCGGCGACGGCTGGACAAGATCCATCGGCCTCCCGGCCCTGGTCCGGGCAGCCGATGACGTGTAGCGGTCGCCGGCGCGGACCCCTTTTCCCTCCGCGGGTTTCCCGCAAACGCGCCCAGATCCTGCGCCATGGCCACCATCACCGCGACCCTGCTGCTGCTTGTCGGCGTCGTTCTCAGCGGCTCCATCACCCGCGCTTTGCCCATCCCGGTCCCCCTGCCGCTGGTGCAGATCGCCCTCGGCTTCTCCATCGCCGCCGTAGCGGACCTGGGCGTGGAGCTTCAGCCGGACATCTTCTTTCTCCTTTTCCTGCCGCCGCTGCTGTTCCTCGACGGCTGGCGCATTCCCAAGGAAGGGCTGCTGACGGACCGGGGCGCCATCCTGGAGCTGGCGTTCGGGCTGGTGGTGTTCACGGTTCTGGGGCTGGGTCTGTTCATCAACTGGATGATCCCGGCCATTCCGCTGGCGGTCGCCTTCGCCATCGCCGCCATTCTCTCGCCCACCGACCCCATCGCGGTGTCCGCTATTGCCGCCCGCGTGCCCATTCCCAAGCGGCTGATGCACATTCTGGAGGGCGAGTCGCTGCTGAACGATGCCTCCGGCCTCGTGTGCATGCGCTTTGCGGTGGCCGCCGCGCTCACCGGCAGCTTCTCGCTGGTGGAGGCCGCCGGCACCTTCGTGTGGCTGGCCGCCGGCGGTATCGGTATCGGCATCGCCGTGACCCTGGGCGTGACCCAGGCGAAGAATTGGATTTCCCACCGGCTGGGCGAGGAAACCGGATCGCAGGTGCTCATCAGCCTGCTCATTCCCTTCGCCGCCTACCTGCTGGCCGAGCACCTCCACTGCTCGGGCATCCTTGCGGCCGTGGCGGCGGGCATCACCATGAGCTATGCCGAGCAGACTGGCCAGGCGCTCGCCATCACCCGCATGCAGCGCACCGCCGTATGGGACATGGTGCAGTTCGCCGCCAATGGCGTCATCTTCGTGCTCCTGGGCGAGCAGCTGCCCTCCATCATCTCCGGTGCCGCGCGGGTGGTGCGCGAGGCCGGGCATCACGAACCCATCTGGCTGATCGTCTATGTGCTCGCCATCAATGTGGCGCTGGCGGCGCTGCGGTTCGTGTGGGCGTGGTTCTCGCTCAATTTCACCCTCTACCGCGCCGCGCGGCGCGGCCACCGCATGGAGCGGCCAAGCTGGCGCCTGGTGGCGGTGACCTCGCTGGCGGGCGTGCGCGGCGCCATCACCCTGGCCGGCGTGCTCAGCCTGCCCATCTTCATGAATGACGGCTCCTTCTTCCCCGGCCGCGACCTCGCCATCTTCCTGGCAGCGGGCGTCATCATCGTCTCGCTGGTGGCTGCCAGCATCGGGCTGCCGGTGCTGCTGAAGGGCCTGAAGCTACCGGCCGAGCCCACCCACCAGAAGGAGGAAGACCGCGCCCGCGCCGCCGCCGCCGAGGCCGCCATCAAGGCCATCGAGCAAGCCCAGCACAGCCTCTCCAGGGGGCGCCACGATGCGGACCTCTACACGGAAATGAGCGCCCGCCTGATGGAGCTCTATCGCCAGCGCATCGACGGTCACGGCCGCGGTGGCGCCGATGGCGAGCGCTATCGCCAGGCCGAGAGCATCGAGCAGGAGCTGCGCCTTGCGGCCCTGCGCGCGGAGCGCCAGGAATTCTACCGCCGCGGTCGCGCCAACGAGCTTTCCGACGAAATGGTGCGCAAGCTGGTGCGCGAGATCGACCTTCAGGAAGCCCGCCTGCTTCCAAGCTGAGGGCGCCGGGCGGCCGCGACCCGGCGAGCCCCCTCACCGCGCGTCCTGGCTTTTGCCCGGCGGAGAGGCGCGGGAGACGGCGGCGAGATGGTCCGCCATCCACCGGGTAGCGGGGCCCAAGGCGTCGCGGGTGCGATGCACCACGCACATGGGCAGGGAAAGGCCGCTTGCGCGCCCGTCCCAATCCTCCGGCACGATGCGCACCAGATCACCGGAGGCAAGGTCCGCCTCCACCATCGGGCGCGGCATGGAGCCATAGCCCAGGCCCGCCCGCAGCATGGCGTGCTTGGCCCCAAGATCGCCGATGCGCCAGGTCTGGGTGGCATGCACCCCGCGATCAGGCTCGCCGGGCCCGGACCGCTCGGTGAGCACAAGCTGCACATAATCGCGCAGGTCCTCTGACGGCACCGGCCCGGTGCGCCCCGCCAGCGGATGGGAGGGCGCGGCCACCAGCACCAGCTCCACTTCCAGCAGCGGCACCCGCGTGAGCACCGACGTGTCGGTGGCCGAAGCCACCACCACGCCCAGCGCGCAGCCTCCGTCGGTGACGAGCTGGGCTGCGCCGCACAGGCTCTCCACATAAAGCCGGGTCTGGACCGTGGGAAAGTGCGCGCGAAAGCCCTTCAGTGCTTCCAGCAGCACCGGCATGGGAAACATGGAGTCCACCACGAGCGACAGCTCCGGCTCCAGCCCCCCGGCGATGCCGCGCGCCTCCATTCGCAGCGCGCCCACCGCCTCGGCAATGCGCCGGGCGCGCGGCAGCAGGGCGCGGCCGGCCTCGTTCAGCGTCGGGCGATAGGCATCGCGATCAAACAGCGACACGCCGCACTGCTCCTCCAGCCGCTGCACCGCATAGGTGACCGCGGACTGGGTGCGGTTCATGGCCCGGGCCGCCGCCGAGAAGCTGCCCGTTTCCACCACGGTGAGAAACACCTGGATCTGATCGAGGGTCAGGCCGTCCATATCATCATCGCATTTTTCGATATTGAATGCCGAAAGTTTCCCAGTTTTTTTCGATGATGGGAAGTCCCACATTCCCCTCACGCAAACGGCGCCTGACGCCGGACCGCGAGAAAGGGACACCCTCATGTCCAGCACCGAAACCGCAGCCACCAAGAGGTGGCCCACCTTGTTCATCGCCCATGGCGGTGGCCCCTGGCCCTTCATGGCGCCCTCGGACGACCCCTCCGCGCGGTGGGACGGGCTCGCGCACTATCTCACCGGGCTCGATGCCAGCCTGGGTGCCCGGCCGAAGGCGGTGCTGGTCATCTCCGGCCATTGGGAGGAGAGCCGCGTCACAGTCAACAGCGGCACCCGGCCGGGCATGCTGTTCGACTATTACGGATTTCCGGCGGACACCTACCGGCTGAGCTACCCGGCCCCGGGCTCGCCTGAGCTGGCGGCGCGCGTGCGCGGCCTGCTGGAGGGTGCCGGCATCGCCACTGGCGAGGATGGCGCGCGCGGCTATGACCACGGCGTGTTCATCCCCTTCATGCTCATCTATCCCCACGCCGACGTGCCGGTGGTGCAGCTTTCGCTGCAGCGTGAGCTTGATCCCAGGGCCCATCTGGCCCTCGGCCACGCTTTGGCGCCGCTGCGGGACGAGGGCGTGCTCATCGTCGGCAGCGGCATGAGCTTCCACAATCTGCGGGCCTTCTTCAGCCCGGATCCGCGCGTCGCCCTCGCCTCCGAGGCGTTCGACGCGTGGCTCACCCAGGCTGTGGAGGACAAGGACCCGGCGGAGCGGGAAGCCCGGCTCGCGGCCTGGGCCTCTGCCCCCGCTGCCCTGGCGGCCCACCCGCGCAGCGAGCACCTGGTGCCGCTGTTCGTGGCGGCTGGCGCTGCGGGAACAGATCCCGGCCGCCGCGTCTTCCACGATCACATCTTCGGCAAGGCGTATTCCGGCTTCCAGTTCGGCTGAGCGCCCGGCCCATCACACGTTCCGCGTCCTGTCGGCGAGCAGGGCGCTGACTGCCCCCGCCCTCGCCGGCATCTTTCAAGGTAACATCATGCTCTCGAACGACTTCTTCGACGCCTGGCGCCCGCGCATCCTGTCCGTGCTGCGCATCATGGCCGCGCTCATGTTCCTGGCCCACGGCACGGCGAAGCTGTTCGCCTTCCCGCTGGTGCCCATGTTCGCGAACCTGCAAATTCTGTCGCGGTTCGGCGTCGCCGGGATCATCGAGCTGGTGGGTGGCGTGCTGCTGGCGCTGGGCCTGTTCACGCGACCGGTGGCCTTCCTGCTCTCCGGCCAGATGGCAGTGGCCTATTTCATGGTGCACGCCCCGCAGAACTTCTTCCCCATCCTGAATGGCGGTGAGCTGGCGGCGCTCTATTCCTTCGTGTTCCTCTATCTTGCCGTCGCCGGCGGCGGCGCCTGGAGCCTGGACAAGCTGCGCTCCGCCGACGCCTGAGCACCCCGCTGATGCCCTCCCCGCATCACGACCGTGGGGAAGGCTTTCACTGACCGATACGACGTATCTCCAGCGCCGCCGCGGCTCGTCCACGGCGGCGTTCGTGTTTCCGCGTCAGGGCAGCGGCAGCATCATGGCGCAGCGGCGCCGACGCGGCAGGCCCGCCGCCGCCTCGCGATCTAGAATGCGCATCAAGGCGGGCGAGAGAGCGTCATCCTTCAGGGCCGCGAAGCCCAGCCGCGCATAAAAGGGCCCGTTCCACGGCACATCGCGAAAGGTCGTCAGCGTCAATGCCGTGAAGCCCCCGCCCGTGGCCCAGCCGCGCGCCGCCGCCAGCAAGGCGCGGCCGATGCCCTCCCCCTGCCGCTCGGGAACAACGCTGAGCTCATGGATGTGGAAAGCCGTGTCCAGCGCGGCGCCATTCAGAAAGCCGATAAGCCTTCCGCTGGCATCCTCCGCCACCCAGGCGCCGCCGCTGGCGATAAGCTCGCGGCGGCACGTCTCCGACTGCACCGCGTCGTCCGCAATCCAGGAGAGATCGGGCAGCGCGCGGAACACCTCCCCCGCGGCACGTTCCACGGCCGGGAGGGCGGGAGCATCGGCAGCCACGGCGGGACGGACGCGGAAACCGCCCCCCTCAGAGCGTTCCATGCCGATATTGCTCCTCACAAGCTCCGCCGTCTCCGCCCTTTGCGCGAAGGGCGGACGGAGGGAACACCTTCGGCGCACCGAATGGAGAGGCCCCTCAGGCGGTGCGGAACATCATGTCGATGCGCGTTTCGCTGGCGCGGTGGATGTGGGAACGCGCAGCTTCCTCCGCCAATTCCGGCTTGCGGGCGGTAATGGCGTCCAGGATGGCGCGATGCTCCACCAAGGCCGAAGGCGAACGCCCCGCAGCCTCGAAGGTCGTGCCCGGCAGCAGGGTCAGCGCATCGGACAATTGCGCCAGCGCCTGCGACAGGTAGCGATTACGGGCCGCCTCATAAATCGCCTGATGGAACAGGCGGTTGAAGCGGGCCGTCTCGCTCGGGTCGTCGAGCACGTCCGCGCTCTGGTCCAGCAGGTCGGCCATGGCCTTCACCTCGGACGGCGAGGCATATTGGGCGGCGAGGGCCGCGGCGGCCCCCTCCAGCACCGCGCGCAGGAAATAGATTTCCCGCACCTGCTGCATGGAGAATTGCGCCACCGCGAGGCCACGGCCGGGCACCAGCTCCAACAGGCCATCTGCGGTGATGCGCCGTATGGCTTCCCGGATGGGGGTCCGGCTAACCTTGAAGTGCTCGGCGAGGTCGGCCTCTCGCAGCCGCTGGCCCGGCTGGAACTCTCCCGACCGGATCGCATCGCGAATCCGCTGGTAGGCGTATTCCGCACGGGAAAGATTGGTGTCCGAAGGCTCGTCCATGGTCCTCTGTCATCATCTGCGAGCCGGCCGGTGACAATCGCCCCACCCCGCCGGCGCATGCCGTATCCACTCGTATACTTCGATCCGGGGCCGACTGCATCATAAGCGTGCTGTCCGCGGCCGGCCGCGCGCACATGTCGCGGCGGCCGGACGGTGTTGCCCGCGTGGTGCCACGGGGCACCCCATCCCGGGATACCCCGTCGCAAGGCATGCCCTCAGCGGCGCACGGCCACGACGGTCCGCCCGCGCACATGGCCCGCGAGGATCTCGCCGGCGAGGTCGAAGAGCTCATCCAGCCCAACCTCACGCGTCACCAGGGCAAAATCCGCCTCGGTGAGAAGGACCGCGAGCCGGTTCCATGCCGCGATCCGCCGCGCCACCGGACAATTCACCGAATCGACCCCGAGCAGCGCGACGTTGCGCAGGATGAACGGAAACACGGTGGTGACAAGCTCGGAACTGCCCGCAAGGCCGCAGGCCGCCACGGCGCCGCCATAAGCGGTGGATGCCAGCACATTGGCCAGCACCGGCCCGCCCACCGTGTCCACGGCGCCGGCCCAGCGCTCGCCCGCCAGCGGCTTGCCGGGCGCGGCATAATCGGCCCGATCCACGATGGCGCTGGCGCCGAGGCTCTTCAGGAAGTCCTCTTCGCTGCGCCGGCCGGTGAGCGCGCTCACCTTGTAGCCGAGGCGCGACAGCAGGCGCACCGCCACCGAGCCCACACCGCCCACCGCGCCCGTCACCAGCACCTCGCCGCCAGCCGCGATGCCGTGGCGCTCCAGCGCATCCACGCAGAGCATGGCGGTGAGGCCGGCGGTGCCGATGGCCATGGCCTGCCGGGGGGAAAGGCCGGCCGGCAGCTTCACCAGCCACTCGCCCTTCACCTTTGCCCGCTCGGAGAAGCCGCCGGACCAGTTCTCGCCCACGCCCCAGCCGGTGAGCACCACCTTGTCGCCGGGCTTGAAATCCACGTGTCCGCTCGCGCGCACTGTCCCGGCGAAATCGATGCCGGGCACCATGGGAAAGGTGCGCAGGATGCGCCCGAGCCCCTTCAGGGCCAGCCCGTCCTTATAATTGAAGGAGGAGTATTCCACGTCCACCGTGACGTCGCCCTCCGGAAGGTCCGCCTCGGTGATCTGCTCCAGGGCGACAGCCTGTCCCCCCTCGGCCTTGCGCGCGACCAGCGCCCGGAACGTTTCCTGCGTCATGGGCCATTCTCCCTGGCATCTTGCGGGCTTGCCGCGCTCGCGGTGCCCTTGTGCGTGCCTATTGCGGCCCGCTTTCGGAAACAAGCCCCGCCGCGGTGCGCAACCGACGGCGGCGAGCCGAGGGCGCTTCATCCCCCCGCCTTCGAGGGCTATAGGTGCGCGGTGGCGCGCGCCGGCGCGACCGCGGAACACAGTGAGGATCCGCCCATGCTTCAGGACCAGACCTACCCGAACGTCCAGCTCCATATTGACGGGATCTGGCGGGATGCCGAGGGTGGACGCCGCATCGCGGTCCTCAACCCGGCCACTGAGGAGGAGATCGGCAGCGTCGCCCACGCCTCCCGCGGCGACCTGGACGCGGCCCTGGAGGCGAGCGCCCGTGGCTTTGCCGTCTGGCGGAAGGTGTCGGCCTATGATCGCTCCAAGCTCATGCGCCGCGCCGCCGACCTGCTGCGCGAGCGGGCGGAGGGCATTGCCCGCCTCATGACCCAGGAGCAGGGCAAGCCGCTGGCGGAAGCGCGCGGCGAAACCCTCGCCGCCGCCGACATCATCGACTGGTTCGCCGAAGAAGGCCGGCGCGCCTATGGCCGCGTCATCCCCGCCCGCGCGCCGGGCGTCTACCAGCTCGTCGTCAAGGAGCCGGTTGGCCCCGTCGCGGCCTTCACGCCCTGGAATTTTCCCATCAACCAGGTGGTGCGCAAGCTGTGCGGGGCGCTCGCCGCCGGCTGCTCCATCATCGTGAAGGCGCCGGAGGAGACCCCCGCCTCCCCCGCCGAGCTCATCCGCGCCTTCGTGGATGCGGGCGTGCCCAAGGGCGTCATCGGCCTCGTCTATGGCGTGCCGGCGGAGATCAGCGAATATCTCATTCCCCATCCCACCATCCGCAAGATCACTTTCACGGGCTCCACCCCGGTGGGCAAGCACCTGGCGGCGCTGGCCGGGGCGCACATGAAGCGGGCCACCATGGAGCTGGGCGGCCACTCGCCGGTGATCGTATTCGAGGATGCCGACGTGAAGGCCGCCGCCCGGCAGATCGCCACCGCCAAGTTCCGCAATGCCGGCCAGGTCTGCGTGTCCCCCACCCGCTACCTGGTGCAGGAAAAGGTGTACCAGGAATTTGTGGACACCTTCGTGGCCGTGGCCAAGACGGTGAAGGTGGGCAACGGGCTCGACCCCGACACCACCATGGGCCCGCTCGCCAATGAGCGGCGCATCCCGGCCATGGAAGCGCTGATCGCCGATGCCCGCCAGCGCGGAGCGGAAGTGGCGACGGGCGGTGCCCGCATCGGCAACAAGGGCTATTTCTTCGAGCCCACGGTGGTGACGGGCGTCACCCGCGAGATGCGGATGATGAACGAGGAGCCCTTCGGCCCGCTGGCCATGATGGTGCCCTTCTCGGATTTCGACGAAGCCATCACCGAGGCCAACCGGCTGCCCTTCGGCCTTGCCTCCTACGCCTATACCCGCTCCGCCAAGACCGCGACAGCGGTGGCGAACGAAGTGGAAGCCGGCATGATGACCATCAACCACCTGGGCCTGGCCCTGCCGGAAGTGCCGTTCGGCGGCGTGAAGGATTCCGGCTATGGCTCCGAGGGCGGCTCGGAAGCCATCGAAGCCTATCTCAACCCGAAATTCGTCTCCCAGGCCGGCGTTTGAGCGGCCTCACCAGCGCCTGACATGAAAAAACGGCGGCTCCCGAGGAGCCGCCGTTCTTTGTTTCAGGACCGTGGAACGCAAGGCGCCGGGCGTCAGCCCTCCAGCTTGTCGATCTCCGGGGCGATGCCCTTGGAGGTGGGGGCGCCGTCGTCCAGGGCGGCGAGATAGTCCACCGCCGTCTGCCGATAGCGGGTCATGCCCTTGTATTCGGCCAGTTCCGGCCGCAGGCCGCGCAGCACGCGATGCAGGCGACGGCGCCACTTGGGCACCTTCACCAGATCGTTCAGCGGCGCCAGATAGCAGCGGATGCCGAACAGGATGGCGTTGGAGCGCGGCAGGCGGAACAGGGTCTGCAGCTCCACCCGCAGATGCACCTTGTCGCCCACATTCTCCGGCGTCACCGTGGTGCGGTCCGGACCCCACACCGGATAATTCTCCGGCGAGGTGTCGAGGCGCGGATTGATGGTCATGGTCCAGTTGAGCCGGCGCACCGGCTGGCCATATTGCAGGCGCATCAAATATTTGAGCGCGCGTTCAAACACGCCGGCCTCGTGCGCCACCGGCACCGGCCCGTGCCACTCCATGAAGCTCATGCCGATATTGAACTCGAACGACCAGTCGGCCTGGGTGGTCACCATGCCGCCGTCCACATAGAGCATGTCGTCCCGCTGGTCCTGCAGGGTAAAGTCGCCCTGCACCTGGCGGGTGATGTACTCGAACGGCCCATAGGGCAGCGTCTCGGCCTTGCCGAAGGTGAAGGTCTGGTGGATGCCCAGCGGGCGGTTCACCCAGGTCCACACGTCGCCGGCCTTCGACAGAGAGAAGTGCTCGGGATAGTCGGACGCCAGGCTCTCCATGATGAGTTCCAGCGTGTCCCATTCGGCGGTCGCCATATGGGGCAGCACCTGGCAGCGCTTGGGGTCCTCCTTCAGCACCCGCTCACGCTCGCGGCACTCGGCGATATAGTGCTCGTCAATGTCGAACGCCGCCTGGAAGGCAGCGGTGGGGCCACCCTTCACGTGGGGCTCGATGTTCACCGAGTACATGTACTCATCCTCGGGGAACGGGAACGGAAAGCGCAGGATGTCTTCCGGCGACTTCTTGAAGTTGAACATGTCGCGGAAGGTTTCTGCGGGCTTGAACTGGACGGTCATGGTCTTCCCTCCACGGCTCAAAGATCAAGGACGAGGCGCGGACCCCGGGCGCGCGACACGCACAGCATGACGAGCTTGCCGGCCGCCTTTTCCTCGTCGGACAGGAAGTCGTCGCGATGGTCCAGCTCGCCGTCCACCACGGCCGTGGCGCACTCGCCGCAGGCACCGCCCCGGCACAGGCAGGAGGCGGCCACGCCCGCCGCCTCGATGGCCTCGAGCAGGGTCTCGTTCTCCTTGACCTCCACCTCGATGCCGGAGCGCTTCAGGATGGCCTTGAACGGCAGGCCGCCGGCGGCGGCGCCGAAGCTTTCCTTGTGCACCTTGCCTTTCGGCCAGCCCAAGGCGGCGGCGGTGGACACCACCGCATCCATCAGGCTGTGCGGGCCACACACATAAACGTGGGTGCCCAGCGGCTGGCGCGCCAGCAGGCCGGCGAGGTCGAAGGCCGCGCGCCCGCCGGTGTGAATGGCAATCTCGGCGTCGTCCGAGAACGGGGCCAGCAGGCGCTCGAACACCGGCGCCTCGTCCAGGGACGAGAGCTGGTGCATCTCGCAGCGCCCGCCCCGGCTCTTCAGCTCCGCCAGGAAGGAAAGCATGGGCGTGATGCCGATGCCGCCGCCGATGAGCAGGTGCTTCTTCGCGGTGGAGGCCAGCGAGAACAGGCTGCCGGGCATGGCCATGTCCAGCACGTCGCCGGGCGCGACCTTGCTGTGCAGGAAGGCCGAGCCGCCGCGCGACTGGGACACCTTGCGCACGATGATCTCGTAGCGCGCGCGCTGCCCGGGGGCGGAAACCAGCGAATAGGCGTTCTTCATCACCTTGTCGCCGTCGCGCAGGGTGAGCATCACGTGGCCGCCCGCGGGGGCGGTGGGGAACTCGCCGCCATGGGCGGGCTCGAAGGAGAAGCGCTTGAGGGTGGGCGCGAGCTCGGTGATCTCACGCACGCGCACGCTGAGGGTTCCGGCGTTCATTTGTAGAGCTCCTCAGCTGCGGGCACCTCGCCGGGGGCCTCGGCATCCACCTGCACGCCCATGTAGGAGGCGAGGCGCTTGGAGAAATGGTCGCGGACGAACAGGGGCGCGCCGCAGCCGGTGCAGGTGACGATGGACGTGGTGACGCCATCCATCAGGGTGCGGCAATGGACGCAATAGATGCGCCGCGCCTTCGGCCCCACATGGGCAAACTGCATCTCCTGCTGCGACAGCCCGGCGGCGGAGGCGATGTTGAACGCGTCCCACAGGAACGGCTCGGCGCCCACGGCGTAGAAACGCAGGCCCATGGTTTCACGGTCCAACCGTTCCTCCAGGGCCGAGAACATGTGGGAGGCGGAGCGGAACGGGCGCACCGTGCCCGGGGCCTCGTCCATCATGGGCGCGGCCGGCAGGGCGCTGGCATGGGCCACCGTCCAGGTCTCGAAGGCGGAGGGGTCAACCCCTTCCGCCAGCACTTCGGCCGGAATCTCAGCCCCCTCGACCAACAGGAGCTGATAGCGGGCGGCTTTGTCGCCCGCGATCTTGCCATAGGTCGGTTTACTCTTGATCCCTTGGTCGCTCATCTCGTTTCCGTTCAGTACACCGCGATGGAATGGGCGACGATGACGACCACCGCGCCCAGGAGGAGCGCCAGGTAGGGCAGCAGCCCGGCGCGGGTTCCGGCACCTTCCTCAGCCTTCAGGTGCATGTCTTCCAGCATGGCCGCCGGGAACTGGCCCTTGTCCGTCACATAGTGGCGGAAGGCGAACACCGGCAGGATGAGGGCGGCGCACACGAGGCCCGTCACCAGCGTGCCGGCGCCCCAGATGTCCGCGCCCATGCCGAGCAGGGCCATGTTCACGAAGGACAGCACCACGCCGGTGCCCAGAAGCCAGTTGGGCGCCTTGAAGGGACGCTCCCAGTTCGGGCGGTCGATGCGGTGAATCCAGGCCGCGTTGAGGTTGAGGAAGTTGAACAGAATGTAGCAAGAGTTCGAGATGGCGAGCACGAACACATAGTCCGACATCATCAGCAGGATGAGGTTGAAGCCGAGGTCCGTCCACATGGCGCGGGTGGGTGCGCCATTCTCGTTCACATGCGACAGGTACTTGGGCAGCCAGCCATCCACCGACGCCTGATAGAGCGTGCGCGAAGAGCCGGCCATGGACGTGATGATGGCCAGCATCAGGGCGAAGATCAGCATCACCACGATGATGTTGTGCACCACCGGGCCACCCTTGATCATGCCCGCCATGGCGGTCGCCACCCCCATTCCGGAATAGATGTCGGCGGAGAGGATGCCGTCATAGACGGCCGGCGTCACCACATTGCCCTGGGCGTCCAGCACCGCCGGCGTCACCATCTGGCCGAGGCCGAGCACGCCCTGGAAGGCGATGGGAACCACGGTGAAGACGAAGATGCACAGAAGGCCGGAATAAAGAATGGCCTTGAAGGTGTCGCGCGCCGGGTCCTTGAACTCGCGCGTGTAGCACACGGCCGTCTCGAACGCATAAGTGGACCACGCGGCGATGAAGAGGCCGCCGGCCATCAGCGTGATGCCCGCCATGTTCCACTGGCCGGCGATCACATGGCCCGCCTCATCCTTCGCCAGCGGCGCGAACGGCCCGAGATTGGCGGCCAGCACGTCTCCCGTAAAGAGCGGCACAAGGCCGATGAGGATCAAGGGCAGCAACGCCGCGACACCGAGGATGACCTGCACCCGCGCCGTCTGGCTGATGCCCCGGTGCTGGATGGCGAAGGCGACGAGCAGCAGCGCCGCCCCCAGGAAGAAGGTGGCGTTGACGCGCAGCTCAAGGCCGCTCTTCAGCCAGTTGAGGTCCAGCAGCGTCAGCGACCAGGTGTTGATGACGGAATCGGCCGGGAACAGAATGGAAAGCACATAGCCCGCCGCCAGACCCGAGCCGATGGAGAGCACCGGAGACCAGGCGAGCCAGTTGCACCACACTGAGAACGGCGCCAGCAGCTTGGAATAGCGCACCCACGCGATGGCGCCATAAACCGAGGCACCGCCCGACTTGTGCGGGAACAGGCCGGCAATTTCGGCATACGTGAAGGCCTGAAGGAAACCGAAGGAGATGGACACGATCCAGATCACCCATGCGGGTGCGCCGACCGTGGCCGCAATGGCTCCAATGGAGAACAGGACGAGGGCCGGAACGCCGCTGGCGATCCAGAATGCCCCCGTCCAACTGATCTTTCGCTGAAGCTCGCCCGCCTCTGGGGCAGACGCCGCTTCCTTAAGCGCTGCAATGCTCATGGTTTGACCCCTCTTTCTGGAGGGAGTTTCTCCATACGAAAATTTATTGTCAATGAGGATATACAACTGACCCTAAGTAAGATCGAGCCGATTTTTTATCCATAGCGCTGCCCATTTTGCACGCACGAAGTCTATTTGGTGCGCAGCAGCATGGGGCAGTGAAGCTGACGTAGATATCTGGTGCATCAATACTTCCCACCGACCGCAGAAACGCAACCAACCCGCGCAGCGTTTGCCGCGCGGGTTGAAATGGATTGCAGTGACACACCAGGGCGCCGGCGTTGGTCTTGTCCCCGCCGCCCTTGAGCTTAAGCTCAAGGGGCGAGCGCGGGACGCCCTCAGGCGCGAACGCGGGTCTTTTGCGGGTCGAAATGGGGGAAGGGCACGATGCGGGCGGGAATGCGCTTCTGCAACCCGTCCAGCTTACCGATTTCCAGCGTCCTGCCGGTCTCGGCCTCGGCCACATCCACCCGCGCCAGCGCGATATTCGCCTTCAGGATCGGCGACTTGGTGGCGCTGGTGACGACCCCCACCTGGGCCCGGCCCACATAGAGCGGGTCGCCATGGCCCACATCCTCATTGGACTCGACGATCAGGCCGACCATCTTTCGGGCCGGATTGGCCTTGCGGCGCAACAGAGCCTCGCGGCCGACGAAATCCTCGTCCTTGTTCGCAACCGCAAAACCGATTCCGGCCTCGAAGGGGTCCGTCTGGTCGCAGAAGTCATAGCCGGCGAAGACGAGGCCCGCTTCCACCCGCAGCATGTCGAGCGCCGTCAGGCCCAGCGGCTTCATGCCCTTGGGCTCGCCCGCTGCCCACACCGCGTCCCACACGGCGGTGGCATCCTTGGGATGACACCAGATCTCGAAGCCCAGCTCACCCGTATAGCCGGTGCGCGACACCACCACCGGCGCACCCAGCGGCCCGCCGATGCGCGCCACGGCGAAGCGGAACCATTTCAGCTCGGTGATGGACGCCTGCGTGGGGGCGGTCCACATCACCTCAGAGAGGATCTCCCGGGAGAGAGGACCTTGCACCGCGATGTTATGGAGCTGGTCGGTGGAGGACTTCACCCAGGCCTTGAGGCCCCATTCGGCAGCCTTGTCGCGCAGCCACTTTCCGGTGAACTCCTCGCCGCACACCACACGGAAATTGGCCGGGCCGAGGCGGAACACGGTGGCATCGTCGATCATGCCGCCATGCTCGTAGCACAGGGCCGTATAGACCACCTGGCCCACGGTGAGCTTGCGGATGTCGCGGGTGACGGTGCGCTGAAGCAGCACTTCCGCATCCGGCCCCGTCACCTCGAACTTACGCAGGGGCGTCAGGTCCATGATGGCGGCCTTCTCGCGGCACGCCCAATATTCGGCGATGGGGCCTTCGCCCGTGAAGCACGTGGGCAGCCAGAAGCCGCGATATTCCACAAAGTTACGGGTCTTCTCCGCGATGCGCGGATGGAAGGCGCTTTCGCGCGTCAGGCGCGGCTCGGCTTCGGCATTCATGCGGAACGCTGTTCCCTTGGAGAAGTTCTCGGCGCCATCATAGACGCGCACGTGGATGTCGGTGGGCTCCCAGCCATTGGCGGAATCGATGTCGTCGGCGCAGGAGGAGGTGGCGCACACCAGATCCGTGAGCGCACGCAACAGCACATAATCCCCCGGCCGCGACCACGGCTCATCCATGGTGAGGGCGTTGGTGTGGTCGATGCCCGTATTGAAGAAGAAGTTGATGGCCGGCCAGCCGCGCTTGGGCTTGATGCCCAGGGGCTCCAGCACCGCATTGAAGTTGTCCGAGCAATTGGCGTGGCCCGGATACCCCATGTCGTCATAATATTTGGCCGAGCAGGCCAGCGCGAACGTGTCGTGCCGCCCCACCGTGTCGCGGATGGTTTCCACCAGCGCCACCTGGCGCTCGTCATAATACTTGGAGTGGAGCCCCGGTCCGGGATAGGCCGAGCCCATGAGCGTGCGCGTGGTGGTGGCATCCAGGCCATATTCCTGGCCCCGCTCCAGCGCCGCCGCGTCAAAGGCCAGGAAGTCCGAGCACTGGCGACCAGAAACATCGATGATCTGGATATAGTCGCCCGCCTTCACCGTATAGACCCGCGCCTCGGCGGCCGGCACGCGAAGGTCCAGCTTCACCGCGCCCAAGGGCGGCGGCAGGGGCACCTCGGCGCCGGGAATGCGGGTGATGGAGACGAGCAGCTCGGTGGGCGGCGCCTGCTCGTCCGGCGCCATGGCGACGCCGGGGGCGCTGATCACCACCATGAGGTCGGTGGCGCTGGTCAGCGTGACGCTGCGGCCCGGCTCCTCCTGCGCGGCAAGCACCGGAACGGCCTTCTGCGCGGCAGGATCCACGCCGCGCGCCGAGAGCAGGCGGGCGATGTCTGTCGCCCCCTCGCCGCCGGCCGCGAGCACCACGGAGAGGCTTTCACCCTCCGCGCCATCCAGACCCAGCCCGGCCCCGGCGGGGCGGCCCGTCACGTCAATGGCGAAAAGGTGCGCGGCTTGCAGCCCCTCGGGATCGACAATGGTGATCGCGTCACCGGCATGGAGCTGCGCCATGCCGCAGCCGCCCCCGCGCACCACGAAACGCTCGCCCGCGCGCGGGCCCACCGGCTCGCGGACACCGGCCACGGGCAGAAGAGACGCGTCCATCACACCCCCATCTCACCTGCGGGCGCCCGAGGCGCCCGCCACTCCCATCAGTCTTCCGAGACGGCCGGAAGACGCCTACTCGACGGTGGCCAGCACACGATAGCGGCCCCGGTAATAAAGCAGCGGCGGCTCTTCCCCTTCCGCGTGCATGTGCACGACGCGGCCGACGAAGATCACATGGTCGCCGCCATCGTAATGGGCATAGGGCACGCACTCGAACACGGCATGGGCCGGCATCAGGCGCGGCGCGCCGCTCGGGCCATGCTCCCAGCTGGTGCCCGCGAACTTGTCCTCGCCAGCGGTGGCGAAGCGGTTGGAGACATCCTGTTGATCTTCCAGCAGGATGTTGACCGAATAGGCATCGACCTTCTCGAAACGCGACAGCGACAGCAGCTTGCGGGCCATGCAGAACAGGATCAGCGGTGGATCGAGGGAGACGGCCGAAAAGGAATTCACCGTCACGCCCATGAGCCCCTCATCATCACCCGCCATCACAACGGCGATGCCGGTGGCGAAGCGGCCGAGCGCGTTGCGCAGCTCGCGCGGGTCGAGGCGGGCGTCGAGATCAATGCTGGTCATGGGGCAATCCCTGGGAAAATCTCACGGATGAAACAGCGGCCGGCGCGCGCGGCGCCCGGCAGGGAACGCCCGCCCCGGCGGGGGCGGGCGGTGGCCTTTTCCGCCAACGGGTGCGGAAGAGGCCAGCACCCTACGATGATACGGAAGGTTCTCATCGCGGGGCACATGGGGCGAAAGATCAGGCCACCTTGGCGGTCTTGATCTCGGAGAGCAGCTTCTCGGCGAAGGCGCGCTTCTCCTCGTCATCCATCTTCTTGACCTCGTTGTTCAGCACACGAGTATTGATGGACTTGTTCCAGTAGTCGAGCACTTCGAAGCCCAGCAGCGAGGCCTTGCCCACGAACTGCCGCAGCACCTCGTTGGTGGGGCCCATCACCCAGCCGGCCTTGCCGTCGCGCAGATAACGCTCGATCTCCAGCGCCGGGCGATAGCCGGTGCCGCCGGTGGCATGCATCATCTTGTCGACCACATGGGTGACGTTCTTGGAGGCGGTGAACTTGAGCTGCCACAGCCAGTGCAGCAGCGGCGAGCGCGGCAGCACGTCCACGTCCTTGTGGATCGACCAGTCGCAATTGTTGGTCGCCTGATCGAGCGCCGCCGCCATCTGGAAGTCGAAGGCGCGCACCGTGTTGGTGTCCATGATCGCCTCGCCCACATAATCCTGGATGGTGGGATAATCGGCGACGCGCATGCCCACGTCATTATGGGTCTTGCGGGTGGTGTGGCGCTTGGCAATGTCGATCACTGCCATGGAGATGCCATTCCAGCAGGCGGAAGACATGGTGAGGAAGAACGGGTCCACCACCTCGTCATTGGACTTGGCGCCATCGCCGATCGGCCCAACCAGAGCGTGCTTCTCAATCACCACATTGTCGATGACGATGGGGCCGGACTGGTTGCCGTGGAGGCCGAGGCCGTCCCACTCTGCCGGGTTGGACTGCACCTGGTCCTTGGTGACGAGGAAGCAGGAAAGGTCCGAATAGTCGCCCGAGAAGCCGGGGCTGGTGGTCTGGATGATGTACCAGTCGGCAAAGCCGCCGGACGTGGTCCAGGACGCCTTCTTGGTCACCTTCCAGCCATCGCCATGGGCTTCGGCCTTGGAGGAGATCGGGTACCAGAAGTGCGAGCCGGTCTCCGGATCCGAGTAGGAAAGGGTGCCGATGAGCACGTCCTTGTCCAGCCGCTTCAGGATGTCGGTGAGCACCGGGTTGCCGTGGTGGCGCAGCAGCGCGGCCGCCGTGGCGCCCAGATGCATGGTGTAGCACATGGCCGTGGAGGGGCAGCCGTAGCGGGCGATGGTTTCCACCACCATCGCGGCGCACACATGGTTTTCACCCAGGCCGCCGAGCTCCTTCGGCACATTCAGGCTGAGAAGTCCGAGGGTGGCCAGGGCCTCGAAATTCTTGCGCGGATAGATATACTTCTGATCGCTCTCAATGGCGTTCGCGCGCAGGGTGGTCTCGCACAGAGCAATGAGCTTCTTCTGCAGCTCTTTCTGAGCCGGCGTCAGCAGCCATTGCGGGTCCCACTCGAAACCGAGGCCCCAATACTGCTCTGCACCCCACATCTTGACATCGGACATGACATAAGCTCCGCCAGGGCCGGTCCCTGACCTCGGGCCGGCCTGCAGTTGCGCCTTTCGGCGATCTGTTCCCCTCAGTGAACTTTTTTGACGCCGCAGAAACACACTGCCATCGATTGCGCGCTGTGCAAGCCCATTGATTGAGCATGAAACGGTCATTTCATGTGCAAGCGCAGCAAAGCTCCGGAAAGACAGGATGAGACGGGATCAATTCTTGGGCGGCGAGAACAATGAATTTCTTCACAAGAAAAGTAATTGACACCTAATGGGTGCCCTTTCAGGATGCGCGCCACAGGCGGAAGCCGCTCGCACGAATGCGGCGGCATCCTCCGCCAGTGTCCACAAGCGAAGGCCGTCGGGCCGGCAAGTGCGTTCAAAGAGGGGATGAGGATGACTGAAACCGTTTGGCGCCAATCGATTCTCAACGGGCGTCACCGCGAGCTCGGCTCGAAGCTCGAGGAATCGTGGAACAACATGGCCATACCCCAGCACTATGCCACCTGCCCCTATGAGGAGACCGGGGCAGTGCGCTACAAGGCCGGCCTCATCGACGTCTCGGCGCTGAAGATCATCAATGTCAGCGGCAAGGACGCGCTCGCCTTCATCAACCAGCTGGTCACCGCCGACATCGCCAAGGTGCCCGCCGGCCGCTCCATGATCGCCTCTTTGGTGGACGACAATGGCGGCCTCATCGATGACGTGCTGATCTATGTGGACGGGCCGGAGAATTTCCGCCTTTCCCATGGCGGCGGCGCGCTGGAAGAAGCCCTGCCCGTGGTCGCCAAGGGGTTCGACGTCACCTATGAGCGTGATGACGACATCCACATCCTCTCGCTCCAGGGCCCCAAGGCGCTCGACATCCTCGCGCCGCACACGCCCATGGACCTGAAGGCCCTGCCCTATTTCGGGCATGGCAAGACCACCCTGTTCGGCGTGCCGGTCTCGCTGGCCCGCGGCGGCTATTCCGCCGAGCGTGGCTATGAAGTGTTCTGCGCGGCCAAGGACGCCGTGGACCTGTGGGACAAGATCCTGGAGGCGGGCAAGCCGTTCGGCGCCATGGCCGTGTCGTGGGACTGCCTGGACATCGTCCGCGTGGAAGGCGCCCTGCTCTTCTTCCCGTTCGACATGCCCCACAAGGACACGACCCCCTGGGAAGTGCTGATGGACTGGTCGGTGGACCTCACCAAGCCGTCCTTCCGCGGCAAGGAGGCCCTCATCAAGCGCAAGGGCACCGAGCGCACCCACCAGGCCGGCATGGAGGTACTCTCCGCCGCGGCGGTCACCCCCGGCTCGAAGATCTTCAAGGACGGCGCCGAGGTGGGCGTGGTGAACTCGGTCACCTACAGCCAGCACCTCATGAAGTCGCTGGCCCTCGTCTCGCTCAAGCCGGACGTGACCGCGCTCGGCACCGCGCTCACAGTAAAGGACGGCGACGCCACCTTCGAGGCCAATGTGGTGCGCACGCCCTTCTACGACCCCATGCGCCTGCGCACCCACCCGCTGGACGAGCGCGCCTGAGGCGACGACTTCTTCTTCCGGGGCGGCCCCAGCACCGCTCCGGAAGGAGCAATTGATCTTTATGCAGGCAAATCGGTGTGCAAAATTTCGGCAGAATGCCCGAAGAACGCCGTTGCCTTCAGGGTATCACCTGCGTTTTATAAACGTATTGAGTTGGCGGCTAGGGTTCCGGCCTCATTGAGGCGCTGGTCCGAGAGCTGCTACCCGAGCGGGAGAAATCCGCACGGGCACGGCGGGGCAAAATCCCGGGAGACCTCAGTGGCCAGGAATTGGCATCACTAAAGGTCTCGCCAATTCCAGGTCTCGATAGGATCTCGCGTCAAAGCAAGACGCGCATCGAACCACGAGGGGAATTGGCGATGTCAGGCAAATACCACATCAAGAACATCCTCAAGGCCGGCGCGTTGGCGCTGGGTGTCCTCGCGGCCAGCGTGCCCCTGATGGCGCACGACGCATTCGCCGCGCCGAAGAAGGACTTCAAGCTCGCCTGGACTATCTATGTGGGCTGGATGCCCTGGGGCTGGGCGAAGGACGCCGGCATCGTCAAGAAGTGGGCCGACAAGTACGGTATCAATATCGACGTCGTTCAGGTGAACGACTATGCCGAATCGATCAATCAATACACGGTAGGCGGCTTCGACGCGCTGACCGTCACCAACATGGACGCCCTCTCCACCCCGGCGGTGGGCGGCGTGGACACCAGCGCCGTCATTATCGGCGACTTCTCCAACGGCAATGATGCCGTGATCCTGAAGGACAAGGACAAGCTGGCCGACATCAAGGGCCAGAAGGTCAATCTCGTCGAATTCTCCGTTTCCCACTACCTGCTGGCCCGCGCCCTCGCCTCCATCAATCTGTCGGAAAAGGACGTGAAGGTGGTTTCCACCTCCGACGCCGACATGGCCGCCGCCTGGAAGACCCCGGACGTGACCTCTGTGGTCACCTGGAACCCCATCGTCTCCGAGATCCTGGCCGACCCGAAGGCCCACAAGGTGTTCGATTCGTCGCAGATCCCCGGCGAGATCATGGACCTCACCGTGGTCAACACCCAGACGCTGAAGGACAACCCCGCCTTCGCCAAGGCCCTGGCCGGCATCTGGTATGAGACGCTCGCCATCATGACCTCGGACACGCCGGAGGGTAAGGCCGCCCGCGAGGCCATGGGCAAGGCCTCCGGCACCGATCTCGCCGGCTTCGAATCGCAGATGGCCGCCACCAAGCTGTTCGCCAAGCCGGCCGAGGCCGCCGCCTTCGCGCGCTCTCCCGAAGTGGGCGCCACCATGGACAAGGTGCGTCACTTCCTGTTCGACCATGGCCTGCTCGGCAATGGCGCCCCCTCCGTGGACGTGGTCGGCATCGAGCTCGCCGACGGCAAGGTGCTGGGCGACAAGGCCAATGTGAAGTTCCGCTTCAACGACGCCTACATGTCGGACGCCGCCGCCGGAAAGCTCTGAGCCCCAAGCTCCGCCGCGGCGCCTGCGCGAAAGCGGCTCGGCGCCGCCCGGGGGCGGGGTCCCTCAGCCCCGCCCCTCCTTCCCCGAACGCCCCCGCAGCACCGGCGCGCCCGGCGCGCCCGGCGCAGCCCCAGCCGAATCCCGCCGAGAGAGGACCGTCGATGCGTCTCGTCAATCGATCGCCCGCCAAAGGATGGGCCCGTGTCCTGGCGCTGCTGCCCTTCGTCGCCGTGCTGGTGCTCTATCTGATCGCTTCCGCCGTGCGGCTTTCGGAGAACCCGGCCGACAAGCTCCTCCCGTCGCTGGCGACCATCGGCGACGCCATCGTGCGCATGGCCTTCACGGTGGATGTGCGCACCGGCACCATCCCCCTGTGGAACGACACGGCAGCGAGCCTCGGCCGCCTGTTCGCGGGTCTGGGCATCGCCACCCTCATCGGCGCGGTGCTCGGCATCGCCATCGGGGTGCTGCCTTATCTTCGGGCACTGCTCGGCCAGTTCGTGGCGGTGGTGTCCATGGTGCCGCCGCTCGCCATCCTGCCCATCCTGTTCATCACCATGGGGCTGGGCGAGGCCTCGAAGATCGCGCTGATCGCCATCGGCATCGCCCCGCTGCTCGTCCGCGATATCGCCTTGCGGGTGATGGACATGCCCCACCAGCAATTCATCAAGGCGCAGACGCTGGGCGCCTCGTCCTGGACGCTGGTGCTGCGGGTGGTGCTGCCGCAGATTTTGCCCCGCCTCATCGATTCGGTGCGCCTCCAGATCGGCCCCGCGTGGCTGTTCCTGATCTCGGCGGAGGCCATCGCCTCGGAGAGTGGGCTTGGCTACCGCATCTTCCTGGTGCGCCGCTATCTCGCCATGGACGTGATCCTGCCTTATGTCGCCTGGATCACGTTCCTCGCCTTCCTCATGGAAATCGCGTTGGTGCTGCTGCAGCGCCGCGCCTTCCCCTGGTTCGCCGCCGCGAGGACCGCCCAATGAGCCTCATCAGCGTCCGCCACCTGTGGAAGGAGTACGATGACCGCGTCGTGCTCGAGGACATCAACCTGGAGATCGAGGAGCGGGCCTTCGTGGCGCTGGTCGGCCCCTCCGGCTGCGGCAAGACCACCTTCCTTAAGATGCTGCTCTCAGAAGAGGTGCCCACCCGCGGGGTCATCGAGCTGGACGGCAAGCCCATTCCGGCCGAGCCGGGCCCCGAGCGGGGGGTGGTCTACCAGCGCTATTCCGTGTTTCCGCATCTGACGGTGCTGGGCAACATCGTATTGGCGAAGGATCTGGGGGCGCGCAACATCGGCGGCCGGCTGCTCGGGCGCGTGTTTGGCGCCGAGCTGCACGCCGCCAAGGCGAAGGCCCGCGAGCTATTGGACGCGGTGGGCCTCTCCCACGCGGCGGACAAGTATCCAAGCCAGCTTTCCGGCGGCATGCAGCAGCGCCTCGCCCTGGCCCAGGCTCTGATGGCCGAGCCCCGTGTTCTGCTGCTGGACGAGCCCTTCGGCGCCCTCGATCCGGGCATCCGGGCCGACATCCACGTGCTGATGCGCAAGCTGTGGCACGAGCGCGCCCTCACCGCCGTGATGGTGACCCACGATCTGCCCGAGGCATTCGGCCTCGCCACCCGCGTCATCGCCTTTGAGCGCCGGCGCGACGAGCCCTCCGACGGCGGACGCTATGGCGCCCGCATCGCCAAGGATATCGGCATCTGGCCGCCCCGCATCGCGGGCGCGCCGGCCGCCCATCCCTGAGCTGAACCTCTCTCCTCCCGGCCGGGACGACCCGGCGCCAACGGGCATCAGGCGGGACGACCCGCTCGTTCTAGGCGTTGAGACATGACACCATCGATCGACACCCGAGATGCCGAAAAGGCAGCCCTGATCGCCGCCCGCCGCCAGCGTTATGAGGAACTCAAGGCCGCCGGCGACGCGGTGACCCCGCGCGTCCTGCCCGCCCCCACCGCCCGCGACGGCGCCCCCATCGCCCCGGAAACAATCCGCCACACCGAAACCATTCCCGGCGGCTGGTACTGGACCAAGGTGATCCGCCGCGGCGAGGGCCTGCGCCTTCTCAACACCGCCGGCAATCCGGGCGTTTCGGTGTTCGCCTGGAGCCTTGCGGACCCCTCCGAGCGCTATAACAGCGCCGACACGGTGAAGGTCCAGTGGACCGCCGACATCCGCAAGGGGCGGGTGCTGCTCTCGGACATGGGCCGCGTGCTGTTCTCCATCGTCGAGGACACCTGCTGCGCTCACGACCCCATCATGGGTGGTTCCACCCCCGCCTCGAACCTTGCGAAATATGGCGACGCGGCCCTTCGCAACACGCGCGAGAACATGTGGCTCGCCGCCGCCAAGCATGGCCTGGGCCCGCGTGATGTGGCCCCGGTCATCACCTTCTTCGCGCCGGTCTCGTTCGTGGACCACAAGCCCGTGTGGCGCGACGGCATCGTTCAGAAGGGCGATTTCGTGGACCTCAGGGCCGAGCTCGACCTCATCGTGGCGGTCTCCAACTGCCCCCATCCGCTGGCGCCCGACACCAGCTTCGCCCCTGAGCCCATCGAGGCGATCGTCTTCCAGCTCTCCGAGCCCGCGACCGACGATTTGTGCCGCACCGCCACCGCCGAAGCCAAGCGTGGCTTCGAGAACAACGCCACCTGGCTTGAGGCCTGAGGGAGGGGACGATGACCAACGCTCAAACCATGACCACCCCCTTCTTCGCCGCCCCCGTGCTGGACGAGGCCAAGGCCGTTTATGATTTCACCGTGCCCGCCAACCGGCCATGGTCCAAGGTGATCCAGAAGGGTCAGATCCTGCGCATCGTGGATCTCAAGGGCTGCCAGGCGGTGGATACCCTCGTCTATGACGCCCACGACACGTCCGAGCGCTATTCGGCCCAGGACACCATCCTCACCCAGGGCGCGCCCTATGTGACCACCGGCACGAAGCTCATGTCGAACTTCGGTAATGTGCTGGCCGTGGTGGTGGGCGATAGCTGCGGGCGGCACGACACCTCGGCGGGCGCCTGCTCGTGCGAGGCGAATACGGTGCGCTTCGGCCACCACACCCGCTACATGCACGCCTGCCGCGAGAACTTCGTGATGGCCGCAGCCGCCCACGGCATGACGAAGCGAGACATCGTGCCCAACATCAACTTCTTCATGAACGTGCCCATTGAGAGCGACGGCAAGCTTGCCATCGTGGATGGCGTCTCCGCGCCCGGCGACCATGTGGACCTGCTCGCCGCCCGCGACATGCTGGTTCTCATCTCCAACTGCCCGCAGGTGAACAATCCCTGCAACGATTTCGACCCGACGCCCATCCGCGTCCTGGTGTTCGATCCGACCGTGGCCTGACGGATAAAGGTGAGCGCCATGTTCAAGAAGGTTCTCATCGCCAATCGGGGCGAGATCGCCGGGCGTGTGATCCGCACGCTCCGCAAGATGAACATTCAATCGGTGGCGGTCTATTCCGACGCAGATCGCTTCACCGCGCCTGTTCTTGCCGCCGACGAGGCCATTCATGTGGGCCCCGACGCGGCCAAGGACAGCTATCTGAAGGCCGATGCCATCCTTGCCGCCTGCAAGGCGACGGGCGCTGAGGCGGTGCATCCCGGCTACGGCTTTCTGTCGGAAAACGCCGCCTTCGCCGAGCGGCTGAAGGCGGAAGGCATCGCCTTCATCGGCCCGCGCCCGGAGCATTTGCGCGACTTCGGCCTGAAGCACACGGCGCGCGACATCGCGCGGGCCGCCGGGGTGCCGCTGCTGCCCGGCTCCGGCCTCCTGGACGATGCGGATGCGGCGGTCGCGGCCGCCCATGAGGTGGGCTATCCGGTGATGCTGAAGAGCACCGCCGGCGGTGGCGGCATCGGCATGCAGCTCTGCGCCAATGAGGAGGAGCTGCGCACGAAGTTCGCCAATGTCCAGCGCATGGGCAAGGCCAGCTTCGGCGATGCGCGGGTGTATCTGGAACGCTTCGTCGCCACCGCCCGCCATGTGGAGGTGCAGATCTTTGGCCTGGGCGATGGCCGGGTGCTGACGCTGGGCGAGCGCGATTGCTCGCTCCAGCGCCGCAACCAGAAGGTCCTGGAGGAAACCCCGCCTCCCGGCCTCACCCTGGAGCAGCGCGCGCGCCTTGCGGAGGCAGCCCGCAAGCTGGGCGAGGCCGTCTCCTATGAAAGCGCCGGCACGGTGGAATTCATCTGGGACGTGGCCCGCCAGGACTTCTATTTTCTTGAGGTGAACACGCGCCTCCAAGTCGAGCATCCGGTGACGGAAGAAGTGTTCGGCGTGGATCTCGTGGAATGGATGATCCGCCAGGCGGCAGGCGAATTCACCCCGCCCCAGAGCCTCGCCCCCAAGGGTGCGGCCATTGAGGCGCGCATCTATGCGGAGAACCCGCAGGCGGACTTCCGCCCCTCCACCGGCCGCGTGACGTCACTCACCTTCCCCGGAGGCGCACGGGTGGATGGCTGGATCGAGCGCGGCAGCGAGGTGACCGCCCATTACGACCCCATGCTCGCCAAGCTCATCGTCCACGGCACGGACCGGGCCGATGCGGTGGCTAAGCTCCAGGCCGCGCTGAAGGCGGCGCGCATCTACGGCCTTGAGACCAATCTCGATTATCTCGGTGCCGTCACGGCGGGCGAAGCCTTCGTGTCGGGCGAGGTGGCGACCAGCGTGCTGAAGGATTTCGCCTTCCAGCCCCGCGCCATCGAGGTGCTGAACCCCGGCGCCCAGACCAGCGTGCAGGACGTGCCCGGCCGCATCGGCCTGTGGGACGTGGGCATTCCCCCGTCCGGCCCCATGGATGCGCGTTCCCACCGCCTCGCCAACGTGCTGGTGGGCAATCCGGAAGGCGCGGCGGCGCTGGAATGCACCGTCACCGGCCCCACCTTGCGCTTCCATCGCGATGCGGTCATCGCCCTCACCGGCGCCGACATGGGCGCTAGGATCGAAGGCCAGAGCGTGCCGCGCTTCGAGCCGGTGGAGATCAAGGCGGGCGAAACCTTGTCGCTGAAGGCCGTCAGCGGTCCCGGCCAGCGGGCTTATCTGGCGGTGGCGGGCGGGCTCGACGTGCCCGACTTCATGGGCTCGAAGGCGACGTTCGGCCTCGGCGGCTTCGGCGGCCACGCCACGGGGACGCTGCGCGCCGGCGATGTGCTGAAGCTGGGCGATGCCCCCACCACGCCCGCCCGCAAGGCTGCGCCAGACGAGATTCCGGCCCTCACCAATGAGTGGTCTCTCACCGTGCGGTCCGGTCCCCATGGCGCACCGGACTTCTTCCAGGTGGAGGACATTTCCGACCTCTTCACCCACCGCTATGAGGTGCATTTCAACAGCGCCCGCACCGGTGTGCGGCTCATGGGCCCGCAGCCCCGCTGGGCCCGCACCGATGGCGGCGAGGCGGGCCTGCACCCCTCCAACATCCACGACAACGCCTATGCGGTGGGCGCCCTCGACTTCACCGGCGACATGCCCATCATCCTGGGACCCGATGGTCCCAGCCTTGGCGGGTTCGTGTGCCCCGTGGTGGTGGCCAACGAGGACCTGTGGAAGGTGGGCCAGCTCAAGCCCGGCGACGGCGTGCGTTTCGTCTGCGCCGACGGCTATGTGGCGGAAAGCCCGCGCATCACCGCACCCACTGTGCTGCCGGCCGCCGAGGGGCTGACCCAAAGCCCGATCCTCGGCTCCATTCCCGATGGCGAGGTGCCGGTGGTCTATCGCCGCGCGGGCGATGCCTATCTGCTGGTGGAATACGGCCCCATGGTGCTCGACATCGCCTTGCGCCTGCGCGTGGGGCTGCTGGCGAAGGCCATCCGCGCCGCCAACCTGCCGGGCATCGTCGACCTGACCCCGGGCATCCGCTCGCTGCAGATCCATTTCGATCCCGACCGCATG
The DNA here is from genome assembly GCF_021401125.1 of Xanthobacter sp. NM-59. Classification (GTDB taxonomy): domain Bacteria; phylum Pseudomonadota; class Alphaproteobacteria; order Rhizobiales; family Xanthobacteraceae; genus Xanthobacter. The sequence goes on from NZ_JACBFQ010000009.1 coordinate 145,195, forward strand.
TCCGGCGCCAAGCTCACGGCGGCGCTGGCGGAGCTGGAAGCGAGCCTGCCCCATGGCGAGGATGTCACCGTGCCCTCGCGCATCGTGCATCTGCCCTTGTCCTGGAACGACCCGTCCGTCCAGCTCGCCATGCGCAAGTATCAGGAGCTGGTGCGGCCAGATGCGCCCTGGTGCCCGTCCAATATCGAGTTCATCCGCCGCATCAATGGCCTGAACTCCATCGAGGACGTGCATCGCATCGTGTTCGAGGCGGATTATCTGGTGCTGGGCCTGGGCGACGTCTATCTGGGTGCACCGGTGGCGACCCCGCTCGATCCGCGCCACCGCCTCGTCACCACCAAGTACAATCCGGCCCGCACCTGGACCCCCGAAAACGCGGTGGGCATCGGCGGCGCCTATCTGTGCGTCTATGGCATGGAGGGGCCGGGCGGCTACCAGCTCTTCGGCCGCACGGTGCAGATGTGGAATTCCTGGCGCACCACGCGGGAATTCCCGGAAGGCCACCCCCACCTGCTGCGCTTCTTCGACCGCATCAAGTTCTATCCGGTCGATGAAAAGGAGCTGGCCGAGGCGCGCGCGGCCTTCCCCCATGGCCGCTATCCGCTGAAAATCGAGGAGACCCACTTCTCGTGGCGCGAGCACGCGCAATTCCTCAGTGAAAACAAAGCGGAGATCGACACCTTCCAGGCCCACCGCCAGGCCGCCTTCGAGGCGGAACGGGCGGACTGGAAGGCTCGCGGGCTCGACAGCTTCGTGGCCGAGGATGCCCTGGTGCTGGCGGCCGGCGAGGAAGAGCCCCTGCCGTCCGGCGCCACGGCGGTTGCCGCCCACATGACCGGCACGGTCTGGAAGGTGGTGGTGGAGGAAGGTGCGGTGGTAAAGGCGGGAGAGCCCATCGCCATCCTCGAATCCATGAAGATGGAGATGGAAGTTCTCGCCCCGGCTTCCGGTCGCCTTGTGGAAGTGCGATGCAAGCCGGGCCGCACCGTGCGCGCCGGCGACGTGATCGCCGTCATGGAGGAGAGTGCCTGATGCTGCCGGACATGCTCGATATCTCGACCCTGAAGGCAGGCTATGGGGCCGGCACCTTCACCCCCCTCGACGTGATCGAGGAGGTGATCCGCCGTCTCCATCAGGCCACCGACCCCGCCATCTGGATCTCGCGCTTCTCCGATGACGAGTTGCGCGCCGCCGCGCGGGCGCTCATGGCCGAGGGTGGGCGCGAAGCGCGCCCGCTGTGGGGCATGCCCTTCGCGGTGAAGGACAATATCGACGTGAAGGGGCTGGCCACCACCGCCGCCTGCCCCGCCTTCGCCTATGAGCCGGCGCGTGACGCCGTGGTGGTCGAGCGCCTGAAGGCGGCGGGCGCGCTGGTCATCGGCAAGACCAATCTCGACCAGTTCGCCACCGGCCTCAACGGCACCCGCTCGCCCTATGGCGCGCCGCGCAGCGTGTTCAATGCCGACTATATCTCCGGCGGTTCCTCCTCCGGCTCGGCTGTGGCGGTGGCCTCGGGGCTGGTGGCCTTCTCGCTGGGCACCGACACGGCGGGCTCGGGCCGCGTGCCGGCGGCGTTCAACAATCTGGTGGGCGTGAAGCCCACCAAGGGCCTGGTGCCGAACACCGGGCTCGTGCCCGCATGCCGCAGCCTCGACTGCATCTCCGTCTTCGGCGTCACCACCGGGGATGCAACGCTGGTGCGCCAGATGATGGAAGGCGCGGACGAAGGCGACGCCTATTCCCGCGCCAGCGCCGCCCGTCCCCTGCCGCTCACGGGCTTCCGCTTCGGAGTGCTCGCGGGCAAGGAACGCTTCTTCGACGGCGACAAGGAGGCCGAGGCCCTCTACGACACCTCCATTGCGCGCCTCACGGCGCTGGGCGGCACCGCCGTTCCCATCAATTACGCGCCGTTCCGCGACTGCGCGAACCTGCTCTATGGCGGCCCCTGGGTGGCCGAGCGCCTCGCGGCCATCGAGAACTTCTTCGATGGCCACGCGCAGGAGATGGACCCCACCGTGCGCACCATCGTCGGCGGCGGGCGCAAGTTCTCGGCCGTGGATGCCTTCTGCGGCGCCTATGCGCTGGAAGCCTATCGCAAGGCCACCGACGGCGAATGGGCGAAGATGGACGTGCTGCTGCTGCCCACCGCGCCGCGCATCACCACGGTGGCCGACATGCAGGCCGAACCCATCGCCCTCAATTCCATGCTCGGGCGCTACACCAATTTCGTGAACCTGCTGGACTGCTGCGGCGTCGCCGTGCCCGCCGGCTTCCGCGCCGATGGGCTGCCGGTGGGCGTGACGCTCATCGCCCCCGCTTTCTGCGATGATGCCCTGGCGGTGCTGGCGGACCGGCTGCACCGCGCCGCCGCCAAGGACACCCCTTGCGGCCTTGGGCGCGATCGCGGCGCCGCGCTGCCGGAGGCCGCCCGGCTTGCCCCCTCCACCGATGGGCTGGTGCCCCTGGTGGTCGTGGGCGCCCACCTGTCGGGCATGCCGCTCAATCCCGAGCTGACGCGGGCCGGCGGCGTGCTGCTGAAGGCCTGCCGCACCACGCCGGACTATCGCCTGCACGAACTGCCGGGTACGGTGCCGCCCAAGCCTGGACTGGTGCGCGAGCCGGGCTTTGCCGGCCCCGGCATCGAGGTGGAGGTGTGGGGGCTGCCGGCCGCCGCCTTCGGTGCGTTCGTGGCCGCCATTCCCGCCCCCTTGGGCATCGGCAAGATCTCGCTGGATGACGGCAGCGCCGCCAGCGGCTTCCTGTGCGAGGCCCACGCCATCGCCCAGGCCCGCGACATCACCAGCTTCGGCGGCTGGCGCGCTTGGCGCGCCCAAGGCAGCGCGGCATAGGTCGGATCAAGCTTCAGGGGGCATGCCCGCCACAAGGCTCGCCCCTTGGGCCACCACTGGCGCGTGGCTTGGGCCCCAGCATGGGCGTGCGGAATGGGCGCGCCTCACACCGCAGCCTCTCTCCCGCTTGCGGGGGGTGACTGGGGAAGCGCGTGAACGCAGGGACGAAAGCACGGCAAGAACTGAAAGGCACGGCCTCGGAAAGGCCGCGTGCTTTCAACGTCGACCATCTGACTACGGGGCGGCATCGGGGCCGCCTCCCCTCCCCGCAAGCGGGAGCGGGGACGAGACGCAAACCAAGCCTTGCGCGTTGAATCTCGATCCGGCCTTGCACACAGCGCCGGGACTGCATCCGCCGGATGGGTCCGATCCACAAAAGCAAAGGGGCCGCCCCCGCGACGGCCCCTTGCCCGCTCGATGCACGTCAGAAGAAGCGATCGAAGCGCACGCGGTCGGCGGGCAGCCCACCTTCGCGCACAAGCATCGTCTCCAGCGCCTGCATCATCGGAGGCGGGCCGGCGCAATAATAGTCGAAGCGATCCATGGTCCCCTCAAGCCAGGCCTGCGCCGCCTCGTGCACCATGCCGTGCGCGAGCCCGCGCACCATCTCCCCCGACACCACCGGCACATAAGTCAGGCGCGGCCCGAGACCGGTCAGCGCATCGAGACACGCCACATCCAGCACATCGGCGCCGGTGCGCCCGCCATGGAAGAAGATCACGCGCCTGGGCGATCCCTCCGCCGCCACGGCACGGGCAATGGAGACCATCGGCGCCAGGCCCGAGCCCCCCGCCAGGCACACCACGTCCCTTTCCCCCGGCCGCAGATGGGCCAGGCCGAACGGCCCGTCGAGCGTGACCTCGTCCACCGCCCCCTCGAACAGGCGCGTGGTCATGCGCCCGCCGGGCACACGGCGCACCATCACCTCGAACACCCCCGCCTCATTGGGCAGGTTGGCGAGGGAATAGGCGCGCTCCAGGCCATCGGACAAAGACAGCATCACATATTGCCCAGGCAGGAAACGCGCCGGCCCCTCGGCCCGGAAGCGGAAGCTGCGGATGTCGTGGGTGATGTCGTCGCTGCCGTCCAGCACCGCCTTGCACCGCACGGGAGAGATCAACGGCACGCAGGCCGGGTCCAGCCGCACCTTCACCGTGCAATCCCCACGCGCACGGCATTGGCAGGCCAGAACGCGCCCCTTGCGCCGGTCGCGATCGGAGAGGCCCGGCGCGTCGGGCCAAAGGTTCTCCACCTCGCCGGAGGTGACTTCCACCTTGCAGGTGCCACAGCCGCCGGCATTGCATTCGTAAGGCAGGCCGAGGCCCGCGCGCAGGCCGGCCCGCAACAGGGTGTCGTGGTCCGCGCAGTCGAAGGTGTCGCCGGTGTCGAGGGTGATCCGCGCCATGGCTCAGGCCACCAGCACAATGTCGCCGCCGCGCAGCTCGAAGCGATGGACCTTCAGGGGAATGGTGCACGGCGCCCCGCACGGCTTGCCGGTGGCGAGCTCAAACGCCCCCGAATGCCAGGGGCATTCCACCACCATGTCCTCCGCATCCAGCTCCCCTTCGGAAAGGGAGGCATCCCCATGGGTGCAGGTGTCGTCGGTGACGAAAAAATGCCCGCCGACGCGGAACACGGCCAGCGGCGCGCGGCCGTCCAATTCCACCTTCAGCGCCCCGCCTTCCGGCACGTCGGAAGCGCGGCAGAGCACGATGTCGTCCGTCAGGGTCTCGCTCATGCTTCGATCTCCGCCAGGGAAAGGCCCCGCCGCTCGGGCCCCAGGGTCAGATAGCCGCCATCCACCGACAGGGTGGTGCCGGTGATGAGGGAGGCGCGCGGCGACAGCAGAAACAGCACCGCCTCGGCCACCTCGTCCGGATCTCCGACCCGGCCGGTGATGTGCATGGGCGCGGCGATGCGATCCGCCTTCGCCCGGTCACCGCCGACCATGGCGGAGATGGGCGCGGACCAAGTCCAGCCCAGCGACACCGCGTTCACGCGGATGCCGTCGCCGGCAAGATCAAGGGCCTCCGAGCGCGTGACCTGCTCGATGGTGGCCTTGGTGGCGGGATAGACCCAGCGTCCCGCCTGGGCGATGTGCCCCGACACGCTGGTGAAGTTCACCACCGAGCCGCCGCCCTGGGCCGCCATGTGCGGTCGGCAGGCCTGAAGGAAGGCGATGCCCCCGAACACGTTCACATTGAACGCCGCCGCCCAGTCCGCCCGCGAGGAGGACGGCCCCTGGTCGATGTAGCAGGCGGCCGCATTCACCAAGGCGTCGATACGTCCGAAGCGCTCCACGCAGGTGGCGACCGTGGCCGCGATGGCGCCATCATCCCCCACGTCGGTGCGGACGAAGAGCCCGGCGGCGCCGAGCTCCGTCACCACCCGCGCGCCACCCTCCGCGTCGATATCGGCGATGACGACGCGGGCGCCCGCCTCCACCAGCTTGCGCGCCACAGCGGCGCCGATGAGGGTGGCGCCGCCGGTGACGATGGCCACCTTGCCCGACAAATCAGCCATGGCTCGCCTCCTGAAGGCTCGGCCAGCTTCGGAGCGCCCCGTTGCAGAACACAAGGGGCTGGGCTCCGGCGCCGCGCCGGTGCGCAACCACCCGGCCGATGAGAATGATGTGGTCGCCGCCCTCCACCACCTCGTGCCGCGCGCACTCGAACGTGGCGAGGCAGCCCGGCAACAGCGGCGCGCCGCCCGCGCCCGCATCGAGATCGAGCCCCGCGAACCGGTCCGCGCCCGGGCGGGCGAAGCGGTTGCACAGTTCTTCCTGGGCGGCGGAAAGCACATTGATCGCGAAATGCGTCGCGCCCCGGAACAGGGACAGGCGCGGCGAAGTCTTGGCCAGGCTCCACAGCACCAAGGGCGGATCCAGGGAGACCGAGGCGAAGGAGTTCACCGTCAGCCCCACCTTCTCACCCTCCGGCGCCAGCGTGGTCACCACGCACACGCCGGTGGCGTAGAGGGAGAGGGAACGGCGCAAGGCGCGCCGCTCCGCTTCCACGGTCTCGGACGCAGCGTCGAGCGACACCATCTCACGCGACATGGGCCACCTTCGACGCCACATAACGCTTGGCCGCGTCGAGGTCGGCGATGGCCGGCCAGAAGCGGGTGGGATCGTTGAAGTTACCGCAGAACTCGTCGGCGATGGCCGGCACCTTGGAGGCGGCGCCGAGGATTTCCATCACCGCCGGCGTGGGCGGCACCAGCAGGCCATTGGTGAACCCGCAGGTATATTGCCCGGAGGTCTCCCAGAAGCCGTTGAACAGGCTTTCCATCCAGTCGCGGTCGAACGGCTTGTCGCCCCGCTCCAGAATGGCGGCGAGATAGGCCTTCACCATACGATTGGCATTGTTGGCGCCCTGCCCGGCGATGGGATCGTTGAGCACCACCGCGTCGCCGATGCCGAACACGATATTGCCCGAGGGCAGCACGCCCACCGGCTTGCGGGTGACGGGCGTGAACGAGCCCTTCAGCCACGCATTAGCGTCGGTCAGCTCCATGTCGTCGGGCACGTGCTCGGCCTGGTCGGGGGTGAGGCGCTTCACCACCTCACGCACGGTGGCCAGCATCTCCGCGCCGTCCTTCACGTCCTGGAACACATCCATGGGGCCGCCGGGCACGGCCTCGAAGAGGAAGGAGCGGCACTCGCCCTTGGTGTGCGTATAGAAGGGCAGCGAGAAGTATTCGCCCGCCCCCGCAATGAAGTTGAAGCGCAGCGGACGGAACGGGATCTCGCGCCATGGCCGGTCACCGGTGAGGTTCGACCCCGTCACCAGCACGGCGGCGAGATTGCGCGGCGGCACCTTGTGGGGCGAGCGGGCCTCGTCGCGCTCAAACAGGGCCGTGATTGCGCCCTTGCCGGCGGCGACGATGGTAAGGTCGTTCTCGGCCGAGATGCGCTCCAGGTCGGCGATGGTGATGGCCTGGATGACGAGCCGCCCGCCACGCCGGGAGAATTCGTTCATCCAGCGGTGGAACTTGGTGCGCACGTCCAGCGCCTGGCCATGATTGACGCCGAGCCGCCCCTGCACGGACAGGCCCACGGTGCCGTCCGGCCCGCGGAAGTCCACATGGATGCCCTCGCCATAGGGGCCGACGTCTTCCCAGAAATTCAGGCACAGATCGCGCTCGATCTTCAGCGAGCTTTCGAACAGGAAGGCCGTGGTGGCGAGGCGCGAATGCAGCACCTGCTCTGCCGTGCGGTCCGAATAGATGGTGACGTCGTAGCCTTTGTCGATCAGGCCGAAGCCGAGCAGCAGGCCGGCCTGCCCGCCGCCGATGATGGCGATCTTGCGCATGGGATGTTCCTTGAAATCTGGAAGGTCACGGCCGGGTCTTGAAGCCCGGCTCGTGGGGGCTGATGAGGGGCAGATCGAGGGTGACGTGGCAGAAGCGCCAGCCGTCGGGCGCGCGCTTGAGGCGCGTGTCGTAGGTGCCGCCCAGGAAGTGGGCCACCGCCTCGTCGCCGGGCTGGTCCTTGATCTTGGAGAGCTCCCACAGCCACCAGCGGCAGCGGGCGCCCTCCCCGTCCTCGTCGATGTCAATCACCGGCGAGGTCATGTAATGCAGCGTCCAGACGATGGTTTCGCGGCCGATGCGGGCGAGCTCGCTCACGATCAGCTCGCGGCCCTGGAAGCGGCCGAAGCCGGCCGCCTCCCACACCGCATCCCCGGTGTACAATCCGGCGAAGATCTCCGGATCGTTCCGCCGGTCGGCGCCGAGGGCATAGAGCCCGACGAGCCTGCGGATCTCCTCCAGGCTTTCGAGCCGCGCCAAGCGGCGCTCCAGCCCATCGGTACCGCCCATCGCGGTGCTCATGCCGGGATCTGGCCGTGCTCGGCGACGAAGCGGGCCTCGTCGAACGAGTGCGGCACCTTCGGATCGCCGCGATAGAGCTCCACGTGGGGCGCCACCTCGGCCATGGACAGGGCCATCCAGAACACCGGCTTGGCCTCCGGCGCGATCTGACCAAGGGGGAATTGATCCACATATTCCAGGATCTTGGGCAGCGCGGGCAGCATCGCCTCGTAGAATTCCTTCAGCTCCACCTTGGTGGAGCTGATGCGCTTGTGCTGCCGCTCATCCTGGGTGGACAGCGCCCAGGCGGCGAAGGGGGCGAGGCCCTGGAAATCCGCGGGAAGGGTCGTGGTCATCGCGTCATCCTCACTCGGCGGCGGTCATGAAGTGTTCAAGGGCGTGGTAGCCGTGGCGGATGAGCACCTCGTCATCCTGCAGGTGCATCACGGTCTTGGCGCCGGATTCGAGGGCGTCCTGGGTATCCTCCATGGTGGCGGTATCTTCCAGCCACGCATTGCGCTGGAGCACCTGGGAGAATTCCTGCGCCCACACTTCCGAGTTGGTCTTCGGCATGGGCAAGTAATACTTACCTTCCCACCGCGTCTTGTTGTGGGCGAGCGGCCAGAACTGGTGGGTGAACCAGATGCCTTCCGAGACATGCAGCAGCAGGTTCGGGAACAGCACCGACAGCTCGAAGGAGAAATCGGGGCGGCGATCCGGGTTCACGCTCGGCGGCAGCATGGAGGCGCCGCGATTGGTGACCAGCGAGGCGCCGGTGATGGAGTTGGCGAGCTTGGCCACGGGCTTGGGCTCGGCATCCATGGACAGGCACACCGCCGTGGTGCGGTGGGGGCCGAACAGCTGCACGTTCTGAAGGCCCGAGGAGAACACGTTCGGGAACGAACCGGCGTGGATGGTGGCCACGTGATAGGCTTCCGCGAAGGCGTCGTGGGCGACCTTCCAGTTGCAGTTCAGAACCGTGTTGTAGGCATAGCACTTGCCCATCTTCTCATAGGGGAAGTCGCCGAGATGCCGGCCGATGCCGCCCAGGAAATCGGTGAGGCTCTCCTTGCCCTCCGCGTCGAGATTGACGAACACGAAGCCGGCCCACACCTCAGTGCGCACGGGGGTCAGGCCATTTTCGCCGCGATGGAAGCAGGAGTGGAACTTCTCCTCCTCCGGCACGGAGACCAGTTCGCCCTTGGCGTCATAGACCCAGCCGTGGAAGCGGCAGGTGACCACCGCCGCCTTGCTGGAGCCGAAGGTTTCGTCGCCGGTCTCCACCACCACCTTGTTGCCCCGGTGGGAGCACACATTGTGGAAGCCGCGAACGGTACCGTCCTTGCCGCGGATGAGGATGATGGAGGTGTGGGCGAAGGCCAGCTTCTTCACCTTGAAGTCGCCGGCCTTGGGCATTTCCTCCACCCGCGCCACCTTCAGCCAGGCCTTCTTGAACACCTTCTCCATCTCGGCGTCGAAGAAAGCGGGGGAGACGCAGGGTTCCACCGGGATGGGGCCGGTGCCGAGCTCGGGAAAGGCCGAAGCCCACTTCTGCTGGGTGTCAGACATGGATGTGCTCCTCAAAGTCCGTATTGGGCGCGCACGAGATGGGCGATGCCGAGCCGTTCCAGGATCGACATGGGGCAGAGGAAGGTGACGCGCACCACGCCCGGCAGACGGCTGATCTCGATGGAGCCGGTGATGGTGGCCCGGTTCAGGATCTCGTCGTAGGGCAGGCCCGTGATGGCGGCGGCGCGCTCCAGGCCGTTCTTGGTGGCATCATTGAGGTTGGCGGCGGAGCCGATGAAGGTGATGGGGCCGTTCTCCTCCACCTCCATCTGGCCGTAGCGGGCGCCGAGCGCCTTCACGGCAGCCTTCTGGGCGCCGGTCATGGGGCGTGCCATGGGCGGCAGGTCGTCGGGGCGCTGGAGCAGGATGGGGCCATCGATGCCAAGGCCCTTGATGACCTCCACCTCGACCTCGGTCTCGCCCGAGACGTCGGTGGCGTGGCCGGCGATCTCGCCATTGCCCTGCTGGGCGTGCATGTCGCCCATATAGATGCCGGCGCCCTTCACCTTCACCGGGCAGATGAGGATGGCCCCCTCGCGCACCGAATTGGTGTCCATGTGGCCATCGGTCTTGGCGGCGGCCAGGGCCTCGGCGGTCAGCGCGTATTTGTGCGGCGCGCCCACCAGGAAGGAGCCGAAATCGCCCGCATTGTGGGAGTCCGGAATGTCGGCCGAAGGAGTCGAGCCGATATTGCCGAGGAAGGGCTGCATGTGGGCCGCAAGGCCCGCAATGTCCGCATGGGCAAGGCTGAGGATGGAATGCTGCTCCGCCGCCGCCGGCAGGGCCGAGAACGCGCTCGCCTCGCCGGCCAGCTTCGCCGCCACGTCCTTGCTGACGGTGAGGCTCACGCCCGCCTCGCGGTCCAGCACGATCACATAGCCATTGGCGACACGGAACGCATTCACCTCGGAGCCGCAGACGTCGCAGTGAATGGCCTCGTCGCCGATGCCTTCCACGTGGCTCGGCGGGCTCATGGTGCCGCACACCGGGCAGAGCTTGGCCACGAAGGGGTCACCCTGATAACGCCCCTCCACAAACTCCATCACGCCCGAGGCGGTGGCGAGCGAGGTGACCTGCATCCTGCGGATCTTGATGGCCACCGCGTCGCCCACCTCGGCGCCCTCCACGGCCACCGGCTGGGTCACCTCATGACCACCCTGGAATTTGGGGGTGATCATGGGCCCCCAGCAGCCCGGAGGCGTGCCGGTGCGGATGGTGCCGCCATCGGCCACCGGGCCGAGCATGGGAACCGACGGACCGACGATGCCGCCGGAATAGGAAAACACATCGATGACGGGCACAGCCGGCATGATCTTGAACTCCGAAAAATGTGCAGAAATTCAGAAAGCAGCGATGATGTTGACCCACACCCGGTCGCCCTGCGGCTTATTTTCCACCGCGAACTCGCTCATATACTTGGCGACAGCGGTGAGTTTTCCGGACGTGTACATGATCTGCGGGCCGAGACCGACCGCCTGCCCTTCAAAGCCGCCGAACACGGCGCCAAGGCCACTGTCAGGCGTGGTCTGCTTATAGGCATAGCCGCCGACGCCGATGGCGAACGGGCCGAAATGCTTGGCCGCCACGAAGTCCGTGTGCAACTCCTGGCCGGACTGGTAGTTGGTATCCTGGTTCTCCGTGTTGAAGTCGTACATGACCTTCGCGGAGAACTCCCAACCATCCTTATTCAGGTAGGTGAAGGCGAAGACGGGCGTGAAAGTGAAGTAGTTCCGCCCGGTATTGGCGAGCGAGTTCGCATCGTAGCGCCCGGTCGGCAAGGTGATGTCGAAGCCGGTGATGAAGTTCCAGTCGCCGAAGTGCCAGCCCAGAATAAAGGGATCGATGGTGATATCGCTGATGCCGGTGGAATGCCCCGACATGCCGCCGAAGGACGCGTCCACGCTGGCGATGGGCAGGAAGGCGTGCATGGCCCAGTTGGCGCCCAGGATCTGCACATCGGTAACATAGATGGCGCGGAATACGGTGGCCGCGGCCGTGGCACTGAAGTCGTTGAAGAGCGGACTGCTGTTCTTGAAGGTGCTGGCCGTATAATATTCGTTGTAGCTGACCAGATAGAAACCGGGCGGCGGCAGATAGCCGGTCATGAAGCTTTCGGCGCCGTTCTGGTAGGAGCCGCCACCACCTTCGGTGGCGTGCGCCGCCCCCGCGCCGCAGAACAGCAGCGAAGTGGCAACAAGAATACGCTGTGCTGTGTGAGACATCGTGACCCCAGTGTCAGGTTTCGCCGCCAGATTTGACTTCCGGCTGGCTCCCGCGTCCCCGCAGGTTCTGGAGTCACTTTAGAAAGGCGCACGGATCGCCCTCAATTGGGGACGATCGCAGACCTATTAGGGTTTTCCCTAATGGATGTCGGGGGTCTCCCCAGATGCCGGCTTCACGCCGCACACCATCTGCACAATCTTGGCAAGGCTGTCGGTGCCCAACTTCTGTCGAATATTGGCGCGATGCACCTCGACGGTCTTGGGACTGATGCCCAATTCATGGGCGATCTGCTTATTTTGATGCCCTTCGATCATCAGGTCAAGTACCGCCCGCTCGCGGGGGGAGAGGGAATGCAGGCGCTGGGCCCGGCGCGTATTGTGCTGCGCCTCGGCAAAAAGGCGTGCGCCTTCCGCCACGGCCGCCTGGATGGTGTCGATCATCACCTGATAATTGAAGGGCTTCTGGATGAAGTCGAAAGCCCCGCTTTTGAGCGCCCGCACCGACATGGGCACGTCGCCATGGCCGGTGATGAAGACGATGGGCAAGGGCGCGCCCCGCCGCGACAGCTCCTTCTGAAGGTCGAAACCGCCCATCATGGGCATGCGCACGTCGAGCACCACGCAGCCGGGCCTGCCCGTGTCATAGGCATCGAGGAACTCGGCCGCCCCCGCGCACACGCGCAAGTCACACCCAACGGATTCCAAAAGGAAGCGCAGGGAGGTGCGCACCGCGTCGTCGTCATCCACGATATAGACGACAGGCACGGGGGCCCCGGCCTCCGGTCGCGGCGGTGTGCTCATGCGCGGCCTCCCTTTTCTTCCTCGATGGGCAAGGCGACGTGGAACACCGTGCCCCTCGCCCCGGATGTCGCCCACATGTGCCCGGCATGGGAATCGACGATGGTGCGGCACAGAGCCAGGCCGATGCCCAGCCCCTCCTTCTTGGTGGTGTAGAAGGCGTCGAAGATCTGGTCCGGATTCATGCGCGGCAGGCCGTGGCCATTGTCCTCCACCGAGATGCGCACGGCGCGCGGCAGCCGATCGGTGGTGATCCGCAGCACCCGCCGCCCGGGCGCCGTGGCGGCCATCGCCTCGATGCCATTGAAAGCAATGTTGAGGATGACCTGCTCGATGAGGATGGGGTCCGCCACCGCGCTGACCGGCTGCTCGCACAGCCCATATTCCACCCGCGCCTCGGATCGCTCCGCCTTCAGGTCGATGAAGGAGGCCACGTCCCGCACCATCTCGTTCACATCCACCTGCTGGCGCTGGGGTTCATTTCGGCGCGTGAAATTGAGGATGGACCCCATGATGCGCCCTGCCCGCTCAGCCTGGGCATTCACCTCGCGCAGCGCCGTCAGCGTCTCGTCCGGATCGAAGCGGCCGCTCTCCAGGCGATGGATGCAGCCGCCGATATAATTGCCGATGGCCGCGAACGGCTGGTTCAACTCGTGGGCCAGGGCCGAGGCCAATTCGCCCATGGAGCGGCAGCGCGCCACATGCTCCAGCTCACGCTCACGCTCGCGTGCCTTGCGCTCGGCCTCCACGCGCTCGGTCACGTCGCGGTAATTGACCAGGATGCCCTCCATCTCGGAGGTCCGCAGCAGGTTCTTCACCGTCGCCTCGTGATGGCGCCAGCCGCCGTCGCGGTGGAGGATGCGATAGGTGACGTGCTGGGCCCCATCCGCGTCGGCCGGGATCTGCCCCTCGGGACGCAGCAGCAGGCGGACCCGTTCGATGTCCGCAGGATGGATATAGTCCAGCACGTTGCGGCCGGTGGCGCGACGTTCGTCATAGCCCAACACCGTGGAGATGGAGGGTGACACATAGCGCAGCCGGCCGTTGGGCTGCACGATGGCAATGCCATCGGAGGAATGCTGGATCAGGCGCCGGAAATGGGCCTCGCGCGCAATCAGCCGCTCCTCATAGAGCTTGCGCTCGCGAATGTCGCGGAACAGCGCCAGCACCAGCCGGCGCCCTTCCACGGTGATGACCTTGAGGTTCACCTCCACCGGCAGCTCATCGCCCCCGCGCGGCAGTATGGTCCACTCAAAGGTCGAGCCGCCCTGCTCGCTGGCGCGGCGGATGAGCCGCAGCGCCTGCTCCGGGCAGAAGGGCTTGCGCGGCGGGCTGATGCCCGCAACCGTCATGGTCAGCAATTCATCGCGCGAGTACCCGGTCAGCAGTTCCGAGGTCTCGTTGGCCTCCAGGATCTGCCCGTCGTCAGGATCATGGATGAAGATCGCGTCGCTCGCGTTCTCGAATGCGGTTCGGTAATGGCTGTCGGAAAGCTGGCTCATGGCAAGCTGGCTCGCAGGGGCAAAGGGCGCAATCGAGGGTACATGCGACAGTCATGTGTCGTTTCCCCGCCCATTTTCAAGTCGCGATCCTACGGTGCACATTTTTTCCGCATCGGCGCCGAGGCTTCGCGGAGGTGAGATGCCCTGCCGCGAACCACAACCGGAAAGTTTATTCCACTTTGAAGCAAACCAACACCAAGAGGCCCCGGCGCGCGACCCGCAAGCCGAGGCACGTTCGCGCTAAGGTTTCATTTCGCACCAAAAGCTAAATCCACGACTCACACAACCGACTCAAGCCATCGCCTGCGGCAGAAGATAGCATGGCATCCATATAACCCTACGGAAGACTTGCTAAAAGCTATATTCCGTCATACACGCATTGCATGATGGGATATGGTCGTATCTCGCTGATAAAACTACAATTTATGCAGAAAATTCCGGAGTGGAACAAAACCGTCTCCTCACTCCAAAAGGCCAACCAATACCAATTCAACAGAAGATTTATTTCTTTTCGCGCGCTCTGAAACTTGATAAGACAAATTACTCGCGATGCGAGCACACTTGATTTCAGGTTGCTGTGCACCGCGAACATGCGAGCTGAAGGCTCCCCCCGAGGGCGCGAGCTCGCGGTGAAATTTGAGCTACCCATGCCAAGCCCTGACCGGCATGGGCTAGCGGGCCGGATGGTGAGCCCCCATTTCACCGTCCGGCCCGTCAAACTGCCCCCGGAGCGCGACAAGAGAGCCCGCAGGAAACGGCGTGGACCACGGCTGGTGGCCGGGAAGGGCACAAGGGCGATCGCTGCGTGTTAAGCGCAGTCACATCAGGTCCCGGCACGACGGGGCAACCTATGTCACGGGATAAGGGCGCGTCCGCGCGCTCTACGCACGGGGCGTGAATGAGGAGCCCGCCCGCGCCGCCGCACGCGGCGTGCGCCTCCCCTTCAACGGAAGCCTTGAAATGCCTCAGGCGTGCCCTAAGGCCCGCTTCGCCTCGGCATAACCGTCGGCAATATTGGCCTGCACCGCGAGATCGGAGAAATCATAGTCGCGCGAAGCATGCTCCGCGCCCTGGCCGCTGCGGACGATGCGGGTCATGGAGCTCATGGCGCCATCGCCCATGAGCTGGATAAAGGCGGGCAGACGCTTCACCTTGGCCGCCTCCACATCGTCGAGGCGGCTGACGATGTGGTCGACCAGCTTGCGATAATATTCGATCTTCTCGCGATAATGCAGATCACTCTGCACCCGTTCGGAATAGACGATCTCCTCGCGCCGCGCGAACACTTCGATCATGTTTGAGGGCAGCGGCCGGCGGCCGGAGAACAGGTCGACGATGAAGACCCGCTTGCCGTCCGGCCCGCAGCGCTCCAGCAGCAGATCCAGCGGCGAATTGTTGACGATCCCGCCATCCCAATAAGGCTTGCCGTCGATGATGGTCCAAGGGAAGCTCGGCGGCAGGCTGCCGCTGGCCAGAACGTGGTCGGCGGTCAGCTCGTCCACATAGCTGTCGAACACCTCCAGGCTGGCGGTGGTGACGTTCACCGCGCTCATCAGCAGCCGGACCGGGCTGTCCTTCAAGGTGGAGAAGTCCACATATTTGGCCAGCAGCGCCTTCATGGGCGAGGTGTCGTAATAGCTGGTCCAGTTGGCCGGCCAGTCCTCCGGCCCACGCGGGGGGATGACCCAGCGCGGCGTGAAGAAGTTCGGCACGCCCATGGTGAGAATGGTGGAGGCCGCCGCCGCCCGCCGCATCTCCAGAAAGGGGAGCTGCGGGGTGGCCACGGACAGGTCGGCCCAGAAGGATTCCAGCGCCTCTGTGGCATGGCGCGGATTGGCCGCCACCACCGCGCCGTTCAGCGCGCCGATCGAGACGCCGGCGACGATGTCGGGGAAAATGCCCTCTTCCTCCAGCGCCTTCACCACCCCGCACTCGAACGCGCCGAGCGCGCCGCCGCCCTGGAGAATCAGCGCCGTCTGGGTGGGGATGTGATCAAGCACGAAGCTCGGCTCGCGCAGGCGATGCTTCACCGCGCCGAGAGACACCCGATAGCGGATCAGCCCTTCCGCCACCCGGATTTCATCGGGCGGCCGCCCCACGGTGAACAGTGCGCGCGGCACATCTCCCTTCAGGTAGAAGAGCCCGAACGAGCCGTTCTCCAGAGAACCGCGCGCAATCCAGTTGTCCGCCTCCTCGGTGGCGCCGAGCACGTTGAAGCCGATGTCGCCCACCTCGCAGAAGAAATAGGAGACTTCGTCATAGCGCAGCCGGCGCCCCAGCATGTTGCGGGCGGCCAGCCGGCCCTGCTTCAGCGCATTGTCCCAATGCTGCAGGTGACGGCGTCGGGCGAACACGGGATCATGGAAATTGGTGATGTCGCCGGCGGCGAACACATTGGCGACGCCCGTGCGCAACTGTTCGTCCACCAGCACATAGCCCTCGTCGTCGAGGGGAATGCCGCTCCCCGCGAGAAAGCTGGTGGCCGGGGTCGCGCCGATGGAAACGACAACGAGCTCGCACGGCACCCGGCGGCCGCCCGCGGTTTCCACCCCCTCCACCTTGTTCTTGCCGCGCACGGCGCTGACCGCGTCGCCCAGCAGCAGGGTGGCGCCCCGCTCGCGTGCATAGCCCTCGAAATATTGGGACAGGCTGTGAGCTTCCAGATGGGGCAGAAGGCGCGGCCCCTTCTCGATGATGGTGACCTTGAGGCCCTTCTCCAGCAGCGACATGGCGATTTCCATGCCGAGATAGCTGCCACCCAGCACCACCGCCCGCTTGGCCCCGACCATGGCGGCGCGAATGGCATCCGCATCGGTCTTGTGGCGCAGGCTGAAGACGCCGGGCAGCTTGGCGCCCGGCACGTCCAGCGGACGCGGCTTGGCGCCGGTGGCGATCAGCAGTTGGCCATAGCCGATGTGCTCGCCAGCGGCGGTGACGATCTGCTGCTTGACCGTGTCGATCCGCACCACCTTGGTGCCCAGCACCAGCGAGATGGCATTCTCTTCATAGAAACTCTGGGGATGGATGTAGATGTGCCCATCCGGGTCGTCGCCCAGCAGCAGGCCCTTGGACAGGGCCGTGTGATGATAGGGCGGCACATCCTCGGCCGAAACCATCATCACGGAGCCGGTGGCCCCCTCCGACCGCAGGGTTGCGGCCGCCGAAGCACTGGCGATGCCGCCCCCGAGCAGCAGGCAGTCCGCATAGCGCGTGATGCCGCCATGAAGCTGCTCTTGCGCTGGTCCGACCGCGTTCATCGCTTCCCCTCGCCAATCCGGCACCAGGAGCCGGCACCACATGGCGCCTGCTCCTGGTGACCTGTCGCGACAGAGGATAGCCTAGCGACATGACACGCAATCAAAAAGATCGCTGTCGCGCCGCGCGGGCGCCGGTTCAGCCGGCCTTCCGGCTCCCGTAATACTTGGCGATGGCGAGCACCTCGCCCACGATGCCCCTGCGGAACAGCGACACCGCGGCCACGAAAATGACGCCCTGGATCACCAGCACCCACTCGCCGAGCCCGGCAAGATAGTTCTGCATGGTGACGATGACAGCGGCGCCCACCACCGGGCCGAGAATGGTGCCCATGCCGCCCACCAGCGTCATCAGGATCACCTCGCCGGACATCTGCCAGGCCACGTCCGTGAGCGAGGCCAGCTGGAACACGAGCACCTTGGTGGAGCCCGCAAGACCCGCCAGGCCCGCCGACAGCACGAACGCGAGCAGCTTGTACTGGTTCGCCCGATAGCCCAGCGAGATGGCGCGCGGCTCATTCTCGCGGATGGCCTTGAGCACCTGCCCGAACGGCGAGTGGATGGTGCGGTAGATGACCAGGAAGCCGATCACGAAGATGGCCAGCACCACGTAATACAGATGCACGTCGTTGGTGATGTCGATGAAGCCGAACAGCGGCCGGCGCGGCACCGACTGCAGACCATCCTCGCCGCCGGTGAAGGGGGCCTGGAGGCAGAAGAAGAAGAACATCTGCGCCAGGGCCAGCGTGACCATTGCGAAATAAATGCCCTGCCGGCGGATGGCGATGATGCCCACGACGAAGCCCAGCGCCGCCGCGAACGCGACGCCCGCCAGAATACCCAGCTCCGGCGAGAAGCCCATCACCTTGATGGTGTGGGCGGTGATGTAGGCCGAGCCGCCGAAGAACATGGCATGGCCGAACGAGAGCAGGCCCGTATAGCCCAGCATCAGGTTGAAGGCGCACGCGAACAGCGCGAAGCACATCACCTTCATCAGGAACACGGGATAGACGCCGAACGGCGCCACCAGCAGCACCGCGATGGCCGCAAGGCCCATCACGGTGAGCACGGACGAGCCACCGGAGGCGGCGCCGGCCGGGGCGCGGGAAGAAGAACTGGTCGATGCGCTCATGGCAGCCGCCTCACTTCGCCGTGCCGAACAGGCCGGCGGGCTTCACCATGAGCACGATGGCCATGATGACGAAAATCACGGTGGACGAGGCCTCCGGGTAGAACACCTTTGTGAGACCCTCCACCACGCCCAGGCCGAAGCCGGTGAGGATGGCGCCCATGATGGAGCCCATGCCGCCGATCACCACTACCGCGAACACCACGATGATGAGGTTTGAGCCCATGGTAGGGCTCACCTGGTAGGCGGGCGCCGCGAGCACGCCGGCGAGCGCCGCCAAGCCCACGCCGAAGCCGTAGGTGAGCGTGATCATGCGCGGCACGTCGATGCCAAAGGCCTGCACCAGATCCGGCCGCTCGGTGGCCGCGCGCAGGTAAGAGCCGAGCTTCGTGCGTTCGATGACGAACCAGGTGGCGAAGCACACCACCAGCGAGGCCACCACCACGAAGGCGCGGTAATTGGGCAGGAACATGAAGCCCAGATTGGTGCCGCCCGGCAGCGGATTGTTGTAGGGCAGGCCCGACGACCCGTATTGCCGCCGGAACAGCCCCTCGAAGATGAGCGCGAGGCCGAAGGTGAGCAGCAGGCCGTAGAGATGATCGAGATTATAGAGGCGCCGCAAGAGCGTGCGCTCGATCACCATGCCGATGATAGCAACGATCACCGGCGCGATGACGAGCGCGCCCCAGAACGGCACGCCCAGATAGTTGAGCAGCATCCACGCCGCGAACGCGCCCATCATGTATTGCGCGCCGTGGGTGAAGTTGATGACGTTCAACAGGCCGAAGATCACCGCGAGCCCGAGGCTCAGCATGGCGTAGAACGCGCCGTTGATAAGGCCCAGCAGCAGCTGGCCAAACAGCGCCTGGGGAGGAATGCCGAGAAGCTCGAACATGGGACATCCGTCTCGTCAGGAGAAAGCGGGCCGGCCCGCGGGGGAAGGTCGGCCCGTCTCGAGTTGGCCTCAGCCCTTCTTCACCAGGGGGCAGTCGCTCTCGCTCAGCGGGCGGAACGCTTCATTGGCGGGAATGGTCGCCTTCAGGATGTAATAATCCCACGGCCCCTTGGATTCGGACGGCTTCTTCACCTCGTAGAGGTACATGGGGTGGATGTGGCGCCCGTCCGCGCGCACCTCGCCCTTGCCGAACAGCGGGTCGTCGGTGGGGATCTTCTTCATCTCGGCCACCACGGCCGCGCCATCCTTGGCGGACTTCAAGGCCTCGACCGCCTTCAGATAGTGCAGCACGCCCGAATACACGCCGGCCTGCACCATGGTGGGGCGCCGGCCGCCATTGGCCTTAGCGAATTCGTCTGCGAACTTGCGGTTGGCGTCGGTCTGGTCCCAGTACCAGGCGGAGGTGAGGTTCAGCCCCTGCGCGGTCTTCAGGCCCAGCGAATGCACATCGGTGAGGAAGATCAGCAGGCCGGCAAGCTTCTGCCCACCCTCGACGATGCCGTATTCCGACGCCTGCTTGATGGAATTGATGGTGTCACCACCGGCATTGGCAAGGCCGATGATCTTGGCCTTAGAGCTTTGCGCCTGCAGCAGGAAGGAGGAGAAGTCCGCATTGTTGAGCGGCACCTTCACGGAACCCACCACCTTGCCGCCATTGTCCACCACCACCTTGGAGGTGTCGCGCTCCAGCGCGTGGCCGAAGGCATAATCGGCGGTGAGGAAGAACCAGGTGTCGCCACCAGTCTTCACGATCGCCTTGCCGGTGCCGTTCGCGAGCGCCCAGGTATCATAGGTCCAATGCACGGTATTGGGCGTGCAGGCCTTGCCGGTGAGGTCGGAGGTGGCGGCGCCGGAATTGATGAAGACCTTGTTCTTCTCCTGCGTCACGCCGGAGACCGCGAGGGCCACGCCGGAATTGGGCGTGTCGAGGATCACGTCCACGCCTTCCGTATCGTACCACTTGCGGGCGATGGAGGTGCCCACGTCGGCCTTGTTCTGGTGGTCGGCGGCGATCACCTCCACCTTCAGGCCCTTGGCGGCGGCACCGAAGTCTTCCACCGCCTTCTTGGCGGCCCAAACCGAGCCGGGCCCGCCGAGATCGGCATAAAGGCCGGACTGATCGTTGAGCACGCCGATCTTCACGGGAACGGGGTCTGCAGCCTGGGCCACGCCGATGCCGACGAGGCTCGTGGCCGCCAGCAGAATGGCAGCAAATCGCATGATGTCTCCTCCGTGCCGGACTTTCGCCGGCTTTATATTTGTCAGGAACACAAGTGCACTGGGCGCACTGATCGAATCACACGCCCAGGAATGCTTCGAGACGCGCCGCGTTTTCCGCGATCTTGTCATTCTCCACCATGTCCACCACGCGACCATGCTCGACCACATAGTGGCGGTCGGCGACGGTGGAGGCGAAGTGGAAGTTCTGCTCCACCAGCAGCACCGTGAAGCCCTTTTTCTTCAGGTCGCGGATGATTTGGCCGATATGCTGCACGATGACGGGGGCCAGGCCCTCGCTCGGCTCATCCAGCAGCAGCAGCTTGGCGCCCGTGCGCAGGATGCGGGCGATGGCCAGCATCTGCTGCTCGCCGCCGGAAAGCTTGGTGCCCTGGCTGTTGCGGCGCTCATCGAGGCGCGGGAACAGTTCGTGGATCTCGTCCACTGTGAGCCCGCCCGGCAGCACCACCGGCGGCAGCAGGAGGTTCTCGCGCACCGAGAGAGACGCGAAGATGCCGCGCTCCTCCGGGCAGATGGCGATGCCGAGGCGGGCGATCTTGTTGGGCGCGAGGCCCACCGTCTCCGTGCCTTCATAGCGGATGGAGCCGGCACGCTTGCGCAAGAGGCCCATGATGGCCCGCATGGTGGTGGTCTTGCCGGCGCCATTGCGGCCGAGCAGGGTCACCACCTCGCCGGGATGCACGTCGAAGGTCATGCCGTGCAGCACATGGCTCTCGCCATAATGGCCGTGCAGGTCCTTCACCTGAAGCAGGGGCGCGTTGGTCTCGGCCATGTCAGTGCGCTCCATGCCCGGTGCCCATATAGGCCTCGACGACCTGCGGGTTCTTGGAAACCTCGGCATAGGGCCCCTCGGTGAGGATCTCGCCGCGCGCCAGCACGGTGATCATGTCCGAGAGGTCCGCCACCACCGAGAGATTGTGCTCCACCATGAGGATGGTGCGGTTGGCCGAGACCCGCTTGATGAGCTCGGCCGTGCGGGCGATATCCTCCCGGCCCATGCCGGAAGTGGGCTCGTCCAGCAGCAGCATCTCAGGGTCAAGCGCGAGTGTGGTGGCGATTTCCAGGGCGCGCTTGCGGCCATAGGGCAGCTCCACCGCGAGATGGTCGCGATAGGAGGTCAGGTCCACGTCCTCCAGCAGCTCCAACGCGCGATCGTTCAGCTCGTTGAGCGTCGCGTCGGACTGCCAGAAGCGGAACGAATTGCCCAAGGGCCGCTGCAGCGCGATGCGCACATTCTCCAACACCGTGAGATGCGGGAACGTGGCCGAGATCTGGAACGAACGCACCATGCCCTGCCGCGCCACGTCGGCCGGCGGCGTACGCGTGATATCGCGGCCGTTGAGGCGGATGGTTCCGCGGGTCGGCTCCAGAAACTTGGTGATGAGATTGAAGCATGTGGTCTTGCCCGCTCCATTCGGCCCGATGAGGGCGTGAATGGTGTGGCGGCGGATCTTGAGGTTCACGTTCTTGACGGCCGCGAACCCCTTGAACTCCTTCGTGAGACCTGATGCTTCAACGATGTAGGGCACGTCTGCGACGGTGTCCATGATCGGTGGGCGCCCTCGTGTTGAGGCCATGGGGGCGCATGCGCGCACGCTGTGCGCACCCTTCTGGCGGTTTCCTCCGGATCGGCACCTTGAGCGGTGCGCTTTATCGTGCGGCGCACCCTAGCACGCGATGCGCCGGATGCGTCAACCGGTCCTCCCAGCGAACATTCGTCCGCCGAGAGGCCAAGTCCTTCATACCACAATGCGGAATAGAACGAGCGTACGCTCGGAAAAATTTTTGTGATGCCCACATGGTTGAGGGCATCCACGCCGCGCACCGATGCCCTGGCGGGCCCGTTGCACCGGCGTGCGAGCCGTTATTGCGCCAGGGCGCGCGCGTCCCCGTGATAGGATTCGTTCGGCCTCATGTCGGTGGCGGAGGCCAGGCGATTCGTCATGTTGAAGAAACCGGTGACGGCGCCGATATCCCAGATGTCCCGCTCCGTGAAACCGACATTCCGCAGAGTGGCACGATCAGCCTCTTCCACCTCATGGGGGCGCTCGGTGAGCTTCACGGCGAAATCGAGCATGGCGCGCTGGCGCGGATCGAGCCGGGCGGCGCGATAGTTCATCACCAATTGCTCGCCCAGCACCGGATCGCCCGACAGCTGGCGCACCGCTGCGCCGTGGGCGGTGAGGCAGTAATAGCAGCGATTCACGCTGGAAACGGCAACGGCGATCATCTCCCGCTCCAGCTTGGACAGACCGGAGGGAGCCAGCATCAGATCGTTGTACATGGCGGAAAAAGCGGAAAGCTTCGCCAGGTCGAAGGCATAGGCCTGCAAGACATTGGGCACGAAGCCGATCTTGGTGCGGCACTTCTCGAAATACGCCTCATTCGCCGCGTCCAGCTCCGCCATGGGCAGGTCGAGCGCGATGGCGGGCGTGTCGTCCCGCTTGCGCGTCACCACCGCGGCAGCCTTGGCCGGGGCGGAAGCCGCCTTCGGCGCGGCGGGCGCCCGCTTCGCAGGCGTGCTGGTTTTTTCGGCGGCGGCGCTTTTCGCTCTTGAACGGGCGGCCGCGGTCTTCACTGTGGGGGGCATTGGCGTTTCCTCGTCATCTTGGCGTCGTGGCTCGGGCCGAACGTTCCCTACCGGGAACCGACGGTTCCAGGAGGAACCGGGCCGGTGCGGGCGAGGGCGTCCATTCGGGGGAGTGGCCATGACTGTTCAAGGCGTTCAGACTGCCGAAACCGATCATGACGTGCAAGGACGCATCGACGCGATCCGCGCCATCCTCTCGGCAACCGCGCCCGAGGTGCCGGAGTTGTTCGCCCGCACCTTCCTCGGCGCCATCGCGCCGGAAGACCTCGCGCCCCTCGATCCGGCCCTGGCCGCCGGGCTGATCCGCGACGCCTGGACCCACCTCATCACCCGCCCGCGCGGCGTTGCCGACGTGCGCGTGTTCGATGCCGGCACGGGCGCCGCGGCCGTGACCGTGATCGAGGCCATCAATGACGACATGGCCTTCCTGTTCGATTCCGTCGCCGGCGAGCTCGCTGATCGGAAACTTCAACTGAAGCTTGCAGCCCACCCGATCTTCCATGTGGTGCGCGACCGTGACGGCAAGGCCTCGGGCCTCGCCGAGCATTCGGACCGGGAGGCGGAGGACAATCGCGAAAGCCTCATCCACCTGCACGTGGCCACCATCGACGCCGCAGAACAAGTGCGCCTCAAGGCCGGCATCGAGGCGACGCTGGGCGATGTCCACGCCATCAATGCCGATTTCCAGGCCATGCGCCGGCAGGCGAAAAGCCTGGCCAAGAGCCTGCGCAAGGACAAGACGCCCTATTCCGAAAAGGACAGGCTGGAGGCCGCCGACGTCATCTCCTGGCTCACCGAGGACAATTTCACCTTCCTCGGGGTGCGCACCTACACGCTGGATGGCAAAGGCGGACTGGAGATGGACCCTGGCTCCGGCCTCGGCGTGCTGCGCGACCCCACGGTGCGCGCGCTGCGCCTGGGCGACACGCCGGTGGTGACCTCGCCGGAGATCCGCTCCTTCCTGGAAGGGCCGCTGCCTCTGGTCTTCTCCAAGGCCAGCCTGCGCTCGCGCGTGCACCGGCGCAATGTCATGGACTATGTGGGCATCAAGACCCACGACGAGAAAGGCCGGCTCACCGGCGTCGTCCATCTCGTGGGGCTCTTGACCTCGGCCGCCTACACCCATTCGGTGCGGGAAATCCCCTATCTGCGGCTGAAGGCCGATGCGGTCGTGCGCGGCTCCGGCCTGGAGCCGGAGAGCCACTCCGCCCGTGCGCTGGAAACGGTGCTCGAAACCTACCCGCGCGACGACTTCTTCCAGATCGAGATCGCCACCCTCGCCACCCACGCCCGCGAGATCCTCTCCCTTTATGACCGGCCGCGCGTGCGGGTGCTGCCGCGCCTGGATCGCTTCGGCCGCTTCGCCTCGGTGCTGGTCTATGTGCCGCGCGAGCGCTTCGATGCGGAGGTGCGCGAGCAGGTGGGCACGATCCTGGAAGGCGCCTTCGGCGGCGCCATCTCCGCTTTCACCGAAAGCTTCCTGGCCGCCGTGCCGCTCACCCGCGTGCATTACACGGTGGACCGCTCGGGCGGCCCGACGCCGCAGCTGGAGCTGCCGGCGCTGGAGCGCGCCGTTTCGGCCGCCACCCAGTCCTGGGCCGATCGCCTGTGCGCCGCCATTACGGCTGACCCCGTCCTGGCTGGGACCAATGGCGCCCTGCTGCGACACCGCTACGGCCCGGCCTTCGATGCCGGCTACCAGGCCGCCTATGACGTGACCACCGCCCTCGCCGACATCGAGCGCGTCGAGCGTCTGTCGCCGGAGCGCCCGGTGGCCATCGACTTCTACCGGCGCCCCAATGATGCGGCCACGCGCATCTCCCTGCGCCTGCTCTCATACGGGGCGCCGCTGCCGCTGTCACTGCGCGTGCCCATGCTGGAAAACATGGGCCTCAAGGCCATCAACGAGCGCACCTACCGCATCGAGCCCCAGGACGGCGACAGCATCGCCAGCGAGGAGGAAGCCGAGGGCACGCCCAGCGTGGAACGCTGCTGGCTCCACGACATGTCGCTGGAGCGGGCCGATGGCGGCGCCATCTCCATCACCGGGGCGGACGAACGCCTGGAGGACTGCCTCAACGCGGTGCTGCGCGGAGCCGCCGAGAATGACGGCTTCAACGCCTTGGTGCTCGATGCCGGCCTTTCCTGGCGCGAGGCCGCTTTGGTGCGCACGCTGGCACGCTACCTGCGCCAGGCCGGCCTTCCCTTCAGCCTTGATTATCTGTGGCGCACGCTGGCCAAGCATGAGGCCATCGCCCGTGACATCGTGGCCCTGTTCCGCACCCGCTTCGATCCCGCCCCGGCGCTGACACCCGAGGCCCGCGCCGGCCGGGAGGGCTCCCTGCGCGAGGCGCTGGCCGGCGCGCTGACCCAGGTGTCGAGCCTGGACGAGGATCGCATCATCCGGCGCATCATCAATCTGGTCGATGCGACCGTGCGCACGACCTATTACCAGGCCGACGAGGAGGGCCGCCCGCGCGAGGCGATCGCCCTCAAACTGGAGAGCGCGAAGGTGGAGGGGCTTCCCCTGCCCCGGCCGCTCTACGAGGTCTTCGTCTGCGCGCCGCGCGTGGAGGGCGTGCATCTGCGCTTCGGCAAGGTGGCGCGCGGCGGCCTGCGCTGGTCCGACCGGCCGCAGGACTTCCGCACCGAGATCCTCGGCCTGGTGAAGGCGCAGCAGGTGAAGAATGCGGTGATCGTGCCAGTGGGGGCGAAAGGCGGCTTCGTGCCCCGGCGCCTGCCCGCCGGCGGCAGCCGCGAAGCCATTTTCGCGGAAGGCACCGCCGCCTACGAGCTGTTCGTCTCCAGCCTGCTCGACCTCACCGACAACCTGAAGGGCGGCGTGGTGATCCACCCCGCCGACACCGTGCGCCTCGACGGCGACGACCCCTATCTCGTGGTGGCCGCGGACAAGGGCACCGCCACCTTCTCCGACACCGCCAACGCCATTTCCGCCCGCCACGGCTTCTGGCTGGACGACGCGTTCGCCTCCGGCGGCTCCGTGGGCTACGACCACAAGGCCATGGGCATCACCGCGCGCGGCGCCTGGGAGGCGGTGAAGCGGCATTTCCGCGAGATGGACATCGACATTCAGACCACGCCGGTGACGGTGGCGGGCGTGGGTGACATGTCCGGCGACGTGTTCGGCAATGGCATGCTGTTGTCATCCGCCATCAAGCTGGTGGCCGCCTTCGACCATCGCCACATTTTCCTCGACCCCGCCCCCGACCCGGAACGCGCCCATGCCGAGCGCCGGCGCCTGTTCGACCTGCCGCGCTCCTCCTGGGCCGACTATGACGCGCGCCTCATCTCCCCCGGCGGCGGCGTGTTTCCGCGCTCGGCCAAGAGCATCGAGCTTTCGGACGAAGTGCAGGCGCTGCTGCGGTTCCCCAAGACCCACGCCACCCCGGCGGAGCTCATCAACGCCATTCTGAAGTCGTCCGTGGACCTTCTGTTTTTCGGCGGCATCGGCACCTATGTGCGCGCCTCCGCCGAGACCGACGCCGATGCCGGCGACCGCGCCAATGATGCCGTGCGCGTCACCGGCGCCGAGCTCAACGCCAAAGTCATCGGCGAGGGCGCAAACCTGGGCATGACCCAGCGCTCCCGCATCGAGGCGGCACGGCGCGGCATTCGCCTCAACACCGATGCCATCGACAATTCGGCGGGTGTGAACACCTCCGACGTGGAGGTGAACATCAAGATCGCCCTGGCCCACCCGCTGGAGGCCCGGGCGCTCACCCGCGACAGCCGCGCCAGCCTGCTGAAGGAGATGACCGACGAAGTGGCGCGCCTGGTTCTGCGCAACAATTATGCCCAGACCCTGGCCCTTTCCCTGGCCCAGCGCAGCGGCGCCGACAACCTCGCCTTCCAGCAGCGGCTCATGCAGATGCTCGAGGCGCGCGGCGAGCTGGACCGGGCGGTGGAATTCCTGCCCTCCGACGCAGAGATCGCCGACCGGCGCTCGCGCGGGGACGTGCTCACCCGGCCTGAGCTGGCGGTGCTGCTGGCCTATGCCAAGCTCACCCTCAATGCCGACCTTGTCGCCTCCAGCGTGCCGGACGACCCCTATCTTGCCCGCGAGCTGGTCACCTACTTCCCGCCGGAGGTGGAGGCGCGTTTCCCCGAGGCCATTGCCGCTCATCCGCTGAAGCGGGAGATCATCGCCACCGGACTTTCCAACGCCATTGTGAACCTATGCGGCCCGTCCGCCCTCGCCCGCATCGCGGACCAGACCGGGGCCGACGCCGCCGCCATTACCCGCGCCTTCGCCGTGGTGCGCGACAGCTATGGGCTACCCGAGCTCATGGCGGAGATCGATGCGCTCGACACCAAGGTGAAGGGAATGACCCAGCTCGGCCTCTATGCCGCGCTTGAGGAGCTGGCGCTGAGCCGCATCATCTGGTTCCTCGGCAATGTCTCGTTCGCCGAGGGCATTGCGGCGGTGGTGGAGCGATATCGCGCCGGCATCGCGGCGGTGGCCGCGGCGCTGGATGAGAGCCTGCCCGAGGCGTGGCGGATCGCCCGCCAGGCGCGCATCGACGAGCTCGCCGCCGACGAGGTGCCACCGGATCTGGCGCGGCGGCTCGCCTCCACCCAAGCGCTCGCGGCGGCGGCCGACATCGCGCTCCTGGCCCAGACCACGGGCCGCCCCATCCCCGATGTCGCCAGCACCTTCTTCGCCACCGGGCGCTACTTCGCGGTGGATGACCTGGTGATGCAGGCGCGCAGCATCGTGGCGCCCGATTACTATGACCGCCTGGCCCTCGACCGCGCCTTGATGCAGCTCGAAACCTTCCTGCGGCGCATCACCGGGCTGGTCCTGACCGAGGGCGGCGCCGGGGAGGCAGGGCTTGATGCCTATGTGTCCGCCCACCGCGACGAGGTGGAGCGCATGCGCGGCACCGTGCGCGACATCGCCGCCTCCGGCCTCAGCCTTTCCAAGCTGACGCTCGCGGCCAGCCTGCTTGGGGATCTGGTGCGCGGCTGAGACACGACGACGGCACCGCCGGGGCCAATGATGGGCCCGGCGGTCCAACCCAAAGGCCGGACTTTCAATAGCCGACGGTCATCCGCATGCGGATGTGGGCCGGCTTCTCGATCTCGTCGAGGAGAGCCACGGCATAGTCCTCGGCCGAGATCGCGCTGCGCCCGTCCGCCCCCACGAGAAGCTGGTCGCCACCCAGCCGGAACACGCCGGTGCGCGCGCCCGGTTCAAAGAAGGCGGACGGCGAGATGAACGTCCAGTCGAGCTCGCTTTCGGCCCGCAACTGCTGGAGAAAATCGACCCCCGGACGGGCGAAGGGTTTCCACTCCGCGGGAAACTCGGGGGTATCGACGAGCAAAACACCCGGCGCCACCTCCAGGCTCCCCGCTCCGCCGACGATCAACACACGGCGCACGCCGGCCGCCTTCAGGGCGCTGGCCAACGCAGGTTCCCCAAGGGTCTGGAAATGAAGCGCGCTCACGACCGCGTCGTGCCCCCGCAGCAATTCTGCAAGACCAGGAGCAGCGACATCGGCGGCCACCCGGGTCAGTGCGGCATGATTGGCGAGCCCCTCGGGCTTGCGCGCGATGGCGGTCACCTCGTGACCACGGGCGAGGGCCTCAGCCACGATGCGAGACCCCGCCATGCCAGTGGCCCCGAGAACGGCAATCTTCATGACATGCTCCCTATCTCCACGCTCCCGCGCATCAATCCCGCAAAGCGGCGGGACGCGACGGATCGCGCGGAGCTGATATGGTTCCCATTGAGAACCATATCCCTATCAGGAACCTGGTATAAAGAAGGCACCTTCCGAACACGAGGTAACGCCGGAGGAACCGATGGCCCCGCGCAAGGCTCCCGTCCATGAGAGGGCTCAAGGCCAAATGGCGCCGCTCCAGCCGCCTGAAGCCGCCACGACCACGAGCCGCGCGCCGGTGACGATCGACACGCAGACCGCAGGAGGCTGCCCGACCCGCAATGTGCTCGACCGCATCGGGGATACCTGGAGCGTGCTGGTTGTCCTGAATCTGATTGCCGGCCCCTGCCGCTTCAATGCTCTGCGCCGGCAGGTCGGCTCGGTCTCGCAACGCATGCTCACGGTCACGTTGCGCGGCCTGGAGCGGGACGGGATGGTGGCGCGCACCGTGTTCCCGACCACTCCGCCCCGGGTCCAATATGAGCTCACCCCCCTGGGACGATCCCTCGCCGGGGTCCTGGAGAGCCTGAATGGATGGGCCCATGAGCATTCGGGTGAAGTGGCGGCAGCCCGCCGCCACTTCGATGCCAGGACGGCGTGAAGCGGCGAGCCGCCCCACCGTGCGCGCCAGAAAAGCGCTGGCGCTTCAGGCGTGCGCCTTGGCGCCACGCCAGCCTTCCACCACGCGCAGCTCGCCCTCCAGGCGGTCGACAGTGATCCGCCCCCGGCCGAGATAGACGGCCCCGGCCACCCCATCCACGGAAAGCCAGTCGCCTTCGCTGATCCGGGTGTCGCCCACACGGGCCTCGCCCGCCTCCGGTTCCACCGCGAGTTCGACACAGCCGGCGACGCAGGGCTTGCCCATCTGGCGCGCCACCAGCGCCGCATGGGCCGTACGCCCGCCCACGGCCGTGACGATGCCGGCGGAAACCGAGAAGCCGGCCACGTCCGAGGTCGATGTGTCGGGCCGCACCAGGATCACCGGCTCGCCGCCATCGGCCAGGCGCTGGGCGCTCCGGGAAGAAAAGGCCGCGCGCCCCACCGCCACGCCGGCGGAAGCGCCGGTGCCGAGCACCAGCGGCTCGCCCACATCGGTCAGGCGCGCTTCCACCAGCATCTCAGGATCCAGCGCACCGACGCGCTTGAGGCCTTCCTCGGGCGTGATGATGCCCTCCCGGACGAGATCGATGGCGATGCGCAGGGCCGCCCGCGGCGTGCGCTTGGCGGAGCGGGTCTGCAGCATCCAAAGCCGCCCGTCCTCGATGGTGAATTCCACGTCCTGCACGTCGCGGAAGGCCCGCTCCAGGGTCACCAGGGTCTCGCGCAGGTTCCTGGCGGCCACCGGCACCACGCGCCCCAGGGCCGCCTCGGTCTGCGGCGAGCGGGAGCCGGACACCACATCCTCGCCCTGCGCCTCGAACAGCACGTCGATGACCGGCTCCGGCGCCCCGCTGGAGGGATCGCGCGAGAAGGCGACGCCCGAGCCGGAGGTCAGGCTGCGATTGCCGAACACCATGGCCTGCACCGTCACCGCCGTGCCCTCGAGATATTCCAGGCGCTCCAGCGCGCGATAGGTCCGCGCCCGCTCGCCCATCCAGGAGCGGTAGACCGCCTGGGCGGCGGCCTCCAGCTGCGCCATCGGGTCGGCGGGGGCAGCGTCCCCATCATCGTCCAGGGCCTCGGAATAGGCGCGGGCCAGGCGTTCCAGGGCCTCGCCGTCGAGCTGCTCCACCCGCCGCACGCCTTCTTCCGCCAGCAAGGCCGCGCGGGGCGCCGAGAGAATCGCCTGATCGATGCCGAGCACGACGGAGGCGAAGCTCTCCAGGAACCGCCGGCGGCAGTCCCAGGCGAAGCGCGGATTGCCGGTGCTGCGGATCAGGCCATGCACCGCCTCGGGCGTGGCGCCCACATCCAGCACCGTGTCGAGCATGCCGGGCATGGAGCGCGCGGCGCCCGAGCGCACCGAAACCAGCAGCGGCTTGCGACGATCCCCCAGCATGCGGCCGGTGGCCTCCTGCAGAAAGCCGATGCCCTCGGCAAGGCCGGCCCGCAGCTTCTCGCGGGCATCCCCATCGCCCCGCACGATGGCGGCGCACAGGCTCACCGGGAGCACGAAGGCGGGCGGAACGGGCAACCCCAGGGCCGCCATCTGCGCCAGATTGGCCGCCTTCGCCCCCACCGTGTCGGCCGATGGCAGGGTGCCGGGCTCGGCTGGCGCGCGCGTCGCGCCGATGCGCACGATCTTCATGGATGAGCCCTTCCTATTTGGTGAGGTCGGCGAGAACATGGGCATGCAGCAGATGGCCGAAACCGGCGAGCTGATCAGTGGCCCGCTCCAGAGAGCGGGCCAGCTCCAAGGCGGAGAGGGCCACCTTCATGTCGTAGTCGCCGCGCAGCACCCGCGTGGTCACGGCCCGCTCGGCGGTGTCGCCCTCATGCTCGATCTCGACCAGGC
Source organism: Xanthobacter sp. NM-59 (assembly GCF_021401125.1). Lineage (GTDB taxonomy): Bacteria > Pseudomonadota > Alphaproteobacteria > Rhizobiales > Xanthobacteraceae > Xanthobacter. The sequence goes on from NZ_JACBFQ010000009.1 coordinate 176,253, forward strand.
GCGCGAAGGCGGCAAGGGCGTCCTCGCTGTCCACCCGGTTGCCGTCGGGGATCTCGGAGGCCGCGGCCACCCCCATGGCGGCCGCCTCGCTGCCCTCGACCGCTATCCGCGCCAGATGCACCAGCACCTCGGCAAGGTCGGCATCGAACCCCGAGGGCACCAGGGAGGCGATGAAGGCAGCCTGCTCCAGCTCATCGATGGCCTCCTCGATGCTGTTGGCCAGCCGCTCCACGCCACGGTCGGCATCAAGCCGGGCGATCTCGCCGCGCACTTCGAGGGCGATGCGGTCCGCTTTCTGCTCGATATTGCGGGCCCGCTCAGCCAGGGCATCGCCATCGGTCTCGCGGCCATTGGCGATGGCGTCCACGTGCTGGGCGATGTCCACCGCCACCTCGCGCGCAAGGCCCGCCTGCCGGATCACCACCGCCAGCAGCGCCGTATCCACCCGCTGCAGGCGCCACACCAGATCCGCTTCGATGCGGTCGCGCGCCAGCCGCAGCGAGCTGCCGTCGAGCAGCGCCTCCGCCGAAATGCGCAGGACGGATTGAAGGAAGCTCACCGCCGCCTCGCGGCCCAGCACCGCATCGAGCCGCTCGCCGAAGCCGATGCGGGTGGGCGCGGCATGATGCACCGCCGCCGCCACCAGCTCGCTGCCGCCGAGCTCCAGGAAGGCGCGATGGCCCACGCGGTTGCGGGCGCCCCATTGCAGAATGCGCAGCGCGTCCGCCTTCGGCACCCAGGTGCGCAGCACCTTGCGCGCCTTGTTCCAATCGATGAGGAACACCAGCGCCGCCCCAAGCGCTTCCAGGAAGGCGAAGCGCTTGGCCTCGTCCGCATCGGTCAGGCGGCCGGACACGAGATAGAAGACGCCGCCTTCTGCGAGCCCTTCCGCATGGTGCGCGTCCAAGTCGCTCCAGCGCGCCGGAAAGTCGTCGAAGCAGGCGACGAAAAATTTCGCGCGCGGGCGATGCACGTCTGAATACGTCACGCTGACCGTGTCGTTCTCCACCACGATCACCACCACATGAGCGTCGGTTTCGCCGATGTCGTTCTGGATGGTGAGCCGCGTGCCGGAACGGGTGGCGATGGTGGCGAGGCCCGGATGGTCAAACTTCAGCCGCCGGGTCGCCTCCACCCCGCGCATGAACGCCTCCACCGCCGGCCGGTCCTCCGGCTGAAGGCCATAGACATGGGCCCCCGCCACCACCTCCTCGGCGTGGGTCGCGGCGAGCTGGTTCAGCTCCTTGTGCAGATCCATGATGAGGCGATGCAGGCTGTCGCCGCCATTGGCGGACAGGCTGGAAAGCGTCAGGATCTCGGCTTCCGACAGGGTGTCGCTGTGGCCAAGGGCGGTGTTGGCGCGCAAGGCCGCGAGGCGTTGCTGGGCGGCCTCGCCCGCAGCGGCATCACCCGCCGCCACGGCCCGCGCCATGGTCGCCACATCCTCCCACACGCCGACGCCCAGCGCCCCGATGCCCGGCGCGCTGACATCGCTGGCCGCCGCGCGCCCCGCCCGTGTCACCAGCGCATCCATGGCCACCGGGTCGAGGCCCACCTGCCGGCATTCGTCGCCCAGGTCGAAACGCTGCACAGCAGGGGCCCGGGCGTGGCGGCTGGCATCCTGCAGCACGCTGAGCCGCACCTTCACGCGATCATTGGCCTTGAGGCCCTCCGCGATGAGGGACGGCAGGAGAATCTCGCCCTGGCCGAGCTCCTCGACGATCTGGGACTTCATCATCATCTCCCACCTTTGGCGGCGGCTTTTTGCCGGCCAAGACCGGCACTACGCACAGGGGCGCAGCCATGAACCGCATCCCGGCACATGCGACAGAGACATATCCGCATATGTAGCAATGGCATATGAAATCATGGACGAGATGCGATAAATTTTTTGCGGTATCCCGATCTAGCCCGTCATGAAATCGTCATTGAATGACGTTTTCATAAACATGACTTCATCATTACCTTAGCGGATGAACTGAATGCCGCCGAGGATCCGCTCCATTTATGCATAGGCCGCTTCCGCTGGGAGAATGCCTTCCGCCAAAATGCGCGAAGGCCGCCCCGGCCCCGCGGGCACAGCCCAGGCGACCAAGGATGTCCCCAGCCACCTTAAGTGGCGCAGCCGCCCCGGCAGGCGGAGGACACTCCCGCCTCAGGCGAAAATGCGGGAAGGAAAGACGCGGCAGGCGGATGCCCCTGTCATGGCCGCTCCAGGCGTGCCGTGAGGCCCGCCGCCATCGCCCGACACAAACAACACCATGTCCAGGGGGTTACGCACGCCGGGGGCGCGGATGGGCCTTCGCGTCGTCCGCGCCACGCTGGTGCGCGGCGCCCTTCACCGCATACATGGCGGAATCCGCCCGCGCGAACAGGTCCGTCACGGACGCGCTGCCGCCTTCTCCGCCGCCCGCTCGCGCGATGCCGACGGACGCACCGACGCTGAAGACCTGGCCGAGCGCGCAGATGGGCTTTGCAATTTCCTCCACCGCCGCGCGCGCCCGCCCCTCCAGCCTGGAGACCGCATGTCCGCCGCGCACCAGCACGGCGAACTCGTCCCCGCCGATGCGGGCGATCACCTCCGCCCCGCGGAAAATGCGGCGCAGTCGGGCCGCAACCTCCACAAGGCAGGCATCGCCGACCGCATGACCGTAGGTGTCGTTGACCGCCTTGAAGCCATCGAGATCGACCAGCAGCAGCGCGCACACGGGCCCGCCCGCAGGATCCGCGGCGGACTGGGCAGCAAGCGCCTGCTCGAACATGGCGCGGTTGGCGAGGCCGGTGAGGGCGTCGTGCTCGGCATACTGGCGCAGGCGCTCCATCTGCCGATGATCGGCGGTGATGTCCTGCTTGAGGCCGAAGATGCGCACCGGCGTGCCATTCTCCATCTCCACCTCGGCGGTCACGCGCATCCATTTGAGGGTGCCGCGCACATCCCGAATGCGCACGTCGAGGGTGAAGCCGGTGCCGGTTTCGATGGCCTGCTCGCGCCGGCGTTCCAGCTCCCGGCGCGAGGCATGGTCATAAAGCGGCAGCACGATCTCGCGGGTAATGCGGCTGCCGCGCGGCAGGCCGAAAATGTCATAAACGCCATCGGTCCAGGAGAGCCGGCCGGTGACGAGATCGCACTCCCATACGCCGATCTTGGCCAGCGCGGCGGCCCGCTCATACATCTTCCGGTATCGCTGCTCACCCGCCACATGGGCCCGCGATGCGCTCTCCGCCTGCGCGAGATCGAAGCCGAGCTGGGCCAGGGTGGCGCCATCCAGCCGCGGCGCCAGCAGCGAGGCCGCCACGCGCGCCGCATCCTCCAGGCGGGCGGCGAGTTCGGCCATCCCGATGTCATGGGGCTGCGTGTCCACCGCGCACAAAGCCCCAAGGCCCGCGCCGGTCGGCGCGATCAGGGGCACGCTCGCGAAGAAGCGCAGCGGCTCGTCGACCCCGGGAAGCCGCGTGTCGCTATAGGCTGCGCACTCTTGAAGATCGTCGATGGCCAGGCGCTGCCGGAGCGCCGCAGCCACCTCGAACAGATGCGCGGGCGTCGCCGTGTCATTGCCCCCGACCCGCCCTTCGGCATCCACGACCACCTCCCCCTTGCCGGGGCAGGCCAGCACCATGAACCCAACCCCAAGCGCACTGCGCAACAGCCGCAGGAAGGACAAGACCTCCTCGCCAATGACAATGTCACGCTCGGGAACGAACAGCCGCATGGCTCAAGACCTTCGCTTGGCGCCGGGCAGCGCCAGGGACATCACGGACGACGCCCATCGCTTACGCCCGCGAACCTCCGGCCACGACCACGGGCGCAGGGGAAAGGCCACCTCGCCGGGGTTCGTCGCTCATGAAGGGTCACGGTCGGGAGTGTACGGAACACGCCGCGTCGTTCAAGGCAAAATAGCTTGTATAATAAACGAAATTCTTGCATCCCGTTGCCGGCGAACGGATTGTGATAAGGTCAAAAATCCGCATTGGCATCCCCATTCCACCAACGCGATAATTCTTCTCCATGCCCCCGATCGACACGAACCGGGAAAGACGGCGGGCGGCCTTTGGCTGGATCCTTTTCGATCCCGCCTGCCAGCCTTATTTCACACTGATCACCACCTTCATCTTCGCGCCCTACTTCGCCTCGGCGGTGGCGCCCACGCCGGCGGACGGGCAGGCCCTCTGGGGCTTCGCCACCGGAGCGGCCGGCCTCATCATCGCCGTGCTGTCGCCGGTGCTGGGTGCGGTCGCGGATGCCTCCGGACGGCGCAAGCCCTGGATCGCCCTATTCGGCGCCATGCTGATGCTGGGCTCGGGCCTGCTGTGGTTTTCGCCGCCCGGGGACGAAAGCCGCATTCCCTTGATTTTGGTCGCGTTCGCGGTGGGCACCATCGGCGTCGAATTTGCCACGGTGTTCAACAATGCCATGATGCCCCGGCTCGCCCCGCCGGAGCAGCTCGGCCGGCTTTCAGGCATCGGCTGGGCGGCGGGCTATTTCGGCGGCCTGATCTCGCTGGCGCTGATGCTCGCATTCTTCTCCACCCAGCCGGACACGGGCCTCACCCTGCTGGGCCACCCCCCGGCCTTCGGGCTGAACGCGGCCGAGCGGCAGGGCGACCGGCTGGCAGGGCCGTTCACCGCCGTCTGGTTCGCCGTGCTGGTGACGCCCCTGTTTCTGCTGGTGCGTGATCCGCCATCGGCCATGCCCATGGCGCTGGCGGCGCGGACCGGGCTCGCGCGCATCCGCGCCCTGCTGCCACGCCTGAAGGCCCGGCCGATGCTCACGCGCTTCCTCATCGGCAACATGATCTATGCGGACGGGCTGGTGGCCCTGTTCGCCTTCGGCGGCATTTATGCGGCCGGGGTGTTCGGCTGGAGTTCGGTGCAAATCGGCATCTTCGGGATCCTGATCACCATTACCGGCACGTTCGGGGCGCTGGCGGGCGGGTGGCTGGACGACCGGCTGGGCTCGCGCACGGTGATCCTCGTCTCGCTCATCAGCCTGATCGCCGCCTGCATCGGTCTGCTCTCGCTGGCGCGGGATTCGGTCCTGTTCGGCCTGCTGCCCACGGCGCCCGCCAGCGGACTGTTCGCCACCGTGCCGGAGCAGGCCTATCTCGGCCTTGGCCTTCTCATCGGCCTGGTGGCGGGCCCGCTGCAGGCGGCCTCGCGCACCCTGCTGGTGCGGCTGGCCCCGACCGAGCATCTCACCGAATGCTTCGGCCTGTTCGCGCTGTCGGGGCGCATCACCTCCTTCGCCGCGCCGACCACGGTGGCGCTGGTGACCGCCATCACCGCCAGCCAAAGGGCCGGCGTCGCGGTACTGCTGGCTTTCTTTGGCCTAGGCGCGCTGCTGATCGCCGGGCTGAAGAGCTCACCGCAGGAGCCTGTGCGGTGAGCGGCCTCCTTGCCGCCGCCGGAATCGTCCGCCAAGGATGGCGCACCGCCGGACCCTGTCCGCAAGCGCCGAGGCTGCCATGACGCTCCGTTCCATCCGCTTCAATCCCGTGCCCCATGTGGACCCGGCTTCCGCCACCACCGTCCACGAATGGTACCAGGACAAGACCGGGGCCTTTTCCGCCGGCTTCTGGGCCTCGGAGAGCTCCACCCTCTCCGTCCATTATGACGAGGACGAATTCTGCGTGCTCATCGAGGGCACGGTGGAACTGACCGACGCCTCCGGCCACCTGGAAACTTATACCGCCGGGGAATCCTTCCTGATCCCCGCGGGCTTCAAGGGCATCTGGCGCTCGGTCACGCCCGTGCGCAAATTCTATGTGGTGCACCTGCCCAAGGACACCGCCGAGGCGCAGGCCGCCGCTCCCGAGGCGACCGCCCGCACCACCGACTGAGGGCGGCCCGAAGGCCGCCAGCCCCATCCGCGCTCTGCCTCTCGCTTTCCGGGGGCTCGAGTGCCATTTTGTTCTCCTGCGAGAATCGCGGAGCGACACGAGATATCCGTTTTGAGCACGCCTTCCGATCCCATCCACCGCGCCGACACCCCCGCTCCCGCCGCGACGCCCCGCCCTGGCGGCATTGCGGCGCGGGCGCGCGCGGCGATGATGGCTTCCGCCCCCGGCCCCTCCTATCTCGACGGGCTCAATCCCGAACAGCGCGCGGCGGTGGAGACCCTTGAGGGCCCGCTGCTGGTGCTGGCCGGCGCGGGCACCGGCAAGACGCGCGTGCTCACCACCCGCATCGCCCACATCCTCGCCACCGGGCGTGCCTTTCCCTCCCAGATCCTGGCCGTGACCTTCACCAACAAGGCCGCGCGCGAGATGAAGGACCGCATCGGCACCATGGTGGGGGACCAGGTGGAGGGGATGCCCTGGCTCGGCACCTTCCACGCCATCGGCGTGCGCATCCTGCGGCGCCATCACGAGCTGGTGGGGCTGAAGAGCGGCTTCACCATCCTCGACACCGACGACCAGATCCGCCTTCTCAAGCAGCTGCTGGCCGCAGACAACATCGATGAGAAGCGCTGGCCGGCGCGCCTGCTGGCCGCCACCATCGACGGCTGGAAGAATCGCGGCCTCTCCCCCAAGGACGTGCCCGCCGGCGAGGGCGCGGCCTTCGCCAATGGCAAGGGCGGCGCGCTTTATGCCGCCTACCAAGCGCGGCTGAAGGCCCTCAATGCGGTGGATTTCGGCGACCTCCTGCTGGAAGGCATCCGCCTGTTCCGCGAAAACCCCGATGTGCTCGCCGAATACCACCGCAGGTTCAAGTATCTGCTGGTGGATGAGTACCAGGATACGAACGTCGCCCAGTATCTGTGGCTGCGGCTTCTGGCCCAGGGTTCGAAAAACGTGTGCTGCGTAGGCGACGACGACCAGTCCATCTATGGCTGGCGCGGCGCCGAAGTGGACAACATCCTGCGCTTCGAGAGCGATTTCCCCGGCGCCACCGTCATCCGCCTGGAGCGCAATTATCGCTCCACCGGCCACATCCTGGCCGCCGCCTCCCACCTCATCGCCCATAATGAGGGCCGGCTCGGCAAGACCCTGTTTTCCGAAGGCGAGGATGGCGAGCACGTCACTGTCACCGGCGCCTGGGACAGTGGCGAGGAAGCCCGCGCCATCGGCGAGGAGATCGAGGCGCTCCAGCGCGCCGGCCATCCGCTCTCGCAGATCGCCATATTGGTGCGCGCCTCGTTCCAGATGCGGGAGTTCGAGGACCGCTTCGTCACACTGGGCCTCAATTATCGCGTCATCGGCGGCCCGCGCTTCTATGAGCGGGCGGAAATCCGCGATGCGCTGGCCTATCTGCGCTGCGTGAACTCCGCCTCGGACGATCTCGCCTTCGAGCGCATCGTGAACGTTCCCAAGCGCGGCATCGGCGATGCCACCATGAAGCAGATCCACGACGTGGCCCGCGCCGCCGGCGTGCCGCTTCAGGACGCCGCGCGGGTGCTGACCGAGAGCGAGGAGCTGAAGCCCAAGGTGCGCTCCACACTGCGCGGCCTCATGGAATCCTTCGAGCGCTGGCGCGAGCAGGCCCGCGTGCTGCCCCACACCGAACTGGCCGAGATCGTCCTCGACGACAGCGGCTACACGGAGATGTGGCAGAAGGACCGCTCCGCCGAGGCGGCCGGGCGCCTCGAAAACCTGAAGGAGCTGGTGCGCTCCATGGAGCCGTTCGAGAATCTCGGCGGCTTCCTGGAGCACATCTCCCTGGTGATGGACACCGATAACGGCGCCGGCGAAGACGCCGTGCAGGTAATGACCCTGCATTCCGCCAAGGGCCTGGAATTCGATACCGTCTTCCTGCCCGGCTGGGAGGAGGGCCTGTTCCCCCACCAGCGCGCGCTGGACGAGCAGGGCAAAGCGGGGCTCGAGGAAGAGCGGCGCCTGGCCTATGTGGGCATCACCCGCGCGCGGGCATCGGCACGCATCTATTTCGCCTCCAACCGGCGCATTCACGGCCTGTGGAATTCCACCGTGCCGAGCCGTTTCCTGGACGAGCTGCCGGACGCCCATGTGCGGGTGGAGGAAAGCCGCGGCGGCGCCGGCTGGGGCGGATCGGGCTACGGCCATTCCGGTTATGGCAATTCCGGCTATGGCGAGAGCCGCTTCGACCGCATGGGCGGCTCGTTCGGCAACTCGTCCTATTCCACGCCCGGCTGGCAGCGCGCGCAAAGCCAGCGCAGCGACAGCGCCAACGACCGCGGCGGCTACAATGCCGGACGCGGCAGCGCCCGCAGCCCGCAGCGCAGCGCGCCGGTCATCGAGGGCACGCTGGTGGCGTCCTCTACCGCATCGTCCTCCGCCTTCAGCTGCGGCGAGCGGGTGTTCCACATCAAGTTCGGCTACGGCGACATCATCGGCATCGACGGCAACAAGCTCACCGTCCAGTTCGACAAAGCGGGCGAGAAGCGGGTGCTTGAAACCTTTGTGGAGAAGGCCTGAAACCGAGCGCGGCTCGTGCTGGCCGCGCGCGGCGCACTCCCGGCCACCAAAGCATCCTCATGCCACAGCCCCTCACCCGCTCGCGGGGGGCGAGGGAAAAGGGCAACGCAGCGGAAGACCGACAGGGCCACCACGCCCAGAAGGCCCTTCTCCCGCGCTGCCGATACGTCATCGGCCCGTCGGTGAGCGGCAATGAATGCTTGGCCGACCCTTTGTTTGCAGATGCGAGTGGCGCAGCCGGTGCGTCCGGCAGATCAAAAGATGCATTAAAGAAAAATTGCACGCCTAAACTACGGTCCTGGTCCTTGTCAGAGGCCGTCATCATGCTTTAATTTTCCTCGTCGCGCGGTGGGAGGTGCCTTCCCAAGCGGCATCCGGTAGCCAACGCATTCTCTCCTCCCTGCGAACGGCGCCGCCGCCGGGTCGCTCGGTGTCGCATCCGACCCATGGCCCTGCTGACATTGACCCCGCTCCTGCTCGCGCTGCTCCTCTATATCGGAGCCATGCTGGCGCTGTTCCGGCTGCGCGCCACCCTGGGCATCGGCACCTTCTTCTGCGCGCTGGGCAGTCTCCATTTCATGGAGACTTATCTTGCGGCCACATTCTACCTCTCATTGCCTTTTGGCGTGTCCCTTTCACCGGGCTCGGTGGTCATGTTCTCTGGCAAGCTGGCGCTGCTGCTCCTGGTCTACATCCGGGAGGATGCGGAGATGGCACGCCAACCGATCTACGGGCTGCTTCTGGGCAACGCCATCCTCATCGCCCTGGTCTCGATCCTACGGCTGGAGTTCGCGCACGGGACGGGCCCGGCGACGAGCGAGCTCTCGTTCATGGACCAGATCGGCGGCCTCATGCTGTGGGGCACCGCGCTGCTGTTCGTGGACTGCATCGCGATGATCCTGCTTTACGAACGCATTTCGCGGCCACTGCGGCGCATGCCGGTGCTCGCCATCTGGCTGACGCTGGCGCTGGTGCTCACCTTCGATCAGGCGGGCTTCTTCACGGTGCTGCACCTCAGCGTCGGGGTTCCCCTGTCCGCCGGCCTTGGCGGCTGGATCGGCAAGCTGGTGGCCGCGGGCATCTATGCGGTCATCCTTGTCTTCTACCTCCAGCGCTATGAGCTGCACACCGCCAGCACCCCGCGCCGCCTGCGCGATGTGTTCGACGCCCTCACCTACCGGCAGCGCTATGAGGCGCTGAGCCTGGCTGCGCGCCGCGACCCGCTGACCCAGGTTCTGCACCGCGGCCAGTTCGAGCCGCTGGGGCGCGAGCTGCTCAAGCTGGCGCAGGCCACCCGCCGGCCCACAAGCCTGCTGCTCATCGACATCGACAACTTCAAGGACGTGAACGATCAGCACGGCCACCCCATGGGGGATCAGGTGCTGCGGCAGGTGGCGGACGCCTTGGCCGACGCCCTGCGGCAATCGGACTATGTGGTGCGTTACGGCGGCGACGAGTTCGCCGCCTTCGCCCCGGGTGTGGACCATACCGGCGCATTGCGGCTGGCCTCCGTTCTGCGGGCGCGCGTCGCCGCCCTGACGTTGCCGGACGGCGTGCCCACGCTCACCCTGTCCATCGGCGTCGCCACCGCCCCCCATGATGGGGAGAGCTTGACGGACCTGCTCGGGGTGGCCGACAAGCGCCTTTATGCGGCCAAGGCCGGTGGACGCGACAATTTCGTCGGAGCGTTCGAAGCCTGAGGCGCCCCTGAAGTCCGGATACCGTTCCCGATGCTCGAAGGCCTTCCCCCGAACGATGCCACCCACGTGATGCGCGTGGCCGCCCCTCGCCTCGCGGCCCTGCACATCTCCGACCTCATCTCCGAGAGCTTCGACCCCGCCGATGTGGCTGTGACGGACTTTGAGCGGACGGAGGACGAATGGGTGGTGGAGGTGTTCGCCGGCGAGGCGTTCGATGCCGACCGCCTGCGCGCCCTGGTGGCCGCCGCCGCGGGGGAGGAAATCGCTGCCACCGCCGTCTTTTCCGCCATCGAGGAGAAGGACTGGGTGGCCGCGAGCCTGGAAGGTCTTGCCCCCGTGAAGGTGGGCTCGTTCATGGTGCATGGCGCCCATGATCGCGGGCGGGTGCCGGCCAGTGTCATCGGCATCGAGATCGAAGCCGCCCTCGCCTTCGGCACCGGGCATCATGGCACCACCCAGGGGTGCCTGGCCGCGATCGCCGACATCGCGCGCATCGGGCGGCCGCAGCGGATTCTGGATGTGGGCACCGGCACCGGCGTGCTCGCCATCGCCGCCGCTCGCCGCTTTCACACCCAGGTGGTGGCCAGCGATATCGACATCGTTGCCGTGCGGACAGCCAAGGCCAATGCGCGCGCCAACAAGGCCGGGCCCGGTGTCACCCTGCTGCATGCGGCGGGCGCCGACGCCCAGAGCATCCGGGCGGCCGGCCCCTATGATCTGATCCTCGCGAATATCCTGCTGCCGCCGCTGAAGCGCCTCGCCAAGCCGCTGCGGGCGCTGCTGGCGCCGGGTGGGCGGATCGTGCTCTCGGGCCTGCTGGTGGCGCAGGAGCCGGCTGCCCTCGCCGCCTATCGCAGCCAGGGTCTCCACCTGGTTTCCCGACGTCATATCGAGGGCTGGGCCACTCTGATGCTCGCCGCCTACGACTGAACGCCCGCCCAAGGAGCGGTGATGGCGGACGCCCTTCCGCCGTCACCTTGCTGCGCGCGTCAATGCGGTTACCGCCGTCATGCGCAATCAAGCAGAGGCGCAGCCGCCTGACACCAGCGGCGTCAGCAGGGCGAGCAAAGACAAGAAAAAGGCCGCAAGTGCTTCATGCTGCGCGGCCGGTCCGCCCCCACCAAGCCTCCACCACACAGACCTGAGCCGGCCAGGGCTAAGGGCCTTTCCGCGCGAGGTGCGAACCGGCTTGCGTGGAGGAAACGCATCAAGACAAAAAGACAGACGGCTCTGTGCTTCCTGAAAAACGGAAGCCACCGAGGTCGCACGGGACCCTGTGCGGTGCGATCAGGCACACGCCATGCGCGGCCAGTTGTATTTCAGTGCATGAGGCCCGGCCCGGAGGCCGGGCCTCATCATCCGCACCCACCCTCCGGGTGCGGAGCAAACTTCAAAAGCAGGGCTCACGCGCGTCGCGAGAGGCTCACAGGCTGAGATCGCGAAAATCCTGGCCGCGGTGAGCGAGATAGCGCGCCACTTCACGCTCGGCCTGAGCGGTCCGCGCGGCGATGAGGGCATCGAACATCCGCCCCCAGAAGCCCCGTTCAGGCTTCACGGCGGAAGCGGCAGCCACATCGCGCGGGAGGGAGAACGACTTCGCGGGATAGGTCACGGCACTCATGGAGGCCTCCTGTTCCGGGTCACGTCATCCGGCATCGGTTCCGGGCACATCGCCCGTCATGACCAACAGGATATGCTGCACTGCACAGAATACGAAGAGATAGGTCAGCATAGCTGCCCTGCATTGCACGCAACGAAGGCACGCCCCATCCGGCCCGCACCTTGCAGGCAACCAATCTCTTTTATTTTCCGAGGAGCGCCGCGCTACAGCTCAAAATTCAGGCATCGCCGACGGGTGAGGAAATACCCCCGAGGGGCGGCCATGTCAACCGCTCTCCATGCAGCAAAGAGCACGAGCGCATGGAGCAAAAGAAATGGCCGGCGCCCACCCTGCTGCGCGCCGGCCATCCCGTGGCGGAAGCTGAACAGAAAACCGCCTCAGCAGCGGGCGGTCATGCACACCCGGCGCCCCAGGCCATCAGGGGTCGGCAGCGCGGCATGGGTGGCGCGCATCATGGCGATACGCTCCAGAACGTCATCGGGAAAAGCGGTCACGCCCCGTGTCCTGAGGTCCACATGGAGCGCCACCTGCTCACAGGTGGCCGACACCCACCCTTCGGCGGCATGATGGAGCACCTGATAGAGGTGGATCCGCTTTTCGTCGTAGTCCATGAGGCGCAGAGTGACGCGCACGGGGCATTCCGGCGTGATCTCCCGAAGGAAGCGCACATGCGCTTCCGCAGTAAAGAAGGAGGCCCCTCTCTCCCGCGCATATTCAGGACCAAGGCCCAGAAGAGTTAAAGCCTCTTCCACTGCCTGGTCGAACACCAGATTATAGTAAGCCATCTTCAGGTGGCCGTTATAATCGATCCACGCCCGTTCCACCTTCCTGGCGGAGGAGACAAACGGGGCGAAGAATACAGGCTCGAAGTCGATCCGATCCAGCATGGCAGTCGCACCCTGTCTTGGAGTTTCTTTATGGGCACTCACTTTGCCCGCAGATTGGGCTATCGTCACCTCGGAAATGGAGCAAAATCTGGCGGACCGGCCGAATCAGAAATATCACTGTCAAATTGAAAACACCTCCCGATGGCCATCACCTACCACTTCCGTTCAAACGCGAATCAGCCCGCCATCGGCGGTCGCCGTCAAAGTTAAGGAAACGTAAATGCTTGCTGCAGCAGCGAACCCCGCCCCCCGCGATGGCGAGCAGGTGGCCCTTGCCATCGCCGACCTCCGCGCGGCGCTGGATCACAAGGTCGTGACGAATGCGGCCATCCGCGAGCAGCACGCCAATGTGACCACCTACCTGCCCAATGAGCCGGCCGACGCCGTGGTGATGGCGGAATGCACGCAGGATGTGCAGACGGCGGTGCGCATCTGCGCGGCCCACGGGGTGCCGGTCGTCGCCTGGGGCGCGGGCACCTCCCTGGAAGGGCAGGTGAATGCGCCGCACGGCGGGGTGTGCATCGACCTGTCGCGCATGAACCGCATCCTGGCGGTCAACAGCGCCGACCTCGACTGTGTCATCGAGCCCGGCGTCACCCGCAAGCGGCTGAACGAGGAGCTGCGCGACCAGGGCCTGTTCTTCCCCATCGACCCCGGCGCCGATGCCTCCCTGGGCGGCATGGTTTCCACCCGCGCGTCCGGCACCAATGCGGTGCGCTACGGCACCATGAAGGACAATGTGCTGTCGCTGAAGGTGGTGACCGCCGACGGCAACCTCATCACGACCGCCACGCGCGCGCGCAAATCCTCGGCGGGCTATGACCTCACCCGCCTGTTCGTGGGCGCCGAGGGCACGCTCGGCATCGTCACCGAGATCACCCTGAAGCTCTACGGCATTCCGGAGGCGATCTCCTCCGCGGTGTGCCCCTTCCCCAGCATCACGGCGGCCTGCGATGCCGTCATCGCCACCATCCAGAGCGGCATTCCGGTGGCGCGCATCGAGCTTCTGGACGAGGTGCAGGTCAAGGCCTGCAACGCCTACGCCAAGCTCTCTCTCGCCGAGAGCCCGACCCTGTTCCTGGAGTTCCACGGCACCGACGCGGGTGTGGAGGAACAGGCGCAGCGCTTCGGCGCCATCGCGGAAGAGTTTGGCGGCGGCCCTTCCGTCTTTTCCACCCGGCCGGAGGAACGCTCCAAGCTGTGGCAGGCCCGGCACGATGCCTATTGGGCCGCGCTGCTGCTGCGCCCGGGCGCGAAGGCCGTGGCCACCGACGTTTGCGTGCCGATCTCGCGCCTTGCCGACTGCGTGGAGGAGACCAAGGCGGACATTGACGCCATGGGCCTGGTGGCGCCCATCGTCGGCCATGTGGGTGACGGCAATTTCCACACCGTGCTGATGGTGGACATGGCGGATGCCACCGACCTTGCCAAGGCCAAGCAATTCATGGGCCGGCTGGTGGAACGGGCGCTCGCCATGGGCGGCACCTGCACCGGCGAGCATGGCATCGGCCAGGGCAAGATGAAATACATGGCGGCCGAACATGGCGAAGAGGCGCTCGACGTGATGCGGACCATCAAGCGGGCCCTGGATCCGGGCAACATCATGAATCCCGGCAAGGTCGTCACCCTCTGACCACCTACGGGCGCCGGTCGCGGGGCAAGCGGAAAAGCCGCCCCTGCTCGCGGCATCCAAATACCTTCTTCCTGCGAACCGGAATGCGCGGCGCAGGAAATTTCCGTAAGGACGGCAGGAGCGATTTTCGCGCTGCAACAATGACGCGAAGATGCGCCACAATGGAGCCGAAACGGCCCGCCGGCGGCGGGCGATCGAGGAGACGGGCGTGCAAGGGATCCTCATCAGCCTCGCGACGGCGGTGACACTCGCCATTCTCGGCGCCTTCGCGGCGCCGCTGGTGGTGGACTGGAACGCCTGGCGCGGCACGTTCGAGCGTGAGATCGGCCAGACCCTGGGCATTCCGGTGGTCATTCGCGGCCCCATCGAGGCGGAGATCCTGCCGGCCCCGCGCGTCACCCTATCGGACGTGACGCTGGGCGATGTGGTTTCCACCGGCGGCACGGTGCGGCAGTTCAAGGCGGAACTGTCCCTCGGCGCCCTCATGCGCGGGCAGGTGGAGGCCACCGGCGTCACGCTGGTGCAGCCTCGCATGCGCATCATCATCGACAGCAATGGCCGCGTCGCCCTGCCCACCGGCGCCGGCCGCGCCGCTGATATCGGCATCGCCCGCCTGGACGTGCGGGACGGTACCCTGGACGTGCTCGACCGCGCCTCCGACCACACCCTCACCCTCAGCGACCTCGACCTGAATGGGGAGGCGCGCTCACTCAGCGGCCCGTTCAAGCTCGACGGCGAAGTGGAGTCGGGCGGCGCGCGGTTCGCGCTGCGCTCCACCCTGGGCAAGCTCGATGAGGCCGGCACGGGCAAGCTGCGGCTGGTTCTGGACGGGCGCAACCGGCCCTACAGCGTGGATCTCGACGGGGCCTTTTCCGCCACCGGCGGCGCCCTCGCCTTCGACGGGCGTGCGAGCCTCGCGCGCAAGGGTGCCGGTGGGCTCGATTCCTGGCAGTTCGCGGGCCACCTGAAGGCCTCTCCCTCACAGATCCTTGCCGACAATCTGGAACTGGCATTGGGCGGCGAGGCGACCCCCGCCCAGCTCGCCGGGGCCGCCCGCCTCAGCCTGGGCCGCGCCATCGGCCTGGATGTGGTGCTGAACGCCCGCAGCCTCGACCTCGACGCCCTCGGCGCGAGCGGCGCTGCAAGCGCCCCCTCCGCCAGCCCCGCCATCCGCCCGGCGGAAGCCCTGGCGCGCGGCCTGTGGACCCTCGCCGACCTGCCCTCGCCCGATATCGCCTCCAAGATCGGCGTTTCGGCGGAACAGCTGGTGCTCGGCGGCACCCTGGTTCGGGATGTGCGGCTCGACATCACCGGAGGCCCCACCGGCTGGCGCGTCGATACCGCAGAGGCCAAGCTTCCCGGCAAGGCCGCGCTGAAAGCCTCCGGCGCGCCGGAGGGCCAGGGCTTCGCCGGCGCCCTCAACTTCAGCGCAGAGGACCCCGCCGCCTTCCTGCGCTGGGCCGCGCCCGACGCCGCCCGCGACATCGCCGGGGTGGTAAAGGCGCCCGCGCGCATGGCCACGCGGCTGAAGGTCTCGCCCGGCGCGCTCACCCTCGACAATCTCAACGCCGCCTTCGGCGATGGCCGGCTCACCGGCACCATCGCCGCCGCCCTGCCCACCAGCGGCGGACCGAAGCTGGACATGACCCTGGCCATGGACGGCTTCGACCTCGACCCCCTGGTGGCGGCGATGCAGCGGACCGCGACCGCCGTGGGTGGTGGCGCCGATGCGGCGCTGAAGCTCGACGGGCACGACCTCACCGTCGCCGGCCAGCCCCTGGGCAGCCTCGCCCTGGAGGCCAGCGCCACCGGTGGAAGCTGGCGCGTGAAGCGCATGGTGATGGACGACCTGGGGGGCATCCATCTGGAAGGGGCAGGCTGGATGGAGAATTTCTCCACCACGCCCCGCGGCGAATTCAACCTCACCATGGCGGGCGCCAAAGCCGATGGCCTGGTGCCGGTGGCGCGCCTGATGGCCGGCCCGGAAACGGCAGACGTGCTCGCCCGCCTGGCGCCCGTTGCCGCCCCGGTGAAGCTTTCCACCGCCGTGGTGTGGAGCGAAGCCGGCGGGCGCGCCATCACCAGCGCCGGGCGCCTGGGCAGCCTCTCGGGCGAGGTGGCCTTCACCCGCAGCGCGGCCGGCGTACCCATGGCGGTGAAGCTCAATGCCGATGCGGCCGACGGCGCTGCCGTCCTTGGCGCGCTGGGCATTGAGGGGCTCAATCCGCGCCTCGGTTCCGTACATGGCGAATTCAGCCTTGCCCCACTCACCCAGGGCGAAGGCGATGTGCGGGCCCGGCTCACGGCCACCGGCGTCACCCTCCAGGCCGAGGGCCGCGCGCGCATGGTCAAGGACGCCATCGAGCCCCGCCTTTCCGTACGGGCCGATGGCGCTGACCTCGGGCGCCTGCTGCCCCAGCTCGCCGCCGCCACTGACAATGGCCCGGTGCCGGCGGCGCTGGCCTTTGACCTTTCCCGCGCCGATGGCGTGTGGCGTGCGGAAAAGATCGAAGGCTCACTCGCCGGCGCGCCCGTGACCGGAAACATCGACCTGGAACCCGGCACCGTGCCGCGCTTCACCGGCCGGCTCGCCTTCGACACCCTGTCCGTGCCGACCCTCGTCGGCCTGTTTGGCGCCCGCTCAGGGGTGGAGCCCGCCAGCTCCGCCGTCACGCCCTGGAGCACCGCGCTCTTCCGGCCCCATCCGGTGAACGGCGTGGCACTGGGCGTGGACCTGGTGGCGAGCCGCCTCGCCCTGATTGGCCCCTACGCCCTCACCACCGCCAAGCTGCGGCTAGCCAGCGACGGCGTCGACCTCGACCTCCGGGACATCACCGGCAGCTTCGGGGGCGGGCGGGTCGGCGCCCATCTGGAAGTGCGCCACCGAGGCGACGGCGTGGAGACGGAAGGCCGCCTGCTGCTCGACAAGGTGGACATTGCCGCCCTCGCCGCCCCTGCCGGCGCCAGCGCGCCCCCCACCGGTCGCGTGAGCCTCTCCCTCGACCTTGGCGGCAGCGGCCGCACCCCGCTGCAGCTGGTGCAGGGCCTGTCCGGCCAGGGCACCATCGCGGTTCAAAACCTGGAGGTGGGTGACGCCGACCCGACGGCGCTCGCCGCCGTGCTTCAGGAGACCGCGAGCCTCGCCACGCCGCCCGACGAACGCCGTACCGCGCTCTTGTTCGATCGCGCGCTGATGCGCGGACCGCTGAAGGTCCCGGCGGCGGAATCGACGCTGAGCGCCGTCAATGGCCTGGTGCGCCTTTCTCCTGCACGGGCGCAGGTGGGCGACACCCGCCTTGCCTTCACCGGCGGGATCGACCTCGCCCGGCTGCTCATGGAGAGCGGTATTGAATATGAAGGCGCGGCGCTGTCCGGCACCAGCCCCACGGGCATACTCGCCTGGCGCGGCGTCCTCACCGATCCGGATCGCAGGGTGAGCGCCACCGGCCTCACCAGCGTCATCGCCATGCGCGCCATCGAGCGCGAGACGCGCCGGCTGGAAGAGCAGCATGGCAGCCCGGCCGGCGCCCAGCCTGCCGCCCCAGCGGCGCCTCCGCCCCCGGCCCCTGCAGCACCTCAGGTTCCCATTGCGAGCCCCGCCGCGCCCCAGCCCGTAACCCCGCAGCCACCCGCGCCGCAACCCGCAACCGCACCTGCGAAACCAACGGTGGCCGTCCCCGCCCGACCGGCGGCACCACAAGCCACACGCCCGGTGAGCCGCGGCAATGATGTCATCGAGCGTCGCGAATTGCCCGCGCCGCCGGCTCCGGCCACATCCCCCTTCGGCGTCTCCACCAGCGCGCCAGCGGCCGGAACCAGCACGTCGCCGGCTCCGTCGCCTGCGCCCGCAGCATCGCATGCGCCGGCTCCTGCCGCCGCGCCGCCTCCCCCCCGTCCGCCGAACGAGGCAAACCGCTCGGCGGCGCCCCAGCCGACCGTCGCGCCCAGCGCCGCGCCGGCCGCCAACGGAGCGACCACGGTGCGCCGTCCGCCGCGCCCGGCGACGCCCCCGGCCACAGCCGCGGAGCAGGCCGCGCAGCGCCCGCACGTCGCGCCGCCACGGCCACGCCAGCCAGCCACCGTAGAGCCACCGCCCCTGCCGCTGGAACCGACCCTGCCGCCCACGCGCGGGTTCGGCGACCTGCCGCGTCCACCAGGCTTGGTGGGGGACTAACGCGTTCGCGCGGGAAAGGGGAACCGGTTCGCGCGGGAAAAGCGCGCACCAGCAATAGGATAGGTTGCCTCAGCGGTTCCCTGAGACACGGAGACAGTCGCGGCGCATTTCTGCGTTCTGCGACATCCGGAACATGCGCTCGCGTTTGAAGTAGCGATTTTTTCCGGTCGTCGAGCGAGGCGCATTGCGTCGCGGACGTTGATCGGTCATCGCCCCGCTCGCATGCGAGCGGGAGCAGATCGCGCACAGCCACTGCAGTCCGTCAGGCGCGCTCCAGGGTCACATAGGTGAACGGCGCGTCGTCGCGCGGGCCCTGCAGTGGCCCCTCACGACGGATCTCCCGCCACAGGGAACGGTCAAATGGCGGGAAGCGGACGTCGCCTGCGGGCGACAGGTCCACTTCCGTCAGCTCCAGGGTCCGTGCCAGCGGCAGCGTGTCCGCAAACACGCGATAGCCGCCGATCACCATGGCCTCATCGGCCCCGAGCGATGCCGCAGCGGCGGTGGCGGCCTCCAGGGCCGACGGCAGGTCCGTGGCCTTGATGACGCCTTCGGGAACAGTGAAGGCCGGATCGGCGCTCAGAACCACAGAAATGCGCCCCGGCAAAGGCTTGCCGATGGATTCGAACGTTCGCCGGCCCATGATCAGCGGCTTGCCCCAGGTGAGGGCACGAAACCGCTTCAAATCCGACGAGAGATGCCACGGCAAGGCGCCCTCCCGGCCGATGACGCCGTTCCGGCCCACCGCCACGACCAGCGAAAGCGGAAGGGACGCGCTCATCCAGGGCCCGCCTTTCCGAGCTGGGCCAACGCCTTGTCCGCGGCCGCGAGGCCAGACAGATGGGCTCCGTGAGCCGTTGAAAACGCAGAGCCTCCCAAGGCCTCTCCGGCAAAGAAGATGCGCTCGTCGATGCCCTCGGACAAAGTCTGGCGTAGGTCACCCGCGCCGGGCAGCGCACAGGAATAGCCCCCGCCAATATAGGGCCGGGCGGACCACCGGGTGACCCGCGCCCGCCGGATGTGCCGTTTCAGGCCGGAAGAGAAGGCCTTTTCCAGGGCCGACGCAGCGAAATCCACCATCGCCCCCTCGCCCGCGCGCACCAGGGCCCCGGCATCGGGGCCCGCTATGTGCACCACTGCGGCGGGAGCGCCACCGGGATTGAGGATGGCGGACACAGCCAGCGCCTCCGCGCGGCTTTCGTCAAAGGCATCAAGCCCCGTGCGCGGCGCGACGCCGAACATGTCCTGGTCGAACAGCAGCGCCACCTTTTCCGCCACACCGAGGGGCAGAGCCGAGAAGGCCTCCCCCAGCTTCGGCGGCAAGGCCGGGGAAAATGCGAGCAGCCCCTGCGCCACCACCGCGGTGGACACGGCGACGATGGCGATGCGGCACCGCAGACGCCCCAGCTTGGTCTCCAGCTCGATATGCGCGCCGCCGTGATCAATGCGGGAGACCGGACAATCCAGGGTGACCGCCACATCCCGCCCATGAGCGAGAATGAGATCGCCATACCCGTCGACAACCGGCCAGTTGTCGTTGCTGTCTTGATAGAGGCTGAAATCGAGCGTGGAAATCCGCTCCGGCGGGGCGGCGGACATCAGGCTCAGCCAATGGCGCGCCAACGGCTCCCAGCGGCCGAGCTCCGGCAGCACCTCGCTCGCCGCCACGTCGCGGCCGGTGCGGCCGATGGCATAGACGGCGGCAAAGGCGGCCTCCACGGCGGCCTCGGCCTCCTCGATCTCATCGGGCTTCGCGAACCGCGTGCCGAGATGGAGCATCCGTTCACCACGGCGCCCACCCGAATCATCAAAGGCAAAGCCCAGCTTCCGCGCGATGGGCACGAAGGGATTGCGGCGCGCGTCGTGCAGCCAGTGGCATCCGAGATCGAACGGCACGCCCAGCGTCTCGCGGTCCGTCGCCGCACGGCCGCCGGGCACGCAGGCCGCTTCCAGCACCCGGAAGTCCACCCCAGCCGCAGCAAGGCGCACACCGGCCGCAAGACCAGCGGCCCCGGCCCCAATGACAGCCACCTCGGTTTCAAAGGTCACTGAAGCAACCCTTCAGCCGGCACGAAACGGCTGCTCACTTCTTGTTTCGGAAAACGTCGAGCTGCACCACCTGGGCGCCGCCCGCTGGGCGCTCGGCGGCCTCGTCCTCCACCGGAGCGTCGACCACGCCCCCATTGGCGCTGGACACCGCAGGTTCCGAAGCGGCCCCACGTGAGGGCTGCTTGAGCGCGGTGGGAGCGACCGCCGGCTTCACGGCGGGGTGCTCCTCGCCCTCATCCTCGCCATCGCTTTCCGCCTCATCCTCGGGCGCGGCCAGCTCGAACTGGAGGCCGAACTTCACGGACGGATCGAAGAAGCCCTTCAAGGCCGAGAACGGAATGAGCAGCTTCTCCGGAATGCCGCCAAACGACAGCCCCACCTCGAAGGAGATGTCGGTGACGTTGAGATCCCAGAACTGGTGCTGAAGAACGATGGTCATCTCCTCCGGATACTTCTCGCGCATGCGCTGCGAGAGCCGCACGCCGGGGGCGCGGGTGTCGAAGGAGATGTAGAAGTGATGATCGCCCGGCAGGCCATCCTTGGCCACGTCCAACAGCACGCGCCGCACGACGGAGCGCAGTGCTTCCTGGGCGAGAAGATCGTAGCGGATGTGATCGACCGACATGAGTCCGCTTGAGCCTTGTTCCCCAGCCGGACCCCCAATTCCACCGCCGCCTTCCCCAAAGGCGCCAGATCTCGCGCGGGAGCGGGGTGCGACCTTCCCGCCGATCCGGCTGCGCCGGAGGGAAGTGGAGGCTTCTGTTGCCAGGTGCCTCCGAACCCCGCCTATCCGGTGCTACCCGGGAGGACTTTGATTTGGTCTTTCAAACCGCTCACGCGGCCTGAGCAACCGGAGCATAGTTGTCATTCGCAACTATAAGTTTAGCCCGATAACGGTGGTACAATGCCGAGCGAAAGAAAGCCCTTTACACCCTCGTCGATCCTATTTCGCCCCCGCCGGAGCCCAGCCGCCGAATAGCGGCTTGGGCTCTGGTGGAGGCGCCGGGTACCGCCCCCGGGTCCGAATGGCTTATTACGACACCCATTTATCGCCATAGCCGGCTTGCGCCGGCATGGGGAATATAGGCGCGCCCCGCCCCCCTGGAAAGGGGCGCCGGCGGACAAAGTCGTCTCTGCCCTCATCCTTCCGATAGAGGATGCAGGTCGCGCACCATGCCTTTCAGGCGTTCGTCCAGCACATGGGTGTAAATTTGCGTTGTGGATACGTCCGCGTGACCGAGCAGGGTCTGCACCACGCGCAGGTCGGCGCCATGGGCCAGAAGGTGGCTGGCGAAGGCGTGCCGCAGCACGTGGGGCGAGAGCTTGGCGGGGTCGAGCCCGGCCGCCAGCGCCAGTTCCTTCAGGTCCCGCGCCGCCTGCTGGCGGGTCACGTGGCCGCTCTCGCCGAACGAGGGGAACAGCCAGCGCGAGGCCTCCAGCCCGGCGGCGGCGCGGGCGTCGAGCCAGGCCGCCATGGCGGCCTTGGCCGGGGCGGAGAGGGGCACCAGGCGTTCCTTCTGCCCCTTGCCCATCACCATGATGGCATCCGAGCGACTGCGGCCAGCGGATGCGGGAAGGCCCACGAGCTCCGACACGCGCAGCCCGCTCGCATAGAGCAGCTCGACGATGCACACCGTCCGCTGCCGCTTGAGCGCCTCGGCGCGGGCGGCACGCGCGCCGTCCCCCTCGGCGGGGGCCAGATCCTCCTTGGCGCGGGCGTGGGCGGCCTCGATCAGGCGCGAAACCTCCGCCACCGTGAGCACCTTGGGCAGCGGGCGGCCGCGCTTGGGCCCTTCGAGCACGGCGGCGGGATCATCGCCCCGGTGCCCCTCGGCGAACAGGAAGCGGTAGAACTGGCGCAGCGCCGAAAGCCGCCGCGCGATGGTGGTGCCCTTGAAGCCGCGCTTGTCGAGATCGGCCAGATAGGCGCGGATGGCATCGGTGCCGGCGCTGGCCAGGGTTTCATCGGCCGGGGCCTGCGGGCGCTCCGCGAGGAACGTGGAGAAGTCCTCCAGGTCGCGGCGATAGGCCTCCAGCGTGTTGGCGCTCGCCCCGCGTTCCACCGCCTGCATGTCGAGGAACAAAGCGAGGGGCCCGGACCTGCTCATTTGCCGATCCGGTCGGGCGGGACCGTGAAGGTGATCTCCCGCTCCTTGGGCTGCACCTGATTGGCCAGTACCCACAAGGCGCCGTAGCCGAGCCCGGCCAGAATGCCCAGCACCACGAGCAGACGGATGAGAGTAGGCACCGGCAGCTTCTCCCACGCCGGGCGAATCGCGACATCCCGGCCATGCGCGAAGAGGTGCCACGCTCCACCGTCGTGTTCAACCGCATTGCCCGCCTCGCTCGCCAATGGTAGAGCCCGAAGGTGTCGGCTGGAAAGCATGACTTCCACCTGTCGCGATGGCCGCGCCGTGCCCAAGGTCGAACCCGCGGGCAAACCAATCGGCGATGCGACCGGCGGGCCGGAGCCAAGGACATTTCGGGTGCAGACACAGAAGATCGAGCCGCCAGCAGAGGACACCCGGACCATGACCACGGGGCGCCCCCATGGCCAGCCCGCCACCGATGAGCTTCTGGCGCGGCTGGGCGCGCGCACTGTGGTGCTGGTGGGCATGCCGGGCGCGGGCAAGTCATCCGTGGGCCGGCGGCTCGCCAAGCGCCTCGGCCTGCCCTTTGTCGATGCCGACGAAGAGATCGAGCGCGCCGCCTGCATGAGCATTCCGGAGATCTTTGCCCGCCGTGGCGAAGCCGAGTTCCGCGAGGGCGAGAAGCGCGTGGTGGCCCGGCTGCTGCAATCCGGCCCCATGGTGCTCGCCACCGGCGGCGGCGCCTTCATGAGTGCAGAAACCCGCGCGGCGGTTGCCGAATACGGCATCTCGGTCTGGCTCCGGGCCGATCTGCACACCCTCCTGCGCCGGGTGAAGAAGCGCAACGACCGCCCGCTGCTGGCCCAGGGCGACCCCGGCGCCAAGCTCGCCGCCCTGCTGCGCCAGCGCGGCCCCACTTATGCCGAAGCCGACGTGGTGGTGGATTCCCGCGACGTCGCCCATGACGTGGTGGTGGACGAAGTGGTGGCATCGCTCGCCCGGCACCTGACCCTTCCTGATCGAGGACACAGCACCATGGCCGTTTCGCCTGCCCCCACCTCCCCTGCCGGCGCCCCGCGCAGCGCCGTGCGCGTGGACCTGGCGGGCCGGCCCTATGACATCCTCATCGGCCCCGGACTGCTGGCGGAAACGGGCATCCACATCACTGCCTTGCGCAAGGGTGCGCGGGTGGCCATCGTCACCGACCGCAACGTGGCGGCGGCCGGCCATCTCGCCACCGTCGAAGCCTCGCTGCGCGAGGCCGGCATCGAGCACACCGCCATCGTCGTGGAGCCGGGCGAGAAGACCAAGTGCTGGGCGGGCCTGCAGCAAGTGGTGGAAGGCCTGATTTCGGCCCGCATCGAGCGGCGCGACCTGGTGCTGGCCCTCGGCGGCGGTGTGGTCGGCGACCTTGCCGGCTTCTCCGCCTCGGTGCTGCGGCGCGGTGTGGACGTGGTGCAGGCGCCCACGACCCTGCTTTCCCAGGTGGATTCGTCCGTCGGCGGCAAGACCGGCATCAATTCGCCCCAGGGTAAGAACTTGGTGGGCACCTTCCACCAGCCGGTTCTGGTGCTGGCGGACACCGCCGCGCTCGACACCCTGCCCGTGCGCGAGGTGCGCGCCGGCTATGCGGAAGTCGCGAAATACGGCCTGCTTGGCGACCGCACCTTCTTCGAGTGGCTGGAAGCGCACCACGCCGGCGTGATTAGCGGCGGCCCCGAGCGCATCGAGGCGGTGGCGACAAGCTGCCTTGCCAAGGCCGCCGTGGTCGCACGCGACGAGAAGGAAACCGGCGACCGCGCTTTGCTCAATCTCGGCCACACCTTCGGCCATGCGCTCGAGGCCGGCGCTGGCTTCTCCGATCGCCTGCTGCATGGCGAGGGCGTGGCCATCGGCATGGCCCTGGCCTTCGCCTTCTCTGCCAAGCTTGGCCTTTGCTGCGGGCAGGACGTGACGCGGGTGGTGCACCACCTTCAGGCCGCCGGCCTGCCCACCCGCATCGCCGACGTGCCGGGCGAGCTGCCCGATACGGACGGCCTGATGACCCTCATCGCCCAGGACAAGAAGGTCAGCCGCGGCGCCCTCACCTTCATTCTGGCCCGCGGCATCGGCGAGGCCTTCGTGGCCAAGGACGTGGACCCCGCCCAGGTGCGCGCCTTCCTCGCCGAGGTGCGCTGAGCGCCGGCCGGCTAACTCAAGGGGCGTGCGGGGAGCATGTCGCTGCTACGGCGACATGCTCCAACCCATCGATTCGACGTGTTTCTCCGTACAGCCCGCGCTCGACTTCGCGCGACTGCGCTATGGGACGGAGCGCCATTCCGCGACGGGGCCAACCCTTCGCCCGCGTTTGGCGGCTCTTCACGCCGTGGCTCCCTCTCCCGTCTGCCAGAGAAGGCTGCGGCGGGGCGTAAGCGGCAGGACCGCGGGCGCGGGGGGAACGGCGGCGCGCGCCGAAGGTTTTGTGGCGGCAAGGGCCTGTTGTGCAGGCCGTGCCGATCGCCTGACGCATTGGGAGCGCTAGCCGCGAGCGTTTTCGTCTCATCAAAGCGGGAGTGGGGCCCGCTTTACGCCAATCCTCGCATCCTGAAGGTCGACCAGCCCTAAACCTGGACCGCGCCCAGCAGTTCGTCCACCGCCCCGCGCACGGACGCCATGTGGGTGAACACGCCCATATGGGTGGCGTGAGGAAGGGCCAGAAGGCGGGCGCCCGGCACCGTGCGCGCCACCTCCTGCCCGTGCGCGAAGGGCACGATGCCATCATCAGTGCCATGCACCGCCAGCACCGGAACGCTTACGCCCTGCCCGCACCGCACGGGCAGCTTCGAGAATTCCTCCACGTCGTTGAGCGTGCCCGGCATGCGCTCGTCGGTGCGCAGGCACGAGCTGAGCAACAGGGCCGTCAGGAGCGGGCCGGCTTGGGGATCGGCGAACACCTGCGCCCGCTGCCCGTCATCGGGCACGAAGCCGCGCGCGGCCGCCTGCGGCCAATGGCGAACCAGCCAAGCAGGAACATGGTGGATGCCCGGCAGGCGCGCCAGGAAGTCCGCCTGGGCAAGGCCCGCGCGCGCCGCGGGCTTCGCCTCCAGCTTGCCCGTGCAGGCGCTGACGAGCACCAGGCCTCGGCACTGCGCGGCATGGTTTCGCGCAAAAGCCAAAGCGGAAGGCCCGCCTCCGGAGAAGGCCGCCACGTAAGCAGACTCTACCCCCAGAGTGGCCAGCAGGCTGGCATAAGCCTCGGCCTGCTCCTCGGCGGTGCGGCCGGTGTTGAGCGGCGTGCCCGGATAGCCCGGGCGCGCCACCGCGATGATCCGCCACCCCTCCCATCGCGCCAGCAGCGCGCGGGCGAGCAGCCAGGACTGGTCGAGCCCCCCCATGACGCCGTGCAGAGCCAGCAGCGTCGGCCCCTGCCCCCCGATGGCGCAGGCCAGCGGCCCGCGCGGGGTTTCGATGATCCGAGGCTTGGGGATCTGCTCCAGCAATCTTTCCGCCGCGTACGCCACAGGGTGCATCCCCTCGCTCCGTGGAGTGCGGCCCGCGCGGGCCGCGACTCATGAGTGCCGAACATTCCCCGGATTGCGGGAAATGTGAACCTGAACCGCCGCGCCCGGCGGCTGCGACGTGCGCTGCGCCACCCGGCGAATGAGCGCGAGCGCCTCCACGGGAGGCTTCTGCTCGATCCGGCGATAAGCGCGCCCGTCAGCCGTGCGCCACACCATCGCACGATCCACCATCTCCCGCCGCAGCAAGGCGTGGTCCTCGAACAGATGGCGGGCATTCATGAGTGCGTTGATCTCGGCTTCCGACAGCGTCTCGCCGGCGGGCAGATGGGACCACAGCTGCCACAGGCACAGCACGCGCCAGCTTTCCTTGCCGGGCCAGCGGGTGAGCCGCCCCTCGGCATCGAACAGGCGCGCCACCCGCTCCAGCCGCTTCTCGTCGACCGGCTCCGCTGGCGGCGACGGGGGCAGGCTCCGCGCTTGTGTCACGGTTCGAAAATGCTGGAAGTTGCGGTGCCCGCCGGCGCGCGCCAGCATGTTGAGCAGCTCGAGATGGCTCGGCAGGTGATCGCATTGGGCGAGCTGCCCCCGCAGGGCGCGCGCGAAAGCGGAAATGTCGTCCGCCGCAAGGGCAAAGACCGGTCTGGACATGACTTATCCTCGACAGTGCGCCGATGGTCCGGGAAACGGATGTCGTTGGTCACCGGCTTGCGACGCGGCGCGGGATAAGCTGTCGGTCGAACGTGAACGAGGCAGGTTTAGCTCCCCTTTCGGGGCGGTGACGCCTGGGTGAACTGCGGACCCTGCGTTTCAACTAGCCCACAGGGGCCGCGAATTCAAGCCGATGCCCCTGCGGCATCAGAAATGCTTTTCCGGCCAGCGGCACAGATCGACGATAAGGCAGCGGCCGCATTCGGGCTGGCGGGCCTTGCAGATGTAGCGGCCATGCAGGATCAGCCAATGGTGGGCGTGGAGCTTGAAGCGGTCCGGAATGCGGGCCTCCAGCGCCTCTTCCACCGCCAGCGGCGTCGCGCCAGGGGCAAGGCCGGTGCGGTTCGCCACCCGGAACAGGTGCGTATCCACCGCAATGGTGGGTTCGCCGAAGGCGATGTTGAGCACCACATTGGCGGTCTTGCGGCCAACGCCCGGCAGCGCCTCCAGCGCCTCGCGGTCGCGCGGCACCTCGCCATGGTGGCGCTCCAGCAGCAGGCGCGAAAGCTCCACCACGTTCTTCGCCTTGTTCTTGAACAGGCCCAGGGTGCGAATGTAATGGGCCACCTGCTCCTCCCCCAGCGCCACCATGGCCGCGGGCGTGGAGGCGGCGGCGAACAGGCCCTTGGTCGCCTTGTTCACGCCCGTGTCGGTAGCCTGGGCGGAAAGCACCACGGCCACCAGCAGGGTGTAGGGGTCGGTGTGGTCCAATTCGCCCTTGGGCTCGGGATCCTGCTTCTCAAAGCGGGAGAAAGCCTCGACGATCTCAGCCTCGCTCCAGGATGTCACGGTCTTGCCGTAGGCGGCCGCCGCCGCATTGGCCACCGCCTTGTTGCGACGGGGCGCGGCAACGGGCTCGGCCGCCTTCGCCGCCCCTTTGCGCGTGGAGGCCATCGCGCCTTTCGCGCTGGCTGAGGGCTTGCCCTTCGCTGCGCCTTTGCCGGCGCCCGCCCCCTTGGGGGCAGCCTCACCCGAGGCGGCCGTCTTGGCCGTGGCCGCGCGCCCCTTGCCGGTTCGCCCCTTGGCGGTCGCGACATCGGAAGCGGCGGCCTTGCGGCGCTTGGGCCGGGCCGGGGGCGGAGAGATCAGGTCGGCCAGGGGATCAATGCTGTCCTCGGCGACGGGCGGCTGCGGAGCGGGCGGCTTTCGTGGCATTTTTCCCGTATACTGCTGCCCCATGAGCGACGCTACCGATCCGAGCCTGAGCCGAAAGGACGCGCGCGGGGACCTCGCCGCAGCGGCGGGCGATCCGGTCGTCTATGCCGTCACGCTCGCGCCCCATCGCTCGCTCTCACCAACGGGCTTCCGGCTCCTGATGGGGGCCGTGGGGCTGGTGAGCTTCGGCTCGGGCAGCCTGTTCCTGGCCATGGGTGCCTGGCCGGTGTTCGGCTTCTTCGGGCTGGACGTGCTGCTGCTGTACCTCGCCTTCCGCGCCAGCTACGGGGCGGCGCGGGCGCGCGAGCACATCACGGTCACCACCACCCTGATCGAAGTGAAAAAGGAGCCCGCGCGCGGGCACCCCACCACCGAGCGCCTCAACCCCTTCTGGACCCGCCTTTTCCGCCGCGACGACGAAGACTTCGGTACCCAGGAAGTGGCCCTGGTGAGCGGCCCGCGACGGGTGGCC
Source organism: Xanthobacter sp. NM-59 (assembly GCF_021401125.1). Taxonomy (GTDB): domain Bacteria; phylum Pseudomonadota; class Alphaproteobacteria; order Rhizobiales; family Xanthobacteraceae; genus Xanthobacter. The sequence goes on from NZ_JACBFQ010000009.1 coordinate 204,632, forward strand.
GTGGGCGGCTTCCTGGGACCGGAGGAAAAGGGACGGCTGGCGGGGGAGCTGGGGGAGGCAATTAAGGCCGTGAGGCGAGGAGGCGCGATTGCTTAGCCTTGCAAAAATCACAACGAAGCGCCGGGACGAATTCGAATTCCTGCTACTTCTTAAATTTGGCCAAAAGCAACACCTAGAGGCATTGCGTGAACTTGGCTCTATACACCTAAATCATATAAATTATTTTTCTTCTTTAGAAGACAACAAAGTTCGAGGCGACAGCCTAGAGGGAGCATCACATATAATACAGCCGCACGATATAAGCGATATCATATTTGGCTTCGAACACGGCCCCGTCCGATCTGTAACGGTGAAACCAGAGGACTTAGGCGACCCCGTCATCACAAGATATGCAGAAAATAATTACACACATATATTCTGCACCTACGCCATCCGACGACCGACAGATCTATTTCCAATAGACAAGAGAGTAGCGGAGTTTGGCGAGCATTTTATAATCATAAGCCCAATTGAGTTCGGCGACATTTTAAAAAAATAATTTGAAACAACAAAAAATTGGCATCCGCGGCAAGCAAGTGGAATATTTTTCAGAAGATATGTATAGCGGTCACCTTACGGAATTTAGCAAAAGCGATATCTATAAGTGGCAAAGCGAATTTAGAGTTGCGATTCGCGCCCCACTCGGGACCCAGTCACGCTGACGGTTGGCAATCTGTCGCACATCACGTCACCTGTGTTGCCAATTGACGCTTTAGACACGCTCAACGTCACCGCAGCGGAGGCCCGCCAAAGGGGGTTCATCTGGGAACCGTAGACGCCCCTTCAACACCCCGCCATCTTCCCACAGAAGGCATCGTGGAGCGCCTCCACCACCTGAGTGATCTCGGGGCGGGCGATGCGGTAGAAGACGCTGGTGCCCTCCCGGCGCGCCTGGACAAGGCCGTCCGCCCGCAGGCGCATGAGCTGCTGCGACATGGGCACCTGCTCGATGCCCAGCTCCTCGCGCAGCTGCGCGACGGATTTTTCCTCACCCCCCAGCGCACACAGCACCAGGAGCCGTTGCGGATGGGACAGAGAGCGCATCAGCTCCGCCGCCTTCTCCGAAGCCGGGATCATATCAACTACATTCATGATCTTGAATTTATAACTTTTGAATGTTATCTGCAACCCAGAGAACGCGGAGCGCTTCCCGCCCCGCCCGCAATCGGGAGAGAGAATAATGTCGGTCGATCGCGCCGTCATGATGTTTGCCGGGTTCATGGTGCTTTTGTCCCTGGCCCTTGGCGTTTTCGTGTCGCCCTACTGGTTCTGGCTCACCGCCTTCGTGGGCGTGAACCTGATGCAGGCCTCCGTCACCGGGTTCTGCCCGGCGGCCATGATCTTCAAGAAGCTCGGCCTCAAGACCGGCTGCGCTTTCTCCTGAGCACTCGGCGGCACAGCCGCCCGGAACGGAACATCATGTCCCCTGCCCTTCTCCGCGCGCCCTCGCTCGCTGCGGCCCTTTGCGGCGCCGCGATTGTCGCCCTTTCAGCCAGCCTTCCCTACGCGCCAGCCCTGGCGCAGGCACTTCCGCCTGCGCCGCAGCTCGCCACCGGGCCTTCGGAAAAGGCCCCCTTCCTGGTACAGCGCCTGGACATCCCCGAGATGAAAGGCGTGTTCGGCGAGGTGGAAAGCCGCACCGTCGTGCCGGCCCGCGCCCGAATCGGCGGCACCGTGCGCGAGGTGAAGGTCACCGAGGGCAGCGAGGTGAAGAAGGGGGATGAGATCGCCCTGGTGGTGGACGACAAGCTCACCCTCACGCTCAATGCCGCCGAGGCCAAGATCAAGGAGCTGAAATCCCAGCTCGAGAATGCCACCACCGAGCTGGACCGCGCCCAGCAGCTGCAGGCCAAGGGCTTCGCCAGCCAGAGCCGGGTGGACACCGCCAAGACCCAGTTCGACGTGGCCGCCAACCAGGTGGCCGCGGCGGAAGCCGACCGCGCCGTGGTGGTGCAGCGCGAGCGCGAGGGCGCCGTGCTCGCCCCCGCCGACGGGCGCGTGCTGACCGTTCCGGTCACCCCCGGCTCCGTGGTTCTGGCGGGCGACGAGATCGCCCGCATCGCCTCGGGCCAATATTATCTGCGCCTGTCCTTGCCCGAGCGCCACGCGGCCAACATCCATGAAGGCGGGCTCGTGCGCATCGGCCAGCGGGGCATTTCGGTGCAGACTGCCGGTGACATCGCCACGGCGCGCGAAGGTCGCATCGTGAAAGTCTATCCCGAGATCACCGGCGGCCGCGTGATGGCGGACGTGGATGTGGCGGGCCTGGGCGACTATTTCGTCAATGAACGCACCCTCGTGTGGATCGAGATCGGCCGCCGTCCGGTGCTGGCGGTGCCGCCTGAGGCCGTCACCACCCGCCATGGCGTGGATTATCTGCGCCTGATGACGCCGCAGGGCCCCATGGACGTGGCGGTGGTGCTGGGCGAGCGCTTCGCCCAGAACGGCAAGCCGCGCGTGGAGGTCCTCACCGGCCTTGCCGACGGCGACAAGGTGGTGATGCCGTGAGCAACACTCCCGAGCCCCATCACGTGAAGCTCGGCATTGCCGGCACACTCACGCGCACCTTCATCAATTCGCCCCTCACGCCGCTGCTGCTGATGGCGGCCTTCGCGTTCGGCCTCATCGCTTTGGTCACCCTGCCGCGCGAGGAAGAGCCGCAGATTTCCGTGCCCATGGTGGACATTCATGTCACCGCCAACGGGCTGAAGGCGGAAGATGCGGTGAAGCTCGTCACCGAGCCGCTGGAGACCATCGTCAAGGGCATAGACGGGGTCGAGCACGTCTATTCCAACACGGCGGATGATGGCGTGCTCGTCACCGCCCGCTTCCTGGTGGGCACCAATCCCGATGCCGCCATCCTGCGCGTGCACGAGAAGCTCCGGGCCAATTTCGACCGGCTGCCGGTGGGCATTCCCGAGCCGCTCATCGTCGGGCGCTCCATCGACGACGTGGCGATCCTGGTGGTGACCCTCACCCCCAAGCCCGACGCCGCCGACCGCTGGACCGCCAACGGCCTCACCCGCATCGCCCGCGAGCTGCAGGTGGAGATCGCCAAGCTGCCGGACATCGGCCTCACCTATATTGTGGGTGAGCAGCCGGAGGAGATCCGCGTCGAGCCCGATCCGGAAAAGCTCTCGCTTTATGGCATCACGCTGGCCCAGCTCTCCGGCAAGATCGAGGGGGCGAACCGCTCCTTCCAGGCGGGCACGGTGCGCGAGAAGGGCCAGCAGCGCACCCTCGTCGCCGGCCAGACGCTCCAGACCCCGGCCGAGATCGGCAACCTTCTGCTCACCGCGCGCGACGGGCGGCCCATCTATGTGCGCGACGTGGCCAAGGTGACGCTCGCCACCGAGCCCGAGGAAACCCGCGTCTATGACGTGCGGCGCGGCGCCGGCGACAGGCTGGAGCGGGTGCCGGCGGTCTCGCTCGCCATCGCCAAGCGGCCCGGCACCAATGCGGTGGTCATCGCCGACGAGGTGCTCAAGCGCATCCACGCCCTGAGCGGCCAGATGGTCCCCTCCGACGTGGAGATGACCATCACCCGCAACTATGGCGAAAGCGCCAATGAAAAGGCCAACGAGCTGCTGCTGCATCTCGGCCTTGCCACGCTGTCCATCGTGGTCCTCGTGGGTGTGGCCATCGGCTGGCGCGAGGCGTTCGTGGTGGCGGTGGTCATTCCCTCCACCATCCTGCTCACGCTGTTCGCGTCGCGCCTCATGGGCTACACGCTGAACCGGGTGAGCCTGTTCGCGCTCATCTTCTCCATCGGCATCCTGGTGGACGACGCCATCGTCGTCATCGAGAACATCGCCCGCCACTGGGCTATGAAGAACGGCCTCAAGCGCGACGAAGCCGCCATCGAGGCGGTGGCGGAGGTGGGCAACCCCACCATCGTCGCGACGCTGACCGTGGTGGCGGCGCTGCTGCCCATGTTGTTCGTGTCGGGCATGATGGGCCCCTACATGAGCCCCATCCCGGCCAATGCCTCGGCGGCCATGGTGTTCTCCTTCTTCGTCGCGGTGGTGCTCACCCCCTGGCTGATGCTGAAGGCGGCGAGCTCCAAGCCGGCGGTGGCCCACGCCCATGAGGCGGGCAATGGCGGCAAGCTGGGGCAGCTCTATGTGCGGGTGGCCGAGCCCATTTTGCGCACCAAGGCGCGGGCCTGGACCTTCCTGCTGGTGGTGGGGGGCATCACGCTCGCCTCCCTCTCCAGCTTCTACACCGAGCATGTCACGGTGAAGCTGCTGCCCTTCGACAACAAGACCGAGCTCAACGTGGTGCTCGACCTGCCCCAGGGCGCGTCGGTGGAGGACACCAACCGCGTGCTGCAGCAGATGGTGGACCTGCTCTCCCCGGTGCCCGAGGTGGTCTCGTTCCAGACCTATGCGGGCACGGCCTCGCCCTTCAACTTCAACGGCCTGGTGCGCCACTACAATCTGCGCAATGCGCCGCGCCAGGGCGACATCCAGGTGAACCTCACCGCCAAGGGTGATCGCCACCGCACCAGCCACCAGATCGCGTTGGAGCTCAGGGAGCGGCTGAAGGCCATTCCCCTGCCCAAGGGCAGCGCCCTGAAGGTGGTGGAGCCACCGCCCGGCCCGCCGGTGCTGGCGACCCTGCTGGCGGAGATCTACGGGCCCGACCCGGAAACCCGCCGCGCGGTGGCGCGCAAGGTGCGCCAGGCATTCGAGAGCGTGCCCTTCATCGTGGACGTGGACGACAGCTTCGGCACCACGGCCGAGCGCGTGCGCCTCGCCATCGACCAGGACAATCTCGAATTCTACAAGGTGGAGCAGGCGGACGTTTACGACGCCATCCGCGCCTTCTATGGCGGCGCCACGGTGGGCTATTCCCATCGCGGCCAAGGACGCCCGGCGATCCCAATCCGCCTTGCTTTGTCCAAGGCGGACAAGCAGGTGGACGCCCGCACCCTCTCCACCCCCGTGCCCGCCAATGCGGTGCCCGGCGGGCGCGGCGTGCTGGAGCTGGGCGATGTGGTGAGCGTGAGCCGCGAGCCCTCCTCCTACCCCATCTTCCGCCACAACGGCCGCGCGGCCGAGATGGTGACGGCGGATCTGGCCGGTGCGTATGAGGCGCCCGTCTACGGCATGATCGCCGTGGGCAAGGCCCTCGACGCCATGGACTGGGGCAACCTGCCCAAGCCCGTCGTCTCCCTGCACGGCCAGCCCTCGGACGAGAGCAAGCCCACCGTGCTGTGGGACGGCGAATGGGAAGTGACCTGGGTCACCTTCCGCGACATGGGCGCCGCCTTCGGGGTGGCGATCCTGGGCATCTATATCCTGGTGGTGGCGCAGTTCGGCTCGTTCAAGCTGCCGCTGGTGATCCTGACGCCCATTCCGCTCACCCTGATCGGCATCGTGTTCGGCCACTGGCTGTTCGGCGCGCCGTTCTCGGCGCCGTCCATGATCGGCTTCATCGCTCTCGCCGGCATCATCGTGCGCAACTCGATCCTGCTGGTGGACTTCATCCGCCACGCCCGCGCCCCGGGCCGGCCGCTGAAGGAGGTGCTGCTGGAAGCCGGCGCCATCCGCTTCAAGCCAATCCTGCTGACGGCGGTGGCGGCCATGATCGGCGCGGCGGTGATCCTGACCGATCCGATCTTCCAGGGCCTCGCCATCTCGCTGTTCTTCGGGCTCCTGTCCTCGACGGCGCTGACCGTGCTGGTGATCCCCGCCATCTATGTGGCGCTGCGCGGGGACCGCGAGGTGCCGCAAGGGGATGTGGACAAGACCAGCAGCCATCCACAGGGCGTTTGAAAATCCGCCCGGGTGCGCTTGACACTGAAGGGAGGCGCCGCGTAAATGGCGCCTCCCATGGATCGGGGCCGTAGCTCAGATGGGAGAGCGCTGCAATCGCACTGCAGAGGTCAGGGGTTCGATTCCCCTCGGCTCCACCAACCCGATCCGCCACCAAAGCTCCCCTGCAAATCCCAGGATTGGACGACGCCGCAGCGGCGGCGCGAAGGTGCCTTCGGCGCGCTTCCCCTCCCGTGAGCGGTGACGTCGGCGTGTCGCTTCAGCGAAGCGCGTGCCCTTGATGGGCGGCAAAATGAGCAGCCCTGCCCGTCGCCCCTCGCGTTCCGGGCGGCGCGTTCGCGGGTGGCGGCCGAGGGTGGTGAGCGGTGCCGGTCACAAGGCTGCGCGCCAAGGCCGAAAAACATCCATCTCCTGAGGCTTCCAGTCCATTTCCGAAGCGAAACTCGCCTGCCTGCAACCAGTACGATTGCGAAGCATGACAGCTTGCCGGATAGTTTTCCCGTCATGCTGAATCGCGTCGGGACCGCCATGGCTTTCGTCATTCATTATCTCTACAGCTTCGGCATCATGGCGCTGCTGTCCGTGCTCTACGGGCTCTCTTTCCGCGCGCAGCTGCCGCAGAGCGTGATGCGCTTTGGCTTGGGGCTTCTTTTCGGTGGCGCCGCGGCTCTCGCGATGTCTCAGACCATCACCCTGGCCCCGGGCGTCATTGTCGATCCGCGCAATCTTTTCGTCGGCCTTTCGGGCGCCTTCCTGGGGATTTGGGGGGCTGTGGCGGCCCTCGTCGGGGCTTTTGCCATGCGCATTTCCATCGGCGGCGCGGGCATGGAAACAGGGCTCGTCTCAATGAGCATCGCGTCGGCCGCGGGCCTGTTCTGGGGCCACTTCATGCACGGCCGGATCTGCAAGCACGCCCGCTGCCTCGCCCTGCTTGGCGCCATGATCTCCCTCTCCCTGGCCGCAACAATCCTTCTGCCTGCAGACGCCATGTGGAGGGTGCTCACGGGGGCTGGCCCCTTCGTGGTCTTCTTCAATGTGCTCGGTGTCATCCTCTTCGGCAGCCTGATGGAGCGCGAGCGCAGCAATGCGGTTCGGATGATGCAGCTGAGGAGCGAGGCGACGACGGACCCGCTGACCGGCCTGCTCAACCGGCGCGGCTTCGACAAATATATCGAAGCCCTGCCCAGCGCGGTCCGAATGGCCCCATCCGCCGTCCTTGTGCTGGATCTCGATCACTTCAAAGCCGTCAACGACACCTTCGGCCATGACGTTGGCGACATGGTGCTGTCAGCCGTTGGCAGACAGCTGAAGGAGAAGGTGCGCAAACAGGACCTGGTAGGGCGCTTCGGCGGCGAGGAGTTCATCATCATCCTGACCGACACGAACGCGCGGGATGCCGAGCTGATTGCCGAACGGCTGAGGGCCTCCATCGGCGATCTCGGCCCACTGGCCGATGGCCGGCTTCTGCCCGTCACGGCGAGCCTGGGCGTCTATTGGGACCACGACGGGATCAATCTCATGCTCACCGTTCCGCTGGCTGATCGCGCTCTCTATCGCGCCAAGATGCACGGGCGCAACCGAATGGAGTTTGCCCCCGCCGCCGACGCCCGGCCGGAAGCCGCGCGGGTGCCGGCCTGATCCCTGCCGTGACCTGAGCCGCCCCGAACGCCCAACGGCGGGGCATTCCGGCCCCGTCGCCTTTCGGCTCAGCGCGCGCCCCTTGGATGGGGGCCCCAGCTCGCAGTCCCGTGAAAAGGCCACCCGCCGGGCCAGCGTTTCTGCCGGACGGCGGGTGGCCCTCTTGTTTCACGCGTGGAGCGAAGCCGGAGGGCCGCGGCTACTTGAAACCGAGCAGCAGGGCCGACTGGTAGAAGACAAACGCCACCAGCCACGCATAGACCAGCGAGATGGCCAGCGAGAAGAGCATGAAGCCCCACGACCGGCTCTCCGCCTTCGCGGTCGCCACCGTGGTCAGGCACGGCGTGTACAGCAGGCAGAACAGGCAAAAGCTATAGGCGGCGGCCGGCGAGACGGTGGTGGCGATGTGCTGCGCGACCAACCCGGCCGACATGGCATAGATGGTTGCCAGGGAGCCGATGACCACCTCTTTCGCGATGAAGCCGAAGATCAGCGCCAGCGTGAGGTAGGGGTCGATACCGATGGGCGCCATGACCGGTTGGAGGAAGCGGCCGATCTGCCCGCCCCAGGTGTCCAGCCCTTCCGCATCCACCGGGAAGTTGGTCAGGAACCACACGCCCATGGTGCCCAGGATGATGAAGCTGGTGGCGCGGTGCAGGAACTCGCGCAGCTCGCCGAAGCCGCGCAGCCACACCTGCCGCAGGGTCGGCACGCGATAGGGCGGCAGCTCCAGCACGAACGGCTCGGTGCTCTTGAACTGCTTGGAGCGGCTGAAGATGGCCGCCGCCAGGAAAGCCGCGACAAAGCTGATGACATAGAGCGAGAACAGGACCAGCGGCCCCTGCACCGGCGAGAACACCGCCGAGATGATGAACACGAACACCGCCAGCCGCGCCGAGCACAGCGAGAACGGGATGATGAGCATGGACAATAGCCGCAGCGGCCGCGAGCGCATCACGCGCGTGCCCATCAGCGCCGGCACGTTGCAGCCGAAGCCCATCATCTGCATGACGAAGGCGCGCCCATCGAGGCCCAGCCGGCGCATCCAGGTGTCCATGAGATAAGCGGCCCGCGAGAGGTAGCCGCTATCCTCCACCACCGCCATGCAGAAGAAGAACAGCATGATGAGCGGCACGAAGGACGCCACCGTGGCCACGCCCAGCCAGATGCCGTTGATGACGAAGTTCTGCAGCCAGCTCGGCCCCAGGCTCAACACCGGCTCCAGGATCGAGGACTGGATCCAGTCGGTGACCGCCCCCACCCAGTCCTGCGACGGCAGGCCGATGCTCCAGACGATGTAGAACACGCCGAGCATGACCGCGAAGAAGATGGGCAGTCCGAGAATGGGGTGCAGCAGCCAGCGGTCGAGACGGTCCGTGATGGTCTTGGGCGGCTCGTGCGGATAAGCGACGGCGCCGTGCAGCGTCTCCGCGAGGGTCTCCTCGGTCATGAGGGTCCCGCGCAGGCTCTCATAGTTGGCGAACACCGGCTTCGTGCCCGCCCGCCCATCCAGCGCGGCCGACACGGAGACCATGGCATCTGCGAAGCCGTGGCCGTATTTGGCGCTGATGAGGTGCACGGGCACACCCAGCCGCGCCGACAGCGCCGCGGGGTCGATCTCGATGCCCGCCTTGCGCGCCTCGTCCGCCATGTTCAGCATCACCACCGCCGGCAGGCCGAGAAGCCTCACCTGCAGGGGCATCAGAATCTGCCGATCGATCTGGCTCGCATTCACCACCACGATGACGAGATCCACCGGATAGGCCTTGAGGAAGTTGGCCACCACCGTCTCGTCGTCCGAAAAGCCCTCGAGGTCGTAAATACCCGGCAGGTCGACGAACTCGACCTCGCGCCCCCCCAGCTTCACGCGGGCGTTGGAGAGGCTGACCGTGATGCCCGGCCAGTTCCCGACATAGGCACTCGCACCCGTGATCCGATTGTACAGCATCGACTTACCCGTATTGGGCTGGCCGATGAGCGCGACGCGCGGAATTTTATTATCCGTCGGGGCGAGCTTTACTTCGGGTGCACAGCAATCCATCGTGTTTCCCAGCTGGAAGCCGTCCGGAGCCGCTCTCGGGGCGCAGACCGGACGCGGTTGCTCGAACGGTCCTCAATGAACCCGCCGGCGCAGCCTGCCGGCGCTGTCCGAGGGCGGCATGGGCTGCCACCCACCATGATGCGGACCGGCGGACCTGCCGGACACACATCGCCTTCCGCTGGCTTCGGCTCGCGGTTATCGCTCAGGACGATATCGCGTCCCGTCTTCCTCGTCTGCGGCTGCCGTTCGGCTCACACCCGGCGCACCTTGACCTGAGCAGCCTCCGCCCGGCGGATCGCGATGTCGGTCGCCTTGCCGGCGCGCACCACGAGCGGACCGCCGAACCATCCGCGCCGCATCATGGAAACCTCGCGGCTGGCGCTCACGCCCATGGCGCGCAGGCGCACGGACAATCCATGCTCGAAAACGCCCGCTTCCACGGATTCCACAACGCCGCTTTCGCCCGGCTGAAGGTTGGCAAGGGTCGTGATCTGGCCGGCATGGGCAAATTTCGGAGAAGAATCGTGCATCTCAAACCTCGAAATCACGAACGTTGCGGACCATGAAAAACGCGGACTGAAAGGTCATGGCTCGGTGTCGCTTCCCCGCCCGAGAGCACCGACGGCCGCCGGAGAAAGCGCTTCCGGAAGTTGGCATACACATTCCGGGCCAGCGGGAAGGTCGGGCGCAGTCAGCGGAAGAAACTCCGCAACCCTGAAGGGAAATCCCCCCACTCATCCCCATGATGGCATCCACCAACGCTGAAACGAGACCCGGGCACCACCGCGCTCAGGTCGGTGAGACAAGGTGTAACACCTCACCGCAACTTGCGTAAGTAGCTGAGAATTATTGGAATTATAATCATTCTAAGGTGTGCGACCTTCTGGGTCTCTGCTGCCGGCCAGATCGTCAGCATTGTTGCCGCAAACGGCTGAACTCCAACGAAAACGCCCCGCAGCCACCGCGCAGGCGCGGGCGCAATTCCCGAAGGAAATGCGCGAATGGGTCGCAGTCTTAGATCGTCCCACCATCGCCACCGAACCCGCCGTGACATGGCAAGGAAGGGGAATCGCCGGGCCCGGGACCGACACGAAGGTTCGAAAGCCCCCAAACGCGCGGCCCGTCCGCGACAGGCGAGGACCGTGGCCGCCGCCTCCCCCGAAGGCGGCCATGGAGACGCGAGCGCGCCCGGGCGATCCGGGCGCACCGAAGGGCTGGCCGGGACTGCTTCTGCCTTCCATCGTGCCGTGGAAAAAAATCTAGCCGCCGTTCTTATGTCCGCCGCTCACGCGACCCGGATCCGCCGTCGCGTGAACGTGCCCTGGGATCGAAAAAGAAGGCCGACGCAGCGTGCCGGCCTTCGTCTTCAGATCAGAACTTCAGCGAGAATTGCGCGATGAAGGCATTCTGGCTGGCGGAAGTGGCGAACTGACCGGTATAGGCCACCGAAAGGCTGGCTGTGTCGGAGAGGCCATAGGCCAGTCCGGCATCCACCAGCAGCGCGTCCTCCGCGATCGGAACACCCGAGACGGAGAAGGGCGTCGTGCCGCCAAGGAAGCGCATGGCGGCCACCGGGTCGGTGTCGCCGAAGGCGTGCTGCCAACCCAGCGTCACGCTCGGCGTCAGGTTGCGGCCGAACAGCTCGGTCGAGAACGCCGCGCGCAGCCCCAGCGTGCTGTAGAGCGTGTCCATGGACCCCGTGTCCACCGCCAGCGCTGCGCTGCGCAGGGTCTCGGAGAAAGACGCACTGCCGACGTTCACGTAAGCGAGGCCGGCGAACGGCTCAAACATGGCCGCGCCAACCGGCACGCCATAGCTTGCCTCGCCGAAGAGCTGAGTGGTGCCCACGGTGTAGCTGCCGTTCGTGCTTTCGGCGAAGCCCGGGAAGGCGATGGACCGGCTCGCTGACACATCGTGCACGCCATAGGCGAAGCCGGCGCGCAGGGAGAAAGCGTCAAGCTTCACCCCGGCATAGGCGCCCATGTCGTAATTGTCGCTGTTGCCGCTGGAGGCGCGGGCCGCAACGTCGAAGCTCGACCGGCTGTAGCCGCCGAACACGCCCGCCCACGCATTCGGCGCAACCGCCACGTCGGCACCGATGAGGAAGCCGCCGAGGCTGTTGGAGATGCTGGCGGCATTGCCGTTGCCGAAGCTGTTGCCCCAGCCGCCATAACCATGCGCCCACAGGGTGACGTCCAGATCCTTGCTCAGGCGCCCGGTGGTAGGCCCGGCGGCCTGGGCCGACTGGGCCAGGGCATCGGGGCCTGCCGCCGCCTGCCGCAGGCGCGCGCCCACCGCCTGGCGAACATAGATGGACTCCTGCTGGAGCACCGTGTTCACCGACGGATAGATCTCGCCGGACAGGGCGTTGAACGCCGGAGCAATGGCGCCTTCCGGCAGAGCGACGATAGCGTCATAGACCGCGTTGCCGCCGCCGAGGGCCTGCGCCGCCACCGCCACCCCCGCCTCATTGGGCGTGCGCGCATAGGTGACGAAGTCCACACCGTTATAGACGAGCGACAGATACACATTCTGCGCGTCATAGGTCAGCGTGGGGTCGAGGAAGACGTAATCGGAGGTCACGCTGCCAAAGGTGCCCGTGAGCGTGCCGGAGGTGGTCAGGATCTGGAGCGAGCTGGAGCCGGGATAGCGCCCCGCCACCGCCTTCACCTCAACCGAGGCGTCGCTCGAAATGGTCACGTCGCCAGACGCGACGATGAGATCGTGCGCGCCGGACGGGGTGACATCCACCTGATAGACCGAGCCCGCATTGAAGGTCACGGTGCCGCTGACGGTCAGGGTACCCGGCGAATAGCCCGGCCCGACCACGCCTCCGGAATTGACCACGAGGCCGCCAATGGTGGCCGTGCCGCCCAGGTGGCCGCCGCCATTCACCGTGAACGGCGAACCGCTCACCGTGCCCGCGACCAGCGTCACCGTGGTCTCGTCCACCGTCACCGGCCCCTGATAGGGCGAGGAGAAGGACACCGTGCCGCCACCCGTGAAGGCCACGTCGCCGCTGCCGGTGATGGCGCCGGTGAAGGTGTAGGCGTCCGAGCGGTTGAACACCAGGGTGCCGTTGTTCACCAGGTCGCCGGTGATGGTGCCCGCAGTGCCGCCATCTCCAATCTGAAGGGTGCCGGCGGCGATAACCGTGCCGCCCGCGAAAGTATTCGCGCCCGTCACCACCAGCGTGCCGGAACCGGACTTGGTGAGCTGGCCGTTGCCGGAGATGACCCCCGCCAGCGTCAGCGTTTCGGCGCCATCGACGACGAAGGTGCCGCCGCCCGAGCCGCCCACCGCCGTCAGCGTGACGTTGCCGCCATAGGCGAAGGTTCCGCTGGCCTGCAGCGCGCCCGCCCCCTGGAGGGCCAGCCCGCCCGTGCCGAGGGCGCCGGCGGTCGCAACCTGGACCGTGCCCGACTGGATGGAGAGGCCGCCCGAGAAGCTGTTCGCCCCGGTCAGGGCCAGCGTGCCCGCGCCCTGCTGAACCACGGTGCCGGTGCCGGAGATGGCCCCCGCGAAGGTGGTGTCATCGGAACGGTCGAAGGCCAGGGTCGCGTTGTTTTCCACGTCGCCCAGGATTGAACCGGCGCTGCCGCCATTGCCGATCCGCAGCGTGCCGGCCGTAACCACCGTACCGCCCGAATAGGTATTCTCGCCCGTCAGAACCAGGGTGCCGACGTCGGTCTTTTCAAGGCCCGTGGTGCCCTGGAGCTCGGACGCGATAATGGCCGTGTAGCCGGCACCGGCGCTCGTCCCGTCACCCACGCGGATCTGCGTACGGCCGGAGGGGGCCGCCAGAACCAGCGCGCCGCCGGTGACCTCATAGCCATCCACCATGAACTGGAGACCGCTCGCGGAAACCACACCCGACGATGTGTCGATGGTGACCGTTCCGGGCGTTCCGGCAAACACGGCAAAGCTGCTGTTCCAGGCCTTGGACTGGTTGAGCGTGCTGGTGAGCCAATTGGTGTTGGAGGCGTTGGCGCTCCAGGTGCCGGTGCCGCCATGCAGGGTGCCATCCGGGCTGGTGGTGCTGCCGTTCCAATACAGCATGTCGCTGTTCAGCACCGCCAGGTCCACCTGGCCCGGCGTCTGCAGGATCTCGTAGACGTATTGGCCGGGCGTCGTGCCCAGCTCGAGCCCGTTGTCCGCCGTCAGGGTGGTGTAGCTGATGAGCCTGTAGACGCCGAGCGACATGCCGCCCGTGTCGGTGACATCGAGAATGCCATCGAGCGTCAGGGTATCCGTCGCGAAGACGGCGCTGGCGCCGGTGGTGCCCAGCCCCACATCCAGATGCGCGGTGTTCGAGAGCACCAGGCCGGTCATGGTGAGGCCGTGGGACCCCGCCGCGCTGGCGCGCAGCGTGCCGCCATCGGCCACACTCACCGTGCCCGCGACCGTACCGCCCGACATCCCGCCAATGCTGCCTTCCAGGACGGCACCGCCCTGCACCGTCACGTCGCTCGCAAGGCTCGCGCCACCCGTCAGAACCAGGGTGCCGGCGGCCACAGTGGTTCCCGCGCCGGCGCTGTTGGCGCCAGCCAGGGTCAGCCGGCCCGTGCCCTGCTGCACCAGCGCGCCCGAACCGGTGATGGTGCCGGAGGTCGTCACATCGTCGGAGCGGTCGAACACCAGCGTGCCGGAATTGGCCACATCGCCGACGATGGAACCGGAGGTGCCGCCATTGCCGAGCTGAAGGGTGCCGGCGGTGATGGTGGTGCCGCCCGTATGGGTGTGGTCACCGGTCAGAACGAGGGTGCCCGCGCCCTTCTTTTCCAGGGTGCCAGTGCCGGAAATATCACCCGCATAGGTCGCATCGTCCGCGCGGTTGAACACCAGAGCCGCATTGTTGGTGATGTCGCCGACGAGCGAACCTGCGGAGCCCCCATCGCCGATGGACAGGGTGCCGGCGGTGATGGTGGTGCCGCCGGTATAGGTGTTCGCACCGGTCAGAACGAGGGCGCCCGCGCCCTTCTTCTCCATGCCGTCGGTGCCGGCGAGCGCCGAGGAAATGGTGGCCGTGCCACCGTCCACGAGGATAAAGGGAGCCGTTCCCGCCGAGAACGAGGCGAGGGTGATCGCGCCCCCGCCCACCGTATAACCGTCGGTCATGAACTCCATGCCCGCGACCTGAGGCGCCACCGCCCCGCTCACCGTCACGGTGCCGGCCGCTCCGGAGAAGATGGCAAGCCCGCTCTGGGTCCAGGACGCGGCGGTGCTGCCGGCCGCGTTGGTCCAGTTGGTGGTGGCGGCGCTCACGTCCCAGGTGCCGCTGCCGCCCACCACCGACGATCCGCCGGGCGTGGTCACCGCGCCATTCCACCACTGGCCGGCCGCGACCACGAGGTTCACTTCGCCGCCGGTCGCCGTATCGATGCGATAGAGCGAATGCGTCGGCACCGTGCCCAGTGCCAGGCCATTGTCGGTCAGCGTGCCTGCATAATCGATCAGCCGGTAGGTTCCGTCGACGAAGCCCGTGCCGGCGGTGAGGTTCAGCGTGCCGTCGAGGGTCAGGTTGCCGCCGACATCGAGCACCGCGGTCGCGCTCGGGGCATTGAGGGTGAGCGCGAGGGCGGAGGTGGCCTCCTGCGTCAGCGCACCACCCACCGTGAAGGCCACCCCGCTGGTGCCGGAGAAGGTGCCCCCGGCCTTCACGGCCAGAGCCCCGCCCACGGAGCCGGTGCCGGTGAGGATGGCTCCGCTTTCCACGGCGAGGCCGCCCGCGAGGCTGCCATCCAGCTGCAAGGTGCCGGCAGACACGGTCGCCTGCCCGCTCAACGTGCTCGCCCCCGCCAGCGTCAGCGTTCCCGCGCCCCGCTTCTCAAGGGTGCCGGAGCCGGAGATCACGCCCGCATAGGAAACATCGTCCGAACGATCGAACACCAGCGCCGCATTGTCGGTGATGTTCCCGCTGATGGAGCCGCTGGCGCCGCCATTGCCGATTTGAAGCGTTCCACCAGAAATGGTGGTGGCGCCCGTATAGGTGCTGGCACCGGTAAGAATGGTGGTGCCGCTGCCCATCTGCGCGACGCTGCCGTCGCCGCTGATGGCCGCCGAGAACACATAGGCCGCGTCGGTATGGTTGAAGACCACCGAACCGGCGCCCGCGCCGAACACCACCTTCGCCGCATCGACGCGGCCCGCGGCGGCCGCCGCCGAGCCGCTGTCCGCGCCGATGGCCAGCTCGCCCGAGCCCGCCGTGTCGTAGCCGACGCGCACCTCGTTATCGGCCTTCAGCATGGCGCCATCGGCCACCACCACCGTGGCGTTGCCGGCATAGCCCACATAGAAATTGCCCAGGGTGGCAAAGGTGGAATTCGCCTTGGCCCAGACCTGAGACCCGGCCCCCGTGATCAGGAGCGCGCCTTCCGAGCGAGGATCCATGCCCACGCCCACGGTGGCGGTGGTCACGGTGGCGCCGGCGGAGACCGTGGCGCGGCCATTGCCGTTCACGGGATAGACGTCATAGGAGCCGTTCTGCCCGCCGATATAGAGGCGCTGATCGGCCACGAGGCTGGTGCCCGCGCCGGTCACCGTCATTGTGGCCAGATCACCACCATCGCCCCCCACATAGGTGCCGCTGGTATAGACGCTGGCCCGATCGGAAATGGAGATGGTGCCGCCGTAGGAATAAAGCCAGAGCGGCGAAGCGGGAGCGGTGGGATCGCCGATCTGCACGTGACTGCCGGCGCCGGTGACCGTGAAGGCGCCTCCGGCCGCCATGTAGAGACCGCCACTGCCCAGCGACTTGAACGTGCCACCATCACTGATGGTGATGGAGCCGGTCTGCCCCACCCCCCGGGAAAGGTCGACGCTGTTAACAGCGTTCACCCAGGTGGAGCCGGTGCCCGTGACGGTCACCGCGCTGGCGCCGGTGGTGGCGCCGATGGCGGCGCTACGGGTCGTCAGCTGCCCGCCACCGCGCACCTCGAGCGCGCCGCCCGCCACCGTCAGGTCCAGGGCAGAGTTGCCGCTGAGGGGTTGGATGGCGCCGGTCACCACCAGCTTGCCGCCGGTGACGTTCAGCGCACCCGCGAACGTGCTCTCGCCGGAGAAGGTGGAGGTACCGTGCTCCACATCCACTTCGCCGGTGCCGGAAATGGCCGCGGAGAGGCTGAAGTCGGTGCTCGTGTGGTTGAGGACGATCTTGCCGGTTCCGTCCAGGAACCAGATTTCATCGGCCGAGACGGCGCCGGCGGCCACCGCCGTCTGGCCCGAGGCCGCGCCAATGTTCAAGGTGCCGTTCACACCGCTGAAATAGGCGATCTTGATGATCTCCGCGCTGACCTGCGCGCCATCGGAAACGGTCAGCGTGCCATCGCCGCCAGTGCCGATATAAAGGTTGCTCGTCGTCGTGATCGACGACCCCGCCCCGCTCACGGACGCGATGCCCGTGGAGCCCGTGTCATTGCCGATATAGACGCGCGTGGCGGAGACGGCGCCGCCATCGGTCACGGTGAGCTCGCCGTGACCATAGAGGCCGATATTGATGTAACCGGAATAGGCGGAACCGTCCTCCACCGCGGCCCAGGACGACCCCGCCCCGGTCACGGTCATGGTGCCCGACGACCCCGTCAGATTGCCCAGCGTGCCGGTGACAGCGTCGAGCCGCCCCCCGTCGCTCACGGTCACCGTGGCGGTGGTGCCGTTCTCATGACCCGCGATGAAGGCGCCACTGAGGGTCATAACGGAGTTGGCGCCAGTGACGGTCACCGTGCCCTGCGAGCCGCTCACCGTGCCGACATAGGTGTCGGTGGCGCCGACCCAGCCGCCATTTTCGACAGACAGGCTGCCGGTACCCTCATTGCCCACATAGAGGGCGGCGGTGTTGGTCCAGCGGCTGCCACTGTCCTTGATGGTCACCGTGCCGTTGCCGTCCGCGTACCAGCCGATCACGCCGCCCGGCGAACTGAGGGTCGCACCATCACTGATGGTCAAGGTGCCCGTGCCATGCACGCCGACACCGATGCGATCAGCACCCACGGTCCAGGACGTGCCCGCTCCGCTTGCGGTGGCGGTCGCGGTTGTCCCCACCTCACCGGCGATGACGACGCCCAGGGAAATCAGCTGCGCCCCCGTGCCCAGCGCCAGCGTGCCGCCTTCCACATCGACGGTACCGGTGAGGCTGGCGCCCGTGCCGGACAGCGTCCACTGGCCGGTGCCGGACTTGGTGAGATCGCCGAAGCCCCGATAGGTGCCGCTCGCGCCCACCGAGCCGAGGGCGAGCGTGGCCGTGCCCGTGCCGGTCAGCTCCAGCGTGTTGCCCGAGCTGGCATTGGTGACGATGCCGGTGATGGAGGAGGTGTCGTACAGAACCAGGCGGTTGCTGCCCGACCCCATGCTGATGGCCGTGCCCGACGCAGAACCGGCGGAGATCGTACCGCGGTTCACGACGGTGCTGTCACCGTTTCCAGTCTCGACCGCGGTCGTGAAGGTGGTGCTGATGCCGCCGCTGTTTGCGAGATAATTGGTGGTGCCGTCGAGGGAAACGGCAAGATCGGTGGCGCTCACCGTGCCGGAATTGGTGACGGAGATGTCGCCATTCGTGGTGGGGCCAGTCGCCACCGTGCTGCCGGTGGCGAAGCCGCTGTTCGCCACAATGCCGGTCTTGCTCGTGATCGAGCCGGCATTGATGATGGTGACATCCCCCAGGGGCGTTTCCGCCAGGATGCCGCTGTCGCGAGTGGCGGAAACCACGCCGGTAATGGTGTTCGTGATTTCGATGTCGCCCGCCACATCGACCGACGCGCGCAGGCCGTTATAGCCGTCAGGGGTCGTGATGGCGGCATGCGCCGCATCAAGAGCAGGATCCCCCTGGGCCGTGACCGTGCCGCTGTTCGTGACGGTGGCCTTGCCATTCTCGGTGGCGGCATGAATGGCGTTGTCGTTGCCGGAAATGACAGTCCCGGAATTGACGATGGTAGTATCACCATCAGCCGACCAGGCGATCAGGCCCTGGCGGAGCGTGGCATTGACGCTTCCCGCATTGTCAATGGAGGCAAGCCCCAGATAGTCGATGACGCGGATGCCGGCCGTATACGCGAAAACCTGCCCCGTCGCGGTGTTCGTCACCGACACGGTTTCGGCGACGGCCCCGTTATGATTGCCGTCGGCATAGATGCCGCGATTATTGGTGGAGGTGACGATTCCGCTGTTGGTGATGCTCACCGCGCCCAGATTGGTCACGCCGCTTAGCGTGGGGGCATCGTCCGTCGTGCTCGGCGCCGTGCCCATCAGGGTGCCGGCATTGTCGATGACGACATTGCCCCCCTTGTCGTTGCGAACCCAGATGGTGCCAAAGCCGCCACCACCGCCCATCGTCGCATTCACATCAGGGCCGATATGAACGGTGGCATTCACGATGACATCGATGACGCTGGCGTCCGGCAGGGTACCGAACTGCATCACCAGAGCACTGTAAGTGGGGTTGTTGATCGTCGTGGCGCCGGTCAGCGTGACCGTCTGGTCATAGGTTCCCGGCGTGGTCGGGGAACCGTAGGCCACCACACCGGTGGTCAGGCCATCCACCGTCAGCGTTCCCGCGCCCGTGGTCATGCTCACATTGACCAAGGTCGCGTCGCAGCTCAACAAGGTGGTGGTGCCGGTGACCGCGCAATTGGACGGCAACGGAGTCGCACCGGCCACGTGAGCGCCCAAAATGCTGGCGGCAGCCAGGGACAGCGCGCTGCCGGAGCCGAGCACGAGCGGACGCAGAACCCTGCCGCGGCGACGCTGGAGCCGGGAGCTGCCGCGCGCGGAAGCCGCACGCCCCTTGGTGGAGTCCCAGGGGGAGCTCCACTGGGCCAATTCCAGCAGCGGCACCAGGGCCGATGTCAGCAGCAGGCGCCAGCGGTCCAGCAGCCGGCGCGTGCCTTTCACTCCACCAAGAACCTCGACGCGAACCGCACCCCCACCCTTGACTTCCGCCCGCGTCATCAGCCTTGCCCCGCCCCGAAAGCCCGGCATGCGACCGATGCAGCCCGACGAGAACAAGCCCGCGTTCCGCCCCCCAAGGTCGCCCGACCGGATAGTTTCCTTGGCTAAAAGCCGTAGAGGCCCAGTGGAGAGCGCGCAATGGAGCGGCGAGCGCCGAACCCGGTTTCATCACCGCATTTGTGTATCCAGAGTCAAATTTGTTTCACATTGTGGCATTCCGGTATCACTTTGCCGTGGAGGTAAGAATCAACCTCACGGACTTCTTGCACAGAAAATAGTCATCTGAAGACGAACAGCTTTAGATCGGCAGCCGCCATAAAGTATAACACGCGGTTGCATTCGGAAAATCCGCGCGCGTATCGGTGGATACCCACGCATATCTGTCTTCCCCCTTCAACGGATCCCGGCACGCAGGAAGGCCTGGATGAACTGGCGCTGAAAGATGAGGAAGGCGATCAGCAACGGCGCCACCACCATGATGGTGGCCGCGCTGATAACGGAGATGTCCACCCCGCTCTCGGGCGCACCGAACAAAGAGAGGCCGACTGTCAGTGGCCGCCTGCCCGGCGTGTTGGTCACGATCAGCGGCCACAGGAAGTTGTTCCAGTGGGTGGCGACGGAAACCAGGGCGTAAGCAAGATAAACCGGCCGCGCGGCCGGCACATAGACCCGCCAGAGCACCCCGAGCCAGGAGCAGCCCTCCACCCGCGCCGCCTCCTCCAGCTCCACCGGCACCGATTTGAAGGCCTGCCGCAGCAAGAAAATGCCGAAGGCGCTCGCCACATAAGGCAGGCCCATGCCGGCGATGGTGTCGAGCAGGGCCAGGCGCGAAATCATCGCGTAGTTCTCGACGATCAGCACCTCGGGCAGCACGAACAGCTGCAGCAGCACCAGCACGAACAGCGCCTCACGCCCCGGAAAGCGGAAGCGGGCGAAGGCGTAGCCGGCCAGGGTGCACAGCACGAGCTGCCCCACCAGGGTGAACGACACCAGCGCCAGCGTGTTCAGGGCATAGACGGGCCACGGCGCCGCCGCCCAGGCCGCGCGATAATTCTCGAAGGTGAAGGGCGCGGCCAGGGAGAAATCCAGCGCCTGCCCCGGCGCCCGCAGGGAGGCCCACAGGGCGAACAGAAGCGGGGCGATCCACACCAGCGCCAGCAGCCAGGCGCCGATCGCCTCCAGCGCCGCGCTCCAGCGGATCGGTCGGGCGGGGGATGAAGGCATCATCGGTAGTGGATCCGCTTGTCGAGAACCGCGAACTGGAAGACGGCGACGGCGCCCAGCACCAGCAGCACCAGCACCGTCATCGCGGCGGCGTGGGGCCGGTCGAAATACGAGAAGGCCATCTCCCAGATCCAATAGAGGACGAGCTTGGTCGCGTTGTTCGGCCCGCCCTTGGTGAGGATGAAAAGGTGATCGATCAACTTCACCGAATTGATGAGGGCGTTGATGAAGATGAACGCGGTCGTGGGCATCAGCAGCGGCAGCAGGACACGCCGCAGATAGGTGAGGCGCGAAGCCCCCTCCACCAAAGCCGCCTCCTTGAGGTCCGGCGGAATGGTCTGGAGCGCCGCCAGATAGAAGATCATGAAGAAGCCCGCCTCCTTCCACACCGTCACCACCATCACCGCGCCCAGGGCGGTCTGCGGCTGGCCGAGCCAGTTCACGGCGGGAAGGCCGAACAGGGACGTGAAGCTGTCGATGACGCCGAGGCCCGGCGTGTAGAAGAACAGCCACAGGTTCGCCGCCGCGACCATGGGCAGCACGGTCGGTGTGAAATAGGCGCTGCGCACGAAGCCCCGCAGGGGAATGCGCGAATCCGCCCACAGCGCCATGGCGAGCGCCAGGGCGATGGAAACGGGAATGGTCACCGCCGCATAGACGAAATTGTTGCCCAGCACCGTCCAGAAGGTCGGGTCGGCGGCGAGGTCGGCATAGTTCTCAAGGCCGTTGAACACCGCCGGCCGGCGCGCGGTGCCGCGCGAATAAAGGCTGCCCCACACCGTGGCGAAGGCGGGCAGGAAGGCGAACACCGTCAGGAGGATCAGCGCGGGCGAGAGCAGCATCCAGCCATAAAGGGCCTGGAGGCGGCGCTGCTGGCGCGCGATGGGGTCCGGGGCGAGAGCGTCGGGCATGGGGGCTTCTTCGCAGCACGGGGACGGGCGATGACCCGCCCCCGCAGTGTTCCTAAAGGGCGTGTCAGTGCTTGAAGGGCTTGAGGAGCCCGTTGGCGGTGGCCTGGGCGCCCTTCAGCGCCTCGGCCGGGGTCTTGGTGCCGGTCAGGGCGGCCTGAATGGCGTTGTTCAGGGCCTCGCGCACGCGGGCGGTGTCCCAGGTGGAGAATTCGGCGATGGCGACCTTCAGCTGGTCACGGGCCACCAAAGCCTGGGGGAACTGCTCGCCATAGGCCTTCAGCGCCGGCGTCTCATAGGCCGCGGGGCTGACGCCCACATAGCCGGTGGCAATGGACCACTCAGCCGCCCGCTCGGGCGCGGTCATGTAGCGGATCAGCTTCAAGGCGGCGGCGCGCTCGTCCGGCTTGGCGTTCTTGAAGAGGTAGAAGTTGCCGCCGCCGGTGGGCGAGCCCGGGCGCTTGTGGGCCGGCAGCTCGGCCACGCCGAAGTCGAACTTCGCTTCCTTCTTCACGGCGGTGAGGTTGCCGGTAGTATGCCACATCATGGCCGTCTGGCCCTGCACGAAGGCTTGGCGCAGGGTGCCCCATTCCACGAGCCCGGCGGGCGAGATCTTCGCGTCGGTGGACAAGGACTTCCAGAAGTCGAGCGCCTCGATGACGGCCGGGTCATCGAAATAGACGCTGGCGCCATCCTTGCTCATCAGCTCCTTGCCGTTCTGGATGGCGAAGCACTGGAACATCCAATAGGGATAGCCGGTGGACGGCACCATGAGGCCGTAGCGGCCGTCCTTGGTGAGCTTCTTGCCCATGGCCACCATTTCGTCCCAGGTCTTGGGCGGGGCGTTGGGGTCAAGGCCGGCTTCCTTGAACATCTCCTTGTTGTAGTACATGACGATGGTGGAGCGCTGGAACGGGATGCCCCAGGTCTTGCCCTCCACCTGGCCATTGGCCATCAGCGCGGGATAAAAGCTGCTGAGCCAAGCCTTTTCATCATCGCTCTTCACCACATCATCGAACGGCACGATGAGGTCCTGCTCGATGAGATCATAAACGTCGATGGAGAACAGCACCGAGAGCTGGGCCGGCTGGCCGCTCTTCAGCGCCGAAAGCACGCGCACGCGGGTGTCGTCGTAATTGCCGGCATAAACGGCCTTCACGTCCACATCGGGGTTCTCCTTCTCGAACCCCTCGATCATGCCGTCGATGACCTTCGTCAGCGGGCCGCCGACGGAGATCGGGTAATACATGGTGAGCTCGGTCTTCGCGAAAGCCGAGACCGTGGTGGCGGCGAACAGTCCCGCGGCCATGGCGGCGGCGGTGAAGAAGCGTCTCATGGTCGTGTCCTCTGCCTTTTGGGAACGCGTACACGGGTGAAAAGAGAAGGGTCAGCCCACGGCGCCGTCGGGCCGTTGGGCGGAGGGGATGCGCCGGCCGCTCTCGCGGTCGAACCAGTGGATGGCGCCTTCGCCCCAGGCCACCGAGACGGCGCTCCCGGCTGCGGGCTCCACGCGGCCGGGCACGCGGGCAATCAGCTCCGCTCCGCCTTCCAGCCGCAGATAGACGAAGGTTTCCGCGCCCAGGAACTCGCTCGCGGCAACGGTGGCGGGGAGCGACCCGGCGCCCGGCGCCAGAAGGCTCAGCTCCTCCGCGCGAATGCCCGCCAGCACCCCCTCGCGCGCTCGCTCCGCGGGCACCGGCACCCCCGGCAGGGCCGCGGCGGGGATCAGCGTCATCGGCGGGGAGCCGATGAAGCCGGCGGCGAAGGCCGTGGCCGGCTGCTGATAGAGTTCGGCCGGTGCGCCCCGCTGCTCCACCCGGCCCTGGCGCATGAGAATGACCTGATCGGCCATGCCCATGGCCTCGGTCTGGTCGTGCGTCACGTAGACCACCGTCATGCCCAGGCGGCGCTGCAGGGCGCGGATCTCCTGGCGCACGCTGTGGCGCAACTTGGCGTCCAGATTGGAAAGGGGCTCATCCATCAGGCACAGGGGGTGGTCGGCCACGATGGCGCGGGCGAGGGCCACGCGCTGGCGCTGGCCGCCGGAGAGCTGTGCGGGCTTGCGATCCCCCAGCCCCTCCAGCCCCGTGAGCGCCAGGGCCTCCTCAAGCTTGCGCTCCCGCACAGCCCGGCCGACGCGGCGCACCTTGAGCCCGAACACGATATTTTCCGCCACCGAGAGATGGGGAAACAGCGCGTAGGATTGGAACACGACGGACAGGCCCCGCGCCGAGGGCGCCAGTCCCGTCACGTCGCGCCCGCCAATCTCCACGCGCCCGCGATCGGGCGTCTCCAGCCCTGCGATCAGCCGCAGCGTGGTGGACTTGCCGCAGCCCGAGGGGCCGAGCAGCACCGTGAAGGAGCCGCGGGGAACCGAGATGGAGAGATCCTCCACGCCGCCGCCACCAGGAAAGGTGCGCGTGACCCGATCCAGCCGCACGAAATCGGAAGCCGTTCCGTCCATGTTCAGGCTCCCACGCCAAAGGCCGCGACCTGCAGCCGCGCCGCCACATCAGGCGCGTCGAACAGCGGCGCGCAGGCGGAAGGGGGCGCGGCATCGAGCACCACCATGTGGACATCGGCAATGTGCCCGCCGCGTGCGGGGGCCGGCCGGCCGAACTTGCTGATGTCGGCCACCAGCACCGAGCGGCGGCAGCTTTCCAGGATGGCGGTGCGGGCCAGCACCTCGTCCCGGTCGAAATCCACCAGCGTGCCGTCCGGCTCGATGCCGGCGACGCCGAAAATGCCGAAATCCACCCGGTAATTGCGGTACATCTCCTCCACATGGGGGCCGAGCATGTCGCGGTCGGGCAGGCGCACAGGGCCGCCGGGCAGGATGATGCGGTTCGAGGCCGTCACGCTCAGCGCCATCGCCACGCTCAGATTGTTGGTGAGGACGGTCAGGTCCTCGTGGCCCTGCATGGCCAGCGCCACGAATTCGGGCGTGGTGCCAATGCCGAACGACACCGAGGCGCCATTGGGAATGAGGCCGGCCACCAGGTCGCCAATGGCTTCCTTGGCGCGCGGATGCATGATGCGGCGCGAGGCATAGGGCAGGTTGAGCCGGGGCGCCTCCATGTATTCCGCGCCCCCGCGCCGCCGACGCAGCAGGTTCGCGTCACACAGGCAGTTGATGTCCCGCCGGATGGTCTGCGGGGTCACGCTGAAATGCTCGGAAAGCTGCTCGATGCTCAGGAAGCCGCCCTGGCGGGCCAGCTCCACAATGTCCTGCTGCCGCGAAGTGATGTTCATTCCCGTCCATCGCAATGTTCAATCGAACATTGGCGGGACCGTATCCGGCCTCATTGAAGCTAAGGCGTCAGTTCTGCGACATTCAAATGAACATCAACCGGGGTGTCGCGGCGCCTGCCATCACCCACAATCCCGCCGCCGGGCATCGCTCTCAAGGCGGGAGCCGGAACACGGGACGCACTGCACCGCGACGCGACGCGCGCCCACCCGCGCCCGAGGGGCTGCCGGCAGCCGCGGGCTCCGCCCGCCGCGCACGGTGTTCGCGCACGGCTCGGCCGTGTTCATCGGCACCGTGGCGGCCAGGCTCATGGGGAGCGAGGGCCATCGTCCTGGTCGCTCTTCAACCAAGCCGAACGAACGATGATGCCGATCGGGAGAGCCTTCAAGCGACCTTCACCCTGGCGGCGACGGTGGCGTTGCAGACCACCGCCGGCATAGAGTTCGGCCCGCTCGCACCAGAGGCTCCGGGGGGAACAGGTTCGCGCACCCCGGCTCCAGACGCCGGGCAAAAAAATGAACGCTGGAAGTAATTTGCTTTGAGACGCCACGTTCGGCGACTTGCGCTCGCGACTGGAGAACTGGCCAGCCCCTGAAAGCCCGCGCTCAAAATCTACCGCGCGGGGGATAGTCGACAAACCCCGAAAGGCCATTTACGCGCCGTCCAGGCCGGCGGTGACGGCGGCAAGGCCGGCCTCGCGCACCAATTGCGCCACCTGGTCCAGCTGCGCCGATAGCGGGCTGGTCCGGCGCCAGATCATCCCGATGGTTCGCGAGGGCCGCGGCTCCGGCAGGCGGGCGACGCACACCGTGGCGCAGCGTGTCTCCAGAGGCACCGCCATTTGCGGGATCAGGGTGACGCCCAGGCCGGCCCCCACCATCTGCACCAAAGTCGTCAGCGAGCTGCCCTCGATGAGATCGCGCGGGGGGTGGGACGGCATCTGGCAGAAGGAGAGCGCCTGTTCGCGAAAGCAGTGCCCCTCCTCCAGCAGAAGCAGGCGCATCTCGCGCAGGGCCTGCAGGGTGGGCAGCGCCTTGGCCCGGTCCCGCGCCGGGCGCACCAGCACGAACTCCTCATCGAACAGCGCCCGCTCCTCCAAGGCAGGCTCGGAGACCGGCAGGGCCACGATCGCGGTGTCGAGCCGCCCTTCCACAAGGTCTGCCACCAGCTTCTGCGTCATCGTCTCGCGCGGCAGCAGCTCCAGCTCCGCGAAGCGTTCGGCCGCGCGCGTGATCACCGCCGGCAGCAGATAGGGCGCGACCGTGGGAATGACGCCCATGCGCAGTCGGCCGGAAAGCAGGTTCTGCGATGAGCGCGCCAGCTCATCCAGCTCGTCCACCGCCTGGAGAATGTCCCGCGCCCGCCGCGCCAGCTCCTCTCCGAGGGGGGTAAGGCGGATCTGCCGCGCGCCGCGCTCCACCAGCGGCGCGCGCAGGCTCTCCTCCAGCTCCTTCACCTGCATGGACAAAGCCGGCTGCGACACCGCGCACGCCTCCGCCGCGCGACCGAAATGGCCATGGCGGGCCAGGGCCTCGAAATAGCGAAGCTGCTTCATGGAGATTTCAGTCATAAGATTATCATATCACATTCATTAGAAAATACAAATTTTGTTTATGAAATAGGGCGGTTATTCGTTATGGAAAGACGGAAGCCGCGCGGTGATGGAACCGTTTTGCCGCGGCGGACCTGTTCCCCGTGGAGATGCGATCACCGGCGCGTGCGTCGGTCATCGAGAACCAGGAAGCACTTCGGAGGTAATGGGCATGAACGAGATGAAGCCGACCGGCAAATGCCCCGTGATGCATGGCGCCATCACGGAAGTGGGCGAATCCAACATGGACTGGTGGCCCAAGGCGCTGAACCTGGACATCCTCTCCCAGCACGACACCAAGACCGACCCCATGGGGAAGGCCTTCGACTATCGCGAAGCCGTCAAGACCCTCGACTTCGAGGCGCTGAAGGCCGATATGCGCGCGCTGATGACCGACAGCCAGACCTGGTGGCCGGCGGACTGGGGCCATTATGGTGGCCTCATGATCCGCATGTCGTGGCACGCGGCCGGCTCCTATCGCGTGGCGGACGGGCGCGGCGGCGCCGGCACCGGCAACCAGCGCTTCGCCCCCCTGAACTCCTGGCCGGACAATGTGAGCCTCGACAAGGCCCGCCGCCTGCTGTGGCCCATCAAGAAGAAGTACGGCAACAAGGTGAGCTGGGCGGATCTGATCGCGCTGGCCGGCACCATCGCTTATGAGACCATGGGCCTGAAGACGTTCGGTTTCGGCTTCGGCCGCGCGGACATCTGGGGTCCGGAGAAGGACACCTATTGGGGCGCGGAGAAGGAATGGCTCGCCCCCAGCGAGAACCGCTACGGCGATGTGGATGATCCCGCCACCATGGAGAACCCGCTGGCGGCCGTGCAGATGGGCCTCATCTATGTGAACCCGGAAGGCGTGAACGGCCATCCCGACCCCTTGAAGACCGCCGCCCAGGTGCGCGAGACCTTCGCCCGCATGGCCATGAACGACGAGGAGACCGCAGCCCTCACCGCCGGCGGCCACACCGTGGGCAAGACCCACGGCAATGGCGACGCCCAGAAGCTCGGCGCCGCACCTGAAGCCGCCGACGTCGACATGCAGGGCCTCGGCTGGGCCAATCCCGACCAGCACGGCCTCGCCAGCCGCGCCGTCACCTCGGGCCTGGAAGGGGCGTGGACCACGCACCCGACCACGTTCGACATGGGCTTCTTCGAGATGCTGTTCAACCATGAATGGGAGGTGCGCAAGAGCCCGGCCGGCGCTTCCCAGTGGGAGCCCATCGACATCAAGGAGGAGGACAAGCCCCTTGATGCCAGCGACCCTACCAAGCGTCACAACCCCATGATGACCGACGCCGACATGGCCATGAAGATGGACCCCATCTACAACGCCATCTGCCGGAAATTCATGGCGGACCCCGAATATTTCAAGGACACCTTCGCCCGCGCCTGGTTCAAGCTGACCCATCGCGACATGGGCCCCAAGGCCCGCTATATCGGCCCCGACGTGCCCGCCGAGGATCTCATCTGGCAAGATCCGGTGCCGGCCGGCCGCACCGATTATGACGTCACTGCAGTGAAGGCCGCCATCGCGGCCAGCGGCCTTTCCGGCGCCGAGATGATCGCCACCGCCTGGGACAGCGCCCGCACCTTCCGCGGCTCGGACATGCGCGGCGGCGCCAATGGCGCGCGTCTGCGCCTCGCCCCGCAGAAGGACTGGGAGGGCAACGAGCCCGAGCGCCTCGCCCGGGTGCTGGCGGTGCTGGAGCCCATCGCGGCGAAGGCCGGGGCGAGCATCGCCGACGTGATCGTGCTCGCCGGCAATGTTGGCGTGGAGCAGGCGGCCAAGGCCGCGGGCTTCGACGTCGCGGTGCCCTTCACCCCCGGCCGGGGTGATGCCACCGACGCCATGACCGACGCGGACTCCTTCGGCGTGCTGGAGCCCATCCATGATGGCTACCGCAACTGGCTGAAGAAGGACTACATCGTCAGCCCCGAGGAGCTGATGCTGGATCGCACCCAGCTCATGGGCCTCACCGCCGTGGAAATGACGGTTCTGGTGGGCGGCCTGCGTGTGCTGGGCGCCAATTACGGCGGCAGCAAGCACGGCGTGTTCACCGACCGCGAGGGCGCCCTGACGACGGACTTCTTCGTGAACCTCACGGACATGGGCAACACCTGGAAGTCCACCGGCAATGGCCTCTACGAAATCCGCGATCGCAAGAGCGACGCAGTGAAGTGGACCGCCAGCCGCATCGACCTGGTGTTCGGCTCCAACGCCATCCTGCGCGCTTATGCGGAGGTCTATGCCCAGGACGACAACAAGGAGAAGTTCGTGACCGACTTCATCGCCGCCTGGACCAAGGTGATGAACGCCGATCGCTACGACCTCCTGGCCTGACAAGGGCCCTGCCCGCGCCCTCTTGCTCCCTCTCCCGCTTGCGGGGGAGGGTTGGGGACGGGGGGCAGAAACGTGGGGGCAACATCCGCAACGACGGAAAAGGGCGCTGCGTCGAGGGCCATTTGCGCCTTCAGATCCGACCTTTCGGCATGATCCAGCCGGCGCAGGCCCCCTCCCTCACCCTCCCCCGCACGCGGGAGAGAAAATGCGGAACCGGCGCGGCGGGCGCTGAAAAGGGCCGGCCGTGCATCCCGCGTACGGCGTCGGCCTCCGGCCATGAGCCGCCCCTGCGTCACCCGCCCCCGCCTTTCGCCCGCCCCAAAGATGCCCCTAGCATCGCGCGCCGGATCGGCGGCCGCTGTCGTGGTCCTGTCATCGAAGACAAGGACATCTGCGGCCGGATCAGCGCGGGTGCCCCATGGATTATTTCAGACGCTTCACGTTCCTGTTCGCCACCCCGGCCTTCGATGCGGAGGACCTGGAGGGCGCCCGCTATAATCAGATCGTCGCGGAGATCGAGCGCTCCGGCTTCGAGGTGGTGCGGGCGCGCAATCTGGAAGACGCCGAGATCGCCGTGCAGACCGACGCCGCCATCGGCTGCATGATGGTGGATTGGGGCAAGAAGGGCCTGGAGGGCAAGACCGCCGCCCTCATCAACCTGATGCGCCGGCGCGGCCTCGATTTCCCCATCCTCCTGCTCATCCGGCGCAAGCGGCTGGAAGATGTTCCCGTCGAGGTGCTGGACTTCATCGACGGCTATGTCTTCCTCTCGGAAGAAACCCCCGCTTTCATCGCCAAGAACCTCATCAGCCGCCTCAAGAAATATGCCGAGACGCTGAAGACCCCCTTCTTCGGCGCCCTGGTGGACTATGCCCAGGAAGGCAACCAGCTTTGGACCTGTCCGGGGCACAATGGCGGCGTCTTCTATTCCCGCAGCCCCATCGGCCGGGTGTTCATGGAGCATCTGGGCGAGGCGGTGTTCCGCGACGATCTCGACAATTCCGTGCTCGACCTCGGCGACCTGCTCACCCATGAGGGGCCGGCCTTGGCGGCGCAGAAGGAAGCGGCCAAGATCTTCGGCGCGGAGAAGACCTATTTCGTGTTGAACGGCACCTCCACCTCCAACAAGGTGGCCCTTTCCGCCCTCGTCACCGATGGCGACATCGTCCTGTTCGACCGCAACAATCACAAGGCCGCCCACCATGGCGCGCTGATGATCTCCGGCGGCATCCCGGTCTATGTGCCGACCCGGCGCAATGCCCATGGCCTCATCGGCCCCATGGACTTCTCCGCCTTCGACGAAGAAGCCCTGCGCGAGCGCATCCGCACCCATCCTTTGGTGAAAGACCCGGAGGCATGGAAGAAGCCGCGCCCGTTCCGCGTGGCGGTGGTGGAGCAGTGCACCTATGACGGCACCATCCACAATGCCGAGATGATCCTGAAGAAGATCGGCCATTTGTGCGATTACATCATGTTCGACGAGGCGTGGGCCGGCTTCATGAAGTTCCACCCGCTCTATGCGGGGCGCTTCGCCATGGGGCTGAAGGATCTGGGGCCCGACAGCCCCGGCATCATCGCCACCCAGTCCACCCACAAGCAGCTCGCGAGCTTCTCCCAGGCCTCGCAGATCCACATGAAGGACCGGCACATTACCGGCCAGAAGCGGCGGGTGGAGCACCGGCGCTTCAATGAAAGCTTCATGCAGCACGCTTCCACCTCGCCCTTCTACCCCCTGTTCGCCTCCCTGGACGTGGGCGCGCAGATGATGAAGGGCCGCTCGGGCGAAGTCTTGTGGGATGACACCATTCGCCTGGGCATCGAGCTGCGCAAGAAGATCCGCGCCGTGAAGCGCGAGTTCGAGGAGAAGGAGCAGCGCCGCGAGCGCCATTGGTTCTTCGAGCCGTTCGTGCCCGACCGGGTGCAGATCCCCGATGCCGCGCGCCCCGGTGGCGTGCATGAGGTGCCGTGGGAGAGCGTCTCCACCGACCTGCTCGCCACCGACCCGTCCTTCTGGGAACTGAAGCCGGGCGCCTCCTGGCATGGCTTTCCGGACCTGGAGCCGGGATTTGCCATCACCGATCCCAACAAGCTGACCCTGCTCACCCCCGGCTTCGACCCCGCCACCGGCGGCTATGCGGAGCAGGGCATTCCCGCTCCGGTGGTCGCGCAATATCTGCGCGAGAACCGCATCGTGGCGGAGAAGAACGACCTCAATTCGCTGCTGTTCCTGCTCACGCCCGGCGTGGAGGCTTCCAAAGCCGGCACGCTCATCTCGGGGCTTGTCGCCTTCAAGAAGCTTTATGACGACAATGCCCCGCTGGAAGAGGCGATCCCGGAATTCTTCCGCCGCCGCGCTACCCGCTATGCGGGCGTGCGGCTGAAGGATTTGTGCACCCAGATGCACCGCTTCTTCCGCGAGGCCAATGTGAGCGCCCTCCAGGCCATGCAGTTCCGGGCCGAGCACCTGCCGGAAATCGCCATGTCGCCCCACGATGCCGCCCGCTGCCTGGTGCGCAATGATGTGGACTATCTGCCCATCGGCGACATTTTCGGCCGCGTGGCCACCACGCCGTTCGTGGTCTATCCGCCGGGCATCGCCACCATCGTGCCCGGCGAGAGGCTGACGGAGCGGGCCAAGCCCATGATCGACTATCTCAAGATGTTCGAAGCCTGCTTCAACACCTTCCCCGGCTTCGAGGTGGAGATCCAGGGGGTCTATCGCGAGACTGACGCCGCCGGCCGCGTCACCCTGCACACCTATGTGGTGGCGCAATAGCGCTCGCGAGGACGCGGGGCAGCAAGGAAACCACGCATCGGCCGCAGATCGTGGCCGATGATGTCAGGGAAGACAGCCTCAAGGTTTGGTCATGGAGCAGGACAATTTGAAGACGGGCGCCATCGTCATCCGTCCCTCGCAGGACGGCGACATTGATGCCATGCTGGCCATCTACCGCCGCCACATCCGCCGGGGCGTGGAAGAAGGCGTGGCCGACGATGGCGCGCCGGAGCCGGACGATCTGCGCGAGCGCCGCAAGAACTTCAAGAACCGCCGCCTGCCCCACCTCGTCGCCACCATGGACGGGCAGGTGCTGGGCTATGCCTATGTGGTGCCGTTCCGCAAGCGGCCCGCATATCGCTACACGGTGAAGCACTCCATCTACATTCACCACGAGCATGTGGGCCAGGGGGTCGGCGGGCGGCTCATCGGCGCGCTGATCGATGCCTGCGCGGCGGCCGGCTTCCGGCAGATGATCGGCTATATCGACGCCGACAATGCCGCCTCCCTCGCCTTGCATGAGCGGGTGGGCTTCGCCCGCGTGGGCCACCTGCCGGCCGTGGCCTATCGCTACGGCCGCTGGGCCGACAGCGTGATGGTGCAGCGCTCGCTCGGCCCCGGCGCCACCACGCCGCCGCCGCCCCTGCCCCTCTCCACCCGCTGACGTCAGCGCTTCACGAGCCGGACTGCGGGGCCTTTGGCGAGGACCGCGCGGCGTCTGAACCCATGCGCCTCGCACAGGTCAAAGACCGGCACCGATTGTGTGAGAGGCGCGGGACCGCGTCCGCCCAGCCCCTGGTCGATCAAGGAAGCGACACGCGCCCCTGCCGGGCCCCGGCATCGGCGGGAGCGTAGCGCGGGGACGTCCGCGCGCCCCCGCGTGCGCCACGCAAACGGATGCGCATCCCCGATCGCACAGCCCATGGATGCAAGCCTTGTGCGGGCCGCGGCGAGCGTCGCAGAAGCGCAATATCAGCTTCATGCTGCTGTCAGCCAAAACACAGAGAACCGCCCAGCGCTCCATTTTGACCGTGGAGCGGGCTGGAGCAGGCGCGGCCGGACATGAGCGATTTTCCCATCCCGGTTTTCGAGGATGCGCGTAGCGTCACGCTGCTTCTGCCCCTGTCTCCGCAATCGGCCGTCGGCGGCGACGTGCGTGGCCTGCCTGTCTTCGACGAGATCGAGGCGGACGTCCGGCTCATCGAGACCGAAGGCCCGGCCGCCGTGCCATGGGCGCGTGTCGCCCAGCTGGGCCTGGAGCTTCTGACCAACCAGGGGCGCGACCTGCTGGTGGCGGCCTGGACCACCCTTGCACTGACGCAGACCGAGCAATGGCGCGGCCTGGCAGTGGGCCTCGACGCTCTCGCGCCGATGGTGCGGGACTGGTGGGACATCATCCCCCCAAAGCGTGAGCGCGCCCGTGTGGGTGCCCTGGAATGGATGGTGTCGCGCCTCGTTCCCGTGGTGTCGGCGCTGCCCACGCGCCTCGACGATGCCGCCGCCATTCTCCATGCCGGCGACCTTCTGGAGGAGCTGAACACCCTTCTGCCCCAGCGCCTGATCAAGGAGCAGATCGCCTTCGGCGACCTGACACGCGCGGTGCGCCCCAAGGTGGCGGACGTGCGCGACCTCCTCGCGCAGGCCGAGCAGGCCGCCGCCGAAGCCGAAGAAAAGGCCCGGCAGGCTGAGGCCGCCGCCGCGGCGCAGGCCGAGCGCACCGCCACTCAGGAAGCCGCCCCGGCGCCGTCCGCTCCGCCCGCGGCAGGTCATTCCCCCACCGCTCCGGCCTCAACGGAACCGTCCCCCGCCAGCCCCGCCGCTCCGCCTCCCCCGGCTCCCCCCATGGTGCCGAATGCGACGGGCCCGGAGCTCGACCGCGCCATTGGCGGCCTGGCGGACAGCATGCGCCAGCACGCACGCCAGCTGCGCGAAACCAATCTGGCGGATCCGCGCAGCTATCGGCTGACACGCGCGGCAGCCTGGCTCGACATCAACCTTCCGCCCCCCGCCAATGCCGGCGCGACCCAGCTCATGGCCCCCTCTTCGGAGCGGCTGGAAGGCATCGCGGCCATGGGCCGGGTGGGGGAACACGAGGCGCTTGTGCGCACGCTGGAAGGCATGATCGGTTCCTCGCCCTTCTGGCTGGACGCCAACCGCCTGGCGTTCGAGGCATTGGCGGCCCTCGGCGGAAAACATGCCCTGGCCGCCGAAGCGGTGGTGGAGATGAGCTGCGCCTTCGCGCGCCGGCTGCCGACGCTGGTGGAGCTCACCTTCGCCGATGGCACCCCCTTCGCAAGCCCCGCCACGCGCGCATGGCTGGAGCAGCAGTCTGGCCCCGCCACCGGCGACGCCACCGGTTCGACCTCCGACGAGCTGGCGGGACTCGCGAATGAAATCCGCGAGCTCATCGGCGCCGGCAGAAAGAGCGACGCGCTGGACCGGCTGGATGACGCGCGCCGCGCGTTGAGCAGCGGGCGCGCCTTGTTCGAGCTTCAGTTGCTGCAGGCGCAGACCTGTCTCGACCTCGACATTCCGGCCGTCGCCCTGCCGCTGCTGCGGCACCTGGAAGCCGAGGTGGAGCATCGCGCCCTCGAGGCCTGGGAGCCGGGCCTGGCCCTGCGCAGCGCCCGGCTCGCCCTTCGCGCCTACCGGCACCCCGCCGCCGAAAAAGTGCTGGGCGCTCCCGACCTGCGTGGCGCCGTGGAGGCGGCACAACGCCGGCTCGCGCGCCTTGATCTTCGCACCGCCGTGCGGCTGGCCCACGCCTGACCGCAATCGAGAGGAACACGGACATGGCTGAATCGGTCGTCCCCAAGGAACGCGTCAACATCCGCTACCGCCCCGCCACCGGCAACATGAAGGAAGATGTCGAGCTTCCGCTGAAGCTGCTGGTGGTGGGCGACTTCACCCAGAAGGCCGACGAACGGCCGGTGGAAGAACGCGCGCTTGCCAACGTCAACAAGGACAATTTCGACGAGGTCCTGAAGAGCCACAATCTCTCCTTGGACCTCTCCGTGCCCAACCGGCTAAGCGACGAGGCCGGCGACGAGAAAATGGCCGTCAGCCTCAAGTTCGACCGGCTGAAGGACTTCGAGCCTGAGGCCGTCGTGCGCCAGGTTCCCGAGCTGAAGGCGCTGCTGGAGCTGCGCGAGGCGCTGGTGGCCCTGAAGGGCCCGCTCGGCAACATCCCCGCCTTCCGCAAGATGATCCAGAGCGTGATCGAGGATGAGGACGCCCGCCAGCGCTTCCTCTCCGAGGTGACCTCCGCCACCGACAAGTCCGCCTGAACGGCTCCGGAAGAGCCCCCTCACAGAACCTTTCGGAGAAAATCCCATGAGCACGCCTGAAACCGTCGCCGAAGCCCCGGCCGGGGCGGTCGCCCTGGAAGAGGCCTCCATGCTGGACCAGATCCTGCTGGAGACCAAGCTGCGCCCCACCGATGAGGGCTATGACGTCGCCCGCCGCGGCGTCGCCGCCTTCATCTCCGAGCTGCTGAAGCCGGCCCATGGCGACGAGAAGGTGAACAGCGCCGCCGTCGACCAGATGATCGCCGCCATCGACCAGAAGCTGTCCGCCCAACTCGACACCGTTCTCCACGCGGAAGCGTTCCAGGAGATGGAATCCGCTTGGCGCGGCCTGAAGTTCCTGGTGGATCGCACCGATTTCCGCCAGAACATCAAGGTGGAAATGCTCTGTGTCGCCAAGGACGACCTTCTGGCGGATTTCGACGATTCTCCCGAAGTGGTGCGCTCTGGCCTCTATAAGCACGTCTATACGGCCGAATACGGCCAGTTCGGCGGCCAGCCCGTGGGCGCGGTCATCACCAATTACGATTTTGGCCCCGGCGCGCAGGACATCAAGCTGATGCAGTACCTCGCCAGCGTCGGCGCCATGTCGCACGCCCCGGTGATCGGTGCCGCCTCGACCCAGATGTTCGGCGTCGACAGCTATGAGGAGCTGCCGAACCTCAAGGATCTCCAGTCGATCTTCGAGGGCCCGAAATACGCCAAGTGGAACAGCTTCCGCCAAAGCGAGGATGCCCGCTACATGGGCCTCACCGCCCCGCGCTTCCTGCTGCGCCTGCCCTACGGCCAGGACAGCAACCCGGTGAAGGCGTTCAACTATAACGAGGCGGCCGAGGGCAGCACCGCCAATTATCTGTGGGGCAACACGGCGTTCGCCTTCGCCACCCGCCTCACCGAGAGCTTCGCCAATTTCCGGTGGTGCCCCAACATTATCGGCCCGCAGTCCGGCGGCGCGGTGGAGAACCTGCCCCTGCACACCTTCGAGTCCATGGGCCAGCTCCAGTCCAAGATCCCCACCGAGACCCTGGTCTCCGACCGGCGGGAATATGAGCTGGCGGAACAGGGCTTCATCGCCCTCACCATGCGCAAGGGCACGGACAACGCCTCCTTCTTCTCCGCCAACTCGGTGCAGAAGCCAAAATTCTTCGGCAATAGCGAGGAAGGCAAGGCGGCGGAGCTGAACTACAAGCTTGGCACCCAGCTGCCCTACATGTTCATCATCAATCGCCTGGCGCACTACATCAAAGTGCTTCAGCGCGAGAATATCGGCAGCTGGAAGACCCGCGTGGAGCTTGAAACCGAGCTCAACAAGTGGATCCGCCAATATGTGGCAGACCAGGAGAACCCCTCCGCCGAGGTGCGCTCCCGCCGGCCCCTGCGCAATGCGCAGATCACGGTGGAGGACGTGGAAGGCGAGCCCGGCTGGTATCGCGTGTCCATGGCTGTACAGCCCCACTTCAAATACATGGGCGCCGACTTCACGCTCACCTTGAAGGGCAAGCTCGACAAGGCCTGATCGGTCATAGGAGGCGGGGACAACCCGCCTCCGCCCGGGGACGATGCCATGACCTATCGCACGCTGCTGGAGCGGCTGAGGACACCGGAGCGCGAAACCCTCGCCCCGTCCCCGCTCGCCCCGGGGGAAGGCGGCGGCGATCTCTCTGAGCTGGTCGAAAGCATTCTCCTCAATCTGCGCAACGTATTGAACTCACGGGCGGATTGCTGCCTCTCCCGGCCCGATCTGGGCATGCCGGATTTCAATGATCTGGTGGGCCGTTTTCCCGATGCCCTGGGCATCATCGCCTCCACGGTGCGCGCGCAGATCGATATGTTCGAGCCGCGCCTGTCGGACGTCTCGGTGCGCCATGTGCCCGACCGCAGCAACCCGCTGCACCTGGCCTTCCGCATCCACGCCACCCTGGCCCTGGAGCACGGGCCCAAGCGCCTGTCGTTCGACACCGTGCTCAACAACAACGGCTACGTAAATGTCAGCGACTGAAGCGGCACGGACATGAACACGGCCCACCGGAAGCCCTCGAACCCATGACGCTGAACCGCTATTACCAGGACGAGCTCAGCTATCTTCGGGACCTCGGCGATGTTTTCGCGCGGGAGAATCCGAAGCTTGCAAGCTTCCTGTCCCGCAAGGCCAGCGACCCCCATGTGGAGCGCCTCCTGGAGGGCTTCGCCTTCCTCACGGCCACCCTGCGCCAGCGGCTCGACGACGATTTGCCCGAAGTGGTGCATGATCTGCTGCGCCTGATCTGGCCCGCCTATCTCCAGCCGGTGCCGCCCAGCACCACACTCGCCTTTCGCCATGCCCCTGGCAGCGATGGCAGCGCCCTTGCCGTGCCGCGCGGCACGCAGGTGCGTGCCCGCGCCATCGAGGGCGTGAGCTGCCCTTTCACCACCTGCTTCGACCTTGCCGTGCTGCCGTTCGAGCTGAAGAACGCGGCGCTGGAGAACACCACGGCCACCGCCGAGATCAGCCTCGATCTCGAGTGCCTGCCCCACGCCTCCTTCGCCGCGCTCGCCAGCCACGCCTTGCGCCTGCACCTGGCCCCCCAAGGCGATCCGGCACAGGCCGGCCATCTCTATCTGTGGATGCTCGCGCATCTGCGCCGCATCCAGGTGCGCCGGGGCGACGACACGGTGCTGACGCTGCCCGCCACAGCCGTGAAAGCCGCGGGCTTCGCACCCGAGGAAGCCGTGCTGGCGCAGCCAGGAAATGCAGTGGAAGGCTTTCGGCTGCTTCAGGAATATCTGCTCGTTCCCGACAAATTCCTTTACCTGAACATCGAAGGCCTGGCGCCGCTGGCCGAAATGCCAGATCGCAGCCTGAAGCTCACGTTTCAGTTCGCGCGGCCGTTTCCGCCCCATGTGCGGCTCTCGCCCGGCACCCTGCGGCTGAACTGCACGCCGGCCATCAACCTCTTCCGCACCGATGCGCGCCCCCTGCATGTGGATGGCAGCAAGACCGAATATCGCCTCACCCCCATCCAGGGCGACAGCCTCTCCATCCATTCGGTGGCCAGTGTCTCGGGCTATATCCAGGGCTCATCGGAGCGCGTCACCTACGCGCCGTTCGAGTCGTTCCGCCACGATCTGCCGGGCGAGCGTTCGGCCACCGCCTATTATCGCCTTCGAGCGAAGCCGGCGGTCGCGGGGCGGCGGATCGACCATTACCTGTCCTTCGTCAGCCGGCTGGACGAACGCCTGGTGCCGCGCGCGGAAACCGTCTCCGTCGGGCTCGTGTGCTCCAATGGGCGGGTGGCCGAGCGGCTGCCGGCCGGCGCGATCACCCAGCCCGGCAACAACACGCCCAGCGGCGTGGTGTTCGAGAACATCGCCGTGGTGGCGCCGGAGATTCCCCCGCCCTTGGCGGACGGGCTGCTGTGGCGGCTGGTGGCGGCGCTCGCCTGCAATTTCAGCTCGGTCGCCAATGTGGAGGCCCTGCGCCAGCTCATCTCCAGCCTCGATTTCCGCGCCGTCCACGACGATCAGATGCGCCAGCGGCTGGCCCTGCTTCTGACCGGGCTCGAGCGCTTCGAGAACACCACCGGCGACATCCTGGTGCGCGGCATGCCGGTGCGCATCCGGCGCTTCACCCTCGTGTGCCAGGAAAGCAAGGTCGGCGGCGAGGCCGAGATGTTCCTGCTGGGCGGCGTGCTGGACCGGATGCTGACCGCGTTCGCCACCGTCAACAGCGTGCACCAGTTCGCCATCCGCGGCAGTGAAGGCAATGTGAGGTACCAATGGGAACCGAGGCGGGGCGTCAAGCAGCTGCTGTGAGCGACCCCGCGCCGGCCGCCCTGGAGGGGCTGGAAACGTGGTCCTTCTTCGCGCTCATGCGCCATCTGGAGAGCGCCTTTCCGCACGCGCCTGCCTTCGGCGGGACACAGGACCCGGCGCGCGAGCGGGTGCGCTTCCGCGCCAATCCAAGCCTTGGCTATCCCGCCCGCGAGGTGCAGCACATCGAGGTGGCGGAGGATGGCTCGCGGGTGGACGTGACGGTGAATTTCCTGGGGCTTCAGGGTCCGTCCTCGCCGCTGCCGCCCTTTTATACGGAACAGGTGATCGATGACGCGGCCGATGGCGGCGTGCTGGGCACCTTCCTCGACCTGTTCAACCACCGGCTGGTGTCGCTGCTGGCGCGCATCCATAAGCACCACCGCCACGGGCTTCGCTATGAGAAGGGCGCGCGCGATCCCGTGTCGCTGATGGTGGCGGCGCTGATGGGGCTGCTGCCCGGCCAGGCGGAGCACCAGCGGGTCGCGCTCATGCCCTATGTGGGGCTGTTGAGCTGCTACAGCCTTTCCGCCTCCATCATCGCCAACCTCATCGGCCATTGCACGGGCCTGCCGGTGCGCATCGAGGAATTCGTGGAGCGCGCCATCACCATTCCGAGGGAGCAGCAGTCTCGCCTCGGGGAACGGCCGCCCGAACTCGGCGCGGATTTCATCGTCGGCGCGAGCATCGCCGACCACATGGGCAAGTTCCGCCTCGTGATCGGCCCGCTGGACCAGGAAACCTTCTTCCGCCTGCTGCCGGACCAGCCCCTGTTCGCGGATGTGCTGCAGCTGCTGATGCTGGCCCTGAAGGACCCGCTCGCCTTCGACATCCGGCTGGAACTGGCGCCGGGCGAGCTTCCCGCCTTCGGCCTGGGCGGCAGCCGCCTGGGCTGGAATGCGTGGCTGGCGCCCGCGCAGCGGGCGGGGGGACACGCGGACTTCGCGGGGGAGGCGAGCGCCGCGGCCGCGCGCAACGCTGAGTTCTGACCGCCGACAGAACAACGAAGATGCCGTTCTGTAATCGCCATGTCGCAATTCGCATTGATAAGGTCGGCCCATGTGCCCTGCCAGTTTTCATGATCGGGCACTTCTGTCTCGCATGGCGGTTCCAGCCCTTCGGCAGCGGACCCGCACCGGCGAGGGCCGCCTGATGGGCTCGTGCGGCTGGGGGAGGACGTAGTGCTGCGTGCGAGGCTGACCGTCACCAGCGAACAGGGGCACGGCCTAGGGTCCAGCGCCACGCACGACTTCGACGCTGCGGGCGGGATCATCGGGCGGTCCGGCTCCTGTGACTGGTGCCTGCCGGACCCCAGCCACACGCTATCCGCGCGCCACGCCGAAATTCGCTTCAACGGCCACGGCTTCACCCTCGTGGACCTGTCCACCAACGGGGTCTACGTCAACACCACCGATGCCCCCCTGGGGCGGGGCAACTCTGCCGTTCTGGTGAATGGCGACCTGCTCTATCTCGGCACCTACGTCATGAGCGTGGAGATGGTGCGTGCAGAGCCGGTGGCGCCATCCCCCACCCTGCCGCCAGCGCGCGAGCAGCCGATGGCGCCGGCGCCTGTGCGGCGCGCACCCGGCCTTCCGGGTGCCACCGCGGCCCACCCCGTCGCCGCGCCTCCCGCTTATGCCGGCGCCCTGCCGGTGAGCCGCGACCCGCTGGCCGCCCTGGATGGCCAGAGCGTGCTACAGGAAGCGGACAACCCCTTCAGCGATCTCGGCATCGGCCATCGCAACGGCGAGGGAACAGATGCCGGTCTTCGCGCATTGATCGGCCAGCGCCCCGGCGGCGACCTGCTGGGCCCGCGCGGCACCCATCCCGCCTTCGCCCCGCCGCCGCCCGCGACGCCCGTGCGCGAAGCAAGCCGCCCCTTCATCCCGGCCACCGCCTTTCCCCCGGCAACTGCCGCGGAATTCGAGGCACCAGCGTCGCTCCACGCCACGCAGGCCTTCCAAGAGTCGCAGCCAATTCAAGCGCCGCCCGACTTCCCGGCGCCACAGGCATTCCCGGCACCGCATGACACCCGTGCGGCGCAGGACTTCCAAGCGCCGCAGGCATTCCAAGCGCCGCAGGCCTTTGCGGTGCCGCAGGCCTTTGAGGTGCCGCGAGCGCTGCAGGCGCGTTCGGATGTCCCAGCGCCGGCAGATGGCCGGGCGCCGGCAGCCCTGTGGGAGCCTGCGCCACAGCCGCCGCTCCACGCCCCGGCCCCTGCCCCCTTCCCGCCCCGAGAGCCGGCCGAGCGGCCACGGGCCGCCGCGCCGCCGGTTCCGTCCGCTGCGCCCACGCCCCCGGCGCCACAGATCCTTGCCGTCGCCCCACCGGCGACGATTGCGCAGCCCGCCATACCTGATGTCGGCGCGGCCGCTGCGGTCATTCCCCCGAATTTCCTGGATGAGCTGTCCATCCTCATCCCCCGGCTGGTCAACGGCGCGCCCCCGGCTCCGGTGGCCTCCGCACCTGACGCGGCGATGCCTGCGCCCCCCGTCCTCGACGATCCCGAGGACATGGTGACGCTGCTGCGCATGCGC
Source organism: Xanthobacter sp. NM-59 (assembly GCF_021401125.1). Classification (GTDB taxonomy): domain Bacteria; phylum Pseudomonadota; class Alphaproteobacteria; order Rhizobiales; family Xanthobacteraceae; genus Xanthobacter. The sequence goes on from NZ_JACBFQ010000009.1 coordinate 245,796, forward strand.
GGCAAGGGCAGGTCTGCGCCCGCCCGGCCGCTGCCGCCGCCGGCCGATACGGCCCGCCCGATGCCCGTGGAGCGCGCCCCCGCGTCGCTTCCGCCCGCGCCCCCACGGGACGAGCCAGCGCCATCGGAAGCGGCGTTCTGGGCCCTCATCGGCCAGGATGGCACCCATCTCTCGGAAGCGGAGCGCGGGCGCCTTCTGGGCGAAACGGGCGCGCTGCTGCGCACCCTGGTTCAGGGCCTGCTCGCCCTCCGCGACGCGCAGCGCCAACAGCGGGCCGAACTGCGGCTGGGCGTGCAAGGCGGTCGGGCGAAGGCGACCGACAACCCCTTCCGCACCGCGGCCACGGCCGAGGAAGCCCTGGCCCGCGCCATGGGCGAGCGGGCGGGGGCGCGCGGCGCCGCCCAGGCTGTGCTTGCCGACATGGAGCGCCATGAAATCGCCGCCCCGGCAGCCCTGCAGGCCACCATCGCCCATGTGCTGGAACGCGTGAGCCCGGCCGCCATCTCCTTCGACATGGAGGAGGAGGGCCCGAGCAACGGCATCTTCGCGCGCAAGGTCGACAAGGCGAAGCTTTGGGACCGCTACCTGATGATGCACGAACGGCTCGTCGATGCCCTCGACGTGGTCGCCAGCGAGCAGATGGCGCGCGAATTCGCCCGCGCTGAAAACGAACGAAACCCGAAGGGGGAGGAATCCTGATGGCCCCGCAGCTCACCCGCCGCGAGGCCCTGCGGGGGGTCCTCGCCACCTCGGTCGCGTTTTCAGCCAGTGCCTGCGCGACGCCCGGGCCGCCGCCGGTGGTCGTCACCCCGACCAAGATCACCGTCCGCGCCGATGAGAACATCAATCCCAACCAGTCGGGCGTTCCCTCCCCGGTGGTCATCAAGATCTACGACCTGAAGGCGACCACCAACTTCATGGCCGCGAGCTTCTTCGAGCTTCTGGACAATGACGTGCAGCGGCTCGGCCCTGAAATGCTCTCCAAGCAGGAAGTGGAGATCGTGCCCGGCGCCACGCGCGAGGTGGAGCACGACATCACCGGCGATGTGAAATATCTCGGCGTCATCGCCGGATTCCGCGACATTTCCGCCGCCCAGTGGCGCGCCCTCGCCGAAATCACGCCCGGAAAGACCAATTACCTGCTCGTCACCGTGACGAGCCTTGCCGTGAATATTGAGCTCAACGCCACCCGCGACAAGGGCTGGTTCGGCCTGTGAGCCGGCGCCCCCACCCATTCCTCGCATCGGAGTCCATGGCCGCATGTCTGTGACGAGCAAACCCCTTTGGACCGAAGGCATGTTCGTCAAGCCCCAGCATTTCCAACAACACGACCGGTGGTTGGAACATTTCGTGGAAGCACGCGTGGGCGGCCTTTCGCCCTATGGGTGGGGCCTGCGGGCGGTGGCGTTCGATGAGCAGCTTCTCAAGCTCGGCCAGTTTGCCCTCACACGCTGCCAAGCGGTGCTGCCCGACGGCTCGGTGATCGACATTCCCGGCCAGATGCCGCCGCCTGTGCCGCGCCGCGTGCCGCAGGACCTTGCGCAAACCCGCATTTTCCTCGCTTTGCCCGCTCGCGCCGGCGACGCGCCCGCCATCGTGGAGCCGGGCGCCGCCATCCGTCGCTTCCGCGATCTCCACCAGGCCCTGCGCGACACCAGCGCGCCGGACCGCGAGCCGGCGGAAATCCGGCTCGGCCAGCTCAATGTGGGCCTGCTGTTCGAGGGGGAGCCGGCCGATGGCCTCATCCTGCTGCCGCTGGCGCGCATCAGCGAGGTGACCGCCGCCGGGGAGGTGAAGCTCTCGCCCACCTACATTCCGCCGTGCCTTGACTATGAGGCGGCCGCCCGCCTCATCGAGGTGCTGGGCGAGGTGCGTGGGCTGGTGCATGCGCGCGCCGAGGCGTTGGCGGAGCGCACCGACCCCAGCCGCATGGCCGCCGACAGCGCCGGCCTGCTGGACCTGCTGCTGCTGCGGGTGATGAATTCAGCCGAAGCCGTGCTCCAGCATTTCGCGCGCCTGCCGGGCACCCATCCGGAGGTGCTGTTCCGCGAGTTCGTGCGGCTGACGGGCGACCTTGCCACCTTCGACAGCCAGCACCGCCGCACCCCGCCCCTGCCCGCTTATGTCCACGACGACCTGGAAGCAAGCCTGGAGCCGGTGCTCAGGGTGCTGCGCCAGGCGCTCAACCTCGTCATCGAGCGCAATGTGGTGCCGCTGCCGCTGCAGGATCGCGGCTACGGTATCAGCACCGCCACCATCAGCGACCGCACCCTGTTCGCGGGCGGGCGGTTCGTTCTGGTGGCGAGCGCAGGCATCCCCCACGAGGTACTGCGCACCCAGTTCCCGGCCACCACCAAGGTGGGGTCCGTGGAGCAGATCCGCGATCTGGTCAACCTGCAGCTGCCGGGCATTCCGCTGCGCTCTCTGCCGGTGGCCCCGCGTGAGCTGCCCTATCTTCAGGGCGCTGTCTATTTCGAGCTCGATCAGAGCCACGAATTGTGGCGCACTCTCACCCGGTCGGCCGCCTTCGCGTTCCATGTGAGCGGCGGATATCCCGATCTGCACCTTGAATTCTGGGCGATACGGGCGGGCCAGTCGTGAGCTACGAACCCAATATGGGAGACGACGAGCCCACCGTGATCGGCCACCGGCCGGTGCCGGTGTCCCGCCCCTCCGGCACCCGCGAGGGTGGCTCATCCGCGCGCCCGGGCCGGCCAGCGGACGCCGCGCAGCCGCGGGCGGGCGCGGAGCCGGCGACAGAAGCAAGCCTGCCCGACCTCTCCGCCCTGCCCGATCCGGACCGGCCGGAAGAGGCCATCGCCGCCGCGGCGACACCCCTTCTCGCTCTGGTGGCGCAGCTCCGCCAGGCGGTGGAGCATGCGGACGTCGCCGCCCTGCGGGCCGAGACGGTGGCCCAGATCAAGCGTTTCGACGAGCGCGCCATCAAGCTCGGCGCCCGCATGGCCGATGTGGGCGCGGCCCGCTACGTGCTGTGCTCGGTGATCGACGAGGCGGTAATGACCACCGCCTGGGGCGCCGCCAGCAACTGGAGCGCCCACAGCCTGCTCAACCAGTTCCACTGCGAGACCTGGGGCGGCGAGAAGGTGTTCGCCATCGTCGACCGGGTGCGCGCCAATCCGGCCCAGCATTTGGCGCTGCTGAAGCTGATCGACCTGTGCCTCGCCTTCGGCTTCGAGGGCAAGTACCGGGTGATGGAGGGCGGCCAGTATCAGCTCGACGAGCTGCGCGAGGAACTCGGCCGCATCTGGCAGGCCCATGTAAAGGCCGCGCCGGACGAGCTTTCGCCCCATTGGCACGGGGTCTCCGCGCGCCGCAAGCTCGCCAGCGCGGTGCCGCTCTGGGTGGTGTTCGCCGTCACCGGCGTGCTGCTGCTCGCGGTCTATTCCATGTTCGCCTACCACCTTCAGCAGAACGTCGAGCCGGTGGTGCAGCGCCTCAACCGCCTTGTCGCTCCGCAATCCTGAGGCCGCCCGATGTTCCAGGCCCTCGTCGCCAATCTCCTCAGGGTGCGCACGCTGCTGATGCTGGTGGGCTTGTGCTGCCTCGCCATCCTCGTGTGGTTCGTGGGGCCGCATGTCAGCATCGCCGGCGTGGCGCCGCTGCGTGGGGCGGGAACCCGCGTCTCGGTCATTGCCGGCCTGTTCGTGTTCGCCATCGCGGCGCTGGCGGTGCGCATCTATGTGTCGCGCCGGGCCAATGCCCGCGCTATCCGGACGCTGCTGGATTCCGACGGCCTCGCCCTGCTGGCGAGCGAGCAGTCGTCCGACGAGGTGGAGATCATCCGCGAGCGGTTCGAGAGCGCCATGCGCACGCTCAAGGAGCATGCCATCGGCAACCAGGCCGGCCGCAATTACATGATCCAGCTGCCCTGGTATGTGATTTTGGGCCCGCCCGGCGCCGGCAAGACCACCATTCTCAAGAATTCCGGCCTCAACTTCCCGCTGGCGGAGCGGGTGGGCGACGACCCGGTGTCCGGCATCGGCGGCACGCGCTATTGCGACTGGTGGTTCACCGACGAGGCGGTGCTGATCGACACCGCCGGCCGCTACACTACCCAGGACGTGAACAGCGAGGTGGACAAGGCCGCCTGGCGCGGCTTCCTGGAGCTGCTGCGCACCCACCGGCCGCGCCGGCCCATCAATGGCGTCATCATCGCCATCAGCCTCGCCGACATCATCTCCACCAGCGAGGCCCAGCGGAAGGTTCACGCCGACCACGTCAAGAAACGCCTGCAGGAGCTGATGCGCTATTTCGGCATGACCATGCCGGTTTATGTGCTCATCACCAAATGCGACCTGTTGAGCGGGTTCGGGGAATATTTCGGCGAGCTGGATGATGTCAGCCGCGCCCAGGTGTGGGGCACCACCTTCCCTTTGGACATGCCCGCCGGCCAGCTTGAAGGGGAGCTGCATCGCAATTTCTTCCAGCTCGTGGAGCGGCTGGAAGGCCGGCTGATGCGCCTGCTGCACCAGGAGCGCACGCTGGCGCGGCGCTGCCGTATGTTCAACTTTCCCAAGGAGTTCGCCAGCATCGCCGGGCCGCTCGAACATTTCGCGGCGGAAGTGTTCAAGACCTCCCGGTTCGAGATGCGGCCGCTGCTGCGCGGCATCTATTTCACCAGCGGCACCCAGGCCGGCGCGCCGGTGGAGCGCCTGCTGGGCGCCATGAGCCGCAATTTCGGCCTCTCCGGCAGCTCCCGTCGCAGCCAGAGCGGCGTGGGAAAAGCCTTCTTCATCAAGCGCCTGCTCAGTGATGTGGTGTTCGACGAGCAGGGGCTGGTGGGCGTCAACCGCAAGCTGGAACGCAGCCTTTCCACCGTGCGGGCGGCCGCCTATGTGGGCGCGGCGGCGCTCACCCTCGCGCTCAGCTCCATCTGGATCTCGGCCACCTCCCAGGCCGACCTGCGCATCGGCGAGACCCGCGAGACGCTCGAAGACCTCGACGGCATGCTGAAGCGCCTGCCGTCGCGACCTAGCTATGTGGAGCTGCTCCCGGTGCTCGATGCCGGCTCGGAGCTGACGGCGACCGCCGGCATCGACCGGTCATGGCTCCGGGCCGACCTGCTCGGCCTTTCCGCCACACCCCAGCTGGGCGCGGCGGCGCGCAATGTCTACGATCAGCTGCTCATCGGCCGCCTGCTGCCGACCTTTGCCGGTCGCCTCGAAAACCGCATCGCCCACGATATCCAGACCGGAACGCCGGCCGCCCTGGACGACATGCGCACGGCCCTCACCAGCTATCTGATGCTGGGCGAGCCCTCCCGGTTCGACCGCTCCACCATGCTGCAGACGGTGAAGACCGAGGCCACCCTCACCTTCCCCCTGGAGCCGGAACGGCAGATGGCCCTCACCGGCCACCTCGACGCCCTGGTGGCGCTGCTGCCCCACCGCTACCCGCTCAACAGCCGGCTGGTGGACGAGGCGCGCGCGCGGCTGTCGAAGGTGCCGCAGGTGGATCAGGTCTATGCGCGCCTGCTGCGGGAGGGTTACCAGAACCCACAGCTGGTGGGCGTCGATCTTGCCCAGGTGATGGGCACGCGCAGCCTCGCCGGCGGCGCCCAGGCGCAGGCCTCCGGCGCGCTGGCCATTCCCGGCGTGTTCACGCGCGCCGGCTTCTACAACTACTTTTTGCCGCGCCTGCCGGTACTGGTGGCGGACGCGCTCGGCGGCGACTGGGTGACCGGCACGGGCGACCAGCCCCAGTCCCAGGCACTGGCCCGGCAGATCGCGGACCTCTATGTGCGCGACTACGTCGCCGCATGGCAGGCGGCCCTCTCCCGCATCACCGCCATCCGCTTCGACACCATGCCCCAGGCTCTGGGCGTGCTGCAGAACCTCGCCGGCCCGCAATCGCCGCTGGACGCGCTGGTGGCAGCGGTGAAGGAGAATACCGACCTGCCCGCCCCGGGCCAGCAGAGCAACGTGCCCGTGCCCACCGGGCCGGGGCTGCCCGCCGCCCCGGCGCCGGCGGCCTC